>NZ_CP036287.1:0-4800000 GCF_007748095.1 Engelhardtia mirabilis
ATGCACCAAGCCAACTCATTCGAGCCGCACGCTCGCGTTCCTCAGAACGACCGACCGCGCCCCCTCCACCAAGAGACGGGCGCGGCGAGCGTGGACGGTCCCGCGCTCCGCGCCGAAGCTGCAGGCGAGCTCTCGATCGAAGGGCTTCCCGGCGGTGATCCCCACGGCGCACACGACCACGATGGCGGGCAAGTCCCCGCTCAGCACCTCGACGCGATCTGGGCCGACATCCAAGGCGTGCTCCAAACGTTCATCCAACGGGAGCAGTTCGACACGTGGTTCCGTCGCGCCGAATTGCGTGGCCTCGATGCGAAGACGGCCACGGTTGCCGTGCAGAACGGCTTCACCCGCTATTTCATCGCCAACTTCTACACCGACGTGCTCGAACGTGCGGTGAGTGAGGTCGTGGGCTCGTCGCGCGAGGTCATCTTCGAGGTCGATGCCGAGTTGACCATCACTCCCCGACGTGCCATGCCCCCGACGGGTGACGGCCCGGCGCCGCCAGCACACGCCAGCGGCGCTGCGGCCGTCCTCCCGCCCTCGCCCGAGACCCCCATCGACGGGATCCGCGCGGCATCGACGCAGAGCCGACAGCGCGGGGCCGCATCGCCGCGGCGGACCGATGGGCCCGAGCAGCCCGACCGACCGTCGACCGGTCAGACCCACACGCGCGCGTCGTTCGAAATGACCCCGGCGCCGCGCCGGCATCGCGGTCTGCTCTCCGCCAGCGACGTCGGTCTGAACCCCGGCTACCGCTTCGACGCGTTCGTGGTCGGGCCGTGCAACCGCTTCGCACACGCCGCCGCGGTGGGCGTCTCCGAGTCGCCGGGTCAGCAGTACAACCCGTTCTTCATGCACGGCAACGTGGGTCTGGGCAAGACCCACCTGATGCAGTCCCTGTGCCACGCGCTCCTGGAGCGGAATCCGGACGTCCGGATCCTGTACCTCTCCTGCGAGACGTTCGTGAATCACTTCATCAGCGCGCTCGAGAACGGCGACCTGCACGAGTTCCGCAACAAGTACCGCAACGTCGACGTGCTGGTCGTGGACGACATCCACCTGCTCGCGAACAAGGAGCGAACCCAGGAGGAGTTCTTCCACACCTTCAACACGCTCTACAACGCCGGCAAGCAGATCGTGCTCTCGTCGGACAGTCCGCCGAAGGACATCCCGACCTTGCAGGGCCGCCTGGTCTCGCGCTTCAAGTGGGGCCTCGTCACCGAGATGGAGCCGCCCTGCTACGAGACACGCATGGCGATCCTCAAGCGCAAGAGCCGCGAGCGCGGGCACGAACTCCCGGAAGAGGTCGCACGTCTGTTGGCCGAGCACATCGACACCAACATCCGCGAGCTCGAGGGCGCCGTCACCAAGGTTCTCGGCTACGCCGCCCTGGCCCAGCGACCCGTCAGCGAAGAGTTGGCGCGCGAGTGCCTCAGCGAAGTCTTCGACGCGCGGCCGAGTGCCCCGAACATGGAGGACGTGCTGCGGGTCGTCACCCAGCACTTCAGCATGCGCCTGTCGGACATCCAGTCCCGCAAGCGGACGGCGGCCATCGCCTACGCACGGCAGGTCGGCATGTACCTCGCGCGGCGCGTGACGCGCCTGTCCCTCGAGGAGATCGGCGGATACTTCGGCGGTCGCGACCACTCCACGGTGCTCTACGCGATCCAGAAGATCACACGCCTGTCGAAGACCGACGCCGAGTGCCTGTCGTCCGTCCGCGAGCTGCAGCGTCAGCTCGACTCGCCCGCGTCCCGTTGAGCCCGTTGGCTGATCGAGAGCCTGCTCTGGCCTTGGAGATCCCGGCGGTCGCCAAGGTCGGCCCTCGGGGCGGCTGAGGCCCCTGGACGGCTCCAGGCTCCCCCCACGCGGCCCCTGGGAGCCGCCAACAGGATGTCGCCGCAGTCATCCACTGGCCCCTGCCTCTCGCCCGCCCTGCCTCGCCTCAGCTCGGGTCCCACTCGCTTCCAGGCGAGCTGCGACAGTCAATCTGCCTGACTCTCTCTGGGCTCTCCCTGACCGAGCCCACCCACGGTGCGAGCGCACGGGGACGGCTGTGGTACGCCGTCCCCGCCGTTCCCCGCCGCGGCAACGGGGTTCGATCTCGATCAGCCCTGACCAAGCCTTACGCGGGCCCTTCGAGGCTCGCCATCGGCCGCGCGCCGACAGGCCCGAACAAGGCCTCGATTGGCTGCCTCCCGGGCCTGCCGGAGCCCCCTGCGAGCCGCTATGATGGGCCGACGTTAATTCAGGGGACCTCCCACGCGGTACGCCCGTCCCCCCGTCAGACAGGTCGAGCCCGAGCAACGCAGACCCCCCAACCGAGGCGCGGCTCCGGTCCAACCTGCGCTCAACGTCGAGTCCCCACTGCCGAACGCGCAACCGATCCACGCGCCACCGCCCGACACTGGATGTGAACAAGTCCGGGAGAAGACCCTGACAACCGACTCACAAGCCGCTCACGGGCTGCGCGCAAGCCGTTGACCGATCGACGATCTCTCCACTGCCGTCCACCAAACTCCGCCAGCCGCACGAAGCGGCCTTGAGAACTACCCCGGATCTCCACACTTCGTCCACGCGACTGAACAGCCCGCCGGCTGTTACCAAGGCGCCTGCGACCGATCCAAGTCTCTCGAGAAACAGTGGTTACAAGCACGACCCTGCACTCTCTCCCCGATTCGAGTCGTCCCTTATTAAGACGAAGAAGAATACAACTGCCTCCGAGCACCCCTGCGCGCGTCGGGGCCCCGGCTCCGATGGGCCGGGCCCCGCGCGAGGAAGCAGTCCGAGAGAGCGACACACCACCGTCGAACGCCTTGCGCTCGACAACAACCGCATCAGCCCCGAGACGACGAAGCGATGAAAGTCCTCTGTGACCGAGAACGCCTGCGCGAAGGCCTCGCGCTCGTGCAGAGCATCGTGCCGACCAAGAGCACGCGCCCGGCCATCGAGAACATCTACCTCGCCGCGACGGACGATGCTCTCGAGCTCGTCGGCACGGACTTGGAGGTGTCGATGCGCTACCGCCTCGACGATGTGAAAGTCGCCGAGACAGGCACCGCCCTCGTGCCAGGACGAGTGACTGCCGACTTCGTGCGCGATCTGGCTAGCGACACCGTCGAGCTGAGCACCGACGGTGAGCACCTGACCATCGTCGGTGGTGCCGACACCTGCACCCTGTCCACGACGGACCCGGACGAGTTCCCGACCGCCGCCCTCGTGCGCTTCGAGAGCACCGGCGCCCTGTCGATCCAGGGCGGCAACTTCGCCAAGTTGGTCAGCCGCACCTCCTTCGCCGCCGCGAAGGAGCAGGGACGCTACGCCATGCACGGGATCCTGACCCTGGTCGAGGACCAGGTCCTGCGCATGGTCGCCACCGACGGTCGCCGACTGGCCGTGGCCTCGACGCCCATCGACGACACCGGTGCGCCCAGGCGGGCGATCGTCCCCACCAAGGCCATGCAGGCCATGTGTCGGGTGATCGACGACACCCTCGAGCAGATCTCGCTGCAGTTCTCGGACAACCAGGTCGGCCTCAAGACCCGCGCGGCAGAGATCTTCGCGCGAGTCATCGATGGTGAATTCCCCCGCTACGCCGCGGTGATCCCCGCCGAGACGAGCAAGACCGTCGAAGCGGATGCGGACCTCATGGCCAAGAAGCTGAAGCTGGTCTCCAACGTGACCACCGCCGACGCTCGCGCCGTGAAGCTCACCGTCGCCGAGAAGACCATGTCGATCCGAGGACGGTCTTCGACCAGCGGCAAGGCCGAGTCTCAGCTCGACATCGACTACAAGGGCGAGGAGGCGGAGATCGCTTTCAACCCCGACTTCCTGCTCGACGGTCTGCGCAACTGCGAAACCGACCTCGTGCGCCTGGAGTTCAACGACCGGACCAGCCCCGGCAAGTTCACCCTGGGCGAGAACTACATCTACATCGTGATGCCGATCACGGCCGACGCCTGACGGTTGCGACAGGGCGATCCGTCCGCAGCCTGACCGACCGCAGCGTGTCGCTACCGGCACCTCGATCACTACGGAGCCTGACTTGACGAACGGAAGGCCTGGACGGGGTGGCTCCGAGCCCACGAGCTTCGGTGAGCTCCTGGGTGAGATCACCCACGCCGCCGGCCTCGATCGACCCAAGCGGACCGATCCCGTCTTCGACGCCTGGAACGAAGTGGCGGGCGTCTCGCTGGCTGCGGTCGCCCGTCCCGTCCGCTTCCGACAGGGCGAGCTTTCCATCGACGTCTCCTCTGCCAGCCACTACCACGAGCTCGTCGCCTTCCACGGCGAGGGGTTGCGCAAACGCCTCAACGAGGTCCTCGGCGACGAGCGCGTGAAGCGCCTGGTCTTCAAGCACCAAGCCGGAACCTGAACGCGGTGGATCCCGAGCCGATCGGGACCGCCTGTACCGACACCGACTGCATCGAGCCTGCCCGCTGCGTCGTCGACGCTCAGCCTGACAGCACTGTCTCTCGCTGAGCCTCGGTCGACTGGGTCTATTCCGACTGACCCCCGTCCGCCCGCGCCCAGGCGCACCCAACCATGAGCGAGTCCAAGCAACCGACCGAATACGGCGCCTCCGCAATCACCGTTCTCGAGGGGCTCGAGGCAGTTCGAGTGCGTCCGGCCATGTACATCGGTGACACCGATGTGCGCGGGGTTCACCACCTGATCTGGGAGGTCGTCGACAACTCCATCGACGAGGCCCTGGCGGGCTTTGCCACCCGTTGCGACGTGACCATCGAGGTCGACGGTTCGATCCGAGTTTCCGACGATGGGCGGGGCATCCCCACGGACATCCACGAGAAGGAGGGCATCTCGGCGGTCGAGCTGGTGCTGACCAAGCTGCACGCTGGCGGCAAGTTCGACAGTGGTGCCTACAAGGTCTCCGGCGGCCTGCACGGCGTCGGCGTCTCCTGCGTCAACGCCCTATCCGAGTGGCTCGAGGTCGAAGTCCACCAGAAGGGCAAGGTCTTCGGCATGCGCTTCCAGCGCGGCAAGCGACAGGGACAGCTCGAAGTCATCGGTGAGTCCGACAAGACCGGCACGGTGATCCGCTTCAAGCCCGACGCGACGATCTTCACCACGGTCGAATTCGAATGGGACCGGATCGCGCGGCGCATGCGCGAGACCGGCTACCTGATGGGATCCCGCGGCATCGCCCTGTTCCTGCGCGACGAGCGGACCTCCCAGGAGGAGGAGTACAACTTCCCCCAGGGTCTGGTCGCCTTCGTCGAGCACCTGAACAAGAACCGCACGGCTATCACAGCCGACGTGGTGCACTTCAGCCGTGAGGTCGAGGTCCCTGACTCCGGTGGGAACACCTACTTCGTCGAAGTCGCGCTGCAGTACAGCGACGGCTACCAGGAGTCGGTCTCGACCTTCGTCAACAACATCAACACCCACGGCGGCGGAACCCACTTGGCCGGTTTCCGCGCGGGTCTGACGAGCACCCTGAACACCTACGGCAAGAACTCGAAGCTGTTCAAGGATGACAAGGTGCCCTCCGGCGACGACTTCCGTGAGGGACTCTCGGCGGTGGTCTCGCTCTACATCAGCGATCCGCAGTTCGAGGGTCAGACCAAGGACAAGCTCGGCAACCGCGATGCCCAGGGCATCGTGCAATCCGTCGTGTCCGAAGCCCTGGGCACGTACCTCGAAGAGCATCCGCAGCAGGCCAAGTCGATCCTGCAGAAGGCCCAGCGCGCCATGCAGGCGCGCGAAGCGGCCAAGCGGGCGCGAGACCTGGTCAGGCGCAAGACGGCCTTGGCCAGCGGCAACATGCCCGGCAAGTTGGCCGACTGTCAGAGCACCGACAAGGAAGCGACCGAGATCTACCTGGTCGAGGGTGATTCGGCCGGTGGTTCCGCGAAGGAAGGTCGCGATCGGCGCTTCCAGGCGATCCTGCCGCTGAAGGGCAAGATCCTGAACGTCGAGAAGGCCACGCCGGACAAGATGCTGGCCCACTCCGAGATCCAGATCATCATCTCGGCCCTCGGTTGTGGCATCGCGGACGAGTTCGACCTCGAGAAGCTGCGCTACGGCAAGACGATCATCATGACGGACGCGGACGTGGACGGCTCCCACATCCGCACCCTGCTGTTGACGTTCTTCTTCCGCCACATGCGCGAGCTGATCGACAACGGTCGCCTCTACATCGCGCAGCCGCCGCTGTACAAGGTGACGCACAAGAAGAACGAGCGTTACTTGGCGACGGACTCGGAGCTGCGACGGCTGCTGGTCGAGTACGGCCTGGGTTCGACGGTGATCGAGGACCGGGTCGCCGGTCGGACCTTCTCGGGCCCCGAGCTGCGGGAAGTGGCCGACGACCTGCGCAAGGTCGAGGACCTCTGCGATCGACTGCTGCCCATCTGGGCCGGGGTCAACGTGCGCCAGATCATCGCTAGTTGGGACGGTGTGCAGGTCCCCGAGCATTGGGCTTCGGTCGAAGGCGTCGACCACTTCTTCGAAAACGGTCAGGAGCTGCGCAACTTCATGGAGCTGCGCAAGGGTCTCACCGATGGCGAGCTCAAGGTCTACCGCGGACCCGAGAGCAAGATCGACCGGGCCGACGCTCACGTCGCCACGCACAACCTGATCGGGTACAGCGAGCTGGCCGCCGTACTCAAGCGGCTCGAGGACCACGGATTGAAGTTCCGCGGCGGCGGAGACTGGCTGATCAGCGGCAACAAGGCCGAGCAGCAGGTTCCCGATCTCCTGAGCCTGGCGCAGGCCGTGCGCGAGGGTGCCCAGGGCGAGGTTGACATCCAGCGCTACAAGGGTCTGGGTGAGATGAACCCCGACCAGCTCTGGGAGTCGACGATGGACCCGACGCGTCGGCGCCTCTACCAGGTGCGACTCGAAGACGACATCAAGGCCGACGAGATCTTCACGATCCTGATGAGCACCGGGGTCGAGCCGCGGCGCGAGTACATCGAGCGCCACGCACTCGAAGCGACGAACCTCGACATCTGACGGCCTCGACGGTCGGTGGGAGCGGCGAAACGCCCGTGCCGGGAGCCTCGACCTTCGTCGGGGCTTCCGCGCGCGGAGGGGTCAGAGGTCTTCTTGCACCGCTGCGTCGCCGGCGTCGAAGATCCCGCCCCACTCACCACCCTCGGCCACGTCGCCGAACTCGCTGGAGAGGTCCGCCAGCGACGCCGCGGGGAGGTGGCGCTCGAGCCACGACTGGTTGCTGCCGACCGAGCCGACCAGGCCGAGGATCTTGACCTTGTGGCGGTCCTCGAGCTCCTGAAGGATCTCGGAGGGAACCATCGCCGGCATGGCGATCGTGACCAGGTCGCCGAATCGGTCCAGAGGTACCAGGCAGTACTGGCGCAGGTACTCCGAGTCGAACAGCCCGATCAGCTCCTCGTTGGGCTCGTAGAGGTCGACCGGCACGAACGCCAGGTTGAAGACCTCCGAGGCGATGCGGCACAGCTCCCAGTCCGAGAGCAGCCCCTGTCGCACGAGCAACTCGGTGAACAGAGCACCGGTCGACAGGGCTTCGTGGAGCGTGTGACGAATGGTCTCGCCGTCAATGATCTGACGGTCGCGGATACTGTCCGCCAATCGCTCGTAGTCGAGGCGCTGAGTCTGCTTCACGGGGACGCCCCCTTGGGTACAGGGGACTCCGGTCCCTTCGGTCGTCGCCCCCAGGCCCCTGAAGGAAGCTCTGTCCATTTCTCGAGACGAGGGGCGACCCCGGGACCCCCGCCGGCAAGAAGATCCGGTCTGGGGTGTAACCGGGGGCCCATCGAACCGTCCAAATCGCTGGGCCCACCCGGGCGGGTGGGGGCGGTGGTGGCCGACGACAGGGGTGTTGGCGAGTCCGAGGACAGAGGCTCCGAGGACAGAGGCTCCGAGGACAGAGGCTCCGAGGACAGAGGCGAAGGCAGAGGAGGAAGCCGAGACCAGGACCTACCTCGCGAAGCCCCTCGCCATGAAGCGCCGGGGAGGCGCCATGAGGCCCCGGGTGTTCAGGAAGCCAGGAGGCCGAGCCCCGGAGGCCAGGCCGAGTTCCCGAGCCGGGAGGCTAGGGACGGCTCGCGAGGTCGCCGTCGTCGCCGGACTCCTCGCTGGAGGAATCCTCCGAGCCCCCGTGCGGGCCGTCGTCGGGGCCACCGGGGGGCGGGACTGCCGGCTCCTCGAGCTTGTCGCCAACGCGATCGTTCGCGCGGCCCCGGTTGTCCATGTCCCGGGGATCGATCACGGTCGTGCCCCCTTGGGGGCCGTTGGGATCGAGGATGCCGCGCTCAATGCCTCGGCCGGCGGGGTCTTCGAGGCCCCCGGGCAGGTCGCCTCGAGTTCCCGATGCGGCGCTTCGGCCCACGGCGCCGCCGGAGCTGGGGGGCTGGATACGCGGTGCGGCGGGGTCTCGTTCCGCGGAGAACTTGGCGTCGTGGATGGCGGACTCGAAGTTACGCCGCGCCCTACGCATCTCCTCGTCGATGCCGGTCTCGCGTTTGAGGTCGTTGAAGGCACGCCGGGCCTGCTGGACTCGCCCGGCGACTTGGCCGGCGACCTCGGGCAGGCGGCGCCCGAAGATCAGGACCGCGACCACGGCGATCAAGAGCAGCTCGGTCGGGTTGATGTTCTGGATGAACGCGAGCACGGCGGTCACATGCTATCCGGCTGGGGGGGCGCCAGGTCAGTCGGCGAATTCGCCCGAGGGCAACAGGACGGGCGGGCGGCGTCTGGCAGTGATCGCCGGGGAGAGGCTGATGCCGAAGGAGGTCCCGCCCTCGCCGGAGCGCTTGTAGACGAAGAACTCGACCACCATGTCGTGGCCGTAGCGGCGGATCGTCCCGCGCGCGCTCAGGGACTTCGAGCCCTGCAACTCGAGGGTCTGGCGGGCTTCGAACTCCCACTTCGGGGTGAAGCGGTAGAGGGCGCCAAAGGTCGCCGCCTCGAAGACCTTCTGGTTGCTCGGCGGATCATCGCGGGCCATGGTGAAGCCAGCCTCGATGTCGAGCAGCTCGATCGGGCTGAACTTGAGCCTGGTGCGCGAGTACTCGGTCAAGCTCGACGCGAGGTCGTAGCGTCCGTCGTGGATCACGGCCACGGGCACCGGACCGAGCTTGGTCGTCATGCCCGCCAAGACGTCGACGGACTGCCAACTCGGGCCCTCGACGTCGGGTGAGTCGAACACTCGCCGCGATCGCACCTCAGCGTCGAGGTTGAAGGGAAATCGAGCCGCTTCGAGCCGCGCCCGCAGTCCAACGTCAAGGAAGGTGCCCTCGATCGGCTGCTCGAGCTCATCGATCGGGATCAGCGACCCGCCCCCGTCGGCCACCGCGACGTCGCGGCTGACGCCGATCGTCGGCGCGAACTCGGCGAGCCCACCCTGACGGCTACGCTTCCAGAGGTTGGACGTCAGCTTGGCGCCGACGATCAGGGCGCTGCGCGAGGGCGCATCGCCGTCGTCGGCCGCGTCGGTCCAGGCCGCGCCTTGGATGTCGGCGTAGGGAATCAGCCGGGCCGCCCCCTGCGCGACCGGGATCGGAAGCTCGAAACGGTGGGTCATGGCGACCCGCGCCGTCTCCTTCTCGCCGAACCCGTCGGTGAATCCGACCTCGTACTCGGGGTCGCCCTCGAGTCGCCGGTACCAGCCCGAGCTGGCCTGGGAACTCCAGACCAGGGGCGCGGCGGCCACGTGACCGATGGTCGTGCGCTGGCGGGCGTACAGCGCCTCGGGCAACTCCTCCACGTCCGTGCGCCAATTGTCGACCAGGACCGAAGCGCTCGCGCTGGCGTAGTTGGCGCCCCAGGCCTTACGCCAGTGGACGTAGGTCTCGCGTTGTTCGAACTGCAGATAGTCCTTCTCGAAGAACTCGGCCTGGACCCCCGGATCGCTCTGCTTGGAGACGACCACGTCGATCCACTCGCCGGGATCGATGTTGAATCGGCCGCGGGTTCGGAACCAGGTCCGCAGGGTCTCGCGATCGGCCTCGTCGACCCGCACCAACCCGCGGTCCTCGGCGCCGTCGGGGATGATCCCGAAGTTGGTGTCGATGCGGTAGTGGCCCTCGGACTGCAGGCGCAGGCCCAGGTCGAGCAGCAGGCCGCGCGAGCCCAGGTAGGAAGCATCGACCCTGAACTTGGCCCGGAAGTTGTCGGGATCACCAGACAACCAACGGTTCACGCCGCGGCCGAACTCACGCAGGTCCCTTGCGTAGCCCACACCTACCGTCGGACCGTAGCGCGCCGAGTCCCCCACCGTCAGGTTCCGCAATGCCGGCTCGCCGTCCTCGTCCGCCACGTAGTTGATCGGCGGCAGGGGCAGGGTCAAGCGGTCCGCGATCCGCAGGCGGTTGCCCTTGAGGCTCACGCGCCAGGGGTACTCCGGATCGCCGGTGGGCGCCATCCGCAGCTCGTCGGTGCGCAGGTAGTAGTGCGGGACCTCGTGCTCGCAGGTGGTGATCTGCGCGTTGTCGGACCGCAGGGAACCGTCCGAGCTGATCCGCAGCCAGTCCGCGCGAACCTTGAACACGAAGCGGCTGCCGCCGATCTTTTCACGCACATGGATCCGGCCCTCTGAAACCCAGCCGTGGCCATCGATGCGGTCCACGTACAGGGCGCCGGCCGAAGCCACTCGCTGGCCCCCCTGGTAGAACTCGACCGGCCCCTCCAGGTAGAGCTCGCGTACGGAGGACAACTCCGGCCGCTTCAGCATGTCGCCGAAGCTAGTCTGGGCCACCGGGCCCTCCTGCCCCTGCTCCACCGCAGCCGGGGCGCCGACCCTCAGGTCGCCTGGCTGTTGCGGGTTCCACAACTCGCCCCCATCCCGGTCGAGCCAGGCGATGGCCCAGGTGGCGTGGACCTCGCGATCGTCGTAGCGAAAGACGGGCGATTGCATGACCACCAACCGCGCATCGCCGTCGAGCAGGTTGCGCGTGTAGTCGTAGGTGATCGGCGGGAGACCGACCACGGCCGGATCCTGCTGGACGGGGCCTCGGGCGAAGGCGGACGTCCCCGTTGTGGCGGCGAGCGTCGCCGCTAGGGCCACGAGCCGACCCGACCGCGGTGCTGCGCCACGGCCTCTGGCCTGGTGGTGGGCGATCACCGCTGTGGCCTCTGCTTCCCGCCGATGCCGTCCGCCCACCCGGTGCCTCCCGGACCGGACTCGATCAAGTACTCACGCGCGTCGATCTTGAACCACTCGGCTTCCGAGCGGAGGCCGCCAGGTTGTTGGATGATTGCCGGCCGGCCCAAGAGGTGAATCACGCCGGACCAGGTGCGGGCGGTCAAGCGATCACCCTCGGCAGTGGGTCCATCCGAGAACGCCAGTCGCACCGCGCCATCGGCCACCATCCGCGCCAGGCGCGGCTTGGACGGGTCGCTGGATGGATCGCCGATGAAGTCGGCCTCGTTCGCACGCAGGGTCCAGGTGGATCCGCTCGGCATGCGCCCGACGAAGGTCACGTTGCCCTTGAAGGACAACTTCTCCGGTCGCGCGACCAAGCGCGCGGCGGTGGCCTTGAGCCCGTCGAGGGGCGACGGCTCGAGGCCGGCGTCGGGCATGTCCAGCACGAGATTCGGCCGGTCGGCGATCAATCCATCGGGGGCGAACTGCAAGGCCAGGGCCTCGAGTGCAAAGGGGCGACCTGTGCCTGGCAGGCGCCCCTCGGCCAGGACGATGCCGTCCTCGCCAGGGTCGAGGGTGCCGACGCCGCCTTCGAGCAGCACCAGGCGTCCGCCCTGCGCGGTCAGCTCGGGAGTGCCCAGGCTCTCCAGGTGCACGTGACCCTCGGCCACCAACTCACCCTGCGAGTCCTGGCCCACGCCTTCCTCGAGGGCCTCGCCGTCGCGGGCGTAGAGCAAGCCGTCGAGCTGGTCCGAGTGCAGTTCGTAGTCGCCGTAGGCGCCGCGCGTGATCGCCTCGACCGACCCGGTGACCCGCAGCTCGGTCATGACCAAGTCGGGTTCCCCCACCGGCACCCGCAGGATCCTCAGGGCGTCGCCCGACAGGTCGAAGTGCGAGCCGCTCTGGTCCAAGCTCGCGCTCACCGCACCGGCGGCGTTCAACTCGGTCCGCCCCAAGCTCTGGACGGTCGTGTCGCGGTCGAAGTCGCCCAGGATCTCCACGCGCCCGGCCAGGACGCGACCGGTGAGGTCATCGAGGGTGAGCTCGGCGTCCACGTCGCCTTCGGCCAGGATGCGCCCTGGGACGCGCGTGATCTGATGGGCAAGCACCTCCCCGCGGTCGGAGACGTAGACCACCCGTTGCTCGCCGCCGGAGCTGATCGTGATGTCGTCGATGCCCTTGGCCACGACCTTCTCGCCCCGCAGCAAGTCGCCCCGAGTGATCAACTCCACGCTGCCGTCGGCGACGAAGTCGAGGGTCTCGGGGTCGAAGCCGGTCAGGTGGTCGGCGCTGGCAGCGACCGGCGGGTCGGAGAGCAGGCTCAGGGCGATGCGGCCGGCCGAGGGCACGGTCCAGCGATCCTCGCGGGCCTCGAAGGTCAGGCTCTCGTAGGCGATCAGCTTCAACTCCTCGCCCTCGCGCGTGACGCCGGTGACCTCACTCTCGCCCAGGGTCGTGACCTCCAGTCGCTCGGCGTCGATCTTGCCGTCGAGTTCCAGGGTCTTCAGGGTCCAGCCGGCGAAGTGCACCTCGACCCCCGACCAGGCCCGGAAGCTGGCCGGAAGGTCGTCGGTGGCCGGCCTTCCGGCGAGGCCGCCGGCAGCCCACAGCTCCGTGTCGCGCCAATCGAGCTGCGCCGGCCCGGCCACCGTGACGGAGACATCGGGCGAGAGGGTCAGGTCCATGGAACTCTCGCCCCAGACCCGCAGGATCTCCGGCTCACCGGCTGGCCCGGCACCCTCGGTCGGCGGCTCGAGCGCCAGGTGGGCCTCGGGTCCGCCGGTCAGGCGCGCCGACCCCAGCCGACCATCGGGGGACATCTGGAAGTCCACCCGCTGGCCCTGGAAGCGGTGGCCATCCATTCGCAGGGTGCTCTCGCCCTCGGCGAAGAGGGACTCGAAGACCAGGGCCTCGTCCTCTTCGGTGTCCGCGTCCGCATCCGCGGTGCCCTCGGTCGTGTCGGCGTGGCCGACGATCTCGATCCGGCGCGCGTCCAAGGACAAGGCGTCGTCACCCTCCACCACCAACAGGGCGCGCCGCTGGGCAACGACCTTGAGCCGAGTCTCGTCGCTCGGGTCGAAGCGCTCGATCAACATCGGACCCGAGCTGACCAGCCGCCCGCGACCGTTGGGACCGGCCACGACGGTGCAGCGCGCGTCGCTCGCGAACTCGATTCGCCCAGTGCTCAGGTCCAGGTCGAGGGCCGAGCCCTCGGCGTCGAGCCCGCTGCCCTTCACCAGGGCCCGCGTAGTCGTCGTGAAGCGGCTCCGTTCGAGGTCTCCCACCAGGTGGTCGGAGGTCATCACCAGCGGCACCAACCGCGATCCCCGCACCAGCTTGACCTCCACGTCCTCGAAGGAGATCTGGTTCGAGAGGCTCGGCTCGACGCCACCGTCGTCGGATTCCAACCGCGTGCGACCCCGCGCCGCCGTCAGCAGGACCGTCAGCTCCCCGTCGTCTTCGTCGAACAGTTCGAGCACCAGGTCCTCGAGCACCACCGAGCCGTCGTCGCTGGTCTCCGAGTCCTGGGCCACGAGCCGGTAGAGCGGGACGCCGCGGCCGCCGAGCGGCACGTAGCTGCTGAACACCGTGGCCCCGCTGAGCAGCAGCCTGGCAGCGCCGAACTCCTCTCCTGTGACCACGGCGCCGCTGCGGCCGCGCTCGGGGAACGAGCGCTGGGGTTTGGACCAATCAGCCACGAGCTCGACCCCGAAGAACTGCCTGAGGGCCAGCAGGCCCCCGCCGAACAGCAGCAGGAAGGCGATCGTTCGACGGATCACCGGGTGTACCGTCCGACGATGGCCGGCCACTCGCCGCGGGCCTTCAGGAGAGCCTCGCAGACCTCCCGCGCGGCTCCGCGACCACCGGG
Source organism: Engelhardtia mirabilis (assembly GCF_007748095.1). Taxonomy (NCBI): domain Bacteria; kingdom Pseudomonadati; phylum Planctomycetota; class Planctomycetia; genus Engelhardtia; species Engelhardtia mirabilis. The sequence continues at coordinate 13,959 of NZ_CP036287.1, forward strand.
CAGGCTGCAGGGCAGGTTGGCTCGCTCGATCAACTCGGGCGCGGCGTCCACCGGGCAGGCCCGCACGGCGGCCCCCGCGAAGAGCGCCAGGTCGGGCAGGTCGTCCCCCATGGCCAGGGTCGCCTCGGGGCCGACGCCCGCGCGACGCTGAACCTGTGCCAGGACCTCGGCCTTGCCCCCCCGACGCAGGTGCACGTGCGTCACGCCGAGCTCCGCGGCCCGTCGCTCGGTGGCCGCACAGCCCCTACCACTGATCCAGGCCAGCTCGATCCCCGCTTGACGCAGCCACACCAGGCCCTGGCCGTCTCGCACCGAGAAGGACTGCAGCTCGGTCCCATCGCCGTAGACCACGGAGCCATCGGTCAGGGTTCCGTCCACGTCGAAGACTGCGAGCCGCACCCCGGCCAGGGTGCGTCGCAACTCGGGTTCCAGTTCGGGATCCGTGGCGGTCAAGGGAAGGGCTCGACAGGTCAGAGGCGCAGGTCGAGCACGTCCTGGACGTCCAGGAGGCCGACCGGGCGACGGTCGTCGTCGAGCACCGGAAGCTGGTCGACCTTGTATTCGTGGATCAAGTGCATAGCTTCTTCCACCAGCTGGTCGGGGTGGACCGACTTGGGGTTGCGACCCATATGGGCTGCAATGGGCTCCGCTCCCGGAGGCCCTCCAGCGGCCAAGAGCAAGCGCCTGAGGTCCCCATCAGTGAAGATGCCGACCATTTGTCCCTCATCTCCAACCACCAAAGTGGCCCCCGGGTGGCGGCCAGGGACTTGACTCGCCAGCTCGAGCGCCTCGGACAGGGTCGCCGACTCCTTGATGAGTGGAAGTTGATCCCCCGAGCGCATGACTTCCGCCACGCGCAGCAGCTTGCGGCCCAGGGCCCCGGCCGGGTGGAAGCGGGCGTAATCCTCGCGGCTGAAGCCACGCGCCTTGGCCACCACCATCGCCAGGGCGTCGCCGATGGCCATCATCGCCGAGGTGCTGGCCGTGGGCGCCAGCCCCAAGGGGCAGGCCTCCCCCACCGGGCCCAACTCGAGCACACAGTCCGAGCGCTGCCCCAAGGTCGACTCGCGGCTCTCGGTGATCGCCACCAGGTTGGCGCCGATGCGCCGCGCCGCCGGGATCAGGGCCTTGATCTCCGCCGTCTCGCCCGAGTTCGACAGGGCCACGACGACGTCGTCGGCGCGGATTCGCCCCAGGTCACCGTGCAGGGCCTCGCCCGGGTGCAGGGTCAAGCTGGGCGTGCCGGTCGAGGCCATGGTGGCGGAGAGCTTGGCGCCAACCAGGCCGGCCTTGCCCATGCCCGTCACCACGACCATCCCCTTGCAGCCCAGGATCAAGTGCACGGCTTGGACGAAGTCGGAGCCGAGGCGATCGGTGAGCCGCGTGATGGCCTCGGCCTCGGTACGGATCACCTCGGCGGCGTGGGCCAACAGATCCGCTGCCGCCCGCGACCCGTGGTCGGGATGGTTGGATCCGGGCTCCTGCTGACGGGCCTCGTGCATGGTGGTCGTTCCTCGCAAGCGTCCTCGTGCGGCCTGGCGCCGGGCAATTTACGGGCTGCGGGGCTCTCGCTCGACGACCACCCGTGCCAAAGACTCGGGGCGACTCGCCGGTCCCATCGACGGGGGTCGTGGGACCGCCGTCGCCCGCGCGCTAACCTGCTCACGCGCCCGGCCCAGGTTCGGCGCCCAGACCCTCAACGTGGCAACCCTCTCCATCCATCTCGCCGGCGCCCTCGACCCCCTGGGGCCGGTCGCGTTCATCTCCCAGAGGCTGCGCGACTACCCGGCCGGACTGGTCGTGGTGATCGCGGCGCTGGTGCTGTCCCTGGCCTTCCACGAGGCCGCCCACGCCTGGACCGCCCACGCCTTGGGCGACGACACCGCCAAGCGCATGGGTCGCCTGACCCTGAACCCGATCGCTCACATCGACCTGGTCAACACGATCCTGCTGCCGGCCGTGATGATCGCGACCATGGGTTGGATCTTCGGTGGCGCGAAGCCGGTCCCGGTCAATCCGGCGAACTTCAAGAACCCCCTGCGGGACAACGCGATCGTCGCCATCGCCGGCCCGGCCTCCAACCTGCTGTTGGCCTTCCTGACGATGATCGCGCTCCACGGGGTCCTGAAGTCGGGGGCCTGGGAGGGCAAGATGCTGCCGGACCTGTTGGCCGCGATCGTCGGTTTCAACGTCCTGCTGGCGGTCTTCAACCTGGTTCCGATCCCCCCCCTCGACGGCTCGCGGGTGGTGACCTGGCTGCTGCCCCGCGACGCGCGCCACCTGTACGGAGCGATCGAGCAGTATGGGATCCTCGTGATCTTCGGCCTGATCCTGTTCGTGCGCCCGTTCCAGGTCGCGCTGTGGAACACGCTCAATTTCGTGGAGTCTTTCCTCTACGAACTCGTGACGCTGTGGGGGCTGTGGTGATGCTCGAGGGCACCGACAAGCCCGAGGACGACGAGCTTCGAACGCAAGAGGCGTCGGAGGCAGAGGCCAGCGGGGGAGCGGAGTCGACGTCGGAAGCGTCGGTGAGGGACGATGTCGCCCAGGGTGAGGTCGTCGACGCGGTAGAGGCTGGCAATGCTGCGGAAGCGGCGCATCCGGGCGATGCGGGCAGTTCGGATGAGTCTGCCGCCACCGCTCCCGCCGCGGATTCTCCGGCCGATTCCACCCCTGCGGACACCGCGGCCTCGGCTGCAACGCCGGCGGCAGCCACCGCCAGCGCCGAGCAGGGTCACGACTACACGGTGCGCCTCGAGCGCGTCTTCTCGGGCCCCATGGACCTCTTGCTGCATCTGGTGCGCGAGCAGGAGGTGGAGATCCACGAGATCGAGATCCACACGATCGTGGGGGACTACCTCGGCTACCTGAGAGCCCTCTCGCAGGTGGACATCGAGTCCGCCGGGGACTTCGTCGTGATGGCCGCCACGTTGATGGCGATCAAGTCGCGCTCGCTGCTGCCCAAGGAGGAGCTGGACCTGGAGGCCGAGCTCGATCCGCGCGACGAGTTGATCCAGCGCCTGGTCGAGTACCGCCGCTTCCGCCAGTCCTCCGAGCTGCTCGAGGCGCGTTGGGTCGATCGCAACCTGCTGCACTCGCGCGGCTGGACCGGCGAGCTGGCCCGCTCGCGCGTGGAGCCGACCCTCGACCTGGGCGAGGTCACCGTCTTCGACCTGCTCGCGATCTGGTCGCGCCTGCAGCGTGAGACCCTGGCCAACAGCCCGCACCGGATCGCCGGCGACCCGCACCCGATGCGCTTCTACGTCGACCGTTTGGTCGATCGACTGCGTTCCGACGGCGGCTTCTCGCTGCGGCGCATGGTCGAGTCGGGCTACGACGAGCCCGCCACCCGCGAGCACCTGGTGGGGTCCTTCTGCGCGATCCTCGAGCTGGTCAAGTTGGGCGTGGCCAGCGTGATCCAGGAGAGCACGGCCGGGGACATCGACATTCGCATGCGCGACGACCTGGAGGCCCCGATCGAGGACCTCCTGGCCGGGGTCGAGTTCGAGGAGCTCGACGAGGCCCGCGCCGCCTCGGCCGAGGCCGAGCTGGCCGCTGCCGGGATCGAACTGCCCGGCGAGGGCGCCGACGCCCCCTGAGTCCGGTCCCAGTCCTGCCAGATCGCCGTACTCCCCTGACCGGTTCGAGTCCCGGGGCCCGCCGTGGACCCCGCCCGCCAGATAGACTCTGCGGCCCGAACCCGACTCCGAACCCTTCGAGAGCCCTACCGGTACCCACCATGAGCAACGCAGCCGACGTCACCGACGCCCAGTGGAAAGAGACCGTCCTCGACAGCGAGACTCCCGTCCTGGTCGATTTCTGGGCCGAGTGGTGCCAGCCCTGCAAGGCCATGAGCGAGCCCATCGATCGGCTCGCCGCGCAGTTCGGCGATCGCCTGCGGGTGGTCAAGATCAACATCGACGAGAACCCCAAGACGCCGGCCGAGTACGGCGTGATGAGCATCCCGACCTTCCTGGTCGTCAAGGGTGGCAAGGAAGTCGGCCTGACCCGCGGCGTCCAGCCCTTCGACAAGCTGGTCGAGCTCGTCGAGCAGCACCTCTAGGCCCCGCGGCTCCGTCCCGCTCGGCACTGCGTCTTGACCGCTCCCATCCGCGTCGTCTTCTTCGGCTCGCCACCCTTCGCGACACCGATCGTCGAGCGGCTCTTGTCCAGTGAGCACCGCCCCGTGGCGGTGGTGACGCCGCCCGATCGACCCGCCGGCCGCGGGCGCGCCGCCCAGAGCTCGCCTGTCGCGGTCCTGACCGACGCCGCTGGAGTCGAGCTGCTGCGGCCGGAGTCGACGCGCGAGATGGAACTCCGCGCGCGCCTGCGCGCCCTGGACGCCGACGTCTTCCTGGTGGCGAGCTACGGCGAGCTGTTCGACCAGGAGCTGCTCGCGATGCCCGCCCGCGCCTGCCTGAACGTGCACGGCTCCCTGCTGCCGCGCTGGCGCGGCGCGGCCCCGGTCCAAGCGGCGATTCTGGCCGGAGACTCGGTGACGGGCGTGAGTGTCCAACGCATGGTCCGCGGTCTCGACGCCGGCGACGTGCTGCTGTCGCGCGAGACCCCGATCGGTCCCGAGACCACCGGGGGCGAGCTCTTCGACCGCTTGGCGCACCTCGGGGCGGACGCGGCCATCGCGGCCCTGGACCTGATCGCGGCCGGGGACGCGCACTTCACGCCCCAGGACCCCGAGGCGGTCACGCGCTGTCGCAAGCTGGACAAGCGCTCCGGGGTGCTCGATTGGAGCGACGACGCCGCGGCCCTGGAGCGGCGCGTGCGCGCCATGAATCCACGCCCCGGTGCCCGCACGACCCTGGCGGACGGTCGGGTGCTCGGCGTCAAGCGAGCGGCGGTGGTGGGGGGCTCGAGCGGTGCCCCTGGCACGCCCGACCCCGCAGCCCTGGACCAGGGGCGCCTAGTGATCCACGCCGGCCGCGGTGCGCTGGAACTGCTCGAGGTGCAACCGGCCGGCAAGCGTCCGATGCTCGCCGCCGACTTCCTGCGCGGCGCGCGGATCGACCCCGAAGTCCCCCTGGGCCAGGAGCAAGAGTGACCCGACGCGACGACGACCCCGGCTTCAAGGTGCGACTCGCGGCCTGGGAAGTGATGCGCTACGGCGGCACCGCGCCCCTGCGCGAGCTGAATCGCATCGCCGCGCAGCACGAGCTGGAGGACCGCGACCGGGCCCTGCTTCGCAACCTGGTGGCGACCACCTACCGGCGCCTCGGCACCCTGCGCGCCCTGGTCGACCAGTTCGCCCAGCGCAAGCCCAAGCCGGAGGTGGCGACCGCCCTGCACCTGGGCCTGGCTCAGCTCTTCTTCCTCGACCGCGTTCCCGACCACGCCGCCGTCTCGTCCACGGTCGACGCCACCAACGCTGTGCTCGACATCGCCCGCGGCCGCTTCGTGAACGCGGTGCTGCGCAGCGCCATTCGCGCCCGACGCGAGGGTCACTGCGGCGATCCGCGCCGCGACATCCCGCTGACCAACTGGCACCTGGACGAGCCGTTCATGCGCGATCCCCAGGGCGCGAATCCGCTCCTGTGGGTGACCGACGCCCTGTCGATCCCGTCCTCCCTGGCCAAGGCCTGGGCCAACCGCTTCGGCGACGAGACCATGCGTCGCTTGGCCACCGACGCCCTGCGTGAGCCGCCCCTGTCGGTGCAGGTACTCGACGAGGACCTCGAGTCGGTGCTGATCGAGCTGCAGACGGACGATCTCGAGCCCCTTGCGGTGGGCGGCCACTCGCTGTTGTTCGCGCCCGAGGCGACGGGGGCGATCGTCGCCAGCGACCTCTTCCAGCGCGGAGCGATCACGATCCAGGGGGCCACCGCCGCCCGGGCCGCGGCCCTGGTCGGAGCCGCCGAAGGCGAGCGCATCCTCGACCTCTGCGCGGCACCGGGGGGCAAGACCGCCGTGATGGCCGCGGCCGGTGCGCACGTCGTGGCCTGCGACGTGGATGAGTCGAAGCTCGAGCGCCTGGCGTCGACCGTCGCGCGCTTCGGACTGACCGAGCGCGTCGAACTGTGCCTCACGGACGGCACCTCGTCGTTGGGGGAGTCCGGCTTCGACGCGGTGCTGATCGACGCGCCCTGCTCGAACACCGGCGTGCTCGCAGCGCGGCCGGAAGCGCGCTGGCGCTATGGCCCCAAGACCATGCGCGATCTGCGCGAGCTCCAGGCGCGGCTCCTGCGCGAGGGGGCCGAGCGGGTCCGTCCCGGCGGTCGCCTGGTGTGGTCGACCTGCAGCCTCGAGCCCTCCGAGAACGTGGGTCAGGTCAAGGGCTTCCTCTCCGAGCGCAAGGACTGGCAGCTCGAGGAGAGCTTCGAGTCGCTCCCCGATCTGACCGACGGCCCGGCGGATGGCGGCTGGGCGGCGCGCCTGCGCCACTCGGGCTGAGTCTCGACGGGCTGTGGCCATCAGGCCCAACGGATCGGGCCGCCGCGCTCCTCCATCGCGGCGGCCCGTTCGCTGGTCGGCCCGGGGTCAGCTGTAGACGACCTCGCCCGCTTCCACCCGCGCTTGCAAGGCCTTGGCGGAGACCGGCTCGATCTCGGTCCAGACCTCGACGACCACGGTGACCGTGGCCGCGTTCTTGGTCACCTTCATCGGCGTCATGTCACAGCAGACCCAGATGATCCGACCGGTCTCGTAGTCGAATTCCTCGCGGTAGATCGTCGACGATTGGCCGTCGGTCACCGTGCCGGCGCCGATCACACCGGTCAGTAGGCTCTTGATCAGCCCGTAGCCCTGCTTCGGATCGGCGATCGAACTCAGGAAGGGCCCGATCGCGCAACCTACCTGGAGCATCAAGGGTTCAGTGAGCTTGGCAGGGTCCGAGGTATCGGCTGCGAGGCAGCGGACAAGGAGTTTGCTCATGGCGTGGGGGAGTCGTCCAAGGGCCGCAATCGGCCCGACGTGATGAGAGCCGCGGACGGAATCCCGCTCGAAGTCGCGAGCTCCGCAGCCCAGCGGGCCGCACCGGGTTCGGTGTAGGGGCCGCCGCCGACACGAACGGCAAACAATCGTCGGTCGCCGGGACGATTCCCCTAGCATTGGGCCCAGTCGTTAGTTGATTCCCAGATCGCGCTTCATTCGACTCCCCGATACCGGGCGAGCGGGTGCAATCGGTCTCGGCCTACTCGAAACGGCGGAACGTCGAACTCTCGAGTTCCGCCCGCGTGGCACGCGTCAGCGCCAGCCGGAACGTCTGCCCGGCCAGTCCCCTGTAGGCCACGCGTGGTTCGGGGATCTGGGCTGCATCGACAGATTCTCCCGCCATGCAGGCGACATCAGCCCATTTGATGAAGTCTGACCGGAGAGCGCCCAATCGACCTCCTGAGGTTGATTCGACTCCGTCCTTCTTGAACTTGCTCCAAAGGAAGTACTGAGCCATGTCGATAGCACCCGGAGCCGCAGGCAGGTTGCAAACCCATTCACCGTTGGCCCAGATCGTCGATGGAAACAGGTCTTCTCGTCCGCGCTCACCGACAATTTCTAGCTCTTCCGAACTCGGAAGTCGGCATCCGTACCAGGCCGCGAAGTCATTGGCCTGGTCCCAACTGACGAAGGCTTCAAGATCGTCGTTCGGAGCCCGCCCCACGTCGGCTGGCACCTCCCTGCCTGACTCCTCGCAATAGCGCTTGTAGCGGCCCGCGGTAACCGTCTCCGTGACCTGAAAGGACGGCACTCCGAAGTACAGCCGCCGTAGATCGGGAGGGTCCGAGCGCAAGTTGAACCATTGGGTGCGCTCGCCCCCTTCAAATGCCGTCCATTCGAACTCGCCGTCCGATACCGTCCTGAACCCGATTCCGTCTCTGGACTTGCCGGTGCCGCGGTGAGGGAACTCGATCTCGCCCAGCAGTGGCGCGTCCACTGCGTCACTCTCGAATTTGCGTAGCCGGTAGTAGGCCGGCACGGCCGCGTCGTAGGGGTCGACCGCGACGTACTCGAAGGCGTTGCTCGACCACGAAGGCAGCTCGGGCCTTCGATCTCTGAATGGAGCGGGAGACACCATCTCCACGCGATGATCCGAAACCAGCGAGCCGAGCCAAGGAAGCGGACCCTGACGTGTCAGCTCCGAGACCCCTTCGTCAGAGAGAATGTCCTCGAGATCGAGGAAGAGTTGAAGCCAACGAGCCTTGCGATCGAGGCTCATTCCCTTCTTCTCCGATGGCAAGTAGATCGCATTCACATCCGTTCGCAGCTCTCGTGCGCGGCTTCGGATCGAGTCCAAGACCGACTGCACGGCGCCATCACCCAGCCAAGGGTTCGCGATCGATGTTGTCGCCACCTGAAGACTGTTCAGCTCGGAGGCCGATTCGCGCATGGACTCCAGACTCGGCTCCCAGGCCACGACGTCGACCCGTCTCTCGAGCGCCGACGCCTCTGCGCGCCGCACGAGCATCGCGAGGGTCACGAACAGCGCACCGGCGGCAGCAGCGAACCACGGCAGTTTGCGGCGGTGCTCGCGCCACAGCCGGCGTGCCGACTCGACCGCGCCCGGTGCGCCGATCGACACCGGCCGCCCGTCAAGCACCGCCCGCAGGTCGGATGCCAGGTCGTGGACGGTGGTGTGGCGATCTTCCGGGCGCTTGGCGAGCGCGGCTCGCAGCACGCGGTCGAGGGTGATCGGCGCAGTGGGGGAGGCCCGCAGCACCGATGGGACCTCGTCCTTCTCGATCGCCGTCAGCATCTCGCCGACGGTCGGACGCTCGAACGGGCGCTCGAGGGTCGCGAGTTCGTAGGTCAACGTGGCGAGCGAGTACAGGTCGCTGGAGGGATCCGCGCCGGTGCGCTTCTGGCCCAGTTGCTCCGGCGCCAAGTAGGCCGGCGTGCCGTGCAGTCCGCCGGTGAGACCCATGCGCTGCTCGAACTGGCTGGCGGTGTTGTGGGCCAGGCCCAGGTCCACCAAGCAGGGCCGACCCTGGGCGTCGAAGACCACGTTGGCCGGCTTCAGGTCGCGGTGCAGCACGCCACGGTCGTGGCAGTAGGCCAGGGCCTCGGCGATCTCCGCCGCGCACTCGAGCCGCGCCCGCTGTGACGACAGACGCTCGACCAGGACTTCGAGTGAGGCGTCACCGTTGCCCAGGGGCCCGACGGTCACGGGCGCGCCGCGCAGTCGATCGAGCACCCGCTCCAGGTTCGGCCCCGGTAGGAACGCCATGGTCAGGAACGGCCGCGGGCCGAGGTTGACGTCGTAGACGCGAACGACCCCCGGATGGTCGAGCTGAGCCAGTGCGGCGGCTTCGCGCTGCAACGCCTCGCGTGAGTCGTCGTCGACCTCCACCCGCTTGAGCGCCACGTCGACCCCCAGGTGGGTGTCATGGGCCAAGTGGACCGTCGCCTGGCGGGTGCGCCCCAGTCGGCTCAGAATCCGATAGCGCCCGGCGACCAGATCCTCGGCGTCGGCCGTTGTCTGGGGTGGGCCGTCCGGAGAGTCCGCAGTTGGCGCGCTCGGCTCCGCCTCGACACCGCCTGCTCCAGGCCCTTGCTGCTGCCCGGCGATCAGCATCGTCGTCTCGTCGACGGCACGCTGGGTAAAACCGCGCAAGGCCAGCCCGAGCCTGCGCAGCTCCAGGTCGATCGAAAGCTGCACCTCGAGGTCGTCATCGCTGACGACGTTCAGCAGCTCATTCGCGGCGCTCTCGCGATCGCCTGCGTCCAGGTAGCTCGCCAGATGCCGCTCTCGCTCAGCTCGTTGAATGGCCACGGTTGAGTCGTTGAAGGTGTTCGAGGGACCTGGCGTAGCGGTCCTTCACAGTCGATTCACTGATTCCGAGAGCCATTGCGATCGCCGCGAAGCTCTGCTCCTCGAGGGTGTGGCGGATCACGATTTCCCGCTCTGCATCCTTCAGGGCCGAGATCTGCAGCAGAAGTCGGGCCCAGGCCTCTACGCGCTCCACGACTTGCTCCGGATCCGCGCTCTTCTCGCCGTCGGCAATGGCCGGAAAGACCTCGTCGCCGCGGCATTCGCGGCGCACATCCCGCCGCTGGGCCGTGTGCTCTCGGGTCATGTCGGTCAACGCGTTTCGAAGCAGCGCGTGCAGCCACGCCCGTGCGCTGCCGGGTGCGCGCGGTTCGAACGCGGCGGCCTTCTGTGCAGCCCGCGCCAGACCGATCTGGATCAGGTCATGAGTGTCGACCCGACTGCGGAGTTCATTCGGCATGCGGCCGTGGAACAGTCGCATCAAGGAAGGCTGCAAGTAAGCCACCAACTGTGACCAGGCTTCGTCGTCCCCGTCGCGGGCACGAACAAACAACTGCTCCGTGTGACCGACCGGTTGTTCCCTGCGTGCTACTTGTTCTATCTCTTCAGCCAAGTCTCTTTACCGTCGACAATTGCCTCCCGCTGATCCCCATCGCGATCCCGAGCTGGGGAACAGATGAACTCGCCGTCAGAGACGGGCGCACAGCGCGGCGCCAGCCGATGGTCGAGCCCAGTAGGTGCGAGACTAACCTCACGGATCCAAAGGTGTTGGCCCGTGGGAAGCTGTTGTTGAAACCTCGCAGTTGCTCACACGAAGAGCGCGATCGAGTCGTTACCAACGAAGAAAGCCCGCCGGGACGCGAGTTCCCGGCGGCCATGCCTTTGGAGCTTCGAGTCAGGCCGATCGACCGCTGATGAGCTCCTCCAGACGGGCGATGCGGCGTCGGATCTCCTCCGGGGCAAGGGCCAGGGAGGCCAGGATCAGCAGCTCCGAGGTGGACTTGGCATCGAGCCAGGGATCCAACTCCGAGTCCGAAGGAAAATCTCGATCTGAGCCCCGACTCCCATCGGCGGCCGGGCACTCGCCGGCTGTCCCCGCTCGATCGGACCCCGTGCCCTGACCGAGCCTCCCCGGAGCGCCGGGGCGGGGACCCGCACCGCTCGGGTCGGCACCGCTCGGGTCGGCACCGCTCGGGTCGGCACCTCCCCGACCGCTCGAGTCGCGAACGTCGTCAGGTTCGGAGCCATGTTCGACCGGTCCCCGGGAGTCCGCCGGACGGATCGGCCAACGGGGGGTCGCGGGGTCGCTCGAGAATCGACTATCAGGGCTGATCATGGCCGTCTTGGGGCGAACCGCCCCAGGTCTGCATCAACGTCGGGGATCCAGGCGTCGCCGGAGAGATCACCCGAGAAACCGTCGATTCCCGCCCCTCGACCCCTGGAACAGTCTTCCAGGGGTCGCTTCTGCGCCTCAGTGAGCCGCGGCCAGCCGACTCACCAACGCCGCGCGCCCGCGCAGGTGCTCGTCCGTCTCGTTGACCATGGCCCGCCCGTGGCCGAGGCAATCGCGCAGGAACTCGGCGACCCCGGCGGCTCGCCGCTCGACTTCGATCGGGTCGAACTTCGCGTCGTGGTCAAAGAGGCCCAAGGCCAGGCGCCCGCCGTCCGGGTCGTACTCCCACAACCCGACAATGCGCCCCCCAGCCACGATCGTGCGCGCGAACGCATGCTTTACGTCCCCCAGGGTCGACCCCTTGCCGCGTCCCCAGACCGGTACGGCGATGTCGTGGAAGGCGGCTTCGACCATGCGCGCCGGACCGCCGCGCAGGGCCACCAGGTTGTCGGCGCAGGGCAGGAAGGCCACGGGGCCCTCGGCCCCCGCCAACCGCGCTGCGTCCTCGAGCAGCCCAGCATCCGCGAAGGCTGGCCCGGGCTGACCCTCGAGCTCGACGGGCGTAGCGCTCGCGGCAACGAGGGCGGCCTGGGCGGCGCGCTTTCCGAGCCCCGACCATTCCACGAAACTCGCCGTGGAGCAGACCCCGGAGGCCCGCACGAACAGTTCGGCCAGGCGTCGATGGGCGTCCGCGTCGTCGGCCGGGCGGCCGCCGCGCTCCAGAGGGTTGGCGTCGGGGATGCGCCACAGGTAGCGCTCGTGGTCGATGCGGTCGGTCTCCGGCGTGCGTTCGACGCGACCTGCGAACTCGAGTTGCCGCAGGGCCGGAGGCAGGGTCGAGGCCAGGCCGAGCTTCTTGCCGACCTCGCCCAGGCCGCGCACGACACCGGCCGGCAAGGCCTTGCGAAGCCCCTGGGTCGACAGGGCGCCCCGTGCCCCGAGCAGCTCGACGATCGCCGCTTGGACCTCCAGCAGCTCCTCGGTCTGCACGCCGGCCCGCGCGAGCTCGCGGGCGTTGCGCCCGCGCGAGAGGGACTCGGCCAGGTGCAGGGCCAGGGCGACGTGGCGCTCGGCGACCAGGTAGATGCAACCGCGGACCGCCGGCACCACCCGCAGGGCCCCGCTGGCCAGGGCCGCGTCGACGGCTTGCCGCCGCAGCCCCGGCATGCGGGCGAGCAGGGCCAGGTAGGCGTCGGCGCCGCCGAGGGTGCGTACGAAGCCCGTGCGCGCGACGAGCTCCTCGAGCTCCTCGCCCTCACGACCCCCGAGGCCCTGGGCAGCGATCGCGGCGCGGCGCTCGACCGACCGCGGAATCGACGCTGACGCCGCCTCGCTCATTGATCCACCAGGTAGCCGAAGGCGTAGCCGACCAGCTCGTCACCCTGCATCCGCACCGTCAGGCGCGAACCGGCCTCGACCACCCAGCCGGGACGAATGTGGTTGGCGCCGCTAGAGGGGTCGAGCAGCAGTTCGACCTCCCCGTCGATGTCGAGGGACACGAAGTAGGCGAAGGTGAAAGGTTGGTCGCCCTTGAAGCCGACGCTCTGCACCACCAGTGCCTTGCCCTCGGGCACCTGGTAGGGGAAGCCCTCCTCGACCCGCACGATGTTGCGCCAGTCGCCGTTGGCGGTCGTCAACTCATTGGCCGTCGATTGCACCGCCGGGCCGGGGTACAGGAACCCCAGTCCGAGCAGGACAGCGGCGCCGAGGAAGAGCGAGGGAACGTGGACGCGGAACTCGAGCGTGCTCATGGACATTGGCGTTGGGCGGAGGCTGGGGCCTTCCGCGGGGGGGGCGAGCATATCGACCTGCGCCGGCCGGAAGCGCCAGCGGTGGCCCAGCTCCCAGCGATGTCCACGATTCGCACGGATCGAGCTGCATTGCCATGGATCCGAGCCGCGCTTTCGCCCTGGACCCGCCGGATTCCGCGCAGGGGGCCCAGCAGGCCGCCGCCCGCGGGACTAGGCTGATACGCGGTCCGGGCCGCGCTGGCCCGCTGCTTCGACGCCGCCGATTTCCAAGACCATCCATGCCCGCTCGAGTCTCCCGCCGCCACAAGGCCCGCAGCGATTCCCCCGGCACCTTCGTCGCCCTGGCCCTGGGCCTGATGGTGGCCGGCGCCGCTTTCCTCAGCTACACGGTCATCCAGGGTCAGCAGGAACCCGAGCCGGCCAGGGTCGCGCCCCAGCCCGATCGCGCGCCCGTCGATCGCAACCCCTTCGAGCTCGCCGACGCCCTGTCTTCGTCTTCCTCGAACATCGCCGCCCCGGTCGCGACCGAGCTCAAGTCCCAGGTCGCGCTCGAAGTCATGCGGAGCCACTCGCGCGAGGCCATTTGGGCCCTGGCGGTGGACTCGGCGGCCAAGGCCTACCCGCTGATGGTGAAGTTCCGCGAGCAGCGCGCTGCCGACGCCGACAACCAGTCCTACCTCTGGATGGAGACCGGCCAAGACGCCCTGGCCCTGTTCGTCAAGGCCGTCGAATACGGCGGTCGCATCGAACAGCGCATGCGCGACGAGCGCGAGTTTGGTCCGCACTTCGAGGGCGTGCGCGAGGCGCGGGCCGAGTGGGGGCGCTACCGCGACGAGCTCGAGAGCCACGTGGGACCGATCGATCGGCCCCTGCCGCGCCCTGGCAGCGACGAATGAGCGCCGGCCGCCGCGCGTTGATCACTGGCGCCTCCTCGGGGATCGGCGCCGCCACGGCATTGGTCCTGGCGCGTGCCGGCTACCGCGTCGCGCTCCTGGCGCGGCGTTCCGATGCCCTCGAATCGGTGGCCGCCGGACTCCCGCCGCCGCCGACGGGCGCACACCTCACCCTCATCGCCGACGTGCGCGACGAGCAGCAACTGCGCACAGCCCTGGCCCGGGTCCACGCGGCCTTCGGCGGCCTCGACCTGCTCGTCAACAACGCCGGCATCGGCTACCGCGCGCGGGTCGAAGAGCTCGAGGTCGAGCGCGTGCGCGCCCTGATCGACACCAACGTCGTGGGGCTCTTGGTGGCCTGCCGCGAGGCCCTGCCCCTCCTGCGCCACGGTGTCCGTCCGGTCGTGGTCAACGTCTCCTCGGTCGTCGGTCGCCGCGGCATCCCCGGCCAGTCGGTCTACGCCGCCAGCAAGGCCGCGGTCTGCTCCATCTCCGAGGCCCTGCGGATCGAGTGGGCCGACGAGGGCATCGCCGTCACCAACCTCGAGCCGGCCCTGACCGCCACCGGCTTCTTCGAGGCCCAGGCCAACCCCGGCGGCCTGCCGGACCCCGACCTGAGCGACGCCGCCGGACCCGAAGAGGTCGCCGAGGAGGTCCTGGCCCTCGACCGCCGGCCGCGCCCCGAGGTCAACCTGCGCTGGAAGTGGCGCCTGCTGGCCGCCCTCTCGGTGCTGGCCCCGCGCCTCTCCGATCGCCTCCTGGTGCGGCGCCTGGGCGGCGACTGGCGAGTGCCGCGGCGTTGAGAGCTGGGTGATCGGGGGCGCCCCTGCCATCCGCCGCCGCCGCGCGGCACACTGGGCCTCGTGTTCGCCGAACTCGAAGCCTGTGAGCAACTCGCCGTCCGCATGGCGGATCGTGCGCGCGAACTGGTCGTCAAGCGCTACCGCTCGCCGCTCGCAGTCCAGACCAAGGACGACCGCTCGCCAGTCAGCGAGCTGGACCAACAGATCGAGCGCGAGCTGCGGGCCATGATCCAAGCCGCTGCGCCGCACCACGGGATCATCGGCGAGGAGTTCGACGACCATCAGCCCGATGCGGAGTTGATCTGGGTCATCGATCCGATCGACGGGACCAAGGCCTTCCTGGCCGGTATCCCGACCTTTGTGACCCTTATCGGGCTGTTGCGCGCGGGGCGGCCCGTGCTCGGCGTGATCGAGCAGCCGGTGGTGCGCGACCGTTGGATCGGCGGCCCGGCGCGCCAGACGCTCCACAACGGGGTGCCGGCGATCGTGCGCCGCTGCCACGACATCTCCCAGGCCTGGCTCGCGTCCACGTCGCCGTCGATGTTCAAGGGAGTGGACGCCACGCGCCTGGGCGCGGTGACGGCGCGCGCGCGCCAGACGGTTTGGGGCGGAGACGGGTTCCTGTACGGGCTCTTGGCCTCGGGGCACTTGGACCTGGTGATCGAGAACAGCCTCGGGCTGCACGACTTCGCCGCCCTGGTGCCGATCGTGACGGGAGCCGGCGGATTGATGACCGATTGGTTCGGGCGCGAGCTCGGGCGCGACTCGGCGGGCGATGTGGTGGCGGCCTCGGACCAGCGTCTGCACGCGCAGGCCCTGGAGTTGTTGCAGGGCTGACGGCGTCGGCGGGGCCGGAGCGTGGGCGCACACCCCGCTGGCCACCGGTTCGATCGCCGACGCCGATGGGTTGGAGGCAAGGACCGATTCGTCGGCGCACTACCGCTCGGACGGCACGCGAACGCCAGTCCTGTCGGTCCAATCGAACGCTGTCGAGAGCGTCAGATGACGACGCCGGGGCTCCCGTCTCGATCCGCGGACCGGGCGCCGGCGAACGAATGTTCTTCTACGTTCGCGCGGGTCGGCGGCGCCTGTCGCTGGTTCATGAAACTACTGTCGCTGGTTCATGCAACGACTGCTCTGGGCTGTAGTGCATGGTCTCCATGGAGACCGCTCCAAGAGGGAGCCAGCCCCCATCCCGACACTCCGTAGCTCACCCACCAGTCCGTAGCTCACCCACCAGTCCGTAGCTCATCCACCAGGAGGTGGAGACCATGTTTCACTGCACAACTGCTCGAGTCAGTGCCTGCGCGGTCGCATTCGGCCTCACCACGTCGATGGCATCCGGCCAAGTTCTTTTCCGGACAATCGACGGGACCTACAACAACCTCTTCTTCCCGGAGAACGGGAGCGCGGGGGTCCCTCTGTTGAGGCTGTCCACGGTTGGCTACTCCGACGGGATTTCGACGCCAGCCGGCGTGGGCCAGCCAAGTGCGCGGGAGATCAGCAACGCCGTCTGCGCGCAGTCGGGCTCGATCCCGAACGCCAGGCCGGTGACCGACTTCGTTTGGCAGTGGGGCCAGTTCGTGGACCACGACATCGATCTCACCGGCGCAGCGGATCCGGCGGAAGCCTTCAACGTGCTGGTGCCGACGGGCGACCCGCAGTTCGATCCGAGTTCCACCGGGACCCAGGTGATCCCCCTCGATCGCTCGCTCTACGCGCCAGGCTTCGGACCGCGCCAGCAGATCAACCAGATCACGGCCTACATCGACGGATCGATGGTCTACGGCTCCGATCCGGTGCGCGCCAAGGCGCTGCGGGCCATGGACGGTACCGGCCGGCTCAAGACCAGCGCCGGCAACCTGCTGCCCTTCGATCCCGACGACCCGACCATGTTCATCGCGGGTGACGTGCGTGCCAACGAGCAGGTCGGATTGACCTCCCTGCACACGCTCTTCATGCGCGAGCACAACTTCTGGTGCGACGCGTTCAACATCGTCGCGCCCTACTTCGATGGCGACTTCGTCTACGAGCTCTCGCGGGCGATCGTCGGCGCCGAGATCCAGAAGATCACCTATGAGGAGTTCCTGCCGGCGCTGCTCGGCCCCAACGCCCTGCAGCCCTACGCTGGCTACGACTTCTTGGGGGACGCGGGAATCGCGAATTCCTTCTCGACCAGTGCCTACCGCTTCGGCCACAGCATGCTGTCGCCGACGCTGATGCGCCTGAATGCTTCGATGGACGCGATCCCCGACGGTCCGCTCCCGCTCAAGGACGCCTTCTTCAACCCGGCCGTGATCATCAACGGCGGCGGGATCGATCCGATCCTGCGCGGCCTCGCGACGCAACGACCCCAGGAAGTCGATCCGTTCGTGGTCGACGACGTCCGCAACTTCCTCTTCGGCGCACCCGGCTCCGGCGGCTTCGACCTGGCCTCGCTCAACCTGCAGCGCGGTCGCGACCACGGCCTGCCGCGCTACAACCAACTGCGTAGCGACTTCGGCCTGCCCCAGGCGGCGACCTTCGCGGACATCTCGTCGGATGCGGCCACTCAAGCGGCTCTGGGTTCGGTCTACGCGACTCCGGACGACGTCGACGCGTGGGTCGGGATCCTGTCGGAGGACCACGTCGGGGGTGCGTTGGTGGGTGAGCTGGCGCTGGTGATGCTGCGCTCACAGTTCGAGCGCCTGCGTGACGCCGACCGCTTCTGGTACCAGATCCACTTCGGCGGGATTGTCGACGCCGTGGTCAAGAACGAGACCCTGGCGCGCGTGATCTGGCGCAACACGTCGGTCGGCTTCGAGATCCAGCCCCAGGTCTTCCACCAGGTCGCTCCCTAGTTCGTCGGAGCGAGGCGCGCGCCCGGAGAGATTTTTCTCTCCGGGCGCGGCACGCTTTCAGCAGTCGTGCGTTCGTGACCCCGCTGTGAAGGACAACGACGTTGAGCAGGGAGTTGGGGGAACTGATCGAGCTGATCGAATTGATCGAACCGCGGGTGATGCCACGGAGTTCGACGTGGCGCACTCATCCGGGAGCGGCCGTGGGGGCCGAGGGACACCGCTGGTTCGAACGGCGAATGCAGCAGCTCCTCGAGCGGACGTAGGGACAGGTCGCACGCCTGGAGGACGAAGGCAGGTCGAACCAGGGGCATGGAATCCGCAGATCGCGGCCCCCGAGGTCGGCCGTGACGGCCTGTCACCGATTGGCGCTGGTGAGGTTCGCGGATTCCGCGACGGTGCAGATGCTCGCGACGGTGCAAGTGCTCGCGACGGTGCAAGTGCTCGCGACGGTGCAAGTGGTCGCGACGGTGCAAGTGGTCGCGACGGTGCAAGCCTTCGCAACGGTGCAATTGCTCGCAATGCGGGCCAGATCCGGTCTGGGAGCGGCGACGGGGGGCGTTTCACGCTCCTGCGATCGGTCGAGGAGTGGCGACCCGCCGGATCGTCCCTGGTGATTCGGCATGGTGCAGGGACGTCGACCTGCTCAGGCAAGGCGACCGTCCCGTTCAGCCCCTGTCTGGGAGTGCCCCTGCGGGTGGTCGACGTGCAGGGGCGGGCGGTGGTGGGTGCTCGCTTGAGCTTGCGCGTCCCGCAGATCGCGCAGCCCGTGGCACTTGCATCGTCAGGTGCCGATGGTCTTGCGACCTTCGGTCTGCGGCCGCCCGGTCACTACATCGTCGATGTGGACCACGACCGACTCGGTTCGCTCGTGGGCATGGACTTGACAGTCGTCGGCGATGGCGACGAGCTGGACTGGCACCCGTCGGCGGTGCCCTGCGTCGAGTTGAGGTCGGACGCATCGATCGTCCTGCGCTTTCACGACGGCCGCCATGCCCTGGCTGGTCTCGCGGTCTGGTTGCGGGCCTTCCCGGACGGGCCTTGGATCACCACCCTGAGACACACCGACGCCGAGGGCTGGCTCCGGGTTGGCGGGCTGGCGCCCGGCACCGTGCAAGTCGAGATCGCCGAGCTGGGGTGGTGGCCGGCGCCGATTCGTGTGGAGGCGCTGCCCGCGGACATTGCCCGTGCGACGCCGCCGCCGGCAGTTCGAATGGTCGGTCGTGGGCGTCTCGAGCTGTCCGTGCGCGGGTCCTTCGATCGCGATGTCGACGTGAACCTCTGGGCCGAGGGGCTCGGCGATCTCGACGCATGGCTTCGCAGCGGTCTCGTCAGGGTCTCCACGGCTGACGGACGGCCGGACCGCTGCGGTCGCCTGGTCCTGGAGGGATTGCCTGTCACTCGGGTGTCGTGGAGCGTGTGCGCGACCGTCGGGACGGGCACGGGCATCTCGAGAAGTGGTGTGGTGCAGGTGACGTCCTGCAGCGTGACTTGTCTGACGGTGGAGCTGGGCGACGCAGACGCGGTTGACCTCGGCAATGGTCGCGCTCGGTTGGACGTGAGATCGGGTGGCGTCGAGTGTGAGCTGGGGAGGAGGGGGGAACCGGGTTTCGTCTGTGCAACAGAGGGCAACGTGGGTGTTGCGCGGGGTCTGGTCACGGCGACGACGCGCGGCGTTGTCGAGGCGGGGGTGCGCGGTGCCATCGGGCGCACCTAGTGTCCTGGATCCGAAGTCCGGCGGCGTCGGATCGAGCTGCCCCCGACGTTCGAGATCGGATCCGGCGGCGCGGACAATCGGCGGACCGCGGGGTCCGCGCCCTGCCGGGGAGGGCGTCGATCGGCTACAACGGGCCGGTGAAGCCGATACTCGTTCTGGACGCCTATCTCGATGACCTGGGGGGTGCTCGCAACCTCGAGCCGCGCCTGGGCGGGCGGGCAGCGGAGGTGGCGCGGGTTGCGCGGACGGGAACCGCTCCGATCGACGCCACCAGCTACGCCGGGATCCTCATCACCGGGTCGTCCGCGAGCCTGCTCGAACCGCCGGTCTGGGTGCAGTCGGCAGCCGAGTTGATGCGGAGCGCCGCCGCGAACGACGTTCCGGTCCTGGGCCTGTGCTTCGGCCACCAACTGCTGGCCCACGCCCTGCTCGGACCCGACCGTGTGGTGCTGGCCGAGGTGCCCGAGTTGGGCTTCGTGGAGATCGAGCGTCGGGGTGGCGCCCTCGATCCGATCCTCGAGGGCTTCGATCGACGCTTCACGGCCTTCGAGTCCCATCGCGACGAGGTCCGCCCCCGTGGCGACGAGGTCGAGATCCTGGCTGCCAATGCAGCCTGCGCCGTGCAGGCCTTCCGCATTCCCGGTCAGCCCCTGTGGGGCGTCCAGTTCCATCCCGAGATGGGCCAGGACGAGATCCGTGCGCTGATTCGCCAGCGCGCGGCCCAGGACACGAGCGGCCGCTTCGATGCGGACGGCTTGCTGGCGGCTGCGGTGGACACGGACGCGCTGGGCGATCGCATCGTCGCCAACTTCCTCGAGCAGGTGGACGCCCGCGCGTCCGCGAACCGCTGACCGGGCGACCCTTGTACCGACTCGGCTACAACACCAACGGTTTCGCGCACCACCGGCCGGAGGAGGCCCTGGAGGTGCTCGCGGACCTCGGCTACGAGGGCGCGGCGATCACCCCCGATGTGGGCGCCCTGGACCCGCTTGCGGCCGATCTGGGGGCTGTCGAGCGACTGCGCGCCAGGGCGGAGGGGCTGGGCCTGACCCTCGACCTCGAGACTGGTGCGCGCTTCGTGCTCGATCCGCGCCGCAAGCACTTCCCGAGTCTGCTCGAGGAGTCGGGCGACGATCGCCGGCGGCGCGTCGACTTCCTGCTCGCCAGTGTGGACCTGGCCGCGGGCCTGGGCGCGCGGACCCTGTCCCTGTGGTCCGGGCGTGC
The DNA here is from genome assembly GCF_007748095.1 of Engelhardtia mirabilis. NCBI lineage: Bacteria > Pseudomonadati > Planctomycetota > Planctomycetia > Engelhardtia > Engelhardtia mirabilis. The sequence continues at coordinate 34,289 of NZ_CP036287.1, forward strand.
GCCCTGCGGGACCCACGGTGACGCTCCCCCCGGGCCGGGCGAGGCCAACCGCCGCGAGGAGCTCTGGACCCGACTGGTCGACGGGCTGCGGCCCGTTCTGGCCCGCGCCGACCAGTGCGGGGTGCGGGTCGGCTTCGAGCCGGAGCCCGGCATGTTCGTGGAGCGCCCGAGCGGCTACGACGCCCTCCTCGCTCGCCTGGGAGCCGACGCCGAGGCGTTGGGCCTGACCCTGGACGTGGGCCATTGCCTGTGTACCGGCGACGTTCCGGTCCAGGACGTGATCGGCGCACGAGCCGATCGCCTGGTCGCCGTGCAGCTCGACGACATGCGCGCGGGTGACCACACCCACCTGATGTTCGGCGAGGGCGAACTCGACCTGGCCGCGACCCTGGCGGCCCTGTCCGCCGTCGGCTTCGAGGGTCTGGCCGCGGTCGAGTTGTCACGCGAGAGCCATCGCGCCCCCGAGGTAGCGGCCCAGGCGATGGTCCATTTGCGTGCGGCCCGGGGCGGTGGCAGGCGGCCGGAAGACCCTTCCAGCGGAGCCTGACGGACCCCTCGACGACCCCCGACCCCTCGAAGGGTCACGACTCGCAGACGTAGGAGCCCTCCATGACGACCACCCTCCTCGCCCTCCAACAGGCCCTCCCGGAGATCCTCGAGAACGCGTCGAACCGCGCCTTCGCCTCGGGCCAGACCGAGTACTACGCCGGCTGGGGCACCCTGGCCCTGATCAACGCCGGTCTGGCCCAGGGCAAGAATCGCAGCGGCCTGGGCTGGTTCCTGCTCTCGTTGCTGCTCGGACCGATTGCGACCTTCTTGCTGGTCGCCTTCTGCGACAAGCTCGAGGCCTGATCGGGAATCGCCGGCCTCGGCGTACCCGTGCCCACCGTCGACATCCCGTCGACCCCGCGCTGCTTCGCTGGCGCCCGCTTGGCCAGCCCGCGGTCGGCGCCCCTTCAGCCACATCGAGCAAGATTGGGAATTGGCTCCGAAAGCCGCCCATCTGGCCCTTGGGATTCGTTGTTGGTTTGTCGAACAGGGGCGAGTCGAGTTCTCCGGAGACACTCGGGCGCTCCTGAGGGGAGCGCCCGGGACCTGGATGGCCCCAGGACCAAGTCACCCGGATCGCTCGCCGAAGACAATCGAAGCAACGCCTCCGCGTGCCCCGGCGCGGCGGCTTGAGGAGACTCCTGCGAGCGGACTCGTCCACCCGCAGGGGTATTGACGGGGCTCGAGCGGTCGGACTCTTGCAACCGCGCCGGTCGAGGGATTCGAAGGAGTGGTCGGGGGCCCGTCAATCCGCTTGGCGGGTCCCCGGCTTTCTCGAACCTCCCCTTGCCGACCTTCATCGGGTCAAGGCGCCGATCGCCCGGCCCGCGGCTCACGCATGGACGGACCGGCCGCGAACCCCGGCCACCGCCGGTCTCAGAAGCTCGAGTCGAGCAGGACCTGGGTGCCGAACTCGCCCAGCAGCAGACCGCTCGGTCCGGGGCGCGCGATCTGGTGGAACAGGTTGATGCCCTGACCCGGAGGCAGCACGTCGCCGACCGCCGGGAGGGTCCCCACCCCATACTGCGCGCCCACCAAGGCGGGCAGCATCACGACCGTCAGGGGCTCGACCTCCAGCGGCACACCGGGGAACAGGAAGAGCGGCAGGATCGGCGCCGGATCGAGGCCGATGGCCCACAGGACCGGCTCGTCGGGCACGTTCTGATAGGTGATGACGAGGTCCGATTGCTCGCGCACCACGGCGTCCATGAAGAAGTTCGGCCGGAACTCTCCGAACGTCTGGAAGCCGATGCCCGCCGATGGGGCCTGCCCGATGGGGTCACCGGCGTCCGCGGTGGCCGGGCAAAGGAAGGTCTCCGCGTCGCGCGCGGGAGCGCCAGCTTGGCCTCCGACGAGGGCGCCGCTGGCAGTCACCAGGGACTGGGCGAAGCCCTCGATGTAGACGCCGTCGCCGCCGTCCGCGGGCGCCACGCAACCGACCGACGAGGTCAGGGCGCCGTCACCGCCGCGGCCACCGAGAACGAAGCTGTTGGCGACGCGCAGGTAGGCCCCGTTGCCGGTCAGCAGGATGCCGGGAGCGCCCGCCAGCGCGCCCTTGCCCAGGAGTGTCACCGGATCGACCCCGGCGCTCTGGCCGTCCGATCCGACCAGGCGACAGTCGTGGACGTTGACCCGGCTGTTGTCGACCACCAGGGCAGGTTGCGGATCGGCCGGCGGGAGCTCACCCGCCATCGTCGTCGAACCGACCAGGCTCTCGACCAGTCGGACACGCGAGCTGTCGCGAATGACGATCTGTTGACTCGGCAGCTCCTGGCCGGCGCCGACCGACGTCAGGGCCACGTCGAGACCCTGCAGGAACACGAGTCCGGCGCAGTCCTGGACCAGGACTTCCGGTACGCCGGCGCTCGCCGCGGAGGCGGGCAGCCGCACGCGCAGGCCATCGACGATGACGGTCCTGTCGGCCGGGAGGCCGACCACGCGCAGACCGGTCACGGTGGCGGTCTGGCCGTTGTCGACGACGACCGTCAAGCCGTCGATCAAGGTCAGGTCGCCGTAGTTCCCGTCCTTGACCAGGAGGATGTCACCCGTCGAGGCGGCGTCTGCCGCTGCCTGGAGATCGGTGAAGACACCGGGACCACCGTCGTCGTCCACGACGAGGACGTCGGCACGGGCGGGAACGAGGGGGGCGCCGCACACCGCGAGGAGTGCGAGTTGGGGGAGTCGCTGCATCGAATGGACCGAGAAGGGAAAGGGGGAACACGAGCTGCGCCGGCGGCGCGGTTGGGCGTCGACGTCGGCTCGCAGCGCGGGGGGGCGACGTCCCCCGGGCAAAGGTCATGCCGCCGCTCCCAACCTCAGTTCCGGCCACCCGGCGGCACCCGACGTGTGCGCGACCGCACGGGCGCGGTGGCGGCACCGCGCACCACGCCCGTGAGCGGGACGCGCCCGGTCAGCCCCGCAGCGTCTCCAGCGGCCGCGCGCGCAGGGGCTTGCCGCTCGCCGCCAAGCCGCTCAGGGCGGCCAGGACCGCCGTCCCGATCGCGCCGAGCGGCAGGGCCAACAGGGGCAGATCGGCGTCGAGGTCGACCACGCGATCGAGGAACGCCCAAGCAAGCAGCAATCCGCCCGCGGAGCCGAAGCCGCCGGCGATCAGGCCGCCGAGGGCGTATTCCACCGCGAACAGGCGCGCGACCCCGCCGCGTGTCACGCCCAGGGCCTTGAGCAGCGCTGCCTCGCGTGCGCGCCGCAGGGCGGTGCTGGCCACGCCACCGGCCAAGATGACGAGGCCCGTCAAGACCGTGAAGGAACCGAGGGCGCGCACGCCGAGGGCGATGCGGTCGACTGCCGCCGCCAGCTTCTCGAGCAGCGGACGCACGCGCAGCAGCGTGACATTCGGGAAGTCGGCGGCGACCGCGTTCTGCAGGTCCAGCTCCGCGGAGCTCGGCTCGACTCGCGCGGCCGCCAGTTGGAAGTGCGGCGCACCATCCAGGGCTCCGGGTTCGGCGACCAGGAAGAAGTTGATCCCGAAGCTCTCCCACTCGACGGTCCGGATCGACGACACGACCAACTCGATCGGCACGCCCTGCACGTCGAGGGTCAGACGCGAGCCGAGGCCGACGCCCAGGTCCTTGGCGAAGTCCTCTTCGACGCTGACCTCGAAGACGTCGGGCAGCGACCACAACTCACCGGCCACGATCTCGTTGTCGTCGGCGAGCGTCTCGCTCCAGGTCAGCCGCTGTTCGCGCGTGAAGACCCAAGCCGCTTCGCCCGCGTCGCGGCGCGCCCGCGCCAACTCGGCGGTTGGTCGTCCGTCGATCGCGCGCAGTCGGGCCATGACCACCGGGCTGGAGTTGATCGACCGGGCGCCGTGCTGTTCGAGCTGGGCGAGCACACCGGGCCACTGGTCCGGTTGCACGTCGACCATGAAGACGCTCGGTGCGTCGGACGGCAGGGCCCCGCGCAGGGTTGCGCCCAGGCGCGATTGCACCAGCCACATCGACACCACCACGGCGACGCCCAGACCGAGGGCGACGATCGCGCCGCCGGTTCCGGCCCCCGGGCGCGAGAGGGCTGCCAAGCCGTGCTCCAGGGTCGGTCCGAAGCGCCCGCGGGGGAGTCGGCCGGCGAGGGCCGCCGCGCCCCAGGCGCCGACCCACAAGAGGCCGGCCAGGGCCGCCAGGCCGCCGGCGAAGGCCAGGGCCTCGAGCCAGCCGCCGCCCTGGGCGCGGGCCGCGCCGACGACCCCCGCGGCCAGGAACGTCGGTCCGCCGAAGCGCACGATTCGGGGCGCCGCCAGGGGCGCTGCCTCGGCCCGCAGCACGGCGGCCGGCGCCACCCGCCACACCGCGCTCAGGGGCGGGAGGCTGAAGCTGAGGGCCACCGCCAGGCCCAGGCCCACCCCGCGCAGCACCGCCATCGGTTGGATCAGGGTCGCCGCGCTGCCCTGGAACAGGTCAGGCGCGAGCTCCGCCACGGCGAAGGGCAGGGCCGAGCCGAGGATTGCGCCGACCAGGGATCCGATCGCCGCGAGCAGGGCCACCGAGCCCAGGTAGATCGCCGCGACCTCTCCGGCGCGCAGCCCGAGGCAGCGCATCACGGCCACGCTCTGGGTGCGACCGGCGAGCCAGGCACGCACGATCTGCGACACGCCGATGCCTCCAAGCAAGAGCGACAGCAGCGCGACCAGGCCCAGGTACTGCTCCACCTGGTCGGTGGAGCGGCGCAGGTTCGGCTGGGCCTCGCCGTGGGTCTGGATCCGCAGGTAATCCGCGTCCGGCAGGGCCGCGCGCAACTCGTCCGCGAGGCGCGCCAGGTCCGCCTTGGTCAAGTCGCCGTCGAACGCGAACAACGCCGTGTGGCGCACGCGGCTCTGGGCCTGGTCGAGCTGCGTGCGCGCGTAGCCCTCGGGCGCGATCAGCACCCGCGGCCCGAGCGTCATCTGGAATTCGAGCCGATCGGGTTCGTCCAGCAGTAGTCCGCGCAGCTCGAACGGCGCGCCGCCGACGCTGAAGGTCTTGCCCCGCTCGAGCCCCAGGGCCGCCGCCAGCTCGGGCGCGACCAACGCGCCGCCCGCGCCGAGGCCCGCGACGCTGACGTCCGGCGGATCGACCCGGACCTCGCCGTAGAAGGGATAGCCGTCGCCCGCGACCTTGACCTCGACCAAGCGGCTCTGGTCGCCACGGCTGGCGGTGGCGGCCAGCTCGCGCAGGTCCGTGCGCCGGTGGGGGCGGTCCGCGAAGAAGTCGTCGAGCTCCGGTGGCAGGGCCCGGCGCGCGCTGACCCGCAGGTCGCTGGCGATCAGCGTGCGCGCCTCCGCACGCAGGCCGGCCTCGAAGGCTCCGGCCAGAGCCGCGACTCCCGTCACGGCCCCCACGCCCACGGCGAGGCAGGCCACGAAGAACACCAGCCGCGCGGGAGACGAGCGGGTCTCGAGCAAGATCGCGCGGGCGATCGCGCGCCACTGGGGCCCCTGGTCCGCGGCCCGCGAGTTGTCAGACCTCACGCGGGGCTGCGCGCCTCGTCGCGCACCAACCGGCCGCCGAACAGGTGCAGCTCGCGGTCGGTCCGCGCCGCCACCGCCTCGTCGTGGGTCACCAACACCAGGGTCGTGCCGTGGCGCGCCCGCAGGTCGAGCAGCAGCTCCAGAATCCGCTCACCCGTCTCGCTGTCCAGGTTGCCGGTGGGTTCGTCCGCGAAGAGAACCTCGGGCTCGGCCGCGAAGGCGCGGGCCAGCGCCACGCGCTGCTGCTCGCCGCCCGACAGTTGGGCCGGGTAGTGGTGGGCGCGATCGGCGAGGCCGACCTCCGCGAGGGTCCGCTCCGTGCGCTCGGCGGCGTCGGCGACCCCGGTCAGCTCGAGGGGCAGGGCCACGTTCTCGCGGGCCGTGAGGTTGCCGAGGAGCTGGAACGACTGGAACACGAAGCCGACCCGTCCGCGGCGCAGGCGCGCCAGGTCGTCTTCCCCCAGACCGGCGAGCTCGACGCCACACAGACGCACCGAGCCTGACGTGGGCCGGTCGAGTCCGGCCAGGAGGCCCAACAGCGTCGACTTGCCGCTGCCCGAGGGCCCCAGCACCGAGACCAACTCCCCCGCGCCGATGGTCAGGTCGACGCCCTCGAGAATCGTCAGGTCGCGCCCGCCGGAGGGGCGGGTCACGGTCAGTCCGCGGGCCTCGATCGGCGGCGGGGAGTCGGGGGCGGCTTGGGACATGGGGTCGTGCGCACTGCGGTGACGGGATCGCGAAGGGCTGCCGTAGCAGACGACGGCCGGGGTTCAAGGCATCGATCCGATTCGCCGGCCCCGACCCGGCGAGCGTTCGGGGCCTGGGGACGGCTCGCAGGCGACCGACCGAGGGCCTAGTAGTCTGCGAGCCGTGACCATCCGATCTCCTCGTCTGCTGATCCTCGCCCTGTCCCTTTCGCCGCTGGTCTGCTGCGGGGGCGAGTCCGAGCCCACCGGCGCCGCGGCCCTGCCGTCGCGTCCGCTGCTCGACGCTCCCGCGTCCGGCGTGCAAGCGCCTGCGGCCGAACTCACCGTCCCCGAGACCGCGCCGACGGTGCTGTTCATGGGCGACTCCATCGGCGCGGGCTTGCACCTGGCCGAGCACCAGGCCTTCCCGGCCCTCCTGCAACAGCGTCTCTCCGCGGCCGGGCTGCCCTTCCGCCTGGTCAACGCCAGCGAGAGCGGGCGCACCGCCGCCGGTGGCGCCGCGGCCATCGACTGGAGTCTGCGCACGAAGCCGGACCTGGTCGTGATCGAGCTGGGCGGCAACGACGGCCTGCGCGGCATCCCCGTGGAGGAGACCGAGCGCAACCTGCGCGCGATGATCGCAGCCAGCCGCGACGCCGGCGCGCGAGTGCTGTTGCTGGGCGTGCGCCTGCCCCCCAACTACGGCGAGGCCGCCGAGCGTTTCGACGCCCTCTACCCCGCGCTCGCGAAGGAGCTCGACGTCGCCTTCGTGCCCTTCTTCATGGAGGGCGTCGGCGGCGTACCCGAGCTCAACCTGGCCGACGGCTTGCACCCCACCGCGGTCGGCCACGAGCGCCTGGCCGACAACGTCGAGCCGACCCTGCGCGAGTTGCTCGAAGCGCTCCCCCCCGACTGACCCGCGCCCGCCCTCAAAGCGCCAAGGCGATCAACCAAGGCAAGGCACACAACCCGGCCATGCACGCACCGCGTTCGGAGGCGCTCAACTCCGCCGCCAGGGCCACGCGCGCCGCGCGCCAGGTCAGGGCCAGGTGCAGACCGAGGTGCGGGACCGCCCAATAGAGCGCGGGGAAGGGCTGCGGATCGAAGAGCCGTGCGAGATCGCCGCCGCCGCGCAGGAACGAGTGCCAGGCATTCAGCGCGTCGTAGAAGGCCCCGGCGAAGACCAGGATCAGCACCGCGGTGGCCCGGCGGCTGCCCGCGGGCGGCCGCAGCAACGCCAGCCCGGCCAGGGCGATCGCCACGTCGCCGAGGTACGGCGCGGCGGTGATCCAGGCGTAGGGCGGGTTCGCCGCCGCGGCGGGGAAGTCGTAGCTCACCCAGCCGAACAGCAACCGGCCCCCGTCGCCGACGCTGGGCCAGACGACGAAACGCTCGATGCTGCCCCCCGCGAGCAGGGCAGCCAGGGCGTGGAAGCTCTCGTGGACGGTGGTCCACAGCACCATCACCAGGGGGCTGAGGACCAGCCAGTACCAACGTCGCCCGACGGCAGCGAGTAGCCGCGCCGGCGCGAATCCGCGCGGGCCAAGGGCGTCTTCGCAGGCCCCGGGCCGCTTCACTTCCCGCCGGCGGCCGCGAGGACTTCCTCGTCGGTCATCAGCCTGGTGGAGACCTTGGCCTTGGCCAGCACCGCGTCGACCCGCGCGTCGGTCGGCTCGACGCCGTGGCGCTCGAGCACGAAGGTCACGTTGGACTTGCCGCTCATCGGCCCGACCTTGATCGACTGCTCGAGTCCGAACAGGTCCGCGGGCACGCCGGAGTAGACGCGGTTCGCGAGCCAGGTGTCGTTCATCCGGAAGGCCTTGATCACCGCGGAAGCGTGCACGCCGGTGCCGGTCTCGAAGGCGTCGGCGCCGAAGACCGGGTAGTTGGCCGGGAAGGGCACGCCCGTGGCGTCGGCGGCCTTGCGGCAGTAGTCGGCCAGGGCAGTGAGGTCGTTGTCGATCAGGCCCAGCAGCTTGAGGTTGACCAGCAGGAGGTCCATCTCGGTGTTGCCGGAGCGCTCGCCCAGGCCCAGGGCCGTGGCGTGCACCCGCGTCGCACCCGACTCGATCGCCGCCAGGGTGTTGACCAGGCCCAGGCCGCGATCGCGGTGGCCGTGCCAGTCGATGCCGACCTCGGGGTTCAGCTCGTCGACGATGCCCTTCACGAACGACACCAGCTTGCGCACGCCCGAGGGCGTGGCGTGGCCGCAGGTGTCGCACACGCAGACGCGCTTGGCGCCGGCCTCGATCGCCGTCGAGTAGAGGGCGCGCACGTGCTCCGGGTCGGCGCGGGTGGTGTCCTCGGTCACGAACATCACCGGCAGGCCGTTCTTGGTGCCGAACTCCACCGCGTCGCGGGACATCTGCACCATGCGGTCCATCTCCCAGCCCTCCGCGTACATGCGGATCGGGGACGAACCGATGAAGGTGCAGACCTCGACCGGACTGCCGATCTCCTGGACCAGGTCGACCACCGGCTCGATGTCGCTGATCACCGTGCGACAGGCGACGTTGGGGGTGATTCGCAGGCCCTCCATCTCGCGGCACAGGGCCGCGATGTGTTGCCGCGCCCGCGCGCCGGCCCCGGGCAGGCCCACGTCGGCGGTGTCGATCCCCAGCCGATCCATGAGCCGGATCAGCTCGAGCTTCTCGTCGAGCTCGGGGTCCCGGGCGCTGGGGCTCTGCAGCCCGTCGCGCAGGGTTTCGTCGTCGAACTGGATGCCACCGGGAGCGGTGGTGGCGTCGTTCCAGTCGTGAATCAGGTGCTGGCGATCGATCTCGGTCATGGCAGTTGGGCGTTCCCCTGGGTCTCGCGGGCCGCGCATTCTAGCCGGCAGTCTTGATCGACCGGCCCTCGGCCGGGGCTATGCTCGCTGGCTCGATGCGCCCCAGAGCTCGACGGACCCCCACCCTGCGCGACCTGCGAGCGGCCATCGTTGCCCGTCACGGGGCCCTGGGCAGCCTGACCGAGCGGGTCCACACCGCCGATCTCGCCTCCTGGATGAGCGAGCTCAGTGACGAGGAGGCCTGGCAGGTCTTCGAGTCCCTGGCAGCGGTCGAGCGGGCGCAACTGCTCGAGTACGCCTCGGATCGGGTGCGCCAGCTGCTGGTGTTGCGCTGCGAGATCGCCGATCTGACCGCGCTGGTGGAGATCCTGCCGCCGGACGAGGTGGTCGACCTCCTGGCCCTGGTCGACGAGGAGGTCTCCGAGCAGGTCCTGCGGGCCGTCGACTTCGAGCGTGCCGCCGGCCTGCGTGAGCTGGCCGGCTACGACGTCGACTCCGCGGGCGGGATCATGACGCCCGAGGTCGACATCTTTCCGGAGGGCACCCGCGTCGGCGACGCGATCAGGGCCCTGCGGAAGGATGGCGAAGACCACGCGGAGCTGGGACCAGGGGTCTTCGTCGTCGATGGCGGCGACCGGCCCGTGGGCTTCGTCACCGACCGCGAGCTCCTGACCACGCCGATCCACAGCCTCCTGGAGGAGGTCATGGATCGCGAAATCGTCACGGTCCACGCGGACGACGATCAGGAGCACGTGGCCCAGGTGCTCTCGAAGTACTCGCTCAGCGCCGTCCCGGTGGTCGACGACCGCGGCTCGTTGATCGGGGTCGTCACCGCCGACGACGCCCTCGACGCCTTCGAGACCGAGGCCGAGGAGGACTTCCTCAAGCTCGTCGGCACCGCGCCCGGCGAGCAGACGCGCCTGCCGATCCGCAGCCGCGTGCGCCAGCGCCTGCCGCTGATGGGCCTGACCGTCGTCGGCGGTCTGGCCTCGGCCAAGATCCTGGCCCTGGCCGGCGCCGGGGGCGGCGAGGGGATCACCTCCGGCGACGTGCTGCGCTATGTGCCGACGATCCTCGGCCTGGCCGGCAACGTCGGGATCCAGTCCTCGACCATCATCGTGCGCGGCTTCGCCACCGGCGAGGTGCGCGCCGACCGCGAGCTGTCGGTATTTGGCTCGGAGGTCGCCACGGGCGCGACCATCGGTCTGGTCTGCGGTCTCGCGACCGCCCTCGTGGCGACCTTCAGCGAGGCCGCGTCGGGCGAGCTGGCCCTGGCCTTCGCCAGCGCGATCGGGATCGGCATCGCCATCGCCGTGACCTGGGCCGCGGCCCTGGGTTGCGTGGTGCCCATGGCCTGCCATCGCATCGGCGTCGACCCGGCGGTGGTCGCCGGCCCGTTCCTGATCACGATGAGCGACGTGTCCGGCACGGCGATCTTCGTGGCGGTGGTGCAGGCCCTGGTCAACTGACGGCGCGCACCGCGGTCAGCGCGGCCGATGGTCCGTTCCCTCGCCGCAAGTGATGAAGATCGCCGTGGCGGGGTCCTCGGCGCTGGCGTCGGCGGTGTGCCAAACACCTGGCGGGTTGATGGCGTACTCGCCCGGGCCGAGACGCACGGTCGCAACGCCGTCCGCCAGCTCCTGATGAAGGGTCAGGACCCCGGCCACCACGAGCACCACTTCGGTGCCCTCGGGGTGGACCTCCCAGGAGGCCCAAGGCTCGCCGAAGGTGTGCCAGGCAAGCAGGCGTCCTTCCTTGCCGTCCGCGCCGTGCCGCGCGCCGTAGGCCACGTACCAGTCCATCTCGCCCGTGAACTCCGGTTGCACCACGGTCGTCGCGCCGAGCCCCAGGTGGGCCGGGTGCTGTGACAGCCGGAAGGGGCCGTTGCCTTTGAGGTCGCTCATGGGGCCATTGTTAGCCTGAGCGCCCCCGGCGCCCGTCGACTTCTCTCCAGCCTTGAAACCGGCTCCACTCCCCGAGCACTCCGCTCCGCGGCGCCATCGCCGTTGGTGGCTCCTGGTCCCTCCCCTCTTGGCCCTGGGCCTGGTGGTGGGGGCACGCGCCTTCGTGGCGGACGTCTACACGATCGAATCGGGGTCGATGCTGCCCACCGTGCGGGTGGGCGAGCACGTGCTCGTGCGCTACTCGCTCCCGGCGCATCTGGAGCGCTTCGATCTGGTCGTGTTCCGCCCCGAGGGCGACGGCCAACCGATGGTCAAACGCGTGGCCGGACTGCCCGGCGAGACGATCCTGATCGACGCCGGCGACCTGGTCATCGACGGACGCAAGCTGGCCGGGGACGCCGCGCGTCCGGACCCCACACCTCTGTTCGACGACCGGTTCCACGACCCACGACAGTTCTTCCAGTTGGATCTCGCCCCGGCCGGTCCTTGGACGGTCGCCGGGCCCCGCGACCCCGGGGGGTCGCGCATGGACGTCGATGCCAGTGGGGTGAGGCGCGGGAGCGACGCGGGCCTGGCTTTCTTCCACAAGGATGTCCGCGACGGCTACCTGGAGGCGGACGGGACGCGCGTGCCCGGCCTGGCGCAGGTCGGCGACGCGGTGGTCACGACCGACTTCAGCGTCCCCCGGGTGTCGCCCGAGGCCGGTGCCCTCCGCCTGCGCTGGCGACTGGTCGAGGCCGGCGACACCTTCGAGGTGGTGTTGGGCGAGGGGCGTGCCGTGTTGGTCCGCCGGCCTGGCCAGGACGCGCCGTCAGACGAGTTGGACGCGCGACCACTGGACCTCGAGGGGACCGGCGAGCACCGACTGCGCTTCGCCAACGTCGACGACCAGCTGGAGGTTTGGCTCGACGGCGAGCGGATCCTGGCCGCCGCCTACGGGGGCAACCGCCCGTTCCTCGGGGTGACTTCCGGCGGGGATCGCACCAGCGCGCCGCGGGTCGCCTTCGGGGCCGAGGGCGGGCGGGCCAGCTTCCGCAACGTCCGCATCGGCCGCGACCTGCACTTCACCGGGGCCGGGACCTACGGGGTCGAGCGGCCCCTACAGCTCGGCCTCGACGAGCTGTTCCTCCTGGGCGACAACTCCACCGACAGCGCCGACAGCCGCTACTTCGGCCCGGTGCCCCTGGAGCGGGTGATCGGGGTCCCCGTGGCCGTAACCCGGCCCTGGGCCCGCTCCCGCTGGCTCGGGAAGGGCCGCAGCGCCGCTGGCGACGGCATCGGGCGCGATCGATCGGGAATAAAGATCACTCAGGACTCTTGAGTCCGGTTTAGGGTAGGGCGCGCTGGCGCGGCGGTCGAACCGTCGCCCTTCGCCGTCCCCAACTACAGCGTCTCGGCGGCCGAGCCAACCGCGCCGCCGCCGGGTCGCACCGCCTGACCGGAGGAGTCCGATGGCACTCTCGAACCTGATCGGCCTGGCCTTGGCCGGCCTGGCCCTCGCCCCGCCGCCCACCCAGGAGTCCGACGTCCTCACCCGGCGCCTGGACCACCACGCCGAGCTCGCCCGCAAATCGACCGGTCTACGCGGCTTGACCCTGGGGATCGAGTTCGGTGGCGACGTCGTCGGCACCTGGGGCTACGGCCTCGCCGCCGCGCCCGACGCGCGAGCCTTGCCCGCCGGCGGAGCCTTCGACCTGTTGACGATCGCCGCCGCCCTCGCCGCGGCCCACGATGAAGAGCTGGAGCTCGACGCGGGCCTGGATGGACTAGTGCCCGAGCTCGGCGAGTTGGCCACGGGGCGCACGGTCCTGCAGCTCTTGCAGCACAGCACAGGCCTGCCGGACTACGGCGACCTCATCGACGGGGAGCCCGGCGAGGTGGCGGCCATGGTCGCCGCCCTGGCCGACCAGGCGGCGGTCTCCGATCCCGGGCACTGCTTCGGTTGGACGCCGAGCGACACCCTGGTCCTGGGTCTGCTGCTCGAGCGCAGCAGCGAGCAGGGTCTGCGCCAGGTGCTGCTCGAGTCGGTGTTCGCACCCCTCGACTTGCGCGGGACCTGGCCCGACGAAGCTCGGCAGAGGGGCGACGGCTGGATCACCACGGGCATCGACAGCGGCGCCACCAGCAGTGCCGACGCACGCGCCGCCGATCCTTGGAACGCCGCGGACCTGCGGTTGGACCCCGAACAACTCTTGACCCTCTGGGCCGGCTTCCGCGACGGCGACCTGTTCGGCCCGGGCCTCGCGCGGCGCGCCTTCACGAGCTTCGAGGAGGGTCACGGCCGCGGCGGCGACCACGGCTTGGCCGTGCACCGCGCGAGTCTCGGCGAGCTCGAGGGTTGGATCGCCGGCGGTCGGCTCGGCGACGACCACGTCAGCTTCGCCTGGTATCCCGAGATCGAGCTGTCGATCGTCGCCAGCGCCAACGGCGCTGACGCCGACCTCCCGGCCCTGGTGCGCGCCGCCGCCCGCGCCGTGCTCGACCTGCCCGAGCCCGCCACGATCGACCTGCCCCTCGACGCCGAGCGCGCGACCGCGTACGTGGGCGGCTACAGCATCGGCTGCAACAACGTTCTGATCTCCATGGGCGACGACGGGCACCTGTCGATGACCCGCGAGACCGAGAGCGTCGCACTGGCCTACCAGGGCGGAAACGTCTTCAGCGCCCTGGACGACCCCGACCTGAGGCTCAGGTTCGACGCCCCGGTCGAGGGCAACTCCCCGGGCTTCGTGCTCGACGACCACGGCTCTCAAGTGGTCGCGACGCGCTTTGACTGACCGTCCGCCTTCAACTGCCATGAACACGAATCCACTGGTTCAGGCGGACCGCCGCCTGTCCGACCTGGCCCTCGCCCTGCCCGGCGCGGCACGGGTCTTTCACCGTCACGGCCTCGATTTCTGCTGCGGCGGTCGCGCGACCCTCTCGGAGGCCTGCGCGGACCAGGACCTGGACCTCGAGCAAGTCCTGCGCGAGTTGTCGGTCGAACCATCCGCCGGTGAGCCCGCCGCCCGCTGGGTCGAGGCGCCCCTGGCCGAACTGGTCGAGCACGTCCTCGAGCGGTACCACGCCGGTCACCGCGAAGAGCTGCCGCGGTTGGTCGCCATGGCCGAGAAGGTCGAGCGGGTCCACGCGGACAAGTCCTCCTGCCCCCACGGCCTGGCCGCACACCTCCAACTGATCGCCGACTCGATGGAGGAGCACATGCAGAAGGAGGAGCAGGTGCTCTTCCCCATGTTGCTCGCCGGTCGCGGGCGCATGGCGGCCATGCCGATCACGTGCATGCGCGAGGAACACGACGACCACGGACGCAACTTCGTGAAGCTGCGCGCCTTGGCCCAGGACTACGCGGCCCCGGCCGAGGCCTGCGCGACCTGGCGCGCCCTCTACCAGGGCATCGAGCAGTTCGTGATCGACGGCATGGAGCACGTGGCCCTGGAGAACAACGTGCTGTTCCAGCGCGCTCTCTCCGGTTGACGCGTTCGATCACGGCGCGCCAATGGGAGCGCCCACGGGACCCGGCGGTCGGCCGAGTCCCGTGGGCGTTTCGCAGTGCGGACGGGTCCGACTACCGGCGGGCTTCGGCGACGATCGCCGCGTACTTGTCGGGGTCGGCCTTGACCGCGTTCGCACAGCCGGCGCAGCACAGGCGCACGAGGGTGTCGCCGGCCAGCACGTCGACCGGCTCGCCCATGGAGCCCAGCTCGGTCCCGGCCACCGCGCAGGTGGTCAGGGGGTAGTCGTCGACCTGGACTTCGATCAGCGACTGCTCGATCAGCGGGCCCCAGGTCGCGGGATCGGCCGCGGCCATCGAGGCGCAGCTCGCGCAGCAGAAGCGGGTCTCGTGGCCGGCGACGTTGGCGGTGGAGTAGCCCTCGGCGGGCAGGGGCTCGCCGCTGACGGGGCAGGCGGTCAGGACGTAGCTGTCGGCGGCGCTGGCCGCGAGGGCAGCGGAATCCTGGGCGTCGTGGTGGTCGTTGGTCGAAGCGCAGGCGGCCAGCAGCAGGGCGGCGGCCGCGAGGAGCAGTCGCGTCATGGGTCGATCTCCGGGTCCGGCGAGGTTGTGGAACGCGACCGGGCGCCCGGGGCCCGCCGGAGGGCCGCCGGGGCCTGAGGGGAGGCCGCGCGAGGGTCGAGGGGCCTCAGGCTTCGCCCGTTGCCTCGTCGATGGGGTCACCATAGCGCTCGGCCGCCCCCATTTGGCCCCCGCGAACCGCCCCGTGGAGTTCATGGGAACCTGTCGGGGAGCGACCGGTTGAGACGACCACCGCATGACGGGATCAGACACGGATCAGGGCGCGGCCTGGATGGCAGCTTGGCAGGCGGGCGACGAGTCCGCCTTCGAGGCGCTCGTTCGGGCCCACGCCGACCGCGTCCACGCCCTCCTGACCCGCTTCCTGGGCCCGGTTCCCCAGCGCGAGGACCTGGTCCAAGAGGTCTTCCTGCGGGTCGTCCGTGCCCGCGAGACCTACGTCCCGACCGCCCGCTTCACCACCTGGCTGTACCGCATCGTGTTCAACCTGGCCGCCAACGAACGGGAGAAGCTGCGCCTGCGCCGCACCCTCTCCCTCGACGCTTCCGCGCCCGGGGATCCCGACTCGCGGGGCTTCGACCCGGCTGACGAGGACGGCCCCGATCCCGAGGCCGACCTGGCCCGCCTCGACGTGGTCGAGGCCGTGCGCGCGGCGATCGAGTCCCTGCCGGAGCGCCAACGCATGGCGCTGGTGCTGGCCAAGTACGAGGGGCTCTCCTTCCTGGAGATCGGCGAGGTGCTCGGGGTCAGCGAGAAGGCCGTCAAGTCCACGGTGCACCGCGCGCGCGAGACCCTGCGCGAGCGCCTGGCGCCGTTCGTCCGGGAGGAAGTCGCATGAACGAGCGGCACGATCGAGAACATCGGCGCGAGCTGGATCGCGTCGACGAGCTGTTGGACCTGGTGCCCGCGCCGGAGACGCCGCAGGGCTTGGTCGAGGGTGTGTTGGCCTCGTCCCGCGCCGAGCAAGAGCGCCGCGAGCGCGAGTTCCAGCGGCTCGACGCGCTGCTCGACCGGATGCCGGCGCCCGAGCGTGTGGTCGGTCTCGCCCAGCGCGTGATCGCGGCCACGGCCGCAGAGCGCGGGTGGATCGCCGGAGCGGTGGGTGGGCCGGATTCAGAGCAGAGCGGCGGAGAGGTCTTCGACAGGGCGTCAGGACGTACCTCCGCTGGATCGTCCGTCGGTCGCAGTTGGGTCCTGGCTGGCCTTCTGTCCGCGGCCGCGGCGGTGTTGCTTTCGGTGGCCCAGGGCCTGTTCGGCGGTTCACCCGGGGATTCGGGCACGGAGTTCGTGGCGAGCAACGACGCCGAGCTCGTCCCGATCCACAGAACCGATGTGGGGGCCGACAACGATGCCGGACAGGTGACGAGCCCCGGGTCCTTGCCGGACGACTCGACCCGTGTCGAGCAGGCCGACACGACAGCTGCCGCTGACGCGGAGCTGCTGGCGGACCTGGCCGTGTTGGAGGAGTGGGAGCTCCTGATGGACGAGGACCTCGAGGTCCTGCTCGCAGAGCTCGAAGAGGTCGACGAATGGCTCCTGCAACTGCCCGAGGACGAGAACGGATGAGAGCTTCTGCGAGCATCGCGACCCCGCGTTGGGCCGCTGCAATCGCCTTCGCGGTGGCCTTGGTCGGGCCCGGTTGGACGGCTCCGGCCGTGGGCCAGGAGTCGAACCGTAAGGGGCCCGAGTGTGGACCCGACGAGGACGCGGCGAGCCGTTGGGACCGCATGGATCCCGAGCGGCGCGCCGAGATGAAGCGACGCTTCGAGCAGTTCCGATCCCTCGACGACGACCAGCGCCAGGCCCTGCGCGACCGCACGCGACAGCTGCGCTCGGAACGGGACCGGCTGCGCGACGGCCTCTCGGAGGAGGAGCGCGCCAAGCTCGACGGGCTCGGTCCCCAGGAGCGCGACGAGCTGCTGCGCCACCACCAGGAAGCCGTCGCCCGCGCCCGCGGCGAGCGCCTGCTCGGACTCCTGCCCCCGCCGGTGATCGAGGAGCTGGAGGGCGTCCATCCGGCCGACCGCCCCGGCGTGCTGCACCATTGGCGCGACGACTTCCACGACCGCAACCTGGGTCGCGCCCTGGAGCGCGCGGGGCGGGACCTGGGGCTCGACCCGGCGGCGATCGGGGCGGTGCGCCTGGCGCCCCCGGAGATCCAGGC
Source organism: Engelhardtia mirabilis (assembly GCF_007748095.1). Classification (NCBI taxonomy): domain Bacteria; kingdom Pseudomonadati; phylum Planctomycetota; class Planctomycetia; genus Engelhardtia; species Engelhardtia mirabilis. Next base: position 51,373 of record NZ_CP036287.1, read on the forward strand.
CCAGACCCTGCGCGAATGGTCGAGCCGCCTCGGCGGCGAACGTCCTCCCTGGGCCGGCGCCGGACCGCCCCTGCCCGCCGGTCCCCTCGGGCAGCACCCCGAGCTGTTGCGCGAGCTGCAGGACCTCGCGCGCCCGACCCTCGAGGACGGGTTGGCGGTGGGCGGTCTCCAGCGGCGCGAGCGCATGGAGGTCCTCGATGGGCGGATCAAGGCGCGGTTGCTCCAGCACGTGATCGAATCGGGGTACCTGGCTCCGGCCGAACTCGAGGCCCTGCGGGCGGCGGATGCCCACGAGCTGCTCCAGAGTCTGCGCGGCGGCCGCCGCAGCTTCGACCGCCACGGTTGGGGTAGCGGCGGCGGTGATCCGAGTGGTGGTGACCCCGGCGGAAGGTGGAAGAGCGGCGATCCGGACGGCCGTTGGCGACCGGGGGGCGACGGCCCGCGCGGGCCGGAAGGCCCCGGCCGCTGGTCGAAGGACTGGCACAAGGACTCGAAGGACTGGGACAAGGGCAGGGACGATGCCGACCGCGACGGCCGTCCGAAGTGGCTCCAGGACGCCGATCGCTGGCGGCAGCGCAGGGAGGGCGTTGCGCCCCCGCTCGACCGGCCGGCCGGCGAGCGGCCCGCCGAGGGGGACCGGCGCGGACCCGATGCCGAGGGCCAGCGCCCGACTGGCGGACCGGGCACGCCGGGAGGCGAGCCCGGGCGCCCCGATCGCGGATCTCGCCAGACCCCATGACGGTCGACCGGCTCGAAATCACGGGACTGGGCGTTCGGGAACCGCACTCGCCGCGGCTGCTGGGGTTGGCCGCGCGAAGGTCACCGATCACCGGTTCCCCCTCACCGCGACCAACCTTCTCCTGGGTGTCACGGTCGACAGCCGCTCCTACTTCGGGGCGGCTGTCGCCACAATTGGGCGTTCCAATCGAGCGCAGCCGGGCCAACCCGCGCCCACGAGCGCAGCTCGGCCCGGGCGCTTTGGCCCCGCGGCCCTTACGCTCTGCGGTCCCGTGACCGTGGTGCAGAAGATCCACCTACCCAGCGCGACCGCCGAGCAGTTGCTCGAGTCCGCCGACCTGACCGTCGTCGACCTACGCAGCCCCTCCGAATTCGCGGAGGACCACGTGGTCGGCGCCATCAACGCGCCGCTGTTCGACGACGCCGAGCGGGCCATCGTCGGGACGCTCTACCGTCAGCGCGGCTCGGAGACGGCCTTCGAGGCGGGCCTGCAGATCACCCGCGCGAAGATCGCGGCCCTGGTGGGGCACATCGCGGCCAGTGCCGGCCGGCCCCTGGTCCCCGAGGACCTCGACGAGCACGTGCGGACCCTGGGCGAGGGCGGCATGGGCGACATGCGCGCGCGGCTGGTGCCCGAGCTGGCGCGCGAGCTGCCCGACGGGGCGCTGGTGGTGGCGTGCTGGCGCGGCAACCTGCGCTCCCAGAGCGTGGCCGCGCTGCTGCGCCGGGTGGGCCTGTCCGACGTGTACTTCCTGTCCGGCGGCTACAAGGCCTGGCGGCGCTACATCCGCACCCGCCTGGACACCTGGTCGCCGCCGCCCAGCTTCACCCTGCGCGGTCTGACCGGGGTGGGCAAGTCACTGGTGCTGCGCGAGCTCGAGCGCCTGCGTCCGGGCTGGACCCTGGACCTCGAGCTGCTCGCCGGCCACCGCTCGTCGATCCTCGGCATGGTCGGCCTGGAACCGGTGGTGCAGAAGGTCTTCGAACGACGCGTGGTGGAGCGCATCCACCGGGGCTTTCCCGGGCGCCTGGTGGTCGAGGGCGAGAGCCGCAAGGTCGGCAACGTGATCCTGCCCGATCGGGTTTGGCAAGCGGTTCGAGGAGGTATCGCGATCGAGCTCGTGGCCGACGTGCCGCGTCGTATCGACGTGCTGACCGAGGACTACCTGGGCGAGGTCGACAACCGCGAGCAACTCCTCGCTCAGCTGCCCTTCATCGAGAAACGCCTGGGCCCGATCAAGTACGACGGCGTGCTGACCGGCCTGCTCGAGGCCGGCCGCGAGGACGAGCTCGTGGAGTTGCTCCTCGAGAAGTACTACGACCCGTTGTATCGGCACTCGGAGAAGGGCATCCGCTACGCCGCGACGATCCGCTCCGACGAGCCCGAGGTCGCGGCCGCCGAGATCGCGGCCTGGGTCGAGACCCAGGGCTGAGCTGACGGCCGCAAGGGGGGGGCTGTCCCCCCGGTTGGGACACCGAGCGGGTCGATGCGGCCCCCGGGACGGCGACCGGGCGCTGCGTACCGCAACGGGTTCATTCGAGCCCGTGTTGCTGCCCCGTGACCAAATATCTCGGAAGGTCCGAGCAATCGGGACGTACGTGACGTTCTACCGATTGCAGCGGGGCCGACGGAGAGAGCGTCCCTCGCTGCATGGACCACTTCCGAACCGGACTCTTCCGTCCGATCCAGCTCGAGGCGCGCCAGGGGAGCGCGCACACGACCATGCTGAAGCTCGCTCAATCGAAGCGTTTCCGTCCGACGTACGTACTGACCCTGGCCGCGCTCGCCGCGGTCCTCACCGCGACGCACGGAATTGGAGCCGCCGCCACGTCGGCGACCGCGATCGGCCTCTGGACCGGCGGTAGTTCGAGCGACGGGAGTTCGAGCGACGGTTCGATCGCCTCTGCCGCGATCGACGCCGTTCCCGCACCCTACGGCCTCGCGACGATCGCCGGGCGAGTGGTGGACGCCGACGGCCGGCCCCTCTCCGGTGTGACCGTCGAGTTGCGTGGCGGTGGTGAAGGTAGCGCGAGGTTCGCGTTCGTCGACGGCCATCGCAACTCGCGGCCAACCGGCCTGCTGGTCACGGATTCGACCGGCGAGTTCGAACTGCACTTCGTGCCTCACCCGCACCGGCCCTACGCCCTCGCCCTGGAGGCCGAGGGCTTCGCCGCGCCCAGTTGGAACTGGCGCGCGATCGGCGCGGCGGACGTGTTCGACCTCGGCACCGTGGCACTCCCCAAGGCGGCGACCGTCCGAGGACAGGTCGTCGATGGTCAGGGGCGACCCCTGGCCGGTCCCTGGCGCGTGACCGTCGCGAGTGCCTGGTCGTTACCCGTTGCCGGGCCGCGCGCACATGCGGGACCGACGTGGGTGCGCGAATGGGTCGACCCCGAAACCGGCCGCTTCGAGATCGTCGGCCTGCCGCCGGGGAAGGCCGATATCCGCCTCGACGCGGAAGGCCTGCCCTTCTTCGACGGACCGATGGTGAACGTCCCGGCCGGCGGCGCACTGGAACTTGACTTCGAGTACACGGGTCCCATTCCGCCGAGCGAGTGACGTCGCCGAGCGCGCGCGGGGGTTGATCGATCGCGAGGTCGTCCTGCGCGGAGCTGTCACCGCGCGGTATCTGGACCCAGGGGGTGTTGACCAGGCGGCAGTCCGATCGGCTACAACAGGTCGCGTCCTCCAGACCCGTCCGGTTATCGCCTGATGTCGAATCGCCTGCTTGCTGTCCTCGTCCTCCTTGTCGTCGTCGTTGCGGTCCTGTTCGAGTACAGCGGGACCGACGTCGAAGCCCCGCACGGATCGCCCGGCTCGGCGCCGACGGAGAACTCGAGTGCGCCGATCACGTTGACAAGGCCCGACGCCACGCGCGAGCTGGGCCGATCCGCGGTCGTGGAGGAGTCGACCGGCGAGCGTCCCATCGCCTCGGACTCGGCGATCGAGCAGGCCAATCTCCCAGACGGCCGCGCGCGCATCGTCGGACTCGTCGTCGACCAGAGCGGCGACCCCATCCCTGGCGCTGCCTTCATGCTCCACGGATGGGGCGCGAATAGCCGCCGCAAGGTCGAGTTCGGCGATCCCGGCACCATCGATCTACCCGGGACGACGACGGACGCTGGACGGATCGACCTGCCCTTCGAGCCCCACCCCGCGGCCCAGTACACCTTCGACCTCGAGCCCCAGGACTTCGGTCGAGCGAGTTGGCGCTGGAGCGAGATCGATGCCGGACAGGTCGTCGACCTGGGGACGGTCGTCCTGCGCGCGGAGGGTCGCCTGGAGGTGCGTCTGCGAGGCCCCGACGGCAAGGCACCATCGGGCATCTGGAATGTCTACGCCGTCCCGCATCCGACCATGGGCGCGAGTCCGGGCGCCGCCAGCCGCGACTATGCAGACTGGGATCCGGCGGGCGAGCGCTGGTCGATTCGCGGGCTCCCGCCGGGCCCGATCGAGGTCGGCGCCGACGGGCCGCTGGACTCGCGGGTCCGGGCGATCCGAGTGCCCCTCGCCGCCGGGGAGACGCGCGAGGTGGAATTGGTCTTCGAGGGCCGCGACCAATCGAGCGATCTCCGAGTCAGCTTCCTGATGAACCTGCCCTTCACCACCCAGCTCGCGGCCGATGCCGTGACCCTGTGGTCACCGAGCGGCCAGCGAATCCCCGCCCAGGTCCGCAGCAGCAACTCGATCGAGATCGCCGAGGCGGTGTCGGGCGAGTACCGCGTCGAGGTGGACGACCCCCGTTTCGAGCGAGTCGAGCGAAGGCCGCTGATCCGTGGTCGGAGCTATGGAGTGCGGCTGCGGGGCAGCGTCGGCTTGGCCCTCGATCTGATCGACGAGGTCAGCGGAGCCGCGCTCGAAGAGGCCAGGGTGGAGGTCACCTACCCCGAGCTGCCGGATGGGGCCGAGCGGAGGTCGACCAGCGTGCAGGTCATCCACGAAGGCGGACCCCTTCCCGAGGGTGGTGTGGTCGGCGGCATCTACCCGACGACCGCTCGCCTGCGCGTGGTCGCGGACGGCTATGCCCCCTCGGAGGTCGTGCTCGAGGAGCTGCGACCTGGCGAGGTGCGCGCAGTGCGCTGCGAGCTGGGCCAGCCCTTCACCCTCCGCGGCCGACTGACCTGGCCCGACGGTCGGCCCGTCGACGCGGACGTGACCCTGTTCCCACCGACGGAGTTCTCGCCCCTCGATCGCGCGCACCACCAGGTCTTCATGATGCCCGACCACCTGGGGACGACCCACACCGACGCGGACGGGCGATTCGAGCTGCCGAACCTCTCGCCGGGGACCTTCGGCCTGCAGGCCGACGCCTCGGTGTTCTTCTCGACCTGGTTCCCGAGCGTCGCGGCCGATCGTGGGGCAGAACCCGTCCAGCTCGTCATGGAGTCGGCGGCCTCGATCGTCGGGCACATCGACCTGCCCGCCGACTCGGCCGGACGGCTCCTGGTGCAGGCCGTGGTCTCCGAGATCTCCACGATCGCGCCGCTCGCGAGCCTGGCTCGGCTTCGCTACTGGGGGCCGCACCAACGTGTGACCTCGCAGGACGGGCGGTTCGACTTCGCAGGCCTGCGCGCGGGCACCTACCGGCTGCTCTATGCGGTCGACGAGGACCCCGACTTCGGCGCGACCGGGCTCGAGTTGGCCACGGTCGAGCTGGCGGCGGGCGAGCGGCGCAAGCTCGACCTCGACGGGACCTCCCTGGTCTCCGGCGCCATCCACGCCCTCGTCACGGTTGACGGCGCCCCCGGAACCGGGCTCGTGCTGAAGCTCGCACGCCGCGGCGACGACGGCTCCGCGATGGACCGGGTCGAGGCCGACCTCGGCCCCGATGGTGAAGCCCTGCTCGAGCTGTTGCCGTCCGGCGAGTGGTTCGCGTCGATCGAATGGCGGAGCAACAGCTTCCAGCACTGGTCGGCCGCCTGGCCCACACCCGCGATCGTCGCGGATGGTCAGGTGGCGGAGCTGCACATCGACCTCGAGGTCGCATCCGGTGCCCTGCAGGTCGGCGATGCCGAGGACGACCGCGCGGAGCTGCTCTACTCCCTGCATCCCGACCCCGCCTCCGACCCCCTCCGCCTGGGTCGGTACTTCCACCAGTTCCTGCCCGCGGACGGGCGCATCGTCTGCGAGCAGATCAGGGGCGAGCTGCGCCTGTCCGTCTTCCGCGACGGTGAGCCGCCCCTGATCAACGACCTGCCGATCGCCTGGCCGCCGGCGGGGGGCGAGCTGAGCGTGGAGATCCCCTGACGACGCTCAGACGTTGCGCCGCAGCAGGGCCAGCCCCTCGCGGAACTGGGCTCCCAGCTCCCACAGGCTGCGCACGCCCGTGACCCGTCGCCACAAGTACGACGGGCGCAGGTAGAAGCGGCGCACCATGGCCTTCTTCATGGCGACCATGCGCGCGCGGTCCAGGGTCTGGGTCGGCAGGAAGGCGTCGGCGCCGCCCTGGTCCATGACCAGGTCGCTGGCCTCGGCGAGGCCCAAATCGAGGGCTTGTTTGCGGAAGGGCGTGCCGAAGCGCGGCACGGCCATGTTGAGGGACATGAAGTCCATCTCGAGCCCGATGGCCAGGTCGAGGGTGCGCTGCAGGCTGGCCTCGGTCTCCTCGGGCAGGCCGATGATGAAGGTGCCCACCGTGCGCAGGCCGGCGCGCTTCGCGCGGCGGAAGGCGTCGGCGATGATCGAGCTCTTGTAGCCCTTCTTGTAGGCCGCCAGCAGCGCGTCGTCGGCGGACTCGACGCCCATCATCACCGTGTGACAGCCCGCGGCGCGCATGGCGCCCAGCATCTCGTCGTCGGCCACGTCGGGCCGTGTGTAGCCGGTCCACGAGACGTCGCCGCGCTCGGCCAGGGCCGCGCACAGCTCCAGGCCGCGGTCGCGCACCACGCCGAAGGTCTGGTCCATGAAGAACAGCTCCTTCACGCCGCGCGCGCGCAGCTCGTCGATCTCTTCCAGCACGTCGTCCACCGGGCGGGTCTGAAAGCCCAGCGTGCCGATCACGCAGAAGGTGCAGGGGTAGGGGCAGCCGTAGTCGGTCAGCACCGTCGCGAAGCGCTTGGAGCGCGCGAAGCTGAAGTGGTAGCCCTCGGTTGGGAACAGCTCGTGACGCGGGCGCGGCACGCGGAAGCCGCCCTTGCGCTGCTTGCGCTCGAGGCGCAGCAGGCGCTCGGGCGCACCCGTCGCGTCGCGCACGGTCATGTCCTCGATGCGCTCGCGGTCGCCGTCCAGGTAGGCCAGCACGTCCTCGTTGGAGAACACGTGCAGGGCAGCCTCGAGCCAGGGCTCTTCGGTCAGGCGTTGTTCACTGGCCTCGTGCAGCACGTCGCCGATGGCGATCACCCGCCGCCCGCGCGCGGCCTGGTTCGCGAGGAAGGGCCGATCCTCGTCCCACGAGACCGAGCCCACGAGTGCCACGATCACCTCGGGGTCCAACTCGTCGATGCGCGCCGCGGCCGCGGCGGGATCCAGCCGCTCGGCCATGCAGTCGAGCACCGACGTCTCGTGCCGACTGGCCAAGGTCCCCGACAGCGTCACCAGATCGACCGGATGGAACAGGTAGTTCGACTTGGTCGTCTTCGAGCAGAAGTAGTCGCGGATGTAGATCCGGCGACCGGGGGGATTGAGCAGCAGCACGCGCATGGAGCCGAGTGAGTCTATCCGGTGACCCTGGGGACGGCCGTGCATGGAGCCAAAGGCCTGCGGGCACGTTTCGCACCGGGCGGCTCCGCTGGTGAGCGAACACGGGCGCGGATCCGGGCTCGGCAACTTCCTAGACGGATCGCGGGATCCCGTTCAGCCTCGGGGCGCGGCGTCGAGCCACTCCCGGTGGGCGCCGCACGCAACTCGCTCCCGTCGCCCCAGAAGAAGGAGACTTCGATGCGACTCACCCGTCTGGCATCCGGCCTCGTGGCCATCCCCGTCCTGCTCGTTTCCCTGGTCCTTTCGATCAATGCCCCCGCCGCCCCGGCGCCGCCCTGCCAAGAGGGTTGGACCAAGGGCGCCTGGGACCTGCCCGCCGGCGCGGGCTCGGGCTTCGCCGAGGGCAAGCTGGTCTCGAACCTGACCGGCAACACCGTCTACAAGATGGAGTGCAAGCTGATCGCGACGCCCTCGCCCTGCCTGTCCTGCATCCAGGGCACCATGTACGGCTACCTGGACGACGGCTTCGGCCCCTCGCCCGACTACCTGGTCAAGGGCAGCTACTCGGGCACCTGGCTCAACGGACAGGGCACCTTCGGCGCCTACGTCTACGAGCTGAACGGCGCCGGCCCCGTGGGCAAGATCGGCGGTGTGTTCGCCGACCCGCCCTTCCCGGTCGCCATCGGCGAGTACAAGGGCGAGTGGGTCGTTTGCCCGTGATGCGCGGTTGAGCGCGCCAGGCCGATCCGCGCCATTCCGAGCGGATCGCGAACCCCGGGGGGCGTCGCGCGAGCGGCGCCCCCCGGGGTCGTTACAAAGAACCCGCTGGCGCGAGCGTGGGTGGAGCCGACAATCGGATCACTGACGCGACCCGTCCGCACCCACTCGATGGAGATTGGAATGAGCAAGCCCGCCCTCGCCGTCCTCGCAGTCCTTGCCCTCGTCGGATGCGGTTCCGTGCCGACCGAATCGGATCCCGTCGACAGGGTCCAGGTCATCGAAGGGAGCGCCGACCTCGAAGCGGCCTTCGCCGCCCGCTACCAAGCTTGGACCATCGGCCAGCTCGACGATCGTTGGAACGAGCTCTACGCCCTCTGCCGAGAACAATCTGCGGCCCTGCTCGAGGCGCGCTTCGACCGCGGCGAGACCGAGTTGTTGTGCGGCACATGGAGCGACCCCCTGGGCGGCTTCGCCATGCAATCGAGCGCAGCGGAGGGCCCCGCCAACGCCTCGCGCGGCTTCATCGACGGCGACCAGGTGACCTACGAGGTCGCCGTGCTGCCCTTCGACGAGTACCCCGCCTACTACGCCCTCGAACGCGAGCGCGACTGGGTCGAGCGCCGCTGGGCCCTGTTGCGCGCGAGACGCGACATCGCCCAGCTCGCGCGCTGAGTCCTGCATCGTTGATTGACGTGGACCCACTCCAGCGGGCCGCACTGAACCCAAGAAGAGCCGGGCTGGCCATTCCAGGGAAGATTGTCCGACGAGCGATCGGAACCACCGCTTCACTCGTTCTCCCGGCAGCCAGCGCGGGGGCACCGGATCCTCGCTTCCGGGCCGCCGCTCTCCTACTTGACACGATGCTGGGGGGGTAACGTCAAACGGCGAAGAGGGACTGGTCCATGAAGAACAGCTCCTTCACCCCGCGCGCGCGCAGCTCGTCGATCTCCTCCAGCACGTCTTCGACCGGCCGCGTCTGGAAACCCAGGGTGCCGATCACGCAGGCCGATCATGCAGAAGGTGCAGTGGTAGGGGCAGTCGTAGTCGGTCAAGAGCGTCGCGAAGCGCTTGGAGCGCGCGAAGCTGAAGTGATAGCCATCGGTGGGGAACAACTCGTGGCGCGGGCGCGGCACGCGGAACCCGCCCTTGCGCTTCTTGCGCTCGAGGCGCATCAGGCGTTCGGGTGCGCCCGCGGCGTCGCGCACGGTCATGTCCTCGATGCGCTCGCGGTCGCCGCTCAAGTAGGTCAGCACGTCCTCGTTGGAGAACAGGTGCAGGGCGGCCTCGAGCCAGGGTTCTTCCGCCAGGCGCTGTTCGCTGGCCTCGTGCAGCACGTCGCCGGTGGCGATCACCCTTCGGCCGTGGGCGGCCTGGTCCGCCAGGAAGGGCCGGTCCTCGTCCCAGGAGACCGATCCCACCAGGGCCACGATCACCTCCGGTCCGAAGGAGTCGATCCGCGCGCGCGCCGCCGCCGGGTCGAGCCGCTCCGCCATGCAGTCGAGCGCCGCCAGCTCGTGCTCGCTCGCCAGGGTCCCCGAGAGGGTGACCAGATCGACCGGATGGAACAGGTAGTTCGACTTGGTCGTCTTCGAGCAGAAGCAGTCGCGGATGTAGACCCGATCCCCGAGGCCACGGAGTTGCCGTCACCTGCCTCGCGAGAGGAATCCGACGTCGAGCAAGGGCATTGCCGAAGGACTCCGGGTCGGAACGACTCCGAATCGAGGGTCTCCGTATCGACGGACTCCGTCTCGCTACAGCACGGTGATGGACTGTCCTTCCAGCCAGACCTGAGCTCGGGCCTTCGACGGTTCCAGATCGCCCTCGAAGTCGAGCGCGACGACCCGGACGTCGACCGTCCACGCTCCCTCGAGCACGCGGTGGAGGTCCAGGGCGAAGCCGCCGCCGGTTCCGCGCGCTGGCGAGTAGGTGACGTCGGGCGAGTCGACGACCTCTCCGTCGACGATCTCCAGCGTGATGCGCTGGTGAAGGACCCCGCTCGTATCGAAGAGTTGTACGGCCAGGCCGCCGTCGGCCGGCAGCGTGCGGCCGCCGGGCACGACGACCTGCGCCGACCCGAACCGGAAGCCGAGGGACTCCTGGATGTCGGTACCGGCCGAGGGGCCAAGCCTTGCTTCGGGGTGCCGGATGAGGTCACCGAAGGTCTCCATCAGGCAAACGGCCACGTCGCCTGCGGCGGGCAAGTAGGTGTCGACACGGCCGCTGGCGTCGCAATGCGCCATGGCCACCACGGTCTGCGGACTGTCGGCGTCCACGAACACGACCCGGCACCCGTCGGCGGGCGCGCCGTCCAGGTCGAGCACCAGGCGGACACGGATGCCAGCCCCGCCCGAGGCGTCGATCCGCACGTTCGTGACCGCGCCTGCGGTGACGACGACTTCTGCCTCTGCGCCGTCTTCGAAGTCGCCGTCCCGCACCTCGATGTCGATGCTGTGGTTCCCGGCGGGCACGTGCAGGAGCTCGAAATTTCCGCCGTCGTCGAGGGGCGAGCGGACCCGGCCCAGCCCATGGCCGATCGAGGCCACGAGACCCTTGGGCGACACGCCGGGCGGCGGGATCAATCCCCCTCGCACGGTGCCGCCCGGTCTGCAGTGCACATCGCCTAGATCGACGGTCTCCCCCTCGGCCAGCTCGACGAGGGGAAGCTCCGTGGCGGCGCCGCCGAGGGCATGGACGCGGATGCGATACAGCGGCCTCTCGAGCCCCTCGGCCGTGAAGGACCCGTCGGCGGAGGTGCGAACGAGGGGGAGGGAGGAGCCTGTGGACATGAACACGTCGCCCGACTGGTCGGTCAGCCGCTTCATCCGTTCGGTCATCCACTTGCCCCCCTCCAACTCCACGAAGGCGTTTGCGAGAGGAGCTCCGTCGCGCAGCACGCGACCCGTGATCGACCCGACGGGGGGCTGTGCCTGGAACGGCCGCAGGCGCACGGTCTGGCTTCGCAGACTCTCACCGCTGATGCCGACCGTCAGGACGTCGTCTTGGAAGCGCTCGTAGCCCTCGGCGCAGACGACCACCTCGTCGTACTCCTCTCGCGCTCCGGCTACGGCTCGGCCACCCGGGTAGTCCTGGAGAGGCGGCTCGGTGTCTCCGACCGGCTGCATCCCCTCGCTGCCGGCGCCCTTGTGGACCGCGAGCCCGAAGCGCTCGATCGGCTGCCCGGTCGCGTCGTCGACCACGGAGAACTCGACGCTCGCCGCGGGATTCAGCTCGACACGGATCGCGCCGGCGCCGGGCTCGAATTCCTGGTCCCACTCCTCGGAGTCCCACAGGTCGAAGCCCTCGGCGTCCACCCGCAGGTGCGCGCCCTCGAGCCACAGGAACGGGAGCTCGAACTGACCGTCGGGTCCGCTCACCGCGCGACTGATGTCGTCCTCGTCCACGGGGTCGAGCTCGACCCGAGCGCCGGCCACCGGCTGCCCGAGGCGATCGACGGCCTGACCGCGGAGGGACGCCTCGGGCTCGAGGCGTACCTCGACGCCGGCGGTGACCGACGAGGCGCGCAGGGTGATGTCCGCCTCCGCGATCGGGAACCCCTCCGCGCGCACCTCCAGGGCGTCTGGGCCGAGGGACACCCGGTCCAGGCGAAAGGACCCGTCCTCGGCCGAGGTCGTGGTGTCGCCGCCCCAAGTGGTGACCGACGCGCCGGCGACCGGAGCTCCGCTCGCGTCGAACACCCTCCCCGCGACGGCCCCGGCAGCGGTCAGGACGACCGTCCCGACGTCCCGCGGACCCGAGGTCAGCGGGAGTCGCGCACGCCATCCCGTCCCACCGAACTCGAGGCGCTCCGACCGGTGGAACCACTCGCCCTCGATCCGAAGCTCGAGCAGCGGATCCGATTGCTCCGGCACGCTCAGGGAGAAGCGCCCCTCCGGTCCCGTCTGCGCCGTGGCAACCAGCTCATCTGCGGGGCGGAAGAGGGCGACGTCGACCCCATCGAGGCTGCGACCGCGATCGTCCATGACGTATCCGCTCAGCGCACACATCGGCTGCGCGGCGTCACCCAACGAAGTGGCTTCGTCGCCGGGAGCCTGGAGCGCCGAGCGCCCGAGCCTGCCCGGCTCCGTCGCGGACGGCAGGTCGTGCGCGCGATCGACGGTCGTCTGGCCTGTCCGGGGCTCCACGACGCCCGTCGAGAGGTCCCCGTTCTTCGGGGCGCGGGTCAACGAGTACAGCCCGAAGAGGGCCAGCAGCACGACGGGTACGGGGAAGGACTTGGCGAACATCAGGAGGGGCCCAGTGGTGGTCAGGGAAGCGGCGGCGAGTCCCTGCGCGCCGCCGGTGGCGGACGCGAGGGCACGACGTTTCGATTCCACGACCGCGAGCGGGAGCAGCGCGGAGAACCACCCCGTGCCAGCCTCGTCGCGCGATCCAGCACCGGCGTCCGCGAACACGTTCGCGAGGTCGTCCTCGAGCGCCCGCAGGCCGCGCTTCAGGCGCGACTTGACGGTCTCGACGGACGTCCCGGTTCGCTCCGCGATCTCGCCGGGCGTCCACTCCTCGAAGTACCTCTGCAGCACCGTCGTGCGGTAGGGCTCGCGCAGGCGCAGCACCGCGTCGGTGACCGCGCGCTGCGTCTCGGCCCGCTCGACGACGTCGACGTCGACCGACACGGATTCGAGGTCAGCCACGCCCGCTTCGCGAGCCTCCCGGCGACCGTCGGTACGCCGCTTCATCCGAAGCTTGTTGCGGACGATGCCGGCCAGCCAGGGCCTGCGCCGATCCTGCTCGGGGGCGCCCTGACGGAGCACCGCGAGGGCGGCTTCCTGACGAAGGTCCTCGGCGATCGCTCGATCCGAGCAGAGGCGGAAGGCGAGCCGCTGGACCCAGTCCAGGTCTCGCAGGAGATCCACACCGGACGAGAATCCCGAGGGGGCGTTCGCGGCAGGGTTCGGGTGTGAGTGGGTCATGGAATCACGCGTTCCCTTGCCGGACGGGGGCGTCAGGGTGCAGCAATCGGCAAGAAACCTGCGGAAATTCAGGGCCGTGCGCGAGCGGACTGAAGTCCGAGACCACCAGCAAGACGACCAGAGCGAAGAGGCGCCGGCGATTCGCCTCCCAGATCGCGGCCGCCGTTTGCAGCGGTCCGCCGACAGCATCCGGTGCGCCCCATGCAGCAGGTAGACCCGAACCGACCACGCAAGTCGTCCCGGTGTCCGAGGTCGAGTGGGAGGCGCTCAACCCCGCTCGCGGCGACCAGAGCCCCCAGGCGGGCACGCTCTGGGGCGACCGCGGCGGCTCGGCGCGACCGGCTTCCTGCTCGCGCCGACGGACGGGTTTCGGTCGCCGTCCCACTTCCACAACGTCTCCTACCGCGGCGTCGTCATCCGCGGACTGCTCCACGGCGACCACCCGACGGCCGGGGACATGTGGATGCCGGCCGGGTCCCTCTGGACGCAGCCGCGAGGTGCGGGCGAGCCGTGCGTCTTCTACGTCCGCATGGACGGACGCTTCGACATCGTCTCGACGAAGCCAGTGCAGTAGCCGCGCGCGCCGAGCGACGTCTACTCCGCCCGCCGCTCGTCGATCGTGCGCAGTGAATTGCGCTTGAGCTGACTGCGGGCCTCGCCGGTCACGGCCTCGACCGAGATGTTCATCAGGCACTCCGGGCGGCCGTGGATGCAGCTCGAGACCTTGTTGTCGTGCACGTTGATGCAGGGGCTGCACGGGGGTGGCTCGTAGAGGGCGCGCACGCGCGGGCCCAGGGGCGCGTACATGTGCGGGGTCTCGGGGCCGAACAGGCCGATGGTGGGGGCGCCGGTGGCGGCGGCCAGGTGCATGGGGCCGGAGTCGTTGCCCACGAACAGGGCGGCGCGGGCGAGGAGCGCGTGCAGGGCGCCGATCGAGAGCTCACCGCAGAGGTTGGCGAAGCGGCCGCTGGGGAGGTCGGTCAAGAGGGCCGTGACCCCGCCGGTCCACTCGCGCTCGCCGGGGGCGCCGACCAGCACGACTCGCGCGCCGTCGACGCGAATCAGCTCGGTGACGAGCTCCGCGAAGCGCTCCCGGGGCCAGCGGCGCTCGAGGGACAGGCTGCCGGCGTTGGGGTTGACCACCACCAGGGCGCCCTCGCGCTGGAGGCCGGCACCGATCAGGACCGCGTCGAGCTCGGCCCGGTCGGCGTCGGTCGGTTCGAAGGCGCGCACGTCGGCGGGCTGCACGGCGACGCCGTTCTCGCCCCCGGCCAGGCAGCGGAAATTGCGGGCCACGTGCCAGTAGCGGTTGAAGGGCACCGTCTCGGTGTGGATCCCGCCGCGCCAGACCGAGGGCGATGAGAACCCGCGTGTTCTCGGTGCTCCGGTCAACAGGCTCACCACGGCCGAGAAGCGGGTGAAGAACTCGAAGTCGTAGACCAGGTCGTAGCGCTCGCGGCGCAAGCGCGCGATCAGGCCCACGATGCGAGACAACAGGCGCGGCCAGCTCGCGCCGCTCACGTCCAGGGTGCGGACCCCGTCGAACAGGCCCAGGCCGGCGGCGAAGCGGGCGTTCTGGTCGAGTGTCAGCAGCTCGAGGCGCGCGTCCGGATGGCGGCGGCGCAGGCATTCGACGGCGGGCGTCAGGAGCTGGATGCTGCCGATGCCCCAGAACTTGATCACCAGCACTCGCGCCGGGTCGTGCCCCGACTCCGCCCGATCGCGCAGCCAGCGCAGGGGCTGGACCGCGACGAAGGCCAGAGCGCCCAGGAGCTTGTCCGCCCGCTGGAGGCGTTGCATGGGGATCGAGCGGCTCACGCGCTCGACTCTACTCGGGACCGCCCGGACCGCGTGACCGGTCCCTTACCGCGGCCGGGCCCCGGACCCGCCGGCGGTCCACCCGCGGGCGGGAGCCCGACCCGGCGCGCCCTGTCGCCGGGAGCGGGGCGCGGTTATCCTCTCGCGCTTCGCCGGACCTCGCCCAACTCCAGGCGGCCCCGGCCGGATCAGCGGCGATCAGCTCCCCATGTGCGGTTTCATCGGCATCTTCGGCCCCGAGGGCGCGGACGTCGCGTCCGAGATCTACGAAGGTCTCCTCGCGATCCAGCACCGCGGCCAGGACGCGGCCGGGATCACGACCTTCACGGACACCTTCCACAGCCGCAAGGGCTTCGGGCTGGTGCGGGACGTCTTCGACGAGCAGGCCATGCTCGAGCTGCGGGGCCACCTGGGCGTGGGCCACGTGCGCTACCCCACCGTCGGGGTCGGTCGCGCCGAGGACGCCCAGCCGTTCCACGTGAACTTCCCGGTGGGCGTGGCCATGGCCCACAACGGCAACGTCACCAACTTCGAGGAGCTGAAGGACCTGCACTTCCGCTCGAGCGGGACGCGGCTCAACTCCTCCTGCGACGTCGAGGTGGTCCTGTTCGTCTTCGTGCGGGCCCTGTCGGAGCGCATCCGCCCCGGCGTGAAGGTCGGCCCGGACGACATCTTCGCCGCGGTCGCCGCCGTCTACGAAGAGGTCAAGGGCGCCTACTCGGTGGTCGCGACCCTGCCGGACGTGGGCATGGTCGCCTTCCGCGATCCCTACGGCATCAAGCCCATCTGCGTCGGCTCGAAGGTCGACGAGGACGGGCACGTTTGGCACGCGGCCGTTTCCGAGAGCGTGGTGCTGGACGTGATCGGCTACGAGCGTCAGTTCGACCTGGCCGCCGGCGAGGCCTATTTCGTCCCGGCCAGCGGGCCGCCGGTCCGCAAGCAGATCGGCAACAAGCCCCACCGTCCGTGCATCTTCGAGCTGGTCTACTTCGCCCGGCCCGACTCGATGCTGGACGACATCTCGGTCTACCGCACGCGCGTGCGCTTCGGCGAGGCGATGGCGGCCCAATGGAAGGCCGAGGGCGCGCCGATCCCCGATTCGGTGATCCCGATCCCCGACTCGTCGCGGGACGCGGCCATGTCGATGGCGGTCAGCATGGGGGTCCCGTACCGCGAAGGGCTGGTCAAGAACCGCTACATCGGGCGGACGTTCATCATGCCCAACCAGGACGCCCGCGAGGGCTCGGTGCGGCGCAAGCTCAACGCGATCCCGCTCGAGTTCGACGGCAAGGAAGTGCTGCTGGTCGACGACTCGATCGTGCGCGGCACCACCTCGCGGCGCATCGTCCGCATGGTGCGCGAGGCCGGGGCCAAGAAGGTCTACCTGGCCACCTGCAGCCCGCCGCTGGTGTCGCCCTGCCCCTACGGCATCGACATGGCGACCAAGACCGACTTCATCGCCGCGGGCCGCAGCCGCGAGGAGATCGCTGCGTCGATCGAGGTCGACTACCTGATGTACCTGGATCGCGAGGCCATGAACCAGTCCGCGCGGGCCGGGAACCCGTCGGTGGAGAAGTTCTGCAACGCCTGCTTCACCGGCGATTACCCCACCGGCGACATCACGCCGGAGGTGCTCGAGAGCATCGCGGGCGAGCGCCGGGACAGCCAGCAGCACCTCTTGCCCTTCAAGTCCAAGGTCGGCGCGGGCGGCTGAGCCCGCGGTGGGGCGCGGGGCGCGGAGCCGCCCGCGGGGTCCGATCGGGGTAAGCTTCGGCGCCGTCCCACCTCCCGTCGCGTGCCCGCGACCCTCTCCCGCTCCTCCCCCCCCCTCGCACCTCGACCACCGCCCGATGCGCGTGCTGATCACGTCGCCGGTCTTCCCCCCCGACTTGGGTGGGCCGGCGGTCTACGTCCCCAGCCTCGGCCGCTTCCTCGTGGAGCGCGGCCACGAGGTCAAGGTCGTCGCCTTCTGCGCGGACGACCACCCGACCGGCTTCCCCTTCGAGGTCACCGCGATCCCGCGCGGTCCCCTGCCGATCCGCTACCTGAAGGCCTTCTTCGCGGTCCTGCGCGAGGCCAAGGGCCAGGACGTGGTCTACGTGCAGGAGCACCTGGCCCTCCTGCACGTGCTCGCGGCCAAGCTGCGCGGCGTGCCCTGCGTGATCCGGATCATGGTCGACGGGGCCTGGGAGATCAGCCACCGCAAGGGCTGGATCGACGGCGACGACATCAACGTCTTCGAGACCAAGGAGTACGACTGGCGGGTCAAGCTGACGCGCCGGCTCCAGCGATTGTGGTGGAGCTGGACGCGGAACCTGATCTGCTGCTCCGACTTCCTGCGGGGCATCTGCGTCGAGCGTTACGGCGTGCCCGGCGAGAAGGCGATCCTGATCTACAACGCCCTGCACGGTCTGGACCCGGCGGCGGTGACCGAGACCAGCGTCGAGGCCCGGACCCAGCTCGGGCTGGATCCCGAGCGACGCTACCTCTTGACCATCTGCCGTCTGATGGTTTGGAAGGGCGTCGACGGAATCATCCGGGCCCTGGAAGGGCTTCCGGAGGACGTCGACCTCCTGGTGGCGGGGGACGGCGACATGCAGGCCGCGTGGACGGCCCTGGCCGCCGAACGCGGCCTCGGGCAGCGGGTGCACTTTCTCGGCAACGTGCCCCACGCCAAGATCCCGCTCTACATCCGCGCCTCGGACGTCTTCGTGCTCAACAGCGAGTACGAGGGCCTCAGCCACACCCTGATCGAGGTCACCACCCTGGGCACTCCGGCCGTCTGCACCGGGGTCTGTGGCAACCCCGAGGTCGTCGAGCACGGGGTCAACGGGCTCCTGGTGCCCCCCAAGGACGATCGCGCCCTGCGGGACGCCCTGGCCCGGATGCTGGGGGACGCGGCCCTGCGGGAGCGCTTCGCCCGCGCGGGGATCGAACGCTCCAGCCGCTTCACCAGGGAGTCGACCTTCCCCCAGGTCGAAGCGGTCCTGGCCCGAGCGGCCGGTTCCTAGCCCGCTGCGGGCGGCGTCCTGGACCCGGGCGGCACTGCGGTTCAGGTCCGACTTTAAGCGGACTCAGCGGTCTGCAATTGGAGCCCTGGCCGCCGCTGGAAGGTGTGACGGTGTCGAGCTTTCCACCAAACCAGTGTGGATCGTGGCCCCGCAGCCGGCCGATCCCTCTCCTGGGCTCTATACTTCGACCGCCGTTGGTCGTGCCGGACCCGGACTCATTCATCCGGCTCCAGACACCGACGGGCCCGCTCCCACCTCCAACTCTCCAGCTGTCGTAAGAGGCGTCTACACCCTTGAAGGTCCTGTTCATCAACGAGTACCTCCCGCAAGAGATGCTCGGGATCATGTGGCTCTCCCGTGCCATCAAGGACGCGGGGCACGAGTGCAAGGCGCTCTTCATCCCGGACAAGGAGTGGCTGGACAAGATCGTCGAGTACGACCCCGACGTCGTCTGCTACTCGGTGACCACGGGCATGCACCTGTACTTCGCCGACATCCATCGGCGCGTCAAGCAGGTGGTGCCCAACGCCTTCACCGTCGCCGGTGGGCCGCACCCGACTTTCAGCCCGGAGTACGTCGAGCAGGGTGAGTTCGACGCCATCTGCCGTGGCGAGGGCGAATTCGCCATGGCCGAGCTGCTGAACAAGCTCGAGAAGGGTGAGGACGTCAAGGAGACGCTCAACTTCTGGTTCCGCGACCGCGAGACTGGCGAGGTCACGCGCAACTGCCAGCGCCCCCTGGTCCAAGACCTCGACGAGCTCGGGCACCCCGACCGCGACGTCATCTACGAGGCCGGCGCGATCTACGCCGACTCGGACCGCAAGGTCTTCGTGACCCAGCGCGGTTGCCCGATGAACTGCTCCTTCTGCTTCCACCACGCGTGGAAGAAGAAGGTCTACGACGCGAAGAACAAGGAGTACACGCGCAAGCGCTCCGTCGACCACGTGATTGCCGAGATCAAGGCGGTCCAGGCCAAGTACCCGCTGAAGTTCGTCCACTTCCTGGATGACATCTTCAACCTGCGGAACGACTGGCTCGAGGAGTTCTGCGAGAAGTACCCCAAAGAGGTCGGTCTGCCGTTCGACGTCATCCTGATGGCGAACATGACCAGCGAGCGCCACATCGATCTGCTCAAGCAGGCCGGTTGCGTCTACGCGCGGATCGCCATCGAGGCCGCCAGTGACTACGTGCGCAACGCGGTGTTCCGCAAGAACACTACGCGCCAACAGCTGACCGACGCCGCCGGCTGGATCAAGTCGAAGGGCATTCGTCTGGGCACGCTCAACATGCTCGGCGGCCCCGGCGGCACGATGGAGGACGAGCTCGACACCCTGCGGCTGAACATCGAGTGCAAGGCAGACCACCCGCTGGTCTCGATCATGCAGCCGTACCCCGAGTTCGACATCGCGGACATGACCAAGGACATGGGGTACGCCGTCGCCGGGTACGACGACTTCCCCGAGAAGTTCAACCGCACGTCCTCGATCGAGTTCGAGAACAAGCACCAGATCGAGAACCTCCACAAGCTGTTCCCGATCGTCACGCGCTTCCCCTGGATGATGCCGGTGGTGCCGACGCTCATCAAACAGCGCTGGCTCGCGAAGCCAATGTTGATCAGCTACATGCTGTTCAGCGAGTACATGGTCGCCGAGCAGGCCAAGCTGTACGCCAACGCCCAGGGCCTGGGCGGCCCGCGCTACTGGGCGCCGGTCGACTTCGTTCGACGTCTT
Source organism: Engelhardtia mirabilis (assembly GCF_007748095.1). Classification (NCBI taxonomy): domain Bacteria; kingdom Pseudomonadati; phylum Planctomycetota; class Planctomycetia; genus Engelhardtia; species Engelhardtia mirabilis. Next base: position 70,958 of record NZ_CP036287.1, read on the forward strand.
GCGACCAAGGGCGTGCTGCGCGTCTACGAGAACTTCTTCGCGCGCTTCGTCGACCGCTTCTCCAAGCGCGGCGACAGCCAAGCGGCCTTGAAGCTGCAGATGGGCGACGAACGCGTCATCGCCCACATGGACTGAGCCGAGAGCCGACTTCGATCCCGGGGATGCGACCCGGGTCCGAGTCCCGGGGGCGCGGCGCCGCAAGGTGCCGCGCCCCCGCGGCGTTTCCGGGAAGGACTCCGAGACCCGGCGGGACGTGGGGACGCAGGCGGGGCCTGGATGGGGCGCCACCGGACCCGCCCGAGCGCGTTGGCGCGGGGGCCCGGCAAAGGGGGGGCAGCCGGTAGGGGATGGTGCGCCCGGCAGGATTCGAACCTGCGACCTCTTGCTCCGGAGGCAAGCGCTCTATCCAGCTGAGCTACGGGCGCCGCGTCCCTCGGGGCCGCAGGGCCCGCGAGAGGGCCGGACAGTCTGCTGTTGGGCTCACGTCGCGGCAAGGCCTCGGGGCGCGGGGACGCGGGCGGACCGACCGTCGGACGGGCCTGTGGACAGATCCACGTAAAGGTGGGGGCTCGGCCCACGCTTGGACGGTTACACCACCAAGTCTGCGGATACGGTAGTTTGAAGCCTCGACCTCGCCCGGACGCGATCGGAAGCGGGCCTCTTCCCCGAAGAGTTCCCTCCCGGCAGCCCTCACCGGGCCCCGACCCATGCGAATCCTCTCGTCCTCGACTCCAACGCCCGACGGCCCGGGCCGCCGTAGCTCCGACGGTGGACCTAGCGGTGGCAACGTCGCGGCTGGTGCTCCGCCGACCGGCGGAGGTGGTGCCCTGCCGACCGGCGGCATCGTGGCCTGCGGACTGATTCTGAGCGCGGTAACAGCCATCCTGGGCCTCGAGCTCGGCGCCAATGGCCGCGGGCTGGCCGCCGCGCCCTCCCCGGGGACCGCCGGGGACAGCGATATGGACGGAGTCGGGAATCTGGCCGAGCTCGTCCTGGGCACCGACCCCCTCGATCCGGATACCGACAAGGACGGCTACACCGACCTCGAGGAGATCGCCCTCGGTACGGACCCGCTCCTGCCCGACGCGAGCGTGAACACTTCCAAGCCGAGCGTCGGCATCGCCTCCGCTGCCAAGAACGGCTTCCTGGTCTCGCGGATCGCTGTCTACCTGCCGGGCGGCAACCTGGGGACGCTCGACCTGTCGATCGGCGTGGTCGTGAAGGTCTTCAACGGAGTCGGGGACAGCTACGTGTCGCTCACCATCCCCTCCGACTTTTACATCTCCAACGGCACCCTGACCGTCGTCGACGCGCCGTCGACCCCGGGGGACCGCATCGTGGTCGTCGACGTCCCGATTCCCCAGACCTTCGTGGCGGCCCTGGGCTGGATGCCGGTCTACGCCGTTGCGACGGTTCTGGGCGTCCCGAGTGCCGCTGCTGCGGCGGACACGGTGATGATCTCCGGCGGCATCCCCTACGTCATCGAGGAGCCCGCGGAGTCGATGGGTCAGATCTCGATCGGGGGGGGCAGCGGGGTTATCTACCGACCCCTGCTCCCGCCCGACGACATGCCGCCGACCTCGAGCATGGGCGAGATCTGCTACCAGGACGTGGACCCGGTGGGAGTCGTGGGTGGGGTGGTCCAGTACCAGGTCCAGACCTCGGAGTGCCTCCCGGCCGACTCGTTCTGCTCGTCGGAGTGCAATGGCATGTCCGGCGGGTCGATCGACGTCTACGACCCGCTCCTGCTGATCGGCGGCTGACCGACGGGCGGCTTCTCGGACCGCCGATCGGCTGGTCCGAGGGGATGCTGCACCGGGCTGTACTGCACCGGGCGGTGCCAGTCACCACTGTGGCCGCCAGCATGGGTCTGGGTGATGCTGACCGAGTCGGGCCGGGGCCCTCGGACTCGTCGAGCCCGGGACGATCTGGCGGCTCGGCCACGGGGCTCGTGATCGAGTCCATGACTACCCCGGACCCGTCAACCGCGCGAGGGACCGGTCCACCGGGCGGCGACCGGCGGCCAGAATCCAGGTCGAACCGACCCTCGACTCTCCGACGGGGGACATCCGGGCCGGGAGGCTCGATTTTCGGGTGGGTCGAGCGAGGCTTCGTTCGGCAGCGGGGGCCAAGGACCGCGATCCAGGTCGGGCCGATCCCTGGAGCCAAGAACCCGCCTTCTCGGCCCCTGCAGGCTCGCTCTCAGCCCCCGAATACCCCTCGGGGTAGGCTTCCGAGGACCCGGAACTGGGAGGCATCTGCCCCCGGGGCTTCCAGATCGAGCGCGATGGGTCCCCAATGAGCGGCCTACCCGCGGGAACTCGGGCCGACCGCCAGCCGTCTCAAATCCCGTGACCGCGCGACCCCGCATGCGACCCGACCCCGACGAAGAGCTCATTCGAGCTTGCCAGCAGACCGTAGAACTCGGTTTCGACGGTTCGTTCAACACCCTCTACGAGCGGTACAAGGACCGGGTCTACAACGTCTGCTACCGGATCACCGGCAGCCCGACGGATGCCCTGGACGCCTCTCAGGAGACCTTCGGGACCATCCACCGCAAGCTCCGGGACTTCCGTTTCCAGTCGCGCTTCTCGTCTTGGGTCTACCGCATCGCCGTCAACGCGAGTATCGACCTCAAGCGACGCAACAGATCGCGGCGCCTGGCGTCCCTTGATTCGGTTCGTGACGGCGAGGACTCGGACGGCCTGCGCTTCGACGTCCAGGACGAGCGGATCGAGATGCCGATGTCGAGCGCGTCCAGGCGCGAGCTCGAGAGCGAGATCCAGCGGGCCATCGACCGACTGAGCCCCAAACTGCGTTCGATCACGATCCTGCGGTACATCGAGAGCCTCTCGTACGACGAGATCGCGGAGACCCTCGAGATCTCGCTCGGGACCGTCAAGTCGCGTTTGGCCCGCGCCCACGAGGCGCTGGACCGCGAGTTGTCCCCCGTCCTCCACAAGCACTACCTCGGCTGACGGCTCCACTTCGGACGTCACCCGACCTTCCAGCCCCCCCCCACTGGTTCCATGACCTCCCCCGACTGCGAAGCATTCCGACACTCGGCGCTCGATGCGCTGGAATCGTCGGGTGGTCACCCTGCGGGCTGCGACGCCTGCGCGGCGTGGTTGGCGCGGCAGCGTCAGGTAGCTGGGCTGCTGGGGATGCTGGACCGCTTCTCCGCGCCGGAGGGACTCGACCGGGCCGTGGCCCAGGCCGTGGCTGCCAACCAGCGCCGGGCCCAAGCCTTCGCCACGCTGGAGCCGCGGCGCGCGCCGAACGTCCTGCGCCGCTTGGTTCAAGAAGACGTCGAAGCGGGTGCCTCGGCCGTGGTCGCGAGGTCCCTCGCCGGGCTCGAGCGCCAGACCGCGCCGCCGGAGCTGGCCCTGCTGGTCGCCGAACGCATCGAGTCCGACCGGCGTCAGCGCTCCCAGGGCGTCGCGCCCGGAGCACGGCCCTTCCGCGATGGGCGGCCATCGCCGTTGGTACTCGTGGGCCGCGGGACGACTCCGCTGCGGATCGGCCTGGTCGCTGCTGCGGCCCTGCTGATCTTCTCCCTCCCGCCGTTGATGCGCTCGTTCAAGGGTCAGGCCGAGGGGCTCCGCTCGCTGCCCGAACCGCGGGTCCAGCTCGCGATGGTGACAGACATCGACCGCATGGATCCCCTGGCCCGGGCCTTGGCCGCGGGCGTATCGGGTGGGGTCGTCGACATCTCTCGTGGATCGCAGGCAGCCCCCCGGGCTCTCGAGGGCCAACGGTGAAGTTCTCCGTTCCCACGACCCTGATGTTGACGGCGGTTGGCTGCTGCGCCGCGCTAGTCGGTTGTGTCGACTCGCAGAGCGGTGGCTCGACCCAAACGATCTTCGAGCCGACCAGTGGTGAGGCCTCGCTGCTCGAACTGCTGGCCGCCGGCCCCGAGTCGGTGCCGCACCGCGGCGAGCGCCTGGTGGAGATCTTCGACGTCGACGCGGGTGGCCAGGTGACGCCGCTGCAGTATCGCGAGCAGATCTCGGTCAACGCCTCCGGCGCCTACTCCTTGGAGCCGATCGGTGTGGACACCCCCGTGCTTCCTGACGCGGCCAGCTTCCTGATCCAGCAGGAGGGGCGCGCGGGGTACATGTTCCGCTACCGCGACTTCCGCATCCGCGACTTCGATCAGCTCGTTCTCAACTATCACCTCGTCGCGGTCGCCTCGGAACCGCAGACGATCGCCGGGCGCGCCGCCGAATTGCTCTCGTTCTCGTCGGTGCACGAGTTCGGCTACGACTTCGAGGTCTGGGTCGACTCGCTCACCGGTCTGGCCCTCTCGACGGAAGTCTTCGACCCGTCGGGGGCACTGGTCCAGCGGGTCACCTACACCAGCTATGTCGACGGGCCGCCGGCGGGGATGGTGCCCCATCGTCCGTCCAACCAGGAGCAACTGGTCGACCTCGGACAGCCCCTCGCCGAGCAGTTGGGCTTCCCCCCGGCCCTGGCGCAGATCGTCCCCGATGGCTACGTGCTGCAGGAGCTCGCCAGCGTCGTCGACGGTGACGGAGTGATCTGGAGCAAGGCCACCTACACCGACGGGATCCGGCCGCTGTTCCTGCTCGGCGGTCTGCAACCGAAGGTCCAGACCGCCGCGGGTCCGGCCTTCGTGGAGGCCTCGGGGATCGGTCCGGTTGGCGAGGATCGGCTGCTGGGCTACAAGGCCGGGCGGATCCTGGTCCTGCAGGGCTCCTACGGGGACCTGGGGCGCATCGCCGTGGGCGACGAGCCCGCAGATGAGATGCAGGCCTTCCTCGAATCCTCCCTGCCCTAGTGTCCTGGCTGGCCGATCGTGAGTCCGAGGACGCCCCGAACGGGGCGTCTTCGCGTTCGGGAGGGGCTTCGCGTCCCGACAACCCGCCTGCGTCGCCGCCGCGGGCCTTGCGGCGGGCGCGACCCGGGGACGAACCACCCGGGGCGGGGTTGGATGGCTTCGCGGGCAATTCGGCTAAGGCTCGAGGCACGGGGGACTCGAAGAACCCGGTCGCATGGCGCCCGTCAACCGCGCCGCGGCGTCGGTCCGCTTCCCATTGAGACGACGTGCACCCTCGACAGCCGTTCCTGGTCCCGATGCAGACGCCCCCCCTCGTCGACGACTCCGCCCCGGTGTGGACCCTCGCTCCCCGCGACCGGGGACCGTGCAGTGGAGACGCGACTTGACCCAGGCCTGCGCGCCGAACCGCCGGGACCGACGTGTGCTCCCGCTGCTTGCCAATGGTGAGCTCGTGGCGACGCTCCAGGTGGCCCTGCGGGAGTTATTGGGTGACCTCGTTGGTAGGGCGCCGAGCGGCGAAAGGGGGCCCACCGATCCGCCCGAGGTACCCGGCCTGAGCGTCGAGCACGGCGAGGGTCAGCTGCGCCACGCGAGCCTCGAGATCGGCGCGCAGGTCCGCTTTCGCGGCACCCTGGAGGGTCTCGTCCTGCTGCGCTGCTCGGCCCACGGTGCGCCCGACCTCGCGCGCGGTCTGCTGCTGCTGACTGCCAACTGTGGCCTGGACCTGAGGGCCCCCCAGGAGGTCCTCGTTGCCCACGCGCCCAGGGTCGCCGGCGAGGTCGTGGGGCACCTGCTCGACTCGCGCGGGCAGATCGAGCTCTGCCACCCGGAGCTGCTGGCCTCGTCAGCGCCCTTGGAGCGGTCCAGCGCGATGATCCTGGCCTACAAGTTGAGGCGGGGGATCGCCTCGGTCGAGGTCTGGTTGCACGGAGAGCGTTGATCGATGGCGAAACTCGAAGAGTCCACCGTGTCCGAAGCGAGCGAGCTGGAGACCAAGTTGATCGGCGCGATCGCCCACCGTGTGGTCGACGACCTGGCTCTGGTGGTCGATCGCAGCATGACCTCGGAGGTGCTCGAGGTCTGCCGCATCGACCGTCGCCAAGCTGGCCAGGGGCAGGTCCACATCTCGTTCAAGCTCGGCTTCACGGCGCCCAGCGGTTCCGGCCACGGCTGCCTGCTGATGCCCCTGCCCGACGCCGTAGCCCTGGCCTCGCACCTGATGATGGAGCCCGACGCGACCGTCAAGGAGCGACGCGGTGACACCGAGCTGGACCGCTCGACCCGCGACGCGATGATCGAGGTCGCGAACTTCGTCGGAGGCGCCACGGACGCCGCCATGCGCACGCTCTCCGTCTCGGGCCTCAGCGCGCGCAGTGAGGGGTGTCAGGGTGTGCGTGCCGACGTGCGCCCGGCCTTCCCCTACCAAGAGGGCTCGCTCCTGGTCCTCGGTCAAGCACGGTTCCAGCTTCACACCTTCGATCCGTTCGAAGTGCTGATCATGCTGCCGGTGCTTGCGGAGCTCGACTAGAGCGGCGTCCGGAGTCGCCAGTGAGCCCGAGCCGCAATCGGCGGTGGGGCGAACTCCCGAATTTGTCGTCGGGTCGGAAGGTTCTTCCCTCACCGCTCAGGGAGGCCTCCGCGGGCCCACGCGGGCCCTTCGCGACTCCGCCTCGCGAAACGTTTTCCGGGCTCCATGGACCCCGAAGATAGGCCTTGCGATCGTCTCCGGCGCCGACTGGGAAAAGGTCCGCGCGCGGCTCGGTGTCGGGTAGGTTTGCGTGAACCCGGGGCGCGAGCCTCGACCGATCGACTGGAAGACACGCGATGAGCCAAGGCAACGACGAACAGCCCTTCGAGCGGGGCAACCTGGAATCTCCCGCCTACCGGCAGCGACTGATGCGCAAGCTGAACTGCTTGATCGCGGTCCTCGAGGTGGCCTGCGCCAAGGTGCGGCGTTCGATGGACGGACCGGAGCCCGATCTCGATCGGCTCACCCGGATCCAGAAGAACCTGACCCAGACCCTCGACGTCTGCAAGCGCGCCAAGGGCGCGCTCGAGCGGCGCGAACAACTCCCCGGCGACCTGCCCGGACAGTTGGCCGAGATCTCGAGCCTGGAGACCCTCGGCGGCGACGATTCGGACTACGTCGTGCGGCCGCACCGCGGGCGCATGGTCGAGATGCAGTCGGCCAGCGAGGCCGACCGTTTCGAGCAGATGGGTCCGATCAGCGGGGACGAGTTCCAGGGACTCGACCTCGAAGACCTGACGCGCAGGCTGCAGGACGGCTGAGGGTCGCGGTCTGGTCGGTACGGTGCCGTGGTCCGTACGGGCGGTACGGTGCCGGGATCATTTGGCCCACCGTACCGACCAGACCGATACCTCAAGCGTGCCAGTCGCGCAGGTAGCGGAAGTCCTGGTTGATCGTCCGCTCGCTGAGCTTGGCGATCACGGGCGGCAGGCGCTTGTACTGGTTTCTGACCACCCGCCGCGCGATCGCGTCGACCACCTGGGGAGCGTGGCCCGCAGCCAAGAGCTCCTCGCGATTCCAACGCTGGTCGACCATCGAGTAGAGCACCGCGTCCGCATGGGCGTAGCTGAAGCCCAGGTCGTCCTCGTCGGTCTGGCCCTCGAAGAGATCGGCCGAAGGCGGCTTCTCGACGATCGAAGCGCGCACGCCCAAGTGGCGCGCCAGTTGGAACACCTGGTGTTTGTACAGGTCGCCGAGCGGATTGACCGCGTGGGCGCCGTCGCCGAACTGGGTCGAGTAGCCGAGCAGCATCTCGGTCTTGTTGCTGGTGCCGATCACCAGGCCGCGCCACTCGACCGAGAGGTCGTACAGGATCGTCATGCGACAGCGCGCCATGACATTGCCCCGGCGGGTGGGGTCCTCGACCTGCGCGACACCGAAGTAGGCGTCGGCCATCTCGCTGATCTCGATCTCGCGCGTCTCGATGCCGAGGTCCGCGGCGAGTAGCCGCGCGTCACCGACGCTGTCGGGGTTCGAGCTGCGATAGGGCATCAGCACGCCGAGCACGGCGTCGGGTCCCAAGGCCCGCGCCGCCAGGGCCGCCGAGACCGCCGAGTCGACGCCCCCCGAAAGTCCGATCACCGCTCGCGAGAGCCCCGCGGCCCCCAGCTCCTCGCGCAGGAAGCGCAGCAGCAGGGCCTCGACCAGGTCGACCTGCACGTCCAGGGCGCTCAACGGATCCGTCTCCCGTCGGTGTCCCGCGCGGCCAACTCGGAGGCGAGCACCCAGGGTCGCTCGTCGCGCCGCAGGGGTGTGGCCACCCGCGCCCGCCGCAAGGTTGCGCCGTCCAGCGTCGCATCGAGCCGTCCGGGATCCAGCAGCGCCGCCTCGTCGAGCTGCGCGATCGTGTCGCCGCCGGGGCCGTAGACCGCGCTGCCGCCGCCGAAAGCGACGCCGTCCTCGAAACCGACGCGGTTGGCGAAGACCAGCCAGCTCTGGGTCAGGGTCGCGAAGGCGCCCGCCAGTCGGTCCCAGGTGCGCGCGGACCGCAGGCCCCGTGCTCCGCCCTCGGCGGCCACGCCGCGCGCCGGACTGGCGCTGGTAACGATCAACCCGTCGACCTCGTCCAGCAGGTAGGTGTAGGCGCCGGTCATGTGCCACAGGTCCTCGCAGATCAGGATCCCGAAGCGCCCGTGGATGCTGTCGAAGCTGCGGTAGCCGGTCCCCGCGGCGAAGTCGCGGCCCTCGTCGAACATGCCGTAGCTGACCAGGTGGACCTTGCGGTGCACGTGCTTCACCTCGCCCCGCTCGAGCCACGCCGCGGCGTTGTAGATCGCGCCCGAAGAGGAGCGCTCCACGAAGCCCACGCAGATCGAGAGGTCGCCGGACTCGCCGATCAGCCGCTGCAGCTCGGCAGCTTCGAGGTTCATGGCCAGCTCGGCCGTCTGGTCCTTCAGGAAGTAGCCGGTCAGGGACAGCTCGGGGAAGACCAGCACCTGAATGCCGTCGGCCCGCGCCGCCTCGATCTCGGCCAGGTGCAGGTCGAGGTTGTGGGCCAGGTCGCCCAGCCGCGGATTGACCTGGGCGATGCGGATGCGAGCTCGGTTCACGATTTGGTGGCGGCCAGGGCGGCCTCGATCAGGTCGTCGGCGCGGACGCCGCGCGCCTCGCCTTCGAAGCTGAGGATCAAGCGATGTCGAAGTGCGGGGGCGGCGACGAGCTCGATGTCCTCGTCGATCACGTGCAGTCGGCCCTCGAGCAGGGCGCGCGCCTTGGCCAAGAGCACGATCGCCTGGCCACCCCGCGGACTGGCGCCGAAGCGCACCGAAGAACGCACCACCTCGGGGGAGCGGGGCTCCTTGGGGTCGGTGCGGCGGATCGTTGCTGCGACGCGACCGAGCAGCGCGGTCGAGATCGGCAGCTCGCGGACCAGGGCCTGGGCCCGCAGCAGCTCCTCGCGATTCAGGCCCGACTCGATCGGCTCCGGCGCCTCGCCCGTGGTGGCCGCGAGGATGTCGACCAGGGCACGTTCGCTCGGGCTCTCGATGTCGATGCGCGTCAGGAACCGATCGAGCTGCGCCTCGGGCAGGGGATAGGTGCCCTCCATCTCGACCGGGTTCTGGGTCGCGATCACCAGGAACGGCCGCTCGAGTTGCTCGGTCTCGTCGAACAGCGTGACCTGGCGCTCCTGCATTGCCTCCAGCAGGGCGGCCTGGGTGCGCGGCGTGGCGCGGTTGATCTCGTCGGCCAGCAGCACGTTGGTGAACAGCGGTCCGCGGTGCTGCACGAAGCTGCGTCGCCCGCGCTCGTCCTCCTCCAGGACCCGCATGCCGATCACGTCCGCCGGCATCAGGTCCGGCGTGAACTGGATGCGCCGGAAGTCGAGGTCGAGGGCCGCCGCCAGGGTGCTGACCAGGGTCGTCTTGCCCAGCCCCGGCGGGCTCTCGAGCAGGGCGTGCCCGTCGGCCAGGACCGTGTACAGCAACAGGTCGACCACCCTGCGATGGCCGAGGAAGCGCCGGGCGATGGTCCCGCGCAGCGCGTCGATCGACGCGCACAGTTGCTCGACCTCGTCTTCGATCCCGCTCACCCGCAGCGCTCCTCGATCCAGGCCCAGAGCTGTTCGAAGTCCTCGACCCGTAGCAGGTCGGTCTTGGGGTGGGCGTTGAAGTGGTCGACGATCACCGCCTCCATCCCGACCTGCACCGCCAGACCGTCGCGCAGGGGATGATCGCCGCAGTGGACCGCGTGCTCGCCGTCGGTCCCGGCCTCGTGCAATGCGAGGCGGAAGATGTCGGGATCGGGCTTCTCGACCCCCGCCGTGGCTGAGCAGACGGTGAAGTCCAGAAGCCCCGCGAGGCCGGTCACGGCCAGCACGCGGGGCAGGCGCTCGCTCCAGTTGGAGACCACCCCGACCCGCAGACCCCGGCCGCGCACCCGCTCCAGGAACTCCTGGGCCCCGTCAAAGACCCGAAAGGTCGCGGCGTCCTCGAAGCGATCGAAGAGCTCGTCCGACAGGGAGCCAAGCTCGGCGCGGGGCAGGCGCAGGTGCTCGACGAAGATGACCTCCATGAACCGACGCAGCCACGGATCGGTGTAGCGGAAGGATCCGTCGATGCGCGCCGGAAGCTCCCGGTCGGCGCGGCGCATCAGCTCGAGCATGCGAGCGTCTTCGATCTCCAGCCCGCGATCGCGCCCTGCCGAGGCGTAGATCACTTGGCGAGCCGGCTGCTCGTAGAGCAGGGTGTGGCCCACATCGAGCAGGACGGCCTGGAGTGACACGGGTGGAGCTTGCGGGGCTGGTTGGGTGGGTCGGGCCGGCGTCAGCGGGGCGCACAGGAGTCTGACGAAGCCCGAACAGCGTTCGGTTTCACACCCGCTCGCGGATCGTACGATAAGACGCACTGGCGGTTGACCGTGCCGGGAGCCTGGGCGAAGGGGCCTGGAGCATCCGGTGGCGGGAACCGGAGGGCGGATCCGTCCGGCGCCCCGTGACCCGTGTCCTACAAGCTCCCGTGAGCAACCTCGAAGAGATCCACCCCGGCCGAACCCTGCGCACAGCGTCCGGCATCCGGCGCAGCCTGCGGGCTCTGGCCGGAGCCAGCCTGCTGACGGGCCTCGGCGCCCTCTGCGGCGGCTGCATGGGACCCGCCAGTCGGATCGCGGCCCAGGAGGACTGGCATCGGGCCGAAATGGCAAGCGCCCGGGGGGACTGGGTCCTGGCCGCGGATCTGTGGAATCGCCTGCGCCACGCCACCTACGCCGATCGCTCCCGGCCGCACCTGGAGACGGCCTCGGCCCTGGCCGAGTTGGGCCGCGAGGACGACGCCCTGGCTCTCCTGGACCACGCCATCGAGCTGTTCCCTGGTGACAAGCGGCTCTTGGCCCGCCGCGGACGCCTCTTGGCCGCCATGGGCTTCCGCCGGGCCGCCGAGCTGGACCTCGAGGAAGCGGTCGAGAGCGCGCCCGACGACCCCACCGTCTGGGCTGCCCTGGGCGCCGTGCAGCTCGAGCTCGACCAACCTCGGCGAGCGGCCGCCTCTTTTGACCGGGTCATCGCCCTCGATCGGGCCATCCCGGACGGAATCTCCGAGGAGGGCGACCCGTCGGACAGTAACCACCCGACCTGGCTGGGTGGGATCGACCGACCCGCGGCCTACCAGCTCGCAGCTCGGGCCCAACGGGAGCTGGGCGACTTCCTGCGCGCCCACGAACTCTACGCCCTGGCCATCGAATACTCGGCCGAGCCCTCGAACGAGCTCCTGGTCGAGGCCGCCTCGCTCCACACCGATCGGGACGACGACGCCGGCGAGTGCCCCAACCTGGACCAGGCCGTGTGCTGGATCGAGCTCGCCACCGAGCGGGATCCCCAGTGCGAGCGGGCCGCCTTCGTGCTCGGCTGCCTGCTCGAGCGCCAGGGCCGCAACGAGGAGGCCGTGGTCGCCTACCGCCGCGCGGTGGAGATCGACAACCTGCACCTCGGCGCCCTGACCAACCTGGCCCTGCTCCACGAGCGCCTGGGCGAGAACACGCGCTGCTCAGCGATGGCCGAGCGAGCGCTGATGCTCGAGACGGATCCCCATCGCCGCGAGGCCCTGGAGCGGCTCCTGACGACGCTCCCGGCCGGCAACTGAGTCGCGACGCCCGGCTCGGGGCGCGAGGGGCGCTACCGCGAGCCGGCTCCGCCGCCCCCCCGGCTCACTCCGCGCAGAGCTTCTCGACCAGTGCCTCGAGCTCGTCGATCAGCGGCTCGGTGAACTCCTCGCCGAAGTCGTTCTCGAGCACGTCGATCTCCTCGAACGTGTAGCGACCGGTAGAGGGGTTGTAGGGAATCCCGTACTCCCACTTGCTGCCGTCGGTGGCGTGGATCGTCAACGCGATCTGGTTGTCGCCCTCGACGGGCTCGAGGGTGTGGCTGACGACTTCGTAATCTCCCATACGGGCGGGCTCCGGACGCTGAGGGGGTGGCGATTGCCCGCGCGTCGCAGGCGGCGAGCATCCTAACGCCCGGCCCCGCGGGGCGGCTACGCTTCGGGCATGGGCCGAGCCGACCAGATTCTCTTCGCCACCTGCGCGCCCGGCCTCGAGCCGGTCCTGCACGAGGAACTGCGTGTCCTGAAGGCTCCCAAGGCTGAACGCCAGGTGGGGGGGGTGCGCTTCAACGGCGACCAGCGCTTGATCTGGGAGGCCAACCTGCGACTGCGTACCGCGATCCGCGTGCTGCTGCGCCTGGGCCGCTTCGGTTGCCGCGACGCCAACGAGCTCTACCGCGGCGTCCAGGCCGTCGACTGGCGGCGCTTCCTGCCCCCCGGTGGCACCCTGGCCGTGGACGCCCGCTCGCGCGACTCGGAGCTGAACCACTCCCAGTTCGTGGCCCAGCGGGTCAAGGACGCGGTGGTCGACCAGCTGCGCGAGAGCCGCGGCGAGCGCCCCAGCGTGGACCGCGACCAGCCGACCCTGCGGATCGACCTGCACCTGTACCGCGACCGCGCGACCCTCTCGGTCGACACCTCCGGCGGCTCGCTCCACAAGCGCGGCTGGCGCCGGGCCCAGGGTCGCGCGCCCTTGAACGAGTGCCTGGCGGCCGGCGTCGTGCAACTCTCCGGCTGGGACGCCCGCTCGCCCCTGGTCGACCCCTTCTGCGGCTCGGGCACGATCCTGATCGAGGCGGCCCAGATCGCCTGCTCCATCGCCCCGGGCCTGTTCCGCGACCACTTCGGCTTCGAGCTCTGGCCCGGCCACGACGGCCGCGCCTACACGGCCCTGCGCGAGGCCATCGGCGCCGAGACCCGCCCGCTCGGCAAGCGCCGCATCGTCGGCATGGACCACGACCCCGAGCGCGTGGAGCAGACCCTCGAGAACCTCGACTCCGCCGGCATCGAGGGCGTGACCGTCGAGAAGGCCGCCGCCCTCAAGTTCGAGCCCCGCCCCGGCTGGAACGCCTGGATCGTCACCAACCCGCCCTACGGCGAGCGCGTCGGCGACGAGGCGCGCCTGCTCGCCCTCTACCGCGACTTCGGCGCTCTGCTGCGCGAGCACTGCTCCGGCTACCAACTCGCGCTGCTGTCGGGCAATCCGCGCCTGGCCAAGGCCCTCGGCCTGCAGCCCGACGAACGCATCCCCCTCGCCAACGGCGGGCTGGAGTGCGAGTTGTTGCGCTGTTCGGTCCGCTGAAGGCCCCGCTCGAGGCCCGCGACCGCAAGCCCTGACGTGGGCACACCGAGGGGAATCGACCGCGCAGACGTACCGCAGTTGCCCCCCTCGAACCGTCGCCCGTCCGCCGACCGGTCGGCAGACGGGCGACGGTTCAAGGCAGGATCGTGAGCGGCCAGGGGTTGCTCACCAGGGTCACGCCGACGAGGGGCGAGAGCGCGAAGTAGGCGTGGTCGAGGAACGTCAGCCCCGCGAGCGACAGCCCGGCTGGCACGGCGATCGTGGCGGCGCCGTGGCCGTTCGCGTCGAGGACGCCGAGAGTGTTCAGGAACGGCGTGTTCCCGGCCTGGGAGAGCGAGAGCGAGAAGTAGGCGTCCGCGTTGAGGGGGAGCGTCAAGCCGGCGACGGGCACGCCGGGCGTCGTCCCCGATGCGCTGCCGAGGACGAGATAGGCTTGCCCGGCGTGCTTGACGCCGGCGTCGAGCGCGAGCGCGTGGTTGCCGCCCGCCTGGGCTTCGATGGCGCCCACGGAGCCGGACAGCAGCGAGCAGGCGAACAGCGGGCACGTCGCCGTCACGGACCAACCCGGGTAGCCCGGGGAGCCCGTATGCCCCGGCTGCAGGCCGGTTGCCAGGGCGGCTTGGATGACGGAGGGGTCCGGCCCCAGCGGCCCGCAGATGATCGCGTCACTCGAAGCGTTGTCGTACGTCCACGAGAAGCCGCCGAGGACGCAGAACTCCGCTGCGCCGAGCCCGCCCACGGTGAGGTCCCGGGCCACCAAGTACGTCTCGAAGCCGATCACGCTGTCGAGGCCGGTCGGGTCCGCGCGCTCGTCGGAGAAGAACGAGTCGACGCCTTCCGTGTGGTACGGGGAGCTCCCCTGCGGCGGCGTCGCCCATTCGATTCCGGTGTAGTAGAAGGGCTCTGGGTCAATGGCGGGCGGCGGGTCGATCGCCGGCAGCAGGCCGAGCGCGGAATCGATGGTCTGCGCCACCCCGCCGATGGCATAGGTGCGCTCGACGTTGATCCACCGGAAGTCGTAGCAGTTGTCGAGCAGCGCAAAGTTCGGGTCGAAGGCGAACGTCGCCGTGATCTGGCTGCCCGGCTGCTCGACCACCGCGATGCTCCCGATCAGCGTCGGGAGCGCGCTGCCGCCACCCACCGGCAGCACGTCGACGGTGATCGGGACCGTCAGGTTCGTCGAAGGCACCGGCACGAGTGACACGTTGTCGATATGGCTCCAGGACTTCGTCGTGAGGGGCTGCCGCAGCGTGAGGTACTGCGCGTTCGTCGGGGCGACGAAGGTGGTGCCGAGCTCCGTCCAGCCCGTGGTGTCGGCGATCGCGGAGTAGACGAGGGTCCCGAAGTCGTTGGGGTCGTTCGAGACTCCGACCTGCACCGGCCCGACCCCGGGTGAGAAGGTCTCCACGACGGCCTGTGCGAGGATCTCGAGCTCGTACGACTTGCACTGCACCAGCGGCGACGACAGGTGGAGAGCCAGGGCGTCGTTCTCCTGCGTGAAGGTGTTCGAGGCGAGACCGATCTTGTAGGCGCCGTCCTGCGGCGGCGAGCCGTAGAGGCACTGACCCTGCATGATGTCGATCTCGGACGCCGTGCCGAACGCCGTCACATCCGCCATCAGGGAGTTGAACTCCGCGTTGGGCGGGTTCCACTTGCAGGAGGTCGAGGTGTTGTTCTCGAAGCTGCCGTTCAGGACGAGGTTCTGCGCGCTGGTGGTCGCGCTACTCGAAAGGACGGCGAGGACGGCGAGGGCGATACGCGAGTGCATGGAGGACTCCTGGATTCGCTCGGGTCGAAGCTCCGTCAGCGGGAGACTCGGCGGGAAGGGCCGCGCCTCGATGGAGCCACGTGCCGAATACTAGGCACGAGCGAACGGCCAATGCCGGTCTCCGGGATCGAAAACCCCCAGCGTCGCCTCCGAGTGCCGCGACGTGGCCTCGCACCGGCCCCGCCTACTCGCAGAGAAAGCGGTAGCTCGCCCCCCCTCAAGGTCGCTCGATCGCGAGTTCCGCTCGCAGTGTCCCCTCGCCCAGCACCCGCGCCATGAAGCCGCTGCGGCCGAGCATCAGGTCGGGGAAGCGGCGGTCGATGCGGCGCAGGGTCGCGCAGGGCTCGCGCACGTCGAACAACTCGAGCTCGATCGGGGTGTCGTCGGCCCGCACCAACAGTCGATCGCCCGCGCGCAACGCGCTGAAGTCGAGGCCATCGATCAGCAGGTTCTCGCCGAAGGCCCCCGGGCCCGCGACGCGCACGCCGTCGGCCTCCAGCGAGCGCACCTCGTCCACGGACAGCAGGCACAGGGCTCGATCGCGACCGCCGTGCAGGTGGTAGCGGTGGCGGTCGCCCTCCAGGCCGTCGGGGCCGACCTTCGCCTCGGCGACCGGATGCTTGGGGACCCCTCCGTTCCCCACGCACACCGCGACGATCGTGCCCACGCTCAACGGGAGTACAGCGGCACGAGGTCCTCGCGCAGCATCAGGTAGTAGAGCTGCCCCTCCGACGCGGTGCGCCCGGCCACCGAGCCGGCTTCGTCGCCGACGCCCACGTAGATGTCCGCGCGGCCGGCGGTGCGGATCCCGCCGCCGGTGTCCTGGTCGAGCAGGATCGCGTTGAGGGGTCGCGTGCTCGCGCCCACGCCGGTCGACAGGTCCGCGTCCACGAAGACCGGCGCGCCGCGCGGGAAGACCGTCTTGTCCGTGGCCAGGGAGGCCAGGGGCTCCACCGGGAAGTCGAGGCTGCCGTGGGGGCGGCCGTCGATGGGGGTGAAGAAGGTGTAGCGCTCGTTGCGGTGCAGGTACTCCTCGACCCGTTCCGGGTTGGCGCTGGCCCAGGCGCGGATGGCCGGGATGCCGCGCGCGCCGGCGTCGAGTTGCTTGTCCTCGACCAGGGCCGCGGCGAGGCTCGTGTACTCGCGGCCGTTGGTGCCGCCGAAGCCCAGGCGCAGCTCCTCGCCGTCGGGCAGGGAGATCACGGCCGAGCCCTGGACGTGGCACAGGTAGGCGTCCAGCGGGTCGCGCAGCCAGACCAGCTCGAGGTCGCGGTTCTCGAGCAGGTGGTACTTCTCGATCGCCCGCCGCGAGGGGTAGGGCTTGCCCTCCAGGGAGGCGATGCCGAGCACGCGGCCGTCGGCGTCGGTGACCAGGTCGTCGGGCTTGGCGTAGAGCGGCCAGTGGTAGGCGTCCGACTCGGTCAGCGAGCCTTCGAAGACGGGCGTGTAGTAGGCGGTGAAGAGCACTCCACCCCCGCGCCCGTTCCAACCGGCGCTGACGAAGACCTCGAACTCCTGGTCGAAGGCGCGTTGGAACTCCTCGCCGTCGGAAGAGTCCTCGAGCAGCTCGGCCAGGCGCACGCAGCTCGCCAGGACGCGCTCGTGGGTCATCCCCGCCTGGGGGAAGAAGCGCTGGGTGTGGGGACGCCGCAGCCAGGTGATCGAGCGCTCCAGGGCCGGGGCCAGCTCTGCCCGCCGCTGCCAGGACTCGGCCACGTCGGGCGAGTCCCAACCGGCGGGCAGGGGGATCAGCGCCGCCGCGCCCTCCGGGAGCGGGCGGTCGTAGTCCGCGGAGCGGCAGCCGACGGCGGTCAGGGCGCAGGCGAGCAGGAGCGGGACGAGACGGCGCATGGCCCAAGGTTAGCGTCGCCGGCCCGCACTCAAGAGGGGCGAGGGTTGCGACTGCCCCACGTCGATGGAACTCTCGGCCCCATGCGAACCTCCAGCGCGCTGCTCCTGACCCTGGCCGTGGCCCCGGCGCTGCACGGTTGTCGCCTGCCGAGTTCGGGCGAGGCGAACGAGCGCCGCGGCGGGGATCCCGCGCTCACCGTCGCCTTCGACGGCACGGCCAGTGCGAGAGGTCCGCTGCCGTCGGGCGAGGCCACGGCCGGCGCCCTCGACCGAACCTGGTCGACCCTGTTCCAGAACGCAGGCGTCGAGATGCAGGTCTACCCCGCGGGCGTGATCGCGGGCTTGCACACCCAGTACCTGCTCGACGAGCGACGAGCCCTGACCTTTCGCATCGCCGCCAACGTCGCCGACCGCAACGACTACGGCAAACAGGACGACGAGCAGGGCGGAGGCTGGGGCGTCGGCGCGGGCTACCGCAGCTACTTCGGGCCGCGGCGCGAAGGCTGGCTGTGGGGCGCCCGGGCGGACCTCTGGACCCTCGAGATCGACTGGACCGACGACCCGGGCCTGCCCGGGGAGCAGTCCGGCTCCACGGACGTGCTCGTGTTCCAGCCCACCATCGAGGCCGGCTACGGCTGGGACCTGGGCGACTGGCGCCTCGAGCTCCTGGCCGGCTTCGGCTTCGAGATCAACGTCGTCGAGCACGGCCGCGACGTGGGCGAGGGGCCGATCGGGTTGCTCGGCGTCACCCTGGTCTCGGACTTCGGCGAGTGAGCGCTTCGAGGCAACCGCGTCACAGGGAACGACGCGCGCTCCGCACCGCCGGACTCTCGGGCCCCCGAGTCAACTGGCGCCGTCGACCAAGGGCAGGCGCAGTGTGAACGTGCTGCCTTCCCCCGGGCTGCTCGCGACATCGACCGTCCCGCCGTGGGCTTCGGCGATCCAACGCACGATCGACAGCCCCAGCCCCGAGCCCCCCTGGGCCCGCGAGCGCGCCTCGTCGACGCGATAGAAGCGGTCGAAGAGCCGATCGAGCGAGTCGGCCGGGATCCCGGGGCCGTCGTCGCGGACGCTGACCAAAGCCTGCCCGCCTTCACTTCGGACGGCGACGTCGACGCGGCCGCCGGGCTCGTTGTAGCGCACCGCGTTGGAGAGCAGGTTCTCGATCGCCTCGCGCAGCAATGCGCGGTCGCCGCGCACCTGGACCGCGTTGCCTTCCGAGTGAATCTCGATGGACTGCGCACGCGCCCTCGCACCCAATGCTTCGACGGCCTCCGTCGCCGCGGCGCCGAGCTCCACCCGGGTGCGTTCGATGTCCGCCGATCCGGCGTCGGCCTTGGCCAGAACCATCAGTCCGTCGACCAGCTCGGTCATACGCGCCACCGCGCGCAATCCGGTACGCAGGGCCTCGCGGTACTCGTCGGGCTCGCGATTGCGTCGCAGGGCCAGCTCCACCTCGGTGCGTAGCACCGCCAGGGGTGTTCGCAGTTCGTGCGAGGCGTCCGCCGTAAAGCGCGTCAGGCGGCCAAAGGCCTCCTCGAGCCGGTCCAGGGTGCCGTTGAAGGTGGTCCCGAGCTCGCGCAGCTCGAGCGGCATGGCAGCGACGTCGAGGCGCTTCGACAGGTCGCTGGCGTCGATCGCCGCGGCGGCTCGGGTGGCGCCGGCGATCGGGCGCAGGACACGACGGGCGAGCCACAATCCGCCCAACAGAGCGCCCGCCAGGATCGCGACGCCCACCAACAGGAGCTGCAAGCGCAGCTCGGCCAGGGCCTGCTGTTGCGGCTCGATCGAGGACCGCAGCACGACGCGTAGTTTGCCCGGTCCGACCAGGGTGAAGTGGTAGGAGTCGCCGTGGACCCCACTTGCCGGCTCGCCAGTCGTCGCTGACGGAGTGTCCATCGCGCCTGACCACTGCGCTCCGCCCCCCTGTGCGATGACCTCGCCCGCGGGGGTCACGATGCGAAACGAGCAGCGCTGGGTCAGGCCGCGCAGGTAGTCCTCCGAGAGCTCGAGCTCCCATCCGTCGCGCGCGTCGTATTCCAGGGCAGCGGCCAGGGCCTGGGCGCGTTCGGCGAGCGACACCTCGACGCTACGCAGGCCCGACTCGCTGACCTGCAAGTAGAGCACCGAGCCGAATGCGGCCACGGCCAGGGCCAGGATCGCCCCGAACCAACCGATCAACGTCCAGCGCAGGGAGTTACGCATCCACGAGGTAACCGTGTCCGCGACGCGTGCTAATGAAGTCGCGCCCCAGCTTTCGGCGCACGTTGGAGACGAAGACCTCGACCACATTGGACGAGGTCTCCTCGCGCTCGTCGTAGAGGTGCTCGTAGAGCCGCGCGCGGGAGATCACCTCACCGCGGTGCAGGGCCAGGAACTCGACCAGGGCGTACTCCATCGCGGTCAACTCGATCGGCTCGCCCCCGAGGTGGACCTGACGGCCGACGGTGTCCAGCTCCACCGGCCCGATCGACAGGACCGGCGCCGGTTGGCGCGCGGCGCGCCGCAGCAGGGAGCGCGCCCGGGAGAGCAGCTCTTCTAGTGCGAAGGGCTTGGTGACGTAGTCGTCCGCGCCGGCGTCGAGCAACTCGACCTTGCTGCTCAGGGAGCCGCGCGCCGTCAAGACGATCACCGGCGTCGGCCGCTCGGCGCGCAGGCGCCGCAGCAGGCTCAGCCCGTCGATGCCGGGCAGCATCAGGTCGAGCAGGATCAAGTCGTAGTCCAGCTCGCGGGCGAGCCAGAGGCCCTCCTCGCCCTCGTGGGCCACGTCGCAGACGAATCCCTCTTCACGCACGGCGCGCGCCAGGGCGTGGGCCAGGTCGACCTCGTCTTCGACGATGAGCAAGCGCATGGTGATCGGGCTCTCGCAGCTCGATCCGGGCCGGGTGCGACGGCACCCGGCCCGGAGCAGATCAGTCGTCGTCCTCGTCGTCGCGCTCGGTCTCGATCACTTCGCCGGCTGCGGTCACCTCGACCTCCCAGGCCACGCCGTCGACCTTGCCCTCGATGTCGTAGATCAGGGGCTCATCGCCGACCTCGACCTCCACGTGGTCGATCACCAACCCCGGAAGCGCCGCGACAGCCGCCGCGAGTACGTCGTCGGGCACCTGGTCGAGGGGCACCTCGATCTCCTCTTCTTCGTCGTCCTCTTCCTCCTCCTCCATGACGACCGATCCGTCGCCGGGGTTGTCGATCCAGACGTCGGCTTCGGCGGCCACCCGCGATCGGGCGCACGCGGCCAAGGCCAGGGCGGAGAGCAGGACCACAGTCGTTTGTGTGCGTCGCATGGGTGGCTCGGTCTTGTGTGTGTCGGTCAGGGAAGGAGCGGCCGGCGTCCCATGGCCCCGGGCCATGCTAGCCGGCCGCTCGAATGGCAGGCCCCGCAGGGTGGCTCTCGATCGAGCCGCCCTGCGGGACCCGCTCAGGGCGCGACCACCGAGATCAACTCGAGGCGCTCGCCGGTCCCGGGCTTGATCTCGAGCACTGCACCGAGGCCGGGGGCGTAGTACTTGTGCTCGAGGCCGGTCGGCTCGATGGGCGTGAAGTCCGCGGTCCGCACGCAGCCCGTGAAGTCACCGGCCGGCACGCTCGCGCGGTCGGCGGTGCCCAGGACCTTGGCGGCGTCCTCGGCCTCGCCCAGCAGGAACTCTTGCCGGTAGACCTCGCCCACCGACGGCGTGGCCAGCATGACGATTCCGGGCTCGGCGCCATCGACGCCGGCGAACCAGGAGCCATCGATGTTGGCGAGGTAGCCATCTTCATAGTTGAGGGCGAGCTCGCCGAAGTACCAGACGTTGCCGTCCTTGTCTTGGGCGTAGTAGTCGAGGGTGTCCTCGATGACTTGCTGTTCACCGCTCTCGGGATCGGCGAGGGTGACGAGGTCGTGCACCTCGCGGCACTCGACCCCCATGATCTCGCGCGTCGCGCCGGTGACCGTGATCACGATCGTCTCGACGCCCTCGTCGGTGTCGGCCATGAAGGTCTTCACCGTGCCCGCCACGAGCGGGTAGTAGAGGTGATCGACGGTGCTGGAGAAGTCGTCCGGGTCGATCGCCGGCGCGAAGGCGCCCCCGCCCAACTCGCCGCACAGCTCGACCCGCGCGTCGAACTGACTGTCGGCCAGCTCGAGCCCCCCCTGCAGCTCCGCCAGAGCCTGTGCGAGGCATTCGTTCTGGGAGGCGAGGTCGGTTTGGTTCAGGCACTTGCCGTAGGCGAGGTAGAAGTCGCTCTGCAACTCGGCGAGAGCGCCGAGGTGCGCCTGGAAGGCGACCCCCTCACAGGCGCCGCCTGTGCCGGCGGAAGCGCTCGCCGCAATGCCGGCGACGGTTGCAAGGGAGAGAGTGGCGGCAAGGGTTCTGCTGCCGGTGATTCGAGTCTGCATCGATGGCTCCTTGAGTCGGTTGCGGTCGCCGCGTTCGCGGTGGGGGGCCGACGACGACGGAGGGAGCTTGCGGGCAGGTGGCTTAATGGGGGCTGAACGGCATGGCACGAAGATGCGCCCCCCCGGCGGCGATGGGCCGGGTAGCTTCGCTCGAGACGGGCCAGGGCCTGGCCCGCATCGTTCACCAGGGGTCGGGGCCAGTGCGTCCAAGTTGGCAGCGCCCGAGCGGCGGCCAAGGGCCGCCGCTCGGGCGTGCTGGCCTCGGGTCCTGGTGAGCGCGGCGAGCTAGAGCCGCAGCTTGTCCAGGTCGAATCCGGCATAGAAGGGGTCCTTCACGAGCTCGAGCTGAGCCTGCCGGACCCCTTGGATGTCGACCGTGTACTCGTTGGTCGCACGCCGGTTGGCGAAGTCGACCACGAGCTCGAAGACGGTGCCGTTCTCGTCGGTGAGCAGCAGCTTGCCGAGCGCCGTCGGCGCGCCGTCGAAGTCGACGTCGACCCGGTCGCCGGCCGCGAGGTCGGCACCGATCACGGTGGCGCCCGTGCCGACCGACGAGACCGACTTGAGCGCCGGCTCCGCGCCGACCCAGAAGCGCTCGACCCGCGACCGGCCGCCGTCCTTCTTCTCCGAGATCAGCATCTCGAACCCGGTCGTCCCGAGCTGGTTGATTGCGGTGAAGTCCGGACGGGCGCTGTGACCCAGGACAGTCTTGGTGATCAGTCCCAGGGCGAGGCTCGACCAATACTGGTCGCCCAGCTTGCGGTAGGCCAATGAGATCGTGCCGTCGAGGTCGTCGGCGCCGATCTCGAGTTCCGTCGCACCGCTCTGGCTGCGCGACCAGCGCAGGACGAACTCGCCGTCGACGACGGCGCCGAGCTTCTCCGCGCGGGCAATAACGAACTGCTTGGCACGTTCGAGCGCCTGGCGCTCGGTGTCGCTGAGCTCCTCGTCCTCGAGACGCTGGTCGAGTTCGCTCAGGGCCGCATCTCGCGCACGGGCGATCTCGGCTGGCGTCTGCTCTCCGCCGGTCGCCTCCAGGAACCCCTTCCGAGCCTCGCGCTCCGAGGAGTAGGCCACCAGAGAATCGGTGACCGAGCCTGCCGCCGAGCGCACCGCATCAGCCGAGAGCTGCCCGGTGTTCAACGCCAGGCCCTCGATCAGGTCTTGCTCCGCGGCACGCTGGCGAAGCATCGCCACGTCGACTCCCTGGTCGGCTTCCACGATCGAAAAGACCAGGAAGGCTTGGTCTCGGAAAGGACTCGTGAGGTGCGGACCATCGGAGTTCTTCGACGGGTTCCATGCGTACTCGATCCGCGAGCCGACCAACTCAAACCAGGTGTCCTGCCAATTCGCGTTGGTGAGGTAGCGCTCCTGCGGATCGAATGTGTGCTCGGCGGTGGAGTCGTTGTCGATGTCGAAGGGGTAGCCCATCAGCCAGCGATACAGATCCGGACGATCGCGCCGCTTGGTCCCCTTGCGGTCGGAGACGGCGCACCAGCCATCCCGCAGCATCCAGTTGAAGATGTCCAAGGTGCCCAGGCGGAGGACCTCGGCGATGCCGTAGCGAATGCCGTGGATCGCTGTCCCAACGTAGGTCGAGGGAATGTCGAAGCGGTCGCGGTGTTCGGACTTCAAGACCACGTAGGTCCCCACGCGTGGCTGCAGGACGAGGTCGATGTCTCGCGGCATGTCGGCCTCGTCGACGATGGTCGTCGACGTGAACGGCTTCGAGGAAGTCGAGACCGCGAAGTCGTAGGCGAACTCGATGTCGTCGCTGTTCATGCTGGTCAGCGCCTTCAAGACGGTCCCGACCACGGTGACGGCCCCGGCGCTGACCGGTTGGAACGTCGCTGCGGCGGTCGATGCCGCCGAGATCAACTCGTTGACCCGCGCATTGTCTTCCGAGTCGATCTCGATCAAGCGGATCTGCACGATGACGTCCTCGCCCGAGTAGACGATCGGCGGCAGGATCGGGATGTCTTCGCGCGGGAGGTACGACCGCTTGTTTAGGACCATGTTCTGTCCATCCGCCTCCGAGTCCAGGTGCACGGACTCCCACAGGACGGACGGCTCGGCGTCGTCATTCGGCCTGATCAGGCAGCGCACGAACAACACGACCTCGGGGCGATTGACCGACTCCAGATAGGGGATGAACCCTCCGTTCAGGGTGATGCCCCAATTTCCGGTCGGGTCGACCTTGTCGAGGTTGTCGGTTTGGTCCTCGGTCTCGAGGACCAAGCGCGGCTCGTAGAGCCGCATGTCCCTGCCGACCTTGGAGAGTGTGTACTTGCTCCCCGCTGGCAAGGTGCTGCAGGAAGCCGCTGCAAGGCAGAGGAAGAGCGAACAGACGCGGGCGGACGTCATCATCGTGGCAAGGTTCTTCGGTTTCGCTGGGCGCAGCAGGAGTCATCCGAGCCAGAGATCCCTGCGCTGGTTGGCCGAAGCATAGCGGCGGCAGGCTCCGAGGTACCAGCGGCGGAGCGAGCCGAGGGCGACCCCCAGGCGCTGGCTCACGGGGGCTGAATAGGACTTCGTACGTGTCGCTGGCTGCAGCGCGGGTTCCGGGCCGCGAGCGCATCCGGCGCCAGCGCTCCCATCGCGAGCGGAGATCGCCCTCCGCGCCCGCGATGGGTGCACCGGATCCCGCTCAACTCCAGCGCAGGTCCGTCTTCGAGATCGGCAGCCGCCGCACGCGCACGCCGGTCGCCGCGGCGATCGCATTGCACAGAGCCGGCGCGAAGGGCGGCACGCCCGTCTCGCCCACGCCCCCCGGCAAGGCCTCGCTGGACACGATCTCGCACTCGATGGCGCGGGGCGAGTCGTACATGCGCGCGACCTTGTAGTCGTGGAAGTTCGACTGTTGGATCGCGCCGTCCACGGCGGTGATCTCGCCGTGCAGAGCGAGGCTCGCGCCGAAGGCCGTGGCGCCCTCCATCTGGGCGCGCACGCGGTCGGGGTTCAGGATCAGGCCGGCGTCGAGCACGCTCCAGACCTTGGGGATCGTCAGGGCGCCGCGGCGGTCCACGTCGACCTCGACCACGGTCGCGTAGTAGGACAGGAACGAGCGGTGGCAGGCGATGCCAAGGCCCTTGCCCTTGGGCAGCTCGCGGCCCCAGCCGGCCATCTGCGCCACGCGCTTGGTGACCGCCTTGAGGCGACCCACATCGAAGGGATAGCGCTCCAGTGACTCGCCCTGGTTGGGGTACTGCACGCCCTCGAGGTCCAGCAGCCGATCCTCGCCGAGCAGCTCCATCAGGTACTCGTAGGGGTCGCGGCCGGCGCGCCGGGCGAGCTCGTCGGGGAACGAGCACACCGCCAGGGCGTGGTAGATGTGCGCCACCGAACGCAGCCAACCGATGCGCACGTGGGCCGGGGCGTCGCCGCTCTCGACCGTCAGGTTCGGCAGCACGTAGGGCACGTCGGTGAAGCCCAGGGCCAGCTCGAAGTCGCTGGGCGAGGTCATGCCCGGAGCGAACGTCGAGAAGATCGGCGGGAACACCGAGCGCTGCAGCCAGGCCGTCGGCATCCCGCGCTCGTCGACCGCGGCGCGCATGTGGACCGCGGCGACCGTGTGGTAGTAGTCGTGGCGGATGTCGTCCTCGCGGGTCCAGGTGACGTGCACCGGCCGGCGCGTGGCGCGGCTGAGCCAGGCGGCCTCGGCCACGTAGTCGGGCTTGGACTTGCGACCGAAGCCGCCGCCGAGCAGCGTCACGTTGACGATGACATCGGCGAGTTCGAGACCCAGGGTCGCGGCCACCTGCTCCTGGGCTGCCTGGGGGTTCTGGGTCGCGGCCCAGGCCTCGCAGCGGATCGCCTTGCCGTCTTCGTCGACGGTGACCTCGGCCACCGCCGCCGGCGGCTCCATCGACGCGTGGGCCAGGAGCGGCACGTAGTAGTCGGCCTCGTGCACCGACCCCTCGTCGGCCGCCTCGAACGCCGCGGCGGTGTCCCCGGCCGTGCGCCAGGAGGTCCCAGCGCGCCTGGAGGTCGCGACCATCTCGCGCTCGAAGGCTTCCGAGTCGTAGCTGTCGTTGTCGCTCTCGCCCCACTCCAACTTCAGGGCCTTGCGCCCCGCGATGGCGGCCCAGGTCGAGTTGGCCAGCACCGCCACGCCGCCCAGGGGCTGGAAGCCGTGCACGCCCTCGTAGCCGGGGATCGTGAGCACGTCGACGACGCCGGCCACTTCGCGCGCCGCGGTGTCGTCGACCGACTTCAAGGGCGCGCCGAGCACCGGCGAGCGGGCGACCACCGCGAACAACTGCCCCTCGCGGCGCGCGTCGATGCCGAAGGTCGCGCGGCCGGTGACCATGTCCGCCAGGTCGACGATCGGAACCGGCTGGCCCACGTATCGTCGCTCGGCCGGCGTCTTGAAGGTCAGCTCGCCTTCCGCCGGGGCCTCCAGGGTCCGCGCACGCGCGACCAACTCGCCGAAGCCGATGCTGCGCCCGGTGGCGGCGTGGTGCACCTCGTGCAGTCGCGCTTTGCACTCAGCGGCGTCGACGCCCCAGATCTCGGCCGCGGCCCGCTCGAGCAGCGTGCGCGCCGCGGCGCCCGCCACGCGCATGACCTCGTAGAACTGGCGCACGCTGCGCGAACCGTCGGTGTTCTGGTCGCCGTAGCGCGCGTCGCCGATGGCCTGGCGCAGGGTCACACGCGCCCAGTCCGCTTCCAGCTCGTCGGCCACGACCATCGGCAGGCTGGTGCGGATGCCCGTGCCCATCTCCGAGCGGTGGGTCACGATCGTGACCGCGCCCGATGGATCGATCGAGAGCCACAGGTTGGGCTCGAAGGCCGTG
Source organism: Engelhardtia mirabilis (assembly GCF_007748095.1). NCBI lineage: Bacteria > Pseudomonadati > Planctomycetota > Planctomycetia > Engelhardtia > Engelhardtia mirabilis. The sequence continues at coordinate 97,196 of NZ_CP036287.1, forward strand.
TCGGAGCCGTCCTGTCCGACCACGGCGAGGAGCGTGCTCGCCGGCGAGACCCGCGCCGCGAGGACGAGGGACCCGGCCGCCAAGCTCGCCAGGAAGCCGCGCCGGGTGACCGGCGCGCCGATGTTCAAGCTGGAGCCCATCACTGACGCGCCTCCTGCGCGGCCGACAGGATCGCCGCGCGGATCCGCGGGTAGGTCCCGCAGCGGCAGATGTTGCCGCCCATGAAGGAGTCGATCGCGTCGTCGTCCGGCTCCGGGTTCGAGGCGATCAGCGCCGCTGCGCTCATGATCTGGCCCGTCTGGCAGTAGCCGCACTGGGGCACGTTCATCTGCGCCCAGGCCTTCTGCACCGGATGGCTGCCGTCGGGCGACAGGCCCTCGATGGTCGTGACCTCGCGGCCCTCGAGGCTGCCGATCGCGACCGAGCAGGAGCGCATGGCCGTGCCGTTCACGTGCACCGTGCAAGCGCCGCACTGGGCGATGCCGCAGCCGAACTTGGTACCGGTCAGGTTGAGGGAGTCACGCAGCACCCACAGGAGCGGCGTGCGCGGGTCCAGGTCGGTGAGCTCGACGGGCTCACCGTTGATCGTCAGCTTGGGCATGGCAGTCGGGGTTGGGTCCGGAGTTGGACGGGAGCATTCAAACACGCCGCCCGTCCACCGGCGCCGGGGAGGTCGAGGGGAAGCCGGTGGGTACCGGCCGCGACGGCCAACCGGGGCACCGATACGAACTCGCTACCCAGTACCTGGATTCGAGATCCCCCTTCCGTCCGCGAACCGGGCGACGACGGAGGGCGGGATCGGCCGCAGTCCGCAGAATCGCGCTCGTGCCCGTCCGACCTTCCGGCGGGGTGCGTTCCACCGCATCTGGACTCCCGATCATGAGCTTGCCCCTGCTCCTGGCCGCGCTGGCCAGCGCCCTTCCCGCTTGCCCGCCCCAGGCCACGTTGATCGACGTCAACGCGACGGTCCCTGCCCTTCCCGCGGCATCCGCGCCCTCGGACTTCGCGACCCTCGGGGGCTCGCTGCTCTTCGCGGCGGACGAGCCCGGGCTCGGCCGCGAGCTATTCATCTTCGACGGCACCACCGCCCAGCTCCTCGTCGACCTCTATCCAGGCGACGTCGGCTCGGCGCCCGAGGGTCTCGTGACCATCGGCTCCCACGTCTGGTTCTCCGCCGAGGGCGAAGGCGTGGGCCGCGAGTTGTGGCGCACCGACGGCACCGCGGCGGGCACCGAACTCGTCGCGGACCTCGCCCCCGGCGGCTGGTGGAGCGAGCCTTCCAACTTCAAGGCCTTCGGATTCGGAGTGCTGTTCGAGGCCTCGATTCCCGCCTCGTTTCCCGCGTCGGGTGCCGGTGTCTGGCGCAGCGACGGGACGGCGGCCGGTACCTTCCCCCTGTATACCTTCGGCGACTGGATAGTCGGGAGCCCCGACCGACCGGCCGAGTTGACGATCGTCGGCGACCTGGGCTTCTTCAGGTCGTATTACGGCGCCGGCCTCTGGCGAACGGACGGCACGCCCGAAGGGACTTACAAGGTCACGGGCTCGAGCCTGAACTGGGTCCTCTTTGTGGTCGCGCTCGGTTCCCACGTTTACTTCACCGCTGCCTCCCAGTCCCCACCCTATGCCATCTGGCGCAGCGACGGCTCGAGCGTCGAGCTGGCCTACGCTCCGGCCAGCGGAGAGGCGTTCGGGGCGGCCCACCTCGCGGTCTTCGCGGGCGAGTTGTACTACAGCGGTGTCGCGCCGGACGGGAGCTTTGCGCTCTTCAAGCTCGACGGGTCCACGGGTGCGCCCGTATTCCTCGCGGACCCGGATCCGGGGGGAAACGGCAAGCCCTTCGATTTGACCGCGGCGGCCAGCTACCTGGCCTTCACGGTCCTGAGTGACAACAACCTCGGGCGGGAGCTGTGGCGTTCCGACGGAACCCCGGCCGGGACGCACTTGATCCAGGATGCAGTTCCCGGGCCGGGTGACCTCGCTCCCGAGGAGCTGACGGTCCTCGGCGACCGCATCGTGTTCCGGGGCACCGGGCCCGAGGGCTCGGAGCCCTGGGTCACGGACGGGGTCCAGGTGCAACTCCTCGCCGACCTGCTCGCAGCGGGATCCTCGGAGCCGGGCCAGTTCTACGCCGATGGCTCGACGGTCTGGTTCGCGGCGGACGACGCCTCCGTGGGCCGCGAGGTGTTCAGGACCGACGGAACTCCGGCGGGTACCCAACTCGCGGCGGACGCGCAACCGGACCCACTGAGCGGTGATTCGAACCCAGCGGAACTGGTGCGCATGGGGACTGCCGCGTTCTTCGTCGCCGACGACGGCCTACACGGCCGCGAGCTGTGGGTCACGGACGGCAGTGAGGAGGGCACGCAGTTGGTCTTCGACCTCTTCCCCGGGCCGAGCGGGTCGAACCCGACCGACCTGACTGTGCACGGCGAGCGGCTGTACTTCACTGCCACCGAGTCGGACTCCGACCCGCTCGACCGCATCGAAGTCTGGTCGACCGATGGCACCATGGGAGGGACCAGTCGGCTGAGCGATCTCTTCTCCCAGGGCTTCTTCGATCCTGAGGGCCTGCGTTCGGTCGGTGGGCACCTGTTCTTCACCGCGCTCGATCTGGGATCCATCGGGCGGGAGCCCTGGGCCAGCGACGGCAGCCCCGAGGGCACATTCCTGCTCGGCAACTTGAACCCCGACATCCTGTCGAAGGACTCGAAAGCAGGCGGCTTCACGGCGGTGGGCGACCAGGTGGTCTTCAGCGCGCTGGGACCGAGTCTCGTACCGGAGTTGTGGCGCACCGACGGGACAGCGGCGGGAACCAGCATGGTCGGCTCCGTGCCGGGCGGCGAGGCGTTCACGACCCCGAATTGGATGCGGAGCCTGGACGACCACCGCGCGGTGCTGACGGCCGACGGCGCCGAGAGCGGTATCGAACCCTGGGTGACCGATGGCACGCCGGCGGGCACTTTCAGGCTGGCGGACATCAAGCCCGGGCTCGGTTCTTCGCTTTCCTCTTCGACCAGCTCATTCACGGGCTTCGCGATGGTCGACGGTCGTGCATTGTTCCGCGCCAAGAGCGAGCTGCTGGGGGCGGAGCTTTGGATCACCGACGGAACGCCGGACGGGACATCGGTGGCGGTGGACCTGACCCCCGGTCCGACTGGTACGGAGTTCAACTTCATCGGCGTCGTCGGCGGGCGCGCGCTGCTGCGCGTCGCAGACGCCAATAAGCACGATCTGTGGGCATCCGACGGCACGGCCGCGGGAACGGTCCAACTGTTGGACACTGCGGCCTTAGCCGTTGGCTTCGGCGTGCAGTACGCAACGCCTCTCGCGGGGGACGTCCGCTACGTCACCGTCGACATCGGCAGCGGCAAGAGCGGGATCTGGCGCACCGACGGCACGTTGGAGGGCACCGCAGGTGTCTACGCGATCGAGTGGCCTCTGGTGCTGAAGGACCTGACGCCGGTGGGAAGCGGGCGTGAGCTGGCCCTCGTGGGCAAAGGGCCGGAAGGTTTCGAGGTCTGGGGCAGTCGAGGGACTCCCTCGACCACGAAGCTCGTGGTCGACGTCAACCCGGGGCCGGCTAGTTCGGGCCCAGCCAAGTTCACGCGCGTGGGCGACCGAGTGTTGTTCGCGGGGACGCAGCCCGACACCGGGCGCGAGCTCTACTCGATGCCCCTCGCGCAGTTCGGCGGTTGGGTCCTCGAACCCTACGGAGTCGCCTGCGAGGGCACCGGCGGCCTCGCGCCTCGGATCGGCACCAGCGGCAAGGCGCAGTTGGGACAGAGCGTCGACCTGCGCGTGACCGACGCCTTCGGCCCCTCGACCGCGTTCCTGTTCCTGTCCTTCGACAGCGCGCAGAAGCCCCTGGGCGACTGCATCCAGTACCCGGTCGATCCGCTGTTCCTGTTCGCGATCACCGGTACCGACGTCAGCGGCGTCGGGTCGGTCACCGTGCCCCTGCCGGCCGGTCTGACGGCCCTCACCAACGTCCCGATCCACTTCCAGTACGCGGTCGTCGATCCGAGCGGCGGCTTCGGCGGCGCGGTGGCCCTCACCGACGCCCTGGAGGTGATCGTCGGCCCCGCGGACTGACGCCCGGTAGGCGTTCGTACGGTGCCAGGCACGAAACCGCCGCCTACGGCGGACGCCGTAGGCGGCGGTTTCGTGCCTGGCACCGTACGAACGCCTACCGGGCCCTCACCGGGCGCTAGGCTTCCCCGCCCATGCGTGCCCCCCAGTCCGACACCTCGCCCGAGGATCCGCCGCTGGTCGAGTTCCGCCGCCTGTTCGGCCTGGCGCGCCCGCACCTGCGGCCACTGATCGGGGCGACGGCCCTGATGTTGGTCGCCAGCGGCATCGGGCTGATCGTGCCGATGTTCGCCGGCGGCGTGGTCGACACCGCCCTGTCGGACTCGACCAGCGCCGAGCTGCGCTCCGTGGTCGCGGGCCTGCTCGGCCTGTTCGCGCTCCTCGGCGTGGTTGGCTTCTTCGAGAGCTACCTGCTCGGCGCCACCGGCGCGCGATTGTTGCGGGACCTGCGCTGGCAGCTCTTCGACCGCCTGGTGGACCTGACCCCCGGCTTCTACGACAAGCGCCGCGTGGGCGAGCTGCTCTCGCGCCTGGGCTCCGATCTGGCCCTGGTCCAGGGCGCCCTGACCCAGCAGATCCCCTCGGGCCTGCAGGCGTCGATGCGGTTCATCGGGACCCTGGTGATCCTGTTCGTGCTGCAGACGCGGCTGACCCTGGTCGCGCTCGTGGTGGTGCCGCCGGTGGTCCTGGTGGCGATCTACTTCGGCAACAAGTTGCAGAAGATCGCCACGAAGGAGCGCGACGCTGCCGCCGACAGCTCGGCCCTGGCCGAGGAGGCCCTGGCCGGCATCCGCACGGTCCAGTCCCACGCCGCCGAGCCGCGGGTGCGCGGGCGCTATTCGGACCAGCTCGCGGCGCTGCTCGGCATCCAACTGCGCAACGCCTGGCTCAACGCCGGCTTCGCGGGAACGGTCACCTTCGCGTCCTTCTCGGCCTTCGGCCTGGTGCTCGGCTACGGCGGCCAGTTGATGCTCGAGGGCCGCCTGACCGCCGGCGAGCTGACCTCGTTCCTGCTGTACACCTTCTCGGTGGCGATCTCCGTGGGCCAGCTCGGCGGGCTCTACGCCGGCTACCGCGGCCTCAAGGGCGCCAGCGCGCGCTTGTTCGAGCTGCTCGACACCGAGCCCGCCGTCGCGGATCCGGCCCTGGCGACCCCACCCGCGCCGCCGTTCGAGGTCGGGGCCGGCGCGATCGCCCTGAACGAGGTGCGCTTCCAGTACGAGAGCGCCACCACCCCCGCCCTCGACGGTGTGACCCTCGACGTCCCCGGCGGCGCCGTGATCGCCCTGGTCGGTCCCAGCGGCTCGGGCAAGAGCACCCTCTTCTCGCTGCTGCTGCGCTTCTACGACCCGACTTCCGGCACCATCGCCATCGACGGCCGCGCGATCGACACGATCCCCTTGGCCGACCTGCGCCGCTCGATCGCCGTCGTGCCCCAGGAGGTCTTCCTGTTCTCCGGCACCATCGCCGACAACCTGCGCCTGGGCTCGAACGAGGCCAGCGACGAGGACCTGCGCACCGCCGCCGAGGCCGCCGGAGCCCTGGGCTTCATCGACGAGCTCGACAAGTCCTTCGAGACCGAAGTCGGCGAGCGCGGCGTGCGCCTCTCCGCCGGGCAACGCCAACGCCTGGCCATCGCCCGCGCCTTCCTCCAGGACCCCAAGATCCTGCTGCTCGACGAAGCCACCAGCTCCCTCGACCCCGACAGCGAGGCCGTCGTCCAAGCCGCTCTCCAGCGCCTCTTCGTCGGCCGCACGACCCTCGTCATCGCCCACCGCCTGGCCACCGCCCGCCGCGCCGACGTGATCCACGTCCTCGACGGCGGCCACATCGCGGCGAGCGGGACGCACGAGGAGCTGTACGAGTCGAGCGAGCTGTACCGGCGCTACTGGACCTTGCAGTCGCTCGAGTTGGAGCAGGCGCCGGCCCAGCGGGATCAGCTCCCGAGCGAAGGTTCGGCGCCCGCCGGAGGTGCTGACCCGACCGCGGCGGCACGAGCCCACTCTCCCTACTCCGGCTTCAAGTTCCGTATCGTCTGGGACGGCAAGTACGTCGCCGGCGTCGACAAGATCAGCGGACTCACCAGGACCTATCGAGGAAGCGTCGACCACGAGGACGACGTGGTTCGCCAGTCGCCGGGGGAAGTGGAGTTCGGCCCAATAACCCTCGAGCGCGGAGTGACCCACGACGCGGACTTCGAAGCGTGGGCCAACAAGGTCTGGAGCGTCGGCAACGGCGCGATCCAGGAGGGCTCGCTGAAGGACTTCCGCAAGGACGTCCTGATCGAGCTCTACAACGAGGCCGGGCAGAAGGTCTTGGCCTACAAGGTCTATCGCTGCTGGGCCTCTGGGTTCACAGCTTCACCTGAACTCGGCGCGAGCGCGAAGACGGTCGCAATCCAGTCGCTCAAACTCGAGAACGAAGGCTGGGAGCGCGACACCGAGATCACCGAGCCCGACGAGCCGAGCTTCTAGGCGCCGTGCCGTTCCATCTACTCGGCGGCGGCGCCGAATCCTCCCAGGGGCTAATCGCCCGGTTCGAGAGCCCGCTCGAGGCCGCCGCGGCACCAGGTCACGATCGACTCGAGTGAGTCGGTGTCGGCGGCTCGACCAGGTCGTGCGGCTTGGATCACCTTCTCGATCTCGGAAGCGACCCGGACCGATTCGACGTGTGCGACCCGCTCCGACGCGTTCTGCAGGTCTTGTGCCGCTCGAAGCAGTGCGCAAGTGACTCGTAGGAGCAGCCGCTGGCTCTCACGAACTCGAGGTAGCGGCCCGAGCAGGTCATCGAGCGACGCCCGCCCGCGGAGTTCGAAGCGCGCGGCGTTGCCGACCCGACTCGATCGAACAACTCCGGCGAGTTCGAGGCCGCCGAGTGCGTCCGACGCAGACTTGCGGGTGAACCCGGTCTCCTCCAACAGTTCCCGCATGCCCACGCGTGCCCCGGGCTCGTTCAGCAGCAATGCGCGGACGATCTCGCTCCTCGACGTCGCGCCCATCAATCCACGGGTACGCAGCGCGAGGGCTTGGGGGTCGTCGGCGCGAACGCCCACCGGCCTCACCTCGATCCGCTCGGCCGGCCCCGCGGCCTGGGGCCAGGGCCTCTTGGTCAGCGCCGACAGCGTGCTCGCGAATCCCTGCCAGCGACCGTCCTGCGACGCTCCTTCGTTCCGAAGCAGACCGCCGATCCGAGAGCGTGAGATCAGATCGATGTTCGAGACACACCAACTGAGGGCCTCCTGACGTAGGCGCGGATCCAGGCCGTCGATGGTCGCCGTGAACAGGATCAACGCCTCGACGTCCACGCAGGCCGCGAACGTCCCACGGTCCCAACCGGGGACTCCCAAGCTGGCCCACGCCGACCAGGCGTAGTCGCTCAGCAGCCGAGGGTCGAGGCTAGCTGCGTTCATCGACGCCCCCTGCACCGAGTGCATCGAGCGCTGCTGACAATGATCCCGCGAAGCCCTCGGACGGATCGTGTTGCTGACACCATGCAGCGGCAGCAATCAGCTCGTCGGCGGTCGGTTCGAGCCGCTGAAGGTCGTCGAAGTGCTTGCTGCGCGGTCCCTGGTCGACGGCGGCGTACAGCTTGAAATGGACCTGGTCGTAGCGGCTCGCGAGGTGGACGACCAGGCCGTCGAAACGTCGAATCTCGCACCGACCGAGGAATCCCGTCGGCAGTCCGAAGTCGAGCAGTGCCGTGGGGCCGGGGTTCAGCCAATCGGCCGCCAGCTCGAGCGCCCGCGCGACGTCACGAGCAGCGTCGGCAAGTGGCTCTGGCAAGGGAGACGAGGTCCGAACAGAGCCCTCATCGACGAGCCCGACCACGTCGACGTCCTCCGTGGCCCGCCCGATCGATCCCAGGAGCAGAAGCCCCGACCCGCCGATGACGGCGATCTCGAACCGATGGCCCCGTCGAGCCAGGAGCTCGCCCAAGGTCTCGAGAGCCTCACCCAGTCGCTCAGCGCCGAGGATTGACATGCGGGACAATCTAGCGCTATCGGGTGGTTTATCCCGCAGGCTGAGCAGCGAATCGGCCGCAACGGGCCACAGGGCCCCATTTCTGCGTCAGGCCGGTACTCCCAAGGGGTCCATCCGAGGCGATGACGTGGAGCGGCCGCCCCCGGCAGGTGCCCCGGAGCGGCCGGAACGAGTCAGGCTCCGCCGCGCCTCAGCCCTGCTTCGTCCGCTCCCGCGCGAAGCGGCTGATGCCTTCCCACAGGCTCTCGGGGTCGATCTTGGCCTCGACCTTCAACTCCGCCACGTTGCCACCCGTCCGCCAGCGGTTGTCGTGGTCGAGGCTCTGCGCGAACTTCTCGGCGTCCTTGTGGGGCAGCCAGTCGTGCATCAGGCGGCGGGCGCCGTTGGAGATGACGGTGGAGTCCCACCAGTCGGCGCGGGGCAGGACGCTGTCGCGGTAGGACTGCTCCTGGCGCATGAACAGCTCGTAGCTGACGGCGGCGACGACCTTCACGTTGGGGGCGTCGGAGTCGGCCAGGCGCGGGAGGATCGCGAAGACGGACTCGGTGGTGCTGGTGCCTTGGAGCAGGATCGTGGCGCCCGTGGGTCGGTTGGGATCGTGGGAGTGCTGTACTCGGACGCCACGGTGACCCCTGACGGCCATGCTGGCGACCGGCCCAACGCCATCTCGTCCGGCACGAGGTACGATCGAGCCCGTGGACTACTCATCGATCATCACCATCGACCCCGCCCGGCGCGGGGGCAAGCCGACCATCCGTGGGATGCGGATCACGGTGCAGGACGTGCTCGAGTACCTCGCCTCCGGGATGAGCCAGGAGCAGATCCTGGCGGACTTCCCTGACCTCGAGGCCGACGACATCCGGGCCTGCTTGTCCTTCGCGGCCGATCGCGAGCGGCGCTTGACCCAGCGTCCGGCGTGAGGCTGCTCCTCGACCAGAACCTGTCGCACCGGATGCTCTCCGGTCTCGAGCAGGCCTTCCCTGGGTCGAAGCACGTCCGCGACTTCGGGATGGAGTCGACGGACGACGAGGGAATCTGGGAGCTGGCGAAGAGCGAGGGCTTCGCGATCGTGTCGAAGGACACGGACTTCTACCAACGCAGCGTCCTGCGTGGCTTCCCGCCCAAGGTGGTCTGGGTCGCCGTCGGCAACTGCCCGACCGGCGAGATCGAACAGCTCCTTCTGAAATCGATCGACGCGCTGACCGAGTTCGACTCCGACGGCGAGCGGTCCTTCCTCGTGTTGGAGTAGGACCGCCCGCCGCCGCCGGCACGCCTCAGCCCTGCTTCGTCCGCTCCCGCGCGAAGCGCGAGATGCCTTCCCACAGGCTCTCGGGGTCGATCTTGGCCTCGACCTTCAACTCCGCCACGTTGCCACCCGTCCGCCAGCGGTTGTCGTGGTCGGAGCTCATGGCGAACTTCTCGGCGTCCTTGTGGGGCAGCCAGTCGTGCATCAGGCGGCGGGCGCCGTTGGTGATGACGGTGGAGTCCCACCAGTCCGCGCGGGGCAGGACGCTGTCGCGGTAGGACTGCTCCTGGCGCATGAACAGCTCGTAGCTGACGGCGGCGACGACCTTCACGTTGGGGGCGTCGGAGTCGGCCAGGCGCGGGAGGATCTGGAACACCGACTCGGTGGTGCTGGTGCCTTGGACCAGGATCGTGCCGTCCTTGGGGCGGCTCGAGTCGTGGGAGCGCAGCACGTACGCACCGCGCGCCGCCTCGGTGTGCGACGGAATCCCCAGGGCGGCGCGGTCGGGCACTTGGACGTTGGGCCGCGTCAGGTGCAGGGCGACGATCGGCACGTCCGTGGCCAGGGCCGCGGCCAGCATCGGCGCGACCTCGTTGTGCTCCCACGGATGCAGGTTGATCACGTGGCCGTCGGGGAACAGCTGCGTGACGCCGGGCGAGAAGATGCCGAAATGGGTGCGGCTGTCCTCGGCGGTCTCGGGGCCCGAGTGGCCGACGACCCAGATCACCTTGCCCACCTTCAGCGGGCAGTCCTGGGCCAGTTGGCTGAACAGGCGCATCAGGCCGTACTTCAGGTAGCTGAAGGAGCCGTAGGTCGAGCAGGCGCCCCAGAAGCCGCGGAACTCCTCCTCGGGGGTCGCGCTCATGTTCACCGTGGCCATGCCGACGGCGACGCCGGAGTTGGTGAACTCGGTGATCTGCTGGGGCAGCAGCGCGCCGGTGGTGTTCTTGTTGCGGTCGTACCAGCCGAAGCCGGGCTGGTCGCCCCAGGCCTTGGCGAAGCCCGAGATGCTGGTCGAATCAGCCAGGTCCGCGGAGGCCGCGAGCACCAGGGGGCGGCCCATGCGCTCGGCCGCCAGGCCGTTGACCCAGGCGCCGAACTTGGCGAAGCCCTCCTTGTTGGCGATCTTCGTCCCCGGGGCGACGAACAGCTCGGCGGGCAGCTTGTCGACGGCGCACCAGTCGCGCGTCTCGTGCATGTTGGCCTCCGACGCCAGGCGGAAGCCATCGGGCTGGGTCGGGATCGACTCGCCCAGGTCCACCAGGGTGTCGGCCAGGTACTCGACCAGCTCGGGCTGGCGGTCGAACAGGCTGAAGACCGTCTCGAACCAGGCCTTGGACTGCTCGCGGCAGGCGTCCTCGCCGGGATCGGTCGTGTCGCCGTGGCCCTCGAACTCGACGTCGTACTTCGACGCGAAGTCCTCGCGGCACTTCCAGAACATCTCCGAGTTGCGGCCGTGGGCCTTGCCGTGGCTGGGCGCGTCGAACTTGTGGTAGCCGCGGCCCTTGCGGGTCTTGACCCAGACCATGCCGGGCTTGCCGCCGGTCGACTCCGGGTGCACGACCTCGAGCAGGGCGCGGGTGATCTCGGCGTAGTCCTCGCCGTGCTCGGTGCCCGCCACGCGCCAACCGTGGGGCTCGAACCACGTGCTCGGCTCGCCGTGCATGACCTCGCTGTTGGCGAACTCGTCGATGCCGTGGTCGTTCCAATCGAGCAGGTAGACCAGGTTGTCGGTGCCCAGGCCGTAGGCGCTGTTCAGCACCTCGTGGTGGGCGCCGGCGCTGAAGCCGCCTTCGCCCTCCATGGCGAAGACCTTGACCTCGCCGGCGCCGGCCAGCTTGAGCGCGACCGCCTCGCCCAGGGCCGCCGGGGCGCCGTGCCCCGAGGGACCCGTGTTGAACTTGAAGAAGAGCGTGTTGCCCTCCATCTCCGCGTGGCCCGGCAGCCCGCCGTTGTGGCGCAGGAACAAGAGGTGCTTCCACAGCAGCTGGCGATCGTGGGCCTTGTAGACCTCGTAGCGCGCGTCGCCGGTCTGCTCGTGGCGCCGCCGCAGGGCTTCGTTGTAGACCGCCAGCATCGCGTAGATGGCCGGGTTGCAATGGCCCGCCACCAGCACGAAGCGGTCGCCGAAGGGGCTCTCCGGGTGCCGGATGTCCCAGCGCATGCCCGCGCCCAGGGTCGACGCCACCAAGAGCGGCACCTTCGAGCGCGACCCGCCCGGGTGCCCCGACTGGCGCAGGTTCAGCATCAGATCGATGCACTGATCGATCATGTCCCCGATCGTCTCCCAGTGCGGGAAGTGCGGCTGGAGGGCGTCGAAGGTGGGCTTCGCGAGGGTCTGCATGAAGCGCTGGGTGCGGTCTGAGGGGGGCGGGGAGGGCCTCGGCGGGGTGTCGTTCCGCGATGGCGGCCGGAGATCATAGCGACGCCCCGCCCCGGCGCGGGTCTGCGGCCGGGGCGGGGCGTCCTGGGAGCCTCGGGGGGCCCGTGGCCGCGCTCAGGGGATCGAGAGACCCTCCAGCCACTCCACGAACCAGCCACCCGTGGGCACCAGCGTCTCGGCACCGGTGGCGGCGTCGCGCACACGGAAGGCGATCCCGGGGCACGACATGAGCGGGCAGTTGGGTCCCAGGACCAGCGTCTGGCCGCCGAAATCGGAGGTGCCGCCGGCGGCCGAATACTGCTGGTCCAGGTAGCCCTGCGGCCCGGGCGAGACGTCGGCCAGGGCGCCCGTGAGCGGGTCGAGTTGGAACAGCCGCAGGTTGTCCCCGCCGAAGATCTGGTCGCAGCAGCGGTCGACGAGCCAGACGCTCGCGCCGAGGTCGACCACGATCGTGTAGTTGTCCGGCGCGGCGAAGGGCTGGGGCACGGCGGTCAGTGAGCTCGGCGTCGACGCATCGAACAGGCCCAGGGTCAGGTCCGGCGCGACCGGCCCCGCGAAGGGCCAGTCCCGCGCGATCAGGAGCAGCTCGCCCGTGGCCGCCAAGGGGCCCGCGACCGCGGTCTGGTCGTTGCTGCCGAGGTTCTGGAGCGCCGGGGCGCCCGGGCTCGCGAGGTCGACGCGCCCCAGGCTCGCGTTGGCGGTCAGGAACTCGTCGTCGGTGTGGCTGCCGGCCACCAGCGAGCCGTTCAGGGTGCGCACCCAATCCAACTCGGCGTGGTTCGGCGGGGCGACCACGTGCTCCGCGATCGTGGCGCTGGTGGCGAGGTCGACCTCGCGCACGCGGGCCTCGAACGCGGCCGTGGGCAGGGCCGGCAGGTAGGCGCGGTTCGCGGCCGGGTCGAAGGTCGCCGGACCCACGTTGCCGAAGATCCCCAGCGGAACCGCCGGCGCGCCGACCTCGAGCGGCACGCGCTGCACTTCGCCGGGCGAGAAGAAGTCGGGCCCGACGTAGACCAGCAGCGCGTCGCCGGAGGCGTCGACCGCGGCGCCGCGGACGTCGCCCAGCAGCAGCTCGTCCGACGCGCTCCCGAAGAAGTTGTCGAAGCGCCTGACAGCGTTGTTCGTGACCACCGCTGCCACCGAGCCGTCAGCGGACAAGTAGGTCCGCGCGCCGAACTCGGTCGCGGTCGGCGGCAGCTCGAAGACCAGGTCCATCGAGGGCGAGGAGCGCACGGCGAGGCGACTCACGAAGCCTTGCAGTCCGGCGTCGAAGCGCGACTCCGAGGAGTAGAAGCGGCTGCCGAGCAGGCGCAGATGCGCCGCGTGGCTCAGGCTCACCGTGCCGGCCGTGCCATCCACGACCAGGGCCTGCAGGTGTGCCGGGGCCTCGGCCAGGGCCGCGACCTGGGGCAGGGCGAACTGGAACGCGACCTCGCCCTGGGCGTCGGCGAGGCCGCTTCCGATCTGCAACAGGCCGGCGGGATCGAGTTCGAGCAGGCCGAACGGCGTCGGGAACGAAGCCGCCGACGGGCTGTAGTAGAGGCCGACAGCGACTCCGGGGAGCAACCCGTTCAGCTCCACGTCGAGGGGCTGGCCGAGCCACGGAGCCGAGTGGGTCAAGGGCGATTGGGCGAGGAGCAAGAGGCTGGGTAAGAGCAGCATGGTTCGGACTTCGGGTGGAGATCGATCGGATCGGTGCAGGCGCGGGAGCCTTGCCCACGCGCCCACACCGATCCTCACACCGATCGCTCTCCTGCGAAAGCCCTCAGGGACCCAGCTCGCCGAAGCTCAGTTCGTCAGTCGCAGGTCGAGCCCCGCCGACGTCACGAAGCCCAGCGGCGAAGCCGAGTCCAGCGCGAGGATCTGGCAGAACAGATTCACACCGTCGAGGGCCGGCTGGCGCAGGGTCGTCTCCGGCGAGGCGTACTTGCCCGCGCCGTCGAAGTAGATCGGCACCAGGGCCAGGCCTGGGCCGGCCAGGTCGATCAGCAGCGTGGCGCTCAGGAACGGACCGAAGAAGTCCGCCTGGGAGACCATGAACAGCCCGTAGGCGAAGGGCTCCGCCCCGGCGACCTCGAGCGTGCCGCGCGCCGGGTCCGCGCCAGCGGCCGGGACCCAGGCCAGATCGAGCGTCTGCGTCGCCTCACCCGCGACCTCGCCGTATTCGCGGCTGCCCGCGACCGTCATCACGTAGACCTGGCGGGCCTGGCGCGCGCCGACCACGAAGTCGGGCAACAGGTCACCGTTGACGTCGCCCAGGGCCGCGAAGGCGGAGCCGAAGCCGTCGCTCGTTCCGCCCGAGTGCAGCTCGTCGAGCAGCGTGTGATCGGCACCGGACCAGATCTTCACGTAGCCGGCGAAGCCGATCGTCCCGCCGTAGGCGTAGATGCCGGCGTAGTCATCGGTGCCGTCGCCGTTCACGTCGCCAACGTACTCCACGTGACGACCGAGCGAGCCGTTGCCGTCGTCGGCACCCAGGTGCTTCACGATCAACGCGCGGGTGGCGCCGTCGTAGACGTAGACCGCGCCGACGTAGGGCCCGCCCTCGCTGTCGCCCGGAGCGCCGACCAAGATCTCGCCGACCCCGTCGCCGTTGAGGTCGACCTGGGCGTCGACGGAGCGGCCGAAGGCCTGGTTGATGCCCTCGCCGACGATGTCGTCGAGCTGGAACAGGATCGAGCCGTCGACGCCTGAGCGCCCCTCGACGGCGCCGCGGCGCCCGATGCCGCTGAAGAGGCGGTGCTGGGCCGAGATCAACAGGTCGGGAACACCGTCGCCGTCCAGGTCCCCGCCCCCGGTGACGTGGTCGCCGAAGCCCTCGGCGATGTCGCTGGTCGTCGTGCCGTTGTCGAAGCGCAGCAGCTCGCTGCCGTCGGCGCCGCTGTACAGGCGCGCGATCCCGCCCCAGGCCGGCGACTGGCTCTCGCCGCCGGCGGTGATCAAGAGGTCCGGCACACCGTCCCCGTTGACGTCACCGGGCGCGCCGACGGCGCTGCCCATGCCATGGAAGTTGTCCGTGCCGAAGAAGGAGCGAATCACCGAGCCGTCGGCGCCGGAGAACAGGTCGGCGCGGCCGTAGGAGGTGCCGGCCCCATCGTGGTCCGGCGATCCGACCAGGAGGTCGCCGATCAGATCGCCATCGATGTCGCCGACGCCGACGAGGCTCTCACCGAACTTCTCGCCGGCTGCGAACTCGGTGTAGGTGGTGAGCAGGGCGCCGGTGGCCCCCGAGAAGAGGTGCACCTGGTCGGGCGGCGTGAAGGGCGTGGCAGTGCTCTCGCCGACGGCGAAGTCGTTCACCCCGTCTCCGTCGATGTCACCCATGGCGCTGGCGGCGATGGCGAAGGCCGGGCTGTTGTCCGGCGAGGGCACGGTGTAGTGGGTGGGGAGCTGGGCGAGGGCCAGGGGTGCGCTGGCGGCCGCGGCGGTGGAGAAGAGGGCTGTTCGGATCTGGAGTTGCATGGCTTCGAGCTGGAGAGGAGTCGATTCGGCTGGCGTTCGCAGCGGGGCGTCGCCGCGGTCCTCTCGGTCGCGGCGCGGTGAGGTCGGACAAGAGTTCCCCCGCAAATTCCAACTTCCATCGATCGCCCCACTCCCCGCACCGGCGGGCCACAATCCACGCCGCATGACGGAAGCTCAGGACACGCCCACCCGCGACCGGGTCGCCCTGCGGGTGCTCGAGGCCCTCGCCGCGGACCGCGCCGCCGGCGGCCTGAAGTCCCTCGACCACTACCGGTCGAAGTTCCCCGGCCACGCCGACCTGGTCGCGCGCGAATTCGCCGACTTCGGCCAACCGCGACCGGCCGAGCCCGGGCGATCCACGGTGCGTCGATTCGGTCCCTACCGCCTGGTCGAGCTGCTCGGTCGCGGCGGCCAGGGTGCCGTCTACCGCGCCGTCGACACGCGTCTGGGGCGCTCGGTGGCGCTCAAGCTGCTGCCCGGCACTCCCCTGGGTGACGACGATCGCCCGCCGTCGCTCCTGGCGCGGGAGCTCGAGGCCCTGACGCGGCTCGACCACCCGGGCGTCGCCGGCGTGCTCGAGGCCGGCACCATCGACGGCTCGGCCTTCATCGCCACGCGCTTCGTGCCCGGCGAGACCCTGGCCGCTCGACTGGTCCGTTGGCGCGAGGAGGGGCCGCCCCCGGTGGAGCAGCGCGTCGAGTTGGTCGCGCGCATCGCCGAGGCCCTGGCCGCGGCCCACGGCGCGCGGGTGGTGCACCGCGACGTGAAGCCCTCCAACGTGGTGCTCGATACAGCCGATCGGCCGGTGCTGATCGACTTTGGACTGGCGCGCACCGTCGACAGCAACCTGCCGACCATGACCGTCACCGGCGACGTGATCGGCACGCCGCGCTACCTGGCGCCCGAACGCCTCGCGGGCCGCGGCGGCGACGATCCGCGCGGTGACGTCTGGGCCCTGGGCGTGCTGCTGTTCGAGGTGATCGCGTTGGAGCCGCCCTTCGACGGCCCGACCGTCGAGGCCCTGGCGCGCGGCATCGAGCGCGACGAGCCGACGCCCCTGCGGCGCCTGGCGGCGTCGACGGTTCACGGCGGACTCGGCCTCCTGGGCCGCGACCTCGACGGCGTCGTCGCCGTGGCCCTCGAGAAACGCATCGACCGCCGCTACCGCGACGCCGGCGCCCTCGCGCGCGACCTGCGGCGCCTCCTGCGCGGCGAGCCGATCGAGGCGCGACCGCCCGGCCGCTTGGGCCGCGCCGCCCGCTGGATGGCGCGCAACCCGGCCCTGACCGCGATCTTCGTCCTGCTCGGCGTCCTGGCAGCGGGCGCCGGCCTGGCGGCTTGGAAGCTCGACGCCGTGGCCCGATCCGAACGCAGCGCGCGCTTCGAGGCCCAGGCGGGGGTCGCGCGCGCCGACGCCGACCGCGCGCGCCTGCTCTTGGCCGGCGACGCCATCGGTCGCTTCACCGCGGCGGGGGAGCGCCTGGCTGGGGTGGGCCCCGCCCTGGTCGAGCTGGCAGCCGCGGGCGCTTCGCTGGAGCACCTCGACCTGCCCGAACTCCACGCGCTACGCAGCGATGCCGTGGCGGCCCTCGCGAGCATGGACCTGGTCGAGCGCCCCACAGCCGAACTGGGTGGGCTGGGTGTCGTCCAAGTCGACCCAGGCGGTCAGGTGGCCGTGGCCATGACGATCGCGCCGACCAGCGGTCGTCTGGTCCTCGAGGCGAGCTCGGTCGACGGTGACCAGGATCGTTCCGACTGCTTGGAAGGGATACGAACCACTTCGGACTTGCTCGCCGTGGGTCCGGGCGCAGAGCTGTTGGCGTTCAGGGTCGACGGGCAGTTGGTGGTGGAGGGCAGCGGACGAGCCGCGCAGGCGCTCGACCTTCGCGGCGCCGCCCGTCGGGCGGGCCTCGGCGACGCCGCCACCTTCCCCACCGTGGAGTGGGCCAGCTTCAGTTCCCGCGCAGGCGTCGCGGCCGTATTGGCCGCCGGCGCCTGGGCCCTGGTGGATCCTGCGAGTGGCGAGTGTTTCGCCGCTTCGCGCTGGGACGATGGGACCTACCGCTTCGGCGTCTTCTCTCCGGACGGCGACTGGTTTGCCGCCCCGGGCGGTGGCTCGACGGTGCTGCTGGTGGACGTCCCCGCTGCCCAGGAGAGCAGCGAGTACGAGCCGCCCGAGTTCGACTTCGGTCGCGGTCCTGTGCTGGCCGCACTCCCCTTCGCCGGGCCCGACCGGGCGCCCCAGTTGGCCGTGATCATCGAGTCGGAGCGCGGCTTCGAGCTGCTGCTGGCGGATGCCACGGGAGCTGGCCGAACGTTGGTGCAGCTGACCGGCACGGGCAACGGACCTCCGGTCATCGCGGTCGATCCGAGCGGGACTGTCCTCGCCGCCGTGGCGGGGGAGTCGCTCGTGGTGATTCGCGTCGCGGACGGACGGGTCCTGCACCGCAGCTACTTCGAGCCCGTGGGGGGCTTCGAGGTGTTCAAGCTGCGCGAGGCGAGCGAGGGCCTCGAGCTGCTCGTCTACCGTCGCAGCGCCGCGCTCTCGCGCTACCTGTTGACCACGCCGCTCGTGTTCGAAGAGCCCGCGGCGCAGCCCCTCGAGCCCTCCACCGACCCCGGCCCCTTGGCCACGCACCTGCTCGACCCGCTCGGGGGCGAGCTCTTCGATTCGCGCGCCGGCGTGCGGCCCAAGCAAGTCGTGTTCAGCGACGATCCGGAGCTGCCCCTGGACCTGGGTCGCCCGGGTGTGGCCCTGCGCTCCCCGGGGGGGCGCCCCGGCGACAGCGTCCTCGCGCCCGCAGCCCTGCCGCCCCGGGCGGCCTCGCGCCAATTGATGATTGGCGGCCCCAAGCTGGTCGGGGTCGTGTGCGTCTGGGAGCGGGGGCGCTCCGAACCCCTGTTCTCGGTCGAGGTCGAGCCGCTGATCACCGGGGGCGCCCTGGCTCTGGCTGCCGACGGCAGTCTCCTGGCGGTGTCGGAGATCACCGGGCGCACGCGGCTGTTCGACGTGGAGGCGCAGCGCGAACTGCTCGCCTTCGATCTCGCGCCTCCGGCCGCGGCCAGGATGGAGTTCGCGCAGGACGGCGACCTCGTGGTGCTCGACGCCGCGGGCCGCACTCGGCGCGTGCGAATCGATCGACTGCGCCAGGCCCTGGGCGAGATCGATCTCGACTGGTGAGCGACCGGCGGGCTCAGCGCTCGCCGAGCAGGTCGCGGGCCTGGGGCAACTCGCGCAATCGATCGCGCAGCCGTTGCCAACGCTTGCTCGCGCCCTCCGTCGTCAGGCCGACCAGCTCGCCGACCTGGGCGTGCTCGAGCCCCTCGAGGCCGCGGTGGAGCAACAGGCCCCGGTCGATGTCGTCGAGCTCCACGACCTTGCGGATGAAAGCGGTCAGGGCCTCGTCTCGCCGCACCCGGCGACTGATCGTGGTGACCTCCGCGGGCGGCTCGTGCTCCAAGCTCTCGAGTTGCCCGGTGCCGGCGACGGCGTTGCGCCGAGCGGAGCGGCGCAGGGCGCTGGCCGCGACCCTCGAAGCCACGCCGAACAGCCAGGGGCGGAACTCGCCGTGCGCGGGGTCGAAGCGCTCGAAGGCGCGGTAGCCCTCCAGGGCGACCTCCTGGAACAGGTCGTCGGCGTCGATCGCCAGGCCCAGGGGACCGCGGCAGCGCAACACCGCCCAGGCGCGCAGGGCGGGGGCCAGGGTCTCGAAGTTCCCGGCGTAGCTGTCGGACCGCGGCGGCATGGGCGCTCCCGAGAATACGCGACCCCGCTCAGATTCTCGGCCGGCGGCACTGGAGTCGTCACCCATCCGGTCGAGAGGATGGAGCACCGCCAACCGGCCACCGACCCATGAAGAAACTCGCCCTGATCGCCCGCGTCCTCGTGGGCCTCGTGTTCGTCGTCTTTGGTGCGAACTACTTCCTCGGCTTCCTGCCGCTGCCCGAGGGCACGGAGGCGAGCCGCGCCTTCGGGGCCGCCCTGGCCCGGACGGACTACATGTGGCCGTTGATCAAGGTCACCGAGATCGCGGCTGGCCTGATGGTCCTGACCGGCATCTGGGTGCCCCTGGGCCTCGTGCTGCTGGCCCCGATCGTGGTCAACATCGCCTTCTACAACGTCCTGCTCGACCCGGCCGGAATGCCGATGGGCATCGCCTTGGTCGTGCTGATGCTGCTGCTCGCCATGGCTTACCGGGAGTCATTCCGGGGGCTGTTCCGCATCGGTTGATGGGCGGCGACCGAGCGCGGCGGGAGCCACCAGAGTGCGCCCAGGGTCCAGGCCAGGGCGAGGCCCGCGCGGGTCGGTTGGGCCGGGCCGGCGGCGAGGTCGAAGTCGGCCTGTTCCAGGGCGCGCAGCCGTTCTTCGATGCCCCGCAACCAGGCCGAGGCGAAGGGGGCTCGGCGCCAGCCGAGGTCCTGGACCAGGGCCCAGGACTTGGCGAGCTGCTCTCGGGCCCACACGGTCTGCTCGGAGTAGGCGCGGCGCAGGGGCTCGGGCGTGGGCCGCTGGCGCAGGGCCGTGGCCGAGACGCCCAGTCGCGCGAAGTCCTCGGAGGTGAGCAGCAGACGGCCCAGCTCGAGGGCTGGACCCTGGACCGCGAGGCCGCGGGCCAGTTCGCTGGCCAGCACGGCGCTGTCGACGAGCAACAGCCGGCGCTCGCTCGCGCCCGCCAAGCGCCGCAGGAACAGCCGCGGGAGGGCGCGCCCGCGGCGGCGCAGGTGCTCGGCCAGCTCGCGCCGCGTGGCGAAGCTGGCGACCTCGAGCTCGGTGCGCCGGGTCGAGATGGCGGCGCGCAGGTCGTCGGGATCCAGGTAGCCGCGTCCATGGGCCAGGCGCAGGGCCACCGCCAGCCAAGAGGGTCCGCCGCCGGTGCTCGCCGCCGCCAGGCTCTCGACCTCGGCCGCCAGCCGCGCGAGCACCGCGCGGCCCCGGTCGCGCCCGAGCCGGGCCGCCCCCTCGGCCAGGGCCACGGCGGTCCAGGCCGGCGCCAGGTCCTCGCGCAGGCTCGGACCGACCAGGGCCAGGACGGAGCAACCCTCGACCCCGGCGCGGCGCAGGGCCTCGGCGCAGCGCTGGGCACAGCCGCTGGGCGAAGCGGCGGCGGGGTCGAGCAGTTCGAGCAGGGGGTCGGGCGTCACCTGGCGGATCCTATTGGAGCTCGCGCGGCGACGCGCCAGGTCCTTGAACCACCGCGGGCCCCCGCCCGCCCACTCGGGGGGACGGATGGGACAGCCTCAGGTTGCACTTCGCTTGCCGCTTCTTGCGCGGGGGCGGTACCTTCCCCGGCTCGGGCGCAGGCGTCGAAACCTGCGCGAGACCAACGCTGGGGCCTGGCTCCCCGTATTCCCCCTGGCCCACCGGGCCGACGTCCCCCCCGCCTCCGCCATGGCCGAATTCCGACTCGAGCTCGACGAGCCCAACAACATCGTGCTGGTGATGGTCACCGAGGACGACGGCAGCGAGCACGACTACCAGTTCGACTTCGACCCGCGCTCCGGGCGCTGGGAGTTCGGCGAGCGGGACCTGCTCGAGCGCGACTTCGGCGAAGAGTGGGTCGACGAGATGGAGGGCGCCGTGGAGGCCGCCATCAAGAGCGTCGTCGACAAGAACGAGAACTGATGCCGATGCCCCCGCAGTTCCTCTTCGCGCGCGCCGTGCTCCTG
This sequence comes from Engelhardtia mirabilis, assembly GCF_007748095.1. Lineage (NCBI taxonomy): Bacteria > Pseudomonadati > Planctomycetota > Planctomycetia > Engelhardtia > Engelhardtia mirabilis. The sequence goes on from NZ_CP036287.1 coordinate 118,026, forward strand.
TCCGCGGGAGCGGCCTCGGCGCTCGCGAGCTGTGGGGGCGGCGCCGCCGATCCCTTCGAGCCCCTGCCCTCGCGGGACCTCACGATGCTCGAGCTGATGATCGAGCTGAACCCGCCCTACCTGGGCATGCAGTCGGAACTGCGCAACGTGGAGCGGCTGGGCGACCTGGCCGCCGCGGCCGACATGGTCGCGACCCTGGCCGAGGATCCGCGCATGACCGGCTACACCGCGCGCGAGGATTTCGCGCGGGATCCGGCGCCCTTCGAGCGCATGCGTCAGGATCTGCTGACGGCCTCCCGGGCCGCCGCGGACTCGGCCCGCGCCGGTGACTTGGACGGGCTGCACGACGCCTACGCGCAGATGAGCGCCAGCTGCGTGGCCTGCCACAAGCGCTACTCGCCGCACCAATAGCCGCGCCGCTCCCGGTCTTCGGGAGCGCGCGCGCACGGACTCGACCCATGGCTGATCGACGTGTCTTCTGCCTCGTCCTCGACTCGCTCGGGGTCGGAGAGCTGCCCGACGCCGCACGCTTCGGCGACGTAGGCGCGCACACGCTCGACCACCTGGTCGCCGCGGCCGGACAGCCGCACATCCCGCGCTTGATCGAGCTCGGCCTGGGGCGGGTGCCCGGGGTCCACAGCCTGCCGGCGCCGGCCGCGCCCGCGGGGGCCTTCGGGAGGCTGTGTGAGGTCTCGCCGGGCAAGGACACCTCCACCGGCCATTGGGAGCTGATGGGCTGTCCCCTCGAGCAGGAGTTCCCGACCTTCCCGAACGGCTTCCCACCCGAGATCATCGAGCCCTTCGTGCAGCGCGCGGAGCTCCCCGGCGTGCTCTGCAATGCAACCGCCTCGGGCACCGCCGTGATCGAGCGCTACGCCGCCGAGCACATCGCCACGGGCCAGCCGATCGTCTACACCAGCGCCGACAGCGTGTTCCAGATCGCCGCCCACGAGCAGCACTTCGGCCTCGAGCGCCTGTACGCGGTGTGCGAGGTCGCGCGCGAGATCCTGACCCCCTACGGCGTGGGGCGCGTGATCGCGCGGCCCTTCGTGGGCGAGCCCGGGGGCTACACGCGCACCTACAACCGCCGCGACTACAGTCTGGTGCCGCCCGCCGAGACCTCCATGGACCGCCTGGTGGCCGCCGGCGTCGAGGTCGTCGGCGTGGGCAAGATCGACGACATCTTCGCAGGCCGCGGCGTGACGCGTTCGATCCACACCGAGGGCAACGACGACGGCATGGGCCACACGATCGAGCTGGCCCGGACCCTCGAGTCGGGCTTCGTGTTCGTCAACCTGGTCGACTTCGACATGCTCTTCGGCCACCGCCGCGACTCGGCCGGCTACCGCGACGCCCTGGAGCGCTTCGACGCCCAACTGATCGAGCTCGAACGCGAGCTGCGCCCTGGCGACGTCGTGCTGATGACCGCCGACCACGGCAACGACCCGACCAAGTTCGAGACCACCGACCACACCCGCGAGTACGTGCCGCTCCTGGCCTGCGGCCCCGGCGTGCGCGCCGGCGCCGAGCTGGGTACCCGCGCGAGCTTCGCCGACCTGGGAGCGACCGTCGAAGAGCTGCTCGGTCTCGAGCCGGCAGCGCCCGGCTCCTCGTTCGCAGCTGCGCTGTCGAGCTGAGCAGCCGCTACCTGTCGAGTGGGGCTACTCCTGCGGTCGACCAGGACGTCTCCTACCGCGTCGGGCTAGTGGGGTGAGTCGAATCTTTGACTCACCCCACTAGAGCTTCGTCAACTTGAGTCCGTTGGAAGCCGAGAAGCCCTGCGTGGCCGTCGGATCCAGGATCCACGTCTGAGTGAAGACCTCGGAACCGACGGGGAAGTTCGTCGGCCAGGCCAGGTCGAGCAGCACCGACCCATTGGCACCAGTGACGCTGTTGATGATGAAGTCCGCGCCGGGCACCAGAGTTCCGCCAAGGAGCGGCACCTGGACGGTGGAGAAACCGAAGACGTTTGCGGCCAATGCGTTCGAGGCCGCGTTCGTCACCTGGAGTGAGAAGTTCGGATGCACTCCGAAAGTCGTCTCGACCTCGAGCGAGGGGGCGCCGGCTGCTCCCGCGAGCCCGAAGCCGAGGTCGGCGACGCCGGTGCCGGAGAGCCGCAACCGGTACAGGTTCCCCGGCTCCAACGCACCGGACGGGACCGGGATCGGGAAGTAGGTGACGTCGGGGACGCCGCCCGCGAGAACGTAGAGATCCCCACCAAGTCCTCCGGCCAGTTCGATCTTCGTGACGGGATTCGGCAGGCCAGCCGCGATGAATGGCGAGAACGACGTGCCTTGATCGTCGCTGAAGTAGACGCCGCCGTCCGTTGCGGCGTAGATTCGGCCATCGTCAGCGACATCGAGGTCGAAGACCTGCAGGCCCTCGAGCCCCCCGCCGGCGTACTCCCAGTTGTCTCCGTTGTCGGTGCTGCGTAGGAAGTTCGACGGATCGAAGACCGAGGCCTGGCCGTGGTAATAGATCGCCCGTTGCCCTTGGGGACCAACCGGCGCGACCGCAATACCGAAGACGCGATCGAGGTAGGGGCACACCCCAGGATCGCTCAAAGGATGAGAGCACTCGTCCCAACTCACTCCGAAGTCGCTGCTTCGAAAGAACCTCGGGCTGCCCGCCAACTTGTAGCCGTAGGCGAAGCCCGAGGTTGCGAAGTCCTCTGCAAACTTGAGCTCCATGAGCTGCCAGGAAAAGGGCTGGAGGAACGACCAGCTTTGTCCTCCATCGGAGGACCGATGGCCACGGCCCGCGATTCCTCCGTCCGTGGCCAGGATGATCTGATCCGTGGCGAAGTTGGGTGAGAGAGCCACCGTGTTGAAGAATTTCGTCCAGGTCACGGGATCGGGCTGGGGCATCTCCGTCCAAGAAAGCCCTGCATCCGTGCTCTTCCAGAGCTTGCTGTTTGGAACCAGGTTCTCTTGACTCGTGGCCATCAACGTCGAGTCCACCGCGAACGTCGGGGAGATGGCGAGGGCCTGGACCTCGAGCGGCCCACCCGGCAGCGAGCTCCAGAACTGCACCGCTTCGCCGTGGTCGGTCACCAGGTAGATGTCGCCGTCGCCCTGGTAGCTGACCGACCCCGATGCGATCCAGGCCAGTCCGTCGTTCGCGTAGTTGGGTGAGGTCGCGAACGTGTAGACCCCATCGCCACCGACCTGCGTCCAGGTCTGGGCCGGGTCGGTTGCGGGCAGCGCGAGAAGGAGGGCTGAAGCGGCAGCGGACGTCAGAAGAAGTGCCATGGCAGTCGAGTCTCCGAGGGAGCGGGTAAGGGCAGGATGGCAGTACAAGCGCCCAAGGCAATTTACGTGCCGGACCAGCGCGGAGGGCCAGCCGGCCGTTGGGCGACACCCTCCACGATCTGTTCGGGGCATCTGGCGCAATGCGGTCCAGAATCCGGATCGCGGGTCGAATCTACGGATCGACAGGTCCACCGCCATGAACAGCCCCATCGCTGGCGGGGCCTCCCCGGGGGGATCGCGGGACTTGCCAGATCGAGCAGGAGCCGCGCACCCCTGGGGTGTCGATGACGAAACGCGCGACCTGGACCGCGCCGGCAGTTCTCGCGAGAGCGCCGGGACTCGAAGCGGAGCGCGCCCTTCGACTTCGAGGCGCGCCGCTGTGCTCAGGCAGCGCCCGGTTGCAGGTCTCGGGGGGTTTGGTGCCGTCCATCGCGACGCGAGGATCATCCACCCGCGCGATCCGGCGGGGTAACCTGCCGCTCCATGTCGCTCGTTCTCGACGCCATCACCACCAAGCGCGACGGGGGGACCCTCTCGCCCGAGCAGGTCGACGCCTTCCTGTCGGGCTACGTGGCCGGCGACGTGCCGGACTACCAGGCGGCGGCGCTGTTGATGGCGATCCTGCTGCGCGGGATGGAGCGCGACGAGTTGGCCCTGTGGACGCGGGCCATGCTCGCCTCGGGCACCACCCTGCAGCTCGACGGCCTCTCGCGGCCGCGGGTCGACAAGCACTCCACCGGCGGCATCGGCGACAAGGCCTCGATCCCCCTGGCGCCGGCGGTGGCGGCCTGCGGCGCGGCGGTGCCGATGATCTCCGGGCGCGGCCTGGGCCACACCGGCGGGACGCTCGACAAGCTCGAGTCGATTCCGGGCTTGTCCACCGACGTGGCGCCCGAGCGCTTTCGCGACCAGCTCGAGCGCTGCGGCGTGGTCTTCGCCGGCCAGACCGCCGACATCGTCCCCGCCGACAAGCAGCTCTACGCCCTGCGCGACGTGACCGGCACGGTCGAGTCGATCCCGCTGATCTCCTCGTCGATCCTCTCGAAGAAGCTGGCCGAGGGCATCGAAGGCCTGGTGCTCGACGTGAAATTCGGCAGCGGCGCCTTCATCAGCGACGCGGAGCGCGGCTCCGAGCTGGCGCGCACGATGGTCGACCTGGCCGGCGCCTGCGGCCTGCGGGCGGTGGCGCTGCAGACCTACATGGGTCGCCCCCTGGGGCGCGCGGTGGGGCACAGCCTCGAGATCGCGGAGAGCCTCGACTGCCTGCGCGGTGGCGGGCCCGACGACCTGCGCCAACTGGTCGCGGCCCTGGGCGGCGAGATGTTGACCCTGGGCGGGCTGTCCGCGGACGCCGACGCTGGAGCGGCGTCGGTGCTGGCCGCCCTCGACGACGGCCGCGCCCTCGAGTCTTTTCGCGCCGTGGTGGCCGAGCAGGGTGGCGACCCCGCCAGCCTCGATTCGGGCGGGAGCCTGCCGCGCGCGCCCGAGCTGGCCGTGCTCGAGGCCGAGTCCGCGGGCTGGCTGGGCTTCGGCGACCTGCGCGACATCGGCCGCGCCCTGGCCGCCCTCGGCGGCGGACGCGAGCGCCTCGGCGACCGTATCGATCCGGCCGTGGGCTTCGTGCTGCAAGCTGTCGACGGCGACCGCGTCGAAGCGGGCCAGCCCCTGGTCGAGATTCACCACCGGGGCGGCGCTGCCCTCGACGCCGCGAGCGCCCTGTTGCGACGGGCCCTGCAAGTGCGGTCCGCGCCCCATGCGCGCGTGCCCCTGCTCCGCGACCGCCTGGCCTGAGGAAGCCGCCCACCATGATCCAACGCATCGACGACCCGACCACCAAGCGCGCGCGCAACGTCCTCGGAAGCCCGCTGGAGAGCTGCTCCTTCAACCCGCAGACAGGCTTCTTCCGCGATGGCTGCTGCAACACGTCGGCGGACGACCACGGCAGCCACACGGTCTGCGTGCGCCTCACGGCGCAGTTCCTCGCCTTCAGCGCCGCCCGCGGCAACGACCTGTCCACGCCCATGCCGGAGTACGGCTTTCCGGGGCTGAAGCCCGGGGACCAGTGGTGCCTGTGCGCGGGGCGCTGGCTGGAGGCCTACGAGGCGGGCGTCGCGCCCCAGGTGGTCCTGGCCGCGACCCACGAGGCGGCCCTGGCGATCTGCCCCTTGGAGGCTCTCGAGGCGCACGCCCTGGAGCGATAGATCCGGGCCCTATCGGGAAGTCCGACCTGCGGGCTATCTTCGGGGCACAACTCGAACAACGCGATCGGAGGCCCCTTGTCGCAAATGCCCCCCCTCCTCCTCGTGCTCGCACTCCTCGCGCCGCTGCCCATGGCGCGTGCGGGCGACGAGCTGCCCCCCAACCTGTTGGTGGTCGTCATGGACGACGTCGGCGTGGACCAGTTGGCGGCCTACGGGCTCGGCTCCGCGCCCGCCAACACGCCCACGCTCGACGCGCTCTGGTCGAAGGGGGTGCTCTTCGACGGCGTGTGGTCGGCGCCGATCTGTTCGCCCACGCGCGCGCACCTGATGACCGGCCGCTTCGGCTTCCGCACGGGCGTCGGTGGCCTGGTGCAGAACGGCAGCGCGCCCCTGCCCCTGGAGGAGGCGACCCTGCCGGAGCTGCTCGACGCGGGCACCGGCGGCCTCTACCAGCACGCCTGCTTCGGCAAGTGGCACCTGGGCATGACGCCCGAGGTCGACGGGTTGCTGGCGCCCAACAGCGCCGGCTTCGGTCACTTCGCCGGCACCAAGGGCAACCTCTTCGCCGAGCACCCGCCGGGTTCCCTGCCGGTCGACTACTACACGTTGATCGAGATCACCAACGGCGTCGAGCAGTACCTCGAGGGGCAGTACGCGACCACGCGCACGGCGGACCTGGCCCTGGAGTGGATGCAGACCACGCCGGAGCCCTGGTACGCGCACGTCAACTTCCACGCGCCCCACGACCCCTGGCACGCGCCGCCGCCGGAGCTGCACACGGTCGACCTGTCCACGGCGGGGCCGCCGGAGCTGGACCCGAACCCCTACTACCGCGCCGCGCTCGAGGCCCTGGACACGGAGCTCGGCCGAGTGCTCGCGTCGATGGGGGAGCTGCTCGATCGCACCGTGGTCGTCATCGTGGCCGACAACGGCAGCCCGGGTCCGGTGGTGCTGCCGCCCTTCAAGCAGACCAAGGCCAAGACGACCCTGTACCAGGGCGGCATTCGAGTGCCGCTGATCATCTCCGGCCCCGGTGTCGCGACGAACTTCTCCGTCTGCCACGCGCCGGTCCAGACCACCGACCTGGTCGCGACCCTGCTCGAGCTGGCGGGCGTCGACCTGGCGGGCACGCCGGAGGTGCCGGCGGACTTCGACTCGATCTCGCTCGTGCCCTACCTGCAAGATCCCAGCCAGCCGCCCCTGCGCGAGGTGCTGTACGCCGAGCGCTTCACGCCCAACGGCCTCGGTCCCTACGTGAACGTGAAGCAGACGGCGCGCAGCGAGCGCTACAAGGTCATCCGCGACACGAGCGCGCCGAAGCAGTTCTACGACCTGTGGGTCGACCCGCTGGAGGAGGTCAATTTGCTCGGGGGCACGCTGACCGTCCTCGAGCAGCGCGCCCTGCGCCAACTCGACCTCGCCATCGACGCCCTGAAGCCCCTGCCCTGACTCCGGGCCGGGCCTTTCACGAATCGAACCGGACTTGCGGAGCGCCGCGCTGGACGCGGTGTCAAGATCGCCCGTCGACGATGTCCAGGTCCATGCGACTTCTGCCCCTGACCGAGGCGCGGCGCCATGGCTGACCCCCTGGGCGGGTCGGAGAATCATGCACTTGCACAGCCTGACCGCCTGCGTCCTGCTCGCCTCGCCCGCACTGTCGCAACAGTCACTCGCTCCGCCCAACCTCGAGACGGGAGTTCTGGGAGGCTTCCAAGGCGCCATGTTCGGCGCCACCGTCGTGGTCGACGGCGATCGCGCCCTGATCGCGGCACCTGTCACCAACCTGGGGACGTCCTTCTCGGGCGCCGCTTGGATCTACCACTGGAACGGCCAGGGCTGGGAGTTGGAGCAACGGCTCGACGCCCCGGGGGTCGAGTCCTACCAGGAGTTCGGAACCCACGCCGATCTGCGCGGCGATGTGGCCGTCGTCGGTTGTCGCTACATGGACACGGCTTCCGGCTTCAACTCCGGCGGAGCGGTGGTCTTCGAGCGTCAAGCCGGGGCTTGGAACGTTGTGGCCGAGCTGACGCCGCCGGCCGGTTCGGCCGGCAAGCAGTTCGGTCGCGGCATCGCCGTCGACGGTGACCTGGTGGTGGTGAACACCGACCAGCCCCAGGACCCCTTCCTGGTGTACGAGCGTCAGGCGAACGGCACTTGGCCGCTGGTCGGCGAGGTCAACTTGGACCAACCCCAAGGCCTCTCGCTGCTTCAGTCGTCGGCCGAAGTGCGTGGCGACACGCTCTACTTGCCGATGCCCTACCAGGCGACGTCCGAGGGTGAGATCCAAGTCTTCGAACGCGACGCGCTGGGATGGCACCTCGCCCAGAAGATCCGGACCAACGCGACGACGCCGTTCAACTACTTGGGACGCAGCTTCGACGTCGACGGCGACACGCTGGTGAGCGGCTCGCCCTTCGTCGAGCAGCCCGGTGGTGTTCAGGGCCAAGTCACCGTGTTCGAGCGCATCGGCGGGCAGTGGTTCGAGCTCGATGAGCTCTCCGATGGTCCCGCCAACATGCAGTCCCTCTACGGCGATTCGGTCGCCCTCTCAGGGGATCGAATGCTCGTCGGCCAACCCCAGTCCGGGCTGGGCGTCGCGGGCACCCCGCGCTTGCACGTCTACGAGCGCCTGAACGGCGCCTGGACTCTGGTGCGGACCGAACTCGACCCGCGCGGCACACCCGTGCCCTATGTTCCCGGGCAGGGCGTCTACGGCACCTACTTCGGTGACGCCCTCGACCTCGATGGCGAGCGGGCGATCGTCGGAGCACCCTTCGACGACGCCCTGTTCCAGGACGCCGGCGAGGCTTGGGTCTACGACGTCGGTCGACTCGGCGTCGACGTGGGGGCGGTCTCCCTGGGCGCCGGTGGCACTCAGGCGCTCGACCTGCAAGCCGGGTTCCCCGAGGCTGGCAACGTGCACCTGGTCCTGGGCAGCTTCGCGGGCAGCAGCCCCGGCCTGGCGGTGGCTGGCACGACCCTGCCCCTCAACGCGGATCCCTACCTGCTCTTCCTGCTGGCCAATCCCAACGCCCCGCCGGTGGTGGGGGGGCTCGGACTCCTCGACGCCAACGGTCAGGGCTCGGCCCAGGTAGTGGTTGGCGCCGCAAGCGCCCCGGCGCTTGCCGGCCTGACGGTTGCGCACGCCTACGTGGTCCTGGACGCGGTCAGCTTCGTCCCGCGCGCCGCCAGTGAGGCGGAGGCGCTCGAGCTCTTGCCCTAGTGTCCTGGATCGGAAATTCGGCGTCACTTCCCGGGCTCCGATCGCCGCTGGCGTCACCAGCGCCTCCTCCGAGTATCGCAGCGGATACGCGTCGTCGGCGCGCCTAGCCAGCATCGATCGGACCTCCGGGCAGTGACGCCGAGTTTCTGATCCAGGACACCAGACTCCGCCGTTGACCCGGCGCCGCGCCCAGCAGTGTTCGATCGGCGGCCTGCGGCCGCGTTTCACCTGCTGACGGCGCGTCGCTGCCCCGGGCTCCGCTGGCTCGGCGTCCCGCGCCGCCCGCGGGCTGGTGGGTCAACCAGGAACCGCCGTTGGCCGAGATGCAGGAACCGGTTCCGAAGCCTGGCGCCCGGCGTCGGCTGGCCGGGCAGGCCACGCCTCTGGGCGCTACCTGGTGGCGCGCAGGGGCGAGCGCGGGCAACCTGGCGCGAGCCTCGCACACCCCGCAGCCGCGCCATGCTCGACCACTTCAGCGTCAACGTCTCCGACCTCGCCCACTCGCGCGCCTTCTACGAGAAGGCCTTGGCCCCCCTGGGCATGACGGTCCAGATGGAGGTGGCGGACTTCGCCGTGGGCTTCGGCCAGGGCGGCAAGCCCTACTTCTGGATCGGCCGCCGCGACCCGGTGACGAGCGGCGCCCACGTGGCCTTCACCGCCGGCGATCGCGCCACGGTCGACGCCTTCCACGCGGCGGCCCTGGCCGCCGGCGGCGCGGACAACGGCGCGCCCGGCCTGCGGCCGCACTACCACCCGAATTACTGGGGCGCCTTCGTGTTCGACCCCGACGGCAACAACGTCGAAGCCGTCTGCCACTCGCCGGGCTGATCCTCGCCGATGCTGATTCTGCGCGGCCTGATCGGCCTGGTGTTCTTCTGCCTCGTGGCCTGGGCCCTGTCGTCGGCGCGCCGACGCTTCCCCTGGCGGGCGGTGCTGGGTGGGTTGGCCTTCCAGGTCGTGCTGGCGGCTCTGCTGTTGGGGACCTCCGGCGGCCACCGGTTCTTCGAGGGCCTGGCGGACAAGTTCTCCTGGCTGATCTCCAAGGCCGAGCCGGGCGCGAAGCTCGTCTTCGGGGTGTTGGCCGACCCCCAGGCCATGGGTGAGGTCTTCGGGCCCAAGGCGGGTTTCGTCTTCGCCTTCGCCGGGACGGGCCTGGCCGCGATCCTGTTCTTCTCGGCCCTGATGGCGGTGCTCTACCACCTGGGCGTGATGCAGGTGCTGATCTGGCTCCTGGCCAAGGTCATGTCCCTGGTCATGGGAGTCTCCGGCGCCGAGTCCATGGCGGTGGCCGCCAACGTCTTCGTGGGCCAGACCGAGGCCCCGTTGGTGGTGCGGCCCTACATCGCCACCATGACCCAATCGGAGCTGAACGCCCTGATGACCGGGGGCTTCGCGACCATCGCCGGCAGCGTGCTGGCGGTCTACATGGGCATCCTCGGCCCCGAGCTCGGACCACACCTGCTGACGGCCTCGGTGCTGTCGGCGCCGGCGGCCTTCATGATCGCCAAGATCATCGTGCCGGAGACCGAGACGCCGGTGACCAGCGGCAGCGTGGAGCTGCGCATCGAACGCAGCGCCTCCAACGTGATCGAGGCCGCCGCCAACGGGACCGCCGACGGGCTCAAGCTGTGGCTGAACGTGATCGCGATGCTGATCGGGTTCATGGGGCTGGTGGCCCTGGCCGACGGGCTCCTGGCCGAGATCAGCGGCAACAGCGTCATCACCACCGAGCTGTCCCTGTCCGGCATCTTCGGCTGGGTCTTCGCCCCGGTGGCCTGGATGATGGGCATCGAGGGTTGGGCGGACTGCCAGCTCGTCGGCTCGCTGCTCGGCACCAAGATCGCCGTGAACGAGTTCGTCGCCTTCTCGGTGCTCGAGGGCATGGAGCCCGGGTCCGGCGCCGCGGCCGTGCTGAGCCCGCGCAGCGCGACCATGGCCGCCTACGCCCTGTGCGGCTTCGCCAACTTCGCGTCGATCGGAATCCAGATCGGCGGCATCGGGGCCCTGGTGCCCGAGCGTCGCCGAGACCTGGCCCAGTTGGCATTCAAGGCCATGCTCGGCGGGGCCATCGCCTCGTGGACCACCGCCACGGTGGCGGGGATGTTCCTGAGCTGACCGGCGGCCAGTCGCAGCGGCTCGGCCGAGCGAGCGCTGCAGCGGGCCGGATGCGGCAGGGCCCGGGTCGGCAGGGCCCGGGTCGGCAGGGCCCGGGTCGGCAGGGCCCGGGTCGGCAGGGCCCGGGGAACTCACGGGGCCGACGGGACCAGCCCCTCGCCCCGTCCCGGAGCGAGCGCCCCCGACGGCGCGGGGCGCGCGTCGCCGGGGTGCTCAGAGTCTCCTCCGGTCCTCTCCTCTTCCTCCCGGGTTCCTCCCTCAGGTCTCTCCCTGACCTCCGTTCCGGAGCCCGGCTAGGCGCTCGACCCTAGCCTCGAGCTTCGAGGGCACAAGAAAGTTGCATCTGCGATGGCACTCCGGTGCCCAGTGGCCGCTGCGGGGGGCCGCTCCGCGCGGATAGGCTGTGCCCGTGACGATCACCAAGACCCTCGAGCGCGCCCGGGCGGTGGCTGACGGCCTGCGGGCCCGCGGCGTGGCGATGCCTGACGTGGCCCTGGTCCTGGGCTCCGGCCTGGGCGCCTTTGCCGAGCAACTCGAGGCCGCCCAGCGGATCGACTACGGCGAACTAGAGGGCCTGCCGACGAGCGCCGTCCCGGGCCACGCCGGGTGCTTCACCGTGGGCCGACTGGGCGGGGTGACCGTTCTGTGCCAGTCGGGGCGGGTGCACCTGTACGAGGGCTGGAGCCCCCACGACGTGACGGTGGCCGTGCGCGCCATCGCCCAGTTGGGCTGCCGAGCACTGGTGCTGACCAACGCCGCCGGGGGCCTGCGTCCCGAGTGGGAGCCGGGCACCCTGATGCGGATCGAGGACCACCTGAACCTGCAGGGAACCACGCCCCTGGAAAGGACCGAGGCCGGCGTCGGCTCGCCCTGGAGCCAGGAGCTCGGCACCGAGTTGGACGTGGTCGCCGCCGAGTTGGGCGTGCCCCTGCGGCGGGGGGTCTACGCCGCCCTGCCAGGGCCGAGCTACGAGACCCCGGCCGAGGTGCGCGCCCTGGCCGGCTTCGGCGCCGACGCGGTCGGGATGAGCACGGCCCTCGAAGCCTTGGCGGCCAGCGCCGCTGGAATGCAGGTGTGCGGCATCTCCTGCATCACCAACCACGCCGCCGGCATCACCGACGCGGCCCTGAACCACGCCGAAGTCGTCGAGGTCGGCCGGCGCACCGCCGGACTCTTCGCCCGCCTGCTCTCGAACGCCCTGCCCCGCCTGGCGCGGGTCGCGGGCTGAGCGGTGGCAACTCCCCATGCAGATCGGGCCGTGACACGGCTGTGCGGTTGCCTGGCGTCACCGGACACGGGTAGCCTGCCGACCCGCCACCGGCGACCCTCGATGGTCCGACCCCGCACGACTCCGCTCCGGCTCAGCGCCCTCGTCCCGTGTCTCGTGCTCATGGCGCCAGGTGCGGCCTTCGCGCAGTCCTCGGCCAGCTCGCCGACCCTGCCCTCCGATCCGCGCACGCCGGGGACCCTGGACAAGGCCTACGAATCCCTGGTCGGCGACGGGACCGACCTGCAGGTGGTCGAGCCCCGCGTCGAAGAGCCCCGCCCCGAGGACCCGCCGCCCCCGCCGCCCGACACCCTGGGTGAGTGGCGGCTCTCGGCGCGCCCGTTCATCGAGCAGCTCGGCCGCGTGGACCTGGCCGAGGTAGGCACGGTCGACGTGCGCCGCGCGGGCCTCGACTTCATCGCGCGCCGGCCCGGCGAGCGCCAGCGGGAGCTGTCCCTCGAGTTCGACTTCGAGTCGGCGACCTACGAGTTCGGCGACGCAGGCGGCCTGGTGCCGGCCTCGTTCGTGCCGGTCGAGGACGTGCTCTGGTCGCGCGTGGGTGCCGGCTGGCGCGGTCCCCAGGACCGGCGCTGGTCGTGGACTGCGGGGCTGGGTGTGTCCGCGGCGGCGGAACAGGACGCGGCCCTCGAGGAGTCGCTGATGTTCGGCGGCTTCGCCCAGACCCGCTACCGGGTCGACGACGACTTCGCCACGGTGGTCGGCCTGATGGCGCGCACGGGGCTCGAGGACGACGACCTGTTGATCCCGGTGCTCGGCGTGGACTGGCGCATCGACGACCGCACCAAGCTCGAGACCCTCGGTCCGAGCCTGCGCCTCGAGCGCGAGCTCGACCAGGGCAGCTCGATCTTCAGCAACCTGGCCTACCGCAACCGCGAGTACCGGCTCGACGGCAAGGGCCCGCTGCCCGGCGGCTCCTTCACCGACGAGGAGCTGCGCCTGGTCGCCGGCCTCGACTGGCACCCGGGGCTCGAGGAGTGGGGGCCGTTGCAGTCCAGCAGCGCCCAGCTCTACTTCGGCACGACCCTGTGGCGCGAGGTGTCGTTCCACTCCGATTCGGAGCAGGTCTCGAAGACCAGCGTCGATCCTGCTTGGATCCTCGGCGTGTCCGTGCGCCTGCGCTTCTGAGTCGCCGACGCGCGGCTGATCCGTCGGTGCGGCGCAGCCATCGACGCGCTGCGGTGATCGGCGGTGCTCAGTAGCCGCCGCCGCTCGACTCACCGCCGCGCACAATCGCGACCGAGGCCGAGGCCCCCAGGCGCGTCGCGCCCGCGGCGATCATCTTCTCGGCGCTCTCGGTGTCGCGCACGCCGCCGGAGGCCTTGACGCCCATCACCGGTCCGACGGTTGCGCGCATCAGCGCGACGTCCTCGACCGTCGCTCCGCCGGTGGAGAAGCCCGTCGAGGTCTTGACGAAGTCCGCCCGCGCAGCCTTCGCGGCCTGGCAGGCGCGCCGCTTCTCGTCGTCGGTCAACAGGCACGTCTCGAGGATCACCTTGAGCTTGGCGCCCAACTCGTGACAGACCTCGGCCACGGCCGCGATGTCCGCTTGCACGTAGGCGTCGTCGCCGGACTTCAGTGCGCCGACGCACAGCACCATGTCGACCTCGCAGGCGCCGTCCTCGATCGCGCGCCGCGCCTCGAAGGCCTTCACCTCGGGCACGGTCGAGCCCAGGGGGAAACCGACCACGGTGCAGACCGCCACGCCGCTGCCGGCCAAGAGCTCCGCGCAACGTCGCACGTGGATGCCGTTGACGCAGACCGACGCGAAGTGGTGCGCGCGGGCCTCCGCGCACAACGCGTCGATCTCGGCCAGGGTCGCGTCGGCCTTGAGCAGGGTGTGATCGATGTACCGGCCCAGGCTCCCGACGTCACCCAGGCCCGCGGGCGTCGCTCCCACGCGGCACGCGCCGGCGTCGATGACGTGCTGCAGGTTGTCCGGGCAGAGCTGCACCGAGAGGGTCGTGCAACCCCACGGCGCCGCCGCGCCGACGCCGCGATCGAGAATCTGACGACCGACTTCGAGCAGCAATCGCTCGAGTTCTTCGGGGGTGGGCTGGGTTCGCGCGGGGGGCGTCATGGTCGAAGGCTGGGCTGTCAGTGGGAGCTGATCGGCGCGCGCCGGGGCGCCGAGCCGTCGAGGGCGTCGATCTTGGCCACGCGCAGCCCGTGGCGCTGGGCCCCGAAGGGCGTGCCGAGGAAGGCGCGCACGATCTCGAGCGCTGCCGCTGTCTCGACCATGCGACCGCCCAGGGTCAGCACGTTGGCGTAGTTGTGCTCCCGCGCGTTGCGGGCCAGGGCGACCGAGTTGCAGTTGGCCGCGCGCACGCCGGGCACCTTGTTCGCGGCCATGGCCGAGCCGATCCCGGCGCCGTCGACGCACAGGCCGACGTCCGCGCGCCCCTCGGCGACCTCGCGCGCCACCGCGACGGCGAAGTCGGGGTAGTCCACCGGCTGTTCGTCGTGGGTGCCCAGGTCGTGCACGCGGTGGCCCTGTTCGGTCAGCTGCGCGGCGAGTAGGCCCTTCAGCTCGAAGCCGCCGTGGTCGGAGCCGAGCGCGACCCGCAGTGCGCCGCCACCGCCGGTCGAGGTCAGCTCGATCGAGCGACGTCGGGCTTCGTCGCGGGCGAGGGCGGTCACCAGCGCATCGATCGGTACGGCGAAGCGCCCACCGTCGGCCACGCCCGCCAGGCACTCGACCGTGACCACGGCGCGGGACCGGCCAGCCGCGGGGCCCGGATCGGAGCCGGGGCCCGCACCGGCTGGGCCCGGAGTGGCTGCGCCGCGACTGCCGGGGCGCGGGACGGCGCCCCCGGTGACGTGGATCCCGCCCAGTCGCTGGCCGTCACCGCCGCCGGCCAGAAGTCGGCGCGCGACGCGGGCGGCGATCTCGGGCAGGGCTCGCTCGAGCGGGTCGGGGCGCGGGGCGGACATCGGACGGGCAGTCTAGCCCCCGGTGGTCACCGCCATCCGCGGCCAGTGGGGCCAACTCGCTCACCGGCGGTGCCCTTCGGTCCGCCCCCGAAGGCGCGACCTCAGATCCGACCGTCGGACAGCAGGCGGTCGACGATCATCACCTCGTCCCGCGCGGCGTCACGCTCGCCGGTCCGCAGGGTCAGGCGGCCGTCGTCGAGCTGGGCCTGCTCCCGGGCTGCCTGGATCGTGCGCAGGAGGTCCAGCACCCGATCCTCGAGCCGCCGGCCGGGGACGTTCTCCACGACCAACTGCACCTGTCCGTCGGCGATGCTGTCCCAGTCGAGCCGCGGGGCCTGGAGGCTGCTCGAGGTCAGGCTGAGGCGCACCACGGGACGCGGGAACAGGACGACCGAACGCGCAAACAGGGCCCGCAGTCGGACCCTGTCATGGGCGCGGAGCCACAGCTCCGAGGCTTCTCCGCCGGGTAGGGCCAGTTCCTGGCGCGGCAGAACGAGGAGTTGCCGCGGTACCTGCGACATGTCCTCCAGCCGGTCACGCCAGTAGCGCGGCTCGAAGAGCATCGGGTGTAGGAAGCAGGTCTTGGGACACACGACCCGTGGCAGAGCCCACCGCGGCGGCGAACCGAACGAACCCGGATGTAATAGCCATGTAAGTGGCAGTTACCGGCCCGACTGGGCCGAAAGCCTCTGCCCGACCCCGCCCGCGGTATCAGTGGATGCGGCGGTCCTGTTATGCATCCCCGGGACCTGTCCCAATGGCTGACGCCCGCGACGAGCGGCCCTTGGGTAGACAGAGCCCCGGATTGCGGTCTCGGGCCAAAAAACCTTCCATACGTTTGCCTCGAACCGTCCCTAGGTCCGGAATGGCCCGCGGTGAGGTCCGTAAGGCCCACGCACCGTCCCCCTATCCGCCGTGCCGCACCCTGCGCCGCTGCGTCCCTTCTGCCATGCGTGAACTCCGCACCTGCCTGCCGCTGGTGATCGGCCTCCTCGCCGCCCCCACGGCCCTGGCCGCACCGGTCACTCCTCCCGTCCACCCGCTCGCCGTGCCGACGGCAGTCGCCGGGACCTCCGTCGACGGCACTTTCGAGGGCGACGACACCTCCGAGGGCGAAAGGGCCGATGGTGACGCGGTCGAATCGGCTCCCGCCGTTCTGATCCACGCCGGACGCGTCATCGTCCGGCCTGGCAAGGAGCTCGAAGGGGTCGACGTGCTGATCGAGGGTGGCCGCATCGCCGCCGTCGGCGTCGGTCTCGAAGTGCCCGAGGGCGCTCGCGTGATCGAAGGCGCGGTCGTTTGCGCGGGCTTCATCGATCCTTGGTCGACCCTGGGCATCGACGGCGCCAGCCTCAGCGATCGCGGCGCCGGGCCGGCCACGCGCACGGTGGACGGCTTCGACCCCTACGCCGAGAAGGCCTGGCGCGAAGCGGCCCTGGCCGCGGGCGTGACGGTTGCGCGCATCCAAGCGGGGGCCGGCTCGCGCATCGGCGGCTTGGGCGCGATGGTTCGCAACGATCGCAACGCGTCCTTGGATTCGATCCTGCTGTCTGACGCCTGCGTCGCGGCCCAGGTCGAGGGCGGCGACGTCTTCGAGCGCCTCGACTCGGTGGAGAAGATCGTCCAGTCGATCGAGAAGGGTGACCGCTATCGCCGCTCGCAGATCGACTACGAGAGCGACCTGGCCGAGTGGGAGGAAGCCATCGCCAAGGCCGAGAAGGAGCTCGAGGACGACTTCAAGAAGGCCAAGAAGGACCGCAAGAAGGAGATGGACGAGGCCCGCGAGAAGGGCAAGGAGTTCAAGGAGAAGCGCTACAAGGAGGACTCCCGCCCGCGGGCTCCGCGCTTCGACGCCGACTCCCAGGTCCTGGCGCGCGTGGCCAGCGGTGAGCTGCCGATCGTGATCGAGGCCCACCGCGTGGCGGAGATGCGCCTCTTGCTCGAGCTCATGGCCAAGCAGCCCCGCACCCGCTGGATCCTGGCCGGGGCGTCCGACGGCCACCTCATCGCCGAGGAGCTGGACGATGCCGGCGTCACCGTCCTGGTGGTGCCCGAGCGCCGTGGACTCGGCGGGCGCTTCGGTGCCAAGGAACTCCAACTCGCCGGACAACTGCAGTCCGCGGGTGTCGACGTGATGATCGGGACCGCTGGCGACAGCGAGGTCCGCGACCTGCCGCTCCTGGCGGCGATGGCGGTGGGGCACGGCCTCGACCGCGAGGCCGCCCTGGCGGCGATCACCACTCGCCCGGCGCGAGCCTTCGACCTGGCCGATCGGGCGGGCACCGTCGAGGTCGGCAAGAACGCCGACCTGGTCGTGCTCACCGGCGATCCCCTCGCCTCTTCGTCGCGCGTGCAGTTCGTCGTGCTCGGTGGCGAAGTCGTCGTCGAGCGAGAGTAGCCCGGCCGTCTCTTTCGCGTCCCGTCCACGTCCCCGTCGCGCTCCCTCCAATGGGGCGCCGTGGGGGCGAATCCACCGACCGAGCGGGGCAATCGCACCGCCTCCCGTACCACCCCCGAAAGCCATGCATGCAACCCTGATCGGCCTCGCCCTCGCGCTGGCCCCCGGGCTGCCCGACGCCCCCGAATCCGTCGCGACAACGAACGGCGTTGTCGTGAACGGTGCTGCTGCGCCGGTCTTCGCGATCAAGGCGACCACGGTCGTCGTCGGCGACGGCAACGTCCTCGAGAACGGCATCGTCGTCATCGAGGGCGGCCGCATCCGCGACGTGGGCGTCGGCCTGACGCTGCCCGAGGGCACCAACCTGGTCGAGCACGACGGTGTGCTCACGGCAGGCATGGTCGCCCCCCAGAGCAACCTGCTGCCCGCCAGCGAGCGCACGGACTCCACGCGACCCTTCCTCGAAGGGGCCGAGTTGCGGTTCGGCTTCGACCCGCAGACGCAGGCGTGCGAGCAAGCGGCGGCAGCCGGGATCACCACTGCGGTGCTCACGCCCGCGGCGTCCAACGTCGTCGGCGGCTTGACGGCTGTGGTCAAGACCCACGGCGGCAAGGTCGTGAAGGGCAAGGCACACCTGGCCCTCTCGGTCAACGCGGCGGCGGCCAACACGGACCGTTACCCAACCAGCTACTCGGGCGTGATCGCCGAACTCGATGCGCGCCTGGGCGAGGGCGCCGAGGGCGTGTACGCCGAGGCTCGCTCGGGCGCCCTGCCGGTGCTGATCGCGGCCACCACCGAGGCCGACGCCCAGCGCGCCATGGCCCTGGCCAAGCGCCACGGTCTGCGCGGCGCCCTGCTCGGCGCACGCCGCGTCGGCGAGCAGCAGGTCGAGAGCCTGAGGAGCAGCGGCCTCGCCGTGGTCTTCGACAGCTTCGGCCCGGGACTGGGCGAGCGCTCGATCAACGCCATGTTGGCGGTCGTCGAGGCCGGCCTGCCCTTCGCCTTCGAGCTGACCGACGCCACCCGCTTCCGCTTCGACGGCGCCGCCCTGGTGCGCGCCGGGGCCGATGCCGACACCGTCTGGAAGGCCATGACCTCGGGCGCCGCCGCCATCGCCGGCGTCGGTGACCGCGTCGGCACCCTGCGCCGCGGGTTGGACGCCGACCTGCTTCTTTGGAGCGGCCACCCGCTCGACCTGACCAGCGTGCTCGAGGCCGTCTATGTCGGCGGCGAGCGCGTGCACGGAGGTGACGACCAATGATCGTTTCGACCCTCGCCGCCGCCTGCGCCGCGGTGCTCTTCTCTGGACCCGTCGCCGGGCCCGTCATCGGTGGCGTCGCGACCGACGACTATATCAATGGCGTCGCGTCGGACGACCAAGAGACCAAGCGCTCGTGGACGATCAGCGCCGATGCGATCTACACCGCCGACGGCAGCGTGATCGAGAACGGCTTCATCCGCGTCCAGGACGGCAAGATCGTCGCCATGGGGCCCGGTGGCCCGAGTGGCGGCGACGTGATTCGAGTCGGCGCGATCACGCCCGGCTTGATCGACCTGAGCCTGCGCGTCGCCGCCAGTTGGAACACCGTCGAACAGGGCAGCGAGGTCACCGCCAATATGCGGATGGCCGACGCTGTCGACCTGTTCGACGAGGACTGGCAGCGCGCTCTGCGCGGCGGCGTGACCACCGCTCTGGCGACGCCCCTCGATCGCAACGTGATCGGCGGCCTCGGCGTCGCGCTCAAGACCGGCGGTGAGCCGACCATCGAAGCGCGCCAGGTGGCGGCAGACGTGGTCCTGCGCGGCTGCGTCGGCAGCCTGCCGAGCTCCGGCAACCGGCCCGCCTTCCAGCGCCCGAACTCGATCTTCAACCGCCGGCCCACGACTCGCATGGGCGTCGAATGGGAGGCTCGCAAGGCCTTCTACGACGCCATGGTGGCAGCGGCAGACGAGTCGAAGAGCTTCCCGGGCGCCGAGCAGCTGCAGGCTGCCATGGCCGGCGAGCTGCCCTTCATGGTCCAGGCCGCGACGACCCAGGACATCCGCACGACGCTGTTCCTGAAGGACGAGTTCGGCATTCCGAACCTGATCCTCGACTCGGCCGCCGAGGCGTGGAAGGAGCCCCAGATGGTCCAGCGCTCAGGCGCCTCGGTGGTCCTGCCGCCCTTCACCTGGGACGGACGGACCGACGTCGACGGCGCCGCGATGCCCTGGAACACCGCCGCTGGTCTGGCCGAGCTCGGCGTGACCTTCGCCCTCTCCGGGCACGGCAGCAGCGAGCCCGACCAACGCCTGTCGATGCAGCCCCTCTACGCCATGCGTGGTGGACTCGACTTCGACACGGCCCTGGCCTCGGTGACCCGCGTGCCGGCCGAGATGATCGGCATCTCCGATCGCGTCGGCACCCTCGCCATCGGCAAGGACGCCGACCTGTGCCTGTGGAGCGGCGTGCCCTTCGAGGCCACGTCCGCCGTCGTGGGCGTGATGCTCGAAGGCGACTTGGTCGTCGATCCGCGTGACTGAAACCCTCCCGCTCTATTCCGACTCTGACGAGCGACCCCGTACAGCAAGCAATCCAACGGAGCCCTCACCGATGAACCATCGAACGAGCCGCCAAGCGGGAATCGGCAGCCGCCTCTTCACCGGCATCGCCTTCGCCGCCGTAGCCACCGCGCCCTTCGCCCAAGCCGACAAGCTGGTGATCGAAGCTGGCCGCATCATCCAGAACTCGGGAACCGAGATCGAAAACGGCGTGATCGTGGTCGAGGACGGCCGCATCGTCGCCATCGGTCCGGCCGCCGAGGTCGAGAAGCCCTGGGACGCGCCCGTGGTGGGCGGGCCCGAGCTGGTCGCCTTCCCGGGCTTCATCGAAGCCCACTCGAACCGCGGCATGGACCGCCCCAACGAGAACATCGACGTCGCGCCGTTCCTGGACGTGCGCGACTCGATCGACCCGATCAACCTCTACTTCGAGGACTGCCTGCGCTGGGGGGTCACGACGATCAACGTCCAGCAGGGCAACGACACGGTCGTCGCCGCCAAGGGACGCATCGTGCATCCGACCGGGATGACCGTGGAAGAGATGACCGTGCGCCCGAACTACGGGCTCAAGCTCTCCGCGGCGCCCAAGCGCGGCAACTCGCGCGCCACCCAGGCCCAGGCCCTGCGCGGCGCATTCGGCGACCTGCAGCGCTACCTCGAGGACGTCGTCGCCGACGCCCGTCAGGGCGGCGACCTGGCCCGCCGCGAGGCCCTCTACCAGGGTCGCGACATGGAAGGCGAGAAGGCCAAGGGCCGCGCCATGGGCGGCAGCACCTGGAAGGTCGACGGCCTCGAGCTGATCCCGCGCGGCGCAATCGACGAGCAGCAGGAGCCCCTCCTGGAGCTGGTCGAGGGCCGCTACGACGCCTTCGTCTGGTGCGGCAGCCCCCGCGACGTGCACCTCGCGATCGACATCGCGACCCAGAACGGTTTCCTCGATCGGACCACGCTGGTGCTCGACAGCTCGTGCTGGAAGGCCGCTGACGTGATCGCCGCCGCGGGCCTCGACGTGATCCTGCAGGGGTCGCAGATGGACACCGAGACCGACCCGGTCACCGGTGAGGAGACCGAGACCTTCGTTCCCGGTGTGTTCGCGGAGAAGGGCATCACCTTCGCCCTCTCGAGCGAGAACGCCAGCAGCAACTCCCTGTGGTTCCAGGCGGCCCGCGCCGTGGCCCACGGGCTCGACCGGGCCGCGGCGTTGGACGCCGTGACCACCACCCCGGCGGCCATCCTGGGCCTTGGCGACCAGGTTGGCAGTCTCGAGGTCGGCAAGCTGGCCGACATCCTGCTGCTCTCCGGCGACCCGCTCAGCTCGCAGTCGTGGGTCGAGCACGCCTTCATCGAAGGCAACCACGTCTACGACCGCAGCAAGGACGTCCGCAACAAGTACATCTTCGAGGGTCAACAGCCCCTCGGTGCCGGCTCCGCGTCGCCCCAGGGCGTCGAGAGCGTCGGTGTGGTGGAAGAGTCCAACGACGACGAAGACGCCGAAGAGAAGTGACGATGCATCCCCTGCTCCTGACCCTCGCTGCCGGCGCGCTCGCCGCCCCCGCGCCCGCGGGCGCTCCCGCCCTAGCCGTAGCCGGTGACACCCTCGTGATTCGCGCGGGGACGATCCTGACCGTCGACGCCGCGGGGACCACCCTCGAGAACGGCGCGATGCTCGTCTCCGATGGACGCATCGTCGCCATCGGTGCCGATCTCGTCGTACCGGTCGGGGCGCAGGTGATCGACTACGGACCCGATGCCGTGCTGGTGCCCGGCTTCGTGGCCGCCAGTAGCGATCTGGCCCAGGGCTCACCGGCCCCGCGGACCGCGGCGCCGGACCTCTCGGCGGTGGACGGTTTCGACTTCTACGCGACCAACGTCGACGGCTTGGCCGCGGGCGTGACCTCGGCCTACATCAATCCGGCGCGAGGCCGCTTGATCGCAGGTCACGGCGCGGTGGTGAGCTTGGGGGCGGGCGAGCCCCAGGCGCGCGTGCTCAACGCCGACGCCGCGATCCACGGCGCGATCAGCGAAGAGGCCCGCAGCACCCCCGGCTACTGGATGCCGCCGATCCCCGCCACGGTGGACGTGGGTCTGGGCGTTCCCGAGGAGCAGTTGCCGCGCACCACCATGGGAGCGGTGCTGGCGTTGCGAGAGCTTCTGGACGGCGTCGCAGCCGGTGAGGAACTCGCTGCCTACGGGCCGAAGACGATCGCCGACCTCAAGGGCCTGATGGACGCCGGCGCCCCCTGGCGCATGACCGCCATCACGGAGTCCGAGATTCGCGCCCTGCTCGCGGTCGCTCGCGAGCGCGGCCTGCGTCTGGTGATCCACGGCGCGCAGTACAGCGGCGACTTGGCCGAGGAGATTGCTGAGGCCGGCGCTTCCGTCGTGTACGAGGTGCCCTTCCGCGGCAACCGCGGCGCGAGCGATCGCGGCAAGGGCGACGACGACCGCTGGCCCGAGCTCGACGTGCCCGCCCGCCTCGCGGCGGCCGGCGTCCCGGTGGCGATCAGCCCGGCCTCGGGCTCGCCCCTGCGCGACCTGCACTTCGCAGCCGCCCTGGCCCTCAGCGGCGGACTCGGCAAGGACCTGGCCCTCGCCGGTGTGACCCGCATTCCGGCCGAGATCTACGGCGTCGGCGATCAGATCGGCAGCCTCGAGGTCGGCAAGCGCGCCGACTTCGTCGTGCTGAACGGCCAGCCCCTCGGGGGCAGCCCGGGCGTGCGTGCCACCTGGATCGGCGGCGAGCTGGCCTGGAAGCCCAAGTCGGGTTCGAGCAGCGGGTCCGCTGCCCGCTCGAGCACGACGGTCGTGTCCGTCGATGAGCTGTACTTGGGCGACGGCGAAGTCATCAGCCCCGGTGAACTGCTGATCCGCGGCGGCAAGATCGTCGAGGTCGGACGGCGCGTGGCCCGCCCCGGTGGCGCCACGGTCGTGCGCGGCGCCGCGGCGATGCCCGGGATCGTTGACGCCCTCGGGCACCTGGGTCTGGACGGCTCCCGCCGCATGCCGGCCACGGATTTCGACCTGACCCAGATCGTCGAGCCCGGCGATTCGGTCGATCGACGGGTCGCCCGTGCCGGCGTCACCACGGTCGTCCTGGACTTCCAGGGCAGCAACGGTTCTGGCGCGCCCATGCTCGCCTACCGTCCGGCCGCCGAGGACTTCGACAGCCTGATCGTCGAGACCCCCGCGGCCCTGCGCCTGAGCTGGACCGAATCCAACCGCGCGGACTCCGGTTCGAACGTGCGCAAGCTCCTCGAGAAGGCGGTCGAGTACCGCAACGACTGGCTCAAGTACGCCGCCGAGCTGGCGGAGTACGAGCCCGAAGTCGTCCCGCCGACCTTCACCCTGCCCGAGCCGGAAGTCGACGCCGACGACGACGGTGGGGACGAGGACAAGAAGGACGACGAGGACAAGAAAGAGAAGAAGAAGAAGCGCAAGGACAAGGCGCTCGATCCTGACGCCACCACCGGCATCTGGCTCGGCGGACTCACGCCGGCCGGGTCCGAAGAGGGTGCGGAGCCGGTTCGACTGCGGATGCAGCTGCGCCTCGACGGCGAGAGCGTCAGCGGCTTCCTGCGCTGCGCGGCCCTCTCGTCGCAGCTGGTCGAGGTCTCTGGCAACTTTGCGACCTCGAGCGAAGAGGATGAGCCCGAGCCCCACGAGCTGGAAGGCACGTTGACCTTGCACGGCAAGGGAGCCGACGGGCCCTTCACCCTGACGGCCAAGTACTCGGACATCCTCGAGGAGCCCGAAGAGGACGTCACGCTCGAGGGCACCGTGGCCTACGGCGGCGCCGACCACGCGATCGCGGTCACCCGCCAGTCGCGCGAGTACCCGGTGGCCAAGCGCCCCGAGCCCAGCGAAGATCCGAAGTCGCCGGAGACTCCGAAGGGCGCTCCGAAGGAGCCCCGCGTCGATACCAAGCTCGAGCCCCTGCGGAGGGCCATCGAGGGCCGGGTCGCGGTGCTGATCGAGGTCGATCGCGCCGACGAGATCATCGCCTGCGTGGACGCCTGCGCGGCCGCGGGGATTCGTCCGGTGCTGATTGGTGCGAGCGACGCGTTGCTGGTGGCCGACAAGGTCGCGAGCCGCGTGGCGGGCCTGTTGGTCTCCACGACGGTGACCTCCGGTGCGACTACCGAGGACGACGGTTACCGCGTCTCGAACCGCATGGCCGACCTGCAGGCGGCGGGCTACCGGGTGGCCTTCTACTCGAACGCCGAAGAGGGGGCCGCGGATCTGCCGCTGATGGCCGCCTACGCGGTGGCCGGTGGGATGAGCCCGACGGGAGCCCTGCGCGCCTTGACCTCCGATTCTGCCGCGATGATGGCCATCGACGACCAAGTCGGGTTGCTCGCGGCCGGCCGCAGCGCCGACGTGTTGCTGCTCGACGGTCCGCCGCTCGAGGCGGGCACGCGCGTGTTGCGGGTCTGGGTGGCCGGTGAGGAGGTTCGCTGATTTGCGAACCGCGTCCCTGATCCACGCGGGGCTCGCGGCGCTGGTCGCGGGCGGCGCTCTCTCGTCGCCGGCGGCGGCGTCGAGCGTGCCGCTCGCGGACCCGTCGTCGGACAACGTCGCGCTGCGCGCGGCGAAGATCCTGACCTGCGCCGAGGGCGACCTTCCGGCGGTGATCAACGACGGTCTGGTGCTGGTCGAGAACGGCGTCATCGTCGCCATCGGCCCCGCCGACTCGATCGAGGTACCCGAGGGCGTCGAGCTGATCGACGTCGGCGATCACTGGCTGATGCCGGGCATGATCGACCTGCACTGCCACGTTGCCGGTCGATCCCTGTTCGAGATCAACGATCTCAACGACGGCGTCTACCTGACCAATCCCGGCCTGCGGGCCTCGGCCGCGGTCGTACCGTTGGTCGACACCCTGGAGTTGGGCCTGGCGGGCGGCGTCACCTCGGTGCTCTACATCCCGGGCTCGGCCACCAACATCGGTGGCCAGGGTGTGCTGCTCAAAACCGGCTTCGACACCTTCGGGGAGATGCTGATCCGCAACCCGGGCTCGATGAAGCTGGCCCAGGCGGGCAACCCCGAGCGCTACACCTGGGGGGTCGGCCGCAGCTTCATGAACTGGAACACCCGCGACACCATCGAGCGCGGGATGGGTCGCGCCCGGGCGCGCGCCGCCGGCGCGACGGTCGAGACGATCGAGAAGGCCGACCCGCAGTTCGAGGTCTTCGACCACCTGCTGCGCAAGGAGATCCGCGTCTCCGCTCACACCCAGGTCTATCAGGTGGTCCTGATGACCGTGACCATGGTGCAGATGGAGCTGGGCGTCGACGTCTTCATCGACCACGGCACGATCGGCGCCTGGCAAGTGGCGCCCATCGCCGCAGCGGCGGGCGTTCCGGCGATCGTCGGACCGCGCGCGATCGATACCCCGCGTTTCCAGAGCGTGTTGCCGGCCGACGCGATCGGCATCCGCAGCGTGGCCGCGGGCTACCAGGCCCTCGGCCACCCGGAGGTCGGGTTCAACACCGACTCGCCCGTGGTGCCGCAGGAGGAACTCTCGATCCAGGCCACCATGGGCGCGCGCTACGGCTTCAAGGACGATGCGCTGCAGACCATCCGCGGCCTGACGATCGTGCCTGCGCGCGCCGCGCGCATCGCCGACCGGGTCGGGAGCCTCGAGGTCGGCAAAGACGCTGACATCCTCGTCATCACCGGACATCCGATCGACCCCCGCACCGCGGTGGACTCGGTCTGGATCGAGGGTCGACTGGTCTACGACGCCGAGCGCGACGGCCGCCGGTGGTAGCCGCGAATCTGGCGAACTGAGCAGTCAAGACGCTGCCCCAAGCGATCGAATCCATGAACTTCAATCGAGTCCTCGGCTCCACACTGCGCACCCTTGGGCTTCCCGCGGGACCGATGCTCGCGTGCGGCGCCATCGCTCCGCTCGCCCTGTCTTGCGTCGCTTCGGCGGGGGTCGTCCCGGTCGGGGTCGAGGTGAACCGGTCGGGCGCCTCGGATTCCGGCTCCGCTACTGCTGCGAGCGCGGATGGCGCGGCCGCCATGGGTGCTGCTCCCGCCGTCGCGCAGGCGCACCCGGGGCACGTGCCGCGGATGCAGTCCGTCGAGGGTGCCGTCGCGGGGGCGCCGGGCGGGCCCGGTCTGGCGATTCACGCGGCCAAGATCCTGACCTGCACCATGGAAGGCCCGGCGGTCTTCGACAACGCGGTGCTGACCGTCAAGGACGGCAAGATCGAGGCCGTCGGCGCGGCCCGTGACGTCACGATCCCCGGGGGCTACGAGGACCTCGACCTGGGTGATCGCTGGCTGATGCCGGGGATGATCGATCTGCACTGCCACATCGGCGGCACCTTCGACATCAACGACGGCATCTTCCTGGCCAACCCCGGTCTGCGGGCGTCGACCGCGGTGCGGCCGTACAACTCGATGCTGCAGATGGCCGTGCGCTCGGGCGTGACGACCGTGCTGTTCATCCCCGGCTCGGGTACCAACGTCGGCGGTCAGGGCGTGCTGCTCAAGACCGGGCACGAGCACTACGACGACGCCGAGGTGCGCAACCCCGGCAGTCTGAAGGTCGCCCAATGGGGCAACCCGGAGCGCTGGCTCTTCGGTCCCGGCAAGACGTTCGAGAACTACACGATCCGCAACATTTTCACCCGCGGTCGGGCCTACGCGAAGCTGTGGAGCGACCACGACGGGAACGGAGGCCCGGCGCCCCAGGTCGACCCGCAACTCGAGATCTTCCGGCACCTCTTCGCAGGCGACGCCCAGGTCTCGGTCCACACGCAGATCTACCAGGTCGTGGTCGCGACGATCATGATCATCAAGGGCGAGATGGACGTCGATGTGTACATCGACCACGGCACCTTCGACGGCTATCTGGCGGCGCCCCTGGCGGCGAAGATGGGCGTCAACGCCATCCTCGGCCCGCGCAACGTGGACGCCCCGAACCGCGGGATCATGAACTGGGTCGGCGCCAACCCCGAGCGCATCCAGGGCGTGGCGGCTGGCTACCAGGAGCGCGGCCACCCGATGATCGGTTTCAACACCGACTCGCCGGTGATTCCGCAGGAAGAGCTCTTCCTCCAGGCTTCGATGGCGGTGCGCCACGGCTTCAAGGACGACCTGATGCAGACCGTGCGCGGTTTGACGATCGTTCCAGCCGTTACCGCCGGGATCGACGATCGGGTCGGTTGTCTCGCGGTAGGGCGCGATGCCGACATCGTGGTGCTCGGCGGCCACCCGGCCGACCCGCGCACGCAGATCGAGCGCGTGTTCATCGACGGGGTCAACATCTACGAGCGCGATCAGGAGCATCAGGTCGTCTGGTGATGTCCGCCCGGCCGCAGCCCAACTCCCGCGCTGGTCGCGGGTTCCACGCGCTGATCGCGCGCGGCACCGTCAGGCTGGCGGCGGCCTGCGTCGTGTTCGGGGCGTCGGCAAGTGGGGCCGCGATCGATGGTGCCCGTCCGGTTGATCCGCCGCCTGCCATGGCGTTGCGCGCCGCGAAGATCCTGACCTGCGCGGCCGATGGCGAGGGGCAGGTCCTCGATCACAACTGGGTGCTGGTGCGCGACGGCAAGATCGAGGGCTTCCTCGACGCCCGCACGGACGAACCGGGACCCGAGTACGCGCGAGTGGACCTGGGCGACCGCTGGCTGATGCCGGGGATGGTCGACCTCCACAGCCACGTGGGCGGCAGCTTCGACATCAACGGGGCCGTCTACCAGGCGAACCCGGGTCTGCGCGTGTGGACCTCGGTGGTCCCCGGCAACCGCACGATGCGGGTGGGCCTGGCCTCCGGAGTGACCACGGTGCTGTTCATCCCCGGATCGGCGACCACGGTCGGGGGGCAGGGCGTGCTGATCAAGACCGGCTTCGACGGATGGGAGCGCACCCTCGTGCGCCAGCCCGGTTCGCTCAAGGTGGCTCAAGCCGACAACCCCAAGCGCTGGGGCTACGGCATGGAGCGGAGCATGCTGAACTGGCAGATCCGCGACGTGATGCGGCGCGGAGCAGCCTACGGCGAGCGCTGGGAGGCCTACGAGCGCGGCGAAGGCGAGCAGCCGCCGATCGACATCCAGTTCGAGATCTTCCGGCCCCTGGTCGCTGGCGAGGCGCAGATCTCGACCCACACCCAGGTGGCCCAGGTGGTCGCCGCCAGCGTGCGGATCATGGTCGAGGAGTTCGGCCTGCCGATGTTCATTGACCACGGGACGATGGACGGCTTTCGCGTGGCCGACTACGTCATCGAGCAGGGCGTGCCGGCGATTCTCGGCCCGCGCAACTTCAGCTCACAGGTCAAGGGCCGTGGGATCGACCACGACGGCAAGATCGAGGGCGTGGCCGCCAACTACCAGGCCTCCGGTCACCCCCAGATCGGGTTCAACACCGATGCGCCGGTGATTCCCCAGGAGGAACTGTCCCTCCAGGCAGGGATCGCGGTGCGCTTCGGGTTCGAGGACGACGCTCTGCAGACCGTCCGCGGGCTCACGATCGTGCCGGCCATCACGGCCGGGATCGACGACCGAGTCGGCAGTCTGGAGATCGGCAAGGACGCGGACATCGTGGCGCTCAGCGGTCACCCGGGTGACCCGCGCACAGCGGTGGATCGGGTCTGGCTGGAAGGCGAGTTGGTCTACGAGGCGAGCGCGGGGAGGCGGCTGTTCTGATGTCGTTCCTCGGTTGCACACACCTCGCGGTCGCGGCGTTCACGGGCTTGGTCGCGTTGGCGCCCGCGGCCCGTGCGGGGCAGCAGGGGGCTGACGGCGAGGTCCTCGCCCTGCGCTTCGATCGGGTCGTCACCTGCGATGCCAAGGACACGGTCTACGACCCCGGCATGATCCTGGTGCAGGGCGGCAAGCTGACCTACGTCGGCCCGCCGATCGACGCACCCGAGGGCACCGAGCTGGTCGAGCTCGAGGGCTGGGCCATCCCGGGCATGGTCGATCTGCACAGCCACGTGGTGACCGACGGCTGGGGCGGCATCAACGACATGGTCCTGCCGGCCAACCCGGACCTGTCGTCCGCGCCCACGATCAAGCCTTCGAACCAGCAGCTGCGCCTGGCCTGCGCGTCGGGCGTCACGACCCAGTTCCTGATCCCCGGCAGCGGCACGTCCATCGGCGGCTTCGGCGTCCTGTTCAAGTCGAAGACCCAGGCCACCTACGCGGAGTGCGTGCTCGCCGATCCGGGGGGCATGAAGGTCGCCCAGGCCTACAACCCCGAGCGCGGCGGCGGCGACGTCGGCCGCACTCGGGCTGGCCTGTACTGGATCCTGTCCCGCGTCAATCGCGAGGCGATCGCCTCCCGCGAGCACGGCTTGGACGTCTTCCACCTGCGCAACCTGGCCAAGGTGCACGCGAAGGAGCTGCCGGTGCTGATCCACACGGCCGGCTCCGACGGCGTGACTGCCACCGTGCGGATGTGGCGCGACGAGTTTCCCACCATGTCGGTGCTCAGCCACGGCAGCTTCGACGGTTGGACCACCGCGCCCTACGTGGCGCGCATGGGCATGCCCGTGAACCACGGCCCCCGCACCTTCGACACCTACGCCCGGGACGGCCGCATCGTCGGCTCCTCGCGGGAGTACGTCGAGGCGGGCGTGCCGCTCTTCTCCCTCAACACCGACGCGCCGGTGATTCCGGCGCACGAGCTCTTCCTGCAGGGCTCCATGTCCGCGCGCCAGGGCCTCGACTCGCGTCTGATGCTGCGCGCTCTCACCATCCACCCCGCGGAGTCCTTCGGGATCGGCGATCGGGTCGGGAGCCTCGAGGTCGGCAAGGACGCCGACATCGTGGTCTTCGACGGCGATCCGATCGATCCCCGTTCTCACGTGGAACACGTCTGGATCGACGGCGAGCTGCAGTACCGGCCCTCCGTCCACGGTCAGTGGTTCTAGCGCCCCCGCGCGCGCGCACCACGAAGGACCGCTGACCCTCTCCTACCCGCAACCATGATCCTCAGCACCGTCACCATCGGCTCACTGGCGTGGCTCGCCCCGCCCGCCGCGGAACCTGTCCCGGACCTCTTGGCTCTGCGCGTCGGTCGCGCCGAGACCATCAGTCAGGGCACGATCGAGAATGCCGTCATCCTGATCGATGGCGGTCAGATCGTGATCGTCGGCGAGGACCTGCCGATCGAGCGCGGGATTCCGATCATCGACCTACCCGACGCCGTGGTCATGCCGGGCTTCGTCAACTGTCGCTCGCGCCTGGGTCTCGACAGCCGCGCCGGGACGGTCAGCGACCCGGAAGTACGCGTGTCGGACGAGATCTACCCGCGCACCTCGGACTGGACCGACGTACTCGAGTACGGAGTCACGACCATCGGTCTGTACCCGCCCGGTCGCGGTATTGCGGGGCTCGCCGCCGCGATTCGACCCAAGGGTGACAGTGTCGATGAGCTGCTGCTCGCCGACGACTGCTATCTCACCATGTACATCGGAGCCGACCGCTCGGCCAAGAAGCTCGTGCGCGACGCGTTCGAGGAGGTCGACAAGTACATGGAGAAGGTCGAGAAGGCCCGCGAGAAGTGGCAGAAGGACCAGGACAAGAAGAAGAAGGACGACGAGAAGGAGGCTTTCGAGCCGCCCGTCCCGGAGCCCGAGGTCCTGCCCATGCTGAAGCTGCGGACCCAGGAGCTGCGCGCACAGTTTTCGATCTCGAAGGCCGCCGACTACCTGCACCTCTTGGACGTGCTCGAGTCGGAGGCTGACGTCCTCTACGACATCCAGATCGATCTGCGCGACGACCTCGATCTCTTCTACATCTCGGACCAGCTCGGCGAAGCCCACACGCGCGTCATCTGCGACCCCGAGATCATCGACCATCCCGGGACTCGACGGGCGCGCAACCTGCCCGCCGAGCTGCACGCCGCGGGGGCCAAGGTCGCCTTCATCCCGCGCAGCGACAGCGTCACCGGCAACCGGGACTGGCTCGAGGACGTGGCGCACATGGTCGCCTACGGCCTGGACCGTCAAGTGGCCCTGCGCGCCATGACGCTCGAGCCGGCCGAGGCGCTCAACGTGGGCGCGCTCGTCGGCAGCATCGAGGCCGGCAAGGCCGCCAATCTCCTGATCTTCGACGGGGACCCCTTCGAGGCCCAGACCGAACTGACCGCCGTGATGCTCGAGGGCGAGATCGTCCACGGGGAGCTCGACCAGTGAAAGCGATGAAGATTCTGCCCACGTTCCTGCTCGCCCCTGCCGCACTGGCGCTGGGTGGCATCTGCTCCGCCCTGACCCCCGGCTTCGCGCCCACTGGCTTCCTCGACGACGACGAGGAGGACGAGGCCGCCGTCGCTGAAGAGGTCGAGGAGGAGGAGGGGCCCCATTGGTTGCTGCTCGAGGGCGGCGACATCTTCACGGGGACCGGCGCGGTCTTGCGCGGCGCGGACCTGCTGTCGAAGGACGGCATCATCGAGGAGATCGGCTACGACTTCTGGGTGCCCGAGGATGCCGAGAGAATCGACTGCAGTGGCCTGCGGCTGTACCCGGGCATGGTGGCCCTTTCGGCCACTTCGCGGGTGACGCAGGGCTCCTTCGCGCCGGCCGGAGAGGTGGAGCAGCCGGGCTACGACCCGTCGCTCGACGTTCCCGCCGAGGACGGCGTCGACATCTGGGACTTCGACGCGATCGATGCCGCTGCCGCCATGACCGAGGCGGAGTCGCGCATCGCCGAGGCCTACGACCCCTTCAGCACCTACTTGATCCTGACTCTCGCCGCTGGCATCACGACGGTCGAGCAGTCGAACGCGGCCGTCAAGCTGCGCCGCTACGAGATCAAGGACGTGGTCATGCGCGAGGGCTTCCTGATCTCGCTCAGCTATTCGACCGCGGACTCGAGGCGCCGCACCCGCGCCGACTTCGCCCTGGCGTCGACCTACCTGCGCGACTTCCGCGCCTGGGAGGAGGGCGGCAAGGATGGGGACGAGCCGAGCAAGAAGGGCGTCAACTCCAGCGTCCTGAAGATCCTGATGGGTGACGGCCGTGCGAAGTTCAACGCGGACGACCGCGACGAACTGCTGGCCATCGCGCGCTTGGCCCAGGAGTTCGGCTTCCGGCCGGTGATCGAAGGTTGTCGCGAGGGTTGGGTCGTGGCGGACGAGCTCGGTCGGGCCGGCGCGACGGCGATCGTCTCGCCGCGCGATCGTCGCTGGAAGGACGAGCTTCAGGTTGCGGACGGCGGCTCGAGTATCGAGAACGCCGCCATCCTCCATGCCGCCGGTGTGCAGGTCGCGGTCGAGCCGCTCTCCGGCTCGATCGACCTCGGTGGGATCGCGGGTCGAGATCTGCTGCACCTGAACATCGACGCCGGCTTTGCGATCCGCGGTGGGCTGTCGGAGCAGGCCGGGCTCGAGGCCGTTACGATCGTCCCCGCCCGCGTCATGGGCGTCGACCATCGGGTCGGCTCGCTCGAGGTCGGCAAGGATGCCGACGTGCTCGTCACCGACGGCGATCTGCTGCACTACGAGACGTTCGTCCAGTACGCGGTCGTCGGAGGCAAGCTCGCCTACGAGAAGTCCGAAGAGCTCTTCTACGCCCACATCCGACCGCTCCCCGAGCGCGAGGTGGTCGAGGCCTCCCAGGAGGGGGACGTCGAGGTGGAGGACGCCGACGACGAGGGCGACGATGAGGACGGGGATGACGACGGAGACGAGGACGAGGACGAGGACGAGGACTGAGCCAGTTGGCGGCAGCCCCGCCGGCGCGGCGTCTGGGACCACAATCCCGGGCGCCGCGCGCCATTCGGGCGCCTCTGCGGGCCGCCGTGGCCGGGGACGCACCTCGAGCTGATATGCTCGGCGGCCTCCCCCGCCCATGATCCTGCGTGAACTCCTGCGAGTCCTCGGCACCAACCGTCGGGACGGACGCAACCTGTCCGAGGCGGAGGCCTACCGCGCCTTCGCCACAATCCTCGATGGCGTCGAGAGCGAGGTGCGCGTCGGGGCCTTCCTGATCGCCCTGCGGATGAAGGGCGTGACCGTGGAAGAACTCGTCGGCTTCGCCCGCGCCGCTCGAGATCGGGCGACCCTACCCTGCCACGGAATGGAGAATCTCGTGGCGGTCTGTCCGCCCCACGAGGGCTACGAGCGCTCGATTCCGCTCGAGGTCGCCGCCGGGTTGATCGCCGCCGCGGCTGGCGCGCGGGTGCTGCTCGTCACCGACCGCTGCGTCCCGCCCCGCCGTGGGCTGACGGCCGCGAGCGTGCTCGAGCACCTGGGCTGTGGGCTGACCTGGGATCCGCGCGAGGTGGAGTCCTGGGTGGCCAAGACCCGCTTCGGTGCCATCGCTGCCACGGGGATGCTGCCCGCGATGCTGGCCCTGCGCTCGATCCGCGACGACATCGGCGTGCGCACACCGCTCTCCACGATCGAGAAGTTGCTGGCGCCCTCGACGGCGGCGATCGTGCTCGGCGCCCAGGCCGGCCCGGTCCTCGGCACTGCGGTCGAAGTCATGCAGAGCCTCGGCCACCCGGCCGGCATGACCATCCAGGGCGTCGAGGGCGGTGTGGTGCCCACGGTCAAGCGGCGTTCGCGCGGCATCCACCTGGACGGCAACCACCAGGTGCCGATGACGATCGACCCGGGCGACTTCGGCTTCAGCGATTCCGACGACCCCGAGCTGCCAATGTTCGGGCCGCCCGAGGTGGGGCAGGGCGTGGCCGACAACCCGCAGCTCGTGCGCGCCGCCGGCGAAGCGACCCTCGCCGTGCTCGCCGGCCAACTCGGCACCCCGCGCAACGCCGCGCTGATGTGCGCGGCGATCCTGCTCCGCACGGCCGGAGTGTCGATGACGTTCGCCGACGGCGTGGACCGGGCCTCGGCAGCGCTCGACTCGGGTGGCGCTAGCGCGGTGCTCGAGCGCCTGCGTTCGCTAGTCTGAAACTGAAAGGGGTGGGGACGTGGGAAAGTGGCTCGTAGGCCTGGCAGGGCTCGCGCTGTTGGTCGTCGTCGGTTGGCTCCTGTTCTCGGACTCGGACCACGCCCTCGATGCAGCCCTGGACCAACGCGTCGAGACCGCGGACGCGCAAGCCGCGCAGACCGTTCGAGCCGCGCAATCGCCTGCCGGCGAGGATCGTCGCATCGAGGCGATCGAGGCCCAGCCGCTGCCCGGTGACGTGGCGGGGCCCGCCTCCGGCGAACCGGCGGGAGAGGGCGTCTCGGTGCTCGTCGTCGACGTCCGCGGACATCCCGTTCCCGAGGTCCCGGTCGACATGCACGGGCTCGGCGAGTTCGCTGCGTCCGACGTGGACGGTCTCGTGATCTTCGCGGGAGCGCCCTTGGACGCGCGACCGGAAGTCGGCCCCGGTTGGGCCCTGCTCGGTTGGGGAGTACCAGTCGCCGTCCCCGATGCCGACACCATGCTGGTGGTCTCGTCGCGCGTCGACTTGTCCGGTCGGGTTCTCGACACCCAAGGCGCGCCGATCGCCGACGCGAAGGTCGAGTTGAACAGCTATCGGGCCCTGCGGGCCCTGCCCTTCGTGATCGATCAGCTGCACCTGGAGCAGGTCTTCGAGAGCGCGGTGACGGCCAGCGACGGCAGCTTCCGCCTCGACCAGGTCCCTGGCTCGTCGAGCCTCCAGCTGGTCGCCAAGGCGGCTGGTTTCGTCACGCGGCAGCTCCCTTGCCCCGAGCGTGACTCCTTCGACCTGCGGATCGAACTCGCGTCGACAGCGCCACCCGTCCAGCGCGACGATCGGCCTGCGGTCAAGGTCACTGGCACCGTCGTGAACAGCGCAGGCGAGCCGGTCTCCGATGCGGCCGTTTGCTGGTGGGGCATGGGCTTCGGCGCCGCCCCACGAACGGGTGAGCTAGGCGACTTCGCGCTCGAACTCACCGGGCCTCCCGAGCCCGACGCGCTGTTGGCGGCCAGGGCCGAGGGACTCGGTCTGGTCGTCGAGCCCCAAGCAGCCGCGCTGATCCTCGAGTCCTGGCCGGAGGCACCAGCGCCGTTCCTGCTGCGGTTCCCGGCGGAGCCCCTGGCGATCCGTGGTCGGTTGACCAGCTCGGAGGGCGAGCCGACCTCAGGATGGACCGTGAAGCTGCTCGGCGGAACCGTCGTGACCCCCGGCTTCCTCTCGTCGGATTCGGCGCTCGAAGGTGAGGTCAGCGCCACCACTGACGATCAGGGGCGCTTCGCCCTGGTCGGCCTCGACCAACGACCCTACGACCTCGTGGCCTTCGAGAACTCCAGTGGCGCCGTCGATCGGCTCGAGAACGTAGAGCCCAGCTCGCGCGAGCTCGAGTGGATCCTGCCCGAGGGCGCCAACCTCGCCGACCTGCATGGAGTCGTCGTCACGACCGACGGCGCGCCCCTCGAGGGAGCGACGATCACAGTGAACTCGGTGACGACTTGGATCCAGACCGGCGGAAGTTCCATGGCGAGCTTCTTCGAGGCGGGCTCCTCCACGACCGACGCACAGGGCCGCTTCACCCTGGAGCAGGTTCCCCAGCAATTCGCAAAGCTCGGCGTCGTCGCTCCCGTGGGCACTCGCGTCGAGCCGCCGCAGCTCGACCTGGACGAGGTCGACTTCTCCGAAGAGCTGCGAATCGAAGTGCCGTTCCTGCGGCCCGTGGCGATCGAGGTCACCGATGGAAGCGGAGCGGATGTCGGCGGTCGAGTGCTCATGATCGAGGTGCACGACTCCTGGGGCGAGGCGCTGCAACTGCGAACATTCACGGCCAACGGCTCCTCCGGCATGACCAGGATGAGCTGGGCCGGGCGCAGCTACAGCCACGTGTGGACCTCCGAGCTGGCCGTCGAAGTCGTGCTCCTGGAGTTGATCGACGGCGCGTTCGAGGAGGTCGACCGTTCGCCGGTCGTCTTTGGTTCCGACGGCATGGCCAAGGTGCTGCTGACGGCTCCGTGACCGATCGGGGTCGCTAGTGTCCTGGATCAGGAATTCGGCGTCACTTCCCGGGCTCCCATTGCCGCTGGCGTCGCCAGCGCCTCCTCCGAGTATCGCAGCGGATACGCGTCGTCGGCGCGCCTAGCCAGCATCGATCGGACCTCCGGGAAGTGACGCCGATTTCCTGATCCAGGACACTAGCCCGGTTCCATGGCTCGCAGCACGCCGACGGCAGGTCCCGGGGATGCTCCCGAGGAACGGAGGTCGTCGGCCGCCGCGGTGGACGGGGGAGGATCCGGGTCGATGTGGGTCGATGTGGGTCGACCGCGACAGCTGGGGCGACAGCGGCGGCGACAGTCGCGAAGGTTCGCTGCCTCGCGCGAGTCAGCAGCGTCAGGTGCTTCCTTAACCGCCGCGGGCCCCCGCCCGCCCACCAGGGGAGACGGACGAAAGCCCCCTCGGTTACGTCCGATCGGCCGAATTCCTCAACGCTGGCGGCCCGCGAGCTCGGCACCGTGGGGTACCAACATGACCTTGCCGCGCGACATCGCTCCCCGATAGCGGACCAGGGCGGCCGGGTACCCGTCGAGGTCGACTCGCTCGGCGATCTCGGTCGCCAGACTCCCGGTTGCGAAGCGCCGACGGACGTCGCGGATCGCGGCCAAGCGGCGCAACAGGGGCGCGCGGCGCATCCAGCGACCGAGGTAGAAGCCCTCGACGCGGCACTCGCCGGACAGCATCGTGCCCAGGTCTAGGTGCATCTCCGTGGTCTCGCCCAGCGCGCCATAGACCACGCAGGTGGAGCCGGCGCCCATGGCCCGCAGCAGGCGCTCGGGCCAAGTGGCGCCAATGGCGTCGAAAGCGAGGCTTGCGCCCAGCTCGCGACAGGCGCGAGTGAGCTGCTCGTCGGCGTCGTCGTCGAGCAGGTCGATGGCGATGGCGGCACCCAGGGCCCGGGCGCGGTCGGCCTGGTCCG
Organism: Engelhardtia mirabilis; assembly: GCF_007748095.1. Classification (NCBI taxonomy): domain Bacteria; kingdom Pseudomonadati; phylum Planctomycetota; class Planctomycetia; genus Engelhardtia; species Engelhardtia mirabilis. The sequence goes on from NZ_CP036287.1 coordinate 154,786, forward strand.
CGCGTCGCACCACGGCGATGACAGGCAGGCGACGCTCGCCGGCCAGGACGAGCAGCTGCTGGCCGAGTTGGGAGACTGCGGCGGTGTGGACGATCGCGGGGGCCCGCTCCCGGCGTGCGCGGTCGACCATGGACCAGGCGGTGAGCGGGTTCACGATCGTGGTCGCGCCCTGCTCGGAGGGCACGGACCCGGGCAGGGGAATGCACTGGCCGGCGGGCACCACCGCGTAGTCGCACCAGGAACCGTCGCCGTCCTCGGCCGTGGCGAAGGCCACGCGACGCCCAGCGAAGAGGCGCGTCCAGCCCCCGCCCGTCGCGACCACCGTGCCGGCGCCCTCGAAGCCCGGGATCGCGGGCAGGGGGCGGGCGGCCGGGTACTCGCCGGCCAGGTAGATCAGGTCCGACGGGTTACAGGGCGACGCCTCGACGCGCACCAGGACCTCGCCTGGGCCGGGCGTGGGGACGGGCTCGCGTACGACGGTCAACAGGCGCTGCAGGTCCTGCGCGTCGCGCGAGTGCTCGGCCAGGCGCAGTGCCCGGCGCATCGTCGGAGTTTCGGCCACGCTTCCATCCTGGCGCCACCGAGCAGACCATGCACGCGTGTTCGCTCGACTGTGGCAAGGCCATGCGCGGTCCCTGACCGGGCTGCCGCGTGAGATCTGGATCCTCTCCGCGGTGCTCCTGGTCAACCGTGCCGGCGTGATGGTGATGCCCTTCCTGGGGATCTACCTGGTCATGAAGCGCGACTTCAGCCCGCTCGAGATGGGTGCCTTCATGGCCCTGGCGGGCGTCGGGTCGATGGTCGGCGTGCAACTCGGCGGGTGGCTGACCGACCGCATCGGCCACCTGAAGGTGCAACTCGGGTCCATGATCCTCGCCGCACCCCTGTTCCTGCTGCTCGGCGCCCAGGAGCACCCCGCGGCCATCGCGGTAGCGCTCTTCGCCCTGACCGTGGCCTTCGACGGCATCCGGCCGGCCAACGGAGCGGCCATCGCCCTGTACTCGCCGCTCGAGGTCCGCACCCGCGCCTTCGGCCTGATGCGCTTGGCCGTGAACCTTGGGGTCACGGTCGGGCCGGCCCTGGGTGGCGTGCTCGCGGGGATCGACTACGCCTGGCTCTTCCGCGCGAACGCCCTGGCGAGCCTCGTCTCCGCTGGTGTGCTCTACGCCCTGGGTCGCGGCTGGACGCCGGTCGCCGAGCTCGAGGAGCCCGCCCGCGCCGACTCCCGCGCCTACACGCCCTGGCGCGACCGGCGGCTGTTGATCTTCATGGGCCTCTTGGTGATCGGCTCGATCCCCTTCTTCCAGATCCAGAGCACTCTGCCCCTGTTCCTCAAGGAAGTGCGCGGGATGAGCGAGGCGTGGATCGGCGCGACCTTCGCCATCAACACGGTCGTGATCGTGCTCTGCGAGCTGCCGCTCCTCTACGCGATCCGCCGGCACTCGTCGATCCGGGTGACCGCTTGGGGCTGTCTCTTCGCCGGCCTTGGCTTCGGGCTGACGCCGCTCTGGCCGGGCTTCGCCTGGGTCGCGGTGACCGTCCTCGTCTGGACCGTGGGGGAGATGCTGCAAGCGCCCTCCGCGGTGGCCTGGGTCAGCCTTCGCGGTCCGAACGCGACCCGCGGCCGAACCATGGGGGTCTTCGGCCTCGGGTTCGCCCTCGCCGCAATGCTCGGACCCCTCTTCGGGACGTTCCTCTACGAGTACATCGGGCCCCGCGCACCCTGGGCCGGATGCGCCCTACTCGGGGTCCTGACCTACCTGGGCATGACCGCCCTCGCGCGGGCGGAGGCGAGGGACGACGAGCCGCAGCCGCAGACGCCGCCCGCGGACACAACGGCGGCCTGATCGTCGTATCCTCTCTCGACGGCCCCGCCGCACCCCACCATGGAAGCCGAACGCCCGATCGTGATCGCCGAAGGCTCCCTGAGCCGCCTCGAGGAGCTCAAGCGCCTGCTCGCCGCGGCGCAGATCCCGGCCGAGGTCCTGCGGCCGGCCGAGAAGCTCGGCAACAAGTGAAGCTCGAAGCTCCTGCTCGCGGTCGCGGGCAGCCAAGCAGAGGCCGCCCTGGCGCGCATCGACTCCAGCTTCACCGAGGGCATGTCGGAGCGTGAACGCGCATCGGTCGAGACCACGATCGACCTCGACTCCGACGAGAACGTCTGCCCGGCCTGCCTGGTGCCCTTCTCCGGCCTGCCCGAGCGCTGCCCGTCCTGCGGACTGCGCTTGCAGTAGGAACGCAAGGTCCTTCCGAGTAGAGGTTTAGGGACGGAAGTCTGCGGGTTGGACACTCAAGGTAAAAACTTCTACCTTGCCGGTCATGGCGGCTGAAAGCTGGGGCTTCTACGGGCGCAAGCAGGAACTCGAGCGACTTCGTGAGTCGCTCGCTCGAGACCGATGGTTCTTCGTTCAAGTCACCGGCCGTCGACGAATCGGCAAGACGAGTCTCGTCAATGAGGTCCTGCGCTTGGAACAGCGCCGAAAGGTCCTCTACATCCAGATCCCCGACTCCGATCCGGCAGGCGTGGTCAGTGCCGCGCGAGACTTCATGGAGTCCTTCCGGGTGCCGATCGACCTGCCGTCAGACCTAAGGGGCTTGGCTTCGGGCATCGGTTCGCTCTGCGCGGACGGCTGGGTGGTGGCGCTCGACGAGTTTCAGTACTTCCACCGGAAGGCACTGTTCTCATTCACGTCGCAGCTGCGGGCGGAAGTCGACCGGTTGTCGGCGCGTGCGTCTGAAGTTCGGGGCGGGTTGATCGTGCTCGGCTCGATCCACACAGAGATGGCCGCTCTGCTCGAGGACCGCGAGGCTCCACTTTTCAACCGCGTAACTGACGTGCTCGACTTGGGGCACCTCGACGTCGAGTCGCTACTTGAACTCATCTCGACCCACGCCGACGCTGAGGTTGGGCGACTCCTCTTCCTCTGGAACCTGTTCGAGGGAGTCCCGAAGTTCTACCGAGATTGCTTCGAACAGGGCGTGCTGGCGTCTGATCGTCGCGAGTTGCTCGAGACGATGTTCTTCAACAGTAGCTCGCCGCTCAGGAGCGAAGCAGACAACTGGTTCCTTCGGGAGCTACGCGGCCGATACGACCTGCTCCTCAAGTTCATCGCATCCCATCCGGGGTGCTCGAACGCGGACATTCTCGACCACGTGAAGTCTGTCGAGCCTGACAGCGCCAAGCAGGTTGGTGGCTATCTGAAGATCCTCGACGAGCGCTACCGGATGATCGAGCGGCTCCAGCCGGTCTTTGCGAAGGCGACCACGCGAAGCGGGCGCTTCTACATCCGGGACAATTTCCTGCGCTCATGGCTTGCCGCGCTCAAGGTCCCGGTCGCGTCCATCAACTTTCGCCCGACGAGGGATCTGGTCGAGGATGCGATCGCGAAGCTCGAAGTCGCGGAGGGACATGGCCTCGAGAGACTCGCGTCGACGCTGTACGAAGAGCGATCCAGGAAAGGGCTCGGGGACTTCCGTCTGACGCAAGCGGTGAGGGGATGGTGGGACCGCGGTGACACCGAGATCGACATGGTCGCAGTCGACGACGAAGACGAGATCTTGAGGCTCGGGACCTGCAAGAGGTCTGGGGCAAAGCTCCTCACTGATACCGGCCGATTCGACGAACACGTCGACCGCTTCTTGAGGCATGCACCAAGATTCGGTCTCTACCGCGTCGAGCGAGTAGCGATCGCCCCTCGCCTCTCGCCTGAGCAACGGTCAGTGCTAGAGCGTCGGGGATTCCTCGCTCAGGACCTGCAGGACCTGATCGAGCCGCTCCTTCGTTGAAAAGCTGCGGGCCGGTCTCCGTGGCTGCTCAGCTCGGCCCTAGTAGTTCTTCGCGAACAGCACGCGCTGGGCCGAGTCCGCGCCGGTCTTGATGCACTTGCCGGGCTCGGCTTCGGGGCCGTCGCCGTCGGTGGGCAGGCAGCGAATGGTGGCCTTGGTCTCGTTCTTGATCGCGAGTTCCGTCTCGGTCGTCCCGTCCCAATGGGCGTAGACGAAGCGGCTGCCGCCGTCCTTGAACACGTCGACGAAGTCGTCCCAGGTGTCCACGTGCACCGTGCCAGCGGTCAAGCGCGCCTGGGCCGTGTCGAACAGTTGCGTCTGGAACTCGTCGAGGGTCTTGCCGATCGAGACGCCGAGGTCGGCCATCGGGCGCACTTCCTTCACGGCGCGACCGGACTCGTCAACCGCAGCCACGCGCAGCTTGGTCATGACCGACTCCGAGTCGAGGTCGCGCGGGCCGATCTCGATCCGCAGCGGCACGCCCTTGCGCTCCCACTCGTAGTACTTCGCGCCGGGCTTGAGGCTCACGCGGTCGTCGACCTTGACGTTCAAACCGTCGTCGCGCAGTTCCGCGGCGATGCGGTTCGCGGCCTCGAGCACGCGCACCTTCTCATCGTCCTTGCGGAAGATCGGCACGATCACCACGTGGATCGGCGCGAGTTTGGGCGGCAACACCAGCCCGTCGTCGTCGGAGTGGGTCATGATCAGCGCGCCCACCAGGCGCGTCGAAACGCCCCAGGACGTCTGCCAGACGTACTCTCGCTCGCCCGCGTCGTTCTGGAACTGCACGTCGAAGGCGCGACCGAAGTTCTGGCCCAGGTCGTGGCTGGTGCCGGCTTGCAGCGCCTTGCCGTCCTGCATCAGCGCTTCGATGGTCAGCGTCTCGAGCGCGCCGGCGAAGCGTTCGTTGGCCGTCTTGATGCCGCGAATGACCGGCATGGCCATGATCTCGTGGCAGAAGTCGCGGTAGACGTGGTGCATCCGCACCGCCTCCTCGCGCGCCTCGGCGTGGGTGGCGTGGGCCGTGTGGCCCTCCTGCCAGAGGAACTCGCTGGTACGCAGGAAGAGCCGCGTGCGCAGCTCCCAACGCATCACGTTGGCCCACTGGTTGATGAGCAGCGGCAGGTCGCGGTGGCTGTCGATCCACTTCGAGAAGAAGTGTCCGATGATCGTCTCCGACGTCGGCCGGATGGCGTAGGGCTCCTCGAGCTCCTTGCCACCCGCTTGGGTCACGACCGCGAGCTCGGGCGCGAAGCCCTCCACGTGTTCCGCCTCCTTGGTCATGAAGCTCATCGGGATGAGCAGCGGGAAGCTCGCGTTCTGGTGGCCGGTGGCCTTGAAGCGCCTGTCCAGGTCGGCCTGCATCGCCTCCCAGATCGCGTAGCCGTGGGGCCGGATCACCATGCAGCCCTTGACCACCCCCGCCGCCTCGGCGAGTTGGGCCTGGGCGATGACGTCCTGGTACCACTGGGCGTAGTCCTCTGCGCGAGGAGTGATGCGATTCTCTGCCATGGTCGGCTTGGAGGCGGCTGGTGGGCACCCGTGGGGGTGCAGGGTCGTGATGAGGTGGTTCGCGCGACCCTGGAGGCCGGCGCGCAGCCGCACAGAGTAGGGCGGCGGGCCCCGGCGGACCACCGACGCGGCCCCGGGCCCCGGGTGGCCCCTGGGGCCAAAAGCTCACGTGGACGATAGGATTAGCGGCCCGCCCGAGGGCGCTCCGCGACCACCACCTCCGACCCGATCCGAGCCGCAGCCGTGACCGAGACCACCATCAGCCCCGAGATGACCATGGCCGAGATCCTCGAGAGGATCCCGTCCGCCCAGCGAGCCCTGTTCCAGCGCTACCACGTGGGGGGCTGCTCCTCCTGCGGGTTCCAGCCCACGGACACCCTCGCCAAGGTCTGCGCCGACCACAACATCCTGGACGTCCCCGAGGTCCTCGCCTACCTCAACCGAGCAGGGGAGATCGACTCCAAGATGACCGTCGACCCGACGGAAGTTAAGGCCTGGATGGACGCGGGAGACACCCTGCGTCTGATCGACGTGCGACCCGCTGAGGAGATCGCCAAGGCAGCCCTGCCCGGCGCCGAGCCGCTCGACTACAGCAACTCCCAGCAGTACATGGACCTGCCAAAGGACAGCCGAATCGTCTTTGCGTGCAAGTCCGGTGCCCGCTCGCTGGACGTGGCCGCCTACTTCGCGGGACACGGCTTCACGGCCGTTCACTCGTTGAAGGGTGGGCTCGATGCCTGGCGTTCCCAGATCGACTCATCGATCCCCGATTACGCCCTCTAGCGTGTTGCGCCGACGGGGGAGCGAGTTACTCTCTCGTTGCACGAGTCGCCACCCCCATGGCGGCTCTCGCTGGCTCTCCCCCAGGAGCCATGCTCTCTGCTCCGCAAGGAGTGCCGCTCCCCAGGAGTCACGGTTCCGCAAGGAACCAACCCCGTCGGAGCATGAGCTTCGCCCTCGCTCTCACGAGCGTTGGCGCCCGGTAGGCAACCCCTGCCCGCCGGGCCGCCGTCACTGACCACCCCCACGGTTCGTGACCGGCCCGTCGGCCCTGGTCCCACCCCGGACCAGACTCAACCGGCGACAGACCCGCGCGGAGTCGTTCCCACGCCCCTGGGAGCGACTCCTTTTTCTTGTCTGGACGGTTTCTTCGTCTGGATGTTCTTCGTCTGGATGTTCTTCGTCTGGATGTTCTTCGTCTGGTCGGGCTTGCCCCGTCAGCTCTCGTCTCGCTCACGACCGATCGGGCCACGCGGTATCGGGCCACGCGGTATCGGGCCACGCGGTATCGGGCCAGAGCTGCTCGGGCCACGCGGTGCGGAGGCGACCCGGGCTCTTTCACTTCGCATCGAGGTCCCTCGCACTTCGGAACGTGGGCGGTCCACCTGGCGAACGGCTGCGCGCCCCAATCGTGACCCGGCTGGGGAGTACTACGGCCCTAATGCCGCCCCCGTTGGCGCTGGTCTTGGCTCAGCCCCCGGCTCCCACCAGTCGGATGGTGCCCTGGGGGGCTTCGACCCGCACCGTCCGCATCTCGCCCTCGAAGGCGACCCGGATCAGCGCGCCGCCGGACACGAACCCGCGCTCGTCGAACCGTAGGGGCATGCCGCCGCCGACGTTGGTCTCGACCAGCTTGACCCCCTGGAAGACCGCATCGCGATCGTAGTCGCGGACGAACTCACGCCCGGTGCGAGGGTGGATGCAGGGTTGGCCATCGGGGCCCACCACGCGATAGCCGTTGGCTTCGAAGTAGAAGTCGACCGGACCGGCGGCGCCAAGGGCCAGGCCCTGGGCCAACTCCAGGTCCTCCGAGAGGAGTGACGCGGCGTTGTTGAGGGTCACCTCGCCGCGCTCGAACCAGGCCGGGATCGCGATGGTCGCCACGATCGCCACGACGGCCAGGGCGAGGATCAGCTCCAGGAGCGTGAAGCCATGGCGGTTGGACATGTCTCGGATCCGATCGGGGCGTCGTCGTCGAGGTTGGCGGCCCCACGGGCCCCAGCGCGGCGGTGGCCGGGCCACCTCGATCGATGTCGGCCCGCGATGGGGCGGAGGTTGACCTCGATCGGCGGAATGGACCTGGATCGGCGGGTTCCGGGCCGGATCGTCGGAACGGGGCCGGATCGGCGCCGTCGCGGTCTGGAGCGGCGTAGTCGAGGGGTAGCGGTCGTCCTGGGCTGGTCGTGCGCTCGAGATCGCCGATTCGGCGCGCTAGTGTCCTGGATCGGAGATTCGGCGTCACTGCCCGGAGGTCCGATCGATGCTGGCTAGGCGCGCCGACGACGCGTATCCGCTGCGATACTCGGAGGAGGCGCTGGCGACGCCAGCGGCGATCGGAGCCCGGGAAGTGACGCCGAATTTCTGATCCAGGACACTAGCGGCTGCTTGAACCACCGCGGGCCCCCGCCCGCCCTACCTGGGGAGACGGATGGGCCCGGCCGAGGTTGCAGGGGAACCGGGAAGAACCTGCCGGATCAGCCGCGAGTCTGGGCCGTGGCGGTCAGTTCGGTCTCGGTCGTGACGTCGGCCCGCACGCGGACTTCGATGGTCTGACCTCCGCCGATGGGCTCGCCCCAGGTGAGGTTGACCTGGCCCTTGCCATCGAGGTCGACTTGCAGGCTGGCGAAGTGACCAGCCGTGGCGTCCCAGACGAGCTCGCCCTGACCCTCGAGGGTCCAGGCCATCTCGATCAGCAGGTCCTCACGGTCGGTCTCGAGGCCATTCGACTCGCACATGGCCCGGACCAGCTCCGTGCGGTCGGCGGCCAGTTCGAGGTCGAACTCGAGCTTGATAGTGATCAGCTCGTGGCCGTCTTCCTCGGTCGTCCCGGTCCACTCGGCCTCGGCCGTGCCCTCGGTGACCCTCCAGGGGAAGGCCAGGGCCAGCTGGGCCGAGGCGACCAGGTCGGTGGACTCCATGCCGCCACCGCCCGGGAGCTCGGGGATCGAGTCGGGAAGCAGGGCCAAGTCCCCGCCGGGCATGAACAGCGAGCCCAGTCGATCGTTGTCGACCACCCAGGAATCGCCCAGCTCGGCCCCCGCGTCGGGCAGCAGGGCGCGCAGGTCCGCGTCGATGTCGACCCCTTCGAGCGAGCTCGGTACTTCGCCGCTCGCCAACTCGACCACCATCTCGTCCGCCTCATCGTCGTTGCGGAAGACGATCGTCTCGCCCACCAGGTCACTCGTGGCCGCGAACTCGAGCGGCAGGGTGCCGAGCGGGGAGACCATCTCCATATCCGCGGAGACGAAGGCCGCGCGCACCTCGCGCCGCAGACCGCGCAGCTCCCCGTCGACCATCGCGCCGAAGCTGTCGACGAACTCGAAGTTGCGCTCGAAGTCGCAGTCGAAGCCGTCGAGTCCTTGGACCGGTGTCTCCTCCCCGCCCACGAACTGGGTCACTTCGTCCAGGGTCCACGTGGTGGCCTCGTTGAACGTCTTGACCAACTCCAGACCCTCGGCCGGTGCGAAGTGGAGGTCGGAGGCGAGGGCGACGCTGGCGACGGCGGGGAACAGGACGGTGAACAGGAAGCGCATGGCGGGGTGCCCACGGGCGGGGCGAGGGGTGCGAGGAGTGGTCCGGCGAGGATACGCCGCGCCCTTGGCAGTAGTTCCCAGACCTGTCGGCTTCCGAGGGCTCATCCGGACCCGGGGCGGGCGCCGGCCGTCGATACACTCGACCCTCGCCCATGGACGCCTTCGGACCGGCAACGCGCGCGTGGTTCAGAGCCAACTTCGCTGGACCGACCCCGGTCCAGTCCGAGGGCTGGGCGGCCATCGGTCGTGGCGAGCACGCCCTGCTCCTGGCGCCGACCGGCAGCGGTAAGACCCTGGCGGCCTTCCTCTGGGCCCTGGATCGCCTGGCCCACGATCCGCGGCCGAAGGACGCCGGGGTGCGCGTGCTCTACGTCTCGCCGCTCAAGGCCCTCGCCCACGACGTGGAGCGCAACCTGCGCGCGCCCCTGGCCGGGCTCGCGCGGTCGGCGGGCGAAGTCGGAGCCGCGCTGCAGACGCCGACGGTGGGCCTGCGGACGGGCGACACGCCGCCCAAGGAGCGCGAGCGCCTGCGCCGCGATCCGCCGCAGATCCTGGTGACCACGCCGGAGTCCCTCTACCTGATGCTCGGCTCGCGCATGCGCGAGGTCCTGCGCACGGTCGAGACGGTGATCGTCGACGAGGTCCACGCCCTGGTGCCCTCCAAGCGCGGGACCCACCTGGCCCTGAGCCTCGAGCGCCTGGTGGCCATCACCCACGCGGACCCCCAACGCATCGGCCTGTCTGCCACCGCGCGGCCGACGACTCTCGTGGCCGCGTTCCTCGGCGGCGACCGACCGGTGACCGTGATCGACACGAGCCAGGCGCCGGCCATCGACGTCAGGGTCGTCGTGCCCGTCGCCGACATGGAGCGGCCCGCAGCGCCGGCGAGTGCGGAGCCGGTGGACGAAGCCTCCGGCTCGGCGCCCTTCGACGAGCCGGGCGGTTCGGTGCTCGTCGCCCTCGCGCGGCGCCGCTCCGGCCAGCGCATCGAGGGCCTCTGGCCGGCCCTGCACGCGCGCATCCTCACCACAATCGACGCCCACCGCACGACGATCGTGTTCGTCAACAGCCGCGGTCTGTGCGAGCGCCTGGCCAACAGCCTCAACGACCTGCACGCGGAGCGCGTGCGCACCGAGCGCGGCGAGGACCCCTTCGACGAGGAGCGCCGCTCGGCGGTGGAGGACCTGGTCCTGCCGCACCACGGATCGCTCAGCCGCGAGCGCCGCAGCCAGACCGAGGAGCTGCTCAAGACCGGCGCGATCCGCGGCATCGTCGCGACCAGCTCCCTGGAGCTCGGCATCGACATGGCCGCGGTGGACCACGTGACCATGGTCGAGGCGCCGGCTTCGGTCACCAGCGCCCTGCAGCGCATCGGTCGCGCTGGCCACGGGGTCGGCGAGGTCAGCGTCGGCACCCTCTTGCCGAAGCACCGCGGCGACCTGTTGCAGTGCGCGCTCCTGCGCGGCCGCATGGTCGCCGGGGCGGTCGAGCCCCTGGACCTGCCGCGCAACCCGCTCGACGTCCTGGCCCAACAGATCGTGGCCACGGTCGCCACCGAGCCGCTCACGGTCGACGAGCTCGAAGCCGTGGTGCGTCGCGCGGCGCCCTACCGCGAGCTTGGGCGCGAGCTCCTGGCCGGCGTGCTCGACATGCTCTCGGGCCGCTACCCGTCCCAGGACTTCGCCGAGCTGCGGCCGCGCCTCAACTGGAACCGCGACACGGGCGAGCTGACCCCGCGCGGCGGCGCCAAGGCCATCGCGCTCACCAGCGGCGGCACGATCCCCGACCGCGGCCTGTACCCGGTGCGCCTGGGCCCGGACGGCCCGCGCGTGGGCGAGCTCGACGAGGAGATGGTCCACGAGACGCGGCCCGGGCACGTGATCGCCCTGGGCGCCTCGTCCTGGCGCGTGTCGGAGATCTCGCGCGACCGCGTGGTGGTCGAGCCGGCGCCGGGCGAGGTCGGCCGGCTGCCCTTCTGGCGCGGCGACGGGCCCGGTCGTCCGATCGAGCTCGGGATCGAGCTCGGCGCCTTCCTGCGCCGCATGGAGCGCCGCGCGGAGTCCGACCTGTGCGCCGAGCTCGAGCGCGACCACAGCTTGGACGCCTTCGCCGCCGCGAACCTAGCGCGCTACCTGGCCGAACAGTCCGAGGCCACCGGCGCCCTGCCCACCGACCGGCGCATCGTCGTCGAGCGCTTCCGCGACGAGGTCGGGGACTGGCGCCTGTGCGTTCTCTCGCCCTTCGGTAAGCGCGTCCACGCGCCCTGGGGCCTGGCGATCGAGCACGCCCTGCGCAGCGCCGGCGCCGCGGAGGCCCAGGCGGTTTGGAGTGACGACGGCATCGTGCTGCGCCTGGGCGATGCCGACGAGCTGCCCGACGTCGACCTGCTCCTGCCCGACCCCGACACCCTCGAACAGGTGGTGATCGAAGCCCTGGGCGCCTCGGCGCTGTTCGCGGGGGCCTTCCGCGAGAACGCGGCGCGCGCGCTGCTGCTGCCGCGGCGGCGGCCGGGCGAGCGCGCACCCCTGTGGCTGCAGCGGCTCAAGGCCCAGAACCTGCTCGAGGTGGCGCGCGAGTACCCGGCCTTCCCGATCGTGCTCGAGACCTACCGCACCTGCCTGCAGGACGTCTTCGACCTGGGCGCGACCGAGTCCCTGCTGCGCCGCATCCGCGCGCGCGAGGTGGCGGTGCACGAAGTCGAGACGCAGAGCGCCTCGCCCTTCGCGCGCAGCCTGGTGTTCGCCTTCACCGAGGCCTTCCTGTACCAGAGCGACGCGCCGTTGGCCGAGCGCCGGGCCCAGGCGCTGACCTTGGATCGCGAGCTATTGCGCCAGCTGCTCGGCGCCGACGATCTGCGCGAGCTGCTCGACGCGGAGGCGATCGACGGGCTCGAGAGCGAGCTGCAAGGGCTCGCGGATGGCTGGCGCGCGCGCTCGGCCGACGACCTGCACGATCTATTGCGGCGCGTGGGCGACTTGACGGCGGATGAGGTCGCCGCGCGCTGCGAAGCGGACCCGCGGCCGTGGCTCGAGGAGCTGCGCGCCGCCTGGCGCGCGATCGAAGTCACCATCGCCGGCTCGGCCCGCTGGATCGCCGCGGAGGACGCCGCCGCCCTGCGCGACGGGCTCGGAGTCGTCCTGCCGGTTGGCTTGCCGACGGCGTGGCTCGAGCCCGTCGCGGCGCCCCTCGGCGCGCTGGTCGCCCGCTTTGCCCGCTCGCGCGGCCCCTTCCGCACCCGCGACCTGTGCGAGCACTGGGGCCTCTCGCCGTCGCGAGCCGGCGCGGCCCTGACCGATCTCGAGAACGCGGAGCGCTTGGCCAGCGGCGGCTTCCGTCCCGGCGGCGAGGGGCCCGAGTGGATCGACGCCGAGGTCCTGCGCCGCATCAAGCAGCGCAGCCTGGCGCGGCTGCGGCGCGAGGTCGCGCCGGTCGAGCGCTCCACCTTCGCGCGCTTCCTCGACGCCTGGCACGGCCTCGGCGGCGCGCGCCGCGCCAGCGCCGGACTGGCCCAGTGCCTCGATCAACTCGAGGGCCTGCCCCTGTCCCTGGCCGACCTCGAGGGCCGCATTCTTCCCGCACGCATGGCGGGCTTCTCCCTGCGCGACGTCGACGACCTGCTCGGCCGCGGCGAGTTCGTCTGGATCGGTCACGGCGCCCTGGGCGCGAAGGATGGCCAGATCACGCTCCATCGCCGCGAACGGGTCGAGTTGTTGCTCGATCCACCGCCGGCCGAGCCTGCCGACCTCTCGAGCGCCGCCCAAGGGGTCCACGACACCCTCACAAGGCGCGGCGCCTGCTTCTACACCGAGCTCGTGAACGCCAACCGCGATCTGGCACCGGCCGAGTTGGACGAGGCCCTGTGGGAGCTGGTCTGGCGCGGCCTGGCCACCAACGACACCCTCGAGCCCGTGCGCCGGCGGGGCCGCGCCGGCGCGAGCGCGTCCCGCCGCTGCGCGCGGTCCACCGTCGGGGGTCGCTGGTCCCTGGTGCGCGGCTTCTTCTTCGAGGCCCCCGGCGCGACGGAGCGGGCCCACGCCCGCGCCCTGACCCTGCTCGAGCGCCAGGGCGTCGTGACCCGCGAGGGCGTCATGGCCGAAGCAACGCCCGGCGGATTCGCCGCCGCCTATCCCGTGCTGCGCGAGATGGAGGACGCGGGCAAGGTGCGCCGCGGCTACTTCGTCGACGGCCTCGGCGGCGCGCAGTTCGCCTTCCCGGGCGCGGTGGACCGATTGCGCGCCGCGCGCCGACCGGCGGCCGAGCCCAACGTGCGTGTGCTCGCCGCCTGCGACCCGGCCCAGCCCTTTGGCGCCAGCCTGCCCTGGCCCGAGTTGCGCGGCCCCGAACGCGGACTGGTGCGACGCGCGGCCGGGACCCTGGTGGTCTTGGTCGACGGGGAGCTGGCCCTGTTCGTCGGCAAGGGCGGGCGCCAGCTGGCGACCTCGATCTTGGTCGAGGAGGTAGAGCCCGACCGCAAGGGACGCGGCGACCTCGCCTTCGCTGCCCTCTACCGCGCCTCGACGGGCCGCGGCCGGCGCTTCCGCATCGACCGCATCGACGGCGACGAGGCGCGCGTATTCGCGCAGTTGGAGGCCCTGCGCGCGGCGGGCTTCACGCTCGACGGGCGCTCGCTGTACGCCTACCTGTAGGTCGCGGCGGTGGCGCGGGACGTGCGGCTGTGGGACGTACGGTGGCGGGATCATCCGTCCCAACGGGTCTCGGTCAGCGGCAGCGAAGCTGCCGCTGACCGAGACCCGTTGGGACGGATGATCCCGCCACCGTACGTCCCACAGCCGACGCAACAGGGCCCGCCGCGATCGCTCGCGACGGGCCCTGCTCACTGCGTCAGGAATCGAATCGTGCCAGCTGGCTACTCGGAGCCGCCCTGGTCCCGAGCCTGCGCCGCGCGTTCCTTCTCGATGAAGTTCCGCAGGCGGTCGAGGTCCTCGACGGTCGAGGTTGCCGCGCGACCCGGCGCCTTCTCGGCGAAGTCCTCGGCCGTCGCCTCCAACTCGTCGATCCAGCCGTTCAGCTTCTCGAGGTCGAGGGCCAGGGCCTTCTCGCGGGTGTCGGGCATCCCCGCGCGGATCTCGTCGATACGCGCGAAGACCTTCTTGGCGGCCGCGAGCTTCTCGTCGTTCCCGAGGCGCGCCCTCAAACTGGCGACCTTGTCGGCCTCCGGAAGACCTTCGACGGCGAGGGCGACGCTGCCGGCCGAGGCCTCGGCGACATTGACGTCCAGGTCCTCGATCATGGCCGTGAAGCCCGCGACCTTGCCGTCGACAAGCTTGCGGAGCATCGACGGGGCCTTGGTGCGCAGCTCTTCGGACTGCTGCTCGCCGGCCATCTTGATGGCCATCCCGAACTTGCCCGCGACGATGGTCTCACGCAGGCGCGAAGCCTCGGCGGGCCACTCCCACATGGGCGTCTCGAGCGCGTCGGCGAGCAACGGTGCCACCGCGTCGGCGTCGAGGGTCATGGGGTGCCCGCGCCAGACGATCTGGCCGTAGGGGTCCACCAGGACCGCGTGGGGAATGCCACGGATCCCGAGGGACTTCATCAGGACTCCGTCGGGATCGTAGGCGTAGGCGTATTCGACGCCCTTGTCCTCGATCCAAGGTTCGGTGTCTTCCTTCGACTCGCTGGTCACGCCAACGATGTGCAGGCCCCGCCCGGCGAACTCCTCGTGGAGTTCATTGGTGTGCGGGACGGCACTGCCGCAGGGGCCTCACCAGTAGGCGAAGAACTCGAGGAGCACGGCTTGGCCGAAGTACTCCTCGAGGCTGGATGCTTTCGACTGGGCGAAGTCGACGAGGTGCGCCGGGGGCAGGGGAGTCGCCTCGTCGATGACCGGCGCGGGGCCGGCCAGGGACAGACTCACCGCCACCGAGGCTGCACCGACGCCGCCCAGGAGGGCTCGCGAGAGCTGCATGGCTCGATCTGGGTAGGGGTTTCGGGTCAGGGCCCGGCACGCGCCGGGGACGACCAAGGTAGGACGATCGGTCCCCGCGCAGGTGACGGAGAAGTTGTCCGCAGACCGAATCGTGACTCCCGGTGATCCGGCCTCCGCCCGCGAGCGGCGTCCCGCGACGGTGGGCGCACCCCCGCCGGGCGCGATCAGCGCAGGTAGCCCAGTCGCCGCAGGGCGTCGAGGTCGTCGCTGCCCAGTACGGCCTGGGCACCGTCGGCGCTCCACAGCCTCCCGGCGGAGGCGTCGACCAGACGTCCGACGAGCCGCTGCTCGAGACCCAGAGGAATCTCGGCGATTCCGACTCGGCGGGACCCCTCGATCCGGAACCCGCGGCGCTCGAGCTCGAACCCCTGGGTCGCCGCTGCCTCGCCCCCGCTCGCCAGAAGCTGCGCGAACGCTGCGCGCTCGAGCTTGCGCGGCGCGGGCCCGCCCACGTCGGAGTCGGGACCGAGGTCGATCCACTCCCCGGCGATCCGGATGCGCCCCGTGCTGGCGCCGCCCTCGACCTCATCGACCGCCCCGCGCAGCTCGAACTCGACCTCGGTGCCCTCCGGGTAGAGCTTGATTCGCGTCACGACCGGAGGGGTGCCCTCCATTCGCAGCTTCACCATCGAGCCGACCGCGGGCTCGAGGCCCTCGGCCCCGTCGGCGAAGACCAACCGCGCCTCGGCCGCGCGCTCGTAGTGCCGCCCTCCCAGACCGATCCAACTGTCGTCGATCCCGTCCAGCGGGCCCTTCAGCTCCGCGGGATCGTCCACGTCGTCGTCGCCCTCATCGACCTCACTGGCGATCCAGGTCCCCGGCCCCGGTTCGAACTTGGCCTCGACGCGATCGCCGGGTCCGAACGGGATCCGTCCGGGGTCGGGCGCCGGAGCGAGCCAATCCAACTCCACGGCCAGGTCTCCGCGACGAAGAGTCGCCAAATAGCGATCGGGCGCCTTGTGCTCCGCAACGCGCTCGCGATCCGAGTCGGGGTCGGCGAGCCGATCGATCCCGTCGTGCGTTGCGGGCGCGTCGATGCCCGCGGCCGCGATCAGCGTGGGGAACAGGTCCAGCAGCGACACCGGTGCCGAGCTGCGGCGCGCCTCGATCCCCGGGCCGCTGATGATGAAGGGCACGTGCAGCAGCTCCTGACCGAGGCCGTAGCCGTGGCCGAAGCGCCCGTTCTCACCCAAGGCCTCACCGTGGTCGGAGACGAAGGCGAAGACCAGGTTGTCCGTCAGTCCACGCTGCTCGAGTCCCTCGAACAACAGGCGCAGCTGATCGTCCTGGTAGCGCAGGGCTCCGTCGTAGAGCGAGTCGAGCTGGTCTTGATCGGTCGTCGTCCAGGCCAGCTCGCCGTCCTCGACGGCATCGAACAGGTCGGCCGAGGAGCGCGCCTGGAAGCGGCGCACATCCGCGAGCGCCGTGAATCGACCGGCGTACTCGTCGGGGATCTCCCAGGGCCAGTGGGCGTCGATCGTGTGCAGGTAGAGGTAGAAGGGCTCGTTCCCGTCGAGACTGTCGAGCCAGTCCAGTGCCTCCCAGCGAATCGCACGGCTGTCGCCGACTCGGTCGCGGTAGGAATCGAACCCTTGCTCCAGTCCCAGACCGGGCCGCAGGTGCCCGTTCTTGACGAAGCCTGCCGTCCGGTAGCCGGCACCCTCGAACACCTCAGCCAGGGTCGTCGAATCGTCCGGGAGCAGGTCGGAGACCACTCCGGCTGCCTCCTTGCTGGAGCCGTCGTAGACCCCGTGGTGTGCCGGCAGGGTTCCCGTCATGAACGACGACACCGAAGGCTTGGTCCAGCCAGCGGTGCTCCAGGCGTCGTCGAAGATCAGCCCCTTCTGCGCGAGCTCGGACAGGAACGGAGTCGTGGGGTGCTTCTCGTAGCCGTAGGGTGTGAGCCGATCGGCTCGAACCGTGTCCCAGCAGATCAGGATCACGTTGGGTTGCGATGTGCCCTCCGGGCCCAACGCCTGTGGATTGGAGCCGCAGGCAGCGAGTAAGAGCAGCGCGACAGGGGTTGTGAACTTCACCGCAGAGCCTCGGGGTCAGAATCGATAGCGGAGTTGGAAGCGCGCGAAGCGCGCTGCTTCGGAGCCGTTTGGAAACGCCACGCCGGGAAAGAAGATCCCGGCTACGAGCTCGATGTCGAGATCGCGCCAGCGGCGAGAGCCGACGACGAAGTCGAACTCGTAGCCCAGCTCGTTGTGGTACCCGTCGGGCTTCGCGTCCAGGTTCGTGCCCCGCAGGACCGTCGCCGGATCGAGTTGGTGAAACGAGTGGGCGATGAGTGAGACGCTGGTGCGCTCCTCTGGCCACCAGGATGAACCGACCGTACCAATGGCGATGTTCGACAGCTCCGGCTCGAGGACTTCGCCGTAGTAGCGAATCGACGTCACGGTCCCGAGCCTCGCGTTGTTGTCCTCCAGGCCTGTCTGACGGTAGCCACTGTCGTTGTCCCCGCTGCCCAGGGCGTAGCCGAGGGAGAGACTGAACGGCAGCTCGTCGAACTCGAAGGTGGTGCCCACGTCGAAGGCGTAGCCGAGCACGTCGTGACCCGCCTCTTCGCCGGCGACCCCGCTCAGCTCGAGCCAGGACTCGGAGTCCGGTAGCCACTCGCCCAGCGCGCGGAAGCCGAAGTGGGTCAACTGGTCGCCACTGCCGTCCTGGAACGAGCGGTGGGTGACCCACCCCGCGAGGTGTTGATCGCGGTCCAGGTTCGAGAAGTAGGTGAACAGGTTCAGGGCATCGCGGTTGCGAGGGCTGGCCTCGCCGCCCCAGCTGGTGGCCGCTGCCAGCTCTAGCCGTGTCGACGCACCGGTGTGGATCAGGCGCAGACCGTCCAAGTTCTGGTCGTAGATCCACTCGCGAGGATCGTCGAAGTCCTGGCGACCCGCCTGGGCGTCCCAACCGCCCCCGAGGGCGTTGCGCCAGTACAGCCAGGTCTCGCCTAGCCGCGTCTGCGAGACGTTCGAGGGGCCGTCCTTCTCGTCCTCCAGCCAGCGCCTGGTGAAGCGGCCTTCTGCGCGGGCGAAGAGGTCGTCGGCAACTCGCCAGGCTAGGCGCAGGCGCGCCACGGCCTCGAGCGTCGAGCGGCCCTGGTCGACCTGATCATCCAGGTCGTACTCATCCTCGTCCGACCCCTCGATGCCGAGTTGTCCGCCGATGCGCAGCCCGGGTGCTAGTTCGATGCGCTCACGAAGCAGGTCGTCCTCGTCGACCAGGCCGACCAGCTGGGCCGGCTTCCAGCGGCGCGGGATCAACTGGATCTCATCCAGAGGCCGTTCCAGCTCGACCACCACGGTCTTCGGAACGAACACGGTGAAGCGCATGACCTCGAGCTCGAAGCCGCCGGCGACGGCGTTGATCTCGTCGATGCGTCCAGCCAGACGGTCGCGGCCCTCGCCCCAGGGGCGGATATCGCGGGCCGAGAACTTGCCGGGACCCCGGTAGCGGCCATCGATACGAACACGGCGGCCGACCAGTGGGGTACCCGGCTCGACCCGCGTCCACTCGGTTCGTTCCGAGAGGTTGATCGGTTGTCCGAGCAGCAGCCAGCTCCCGGAGCGGTCAGGGGCGGCGCTCACCGTCCCGAGCAGCGATTCGAACTCCTCGGGCGCGGTCAGCTCGAGATCTTCGGCCAGGAAGCGCGTGCGCTCGTCGGGCCCAGTCGCCGTGACGACCTCGCCCTTGACCGTGATCCACTGTCCGGCGCGCAGGTCGTCGAGCGACGCAGCGTCCTGCCGTGGCGTCGCGGAGGGGAGCAGGGCGGCCAGGATGAGTAGCAGCGATTGCATCAGGCACTAGCGGGAACGACCTCGTCGGTGCAACGCTCCGCGAGGCGAATGAGGTCAGCCGTGAGCGCCTGCCAGCGGGGCCGTAGCGCGTAGAGTGCGGACAGCCGCAGGAGGGCGGTGGCCTGATAGAACCGCAGTCGCGGCAGGTAGTCGGGCAGGACGTCGCGATCGAGGCCGGTCAGCAGTGCATCGCCGCAGGCGCGAACTCCGTCGGGTGTTGCCTCGGCCAGGCCTTGCAGGCGGCGCAGGGCCAGGTGAGCCAAGAGGTTCGCGACGTCGAGCAGCGGATCCGCGAGGCACAGCAGATCGAGGTCCATCAGGGTCGGCGCGCCGGTCCCCAGCAGCACTTGCCCATCGTGGAGGTCGCGGTGACAGGGAACGGGCACTGTTGGCCGAGGCGCGACGTTGCGCAGGCGTTCGAGGGTCTTGGAGTAGCCCTGGGGCTGCTGACCGAGGGCGATCACACAGCGTCGACCGCGCTCGGCCAGAACTGCCAGTTCGTCCTCGGCCGTGTGTGTCGGGAGCAGGTCGGCCAGCGGCTTCGACAGGCGCTCCTGTCCATCCTGCAGTCGCCGCAGAGCGCGGCCGATCTGTTCGAAGTCGGATTCGTCTGAAACGCGAACACGCGGCTCGAAGCCGACGACCCCCGTCAGCTTCAGAGCTGAGCGGTCGCAGTCGACGCCCAGCAGGGCAGGGATGGCGAAGCCTCCCTCGGCACCGTCGCACAGGGCCTGGGCGAGGTCATGGCGCCGAGCCGCCTCGGCCAGGCGCTTCGGCCGCAGGCCCTTCCAGAACTCGCTCCCACCTTCGCGGGGCAGCTCGACGACCATTCGCCGGCCCGGCCGCCAGGAGACCAGGCGAGTGTCCTCGGTGGCGGACGTGTACCAAGCCGCCAGCGGCAGCTCTCTCTCGTCGGCCGGCGCCAGCTCGCGCAGGACCGCCGCCGTGACCCTGAACCAGGCGCCGCCCTCGGGTCCGTCGAGCTCGATCATCAATCGATCCTTGCGATCGAGGTCGGCTCGCCGCACGCGCTGGGACACGTCGGAGATGCTGAGATACCTGCCGATCCAGTCGAGGGCGGTCGTGAGTTGCGAGGTCACCGGGGCGCTTTCCGATCCAAGAGGGTCTTGGCGCGATCGACCAGCAACCGCGCGCGCTCCTGCGCATCGACCTCGAGTCGTCGCACGGCGGCCGCCGCCCGTCGGACCAGCGCTACGCCAACGCGCTCGCGCAAACCGTCTGCGGCGGGCGCTTCGCCACCGGCCAGGACGTAGGCATCGAGCAGCGGACCAGCGCACTGATTGAGGTCAGGCTCCACGCTCTCGTCCTCGGCCACGGCGTCGGCGATCCACTCGGCCAGGTCGTCGAGCGGTTCGCCGGCGCCCAGCCGGTCGAGGTCCAACAGGCGTGTGCTGTTGTTCCCCCGCTCCACGCCGATCTGATCGGGGTGGAAGTCCCCGTGGACCCAGGCGCGCGGACTGCTCTGGATGCGTGGCAACTCCGGCAGCAACCGCTCCAGCGCCGGGAAGCGGCGGAGCAAGGGCAAGGCGTCGGAGGCGCTGTGAGGCGTCGTCGTCGCGGCGGCCTCCCAGTTGGGCAGACGATGGAGCCGGGCCAGAGCCTCGCCCGCCCGCGGTGCGCCGACGAAGTCGCCGGGCCGCGCCACGTCGACGGGCAACCACTCTTCGAAGAGCAGGCCCGAGCGGGCCTCGGTGGCCAGCAGGGCCGGCGCCAGTGCTCGGGCTTGCGCCGATTGCTCGAAGCGACGACGTTGATCGATCGTGCGCAGCGCTACCGCGCGGCGCAGGCAGCGAGCGCCGATCCCGATACGGCGCTTCTCCCCTCGAGGACCCTCGAGCCTGACGTCCATGTGGAAGACCGCTCGGGACTCCGGCCGGTAGCGCACGAGCTCGGTGGAGACGTGTTTGCGGCGCACGCGCCAGCCGGGCATGGAGCCCTCGCGCTCGAAGAAGCGCGCGAAGCGACCGATGTCGAGGACCCGTGCCGCGCCCGGCAACTCACGATCGGCGGGGAAGCTCCAAGCCAGGCGACCCCGCTCGACGACGATCCGCAGCTCGACCTCGT
Source organism: Engelhardtia mirabilis (assembly GCF_007748095.1). Classification (NCBI taxonomy): domain Bacteria; kingdom Pseudomonadati; phylum Planctomycetota; class Planctomycetia; genus Engelhardtia; species Engelhardtia mirabilis. The sequence goes on from NZ_CP036287.1 coordinate 175,452, forward strand.
GCTGGTGACCGAAGCGCCGCTTGTCGAGCTCACCTTGATCCAAGGCCCCGGCCTTGCCGTCGAGGTGCAGCTTGACCACCAGCAGTCGCTGCTGTTCGGCCCCGCCCACGCTGTAGCAGGCGGTGGTAGCGACACCCGGCTTCCACCGGGCGTAGGTCAGCTCGACCGGCGCGGACGAACCCAGTTCCGGGGCCAGCTGGGGGACCAGCTTCTCCGCCACCTCTTCGGGCGAGGGCGGCGTCAGCTCGGGCTCGCCGAGGCTGGCCGGGAGCGACAGGTCGCGGGTGTAGGTGCGCAGGCCTGTCACAGCTCACCTCCGGCCGCGGCTCGCAGCACTTCGCGGTAGCGAGGAGCTCGCGACACGAGTTCTTGGTGTCTGCCCTGGTCTTCGACCCGCCCATTCTCGAGCCAGATGATCCGGTCGAAGCTGGAGAGGTCCGCGAGGTCGTGGGCGATGACCACCACGATGCGATCGTTGGCGAGGTTCCGCAGGCACTCGAGGACGCGTTCGACCCCCGGTCGGTCCAGCCCAGCGAAGGGCTCGTCGACGATGATCACTCCGGGGTCACCCAGCAGCGTTCGCGCGAGACACAACCTCCGCATCTGCCCGCCGGAGAGACCCTTGCCAGACGAGCCAAGGACCGTATCGAGACCCTCGGGCAGGTCTTGGACCAGCTCCAAGCCGTCGGCGGTGGCCAGCGCTTCGAGCAGCTGCTCGTCCGTCGCCTCGGGTGCTGCCAGCAGCAGGTTCTCGCGCAGGCTCTCACCGAACAGCACGGACTGTTGCAGGACCAGACCCACTCGTCGGCGCAGGGGTTCCAGCTGATAACGATCGAGATTCAGGCCGTCGATCGTGATCTTGCCGCTGCTGGGGTCCTCCAGCCGAGCCATCAGCATGGCCAAGGTCGACTTGCCTGCGCCGTTGCGACCCACCAGAGCCACGAGCTCTCCGCGCTGGAGGCTCAGGTTGACGCCCGCGAGGGCCTCGTACCCGGTGGCGTAGCGATAGTGCAGGTCGCTGATCACGATGCGCTCGGGCCGGGCCGGGGGAAGCGCGGCGTCGCGGGCTTCGCGCAGGCCTGAGCGCTGGTCGAGCACGTGCAGCACTCGCTCCGCACCAGCCGTGCCGCGAGCGATGCGCTCGGCGTGGCGGGCAGCACCGCGGACAGGCTTCAACAGCCCGCGGGTGTACGAGAGGAACGCCAGCAACTCGCCTGGCGAGAGTGCGCCCTCGAGCACCCGCCAGCTACCCAGCCCCACCGCAATGGCGAGGGCCAGGCCGAGCTGGCCCTCGACGATCGCCGACAGGGCCGATGCCAGTCGGGCCGCCTTGAGGCCCGCGCGGACGCTCGTGCGGTTGTTGCGCTTGAAGCGTCGTACCACATGGGACGCTCCCCCCAAGCTCTGGACCACTTCGCTGCCGGAGATGGCCTCGTGCAGGAAATCGGCCAGTTGCCCTTCCTTGCTGCGTTGCTTGCGAATGGCGACCGTCAGGCGCTTGGTCATCAAGCGCGTCGAGTAGAGCAGCAGCGGGCCGGCCAGCAGCACCGCGGCGGCCAGCAGGGGGTCGAGGACGAACAGCATCGCCATCACCCCCAACGCCAGAAGGAGTCGCGTGCTCAACTCGATCGTCGAGTCGATCACCATCGTGCGGACCAGCGGAACGTCGCCCATCAGGCGCACGAGGAGGTCGCCGGTCTTGTGACTCGAGTGGAACGACGGTGGCAACTGGGCCAGGTGACCGAAGATGCGCGTGCGCAACTGACGGGTGAAGTCGTGGCCGATCTCGGCCATCCGCACCGAGCGCCAGTACTCCACCAGCGCCAGGCCCCCGGCGATTCCGAGGGCAGCGAGGGTCCCGAGAACCACCGTGCGCAGGGGTGAGTCCGCCTCGCCGGCGGCCACGGGAACCAGCGCCAGGTCGAAGATCCAGGCGATCGGCCACGGTCGGGCCAGTGCCAGCCCCGTGGCCAGCAACGACGCGCCCGCTACGACGAATAGTCCCCGTCGGTGGTGAGTGACCTCGGGACCGAAGCGGCGCGCGAGTCGGAGGGCTCGCGAGAGGCGTTCCAGGCGCTTCATCGGGTTCGACTCCGATCCCGGGCGACGTCGAGCGCGCGCTCTGCCTGGGCGTCCCAGGTCAGGCCAGCCACCGCGTGACGGCATCCCGCAGCGAGTCGCGCGCGCTCGCGGGCGTCGCAGCACAACTCGAGGGCCGCGGCGAACCAGGCATCCGCGTCGCCGGCCGGGAGCACGCGACCCGACTCACCGTCCTTCACGACCTGCGGAAGGTCGCCGCGATCGGCCACCAGCGGCACTGCTCCCACGGCCATGGCCTCGGCGAGCTTGAGGGGCGAGAACCACTCGGGGGCGTCGGGGCCGTAGGTGAGGGCGACCAGGTCGAATCGGGCCACGTAGGCGGGCACCTCGTGCGGAGCACACCAGGGCGCACGAACGACGCGGTCTGCGGGCAGCGTCCGTGCGGCGTCGAAGTCGCCCTCGCCGACGATCGCGAGCTCGAGGTCGATACCCGCCTCGATCAGTCGCGAGGCCAGCTCGACCTGGCGGTCGAATCCGTGCCAGGGTCGCAGGCGCCCGTGGAAGCCCAGCACCAAGCGGCCCGGCGTTCCGAAGCCCGGCTCGGGCGTGGGGTTCGCCAGGAAGGCGGGGTCGACGGCGTTGGCCTCGACCACGACCGTGGCGTCCCCACCGGAGCGCTGCCGCACGTACTCGGCCAGGGCGCTCGAGACGCACAGGACACGGTCGCTGGCGAGGAAGATCTCGGCTTCGAGCAGCTCGTCGCTGCGCTCGGCGGTGCGACCGCGGTAGCGGGCTGCCTCGAGGATCAGGGGCGCATTGACCTCCAGCAGGTGGGGCACGCCATAGGTCCGGGCCAGCCGCACGGAGCGGTCGGCGCCGAGCGCGTAACGCTCGTAGATCAGGTCGATCGCTCCGCGCGCGAGCTCAGGGGCCAGCTGCGACTCGAGTCGATCGGGATCGGCCTCGTCGATGGCCAGCACCTCCGCGCCGGCGCGGGCCAAGGCGCTTCGCATCGCCAGCACATGGACCGCGGCTCCCTTGGGCTTGCCGGGCCGCACGCCCGGGTCCTGGTTCACGTAGGCGACGCGCACGAGACCTCCCGAGCGTCGGTCGATGCGAGCGCGGAGGCGGCCAGCGCCGCACGGAACCAGTCCCGGAGGATCCTTCCCTGGACCTCTCGGTCGAAGAGCCTCGCTCCGAGCTCACGCCCGCGGCTGGCCAGGAGCTCCCCGCGGTCGGGGTTCTCCAGCAGCTCGGTCAAGGCGTCAGCCAGGGCCGCGGCATCGCCCTCGGGCACGAGCACTCCGCAGCGGCCTTGGTCGAGGATCTCTGTGACCCCAGCGACCGGGGTCGAGATCATCGGCACGCCCGCGGCCTGGGCCTCGAGCAGCACCGTGGGCAGTGCGTCCTTGTTCCCGTCGTTCCCGGTCTTGCAGGCCAGCGCGAACACTCGTGCCTGCTCTAGCTCGAGGCGCACGGCGTCGGCGGGCAGCGGACCCAGGAATCGGATCCGCTCGGCCGCCGGACCGCTGGCGGCGCGTGCCTCGAGCACCGCCCGCTCTTCGCCCTCTCCGACCAGCCGGGCATCGAACTCGAGGCCGCGCGCGGCCAGCAGATGGAGGGCGTCGATCAGCACGTCGAAGCCCTTCTTCTCGACCAATCGGCCGATCGAGAGCAGGCGTGCACCAGCCGGTCGGCGAACCACGGACTCGAAGGCCGCGCGCTCGATGCCGTTGTAGTGCCGCCGAACCCGTTCCAGGGCCGTCGACGACAGGATCGACTCGAGGTGCGCGACGTTGGCGTCGCAGACGGTGATGGTGAAGGCCGAGTGCGCGAACAGCTGGTTCAGGAAGGCGGGATCGGTGCCTTCGCGATAGATGTCCTTGGCGTGTGCGGTGATCGAGTAGCTGGGACCACCGAGCCGCTGCACCAGGTGCGCGAGCAGAGCCGAGTCCGTGGCGAAGTGGGCGTGCAGGTGGCCGATGCCGCGCTCGCGGCACTCGGACAGCAGCACCAGGGCCTCGGTCACGATGGATCCCAGCCGAGGATGATCGAGGGGCCGCAGCTCCTCGAGCGCCTCGCCCAGACGGGCCAGCAGTTCCCCGGAGGCGCCGTCGGCGATCAGGATCGCGAAGGGGTCGGCTTCGCGCGGGTGGGGCAGGACCACCACCTCCGCGCGCAGTTGGTCGAGCTCGGGGTGCCGCGGCTCGTCGTCGGGCGCCCGGCGGGAGAACACGACGATGTCGGTGCCGAGTGCTTCCTGGGCGAGGATCTCGCCCAGGACGAAGGTCTCGGACAGCCGCGGGAATTTCTTCAGCAGGTAGCCCACACGCAGATCGTTCATCGGATCGCTCCCGCGAGCTGGGGCTCGCGCTCGAGGAGTTCGGAGGCGACCTCGACCATGCCGTCGAGGCCGTCGAGACGCGGGCGGCTGATCGGATCCGGCCGGACCCCGCGCGAGAGGGCGCGCTCGATGGCCGCGCGCACCTCGGCGGGCCGGCGCTCGTCGGCCTGGGTCACCAGGCCCAGGCGCTCGAGGGCGTCGGCGCGCACCTGTTGCTCCAACCGCGGTTGGCGACGCGGCATGAGGACCGTCGGCCGCCCGCTGGAGAGCAGCTCGGCGACGGTGTTGTAGCCGGCCATGGCGACCACGGCGTCGGCCCGGGACATGCGCCGCGGCAGGTCCTCGCAGAAGCGGTGGACCTCGATCCCGCGCAGGCCGTGGGCGGCGATGCGCACGCGACGTTCGGCCTCCGGCGCCAGCATCGGCCCCAGCACGATGGTGCTGCGCCAATCGGCGGGGGACAGGCGCAGGGCCTCGAGGTAGGCCAGGATGCGGCACTCGCCGTCCTCGCCGCCGCCGGTGGTGAGCAGCACCTCGGGCTCGAGGTCGGGGATCGGCTCGGGGCAGGGGCGCGCCTCCTGGCGCACCACGTAGCCGACGTACTCCAGGCGGCGGCCGAGCTCCGGCGGGAAGGGGTAGGCCTCGCGCACGTCGAAGACCTCCGGCGAACCGTAGACGCAGACGCGGTCGTAGGCCTCCGAGAGGGCCCAGCGGATCGACTCGCGACCCCACTCCTGCGCCACCCGGTCGGGGGCGTCGATCACATCGCGCACGCCGAGGATCGTCCGCACCCCGTCGGCCGCGGCGCGCTGGAGCAGGCCCAGGATCTCGTCGCACAGGCCGGTGACCTGGTGGTCGACGATCAGGCAGTGGGGCTGCCAGCTCTCCCAGAGGGAGGTCAACAGCGCGCGCCGCACGCTCGACACCCGCTCCATGCTGCCCGGCAGGAAGCGCGGCGCGTAGGCGCCGCCCTCGGCCTTGCCGACCGACGGGAGCTTGACCACCTCGACTCGCGGCGGGAGCACGAAGTGGGTCGCGCAGGGCGAGCCCGTGGCCACCACGGCGCTGGCGCCGGGGAAGGAGGCCGTCAGGCGGCGGGCGAGGTTCAGGCTGCGGCGCAGGTGCCCGAGCCCGAAGGAATCGTGGCTGTAGAGCAGGAAGCGCAGGGCGTGGGGGGGATGGTCGGCGAGCTTCACGGCCGGCGGTGAGCAACAGCCGTGCCGAGGGGCAACAGGGGCTCGTCAAGGCCCCTTGGCGGTATCCAGGAGCGTGGCAGTACAGAACTTGGATCGACGTCCAGGCCGTAGATCGCCGTCCGGCGCGGTCCGGCCCGCTGGGCCTTCGCGCGCCTTCGAAGCGCTCCCCGAAGGTCGGCATCGCTTTTGCCCTTCGACCTCCGCGCGGCGTCGTGGAGTCCCCCGGCCCGCTCCCCGACCGGACCCCAACAGACCCCGGAGACTCCTCCAGTGACTGCCAACGACAAACCCCTCCAGCTCATCTCCGCGGTGGCCCTGGCCTTCGGCCTCGCCACTCCCGCCGCCTCCGCCGACGTCGTCACGGGACGCGTCGTCGACCAGAACGGGGTGCCGATCCCCGACGTCAACATCGACATCGACAACATCGGCAGCGGCGGCGACCCGACGATCACGGACGACATCACCGACGCCGCCGGCAACTTCGCGATCGTGGTGCCGCCGGGCCTCTACGACGTGCTGTTCTTCCCGCCCAAGCCGCCGGTGACGACCTTCCTCAATGGCACGGTTCCCTCGGTGCCGGTGGTCGGCACCGTGAACCTGGGCGACGTGGTGCTGACCCAGGGCATCGGCATCCAGGGGCGCGTGCTGAGCCCCGCGGGCCTGCCCCTGCCGGCCCTCGACCTCGACATCATGGACGCCATCACCGGCCAGGACCTGCTCCTGATCGGCGACAACACCGATGCCTTCGGCCAGTTCGTGCTGGCCGCGCCCGCGGGGCCCTTCGAGCTCGAGGTCGACGCCACCGGCGTGGTCGGCCAGGTGCTCGTGAGCTACGGCGCCCTGTACGACCTGGGCGTGAACACGAACCTGGGTGACATCACCCTCGAGCCCGGAGCCCTGATCACGGGCAAGGTCGTCGGCCCCGGCGGCGCCGCCGTGTCGGGCGCCGACATCGACCTGTTCCGCTCCGACGGAACCAAGGTCGTCACCCCCAAGGACAACACCAACGGCCTGGGGAACTTCAGCGTCACCGCGCCCTTCGACGTGGTCGACCTGACCGTCTGCCCCGCGCTCGGCCAGGCACTGGCCGGCAAGCTGGTCCCGGCGATCGGCGTGGTTGGTCCCACGGCGATCGGCACGGTGCCCCTGGCCGCCGGCGTGACCCTCTCCGGCAACGTGACGACCTTCGACGGCAGCCCCGCCGCCGGGGCTGATGTCGATCTGATCGACACGGTCACCGGCCTGTCGATCTTCCTGTGCGGCGACTCGGTCCAGGCCAACGGCAGCTACTCGTTCAAGGCCCCCCAAGGGGTCTACGACGTGGTCTTCGAGCCCTCGAACTTCGAGGTTCCCCTGGGCGCGGACGTGGTCGCGGGCGTCGGCCTGTTCGGGGCCCAGGTGGTCAACGGCGTCCTGCCGGACTGTCCCTTCCCCCTGGAATTCGGCGCGGGCACGCCCGGCTCCGGTGGCCTGGTTCCCGACCTGGTCGCCTTCGGCGGCGCTCCCCGCGCGGACAACTCCGACTTCGGTTTCGCCTTGAACGACCTCGCCGGTGGCTCCCTGGGCGCCTTGGCGATCGGATTCCAGCAGGTTGCCCTGCCTCTCTTCGGCGGCACCCTCTACGTCAACCCGGGCGGGCCGCTGGTCAGCGTGCCCTACTTCGCCGGCGGCGCGCCCGGTGTCCCCGGTGCCGGCGCGGCCAGCTTCCCCGTTCCCGTGCAGGCGAGTTACGCGGGCATCTTCGTGGTCGCACAAGCCTATGTGGTCGACCTGGGAGTCCCCGGATTCCTGGCCCTGTCCGACGCGGTCTCGACGACCTTCTGTCCCTGATCGAAGCCGCACCTCGACCCCAGATGCAGATGATCCGCTCCTCGAGGCTCCTGCCGGCCCTGATCGCGATCGCAGCCCTCGGCTGCACCCGCGGTACGTTGCCTGTCGCTCCCAGCGATCCGGTGATTCCTCCGTCGGCAGGCACTGCCCTGCCGCCGGCGCCAGGCCTGCTCTCGGCGGTGGGCGGCGCCGTCGAGGTCCAGCTGCGCTTCATCGCGGCTGCACCAGGGATCGAGACGGGGCTGTTCCTGGCTTCGACGCGGACGGCCGTCTTCGACGCTCCGCCTGTGGCAGTCGACCCGGCCGGGGACGTGCTGGTCCTCGGCGGACTGACACCGGGCTCGCAGTTCCTCGGCCTGGCCGTCCGCGCCGACGCGGGTGATCCGTGGCGTCCGAGCGGGCCGGTCCTGGAGGCCTTCGTCGGAGCGCCGCTGTACGTCGACCCCGAAGCTGCGCCGGGAGGTGACGGGAGCTCACCGGCCTCGGCCTTCCAGAACCCGGTCGCGGCGCTGGTCACCGCGAGCATCTTCGGAGGCAACGTCTGGCTGCGCGGCGGCGACTACGGCCCTGTGAGCCTGCCGGTCTTCGACGGCACGTTCCTCTCGGGTGGTTTCGGCGCGGCCTTCGACCTGGAGACTCGGGATCCCGAGTCGCAGCCGTCGGTCCTCGGCGGGGGCAGCGGCCAAGCGGTCATCGGTGCCAACGGAGGGCGAGTGGTGCTCGACGGACTGCGAATCGACGGTGGCGGCACTGCCAGCCTCGGCGTCGACGCGGTCGAGGTCGAGCTGGACCTGCGCTCGGTCGAGGTCCGCGACTGCGCGACCCGCGGTGTGCGTGTACGAGCAGCCTTGATCGGAGATCCCCTCGGAGTGCGCCTGGCTGGATGCACCCTGGCGAACAACGGCGGTGACGGCTTCTCCGGCCAGGGCGTCCTGGCACTCGAGGTCTTCGCCTCGCGCTTCGAGCAGAACGTCCAGGAGGGGCTCGATATCGACGACCTCGTGGCCTCGTCGGGCGCCACTGCACGGCTGACGGTGCTGGGCTCGGTGTTCGAGTCCAACGGCGCCGAGGGACTGGACGTGGATCTGGCCGCAGGCGACGCCGGCGCGGGCGGAGCCTTCGAGATCGACATCCGCGACAGTCGCTTCGTGACCAACAACCTCGCGGGGGTCTTGGTCGACATCGACTACGAGGCCAGTCCAGCCTGGAGCTTGGATCTGGAAGTCAGCGGCGTCGTCGCCTGGGGCAATCGCGGTGACGGCGCGCGCTTCGACCTGGACAGCACCTCGACCAGCTTCGTGCACCGCTCGGTCTTCGCCGGCAACGCGGGCGATGGGCTCGAGGTCAGCTCGGAATCCGCCGCGGGCGTTGCGGTCGTTTCGACCTCGTCCTTCGTGGGCAATCTGGGGGCCGGCCTGCGAGCCAGCCTGGGCAACGTGCCGGTCCTGGCGAGCCACTGTGTGCTGTCCGGCAACTTCGATGGGGGCATGCGCTCGGACACGGTGACGTCCACCGCGGCCTCCTGCCTGACTTGGCTGCAGCCCCAGGACTTCACCGGTATCTCCGGCGTCGGATCGGGAGCCGCTGCCGCCGGCGATTTGCTCAACGTCGCTCAGGCCTTCCTGACGGTCGAGGCCGCAGGCGTGGAGGTGCTCGACGTGGATCAGCCGAACCTGTTGACCCTCGGCGTCGACGCAGAGTTGGCCGGGGACGACGTGGCGAGGGAGGTCGTCGCGATCAGCGGCTCGCTGGTCGAACTCGACGTGCTGCCGGCGTTCGTGGGGGTGCCTACCGTCTTGGCCGCCTTCGGATTCGATACCGGCGTGGTCGAGGACCATCGACTTGTACCCGGCGCTTCGGTCAGCGGAGACGGGATGGTCGCGCCCGGCGCAGCGGCGGTCGACCCAGGCCCCCACGGTGCCCCGGACGGGGCCGAGCCCGGCCCGATCGGTCCCCTGGGGATCGACGCCTATCGGTTGGCGCGCGTATTTCCAGCGCCCATCGGCAGCCTGGCCTCCGACGCTCTCGTGCGCCTGGAGTTCGACCGACCGGTGCTGGGCGCCACCGCGGATGACACGTCGGTTCGAGTGGTCGACGGCGCTGGTGTCGCTCTCGATCCGATCGTCGCCGTCGTGGGCGGCGCGATCGAGCTCACCGCGCCGATCGGTGGCTGGCCCGCCGTGGTGTACGTGGACCTCGACAGGCAACTGAGCTCTGACGACGGCGTGATGCTCACGGCTCCTGTGAGAGTCGCCTTCGGCGGCTGAACGGGAGCCCGAGGCCCATGCCCGGGGCAGCGTGCTGCCGCCGGTTCGGTCGGCCTCGATGGGGCGCCAGGCCGCGGCACTCGGCCCCGCGTTCTCGGACTGCCTTGCGGATGCTCGTGGTGCCCATCGGGCGCTGACGCGTGACGACCGGCCTTCAGGCGGGAGTGAGCCTGGCGTCTTGCGCACAGCGCTCCGCCAGGCGAACCAGGTCGGCGGTCAGCGGCTGCCAGCGGGGCTGCAGGGCGTGGACCGCGCAGAGGCGCAACAGCGCCGTGGCCTCGTAGAAGCGCAGGCGCGGCAGGTATTCGGGCAGGCCGCCGCGATCGAGCCCGGCCAGGAGGGCGTCCCCGCAGGCGCGCACGGCGTCGAAGTTGGCGCCGGTCTGACCCTGGAGTCGGCGCAGGGTGAGGTGCGCGAGCAGGTCGGCCGCGTCCAGAAGCGGGTCGGCCAGGCACAACAGGTCGTGGTCCAGAAGGGTCGGCGGGCCGCCGCCGAGCAGGACCTGGCCGTCGTGGAGGTCGCGCACACAGGGCACCAGGGCCGCGCCGCGCGGCAGGGCTTCGCGCAACTGCTCGAGCACGGCACTGAACCCCGCCGGCTCCTGGCCCAGGGTCACGACGCAGCGCATCCCATGGTCGGCCAACAGAGTCAGCTCGTCCTGAGCCGTGTGCGTCGAGAGCAGACTGGTGAGGGGCTTGGACAGCCGGTCCTGGCCTTCTTGCAATCGACGCAACGCGCGCCCGATGCGTGCGAAGTCGGCGTGACAGGAGACCTGGATACGCGGCGGCGCGCCCTCCACCGCGGCCAGGCGCAGGGCCGAGCGCTCGACGTCGACGCCCAGCAGCGTCGGAAGCGCAAAGTTGCCGCGGTGGCCGTCGCACAGGCTGCGGGCCAGGTCGTAACGGCGCGTGGCCTCGGCCAGGCACTCCGGTCGCAGGCCCCGCCAGAACTCGGTCCCGCCTGAGCGCTCGACGGCGACCACCATGCGCGTGCCCGGGGTCCAGGAGACCAGGCGGCAGGCCTCGTCGGAGGCCGCGAACCAGGTCGCGAGGGGCAGCTCGCGCTCGTCCACGGGCAGGAGCTCGCGCAGCACCGCCGGCGCGATCCGGAACCAGGTGGCGCCGTCGTTCCCGTCCAGCTCGATCAGCAGCCGATCCTCGGTGTCCACGTCCGTGCGCCGCACCCGCTGGGCGACCCCGTCGTCACCCAGGTACTTCCCGATCCACTGGACCGCGGCGGTGAGGTCGGGGGTTACCACGGGACCTCCGCGAGTCGAGTCCAGTCGCGCCGGCTCGCGATCGGGGCCGCGGCGCGGGGCAGGCTCGGGATGTGTGGGCACCGCGCGCGTTCGATTGAAGCGCGGCCTCGGTCCGGCGACGGAAGGGGGTCGAGAGAGTCTTCCAAGGGGCTGGCGGCGGCCGGCGGCCAGCAGCGGCGCACTCGGCGTTCGTGGGAGCGCCCGGTCGATCGCGCCGTACAGGATTCGGTCGGAGATTCGCTTCGCGCGACGCTGGGGCACCGCCCTACGCGAGCACCCCCGGCGGGGCCCCATGATCCAGTGGTGCCGCTCGGGAGTTGCGCGCGCGTACACCGGCTGCGGGCCTATCCTCACGCCATGCCCGAAGGGGACACGATCCATGCCCTGGCCGGCGCGCTGGGCCGCGAGCTGACCGGACACCGGGTGACGGGCTTCGAGCTGCGCGGTCGGCCGCCCGTGCATGCGCTGGTCGGCTGCGAAGTCCGCGCGGTGCGGGCGTGGGGCAAGAACACGTTCATCGAGCTGGACGACGCGGCCGTGCTCTGGGTGCACCTGGGGATGTACGGGCGCTGGAGCTGGTACCCGGCCGGGGATCGGCGCGGCGAGGGCCTGCGTGGGGCGCTGTTGCGCCTGGCGACGGAGCGCCTGACGGTGGCCTGCTTCGAGGCCAAGACGGTCGAGCTGCTGCGGCCGCGGGACCTTGCGACCCACCCGAAGATCGCGACGCTGGGGCCGGACCTGGTGCTGCCGGACGTGGACCTGGGTGTGGTCCTGGCGCGCGTGCGCCAGCGGTTGCACGACGCGCGGCCGTCCCTGCGCGAGCTGCTGCTCGACCAACGGATCGCGGCGGGGATCGGGAACATCTTCCAGGCGGAGACGCTGTTCCTCGAGCGCCTGCATCCGGACACGGATCCGCGGGACCTGGACGACAGCCGGATCGAGGCGGTCTACGCCCGCGCTTCCGCCCTGCTGGCCGCCAACGTCGGCGCGGTGCCACGCGTCTTCACGGCGGGCCTGCCGTCGCGCCACCTGCCCGGCGAGCACGGCGACCACGGCAACCGAACCTGGGTCTACGAACGAGGGGGTCGCCCCTGCCGCGTGTGCGCCACGCCGATCGTGCGGCGCGGCGAGAGCGCGTCCGACCGCGTCACCTGGTGGTGCCCCGCCTGCCAGCCCGCGCCGACCGCTGCCGCGTGGGTGGGGGGTGGGCCTTGACCACGCGCGGCTGGATGGTTCGGCTGGCTTCGGCGATCGCGGTCGTGCTCGTCTCGCCGCTCGTGGCCGCGGCCTACGGCGCGCTCCATGACCAGGTCACCTACACCCTCTCGCCCGAGTACTACACCCACCTCAAGTTCGACCAGTTCCGCATCCCGGCCGGGATGCACGACCGCGTGGGCGTGGCGCTGGTGGGCGTGCTCGCCACCTGGTGGGTGGGTCCGCCGATCGGGCTGTGTCTGGCGCCCTTCCTGGCCCTGCGGCGGCCGGCGCAGCGGGCGCCGTGGCGCACGGGGCTGGCTCGCGTCGGCGCGGCGTTGGCGACGGTGATCGGGGTCGCGGCCCTGTGCGGCGCGCTCGGCTACGCCCTCGGCCGGCCCCTGGCGCCGACCCAAGAGGCGGCCGCCGCCCTGACGCCGACCGGGGTGACCGACCCCATCGCCTACCTGCGAGTGGGATCCATGCATAACGCCTCGTATCTGGGCGGAGCGCTGGGCCTGGTGGTCGCGATGGGCCGTCAGGTCGTCGCGTTGTGGCGGGAGCGCCGCCAATCCGCGTGAGCCGTTGATCGATCCCGGTGCCCAGTCATGATTGCCGCCCGACCATGCAGCGCTCGATCCTCCTGATCCTCAGCCACCCCGCCTTCGAGCGATCGCGGGCGAATCGCGCCCTCCTGGAGGCAGTTCGGGACCTCGAGGGGGTGCGGGTCCACGACCTCTACGAGGAGTACCCGGACTTCGCCATCGACGTGGAGCGCGAGCAGGGCCTCTTGCGCGAGCACGACGTGATCGTGTTCCAGCACCCGTTCTATTGGTACAGCGTCCCGTCGCTCTTGAAGGAGTGGATGGACCTGGTGCTCGAGTACGGCTTCGCCTACGGCCACGCGGGCCACGAGCTGGACGGCAAGTGGTGGCTGAGCGTGATCACGACCGGCGGCGGCGTCGAGAGCTACTGCCGCGCCGGCGGCAACCGCTTCACCATGCGCGAGCTGACCGCGCCCCTGGAGCAGACCGCGCGCCTGTGCGGCATGCACTTCCTGCCGCCCTTCCTGGTGCACGGCACGCACCTGTTGAACGGGCCGCAGGACTTCCGGCCGGTGGGCGCCGAGTACCGCGAGCTGGTGGGTGCCCTGCGCGGTGGGCGGCTGACGCCCCAGGAAGTCGCCGGTCGCGAGAGCCTGAATCTGGGCGGGCGGGTGCTGGGCGATGGGTGAGTCGCTGCTCGTCCAGGCCTTCGTGTACCTCACGGCGGCCGTGATCTCGGTGCCCCTGGCCAAGCGCTTCGGCTTGGGTTCGGTGCTGGGCTACCTGCTGGCCGGCGTGATCGTGGGGCCCTTCGCCCTCGACCTGGTGGGCGCCAGCGGGGACGTCATGCACTTCGCCGAGTTCGGCGTGGTGATGATGCTGTTCCTGATCGGGCTCGAGCTGCGGCCCGCGCTCCTGTGGAACCTGCGCGGACCGATCCTCGGCCTGGGCGGTCTGCAGGTGGTGGTGACCACCGCGGCCCTGGCCGCCTTGGGGCGGCTCCTGGGTCTGGAGTGGACCGAGGCCCTGGCCGCCGGGTCCGCCCTGGCCCTGTCGTCCACGGCGATCGTGCTGCAGACCCTGGAGGAGCGCGGGATCTCGAAGACGCCCGTCGGCGAGAGCAGCTTCGCGATCCTGCTGTTCCAGGACATCGCGGTGATCCCGATGCTGGCCCTGGTCCCGCTGCTGGCGGCCGGCGACGTGGAGCACCCGGTGGCGGACGCCGACCACGCCGCGAACGCCCACCGACTCCTCGACGCCCTGCCCGGCTGGGCCCAGCCCCTGACCGTGCTCGCGGTGGTCGCCGCCATCGTGATCGGCGGGCGGTTCCTGTTGCGTCCGGCCCTGCGCTTCATCGCCGAGGCGCGCATGCGCGAAGTCTTCACCGCCGCGGCCCTGCTGCTGGTGGTCGGCGTGGCCCTGGCCATGCAGGCGGTGGGACTGTCGCCCGCCCTCGGAACGTTCCTGGCGGGCGTCGTCCTGGCCGAGAGCGAGTTCTCGCGCGAACTCGAAGCCGACATCGAGCCCTTCAAGGGCCTGCTGCTCGGCTTGTTCTTCATCTCCGTCGGCGCCAGCGTCGACTTCGCCCTCCTGTCCCAGAGCCCCTTCGCGATCGCCGGCCTGGTCGCGCTCCTGATGGTCGCGAAGTTCGCGATCCTCGTGCCCCTGGGGCTGCTCTTCAAGCTGCCCACGAGCCAAGCCCTGCGCCTGGGCTTCCTGCTCTCCCAGGGCGGCGAGTTCGCCTTCGTGCTGTTGTCCTTCGCGGTGCAGTCGCACGTCCTCGGCGAGACCCACGCGGGCCCCCTGGTGCTGGTCGTGGCCCTATCGATGCTGCTCACGCCCCTGCTCGTGATCGTCGACGCGCGCTTCGTCCAGCCGCGCTTCCGGGTCGCTGCCCAGGTGCGCGACGACGAGGCCGACCGCCGCGCCGTGGAGGACTCCGAGCAGACCTCGGTGATCATCGCCGGCTTCGGCCGCTTCGGCGTGACCGTGCTGCGCCTGCTCAAGGCCAACGGCATCAACGCCACGGTCCTCGACATGGACCCCGCCCAACTCGCCAGCCTCGAGGGCTTCGGCCACAAGGGCTTCTACGGCGACGCCCGCCGCCTGGACCTGCTCGAAGCCGCCGGCGCCGCCGAGGCCAAGGTCCTGGTGGTCGCCGTGGACCAGACCGACCACGCCCGGCGCATCATCCAGACCGCCAAGAAGCACTTCCCCCAGCTCAAGCTCCTGGTCCGCTCGCGCTCGATGCAGACCGCCTACGAGCTGATGCGCGAAGGCGTCGACCACGTCGAGCGCGAGACCTTCGGCTCCGCCATCGACCTCGGCGTCGAGGTCCTGCGCCGCCTGGGCTTCCGCGGCCACCAAGCCGTCCGCGCCGCCCGCGAGTTCAAGCGCCACGAGAGGCGCGTGATGGCGGAACTATTCCCCCTCCAGGACGACCGCGCCGCCTACCTGGAACGCGCCCGCCGCCGCTCCGACGAGCTCCAGAACCTCATGGCCGCCGACGCCCAGGACCACGACGCCCAGTTCGCCAAGGCCTGGGACATCGACACCCTGGCCAGCGACGTGCAGACTGGGAGCGCGCCGAGCGAGGAGGGGAGTGACTGAGCGAGGATGGCCGCCGAGCCGGGACTCGACGGCTACCGCGGCCTGCGCGGGACCGGGCGGTTCGGGGGCTCCAGCCGTGTGTCACCGACCGGCGATGCGAGGGCGCGCTCGAGGCCGGTGAACAACTCCAAGATCTCCCTGGCCTCGAACACGCGATAGCGCTCCCGGCCGATGTTGCGTTGCTCGAGGATCCCGGCGTCGACCAGCCGGTTGATGGCCTCGGCGGTGCGCGGGCGCGTGCGTCCGACCAGCCGCGAGGCGGACTCAACGGTCAGGATCGGAACGCCGGGCAGGACGCGCAGCAGGCGGTCGGTCGCCGAGTTGGCACGGACGCGACCGAGGGTCTCGCGCCACCGCGCCGTGAGCTCGGTGAGTTGGTCGCCGTAGCGCTCGGCGTCCGTACAGGCGCGGCGCGTCGCCGTCGCGAAGGTCCGCAGCCAGTCGACCGCTCCCGCCGAGCGCCCCGGGCCGCCTCGCGGCCCGACGTGCCGAAACGCGCTCAGGCCAGCGACGTAGTCGTCGGGCCAGGTCGCCAACACCAGGCTGATCGGCGGCACGAAGCCCGGCGCCAAGCCGCGCCGCCGGAGCACGACGTGGATCAGCGCCCGGCCCGCGCGTCCGTTGCCGTCGGCGAAGGGGTGCAGGGTCTCGAACTGGGCGTGGGCGATGGCAGCCTGGACGAGGGGCGAGTGATCGTCGCCGTCCACGTAGGCGAAGAGGTCGTCGAGCAGGGGGGCGAGTCGCTCGGGCGGCGGTGGGACGAACGCGGCGCTGCAGGGGTTGTAGGAGCTGCCGCCGATCCAGTTCTGGACGGCGCGGACCTGGCCGCCGAGCTCGGGTGTCGGTGAGCGCTCCATAAGGACGCGGTGCACCTCGAGTTGCTCTTCGAGCCCGAAGCTCGGCGCCTCGCTGGCCAGGGTGATCGCGGAGTCCATGGCGTCGATGTTGCCGAGGATCTCGACGGCGACCCGGTCCCGGGGATCGCCGCCGAGGGCCAAGGCAGTCTCGGCCCGAGCGAGCCGCCCGCTGGCGGCCGCGAGCCCCTCGATGCGCGACGAACCGACCGACTCGGCCCGCAGCAGGAAGCGGGCGAGGCCCTCGAGGCTGACGTGGGTGGTGCCGCGCTGGTTCAAGGCGCGGACGGCCGCCTCCGCGTCCGCGATGTCCGCAGCGACATCGGCGGGGATGGTCAGGTCCCAGCCAGCGAGGGGGTCGGGGAGGTAGGCGTCGTAGAAGCCGCCCGCGCGGTCTCGGCGACTGAGACCGTCGTGGTGAGGCTCCCAGCGAAGTTGGAGGTGTTCGGCCATCGGCTGGCCCTTAGCGGCCGGTTGCACGGTAAGTGAACATTAGGGGTGCCGCAACGATCGGTTCTGCGGAGCGCTTTCGGGCTGTGGGCGTCGACCACAGAGAGCCGTAGATCGCTGCCCCGGAGGCTCGTGCGCCACGGTGGCGGTGTCGCCCTCGCCCGAACTCGACTTCGCGCGGGCCCTCGACACGCCGCTGCCCCCTGCCCGGCGCCAGCAAGCAGAGAGGCCAGGCTCGCCAGGGCGTCGGTGGTGGGTCGGAGCAAGGGCTGGCGCCACCCCAGCCGCGGCAGGCGCAGTCGTGGACTTCGGCCAAGAGTACTCCGCACCTCGACCCGGCCCAGGCGCGAACCCAGTAGCCGACGCTGTCGGTCGAGCGGACCAGGCGCGCCGAACTCTTCCCCCTCCAAGACGACCGCGCCACCGACCCGAAACGCGCCCGCCGCCGACTCGACGAACTCCAGAACACGATGGCCGCCGATTCCGAAAGCTACGACGCCCAGTTCGCCAAGGCCTGTGACCTCGAAAGCCTCCCCCGCGACGCGCAAGCGCAGCGCACACCGGAGGGAGAGGGCGGCGACCGGGTCCGGGTGCTCGCCGGACTGCACCTCATCGCGCCGAGCCTTCCATTCGGCCGAGTCCAAACCTCTCGATTGGCCGAGCTACGATCTTTCAATCGGACGATGCCCAGCCCTGCAGATGGCTGAGTCCTGGAACTGCAGACAGCCGCGATGGACGACGCTCCCGCTCCCCCGGTTTCGCCGGACTCACGCTCGAGGCGGCTCGCGAAGCAGCGGGCAGTTGGCCCGAGATCATGAACACGGATCAGGGCTGCCAGTTCGCCAGCTACGCCTGGACCTCTGTGCTTCGCGAGGCCGGTGTCCGAATCAGCATGGACGGCAAGGGACGCTGGATCGACAACGTGATGGTCGAGCGCCTTTGGCGCAGCCTGAAGTACGAGGACATCTACCTGAGGGCCTACCAGGACCTGGCCGAGCTCGCGCTCGGACTCGGACGATGGCTGACCCACTACAACCACGACCGTCCTCACCAATCCCTCGGCTGGCAGACGCCGATGGACGTCTACACGCCGCAAGCCAAGGCACCCGCGGCCTGACGAGCACTTGCGGTGCCGAGGGCCCGCTCCGGCCTACGGCATCCGCGGGGCCTCCCCCCTCGGGCTCACCTACGACACCAAGACCCAAGCCAAGTCCCCGGACCTCCGGGTCCTGACGGCATAACCAAAACCCGCTCTCAGCTGGCGCCATCAACCCGACCACCTCTCACCAATCCCTCGTCTGGCAAACGCCGATGGATGTCTACGCGCCGCATGCCAAGGCACCCGCGGCCTGACGAGCACCTGCGGTGCCGAGGGCCCGCGGAGGCCGTAGGCCGGAGCGGGCCCTCGGCACCGCGACCACCCACGACCACACCAACCTAAGCCAAGACCCCAAGCCACTGGGCATCCGCGGCATAGCTAATCCCGGCCGCTCTAACTGGCCGCATTTGAACCGATCACAATTGGCCGGTTCTGACCCGATCCCCGAGGCTCAGCGCCGCGAAACCGAGGCAGGATGCGGGAACGCCGTGCGCACATTCATTCGCTTTGCTTTCTCCTGAGGAGGCTGCTGTAGCGAGCATCGTTGTCTAGGCGCCTTAGTAGCCGGTCAACATCCGCTTCAGACATTTCGCTCTCGTCCGACTCTACGAGCAGTTCGCGAAGTACACGGGCGACTTCTCTCGTGACTCTGGTCTTCAGCGGCTTGGGCGTGTGCTTCGCTACCTCCGACACGATCTCTTGTTCGCTCAGCTTGCTTAGGTCGAGGCCAGCTTTCTGCGCGGCATCGACTGCTTCTCCGGAAACCCACCGCGGGAGGTTCGGGACGGCCGCTCTCTTGAGGTGATCCTTGATGATCTTCTCTGCCGCCTTCTGCCCGTCCTTCCTATCTGACCAGTCCGGAGTTCCGATGCGGGAGTAGAGGTTCCCTACAAGCCAGCCGAGCTTGTTGCGAAACTCGCTATCAAGTGCTCCGGCCCGCGCGCTTCGGATCGTGTCGTAGTGATCGCGGCGGACCGCAATGCTGACTTGCAGCATTGCTATGGAAGGCACAGCGATGCCTACATCTGCATCCGGATGCAGATAGAAGAGTCCGAGCGCTTGCTCGTTCTGATTTATTATCCTCTGAAGTAGTCGCTTTGCCTCGCCCCGAGATTCCTCGCGGTATGTTCCGCCGCCTATTCCAGCGCAAACCTGATCTAGCAATCCAATTAGGACGTCTTCAAGCGAGCGAATGCACGCAAGTGTGATGTATCGCGACTTACACTCTCCCTTGCGGCGCACCAAATCGCACGACTGAGTCAGGACCATGAATGCCAGGTACTTTGGGTCAAGAAAGTGTGGATGCACCTCCTGGAGCAAACTCTTCAGCCCCTCCGACAGAATTACGATGTCGCCTTGGTCAAGGTCCTGTTCGGCATCGACGGGCTTGTAAGTCCAGTGGCTCACCATCGGAAAGGAACGGCGCCGGGGCTACACGTCTGTGCTAGCGGCCGCGTCTTCACTCTCGTGAGGAGCGTATCGGATTCTCAGACTACCTTCAGTCTTTGAAGTCTGAAGGCAACGCACAATTGCGACGGCACTACTGGTATCAGGGGTGCCTGTGGCCTCGAACGCCTCGGCCTCTTGGTAGTAGAACTGCTTTGCTTGCTCACCGAGTTCTTGAGGCTCGAGGAAACCCGATTCTTCAGTCATCCTGACTACCGATGTATGTCTGGCCCAGGGTGGCGACGAGTGAAGCGATCTGGGCGCTTAGCTCGGCCGGCGAGATCTGAAGCCAGGCCTTCAGCGAATCCGGATCCTGGGATTGGAGGTGGAAGTTGAGTCCGACGAGGACGTTGCCGTCTTGATGGCTGGTGATCTCTAGGTTGACCACGCCTGGCTCGATCTCGAGTGTGCGTTTAGTTGCGCGCCCCTTGATTGAGAATCCAGCATCCGACACTGACTTATCTAATGCGATGCTCGTGAGTTCAAGGAGGTCAGTGGAATCGCCCTCAGACCCGAATCGAACGTTGTAGCCGGCGGCCGTTAGCGGCGTCTCCGGGAGTGATTCAATGGCATTCACAGCGAATCTCATAGCGAGAACAAGGCTGTCGGGGGTCGCAGCGCTTGGCTCGATGATCAGTCTGTCGGACGAAACTGTTGCAACGCAGGCGTTATGAACCACCCTGTGAGGGGCAACACCATCCATTGGTACGTGAACCTCGACCGGGGTGCCCACTGGCAGCCGGAACACACGCGTGGCGATGCCCGCAGGCGTCAAGATCGCTGTGTTCCAACGACCCGCGACGACGACATTCCAAGTGAGTGCGTTCATGCGGAGAGGGGCTTTCGATCCATTAGTGATGCTACGGGAAGCGGTGGAGGGGGTTGGCTCGATTTCTGAGGGAGGGGGCGCCGGAGCGGCCGGAGCCGTTGGGCAGAGGGCGGTTCGATACGACCATGTTGCAGGAATGGGCGTCGGTGGAACACCCCCTTGTCGGTGAGGTCTCCCGGAGCCGTGCGGGCGACGGCTCCTGAGAGTCGGCGGCTCAGCTCGAAGGCTTCCGCTCCCCCGCAGCGTTCTGTAGCCTCCAGCCAACTGGTAGTCGACCATCGATGAGATCATGGTCGGGATTGGCTGCCGTGCTCCTCGGTCAGAAGGCCCTCAGCTGGCTTCGAAGACCCGACCACCTTTCACGAAACCCTGAAGCCCCCAGAAGGTATTGGCCTTCTCCCCCGGACCCATTGGTCCTTCGAGACTCTACCCAGGAAGCGCAGAACCGCGGCCTGTGCAACCCGGAACATGGGTAACAGGTCTGCCCGGGCACATGGGTGACACCTGGGAGTTCCGAGAGACTGCGCGAGCCCCCCAGCAGGGCGGGAGCCCCGGAGAGGACGAGGAGCGTAGCGACGAGGACGCTCCGGGGCTCCCGCCCCGCTGGGGGGTGGCTGGCTGAGCGCCACGGTCCCGGGCGTGACATATCGGAATTTCGAGGGTGACCAGGCACATGGGTGACACCTCATTCGGACCGGTCGTGCTCGACCGGGATGATTGTCCGAAGCCGATGTTGCAGCTCGGGGTATCAAGTCCACCTGTAGCCCGGCCAAGCTGGTCCACCCCGGCGGCGGGGTGATGGGCGGGTGAGATCGGCCAGGCTGGTCCACCCTGGTTCGGCCAAGCTGGTCCACCTCAGCTCGGCCAAGCTGGTCCACCGCCGCCAGTCCCGAAGGTCCTCCCGCCGGTCTACTGACCGCCCTCATCCTCTTCGGCTCCCACGAGCCAAGGAGGATGGATGGGCGCCAGGAGGACCGACATGCACAGACTTCAGGAGATGCTCCGCCTGCACAGGCTGGGGCAGGGATCGCGAGGGATCGCGCGACAGCTGCACATTGGGCGGGACACGATCCGTGCCTACATGCGCGCGCTCGCTACGGCGGGGCTGCTCGAGGGCGCGCCTAACGAGCTGCCCGACCTCGATCAGCTGCGAGCGGCAGTCGAGGAGCACGTCCAGTCGAGGCAGGCGCCGCAGCAGCGCTCCTCGGTCGAGCGGTGGGTCGCGACGATCGAGCGGCTGCGGAAGAAGGGGGCCGGGCCGAGTGCGATCCACGACTGGCTACGCCTGAACGAGCCGGACTTCGACGGCAGCCTCTCGGCCATCAAGCGTCTGGTGCTGCGACTCGCCGACGCGGAGGGTCCCAAGCCGACGGACGTAGCCATCTCCGTCGAGACGACCGCGGGCGAGGTGGCCCAGGTCGACTTCGGCTACGTCGGGAAGCGCTACGACCCCGAGCGCGGCGTCTTGCGCAAGAGCTGGCTCTTCGTGATGACGCTCGGCTGCAGCCGCCACATGCACACCCAGATCGTCTTCGACCAGAAGATCGAGACCTGGGTGAGGCTGCATGTCGAGGCGTTCGAGTACTTCGGCGGCGTGCCGCGCGTCATCGTGCCCGACAACTTGAAGGCGGCAGTGATTCGGGCCTCGTTCGGCGTGGACGGCGAACCCGTCTTGAACCGCACGTACGTCGAACTCGCACGCTATTACGGATTCCAGATCGACCCGACGCCGCCACGCGCGCCGGAGAAGAAGGGCAAGGTCGAGCGCGGAGTGCGCTACACGAAGGGAAACTTCTTCGCTACGCACGAGTCCGTCGACATCCACGAGGACCGGCGGGCGCTGCGGCGCTGGACGCTGGAGATCGCAGGGCGGCGCCGGCACGGGACGACTGGCCGCGCACCGCTCGAGTACTTCGAGGAGGAAGAGCGCGCTGCCCTGCTGAGCTTGCCGCAGTCGCGGTGGGAGCTCGTGATCTGGAAGAAGGCACGCCTGCATCGTGACAGCCACGTCCAGGTCGACGGCGCCTTCTACTCCGCGCCGTGGACCTTGCTGGGCCAAGACCTCTGGCTGCGCTGCACGACGCACTCGATTGTGATCTACGCCGAGGACTGCCGTCTTCACGCTCATTCGCGTGTGCCGCGCGGCAAGCGCAGCACGATCGAGTCGCATCTCCCCGAGCACCGCCGTGACCTCCGGCACCGCAGCCGCGAGCACTGGATCGTGCGTGCTCGGGTGATCGGTGAGGAGGTCGAAGTGCTCGCTGCCGCGATCTTCGACTCCGACGATGTGCTCTACCAGCTGCGCAAGGTGCAGGCGGTCGTCACGCATCTCGAGGGCTTTCCGCGCGAGCGCGCACGCGCGACGGCCAGACGCGCGCTGCACTTCGGCTGCCTCGAGTACCGCAGCATCAAGAGCATCCTCAAGCAGGGGCTCGACCTCGAGCCCCTGCCGGAGGAGTCCGGGCGAGCGTGGTCTCAGGGATCGATGTTCGCCCGCAACCCGCGCGAAACGCTCACAGCACTCCAGGAGAAGACCCATGGCGATCGCCGCTGACCTCGTCCCCGTACTCAAGAAGCTCCGGCTCTCGGGCGTGCTTCAGACGCTCGACCTGCGCACGAAGGAAGCCGTCGATGCGGATCTCAGCCACTCCGAATTCCTCTTCCGCCTCTGCAGCGACGAGGTCGAGCGGCGCGACTCGAAGCAGCTCGAGATGCGCTTGCGACGCGCGACCTTCGAAACCACCAAGCGGCTCGACGACTTCGAGTGGTCCTTCAACCCGCAGATCCCCAAGACCAAGATCATCGACCTCGCGACCTGTGGCTTCGTCGCGAAGCAGGAGAACGTGCTGCTGATCGGGCCTGCCGGCGTCGGCAAGAGCCACATCGCCCAGGCGCTGGGAGAACGCGCTTGCCGCGCTGGCCACTCAGCGCTGTACACGACCGCCCACCGGATGCTCACCCAGCTGCGGTCGTCACGGGCCGACCAAGGCTGGGACAAGCGGCTCCTGCGTTACACAACGCCGGACGTGCTGATCCTCGATGACCTCGGCCTGCGGCCGCTCGAAGGTGACGAGCCGATCGACCTGTACGAGGTGATCCGAGCTCGCTACGAGCGGGGCTCGATCGTGGTCACGTCGAACCGCGCCATCGAGGAGTGGTACCCGCTCTTCCGCGACGACCTGATGGCCTCCGCCGCGATGGACCGCTTGCTCCACCACTCGCACGTCCTGGTGATGGAAGGGAGCTCCTACCGCAACCCGCCGACCAAAGGGCGCGAGGCTGTCTGATGCCCCGATCGAGGTGGACCAGCTTGGCCGAACTGGAGGATCTGTTTTTCCAGCCCCTCCTGGGCGCCCCTTTCTGGCGCTCCGAACCTCCCTTGCCGAGCACTCAATGACTGATTTCCGAGGGCACTGAGCTGGACCAGCTTGGCCGAACTGAGGGTGGACCTGACCAGCCGAACCTTGACAGCCGATCGCTGAGAACGCCCAGGCGAGCGGGGCCGAGGTGAACAGCCCAGTGGTCGTCCTCGACCGCTTCAAGGCCGACCATCTCGCCGGCCATGGCCTCGCCCACGAAGACGAAACCTCGTGCCCACTTGATCGATCCGTCCCTTCGAACTCGTCGGGGTACTCGTGATCGACCAAGTCGTCAGGCATCTCGCGCTTCGACTCTCGATAGACCTCGGCCCGAGTCCGCATCTTCAGCAACTCGTGCGGGCGCTCGTTGTTGTAGACCTGCTGGAAGCTATCGAAAGCTCGCTGCTGAGCTCTGATGGAAGATCGCGGGGGCGAGGCCGTCTCCGCCTTCAGCGTCTCGCGGAAGCGCTCGTGCCGCCCGTTCTGATCCGGTCGCCCCGGCTGAATGAAGACCGGCTGCACGCCAAGCCCCAACATCCAGACGCCCAATCGCGAGAGACCGCCAAGCCCTCGGGAGCCGAACGGCGAGCCGTTGTCGCTGAGCATGTAGCTGGGCAGCCCGAAGGTGTAGAACAGCTCTTCCAGGCGGCGTCGGACGTCCTCCAGCTTCGGACCCACCATGGCGCGGCACTCGAGCGAGAAGCGGCTGTCGACGTCATTGACCGTGAGCGGGTCGCACCGCGTCCCGTCTCCGACGCGAAACCAGCCCTTGTAGTCGATCGACCAGACATCGTTCGGCGCCTGGGCGTCGACGACAGGCGCACCGTGGTATCCACACCTCCGCGACCTTGCTCTTCTCGCCACGACGACTCCCGCGCGCTGCAGAATCGCATCCACCGTACTCCGAGCCGGAAGAGTCAGTTCCGGTCGGTCACGCTCGAGGATCGACAGGATCTTCTTCGACCCCCAACTCGGATGGGCCTTCCGAACACGGAGGATCGCAGCCTCTACGTCGTCCGGCGTTTGATTCGGATGCTTCTTCCGTGCTCGCGATCGGTCGCGAAGGCCCTCGGGTCCATCCTGCTGATACCGCCCGAGGAGCTTGTACCCCGTCTTGCGGCTGATCCCGAACTCCTCGCAGAG
Organism: Engelhardtia mirabilis; assembly: GCF_007748095.1. Taxonomy (NCBI): domain Bacteria; kingdom Pseudomonadati; phylum Planctomycetota; class Planctomycetia; genus Engelhardtia; species Engelhardtia mirabilis. Next base: position 199,916 of record NZ_CP036287.1, read on the forward strand.
TTCGACCATGGATCGACGGCCACGCTGAGCCTCCGCAATGAACTTCAGGCGCTCATTCACTTGGTTGGTCTGATGCCACGGCATCCAGGCCAGGAGACACCTTGGTCGACCCGCTGTCTGCCGTCGATGTCACCCATGTCCCCGGACACATGTGTTACCTATGTACCCGGACCGGACCGCTTGCGATTCGCCGGACTCCGCTATCCCCCCCACTCCAAGGTTCACAGGCCCACGAAACCACCCAAGTCCCATGTCCACCGAATCGAGGGACGGTCGAGAGCGCCGCTGACGCCCGGTCTCTCCTCCCTTGCCCGGACGACGCACCTCAGGTACAAAGCGAAGGCACTAGTTGTAGGTTGCTACAGCCATCGCCCAATCGCTCCCGCCGCCCTTCATGCCATGCCTAGTCGATTCTCAATCGACCGCGACATCGCCCGTCGACTTGTCACGTCCTTCAAGGATCAGCGGATCCTAATCATCGGCGATATAATGATTGACAAGTACATTTACACTGAGCTGCGTTCGGAAACCGATGAGTCGGGACGGCGCACTCCCAAATTTCGAGCGGCCCGAGAGGAGATCCTCCTCGGCGGTGCAGGCTGCGTAGCCACGAACGTACGCCACCTCGGGGCCGACGCGACAATTATCGGCGTCACTGGCGCCGATTCGCGCCGCGACGAGCTTATAGCCCTCCTTCAGCATGAAGGCATAGACCACGGCGCAGCTGGCGGCACAACAACCCTCATCAGCGAACCGACGACGATTCAAGGAGAGCCCAGGCCAACAACGCTGAAGGCGAGGCTAATTGAAGATGCCGCCCATCTCTTTCGCTGCGACATCGAAGTCGACGACACGCTCTCCGACGAGACGTGCGCACTTGTCTGCGAAACTATTGCGCAACAGGCGCCGAGTGCGAACGCCATCATCATCGCCGACTACGACAAAGGTGTAATGAATGCCCAGACAATCGATGCTGCCATGCGCGCGGCCAAGGACGCAAAGATCCCAGCCTTTGTCGATCCCAAGCATCGCAACTTCTGGCGATACCGCGGCGCTACGCTGGTCAAGCCAAACCGCGTCGAGTTCGAACGCAATCAGGGAGTCCCGCTTCGATCGAAACAAGCGACCACACACGACATCGAGTTGGGCCAGATCATTGACCGCTGTCGTAGATCACTCCCCGAAACCGCACGCAGAATGCAGGTCGACAACGTTCTCCTGACCCTTGGTAGCGACGGCATGGCTCTCTACCGGAGGGATAAGACAACCTCAGGCTCGCCCCGAGACGCGCTACTACATCTTCCGGCCCTGAATCGCTCGCCAGTCGATGTTGTCGGCGCTGGCGATTCAGTAATAGCCACATTGGCCATCGCAGCCGCCGCCGGCTCAGATCTCGCAACCGCAGCTGCGCTAGCTACGATCGCCGCCTCGTTCGCGGTACGCCGCCCAGGGGCGCGCCCTGCACGCCTTCAAGACCTCATCGACTGGCTCGAAAGCGATGAGCCTCTCTCGGACACGGGGCTCTAGGGTCGGAAGGCGCTCGACGATGACACACAACAAGATTCTTTCTACGGAAGAGTTGCTCGAGTCTTTCCGCGCGGTCGATGAACTAGATGAACTCAGACGAGATCTCGAGCGCCGACGCGAACGAGGCGTCGCCACTCTCGTGGACGGTGTATCAACCTCATTCTCAGATGGCTGGGACAAGCCAGACTCCCCACTCACCGACCTCCTTCTGCGTCGAGTCAAGCATCTCGCATTCGGACTAGGGTTGCCCGTAGCAGCAGAAGACTTCCCCGCCATCGCGCACCTTGAGCTGTACAAGAAGCGGGACGAGGCCAGGATTCGCACTCTGTTTCCCTCAATGCCCGCTGACGAGGGAAGTGCCGCATCTTCCGATGACGGCGAAATTAGTGTACTCCTTGCCGCCCAACACCTGCGAACCGTCATTGACGAGCTGCCGCTAGCGGACGACTCGACTTCATCAGCGAATGACGGCGCACCACTGGGGTACATCCCGACTTCAGCATTCAACTGCATCTACAGGATCCTTCGAGAGGTTCTCACCGTTGACCTACCGAGCGGGCACTTTGGCGCCGCAAAGGCAGGCGAGAACGGCGGCACCCTTTCGACCTTTGTCACCACCGAATGCGCTCGCGCGATTGGACGACTCGCGGCGCTCTTCGACGGGACGGCATCGATGCTTCAAGAGGTCGAACAGATTACCGAGTACATCGAACTCGTCGATGATGCCACATCTCTCCCTGAAACGCCGCTAGACCAGAAGTGGACGGAGGGCGAGATCGGGCGATCAGGCATTGCCCTTGCAACGATTCTTCGCGATTCTTCGAGCTCGTCACTTCTTCGCGTCGACACTCTGCCTAACGCTCTAGACTCAGTTTCCGCTGCGCAGAGCGTCTGGGAGGGGCTCCGCCGATTCTGCGCAAGATCACTAGCGCAAGCTGAGCAGGCACTAGAAGACATCGAGCGTTTTCGGACTGACGAGTCGCTGACAAACCAGCTTTCGACTAGCGCCCCCCCGGGCGCGGGGCCAAACAGCCAGGGATCGAAGCAGGCCAGCTCTTCGCTATCCCGATTTGCCCTCACAAGCACGCCGCACGATTTCGCTCAGGCGACAATCTTGTCCGTTACGAGAGTTTTGGAAGAGTTGTCGGCGCAGGCGACGTCAGCCCGTGAACGACCGAGGGTTAGACGAGCTGGAAAGGAGGGATTGCGACACGTCGCAGTCATTCTACGTAGGTGCCTTGGCCCAATGAGGTCTTTCTCACGAGCCCTCCTCTTCGAACGATTGTGGCAAGTCAGCCAACAGAACGCGCAAGACAGGATCCATGATCTTGTATTCGCCGCCGATACTGCTGGTAGCCTTGGGGGCGATTGGGCCACTGGCCCATTTCGCGATGTCGTAAAGACAGCTCTTGACGCCCTTGGCAAGGCCGGACAGTTCCCCCTCGGCCCCCCCTTTCAGGTCTCAAAGGGAGGCAAAGAGAAGCGAGCGATCAACGCACATGTGATTCGGGCGCTCGCACACGTCGCCGAGAAGTCGGAGTATGATCTGTCAACAGACGACGTGCGTCGCCTTGCCTTGTCGCTCGAGTCCGATGCCCAACACGAGAACGGCAAGCTGTCGTGGACCAGAGTGGGGGCATCAGATCACGGGCAATCGTCTCCCTGGGTGTCAGCAGTCAACCTACTCGCGCTCGATCGCCTGGTGAGATGTGTTGATGCGCAGATTAACAGACAAGTGAGAGGTTGTTTCCTCTCATTCTCACCTGAGAGCCTCAGCTCGAAACCGCGGATCCGGGACCTAATCTGCACCGACCTTGGGGTGGCGTCGATGGATTGGTCTGAGAGAGAGAGAGCCCCGGTGACGCACGACCTGGAGTGGATGAGGGCGCATGTCCTCAGCGCCCAAGGCCGCAGAGTCAAGTCTACAGTCTCGTCAGCGATTCTCTATGGACCGCCGGGAACAGGCAAGACGACGCTTGCGGAGTCCCTAGCCGCGAGCTGTGGTGTGCCGCTGATCGTGATTGCACCAAGCGATCTTCTTCGAGATGGCCCCGACAAGATTGAGTTGCGAACTGAACTCATCCTCTCGATGCTCTGCAGCGTGACAAGGTCAGTCATCCTCTTCGACGAGTTCGACCCCGTCATTCGGACCCGCAAGAAGGTTGATCCGTCGCATGCGCTGACGCCGCTTTCTTTTCTGACGGGAAACATGCTTCCGCGCTTGTCCCGTCTGCACGAGGCGGCGCGACGGCGCTCATTTGCGTACCTCCTTGCGACCAATTACCTTGAGCTTCTAGATGATGCGGCGATTAGGCCGGGCCGGTTTGACCGCCGAGTAGGTATCTACAATCCAGATCTCGCGTCCAGAATGTGTCGGGTCGTCTCGCAGCTCAAGACTGCCATTAATGATCCAGATATCGAACTCTCTGATGGATGGAGTGAGCGAGCAGCTCGCGCGGTAGTTGCGACTCGAGGACTGTCACTTGCAACCCTCGCTTCGCAAGATTGGTTCATCTTGCCGAGATCGGCGGGCAAGATTCGAGCGTCGTCGCTTTGGTCGTTCGTTGTCCTGGGCGAGGAAGAGCCGAGATGGCCGCTTCCCTCAGGCACATCTGATTGGTCGAGTTTTGGAGCCGGTGGCGAAGACAAACCCGCCCATCCGATGGCCTTGGCAGAGACTGCTGAGCTTGCTCTCTGCGCTTGGTGGGAAGACGCAGCAGAGGGATGTTCGACTTCTTGGATACGAATCTTGGAGGTGGCGCGATCGGACCGAGCGGGGGTTCTTGAGAAGTACCGTTCTGACGTTGCAGCTCTGAGGGCATCGCGGCTGCGAGGCATACGAGGTAGCGAGGGGGATAGCACTCTTGGATAGCCGCCCGGCCTACTTGATGGGGGCTTCAGGGTCTCGTGTGGGTGAGGATGGCCGACGTGACCGGCCAGGGGAGAGGTGGTCGGGTCGTCGGAGCCAGCTAATCCCGGCCCTCAGCTTGCTCCGAAGACCCGACCACCTCTACCCGAGCACCCAGGTACGGGCGGCGCACCTGCTCTACTTCGTCATCAAGGACCACCCGTTCTCGGACGGCAACAGGCGCATCGGCCCGTTGCTCTTCCTGGAGTACCTGCGGCGCAACGGGCTGCTCTTGCGCGCAGACGGCCCGGCCGCGGCTGGCGGACAACGCCATGGGGGCGCTGGCGCTGCTGGTCGCCGAGAGCGCGCCGGAGCAGAAGGAGCTGATGATCCGGCTCGTGCTCCGCCTGCTCGAGGAGGACGCGCCGTAACCAGCCGTGGCGGCATCACCGAGTCGGTCGTCGAAGAGGCCGAGCTCGCCTGGCTGGAGGCCGCAGGTGATCGATGCCGCTTGCCCTGCTCAGGTCGTTGAGTAAAACTACTCACCATGCTGAGTAATTCGTCAAGCCCCTACCAGCGCCCCCAGATCGCCGAACTTCGCCGCCGGCTGGCGGAGCCGCGCCGCTTCATCCAGGTCGTGGCCGGGCCGAGACAGGTCGGCAAGACCACGCTGGTCCAGCAGCTGGCCGACGAGCTCGGTCCGGGCGTTCGCTATGCCAGTGCCGACGAGCCGACCCTGCGCGGCGCCGAGTGGATCGCGCAGCAGTGGGAAGCCGCGCGCCTCGAAGCGAAGGGGGCGGGAAAGGCCGGCGTGGTGCTGGCCCTCGACGAGATCCAGAAGATCCCCGACTGGTCCGAGACCGTCAAACGACTCTGGGACCAGGACACGAAGAGCAAGCTCCCGCTGCGCGTGGTGCTCCTCGGGTCGGCGCCGCTCTTGATCGCACGCGGTATGACCGAAAGCCTGGCCGGCCGCTTCGAGTTGCTGCACTTGCCGCACTGGACCTTCGCGGAGATGCGCGACGCCTTCGGCTTCGATCTCGACCAGTACCTGTACTTCGGCGGCTATCCCGGCGCTGCACCGCTCGCCGAGGAACCGCGCCGCTGGCGCAGCTACGTCATCGACAGCCTGATCGAGACCTCGATCTCCCGCGACGTATTGCTGCTGACCCGAGTCGACAAGCCCGCGCTGCTGCGCCGGCTCTTCGAGATGGCCTGCAGCTATTCCGGCCAGATCCTTTCCTACACCAAGATGCTCGGGCAGCTCCAGGACGCCGGCAACACGACCACGTTGGCCCACTACCTGGACCTGTTGTCCGGAGCCGGGATGGTCCGCGGCTTGCAGAAGTTCGCGGGCGGTGCGGCGCGTAGTCGCGGCTCGAGTCCGAAGTTGCAGGTGCTGAACACGGCGCTGATGAACGCAATGGTCGGACTGTCGCCCGCCGAGGCTCGAAGCGACCACGAGTTTCGAGGCCGACTGGTGGAATCCGCGGTTGGCGCGCATCTGGCCAACGCGGCCGCGTGCGGTGAATGTGAGTTGTTCTACTGGCGCGATCGCGGCGCCGAGGTCGATTTCGTGGTGCGCGCGGGCCGCCGCGTCATCGCTATCGAGGTCAAGAGCACGACCACAGGAAGAGTAGGCCCGGGGGCGGCCGCGTTCACCGAGGCGTTCAAGCCGCAGCGCATGCTGTTGGTCGGAGGCGACGGCATCGCGCTCGACGACTTCCTCGAGCGGCCGGTATCGCATTGGATTCAGCCTTGAGCGGGCGTTGCACCGAGTCCGTCGTCGAGGAAGCCGCCCTGGCATGGTTGGAGGCTGGCGGCTGGTAGATTGCGCACGGTCCGGACATCGCCCCGGACTCGCCCGCCGCCGAGCGGTCGGACTACGGCGAGGTGATTCTTGCCCAGCGTCTGCGCGAAGCTCTCGCCCGCCTCAACCCCGAGCTCCCCGGCGCAGCGCTGGAAGGCGCCTTTCGCAAGCTCACCGGCCCCGAAGGCGCAGACGTGATCCAGCGCAACCGCGCGCTCCATCGCCTGCTGGTGGACGGTGTGACGGTGGAGTACCGCGACGCCGAGGGCGCAATCCGCGGCGCCCAGGCGCGGGTGATCGATCTCGACGACCCCGCCGGCAACGACTGGCTGGCCGTCAACCAGTTCACGGTGGTCGAGAACAAGCACACCCGCCGGCTGGACGTGGTGCTGTTCGTCAACGGCTTATCGCTCGCCGTGCTCGAGCTGAAGAACGCCGCCAGCGAAGACGCCACGATCTGGACCGCCTTGCAGCAGCTCCAGACCCTTGGGGATCACCCAAAACCGGCCAGTAGTGATCGGGTCAAAAGCGGCCAGTTGAAGGGGTGATCCCGGGACGTTGACGCGGCAGGAGGGCGTGTGCTCTTCGTGCCGGATGGGCAACGTCTTGAAGCACGAGAAGCAAGAGCAGATCCGAGCACTGGGCCGGCTGGGCTGGTCGATGAGGCGCATCGAGGATGCGACGGGGGTGCGTCGTGAGACGGTGAGCCGTCATCTGAAGGCGGCCGGGATCGAAGTCCGGGGGCGGCGTCAGCGGCGCCTGGAGGCCGATTCAAATGCGGCCGGTTGCCCGACCACCGACTCCGAGGCCGATTCAAATGCGGCCAGTTACCCGATCACCGACCCCGGGCCGGATCCAAGAGCGGCCAGTCAGGTGACCACCGACCTCGAGCGGGCGCCGGCTCCAGGCTGGAGTCCGATGGCGAGCCGGTGCGAGGCCTTCCGCGAGCAGATCGAAGCGGCTGTGGCGAGGGGCCGTAATGCGAAATCGATCTGGCAGGAGCTGGTGGACGAGCACGGCTTCGAGGCCGGCTACCAGAGCGTACGGCGCTTCGTGCACAAGCTACGGGGCAGCGTCGCTCGCGAAGCCCACCCCACGATCGTGACCGCGGCGGGCGAGGAAGCACAGGTGGACTACGGCACGGGCCCGATGGTGCGTCACCCCGAGACGGGCAAGTACCGCCGGACACGGCTCTTCGCGCTGACGCTCGGGTGCAGCCGCAAGGCGGTTTGGCTCTTGTGCTTCAAGTCGAGCTCGCAGACGTGGTGCGAGCTGCACGAAGACGCCTTCCGCCGTCTCGGCGGCACGACGAGGACGGTCGTGCTCGACAACCTGAAGGAAGGCGTGCTGAAGCCCGACGTGTACGACCCCGATCTGAACCCGCTATACCGCGACATGCTCGCGCACTACGGCGTCGTCGCGCTGCCTGCGCGCGTGCGGCATCCCGATCGCAAGGGCAAGGTCGAGCGCTCAGTCGGCTACGCCCAGGACACGGCGCTCAAGGGGATGCGCTTCGAGAGCTTGAAGGACGCTCAGGCTCATCTCGATCGCTGGACGGAACGCTGGGCCGACACGCGCATCCACGGTACGACCAAGCGTCAGGTCGCCGCGATGTTTGCCGAGGAGCAGCCGACGCTGCAAGCACTGCCAGTCGAGCCCTTTGGCTACTTCCAGTACGGCGCACGCACGGTCCACCTGGACGGCTGCGTCGAAGTCGATGCCGCTTACTACGGAGCGCCGCCCGGCTGGATCGGTCGCGAGGTCGCGGTGCAGTGGAGCGGTAACTGGGTGCGTCTGCTCGACCTCGGGACCGGCGAGCTCCTGCGCGAGCATCGCAAGAAGCCTCGAGGATGGCGCTCGGTCCATCCGTCGGATCGTCCGGCGAAGACGCCTGTCACGACGCTGCAACTGCTTGCCAGGTCTCGCGGCGCGGGTGCGTCCGTGGGCGCGCTGTGCGAGGAGATCCACAAGAGGCGCGAGCAGGGCGGCGTGCGCCAGATCCAGGGCGTGCTGTCCCTCGTAAAGAAGTACGGCGACGCACCGATCGAGAAGGCGTGCGCCGTCGCCCTCGAGGTCGGCGCTCCCAACTACCGCTTCGTCAAGAAGTGGATCGACCGCAAGCCACCGGCGCCGCTCTCGCTGCGGCAGGTGGATCCGCTGATCCGCGAACTCTCGCTGTACCGCGACCTGATCGACTCCAGAACCGAAACTGGAACCCAATGAACAGGATCGAGATCGACAAGGCCCTGAGGAAGCTGCGGCTCTCGGGCATGGCTAACACCCTGGAGACACGACTGCTCGAAGCCCAGACCGAGCGCATGCCTCCGATCGACCTCCTCTCCCAGCTCGTCTCGGACGAGCTCGAGCGGCGAGGGGATCGACTGATCGAGCGCCGCATCAAGTACGCCCGCTTCCGAGATGCGGATCGAAGGCTCGACGACTTCGACTTCGACTTCAACAAGAAGATGAATCGCCGGCTGGTCTTCGACCTCGCGACCGCTCGCTTCGTCTCGAAGGCTGAGGACGCTCTCTTCCTGGGCCCCCCCGGCACCGGCAAGAGCCATCTCGCCCAGGCGATCGGGCAGGCTGCGATCTTGCAAGGCTGGGCCGTCGCCTACCGCGAGGCCCACGTCCTGATCGAGGAGATGGCCGACGCGACGCTCGACGGCGCCCGCAGCGAGTACCTGGCCAAGATGGAGAAGGTCCCACTGCTCATCGTCGACGACCTGGGCATGCGCAAGCTGCCGCATACCGCGGCCGAGGATCTGCTCGAGCTCATCATCCGGCGCTACGAGCGGACCAGCACCATCCTGACCTCGAACCGGCCTGTCGACGACTGGGGCAAGCTCCTCGGAGACACCGCGGCTGTCACAGCACTGCTCGATCGGCTGCTGCACCACGCGCACGTCCTGAAGTGTGGACCCAAGAGCTGGCGCACTCAGAAGCGGGCCAGCGCAAGAACGGATCAACCCGTGCTTGCCTTGAACGACTGAAATCCGCTAAACCGACACCCGTCCCGGTCGCTCCAACTGGCCGCATTTGACCCGATCACAACTGGCCGGTTTTGACCCGATCCCCGAGGCCAGACCTACAAAGCCGAGGTGCCGGCGCTGTTCGCGACGAGCGCCGTGCTGATCGTCTCCGACGGCGTCGATGCGCGCGCCGGGACGCTCACCGCCGGGCGTGAGTGGTTCAAGCCCTGGCGCACGATCTCGGGCGAGGCCGTGGCCGACGCGCATAGCCATGAGCTCCAGGTGGTGATCGAGGGGCTGCCGGCGCCGCGGGGCTTTCTCGACCTGGTGCGCGACTTCGTCGTGTTCGAAGACGACGGCGGTGGGCGCATCGTCAAGAAGATCGACGGTACCACCAGTTCCACGCCGTGCAGGTGGCGGTGGGCGAGACGCTGCGTGCGGCCGAGTTCGCACGAGCGGACCACGTGGCCGAGGGGGGCGGGCGATACGAGTCGGGCCGGCGGCCCGGCGGTAAGCCTGGCGACCGGCGCGTGGGGGTCGTGTGGCACACCCAGGGCTCGGGCAAGAGCCTGACCATGGTCGTCAAGCGCATCCTTCGCAAGCATGGCTACCCGCCCGACAAGCAGGAGAGAGCGACGCAGACCGTCCTGGAACAGGCTGCGCTCCACTTCTCAGAATGGGCGAGGGCGTGAGTTGGGCGTCTGACAGCAGCATGCAGCGGACGGTGCTACGCGCCACCGCTGATGCTCAGTGTTGGCAGTCGGGACCCGTCTTGGGTGGGTGTGAACGAATGAATGTCTCGAATGATCGCTCTGAGGGGCAGGACGTTGGTCCGGCGATGGTTGCATCAGGAGCCTCGCTCCGCTGGCCGCTCGGTCTTGGAGATGGACGTGGGCGGGTTCCATGCCGAGGCGATGTGGCGCGGTGATTCGTCGGGGGAGCTTGCGAGCGCTCAGGGTTGAGGTCCGCGAGGCGCTTGGCGCTGGGTGGCGAGCGGGTCGTTCGCTGCGAGGCAAAGCTCGAGGTCACGCCGGAGGTGTTGGGCCAGGCGTTCGTTCACTGGACCCCTGCGACGTGGCGTGCGTCGATCTCGGGGAGTGGGACCGCAGCGCAGAAGTTGCCGCGCGCCCGCGTCTCAGCGACCGGCTTCGATCGTCGCCAGCAACTCGGCGATGCGCGCTCGGTGCTTCTCGGCCTCGTCACCGCGTTCGGCCAGGGCGTCGCGCAGCTCCACCAGGCCGGCTAGGGCCTGGTCCGTGAGGCCGGCGGCGGCGTTGCACTCGTGGAGGTTGATGGCGACGTCGAGGCGGCGGGGATCCAGGGGATCTTCCAACTCGGCGTCGAGGCGCTCCAGGGCCTCGGTCAGGACTTCGGCGGCGGCGTCGAAGCGGCCGGCGTCGAAGCGCAGGCTAGCTAGCGTGTTGACGGTCGAGAGGGTGTAGGTGCCAGCGGCGCCCCAAACCTCGTGAGCCCGCTCATGGACCTCCAGTAGGAGTTCCTCCGCGCGCTCGAGTTGACCCAGGCGCTTGGCGATGTAGCCGACGCTGTAGAGCGACCCCACCAGGCGCGGGTTGCCCGGCTCGTAGCGTTCGCGTTCGTACTCGAGGCTGATCTCGTAGAGCTCGAGGGCCTCCTCCAGGCGGCCCTGGCCGTAGAGCTGGTTGCTGAGGTCCTTGTAGAGCGAGATCAGGCTCATGTGCTCGGCGCGGCCGGCGGCCTCGCCGGCTTCGATCAGGTCGCGGAAGAGCTGTTCGGCCTCGTCGCCGCGGCCTTGGGCGGCGTAGATCTTGCCCAGGGTGCGGCCGATGCGGAGCACGGCGGTGCTGTCGGCGCCCTGGCGTTCGCGCGCGTCCTCGAGGGCGCCGCTGGCCAGGGTCTCGGCCTCGGCCAGGTGCGCAGGCTGCTTCATGCGGATGATCGCCAGGAGGTGGCGGCCGCGCACGTGGTCGGGGTGGGTGCGGCCCAGGATCCGCTCGGCGCGCTCCAGGCCGTCTTCGATCAGGGTGGCGGCTTCCGCCGCTCCCTCCGGCGTGCCGTTGTCGAGGATCGTGGCCAGGTTGAACTGCGCGAGGATCGTCTCCGGCTCGTCGGCGCCGACCGCGCGCCGCTTGGCGGCCAGGATCTCGCGCTGGGCGGCCACGGCCTCGTCGTTGCGGCCCATCACGTCGAGCACGATCGCCGCCTGGGCAGTGATGTCGAGCAGGAGCGGATCGTCGGCGGGCAGGATCGCGACGGCTCGCTCGCGCGCGGTGGCGTTGAGGTCGAGTGCGTCGGTCAGGCGGCCCTGCAGGTAGACCAGGGAGGCCTGCTGGAGCAGCACGCGCAGGGCCAACTCCGAATCGGCCCCCGCCACCCGTTCGACCTCTTCGCGCAGCTCCAGGGCCAGGGCCAGGGCCGGTTCGATGTCGCCGCGGCGGGTGGTCGCCCGGACCAACTGCAGGCGCGCCAACAGGAAGTCCTCGCCGTCCGTCTCCCCGAGCTCCTCGCTGATCGCGATCGAGCGCTCGAGCTGCCGGATCGCCACGTCCCACACGCCGAGGGAGTTGTAGGTCTCGCCCAGGGTCAGGCGCAGGGCCGCCTCGACCTCCGGCTCCCCGTGCAGCGATCCGCCCTCGGCCACGGCCTGGTCCATGCGCCGGCTGGCGGCATCCAGGGCCGTGACCAGCTTGACCTCGGGCCCGGCCTCGCTCGATCCCGACGGCGCCGCGGCGCCCAGCAGGTCGTCACGCAGGAAGGTGCTGATCGCCTCCGCGTGCTTGGCCTCCACGCGGGCCTGCTCGCGCTGGATCTCGAGCTGGGTGTTGGTGACCGAAAGCGCGTCGTTGGCGCGGCTCGCTTCCAACAGGCCCCAGGTCGCGCCGAACAGGCCCGCCAGCACGCCGCCCACCACCACGCCCCCGGCCGCCGCCGCCAGGCGGTGGCGCCGCAGCAACTTGCGGATGCGATACACCGCGCTGGGCGGCGCCGCGTCCACCGGCAGGCCCTCGAGGAAGCGCCGAATGTCCGCCGCCAGGGCGAAGGCCGTGGGATAGCGGCGGTCGCGATCCTTCTCCAGGCAGCGCATCACGATCCAGTCCAGGTCCGCAGCCACCGGCACGGCGGTCGTCGTCGAGCCGGAGCCGGTGGACAGGCTCGTCTTGGAACGCGCGCTGGGCCGCGGCGGGTCGACCTCGCGGATCATGCGCCGCAGCTCCTCGAAGGCCGCGCCGCGCAGGTCGCGGGGATCGAACGGCGGCGCGCCGGTGAGCAGCTCGTAGAGCAGCACGCCCAGGGAGTACACGTCGCTGCGCGTGTCCACGTCGGTCTCGGCTCCGGCCTGCTCGGGGCTCATGTAGGTCGGCGTGCCGATCAGCTGCCCCTCGCGGGTGAACAGCGACGCGGCCTCGCCCTCGACCTGCAGGATCTTGGCGATGCCGAAGTCGATCACCTTGGGCGAGGGCTTGCCGTCGATGGTGCTGACCAGGACGTTGCTGGGCTTGATGTCCCGGTGGATCAGGCCCTTCTGGTGGGCGTGTTGCAGCGCGCCGCAGACCTCGCGGAACAGCTCCAACCGCGCGCGCCGGCCCAGCTCGTGCCGGGCGCAGTAGTCGGTGATCGGCGGCCCGTCGACCACCTCCATGGCGAAGAAGGGGCGCCCGTCGTCGGTCGCGCCGGCGTCCAGCACGCGCGCGATGTTGGGGTGCTCCATGCGCGCCAGGGCCTCGCGCTCGGCCTCGAAGCGCGCCACCACCGCGCGCGTGTCCATGCCCAGCTTGAGCACCTTGAGCGCCACGCGGCGGCGCACCGGCTGCTCCTGCTTGGCCAGGTAGACGGTCCCGAAGCCGCCCTCGCCGAGCACCCGTTCCAGCACGTAGCCGGCGACCTCGTCCCCGGGTGCCAGCTCCGCCCCGCCGCGCCGACCGGCCTCGAGGGCCGCGTTGAAGACGTCCTGGGGCGCGGGCAGCCCACCCTGGTCGCCGCCGCCGGTCGAGTCGCCGTGGGCGGCGAGCAGGCTCGCCACGCGGCGCGCCAGCTCGTCGTCGTCGCCGCAGGCCTCGCGCACGAACGCGCGCCGCTCGGCGGCGGGCAGGTCGAGGGCGTCGAGGAAGACGTCCTTGGCTCGCTGGGCGCGTTGGTCCATGGCGGGCTCAGGCTTCGTCGCCGATCAGCTCGGCCAGGCGCGCGCGGGCGTAGGCCCACTCGCGCGCCACAGTGCGCTCGGAGATGTCCAGGGCCAGGGCGACCTCGCGCACCTCGAGCCCGGCGAAGTAGCGCATGCGCGCGACCTCGGCCGCCCGGGGGTCCTCGGCCTCGAGCGTCGTCAGCGCCTCGTCCAGGGCCAGGACCGAGTCGTTCTCGAGCTCCTGCTCGACGCGATCGACGCTGATCGAGACCCGCGCCCGATCGCCGCCGCGCTTGGCCGAGCCGACCTTGCGAGCGTGGTCGACCAGCACCCGCCGCATGGCCTGTGACGCCGCGCCGAAGAAGTGGCCGCGCCCCTTCCAGTCCATCTCCACGTCGCCCACCAGGCGCATGTAGGCCTCGTGCACCAGGGCCGTGGCCTGCAGGGTGTGGTCGGAGCGCTCGCGGCCCATCTGCCGCCGCGCCATGCCGTGCAGCTCGTCGTAGACGAGTGGTAACAGCCGGCTCCACTCGCTGCCCTCGGCCCCCTCGTGGAGGATGCGGGTCAACAGCGCGCGCTCGGGCACTTCGGGTCCGGGGTCGGTCATGCCAGGACCGGGGATCGCCGCCGGTCGCCTCCTCGACCGGATCCTAGCCCCGGGGGAGCGTGCGGGGGCACTGCGCTCCGCCGGTCCGGTGGCCCGGTCGGGTGTGATCGTGAGAACCATCGACTCCCCGTGCGCGAGCGGGCCGCGGGACCTGCCACGGAGATCGCGGATCGCAGGCGAGGATGGCGCAATTGCGCCTTGGAGTGAAACCGAGCCGGCCCGCGCGGGTCTATACAGGTGCCGCGCGCGCCGATCTTGTGGCCCGCGCTTGTCCTCCTCTCCCAGGAGCGAATCCATGCCCGCTCTCCCCTGCTTCCGTTTCGCCCTGCCCCTGGCCGCCGCGCTCTTGGCCGGCCCCTGGTCACCGAGCTCCGCCGCCCAGTCCCCGGTCCAACTGGCCGTTGACTTCAACCAGCAGGTCAGCTCCGGCGGTGGCTCGGAGCCCTGCTTCCTGGCCTCGGACGGACAGCGCTCGTACTTCTGGGCCAAGGGCCCCGGCGACGGCGACGACCTGTGGGTCACCGATGGCACCCCGGCCGGGACCCATCTCGTCGCGCCGGACCTGACCGCCGTCAGCTACACGCCGAACCCGCTGCTCGACGGCGGCGTGGTGCTGCCCTCGGGGCGGGCGATCGTGATGTCGCCCAACTCGGTGGTCCCGGCCCTGTTCTACCCGACCCTGTTCGGGACCGACGGCACCGCCGGCGGCACCGAGCCCCTGTTCGAGAGCCAGCCCGGCGACCTGCACGCGAGGTCCGACCTGGTCGAGTTCCTCGGCGAGGGCTGGTTCGTGGGCGAGGGCGTGCCCCAGCCCTTCGGCCCGGTGGCCGGCCGCCTGTGGCGCAGCGACGGGACCTCGGCCGGCACCCGCCCCGCCTTCACCGGGCCGAGCGAGCCCACCAACGTGCGGGGCCGCCTGGTCGTCGGTGGGGGCCGCTTGTACTTCGTGGACGCCTCGGACGACTCCGTGGTCGGAGACCCGCCCCGGCTGCTCAGCACCGACGGCAGCGGCGCGCCGCCCACCGTGCTCTTCACGGGGATCCCGGACGGGGACATCTTCGTGTCGAACTACCTGCCGACCACGGGGGAGGTGCTGTTCACCTCCCGCTTCTTGCCGGCCACCAGCAGCGGCACCTACGTCAACGAGTGGCGGACTGTCGACGCCGGCGGCGCGGGCGGCGGGGAGGTCCTGGCCGACGCGGTCTACGAGCCGAGCCATTCCGCCGTGGTCCAGTCGCTCGTCTACTTCCCCGGTGTCAACTCCCTGGGCGAGATCAAGCTGTTCGTCAGCGACGGCACCGCGGCGGGGACCTTCACCGTGCCCGACAACACCCAGGGGCTCATCAGAGCCTGCGAGGCGGCTCCCCTGGTGCCCTACAACGGCGGGGTGGTGTTCATCGGCGGCGATCCCTTCGTCGGCTTCGAGCCGCGCTTCGCCGACTCCTCGGGGATCGTGCTCCTGGTCGACGCGACCCCCGGGCTCCTCCCCGTCGCGATCCCGGAGTTCGTGGAGTGGAACGGCGAGCTGTACTTCCACATGGGCGTCGCCCAGTCGATCCCCGGCCGGCTGTACCGCACCGACGGGACCGCTGCCGGAACGGTGCCGGTGCTCGACGCCGCCACGGTCGGCTCGGCGCCCCTCTACGCCACGGGGCGCACCCAGGCCGGGATCGTCTACGAGTTCGACATCAAGACCGGCCTGGGCTCGGAGCCCTGGGTCGTCGGGGGCGACACGGTCAAGTTCGTGGCCGACATCGACCCGAACTCCAGCTCCCCGTCCTTTCCGGGCAGTCTCGTGCGCCTGGGCCCGGAGCTGATCCTGGTCGCCAGCACGGCGTTCCTCGAGAGGAGCCTCTACTCCGCCGACGGCACCGCCGCCGGGACCCAGACCCTGGCCACCCTCGACCTCGGCAGCGGGTCCTCCGGCGTCGGTGGCGCGATCGTGCTGGGGGACCGAGTCGTGATGCCCGGCGGTCTGGGCGGCATCGGTCGCGACCTGTTGATCACCGACGGCAGCACGGCGGGGACCATCGCTGTGGACCTCCTGCCGGGCCCGGACAGCTCTATTCCGACCGACTTCCTGCGCGTGGGTTCGCGCGCGTACTTCGTGGCCCGCACGGGTCCCTCCGGGGTGGGGCGACTGTGGGTCACCGACGGCACGGCCGCGGGGACCGTGCAAGTGGCCGACGTGCAGATCTCGACCACGACCGGAGTCCGACCCCTGTTCGACGCCGAGGGCGTGGGCGGCGCGGAGGTCTTCTTCATCGGGTACGACGCCTCCGGTTGGGAGCTGTGGCGCAGCGACGGCACCGCCTCCGGGACCCTGCGGGTGACCGACATCGCGGCGGGCGTGGCTAGCTCTGACCCGCGCGACGGCGCGGTCGTGGGCGGTGAGCTGTGCTTCAGCGCGACCGACGCGGCCCACGGGCGCGAGGTCTGGGCCACCGACGGCACCGCCGCGGGGACGCGCCTGGTGGTCGACATCGCGCCGGGGCCGGCGAACGGCGTGGCCGATCTCGACGGCGTCGCCTTCGACGGCCGGCTGGTGGTCGCGTCGGCGGGCGGCAGCCTCGGCCTGGGGCCGATCGCCGTGGACCCCGCCAGCGGCCAGGTCCAGCGCCTGGTCGAGCCGGCCCTGGCCGCTGCCAACCCGGGCCTGGCCGGCAAGCTCGTCGGCGACTTCGCGCGCCTGGGCGACGCCCTGCTCTTCGCCACCGATGGGCCCACGCCCACCGGCGGCGAGGCGCGGCTCTGGCGTGCGACGTCGGCCACCGCCTTCGCCACGCCCACGGCGGTCGACGTGCTCGACAACTTCGCCATCAACGTGACCGACCTCGGTGGGGGCTTCGGCCTGGTCGGCGGGACCAGTGGCGAGGGCACCGAGCCCTGGGTCCTGCGCCCCGACGGACCGGCGACGCAGCTCATCGACCTCTACCCCGGCGTGCAGTCCTCGAACCCGGGCTACGGCGTGCGCGTCGGCTCCCAGGTGCTCTTCCCCGCCGACAGCCCGATCTGGGGCTACGAGCTGTTCAAGGTCTCGGTGGCGACCCTGGGCGCCAACGTGGCCGTTCCGATCGAGGGCGGCTGCGCCGCGGCCGGCGCGGCGCCGGTCTTGGCCCCCGTCGGGCGACCGACCCTCGGGGCCGACTTCGACGTGCGCATCGAGGGCGCGCCCGTGGCGGCGCCGCTGGTCTGGGCCGTGGACACGAGCTTCGCGCCGGTGTCCCTGTCCGGCCCCTGCGCGCCGCTCCTGCTGAGCCCGACCTTCCTGGCCCTGGGCCAGACGAACGGGGCCGGTCAGGGCCTCCTGGATCTGGCGGTGCCCGCCGACCCGGTGCTGCTCGACGCCGTGCTCGTCTTCCAGACCCTGGTGGTCGAGGTGCCGGGTCCGTTCCTCGGGATCGCCTCCCTGAGCGACGGCCTCGAGGTCGTGGTCGGGCCCTGAGTCCGAGCCTGGCGGCCAGTGCCGAGCGACGCGACTCGCCTGGGAGCGGGTCGCGTCGATCCCGCCTCGGCCGGTTGCTCCCATCGGTACATCGCCAAGGCCCGGCGCGGAGCGCGAGCAGCGTCGAAAGGTCCTGGCACCGCCTTCGGTGTCTTCGTGGCGAGTTCGAGTGCGAGCCGCACCGTCGTTCGGACCATGGCCGGGCTCCTACGTGGCTGGCCGGCCGCGCTGAACCGGCCGGCGGGCGTTGGCTTCGAATCTTCGCCCCAGGAGGCCGGGACGGCTCCACGCGTTGAGAGCCTGACATGGAAGTCCCATTCGGTCCCGGGGGACGATCGAGGCCGGCGTTCGGAATTGCGGGTGAAACCCGCCCCTTCTCGGCGGGTGTATACCAGTGGAACGCGCGCCGACCTTGCGGCGCGGGCTTGCAACACCTTCCTCCCTTCTGGAACCGACATGACCGACAGACCTCGTTCGATCGCGCCCGCCGTCCTCGGCGGCTGGATCCTGATCTTCACCTTGGGAGCGCCGGCTTCCTTCGCCGCGCCCCAGAACCCCATCGAGCCCGTCGCCGACCTCAACCCGCAACTCGCCGGTGGGAGCGGGTCGATGCCCGGCTTCCTCGCTTCGGACGGCACGCGAACCTACTTCTGGGCTGCCGGTGGCGACGGCAGCGACGACCTCTGGGTCAGCGACGGGACCCCGGCCGGGACCCACCTCATCGCCCCCGATCTGACCTCCGTCAGCTTCGCGCCGACGGACCTGCTCGACGGGGGCATCGTGCTGCCGTCGGGCCGCGTCATCGTGAAGGCGCCGACATCGGTCGTGCCGACCCACATCTGGCCCGTGCTGTTCGGAACGGACGGAACGGTGGGGGGGACGGAAGCCCTCTATGCCAACACGCCCGACGATCTGCACGTTCTCTCCGACCTGGTCGAGTTCCAGGGCGAGGCGTGGTTCGTCGGGGAGCTCGGCCCGCCGGTCTTGCAGCCAATCCCCGGCGCCCCTGAGGGGACCCTGTGGCGTAGCGACGGAACCCGTGCTGGCACTCGACCGGCCTTCCCCGCCGGCGTCGAACCGACGCCGGTCACGGGACCGATGCTCACGGTCGGAGGCGAGCTCTACTTCGTCCAGGCGTCGGACATCAGCGTCGCTGGCGACGCGCCGCGGATCCTGCGCACCGACGGCAGCGGCGCTGCGCCGGCGGTCGTCTACGTCGGTCCCCCGGACAGCGATCTGGCACTCTCCAACTTCATGCCCTCGGTCGGGCGAATCCTGTTCACGATCTTCAATCAGATGTCGCTCGGCACCAGCTCGACGTTCGAGTGGTGGTCGATCGACGTCGCCGGCAACAACGCCGAGACCTTGGCCAATGCCTTCGTCCTGTCCAAGAGCGAGTCGGCGGTAAGCGGCGATCGGGCCTACTTCAGCGGCAAGGATGCCATGGGCAGCGTCAAGGTCTTCATCAGCGATGGGACCCAGGCGGGAACGGCTGCGCTGCCCGACAACTCGCAGGAGCTGGTCTGGCCGATCTTTCCGACCGTCATCAAGCCCTACAAGAATGGCGCGGTGTTCGTGGGTCTCGATCCCTACACCGGTGCAGAGCCGCGTTTCGCCGATGCCAATGGCGTTCACCTCCTGGTTGACGCCGAGCCGGGGATCCTTGGCTCGGGCGTCTCGGAGTTCGTGGAGTGGAATGGCGAACTCTACTTCCACACCCAATCGACCGAGTCGATACCGGGCAAGCTCTACCGTAGTGACGGAACTGCCTCGGGCACGAAGCTGGTCATCGACGCCACGGCCATCGGTTCAGCGCCGCTCTACGCCGCCGGTATCACGCAAGCGGGGATCGTCTACCGCTTCGACCTCAAGAACGGCCTCGGGTCCGAGCCCTGGGTCGTGAGCGGTGACACGGTCAAGTTGGTGGCCGACATCGATCCCAGCGGGTCGCTCTCCTCCAATCCGAGGGAGCTGGTGCGGCTGGGCGACAAGTTGGTGTTCGTGTTGGCCGCGAACATCCTCGCTCCGGTCCTCGCCATCAGCGACGGCACGACAGCGGGGACCCAGCCCATCGCCGACGCCGACCTCCTGACGGGTCTCGGCAGCATCCCCACCGCGGTCCGGCTCGGTGACCGCGCCCTGATGCGCGGGGGAGTGGGCGGCGTGGGTCGCGAGCTGCTGGTGACCGACGGCACGGCTGCTGGGACCCTTGCCGTGGATCTGTACCCGGGCGCCGCTGGCTCCACACCGAGCCAACTGCTGAGGGCCGGTGGACGGGTCTGGTTCAGCGCCGAAACGGGGCCGGACTTCACACGGCGCCTGTGGGTCACCGACGGCACGGCTGCGGGGACCACGCAGGTGGCCGACGTCACGTTCGTGGAGGTGTTCGGCCGCGCGACCCTGTTCGACGCGCAGGGAGTCGGCGGGGCCGACGTTTTCTTCGTCGGCCTGGGCGCTGAGGGCGCCGAGCTGTGGCGCAGCGACGGAACGTCCGCCGGGACCGTCCTGGTGGCCGACATCGCGCCGGGCGCTGCCAGCTCGAGTCCGCGGGACGGTGCCGTCGTCGGCGCCGAGTTCTGCTTCAGCGCGATCGACGCGGCCCACGGTCGCGAGGTGTGGGCCACGGACGGAAGCGCCGCGGGCACGCGCCTGGTGGCGGACGTCACGCCCGGGCCGGCGAGCGGCGTCGCGGTTCTTGACGGCGTGGCCTTCGACGGTCAACTGGTGGTCGCCTCGGCGGGCGGCAGCTTGGGCCTGGGGCCGATCGCGATCGAACCGGTGACCGGTCAAGTCCGGCGCCTGGTCGACCCGATCGTGGCCGCCGCCAATCCCGGCCTGGCCGGCGCCGCCGTGGGCGGCTTCGAACCCCTGGCGGACGCGCTCCTGTTCGCCACCGACGGACCCACTCCCACCGGAGGACCGGCGAGGTTGTGGCGGGCGACCAGCGCGACGGCGTTCGGTGAATTCCTGCAGATCGATGTGCTGGACGACTTCGGCGCCTACCTGACCGACGTCGGCGGAGGCTTCGCGTTGGTCGGGGGGGTGGACGCCAGCGGGGTCGAGCCTTGGGTCGTCCGGCCCATCGGCAATCCGACCAGGTTGGTCGACTTCTTCCCAGGGCCGGCATCGTCGTCGCCCTCCGCCGGTGTGCGCGTCGGCTCTCGCGTCCTGTTCACGGCCACGGATCAGTTCCTCGGAACCGAGCTGTTCAAGACCTCGGTAGCGACCCTCGGCGCCAATGTGGCCGAACCCTTCGAAGGCGGCTGCGCCGCAGCCGGTGAGCCGCCGATCCTCGAGCCCGTCGGTCGCCCGACCCTGGGCGCGAACTTCGACGTGAGGATCGTGGGCGCTCCGGCCTCCGCGCCCTTGGTCTGGGTGATCGACACCGGCTTCGTGCCGGCCAGTCTCTTCGGGCCCTGCGCGCCATTGCTGCCGAGCCCGACCTTCCTGGCTCTGGGTCAGGCCGGCGCCGGTGGCGTCGGCCTCCTGGACCTGGCGGTTCCCGCAGACCCGCTCCTGCTCGACGTGGCGCTCTACTTCCAAACCCTGGTGGTCGAGGTGCCGGGCCCGTTCCTGGGGATCGCTTCG
Source organism: Engelhardtia mirabilis (assembly GCF_007748095.1). Classification (NCBI taxonomy): domain Bacteria; kingdom Pseudomonadati; phylum Planctomycetota; class Planctomycetia; genus Engelhardtia; species Engelhardtia mirabilis. The sequence goes on from NZ_CP036287.1 coordinate 220,815, forward strand.
TTGAGCGACGGACTCGAGGTCGTGGTCGGGCCCTGAGCCCGAGGCAGCGGAGCGCTTCGAGCGGCGCGACTCGCCCCACGGCGGGTCGCGCCGCTCTTGCATTGGCGGTCAGTCCGCGCGCGGCGCATGCATCCGCAGCGAGCCGCCGTCCGTACCCGTCGTGGAACGCAAGCAGCGAGAACCCCTCTCGAATCCACACGGACGGACATCAGATGAACCAGCGACTGCTCCTCGGCGGAGCTGTCGGCGCGGGCGCCCTCGCCTTCGCCCTCAGCCACGCCTCCAACCACCGCGAAGCGCCGATCACGGCGCTCGATCACAAGGCCGACATCACCGACCTGTTCGCCTTCGTCAGCTACGACCAGGACCAGGCGCCGGGTGAGGCGCCCGAGTTCGTCACGCTGATCCTCGGCGTCGATCCGCTGCTCGAGCCGGCCAACGGGCCGACGTTGTTCCCCTTCGATCCGGACATCCTCTACGCGATCCACGTCGACAACGACCACGACGCCCTGCCCGACAAGCGTTTCGAGTTCCGCTTCGACACGACCTACCAACTGCCCGACGTCTACACCGCCGTCGCCGGCATCGGTCCGAACGGCGCCAGCGACCCGCAGACGGGCAACCTGGTGGTTCCGCCGCGGATCGACGACTTCCAGGACCTGGGCCTCAACCAGCGCCAGACCTACACCCTCGACCTGGTCGACGTGGCCAGCGGCGTGAGCACGCCGCTGATGCGCGCCGACGGCGCCCCGCTCTACGCCCTGCCCGGGAACCCCGGGCCGCGCACCATGGACTACGAGGCCCTGTTCGACCAGGCGATCAACCCGCTGCAGCGCGGCATCCAGGCCTTCGCCGGCACCGTCGACGACCCCTTCTTCATCGACCTGGGCGCGGCCTTCGACACGGCCAACTTCCGCACCCTGGGCAGCGGCGTGCCCGGTGTGCTCACCGCCCAGGAGGACGGGGCCAAACGCAACTTCGCCTCCGACACGGTCAGCGGCTACGCGGTCAACGTGCTCGCCCTCGAGGTGCCGATCGCGCTCCTGACCGCCACAGGGCAGATCGAGCCGGCGGACTCGCCCTTCGCGACGCTGGGCGTCTACGGCAGTACCTCGCGTCCGCAGATGACCGTGTTGCAGTCCCCCGATCCGGCCGTCTCCAGCGGGCCCTTCCGCCAGGTGCAGCGCATCGGGAACCCGCTCATCAACGAGCTCGTGATCGGCATCGGCTCCAAGGACAAGTTCTCCATGAGCGAGCCGGCGGGCGACGCCCAGTTCGAGAAGTTCCTGCTCGACCCGCCGATCGTCGGCATCGTCGAGGCCCTCTACGGCGGGGCCCTGGCCGTGCCCGACGCGCCGCGCTTCGACCTGTTGCCCCTGGTGACCTACGCGGCGCCGATCGCGGCGCCGGGTACGCCCACCGGACCCACGGCGGACCTGCTGCGGATCAACACCGGCGTGCCGGCCACGCCCCTGGGCTCGGCCAGTCGGCTGGGCCTGATCGGCGGGGACGCGGCGGGCTTCCCCAACGGGCGGCGCCTCTACGACGACGTGGTCGACATCACCCTGCGCGTGGCCGTGGGCGGCGTGCTCGACCCGAGCTTCGCGGGCTTCGACCCGGACGTGAACGGACGCCTCGGAGACGGGGTCAACGTCAACGACGCGCGCCTGCGTGCCGACTTCCCCTACCTGGCCAGTGCGCCCAGCGGTCGCGACCGGCGTCACGTGGACCCGGGCGAGCCGGGTGGCGGGCCGATCGACTGACGACCCCCTGCGAAGCCTTCCGCCGGGCGCCGCGTCCCAGCCGGCGCGGCGCCCGAACCCCGAACAACTGACCGCTGACGGACCTGCGATGCTCCTCTCCGCCCTGACCCTCTGCGCGCTGATCGGCGACGGCGCGCCCCTCTTCGCCACCGCGCCCACGCCGGCCGAGCGCTCCATCGAGGCCGCCACGGCGGTCGTCGAGCGGCACCCCGCCGACGCGCGCGCCCACGCCGACCTGGCCCTGGCCTGGGCCCGCCGCGCGCGCGAGACCGGCGACCCGCGCTTCTACGAGACCGCCATGGAGTCGGTCGCCGCGGCGCGCGCCGCGGACGCGGACTCCTTCGCCGCCGGACGCGCCGAGGCCTGGATCGCCCTGGGCCAGCACGACTTCCCGCGCGCCCTCGAGCTGGCCACCGAGCTCAACGCCCGCGTGCCGGACGACCTGCTGGTCTACGGCCTCCTGGTCGACGCGCGGGTCGAGCTGGGCCAGTACGAGAGCGCGATCCACGCCGCCCAGTGGATGCTCGACCTGCGCCCCGGGAACATCCCCGGGCTGACGCGGGCGGCCTACCTGCGCGAGCTGACCGGGGACATCGACGGGGCGGTGGACCTGATGCTCGACTCCTACCGCCGCGCCAACCCGCGCGACGTGGAGGACCGCGCCTGGATCCTGTGCCACCTGGCGCACCTGGAGGCCCAGCGCGGAGAGCACGAGCGCGCCGAGGGCCTCGCGACCCAAGCCCTCGAGCTCTTCCCCGGCTACCACTACGCCCTGGCCCAGCGCGGCGCCGCGCGGCGGGCCCTGGGTGACCTGGACGGGGCGCTGGACGATTTTGCCCTGCACTTCGCGGTCGCCGACCATCCCGAGAACCTGGTGCCCCTGGCCGAGTGCCTCGAGCTGGACGGCCGCGCCGACGAGGCCGGGCTGCTCCTGGCCCGCTTCGAGCGCGCCGCCGTGGCCGAGTGCGACCAACTCGACAACGCCAACGGCGCCCTGATCGCCTTCTGGGTCGACCGGGTGGGCACGCCGGAGGCGATCGCGCGAGCCCTGGAGCTCTCCGGTCGCGAGCTGGAGCGGCGCGGCGGCCTCGCCTCCCGCTCGGACCGCGCCTGGGCCTTGGCAGCCGCGGGCGAGCAGGTGGAGGCGGTGCGGGAGATCGACCGGGCGCTCGAGATCGGCAGCCGCGACCCGCTGCACCTGTTCCGAGCCGGGTCGATCCGCGCCCGGGCGGGCCAGGCCGAGCGGGCTCGACAAGCCCTGGAGGCCAGCTTGGCGGCCGACCCCCGCTCGAGCGTGGCAGCTGCCGCGCGGGCCCTGCTCGAGTCCCTGCCGCAAGCGGCAACCGCGGGGCTGCCGGGGTCCCTCGATGGCTGATGGCCGGCTGTGGCTCGCCTCCACGCGGGGCTCGGCGGCAGCCCCGTCGATTCCCGCGGGGATCGTGCATCCGCCGGCGCGGCCCACTCGTACGGTCCCGGTGATGGCCGCCGAGCCCCAACTGCGCCTGGACCGCGAGTCCCCTCCCCCCGAGCTGCCCGCAGCTTCGGCGGAAGTGGGCCTCGACGGGCTCCTGCCCCGCATCGCCCGCGGCGACAGTGCCGCCATGGCCGAGCTCTACGACGCGGTCGCAGGACGCCTGTTCGGCATCTGCTCGCGCCTCTTGCGTGACCGGCACCTGGCCGAGGACGTGGTGGCCGAGCTGTTCGGCGACGTCTGGCGTCGCGCCGACCGCTTCGATCCGGCGCGCGGCTCGGCGCTCACCTGGCTCGCGACCATGGCGCGCCGGCGCTGCATCGACAAGCTGCGCTCGCGCGGTCTGCGTCGCGCCCGCGAGGCCCAGGACCACGAGCGCGACGACCTGCTCGTCGTCGAGGACCAGCACGACCTCTCTGCTCCCTTCGAGCTGGTCGCCCGCCGGGACCAGGCCTCCATCGTCGGCGCCGCCCTCGGACGCCTCCCCGAACACCAACGCCGCGCCCTCGAACTCGCCTTCGGTGAGGGCCTCTCCCACAGTGAAGTCGCCAGTGCCCTCGACCTGCCCCTCGGCACGATCAAGAGTCAAATCCGTCGCGGGCTGCTGCTCCTCGAGCAGCTCCTGCCGACGCCGGAGGTGGAACGATGACTGAGCGGCCCATGCGATCGCCCGCCTGCGCGCACACGGCGGACTGCGCCGGCTACGTGCTGGGCGAGTTGTCCGCGTCCGAGTTCGCGGACCTCGAGCAGCACTTGCTCGAGGGCTGCTCCCGCTGCGCGTCCGAGCTCGAGCGCCTGCGCCGCAGCGCCGCCCAGCTCGACCTGGCCGCAGGCGCGCAAGACCCGCCTGCGCCCGCGCGCCTGCGCGACCGCGTCCTCGCCGGCCTCTCCGCCGTGCGCGCCGGGGGCGTCCAATTCGCCGACCGCGACGAGCGGCAGGCCATCGAACGCGAGGCCATCGCCGTGGTCGCCGCGAACGAGACCCCCTGGCAGCCCACGGACGTGCCCGGCATCGACGTGCGAGTGCTGTCCATCGACCGCGAGGCGCGCACCGTCGCGACCCTCATGCGCCTGGCCCCCGGAGCCACCTACCCCTCCCACCGCCACCGCGGCCGCGAGCACTCCTACGTGGTCGAAGGCGACCTGCGTTTCGGCGGCCGCGTACTGACCGCCGGCGACCACATGGTCGCCGTCGAGGGCTCGGTCCACACCGAGCTGTCCAGCCGCGACGGCTGCATCGCGCTCGTCACGAGCTGCTTGGACGACGAGCAGTTGGCGTGAGGCCGCGCCGACGTGGTGGTGGCGTCAGTCACCCAGCGTCGAGTCCGCAACTTCGGCCGATCGAATCCGGCTCGGTCGCCGAGAACGAACCAGCGGGGTTTCTCCCAAGCTTCGATGCTCATCCGGTACACCTAACGCGGTGGCGATCAACGGCGGCGAGCGAAGCGAGCCGTCCGTTGGATCGGTCAGTTAGGCGCGCTCTCATCAGCATGCTCCTAGCCGCTGTGAGGAACGATGGGTGTGTGTCCCTTGATTGCGAGCACCTGCAGGATGACCAGGATGCCCACAGCAAAGATGATCCCTGCGTAGTGCCCCCGCCTGAGACCTGGAGCACTTCGTCGCGCCCGTAGTGCCGCGAGCCCAAGCAGGGTGAAGAGCACGAGGTTAACCACGGTCGCAACCGCGAGTTGTCCAGTGGTCACCAGCCTCACGGGTCCGTCCTCTTCAATTGTTGGGAATCGGAACGTGCAGAGGGTCCATGTGACCCACACGCGGACAAGCACGATGTGGGTCATAGCTAGGGTGACCTCCGGCAGGATGACGAACGCCGTCAGCGTGGGGGGTATCGCCTTCACCTAGTGCGCCTAACGGAACGGCGATCAGCCGCGGAGCGGCGGCGGCTGCATCGCCTAGCTGGGCAGCCGCCTGGCAAACCACTACCTGTTGTGGTCCAGGTCATCGAGAACCGCTCTTGTCCTCGGTGCGAAGCGATCGACGACCTTTGCCGCGGCGTGCACCAGCGCGGATCCGTCCGGCTGACCGCTGATGATCCACGTCTCTCGGTCGTCATGATGAGCCTCCTTGACGCCAGATACGTCAGCGAGTGCAGAGGAGATGGCCGCCGCAAGTTCAGACTCGAGAGGCTCGACTCGGACGAACTCCATAACCGAAACGAAGACAGTCCACGGCCAGTCCTCGTTCGAGGAACGAGAAGCCCCTGCACCGAGCAGGTCACGCTCCTTGGTCACGCGGCTCCACTCCTCAAGAATCTCGTCGTCCGCGGGCTGGATCTGCTCGATCTCGATTTCACTCACGACTTGCCTGCCAGGGTGTGAAGGGGGAATCCGGTAGCGTTCTCGGCCCGCACCCACCAACGAGAACAGCGGGCGAGAGCACGAGGAGGAGCGCACGAAGTCTGGTCACGAGAATGGCCTGCCCAACGCGAATTCGGCAGCCTCCGGGGGCGGCAACAGTTTGGCCATTGCATGCTCGTCGATTGCCCGGCCATCGACCACGAGCGCCTCGCGCTTGGTTCCCTCGAAGGCGAAGCCGGCGCCACGATAGAGCCGTACTGCGCGCTCGTTGTGAACCATCACCGTCAGTTCCAGGCGACGGAGGTTCCGCTTGCGAGCCCACTGCTCGACTTCGCGGAGGAGCGACCGGCCCAGCCCATGCCCGCAGTACGCCTGCAGCACGCCCATGGCAAGGTGCGCGCAGTGGTGGTTCCTATGATAGGCGCCTCCACGGGCACCGATGAAGCCCACCAACTCGCCATCGACGTCGGCCACGAGGATCGTGTGATTCACGACCTCCACGGCTGAGCGAATCCACTGCCGCTGCTCCTCGGTCGACGTGGTGCGCTCACCGGGATCCATGAGCATGAATGACGTCTCGCTGTCGAGTTGCTTCAAGAGTCCCAGGAACTCCTCAGCGTCGTCCTCAGTGATCTCTCGGACACACGATCTCATGTCGCCTCCGGGAGGGTGGGGGCTTGCCTGTTTCTGCAGAACGCTGTTGCGGTTCAGCGACGGGCCGCGCAGCGGACCGTCCGCTGCAAGCGCTTGTTAGCTGGCCACTCAGCAGGCTACTCACTGTCGATCCCGATGGCTAGGAACGCGAAACTGGCATGAGTGTCCTTGGTGTCAACATCTCCATCGGCGCCAACAAACAGGTCACGCGTATACACACGACATCCATCGCGCTCCGCGTTGATCCGTAGCGTGTTGTCGCCAGCGGTCGAGTCGCTTGGTTGGTGCCGATCGAACGTCGCGACAACCGTCGGCTCGCCCATAAAGGGCTTGTCAAAGTTGATCTCATAGAAGTCACCGCCTCTTCTAGAGGAGAAGCCAATGCCCGCTGAATTCCCGTTTGAGTCAACGCGACCATAGAGAATGCGAAATCCCTCCAAGGCCTTGAGGGGCTGGAGCCTGGACTCGATCGAATCAAGCTGTACCGCGAGCTCTTCGATCTGACCACCTCGGCTCTCAATTGACTTGAGCACGGCGGGACCAGCTGCCTTGCCGGCTGCATCACCTGCGGCGCTCTTGCCAAGAATGATGGACGCAATCACACCAATGACTGCGACGATTACCGAGGAAGCGCCGCCGATCAGAGCGGCGGTAACACGCGGGTCCTTCATGTGGGTCATATCTCCAGCAAAGCGGTTCAGAAGATCCAGCTAACGCCTTGCCGATCAGCGGCGGCCCGAAGGGCCGTCCGTCTGCATCGGCTGGTTAGCATTCATTTTCTTCCGCTCCCTCGCTAGGGTCCGGACGTTCTGAGAATTTCGGGTAGCGCGCGCCTGGCAGCGGAAATGGCGAGTTGGAAATCCCCTCGTAGATTCTTTCAACATCTTCTGCAATTGATGAATAGGTCTCGTAGGCCACCCTCATCGTGTTGACTGCGTTGGTGACCGACTCGTTCGCGTTCGGACCCAGCGGGATCTTCCCAAGAATCGAATTCGCGGAGGAAGCAGCACGTCGCAAGTGGTTCAGAACTAACACGTCAGCCAGGTGTGAGACGTCGCATGCAACCTCAAAGAGCCGCTTGGTAGCTGATGTCTCAAGGGAGTACAGCGGGAGAACCAATTCAGCGCCAGCATGGGTCTCCAGACTGCAGCCCTTCCAGGTATCGATGTTGTCGCTTACTTCAAGCCACATTGCCCTTGCCGCCATACTGACGTTATTTTCTGTTTGGACGCGGCCCGCGTACCCAGCCACTTCGAGCTGTGTCTTATCTACTATGCGAAGCCAGCCGCCCGTCTTCGAATAGAGGATGTTCTTCGCCGCGTCAGTAATGCCCCCGTTCACAATCAAGTACACGGTTCGAATCTTATGCTCGGTGCCCGCGCTAGGGTCTCGATAGGGCGTCTCGTAGGCGGTGCTGAGTTGAAACAGAATCGACCGGAGTTCGGCTGTTTCGCTTCGGGCGGACAGGTTTCCGTCTTTGGCTTGAATGCAATCATGGTGAGCCAAACCAAATCGGTCGTGGTCTGCAACTACGATATCGCGCCCCGCCTCAAGTGGTCCGTGAATTGAATCAATCCGACGAAATCCAAGATGATGCAGAAGAGGGACAAGCTCGTCCTTGACCCACTCTACTTCGTTCCTCTTGGTCGCTTTGTGATCCTGCATGGCTAACGCTTTGCCGCTCAGCTGCCGGCGAAGCCGGTCAGCTCCAGCGGCTTGTTAAGCCGCCGCCCATCATACGGGAGGCTGCTCCCATGTTGACTCCACTCCTTCGAACTCGAAGGCCGCTTGGCGCTTGGCCCCGAGCACGGTTTCATGCCACGAGTCGAAGACAGGCATCCAGTCGTCCGCGCAGGTGAAGAGAAAGATTCCGCTTCCTTCCAGGTCGCAAATGGCGAGCCCGTAGGGAACGGCTGCCGCCTCTTTGCGCGGGACGTGGCGCTCATCGATCCGCGTGTACCACAGGACGCGGCCGCCGCCGATGATCGTGGGGATGTTGGGTCGTCGATCCACTCGATTTGCCGGCCTAACGCTTTGCCGATCAGCGGCGGCCCGAAGGGCCGTCCGCCTGCATCGGCTTGTTAGGTGGCGCTTCATAATGAAGTTTGAGGGCTTCCTCGAAGCGTCCAATCTCCTTCCAGTCGACTGATGACTCTTCGGTTACGTGCCATAGCCAATACGGCTCTTCGTAGAGCAACATCGCGAATCGATGATACCGCGCGTAGAAGCCCGGCAGGGAGACCCCTCGGCTTGGCTCAGCGCGATCGCGAAGAGTGTGGGAGAGCTGATTCCGAATCAGCCGGAAGTCGCGGGCAAACTCAGGCGGTACTTCCTCACGGTAGTACGCCGCGTCATTATCCCACGCCGGACTATCGCCTCGGGCAATGCGGTCTGCTCGATGCCCCATCAGCTTGACGACTTCTTCTTGAACGTGCCGATCTAGTCCCTTGCCTTGTATCGCCGAGTGCCGAGGGCCGTTCGTATCAAAGCACCCCTTGTAGAACTCGAAGAGGTGGTGAACGAAACGACCGTATGCGTCGTATGCGGCCAGTCGCACCCGGAGCGACGAGTCCCCGGCTAGGAGCAGGCTCGCGAAATGATGAAACTCTTGAAGAGCAAGCGACGCGCGCCGGTACTCATGCGCGAGCACGGTCGAGAGTTCTTGTCGAAGAGTGTTCCGCCTACTCATTGCATTGTGCGACACGGCCACCTAACGCCTTGCCGATCAGCGGCGGCCGAAGGCCGTCCGCTGCATCGGCTGGTTGGGCGGCTCCCTCACGCCGATCTGTCCAGTCGCCGGACTGCAACGAGGTCGCCGTCGGCGACAGCGCGCACGTCCGATGACTTGAGCGTAACGAGCGCTTCCGTCTTGCCGGAGGCACTAACGAACTCGACTTCGAGTCCGTCCGGCTCGTAAACGTGCACAACCGCCCCGAGGTCTCCTTGCCGGAGACGATGCTCGGGCAGGTCGCGGTTGAGCACCACGGTCTCGAGTTCTTTGAAGTTCATGATCTGGCTCCTGGGAACGCGGTCACGAATCGTGGGAAGTCCTCGCCGCGAAGAACGATCCACACAGCGACGACGACCGCGATCTTGCCCGCCGGCCCTGCCATCCTACCCCGGACCTCGTACTTCTGTCCGTACTCATTGGTCTCGGTGGCGGAGGCATCGTTCTCAACTGCGTGCCCCCTGAGGTCGGCCGCAAGCACCTCCCACTCGCCCGCCGAGTAGCCCAGCCCACCGAAGAAGGCCGCCTTGAACCTGCCAACTGGGTGTGCATCCGAGAGCAGGTACTCGCGGATCTTGTCCGCGTTCACGACCGCTCGATCTGCACAGGGGAGCTTCACTTGGTTGCCTTCATCGTGTGACTCGGCTCAACAAATCTTCGCGGCGTTTCGTGAGTCCGCCCAACGCGAATTCGACAGACCTGCGTAGCAAAGCCAGGTGCCGTTGGACAGGTCCGTGTAGCGCGCCGCAGACCCGCGACGTGGCGCGTCTTCGAGCCTCACGACCGGGCGTCGACCGTGCTCCGGGGTGGTCGCTCTCTCCATTGACTGGTCGGTATAGCACTGCGCCCCATTGGGGGCAAGGCGCCGGCCGGGCGGCCGCTCAGGGGCCGTCGAGGCGGTCCAGGGGGCTGCGCACGCCGAGGGGGCCGCGGTTCAGGACGTGCGTGTAGATCATCGTCGTCGATACGTCCTTGTGGCCGAGGAGCTCTTGGATCGTGCGGATGTCCTGGCCGTCCTCGAGCAAGTGCGTTGCGAAAGAGCGCCGTAGGGTGTGACAGGTCGCTCTCTTGCGGATGCCGGCGCGGAGGACGGCTTCCCGCACCGCACGTTGGATGACGGTCTCGTGCAGGTGGTGGCGGCGGATCTCGACGGTCTCGCGATGGCGGTAGGTCCGGGTCGCAGGGAAGACCCACTGCCAGGGCAGGGAGCGCGCGGCAGCGGCGTACTTCTTCGCCAGCGCTTGAGGGAGTTCGACCCAGCCCGCGCCGTGCTCGAGATCCCGGGCATGCTGGGCCGCGGCAGCCTCGATCGCAAGGGCGAGGTCCGGACGGGTCGACTCGGGGCACAGCGCGCGCCGGTCGCGGTCGCCCTTGCCCGAGCGAATCGTCAGCATGCGCGCGTCCAGATCGACGTCCTTGATGCGGAGCTGGAGCGCCTCGAGGAGCCGCAGGCCGGCGCCGTAGAGCAGGGTGGCGACGAGGCGTGGCGGTCCCTCCAAATGGCCGAGCAGGGCGCGGACCTCCGCGCGGGTGAGGACGACCGGCACGCGCCGCGGTCGCTTGGCGCGGACGAGTTCGTCGAGCCAGGGGAGCTCTTGCTCGAGGACGGCGCCGCAGAGGAACAGGATCGCGGCGAGGGCCTGGTTCTGCGTCGAAGCGCTGACGCGCTCGCGCGTCGCGAGATCGGAGAGGAAGGCTGTCACTTCCGTGCGGCCGAGGTCGAGCGGGTGGCGCCAGTCGTGGGCTGCCAAGTAGCGACGGACCCAGCCTCGATAGGCCTTCTCCGTTCGCGGGCTCTGGTGCCGCAGCCGCGAGACTCGGTGAAACGCCTGGCCAAGCGCAGCCCCCCAGACCGACGCTGGCTGACCGGGCGTCTTCCAATCCTGGGTCTCCATCTGCGATTCGTGCCTGGGAACGTTCCGCACCGGCCCGGCCCAGGGCGTGCAGCTCCCACGAGGAGAGACGCTCCTGACCTGCTGAGGTTACGCCCCGGGTCCGGTTTCTTTCGCCCGCAGCGGATGGGCCATAGGGCCATCTCCAACGCGCTGAACGACGAGGGAGTCCCCTCCTCGCGGAACGCCGAGTGGCCTCAGATCAACTCGGGCGCGTGGACGGCCTCGTCCATCTGGTCCACCCTCACGAACCCGATGAAGGTCGGCGACCTGGTCTGGAACCGGCGGACCGACGAGCGCTTCGTCGAGGTGTCGCATTGGCGCGCGACCGAGCGGAGATCCGTCGCCGCGCCCGAGAAAATTGAGACCCGCGCTGCCGGTGGCCTGGCAGACCGCGGGGAGGGCAGCTCGGGTGGGGCGGCTGTTCGGCGCAGACCTCGTCGTGCGAGGGGGCAATTGACGGAGGCTGGGGCAGGTTTCGCGGTGCCATTTTGTTTTCGAATCCTGCCCGCTCCACCACCGACCAAAGCGGCGCACCGCGCGCCAGTCGCGCGGCGCGCCGCAGGGTCTCCCTCGGGTCGGCCTCCTCCCCTCCGGCGAGCCTCAACCCCCCACGGTGAACGGCGCCGGGTCGTTCGAGTCCACCTCGATGCGGCGCTCGAACCACAACAGGGGCGTCTCCGTCGTATTCCCACCGTGGCCCACGTAGACGCCGCCGCCGGGGGCGCCCACCTGCAGGACGGACTCCAGCAGCTTGTCGAAGGGCGTGTTGAACAGGCCCATCTGGATGGGGCCCGCGCTGAAGTTGCAGAAGGAGCCGCCCAGGTCGGTCGGTAGGGTCGAAAAGCCCATCTGCGAGTAGAGGAAGAGATTCCCGTTCAGGGCCGAGGCCGCGTCGGCGCCGGTCTGGAAGAGGGCGCTGGGCTGGCCGGTGGCCTGGCCGTCGAACTTGACCAGGGGGTTCGAGTAGAAGGGGATGCGGGTGGCGTTGCCGGTGCCCATAACCGTGCGCAGGTTGCCCTGGGTGTTGCCGGTGAACAGCCAGCCGTAGGCGTCCTCGGTGATCGGCACGGTGCCGGGGTTCGAGGCCAGGTCGTGGTTGATGCCCATGTTGTGACCCAGCTCGTGGGGCAGGGTCAGGTTGCCGACCATGGCGCTCTGGTCGATGGTGCAGAAGGGGCCGTTCCAGGGCGTCGGCGCGGGCGGCTGCACCCAGGCCAGGCCGAGGGTCGAGGTGGTGCCGCCGCCGGGCGCGGGCACGGTGTCCGTGTCGTTCACGATCAGCGCCACGAAGTCCGCGTGCAGCACGCCGCGCCACTCGTGCACATCGTCCATGAAGCCGTCGTTGGAGTTGGTCAGCCGGCTGAGGTGCGTGCTGTGCGTGTTCGAGCCCTCGTTGTAGGGGACCTGACAGGCGGCCTCGAGCTGCCATTGGGCGCTCACGGCGCTGTTCGCGAACACGTCGTTGCCCTCCTCGACGGCCAGCTCCACCGCGGTGCGCGCGGCCAGGCCGCCGCCGAGCTGGGCCACGGCGCTCGGGGTCATGACCACCAGGAGCTGCAGGATCGTGTTGGCCTTCGGCACCAGGGGACCCCCGTCGTCGCCGCCGGCCGCGCCCGCGGGCGGACCCCATTGCCTGACGAGGTGCGGAGCGCTCGGCAGGCCCAGCTCGTTGCCGCAGCGATGCCCGGGCAGGGGCCGCGTCTGGGTCGCCAGGGGCAGGCCGTCGGGACCGGTCCGCAGGCTGAGCAGGGTGCCGTCCCCGGGGCGCAGGTTGACCAGCACCACGCCGCCGCGGCTGGCCATGGACCAGCGGGCGAGGCGCCGGCCCTCCACCGAGCCCGAGGCCGTGAAGGCGCGGTCGCCGGTGCGGACCCAGCGCTCCGGTACCAGCCGCCAGGCCTCGCCCGGGAAGAACTCGACGGTCAGGGCTCCGGCCTCGAACCCGCCCTCGGCACTGGCCGACAAGCGTCGCACCGTCTCCGGTTGCAGCCTGACGCGGCGCAGGCGCAGGGCGTCCTCTAGGAAGGGCGGGGCCAGCTCGGCGGCCAGTGGGTCGGCGCGCAGGAGCTCCGCCGGCTCGATCGCGGTCAGAGCAGGCGGCGCGCCGTCGACGCCCTGCTCGTCGGAGGCCTGGGGCCGGGAGACCTGGGCGTGGGCCGCCGCGGCCGCGAGGGCGACGACGGTCAGGGACAAGATGGAGTGCTTCACGGTGGGCGTCCCTTCGGCTCAGTGCAGGTTGACCAGGACCAGCACCAGGCCGGTGCCCTCGTCGAGCCCCGACATGGCCTTGCCGATCACCGTGCCGTGGCTGCGGGCGGCGTCGCCGGCGCGCATCGCGTGACCCGGGGTGTCGGAAGTCGTGAGTTGATCCCCCGGCTCGATCGGCCCGCCCTCGGCGGTGGCCTTCACGTACACCCGCCCGGCCAGGGCCACCTTGCTGTCGCCCTCGAGCACCTCGCGCTGGGACAGGGACAGGCCCGGCCGCACGCCGCCGGCGCCCGAGACCACGCCGGCCACGCGCCGGTCGTAGGCGCGCGTCGCGGGCACCAGGTGCCCGGGCCGCTCGGCGTCGATGACCATCACCGTGCCAGGCTCGATCGCCCCGTCGGTCTCGAAGGGCTCGACGAGGTCGGCGCCCCCGCGCACCTCCAGGACGTCCAGCTCGACCACGCCGTTGGGCAACAGCCGCACGAACGACTCCACCGCGCCGAGGTCGTCGATGCGCCGGATCTCGAAGTCGTTGTTGTTCGAGCCCGTCCCGAAGTAACCGAGCTGGGTGCGGATCAGGTCGCCGTCCTGGCTGAAGGTGATCACCGGGTGGTCGCCCTCGCCCGAGTTGTTGGTGTCCGCCTCGAGCTTGATGCCCACCGAGCCGAGCCCGGCGACGTGGATGTCCTCGGTGGGCTCGGTGGTGCCGATGCCGAGCTCGCCCGAGGTCTCGAAGGTGAACAGGTTGGTGAGGTTGGCGGGGTTCACGCCGCTGCCGTAGCGCAGGCGCAGGTCCGAGCCCTGGCCGCTGGTGCGGCGCGTGAGGGCCCAGTTGTCGACCAGCACCCCGGCCTCGACCTCTTTCAGCGCGAGGAAGGAGCCGTTGTCGCCGCCCGAGGACGAGATCGCGACGATGCCCGCATCGGCGTCCTCGACCACCAGGTCCTCGTCGCCGAGCACGCTGCTGCCGACCTGGGTGAACCCGTCGTCGCCCGTGACGTGCAGGGTGCGCTGGGGAACGGACTCGCCGATGCCGACCCGCGAGGTCGAGCGCAGCGCCGTCAGGTGCGGTCCGTACAGGGTCGTGCCCGAGTAGCCGTAGAGCCCGAGCACGTTGTCGAGCCCGTCGTAGACGAACTTCATCCCCAGGTTCCCCGAGACGTTCTCGGCCAGCAGCAGCTCCGAGTTGCTGTTGGTGCCGTTCGGGCTGAGCACCAGGGCGCCGAGGCTCCCGTCGCCCACGTACTTGGCGGTGTTGCCGGACTGCTCGCTGAAGAAGCTGTCGCCCTGGGGACCGGTCGGCCCGGCGGGGCCCTGGGATCCGGCGGGGCCCTGGGGGCCGATCGGGCCGGTCGCGCCCGCGGGGCCGGTGGCGCCGGTCGCACCGGTGGAGCCCTTGGGCCCGACGGGCCCGGTGGCCCCCGTCGCTCCGGTCGCGCCCTTGTCACCCTTCGGTCCGGTCGGACCCGTCGGCCCGATAGGACCCTGGGGCCCGACCAACCCGCTCGGGCTGCCGACCCAGTTGCCCGCGCCGTCGATCACCGGCGAGCCTCCCACGCTGACCTGGGTCGCGTCCACCGGACCGCTGACGCTCTCCGCCGTCCGCGCCGACTCGGCGCGCAGGGCGTAGGGCGCCGAGGTCAGCACCAGGCGCGGCGCCATCTCCGCGTCGCCGCCCACCGCCACGCCCAGGTACAGGGTCGGGTGCGCGCCGAGGGTCGCCGGCGAGAGGTCGCCGAGGGTCGGGCTGGCGCCCAGGTTCACCGACAGGTAGCCGTCGACCACGTCGGCCGCGAGGCTCTCGGTGTAGAGCGGCGCGCCGCCCACCGGCAGGGTGTAGAGGTTGAACTCGAGGCCCAGGCCGGACTGCTGGACGGGGCTCCCGCCGCTGTCGAACAGGCGCGTCTGGAAGTGCAGGTTCTGGGGCGCGGGTTGCGAGGTCTGCGCGGCCGCGGGCGCGATCGAGAGGGCTGCGCCGAGGAGCGCGGCGGCCAGGGGTGCACGGTGGGTACGCATGGGATGCGGGAGTTGGTCGAGGGGGTTCACGAAGGCGACGCTCGGGCGTCGCCGCACGGGATGGGGACTTGCGACTTGTCAGCCGCCCAGGGCCTCGAGGCGCCGCGTGAGGTCGGCGATCGCCTCAGCCTGCGCGTCGAGCAACTCCTGTTGATCCTGGATCGCGCGGACCAGCACGGGGATCAGCGACGTGTACTGCACGGCGTAGGGCTCCTCGAGGGACGCGCCGCCGGACACGATCTCGGGCACGATGCCCGCGAGCTGCTGCGCCGAGAAGCCGAGTTGCACGCCCACGTCGCTGCGCGGATCGGCCATCCGGTAGCGAATCGGCTCGATCGCGAGCACTTCCTTCAACCCGTGCCCCACAGGCTCGATGTCGCGCTTGAGGCGCTCGTCCGAGGTCAGGAACGGCGGTAGGACCAGGTAGATCGAGTGCCAGCGCTCGAACAGGTTCCCGATCACATGGTCGAGGTCGGTGCTGTTGGTCGGCATCAACCCACCCGTGAAGAAGGTGTCGTAGGGGGCCACGAGCTTGAAGCTCTTGTGGATCCGCTGGGCCACCACGCCTGTCGACGAGACCGAGTGGTCGCGGATCTCGAACTCGTTGTCGCCGGAGGCGTCGTTGCGAACACTCCACGTGGCGTGGGTGTCCTCGGAGAGGTAGAGCACCGCGTCCTCGTCCGGGTTGGCGTCGATGGAGATCGCGGTTGGATCGATCAGGTCGTCGTTGCGAACTCGCAACACGACGTCTCCGAAGGTGGTGCCACCGGTGTTGCCGCCGACGCCGGCCACGTCGAGGGGCACGCTCGCGTCGGCGACGCCGACGCCGACGCGGGTCAGGTCGCGGTCGATGGACAGGTGCGGACCGAGCAGGTTGGAGTTGGACTTGCCGAACAGTTGGAGCTGGTTGGCGGCGCCGTCGTAGCGCAGGAGCGCGCCGAAGCTGCCGTCGTCGTCCTCCGCCAGCAGCAGCTCACCGCGCCCACCGGACGTGGCCACGGCCGGAGCCGCGAGGATCTGCGCGACCGTCTGGTCGCCGACGTAGCGCGCCCGGTTGCCCGCGTCCTCGGCCCAGAAGCTGTCCCCGGGGGGGCCCTGGGCGCCGGTGGCGCCGGTCGCTCCAGTGGCTCCGGTGTCGCCCTTGGGTCCGGCCGGCCCCGGCCCGCCGGAGGTGCCCGGAGGACCGATGGGACCAACCGGACCGGTGTCGCCCTTGAGGCCCTTCGGTCCGCTGGCGCCGGTTGCCCCCTTCGGACCCGCGGGGCCCGTCGGCCCCACCAAACCCGTCGGATCGCCGACCCATTGGCCGAATCCATCCACTACCGGTTGGCCCCCGACGAGGATCTCCGAGGCGTCGACCAAGCCCTTCACGAACTCAGCCTTGGCGGCGATCTCGGCGCGCAGGGCGCTGGGCACCGAAGTCAGCGCCATGCGCGGCGCGAGTTCGACGTCGCCCGCCACCGTGAGGCCCAGGTACAGCACCGGCGAAGAGCCGATCAACTGCGGAGTCATCGCACCGATCGAGGGATTGGCCCCCAACTCGGCGGTCAGGTAGCCGTCCTGCACGTCGACCGAGAGCGACTCGCGATAGACCGCGGCGCCACCGACGGGCAGGGGGTAGAGGTTGAACTCGAGCCCGAGATCCACCTGGTTGACCGGCTGGCCAAGACTGTCGAACAGGCGCGTCTCGAAGTTCAGCGTGTGCGGAACGGGACTCAACTGCGCGGACGCGGAGACGGCGCCGAGCGCCGTGACGATCAGGGTTGCAAGGGCGCGTTTCACGGGAGGATCTCCACGTCCACGGTGTTCGTGAAGCTCGCCACGAGCGGCACGATCGAATCGATGATGATGGTCTGGAACTGCAGGACTGCGCCGACCAGGGCCGGGTCGTCCGGGATCGGATAGGTGCTCGAGGAGACGCCGCTGGCGTCGAGGATCTCGGCGCCGTAGGTGAAGAAGATGATCGGCAGCTCGATCGCGCCGCCGATGCCGCCGATCGGGATCACCACGCCGGGCAGGGCGGTCGCCCAGGACGGGATGCCCGTCGCCCCCGGTTGCCCCATGTGGGTCACGGTGAAGTTGCCGCCGATGCGGCCGGGGCTCGTCTGCACGTAGGCGGGCGACGCGATCGCCGCTTGGTCGACTTCAGCCACGCCGGCCGCGGTCGTCACACGCACGTCGATCGGACCCAGTGGGTTGCCGAACGGATTCGTGAGCAGCGGCGTGTCGACGCTCAACTCGGTGTCGGAGACCACGGTGACGTTCGACGCCGCCAGGCCCGCGAAGGTCACCGCGGGCGTGCCCCCGGTCGCGAAGCCCGCGCCGTAGAGGGCCACCGTGTCGCCGCTGGCGACGAGGATGCGCGGCTCGACCGCGGCCAGGAGCGGTCCGGCGGAGGCCAGCACCGGCGCGGCGAAGGAGGCGCCGCCACCGCGCAGCTCGAACAGGGGCGAGGTGGCGCGGTAGCCGGCGCCGAGCGGCCCGGCGAGGGCGGCCTCGGCCCGATGGCCGGGACTGTCGGCGTCGACTCCACCCGACGTCAGAGAGGGTGCGATCGCCGTGGCCGAGGCCGAGGCCATGGCGAGCGGGGGCGCCGAGAGGGGCAGCTCCTGGGAGTGGCCGATTGCTGCGAGCAACGCGGCGCTGGCCAGGGCGGTGGACGGTCGGAGATTCATGGCTGGATCGATGGGCGATGGCCCGGGGGAGATGGCCGCGGGCGTGGACGATGACCCAGCGCAGGACCGAGGTCCGGCCCGCCAATCCAGTTGCGAATTCGTGCCGACCGGCCGCGTGGGACCTTCCCGTTAGACTCGTCGTCGATGTCCGAGACGCCCCCGCCCGACCCGACCGAGCTCCTGCGTCGCTTCGGCGCCGGGGACGCCGAGGCCGGGGACGCGCTGATGGGGGTCGTCTACGAGGACCTGCGCCACATCGCCGCCCGCCACCTGGCGCGCGAGCGGCCCGACCACACGCTGCAACCCACGGCCCTGATCCACGAGGCCTGGATGCGGCTGGACCGGCGCGAGGGCGGCGAGATCCCCAGCCGCGGCCACTTCCTGGCCCTGGCCTCGCGGGTCATGCGCTCGCTCTTGGTCGACCACGCCCGGCGCAAGAAGGCCACGAAACGTGGCGGTCTGCAGGAGCGGGTCGCGCTGGAGGACGTGGCCGCCCCGGACGGGGTCGCCCCCGGCATGCCGGCCAACCTCTCCTCCCATTCCAACCCCGCCCTCGAGGTGCTCGACGTGCTGGCTCTCGACGAGGCCCTGGCGCGGCTCGAGTCCGTCGACGCCGGACTCGCGCGCCTGGTCGAGCTGCGCTACTTCGGCGGCTCGACCGTGGCCGAGGCCAGCGAGGCCGTCAGTCTGCCCCAACGCACGGTCGAGCGCCGCCTGCGCACGGCGACAGCCTGGCTGCGACGCGAGCTGGGCGACGGCGCGTGACCCCCATGGACCTGGAACGGGAACGTCTGCTGCTGCGGCTGGTCGAGGAGGGTCTCGACCGACCGGCGGTGGATCGCGATGCATTCCTGACCGCTGCCACCGACGACGCGGCACTGCGCCGCGAGGCCGTGGCCCTGATCGAGCTGGAAGAGCACGGCGGGGAACTACCCGAGCTGGCGGTGCCCGCGGACGTGCTCGACGACGGCCGCGGCGCCGTCGCACCCGGCACGGTGATCGACGGGTTCGAGATCGTGGGGTCCCTGGGCACCGGCGGCATGGGGCGAGTCTTCGAGGCGCGCCAACTCGAGCCCGCGCGCCACGTGGCGCTCAAGACCCTGCGCGTCGGCCTCGACTCCAAGGAAGCCAGGCGGCGCTTCGCCTTCGAGGCCGAGGTGCTGGCCAGGCTGCGCCATCCCCGCATCGCCCAGGTCTTCGCGGTCGGGACCTTCCGCGAGGAGGGCCTGGGCGGGCCGCGCGACGTGCCTTACTTCGCGATGGAGTTCGTCGAGGGAGCGCGGGACCTGTTGAACTTCGCGTCCGACGAACAGCTCCCCCGCGAGGACCGCATCCGACTCTTCCTCGGGGTCTGCGACGCCGTCCAACATGGTCACGACCGTGGCGTGCTGCACCGCGACCTGAAGGCCACCAACCTGCTGGTGGACCGCGACGGCCGCGCCAAGGTGATCGACTTCGGCATCGCCCGGCCGGTGGACCCGACCAGTGACGAGAGCGGCTCGAGCCTGCCGCGGACCCTGACCGGCGCCATGTACGGCACGCCGGCTTCCCTGAGTCCCGAGCAGCTCCTGGGCGAGGGCGACGTGGATGTGCGCGCCGACGTCTACGGGCTCGGTGTCGTGCTCTATCGACTGATCTGCGACGCCGCGCCCCACGACCTGGAGGGCCTCAGCCTGCCCCTGGCCGCGCGCCTGGTCACCGAGCACGAACCGCGGCGGCCGTCATCGCTGGTGGCGGGGATCCCGCGCGACCTGGAGGCGATCCTCTTGCAGTCGGTCGCCCTGGACCGCGAGGCGCGCTACGCCAGCGTGGCCGCCCTGGCCGACGACCTGCGTCGATTCCTGGCCAGCGAGCCGGTCAGCGCCCGCAATCCCGGCGCGCTGCACGGGCTCGCCCTGCTCGCGCGCCGGCACCGCTTGGCCTTCGCGGCCTCCCTGGTCGCGGTTCTGGCCGTGTTGGTGGGGGCCGGTGCCTCGGCGATCTTCGGTCTGCGCGCGGCGCGCGACGCGACGCGCGCGCGGCAAGCGGGGATCGAGCTGCGCGTTGCCGCGGAAGACGCCCGCCGCGCCGAGGGCGTGGCCGTAGCCGCCGCGTCCGAGGCCGAGCGCGCGCGCGCGGACCTGGCCGCCATGGGCATGGACTTCGTGTTCGAGTTCGCCGATCCGATCGCGCGGCTCAAGGGTGCCACCGAAGTGCGGGCCGAGCTCCTGCGCCGCGGCGTCGAGCACCTGCGGGCCATGGAGGATGTGCTGCTCGAGGACGTGGACCAGGCCTACCGCCTGTGCCGCGCCTACATGAAGTTCGGCGACGTGCTGGGCCTCGCAACCGAGGCCAACGTCGGCGACCACGCCGGCCGGGTCGAGGCCCACGACCGCGCCTGGGCCGTGCTCGAGGTGGTGGGTGAGAAGTGGCCCGACGAGCCGCGCTTGCCGACCTACCGCTCGTCGATCCTCTCGCGGCGGGGGAGTTTCCTGCTCGACGCGGGCGACCGCGACGGCGCCATGGCCTTGTTCGCGCGGGCGCTCGAGGAAGTGCGCCACCGCGAAGCGGAAGGGCCGCTCGACTCGGAGGTGGCCGACGATCTGGCCCTGGCCCTGGCCAACTACGGCGCGACGCTCGGCATGGCCGGCGACGACGCCGCGGCCCTCGACGCCTTCGAGGAGTGCCTGGCGCTGCGCCGCGCCCTGCTCTTGGGCGGGCCTGAATCGGCCGACGGTCGCCTGCAATACGGCCACGCCCTGGCGCGCGTCGGTGCCGCGAAGCTACGCAACGGGTTGCAGCAGGACTCGATCGACCGCTACACCGACGCACTCGCGGTGTTCGACGCCTTGGTCGTCGACTACCCCGACCTCGACGTGGGCCTGCGCGGCGGGATCGAAACGCGCATCGCCTTCGGCTACGTGTTCCTGGAGACCGGCGAAGCCGAGCGGGTGGAAGAGCTCGTGGACGATGCCCTGGTCCTGGTGAACCAGTTGGCTCAACGCGACTCGGCCGACGTCAGCGTCGATCGATCGACGGGCGCCCTGCTCTACAACACTGGTCAGGCGCGGCTGGGGCGCGCCGGACGGATGGAGGACGAAGAGGACGAGGCGCGCGAGCTGCGCTCGGCCCGCGAAGCCTTCACGGCCTCGCGCGAGGCCTTCGAGCGGTTGCGGTCGCGGGGGGCGATGCTGACGCGGGAGGCGGGCTACTTCGACACGATCGACGGCAAGCTGGCGCAGATCGAAGCAGCACTCGCAGGACGCTAGCCCGGATGGAGTGAGCCGGCCGGGCGCAGCGGGGAAGGTGTCACCACCTCGCTCTCGCCGGTCCTTGCCCGTCACCGGGGTCCCATCGGTAGGAATCGGAATCTGACGAGCCCGAGATCCGCCCCAGTGGCTTTGATGGGCCGGCCGTCGCGTCTTGCAGCGCCCGATCGACGTCCCCGTCACGCTCGCCATGGATCGACTCTCCCTCGTCGGGCTCGGCCTGACGATGCTCTTCTGCGTGGACCAGGCCGGGGCCCAGGCGCCCGTGGAGCTGGTGCTCGACCTCAACCCCGCGCCGGCCTACGACCTGGGCTCGGCGCCGATCTTCACTGCCAGCGATGGCCAGCGCGCGTGGTTCTGGGCCCACGGCCAGGACCAACTCGTGGACCTGTGGATCAGCGACGGCACCGCGGCGGGCACCCAGCCGGTGCTGGCCGACATGACCGAGGGCCTGTTCATGGTCGCCGAGCACTACGACGGCGGCGTGGTGCTGCCATCGGGGCGCGCGGTCTTCATCGCGCCGTCGGCGGAGTGGCCCGCATCGAAGATCTTCGGCCAACCGGTCGGATCCGACGGCACCGCGGCCGGAACCGCGATCCTCGACTCCGGCCTGTCGGTGAGCCTGCGCGCCGCGAGCGAGTTCGTGGAGTTCGCGGGCGAGGCCTGGTTCTGCGCCCAGGTCAAGCAGGCGTCGACCACGGTCGGGCTTCAACTTTGGCGCAGCGACGGCACCGGCCCCGGCACGGCCCACGGCTTCGACGCGGGCGTGATCCCACCGCCGCAGGTGCGCGGTCCGATCGTCGCCGGTGGCGGAGACCTCTACTTCTCCAGCCAGTTGGCAGAGGTGCAGCCGGGGACCGCGAGTTCGGTCTGGCGCACGGACGGCAGCGGCAGCGCGCCCAGCCTGGTCTTCACCGGACCCGTCGACTCGCGCGTCGAGGTGTGTTCGTGGCTGCCCACGGCGGGGCGCTTGATCGTGCTCGTCGAGCACGTCTTCGGACAATCGGCGATCCCGCCCCAGTGGTGGTCGATCGGCCCCGGCGGCGCCGAGTTCCTGGTGGAGTCGACGATCGAGGGCTCGCGCTGGTGCGCGCGCAACGGCGACGCCATCTACCTGGTCGGACGCGAGGGGCCGAACCCGACCCAGCTCTTCATCAGCGACGGAACCGCCGCCGGAACGTCGGTCGTGCCCGACAACGCCCAGCTCCTGGCCAACGCCGTCGGCAACAACCCCGGGCGCGCCTACAAACACGGGTTGGTCTGCCTGGCCTGGGATCCGTTCATCGGTCTGGAGCCGGCCTTCGTGGACCCGACCGGGGTCACCGCGCTGGTGGACGCGCAGCCCGGGGGCGGCGGCTCGCAGGTCACGGACTTCGTCGAGTTCGGGGGCGAGGTCTACTTCCACGCGCGTCAGGGACCGTCCCAACCCGGACACCTGTATCGCACCGACGGGACGCCGGCCGGCACCCTGCCGATTCCGGGCGCCGACGTGATCGGCTCCGCGCCGTTGTTCTCGACCGGGCGCACCCAGGCCGGGATCCTCTACGCCTACGACCTGGGCAACGGGATCGGCTCCGAGCCCTGGCGCGCCGACGCGTCGACCGTGACCCTGATCGCCGACATCGCGGTCAACGGAACGGCCGGTTCCCTGGCGACACCGATCGGCAGCCTGGGCTCGCGCCTCGTGGTGTCGGCCAATGACGGCAGCGTCGGATTGGAGCCTTGGGTGACGGATGGCACCGACGCCGGCACCCAACTGCTCGCCGACCTCGTCCCCGGCGCTTCGGGCTCGATGCCAGCGGGTGGGGCGCGCGTGGGCGGGCGCCTGGCCTTCTCGGCGACGGTGGCGGAGCTCGGGGCGGAGTTGATCCTGACCGACGGCGATCCGGATCAGGTCGAGGTCGTCGACCTCAATCCGGGGCCGGCCTCCTCGCTGATCTCGAACCTCGTGGCCGCGGGCGACCACGTCTACTTCTCCGCCAACGCACTCGGTCCCGCCGGAGTCGCGCCCGGACTGTGGCGCAGCGACGGCACCGCGGTCGGCACCCAGCACGTGGCCTACGTGGGCTTCAAGTTTCTCTTCGGGCAGGCGGTCCTGTTCGACGGGGGCGGTGTGGGCGGCGCGGACGTGTTCTTCATCGGCGTCGACAGCGCGGGCTCCGAGCTGTGGCGCAGCGACGGCACCGCGGCCGGCACCTTCCGCGTGGCCGACATCCGGCCGGGCCCGCTCTCTTCCGAGCCACGCGGTGGCGTGGCCATCGGCGACCGCTTCTTCTTCACCGCGGACGACGGGATCAACGGGCGGGAAGTGTGGAGCAGCGACGGGACGGCCGGTGGCGTCAGCCTCGCGGCGGAGATCCTGCCCGGGCCCGGCAGCGGAGCCGGCATCTCCGGCGGCGTCGCGTTCGAGGGCAACTACGTGCTGACCCAACCCGCCGGCGCCCTCCCCTCGGGTCCGATCGCGGTGAACGCGACGACGGGCGCGGTCAAGTACCTGATCGATCCGCAGCTCGCCGCCTCCGACCCGCTGCTCGGCGGGGCGGCGACTGGTGGCTTCCTGGTCACCGACGGCGGGCTGCTCTTCGCGACCGTCGACCCGCAGGCTGGGCTGCTCCAGGCGCGACTGTGGCGAGTGCCGGGCGCCACGAGCTTCGCGAAGCCGATCGACGTTCCAATCGCCACAGGCATTCCGATGCCGGTGACCCAAGTCGGTGCCGGTTACGCGCTGTTCGCCGGCGTCGACGCCGCGGGGATCGAGCCGCGAGTGCTGGGACCGAACGGCAAGGTGAGCCTGCTGGCGGACCTGAATCCCGGGCCGGGCTCGTCCAACCCGAGCCGCCCCTGGCGCATCGGCTCGCGCGTGGTGTTCTCGGCCCAGGAGCCAGCGGTCGGGCTCGAGCTGTTCCGTACCACCGTGGCGGCGGTCGGCGCCAACGTTGCGGCGCCCCTGGCCGGGGGCTGCGCCCAGGTCGGCGAACCCGGGGTGCTGTCGCCGGTCGGGCGGCCGACCCTGGGCGCGGACTTCGACCTGCGGCTGGAGTTCGCGACGCCCGCCGCGCCGGTGGTCTGGGCCATCGGCAGCTCCTTCGCGTACCCGGACGTCGGCGCACCGTGCCAGCCGCTCCTGCCCCAACCGGTGGCCTTGGCCCTGGGACTGACGGACGCCAGCGGCGCGGCCCTGCTCGACCTGGCGATCCCGGCGGATCCGTCGCTGCTCGACCTCGAGCTGGCCTTTCAGGCCCTGGTGGTCGAAGTCCCCGGCCCGTTCCTCGGGATCAGCTCATTGAGCGACGGGCTCGAGGTGGTGATCGGTCCGTAGCGGGACGTACCGGACGTACGGTGCCGGGATCATTTGTCCCAGCGGCGCGCAGCATCGACGGCATAGCCGTCGATGCTGCGCGCCGCTGGGACAAATGATCCCGGCACCGTACGTCCGGTACGTCCCGCTACGGACCGCGTCTCAGCGCTCGCTCGGCAGGTCCAGATCCAGACCGACGCGGCTGCGCTCGAGCTGGAACCAAAGGTCGGCCAGGTCCTCGAACGCTTGGTCCAGCGGCATCTTGTCGCCGTCCGCCAGGCCGGCCAGGACACCCGCACGGCGTCCGAACTCACGCAGGTTGGCGCGGAAGACGAGTCGTCCGGCTTCGATCGGCAGTTGGGGTTCGTGGCGCATCGGTCGTTCTCCAGCCCCGGGCCCGCGGAGTGCGGGCGCGCGGAGGAAAGACTTTCGGCCGGGGAGGAAAGGCGCTTGAGCACCGAGCGAGGCCGATCCCGTCCGTGACCCCGGTGCTCCCTGTGCGCCCAGCTTGCCCGAGAGTGTTCAGGCCAACGCCCGATTGAGCCCGTCCACCAAGCGTGCCACCTCGTCCACCGAGTTGTAGTGCACCAAGCTGGCGCGCACGACACCCTGGTCCAGGGCCAGGCCCAAACGATCGATCAAACGATGGGCGTAGAAGTGTCCGTAGCGCACGGCGACGCGGTCCCGATCGAGCAGGGTCGGGACCGCGCTCGAGGCCAGGTCGCGCACGGTGAAGGAGATGGTCGGCGCCCGCTCGGCGGGATCGGCGTCGGGGCTGCCGATCAGGCGCGTGCGCGGGTGAGCGCTCAGGAGAGCAAGCAACGGCTCGGCGAGGCCGGCCTCGTGCTCGGCGATGCGTTCGAACGCGCCGTCGAGGGTTCCCGCGCCGCCGTGGTGGCGGTCGAGCTCGCGCAAGTAGGCCGGCACTGCCGGTAGGCTCGCCGCCAGCTCGTGGGTCACGTTGCCGGGCTCGAGCTTGTAGGGGACCGCGTCCTCGGGCACGAAGAAGTGGTTCTGCGAACGCGCCCGTTGCAGGAGTTCCGCGCGTCCGTAGAGCGCGCTGAGGTGCGGCCCGTAGACCTTGTAGAGGCTGGCCAGGTAGAGGTCGACGCCCAGGGCCTTCACGTCCACCCGGCGGTGGGGCGCGAAAGCCACGCCGTCGACGCAGGTCAGCGCTCCGGCGGCGCGTACCCGCGCGGCGATCGACCGCACGTCGTGGATCGTGCCGACGATGTTCGAGCAGTGGCTGAAGGCCACCAGCCGCGTGCGGTCGTCCAACAGCGGCTCGAGGCCCACCAACTCGAGCCGGTGCGTGCCGGGGTCGACGTGCCACTCGCGCACCTCGATGCCGGACGCCTCCAGCTCGCGCCAGGGGCCGATGTTGGCCTCGTGGTCGAGGTCGGTGACGACGACCGCGTCTCCCTGCTTCCACAGGGGCCGCAGGGCGCGGGCGATGAGCTTGGCCAGGGCCGTGGACGAGGGACCGAGCACGACTTCGCCTTCGTTGGCGCCGAGCAGCTCCTCGGCCGCGCGGTGACCGGCGGCCACGCGCTGGGCGGCCTCGCGCGAGAGGTCGTAGCTGGCCCCGACCTGGACCATGCACCGGCGCATGTAGTCGCCGACCGCATCCGCCACGGCCCCCAGGGGCACGCTTCCGCCCGCGTTGTCCAAGAGCGCCCAATCCGTGGTCAGGGCGGGGAATCGCGGGCGCACGAATTCGAGGTCCAGCATCGGGGCACAATAGCGTCCCGCGCCGACGAACCCCCGACACTGCACCCACGATGACGACTTCACTGTTTGCATTCGCAACGATCGGACTGACCTTGACCGCGATGGTGGCGCTGACGGGCTCCAAGCCGTCGCAGGCGAACGAACCGCCGGACGACTCCGACGTGGGCTCGCTCGATGGCATCATCACTGCCGTCTACGAGTGCATCTGCGGGCCAGCCGGACAGGCGCGGGACTGGGAACGCTTCCGGACGCTGATGCACCCCGAGGCCGCGCGACTGATGGCGGTCAGCCAGGGGAAGGACGGCCGCGAGCTCCTGAAAGTCCTCGACGTGGAGGAGTACATCGAGCTGGTCGACGAGCAGTTCGTCTCACGCGGCTTCTGGGAGCGGGAGTTGCACCGCGACGTAGAGAGCTTCGGCCACGTCACCCACGCGTGGAGCACCTACGCCCTGCGCTTCACCGCGGACGGCGAGGATCAGGTGCGCGGGGTGAACAGCTTCCAGCTCTTCTTCGACGACGAGCGCTGGTGGGTGACCTCGATCCTGTGGGACACCGAGCGACCCGACCAACCGATCCCGGCGCGCTTCCTACCCCACTGAGGATTTGGCGTTCGTACGAACGCCCAATCCTCACGGCAGCAGCTCGGCGCGGTAGGCATTGGTTACGTCCACGATCGCGGCCAGGCTGGGATCGATCGCCAGGGCCGCGTGGTGCACGGTCAGGCCGGCCAGGACCGGATCGCTGCCGGCGGGGAGTTGGAACGTCGCCGTGGCGTCGCCGTCCGCGTCCAGGAACCCCAGTGAGCTCTGCAACAGCGCGCTGCCGGGGTTGGTGGCGGTGAAGCTCAGGTAGGCGTCTGGCGCCAGGGGCAGGAGCACGCCGCCGACCGCGATCCCCGGGGCCGTACCCGACGCGCTGCCCAGGACCAGGTAGACCAGCCCGGCGCGGTCGGCGCCGAAGTCGATTCCGAGGGTCTGCTGCCCGCCGCTGGACAGCTCGATCCAGCCGGGCGCGCCGTAGAGCGAGCAGCCGTCGAGGCCGAAGAGGTAGGCGGCGCCGCCCTCGAACATGAAGAGGTCGCTCGTGCGCGAGCCGACGACGACGTGGTTCGCGTCCATGTCGACCCAGTAGCCCAGTTGGTCGCCGGGGCCGAGGTCCGGCGCGGCGAAGTGACTCGTCTCGACCCAGCCGGATGGGGACAGCTCGAACACGTAGGCGCTGCCCGAATTGGAGCCCGCGAAGTCGGAATACTCCGCGCCGATGACCGCCCGCCCCTGCTCCACGTCGAGGCCGAGGCCGAAGTTGTCGCCGGGATGACCGTCGGCGGCGAAGAGTTGCCCGACCTCGTGCCACAGACCGCCCTCGTCGCGCCGGAAGGCGTAGGCCGCGCCGCGCGAGGCGAACTTACCGTGGGCGCCGACCAGCAGCGTGTCGTCGTCGAGGGCCAGGTCGCCGCCGAAGCGATCGCCTGCGACGGTCGAGGCGGGTGCGAGCTTCTGGCGGAACTCCCAACCGGTGGGGCCCTCTTCGAACAGGTAGACGGCCCCCGAGTCGGAGCCGTTGGCGTCGCTGGTTACGGCCGACACGGCGATGGTCGAGCCCTGGATGTCGAGCCCCCAACCGAACAGGTCCCCGGGCCCGCCGTCGGGCGCCACGAGCTTGGCCACTTCGACCCAGCTCCCGTCCACAGCACGCTGGTAGACGTAGGCCGCGCCCGAGTCGGCGCCCATGGCGTCCGAGTGCCAGGCGCCGATCACGGCGGTGGTGCCGTCCAGCTCGACCTTGGTGCCAAACTCGTCGCCGGCCTGCAGGTCCGCCGGCACCAGCTTCGCCGTCTGCGTCCAAGCCCCGCCGGCGCGGTCGAAGACGTAAGCGCCGCCCGACTTCGAACCGGCGTCGTCGTCGCGCAGGGAGGTCACGATCGCCGTGTCGCCGTCGAGGGCCAGGCTGGTGCCGAAGCGATCCTCGAAGTCCAGGTCGTCCGGCAGCAGCTTGGCCTCCTGGATCCACCCGTCCGGCGTCCAGGCGAAGGCGTAGGCGGCTCCGGAGCTCTCGCCGGCGTCGTCGTCACCGCGGGCGGCGATCAGGGCCCGCCCCCCTTGCAGCGCCACGGAGGAGCCGAAGGCGTCCTCGGGAGTCATGTCCGCCGAAGCGAAGGCGTGCATGGCGCAGGGAGCCTGCTGGGCGCCGGCGGAGGTCAACGGCGAGCCGACGGAGAGTGCGAAGGCGGCGGGCGCGATGATCGACAGGTGAAGGCTCATGGGCGGTCGGGGCGGGCTCGAGTACGACGGCTCTGCGTGCCTGGCCCGTCACATGGCCCACCGAGACCCCAGCGTTACAGGTTTCCCGCTCGAGGCAGGCATGACCGGGGATCAGAGCTTGCGGGGCGGGCTCGGAGCTTGACTCGGTTTGGCGGAAGTAAGCCACACGCCACGCAGCCCCTGCGCGACTACAGTTCGCTGCACTCCTTTGCACTTCCTATGACCTCCAACCCTTACCAACCATGCTCTGCACTGCGCCGCTGCTCGCCCTCGGCCTGGCCCAACTCCCCCTGGGTGGCACCCTCTTCGTCGACATCGACCCCTCCTCGTATCCGGGGCTGAACGGGAGCAATCCGAGCGTGCTCGCCTCCGACGGCACGCGGGTCTTCTTCGAGGCCTTCCCGGGCGACCTCTCCGAACCGGGCTTCGACGTCTACGTCACCGACGGAACGACCGCGGGAACTGTCCGACTCACTGCCCAGGGGCTCTACACGCACGACGGAGTCATCCTGCCCGGTGGTGACTTCATCTTCGGAGTCGTGGCCGGTGGTGGCCCGTCGGGTCTGTGGCGCAGCGACGGCACCCCGGCGGGAACCTCGCCGCTGTCTGTCAGCTTGAACGTCGACTCCGGTCAGATGGTTGTCTTCAACGGTCTGGCCTGGTTCATGGCCGAGGTGCCGAGCGACGGCTACGAGCTGTGGCGCAGCGATGGAACCGTGGCCGGGACCCAGTTGTTCCAGTCTTTCATTCCCGGCAGCACAGACGGTGTCGAGGAGATCTTCGCCAGTGATACACACGTCTACGTGTTCGGCGGGGACAAGTCCCTCGGCACCTACGGCCTGTGGGCCACGGACGGCGTTCAACCGGCGACTCTGATCCGTGCCTTCGACAACGCGCTAGCGTGGAAGTCCTTCAAGCACACCGCTGCGGTGGGCGGGCGCGTGGTGTTCGACGTGGTCGGCCCCGCGCCCGAACACGGTTGGTGGGCCAGCGACGGCACGCCGGCAGGCACGGTGCAGCTCGAGTCCACGAATCTGGCGGCCTGGGCCGCGGAAGCGGGAGGCAAGCTCTACTTCGCCGGTGGTCCGACCGGTGCGCGTCTGCGGGTGACCGACGGAACGGTGGCGGGAACCTCCGAGGTGAACACCCAGACCTCCGTGGGCGGTCAGCAGGTGACGTTCACGCCAGGAGTCGATGCGGGCGGCAAGTTGACCTACAGCGGCGTGTTCCCCGGGGCGGGGGTCGAGTTGTGCGCGACGGACGGGACGACTGTCGAGCTGCTGAGTGATCTGGACCCCGGCACCGCGTCGTCCACTCCGGACGGCCTCGCCGTCTCGGGCGGCAAGTTGTACTTCGTGACCGACGCGGGTCTGTCGAGTCGGCAGCTGTGGTCGAGCGCCACGGACGGATCCGGCGCGGCGCCGGTATCGAACCTCGAGACCGGCACCGACGGGATGGGCTTCGGCGACACGCCGGAGTTGTCGCCCGCGGCCGCGGGCGTCGTGTTTCCCTATGCGGACTACCTGACGGGTGAGGAGCTGTTCACCTCAGACGGGCTGTCGACCGACCTCCTGATCAACGTCAATGACGACGAGTTCTTCGCCGCCAGCTCGGACCCGCGCTTCCTGACGCGCCTTTGGGGCCACGTCTACTTCGCTGCCCGTGGTGCCGAGCAGGGCGACGAGCTGTGGCGCACCGATGGCACGGTCGAGGGCACCCTTCTGGTCGCTGATATCAACCCCGGACCCGGCGACGCCACTCCCAGCAAGATGACGGCGATCGGCGATCGGATCGTGTTCAGAGCCCGCCGACCGGATGTCGGCTACGAGCTCTGGGGTACTTCGGGCGATCAAGCGTCGACCGAGTTGTTGGCGGACATCGCCCCGGGGCCGGACAGCTCCTTCTTGACCGAGCTCGTGCGCTTCAACGACCGGATCTACTTCGTGGCGCGGCCAGACCTCGAGCAGCAGCTCTGGTCCACCGACGGCACGGTGGCGGGTACCAGCAAGTGCTTCGACCTCTACCAGTCGTCGATCGAGCCTCGCCTGGCGCGCCTGGGGGATCGGCTCTTGACTCTGGCCCGACTGGACACGCATCCACTCGGGATCGAGCTTTGCAGCTCGGACGGCACCTTGGCCGGCACGCAAGTCCTCGCGGACCTCTCGCCGGGCCTGGGCAACAGCAGGGTCCCCGAGCTGGTGGTGGCCGAGTCACAGGCGTTCTTCAACTTCAGCAAGGACTCCAGCTCCGTGATCGAGGGGCTCTACCGCACCGACGGCACGCCGGCGGGCACCGTGGCCTTGACCGATGAGGTTGTCGGGCCCTTCGGTCCCAGCCTGTTGACCGTGTTGGGGGATGAGTTGGTCTTCCGGGCTTCGACGGACGGCATCGTCACGCAGGCCTGGCTGACGGACGGAACCTTCGCGAACACGCGACCCTTGGTCGATCCGGCCGGTAGTCAGCAACCGGGAGAGCCCCTGCAGTTCCGAGTGTCCGGGGGCGTGCTCTTCTTCACGGCCTCGTCGCTGTCGAGCGGATCCGCCGAGTTGTGGACCTACGAGCCGATCGGCGGCCAGGTCACGAAGGTCTACGCTTCGAACGTCTTCGGCTCGGCTGCGTCCTTGGGAGAGTTTTGGGCGCCGGCCGACGACGGACGGGTCTTGTTCCAGTTCGACGCCGGCGACGGCAAGGGCGTCGAGCTGTGGACCAGCGACGGCACGCCGTCTGGCACCCAGGCCGTCGCCGACATCTCGCCGGGCGCCGGCGACGGTGATCCCAAGGTGGGCGCGCAGGTCGGATCGCACGTGGTCTTCACCGCAGGCGACCCCGAGCACGGCAGCGAGTTGCACGCGATCTCGACCGCCGACATCGGCGGCTGGGCGGTGACCGAGGTGGGTGAGGGCTGCGCCGGGATCTCAGGCACCCCGCGACTCAGCGGCGCCGGTGCGCCGGTCTTGGGCTCGAGCTTCGATCTCGTCGTCAGCGGTGGCGAACCGGCGTCCGTGGCGCTCGTGTTCTTCGGGAGCGCTTTCACGAGTCCCGCACCCTTGGGTTCCTGCGGTGTGTTCGTGAACGCGCCGACCTACTTCGAGACGCTCGCGACGGACGCCAGCGGCTCAGGCGTGCTGCCCGGGGCGATCCCGGCCGACCCGGCGTTGATCGAGGCCACGGTCTGGTTCCAAGCCCTGGCCGTGGGGTTCGGAGGTCCGTTCCTGGGGCTCGGCGCCACGAGCAACGCGCTCGAGGTCGTCGTCGGACCCTGAGGGACTCCTCGGACTGATGCCGTCGCGGGCCTGCGCGGCCGCGGCTGGCCCGCTCGGGCACCGACGCGGCGAGACTTCCCTCGGGGGTCTCGCCGCGGAGCCTCGAGGCACGACTGCCATGGGACCCTCGACGGGTGAAGCGGAATCGCGGACGAACCTCGCAGGCAGATGGCCATCGTCGGGCGGACGCGATCGGTTCGCCGGACGTAAGCGACACCCCACACGGGCCCAGGCCCGACTACAGTCCGGACGGCGTATCTCGACTCCCCACGACCAATAGCCCTCACCAACCATGCTTTGCCCTGCGTCGGTCCTGCTCCTCGGCCTAGCACCGCTGCCCCTGGACGACACCCTCTTCGTCGACCTCGACGCGACCCTGATCCCGGGTCAGAACGGGAGCTCGCCGCGGGTGCTCGCCGCCGACGGCGCGCGGGTCTTCTTCGAGGCGGGGCAGAGCCCCTACTCCAACCTCTACGTCACCGACGGAACCGCGGCGGGAACCGTCCAGCTCACCTCCCAGACGATCGCGATCACGGACGGCGTGCTCCTGCCCGGTGGTGACTTCGTCTTCGGAGTCGGCTTCCCCGCAGCGGAGCTGTGGCGCAGCGACGGTACACCGGCCGGTACCGGGGCGCTCTCGACCGGCCTGCTCAGCGCCCCCGAGGACCTGGTCGCTTTCGGGGGTCAGGTTTGGTTTAGGGCCAACACTCCGGGCGAGGGCTACGAGCTTTGGCGCAGCGATGGAACCGCTGTCGGGACCCAGGTCTTCCAGACCTTCAACCCTGGGCTCGCCTCCGGCGTCCAAGCCGTCTTCGCCGGCGACGCGCACCTCTATCTGCACGGGGGCGACAGCAGTCAGGGCACCTTCGGCCTGTGGGCCACCGACGGCGTTCAACCGGCGACATTCCTGCACGCTTGGAACAGCGTGTCAGCCTTTGACTCCTTCAAGAAGACCGCTGCCGTGGCTGGGCGCGTGGTGTTCGACGTGGTCGGCTCCGCGGCTGATCGCGGTTGGTGGGCCAGCGACGGAACGTCGGGCGGCACGATTCAGCTCGAGTCGACGGCCATCACGGCCTGGACCGCGTCGGCGGGCGGCAAGCTCTACTTCGCCGGCGGCCCGACCGGTGCGCGCCTGCGGGTGACCGACGGGACCCTGGCGGGGACCGCCCAGGTCAACACCCAGACCTCCGCGGGCGGCCAGCAGGTGACCTTCACGCCGGGCGTCGAGGTCGGCGGCAAGCTGGCCTACGGCGGCGTGTTCCCGGGCGCGGGGACCGAGCTGTGCACGACGGACGGCGCGACCGTCGACCTCTTGGCCGATGTGGTGCCGGGCAGTGCGCCCTCCAGCCCGGACGGTCTCACCCTCTCGGGCGGCAAGTTGTTCTTCGTGACCGGCGCGGATCCGTCGGGACAGCAGTTGTGGTCGAGCGCCCCCGATGGCTCCGGCGCCGCGCAGGTCTCGTCCCTCGCAACCGGCGAGTTCGGCGAGGGCTTCGGCGATCTGCCGCGGTTGTGGCCCACGGCCACGGGCGTGGTCTTCGTCTACGCGGACTTCTTGAAGGGTGAAGAGGTGTTCACCTCCGATGGGCTCTCGACCGACGTCCTGCTCAACATCGGCGCGGACGAGATCGAGGCCGTCAGCTCGGATCCGCGCTTCTTGACGCGCCTCGGAGGCCACGTCTACTTCGCCGCCAGGGACGCGGTGGCGGGCGACGAGTTGTGGCGCACGGACGGCACCACCGAGGGCACGGAGCTCGTGGTCGAGGTCAACCCCGGCGCCGGCGGCTCGACGCCCAACAGCATGGTCGCCATCGGCGATCGCATCGTGTTCTCGGCCTACCGGCCCGACACGGGCTTCGAGCTGTGGTCGACCGCGGGCGACCAGGCCTCGACCGAGCTGCTCGTCGATATCGCGCCCGGACCGACCAGCTCCTACCCCGCCTACTTCGTGCGCTCGGGCGACCGGCTCTACTTCATCGCGCGATCGAACGACGTCCAGCAGCTGTGGTACACCGACGGCACGACTGCGGGCACCGCCAAGGCCTTCGACCTCTATTCGACGGCGTCGCCGACGTTCATCGCGCCGCGCCTGGCACGCCTGGGAGACCGGCTCCTCGTCCTGGCGGACCTGGGCCAGGGTCTCGGGATCGAACCGTGCAGCACCGACGGCACCCTGGCCGGGACCCAGGTCCTCGCGGACATCTCGAGCGGCGCGCTGAGCACTCCGGTCCCCGAGTTGGTGGTGGCCGGATCGCAGGCGTTCTTCAGCGTCTCCAGCATCACCGTCGGTCAGGCGCTCTACCGCACCGACGGGACGCCCGCCGGCACGCTCGCGCTGACCGACTCGGTCGTCGGGCCCTTCCAGCCGGACCTGTTGACGGCGGTGGGGGACGAACTCGCCTTCCGCGCACAGGGGACTGGCATCTTCGACGAGGCCTGGCTGACCGACGGCACCGCCGCGGGCACGGGCCTGTTGGTCGACCCGGCCAGTGGGCAAGAGGCCGGAGTGCCCCAGCAGTTCCAAGTCTCCGGGGGCGTGCTGTTCTTCACCGCGTCCACGCCGTCCATCGCGACCGCGGAGTTGTGGACCTACGAGCCGACCAGCGGCCAGGTCACCCAGGCCTTCGCCTCGACGGTGTGGGGCTCGGGTCCGTCCCTGCGGCAGATGTGGGCGCCCTCCGACGACGGACGGGTGCTGTTCAGCTTCAACGCCGGGGACGGCACGGGCATCGAGCCGTGGACCAGCGACGGCACCCCGGCGGGCACGCAGCTCGTCGCCGACATCGCGGACGGCTTCGGCGACAGCGAGCCGACGGTGGGCGCGCGGATCGGCTCGACGGTGCTGTTCAGCGCGGGCGAGCCCGAGCACGGCATCGAGCTCCATGCGGTCTCGACCGCGGACGTCGGCGGTTGGGCCGTGACCGAGGTGGGCGAGGGCTGCGCCGGGATCTCCGCCAGCCCGCGCCTGGGTGGCGCGGGTGCACCGGTCCTGGGCTCGAGCTTCGACCTGGTGGTCGACGGCGGTGAGCCCGCCTCCCTGGCGCTGCTGTTCTTCGGGACCGCCTTCGCGGGGCCGGCACCCCTGGGGACCTGCGGCGTGCTGGTGAGCGGGCCGACCTACCTGGCCACGGTGGCTACCGATGCCACCGGTTCGGGTGCCCTGCCGCTGGCGATCCCCGCCGACCCGGCGCTGATCGAGGCCACGGTCTGGTTCCAGTCCCTGGCCGTCGGCATCGGAGGTCCGTTCCTGGGTCTCGGCGCCACGAGCAACGCGCTCGAGGTCGTCGTCGGACCCTGAGAGCTGCTGCGGCAGCACGGCCACGAACCAGCGCAGTAGGCAGTGAGCGCGGCGAGGCTTCCCCCTCCAGGGAGCCCTCGCCGCGCCTCAATCAGTCCCGAGCAGCGCCGGTCCCTCGCAGGGCCAGGCGCACCGCCGAGGGAATCGGTGGGAAGGGTACGGAGAAGTGCCAGGCGACGAAGTCGTCGGGGTTCCAGCCCTCCGCGCGGATCGAATGGCGGAGCAGGCCCGCGAGCATGGGCGCCCGTTTGACGCGCAGGGCGGCCAGTCCGCCTTCGACTCGATCGACGGAGATGGGGAGCATCAGGTCGAGTCCCACGGGTGCGCCCGTGAGCAGGCCGACCACATCCAGGACCGGCTCCGTCTGGTGCACGAGATCACGGTGCAAGAGCGCCACGAACTCGAAGTCCTCCTCCGGCGTCGAGACGGGCACGCGCAGTTGCAGACCCCGGGCGGCGGCCCGGGGGCCGTAGGTGGCCCGCTGGCCGTAGACGCAGTCCACCTGACCGGCGAGACCCACGTCGCGCCCCCGCAGGAGATAGCGCTGGTTGGTGCCGGTGCCCTCGGACTCGACCTCGGGCAGGGGCTGGCTGCAGAACTCCGCCAGCAGCGGCGCGCCGCCCATCTCGGCGGGCGGCGGAACCAGGGGCTCGCGGCGCGGCTCGTCGAGATTCGACTCGGCGGAGCGATCGAGCAGGCACCAGCGCACGTCGCTGCGGATGCAGCGGAAGCCCAACAGGCCGCCGAGCTCGAGGGCGACCAGCGACTCGTCAGCGGTCTGCCCGGGCGCCGCGATCAACGCCGCGATCTGGGTCGACGTCTGGGCTCCCCAGGTGGCGCGGTTGCCGAGGAAGGCCTGCTTGCGGTGTTGCTGCAGGACCTCGTCGTCCACGTGGGCCGGATCGAGGCACTGGGCGAGCACGTCGAGGGTCGCGCGGTCTCCCGCGTGGCGGTCGACCATCAGGTCGAAGGCCGACAGCGCCTGTTCGACCCGCGCCCGGGCCTCCTCGGTCCCGCGGGCTCCGATCGCTTCGCACAGCATTCGCCTTCCCGCTGGTCCGGGGAGGAACCTCAGCGCCTCGACGTCATTGTCGGACTCGACCAGGCGCGAGACCTTCCAGGCCAAGTTCTTGTCGAGCCCGAAGCCGCGCGCGACGGTCTGCGGACGCGAAGGGTCACCCCCCGCGCCGACCAACATGGCCCTCAGGGCGCTTCTTAAACCGCCCACGGCGCTGTGGTAGTCATCGGCAAATCCACCTCTTGCAGCACCGGGCAAGGCTGCGGGGATCGGTTTACTTCGAGAAGAGTTATTCAATGTGTTCCTCACTCCGTGAAGAGCGAATCTAGCCCCACAATCGACGGGGACAAGCACTTTCGTTTCACCGTGCCTAGTCAGCGAGACAAGAGAGCGGGTAATCCTTAAAGCGTCCTTGCGGGAGCCCATTAGTTGTCGCATTCGACCGACGGAATATCCCGTCGAACGTCGAGATACAGGGGGGGGGTAGTTCGACTCTGGATACCGCACTCGAGAGGCAAGAGTCGTCGTTCTCGAGCCGGTTGTCGCGGTGCTGGTACACCGCATCTCCAGGGACGGGCTACCTGCGTCTCCAGAGATGAAGCGGTGGTGCCAGTCGGGTCACCGGCCTGGAGCGTGGCTTCGGCACCTCGCCCCTTGAACCTGACTGTTCACCTCCCAGAGCCCTCGATCGCGCCGCGATCGCCGACGTCTCCAGGGAAGTCGCTCTTCCGCCGACGTGGCGCACCCGAGGATCGAGGAGTCTATCGCTGCGCCAAGTTTGGGATCACAGGCGCTTCGGCCGCAGCCATTTTCCATCGACTCCAAGCTGCGGCTCCCGCCTTGACATCGAGCCAATGATCCTTGCGGCCGGCCGATTTAGCCGCCCCGGGGCGCTGGAACGGCCTTGGAGACTACTCGAGCAGTACCGGGAAGGCTGGCCCGTCCGAATCCACCACCACGGCGGCGGAGCTGGATGAACCGCGGTCGACATTCGGCCTGGCGACCACCAAGTAATTGCCAGGTTCGAACCGCAGTTCAAAGCTCGTGCGGTTCGAGGAAGTGGACGAGGGACCCGTGGGAATGGTCAGACGCATGAGGTCGATCGTCACCCCGTCCAACTGGGTCTCGACGCGGACCACCGCGCCGTCGACCACCGTGCCGAGTGCGGTCGGGAACTCGAAGTGCACCGTGCGACCGAAGCCGAGTTCCACGCGATGGATCGGCAGCGGGTCCTTCACGGGGTCCAGGTCGAGGGTCCACAGCCCCGGCGCTCGATCGGCACAGGTCGCAGTCACCACGTAGCGACCTGGACCCAGCGGCTCGGTCACGAACTGCTCACCCTCGCGCCGCGCGGGACGCGGAGCCACTCGCCCGGCCCCCGGGAAGGCTCCCCCCAAGGCCGCCAGCTGGGCGAGCTCGGCCTCGTTGGCAGTTGGCAGCGCGGCCACGGCGACGGCGACGCGGTCCGCATCGAGATCGCTCGCGAGGCTGATCCGCAGCCGTGACTGGGGCACGGAGAACAGCTCGCCCAGGTCGAGGCCCTCGGCAGGCACGTCGAAGGGACCGAACTCGCTCTGCGGGCCGTCGCCGACCCGCGCGGTCAGTCGATAGCTGGCCGCGGCGAGCTGCACCTGCTCGAAGGCTCCCTGCTCGTTCGTGATCGCGTAGCGGGTGTCGCCGACGGACTCACCGGTGGTGTCCACGCGCTTCAGCTCGAGCAGCGAGCGTCCCAGCGTGGCGCCATTCGCTGCCAGGACCCGGCCGGTCAGGGTCGCGCGCGGCGGGGCCGCCACGGTCAGGGTCACGGCGTCGTCGTCGAGTTCCAGGTCGCGCACGAGGACCGGAATCGGATCGAAGCCCCGTGGCTCGAGGGGTCGATGCACGAGCACTCGGCGTCGTCCGGTGGGCACCGGGCGCGTCCGCAAGAGGCCGTCCGCGTCGGCGGTCTGGGCCGCGAGCAACTCGAAGGCTTGGCGCTCCACCAGCACGCCCCAACCGGGCAGGCCTTGTCCCTCGCCGTCGACGATGCGGAACTCGATTCGCCGGTGGCGTTCCAGCTCCAGGCGCAGCTCGAGGGTCTGGTCGGCCTCCAGCTCGATCCGCTCGCGGTGCAAGGCGTTGCGCGTCTCGAGGTCGAGGTCCGCGTCGAGCTGCGCCTCGATCAGAAGGTCGTGCTCCCCGGGCAGAAGTCCGCGCAACTCGAAGCGCCCCTCGCTGTCGGTCGTGGTCGTGCGCGACGCCACGCGCTGGCCGAGGGTGTGCTCCAGCTCGCCCAGCCCCGGAGCGCCGTTCCACTCGGTGGCGAGCTCGAGCCCGGGCTGCCCGCGACCCTCGCGGTCGACGACCTGACCGCGCACCGTCGCACCGCTGCCCAGGATCACCTCGACTTCGCGTACCTCGCCCGGCTCGACGAAGGCCCATGCGGTCCCGATCGTGCCCCCGTCGGCGGCCGGTCCGCGGGCCAGGATCAGGGCGCGGCCGCGCGGTACCTCGCGCGAGTCGAAGCGCCCGTTCCCGTCCGCCCGCACCAGGATCGACTCCATGTCGAGCTCCAGGTCGCCTTCGTACTCGCCCTCGCTGGCCCGCCGCTGCAGCTCGACGAAGTGCTCGAGCTCCGCGCCGGGTTCCAGGTCGCGCGCATCCTCGTCGACCGCCACGGCCAGGAAGGCGTGGGGCACGGGCGCGCCGCCCGCGTCGACCACGCGACCCACGAGCCGTCCGGCCGGCGCGCCCAGCTTCAGACGCAACTCGCGCTCTTGCTCGACTTCCTCGTCGGGCTCGCCGGTCCCGTCCTCCACCTCCGAGGGTTGGTGCCCCTCGGCGCGGGCGACCAGATTCGCCCGCGGGCCGACGTCGCGGATGGCGAAGCGGCCGGCCGCGTCGGTCACGGCTACGAGCTGCATGAAGTCGTGGTGGGCGGGGCGTGTGGCGAAGACCCGCGCGCCGGCCACGGGCTCGTCGCGCCAATCGACGACGATACCCGTCAGCCGAGTACCGATCGGCAACTCGAGCTCGACCCGCGATTCGCCCCTAGCAGGAAACTTCACGGCCAACTCCTGGCCGCGATCGCAGACCAGGAGCGCCGCTCCATCGACGCCGAGGCTCGGGAGCATCGAGCGGGTGAAGCGCGCCCTGCCGCGCTCATCGGTCCGCAGGTCCGCACCAAGGCCGAGGCCATCGGCCGCGCGCAGGTAGAGGCCCACGTCGGCGGCATCCGTGCCGCCGTCGGCGAAGGTGGCGTGCACTACGAGGGCCGCTTCGGCCCTCGAGTCGTCGGCGAGGGCGGCGACGCTCTCGGGCGCGGGGGCGCGGTTGCCCGTGCGATCGCGCGGACCCTGTTCCGCCAGCGCCCCGCCCTCGCCGCGGGGCGGAGCGACCAAGCTCGCCTCACCCGCAGGCTGGGCGGCCGTGCCACGGTCGGGGCCCGCGGCGTCGGGCCAGACCGTCCATCCGATCGCGACCAGGACCGCGATCGCGGCCACGCTCAACATCAGCTTGTTCATCGCGAGCACTCCGGCGAGTTGCAGCAGTCCACCACCCGACGGGGTGGTGAGCGTGGCGGCGGGCAGTCCCGCCGGGAAAGACAGCTCCGCGGCGCGCGCGAGGACCGCCGCCCGCACGCCTTCGATGGCGATCGCGCGATCGGTCACAAGCGCGGCGCCGACCACCGTCGCGGGCAGCAGGCGCCGCAGCAGCTCGAGGCCGCGCAGCACCTGGTTGCGGACCGTGCTCGGCGGGCAACCGCGCCGCCGCGCGATCTCGACCGCCGGCTCGCCCCGCTCGACGTGCTCGATCAGCACGTCCCGATATGTGTCGGGCAGGCGTCGCACCGCATCGCGCAGGACTTCGCCGAGCTCCAGCTCCGCGGCCCCCGTGGCCGGGTCCGCGCCGCTCGCGTCGATCGGTTCGCGCTCCAGGGTGTCGAGCACCCGCGCACCACGCCTGCGCCGCGCCAGGTTGAGCAGGATCCCCAAGAGCCAAGGCACCAGGGGCCGACTCGGATCCCAGGTGTGTCGACGCTCGATCGCCACCAGGAAGGTCTCCTGGACGAGGTCCTCGGCGCCGCCCGCGTCCGCGCTCAGGTGCCGTGCGACCCGCGCGAGTTCCGGCGCCGAGGCGTCGAAGACCTCCGCCAGCGCTCCGGGCTCGGCGGTTCGCACGAAGCGCGCGAAGGCCTGGTCAGCGGGTGAGCTTGCCATCGGGGTTACTTCCGACGGGCGGTCGGAACGTCGCAGGATTGTCGGGAAAACCCGAGTGGACAGGCAGGCGGCGCCGGCCGGCGATCGGGAAGGACGGGGCCATGCCAGCGCTCGAGCGCGCAGTCGGCCTTCCGTCGCAACGCGCGGCACGCCGCGACGAAGGCGCGATCGGCAAGGATGCAGCCAGGCCCCGGCCCGGCCCCGAGCAATCGCTCGCGAGTCCGGGTCGGGGCCTGGTCATCTACCGCCGTGGCGATGGCGTCACTGGTCGACGCCCTGCCCTCGGCTCGCATGTCTACTGCGGCCGGTAGTCGAGACCGATCAACTGCGGCGGGTTCTGGGTCGGGGCACCGACCACGTCGATCTCGGTGTAGGCCGTGATCGCGTTGTGGCCCGGGTCGGCGTTGAAGCGAAAGCGCACGCCGCTCACGCCGCTTTTCAAGGGGCCGTCCATGCCGCGCAGGCGCATCTCGCCCGATCCGCCAGTGGGAGGCGCGAAGGCGCCGGTGGTGTAGGCGAAGCGGAAGCCGCCCAAGGGCACCCACACGCCGGGGGCGTCGATCGTCTCGAACAGCACCGTGAACGCCTGGGCGCCGAAGCCGCCGAGGCCGGAAGGGCCGCCGGCGTAGTCCAGGCCGCGGATCTCCTGCACGTCGTAACCCAGGGGTGCTTCGATCAGGTCGAGGTAGTAGGTGCTGACCCAGGTCTCGTCGTGCGGGTCGGCGGCCAGCAGGGCTCCGGGTCCGGCGTCGCCGTCGTTCAGAGCCAGGGTCGGGTAGCTCGCGCCGCCCCCGTGACCGATGTGGGCCTCGGACGCGAGGAACTGGCTGCCGCGGGCGATCAGGTCGTCGGTCTGCGCCGCGAAGGCTCCGTCCTGCTCCGACTCGGCTACCAGTTGCTGGACCGGGAGGCTGGTCAGCGGCGGATTCTCGAGTACGCCCTGGGTGGCGTGGAGCAGGCCGACGATGGCCTGCCTCCAGACCCCGGCCATCACGTCGAAGCCCTCCTGGTTCGGATGGATGAAGTCCGAATACAGGCCGGCCCAATTCGGGTGGTTCACGAAGGCGCCGTACATGTCGGCCACGCGGATGCTGAAGCCGGCCGTCTTGAACTGGCTCGCGACGTAGTCGACGCCGACGTTGAACTGGGCCCACTTCCAATTCGTGACCGCGGGATCGAGGGGGATGATCTTGGCCACGATCACGTGGACCTCCGGCGAATGGAGGTAGATTCGCTTGAGCAGCAGCTTGAGCCGGCTGGCGGCCTCGAAGGGCGAGAGTTGGTCGAGGCCCAGGTCGTTGGTGCCGGCGTGCAGCAGGATCACGGACGGCGCAAAGAGGTCCAGCCAGCCCTCGATCGTCGAGGGCGGACCGCCGGGGCCGCCGGCGAACTCCGTCAGGTCTTCCAGGGTCCAACCCGAGTGACCTTCGTGGTGCCAGTCGTCCAGCAGGGCCGGGCTCGAGTTGGGTGCAGCCGAACCGACGAAGTCGACGTCGAACAGGTCGGCTTCCAACGCAGCGAAGAGCGGCGCGCGGTAGCCGCCCGTGTCCGGCAGCCCGAAGGTGATCGAATCGCCCAGGGGCATGATCCGCAGGGGCGCGGGCGGTGCCGGCGGCGCGGGCGTGACGGTCTGCTGGGCGGCGGCGGATCCGCCGAGGAGCAGCGCGAGGGCTGCGCCTGCGACGAGGCGGCTGGGACGAGCTTGCATGGGGAGAGAGGTGGGCGAGCCTCGAGTGAGGAGGCCTGCCGGCGGCGGGGGCCGCCTCAGGCCTTGAGCGGACGGTGGTTGGCCGGCTTCAGCGGCTTGCCCTGCGCGGGCCCGGCGGGCGTGCCGACCACATCGATCTCGGTGTAGGCGGGGGCCGCGTTGAAGCCGGGGTCGGGGCTGAAGGTGAAGCGGATCGCGCGCACGCCGCGGGCCAGGAAGCCCTGCTCGTGCTCGATCAACATCATCGCGCTGCCACCGGCCTGGGTCGCGAAGGGCAACGCACTATAGGCATAGCGGAAGCTGCCGATGCTGGTGAACACGCCGGGGCTTGTGACCAGCTCCACCTCGATCTCGAAGGCCTGGGCGCCGACGGTCAGGCTGGCGTAGTTCAGCCCGCGGATGGCCTCGATGTCGTAGCCGCGCGGCGCCTTGTTCAGGTTCAGGTTGAAGGTGCTGCGCCAGGACCCGTCAACCGGATCCAGGGCGTAGGTGGCGTGACCGTCCGCCTTGCCGTCGTTGAGCGACGAGATCGGGTTGCCCGCGTGTCCGCTGTAGCCCACGTGCTGGACGCTTGCGAGGGTCGGCGATCCGGCCGCGATCAGGTCGTCGGTCAGGGGCGGGAAGGCGCCGACGGACTCGCTCTCGTAGTTGGATTGCAGCAGCGGCAGGTCGACAACGGGCGGATTCGTCGGCGGCGCGACGGTCAAGAGCGAGTCGAACCACACGTCCGCCATCAGGTCGTAGCCATCCTGGTTCGGATGCAGTCCGTCGACGTACAGGCCTGCCCAGTCGGGGCTGAAGCGGAAGGCCGAGTACATGTCCACGACCTTGATCGCGTAGCCCGCCTGGGCGTAGCTGTTCGCCACGGCCGGGATGCCGGCGTTGAAGGTCAACGTCGGGGTTTGATCCAACAGCGGGTTGACCGGCACCAGCTGCGCCAGCATGACCTGCACGTCGGGCGTTGTGGCGTAGATGCGACCCAGCAGCTCCCACAGGTCGGTCAGGGCCTGGATCGGATCCGCCTTCAGCGAGTTCAGGTCGTTGGTGCCGATATGGAGCAGGATCACCGCCGGATCGAAGGCCTCCAGCAGACCCTCGATGGACGTGGCCGGGGTGGACTGGTCGCCCGCGAAGGCGATCACGTCGCGGATCTTCCAGCCCGGGTGCCCCTCGTGGTGCCAGTCGTCCATGGCCCCCGGGAAGGAGTAGGGCGGGGCGGAGCCGACCCAGTCCACGCCCGTCACCAGACTCTCGAGCTTGTTGTAGAGGGGCGCGCGGTAGCCGCCGGTGTCCACCAGGCCCCAGGTGATGGAGTCGCCCAGGGGCATGATCCGCAGCTCGCCCTGGTCGCCCTGGCCCGCCGGTGTGGCGCCCAGGGCCACGACCCCCGTCGGCACCGCCGTCGCCGGCAACTGGGCCTTCTGGCCGGCTGCGGCGAAGGCCGGACACGCTACGACCGCGGCCGCCGCGAGGGCGGTGATAGGGGAGAAGGG
Organism: Engelhardtia mirabilis; assembly: GCF_007748095.1. NCBI lineage: Bacteria > Pseudomonadati > Planctomycetota > Planctomycetia > Engelhardtia > Engelhardtia mirabilis. The sequence continues at coordinate 264,057 of NZ_CP036287.1, forward strand.
ACGCATGCTGGGGTGCTTCCGGAGGACTCCAGGGGGGCTGGAGCCTCGATCGGGGCGGCTGGAGGTGGGGGGCAGCCACAGCCGCCCCCGGAGTTTACGCCACCCACCGGGGTCCGGGGGGCGCCGGTAGACTCCCCCTCCTGCCCACCCGCCCCTGCCTCCCCCCGATCCGGAATCCGCCCCCCATGTCGACCCTCGCCTTCGCCGACCTCGCCCCGGCCACCCCGGACCTCGACGACCTCGCGGCCCGCACGCGGGGGATGCTCGACTCCCTCGTAGCCGCGCAGACCACCCCCGCCTGCCTCGAGATCCTGCGCGACTGGGACGCGATGCGGCGCGAGGTCCAGACCTACGCCTCCTGGGTCCGCCTGCGCTTCCAGCAGGACACGGCCGACGCCGAGCGCAAGGCGGCCCGCGAGCGGTGGGACGGCCAGGCGCCGCGCTGGACCGAGCTGCAGATCGACGTGGAGCGGGCGGTCCTGAACCACCCCTGCCGCGCCGGGGTCGAGGCCGAGGTCGGCCCCCAGGCCCTGGCCCTGTGGGAGTCCAAGGCCCTGGCCTTCGACCCGGCGATCCTCGAGGACCTGGTCGAGGAATCGCGGCTCGAGTCGGAGTACGTGGCCCTGCTCGCCGGCGCCGAGTTCGACTTCAAGGGCCAGGCCGAGAGCCTCTCGACGATCCTGCGCTTTCGCCAGAGTGCCGACCGCGAGGAGCGCCACGGCGCCGAGCGGGCCCAGTGGGGCTGGTTCGCGGACAACGCCGGCGAGCTCGATCGGATCTTCGACGACCTCGTGGCCCTGCGCCACCGCATGGCCGGCAAGCTCGGCTTCGACGACTTCGTGTCGGTGGGCTACAAGCGCATGTGCCGGGTCGACTACGACCAGGGCGACGTGGAGCGCTTCCGCGCGGCGATCGTGCGCGACGTGGTGCCGCTGGCCACCGCCCTACACGAGCGCCAGGCCCGCGACCTGGGTCTCGAGAAGTTGATGGCCTGGGACGAGACCGTCCACGACCTCGCCGGCAACCCCGCGCCCCGCGGCGACCGCGCCTGGATGATGGAGCGCGCGCGCGAGATGTTCGACGCCATGGGGCCCGAGCTGGGCGGTTTCTTCCGCACCATGGACGACGGCGGCTTCCTCGACCTGGACAGCCGCAAGGGCAAGGCCGGCGGCGGCTTCTGCACCTCGTTCCCCTCCGCCGGGATGCCCTTCATCTTCGCCAACTTCAACGGCAGCAAGGGCGACGTGGAGGTCTTCACCCACGAGGTCGGCCACGCCTTCCAGAACTTCTCGAGTCGCGGCCTGTGGCCCATGGACGTGCAGTGGCCGACCTCGGAGTCGGCCGAGATCCACTCCATGTCGCTGGAGCTCCTGACCTGGCCGCACATGGAGGGCTTCTTCGGCGACGACGCCGAACGCTTCCGCCGCGTGCACCTGACCGAGTCGCTGCTGTTCCTGCCCTACGGCACGGCCGTCGACCACTTCCAGCACGAGGTCTACCGCCGGCCCGAGATGACGCCCGCCGAGCGCAACGAGGTCTGGCTCGAGATGGAGCGCACCTACCTGCCCTGGCGCCAATGGGGCGATCTGGCCCACCCCGCCGGCGGCGGCCGCTGGCAACAGCAGCGCCACATCTACCTCTACCCCTTCTATTACATCGATTACGTCCTCGCGCAGACCTGCGCCCTGCAGTTGTGGGCCCAGGCCGAAGAGGACCGCGACGCCGCGATGGGGGCTTACCTGGCCCTGTGCCGCCGGGGCGGATCGGCGCCGTTCCAGGAGTTGGTGCGCGGCGCGGGTTTGGTGAGTCCGTTCGACGAGGGCTGTCTGGCGAGCGTGGTCGACAGGGCGAAGAGCACCCTGGGCCTCTGAGCCGTTCTGCGTCGCTCAGGTCGATTTCCGAGTACCGACCTTGCGGGTTTTCCGGGGGGGGTAGCGTCATTCCTCCGTCGCCATGAGGCGAGTCACAGAATTTCCAAAGCCGAGTTGGAGGAGTTGGTGAATCACGCAATCAAGCTCGCCGCCGCGACACTCTCGGCCGCGTTGATCGTTCCGGCAGCCGTTGCTCTCGCGCCCGGATGGATGCCTGGCACCGCGATTGCGATGGGGCAATCCGACCTGAAGGGAGGCACCGTCAAGCTGGGTGAAGTCGACCCGGCCGCGATCCCGACCGCTGGGCCCCATGCGGCTGGTTCCATCTGCAACGCTATTCCCATCGGGCCGACGGTGACCGGCCTGACCTATTCGATCGAGCGGGGCTCGGCAGGGACCGTCACGGTAGCTGGTCGCAGTGCGGTGCCATTCAGCGCGACGGGAACGGCCCATGTCACCCTCCCGGCGGGGGGAGGCCTACGAGGTGGCCAGTGCGCGGACTACGCGATCGAGGACCTCGTGGGAGATGGCACCGGGGAGAACCTGGTTCTCGCCGCAACGCCCTCATTCAACCTGGCCGTCGGCTCGACCTCGATCGAGGTCAATGGGCTGCCGGTCTATCGCTTCGATGCGCTGTCCGATCTCGCCCGCAACGGCATCGCCGAGCTGTACCACGCCGGCGCCCTGGCGCTGCTCTTCAACGACGACCCGACCGAGAGGATCACGCGCATCGACGGTAGCGTTTCGTTCCCCGGTGCGTCGTCCGCGACCCTGACGGGTCTGCACCTGCTCGAGGCCGACGGCGACCCGGTCCCGAACACGTCGGTCTCCATCTCGGACGGCGAGTTCGCGATCACCGGTTTCGCGGCCTTGGACCCGGAGGACTGGTATCAAGTGGTCCTGGTCCTAAGCGCCCCCCTCGCAGGCGAACCGATGCGACTCCAACTCCAGGGGACCTTCGCCCCGTGAACATCGCTTCCGATGTCCATCGACACACACGGCGCGATCGGTCAGTCCGCGGCGCGGGCGAAGCTCGGGTCGACCAGCGATGTAGGGTCGACGTTCATCTCGAGGTCGGCGGAAGTTCGTACTGTCGAGACCAAGGAGGAGGGTCTTGAGCGATCTCAGACGAGCACCGAGCCAATGGCTCACCAGCATGGGAGTGCTGGTGGTCGGGGCTGCAGTCGCCCTGTGGCTGGCATCGAGGGGCTCGGATGTCGAAGGCGGACAGGAGGCGTCACTGCCGACCGCAGGCGTCGCGCAGATCGAGGACCCGCTGTACAGCGCCGAGGTAGTGGCGGAGCAGGAGCCCGCGACAACCATTGCTCCCGTCGGCGGCGCGCAGACGATGACCCTCGGCGAAGTCTTCGGCCCCGATTTCGACCGGTACGCGCAGAAGCTGGCCGAGAGCGTAGAGGAGGTTACGCGCGAGACCCGGGTCGAGGTCTGGTACGAAGCGCCCGAGAGAACTCTGTCCCAGGGGGTCGCGGAGTTCGAGGAACGGCAGCGCGCCACGCTCTTCGCCGAGAAGGCCAACCTCAAACCTGACGAACCGATCGACGGGGAGTGGGCCTTGAGGATCGCTGGGCTGAGAGGGGTGGATCCTGAGGATGTGGATCCGGGAGCGCTCTCGGAGGCCCTGGCCCTGGCGCCGATTCTCAACGACGCCATCCGGGGCGCGGTCGACAGCTATTGCGACACGGTCAGATACCACCTCGAGAACGAGTCTCGGGGCGACAATGCCGGCCCCTCTCGGGGTGAGTCGAACGCGGAGCTGATGGGAATCGAGGGCGACGAGTCGGTCTCGGGTTGGGAGTCGGCGCTCAGCCGTGCCGGGACGATGGGCGGGCGGTGGTTCTACGGCCGCTACGTCAACGTGGCGGACGATCCGCTGCTCGAGGGCGCGGACCTAGCGGTTCGCAATGCCCTAGACTCTCGGCGCGATACCCTGCGCGCGATCCTCGATCTCGACGGGCATTGACCCACGCTGGCACCGTACGAACGCCCAAGCGGCGCGATCGATCAGTCCGCGCCGCGCGCGAAGCTCGGGTCGACGAAGCGTTCTGGCAAGGGCGCGCCGGCGCGTGCGTACTGCGAGGTGAACGAGGCCAACAGCCACCGCTCGCCGTCCAGGACCAACTGGATCGCGTCGACGCCCTGCGAGTACGGCGTGCCGTCCGGCAGCACGCCGTCGAACGTCACGAAGGCGTGGGCGATGGTCCCGCAGCGCACGATCTGCCAGTGGGTGATCTCCTCGCGCAGGCCCGACTCGCCGATCGGCGTGCCGGTGACCCAGTCGCGGAAGCCCTGGACGAACTCCTCGACGTCCTCACCGACGGGCGTGCGCCCCGCGCGGATCGGCGAGTAGAAGTTCGCGCCGGGGGCGAACAGGGTTCGCATCCCGTCCCAGTCGGCCTCTTCGCCGGGTCCGAAGCTGAAGCTCTCGTACAGCTCGACCAGCATGGACCGGATCGGCTCCAGGTCGCCGCCGCCACCCGTGTCCTGCATCGCGACCGTGCGGCAACCGGCGAAGAGCGGCAGCACGGCCAGGGCCGTCGTCGTTCGCACTCGCCAACACGCTCCGAGGGTCCTCATGGTCATTCGGCTCCCGCGCCAGCACAGATCACTGCACGCGGCGGGTGAAGCGCATGACCATGCCCTGGTCGGGCTCACCCTCAGTCAGGGTGGTCCAGTGCTGCTCGATGGTGTTCTCGTCCACCCAGACCAGCTTCATGCCGCCCATGTAGTGCTCGTCCTCCTCGTTCAGGTCGACGACATCCATGAACTGGAAGTCCAAGCTGCCGTCCTGCATCCCGTCCGCGCGCATGCGCGGCGTGTTGCCGGCGGCGCAGAAGTGCCACATGCAGACGCCGTTGCCGTCGAGGGTGTAGAGGTTGGTCATCTCGTTGGGCGTGCCGCGCATCATGATCTCGCGCACGGCGTAGCCGCCGGAGCTGACCTTGAACTCGGAGACCAGGGGCTCGCCGCCGGGCACCTCGAGCAGCCACTCACCCTCCAGGGAGGACAGGCTCTCGAACAGGGGCTCGCGGACGGCAGCGTCGCCGTGGACCACGCGCGGTCCGGTGGTGCTGCAGGCGGCGAGCGGTAAGAGGGCGAGGAAGGGGATGGCGCGGCGCATGTCGGCTCCTTGGGGCGGTGGGAAGTGAGGTCGAAGTCTCGGGCTCTGCGTCCGGACTGTCCAGCCCCCTTGGGTGCCCGGATGCCGCGGGTCCCCGACCCCGACCCGCTCTAGCGGCCTTCCAGCTCGTCGAGGGTGAACCGCGGCGTGATGTGCTGGGGGCAGTTCCAGTCGAAGGCCGCCACGCGGAAGAGGATCGCACGCTCCACCCGCGCCGGGTAGTCGGCCAGGGTCAGCCGCTCGACCAACTCGGGCCGGTCGGCCGTCTCGACCACCTCGGCCCGGGCCATCAGCTTCAGCCGGCGGCGGTTCGGGTAGTCCATGAAGAACAGGGCCGTGCGGTCGTTGGCGGCCAGGTTGCCGGTGCTGATGTACTGGCGATTGCCGCGGAAGTCGGCGTAGCCCAAGGTGCGCTCGTCGAGCGCACGCAGGAAGCCCTTGGGCCCCCCACGAAACTGCAGATAGGGCCAGCCATCCTCGTTGACGGTCGCCATGTAGAAGCCGTCACGCTCGGCGATGAAGCTCAGCTCCGTGATCGACAGGCGCGCGTCGTCGAGCGCCATCGACTCCAGGTGCTGGCCGAGGCCGCGGGACCCGTTGCGCTCCTGGGCGGCGCGCACGGAGTCGGTGAAGGTGATGGCCGGATAGTTGCGTGACATGGCGGCGCCTCAGAAGGTCAGGACCGAGAAGCCTTGGGTGGCCAGGTTGTGGAGGCTCGGCAGGCCGCTGGTGCCGGGCACCGGGTTGTCCCTGATCAGCTCGAAGCCCGAGCGCTGCACGCCCTCGCCGGCCCCGAACACGTCGGCGCAACCGCAGGAGGCGCCGGCGACCTTGTCCTGCACCGCCTTGAACAGGTCGTGGGCGGGGTGCTCCGGGCGCACGATCTCCCCTGCCCAGCGCGTCCCGGCGCCCTGGAACAGGATCGTCACCTCGTCGCCGCGGTGCTTGAAGTCCCAGGCGGTGGCGAGGGCGTTGAACAGGCGTCCGAGGGCTTCGTCGGAGCCGTTGGAGGGGTCGGAGAGGACGACGATGGCTGCTTTCATGGCGGTCGTTCGGTCGCGGGTGGCGGGGCGGGGCGCTCGGAGGTGAGCGCGATCAGCCGGCCGTGCGGACCCCGCGCGGGCTTGTGACCGAACGTTCGTTCTATTTCAGCCGACGAGTTGAACGGACTCGGCTGTCCGCCCCCTCAGAGCTCGACCCGGCCCTCGACCAGCAGCGCCGGCAGGCCCTTGATGACCCGCTTGAAGGCGCGCGTCTCGCCGCTTGCGCGGGCCAACACCAGGGCGCCCTCCACCCGCACGAAGGCCTCCTCCGCCCGCCGGCGAGCCGCGGCGGGCGTCGCTCCGGCCTCGCGCGCCGCGCCCGCCAGGCCGGCCACCAGGGTCTCGACCGTGTCAGCGATCGCCGCCGCCACTTCCTGCGTCGGCTGCCCAAGCGACAGGGTGTCGATGGCGCAGGGCCGCTGGCCCCCGGCGTAGAAGGCATCGATACGTCCGGCCACGGCGCGCACGCGCGAAGTCAGATCGCCGTCACCCGACAAGGGCGCCAGGATCTGGGCCACCAGTCCCTGGTGGAGCGCCGTCAGAACCGCCGTGGCCATCTGCGCCTTGCCGCCGGGGAAGCGGTGGTAGAGGCTCGCGCGCTGCAGGCCCGTGGCCTCGACCAAGCGACCGACGCTGGCGCCTTCGAACCCGTGGGTGCGGAAGATGCCCTCGAGGGCGGTCAAGAGATCCGAGTCGTCGAGCCTGGGTCTGGGCATGGATAGGGCGCGCGGCGCGGCGCTCACGCGCTGGGCCAAGACCCTAGTGCGAAAGTCGAGGCAGCCCCATCCCGCAGGGGGCATCTCGTGGAGAATGCGCCGCGCACCGTCCCCGACCCCACTCCCCGATGATCCTCCGCCAGTTCCCCCCCATGGGGGTCTACGAGACCCTCTTCCGCTTCGCCGACGCCACCGCCAAGTACATGGGCGACCCCGGGACCCACCCCTGGGCCCAGGGCTTCCCGATGACCAGCCAGGTCCCCGGCGGCCCGACCCTGCCCGATTCGATCGCGATCACGGCCACGGACCGCATGTACCCCAAGGCGGACGGCCAGCCGCCCCTGCGCGAGGCGATCGCGGCCTACTACAACCGCTTCTACGACGCCGGCATCACGGCCGACAACGTGGCGGTCTTCGCCGGCGGGCGCCCGGCGATCTACGCGATCCTGATGTTCCTGCTCGAGGACCGCCGGGTCTGCATCGAGGAGACCGAGTACACGCCCTACTGGGACGTGCTCGAGGTGCTGGGCCGCGAGTTCGACATCATCCAGTCGGACGTCGCCAACCGCTTCCGGCCGACCCTGGCGGACCACCCGAGCGGCGACCGCGCGTTCCTGATCCGCTCCAACCCCTGCAACCCGACCGGGGTGCACACGCGCGGCGCGGAGCTGAAGGCCCTGGTCGACCACTACTCCAAGCCCGGCCGCGGCGCCCTGATCGACGAGGCCTACGAGTTCTTCAGCGACGGCGAGGCCGAGAGCGCCCTGGCGCACATCGACGACATCGACGCCACCGACATCTTCGTGGTCGGCGCGGCGACGAAGGGCCTGCAGGTGCCCGGGATGCGCGTGGGTTGGGCCGTGGCCTCGAAGGAGCACATCGAGCTGTTCCGCAACTACTCGTCCTTCGCCATGGGCGGCGTCAGCCGCGCATCGCAGCTCTACGTGGCCGAGCTGCTCGAGCTGGAGCGCGTGACCCACGCCCGCCGCGCCATCGCCGAGTACTACACGATGCAACGCGACCGCTACGGCGCCGCCCTGGCCGACCTGGGCCTCGAGTTGTTCACCGGCGACGGCGGCTTCTACCACTGGGGCCGCCTGCCCGAGGGCCTGACCGGCGACGCCTTCAACGAGCGCCTGTTCGAGCACGAGGCCGGCATCCTCCCCGGCCGCCTGTGCGACATGGCCCGCCGCGGCGACGACGGCCCCATGGGCCCCTTGATCCGCTTCAGCTTCGGACCCCTCGGCCCGGACTCGTTCGAGTCGGACGTGGCGATCCTCTCGAAGTGCTTCTGAGCCAGGTCGCCGGCGCCCGGGTCACTCGATCCGGGCGCGGCGAGCTGGGGGCGGGCGGGCTCCGGCGCGCGACCTCGTAGCCGCCGTCAGCTTCCCGTCGCGGGCGGCGGGAACTGCTCCAGGATCCCGTCCACCAACTCGGTGAAGAGCTCCTCACGCTCCGCCGGCTCCAGCGCGTCCACCCGCTCCAGGTTCCGCACGGCCCAGCCGCGCCAGACCAGGCGGCCGTCCGGCTCCACCAGGTCGATGGTCAGGGTCCCGACCGTGCGCTCGGTGACCGTGTACTGCAGGTTGCCACCCGGGAAGTAGCCCGGCCCGTACCAACCGATACCCGACGACCAAGCGTCCACGTCGACCTTCTCGCGCCGCGTCAGCCCATAGCGCACCCGCACGTCGGCGTCGTCCGCCGGCCCGCTGACGCCCTTGGCCCCGAGCGCCGCGACGATCGCCCGCTCGACCCGCTCCGCGTCGAGGGACGACAGGCCACTCGCCCGGGCCTCCCCGTCCTCGCCCTCCCCCGCCCAGCCCCAGCTGGCCACCCCCGCGAGGTCCGCCGCGGGGTCGTAGTCACGGTAGTAGCGCACGCCCGAGCAGGAAGTGAGCAGGGCAGCCGCGAGGGCGGGGATCAGGGTGGTGAGCTTGAATGGCATGGAGCGGTACGCGCGGGGCTGCCGATCGTAGCGTCCACGGCCAATCGCCGAGCCAGCCTGCTCATGTTTGCTAGGCCTACTCGCGCGAACGCTCCGCCCGCGATCTCGACGTCGGATTTGGGTTTCCTGATGCGCTGCTCCTGAACGACCGGGCGGTCGCGCCAGTACGGGCGAGAGCGGTTCACCCCGGTCAGAAGTATTTTTCCCCGGATTCGCACCACCGCGCTGAGCTGTTTGACGTTCGTCCGTCCGTCCCCGCAGGACCCATTGCGGCGGCGTCCTGCAGTCGAGGTGAATGAATGAACCTGGCCGTCTTCAATCGTGTCATTTCCCACTTCGTGGTCGGTGCGTTCGCGCTGTTCTTCTTGGCGATCGCGCCACCCCCGATTCTCCTCGACGCGGTCGGAAGCCCCGCTCGAGCGAACAGAGAGCAGGCTCGGGGCGATCGCGATTCGGCTTCAGGCCGAGAGTCAAAGCCAGTTGAAATGACGGTCTTCGACATCGCACGCTCGCGGGCGAGCTGGCTGACCGGCGTTGTGCCCTGGAACGACTTCGTGCGAGGCCTACCGACCGCGTCCGGGTCATCGTCGCCTGCAGGTGGTAGGAACGCAGCGGCAACAGTTCTGTCGGCCGCGTTGTTCCTCCCTGTGGTCGTGGTGGTTGGTCTGATCATCAGTGCTGTCACCTCCGCGATCGTGATGGGCGTCCGACTCTGCGGCTATGCGATTCAACCGGTGTTTGGACGCGCCTATCGGAAGTTGAAGGGTGAGTCGGTAGGCACAGGCGTCTCCCTTCTATTCACTGGCACGAGCCTGCTCGCAGGCTCCCTCGTCCTGGCTCTTGCACTGACGACCGTCAGCGTCGCCTTTGGATGCATCGGGGCCCAGGAACTCGCGAGCGCGGCATACTGGTCGGGAGCGTGGACCGACAGCGCCTTGGTGGCTCTGGCAGTCTTGGGGCTAGTTTGGATCGGAATGCGGCGTTGGCTCGGATCTGCCAGCGGGAAGTCCGTGTCGCCTTCAGGAGAGCCGATCTGGGTTATGTTGGTCGAGCGGCACTTGGGGGGGCGGGATGTGAAGCTCCGTGAGCCCACGTCGCTCATCGGGTCCTGGGTGACCGCTGCGATGTTCTTCAATCTGCTCGGATGGCTGCGCGCGCGCGGGCTCTTCCTATCCTTTGGGCAAGTTCTTGCTCGACGGGCCGATTCCGGAGACGGGCCCAGGGAGAGATTCCAGTCGGACTATGACTGGGCGAGGACGCCGTGCGTCGAGTACCACCGGAGGATCGAAACTGCCGTTGAGTCGAGCGATGGGGCCGTTGCCAGACCCTGGAGGTTCCTCGAGTACCTGACGACCGATGATCTCGACGGCATGGCGCTGTCGATCTTCATGCGGTCGGGACAAGATCGGACGGTGAGCCGGTGGATCCGGCTGCGTGGAGTGTTTCGCACCGGTCGGGATGTCGGACTCGTGCTCTTGATCTGGGGGCTCGCGGTTCAGATCGATGCGAACGAGCGCCTAGTCGGGGCGGGAGAGCCGATTCTCGTCCAGTGGATCGGCTCCCTGGCCATGTTGGCCGGGTACCTGACGCTGGTGCTCTCCAAGCGCACCCAGTTGATTGCGGCACGCATGGTCGGGCGGGGCGCACTGCTGTCCATGCTCCGTCGCGCCCATCACTCACCTGCGGCTCCCTGAGTGAACTGTCGAGGCTCGCCGGGACGCTGCCGGGGACGAACTCCAGAAGGCCGTAGGTGAAGCATGGCCAGCGCGAGCGGCGGCACGTTGGTTGCCGGTGCCGCGATGCGATCAGGACTTCGGCGCCGCAGGTCCGGTGCCGCTGTCCGCGTCGAGGTCTAGCAGCGTGGCCCGCGCGTCCTCGCCGCGCTCCACCTGCACCCGCAGCACGCCGTCCGACAGGCGCAGGTGCACGTCCCGCTGGGGGAAGGCGATCTCGATCTCGTGCTCGCGGCAGGCGCGGTCGATGGCCATGTGGAGGTCGTGCATGATTCGCGTCCGGCCGACGTTGGTGGGCTCGTTGACGAAGACGCGGACTTGGAAGTTGAGCGTGCTGTCGCCGAAGCCGACGAAGAACACGTTCGCTTCGGGCTGGTCGAGCACCAGGGGGTGCGCCCGGGCGACCTCGGTCATGGTCCGGTGGGCCAGCTCGGTGTCCGAGCCGTAGGCGATGCCGACCACGAAGTCGAGGCGCAGGATCGGGTCGGACAGGCTCCAGTTGATCAGCTCGCCGGTGATGAAGTTGCGGTTGGGCACCACCAGCTCGCGACGCTGCCAATCGGTGATCGTGGTCGCGCGCATGCGGATGCGGCTGACGATGCCGGTCACGTTCGAGACCGTCACCGTGTCGCCCACGCGCACCGGTCGCTCGAGCAGGATGATCAGACCGGAGACGAAGTTGGCGAAGATCTCCTGCAGGCCGAAGCCCAGACCAAGAGACAGGGCCGCCACCAGCCACTGCACCGAGGACCAGCCCACGCCGATCGCGTTGAAGGCCAGCACCGTGCCGGTCGCCACGATCGCGTAGAGCGAAAGCGTCCGACTTGCGTAGCGCGCGCCGGCGTCGAGGGGCAGCTGTTGCAGCACCGCGATCTCGAGGAAGCTGGGCGCGTTGCGCGCGGCCGTGATCGTGATGGCGACGATGAGGATCGCCAGACCCAGGCTGGCCAGGGTGATCGGAACGGCGGTTTGAACCCCGTCGATGGTCACCATCTGGTCCCAGAGCTTCTTCTCCTCGAGCACGTTCAGGGCCGGCAGGATGTCGACCCACGTGAACCACAGCCCGATCACCACCAGGGCGCCGGCGGCGAAGCGCAAGAGGCCCTGGGTCTGGTCCTTGATCTGCGCCACGTTGATCGCGTCGACCGGATCGAGGAACTCGGCCTTGGCGTCGGCGTCGCTGGTGTCGCGCTTCTCGAGCAGCGCCGCGCGCTTCTCCATCGCCACCTTGAGCGCCAGCCGGCGCTGGGAGATGGTCAGCCAGCGCAACAGCACCGCGTGCATGGCGAGCACCGCGACGATCAGCACCAGCGTGCCCTCGAGCCGGTCGGCCAGGGCCAGGGCCGCGTACTGGTAGCCGGCGATGGTCATGCCGGCCAGGCCGAGGGGGATCACCAGCGCGATCGGCAGCCATGCCGCGCGGGTGCCGCGCACGATCGACGAGCGCGTGCCCGTACCCAACCCGAGGCTCGGCCGCAGGAGCGCCCCGCCGAGGGCGGCCACGGCGATGGACAGCACCACCAGGCCCAGGGCGGAGAGCGCCGTGTGCTCCTCGGCCTCGGACTGCTCGGCGGCCAGGTTGATCGCGAAGGTCGCCGCCAGGGCGATCGGCGTGAACCAGACCAAGTGGCGGCGCAGCAGCCGGCCCGTGTGCTCGCTCCACTCGAAGTGGCTGCGGATCAGGCCGTGGGCGCGGCTCGCGTCGCGGGTGTAGATCAACGCCAGGGCGACGGCGGCCGTGTTCACCAGGGCGTCGCCGACGGAACTCGTGGCCGCGCTGACCCCCGGCGCGCTGGCCAGGCGCCAGCCGACGAAGTAGATGGCCAGGGGTTGGGGCAGGGCCACGGCCAGATGCAAGAGCGCCGTCCGCAGCGTGAGGAGGATCCCGTCCTTGCGTACGTGCCCAACCGAGTCGGCGATGGCTTCGATGCGGTCCGTGGCGCGCCGGCGCACGGACATCAGGGCCACGATCGCGACCGCCGCGGCCACGTACCCGCCGAGGTTGCCGCGCAGGTCGCCCATGAGGTCGTCGAAGACCTTCTTCCAGAGGGTGCCTCCCGTGGCCCACGAGAGGTCGGCCACCAGGCTCTCCATGGCGCCCGCCGTGAGCGGCGACATGTTCGGGATCCACAGCAGCCGCTCGGCGAGCAGCAGGGACAGCTCCTGGGCCTCGGCGAACAACGCGCGTTCGCGCGACTCCAAGAGCACGAGCCCGGCGAGGTACTCGCGTCGCGTGCCCTCCAGCAGCTCGAGCTGAGCCGTCTTGGTCTCGAGCAGCCGCTTGAGCTCCGCGCGCAGCTCCAGCTGGGCCGGGCCGTCCAGCTCCTGGGCCGAGGGCCGCGCCATGCGCTGGTCGAGCACGCGGTCCAAGTTGCCCAGGCGGGTCAGCTCGCGCTCGAGGGTGAACAGGGCCAGGCGCTGCTCCATCCCGTCGGCCTGCAACTGGTCGGCGGAGCGCTCGTAGCTGCGCGGATCGGTCAACTCCCGCCGCAACTCCACCAGCACCGTGCCCAGGGAGCGCGTGATGCCCAGCTCGAGGCTGAGTTTGATCTCGCGGTTGTCGCGCTCGGTCTGGGCCAGGCGCGCCTCGACGTCCACCTGCCGCTCGCGCAGCTCGTTCAGCTTCGGGACGAGCTGCTCGTTGGTCTGGGTGACCTCGGCGATGGCCACCGCAACCTCCTCGATCTGGCGGTGCTTGCCGATGGACTGTTGTCGCTCGATCTGGGCCTCGTTGCTGGCGGCGGCCGCGGCCGACTGGCGCATCTCGCTGACGCGGCTCTGGACGCGGGCCAAGCGCGCCTCGAGCTCGGTCACGTCGAGTTCGGCCTGGCTCAACAGGACCTCGATGTGCTCCTGCCGCGTGGCCTGGCTGAGCATCTCCTGGTCGAGCATGGCCACCTCCGCCGCCCGCGCGCGGCGGCGGGCGAGCTTGACCTGCAGCTCGAGCGCCTCGATCCCACCGGGGTCGGCGGGGCTGCTGGCGTCCGCGACCTCCCCGTCGAGCAGCTCGAGGGCCCGACGAGCGTCCGAGAGCTCGGTCGCCGCGGCCTCCGGTCGCAGTCGCACCGCCGACAGCTCGCGCTGCAGCTCGGCCACGCGCGCTCGATCGCCGGTCAACTCCGCCCCGAGTTGCGAGGCGATTCGCTGGAGGGCCTCCAGATCCTTCGGCAGATCCGCGGAGGCCGCCGCCGGGTCCGCGTTGGCGCGCGCCTGCAGCGCGGCCCGCCCGCGCTCGATCTCGTTGGGCAGTTCGACGATCGCCCGCGCGAACTCGTCGCCCCGCGCCTTGAACTCGCCTGCCGCGTCGAGCTCCGCCAGGGCGCTCTTGACCAGGTCCACCCGGCGCGTGCGCTCGACCTCGCCCAGGGTCTCGTTGTTCTGCAGCGCCAGGAGGCGTGCTTCGAGGGCCGCGCGATCGGTCTCGGAGGCGCTCGACAGGGGCGCGACCGCCGGGGAGTCCTGGGCGGTGCCGATCGATCCCGCGCGGGCGGTCGGCGCGCCCCCCAGCGCGAGGGTCAGCAGCAGGGCCAGACTGGTCGCATGGCCGAGAAGGCGTGGGCGTCGGGCGAGCGCGGCGTCGGGAGAGCAGGTGAGCACACCTGATGATGCGTCGAATCGGTCGATGCGATCCAGTTCCGAAGCGGCGGATCCCGAGTGGGCGTCGCGGAACGCGGTTCGCTCCCTGCCCGGCGCTCGTTAGCTTGCGGGGGAGCGCCGCCGAGGGCGAACCTCCGCCGGCGCGCGGTGATGGGTCGCGGCGCTCGAGCGCGACGCTAGAAACGACCATGGCGGATCCACCGACCACGATGCCCTGCTTCAGCCTGCAAGTACCCGAGGGGCTCCTGGGCCGTTTCGCGCCCCGCGGCGGCTTCATCGCCGTCCTGTCGCTGTCGATTCTCGTTCTTGGCCCACGGTCGGCGGCGGCGCAGGGTGAGATCGGGTCTTCGGAGCAGGAGCACGCTGGGACGGCTGTGCCGGTCGTTGCGACGAGCGCGGTACCGACTTCCGCGCAGGTCGCCGTGCCCACTTCCGCGCAGATCGCGGTGCCCACTCACCAGCCGAGCTCGGCGACGGCACCTCAGCAGGCGACGGGGCTCTCGCGGCAGGGGGAGTCCCTCTCCGCCGACGGGCTCACGCGGCGTCAGGACCTCGTGGACGCGCTGCACAGCGCCACGCTCGGCAAGGACGGCGCGACGCCGGTGCTCGACATCTCGCGCCTGCCGCAGTTGCGCGACCCGTCCCGGCCGCTCCCCGAGGCGTTGGATCTCGGAACGCTCCAGTCGCGGTTGAAGCAAGGCGAGCTGGCGATCAGCCGTCAGCCTGACCGCAGCGATTGGTTGATGGTCGACCCGGAACACCGCAGCTCCGTGCGCAGCGTGGACGGGACCGCCCTGCCCGCCGGGCGATGGACCGAGGTCCCGGGCTGGACCGACGCCGCCGACAGTGAGACGCGGCCGGTTGGCATCACCCTCGCCCCGCGGGAGGTGCTGCTGTTCGACGAGGCTGGTGCGGACCGTCGCCGGGTGCTCGAGAGCGAGGCCTGGCTCGGCTCACGCATCATGGTCGGCTCTGCGGAGTCGGTTCCCGGGCCCGATGGCGCCCCGCGCGCGCGGGAGATCGTCGAGTACGGCGTGCGGATCGTCTCGTCGTTCACGCCCCTGCGCTGGAGCGGCGAGGCCTACCAGACCGACCTGACCCTGGCCCTGCAGCGGCGCGATCGCCAAGGAGAGAGCGATTGGACCCCGCCCCGTCCCCTGCAAATGGCCTTCAGCGACATGGGGCTGGGCGTGGAGTTGGTGCCCTCAACCGTCGAGTTCGAACGCGCGGGCGTGGCCGGCAGCCGCACGGCGACCCTGCGCTATCGGCGCGGGCCCGCGGGCTCGGCCGACTTCTCCATCGCCGGCGACTTCGATTCGCAGCCCTTCAGCTACCCCGCCGGCGTCACCCTCGGATCCCTGCGCCTCGAGTCGGCCAATCCGGCGCCGCTCGGGCTCGGCTTGGAGCAGGTGACCCTGACCGTGACCCGGCTGGCCCAGGACGGCCAGCCGTGGGCCGGGCCCGAGGCGCTGGAGTTGAGCGTGACCACGGGTCGCGCCAGCGGCCCGACCCAGGTCGAGATCCCGGCCGGCGCGTCGGTGGCCCAGTTCGTCATCCGCACGGCGGGGACCGGCCCGCTGACGATCGCCGTGCGCGCCGCCGGCGGTGAAGCGGCGAGCTGCGAGTTGGACCTGGGTCTGCCCTGGGTGCTGCTGATCTCCTGCCTGCTCGGTGGGCTGGTCGGCAGCCTCCTGCGCGGCTCGCGCGGCCCGCGGAATCTCGGCCTCGGCGTGTTGGTCGGTCTGTTGGCCTTCGCCCTCGCGACCCTCGGCATCCGCGTCACCGAGGTCGACCCGAACCAGGCCTTGACCGAGGTCGGGGCCTTCGCGATCACCGCCCTCGCGTCCCTGGTCGGGGTCAGCGTCTTGCCCGGCGCCAAGGGTCCGAAGGCCGACGACGCGCCAACCGCCGCCTGAGCATCTCGCACCGCCCAGAAGCGCGACCCCGACTTCCGACTTCGGCCACTGGATCCCAATTCCCGCTCAACGGGCGTCGAGGGCCGCAGCCCAGCCCGAGCTCTCGACCAACCCCGCGATCGATTCGATCTGCGCGTCGACCGCCGTCGCCCAGTCCTCGGCGCGGCCCTTCCAGCCCAGCGACTCCAAGAGGTCCTGACGCCAGGCCGTGTTCTCGGCCAGGCCGTGCAGGTACACGCCGGTCACTGGGCCCTGGCTCCATCCGAGGCCGTCGGCCAGGTAGGGCCGCACGCCCGGGCCGGGGACCGTCTGGCCGTGGTGGATCTCGTAGCCGGCGACCGTCGTACCCGCCAGGGGACCCTCGCCAACTAGCCGCGCCACGACCTGCTCGGTGCGCTTGGCGGGTACCAGGGTCGTCTCGAGGTCGAGCAGACCGAGGCCGTCGCAATCGCCCGACTCGAGGCCCTCGGGGTCGTGGATCCGCCGTCCGAGGATCTGCATCCCCCCGCACACGCCCAGCACCCGCACACCGGAGCGCGCCGCCGCCTCGATCTCGCGGTCGAGCCCGCTGACGCGCAGGTGTGCCAGGCTCGCGCTGGAGTCCTTCGAGCCGGGCAGCACCACCAGGTCGTAGTGGTCCAGGCGCGAATGGCGCGTGATCGGCACCACCTGCACGCCCTCGGCGAAGACCAGGGGGTCGAACTCGTCGAGGTTGCTGGCCCAGGGGTAGACGATCAGCGCCACGTTGACGGCGCCGGCCTGGGGGCGGCCCGTGCGGTTGAGCGCGTCCTCCTCGGGCAGGGTGTGGCGCCGGTAGGGGACCAGGGCCACCACGGGCACGCCCGTGCGCTCCTCGAGCCAGGCCGGGGCCTCGCCCAACAGGGTCGGGTCGCCGCGGAAGCGGTTCAGCACGAAGCCCTTGATCCGGGCGCGCTCCTCTTCGGTCAGGCACTCGTAGGTCCCGAGCAGGTGCGCGAAGGAGCCGCCGCGGTCGATGTCCGAGGCCAGGTAGACGTCCGCCTCGGCCTCGATCGCCACGGCCATGTTGACGATGTCGGCGCGGCGCAGGTTGATCTCCGCCGGCGAGCCGGCGCCCTCGATCACGACCAGGTCGAACTGCGCCGTCAACTCGGCCAGGCATTCGGCCACCGCCGGCCAGAGCCTGGCCCGCCGCTCCATCCACGGCGTGCCGGTGACCAGGGGGGCGTAGCGGCCGCGGACCACGACCTGGGCGTGGGTGTCCGCGCTCGGCTTGAGCAGCACCGGGTTCATGCGGGCGTCCGGCGTCACCCGAGCCGCGAGGGCCTGCAGGTACTGGGCCCGGCCGATCTCCTCGCCGGTGGGCGTGACCGCGGCGTTGTTGCTCATGTTCTGAGCCTTGAAGGGCGCCACGCGCAGGCCACGGTTGGCGTAGTGCCGGCACAGGGCCGTGACCAGGAACGACTTGCCGGCGTCGCTGGTGCAGCCCATGACCATCAGGGGCGTCGAGGCTCGGGTGGGTCCGTTCATCGAGGGGCCCGACTGCAGGATGGGCGTCCGCGAATCCTACCGGCCCGATCGCCCTCGGCGGCTATGCTGCGCGCCGTCGCCGATAGCCGCTGTGTCCAAGTCAATCAAACGAGAGCCCCGGGTCGTCGTCGGCTGGCGGGAGTGGGTCGCCCTGCCGGACCTGGGAGTCGAGACGATCAAGGCCAAGGTCGACACCGGGGCGCGGACCTCGTCTCTGCACGCCTTCAACGTGGTCGAGTTCCAGCGCGATGGCCAGGACATGGTGCGCTTCGCGATCCACCCGGAGCAGGGCCGCAAGCGGCCGGAGATCCAGACCGAGGCGCCGCTGCTCGAGCGGCGCAAGGTGACGCCCTCCAGCGGGCACGCGGAGCTGCGTCCGGTGGTGTCGACCCACATCGAGCTGCTCGGACGGGTGTTCGAGGTGGAGCTGACCCTGACGCGCCGCGATGCGATGGGCTTCCGCATGCTGCTCGGACGCCAGGCCCTGCGCGGGCGCTTCGTGGTCGATCCCGGTCGATCCTTCCTCAACGGTCGCCGCATCAAGGGCACCAAGCGACTCAAGAGCAGTCGCCCCCCGGCCGGAGACTCGACCCCGTCGTCATGAAGATCGCCATCCTCTCGCGCAGGCCCAGCCTCTACTCGACAGCGCGCCTCAAGCAGGCCGCCGAGTTGGCGGGGCACGAGGCGGTCGTCGTCGACTACCTGCGCTGCTACATGAACATCGCCTCCCACCGGCCCCAGGTGATTCACCAGGGCGAGCCCTTGGAGGTCGACGCGGTGATCCCGCGCATTGGCGCGTCGAAGACCTTCTACGGCGCCGCGGTGGTGCGGCAGTTCGAGATGATGGGGGTCTTCCCGCTCAACGAGTCCCAGGCCATCTCGCGCTCGCGCGACAAGCTGCGCTGCCTGCAACTGCTGTCGCGCCGCGGCATCGGCCTGCCGGTGACCGGCTTCGCCCACTCGACCAAGGACGTCGAGGGCATCATCGAGGCCGTGGGCGGCGCGCCCCTGGTGGTCAAGCTGCTCGAGGGCACCCAGGGCATCGGCGTGGTGCTGTGCGAGACCAACAAGGCGGCGGAGTCGGTGATCGAGGCCTTCCGCGGCCTGGATGCCAACATCCTGGTGCAGGAGTTCATCAAGGAGGCCGGCGGGGCGGACCTGCGCTGCTTCGTGGTCGGCGACAAGGTCGTGGCCGCGATGATGCGCCAGGGCGCGCCCGGCGAGTTCCGCTCCAACCTGCACCGCGGCGGCACGGCCAAGGCCGTCAAGATCACGCCGGAAGAGCGCAGCACCGCGGTGCGCTCGGCCAAGGCCATGGGCCTGAAGGTCTGCGGCGTGGACCTCTTGCGCTCGAACCACGGCCCGGTGGTGATGGAGGTCAATTCCTCCCCCGGCCTCGAGGGCATCGAGGAGGCCACCGGCGTCGACGTGGCCGGGGCGATCATCGCCTACATCGAAGCCAACGCGGGGCCCAACAAGACCCGCGACCGCATCAAGGGCTGAGGGGGGGGGGCGGCTCGGAGTGGACGGTTGCCGCGCTCAGTCCCAGAAAAAAAGGTCGTCGCAACAACTATTGGTCTGACGTAGGGTTCTCCACCGAGCCCGCCATGCCCAAGACCATCCGCAACAGCGCCGCCCGTGAGGCCTACCTCGAGCTGATCCGCGTCCAGACGCGGCTGCAGGGGGAGTTCGAGGACCTGTTCAAGGCGGCGGGGCTGACGCACACCCAGTTCAACGTGCTGCGGGTGCTGTTGACCGGTCCGGCACAGGGCCTGCCCTGTCAGCGGATCGGCGAGAGCCTGATCCACCGCGTGCCCGACGTGACGCGCCTGATCGACCGCATGGAGGCGGCCGGCCTGGTGCAGCGCTCGCGCGACAGCGAGGACCGGCGGGTGGTCCTGGTGCGGGTGACGGCCCAGGGGCGCAAGGCGGCCGAGGGGCTCTACGGAGCCGTCGACAGCCTGCACCGGGCCCAGATGCGGCCCCTGAATTCCGACCAGATCGCGACCCTGAACGAGCTCCTCGGGATGCTCGTGGATCGCGGCTGAAACGGCCCGCGGACGTTCCGTGGGCGCCTCTCGCTCAAAAACTTGTTCTAACGACTAACGGGCAAACAGACATGAACCGCGACACGCTTCGACCGACCCTCTCGACCGACCTGGCCCTGCTCGCCATGCGCCTGATGCTGGCCACCGTGTTCGTCTTCCACGGCTCCCAGAAGCTCTTCGGGCTCTTCGGTGGCTACGGCATCGAGGGCACCGCCGGCTGGATGGACAGCATCGGCATCCCCTTCCCGACCGTCTCGACCGTGCTCGTCGGCGCCACCGAGTTCATGGGTGGCCTGGCCCTGTTGACCGGCTTCGGCCAGCGCCTGATCGCGGCGCCCCTGGCCTTCGCCATGTTGGTCGGCGCGCTGACGGCCCACAGCGGCTTCGACGCGACCCAGGGTGGGATGGAGTATCCCCTGACCCTGGCGGTAGTCGTGGCCGGCCTCGGGCTCTTGGGTCCGGGGCGCTTCGCCCTGGGCACCGGGGGGAGCTCCGCGGCCTGATCCGGTGCGCCCACGAACCATGAGCAACCTCACCCCCGTCGTTTTCGTTTCCCACGGCGCGCCGAGCCTGGCCCTCGACTCCGTGATGGGCGCTGACTTCGCCCGCTGGGGCCGGGCCCTGGGCGAGCCCACCGCGATCGTGGTCGTCTCCGCCCATTGGGAGCGCTCGCCGGCCACGGTCGGAACGCTCGAGGGCCGAGGCCTGCTGTATGACTTCGGCGGCTTCGACCCCTCCCTGCGGCGGGTCGAGTACCCGGCTCCCGGTGCGCCCGAGCTCGCCGCGCGCGTGGCCGACCTGCTCGGCGGTGTCCGCAACGAGCCCACACGATCCTGGGACCACGGGGTCTGGGTGCCCCTGGTCCACATGTTCCCGGCCGCGACGGTGCCCCTATTGCAGGTCTCCCTGCCCGGCGCCGCCGGTCCGCGCGCCGTGTACGACCTCGGCCGCGCCCTCGCACCCCTGCGCCAGGAAGGCGTGCTGCTGATGGGCAGCGGCGGCATGGTCCACAACCTGGCGCGGCTGGACTGGACGCACGGCTCGCCGCCGCCGAGTTGGGCCGTGGAGTTCGACCAGTGGGCCCGCGCGGCAATCGAGGGCGGCGACCTGGAGGGCCTTCTGCACTACCGCGAGCGGGCTCCGGCCGCGGACCTGGCCCACCCCAGCGCCGAGCACTTCCTGCCCCTCCTGTTCGCCGTCGGCGCCGCCGGCCCGGGCGCTCTAGCGACCTATCCGGCCCGTGGCTTCGAGTACGGCTCCCTGGCGCGCACGTCGGTCGAGCTGGCCTGAGGGAAGTCGATCTGGCTCCAGGTGGCGATCGCCGGCGGTCGATGCCGCCCTTCGGCCCCGCCCACCCCGATCCTCCGGACCCCCCGATGTCCCACTCGACTCGCCCTGCGATCCTCGCCCTCTCGTTGCTCCTGACCGCCTGCTCGGGGAGTGACGAGCCGTCGCCGGCGGCCCCCGCGACGGCCACGACCGCCGTGAAGCTCGCTTCGAGTCCCGAAGTGGTGGTCGAGCGCTACATCGACGCGATCCAGCGCGGCGACGAGGCCGCGGCCTACGCGTGCATGACGCCTGCCGCCGCCGATGCGATCGCCTCGGACGACACCTTGGCCATGGAGAGCGCCGATCTGGAGCTCTTCGAGCTGGGTCTGGGTGAGATCGACGGAGAACGCGCCGTGGTGCCCGCGACCCTGATCGAGGGCGGCGACGAGCGCCAGATCACGGTCCTGTTGCGCGAAGTCGACGGCGCGTGGCTCGTCTACGGACTCGGCATGCCGGTGGGCGACGACTTCCTCGAGTTCGACCTCGAACGCCTGGACAACCTGTTCGAGGAGGTCGGGCAGACCTTCGTCGAGGAGATCGGCCAGGGCCTGGCGGAGGAGATGAACAAGGCCTTCGCCGAGGCGCAGTCGGCTTGGGAGCAGGGCGGGACCCTCGACGAGATCGCCCGGGCGCGCGCGGACTTCGAGGCCCTCGCCGCCGTCAGCGAAGCCGAGCACGACGCCGCCTGGCGCGTCGACGTCGCGGCCGCCGGTCGCCCGGCGCGCGAGGTCCTGATCGAGCTGCTCGCGGGCACCGGCTTGGAGCTCGACGCGGGCTCGGTGTCCGCGGCCCTCGCCGCCGAGGTCGACCTGACCCTCGCCGGCGTCTCGCGGCCCGAGGCCATCGAGCGTCTGGCCCAGGAGCTGGACCTGCACCCCCTGTGGCCCGAGACCACACAACTGGCCTGGTTCGGCGACGAGACGCCGACTCCGGCCTTGAGCTTCGCCCGCGGCCCCCGGCCCCTTCCGGCCGTGTTCGCCGGCCCCTTCCTGGTCGAGGTCTCCGAGCTGATCGAGAACTCGCCCCAGCCCACCGGGCGCCTGACCCTGACCGTGCGCGGCCTGGGCCTGGCGCCCGCCGTGCTGGCCTTCCAGACCGAGATGGCCGAGGTCCTCGCCGTCGATCAGGTCCGCAGCGCGGCGGGCGAAGCCCTGGTCGACGAGGACGTCCAGCACCTGTCGACGCCGTCGGTCCAAGGCGGCTACTTCGTCTACGCCTTCGAGCAGGACCTGACCGGCCTGCTGAGCTCGGTCGAGTCGATCGAGACGGTCACCGGCGCCGTGCGGCTGAGCCTGCCGAGCCGCATCGAGGCCGTGGCCTGGCAGCGCTCCGACGCGGAGCCGCGCGAGCTCGAGGCGGGCACCCTCAGTCTGTCCGACTGGGGCGAGACGGTCAGCTTCGAGCTGAACGGCCCGGGTGCCCAGGACCTGCGCGTGCTCAGCTCCCCCCGCCGCGCGGACGGCAGCCCGCTCGGCACGCGCTTCGCCAACGCCTGGGGCTGGGGCGAACAGATGGAGATCAGCCTCGACTGCCCCGAGGCCCCCGACACGGTCGACCTCAAGGTCTGCGGCACCACCGAGGTGCGCTACCCCTTCAGCCTGCCGCCGATCCCCCTGCGCGACTTCGCCGCCCGTCCCGCGCAGTTCGAGACCCTGAGCTTCGAGGGCCCCGCCCCGATCGCCGTCGAGTTGACCGGAGACCTCGTCTTCGAGAACGGCATGGCCGACGCGCCCCTGCGGATCACCAACCACTGCAACAAGGTCGTCGTCAGCGCCCAGGTCCTGTTCGTCTACCTGGACGCCGCCGGCCAGGAACTCGAAGACTTCACCCACAGCCTCACCGGCGAATGGGACTTCGAGTCGGTCGCCACCACCCCCCTCGCCAAGGCCGGCGCCACGGTCGACCTGACCACCAACGCCGCCTTCGCGCCCGAGCAGACGAACCGCATCCGCTTCGTCGTCCAGAGCGCCGAGTTCGACGACGGCACGGCCTGGGAAGCGGAGCGCTGAGCGCGGCGGCGAGGCCCGCGTTGCCCCCGCGGCTCACGCGGCTGCACTGACGACGCTGGCTGCGGGCCCTGGGCGACACGGCCACCCATGACGCCACCGACCCCAGCCAAGTGCCCAAACGTCCGGGCTCCATCGGCATGGCCAAACCAGGCTCTCGGCTGGCTCCGAAGACCCGACCACCTCTGTCCGACCGTTGCTCGACCGCGTTCGGACGTACTCGAGGATCCCGTGGAGATGACGCTCGACCGTCTTCGCAGCGCGCGCGAAGGCCGGGAGCCCGCTCGCCTTCGCGTCAACGATCCAGCTCTCGAGTCGTTTGCGTGCGACGTTGATCTAACGTCCACCGAGGATCGCGGCGAACGACTCCTTGAGCATGTGCCCGCGAAAGATGGTTTGGTTCGCCTGCTCGAGTTCGGCGAGGGTCTGGTGGACTGCGTCGGTCAAGTTCCATGGGCTCTTGAGGAGGGCGTATCGGGTGCCCTTGAGCGCCCGTTTCCCATCCTCCGTCTCGGCCGCACGGACCTCGGCACGGCGGGTCTCGTCGAGGGCGTCCTGGACGAGGCGCTGGACGTGGAAGCGATCGAAGATCAGACGTGCGTGCGGCACGGCTTCGGTCACGGCGGCGATGTACGCCCTGGATAGGTCGATCGTCACGCTCTCGAGCGCAGCGCAGCGTTCTTCGCCCAGATCCTCGAAAAAGCGACGAAGCGTGGCAGCGCTCTTCCCTCTGGACGACCACACCACGACACCGTGCTCATGATCGACGACGACGGTGACGTACTCGTGATGCCTGCGGTAGCTGAGCTCGTCGATCCCGATGTGCTTCAAGCCGTCGAGTCGATCGCCCAAGCCATCGAGTTTCCGCACGACGACGCGGCTGATGATGGCTCCCACCGTCCGCCAGGAGACGCGCAGGAACTTCGAGACCATCGTCTTGCTGCACTGCTGCGCGAGGAACGCCGTCCGCTACTCGAAACTGCGGGTGAAGTTGCTGCTGGGCTCGGCCCAGGACATCTGCTCGGTCTTCACACCTCGACAGGACTCGCAGTGAACTCGCCGGATCGCGTACTCGAGGTAGACCTTCATCCCGGCGATGTCCAGGTGGCGCCAGCGGCGGAGACGACGATCCTTGACCTTCCTGACGGGGCGGTCGCACTCGCCGCAGCGAGGGCGCCTACGTCCATCCGGGGCGACCTCGACGACGACCCCGAGATCCTCGAAGTGGAAGCCCGGACGATGAGGCGCTGGATGGCGAGCAGAACACGGAGTAGGGTCGTGGCGCGCATGACGGGGTCCCGGATGAGGACGTATGACACCCCGAGTCTGGCGTCCTCGTCGTGCGCATCAACCGATCACCCCTAAACTCCGCGCAACGACATCCAATCGCTGGGTTCCTCCTCGAGCGCGCCCCGGGGGCTTCCACTAAAGGTGCAGTAGAGCCCGACAAGTTCCATGTCGCGAAGTACCTCGGCGACGCCGTCGACAAGGTCAGACGAGAGGAGCAGCGCAGCCAGTTCGCTGAGGGTGATCGCTCGCTGGTAAGGACCAAGCATAGATGGCTACGCAATCCTGAGAGCATGGAGAAGGACGAGAGCACCTTCTTCGTACGGATGAAACGAATCGCTGTGCGGACATCCCGAGCGTGGGCTCTGAAGGAGCACGCCATGTTTCTCTGGCACTACTCCTCCCGCGCCCGGGCTCGGAAGGGCTGGCGAGCCCGGATCTCCTGGGCCAGACGATCTCGGCTGGAACCGATGAAGCGCGTCGCCGCGACCATCGCCAAGCACCTGGAAGGGATCATCAACGCCGTCGTCCTCGGTGCCACCAACGCCGCCTCGGAGTCGATCAACGCGCGGATCCAGCGCGTGAAGCGGATGGCCTCCGGCTTTCGCAACCGTGAACGCTTCCGCAACGCCATCTACTTCCACCTTGGCGGGCTCGACCTCGATCCCGCTACCCACACGAGATCCTGAAGCACCCATGACGAAGAGTACAGACGAAATGGCTGACCCGGAAGCCACAGGCATGGAGGCTCTCTTCTCCTCGAGGTTCCATGGAGCGGCCAACATCCGTGGAATCCGCTATCAGATCATCTACTCGGTTCTCCGTGCTCTGAATCTCAGAGAAGAGCGCAATGCTTCGGTTCGCCTAGAAGGCATCGAGGATGTCGATCTGATCGGATTCTATGCTTCAAACGAGTATGTCCAGGTGAAGAGCGCCAGCACGCCCTGGTCGTGGGCGCGACTGAAAGGGCCCGTGGAGGGATTCTTGAAGGCGCTCCGCACGAATCAGGACTGTCGCTTTCGCCTGGCTGTCAACTTCGAGCTTCAAAAGGACATCGGCCGCCTTGCTTCGCACTCGGACCTCAAGGCGCAAGAGAAGAAGCGTATTGCTAAAAAGTTTCGAAAGCTCTGCACTTCGGTCGGCGGGTCAGAGCAGGAAGCCGATGTCTTGATCGAAAGGATTTCGATTGAGTCCATCCCTATCGATCAAGTGGAGCAGGATGCGCGCGCTGCGATCACCGATGCATTCGGCCTTGGGGGAGCGGGCGTAAGCACCTACATGTACGTTCTCGTCTCTAGGTTCCTCGAGTGGGCAGGCGATCGAGAGGAGGTCTCCTGGCAACGGATCGAGCAAGTCAGAAGCGAAACCGGGGAAGCGCTAGCCAGGGAAGAGCAATTCCAGGCGTATGGCTCAACATTGATCGACTTGCCCTCCTGGGAGCCGGATGCCTTGGCGTCGGACTTCTTCGAGGCGAAGCAAACAAGGCCGGGTCACGTCGCGGCTGGACTGGACGTGAGGCGCCCAATCTGGCTTGAACGTATGGGCAAAGCGTTGGCAGCTTCGAAGGTCTGCGTCCTTCGGGCTTCTAGCGGGCAAGGAAAGTCGACTCTGCTGTATCGCTTCGCAATTGAGAACTGGCCCCGAAGGCACACGTTCATCGTGCAGTCCGCGGAGACGGAAGAGCAGGCGGGTCAAATCGTTGCCTTCGTGCGACATCGCGTAGATGTAGGCCTCCCGGTCTTCTTGTTCCTCGACAATGCAGGGTGGTCGACCCGTTGCTGGCCCACGATCGCAAGAGCCTGTTCCAGCCTCGGTGCGCCACTGCTTGTCTCAACTAGAACCGAGGACTGGCACCGATTCGCGCGAGAGACAGCAACCGTTTACGAAATCCTCGAACCGGGGCTCGCGGTGGACGAGGCAATAGCGATCCATGGTGTGTTCGGCCAACAGGGTCGACTCCACCCGAGCGTTGTATCGGCGGAGTGGGCGGTTGAAAGGACAGGCGAGCCACTGCTCCTCATTGAGTTTGTCTACCTGCTGACACACGGCCAGATGCTCGAAGACAGGCTGCGTGAGCAGATCAGGGAGATCACTAGGCAGAACGAAGATCGAGCGAAGGTGGAGGTTGTCAGGCGGGTAGCAGTCGCCAGTGTGCTGGGGGCGCCTGTACGCACGAAGGAGCTACTCTCGACGATCCCCCTGAGGGATGATCCCCAACAGGTATTGACGTCGCTATCGGAGGAGTACCTGACGATCAACGAGGGGCACCTGGTGGGCCTCCATTGGGTCAGATCCAATCACCTAGTGACAATTCTCCATGAAGGTGGGTTGTCTACTGACGATACGGTTCTGTCTGTTCTGGACGCGGTCCCTGACGAAGCGGTTCGGGACTTTGTGGCCAATGCGCTGTCGCGGGCTGATGCTGACCACAAGAAGCTTCTGGCCCATCTATCTGATGCATGCGAGGCAAGCTCGCTGTGGCGCGTACTTCGGTACGTTAGGGGAGCATTTGATGCGGGAGAACGCTCCTTCTTCGAGTCGCACCGGGGCTTGTTCTTGGAGGCGTACGATGCGCTCGGAAACGCGGGACCAATGCTCCTCAGCACGAAGGTGCTCCCGTCGCTACATCTTGACACCGTCGACAGGATGGCCGCACTACTTGGCGAGAAAGCACCCGGGTTTGAGAAGCTAAGAGAGATCGCCGCCAAGTTCACAGGCAAGCCTCGAGGAAGGGAGTACTGCAGTGCGCTCCTCACGAACGGCAAGATCAATCGCAAGGAAATCACCGAGATGTCCATTGCGGAGGTTGGGGAGCTCCTCGACTGGATAACGTTCTGCCGCTTGCAATTCGAGCAGTGGGATGAGTTTCGTCGACACGTTATAGACAGCGACCGGTTGTGGTCGCTCCCGTTTAAGGATGTTTGCCGAATCCTCCAGGGCATCTATCGCTACGACCGGAGTGCATACGAGCGGATCGTGGACGAGGCGGGGCAAGAGCTGATTGGATACCTGCAACTACATACGGACAGCATTTCAATCGAAATCGACACGGATAATGTCCTAACTTCGGTTTACATAGTCGATCCGGAGGATGCATCCGACGGAGGTAACGAGCAGGCAGTGTCCCGCCTCACCGCACTACGCACCGCACTCCCCGACTGCAGTCGTTATGACGCCCAAGGCATCTGGTTGCTACCGATGGGGCTTGAGCCGAGCGTTCGCAACTCTGACAAGCAGATTCCTCCAGAGAGCCTGCCGGCTCGCAGCGATGTCCTCAGAAACTCGGCGTGGCGTAAGACGGTTGAAGGCGCATTCCTGCCAGACAGCTTTTATGTCTTTCAACAGCGCTGGTCGTATCTCAGGCGAGAATCGCTCCGGTTCTTATCTGTGATCGTCTCAGGCCTTGAGCGGGCGCTCACAGGTCGGCCCGAAGACGCCACGGGACTCGAGGGAGGCGCCCTCTCAGCCCGGGTAGTTAGGGGCCTATCACGCCTGCCGGATCCTCCACCTCAAGCTCCGGCCTCCATTGGGACCGCTGTGGGCGAGGGGCCGCGAAAGTGGGCAGCGTCTCTGCAGAACTTCACCTCTCAGGTGGGAACGTTCACCAACAACCCGACGAAGAAGGAGATTGGACGGCTAGCAGCGCACAACTTCCGCGACGCGATGGAACACCTACCTGCGATGCAGGCAGCCTTTGATCAAGTATTTGCGATCTCGCCTGACTACTTCGATGCAAGGGAATTGAATCACGAAGAGAGCCGTATCTACGGGCTCATGGAAGAACTCCTTGACCCATGGCTGCTAGACCCCCTCACCGTCGCTCAGCGTGATATCTATAAGTACGTCCGGCGAAAGCGTGCAGACTCTCTGCGTAGCGAGTTGAGCAAGCTGAAAGAGGCGGTCGGTGCTCTGCCGCAGGAGGGAATCGAGGTTACTTTGCCCTCGAAGTTCTGCTGTCGGCACCCGCTTGTCTACGTTCCGCTTGGGTTCAGCGTAGCTGAGCCCCTTGCGATGGAGGCTGAGCTGGAAGCCGTCCTTCAAAGGCTGATCGGGGTCAGCGACCTTGGGGACTTCTTCTGTCTTTTACCTCTGGTCGACGGGAATCGGTTCCTTGCAGAGGGCTTCGTTCTTCCGACGTCGGATCTACCGGATATCGCTGCCGGTAGCTTTGACCGTTGGGAGATCTTGGTGCCACGTGAGCTTCCAGTGGGGGTGCTGGAGTGTCTTCCCGTGTTGGACGTCGTTCCCGACCCCCGCGTTCAGTTTCGGGATTCCAGCATAGGGTTGATCTGCTCAATCGAAGTTGCTTGTAGGTATGCCGAGCTTGTTGACGGCATTGGAGACACAACTGAAGCAGAGCGGGAGCTTCGGGAGCGGCATCTGCAACGAGTTTTCAGCCACAGAGACGCAGCCAAGACGTCGGCGAGATCCACAAAGGAGATGTTGATTTCCGGGCCTTTGTCGGAGTCTTCGCCCGCTTACCGGGATCTCATCGCTCAGCTAGATCTGATCGCGGACGGATCCTGGAGCGACGCAGAACGACTACTGGACGACGCTGGGGAGTCATTCGCACAACTAGTCAAGGCAGCCCTTGACGAGTCGCCCCGTCAATAGGGGCTGACCCTGGCATCCCATTGGCGCCCAGCTCATCGCGTTCCGAAGTCACGACGAGGCTGCTGGTTGTGCCTATAGCGTCGCGGGCTTGACAGCCGCAGCGCTGGGGGCTTCAGGATCTCGTGTGGGTGTCACAGACCGGGGTATCAGGACCACCACGAGTTCGGCCATCCGGGACCACCCGCGGTTCGGCCAAGCAGGACAGAGGTGGTCGGATCTTCGGAGCCAGCTGAGGGCCGGGATTAGCTATGCCGAGGATGCCCGGAGGCTTGGGGACTTGGCTTGGGTCGGTGGGGTCGTGATTGTCGTTGTACTGACAGCGTGCGGAGGCGGTAGGCGGGATCGGGTCCGCGGCTCTGCAACCACCCACGACCCAACCAGCTAGTCCAACCCCCGTTCCCAAGCCTCCCGACGTCCTCGGCATGGCAGATCCAGGCCCTCAGCTGGCTCCGAAGACCCGACCACCTCTCACGGCCGCTCCGGGATCAGGCGACTCCAGGGTCCCGTGGTTGGATTCTTACATGGCCCGGAGGGGTCCCCGCGGGCCTGTCGGCCCTCCCCGGCCCGCCTAACAGCGTTGTCATCTGCGTCCGGCGGGGGCGGCCTACGGTCGAGCACGGTCCACATCTCCCTACCTGGAGGTCCCCGTGTCTCTTTCGATCCCCCGCACGCTCGCTCAGCGCACGGCCGGCGGCCTGACGGTCGCCGCCCTCGGCGCTTTCGGCGTCTACCTGGCTGCCGGCCCCGCGTCCTCTTCCCCGCCCGCCCCCCCGGCCCCCGCCCAAGCCGGCGGCCCCAATCGGATCGTCGCCTGGAACGACCTGGGGATGCACTGCATCGACCCGGACTTCTCGGTCTTCGTGATCCTGCCGCCCTACAACAACATCCACACCCAGCTGATGTCCGGCGGCCAGCTCGTGACCAGCGGCATCGGCATCTCGATCACCTACGAGGCCATCGCCGACCCCCAGGGTTCGATCAACAGCACGTCGATCGGCAAGACGAACTTCTGGGACTACGAAGAGGCCGTCTTCGGCGTCGACCTGCCCCTGGACGAGGGCCTCGCGGGCTACTCGATGCCCGGGCCGAACAACGTGCCCCAGGGCATGGACTACGACCCGACCTGGGAGTGGCACGCGGCCGAGGGCATTCCGCTCACGCCCTTCGACGACGCGGGCCAGAAGAACCCCTACCCGCTGTTCCGGATCGTCGCGCGCAACACCCAGGGCCAGGTGTTGGCCTCGACGGTGACGACGGTGCCCAACTCCGAAGAGCTGAGCTGCAACCAGTGCCACGCTTCGGCCGCCAATCCCCTGGCGCGGCCCGCCGCGGGCTGGGCCTACGATCCTGACCCGCTGGTCGACGATCGCCTGAACATCATCGCCCTGCACGACGACCTGAACGCCGCCAGCGCGCTGTTCCAGTCCGCTTCGGCGGCGGTCGGCTACGACCCGGGCGGACTGCAGGCGACCTTGGCCGGGGGCACGCCGATCCTGTGTGCCTCCTGCCACGGGTCGAACGCCCTGCCCGGCACCGGCGTCGCGGGCATCACGCCCATGACCCAGGCCATGCACAACGGGCACGCCAGCGTGATGACACCTGATAGCGTGACCCTGAACGAGGTCGTCAAGCGCGACGCCTGCTACAGCTGTCACCCGGGCTTCGAGACCCAGTGTCTGCGCGGCGCGATGGGCAAGGCGGTCGGCGACGACGCCGACTTCCGCATGTCCTGCCAGAGTTGCCACGGCTCGATGGAGCTGGTCGGTGACCCCGATCGCATCGGCTGGTTCGAAGAGCCCAACTGCCAGCAGTGCCACTCGGGCACCGCGACGGACAACCTGGGCGAGATTCGCTTCGACTCGGTCTTCGACGCCATGGGCAATGTCCACGTGCCGACGAACCAGACCTTCGCGACGACGCCCGACACGCCCGCGGAAGGCTTCTCGCTGTACCGCTTCTCGACCGGCCACGGTGGGCTGCAGTGCTCGGCGTGCCACGGTTCGCCGCACGCGATCTTCCCGACGTCGGAGGCCAACGACGACATCCAGCCGACCCTGATCCAGGGCCACGGTGGGACGATCAACGAGTGCTCGTCGTGCCACGCCAGCCTGGAGGACAACCAGTTGGTCGGTCCCCACGGGATGCACCCCGCGACCGCCAGTTGGGCCAATGGCAAGCACGGCGACATCGTCGAGCAGCAGGGCTCGTCGTCCTGCAAGGCTTGTCACGGCGCGGACTCGCGTAGCACGGTGCTCTCGCAGACCCATGCCCCGCGTAGCTTCAACACCAAGTTCGGGCCGATCTCGTACTTCGACGGCGCCAACGTGACCTGCTACGGCTGCCACAACGGCCCGAACAGCGAATCCACCAACAACAACCACGCGCCCGTGGTTCCCAACCTGAACGCCGCCGGACCCACGGACCAGCCGATCACGATCGCGCTGGGAGGTTCGGATGCCGACGGGGACTCCCTGGTCGGTCGCATCGTCGACCAGCCCGACGGTGGCAAGGTCGGCCTGATCGGAACCACGGCGACCTTCATCGCCGACAAGGGCTTCCAGGGCATCACGTCGTTCACCTACGCGGCCTTCGACGGCGACGAGGACTCGAACCTCGGCACCGTCACGGTGCAGGTCGGCGCGCCGGCCTGTGCGGGCGTGATCGAGCTCGAGGGCTTCGGTTGCCCGGGTAGCGGCGGGTTCATGCCGTACCTGCAGGCGAGCGGCTGCCCGACGCCGGGCGGCTCGGTGGACCTGACCCTGTCGAACGCCGTCGGTGGCGGGCAGACCCTGTTCGCGATCGGAACCGGCCTCGGCATCTCCGAGCTGATCCCCGGTTGCATCCTGCGTACCGACCCGCTGCTGCTGCTCTCGTCGGCCTTCGGGCTCGGCGGGGCGGCGCCCGGCGACGGCTCGCTGCAGGTGACCCTGCCCTTCGGCCCGGCCGCGCCGGTCGCGACCTGGACGATCCAGGCCTGGGTCATCGACCCGGGGGCCCCGGGCTTCCTGTCGAGCTCCAACGCCGTGGTCCTGGACGTGCAGTAGGGCCGGTGGCCGGCCGCGGGAGCTGTAGGGCAGCCCGCGGCCGGCGCCGATCCCGCCTCGAGCGGTTGGCCTCGCGGCCCGCCGCGGCGCAGGTCCCGATGGGGCCACGCCGCCGCGGGCCGCGCTCGCTCAGGGCCTCGGCCCGCGCGCGGGGGGTGTGCTAGCCTTCGGCCCGGGAGGATGCCTACCGTCCGTTCGGGGCTCTCGTGAACTCTCCTTCCATGTCCAACAGCCCCGCTCGAGGAGCGGTCGGCGGCCCCGGTCGCCTGAGTCGATGGTGCCTGCGGGCAGTGCTCGTCGCCGTCTCCACGGCGGCCGGCCTGGTCGCCGTGGAGGCCTCCGCGCGCCAGATCGGCGCGCCCCCGACCCAGCTCGCGGGCCCGGACAAGACCCTGTGCCGCCCGCTCAAGGACCGCAGTGGCCTGCGCTACGAGCTGGTCCCCGCCCAACGCGCCAAGCAGGTGCTCTCCGCCTGGGGCGATCGGCCCCAGTCGACGGTGACCTACTCGGTCAACCGCTACGGCTACCGCGGCCAGGCCGTGGCGCAGCCCAAGCCCGAAGGCGAGTTTCGCATCGTGGTCATCGGCGACTCCTTCGTCTTCGGGTCGCTGGTGGACGACGACGACACCCTGCCGCAGCAGCTGGAGTGGGAGCTGGCCCGGCGTCTGGGCCACGAGCGCGTGCGCGTGGTCAACCTGGGCGTGCCCGGCTATCAGATCCGGCAGGTGCGCGAGACCCTCGAGCGGCGCACCCTGCAGCTCGAGCCGGACCTGGTCCTGATGAACCTGTTCGTCAACGACGCGGTCGACACGCCCGTCACCTACAAGGGCGAGGTCGAGGACACGGATCCGCTGCCCGAGATCCCCGAGCTGAACTGGATCGTGCGGCTGGGCCTGACCGGCGGGCAGTGGGGCGCAGAGGGCCGCACCGTCCAGGAGCGGCTGACCGGATGGTTGCGCCAGCGCTCGGTGGTGGTCGACACCCTGGCCAATCGCCTCTACCAGTCGCTGTTCGAGAGCGGGAACATCAAGCAGCACCAGCACCGCTGGCGCGAGGGCGGCGACGGCTACGGGCGCGTGCTGGCGACCATCGACCGCGGACGCGAGCTTGGCGACCAGACGGGCTTCGAGTTCCACGTCAGCATGTACCCGATCCTCGCGCACCTGGACGACTACCCCATGGCGGAGCTGCACGAGCGGCTGCGCGGCGCCTGCGAGGCGCGTGGCCTGCGCTTCCACGACTTCCTGCCGACGCTCGTGCCCTACGCGCCGCAGACACTGTGGGCTCACGAGCAGGACCACCATCCCAGCGGCTTCTGCCACGGGCTCACGGCGCGGCAGCTGGCGGACGAGCTCGCGCCGAGGATCGAGGCGCGGCTGGCCGGCGAGGGCTGAACTCGGGCGCGACGCGCGTCGCCGATCGCGCGCCGCGACCGGTGGTGGGCGGATTCGCGGGACTCAGGGTCTCGACGCGGCGGGTCCCCCGCCAACGGGGCGAGCCAAAAGGCTACTCTCCCGCGCTGTGAGGCCAGACCGCCCCGACCGCGCGCAGCCGATCGCGCCATGACCAGCGACGTCGCGCTCCTGCTGGGAGTCCTCGCGCTCACGATCTTCCTGATCGTGAGTGAACGCCTGCGGGTCGACGTGGTCGCCATGCTGGTGATGGTCACCCTGCCGTGGCTCGGGCTGCTCGAGCCCGAACAGGCCTTCAGCGGCTTCTCCCGCGGAGCGGTGGTCTCGATCATCGCGGTCATGATCATGGGCCACGGCCTGGAGCGGACCGGGATGACCAGCCTGCTCGCCGGCCCGATCCTGGACCTGGGCGGCCGCAGTCCGCGCCGGCTCCTCGCCACGCTCCTCGCCTCGATCAGTGGTGTGAGTGCGTTCATGCAGAACATCGGCGCGGCGGCCCTGTTCCTGCCGGTCGGGGTCCGCATCGGCCGCGAGGGCGCCCTGCGCACCAGCCAGCTGCTGATGCCCATGGGCTTCGCCGCGATCCTCGGCGGGACCCTGTCGATGGTCGGCTCGAGCCCGCTGATCGTCGTCAACGACCTGGTCTCGGCCAACGGTCTGGAGCGCTTCGACCTGTTCGCGGTGACGCCCATCGGTCTGGCGCTGGTGGTCGCCGGCATCGCCTTCTTCGTCGCCTTCGGCAGCGGCGTGCTGCCCGAGCGGGTGGACGCGGCCGAAGCTCGGGCACACCCGGCGCGCAGCGACGTGCTCGCCTCCTGGTCGCTGCTGGACCACGTCGAGGAGGCGATGGTGCCGGCCGACAGCTCCCTGGTGGGGCTCACGCGCAAAGAGGCGTCGCTGCTGTCGCGCTTCGGCGTGCACGTCCTGGCGGTGCGCCAGCTCGGCCGCACCGTCTTCGCGCCCGACCTGCAGACGGTCTTCGCCGCCGGTCAGCGCCTGGCCCTGATGGGCAGGCCGGCGGACATCGAGCGGATGGTCCAGGAGTGCGGCGTGCGTCCGAGGCGACACGTAGAGCGCTTCCCCGAGCTGCGCCGGAGCGACCGCGCGGGGCTCGCGGAGCTGCTCGTGGCGCCGCGTTCGGAGCTGGTCGGCAAGTCCGTGCGCGAGATCGGCATGCGCCGCAACTGGGGCGTCGAGCCCCTCTCGCTCCTGGCAGGTGGACAGAAGCTCGACCGGGACTTCGGGCAACGGCCGCTCGAGGCCGGGGATCTGCTCCTGGTCCAAGGACCCGCGCGACGGATCCGCGAGGTCCAGGAGCAGCGCGGGTTCGTGCTGCTCACGCCCCTGGGCGATGAGAGCGTCGACCATGGGCGGGGGCGGCGGGCGATCGTCTGCTTCGTGGGCGCGATCGCGCTCGGCCTGGCCGGGGTCTCGCTCCCGGTGGCCCTGTTCACCGGCGCCGTGGCGACGATCGTGCTCGGCGTCGTGACGGTCGACCAGGCCTACCAGGCCGTGAGCTGGCGGACCGTGTTCTTGCTGGCCGGGCTGATTCCCCTGGGCATCGCGATGCGCTCGACCGGTGCCGCCGACTACCTGGCCGGGCTGATGTTCCACGGCCTCGAGGGCGCGCCCGTGCTCATGGTCCTGGGCGCCGTGGCCCTCTTGGCCAGCGTCCTGTCGCTGTTCATGTCCAGTGTCGCCGCGACGATCGTCGTCGCGCCCCTGGCCATGAACCTGGGCGTGCTGTGCGGCATCGATCAACGTGCGATGGCCCTCTTGGTCGGCATCTGCGCCCAGAACTCGTTCCTGCTCCCGACCCACCAGGTCAACGCGCTGCTGATGGCCCCGGGCGGCTACCGCAACTCGGACTACCTCCGCGCGGGCGGCGCGCTGACGGTGCTGTTCCTGCCGATCGCGGTGGGCGGTGTGTGGCTGCTGTGGACTTGACGGCGACCGGGCGCCGGCGTTGCCGAGGCACGCCGGCGCCGCGATTCAGCCCATGACGTCCGCGATGGCCCGCTCGCGCCAGGCGGCGTCCGGCAGGGGGCCCACGCCGGCGGCCATGTTGTCGAGCAGGTGGTGGGGCTTGGACGTCGCGGGGATCGGGCAGGTCACCGCCGGGTGGCCGAGCAGGAACTTCAGGAAGACCTGGGCCCAACTGCGGCAACCGAGCTCGGTGGCCCAGTCCGGGACCGCGCGCTCGCCGACCTTCTCGAACAGGCCGCCGCGCTGGAACGGGCGCATGACCAGCACCGCGACCCCGTGGTCGAGGGCGGCGGGCAGCACCCGCGCCTCCACCTCGCGCTCGGCCAGGGAATAGGGGATCTGCACGAAGTCGATCTCGCCCCCGGCGATCAGCTTCTCGACCTGCTCGAAGTCGCGCATCTCGGTCACGCCGATGTAGCGCACGCGGCCCGATGCCTTCCACTCGCGCAGGGTCGCGAGCTGGACCTCGAGGTCGACCAGGTTGTGGACCTGCAGGAGGTCGAAGCGCTCCGTGCCCATGCGCTGCTCGGAGGTCTCCATCTGTTCGATCCCCGCCTCGCGCCCCTTGTCGGTCCAGACCTTGGTGGCGTGGAAGGCGTCGTCGCGACCCACGCGGCGCAAGAGCTCGCCGACGACCGACTCGGCCTGGCCGTACATGGGCGAGGAGTCGATCAGGCTGCCGCCCAGGTCGAGGAAGTCGCCCATGACCGTGACCAAGTCGGCGCTGACCGTGGCCGGGTCGACGTCGAAGGTGCGCGAGGTGCCCAGGCCGATCATCGGCAAGAGCTCGCCGCTGCGCGGGATGCGCTTGCGGCGGATCGCGACGCGGGTCGCGCTGGCTTCTTGGGCCCCGCGGCTCGAAGCGGCCAGGGCGGGCACGGCGATGGCCCCCGCGGCGAGGCCCCCCAACAGTCGTCGGCGATCGGTGTTCATGGGCGGAGGCTATCCGGCCGGGGCGACTTTGCGCGCGCTCGTCCTCGTCCGCCGAAGTCCGCCGCGCGGCGCGGGGACTCCCCGTGCCCTCTCCACGTGCGCCGTGCACCCGGCCGGGAGCCCAGACGCCGACCGGGTCTTGTTGCGGCGAGTCCCGTCCGAGCCGCGGGCGAGCTCCGCTCAGGCGCGGTCGGCCAAGCGCTGGTCGATGCGGACGAGGATGTCGCGGATCTCGTCCAGGGTCCCGCTCTCCCGCATGGGGACCGCAGGGACCGCGGCCGCGCGCTCGCTCGAATCGTCGCGCAGGGTCACGCGATCGCGCTGTTCCAGGACGCGATCGCGAAACTCCTCGGCATTGGCGACGCCGGGCAGGACCGCCTGTCCCGTGGCCGCGCCCTGCCCACCCCCGGCGGTCTCGATCGTCAGGCTGCACAGGCCCAGGTAGCGCAGGATCGGCCCTTCGTTCAGGGCCAGGTCCGTGATCTTGTCGAGCGGGATGCTCTTCTGGACCTTGAACAGCACCCCGCGTCGAACCTTGAGCGTGCGCGGCGTCAGCTCGCAGACCAAGTTCTTGTACTGCTGCTGGTGAATGCCCCGCCCCAGGATCAGCCAGAAGGGAATCAGCGGGATCATGACGAAGCTGAAGAGCATCCCGGCCAGCGCCTGCAGCATGAAGTAGCGCGGCAGGCGCGGGTCGAACTCGGCTCGGGCGAGGATCACGTCGTTCTGGGCCATGGCCTGATCCTAGTGTCCTGGATCAGAAATTCGGCGTCACTGCCCGGAGGTCCGATCGATGCTGGCTAGGCGCGTCGACGACGCGTATCCGCTGCGATACTCGGAGGAGGCGCTGGTGACGCCAGCGGCGATCGGAGCCCGGGAAGTGACGCCGAATTTCCGATCCAGGACACTAGCCCGCTTCGATCACCAGGATCCGTGGCCAGTGCGTCCAACTCGTCCGCTTCACGCCAACACAGGTGTCCGCGTCGTCAATCCACGTGCTGGTCGATCAGGATCGGGTTGCCGTCCGGATCGGTCAGCACGAAGTGGGCCGGGCCGGTGGATTCGGGATCGGCGGCCGTGGTGAGCTCGAGGCCGCGCTCCTGGGCCAGGCGCTGCAGTTCGCGCACGTCCGTGAACTCCTCCGGGTGCTGGCCGGACCTCGCCCAGCCGGGGTTGAAGGTCAAGAGGTTGCGCTCGAACATTCCCTGGAACAGGCCGACCACCGCCTCGCCGTTGCGCAGCACGATCCAGTTGTGCTCGGGGTTGCCGCCGATCTGGGCGAAGCCGAGCTTCTCGTAGAAGGCGCGGGACGCGGACAGGTCCTTGACGGCGAGGCTGACGGAGAAGGATCCGAGTTCCATGGGTTGTTCCGGTCGAGGGGTGGGCAGTTGGTCGGTGGGGGCGGCGTCCTGGCCGCCGACGAGCGGCGCGAGGGCCAGTGCCACTAGGGCGGCGTTCGCGGTTATCTTCATGCCCGAGGTGTAAGGCAGCGGCGGCGGGGCCGCTCTACGGATCTTGCGAACTGACAGCGAAACCGACCCCTCGCTCGACTACGTCCAGCGCGTCAACCGGGCCATCGACCACGTCCTGGCCCACCTGGACCAGCCCCTCTCTCTCGAGGTCGTGGCGCGGGCGGCGAGCTTCTCGCCCTTCCACTTCCACCGCGTCTTCAAGTCCCTCACCGGCGAGACCCTGAACGCCTTCATCAAGCGCGTGCGCCTCGAGCGCGCCGTCTCGATGCTCGGTCGGACCCAAGGCCGCTCGCTGACCGAGATCGCCCTGGCCTGCGGCTTCGGCTCCTCCTCCGACTTCTCGCGCAGCTTCAAGCAGCGCTTCGGCGTCCCGCCCAGCGCCTTCGACGTGCAGGCCTACCGCCGCGATCGGCGCGAGCGTTGGCAGTCGACGGTCGCCGATCCCGAGTACCGCCATCTGCTCCAACGCCTGCCACCCGGCGAGAACCCCGACGGCTTCGAGGTCGAGCTGTTGCGGCTACCCCCGCGCCGGGTGGCCTACATCCGCGTGCCCGATCCCTTCAGCAGCCTGGGCGCGGTGACCGGCGCCGCCGAGCGGCTGGTGGAGTGGGCCGAGGCGCGCGGCGTCGCGGGCGGCACCTGGTACGGCTACATGTGGGACGACCCGGAGGTCGTGGCCCACGAGGACTGCCGTTACGACGTGGCGGTCGAGGTCGACGAGGTGCGTCCCGAGGGCGAGGTGGGCCGCTTCGACTTCCCGGCCATGACCGTGGCGAAGCTCGAGATCAAAGGCGCCATCGACCTGGAGCAGCGCGCCCTCGATTGGATCTACGCCACCTGGCTGCCGCGCTCGGGAATGGTGCCGACCGATCAGCCGTGCTTCGAGGTCTGGCACGGGCGCCCCTTCGCCCACGGCTACGAGCACTTCGAGCTGGACCTGCACCTGCCGATCCGCAGCCTCCTCGCCGTCGGCACCGATCGCGGGTAGAGGCCGCTGCCGTCGAGGGACGCGGCGCCGCCCGGAATCGGTCCGCCGCCAACCGGTCCAAGCCCGCGGAGCCGGAGGGGACCGGTTGCCCGCGTCGTGCTGGTACTGCACGACGTCCGCAGGGTCGGGGTCGTTCCGGGTGGGTGTCGGCGAGCGACGAGCTTCTTCCACGTGCCAGACGATTCGGCTGGCTCCGAGCGGGTCACAGAGCACGAGCCGGGGCGTGCGAGTGCAGCGACCCGTGCTCGATCGATCTGGTCAGAGGATCTCGGCAGGCCATCGCGAGTTGATCGTGGAAGCCGAACGCCTCCGCCTTGCCGAGCAACGGGAGTGCTGCTGACCGACCGCTGACTCGCTCCAGCGGAAATCGGAGAAGGACCGGTGGAACCCGCGACGACGCACGCCGTTTCCAGGCAGAGCGGGGGATTGGCCTTCGCTTCGCGTCGCCTCCGAATCCTCGGAGCCGACCTGTACTTCCATCGGGAAACTCCCGTCCTCACGAAAGGCCAGTATGAAATCGTCGATCATCAAGCTTGGCGCTCTTGCGCTCATCTCGCTCGCCGCCACCTCGGCCACCGCCGAAACCGACAGCGACTGGGCCGGCCCGGCATGCGGCAAGCTCGTACCGGTTGACGGCGACACGGAGCTGCTCTCGGCTCAGTCCTGCCAGTGCTCGGGCGCAGTCAGCCTCACCGTCGTCGCTGGATCGCTGACGATTCAACCGACCGGACTCGTGTGCTACACGCACAAGATCTCGCCCGACTACCAGACCTTCCAATCGGGCGGCGACACGCTCCTCGACCGCGACAAGTGGGTGAGCGAGCAACTGGTCAGCCAGAACTGCAACACCAGCGACTGCAGCTGGTTCTTCGGTTGGTGGGGAACGCCCACCTGTGACCAGACGGTCCAGGACCTCAACGGCGGCGGATACGTCTATGTCGCGGTGGGCAACTGCAAGGACGGCGTGCCTATCGGGACCGACAGCGACGGCGACGGCGGCGAAGGGTGACCCGCCCGAGTGCGGATACTCGCCGGCCCCACCCTCGAGCGCGCCAACGGGCCCGAGGGTGGGGCCGGCTTCCAGGGACGCTCGGGAACGAGACCGATCTCGCTCAGACATTCGACTCCGAGACATCGACATGAAGACCGCCATCGCATCGATCATCACCGCCCTCCTCGCCTCGAGCCCTGTTCCCGCCTCCGCCTCGTGTGCCCCTCAAGACGTCACTCGCGAGCTGGTCACGGCCCACTCGGAGTACCTGTCGCCGCGAGTCCACGCCGCCTTGGTCAAGGTGCTCGCGGCCGAGGAAGAGCTCGCGCAGTTGACCTATCCCTACGACGAGGACGGCCGTCCGATCACGTATGCCGAGCAGGAGCGGCGGCTCCAGGACCCGGATTCGCCCCTGAAGCAGTACTTGGACCACCACCGTTCGCGGTTCGACTCGGGCAGCATCGAGATGGACCTCCGCAGCCTGCACGAGTGCATCCTGTTCGACGCCGCCTTCAGGGTGGCCTCGGAGCTCGTGTGGGAGCACCCCGACCTTGATCCGGCGGAGCTGCTGCGCGGATTCGACTCGGCGGTCGTCGAGGGGTCGCCGGTCTCGACCTCCGAGCTGGCGCTCGAATGCTTCGAGCGCTTCCGGGCGACGCTGAAGATCGGCCCCCTCAACAACGGCACGGCGCTGGCGAGACTGACCTGGGGAGTGCTGCAGCAGAAGGACTGGTGGCGCCAGAGCGGCCACGACCGTGGGCAATTGATCGAGGACTTGCTCGGCGTCGGGCTCACCTCTCAGAATCTGGCCTGGACCGTCGACCTGGCGCTCATGAACCCGATGCGCCCCTCGCCGGATCCAGCCCAGGACGGGCGCGGTGTCTGCGGGCCCAAGCTGCCGATCTCGCTGGACGTGGGCTACGAACACCGACACGAGGAGGTCCTGGAGGGCGGCCTCGAGCTGGTGACCTATCTGTCGGCGCTCGACGACCCGACTCACGCCCTCGATCTCGAGCCGTACAAGGTCACCTCCGAGGACGGCGGGAAGACGATCATGGTCCCCAACGACCTGGGTCACCTGCGTCGATGGGTGCCGCTGAAGCTCGAGCAGGTGCGCGACGAGCTCTACGACGGGGGCTATCGCGAGGAGCTCTACTTGGCCATGCGCCGCAGCTCGAGCCTCGAGCAGCGCTACCTCTTCTGGCAGACGCTCGCCGAGCGGTCGAGCTTCGCGGCCTTCCGGGTGCAGATGCTCGAAGAGCTCGGGGCGATCGTGGCCGGGACTGCAGACTTCCCGGAACCGCCGCGAGTGGAAGAGCTCCTGCTCCAGGCCCAGGTGCGCGCCCTCTCCCCGGACGAGGCCCGAGAGCTGCGAGCATTGCAGTTCGAGGCGCGGCGCAACGAGGATCGCTTCATTCAGACCTTGACCGAGCTGATGGTCGATCTCGGAGTCTTCGGGCAGATCGACGCCGTCGTGGCGACCCTGCGTGACGACCTGGCCGGCGTGCTCGAGCCCCTCGCGGCGGACGGCAACTCCGGAGGGGACCGCTACGAGTCCCTCCTCAACGACGGCTGGTTCCGCTTGGCCTTCTCCAAGACTCACGAGCTCAATCGAATCCTTGGACAGGCGCTCGAGGGCTCCGAGGCCGGAGTTGCCGAGCTCCCCGACGTGGCCCGCGGCAACCTGATCTGGGCCGCGACGTGCGACGGCAGCCCCGAGGCGCGCGTGAACCTCGAGCGGGTCGTGTTCGAAGGCAGCGCAACCGACCTTTCGTCCGCCG
Organism: Engelhardtia mirabilis; assembly: GCF_007748095.1. Lineage (NCBI taxonomy): Bacteria > Pseudomonadati > Planctomycetota > Planctomycetia > Engelhardtia > Engelhardtia mirabilis. Next base: position 305,417 of record NZ_CP036287.1, read on the forward strand.
TGCTGAACCCCGCCTGGGCGGAGGATGCGATCTACTCGATCGCCATGGGCTCACTGATCGACAAGGCCTGGTCGAGCGATACCGCCAGGTCGGACCGCCTCAAGGCCGAGGCCGCGTTCAGTACCAGCCTCGCGAAGCGCCCGGTCAACGAGGTCTCGAAGCAGATCCTGCTCGACACCCTGCACGACGAGGACTGGTCGTCGCGCAAGAAGGACTCCTACTGGGGTCGCGCTTGGCAGAACCCGGCCGGCTACGTCGAGCGCCTCGACCTCGTGCGTCGGCTCTTGACCGGAGGGGAGATCGACCTGCTGACTGCCCAGGGCGTCTTGCCCGAAGGCCTCTTCTGAGAGGGGCGTGCGCCCGCAGATCGGCACGCTGCGAGAGGTGCCGCGCGCCGGTCGGAGAGTCTCCGGCCGGCGCGCGGCACCGCCTTACCGACGCGACCTCGGCCCCGCCAGCGCGTGGGCCGGACGGCCGCATCACCGCGGACGCGCGCCGGCGATCCTGTTCGAGACCGCGGACGAGGAGCTCCCGTCCCGACTCCGCTTCCGATCGACCGGCGGCCCCCACGGCCCCCCCGGCCCCCCCGGCCCCCCCGGCCCCCTCAGTCGCCTCCCGAGCCGAACGACAGGCCCAAGGTCAGGCCGGCGTAGTAGTCACCGTCCTGCTCGGCGAGCACCAGGCCCGTGCGCCAGCCGCCGTCCCAGGCGTAGTCGACCAGGTGGTGCAGGTTCTCGCCGTCCCACAGGTGCGTGCTCGTGACGCGCTCGGCCCAGCGGATGCCCAGTCCGCCGATCAGCTCCCATTCGTCCTCGAACTCGCCGAAGGCCGTGCCCACGTAGGGCGCGATCGGCAGGCCGGTCCAGTGGTCGAGGCTCTTCGAGAGGGTCGCGTAGTAGGCCCGGCCATCGGGCGTGCCGATACGGTCCGAGCTGGTGCCGACGATCATCGCCGGGCGGCGCTCGGTCTCGTCGAAGACCCGGTAGTTGACCAGCGGCCCCACGTCCCAGCCGTCGGGGTCGAGGCTGCCGTCCTCGTAGGGGTTGAGCTCGATTCCCACGCGCAGTCGCTCGGTCACCGCGTAGGTCGCGGTCAGCCGCGTGCGCGCTCGGTCGACGGGGATGCCCTCGAGCAGGCGCAGGCCGATGCTCCAGGGGCGCGATACTGTTCCGCCGGTCCCACGGACCGGCTGACCCTCACCGGGTCACAAGGGTCAGCTCGGGACGAGCGACGGGAACAGGTCGCTCGGCAGGGGCTCGCCCTCGATCTGCGCGGCGGGCGCGTCGTGAGGCTCCGCCCCGTCCTGGAAGGGGGCGGTGAGGAGCAGGCCGGAGAGGAAGCAGAGACCGGAGAGCATGGGGGCAGCATCGACCCTCGGGCCGGCCAACTCAACCGTTGATCGCGTTCGCGGCCACGACCGCGCCGAACGACAGCGAGCGGTCGGGGCCAGGGCTCGACCGCTCGCCGCGAAGTCGGACAGCGCGCCCTACTGGATCGTCAGGGTCGCCGCCGGCGTCATCGCCAGCCAGCCGGGGGCGCCGGCGTCGGGCAGGAAGGCCTGGCAGTGCAGGGTCGCTCCCACGAGGCCGGAGAGGTCGCCGCCCACGGGCAGGGTCGCCGAGCCGACTCCGGGCACGCCAGCCGTCCCACCCAGCACCATGGGCGGCAAGAGCACCATCGTGGCCGGGTTCAGGTAGATCGTTCCGCCGAGCATCGGCACCTCGGCCGGGACCAGGCTCAGGCCCAGGTAGGCCAGACCGCCCCCGATGCCGGCGCCCACGGTCAGCTCCGGCCCCCAGGCCAGGCACAGGCCGTCCTCGGCCTTCAAGGTCGGCACGATCCCGAAGGTGCCCGCCGTGCCCTGACCGTAGCTGTCGCCCAGGACGCGGCAGTCCTCTTGGCAGAGCATGTAGTCGAAGAAGGGCGCGGTGACCGGCGTGGTGTGCAGGTTCGCGCTGCCGTGGGGATAGGGCTGGTAGGTGAAGTCCTGATCGGTCTTCTGCACGATCAGCGCAGTGGTGTAGGCGTTCACGTAGGCCTGGGGCACGCAGTCGCCGACGTCACCCTGGCTGTTGCCGCGCAGGGTCCGCAGGCCGTTGTTGTTGCGCGACGTGGCCAGGAAGAAGCCGCCCTCGGGGGTCGCCTCGACGCTGGGGGACTTCTCGAAGCCACCGATCGAGTAGCGGCGCACCCACTCGACGTTGCCACTGGCGTCGAGGGCCATCACGCCGGCCGCCGGGTACGGACTGGGAAGGGAGCTGTGGAGCTGCAGGCCGATCAGCGGCCGTCCGTCCGCGCGCAGGTCGAGGCTGGAGACCGCCACCGCCTGATCGACGGTGTCGGCGATCTCGTAGCGATGGGACCACTCGATTCCGCCGGAGCCGTCGAGGCGCATCGTGAAGACCTTGGGCACTCCGTTCTGGATCCACCAGCCGCAGATCAGCAGACCGTCGTCCGCCGTGGCCTCGATCTGCATCGACGCGGCGCCGCTTCCGTTGGCGGTGTAGCGCGCGCTCCAGATCGTGTGGCCCCACTCCGTCGTGCGCACGACGACGGTGCCGGCGCTCGAGGTGTAGAGCATGAAGAGGTCGCCGTTGGCGGCCGTCGCGATGTCTCCGACGAAGTTGTTGCCGACCTCCACGCCGTAGTCGCGGAACCAGTGCAGGGTGCCCGTCGAGCCAACGGCCATGACCACCACATCGTAGGAGGGACCGTTGGTGTAATCGCCCATGGCGATGTACTGACCCAGGTGGTTGCGGGTCAACTCCGTGAGCTTGCCGCTGCCCACGAGCGAGCGTTCCCAGGTCGGGAGGCCGGTCGCGACGTTGATCGCGGCCATGTAGGGCTGGCCCTCGACCGATCCGCACACGACCAGGGTCTGCTCGTCGACGAACATTGAGTCGTAGAACGTCGCCTGGCCGCCATCGAACGACGACAGGGCGACGTGGTGGGACACCTGACCGTCCGCCTCGTAGGTCGTCAGCCCGCAGTAGCGATCGCCCGCATCGGTGCGGTAGGGGTAGATCGAGGCGAAGCGGCCTCCCTCCGAGACTGCGGCGCAGGCATTGCCGTCCATCGTGGAGATCTGAACGCCAATGTCGACGGTCCAGATCTGCGCCTGGGCGGAGGGAGCGAGTGTTGCGTGGGCGACTGCGGCGGCGCCGGCGAGCAGCAGTGAGCGGAGGACTTGCACGGTTGGTTCCTGGATGAGCGAGCGGTGTCGGAACGGGAAGGCCGGTCGTCCGGCACCCACCCGTGGCGCGAAGGGCGTCCGCCAACTGCCAGGGGCCGGGGGGATTCCTCCCTCCGGCCCCTGGTCCGTCGCCCACGAGGTCCGCGTCAGTCCACGCTGCAAAGGCGCCGCTCGGTCGCGGCCGAGACGCGCAGGCTGCCCGCGCCGTCCACGGCCAAGCCCTGCAGGGACACCACGAGGTTCACCAGCGCGGGATCGTCGGCGATCGGCGCCCGGAACCGGGCGGAGCCATCGGCGCCCGTGGCCCCCGAGAACAGCAGTTGCGCCGAGGCCACGTCGAGCAGGATCGGCTGGCCCAGGACGGGCAAGAAGCCCGCGCTCGCGGCCAGGTAGACCGCGCAGGGGCTCGAGGCGGGCCCGCCCAGGTCCACCAGCAGCTCGGTCCCCAGGCGGGTCGCGCCGACCACCAGCTCGAGGGGCTCACCCGCGATCGACGGCGCGTCCGCGTCGGCGATCGTCGCGCGGCGAGTGCGCGTCTCGGTGGACGTGTGCCCAGGCGTCGCGGCCAGGGTCAGGTCCAGGAACTCGGCGCCCTCGGGCAGTCCGTCGGCCACGGCGCCCAGGGTCACGCGGGTGAAGGACTGGCCCTGTGCGAAGCTCGCACTGGCGGGCACGCCGGAGAGATCCAGCAGCGGCGAGGCGCTGCCGCTGGTCAACAGGCCGACGTTCAGGGGCGAGCTCGCGCTGCCGGTGCGCGTCAGCACGAAGACGAGATCCTGCCCCGCCTCTACGCCGAGGGACGACTCCGAGATCAGCCCGAGCAGCGGCTGCCCGGCAACACGGTCGTCGTCGTCGATGCGGCCACTGGCCACGTGCACCGGATCGAGGGCGTAGGCATTCCCGGCCAAGAGCTCCACGACCCAAACCTCGGTCGGCTCGGCCAGGTCGTCGTCGAGGGCCGCCAGGGGCAGGTCGATCGAGGCTTGGCCGGGGGCGAGCAGCGCTTCGCCCGAGACGCGATCGTGGTCGACACCGGGCACCGCCGAACCGCGCACGCGGTAGCGCACGGTCAAGGGCGCCGCGAGCCCACCGCTGCGCGTGATCCGCGCCAGGGCTCCGTCGACCGAGCCCTCGGTCGCCACGCCGTCGACCGTGCTCACCGTCACCGTCGGGAGCAGCGGCCCGCCGTCGTCGTCGGCGATGACGAGCTCGATCGCCGTCGCCGCATGGTCGATCAGGTAGTCGGCGGAGGGCGCGATGGTCACGGTCAGGGACTCGTCGCCCTCGACCAGCCCGTCCTGAATGGGGAAGACCGGCACCGAGCGCGACGCCGAACCGGCGGGGATCACCACGCGCTGGGGCAGGGGCAGGTAGTCGCGCGCGGGCTCGGCGCTGCCGGCGGCGAAGAGCAGCACGGCCAGGTCCGCGGTGGTCGGCCCGGCCCGCTCGATCCGCAGGGCGCCGGGGCCCGCACCCTCGCCGGGCGATGAGAGCAGCTCGATGCCGACCGTCGTGTCCCGCGGAGCCAGGTGCACATCGAACCAGGCCGCCGCGTGCCCGATCCCGAAGCCCGGTCCGCCGTGCCCGCCGTCGGGGATCGCCACGAGCTCCCAATCGAGGCCGTGCACCTCGCGCGCCGTACGCCACAGGTGCTCGGACTGGTCGAAGGGCACCGAGTTGTCGGCGGTGCCGTGGATCAGCTTGAAGGGCGGATCGTCGCGGGACAGCAACTGCGTCGGGTCGGCTGTCAACGTCAACTCGGGGGCGGCTTGGATCGGCGCGCCGATCAACTTGCTCTCCGGCGAATCGAACAGGTCGTGGTCGATCATCGACGGCAGCATCGACATCCGCAGGAAGTCGGTGGGGCCGTAGTAGTCGGCCACCGCCTGCACGCGACTCGACTCGCCCAGGTGATCGCCGACCGTGCCCTCCACGTCGACGCTGACGCCGCCGACCCCGAGGGTGTCCACGCCCCCGCTGGTGCCGAGAAAGGCCGCCAAGTGCCCGCCGGCCGAGGACCCCGACGCGCCGAACCGATCGGGGTCGAGGCCGTAGGTCGCCGCATTCGCGCGCAGCCAACGCACCGCCGCCTTGCAGTCGTGCATCTGCGCCGGCCAGGGCGCAATCCCACTGACGCGGTAGTCGATGCTCGCCACCGCGTAGCCGGCCAGCACCAACGGCGCCGCCGTGCTCGGGAACTTCGAGCCCCCGGCCCAACCGCCCCCGTGGATCCAGATCACCGTCGGCAGGGGCCCGCTCGGGCTCGGCGGCAGGTAGAGGTCCAACTTCAGATCCAACTGCGCGCCGCCGACGCCGGGAACGGTGGCGTAGACCAGATCGGAGTGGGTCGGCCCGAGCTGCGTGCGCGCCGTCGTGGGTGAAGACGTGCAGCAGACGAGCGCGAGCGCGGCGACGAGGCCGCGAGGGGAAGAGTGCATGGGGAAGAGGGATCGAGGACTTCGTGGAGCGGGCGTCGGCAACATCAACGGGTCCGCGCCCGCCGGGTTCCGCGTCAAGTCGTGGCTAGGACTTCGAGGCCCCTTGTCGTGCCCCGCGGCCAGACCTCCGGCAACCCCATTCGACGTCGGGCGGGAGCTGGCCCTGAGCGGTCTCAGGATCCGGTAGCAATCCCCGCGGCCCACCGACCTCGAAGCGGACACCCGCTGACCGCCTGTCTTCGCGCGCCGGCTCGTGCTCGACGCCTCTGCGGACGGTCACGGGGATCTCTCGCAGCTCGACGGCAACCTGGACCGTGCACCCGGACCGCGGCCTCGGACCGGACCCCACTCTGCGCGGAGGGTCGGGATGCGCGGGCGATCAGGACGGCCTCGCGCCCTGGGCGATCGCGGCTCGAGATCGCTCCAACTGATCGTGTCGCCCCCGTCGATCGGCGCGAGCGATTGTTCCTCGGTCCCGTTCGCGATCCCGCGCGCGACGCTCGGAGGCCGAGCATCCGGTCACGCGGCCCCGCGCCGCCCCCCGGGCAGCGCCGCCCCTGTCCACCCGCAGGCCCCCGCGGTACCTTCTTCCCCCGTGTCCACCGACCAAGATCTCGTCGCACGCTGGGCCGTGGAGCCGGCCCCGCTGCTGCCCCTCCTGCACGCCTTCCACAACCGCGACGGCTACCTCTCCGAGGCGGCCCTGCGCGCGGTGTCCGAGGGGCTGCGGATCCCCCTGGCGGACCTCTACGGGACGGTGACCTTCTACCACCACTTCGCGCGCGAAGAGGGCGGGCACAGCCGGCCGCGGGTGTGCGACGGGCCGATCTGCAAGCTGCGCGGCTCCGACGAGTTGATGGCCGAGCTGGACGGCGCCACGCCGATGCCCTGCGCCGGGCGCTGCGACGATCCGATCCCGGTGCTGGTCGAGAACCGCTACCTGGCCGGGCGGCCCGGCGCGAAGTTGCGCGAGACCCCGGCACCCATGCCGGACGACAACCCGGGCGAGCTCGAGGAGTGCTGCTTCGCAGGCATCCGCGAGGACGGCCGCGCGACGCTGATGGGCTACTGCTCCGACGGCGGCTACGGGGCCCTGACCCGCGCGGTGCGCGAGGGCTCGCCTGCGGGTGTGATCGAGGTGGTCGAGGCCAGTGGCCTGGCCGGGCGCGGCGGCGCCGGCTTCCCCACCGGGCGCAAGTGGCGCGCGGTGGCCGAGGCGCCGGGGGGACCCAAGACGATCGTCTGCAACGCCGACGAGGGCGAGCCGGGCTGCTTCAAGGATCGAGTCCTGATGGACTACGACCCCCACGCGGTGATCGAGGGCATGGCCCTGGCGGCCTTCGCCACCGGCGCGACGCGCGGCTTCATCTACCTGCGCTACGAGTACCCGCACACCGAGCGCATCCTCGAGGACGCCATCCTCGACGCGCGCGACGCGGGGCTCCTGGGCCAGCGCATTCTCGGCAGCGACTTCAGCTTCGAGCTGTACGTGCGCCGCGGGGCGGGGGCCTACATCTGCGGCGAGGAGACCTCGCTGCTCAACAGCCTGGAGGGCAAGCACCCCTTCCCGCGCAACAAGCCGCCCTACCCGGTGACCCACGGCTTCGAGGACCTGCCCACGGTCGTCAACAACGTCGAGACCCTGGCGTCGGTGCCGCCGATCCTGGCCAAGGGCGCCGACTGGTACCGCGGCCTGGGCCTGGGCGACCACGCGGGCACCAAGATCATCAGCCTGTCGGGCGACGTGCAGCGGCCGGGCAACTACGAGGTGCCGATCGGTCTGCCGCTCGACACGTTGCTGAACGACTGGGCCGGCGGGCCGCTCGAGGGGCGCACCTTTCAGGCGGTGACCATGGCCGGCCTGTCCGGCGGGTTCCTCGGCAAGTTCGACGACGTGACCCTCGACGAGCCCTGCCTGCGCGCGCGCGGCTCGTTCCTCGGCGCCGGCGGGATCATGGTCTTCGACGACCGTCGCGACATGGTTGACCTGGCGCGCCAAGCCATGGCCTTCTTCGCCCACGAGTCCTGCGGCAAGTGCTTCCCCTGCCGCATCGGCACCCAGCGCCTGACCGAGCGCCTGGCCGGCGAGGCCGGGCCCGCGGACGCCGACGAGTGGAAGCGCGAGGTAGCCGACATCGGCACCACCATGGCCGCGGTCAGCGCCTGCGGCCTCGGCATCGCCGCCCCCCTGATCACCCAGAGTCTGTTGCGCGACTTCCCCGATGCGGTCGACGCGAACCTGGAGGCCCGCAAGTCATGAGCACGATCACCATCGACGGCCAGAGCGTCCCCTTCGAGGACGGCGAGACGATCTACGAGGTCTCGCGCCGGTTGGAGCGCGACGTCCCGACCCTGTGCTACGACGACCGGCTGGAGGCCTTCGGGGCCTGCCGCCTGTGCGTGGTCGAGCTCGAGGGCGCGCGCAACCCGGTGGCCTCCTGCACCACCATGGCCGCGGACGGCATGGTCGTGCGCACGGCGACCGAAGCCATCGAGCGCCACCGCAAGACCCTGATGGACCTGGTCGTGTCCGAGAACCCCAAGGGCGCGCGGATCGACCCCCTGCGCGGCCTGGCCAGCCAGGAGCTCGCGCACCTCGCCGTGCGCTACGAGTCGGACGGCTCGCGCTTCGTCGGCAAGCAGTCGGGGACCTCGCGGCCCGACGACACGAACCCGATGATCCTGCGCGACTACGACAACTGCATCAGTTGCTACCGCTGCGTGCGGGTCTGCGCCGAGCGCGAGGGCGACTACGCGATCAGCGTGGCGAACCGCGGCTTCGAGACCCAGATCACGACCGAGTTCGCGGGGCTGCTCGAGGACTCCGACTGCACCTTCTGCGGCCAGTGCGTGCAGACCTGCCCGACCGGCGCCCTGGGCGACCTGCGCTCGATGGAGGCCCAGGACCAGCCCGGCGAGTTTGAGAAGACGCGCTCGATCTGCCCCTACTGCGGCGTCGGTTGCAGCGTCGACATCCTGACCAAGAACGAGAAGATCGTCGGCGTGCAGCCGGCCATGGACGGCCCCGCGAACCTGGGCGCCCTGTGCGTCAAGGGGCAGTTCGGCTGGGACTGGGTCGACTCCGACGAGCGCCTGACCCAGCCCCTGGTCCGCAAGGACGGCAAGCTCGTCCCGGCCTCCTGGGAAGAGGCCTGGGAGCGCGCCGCCAAGGGCTTCAAGAGCGTCGTCGAGAAGCACGGCCGCCACGCGGTCTACGCCGTGGCCTCGGGCCGCGCGCCCCACGAATCGGCTTACAGCGTTCAGAAGTTCGTGCGCTACGGCTTCGGCACCAACTACGTGGATAACTGTAGCCGTGCCTGACACGCTCCCACGGTAGCCGGTCTGGCTGCCACCCTCGGTCGTGGTGCGATGAGCAACCCGCTCGTCGACATGGAGAAGCCCGACGTCATCTTCTGCATCGGTACGAACATGACGGAGACGCATCCCGTGGCGGCGACGCGTCTGAAGACGGCGATCCGCAACGGCGCCACGCTGATCTGCGCCGACCCGCGCAAGATCCCCCTGGCGCGCATGGCGGACCTGCACCTGCCCCTGCGGGTCGGATCCGACGTGGCGCTCCTCGGCGCCATGGCTCACGTGATCGTGCGCGACGGCCTGACCGACGAGGCCTTCATCGCCGAGCGCACCGAGGGCTACGACGCGTTGGTCAAGCACCTCGAGACGATGACGCCCGAGTGGGCCGAGGGCATCTGCGGCGTGCCCGCCGCCGACATCGAGCGCGCGGCGCACCTCTACGCGGGGGCCGAGCGCGGCGCGATCTACTACACCCTCGGCATCACCGAGCACATCTGCGGCGTGGACAACGTCCAGAGCCTCTCGAACCTGGTGCTCTTGACCGGGAACATCGGGCGCGAGGGCACGGGCATCAACCCGATGCGCGGCCAGAACAACATCCAGGGCGCCGGCGACGCGGGGGCCCTGCCCAACAACTACCCGGGCTTCCAGCCGGTCACCAACCCGGCCAACCAAGCGAAGTTCGCCCAGGCCTGGGGCCGCGAGGTCGACCTCGAGCTGGGCATCACCAAGGTGCGCGCCCTGGAGCAGTGCGGCGAGTCGATCTTCGCCATGCTGATCTGCGGCGAGAACACGGTGGTCTCCGACCCCGACCGCGCCCACTGCGAGCACGCCCTCGACGCCCTCGAGCACCTGGTCGTGATCGACATGTTCCTGACCGAGACGGCCGAGCGCGCCGACGTGGTCTTCCCCGCCGCCGGCTGGGGCGAGGTCGACGGCGTCTTCACCAACACCGAGCGCCGCGTCCAGCGCGTGCGCAAGGCGGTCGAGCCCCCCGGCTCGGCCAAGCCCGACTGGGAGATCATCGCCGGCATCGCGCGGGCCATGGGCCTGGGCGACGGCTTCCCCTACCAGTCGGCCAAGGACGTGTTCAACGAGCTGTGCCAGCTCTCCACGACCTATGCCGGCCTCGACTGGGACCGCATCGACAAGGGCGAGTACCACTGGCCGGTGCCCGACCGCGAGCACCCCGGCACGCCGATCCTGCACCTGGGCGAGTTCCCCCGCGGCCGCGGCCTGTTCGTCACGCCCGGCTACCGCGACCCGGCCGAGACGGTCAGCGACGACTACCCGATCTGGCTCACCACCGGCCGCCGCCTCGCGCACTACCACACGCGCACCATGACCGGCCGCGCCAAGGGACCGGACTGGCTGGTGCCCGAGGAGCTGCTCGAAGTCCACCCCGACGACGTCCAGCGCCTGAGCCTGGTCGACGGCGGCGTGGCCCTGATGAAGAGCCCCCGCGGCGAGGTCCTGATCAAGGTCAAGGCCACCGACCAGTCCCCGCGCGGAACGGTCTTCTGCTCCTTCAGCTTCGGCGACGTGCGCGTCAACGACCTGACCGGCGCCGGCTACGACCCGATCACCGACACGGCCGAGCTGAAGGTCTGCCCGGTGAGCGTCGAGCCGGCGGGCGCGCGGGTCTGACGCGGCGAGAGCCAGTCGCACGACAAAGCCCGCCGGTTCCGAATCGGTTGGGCCTCGGTCGGCCCCGCGGCGTACGGGACACTAGGAAGCGGCGTCCGGGAACAGAGGCTCGTCCGCCGCCAGCGTCTCGAGCGGGACGACATCCACGCGATCATCGATCGGGTAGCGCTTGCGACCGGGGTAGACGACCGCAACCCGCTCGAGCGCGAGGTCGGCGATCGCGATCCGAATGGACTTGGTCATCGTCGGCGCGTCGGCGCGCTTGCACTCGACCCCGAGAAGTCGCGACCCGCGTCGCAGAACGAGGTCGATCTCCGCACCCTGGTGTGTCGCCCAGAACCACGCGTCGTCATGCGGCACTCGGGCCAGGATCTGCTCGATCGCGAAGCCCTCCCAAGACGCGCCCAGCTTCGGGTGTTCGAGCAGTGCCATCTCCGAATCGAGCCCCAAGAGGGTGTGGAGTAGTCCGCTGTCACGGACGTAGACCTTCGGCGACTTGACCTGGCGCTTCTTCAAGTTGGCATGCCACGGCTGGAGCTGTCGGACCACGAGCGCGTCGGTCAGCAGGTCGAGGTAGCGCCTGCACGTGGCCTCGCTCACGCCCAGCGCACGCGCGGGTTCGGCGGCATTCCAGGTCTGGCCGTGGTAGTGCGCGACCATGGTCCAGAAGCGACGCAGGGCGGTCGACGGCACACGTACACCCCAGTCCGGGAGGTCGCGCTCCAGGAGCGTCCGCACGAACTGGCGCCGCCACTGGGCGCTATCCTCCTCAGTCGCCGCGAGGAAAGAACGCGGGAATCCGCCGCGTAACCAGAGCGGCCGCTGACTCTTCGGGCCCACCTCATTCAGGTCGAAGCCGCCAAGCTCTACATGCTCCGCACGACCGGCGAGGCTCTCCGAGCTCTGGCGCAAGAGCGCGCCCGACGCGCTGCCGAGGATCAGAAAGCGTGCCTCGGATCCGCGGCGATCCGCCAGCACCCGCAGGGCGGGGAAGAGGTCCGGACGGCGCTGGACCTCGTCGATGACCACCAGGCCCTCGAGCGGCCGCAGCGCGGTCATGGGCTCGTCAAGTCGTGCCAAGGAGACCGGGTCCTCGAGGTCGAAGTAGTTGACGGAATCGGGATCGGCGAACTCCCGGGCTAGAGTCGTCTTTCCGGACTGCCTGGGGCCGGTGAGTACGGTGACCGGACTCCGTCTCAGCGCCTCTTCGACCGAGCCTCGAGCCCGGGAGCGGGGGATCTGCATCGCGGCCGTGTCTACCATGAAAATACTTCATGCCGTGAGGGATTTTCATGGATGGATTGGCCCTGGCTAGGCCCAGGGCCGTCCGGCATCGTCAGGATGACCTGCCGGAGCCGCGCCGGAATCAGCCCATCCCGGGGGGGCCCCGACCCGTGCCACGGTCGAATGGTCGAGGTCTACGCGTGCGCGTAGGTCGCGACGCCCCTCGACACAGGCTAGTTCCCGCCATGCCCACCGACCCCTTCGCCCACGACCGCTACACGATCCGCCGCAAGCTGCTCAAGCTCTTCGGCGCTGGCTTCTACGTGCTCGACGTTCGCGGCGACGTGGTCGCCTACTCCGAACAGAGGGCTTTCCGGCTGAAGGAGGACATCCGTGTCTTCGCAGGCGAGGCCCAGTCCGAGCCGTTGCTGCGGATCAGGGCGCGGCAGGTGATCGACTTCGCCGCCTGTTACGACGTGGTCGACGAGCGCGACGGCAGGGTGGTCGGCGCGGCGCGGCGCCGGGGGTTGTCGTCGATCGTGCGGGACTCCTGGGAGCTGCTCGACGCCGAGGGAGGGCTGGTCGCGCGGTTGCAAGAGGACTCCCTGGGCATGGCCCTCTTGCGGCGGTTGCTGGTCAACCTGGTGCCCCAACGCTTCACCCTCGGCGAGGGCCCCGGCGCCGTCCAGTTGACCCAGCGCTTCAACCCGTTCGTCTACAAGCTCGAGGTCGCGATCCCGTCCTCGTCGACCATCGACCGCCGCCTCGTGCTGGCCCTGGCGATCCTGATCGCGGCGATCGAGGGCCGCCAGGACTGACCGGGCCCTTGCCGACGACGAGAGAGCACGGATGAAGGGAACGCTACTCACCCTGGCCTTGGTCGCCCTGGGCGCACTCCTCTACTCGGTCGCTCGAAGCGGCCGAGGGGCCGACGATCGACGCGCAGCGACGGGCGCGTCTCCAGCCGTCGAGGCGTCCGCAGAGGCGCAGGGGCCAAGGTCCTTGGCGACCGAGGTCGTTCGCGAGCGCGCTGGAGGAGACGTCTCCACGCTCGATCTGCCCCCTGCGGCGCAAGCGGCCTCGCCCTCGTCGGTGGTCGTCATTCGCGTCGTGGGCCCCGACGGATCGCCGTCCGTGGCGGAGGTCGGTGTCGTGGGTCTCTCGGCCACAGGTTTCATGACCGAGGTCGAGTTGGGCCGGACCGACGCCGACGGCATCGCTCTCACCACCCGCGAGGCGCTGACTGGCGGCGTCGAAGTCTTCGCGGGGACGGACTCACTCGTCGGTTGGACACGCATCCTCGCGGGTGAGGAGATCGCGGACGAGACCTTGGTGCAGCTTCGTGCGGCGTCCGAGCTCTCGGGCAGGGTCGTCGACCTGCGGGGCTCGCCGGTCGGCGGGGCCGAAGTCGTCGGCTACCAGTCGAACGCGCCGGCGCCCACGACGGCGGCGATCCTCGCCCAGGAGGCCGACGGCTGGGGCAACCCGCGTCGGACCACGACCGACCCCGACGGGCGCTTCCGCTTCGGCGCGGTCGACGGGCACTCGCGGTGGTGGGTTCACGGGGTGATCCGGGGTTCCCTCAGCGGCCCGTTGGCGGAGCCGGCACGACCGGGAGTCCCCGTCGAGCTCGTCCTCCGACCCCTTGCGGCGGCGATGGTGTCGGCGACGACGGACGAGGGTGCTGCACTCGCGCTCCGCGGCGGGCTGCAGGTGAAGGGTGGATGCCAAGTCGCCATCCGCCGCGGCGCGCGGGGAATGGTCGCGTCGAACCACCCGCTCCTGCCCCTGGCGGGGATCGATCCGCTCGAGGTCGATCCGACCGGGACCGGCGGCTGGCCGATCGTGTTGGAGTTCGAGGAACTCCGCGCCGACTTCGCCGCCGAGGTCGCCCTGGAGCTCGAGCTGCCGGGAACGGAGCGCGTCGAGTCCTCCCTGCGCCTCGCGCCGTTCGCCCAGGTGGGTTGGGAGCTGCTCGACGTGGTCCTGCCGACGAAGGGCGCAACACAAGAGCAGGGTTCGGTTCGTGTGCAGCTCGCTGGCGCGCGGTCGATCGTGGCTGGGCGGGCCGCCTGCTCCGACGACTGGGCGTTCACGCTCGAGGGGCTGGGCGGCGCGTCCGATCTGCTCTACGAGCTGACGGCGCTGGACGACGACCAGCTCGTCCAGCGGGTCCCCGCCGGCCGCTACCGGGCCGCCTTGCTCTCGGCGCGCGGCATCGAGATCCCGCCGACGGGCCCGCGCGAGATTCGAGTCAGGCCGGGCCCGGCCGCGCTGGTCCGCTTTGACCCGGGAGTCCTCGGCACCCTCGAGATCGAGCTCGGACCCGACTTCGTCCTCGCGGGCACCCCCGTGCTCGAGCTCGAGACGGCCCAGGGACTGACCCACTGCTCCTGGTCCGGCGCCAGCACCTGCGTCGACGGACTGCCGCTCGGCCCGTGCACGGTCCGTTGGTTCGGGTCGCCACCCGACGCGCGCCTTCTCGTGCTCGACGGCGAGCTCCCCATCGCCGAGGGAACGGGCTCCGTCTCCTTCGACATCTCGGCCGACCGACCGGTCACGTCCGTGCGGCTGACCGGGCCCGCGAAGTGACGAACACGAGAGCCGACGTCGTGCCGCAGCGGGCCGCGCGTCCGCTCACTTCAACAGGATCTGCGCGGAGTTCGTGACGAACGAGCCGCCGCCCGCGAGGGCCACCAGGGCCTGCACGTCGACCTCGATGCCGACGACGGAGGGTCCGGTTGGCGGCGTCACGATCGCGGTGGCGGGGACGTTCTGCCCCTGCAGGACGAGCAGCTCCAGCAGGAGTAGCTGGCCGAGGTCCACACGCAGGTTCTCACCCAGGTAGCTCGTCGGGAGGCTGGTGCTGGACCCGGCCGCGACCGCGACGACGGCGACGTCGCCCGGTGCACCGAACACGGTCAGCTCGCGGTCCAGATACGGATTGAGCGGGCTGGCGGGGATGGTGGGGCCGACCTGCAGGTAGGGCTCGGCGGTCGTCAACGGGGGGGTCGGCGCGTCCGAGAAGTCGACTCCGCTCCACGTGAGGTCGAGGGTTCCGCCGAGGACCTGCACCGACGGCACCTGAGTCAGCGCCGGGGCGAGCGGCGAGGAGGGATCGTAACCTCCGGCGATCTCGTGGTTCGACGAGCCACGAACCGTCAAGCTCGCCGCCCCGTCGAGGACGCGGATCGCAGGGCCCGGAGTACCGGATCCGAAGAAGAGGTCGCCGGCGTTCCCCCCGATGATCCGGGTACCCACGGCACTGACCTCCGACTCGCCCGACAGGGCCAGGCCGGCCGTGCCGTTCTTGGTTTCGGGCGCGATGCCACCGGCGATCCCGCTGCTCACCAAGCTGACCTTGGAGTCGGTCACGGTGAGCGCGGCCAACGACGATGAGAAAGCCCCGAAGCCGGCGCGTGTGAGCACGACGTCCGCGCAGCCCTCGATCTCGACGTTGTAGCAGCTCGTCGCGTCCAGCCGTACGCGCCCGGGTAGGTTGCGCAGCACGAGGTGTTCGACCTGGAGGTCGAGCAGGGTGATGGTCGTCGGCCCGCCCCCGCTGCCATCGACGACCAGACCCGGATGGACGATCTTCACGCTCTCGAAGAAACCGACCACGTAGCCGAACAGCTTCAGGTCCTTGGTGATCGTCGTACCCGTGTAGTCGCCGGGCATGAGTTGCAGGATGTCCCCGTCGCTCGCCGCTGCGACGGCGGCCGGGAGGTCGGCGAAGTCCGCGGGACCGTCGTCGTCGATGGTCCAGATCTGAGGAGCGAGGGCGAGGGATGCGAGGGCGAGCAGCATGTGAAATGGGGGTGGTCGTAGGTCGGGCTGGACCCGTGGTTGGCAGATCTGGTGTCGCACACTCTCCTGCCGATTCGCTCCGCGATGTCGGCGACACCGGCGAATCGATCTACTTCAACACGATCTGCGAGGCGTTCGTGACGAAGGATGTGCCGCCCGAGAGCGCGACCAGTGCTTGGACATCGAGCTCGATCCCGGAGAGGCTGGGGCCGGTGGGCTGGGCCACGGTCACGAAGGCCGGGACGTCCTGCCCCTGCAGGGCGAGGAGCTCGAGCACGACGAGCTGGTCGAGGTTCACCCGCAGGCTCTCACCCGAGAAGCCCGTCGGGAGACTCGTGCTGGAGCCCACTGCGATAGCGACGGCGGCGACGTCGCCGGGCGCGCCGAAGACCCTCAGGTCGCGAGTCGGATCAGGACCGAACAGCGGCGCCCCGACTGGGCCGACCTCCAGGTAGGGCTCTGCCGGACTCACCGCGGGCACCGGCGCGTCCGGGAAGTCCACCGCGCTCCACGAGAGGTCCAGGGTTCCACCGAGGATCTCCACCGATGGGGCTTGGGTGAGGACCGAGTCGAGCGACGAGAACGGATCGTGGCCCCCGTCGATGGGGTGATAGGAGGACCCGTGAACCGTCACGCTCGCCGCACCGTCGACGACCTGAATCGCCGGGCCGGGAATCAGGCTGGAGAAGACGGCATCGCCGACGTTGCCCCCGGTGAGCACACAGCCCGCGAGCCGCACGTCGGAATCGCCCCAGAGGGCCAGACCGGCCTTGCCGTCCAGGGTCGAGGCCTCCGTTCCACCTGTGATGTTGCAGGTCGTCAAGCGGACCGCGGAGTCGGTCACTTCGATCGATGCCGAGGGCAGGGCTCCGTCGCTGACGTAGGACCGCGTGACGACGACGTCCGTGCAGCTCTCGACCTGAAGTCCGGCGACGGTGGCCGTGTCCACCCGAGTTCGGGCAGTCAGGTTACGCAGCACCAAGTCGTCGACCCGCAGATCGGTCAGGGTGAAGGTCGTCGCACCGCCACCGCTGCCGTCGACGATCAGTCCCGGTGCACCGATCTTCGGAATCTCGAAGGAGGAGGGCGGGTAGCCGAGGAGCTTCAGGTTCTTGGTGATCGTCGTGCCCGTGTAGCTCCCGGGCATGAGCTGCAGGATGTCTCCGTCGCTCGCGGCGGCGACGGCTGCCGGCAGATCGGCGAAGTCCGCCGGGCCATCGTCGTCGATGGTCCAGCTCTGCTGAGCGAGGGCGAGGGTCACAAGGGTGAGCAGCATGTCAGACCGTCCAATCGTGGGCCGCGCGGCGGAGTCGGCGGTTGGCATCCCCGGGGTCGGAGAGCTAGGGGCAAGCCTACGGCGGACCGACGAGCTGTGGCGCTCGGGCGGCGGGAGAGACTCGCGTACCGGGGCGCTGGGCCCGCGGCACTGGTGCCATGCCACCGACCACGCCCCCGGGGCAGGATCTCGAGCCCGCAAGACGCCGGCCAGTCGGCCGCAGGTCCGCTCGTCGACGGCGCGCCCCGCGCCGGCCGTAGCGTGCTCGCCATGGCGACCGCGGCGGGGCGTGTCCGCGCGGTCGGCCGGACCTCGTCGCTGACGGTCGAGGCATGCGGAACGAGGTCCCAGCGACGGTTCGCGCCCTGATCGAGGTCGACAGGGACTTCGACCTCTCGTTCGTGCCCGGCGCCGGTCACGACGTGGAGGTACTGTCGACCGTCGAGCGGCGTTGCCGGGACTTCCTGGTGCGGTCGCTCATGGGTGTCGAGCCGCGTCATGGAGTCCGTCGTGGCCTGTCGAGTCGTCACTCGACCGGTAGGGAGCTCGCAAGTTCTCGATTGCTCCACCAGGAAACACGGACTGCGCGGCACATTCTCTTCGGCGCTTCCGTCGCCGCCCTGCGCACACATCGGATCGGCGTCCTCCTCCAGCCAGGTCTCAGACCAACCCTCCCATGGTTCTCCTCACCTCGTTCCTGATTGCCACTGCCCCCCTCGTCCAGGCCAAGGTCTGGGTCGTCGATCCCGGCGGCGGAGGCGACTTCGTCCAGATCCCCCAGGCCATCGCCGCCGCTGCTGACGGCGACACGATCCTCGTGCGCGGCAGCGAGGGCATGGACTTCGTCGTCGACGGCAAGGGCCTTGCGATCGTGGCCGACACCGGCCTGACTGTTCCCACGGGCGCGATCACGGTTCGCAACCTCGCCGCCGGCCAGCGCGCCGTGCTTCGGGGCCTGTCCGCATCCGCTGGCGCCGGAGCCTTCGTGCCCAGCGAGGGGCTGACCATCGAGAACTGCACCGGCAGCGTCTGGGTCGAAGACTGCGACTTCAGCGGCGACACGCCGGTCTCGCCGTTCCTCACGGCTGTCGCGGACGGCGGCTCCGTGTCCGGGTCCGACCAGGTGTCGCTCGTCGACTGCACCTTCGTCGGCAACGTCGGCGCGATCCCGACCGTGAGCACCGGCGGCGCAGGCCTGGTGGTCGAGAACTCCTCCGTGCAGGTCTACGGCGGCAGCGTGCAGGCCGGCGGCGGCTGGAACCAGTCCGCCTTCTCCGCCGACAACATCAGCGGTGGTCAGGGCGGCCAGGGTCTGGTCGCTGTCGGCAGCTTCGTGCTCTTGGATGGCGCTGTGGTGCTCGGAGGCAACGGCGGAATCGGCGCGGATGCCGGGTTCTTCCTGACCAACTGCACTGCCGGCGGCGATGGTGGGACGGCATTGGTCGCGAACGCCTCGACGGTCGTGCGCCGAGCGGTCACCCTCGCCGGTGGCGCCGGGGGCGCGGGTGGAGCGTCCGGCGCGACGAACTGCGCCGACGGGCAAGCGGGCGCGAGCGAGGACCTGACCCTCGTGCAGCGGACCGACCTGGCCGGCATCTCGCACACGATCGAAGTGAGCCCCAACCCGGTGCGCGAAGGTCAGTCGGCGACGGTCACCTTCGACGGTCAGCCCGGCGATCTGGTGCTGCTCCTGATCTCGCCGGCGCCGGCCGGCCTCTACCTGCCGAGCCTCGGCGGCTCCCTGCTGGTGGGATCGCCCCTGTTCCAGCTCGCGGGCTTCGGCGCGACCCCCGCGAGCGGGCAACTGGTGGTGCCCTTCACCCTCTCGAGCTTCGGCCCGGGCATCGAGGTGATCGGCCTCTACGAGCAGCCCCTGGTGCTCACCGTCGGCGGCCAGCTCGTGCTCGGCTCGGGTGAGTACGTGACTCACCTCGACGCCGCCTTCTGAGCTGAAGGTCAAGGCCCCGATCGCCGGCTCCTGTCGGCGGTCGGGGTCGGACGGACCCACGGCGCGGCGGCGCGAGCCGCATGGCCGGATCGCTCGCGCGGGAGCCTCGGCAGGGCAGATCGGCGCGCTATCCTTGCGCGCCCCCGATCGCCGCAGCGCCCCCGCTCTCGATGTCCGCCGTCCCGACCCCAGCCCGTTCGATCGCTCTCGCCCTCATCGCGCCGGCCCTGGCGACGGCTGCCCAGGGAGCGGGGCCGGACCAGGGCCAAGCGCCGCCGGTCACTGCGACGGTCGTGACCAGCGACGGCTCCGACTGGTTGCGCCTGGTCTCCGGCGAGTGGCTCAAGGGCGAGCTGATCGTCCTCGACCGCGGCACCGTGCAGTTCGACAGCGCGGAGCTCGACGACCTGGAGATCGACTGGGCGGACGTGGTCGAGCTGCGCACGGCGCGGGAGTTCACCCTGCTGCTGGAGGGGCGCGAGCAGCTCATCGGGCGGGTGCAGTTGCTCGATGGACGCCTGCTCGTCGAGCAGGGCGAGCGCCTGCGCGACCTGCCCCGCGAGGCCGTGGTCCGCATCGTCCCCGGCGAGCCGCGCGAGTCGAACTTCTGGTCGGGCAAGCTCACCCTGGGCTCCACCGTGCGGCGCGGCAACACCGATCAGCTCGACTTGACCACCGGCCTCTCGCTCCTGCGCCGCACCGCGCGCAGCCGGCTGACGATCGACTGGGACAGCGCCTACTCCGAGCTCGACGGAGAGAGCAACTCCGACAACCAACGCCTGCGCTCGCGCTACGACTGGTTCCTGAACTCGCGACTGTTCCTGACGCCGCTGGGGTTCGAGCTGTACCGCGACGAGTTCCAGAACATCGAGCTGCGCGCCTCGCCCTACACGGGCCTGGGCTACGCGGTCGTCGATCGGTCGACCGTGGAGTGGGACCTCTCCGCCGCCCTCGGCTATCGGGTCACCCGCTACGCCTCGGTCGAGACGGGCTCCAGCGCCCAGGACGAGAGCGCCACGGGCATCCTCGGCACGACCCTGTCCTGGAGAGCCAGCTCCACGGTCGACGTGGACTTCGCCTACTCGGCCGAGATCGGCCTGGAGGACGTGCAGGACACGAACCAGTTGGCATCGGCCGAGCTCTCGGTCGACCTGTGGTGGGACTTCGACCTGGACCTGCGCCTGCAGTGGAACCGCGTGGGCCAGCCCGCGCCGGACTCGGACGGGCAGGTGCCCAAGAAGGACGACCTGCTGCTCGCCGTCGGCCTGTCCTGGAGCTTCTGACGCCCCGCGGCCGCTTGGCCGGGAAGAAGTTCGACGCATGGGTCGTCCCACCCCGCCGTTGAAGAGTGGTCCACCTGCCCCCGAGAACCCCCGAACCATGAACTACGCAACTCGCCTCGCCCTCCTCGTGCCCGCCCTCTGCCTGCCCCTCGCCTGCCAGGGCCCTGCCGAGAGTTCCGGTGCCGGCGACGCGCCTCAGGGCGGCGGGTCCGCGGACTCGCGCGGTGATTGGACGGTGCACTGGGAGTACACCTTCGAGCACCTCGACTTCCCGAACTACGACGCCCGGCACCTGGCCAACTCCGTGCGGGTCTTCCTGGGGGACACCCAGGTTCGGATCGAGGTGCTCGACGAGCGGACCTGGAAGGTCGTGGGCACCCCTGACGAGGTCGAGCTGGCGCGCTTCCTGGCGGTGTCCTTCGACCAGCAGGTGATGAGTCGCCAGCACCGGGGCAGCGTCTACGACTTCCAGCAGGCGGACGCGCGCCAGGCCCTGGTCCGCGCACGCGGGATGCAGGGCTGGGGCGAGAACTGGATCGTCGGCGCCAAGGACTCCGCGCGCGTCTACGCGATGATCCCGCGCGAGGAGACGGACGCCTTCGACGCGATCCTGAGCGAGCTCGACGCGCCGCGTTGACGGCTCCCGCTGACGGCTCCCGCTGACGGTTACCGTCAGTCGGAAGACCTTCCCCATCGAGAATCAAGTCAGGATCGACCTGTAGACTCGCCTCCAACCGCTTGAAGAGGGAGGGCGTCTCGCAATACGTCGCGACGATTCTGCTGCTCAACTCTTCGCTCTTGATCGGCAGCCGGATGTTCCCCGCGACTTCCGGGCGTCTGGATCTCTACCGCGAAGAGGACATCGAGCGCAGATACAGCGGTCTTGGTCGAGGCGATGCGCGGATGCCAGGCGAGTGGGTCGCGTGTGTCGAGAGGCGGGTCAAGTGCTCGGCCTCGTGTCAGCTTCCGGTGGATTGCACGTCCTTCGAAGAGGGTTGGGTCTACATGTCGCCGTCGTCATCGATTACTCCAGTCGCGCCATGAGCGACCCGCACCAATCGGCGGCGGATTCCGCCGCGGAGTTCGAGATCTTCCAGGGCGCCAGGCGATTTCACTGTCGCATCAGGTCACCTGAAGGGCGCCCTGAGGGTCGCGTGCTGCTGGTGCATGGGCTGGGGGAGCACTCCGGCCGCTACGGGGGCCTGATCGAGCGCTTCACCGGGCGCAGCTTGGAGGTCGTGTCGTTCGACCTCGAAGGACACGGGCTCAGCGCCGGTCGGCGCGGTCACACGTCCTTCGAAGCGACCTATGACGCGATCGAAGAGCTGGACGGCATCGCCGTCGCGCGTCGAGGACCCTGCCCCACGTTCGTCTACGGCCACAGCCTCGGTGGTGCCATCGCCCTCGGCTTCGCCCGGGATCGTCGGCCGGAGCTCGTCGGCATGATCGCAGCCTCACCGGGTCTGGAGCCAGCGACCGCGGTTCCCGAGGCGCGCCTGTGGTTCGGTCGGCTGGCCGCGAGCGTTGCGCCGTGGTTGACCGTGAGCAACGGGCTCGATCTCGAGGGGCTCTCTCGCGATCCTGCGATCGTCGCCGCCTATCGGACCGATCGCCTGAATCACGGTCGGATCAGCGTCGGCCTGGGACTCGAGACCTTGCGTCGAGGCAAGGAGCTGCTGCGCGGCGCAGCGGCGATCGAGGTCCCGCTCCTGCTGATGCACGGATCAGCCGACGTGCTGACCAGCGCCGCCGCATCGCAGTCCTTCGCCACCACCGCTGGCTGCGACTTCAAGCTCTGGGGCGGTCTCTTCCATGAGTTGCACCACGAGCCCGAGCGGGACGAGGTGCTGACGTTCGTCTTGGAGTGGATCGAGCGTCGGATCTCGAGCGCTGTCGACCCCTGACAACCGAGGCCGTTCAGCCGGTCTCGGGATTTGCCCGTCGCTTCCGGTCAGCAGTCTCTGCCCTCACGTTCCGTGGGGTTCGCGCCCCTCGCTCCCGCGCGGCGGAGCGAGCTCCGCCGCGCGGGACAGAACGCAAGGCTGCCGACTGGACCGATCACCTGATCTTCCCGTTCGGCCTCAGTACGCGATCCGCTTCTGCCAGTCCGGGAACAGGTCGTTCAGGTCCTTGTGGGGCGACTCGACCGGGTTGCCCTCGGCGTCACTCCACGGGAAGCGCTCGACCGAGGTCCTGATGAAGGCGATGCCATCGTCCGGGCGGTCGCTGCCCAATGGGTCGTCGAGCATGTTCGTCATCCGGCATTGATCGAAGACCACCGTGGCCGGGAATGAGAGGGTCGAGAGGTTGGAGTCGACTAGGTCGAACTCGCAGCGCTCGAAGCGCGCGACGATTCCGCCTGTTCCGATGCTGAACAGCGTTCCGTAGCGGGGATGGCGCCCATAGCCACCCTCGAAGACGCTGTCGCGGGCATAGACGGCCAGCTCCTCGGTCCCGAACAGGCAGGAGGCGCCCGCACCCATGTCGAAGCCGATCGCTCGCACGTGGTCGAAGTAGACCGAGGCCGGCTCGCTGCGTAGGGCCAGCAAGTAGGCGTTGTCGGTGAAGACGGTCAGGTCCCTGAACGCGAGGTTCGACAGAGGGGCCTTGGTGCTGAGACTTCCCGCGATCAGCAAGGTTGCGCCCATGCCAGCACCTCGAATTGTCACGTCGCGGGGGAAGGGTTCGAGCTCTCGCATGAGTGCCTGGAGTTGGAAGACGCCCGCGGGCAGCATCAGGGTGGCTCCGTCGGAGAGCAGGCGGTCGGGATGCCTGATGTCGTCGAGCACGCTTACGTTCGGACCCTGCGCCAGCGGCTCGAAGAGCTGGGCGAAAGCCGTCGCGTCCGATACCAGGTCCAACTGAGCGCCGGTCATGCCCAGGTCCATCAGGGCCAAGAGCGAGAGTACCTCGCCCGACTCGGCGAGCCGATCGATGCGGTCCTGGTCCTCCGCTCGACCGCGGCCGATGTGGCCGGGCGCCACGAGTACGACTCCCTTGAAGTGCTCGATGAGCGCTTCAAGCCGTTCCGGGTCGATCTCCTCGCCCCGAACATCGCGCCAGGCCTCGGTCAGCTCTTCACGGGCATAGGCCAAGAGTGCCTCGGAGAAGAGCTCGTCGGAGTCCGTGGCCAGGGCCGCTGCTGCGCGCCGATACGTCTCTGCGTCGCCCGCGACTTCGTCCTCTTGACCCGACGGCGCCGGGGCCTCGACGGAGCCGCGGCTGACCATACCGACGGCTCCGAGCACCGCGCCCGGCTCGGACTCGGGCCACAGGATTGCGAGGGCGACCAACGGGACGGCGAGGGCGAAGAGCTTCATGGCAGGGCTGAGTGTGAGCACGGTTTGCAGGAGCGAGGCGGAAGTGGTGGTGGAGACCAGGGAGCTCTCGGTTGCGAGCAGCGGCGCGAGGCAGCGTGCCCAGGCCAGGCGCTCGCCGCCGTGGCGGGCGTCGAGTCGCTCGCGCAGGCGGTCGAGCCCGACCTTCAAGCGCCAGCGCACGGTGCCCGCCGGCGTCTGGGTGTGGGCCGCGATCTGCGCCGGGCTGCGATCCTCGAAGAAGCGCAGCAGGAGCGTCGAGCGGTAGGGCTCGTCCAACTCACGCACCAGCTCGCAAACCAACGCCCGCAGCTCGTGGCGCTCGCTGAGCTCCTCGGCCGAGGGCATCGCTGCCTCCGGCCGGGCAGCCGCTCGGTCGCGCTCGGACGTCGCGCGGTTGCGGTCGCGTTCGATGCGCTTCCAGGCCACGTTGCGAACCACCGCCCGCAGCCAGGGCCGCAGGGGGCGGTCGCTGGCCGGCGGCCGGCGCAGGGCCGCGAGGACCGCGTCCTGAACCACGTCGTCGGCGACCTGGGCGTCGCGCAGGAGCGCGAGCGCCAGGGAGCGCATCCAGCCCTGCTCCGCGAGCAGGGTCTCGATCGGAATCGTGTCGGTGGCAGCGTGCATGGGGTCTCCACGGACCGACTCCGCCCATGGGCCCGACCGTTGGGGGAATTCTCCGCGAAACCCGCAATGGCCAGGCACCCGCACGGTGCGCGCTGGCGCGCCGCGTGGGCCCCGGATCGGGAGTCGCCCCCGCTGCGGTCGGGCTCTGAGGTGTTGTGCGTCGGGTGCCGAGCCTCCGGCGGGGGGCCCGCGCCGACCTGGACCGGTCCCGGCGCGGCGCCCGATCGGCCCGATCGAGCCGCGCGCGACTACTCCAGGAGCCGGTTGAAGTAGATGACGACGCCAGCGCCTGTCGAGTTGCCCCGCGCCGAGGTCGCCACGTCGCGCGTCCCATCCCCGTCGAGGTCGTCGATCGCGATCCCGGTCAAGTCATGGGCGGAGCTGAACTTCACCGCCGGAGCGAACCCGCCGTCGCCCTCGCCAAGCAGCACCGCGATCCCGTCCCCGGTGTACGAGATGATGGCCAGGTCCGGCACCCCATCCCCATCGAGGTCGTCGACGGCCAATGCCTTGAGGTTCTCGTTCACCGCCTGGGTCTGCGCAAGAGCGAAGGTCCCGTCCCCCGCGCCCAGGTAGATC
The DNA here is from genome assembly GCF_007748095.1 of Engelhardtia mirabilis. Lineage (NCBI taxonomy): Bacteria > Pseudomonadati > Planctomycetota > Planctomycetia > Engelhardtia > Engelhardtia mirabilis. The sequence continues at coordinate 330,071 of NZ_CP036287.1, forward strand.
GACACTCCAGAATCTTGCAACGCGACCAGGTCCAGGTCGCCGTCTGCGTCGACGTCGTCGATTGCGACCGCGACAAGGTACTTGCCCGTATCGATCGTCAGCGCCTGCTTGAAGGAGCCGTTGCCCCACCCGAGGAGCACCGACAGGCTGCCGAGTTGGGCGCTGGCCGTCACCAGATCGAGCGCGCCGTCCCCGTTCAGGTCGCCGATCGCCACGGACCGGGGCTTGGCTCCCACGCCGTAGCCCTTCCGGGGTCCGAAGGTGCCGTCACCCACTCCCAGGAGCACCGAAACGACGCCCCAGGAGTAGTTCGCGATGGCCAAGTCGGGCGCTCCGTCCCCGTTCAGGTCACCGATTGCGACCGACTGAGCCCCGCCGCCGCCCTCGAGGACCAGCTTCGGTGCGAAGGTCCCGTCGCCCGCGCCCAGCAGCACCGACGCCGAGCTGACGGCGGGGCCGCCAGTCGTGACGGCGAGGTCCGGGATCCCGTCCCCGTTCAGGTCACCGGTCGCGATCGAGTTGGGCTTGTACCCCGCAACCCATTCCTGCGATGGCCCGAAGCTCCCATCGCCCGTTCCCAGGCGCACGTAGATGCTATTGGAGACGTCGTTAGCGACCGCGAGGTCACGGACCCCGTCCCCGTCGAAGTCGTCGATCGCGACCGCTCGGGGGTTGGGGCCCGCCGCCAAGAGCGGCGTCACGGTGAAGGTGCCGCCGCCCGCGCCGAGCAGGACCGTGACGGAAGTAGAGCCGTGGAATTTGGCGATGGCGAGATCGCGGACCCCATCGCCGTCCAGGTCGTCGACGGCGAACGCGCCGGGGTATTGGTGGACCGCCGAGACCTGCGCGGGAGCGAACGCTCCGCCACCCGCACCCAGCAGGACGGACACGTTCGACGCGTCGCGGTTCGCGAGCGCCAGGTCCGGCAGCCCGTCGCCGTTCAGGTCGTCGACCACCAGCGCGCGGGGATCGCCACCCGCCGGCAGGTTCTGGGCCGGCGAGAAGGTGCCGTCCCCCGCGCCGAACAGGACCGACACGTCTTCGGAACTCGCGTTCCCGACGGCCAGGTCCGTCGCGCCATCCCCGTCGAGGTCCGCCGCCGCGATGGCATAGGGACCATCGCCCGCCGCGCTGAACAGCGCCGGAGCGAAGGTCCCGTCGCCCGCGCCCAACAAGAGGGCGACGTCGCCCGAGAGCTCGTTGGCGACCACGAGGTCGAGCCGGCCGTCGCCGTTCAGGTCGTCGATCGTCAGCGCGCGTGGAAATCCGCCCGCCGGGAAGCTCTGCGCCGGACCGAACGTGCCATCCCCGAGCCCCAGCAGCACCGACACGTCGTCGGACGGACCGTTGGCGACGGCCAAGTCGAGCGCGCCGTCCCCGTTCAGGTCACCGACGGCCATGTCGAAGGGCGTGCTCCCGGTCGTGAAGCCGAGATGCGGACCGAACGTCCCGTCGCCCGCACCGAGGAGGACCGAGACGGTGTCGGTGCTCACGTTGGTGACGGCGACGTCGAGCGCGCCGTCCCCGTTCAGGTCCGCGAGCGCCAGGGAATCGGGTCCAAGCCCGGCCGGAAAGTTCTGGGCCGCGCCGAACGACCCGTCACCCACGCCCAAGAGCACCGACACGTCGCCCGAGCCGTAGTTGGACACGACCAGGTCGGGCACGCCGTCACCGTCCAGGTCGTCGAGGGCGACCTCCTTCGGAGACACCCCCGCCGAGTATTGCGCGAGGGGGAAGAGGGGGCCGTCGGCGCTCCCGAAGACGACGCGGAGCGCCTGGGTGAACGCGACGCCGCCCTGCGCCGCGGGGTCGGCGACGGCCGCCTGGAAGACCAGTTGCAGTCCGCACCAGGAGGGCGGCACCGCGGCCAACTGGGCGATCGGCGGCGAGTCGCCTTGGCCGTCGAGGAAGAACGCGGCCAACAACGACGGCTGCCCCGGATAGGCGGTCGCGCCGAAGGCCGGGAGCGCGAGGGCGCCCGCGACCGGGCTGAAGAAGAGCGCCCCGAAGGCGTTCGGCGCGCCGCTCGTCACCTCGAGGAGGATGGGCCCACCGAGCACCGGTAGCCCCTGCGCCTTCAGGGCCGGAACGCCGGCGGAGCCGGGGGTGCCCTGGCCCAGGGCCTCGAGGGTCGGGCCAGCGCCGCAGCCCGACTGGGCGGAGGCCAGGGCGGGGAGGGTCGCGAGCAGGGCGGCGGCGAGCGGAGTGCGGATGGTCATCGGTGCCATGGGGCGAAGGTGTCGGACGAAGCGAAAGGTGTGGACAAAGGTGTCGAGTGGACTCCCACACCATGGCAGGCCCGTCGCGCGAGCGGGGCTGGTTTCCGCACGACTTCGCCGCTCCCCGCGGGTGCGGGGCACGTTCGAGCTGTGTACGGATCCGGCGGTCGCCGCCGTCGGTGACCGACCGGCTAGGGTGTCGGAACGGGCGACCGCGAAGCGAGCGCTCGCCCCACACCCGTGACCTGCATCGACGCGATTCGGACCCTGTCGGTCCTGTTGCCCTTGGCCGCCTGCCAGCTCGGCGGTTCGGCAACCGAACCGCCGCCGCGGGAGCACACCCGGTCGGCCCACCTGTTCGGAACGCGGTTCGAGTTGCGGCTCGCCGGGCCGGATGCGGCGGCCCTCGACGCGGCGGCGAGCGCGGCCCTGGCCGAAGGCGAGCGCCTCGAGGCGCTCGTCAGTGGCTGGGTCGAGGGATCGGGGCTGATGCGGTTCAATGACTCCGCTCGGGTAGCCGGGCGCTTCGAGGTGACTCCCGAGCTGGCGCGCCTGGTCGAGCAGGCGCAGTCCTGGTGCCACGCGAGCGGTGGCGCCGTGGACCCGACGGTCGGCGCGCTGCTCGAGCTCTACGGCTACTACGACGGCGGCGGCGCGGCACCCTTGCCTGAGGAATTGGCCACGACCCTCGAGCGGGTGGGTTGCGACGCGCTGCGAGTGGAAGGGCACGCCCTCGTCACCACCGTGGACGGCGTGCGCCTGGACCTGGGTGCGGTGGCCAAGGGCTTCACCGTCGACCGCATGGCCGCGCTGCTGCGCGCGGCGGGCGTCGAGGACGCGGTGATCAGCGCCGGCGGCAGCTCGGTCTTGGCCTTTGGTGGCGAGCCCGGCGGCGTCGGCTGGCCGCTCGTGGTGGACCCCGGCGCGGGGCCCGAGATCTGGCGCCTGCGCGACGAGGCGGTGGGCATCTCCGGCCAGCTCTCCGAGCCGGTCTTCGTGGACGGCCGCCTGGTCAGCCACCTGATCGACCCGCGCAGCGGCCTGCCGGTGGACCACGACACCCTGCAGGTCGCCGTGCGCGCCGCCAACGCGACCGACGCCGACCTGGCCTCGACCGCGCTCCTCGTGCTCGGCACCGAGGCCGCCGCCGCCTGGCTGGCCGATCCCGCGGCCTGCCCATCGATCCTCGCCGTCACGCTCACCGACGTGGCACGGGCCGATCGGACTGCGCGAGAGATCGCCCGTCTGCGCGCCCGCTGACGGGGGGTCTCAGCCCCCGGTCGGCTCGGGCGCGAAGCCGACGTCCTCGAGCGTCACGCGCCGGCCCGTGCGGTAGGACTCGGCGCTCATGATCGCGGCGATGGTCGACGTGCGCGCCACCTCGAGCGGCGCCGTCGGCGTGGAGCGCTCGCGCACGCTCGTGAAGAAGTTCTCGAGGTGCAGGCGCGTGGTGTCGAAGGTGCCGTCGCTGCGGGTCGTCCCGCCGGCCCCGCGACCGGCCAGCCACAGCTCGCTGGCCTTGCCCTCCATGGCCTTGGCCGCGGCCGGATCCTTCAGGTGGATCATCGGCCTGCGCGGGTCGAGCTTGCCCTCCTCCAAGGAGTCGGCGTAGCGCTCGGAGAAGCGGTCCGGGTAGACCTCCAGCTCCCACGAAACGTGCATCGTTCCCTCGCTGCCGTAGAGCCAGGTCCCGGGCACGCCGAAGGAGTTGGAGTCGGTCTGCATGTAGTTGACGCTGATCCCGGCGTCGGGGTACTCGACGTTGGCGGACAGCACGTCCGGCGTCTCGCGCGCGCCGCCCCAGTGGTAGACGCCGCCCGAGGCCGTGGCGCTGGCGGGCAGGCCCAGACCCACCACGAACTCGATCGCGTCGACCGAGTGCGACTGGTTGTCGCCGCAGACGCCGTTGCCGTAGTCCCAGAACTTGCGCCACTCGAAGTAGCGCTCGGCGTCGTACTCGCGCTCCGGCGCGATGCCGGCCAGGAACAGCTCCCACTCCACGTCTGCGCGCTCGGGCGCCGGGCCGTACTCCAAGAGCGGATGCCGCAGCGCGCCGTTGGAGCCGTGGCGGTGGACTTCCATGCGCGCCAGGCGCACCTCGCCGATCCAGCCCCGCTCGACGATCGCCTTGGCCTGGCGGTAGAGCTCGTTCTCGCGCAGCTGGTAGCCGACCTGGACGATGCGACCGTGCTTGGCGACCGCCGCCTCGAGCGAGCGCAGCTGGTCGGCCGTGTTCGCGGCGCACTTCTCGACGTACACGTCGCAGCCGGCCTCGACCGCCGCCTGGGCGATCGGCGCGTGGGAGAAGTCGGGCGTGGCGACCACCACGGCGTCGAGATCCTCGCGCTCGAGCATCAGGCGGTAGTCGCGATACTCGGTGGGGCGGTCGTGGACCTTCGAGACCGCGTCGCTCGCGGTGCGCAGGTTGCCGAGGAAAGTGTCGCAGACGGCGACCAACTCGACCCCGCTGATGGTCTGGTCGGTGGCGTTGGCCAGCTCGCTCGGATAGCCCATGCGAGCCATCAGGTTGCTGCCCCGACGGCCGGGTCCGACGATCCCGACCCGCAGGGCGTCGTCGATGCGCCAGCGGCCGAGCTTGGGCCTCGATCCGGTCAGGACGCTCGGGAGGAACGCCGCACCGGCCAAGGAGAGACCCGCGTCGCGCAGGACGTCGCGGCGGGTGGGGGAGGGTTTCGACATCGAGGGGAGCGCGATTCGAAGTTGGATTGGGCGAGCGGTGCCGAGTCTAGCACGGCCTGGCGTCGCACCCGGCGCGACCCGCGCGGAGCCGGCTCAGTCCAGCGCGGCCGCCGCCTCACGCAGGACCGCCTCGAGGTCGGCCAGGCGGAAGGGCTTCTCGAGGAAGCCGCTCATGCCGGCGGCGCGGCAGTCGGCAGCGCCCTGCTCGGACACGTCGGCCGAGAGGGCCACGATCCGCGGGCAGTGGCAGCCGAGGCGTTCGGTCAGCTCGACCGTGGCTTCGAGCCCGTCCATCTCGGGCATGTGGATGTCCATCAGGACCAGGTCGAAGGGGCTCTCGACACAGGCGCGCAGGGCCTCGCGCCCGTTCTCGACCATGGTCGCGGTCAAGCCCAGGCGCCGCAGCATGCCGCTCGCCACCCGTTGGTTGATGGGGTTGTCTTCCGCGACGAGGACACGCAGGTGGGCGATGGCCGCGTCCAACGCCGGCTCGACCGACGCGGCTTCCGGGCCGGTGGTCGCCGCGGCCTCGGCCGGCAGACGCAGCTCGAAGGTCGAGCCGCGGCCCACGACGCTGCTGACCTCGATCGTGCCACCGAGCAGGACCGCGAGCTGGCGACTGATCGTCAGCCCCAGGCCAGTTCCGCCGTGGGTGCGCGAGATCGTCGCATCCTCCTGGCGGAAGCCGTCCCAGATGGCCGCGGTGTCGAGGATGCCCTTGCCGCTGTCGACGACGGTGAAGACCAGCTGGGCCGCTTCCCCGTCGTCGCCCAAACGAGCCCGGAGCTCGACCCGGCCCTGGTCCGTGAACTTGACCGCGTTGGAGACGAGGTTGACCAAGATCTGTCGCAGGCGGTGGGGATCGGTGACGAACCGGCGCCCGTCGTCGATTGAACTCTCGGCCACCAGGTCGACGCCCTTGTTCCGCGCCAGCTCCGTGAACAGGCTCGCGGTGGACTCGATCAACGGGCCGACGTCCGTCGGCTGCCAGTCGAGTGCCAGCTCCCCGGCTTCGATCTTGGTCAGGTCGAGGATGTCGTTGATCAACACCAGCAGGTGCTCGCCCGAGTGGGTGATCATCGACAGCAACTCGCGCTGCTCGGTGCTGAGCTCGGTGCCCTCGAGCACCTGCAACAGACCCAGCACGCCATTGAGCGGCGTGCGGATCTCGTGCGACATCGTGGCCAGGAACATGCTCTTGGCCCGCGTCGCCTCCTTGGCCTCGAGCTCGGCTCGCTTCTGCGCGGTGATGTCGGTATGCGTTCCGGTGAAGCGCACCGCGTTGCCATCGCCATCGCGGCGCACCACCTTGCCGCGGTCGAGGATGTAGACCCACGATCCGTCCTTGTGCCGCATCCGGTGGACGTTCTCGTACGCCGGGGTGCGCTCCTCGATGTGCGCCTGGATGTCGGCGAAGCAGGCATCCAGATCGTCCGGGTGCACACGGCTCTGCCACGAGCCGAGGTTGAAGGGGATCTCCGAGAGATCGTGCCCCAGCATCTGGGCCCAACGCTCGTTGAACTGGACGGCTCCGGTCTGAGGGTTCCAGTCCCACATTCCGAGCTGCGTGCCCTCCAGCACCAGCTCGAGTCGCTCGGTCTTCTGGGCCAGGGCGTACTCGGCATTGAGGGCCGCGCCCAGATCGACCGCTGTGGCGGTGCAGGTGGCCGGCCCGTCGCCGTCCGGCACGACGTGCACCGAGAGATCGAACCAGCGCGAGTCGCGCAACTCCAGGGTCAGGTCCACTTGACCGACCTGCACGGTGAACTCGGAACTGTCGCCGCCCCGGGCCAGGGCCTCGTCGACCTGTCGGCGGCCCGCGGGGGTCAACAGGTCGTCGAGCCGTAGCTCCTCGGTCTCCAGGGAGTCCGGGTCCCCGCCCAGGTGCCGCAACAGTGACGCGGCCCCCGCGGTCAAGGGTCGACCGGGAACCTCGACCCAGGCGATCCGCTCGATCGGCGGCGGCGACGTGGGGCCGGGTTCCAGGGGAAAGGGAGAGGTGCGGGACATGGAGCCGAGTCGTCGCTATCGAGCGCCGCTCCGGGCCTTCCGTAGTCCGTCCGCGGCTCGACCCCCGCGAATCTCAGCTCCGCAACAGCTGTCGCAGCAGTTCGGGGGGTTGCGCGCCCGAGAGCCCCCTCGACCCGTCGACCACGAAAGTCGGGACCGAGCCGATACCGAGCGACACCGCCCGGGCCTCGTCCCCGCGGACCTGTTCGGCGAAGGCGTCGCCGGCGAGGAGCTGCGCGACGGGCTCGGGCTCGAGGCCGACCTCCTCGGCCAGCCGCGCGAGCTCGGCGGTCTCGCCGATGGCCACGCCCTCGGTCATGTAGGCCGCCATCAGGCGCTCCTGCATCGCGCCGGCCAGGTCGCTCAGACGCGCGAGGGCCACCAGGCGGTGGGCGTCGAAGGTGTTGCCCGGCTGGATCGCGTCGAAGTCGAAGGCCAGACCCTCGGCGGCCGCGGTGTCGACCATGCGATCGATCATGCCCTGGGCCTCTTGAAGGGAGGTGTCGTACTTGCGGGCCAAGCGCTCGGCGTAGGTCCGATCGGCAGTGATCCGTCGCGGGGCCGAGGGGTCGAGCTCGAAGGCGCGCCACTGGACTTCAGGTGGCTGGTCGAGGCCGGCCAGGGCGGCTTCCAGCCGCCGTTTGCCTACGTAGCACCAGGGGCAGGCGATGTCGGACCAGACCTCGAGGGTGGGGGACTGCATGGCGCGCGGGGTTGCGGTGGCGGGGCGTCGGTGGCGCGGGGCGTACGGTGGCGCGGGACGTACGGTGGCGGGACCCTTTGTCCCACCGGCGCGCAACATCGTCGGCAAAGCCGACGGTGTTGCGCGCCGGTGGGACAAAGGGTCCCGCCACCGTACGTCCCGCGCCACCGTACGTCCCGCGCCACCGACTGCTCACAAACCACCGCGGCGCAGGGGCTTGGGCCACCACATCGGATCGCCGGCGACTCCCTTCGGGAATACTCGGTATGCATACGCGGTAATCGTCGCGGAGCAGCCCATGACGATCCGCAACAGCCTCCTGGCCCTGTTGGCCGAGCAGCCCGCCCACGGCTACGGGCTCAAGTCCGCCTTCGAGCAGCGCACGGCCGGGACCTGGTCCCTGAACGTGGGCCAGGTCTATACCACCCTCACGCGGCTCGAGCGCGACGGCCTGGTCGAGCCCGCGGCGGGCGGCGAGGGCCAGAAGCAGACCTGGCGCATCACCGACGCCGGCCGCACGGTCCTGCGCGACTGGCTCGACGCGCCGGTCCTGGCCGACCCGCCGCCGCGGGACGAGTTGGTGCTGAAGGTGCTCCTGGCCACGGCCACCGACTCGATCGACCTGGGGCCGATCCTGCACTCCCAGCGCGTCGCGACCCTCGAGCGGTTGCAGCGGCTGACGCGGCTCAAGGCCAAGGCCGATCCCGACCAGGAGCTGGCTTGGACCCTCCTGCTCGACGCGTTGGTGCTCGACGCCCAGGCCCAGATCCAGTGGCTCGACCTGTGCGAGGCGCGCATCGCGGAGCGCGACCGATGAGCGCGTCGGACGAGCCCGTGCTCGCGCTCGAGGCCCTCGAGCGCGTCCATGGCAGCGGCGAGCAGGCGGTCCGTGCGCTGGGGCCGATCGACCTGACGGTCGCGCGCGGTGAGTTCGTCGCCGTGATGGGGCCGTCGGGGTCGGGCAAGTCGACGCTCTTGGCCCTCGCCGGCGCCCTCGACGATCCCACCGGCGGCCGCGTGTGCGTGCACGGTCACGACCTTGCGCGCCTCTCGGCTCGGGACCTCGCCGCCCTGCGACGGCGCAGCATCGGCTACGTGTTCCAGGACCTGAACCTGCTGCCGGGCCTGTCCGCCCTCGAGAACGTGGCCCTGCCGCTCGAGCTCGACGGCGTGCGCCAACGGCACGCGCGCGCCGAGGCCCTCGCGACCCTGCAGCGGGTGCGCATCGACCACCTCGCCGCCCGCTTCCCCGACGACCTCTCCGGCGGCGAGCGCCAGCGGGTCGCCATCGCCCGCGCGATCGTCGGTCCGCGCACGTTGATGCTGGCTGACGAGCCCACCGGCGCCCTCGACTCGGTCACCGGCGAACGGGTCATGCGCCTGTTGCGCGGGGCCTGCGACGACGGGCGCTCGGTGGTCCTGGTGACCCACGACGCGTCCCACGCGGCCTGGGCCGACCGGGTGCTGCACCTGCGCGACGGCCTGTGGTTCGAGCCCGCCGTCGCCGACGCCGCAGCCCGCTTCGACGGAGTCGGCAGTTGAAGGCCCTGCGAGCCCTGCGCGCCCTGGCGCGGGTGGAGCTGCGCGACCTGGGCCGCCACCGCGGTCGATCGCTGCTGGTGATCCTGCTCGTGGCCGTGCCGGTCGCGGCCCTGACCGGGGCCGGCGCCCTGGTGCGGACCATGTCGCCCACCTTGGAGGAGCAGCGCGCCGCGCGCTTCGGGAGCGCCGACCTGCGCGTCGAGTACGGCTCGCCTGAACAGGCGGCCGCGATGCGAGCGAGCCTGGGACCTGGCGCGCGCACCACGACGCTCGGCTACGGCGTGCTGGCCGCCGGCCAGCGCGGGGCGAAGGTCGATGCCCTGGCTGTCGAGGCCGACCTGAACGACGGTGACCTGGGCCTGTTGACGGGGCTACTGCGGATCACCGCCGGGCGTGCGCCCGCGGCGCCGGACGAGCTGGCCCTGTCGCCCAACGTGGCGACGGCCCTGGGCGTGGCCCCCGGCGACAGCGTGGACATCGACGGCCATCGGGGACGAGTCAGTGGTCTGGTGGTCAGTCCGGAGCGCTTGGGCGACCCCATCGTCCTGCGCCCACTGCAGTCGGGTCGTGGCGGAGCGGGGACGCTCCTGGCCGCCGCGCCCGCGGCCGAACTCGACCGCGCCGTGCGCGGCCTGACCGAACTCGGTGCAAGGCCCGAGCTGCGCGGGGAGCTCGATCCCGCCGACGGCTTCGAGGCCGCCGTGCTGTTCGTCGTCGGCGGGCTCGGCTTCGTCGAAGCGGCGCTCGTGGTGGCCGCTGCCTTCGCGGTGGGTCTGCGCCGGCGTCAGCGCGAACTCGGACTGTTGGCGGCCAGCGGTGCCCCCGGTCGACTGCTCGGGCCGGGCCTGCTCGCCGCGCCGTTGGTGCTGGCCCTGCTCGGCTCGGCTGCAGGGGTCGCCGTGGGCCTCGCCGCGGCGTGGCTCGCCCATCCACTGCTCGACGGCTGGAACCAGCGCCTGAACGGTCCCTTCGAGGTATCGCTCGCGCACCTGCTGGGCGGCGTGGCGCTCGGCCTGGTGGCCGCGAGCCTGGCGGCGCTGCTCCCGATCTGGACGGCCCTGCGCGTGCCCGTGCGCACGGCCCTCTCCGGCCGTCGCCCCCCGGCCGGTCGCGCGCGGGGTTGGCTGGCCCTCGGCCTGGCGTTGGTCGTCTCGGGCGTGCTCGTGCTCGCCATCGGGCTGCGCCTCGAGGGCGCGATCAACGTTGTCGCGATCCTGGCCGGATCCGTCCTGGGGGTGCTCGGCCTGGGCTCGGCGAGTCCGTGGCTGCTCGAGGCCCTGAGCCGCAGAGCCACGCGCCTGACGCCCGCTTGGCGCCTCGCCGTACGCGACGCCGGCCGCTTCCGCGCGCGCAACGCGCCTGTGGTGACCGCGGTGCTGGCGGGCCTCTCGGCGAGCCTGTTGCTCGCGGCCCTCTCGTCGAGCGTCGAGGCCTTCGTCGGTCAGGTCGTGCCGACCCTGCGCGCGGACCAGTTGCTGGTCGAGGGCCCGGGCGCCGGTCGCGTGGCCGCCGAGCTGGCCGCGGAGCTGAACGGCGAGGCCGCGGCGCTGCAAGCAGTGGTGAGCGGCGGGCAACCGGTCATGGCGCGTCCCTCCGGCGACGGCGGTGGCGCCGGGACCTGGTTGGCCGTCGGCGACGCCGATCTGCTGCGGGCCATGGCGATCGAGGTCGCCGACTTCGCCGCTAGCGGCGTCGTGTGGCTCCGGCGTCCCGCGGGCGCAGTCGATCACCTGCCCGCCGAGCTCGAGCTGCTGGGCGGGGTCGAAGTCATCGCGCGCCTGCCCACTCGCACCCTCGACGAAGCGCAGCCGTCGCGCACGCCGCTCGCCCTCTTGCCGGTGGCGATGGTCGAGCAGCTCGGTCTGGAAGTCGGCGCGGCGCAGCGCGGGCGGCCGGCGCCCTGGATCGTGCGCGCGAGGGGGCCCGTCGACGCGGCCCGCTTCGAGCGGGCGCGCCAGCTCGCGGCCCAGGTGCCGGGCACCACCGTCGACGCCGAGCTGCTGCGCACGAACCCCACCCTCTCGACCCTCGCGATCGCCCTGGCCCTGTCCATGGCCACGGGGCTGCTGGTGATCTTCATCGCCACGGCCCTCTCCGCCGTGGAGTCCGCCGACGACGCGCGCACCCTCCAAGCGGTCGGCGCGCCGCCGGCGCTGCTGCACGGCACCCAGGCCGCGCGCGCCGCTTACCTGGCGTTGTTGGGCTCCGCCCTGGCGATCCCGGGCGGATTGCTGCCGGGATTCGGCCTGGTCGAGCTGGCCGAAGTGCCGCTCGAGTTCGCCCTGCCCTGGCGCGTGATGGCCATCGTCCTGATCGGCATGCCGACCCTCGCCTGGCTGGGCGCTTGGTCGGCGAGTCGAGTGCGTCCGCTGTTCACCGATCGTCGGCCACTCGTGGCCGCCGAGTAGCCCCGATCGAAAGTTACAGACCCATGATCGCGCCCAACCTCACGCTCCTGGCCGCCGCGGCCCTTTCAGCCTCGCCCCAGGCGTCGAATTCCTTCGGTCTCGAGCTCGAGCCCTACACGGCCTTCGGACCCGGTGGCGTCGAGCTGGTCGGGGAACGTGGACACTTCGACGTGCCCCTCGACCACGGCGACCCGGACGGCCCGACGCTCGAGCTGGCCTTCGTGCGCTTCCCCAGCACCAATCCGGATCCCGGTCCGCCGATCGTGTTCCTGGCCGGCGGCCCGGGCGCGTCGGGGATCGACTACTGCGTCGGCCCGGCCGCGGGGCGCACCCTGCGGCTCTTGGACCACGGTGACGTGATCGGCCTCGACCAGCGCGGCACCGGGCAGAGCGAGCCCGACTTCGACGCCGGACCGCAGTTCGTGGTCGAGCTGGATCCCGGGCGGGTCTACACCCGCGACGAGATCGGCGTGGCCTACGCCGAGCTCGTCGGGCGCGCCGCCGACCACTGGCGCGAAGCCGGCTTCGACCTGGCGCACTTCAACACCACCCAGAACGCCGCCGACGTGGACGCCCTGCGCCGGGCGCTGGGGCTGGAGCAGATCGTGCTCTACGGCTCGAGCTACGGCTCGCACCTGGGTCTCGAAGTCCTGCGCCGTCACCCCGACGGCGTGGCCCGCGCGCTGCTCGGCAAGGTCGAGGGTCCGGACCAGACCTACAAGCTGCCGAGCACGACCCAGCGCTTCCTGGAGCAGCTCGGTGAGCTGGTGCGCGCGGACCCGGGCGTCGCGGAGCAGATGCCGGACCTGGTGGGGACGGTCGCGAAGCTGTTGACGCAGCTAGAAGAAGAGCCGGCCCTGGTCGAGGTGGAGCGCAATGGCGAGGCGCTGCGCGTGCTGGTCAGCGCCTTGGACCTGCGCACGATGATCGCCGAGAGCCTGGGCCTGGCCTTCAGCATCGTCGAGCTGCCGGCCCAGATCGCCGCCCTGGCCGCCGGGGACTGGAGTTCGATGGGGGACTACACCCTGTCCAATCGGCGCCTCGAAGTTTGGTCACCGATGGCGATCGCCATGGACTGCGCCTCGGGCGCTTCCAAGCGCCGCGCGGCACAGATCCGGCGCGAGCGCCGCGACCCCGCCAACCTCTTGAGTGACGCGGTCAACGGTCCCTATCCGGACCTGTGTGAGTCCTGCGGTGCCGGCGACGTGGGAGACGACTTTCGCAAGGGCGCGCGGTGTGAAGTGCCGGTGCTGTTCGTCAGCGGGACCATCGACGCGCGCACGCCGCCAGCGAACGTGGAAGAGATCCTCGAGCACTTCCCCGCTGCCGTGCACGTGATCTGTCAGAACGCCGGCCACGAGCCGATCGAGATCCTCTCGCGCGAGTACGTGGACCTGGCGCGGGCGTTTCTGGACGGCGAGGCGGTCGAGAGCGTCACGCTGGAGCTACCCCAGCCGCGCTTCAAGCCGATCGAGGTCGTGCGAGAAGAGCCGTAGCGTGTCGTGGGACGTACGGTGGCTGGACGTACGGTTGGACGTACGGTGGCGGGACCATTTGTCCCACCGGGCGCAGTATCGCCGGCAAAGCCGGCGATACTGCGCGCCGGTGGGACAAATGGTCCCGCCACCGTACGTCCAACCGTACGTCCCACCACCGTGTCCCGCTGCGCTCGCTCGCCATGTCCAACCTCCTCGTGTTGGCGTCCCTCCTTACGCCGCTTGCCATTCCTTCCCCCGTTGCTCCGCCCGGCCAGGCCACGACCCTCGGTGGCGGCTGCCAATCCCAATTCACCTCGTCCGAGTACAACGGCTCGGGAGTCAACCCGGACATCCTGGACAGCGCCTTTGGGCCGTTCATCGTGCCGGGTTTCACCGGTTCTTGGGATACCTGCACCGACTTCTCAGCCTTCACGCCTGGCAGCCTGGCGATTCTCGCCGTCGGCTTCGGCGCGACTAGCGGCATCGTCCTCGACGGCGGCGAGATCCTCGTCGACCCGACGCTCCCGACGATCAATTACTTCTACTTCATCGGCGGTGCGGAGCTCGAGTGCCTGTCGCCCGGGATCACCTACGATCCCGTGCTCTGTGGGCTCGACGTCTATGCCCAGTGGGTCATCTTCGACGGGTTGCCGGCCGGCTACACGCTGACCAACGCGATTCACGGCACGATCGGCTCGGTCTGAGTCGACTTGCTATCGGGACGTACGGTGGCGTGGGACGTACGGTTGGACGTACGGTGGCGGGATCATTTGTCCCACCGGCGCGCAGTATCGCCGGCTTTGCCGGCGATACTGCGCCCGGTGGGACAAATGATCCCGCCACCGTACGTCCAACCGTACGTCCCACGCCACCGCACACGCCATGCACCTTCGGCCCTCTCCCTCGCTGCTGATCCTCTCGCTCATCGCGACCGGTTGTGCCGGCACCACTCCGGCCACCACGCCCCTCGCGCCCGAAGCCAGCGTCAAGCCGGGCATCAACACGAGCTACCTCGACCCGGACCTCGACGTGGACGCCATGGTGGCGCGCTTCGAGGTCGAGTCGCGTGAGATCGCGGCCTCGCGCGACGCGATCGCGGCGGCGGTGGGGATCGAGCCGGGCGACGCCGTGGCCGACATCGGCGCGGGCACCGGCCTGTTCCTGGCGCCCTTCGCGACCGCGGTCGGCCCACGCGGGGAGCTGTTCGCGGTCGACATCGCGGCTCCCTTCGTCGAGCACCTGACCCAGCGGGCCCGCGACGAGGGCTTCGCCAACGTGCGGGCCGTGCTCTGCACCGAGGACTCGGTCGAGCTCCCGCCGGACTCGATCGACATCGCCTTCGTGTGCGACACCTACCACCACTTCGAGTTCCCGCGCTCGACCACCACGTCGATCCACACGGCCCTGCGTCCGGGTGGCGAGTTGTTCATCGTGGACTTCGAGCGCATCCCCGGCGTTTCACGCGATTGGCTGCTCGAGCACGTGCGCGCGGGCAAGCAGACGGTGATCGAGGAGATCACCTCGTTCGGCTTCGAACTCGTCGAGGAGGTCGACGTAGCGGGGCTCGAGGAGAACTACGCCCTGCGCTTCCGGCGCCGGTGAGGCATCGCGGTCTGGGTGTAGCCTACGCCGCCGACCGGCGCGCGGATGCTCCCTGGGTCAGGGCGTAGGCGATCGGGATGACCAGCAGGGTGAACGCCGTGCTGGCGACGATGCCGAACACGAAGGACCAGGCCAGCCCTGAGAAGATCGGGTCGAACACGATCACCCAGGCGCCCATGACCGCGGCGCCGGCGGTCAGCACGATCGGGCGCAGGCGCACGGCGCCGGCTTCGATGCAGGCGTCGACGGTGGACAGGCCCAGGGCGCGGTGGGTCTCGATGAAGTCGATCAGGATGATCGAGTTGCGCACGACGATGCCGGCCAGGGCGATCACTCCGATCATGCCGGTGGCGGTGAAGAAGATCGGGTTCTCGAAGGGCCCCACCGGGTCGCCGGCGATCAGGTTGAGGATCCAGAAGCCGGGGAAGACGCCGATCATGGTCAGTGGGATGGCCAGCATCATCAGCGCGGAGAGGCCGAACGAGCGCGTCTGGGCCACGAGCAGCACGTAGATCCCGGCCAGCGCTGCGGCGAAGGCCAGGCCCAGGTCGCGGAACACGTCGACGGTCACCTGCCACTCGCCCTCGCCGGCCAGGTCGACCTCGTAGCCCTCGGGCAGGGGGCGCTCGCGCAGGTCCGCCATGAGGGCGAAGATCGCGTCGACGGGGCTCTTGCCCACGGCCTCGCCGACCACGTACTGCATGTCGCGCAGGTCCTTGCGGTAGAGCGCGCGGTCGTCCGGCCCCTCGACCCGCCGCACCAGCTCCCCCAGGGGCACCGGCGCGCCGCTGGCGGAGGGCACGGTCAGGGCCAAGAGGTCGGCCTCGGTGGAGCGCTCGGCGCGCGGCAGCTCGAGGCGGATCTCCAGGGGCAAGCGTTCGCCCGCAGCACGCAGCACGCCGGCGGAGGTCCCCGACAGGGCCACTGCGAGGGTGCGGGCCACCTCTTGCGGAGCGACCCCGCGCGCGGCGGCCTCGAGGCGATCCACCTGGAACGAGAGGCGCGGGCGCGACGCTTCGACGAAGGTGTCCACGTCGTGCAAGAAGGGCACGCGACCGAAGCGCTCGGCCACGTCGGCGGTCACGCTCGCCAGCTCGTCGGCGCTGCCGTCCAGGGGGCCGTAGACCTCCGCCACGACGCCGGCCAGGACCGGCGGGCCCGGCGGGGCCTCGACGATCGAGATCCGCACGCCGTGCTGGGCCGCCGTCGCCTCGAGCGCTGGCCGCGCGGCCAACACGATCTCGTGGGCCTGACGCCCGCGGTTGTGGCGCGGAACCAGGTTCACCCGCAGATCGGCCACCTGTGGGCCGCGGCGCAGGAAGTAGTGGCGCACCATCCCGTTGAAGTCGTGGGGCGAGGCGTGGCCCGTGTAGCCGGTCACGTCGGTGACCTCGCCGATCGCCAGGCAGTCGCGCATCAGGTCGGTCACGGCGCGGTCCATGGTCTCGAGCCCAGTGCCCTCGGGCGCGTCGACGATGACCTGGAACTCCGACTTGTTGTCGAAGGGCAGCATCTTGAGCGGCACGAAGCCGAGCGCCGCGAGGCCGATCGAGCCCAGGAACGACAGGCCCACGACGCCCAGGAGCACCAGGCTGCGCCGGCGGCTGGTCAGGAAGAAGCTGGCCAGGCGGCGGTAGCTACGGATCACCACGCCCTCGGACACCTCGTGTCCGTCACCCGGACGCACGTGGTTCTTGAGCAGGTGGTAGGTGGCCCAGGGCGTGACCGTGAACGCCACGACCAGCGACAGCAGCATCGCCACCGGGACGTTGAAGGGCATCGGCCGCATGTACGGCCCCATCATCCCCGTCACGAAGAACAGGGGCAGGAACGACACGATCACTGCCAGGGTCGCGAGGATCACCGGCGGTCGCACCTCGTCCACCGCGAACACCGTCGCCTGGCGCGGGGGCAGCTTGCCCAGAGACAGGTGGCGGTGGATGTTCTCCACGTCCACGATCGGATCGTCGACCAATAGACCCAGCGAAAGGATCAACGCGAACAGCGTCACGCGGTTGATCGAGTAGCCCACCAAGAGGTCGGCGAAGAGCGTCACCGCCAGGGTCAAGGGCACGGCCAGGGCCACGATCAACGCCGCACGCCAGCCGAGGCTCGCGCCCACCAGCACCACGATCGTCCCGACGGCGATCAACAGGTGCCCGACCAGCTCGTTGACCTTCTCGTCCGCCGTCTCGCCGTAGTTGCGCGTGACCAGCCAGTGCACGTCGTCCGGCAGCAGTTCGCCGGCCAGCTCGTCGAAGCGCGCCAGGGTCTGCTCCGCGACGACCACGGCGTTGGTGCCCTTGCGCTTGGCGACCGAGAGGGTCACCGCGGGGCGCGGGTTCCCGTCGACCCAGGCCGGCGGCACGCCCGCGCCGTGCTCGAGGGCGGCGGCGGAGGGGCCGAAGGCGAGCCGGGTGTAGGTGGTGGGCTCGGCGGGACCGTCGACGACCCGCGCCACGTCGCCCAGCAGCACCGCTCGCCCGTCGGCCATGGCCACCACGACCGACTCGAGCTCGGCGGCCGAGCTCAGGAAGGGGCCGACCTCGACCTCGCGGCTACCCTCCGGTCCGACCAGGGCTCCGACCCGCGCGTTCACGTTGTCGGCGCCCAGGGCGTCCATCACGTGGCTCGCGGTGATCCCGCGCGCGGCCAGGCGCGGCGCGTCGAGCTGCACCCGCACCGTGCGCCGATGGCCGCCGACGACCGCCACGCGCGACACGTCGGCGACCGTCTGCAGGCGCGCCGCCAGCTCGTCGGCGTAGCGCACCAGGTCGGGCGTTCCCGCGCCCTCGCCGAACAGGGTCAGGGTCAGGATCGGAACGTCGTCGAGCTCCACCGGTCGCACGATCCAGCTCGAGACCTGGGTCGGCACGCGATCCTGGTTGGACTGGATCTTGTTGTAGACGTTGACGAGGGCCTTCTCACGGTCCTCGCCGACCTCGAAGCGCACCGTGACCAGGGCCTGACCCGGCGCCGACATGGAGTAGACGTGCTCCACGCCGGAGATCTCCAGCAGCAGCCGCTCCAGGGGCTCGGCCGCCAGGGTCTTGGTCTCCTGCGCGCTGGCGCCCGGCGCCTCGATCGCCACGTCGATGAAGGGCACCACGATCTGCGGGTCCTCCTCGCGCGGCGTCGCCGTCAGGGCCACGGCGCCCATGCCCAGGCAGAGCAGGATCAGCAGGATCGAGAAGTTGCTGCCGAGGAAGGACTCGACGATGCGCGAGGTCAGGGACGCGTGCTCGGCGGGTGCGCGGTCACTCACGGGAGCACCACCTGCTCGCCCGCCGCGAGGCCGTCCAGGACCTCGACGCGCTCGCCGATGCGCTTGCCGATCCGCACCGTGACCGACTGGATGCGACCCTCGCGCACCAGGCCCACGCGCTGCACCTGCCCGATGCGCTCGACCGCGGCGGCGGGGATCAGGAGCGCCTCGCGTTCACCCACCGCCAGGCCCACTCGGCCCATGGCGCCGGGGCGCAGGTCGCCGCTGGGTTCGAGGTCCAGGTGAACGATCACCGTTCCGGTCATCGCATCGGCCGGCGGCAGGATCCGCGCCAGGCGCGCGGAGCGGCTCGGCAGGCCGTCGAAGTCCACATGCAGGTCCGCGCCGGGCTCCAGGCCCGCCACGAGTTGTTCGGGCACCGCCAGCCGCAGGCGCAGTCGATCGCCGCGATAGAGCGTCAAGAGCGCGCGACCGGGCAGCGCCAAGTCCCCGGCCTCCGCCTGTCGCTCGAGCACGCGACCGTCGAAGGGCGCCGCGAGCTGGAACCAGGTCAGCGCCGTCTCCGCCTCCGCCACAGCCTGCTCGGCGGCGACCTCCTGGGCGCGTCCCGCATCCCGCGCCGCCTGGGCACCCTCCAGATCCTGGGCGGTGATCGCGTCGCTCTCGCCCAGGGCCACGATGCGATCCAGGGCGAGTTGGGACTGGAGCGCGCGGGCCCCCGCGGCGTCGAGGGCCGCTCGGGCCTGGGCGAGCTGGGCCCTGGCGTCGCGGTCGTCGAGCGTCGCGACGATCTCGCCCGCCGCGACCCGGTCGCCCTCGCGCGCGCGCAGCTCGACCACCGTGCCCATGACCCGCGCCGCCAGCGTCGCCGGATCGACCGCCTCCACGAAGCCCGGGTAGACGCGCAGGTCGGTGATCCGCTCGCGCTGCACCGTTTGCGTGCGCGTGGTCGCGGCGACCGCCTGGCCCGCGGGAATCGAAGCCTGGACGTACTCGTGGCGCCCGATGATCCCCTGGAACCACAGCAGGGCCAGGACCAGCCCCCCGAGCAGGGCCAGGACGACGATTCTCTGGGGCCAGGACTTCATGGGGTTCGTTCTTGCGCTGTACCGAGTTGCGGCCGTTGGCGGCTCCGAGGGCTTGCGCCGCCGAGGAACCTCGACACCAGGGGGGGCGGTGCCGCATGGCCCGCACTCACGCCTGTTGGAGCCACGCTTCCGGTGGTGGTTCCCGAGCCCTCGCCGAAAGACGCGAGCCGATGCCCGACGTCCAGAGCGTGCCGCCGAGGGGCAGCAGGACCCGGCCGACGCTTGCGCCTGCGCCGGCCTGCCGGCTGCGAGGACGATCAGCGCGGCGCCAGTTTGCAGCTCAGGCGGGCCGTGGCCGGGACCGGCGGGTGGTCGAGGGACAGTCGCCAGCCGCGGAAACCCTCCGGTGCCCAACCGACCCGCTCGAAGGCTAGCTCCAGCAGCGATCGGTAGCGGTCGACATGGGGCGTCGCCGCGCCGGTCAGACCGCGGCCCAGGTCGACGACGGTCTCGTTGATCGTGATCGGGTGCGGAGGCAGACCTCCCTCGGTCGGATCGCCCCAGCCGCCGTGCAGCCGGCTGATCACCGAGGGTTCGGGCCGCTTGGGCCATCCGAGGTCGTCGGCGATGAACAGGTCGAGCTGCAGGCGCCGCACCGGGGCGAACTGGTTGCTCGTCAACTCGCAGACGTCGTCCTCGGCGGAGCCCGACGCGGGTCCGACCTGGCGCACGACCATGCCGTAGGTGCAGTCGATCGCCCCCTGTTGACCGATCGCGCCACCCTTCAATAGGAACTGAAGTCCGTTGCCGGCCTGGACGACGTCGACCTCCGGCAGGGGCGTGGAGCAGTGGGCGCGGATCAGCGCGGCGTCGGGCGGACTTCCGTCGACCGGAACCAGCGGCGCCACCACGACTCGCTCTGCGCTCGCCTCGCCCCAGCGGGCGATCCGGAACAACGGCCAGCGAATGCCCTCACGAAGGTGCTGGAAGCCGATCAGCGAGCAGATCTGCACCAGGTCGACGACTTCCGGGCGCTCGCGGTTGCGCGCCGCGATGTAGGTCGTGAGTTGGGTCTCCGCCTGGACGCCCAGCATCGAGCTCTGGGCCCGGAAGGCCTGGCGGCGGGACTCGAGCAGGACCTTGGGCTGGGCCGCGGGGTCCAGGCCCGCGACCATCGCGTGCAGGGTTCCGCGGTCGCCGGTGTGTCGCTCGACCATGGCGTCGAAGTCGTCCAGGGCGCGATCGATGCGCTGGATGGCCTGGCTCGGGGCGCCCCGCCGGCGCAGGGCGCGGGTCACCTTGGCCAGGGCGGCCCGGCCCGGGACCGAGTCGACCCACTGGTAGGGGTCCTCGCCCGAGACCACCTGGAACAGGCGCCAGGCCAGCATCTTGTCCACCTCCAGGCGGCGGGCGAGCTCCTGGGGCTGGGCCGCGAGGCTGTCGCCGGCGACCAGGCCCTCGCTGAGAGCCTCGCGCAGGGCCCGGGCCGTGCGCCCGAAGTCCTCCTGGAACTCGGCCGCGGGGGATTGACCGACCTGATCGAGCCGCATCGGCCCAGGGTGCTCCTGGAGCGGGGTGATGTCGAGGGAGAATCTCTCTTGTGGCTTCTCATGAGAACGGCCCTAATGGTCTCCGCGAGCGCGGGGAGAGCCCCGCGCCGGCCTCCTCCCAAGCGGCCCCGACCGCCGGTCGCCTAGCCAAGTCGTTCCCCAGAGCCCCCGATGAAGCCCCTTCTCGCAGCCACGCTCGCCCTGACCCTCGTCGCCCCGGCCTTCCCCCAGGCAACCGTGAACGAGCTCCAGAAGCTGTTCCCCCCCGGCGGCGCGTTCCTCGACAGTTTCGGTCGCGACGTGGCCGTGCTCGGCGACACGGCGGTGGTCGGCGCCCATGGCGACGACGGCAAGGGCAGCGTCGCCGTCCTGAAGCGTGTCGCGGGGTCCTGGACGCCCGCCGGCAAGCTCAGCGTCGCGGGCGGCAACCCCGGCGACTCCTTCGGCTGGCGCGTGGAGCTGCTCGAGGACGTGCTCTACGTGGCGGCGACCGGCACCGACGGCGGCGCCACCAACTCGGGCTCGGTGTACCGCTTCGACCGCGTGGGCGACTCCTTCGTCCCGGCCGGACAGCTGCAGTCGCCGGACCCGGGTGACTTCGGCGCCTTCGGCTTCGACATGGACGCGGCCGCTGACCTGCTGGTGGTCGGTGCGCCCGACCAGGCCGAGGTTCAGGTCCTGGCCGGCGCCGTCTACGTCTTCCGCAAGGTCGGCGCGAGCCTGGTCCTGGAGCAGAAGCTGACCGCGCCCGTGCCTTCCCTGGCGTCGGAGTTCGGCTTCGCCGTCGCCACCGACGGGCAGCGCATCGTGGTCGGCTCCGTCGGCGAGGACGCGGTCGCGAACGACGCCGGGGCGGCGTTCGTCTACGCCTGGAACGGCTCCAGTTGGCAGCTCGAGGACAGCCTGTTCGCGGCCGACGGCGGTGACAGCGACTACTTCGGCGCCGCCCTCGACATCGACGGCGACCAACTCGTCGTCGGTGCCTACAACCACGACCTCCCGACGGTCGGCGCCGGCGCTGTGTACGTCTATGGCCTGCAAGGCGGTCAATGGTCGGCCGACGCGAAGCTCGGCACCCTCACCGGCTTCAACAACGAGGCCTTCGGCTGGTCGGTCGAGCTCGACGGCCCGCGCCTGATGATCGGCGCCACCGGTCACTTCAGCGGCGCCGGCGGCGTCTTCCAGTACCACCACGACGGCAACCAGTGGGTCCAGGTCCACCGCTGGCTCGCCGCCGACCCCTTCGCCGGTGGCGGCCTCAAGCCCGGCCTCGGCTTCTGCCTGGCGCTCGACGGCGAGACGCTGTTCGCCGGCGCGCCCTTCGCCGGCGGAGCCGTGAGCAACTCGGGCGCCGCGTTCGTGTTCGAGGCCACGGACCTGGCCCTCGACGCCCTGCCGGACGACGTGGTCGGCGGGCAGGTGCTCGAGCTGCGCACCCACGGCGGTCTGGCCGGCGCGCCCATGGGCCTGGCCCTGACCGGCGTCAGCGGCCTGCCCTTCTTCGACGTGCTGTACCTCGGCAGCTTCGATCCGGCCGGGCAGGTGAGCTTCTTGCCCGTGGTCCCGCCGGCGCTCGTCGGACTCGAGCTGGACTTCCTCGCCGGCGGCTTCTGGAACCCGGCCGAGCTGGGCTTCTCGAACACGGTGACCGTGACCGTGCTCTGAGCCCCGAGCGGCTCGAGGACGAACGGCGCCGCCCCGCAGCCCACCGGCCGCGGGGCGGCGCTCTCGCTTCAGCCCTCCCAGACGTCGCTCGCCAGGACCTCGGGCGTCAGGTCCGCCTGGTCGTAGAGCGAGCGGAACAGCTCCACCTCGGGCGTCTCGTAGCGGAACAGCTCCGCGGCCCAGCGGGCGTTCAGGGTCTGGTACAGCAGGCTGGCCTCGATCGTGAGCCGCCCGGGGACGACGAGGTCCAGCTCGAAGTGGACCCGATCGCCGTCGGCCTTGAAGTCCTCGTCGCCGTCGACCCCCACCGGCGCGGTGCGGGCGGCCTCGGGGTGGTTCGGATCCCAACCGGCCGGCAGCAGGCGGTCGTCCACGTACCACTTCGCCCCGCGCATCAGGGTGTGGGTCGGCTCGCCATTCGAATCCGCCATCACGGCCTGGTAGGTGGCGACCTCGTCACCCGTACGGATCGAGTCGCGGTGGGGCTCGATCGGACCGCCCGCGAGCTCCGACCCCAGGGGCTGGCCATCGGCGCCGAGGATGCGCCCACGCGAGTCGACGTCGCCGCTGGCGAACAGCACCTGGCCGGACTCGTCGCGCACGACCACGCGCAGCCAGGCGCGGCGGGTCGGGTGCGCGCTGGGCAGCTTGTGTCCGGTCAAGTTCTGGACCGAGACGGCGAAGCTCAGCTTGTCGTCGCTGTCGCGGAGGTCGCCGATCCGCACCCGCGCGGTGCGCTCGCGGAGCTGCGCGCGGGTCGCCGCCACGCTCGCCTCGAAGGCCTCGGCCGGCGCCTCGACGCCGAGCGCCTCGGGGTGGTCGCGCAGCATCGACAGCACCAGGGTGTTGCCGCCCACGAACAGGTGCCGCCCGAACGGCTCGCGCGGCTCGATCTGCGGGAAGTCGCGGCCCATGGGGTTGCGCACGATGCGCGTGGTCAGGGGCTCGCCGTCCTCGTCGCGGGTGGGCGCGTGGCAGTCCTGGCAGCTCGCGGCGAGGGGACCGGGCTCGTCCAGCTCGTCGTTGAAGAAGGAGTTGCGCCACTCGAGATACGGCGCCTGCTCCAGGAAGACCCCGCCCACGTCGTGGCCCTGCGCGTCGAGCACCGGGGTCTCGAGGGTGTGGCAGGTGCCGCACAGGGCCGAGTCGGAGATGTGCTCGCCGTGGGTCGGTGTGAAGCCCGTGAAGCGCTGCATCGGCATCGTGAAGGGCGCCTCGTGGGGCCCGTAGAGACGCCGCTCGGGATTCAGCCGGTAGCCGGCGCTGTAGCTCTCCTGGGTCCCCAGACCCTCGGGCGAGATCCCGTGGCAGATCGTGCAGGACACGCCGTCGCGAGCCAGCTCGCCCAGGGCCGAGTCGCAGTCGAGCACGTGCATCAACGAGCCCGTGCCGTGGTCGTCGAGCCCGACCTGCTCCGCCATGGGCGAGTGGCAGCCCAGGCAGGTGGCCTCGATCTCGGCCTGGCGCGTGGGCAGCGCGGCGACCTCGGCCGAGACCACCGCGCGCCACAGGGGATCGCGCGCGGAGTTGGCCATCATCGTCCCGCGCCACAGGTCGAAGGGCGCGATCGGGCGCTGCTTCGCGTCGCGCATGGCCGTGGCCGCCGGCGCGTTCGAATGGCAGCGCGCGCAGGAGGACGAGGGCTGCACCCCCGGTCCCGGCGCGGGGGGCTCGTCGACCTGGCGCAACAGGGGCAGGGCGAAGAGGGCCAGGGGCGTCCAGACGGCGGCTCGCATCTGTGGATGTTAGTGGCGTGCAGGTGGTGAGCGGCGGAGCCGGCCGGGCAATCCCGGGCGGGCTGTCGTGGCGGAGGGGGGGCCGCGATCTGAGAGTCCTCGGGCCCACGGGGGTTCCCGCGCCATCGGACGAATCGTGGCCGCATCCGCAGCCCGCCGCGGCGCGAAGACCCCCGCACCATGCTGCAGCCCCTCGCCGCCCTCCTGACCCTCGCCGCCGTGTCCCACTTCAACGAACTCGAGACCCTGCCCCTGATGGCGTTCGACGAGTCCCCCGCAGCCGCGCTCTGGCGGCCGGTGCACGACAGCGTCATGGGTGGCGTCTCCGACGGGCAGGTGCGCGCGATCGAGGGCGCGGTCCGCATGGCGGGCGACATGTCGCTCGACAACAACGGCGGTTTCGCCTCCTTCCGGGCGGGCGTCGAGCTGCCCGACCTCGCCGCCTACCACGGCCTCGCCCTGCGGGTGCGCGGCGACGGCCAGACCTACAAGCTCAGCCTGCGGACCGACAACCGCTGGGACGGGGTCAGTTGGCAGACCTCGTTTGCGACCACCGCTGACACCTGGACCACGGTCTACCTGGCCTTCGAGCACCTCACGCCCTCCTGGCGCGGACGGCTGGTCGCCAATGCGGGGGTCTTCGATGCCTCGAGCATCGATCAAGTCGGGATCTTGATCGCCGACAAGCAACCCGGGCCCTACCAGATCGACGTGGCGGCGATCGACGCCTGGCGCGCCGCCCCTTCCGCGCAGGAGGGAGCCCCCGAAGCCCCCGCCCAGGGCACGCGACTCGCCGCCAGTGTTCGCACCTGCGTCCTCGCGGGGAGCCTGGACGCGGGGCTCGATGCGAGCGGCCTGGTCGACGCGCTGCGCTGGAGTGAGCGTGTGCTGGTGATCGCCGCGCCCGACCAGTTGGGCGCTCCGGCGTCGATCCAGATCGGCAGCCTGCTCGCCCGCGACGGCGAGCTCGCCAACCGCGAGCTGCGGATCGTGCACCTGATGGGTTCGAACGGCGGTCGCGTCGCCGGCCGCACCCTGGGGAGCGATCAGGTTCGGGGCCTGCGCGAGCAGTGGGACCTGCCCGCTGGCGAGTGGTCCGCGGTCCTGGTGGGCAAGGACGGCGGCGTCAAGGCGCGCTGGTCGGAGCCCGTCGTACCGAACGACCTCTTCGAGCTGATCGACGCCATGCCGATGCGGACCCGCGAGGTCGACACGCGGCGGCCGATCTAGAGCTTCCGCCGGATCGCGTCCGACCGCTCGGCCGATGCGATCCGGGAGCCGCCCTCGCATACTCGCCCCTTCAAGTGGTTCGAGATCGAGGCAAGGCGACTGGCGATGGCTGACACGCAGGGTGGGTTCGGTTGGCGACGGGAGGTCGGCGCACTGGGCGCGGCGCTGATGGCGTTCCTGGGGCTGTCCTCGTGCACGGCCACCGGGAGCGCGGGACCCGGCGAGGTCCGCGTCCTGACCTGGAACATCTGGCACGGGGGGCGCGAAGACGGCGCGGCCGTCGGTCCGGTGCGGGTGGCGGAGGTGATCGCGGACAGCGGCGCCGACATCGTCGCCATGCAGGAGACCTACGGCTCGGGGCCGCGCATCGCCACAGCGCTCGGATTCCACCTGCAGCTGCGCGGCACCAACGTCTCGATCCACAGTCGCTACCCGATCCTCGAGGACATCTCGGTCTTCGAGGAGTTCAAGTGCGCCGGCGCGCTGATCGAGCTGCCGGATCGCTCGCGCCTGGCCCTCTATTCGATCTGGCTGCCCTACGACGCCGAGATCTGGGAAGAGGGCACGCGCGACAGCTCCGATCCGCAGACCCTGCTCGCGGCCTGTCAGTCCTCGGCGCGCGACCTGGAGGCGATGCGGCTGGCGATCGAGGAGCGCCTCGCGGGGCCCGACTTCGCGGGCGTGCCGATCGTGATCGCGGGCGACTTCAACTCGATGTCGCACCTGGACTACGGCGAGGTGGGCTTCGACCAGTACGGGGTCGCCCTGGACTGGCCCACCAGCCGGGTCTTGACCGAGGCTGGCTTCCTCGACGCCTACCGCGAGTGCAACCCCTCCATCGACCGCGCGGCGGACAGCACCTGGACGCCGCGCTTCCCCGAGCAGGAACAGGACCGCATCGACTTCGTCTACTACCGCGCCGACGGTTGGCGTGCGGTGCAGTCGCGCATCATCCGCGAGCACCGCGAGGGCTTTCCCTCGGACCACGCCGCGTTGTTGACGGTCTTTCAGCCCACGCCGGTGCCGCTGGAGACCGACGAGCCCCTGCGCGTCGTCAGCTACAACATCCGCCACGGCGTCGGGCTGGACGACCAGCTCGATCTGGAGCGCACGGCCGGCGTCCTGCGCGACCTCGCGCCCGACTTCGTGGGCCTGCAAGAGGTCGATCTGGATTGCGAGCGCAGTGGGGGCGTGAACCAGGTCCATCAGCTCGCCGCGGAGCTCGCGATGCATCCGGCCTTCGGTGGCTTCATGGACTACCAGGGCGGGCGCTACGGGATGGGGATCCTCTCGCGCCATCCGATCGTCGACGCCTACAGCCTGCGCCTGCCCGACGGCAACGAGCCGCGCGTGGCCCTGGTCGTCGAGGCCCAGTTGCCCGGCGGGGAGCGGGTGCTCGTGGTAAGCGTCCACTTCGACTGGGTCGAGGACGACGCCTTTCGCTTCGCCCAGGCGACGGCCCTCGCCGAGTTCCTGGCTGACCTCGGCCAGCCCTACATCCTGCTCGGCGACTTCAACGACGGCCCGAACTCGCGAACCCTGGGCTTGTTCCGAGCACTCGCGACGGAGGCGGCGAAGCCCCCGAGCGACCCGCTGACCTTCCCGGCGGACGGCGCGCTGAAGGAGATCGACTTCGTCTTCTGCTCGCCGCCCGCGGACTGGTCGGTCGAGAGCGTGGACGTCATCGACGAGCCCCTGGCCTCGGATCACCGGCCCGTGCTGGCCGAGCTGCGCCTGCTGACACGCTGAGGCGCGCCACCCTCCGGTGCGGTCTATTGCAGCCAGCCGCGAATCTGCGCCAGGGTCGGCACGCCGCCCGCGTGCACGAGCTTGTCGTCGATCACGACCCCGGGGGTCGAGAGCGCGCCGAAGGCCATGATCGTGGCGATGTCGGTCTCCTTCTGGACCTCGACCTCGAGGCCGAGCTCCTGGGCCGCCTGGTTGATCAACTTCGCGGTCTGGACGCAGTTCTTGCAGCCGGGCCCGAGCACTTTGATGACGGTCATGGGTTCTCGTTGCTCCCCGTTCGAGGGGGCGAAGGTTCAAGTGAGGGCGTTGAAGGTCCAGCCGACCAGGGTCAGCGCGACCGTCAAGATCGCGGCGTACAGGGCCAACGCCGGCCAGCGGACGACCTTGCGCAGGATCAGCATCTCGGGCAGCGAGAGGGCGGCGATGCTCATCATCAGCGCCAGCACCGTCCCGATCGGCACGCCCTTGCCCAAGAGCGCCTCGGCCACCGGGACGATCCCGGTGGCGTTGGAATACAGCGGCACGCCGATCAGCACCGCGGCGGGAACCGAAAGCAGGCTGCTGTCCCGGCCGAGGTTCTCGGCGACCCAGGTTTCGGGCACGAAGCCGTGGAACAGGGCGCCGACGCCGACGCCGATCAGGATCCACAGCCAGATGCGGCCCAGGATCTCGCGCACCTCGCCCAGGGCGAAGCGGTGCCTGTCCGCGAAGCCGCGGGGCCGGGCGGGCAGGGCCGCGTCGCCGACCTGGATCTTCCAGACGTAGCCCTCGACCCAGCGCTCGGCGTGCAAGAGCTCCATCAGAACGCCGCCGACCCAGGCCACCGCGAGGCCCGCGGCGACGTAGAGCGCGGTCAGCTTCCAGCCGATGGTCCCCGCCAACACCAGCACCGCGACCTCGTTGATCATCGGGCTGGCGATCAGGAACGAGAAGGTCACCCCGACAGGGATGCCGGCCTCGACGAAGCCGATGAACAGGGGCACGGACGAACAGGAGCAGAAAGGCGTGACCGCACCGAGGGCGATGGCCAGGGCGCGCGCCAGCCAGCGCGGCTTCCCGCGCACGTAGTCGCGCACGCGCTCGGGCGACAAGAGGGCCCGCAGGAAGCCCATCGCGTACATCACCATCACCAGCAGCGCGAAGATCTTCGTCACGTCCATGACGAAGAAGTGCACCGCGCTCTCGAGGTGGCTGCCGGCCTCGAGCAGGCCGAGCTGCTCCAACTGGTGGACGCAGAAGCTGGCGAATCGATCGAACATGGTGGCGACTACCGGGGGGGCAGCACGCAGGCCGCGCGCGGCGCGAGCAGTCTGGAGGGGGTGAGCCGTTGGATGCGGCCCGAAGCAGTTTGCGCTTGTACAGTCGAGGGGGCGTCCCAAAAGGGACTTGTGGGCCCGCAGGACAATTTCGATCGGAGCGACAGGGGGAAGCCCCAGCGGGTTCGAGCGCCGCTCGCACGCTGACGGCACCTTCCGATCCACCCGTACGCCGGCAGGGCGTGAAGCCCCGTCTGCGGCGGGACGGCCCACGAGACGCCAACAGCGATCGAGCTCCGCGCCCAACAGGTGCGGGTCGACGGACCCCTCTGCCCCGCTGACGGGCCAGGCGCGGCGAGTCGCTTCAGCCGGGAGTGAAGGCCCGCAGCCCGTAGCAAGGTTACGGATCGCACGGCGGCGCCAGCGACCGATTGGCACGAGCTCGCCGCGGATGCGGGCGACCGCTGGGAGCTCCCCCAGGCCGCTGCGGGCCGCGGATCAGCTCAGCAGGTCGTCCTCGTCGTTGCTTGCCAGCTCGTGCGCGACCTGGTCGTCGATGTCGCTCTCGGGCGAGACGTCGATGGCCTCCGGTTGCGGGCCGACCTCGCGACTCTTCGGCACACCGACCGGGGTCGAGGCCGGCTCGGACGGCTGGCCTGCGCCCTGGCGATCGAGCAGGACCCGGTACTCGGGCGACGGCATCTCGATGCCCGCGGTATCGAGGGCCTCCTTGACCAGGCGGTGGGCCTCGCTGGCGACCTTGGCGAAGCTCGCGCTGCGTTGATCCACCCAGCCGTAGAACTCCAGGTTCACCGTCGAATCGCCCAGGGCCAGCACCAGCGCCGACGGCTTGGGGTCGTCGACCACGCCCTTCATCCGGTCGAGGGTGGCAATGCCGCAGGCCTGGGCCTCGTCCACGTCGACGCCGGTCCCGAGGCCGACGGCCACGACGAAGCGCCGCAGGGGGTTGCGCGTGTAATTCACGACCGTGCCGTTGAAGACCGTGGCGTTGGGCAGCCGCAGGTGGTTGCCGTCGGCATCCATCAGCGTGGTCTCACTGGTGGTCATGCGCAGAACGGTCCCCGACTGGCCGCCGACGCTGACCACGTCGCGGGCTCGGAAGGGCTGACGGATGGCCAGCAGCACACCGGCGAGGTAGTTCTCGACGATGTTCCGAAAGGCGAAGCCAAGGGCCAGTCCCAGGACGCCCGCGGCTCCGAGGATCGTGCCGATCACGGCGCCGGCATCCAGGAAGCGCAGGGCTCCCACCAACCCTGCTCCGAGGATGGCCACGAAGATGGTCTGCCGGACCAGGGCTTGCAGCAGGGTGCGTTCGCCCAGCCAGCGGTCGAGCAGGGTCGTGTCGCGCACCAGTCGAGCGAGCAGCCAGGCCGCGATCACGATCGCCAGGGCGAATCCGAACAGCGGCAGGGAGGAAACGGCGGTGCGCCCGGAGTCGATGATCTCGGCCCAGGAGTCGGCGGTGCGTGCGCGCAGGCTGCGCTCCACCCGCACCCCGTCGACCACCAGCAGGACTCCGTCCAGCTTCTCGAGCGTGCTCACCGCCAGGTCGGCGCTCCCGCGGTTGGTCGCGGTTCCCGAGAGCACCACGATGCCGGCCTCGACCTCGGCACGGACATCTTCCAGCCCGTCGATGGCAGCCAGCACGGCACGGGACCGCTGACTGAGCTTGGCCTCCTCGGAGAGGATCTCCTTGACCTCCGACTGGCCGGCCTCGTCCACCAGCCGCTGGTTCTCGGGCGATTGGATCTGCGCCGATGGGTTGTCCGTCGGCTGGGTCTCGACCGGCCCGCCGGCATCGACGTCGGCGGAGTTCACTGAATCGCCAGCGGCGGCGGGCGCGTCGTCCTGGGCCAGCGCGGCGGTCGGCGCCGAGAGAGAGAGCGCCAGAACGACCAGCGCGGTCAGCCACCGGGAGTGAGGGAAGGTCATGGGGCTCAAAGTACGCCCCCGGCACCCCGCGGCAACAGCTTCGGAGCGTCGGACTCGGCTATCATCCGCCCCCCATGAATGGCGACGACGACACCGTGACCAGCGCTCCGGGCAAGGACCCCGAGTTGCTCGAAGGTTGGGTCCGCGAGGTGCTCGAGGAGGAGCTCGACCGCGAGTACCTGGTCGAGCTCGCCCGCCTGCAGGTGGAGCTGCTCAAGCTGCAGACGCACCTCGTAGCAACCTCGCGGCGGGTGGCGATCCTGTTCGAGGGTCGCGACACGGCCGGCAAGGGCGGCACGATCCAGCGCTTCTCCCAGCGCATGATGCCGCGCCACCAACGGGTCGTGGCCCTGCCCAAGCCGACCGAGATGGAGATGGGCCAGTGGTACTTCGGGCGCTACATCGCGCAGCTACCGAACCCGGGTGAGATCGTGTTCTTCGACCGCAGTTGGTACAACCGCGCGGTCGTCGAGCCGGTGATGGGCTTTTGCACCGCGGCCCAGTACGAACGCTTCATGGAGCAGGTGGTGGTCTTCGAGCAGATGCTGCTCGAGGACGGGCTGCTGCTGGTCAAGCTGTGGTTCTCGATCGACCGGGTCGAGCAGCACGACCGGCTGGCGCGGCGCCAGACCAACCCGCTCAAGCGCTGGAAGTTGTCGACCGTGGACCTGCAGGCGCAGCAGAAGTGGGAGGCCTTCACCCGCTACAAGGAGGCCATGTTCGCGCGCACCAGCACGGCGTCCTCGCCCTGGTACGTGATCGAGGGCAACGACAAGAAGCAGGCGCGGCTGGAGAGCATCCGCCACGTGCTGGGTTGCATCGACTACCCCGACCGCGGCCAACGGGGGCTGCGGTTGGAACCGCGACCCGAGGTGGTACGGCGAGTTTGAGCCGAGCGGCGGGAGGGTTCAGCGCATGGGTCTCGAGATAGGAGTTGCGACGCCGGCGCAGCGGGCCGATTGGCTGCGCCTGCGCGGGGCCCTGTGGCCCGGCCCCGAGGACGAGCACGCGCGGGAAGTGGACAGTCTGATCGCCGGAGGCGAGGGGGATTGGCCCCAGGTCGCGCTCCTGGCCCAGGTTGGCGGCGCCGTAGTCGGGCTGGCCGAGGTCTCGGTGCGCCCCTGCGCGGAGGGCTGCGAGACGACCGACGTGGGCTACCTCGAGGGCTGGTTCGTGGTGCCTGAGTTGCGCGGCACCGGGGTCGGTCGCGCCCTGCTGGAGGCCGCCCAGGACTGGGCCCGCGAGCGTGGCTGCGCCGAATTCGCCTCCGACACCGAGCACGACAACGACCTGTCCCGCCGCGCCCATCTGGCCTGCGGCTTCGAGGACGCCGGTCTGGTGCGGTGCTTCGTCAAGTCGCTCGAGCGCCGACCGGGGTCAGTGAGAAACGTTCAACCAGGGGGTTGACGATTGGTCCGGGGCGGGAAAGCATCAACCAAATGGTTGTGGAATCTTCCGACGAGCTCGACGCCGCTTTCGGCGCCCTAGCCCACCCTACGCGGCGGGCGATGCTCGCCATGCTCGCCCAGGGCCAGCGCACCGTGGGTGAGCTGGCCGAGCCCTTCGACGTCTCCCTGGCGGCCTCATCCAAGCACCTCCAGGTGCTCGAGCGCGCCGGCTTGGTCGAGCGGGAGGTGGTCGGTCGCCGGCACACCTGCCACCTGCGCCCGGCGCGGCTCGCGGCGGTGGTCGATTGGACCGAGCGCTGCCGCGCGACCTGGGACGCGAACTTCGCGCGGCTGGACGCCGTGCTGGGCGAGTTGAAGGCGGGCACGAAGAGCTCCGCTCGTCGTCCCAAGGGCCGCAAGCGCTGAGGTCAGGTCCACACCGACCCCTGAGAATCCCCATGCAAGACTTCACCTCCACCCTCTCGATCGTCGCCCGCGGCGAGCGCGAACTCCTGATCACCCGCCAGTTCAGCGCCCCCCGCGAGCTGGTCTTCCGCGCCATGACCGATGCCGAGCTGGTCGCCCGCTGGATGACCGGCCCCGCTGGTTGGCAGATGGTGGACTCGAAGGCGAAGGTCGCGCCCGGCGGCGCCTTCCGCCACGCCTGGCGTCACGACGACGGCCGCGAGATGGCCATGGTCGGCGAGTACCGGGAGGTCGATCGGCCGGCGCGGATCGTGCGCACCGAGTGCTTCGAGTTCGGCTGCGAGGCCCAGGCGGGCGAGCAGCTCGCGACCATGACCCTGGTCCAGGTCGACGGTGTGACCGAGGTCTGCGTGGTCGTGCTCTACCCCTCGGCGGAGGCCCGCGACGGAGCCCTGGCCTCGGGTATGGAAGATGGCTTGGCCGAGAGCTACCGGATGCTCGACCTCCAACTCGCCACCGCGGCCCTGGGCTGATGGCTACGCGCCGTTCCGCGGGCGCGGGTTCCGCCGGAGCCGACGGGCTCGCCCAGGCGCTCGCTTGGCTCGAGCGCCAGGGCACCAAGGCCGAGATCGCGAAACTCGAGCGCTACGGGATCGATGCCCACCGGCCCTTCGGCGTCGCGGTCGGCGAGCTGAAGCGCTACGCCAAGTCCGTCGGGCGCGACCACGACCTGGCCCTGGGCCTGTGGGCGAGCGACCGCTACGAGGCAGGCTCCTGGCCTCGATGGTGGGCGAGCCCGAGGGCCTGGCCGCTGCCGACGACTCCACCGCGAGCTGGATCGGGCGGCACGCGGCGCGCGAGCTCGGCGGTGCTGCGGTGCGCGCGCGACTGAAGCGCTGAGGGGCGTCGTTCGCCGCCCACGAATGCGAACCGGCCCCGGGGTCCCATCGGATCCCGGGGCCGGACGATCGCGCTCGAGGCTCAGGGCGTGGTCGCCGTCACCGCGTTGGTGGCCGCGAGGCCCAGCGGACCCTGGGGATCGAGGATCCAGGCCTGGGCGACGAGCTCGGTCCCCGTCGGCACGCCGGGGGTCAGGGCGAAGCCGAGGCTCGCGCTGCCGCCGGCGTCACACTGCACGGGCACCGACCACAGAGGATTCGGAACCAGGGTCCCGCCGGCGATGGGCAGGTTCAGTTGGGACGTGCCCGCGATGATCCAGGCCGGAGCAAGGGGGCGCGCCGACGAGATGGCGAGGGTCGTCGTGACACCGGCCGCCAGGCTGCCGCTGCCGCCGAGGCCGGGCGTTCCGACCGTGCCGGCCAGGCCCTGTCCGATGTTGACCCACTGGGCGTGCATCGAGAAGGACAGGTCGTGGGGCCAGTTCTGGAACAGGGTCGTTCCAGTGCTGTAGCGGAAGTGCGAGCCGTTGCCGCCCAGGCCGGTGACGGGGCCCCAGTCGGGATAGATCGGCTGCTCGCCGACGACGCGGAACCAGTACTTCACGCCGCCCTGTAGGGTCACCGGGGTCGGCAGGGTGTAGTGGTAGTCGTAGTTGAGTTTGCCGCCGACCGACCCAACGAAGGTCTCGCCGGCGTTGCCCGAGACGTGGAAGGTGGCGATGACCGTCTCGAGCTCTTCCTTCTCGGGCAGGGCCGTGATCACCGGCTGGAAGCCCCCCGGGACCGAGTCGAAGAACGACACGCGGAAGCCGGTGACCTTGCCGTACTGGGCGTTCAGCGAGTAGCCGCCGCGCCAGCGCACCTCGGTGATCGTCTGCGTCTCGGCCAGGGTGAACTCGTCCCACGAGTAGGTGTCGGAGTCCGACCCGTCCTCCGGCACCCAGGCCGAGTTGTTGATGTCGCTGGTGCCGGCCGGCGGCTTGACGAAGACCTCACCGGCGAGGGCCGGGGCGGCCGTGCCCGCGACGACGGCGAGCAGGAGCGGGAGGCTGGAGAGCGACGCGATTCGTGTGGTGTAGCGCATGGGGATGCTCTGGTTGGCTCAGGGGTGAAAGGTGGGGTCGACGCGCAGTGGCGTCGATCGCCGTCAGGGCACGGCCTCGAAGCGCAGGCCGTCGGTCAGGGCGGCGAGGGTCCCGTCGGTCTGCAGCGGGTCGAGGGCGAAGACCTGGACGAAGAGGTCCGTGCCCACGCCGAGTCCGGCCAGGGCGGCCACTGGCACGGGGATCTGCACGGCGCCGTCGGCCAACAGCGGGTTGCCGGAGCCCGCGTCGGTCACGGTGGCGACCAACTGGAACGGCAGGCCGACCAGCAGGCTGCCGCCCAGGAAGGGCAGGTCGCCCGCGGTGGTACCCACGGCGACCCAGGCGGGCTGGTTGATCGGCAGCTCGTCAGCCAGCACCACGAAACCCGCGGCGGTCGCACTCGGAACGCCGCTCGAGCCCATGGCCGGCAGGCCACCGGCGCCGTTGACCTTGGCCAGGCCATAGCGCTCGACGATGCAGTGGGTCGCGGCGCCGTGGACCTCACCGGTGACGGCGTCGCCGGCCCAGGCGTCCAAGCGGCCGTCGGCATTGGTGTCACCCAGACCGACGCTGTAGCTCTGCACGCTGGTCGGCAGGCTGTCGGTCAAGGCGAACTGGCCGTTGCCGTCGTTGGTCAGCATCTGGATCGCCTGCGAACCGCCGCTGCACGCCACCAGGTCCAGGTCGCCGTCACCGTCGAGGTCACCACTGGCCAGGCTCTTGATGTAGTAGCCGAAGTTGGTGGAGGTCCACGGGGTCAGTGTCCCGGCGCCGTCGGACTGGAAGGTCGCGACCCAGTACTCGGAGCCGATCGCGACGTCGACGTCTCCGTTCCCGTCCCAGTCGCCGACGACCAGGCTCGAGGGGAAGGAGCCGGCGGGCAGGGTGCCCGGCGCCGGTGTGAAGACTCCGTTGCCGTCTCCGAAGGCCAGCGCCAGGGCGTTGGGGGTGGGGCCGGTCTGGAGCGCGGCCACGTCGATGTGACCGTCGCCGTTGAAGTCGCCCATGCCAGCGTCGAGGGCGACGCCCGAGAGGCTCTGGATCGGCTGGGCGGTGAGGTTCATCTGCCCGTCGCCCAGGGCCACGGCCAGGGCGCCGGTGTTGCCGATGCCGGGCACCGGGTGGCGCGCGAGGACGACCACGGCGTCGAGCAGGCCGTCGTCGTTGACGTCCTCGAGGAAGGCCGCCACGGGGTTGTCGTCGTGGGGCGGGAAGAACAGCAGCGGCTCGAAGGTCCAGCTGCCGCCACCGTTGTTGCGGTACAGGCGCAGACCGTCGCTCTGGTAGGTCCCGAGCACCAGCTTGCCTTGCAGGGCCACCAGGAGGTCCTGATCCCCGTCACCGTCAACGTCGCCGAAAGCGATCGCGGTGGGGCCGGTGCCAACGGCCAGGGTCGCTTCGCCGGCGGTGCCGCTCGGCGAGCCGAGCAGGATCCGCAGGTAGTTCGCCGACGGGCTGGCGATCCAGGTGTCGTCGATGCCGTCGCCGTTGAAGTCGGCGCAGGCGATGTCGCCCACCGGCCCCTCGGCCGACGCGGACGTGGGCTGGTAGTTGAAGGCCAGGCACTCCTGCGCAGCGCTCGCAGGATTGGCCGCGGACAACAGGCACGTGAGTCCGAGGCCGAGAGAGAGGGCAGCGGGAGAGTTGATTCGAGCAGGCATGGGACGGACCTTCGGTCGTGGGTCGGTCGCCTCAGGCTCCCCGGCGACGTCGAGCGCTGTCGTCCGAGTGGGGTCCGCTGGGACCCGTCGGGCGCGCCCGATCCATGAGTCGCGGAAGACTCGCCCAGGGCGATCTGATTGCACCCTACGCGTGAGCCTGCGAAGCCAGCGATGAAGCGTCGTTCATCCGGCGCAAGTCGAAGTGAGCCCGATCGAAGTCGACGAGCCGCTGGCTTTGGCAGCTCACGCGAGCTGCCGAATCGAAGCCTTCCGGGTCTGAATCAAGGACGCGCGCGCGCTGCCGCGGCAAAGCGCCGCACGATCTCTCCCGCCGGCTCCACCGCGTCGATCCCGGCCACGCTCTTGCCCGCCTGCCAGAAGTCCTTGGAGCCGCTTTCGTCGAGGGAGGCCCGCTTGAGCTGCCAGATCGACTTGAGGGCGTAGATGGTGCGCATCCAGTGCTTGGTTCGGCGACCGCGCAGCATCCAGCGGGCGAGCGGCCCGGCCTTCAGGCCGACGCTCTGGATGTAGGGCGTGTTGATGACCGAGACGGGGATGCCGGACAGGCGCTCGGACAGCACGATGTCGTCCGCGTCGGCCTCGACGATCGCGCGTTTGTAGGGCTCCGCCGCGCGGCACTCGTCGGTGGCGATGAAGCGCGTGCCCATCTGCACGCCCGCGTAGCCAGCGTCGAGGGCCTCGACGAAGCGCTGCTCGCTGCCCACGCCCCCGGCGCAGACGATCGGCAGGCCCAGGTCGGCGAGCTCCGCGTGCAACGCCTCCAGGGACTTCGCTCCGGCGTGGCCCCCGGCGCGGTTGTTGACGGCGATCAGCCCGTCCACGCCGCCGTCGCGGCCCTTCTGCGCCCACTTGCGCTCGGTCACGTCGTGGTAGACCACGCCGCCCACCGCATGGACCTTTTCGACCACCCAGCGGGGATTGCCGAGGGACGTGATGAAGAAGCGCACGCCCTCCTCGAGGGCGATGTCGATCCACTCCTGCATGCGCGCGTGGTAGCGCTTCGAGGACTGCTCGATCAGCGCGTTCATGCCGATCGGCTTCGACGTGAGCCGCCGCATCAGGCGAAGCCCAGCGCGGTACTCGTGCCCGTGGACGTAGGTCAACGAGATGGGCTGGAAGACGCCCAGGCCGCCGGCCTCCGAAACCGCAGCCACCAGCTCGGGATTCGAGCAGGGGTACATGGGCCCGCAGATCAGCGGCACCTCGACGCCCGCGTGGCGGGTGAAGGGCGTCGCGAGGGGGGACTGGGCACCGGCCGTCGATGTGCTTTCCACGCCGCGACGGTAGCGCACGGCGCTCGCGCGATCCTCGCCGGATGTGAGGATCAACCTCTGGTGCGCATGAGGTTCAACCTCCGGTTCGCGGCCCGGACCGCGCTCTCGGGCCCGCGAGGCGGCCGGCATGGTCCTTGCTTGAAGCCCCTTGCACCACGAGCGGGCCCTCGACGCGAAGTCCGATGGCCCGCGACGCCCCGACCCCCGACCCAGGAGGCCCCATGCTTCTTCGCACCCTATTCACCTGCGCCGCCCTCGCCCCCGCGCTGGCGGCGCAGTCTGCACCGATCCAGTTGCAAGGCCAGGACGCCGACGACCGCTTCGGTGAGTCGATCGCGTTCGTCGGCGACCTCGACGGCGATGGCCTGTCCGAGTTGGCGGTGGGCGCCCCTGGCAAGCAGTCGTCGAGCACGCAGACCGTCGGCACCGTGTCGCTCTTCTCCGGCGCCAACGGACGCGAGTTGGGCGTGGCCTTCGGCGCCCTGGCCGGCACCGGCTTCGGCGCGAGGATCGCGCCTTCCCGCGACCTCTCCGGGGACGGCGTGCCCGACCTGCTCGTCGGCGCGCCCGATGCCGATCGCGTGGTCGCCATCGACGGCGCGAGCTTCGCGGCCGGCAACCCCGCGCCCCTGTGGAGCAATGACGGCGAGCCCAACGGGCAGTTCGGTCGCGCCCTGGACTCGATCGGCGACCAGACCGGCGACGGCGTCCCGGACCTCGCGGTCGGCGCACCCTTCGGCGGCGGCGACATCGCGGGCTTCGGACCGGGCCAGGTCTGGCTCTTGTCCGGCGCGACCGGCCGCTCCTTCGGCGTGCTCTCGGCACCCGGGGCCGACAACGGCTCGTTCGGTTGGAGCCTGGCCAATGTCGGTGACGTGAACGGCGACGGTCGTGACGACTTGGCTGTCGGCGCACCGCTCGACGACGGCGTGGCTACGGCAGTGGGAGCCGTCTACCTCTTCTCGCCGGCGACCGATGCACCCCTGACCTCTTGGTTCGGGCGCAGGGCCGGCGATGACTTCGGCCACGCCCTCGAGCGCGGGCCGGACGTGAGCGGCGACGGCGTCGCGTCCCTCTTCATCGGCGCGCCCGCCAGCACGATCGCGCCCCCGACGGCGGGTTCGGTGTTGTGGCTCGAGCTGAGCAACGGTCAACGCCTGGCGCAGTTCAGCGCTCCGACCGTCGGCGGCCGCTTCGGTTGGGCCCTGGCCAGCGACGGTGCCGGCCAACTCGCGGTGGGTGAGCCCCTCGCTCCCGCGAGCATCGAATCGATCGGCATGGTCCACACCTTCGACCTTCGAACGGCCTCGAGCTCCGTGGTCGCAGGCAGCCAGGGTGAAGCCGAGTTCGGCGCGACCCTGGCCTGGAATCCCGCCGCGGACGTCTCCAGTTCCGACGTGCTCGCCATCGGTGCGCCCTTCTTCGACGTCGAGTTCGGCTCCGACGAGGGCCAGGTCGACCTCTACCTGAACTGACCGCGACGGCATCCCTCGGCCCAGGCGACCCGTCCACCCTTGAAGGTGGGCGGGTCGCCGCCGTCTCGGGCCGCAGCTACTTCAACTCGAAGCTGCCCTCGGGGACGTCCACGCCCAGCTCGGTCTGCCCGATCACGACGCGGATCTCGCCGATGATCGGATTGGCCAGCTCGATCTTGGTGGCGAAGGGCAGTTGCATGCCGGACACGTCGCGGAAGTCGCCGAACTCGGCGGACTGGCCCATGCGCCCCATGCCTGGGATCAACGCGAAGCTGTCCACCCGGCGCACCAGGCCGGTTTCGGCCTCGATGTAGAGGGTCGTGGCCGGGCCCGACGTGTCGCCGGCGCGCACGATCAGGACGTCCACGCCGTCGTCCGACAGGCGTTGGATCACGCGCAAGCTCGAGTGCCAGCGCGACAGGTCGCCGAAGTGGGCCAGGAGGTGGTCCGTGCGCGCCCATGCGGCACGTTCGCCCTCGAGCACCTCGAACTCCGTGGCCGAGGTCTCGGAGCGCAGAACCTCGCCGTCGAAGGCGACGCGTTCGAAGCTCTCGCCGGTGATGCTGTCGACCCGAAAGCGGTCGGGCCAGGCGGTCAGGGTCGTGAGTTCGCCCTCCATGTTCACGCTGGCGATCTCGATCGTCCCCGTGCGCCGCATGGGCCCCAGGTCGGCGAGCAGGTCGAGCCGGTGGGCCGCCAGCACCTTGGCAACGACCTCCTCGGCCCCCGGCAGGTCCGCGTCGGGCTCGAAGCGGTACTCGCGGTGGTCGCCAATGGCGTAGCCCGTGACCTCCCCCGCTTCGCCGCGCTGGAAGGCCAGCACCGTGCCCGGGTTCATGCGGATCTTCCACTGATCCTCACCGGCGTAGTCGAGGGCGACCACCCCGCGGCCGAGGACCTCCAGGGCCAGCTCGTCTCCGTCCTCGATGATGCCCCGGTACAGGTCCTCGTCGTTCTCGCGGTAGTAGCCCAGGTAGTCGTCGTGGGGCGGGGCCAGCTGGTTGGGATCGAAGGGCGCGCCCAGGAACAGCTCGCCCAGGGCCTCCTCCACCTGCACGCCGGTCATGGTCCCGCGCGACTGGGTGAAGTAGAGCACCATCGCGCGGCTGTCGGGGAAGACCCAGGCGTGGGTGCCGTCGGAGCCGTTGTGGCCGAAGGCGACGACCTCGCGCTCCGCTTCCGCAGCGCCCTCCGCGGCGCCCTCTTCGGGCCGCGTCCACAGCTCCATCAGGTGCCCGTAGTCGACGCGCGCGCCCGGCAGGCCGGTGCCGGCCGGCAGGGGGAAGGGCCCCGGTCGCAGGGCCTTGCGCACGTAGGCCGGCCGGATCAAGCGCTCGCGCCCCGCGCGGCCCTTGTCCAGCCACAGCTGCATGAACAGGGCGTAGTCGTCGAGGGTCGCGTAGAGACCCTGGGAGCCGAGGAAGAAGGGAAACAGGGGCGGGTCCTGCGGACTCCAGAAGCGCTTCCATTCGCCGGGCGCGCCCGCGTACTTGCTACAGGCGCGAGCCCGTAGGGCGTTGCCCTCGGTCATCAACAGCGTCGACTCCTCCATGCCCAGGGGCTCGAGGATGCGCGCGCGCACGAAGTCCGCGGCGCTGCCGCCGCTCGCCACTTCGATCACGGCGGTCAGGGTGTCGGTGCCCTGGTCGCTGTACTGGAAGGCGCTGCCGGGCTCGAAGTCGAGGGTGTAGTCGGCACCCAGGGCGGCCACGGCCTGGATGTCGCCCAGGCTGGCCAGGTCCCGTCCCACCAAGAGGGAGTAGGGAAAGCCGCCGGTGTGCGTCATCAGGTGCTCGATCGTCACGTCGCGCAGGCCCTCGGCGTCGAAGTAGGGCAGGTACTTCGAGACCGGGTCGTCGAGCTCGACCAGGTCGTCACCGATCAGCATCCACAGGGCTGTGCCGATCAACGGCTTGGTCATCG
The DNA here is from genome assembly GCF_007748095.1 of Engelhardtia mirabilis. Taxonomy (NCBI): domain Bacteria; kingdom Pseudomonadati; phylum Planctomycetota; class Planctomycetia; genus Engelhardtia; species Engelhardtia mirabilis. The sequence goes on from NZ_CP036287.1 coordinate 370,278, forward strand.
AGCGCACGCAGAACACGCTGCCGGGCTCCATGGGCGTCTCGCTCTCGCGGTCGCGCCAGCCGTAGGCCCCGTGCAGGATCGAGCGACCGTTCACGATCACCTGCAGCTCGGCGCCGACCACCTGGCCCTGGTCGACGAAGCCCCGGACCAGCGCTTCGAGTCGCGCCAGAGCTTCGGGCGACACGCCCTCGGCGATGGCCGTCGAGGCCGGGAAGGGCGACTCGTCGATCGGCTGGGCGGCGGCGACACCTCCGTCGACCTGCGGGTCCTGCGCGGCGCCGGCTTGGAGGGCGACGGTCAGGGCGACCGCGAAGGTTGCGAAGGATCTGCGATGGAGGTGCGGGGTCGGCATCTGGGGGCTCGCGGACTCGGAGTCGGAAGGTTCGGGAGACAGGGGCTCAACCGCCGACGTCGGCGGAGGGTGTTCCTTCGACCACGGCCTCGACCTCGCGCAGCAGCGCGGCGGCCTCCGTATCGAGGGCGCGATCGGCGTAGGTGGCGCGTAGCAGGGTGAGCTGCGCGGCAGCGACCTCGTCGTGGCCCAGACGCGCGTGGGCCATGGCGCGAAAGGCGTGGTCGGCGGGCGCCATCTCGGCGGCCAGGCCACCTTGGATCGAGGTGAGCGACCCGGGCAGGCGGTCGAGGAGCTCCGCGGCCGCGGCGTTGTCACCCAGGCGATAGCGCGCCACGGCCTTGGCCGTCAGCATCGCCGGGTGCGTCGGCTCTTCGACGAGCGCGCGCTCGACCGCGCCCGCGGCCAGGTCGTAGGACGCCCGCTCGAGGCCGGGCCGCAGCGCGAGCCGGTAGGCGATCACCACCAGGTTGTCGCGCAGGCTCTCGCGCTCGCCGATCGAGCGCCCCGCGTCGAGCAGCACCTGGTGGGCCTCGGCCAGGGCCTCGAGGGCGTCTTCGAGCAGGCCCCGCTCGGACATGCGCGAGGCGTAGTACTTCAGGTTCGAGGCCAGGGCGTCGGCACCCCAGATCGGCCGCGCCAACTCGATCATCTCGCGCAGCATCCGGTCCGCCTCGACGATGCTGGCCCGGTCCTTGCGCGTGCGCACGATCTGGAACAGGGCGTCGTTGGCGGCGAGGTAGTAGGTGCCGCGCGCGTGGCCGCAGGCGCGGAAGCGCTCGATCGCCTCGCGCAGGTAGGGCTCGGCCTGCTCGGCCGCGCCGCGCTGGGCCAGGTAGGACCCCAGGCTCATGGCGGAGACCGCGACGATCGGACCCTGGTCCCCATAGAAGTCGCGCGTCTCGTCGTAGATCTGGCGCAGGGTCTCGATGGCGGACGAAGAGCCGCTGTTGACCTGCACGATCAGGCGCTGCTCGAGGGTGGTCAGGATGCGCGAGCCCGAGGGCGAGGAGCCGGCGCGCAACTGCTCCAGGGCCTCGCCGAAAAGGGCGTCGGCCTCCGCGAAGTCGCCGCGGTTCGCCAACAGGTCCGCCAGCTCGATGCGCGCTTCGTAGCCGGCCAGGCCCGGCGCGTCCGAGGCGCCCTCCAGCAGGGCCAGGGACCGGCGCAGGGACTGCTCGGCCTCGTCGTCTTCGCCTTGCAGGCGCAGCAGCTGGCCCAGGTGACCGAGCCCGATCGCGACGTTGGGGTGGTCCTCGCCGTGGACGCGCTGCCAGACGCCGAGGGACTCGCGGCACAGCTCCGTGGCGCGCGTGAAGTCGCCGGCGTCGTGCAACCGCTCGACCAGGGTGTCGAGCACGGCGGCGTAGGTCGCGTCCTCTTCGCCGAAGACCGCGCGCACGGTCGCCAGGACCGCCTCGACCTCCGCCGGGTCGGAGGCGCGCGCGGCGTCGGTCATGGCCAGCACGTCCTGCAGCGAGTCGCTGATCGCCTTCGAGCGGGCCACCTCGGCGCGCGCCTCGAGGTAGCCCGAGATGGTCCCGAACAAGCCCAGGCCCACGACCGCCAGCAGCACCAGCGCCGCCGCCGCCGCCCGCCTGTGGCGCCCGGTGAACTTCCGCAGGCGGTAGAACGAGCCCGGCGGCCCGGCCTCGACCGGCTTGTGCTCCAGGTGGCGCACCACGTCCTGGGCGAAGGAGGCCGCGGTCTCGTAACGCCGCGTGCGGTCCTTCTCCAGCGCCTTCATCACGATCCAGTCGAGGTCGCCGCGGAACAGGCGCGAGAGGCTGCCCGCGTCGCTGGCGCGGCTCTTGGCGATGCCGTCCGCGTCGGCGCCGAGTTTGCTGACGCGCGTGGACGGCGCGGGCGGCTCGTCCTCGCGGATCATGCGCGTCATCTCCTCGAACCCGGCCGTGCGCAGCTCGGTGGGGTCGACCGGCGTGGTGCCCGTCAGGAGTTGGTAGAGCAGCACGCCCAGGGCGTAGATGTCGCTGCGCGTGTCCACGTCCAGGCCGCTCATCTCGGCCTGCTCGGGGCTCATGTACTCGGGCGTGCCGATGACCTGGTGGAACTCGGTGAACAGGGTGCGCTCGGTCAGGCGCTGGTTGGTGGCCTTGGCCACGCCGAAGTCGATGATCTTGGGCACCGGCTGCCCGTCGTGGGAGGTCACCAGCACGTTGGCCGGCTTGAGGTCGCGGTGGATCACGCCCTTCTGGTGGGCGTGCTGCACCGCGCGGCAGACGTCGACGAACAGGCGCAGGCGTTCGTCGGTGGGCAGCTTGTGGGTGTCGCAGTACTTGTGGATCGCGACGCCGCGCACCAGCTCCATCACGAAGTAGGGCCGCCCGGCCTCGGTGGCGCCGGCGTCGAGCACCCGCGCGATGCAGGGGTGGTCCATCATCGCCAGGGCCTGGCGCTCGGCCTCGAAGCGGGCGATCACCTGCTTGGTGTCCATGCCCAGCTTGATCACCTTGAGCGCCACCTTGCGGGTCACCGGCGAGGTCTGCTCGGCCATGTAGACCACGCCCATGCCCCCCTCGCCGATCTGCTGCAGCAGCTTGTAGGGCCCGATCCAGGCACCGGGGCCCTCGAAGCCGGGCTCCACGGCCGGGCTCTCGAGGAACTCGGCCGAGGCGTCGTGGGCCGCCAGCAGGGCGTCGACGCGGTCGCGCAGCTCGCGATCCTCGCCGCAGGCGCCGTCCAGGAAGGCCTCACGCTCGGGACCCGCCGCGCGCTCGCGGGAGGCGTGGAAGAGGGTCTCGAGGCGTTCTCGCTGTGCGGGGTCCATGGGGGTCAGCGTAGGTGCTGCGCGAACTCCTGCGCCGACCGGGGCTCGGCGGCCTCACGCATTCGGCGACAAATCTCGCGTCGGGTCCGCCCGCGCGACGGGAACGATCTGGACCTTCGCTGCTCGCCACCGCGGCTGCGGCGCCCGCTGTCGATCGTGGGGTCCCCCTCGCGCCAATCGCGGCCTACGATCGCCCCGCCGGCGCGACTCCACCCCGCGCCCGTCGCCGCAAATCCCCATGACTTTCGACCACGCTTGGACTCCCACCGCGCCGCCCTGGGGCCAGACGGAGTCGGGCGACGAGCGCCGCGTGGGCGTCGAGATCGAGTTCATCGGCCCCGATGTGGCCCAGACCAGCTCGGCATTGCTGCCGGTCCTCGGGGGCCGTCTGGACGTCGTCAGTCGCTACGAGCACGTGATCCGCGGCGACGAGGCGGGGCCCTGGAGGGTGGAGCTCGACTTCGCCTATCTCCGCGATCGGGCGCGCGACCAGGCCGCGGCCGAGCAGGCGCCGTCCCTGGCGGAGGAGTGGGCCGACGCAGCCCTACGCGCCGGCGCCGAGGCCATGGTGCCGGTCGAAGTGGTCAGCCCGCCCCTCCCCATGTCGCGCCTGGGAGAGGTCCAGGCGGTACTCGCGGCCCTGCGCGGCGCGGGCGCGGTCGGCACGCGGGCGGGGTGGACCTACGCCTTCGGGATGCAGCTCAACCCCGAGATTCCCCGCGCGGACGCCGCGACGGTGCTGGCCTACCTGCGCGCCTTCCTGTGCTTGCAGGACTGGCTGCGGCGGGAGAGCCGCGTCGACCTCACGCGACGTCTGACCGGCTACACGGCCCCCTTTCCCGACGAGTACATCCAAAGGGTCGTCGCCCCGGGCTACGCCCCGACCCTGGCCGGGCTGATGGACGACTACTTGGCGTCCAATCCCACCCGCAACCGTCCGCTCGACTTCCTGCCACTGTTCGCCGAGATCGACGAGGAACGGCTGCGCCGCGTGGTCTCCGACGAGCGCGTCAAGGCGCGCCCGGCGCTGCACTACCGACTCCCGAACTGCGAACTGGACGAGCCCGGCTGGGGCGTCCAGGTGCCGTGGGGGCAGTGGCTCGAGGTCGAGCACCTGGCCGCCGACGGGCCGCGACTCGACGAGGTCGGTCGGCACTACGCCGCGTTCCTGGATCGGCCCTTCGAGCGGCTGGTCGGAGACTGGGCCGAGGAGGTCGAGCGTTGGCTGTCGCCGCGTCCAGGCCGCTGATCGGCGTGACGGGCCCCCGCGCCGGGGCCGTCGGAGCGCGTGCGTGCATCCAACTGGGCCTGCGCTTCGCCGGCGCCAGGGTCGTGCAGTTGCGCCCCGGCGACCGGTTTGCGCACGAGGACTTCGCCGGGATCGTGATCAGCGGCGGCGACGACGTCGAACCCACCCTGTATCGCGCCGAGCGCCAGCCGCGGCGTCGCTACGACCCCGAGCGCGACGCGTTCGAAGCGGACGTGATCGATGCGGCGCTGGAGGGCGGCCGGCCGATCCTGGCCATCTGCCGCGGGATGCAACTGCTGAACGTGCGGCTGGGCGGCGACCTGATCTGGGACCTGCGACCGCACCGCAAACTGACCTCGAACCGCAGCACCCTGCTTCCGCTCAAGACCCTGGTCGTCACCGAGCCATCGCTCCTGCACCGCACCCTCGGCCGCGGTCGGACCTCGATCAACTCCCTGCACACCCAGGCGGTGGGGGCCCTGGGCCTGGGGCTGCGGAGCGTCGGACACGACCTGGACCGCATCGTCCAAGCCGTCGAGCTCGACGGTCGGGAGTTCGTGCTCGGCGTCCAGTGGCACCCGGAGTACCTGCTCTATGCGGCGGCACAGCGCCGACTCTTCGCCCGCCTGGTAGCCGTCGCTGCAGGGGAGGCCTGAGCTGGCAGCCCTCGTGACTCTCTTCGCCGTGTCCTTCCTGGCCGCGACGATCCTGCCCTTCTACTCCGAAATCGCCCTGGTCGTGCTCGCGGTCGAGGGCTACGACCCGGTGCTGTTGTGGCTCGCCGCGACCGCCGGCAACACCCTCGGCGCCGTGTTCAACTGGGCCCTGGCGCGCTACCTGCTGCGCTTCCAGGACCGCCGCTGGTTCCCCTTCGGAGCGGACCGCTTGGGGCGCGCCCAGGCCTGGTTCGAGCGCTACGGGACCTGGTCGTTGCTGCTGGCCTGGGCGCCGATCGGCGGCGATGCCCTGACGTTCGTCGCCGGGCTGATGAAGACGCCGATCGTGCGCTTCCTGATCCTGGTCGGGATCGGCAAGGGCTGCCGCTACGCGGTCGTCCTGGCGTTCATGGAGCGTCTGACCTGACCCGGCGCTCGCCGCCGCCTCACGATCCCGGGTCGCTGCCCCGCCCCTGGATCTCGTGGAACAGGAAGGCCCGCGCGAAGGCCCAGTGGCGGTCGACGGTCGCCGGGGACAGGCCCAGGGTTTGTGCGACCTGATCGAGGGTCAGCCCGGCGAAGAAGCGCAACTGCACCAACTCGGCCTTGAGCGGGTCCTCGGCGGCGAGCTTGACCAGAGCCTCGTCCAGGGCCAACAGGTCGATCGCCGCCTCGGCGTCGACGGTCTCGGCCTGCAGGGCCAGGTCGTCGAGCTCGACCCGCTGGCGGTCGCCCCCGTGCTTCAAGCGGCCCCTGCGCCGCGCCCTTTCGATCAGGATGCGCCGCATGGCCTCGGCGCAGGCCCCGAAGAAGTAACGCCGGCTCTTCCAATCGGCGCGCTCGTCGCCCACCAGACGGAGCCAGGCCTCGTGCACCAGGGCCGTGGGTTGCAGGGTGTGGCCGGGGGCTTCCTGGGCCAGCTTCGCCGCGGCCAAGGCCCGCAGCTCCGCGTAGACCACCTCCAGCAGCCGCTCCGCGGCGTGCTCGTCGCCAAGGGAGAGGCGCTCGAGGAAGTGGGTGACGTCGGTCTCGGGCATCGATCGGACCGGTCGGGGTGCGCTCGGGCTAACCTCTCATCGACCCGTTCAACCCAAGGCCAAGGCCCGTGTCCAACCGTACTCGAAACCTCCACGCCTGGAAGACCCGCACCGCCGACAACCGCAAGCGCGAGGTGCGGGCCCAGCTCTTCGGCGCCAAGTGGACGATCACCTCGCGCTGCGTCGGCGAGGACGATTGGACCACCCACGATCCGCCGGAGCTGGAGGACCTGGAGGAGCTCTACGACCTCCTGTTCCGCAAGTACCAGCGCAAGCACCTGTCCTGGGACCACCTGGTCACGGTGCAGAAGCTGATCGACGCGCGGCGGGGTTGAGGGCGCGCGCGAATCACCCCGGCCGCGGCGCGGTGCCGCGGTCGGGGTGAGCGCCGGGGTCAGAACGTCGCCAACAGGCCGTTCGACAGGACCAGGCCAAGCGGGCCCAGGGGGTCGACGGCCACCGCTTGCAGCACGAGCTTGAAGCCGGGCGGCAGGGCGGTCGGGAGCGGGCCGAGGGACAGGGCCAGGTGTCCCGCCGCGTCGGTGGCGAAGGGGAAGGTCAGGCCCACCGGGAAGGCGTGGAAGGTGCCGCCGGCGAAGGGCAGGGGGTGGTGTTCGAAGGCCACAAACAGGCTCCCGAAGGCCACGGGCGGCGCGCTCGTCAGCTCCAGGCTCAAGGGCTGGCCGACCACGGCGCCGGCGGGCACCGCGAGCTGCGGCGCGACGCCTTGGACGTCAGGCACTTGGCCGCCGAGGTCCACCACGGCGCCGAACTGCACGTCGATGCTGTCCTGGATGAACTTCACCGAGCCGTCGCCCATCAGGATCTGCATCGAGCCCTGGCCCTTGCCCTCGAACCCGAGAGCCGCGGCCAGCTCGGCGGCGCCGAGGTCGATCTCGATCACGGCCACTCCGTTCTCGGTGTAGACGTCCCGTTGGAAGGGCGGCTGGAGCAGCTCGCCGTCCGGTCCGATCGAGCTGTGACCCAGCACCAGCGAGACCAGGGCGCCGTCGACCGGGTTGCCGTCCGGGTCTCCGATGCGGACGTGCGCAGTGCCCCCGGCCGCACCGACGACGATGACGCTGTCGTAGTTCTCCGCGGTGATGAGCTTGCCGTCGATCCAGACGTCGTCCTCGAGCGAGGTGTTGGCGACGGGTGCGACCATCGCGGGATCGCCGAGCAAGAGGAAGCGCTCGCTCACCGGGCCGCCGCTGGTGTGCTGGTAGGTCTGCTCGGCCGACAGCTCGCTGGCGGTCAGGAGCTTGCCGTGGGCCAGGGCCACCGGCTGCGCGGGATACAGGCCGAGCCAGTGCCCGACCTCGTGCACCAACACGCTCTCCGTGGCGCCCACGGCGCCAAAGACGGCCACGGCGCCGCCGGCCGCGCTCATCCAGGCTTCGGCCAGGGAGTCGCTGGAGATGTCCGCCGTCGACGGCGCGAGGGCCCAGTGGATCGGGGCCAGATCGTTGTCGAGCTGCGCCAGGTCGAGCGCGGTCAGGTCGGCGCCGTTCGACGCCCAGTCGATCCAACCGGCGCTGGAGCCCTGGCCGCGGTACAGCAGGTAGCCCAGGCCCTTCTCGACGAGGTCGAGCAGTTTGGCCGTCGCATCGGGGTCCGCGCCGCCGACGACCTGGGGCACGACTTGCGAGCCGGTCGCCGCGATCTGCGCGGCGAGTTCGTTCGCCCAGGCCAGGTAGTCGACGTGGGCGTCGTGGTAGGTGTGGCAGGCGAGCCCGAGCTGCTTGAAGTTGTTCTTGGTCGAGCCGCTGCGCTCGGTCTCGACGATCTTCGCGATCTGCAGGGCCAGGTCGGCGTCGTCGTCCACCGAGAGTCGCCCGACGTGTACCCGCACTCCCGGCGCACCGGGAAGTGCCGTCCCGTAGCCCGCGTCGCTCGGCAGACCCTGGGGCGAGAGGGGCGGATGCAGGGGCAGGGTCTGCACGTCACCGACCAACAGGGCGAAGGAGCTGACCCCCGGCGCCGCGGTTGAGGCCCAGGCACCGATCGCGCTGCGGATCGACTCCGGGCTGACGTTCGGCAGGTCCGACAGGGCGCGGAACTCCACGTCGTAGCCGCAGAGCTGGCGTTGCGCGATCAGTGGCAAGAGCTCGTCGGCTTGGGCCTTCGGCGCGACGATCAAGAGCCGGTCGGGATTGCCGAGGCTCGGCGGGATGGCCGGGTAGTAGTGGTGTTCGATCTTGGTGTAGTTCAACGCCAGCTCTTCGACGAACTGGGCCGTGCCCGGCGTGACCGGAACCAGCACCGACGGCACCGGGGCCGGATGTTCGAAGGTCGCCTGGAAGTCGGCGCGGACGAGCAGGTCACCACCGTGCGGATCGAGGCTCAGCGGCCGCAGCTCGACCAGCGCAGCCTCGACGCCACCGATCAGCGGCTCGACGGGAATCTGGGCGTCCACGAGGCTGGCCGGGAAGACCTGCGAGCCGAAGTAGATCGTGGGGTTGAAGTGGAAGGCCGGCGGCACGCCCGCGGGTGTGCCGGCGTCCGGGTCGCCGTCCCAGGCGGGCTCGTGCACCGGGTAGACGAGCGGCAGGGCCGACCCGCCCGGACCCGCCTGGTCCAGATCGACCAGTACGACGGGCTCGCCCGGCGCGTCGCCGGCCTGGACCTGCGCCCCCGGCGGGACGGCCAGGCGGAAGCGCAGCACCGGCAGCTCCGGCGCGCCCAGCAGCTCCAGGGTCGAGGCCCGGCCGGGCAGGGCGAGGCGCGTGTAGGCCTGACCGTCCCCGCCCGCGACCGTCTCGGCCCAGATGCCGGGAATGCGAACGTGGACGACGGTGCGGTCGGGGCCCGAGAGTTCGTCCACGACCTCGACGGTCGGCGCGGCCCCAGCCGGGCCGGAGCCGGCCAGGGGGATCCAGGTCTTCGGGTTCTCGGTGGTCGCCGCGAGGGCGACGGCAGCAGTCAGCAGGTGCAACATCGGATGGTCTCCAGGGGTTCGAGGGCCACGGGACATCCGTCGCCTACCCCTCACGCCGAGTTGGCCCGTCCGAACCGACACCTGATTTGACACTTTTGCGGGAGTTGCCGACGGGGCCCGGCGCAGAGGCCCCCGAGAGAATCTCGAGCTTGCCGCGACGTTCTTGGCCCTGGCGGTGTCCTCCCCTGCGATGTCCGACTCGAGCGCGACGATCGACGAACTCCTGGCCCACGCGGGCTGGCTGCACGGCCTGGCCCGACGGCTGGCGGGCGAGGCGGGGGCCGACGACCTGGTCCAGGAGGTCTGGCTCAAGGCCACCCGGCGCCCGCCGCAGAACCTGGAATCGCCCCGTGGCTGGCTCCAGTCGGCCCTGCGGAGCGTGCACCTGCGTCGGCTCGATCGGGCCTCCGCGCGGCACCTGCGAGAGCGTGAGGTCGCGCCCGATGGCGAGCTGCCCTCGTCAGCCGAGCTGGCCGGTCGAGCCGAGGCCCAGCGCCTCTTGGTCGAGGCCGTGCTCGCCCTCGACGACCCCAACCGCCGTGCCTTGCTCCTGCACTTCTTCGAAGGGCACTCGGCGGCGGAGATCGCCCGGCGCGACGGCGAGCCCGCCTCGACGGTTCGCAATCGCATCGCCCGGGGCTTGGAGCAACTGCGCGAACGACTTGACCGCCGTCCGGGCGGTCGTGAGTCGTGGCTATCCGGAATGGTCCTACTCGCAACGCCGGAGCGTGGCGCCGCCAGCGTCGCCGCCGTCTCTCTCGCCACTATCGAAAGCCTCGCCGTGTGGAAGTTCGCCGTCGCCGCCGTGTCCGTGGGTCTGCTCGTTTGGTTCGGCCGCGGGCTGGTGCTGCAGGGGGCCGTGGCACCGTCCGACGAGGGCCTCGTCACCGCCGAGGTCGACGGAGCGGCGAGCAGCGAACGCCCCGGCCACACCGTCTCCGAGCCCAGGGCAGCTTCCGAGGACCAACGCCTAGCCCTCGTGAACATGCCCGTCGAGCCATCCGCTGCGCCGCTCGGACCCGTGCCGACTGGCGGGCCGGCCGTGTCCGGCCGAGTGCTCGATCCAGCCGGGCAGCCGGTGGTCGGCGCGGAGGTCTTCGAGGGCAGCCTGTCCGAGGTCTCCCTCAGCCTGCGCCGGCCCGAGACCCCGCGGCGCGCGCGCGCCGTGACGGACGCGGAGGGTCGCTATCGATTGGAGTTCGAGATTCCGTCCACCGTCATCCTCAGCGCCCGCAGCGCGGGCTTCGCCGCGAGTCCGGAGCGGCCGGTGGAGCTCGTCGCGGGCGAGCGGATCGAAGGTATCGACCACACCCTGCGAGTCGGGGCCACGGTGACCGGCGTCGCCTACGGCATCGACGGTCAGCCGGTGGCCGGGCGATCGGTGCAGGTCTCGAGTCCCGACCTGGGGGAGTTCCGCGAGCTGGTCACCGATGCGCTCGGACGCTTCGAACTCCACGCGTTGATCCCCGGCCCCTGGCGCGCAGCGACCTTTCCCGGCGACGACGAGCTGATCGCAGCGGGCGAGCCCACGGGCGGCTTGGGCGGCATGGCCTTCTTGCACCAAGCTGTGTTCGTCCTCGCCGACGGCGGCAGCGAGCACCTCGAGCTCGGCCTGGTCGACGGCGACTCCCCGCGGGTGCACGGCCGCCTGCTGCACGACGGCGAACCGATCAGCGGCCTGATGCAGTGGTACCCGGCCGCGCGCCCGACCCAGGTCAACGTGGTCCGCGCGGACGACGGGGGCGCCTTCTCGATCGAGCTGCCCGAAGCCGGCGCCTGGGTCGCCCACGCCAACGTGATGGGGCTCGCCAGCCGCGGGCAGCGCTTCGGCTTCGACCTGGCCCCGGGCGCGGTGGAGGAGATCGTGCTCGACCTGCGCGGCGCCACCCTCGCCGGCCGGGTCGTGGACGACGCCGGCGCACCGGTCGAGGACGCGCGGGTCGAGTTGCGCAGCGTGGCCGGCGCGCCGCACCAACCGGCCCCGACCCTCGGCGGCGACTCGGTCCACACCGGCGCCGACGGGCGCTTCACCTTCCACCTGCTCGCGCCCGGCAGCTACGTGGCGGTGGTCCACGGGAGCGCGCCGGACGGGACTGGCCTGCCCCAGGCGGGCACCGTGTCCGACGCGGCGACGGTGCAGGGGCCAGCGGCCGTCGACCTCGGCGACCTGGCCGTGGTCGGCGGCGCGACGGTCGAGCTGCACGCGCTCGACGCCCTCGGCCGCCCCGCGTCAGGCGCGAGCCTGTTCGTCCACGACGCCGAAGGCCGCCCCCTGAATCCCTGCACGGTGACCCGCACCTCGAGCGACGGATCGGCCGTGGCGCCCGTGCTGCCCCTGGGTCCCCTGTGGGTCACTGCTGTTCGCAACGACGGTGTGAGCGCAGCCACGGTGGTGGAAGTGGGTTCGGACGACCGGGTGGAGCTGACCCTGGGCCCCGACCGCTGGCTCGAGGTCGCATTGGAAGACGGCACCGTCGATGCGACCCGCACTCACATCGCGATCACCGACGACCGTGGCCTGCAGTGGGGCGGCCTGGTCGATATCCGCAGCCACTTCGCCGCCAAGCCCGAGCGTGAACACCCCGAGCGCCCGCTGTTCGGGCCGCTGCCCCAGGGCTTCTACACCGTCCGCGTGGAGTCTGCGGACGGTGCGCTCAAAGGCGCGGTCGAGCTGGGGCCAATCTCAACTCAGGTCTCGACGGTGGTGGTGCACTGACTCCGATCGAGATCGTCGGACCCTGGTGGGCCGTCGAGACGCGAACCCTGAGTCGTCGCGATGTCCGCGCCGAGGGTCGACGGGCAACCGACCCTGAAGGGCAGTCACCCCGGCACGCTCGGCCGTCCAGTTCTCGGTGATCGGCCCGATGTTCGACGAGACGGACGCGCGGTGCAGGTTGGCAGGTGACGGAAGCGAGAGGTCCGCAGGGGTTGCGGGTGAGCGCCGACGAGCCCCGTGGTCCATGGAGTAGGCTTGGTGTCCCGCCCAAGGCGGACCAACCGAGGCCTCCAATGAGCACGCAAGTCGCGCAGCCCCTGCGGCTGCGACGGGTGGCGATCGACACCTATCGAGAGAACGTCGCGTTCCTTCACCGCGATTGTCCCGCCTACCGAACCGAGGGCTTCCAGGCCCTGGCGAAGGTCCGCGTGTCGTCGGCGAACGGCGAGGGGCGGCGCATCGTCGCGCTGCTCAACATCGTCGACGACGCGTCCATCGTCGGCACCGGTGAGATCGGCCTCGGCGAGCAGGCCTTCGACCAGCTCGCGGCAGTCGAGGGCGCCGAGTGCAGCGTCGACCACGCCGAGCCACCGCGATCCCTCGACGCGGTCCACCGCAAGATCGCCGGGGAGCGCCTGGACTATCCCGACTTCCGCGCGATCGCGAACGACATCGTCTCGAACCGCTATTCGAAGGTGGAAATGGCCGCCTTCCTCGTGTCCTGCGGCCAAACGGGCCTGGAGCGGGAGGAGGTCCTGCACCTGACTCGAGCCATGGTCGAGACCGGCGAGCGGCTCGACTGGGGCGAGGCGCTGGTCGCCGACAAGCACTGCATCGGCGGCATTCCCGGCAACCGGACGTCGATGCTGGTGGTCCCGATCGTCGCCGCCCACGGGATGCTGATCCCCAAGACGTCCAGCCGCGCGATCACGTCGCCCGCCGGAACGGCCGACACGATGAGCGTTCTGGCGCGGGTCGACCTCCCCATGGACGAGATTCAGGCCATCGTCCGGCGCGAGCGGGGCTGCCTGGCCTGGGGCGGGACCGCGCGCCTGGCGCCCGTCGACGACTTCTTGATCTCGGTCGAACGCCCCCTGTCGATCGACTCGCCGGGCCAGATGGTGGCCTCGATCCTGTCCAAGAAGATCGCCGCGGGGGCGACCCATCTGCTGGTGGACATCCCGATGGGACCATCGGCCAAGGTCCGCGACATGGGCGCCGCCCTGCGGCTGCGCAAGCTGTTCGAGTTCGTCGGCGACCGGCTGGGTCTGCACATCGAGGTCGTCATGACCGACGGCTCGGAGCCCATCGGACGCGGCATCGGTCCCGTACTGGAGGCCCGCGACGTGATGCAGGTGCTGCAGAACGACGCCGTCGCGCCCCAGGACCTGCGCCAGAAGGCCTTGCGACTCGCTGGGCGGGTGCTCGAGTTCGACCCGGACGTGCGCGGGGGTCAGGGCTTCGCCCTGGCGCGGGACATCCTGGACTCCGGTCGCGCCCTGTCGAAGATGCGGGACATCATCGTCGCCCAGGGCGAAGTCGACGGTCCGCCCCGGCAGCCCGGGCGCCTGCGACAGGAGGTGCGCAGCGAGCGCGAAGGTGTGGTGACCGCGATCGACAATCACCAGTTGGCCCGTATCGCTCGTCTGGCCGGAGCGCCGATGGATCTCGGCGCGGGGGTCGACCTCCACAAGAAGCTCGGCGACCAAGTCGACGCCGGCGAGCTGCTCTACACCGTCTACGCCGACTTCCCCTCGGACGCGCGCTTCGCCGAAGAGCGCGTCAAGCAGAGCGTCGGCTACACCATCGAGGCGGCGAGTGCCCAGGTGGGCGCGCGTGCGGGCGGGTCGGCGCTGACGCAGGAGCTGTCGTGAGCGCGAAGGACGGGCCGACGCGGATGCTCTTCTTCGACGAGTACGCCGCGCCCGCGCGGCGCCTGGCGCGGGCCGCTGGGCTCGAAGGCTCGCAGGTCGAGGTGCACCGCTTTCCGGACGGAGAGTCGCGGCTCCGCTTGCCGGCGTCGCTGCCGAAGTCGGTCGTGCTGGTGCGTAGCCTGGACCATCCGAACGCGAAGTTGATCGAGCTGCTGCTCGCGGCTCAGACCGCACGAGAGCTCGGCGCGGAGCACCTGACCCTGGTCGCGCCGTACCTGTGCTACATGCGCCAGGACAAGGCCTTCAGGCCGGGTGAGGCGGTCAGCCAGCGGGTCATCACGCGCTTCCTGGCGGGTCAGTTCGATCGTCTGCTGACGGTCGATCCCCACCTGCACCGGACCAAGAACCTGGACCTGCTCGCCCCGGGCCTGACCACCGTGGTGCTGTCCGCGACCGGACCCATCGCGGCGTTCCTGGAGGCCCGGGTCGACCGGCCCCTGCTGGTCGGACCCGACGAGGAGTCCGAGCAGTGGGTCGCGGCGATCGCGGAGTGCTCGGGTCTCGACTACGCCGTGGGGACCAAGCGACGCCGCGGGGACGCCGACGTGGAGGTGTCCCTTCCCGCTCGGAGCTTCGCCGATCGGAACGTGGTCTTGGTCGACGACATCGCCAGCACCGGGCGATCCCTGGTCGCGGTGGCAAAGGCGGTGGCGAAGGACGGGCCGCGCAGCATCAGCGCCGTCGTCACCCACGGGATCTTCGCCGACGATGCGCTGGCCAAGCTGGCCGCGGCGGGAATCGCGAACGTCTGGACCACGGACAGCGTGTCCGGGTGTCAGGGCGAGATCGAGTTGGCGGGACTGATCGCCGACGCGCTCTGAGCGCTTCGAGCAGCGCGCGGGGGCCCGAGCGAATCAGGCGATTCGAGCGACCCAGGCAACTCGGCCGCCTGGTGCCGCCGCGCAGCGTTGCGAAGGACTCGGGCGATCGAACTCAAATCGCCTCGAAGTCGATGAAGCCCCGTCTCACGTCGGTTCGGACGAGCTCGACGCGCAGCGCGTGGCCCACGCCCAGGTGACCCCTGTGATTCACGAGCATGCCCTCCACCGGCGGGTTGGCGATGCGGACCCAGGTGCCGTGCTCGGAGTCCCCGGTGACGATCGCGTCGAACCTCTCACCCGTGCGGCCGCGCAGGAACAGGGCCGCGGCGGACTTGCGTACCCGGCGTTCGACCTTCTCGGCGTCGGCCTCCTTCTCGGTGCAGCGCTCGGCGATCCGGGAGAGCTCGCGGGGATCGTAGGGGGGCTCGTTCCCGGCCAGGGCGGCCAGCAGGATGCGCTGGTTGACCAGGTCGGGAAAGCGGCGATTGGGAGCCGTCGAGTGGGAGTAGTCGCGAACGCCGAGGGCGAAGTGACCGGACTCGCCGCCGGCCACGTACTCGCCTCGACCCAGGAGCTTGATCACCACCAGCGACAGGTCCTGGAAGGCCTCGGGTGCCGCCTGGCGCCGATTCACGAGGAACCGTGCCAGGGCGGGGCCGTCCGGCTGGCTCGGGAGCTGTTCGCCGAAGCCCGCCGCGATCTCGCGCAGGCGGGGCCAGTTCTTCGGCCGTCGCACCACCCGCTGGATCCCGGAGCTGCGTGCCGCGAGATAGCGGCCGATGACGCCGTTGGCGCCGACCATGAAGTGCTCGATCAACTTCGTCGCGTGATTCTTGTGCCCCTCGACGAAGCCGGTCACCTGGCCCTCGACGTAGACCGCGCGCGGCGCACGGGTGTCGAATTCCAGCGCGCCCTCCTCCCGGCGACGGGCTTCGAGCAGCTGCGCGGCGGCGTCCTGTAGGCGTAGTTGCTCCGCCAGGGCGGGCTCGTCGGCCAGCGGGCCGGGAGCCTCCCCCGCGCCCTCGAGCCAGGCACCGACGCCCGGGTAGGCGAGTTGCGCGCGATTGCGGACCAACGCCCGGTAGACGTCGCTGGCACCCAGGCCGCCGCGCGGGTCGACCACGAACTCGACGACCACCGCGTCGCGCTCGCAGCCCCGGTTGAGGGAGGTCCGATCCGTGCTGAGCTCGAGGGGCAGCATCGGGAACACCATCGGAGCCGTGTACACCGACGTGGTGTTGTGTCGGGCGTGCCGGTCGATGGCAGAGTCGCGAGCGACGGTGTCGGCGACGCCGGCGATTGCCACCAGAATCCGCGTCGCGCCGTCGGCCGTGCGCTCGCCGGCAGTCAACTGATCGATGTCGCGCGAGTCGTCGTTGTCGATCGAGACCCAGGGCAGGTCGCGCAGATCGCGCGCCTCGCCCGCGTGGTCGGTGCGCGAGGTGGGCGCCGCCAGCTCACCCATGACCGCGGTCGAGAAGCCGGGCAGGAAGCCCCGCTCGACCATCGCGGTCTTGGCGATGTCCTCGAGTTCGGTGCGGTGGTCGGACCGGGGTTCGCTGCGTTGGTGGCTCATGCGCGGGGATTCGAGGTTGCCGCGATCAACGCCGCAGCCGCTCGAGCATGGCGGCTTCTTGCTCGGCGGTAGGCCAGCGGCGGGCGCCTGCGCGGCGCTCCTCGGGCTGGGCCAGCCACCAGGCCTGGGTGTCCCGCGCGGTGTCCGCCAGGGAATGGTAGGTCAAGCCCGCCGCGACGGCCGCGCTGGCGTCGGTGTGCCGGTCCATGCGACCCCAGTCGAACATCGGCGTGGGGAACTTCAGCTCGTCGACGAGGTCGGCGCTGGGCCAGTGCAGGCGCGTGGGCGCGGCGCTGAAGGCGCGCAGGCCCCACATCAGCTGCTCGTTGGTCAGCTTCGAGGCGGGTCCGACGCCGTTGAACACGCCGGGCGTGTCGTTCTCCACCAGGCGGATCAGCCACGGGCACAGGTCGCGCGCGTCGATCCACTGCACCTCGTTGCCCGGCAGCGCGGGGCAGACCACGTCACCGCCGCGGTGCAACCGGTCGACCCAGTAGGTGAAGCGGTCGGTGGTGTCGCCCGGGCCGACGATGTAGCAGGGACGCACGACCGTGGCGCGCTCGCCGTAGACCGCGCGCACGATGCGATCACCCTCGGCCTTGAGCGGGCCGTAGGTCTCTCCTGTGACCGTCTCCACGTCCGGATCCGGCGCCGGCAGCAGCGGGCCGTCGCGATCGACGCTCGGCTGGGCCTCGTAGTCGTAGACGGCGACCGTGGACGTGAATAGATAGCGACCGACGCGCCCCTCGAGCAGCACCGCCGAGGCGCGCACGTGACGCGGCACGTAGCCGGAGTTGTCGATCACCGCGTCCCAGCGGCGCTCGCCCGCCAGCGCCGCGAGCCCGTCGCCCTTGTTCGGGTCGCGGTCGCCGGTCAGCTCCTCGACGCGGTCGCCGTAGAGCCCCGACTTGCTGCCGCGGTTGAACATCGTCACGCGGTGTCCGCGCTGGAGCGCGTACTCGATCTGGTGCGGACCGATGAAGCCGGTGCCGCCCAGGAAGAGCAGGTCGAGGGGCTTTCCCGACCGCGGCGCGGCCGCCAGGGGGCGCGAGAGCGCGGCCGGACCCAGGGTCGCACCAGCCAGGAGGGCGGCGCCGGCGCCCAGGAAGGATCTGCGTGTAGTCATGGTCACGGTCGAGTGTGGGGGGGCGGAGTCGCGTTCAGATCCTAGCCGGCGATCTTCGCCGGGTCTGCGTAGCGCGGAGGGCCAGGTGCTCGAGACCCCCTCGAGGGGGGCGACGGGCCCTCCGCCTGCGGGATCGACTACGGAGCGGCATGACTCAGCCACGCGCGTGGGCTGTATCGTGTTCGCCCTTGCGCCGGATCGGGGCTCGCCGCGCCCCGGTGGATCCCCTCCCGCCTCGGCCATGGTCCTCCCACCGACCCCCTCCCCATGCACCGCGAGATCCGCAGGCGACGCACCTTCGCCATCATCTCCCACCCGGACGCGGGCAAGACCACGCTGACCGAGAAGCTGCTCCTTTACGGCGGCGCCCTCGGTCTGGCCGGGTCGGTCACGGCGCGCAAGAACCAGCGCTCGACGGCCTCGGACTGGATGGAGCTCGAGCGCCAGCGCGGCATCTCGGTCAGCTCCACGGTGCTGCAGTTCGACTTCCGCGACCACGTCCTCAACCTGCTCGACACGCCGGGGCACAAGGACTTCTCCGAGGACACCTACCGCGTGCTGACCGCGGTGGACTCGGCGGTGATGGTGATCGACGCCAGCAAGGGCATCGAGGCCCAGACGCGCAAGCTGTTCGAGGTCTGCCGCCAGAGCGGCGTGCCGATCCTGACCTTCATCAACAAGCTCGACCGGCCGGCGCGGGACCCGCTGGAGCTGATGGACGAGTTGGAAGAGGTGCTCGGCATCAGCGCTTTTGCGGCCAACTGGCCGATCGGCAGCGGCGCGGCCTTCAGCGGAGTGTTGGACCGGCGCTCGGGCCTGTTGCACCACTTCGAGCGCACGCCCGGCGGGGCGTTCCGCGCACCGGTCGCCGTGGGCAGCCTCGAGGATCCTCAGGTGCGCGCCGCCTTCGCGCCGGACGTCATCGACCGTGCCATCGGTGAGCTCGAGCTGCTCGACGGCGCGTCGGCGCCCTTCGACCCCGAGCGCATCCTCGCCGGCGAGTTGACACCGGTCTACTTCGGCAGCGCCGTGCGCAACTTCGGGGTCGAGCTCCTGCTCGATGCCCTGGTCGAGCTGGCCCCGCCGCCCAAGGCGCGCCGCGCCGGCGAGCGCGTGGTCAAGCCCGACGACCCCGGCTTCTCCGCGTTCGTGTTCAAGATCCAGGCCAACATGGACCCGCGCCACCGCGACCGCCTGGCCTTCGCGCGCATCTGCTCCGGGCGCTTCGAGCGCGGCATGCCGGTGTTCCACACGCGCACCGGCGATCGCGTGCGCCTGACGAGCTCGCACCGCGTCTTCGGCCGCGAACGCGAGACGGTGGACGAGGCCTTCGCCGGGGACGTGGTCGGCATCGTCGGCCGCTCCGACTTCCAGATCGGCGACACCCTGGCCGAGGACGCCTCGCTCACCATCGACCGCATCCCGGCCTTCGCGCCGGAGCACTTCGCCTTCCTCCACGGCGACGGCGCCGCGGAGCAGAAGCGCTTCTCCAAGGGCCTGACCCAGCTACTGCAAGAGGGCGTGGTGCAGTCCTTCCTACTCGAGCGCAGCGGCCAGCGCATCCCCGTCCTGGGCGCCGTCGGCCCCCTGCAGTTCGACGTGGTGCGCCACCGCCTCGAGAGCGAGTACGGCGCGACCACGCGCCTGGAGCAATCGCCCTGGTCGGCCATGGCCTGGATCGAAGGCGATCCCCTCGACGGCTCCGTCGACCGCCAAGCCCTCGACGACCTGGCCCTGCCCACCGGCGCCGCCCTGTGTCGCGACCGCGTCGGCCGCTACGCGATCCTGTTCGAAGGCGCCTGGAGCCGCGACTTCTTCATGCAGCGCAAGTCGAGCGTGACCCTGTCCAGCACGCCGACGCGCGTCCCCGCCCACGGGTAGCACGGTTCTGAAAGTTGGGGTTTTCTGCCTGGGGTCGAGGCCGATGAACCAAAGTCCAATGGCGGGACAGAGTTGGCTGCGGATCGCCTTTGAGGTTCATCGGCGCGGCAATCCGACGCGCGGAATCTTCTGTCGCCCGATCGACCTCGGCCGGTGGACAGCGCCTTGGCAGTGGCTAGGCTGGGTGCTCGAGGTCGCGACTTTGCCTCTCCCGCGCCCTCGTCCCTTTCCGAAACTTCTACGAGGCAAAACGACATGCAGAACCTTCTTACGAGTCGATTCGCGAGGACCATGGTCCTCATCACCCTCACCACCGCCGGGATCACCGCCGGGATCACCACCGCCGGCAACGCGACTCCCGCGTTCGACCAGTCGGTCGAAACACAGGCCTGTGCGGCAGCCGTTGCTGAGTTCGCCGGACTGGCAACGATTACCACGACCGACATCCCGTCGCTGTACGGGCTCGAGTTTCCGGCCTTTTGGAGCGACGTCGAGGACGTCCTGATTCTGGTTGGTCCCTCCGGGGGCCTGATCGTCCTGCAGGACGGCGGGAACGTCGATGTCGAGGTCGATGCGGGCTCCGCGACCGTCACCAGCGGTGACCCGGCTCAGACGATCGGCTTCACGCTGACCGCCTCTTGATCTGAGGCCTGCGCGCCGGCCACTGCGGTGACCGGCGCCAGCAGTACGGAGTCGCAACAGTACGGAGTCGCAACAGTTCGTGGTTGCCGAACAGCTAGCAGGCGCCGCACATCATGTGCGGCGCCTGCTTGTTGTTCGGCAACCACGAAGTGTGCGACTCCGCATTGTTGGTCGGAATTGCCGGATGCTTGCAACGATCCGCCCATCCGCGGAATGCTGCTCTGCATGGGCTCCCGCGGATCCACGCCGGTCGCGATCGACGAACTCCTGGCGGAGGTCGGTTGGCTGCGTGCCTTGGCTCGGCGGTTGGCGCGGGACAGTGCGGCGGCTGATGACCTGACCCAGGGGACCCTCGTGGCCGCGCTCGAGCACCCGCCGAGCAGGGGCGAGCCCCTGCGGCCTTGGCTCTCGACGGTGCTGCGGAACCTGTTGCGCGCGGGTCACCGCAGCGACGATCGCCGCCGGCGACGCGAGACCGACGCCGCGCGCGCGGAAGCACTGCCGGCGCAGGTCGACGTCCTGGCGCAGTTCGAGGAGCAGCGCCGGCTGGCGGAGTTGGTCGCGGCGTTGGGCGAGCCCTACCGGTCCGTCCTGTTGCGGCACTTCTACCGGGGTGAGTCGGCCGCGCAGATCGCCCGCGTGACGGGACGCCCCGCGGCCACGGTGCGCTCGCAGCTCGCCCGCGCTCTGACGCGGTTGCGCGAGCTGCACCGCATCCAGCAGGGCGGCTCGAGCCACCGCTCGATCGCCGCCCTGGGGCTCGCCGCAGGGATCGCGCGGCCTGCCGGGCCGGCCCTGTGGATCGCCGCCTGCATCACTGGAGTAGTTGCCATGAAGACCTCGACCAAGCTCGTCGCCGCGGCCGTCGCCGCAGTCCTGGCTGTGATCGGTGCGAACCGGTTCCCTGGAGCCGAAGAAGCCGCTGGCGTCGGTGCGCCGGCGGCTCGACCGGAGACGGGGAACGTGACCGCGGCCGCGTCGCGCACCGCAACGGGGCGACGGGCCGAGGGGGCTCTCAGCGCGGGTGAAAGGAAGTCCTTGCCCGCAGTCGCCGTCGGGGCACCGGACGGATCCCAGACCGCCGCCGCCGTCGAAACGCGATCGGGCTTCACCCTGCGGGCGGTGGATCCCCAGGGCTTGCCGATCGCGGGCGCACGGCTGACGTTGGTGGGCCACGACGGCCGAACCGAGGGCCGAGCGCCCTCCGCGCCCAGCGGGGCCGACGGGCGCATCACGGCCGAGATCGACATGGCCGCCACCTACCGCTACGGGGCGGCCCCGGAGCGGCACGCGGCCCTGCGCTTGGATGCTCCACGCCACGCGGCGCGCCTGTCGATCGAGTCCGCGGTGGAAGGCTCGCTGGTCGAGCTCGGGGACCTGACCCTCGAGCTCGGCGCGGATCTTCGCGGTCGTGTGGTCGACGCGCTCGGGATCGAAGCGGCCGGGGTCGAGGTCGTGGCTGCGGCGTTGCTGTCGCAGCGTCCTTCGACGCTGATCGGCAGCGGGGCCTGGGAGCCCCATGACGGCGAGCTGTTGCTGCGGACCGAGACCGACGCTCGCGGCGAGTTCGCCCTGGACGGGCTGGAACTTCGTCCCCTGCGACTGTGGTTTCGGTTGCCCGGGCTGGGCTGGAACCTGAGCGAGCCGATCGAACTCGACGCCGGCGAGGTCCGCTCGGGCGTCGAGTTGGTGCTGCCTCCGCTCGACCGCAGCCAGTTGATAGCGGGGCGCGTCGTGCATCCGGACGGTTCCCCAGCGCCCGAAGCGCTGCTGCGCTATGGCGAGCACGGCTACTTCGGCAGCCGGGCGATCGAGCTGGACGAGGCCGGCCGCTTCCAGTTCCAGCCGCCCGTCGAGGCGCCCACCAAGTTGTTGGCGCAGGACCCGAGCGGTGCCTACTCCGCCTCCCTGGTGGCCGTCGCGAGCCCCGGTGGGGACGAGGTCGTGCTGCGGCTGACGCCCCTGCGCCGTTGTGAGGTCGCGGTGCAGAGCGAAGAGGGGGAACCGCTCGCGGGCGCCTGGATGATGATCCATGTGGGCGACGAGGGCTTTGGCTTCGTCCGCAGCCGTACCGACGACGACGGACGCTGCTCGCTGGTGCTGCCGAACGAGGTCTTCGGCTTGGAGCTTGGCTCGGACGGCTACGAGGCCCGTCGGATCGAGCCGCTTGATCCGATCGGCCTTGGCGACGAACTCGTCGTGACCTTGCTTCGCAAGCCGCACCTCGCGGGCGTGGTAATGGCCGGCGGCGACCCGGTGGCCGGCGCGACGCTGCACCTGGTCCAGGCGGTCGATGCGCGCTCGCGGGTGGTCTACAAGGGCTTCCAGTCGCGCCTGCTCGGGAACCAGACGCCGATCGAGACCGGCGCCGACGGGCGCTTCCAGGTTCCACTCTCGGAACCGGGGGATGAGTTCTGGTCCCTGCTGGTCGAGAAGCCGGGTCTGGCCCGCGCGGAGTACGCCATCGGGCAGGTCTTCGAGGCCGCCCGGGTCCCGGAGATCGTGATCGAGATGACTGCCGGTGGGACGCTCGAGGGGCGCGTGTTGCGCCCGGCGGGTCGCTCGGTCGCGGGTGTCGTGGTTGCCATCTCGCGTGCGGACGGCCGGCCCCTGGTGACGCGCACGGACGAAGACGGCGCCTTCCGATTCGAGCACCTCACGCCCGGCGGATGGTTGGTCGAGGACCGCGACGAGGTTCCCGATGGACGCATGCTGTCCATGGTTCCGGCGAGCGAGGCGCGCCTCGAGCCCAACGTAGTGATCGTCGAGGGACGCACGACGGCCTTCGAGCTCGATACCCGTTGGAAGGAAGGCTTGTCCCTGCGCGGGCACCTGCGGTTCGACGGGCGAGGTGCTGCCGGCTGGAGCGCCCACGTCTCCCACGGTGACCCGTTCGAACGTCCGGAGTCCCTGGAGCCGGTGGTGCTGACGGACGACGGTAGCTTCGAGGCACCCGCGCTCCCCGGCACGGCGACTCTGATCCTGCGCTCGCCCGAGGGCGGCGAGGTCGAGCGCTCGATCGAGGTCGAGGTGACCATCGGCCCGCGGACCGCGGAGGTGGAGCTGGACCTGGCCACCGGCGCTGTGCGGGGCTCGGCCGGGAAGCGCGGTGCAGTCCTGCAGCTGGTGCAGGAGCTGGGCGACGGAATCATCGCCCGGGCGAGGCTCACCGCCGGTGAAGGTGAAGGTGACGAGTTCGAGTTCACGGGGATTCCCGTCGGCGACCTGACCCTGATGCGCCGCGGCGAGGGCGACTGGGCGGTCGTCGCCCACCATCGGCTGGAGCCCGGCGAGCTGTGGATCGTCGACTAGTGTCCTGGATCAGGATTTCGGCGTCACTTCCCGGAGGTCCGATCGATGCTGGCCAGGCGCGCCGACGACGCGTATCCGCTGCGATACTCGGAGGAGGCGCTGGCGACGCCAGCGGCGATCGGAGCCCGGGAGGTGACGCCCAAATCCTGATCCAGGACACTAGCGATACGGGGCGCGCGACTCCGCAGCGCTCGAGGTCACTCTCGAGATGTCGGCGGGCGTGAGAAGTCGACGGTCAGCTTGGGCCGCACGACCGCGATCGCGATGACCAGCAGCAGGGTCGGAACGACGATGAGCGCCAGGGCGTAGAGGAACGCACGGCCGAGGATTCGCTCGCCGGTGCGCGCTGTGGCGTCGGAGGCGTAGTCGATCGATGCGTTGCGCTCGCTGGCGAACCATTCGAGGGTCTGTTCGCGTTCCGACTTCAGGTGCGCGAGGGTCGCCTCGCGCTGGCGGTCGATGTCCTCCAGGACGGCGACCCGTTCGGCGGAGAGGGCCTCGAGGGTCGCTAGCCGCTGGTCGTCGAGGCTGGCGATCGAAGCCTCGCGCTCGCCGCGCGCGAACTCGAGGGTGTCCAGGCGTTGGGCGTCGGCTGCCTCGACCATGGCCGCCCGCTCGGCGCTCAGGGCCGCGAGGATCACGCCGCGCTCGGCCGCGACCAGGGTCGGAACCTGCTTAGCCAGGCCGGTCAGGGCGGCGACCTCGGGGCGCCCGAGGAGCTGCTCGCCGAGCAACTCCGCCTGCCACCGCGCCTGGCGCGGCAGGGAGGCGGCGTAGATGGTGATGCGGTCCTGGGCCTCCGCCAGGCGCTCGTCGGCGGTGGCCGCGACCTCCAAGAGCCCGTCGGTCGAGGCCCGTTCTGCCAGGTCGTACACCGGCAGCTCGGCCGGCCGCACGAAGACCGGGGCGTCCAGGGGGTGCTCGCCCGCGAAGGAGCGCACCGCGGCACCCATGGCCGCCGCGCCCTCGGCGCCCTGGAGGTCCACGCCGATCGACTCGACCTCGCGCTCGAGCTGCACGGCCACCCGGCGCGCGACCGCCACCAGATCGCCGAAGTCCGCCGCCCCCTCGTCGCCCTCGAAGTAGTCGCCCATCTGGGCGACGAGGGTCCACACGTCGACGAAGCCCACCAGCGGGTCCGCGTCGAAGGCCGCGCTCTCGCAGGCCGGCACCGCGCCGGTCTTCCACAACAGGGCCCGCTCGCGCACGGCGTGGGACTCGGTCCGCGCGACGATCTCGTCCGCTGCCGTCTCGACGGCACTGGAGAAGCGCACGACGAAGTCGTAGAGGCGAATGCGAAGCTCGCGCTGGCTCAGGTGTTGGCCCTCGACCTTGGAGGACAGGCGCTGGCCCTCGGGGACGGAGACGCAGCTCGCCGCCGCAAGCGAGACCCAAAGCAGAACGGTGGTGGATGCTCGTCGTCTCATGGTGGCTGCAATCGTTGGAGCGGGTCTCCGTCCTCCGGGCACGCGGACGGTCAGCTTGGCAGGTGCGCTGATCGAGTCCCCCGCGTCCCGCATCTCCTTGATTGGAACGCCTTCCATATCCACAACGAACCCCCCGGTGCATCAAAGAAGCGCGCATTCGCCCGCACAGATTGCGGTCGCCCGGCGTTCGGGTACTGCGGCGCGGGCGTCGTCGTCGGCGTTCGCCCCTCGGTCCCGGTCGGCGACCGTCGCGATTCGAGTGCCGAGCCAGTTTCCACGCCGCGTCTGCGCGCTAACCTCGACCTCATGCAACCTCGCCTCGCCAAGGACCTGGCCGACGCCGCCATGGAGCTGCATCGGCGTCGACTGTGGGAGCCTCTACCGCTCGATGCCGTGTTCCAAGTGCGGCTCGAGGGTGACGAGCAGCCCCTCGTGGCGCAGATCCTGGGGGCCGAGGGGGGCGAGTACGGCTTGATTCTGGCGCGTGGCGAACGGGCGCTGGAGCTGTACGTGGGCGACCTGCTCGGGGTCCGGCGGGTCGCGAGCGAGATCATCGGGCGCACCAGCTTGGTGGGGGTCGCGCGCTGGTCGTCCCTCGACGCACGCCAGCGCGAGTTTCTGCGGGTCGCCGGCGTCCAGGCGCGGCGGGAGAAGCTGGTGCCCTACATCGCGGTCGACGTGCCCGAGGGCGACCCCCGGCCGCCCAACAGTGGCGAGGCCAAGCGCCTCTTGGCCGTGACCCGCGCGGTGCTCGCGGCCGCGGAGGCCGGCGAGCTCACTCCGGGGTCCGTGGACACAGCGAACAAGCTCTTGGAGCTGCAGGTGGAGGGCAGCCCGCGCGCGCCGCGCTGGCAGGTGCGCTACCTGCCGCGGCCGACGGTCCTGGACGAATTGGTGAACAACGCCCTGACGGAATCGGACTCGGACCACGACGAACTCCCCACCCTGGAAGGAGTCTTCGGCAAGCTCGAGCCGCGTCCGGACTCGACCTGGTTCGTGGCCGTGCGCCCGTTGGCGGAGATCGAGTTCGACGACGGCGGACCCGCCGACCTGTTGGTCGTGGCCGACCTGGACGAGGAGGAGCCCCTGTACGCGGACCTCGTTCCGCGCGGCAGTGCCGGCGACGTGATCATCGCCTTCCAAGCGGTCGTCGATGGGCAGCTGGAGGCCGACGAGGCGTTCGGGATCGCGGGCTGCGTCCAGTTCGACGACCCGTTCGTCGAGGCGCTGTTCGAGGAAGAGCTGGTCGGCTTCGGCGTCAGGGTCGAGTTGGTCGAGGCACCCTCGATCGTGGAGGAGATCGCGTTGGTGGCCCTGGGCATCCTCGAGCAAGAGATCGAGACGACGAGCGGCGAGATACCGCAGGACATCGACGGCTGGAAGCGGGTCGAGGGGGCCGTGATCGCGCGCTACGTCGCGCCGCTGGTGGACGAGCTCACGGATCGCGAGGCCGCGCGCTTCTTCGGTCGCCGCGACCTCGCCGAGGAGCTGCTCGAGGAGGCCGAACTCGACGAGGGGAACCCGATCCCCTTGATCGCGGTCCTGGGCTGGCTGTTCCTGGACCACCGGCCGGGCCGCCACCGCCGCACCCGCTGCGAGGCGCTTCTGGAGCGTGAGGAACTGGATCCCCGCGACCGCATCGTCCTCGAGGCCTATCGGGATGCCGTGCTATCGATCTTTCGGGTGGACGCAACCGAGCCGGGTGAGTCGATCGAGGTCGAGGACGTGCTGACCGGCGAGCGCTACGTGGTGCAGGACGAGGTCATGTCCGGCGCGGCGATCCTCGGGATCTTCATCCCCATGCGCGTGGTGCGGCTGGGCGACTGGTACGTGCCGAGCCTCGCCGGTCCTCCGCTCGGCCCGGTCCAGGTCGCGGCCTTCACCGAGACCCTCGCCAACGCGGGTCACGATCGGGACCAGGCCAGCCTGCGGGCCGGCGGGCACCTGTTCGGGACGTTGTGGCAGAGCCAGGAAGAAGAGCCACCGGTGTTGATGAACACCGACGGCGAGTTGCTCGATCCTGTCACGGCCCTGTTCCGGGTGGCCGATGGGATGGGGCTCGAGCGATCCCTGGATGCGCAGGGGGACCTCGAGCGCGATGAGAGCGGCGGCTGGTTGTGGGTCAAGCCCGCCAAGCTGCGAGGCGAGTTCGGCGAGCTGACTGTGCTCGGCCGGTTCGAGGTCTTCGGCGACGAGCTCTTGCTCGAGGTCAACTCGGCCGAACGTCTACGGGAAGCTCGCACCTGGTTGGACGAGGTCGAGGGCTTGGTCTTCGAGCGCCTGGTCGAGCCCGTCCGCGAACCCGCGACCGACGACCTGCTTCCGCAGCGACCCGAGCCGGTGTCGGAGGAGCTGGCGGCCTCGCTCCGGGCCAGCATCGAGGCCCTGTTCATGGCGAAGCTCGACGAGCAGGTGCCCATGTTCGGAGGCCAGACCCCGCGCGAGCACTGCACGACTGAGCGCGGCCGGCGGACCGTCGCCCGCTGGATTCGCACGATGATCCCGGTGAGCTCGCCCATGGGCCCGATCCACCCGCCCCGCGAGCGAATGATGGAACAGTTGGGGCTGTCAGGCTGAAGCGCGCGAGGGTGATCGCCGCTCGGCGTGGGTCCTGGGAGCGGCGGGGCGCGCGGGCATTCCCCGAGGATCGAAGGTCGGACCGAATGGAGCGGGCGCAAGCGCGTAGGTTCGCGCCGTGCTCTCACCGCCGACCGTACCCCACCCTCGCGATGCCTGGGGCGACCCCGCTCTCAACTGCGACTCACCTTCAGCTCAGGAATGACTGCCTACGAATCGAAGTCGACTGGATGGTGGCTGTTCGGGATCGCGGGCTTCTTGGTCGTGCTCGGCCTCGTACTCGCGGTCATCTTCGCCATCGGCGCCAGGCCCGAGGCCCTGATCGGCGTGGCGCTGGTTGCCCTCGGCCTGTTGGTCGCCAATTTCGGCGTCCTGACGGTGCGGGTGACCGGCGCCGTCGTGAGCTGGCATTTCGGTCGGGGACCGATTGGATGGACCGTCCCCCTGGAGCGCGTCGTGGGCGTCGAGGCACGGCGTTCGCCCTGGTACTGGGGTTGGGGCATCCGCTGGACGACCCACGGCTGGCTGTGGCGGGCCCACGGACTCGACGCGGTGTGGATCGAGCTGGACAGCGGACGGTCGGTCGGGGTCGGGACCCAGGACCCGGATGGGCTCGTGCGAGCGCTGCGGCGGGCCGTTGAATCAAGACCGTGAGCCCTCGGCGCGGGACCGAGCCCGCGCGTCCTGATCCAGGGCACCTACGGCACCAGGCGCACCGGGCACGGATTGCTGACGAAGGGTTGCGACAGCAAGGTGAAGGCGTGGTGCACGGTCAACCCCGCGAGGGCGCCGCTGATTCCGGTGGGCAGGGTCAGGCCCGCCGTCGCCGTCCCCGCGCCGTCGAGGAAGCCGATCTGACTCGAGAGGAAGGCCCCGTTGGGGTCGACCAGCGTGAGGTTGAAGTAGGGGTCGGGGTTGAGGGGCAGCGTGACCTGACCCAGGTCGAGGCCCGGCTGGGTGCCGGTGATCGTGCCCAGCAGGAAGTAGATCGCGCCGGCGTGGCTCGGGCCTGCGTCGAGGCTCAGGACCTGCGTCCCGCCGCTCCCCAGGGAGATGTCCACCAGGTCCGGCGCCAGCGACAGGGGGCAGGGTCCGGCCACGGTGTCCAGCCGCACGCGCCGGTCCGCCACCAAGGCCAGCTCGAGGTCGGTGCCGTCGGCCGAGTGCAGGATCCAATCGAAGACTCCCTGGATGACCGGGGTCGATGAGCTGCCGTTGACGTCGGTGAAGGCGATCACGAGTTCCCACGGGCCCTCCAGGTCACCGAGCACGAGTCCGTCCGTGCAGCAACCGCTCCAGTTCCAGCGCGCGGTGAACGTACTCTCGCCGGCCACGCCCGTGAAGGTGTCCGATTGGTTCGGATCGTCGAGCAGCACCAGGGCTGCCCCGTCGGCGTCGCCCGTCAGGTCGAAGCGCATCTCGGCGCGACCGCCGTCGCCGTCCCCGGGCACGTCATGCACGACGAACAGAGCCAGGCCCTCGTCGCCGGTCTGGATCAAGGCCAGGTTGGTATCGTTCTTGTCGAGAGCCAGCAATGTGCCGTTGTAGGAATCCGACGCGGGGAAGTCGTAGGAGTACAGCGAGTCGACCGCAGAGCTGGTCGGGAAGATCTCGATGTAGCCGAGGATGTTGGCGTCGAAGTCGCCGGCGCCGGGGCTCGACTCCTGGGCGACGCGCACCAGTCCGTTGCAGCCGGCGGTGGTGCTGGGGCGCTCGAAACTGAGGTCGTCGATGGCGAATCCCGGGTTCTGATTGGTGAACTCGATCTCGACCCGCGAGATGCCATCCGCGATGAGCTGGATGTAGGTCCCGACGCCGTTCCCAGTGCCTTCGTCTCCGTCGGCCACGCCAGTGCTGGCGAGCAGGCTCGAACCGCTGTCGTAGGCACGCACCTCGAGCACGTCGCCCGCGTCGATGTCGATCGCGAACATCGCCACGTTCGAGACCGGCGGGTCGAACAGGACCTCGATCGGGTGGTACTGCCCGTCGTTGGGGTCGGTGAGGGCGGAGAGGCCCGCCACTGGCGCATCGTTGCCGACGCCCTGGAACCCGACCTGGGGGCTCCCCTCGGTGCAGATGATCGGCGCCCCGACCTCGCCGAGCAGACCGAACGTGACACCGGCCGCCGCGTACTGCGTGTTGATCGCGGTCGATTCCGGGAAGCCCTCGAAGTCGATCAGCGTGATCTCGCCGGTGCACGTGTCGCACTCGTCGGGGACACCGTTCTTGTTGCAGTCGAAGCTGGTCCCGAGAACCAGATCAATGGCGTCGTCGACGCCATTCATGTTGCAGTCCTGGGCAGTCGTCGGAACCAGGGTCGCGAGAAGCAGCAGGCTCGAGGGGGAGAGCATTGGAGGGCTGTCGTAGGGTGAATGCGGGATCACGCAGGCTCTCACGACGACACGGATCAGGGCCGTCGGATCCCCCATGAATCCTGCCGCAGACATCCAGAGGCGCCACAAGTTCCGCAAATGCGAACCCTTAGGACATGGCGCCGCGGATCGGCCAGGGCCGCCGGCCCGCGGGCATCAGCTCCTTCGGTCGCCGGCCGCCGGGATGGGTCACCGCTCCGAGCGACTTCCGGATCTGCTCGGACGAGCCCCTGGAGAGGGGCGTCATCGACTGGGGATCGAGCCGTCCGCGGCGCACCGCGAGAGGGCCTCGGCCGCAATCGCCGATCGTCAGCGCGAGCCCCTCGGACTGGGCGGTGTGGAGCGGCTCGCTGCTGACGTTCCAGGGACAGCCCACCTGGCCGAGCTGACTGACGACCGGCAACTGGATCGGGCCCAGGGGATTGACCGGCAGCAGCCCGTCATCGAACCGCACCGCTGCCGGCGCGAGGCACCAGGCGATGATCGGCACGGTGCCGACGGCGGCATGGCCGAGCCCCATCAGGTCCGTCTCACCGAGAACCGGCCCAGTCTTGCAGCTGAAGACCGGCAGGCCCAGCGACCCGGGCTTGCCCGGCCCGTAGCTCAGCACGGTCGCCAGGACGTCCGCGGGAGCGAAGCCCCCAGGAAGCGAATTCGGCGTGAGCGAGAAGAACTGATCCGCGCCGGCCAGACCGAGCGCATGGGGTGCCCCGGCGAGCAAGTAGTCGCCGTCGATGGCGACGTCGGGGCGGTAGGCGTAGACCGCTCCCGGGGCCTCGGTGGGGCCGTGGGAGAACTGGGACGCACCCACGGCGCGTCGCCCGCCGTCCAGATCGAGCTGGTATTCGAACTGAGAGTCCACCTGGGTCGGATCCGGGTAGACCGTGATCGCGTGGTCTTCGGTCTACCGATCACAGTCGAGCACGGTGGCTCCCGCCTCCTCTGGCGCGATCAGAAGATTGCAACCTCCTTCGGGACGAAGCCGGTCTTCGGTCGTCGCGGCACCTCGATCCGGCGCAAGCGACGACGCAGGAGCGCGAGGCACGCGAGCACCAGGCCGAGCAGCAGGGCGGTCCAGGCAATCGGGCTCGAGGCCAAGGCCCCGTCCAGCCATCGATGGATTCGCGCGCCGAGGACCAGAAGCGCGGTCCGATCGGAGAGCGCCAGTGAGCTGATGGCGATCAGGGCAGAGATCGCCAGGGTGCCGAGTCCGTAGGTTCGCAGGCGGCGCCGCCATCGCGGGCACGTGGATGCAAGCGGTCGTGGATCACGCAGCGCGAACCAGCAGGCGCCGAACCACAGCAGGACGCCAAACAGGAACCAGCCGCCGGTGCGATTGTGGTCGCGATCGGGTAGGGGACCCCAGGGAGCGCCCTTCGGGATCCGCCAGCTCTCTTCGCCGATCGAGTCCCCGGGGTTGCACTCGGACAGGTAACGGGCGAGGACCTCGTCAGCCGAGAGCTCCAGGCCGTGGACGTCGCGCAACGCGCGCGAGAGCTGCCAGGACAGGAAGCGGACGGTGTTGTCAGGTGCGACGTCGTAGGGGTTGTAGACGAAGCTCGACACGCCCCAGAAGAGCCGGTGTCGCAGGGGCTCGCAGGTCTCGCCCCAGGGGGCGGTGACCCCGCCATCCCGTGGGTCGAGGCCGAGCGCCCACGCACGGGGCGGCACCTCGACGTGCAACCGATACTCTTCCTCCTCGACGCCGTTGGCACGCTCTATGCCGTTGTCCAACTGCACGGACGCAGCGAGGACGTCGTAGGAGAGGAAAGGGGTCGGAAAGAAGAGCCCTCGGACACCAGTTCCGAGCGCGACCGCAATCAGGGACGGGAGCATCAAGAACGGCAGCATCCGGTCCCGGGAAATCGGGAGCGCATGGAGGCCATGCAGTGGGCTCAGCCCGTGCTTCACTGAGACCATCACCATCCAGAACGGGTACCCGATCAGGAACCAGGGATTGCTGTACCCTGGGATGAACGCGCTCAGGAGAGCGACTGCCAGCATGAGCATGGGAAGTGGCCGCAGGGCGACACTGCGAAGCATCACGAAGACCAGCGGGGACAGGCCAAGTCGGGTGCCTGTTCCGGCTGGCGATCCATGGTCGACGCGCCTGGTGTCCGGTGCCGAGGGCGGATCGTCGGCTGGGATCTCCAACGGCGCGCGTCGCCGGAGATCCACGAGTACGACGGCGGCGAGCAGCCCATAGGGAATCGCGAGAAGCGGCTGGTTGAAGCCAGCTGGGAGCGCAGCGATCGCGACGCCCACGCATCCGGCCGTGATCGTGTCGGTCAGGGGCAGCCTGCGGACCGTGGGCTTCCAGCGAAAGATCAGGATGAGCGCGAGCGCGGCGCTCATCAGCAGGTTTCCACCTGCAAGGAGCAATACGCTGCGGTAGCGGGACGGGGCATCGACGGCCAAGACGGCGGTCATCACGGCGATCGGAACACCAAGTGCGAAGAGGCCCAGGCCCAGCCGCGTGAGCACCAGCTCGCGCATCGTCACCGGCAGCGCGCGCTCGAACTCACGCACTCGGGTGCGGATCGGAAGTAGCGTCGTGAACACGACGAGGCCGAGAAGGAGCGGCATTCCGATCAGCGAATAGATCTCACCGAAGTGGTCACTCGACGACCAAACGGGGCTGCCGTTGACGTCGCGCTCAGTGAGCACTGAAAGGGCTACTCTGGATTCAAACAACGCGTAGGCCGCGGCGAGGGCCGCGACGAGGGGCAGCATTCGCAGCGCCGGCTCCCGTCGCACGAGTGCAAGCCTCACCGTCGACCCTCCGCGATCTCGATGAACAGGTCCTCGAGGGAGATGGGTGTGATCCGCGCGTGTTGCGCGCCGCTCAGCCCGCCGATCTGTCCGCGCACGGACTCGGCTCCTTCGATGAAGACGCCGCGAAGTTCGCCGCCGACGACTCGTGAGGCCAGACATCCGGTGAGGCCGCGCAGGTCGTCGGCGCCACTCGCGGAAGGCAGGCTCGCTAGCACCGTCGTCTCCCGAAGCTCGTCCAGGTCGCGATCGATCAAGACCCCGCGGTCATGCAGCAGGCAGACGCGGCTGGCGATGCGCTCGACGTCTTCCATCTGGTGCGACGAGAACAGGATCGTGCTGCCCTCCGCGGCCAGGAACTGGACCGCGGTCTCCAGGAACTCGCGCCGCGCGGCCGGGTCGAGGCCGCCCGCGGGTTCGTCGAGCAACAGCAGCTCCGGACGATGGGCGATCGCACACAGCACCGCCACGCGACGCGCCTGACCCTTGCTGAGCTTGCCGACCTTCTCGCGCCCGCCGATGTCGAAGCGTTCGGCGAGCTGAGCCTCGAGGGCGCGATCCCAGGTCGGGAAGAGCGCGCGGTGCATCTCGAGTACGCCCTCGACCGTCAGGTAGGGCGGCAGGACCTGGTCCTCGGAAACGTAGCCGAGGCGGCGCTTGACCCTGACCGGGAACGCCTGTGGATCGAACCCGAAGAGCCGAACCTTGCCCGCTTGGGGCGTCAGCATCCCCAACGCGATCTGGATCAGGGTGGTCTTGCCCGCGCCGTTCTCGCCCAAGAGGCCGACCACCTCGCCAGGATCGAGGGTCAGGCTGACGTCGACCAGGACGTCGATTCCGGCCTCGTAGCAGCGGGTCACCCGTGAGAGTTCGAGTACGTGGGTCATCGGTCGTTTCCGGATTCGTTTCGGGTCCCGCGGCTCGTCCGCTGGGCCGCTCGCTCGGCCTCGAGGACCGCGCGCTCCGCTTCGATCAACGTGTTCAGCGCGGCCGGCTCGAGCCCCGCGAGCTCGGCCTCGACCAAGAGGCGCCGCAGGTGCGGCCGCAGGCGCTCGGCGCTGTCCTGCTTCGACCGCGCCGCGTCGGCCCGCACGAACGTCCCCTGCCCGCGCCGGGTCTCGATCAGGCCCTGGGCCTCGAGCTCGTCGTAGGCCTTCTTCACCGTCAGCGGCGCGACCACCAGGCGCGCGGCCAGCTCTCGCAGGGAAGGCAGTCGCTCTCCGGCGATCAGCGAGCCCGTTGCGATGCCGGACGCCACCTGCCGCACGAGCTGCCGGTACAGCGGCGCGTCGTCGCCAGGGGTCAGGTGCAGGTGGACGGGAGGGGCCATGGTTGGGGGGCGAGGGCCGCCGAGTGTTATAGAGGACTAGAACACTATTGCGGTGGGAAGGTCGGCCAAGGAATCGGAAGCCGTCCGCAAGCCGCGGAATAGCAACGCCTTGGACCACCGCTCGCTCAAACCACCTAGGGCTGAGTACCGGCAGCCGAGCCCGCCAACCGTGACTTGGCTCCCCACCAGCGGCTTCGATCCGTGGCGAGGCGCTCCAGCCCTCGCCGCGCGGCGAACCGGGGGGACCCTCGGTCTCCTTCGCCAACCCCCATCCCTGTCGTGCCCGCCCAGTGCGCCTAGAGTCTCGGCATGGCTTCTGATAGCCGAACGCACCACGAGCCCTGCCCTTGCGGCCGACCGCACGCCCTCGCTGAATGCTGCGGACCGTACCTGACCGGCGCTCGTCCCGCGCCCGACCCCGAGTCCCTGATGCGCTCGCGCTACACGGCCTTCGCGCTCGGGACTGCCGAGGCGATCGAGTACCTCGTCGCCACCCAACATCCGGACCACCGCGAGGCGAACCTGCGAGAAGGCCTGCGCGCGAGCATCGCCGGAATCGACGCTTGGGAGCGACTTCGCGTGCTCTCAGCCGAGATCGACGGCGAGCGGGGGATCGTGGAATTCGTCGCCACCTATCGAGTCGGGACGAAGCGTGGTCAGCTGCACGAGCGATCGGAGTTCGAGCGCGAGAGGGGCCATTGGCTCTACACGCGCGGCGCGATTCGCTGAGGACCTCTCGGCTGCCGATCGACCACCAGGAAGCGGCCGCGAGCGCGCGATGGAGTGGCTGGGGAATCGCCCGTCGCTCCGCGTCCGAATCGGACCGCCGTCGCTCGATCGTCGAAACGACAGGTCGCATTGAGCGGAAACCCGCCGGCACGACGAGTGCACCGTGGACGAGCCTGCTTCGACGTCCATCGAAGAGATCCCGGACCATCGGATTCGACTCCAAGAGCCCAACCTCGAGAACTCGGATCGACCCGGTCGGAGGCACCCGGCTGTGGCGTTCGGGCGCTGGTTGGCTCCAGTGGGCGTCGTCGGTATTGGCGAGAATCGAGCGGGCGCACACGCCAGCAAGTCCGACCTCGGTGCGGGCTTCCGGCTGGTAAGGGCCATCCAGAGGGAGTTTGGAGGCCATTCTGGGGACATTTGAGGGCCATAGCGCCAGACCATCAGGCGGGATCGAGCCCGCCTCTCCCGACCGCCGATTTTGCAACTTCATTGCCAGGGCTTTCTGGGCGGCGGACGATCCTCAACGCCCTCCGCCCGCTGAGCTCGGTTCGCCGCTCGAGCCTTGCCCGCTCGCCATGACGACGCCCCCTCCGTCCGGCATGCAACCCACAGCCCAATCCGCGTTCCAGCCGAGCGCGGACGCGTCCTGGGTATGGTCGCTCGCCGAGCGAGACGCGGGGCAGGTGAGGGAGCGACTCGTCGAACACGATTCGATCCACTTGCAGGCTGGGACGGCCATTCGATTGCGCGAGACGTTCCTCCTGCTCGACCCCGAACGGGTGTTCCGCCGCACCTGCGGCCGGGTCGCCATCGCCGCCGAGCGAGCCAAGGGCGACGCGCCACCCGAAGAGCAGCTCCTGGCCTGGTTCAACGCTCGGATCGACGAGGCCGCGAAAGACTGCCTGAACAAGGACGAACTCGCCCTGCGTGACGGCTTGACCTTCGCCGACGACCTCGTCCACTACGACTTCTTCGTCAAGACCTGCATGGTCATCCCCGAGAACGGCCTCTTCGTCTCGGTCAACTTCAACGGCCTGCCCGCCGACTGCCGGCAGACCTTCTTCGCCCTGTTCATCGACCACCGCTCGATCGCCGAGGCCCTCGAGATGGGACTCGGGCCCGAAGAGCGCCTGCGTCACAACGCCCAGCGCGCCCTCGATGCCGCCGCTGGCATCTCCCCTCGCTCACCAAGCTGGCGCGAAGTCCAAGACGATACGATCGGCCCCTGGTGGGCGCAGGACGACGCCTTCGACGAGCCCGCCAAGGACCAGTCATGACACCCAGCGCACAAGGCCTCAGCCCCGAGCTGCGCGAACTGCTCGGCGACATCGGTAAACAACGCGAGAGCGTCCTGCTCAACGTGTCGCGCGCAGACCTGACCAAGCTCGTCGAACGCCCCGACGAAAGAGGCATCGACCGAAGCATCGGCCGCCTGTCGAACGCGGAGAAGGAGCTACTGGACTGCCGAAAGTTCGAACTGGCATCAGCGATTCACGCGAGAGTCGTTGCGTCGGCCATGGAGGCGCCAGAGCTCTGGAGCCGAGGCTATGTCGAGTCGCGAGTTCGGAGTGCTAACGCGGCGCGTCCGATCCAGACGGAGGAGTTTCAGCTGCCCTCGGTGGTTTCGTCGGATGCACGCGCCTACGACTCGCTCGCAGAGAGCGGCCCGTTGACTCCGCAAGCGGCCAGTCGCGTGCAGTCCCTTGCAGTCAAGCTGGTCCCCACGGTCACCAATCGCGTACTCCTCGGGTATGCGCTCTGGCACGGTGGGTCGGCTGATGCGGCGCAGAGGGTTGGCCGTGGTTCTGCGGCCGACGCCGGAACGATATCCGTGGGCTCCTACGCAGCCGACCTCTTGGCGATGATCGCGTCCGAGAAGTTTGACACCGGTCGCGCTCTGGGTCTCTATCGCCGGTCGAGCATGCTGGATCCGTCCAGAACGGCGCCGCCGCTGGAGTGGATTGCGCAATCCATCTACGTCGGCGATGGCGACGAGGCTGAATCGGCAACCCGTGCAGTCCTGGAGACGGCTAGCGATGAGGTCGTGCTGGAATCCATCTCGGCAGGTCGCACTGCCGCGAAGTCCGACTCGCGTTGGGTGCTCTCCAGCGCTGCTCGCGCCGTCGCCACAAAGCTGGCCGACCATGAAGACAGCCGGATCGCGAGGGTGGCCCATGTCTTCCTTTGAACGACTGAGCGCGGCGACTGTGCTGGCGGTTCTGCTCCTTCTCGGGATGAACTTGCAGCCTCTCGCTCAGGGCGGTGGAGGCGGCCTGCCCCCCAACCTCCAAGGCATCCAACGCAGCAAGATCAAGACGATCCCCGCCGCGTCGCGTTCCAAGAGCGCGCCTCCTCCGCCGACCGTGACGACGCCGGTCGGCACTCCGAACGGCATTCCGGCTCAGCCGGGCGTTCCCTTTGGCTGACCGACGAAGCCGGTGTATGGGACCCGAGCTTGACGATCGGAGCCTTCGCGAGATATGACCGACGTTGGGCCAACTGCTGGAGCCTAGGGACGACTCCACAGGGTGGGCTGAGCAAGGTGGACATCGAGTAGCAGAGGCACGTCATGACATCTCGTGAACGCAGCGTCACGCAGACAGCATTTCTGGTAGCGACTGTTCTTGGTGCGGCGGCGCAGGCCGTCGCTCAAGGGGGCGGTGGGGAGCTCCCCCCCAACCTCGTCGGCATCCAACGCAGCAAGATCAAGACGATCCCCGCCGCGTCGCGTTCCAAGACTCCGCCGCCGCCGCCGACCGTGACGACGCCGGTGAACACGCCGAACGGCATTCCGGCCAAGCCGGGCGTTCGCTTTGGCTGATCGACGGACTTCGGTTCGGCGCGTAGGCTCTCAGGATGAGTCGCCGTGTCCTTTGGCCGGTCGTGGTCATCGTGGTTGCCGTCGTCTTGGCGGTGGTCTCTTCGCAGGGGCTCGATCGGGCCGGTGAGACGGCGGGGGGGATGGCGGCGGAAGGCTCGGGCCAGGGCGCCGCGGCCTCGAGTCTTGGAGCCTCGCCGGTCAAGGTTGGTCCAGCCTCCGCGGAGTCGTCTAGCGCGCGACAGGTGGTGGGCGCGAGTGGCGGCGACGACGTCGCGTCGGCCGTCGACGACGAGGGCTCGCCGCTCGCTGGAGCTCGGTTCGTCTTCACCGCCTGGCGGCTGTCCCATTGGGCCCACGGGCTGTACCCGACGCCCGCTTCGGTCGAGTCCCTGACCGTCGACTCCCAGTTCGCGGCGACGGGCCCCGACGGAGTGATCGAAATGGAGCCCGACCTCGCGCTGCTCTCCGAGGGTGACTACGGAGCGGCGGTCTGGGTCACGCGGCCGGGTTCGCGGGCGGTGGGGCTGGCGGCCAAGGAGGGGCAGGAGGCCTCGCTCCTGGGGCCCAAGGTCGTGCTCGAGGACGCGCCGGTTGGCACGGCCCTCGTCGTCGACGAGAGCGGCGCTCCCGTCGCGGGCGCCGGCGTCATCGCCCGAGCCCACGCCCTGCCCATCGGGTCCGCACTGGAGGTCACGCGGACGACCCACGCGCGGGCGCTCTTCTGGCTCCAGGCGATCACCGACCCCGCCGGAGAGGCTGTTCTGCCCGCTGGTCCCGGGCCGATCGCGGGGCTACCGGATGCGCTGCGAGTCTGCGCGACCACGGCTGACCGGGTCTCCTCCTGGTCCGAGCTCCCGACCGGCGGCGCGGCGCGGCTCGTGCTGCACCCCGCCTTCGAGGTGGCCGGGACGGTCACCGACTACGAGCAGCTCAGCCCGCCCGGATCGATGACCGATGCAGTAGCGATCGAGTGGCGACGGGGTCGCGAATGGGAGCGCTGCGCCGAGGGCATCCTTCGGCCGGAGGGCGGGTTCGGGCCGATCCGCGTGCCCTTCGTGGTCGACGCCGACTACCGCGCGCGCATCGACAGCCAGGCGCTCGAGCCCCGGCCGACGCCGATCGCGGAGGCCGCGCCCGGTGCGTCGATTCAGATCGAGATGCCAGGCATCGTGGGCTGGTGGCTGCGGGTCGACCCGCGCGCGGAGGGTACGGACGAGCTGCTCACGGGCGCGGTCGTCTCCGCGTCCTGGGTCGAGCAGGGCAGTCGCGTTCGCCAGCTCGCCAACGTCGACGGGCGGCTCGACGACGATGGCAAGGGCCCCTTCGCCCTGGTCTGCCTGCCCGACGTCGGGGTGGTCGACCTGCACGTCGAAGCCGAGGGCTTCGCGCCGGTCGAGGTCGCTGGCATCCGCCTTCCGGACCGGGCCTGTGAGACGTTGCGGATCGAGCTGCGGCAGTCCAGCACCTTGGAGGGTCGGGTCCTCGGCCTGGACGGCGAGGCGGACTTTGCCGTCCTGTTGATTCGATCGGCACTGGGGGGGAGGCTGGCTCGAGTCGGAGTCGACCTCGATCGCGAAGGGCGCTTCGTCACCGATCGAGCGACGGTGGGCGCGATCAAGGTCATGGCCGTGGTCGACGGCGCGTGTAGCGACGTCTCCGCCAGCGACGGCGTCGAGCCACGTTCGGTCGAACTCGTCTTCGGGCCGCCGCAAAGCCTGGTCGGCACCGCCGTCGATTCCGACTCCCGCGAGCCCGTGCCCGGGGCGACCCTGTCGCCGGTGGCCTGGTTGGGCGGAGAGGAGTTCAGCGCCGACGACAGCGTCGTCACAGCGGACGCTGCGGGACGCTTCGAGGTCCCGCATCGTCGGCCCGCCGGCAGCTCGCTCGACCTCAGGGTCGATGCGCCCGGCTATCGCGCGGCGACGGTGGCCATTCCCGTCGACAGCGGCTCCGGCGGCGAGCCCGTCGAGTTGGCCCTCGAGCGCGAAGTGAGCGGCGCGATCGTGCTCCTCTCGACGACAGGGATCGACTTCGAAGCGACCTCGTTCAGAGCTTCCGGCCCGACCGAAGTGCCCGCAGGTTGGGTCCCGGCCGACGGCATCATTGCGACCGCCGGCCTCGCGCGGGGGCAGTACGAGGGCACGTTCCACGAGATCGACGACGATCGGGTTCACACGATCTGGTTCTCGGTCGCGACCTCGGACGAACGCATCGACGTGCCGGTGGACGGACCGGGCACGATCCACTTCGCGCTCTCGGCGGAACCAGCCGACCTCGACGGGGCGCGGATCCTGATCGACGGAACGCCGGGCGCGTGCACCCAGCGGCTCAACGTCGACGTCCCCGGCACGACCGTGACGGTCCCTCGGCTGCCCCTCGGCACCTGGACGGCGACCCTCTACGACCGCAACTTCGACAAGCTCGGCGCGGCGACCGTGAGCTTGACCGCGGACGAGCCCGCGCTGCAGGTCAACCTCGCAGTCGAGCCGGCGACCTTCGTGGTCCGGGTTGTCGACGGAGCGGGAGACCCGGTCTCCGCAGCCACGGTCGTCGCCTACACCTGGCAGGGCAA
Source organism: Engelhardtia mirabilis (assembly GCF_007748095.1). Taxonomy (NCBI): domain Bacteria; kingdom Pseudomonadati; phylum Planctomycetota; class Planctomycetia; genus Engelhardtia; species Engelhardtia mirabilis. Next base: position 409,909 of record NZ_CP036287.1, read on the forward strand.
GGAACGCCGCGCCTGGTCGACGACGGGGGAGAGTGGCCAGTTCACCTATCGAGGCGAGGCCGCCGACGAGATCGTCTTCGACGCCTACGCACCCGGACGTGGAGCGGTGCTCGGCGTGCCTTCGACCCGTGCGGTCGATGGCGTGCTCGAGTTGGCGCTGGCGGGCGGCGCCACCGCGGTGGTTCGTCTGGTTGACTCCAATGGCCCCGTCGCTTCGGTGGCGGTGTCCCTGGCCAACCTCAACGGCGACCTCGAGTTCCAAAGTGGCGTGCTCACGGACGCGGACGGGCGCGCCACCTTCGCCGGCCTGGCGCCGGGAAGCGTTCAGGCCACTGTCAGCGATCCGCGCTGGATGCCGACCACGATCCGGGCCGAAGCGGCGGACCCGCCCGCCGAGACCGAGGGCCGTCTCTATCGCCGAGCATCGGCGCGGATCACCGTCGTCGACGCGAGCGGCGCAGCGGTCGAGGGCGCGCGGATCGGTATCCGCAAGGACGCCATCGGCGACTTCGAGCTGCAGCTCTACGCCGCCTTCTACGGCCTCTCGTCGGTGCCCTCGGGGTTCGTGACCGGGCCCGACGGCCACCTCGTCGTCTCCGGTCTGCCGGAAGGGAAGGTCGTGGTGGGGGCCGCCGACGACACGGCTGCCGGCTCGTCGGTCGCCGAACTGGAAGCTCAGGGCGAAGTCGAAGTTCGAGTCGTCCTGGGCAGCTGAACCGGCGAGGGCGAAGGGGCTCCTCCCGCGTCGGTCTCCGGCCGGCTCGGCTCGCGCGACGTGCACGCCCGCGCGCGACGGGCCGAGGGCCCGCCCTGCGACGGTGCTCACGAGTGCGAGCCGGCTTGCCGCTCCTTCGGGGCCCCGCGCCTCAGGTCAGCAGTTGTTGCAAGTCTTCGCGGGTGAGGTCGCGCAGGCCGACGCGATTCTGGCCCAACACGGCATCGGCCAGGTCGCGCTTGGCGGCCTGCAGCTCGACGACTTTCTCCTCGACCGTGTCGCGCGCGATCAGGCGGTAGGCGATCACGGGCTTGGTGCGGCCGATGCGATGGACGCGATCGATGGCCTGGGCCTCGACGGCCGGGTTCCACCAGGGATCGAGCAGGAACACGTAGTCAGCCGCGGTCAGGTTGAGCCCTGCGCCGCCAGCCTTGATGCTGATCAGGAACAAGGGGCAATCGGGGTCGGTCTGGAAGCGTGCGACCTTCTCCTCGCGCTTGCGAGTGCGACCGTCCAGGTACTCGTAGACGATCCCCCGGCCTTGCAACCGATCGCGCACGATCGACAGCAGGCTGGTGAACTGCGAGAAGATCAGGGCCTTGTGACCCTCGGCCAGGACGTTCTCGACGTTCTCCATCAGGAGGTCGACCTTGGCCGAGCTCTCCGCCTTGCGAGCTCGGTCGATCAAGCCCGGATGGCAGGCCGCCTGGCGCAGTCGCAAGAGTGCCTCGAGAACCTGGATGCCCGCTCGCTCGATCCCGAGGTCTTCGATCTTGTCCGTGAGCGCGGCGCGGTAGTAGTCCCGCAGCTTGACGTACTCGCGGCGCTCGGCGCCGGTCAGGTCGCAGTGCAGGACCTGCTCCGTCTTCTCGGGCAGGTCGTCGAGCACTTCGGCCTTGGTGCGGCGCAGGAAGAACGGTGCGATGGCCGACGACAACCGCGCGAGGTCCGGCGCCTCGGCGCCGCGCGCTCCCTGGCCGCGGGTGAACTGCTTGAAGCCGCGCGAGCGCCCGAGCATCCCCGGGTTGAGGAACTCGAAGATCGACCAGAGTTCGCCCAGGTGGTTCTCGATCGGAGTCCCGGACAGGGCCAGGCGCTGTTCGGCGCGCAGCAGGCGCGCGGCCTTGGCCGACTGACTCTGCGGGTTCTTGATGGCCTGGGCTTCGTCCAGTACGACGTAGTCGAACTCGCGCTCGACGAGCTCCGCCGCATCCCGGCGCAGGGTGCCGTAGGTCGTCACCCACAGGTCGGCGTCGTCGGCGTCCTCCGCCCGGTCGAAACGGTCCTTGCCGGTGTAGTCGAGCACGCGCAGCTTGGGGGCGAAGCGCTCGGCCTCGGCGATCCAGTTGAAGACCACCGAGCGCGGCGCGACCACCATCGACGGGCGATCCACGCCGCCCTTGCGCCGACGACCGGCTCGGCGTGCTTCGAGCAGCGCCAGGACCTGGACCGTCTTGCCGAGGCCCATGTCGTCCGCCAGGCAGCCGCCCAGGCCCAGCTCGCGCAGGAAGGCGAACCAGCCCAGTCCCTCGCGCTGGTAGGTCCGCAGCTCGCCGCGGAAACCGCGCGGCTCGCGCTTGGGCGCTACGCCTCGGAAGCCGGCCAGCTTGCGGCGCAGTTGCGCGAAGCCCGCGTCGACGCGAACGCCCTCGCGTTCGGCGAGCAGGGCGTCCAGCAGCCAGCCCTGGTTCCGCGAGAAGCGCAGCTTGTCGCCCTTGGTCTCGCCAGCCAACTCGAGCAGGCCCCAGCTCTCGAGCCAACGCTCGGGCAGGATGCCCACCGAACCGTCGCCCAGCTCCACGGTCTGCGCGCCCTCCCGCGCAGCGGCCAGCAGGGCGGGCAGACTGACGGTGACGCCATCGCCGAAGTCGACGCCACCCTCCAGCTCGAACCAGTCGATGCCGCTCGTCACGGACACGCGGGTCCCGCTGGGCTGGCGCCATTGGTGCCCGCGCGCGTTGACGGTCCAACCCTGGCCGAGCAGGGCCAGGACCAGTTGCTGGAGCTTCGTGCCAGGGACGATGCAGCCATCGGGCTCGTCGTAGTCACCGACGGAGCGGCGGCCGCCCGCGTGCAGGAAGGCGGCGCAGGCCTCGCCCTCGGCCCCGAGGTCCCGCGGCACGAGGCGCCCGGCGCCGTCCGTGGCGAACGCCCCCGGGTGAGTCGCCGCCACGCGCGCTCCGCCATAGTCGAAGCTGATCGCGCATTGGAGATCGGCCGTGCGGCCGAAGCGCTGCTGGGCGGGCTCGACGAACAGGTGTGGGATCGGCGGGGTCTGCGGCGCGAGCTCCAGCCCTTCGATGCGCTCCGGGTCGAAGCCCGGAACCCGGGCCAGGAACTCGATCGCTGCCTTGCGCGCAGCCCACGGAACCAACACCGGTCCCTTCTGGCGCAAGCTCCGCGCGAACTCGACGGCCGCGAGCGGCTCGACGTGGGCCATGCAGCCGCGGGCGAAGAGGAAGCCACCGGGCGTCAACGCTTCGACCGCGCCCAGGTCCAACTCCTCGCCTGCGCGCACGAGCCTGCCAGCGATCTGCAGCTCCTTCCCGTCGGGCAAGGGTTCGAGGGTCGGCGTGAAGTGCCAGGTGGGCTGTTCGTCGTAGCAGTAGGGGCCCAGGCGTTTCCCCTTGCCGTCCCCGCCAGCCACGATCCAAAGCCGGCCCGTACGGGCCAACGCGGGCATCAAGGTGAGGGCGAGCTCCACACTGACCGCGTACTGTCCAGTGCTTTTGGGGGAGGACCAGTAGCGATAGACGTCGCCTCGAGAGCCTGTCAACATGCCGTGGATCCGAGCGTCGACCGGGTCGTCGAACCCTGGGTCCCGCGGCCCGCCCACCGTCGCCGGGCGACCGCCGTCCCACTCCCCGTTCCGCAATCGACGGTGTCGGAAGACAAGGACGATGAGCTCGTCATCCGCGGCTCCAACGGCCGAGACCACGTACCGGATCGTGTGCTCCTGAGCGCCTGCGGCGGTCCAGGGGTCGCGGTACGAGATCAAGGTCCGCGCCAGGGCCGGAGCCAGGGCGAGCTGTCGCGGCGCCGCCGAGCCACGGCTGCCTTCGCCGTCGGCGTCATCGGTCTCGGGTGAACCGACGGAGCCCTCGATCTCTTCCTGGGAGAGCCCGAAGTACTCCAACCACTCGAAGTCGTCATCGTCGAGCTCTTCAAGGGTCGACAAGGACTCGTAGAGAACTTCGATGCCGTCGGGCAGTGCAGGGCCTCGCCGGCGCGACTCGATCAAGAGCAACAGGGCCCAGAGGTGCTTGCACGAACCCGCACGCTCGAACGCGGGGCAGCTGCAAAAGCCGCCGATCGCACAGACCTCGGTCCCTACGATCCAGCGAAAGCCGAGTTCGTACCAGTCTGTCCCCACCATCTCGGTGCGGGCGCCGTCCGTCGAGAAGTCCAGATACTTCTCAGCGGTTCCCGAAAGGTAGTCGCTGGCCCGCTTCCTCGAGCGCGCGTTGAAGTGGTGCGCCAACTCCGATGTGAGCCGGCCCTCGACAACGTCGCTCCGCAGGGTTGGAATCTTGCGTCGACCCACAGCCATGCGGGGGAGTCTAGCGCCGACGTTGCTTCACGCGAATCCCGTACCCGAAGTCCAGAGTCGGCGCCTCCGGCGGACGTCGAGTGTCCTGCAAGTGACGAGGGCAAGCCGGGCGATCCCAGCGCGCCTGCGCGCTCGGGATGACCGCCGAGTCCTCGCAGCGGCCCTCGGGTTCCCAAGCTCGTTGCACTTCTGCCAGGAGAGCGCCCGCGACCCCGCGGGCATCAATCCGACATCGCCTCGAAGCCCGAGACGACGTCGAACAGTTCTTCATCGATGCCGCCCTGACGAAGGCGGTGGAACTCCTCGACGAACTGCTCCAAGAGCCCGTCGATGTTGCGGTCCGCTCGCTCCATGGCGGCCAGGCGACTCGCGTTCTCGCTGGCCAGGGACTCGGCGCAGGCGCGGAAGAGGGAGATGAAGAGGAACTCGTGGAACAGGGCGTGGAGGGTGACGTCGCCTCCTCCGATGACTTCCGCCAGCCCCTGGGTCGGCCACGAGACTGCGGTGCGCGCGCGGAGCCATCGTTCGTCGAGTGGCAGGAGTCGCTGGCTGACGGGTGCGTAGCCGGTCTTGGACGTCGGGCGGTTGTAGAACAGGTGCAGCTCGGCGATGGCGCCGCTGTCGTGGAGCTGCTCCGTTTGGGCCAGGATCGCGCCCACGAGGGGCACGATCGCCTGCACGGATGCGGGGACCGCAAGGTGCTCCTCGGCCGCAATGCCGGCGTCCGCGAGGCGGGCCTGGGCGCGTTCACCGACGCACCAGACCCGGGTTCGCCCAGGGAGGTCGGCGAGGGTCTGCGCGGCGAAGTCGACGACCACTTCGTTGAACTGTCCCACGAGGCCTTGGTCGGAGCCGAAGACGACGGCGCCGATCACCGCGGCGCCGCCGGGCGCCAGAGGCTCGCCGCGAGCGGACGTCGTCCCCGGCTGTCGGAAGCACACACCGAGGGCCAACTCCACCGTCCGATAGTAGTTCGCCAGTGCGACCACCGACTGCTCGTACTGTCCGATGCTCGACGCGGCCAGAGCCTTCATGGTTCGAACAACGGATTGGAGGTCACCGGAACTCTCGATCTTCTTGCGGAGGCTCTCGATGCTGTCGCTCATGAGTCGGACTCGGGCCGGAACGGTGTGAGCGCCTGCTCGGCTAGCGTCAGGATCGATTCGCGGTCGTCGTCGGCGAGACTCTCCGCGCCATCGAAGCGCTCGACCAGCTCGGCCGGGAGTCCCTGCGCGGCCTCGCGCACCGCCCGCTCGGCGGCGGGCATCTGGCCGAGCGGGACGGTGTCGAAGAGCCCAGCGCTCAAGGCGAGCAGGACCGTGATCTGGCCCGGGACGGAGACGGGAGCGAGCTCGGGCTGCTTCAGGCAGGCGCGGATGCGGCGGCCATGCTCGATGGTCTTGCGACTGCTGTCGTCCAGCTGGGCGCCGAAACGCGCGAAGGCCTCGAGCTCTTCGAACTGGGCGTAGGCGAGCTTGAGGTCGCCCGCGACGACGCGGTAGGCCGCACGTTGCGCCTTCCCGCCGACCCGGGAGACCGACTTGCCGACGTCGATCGCCGGCAGGATGCCCAGCTCGAACAGGGACGGCGAGAGGTAGATCTGGCCGTCGGTGATCGAGATCAGGTTCGTCGGAATGTAGGCCGAGATGTTCTGGGCCTCGGTCTCGATGATCGGGAGTGCGGTGAGCGATCCACCGCCGAGCTCCTCGCGCAGGTGCGTGGAGCGCTCCAGCAGGCGTGAGTGGATGTAGAAGATGTCGCCCGGGAAGGCCTCCCGTCCCGGCGGGCGCCGCAGGAGCAGCGAGAGCTCGCGGTAGGCGCGCGCATGCTGGGTGAGATCGTCGTACACGATCAAGACGTCGCGGCCAGCTTCCGCGAAGTGCTCCGCGATACTGGTCGCTGCGTAAGGCGCGATATAGGCCAGGCCGGGGGCCTGGTTGCCCTCGGCGACCATCACGACCGTGTGCGCCAGGGCGTTGTTCTCACGCAGCACGGCCACCGCCTTGGCAACGGCCGAGGCGCGCTGCCCGATCGCGCAGTAGACGCACACGACGTCACGGTCGCGCTGGTTGATGATCGCGTCGATGGCGATCGCCGTCTTGCCGGTCTGGCGATCCCCCAGGATCAACTCACGCTGCCCGCGGCCGATCGGGATCAGGGCGTCGACGACCATCAGGCCCGTCTGGAGCGGCGTCACCACGGGCGCCCGATCCATGATCGGCGTCGCCGGCCGTTCGATCGGCAGACGTCGGTCCGAGGTGACCTCGCCACGTCCGTCGAGGGGACGACCGAGCGGATCGATGACTCGCCCCAGCAGGCCCTCGCCCACTGCGACGTCCATCACTCGACCGGTGCGCTGGACCTCGTCGCCGGTGTGCAGCTGATTGTGCTCGCCGAGCAGGACCACGCCGATCTCGTCCGGGTCCACGTTGAAGGCGATCCCGAACAGGCCGCCGGGGAACTCGAGCAGCTCCTCGAAGCCGGCGCCGGGTAGGCCCGAGACCCTCGCGATGCCGGTGGAGACGGCGCTGACCACGCCGATCTCTCGTGGCCCGAGCTCGGGTGAGAATTGCTCCCGAGCGTCCCGCAGGTTCTGGAAGGTCCGCTCGAGGACCGACTGAAGCTCGTCAGGAACCATCGGCGATGGCCTTCTGCGCGGCCGGGGTCGGTAGGGCCGGGGCAGCACCATCGACAGCCACCCCGTCGAGAGCCGACTCGTCCGTGGGCAGTGCCGACCCTTCGGACTCGAGCCCCTCGTCTACGAGGTCGCCCACGCTCTTCGCCAGGGACCGCAGGTACTCCGCGATGCTCCAACCCAACTTGCATCCATTCGCGCTCAACTCGATCCCGCTCACGAGGTCGGGCGATGTCTCGAAGCGCAAGGGCACCTCCATCGAGAAGGTCACATCGAGCGCCTTCTGAATCGACGCCCGCTGGTCCGAGGACAGCTCTGCGACGGATCGAACGAGCGCAGGGGCCTCGTCCGACGCCAAGGCCTTGGCCAGCTCGTCCTTCGCTTCGCCCTCGAGCTCGCGCAGCCGGCCGATGAAGACTTCACAGATGCGCTCCTCCAGGCTCGTCGTCGCGAGGTCTGCAAGTGCCTTGCGCGCGATCGCGAAGACCTCTTGCTGTGCCTGGCGCGCGAGCGCCTGGTGCAGGCTCCGTGCCTCGCTGCGCCGTGCTGCTTGGCGCCTGACGCTCAGGGCGTCGGCCTTCGCGCGGGCCTCGGCCAGCAACCGCTCGCCCTCGGCCGAAGCGGCCTCCCGCACCTTGGCGGACCGGGCGTCACGCTCCCGGTCGAACTCGGCGTTCTTGCGGTCGAACTCCTCTCGCTCGCGGCCGGCCTCGTCCCGCTTGGTGTCGGCATCGGCCAAGACCGCGGCGACCCGCGCATCACGCTTCGCGATCGCGTTCAGGATCGGTTTGTAGAGGAAGCGCTTCATCAACCAAACGAGCAGCGCGAAGTTGACGGCCTGGGCGACGACGGTGAACCAGTCGATCAGCATGGGTCACTTCCCGGCGGCCTGGGCGACGAAGTAGTTCCAGAAGGGGTTCGCGAAGATCAGGATCATCGAGACCACGAAGCAATAGATCGCGGTCGACTCGATCATCGCCAGACCGACGAACAGGGTGCGGGTGATGGTCGCGGAGGCGTCGGGCTGCTGGGCGAGCGACGTGAGCGCCGTCGCGACGGCGCGGCCCTCGGCCAGCGCCGGGCCCATGGTCCCGAAGCCCGTGGTGATGCCCGCGATGACGATCGACGTCATTGCGATGTAAGCGCTGCTATCCATGGACGAGTCCCTCTGTGGCGATTGGTTGTTCGGGTTCGGATTGCCCCTTCGCGTCCGGCTTGCGCGCGCGGGTCGCTGCCGCGATGTAGACGGCAGCCAGGATCGCGAAGATGTAGGCCTGCACGAGCCCGGTGAGCAGGCCGAGGACCGTCATCACGACCGGGAACAGGAACGGCGTGATCGTCACCAGGATGGCGAGGATCATGGCTCCGCTCATCATGTTGCCGAACAGGCGCACGGCCAGCGCCAGGGTGCGCGAGGCCTCGCTGATGATGTTGAAGGGCAGCATGATGAAGGTCGGCTCCATGTAAGACCGCAGGTAGCCGCCGAGCCCTTGACCGCGGATACCGAACCACGGCACGGCAACGAAGACGGTCAACGCGAGGGCGACCGTAGTGGAGAGCGAAGCCGTCGGTGACTCGTAGCCGGGGATGATCGTGCAGAGAGCCGCGGTGGCGACGAACAGGAACAGAGTCCCCAGGAAGTCGAGGTAGCGCCGCGGGTCCTTCAGGCCGACCGTCTCGATCTGCTGCTCGATACCGGTGACGACGATCTCCAGCAGCGACTGCCAGCGGGAGGGCCCGACATCGTCGGTCAATCGGCGCGTGATCAGCCTCGAGCCGACTGCCAGCACCAGCATCAGGGCCCAGGTGAAGGCGATCGTCGCGTTGAGCTTGAAGACGCCGTATTGCCAGAAGACGATCTGATCGGGACTAAGTTGCAAGGCTCGCCTCCGGAAGTGCGCGCGCCGATCGGGACACGATCAACCTGGCCATGAGGAAGCCGACCATGCAGGCCAGCAGGCGCTGCCAGTGTCCGCCCGCGACGAAGTAGAAGCCCAGGAGCAAGAGCGCCGTGCGCACGATCAGGCTGCCGAGGAACCAGAGCGCCGGGTGTGTGCTGGAGAGGCCGCGCTGGATCGTCCAATAGAGCCCGGCGAAGAAACCCGCGCCGAGGGCTCCGCCCGACGCACAGGCCAGTGCGATCCCGGCGACGTCATGCATCGCGGTCACCGCGCTGTTCCGCCATGGCCCGGTCCTCTTTCGCGACCCAGTACCACGCATTCAGGCAGCCGATCATCAGACCGGCGAGCAGCATGGACAGGGTCCATGAGAAGGCACCCGGTTGGCTCCGATCGAGCCAGATGCCGAACGCCGCGCCGGCCAGGGTCGGGACGACAACCGACCATCCGACCAGGCCCATCATGCCCAGCCCGAACCAGACGTGAGACGGGTCCTGCCGGGCCTTCAACTTGAGGCGGGCCTTGGACCCGACCTGCTCGGCGAGGGTCGGGAGCTGCCTGGGCTTGTCGCGCTTCTCGTCATTCATGGCGAAACGCCCCGAAACGGTGAAGGAAGCCGGACTCCAGCCGGGCCATCGTGGCGCGGACCTCGCGTTCGCGTCGGTCGACGGTCAGGAACTCCTTGGCGACAACCTCGTGCAACCGAGCGAGGTCGGCGTCGACCACTGCCCGGCGCACGGAGACGGAGACGTTCAGCCCGGCTTTGACCAGGACGCCCTCGTCCACGGCCACGAAGACCTCGCCGCCCGCTTCGGTCTCGTAGGTCAGGATTCCCGGGACCAGCGCGGCGACGCAGTCGAGGCGTCGCGGGAGCAACCCGAAGGAGCCCGCATCGGTCTCGGCCACGATCCGCATGACGGCGGTCTCCTCGGCGAAGATGCCGAAGGGCAGCAGGAGCTCAAGATGCATCAGCGGTTGCGGCACGGGACAGCTCCTGCTGCGGCTCGGGGGCGGGAGCGTCGACGGGGGCTTGTGCTGTCTCCAAATGGGTCGCAGTCGACGCATCGGTGTTTGATTCATCGCCGTCGACGCCGGCACCCGGCGAATCGCCGGCGCCGTCGGTCGGCGGCTTCACCGCTTCCGAGATCGGCCCGATCATGTAGAGCGCGCTCTCCGGATAGTCGGCGTACTCGTCGCGTAGGATCGCCTCGCAGCCGTCCAGCGTGTCTTCGAGGCTGACCAGCCGGCCCTCGTGACCCGTGAACTGCTCCGTCGTGAAGAAGGGCTGGGTCAGGAAGCGCTCCAGCCGGCGAGCGCGACCGACGATCTTGCGATCCTCGGCCGAGATCTGCTCCAGGCCGAGCATCGCGATGATGTCCTTGAGGTCAGCGTACTGCGCCAGGGTGCGCCGCATCTGCTGTGCGAGGTCGTAGTGCCGCTCGCCGACGATCCCGGGGGTCGCCATCTTGGAATTCGATTGCAACGGATCGATGGCCGGGTAGAGCCCCTCGCTCGCGCGTTTGCGCGACAGCACGATCGATGCGGAGAGGTGCGAGAAGGTATGCACCGCAGCCGGATCGGTGAAATCGTCAGCGGGCACGTAGACCGCCTGAATCGACGTGATGGCGCCGTTCTCGGTGTTCGCGATGCGCTCCTCCAGACCCGCCAACTCCGTACCCATCGTGGGCTGATAGCCCAGCCGCGAGGGCATCTGGCCGATCAGTCCCGAGACCTCCATCCCCGCTTGGATGAAGCGGAAGATGTTGTCGATCAACAGCAGTACGTCTCGGTGTTCGTCATCCCGGAAGTACTCCGCCATGGTGAGCGCGGCGTGCCCGACGCGGAAACGGCTGCCCGGGGGCTCGTTCATCTGCCCGAAGACCATCACCATGTTCGGCAGCACGCCGGCGGCGTCCATTTCGCGGTAGAGCTCCTCACCCTCGCGACTGCGTTCGCCGATGCCGCAGAAGAGGCTGACCCCGTCGTGGTGGCCGACCATGTTGTGGATCATCTCGGTCAGGAGCACCGTCTTGCCGACGCCGGCGCCCCCGAAGAGGCCAGCCTTGCCGCCCCGCTCGAGCGGGACCAGGGCGTCGATCAACTTGATGCCGGTCTCGAAGATCTGCGATTTGGTGGAGCGGGTCGCCAGGGCCGGTGGCGCCCGATGCACCGAACGCCAGGTGACGTCGGCCAGCTCCGGTCCGCGGTCGATGACATTGCCGAACACGTCCAGCATGCGGCCCAGCACGCCCCTGCCGACCGGCGCCTCGAGCGGGCCGCCCGTGTCGATGACGACCATCCCGCGCGCCAGGCCCTGGGTGGGGGTCAGGGCGATCCCGCGCACGTGGGACCCGTCGCGCTGGGCGAGCACCTCGATCACGATCTGATCCCGCTCGCCGGCCCGGAGCAGCGCGTAGATCGGCGGCAGCGCACCGTAGAAGCGAACGTCCACGACGCTGCCACGGACGGAAACGACCGCCCCTAGGTTCGGTGCTGCCACAGACGCCGCGCTCGTCGGGGTCATGGGTGCTCGCTCCAGGTCCAGTTGCGGACTTCGGGCAGGTCCTGGCCGTGCTCCTCGATGTACCGGCGGTGCTCGACCAGCTTGTCGGCCAGGCGTCGCTGCAGGGCGGCGCCCGCCTCGCTCTTCTCCGGCAGACGATCGATCGTCTCCATCACCAGGTGGAAGCGATCCATATCGTTCAACACCGGCATGTCGAACGGCGTCGTGATGGTGCCCTCCTCCTTGTAGCCCCGGACGTGGATATTGCGGTGGTTGGTGCGGCGGTAGGTCAGGCGGTGGATCAGCCAGGGGTAGGCGTGGAAGGCGAAGATCACCGGCTTGTCGACGGTGAACAGCTCGTCGAAGTCCGCGTCGGAGAGGCCGTGCGGGTGCTCGGTCTGGGGCTGCAGCTTCATCAGGTCCACGACGTTGACCACTCGAATCCGCAGCTCGGGCAGGTGCTCGCGCAGGATGCTCACGGCCGCCAGGATCTCGAGAGTCGGGACGTCGCCGCAGCAGGCCATCACCACGTCGGTAGCCCCGGCCTGGTCGTTGCTGGCCCATTGCCAGATGCCCGCGCCGGCGGCGCAATGGGCCTCGGCGGCTTCCATCGACAACCACTGGGGTGCCGAGTGCTTGCCGGCGATCACGACGTTGACGTAGTCCCGACTGCGCAGGCAGTGGTCCATCACCGAGAGCAGGCAGTTGGCGTCCGGTGGCAGGTAGACCCGCACCACCGAGGCCTTCTTGTTCATGACGTGGTCGATGAAGCCCGGGTCCTGGTGGGTGAAGCCGTTGTGGTCTTGGCGCCAGACGTGCGAAGCCAAGAGGTAGTTGAGCGAGGCGATGCTGCGCCGCCAGGGGAGCTGGGCGCAGACCTTCAGCCACTTGGCGTGCTGGTTGAACATCGAGTCGACGATGTGCACGAAGGCCTCGTAGCAGTTGAAGACGCCGTGCCGACCGGTCAGCAAGTAGCCTTCGAGCCAGCCCTCGCACTGGTGCTCGCTGAGCATCTCGACCACGCGGCCGTTGGGCGCGAGGAACTCGTCGTTCGCGGCGGTCTCCGCGTCCCATTGGCGATTCGTCACCTCGAACAGGGCTTCGAGTCCGTTGGAGAGCGTCTCGTCGGGGCCGAACACTCGGAAGTTGCGCTGCTCGGCGTTCTTGGCCGCGACATCGCGAAGGAAGCGCCCGAGCACGTGCGTGTCGCCGATGCCCCGGGTGCCGTGCGTCGGTACCTCGATCCCGTAGTCGCGGTAGTCCGGGAACTCGAGGTTCCGCAGCAACAGCCCGCCGTTTGCGTTGGGGTTGGCGCCCATGCGTCGCTCACCCGCGGGCGCAAGCGCGGCTAGCTCCGGCAGCAGGCGGCCCTGGGCGTCGAAGAGCTCCTCGGGCCGATAGCTGCGCAGCCAGTCTTCCAGTAGGCCCAGGTGCTCGGGGTGTCCGGCCAGATCCTTGATCGGGATCTGGTGTGCGCGAAAAGTACCTTCGATCTGCAGGCCATCGACGAACTTCGGTCCCGTCCAGCCCTTGGGCGAATCGAGGACGATCATCGGCCAGGTCGGACGGGTGCGATTGCCGCCCTCGCGCGCCGCCTGCTGGATGCTTCGGATCTGGCGCGCCACCGCGTCGAGGGCGGTGGCCATCGCCTCGTGCATCAGCTCCGGCTCGTGCCCCACCACGAAGTGGGGTTGCCAACCGTAGCCCCGCAGGAGTTGCTCGAGCTCCTCCCGCGGTATGCGAGCCAGGATCGTCGGGTTGGCGATCTTGTAGCCGTTGAGGTGCAGGATCGGCAGCACCGCGCCGTCGGTCGCCGGGTCGAGGAACTTGTTGGAGTGCCAGGCAGTGGCCAGGGGCCCGGTCTCCGCCTCGCCGTCACCGATGACGCAGGCGACGATCAAGTCGGGGTTGTCGAAGACCGCACCGAAGGCGTGGCTGAGCGAGTAGCCGAGCTCACCCCCCTCGTGGATCGAACCCGGGCACTCGGGCGAAGCATGGCTGGGGATGCCGCCGGGGAAGGAGAACTGCTGGAACAGCCTCTGCAGGCCGGCCTCGTCCCGACTGATCTGCGGATAGACCTCGCTGTAGGTGCCCTCCAGATAGGTGTTGGCCACCACGGCCGGGCCACCGTGCCCGGGACCGGACACGTAGATCATGTCCAGGTCGAGCTGCTTGATGACCCGATTCAGGTGGGCGTAGATGAAGTTCTGGCCAGGTGTCGTGCCCCAATGGCCGAGCAGCATGTGCTTCACGTCGCCCAGCTCCAGCGGTCGCCGCAGGAGCGGATTGGCGTGGAGGTAGATCTGGCCCACCGAGAGGTAGTTCGCGGCGCGCCAGTAGGCGTCGAGCCGGTGCAGGTCGTCGGGCCCCAGGGTCTTGCTGGTCATGGGCGGGGACCGGGAGGCGAGTCGAGGTCGAGCACGCGAGTCACCGCGCGGGCGATCATGGCCTCCTCGTCGGTGCGGATGACCCTGACCGTCACGCGGCTGTCAGCCGACGAGATCACGGCCGCGTTCGCCGCGTTGCGTTGCGGATCGAGCTCGAGACCCAGGAAGCCGAGCCCCTGGCAAGCGCGCTCGCGCACGGCTGGCGCGTGCTCGCCGATCCCTCCGGCGAACACGAGGGTGTCGAGTCCGCCCAACGCGGCGGTGAGGGAGCCGATGCGCTTCTTGGCCTGGTAGCAGAAGTTCGCGACGGCCTCGGCGGCCCGCTGATCGGTGGCTTCCAGCTCGAGGAGCTCGCGCATGTCGGAGCTCGTCTCGGACAGACCGAGGAGGCCCGATTCCCGCTGCACGAGCTGTTGGAAGCCCTCGATCGAGCGGTCCTCGATCCGCGCGAGGTAGGCGACGAGTCCGGGGTCCAGGTCACCGGAGCGCGTCGCGCCGGGCAGGCCGGAAGCGGGCGTGAACCCCATGCTGGTGTCGATGCTGCGACCGGATAGAACGGCCGCCATGCTCGCGCCGCTGCCGAGGTGGGCCAGGACCACGCGACCGCTGGTGGCCGCGTGGTCGCCCAGTCGCCGCAGCTCCTGCATGAGGTAGGCGTAGGAGAGGCCGTGGAAGCCGTAGCGCTGGACTCCGAGCGCCTGGTAGCGCCGGGGAATCGGGAGGACGCGCGCGACGCGGGGCATCTCGGCGTGGAACTCGGTGTCGAAACAGACGACCTGCGGCAGGTCGGGTCGCCGCGCCGCGATCTCGTGGAGCAGGCTCAGTTCGAGGGGCAGGTGCTCCGGGTCCTCGGGCGCCTCGCGCTGGATCTCCGCCAGCAGATCGTCGGTTGCCCGTTGCGCCTCGCAGTGCGACATGCCGTGCACCAAGCGGTGCCCCACGGCCTGCACCGAGTCGAATGAGGCCTGCTGCTCCAGCCAGTCGATCAAGACCGCCGACGCGCTCTCGCGGACGAAGGGAGCTTCGATCTGACCTTGGGGCGGATCACTGGCCGGGTCCGTGTAGCTCAGCATCGCCCGACCTGCACCGTCCCAGGCGATCTGGCCGTAGAGCAGGCGCTGCAGCGGTGCGCCGATCTGGAACAGCGCGAACTTGATGCTCGACGAGCCGCCATTGATCGTCAGGAGCGTGGGGGCGTGGTCGCTCATGGCCGCGATCCGGGGTCGGGCGGTTCGAAGGTCGCGGGGCTCGCCCGCGTGAAGGGGCAGCCTGTGTGGAGCACCCCGCGGATCCCGACGTGCGCGATGGTCTCCAGGCGCTTCGGCGCGCTCTCGATCTTCAGCACCTGATCCGTCGGCACCTGGACGAGGGCGCATGGGGGTGTCGTGCCTACCCACTCGCACTTGCCGTGGGTCCACCCCGGGCGGAGCTGCAGTTCGCCGAGACCCAGGATCAGATCGGCGATGGGCGCGGCCGGGGGCACAACGGCCTCGACGACGACGGCTCGCGCGGCTTCCGAAGCGCACATGAACGCTCGAGATGGGTCGCGCGCCTGGGCGGCAGACACCGGAACGAACAGCGCTGGAGTCGCGGCGGTCTTCGCGCTCGAGGGCGACTCGAGGGCCGTGGGCGGGTCACAGATCGCAAGCTGCGTCGCGGTGGCGCGGTCGCAAGTGTCGGGAGCCAGCGCGGACTCGAGCCCTGAAGGGGCCGAGTGTTCGGGCTCCGCGCCCGTGTTCGGTGCAGAGACGGCTGGAGCAGGTCCTCGCCGACTTCGCGCTTCACCCGAGCCTCGAAGTGCGCCACTGCTGCGGTGTGCCGTTGCCGGTCCAAGGCTCAGCCCAAGGCTCGAGCGCCGAGTTGGCCCACGGTCAGGCGTGCGGGCGGTCCGGAGGAGAAGTGGGGGAGGTGGTTGCACGGGAGCTCGACCGGCCGGCGGCGGTCCGGGCCCTGTGCGCCTTGGATCCCGCTTCAAACCGTAGTAGGTGATGAAGGGAACTCGCCGGATCCTTGCCCGAGCGTTGGAGGCGCTCAGGGCAGCAAGAGGCGGTCACGAGCGCTCCGCTGACGGCGACCTGATGTCGGCTCCTGGCGGGAACCGCCAACAGGCACACCAGGGCATCGCCGATCGAAGCCGGTCTGGTCGCCCTGTGTCCGGGAATGCTCGCCCACGTCTATGGACGCTGGACGAGAGCCGCACAAGCGTGATCCTCCGATCCCCGCGATCATCGGCGGCGTTCGTGCGGGCGAAGGGTCGCGTGCCCGAGGTCCGAGAACCGATTCGATCAGAGAATCAGCGCTGCAGCACGATGGCCTGTCCGACGGCCAACTGTCCGACGCGGGTAACCGTGCCATAGACGCCCGCGCAGTTCTCGTTGGCGCGAACACAGGCCTTCATCACCTGGGGCGCGGAACCCGCCCCGTCGGGGTCGAGGTTGACCATCGCGCAGCGCAGGTCGCGCAGGGTGACCGAGACGGCGGGCGCGTCGTCCGTCTCGCCGAAGCCGAGCACGCCGCCGATCCACTGATCCTCCTCGAAGGGCAGCTCGCCCGTCGTGCGCACCAGGATGTTCGGACGAAAGCGACGCACGTCCGCGCTGATGCCGGCCAGCCGTCCGATCTCCCCGACGGTGGACGCGGCGATGACCGAGATGCTCGCCTCGTCGAAGATGCCGTGCTGGAGCTGCATCATCTGCACGGGGGCCCCGTGGCGGCGCGCGATCTCCTCGGCCAGGGCGTCGCTGAACAGGGGGAGCTCTTCGCCGTCGGGGGTGCGGACGTGGGTCGGTAGGCCGTCGGGCTCGGCATCCCTTCGAACGGGGGCGAACGAGATGAGTTCGGGGAGCCTGCCCGCACTCAACCAAGGATTCCCCCCACGCTCGTCCACACGCCGAAGCGCGAGCCGCCGGTCACCCTCGATCCCATGCCAGCCCAGGCTCGCAGTGTCGAGTTGCTCCCCGCCCATGGACTTCACGGGGTAGCGGTAGAGCGCTTCGATCTGTCCGATCTGGATCGTCATCAAGGTTCTTCGTTGGGTCCGCACACACGACAGCGCCGTCCGCCCACAGATGGACGGACGGCACTAACGATGGCTACGCCCGAATCGAACGATTCGAGCGCGTGCCGCTCAGAACCCGTAGTGGATCTCGAGCCCGTTCGTCTGGGTCACGAACCCCGGCGCGGCGAGGTCGACCAGGAAGAACTGGTGCGTGAAGGTGTGTCCCGCCAGGGCGGGGGATACGTTCACCGGGATGTCGATCTGGCCCTGCCCCGGGCCGGAGCCGACAAGGCTCAGGTTGACGACCGCGAGCAGTCCGATCGGATCCACCAGCGACGTCAAGCCGGGCAGGGGGAAGCCCGCCAGCTCGGCGCGGTCGGTGCCGACCGCGAGGGCGGCGATGGTCGCCCCCGGGCCGCGGCGCACGTGCAACGCCGCCTCGGTCGAGCCCACGCGCACCGGACCCGACGCCCCTAGTACAGGCACGGCCCCACCGCTGCCCGGGGTGCCGGCGCCGTACTGCTGGAGCTGGCCGTCGTCGGGCCCGTTGAAGCGCCTCGAGGCGATCAAGGCCGAACCGAGCCCATCCACGTCTCCGTCCTCGTCGATGTCGGCGAAGCCGTGGATGGTGTTGCTCAGGTACTCGATCGAGTCGGCGAATTGGAAGGCCGTGGGTAGACCGGGGTAGACCAGCACCGAGTGGCGTCCCCCGCTGTCGATCGCGCCCACCAGCAGATCGCCGAGGCCGTCGGCGTCGACGTCATCGAGGGCGATGTAGCGCAGGCCCCGCTGATCGAAAGCGAGGTTCACCGGCGCACCGAAACCCGAGGGCGTGCCCGGCAGCACGACCAGGCGCCCGTTGAAGGTCGAGAAGTTCTCGGCGAGCACCAGGTCGATCGCCGGGCTACCTCCCACGTCGCCGGCCAACACCGGCAGAGCAACGCTGGCGCCCGAGAACAGCTGGGTCGTCACGAGGCTCGGCCCAGGCTGGGGATCGACGAGCCACAGGCCGGAAGGGCTGGTGCCAGCGATCAGCAGCTCGTCCTGGCCATCGAGGTCGACATCGAGCACCTGATAGTTCGGAGAGAAGAACGCGCCCGTCGGAATGCCTGTCACCGCCAGCGGCGTCGGGAGGCCGAAGGTGCCATCGGGGAGCTGGGCCCAGACCTCTTGGTTGACCACGAGGTCGAGGTCGCCGTCCCCATCGGCGTCGAAGGCGACGATGCGGGTCAGGTTGGACGCGCCCAGGTCGACGCCCTTCGGCAGGGCGCTGCCTTGGTCGGTGAAGCCACCGAGTCCGTCGTCGAGCATCAGGTGGGCGCTGTCGAAGGCGTTGAAGGGGAACAGGGGGCTCGGCCCGAAGACCCGCACCAGGTAGTCGAGGCTGCCGTTGCCGTCGAAGTCCCCGGCGGCGCTGATCGACGAGTAGAAGTAGTCGGCGGGCAGCGGCGGGAAGACCGACTCGTAGGTGATGTGCCCGGCGCCGTCGTTGACGCCCCAGGCCGAGCCGAGCGGCACGTCCACGTCGCCGTCACCCTCCCAATCGCGAACCGGAACCGCGGGAGCGATGCTCGGCCCGCCCGACAGCCCGCCGGGGTAGAGGGTCCCGAAGGTCCCGTCGCCGAAGATCATGTGGGCCGGCGCGCCGAAGTCGAGCAAGCCGTCCCCGTCGAAGTCGGCCACGCCCGCGCCGTTGCCGGTGAAGGGCACCGCGACCGTGTGGTTCACGGGGAAGCTGAAGCCGCCCACGTTCTCGAGTTGGTGCAACTTCACGCCGTTGATGGCGGCGATGTCGTTCGCGAACAGGTCGAGGTCCCCGTCCCCGTCCCAGTCGGCCAGGAAGCCGCGGTAGGAAACCCCGTCCTGCACGACGCTCGTGGGGTGTTCGACCAGGCCCGTGGGCGTCTGCTCGAGGGCGATGACGCGGGTCTGGTTGCCCCCCAGGTCGTCCCAGGTCAGCAGGTCGCGATCGCCATCCCCGTCGAGGTCGCCCGCGGCGAGGTTCAGGTAGCTGCCGGCAGAGTGGGCCGTCGTGATCGTGAAGCCGAAGGAGAGCAGCCCACCCGGCGCGGTGAAGAAGACGTCGAGGCGGTTCTCGGAAGCCATGATCTGGTCGGCCAGACCGTCGCCATTCACGTCGAGGATCGCGTGGTCGTTCGCGCCGAAGCTGTAGTCGCCGGTGGCTTCGTCAAGAAGCACGGGCGTGCCACCGGACGCGTCGATCCAGCCCACCGCGTAGGTGGGGAAGGCCTGGCCACCGAAGAAGGCCAACTCGGGCTCGGGGTCGAGGTCGATATTGAGCGCTTCCAAGTTGGCGACCGAGCCGGTGGTCGCCACGAAGGTTCCGGGCCCGTAGCCGGAGGGTGTGCCGAGGTAGACCATCACCCCAGAGGGGTTCTGGAAGTCGCCGATCCCGACGGCCAAGTCCAGGCGCCCGTCACCGTCGAAGTCCGCGAAGACCTTGGGCGAGTAGACGTTGGTGGTGGGCAGGTCGAGGGAGGGTCCGGTGGTGAAACCGGCGGCTCCGTCGTTCACGGCCCAGGTTAGGTCGCCGACGAACTGACCGAGCAGATCCTCGTCGCCATCCCCGTCGAAGTCCGCGTGGTCGACGTAGAAGCCGGCAGCGAGGGCCTCGAGCCGAAGGGGAGCGTCGAAGAGGCGTTGTGCTGACGCCGGAAGGACGAGGGAGCCGAAGGCGAGGAGTGGGGCGGTGACCCGGAAGATGGGAGGGAAAACATTCACGTGTGGAGTCTCCTGAAGCGGAACGAGGGAGTCGAGTCGTCACGGGGAAGCGAAGGCAAAGCTAGCACCGAAAGTGAATCTCCAGGGCACTCGCTAGAGCTTCGACAGATGGCTTACGTCCCGTGTGGCATGGGGCGGCCTCGGCTCCGACGTGGGCAGCGCCGGGATCCTGCGAGCGGGGCCGCCGTCGAACGCGATCGAGGGCCACGGCCTGCCTGCCCGCGGCGGGTACGGCTGATTCGGTCAGCGCCTCGGGAGTGGCGTCCGCCATTGGAATCCCACACGCGAGGAGGTGGCTTCAGCAGTTCGCCGTTGGGCCGGTAGGGGCCGGGAAGCGCCCACTAGGGGTGCAAGAGAGGCACGGAACCGTCGTCGGCGTGGCGTGCGACCCGAGCGGGTACCGCCAGCGGACACGATGCACCCACAGGCCGCGGATCCAGGTGAGGGCCGCGGGTCGGAAGTCCTCCCGCTCGCCCGAGCCGGCGATCCAAGTGGTCGCCCTCCAGCGATGGATGGCGCAGCTCAAATCGGCCGATCTGCAACTTCGTAGCCCTCTACTCCGACCTCACGGAAGATTCGGCCCAGGCCTCGCTCGCGCTAGCCTGAGGCCCGCCCCCCCTCGCCATGCCGTCGCCCCGTCCAGCCGATCGCTCGGGCCTGCTCGAGTCCGCGTTCAAGCCGAACGCCGATGCCTCGTGGATCTGGACCCTGGCCCAGCGCGAGCCGGGGCAGGTCGCGCAGCGGCTGGCCGAGCACGACTCGATTCACCTCCAGGCGGGCACGGCCCTACGCCTGCGCGAGCGCTTCCAGATCCTCGACAGCGAGCGCGTCTTTCGCAAGGCGTGCGTGCTGGTGGCGCTGGGCGCCGCGGAGACCAGCGGCGATCCCCCGCCCGAGGAGTCGATGCGCGCCTGGTTCGAAGAGCGCATCGACGACGCGGTGCGCGACTGCCTGGACGCCGACGAGATGGCGCAGCGTGACGGTCTCCCCTGCGCCGAGGATCTGGCCCACTACGAGTTCTTCACCAAGACCTGCTTCGTCATCCCCGAGAACAGCCTCTTCGTCTCGCTCAACTTCAATCGCCTGCCCGAGGACTGCCGACGCAGCTTCTTCGCGCTGTTCATCGACCACTGCTCGGTCGCGGAGGCGCTCGAGATGGGGCTCGGGCCCGAAGACCGACTGCGCGACAACGCGCGGCGTGCCTTGGACGCAGCGGCGGGCATCGATCCCAGAGCCCCGAGCTGGCGCGACGTGCAAGACGATACTATCGGCCCGTGGTGGGCCCAGGAGGACGCCTTCGACGGCGCACCGTAGGCGATCGCGATGACATCCCCCGAACACAGCATCAGCCCGGAACTCCGCGAGCTGCTCGGCGACATCGGCCAGCAGCGCGAGTCGGTGTTGTTCAGCTTGAGCCGAAACGATCTCCACAAGGTCGTCGATCGTCCGGACCGTGCGGGAATCGATCGCACCGTGGGGAGGTTCAGCTCGGCCGAGCGCGAGCTGCTCGACGGCTATCGGCACGAAGTAGCGCGCTTGATCACGGACCGCACGGTGGCGGCGCTCCTGGACGGCACCTTCGAATCAGCGCGGGTCTACGCCGTGCCCGGCGACCGCGCGGCGACCCTCGACCGGTCGCAAGTGGAGGCGCGCGCCGAGGCACTCTCGACCCATGCCCCCGATGAGTTGGCCCAGTGCCTGCGACGCTTCTCGTCCTCAGCCGGCGAGTCCTACACCGAGCTCCAGGCGCAAGCGGTGCGCCTCGTGCCCTCGGGGCGGAACCGGTATCACTTGGCGGACGTCCTGCTGCTGAGTGGTTTCGAGACCTCGAGTACTCGGATCCTCATGAACCTCGTGGCGGAAGCCCCGAAAACGAGGATGGGTTCGGTCGCGGCAGAGTTCGCGGCCGGAATTGCGGCCGATGCGGGAGCGACCCTCGCTGCTTGCCACCTCTACAAGACGTCGACGTCGTTCGACGCGACTAGGTCGGTTCCTTGCGTGGGTTGGTTATTCCAAGCCGTGAAGTTGAGCGACCAAGTTGAGGCCGAGAGCGCCCTATCCGTTCTTGGCGGGGTAGGCGACGCAGACGTGGACGCAGTCGGACAGCAGCTTCAGTGGCGTCGAGACGCCCGAGACCGAGGCGAGTGGAGCCCATCGGAACCGTCGCGCATTCTCAGCGACAGGCTGCGAAGGGGTGCGTCAGCGATCGCCGAGGAGGTGTTCGATGTCTTCGTCTAGGATCGTTGCGCTAGCGGTGCTTGGGATCACCCTATCCATGATGGCCTCCTCTTCGGCGCAGGGAAGCGGACACACCCCCCCCCAGCAATCAATCGGCGGCCCCCATCGCGACATCGGTCAAGTGCAGCCGATTGCTCCGCCGGGCGCAGGTGGGTCTGGGGGTCGCTCTGGGTCGGGATCCGGCGCTGGGGCCGGATCTGGTTCCGGCCCCGTTCTGGTGGTGAGCAAGGTGCCGCCGATCACGCCGCCGGTTCCGCCCGGTTCTTGAAGCCCGCCCGGTTCTTGAAGCCCGCCCGGTTCTTGAAGCACCGCGCGAGCGGCTTGAGCCACAGCGCGAGCAGGCGGTCGTTCGGTCGAGGCCAAGGTCCAACACCGCGGGGATGAACGTCCGTTGAGAGCTTTCTGTGCCACTCTGTTCGCCTTAATCGCCCTGGTGGCGGTCGTGTGGCTCGCTTCGACGGCGAACGAAGGTTCCCACGCTGGTCATGGCGTCGCGTTCGAGCTGAACGGCGCCCCCGATGCCGAATCGACGAGCGGCCCGGCCCTCGATGCCGCCGCGCATGGCGCCCAGGATCCGACCTCGATTGCCGCGGGTAGCGAACCCCAGGCCGACGGCCAACTGCGAAGGCCGATCGCGTCCGATCCGGTCGGGGCCGGCCTGCGAGTGGTCGACGAGGACGGCGCGCCCATCGACGGCGCGACCGTGCGCTTCACCCCGTGGCACCCGCAGCACTGGGCGCTCGGGACCGGCGCGGCTCTGCCCGCGACAGCCGACCTCGAGTCGGCCACGGAGCTTCGAACGACCGACGAGGGCGGCTCGTGCGACGCTCCCAGCGGCAATCCGATCTACGGGTCGGCCTACTTCGGGTCCGTGGTCTGGGCTGCACGGCCCGGCTCCCGAGTCGCCGGCCGCACCGCGCCCTACCAGGACAGCTCGCCCCTGTTCGACGGTGAGCTGACCCTCGAGCGAGCGCCGCCCGCCGTCGCAACGGTCGTCGACGGCGGCCTGCAGCCCGTCCCCGACGCGCGAATCGAAGTCCGACTCCCCGCCATCACGACCCTCGGCACCGCCGATCGGCCGCGCCTCGTCCACGCGCGGTCCATGTTCCACTGGCTCGGGCAGAGCGGCCCGACCGGCGACTGCGAGCTGCCCGCGGCACCGCTCGACGACTCGGGCCTGCCGGACCTCGTGTTGGTCCGCGCGGTCCACGGCGGGTCCCTCTCCGGTTGGACCGCGGTGCGGCCGGGGGACCAGGTCACCCTCACGCTGGAAGCCGCCTTCGAACTCCAGGGGCTGGCCCCCGGTTCGCAAGACTGGCTCGGCGAGTACGCCACTCCCCCCGCCGTCGTCGTCGATTGCGACACGGGCGCGGGCTGGGAGCGGCTGACGACTTGCGCGCTGCGTCCCGACACGAGCTTCGGGCCCTTCCAGGTGCCATTCAGGGAGGGCGCCGCCTACCGCGTGTGGCTCGACGGCGACACGTGCGAGCCCGCGGAGGCGCGACTGACGAACGTGAGGCCCGGCACGCAACGGTCGATCACGCTCGAGGCGACCCTCGGCTGGCCGTTGTGGATCCAGGTGCTCGCGCGGGCCACGGGCGAGGCCCTGCTCGACGGGGACGTCAGCTTCGAGTGGCGAGGCGCCGGCGGTCGGATGGAGCGTCGGGCCTGGCTCGACGAACTCGACGGCTCGCGGTTGCACGTCGCCCGGGGCCTGCCGGAGTCGGTCCCCCTGACCGTGACGGTGCACGCCGCGGGCTACGCCGCCGCGACCCTGGACGGACTCGAGCTCCCGGCCAGCGCCTCCCAGGTCCACCAGCTCTCGCTCGACTCGGCCGCGCCCCTGCACGGTCGCGTGACGGGTCTCGATCCGCTGCCGGCCGCCATCGACCTGCTGGTCGGCCGCCACGACGCCAGGCCGGCCGTGCGACACCGCGTCGAACTCCGACCCGACGGGACCTTCGACGCCGCCGAGGCTCCCGTCGGAGAGCTCTGGTGCGCCGCCGTCACCCCGGCGGGCGGACGCTCCACGATCGCGAACGTCGGCGAGGTCCGCTTCGCCGACCTCGCCTTCGCCGACCGCATGGCGCTTGCGGGCACCGTCGTCGATCGGGAGACCGGCGTGCCGATCGACGAGGCGTGGGTCGTTCCCGCGCTGCTCGTCGGCGAGCGCAGCGTGCCCGCCGGTCGAGCGGCCCCCGTCGACGCGACCGGACGCTTCCGGATCGACTTCGGCCCGACTTCCACCGATGGCGTGGCGGTTCTGGTCGAAGCGCCGGGCTACTCGTCGGCGACCCGGGTCGTCGCGTCCAGCGCTGCACCCTTCGACCTCGGGCAGGTGCGCCTGGCGCCAGCCATCGGCGCCGTCCTGGTCTTCGAATCCGAGCTCGGCCGATCGATCCCCCGAGCGTCTTTCCGCGCGGATGGACCGTCGGTGGTCGAGCAGCGCCTGCTCGACGACACGGGGCGAGTGGAACTCGGCGACGTCGCCCTGGGCAGCTACCAGGCAACCCTCGAGGTCCCCGGCGAAGACCTCGCCAGGGGGATCAGCTTCGATGTCCGCAGGGACGACGACCAGATCCGGGTCCCCCTGGATGGCCCGGGGTCGATCGGGGTCGCGTTGCCCTCCGCGGGCACGTCGAGCGGCCGATGGCGCTGCGAGTTGAGCGCCGCGACGTCGAGGTTCGGTTTGATCCTGCAGCGCCACGTCGCGGCATCCGCGACCGCGGTCGAGTTCACCGGCCTCCCGCTGCTCGACTGGCGCGTCGACCTCGTCGACGAGGACTCCGGTTCGATCGTCGACTCGACCGCGGCGCCCCTTTCGGAGGCCGCTCCCCACGCCGACGTCAGCCTGTCCGCGTCTGCGGCGGCCTTCTGGATCCGCGTGGTCGACGCGAGCGGTGCACCGGTCGCCGGCGCCAGGGTCGTCGGACGCGACGCCTTGGCGACCAGTGCCTGGTTCCAAGCCCAAACCGACGTCAACGGACTCGCTGTCTACCGCGCCGAAGTGCCGGACGACCTCGTGCTCGACGTCGTGGGCCCCGCGGGCGGCTCGGCCCTCGCGACACCGGCGGGGCCCGACGCTCGAGCGCTGCACACGGCCTCCGAAGACCCGTTCGTCGTGCCGCTGCAGTCGAACTGCACCGCCGCCGTGCGCCTGACTGGCGTCGACGGCGAGCCACTCGAGGGAATCGAGGTCCAGTTCTTCACGGAGACCCGCACCGATCGCCTGGGCCCGCCGGTCCAGAGCGACTTGGACGGTCTCGCGAGACTCGAGGGCGTCGGCGCGGGGCGGACCCACATCGTCGTCGAGGACGCACGCTTCGTCCCGGCCCTGTGGCGCGCGACCGCCGCGCCCGAGCCCGAGGTCGCGCAGTTGACGCTCTATCGACGCTCGCCGCTCACCGTGCGCGTCCTCGACGCGGAGCTCGAGCCCGTGCCCGCGGCGACGATCTCGACGCGCTTCGAGCCCTTCGGCACCCACGCCCTCGAGGCCTTCGATTGGTACGGCATGCACTCGAGCCCCGAGGGCTACGTCACCGGCGCCGACGGAATCTGCGCCATCTCAGGCGTGCCCGAGGGGGAGCTGCGCTTGACGGTCACGGCCGGTGCAGCCGTCGCGGAGTTCGACGTGCAGGCGAGGCCGGGGGAGACGGGGGCCATCGATCTCGTGGTGCAAGGCGACTGATTCGCTTGGTCGCCGAGCGCGTGCCCACGCGGACGTCAACGGCTGCGACCAGTGGCGTTCGTCGCGGTGTTCGCGTCGAGCCTGCCCGAGGGGGTCACTGCGGCGGCCAGCGCGGATCCTGGTGGCTAGCCCTCCGCCCATCGCAGTCGATGGGTGGCCCCGATCGCCGCCACCCGGTCCTCGGGAACCCCCGCGGTCGCCGCGTGCTCGGGCCAGGCGCGCACGGCCTCGATCGTCGCGTCGAGGATCCGCCGCGCGCGACCTCGCACCAGGCCGGCGCTGCGCTCGGCCGCGGTCAGGTCGGCGAGGGTGAAGTCGTCCCGCTTTCCCGCGAGCGACATCTGGTGGCGGCCCGTCCATGTGCCGTTCGGGTTGTAGGCGTAGGTCACGTCGAAGGCGGGGGCGAGGCTCCAGCGTCCGCGGCGGTCCATCAGGAAGGCGACGTTCTTGGTGTGGTCGTCCTGGTTGCGCGCGACGACGTTGAACACGGCGCGGCGCAAGAGTTGCTCGACCTCCGCGGCGCCCAGGCCGATCCGCCGCGCCACGTCGAAGGCCTGCTCCCAGGCGTGGGCGCCAGGCAGGTTGAAGTCCAGGTGGGCCAGGGCGCACAGGGACTGCATGTGGAGCTTGGCGCCGCGCTCGGTGCGATCGAAGCGGCGCGTGGCGAAGTGCGCGCGCCCGCCCTCGATCAACAGGCGGCACTCGCTCATGGGCACACCCGCCGCGACGGCCATGCGGTGGTAGGCGTATTCGATGCGGCCGTAGCCGAGGGGCACGTCGATCTCCCGATCGGTGTCGCCGACGACGCCGTCGAGCTTGAGCAGCCAGTGGGAGAAGCCCTCCGGCGCATCGAGTTGGCCCGAGCGAACCTCGTTCGTGTCCGGGTTCCAGGCGATCACGGCCTTGGCCCGCGCGCCGCCGGCGGAGGTGCCGACGCGCAAGAGGTCGTGCACGGCGTCGGTGCGCTCGGCGTCCGCGAAGGAGGCGGCGAAGCGCGCGCGGTCGGACACCACGGCGCTGGCCAGGTCGACCAGGGCAGCGACGTCGAGGGCGGTCGTCCGCCGCCGCGGCTCGAGGATCGCCGGTGCGAACTCCAGGGCTCCCATCCCGCGCGCGCCGACGTAGCACAGGCGTTGGACCGGATCGAAGGACGCCTGGTCGCGGCCCTTCGCCGCCAGCCAGGCGTCGATCAGCGCGTTGCCGAAGCGGTCGGGCAGGGAGTCGGCCAAGAGGCCGGGCAGGCCGTGGAAGCACTCGCGCCCGAGCCCGGGGAAGCTGAACAGGTCGCGGCCCAGGGGCATGGTCAGCGGCGCGACCTCGATCCCGCTGCGGGCGAAGTCGGGGTCGTACTCGAAGCGCCCGACCGACCGCTCGGCGTCCCACGACACCGCGCCGATGCGGCTGCCCCACAACTCGACGGCGGCCGTGGTCATCCCTCGGAGGACTCCCCGTCTGCGGGTTCCTCGTCGCCCCAGCGCCAGGGCTCGTCGCCGCTGCCCGCGCGCGGCCCGCTCGCCCGCCGGCGACGGCGGCCCTCGCGCTGGAGTCGATCGAGGGGGCGGTCCTCGACCGCCGGCGCGAGGTCGGCCAGGCCCTCGCCGAGGCCGAGTGCGTCGAGGATGCGGATCAGGTTGGTGAGCTGGGTCGAGCGCCCCGCCTCGAGGCGCTTGACCGTGGCCAGGGAGACGCCCGCCGCCTCGGCCAGGGCCGCCTGGGTGAGGTTGCGAGCCAAGCGCAGGGCAGCCAGGCGGTGGCCGAGCTCGGCGATGGCGGCAGCGGGTTGGGGGGCGCGATTTTGAGCCATTGGGTTCTCAGGGAGAGCTTGTAGCTCAGAATCGACACTTTTGGCGCCCGGGGCGCAGTTTTTGGAAGCGTGGGTGCAAAAGTGGTCTCTTGGATGGCTCGCGTGTCCTTAGGGCGCATTATTGAGCCCTTGGCGGCGCGAAGCCACCGAGGTCGATGAACACGAAGTCGCCCAGGTCGAAGAGCCCGCCCACCAAGCAGGCCAGGTAGACGGCGCTGCGGTTCGCGCGCCAGACGAGAAGCGCGCACACGAACGTCACCAGGCCGGCCCAACCCAGGTTGAACCCGTGCTGGCAGAGCACGGCCCCGACAGCATCCGGATAGTCGAGCTCGAGGGTCGAGAGTTCGACCTTCGACGTGATGGCGTGGAAGGCCTCGGCGGTGCGGCCGGTGACGACACCCTTCACGGTCATCACCCCCGCCAGCAGGTGCACGAGCCCCCAGATGACCCACAGGACAGCGGAGATTCGAAGCAGGACGTTGGCACGCCGCTCGGTGGCTGCGGTCATGGTTGGTCGGCGGCGGGGAACGGGAAGGCCGAGAGGGGTGAGCATCCCGTGCGCGAGCACAGGGAACGGTCGCCGTGCGGCGAGCCACTCACGTCGGAGGTCCTCGCGCGGACGCACGGCACGAGTCCGGTGGTTCTGCGTCGCGTGCTCGCCAAGCTCAATCGAGGGGGCTGATCGAGACCCGCTCCGGCGCGGGAGGGGGTAGCGTCCTCGCGCGGCCACCGGGGAAGATTCGCCTCCGCGAGGCCTACGACGCCGTCAACGGACAGGAGGGCCTGCTCGCGCGGCATCCCGCAAGCACCTGCGACGGCATCGCCGAGATCGTCGGCGAGTACGTGAACGAGTTGTCCGATGAGGCCGAGCGCGCCCTGCTCGCGCGGCTCGACGGCGTCACGGTGGCCGAGATGGACCGTGTCGTCCGCCGCCGGATCCTGAACAGGCGACGCGGGGCGTCGGTGCGAGGCAACGCTGCGCCAGGCGGCAGATCCAAGAGCAAGAAGCGTTGAGCGCTCACGGAACTCGGCCTCGCAACCGGACATTGCGATCCGGGATCGCCCAGGCGCGTCTTGCGCGCAGAAGCAGATCGAGGCGGCGCAAGGGTGCACGGCACGGCCCTCGTCGGCTGCGACCCGAGGGTGATCGATCGGCCCCGCGCAGCCCGCTCGCCCGAGAACTGGCGCGTGTGCACAGATCAGACGCGGCTCACTCAGCGGATGTCAGGGTCCCGTGACTTCGCTGGGCCCGCCGTTCGAAGGGCGCGCCGGCACTCGTGAACGCGACGCTGCGGCGCCGAAACCGTGGATCGAGGGCGTTGTCGTGCGGGGCAGGTTGTTCGCGGCCACGCTGGAGCGGGCCATCCAGCCTCACCGCGACGACCAATGGGTGGGAATCACCGACCCGAGCTGAGTCGGCGACCGTTCGCCGTTGGAACCGAGAGTCACACCGGCGTGTCTGAATCGCAGGGCCTGACTCCCTGAGCCGTGCGTCCCTTCCCCTCGGGAATCGCTCGGCTGCTCGACTTCGGCGGGCTCCGGCGACCCCCCGCTCCCGGACACGAGGCTTGCCTCCCCGTCTCGCGAACCGCGACCCGACTCCATCGGGCGCGCATCCCCCGACCCCACCTTCTCGATGATTCGAAGCACGCTCTTCGCGTCGCTGCTGGCCACCTCCGTGGCCGTTCCGGCGCTCGCCCAGTCCTCCACGCCCTTCGCCGATGGTTCGCTCTCGGCCCAGGCGGTCAGCGATTCGCTCGGGCTGCGCCAGGCCGCCCTGGTCCAAGTCAGCCTCGCCGGCACGCCCGGAGGTCCGACCCGAGTCCAGTTCGAGTACGAGGGCGCCGACCAACTGCTCGAGCTCTACCCGCACTCGGTCCGCGCCGACGGCTTCCGCCTGATCGAGCAGCGCGCCGGCGGCGAGTACGTCGACGTGGCCAGCCAGGCGCCGGTGACCTACCGCGGTGAGGCCCCGACCATGCCGGGTGTCCAGGTCGCGGCGAGCTGGCTCGAGGACGGCATGCACGCGCGGATCCTGCTTCCGGGCGGCGAGAGCCTGTGGCTCGAGCCCCTCGAGGGCCGCGTGGCCGGGGCGAGCTACTTCGACTACGCCCTCTACCGCGACGCCGACGTGGTGGGCCAGGACGGACACGTCTGCGGCGTCGGACCCGACGAGCCGCACCGCCATCCCCTGGCCCAACCGCCCTTTGGCGGTGCTGCGAAGGGTCAGAGCCAGACCATCGGCGGCTCGCCGCTGCTGCCCGCCATGGGCGGCTTCAAGGTGGCTGAGCTCGGGGTCGACACGGACTTCGAGTACTTCCAGGACTACGGCTCGACCAACGCCACCCAGAACCAGATCGAGTCGGTGATCAACTCGATGAACGCCCAGTACGAGAGTGAGGTCGGCATTACCCACGCGATCACGACCATCATCGTGCGGACGACGTCGAACGATCCCTACACGACGAGCAGCCCGAGCACCTTCCTGAGCCAGTTCCGCAGCCACTGGCAGAGCCAGCAGCAGAGCATCCAACGGGACGTCGCCCACCTGTTCACGGGCAAGAACCTGACCAGCTCGACGATCGGCATCGCCTACCTGAGCGGCCTGTGCGGCAGCTTTGGCTACGGCCTGGTGCAGTCCGACTGCTGCGGTTCCTTCGCCTCGAAGACGGATCTCTCGGCCCACGAGCTCGGTCACAACTGGAGCGCCAACCACTGCTCCTGCACGGGCTTCACGATGAACGCGTTCCTGACCTCGGCGAACAAGTTCAACCCGAGCGCCACGATCCCCGGGATCGTCGCCTTCTCGAACCAGCTCGGTTGCCTCGGGACCGGCCCGGGCACCGGCGGCTCGATCTGCGAGAGCGACGCCTTCGGCGTCGGCGCCTCCGCCGCCAACATCGGCAATCTCTTCAGCAGCAGTGACCCCGAGATCGGCAACGAGTGGATCGCGAGCTTCAACGGCTTCAACGGCTTCTCGAACGGCCTGTTGATCGTCGCCCTGAACCAGGCCTCCCTGCCCTTCGGTGACGGCACGGTCCTGATCGACTACACCAATCCGGCCACGACGATCCCCGTCTCGACCTTCTTCGGCGCCGGCGCGGGGGTCATCTCCCTGCCCGACAACCCCGCCCTGGTCGGCCAGCAGGCCTTCGCCCAGGTCGGCATTCTCGACGGACAGTTCGCGGGCGGCTTCGCCTTCTCGAATGGCTTGGCCGTGACGCTCTGCGACTGAGCGTGGCTCGGGTCGCGCGCACTTGACGCGCGAGGCGACCAATCGGGGCCGGTCGCGATCCTGGATCGCGGCCGGCCCCGTCGCGTTCGGCGGCTCACAGCGCCTCGACGTCAGTCCCTCGGCTGCGGGTCGCAGTGCCGGAGTGGAGAGCGTCGGCCTCCCTCCAGCGCCGCGCGTCGGGTCCGTGAAACGACGCCAGCCGGCCGCCCGCGGGTCCGCTGCCGGGGCCGAGTTCGATGCGCTGGTCCGCCGCGACGATCAGCGGCGTGCGGTGTTCGGCGGCGACGATCAGGTGCCCCAGCTCGGCCAGTCGGACGAACACGCGCGCCACGCGACGCAGGTCGGACTCGTGCAGGCCGGTCGACGGCGGCGACCAGCTCCTCGCGCGGCTCGAAGCGCGCCTCGAGATCCTCCCCCGCGGGTCGCTCGCCCGCGGGGCGCTCCGCTCGAGTCCTGCGCCGCGCCTCACCACGCCAGCGCTTGGCCGCCAAGTTGCGCGCGAACCGGGCCAGCCAGCCGCGCAGCCGGCGGCCTTGATGGGGCACCGCTGGTGAGGGAGACGCTCCGGCGCACGCTGCCACACCTCCTGGGCCAGGTCGTCCGCATCCTCCCCGACGAGGTGGATAGCCAGCCGCCCCAGGAAGGCCTGGTGGACGAGCCGCTCCTGCGCGATTGTGGGGTCTTGGTGCGGCATCCGACGCGGTCCGGCAAGAAGAACACCTCGACGAGCCGATCGGATTCAGGTGTCCGTCTTAGGACCGATGTTGACGCACGCCGCGCGATCGCGAATCCGCGACCCCCAGTTGGGAAGAGAGGCGCTACGGTCGTAGCCGATTGGCCGGATCGGCCACGCGGCGCCCGACCGGCGCGCACGGGAGGCTATCGGAAGCGGTCGGCGGCCGGTCGTCGGCGCGACGGTCGCCGCTCGGAAGGCTGCCGCGCAGGCTCGCACCACTCAGAATCAGGGCAAACAGACCAAGATGACTCCCAAGACCACCCGTGACCGGATCGCCCAGATGAACTTCGCGTCCGTCTACCCGCTCTACGTGAACAAGGTCGAGAAGAAGGGCCGCACCGAAGCGGAGCTGCAGGAGGTGATCACCTGGTTGACCGGCTTCACCAAGGCGCAGATCAAGAAGCACATCGCCGCGGGAACGACTTTCGAGGAGTTCTTCAAGCAGGCGAAGCTCAACCCCAACGCCTCTCAGATCACGGGCCTGATCTGCGGCTACCGCGTCGAGGACATCGAGGACCGCCTGACCCAGGAGGTTCGCTACCTCGACAAGCTGGTCGACGAGCTGGCGCGCGGGAAGAAGATGGAGAGCATCCTGCGCTCGTAGGGCGGGCCCGATTCGAGAGCACTGACTCCGAGCGGGGCCCTCCTTCTCATTCCTTACAGGGATACGTCATACTGACGGCATGCAAGCTCGCCTGATCGCGGAGCTGGTGCGAGCAGCGACCGAGCTGCACGCCCGCCGTCTGTGGGAGCGGATCGAACCCGACGCATTCTTCGTCGTGCACCTCCCGGGCGGGGAAGATCCGCTCGCTGCGGCGGTGATGGGGCACGACGGCCGGGACTACGGCATCGTTTTCACGAGCGGTCCGGACGCGCTCGAGCAGCTGCTGCGCGTCTTGGGTGCCCAGAGTCAGGGCGGACTCGACCTCCTCGACTGCGAACTCCTGTCCGTCACCGTCGATCGCTGGAGCAGCTTGCCCCGGCGCTTTCAGGAATGGCTCCAGCGGGGCCGAGTGAAGTCACGGCGTGAGAAGCTCGTGCCCTTCGTCGGCGTCCGCCGACCCGGTGGGGACGTTCTGCACCCCCCCAGCGCGTCCGACACCCGCAAGCTCTTGGCGTCGGTGCGCGCGATCGTCGACGCCGATCGCGCCGGCGAACTGACCCCGCGACCCCTGCGGTCCGCGCGCTCGAGGGTCCTGGTCCTCAAGGTGACCGGCGAGGGCGAGCGACCCGGATGGAAGGTCCACTTCGAGCAGCTCGGCCCCAAGGCCGCGCGGAACTTGACCGATCCCCCCCGCCGCGAGCCGCCCCGACTCGCCGACCTCACGTCGATTGAGCCGACGATCGAGCTGGACCCCGACCTCGCCTGGTTCGCGGGCTGCCATGTGGCCGCGATCAACTCGGACGGCGTGTCCGACCAGGTCGACCTGGCGTTCGTTGCCGACGACGAGGGCTCGATCCTCCTCGCGTCGGATCCCATTCGGTCGGGCGACGCAGCGGGCATCCTGGCCGTGCTCCGCTCCGCCATCGCGAATTCGTCCGAGGCCTACGGTCGGCCAGTGGCGCCTGGGACCATCACCTTCGCCGACCCGGTGACGTTCGACCTGGCGGCCGAAGCGTTCCGCGCGTTCGGGGCGACGGCACGGCTGGCCCCGCCTTCGAAGGATGTCACCGAGCTCCTCGACGAGATGTCCGCGCATCTCGAGGTGGTGACCTCGGTCCTCGCACAGCTGCCGCCCGACGACGTCGAGTCGTGGAAGGCCCGCGAGCGCGCCGTGATCGCGCGCTACATCGAGCCGTGCGCGCGCGAGATCGGTCCCCGTGCCCTGCAACGATTCTTCGGCGGGACCGACGAGGCGCGCGACGCCTTCGCCGGCTACTCGCCCGGTGCCGTCGAGCCGTCCTTGATCACCTGGTTCTTCCTCGACTTCCGCGCGAATCGACACAGCCGCACGCGCTGTGAGAAGCTGCTCGCCAAGCGGGGCCTGGAGGCGATCGACCGTTCGATCCTCGAGGCGTACGAGGACTCACGGCTTTCGCTCTATCGCGTGGAAGCCGTCGTGCCCGGCGAGTCGATCGACGTCGAGGACATCCTCTTCGGCGGCCAGTACGAGGTCCAGGACGCCGCGCTCTCGGGCGGCGCGCGGGTCGGGATGGTCCTGCCCCTGCGCCTCGTCCGCTTGGGCGAATGGCTGGTGCCGATCATCAGCGGCCCCGTCGTCGGTCCTGCGCAGACTGCTCGGCTGTTGGCGACGCTCGGGGACGCCGGGCTCGACACCGATCCGAAGAGCGTGAGAGCAATCGCGCACCTGTTCGGCCGACTGTGGCTCGACGCCCGGCGGGGTTCCCCCACGCTGCAGACGACCGACGGCGACCCGCGCGAGGCCCTCGTCGCACGGTTTCACTGCGACGATCCCGCGGCCACCGAGGCGGCGCTGGTCGCCGACGAGAACGTCGTCGACGAGGGCGGCGGGCACTTCGTCTGGCTCGACGACGCGGTCCAAGGAGACGGCGGGCAAATCGTCCTGGGCCGCCTGGACCTGATCGGCGCCGAGCTGGTCGTCGAAGTCATGTCGCGCCGACGTCTCGAGCGGGCGAAGGTCTGGCTCGAGCGATCGGCGGGCGCGCGCTTCGAGGGGGCGGGGCCGCCGGTGACCGCGCCCGACGACGTGCAGCTCGAACGCGGATTCATGGTCGAGGACGCCGAAGCCGAC
The DNA here is from genome assembly GCF_007748095.1 of Engelhardtia mirabilis. Classification (NCBI taxonomy): domain Bacteria; kingdom Pseudomonadati; phylum Planctomycetota; class Planctomycetia; genus Engelhardtia; species Engelhardtia mirabilis. The sequence goes on from NZ_CP036287.1 coordinate 443,752, forward strand.
CTCAGCGCCGTCGTCGAGCAGCTGCTCGAGCGGCAGTACCTCGAACAACTCGAGCAGCCCATCCCGGCCCTCGGGAGCCAATCGCCCCGTCAGCTGGTGCGGACGGCCGAAGGCCGCATCGTCGTGGAGCGCTGGATTCGCGCCCTGCCGACGGTCGGGACGCCCCACGGACCGGTCGAGCCGCCGCGCGAGAAGCTACGGCGGGCGCTCGGTCTCCCGTAGCGACGCGGCCGAACGAGCGAGTGCCACTCGGCCCACGCGCCGCACCGCCCACTCGAGCTCGACGCACTCGCCGAGAATCTGCAGATAGGGGTCGTGCGACGCGGCCCGGCCTCGCGGACTGCCGACAACTTCTCTTACTTGGCACGACCGTCGATGGAGGTCCACCCCCGTTCCCTTTGCTCGCGCCGCAAGGGCCTGGCGGGCGGCGCCGTACCTCGCGTGCGGTGTCGCACTGCCTGCGCAAGGAGTGCGACACCGCATGGCTCAGAGCGGGCCCGAGACCGCGATGATGCTGGAGTTGCCGCAGTCGTCCTCGTGGATGTAGGCGATGTAGTAGCCGCTGGCCCACACCGTCCCGCTGACCCAGCTGGGGCCGTTCGTGGCCCACTGCCACTGACCTGCCAAGTAGCCGTTGACCGTCGTCGGGTAGTGGTCGTACAGCGCGACGTAGTCGTTCGGTCCGGGGTTCGTGACGCTCCAGTTCAGCGTGATGTAGTAGAAGAAGACCCCAGAGTAGATCGTCATCGAGACGCTGGCTGCTGGCGGGGTCGAGCAGACCGTCGGCCCCGCCGTGTCGAGCAGCGTGCGGTTGCCGAGGGCGTCCTGCTGGACGTAGCCGGAGTAGTAGCCGGCGCCCCATGACTTGCCACTGACGAAGACCGGCCCGTCCGTGGCCCATTGCCACTGACCGATCAGGTAGTCGTCCACTGAGCCCTGCGTCGGGTCGTGGTCGTAGAGGGCGACGAAGTCACTCGCCCCGGGATCGGTGACGGACCAGGAGAAGGCGACGTAGTCGTCCAGCACTCCCGCGTACTTGGAGATCGTGACGTCCACACCGGTGACCTGGGTCGGGCCCTTGCTGGCCAGGACGGCTCGGTTGCCGTGGACGTCCTCCTGCACGTAGCCGATCCAATAGCCGGCTGCCCAAGGGGTGTTGCTGGCCCACGGCGTGGCGGAGGTGGCCCACTGCCACTGATTCACCAGGTGGGCGTCCGGGTCGCCGCCCATGGGGTCGTGGTCGTAGATGGCGACGAAGTCCCGATCGCCGGCGGTGCTGAAGTCGACAGTCCAGCCGAGCCAGACCCAGTCACCCGTGACGCCGTCGTACTTCTCGATCACGACGCTCGAGAGGGCGACCTGCGTGGGGCCGGCGGTGTGGACGATCTTGCGCACGCCGTTCAGGTCCTCGTGGATGTAGGCCATGTAGTAGCCGGCCTTCCACTTCGTGAGGCTCTCCCAGGACGGTCCCTGGGTGGCCCACTGCCACTGGAGGGGCAGGTAGCCGTCGGGTCCGACCGCGTAGGGGTCCTGGTCGAACAGTGCGACGTAGTCATTCGGCCCGGCGCCGACCCAGTCCCAGTTGAGTTGCACCCAGTTCGCGGTCACGCCGGCCGAGGCCGACATCCAGATGGGGGCGTTGGGCTTGGGGGCGTAGGGCGGCAGCTCCTGGAACGAGAGCTGGCCGTCGGTGAGCACGACCAGCCGGTCCATCAGCTTGATGCCCTCGAGCCCGTAGGAGACGGGGCTGGTCAGGCCCAGCGAGTAGGCCGAGACGGGGACGCCGAAGGCGGGCGCGGCCTGCAGGCGGCTGGTCGGGAAGCTGCCCGTACCGGGGTCCTTGAAGTCGCGGTTCGTGAACAGCCGGCCGTCGGTCAGGGTGTAGGCGAGCCAGGGCGCGGCGTTCCAGTCGGGATTGCTGCCGGCGAGCTGCATGGTCGCGACCTGGTCGTGGATGGCCACGAACGAGCCGTCGCCCGTCCGCACCGAGAGGACCTGATCGTGCCCGAGCGCAGCGACGTGGTTGCCGGCCAGCTCGAACTGCGCGACATCCGTGGCGACCTGCCCGAAGGCGCTGCCGAGGCTCCCGTCGGCGATGGAGAGGGTCCCGTCGACGAGCAGGCCGATGCGCTCGGCGTCGAGCTCGAAGCTGACGTCGATCGGTTGGGCCGGCGGGTGGAAGTCGCTCCAGACGTCGGTCCACAGGGGCGTGGGGGAGAGGGCGTCCTCGGTCACTCGCAGGCGCTCGAGCACGCGACCGCTGACGATCTGGCGGGTCAACACGCCAACCCGGTCGCCCTCGAGGCGGAACTGGTCGACGCCGACCAGTAGTTGGTGCCAGCCGTCACCGGCGCTCAGGTCCCGGACCTGCAGCACGTTGGAATAGGTCGTGGTCGGCAGGTCATCGACCGCGCCGACCGCGCCGACGAGGGCGACCAGCAGGTCACCGTCGACGTCGAAGTCGGCGATCTGGCTGCCGAGGGTCTCCCAAGCCGCCAGGGCGTTCTCGCGCAGGATGAGCTGACCGTCTTGCAGCAGGACGAGGGTGCGGTCGCCGTCCAGGGCGAACTTGGCCACGCCGTCGGACGTGGTCAGGGTCGTGGACCAGATCCCGTCGACCTCGCCGTTCAGCTCGAGCAGGCGCTGGACGCCGTTGGGGCGGCCCTCGAGAGCCACGATGCGGTTGTCCTCGAGTGCGACCTCGGAGACGTGGTCCGGACCGTCGATCCAGGCCGCGATCTCTTGGATCGCCAGGTCGCCCTCGAGCGGGTCGGAGACGGAGAACTCGACCGTCGGCCAGGGGCCGTACTGGTCGAAGACCGGGCTGTGGTCCTGCTGGAGGATCTTCCAGGTGCGGTTGATGCACTCAGCGATCGCGCGGCCGCCGTCGTCGGTGCCGCCCAGGCCGATCTTCCAGAGCACGTCCTGGTCGTAGCACCACGAGTGTTTCGCAACGATCGCCAGTGCCCACTCGTTCTGCACGTAGTCGAAGGTCGTCTCGACCGTCGATCCGAGGATCGGCCAGGGAATCGGGGTCGACCCCGGGAACGCGGTCTCGAGCACCGAGACGTCGCCCAAGAACTTCACATGGCCGACGTCGTAGGGCACGAAGGACGAGACCGGCTTGGCGGCGAAGCCGAACAGGACGTTCTCCCAGGCCAGCAGCCAGTCGAGGTCCTGATCGGTCCACTCCTGCGCCCACTCCGGCCATGGCCCGGCGACGTTCTCCGGCCAGCACTGCCGCGAGACGCGCGTGAGGAAGTAGCGGTCGAAGCGCCAGTCACCCACGATGTGGGCCATGGTCCCCAGGAAGTGCGACAGCAGGACTTCGTCACCGGGGTTCTGGCGCACCCGCTCCGCGTACTGCGTGAGGAACCAGGCCGAGTGGGCGTCGTCGGCCAGGTAGTACCAGGACGCCGGCGGGATGTTGAAGGCGTCGGGGAAGTTGACCCCGTTCAGGTAGGCGTTGAGGTTGGTCGGGTCGGCCAACAGGGCTTGCAGCCCGGCGTCCTCGATCAGGGTCAGGGCGTGGGTCGCCTGGCTCAGGTGCATGGTCGAGCCACCCGCGTCGGCGGGGGCCGCCTGGAGCAGGAGCAGCAGGCTCCCGCACAGGGTCGAGATGGTCGGGGTTCGCATGGGCTCTGTCGGTCAGGGGGTGCGACGAGGGCGAGCCGGGGGCGCAGGTCGCGGAGCGGATCCGCCTGCGAGGGTCGCCACACCTCGAATCCCGAGAGCGCGCTCCTGGACCGACATCGATCCGGCAGAAATTGCTGCATCGACGATCGAGGTACCCGTTGAAGGCCGCGTCATCGGCACAATCGAGCTCTCGACCGCGCCCCACCCTCCTGCCTCGCAACAGGATGGAGAGCATCCTGCGGTCGTAGGACGAGCGGGGCGCGGTGTCGCACACGCGGTGACGGATCCTCGTCGATCGGTAGCTGCTGCCGATCGGAGGTCTCCTGCCGCAGGGAGTGCGGGACCGGGCGCTGGTTCAGACCGCGAATGAAGAGCCGATGACCACCCGGCCGACTCTCGCCGCAGCTGGACCAAGAGGGCCGAGCCGGCTCCTAGAATCGAGCCGTTGTCCCTCCTGCTCGCCCTCCCGGCCGACGCCCCCTTCGCCATCGGTCACGTCTCCGGCGCCTGGTCCGGCCCGAGCGGCGTCGCGACCGCCGAGGTCTACTACCCCGCGACGACCGCCGGCGAGGGCACGCCCGTCGCCGCCGTGCCCGGCGGGCACCCCCTGGTCGTCTTCGGCCACGGCTTCGTGATGCCTGCCTCGGCCTACGGCTACCTGCGCGACGGGCTGGTGCCGGAGGGCTTCGTGGTCGCGATGTTGACCACCGGCGGCGAGCTGTTCCCGGACCACGGAGACTTCGCCCAGGACTTCCTCACCGTGGCCGAGGGCCTGGCCGCGGACGGGGCCGATCCGGCCTCGCTGTTCTTCGAGGCCCTGAGCGGCCGGGCCGCCGCGGCCGGGCACTCGATGGGCGGCGGCGCGAGCCTGCTGGCGGCGGCCCAGGGCGACACCTTCACCGCCGTCTGCAACCTGGCCGCGGCGGAGACCAACCCCTCGGCCCAAGCGGCGGCAGCCTCGGTCACCCAGCCGCTGCTGATGCTGTCGGGCGGCGACGACTGCGTGACCCCGCCGTCGCAGCAGCAGGCGATGTGGAGCGCCGCCGCGTCGAGCTGCAAGAGCTGGATCACCCTCCTCGGCGGATCGCACTGCCAGTTCGCGAGCGCCACCTCGGCCTGCGAGTTCGGCGAGCTGTTCTGTTCCACCTCGCTCGGCGGCGCGGAACAGCGCGCCCTCGTCCTCGACCTGCTCGTCCCCTGGCTGCGCGCGGTGCTCGCCGTCGAGCCCGCCGCGTGGAGCGAGTTCGTGGCAGTGAGCCAGACGAACCCGGGCCTTGCGACCAGCGCGGTCTGCACGACCGACCTGGCCGTCGAAGCGGTCACGGGCCTCGACGCCGCGCTCGCCGGCGGCCTCACCGTCGCGGGCGCCGGCCTCGGCTTCGTGGTCGAAGCCACCGTCGATGGCGCCGCCGTGGCCTTCGAGCCGCTCGGCCAGGGCGCGCTGGAGCTGACGGTGGGAGCCAGCGCCCCCGGCGCCTTCGACCTCGGGCTCGTCGACCTGTTCGGCTCACTCGACGCCGCCGGCGCGGCCCGCCGCTACCCCGCGCTGCTCGCCGGACCCGCGCCCCTCGGAGGGACGCTGACCCTGTCCTTCGACGCGGGCCTGGCCGGGCCCTTCGTGGTCGCCTGGTCGCTCGACCCCGGGCCGCCGATCGCGATCCCGGGCTACGCCCACGTGCTGCAGCTCGGCAGCCCGCTGGTCGTCCTCGCCTCCGGCGCGACCGACGCCGCGGGGACGGGCGCCGTCGCGCTGCCGCTTCCAACCGACCCCGCTCTCCAGGGCCTGACCGTCCGGCTGCAGGCCGTGGCCAACGCTGCGAGCGGGCCGAGCTTCACGAACCTGGTCGACGTGACGTTCGAGTAGAGGGGCCGGCTCGAGGTCGCCGTCTCCGGGAGGCGCCGACCGAGGCGGGTCGATCGAGCTGTGACTCGGGCCTGCTGGTGGTGAGCAGCCCCCGGGCCTACTCGGAGTAGCCGAGCGCCCGCAGCGCCTCCAGCTGCTCGTCGGACATCTCGGCCTCCTCGCCCGCTTCGAAGCGCGCCGCGAGGAGTTGGTGCTCTTCCCACAGACGCCACAGCCGTTGCCGCGCGTCCGCGACATGCTCGGGGTGCTGCGCCGAGACGTTGCGGATCGCCAGCGGATCGGCCTCGACGTCGTACAGCAACAGGCGCGGCACGTCGGCGAAGTCCTGGGCCGCCCAGCGCCCGCCCGCCGGCGCGGGGTGACGCCCGAGGGCCGGCGACGTCGCGGAGTCGCCCGAGCGGATCTCGAGCGACTCGCCCCAACGGCCGTCGAGGACCTCGAGGTTGCCGACCACCGAGCCGTCGCCGTCGATCCGGAACTCGTCGAAGACCACCGGCTCCGGCGTCCAGCTGTCGTCGCCCATCAGGGCGGGCACCAGCGAACGCCCTTGAGCGATCAGCGCCTCCGGGAGCCCCGCCAGCTCGAGCACCGTCGGCAGCACGTCGATCATCGACACCGGCGCGTCGACCCGGCGCCCGCCTTCGATGTGCCCCGACCAGATGAAGATCAGCGGCACGTGGGACTCGAACTCCCCGAGCAGCGCGCCCTCCCAGGCCGGCGGCTGGGGGTCGAGCTGCCCGCGCCCGAAGCGCGGGTAGCTGGCGGCGGGGTGGCCGTGGTCCGAGCCGATGATCAGCAGGGTGTTCTCCCACTCCCCGCGCGACTTCAGCTCGGCGACGAGCTCACCCAGGCGCTGGTCCTGGTACATCATCGCCTCGTCGTGGGCGTCCTGCATGGCCCGGTAGAAGGGCAGCGGGTCGATGCCCTTGCTCGCCAACTGTCCCTGCCAGTGCTCGTGCACGCTGGCGGAGGTGTGGTTGAACGGGAACCGCATGCCGAGGATCTGGCTCGCGATGGCCTCGCTCTCCGTCGCCGGGATCAAACGCCCCGCGAACGGCGCCGGCGGGTGGTGGGGCGGGTGCACGTCGGTGGTCTGGAAGTGCACCCAGTAGGGCCCGGGGTAGGCCTCGCGCCAGTCCCAGTACTGCGCGTGCAGGATCTCCGACGAGATCGCCTCGATCGGGTCGAAGGGGCTGCCCCGGTGGCCGAAGTCGCGGAACACGTCGACGGCGCGGTCGAGCCCCGAGCGGGCGCCCGCGTTGGGGTTGAAGGTGAACACGCCCGTGTGGAAGCTGGCGTCGTGGAAGTGCTCCGCCATCGTCTTGACGTTGGGCGGGATGGGGTTGGTGTCGTTCACGAGCCCGCCCAGCACGCTGTGGTGGAGCGAGGTCATGAACGACGCCGTCGACGGCATGGTCCAGGTCGCGTTGCTGTGGGCCTGCTCGAAGACGACGCCCTCGGCCGCGATGCGCTCGAGGTTGGGAGTCGTCGGCCGGTCGTAGCCGTAGAGGCTCATGTAGCCCGCGCTCGCCCCGTCGATCACGTAGAAGATGACGTTGGGCGGCTGGGGCGCGTCGGCGGGGTCCTGCTCCGCGAGGCCGGAAAGGGTGGGGGAGGCCCAGAAGGCGACGCCGGGCGCGGACGCATCGGCCGCGTCGGCCACGAGCGACAGGGTCACGTCCCGTCCCGCCCAGCGCGCGAGGTCGACCGAGCGCTGCAGCCACGGTCCGGCAGGAGCGACGGTCTCGTCGAGCAGCGTCTTGACGGTGCCCCCGTCGTCGACTTCAACGCGCATCCGCGTCGCCGCGCCGAAGGCCCCGAGCGCGAGGTCGAGCCGTGCCGAGTCCGGCAGGGCGAGGTCGTAGGCCAAACGCGTCGGCGTATGGGTGTAGAGCGTGCGCCGAGTCGGCCCGAAGTCCTCGTGGGCGGCGGAAGCGACCGGCCGCACGCCGACGCCAGCCTCGGAGTAGACCGCGCTGGCGGGGAGGAAGCTGACGGATGAGAACTCGACCGTCGCGGGCGCCTGGGAACCGAACAGGATCGCGACCTCCCGGATCGACCCGCGAATCCGACCGCCCTCACCGCTGACCGGGAAGCGATAGACGCGGACGTCGTCGGCGGGCTGCACGTCCGTGCCCGCGCCGTAGAAGACGGTCGGCCACTGCTCGTCGAGCGTGTCGCCACCGGTCTCACGCACGTTGTAGCCGACGCCCACCCACTCGACGGGCCCGGTCGCGCGCAGCTCGACCTCGACCTGGCTCCAGTCGTCGAGGTCGAAGTCGGACACGTCGACGTAGATGCCGCCGAAGAGCTGTTCGCCGGACTCCTCGGGCGCGCGGGTCGATTCCGTGAGGAGGACCGCCAAGGAGCCGTCCCGTTCCTCCACCCCCGCGGCCGCTCCGCCGGCGAAGTGGTTCGGGAGCGCCAGCCAACCCGCCGAGCCCTCTTCGAAGCTCCAGCGCAGCTCGGGCGCGAGGCCTTCGCTCACGGCGCCGCCTTCGATCGTCGCCGTATCCAGTTGGTCTTCGAGGTGGATCGCCGTCGCGACGACCTGCCGAGGGCTTTCCGCCCCAGAGCAAGCCGAGAGGCCGGCGACGAACGAAGCGCCAAGCGCCAGCGAGCGGAAGTTTCGGCGTGAGGTCATGGGAGCCAACGAGGATCGAGGACAGGACGGATATTGGCGGTCGGTCCAAACTAGCGGTCGCTGCCGCGAGCGGATTCCAGGCATTGCTGGATCCGTCGCCGCCTGAAGTCGAGCTGCCGTCAATCGACGTCGACGCCGTCTCCGAGGATCTGCAGGTAGCGGCTATAGGCGAAGACTCGACCTCGGCGCTTGCCGGTCAACTCTCGCGCGATCGGGCCGCCGGGCAGCTCCGCCGAGGAGAGTCGCTCCAGCACCGAGTTCACGGTGGGCTTGGTCAGCCCGGTCCGCTCGACCAACGACGGGCTCGACTGGACCGGCGACCGGCACAGGGCCTGGTGGACCTGAAGCGCCGAGCCAGCCGTGCGGCCGAGGCCCCGGATGCGTTCCTGGTCCCCCTCGATCAAGCGCGTCAGCTCCGTCGCGGTCGAGACAGCCGCCTCGGAGGTCTGCATCACGCCCCGCACGAAGAAGCGCAGCCACGCCTCCCAATCCCCTTCGGTGCGCACCGTCTGGAGCAGGTCGTAGTACTCGTCGCGATGCGTCTTGAGGTAGAGGCTCAGATACAGCATCGGCTCGCGCAGAATCCCCTCGCGAACCAGGAGCATCGTCGTCAAGAGTCGCCCCAATCGCCCGTTACCGTCGAGGAACGGATGGATCGTCTCGAACTGCACGTGAGCCAGGGCGGCCTTGATCAGCGGCGGCGTGCGCTCGGGCACGTCGTGCAGGAACTTCTCGAGGTCGCCCATGCACGCGGCGACGTCCTCGGGCGGCGGAGGAACGAAGGCCGCGACGCCCGGCCGCGGACCGCCGATCCAGTTCTGCGAGGTGCGGTACTGACCGGGGAGTTTCTCGCTGCCGCGCCCCGACGACAGCAGCTCGGCATGCAGCTCGAGAAGGAGCCGCCCAGCGAGTGGGAAGCCCTCCCGGACCCGACGAACGCCCAGCTCGAGGGCGCGGACGTAGCTCGACACCTCGCTGACGTCGTCGACCGGAACGCCGGGCGCCTCGTCGAGCTCGAACAACAGGAGGTCCGACAGGGACGACTGGGTCCCTTCGATCTGCGACGAGAGAACGGCTTCCTTGCGGACGTAGGTGTAGAGGAAGATCGCAGTGTCCGGCAGCAACGTCGACAGCGCGTCGAGCCGGCCGAGGGCGAGGTGGGCTTGATCGAGCAGCTCTCTGAGTTCCTCGTCGATCTCCAGGTCGGGCGAGGGCGGGAGGGGGTGGGGTACGAAGGCCCGGACGACCTCGCCGCCGAGCGAGGGCCCGGTCTTCACCACGCCTGTCGGGCCCCGCTTCACGCCCACCGCTCGCTGGTAAGGGTTCTTTCCATGGCTTGGATCTTAGTAAAGCATCGGTCGCCAACCTTTACTAGTGGGCTGTCCGACCCCCTTCCTAGCCCCCCCGGCCGCCTGCAGCCCGGCGTCCAGCTCCCCGTGGCGCCAGATCCACGCGCAACTCCTCGACCAGCTCGGCCAGGACCGCCGCCGGCACCCGCTTCGCCGCGAACGCCAACCGGCCATCCTGCCGCGGCTGGCCGAACACGATCCGGTAGAGCGCGAGCGACCGCCCCAGAGCTTCGTGGCGGATCGAGTCCTTCGACCAGGCGTGGGCGGGGACGTGGCACTCGATGCGCGCGCCGCCCTCGGCTTCCAAGACCCACAAGGGCACGTGCCCGCCGCGGACGTCGACTGTCGCCGCTCGTCGCACATCGCTTCAGCCCCAGCATCAGCCGGCTCTCGCGACCCCCCGAGAGCAGCTCCGATTCGAAAGCCCACGTGACCCGAAGTCGGGGCCACCTCCCTCTCTGTCTGGCGGCTGATCGATACAGTGCCCGCCTCGATGCCCACTCCCTTCATCGCGCTCACCGATCGCGCGTGGTTCAACTTCCTCGCGGGTTTGGCTCGCGAGCGAAACGGTCCGCTAGACGAAGTCAACTTCTGGCAGCCCCTCGCGAAGCGGCCCATGGCGAAACTGGCGCCGGGGACGCCGGTCTTCTTCCGCCTGAAGAGCCCGACCCACGCGATTGCCGGGTACGGCTTCTTCGCGTCCTTCATCTTGCTCTCACTCGACCAGGCCTGGGCGAGCTTCGGGCGCGCGAACGGCGATCCGGATCAGCTTCGCTTCCTCGAGCGAATCGGTGGCTACAGGAAGTTCGACCTGATCGGTGACGCGCGCGCACCACGTGAACCCATCGGCTGCACCCTGCTGAGGGACGCGGCCTTCTGGCCCCAGGAGCGTTGGATCCCGTGGGGGGAGGCCGAGGGCTGGGCTCCCAACATCGTCCAGGGCAAGGCCGAGCGCGACGGGAACCGGGCGAGCCGGCTTCTGGGCGAGATCCACTACGACCACCTGACGACGCCCGAGGAGCTTGCCGCGGAGACATTCACGCCCCTCGATGTGGACGACCGCGAGTTGATCGACGCGAGCAGCCGAGCCCGCGTGGGCCAAGGCACCTTCCGCTCGCGCCTCCTCGGCGCCTACGGCCGCCGCTGCGCGATCACTGGGGAGCACACCGAGATCGTGCTCGACGCGGCGCACATCCAGCCCTACCTGGGCCCGCTCTCGAACCACGTCCAGAACGGCCTGCTGCTGACCAAGGAGTTCCACACGCTCTTCGATCGCGGCTACGTGACGGTCACGCCCGAGTTGGAAGTGCGCGTGAGCACGCGACTGAAGGCCGAGTGGGACAACGGAGTCCGCTACTACGCCTATGACGCAAGGCCGCTGCGGGTGTTTCCAGGTGCCGTCCACGAGCGGCCGGCGCCCGAGGTCCTGGAGTGGCACGGGGAGAGAGTGTTCCGGGACTGAAGTCAGCGCGACCGGGGAAGGAGTGCCCTCGGGCACTCCGGCAGGCATGCCCCAACTCGGCAAACGACGCTCGCAGCAGCTAGACTCCCGCACATGACCGCTCCGATTCGTGGGCTGCACGAGGCTCTCATCACCGAGGCCATCGCGGAGAGCCTACGCAACCTCGATCCGAGCCTCGAGCTCGAGCGCGCCGGACTACGGAAGGAGGAGGCGGCAGACCGCATCGCCTTCCACATCGGCCGCGTGGTCTTCCGAGCCCTGGAAGGCCTCCCCGACAAGGAACGCGTATCCAGGGGCGTCCGCCTCGCCCGTGACCTGGTGGAGGCTATCGACCAAGCCATCGGCGGACAGGCAGCAGAAGGCGACAGTCCCATCGATCCCGGCGAGATCCTGCACGCCGTCTGCACCCGCCTCCCCGACGGCACGAAGGAGTCCTTCGACACTCCGCTGCTGCCGTTGCTGGACACGACCCTGCTCACGAACGCCCCCGACGAGCCGAGGGTTGGCCACCAGCTGCTGACGGAGATCGACTCCGCCGACCGCATCGACATCGTGATGGCCTTCATTCGCCGCACGGGGATCCGCCCGATGCTGTCGGCGCTGCGGGGGCACTGCGACGCAGGTCGAGGCCTGAGGGTGCTGACGACGACCTACACGGACTCGACGGAGTTGGCCGCCCTCGAGCAACTCGAGGACCTCGGTGCCGAGATCCGCGTCTCCTACGACAAGTCGACGAGCCGGCTGCACGCCAAGGCCTGGCTGTTCCACCGGGCGTCCGGCTTCACGACGGCCTATGTGGGGTCCTCGAACCTGACCTTCTCGGCGCAACAGTCCGGGCTCGAGTGGAACGCGCGCATCAGTGGGGCACGCAACCCGGCAGTGACGGAGAAGGTGGCCGCTGTCTTCGAGAGCTACTGGAACAGCGTCGACTTCCGCCCCTTCGATGCCGCGGAGTTCGAGGAGCAGACGGAACGGCGGGATGGGGGCTCCGAGCTCCACCTCAGCCCGATCGAGATCCACCCGTTCCCCTTCCAGGAACGGCTCTTGGAGCAAATCGCCCTGGCTCGCCAGCAGGGTCATCACCGCAACCTCTTGGTCTCCGCGACCGGGACGGGCAAGACGGTGATCGCCGCCGTCGACTACGCGCGCCTGAAGGCGGCCATGCCCCGTGCTCGCTTGCTCTTCGTCGCCCACCGCAAGGAGATCCTGGAGCAGAGTCTGGCGACCTTTCGGCACGGACTCCGTGACGCTGCGTTCGGCGAGTTGTGGGTGGGCGGAAGGCGCCCCCGAGCCTTCGAGCACCTCTTTGCCTCGATCCAGAGCCTCAACGCCGCCGGGCTCGAAGACCTTCCCCCCGATCACTTCGATGTCGTGATCGTGGACGAGTTCCACCACGCGGCTGCGGCGACCTACCGACGGCTGTTGAAGCTCGTCCGGCCCATCGAGCTCCTCGGCCTGACGGCAACCCCAGAGCGCGCCGACGGCCTCTCCGTCCTCGAGCACTTCGATGGCCGCATCGCCGCAGAACTGCGCCTGTGGCAGGCCATCGAGCAACACCGGCTCTGCCCCTTCCTCTACTACGGGATCAGCGACAACACGGACCTGCGCGAGGTGCCGTGGCGTCGGGGTCACGGCTACGACATCGAGGGCCTGAGCAATGTCCTGACCGCCAGTGACTCGTCGGCACGTCTCGTCCTCAAGCAGTTGCAGGACCACGTCGACGCCCTCTCGAGCGTCCGCTGCCTGGGATTCTGCGTCAGCATCGCGCACGCGCAGTTCATGGCCCGTGTCTTCCGCGAGTCCGGGGTCAAAGCCACCGCCATCTGGGGCGATACCCCGAAGGTCGAACGCGAGGCCGCCCTCAGAGACCTCGCCTCCGGCGCCCTGCAGGTCCTGTTCTCGGTCGACTTGTTCAACGAGGGGGTCGACCTGCCCACCATCGACACGGTGCTGTTCCTGCGCCCCACGGACAGCGCCACGCTGTTCCTGCAGCAGCTCGGTCGGGGGTTGAGGAGGAGTCCGGGGAAGACCGCTTGCACCGTCCTCGACTTCGTCGGACAGCACCGCAAGGAGTTTCGCTTCGATCGGCGCTTTGCCGGTCTGTTCGAGGGCGGCCGCAAGCGACTGATCGAGCACGTGAAACGCGGCTTCCCCTTTCTGCCGGCCGGGTGCCACATGGAGCTCGATGCAGTCGCGAGCCAGCGCGTCCTCGAGAACATCAAGGCTGCAGTGCCGAGCCGTTGGGCCGCGAAGGCCGAGGAACTTCGGCGCATCGCTGCCGCTTCTGCGGACAAGGACGTCACGCTGGGCCGGTTTCTGGAGGAGAGCGGGCTCGCGCTCGACGACGTCTATCAGGGGACCAAGTGCTGGTCGGACCTGCGCGCCGAGGCCGGTCTACCGAATCTTCCAGAGGGCCCCGTGGAGGATGTCCTTCGTCGAGCCTGTGGCCGGCTACGTCACGTCGACGACCTCGTGCGGATCGAGCGCTACCAAGCTCTCCTCGCCAACGACACTCCCCCCGAGATCGCTCCCCTCGACGAACAGGGCCGCCGGCTGCTCCGCATGCTGGTCGCCTCCATGATTGACCAAGCTGTCACTCGCTCCACAACCCTCGCCGAGGGAGCGCAGCTCCTCTGGGGGCACCCTCAGGCTCGACTGGAACTCCGGCCTCGGGGATCGGGTCAAAACCGGCCAGTTGTGATCGGGTCAAATGCGGCCAGTTGGAGCGACCGGGACGGGTGTCGGTTTAGCGGATTTCAGTCGTTCAAGGCAAGCACGGGTTGATCCGTTCTTGCGCTGGCCCGCTTCTGAGTGCGCCAGCTCTTGGGTCCACACTTCAGGACGTGCGCGTGGTGCAGCAGCCGATCGAGCAGTGCTGTGACAGCCGCGGTGTCTCCGAGGAGCTTGCCCCAGTCGTCGACAGGCCGGTTCGAGGTCAGGATGGTGCTGGTCCGCTCGTAGCGCCGGATGATGAGCTCGAGCAGATCCTCGGCCGCGGTATGCGGCAGCTTGCGCATGCCCAGGTCGTCGACGATGAGCAGTGGGACCTTCTCCATCTTGGCCAGGTACTCGCTGCGGGCGCCGTCGAGCGTCGCGTCGGCCATCTCCTCGATCAGGACGTGGGCCTCGCGGTAGGCGACGGCCCAGCCTTGCAAGATCGCAGCCTGCCCGATCGCCTGGGCGAGATGGCTCTTGCCGGTGCCGGGGGGGCCCAGGAAGAGAGCGTCCTCAGCCTTCGAGACGAAGCGAGCGGTCGCGAGGTCGAAGACCAGCCGGCGATTCATCTTCTTGTTGAAGTCGAAGTCGAAGTCGTCGAGCCTTCGATCCGCATCTCGGAAGCGGGCGTACTTGATGCGGCGCTCGATCAGTCGATCCCCTCGCCGCTCGAGCTCGTCCGAGACGAGCTGGGAGAGGAAGTCGATCGGAGGCATGCGCTCGGTCTGGGCTTCGAGCAGTCGTGTCTCCAGGGTGTTAGCCATGCCCGAGAGCCGCAGCTTCCTCAGGGCCTTGTCGATCTCGATCCTGTTCATTGGGTTCCGGTTTCGGTTCTGGAGTCGATCAGGTCGCGGTACAGCGAGAGTTCGCGGATCAGCGGATCCACCTGCCGCAGCGAGAGCGGCGCCGGTGGCTTGCGGTCGATCCACTTCTTGACGAAGCGGTAGTTGGGAGCGCCGACCTCGAGGGCGACGGCGCACGCCTTCTCGATCGGTGCGTCGCCGTACTTCTTTACGAGGGACAGCACGCCCTGGATCTGGCGCACGCCGCCCTGCTCGCGCCTCTTGTGGATCTCCTCGCACAGCGCGCCCACGGACGCACCCGCGCCGCGAGACCTGGCAAGCAGTTGCAGCGTCGTGACAGGCGTCTTCGCCGGACGATCCGACGGATGGACCGAGCGCCATCCTCGAGGCTTCTTGCGATGCTCGCGCAGGAGCTCGCCGGTCCCGAGGTCGAGCAGACGCACCCAGTTACCGCTCCACTGCACCGCGACCTCGCGACCGATCCAGCCGGGCGGCGCTCCGTAGTAAGCGGCATCGACTTCGACGCAGCCGTCCAGGTGGACCGTGCGTGCGCCGTACTGGAAGTAGCCAAAGGGCTCGACTGGCAGTGCTTGCAGCGTCGGCTGCTCCTCGGCAAACATCGCGGCGACCTGACGCTTGGTCGTACCGTGGATGCGCGTGTCGGCCCAGCGTTCCGTCCAGCGATCGAGATGAGCCTGAGCGTCCTTCAAGCTCTCGAAGCGCATCCCCTTGAGCGCCGTGTCCTGGGCGTAGCCGACTGAGCGCTCGACCTTGCCCTTGCGATCGGGATGCCGCACGCGCGCAGGCAGCGCGACGACGCCGTAGTGCGCGAGCATGTCGCGGTATAGCGGGTTCAGATCGGGGTCGTACACGTCGGGCTTCAGCACGCCTTCCTTCAGGTTGTCGAGCACGACCGTCCTCGTCGTGCCGCCGAGACGGCGGAAGGCGTCTTCGTGCAGCTCGCACCACGTCTGCGAGCTCGACTTGAAGCACAAGAGCCAAACCGCCTTGCGGCTGCACCCGAGCGTCAGCGCGAAGAGCCGTGTCCGGCGGTACTTGCCCGTCTCGGGGTGACGCACCATCGGGCCCGTGCCGTAGTCCACCTGTGCTTCCTCGCCCGCCGCGGTCACGATCGTGGGGTGGGCTTCGCGAGCGACGCTGCCCCGTAGCTTGTGCACGAAGCGCCGTACGCTCTGGTAGCCGGCCTCGAAGCCGTGCTCGTCCACCAGCTCCTGCCAGATCGATTTCGCATTACGGCCCCTCGCCACAGCCGCTTCGATCTGCTCGCGGAAGGCCTCGCACCGGCTCGCCATCGGACTCCAGCCTGGAGCCGGCGCCCGCTCGAGGTCGGTGGTCACCTGACTGGCCGCTCTTGGATCCGGCCCGGGGTCGGTGATCGGGTAACTGGCCGCATTTGAATCGGCCTCGGAGTCGGTGGTCGGGCAACCGGCCGCATTTGAATCGGCCTCCAGGCGCCGCTGACGCCGCCCCCGGACTTCGATCCCGGCCGCCTTCAGATGACGGCTCACCGTCTCACGACGCACCCCCGTCGCATCCTCGATGCGCCTCATCGACCAGCCCAGCCGGCCCAGTGCTCGGATCTGCTCTTGCTTCTCGTGCTTCAAGACGTTGCCCATCCGGCACGAAGAGCACACGCCCTCCTGCCGCGTCAACGTCCCGGGATCACCCCTTCAACTGGCCGCTTTTGACCCGATCACTACTGGCCGGTTTTGGGTGATCCCCAAGGCTCCGGCAGCTCCTCGACGTCCTGCGAGCCCAGGTGGACCACATCCACGTTCCCCTGAGCACCCACCCGGAAGCCCCGCTCCAGGTCCACGCCCGCTACACCCGCGTCGAGCTCCAGGCCGCCTTCGGCATCGGCGGGGACGGCGCGACGGTGGCCGCGTGGCAGACAGGCGTGCGCTGGGTTCCCGAGGCCAAGGCCGACCTCCTCGCCTTCACCCTCGACAAGACGAGCGGTGGGTTCTCTCCGACCACCCGGTACAAGGACTACGCGATCAGCCCGAGCCTGATCCACTGGGAGAGCCAGGGAGTTGTTCGCGCCGATTCGGACACCGGCATGCGGTATCAAGGCCACGAGAGGCTCGGGACGACGGTGCTTCTCTTCGCTCGACTGCGCGCCGATGATCGTGCTTTCTGGTTCCTCGGCACGGGCACCTATGTTGGCCACGAATCAGAACGCCCCATGCAGGTCACATGGCGGCTGACGCATCCGCTGCCAGGTGACCTGTTCGCATCGTTTGCGGCAGCTGTCGCTTAGCCGGCGGGGCGTCAATAGGCTGTGCGGTTCCCGCGTCCCTACTCTCATTGCGAAACCCAGAGCCTATTCCGAGTAGGGGGCCGGCGGAATTTGAGACCACGACCCGCCGATTTAGGATGAGGGGGCTCTGCGGTCGAAAGTGGTGGCGGGGCCAAGGGCTTGGCCGGTTCAGGGCTAGGAGCGGTAGCGAGGCGGTAGCGGAGCACTGACCTCGTGCATCCGACCACGGATCACGGCGGCCCCCTCGTCCATCCGCGCGGTGACAACGTCGGCCGGCTCGCCCCACATCTCCGCGACGCCTGCCTGCACTTCGCGAGCACCCGTGGGCTGGAGCGGTTGCCCGGAGGTGTCACGGGCGAAGGGTCCGTCCGTCTCGGGGAGCACCCGGTCACGCGGCATTCGCTCGATCAGCCCGCGCCCGCGCTTGCTCCTCAGCATCGCGGGGCCCACGGAGAACCAGCAGCCGATCTCCACCGCCAACTGAAGCTCCTTCAGGCTGCCGGAGAACCAGTGGAGGATCGGCGTCCCGGCGTCGGGGAACGCCTGGAGTCGTGCTGCCACCTCCCCAGCGGCGCGGCGAGAGTGGATCGAGAGCACGCGCCCCCCTGCCCTCGTGGCCGACGCGAGCACCGCGTCAAATAGCCTGGTCTGCGTGGGCCAGGATTGCCTCAGCTCGGGGGTCCCGTCCAGGCCAACCTCGCCGACAAACTCGGCAGCGGGGACCAGGCTCTCCATGAGGCCGAGTTCACTCGCGCGCTCGCCGGCGAGCTGCGGGTGCAGGCCGAGGCCAGTGTGCACGCCAGGTATCCCGGACCCTAGTGCTGACGTGCCGCGCCAGGCGCTGGGCGTCGTCGTCACCGACAGCACGAGGCATTCTTCGCTGCGCAGCGATCCCGCAACGATCGCCGGCTCTCGGTACAGGTCCAGGTGGCAGTGACAGTCGATCAGCACTTGAGCCCCTGACTACGAAGGAAGGATGCCACCTCGCCCAGCCCTCGCCGGCTCACGTCCACCATGAGGTCGCGTGTCGCCGCATCTTCCGGAAGTGGACCGCCCAGCATCACTGCTCGGCGCAGCGGCGTTCTTCGGCCATTCGAGCAGGCGATCATCATGGCTAGCACGTCGTCCCTGCCCGTTGGTTCCGAAAGGGCACGGCAAAGGTCTTTGTACCTGTAACCCTTCTTCGTGGTGTCCGCTATCCCGGCATGGTGGAACGCGGCTCGACGGAAGATGCAGGGGACGCACTTGCCGCACTGGATAGCCTTGCGCTGGAGCTTTCCGCACGAGATGGTCGAGCCGGCGGCGGTCGAAAGGGCTGCGGAATCCTTGCAACCCGCAACCATCTCTCCCTTGGTGGCGAACTGGTAGGGATTGCCGAGCTTCACGGGCGCGCCAACGGAGTCCAGCAGCTCTTGCAACGCACGAAGGAGGTACGGGTGCGTGGTCCTGGTGCTGAGTGACCCGATTCGCCGCGAGGTGAGGGGCGCGTTCAGGGAGATGGGGCCGTTCTCCGGAATCACGAGGTCAATGGACGTCCTGCCCACGTCTGCGGCGACCGCAGACGCCGCAACCACGCCAAGCCCGATGAAGCCAAGGCTGCGCGTGCGCATCGACACGTCCCTCGTGAAACCCCTCGGCGTTGTCGGAGCAGGGTTGAGCGCGAACTGCGGCGCCAGCGCGCCGACGTGCCGCCTCACCGCAGTCTGAGCCTGCTTGTCGAGTCTTCCTGCACTGCTCACGAGCAGGGGAGCCCGGCCCCCCGCGATCAAGTCAATCGCGCCGATCGTGCTGTCGAGCCCACCCGAGAAGAGGCATGCGGAGTCCCTGTCCCGCAGGTCGAGAACCCGGTTGCGCTTCCTCCGCCGACGCGGCTTGGGCGCATCCTGCCCACCGTCCGTAAACGACAAGCTCCAGGAGTCCCCGGACAAGAAGGCGAAGGCACGCTCTAGGTCCGCGACCAGCTCCCGCCAGGGCTCGGGGTCGCCTAGCGCAACGTCAAGCTCGAACTCACGGGCCCAACCGTCAGCGGCATCGTTCCTTGGGACGAAGGTATCGGCGGCCACGACGCCGAGGCAGATCGTCAGGAAGTCGAGCGCCACTTGGGGAACCGGCGCGCCAAGCCGGGCGACCTCATCGACGTAGTTCCGGGCGATGGCAAGCCCGCCGGGACCTCGCTCGCCTCCGCTGTACAGCAGGACGCCGACCTCCTCCGGCGAGGCGCTGGGCATTGCCGTCTTCTCGGATCGGATGACCAGCTTCACTCTTGCACCTCCGCGTCCCATTCCTCCCAGACCTCCTTGAGCGCGTCTCGCTGGAGCTTGGCGAGGTCGTCCGCTGAGAACTGACTCACGTTATCACCAAGCAGTGGGTGCAGGTGCTTGTCGACGCTTGCCTCGACCACTTCGAACAGCTCCCCCTCGCGCTTGACGTTCACCTCGGGATCCTCGGCCTTCTCGAAGGCGTGATCAGAGTCGAGAACTACCTGCTCGAACACGACCTCGGTCAGATAGTTGAGGAGCACATCGACGAGTATGTCCTCCGACAGCCCCTCAGGCTCGAATACCTCGCTCCCCTCGAGCGCTCGCGAAAGGGCCGCTTGGAGGCCGTTGATGATCCGCTCGCGATCACCATTGCTTGGAGCAATCGCGCGAGCGATTTCCTGAATCGCGTAGTCGGTCGGTGCGCTCTTGAGCCGCGAGAGGTCAACCCCAATCGACTCCTCACCAGTGCCACCGCCACGGAGGTCGGACAGGAGGCTGACGAGGCGCCCACCAGCTCCGGTCATCGAGCCGTATCGCCTGGGACCAGTGGCGGCTCCCCCTGTTGACCGACGTGCGTAGTGGCCCAGGGCCCGGCCCAAGTGGCGCCGCTCGCCGCCTCCAACGAACCGGCCAAGAGCCGTCCGGAACTCACGGAAGCGCTGCGGGTCGGGTTTGGGCAGGGGTACGTCAGGCGTGGGGTCGGCCCACGGCGGCACGAGGGGCGACCCGGAGCCAGGCCCGGAGCTGGATGTTGACGTTCCCACTTACTACTCCGCCGTGTACCAGTCTTGGTTCTTGACCAACACGTTCATCCACCCCGGCAGCTTCCCAAATTGCAGCGACTCGATGAACTGCCGAGCCATTCGTCCGCACTCGGGCGTCTCCTCCGCCAGGATCAGCAGCCCCTTGAAGCCGTCCGGGGCCGAAGACCAATCGCTGGTCCGGCGCAGCTGCGCGGTGAGCGTGGCCATTGCTTGGGCCTTCTCCTCGTCTCCGAGTGCCTTCAATGCACCCTTCGCCCCCGGTGAGTTCTTTGACTTCACGAGCAGGAGGGTCCGAACCACCTTCTCAGCGGCCGGTGAGAGCGCGCCGTCGGCCGAGGCCAGTGGAAGCGTCTCGCGGCTCAGGTAGACCAGGGGCCTCAGGTCGGCTCCGCCGAGAGCGGGTTCGAGCCGAACCCAGTCCCTGATGAAGGGGGCATGCTGCTCGCCGAACGAATCAGCGCACATTTTGACGAGGGCCTCTTCATCCTCCTCTCCTTCAAGGTCCATCAGAATCGGTGGCGCGCCAGCGTCCGCGCTGTTGATGAGGCCGTAGAGGGCTGCGGTCGCCGCGCTGTCGGTGCAGCGCTCGAACAGCGCGACCTTGGCAATTAGCGCGGCATCAACGGGCATCTTACGGCGCTGGGCGATCTCGGACCTCATCTGCACGACGTTGAGCATGCGCTTGACCGTTCGTGGGTTGCCACCAACGTGGGACGATCGGGCCAGGAGCCTCGCCATGCGCGTGGCGATCCCAAAGCCGAGCTCAAGCTTGGCTCGGGGTTCACCAGCGACCCCCTCAAGATACCTGTCAGAGCTGAACTCGTCGGTGCTCCAGCTCTCCCGCAGCGCAACTTGGAGGTTTGCTCGAATGCCCTCGTGAACATCCCTGCCGACGGCCAGCGAGGAGAACAACAGCATCATGTAGGCCCTCACCTCGGCCACACCGAGGCGTGGCACTCTGATGGGGACCTGGATAAACTTGTCCAGGTAGTCCTTCACGTGCCTCTCCCCTAGGCGGCCGTAGTGCTCGGTGACGGCGAAACGGATCATGTCCTCGTCCGCTGCGACGATGAACGCCGTCCGGTCAACGAACAAGAACAGTCGGACCGCCTCCAGAGTGTGAATCGCGTTGGTGGGCAAGCATCGGTCGAGGTTGTCGATCGAGACCACGAGCACCTTGTCGAGATTCTCCAGAATCTCGGACAGCTCTTCACGAAACGCGGCGATCTGCTTTGGCGGAGTGACCGGCTCGCCCGGCTTCACCAGGCCACTCGCAATGTCCTTGGCAGCCTTTCCAGTCTCCTTGATCTGCCCGACATCCTCCCCCGTGCCATCCCCCGAGAACATCCTTCCCAGGGCAGCACCTCCGGCCGTGAATGCGCCCAGCGTCGGTGCGCCCATCGCGGTTGCAGCCACGTCCATCCCAAGACCAAGCACGCGGAAGTAGTTGACCCGCTTGGCAAACCTCTTGACCTTCTCGCCGAGGGGTGAACCCTCCTCGACTGCCTCGACGAGCCGCGCCGAGATTGCCTCCATGAGAGCCGCTCGGGCGTCGTCGAATCCCTGGTAGAGCCAGGCGTCGAACTCGACGTGGAGGTACCTGTCGCCTTCTCTCTCGTTCAGCTCCTTGTGGACGAGCTTGAGCAGCGATGACTTTCCCGATCCCCAGCCACCGAAGATGCCAATGGAAATTGGAAGGAGCGTTCGCTGGCGAATCAGGTTCGCAGCAAGCTCGGCGACCTCGGTGTAGTTGAGGTAGTCCTGATCGGTTTCAACGTCTGACCACATGGCGAGCAGTGGGAATGGTGCGCCCGGCGGGATTCGAACCCACGACCCCCGGTTTAGGAAACCGGTGCTCTATCCTGCTGAGCTACGGGCGCTCGGGAGGGGAGGGTACCCAATCACCGGGCGTTCGAGGAGAGGGTCGGATCGGGCCAGCGCCATCCAGGGCGGCGTTTGGGGCACGGCGTCGCCGGGCGCGGCCCGGCCGACTCGGTGGCGACTCGAGCCCGGCGCGGAGAACGGCGCGCCGGATTCGCAAGCCCTCGAGCGTGGATGCTTCGCGGTCGACCCGAGCATCGTGCGCGTCGGACCCTGCCGAGTCGTGGATGGGTTTCGCGGGGGTGGCTGGCACGGCGATTCACGGCGTCGAACCGCGCAGGGTCTGGCCCGGTTGGGAGGCCCGATCGAGTCCGGCTGTGCTTGGGTAGGTCGACCTCCATCCGGTCGCGTTCGCCGGCACGTTTTTTGGGCTCCTCGCAGGCCTCGTGGATCCATTCGAGCGGTGCATCGACCGGATGGCCGGCTCAGCCGGGGCGGAGCCCTTCTGCCGAGCAGCGATCGAGGGGGCGCGTGAGAGCGCCCGCGCACCGGTGACGGCTCGTCGACCGGGCCTTGTCGGCGCTCCTATCGGCGTCGCTTCGGACAAGGCTTCCGGTAGACTGCCCGGGTGGATCGCTCTGACTACCCGACGAGGCTCAGGGGCTTGCATGACGATGACGACGCGGATGACTACCGTCGTCTGACGCCGTCGCAGCGCGTGGCCATGGTCTGGCAGCTCACGCTCGACGCGTGGGCGTTCAAGGAAGGCTCGATCGATGAACCGCGATCACATCGACATCTTGTCCGCGTTCTCCGCGGGCGGCGTTGAGTACCTGGTCGTCGGCGCGCACGCCTTGGCTGCGCACGGTCGACCTCGGGCGACAGGTGACCTCGATCTCTGGGTGAACCCGACGCCCGGCAACGCTGCCAAAGTGTGGCGGGCCCTGGCGCAGTTCGGCGCGCCGCTCGGCCAGCTCACCGTCGAGGACCTCGTCTCGATCGATGTCGTCTACCAGATTGGGCTCCCGCCCCGCCGGATCGACGTCTTGACGTCGATCGACGGCGTCGAGTTTGGCGAGGCTTGGCGCGACCGGCTGACCGTCGAGCTCGGGGCCGTGGAGGTTCCGGTGATCAGCCGCGAACACCTGATCCGGAACAAGCGGGCCGTCGGGCGGCCGCAGGACGTGGCCGACGTCGCGTGGCTCGAGAGCGACGGCACAGACTCCTAGCCTGGTTGGCCTGCACGCCGGGTGAGTCTCGAATGCGAGTTCACTCACTCTTCATCGGCGCCAGGTCCCAGGGTATCGCGAGTTCCCGGTCGCTCAGCCGCAAGACCTTCTCCGTCGCTCGAGGGCCGGCACGAGTTCGGGCGCGCATTGGATCTCGTCCAGGACCAGCGGCATGGAGTGCCGGTCGAGAAGGAGTTCGGGCTCGGCGCGCGCGTTCTCGACGTCGACCGCAGGATCGAAGACGACCTTGCACGTCGAGCGCCCGCTGCACCTCATGGCCGCCCTCGACCTCTCCGTCGACGATCGTCCGCCGTCGCCTCTTGCGGGCCCCCGGGAAGGCTGGCGTCGCCAGCCAGCGCAGCTTGCGCCCGTCGACCACCCTTTGCTCCTTCGCCTCGGCCACGTGCGTCACGCGTCCCGCGCGGTCGCGGGTGGGGAAGACCCAACCGCAGTCGTCCTGCTGAGCTACGGGCGCTCGGCCGTCCTGCTGAGCTACGGGCGCTCGGCCCGCGAGGTTACCTGATCGGCCTGCTATCGGGGAGCGTGGGGGGGAGTGGGCGGGGCAGTTCCTGGGCCTCGGGGGCGAAGGCTGGATGATCGTGTCGAGTGGGCTGGCCGGGGTCCGGTGGTGCGAGCTCTCGAGTCCCTCGATCCGGTCCTGAACCGAGCGCGGTGGTGGCTGCCGCCGCGGAGGTGGATGGTTCGGTCGTGGCTCGAAGCGGCGGGGCGGTGGGTCGGTTGCCAGGAGCAGGTCCTCGGCCGAGAAGCGTGCGGACGCCGCCCTCCGCGCTCCACCGCTTGATGGGGAGACTTCGAGGACAGCGGCCTGGTACTCGGGTTCTCGAGGTCCCCTGACGGCGGTGTGAGGGCGGCATCCTCGGCCTGGGCGGCGACTCCGAGTGGCCGTTGTGTAGTCTGGTGGCGTGATCGATCTGCTCAGCAAGAGGCTCGAAGAGGTTCGCGCGCTCTGTCGGCGCCACCGGCTCAGGCGTCTCGACCTGTTCGGTTCCGCGGCGACGGGGCGTTTTGACCCTGCCTCCAGCGACCTCGACTTCATCGTGGAGTTCGAGGACGAAGATCCGGTTGCTCGGGCCGATGCCTTCTTCGGCCTCTTGGCCGATCTCGAGGATCTCTTCGAGCGGCGTATCGACCTGGTGGTGGAATCGGCGGTGACCAATCCCTACCTCCGTGACGAGATCGACGAGACCCGCCAGCCGCTGTTTGCTGCCTGAGGTCGCCGATGGACCGAAGAGCGAGCAAGTACCTGCACGACGTGCGATCAGCGGCACAGCGGGCACTGAGTTTCACTGCCGAATGATCGCTCGAGGACTACTTGGCGGACGCGATGATGCGCTCTGCTGTTGAGCGGCAGCTCGAGATCATCGGCGAGGCGCTCAACCAGCTCCGCAAGCACGACGACTCGATCTCGGCCGAGATCACGGACCACCGGCGGATCGTTGCGTTCCGGAACATCCTGATCCACGGGTACGCGGAAGTTGATGATCGGGTGGTCTGGGGCGTGGTTTCGACGAACCTCGAACGGCTGGTAGCGGAAGTCGACGCGCTGCTCGCGCAAAGCATGTAAGCGGTGCAGCGCTTGGCGTATGGCTGCTCTCGTGCTTGTCGGCGTGTCAGCCGCGAGAGCCCGAGCTGCTGCGCTCGTGGTTCGCAGGCTATGAGCGGTGGCCGACGGGCCGCCGCCGCAGACGCTGCGAGGTCTCCTACACGCCCGCCCGCTCCACCAAGAACCCCGCCACCCGCTCCACCTCACCCCGCAGGTGCCCGACCGACGGCCGGATGTAGCCCGCCGTCACATCCCCGCCGCCGGGCAGGGCGTGGTTCATCAGGGCCTTCAGGTCCAGCGGGTGCGTCCCGCACTCATGCGCGGCGGTGGCGAAGGTGTCGCGCAGGCGGTGGGGCGAGGGCAGCCAGCGCACCTTGCGCCCGTCGACCACCCTCTGCTCCTTCGCCTCGGCCACGTGCGTCACCCGGCCCGCGTGGTCGCGGGTGGGGAAGACCCAGCCGTCGTCGTCCTCGCCGAGGAAGGTCCCGTTGCGAGCGCGCCGCCGTGCCAGGAGCACCTCGACCGCCGACGCCACGGGCACGGTGAACGCTCGATCCTCGCCGCCCTTGGGCCGCGGCCGGTGGAGCGTTGCGCCCTCCGCAGTCCAGGCCACGTCCTCCCAACGCACCGTGCGCGCGTCCAGGCTGCGCAGACCGGTCAGCAGCAGGAACCACTGCAGGTCCCGCCGCACCTCGTTCCCGAGCCCGGCCACCCGCGTCGCCCAGGCCGGCAACTCCTCCCACGGCACCGGCTCGCGTCGCCGTCGAACGCGATTGAACGTCACGGCGATGACGGGATTGACGGCCGGCAGTCCCTCGCAGCGCCGCGCCGCCGTGTTCCAGACCGCCCGCAGCTGCTGCATGACGCGGTTGGCCAGGTACGGCCCGCTACCCCCGGTCAAGAGCTCGTGCCGCTCGGCCACCTCCATGCGCCGCAGCCCGTCGAGCCGGCGCCCGAGCCAGTCCCCCAGGTGCAGGCGCAGCTCCCCCTCGAGCGTCTCGAGCGAGCGCGCACTGCACCCCTTGGCACGCATCGCGCGCAGGTGCCACCCCACGGCCTCGCCGAGGGTCGGTGCGGGATCGGCGGCGTTCACCGATGGGGGAGACGAACGGCGCTCGCGAGGGTTACAGCGAATCCTGTCCAGGCGACCTGAGTCCGGGCGACGAGGCCGCCCTCAGCCCCCCGGTGCGTCACCTCGAGGCCAGAGAGCTCCTTGCGCCAACGCCGCGCTGAAGCGCTCCAGCCCCCAAACCTCGATCCCGGCCTCGGCCACCAAGTCCCCGTCACCAGGGTGCACCGCGTGTCGCCGCACCAACCGCGGCAGCTCCGCGAGTTGGCCGGGCGCGGGTTCCGGCGGTTGTTGAGGCTCCGCTCGGGATCAGGGGACTTCTTCAGCTCTATCTTTGTCAGAAAGGTGGACTCATTTTTTGAGAAACTCGACTCGGATTTCTGAGAAAGAGCTAGGGTCTTGCTGAGCAAGATCCGACCCCGGCTCAGCCGCCATGACCTCGAACGCCCCCGACCTCAAGCGCCTCGCCTCGCAGCTCGAGATGTACTTCCCGGACCTGGGCGCACGGGTGGATCGTGGGGGCCTGTCGTTGCGCCACGGGTCGCAGACCGTCCGAATCCCCGCCGCCGACGTCGGCCGCTGGTCCAAAGCCGAGCGAGCCGTGCGACGCGAGGAAGGCCGCTCCTACGTCGACCTCCGGTCCGGCGAAGTGTTCGCGGTCGAGCCCGGTCTGGTGCTCCTGGTCCAGGTCGACCTCACCGAGGCTCGACTCACGCCATACCAGTGCGCCGTCTTGGCCGCTGTCGTCGAGTGCCGGGACTCTGGTTGGTTCGAGGAGTCGCTCGACCGCTCTCAGGTCGAGCTTATCGAGGCGCTGCGTCTCGAGACAGGCATCGCGCTGACTGCCGTCGCGGCGAGCAACCTGCTGGCGGCCCTTCGTGCGCTGAAGATCCTCGGCCAGCACGGCCTCGATCGAGCCCAAGTCGTCGAAGCGATCGTGCGCGACTTCAGGCTTGCCGGCGTCGGGCGTGCAGCGCGCTATCCCTGGCCCCGCGGGGGGCTACGCCCGATCCTCGCGCCAGACCTGGCGGCGCGGGTTGTGGACGGCGTGTCGAAGGTGCTCATGGACGAGTCCGGCGCGATCGTCGAGCCACCCGACTACCTCGTCGCTCGCGAGGACGAGGGAGCGATCGAGGCGCTGCTCGGCAAGCCGGCAGGGACCACGGAGTCCGGGCCTATGGTCGAGCTGCGAGTCGCGACGCGCGTACCGCTCAACGTGCTCGCACCTCGCCGCGGACGACTGAGTTCCTTGCTCGGCCTCGCCGAGGGCGCGCGCAGAGACTCACCGGTGGCCCGCGAGGCCGCCCTCGAAGGCATCGAAGGATGGAGGAAGCGATGGAGATCGAGCTGAAGGGGGACGTGCCCTTGTTCGTCCACCTGGCCGAGGTCGCGTCCGCCGCACAGGAGCGCGACCTCACCCTCCACCTCGTCGGCGGAGCCGCGATGATCCTGTGGGCGGGCTCGCTCGGCACACGCCGCGAAATGACGAAGGACCTCGACTGGGCCTTGGTCTCGGACGGGCTCGGCAACGAACGACGAACGATCGAGCTCGCGCAGGAGCTCCTCGGACTCATGGCGGTCCTCGGGTTCGAGCGTCCCGAGGGCTGGCGGCAGTCCCGATCGGGCCGCTTCCAATTCGTCCATGCCGACGACCCGATCGCGGTCGAGTTCCTGTGCGGTTCGCCGTCGGTGGGGCGTCAATCGCGCCGACCGCCGGCATGGGAGTTGGCCAAACTCGACGGCGGCCCTCCGCACTTCTATGCGGCTCGGACACCCTGGATCGAATTCATCGGCGAGTGGGTCGAGGTGCGCGTACTCGTCGGGAGTCGCGACGCGCTCGTTTCAATACCTGACCTGCCATCGCTCGCGCTCCTCAAGCTCAAGGCGGTTCGGGACAAGCAGGGCCGAATCGACGCGGAGAGGGACTCGGGCCGTCTCGAGTACGAGGAGAACCGACTCC
The DNA here is from genome assembly GCF_007748095.1 of Engelhardtia mirabilis. Classification (NCBI taxonomy): domain Bacteria; kingdom Pseudomonadati; phylum Planctomycetota; class Planctomycetia; genus Engelhardtia; species Engelhardtia mirabilis. The sequence continues at coordinate 471,174 of NZ_CP036287.1, forward strand.
GGCGACACGGTCACGACCTGGCCGATCTTGTCAGCTGGTGCCGGCGAGACGGCAGTTTCGCTCTGCTCGCGCGGCGAGTAGGTGAGCTCGACGAGATCGGTCGGACGGCGCTCGAAGCCGACAAGTGGTTCGGGCGCCGCAGCGAGATCGTCGAGCGACTGGAGCTCGAAGGGGTCGTGCGCGCTGGCCGTGAGTTAGCGTTCGCGGCAGGGCGAAGTGGAGATTCGGAGTGAGGAGGGCTCGCCGCTCGAATGTTTCCTTGCAATTGACCGCCGCGAATCCGCGATTCGTGCCGTGCTCGCCCGCCAGTGATACTGGTCTTCGCGACGTCGAGGCGAGGCTGAACTACGCAGCTCACTCGGCTGAAGCGGACCCTCTGCGGGGATTGGTGGCCCTGGTCGTTGTTGGCGCCACAGCGATCCATCCGCCAACGCCGCGCTGAAGCGCTCTAGCCCCATACCTCGATCCCGATCCTCGGTCACCAGCTCCCGCACGCCAGGGTGCGCGACCACCCGCCGCACGAACCGCGGAAGCTCGCAGATCGCCCGCAGCCCCGTGGGCTGGCCGGGATGGAACCGGTGCCGCGACTTGACCTCGATCGTGAGGAAGTCGTCGTCGCGGCGCAGGACGAAGGCGGGGGTAGTGCATCGCCTTTCTCGAGTCGTGATCACGCAGTGCAAGATCACGGCAGTGCCGTGGGGATGCACGAGGGGATCGGCCGGCGCGCCGTCGCTCCGAGTGGACTGGCGGGCCCCTCCTGGCACATTCACCGCGCAGATCGGTGGTGCCATCTCCGTTCTGCAAGCGGGCCCCTCTGCCGATGCCCACCCTTCCGCAAAAACCGGAACTTGCTCCATTCCGGATTCTGCGGAAGCGATGGAGTTCCGGGAAAGCCGGAATCGACGCCATGCTGACCATCCCGAACCTAGAGGCCCTGGCCCAGGTCCTCCGCGACGCCCGCAAGCGCTGGACCCAGACCGAGCTCGCCCGCCGAGCCGGCTGCAGCAAGTCCATGATCAGCGAGCTCGAGACCGCAAAGGCTCGCATGCGCCTGGACCGCGTGCTCGACGTGATGGGGGCTCTCGACCTCCAGCTCCACGTCGACCAGCGTCCCCACCCGCGGGCCCCTGGGAGGAGTGAGGCCGTGGCTCGACGAAAGCGGCGCCGCCTCCGTGTGGCCATGAACGGCCTCTGGGTCGGCACGCCCGCCGAGGTCCAGAACCGCGCGCTGGAGTTCGCCTACGACGACTCCTGGCTCGCGAGCGCGGGACCCGTACCGCTGTCGCTCTCGATCCCGCTGGGCGACACCGCACGACGGGACGCCGTGGTCGAGCATGGGTTCGACAATCTGCTGCCCGACGACCGCTCGATGCGCGAGCGGATGCGATCCACGGTCGGTGCGGCTTCGACCCGCGCGGTCGACCTCTTGGCGGAGGTGGGGCGTGACTGCATCGGCGCGATCCAGCTCGTGGACGAGGACGAGACGGACGTGCCCGACGTGCGTCGCATCGACGCCGAGCCACTGTCCGACAGCCAGGTCGAGGCACTGCTCGCATCCCTGCCGCGCCGCACGCACGGCATGCTTCCTGACCGCAGTGACTTCCGCATCTCGGTCGCCGGCGCGCAGGGGAAGACCGCCCTCCTGCAGCGCGACGGCCGTTGGCACCTGCCCCTCGGCGCGACGCCGACGACCCACATCCTCAAACCCGCCATCGGACGCCTCCCGAGCGGTCTCTACCTGGCTGAAAGCGTCGAGGACGAGTGGCTGTGCTCGCGAGTCTTGCGCCCATGGACTGCCGGTGGCCGAATCGCGAATCGAGGACTTCGGCGAACGGCGGGCGCTCGTGGTCATGCGTTCCGACCGCGCGCCGTCCAAGGATGGATGTTGGATCGTCCGACAGCCCCAGGAGGACCTGCTGCAGGCCCTGGGCCTGCCGCGTGAGCAGAAGTACGAAGGGGACGGCGGCCCAGGAATCGCCGCCTGCGTCCAGCTGACACGCCGGACCACGGAGCCCGTCGAAGCGGCGGAGCGCTGCTTCACGACCCGGGTCGTCTTCTGGCTGCTCGCGGCGATCGACGGCCACGCCAAGAACCTCTCGCTCCACCTCTTCGCCCGTGGCCTCAGCTCGCCGACGCCGTCATCTCGGCCTGGCCATCCGTCGCGCGGCGCGACCTGCACGAGAAGGAGCTGAAGCTGGCGATGGCGGTCACCGGTGACAAGGACCGTCACTACCACTGGGCCGAGGTTCACCGACGCCACTGGCTCACGACGGCGCGCCGAGCACCTTTCGCCGAGGACCGTGCCGCCGAGCTCGTCGAGCGATGCCTCGCGCGCGGGCGCGAGGTCGCCGACGCGGTCGCCGTGGAGCTACCGCACCGGCTTCCCGGCCACCGTCGCGGAGCCGATCCTCGCAAGGCTGCGCGCCGCACCCGACCTGAGGCGATCGGGGTAGTAGGCATGATCCGATCGGCGGCTCGAGCGCAGGCCCTCCAGCCGTCCCCAGGGACGGCTGCGCCCCGGAGTCTTCCCGTCCGCCGTTGTCCAGGAATCACTTCGCTCACTTGCTGGGTCGAATGGTCCCCACGGCTCGATCCCGCTCCCGGCTCCAACACTTCGCCGAAGCGCCCCGATCGCCCAACTCGAACATCTTGCAACTTCGTAGACGAATCCGCTGGGCGGGTCGACAATCGCCAGCGGTTGTCATTCTCCGCGGTGCATCGCTACCGTCGAGACCCGTCGATTTCCCATGACGTCGCCCCCTCCGTCAGGTCGATCAGAAGCTGCTGCGCCGGCATTCCAGCCGACTACCGACGCGTCGTGGGTCTGGGGGCTCGCACGGCGGAGTGCGGAAGAAGCGCTGGTTCGTCTGGCGGAGCACGATTCGCTTCACCTGCAGGCGGCGACGGCGGCGCGGCTCCGGACGACCTACTTCCTGCTCGATCCGGAACGGGTCTTTCGGCGCGCCTGCTCACGCATCGCGATCGCCGCGGCGGAGATGAACGGCGACATGCCGCCGGAAGAGACCCTCGCCGACTGGTTCCACGAGCGCATCGACGAGGCCACGGGTGACGTCCTGTTGAAGGACGCCCAGGCCCTGCGCGAGGGCCTCACCCACGACGAAGACCTCTCGCACTACGACTTCTTCGTGAAGGCCTGCTTCGTGGTGCCCGAGAACAGCCTCTTCGTCTCGGTCCAGTTCAACGGCCTGCCACTCGAGTGCCGCGAGACCTTCTTTGCGCTCTTCATCGAGCACCGCACGATCGCCGAGGCCCTCGCGGCCGGCCTCGGGCCCGAGGATCGCCTGCGCCAGAATGCCCAGCGCGGCCTGGACGCTGCGGCCGGCATCAATCCCCGAGCCCCCAGCTGGCGCGAGGTGGCCGACGATACCATCGGGCCCTGGTGGGCCCAGGACGACGCCTTCGACGGCGTCCCGGAGGACTCCCGATGACCTCCCAAGCAAACGACATCAGCCCCGAGCTGCGCGAGCTGCTGGGGGACATCGGCAAGCAGCGCGAGAGCGTGTTGTTGGGCGTCACGACCGCTGATGTGGACAAGCTCGTGCGGCGGCCTGATGGTGGCGCAGTGGGCCGTTCGTCTGGCTCGATGAGCGCAGCGGAGCGTGAAGTGCTCGACACGCGACGTTTCGAATTGGCGGCGGCGCTCGCGCGCTCGGGCAAGGCGCTGGTCGCGGCGGGGGTGCCCGGGTTCGAGGACGTGGCCGTCGACGGTCCGGCCATGGTCGACCCGGTGCGCCGGGACCGGACACTCCGATTGATCGATCTGCTCGACGGTGGTGACGCTCTTTGCGGCGCCGTCGCCTCGGGGGCAGCCAATGCGTCGACGGTGGAGTACCTGTTCGCGGCATCGATTCGGCTGGTCGCGAGGCCGGATGCCCAGATTGGTCTCGCCTATGCCCTGCGAGCGCAAGGCTCCGCCGACGCAGCCGGACGAGCCTTCTCGAACCTGCTCCGCGTGGACGAGACGCCTGCCGTGCAGAGCTACGCCGCAGAAGGGCTGAACATCCTCGGCGGCGATGACGGCGATGGCGCGATCAGTCTGCGATGGCTCCGACGTGCCGCCCATCTCGCGCCCGAGCGCTTTCGGCCAGCGGCGGCGTGGGCCTTTGAGAGCATCCGCTCTGCAGATGCTGCTGAGGCGCATCGAGCGATCCAGCACCTCGCGACCTTCGACGAGAGTTACATCGACGAGGCGAAAGCCTTGATGGGCCGACGCGCCGCGGCACGAGCCACGGGTGCCCTCACGCTCAGCGACGAGGCGCGGCGCCTGGCGGCGGACCTGCAATCTGACCACAACACAATCGTCGAGGAGGTCGTCCGTGCGCTCCTTTAGTCGAGCCGTCATCGTGATACTTGCGGCCTTGGCCCTTCCGGCGGATCTATCCGCGCAGGGCGGAACCGGGGGGATTCCGGCCAAGAGGGGCAACCCCGTCCAGTCTCCTGTCGCCCGCGGCACGACCAAGGCTGGGCCCCAGACCCCCCAACCCTCGCCGCCGCCGATTCCACCCTCGGCTGTGAAGAGGAACTTCGGTCAGCCGCCCTCCGGCCCTCCTTCCGGGCGCTGACGCGCTGCACCGGCGCGGCTGCTCGGCATGCGAAGGCTCCTTCATGCGCTCGTGGTTCTGGGCCTGGCGCTCACGTCCATGAACCTGCTCGAGAGAGGTGACCATGACGCACAGTCGGAGGCGCCGGGGATCGAGTCGGCGATGACCAGCGACCTCGAATCCGATGCAACTCTGGTTTTCGAGCGCGCGACCGAGCGGCTGCGGCCAGCAGTCGAGCGGGCTTGCGAAGGCAGCCGCGCCGAGGACGGCGATCAGATCGACCGCGCTCTCGGCCACCTCGCGACCTTCGACCCGGGCCATCTGGCGGAAGCCGAGGTACTCATGAAGAACCGAATCGCAGCCCGACGCAGCGGACAGTTGGTGCTCAGCGATGGGGCCCGCCGCATCGCCGCCGAGCTGCAGACCGATAGCAACCCCATCGTCTTGGAGGTCGTCCGTGCGCTCCTTTAAGCGAGCACTGATCCTCGTCATCGCTGCCCTGGCCTGCCCCGCGGAGTTGCCGGCCCAGGGCTCGACCGGCGGCATCCCCGTCCGTGTTCATTCACCGGCCAAGTCTCCGATTCCATGCCCGTCCCCGCGGGCCGCGCACGGTGGCTCGAGTGGTCAACCCGCCAGGACCGGGGGGCAAGAGGTACCGGGCCCCGCTGGCCAGGTACCGTCGGGACCGCCGCCGGGCCATTGAGCCTTCGGCAGACGTGCCCGCGCCCGCGGCTTGCAGGTCCACGGCCCTCGACCGACCAAGATGCAGCGACTCATTGCAATCCTCGCGGTCCTCGTTGCCCTCGCGGCCGGGGTCTACTGGTTCGGGGCACGGGGCTCGTCCGATCCGGCGGGCGAGCAGAGGGGCGATGCCGCTGGGCAGGTCGAGTCCGAATCCAGTGCAGGGTCGACCAACGCAACGGAGCCGAGCGGGTCGGAAGCACCGACCGCTTCGACGACGACCCCTCGATCCCCGTCACCCATCGCTTCCGCCCGCGCCGAGCAGGGAACCGGTCGCCGCTCGGCGCAGGCCGGCCTCGAAACCCCCTTCGTCATCGACGAGTCTGGCCAAGGCATCGACGGCGCCCAGGTCATCTTCCTCGCCTGGCACGCGCGCTTCTGGGCCCACGGCGCGGGGGCCACTCTCAGCCCGACCGAAGACCTGCTCGACGAGGCCGATGTCCGCGTGACGGTCGACGGCGGCTACCTCGACGCAGCGCCCGACCTCGCCAGAGCGAACGAGGCCTGGTTCGGCCCCCTGCTCTGGGCTGCCCGACCCGGGTATCGCGCCGTGGCGGTCACCGCCGACTACCAGCAAGCCGAGTCCCTCCTGGACCAGCCGGTCGTTCTCGAGCGCGCGCCGGTGGGGCGGGTCACTGTCCTCGCGCCCGATGCCTCGCCAGTCGCCGGTGCCAACGTGGAGGTCCGGCTCCCTGCGGCGATCGTGCAGGGCGGCTTCGACATTCCGATCGTCGCCCACGCCCGCGCGCTCTTCTTCTACCGCACGGTGACGGACGAGCGCGGCACTGCCGAGCTGCCCGCCGGGCCGGGCCCGATCGGCCCGCTGCTCGACGAAGTGCTCGTGCGTGCGAGTGTCCAGGACCAAGCCTCCCCGTGGCTGCGACTGGGCCTGGGTGAATCGGGAACGGTCCAGCTCGAGTCGACCTTCTACGTCGCCGGGCAGGTTCAGGGCTGGGGCGACGCGGTCGAGGAGCACACGATCCCTCCCGCAGTCGTCGTCGATCACCGCGAATCCGACGGTTGGCTCCAGCTCGCGTCCTGCGTCCCCCGCGACGACGGCGCATTCGGGCCTATGGCTGTTCCCCACCGCGCCGGCGATTACCGCGTGCGTCTGGACGGCGAGAGCATCGAGCCCCGCGCGGCCCTCTTCGACCAGGGCACGGTCGGTGGACTCGTGCGGCTCTCCCTCGAGGCCGTGTTCGGCGCAGACCTGTGGATTCTTCTTCGCGATCTCGAAACGAACGAAGACCTACGCGACGCCCACGTCGAGCTGAGTTGGGTGGGGGAGGCGGGCCGCATCGTGCGGACCGCGGATCGCGACCACAGCTCCGATTACCCGTACTTCTTGGGCGGCGCCCTGCCGAGCGGCGTCGAGCTGGACGTCGTCGCGCGCGCGCCTTCCTACGCGCCGGCCAGGCGAACCGGGCTCGTGCTGCCGGCCGACGGCGAAGAAGCGCAGATCCTGTTGCTGCGGCCCGCCGCCAGCCTCGTCGGACGCGTCGAGGGTCTGACCATGCCTCCCGCCGAGCTGGGCCTCCTGATTCGCGGCGCCGGCGCCGACGAGCCGGTTCGGGTCGAGGTCCAACTGGACGCGGAGGGTGCCTTCGCGACGGACGAGGCCCCGGCCGGAGGATTGGATTGCGTTGCGATCCTCGCGGACGGCTCGCGCTCATCGCTGGCATCGATCGGGCCCGGCGATGAGCGGTCGGTGGTGCTCGAGTTCGGCCCTCGAGTCGTGATCGGAGGGCGGGTGGTCGACAGTCGAACCGGAGATCCTCTGGACGAGGCCAGAGTGACTCCAGTCTTGAACCTCGCCGGACGAGCGACCGCGACTCTTCCCGAGCCCGTCGTCGCTGGCCCGGGGGGCCGCTTCGAACTCGCGCTCGCGATTCCCCCGCAGGGGCGGATCGATCTGCGCGCCACGGGTCCCGGGCACACGCCACTCGTGCAACAGGTGGACCTGGTGACATCGGTCGTCGAGGTCGAGCTGCGACTGATGCCCTTGGCGGACTTCATCCTGCGGTTCGAGTCCAGCCAGGGCCACGGTCTGGCCGGCGCCGAGTTCGAAGCCACCGGCCCCACGCCCATTGCTCGGCGCACGCTCGAATCCGACGAAGTGGTGCTCGAGGGCGTCGCCTTCGGCTCCTACTTCGGCCATCTGATCGAGGCCGAGGGTGACCGCCAGCGATGGTTCTGGTTCGTCGTTCAACCGAGCGTCGATAGTCAGGCGATCCAGGTCGACGGGCCAGGGAGCCTCGAGGTGTTGCTTCCAATCCAAGAGGGTCAGCCGCCGTGGACCTGGCTCGACGTCGTCCTGACGGTGGGCGATGCGGCGGCCTTCAAAGGGCTGGAGCAGACGATTCGGGTGCCCCTCGGTCCAGGGCAAGACCGCATCGTCGTGGACGGCCTGCCCCTGGGATCCTGTCGAGTCGACCTGTGGGCCGAAGAGGCCGCCGACTCGGTTGCGAGCGGCAAGACCGCAATGACCACTACCGAGCCACACGCTGTTCTCGATCTCGATAGCGGACCCAGTCCCTTCTGGGTCAGGGTCGTCGACTCCGGCGGCGAGCCAGCCGCTGGCGTCGATGTACTCGGGCGCACTCCGCGAGGTGAGCAACACCTCTTTCGTGGAACGACCGACGCTGACGGCCTGGTGGTCTACGACGGGCCGATCGACGACCAACTCGTCCTGGATGCGGTCGCCACCGATGGAGCTTCGGCATTCGGCTTCGCCGTGGTGGCACTCGAGCGCCAGTCGGCGGCCTCGCGCGAGCGGCCCCTGACGATCGAACTGCGCGACGACGCGTCCGTCAGCATCCGACTCAGCGACCCGACGGGGCCGCAGGAGGGCGTGCAGGTGACCTTCGTCAACGTCTCCAACGTTCGGTCACTCGGAGGCACCACCGTCACCGACGCAGGCGGCGTCGCCAGGCTGGACGGCGTCGGGGCGGGCTCGGTATCTGCGCGCATCAGCGACCCGCGCTGGCTTCCGATCAATGCAATCGTCGACGCAACGGTCGACGGGGACACGGTAGATCGCGAGCTGAAACGTCCCTGTGTGCTTCGGATCCAGGTGACGCACGGTGGGAGTGCCGCGCCCGAGGCCGTCGCCATCTCCGTCCGCCAGTCCGCCTTCGGTGACTACAACCTCGAGGAGTACCCGGTCTTCGGGCTCCAGTCGACCCCCGCGGGTTTTGCGACCGGCCCCGACGGAACTCTCGAGATCACCGGCGTTCCGGAGGGCGAGGTCGAGCTCGTCGCCCGCTGGGGTGATTCGCGGGCGTCGTTCTCGGTGACGGTGGCGCCGGGCCAGGCCAACGCCGTCGAGTTGCAGTTGGACTGACGCGCTCGACTCCGCGTTGCCCGTAGAGCGGAGCACGCCCTCGCTCCCATAGACTCGGGCCATGCACACCCCGCGTGTCCTCCAGCCCTTCCGGTTTCCCCGTACCGGGCACTCCATCGCCAACCGGGTCGTGCTCGCGGCCATGACCAACAAGCAGAGTCATGCCGACGGCTCCCTCTCGGACGACGAGCTGGCCTGGCTCGCGGCGCGGGCGTCGTTCGGGATCGTCACCACCTGCGCGGCGCACGTGGCGCGCGACGGTCAGGGTTGGGATGGGGAGCTGGGCGTGTTCGACGACGCCCTGCTCCCGGGGTTGACCCGTCTCGCCGAGGCCTTGAACGCTGCGGGAACCACATCCCTCGCGCAGATCTTCCACGGCGGTGTCCGGGCCCCTTCACGGCTGACGGGCCTCCAACCCTGGAGCGCCAGTGCGTTCGAGCTGGACGCTCCGAACTTCGAGCCTCCGCGGCCGGCGACCGAGCGTGATATCGAGGGCGCCATTGCGGCCTTCGCCTCCGCCGCCGTGCGCTGCGCCGCGGCGGGCTTCGACGGCGTCGAGCTCCACGGAGCCCACGGCTACCTGATCACCCAGTTCCTCGGCACCATCACGAACACCCGCGAGGACGAATGGGGCGGCTCGCTCGAGCGCCGCGCGCGCTTCGTCCGCGAGATCCTCGCAGCCGTCAAGGCTGCCGTCCCCGACACCTTCCTGGTCGGCGTGCGCCTGTCCCCCGAGGTGCCCGACATGGGCGTCACCCTCGCCGACTCGCTCCAGGTCGCGCGCTGGCTGGTGGAGGACGGCGTCGACTTCCTGCACGTCTCCAACTGGGACAGCTTCAAGCCGCCCGCCGCGCACCCGGACTCGGATCGTCCGCTCACCACATGGTTCCGCGACGCCGTCGGGCCCGAGGTCCCCGTGATCGCCACCGGAGGGGTCTGGACGCCGGCCCAGGCCGACGAGGTCCTCGCGCACGGAGCCGACATGATCGGGCTCGCGCGCGCCGCGATCGGGCACGCCCGCTGGCCGCTCGACGCCGCGACCCCGGGCTGGGAGCCGCAGCGCCCGCCCTATACCGCCGACCACCTGCGCGCGAACGCCCTGGGTGAGGCGTTCATCGACTACATGCGGCGCTGGCCCGACTTCGTGCGGTCGTAGGGGCGGGTCAGGACTACGGCGAGCGCCAACGGCGCTCACCCTCGAGGGCTACCGGAATCTGCGCCCGGTGCCTGCCGTTTGGACTCGACCGGGCGCGGATCTCGAACGCTGGGCACCGTGAGGTTCGTCGTCCCAGCTGTGCGCTGCGCCCTGGGGCTACAGCACGATCTCGAGGCCGTGGCTCAGCGCGAACCCCGCACTCTGTAGCGGATCGTCGAACGCCGCCTGGGCGAAGATCGACACCCCCGCCAACGCGGGTCCAGCGGTGTAGGCCAGGGACGCCTGGCCCGCGCCATCGGCGAGACTCGGAACCAGAACCGCGGTGCCGAGGTCGACGTACAAGGTCCCGCCCAGGAGCGGCGTCGCGCCAGCGGCCGTCGACACGGCGAACAGCCCGATCGCTCCACTGGGCGCTCCGGCCGCGTCGATGGTCGAGGGCAGCCCGCTCCCGCCACTACCGACCAGGGTCATGACGTTCGCTGTTGCGCCGGTGTCGTCGAGCTCGCCGTACGGCTTGAACGAGGCGTTCGGGTTCAAGAAGGGTCCGTAGGTCAGCTGGCACCCGAACTTGTTCGGCGATCCCGAGAAGGCGTGGCGCAGGTAGAAGACCGGGAGCTGCGGATTCACGTCGAAGTCGAAGGGGGTGGTGTTCGCAAGCACGCCAACGCAGCCATTCCAGCCGCCGGCAGTGCCCCATGAGAAAGTCCCCGAGGGGCTACTGGTGATGATGAAGCCGCTGGAGGCGCAGGGGAAGGCAATGAGGTCGAAGCTGCCGTGGACGATCTTCAGGCAGAATGACTTCGGACCGCCGGGGGTGTACGCCACCGACACGCCCGTGATCTTGTCGCAGCTGAAGAATTGGGCGTTGGCGGGCAGGGCCGTCGCTGCGAGGAGCAGTGCAGCGGGGACGATTCGCTCGAGCATGGTTGTTCTCCAGGTTGAGAGACTGAGGCATTGCACCGTCGCGCGAGGCCCGCGACGGTGGTCGATCCTACGGCTTCGCGCGCTGCGGTCGGCCCCGCGACCCGGTGCCGCGACCCGGTGCCGCGACCCGGTGCCGCGACCCGGTGCCCCAGGAGCACGCCCAGATCGCCATTCCCGCCGCGCTGTGCTCCAATCGCAGCACCAGCCATGCACCACTTCGAGTCCGAGCTCGTGGCCGGGGAGAAGGCGCCCTACGACACCTGGACCTTCGTCGTCGTGCCCGACGCGATCTATCGGGAGCTCGGGCGGGCGCGCGCGCCGGTGCGCGGCACGATCGGGGGCGTCCCGTTCCTCGGGACGGTCAGCCGCAGCGGTGGCGTGCCGCGCCTGTTGGTCCGCTCCGAGCTGCTCGGTCGAATCGGGGCCTCCCGGGGAGACAGCGTCGACGTTCAGCTCGAGCTCGACCCCGAGCCGCGCACGGTCGAGGTGCCGCCGGAGCTCGAAGCGGTCTTCGACGAGGACCGGCAGGTCGCCGAGCTCTACTCGAAGATGTCTCCGTCCATGCGAGGCGCCTGGGCCACCTACGTCGGCGAGGCGAAGCGGCCCGAGACGCGCCAGCGGCGTGCAGAGAAGGCGCGCGAAGGCATCCGGGACAAGCTCTACCCGAACCAGTAGTTGGCGCCGGTCGCGCCTCGGTGCCGTCCGTGCCGCTCCACCTCCACGGTGTGCGGCACGGGATGTGGGTCGTCAGCAAGGGGGGACGACGACCGCCGCGCTCTGGGGGAGGCGCGAGTTGGCGTTCGGAGCGGCAGGGGGCGCTCACCCACCAAGACGTAGTCCGTACCCTTCGGAGCCGCGCAAGCTGCCGATTCATCGGGACCTCGACGGCGCTTCCCGAGCGGGGCGTCGACCTGGTGCATCGGGCGCCCACCGTTGCCGAGCTCGACGAACGAGCCCACGCCCACTTCGATCCTGGGGGAATTGCCAAAGTCGTGAGCCGGTGGCCCGCGGGATCCCGCGTCGGCGGGGACACCCAACGCGGTTCGGAGCCCCCGGCGGGCCTTCCGTCGGCTACGGGACGTGGCCGCCAACCCCGACGAACTCCGACGCAGCCGACCCCATGGCGACCGCGCTCGGCTCCCCCCCGGCGCCGCGGCCCCCGGTGCCGCACACCGTGCCCCCCGGTGCCGCACACCGTGTGTCGTCTTCGATGTCGAGAAGTACCGCAAGACGACCGTGCCCCATCGACCCATGGGTCGGCTGTCCAGATATTGCTGCGGTACTCATCGGCGCCAAGAACGATGCACGGTGTGCGGCACCGGATGTCGGGCTAGTGTCCTGGATCGGAAATTCGGCGTCACTTCCCGGGCTCCGATCGCCGCTGGCGTCGCCAGCGCCTCCTCCGAGTATCGCAGCGGATACCCGTCGTCGGCGCGCCTAGCCAGCATCGATCGGACCTCCGGGCAGTGACGCCGAATTTCCGATCCAGGACACTAGTTCGGCCCGGTCGACGGCAAGAGTGGTGCGGCCGTCGGAAGTGTCGCGCCGAGAACACCACCGTGCTTGGCCGGGCCGACGGGCGGGCTCACGCCCGGACCGAGCGAGAGCACGAACGGAGCGGCCCCTTGCCAAACCGGGAACGGCGAGCAGGGCAGCACATATAGGAAGATCGGACAGGCCGATATCACTCCGCACTCGTTGCTGATCGTGAGCGTGTAGCTACCGATGTCGGCCACGGTGGCCGGGACGATGACGAGCTTCTCCTGGTTGCCGACGACGCTGACATTCCCGAAGGGGTCGACCTTGACCCAGGTGTAGGTGAGGTTGTCCCCGACGATGCCCCCCGCGCTCAGCACCGCCTTAGCGCCGATGCAGGCGATGACGTTCTTCGGGCAAGGATTCAGGAAGGCGGGGGCGGTGATTGCCTTGAAAGTCAGCTGCGTCGACAGCCCCCAACTCGGGTCGGGGTTGCTTCCATGCTCGAACTCGCTGTTGCCGCCCAGGGTCGGGTCGAGGCCAAAGAGGATCAGGCCCTCGTCGCCGCCGGAGACGAACGCGACGGTGGAGCCCACGTAGGCGGACCACGAGTAGTTGAGGCTGATGGTCTGGGAACCGGTGCCCATTATCGAGCTCGTCGCCTTCGGGGTATCGACGTTCATGAAGACGTCGTTGTCCTTGTCGTTCGTGTTGGTCTGGCCGCCGCCGCCGCCGAGATCGAGTGCCGGATGGTGCACTCCGTCGACCTTGCAAGTGACGCTCCCGAGGTCGGCGTGCGCCCAGCCCTTGTTGCCATCGTCGTAGGCGCCGAACTGACCCTTGCGCCAGTTCGTGATGTCGAGCGTCCAGCACTTGCCCGGCGCATCGATCTGAATCAGCAGGGTGTAGTCGTAGGACGCCGACAGCCCTCCCGTGCCGTCGACCCACTTGTTGTCGACCCCCAGTACGGACTGGTGGGTGAACAGGAGGCTGTTCCCAGTGGTGCCGAGTGGCGCGACGACGTCTTGAAGCCGGATCTGGCCGTTGTGAGCGTTGTTGATCGGTCCGGACCCTCCGAGCGTGGCCCCGATCGTCATCTGTGCCGTGGCAATGCCGCCGACGGAGCTGGTGGCGAGGGCCGCCAGGGCGAACGATTGCATTGCGCGGAGGAGAGTGGGAACGTCACCGAGCGGGCGACGACGAAGTCCATTGAGGCGAAGTTGCATGGCGATTTCAGGGTTGGGGCGCGACGAGGTGTTCGCGAGTCACAGGGCTCTCGGTTGCCGAGATGGCTGGGTGAGCGATCCTTCGAAACGCCTGGTTGCGGCGACGATGGTTGCCGGTCGGAGAGCACGGGCCCGTCGTCCGAAGCCCGGCTCTTGCCGCAGGGCTCCACTCGACTGCCGAGCTCCGGGGGCGGATGCGCCCGGGGACCTGGCAGGTCGGACGACGCGGGCTCCGATTGGCATCGACCGCGATCGGGTGTTCATGACCGCCCTCGTCAGTGCGCCCGGCACGAGGCCCGAACGAGAAATCCGAGAGGAGATTCGGAAGCGATGCGGCACCTCGCCGGCGGCCCTCGCCACCTGGCTGGAAATTCCATTTCGATGAGGGACCCCGGCACTGGCCTGCGTGGGCATCAGCAACCACTCGGAGCCCGTCATCCGCCATGCAGACCCTCCTCGCCTTCGCCACACTCCTGGCAACCGCCCCCCTCGCCGCCGCCCAGGACTACGCTCTCGACGCCTTCACCAACCCTACCGGTCAGTTCGGCCAGTCCTTTGCCCGCAGCGTGGACCTGTCGGGCACGACGGCGGTCGTCGGCAGCTTCCAGGGTGCTTGGATCGTCGAGCGCAACGCCTCCGGCCACTGGAAGGTCGGCGACGCGCTCGTGCCCCTCGACGGGCTGACGGGCAAGTGCTTTGGCGCCGCCGTGGCCGTCGACGGGGACCGCGCCGTGGTCTCGGCCTACTGCGACTCCTCGTCCAGCTACCAGGCCGGCTCGGTCTACGTCTTCGAGCGCGGTGCCGGCGGCTCCTGGAGCCAGACAGCCAAGCTCTTCGTGCCCTCGCCCATCGCCGAGGTCCAGTTCGGCTGGGACCTGGACCTCGAGGGGACGCGCCTCGTGGTAGGGGCCCCGCAGTCCAAGAGCCCCTTCTCCTCCGCCGTCTCCGGGGCCGTGCACGTCTTCGACCTGTTGCCCGACGGCAACTGGGCCCTGGACGCGACCCTCGCCGCCCAGAACCACTGGGAGGGGATGCAGTTCGGCTACTCGGTGGCGCTCAGTGGCGATCGCGTCCTGGTCGGCGCGCCCAGCTTCCTCAACATCTCCCACGACGGGCATGTGCGGGTCTTCGATCGCGGCGCGGGTGGCGCTTGGAGCGCTTCGGCGGTCCTGACCCCGTCCGACGTCCAGGCTGGCGACCTGACCGGCAGCTGCGTCGCGCTGGAGGGCAACACCGCGTTCACGGGCGCGGCCTTCCACGACGCCTCGAGCTTCAACGACGGTGCCGTCTGGGTCTGGGTGCGCCAGTCCAGCGGCTTCTGGAAGCAGGTGCAGAAGCTCGTGACCCCCGTCGCCCCGTCCAGCGCCCAGGCCGGAGCTTCGCTAGCGCTCGACGGCGACCACCTGCTGATCGGTGCGCGCTCGGAGCAGGTGGATGGCATCAACGTGGCTGGCGCGGCGCATCTGTGGAAGCGCGACGGCAGCGGCAAGTGGGCCTGGGCCGAGCGCATCGTCAGCCCCGAGCCCGAGTTCGCGGCCTCTGCCGGCAGCGACCTGGCTCTGGGCAACGGATGGGTGCTGCTCGCCGAGCCGGACCAGGGGCCGGGCTACGACGGACGACTCGACGTCGTCTACTCCCACGCCGCGGGTGACGTGCTGCCGACCAATAACTTCGGCCAGGGCACGGCGAGCTGCGCCAGCGCGCACACGACGTTCCTGCCCCTGCCGCCGCTGATCGGCACCGACAGCTTCCGCGTGCACGCAGCGGGCGTGCCGCCCCTGGCCTCCGGGCTGCTGGTGATCGGGTCGAGCGACGATCCGCTGGGATCCGACAAGTTCGCCCTGGGCTGCGACCTCCACGTGGACGTGCTGGGCTCGATCGCGCTGTTCGTGATTCCGGCCTTCAGCGACGCCCAGGGCCTCGGCAAGGGCAAGGTTCCGATCCCCCCGGATCCGGTGCTCGTCGGCCTGCGCCTGTTCGCCCAGACCGTTTGGCTCGGCCCACCCTGCGCCGCCCTGCCCCTGGGCCTGTCCAGCTCCGACGGCCTGGGCTTCGAGATCGGCGCGCCGTGAATGCCTGCCGGCGCTCGAGGCCTGCCGGGACGCATCGACCCGGCCCGGGCTGATCCGGTGCCGGCCCGCTCTCCTCACCCTGCAAGTCTCCGACTCGTGCCCAATCGAGGCGGATTCGCCGATTCGCTGAGGGTCCTCGACCCCCGTCTACGTGGGCAGCCCTGAATCCCTCGAAGGAACCAACCGCCATGCGTACCGCCCTCGCCCTGACCGTCTCCCTGGCCGCCGCAGCCCCCCTCGCCGCCGCCCAGGACTACGCCATCAACTCTTTCCTCAACCCCGCGGGCGAACTCGGCGAGAACTTCGGGCGCCGGGTCGGCCTCTCGGGGACCACTGCCATCGGCGCCAGCTTCAACGGCGCTTGGATCATCGATCGCACCGCCTCGGGCAAGTGGAAGGTCGGCGACCTCCTGACTCCCCTCGATCCCCACTCGCCCTCGTGCTTCGGCGCCTCGGTCGCGATCGACGGGGATCGCGCGGTGGTCTCGGACTACTGCGAGTCCTTGACCGGCTTCCAGTCCGGCTCGGTCTACGTCTTCGAGCGCGGCCCTGGCGGCTCGTGGAGTCAGACCGCCAAGCTCTTCGTTCCCGGCGCGGCCAGCCAGCCTGCGTTCGGCTGGGACCTGGACCTCGAGGGCAACCGCCTGGCGGTGGGGGCGCCGAATGGGCAGAGCCCCTTCTCCTCTGCCCTCTCCGGCGTGGTTCACGTCTTCGAGCTGCTGCCCGATGGCAACTGGGTCCTCGACGCGACCATCGCGCCGCAGACGCACTGGGACAACATGGATTTCGGCGAGTCGGTCGCGCTCAGCGGTGACCGCCTCTTGGTGGGCGCGCCCAGCTTCATCAACCACGACCACGACGCACACCTGGAGATCTTCGACCGCAACGCGGCGGGTCAATGGGTCGCCAAGGCCGTGCTCACGCCCCCGGGCGTCCAGGAGTACGACTGGACCGGACGCGCCGTCGCCCTGGAGGGGGACACGGCCGTGGCAGGCGCCGCCCTGCACGACGCGATCAGTATCAACGACGGTGTCGTCTGGGTCTGGGAGCGCCAGGCCGGCGGCGTGTGGAAGCTGGCGCAGGCCCTGGTGACGCCCGGTTCGCCCGTCGACAGCCACGCCGGCATTTCCCTCGCCCTCGACGGCGACCGCATGCTGGTCGGGGCACGCGGCGAGACGGTGGATGGCGTCGTCAAGGCCGGGGCCGCCCACCTGTGGAAGCGCAACAGCAATGGTATTTGGAACTGGCAGGAGCGCATCGTCAGCCCCGCGCCCGAGGACACGGCCTACGCTGGCACCGACGTGGCCCTGGGCAACGGCTGGGTCCTGCTCGGCGTGCCGAACTTCGGCCCCGGTTACGACGGACGAATCGACGTGACCTACTCCTTCGCGGCGGGCGACGTTCCTCCGACCGAGAACTTCGGTGCGGGCACGGCCGGCTGCGCCTCCGCGCACTCGACCTTCCTGCCCCTGCCGCCCCTGATCGGCTCCGGCGACTTCCGCGTGCTCACTGCGGGCTCGCCGCCCCTCGCCCCGGGACTGCTGGTGATCGGTTCCAGCGGAGATCCCCTGGGCTCCGACAAGTTCGCCCTGGGCTGCGACCTGCACGTGGACGTGCTCGGCTCGTCCGTGCTCCTCGTCCTGTCCGCCTTCAGCGACGGCCAAGGCCAGGGCAAGGCCACGATTCCGATCCCGGGCGACCCTGTCCTGATCGGCCTGCAACTGTTCGCCCAGACCGTCTGGATCGGTCCGGCTTGCCCCGCCCTGCCCTACGGCCTGTCCAGCTCCGACGGACTGGCCTTCGTGATCGGCGCGCCGTGATCTTCACGTCGAAGACCACGGCGAAGCGCCCCGCCAACTAGCCGCAGACCAACTCCTCTGCGATCGAGAAGGTGAAGCCGAACGCGATGGAGATCGACGCGACGATCAGCAGGTGCAGGACGTAGTAGACCAGGACGGTGATCCCCATTCCGAGCCTCTCTGGACCCTGGAGCAGATCTCGGATCTCTCCCGGTATCCGGTCGATCGCGAAGGACCGGGGGCTGTGGGTGAACTCGAGGAAGTCCGATCGTCGCTCGAGGCTTCGCATGAGCTGCGCACCCTTTTCGGTACGCGGGAAGCTCAAGGGAAACAGGACGCGCCCGGCGAAGACCGGGTCGCCGCGCTCCACGGCCCTGACCGCCGCGTCGGTGTCGAGGTAGAAGGGCGACGTGACCAGGTCGAACCGGATCGGCCGCATGTCGCCCTCCTCAGTCATCCAGTCGGGCCTGGTCTCCGAACCTGGCGTCGATCCTGAGCGACCTAGGTCCATGGTCCGGTCGACCGGTGCCTCGAACAGGCCGTAGAGCGTCTCGCGGTCCGGCTGCCACTCGACCAGGGTCTCGTGGCGCAGGACCGTGTGGGCGCCGAACAGCACCGCCGCGACGCCCCACCAGGCCAGGCCGCGCCAGTTGGCTCCTCGATCGGCTTGATCTCGTTCGCGTTTGAAGCGGAACCAGCGTCGGCGCGCCCGCCGATCGTTCTCCGCGGGTCGCGCGACCTCGTTCGGATCGTCCGCGCGGTTGCGAAGTCGGGCGAGGTGAAAGCAAGTGGCTCCGATGCCGAAGCTCAGCAGCTGAACCGCGTAACGCCATTCCGTGGGCATCCAGAGTGCGGCTCCGGAGAGCATCGCCAGTTGCTTGCCCAGGAAGTAGAGCGGTGCGAAGAACAGCACCGAGCGCCAGACCCGCGGAACGGCTGCGCGGAGATGCTCGCGGACCTGCCGGGGCAGCCTGAGGTCGCGGTCGTCGCTCACCGCGGCAGCCCCACGCGCACCAGGTCCGTACGCACCACGTCGAAGGGCTCGCTGCGCCAGCCGTCGCCGCAGCGAACGACCAGGATGTACTGGGTCTTGGTCAGTCGTGCGCTGCCCTCGCCACCGTCGAACTGGTGCTGGGCGACTTCGTCCAAGTCCGCGGTCAGGTCGGAGGTGGCGGGGCCGGGCTGCCCCTCCTCCCTGGCCGTGCGGAGCGCGATCAAGCGACGGCGCCCATCGATGTCATCCCACTTGACCCAGTAGACGATCCAGCTCCGCGCGTCGTCGACGGTCAGGGTCGCCGTGCCCGAAGCGGGCACGAGGATCGCGTCGGCGGAATCCGGCCCCGTGGAGTCGAGCGCCTTCGATCCATCGCTGCGCTCGGAGTCGATCCGGAACTGCACCACCCTCTCGTCCCCGCCATAGCTGGGACTCTTGCACGCGCCCAGTGCGAGCAGGCACAGCCCGAGGGCGATCAGGCCCGTTCGGCGCAGGTTGACCATCACTCGACCTCCAATTCGATCAGGCGCCACCAGCGCGTCAGGATCTCGTGGGCGTCCGCGCGCGTCGTCACGAAGTCGACACGGGACTTGAACTCCTTGAAGGTCAGGCTCACGCGCGCCTCATTGACTTCGGTCTCCGGGTCGTCCTTCCTGAGGGGGTCGACGAGTTCGATCGACTGAACGGCGATTCCGCTGGGCTCGAATCGATCGACGAGTAATTTCGATAGCTCGCCGGTTCCAAGCCCTGTCTTTGCATAGTCGATCAATGCGTCGCCGAGCCCTGGTCTCTTCACCTCCCACTGCGCGCCGACGATCACGTACAGATGCCCTTGATCTGTATCCGGATCGCGGAGCCCAGCGACCGCGGGGTCGCCGAGCTGCAACTGGGCGATTGGCACCCCGGACGAAGGGTAAATGCGATCGAACAGACTCTGCACGGCCTCGTCCTCGTTCCAGGAGAGGTCGATGTCGCCCTCGACCTTCCCTTCGCCCTTCAGCTTGTCGAGAGCCTGGGTCCCGGCGTCCTCGAGTGTCGACTGGATGACCTTCCAGGCCGAGTCGAAGTCGAAGGGAGGGGCGTCCGGTGCAAGTGCCCGCAGGAGCTCGAAGCGCGACGCGGTCGCGACCTTCAGGCTGCCGTCCGGAAGGTAGCCGTGGACGCGGTCGACGATTTCTTCCTGGGATACGTCGATGCCGTTGTAGCGCAGGATCATCGAAGCGCAGGCCGCCCAGCACCACACGGGCTCACGCTGCGGGGATTCGACGGCTTCGAAGCCCGTCAGCGTGACGGTCTTCATTCCGTACTCGGACTCGGTACCCGCCGGCTGCGAAAGGCTGTCCGCGTCTTGAGGCAACGACGGCTCAGGGGAGTCATCAGGCTTCGGAATTGGAGGAAGCTCGATCAGCGCACATCCCCAAAGTAGCGCGAGCGGTATCAGGGCCATGACGACGCTACGTAGGCTCGAACAGACTTTGGGCCTGGACACGAATGATCTCCAACGGGGGGGACGCGGTGGGGGGGGGGGCACGCCCGAAGCGCGGTCGGGGCAAGACTCCGCTGATCGAAGCACCCGCTTGACTGATCGGAGCCCCCTCTGGTCTGAACGTACAAGCTGTGTCAGGCAGCTCGATAAATGCCGATCTTTGTGGCGGCGCCAAATGGGAACTCCAACGGCGGCTCTTGGATACAAGGCACTTGGGTCACTCTGCATCCCTCGGCGACGAGCAGCTGGGGGGGGGCGCTGGGACAAACCTGGCACCTCGATGCTCGACCTGCCTTGCGGCGATCGTGTGCAAACGGGTCGGGATGTCGGGCGCTGGATCCGGGTCCGGGTCCTGCGCACCTCGACCTGCGGAGATCGGGAGACCTCCTCAGCGCCCCCGAGCGCCGTTCAGCGCTCCGCGCCCGGCAGGCCGCGGCGCACCATGAACTCCACCGCCGCGTTCATCTCCACGGGCACCAGGCTCACCTCGGGGTGGACGCGCGCCCAGACGCGGAGGACCTCGTCGACGAAGCCCTGGCCCACGGACTCCACACCCTTGAAGTCCAGCACGACCTCGCGGAAGCGCTCGAGCCCGTGGGTCAGGCGCTTGGCCTGGGAGCGGGAGATGAATTCGGTGCCGTACTCGAACAGGCGCAGCACGCAGCGCGTGCGGTCGAACTCGAAGTCTGTGGTGTAGCGGTCGAACAGCTCCGCCAGCTCGCGCTGCGTGTCGGCGGCCAGGCGCAGGCGCACGTCCGTGCCCGGCCGCTCGGCTTCCTGACGTACCGTCTGGTCGTCGCGCAGGTTGTCGACGACCCACACCAGGCCGTTGGCGCGCAGCTCGAAGTAGTCGACGGCCTTGGATCTGAAGAACAGCCCCTCGCCCGAGTGGCGCTCGGCCATCGTGGTGACCTTGCCCTTCGACAGCTCGTGCAGGGCGTCCAGGGCTCCGCCCAGGTGCAGGTCGCGGCGCGCCGACTCGAAAGCGCCGATCCCGTCGTCGCGGATGAGACCGACGAGGCCGCCGCCCCCGGTGGGGGGGTCCGGCCACAGTGCCACGTCGACCCGGTGGCCGTGGGAGTGGTCGATGGCGTTGTTGACCAGCTCCGTGAAGACTTAGGCGAGGATCTTGCGGCAGCGCTCGGCGCCGGCGGCGTGCAGGTCGGTCGTGGCGCCCTCGAGCTGCTCCCAGACCGAGTGCTCGTCGAGACCCTCGAGGGGATGTCGCGCCACACGACCTTCGGGCGGTTGGGGCAGGGCCGGACTCGGTGCCAGCGGTTCGGCCGCGCCAGCCACGTAGCGGGTTGCGCGCGAGCGCCCCTCGACGGAGAGTTGGCCCTCGGCCACCCGCCGCCGCAGTTGCGGATGAACCGCCTGGCGGGTGATCCCCAGCCGTCGGGCCAGGTCGGAGCTGGAGAAGCTTTCTCGGCTCTCCAGCAGCTCGGCAATGGCCTGGTCGATGGTCGGCTGCTTCACGGCTGGATTGGCGCTGGCAGTGGGCCGGCGTTCTTGCGTCAAGGCATGCAGTTGACGGAAATGCGCTCCGTCAAGCTCCAGGTTGACGAAAGTCTGCTTGCGTCAAGTCAGGTTTGACGCAAAGGACTTTCGTCAAGGTGGGTTCCCGCCTACCTCACCCCGCCGACCCCCCGCTCGCCTCCCCGATCGGTTAGAGCTGCGCCTCTCCGCCCGCCCTCGCCCCTCCAACCCCCTCCCGACCATGCCCTTCGGATGGTGGCGCAGCCGCAAGCGCCGCAAGCTCCTCGCCGAGCCCTTCCCCGCCGTCTGGCAGCGGGTCCTCGACGGGCTCGATCTGTATCGCGACCTCGACACCGGCGACCGCGCTCGGCTCGGCGACCTGGTGCGGGTCTTCGCCGAGGAGAAGCGTTGGGAGGGCTGCGGTGGGCTCGCGATGACCGATGAGGTTCGCGTGGTCATCAGCGCCCAGGCCTGCCGGATGATCCTGCGCCTGGACCATGAGTACTACCGCCGGGTGCGCTCGATCCTGGTCTACCCGGCCGCCTACCGTCAGCGCTCGGTCGGGACGCGCGGCGGCGCGGTGAACACGGACTGGAGCGCCAACGCCGGGGAGAGCTGGTCGGGCGGGCCGATCGTGCTGTCCTGGGCGGACGTCGAGCGCGGCGAGCACCACAGCCACGACGGCCGCAACCTCGTCTACCACGAGTTCGCCCACGCCCTGGACTGCCTCGACGGCTGGGCCGACGGCATCCCGCCCACCGTGCGCGGCGTGCACGCCGAGTGGGAGCGCGTCGTCGCCCGCGAGCTCGAGGCGCTGCGCGATGACGTGGCCCAGGGTCACCGCACCCTGCTCGACCCCTACGGCGCCACCAACCCGGCGGAGTTCTTCGCCGTGAGCACCGAGTGCTTCTTCGAGCGCCCCCGCGACCTGCGCCACAGGCACCCCGAGCTCTACGGACTGCTCGCGGACTTCTATCGGCAGGACCTCGCCGGCGCGGCGCAGTGAGCCCCGAGCGGGCCACCGATCGACCGCGCCGCGCCGATTCGAGTCGACCGACCGCCGCCGCTCACGACGCCATTGCGTGGCCTCGGGTGACGGCGCTCGAGCTCCCTGAGCCGGCCAACAGCCCGCGTGCCGCGTCGATGCCGCTGGTGTAGGCCGACTCGTGCACGAAGGGGCTGCGTGCCCAGGCGCCGGCGAACCAGGTGCGCCAACCGCCCTGGAGCGCCTCGAGCCGCGCCGCTGCGCGGTCATTGGCGAGGCACCCGATCGGATGCAGGAAATGCCGCTCGGCGAGGATCCGATCCGGCCGCGGCTCGCGGTGGGGGTTCATCGTGACGAAGGTGTCCGGTACCGCGTCGGCCAGGCCACCCAGTCGGTTGGGGAAGAACGAGATCGTCGGCCGCACCCGCGGCAGGCCGCCGCGCGGCACCAAGTAGTTGTAGGCGCCGAACAGGCTCGGGTCGTCGCCCACGAGCTGCTCGTCGTGGTGCACCACGACCCGCGCCGGCTGGGCGATGAAGGCGGACAGCACCGAGCGCTCGGCGGCGCTCGCGTCCTCGAGCAGGGGCAGCACTTGGCTCGGATGTCCGGCGAAGATCACCTGATCGACCCGCAGGCCGTGGCAGCGACCCTCGTCATCGGCGAGCTGCAGGCTCACCCGGCGCGCGCCCCGGCGCGCCGAGACGACGCGCGTACCGAGGCGCAGCTCGCCGCCTGCCCCCTCGAACCAACGTCGGTACGCCTCCACGTAGCGGTGCATGCCTCCGACCACGCAGCGCCGATCCCCGGGCCGGTCGGAGACGATTCCGTGAATATTCCAGAAGCGCACCAGGCTGCGCGCGTGGTAGTTCGCCGGCGCGAGGTTCGGCATGGGGAAGCTGCCCATCGCACGCGGATAGAGGTACGTGTCTCGGAACTCAGGTGAGGCACCGATGTGGTCCAGGTACCCGCCCAGGGTGCAGCGGGCGAAGCGCTCGTCGTGCAAGACCTCCAGGGCACGGGTGCGAAAGCGGTCGATCTCCGCCAGCAGTCCGGGCCGGCTCGCGGCGCCCTCGCGGAAGGTCCAGCGGCCGTCCTGACAGGCCCACAGGCTCTCGCCCGTCGGCGCGGCGAAGTGCGCGTCCCCGCAGATCGGGCGGGTCTCGAGGCCGAGCTCGTCGATCAAGCGCGCGAACTCGGTGAAGGTGACGCGATTGAAGTCCGAGACGCCCACGTCGACGGCGTGGATCGCGCCGTCCGCCCCGGGCACCTCGAGCCCCACGCAGTTGCCGCCCAGGCGCCGACCAGCCTCGACCAACACGACCTCGACCCCCGTTCGCAACAGGGTCCGCGCCGCACCCAGTCCCGCCGCCCCGCCGCCGATCACCGCCACTGCCGCCATGTCCCGTTCCCCTGGTCCGCATCGGTGCAGACCTGCAATCCCGTGCTCGGCGCGCGGCACCTGAGCCGTCGACCGGTCGTTCCTCGGGCCCGCACACGCGAGCCTCCGGGGTGCTACGCCGGAACTGCGCCCGCCGACCGACACGGAATCGGGCCGAGGCCGGTGACTCTCCGACCGAGCAGGCCCCGGGCGGCGCTGGCCGCAGACCCGGGCACCGCCATCCTGCGCCCGTCGGCGACGGGGCTACCCGAGCGTCAGGGACCGGGCTCCACGACCAGGACGTCGAGCAGAGCGGTGGCCGTACGGCCGGTGTAGACGTTGACGACCTCGAGGGTCAGCGTGGTCGGGCCAGCCGGAGTTCCCACCGGGAGCGCGGTCTGCTGCGAGGTCGAGCCCGCGCGCTATCGACCCCTACGGATCGCGAGTTCTCGGCGTGATGCCGATCCACGCCGGCCGTTGGATCAGGTCGCCGTGGGACGAAAGCGTGTCGAAGCACGGCCGTGGGGCGGTGCCATCAGTGCGTGGTGCGGTCGCAAGAGGGCGCACTCGCCGGATCGTGCAATCGCCGAGCGGGGAGGTTGGCTACCGCTGCGAGCTTGCCCGACGACTCCGGGTCGAAACGGACACTCCCCGCCTGGTCGAACGGTCCTCAGGCCGTGTTCTCCGCCGACCCTGGTGGACGCGAGACCTCGGAGCCTGGGTCGACACCGGGTTGGCCGGGCTGTTCCGCGGCGGCCAGGTGGTGCGTGATGCGCCAGGCGTGGTAGGTCGTGCGGTGCAGCCAGCGCAGGGCGTCGAGGCGGCGAATGACCTGGTCGAACTCGACTTCGGGGTCGGGGATCGTGGCCAGCATGCGCTCGCGGTAGGGGTGACGCTCGGCGCGGATCTGATCGCGGGCATCGACCAGTTGCAGCTCGCCAGCCGCCTTGTCGCCCGCGCGCATGGCCTTGGCCGAGCTCTGGAGGGCCCGCACCTCGACCGACGACAACTCGCGCAGCCGCTCGTCCTGGCGCAGCGTGCCGAGCCGCTCGCGGTCGAGGCAGCGCTCCGCCAGGCGGTCCAGGTGGTCGATCACGTGCATCGAGGACAGGAAGTAGCGCTGGGCGTCCGCGCTCATCTCGACGCCCACGATCTCGTCGGCGAAGTGACGCGCCCCGGTGAGGCCGCGCCCCACGCGCTCCAGGCGATCGGGATCGACCAGGGGCTTGGACTTGCCGTCGAGCGCTCGCGCGAGTGCCTCGAAGAGATCCGCGGAGAGGTCGCGCACCACACCGAGCAGGGTCATCGCCGCCACCGTCGACTCGCGCGCCAGGCGCGGGTCCAGCCGATCGGAGGGGTCCGAGCTGGCGTCCGACTCGGGGACCAGACGACTCATCAGGCGCGCGAACTGGCGCGTGAAGGGCAGCACCACGATCAGACCCAAGGCGTTGAAGGCCGTGTGGAAGCCGACCAGGACCAGCGGCCCGTGGGCGAGCGCGCCGCCGGGCACCAGGTGATCGATCGCCCAGAGGTAGGGCTCCAGCAGGAAGTAGGCGGCCACGCCGGTCATCAGGTTGTAGACCACGTGGGAGTAGCCCGTGCGCCGCGTGGCGGCCGAGCGGCCGATGGTCGCGATCGCCGTGGTCGAGGTGGTGCCCACGTCCATCCCGATCACCATCGCGGCTCCCTGGGCCAGGCTGATCGCGCCCCCGTCGAGGGCTGTCAGGGCCATGGCCATCCCCGCGCTCGACGATTGAGTCACCAGGGTCAGCACGATGCCGATGCCGACCAGCAGGGCTCGACCCAGGTAGCTGTCGTCAGGGAAGTTCGCCGGCGTGATCCGTCCCTCGAAGCCCGCCATGCCCGTTTGCATGGCGTCGAGACCCATGAAGATCAGGGCAAAGCCCGCCAGGGCCCAGCCCATGTGGGCCCAGTGCCCCCGCCCGAACAGGCGCAGCAGCACGCCTAGCATCAGGAGCGGCTGCACGATCTGCTCGATGTCCAGCTCGAATCCGAGCAGGGCCACCATCCAACTGGTGAGCGTCGTGCCGACGTTGGCGCCGAACAGGATCCCGAGCGCCTGTGGGAAGGCGAGGGCGCCGGCGCTCACCAGGCCCACCGTTGCGACGGTGGTGACGCTCGACGACTGGAGCACCGCGGTGACCAGCGCTCCCGTCACGGCGCCGCTGGTCGGGCTCTTCGTGAAGCGGAACAGCGCCCGGTGCAGCGCGTCACCGGCGAACTGGCGCAGCCCCTCGGTGAGCACCAACAGGCCCAGGAGGAACAGTGCCAGCCCTCCGACCGCCGCGAGCACCTGGTGGATCATTGCCAGGGTGTCTCACACCACACCGGGAGTTGTCGACGGGCCGATCCCCGAGAATCCGGAACCGCCCCGCCCTCGGCCGGTCACGGGTGCGCGCAGCCGCCCGGTCCGACTCAGGGAGTCGTGGGCACCAGACCGCCGCTGGCGGCGGGATTCCGTGCTGCGGCGCGACCTTCGACCGCGTTGTGGCCCGCGGTTGCCGCGCCGATGATCCGGGGCGCCAGGACGGGCGGCCGCCGCTCAGAGCAGCGGTCCGACGAGCCGCGCGGCGTTCTCGGTGAAGCGCCGCACGGCGCCCCGCTCGCGCCAGGTCTCGGGATCGAGTAGTTCGGACTGGGCCAGGTACCGCTGCTGTAGCGCTGACAGCTTGCGCGTGAAGCCCTCGTCGTAGACGAACAGGGAGATCTCGAAGTTGAGCCACAGACTCCGCATGTCGAGGTTGACCGACCCGAAGATGCTGAAGGCACCGTCGACGGTGACGCTCTTGGTGTGCAGCAGCCCACCTTCGAACAGGGCGATGCGCACGCCGGACGCCATCAGCTCGCCGAATTGGGCCACGCTCGCGTAGCGCACCAAGACGGAGTCGTTCCGGGCCGGGACGATCAGCGTGACCTCCAGCCCGCGCTGGGCCGCGGTCAGGAGCGCGGTCAAGACCGCTTCGTCGGGAACGAAGTAGGGCGTGGTCATGACCAGCTCGCGTTGCGCGGCGTAGATCGCCGACAGCAGCAACTGGTGCAGGGCTTCGGGGCGCAGACCGGGGCCGGTGGGGATTACCTGCACGGTGAGGCTATCGGTCCCCTCGTCCGGCGGGTTGGAGTCCTCCAGGCTCGGCGCCTCCAGGGGGCGCTCGGTCTCCACGGACCAGTCCAGGGCGAAGACCCCGTCCATGGCCGCCGCCGCCGGCCCGGTCACGCGCGCGATCGCATCGACCCATTCCCCTACGCCGGCGTCCTGCCGGAAGAAGCGTGGGTCGACCAGGTTCTGGCTGCCCGTGTAGGCGATGGCGTCGTCGATCACGACGATCTTGCGGTGGTTGCGGAGGTCGCGGCGGACGAAGAAAGAGCGCAGGGGTCCGGTCGGAAGGGCCGCGCGCAGGTCGACGCCCGCCGCGCGCAGGCGCCGCGCCGAGGCCGAGACGAGAAACGCCTCGCTGCCGACACCGTCCGCCAGGGCGCGGCACTGCACCCCCCGCTCGGCGGCGCGCACCAGGGCTTCGACCACGTCCGCGGTGCGACCGCCCTCGTGCCAGATGTAGAAGCACAGGTGGCAGTGGTGGCGAGCTGCGTCGATGTCGGCCACCAGGGCGTCGAAGACGGCCTGGAAGTCGTCGATCAGTTCCATGTGGTTGCCGGCCTGGGCAGGGAAGCGCAGGATCGCTTGGGCCTGGCGCCGGATCGGATCGAGGTGTGCCGGTACGGCCGCGCGCAGGACGGTATGGCGCCCGGCGAGTTGGTCGAGCCAGGCTCCGATCGCCGGCAGGTCGGCTGCGATCCGCCGGCCGCGCGCGCGCCCGAGACGACGCTCGCCCACCAGTAGGTAGAACACGGCTCCGGCGAAGGGCGCGCTGGCGATCACCGCGATCCAGGCCATGGAGGTGCCCGCGGGTCGTCGCAGCATGATCACGCGCACGATCAGCGCGGCCACGAACGCCCAGTGGAGTCCGAACAGGGTGGCGCTGATGAGTTGGGGACTCATGGGGTCGGCGGCGGACCGGCGTCGTCCAGCGCCCGTTGTACGGCCCGGCGGGCGATTCTCGAGAAGACCACCACGGCAGCGATCGCGGCCAGTGCCCCGAGCGCCACGAGCAGATCGCGTGTGCGGCCCGCGCTCCCGCCGCCGGCCATGCGCGCCAGCCGAACTCCGGCAGCGCCGAGCCACAGCTCGAGGGCCAGGTGGGGGATCAGGGCCAGGCAAGCGACGATGAAGCCTCGGATGGCCACTCCGGCGGCGCCCAGCAGGTAGCTCACGAGCGCCGGGTTCAAGGGGGCCAGCCGGAGCAGGACCTGGAGTCGGAGCTCGTCGTGGCCGAGGGCGCGCCGGATGGCGGCTGCCTTGGGGCGCGCCAGGACGAGGCGCTCGATCGGGCCCTGCAGCAGGTGGCGCGCCAGGAAGTACTGCAGCGTGTTGGCGAGCAACGAGCCCGTGAGCGCCGCCGCGAAGCCCTCGCCGACCCCGAACAGCGCGCCGCCCACGAGGCACAGCACCGACTCCGGCACCAGCAGGGTCGAGCCGACCACGAAGAGCAGGACGAACAGAGCCGGTCCAGTCGCTCCGAGGCCGGCGATCCAGGTTTCGAGCTGATCCAGGTGGTGGCTGACCTCGCTACCCGCGGCGATCACGGCGACCGATGCCAGGCCCGCGCAGACCAGGAGCGCGATGTGACGTGCCCCCGCGCCTCCGGGCGGCGCGGGGGGTCGGGGTCCTCGTGGCAGTGTTTGGTAGGAGGGCACGTCGGTACTCGGCCTCGGACGAGCGGCAGGCCTGCGCCCGTTCCGTTGCCCGCGGAGCTTCGAGCCGGACCCGGATCGCTGGCCCGCGCCCCGGCCAGCCTAGAATTCGCCCTTGTAGACCGTTCCCGCCTTCATCACGAAGGGCACGTCCTGGAGGGCGGTGAGGTCCTGCAGTGGGTTGGCGCGGACCGCGATGATGTCGGCCAACTTGCCGGGCTCGAGCGTGCCGACTTGATCGCCGATGCCGCACAGGTCCGCCGCGTTGACCGTGGCGCTGACCAGGCAGTCGGCCGGGGTGACTCCCGCCTCGTGCATGTACACGAACTCGAGGGCGTTGGTTCCGTGGGCGCCGACCCCGACGTCGGTGCCGAAGGCCAGCTTGACTCCTCCGCGGTAGGCGCGGCCCAGGGCGGCCTGCATCAGCGGTCCGACGGCAGCAGCCTTGGAGCGGATCTCCGGCGGGTAGTAGCCGTCGACCTGCGCCTTCTCGACCACGTACTTGCCGGCGTGAATCGTGGGCACCAGGTAGGCGCCGGTCTCGACGAACAGCGCGATGGCCTCGTCGTCCAGGTAGGTGCCGTGCTCGATCGACGAGACGCCCGCACGGAGCGCTGACTTGATGCCGTCGGCGCCGTGGGCATGGGCTGCGACCTTGCGACCCATGCGGTTCGCCGCTTCGACGATGGCGTCCAGCTCGTCCTGGAAGAACTGCTGGTCGACCCCGGCCGCGGTCATCGAAAGCACCCCGCCGGTGGCCGTGATCTTGATCAGGTCGACACCCTCGCGGACCCGTGCTCGCACGGCCTTGCGAACCTCGTCCGGTCCATCGGCGGTCATCGTCTCCGGGCCGCGCTCGGGGCGCAGGACGGGAGAGATGGAGTTGGTCCAATCCCCGTGGCCGCCGGTGACGGTGACCGAGGGACCCGAGACCAGCATCCGAGGGCCTGGAATCATGCCCGAGGCGATTCGATCGCGCAGGGCCAGACCGGTCGAGCCCTGGGAGCCCACGTTGCGAACGGTCGTGAAGCCGGCCATCAGCGTGCGTTCGGCGTAGACGACACCGTCGATGGCCGCGTGGGCCTCGGTCTCCTGCAGGGTCCGACGAATGCGTTCCTGGACGGGCACCGATTGCCCGGTGAGGTGCGTGTGGCAATCGATCAGGCCAGGTAGCACGAAGGCGTCGCGCAGGTCGATCACGTCGACCGGGGTGGCGGCCCCATCGATCTCGGTCACGTAGCCCTCGCGCACGTCGACGATGCGGTCGCCGCGCACCACGACCGTCATCCGACGCAGAGGCTCCTGGCCCGGCACGGCCAACAGGCCGCCGCAATGCAGGACTTTCGTACTTGCCGTCTCGACTTGCGACGCGGCTGGAGGGGCGATAGGGCGTGTCTCGAGCCAGGATCCGGAGCTACCTGAGAACAGCGCGGCGACGAGGGCACAGGCGGCGATCGATTCGAACATGATCGGGATGGCTCGGTTGGGAGGGTGCGGTCCGGGGGCGCTGAGCTGAGTGGAGCAGCCCGAGCGGGCTGGCCGAAGCGTCTCCTTGGATGGAGTTTCGCTCGACGGAACTCCGCGATCCGCGGAACGCGTGGGCGACGAAGGTCCGACCGCTGGATGGCGAGGCCATTCGGCCATCGAGGTGCGGGGTCAATCGAGCCTCAGTACTCGATGGAGATTCGATCAAGTGCGGTCTCTCACCGGCAACTGCGGAACGCGAACTTCTTGGAACCAGGCGCCTCCGATGACTCACTGTGTCCACGGCCGCACTTGGCCGGGCCCCCACACGATCCATGAAGCTCACAAACCTGCTGCTCCCCCTCCTGCTCGTGTCCGCTTCCGCGGCGGCCCAAGCTCCCCCCGGCTACTACGATCCGGTCGACTCGACCACGACTCAGACCCTGCGAGCGTCGTTGCACGAAGTCATCGACGACCACCAGAGGTTCCCGTACACCTCGTCCAGCACGGACACCTGGAACATCATCGAGGTCGCAGACGAGGATCCGAACAACGCCTCGCGCGTCTTGGATGTCTACAAGAACGCGAGCTATGCCAAGTTCGGTGGCGGCAACAGCTTCTACAACCGCGAGCACTCCTGGCCCAAGTCCTACGGCTTCCCCAACGACGGCTCCACCAACTACCCCTACACCGACTGCCACCACCTCTTCATCGCCGAC
Source organism: Engelhardtia mirabilis (assembly GCF_007748095.1). Lineage (NCBI taxonomy): Bacteria > Pseudomonadati > Planctomycetota > Planctomycetia > Engelhardtia > Engelhardtia mirabilis. The sequence goes on from NZ_CP036287.1 coordinate 501,745, forward strand.
TCGAGCTACAACAGCTCGCGCTCGAACAAGCCCTACCGGGACTCCTCCGCATCAGCTAGCGAGAAGCCGACCGAGCTCAACAACGGCAAGGGCGGTGGCACCGGGGTCTTCCCGGGCAACTCGAACTGGACCGCTGGCTCGGGCACGACCGGTGAGTGGCAGACCTGGCGCGATCGTCGGGGCGACGTGGCTCGCGCGCTGATGTACCTGGATGTGCGCTACGAAGGCGGGATCCACGGCATTACCGGCGTGGCAGAGCCCGACCTGATCCTGACGGACAACGAGTCGCTGATCGCGGCCTCGAACACCGGATCGAATGAGAGTGTGGCCTACATGGGCCTTCTGTCGACCCTGCTGGCCTGGCACGCAGCGGATCCGGTGGACGCGGTCGAGATGGCTCGCAACGACGCTGTCTACGGTTTCCAGGGCAACCGCAACCCCTTCATCGACCATCCGGAGTGGGTGGATTGCATCTTCAGCGGGACCTGCGGTGGCGGCGGTGTCGGCGGCGGAAGCGCGATCGCGTGGATCAATGAGCTGCACTACGACAACACGAGCAGCGATGTGAATGAAGGCGTCGAGGTCGCCGGCACGGCCGGGCTCGACCTGAGCGGCTGGAGCATCGTCGCCTACAACGGCAATGGAGGTGCGTCCTACGGAACGACGAGCCTGTTCGGGACCCTGGCGGACCAGGAGGGCGGACTGGGCACGGCTTGGTTCGCGATCAGCGGGCTGCAGAACGGCGCGCCCGACGGCGTGGCGCTCGTCGACGACGCTGGCGCCCTGGTGCAGTTCCTCAGCTACGAAGGCAGCTTCGCGGGGACCAACGGTGCCGCATCGGGAGTCAACAGCACGGACATTGGCGTAGCCGAGACAACCAGCACGCCGGTGGGCTGGTCGCTGCAGTTGGGCGGCACGGGAGGCGGCTACGGGTCGTTCACCTGGGAAGCGGCCGCGCCGGCGACGCCGGGTCAGCCGAACGGAGCCCAGAGTTTCTCGGGTGGGGGCGGTCCTCCGCCGGACACGACTCCCCCGGCCGCCCCCAGCGGGCTGGTGGCGAGTGCGGGCAATGGCGTGGTGGACCTGGACTGGTCGGACAACGGCGAGGGTGATCTCGATGGCTATCTGATCTATCGCAGTACCTCCGCGGGAGGCCCATTCAGCGCGCTGAACGTCGCCCCCCAGGGATCCAGCGCCTACTCCGACGCCACGGTCAGCAACGGCACCACCTACTGGTACCGAGTGACCGCCGCGGACCTGGTGGGCAACGAGAGTGGGGCGAGCTCGACGGAGAGCGCGACGCCCAGCGCGCCGCCGGCGGCAGCCCTTTGGATCAACGAGCTGCACTACGACGACTCGGGGACGGACGCCAATGAGGGCGTCGAGTTGGCCGGCACGGCCGGCCTCGATCTGTCGGGTTGGACGGTGGTGGCCTACAACGGAAACGGTGGCGGGTCCTACAAGACCGTCAATGCAACGGGGACCCTGACCAACCAGCAGGGCGGGTTCGGGACCCGTTGGATCGCGATCTCGGGCTTGCAGAACGGTGCTCCGGACGGAGTCGCCCTTGTGGCGCCGGATGGAACCGTGACGCAGTTCCTCAGCTACGAGGGCACGCTGGTGGCGACGTCGGGCCCGGCGAGCGGGATGACTTCGACCGACATCGGCGTCTCGGAGACCAGCGGCACGCCGGATGGTCAGGCGCTCCAACTGATCGGTAGCGGCTCGGCCTACGAGGACTTCAGTTGGTCAGGTCCGAGTGGGCACTCTCGGGGCTCGGTCAACGGCGGGCAGGTACTGGGTAGCTGACCGGTAGGGACCGCGGTGGCGGGTGGGCGGCGTTCGGAAGGCCCGATCGTCGCTCACCCGTCCTTGCCAGGCTGGCCAGCCGTGGTCGGTCCGTCGCCCAGCGCGGCGATCCAGTTGGCCACTCGACGGGCTGCGTCGGGATCGCCTGCGACCCGCGACTCGATCCGGTCGAGGGCCGCGCGCAAGCGGGCCTCGGCCGGCGAGTTTCTACGGACCATCCACAGCTCGAAGCGGCGGTCGAGGTCTCCGAGGATCCGCTCGCGAGCTTGCTCGTCGCCGCCTAGCTTGCCGGCCAACTCGAGTTGGGAGGCGTAGACGTCCTCGGGCGAGGTTGGCTCCCGCCAGGTATGCAGTGCCTCGAGCAGCAGGTCGCGCTCGTTGTCACCGGCGTCCTTCAGGGCGACCGCGAGCCTCTCACGGGCCGCTGGCGATGCACTGGCCACGAGGCCGCGCGCGGCCGAACGGGCGATCCAGGGCGCTGCCTCGTCGGAGTCGATGCGATCCAGCAGCCCCGCCAAGCGATCCGTGTACTGCGGAGCGATCAGGGTCTCGATCCCGGCGCGGGCCTCCGCGTTGCCGGCCAGGGCACCATCGATGGCGAGGTCGGCGTAGGGCTCCGGCGCAGTACGCGCGGCCAGGGCCCAGAGCTCGCAAGCGACTCGGTGCTCGTCCTTGGCGTCGATCAGCCAGCGGGACAGCTCCTCCGGGTCGCCATCGAACGAGTCCATTGCCGCCAAGGCGAACCAGGTGCGAATTCGTGTCAGGCCCGGAAAGCCCTCATCCGCGCCGGCGTAGGCCTCGTCCAGCAAGCTCCGAGCAGTGCCTGCAAGCGCCGATTCGCGACCCGCCTGGTCGAGCGCCTTGATCGCTGCCAGGGACTCTTGCTCGGCGCCGATCGACGTGTCTCGCCGGTCGGTCGCCAGGCCGGCGAGCCAGCCGTCGGATTGCGGGCCCTGACTGCCGGCCCAGCCGCTCGCGAGAACCAGGGCCACTCGACTCGGATCGCCCCGCTCCAGCGACGCCGCTGCGGCCTCGAGTTGCTGGACCTGCAATCCGCCTTCGAGGACGAGTTCTCGCAGGGCCGCGAGCACCGCCGGGTCCGGATCCGGGCGCACCAGGTCCAGCTCTGTCCCCAGCTCCGCTCCCAAGGTCGCGATGGCTGCGATCGCCGCCTCCGCGCGAGCGAGGGCTCCGTGCTCCGGCGGGGTCGCAGCCGAAGTCGCTTGCGATCGGCCTTCCCGCCCGGCTGGAATCGTGGCCAGCTTGCGACTCGGCTTCGAGGCAAGCAACGAGTGCTGTTCCGCCCGGGTCTCGGCAGTTGACGGTGATCCTCCGACCGCAGCGGCCACGGCCTTACCTCCCGACCGCTCGAGCAGCATCACCGTCGTGCCCGCCACGAACACGAGGGCCACGGTGAGAATCATCGGTAGGCGGCGCATCGTGTTCGTCTTCAGGGAGAATTCAGGGGATCGAGGTGGAGCGTGGGAGCCGTCCGTTCGGACAGCACTCTTCTGACTGGTTCGTGCGGGGGGCTCGTTTGCGCTGGATCATCCCAGAACCGGACACGAGCGTCGACGACCATTGGCTTCGGTACCCCATGGACGGTCGGCCTCCTCGATGGTTGCAGGCAATTCCGGTGAAACCTCCGAGCCCCTGGGTCGGTACCGTCCTCCATGAGCCATGCGCTTCGTCTGTCTCAGCGATACCCACGGCAGCCACGACCGGCTCGAGCTGCCGGCGGGAGATGTGTTGATCCATGCCGGCGACTTCACGCGCCGTGGGACGATCGACGAAGTGGCAGCGTTCGCGGCTTTCCTCCGCGGTCAGCCCCATCGCCACAAGCTCGTCGTCGCGGGCAACCACGACTTCCTGTTCCAGGAGCAGCGGACCCTGGCCCGCGAGATCCTGGGCGACGTCCACTACCTCGAGGACAGTGGCGTCGACCTGGAGGGCGTGAGCTTGTGGGGCTCGCCCTGGCAGCCTTGGTTCCACGACTGGGCCTTCAACCTGCCCCGCGGCGAAGCGCTGGAGCGGGTCTGGGCCGGTGCGCCGACGGGGGTGGACGTGCTGATCACCCATACACCGCCCCTGGGGACCCTGGATCTGACTCGCCGCGGCGAGCGGGTCGGCTGCGAGAGCCTGGCGGCGGCGCTGCCGCGCATCGCGCCGCGTTTGCACCTGTTCGGGCACATCCACGAGAGCCACGGCACGGACTGCCGGCACGGTCGACTGTCGGTCAACGCGTCCCTGTGCGGACGGGGCCTCAGCCTCGAGCACAGGCCGGTCGTGGTCGACCTGGACTCGGACGGCGCGCGCGTTGTCGATGCGCCGGCTTGATCCCGCGATACGACGTCTCCGGCGGGATACCTTCGCGACGACTCGGCCGATTCATGGGGTCTGCTCGGGCCCAAAGTCCGGATCACCCGGCATGCCGAACATCGGGGAGATCCCTTGGCGCCGGGCCGGCGACCCTTCTGGCCGTGCCGCTCCATCCGCGGCCGGCTCATTCACCGGACCATTCACTGGCCCACTCAGCGGCCCGGCCCGAGGGCTTCCCGAACGATCGCATTCGCATCCAACTCGACGCAATCCGTGCGCTCGGCGAGGGCGGCGCGCAGGCGGCCCTTGTGCCAGGCGCCGAAGGTGATCGCCACCCGCATGCCCCGGCCTCGCACACGGTCGAGGGCCGCGGCGCACAGGGCCCAGTGGGCGTCGTTGATGTTGCTCCAACCACCCAGGCCCAGGGCGTCGTTGAAGTGTCGGTCGTAGGGGCCGGTTCCGATCTTGACGATCTCGTCGTAACCGTCGGTGTGGATGGTGCGCGGGTCGTCGAGCATCCCCGCCGCCTGGTGTTCGGCTTCGATCGAGGCGAACCCCGCGTCCGTCTCGGCGGTCTCGCGGGGCTGCGTCACTTCGAGTTCGCTCAGCTTTGCACGCCGGTCATCGGCCATCTCCCGTGTCCAGGCCGCGCAGGGCACTATCTCGAAGCCCAGCTCGGCCTGCAGGGGGAACAGCACGTCGACGTACTCGGGGAACGCCCGAACGCGGGGCTCGGTGATGGTGCCCGTGGCTGCGAATTCCGCGGCGGCGGCCTCGAAGCGGTCCGGGGGGATCTCGGTCAGCACCAGGTCCGGCCGCGCAGCGCGCAGGATCGCCTCGAGCTGCTCCAGACCGTAGAGCTCACTCTCGAGGTGCCCGCTGTGGATCATCCCGAGCACGACCACTTCGGTCGGTTTGCCGCTCTTCACCTCGTTGGAGCCACTCCGACAGGCCATCGCAGCCGAGGCAACCAGGCCCAGCGCGAGTCCCTGCGACCAGATGGATGGGACACGAGGCACCTTGGAGTCACTTCGCATCCGGCCACTCGCCGTGTCGGGGAAGGTCACTCACGTGCTCGTACCACGGCGCGCGGCTGTCCCAGAAGATGCTGCGCGCCGGGCGGGCGCCCGGGTCCCCATCGACCCCGCCTGCGGGGACGACCCAATAGCGGCCCGTGGCAGACATGCTCGGCATGGATGACCCGCAGCGTTTGCAGAACGCCGTGGGAAACTGGGGGTCCGCCTCGAGCACCCAAGTGCCGACCAGATCCTCGCCCGCCATCCATTCGAGCTTGTCCGGCTTCACGAACAGGTTGGCCGCATGGGCACTGCCGGTGAATCGCCGGCAACGCGAACAGTGACAGTACTGGAAACCCTGTACCTCGCCGGTCAAGCGGTACCTCACCGCCCCGCACAGGCAGCCTCCTTCGATCGATCGGTCGCTCATGTCCCCAGTCTCCGCCGCTCGACGAAGGCTTGCACGGGTGTTCTCGGGCAGCGGCTGGTCTGCTCGAGGGATGGCCTGGGCTGCCGGCCATCTTCAAGCCCTGCTCGCCAGGATCCGGCCAAGCCCGCGCCCATCACCAGGATTCGCGCCCAGCACGCCCAAACGGCGGCCTGTGGCCGCCTCTCGCCCGCTGACCGTAGCTTGCGGTCCGAGCCGTCCTCAGGGCGGAGTGAAGCCCCGCCGAGGGGGCGCCCGGTCCACGAGGCACCGCCAGCGGACGCGTTGGACACACTGGCCGCGGATCCTTGCGACCGTAGCAGGCTAGTGTCCTGGATCAGAAATTCGGCGTCACTGTCCGGAGGTCCGATCGATGCAGGCTAGGCGCGCCGACGACGCGTATCCGCTGTGATACTCGGAGGAGGCGCTGGCGACGCCAGCGGCGATCGGAGCCCGGGAAGTGACGCCGAATTTCTGATCCAGGACACCAGGCTGGGCCCGTGGACCGATGCTTACCTGGCGCCCTACAGCTTGCCCTCCAGTCATGATCTACCCCCGTCGCCACCTCGCCCTCACACTCCCGAGCGCATCCATCGCGCTCCTTCTGTCGCTCTGGGCGTCGATCGCGACGGCTTCGATCGCGACGGCTCAGGCGACCTGGACCGTGGACGACGACGGACCCGCCGACTTCTCGAGCGTCGCCCAGGCGGTGTCTTCGGTCGCAGAGGGCGATGTCCTGTTGATCGCGCCGGGCGACTACGGATCGGTGGCCGTCGACAAGTCCCTGACTTTGTTGGGTGACCCGAAGATCGTCGAACATCCGCGCTTCGAGTACCTGCAGGTACTCGGTGCGGGTGAGATCCGGCTCGCCCAACTCGACGCGGTCAGCCTCTACCTGTCCGGGATCCCCGGGCGCAGCCAAGTGGAGAACTGCACGACATCCGCAGGGCTGGAGGCCAGGGACGTGGGCGAGTTGTTCGTGCGCGGCTGCGACTTCGACTCGAGCCTGACGTTCCAGCCCTATGCCGGCACTCCTGGTGCCTTCGTATGGAGCACGACCGGGGCTCCGGCGAGCCGCGCACAGTTCGTTGACTGCAACCTCTTGGGTGGCAGGGGCACGCCCTTCGACCTCACCTCGGGCAGTGGCGGTGCGGGTCTTTCGACCCAAGGCGCCGATGTCGTCGTGGCGCGCTGCAGGATCCGGGGTGGCGACGGAACCAACGGTCCCTTCGGCCTCGGGGTCGGCGGGGCCGGCGTGCAGACCTTTGGTGGGTCGGTGGAGGTGCGCGGTGCCCCCTCCGACTGGATCGTGAGCGGGTCCAACGACTGGCTCCAGGCCCAGGGCCAGGGGAACGCAGTCGTTGCGGGTGGCAATGGAGTGGTGACGCTCGTCTCGAGCATCTCGACGGCTGGGCCTCTAGTGGGGGAGGTCGACGTCGTGGTGCCCCGTCCGACCCTCGCCTGGGGCGGTGTGGGTGGCCCCGGATCCGCGCGCTCGTTGGAACTTCAAGGACGAGCGGGCAACACGGCCCTGTGGTTCGTCTCTGATCAAGCCGCCTACGACGAGAGCTTTGCCCCGCTCTTCGGGCTGGCGCTGATCCTCGACCCTGCCAGTTCCTTCGCCAGCGGCTTGGTCCAACTCGCCGGCCAAGGCCAATCCGTCGGGCCGGGCTTCCTGCTCCCCGCCACTTCGGCCCTCGCCGGCGTGGTGGTCTCGGCCCAAGCCGCGGTGGTCTCGACCCTGGACGGATCGGTGGCTTTCACCAACGGCGACGACCTGCTGTTGGGGTTCTGAGCGAGCGGGCCAGACCCTTCTTCTCGGTAACGTGTCTTCGATCGCTGCCCCTGATCGAGGTGGCGAGCGCTGGGTCACTCGCTCGATCCGGGCGTCCGAGTCCTCGACGCGTGGGAGGGGCTCGTCGCGGGGAATGGCCTGGTGCGGGCAACTCGACTTCGTGCTCGGGCTGCCGCATCGGTCCTCGAGCCACCGACGGCCCACGGCACTGAACCCTTTCCCGGGGCCGGAGCCTGCCCGGGGCCGGCTAACACATGGATCCGCCGGGGATCTGTCTAATGAAGCCTGTCCCCCCGACTCGAAGCGAACCCATGCGAACCACAGCTCTGATCGTCGCCCTGGGCCTCGGCCTGGCGGCCTGCCGTACCGAGGCCCCGCCCAGTACCCCCTCGCTCGAGGTCGCCGCCGGCGAGGTCACCGCCGGCCTGGTGCTCGACAAGGTCCCGTGAGGCGGTTGTGCTGCCACCGTGCGTGGCGCTCTGGAACCCCTCGCGGGAGTTGGTGACATCGACGTCCTCCCGGGCCGCAAGGAGTTCTGGGTGGCCTTCGACCCCGAGCAGGTCGACCTGGCCACGTTGCTCTCGTCCCTCGAAGCGGCGGGCGAGCCGGCCAAGCCCGCCCAGTAGGCGCGGGCCGATTCTCGCCGCGCCGGCAGCTCCACCAGGGTCGACGCCGGTGGGCGCTATTCCAGGGTCCGGCTGTCTCCGTCCGCGAGTTCGATCGTGCGAACCACCGCGGCCGGGTCCCGGGTCTGGCCGTCGCTCAGCTCGAAGCGCCACTCGGCCGGGCGGAGCGCGGCCAGCTCGAGGGTTTGTGAGGTCGTGCTGTAGTTCCAGCTTCCGCGCCAATCGGCTTCGCCCGGCGGCCGCCAGGACGCGTGGACGAACCATTCGCCGCTCCACTCCTTCGGGCGTGCAAGGCTCACGCGCGCGCCGCTGGCAAGGGTCACGAAGACTGGGGTGGCTTGCCCCGCGTGGCAACTCACCGTTGCGGTCCATGGGGGCAGGCTGCCGGACGCTCCGAACTCGCGGATCGTCAGCTCCACTTCTCCCGCCACCACGTCCAGCGCGTAGCGTCCAGGGGCCAGATGGGCCGGGCTCGCATCGCCTTCCTGGGCCAAGGCCCCCGGCGGCGTGGAGCGCCAATCCACCGACAGGCGGCGGCTGAACGGGGTGCCCTCCTCGGTGCGCACGTCGAGGTCGAGCGTCGCGGTGGCAGGAGCTGGGACCCAATCTTCGCTGTCGGCACCTTCTGGCTCGTCGAAGGCGAGGGACGGATCGAGTTCGAGCCTGACCGTGGCCACGCCCCGCGCTCCGGTTGCGGATTGAAGTGGCTCCGCGGCCCAAGGGACCTCCGCCGAGCCGGCCTTCACCGTGCCGTAGAACCCGGCGCGGGCAATCGTGCGGCCGGCCATGGGCGGGAGCATCGCGGGGTCGAGCGCGAAGCTCGCGCCGCCCGCGCCGCCGCCGACCCACTGGCCGTAGTCGACGACCTCACCGTCGAGGAAGGTCAGCTCGACCCGGAAGGTCGCTGAAGCCGATTCGACGGGCTTTCCGTCGCGCCGGTCGAAGACCTCCAGCGCTACCCCGAGCCGTTCGGCAGCCGTCCACTCGACGAAGCGCCCGTCGGCCCGCACCCGCGCGGGGCCGACGATCGACCAGCCGGGATCGAGGGATCGCAGCTCCAGATCGCCATCGGACAGCCCGCTGAGCTGCAACTCACCGCGAGCGTCGGTGACACCGATGCAGTCCTGGTACTCCGCGGACCCACCGCCGATCCTGGCCCGCAGGGCCCTCGCCACGACCCGACTCGGACTCACGTGCCCGACGCCGGCGCCGACCGGATGGGCGAGCACTTGAAGTTGCGGGACCGCGAACCCGTCCTCGTCGACGACTCGACCGACCAAGCGGTCGCCACCGGAGAGGACGACGGTCAAGCCCGTCTCCGGCCAGGACTCGAGCACACCCTGAAGGCGACGGTTCAGGTAACCGTTCGCGATGACCCCGAGCTCGAGGTCCCGGTCCACGGCTGCGAGCTCGTAGTCCTTGCGCTCGAACCGAAAGACACCCGCCTCGGTGCTGGTCGTGCTCGCCACGAACGCGGGGCCGCCGTGACCCGATGCGACCCCTGCTGCCGCCGGTGCGGGCACTAGCAAGACCGTTGCGCCGGCGACCCCGTTGCCGCCTTCATCGACGATCGCACCCGTGAGGCCTGCGTTAGCCACCTGTGCCACGGGCAGTGTTCGGGCCTCCACGACCACACGCGACGTCGCGGGGTCCACGGTGGTCAGGTCGACCGACTCGGCCGGAGCGGCGGGCTGACCGTCCAGGGCCAGGGCCGGCCCCGTCTTGTGGTCGTGCGCGGTCGTCTCCTGCGGTGGCAGGGCCAGCCACAGCGCGGTCAAGGCCAGAACGGCGGCGAGGAGCGTGGTCGTCAGCTTCATCACAGTCCAAGTTGCGAGGGAGTGGACGAGTGCCGTGCTCGCGCCGAGGCCGAGCCCAGCGCGCGGTCGGGCCAGGGGAACCAGCAGGGCACACCACGCCCGCCACTCGCGGTCGTGGCGGCTGACCAGCTCCGCACGCAGCAGCTCGAGGCCGCGCCGCACGCGCCAGCGGACCGTGTCCGCCGGCTTGCCTTCCCGTCGCGCGATCTCCTCCGGTTCGAGGCCCTCGAGGAAGCGCAGCAGGATCGTCCTGCGGAAGGGCTCCGGCAGGGCTCGCGTTGCCGCCACGACCTGCTCCGCGATCTCGGCCTGCTCCACCAACTCGGACGAGCCGGGTAGTGCCTCCTCGCGAGCGACGGCGCGCTCGCGCTCGGCGCGACGCGCCTCCCCGCGGAAGCGGCGCGCTGCCAAGTGCCGGGCAACCGCGCGCAGCCACGGCCGGCGCGGAATCCCGACGGGGCCGGGTCGCTGGAGAGCGGCGACGAGGGTCTCCTGGACCAGATCATCGGCCGCGTGGGCATCCCCCAGGAGCGCCTGGGCCAGGCCGGTGAGCCAGGTCAGGTCGGTGGCATCGAGGGGCTGGTTCTGCATGGTGTTCGCAACGGAGTTCCCGCGCTCCGGTGCCGCGCGAATGGAATGTGGGGAAACACGCCCAATGCGATGGCTACACCGTCGCGATCCGGCAGCGACGCGGTTCAACTGTGTCGCCCTCCGCTCTCGGGGCCGGCCAACGAATGTCCGACGCGACCCACGCGCCGCGCCCCTGGCACCGCCTCGCAGCGGCGGCCACCCCGGTTGGCGAAGCGCCCGGCGCTAGCGGCCCGACGCGACCTGCCGCCGCGCCTCGTCCAGGATCTCGGCCACGATCACGTTGAGGTCGATGCTCGACAGGGGATCGACCTCGCACTCACCCCGCACCACGTGGCGCAGGTAGGTCCACTCGTCGGCCCAGGCGGCGGGCAGGGGCGTGGGCGTGACCTGCTCCAGCTCGCCGTCGGGCGCGCGCCGCGCGAGGCTGTTCCACTTGCCGGCGTGGAGCGAGCCCGTCTCCGAGTGCAGGTCCATCTCCTTGTTGTCGTGGGTCCAGGCCCAGGAGGCGCCGATCACCGCGGTGGCCGTCGGGTAGCGCAGCACGATCGTCGCGTCGTCGTCGACGTCCGGATAGATCTCGGGCTTGAGCGTGGACGCCGTGGCGGTCACGGACAGGGGCCTCTCCCCATCCATCAGCCACGTGGCCAGCGCCGCGCCGTAGCAGCCGAAGTCGACCAACGCACCCCCGCCGTTCTGCTCGGGGTCGCAGAGCCAGGCCAGGAACTCCTCGTAGCAGCCGATCTCGCGCGGACCGCGGTGGCCGTGTCGGAAGACCATGCGCCGGAGCGGTGCGAAGCTGCCGTCGCGTACCAGTGCCGCCGCCGTTCGCAGCGACGGATACCAGCTCGTTTCGAAGTTGGTGAGCACCTGAACCCCGTGCTCGGTCGCCAGCTCCGCCATGCGCGCGGCAGCTGCGGCGTCGAAGGCCAGCGGCTTCTCGACCAGGGCGTGGACCCCGCGCGGCGCGCAGACCTCGATCACCGGCAAGTGGTCGGCGATGGAAGTCATCACGCTCACCGCCTCCGGCTGCACCGCGTCGAGCATCGTCGCCGTGTCGTCGAAGCGGAGCTCGTCGCCCAAGCCGTACTTCGACGCCAGGCGCGAGAAGAGCTCGCGATCGGGCTCGACCACGCCAACCAACTCCAGGTCGTCGCGCCGCGCGGCGTTCCACAACAGGCCCTCGGCGTGCTGGTGCACCAGCCCGACGACGGCGATTCGCAGGGGCGCGTCCGACTCGGGATCAACCATCGGGGTCTCAAGGGTCTGGTCGCGTGCGGCCGAGGGCGCAAGCAGCGCCAGGATCGCGAGAGCGAAGGCTCGGCTGCCCATTCAATGCTCCTCGCGGGGCAGGTCGGAGGATCCCCGCAGCTCCGCCAGCGCCAGGTCGGCGGCGGCCTCCAGGTCCGGCCAGATCCCGTGACCGGGCGCTCGGGGACTCGCTTGGACCTTCAGCCACGTGGTATCGGTCGCTTCATCCCGGGCGTCGATCACCAGCCGCAGCTGCACCGGCTCGAGGGTCACGAAGGCGTCGATCAGGTCGATCGTGCCTTCGAAGCGGCCGTCACCGACGGATCGCATCCGGACCTGCGCGGGGTCGTCGCCAACATCGGCGTCCTTGCCCTGCGCGACAGCGAAGATCAAACCGTCGTAGTAGAGCTCGAAGATCGCGGTCAACCGCGCAGCGTCCAAGCCTGACTCTTCCAACCGCAGGGCGAAGGCATAGGACCAATATTGCTCCGATGCAGCGTCGAACATACCCGGCGCGAAGAGCAACTGCTCGTCGCCGGCCGGCATGTCCGGTGCAAACCCTGGCGGGAGCGGGATCACCTCCCGCGCCCAAGAGTCGAGATCGGCGGGCTGGCGCGTCGTATCGAGAGCCGGCGTCGAACCGCAGGCGCTGAGCAGCAGCAGAATCGATGTGGGGAGGAACCTGGCCATGGTCGTTCGAGTCCTGTTCTCGCGTGCAGATCGGCGACGGGGGGAGGGCTATCCTAGTGGCCCTCCTTCACGGGGACCTACCGATGAAAGCCCTCCCGCTCCCACTCTCGACCGCCGCCTCCCTCGCAATCGGAGCCGTCGGTTTCGGGGCCATCGGATCGGGGGCGCAAGCGCGTGCCCAGGAACCCGTCGTGTTCGGCCACGATCCGCTCGCCGAGGGCTCGATCATCCTGACGGCCTTGACCGGCTGGCAGGGTTCGGACTCCGGCACGGACCTGGACCTGATCTCCGGACGCGTCGGCCTCGGCTACGCCTTCCGCGACCGCTTCGAGGTCGTGGGCGAGCTGGACGTCGGCTACTACGACCAGACCCTGGGCAGCGGTTCGCGCACGTCGATCGGACTGGGCCTCTCCGGCCTGGTGCGTTGGCACGTGCTTCGCGGCCGCGGCTGGAGCGCCTTCCTGGAGGGCGGCCTGGGCTTCGTGGCGTCCGAGGAGGCCGTGCCCTCCGGTGGGTCGCGCCTCAACGGAACCCGCCAAGCCGGAGTCGGAGTGGCCTTCGATGTGGGCGAGCGTTGGCGCTTGACCGTCGGCGTGCGCCAGGAGCACCTCTCGAACGGCGGCGGCCTCGGTCCGAACAACCCGACCTGGGACGGCTTCGGAGGCTACCTGGGCCTGGCCCTCGACCTGACGCCCGAGTACGCGCCGCCGGGGCCCCAGCGCGAGTACGGCTTGACGCCGCCCTGGGTCCGATCGACCCGCATCGAGGGACGCCTGGGTGAGGTCGGCGACGAGACCGCCGGCGGCGCCGCCGTGACCTTCGACAGCCGCTTGGTCGCCAACCTGCACGGTCAAGTGCGCGCAGGGATCGACATCGTCGACAGCGACGAGCTGCTCGAAGCCGGCGTGGCCCTCTACCTGCGGGGCGAGCGTGGGCTCTTCGGCCTAGCGCTCGACCACCAGGACCTGAACGCCTTCGAGGACGACGAGCTGACGGCCTTCACCGAGTTCTACGCCAACGACCTGGTCACGGTTACCGGAGCCCTCGGCAGCGAGTGGCGCAGCGACTCCGCCAATCGCGTGGTCGGCGGCGTGGCCCTGCGCTTCTACCTGCTCGAGGGCCTGATGCTCGAGGGCGGCATCGCGGCGCGCGATCCCCTCGAAGACCTGGGCGCCGACTCGATCGAGGTGCCCCTGGGGATCGAGTACTCGCCCCGACCCCTGCGCGAGTTGGGCCTGTCGCTCTTCGCCGAGGACGGACTGAACGACAACGCACGGGTGGTGGGCCTGCGTTGGACCCTGGGCGGTCCCTGGGGCGAGAGCGGCTCCCTGCGCGACCGCGACCGCTCGGCGGGGCCGCGCCGCACGCACTTCTAGTGTCCTGGATCAGAAATTCGGCGTCACTTCCCGGGCTCCGATCGCCGCTGGCGTCACCAGCGCCTCCTCCGAGTATCGCAGCGGATACGCGTCGTCGGCGCGCCTAGCCAGCATCGATCGGACCTCCGGGAAGTGACGCCGAATTTCTGATCCAGGACACTAGCCCGGTTCGGTCACGAGAATCCGCGCACGGCGGCGCTCGCGCGTCAGCCCAGCCCGATCAGCCCAGCCCGATCAGCGCGGCCCAATCAGCGCGGACCGAGCAGCCCCAACACGTCGACCTCGCCGCGCGCCTTGGCTTCGGTCACTACCGTCAACCGGCGCTGCGCCAGGGGCGCGTCGCTGGACGAGCCGCTATAGGGGCGCTCGCCAAAGCGCACGAAGATCGGGCCGTCGCCGGAGAGCACCAGGATCGGCTCGAACGGCTCCGAACGCCCGTTGGCCGAGGTCGACAGGACGTGCTCGCCCGGCTCCACCTGGACCGCCACGAAGTCGCCCTCGCACATGCGCGCGACGCGTTCGCCGTCGAGCTTCACGACGGTGCTGGTCGAGCGCGAGTCGAAGCTCTCGTGGTCGGGGTAGTAGACGACGATCAGCGGGCCCTGCTTGTGGCCCACGTATTCCCAGACCGACATCTCCTCGCCCGCGGCGCAGCAACCCGGGAGAGACAGGGCGAGGGCGAGCCCGAGGGGGGCGAGGCAATCGATGCTCGGGGTATGCATGGGGCCCCAAGGTTAGCGACTGGTGCGCGCCGGCGCCCCTGCCCGTAGGCTGGGCCCATGCAGCGCCGCACGGTGGGAATCCTGGTCTTCGAGGGCGTCGAGGTGCTCGACTTCGCCGGCCCCTACGAGGTCTTCTCGCGCACCCGCCTCGTGCCGGGCTTGGCCTCGCGCCGCAGCGACGAGTCGGCCCCCTTCCGGCCGCTCTTGATCGGGCCCTCGACGGACGTGGTGGTGGCCACCGGGGGCCTCAAGGTGGTCCCCGACCATGGCCTCGACGAGGCGCCCCACCTGGACCTCTTGCTGGTGCCCGGCGGCTTCGGCAGCCGCGCCCTCTTGGAGGACTCCCGCACCCTGACCTGGATCCTCGAGCGCTCCGCCGTCGCCGAACTGACCACGTCGGTCTGTAGCGGCGCGCTGGTGCTGGCGAAGCTGGGCCTGCTCAGCGGCCGACGCGCCACGACCCACCACGGGTCCTTCGACACCCTGGCGCAGATCGATCCCTCCATCGTCGTGCGCCGGGACGAGCGCGTGGTCGAGGACGGGATCATCACCTCCGCCGGCGTCGCGGCCGGGATCGACATGTCCTTCCGCGTGGTCGAACTGCTGTGTGGCGTCGAGGTGGCCGACGAGACGGCGGCGTACATCGAGTACCCGCGCCCCTGATCTCGGCGGCCGGCTGTTCCTGGCCACGCGCGGTACTCCGCCGAACAGGGCACTCCGCCGAACAGGGCACTCCGCCGAACACGACCCTCCGCCGAACACGACCCTCCGCCGAACACGATCTGCAGCCCGGCCGTCAGGGCGCACCCCTGGGGCGCGGCCGGGTCGATCGCCGCACCCTGGACGTCGTTCGCGGCACCGACCAGGGCCGGGGAGTTCGGCACCGGCCGGCTGACCTGACCCATCCGCCGGCCAGCGAGTGAGCCACCGACGAGGGCGAGCCCGACCCGTTGCAAGAGCGGCGGCGCCACGTAGCCCGTGCCCCCCAACAGCGGGTAGTTGGCGGCATTGGCCCCGACCGCGTCGAAGGCCGAGCCGCTGGGCGCCGGCGACCGGTCCGAGGCTGGTCAAGGGCATGAGACAACAGCACAGGCGCGTCGACTGCACGGGATCTCGATCGTCGATGGGGACTCGTCGCGCCGGGTGGAGCACCTGCACGGTCCATCAGCGAAGTGCCGCTGGTGTCGCGCCGAGATCCCGGGTTCCCGCGGCGCCGGGCCGGGACGGCCCCCCGGCGGATGCCCGCCGTTTGAGGTCGCCCCGGGCGTGAGACGTCGCTATGGTCCGCTCCCGAAGCGAGCTACGCGCCTTGGACAAACTGCTCCAGAACATCCTGACCCCGCCGGTCCTGTTCTTCCTGCTCGGGATCATCGCGACCCTGGTGCGGTCGGACCTCGAGATCCCGCGGCCCATCACCCGCGCCCTGTCGCTGTACCTGCTCTTCTCGATCGGGATGCACGGTGGGGCGGAGCTGAGCGCGAGTGGCATGGGGGTCGAGACCCTGACCCTCTTGGGCGCGGCGGTCCTCTTGGCCTCGGTCGTGCCGCTGCTGGTCTTCCCGATCGTGCGCAAGCGCCTCAACCGCGTGGACGCGGCGGGTTTGGCGGCGACCTACGGCTCGATCAGTGCCGTCACCTTCGTGACCGCCGTGGGCTTCCTGAACGAGCACGGCACGCCCTTCAGCGGCGCGATCGTCGCCGCCATGGCCCTGATGGAGTCGCCGGCCATCGTGATCGGGGTCGTCATGGGCCAGTCGCGCGCGGGCGACGGGACGGACGCGCCCTGGCGCGACCTTTTGCGCGACGCCTTCCTGAACGGCACCGTGATCCTGCTCTTGGGGAGCTTGGTGATCGGATTCCTGGGCGGCGACCAGGGCTGGGAGCGGGTCAAGCCCTTCGCCTACGAGCCCTTCTACGGGGTCCTGTGCCTGTTCCTGTTGGACATGGGCCTGGCTGCCGGCCGACGTCTGAGCGGCCTGCGCGAGTCGGGCGCCTTCCTGATCCTGTTCGGCCTCTTGGCGCCGCCGATCCAGGCCTGCCTGGCCATCGCCCTGGGCCTGGTCCTGGGCTTCCAGCCGGGTGACATCCTGCTGCTGGCGGTACTGGGCGGCAGCGCCAGCTACATCGCCGTCCCCGCGGCCCTGCGAATCGCCCTGCCGGCGGCGAACCCGGGCATCTACGTGCCCCTCGCGCTAGCGGTCACCTTCCCCTTCAACATCACCGTCGGCATTCCCCTGTACGACTTGATCATCCGGACCTTCACGAGCTGATGCAGTCAGTCAAACGGCTAGAGATCGTGATCGGTGCGCTGCAGTTGAAGCGCGTGGTCCAGGCGTTGCAGGCGGCGGGCGCCAAGGGCTACACCGTGATACCCGGGGCCAGCGGCGCGGGCGATCGCGGCATTCGCTGGGGCGACGATCCGGGGGGCAGCTCCGACAACCTGCTGTTGATCTGCGTGGTGGAGATCGCGGACGAGGAGCGCATCGTCGGGGCGGTGCGCCCCATGCTCGAGCGCTTCGGCGGGATCTGCCTGGTGACCGACGCCAAGTGGATCCACCACTGAGCGCCGCGTCCGCCGTCAGTTGCCGATCGTGACCCGTGCGCCGCGCTGCTCGCGCAGCCACTTCGCGGCACGCTCGGTCTGCGCGCCCTGCAAGATCACGTCCGTGCCCTCCACGCTGGCGCCGCAGCCCAGGGCCCGCTTCAGCTCGCGGGCGAGCAGCGCGAGGGCCTCTGGGTCGCCCACGAGACCGCTCACGCGGGTGACCGTCTTGCCCGCCCGCCCGCGCTTCTCGCGCTGCACCACGAGCTTCCCGCCGCCGGCCGCGGCCGGCGCTTCGTCGCCCGTCGGTTGCGGCGCCGTTTCAGGGATCGGCGCCGCACCCTGCGGCCGCAGGGCGGCGAAGGGATTGTGGACCAGGCCGTCCGGCGCGTCGTCCTGGGGTCGCTTGGGCTTCATCGCGTGGCCTGGTCGGTCGAGAGCAGGATCAACTGGTCCTCGGCCGCAAGCTCCCATGTGCGGCTGCGGTCCGGGTTGAGCTGGGGCGCGCCGTCGCCGATGAGCAGGCCCAGGGCGGTCATGCCCGCTTCTCGCGCGCGCCGTTGGACCAAGGCGAAGTCCACGCGCTCGCCGACCAAGCCGAACTCGGCGGCGGACTGCAGGTTGATCTCGGTCCCACCGGCGCAGAGCAGGGCGTCGTAGGCGCAGTGCAGCTCCGGTCGCAGGGCAACGTGGGCGATCAGATAGCTGAGCACTTGGGGAGTGACCAAGTACTCGTCGTGTTGGCGGTGGAACAGGTGCACGTTGTCCGGATCCAACAGCTCCACCAGCACCTCGGGCGGATCCTCCATGTGGTCCAGGTGCGAGCGCAGGAGCACGTAGCCGAGGATGGTGCGCGCGTCCGCGTCTTCGGACGAGTCCATCCAGTCGCTGGCGATCATCGTGATGTTGTCGAAGCTGTCGAGGTCGACCTCGAGCAGGTCACTCTCCAGGGCGTAGTCGCCGTCGAGCTGCACGATGCGGACCCGCTCCGAGTCGAACGCCACGCGCGCGAGCCAGCGCTCGCGCTCCTCGACGGGGACCCGTGACATGACGGTGACCTCGAAGTCGCGGGCACTCGACTGGCCCAGCTCCTCGGCCAAGGCGCCCAGCTTGTGGCTCCAGCCCAGGACCAGGATGCGGTGGGTCCTGCGCGTGGAACTCGGTCGCGGCGCGTGTGTGCGGACCTCGGTCCTGGGCTGGGTCGACGCGACAACGCGGGGGGCGCCCGCGTCGTAGCTTGGCGCCAGGAGCAGAAGCAAATCGTCGCGCCGGAGCTCCTCGGTCCCCGGTGGATCCAGGTGCGCGCGCCGCTCGGCGCCCTCCCCGCGCACCAGGCCCAGCACGACCGCAGTGGGGAAGGACTCGAGCAGGTCGCTCGGCCGCTGACCCGCGAGCTGGGGGAACGAGCGCAGGTAGATCGAGTTGCCGCGCCGGTGGGCCAAGAGGCCGAACAGCACCTGGGCCAGGGAGCGGTGACGCACGCTCTGTGACAGGAGGCGGCTGATGGTGCGGTCGCTCGAGATGACCTCGACGTCGCCCTCGAAGGCGTTGCGAGCCAGGTTGGCCTTGAACGGGTCGAAGATCTCGGCCACCACCGATGGCCGGTCGTCGGCGGGGACATCGCGCAGCAGGCCCGACATGGTCAAGAGGGTCTTGACCACGCGCGTGTCCGAGCCGTCCGAACCGCCCGAATCGAAGTCGGCGCCGGGGACCAGGATCACCGAGGCCCGCCTCAGGTCCAGTCGCTCCAGGTGGTCGGGTTGCAGGGGCGAGCCCGAGCGCATGAAGATCTGACTGCGATTCCAATGCTCGCCGAGGTGATCGCGCAGCTCCTGGCGCAGGACCGCGTCGACCTCCTCGACCTGGATCACGATCCGCAGCCTGCTGGCGTCGGCGCTTTCGAGGAAGCGCTTCAGCCGACCCTGCGCGTTCAGCAACTGCAGCACGATCTCGGGCGTGCGGTTGCTCCAGCCGAGGACGACCATGTGGTCGCGCATGGAGATCGGGGTCAGCCCGCTCTCGAGCTGCCGCATGGTGGTCGACAGCCACTGGGTCATGATCGCGATCAGCGAGCCCATGAAGAGCACGTAGCCGAGCACGGTCACGGTGGTCGAGATCACGCGCAGGGTCAGGCCCTCGTCGTCGCCCAGGTAGCCGGGGTCGGTCAGGCGCAGGAAGGCCCACCAGATGGCGTCGCCGGGTCCCTCGAACTGTGGGGTGGTCAGCCACGCCACGGTGCCGCCCAGGCCGGCCACCGCGACCACCAGGCAGATCATGACCATCAGTTGGTGCAGGATCCCGCGCTGGATCCAGCGCTCGAGCAGGAAGCGACTTCGACGGAGTAGATTGGCGGTCATCTGCGGTCGTCCATACCCGACGGGCGACCGGCAACCAAGCCTGGTGGCGGGGAAGGTCGCCGCGCCGAACCCCGATCGCCGCCGCCTGAAGTCAGCGCGGGCCCGCCCGTCCAGACCGCTCCTACCGTCGCCCAAGGCCCGACCATGCAGCTCCTGACCTGGCTCGGAATCGCCGTCTGCCTGCTCCATTCCGCCACCTTCTCGGGCCTCAACCTGGCCCTCTTGGGGCTCGGCCGGCTGCAGCTCGAGGTGGAGGCCGAGGGCGGCAACGCCGACGCGCGCAAGGTCATCACCCTGCGGCGCGACGCGAACTTCCTCCTGACCACCATCCTGTGGGGCAACGTCTGCGCCAACGTGCTCTTGACGCTGTTGACGGACTCCGTGCTCGCGGGCGCCTACGGCTTCCTGTTCTCGACCTTCGGCATCACCTTCTTCGGCGAGATCGTTCCCCAGGCCTGGTTCAGTCGTAAGGCCCTGAGGATGGGGGCCCTCTTGGCACCCGTCCTGCGCGTCTACCAGGTCCTGCTATGGCCCGTGGCGCGCCCGTCGGCCTGGATGCTCGACCGCTGGTTGGGCCCCGAAGGCATGGTCTACCTGCGTGAGCGCGACCTGCGGCGGGTGATCACCAAGCACATGGAGTCGGAGGACGCCGACCTGGCGGTGGCCGAGGGCCGCGGCGTGCTCAACTTCCTGGCCCTCGACGACTTGCCCCTGGGGCTGGAGGGCGAGCCGGTCGATCCGGACTCGGTGATCGAGCTGCCGGTGCAGGTGGACCTGCCGGTGATTCCGCACTGCGAGCCATCGCGCGACGACCCCTTCGTGGTCCAGGTGGAGCGCTCGGGCCACAAGTGGGTGCTGTTGTGCGACGCCGACCGCGGCCCCCTGTTGGTGCTCGACGCCGACGAGTTCGTGCGCGGCCTGTTCCTGCACAGCGAGACCTTCAATCCCTACTCCTGTTGCCACCGGCCGATCGTCGTGCGCAATCGCAAGACCACCATCGGCGAGGTCCTGCGCCGGCTGCGGGTGCGCCAGGAGAACGCGGAGGACGACGTGATCGACGAGGACCTGATCCTGCTCTGGACCGAGAACGAGCGGCGCGTGATCACCGGCGCCGACCTGCTCGGGTTCCTGTTGCGCGGGATCGTTCCGGTCGCGCCGGCGTCGCCTGCTTGAGGCGTCACGCTCGGTACCGGCTTCGCGCCTGCGGCCCTCGCGCAGGCGAGGACGCGGGTCTGGTCGGGCCCTCACCTCGCCAGGGCCGATCGACCCGCCATCCGCGGCGCGGTGGGCTCAGCGGGGCGAGCCGAGTACCAGGCGCGGCGCGCCCCACAGGCCCTGGTCGCCGCGCTCGTCGTCGGTGGACTCCATCCGCAGCTCGAGGTCGATCTCGCGGCCGCAGAACGCGCTCAGGTCGACGTCCCAGTCCTCCCAGCGAGGTTGCCCGGGCCCGTCCGGCGCGATGGTCTGGGTCCGCACGACCTGTCCGTCCGCGACCAGGCTGAAGCGCAGGCCCGTGGTCTTGCCCTCGTAGCCACGGCGGATGCCGATGCCCGTACGCAGGTGGGTGCCCTCGGGCAGGGTCACCCCGCGCCAGTTGACCGATCCGGACCAGATGCCGGCGACTCGCTGTTCGACCGGGGTCGAGATGGTCGAACGCACCTGGTTGCCGACGAAGCCGAAGCGGATGCGCTGGGTGAAGCGCGTGGCCTCGGCGTTGGACAGCTCGTCCTCCAGGGGCACTTCGGCGGGGCCCTGGCGCTCTCCGATCACCAGCTCGGCCACGTGCTCGTCGTAGTGCTCGAGGTCGGGCGTGACGGTGATGGCGAGGGCCACGCCGCGCTCCGCCGAATAGGCCTCGGCCAAGGGCCGCCAGCCCCCGGGGCGCCTGACCGTGATCAGGGCCCAACTCACACCGGGCGTCGCCAGGGGCGAAGTGCGAGCACCCAGGCGCGCGAGCTCCGCCGCCAGGTCGTCGCGCAGCTCGTCATCGCCTGCCCTGGGCCGGATCGCCCCGAAGTTGGCGAGGGCCAGGATCGTCCCCACCGGTTGGGAGTCGCAGAAGCGGATGAACTCGCCGCGCGCTTCCTGATCGCCGACCAGGTCGAAGTTCTTGTGCTCGCCGAAGACCAGGTCCGGCCCCAGCGACGCCACGCGCAGGCCGGTGCGCCGGTCGAGGAACTTCAGAATCAGGTCGTCCACCAGGATCAGGTCGTCCACGACCTCGCTGCCGCCGGGCAGGGTCACCGCCGGCAGCAGGGGGCCCTTGGCCACGGCCAGGATCGAGAGGCCGTCGGTGGGGCCGACCACCCCGCGCGCCGTGGAACTCGTGAACAGGCTCGTGACTCGCAACAGCGATGCCAACACGAGCAGGGCCAGGCCCAGTTGAAGCACCTGTCGCATGGCCTCAGATCGGCATCGCCGAGGGCACGGGGCCGTGGTCCGGATCCGAGGCCAGCACGAACTTCGAACAGCGGTCCACGAAGAACGGCAGACGGCTGAGCAGCGACTGCGCTGCCTGGTAGTCCTCGGGCGCGCACTTGGCCTCGATCACCAGCACGCGCGGGATCGGCGTCGGGTCGACGCTGGACAGGATCCAACGTCCGCGCAGGTCGACCGCGCGCAGCTCGCGGTCGATCGTGATCCGAATGCGTCCGTCGGCCGTGGTCAGGTACTCGCGTTGGTAGGCGATCCACTGAACGGGCTCGAGGCCCTCGTCGAGGGACTGTTGCCAAGGGGAGGTGACCGCCGCGCGCAGGCTGCGAATGAACGCCACGCGGTCGACGCCCTCGATGTCGAGGGGCTGCGCGAGTTTCAAAGTGTCCTTCCAGCCCAAGGTGTTCTCGCGCACCTTGCGCTCGAGCGTCGCCCGGACACCCACCGCACTGTCCCCGTACCAGCGCAGGCGGATCTTCTCCCGGTGGCTGATCCCGGCCAGGTTCTCTTCCAGGGCGCGGCCGAAGGTCGTGTCGAGGTAGATGCTCTGCACCCGCCGGGGCGGGTAGAGCACCCGCGGCGCCGTCGGGTCCAGCCGCAGGTGGGCCTGGACCTGGGAGTAGGCGCTCTCCTGGCAGGCCATCTTGAGCTCGTAGCGCAGCGAATCGGGGTAGTCGCCGATCAGGTGCGAGTGCTCCTCACTGGCCAAGGATCTTCTCCTCGTAGAGCCGGTTCACGTCCAGGTCGACCGTGGGCAGGAGCGCTCCCTCCAGCTCGACCGAGCAGCCGGACTGGACGATCGAATCGCCCAGCACCGAGTCGCGGATCGTGATGTTCGTCGCCGTCATCCGCGCCGGGCCGAACTCGGGCTTCTTGATGAAGGCCGCGAGAGCGTAGGTGCGGGCGCCCAGGATGGTCATGTCGCGCGCGTCGACGGTGGAGTCGTCCTTGGAGGCGATGCCGATCGAGACGCCGTCGGCCAGGCCGCCGCGCACCCGCACGATGCTGCGCTCACCTGCCGACACGGCCTTGTCGCCCATGTTGAGGAAGCGGCAGTCGAGGATGTCGATGTCGCTCCCACTGACGTCGACGCCGTCGGCCAGGCCGTCGCGGAAGGTGCATTCGCGCACGGTGCCCGAAACGAAGTCGCCGTCGAAGCTGTCGGAGACGCAGCCCGCAAAGGTGACCCGCTCCATCAGGAAGTCGGCGCCGAAGATGTTGGTGCCGTCCTCGGCCAAGGTGCCCTCGATCAGGCAGTCCTGCATGGTCACCGGCGAGTGGTAGAAGGTGATCCCGCCCGTCACGACCCAGCCGGCCCGGGCGACGGCGTCGGTGTTGCGGACGGTCACGTAGCGCCAGGTCGAACGCCCGTCGGCCTCCAGCACGGCCACGCCCTTCCAGCGATCGAAGCCCTCCTTCGGTTCCAGCACGATCGGACCGTCGGCGAGGCCCTCGAAGTCCAGGGGCGCGTCGGTCAAGAGCACCGCGTCCGGATCGAAGCGCAGGCGCACGATGCCGCGGGCGCGCAGGACTGTGCCGTGAGGCACGACCAGATCGCCGTCCACGTCCCAGGTGCCGTGCTGGATCACCAGCCAGCGCTCGACGGGGTCCCATTCGAGGAACGGATGGCGCTCCAGGGCCTCGGCGAGGGTCGGCGCCACGGGCCGGCCGCCCTCGTCGATCCAGGAGGCCTCGATGCGGCGCACAGTGAGCGGCTCGGAGCTGGTCGCGTCGGCGCCGATGGGGCGCGAGACGATCTCGATGTCGAGCTCCAGCTGGCCCTTCTGCTCGGACTTCTCGAGCACCGCCTGCAGCACGCCGTCGACGGTCTCGAGGTTGGCGAGGCGCTCGTCCAGCTCGAAGCGGAAGTGCACCGTGCGCCCGTCGCGCGGCAGCACCACGCCGCCGCTAGACGTCGTGCCGGCGCCCAGGGAGCCCGGCACCAGGCGCGGCTGGGCCGCGATGAAGACGCCGTTGCTGAAGCGGAAGCCCTCGACCACCACGGGGGTCTGGGTGGTGCTCCAGGCGCTCACGTTCACGAAGCCGGAGACGGGCGTCTGCTCGCCCTCGACCAGTTCGTAGGTGGCCATGCAGTTGAGCGGGTCGACCGGGTAGACCACCGTGCGCAGGAACGCGACCTGGGTGCGCAGGCGCTGCAGCATCGAGTCGACCCGGAAGGGCTCGGGCAGTGGCGCGTCCGCCATCAGCGCCGCCTCGAAGCGCTCCAGGTCGGGACGCAGTGCGTCGAAGAGCCGGTCGAGGTAGCCGGGCGCGCAGAGCTCCCCCAGGTGGCGGAAGACGCCGTTGTAGTAGGCGTCGCTGCTCACGAACTGCTTGACGATGCCCTCGGGCCGGTGCGGCACCGGCTCGCGCGCGGACGGCGTCTGCGCCATGTTGTCGAACATGATCGGCTCGAGCCGATCCACCACGGGGTCGTGGTAGAAGCGCATGTTCTGCCAATACAGCGAGTGCTCGATCTGGAACAGCGAGGCCAGGGCGTGGGCCATGGCCAAGCGGTCGACGTCCACCAACCGTTCGAGAGTCTTGCCCTTGAGGTCCTCGAGCGCCTGCATCCGGCGTTGGCGCGACTGGCGGTCGCCGCTGGCGATCACCAACCGCTGCAGGTCGCGCATCTGCTCCACGGCGCTGAAGTAGGAGCGGTTGAGCGAATCGGACGAGCCCAGTCGCTTCTCGCCGTAGGCGCGCACGAAGGCGGCCGGCACCTCGATCGCGTCCCGCGCCGACTCG
Organism: Engelhardtia mirabilis; assembly: GCF_007748095.1. NCBI lineage: Bacteria > Pseudomonadati > Planctomycetota > Planctomycetia > Engelhardtia > Engelhardtia mirabilis. Next base: position 526,260 of record NZ_CP036287.1, read on the forward strand.
GGCGTCGAGAACTCGACCTCCTTCGAGAAGACGTCGTGGGCCTGGAGCAACGAGTCCCAGTGGGTCGACTCGTCCCACAGCACGATCGGCCCCTCGCGCCGGTCCTGGGACTCGAGCAGCTCCTTGCTGAAGTGCTCTTCCAGGTAGTAGACGCCGGCCGCGTGACCGTTCACGACCAGGTTCACGAAGTCCGAGCGCGGCGCCAGCAAGCCCTCGCGGCGCGAGGCCTCGAGCACCAACCACTCCCACAGGTGACCTCGCGTGGACGGTGCTTGGACCGAGAACACGCGCATCCCGAAGGCCTTGTCGTCCTTCAACGTGATCCGCAGCGACCACTTGTCGCCGATCACGTGGTCCAGCCAATCGCCCTTGATTCGCACGTCGGCGTCCATCGGCCGTCCGTCGATGGTGATCACCGCGTCGACCGTGTCGTCGTCGGTCTGGATGATCATGCCTCGGTCCAGGGCGCGTTCGCGGACCCGTTGCAGGGTCTGCGCGGCCTCGGGCTCGATGGAGACTTCGATCGTCGCGAGCCCGTTGTCGACCGGTTCGGGCAGCCCCTCCGGCGGTCGCAGGTAGCGATGCAGGGGCAGGTCCTTGGCCGGGGCCACGTCGTCGGGGCGGGAACTCCAGCTGCTCGGGTCGAGCAGCAAGCCGATGCCGAGCCCCGTGAGCAACAGGGCGACGCCCAGCCAGAAACCCTCGGTGGGGCGATCGGTCTTGGTCAGCACGGCGTGGACTCAGGCTTCCGTCGATCAGTCGAGGGCGTTGCCCTCGACCACGCTGATGGTCGCGTCGGGCAGGGCTTCGCGGATGCGGGTGAGCAGGCTGCCCAGCTCCTTCGCGCCCACGAGGTCCAGCACCAGGTTGGCGTTGAAGGTGCGCTCGTGGATGTCCACCCGGCGGACGTCGACTTGCAGGGCTCCGCCCTCGACCTTGGCCAACAGGCGCTCGAGCAGCGCTTCGGCTTCACCGCTGGAGCCCTCGCCTGCGAGCACGGAACTCACGTGCACCAACTTGCGCGCCGGCAGCCCGTGGTTCGGTCGCCCCTGGGCCAGGGCCAGGTAGGTCAGGATGACCAGGAAGACCACGCTCGTCGCCAGGCGCTGGTCGGCGCCCAGACCGATGCCCAGACCCACGGCCAGGAACAGGTAGGCCAGCTCCTCGGGCTCCTTGATCGGCGTCCGGAAGCGGATGATCGAGAGGGCGCCGACCAGACCCAGGGAGAGGGCTAGCGAGGTCTTCACCACCGAGATGACCATCATCGTGGTCGCGGCGATGAAGACGAACATGCGCGCGAACTTGCGCTTGTTCGAGAGCACCGGCGAGAAACGCAGGTAATGCCAGGACAGGAGCTGGCCCAGGGCCAGCACCAGGGCCAGGTTGACCAGGGTCGGCACCAGACCGAGGTCCTCGAGGGCGCTCTGGCCGAGTGAGTCGAGAAACTGTTCCAAGGTGTTCATCGCGGCGGCCGTCGTTGGACGGGGGGGGCGGCGCGCGGCGCAGTTGGCGGGTAGGGGGGGAGGCCCCGAGCTGGGGAGGGCGCGGGTATTCTTGACGGGATCTTAGCCGAACCTTGTTCCTCGGGCGGGGGTCGCCCGCCAATCCGATCCTGCGATGCAGACTCCTCTCCCCAGCTCGATCTCCAGCGCCGTGCTGCTGGGACTTTCACTGATCGCGATGGCCGGCTGCGGCGCATCCGACGGCACGACGGACGCCGATTCCGGCCCCGGTTCCGGCGATGGCCGGGCGACGAGTGACTCGCTGACAGCAAGTGCGGCGGCCGGCGAGCCGAGCCCTGACGGCACCAGGGCCGAGGCGCTGCCGACCTGGCCCGAGCCGCCGGTCTCGACCTTCAACGGCCGGGCCCTGCCACAGGACGAGGTCTGGGACGACTACTCCTTCGCGATCGTCGGCCACCTGCGCGCGGGTCCCGACGACCCCTCGCCCAACCAGCGCATGCGCGACCACACCGATCGGCTGCTGGCCACCGATCCGTCCCTGGTCGTCTCCCTCGGGGACATGTACTACTCGATCTCCGAGCAGCGCCTGGCCGACTTCCGGGCCTGGGTGCAGGACGAGCTCCCGGTTCCGTTCTTCAACGCGGTCGGCAACCACGACATCCAGATCGGCGGCGATCGCCTGGCCGACGGCTCCCTGGCCAGCCGCATCTACGACGTCCAGGCCTACTGCGCGGAGTTCGGGGCCACCTACTACGAGTTCCGCCTCGGCTCGGCGCTGTTCGTGTTCCTGGACTTCGAGTCCGCCGGAGCCTTCGGCATGGACGAGGCTCAAGTGGCCTGGCTCGACGACGTCCTCGAGCGCGCGGCGCGGGACCCGCGCCTCGAGAACGTGTTCCTGTTCATGCATAAGGTGGTCTGGTCCTACAACAACCCCGATACGGAGCCGTTGTTCCGCTACCGCCACCCGGTCCCGATCTCTCCGAAGTACTCGTGGTACGCCGACGAGTTGGAGCCTCGCCTGGAGGCCCTGCCGCCGCACTTGAAGCTCTATCTCTTCTCCGGTGACATCGGCGGCGGCAACCAGCACCTGCAGATCTACTGCCGGGAGCAGGGGCGTGTCACCTTCGTCGCAGCCGGGATGGGCGCGCGCGATCGAGACGGGTTCGTGGCGGTGGACGTGAAGGGTCGTGAGGTCGACCTGCGCTACGTGACCTTGGTCGCGGGCGACGAAGCGCCGCTGACAGCCTTCGGGAACGAGTTCTGGGAACGCTTCTACAGCGAGCACCCGGACCTGGCCGCCAAGGCGATCTTCCCCAAGCCCGAGCCGCGGTGAGGTAGGCGTTCGTACGGTGCCAGGCACAAGACCGCCGTCCAACCCGAGGGCCCCGACAGGCATTGCGCCCGTGAACGACACCGGACATCCCGAGGCCGAGGCCTGGCACGAAGCCGGGCACGCGGTCGTCGCCCACCTGCTCGGCGGGCGCGTGCGCGAGCTGACCCTGGAGGCCGAGGAGGAGCACCTCGAGGGCCGCGCATCGATCGAGTGGCGCGGACTCGATGCCAGCGCCTTGGCCGTCGTCTCGGGCCAGGTCGCCCTGGGGGGGCCCTTGGCCGAGCTGCTCTTTCGCGGCGACGACTCCCTCGACGACCCCGAGCTGCTCTCGACCTGGGAACAAGATTGGTCCGAGGTCGAGCGCTGCGCCCGGGTGGTCGAGGCGAATGCAGCCCTGCGCGCGAGGCTCATCCGCACTTGGATCGATCGCGTGCAGGGGTTGCTCGCCGACGACCGAGTGGAGGAGCGGATTGCGCGCGTGGCCGATGCACTCGACGCCCACGGCACGCTCGACGAGGAGTTGTTCGAGTCGTCCCTGGTCGATTAGCGCAGGCAAGTCGGTTCGCGCTTGCGACTCGCGTTCGAGGTGAGTAAACCGCTGCTTCCCTCGCGCGCTGACGTCGGCCACGTCCACGCGCGGTGTGTCCTTCTGCCCTACCCGTCCGCCGATCGATCGCCCCCCCGATGGCTCACCCTCGACGATTGCCGCCGATCCGCGCCTTCGTGCTCTGCGTCCTCGCCAGCGCCTGCGCGGGAACACCCGAGTCGCACGTGTCCGCAGCGGGCTCCACGTCCCGCTCGCCGTCGGCCATGGTCGCACTGCGCTCCGACGCCGAGGCTGGCGACGCCGTGGCCCAGTTCGAGCTGGCTCAGGTCTACGACCTGGGCCTGGGCGTCCAGCGGGACCCGGCCGTAGCGGCCGAGTGGTACCGCCTCTCGGCCGTCAAGGGCATCTCCCAGGCCCAACACAACCTGGCCCTGCTCTACATCGCCGGCGACGGCGTGGTGCGGGACCTGCGGATGGCGCGCCATTGGTTGCTCGACGCGTCGGGCGGCGACCTGCCGGAGTCCCAGTACCTGCTCGGCTGCCTGTACCGCGAGGGTCGCGGCGGGCCGCGCGACTACCTGGAGGCCGCCGTGTGGATCAAGCGCGCCGCCGAGGCCGGCATGGTCGAGGCCCAGTCCGACCTGGGCCTGATGCTGCTGCGCGGCGAGGGCCTGACCCGCAACGAGGCCGAGGCCGGCAAGTGGCTCCGGCGGGCGGCCGAGCAGGGGGACGCCACCGCCCAGACGAACCTGGGGCTGCTCTACCAACGGGGAGTCGGCGTGGCTCCCGACCCGGTCCTGGCGGCCCAGTGGCTGGAGCGCGCGGCGGAGCAGGGCGTGGCCGTGGCCCAGGACCGGCTGGGGCTGATCTACGCCCGCGGCGAGGGCGTTCCGCGGGACGCGGCCCTGGCCGAACGCTGGCTGCGACGCGCCGCCGACCAGGGCTCGGCCTCGGCGCAGTTCAACCTCGGCCTGCTCTATCTCCAGGGCGAGGGCGTGGTGCAGAACGACCTCGAGGCCGCGCGCTGGCTGCGCCTGGCCGCCGAGCAAGGCCTCGCCGCGGCCCAGGTCAAGATCGGCGCCATGTACGAGCACGGCCGCGGCGTCGCCCGGGATCCGGTCACCGCGCTGATGTGGTACAGCCTGGCCGCCGAGTCGGGCGAGTCCACGGCGATCGAGCGTCGCGAGGTACTCTCCGGCGCCCTGACGATGGACCAGATCGAGGCCGCCGGAGCCCGCGCCCGGTCCCAGGCCGGAGTGCTCTGAGGCCGACGCCCGTGCGGCGACGCTGGGCGGCGAAGCGCAGGTTGCACCGGTCGGCTGCGGCAGTCGGCTGCGACGTGCGCTCGGCGGCGTGGGGTCAAAGCGCCCCGGGCTAGCGCGAAGGGACTCCACATCGCGCCATCCTCAGACGCCACGACGCCACGCGACCGCGGTGGACGGAGGCGCGGCGCTACTGGGCGCCAGCCCAGTCGGGACAGTTGCCGGACAGCACCTGGTCGTTCCACGCGGCGATGCGGCGGCGAACCCGGTCGCTGGCGCCCTTGAGTGCCGCGGGGTCGAGTGGCGTCGGGGCTCGCTCCTCGACGCCCGGCAGGAAGGTCACGCCGCTCGCCAGGACCTCCGAGCCCCGGGCGGCGTGAATCGCGTAGCCCATCGAGTCCTCTCCGAAGCGGAAGAAGACGACCAGTCGGCAGTTGTGGTTGAGGCCCGCCGGCGGACCCTCGAGGACCTCGGTGATGTGGTACAGCGCGGCCTGGTTGCGCGAGTCGTCCAGGACGTTGTTGAGGCCGGTCGGGTCGTAGACCGGGCCGCCGTATTCGTAGGCGGGCAGGCCGAAGGGGCTCGAGAAGAGCTCGGTCCCGGACGTGTTCGCGGCCAGCCACGCTCCAGTCGACTGACGCGCCAGGTCGGAAAGGGTGAACGGGTGCAGGTAGTCGGGTCCCCCGCCCGGCAGGACCAACTTGGTGAGGCTGCCTCGGAAGGCGAGCGCGCTCAGGACCGTGACCAGCCCGAGGCCCACGCCCGCGCGGAAGCGCTGCGGCAGGGGCGTGAGGCCGACCTCGAGCACGCGCTCCAACAGCAGCGCGGCCAGCGGGATTAGCAGCACGAGCGGCGCGACCAGGTACCAGGGGTAGGGATCACCCAGGTCGATCAGCGAGTAGGCCGCGACGTGGATCGACAGCCAGCCGCCGATGGTCAGCAGGGGGATCGAACGCGTGCGGCGGGCGAGCAGCAACAGGGTCGAGCCCGCCGCGAGGTAGAGCAGGCGCGCCGGGTGTCCTTGGGCCAGGAGCCCGTCGAGGACCCACGTGCGGTCGAAGTGCGCGCTCTCGTGCACCGCGATCTTGGTCGCTGCGGCGCCGGGTACGAGGGTGCCGAAGTTGATCCAGAGCACCGCGAAGATCGGCAGGCTGGTCGCGACGGCGACGGCGGTCGCCCGCCAGGGAAAGCGCCGCTCCGCGAGCGCGAAGGCCGCCGCGAAGGCGAGCGCCGCCGCGCCGCCGTCGACCTTGTTGGCCACCAACAACCCCAGGCACAGGCCGACCCAGACCTGCGAGCGGGAGTGCAGTGCCTGGAACAGCGCCGTCACCAGCAGAATGGTCAGCGGTGCCTCCAGACCGGTGACCAGGTGCGAGGTGAGGAAGTTGTTCGTCACCAACGCACCGAAGGCGAAGACCGCCGCGGCCGCGCAGTGGTAGCGAACCAGCGCGTGGGTCAGAAGCCCCGCGGCAGCGGCCATGCAGGTGATGCCGATGGCCTGGACCGCCATCCAGGGCGCGATCCCGAGGCGCAGTAGGCCAGCCAGGAGCAGCGTGTAGAGCGGGTTCGACGCCCCGTTGATCGCGCCCACCGGGTCGTAGTCGAAGCCCGCGCCAGTGGCGACGCGCTCCGCGTAGCGCAGGGTGATCCCGCCGTCGTCGATCAGGCCCGTGGTCCTCGCGATCGTCGCCTGGAAGGCGAAGGCCGTCACGGCTGCGACGAGCGCCCAGGCCAGGGCAGCGCGCGGAGCCGCGCCGCTCGCGGGCTGCGAGCTCTGGGGGGCGGTTTCGGGGGCAGGCATCTCTTGGGGAGCGGTGGGGCTCGGAAGCATGACATCCGCGCCCGGGACCGGGGCGTCAGCGACCCGAATCCCCGCGCTCGGCGCTCAATCGAAGCGGCCCGGCGAGCGCATGCTCGCCGGGCCGCCGCGCGCTCGGTCCGAGCCCGCGGAGCGCTCAGGTCTTCGACGCTTCGAAGATCGCGCCGATCGAGCTGTCGAGCATCCGATCGAACTCTTCCTTCGACTGCTTCGCGCTGAGGCCCTCGGACAGAGCACGGCTGAAGCTGGCGATCATGTTGTGGTTGCGTGCCAGGCGCTCGTTGGCCTCCTCGCGGCTGTAGCCGCCGGACAGGGCCACCACGCGCACCACGTTCGGGTGGTCGATGCACTCCTTGTAGAAGTTGTCGACCTCGGGCAGGGTCAGCTTCAGCATCACCATCTGGTCGGGCTTGAGCGCGTTCAGGTGCTCGAGCAGCTCGGCCTTGAGCAGCGCCTCGGCCTCGGCCTTCTTGGGGCTGTGGATGTCGACCTCGGGCTCGATGATCGGCACCAGGCCCGCCGCGACGATGCGCATGCCGATCTCGAACTGCTGATCGACCACCGCCTTGATCCCGGCCGGGTTGTCGGTCTTGATCACCGAGCGCATCTTGGTGCCGAAGATGTCCGCCGCGTTGGCGCGCGCCAACAGATCGTCCAGGTCAGGCATGGGCTTCATGACCTGCACCCCGTCAGCCTCGTCCGCCAGGCCCTTGTCGACCTTCAGGAACGGCACGACCTGCTTCTCGCTCCACAGGTAGGTCGCCGTCGGCATGCCCTGGACCTCACGGTCCATGGTGTTCTCGAACAGGATCGCGCCGAGGATGCGATCGCCGTTGAAACTCGGGCTGGTCATGATGCGCGTGCGCATCTCGTGGACCTTGGCGTACATCTCCTCGTCGCCGGAGTACTCGCTCGGCTCGACTCCGTAGAGGCCCAGGGCCTTGGGCGTAGACCCGCCGCTCTGGTCGAGGGCAGCGATGAACCCGTCCTGGGTTTTGACTTTCTGGAGTTGCTCTTGGCGGCTCATGGGGGCTCGTGGGGGATGGGGTCGGCGGGACAGCGGGCGTGCGATTCTCGCGGAGTCGGGCGAGGCGGTCAACCGGCCGGACCGGCCGCGAGGGTCGCGAGGGAGGCCAGGGGCGGAGCCGCGGGGGACGGGGCGGCCCTGGACGGGTCGTGGGAGCGTCGTCAGCCACATGGACGGCTGCCCGGGGTGCATCGAATCGTGGGGCGGCGATCGAAATCTCCGCACCGGAGTGCTCGATCGACGCGAGCCGACCTGGGGGATTGAGTCCATCCGAAGTGGGCAGATTTCGGACACACCGGCGAGGCGATTGAAGCCCGTTCCGGGACTGCATGACCCGCGCTCGAGAATCTGATCGAAGCCGGCGATTGATTCCACTTCGCAGTTCGTAACTGACGAGTTCGCCGCTCGTAACCAACCTCAGAAGGTCTTGCCACTTTCAACGGAGGTAGAGAGATGAAGCTCGCGACTCATGTTGCGCTCATCGGAGCGCTTGTCTGTTCCCTCTCACAACTCGCCGAAGCTCAGAAGAGCTACTACGACTATCCGAAGGGCTATCCATTCGGCGCCGATGGAAAACTCGGTGGGCCGGTCCATGGCTTCGACGGGTTTCCCGGAGACACGCCACCGGGGACCCCGGGAGCGCCAGCGGGCTGTCCTCCAAATGGTGGTGCCGGCGGCAATGGTTTCGGATTCGAGGGCCATGGTGGCGCCGGAGGCGATGGCGCCGTTCCCGGCGGATCGGGCGGACCCGGTGGGATGGGAGCGGGATCGGGCAATGGCGGAATGGGCGGGAAGGGCGCCAAGGGTGGTCCTGGGAGTCCTGACGGGGGCGCGGGTGGGGCTGGAGGCGCCGCAGGTTCAGGCAACCCCCCGGGGGACGGCGGGGCCGGTGGCAAAGGTGGAGCCGGCGTCGGAGATGGCGACGGTGGCGATGGCGGGACTGGCGGCAAGGGCGGGAACGGCACGCACACTCCCAGCGACGGTGGCTTCGATGGTGGCGAGGGAGGTGCGGGCGGCGCCGGTGGCGAGGCCGAAGGCTCTGGAGACGGGGGCGACGGCGGTGGCGGCGGCGACGGCGGATCGAGCATGGACGCTGATGGCGGCGACGGCGGGAAAGGCGGCGCCGGCGGCGATTCGAAGCACGGCAAGGGCGGAGACGGCGGCAAGGGCGGGAAGGGAGGGAACTCGCGCTGCAAGTCGGGCGGCGACGGCGGAGACGGCGGTGATGCCGGAGCCGGCAAGCCCTGTCCGACCTGCGGACATCCCTCCGGATCGGGGAAGGCTGGCAAGGGGGGCAACGAGGGTGAGGACCCCTGGTTGAACGACGGTACGAAGGGCAGCGCGGGGACGGTGCCGCTTTGATCGCCTCGGCTTCGCACGACAGCGACTTCTCGCGGCCCCCAGGATCGAGTCCGGCCGCGCGAGCCATGGACGGGAACTCCGCCCTCGGCGCTGACTACGCGCCCGCGACAGTCTGTCGCGACCCGCCCTACGGGACGCGCGCCCCCGTGGTCGATGCGAGGGTCGGTTCCCGAAGAGGAGCGGGAGCGCCCAATGCATAGTCGCGCCATCGCAATCGCGTTGATCGGAGCGCCGTTCCTGGTCTTGGCGATGCTCCAGGTCGGTACGGGATCGAGCGAGTCGGTTTCCGCGTTTCCGTCACCCTCTTCTTCCGCGCGAACGATCCCGGGGGTTGCAGTTCTGGATGGCGGAGCGATCCGCGTCGAGCCGCGGGTCTCACCTGGGACGAAGTTCCTCGCGAGTCACTCGGATCCAGCGGAGCCCACCGCAAGCCTGCTGGTTCGAGTCGACGTCGACGACGAACTCCAGTCCACGCTTGTCGACGCGCGCTTGCTCCTTCTGCGGCCGGAGGCTGGGCGGTGGCTCGCGGTCGGAGGTCAGGTCCTTGGATCGGACGGGACCGCGGTGTTCGACCATCTGCGAGCGGGAACCTATCTCCCGGTCCTCGAACCCGACGACCTACCTCTGGAGTTGGCAGTCCCGGCGCGTCCGGGAGTCGATGCGATCAGGTGGCTCGGCGACGAGTACTGCTACCGTCCGGTCGAAATCGATCTTCATCCGGTCGAGCACGCGATCCGGCTGAAGCGCGCCGCTGCACTGCAGGTCCACACGCCTATCGATGGCATCGGAGGCCTCGTTCGACTCGAGAGTCGCCGTGCGAGCCGGGTCTCGGACGTGCGCGACCAGCATGTCGGATCTGGAGAGGTGGCGATCTTCGAGCGAGTCCCTCCCGGGCCATTCCGCTGCAGCTTCACACCTGGCGAGTACGCCTCGGTGTGTAGCGACTCCAGCGGTCGGGCCGCGGCGCTTGCGCCCACGACGCCAAGACCGATGGACGTCGATCTCGCGCCGGGCGGGCGGCAGGACCTCTACTTCACCATCCCGAACGGTCCCTATCGACTGAGCGGGAGCGTCGTCATCGACGAGGGCGGGTCCGCGGCTGGCATTCCGCTCTTGGTCTACTACTCCCGAGAGAATTGCCCAGCAGGGGAGTCTCTGGCAGGGATGCAGGCCATCTGTCGCTGGTTGCGGACCGATGGGGAGGGGGCCTTCGCCGTCGATGGGCTGGAGTCGGGTACCTATGCGGTCCAGGTCGATCCCTACGGGTACCTGCCCTATCGACCAGCGACCGAGAATCGACTGGCCCGTCCGGCCGAGTGCGTATCGGTGACGTTGAATGGCGCCACCGGATGGGTGGTCGAGTTGGAGCCGATCACCGTGGTACCGAGCCGCCCCTGCACGCTCCGGGGGCAGGTTGTGCTCCCGTCGCACGGCACGGACCTCGATGACGTGGAGCTCACGATCTGGCTCGAGCCCAAGTCGGTCGAGGCCTACAAGATTCGGAGCGGGGCCGAGGTCGAGTTGCAGGCGGATGGCAGTTTCGAGGCCGTCGTCGAGGCCCGCTGGGAGACGGCTTGGGTCGAGGTCGACGTGCGCGGCGACCGCGCGGGTCCCCGCAGCCGGGAGGTGCAACTGGGCCAGGGCGGCCTGATCGACCTCGGACGAATCGAGACTCCCCGACGCTAGGGATTCGGTCCGATGGCAGTCGCGGGGAGGCCTGGCCCCCCGCGCTGCTATCGTGCCGGCCGCGGGGACGTGGCGAAGGCGCCGCCCCGCCGCACCCGATGACCAATCCCCACCAGATCGTGATTCTCGGCGCCAGCGGCGACCTCACCGCTCGCAAGCTGATGCCGGCACTGACCAGCCTCTCCAGCCAGGGCAAGCCCAAGCAGGGCTTCTCGGTCCTGGGCGTGTCGCGGCGGCAGAAGACCGACGAGGCCTTCCGGGCGGAGGTGCGCGAGGCCCTGCCCGAGCGGCTGCGGACCGCCTTCGACGAGCTGGCGCCGCGCGTGGGTTACCACTCCGCCGATCTGACCCGCGAGGACGACCTGGCGGGCCTGCGTGCTCGCGTCGATGCCCTCCCCGGCGGTGCGGAGGCCGGGCGGCTGGTCTACCTGGCCCTCAAGCCCGAGCTGTTCGGTCCGACGATCGAGGCCCTGTGCCGCGGCGGCTTGATCGAGCGCCACTCCAGCGCCCACGAGGCCTGGCGGCGGGTGGTCGTGGAGAAGCCCTTCGGCCACGACCTGGCCAGCGCCCAGCAGCTCAACGCGGAGCTGCACCAGCACCTGGGCGAGGAGCAGCTCTACCGCATCGATCACTACCTCGGGAAGGAGACGGTCCAGAACCTGCTCGGCTTCCGCTTCCACAACGCGATCTTCGAGCCCCTTTGGAATCGCCACCACGTGGAGCTGGTGCAGATCACCGTGGCCGAGGACCTGGGCGTGGGCGGCGGGCGCGCGGCCTACTACGACACCTCGGGCGCCGTGCGCGACATGCTGCAGAACCACATGCTGCAGATCCTCGCGCTGGTCGCCATGGAGCCGCCGGCGTCCCTTGCGCCGGACCTGATCCGCAACGAGAAGGTCGCGGTCCTGCGCGCCCTGCAGAGCATCGACCCGCAGTTCGTGAATCGGGATTCGGTGCGCGGGCGCTACGCCGCCGGTTACGTGGACACGGTCCGCGTCGACGGCTACCTGGAGGAGGAGGGCGTTGCGGCCGACTCGAAGACCGAGACCTACGTGGCCGTGCGCGCCGGGATCAACAACTGGCGCTGGAGCGGCGTGCCCTTCCTGCTGCGCCACGGCAAGCGGCTGCCCAAGAAGTCGACCGAGGTGCGCGTTCAGTTCCGGAACCCGCCGATCCAGCTCTTCAACCGGCCGGCGGACATGACCGAGCTCGAGTTCCGGCGTCAGCTGAGCGACGGCAGCCTGTGTCAGGTGCGTCCGAATGTGCTGACCCTCTCGATCCAGCCACGTGAGGCGATTTCCCTCTCCTTCGGCGTCAAGCGACCCGGCAACGCGATGGTGATGACGCCGGCGGAGCTCGACTTCGACTACCAGGAGCACTTCGGCGACGACAGCCCGGATGCCTACGAGCGCCTCTTGCTCGAAGCGCTGAAGGGCGACGCGACCCTGTTCCTGCGCTCGGACGAGATCGAGGCCAGTTGGGCCTGGGCCGATGGCCTGCTCGGCGCCTGGGCCGAGGGCGATGTGCCCGTGCACGACTACCCGGTCGGGAGCTGGGGACCCTCGTCGGCCGACGAGCTGTTCTACGGCTGCGAAGGTGGTTGGTCCCGTGGTTGAAGTCGTCACGGACGACCGGCCCCTCGAGGCGGCGGCCCAGCGCCTGGCGGCGATGCTGACCTCGGTCGAGGGCGACCCGGTGCGCCTGGCGATCCCCGGCGGCTCGGCGGCCGCGGTCGCACCCCGTGCCCTGCAGATCGCGATCGCCTACGGCTTCGATGCGGGCCGCCTGGCCCTGACCTGGGTCGACGAGCGCTGCGTGCCCGTGGCTTCCGCCGACTCCAACCGCGGCGCCGTGCGCTTCGACCCGGCCCCCGGGCTGGAGTTGCCACTGTTCGTCGACGGTGAGGCTCCCGCCGACGCGGTCGTGCGCGTGGAGGGCGCCTTCGAAACGCTGTTCGGCGGCAGTCTCGACGTGAGCCTGCTCGGCATGGGTCCGGACGGTCACGTGGCGTCGCTGTTCGTCGGCGGGCCCGAGCTCGCGGGAACGGTTGCCCACATCGCCGATAGCCCCAAACCGCCCGCCGACCGCATCACCCTCACCCGGCGTACCCTCGCCACCGCCCGGCAGACCCTCGTCTTCGCCACCGGCGAGGGCAAGCGCGAGGCGATCGAACGCCTCGTGGCCGGCGATCCGTCCCTGCCCGCCACCGGCCTGCCCGGCCTCGTGCTCGTCACCGATCTCACCCTCGGCCCAGACCTCTGATTCCAGCGATGACCTCCGCCCCCCTGTGTGACATCTGCGTCGTCGGCCTCGGCGTCATGGGCGCCAACCTGGCCCGCAACTTCGCCCGCAACGGCTTGCGCGTCCTGGCCTACAACAGAAGCCCCCAAGTCGCCCACGACCTGGCCGCGGAGCACCCCGAGGCGAAGTTCACCGTGGCGACCACCTGGGAAGAGGTCGTGGCCGGGCTCGAGCGTCCGCGGCGGATCCTGTTGATGGTGCCGGCCGGTGGGCCGGTGGACGCGGTGCTCGACGCCCTCGACCCGCTGCTCGAGGAGGGCGACGTGGTCATCGACGCCGGCAACAGCCTGTTCACCGAGACCGACGCGCGCATCGCACGGGCCGCCGGCCGTCCGTGGAACTTCGTCGGCATGGGCGTTTCCGGCGGAGCCCAGGGCGCGCTGGAGGGGCCCTCGATGATGCCCGGCGGCGAACCGCAGGCCTGGGAGCGTTTGCGCCCGGTGCTCGAGGCGGTGGCCGCCAAGTCGGAGTTCGGGCCCTGCGTGACCTACTGCGGCCGCGGCTCGGCGGGCCACTTCGTGAAGATGGTCCACAACGGCATCGAGTACGGCGACATGCAGCTCATCGCCGAGAGCGCGACGCTGCTGCGCGCGGGGCTCGGCCTCGACGGCGCCGCCGTGGCCGACACCTTCGGGGCCTGGAACCGCGGCGACCTGGACAGTTACCTGATCGAGATCACCGCGGACATCTTCCGCACGCCCGACCCGGACGTGGAGAGCGGGCTACTGGTCGACGCGATCCTCGACCGCGCCGGCCAGAAGGGCACGGGGCGTTGGACGGTGAAGGACAGCCTCGACCTGGGCGTGGCGATTCCGACCATTGCCTCGGCGGTCGACGCGCGCGTGATGAGCGCGGGGCGTGACCTGCGCGTGGCGGCGCAGGAGCGGCTCGCGCCCAGCCGCGCGACCCTCACCGGCGTGACGCCCGAAGACATCGGCCAAGCCCTCTTCGCCTCCAAGATCGCCAGCTACACCCAGGGCTTCGCGATGCTCGCGGCCGCCAGCGCCGAACGCGACTACGGCACCGACCTGGCCGAGATCGCGCGCATCTGGACCGACGGCTGCATCATCCGCGCGCGCTTTTTGGGCCAGATCGTCGAGGCCTTCCGCTCAGAGCCCCAGCCGCAGCTCCTGGTCCTCGCCCCCGACTTCGCCGCCGCCGTGCTCGAGCGCCTGCCCGCCTGGCGCCGCGTCGTCGCCGCCGCGGTCACCGCCGGTCTACCGGTCCCCGGCCTCTCCGCCAGCCTGGCCTGGTTCGACACCCTGACCACCGCCCGCGGCAGCGCCAACGTGATCCAAGCCCAACGCGACTACTTCGGCAGCCACACCTATGAGCGCGTCGACCGCCCGGGCGAGAAGTTCCACACGGAGTGGCCGCGCTTCGGGGGCTGAGGCCTTCCTGGCCTTCGGGATCGAGCAAAGGCGCAGCCCGTTCGCGATCGCCACGGCGTGCAGCGCGGAGCCTCGATCTCCGTCCTGCGCTCCCGCGCCGCCGCCGGTGAATCGCATTCGCGCGGAAGTGGAGCATCCACGCGGATCGATGGCCGCCCGCGCGCTCGAATGAGGTGGTTTGCAGAATCTACCGGCGTGAGACCACACCGTAGCGGCTGACTCCGACCCCTCGCCGCGCCTACTTCTTGGCGATGATCCAGACCGCGTGGATGATCCCGGGGATGTAGCCCAGGATGGTCAGCAGGATGTTCAGCCAGAACTGACCGCCGATACCGACTTGCAGGAACACGCCGAGGGGGGGCAGGAGAATCGCGCAGATCAGTCGGATGAGGTCCATGCGAGCCCTCGAAGCAAGGGCCGTGCCGACGGCTCTGCGCGGCATGGAATCTGCTCGGGATCGAGGATGGCGATCCTGAATCCATCGGGCCGAGCACCGCGCTCGAAGGCGGCCACGGCCGGCGAAGAGAACTCCGACCTGGTCACGGCCAGGCTGGCGCGGCTGCGCAAGTACGCCCGTCTGCTCGACTCGTCGGTCGGGCTCCCCGGGACGCGGTTCAGGGTCGGAGTGGACTCCCTGGTCGGCCTGATCCCGGGCGTCGGCGATGCGGTCGGGATGGTCCTGTCGACGCCGATCCTCTTGGAGGCGTGGCGTCTGGGCGCCCCGCGCAGGGTCCAGCGGCGCATGGTCGCCAACATCGCCCTCGAGTCCCTGGTGGGCATCATCCCGATCGCCGGCGACCTGTTCGACGCCTGGTTCAAGGCCAACCTGCGCAACATCGCGCTGCTCGAGGCCGAGCTGCGCCGATCGGCGCCCGCAACCCAGGGACGCATCATCGACGTCCCCTCCGGGGCCGGCGGCCGCGGCTCCGGCTCCGTCGCGTAGAACAGGGCCGCCCCACGGCGGGTCGACCGGACCGAACGGCGCCGCGCGGTGCTGTATCGTGGCGCCATGCGAGGATTCGGGCTGCTTCCAATCTGGGTCGGAATCCCCGTCGCCCTCTCGGCCGCATCGATGCAGGAGCGGCCCGGCGAACCCGACTTCGCCCGCGACATCGCGCCGATCCTCGAGCGGCGTTGTGTCGAGTGCCACGGGCGCTTGCAGCAGAAGGCGGGGCTGCGCCTGGACCAGCGGGCGGCGGCGCTGGCGGGGAGCGACTTCGGGGCCTATCCGGTGCTCGTCGCGGGGGATCGCGGGGCCAGTGAGCTGTGGTACCAGCTCGAGAACGGCGAGATGCCGCCGCCGGAGCGTGAGCCGCTCGGTGCGGACGAGCTCGACGCGATCGGCCGTTGGATCGACGCCGGAGCGGTGTGGCCCGACGACGGCGAGGCGGCGAGCTGGCCCACGCGGCATTGGGCCTACAGCGCGCCGGCGCGGGCGGAGGTGCCCTCGGGCAACGCTTGGTCCCAGCACGCCGTCGACGCGTTCCTGTTGGAGGCGATGGCGGCCCAGGGGCTCGCGCCCTCGCCCGAGGCGCCGGCGGAGGTGTTGTTGCGGCGCGCGGCCCTGGACCTGACCGGGCTGCCGCCCAGCGAGGCGGACTGCGCGGCCTTCATGACCGACGCGGACCCCGGCGCCTGGGAGCGCGCCGTCGACCGCCTGCTCGCCTCGCCCCACTACGGCGAGCAGCAGGCTCGGCGTTGGCTCGACCTGGCGCGCTACGCCGACTCCAACGGCTACGAGAAGGACGGCGACCGCTCCATGTGGCCCTGGCGCGATTGGGTCGTGGACGCCTTCAACGCGGACATGCCCTTCGACCAGTTCACGGTCTGGCAGCTCGCCGGGGACCTGTTGCCGGGCGCGAGCGTCGAACAGCGCCTGGCCACGGGCTTCCACCGCAACACGATGACCAACGAGGAGGGCGGCGCCGATCCGGAGGAGTTCCGCGTCGCGGCGGTCATCGATCGGGTCAACACCACGGGCGAGGTCTGGCTCGGCGCGACCATGGGCTGCGTGCAGTGCCACGACCACAAGTACGACCCCCTGACCCAGCGCGACTACTACCGCCTGTTCGCGGTCTTCGACCAGACGGCGGACGTGGGCAATGGGCCCGCGCCGGTCCTGGCCGTGCCGTCGCAGGAGCAGGCGCAGCGCACGGGCGCGATCGACGCCGAGCTGGCGCGCTTGCGTGAGCAGATGGACACGGCTTCACCCGAGGTCGCGTCCGACCTGGCCGCATGGGTCGACTCGAAGCGGGCGCTACTCGCGGGCGACGCGCCCGTCGAGCGGGCTGACGCCGTTTGGTTCGATGGCGTGATCCCGCCCGCCGCAGTTCGCGAGGGGGACTGGCGCGCGTGGTCCGCGACCGAGGGTGCCGGGCCCGACCCGGGGCGGCGCTCGCGCGTCGTCGTCCAAGCGAGCGACGCCTACGTCCAGGACGTCGTGCGCGAGACGCGCGTGCGACCGACGATCCGCGCCGGGGACCGCCTCT
Source organism: Engelhardtia mirabilis (assembly GCF_007748095.1). Classification (NCBI taxonomy): domain Bacteria; kingdom Pseudomonadati; phylum Planctomycetota; class Planctomycetia; genus Engelhardtia; species Engelhardtia mirabilis. The sequence continues at coordinate 542,940 of NZ_CP036287.1, forward strand.
TCGCGGAGGTCTGGACCGATCCCGAGCGCCCGGCGCGCGAGCTGCTCCTGCAGTGGCATCGCGACGGCGGCGATTGGGAGCACCGCGCGTTCCTCGGCGCGGACCTGCAGAGTTGGGGGACGTCCGGCACGGCCAGTCGGCTGCCCCTGGGCGAGCTGCCCGAGGTCGGCGGCTGGCGACGGATCGAGGTCGATGCCGCCGCGGTCGGCTTCGCGGAAGGCGACCGCCTCGACGGTCTGGCCCTGGGCCAGTTCGGAGGCCGCGTGTGGTGGGGGCAGGCCGGGCTGGTCAGCGCCGACCCGCGGGTCTTGGTCGCGGTTCCAGACGAGGTCGCGGCGGACCTCGCCAACGCGGCAACCGGTGAGCTGCCGACCAGCGCGCGCGATTGGTTCCTCGCCACGACCCCGACCTTCGACGCGCAGCGCGCGCGCATCGCCGAGCTCGAGGCCACGCGCCCGATGCCCGCGACGGCGCTCGTCATGGAGGCCGTCGCCGAGCCGCGCACGACCCACATCCTCGAGCGCGGCTCGTTCCTCGCTCCGGGCGAAGTGGTCGAGCCCGGCGTGCCGGCCGTACTCGATCCGAAGCGGCGCGAAGGGATCGGCGACCGCCTCGACTTCGCGCGCTGGTTGACCTCGCCCGACAACCCGCTCACGGCGCGGGTGACCGTCAATCGCCTGTGGCAGTGGACCTTCGGCACGGGTCTGGTCGCCACGCCCGACGATTTCGGCACGCGCGGCGCGGCGCCGACGCACCCCGAGCTCTTGGACTGGCTGGCGGTCGAGTTCATGGAGGACGGCTGGAGCGTCAAGCGGATGTACCGGCGCCTGATGACTTCGGCCGCCTACCGCCAGTCCTCCGTGCGTTCGGCCGACGGGGCGGCGCTCGATCCGGGCAACCGGTTCTTGTCCTGGTTCCCGCGCCGGCGCCTCGACGGCGAGGAGCTGCGCGACCAGAGCCTGGCCCTGGCCGGGACCCTCGACCGGCGCATCGGCGGGCCGCCGGTCTACCCGCCCCAGCCGGCCGACATCGACAACGCCACCTACGCCGGCGACCGCTGGCGCACGTCGGAGGGCGGGGACGCTCGGCGGCGCGGCCTGTACACCTTCTGGCGGCGGACCTCGCCCTATCCGAGCTTCGTGCTCTTCGACGCGCCCAGCCGCGAGCTGACCTGCGCACGGCGCGATCGATCGAACACGCCGCTACAGGCCTTGGCGCTGCTCAACGACCCGAACTTCGTGGCGGCCGCCGAGGCCTTCGGCGAGCGGCTGTCCGAGCGCGGGCTGGCCTGGGGCTTCTCGGCCTGCACCGGCCGCGAGGCCGAGGTTGACGAACTCGAGGTCCTGGAGACCCTTCGCGCCCAAGACGGCTGGACCTCCGTGGCCCAGGTGCTGCTCAACCTCGACGAGACGGTGACGCGCCCATGAACGACCGCCGCCAATTCCTGACCGGCGCCGGCGTGGGCATCGGTTCATTGCTCCTCGGCCGGAGCGCCTTCGGGATGTTCAGGGACGAGGGCAGCGCCGCCGACGCAGCCCTGCCGCACTTCGCTCCCAGGGCCAAGCGCGTGATCTGGCTCCACATGGCCGGCAGCCCCTCGCAGATCGACCTGTGGGATCCCAAGCCGCGGCTGCGCGAGCTGGACGGCCAGCCGGTGCCGGCCTCGTTGATCGAGAACGAGCGCTTCGCCTTCATCAAGGGCACGCCCAAGCTGCTCGGCTCGCCCTACGAGTTCCGCCAGCACGGCCAGAGCGGCCAATGGATCAGTGAGCTGCTGCCGCACACGGCGCGGATCGCCGACAAGCTCTGCGTCGTGCGCTCGATGCACACGACCCAGTTCAACCACGCTCCGGCGCAGGTCTTCCTGACCAGCGGCCACAGCCTGATCGGGCGGCCGACCATGGGCGCCTGGCTGTCCCACGGTCTGGGTCCCCTCGACCCCGACCTGCCCGCCTTCGTGGTCATGACCAGCGGCAAGTTCGCGCCCAGCGCCGGCTCCGCCGCCTGGACCAACGGCTTCCTGCCGAGCGAGCACCAGGGCGTGCGCCTGATGCAGGCCGGCGACCCGGTGCTGTTTCTCTCGAACCCCGAGGGCGTGGACCGCGCCGCGCGCCGCCGCCAGCTCGACGCCATCGCGCGGCTGAACCGCCTGGCTTCCGAACAGCACGGTGACCCCGAGGCCGCCGCCCGCACCGCCCAGTACGAGCTGGCCTACCGCATGCAGGCGCGGGTGCCGGCCATCGCCGACCTCGCGACCGAGTCCCAAGCGACACTCGACCTCTACGGCGTCACCCCCGGCGAGCCCTCCTTCGCCGCCAACTGTCTGCTCTCAGCGCGCCTGGCCGAAGCCGGCGTCCGCTTCCAGCAGCTCTTCGACTGGGGCTGGGACAGCCACGGCACGAACAAAGGCGACGACATCGTCCACTCCCTGCCCGAGCAGTGCCGCCGCACCGACCGCGCCTGCGCCGCTTTGGTCACGGACCTCGAGCGCCGCGGCCTGCTCGAGGACACCCTCGTCGTCTGGGGCGGCGAGTTCGGCCGCACGCCCATGAACGAAGAGCGAGGTGGCTCCAAGTTCCTCGGCCGCGACCACCACCCCCACGCCTTCACGATCTGGATGGCCGGCGGCGGCATCCGCCCGGGGACGTCCTTCGGCAGCACCGACGAGCTGGGCTACTTCATCGAGGACGACCCCATGGACGTCCACGACCTGCACGCGACGCTCTTGCACCTGCTCGGCATCGACCACGAGCGCTTCACCTACCGCAGCCAGGGCCGCGACTTCCGCCTGACCGACGTGGCGGGGCGGGTGATGGGGGAGCTGCTGGCCTGAGAGGGCGCGGGACCCATGGCGCTCGCCGTTCGCGAATGGCGCATGTCCGTGGCCCGCGGGCTTCAGGGCCGCGTCCCCGGCCGGTCGGCTCGGCGGAGGACTCCCGAGCGACGAGTCCGGCGCGCGGCAGCATCGGTCCGAACGGGGGCGGGCCGCGACCGGCGCCCTGCGCTGGCTGCGGCCCGTCGTGGCTCGTGGGTAGGGGACCCACCCGGACTCGGATCAGTCGTTCTCAGTGACGTAGCTGATCTGCGTCGACGAGAAGCCGAGGATCGAGGTCAGGATGCCGATGACCGACGTCCAGTCGCGGGGGTTGGCGATGATCGTCTCGATCTCGCTGCCCTCGGGCACCATCGATTGGGCCTTGTCGTAGTCGTTGAAGGGAATCGACAGGCCGACGAGGTTGAAGGAGGTGGCGTAGACGGTGCCCTGCTCGCCCGCCACGCGGGTTCCCGCGCAGGCGGTGAGGGACAGGGCGAGGGACAGGGCGAGGGGCAGGGCGAGCAGCGCGGAACGGGATCGAAGCAGGCGAGTCATGGTGTTGCAGTCGGAAGGGGTCGTTGAATCGTCGGTGGCCGGTGTGCGCAGTGCGAACCGGCTCGTCCGACGCGCGGATCGCTCGGAGGTCCGGAGTCTAGTGCTGCGCTCTCGCTCGAGGCGACCGTTACCCGGTCGAAGACAGCGTTCGTCGGACCTGCGTCGACGGGTCGTGCCTGGTTTGGCCCAGCGCTGACGGGAAGCTCGGTAGGCCCGGGGTCCGCCGCGGGCTGGACGGCGCATTCACTCCTGCTGAACCGCGCGATTCGCAAGTTCGAGGTCGTCGGCGGAGCCGATGTCGAACCAGCGTCCGGTGAGCCGCGTGCCTTCCAAGGTCGCCTCGGCCGCGATCCGCGCCAACAGGTGCCCCGGCGCATCCGGGTTGCCGCCGGCAGCCAGGTGCCGGTCGATCTGGGCGGGTAGGTCGGCACCGAGCAGGTAGACGGCGATCGCGGAGAGCTTACTACGCGGGTCCGCGGGCTTCTCGCGGAACGAGGCCACGCGCTCGCCGTCGAGGGTGACCTCGCTGTAGCGGCCGGGCGGCACGGGCTCGGGGACCTCGCGCACGATCAGTTGGCCCATGCCCGAGTCGGTGAAGCGCGCAATCAGGGCGTCGACGTCGAGATCGAGCAGGTTGTCGCAGGCCAGGACCAGGTAGCCGTCGAGGTCGAGGCATTCGGGCGCCTGCTCGAGGGCGAGCTGCAGGTCGCGGATGGCGCCCAGCCGGCTGTCGTTGTCCATCGCGCCGTCGTCGACGAGGGTGAGCTCGAGCCGTGTGTCGAGCGCCTCGCGCCACTGGACGAAGTCCGCGTGAAACTTGCCGTTGGTGACCACGACGCCGTCGACGATCGCCTGCGATTGCTCGACCTGCCGCACCAACCGCGTGATCATCGCCTCGCCGCCGATCTCCAACAGCGGCTTGGCCTTGTTCAGCGTCAACGGATAGAGCCGCGTGGCGAAGCCGGCGGCCAGGAAGGCGGCGCGGATCTTCGTCATCGGGGCAGGGCCACGTTGGGCAGGTGAATGTCGACGCCGCGGGCGCCCAGGTCGGAGGCGAAGCGGCCCAGGCGGCTCATGCTCTCGCAGGCGAACAGGACCGAGCCCCCGGAGCCGGGCAACTTGGCGGCGATGCCGCGTTCCCTGGCCTCGTCGATCAGGGCGCGGTCGGCGGGCTGCAGCTCGAACAGCTCGGCTCGCAGGTCGAGGTTGCGATTGATGCAGGCGAGCAACCCGGCCGTGTCGCGGGCCTCGAGCGCGGCGCACCCCTCATCCGCATTGGCCGCGATCGCACCCATCACGCGCGTCACCTCACCGTCGCCCGCCTCGAAGCGCGCATAGATCGGCGCGTGCACGTCGCCCGACGATGCACCGGGTACGCGGTGCCAGGCGATCAGGAGCGGCGGCAGCAGCCTTGGATCCAGCCGCCGGACCGCTTCGGGCTCGAAGGGCCGCTTGAAGTCCATGGCGAGCAGCCCTTCGTGCGCCTGCACCAGCCGATCGAGCGCGCCGGCGCGGATACCGAGCTCATCGACCTCCGTGCGCCAGGCCAGGCGCGCGATGTGAGAGGGCCCCAAAGGCACTTGGAACCAATCGCACCAGGCCCTCAGCGCCGCGACCAGCAGGGCGCTCGAGCCCGACAGCCCGGCCTGGTAGGGCACGTTGCTCTGATGCGTCAGTCGGAACGGCTGCGCGTCAGGATCGACGCCGAGCTGCTCGAGCTCGGCCCGCGCCACGCGCCAGCCGGCAGCCAGGAACTCGTCCGGCAGGCTCGTCTCCGTCGCCTCCTCGACCCGCACCTCGGCCCCGAGCCCGGCCACCGCGAAGCCCAGGCCCCGGCCCCCATACAGGTCCGACGGATTCCCGAGCAGGCCCACGCGCGCCTGCGCGCGTGCGGTGACGGGCGACATCGGGACTAGGATAGCCGCCGCCGTCCGGCTCCCACCGATCCATGGTCCCCCCCGACACCGCGAGCGACGCCGCGCCATCCGACGGCGGCGCCCACCAGCCCGACGTGCGCGGGCTGCCGATGGTGCATCCGCCCGATCCCGAGCGCCTGGCGGCGGAGCGGGCCTGGCTGGCGGAGGTCGCGACGAAGCCGCGCCTCGCGCGTTGGTTCGCCTACGCCGGCAAGGGTGGCCCCGGCTACCTGCAGTCCGCCCTGACCCTGGGCGGCGGCTCGGCCTCGGCCTCGCTGCTCGCCGGCGCGGCCTTCGGCTACGACCTGCTGTGGGTCGCGCCCCTGGGCATGTTGATGGGCGGCCTGGTCCTGGCCGCCGTCGCGCACCAGACCCTCTCCACCGGCGAGCGCCCCTTCGCCGCCATGCGCCGCTACGCCGGCGGCGTCTTCGCCTGGGGCTGGGCCATCGGTGCGCTCTTGGCGAGCGTCGTCTGGCACTTCGCCCAGTACTCCCTGGCCTCGGCGGTGGTGGTCGACCTGGGCGACGCCGCGGGCGCGGAGCTGCCGCGCTTCGGCGCCGGCCTCGCGATCCTGGTCTGGGCCGTGGCCACCGCCCAGACCTTCGGCTCTGGAGGAGCCGCGAACCGGATCTTCGAGCGGCTCCTGCGCTGGATGGTGTGGATGATCGTGCTGCTCTTCGGCGTCGTCGCCGTGCGCGCCGGCTTCGACGACCCGGGGGCGATCCTGCGCGGCTTCACCAGCTTCCGCCTCCCCGCCGACCGCGGCGAGGTGGCCGCTATCGCCCTGGTGATCAGCGGCCTGGCCGCGGCGGTGGGCGTGAACATGCTGTTCCTCTACCCCTACACGCTGCTGGCGCGGGGTTGGGGGCGCGAGCATCGCGAGCTGGCCCGCGTCGACCTGGGCCTGGGCATGGTCGTGCCCTACGTCATCGCCACGGCGCTGATGACGATCACCGCCGCCAACACGATCCACGCGGACTTCTCCGGGGCCAGCATCTCGCCGGTCGAGGCGGCCCAGACCCTGGGCGGCCTCGTCGGTCCGGTCTGGGGGCGCGTGCTGTTCGACCTGGGCCTGCTCGCCATGCTGCTCACGACAATCACGCTCCACATGGTCTGCGCGGGCTTCGCATGCTCGGAGATGTTCGGACTGAAGTTCGGCAGTCGGGGCTATCGGCTCGCGCTGCTCCTGCCGACTCCCGGGGTGCTCGGCAGCCTGTTCTGGAGCGACCTGTCGGTCTGGCTGGCGGTGCCCACCGGCGTGATCACCGGCTTCCTGCTGCCCCTGGCCTACATCGGCTTCGCCAAGCTGCAACGCTCGGACGCGTACCTCGGCGCCGATCGCCCGCGCGGAGCCGCCGGCGCCGCCTGGCTCGGCGGCATCGTCCTGGCCACGATCGTGCTGCTCGTCTTCCTGGGCTGGTACCTGGTCACCAAGGGTCCCGGCTTCATCGACCGACTGCTGCTATGACGGACTCCCTTCGCGTTGGCTTGATCGGCTCGGGCTTCCTGGCTCGCACCCGCGCGCGCTGCTGGGCGCGGGTCCACGGCGTGGCGGTGGAGCGCGCCGCCGTCGCCTCCAGCGCGCGGGCCAAGGCGGACGAGTTCGCCGCGCGCACGGGCTTCGGCCGGGGCCTGTCGGTGGACGAGCTCCTGGCCGAAGAGTCGATCGACTTGGTTGACCTGTGCGTGCCCAACCGCGTGCACCGCGAGTTGACCGAGCGCGCCGCTGCCGCGGGCAAGCACGTGCTGTGCACCAAACCCCTGGCGGCCTATTGGGGACAGGGCCTGGGCGACGACGCCAGCGCCGAATCCGTGGCCGCCGTCGATCGCCAGGACATGTATCTGCGCGCTCTGGCCGACGCCAACGCCATGGTCGAGGCCTGCGGCGCGGCGGGCGTGAAGCTGTTCTACGGCGAGAACTGGATCTTCGCCCCGGCGGTGCAGCGGGCGGCGCAGCTGCAGGCCGCCTCCAACGGCCTGCTGCTCGAGATGCGCGGTTGGGAGAGCCACTCCGGCTCCCACTCGCCCTACTCGAAGGACTGGCGCCACACCGGCGGCGGGGCCCTGTTGCGCCTGGGGGCCCATCCGATCGGTGCGATGCTGTGGCTGAAGCGCCGCGAGGGCCTGCGTCGCCGCGGCACGCCGACGGTGGTTACTTCGGTCACCGCCGAGGTCGCCGATCCGACCGCAAGCGCGATCCTCGACGGCGCGCGCACGGCCGTCGCCACCGGTTGGAAGGGGGTGGAGAGCTGGGGCATGGCCGTGCTGCACTTCGACGACGGCACCCGGGGCACGGTGTTCGGCTCGGACCTGATGCTGGGCGGGATGCAGAGCCACCTGTCGCTGATGGGCAGCGACCACCGCTTCGAGTGCGCCCTGTCGCCCCACGACCAGCTGCGCGCCTACGCCCCCGATGACGGCACTTTCGGGAGCGAGTACGTGATGGAGAAGGTCGACGGCCAGGCCGGCTGGTCGACGCCCCTGCCGGACGAGGACTGGAGCTCGGGCCAACAGGGCCTGTTGCAGGCGGTGGCCGAGGACTTGACCGCGGATCGCGAGCCGCGGTGCTCCGGCGCTCTCGGCCTCGACGTCACTCGCATCGTCTACGCCGCCTATGTGAGTGCGGCGGAGGGGCGGCGGGTGGAGTTGGAAGATTGAGGGGCCCGGAGCGCAGGTCGCGAGGGAACGTCCGCCGCCACGAACCTCACCCCACGAGCCCATGACCTTGCCGATCGTCCTCGCCTCCCGACTGCTGTGTGTCGCAACCGCGATCGGAATCGCGGTGCAGGAGGCTCCGCGAGCCGTCGAGCGCCTGACCGACGCGCGCCGCGGCTTCGAATCGGTCTTGGTCGATCAGCGCCGCATCGACGAGCCCCTGGTCGCGCCGCCGGAGGACTCGTGGTCCCTGGTCGAGTACGACGCGCCGAAGGGGCGCAACGCCGCCTACCTGTTTCGCGGCGAGCCGAGCCCCGAGCCCGGTCCGGCCGTCATCTGGCTCACCGGCGGCTTTCCCCCGGCGCGCGGCGGCGGCTACGTGTGGTCGCCGGGCCCGCCGATGAACGACCAGTCGGCGAGCCCCTACCGCGAGGCGGGGATCACGATGCTGTTTCCCACGGTGCGCGGCACGGCCCGGAACCCTGGCTTGCAGGAGGGCCTGATGGGCGAGGTCGACGACGTGCTCGCGGCGGCGCGCTTCCTGTGCGAGCTGGACGGGGTCGATCCGGCGCGAGTCTATCTGGGCGGGCACAGCACCGGCGCGACCCTGGCGCTGCTCGTCGCCGAGTCCACCGACCTCTTTCGCGGCGTGTTCTGCTTCGGACCCGTGGTCGAGCTCGCCGACTACGGCGAACGCGACTGGCCCTTCGACCAGGCGGACCCGCGCGAGTTCCGCCTGCGCTCGCCGCTGCACTTCTTGGATGCCATCACGTCGCCTACCTGGGTCTTCGAGGGCGAGGACGGGAACTCGGAAGATCTAGCGAAGCTGAGCGCCGCGCTCGCGAACCCGCGGGTGCGGACTCTCGAGCTGGCGCGCGCCGACCACTTCTCGGCGCTGACGCCCGTCAACCGCCTGCTGGCCGAGCGCATCCGCGATCATCGCGAGAGCGAGTTCGACCTGGACCTCGCTCGAGTCACCGCCGCCTACGCCGACTTCTGGCACGCCCAACGCGAAGCGCGCGACCTGGAGCGCCTGGCCGAGCTGCGCCGAGCCGGAGCGCGTTGGGGCGAGCCGCACTCCCTTCGCTTCGAGGTCCGCAGCAGCTTCCCCGAGCGACTGGCGGCGCTGACCGAAGGGCTCGCGCCCCTCGGCTTCTCCGCCGGGCCCGCGCGCCAGCGTGCCGAGGGCGAGGACGGCCCGCGCTTGCGGATGACCCTCGAGCTCAACGCGCCCCTGGAGATCCATGCCGTCCTCGACGCCTCGCGCGCCGTCGCCGAGGCGGCGGCGGAGCTGAACGTGCTCGAGGAAGGCTGGACGGCCGCGCCGGCGGTCCGCTGAGGCCGGGCCGGGCCCGGACGGAAACTTGCCAATTGCGCCGAAGGATCGGGGCGTAGTCCTCCTCCAACGGCCGCCATGCAGTACGACGAACTCGAAGCCCTCGACCGCGACCTGGCCGCCGTCAGCGACCGAATGGCCCAGGCGCGGCAGGGGGAGCAGCTCGCCGCAGCCGTGCGGAAGCAGCTGCGCCGGCCGATTTGGAACCTGGGGCTGACCGCAGTCCTGGTCTGCGGGTTGGGCCTCGCGGGCCTCGCCCTGGGCCTCGACGATCGCTGGGGCCGCAGCGTCCTGGGGATCGCCGTCGCGCTGTCGTTCTTCGTCTTCCCGGGCCAGGTCCGAGCGATCTCGGACGCTCGCAGAGCAGCGGAAGCCGGCGACGCGGACCTCTTCGAGCTCGCGGCCAAGGAGATCTCCAAGCGCTTCGCCTGGCAGGTCATCGGACTGCTGTTCATGCTGCCGGCGGTCTTTGCCTTGCTGTTCCTGGCGGCGGTGGTGGAGGAGTCGGACCACCTGCTCGTCGCCGCAGCCGCGCTGCTGCTCTACCTGCCCTTGCACTTCTTCCTGCGCCTGCGTTGGACGGCCAGGGAGGTGACCGAGGCTCAGCGCTGGCGGCAGGTCGCCCGCGAGGCGGCGGGACTCGGTGCCGAGGAGTTGGAGGAGGACGACGATGACGATGACGATGACGATGACGACGATGACGATGACGATGACGATGACGATGACGATGACGATGACGATGACGATGACGATGACGATGACGATGACGGGTTCTGGGGCCTGCGCTTCCTGGGCTGGATGGCGCTCAAGTCCTTCTGGCTCTTCGTTATCTACCTCGGGCCCTTGGTGGCCCTGCGCTTGGTGATCGGCGCGCTGGTCGGCAGTGATCCCGCGCGATCCCTGATCGGCGCCGCGGTCCTCGCCGTGCTCTGGATTCTGGTTTGGAAGCTCGTCCTGCCCGAGGGCGAGGAGGGTCCTTCGTGATCGACCTCGTCGACGAGGCACGCCTGCTCACGCTGCTGCGCGGCAGAGGCGCGGAGCGCGAAGCGGCGGTGCGCGAGCTGTTCGAGCTCACCCGCACCTCCCTCTTCGGCCTCGCCCTGCGCATGACCGGCCGCCCGGACCTCGCCGACGACGCAGTCCAAGAGACCTTCGTCGACGTCCTGCGCGGCATCGCCGGCTTCCGCGGCGACGCGCGCCTGACCACCTGGCTGTTCCGCGTCGCCGTACGCGCCTCGACCCGCGTCGCCTCCCGCGCGCGGGGCCGCGAGGAGGTCCTGCCCGACGACCTCGACGCCGGCAGCCGCGACCCGTCCCACTCGGCCACGCAACGGGACTCCGCCGCGCGAATCCTGCGAGCCATCGCCGCCCTCCCCGCCCCCCTGCGCGCGGTCGTGGCCCTGTCGGCCCTCGAGGGCCTGGCGCAGACCGAGGTGGCGCAGGTCCTGGGGATCCCGTCGGGCACGGTCTACTCGAGGTTGCACGAGGCGCGGGCGCGGTTGCGGGAGGCGCTCTCGGTCTCCTAACGGATCGACGCGCCCCCGAGCGCGGGCAGGTCAGATCGACGGCGCGCGCTAGTCAGTTCCGGTCCCGGGCCTGAGCCCAGGGCACCCCAGCGCAGGGTCGAATCGCCCTGCGCCGGCGACCCAGGGGTGCGGCTCTCGAGCCCCGAGCCAATCCCATCTGGCCCCTCGCCGAGGATTTTCGGAGATTGCTGACGCCGTGGAATCCGTCGCTGCATTCGGTCCCTTGCCATGACCAACCACCAGGCGTCCCTCGAAGCCCTGCTCGTCCATGAGCGCTGGGCGCGCGCCCTCGCGCGCGACATGGTCCGCGACATCGATCGCGCTGACGAGATCGTTCAACGCGCCTACCTCGCCGCCCTGCGATGGCCGCCCGCCCCGGAGGCGAAGTTGCAGGCTTGGCTGGCGACAGTGATACGGAACATCGTGCGCTCTGACGCCCGATCAAACGCGAATCGTCGTGCCCGCGAGGAACGTCATGCTCGGCCGGAAGACGACGTCGAGGGCGCCGATGCAGCCCTGCAAGTGCGGGACGCCAGTGACAAACTTCGAGCGGCCGTCGAGGCCTTGCGCGAACCGTACCGAACGCGCATCACTGAGCGATACTTCGAGGAACTCAAGCCCGGTGAGATCGCCCGCCGAAGCGGGCTCGCGATCGACACGGTCAGGACACAACTCGCCCGCGGCTTGGCCGAGCTCAGGACCCGCATGGCCAGGGGAGCCGGGGAAGGGCGGGACGCCTGGATCCTCTCCGTCGCGCCCCTTCTGGCCGTACGGCGACGGTGGCTGCCGAGCGCCGCAGCGGCACGTGCTGCGATGTGGACGATCTTCGCCCTCGTGCCGGCGACCTGCCTGTACCTGTTCTTCGGCCGACCGCTCACAGAGCCTGCCGGCGATCTCGCTGCCACCCTCGTGGGTCCGAGCATCGTGGACGCTGCGGCAATCAGTCCTGCCGCGCCCGCCGGCGCTGAGCGAACCCCAGTCGCCCACCTCGCAAGGGCGCTCGAGGCCATCTGCGTCGACGGACTTACCCTGCGCCCCCTCGAGGGGGCGCTGATCCGAGCCTGGGCGCTGCCTGATGACCCCGCGCTGCGGGAGTCCGCGGTCCGCCGCTTGCGTTCGGGGGCACTGACCGGGACCGGGTTCGACCAGGTCACTGAATTACAGACCGACGGGAACGGCAGGTGCAAGGTCGAGACGACCGGCGGGTATCAACTCGTCACGGCAAGCTACGAATCACTTTGGGACTGGGCCGAAGTCGGACCGGAACAGGGGAGTCCGGTCCACCTCGCCCTGCGAGAGGATGACAACGTTCAGGTCCTGGTCATCGACGATCTCGGCGCGCCGCTGGAAGGCGTGCTCGTCCATTTCCGAGGATTTGACTATTGCTGGGATGTCGAGTTCTCTGATTCGCCAGTCGCGCTGACGGGTCCTGACGGGATCGCGGAGCTGGCCCACGTGGGCCACTGGCTGTGGAGCAGCGACTCGCTATGCAAGCCGGTCGCCTGCATTGAGGCCTGCGTGATTGGAAGTCAGTCCCGGTGGATCTCGGTGGATCGAGAGAACCTGCCTGAGAATCCGGTCGAAGTCCGAGTATCCGGTGAGCTAGGGCTCGTAGAGGTTCGGATTGTCGACCCTGATGGCAGCCCGATTATCGGGAACGGGCGAGTGCATGTGGATTGGATACCGGAGGGAGAGAAGGACGCACTGTCGGCGTTCAGTGCACCGCTGATCGAAGGAGCGCTGGCGTTTCATATGCCGATCGGCGGTCGTTGCGATATTGAAGTCGAGTCAGCCCTACGCGGTATTTATCACGCGACCATTGAAGGCCCGCGGGTGATCGGGGAGGTCGTTCGGTTGGATCTCGGTGAGGAAGCCGGCGACAGCGTCTTCACGGGGCAGCTCGTTGATGAAGTGGGGTTGCCAATGACCTACACCGAGTTCGAATACTCTCCGCCGAATTCGGTCGCGCGGGGCGTCACCGATGCCTCGGGACGGTTCCGGGTTCGAATTGTGGATGCCCTCTTGGACGATCTCGCCGCGTCCGTATTCCTCGGGCTGAGGGCACTGCCGGTCGGCGTCCGATCTTCGGCAATGGCGAGGGTCGAGGTCTCCTTGGTGCCAGGTGTTCGTGATCTGGGCCCGATCCAGCTCTTGGCGGAAGAGGCAAGCGTGACCGGGTTTGTCTCTGATTCCGCGGGGCAGCCGATCGCCGGGGCATCGCTCTCTGTGCAGATCCGAGACCAGGAAGAGTGGTGGGGTGAGAAGGCTGCGACGATGACCGACTCCGATGGGCGATTCGCCCTTGGGCGTAACGGGGACGATTGGGGCGGCGGAGAGCGACTGGTTGTCCGGCGCGACGGATACGCTACGGGTGAAGTAGACTTCGATTGGGGGCAGTCGGACGTCTCGATTGTCCTCGAGCCGGAGCGGGTCGTGCGAGGACGAGTCCTTGTCGATCCCACCATGGCTTCTGAATCGATCTTCATTGCATTGATGTCGGCGGATCTCAGGCCCGACGAATGGAGGCCGAGGGAGAGCGCCTCCGATCGATTCTCGAACTTCGGTGTCGAAGTCGAAAGGCTTCGGGGCGATGGTCGCTTCACGTTCAGGCGTATGTCCGATGGCCCATACCGGCTTCAGGTCATTCGGGGTGGTGGCGACGAGCTGGACGTGGTCCATGAGGCCGGGCCCTTGACATTGGCGGTTGAGGGTGACCGATATGGAGTCCTCGACGACATTGATCTGCGAGGTGCGTTTCGAGAGGTTGAGATTCTCGTCGTTGATGAAGCTGGCATGCCGATCTCAGATGCGTGGGTCTACGTCGAAGGCCTGCTCGTGGGTGAGCGCACTTCGAGCTACGACGGAGTCTCCGAGTCGTACGCAACTGATCTCGATGGGTCTGCCCAAGTGTTCGCGTCCTTGGAGGGTTCGATTGTCGAGATATCAGCGTCGGGGTACGTCGACCGATCGGTCGAGATCGAATTGGACGACGTCGTTGTCGTTCTGCGGTCGAACCCACCGCGCGAGTACTTGGTGAATCTAGATCCGCTTGAAGTGCCGAACGGATTGGTTCTAAGTCTTGGGTCGGAGAGTCGCAGCGAGCTGGGCTCGATATCGACTCACGATTGCTGGAAGCACGGCGGCGAGTTCGATGAGCGGGGCGTTCTTTGTTGCCCTGAATCGCTTACAGGTCCGGTCGAGCACTGGTTCACGCTCAGCGATGGACTCAACCGGGTCACCGTCGACGAACCGCGCCAGCTCGAGGCCCTCGATGCAAACCGGACAGGTCGCATCTACCTCGCCGCCCCGGACGCCGGTTCGTTGAGTTGTGCAGTCGATGAGCTGCACAGGCTCGCGGAAGGTGAGCAGTGAGGGCAGCCGTTCTTCCGGGTATCTGCGAGGGGGAGCGTGCCCGCGACTGCACTGGGCATACGCGCCGGGGCTGGACTGTTCAGCGGCAGATGCCTGTGGCACTTCAACCGTGGGCGGATGGGGGCTGCATTGCGGGTTCACTGCCGAAGATGTTCGGGAAGGAACATCGGTCAGGACCCGAGTTCGGCCCGGAGGTTAGCGTGCTCCCGCAGTAGTCGGCCAGCTCCGTTGGGGCCGGTCGCAGGCCGGCAGCCGCCGGTAGTGCAGTCGGCGGTGTTCGGAGGCCCAGGCGCCACGGAGGCTGCGACTGGCCGCGCGGCACTCTGGGGCACTGGGTCCGATCTGGTTCCGACCTGGACTCGAGCGCTCCTAGACCTCCGGACCGCACCCGGACAAGGCTCCCCGCGGGCCGCGTGAGGCGTCAAACTGCGGCGATGATCGCGCAACGGCTCCTGCTCCTCGGCCCGCTCGTCGTCGGCCTCGTCTCTGTCCCCGCTTCGGCCCAGACTGACGCCCAGGGCCCCCAGCCCTTGGAGTGGTATCTGCCGGCGGGCATCGCCTATGACGCGGACTTCCCTCGGCCCGAGTCCGTCCTCGGCTGGGGCGTGGGGGACTGGCACGTGCGGCACGATCAGCTCGTGGGCTGGTTCCGTGCGGTTGCTGAGGCCTCGCCGCGTTTCTCGCTCGAGACCTACGGCTACACCCACGAGCAGCGGCCGCTGCTGCTCGCCACGGTGACGAGCCCCGCGAACCTGGCGCGGATCGACGAGATCCGTGAGGCGCACGTGAATGCCGTGCTCTCCGGTGACGAAGCCTACGAAGGCCCGGAGGTCGTGTGGATGGGCTACAGCGTGCACGGCAACGAGTCGAGCGGCTCCAGCGCCGCCATGCTCTTCGCCTACCACCTGGCGGCGGCGACGGGGCCCGAGATCGAGCGCTTCCTCGAGGACACGATCGTTCTGATCGACCCCTGTCTGAACCCGGACGGCCTCAGCCGCCACGCCCAGTGGGCCAACTCCCACAAGGGGCGCAACCTTGTCGGCGATCCCGACCATCGCGAGCACCGCGAGGTTTGGCCGGGCGGGCGCACGAACCACTACTGGTTCGACTTGAACCGCGATTGGCTCCTCTTGACGCACCCCGAGTCGCGCGGGCGCCTGGCGAAGTTCCACGCGTGGATGCCCCAGGTCCTGACCGACTACCACGAGATGGGGACCAATTCGACCTACTTCTTCCAGCCGGGGATCCCCAGTCGGCAGAACCCGCTCACGCCGGAGCGCAACCTCGAGTTGACGCGCGAGATCGCGACGTACCACGCGGACGCCCTCGACGAGCTGGGGAGCCTCTACTACACCGAAGAGAGCTTCGACGACTTCTACTACGGCAAGGGCTCGACCTACCCCGACCTCCACGGCGCGATCGGGATCCTGTTCGAGCAGGCCTCATCGCGCGGGCATTTCCAGGAGAACGACTTCGGCGGGATCAGCTTCCCGTTCACGATCCGCAACCAGTTCGTGACCAGCCTGTCGACCCTGGCGGCGGTGGACGGGATGCACGACTCGCTCTCCGGCTACCAGCGCGAGTTCTATCGCACGGCGCTAGAAGAGGCGGCGGCCCACGACGTGCGCGCCTACGTCTTCGGCGCGGCGGAGGATCCGGAGCGGACCTTCCGGATGGTGGACATCCTGCGGCGGCACGGTATCGAGGTGCGACACTTGGGGCGCGACTTGGACGCCGACGATGACGACGGCACCGCCTTCAGCGCCGACGGCTCCTACGTCGTCGACCTGCAACAGCCGCAGTTCCGGCTGATTCGGGCCCTGTTCGAGACGCGCACGTCCTGGCCGGACAACACGTTCTACGACGTGTCGAGCTGGAACCTGCCCCTGTCCTTCAACGTGCCCTACCGGGCCCTGGACGCCGATGCCGCGATCGGCGAACTGATCGGGGCGCCGGCCGAGGAGGACTTCGCGCCGGGCGGTTCGGTGATCGGGGCCGAGCGGGTCGTGGCCTGGCTCTTCGAGTGGCACCACTACAACGCGCCCCGCGCCTTGAACCGCATGCTCGAGGCCGGCGTGCGCGCCCAGGTGGCGACGCGGCCGTTCAGCGTCGAGACCGGCGCGGGGCCGCGGGACTTCGACTACGGCACGATCGTCGTCCCGGTCGGCGTGCAGCGCCTGTCCCGCGACGAGCTGCGCGCCCTGGCCGACGCCGCGGCCGCCGACGGGCTCGAGGTCCACGCGGCCACGACCGGGCTGACCTTCGACGGGGTCGACCTGGGCAGCGGCTCGCTGAGTTCGCTCGAAGCGCCACAGGCGCTGATGCTGGTGGGCAGCGGCGTGTCGTCCTACGAAGCCGGCGAGGTCTGGCACTACCTGGACACGCGCGTGGACATGGGTGTTTCGATGGTCGAGAAGGAAGCCTTCGGCGGCCTCGACCTGGAGCGCTACACGCACCTCTTGCTGGTCGCCGGCGCGACCGGGGGCTGGGGCGAGCGCGAAGAGAGCCGCGTGCGCGATTGGGTGCGCGGCGGCGGCGTGCTGGTGGCGACCAAGAGCTCTGGCGAGTGGGCGGCCGAGCACCTGATGGGCAACCGCGAGGACGAGCCGGACGACGCTCCGAAGGCGAAGTCGGACGAGATCGCCGAGGGCGACGAGCCCGGCGACGACGCCACCGAGGACGAGGACGGCGAACCCGAGCCCAGCCCGCCGATCTACGCCGACTACGAGGACCAGGCTGCGGTCAGCCGCGTGGCCGGGACGATCTTCCGCGCGCAGCTCGACACGACGCACCCGCTGTGCTTCGGGTTCGTGCGCGACGAGTTGCCGGTCTTCAAGAACTCCACTGCCGTCCTGCCCGAGAGCGAGGATCCCTTCGCGGTGCCCGTGCGCTACACGGACGCGCCCCTGGTCAGCGGCTATGCGTCCGATGAGAACGCCGAGAAGATCGCCGGCACGCCGGCCGTGCGCGCCGCTCGCCTGGGGGCCGGCACGGTCGTCGCGATGATCGACGACCCCAACTTCCGCGGGGTCTGGTATGGCACCAACAAGCTCTACGCCAACGCGATCTTCTTTGGCGGGGCGATCAAGCGCACCGGTCCCCTGGACGACGCCGCCGACGACGGGGTCGACTCCCACGGCCACGGGCACTGACCCGCCGCCCCTCGACCATGGACGCTCCGCGCTTCGCCTTCCTGGTGCTCGAGGAGCACCCCTATGGCCGCGAGATGCTGCGCCGCATCCTCGCGGCCGGCTTCGCGCCGGCGGTGGTCGTGGTCGAGTCGTCGGACGTCGCCGACGAGGAGCGCGAGAAGTTCCTGGTGCGCTGCGAGGGGCGTGAACTGGCCCCGACCATCGCCGAGCAGGCGGCGCAGGGCGGCATCCCCGTGGAGAGCCTGCCGGCCCACCGCAGCGCGGCCCTGATGGGCCTGCTCGGTGACGAGCCCCTGGACCTGATGGTCCTGGGCGGCACGCGCATCATCCGCGGCGCGATCCTCGACCACCCGGCCCACGGCGTGGTCAACAGCCACCCGGGGCTCCTGCCCGATTGCCGCGGCTCGGCTTCGCCGGCCTGGTCGGTGTTCCACGACATCCCGGTCGGTGCGTCGACGCACTTCTGCGATCGGGGCATCGACACCGGCGACCTCTTGCTGCGGCGCGAGTTCCCGGTGCGGCGCGGCATGACCTACGAGGACCTGTGCCACGGAACCCTGGTGCTCGCCGGGGCGCTGATGGCCGAGGCCCTGACCGCCTACCGCGAAGACCGCTGGCCGCAGCTGCGCCGCCCCCAGGGGGAGTCGCCCTGGCCGACCTTCAAGAACGCGCCCGACGAGGTGCTCGAGGTGGTACGGACCAAGCTCGCCGACCAAACCTATGGCTGCTATGTCGACTGATTCGGGATTCCTCGGAGACGTCGTTCAGTCGGCCGGGGACTTCGACGCCGGATGGGGCGTCGAGTGGCGCGTCGAACTCGCGGCGCAGACCCATGGCTGCCATGCCGATTGACGAGCACTTCCACGGCGAGGTGGTGCTGCCCGCAGGTGACCTCGACGCCAGCCTGGCCTTCTTCACGGGCGAGCTGGGCTTCGCCCTGGACACGATCTTCCCCGCCGACGCGCCGCGCTCGGCGATCCTCGTCGGCCACGGCCTGCGGCTGCGGCTGGAGCGCGACTTCGACGGGGCGGCGGGGACGCTGCGGCTCCGTTGCGCGCCCGGAGCGGCGCGCCGCACGGTGGCGCCGGGCGGCACCGTCGTGGAGCTGGTGGAAGTCCGCGAACCCGCGCCTCCGCGCCTCGCGCCGCGGGTGCAGATCCACCGCGCGGCCGGCGACGACTGGGGCAGGGGCCGAGCCGGCATGGCCTACCGCGACCTCCTGCCCGGGCGCCTGGGCGGCGGCCTGATCGCCTCGCAGATCCGCATCGCGCAGGGTGGCCCGGTGCCCGACTACGTGCACTTCCACGAGATCGCGTTCCAGATGATCTACTGCCGCCGCGGCTGGGTGCGCGTGGCTTACGAGGACCAGGGCGAGCCCTTCGTGATGCAGGCCGGCGACGCGGTGTTGCAGCCGCCGCGCATTCGCCACCGGGTGCTCGAGTCCGGCGATGGACTGGAGGTGATCGAGCTGACCTGTCCGGCGGAGCACCCGACACGCGCCGACCGCTCGCTCGAGCTGCCCACGGACGAACTCGATCCCGAGCGCGACTTCGGAGGCCAGCGCTTCGCGCGGCACCTGGCGGCCGATTCCACTTTGCAAGCGTGGCGCGGCGGCGCCTTCGCGGCGCGAGACCTGGGCCTGGGCGCCGCCACCGGCGACGTGGTCCAGGCCGTTGTCGCGCGCAGCACCGGCGCCGCCACCCCGTCCGCTGCCTCCGACCGACACACCTTCCTCTTCGTCCTCGCCGGCTCGGCCGAGTTGCTACTCGACGGCAGTGGCCACGAGACCCTGTCCGAGGACGACGCCGTGTCCCTGCCCCCTGGCTGCGTCCATCGAGTCGTCGCCACCGCGCCCGACCTCGAGCTGCTCGAAGTGCGCCTCGCCGTGGACGGCGACGGCACCCTGCGCCCTCCGCGGCCGTGAACTCACGCCCGCCAACCGCGACCGCCATGAGCGACATCGACGCCTACGACCCCGAGGCCTTCCGCGCGGCCGGCCACCGCTTGATCGACGGCTTGGCCGACCACCTGGTGCGTGCCGGGGGTCGCGATTGCCCGGCGATCTCCAACGTCGCGCCCGAGCGCATGCTGGAGGAGCTGCCGGCGCGCTTCCCCGCGGGCCCCGGTGGGGACGTGGTCATGCGGCTGCTCGAGGTCGTCCGGCGCTCCACTGCCGTGCACCATCCCGGTTACGTCGGGCACCAGGTCTCAACGCCCCTGCCCCAGGCCGCGTTGGCGGAGCTGACCAGCGCGCTGATCAACAACGGCATGGCCATCTACGAGATGGGCCAGATGCAGACGGTGATGGAGCGCCACGTGGTCGCCTGGATGTGCGGCGTGCTCGGCTTCGGCGATGGTTCCGGCGGGATCCTGACCCACGGCGGTTCCCTGGGCAACCTGACCGCCCTGCTGGCCGCGCGCCAGGCCCGCGCCGGCCACGACATCTGGACCGAGGGCACCCAGCAACCCCTGGCGCTGCTCGCCTCCGACCAGGCGCACTACTGCATCGACCGCGCGGCGCGGATCATGGGTTGGGGCGCGGGCGGCTCGATCGCGGTGCCGACCGACGGGCGCTTCCGCATGGGGATCGACGAGCTGGAGCGCAGCCACCGGCGCGCGGTCGACGAGGGCCGGCGCGTGGTGGCCGTGGTCGCGAGCTGCTGCTCCACGGCCACGGGCAGCTTCGATCCCGTGGACGCGATCGCCGACTTCTGCGCCGAGCACGACCTGTGGCTGCACGTGGACGGTGCCCACGGCGCGTCCTTCGCCCTCTCGGAGCGCACCCGCGACCGCCTGCGCGGCGTCGAACGCGCGGACTCGGTGGTCTGGGATCTGCACAAGATGATGGCCCTGCCGTCGCTCAACACGGCGGTGTTGTTCCGCGACGGGCGGCGTTCCTACGAGGCCTTCGCCCAACAGGCCAGTTACCTGTTCGACGACACCGATCCGGGCAGCGAGTGGTTCAACGTCGGGCGGCGCACCATGGAGTGCACCAAGCGCGCGCTCGGGGTCACGGCCTACTGCATGCTCGAGGCCTACGGGACGGCGCACTTCGCGCGCCACGTCGAGCGGCTGATGGAGTTGACCCACCGGCTCGAGGCGCTGGTCGTCGCCGCGGCGGACTTCGAGCTCGCCGTCGAGCCCGAGGCCAACATCCTCTGCTTCCGGCACGTGCCCCCGGGTTTCGACCAGGATCTGGACGGACTGCAGGCCCGGATCCGTCGGCGAGTGCTGGACAATGGCCGCTACTACCTGGTGCAGACGCGCTTGCGCGGCCGGCTCTGGCTGCGGACGAGTCTGATGAACCCGAACACGACCGAGGACGACCTCGAGGGGCTCCTGGACGAAATCCGCGCCACAGCCGCGAATCGCGGCCACCGCCTAGACTGAGCGTCCACCCGTTCCCCGGACCGACCCATGCTCGCGGCCCTGCTGCTCTGCGCCCAACTCAACCAACCGCCCTGGGCGCCAGCGATCAACGAGCCGCCGGTGATCGGGCCCGCGGTCAATCCGGGCGACGTTCCGATGGAGAGCGTCTTCGCCGACCCCGACGCCGGGGACGCGCACCTGGCCAGCGATTGGGAGCTGTGGACCGTGGTGCCGTTCGCCCTGGCGTGGACCTACACGGGCGCTGCCGGTTTCGCCGCTACCAACGCTGCCCTCGGCGACGGCTCGTTCGTGGGCAGCCATGCCGGCGCCGGCACGCTGTTCGACGACACGACCTACCTGCTGCGCGTGCGCCACCGCGACGACAGCGGCGATCCGGCCACCGAGTGGAGCCCTTGGGCTTCGCGCGCCTTCACCACCGGCTCGGCCCAGGACTGGTTCCCGCTGGAGCTGAAGGACGTGCTCGACGCGCCCGGGCACCAGTGGACCCGGGCCGCGGACGGTGCGGCGGTGGACCTGCCCGGCGGGGCGGTTCCGCCGAGCCTCGCGCTCGAAGCCTCGCTCACCCTCGGGCTGCTGACGGTCACCGGCAGTGGCGGCCCAGACCTCGTCTCGAATCCCCCGCCCCTCCCAGCGGCCGGACCGGTGCGCGCGCGGCTGAACGGGGGCGCCAACGGCTTGGTCTTGCCGGAGACGGACCTCGAGCTGCACGCCCCCGGCTGCGAAAAGCACGTCCTGCTCCTGCCCGCGGTGAACCTGCAACCCTTCGAGCAGGCGATCTTCTGGTTCTCGGACGACGGCGTGTCCTTCGAGGCCACCGCCTTCCAGACCGCGCCTGTCTTCATCCAGCCCGCGCGCCTGCCGGAGCCGCCCTGGATCGTCGAGCAGTCGGGCTTCGTGGTCGAGGAGGTCGCGACCGGACTGGCCCTGCCGGTGGACATCGCCTTCGTGCCCGCGCCCGGGCCGGCGCCGGATGACGTCCTGTTCTACGTCTCCGAGCTGTACGGCACGATCCGCACCGTGACGCGCGACGGTAGCGTCGGGACCTACGCCGCGAACCTGCTCAACTACGACCCGGGTGGACTCTTCCCCGGCAGTGGGGAGCAGGGCGTGACCGGCCTGGCGGTGGATCCGATCACGGGCGACGTGTTCGCGTCGATGCTGTACGACACCGGCCTGGGCACCCCTTGGAACCCGGTGCACTACCCCAAGGTCGTGCGCTTCACGAGCCTCGACGGCGGTCGCACGGCCGCGAGCCAGCAGGCGATCCTGGACTTCGTGGGTGAGGTCCAGGGCCAGTCGCACCAGATCTCGAACCTCACCATCGCCGACGACGGGCGGCTGTTCGTGCACATGGGCGACGGCTTCGCCTCGGCCACGGCCATGGACCTGTCGTCCTTCCGCGGCAAGCTCCTGCGCGCCGAGCTCGACGGCAGCCCGGCGGCGGACAACCCCTACTTCGACGCCGGCGACGGCATCGACGCCCGCGACTACGTGTGGGCGTCCGGGGTCCGCAATCCCTTCGGCGGCGACCTGCGCTTCGCCGACGGCAACCTCTATGTGGTCGAGAACGGTCCCTGGCAGGACCGGCTGGCGCGGATCACGCCGGGCCTCGACCTGGGCTGGGACGGCAACGGCACGTCCATGGCCATCAACGCCCTGTGGAACTGGTTCCCCGCGCGCGCGCCGGTGGACATGGCCTTCGCCCAGGCGACGACCTTCGGCGGCGGCGGCTTCCCACCTGCAAAGTGGGACCGCGCCTTCGTCAGCCTGTCGGGGCCGACCTACCTGAAGGGGCCCCAGGACGGCGCGAAGCGGATCGATGAGTTCCTGCTGAACGGTGTCGGCGCGGTGGTGGGGGAGCCGGTGACGCTGGTGAGCTACGCGGGGATGGGCCACGGCTCGATCGCCGGCCTGGCCTTCGGTCCCGACGGGCTGTACTTCTCGACGCTCTATCCCGAAGCGACGGCCGCGGGGCCGACGGGGGTCGGAGCGTCGATCCTGCGCGTGCGTTACGAGGGCGTCGTCGACTGCAACGGCAACGGGCAGGCGGACGACTGCGACATCGCGTTGGGGTCGAGCGCTGACTGCAACGGCGACGGGGTGCCGGACGAGTGCCAGGTGGGGCTCGCGGTCGTGCGGTCGGGAGAGCCCGCAAACCCCGCGGCCCTCGCGGTCGGGTCGACTGGACCGCCGGTGATCGGAGGGGTTTGGCGCCCGCTGGTGGACAACGCGCTCGTGCTGCAGGGGGCGGTGACGGACGTGTTGGCCTTGACGGCGAAGGGGCTCAACGTGCCCACGCCGTTCGGGACGCTCTTGTGTGATTTGAGCGGCGCGACCCTGTCGTTCATCACAGCGCCGGGCGTGCCCTTCGCCGTGACCGTGCCGAGCGACTGCGCGCTGATCGGCGTGGGCTTGAGCGCGCAGGCAGTCGCGGTGGGGGCGCTGGGGGAGTTGGCCCTGACCAACGCGCTCGATCTGACGATTGGATCCTGACTGTGGGCGTACGGTGCCGTGGGCGTACGGTGCCGGTGGGCGTACGGTGCCGGTGGGCGTACGGTGGGCGTACGGTGCCGGGACCATTTGTCCCAACTGCGTCCCGCGGCGCTGCGATTCGCAGCGCCGCGGGACGCAGTTGGGACAAATGGTCCCGGCACCGTACGCCCACCGGCACCGTACGCCCACGGCACCGTACGCCCACACCTACCCACGGAATCTCGTCAGAAGACCACAGCGAAGCCATTCGACGCCGCCAGCAGGCTCGGCAGGCTCGCGTCGACCGTGAACCACTGCAGGCCGACGGTCCCGCTCAGCGAGCTCGGCACCGGGAGCCCCAGCGACGCGTCGCCGACTGCGTCCGTGGTGGTCGCGAGCAACAGCACCGGCGCGCCCAGGTCCAGCGCGATCAGACCGTCGCCCATCGGCAGGCTCGGTGCGAAGTCCGGCGCACCGATGGCCAGGAACGTCGCGGCGCTGGGCGGGGCCAGGTGCAGCGTCGGCCTGAAACTCGAGTTGTTCTGCCAGACGTCGGGGCCGAAGGGCTGGCTGACCAGGTACTTCGGCGGCCCCGAGTCGTAGTCGAAGGAGATCGCCGGCCGCACGGTCGAGGCCGAGGGGGTCGTGCCCAGGCCGAGGGTCACGATCTCGCCGAGGGTCTGCTGCAGCGGGAAGAAGCTCCCCGCGAAGGTCAGCACGCCGGTGTCGAGCCAGACCGCGCCGCTGCCGGAGGACACACCCGGGTCGAGGGTCAGGGCCGGCACCTTCAACCAGATCTGCGTGTCGCTCACGCTCTCGGGCACGACCGCCTGGGGGAAGCCGGGTCCGGCGAGGAGCCCGACGCTGACGCTGGCGATGCCCGCCAGGCCCGAGCCCTCGATCAGGACCAGGTCGCCCGGCGAGCCCGTCTGGGGCACCACGCGATCGACCGTCTGCAAGCCCAGCGCCGACGCGGCGCAGACGAGGTGAGGGAGCGTGAACAAGGCGAGCTGGAGTCGAAGCATGGCGAGCTGTGAGGCGGCGGCGGGCAGGACGGCTTGGGTTAGTATGCGCCCATGTCCGCATCCCTGCCGGCCGAGTTCAAGGCCTACCTCCGCGAGCGCGCGGTGGTCTGGTTGGTCGTGCTCGCGGTGGTCGTCGGCGGTCTCGTCTGGCTGGCCTGGCGCACGGCCCAGGTGCCCGAGTCGCCCTTCACCTACCAGGTCTGAGCGCCGAGGGATCGGCCGTACGACGTGAGCAACCTCGATCCGCTGGCCCAGACGCCCCTGTGGAGGCGCGCCCTCTACGCCCTGCTGCCGACCCTGGTCCTGCTCGGCCTGGTCGAGGTGATCGTGCGCGCGGCCCTGCCCGACGCCAGCGGCGTCGACCTCTCCCGCGGCTTCGGTGACGCGGCGCGCTACCTGGTGCGCGAGCCCGACGGCGGCTACCGCACGGCCATGTTCGTGCGTGACGTCGACGAGAAGGTGATCCCGCCCAAGAGCGAGACCCTGCGGGTCGTGATGCTCGGCGGCTCGAACACCGAGGGCTTCCCCAGCGGCTGGCTCGGGGAGCGGCTGACCGAGGCCGGCGCGACCCTGGGCAAGACGGTGGAAGTGATCAACCTGGGGCGCCGCGGCTACGGCTCCGGTCGGGTGCGCGTACTGCTACCCCAGGCCCTCGAGCTGGAACCGGACCTCTTGGTGGTCTACTCGGGCCACAACGAGTTCGTCGAGGCCAGCTTCCGCATGGACCTGGAGCAGGCCAGCGGCGAGGTCGAGGGCGGCTCCCTGGCCGCGGTCGATCGCATCGCGCGCAACTTGGCCAGCTACCGCTCCCTGCAAGGCTGGTTCGGCGATCGCGCCGGCCTCGAGCAGGCCGAGCGCCGTCCCCAGGAGCAGACCTTCGAGCACGAGAAGTTCCTCGGCCTCGAGTGGGAGCAGACCGTCGCCAAGTTCGAGGAGTACCGCAAGAACCTCGAGACCATGGTCGCCGACGCCCGGGCCGCCGGCGTGCCGATCCTGCTCTGCACGGTGGCCGGCAACGACTTCGCCGCGCCCTTCGTGTCGACGCCGCCGGCCGGCTTGAGCGAGGCTGAGATCGCCAAGCTGAACCAGGCCCTGACCGAGGCGCGCAAGGCCCAGCCGCGGTCCCTGTCGTACCTGATCCCGCGCGTGCCCGAGGAGCGCCTGCACTTCGAGGACTGGCTCAAGAAGGACGGCCCGACCCTCACGCCGGAGGAAACGCCGGTCTTCACCGCCCACCGCTCGCCCTTCGACCTGGCGCCCTTCTGGTGGTCGCGACCGCACACCTGGTCGAAGCGCGTGCGGCCCTTCCTGACCTACCTGCGCGCCCTGCGCGTGCGTGGCTTGTCGGAGGCGGACCAGGCCGCCGCGCGGGCGTCGATCGAGCCACTCCAGCGCGCCCTCGCCATCGCCCCCGACCACCCCGAGGCCCTCTACCGCCTGGGCCTGGTGGACTACGCCGTCGGCGACCGCGAGCGCGGGGCCAAGCTCATGCGCCGCGGCTCCGCCACCGACCGCGCCCCGCGCAAGGGCACTCAGTACTCGAACGACATCGTGCGCGAGGTCTCGGCGCGCCTCGGCGTGCCCCTGGCCGACGTGGAGCAGACCATCCGCGCCCGCTGCCCCGACGGCCTGATCGGCTTCGAGCTGATGCGCGACGAGTGCCACTTCCACCAGGCACCGCGCTACGTGGTCATGCTCGACGTGGCCGAGGCGGTGGTGCCGGTGCTCTTCCCCGCGCTGGGGGACGAGGCGCGAGCCGAGGCCAAGAAGGCCTGGGGGCAAGCGCTGCTGGACCTGATCCGCAACGCCACCACCGCCGGCGAACGCGAGCTGGTGCGCGGGGGCTGAAGGTGTGGGAGTACGGCACCGTACGCCCACCTACCCCATCCAGGGTGCCTCGTACCGCAGCCCCAGGTTCACGATCTTCTGCAGCAGCTGCGGGTACCCGTACCCCACGCGCTCGAACGACTCGGCGAAGTCCTCGCCGAAGCACAGATCCGGGTTCGGGTTCGCCTCGAGGATCCAGACCCGCTCGCGCTCGTCCATTCGCATGTCGATGCGCGCATAGCCCGACAGGCCGAGGGCCTTGTAGATGCGTCGCGCCAAGCGGGTGATCTCGTCGGTCTTGGCGGCATCCAGCTCCGCCGGCGCGGTGCGCAGGCCGATCTTCTTCTGGTAGGCGGTGTCCCACTTGACCCGCGAGGTGAAGACGTTCGGCGCCCCCGGTCGCAGGTCGTCCATGAACAGCTCGAAGATCGGCGAGGTCTCGAGGCGCTGGTTGCCGAGCACGCCGATGGTCATCTCGCGGCCCTCGATGTACTCCTCGCACAGGGCGCCGGTGCCGACGTTGCGGTGGATGAAGTCGACGCGCTCGCGCAGTTGCTCGGCGTCGCGCACGACCGAGGCCTCGGAGATGCCGACCGAGGCGTGCTCGCTGCGCGACTTGACGAAGAGCGGGAAGTCCAGGTCCTTGGGCAGGCGCGCCAGGGCCTTGCCCCGCGGCACCACCATGAAGTGCGGCGCGCGGATGCGGTGGTAGGACAGGATCTTCTTGCAGAGCGACTTGTCGTTGGCGAGCAGCAAGCCGCGCGGGTTGCAGCCGGTGTAGGGCTGCTTCTGCAGCTCGAGCCAACTGACCACGGCCGAGTCGTAGAGGCCGACGCCGTGGAAGTGCGTGAGCAGGTTGAAGGCCACGTGGGGGCGGTGCTCCCGCAGGGCGTGGCGCAGGACGCTCAGGTCGTCGTCGATGCCGACCATGGTCACCGTGTGGCCCAGGTTCTCGAGGGTCGAGACCACGTCGAACTCCTGCTTGAACTGGTTGGCCACGTCGGGCGCGAGGCCCTCGAGCGAGTCGGGCGGGACCAGGTCGGCGTGCAGCGCGACGAGAATGCGGAGCTTCTTCACGGTTGGTCCGGGCTAGCGTTGGTAGCGCGGGTGCGCGCCGTAGAGGAACTGACTCGACAGGGAGGTCAACACCACCGCCGCGTCGACCAGGGCGTCGGCCTCGGTCGACGGCAGGCGCAGCTCGCGCAGGTGACTGCGCTCGATCATCTCGCGCAGGGCGTGGTCCAGGAGGTAGCGGTGCTGGCCCGTGGCGGCCGCCACCCGGCGCACCAGGTTGCGCCGGTTGCGGCGCAGGAAGGTGCTCGCCCGCGGACCCTTGTCGAGAGCCGGGAAGACGCGCTCGAGTTGGCCGGCGAAGGCCGGAGTGCCCTCCTGGGCATAGAACTCGCGCTTCTGGGCGTAGTACTCGCGCAGGGTCGTACGCACCGAAGCGACGTTGTCCTCGCGCGCGCGGGTACGCAGGGCCGGGGGCTTGTCCGCGATCTCGGCCATCAGGACGTCCACGTACTCGAGCTTGGCCAGGGCCGGCCAGTCGGCGTAGCGCGTGCGCCAACGGGAACCCGAGCCCAGCCAAACCGCGAACGTCTCGGCCCAATCCTCGAGCGGGTGGCTCTGGCTGTACCAGTAGTCGAGGTTCAGCACGTGGGCCCGGCTGGTGGGGTCCGGCGTGTAGCTCGACTCGTAGGCGTCACCGGGCCGTCCGAACGTCTCGCGCCAACTGCGCCGGCGCCGCAGGTGGTAGGCGTTGTCGATGGCGTGGGCGGCCTCGTGGCGCAGGATCCGCAGGCACTCGTCCTGGCTGCCGCCTTCCACCTGCAACATCTGGCTGCGCTCCAGGCGCACCAGGCGCTCGTGGGCCAGGTAGAAGGGAATCGCGAAGCCGGTGGCGCCGTCGGGCGTGAACCAGTCAGTGGAGAGCCAGACGTAGGGCTTGAAGCGCAGGCCGCGTCGGGCGAGCTCCTCGTGCAGTCGCTCGACACGGCCTTCGAGCTCGGAACCCTCGATCGCCAGGCCCAGGTCGCACAATCGCCAGTCGAGCAGCTCTGCGTCGGGCAGCGTCGCCCAGCGCCCGCGGCTGGTCGTGGTCCGTTTGCGCGCCATGGAGAGAGTCTAGGGCAGAGTCACTCGATCACCCGCTCGGCCCACAGGTCTCGGTTCCCGCGGGCGGTCCCTGAGGCGAGGCGCAGACCGGCGGCGGCGACCGTCTGCGTTGATGACGCGGCCGGTCCGCTGACCTCCAGGCAGTGCTGATAGAGCTCGTCGAGTTCGACGGCCGCGTCGACGGCGGCCGCGCTGCCCGGATCCGCCAGGCCGCGCGCCTCGAGTGCCCGCGCCCGCGCGTAGACCGTGCGGCGATGATCCGGTCCGAGCTGCGCGCTGCGACCGACGGCCGCGCGCTCGAAGTTGACGCTGGCCTCGTCGAACTGCCCCAGCTCGATCTGCACCAGCCCCAACGACGCGACTGCGTCGAGAGTCTCGCTGTGATCGGGCCCCCAAAGGCGCTCGTTCATCTCCAAGCAGGCGATGCTGATGCGCTCCGACTCCTCCAGCTCGCCCAGCTCGTAGACGGCGCCCCCGAGGTTGTAGAGCAGGGTGGCCACGGTCGGGTGGTCACCGTCGAGCTCGATTTGGAGGATCGCGATGGCCTCCTCGAACAGCTCGCGGGCCTCGGCGTTGCGTCCCTTGCCGAACAGGAAGGTGCCGAGGTTGCTGGCGGCGACTCCGGCTTGGACCGAGAGCGGCCCATAGGCCCCGACGATCAGCTCGCGGGCCGAGCGGTAGGCGGCCTCGGTGGCCTCGTCGTCCCCGAGCACGCGCGTAGCGCGCGCCAGGTGGCTCGCCGCGGTGGCGGCCATGGGTGAGAACTCGGGACCGAACTCGACGAAGCGGTCCCTCGCGGCCTGGGCGTAGGGGATCGACTCCGTCAACTGCCCGGACTCCTGCAGGGCCCAGGCCAGGTCGCTGTCGATCGCGGCGAGCTCGGGATAGGTGTCGTCCAGGTAGCCGTGGGCCAAGCCACGCAGTTCGAGCAGGTCCTGGGCCGCCGCGGCGTGGTCCCCGCGCCGCCCGCGCAGGGTGGCGAGCAGGCGACTGGCGCGCACCCACTCGAAGGCCCGCTCGGGCAAGAGGTCGGCGAAGATCTGGCGCGCGCCCTCGATGTGCTCCTGGGCCGACTCGTAGCGGCCCTGGCCGTAGTAGCTGAGCCCGATCAACAGGCGCGTGTCGGCCTCGAGCACCGATTGGCCGGGAAAGGCGCGCATGACCTCGCTCGCCGCGCGGTCGAGCATCTCGCCCACCGTCGACTCGCTCGAGGTCGTCGTGGTGACGCCCAGGGGGTTCGCGCCGCGCAGCATGGTGTTCAGGAAGCGGTTGAGCATCTCGGCCCGCTCCAGGCGCTCCTCGGCCTGGGCGCGTGCGGCCTCGGCGTCGGCCCGCGCGGCCACGGCGCTGGCGCGCTCGGTCTCCAGCTCGATCCCCCGGGCCTCGAGCTCGCGTCCGCGCTCGACGCTCTTGTAGAGACCCCAGCCAGTGCCGGCGGAACCCAGTAGCAGCAGCGTCGCCGCGACCGCGCCGCCCACCACCCAGGCCCGATTGCGACGCACGAACTTGCGCGCCGCGTAGGTCGCGCTCGGCGGACCCGCGTGCAGGGGTTGGTGATCCAGGTAGCGCCCGAGCTCGTCGGCCAGGTCCTGGGCCGAGGCGTAGCGGCGGTCGGGCTCCTTCGCCATGGCGCGCGCCGTGACCCAGTCGAGCTCGCGCGACAGGCTCGGCACCAGGCGACTGGGGGGCTCGGGGTCGCGCTCGCAGACCTCCTTGGCCAGGGCCGTCCACGAGCTGGAGTCACTGATCCAAGGCGAGCGACCGGTGAGCAGGTGGTAGAGCAGGACCCCCAGGGCGTGGACGTCGGTGCGCACGTCGATGCCCTCGCTCAGACCGAGGACTTGCTCGGGACTCATGTAGCCCAGGGTTCCCAGCAGCTCGCCCCCGGCCGTGAGCGAGAGGTCCGTCTCCCCGGTCGCGCGCGCGATGCCGAAGTCGATCACCCGCACGCGCCCCTCGAGGTCCACCAGGCAGTTGTCCGGCTTCAGGTCCCGGTGGATCACGCCGCGCAGGTGACCGTGTTGGACGGCGACGCAGGCCTCGCGCAACAGCAGCAGTCGCCGCCGCAGGGGCAGCTCGCGGGCGAAGGCCGTCAGGGGTCGCGCGCCCTCGATCAACTCCATCGCGAACCACGGCCGCGGTGGCCCGCCCTCGGGGCCCTCGAGCACGCCGGAGGCCAGGACCTTGGCGATGCCCGGGTGCGACAGCCGCGCCAGGACCTGGGACTCCTCCTCGAAGCGCCGCCGCGAACGCTCGGTGCCCAGACCCGAGCGCAGGGCCTTCAAGGCCACCGAGCGCGCCGGGCTCTCCTGCCGCGCCTCCCAGACCTCACCCATGCCGCCGGCGCCGATCGGGCGCACCAGCTCGAAGCCGCCGATGTGCGCGCCCGGCTGCAGCACCACGTGGGTCTCGTGGCGGTGGGCCAGGTCGACCAGGGTCTCGGCCGAGGGCGGCTCCAGGAAGCGCTCGTCGGTGGCGTGGGCGGCGAGCATGCGCTCGGCCTCGCGGGCGAGGTCGGGGTCGTCGCGAAGGGCCGACCGCACCGCATCGACGCGCGCCTCGGCCGGCAGGGCCAGGGCGGCCTCGAACGCCTCGCGCACGCGGCGGAAGCCGCTACTGTCCATCGGCCCCCGGCGCGCCCTTTGGGCCGGCACCGTCGGGGCCCAGGCGCGAGGCCAGCCAGGCCCGGGCCGACTGCCATCCCCGCTCGACCGTGGCATGTCCCAGTTGCATCACGTCGGCGGTCTCCGCGATG
This sequence comes from Engelhardtia mirabilis, assembly GCF_007748095.1. Lineage (NCBI taxonomy): Bacteria > Pseudomonadati > Planctomycetota > Planctomycetia > Engelhardtia > Engelhardtia mirabilis. The sequence continues at coordinate 573,855 of NZ_CP036287.1, forward strand.
GAGAGGCCGCCGAAGAAGCGTAGCTCGACGATGCGCGCCAGGCGGGCGTCGAGTTCGGCCAGGCGATCGAGCTCGTCGTTCAGTTCGAGCACGTCGGGCACGCGGTCCGCGTAGACCGCCAGGGCCTCGTCCAGGAGCACCCGCTGCCGCGAGTCGGGCCGCTTGGCCGCCGACTTGGCGCGGGCGTGGTCCACGAGGACCGAGCGCATGGCCTTGGCCGCAATGGCCAGGAAGTGGCCGCGATCACCGGGGTCCGAGCCCGCGTGGTCGAGCTTGAGCCAGGCCTCGTGGATCAGGGCCGTGGCCTGCAGGGTGTGCCCGGCCCCGGAGCCGAGCATGCGCCGCGCCCGGTCGTGCAGGTCGCCGTAGACGACCTCGAAGAGCGCTTCGCCGGCGCTCTCGTCCCCACCCTTCAAGCGCTGCAGTAGGACCGTGACGTCGCCGTGTCTCACGCGTGACTCCGCTCGCAATCGTGGGTGAGGCCCCGGCTTCCGTCAAGCCGGGGCCGCGAGTGGAGCCCATGACCGGGGATTGGTGAGGGAGCGCGGGGCCGCAATCCGTGGGCATCAGCGAGCGACGACCGCGCAGGTCGGTCGCGCGCCCATTCCTGAACACACCCGCGTCGAGCACGGCGCGGCCGCCCCAACGGCTCCCGCCATGCAATTCCGAAGCTTCGCCCCCCTGGCCGCCGGCCTGCTCGTCGCCAGCGGCCACGCCGCGGCCCAGACCTTTGACCTCGCGACCCTCTCACCCGCCGACACCGGCGTCAGCAACCTGGTCGGCTCGGCCTGCGACGTCAGCGGCACGGCTGTGATCCTGGGTGGAGCCGGCCACTCCGACGGCGGCGTCGCGGGCACGGGCGGGGCCTGGATCTTCGAGCGGAACGCCGGCGGCGCCTGGGCCGAGTCGGCCGAGCTGGTGCCCTCCGACGCCATGGTCTTCGGCCGCTTCGGCTTCGCCGTGGCGATCGACGGCGACGTGGCCATGGTGGGCGCCCACGACGACAGCAGCGTCCTGAGCGGCGCCGGCTCGGTCTACGTGTACACCCGCCAGCCCGATCAGACCTGGCTCGAGACCGACAAGCTGGCGGCCAGCGACGCCACCGTCTTCGCCCAGTTCGGCCACTCGGTCGCGATCGACGGGGACTTCGCCGTGATCGGCGCACCCACGGCCAAGTCGCCCTTCGGCACCAGCGGTGCCGGCTACGTCTTCCAGCGCCAGATGGACGACTCCTGGCTCCAGGTCGCCAAGCTGTTCGACAGCGACGCCCCGAGCGGCGTGGAGCTCGGCTTCGACGCCTCGATCTCCGGCACCCGGGTGGTGCTCGGCGCCCACAAGCAGGGCGACACGGCGCCCGTGGCGGGGGCGGCCCACGTGTTCGAGCGCCAGAACGACGGCTCCTGGCCGCGGGTCGCCAAGCTGCTCGCCAGCGACGGCGCGGCGATCGACTACTTCGGCTACTCCGTGTCGGTCTCCGGCGACAACATCGTCTGTGGCGCCTGGCAGGACGACGACTTCGGCACCGGCACCGGCTCGGCCTACGTCTTCGAGCGCCAGCCCGACACGAGCTGGACCGAGGTCGCCAAGCTGCTGCCTCCGGTAGTCCAGTCCAACGGGCACTTCGGGCAGTCGGTGTGGGTCGACGGGGACTACGCCCTGATCGGCGAGATCCACGAGATCGTCGGCTTCTACATCGATGCCGGCGGCGCCCACGGCTACGAGCGCGGAGCCGGCGACTGGGCGCATAGCGAGTCGTTCTACTACCAGGTTCCGGGCAACGACCAGAACTTCGGCCACTGCCTCGCAGTCGATGACGGAACGATCGTGATCGGCTCGTCCGAGAACGACCAGGTCGCCACCAACGGCGGACTGGCCAAGCTCTACTACTCCTACGGAGCCACGAGCGACCCGGCGCCGGTGGTCCAGGGCAACGGCAGCGACGGCTGCGACGGTCCGCAGGTGATCGGCCTGGCCCGTCCGGCCCAGATCGACTCGGCCGACTTCGGCTTCACTTGCACCAACGCGCCGGCCTCGAGCACGGGCTTCCTGCTGGTCGGCAACGTGGCCGACATCGCGGGCTCGGACCTCCTGGGGTTGGGGGTCACCCTGCACGTGAACGTGCTGTTGTCGACGCCGACGCTGCTGCTGGACTTCTTCAGCGATGCCTCGGGCGACGGCTTCGCGCCGGCGCCCTTGCCGAACTCGCCGAGTCTGGTGGGAGCCGTGCTGCACGCCCAGGGCGTGTGGGTCTGGACGAGCTGCACTCTGCCGCCGCTCAACCTGTCGAGCTCGAACCTGGTGAGCTTCACGATCTCGGCGCCCTGAAGTCGGGGCCCCGTGGCCCCGAGGGGGAGGCCGAGGGGAAGCGCCGCAAGGCGGGCGGGCCGGCGTCGCGCGAGCGGTGTCGGCCCCTTGTCGTGCCCGGCGCCTGGGTCGCAATGCCCGGTCGGTGCCGGGCTTGCGCCCAATAGGAGCCAGATTCGGGCCGATTCGCCGTGGGGCGGTGAGGGAGGCACCGGCCGCAATCCGTGCTCAACACCGAGCACCGGTCCGCAGGGCCCGGCGCCCACTTCCCCTCGAGCAATCCCGCGCCCGCGAGGCGCGGCCGGAACAGACAGGACCCCCCATGCAGCTTCGACTCCTCGTCCCACTGGCCCTCGGCCTGGCCTGCGGAGCCGGCGCCGCCGCGGCCCAGAGCTACACCCTCGCCACCCTCTCGCCCCAGGACACCAGCGCTGACGACCTGATCGGCTCCGCCTGCGACGTGAGCGGGACCACGGCGATCGTCGGTGGCTACGGCCACGACGACGGTGGAACCCCGGGCACCGGTGCCGCTTGGATCTTCGACCGCGTGGCCGGCGGCGACTGGAGTGAGTCGGTCGAGCTGCAGCCCGCCGACGGACTGCTCTCGACCCGCTTCGGCTGGGCCGTGGCGATCGACGGCGACGTGGCCATGGTCGGCGCCTACCGCGACGACACGCTCTTCAACGACGCCGGATCGGTCTACGTCTACACCCGGCAGGGCAGTGGCACATGGCTGCAGACGGGCAAGTTGGCCGCGAGCGACGCCACCGCCGGCGCCGAGTTCGGGCACGCCGTGAGCATCGACGGCAACTTCGCCGTGGTCGGCGCGCCGGGTGCGAAGTCGGGCTTCGAGACCTCCGGGGCGGGCTACGTCTTCGAGCGCCAGCCCGACGACTCCTGGCTCGAGATCGCCAAGCTCGCCAGCGACGACAACCTCGGCAACGACGAGCTGGGCTTCGACGCGTCGATCTCGGGTAGCCGCGTGGTGCTCGGCGCCCACCTGCAGGACGACAACGGAAACTCCTCGGGCGCGGCCTATGTCTACGAGCGCCAGAACGATGGCACCTGGCTCGAGACCGCCAAGCTCCTGGCCAGCGACGGCGTCGCGAGCGACTACTTCGGCTACTCGGTCGCGGTCTCCGGCGACAACATCGTCTGCGGCGCCTGGCTCGACGACGACTTCGGTAGTGGCACCGGCTCGGCCTACGTCTTCGAGCTGCAAGCCGGGAACACCTGGCTCGAGGTCGCCAAGCTGCTCCCGGGCATCAATCAGTCCAACGGTCACTTCGGTCAGTCGGTCGCGATCGACGGCGACTACGCCCTGATCGGGGCGATTCACCAGATCGTCAACTTCAAGCTCGACGCGGGCGCCGCCTACGGCTTCCGCCGCGACGGGGGAGGGGGCTGGCCGCTGGTGCAGTCGTACTTCTACGACGACATCAAGAGCGACCAGAACTTCGGTCATTGCGTCGCGCTGGACGACGGCGTCGCGGTCATCGGCTCGTCCGACAACGACGAGTTCGCCTTCAACGGCGGCCTGGCCCAGGTCTTCTACACCTACGAAGGTTCGAGCGACCCGGCGCCGGTGGTCCAGGGGGCCGGAACCCCCGGCTGCAACGGTCCCCAGGTGATCGGCCTGGCCCTTCCGGCCCAGATCGACACGGCCGGCTTCGGCTTCACATGCACCAACGCGCCGGCCTCGAGCACGGGCTTCCTGCTGGTCGGCAACGTGGCCGACATCACCGGCTCGGACATCCTCGGGTTGGGGGTGACGCTGCACGTGAACGTGCTGCTGTCGACGCCGACCCTGTTGCTCGACTTCGCGAGCGACGCGTCGGGCAACGGCCTCGCCCCGGTGCCCCTGCCGAACTCGCCGAGTCTCGTCGGCGCAGTTCTGCACGCCCAAGCGGTCTGGGCCTGGAGCAGTTGCGTCCTGCCGCCCCTGAACCTGTCGAGCTCGAACCTGGTGAGCTTCACGATCTCCGCGCCCTGATCGGGGGCAGCGGGCTTCCGACCCGCGGCGCGGGTCAACCGAGGCCGGTACCGCTCGTGCGGTGCCGGCCTTCGGCCGTTCGTTGCGATCCCCCCGGCTTCGAAGGTCGTCCTTGGTAGGGGGGCGGACTCGGTAGCGACAAGCACCCCGGGCGGTGCCAACGCGCGACGGAGCGCGTGTGTTCCGCGAAGGATCGCCGGCCCTGGGGACGGCGGTCCCACGCTTGGCGCTGGCCTGGCTTTTTCGGGAGTCAGCGGCGATTTCGTGAACGGGCGGTAACGCTGGCGATTGCTAGCGTTGCAGAGCCTCGCGCGCGAGCGCCGCGGAACCGCCGCGGGCTCGACGCAAGGAACCGAAGATGCTCGACCCTTGGCCGCTGCCCGGCCTCGGGTCGATCCTGCCCACCCCCAAGAGGACCCATGCAACTCCCCAGCCAACGCGCAGGCTTCGCCCTGTGCGCAGCTCCTCTGTTCTTCGCAGCGACCGCAACCGCGATGCAACAGAATGCGACTGTCGACCAAGGCAGCCCGCTCCGCATCGTTCCCGAGCAGAAGGCGGTCGACAGCCGCCCGACCTTCCGACCTGGGGAACTGATCATCAAGCACCACAGCCAAGCGCAGGAGCTGGCGGTGCGTGGGTTCGAGACCGAGTTCGGGCTGCGGCGCCTGCGTTCCAACGCTTCGATCGGCGCGGTGCTCTACGAGCTCCCGGAGTGGTGGACCGTGGCCGACGCCCTGCGCGCCCTGCGCGACGATCCGCGGGTCGAGTACGTCGAGCCGAACTTCCTGTCGTACCTCCACAACATCCCCAACGACGGCTTCTACGACAATTACTCGGGCGTCGCCAACGACCTGCAGAAGTGGGTCTACAACGGCATCGGTGCGGACAGCAACCTCGACGCGGAGGGGGCTTGGGACATCACCACCGGCCGTAGCGACGTGGTCATCGCGGTGATCGACACCGGCTGCGAGCTCAACCACCCGGACCTCGCGCCGAACATCTGGACCAACCCGGGTGAGATCGCCGGGAACGGTGTGGACGACGATGGCAACGGCTTCGTCGACGACGTGAACGGTTGGGACTTCCGCAACAACGACAACAACCCCAACCCGGACTACGGCGACGGCTTCGACAACGACGGCAACGGCGCCGCGGACGACGGCACCTTCCACGGGACCTTCTCGGCCTCCTGCGCCGCGGCCCGTGGCAACGACGGCAACGGCATGGCCGGCGCGGCGTGGAACTGCAAGATCATGCCGGTGAAGATCTTCACCGATGACGGCGGGGCTTCGACCTTCGACATCGCCGACGCGATCACCTACGCGGCCAACAACGGTGCGGACGTGGCCAACATGTCCTTCGGCGGCGGCTTCTCGAGCACGGTGCAGAGCGCCGTCAACTACTCCTGGGGCCAGGGGGTGGTGCAGGTCGCTTCCGCTGGCAACAGCAACTCGAGCTCGAGTGAGTACCCGGCCTCCCTGGCCCACGTGATCTCGGTCGGGGCCAGCGATTCGGGCTCGGTGCTCGGCGGCGGTTCCGGTGACCTCGACGGTCGCGCCTACTTCTCCCAGTACGGCACCGCCGCGGTCGACGTGGTCGCGCCCGGTCACCTGCTGGTCGGAGCCGCGGTCGGCACCGTGGCCGGCGGCGACGCGGGCCAGGACTACTGGATCCTCTCCTCGGGCACTTCGTTCTCAGGTCCGATCGTGGCCGGTCTCGCCGGCTTGATCGTCTCGCGCTCCAAGGACCTGGGCGCGAACCTGACCAACGACGACATCGAAGCGATCATCCAGGACACGGCCAACAACCTGCCCGATGACACGGGCGACTCGCCCAACGGCGGCTCCACCTGGGACAACCACGGTCGCGTCGACTTCCTGGCGGCGATCAATGCCGTGACCGGGGGCGGTGGGCCGACCAACAACCCGCCGGTGGCCAACGCCGGTGCGAACCAGTCCGGCACCGTCGGCAACGCGGTCAGCTTCAACGGCACGGGGTCCTTCGACCCCGACGGTGACCCGTTGACCAGCTACACCTGGAACTTCGGGGACGGCTCCGGCGGCTCGGGCGCGACCACCAGCCACACCTACTCCTCGGCGGGCAGCTACACGGTGACCCTGACCGTCAGCGACGGCCAACTCACCGACAGCGACACCGCCACGGTGAACATCACCAGCCCGCCGACGGGCGGCCCGCAGGTCTACATGGCCAGCGTGGGCTCGAACGCGGTCACGGGGCTAGGCACCGTCGCCAACGAGGACATCGTCAGTTGGGACCCGGCCACGGGTGCGATGGCCTTGGTCTTCGACGGCTCGGACGTGGGCCTGGCCTCGGCGGCGATCGACGCCCTGCACGTGATGAGCAACGGTGACTTCATCATCAGCCTCACCGCGAGCTTCTCGATCCCCGGCGTGGTCGGTGGGCCCAGTGGCACGACCGTCGACGACTCGGACCTGGTGATCTTCACCCCCTCGAGCCTCGGTGCGAACACCGCCGGGGTCTGGACCTTCCTGATGGACGGCTCCGACATCGGCCTGACCACCAATGGCGAAGACGTCGACGGGGTCTGCATGGACGCTAACGAGGACCTGCTCTTGTCCACGGTGGGTTCCGCGTCGGTGAACGGCCTCTCCGGCATCCAGGACGAGGACGTCTTCCGCTTCGTCTGGGTGACCCTGGGTTCGTCGACCTCGGGCAACTCCGTGATGCACCTGGACGGCTCCGACGTGGGCCTGTCGACCAGCTCGAGCGAGGACGTGACCGCCATCCACCAGGACGGCAACACGGCCTACATCTCGACGCTCGGCGCCTTCGGCGTCACGGGGCTCTCGGGCGGTGACGAGGACCTGTTCCGCTTCACGGGGAGCTTCGGCTCGGCCACCTCCGGCAGCTTCTCGGCCTACTTCGACGGCAGCGCCCAGGGCCTGCCCGCCGGCTGGGACGTGAACGCCGCCAGCCTGGTGCAGTGAGCCGCGCTCGACTTCGAGCTTGATCGATAGGCTCGGCATACGGCCCGGTCCGCGCGACATCGCGGGCCGGGCCGCTTCGTGTGTGGGGCGAGTCGCCGGGCCGCGCTTCTCCCCGGGCGGGGCTTCGCTGTGCGGCAGATCCGCTCGCGGCTCGCCGCTCGCGTCGTCCAGCGCGCTCGCGGATCCCAGCGCGTGGTGCTCGCAACACGCGGGTAGTGCGACGCCCGACTACAGCCGGCTTCGTCTACCGGACCGCCCAGGTTAGATTCGCCCGCGCGGAGGACTGACCATGATCGACCCCGACCATTCGACGACGAGCTGGTTCCTGTGGATCGTGGGCGTGGCCTTCCTGCTCGGGTCGGCCGTGCCCCTGTTCCTGGTGCCATTGAAATGGGGTCGGGCCTTCGGCTGGAGGCTGCCGACGGAGCAAGCCTTCACCGTCTACCTCGGCCGCTGCTTGGGTGGGGTGGCGTTGGTCCTGTCGGCCGCGACCTTCCGGGCGGCCCCCGACCCTGAGTCGCACCTGGAGTCGCTCGAGATCCTGCTCGGCTCCGCGGCGGCGCTGCTCCTGGTTCACGTCTGGGGAGCCCTGCGCCGCGAGCAGCCCTGGCAGGAGAACGTCGAGCTCCTGATGTATGCAACCATCGTCGGGTACGGTGGTTACCTCTACGCAGGTTTGCCGGGAGCGCTGCTCTAAGCCCCCCCGAGAGGTGAGTTGGGTGAGACCCGGATTCACGGTGTGACCGCGATCGGCCGGCCGGGCTAGGGTTGACGTCTGATGTGAGATCGATCTCACATCGTTTCTGCTGACTCGAGTGAGCCTGCCCCGCCCCCAGCGCCGCCCGATCCACCAACGAGGCCACCGATGAACCTGACCACCAAGCTGACCCTGTCCACCTCGCTGATCCTGTGCTCGGGAGCTCCCGCGGCCGACGCGCAGGAGGTGACCGCGACCCACGCCACGGTCATGCCCCTGGTGCTCGAGCCCTTCCAGGGCAGCATCGTCTTCGCGACGGTGCTGGCCCCCGCCGCGGGCGAGAACATCGTCCGGACCCAACTGGTGACCGACTGGACCACCAACGGAGTCCAGTCCGCGGCGCTGTTCGGCATGCACCTGTCCGCCAACCACGAGCAGGGGCATGTGGAGTGGAGCGTCACCGGCGGAGATCTCGGCTGGGGCGCGCCCGCCGGCACCTACTCGACCGCCGTGGTTACCGGCGCGCTCAACGGAACGGTCGCGGCCGGCTTCCTGCCGCTCACGACCTTCGACCTCGCCATGGAAGCCGCCGGCGGCGGTGGGCTGTGGGGGATCCTGAGCCCCGACACGAAGATCATCTACTACCACGGTCCGCGCATGGACGCCGACCAGCCGGCGGTCTCCCTGGTCTCGGGCGGTGTGCAGTCCCTGGCGCTCAACGCCGGCCCGACGGTCGGCCCGGGCCTGGCCTACATCGTGCTCGGCAGCGCGACGGCGACGGCGCCGGGGTTGGAGCTGAGCGGTGTCCACATTCCCCTGGCGGTCGACGCCTACACGAACTTCACCCTGACCAGCGCCAACCAGGGCCCGTTGGTCGGGACCCTCGGCGTCCTCGACGGCGCCGGTCGGGGTACGGCGCAGATCTCGATTCCCGCCGCTACCGATCCCGGCCTCGCGGGCACGACCCTGTACCACTCGATGCTGCTGCTCGATCTGCCGGCGGGGGCCTTGCTCTCCGCCAGCGAGGCCGTTGCACTCACCCTCGCGCCCTGATCGTCGATTTCCTCGGCAGGGCTCGACCGGCCGGCGACGGCACCCATGACTGCAGCTCGTACCGATGCTCGTACCCAAGCTCGCTCCGCGCCTTTGACCACCGGGGCGCGGGTCGACTTGGAGCGCGTGCGCAGTCAGTGCGAGCGCATCCGCGCCGAGTTCCGCCGGCTGTACGACTGGATTCCCCTGCGGCCCCTGACCGGTGAGGCCGTGGCGCGTTGGGCGGAGCTCAAGGGCCCGCTCTGCCGGCGCGTCCTGGCCGCGGTTCAGCACCGGGGCGAGCCGGCCGAGCTGGCGCGCATCCTGCCCGGCGTCGACGGCCTGGAGTTGTTCGTCGCCGCCCTCGAACGCCGCGGCTGCCCGCCCGAGCTGTGCCAAGCCGCGCGCGGGGCGGTGGCCGCCTTCGCCGAGCTGATCCACGAGGGCGGCGGGAGCCAGCGCCGCTTGGTGGCCGCCCTGCGTGAGGCGGCGGCGATTGGCCCGGGCGCAGCCGAGGGCGGTGCCGACGGGACGGCCGTGCGCGCGCGGATGCACGAGGCCGCGAGCACGTTGACGGGCTCAGCCTGCGACGCCATGGTCGTGGTCACGATCCTCTACCGCTCACGCGAGCGGTCCGGCGACCTCGATTCGATCGGCGCCCTGGGCCAGCTCGGCTATCGCGCGCGACCGGACGCGGCGCCGCTGATGGCGAAGCACTATGCACCGGTCGGGGTCGAGGACGAGACGGAGCTCGCGGGCCCGGCCGACAGCCTGCACCAGCGCTTCGGCACCCCCGACCTGGCCATCACGCGGGCGCGCATCGACGAGCGCCGGGTACTCACCACCTACGACGGGCGCCACATGGGCGAGCGGCCGATCGATGTGTGGAGCGGTCCCGTGCGGAACCGCGGGGTCTCACGGCTCGAGCCCGGCGGGGACAACGGCTACGGCACCCTGGCGGCGGTGCGCACACCGGTCCGCACGCTGGTGCACGACCTCTGGGTCGAAGCGCCCCTGGCCAACTCCAGCGTTCTGCGCGCCGGCGCCTACCGCGCCACCCCCGACGCCTTCGGGACGATCGACTACAAGCAGTGGTACGACCGGTTGCCGGGCGAGCCGCGCATCCTGCTGCCGGGGGCCGACCTGCTGGCCGGACTCGAGCGCATCCACCCGCGCCACGTCGAGGTCCTGGACCACTGCTTCGAAGCTGGCGACCTGCGGCGGGAGGGCTTCGTCTGCCACCGCTGCGTCGTCGAGTTCCCGATCTGGATGGCGATCTACCGCCTGACGCTCGAGTTTCCGCCGACGGTCGAGCCCCGCGGCTGACCGGGCGTGCAGCCCACTGCTGTCACGAGGTCGAGCGCAGCAGGAACAGCCCGAAGAACACCGACCACAGCCCGTCGCCGAGCACCATCGCCAGGGCGATCTTGGTGGCCCGGCCCTGGTGGTGCAGCACGGCGAAGGCGGCCAGGACCGTCAGCTTGCCGATGATCCCGAGCCGCACCAGCCCCGCACCGCTGCCCGGATCCAGGGCGACCAGGGCGTAGGCGACCCCGAAGACCAGGATGCCGAGGGAGACGAGTTGCTGTTGGGCGCGGCTGAGGGAGTCGTCGCGCGCGAAGCCGAAGAGGATCCGCACGCCCAGGGTCGGCTTGAACAGCGCCGGCAGGGCCAGGGCGAAGTTCCAGGCGGCCATGACCCAGAAGAACGCCGACCAGGTGGCCTCGGTCCATTCGAGGGGGTTGAGGTGGTTCAGCATGGGGCTTGGTCAGGGAGCGAGCACGTCGAGGATCGCTCTTCGGCCGGGCAGCAGGAAGTAGCCGCCGCCGCGAACCGTGACCCAACCCTTCACCCCGGCCAGGCGCCGCCGCAGGGCCCGAGGCCCGCTGCCCTGGGGGATCGTCAGGTGCCCCGCGTCGCCCGGGATCTGGTCGCCGCCGGCGATCGCGTCGACCTCGTCGAACAGGTCGGCGAACTTGGGGTGGGCCAGCCACGACTGCTGGACGAACTCGAACTGACGCGCGATGTCGCCGCACAGGGTCATGAAGAGCAGGCCCCGCTCGGCCTCGGCGTCGCCGCCGGCGGGCAGGGCCGCGCGCAGGGCTTGCGGGTACCAGTCCAGCGGAGCGTCGGCGCCGTACATGCGCCCGCGCCGATGCAGCCGGTGTAGGGCCACGATGTCGCGTGAGCGTTGAGCGTCCGCGGTGAGCGCGTCGCGCGGGTTCGAGCGGCGCACGTGGGCGCCCCGCGGGCAGTGCTCGCCATGGGGATCGTCGCCGAAGCTCGGGCCGGCGAGGATCGCGGCCTCGTCGGCGGCCGGCTCGGGGCTCGGGCTCGAGCCGCGGATCGGCATGCCATTGGGCCAGCGACCCACGGCCTTGGAGGCCAGCCACAGGGCCGAGTCCGCATCGCCCTCGGCGCATTCGAGCCAGAAGCGCCAGAAGCCGGCCACGTCCTGCTCAAGCTGACGGGCCACCAAGTACGACCCGTTCGCGGCCAGGGTCGGCACCTCTCGGACGCGCTCGACCGCGTCGCGATGACCCAACAGCACCTCCCCCGGCGGCAGGCTGTCGAGCCCCGGTCGATCGCGCCCGTCGCCGTCCCAGGCGATCCGCGTGCGCGCGATCCCGTCGCGGAAGCCGAAGGGCTCACGTCCGTGGTCCGGCAGGTGGATCGCGAGCTCGTGCAGGGGCCGCCAGCCGGGAGCCAGGCGATCGACGAGCGCAGCCGCCCGCGCCCGGGCCGAATCCGGGGTGGGGGCGTAGATCAAGAGCAGGGCGTGGGCCGCGCGGTCGCCCCAGCTCCAGCCCGCCGGATCGTTGCGGCCACGGTCGCCCAGGGCGCGGCTGCGGCGCGGCGTGACCATGCCCTGGCGGAAGGGCCGCTCGAGCTGCTCCAGTTGATCGCCGGGGGCGTCGAGGGCGCGCAGGCCCGCGGCGCTCAGGGCCAGGTGCAGCCGCGGCTCTGCGCTGCGCTCCCGTCGCCCGAACCAGACCTCGTCCTCGTAGACGAGGCCGCACAGGCCCTCGCGCGCGGCGGCCACGTCGCCCGTGGCCTCGAGCCACAGGGCGATCGACGCCGGCTGGTCCCCGTGGCCGGTGAAGACCAGGGATTGGATGTCGTCGGTCTCGACGTTCACGCGCGGCGTCTCGCCTACCGCCGCCATCAGATCCGCCGCGCCCAGGCGCGGGCCTCCTGGTCGGACAGCTCGTCGGCGAACAGGCCGTCGCGGATCGCGGCGTGGTTCAACACGTCGTTGCAGGTCAGGTCGGGGTAGGCGCTGTACCAGACCGAGGCGTCGGTCTGGTAGGTGCGGATCAGCTGCTTCCAGCCCGGACGGAAACTGGGCGGGTCGTCTTGCAGGTACAGCCAGCGCGTCTTCGGACAGCCGGCGAGGCGCGACGAGATCGGCACCACGGCGCGGTGGTTGCCGCCGATGCCGACGAAGTGATCGATGTAGGCGTCGAAGCTGCCCTCGTAGTCACTCATGAAGATCATCGAGCGGCCGCCGTCGACCTGCAGGATCCGGGCGTAGTGGATGTTGCGGGCGCCGGCCAGGGCGCCGTCGGCCCAGAAGTGCCGCGTGCCGCGCTCGGCGCCGAACAGGATCACGCGCAGCAGCACACGCGAGAGCCAGTTGTCGCGCACCGGGAACCAGACCGTGAGCTCGTTGCGCGGACGCTCGTCCTCGGCCTGCTCCAGGGCCTGGAGCTCGGCCTCAGTCGGACCGGGTGCCTCGAGGGGGCGCTCCCACAGCTCCAGGCCGCGCACGACGAGGAAGGCGACGGCGGTCGGGATCGCACCCCACAGCCACCAGATCCAGGCGCCCATGCGGGTCAGCGCGCGCTTGGGCCCCGGCTCCATGCGCCGCACGGCGTCCATCAGGTCGTAGCCGAGCACGCCGATGATCGGGAACAAGGTCAGCACCAGGGCCAGGTCGACGAGCTTCAGCGTGCGCTGGGATCGGGTCGGCCGCGGCAGCCGGCCCAGGGGGAACTCGGGGCCGGTCCACTCGGTCCGGGCGATGGCGCGCAGCTCGCGCCGCGCGGCCTCGGCGTCCAGGCTCTCCCAACGACCGCTGGCCTCCTCGCGGTCCACGCGCTCGGCCAGGGCGTCGCGCAGCCGCCGCTCGGCCTGGATCTCCTGCACGGTGCGGCCCACGGCGCCGATGTAGAGCGCGTCGTCGCGCACGCGGTGCTGCAGCAGGAAGGGCGGCAGGTCCATCGGGCGGCCGGAGGGCGCCGTGCTCCCGAGCATGTCGATCAGCACGTCGCCGGCCCGTCGGGTCAAGTCGGCCAGGTGCTCGTCCAGGGGCCGGTCGTGGATCACGTTCAGGAGCAGGCGCAGGCCTTGCCCCGTGCGCTCGTCCGCGGGCACCACGACCAGCCGCAGGAAGTGCAGGTCGCTGACCTCACCGAGCCTTTGCACCAGGTCGGGCTCCAACCTGCGCACACGATCGCGCGCGGCCGCCGGGTCCTCGCCGGGGCCGGCCCCCGAATCCAGGGGCAGCACCGTCGTCAGGCTCCGCGGCCCGCGCCAGCGCCCCCGCAGGCGATCGTTCCAGCGCTCTGCACCCGCCTGCCCCACGCTCAGACCTCGATGTTGAAGAAGGAGAGCGCGCGCAGGTCGCCCCGCTCGGCCAGGGCGTCGAGCTGGAGCACGGTGACCAGGATCGACAGGTCCTTCACCGGACAGGCGTGGAAGCCCGTCGACCAGGACAGCACCGCGTCGACCTCCGACTGCGGCCGATCCAAGCGGAACTCGTCCGGCTCGGCGAAGACCGCCGGGTCACGGTTGATGGCCACGAAGGGGTAGGCGATCTCCTCGCCGGGGTAGAGCCGCACCCGCTTGCCGCGGATGACCACCTCCTCGGGCCGCTCGAGGATGCGGTGCACGCTGGTCACGGTGGGGTACAGGCGCTGGGTCTCGATCACGAAGCGCACGCGCTCGTCGTGGGTCAGCCCGCTCCAGTCCACGTCGTACCGGCGCGCGTACTCGAGGCACTTGATCACGATCGTGCCCAGGCTGAACATCGCCGCGAACAGCACCATGTCGATCCGCAGCTCGTCGATCCCCAGGTCCTGCAGGGGTCGGTAGGCGTCGCGGCGCATGCGCTCGCGGGTGCCGAGCAGGCCCAGGACGAAGGGCGCGTAGTAGCCGAACAGGGTGTGCTCGCCGAAGCGGAAGAAGTAGGCGCGCGTGACGGCCTCGGCCTGGGCCGCCGGCAGGTCCTGGCCCGACAGCAGGCGCACCATGATCCGGGTCGAGGTGCCGCGCACGCCGAACATCGACGCCATCTGCGGCGACGCCTTCCAGTCGGCCAGGATGTCCGCGCAGCGCGCCTGCAGGGTCGGGTAGTCGGGCGAGGTCAGCCAGTCGCTGACGATCTCCCGATTCATGTGCTCGCGCAGCACCCGGCGCGCGGGCTGGGAGGTCGTGATCGGCCCCGCGTTGGTGACGAACACCCCGGGATCCCCCGCGACCATCGGCACGCCCATGAAGCGGCTGCCGCGCAGGCGGATGTGGGGGATCTCCTCCAGCGCCCGGGCGTGGCCGGTGACCATGACCGCCTTGCCGAACAGGAAGTCACCGCCGAAGAGGCGGTGGTTGATCGACATCGCGTAGTTCTGGACGTTCGCGAAGACCATCGCGAAGTCGAAGACCTGGGTCAGCTCGAGCAGCACCCAACGCAGCGGGCGCAGGGGCTGGCGGTAGGCGAAGAGCTTGAGCTGCATCGCCAGCCACATGAACGGCGGGGTGACGACGTGGGCGGCGCGGCGGATCGGGTCCAAGGTGGGGGGCTTCGCGTGCCCTTCTGGTCAGGGCGATGGGGATTCCGGTGCGGAGGGATCGTCACGGCTGACGTCGCCCTCTGCAACACTCACTCCGGTTGAGGCCGAGCGGATCGGTGCCGCGGTACGGGAGGGAGGCCGCAGCTCGACCGAGCGCAGACCCTGGGCGCGCTCGGCGCACTCGACCAGCCAGAGCGCCAGGTCCCTGCGAACGGCAGTGACGATCGGCGAGGGCAGCACCACGTGGCCACAACTGTCGAGTACGTGAAGGGACCAGCCGGGGCGACGCCGGCTGAGCTCGCCGAAGAAGCGCCGCTGCTCTTCGAGGTCGATCAGGCGGTCGCGCGCACCCAGCCAGACCCTGGCCGGCGCCTCGAGCCGGGCGAAGCGGTCGGCGAACTTCCGTGAGCGGAGCCAACCGGTGCGGCGACGAACTTGCCCGGCGGTCATGCGCCGCAGCCCTGCGAAGAACCCGTGGTCCACTCCGTCGCCGGTGGGGCCGAAGGCGAGCCTCCCCAGTCGACCGATCACCGCGCGATAGAGGAAGGTCGGGGTCACGGCCATGGCCAGGCTCGCCAGCCGAGTTCGCCCGGCCGGTAGGGCGGAGAAGGGGCTGAAGAGCACGCAGCCGTCGACGCGGGCTCCGAGCGCAGGCGCGACCACCGCCGCCAGGAGGTTGCCGAAGGATTGGCCCCACACCAGGCAGGACTCAGCCCCGCGGCGCTGCAAGTGCCCTCGGACAAGGTCGCTGCAGGTGCCGACCAAGGCCTCGAGGCTGGCGTGTCGCTCGGCGCTGAAGTCCACCACGACCAATTCGATCGTCGGCGCACCCGCGGCGATCGCCTGCTCGACGGCCGGCTGGGCCAGGTGCAGACAGCTACTTCCGTCGCCTTCCATGCCGGGGAACAGGAACAGGGGCAGGCCCTCGCCGGTGGAGCGCAGCACCACGCCGTTCGCAGCGTCCACATCCGTCCAGATCAAGGGTTCCGAGTGCATGGCGGCCTCCTGGCCTGGCTAGGCGGGCGAGAAGCGATCCAGGTGAGCGAGGATCGCGGGGTAGACGTCGCGCGAGGCGTGGGCCCCGAAAATGCAGTCGATGTGCCCGTAGCCGTCGATTAGGTGGTAGCTGTAGCGGTCCGGGCCAAAGCGCTCGACCAGGGCATCGTGGGTGCGACGGGTCGTGGCCGGCTCGAAGCAGGCGTTCTCGGAGCCGTGGATGAAGGTGATCGGCAGGTCGAGCCGGTCCAGGTGTGGCAGGTACCGCTCGGAGCCGTTGGCGCCGACCAGGTGGCCGGCTCGCACCATCCGCGCCAGGTGCGCGAAGGCGTCGATGTTGGCGACCCCGAACATCTCGCGCAGGGCCTCGTGGGTCGCTCGGTTGAGCCGGTCGTGCTCGTAGAGCGGGCCGTAGAGGAAGGCGATGCGATGGCAGACCGACGAGGAGCACCACTCCTCGGCCTCGAGCGGCTGCAGGCGCAAGAGCTTGCTGAACAGGCTGGCGCGCCAGGTGGGGTGCTCGCCCGCATAGGCCGTCAGGCTGTCGACGCCCATCAGGTCGAGCACGCCCGGCAGGTGCAGGCCGCTCTTCAAGCGGGTCATCAGCGGCGCCACCACGTGGGCCGCGGTCTGGGAGGTGACCACCGAGTGGACCCCGGTCATGCCGCTCAACAGCGCCATGAACAGGGTCGTGCCACCGAAACAGTGGCCGACCACGTCGATCTGGTCGAAGTCGGTGACCCGGCGCAGGTGGGCGATCGCGGCCGGGTAGTCGTGGTCGGCGATCTCGTCCCCGCTGAAGCGCTCGTGCGCGGCGGGCACCTCGATGCTGGTGCGGTTCTCGAGCAGCCACACGTCGTGCCCGGCCGCGCACAGGGCCTCGACCAGGTTCTGCTCGATCGTATCGATCGTGAAGATGCGACTGGAGACGCCCAGACCGTGCAGCAGCAGGAGCGGCCGGCGGTCCCCGGCCCGATAGCGCAGCAGTCGCAGCTCCACCCCGTCGGCGGTCACGAGCGGGTGCACCTCGGGCACGGGGGCGGCGATCGCCCGACGCTCCCGCGGCGGCACGTCGACCGTCAGATTCGCACTCGTACCGAGCGCACTCGGGTCCTTGCGCGTCACCGTGTTCGCACTGTCACCGGCGAAGAAGGGCGCGTACACGTCCAGCAGGGAACCGGCGAAGAGCCCCCCGAAGCGCGCCAGGGCGCCCAACCCTTCGAGCTTCGACGAAGCCCCGGTGGCCTTCATCGTCCTCAGTTGCCGGGCGAAGTCGAGGGGCTCGATCACCAGCTGCCCCGCGCCCCGGCGCGCGCCCGCGGCGTCGTCGACGTGGAAGAACAGGGTCGTCGTGTCGGCCACCACGTCGATCCCGGCGTCGTCGCGGACTTCCTTCCAACCGGTGAAGCGAAGGCTCTCGCCCTCGATCGTCTCGAGGTTCATGGAGTACTCCATGCGCCGCCGACGCACCCGGTCGTCGTCCGGAACGAAGAGCCGGAAGCGACCATCGTGCACGGTCATCGGCCCGTCCGAGAGCACCGGCGCCAGGGCGGTGCCGAACATCGTGGCCGTAGCCAGGGGGTCGCGGGAGAAGGCGCGGATGTCGTCGACGCCGACCGTGAGGGTGAATTCGAAGGCCGCGTCCACGTCCTTGCCCCGGGCGGCCGCCGCGGGTCCGGCCTCGGCCTCGGGATCGAGGTCGATCCAGCCGCGCATGGTCTCGGTGAACTCGACGCCCACGGGCCGCGGCCCGGCGGCGCCGACGGGTGTCGTCGCGTCGACCCCGCGGACGATCTGGCTCGCGTCCCAGCCCGCGTCCTGGGCCATGATCTCGCAGGCGCGCTCCGCCAGGGCCGAGATGGTCAGGAGCGGGTTCACGCCCAGGGGGCGCGGGATGATCGAGCCGTCGAGGACGTAGAGGCCCTCGTGCACCGCGCCCTCGGCGCCATCTCCGCGGAACACCCGACCTGCGTGGTCCACGACGCCGCGGCTGGCGTCGGCGCCCATGGGGCAGCCGCCCAGGGGGTGCACCGTCACCAGGCGCTCGCCCAGCATCTCGGTGCTGCCCGGGTTGCGCACGTAGGTCGCCCCCAGGGGCACGGAGGCCTGGTACAGGGTGCGGTCGACCTCTTCGAAGATCGGCTGGTCGGCATAGTCCTCCCAGTGCACGCGCACGTGGTCGCCGTCGAGCTCGAGGCGTCCGGCCCCGTCGTCGTGGCTCATGACCAGGAAGGTCTGGGTGTGATCGAGGGCCTTGCCCCCGATTCCCCACTGCCGCAATCGCTCGCCGATCGAGTCCATGAAGCCGGAGTCGGTGTCCTCGCCGTCCAGCTTCGCCGCCACGGCCAGGGCCCCGCCGAGGAAGTCCCGCGCCAGACCCGGCAACGACCCCTCCTCGATGACCATGTCGTGCGCGACGCCCTCGCGATCGCGCAGGTCGATGATCCCGGTGATGCAGGGGCCCACCGGGTGCTCGGGGTCGGGTTCGTCGTCGCCCGCGCCCACGCCGTCGATGCGCTCGTCGGCGTTGTAGGCGAAGGCCAGCACGTCCCCGTTGCCCGTGAAGCGCGCGCCCAGGCGCGGCGAGAGGGAGAGGCCCCGGGCGGCCGAGCGCAGCAGGATCTCGGTGCTGCCCAGGGCCCCCGCGCCGAGCACGACCCGGCCGGCTCGCACGAACAGCTCCTGATCGCCGAACAGCTCACGCCCCGCGCACAGGGCGTCGAAGTGCACCACCCACCCGTCGCCCTGGCGCTCCACGTGGCGCACGGAGGCCTCGGTGAAGATCTCCGCCCCGTGGCGCACGGCGTCGGGCAGGTAGTTCTGGGTCAGGGTGCCCTTGGAGCCCGTGTTGCAGCCGGTGACGCAGTCGCCGCACAGGTTGCAGGCCACCTGGGTCACCCCCGCGGCGTTGACGCGGTCCTCGAAGGCCACGTTGATCGGCGGACGGTAGAAGCAGTGGCCCGCGCCCAGGGCCTCGGCCGAGCGTTCGAGGGCGCTGAGCTTCTTCAACTCGGGCGCGCCCGCCGGGTAGGGGGTGGGCTGCAGCATGGCCTCGGCCCGCTGGAAGCCGCGTTCCAACCCTTCACCGCCGTCCTCCACCAGGGCGTCCGGCCAGGCGTCGCCCTCGAAGACCTCCGGCGTGGGCCGTAGGGCCACGTTGGCGTTGATCAGGGACGTGCCGCCCAGGCCGTTGCCCTGGAACACGTTCACGTCGTCGTTGACGCGGAAGTCGTAGAGCCCGTTGGGATTGCCGAGCCGCGCCGAGGCCTCGCGCGTGGTGAGGGTGAAGGACAACTCGTCCTTGGCCGCCCCGAGGGTCGTCGGGAAGCGATCGAACTCGCGCCCGCGCTCGAGCACGCAGACCGATTGGCCCGCACGGGCCAGTCGGCAGGCCGCAATGGCGGCGCCGTAGCCGGAACCGACCACGACCACGTCGTAACGGGGCTCGAGCGTGGCGATGTCGCGGGAGAGTCGGGTGGTCATGGGGTCAGCTTCCCGGGGCGACGCGCAGCACGCCGTCCATGTAGTGCTCGAGGTTCCAGGTCCCCGAGAGGCGTTCACCTTGCTCGGTCGCCTGGGTGTGGAACTTGTACCAGTAGCGCGCCGACTGCCAGATCGCCTCGGGGCACGAGCTGCGACTGGCGAGGCCGGGGGTCAGTTCGAAACCGCTGCTGCCCACGACGTGCTCGGCGAAGACGGCCGAGGGAACGCCCACTTCGTGCAGCAGGGGGTTGGGCGAGGCACCCACGCCCCATGAGAAGGCCAGCCAGGTGACGACCAGGTCGAGCGCATCGATCAGGCCACGGTCGTGGCTGAAGGTCTTGATCGCCGCCCTCAGCTCCGACTGGGCCACGGGCAGGCGTATCAGGGCGATGTTGGGGTAGGCCTTGCGGTCGGCGAAATCCTCGAGCCGCGCCTCGACCACGCCGTTGTTGTCGATCGCCTGCGAAGTCGCGCTCCCGGCCACCGGCACGTGGAACAGGGGAGTCTTGCCCGCATTCTTGTAGAGCTTGCCGGGCATCAGCGCCACGTGGGACCAGTTGCCGGGCGTCAGGGTCGAGCGCGCGTGGGACTGGGCGATGCGGATCCGCAAGGAGATGGTGTCCGTCCCGCCGAGCAGCAAGAGGTGTCCGCCGTCGTGATCGGGTTGCGCCTGGCACCACGCGACGTTGTCTTGCATCCGGTCGCCCTTCTTGGCGCCGGCCCTCTTCACCGTCGCGACAGCGCGCTTCGCCTCGACGAAGTCCTCGTTCGGCTTCGAGGACGTGGATCGTTGGAGGTGCATCATGGTCTTGGAGCTAGGGGCAGAGTTGGAGATCCAGGGCAGCGTCTGGAATCTCGTGCAGAGTTGTGGACCTGAGGCCAGTCGTAGATCGAAGGCCGGCTTTGGATCGAGGGCCCGTTGTGGATCGAAGGCCCGTTGTGGATCGAAGGCAGAGCCGTTGGCTCGGACCGAAGTGGATCAGGGCTGCGGCATGGGCATGTGACTGGTGAACACGGGCACCGGCGGCCCCGGTGCAACGTCGGCGGCCACGGGGAAGTAGCGCACGCTGGCGTGGATGCGGGCGCCGACGCGACGGAAGGTCAACAGGCCGAGCTGGTCCCCCCGCTGCCCTTCGAATTCCTGCTCCGGGCGAATTCCGATTCCGTCCGGCCGGAACTTCGGCCGTCGGCAGGCCCAGGTCTTGCTGACGATGTCCTGGGCGAAGTGTCGGGGTGGCGCGGCGGGGTGGGAGTGGCGCGGCCAAGGGTCGCGGGTCCCGAACAGCCCGCGGGCCCAGTTGGTCCCCTCCTTCCACCAGTCCGTCGCCACGTTCGTGACCAGGGCCATGGGCGACACGATCACCTCGTAGAGGTTGGCACCGCCGCTGGAGCGGACGGCCTCGGTCACCCGACCCCAGTGCACGTCGCCAGTGAGGCACACGATCGGATTCCGCGCGGCCAACAGGGGGCGCACAAGCTCGCCGTAGTCCTTGTAGTTGGGCAGGGTCCAATCGGCCACGCGGCCCTGCGCCCCGCCCACGGCCTCGTCGAACATCGGCTGGCCGGTGACCAAGAGCCCCACGCGACCCTTGCGGTTGAGCTCCTCGACCCAAGCGCCGAGCTCGTCGCCCAACCCGACCGGTGCGGACCGCTCGCAATTCATCTGGCGCTCGGTGCGCGTGTCGGCCAAGAAGATCGACAGCGGGTGCACGTCGATGGTCGTCGACGCACTCAGCGGCAAGGTGTCCGGCTGCGAGGCCTGAAAACCGGCGTACTGCTCCGCAGCCGCCGCCTTCCACGCCTTGCGCCCGGCCTTCGTGTAGCTGTTCTCGATGAACGGCGAGGCCTCGGGGAAGTTGTTCCAGTATTCGTGGTCGTCGGGCAGGCACAGACTCGGTCCGAACTGGAGAGCCGGCGCCAGGCCGCTTTGGTGGATCCAGTTGCGCGTGTACTCACCCTCGAAGATCTCGGCCAGACGCGCGCGGTCCTTGGGCAGGTCGCGCAGGGTCGGTAGATCGAGGTAGACCTGATCGCCCATGAGCAGCGAGAGCTGGGGTCGCCCGGGCCGGACCGCCAGACTGATCCGGTTGAGTGTCTTCTCGAGGTTGGGGGGCTGGCTCTCCTTCACGTGGAAGCAGGAGCCCAGCACCAGGTGGAACGGGTCCTTGCCGTCGGTCAGGGTCTGCTGCGGCAGGGCGCGGGTCCGCAGGCTGGCCACGTCGTCGCCCGCGCGCACCTCGACCTTCACGTCCTCGTGCGAGGCCTGGCCGTCGAAATCGAACACCCCACTGAAGGCGCGGTCGGGCGCGGCGCCTTCCGCGAAGCCGGCCCGCACGCTCCGCAGGTGGCGCACCGCTCTTGGTTGCGTCGGCACCCCGTCCACGAACCACTCGAGCTGCGGGGTCGTGCGGCGCTGGAATGCGCCGACCCAGACGCGGATCGTCCCCGGCGGCGCGCCCTTGGCGTGCAGCACCAGCGTCGCGACACCCGCGACTCTTCTCTTTGCGGTGGTGGGCAACGTGGTTCGCTCCTGGCGCCGGTAGGAGGGGGACTGGCGAGCCCGATCGGGCCTCTTCGCGGTCGCCCTGCCATGAACCAACGGAGATCGAGGGCCGGGCGAACCCTCCGGACGGCAATCGCGTGCTGCCGGCGCACCAAGGCGCCGGTGCCCGGGCCGCCTTCAGCGGCGCATGACGAATCGCCTCGCGCGGCCTTCAGCGGCGCTTGACAAATCGATAGCCGCCGGCCGCCGCGCCCCACACCTGTTCCCCGTTGGCGTCGAAGCCCCGATCCCAGCTGGACAGGGAGGTGGCGGTGATCGTCACCTCACTGGTGGCGTAGACCGCGTCGCCCAGGCTGCTGGCGCAGTCCTGACCGCGGGTCGAGCCGACCCAGCCCGTGGGGGTGCGCCGCAGCCAGATCGAGCAACCCTCGCGCCGTATCAGGTCCCGGGGCCCGAGCCCCGCCAGCCGCGCGGGGTCGCGCCAGGCGCCGGCCAGGGCCAGGGGGTCGCCGGGCAGCTCGTAGACGTCGCTACGCACGCCGGCGCCGTCGCGCACCAGGTGGTAGACGCGTTGGCGGTAGGGCCGGTCGAGGGCGGTCGCGGCGGCCTGCTCCACGTAGAGCCAGGGGCCGTCGCTGCGGTCGGTCCAGATGCGGACCGTCTCCAGGTGGATGTCGAGGTAGTCATCCGGCGCCTGGGCCGCCTGGTCGGCGCTGTCGAAGGAGCCGACCATCCAGTGGGCCAGCTCGACCGCCTTGTCGAGCACCGCTGGACTCCCCCCGCCCGGCCCCGCGCAGCCGGTGGCGGCCGCGGCCACGCCCAGAACGAGAGCCAGCGCGAATCCCCGGGCCCCCGGGCTGGTCGATCGTCGAGTCATGAGGCCCGCGAGCTTAGCCCGGCAATCCCGTCGGCGGACTCTCGGAGCGATTCCGGGGAGCGTGCCGCTGGAACCGAACGGTCGATCTGCCCAAAAGAGCGTGTGGATCGAGCCCTTCACCCGCGACGCGGGATCCCGGCGAGTGTGACGCCCGATCCCGCTCCCCGGACGCAAGTGCCGGTAGAAAACCGGTTTCCGATTTGCGGACCACGAATCGGTGTCGACCCGCGTGCGCTTCAGGTCCGCCGCGCCGCTCCCAGTCGTAGAGACAACCTGACCCCATGAGGCGCCGAGTGGTGCCTCCGCCCCAATCCGAATGGAGGCCTGAAGTGAAGAAAGCCTACGAACTCCAAGAAGCCGACAAGCTGCGCCCGCTGATCCAGTCCATCGCGCACGAGCTCGACGAGCGCTTCATGGCAGTCAAGCGGCTCGAGCGGCGCCTCCGACGAATCGAGCGAGAGGGTGGTGACGGCACCCAATCGACGATCGCCGTGGCCGCGCTCGCCGAGCACCGACGCAACCTGCGACTGAGCGTCGCCGAACTCGAGCTGCTCGGCGCCGAGGTCGAGCCCGGCCTTCCGGTGACCGTGCGACTCCCCGGCCCGGACGGCAGCTTCGAGACCGGCTACCGGGTCTCGGCCCAGGACGGCGCGGTTGCGGAACAAGCGGCCTGAGCCGGATCGGTAGACACAAGAGCGCGGGGCGAGTGGACCAGGTCCACTCGCCCCGCTGCCATTCGGCGGCGCCCGCCAGCGGACGCCACGGCGTCAGAGCTTGTAGGCCTCGTCCACCGGCTTGAGCGGGCGCTTCATGTGCAGCGGACGGCGCAGGCCGCCGGGGCCGGGGGCCGGCACGCACATGCCTTTCCACTCCTCGTAGACCGCGCGGCTCTTGGCCGTGTCCACGAACACGTCGCCGTAGCGGTCGCCCGCGTTCGCGACCTCGAGGCGCACCTTCTGGTGCCAGCAGTGCATGCCGCTGGCCGGGTCGGGCTGCACCGGGAAGGTCAGGTTCTGGTTCACGCCGGCCTCGTGCCAGTGGACCTTCGAGGTGTCGGAGTCGCGCGAGGCGAAGGGGCCGACCTGCTTCTTCTGGCGGAACAGGAAGGCGCCCGCGCGGGGCTTGGTCAGGTCGACCGTGGCCGTGGCCATGGAGTTGCCGATGCCGTCGTGCAGGCGCCAGCGCCCCACGTGGTGTGAGCAGGCCACGATGCCGGGGTGGATGCCCTCGGTGACCCACACGCGCGGCACGAAGTAGCCGATGCGCGTGTTGACGCGGATCAGGTCGCCGGTCTCCACGCCGAAGGCGCGGGCGTCCTCGGGGTGCACCCACAGGGGGTTGGTGTGGCTGATCTCCTGCAGCCACTTGGAGTTGGCCGAGCGCGTGTGGATCAGGGTCGGCAGGCGGAAGGTGGGGAGCAGCGCCCGCTCGCCGGCCTCCAGGTCCATCTGGCTCCAGTGCACCTGGCTGCGCTGGTAGGTGGGCACTTCGCCGTCCGGGAAGCCCCACTCGCGCATGGTCGACGAGTAGAACTCGAGCCGCTTGGACTGGGTCGGGAAGCCCGCGGCGCGGCTGCCGTCCTCGAGCTCGAGGCCGCCCTTGTCGACCTTCGTGGCGTAGCGCTCCTGACCGGCGTAGGGCACGGCGAAGGCGCCGTAGCGCTTCATGTAGCCCAGGGGCGTGGTGTCCTCGGCCGCCGCGGCATCGGGCAGGCCGGGCACGCCCGCGAACACGTCCGACCAGTACTCGTCCATGCCGATCGGTCGGCCGGGGTTCTGCTTGGACTCGAAGTACTTGCGGATGCCGAGCGAGCCGTCGGGATCGATGCGCCAGGTCAGGGCGATCCAGAACTCCGACTCCTCCCAGACCTCGCCGGGGTTGGTGCCGCGCGTCGTGTCGCTCTCGCGCCCCTCGAGCCGCGCGTACTCGCGACCCACGGGTTGACGGAAGCCGATCCAGGTGCCCGCGTGGGTTTCCTGGCTCATCAGGTCGTGGCGCTCCGGACCCAGGCCCATGGGCAACACGTAGTCGGCCCATTGGGCCGTCTCGTTCCAGGTCGGCGTCAACGCGACGTGGCAGCCGATGCGGCCCTCCTCCTCGAACATCTCGACCCAGGAGCAACCGTCGGGGTTGGTCCAGACCGGGTTGTAGACGCGGGTGAAGTAGACGTCGATCTTGGAGTCCTGCTCGCGCAGCAAGTGCGGCAGCAGGAAGCTCATCTCGTAGTGGGCGAGGGGCCACTCCTTGGGCCAGTGGCGCTCGTTCCAGCGCGTGATGGGCGGCGGCATCTCGCTGGGGTGCGGGTGCGCCTTGTCCCAGGAGTTGGGGTTCAGGCCGCCCTTGGTGCCGACCGAGCCCGAGAGCACGTGCAGCAGCATCAGCGCCCGCGCCACCTGCCAACCGCCCAGGTTGCCGGCGGCGGTGTTGCGCCACAGGTGGCTGGCGAAGTGACTGCCGGCCTTGGCGATCTGGTCCGCGAGGTACTCGACCGTGCCGGGCAGGATCGAGCACTCCTTCACGGCGTACTGCGGCGTGTAGTGGGCGTAGAGGTCCTTGAGCTTCTCGATGAAGCGCTCGTAGGTCCCCGGACCGCCCTCGTCGTTGGCCTCGAGGTAGGCCTGCCAGTTGGTCCAGCGCCGCACGAAGGCGTGGTCGACGCGGTCGGACTCGAGCAAGAGGCGCGCGACCGCCAGCAGCATCGCCGCCTCACTGCCGGGCCAGGGCGAGATCCAGCGGTCCGCGTGGGTGCTGGTGTTCGACAGGCGCGTGTCGACCACGGCGATCTCGGTGCCGCGCTCCTTGGCCTCGATGATGCGCTGGGCGTGGGGGTTGAAGTAGTGACCGGTCTCCAGGTGCGCCGACAGCAGCAGGATGAACTCCGCGCCGCCGTGGTCGGGCGAGGGCCGATCGGCACCGAACCACAGGCTGTAGCCCAGGCGCGCCGAAGCGCTGCACACGTTGGTGTGGCTGTTGTGCCCGTCGATGCCCCAGGCCTCGAGCATCCGCAGCACGAAGTGGTCCTCGCCGGGACGCCCCACGTGGTAGCTGACCTCGTTGTGGCGGTCCTCGTCGAACGCCTTGCGGATGCGTCCGCCAATGTCGTCCAGGGCCTCTTCCCAGGTCGTCTCCTCCCACTGGCCGCCGCCGCGCGGGCCCACGCGCTTCATCGGCTTCAGGATGCGCTCGGGATCCTGGACCTGGTTGATCGTCGCTGGCCCCTTGGCGCAGGTGCGGCCGCGGGAGCCCGGGTGGGCCGGGTTGCCCTCGAACTTGACCGTCTCGCCGGTGCCCTTATCGACGAAGGCCAGCAGCCCGCAGGCGGACTCGCAGTTGAAGCAGATCGTCGGGACGCAGCGGTAGTGCTTCTCGACGCGCTCCGGCCAGGCCTTGGGGTCCAACTCGACCCAATCGTCCCACTGGTCGGGCGGGGGCCCCACGGCCAGGTCCCAGGGGGAGGTGCGGGCGTGGGGATGGGTCGAGTCGGACATGGTGGCGTGGGGGCTCGGCGGGGCGCGGACTCAGGGCTGGCACAGGTTAGCGGCGGCGCGTCCGTCCGCCCGGCTCTGTCCGCTACTCGGTGCGCTTGACGATGTGCCAGCCGTAGGGGCTGGCCTTGGCGTCGAAGCCGGCCACGCCGAACTCGCCGACGTCCAGGCGCCAGCCGACGTTGCCGAAGGCCGGGACCATGCCGCCGCGGTTGTAGGTCGTCGGCGGGCGGCCGCCGCCGGGGACCATGGTGTAGATGCCGGGGTAGGAGTCGTCGGTGTGCTCCTTCACGAGGGCGTCGAAGTCGGCTCCGGCGAGGATCTGGGCCCAGAGGTCGGCGGCGAGGGCCTCGGCCTCTTGCTTGCTGCGCGAGGCGCGCGTCCCCGCGCCTGCGAAGGACACCAGCAGGTGCTGGACCTGAACGCGCTCCGCGTCGTGCTCGGGACTCGCGGTCAGGGCGGCCACGTGGGCCCGCAGATCCGCCACGGGGTCGCCGGTGGAGGGGGTCATCGTCGGGTCGAGGTGGACGACGGTCGCGGCGTCGCCGCCGATCGTCTCGACGGGTTGATCGGAGTGGGTCTCCGGCGTGGCGTCGGTGGTGCAGGCGGGCAGCAGGAGCAGGGCGGGGAAAGCCAGGGCGAGGAGTGATCGCATGGTGGGCAGGTCTGCGGTTGGGGGGGGCGGTCCGTGAAGGGGGGGGCTAGCCTAACGCCAGTGAGCGACGGATCTTGGCACGTCTACCTGCTGCGCTGCGCCGACGGCAGCCTGTACGCGGGGATCACCACCGATCCCGAGCGACGCCTGGCCGAGCACAACGGCGAGCGCCCGGGCGGGGCACGCTATACCCGCGCCCGGCGCCCGGTCGAGCTGGTGCGGAGCGAGACCTGCGGGGACCGCAGCGAGGCCAGTCGGCTGGAGGCTCGATTGAAGGGCTTGACGCGACCCCAGAAGGAGGCCTGGGCCCAGGGGGACTGAGCCGCGGGGTAGGCGGCGGTTTTGTGCCTGGCACCGTACGAACGCCTACCCCGCGGGATCACGACCTCGCGTCAGGAGATCGGCAGGGCCTGGCCGGCGCGCACGAACAGGTCCTCTTCGACCCACAGCCCCGCCAAGGCGATCGCCGCCGCCACCGGCCAGACCGACGCCGGACCGAGCACCAGCAACACCACTGGCAGAACCACACCGGCACCGATGCCGAGGGCCCAGTGGTGCACGGCGTAGGGGCCGTGGGTGAGCAGGTGCGATGCGCGGGCGTACTCCGACTCGCGGCCCTTCGGCGCGAGCTTGGGCTCCGCCAGGGTCAGGGCGAAGTGGACGCCCAGCCCCAGCGCCAGAACCGTCCGCAGCCCCCCGATCGCCTCGGGGTTCCAGTCCAGGACCGGGGCGGCCATCAGCACCGCCGCGCCGCCGCCGACGATGCCCTGGGCCAAGAGGTGCGGCGCGTAGAGCCGCTTCATCCACAGGACGCGACCCTTGGCCTGGGCGAACAGGAAGGCCGTGTAGCCGGCCGTGGCCGCGCCGGTCAGCAGCCCGAGCAGGGAGTAGGCGCTGGCCACGATCGGGTTGTCGAGGCCGAGCAGCCAGCCCAGGGCGCCCAGGCTCAACAGACCCCCGTAGGCGGTCAGGGCCAGCGTCCCCTTGGCCAGCCAGGAGTCCCAGTTCGGGCGGGCCAGGATGTACCAGAAGCGCTCGGGCCGCTTGAGGTCGGTGATGAGCAGCAGCGAGGTCAGCGCGAGGAAGGCCAGGGCCACCAGCGTCGGCAGGCCGAACAGGGCCCTTGAGGCGACCGCCGTCTGCCCCGTCAACAGAAAGGCCAGGGCCGCCGCCGGCACCGCGCCCGCCGAGATCGACTTGGTGAACAGGTAGCCGGTGATCTTCCAACCCCACAGCTGCTCGCGCGGCACGTCGTAGGTCGTGCGCGCCTGGCCATTGGTGGAGTCCGCGTGCGCGCGCGCCTCGAGCGCCTCCCAGGCCTGGGCGTCGGCCCGCTCGCCCGTCGGCGCGTTGGACCAGATGAAGCCCTCGGAGATGTTCGTGCGGCCCGGGTCGAGCCCCACCGCCGCGGCCTCGCGGTACAGCACGTTGGGCTTGGTGCCCGCCTCGACCTTGCGCGCGGTCAGCTCGCCCGTGGCCTTCATCTGCGACACGCGGCTGTTCGGATCGTCGAAGTCACCGGGGATGATCGCCTCGGTGGGGCAGACCACCGCGCAGGCCGGCGCCAGGCCGCGCTCGGTGCGGTGCGCGCAGAAGTGGCACTTCTCCGCCGTGCCCGTGTCGTCGTTGATGTAGAGCGCGTCGTAGGGGCAGGCGTGCATGCAGCTCTTGCAGCCGATGCAGGCCTTGGGGTCCACGTCGACGATGCCGTCGTCGCGCTTGGACAGGGCGCCCGTGGGGCAGATCGTCATGCAGGGCGCGTCGGTGCACTGGTTGCACCGCAGCACCGAGAAGTTGCGCTTGACCGCGGGGAACTGCCCCTCCTCGGTGTACTTGACCCAGGTGCGGAAGCTCCCCAGGGGCACGTCGTTCTCGGACTTGCAAGCGACGGTGCAGGCGTGGCAGCCGATGCACCGGGAGTGGTCGATGACGAATCCGAGTTGCACGTGGGGGAGGGAGCGGGGCCGGTGCGGAGCCAGGTGCGGTCGGCACCTGCGGGACGGGGGCGCCAAGCCTAACCGGACGGCCCGGTGATCGATCCAGGGCGGGGGTATCGGTCGCAGGTCCCCGCTGCGATCCCCGCCGGCCTAGACTCCAGTCCTGACCCGATCGTCGGCCCGCGCGGCGATCCTGAGGGTGCGGCCCCCTTGCCCGCGCCCTCTCTTTTGGGCCGAGCACCATCGGCCCCCCTCACTTTCCACAGCCATGCTCGACCTTCGACCCGCCCTCCTCCTCGCCCTCCCCCTGCTGACGGCAAGTCCCTCGGCCGCCCAGTGCACGGTCCAGGAGCTCCACCCAGCCAGCGGGGACTCCTACGTCTTCGGCGGCTCGCTGGCCCTCCAGGGCGACGACCTCTTCGTCGGCGACCCGGAGCACCTCTCCCAGGGGGTCTTCACCGGCGCCGTCCACCGCTTCGAGCGCATCGGTGGAGCGTGGGTCGAGGCCCAGTTGCTGACCGGCAGCGACCTCAGCTTCGCCGACAACCTCGGCGTCAGCCTCGCCCTCGACAGCGACCGGCTCGCGGTCGGTGCCTCGGGGAGCCTCTTGGACCCCTTCTCCCCGGGCGCCGTCCACATCTTCGACCGCACGCCCGGCGGTTGGGTGGAGAGCGCGGTGCTGACCGCCAGCGACGCGGAGCACAAGGCTCAGTTCGGCTCGAGCGTGGCCCTGCTCGGCGATCGCCTGCTGGTCGGCGCGCGCCAGCACCAGGGCGCGGTGGGCGCCTACGCCGGCGCGGCCTACCTGTTCGAGCTCGGTGCGGGTGGCTGGAACGAGGTGACGAAGCTGCAGCCTGGCGGCGCGGCGCCGTTGAGCCTGTTCGGCGAGAGCGTCGCTCTCGCGGGCGATCGGGCCCTGGTCGGCGCCATCGGCACCGGCGCCGGCTCCGGCAGCGGCTTCGGCGCCGTGTTCGAGTTCCAGCCCCAGGCGGGCGTGTGGACCCAGACTCAAGTGCTGACGCCCGTCCCCTCGACGGTCACGGCCCAGACCTTCGGCGCCGAGATCGCGGTCGACGCCGATCAGCTCCTGATCAGCGCCCCGCACAGCGACGGTCCGTTCCTCGACGTGGGGGCCGTCTACACCTTCGACCTGGTCGGCGGCGCTTGGACGCCGGGCGAGCTGATCCAAGCGCCCACACCCACGTACGCCGGCCTGTTCGGCACGAAGTTGGCCGTCGACGGTGACACCGCGCTGATCGACGACGTCGTGTTCGACCGCTCCCAGGCAGGTTGGCTTCCGCGCTACTCGCTCGGCGTCTCCTTCGGTCCGGCGGGCATCCGCTCGAACGCACTCCAGGGCGAGGAGATGTTCCTGGGTGGCAACAAGCAGGCGGGAGGCTCATCTCCCCCCGGCGTCGTGTTCGTCTTCGACGGCGCCGCCCCGACCCAGGCGACGTTGGTCGCCGATCTGGACCAGATCGCGATCGACCTCGGTGGGAAGCAGGAGCTCTCCCTCACGACCTGCCCGCCTCGCGTGGGTCAGCTCTACCTGATCCTGGGCTCGGCCAGCGGTCAGGCGCCCGGCTTCCTCGTCGACGGCTTGCAGGTGCCCTTGCAGCCCGACGTCTACAGCCTCTTCGCCCTGGCCCAGGTCTCGTCGCCGACCTTCGCGGGCTTCCTGGGCTTCCTCGACGAAGCGGGCCGCGCCGAGGCGACGCTGGTCCTGCCGCCCTTGGACCTGCCCGCGGCCACGGGGCTGACCCTGGATCACGCCGCGCTGGTGTTCGGCGCCGGCGGCGCGCTCGAGGTGGTGAGCAACGCCGTGAGCGTGGACTTGATCCAGTCCAACGCCACGCCCTGGTTGGTCGACCCCTCGGGCAGTGGCGACTTCACAACCATCGACGAGGCCATCGCGGCGCCCCAGGTGCAGCACGGCGACAGCCTGCTCGTGGTTCCCGGGACCTATCCCGGCTTCGCGTTGGACAAGGCCCTGGACATCCTCGCGCCGCTCGGCGGCCAGGTCAGCGTCGGGGACGTCACGATCAGCGACGTGCCCCGCTTCTCCCTGGCCGGCTTGGCCATGCGCTCGCTCACCGTCAACGAGGTGCCCGGGCACGCCGTGATCTCCGAGTGCGTGGTGTCCGCGACGGAGTTCGATCCCCAGACCTTCGCCTTCTACGGCGTGGCCCACGCCCGGGTCGACGACTGCGCCCAACTCGCCATCGGCGACTCGACCTTCGCGGGTGGCGACGCGTGCTACCCGGACGGTCCTTCGGATGCGTTCTCAGGGCTCGTGATCACGGGCTCGACGGTCTCGATCGTCGGCAGCACCTTCCACGGCGGTCAGGCCGCTCCCTCCGGCTGTGAGTTCCACTACCCGACGTCCGGCGCGGGCATCGTCGCCCTGGGCGGAAGCGACGTGACCGTCACCGCCTGCGACGCCTACGGGGGGTCGGGCACGTCGATCGAAAGCGACAGCCCGGCGATCTTCGTCGACAGCTCCACGGTGCGGGTGCTCGGCTCGTCGACGCACCGCCTGCAATCTCCCCTCTCGCCCATCGTGATCGTCGGCAGCGGTTCGCTGGCGACGGTCAGCGGCGTGACCCTCGACCCGCCGACCCTGCCCGCCGGGGTCGTCACGCCGGTGCCGGCCGAGCCCTACCTGCGCGTCGACGGCATCGCCGCGCCCGGCGGCACGGTTCAGGTCCAGGCCTTCGGGCCGGCCGGACTCGCGCTGGTGGTCCAGGGTCAGCCGGGCGGCGCCTCGCCCCTGGGGACCTCGCCCACCGGAACGCCCCTGTGGATCGACCCGAGTTCCCCGAGCGTGAGCGTGGCACTGGTCACCGTCGGCCAGGACGCCGCGGTCTCCTTCCCCCTGCCGTCGTTGGCGGATCCCGCCCTCTCGGGCACGACCACGACCCTGCAGGGCTGGGCGCCGTCGCAAGGCGGTCTCGGGCCCTACACGACCAACCCGGTCGAGATTCTGCTGCGCTGGTAAGGGCTCAGAAGACGAGCGCCAACACCAGCAGGATCAGCAACACGCCGGCGATCAGTCGCAGCGGCAGGCCGGGGCCCGTCTTCAGGCGGCGCTCCGGCTCGCTGCCGTCCCAGGGCAGGTCGAGGCCGTCGTAGAGGGTCTCGTCGGACCAGCCGGTCTCCGCGTCCGAGCCGCACTCGGGGCAGGCCAGGGCGTCCGAACGCACGTCGGCGCCGCAGTTGGGGCAGGCGAAGGTGGCGACCTGGCGGCGTCGGCGTGCGCGGCTCATGGGCCGAGCTTAGACGACCGCCGCGCGATCAGCGCGGGAACAGCCGGCGCACCTCTTCGACCATGGCGTCGGCGTCGCCGGCGTCGACGGTCATCAGCTTGGCCAGGCGCACGAGGTCGCCGCGGCGCACCGGCCGAATGCCGTCGACCGCGCTGTGGAGGGCGTCGCCTGCGGCCTTGAGGCGGCGGCGGGCCTCGATCGTCGCGTGCTCGGAGTTCTCGAGCTGCTTGCGCAGGCGCAGGGCCTCGCGGGACCAGTCCTTCGAGGCTTCCTGGGTGTCCTCCGCGTGCATGCGGGTCTCCGAGAGCTCACGCAGGGCCGTCTCGCTCATCTGACGGGCCCGATTGAGCTCGGTCTCGAGCCGCTCGTTGCGGCGCTTGAGCGCCGCGCGCTCGACCCGCTCGGCGGCCAGCTTGTCGCGTTCCTCCTGTAGCAGGCGCATCTGCACCTCGAGCGACATGCGGCGCTGCTCGGTGTCCGCGAGGCGCTCGCTCAAGGGCTCCAGCTCGGCGATCCGGCGCTGCAGGGCGGCGATCGTCTGCTGCTCGGGACCCGCGGCGCCGGATCCGACCGGGACCGCGGTCCACGGGGCAGGCAGGGGCGCGGGGGGCTCGGTAGAGTGGACCGGCTGGCGCTCGACGTGTGTGTCCGAGTCGTACAGATCCAGGGGCTGCTTCAACTCGGGGCGCTGACCACGCTCCGTCTGCCCGTCACCGGCTTCGTGCCACTCGTTCGCCACGGCTGTGCCTCCCCTTGGTGGTGATGGGCTAGCGAGACAGTTCTCCACGGTCGAACCACCGAACCGTGCGAGGTCCTCGCGGTGCCCCACTTCAGGCAGACCTATCGACTGTCGCATTACCCAGCGCTCACGAAATCCCGAGTTCACCGTTCGGTGAGCGCAGCAGACCGACGGAAAGTCTTTCGCGCTCGGCGACGCTCACGCCAAGGGCGGGAAGTAGCCGCGCTTGCGCCGGCTGCGGTCCTGCGTGCGGATCTGTTCCAGGAGGCGTCGGGCCGCCGCACGGTCAGCGGCATCGGCATCGAGCTCCTGCTGCTCGTCGACCATCAGGAGCAGTTCGGCGGGCAGCTCCGCGCCGCAGAACTCACAGGTCGGGACGCGCCGGTTGAAGACGCCCCGAGTGCAAGCGGGGCAGCGGAATGCGAGGGCCATGCACCGCAGGCTAGCTCGGGCCCCCGCGAGTTGTCGCCCCCGCATCCGAGGGAGGCCGGATCTCAGGCCGCGAGCGAAGTCGCCGGACCCGGATCCAGGGGCAGCTCGAGCACGAAGGTCGAGCCCAGGCCGACACCGGGGCTCGACGCGCACAGGCGCCCATGCAGCTCACCCGCGGCGTTCGCCGCCGAGTGCAGCCCGAAGCCGAGGCCGTCCGGCTTGGTGGTGAAGCCGTGCTGGAAGATCGTCCGCAGCCGCTCGTGCTCGATCCCGCAGCCACCGTCGCTGACCGCGATGCGCGCGCCCGTCGGTGTGTGCGAGATCGTGATCTCGATCCAGCGTTGCCCGCACTCGGTGTCCGGGTAGGACTCGACGGCGTTCCTGATCAGGTGCACCAGGATCTGCAGCAGCTTGTGCCCGTCCGACCGCGCCGCGAGCGGCTCCCAGTGGCCGCGCCGCACTTCGACGTCACCATCCTCGCCGATGGCGATCCGCAGGGCCGTCCGCGTCCGTTCCACGAGGTCGACTTGTTCCTCGAAGCCACCGGGCTCGGCCAGTTGCTGCTGGTCGAAGATCAGCGCCCCGATCTCCGCAATCTGCTCGCACAGGGCGACACACTCGATCTCGGCCGAGTCGCGCGCGCTCTCCATCTCGGCGGCCAGGACGCGCAGGAAGTTCGGCATCTGACTCCCGCCCGGGTCGGACTGTATCCAGCGCGGCAGGTCGTCGCCCAAGGCTGAAATGCGGCTTGCCAGGGAGGTCAGGTCCTCGGTCGAGATGCGCGCCACCTTGCCGCGGATCACGTCCGCGGAGACGTTCACGCTGTTGAGCATGTTGCCCACGTTGTGCAGCACGTTCGTGGCCACCTCGGACATGCCCGCTCGACGCGAGGCCTCGATCGCTTGGCGCTGGAAGTCTTGCTGGCGAGTGTAGAGCGACGTGAACTCGCGCGAGAGGTCGCCGAGCTCGTCGCTTCGATCCAGGGCCAAGGCATCGGCCTGGGCGGTGCCCTCGCGGACCTTCACCACCCGGCGGCTGAAGGACAGGAGCGGGCGGACGACGCCCCGGTGCAGCACCACGTAGAGGATCAACAGCACCAGCAGTTGCCCGGCGAAGCCGAGCAGGAAGGCCACGTCGAAGGCGTAGACCCCATGGGCGCTGACGTTGCGAGGGATCAGGGCGCTCAGCAGCAGCACATCCTGCCCGTGGATGTCGCGCATCAGCGTCGAACCGCTGAGCTCCTCGTTGCTGAGCGAGTCGAAGACCGCGTCTTCGCCCGCCTGAAGCAGCGCGAGCGTTGCTTCGAGCTGGGGGTCCGCGCTGGCCCTGTCGATCCCGACCAGTGAGAAGTTCACGTTGGTCTGCAGCCGCATCTGGGCGATGACGTCACCGTCGATGGCCCGGGCCAGGACCAGGGTGCCCCGGGGCGAGGCCCCCGGCTCCGCCGCGGGAAGTGGCCTGGCGCTGACCATCAGTGGACCCCATTCGCTGAGCAGGAAACCCTCGATGGGGCGCGGTCGGCGCGGGTCGAAGGCCAGGGGGTGGCTGCGGCCCTGCGCCGACTCGGGAATCGCCTCGAGCGAGACGTCGCCGAATCCCACCGGCGCTGCGCGCAGTGAGCGAACCACCCGACCCTGGGCGTCGAGCACCTGGACCAGCGCGAGGTCGTTCTGGCGCAAGGCCTCGATCGTGAGCTCGTCGGACGACCGGGCTCGGTCGTTGGCATCGACGATCGATGCGATCGCCTCGCGGCGGGCCCAGTTGGCAGCGGTCGCCGCCAGATGCCTGACTTCGTGCTCGAGGGCGTCCTCGGGCAGGCGCAGGTCGCTCCGGGCCAGCTCCAGCTCGAGCTCTTCGAAGCTGCCGGTGATCGCGTGTTCGAGGACCGTGGACTGCAGGTACGTCAGCAGCAGAACGATCCCGAACAGGGTCAGCGAGACTCGGGTCTTGATCGACATCCGCCGGAGTCCGATCCCGTCAGCCGGCCCTGCGGGTCGACGGCTTGCCCTCGATGTACGCTTCGACCAGGTCCGCGTCGAGCGGGTGGGAGAAGTGGTAGCCCTGACCGTAGTCGCAGCCGAGGGCCTGGAGGATCTCCAGTTGCTCGGCGGTCTCGACGCCCTCGGCGATCAGCTTGAGGCCCCTGGCGTGGGCCATCTGCACGATGGCCTGGATCGTCGCCTGGTTGGCCTCGCCGCTGGGCAGACTGCTCAGGAAGCTCGGGTCGAGCTTGAGGGCCGAGAAGGGCAGGCAGTTGAGGTAGGACAGGGACGAGAGGCCGGTTCCGAACTCGTCTACGTGGAACTGAACGCCGCGCTCCTCGAGATCGCGCAGGACCATCGCTCCGTGCCCGAAGGAGTCCATCAAGAGCGTCTCGGTCAGCTCGAGGTTGATGTCGCCCCGCTGCAGGCCGTGATTGCGCAGCGCCGACTGCACGCGGTCCGCGAAGTCCGAAGCTGCGAGTTGCTTTTTCGAGACGTTGATGTTGACCGAGAGGGCGTGGCTGAGGCCGCGACTACGCCACTCGGCCACCTGGGCGCAGGCGCGCTCGAGGACCCAGTTCCCGAGCGGCAGGATCAGACCCGTCTCCTCCGCGATCGGGACGAACTCCCTGGGCGGGATGACCACCTGGCGGTCGTTGCGCCAGCGCACCAGCGCCTCGAAGCCGAGCACGGCTCCGGTGTCGAGCTCGATGATCGGCTGGTACTGCAGGAACAGCTCGTCCTGCTCGATGCTGCGGCGCAGGTCGGACTCGATGCGCTGGCGGGCCACCGCCTGGCGGCGCAGCTCGTCGTCGAAGATCGCGACGCACGCCTTGCCACCGCGCTTGGCGCGGTAGAGGGCCGTGTCCGCGTCGCGCAAGAGGTCGACCGCGCTCCCGGCGCGGCCCCGGCCATTGACCACGCCGACGCTGACGCTGGGTCGCAGGTCGTGGCCGTCGATCTCGAACGGCGCGCCGACCGTGTCGATCAGGCGTTGGGCGACGATGCTGGAGTCGCGCTCGTCGGTCATGCCCTCGAGCAGCACCACGAACTCGTCGCCACCGAGCCGCGCGGCGACGTTCTCGTCCACCGGCGAGGCGCTGTCCGACTTGCGAATGCAGGCCTGGATGCGTGCCGCGACCTCGATCAGGAGCCGGTCGCCCACGTCGTGGCCGAGGCTATCGTTGACGACCTTGAAGTCGTCGAGGTCGAGGAACAGCACCGCATAGTTCAAGTCCGCCTCGCGGCTGGCGCGGGCCACCACGTGCTCGAGGCGATCGGAGAGCAGGGCGCGGTTGGGGAGGTCGGTCAGCGAGTCGTACAGGCTGCCGCGGATCAGCCGCTCTTCGGCTCCGCGGCGCTGCTCGATCTCGTCGGCCAGCCGCCGGTTGGCGGATTCCAGGGCGATCAGCCGATCGTCGGCTTCGCGCGTGCGGTTCCACTTGCCGACCAGGGCGTGGGCCATCTGGCAGGCGGCGATCGCGTCGAAGGGCTTCTTGAGCACCAGCAGTTGGTCGGAGGATCCCAGGCGCTCGTACATCTCGGACCAGGAGTGATCCGAGAAGGCCGTGCACAGGATGATCTGTAGGTCGGCATCGGCCTGCCACAGGCGTTCGATCGTCTCCAGGCCGTCCCAACCGGGCGGCATCCGCATGTCGACGAAGGCCACCGCGAAGCGGTCGTCGGCGGCCACGGCCTGTTGCACCGCGCGCAGGGCGTCCTCGCCCTGGAAGGCGGAGTCGAACAGCATTGCCGCGGCGACGGGGTTGGCGCGCGGTGACGCGCTCGGCTCGCCGAGCACCAGGGACCGCAGGTCGTCCAAGGCCGGATTCAGCTCGGTGCCCTGTAGGGCCTTCTTGATGTCCTCGTGGATCGCCGGATTGTCGTCGACGATGAGGATCCGAATGGGGCGCTGGGCCGGCAGGGCGTGCATTGATGGGGATTGGGCAGTGGGCTTGGTCCGGGGTCGGCCGCGCTCTGGCGAGGTATCGGCGCCGGCCTCGACCGACCTGGAGCGAGGGTCGGTTTTGCGAGGCGGAAGACTCTTCCCGGTCCTGACGGCCCCCGCGGGAGCTCGAGAGGCCGATGGCCTCGGCCTGGGATCGCGGCCGGCGATCTCTCCCTTGCACGACCCCTGCCTCTTCGTGCTCTCCGCGGCCTGGACGGGTCGCCGCTCAGGCCGCTTCGCGCTCGCTCGACTCAGCCGCCAGGCGCGCGGCGTTGCGCGCGCGCAGGGGCTCGGTGGCCTCGTTGATGACCTGGCACAGGTCCTGGAGCTGATCGCCGCGGCGCAGTCGACAGAGCTCGACCTCGCTGCCGTTCTTCAGACCCTTGAGGTACTGATCGAAGCGGTACAGGGGTCCTGCGATGCGGAAGGTGGCGGAGATGCCGACCAGCAGGATCAACGGCAATAGCAACAGACTGGAGGCGGCCAGGGTCTGGACCAGGACGCCCGGAGTCTCCTCGGCCAGGACCGGTCCCCCCGCGGGCATGCGCGCCGCGAGTTGGGCCAGGTAGGAGCCCATCAGCAGGGTCTGGAAGAGCTGGGCCAGGAGGGCGATGCCGGCGAAGATCGCGATCAGCCGCAGCTGGAAGCGCGTCTTGATCAGGCGCTGGCGCCGCTTGACGAAGGGTCGGGGTTGGGTCGTCATGGGGTCTTGTCGGGCTGGGCGAGCACGCGCTCGCGCCACAGACGGGGATCGGGGCCTAGCTGGCGTCCGGTGAGGTCGCGCAGGGTCTTCCAGGCCAGGTCGCGCACTCCGGCGTGTTCGTGGTCGAGGCAATCCACCAGGCGCGGTACGGCGCTGGTGGCTTCGAGCTGAGCCAGGGCGCTGCAGGCCAGCAGCACCAGCTCGGGATCGTCGCGATCGAGCGCCGGGATCAGGCCCTGGGCCACACGATCGACGAACAAGCGGCGCGCCGACAGCTCGCGGATGGCGTTGCCCGCATCCGCCGCGTCGCGGCCGGTCACGCGCCGAAAGGTGTCCTGGGACTCGTCCCGCCACCACTTCAACTCGCGCGAGTGCCACGCTCGCCAGGCCTCGACGTCGTCGCGCAGCCGCTGCCGGGTGATGGACTCGAGGGCGACACGGGCGGCTTTGGCGATGACCCGATCCGGGCTCTCGAGGAGGTCGATCAGCGCCGGGACGGCGTCGTCGTCGCGCGCGCCGGCGGCTGCGCGCGTGGCCAGGGTCACCGTGGCGACGGAGTTGTGGCCGTCCAGCAGGGCGCGGATGGTGCGCCGTTGCAGCTCGTCGAGCTGCAGCCGGCGGGACTCGCCCAGCCGGGCCAGCTCGAGCAGGATCAGCTCGTCGTAGCTCGCGTTGACGTGCAGCTCCGCGGCCAACAGGCGCTCCGCGTCGTCGGCCGACGCCATGGCGCGGACCAGCGGTGCCGCCAGGGACGGGTGGGCCTGACGCAGGACCGAGCCCAGTTGCGGGGAGACCTCGGGGTCGCGGGCCGCGATCTCGGCCAGGGCCGCGCTGAAGACTTGGCGTTGGTCGATCCCGACGGTCACCTGCTGCGAGTCGACGGGTGCCATGCGGGCCAAGAGGGCGACGTCGCGGCCCTCGCCGGCCGCGCCCAGGATCCCCATGGCCGCCATGCGCCGATCGACCGGCGTCGGTCCGGTGGCCAGGGACTCGAGGAACGGGCGCAGCTCGCCCAGGGGCGTGCGCACCAACGTCGTGCGCACCAGTATCCGGCGCGGTTCGTCCAGGGGCTCGCCGGCGCGGGTCGTCCCCTCGCACAGGGCCTCGAACAGGTCCGGCAGGATCGGACCGGCCAGGGCGTGCAGCGCGCCGCGCAACTTGCCGGCGTCGAAGTCGCTCTCCAAGGACTGCTCGAGCACCTCGTCCACGGTCCTCGGCTGCTGCTCGTCCGCGGACGGCGCCGCGTTCCCACGGTTGCCCACACCCGCAGTTGCGAGCAGGGCCAGGGCCGTGGGGAGCAGCAGTCGTAGTTCCATGGTGCGGGTGGGCGAGCGGTCGCCCCGGACCTACTGGGCGGCGTTGATCAGCCGCAGGTCCGCGGTGCTGAGCGGCACGCTGCGCGTGGTCACCGCCAACATGACGGGCACCGAAAGGGGCGAGTGGTCGACCAGGATCTGGCGCAGGACGGCGTCCTCGACCGCGGAGGACTCGATCGCGTTGCTGAGTACCGAGTCGGCCAGAGGGAAGTTCGCCCAGGCGAGCTTGTAGAGGTCTGCGCCCCCCAGGCGATCGGCCCGGACAGCCTGGGCGAGCACGGCCTGCCGCATCGGCGAGCTGGCGACGAAGATCTCGGTCAGCTCGCTCGACGAGAGGCTTGGGGGGCGATTCAAGGCCGAGGTGAGTTCACCAGCCGTGAGCGGCGCCGCTTCGACCAGGTAGTCGGTCAGCTCCGCGTTGCCGATGCCCGCATCGGCGACCCAGTCCGCGGGCGTGCCGGTCGGCGTGACCATCGGCGGGGTCGTCTTGGCGTCGTCCTCGACCCTGGCCTCCGTCATGCGTTCCCCGTCTCGCGAACCGCTGGTGACCTCGCTGACGTCGGTCCAGTCGAAGTCCTTCTCCCAGCCCGAGTAGCTGGAGGGCGTACCCACGTCGTTCAGGTAGTCGACGTCGAGCCACTGGTCCTCGTGGGCAGCGGAGGGACTGCGGCAGGCGGAGGGGTCGATACCCAGGGCCTTGAACGGGTCGGAGCTCGAGGCCGCCAGGGGCCCGGGCACGTCGACGACGCGCCAGTTGGCCAGTCGCGGCAGGGAGCTCTCACCCTCGGCGATGGCCAGGTCGTAGTGCAACTGCGCGCCGGGTTCGAGGCTCAGCGTGTCGGCCACGACGGCTCCGAAGAACTCCGCGCCGGCCGCCAGCGAGACCGCCGAGGAGGGCGCGTAGACAGAGCCGTGGAACACGACCGACGAGCCCAGCGACACGGCCCCGTAGGTGCCGGCGGCGGACTTGGACATCTGCACGCTGACCTGGGTCGGGTCGGCGCTGGAGTTGGTCAGGAGCGCGCCATCGGGCACGGTCAGGTCTCCGCTCACGAAGAGCTCGACCGGCCCGTCGGTCACGTCGAACTCGATCTCGGCGCCGCTGGCCAGGGTCAGGTCGCCGGTCACGATCGTCGCGGGCCCGACCACGACGATGGTCGCGCCCGCGCCAACGCTGATGTTCTCCAGCCCGCGCGTGCCGGCCGGGACGACCAGCGGTACCGGCAGGACGTGGTTCACGCCCGCGGCCATCAGCGGTGCAGGCGCGTCGGGTGCCGGAAGGGCGACCACGGAGCTGCGCGCGGCGGTGCTGCCGCTGACCGTCACCGTTCCGGTCTGACCCACCCTCTCGCCGATCCCCGGGACCACGTCGCCACGGATCGTTATCCCACCGCGACCACCATCGAGGGTCACCGCGCCCGCGCTGCCCACGTTGGCCTCCGCGTTGTTCTGACCGCTGGCGAGCTGTTCGGCGTAGGTGCCCTGGCTGGAGTCGTAGCTGTCGATCAGCGTCCCAGACTGCACGGTCAGGTCTTCGGTTCCGAAGATGCCGAGGGAGCCGACGCTCACGTCGGCCCGCTCGACGACCATGCCCAGGCAGATGCGCGCCGAGCCGGCCATGGCCGTGGCCTCGAGCTCGATCAGGTCCCCGCCCTTGTCGGTCGCCTCGACCCAGAACAGGCCCTCGCCGAAGATCGCCGGCTGGGTCTCGCTGCCGACGTTGCCGGTCTTGGCCATGCCCAGGCCCACGTAGGCCTCGGCCAGGCCGGCCTCGGCCAGGTACATGGCGCGCTTTAGATCGGCCGAGTGGGTCTGACGTTTGGTGATCGAGTGCGAGAGCTGTAGGAACACCGCGCTCATCGAGGCCACCGACATGACCGCCACCAGCGAGACCACCAGCGCCCCGCCGCGGCGCGATTCGGCGGCATTGCGGAAGTTCCGTTCCCAGATCTGTGTACCCATATCGATCTCTTCCCCCTCGTTCAATCAGGTCGGTTGCGCACGGTGACCGTCGTTTCGACGGTGCGCGTGGCGCTCTCGGGATCTGTCGGATCGGCGCCCAAGCTGATGCGAATCGTCACGCTGTTCTTGTAGAGCACGAACGAAAGCCCCTGCTCGTCCACCAAGTCGTTGCCGTTGTCGTCGATGCCGTTGGACAACTCACCCTCGAGGAAGGGGCGCACCAAGTCACTCCAGATCAGGCGTCGCTCGTCGTCCTCGTCGGGGTTCTGCTTCCAGACCACGCGGCCGTCCTCCTCGAGGCCGATCGACTCCGGGTCGCCCCAGACGATGGCCCCGTTCTCGTCGAGACCCAGACTGACGCTGTAGGCCACCGCCGAGGTGTGGAAGGGGTTCTCGAACGACGGGAACAGGGTCTCCTTGTCGGAGCCGACGATCGCCAGGGAGATGCGATCGAGGACCAGGTTGGCCTGGTCGTTCAGCAGCATGGCCTCGGTCTGCGACGAGTTCGTCGAGCGCATCATCCGCATCAGGACGGCGCCCTTCACGACCAGGATCGTGAGCAGGGTCAGGGCGATCATGACCTCCATCAAGGAGAAGCCCGAACGGGAATGCATCCTGCGCACGGGGATCAGCTCCTGCGGAAACGACAGAAGATCGTCTGGATCGCGTACTCACGGTCACCGTGCTGTCCACGCCAGCGGATCGAGACCCGCACGGGCAGGATCACGTAGTCGTCCGAGTGGTCTTCCTCGTCGATGATGCTGTCGCCGTTGAGGTCGCGCGGCGTGTCGAGCTGGGCGTTCGCGACGTCCTCGCGCAGCGCCAGGGTCGTGCCGAGCACCTCGACCTTCTGGGGCTGACCCCGGGTCGGGGGCGGTGCGTCTACGTCGACCTCGGACAGGACCTCGATCTCGATGCAGGGGAAGAAGATCTCCCCGACCAAGCCGTCGACGCTGTCCTCGGTGGGCGGCAGTGCCACCACGGCGAAGCGGTTGCCGGGCGCCGAGCCGATGCCGTTGGGGTCATCGTTCGGGTCGGCGTTGTAGAGCGCGAAGATCTGCTCGAACTCCTCGTTCTGCATGATCTCGACCATCGAGCGCGCCGCGTTGGCAGCGATCCCGTTCTCCGAGTTGACGGTGCGCTGCTGCGCCACGCCGGCGACCGTGGTGGCGAAGATCAGGAAGGCGGTCAGCATCACGCCCATCGAGATCACCAACTCCACGATGGTGAAGCCGGCGCGCCGGGGCGGGCTGGATCGACGGGGGGAGCTTTCGACCCGCATTGCGGGTCGGCCGATGGCGAGAGATGTCATGGATCCGTCGGGCGCGTGGGGGGAGCGCGTGCCTTCCGGAGCCCTTGTCGCCAGGCCTCTCGAGCCGACTACAGGTCAAACGTAAGAACTCGGTGGGTGCCGCGTGGTTGCCCTGGAAAAGGCATCGCGTTCGGCCCGGGATTCGACCCGAGCTCAGGAGCCGGGTTTCTCCTCGCTCGCGCGACGCTTGGCCGTTCGTTTGCGAGAGGGCGTCCCTTCGGCCTCGGGCGCGTCGGGGGTCTCGACCTCGTCGACGAGCTGCGCCGAATCCGCCGGCTCCGGCTCCGGTGGGCGAACCGGGGCCGTCACCTGGACCTGCGCCAGACCCTCGCCCTGATCCTCCGCCACGGCTCGCGTTCGGAAGGCGGTCTGGAAGACCTCGGCCAACTTGTCGAGGGCGACCTTCGAGAACAGGCCCGTGAGGCCCGCGAAGGCGTAGATCCCGACCAGGTTGAGGTTCGCCGACCCGCCGTCCGAGAGCCCCGAGGGGGCCAGGATCCCGACTCGCAGCACCAGGTAGACGATCACCGCCAGGGCCGCGCCCTGGATCGGTAGGAACAGGTAGTAGATCAGCCAACTCCGCTGCAGCCGGCGGTAGCCCACGTACTTGGCGAAGGACGTGAGCAGGTGGGCCAGGCCGCCCAGGGCGCCCATCCACATCACCATCTCGATCACCAGGGCTTCGCTGGGCAGGATCCGCGCGTCGCCGAACAGGCCCAGCGTGCGAGTCGCGACGTCGGACTCGGCTGCGCGCACCGCCGCGTGGGCTGCGCTGTAGGCGGCGTCCGGGGCAACGGCGGGCGGTTGACTCGAGTCGTCGGGGAAGTCGGGGGGCGCGAGGGCCCGCATCGCGCGCTCCTCCAGCGCCCGCGCCGCGCGCAGCGCGTCGACGCTCGACTCGAGCGCTTCCACCTGTGCCAGGGGCACCCGCGCGGTCGCGTCGTGCCAGCGGCCGAGGATCATCGACAGCACGGCCAAGGTCGCGACCAACATCGCGCCCGCTGCGACGAGCGTGATCCCCGGGGGCACCGGTCGCACCGAGAGGGGTCCAGCCGGGTCCAGCCCGGCGAGCTCGTCCGCCAGCTCGGTCAGTCGGCCGACCGACGCGTCGCGCTGGGTCTCGGTCAGACGACTCCACTGCTCCGCCGCGAGGGTCGTCCGGCCGCCGAGGTCCACGCCGACGATCGAGGCCACCGACGCGCGCATGCGGTCCCGGGCGCCGGCGGCGTGGGCCGACAGGCGGTTCAGGTGTTCCTCGATCCGCCGCAGCTGCGCCTCGACCTCGGCCAGGTCGACGCGATCCAATCCGTCCTTCAAGCTTCCTGTCCTCCCCTGCGATCCGGTCCCGGGGCATCCGGCCGGTGCGTCGGGGCCTAGTATGCCGCGACCCACGGAAACGGGCGACGGGACCACGATGACCCAACCGAACACGAGCGCGTCGATGCAGGCACTTCTCAACCTGCGCGAGTTGGAGCGCGCCGCCGCGGCCAGCCTCGCGCCCGAGGTGTGGGCCTACCTGCAGGGCGGCTCGGACGACATGGTGACCCTGGGCGAGAACGTGGCGGCCTTCGGGCGGCGCTTCCTGCGGCCCCGGCGGCT
This sequence comes from Engelhardtia mirabilis, assembly GCF_007748095.1. Lineage (NCBI taxonomy): Bacteria > Pseudomonadati > Planctomycetota > Planctomycetia > Engelhardtia > Engelhardtia mirabilis. Next base: position 617,837 of record NZ_CP036287.1, read on the forward strand.
GGTGGACGTGAGCGCCCCCGACACGTCGCTGGAGCTCTTCGGCGAGCGCCTGGCCTCGCCGATCCTGCTGGCGCCGGTGGGATTCCAGGGCATTTTCCACCCCGAGGGCGAGCTGGCCAGCGCCCGGGCCGCGGCCGCGCGCGGCCAGCGCATGATCGTCTCGACGGTCTCGACCTACTCGGTGGCGGAGGTCGTCGCGGCCAGCGGGCAGGTGCCCTGGTTCCAGCTCTACACGACGCCCGTCCGCGCGACGACCCAGGCCCTGATCGGGCGCGCCGAGGACGCGGGCTGTCAGGTGCTGTGCCTGACCGTCGACGCGCCGGTGTTCGGCAACCGCGAGTCCCACGGCACGACCCTGCTGGAGCTCAACGCCTCCAGCCGCAAGGGCAACCTCGAAGGCCTCGACGGTGCCAGCGCGGTGGTCGACGCGAGCTTGACCTGGGAATTCGTCGATTGGCTGCGCGAGCGGACGCGGATGCGGATCGTGCTGAAGGGCATCGTCACGGCCGAGGACGCGACGCTGGCCCGCGAGCGCGGGGTCGACGGCCTGATCGTCTCCAACCACGGTGGACGCCAGCTCGACCGGGGACGGGCCTCGATCGACTGCCTGGCCGAGGTCGTGTCGGCCGTGGAGGGACACATGCCGGTGCTCTTGGACGGTGGGATCCGACGCGGCACCGACGCGATCATGGCGCTGGCCCTGGGGGCCGCCGCCGTCTGTGTCGGACGCCCCTTCGTTTGGGGCCTGGCCGCCGGCGGGCAGGCCGGGGTGGAGCGCGCGCTCGAGGTCCTGCAAGCCGAGTTGGTGCGCGGCCTGCAGTTGGTGGGGGCGCCGACCCTGGATCGACTGGACGCCAGCTTCGTCGGTCCGCGCTGAACAGGCGATCCGAGAGACTACGATTCGCGCCTCCCCGGCCAGGGTTTCTCGGGCCGAGCTGAAACTCCATGCTCCCTGACGACGCGAACCCGATCGACGCCACCGCCCGCGCAGACGCGGCCCTGGTGTCTCGGGTCATGGCTGGTGATGTCGAAGCGAGGGCCGAGTTCGAACTGCGGGCACGCTGCGTGCCCCGGATCGCGAATTGGCTCAATCGACGAATGTCCAGCCCCCTGACCGATGCCGACGTGGACGACGTGGCGCAGAGCGCGCTGCTCGTCTTGTGGCGCAAGCTGCCCGAGTACGAGGGTCGCGCGCGAATCGAGACCTGGGCCTTCACCGTGGTTCGCTTCGAGCTCCTCAACGCCGCCCGACGCCGCCAGCGCTCGCGCCTTACCGGCGCGATCGACGTGGCCGAGATCGATCGCCCCCTGGAGGCTGAAGCGGACCTCTACGACGACGACGATCGCGCCCGGCTCGGATCGGCCCTCGCCCGCCTGGACGAGTCGAAGCGCACGATCGTCGAGCTGAAGCACCTGGAAGGCTTGACCTTTCCCGAGATCGGAGAGCGATTGCAGATCTCCGAGAACACCGCCCGGACCCGATACTACCGCGGCCTCCGACAACTCAAAGCCGCGCTCGAGCCCGGTGCCGAAGCCGACCCCCACTGAAATGCTGAACCCAGCCGACGAGAAGTTGCTCGGAGAGATCCTCACGGGCCTGCGCCGGGAGGACGAACCCGAGGTGGCCCGCCGGCTCGCGGCCTCGCCCGAGCTGGCGGCCGAGTTGGCCGAGCTGCGATCGATGCAGGCGGGCCTCGACGAGCTGGGGGACGAGGTCCACCTGGCCCTGGCGGCAGCGTCCGAATCCGCGGACGACGCCCGTGAAGCCGAACTGGTGGCCCGCACCCTCGGCGGACTGCCCCTGCCGATTCGCGCTGCGGCGGGGGGGAGGCACGAAGACGACGGTGCGGACCTCCCGCGCCTCGCCGATCAACGCGGGGGAGTCCGGCCCTCGCCCCCGCGCACCCTGCGGCTGCTGGCGGCCCTGGCGGCCGCGGCGATCGTGCTGTGGTTCGGCGCGGGCCTGATGCTCGGGGGCGACGAGCGCCCGGCGGACGTGATGCTCGGTGGGGAGTTCGAGATCGAGGCCATCTTCGCCGAGGAGCACGCGGTGAACCCGATCGGGTTCGAGTGGGAATCCGTCGCAGGAGCCGCTGGCAGCTACGACGTCGCGATCTATCCTCGGGACGGCACCGAACCCGTCCTGCGGGCGATGCTGACCGAGCCGCAATGGATCCTCGAGCCCGATCAGTTGAGCCGCCTGCCGGAGGACTTCAGGCTCGAAGTCCACGGGCTGAGCGTCGGAGGAGGAGCCAGTCTGGCCGGCTGGCTCGAGTTCCGCTCGTCGTCGCGCTGATCCTGATCCTCGCGGCCGTGCCCCGGGCCCTGCCGGCAGCTCCCAGGCAGGACTCGGCCTCCGCCGAGACCCAGCCCTTCGGCGATCCGATCGCGGCGCTCGAAGCCTACGACTTCGGCTCGCCGCCACCACCCCAGCGTCAGCTCCAGTTGGTGATCGAGGTCGATCGGGCCTTGGCCGAGGGCGCGACGCTCCTCACCGAGGCCTACGAGAGCTACGCCTACCTCGTCTACGTCTGTGACACGGGGAAGCTCGACTACCCCGAGGATTGGCTCGGGCTGATCGAGCGCGCCACTCTCGCCTACGCGCGCCACGGCAACGGGACCTACCGGCGCTACTTGGAGTCGCTGCTCTTCGGGAAGGAGGGGCGGAGCTACGAGCTGCGCCGCTTGATCGCAATGAGCGACGCCCTGATCGAGGCCTACGGCGCGACCGACCCCTTGGCGTTGAAGTTGGCTTGCAAGGCCGCAGACCACGCGCGCGCAGTCGGCGATGTCGAGGATGCGCTGAGCCGAATCGACGCGGTGTTGGCCCTCGATCCGGGAGCGGCCATCCTGGCCGACGCGTACTCCCTGCGGGGCCAGACCCTGCTGGGGATCGGGCTCCCGGACGTCGCCGCTCTGGACGTGGCGAGGGCCTTCGAGCAGGCCGAGTCAGCCCTCGAACAGTCGATCGAGGCGGGGGCGCCCGACGACCAGGCGCTGGGCACCGTGTTGTTCCGCGCCGCGGACTTCTACGTGCTGATCCAGCGCTACGACGAAGCCCTCGCGGCCGTGGAGCGACTCGAGGGCCTGAAGAGTTCGGATGGCACTCGGATCGCCCTGGCCAACCTGCAGCGGGGCATTGCGATCCTGGAGCGCAATCGACGAGCGTTGGCGCGAGGCGAAGCGCGTCCGGCCGATGAGCTGGAATGGGCCCGAACTGCGTTGGAGCTCGCGTCGCGGATGGCGGAGGCCTACCCCACCACGGGAGTGCTCGCGTCCATCCTGCTGGGTGACATCGCGCTCCTGCGCGGCGACCTGGACCTCTGTCGCCGCTCGCTGGACCGCGCGCGGGTGCTCCTCGGCCGTCGGTTCGACGCCGACAGCGGCAACGGCAATCGCGCCCGACTGATCGGCTTGCTCGAGGTTGGAGAGGCTCAACTGGCCCTCGAGTCGGGCGACCCGACCAAAGTGAGCCAGGCCCTGGTTCGATTGGAGCAGGCGTACGACCAACTCCTCGCCAGCTGGGCCTCGACGCCCTTGCGGCCAGGGGGGGTGGGGTTCCTGCACGAGCGTTCGAGGCGGGTCGTTCTTACGACTCTCTGTCGCCTCGAGATCGCGGTGCATGGTGACCAGGGGGCCGGACGAGCGTTCGATGCTCTGCTGCGTGCCCAGTCCTTGAGCACCCTCGCTCGCCAACGCGGCGCGCCCTCGGTCGACCTCAGTGGATTGCGCTCCATCCTGGGCGCGGGGGAGGGCGTCGTGGCCTTCGTGCCGTCAGTCGGGTCCAGCTGGGTCTTCGCGGTCGACCGCGATCGATTGGAGGCCGAGGAAGTCGTCAGCGGAGAGCTCCTGCGCGACGAGATCGCGTTCGTCAACCAGTCCCTGCGGATCGCACCCCGGGGAGTCGTCGGTGAAATCGACGAGGTCCAACGCAGGTGCGCGGGCCTGAGGGAGAAGCTGCTGCCGTCGCGCGTCGGTGAGCTCGTGGATGGTTGGGCGTCGATCGCGTTCCTGGGTTGCGAACTCCTGGGGGACGTACCGGTCGAGTTCCTCACTGCGAATCCAGCCGAGTCCCAGCCTGCTGTCAGCCGCTGGCCCTCGGCCGCGTTGATCGCGCAGATGCGCGGCGTGGACCTAGCCGCGACCGCGCGACCGCTGGCCGTTGTCAGCTCACCCAGCACGTCGCTGGATCAGGCCAGCCGTTGGCCGTCATTGGCTCCACTGCCCCCACCCGGCGCCGAACCCGACGAGCTGGCCCGTCGCCTCGGTTTGACCGGGGATGCTTGCCGCAGCGGCGACCAGGCCCGTCTCGCGGCACTGGAAGCGGCCGGCACCGACGCGGCGGTCACAGCCCTTCTGGTCCACGGCTTGTACGACGGCTCCAGGGAGCGTCCCGCGGGACTTCTGCTGGCCGACGACCACGATCAGCGCCTCGGGGCCGTGTACTGCGCGGACTTGGACGGTCTACCGACCTCGCCGGTGGTGTTGCTGTTGACCTGCGGCGCCGCCCGCGGTCCCGGTCGGTTCGGCGACGACGGCGCGACGCATCTGGGTGGCGCCTTCATCGGCAATGGCACCCACGCGGTGGTGTTGGCCGCGGCGGAGGTGAGCCACGCCGCCAGTCTGGTCTTCGGCGAGGCACTGATCCGTGAACTGGCGGCGGGCGCCAGCGTGGCCGAGGCAGCCGCGCACGCACGCGAGAGGGTCCGCGCCACCGAAGGCTTCGCCCACCCATTCCACTGGGCGGCGTTCAGGGTGGTGGGAGACGGTGCGTTGCGCCCCTTCGCGGGCAGTGACGCGATGGCGGCCGTGCTCGGCTCACTCCCCGCTGGCGGTATCTCGGTTCAGACCTACACGATCGGGGCACTGTTCCTGCTGACGGCGGTGGTCAGCGCCATCGCGCTGAGCCGTCGTCGCAGTGCCGCCGGGGTGCCGCCGGGGTGCCAGCACCCGAGTGAACCAGTCGGTGCCGCTCGATGCGGCACCGACTGAGCGAGAGTCAGGGGGTGACGACGGTGATGGTGCCGGGGCGCGGAATCGGCGGCAGGTCGCTGCGGCTGCCGGGCGCGATCTCGCCGCCCAAGGTGCCGCCAAGGCAACTGCTGATGTCGATGTTCACGTCGATGCCGAGGGGCCAGAAGTCGTCATCGAACCAAGAGTAGTCCTCCGCATCGCCGCCGCGATTCCAGACCACGACCTCGGTCCGGCCGACGGCCGTGATGTCGGTGCCGTCGAACTCCACCGGCCGCCACTCGATGTAGTAGACCTCGTCCCACGCGCAACTGCTGGTCAGTGTCCAGGAGGCCGGGTCGACCGGCACCGAGATGAGCGCGCGGGTGTGCTCGTCCATGGCTACGACTGTGCTGCCATCGCAGGGAGTGCCCGTCGAGACCGGGAAGTCGGTGGGGTCGATGACGTAGTGGAGCACTCCGAAGTTGGAGGCCTGGACGTTCTCGCTCGCGGCCTCCCACAGGACGAGCTCGACATGGGTGGTGTCGGTCACGCCGTCGGTGAGAGTGTCCGGAACGTCGATAGCGAAGGTCAGAACGCCGCTGGTGCCCGAGGCGCCGCCGGCCATGTCTTCCACGAACTGGATGCAGTCGTTGTCGGGCACCAGGCCGACATTCTCGTAGTTCGTGCTGATGGTGCTCGAATCGACCCGCGGGCCGTCGACACCGTCGATGTAGATCAGTTGCCCGAAGGGCTGGCCGGCGAAGACGATGTCGTCCACCTTGTCCCCATCGAAGTCGGCGACCACGACCTCGGATGCAATCGTCGAGGGCGACTGAGGTCCATCGGCGTACTCCAGGGCCGAATGTGCCGCGGTTGAGGAGGTGTCCGTCAGGTCGAGAATGAAGCTGTGGTGGTTGACGTCGGTCGTGTCATTGCCCCCCTGGTTGTGGAGGACGAAGAGCGTGAACTCACCGTTGGAGTTGAAGTAGAGGTTCCGCAGGCCGTCCGACCGACGCTGTCCCCCGGCCATGTGGACGGCACTCATGCCAGTGGTGACGACCGGGTACTCGCGAAAACCCTGGCCGACGATGACCAGGAGCTGCGAACCGTTCCCGGGGTGCGTCGTAAGCCACGCGAACGCGTCGGAGACCGCGGCTCCGCCGGAGTCGACCTTCTGGTTCGGCAAGACCACGAGTTGGTCTCCAGTGCTGAGGTTGAACTCCGAATGGAGCAGCGTCCCCGAGAGGTCGTAGATCTGCAGGCCTTGGTCGGTCGCGACGGCGATCTCCGCATCGCCGGATCCGTCCCACTGGCCGGCGGCGATCGCGTCTGCCGGATCCGAGAGGGCGAAGTCGTCGAAGGTGAAGCTGCCCGCTCCATCGTCGAAGGCGAGCAGGATCGTGTAGCCGCCGTCGGCAATCGCGGCGATGTCCCAGCCGTCGCTGGAATCGAGGGGGTGGGTCACCATCTCGGTCGCGGTGGTCCAGTCACTGTCCTCGTGCAGGGTCGTGATCGGGACCAGGAAACCGTTCAGCGCGCCGGTCGAAGTGGCGTCGTGCTCGACGGTGACCAGTCCCTGTGGTCCGACGATGGCCAAGTGATCGAGGGCCGGCGCCGTGTACGGCAGCGATCCCAGATCGTCTCCGGCAAGGGCGAACTCCGCCGTGCCGCTGTAGGCGCCGATCTGCACGGCCAGGCCGACGGAACCGCCGCGGACTTGGGCCAGGTCACGGCGCTCGGTGCTCGTGAAGTGTCCCGATGCGGCGTCCGTGAAGGTGCCCGCGCCGACGGAGCTGCTCCAAGGGATGCTGCCGAGCAGGCCATTGACCGACGACGAACCCGGAGGCGGGTTGGAGCCGGTCTGGAATGCCGTAGCGGAGAGGGAGAGAACGAGCAGCGCCGCACAAGGTGCGGCCGCAATCGAGAGTCGATGGACCATGGGAATCGAAGGGGATCTCTGTGAACCCGGTCCGGGGGACGAACGGGTTCGATGACTGTGAACGAGGGACCGGGACGGATCAGGTGCGAGATCCCAGGGGAGAGGAAGAGGACGACGTTCCCGGCCGGTCGTTGCGAGCCCGCGGACTTGGGGCAACGAAATGGCAATTCATGCCGCGGAGTACCCGGCCGGGAACGTCGATCGAGGGACCTCTCCCCCGAGACCTCGTTCCGGTCGGCTCGCTAGCGTCAGGAGTGGTGCCCGAGTTTCAGGCGTTTCGAGAAAGTCGGGACGATTACGGTCTTGTGCCCCGAGGCCCCGATTTCGGCTCCTGGAGGGCCTTGGCGTCGGCTTCTCAGCCTGCGGGGCGCCGGACTTCAAGGGTGCCCGAGGTGCAGGAAGTCGGCTTCTTCCTGGGTGTCGACGTCCTCGGCCAGGCTGAGCACGTCGACGATCGGGCTGCGCAGGCCGCGGGCCGTGCCAGCGTCGCCGCGGCGGTCGTCGGTCAGGAAGGCCCGCGCCAGGCGCAGCTCGGCCTGTTCGAGACTCACCTTTCCCGAGCGGAGGGCGCGGGCGAGCCAGAAGCCACAACCGAGCACTCGCCAGGTCAGCGCCGGAGGGCGCCCGCGAGCCAGCCGCGCCAAGTCCGCGCGCAGGAGCAGCGACAGGACCCCGAGCGCCATTCGTCGACTGCGGGGTCCGACCGGGGTGTTGCGGGTGGTGTAGGCCACGTCCATCACGCCCAGGACGAGATCGAGTTGCAGGGCTGCGGGCTCCAGGACGGTGAGGTGACCGGGCAGCACGTGGATCGGCTGCGCCTCGCCGCGCACCTGGAGGTCGTAGCGCGGCTTCCACGCGAATGAGCCCAGGCGCGAATCGTCTTCAGGCCGACGGACGAGGGGGATCCAGCAGGCGCAGGGCCCACCGGCGGCGTGCAGTGCGGCGAGGTCGCGGAGTTCCTCGGCGGTCGGCAGCACATCGCAGGCCATGATGGCCACCTGACGGTGTTCGCGCTCCGCGTGGTGGCGCAGAGCCGCGCGTAGGTTCTCGGCCACGCTGGAGTCGGTGTCGATCAGGTCGGCGTCCAGCTCGAGTCGCGCGTGGATCGACGCTGGGCCGGCGATCGAGATCGGCCCGAAGCCGCCGCTGGCTCGCAACCGATCGACCAGCTCGGCCACCAGCGGTCGGTCGGCGACGCTCAGCTCGACTCCCTTGTAGGCGGCCAGCGGGTGGAGCTGTGCTTCGCCCTCGGGCATGCGGCCGGCGCGATGGTCGCTGCCAGCCAGGATCGTGATCGGAATGGACGTCGTGTCGAGCCCCCGTTGGCCTTGCCCCGCTGCATTGTCCTTGCCGCCATTCGGCAGACGCGCGCCCGGCGTCGACCGGGCGTCGCTCTTGGTTTCGCACGTCGCGCCATCGCCGGCAAGTCGCGAGCGAAGCCCCGGTCGCCGATGGGCACCTGGAAGGCCGCAGGCGCTCGCGAGCGCGCCCACGGCCGCCGCCGAGCTCCGGGGCGCCGACGAAAGTTCGTCGTCCGGACGCTACCCTCGCCCCCCCCCGTCGCCGAGCGCGACCCCGAACGGCAGATGCGAGCCTTCACGGTCGCGAGACTGCAGCTCGACGCGCTTCGGGCGATTGGGCGATTGGGGTGTAACCCCCGGGCTCGATCGACGGTCCACCAGGGTGGAAGGGCGGGGGTTGGTGGGCCAGGGCGCAGCTCGGGCGCCGATCGCCTTCGAGGGCCGAACCGCCCTTGACAGCTCGCTCAGCCGCGCGCGGGGCCCTCGTTCAACGGGGCTCCTTCGGCTGGGCCGTTGGCCCCCAAGGGCCGCGGATCCTCGTCACCGATGGTGCCTGGTGTCCTGGATCAGAAATTCGGCGTCACTGTCCGGAGGTCCGATCGATGCTGGCTAGGCGCGCCGACGACGCGTATCCGCTGCGATACTCGGAGGAGGCGCTGGCGACGCCAGCGGCGATCGGAGCCCGGGAAGTGACGCCGAATTTCTGATCCAGGACACTAGGCCGGGCGATCCCCGTCGTCGTCCTCGTCCAGCGGGAAGAACTTCGTCTTGGCGAGGGCGTCGATGTTCGAGCTGGATTCATGCCGCGAGACGCCGTCGTTCGGATCGTCCGACTCGCCCATCAGTTCGCCCATCCGCTTGGCAGCGCCCTTCGCCGCAGACCCGCGTGCGTTGAGCAGGCTGGGCAGCAGGCCGCGGATCTCGTCGAGCTTGTCTCCCTGCAGGCGCACTCGGTCTTCCAGGATGCGGCGCTCGCGTCCGACGCGTCGCAGCTCGTGCCAGCGCTCGGCGGCCACGCGGTGCCGCTCGGCAACCTTCTCGCGCGCGGTCTCCAAGCGCTGGTGCAGCTTCTCGTAGCGTTGGCGCTCCTTCTCGAGGCTCTGCTCGAGACGTTCGACCCGCTTGGTGAGGGCGGCCACGGTCAGCGCCTCCTCAGGGTCGAGGTCCGCGCCGGGTGCGGCCAGCTGGCTCTCGAGTTCGCGCACCCGCGCCTCGGCCGCCAGGCGGGCTTGCTGGGTGTCGGCCAGGGTGTCGGCCACCGTCCGCATCTTGGTCAGGTTCGACCGCAGCTCGCCAATCTGGGCGTCCTTGAGCCGCAGGGTCGCATCCTCGTCGGCGTCGGTGGCGCCGATGCTCTCGAGGAAGTCGGCGAACTCGTCGGTCTCGGGGTCGAGCTCCACCAGTCCCTCGGGAAGGGGCTCGAGCTCCTCGCCCGATTGAGCGTGGGATTGGCCCGCCAGGCTCTTGGCCAGGCGAGCAAGGACGTCGCGGAGGGGGCTCATGGCATTTGGTCGGCCTGGGACTCGGTGCGGCGTTGGATCCGGGGCCGCGGTCCACGTGGCGGGCACCTGGGGGGCTATCGGAATCACCCCCGGCCGTCCGGGAGTCGATTTGGCAGAACCGACCCCGGTCGGCGACTCAGCCGCGATCGTCGCGATCCAGGCCGGGCAAGTCCGACCGGCGGCGGTCCTCCGACCCCGGCGACGGCCCGAGAGGCGAGTTGCCCCTGCCGGTGCGCTTGCTCCATCGGGGACGGCGAGATGGTGCCGTCAGCGAACGAGTGGGCGTGTTGGCCCCGCGCCCTCGCGAGCCGAGGTAGCTAGGATTCGTACATGGACTTCCTGGGCGTCGACCACGTGCAACTGGCCATGCCGCGTGGCGAGGAGCAGCGCGCGCGCGATTTCTTCGGCGGCGTGCTCGGCATGGAAGAGCTGGCCAAGCCCGGATCGAGCGGCGGTTGTTGGTTTCGCAAGGGCCCGGTGGAGCTACACCTGGGAGTGCTCGAGCCCTTCGCGCCGGCGACCAAGGCCCATCCCGGGATCGTGGTCACGGACCTGGACGCGCTCGCGGCGCGCCTTGCCGCTGCTGGGTTCGAGATCGCCGAAGGCAAGCCCCTGGCGGGACGACGCCGGAGGTTCTCGAGCGATTGCTTCGGCAACAAGCTGGAGTGGATCCAGCTCGAGGACTAACCCGCATCGGGCACCAGCACCCGCGGCGCGCGCGGGACGGGGGATGGCACGCTCCCGGCTGCCTGGAGCGGCCAATCCGAGCCCGGCGCGCTCGCGTCGGCTGCGAGCCCTTCGATCACGATCGAGGCCAGGCGCGTGCAGAGGTCGAGGCCCGATTCGCCCAGGCCGCGCCCGTCGTCGGTGTTGATCTGTACGGTCACGGCCAAGTCGAATTCGGCGAAGTACTCGGTGAAGGTCAGGTAGCCGGGCATGAAGCCGGAGTGGCCGCGAACCGGGCCGAGGTCGCCGTCGCTGAGGATCACTCCCAGGCCGTAGCGGGTGCCGATGCCGAGCGGCGGTGAGTCGACGCCGTCCAGTAGGTCGGGCAGGTAGTCGGCGTCGATGGCGCGACCGCTCATCAGTGAGCGCGTCCAGAGCGCCAGATCGACCGGCCGCGTGGCGTAGCCGCCTCCGCACCACTCGAACTGAGGGCTGACCTGGAAGACGCCGTCCTTCAAGGAGCGGTCGGCGCCGACCATGTCGCGCGCCATGACCACATGACCCTGGGCCATGTGGGGCAGGTCCCTGCGATTCGAGGGGACGATGCCGGGGGGGCCGTCGCTGGAGCCGTCGGGTGCACCGCCGAGGCCGAGGGGGCGCAGCAGCTCCTCCTCGACGTAGTCGTAGAACCCAGTGCCGCCGGCGCGTTCGATCAAGAGGCCCACGAGCAGGTAGTTCGTGTCGGCGTAGGCCCAGCCCTGGCCGGCCTCGAACAAGGGCTCGTGGTCGAAGACGTAGGCGATGCGTTCCGGAGCGACCCACACGTGGTCGGGATCGGCCACGAGGGCTGCGCTGAAAGCCGGATCGAAGACGTAGCGCGGGATCCCGCTCTGGTGGCGCAGGAGCTGGCGCAGGGTGATGGCATCGTGGTTGGGGACGCGGGCGAACCAGGTTTGGTCGCCGAGTCGATCGGCGGCCCGCTGGTCGAGGTCGAGCTGGCCACGGGCCAGGAGCAGTTGAGCGGCGGCCGTCACGAAGAGCTTGCCGGCGCTGCCGGCGAGCAGCAGGTGCTCCGGGGTCAGCGCTTCACCGCTGTCGGCGTCGGCGAGGCCGGCTGCCAGTCCGAGCGCGGATCCATCGGGCAGGGCCAAGCCGAGGGAGATGCCGGGCAAGGCCTCGTTGGACACGAGCGAGTCGAGCACCGCCTGGCAGCGTCGGATGATTCGGTGCTGGGCCTCGTCGGGCGGGGCGGTCGCGGCGCGGTCGTTGGCATCTTCGATCGATGCCGTGCAGCCGCTGGCCACGACGGCGGCCGCGAGCCACCGAGGTCGTGGGGGGCGTAGGGGACCGATGGACACGGTCCTGGCTACGGACGCGGGACGGCGCAATTTCCGCGACGGCCAACTGGCTCGATCCAGAGCCCGGATTCGATTGCGCGAAACGCGATCGAGTTCGGCGGCCACCCATCGTCCGGGGCGCAAGCCCGGGCGACTTCGCCATCGTCCGGGGCGCAAGCCCGGGCGACTTCGCCATCGTCCGGGGCGCAAGCCCGGGCGACTTCGCCATCGTCCGGGGCGAAAGCCCGGGCGACTTCGCGGTCGCCAGCCGGGTCCCGTCCCGCGTCGCGCCCGGCCGGGTGTGCGTCGCGATCGGGCCCCGGCCGCCCCGCTTCAGCGTTCGGGTGAGTCTGTCGAAGCCCGTTGGGCGCCCGGCTTCGTAATCAGACGCTGCCCATGAAGGGCCGGTAGTAGACGCAGAAGACGGCCACGGCGATCAGGATCACGGCGATCGTGCCCCACAGGCGGCCGGCCTCGGGGCGGCGGAAGATCAGGCCGGTCATCCCGGCGAGCAGGAGCCAGCAGCCGATCTTCACGAAGACCCAGGTCTGCCACTCTCCTCCGAGGGCCTTGGAGACCAGACCGAAGCCGCCGACCAACGCGATCACGCCCAGGAGCCCCGACAGCATCAGCGCCTTCTTGCGGCGCTCCGGCGCGGGGTTGGCGATCGCGGCGAAGGTCACGCCCGCGAGGAGCAGCAGCGAGGTGACGTGGATGAAGTGGTAGAAGGTGGCGGGCACGTTGGCGGGGGCTCGAGGTGGCGGCGAGTGCGAAGGCGGATCTATCGCATGGCGGAGCCTGCATTGGAAGGGCTGTGCGACGATCCCGGCCCCCAGGGCGGTCACCTTGGACGTGATGGTCCGTAGGGCGCCCCGAGCACGCAGCGCGAGCCGCCCCGAGTCCCTCCGCGCTGTCGCCCCGGTCGGCGCCCCCCGATCGATCGTCGCGGCCGCCGACTGTCGCGGCGGAGCGCCGGATTTGTTCCGATCCGGGCGGTGCCTGCCGCTCGCGTTCGCCTTGATCGCTCCCCCGCCTCGAGATCACATGTCGAAGACCTCCGTCGCCCGCCTGGACCATCTCGCCGATCGCGAACCCGCCCACGCGCTGGTGGCCGGTGTCGACCTCGTGATCGTCCGCTACGACGACAGGGTCAGTGTGCTCTACGGGCGCTGCCTGCACCGCGGTGCGCTGCTCGCCGACGGGCATGTGCGCGGCGACGACCTGATCTGCGGCCTACACGACTGGGACTATCGACTCGACACCGGCATCTCGGCCTACAACAACGATGAGGCCCTGCCCCGTTTCGAGTCCTGGGTCGACGAGGGGCAGGTTTGGGTCAACGAAGACGAGGTCGCCGCCTTCGCCAAGGCCCACCCCCAGCCCTTCGATCGAGATGCCTACCAGGGCGCCTACCAGGACGTGCACGGTGCGGACGAAGAGCCCTATGTCTCGCTGATCAGCGAGCTGGCCGAGAACGGACTCGAGCAGACCGGCCACCACGGTCGGGTCTCGGCGATGGGCGTGCCGCGATCGGAGTTGCCCCAGTGGGAGGACCTCCAGCTGCTCACGGCGCAACTGGCGAAGCTGCCCAAGCTCGAGGACGAGTCGGTGGGCACCGACGTCGTGATCGGCCCGCGGTCGAAGAAGCCGCTGCGGCTCGAGATCCCGTTGTTCGTCTCCGACATGAGCTTCGGCGCGCTCAGTGAGGAGGCCAAGGTGGCCCTGGCGAAGGGCGCGCAGTACGCGGGCACCGGAATCTGTTCGGGCGAGGGCGGGATGCTCCCCGACGAGCAGCAGGCCAACACGCGCTACTTCTACGAGTTGGCCTCGGCTCGCTTCGGCTTCCGTGAAGAGCTTCTGACCAAGGTCCAGGCCTTCCACTTCAAGGGTGGGCAGGGGGCCAAGACCGGCACCGGCGGGCATCTCCCCGGACACAAGGTGGTGGGCAAGATTGCCCGAGTGCGGGGGCTGGAGGAAGGCCAAGCGGCGGTCTCGCCGCCGCGCTTTCCAGATTGGACGGAGCTTTCGCAATACCGCGACTTCGCGAACCACGTGCGCGAGCTGACCGGGGGGATTCCGATCGGCTACAAGCTTTCGGCACAGCACATCGAGCGGGATCTCGACGCGGCTCTCGAGGTCGGCGTCGACTACGTGATCCTCGACGGACGTGGTGGTGGCACGGGTGCGGCTCCGTTGATCTTCCGCAACAACATCTCGGTGCCCACGATTCCCGCTCTGGCACGGGCACGCCGGCACTTGGATCGCAGTGACGCGGCGGATGTCACGCTCGTGATCACCGGCGGCCTGCGAACCTCGTCCGACTACGCCAAGGCCATGGCCCTGGGCGCCGATGCGATCGCCCTGTCCAACGCCGCCTTGCAGGCCATCGGTTGCCTCGGCATGCGAGCCTGCCACACGAACAACTGCCCCGTCGGCATCGCGACCCAGAAGGAGCACCTGCGAGCACGGCTCGAGATCGAGGTCGCCGCGCGACGGCTGGAGCGCTACTTCCGAGCTTCGGTCGAGCTGATGCAGGTCTTGGCCCGAGCCTGTGGGCATGGGCACCTGCGCGAGTTCAGTCGAGACGACCTGACGACCTGGAAACGAGAGATGGCCGACCTTTCAGGGGTCGCGTACGCCGGGGTCGGCGAGGAATCGAATCGATGAGTCAGCAGCGCACAGAACTGGTTTGGCACCGCGTCGCCGATCGGGACGAACTGCCGGAGGGCCGCGTGAAGACGGTCACGGCGGGGCACAAGTCCCTCTGCCTGACCCACTTCGAGGGGCGTCATGCCGCGCTCGACAACCGCTGCCCGCACCAGGGTGGTCCTCTGGGCGAAGGCTCGATCGAGAAGGGCTTGCTGCGCTGCCCCTGGCACGGTTGGGACTACCACCCCTGCACGGGCAAGGCGCCGGGCTTCGACGATGGCGTCGAGACCTTCCAGCTCGAGGAGCGCGAGGATGGCATCTTCGTCGGCCTTCCCGCCGAGGCGTCCCACACGGCGACGGTCACGGACGTCATGGCCCAGACCATGACGGCTTGGGGCATCGACGCGGTGTTCGGAATGGTCGGGCACTCGAACCTGGGCCTGGCCGATGCCTTGCGGTTGGAGGAAGAAGCCGGGAACCTGCGATTCTTCGGTGTGCGCCACGAGGGTGCTGCGGCCTTCGCCTGCTCCGGCTACGCGAAGTTGACCGGACGCCCAGCAGCCTGTCTGACGATTGCGGGTCCTGGCGCTACCAATCTGCTGACGGGCCTGTGGGACGCCAAGGTCGACCGCGCCCCGGTCCTGGCGCTGACCGGCCAGGTGGACACGCAAGTGCTCGGCCCCGGAGCCTTCCAGGAGGTCGACCTGGCCAGCGCCTTCAGCGCTGTCACGGCCTTCAGTCAGACCGTGCTGCACGATTCGAAACACGCGGAGCTCGTGGCCCTGGCTCTGAAGACCGCCATCGTCCAGCGCGACGTGGCTCACCTGATCTTCCCCGACGAAGTCCAGACCCTGCCCGCGCCCGAGGGCGCCGAGCCCTCGGAACCGAGGGGACGAATCGCGAACGCCTCGATCGCTCCGCCCCTGGAAAGCCTCGACGCGGCCCTGGAGTTGCTCCGCGGAGCAAAGCGCCCAACGATCGTGGTCGGCCACGGCGCCCGCTTCTCGATGGACTCCGTGATCGAGCTGGCCGAGATGCTCGACGCGCCCGTACTGACGACCTTCAAGGCCAAGGGCATCATCCCCGACGACCATCCCCTGGCCTGCGGGGTCCTGGGTCGCAGCGGTACTTCCATCGCGAGCTACTTCATGAACGAGGCCGACGTGCTGCTGGTCTTCGGCGCGTCCTTCTCGAACCACACGGGCATCACGCCCAAGATCCCGACGATCCAGGTCGACTTCGATCGCATGGCCCTGGGCAAGTTCCACGCAATCGAGGTCCCGGTCTGGGGCGACATCGACGTCACCGCCCAGGCTCTGTTGACCGAGTTGGTGGACGCCGACGCTGCGAACGTCGAAGGCGCCGATGGCGGGCCATCCGGTGATAGCGAGCGCGAGGTGGAAGGTTCCGGGCACGGATCTCCCGCTGCCCCATCGGCGAGCGGAGCTCCCCTGGCGCACGGAGCCTCGTCGAAGGTCAACCCTCGCGGTGAGATCGCCGAGCGCTGGGCCATCTGGCGCGACGAGAAGGCGCGCCGGCGCGAGGACGACCGCGGACGGGGCCTGAACTCCGCCACGGTCTTCGAAGCCCTCTCCATCGCCGTGGATGAAGATGCGGTCATTGCCGTGGACGTGGGCAACAACACCTACTCGTTCGGCCGCTACTTCGAGTGCCGCAACCAATCGGTGCTGATGTCCGGCTACCTCGGATCGATCGGGTTCGGCTTCCCCGCCGCCATGGGGGCTTGGGCCGCCGAGGGTGACCGCCGCCAGATCGTCTCCGTGTCGGGTGACGGAGGATTCGGTCAGTACATGGGCGAGATCACGACCGCCGTGAAGTACGGAATGGACATCACCCACGTCCTGCTGAACAACTCCGAGCTCGGCAAGATCAGCAAGGAACAGCGCGCGGGCCAGTGGGATGTGTGGCAGACCTCCTTGCAGAACCCGAACTTCGCGGAGTTCGCCAGTGGTTGCGGTGCCCTGGGTATCCGAGTGACCAGCCCGGACGAACTCGACGGCGCCCTGCGTCAGGCGCTAGACCACGAGGGCCCGGCCCTGGTGGAGATCATCACTGACGTCGAGCTGATCTGAGGCGAAGCCAATGCTCGTCACGATAGTCGAGGGGGGATTGGTAGCCCTGGGCGTCTATCTCGCCGCGGGAGTGCTGTTCGCCGTGCCTTTCCTGCTGAACGGAGCAGGGCGCATCGACCAAGATGCGGCCGGCGGAAGCAGGGGCTTCAAGCTGCTCGTGTTCCCCGGAGTTGTCGCGCTATGGCCTCTGCTCGTCGGCCCCTGGCGGCGCTCGCGGCAACGGACGGAGCGATCACCCCATCGCGACGCAGCGATAGCCGGAGACCGGCGATGATCGCACCTCTCCGATCGAGGCACCGCAGGCTGACCCTGCTGCTAGCCGTGACCGCCCCAGTGGTGTTCGTGAGCGCCCTGGCTTCGCGGTCCCCCGTTCCTCCGATGGAAGGCAATGAACTCGCCGACCTTCAGAATCGACTCACTGCCGACGCGATCCCCGTGACGACCTACGTGCTGCCCGAGCACCTCGAGTTCGCCCGTTCCTGGTGGCCCGCTGATTCGATCAGGACCACGGGCAGCGGCACGGGCATGGGAATGGGCATGGTCGAGTGGAGGTGGGACGGGCGCTTCGTCGGTCTGCGATTGACGTTGTCGACTTCTGCCCCGGACCTGTTGGTCTACTTCGTTCCGCCGGCGGGCACGGGGGACGAGCCACGCGGTGGCGCCGAGTTACTCGCGGACGACGCCGTGCTTCTGGGATCGTTCGACGGCGTGGAGGCACAATTCTTCGAGCTACCCGCTCTCCCTGTGATGGATGGCTCCCGCGCGGTGCTCTACAGCCTGGCCCACGGCCGCATCGTCTCCAGCTGGAGTTTCGGTGGCATGGCAACGGTTGAATCGAGGGGGGACTGACCGTGGGGCACTCATACCGAGCCGTCGGCTGGAACCGACAGAAGCGCGTCTACGACCTGGCCCTGATCGCCGGGATCGTGCTGTATCTCGCCACCTTCGTCGGCGTCGGCTTCACTCTGCATCCCGGAGCAACAGCCGAGACGATGTTGATTCGAGCCCTCGGCACGGGAGCCTTCCTGCTTCTGCACCTGGTGCTTGCAATCGGCCCGCTGTGTCGAGTCGACAGTCGATTCCTGCCGCTGCTCTACAACCGTCGGCACCTGGGCGTGGCGACATTCGTCCTGGGCCTCCTGCACGGTGGCTTCGCCCTGGTGCAGTTCCACGCCCTCGGGGACCTGAATCCCTTGGTCAGCGTGTTCGTCAGCAACCCCAGGGTCGACAGTGTTGCCCAGTTTCCCTTCCAGCCCCTGGGAGTGATCGCCTTGGTGATCCTCTTCCTGATGGCTGCGACCAGCCACGACTTCTGGCTCGCGAACCTCACGGCACCCGTCTGGAAGTCCCTCCACATGCTCGTCTACCTGGCCTACCTGCTCCTGGTCGGCCACGTGTCCCTCGGCGTCCTTCAAGCCGAGACGAGCCCGGTTCTCGCGGGCGCAGTCGGGATCGGGATGGCCGGCCTGCTGGCACTCCACCTTCTCGCCGGCGCCAGTGAAGTCGCGGTCGATCGTGGCCGCGACGCTGCAACTGGCGCCGCTGGCTCGGCTGCCGGACACTCGAGCCTTGGCCTCTCGAGCCTCCGCGAAGAGGACTCCGCCTTCGTCGACGTCTGCGCCGTGAGCGAGATCGACGAGAAGCGCGCGCGGCTGGTGAGCGTGGCCGGAGATCGTGTCGCCGTCTTCCGCTACGACGGCAAGTTCTCCGCCGTTTCCAACGCTTGCCAGCACCAGAACGGCCCCCTCGGCGAGGGCTGCGTGATCGATGGCCTGATCACCTGCCCCTGGCACGGCTATCAGTACCGCCCCCTCGATGGGGCTTCGCCAGAACCGTTCACCGAGAAGGTCCCTACCTTTCGGGTGCAGATACGTTCTGGTCGAGTCCTGATCGATCCGACGCCCCTGCCCGCGGGGACGCCGGTCGAGCCTGCCCTGATTGGAGAAGGAGCGAGCGATGGGTGAGCCGGAGTTCTATGTCGGCTACCTGCCGCGCGCGCCGCGAAGGCTGGCGCGCTTTGTACGAGCCCTGGTGATCGCGCTGGTCGCGACCAGCGTCGTCTTCGCGGCCCTCATGGCGGGTTCGCAAGGAGCGTTCTCGAATGGGGCCTTCGAGTTCGGCGTGGAACGCGACTTCACTGGTTGGATCGAGACCGAGCCCTATCCGATGCTCGTGGTCGAGCGCCCCGGGGGGGGCTGGTCGACCTACTTGCTCTCGGGTGTAGGCAAGCACGGCGCGGAGTCCGAAGTCGGAAGTGGGAGTGGCTACTGGGCGAGTCTGCGCGGCTCGCTGATCTATCGAGATGGTCAGACGATGATTGAGGTCTCGCGGGGGTCGGTCGTGCCCCAGGTCGGGCCCGACAGCGGATCCTTCGGCGAGCCCGCTGGCGATGCCGGGAGCGGGTCAGCCAGCGGCGCGAAGCCGCAACCCGACCTTTCGCGAATCGAGGGCGTCGGCGGCGAGCGCACCTTTGTGGGTGAGATTGTCGACAGTAAATGTTTCCTTGGTGTCATGAAGCCAGGAGCCACGAAGCCCCACCGGGCCTGCGCGACACGCTGTATCAGCGGCGGCGTCCCTCCGGTTCTCTTGGTGCGTGATGGCGACGGCGTCGCCACCTATCTCCTGCTGGTCGACGAGACGGGTGCCTCCGTCGGTCGCCAGCTGGTGGACCGTGCTCTGATCGCCGAACCCGTTCGAGTCCACGGGAAACTCGATCAGCTAGGAGACCGATGGGTCCTGCGTGCGGATCCGAGTCGGATCGAGCGGATCGAGTAGATGCATCGTGCATTCAAGTGCATCGTGCATTGAAGTGCATCGTGCATTGAAGTGCGTCGTGCCTGGAGAGCGATCGTTCGCGCGCTGTGATTTGGACTTCGTTGTTTGGACTTCGTTGTTTGGGCTTCGTCATCTGGGCACCGGGAATCGGCTCGAGTCAGTCGGATTCCTGAGGATCGCGCTCGAATCTCCGCCGCATTGGATTCCAGGGCGATGGAGTGCTCTGGTCCGTCGGAGTTGATCTTGCGATCGTGAGTCCACATCGGACACCGCGCGTGCAAGAGAGACGGCCGGATCCGGATAGGGTTGCACCTGATCTCGGAATTTCGCCGACGAGCTTCAGCTCTTGCGCCTTGCGAGCCGCTGGACTGCGATACAGAGCTTCGAGTGATGAGGGCTCATCACCGATGCAAAGGCAGGGGCGCAGCGGACCTGGGGGTCGGCCGTGGCAGCCTCGGCTCGGGTGTTCGGCGCTGCGGCTGCATGATCCGTCGGGATTCGAGATTCGAGGTGTAACCGGCGCCGCCCCCGTTCGTCCGTCGGGCAGCGACCGAGACGTGTGTCGATCGACGTCGGACGCCGAGTGGCGTTCACGGCCGGTCGTGGCGATGGAGCTGTAGGCCCTGTCGCGCGCTCCGCGCACGGACGATCGCGAACCCGGGGGGCATCTAGCCTTGTTCGAGATTCATGGATCGAGGAGTGTCTGCGTAGCCTTGGCGAGTGGCGTGGCGATGGCTGTGCTCCCGGCGTCGGTCGTCGCTGCCGCTACGCCTGCGGTCTCCAACGCGATGCTGACTTCAGTGCCGACAGCGGTGCCGACAGCGGTGCCGACAGCGGTGCCGACAGCGGTGCCGACAGCGGTGCCGACCGTGGCGGTTGCGACGGTGTACGCGTCGGGCTGCCAAGGGGGAGAGTTCGGTCAACAGCAGTTGATGACCTTCGAGGGAGCCATGCCTGGCTGGCACTTTGGAGGGACACTTGCTGCCCTGGGGGACATCGACCACGATGGTCACGCCGACCTGGCAGTGGGCGCGCCTCAGGCCGACGTCGATGGGCCGGCCTCGGGTCTGGTGCAGTTGATCTCGGGAGCGACAGGGGAGTTCCTCTACCAATGGACCGGTGGTGCGCCGTTCCAGCAGTTCGGTTTCGCCTTGGCCGGTGGCGAGGTCGATCCGAACGGATGGGTCGAGGTCCTGGTCGGTGTGCCCAGTGGTGAGGGAGGGCTGGGGAGGGTCGACATTCGTCGAACCGACGATGGAAGCCTTCTGCAGAGTTGGATCGGGAGCGAGGTTGGGGCCCGCTTTGGCCATGCCCTGGTGGTCATCGCGGACATCGATGACGACGGATCGAACGACGTGGCCGTGGGCAGTCCGCAGTCGGACGCCGTAGCGACCAACGCGGGGTTGATCGAGTTGCGCTCAGGACGAGATGGCACCGTGCTCTGGTCCCACTCCGGTTCGGCATTCGATCAGGTGGGTGCTGCCGTCGCTCGCGTGGACGACCTGGATGGCGACGGCCTCGCCGAGGTGGTGGTCGGGGTTCCGTTCGCCGACGGAGACCCTGCCTCGGGCGGAGCCTTCAACGGTGGCGCCGTGCGGGTCTACTCCAGTGTCGACGGCGCTACACTCTGGATCACCGAGGGAACCGGGGTCGGCGATCAGCTCGGATTCGACGTGCGGGGGATCGGTGACGTGGACGGGGACGGCCTGGCCGACGTGATCGCGGCGATGCCTGGCGCGGATCTGGCGGGGATCGACTCGGGCGGTGCCTGGGTGCTGTCCGGGGCGGACGGAGCGCTCTTGCTCGAGATCCCCGGTGGGGGGGAGTCGGAGTACATGAGCGCAGTCGATGGTGCCGGCGACGTGGACGGCGACGGCCATTGTGATCTGGTGGTCGGTGCATCCAGCGCGGGGCGGGGCGAGGCTGGTCAGGTGCGTCTGATCAGCGGCGCGACGGGGGCAGTGCTGTGCGTCTTCGACGGTCCGCAACCGAACGACTGGTTCGGAGCTCGCGTGAGCACCCTCGGTGATGCCAACGGCGACGGGGTCGTCGACCTTGCCGTGGGCGCCCCCGGGTTCGAAGACGATGCCCTGTTGCCGGGGAGAGTCCACGTCATCTCGACGCTCCCGATGCCCTTGGCAGCGGATGGACACGAGATCGATGCGAGCGACGGGGGCAGTCGCGCTTTCTCCCTCGATGCCGGGCGCGGGTTCGCTGGCGCGATCTACCTCCTGCTGGGAACCTTGGGTGGGACGGACCCGCCCTTGGTGGTCGATGGTGTGCAGATCCCGCTCGCACCCGACACGGTCTACTTCCCATTGACCTTGGGCAGTCCAGGCAGCGGTCCGGTCACGGGAGCTCTCGGTATCCTCGACGGTCACGGTTCCGGCGCTGCGACGCTAGCCGTGCCTGCGGGGAGTGATCCTGCGCTGACTGGCCTCGTGACCCACCACGCGTACGTGGTCCTTGGCGCCCTGGGTTCGGTGGAGTTCGCGAGCAACGCGGTGCCCGTCACCCTGGTGCCCTAGAAGCACGCATCAGAGTTTTCCGTTGCCTGGCAATCGGTTCTTGGAGTCGTCGGGCTCGCCGGGCAAGACGCCTGCAACGGCCCTGGCGCGCAGCGCGCCAGGGCGACCCAGCATCTCGCCCAGTTCGAGCCAATGCCGCGGGCAGGCCGACGCCGAGCGGTCTACTGGTCTTGGCCGTCGCGCAACACCCGCTGAACGCCCGGATGGTCCAAGGGGTAGCGGGTGGTGCGGAAGATCGCCTGGGCCGGTGCCTTGCCCGCGTGGTCCGGGGGCACGACGTCCCCGCCCAGATCGCCGTAGTAGTCCCAGACGACCCTTCCTGCCGCCGTGACCTCGAACAGCCGTCCCGCTGCACCGCTGCAGACAAGGGTGTTTCCGCTCGGCAGCCGCTGGGCTCCCGAGATGAACGACGAATAGAAGTTGCCCGGGTCACGATAGGACCAGGCCAGTTCTGCGGGGCCGTAGGGGGCGTCGGGTGGAAGGTTGAATCCTCGTTCCCGGTCGAAGGGGATCACCAACTCCTCGACAGAGGAGAATTGCACGTCGCCATCGCCGTGCGCGCGGTTGTTGAAGACCAGCAATCGCAGCTCATCGGGCTCGTCCGAGGCGAGCCAAGTTGGATTGTGCTGATAGAACAGATGCTGGTCCTCTTCACCACCCCGGCCGTAGCGGCGGGGATTGCCCCATCGCCACAGGATCTCACCACCGTGGCCGAACCGGCCTCCGGAGTCGCTGGCGGCCTCTTCGGTGGTGGTGGAGTGGTCGAGGATCCACAGTTCGCCGAACTCGGGCGTGCTGAGCACGATCAGGTCGTGCTCGGGCAGGTAGGCCACGGCATTGGTGTGCAGCATGTCGCCCGACTCGTCGAGAAAGCTGCGGTCGGGGGTCGCGCCGTCGTCGGCGACGGGTGCGCCTGCGACGTAGCCCAGTGCCGCGAGTTGCTCGAACTGAATGCGCTCTTGCTCTCGCTCGGCTTCGGTCAGCGGTCGATCGCGCCGGTGGTCGCCGTTGATGTCGATGCGTCCCGGGTATGCCGGGACGTCGCCGTAGCCCTCGGCCTGGGGGTTGTGGTCCTGAATCAAGTGGTCCCAGGCGTGCCACTCCCACACGACCGCTGCGCCCTCCGGGAGGGTCGGCTCGAGCTCGAAGATCGCGTCCGGCCAAAGACCTGCCGCCCCCACCGCCTTGGGGTCCCGCCCGCGCGCAATGGCCTCGGCGGCGGATTTGCGTTCCCAGACGATCACCAGCAAGTTGCCGTTCGGCAGGGGCTCGATGTCGTGGTGGGAGTGCCGGTTCTCGTTCGCGATGCGGTGGGTCCAGCGCACCGTCCCGTCCGGGGCCAGCAGCTGGAGCCGGCCGCCGATTCCGCCGCCCCGAAAGTGCGGGTCGTCGTCCTCGCGGGCGCTACGAAGGAGCAGCCCGTCGTCGAGCAGATAGCACCACTCCCCCGGCGCGTGGTCGGTCTCCCATGTGTGGACGATCTCGCCGTCCAGGTCGACCAGGTGCAGGGAGCGGGAGTTGATTGGCGCGACGATCGTCAGGCCCGGGGTTGCGCCGGACTCGTGGGTGACCAGTCCGGAGCCCATCTGCCGGAACTCGGTCGGGGAGAGGTAGCCCGGAGGTTCCTCGGGAGCCTTGGCCCCTCGGCCGTCGACCGGCGCGGGGCCAGCGCCAGCCCCACTCGGGTCGGGTTGCTGGATCTGGCACCGAGCGCCGGGTTCTGCGGCGGAAGCGGAGGCGCCGGCCACCAAGAGGGCGAGCAAGATCGTCCGGGAGCGGTCGGCAATGCCTGCGACTCGGCCGGTTGTGGAGATCGAGAGCATGGGGGCAGTCTGGCCGGAATGAATCCCGACTTCATGGGGAACTCGCGGGCCACGCGTGACGTCGCAGCCGCCTCGCTCACCAGGCCGAGGTTCCGCAACCGGGACAAGGACCCGAAGGTGAAGGTTCCTGCCATCTTCGGTCCTTCCTACCCTATGCCAGTGCGCCCGATATCAATTTCCGACCTCCTAGCAGGGGTTCGAGGCTTCCTCGATCCCGTTCTCCGAAGCCCCCGCCCCGATCCTGGTCTCGCCCGTGAGGTCCGCGCTCTGTCCCAGTGGCTGAGCGCGGTCGCCAGCGAACTCGAGTCCGGTTCCCAGAGTCGATCGCCGTTCTCCCCCGGCGCCGGCACTGGTGATCGTGGTCGCGTGACTTCTCCCCACACGTCCACAGCGAGTACATCCACCACTGGCTCCGATGCCACCCAACCTCCCCGTAGGCCGGCCGAGATCACGATCGACTGGCCCGCGCGCCTTCGAATCACCGTCCAGCGATCGGCTCTGAAGTCGAGAGCCTGTGCCCTGGCCAAGGCTCGCCTCGAAGCGGGCGAAGACGTGGCTGGGAGTGACGAGGCTGACGCCCTCCTTTCGGCCGCCTCGGAGTTGCCGCGCTGCAACCTCTGGGCCTTCGATCGGCGTCGAGCGACGCCGACGGCCGAAGCCCTGGAGCTCTGCGCGCAGGCCTACGCGAACCTCTCCAAGGCCGTGGAGGTCGTGCGTTCCGTGGATCGCTGGATGGAGGGCCTCGACGCTCCGCCGGAGAAGCTCCTCTTCCTGGCGGCTGAAGCCCAGTCCTCCCTCTGGGCGGCTCTGGGGGTCGCCGGGGTCGAGAGCGATCCCGATCAACTCGACCTCTTCATCTGGGTTCGCGAGATCGGTGCCGCGCACCGGATCTTCGTCGCACGCCACATGCGGATGGAGGACCCGGCCGATCCCACCAAGTGGGCGGAGTTGGCCGAGAAGCTCGATGCATTCGGTGAGCGCATCACCTCCGAGGAGAAGCAACGCAAGGATCACGACAAGCTGCTCGGCAAGCTCGAATACGAGCTCGGCCGGCTCGAGCGCGCCCATGACGACCCCAGCAAGGTCGTGGCCTGGGACGGCGTGGTGCGGGCCCTGACCGACTGGGTCAGTGGCGGTCGACCGGCGAACAGCCGCGAGATCTGCGACCTCCTGCGCGAGCATGTGGAAGCGATGCCCGAGGGTGTCGAGCTGACCCCTGAGGCGAAGCAAGTGTTGGAGGCCGTCGAAGGCTTGGCCGGAGCCGAGGGCTAGAGCCCCGGCTGCGCGGCGATCCCACGCGGCGATCCCACGCGGCGATCCCACGCGGCGAGAGCACACCCCTTTCCACCGCGGCAAGAGCCCGCGGAACTCCCGGACGGTCCCCGCTGCGCCTACCTGGCGCAGCGGGGACCGTCCTCGTTCGGCACGAACTGCGGCGGGCTCACCCCATCGATGCCACCGCCTGCCCGGATCCGCGACCGGCGCCTGCGAGCCCCGTGGAGAATTCCGCCATTCCCCCGTGCACCCCCTCCGGGTCCGTCGCTGGGAGCGCATCACCCCTCACCCGGAGATCAACGTGCTGCTCACCAACCGACTTCAGACCCGACTGACTGCTCCCCTCACGGCCCTGGTCGCCCTCGTTGGGCTCGCCTCGAGCGCCAGCGCCCAGGGGAGCACCTGTTTCCTCCCCGACCAACTGGACGGCGCGCCCTGCTGCACGCCGGTGGACGCCAACGTGCCCCTGGTTCCGCCCGGCTCGATGCAGGGCACCGGCTTGTGCTGGGACGCCTGCGGCCTGGTCGCGCAGAGCTGCGTGCGCGTCGAGTGGGATGCCTTCATGTTCACGCCCCAGTGCAGCCACTACGAGACCAAGCTGCGGGTCTTCGACTGCGCCGGCGTGACCTTGATGGAGGGCCTGCTCAACCTCGACTACACCCGCACCTGGCAGGAGTCGACCATTGCAGGCGCCATCGACACCCAGGTCTGGCGCTACGTGGCCAAGATCGACTTCTTCGCCAGCTCGGTCGCCACCTCCGCGTGCCCCGTGCCCCCGGACTTCGCCTTCTACCCGACTTCGTTCTGGTACGGCTACTTCGACTTCACGCGGAACTGCGTCACCGGCATCTCCGAGAACGCCCTCGTGCTGTTCCACAACTGTGACGCCTTCATCCACCAGCAGCCGATCTCGTCGCAGCCGGGCACGATCCACCCGACCTCGACCTACGCCATCGTCGCTCCGGATACGGCGGCCAACCCCTTCGTCCCGGTCTCCAGCCCGCTCGCGGCCGGCATCGTCATGGGTGAGGCCATCCGCAGCACCGCCAGCCCGATCCCCGGTGCCTGCCTCGCTGAAGAGCCGATCCTGCAGGGCGCGTTCCTGCCCCTCGGCTTCGGCTGCCTCTGCCCCCTGATGCTCGGCGTCGCCACCAACACCGCGTCGACCTTCTCCGGCGCGGGCGCCTGCGGCGGCGGCTTCCAGAGCCTCAACTTCTGGCCGGTCGCCCCCTGGCTGGACTTCACCACGACCTCCATCGGCCGCTGGACCACCGGCGCCACCTACCCCGGCCCCGAGCAGGTGCACGTGGGGGAAGGCCTGTTCCTGTACCGCGAGCCCTGCGATCCGACCGGGATCGTCACCAACTCGATCGACGTCTTCTACGGCGGCATCACCGAGGGCGGCTACCCGGTCTTCGGAGGCTCCCCGATCTTCGCCTTCACCAACCGCCTGATCGACCTGGCCTCGAACTACTCCTCGAACCTGCCCGGCCCGGTGGCCCTGCCGATGGTCGGCACGGTCAAGCCCACCGAGCACCTGATCTACGTCAACTTCTGATCCTGGACGACGGACCTCGATCGAACCGGCTTCGATCGAACGGGGGCCCGCGCTCCGGGAAGAGCGACGGCCCAGGGAGAGAGAGCGGGGCGGTTGGCGCGAGCCAGCCGCCCCGCTCTTCGTTCGCGAGGTGCGGGCAGACCCCGACCGCCGAAGTGCGCGGAAGCCCGCCACGCGCGGGGGAATTGGCCACTCGGATTCCGAGATTCCCGTACAGGTGGTGACGGACCGTCGCTGGCACGCACGACCCCTTCCAATCGGAGGCTTCCCATGAAGCTCGTCTCGAACCTCGCCCCGCGCACCGTCGCAACCATGGGGCTGTTGATCCTCTCCACCGCCCTCACCCCGTCGGCCGAAGCGCAGAGCCCCTGCTTCCTCTTCGATCAACTGGAGTCGGCACCCTGCTGCGCGCCGGTCAACCTCAGCGTCCCGGCGTTCGGTCCCGGCGCCATGCCGGCCACCGGCCTGTGCTGGAACGCCTGCGGCCTGGCGGGCCAGAACTGCATCTCGGTCGACTGGGATCCGATCGCGCCGACTCCCCTGTGTGGCCACTACGTCACCAAGCTGCGTGTGACCGACTGTTCCGGCATCGTGCTCATGAGCGGTGCCCTCGAGCTCGACTACACCCGCACCTGGGAGGAGACCGCGGTCCCCGGCACGGTCGGCACCCAGGTCTGGCGCTTCGCCGCCAAGATCGACTTCGGCGGGAGCTTCACCGCGACCCCCGTCTGCCCCGTGCCGCCCGATCTGGGCCCCTACCCGACGTCCTTCTGGTACGGCTACTTCGACGTAGCGGAGGACTGCTTCGCGGGGACCGTGGAGAACGCCCTGGTGCTGTTCCACAACTGCGATGCGTTCACGCACCACCCGACCCTCTCCTCGCAGCCCGGCACCTTCCACCCGACGAGCACCTACGCCATCGTCGCGCCCGACACACCCGGCAACCCCTTCCTGCCGACCTCGGCCCCCCTGCCCGGTGGGCCCATCGTGGCCGAGGCCATGCGTCGCCTTGACCCGTCCCTGCCCCCCGGCGTGTGCCTCGCCGAAGAGCCCGTGCTCCAGGGTGGCCTGATCCCGATCGGCTCCGGTTGCCTGTGCCCCCTCTCGCTCGCGCCGGCCCAGAACACGGCCTCGACCCTCTTCGGCAACGGCGTCTGTGGCGGCAGCTTCCTGTCCCTGAACTTCTGGCCCGTGGCTCCCTGGCTCGATTTCACCACGGCGTCGATCGGCACCTGGACGACCACCGCCAGCTACCCGGGCCCCGAGCGCGTCAGCGCCGCGGAGGGCGTCTTCCTGTACCGCGACGTGTGTGACCCCACGGGCGTGCTCGCCCAGTCGATCGACGTCTTCTACGGCGCCGTGACCCAGGGCGGCTACCTGGTCCTTCCGACCTCGCCGATCGCGCCGACCACCGATCGCTTCATCGACCTGGCCTCGAACTACTCCCACACCCTCCCGGCCCCGGTGACCTTCCCGGTGTTCGGCACCGTCAAGCCGACGAAGCACCTGATCTACGTCAACTTCTGAGCCCCGCGGGCCCGCGGCGCGACGATCGTCGCCGCGGGCCCTGGCTTGCGGCCAGTGGCCGCTCACGATCGAACGTGGCGAGTAGGATCGGGTGGACCGCTCCCGACCCCGATGGACCAACCCCCCCCCGGCCACGAGACCCTCGACCTCCTGCACCAAGCCCAGGGGGGCGACCGCGCCGCCCTCGAGCAGGCGCTGGCGCGCTGCTACCCCCACGTGCGGCGCATCGTGCACGAGCGGCTGGGACCGGGTCTGCGGCGCTACGCCGAGTCCGGCGACGTGGTGCAGGAAGCCATGGGGGCCGTGGTCCGCGGCTACGACCGCTTCGAAGCCCGCGACGACGACGCCCTCGTGCGCTGGATCGCGCGGCTGGTGGAGAACCGCATCCGCGACCTGGCCAAGCACCACGGCCGGGCCAAGCGCAACGCGGGTCCCCTGGTCGCTCTGGATGGCGGCGACGGCTCCGACTCGGCACCGGGCTTCGACCCCGCGCGCTCGTCGCTGACGCCCTTGGAGAAGGTCGCGGAGGCCGAGTCCGCCGCGCGCGTGCAGCTCGCGATCACCGCGCTCGAGCCGCGCCACCGGGACGTGATCCGCGCCCGCAACGAAGGACGCACCTGGGCGGAAGTCGCCGAGCACCTGCAACTGGCCAGCGAGGGCGCGGCGCGCATGCTCCACGCCCGCGCCATGGTGGCGTTGATGGAACGCGTCGGTCACGACGACGAGTAGTGACCATGGGCATTACCCAAGACGACGGCGGTGCGATCTCGGCCGCGGAGATCTTCGCCGGCTACCTGGCCCAGCGCGAAGACGACGACGCGCCCGAGTTCGAAGCACTGATCGGCGAGCACCCCGAGCTCGACAGCGAGCTGCGCCGCATGCACGACCTGTGGTCGCGGGTCGAGCCCCACGTGGGCCGGCTGATCGGGGACCGCCCAGTGCTGCCCAGCAGCGCCGGCACACCGCCGCCGCGCGAGCGCTACGAGATCGAGGGCGAGCTCGGTCGCGGCGGCATGGGCGTCGTGCTGCGCGTGCACGACGGCGCCCTGCGCCGCGAGCTGGCGCTCAAGGTCGCGCGGCCCGACAACGGCCCCCTGGGCGACCGCCGTCGTCGGCGTTTCCTGCGCGAGGCGCGCATCACGGCCAGGCTGGCCCATCCCGGCATCCTCCCGGTGCACGAGATCCACGTGGATGACACCGGTCGGGCCGCCTACTCCATGCCGGTGGTGGGGGGCGATACCCTCGAGGTGATCCTGCGCCGCGTCGCCGAGGGCGATCCCGAGTGGTCGCGGGAGCGCGTCCTCGGCGTGCTCCAACGGGTTTGCGAAGCCTTGGCCCACGCCCACGAGCGCGGCATCGTGCACCGCGACCTGAAGCCCGCGAACATCATGGTCGGGGCCTTCGGCGAGACCTACGTGGTCGACTGGGGCCTGGCGCGCTCCGACCGCGACGGCGACTCCGCCGACGGCACCGCCCTGGATTGGACGCCCGCGCTCGACCCCGACGCGGCGCCGGGGCTGACCTCCGACGGCGACGTGGTCGGCACGCCCGCCTACATGGCGCCCGAGCAGGCCGACGGTCGCATGGACGACGTGGGCCCGGCGTCGGACACCTACGCGGTGGGGTCCATGCTCTACGAGCTGCTCGCCGGGCGGCCGCCCTACCGCGGCGGCGGCGCGCGCGAGATCGTGGACCGCGTGCGCGCCGGGCCGCCGCAGCCCCTGGAGCGCTTCGACCCTACGCCGCCGGCGGAGCTGGTGGCCATCTGCGAGCGGGCCATGGCGCGTGAGCCGCGCGAGCGCTACGCGTCGATCGGCGCCCTGGCGGACGACCTGCGCGCACACCTGGAGGGCCGCGTCGTGAGCGCCTACGCCACCGGTGGCTGGGCCGAGCTGACCAAGTGGATCCAGCGCAACCGCGGCCTGGCCGCGGCCCTGGGCACGGTGGTCCTGGTGACCCTGATCGGCCTGCTCGTGATCCTGCACCTGCAGCGCCAGCGCGCGCGCGAGGGCCTGCTCGCGGCGGATGGCTACAGACTGCGCGGCTACGTGGCCGAGGCCCAGGAGCTGTGGCCCGCGGTGCCCGCCACCATCCCCGCCATGGAGGCCTGGCTCGAGCGGGCGCGGGTCCTGGCCGGTCGTCGCGACGAACATCGCGCGCGCCTGGCCCGGACCAGCGGCGAGGGGCGCGACGAGCTGGTCGAGCTCCTGGCGGCCTTCGATGGACTCGCGGGACCCCAGCCCGACAGTGATGGCGGCCTGATCGCCGACGTCGAGCGACGCGTGGCCTTCGCACGGACTCTGGTCGAGCGCACCCTGACGCCCGTCGCCGACGGCGGGACCACCTGGGCCGACGTCCGCGCCGCCGTCGCCGCCGACCCACGCTTCGACGGTCTCGACCTCGCGCCGCAGTTGGGCCTGGTGCCGATCGGCCCGGACCCGCGCACGGGCCTGCATGAGTTCGCCCACCTCGCGAGCGGCTTGCCGCCGGTCCGCGATCGATCGGGTCAGTTGGTGCTCGAGCCCGCCTCGTCGATCGTGCTGGTGCTGATCCCCGGCGGCGAAGCGACCATGGGCGCCTGGCAACCGAGCGACGAGCACCCCGAGGGCAGCCCGCACGTGGACGCCGCGGCCAGTCCTTCCGAGTCGCCGGTGCACACGGTCTCGCTCGAGCCCTTCCTGATCGCCAAGTACGAGCTGACCCGCGCCCAGTGGCTCCGGATCACCGGCGAGCTGCCGATCCTGGACTGGGAGCGTTCCCCCGACATGCAGCTCCCGGTCTGCGGCCTCACTTGGCGCATGGCCATGGACGCGGCCAAGCGCATCGACCTGACCCTGCCCACCGAAGCCCAGTGGGAGTACGCGGCCCGCGGCGGCAATCCCGGCCGCTGGTGGGGCGACGGCGGCGACACGCCCCTGGCCGAAGCCGAGTGGTTCGGCCCCGACGGCCCCGCGCCCGTGGGCACGCACCTGCCGAACCCCTTCGGCCTGCACGACACCATGGGCAACAACTTCGAGTGGGCCCGCGAGCGGCGCGGCGACTACACCGATCCCGTGGAGCCCGGCGACGGCGCCCGCGCGCGGCCCCGGCCCAGCGTCTACCGCCTGGTGCGCGGCGGCTCCTGGGGCATTCCCGCCCACCTGGCCCGCGTGTCGATGCGAATGGTCGACGGCCCCGACTCGGCCCGCGCCGTCAACGGCGCCCGGCTGGCGCGCGCCATCCGCGCCGAACACCTGGGATCTTGAGCCGCCGGCTCGCACGGTTGCTCGGCCCCCGTCCGCGCCCGAATGCCCGCGGCGAGCGCCTGACCACCGCGAAGCTCTGGCTGACGCGAACGCACATTCGCCGCGACCGACTGCCCGCCGCGACCGACTGCCTGATGGGAACGCTCGTCCGCCGTGATCGATCGCCCGTCGCGACGGACAACCCGCCGCGACCGACGCGCGCCCTCAGCGAATCATGATGTCGGACTTGGGCCCATTCGGCTGGGCCAGGCCCGAGCCGGGGCCGAGGAACAGCACGCGGTCGGCGTTCTCGAGGCCGACCATCGCCGCGCCCATCTGGTCCTGGTTCAGGGTGCCGACCAGGGACCAGGACGCGAGGTTCGAGTCGATGCTGTAGACGTTCTTCTGGTAGACGGCCGTGCCGGTGGCCAGGTCCAGGGAGGTCAGCCCGTTGCCGAGGATGTAGTACACCCCGCCCATGCCGTCGTCGACGCAGATCAAGTGTCCGCAGCGGATCAGCGCCGGGATCGACGGCAGGCCCGACCACAGCTCGGTCAGCGCGTCGAACTTGAAGGCGTCGTTGAAGACCGTCGTCGACTGGGTGGAGAAGTCGATCGTGGTGCCGCCGGCGATCATGCCGTCGCCGTTGGCCATGCGGACGTTGCCGGTGTGGAGGCGTCCGCGGGGCAGGAAGTCGGTGGGGGCGATCTGGTCGGTCGAAGGGTCGAACAGGTAGCACTCGCCGGTCGACTGGGCGACTTGACCCGCCGCGCCGCCCTTGACGCCGCCGATGATCAGCACCTTGCCCGAGCCCAAGAGGATCGCGTCGGGCATGGTCAATGGAGCGGGCAGGAGCGGGCCCGCTGACCAAGTGCGCGTCAGCGGGCTCCAGATCTCGGTCGTGGCCTGGGGCGAGGCGACGCTCGCCGGCCAACCGATCGGGTGGGTGGTGGTGAAGTTCGAGCTGCCGCCGACCACGAGCACGCGCCCGTCGTTCAGCTTCGTCATCGTGTGCATCACCCGCGCCTGAGCCATGGGCGCGATGTTCGCGACCGTGCCGCTGGCGACGTCCACCAGGGTGACCTCAGCCGTCACGCCGCCGACGCCGATGCCGCCGCTGAGCAGAATGCGCCCGTCGTCCAGGGTCACCGCGCGGTGGCGGAAGCGCGCCGTGGGCAGGTCGAGGCCCGCGGGGCTGAAGCTCTGGGTCTGCGGGTCGAAGAACGACGAGCGCGCGGTCGGCGTGCCGACCACCAGGGGATCGACCAACACCCCGCCGAGGGCCAGCACGCGACCGTCCTTGAGCGTCGACGCCGAATGCCACGCGCGCCGGGCCACATCGGCCGTGAGGGTCGGGAACACGTCGCCGGATCCGCCCAGCACGAACGACGTGCGGTTGGAGACCTGGTCGACCAATGTCAGCAGTCCGGGCAAGCTCACGGCCTGGGCGAAGAGCGGCAGGCCGGCGAGGACTGGGCTCGCCGGCAGGCCGTAGCTGGCGCCAGCCTTGCCCGTGCCGTCGAGTCCGCCGACCGTCGCGATCGTGAAGAGGTCGAGGCCGACGCCGAGCAGGCGCGGGTCCAGGGGGTCCAGCAGGGACAGGGGCGTGGGCCCGACCTGGAACGAGGGCAGGATCACGTAGGCCGCGCCCGGCGCGCCGCCCTCGAGGGCGAAGTCGACGGCAGAGCCGAGCACGCCGTCCGAGAAGCTCAACTGGAGCTGGGCGGCGGCGGGGCTGGCGCAAAGGGCGGCGGCGGTGAGGGCGGCGAGCGGTCGCAGGGGCAGACGACCCATGGAGGACCTCCGGGAAGGGGCCACGGCGGACCTCCTGGAAGGGGGCAGGGGGGGGCGGAACGAAGTCGCCCCTAGAAGACGGGCGGGACCGCGCCCGGGTGCCTTTCGATTCTGCTTCGAGGGCGCAGTTGGCGGGGCTACCGAGTCGCTTCTGTCTTCGGAGGCGCGAGGATCACGGCCGCGACGCCCCCGAGGGTCAGGACCCCGGCCGCCAAGAGGCGCGGCGTGGTGGCCTCCCCGAGCAGGACCACGCCCCCCGCCGCTGCCACGACCGGCACCGCCAACTGCACCACCGCGGCCCGGGTGCGGGTCAGGCCGCGCAGCGCCGCGTACCAGATCACGTAGCCGACACCGGAGGTCAGGGCGCCCGAGAGGCAGGCGAGAACCAGGCCCTCGCCGTCGATGCGGCCGCTGCCGAGGGCGAACAGGCCGACACCGGGGACGCCGGCCAGGACAAAGTTGCGGGCGGTGGCGCGCACCGGCGAGGCGACCCCGCGCCCGAGCAGCGAGTAGCCGCCCCAGGCGACCCCGGCGACGACCATCAGGGCCGCGCTGACCGGAGCCGGGGCGCTGGCGCCGGGCGCCAAGAGCCAGGCCAGGCCCCCGATCGCCGCCAGGATCCCGACCGCCTGCGCGGCGCCGAGGCGCTCGCCGGCGTCGAGGCCCGCGCCGATCATCGTGATCTGGACCGACCCGAACAGCAGCAGCGCTCCGATCCCCGCGTCGAGGCCGACGTAGGCCAGGGAGAACGCCGTCGCGTAGACCAACAGGGCCACGGACGCGCCGAAGGGCCACGGGGCGCGCGGCCGCTCCCGGTCGCCGACGAAAGCCAGGGGCAGCAGCACCAGCGCGCCGCTCGCCAGGCGCAGGCCGGTGAATGCCAGGGGATCCATGGCGCCCCCGCGCAGGGCCGCGCGGCACAGGAGCGAGTTGCCGGCGAAGGCGACCAGGGTCAGGACCGTGAGCAGGATCGTCGTGGTCGGCCGCGGCTTGGGCATGGCGGCAGGTTAGCGGCTGGCCCGCACGGATCCGTGGGCCAGCGCTCGCCGCCCGGTCGCCGGGGGCGCCCTTGCGGATCCGGCGATGGGCGCGGAGGATCCAGCCTTCACCCCCGCCGTGTCCATCGACCTCCCATGAACTCCATCGCCCGCTGCGTGCTCCCCGGTCTCGCCTCCCCCGTCCTCGGCCTGCTGCTCCTGGCCTCGGGCGCCGCCGCCCAGAACTGTGGCACGGCCACGCTGCTCAAGAACGACAGCCTGCCCAACGTGCCCGCCGGCCAGGTCACGGTCTCGATCGTGCCCGGCCTGTGCGAGAACGAGGCGGCCGCGGCGGTCCTGACCCTGCCCAACCCGGGCACCTCCTACGACGTCGGTCGCGTCTCCGTCGGCTTCGGCAACCAGTTCGGCATCAACGGCAACACCGCCGTGGCCAACATCGAGATCTACGACGGGGTCAACTTCGTCGGCGCCAACGCGATCCTCGGTCCCAAGGTCTTCGACTTCGCGAGCGACGTCGGCGGCAACGTGCAGCTGACCAGCACGGGCCTCAACGAGTTCGACCTCTCGCCCTACGGCGTCACTGTGGGCGCTTCCGGCAACGCACAGATCGTGGTCGCCTGCCGCATGCTGATCAATCCCAATGGCAACTGCGCCTCGGGCTTCAGCACCAACTTCTTCACCGACAACTCCCAGGGCGGCTTCTTCGGTTGCGACCCGCTGATCACGCCCCAGGGCAAGAACCTGATCGACATCCTCGGACAGGGTTGGGTCGATCCGGCCCTGGCGACGGTCACCGGCCTGCCCCTGTGCCCGCTGTACTACTCGGGCAACTGGGCCATCCGCGCCTGCGTGACGCCGAACTCGCCCACCAACCCGCTGCAGGTGCAGGTCTCCGGCAGCCCCGCGGTCCCCGGCGGCTTCATCAACCTGACCTTCGACGCGCCCGGCTACGCCGGCGTGCCCTACGCCGCAGCGGCGTCCTTCGGCACCTTCCCGGGCATCCCGATCAGCTCGGGCGTCCCGCCGGTTCCGAACGTGGTGCCGCTCAACCCCGACGGCCTGTTCAACCTGAGCCTGACCGCGTCCGGCACCTTCGTGAACTTCTTCGGCCTGATCGGAGCCGGCGGTAGCGCACCCGGCATCGTGATCGTGCCGCCCGACCCGACCCTCAGCGGCCTGTCGTTCTACGTGGCCTTCGTGACCATCGCGACCTCGCCCGCGCCCTGGGGCGTCTCGGCTCCGGCGACCTTGGCGATCCAGTAGGCGGGGCTTCCCGGTAGACCGGGCTCCGATCCGCAGCGCGCGACGCGCTCGGGCAGCCGCTATCCTCGCGGCGTGCTCGAGCGCGTCGTGCATTCCAGCGGGCTGGTCGGCTACCGCTCCGCGGTCCTGGCGGGCCACGGTGTCCCGCACCTGTTCACCACCCGCGTCGGAGTGGGGGGCGACGAGCTCTGCGTGGGCAGCCTGTCCGATCGCGATCACCGCGCCCTGCGCGAGCTCGCCGGCGCGGACCCCGGGGTCGGCCTGGATTGGCTGCGCCAGGTCCACGGGGCGCGGGTGCAGCGGGTCGACGAGCCCGACCCCGCCGGCGACGACGCCGGCGACGCGCTGATCTCTGCGCGCCCCGAGCGCATGGTCCTGGTCTACACCGCCGACTGCGTGCCGATCCTGATCGCCTCCGACGGCGGCGCGCGGGTTGCGGCCGTGCACGCCGGTTGGCGCGGGCTGGTGGCCGGGGTCATCCCGGCGGCCCTCGATGCCTTGGGCGGCAGCGAGCCCGTGGCCGCCATCGGCCCCTGCCTCGGCGGTGCGCGGGCCGAGATGGGGCCCGAGGTGCTCGAGCAGTTCGAGCGCGCAGACCTGGGCGCGGCGCTGATCGGCGGCGAGGCGCTCCCCGCCGGGCGCGGTCGGGTGGAGCTGCGGCTGGCCGCGGAGCTGCAACTGCGCCGGGCCGGCGTGGCTTCGATCGACGTGAGCGACCGCTGCACCTGGACCCACGCGGACGAGCTGCACTCCCACCGCCGCGACGTGACCCACGGGCAGCGTCCCCGCGCCGGAAGGCTCGGCGCCATGGTGGCGCCCACGCCCAGAGGCGGCGCTCGGCCCGTGGCGGCGACCCTGGGCTGACGCTCGCCCTATCATCGGCGCCCCGGCGACGACCAGGCCGGACCCCCGACGATGCAGCAGTCCGACGAGCACGAGCGTGAGAGCCTGGCCGCCTACGGCCTCGACCTGGTGGCGGAGTTCCGCGAGGGGCGCCTTCCGCGCGCGCGGTCCGTGGACGCAACCGTCCACGCTCTGTGGGAGATCGTGCACGCGCCCACGGGGTCGCGCTCGGCGGTGCTCTTGGGCGAGTCCGGCACGGGCAAGACCGCCGTCGTCCAGGAGCTCGCCGCGCGTCTGGCCGAGCTCGAGCCCGAGCGCGACTGGATGGTCGTGCGGGTGACCAGCGGCGAGTTCCTGCTCGGCACCAAGTACATCGGCGAGTGGGAAACGCGCCTCGCGCGCTTGGTCGAGCTGGCCAGCCGGCCGCGTTCGGTGGTGGTCTACATCCCCGACGTGGAGCTGCTCGACGGCGTCGGTACCACCTCGACCAGCGACTCCAACGTGGCGAGCCTGCTCACGCCCTACCTCGAGTCGGGCCAGGTCTGCGTGGTCGGGGAGTCGACGCCCAGTGGCTTCGCCGCCGGCCTGCGCCGCGCGCCGGGCCTGCGCCGACCGCTGCAACCCCTGCGCCTGGCGCCCACCGACACGCCCCAGACCCTGCGGGTGCTCGAGGGCGTCGGCGCCGACCTGGGGCTCGAGGTCCCACGCCCGACCCTGGAGCGCCTGGTGGAGTTCGCCGACCTGTTCGGGGTCGCCGGCGAGCAGCCCGGTCGCAGCGTCGACCTCCTGCGACGCGTGGCCGAACGCGCCGACGGCCCGGTCTCGCCGCGCCTGGTGCTCGAGACCCTCTCGGCCACGACCGGCCTGCCCACGGCCCTGCTCGACGACGACCAGGCCCTGGACCCGAGCGCCGTGCGCGACTTCATGACGCGCCGGGTGATGGGGCAGCCGCGCGCGGTCGAAGCCGTGGTCGACCTGGTGACCCTGGTCAAGGCCGGCCTGACCGACCCGCGTCGGCCCCTGGGCGTGATGCTGTTCGTGGGGCCGACCGGCGTGGGCAAGACCGAGCTGGCGCGGGCCCTGGCCGAGTACCTGTTCGGCAGCCCCGAGCGCCTCCTGCGCTTCGACCTGTCCGAGTACGCCAGCTACGAGTCCTACGAGCGCCTGATCGGCGGCAGGAACGACGGCACCCTGACCGGTGCCGTGCGCGAGCGGCCCTTCTCGGTGGTGCTGCTCGACGAGGTCGAGAAGGCCCACACCAACGTCTTCGACCTGTGCCTGCAGCTCTTCGACGCCGGCCGCTTGACCGACGGCAGCGGCCGCACCGTCGACTTCCGCCGCACGATCGTGATCCTGACCAGCAACGTGGGCTCGGCCGTGCGCACCGAGGCCAGCGTGGGCTTCAGCGGCGAGAGCGGCCCGCGCGCGCCCGAGACCGAAGACGTGCAGCGCGAGCTCGAGCGCTTCTTCCGCCCCGAGTTCCTGAACCGCATCGGCCAGGTGGTGCATTTCGCGCCCCTCGACCTGGACACCGCCGAGCAGATCGCGCGGCGCGAGCTGAACGACGTGCTGGCGCGCAGCGGCATCGCCCGCCGCGGCCTGCAGGTGGACGTGGATCCGGCCCTGGTGGCGCTCTTGCTCGAGCGCGGCTACTCGGCCGCATTCGGCGCGCGCCCGCTCAAGCGCACCGTCGAACAGCAGGTGCTCTTGCCCCTGGCGCGGGTCATCGCGCGCAGCCCGCGGGTCGGTGACGAGGTGCTGCACCTGACGGTCAAGCACGGCGAGGTGGCCGTCAAGCTCGTCAGCCAACCGGCGGAGGAGGGGCGAGAGGCTCGCCTCGTGCCGGTGCCGCGCCAACGCTCGGTCGACGCCGCGCCCGAGTCCGCCAGCCTCGAGTCGGCCCGCGCGGCGGCGGCTCGGCTGGTGGCGCGGGTCGAAGACCTGGAGCGCGCCGCGCTCCCCGTGGTCGGGCTGCGCGGCGAGTTGGTCGAGCGCTCCGGCGCCCCGGACTTCTGGAGCGACCGCGACCTGGCCCTGGCGGACCTGGACGCCCTGCACCGCTGCGACGGCCTGCTGACGGAGATCGAGGGCGCGGTCGACCGCGCGCGGCGGGCGGCCGAATGGGCCCTGCGCACGACCAAGCCCCGCGACGCCCTGGCGGTGCTCGACCGCGTGGAGGACCTCGATCGGCGCACGCGGCAACTGGAGTTC
Source organism: Engelhardtia mirabilis (assembly GCF_007748095.1). Taxonomy (NCBI): domain Bacteria; kingdom Pseudomonadati; phylum Planctomycetota; class Planctomycetia; genus Engelhardtia; species Engelhardtia mirabilis. Next base: position 656,096 of record NZ_CP036287.1, read on the forward strand.
CTGGTCGCCCGCGATCCGCGCTCCGAGCTGTCGGACGCCTTGGTGGAGATCTCCCTGGTACACCCGTCGGGCGAGGGCGAGGGCCTCGACGGCGTGGGGCGCGTGGGCCGCATGGTGCGCGCCTGGGCCCGGCGGCGCGGCTACGCCGTACGCGTGCTCCACGACCGCGTCGGGGGCGAGACCTACGAGGACTCGGCCGTGCTCGCCATCGACGGCGCCGGGGCCTGCGCCATGCTGCGCGGCGAGGAGGGGCTGCACCTGTTCCGCTCTCAGATCGACGGCCAACGCCCGGGCCCGCGACGTGCCCGCCGCGAGTCGGTGCGGGTGGACGTGCACCCGGCCGACCTGAGCCTGGCCGCGGATGAGGTCGGGGTGCAGTGCAGCGCCCTGCCCTCGCCCCACGGGCGCTTCGATCGGCGCCCGAGGTTGGAGGTCGTCCTGACCCACCGGGCCAGCCGCGCGCGCCTGTGCTGCTGGTTCCCGGGCGCGCGCGAGGAGGTGGGCGAGACGCTCGGGGGTCTTCTGGCCGCGCGCGTCGCCCGCATGGCGGCGGAGCGGCAGCGAGCCCAGGCGGTCGTGCGCCGCTACGACCTGGACCCCGAGCCGCGGGTCAGGGACGTGCGCACGTCCCACAGCTCCAACCAACTCGCGCGGGTGCTCGAGGGCGGCATCGACGAGTTCCTGCCGCCCTTCTGAGCCTGCGCGGCCTCAGTCGCCCTTGCCGTTGGGGTGGCAGGAGTAGCAGGCCGCGGAGTTGTAGGAATAGCCCGGAACCTCGTCGGGCTTGTGCTTCTTCTGCGTGTCGACGGCGTTGTGTTCGTGGCAGTCGATGCACGAGAACACCGCGTAGGTGGCCGGGTTCGTGTGGCACTGGGTGCAACTGAAGTTCTTGTGTGCCCCGGTCTTGATCGGGAAGTCGTGGTTGAAGACCGCGTCGTCCCAGTCCGACGTGTTGTGGCAGGCCTGACAGGTCGTGGGGTAGCCGGCCGCGATGTGATTGGGGTCGTTGGCGCCGGTGTAGTCGGAGGCGTGGCACGAGAAGCAGTCCGACGAGAGTCCCGTGAAGGTCCCCGGGCTGTGGCAGGCGGTGCAACTCGACAGGTTGTGACCGGCGGTCAGGGGGAAGAACGAGTGGTCGATGTTCGCGTCGCCCCAGTCCGAGGTGTTGTGGCACTCCTCGCAGGAGGTCGAGAAGCCCGCCGTGACGTGGTTGGGGTCGCTGGCGCCGGTGTAGTCGGAGGCGTGGCACGAGAAACAGTCGGACGACAGGCCCATGAAGGTCCCCGGGCTGTGGCAGGCCGTGCAACTGGCCAGGTTGTGCCCGGCGGTCAGCGGGAAGAACGAGTGGTCGACGTTGGCGCCCTCCCAGGTCGATGTGTTGTGGCACTCGTCGCAGGCGGTCGAGAATCCGGCCGTGACGTGGTTGGGGTCCATCGCCCCGGCGTAGTCGGAGGCGTGGCACGAGAAGCAGTCGGTCGACAGGCCGGCGAAGGTCCCCGACCCGTGGCACGCCGAGCAGTCGCTGATGCTGTGCCCCGCGGTCAGGGGGAAGAAGGCGTGGTTGAACGCAGCTCCCTCCCAGCTCTGGATGTTGTGGCACTCGTCGCAGGAGGTCGAGAAGCCCGCGGCCACGTGGTCGGGGTCGTCGGTGCCCGTGAAGTCGTCGGCGTGGCAGGAGAAGCAGTTCGTCGACAGGCCCGAGAAGACCCCGCCGGTGTGGCAGGCCGAGCAGTCGCTCAAGGCGTGTCCGCCGGTCAGCGGGAAGAAGTTGTGTACGAAAGTCCCGCCGCCCCATTGGGTCGGCTGGTGGCACTGCTCGCAGGAGGTCAGGTTGCCCGAGGCCACGTGGTCGAAGCTCTGCGCGCCCAGGGCGTCCTCGAGGTGACAGGACTCGCAACGGGTGCTGACGCCGGTGAACTGTCCCGCCTCGGCGGCCGGGTGGCAGCTGGCGCAGGCCGTGGCCAGGTGCGCGCCCTCGAGGGGGAAGCGCGTCGACTGGTGGTCGGCCAGGATGCCGCTCGGGAACCAGTCGAAGGTGTCGTGGCACTCGGTGCAGGTCGCGCCCAAGCGCCCCAGGTGCGGATCCTGGTGGCAACCGCTGCAGCCCTTGGCCGCGTACCACTGCACCGGGCCGCGGTCGTTGTGGCAGCGCAGGCACTGGGCGCCGTCGTGGGCGCCGTCGAGCTCCACGCCGGTCTCCGCCAGGTGGTCGAACTGGAAGTCGGCGCGGATCGTGCTCCAACCCTTGCCCACGTGGCACAGGGAGCAATCGGCCGGGAAGGTGTCGTGGGGCACCACGGGCCCGCGCTCGTCCCACCACCCCTGGCGCGGTCCGTCGGGCCCGCGCAGTTGCAGCCCACAGGCGACGAGCAACGCGACCAACAGGCCCGCGAAGGCCTTGGGGTGAGCGATGCGGCGGGTTGAGCTGGGAGTGTTCGAAGGATCCATGGCGGGCCGTGGGTGCTGCGGATGTCAGAAGCGCAGGGAGGCCGTGAGGCCGACGACCATCGCGTCGGTGTCGGTATCGAACACGCGATCCACGTTGGCGGACAGGCTCCAGTCGTCACCGATGCGGGTGTCGAAGCCCATTCGCACGGAGTGCTGGTCGTGGGTCTCGAGGGCCGCCTGCAGGCCCGTGGGCTCGAAGCGCAGGAAGGAATAGCCCGCGCTCAAGTTGCTGCGCTCGAAGACCGGCCAGTGGGCGTCGAGGCCCACGCCGATCTGGTCGTTGTAGCGCGTCTCGTTGGTGCGCGCCGAGATCGACAGGCCCGTGTGCCAAGCGTCCAGGTTGTTGCCGTTCGCGCGCAGGGTGTAGCCGCCGCCGGTGTCTTCCGAGTCCTGGAAGCGCTGCACCCCAGCCTCGAGGCGCCAGTGGCTCGTCGCCCGCCACCAGACGCGCCCGCCGAAACGATCGACGGGGCCCTGGCCGAGGACCAGTTGCGGGTCGCCGTACAGCTCGTTCTTCTTCAGATCGGCCAGGGAGAAGCGCGTGGCGAAGACGCCCAGGCCCACGCTCTGGCCCAGGGGGCGGTCCACGTTCAGGTAGTACTCGGTCAGGTCGAAGCCCGCCGGCGTCGAGGCCGTGGACGAGGCGTAGTAGTCGATCAGGGCGCCGCCGCGGATCATCCAACCCGCGGGGCGCGCGTCGAGCCCGACCACGATCAGGTTGCGGTCCGAGCTGCCCTGGAACCACGTCTTCTGCAGGCCGAGGGTCACGCTGCCCAGGCTGCGGTCGCCCAGGGGTTGGTCCACCGACACGGCGACCTGGGCCTCGTCCGCCTCGAACGGGGTGGCGCTGGTGTTCAGGTCCGGGATCAGACCGATCGACGCGCCCCAGCGCCGATCGCCCCCGTCGCGGTGGCTCAACTCGACGCCGTCCAATCGCCCCAGGCGCGAGAGGCCGCGCTGGGAGAAGCGCCCGACGGTCAGGGACGTGGGCCGCTCACGGTCGCCGCCGATGCTGTAGGCCAGCTCGTCCACGCGCCCGATCAGGTCGCTGTCGTCCTCCACGTCGGCGGAGTAGGCGCGCCACAGGGTCTCGGCGTCCAGGGTCAGCTCGCCGCCCTGGCCGAAGGGGTTGGTCGCGGTCAGGTCGGCCCCGAACACCAGGCGCGAGCTGTCGACGTCGGTGCCGTCGCTGGTCGCGGTCACCGCGCGCAGGCGCAGGCGGCCGGAGACCATGGGCTCGCGCTCGGCGGGCTTGGAGCCCTCGGGCTGGGCCAGGAGCGGCGCCGCCGGATCGCGCGTGCCCTCGCCTTCGGTGGCCGCCCAAGGCGGGTGGGGGACCGCCTGCACGATCGGCTGCAGCGGCGGCGCGTCGCCGTCCGAGTGCGTGCCCGCCCGTGGATCGACGACCTTCGCCTGGGGCTCGGCGCTGAAGCGCTCGCCGGGCACGAAGACCTCGCCCAGGGTGTCGCGCGGCGGCGGCTCGCCCGGGGCGAGCACGCGCGCCCGGCAGCTCGAGGCGGAGACCATCTCGATCTCGGCCTCCACCGGCGCCGCGCCAGCGGGCGAGAGGCGCACGGTGTCACCGACGCGCAGGCCGTCGTTGCGACCGGCGTTGAGGTAGACGCTCTCGGCGATGGAGTCGGTCACGCGCACCTCGACGCGGCGCTCCTCCATGCGCTCGACCGCGGGCGCTGTGCTGCCCGCCTCCGCCCCGCCCTCTGCGGCAACGGCAGGCTCGAGCCCGAAGAGGCCCAGCGCCGCGGCGACCAGCAGCCCTTGTCCCGTCATGGCCCTCATCGATCACCCACCGTCCCGTGGCAATCGGCACAACTGTGTGCGATTGGCTTGTAGCGAACGGCGCTGCCGCCGCCCTCGAGGGGCCAGGCGTCGTGACAACTGGCGCAGGCCAGGTCGCGGTGGTTGGCGTCGAGGGCGAAGCGCGCGTCCTCGGCGTGGTCGAAGGTCAAGCGCGCGTCGCCATCGTGGCAGCGCAGGCAGCTGTCGCCGCGAACGTCGCCGAACTGCGCCACGTGGGGGTCGGCGTGGCAGTCGTAGCAGCGGCTGCCGCGCACCAGACCCAGGTTGCGTGGGCCGTGGGCGCTGACGGCGGGTCGCTCGTGGCAGCCCGCGCACTCGAGGCCCGCGTGCCCGCCCTCGAGCCCGATCCCGGTCCAGCGACCGTGGTCGAAGTCAATCGTCGCGGGGGCGAAGGCCTCCGAGCCGTGGCAGGCGGAGCAGTCGGCGACGGCGCCACCGACCGGCAGCAGCGCGCCGCCGTGGGCGTCGGCGTGGCAGTCGTCGCAGCGCGTCATCGAGGCGCCGAAGAGGTCCGAGGCGCGGCCGAAGCGGCGCAGGTCGGCGTCCGCCGTCTTGGCGGGGCGGTGGCACGTCTCGCACTGGGCCTGCGCGTGGGCGCCGACGAGCGCGAAGCCGGTGCGCCCGTGATCGAAGGCGGCGCGGTCCACCTCGCTGAAGGTCGTGGCGCCGTGGCACTCGGCGCAGTCGGTCGGCGCGGCCTGGGCGTTCGAGGGGCTGGCCAGGGCCACCGCGGCCTGGGCCAGGAGCCCGTCGTGCACGTCCGTGTGGCAGGCCGCGCAGTCGTCCTGCAACCCCGCAAAGCGCAGCGGGCCGCTGTCCAGGCGCTCGGTGTGGCAGGCCGCGCAACCCACCGCGCCGTGGGCGCCGTCCAGGGCGAAGCCGGTCAGCCCGTGCTGGTCGAGTCCGAAGTGCGCCGGTCGGAAGGCGGTGTCCGAGTGGCATTCGGAGCAGCTCGCGCTCGCGAAGGGACCCCGGTCGAACTCGCCCCCGTGGGCGTCGTCGTGGCAGTCCGCGCAGCTCGTGCCCACGGCGTCGAAGCGCAGCGCCTGCTGGGGCGCGCTCGGCTCGTGGCACGCGGCGCACGCGAGGTCGGTGTGGGCGCCGTGCAGGGGGAAGTCGGTGCCTCGGTGCTCGGCCAGGCCGAAGCTGGAGGGCGCGAACTCCGAGGTGGCGTGGCAGGTGGCGCAGGCCAGGGGCCCGCGGTCCTCGAACTCGCCCCCGTGGGGGTCGGTGTGGCAGGCGGCGCAGTCCTCGCGCTCGCGGCCGGGGAAGCGCTGGCTGAAGTCGTGGGCGACGTCCGCGGCGGCGCCGTGGCAGTCGGCACAGCCCAGCTCGGTGTGGGCGCCGTCCAGCTCGAAGCCGGCCCGGGCGTGGAGCTCGGGCGTGACCCGCGCGGCCACGGGCCCGGGCGGCGCGGGCGCGAGGCGCTCCTGGGTCAGCTCACCCAAGGAGAAGCCCCCGTCGCGCGGATCGTGGCAGCCCCTGCACGAGGTCGCCGGCTCGGCCGAGAAGAAGAAGGCCGCGGCGGCGAGCAGGACGTCGGTGTGGGGCTGGTCGTGGCAGGCGTCGCAGCGCTCGGCGCGGCCCGGACCCTCGCGGTCGAAGGAACGCTCGATGCTCCAGTCGCTGCCCGGCTCGTGACAGGTGGCGCACTCGAGGCCGGCGTGGTCGCCGCCGTCGTCGAAGCTCGCGTGGGCGAAGCTCGGGGGCGGACCGAAGCTCTGGGTCTGCACGTGGCAGTCGGCGCAGGAGTTGCCCAGCTCGCCCCCGTGCACGTCCTCGTGGCAGCTCGCGCAGGAGGCGTCGAGGCCACCGAAGCGCCGGGTGCCGTGGGCGAGGACCAGCACTTCGGAGGCGGCGTGGCACTCGGAGCAGGCGATCTCGGTGTGCTTGCCGGCGAGGTCGAGGCCGACCAGCGCGTGGTCGAAGGCCATCACGTCCGCGACGCCAGCGGCGGCGAAGGCGGTGTCCGAGACCAGGCGGAACTCCGCGCCGTGGTGCTCGCTGTGGCAGGTACCGCAGGCCTGGGCGCTGGCGGGGTCGAGGGTCCCGTGCAGGCCGCGGCGCAGGTCGAGGTCGCTCTCGATCGCCTCGTGGCAGGTGAGACACGCCCCCGCGAGGCTTTCGCCGAAGCCGCCGTGGCAGCGTTTGCACGAGCCGGCGCCGTCGAGCTCGTCGAGGCTCGCGTGCACCGCGCTCAGGGGACCCGGCGAGGTCTGCTCGAGGTCGCGCGAGAAGAGCACGACCACGAAGCCGGCCGCGGCCAGGGCCAGCCAGAGCTCCGGGCGCTTCCACAGGGGCGCCCGTTTGCGTTTCGAGACCGCCATCGATCAGCCGCCGAACCGGGTGAAACGCAGGGCCACGACGATGTGCGCGATGACAGCGAGGACGCAGAACAGGGCCGCCCAGCGGTGCAGGAAGCGCCAGGACACCATCAGCCCGCGCAGGTCCTCGAAGCTGGCGGCGGAGGCGGCCGCGCGCCGCGCGCGGGCGGCGAGCTCGGTCACGCGCCGAATCTGCTCCGCGTGCAGACCCGCGTCGCGGGCCTTCAGCGTGAGGTCCTGCTCGAGCTGGCGCACTGCCCGGCGGCTGCGCAGCACCGCGGCCAGGCGCGTGAGGAAGTTGCGCCCCCCGCGGCTCTCGCGGATCGAGCGCTCGACCGCCTCCAGGACCGAGTCCCCGAAGCCGCGGTGGGTGCGGTCGAGCTCGCCGGAGAGCTGCGCCAACTCGCCGCGCACCTCGTCGAGGAGCAACTCGCGACCGTTCGCCGCCCGCGGCACGAACGAATAGAAGTAGCGACCGATCGCGCCCGTGGCCGCCAGGGCCAAGAGCGCCAGGAACGAATGCCCCCCGAGGGTGTCGCGCGGAGCCAGGGCCGCGTGCATCAGCACGAGCAGCGGCACCGAGAGCCCCGTGGCCACGTGCACCGTCATCCAAGCGCGCAGGGAGCCCCAGCGCACCGGCACCAGGGTGCTGCGGCGCAGGAGGTAGCCGAGGTTCGCCGCCATGGCCGCGAAGGCCGCGATGCCCAGGGTCAGTCCGACGGCACCGGCCGGCCGCAGCGTGGCGTGCCACGGGTGGTGGGGGCGCTCCGCCAGGGGCAGGTCGTAGTAATCGCGCAGGCCAAAGGTGGCGCCCGCGAAGACCAGGGCCAGCACGAGCACCGCGCCCAGGGAGCGGATCAAACCAGTCGAGCTGCCCTCGTCCGCCGTCGCCACCGGCCGGTCCGCCGGGTCGAAGGAGATGCCCGAGGCCTTGAGCGGCTCGATCGGTGCCTCACCGCCGGCGAAGACGAAGACCTCGTCCACGTCGAGCATCAGCTTCTCGCCGTCGCAGGCGCCCAGGCGCACGAGGTCGACCGTGTCCGTGCCGATGGCGGTGACCTGGGTCTCGAGCAGCAGCTCGACGCTGCCGTCCAGCCGCGCTTGGTCGAGGCGCTCGCGGTTGCGACTGCGCAGGCGCGAGAACTCCGCGCGCCGGTAGGACAGGCGCACGACGTTGCCCGGCTGGTCGGCCAGGCCGAGGGCCGCCTCCACCGCGCTGTCGCCGCCGCCGACCACCAGGATGCGGCGATCGGTGTAGCTCTCCGCGTCCATCAGCGAGTAGGCCACGTGGGTCGCCTCCTCGCCCGGCACCCCCAGACGACGCGGCGACCCGCGCCGGCCCAGGGCCAGGCTCACGAAGCGCGCCACCACCGGCTCGCCGTCGGTCTGGACCTCGAGCAGCCCGTCGGCGCGCTGCACCACGCGCTTGAACTTGACCGGCGTGCGGATCGGCAGTTCGAGGCCGCCGATGATGTCGGTCCACAGCTCCATCAGCTCCTCCTTGGCGTAGGAGCTGCGACCGAGGCGCCCGTGCAGGGGCAGGTCGACCGGCTGGGTCATGACCAACTTGCGGCGCGGGTAGCTGGCGACGGTGCCGCCCACCGAACCCTGCTCGAGCGTCACGAAGTCGATCCCGTGCAGCTTGGCGGCCAGGGAGCACGACAGCCCCGCCGGCCCCGCACCCACCACGCACAGCTCCAACGCGCCCTCGGGAAGGTCGCGCGGGTCGTCCTTCAGGCGCCGCGCGATCTCCTCCGCCACCGCGTTGCCGTGGGTGACGGCGGTGCGGATCAGGGCGTAGCCAGTCACTTCCCCGGCCAGGAACAGGCCGGGCACGGTGGTCGATTCCAGGTTGTCGGACAGCACGGGGATGTCCTCGCGCTGCTCGATGTCCCCCAGGGCGATCGAGATGGCCCCCGTCGGGCACTCCTCCGCGCAGCGCCCGTGCCCGACGCAGCGCGCCCCGTGGACGACCAGGGCCTGGCCGTGGATCAGGCCGAGCACCCCGTCCTCCGGACAGGCCGCCACGCAGGTCCCGCAGCCCAGGCAACGGTCCAGATCCACGTGGGGATACTGCAACCGCGCCCGATGGGACCCGGATTGCCGCGCCTCCTCCCGCTCATCCAGAGCCGCGCCCAGGCCATGCAGGCTCTGCCGCCGCTGGATCAGCGCGACGAGCAACCCGGCACAGGCCAGGGCGGGCAGTAGGAAGGTCCACCAGGTCATGGAGTTCGAGGAACGGTGCGGGCCAGGTCGAATCGGTCAGGAGGAAGGGCGGTGCGTGCGCCCGACTCGCCACCGGGGGAGCCCCGGGAACCGACCGTCCAAGGAGCGGCGGTCCACCCCTTTCGGACGACTCGATCCCCAGAAACGCCGACCGCCGCGCGAGCCCCCCAGCCCACCCGACAGACGCTCCAAGCGCGGGAGCCGCCAGCCGACGCGGACTAGTTCCACCCTCGATCGCCCTATCAATCGACCCGCATGAACATTCGTTCAGGTCTGCACGGGCTGTGTGAGGCCACGCTCTTCGACGCGCCCAGGTCCCACAGCAAGGACCGCGCCAACGTAAGAGGCGGTACCTGATGCCCCGGGGTGGGCTCCGGCGAGTCCAGCGAGAAGACCGGGGTCCAGGGTTTGGACTCGAACCTGGCGCCGGAAGGCCCGGCGCGCCGGGCCGGGGCGGGCGCCGCCCGCGGCCGCCTGCCCGTGGACCTGTGGACTCAGCAGCCGCTCAGCGAAGTGACCCGTCAATTCTCCGGCCGACTCGGGTCACCCTTCGTTTCCTCCCACGACCCCGGGGCTACCCTGCTCGGCGCCGACCCATGGCCGGCCTGCGCCAGCCGGACCCCTCGTCCGTGATGCGTTCACCAGCTTCCACCAGTCAGCTCGAGTGGGGACTCGTAGCCGCGGGGGTCGCCGCTCTATGCCTGGTGATCCTCTCCTCGCCCAACGGAACGGGCGATGCTCCCCGGGCGTTGGCCGGGGCCGGGATGACTTCGACGCGCCTTGCCCGAGACCACGTCGATGGGAGCACGGCCGCCCAGCCATTGAGTGTTTCCCCGCCAACAAGAGGGAGGCCCCCTCGCGTCCGCGCCGATTCCGGGCTGAGGGAGGAATCGACCGAGGCATTTATCGAGTTTCGCGTGGCGTCTGAGTCCGGGCTACCGCTTCAGGATCTGACTGTGCGCGGGTCCACAGGGGCAATCTCGTTCACTCGCGCCGACGCGTCGGACCATATCGCGATCGACGTCGGATCGTCGCCGGTCAACGCGACTCTGACCATCCGCGCGCGTGGGCACGTGCCCCACGAGTGCAGCCTGGTCGAGGTGCGTGGGAACGCCGCGCGCGGAGAAGCCGTCAACCTCTCGCCCGACCTGTGGCTCTCCGTTCGGCCGCGTGCGCTTTGCGATCAGATCCTCGGAGTCGAACCGGACGTGCGCTTGACAGGCTCGGACCGCGAGACGGCGCTGCAGGCCACCTCGAGTGGAGTCGTAGATGGCGCGTTGGAGGTCGTGCTCTCCGTAGCTCAACTGCGGTCCATCGGCCTCGATGAGCTCGAGGTCGGATTCGTGCTCCGTGGGATCGGGAGCTTCGTCTACCCGACCGAGCTCTCGAGCGGCCACCGCCAAGTCGTCGATCTGGAGCAGATCGCCGGTCCGCTCGGATTGCCGAAGGGCAGCATCCGCGTCCTGCTCGCAACGGAAGGTGGCAAACAGATCGAATCGAGTGTGGCTGGATGGAGGGTCGAGGCGCGACTCGCGGAGGGCTTGGCCTACGAGCCTGGCGCCGGCCAGCTGCAGTCCTTGCAGGTCCTGCCTGCCAGTCGAGTAGGGCGCGGATTCGAATTCCAGAACTTGATCGCTGGGATGCGATACCTGATCACGGCGTGTCGTGAAGGCGAGGGCAGGGTCGGCTATTGCCATGCGATCGCTGCAGAAGACGGGGCCCCCTGTCGGCTCGTGACGAACCTGGGCGCAGAAGTCTCTCTGGAATTCGACTTGGGTGAGGACCAGCTGTCCGAGGCTCAGTCCGTCTCGATCGAATGGAGCTTGAGTGCGCGAGGTGACGAAGGCGGGCACTTAGGAGGTGGTGCCGAAAGCATGGTGCTGGCTAGATCGGGCGGTGCGAAGATCGAGGTGGCTCCTGACCTGACACCACTCGTGGTGGAGCGACTCGAGCGGCTCGGCACGGGTGCGACACTCGGCCTCACCATCAGTCTCGATGGACGAGAAGTCGAGAGGCGTGAGTTGGACGTCGACTTGCTCGCAGTCGAGAGCTTCACCGTTGTCGACCCCATCGTGATCGAGCGGCTCGACGAAGGGCTCGTGGTTCGCAACTGGATTCCACTGGTCGAGAGGGCGCCTTCGCGGGCCCTGCTCTGTGGAGCGTTCGTCGAAGGGCCATACGGGACCTCGCCCGCCAGGATCGCTGCCCGCGTCGAGTTGGTCGAGGACGCAGGGGAACTACGAGTTCGCCCCGAAGTCGGGGAGAGGCGAGGCGACGGCGATGCGACCTACTCCACGATGAAGTCGAACGTCGAGATCTCCGCTTCAGCCCTGCTCCGAAGCCCGGTTCTGCTCGTGATGATCGACGAGGCCGGTGAGCCGCTCGAGCTAGCCGGATTGATGCCGGACAGCTCGGGCAGTTGGGCGTCGGCACGCCGCCAGCAGTACGACGTGGAGCTGTCGACGAGCCCCGAGTTCTCGGGTGTCTACCGCGTGAACCTGACCTGGCACGGCATCCGATACTCGATCGCGCGAGTCGTTGCCAGTGAGGTTCCATCGACCCTGACCGTCGTCGCGCCATCCGGGTCGACGCTCGACCTGACGCCCGCCGGGCCCCGGCAGGCAGGCGGACAAGAACGGCCCGTCACAAGTGTGAGCCTGGTTGGCAGTCAATCGATCGCGGTACGCATCCGCTGAGGGCTCCCCCGCGAGCGGTGTCGTACGCGTCACGGTGTTCCAATCCTAGTGCGGCACCTCCTTGCCCGATCGATCCGCAATGTGTGCGACACCGCGACGAAAGTGCTCCGCCCACCGGTCGAGGACTCGATTGTCAACCAAGGGCCAAGGCTCATCTAGGCGGGCCAAGTCGCGCTCGGCGTTCGAGCGATCCAAAAGTGGTAGGTCCCGATCGGGCACCAGATCCCTGTCGTCGCCGGCTTCGGTGGCGGCGCGCAGTCGGGTGAGCAGGGGGAAGAGGGGGTGGCTACGGTTGCCGTTGGCGGCGGTGATGGCGGCGGCGCGCCATGTCCGCTGGTCCACTAGGCGTATTGTCAGACCGCGCTCGATGGCTCGGCGGTAGAGGGCGTCGAAAGGGGTCGGGGTCGGGTGCAGCAGGTGGTAGGTGGCGCCATCGGGACGGCGGCACCGGACCAGGTGGGCGATGGCTCGGGCCAGGACGTCGACGGGGGTCACGTCGACGGGGAGGTCGATGGCCGGAGCCAGGCCGAGGGCGAAGGAGCCGCGGATGGCGCGGGCGGCGAGGTCGTCGGGGCTCCAGATGCCGGTGGTGGCGCTGCCGGCGACGCGGCCGGGGCGGTGGATCGCGACAGGGAGGCCGCGACGGCCGGCCTCGCGCACCAGGGCCTCGGCGACCCACTTGGACTGCTCGTAGCCCTCGGTGTGGCCGATGAGCTGCTCGAGGTCGCCGTCTTCGAACACCGTCGCGTCGGGGCCGAGGTTCGGGGGGGCGGCGACGCCGATGGTCGAGATGAAGTGCACGGCGGCGCCGGTGCGGCAGGCCAGGCGCAGGACCTCGAGGGTCCCGCCGACGTTGATCGGTGCCAGGGCGTCGTAGCCGCGCACGAAGTCCACCGCTGCGCCGCAGTGGACGATGGCGTCGATGGAGTCCAGGTCGGTGGAGTCGGGAAGGCGATCGGGACTGACTTGGCCGGTGTTGTCGGCGGGGCCTGTGGAACGCGAGGTCTCGGGCGACCTGGCGGCGTCGGCAGCACCGCCGCGACCGGCGCGCTCGATCCCGAGCCCCCGCGCGGCGAGGTCGCCGGCGAGGGGGTGCAGGGCGCGGTCGACCTCGGCGCTGCGCAGGCGATAGCGCTCGAGGTTGGCCTCGAGGCGACGGCGAGCGTCCGACGGACTCGAAGCCCGCACCAGGCAGTCGACGCGCTCGACCCCCGCATCGACGAGGGCCCGCAGCAGGTGGGCGCCGAGGAAGCCCGTCGCGCCGGTCAGGAGGACCCGGCGCGGGGGATGGGGCCGCAGCCCTCCCTCGGCAGGCCGCACCTCCTCGGGCAGCCGGGCCTCGGCGCGCAACCGCGCGGGGCCGACTGGTTCGCTCGCGGCGCTCTCGCCGCCGTCGACCAGGCGCGCCGCGCTCTCGATCGTCGGTGTCGCCATGAAGTCCGGCAGGGGCAGCTCCACGCCCAGCTCGTCGCGCAGCCGCACGGCCAGGTCGATGGCGGACAGGGAGCTGCCGCCCAGGTCGAAGAAGTCGGCGGTCACCCCGGGGGCCTCGACGCCGAGGACTTGGGCGAACAGCGCGGCGATGCGGCGCTCCAGGTCATTGCGCGGGGCGACCTGGGCCTCGCTCGGCACCTGGCCTTCGCGCCGGGCGAGGGCCACCAGATCGAGCTTGCCGCTGACCAGGCGCGGCAGGCGTTCGACGAGGTCCCAGCGGGCGGGGATCCACGCCTCGGGCAGGCGTCTCGCGACTTCGGCGCGCAGCCGGTCGACCTCCAGGCCCGCCCCGGCCAGGTGGGCCACCAGTTGGATCGCGCTGCCCGCCCGCCGCGCGGTCACCGCCGCCTCGCGCACGCCGGGGAGCTCGCCGAGGGCCGCCTCGATCGCCCCCGGCTCCACCCGGCGGCCGCGGACCTTCACCTCGCGATCCGCGCGCCCCACGAATTCGAGCGAGCCGTCGGCGCGCCAGCGGGCCAGGTCGCCGGTGCGGTAGCGCCGCGCTCCGCCGTCGCCGAACGGGTCGACCTCGAAGCGCTGGGCAGTCAACTCATCGCTGCCGAGATAACCGAGGCCGACGCCGCGTCCGCCCACGACCAACTCACCGACCACGCCGCGTGGAACCAACGCGCCCCTCGCGTCGATGATCGCCAGGTGCGCGCCGGGGAAGGGGCGCCCGAGGGGCGGCGGGCCGCTCTCGCTCGCTTCGCAGCGATGGAACGCCGCGTCGATGCAGCACTCCGCGGGCCCGTAGAGGTTGAACAGTTCGATCGGCCGGCCGAGCTCCGCCACGCGCCGCGGCAGCTCCGCCAGCATGGCCTCGCCGCCGCACAGGATCCGCCGCAGTCCGTCCAACTGTGCGATGCGCCCGCGATCGGCGACCAGCGCCCCGATCCAAGCCGGCACGCCGACCAGGAGCGTCACGCCGACCTGCGCCGCGCGCCGCAGGTAGGCCGCGGGGTCCGACCGCTCGGCCTCGTCCGCCAGGTGCAGCTCCGCTCCGGCGGCCAGGGGCGTGAACCACTCGAGCAGCGCCGCATCGAACACGGCTGGGATCCGGTGCAGAACCCGATCCCCCGCGCCGATCCCGTGGAGCTGCGCCGCGGCCCGCGCGTGGTGCGCGAGGGCGCGGTGGGGGATCACGGCCAACTTCGGCTCGCCGGTGGTGCCCGAGGTCGCAATCACGTAGGCCGGCGCTTCGGGGGAGCCGCGGTCGAGGTCGGCTTCGGGCGCGGGGCCCGCTGCGAGCGCGTCGACGCCCAACGAATCCAGGCGCAGGCGCACGCCCGCGCGCTCGGCCAGGCGGGCGCGGTGGGGCTCCGGATCGGCCGGGTCGAGCACCAACCAGGCGGCTCCGCACAGCCAGACGCCGAGGAAGGCCGCGATGCGCGCCGGTGTCGCCCCGCACTCGAGGGTCACGATCGCGCCCGGCCCGACCCCTCGCGCCGCGAGGCTTGCCGCGCAGCGCCGGGCGCGCTGCTCCAGCTCGGCCAGGCTCCAGGCGCCCCCGGACCAGACCACCGCGCGGGGCCGCGCCTGGCCGCCGAAGACCAAGCGATGGGCGCAGGTCTCCTCGCCCGCGGGCGCGGCGGCGCCGCGGCCCAGCTCGACCAGCTCGCGCCGCTGCGATTCGTCGAGCAACTTCAACTCGCCGATCCCCCGCTCCGGCGCCGCCAAGCCCTGCGCCAAGAGCCGCGCGAAGTGCGACCACAGGCGCTCGACCGTCGCGCGGTCGAAGACGTCGGTGGCGAACTCGATCCGCGCGGCGAGGTCCTCGCCCCGCTCGTCGATGGCGATCGCCAGGTCGAGCTTCGCGCGGGTCCCCGGGAACTCGAGCTCCGTCGCCCGCACCGATCCGAAGTCGAGCTCCACCGCCGCGGTGCCGAGGGTGTCGAAGGAGATCTGGAACAGCGGAGCGCGGGACGGATCGCGCGCCGGCGCCAGCTCCTCGACGAGCTGCTCGAACGGTAGCTCGGCGCGGGCCAGGCCGCGGCGCAGGGCGGCGGTCGCTCCGTCGACGACTCCCGCGAGCCCCTGGTCACCCCCGGCCGACAGTCGCAGGGGCACCGCGTTGACGAACAACCCCAACAGGTGCTCGGCGCCCGGCGCGTTGCGATTGGCCACCGCGGTGCCGACCACGAAGTCCCCCTCCCCGATCATGCGGTGCAGCAGCGCCGCGAAGCTACCCAACAGCACCGCGAAGGGCGTGGTCCGTCGCGCGCGCGCAAAGGCTCGCACGGCCGACGACAACTGGGCCTCGAAGCGGAACTCCAGGCTCTCGCCCCGGTGATCGCGGCGCGCCGGACGCGGACGATCGGTGGGCAGGGCCACCGTCTCCGGAGCCCCGTCCAACTCCTCGTGCGCGGCACGCAACAGGGCCCCGCGCCGTTCCTCGGTCAGCGCCCGTCGCTGGCGCGCCGCAAGCTCGCCATAGGTCGTCTGCAACGTGGGCAGACTCGAGCTCTCGCCGCCGATCGCAGCGCGGTAGTGCTCGCCCAGCTCCCGGGCCAGGATCCCGAGCGACGCCCCGTCGGTGATCGCATGGTGCTGATTCAGCACGAGCCAGTGCTGATCCGCTCCCAACGTCCACAGCTGCGCGCGCACCAGGGGGCCAGCGGCGAGATCGAACCGGTGCCGCGCCTCTGCCTCTGCGAGCGCGTGCGCCGCGGAACGGGGGTCGTACGATCCGCGCAGGTCCTCGCGGGCGACGACCAACTCGACATCACCAGCGACCACTTGAACCGGGCGCCCATCGCGCTCGACCAGGCTCGTGCGCCAGACCGAGTGGCGCGCTTGAACCGCGCGCAGCGCGGCCTGCAGGGCGACGGAGTCCACCGGCCCCTCCAGCCGCAGGCCGCCGAGCACGTTGTAGTGGGTGGAACCAGGCTCGAGCCGGTCGAGGATCCACAGGCGCTCCTGGGCGAAGGAGAGGGGCGGATCGCCGGCGAGGGGCTCATTCGGTGTCTCGGTGGTCCCGGCGGCCCCGCACTCGATCGTCCGCGCCAGCCACGACACGGTCGGCCGCTCGAAGAACGCCAAGAGGTCGACGTCGACGCCGGTCTCGTCGCGCAGGCGCGCGGCGAGCTGCGCGGCGAGCAGGGACTGACCGCCGAGGCCGAAGAAGTCGTCGTCGCGGCCGACGGCGTCGACCTCGAGCAGCTCGCCGACGAGGGTGGCGATGCGGCGCTCCAGGTCTCCGCGGGGCGGCTCGCTCGGCGCAGTCGCGGTCACCTCGATCTCCGGCAGGGCCCGCCTATCGAGCTTCTCACTCGGCGCCAGGGGCATGGCATTCACCGTGCCGATCGCCGCGGGGCACATGTGTCGCGGCAGGCGCGCCGCGAGGTAGGCCTGCAGCTCCAGCGGCAAGGTCTCCGCACCATCGGCCTGCGCCGGAATCACCCAGGCCAGCAGCCGCAGCAGCCCGCCCGGCCCCGGCCGCGCGTCGACCGCGGCCTCGCGAACTCCCGGATGCTGGGCCAGCACCGCCTCGATCTCGCCCAGCTCGATGCGCTGCCCGGCGATCTTCACCTGCTGGTCCACGCGCCCGAGGAACTCCAGCTCGCCGCCCTCGAGCCGCCGCACCAGGTCGCCGGTGCGGTACATGCGTCCGCTCCCCAGGGGATCGTCCAGGAAGCGCTCGGCCGTTCGCAGCGGGTCGCCGAGGTAGCCCCGCGCGAGCCCGGCGCCGCCGACGAGCAGCTCGCCCGACATCCCGATCGGCAGCGGCTGCATCGAACCGTCGACGACATGGGCCTCGACGTTGTGGAGTGGCCTGCCGATCGGCACCGACCCGCGCCCGCGCCGATCCCCCGGCGCGCAGGTGAACCAGGTCGCGTCGATGCAGGCCTCGGAGGGACCGTAGAGGTTGTGGAGGGCGGCGCCGGGTGGCGCGACCTCGAAGAAGCGCTCGGCCAGGTCGTGCGAGAGTCGCTCGCCGGCGCAGATCAGGTGGCGCAGGGCGGTGCAGCGCGAGAGGCCGTCGCCCTCGAGCCAGGAGCGCAGCATCGACGGCACCGCCTGCAGCACCGTGATCCCGCAGTCAGCCACGAGCTGTAGCAGGCGCCGCGGATCGCGGTGCACGCCCGGCGGCGCGACCACCAGCTCGGCGCCGCTCGTGAGCGGATGCACGATCTCCCACAGGGACGCGTCGAACGTGAACGGCGTCCGCAGCAGGAAGCGATCGTCCGTACCGAAGGCGAAGTTGACCGCCCCCGAGGCCAGGTGGTTGGCCAGGGCGCGGTGGGGCACGGCCACGCCCTTGGGTCGGCCGGTGGAGCCCGAGGTGTAGATCACGTAGGCGATCGAGGTCGGCTCGAGCTCGACCTCCAAGGGCCCATCAGGACGCGCCGCGAGCTCCGCGAGGGTGGCGTCGTCGTCGAGGACCACCCCCACGGCAGACGTTGCCGGCAGGGCCGCGCGCAGGTCGGCGTGGGTCAAGACCAGCCGCGCGTCGGCGTCCGCCAGCAAGAGGGCCGTGCGTTGGACCGGATCCTCGGGGTCCAGGGGCAGGTAGGCGCCGCCCGCCTTCCAGATCGCGAGCACGGCGACGATCGCGTCGATCGAGCGCGGCAGGAAGGTCGCCACGGGCACGTCGGCTTCGACACCCGCCGCGACCAGGTGCCCGGCGAGGCGATCGGACTGTGCGTCGAGCTCCGCGTAGGTCACCACGCGAGACCCCTCCCGCAGGGCCGTCGCGGTCGGGGCTCGGCGCGCACGCTCGCCGAACCGGCGGTGGACGGTCGCTCGCAAGTCGACGTCGAGTCGGGGGCCGCGCCCGGCTTCGAGCAGGACGCGGCGATCGGAGGCGGAGACGAGCGGCAGTTCCTCGAGGGGGCGCCTCGGCTCGCGAACCGCAGCGGCGAGCAGCTCGAGCCACGCGCGACCGATGCGCTCGATGGTCGCCCCCTCGAACAACGCCGTCCTGAAGTCGAAGCGTCCGGCCAAGCCACCCTCGCCCAGGTCCTCGACCCCGAGCGACAGGTCGAACAGGGCCAGACCGGTCTCGACGGGCACCTCGGTCGCGCGCAGCCCGTGCCACGGCGGAGTGGGCCGCGGCACACCCATGTCGAAGAAGACGTCGAACAGCGGCGTGCGCCCTGGGTCGCGCGGGGGCGACAGCTCGGCGACGAGCTGCTCGAAGGGCAGCTCTGCCACGGCCACGGCGTCGCGGAAGACGGCCTTGGTGCGCGCCAGATGGGCGCTGAAGCCCTCTCGCGCCACATGCCGTGATCGCAAGGGCAGGGTGTTCACGAAGGCGCCGACCACGCCCTCGATCTCGCGTCGATCGCGGCCCGCCCAGGGCGTGCCGACGATCAGGTCCTCCTGGCGGCAGATGCGATGCAGCAACACTTGGAAGCTCGAAAGGAGTACGACGAAGAGCGTCGTTCCCTCGGCGCGGGCGAGGCCACGCAGGCCATCGGCGACGCCGGGCGTGACCGACACCCGCCGATGGTCGCCCTCGCGCGCGACCAGGGCCGGTCGCGGGCGATCGAGCGGCAACTCCGCGCCCGTCGTCGCATCGGCCAGGGCGTGCCGCCAGTCCTGGGCGAGGGCGCGCAGGCGCAGGAGCTCGGACTCCCGCCGTTGCCAGGCGGCGTAGTCCACGTAGGTCACCGGCAGGGGCGGCGGGCCCTCGCCGCCGACCAGGGCCCGCGCGTAGAGCTGGGCCAACTCGCGCACGATGATCCGCACCGACCAACCGTCGGTGGCGATGTGGTGCATGGCCGCGGCCACCAGGTGCTCGGTCGGCGACAGCTCCAGGTGCAGGGCGCGCAGGAGCGGCGGGCGTTCGAGGTCGAAGGGTTCGAGGGCGAACCCACGCAGCCGCGCAGCGGTCCAGGCTCCCTCCGCACCGTGTGCCGTCTCGCTGACGAGCGCCACGCTGGCATCCGGCGCGACCACCTGACGCGGCACGCCCCCCTCGGCTGGGAAGCCCGTGCGCAGGGCCGCGTGGCGCGCGAGCAGCCCGTCGAAGGCCGCGCGCAGGGCGCCGCGGTCCAGCTCGCCCTCGAGGCGGACCGCGCCCGCGACGTTGTACTCGGCCGATTCGGGCTCCAGTCGCTGCAGGAACCAGAAGCGCTCCTGGGCGAAGGAGAGGGGCGCGGGACCCGCCGGTGCCTTGGGGATCGTCGCCGCCGCCTGGGCCTCTCGCTCCGCCGCGGCGCGGCGGCGGCGCAAGAGCTCCAGCCGCGCGGCGTCGAGCTGCGGACGTTCTGCGCCGTCCTCAGCCATCGGCGCGTTCCTCCGCGAGCAGGCGCGCGACCTCCTCGTCGGAGAGTTCGGCCAGCTCGGCCAACAGCGCTTCGTCGTCGGCCGCGGCGGCCGTGCGCCGCTCGTCGAGGATCCCGTTCAGGTGCGCCGCGAGGGCGGCGACATCCGGATGGTCGAGGATCAGCGTGGCGGCGAGGCTGCAGGCGAAGGTCGACTCGAGCCGATGCCGCAGGTCGACCGCGAGCAGGGAATCGAGGCCCAGGTCCACGAAGGGGGCGCGCACGTCGAGTTGTTCGGGCGACGCGAAGCCGAGCACCCGCGCGAGTTGCGCGCGCAGGGCGCTGGTCAAGAGCTCGAGCCGCTGCTCGGCCGGCGCCGCTTCGATCGCGGCGAGGGTCGCGGAGTCGTCGTCGCCCTTCGGCGCGGAGGCCTCTCCGCCCAACTCGTCGAGCAGGCCGGGCGCCTGGCCCGCGTAGCGCGCCGACCAACGCTGCCAATCGATCGAGAACGCGCCCAGGCGCGCCTCGCCGACGCGCAGGGCTGCCAACAGGAAGGCCAGCCCCATCCCCGGCGAGATCGGGCGCAGGCCGAGCTGTTCCAACTGCGCCCGGTGGCGCTCGTCCCCGCGCGAGGCCATGCCGCCGCCGCTCCAGGGTCCCCAGGCGATCGCCAGGCCGTGGGCGCCCCGCGCGCGCCGCGCGTCTGACTGGGCGTCGAGCCAGGCGTTGGCGGCCGCGTAGGCGGACTGCCCCGGCGAGCCGACCATCGCCGCCATGGACGAGAAGCTCACGAACCAATCGGCGCCGCGCCGGTCGACGGCCTGCGCGATGGTCCGCGCGCCACGGAGCTTGGGCGCGAGGACGCGTTCGAAGCGCGCCACATCGGCGCCGGTCAGGAGCCCGTCCTCGAGCACGCCGGCCGCGTGCACCGCGCCGCCCAGGGGCAGGGCGAGTCCGTCGAGGGCCTTGTCGAGCGACGTCGCGTCACCGATGTCGAAGGCGGCCGTCGCTACTTGCGCGCCGGCTGCCCGCAGGTCGTCGACTGCGCGCAAAACGTCGCCTTCGGGCGCGCGCCGTCCGACGAGCAGTAGCTCGCCGGCGCCTTGACGTGCCAGACCCCGCGCCACGTGCAAGCCCAGAGCGCCGAGTCCGCCGCTGATCAGGTAAGCCCGATCGCCGCGCACCGCCGGCGGCGCGTCGTCGCGGTCGGCGGCACCCAGGTCGATCGCGAGCTTGCCGATCGAGCGCCCCTGGGCCAGGGCGCGGAAGGCCGCCACCGTGTCGCGCGGGGCGAAGGTGCGCGTGGGGAGGGCGGTGAATTCGCCGGCCGCGAAGCCGCGGGTCAGGTCCGCCAACAGGCTCGCCTGCAGGTCCGGATCGGCGGCGAAGAGATCCGCCAGGTCGAACTGGGTGTAGCTCACATCCGGCCGCTTGGCTGCGACCCGCTCGGGAGTCCAGACCTCGAGCTTGCCGATCTCGACCAGGCGACCGCCCTTCGCCAGGCAGCGCAGCGACGGCTCGACGTGGTCGCCGGCGAGGCTGTCGAGCACGACCTCGACGCCGCGGCCGCCGGTGGCGGCGAGCAGCTCGTCCGCGTAGTCGGTCGAGCGCGAGTCGAAGAGGTGCTCCACGCCGAGCGCGCGCAGGTGCGGCCACTTGCCGCGGCTGGCGGTGGCGAAGAGCTCCGCGCCCGCGCGCCGAGCGACTTGGATCGCCGCGAGGCCCACGCCGCCCGCTGCCGCGTGGATCAGGACGCGCTCGCCCCGTCGCAGCCTTGCCGTGCGCTCGAGCGAATGCAGCGCGGTCATGAAGACCGTGGGCAGGCCCGCGGCCTCGGCGAAGGTGCAGCCCGCCGGGCGCGGCGCGACGGCGCTGGCCGGCACGACCACGTGGCTGGCCAGGGTGTCCGGCGCGCTGGCGAGCACCGCGTCGCCCGGCGCTAGGCCCCGCGCGCCCGGTCCCACGCGCACCACGCGTCCGGCGCACTCCATCCCCAGGGGTTGGTCCTGGGCGCGCTCGAGCCCCGTGAACTCGCGCAGCATTCCGAGCGCGAAGAGCACGTCCTTGAAGTTGAGGGCTGCGGCCTCCACGGCGATCTCGACCTCGCCCGCTCCGGGGGCGCGGCGCGGCGCGCTCTTGCACTCGATGCGCTCGAGCACGCCGTACTCGGTGGAGCGCAGGCGCCAGGCGTCGCCGCGGGGCGGGCGCAGGCCCTCGCGCTCGGCCTCGTCGAAGCGGACCAGGCGCGCGGCGAAGCGCTCGGTGCCGCGCCAGGCCACCTGGCGCTCGTCGCCCGCGGAGCGCAGCTCGGACAGGATCCGCTCGGCGTCGACGGCTGCGTCGCCTGCAAGGGCGCGCCGCGGATCGAGGCCCGGGTCCAGGTCCAGGCGCGTGCAGCGCCAAGCGGGTTGTTCGAGCTCCAAGGTCGCGCCGAGGCCGATCAAGGTCGCCGCGTCGTTGTCCGGCAGGCCCGCGCCGGGGCCGGCGGCCACGGCTCCGCGGGTCACGAAGACCAGGCGCGGCGGCGGTCGATCGAGGCCGTCGAGGGCCCGCGCCAGGGGCAGGGTGGGCGCGAGGAGGGGAGCGCAGAGATCGTCCTGGGCGCGCTCGCCCAGGGGCCACAGGCACAGCAGCACCTCGCACGCCGACGCCTCGAGGCGCGTGCGCCAGGCCTCGACGTCGAGGCCCGCGACGTCGCCGATGCGCTCGCACGCGGCGCCGGCGTCCTTCAACTGTCGCGCCAGCTCGGCCGCGAGTCCGGCGCCGTCCCCCGCCAACAGCCAACGCTCGGGCGGCGCCGCCGCTGCGGGCGAGCCGGGCAGGGAACGCCAGCGCAGCACGTGACCGAGGGTCTCGAGCGGTGCCTCCCGTGCGAGGAGAGCGGAGGGATCCGTACGCACCAGTCGCAGGCCGCGCACCTGCGCCACGGGGGCGCCGTGGTCGTCGACGAGGTCGAGGTCCATCGACAGGTGCGTGCCGCCCACTTCGCCCGCGGCCCGTTCAGCGCGGCACCAGACGCTGGCCGCACCGCGCCGGTGCAGCTCCAATCGATCGATGCCCACCGGCAGGTAAAGCGCGCCGGCCGCGGCGTCGTCCGTCAGTTGCCCGACCGTCTGCAGGCAACCGTCGAGCAGGGCCGGATCCAAGCCCATGGCGCGCGCGCGGCGCTCGCCGGCCCCATCCACGCTGACCCGCGCGACGCACAGGCCGTCGCCGCGGTGCAACTCGCGGATGGGGCGGAAGGCGGGCCCGTAGCCCAGGCCGCGGGCGTCGAGGTTGGCGTAGTAGCCGGCCACGTCCACGGCCTCGGTGGCGGCGGCGCGCCAGGCGTCGAGGTCGACGGTCTCGTTCGCGGCGTCCAGCGGACCGACCGTCGCCGAGGCGTGGCGCTTCCAGCCCGGCGCGTGGCTGGCGCGGGCGAAGAACTCGACGCGACGCCGCCCGGCCTCGCTCGGCGCGGCCGCGACCTGCACCGCAGTCGGCTCGTCGCCGAGGAAGAGCGGCGCTTCGATCGCGAGACCCTCGAGGCAGAGCGGGCCCTCGCCGTCCAGGGCCGCGCCCGCGGCGAGCAGCGCCTCCGCGTAGCCCGCGCCGGGGAAGACCACGCGTCCGCCGGCGCGGTGGTCGGCGATGAAGGCGGGCCGGGCGGCGCCGAGCTCGGTCTCGAACAGGGCCCGCCCGGGGTCGAGGGTCGCGAGGTCCAATCGTCGACCGAGCAGCGGGTGCTCACCGCCAGGGCGGCGCGCTCCGCGGTTCGCCGCGACCCAGAAGCGCTGGCGTTGGAAGGGGTAGGTCGGCAGGTCCACCCGCCGCGCGGGCTCTCCGCGGTCACGCCCGGACCAATCGATCGGAACGCCGGCCACGTGCAGCTGTGCCAGGGCCTCGGCGAAGGTGCGCGCGTCGGAGCGTCCCTGGCGCAGGCTGGGCACGAAGCGCTGTCCGCCGTCCTCGAGGAAGCGCCGCGCGAGGCCCAGCAGCACCGGCGTCGCGCCCAGCTCCAACAGGATCTCGACGCCGTCGGCAGCCAGGGCGCGGACGCCCGCGTGGAAGCGCACCGGCTCGCGCACGTGCCTTACCCAGTAGCTCGGGTCGGTCAGGGCCGGGCGGTCGTCGCTCGGGTCCAGGCACGAGCGGAAGCCGACCCGCGGCTCGTGCAGTTCCACGCCGCGCGCGCACTCGGCGAAGGCGGCCAACATCGGCTCCATCAACGGCGAGTGGAAGGCGTGGCTGACGTCGAGGGGCTTGTGCCGATGGCCGGCGGCGTCGAGCTCACCCGTCAAGCGCTCGATCGCGGCGGGCGTGCCCGAGACGACCACGCGCGCCTCGCAGTTGATCGCGGCGATGCCGAGGTCGGTCTCGTGGCCGGCCAGGTGTGCAGCGAGGGCCCCCGGCTCGGCCAACACCTCGACCATCGCGCCGGGCGCGGTGTGCGCGACCATCAGGCGTCCGCGCGCAGCGACGAGCGCGGCGGCAGCCTCGAGGGACATCACCCCCGCGACCACCGCGGCCGCGTACTCGCCGACGCTGTGGCCCAGGACCCAGGTGGGCTCGACGCCGACCGAGCGCCACAGCTCGGCCAACGCGACCTCGACGGCGAACAGCGCGGGCTGGGTGGCGTCGGTGCGCGCCAGGCGATCGGTGTGGTTGCCGAACAGAACTTCGCGCAGGGGCACGTCGAGGTGCGGTGCGAGGGCGACTTCGCAGCGCTCGAGGGCCGCGCGGAAGACGGGCTCGGTGGCGTGCAGCTCGCGCGCCATGCCGGCGTACTGGCTGCCCTGGCCGGTGAACAGGAAGGCCACGCGCGGCGGATGGCTGGCGGCGCGACCGACGGCTTCATGGGGGCCGTCCACGGCCAGCTCGGCCAGGCGCAGCTCGAGTTGCGCGCGGTCCTCCACTACCAGTGCGGCGCGCCAGTGGAAGTGCTCGCGACCCGTGGCCGCGGTGCGACACCAGGCCGTGAGGTCGAGGTCGTTGCCCGCGCGGATCGCCTCCAGATGCCGCGACGCGAGCTGGCGCAGGGCGGGCTCCGAGCGCGCGGACAGGCACAGCACCTCGCAGGGCCGCCGCGCCAAGATGGCGCCCGGATCGATCGCCGGCGCTTCTTCGAGCACCGCGTGGGCGTTGGTGCCGCTGAAGCCGAAGGAGCTCACCCCCGCCAGCCGCCGCCGCGCCCCGCGGGGCCAGGAGGTGGGCTCGGTGGTCACGCGGCAACAGCTGCGCTCCCAGTCGATGTGCGGGTTGGGATGCTCCAGGTGCAGGTGCCGCGGCAGTTGCTCGTGCCCGAGGGCGAGCACGAGCTTGATCAGCCCCGCCATGCCCGCGGCCGGCTCGCAGTGGCCGATGTTGGTCTTGACCGAACCCACCAAGAGCGGCCCCTCGCGCCCGGCCGCGAACACGTCGTCCAGCGCGGCGACCTCGATCGGATCGCCGAGAGACGTGCCGGTGCCGTGGGCTTCCACGTAGTCGACCTCGCCCGGCGCGACGCGTGCATCGGCCAGGGCCGCGCGTAGCACTCGCGCCTGGCCCGGGCGACTGGGCACGGTCAAGCCGCCGCTGGCCCCGTCCTGGTCGATGGCCGTTCCGCGCACCAGGGCCAGGATGCGGTCGCCGTCGGCGCGCGCGCGGGAGAGGGTCTTCAGGACGATCACGCCGCAGCCCTCGCTGCGGACATAACCGTCAGCGGCAGCGTCGAAGGTCTTGCAGCGCCCGTCGGCCGACAGCATCTGCGCCTTGCAGATCGAGATCGTGCCGAAGGGGTCGAGGACCGCGTTGACCCCGCCGACGAGCGCCGCGCCGCTCTCGCCGGCGCGCAGACTCCGCACGGCCTGGTGCAGCGCTACCAAGGACGACGAGCAGGCCGTGTCCAGGGCGAAGCACGGACCGGTCAGCCCGAGGGTGTAGCTAACGCGCCCCGCGAGGGTCGAGGCCGAGTTGCCGGTGGCGTAGTAGGAGCCGGCGTCCTCGGGGTTCCAGTCGGTCTGGCCCTGGTAGTAGTCGGCACCGCGGTTGCCGATGAACACGCCGGTGTCCGTGCCGGCCAGGGAGTCGGCCGCGATGCCGGCGTGCTCGAGCGCCTCCCAGGCGACCTCGAGCAGGATCCGCTGCTGGGGGTCGAGCTGCTCGGCCTCGCGCGGCGAGATGCCGAAGAAGGCGGCGTCGAAGCGGTCGAGCCCGTCGATCCAACCGCCCCAGCGCGTGTACATGCGCCCGGGCACATCGGGGTCGGGGTCGAAGAACTCGTCCACCGCCCAGCGCTCGGGCGGGACCTCGCCGATGGCGTCGCGACCCTCGGTCTGAAGCGCCCAGTAGGCCGCCGGGCTGTCGGCGCCGCCGGGGAAGCGGCAGGCCATGCCGACGATGGCGATCGGCTCGTGGTCGGCGGCGTCGCGGGCGCGCAGCAGCTCGGCCTGGCGTCGGGCCAGGTCGAGCAGCTGGTCGTGATCCAGCTCGGCGAGGTCGCCGGGCCGCTCGCGCGCCTCGTCGTCGGTCGCGTCGGCGGGCGGCAGATCCACGTCCACTCGCAGCACCAGCGCCAAGTAGTCGACCAGCGCCGCCGGCGTGGGGCAGTCGAACAGCAGCGTCGACTCGAGCCGGCAGTCCAGCCGCGCCTCGATCCACAGCTTGAAGTCGACCGCGCGCAGGGAGTCGAAGCCGAGGTCCGGGAAGGTCTCGTCGGGCTCGATGCGCTCGTCGGCCTCGAACTCGAGGAACGTCACCAGCTCCGCGCAGAGCCAATCGGTCAAGCGCCGACGGCGGTCCACCCGCGGCGCCCGCGCCAGCGTGTCGAGGAACCGGTCGTCCCGGCGCGCCCCCTGGGATTGGCTGCCCAAGTTCCGCTACCTAGCTATGGGAGACGTCCGGTGCGGCCGCGGCCCGGCGCTCCCGAGAGGCCGTGCCCGCGGCGCGGTCGACGATCGCCAGCGACACGTCCCCGTGGGAGTGGCCGCCCGCATCGTCGCGGAAGGAGCAGCGCGTGTGCACGAGCAGGAAGCGGCTGCGCTGCACCGCGTCGACGATCTCGACCGTGCCCTCGAAGTCGCCCGTGGCCATGGGGCGGTGGAACTTGCTCGAGAAGTCGTGGATCAACACGTCGGGCAGTTGCCGCGCGAGGTACTCGTCCAGGGTCCACGACTCGAAGGCCGGCAGCAGCCCGCCGACGACCACCTGGGCCATCAGGGCGTAGACCAGTTGGTTGTAGCAGAGGTTGAACTCCACCGAGTTGAAGTGGCCGGTGTCCTGGATGTAGCAGGACTCGCCGATGGCGAGGCGCCCGTAGATCACCGCCTGGGGATCGCCAGCGCGGGCGTGGCCGGGCAGTTCGACCACCGCCGACTTCAGATAGCGACAGTTGTCCCTGTAGGGCGTGAGCACCCTGGCCAGGAGCTCGTCGGTGACCCCGATCGATCGCGGCCCGGCGCTCACACGAGCCTCCCGCGCGGCTCGTCGGCGTAGAAGGGCCTGCCGTCGTAGACGCCGATGCGGTAGCTGACGCTGGCCTCGCCGCTCGCGCCCCCGCCGGCGCGGTGGATCACCTGGCGGTTGTCCCACAGGAGCAGGTCGCCCTTGGTCCACAGGTGGGTGTGCACCAGGTCGGCGCGTTCCACGTGCTCGAGGATCGCGTCCAGGCGCTGGCGCCCGGCCTCGATCGACAGGCCCTCGAAGCCCACCGTGAAGCCGCGGCTGACGTAGAGGCACCTGCGGCCGTTTACCGGATGGGTGATGACCGCCGGATGGCTGACCGTGGGCGTCTCCGCGCCGAATTCCTCCAGGATCTGCGTTATCGACTTGTCGACGTCGCTGGGCTGGATCTTGTAGCGCCACTTGGCCTCGTGGATCGCCCGCGCGCCGAGCACGAACTCGCGCAGGTCCGGCGGCAGCTCCTCCAGGGCGCGCTGCATGTCGACGTAGGACGTGCCGCGACTGCCCGAGGGGATCTCGATCGGCCGCACCATGGTCATCGGCAGCGGCTCGGGGAAGAACTGGTAGTCGGTGTGCCAGTAGGCCCCGGTGTTGGCCACGCCGACCTTGCGGCCGTCCATGGGCACGTTGGAGGAGACGAAGATCTCCGGGTGCCGCGGGTGGTGGTAGTTGGGCTGGAAATAGACCTGCGGCTCGCCGAGGGCGCGGGCGAAGGCGATGTACTCCGGCTCGCTCAGGTCGACGCCGCGGAAGACGACCAGCTTGTGGTCCCAGACCAGGTCGCGGATCCGCGCGGCGAGGGTCCCGTCCACCTGGCGTGGGTCGAGCCCGTGGAACTCGGCCCCGATGGCGCCGGCCGCGGGCGGATGGAACTCGGCGCCAGCCGGGAGATGCAGGTTGGGCGGCGCGCCGGTGGCTTGGTCTTGCAATGTGGATCGTCCAGAAGGATTGGCCATGGTCGGTTCCGGGCGCCGGCGCCCTGATTGGTCCCCGGCGCATGGCCGCGATGGGGGGAGCACCGCGACAGATCCGACTATAGTGGAACCTTCTCGATCCTTGGGGCGTCAGCCCGCCCCCTCCGCGATCGGAACGCAATGCATACGCAATCGCAATCGACGCCCCGTTCAGCCGGTGGGGGTGGAGGGCAGATCCTCGCCGAAACCCTACGCCGACAGGCCCATGCGTGCAGGGACCGGACGGCTTTCGTCTTCGGTGAGCGACGTACCTCCTATTCCTCGCTCGACGAACTCACCAATCGCGTGGCCCAGGCCCTGGCGGCCGCAGGTTGCGAGCCCGGGGCGCGGGCGGCAGTCCTGGCCGGGGACAGCGACCACGTCTACGAGGTGATCGGGGGCTGCGCCAAAGCGGGGGTGGTCTCCTTGGGGATCAACTGGCGCCTGGCCCCGCCGGAGATCCGTTTCATCCTCGAGGACTCGGGCGCGCGGGTGCTGTTCGTGGACGCGGAGTTCTACTCGAAGGTCGCTGCGGCGATCGGCGATCTGGAGGGCCTGGCGACGGTCGTGGTCCTGGAAGGGGCGGTCGAGGGTTTGACGGCCTATGCGGCCTGGCGCGACGCGGCGCCGGCGATCGATCCGTGCCTGACACAGAGCGCCGACGACCCGGTGGTGCAGATGTACACGAGCGGCACGACGGGCCTGCCCAAGGGCGTGGTGCTCGCGAACCGCAGCTTCTTCGCGGTCGTCGACGCCATGGCCGCCGCTGGCGATGGTTGGATCGGCTGGCGCGGCGACGACGTGAGTCTGCTGAACATCCCGTCCTTCCACATCGGCGGGCTGTGGTGGGCCATGACCGGGCTGAATGCGGGAGCGACGGGCGTGATCCTGCGCGCGTTCAACCCGGGGCAGGTGATCGACCAGGTCCAACGCCACCGCGTGACCAAGGTCTGCATGGTCCCCGCGATGATGCAGATGGTGCTGGCGGAGCCGGCGGCGGCGAGTGCGGACTGGTCGTCGCTCGAGGCGATCGTCTACGGCGGATCACCGATCCCCAGGACGCTGCTCGAGCGGGCCATGGACACCTTCGGCTGCGAGTTCGCGCAGATCTACGGCCTGACGGAGACGGGCAACACGGCGGTGTGCCTGCGCCACGCGGACCACCTGGATCCCAGCGGCGAGCGCTTGAAGGCGGCCGGCCGGCCCTATCCGGGCGTGCGGGTCGAGATCATCGACCGCGAGGGGCGCGCGCTGCCGCCCCGCGAGGTGGGCGAGATCCGCGTCCATTCGCCGGCCAACATGCTCGGCTACTGGAACCGCCCCGAGGCCACGGAGGCGACGCTGCGCGACGGTTGGGTCTACACCGGCGACGCGGGCTACCTGGACGAGCAGGGCTTCGTCTTCGTCCACGACCGCGTCAAGGACATGATCATCTACGCCGGCGAGAACGTGTACCCGGCCGAGATCGAGAGCGTCCTGTGCGCCCACCCCGACGTGGTCGAGGCCGCGGTGATCGGCGTCCCCGACGAGCGCTGGGGCGAAGCCGTCAAGGCGATCGTGGTGCGGCGCGAGGGCTCGGACCTGCGCGCGCGGGCGCTCCTCGCCCACGCCCGCGCGAGCCTGGCCGACTTCAAGGTCCCCAAGACCGTGGACTGGATCGACGCGCTCCCGCGCACCCCCAGCGGCAAGATCAAGAAGGCGCAGCTGCGCACGCCCTATTGGGAGGGGCGGGAGCGGCAGGTGAACTGAGGGCACTGCTGCCCGTACGGGCACCAGGACACTAGCGTTCGTTGAGCGGCGAGACGATGCCGGTGCCGTCGGTCGTGGCCCGCAGGAAGCAGCTCGGCTCACCGTCGAATCCCGGCGGGTAGATCAGGACGCGCGGGACTCCCCACGCCCCTCCACACGGGGTCGGCTCGCCGACGAGCAACGAGCCTTGGTCGAAGAGCTCCGGTCGAACGGCGCGCAGCGCGTCCGGCGCCTCCTCGATCGCGGTACCCAGGTAGGTTCCGACTGCGATCGGGCGTGAGCGAATTCGGTCGCGCGCCAGCTCGAGCTCTACCAGCCTCCCGGCCTCGGGGAGGCCCACGACCAATCTCCCTTCGTCGGTGTGAATCGCCCCGACGGGCCCGTCCCAGCCCGTGCGCGCGTTGGAAGCCTTGAAGGTTCCGTCGAGGGCAATCAGGGCGATCTCGACCTCGTGTTGAACTGAGTTGTCTCCATCCGTGAATCGCCGCTCGAGGAACGCGAGCACTGCCTCCTTGCCGTCGACGACAACGGTCAGGCTCCGATCGACGAGCCTCAGGTCGGCCTGCCGCTCGAAGTTCGGCAACGCGAGTCGGGCTTCGTCGACGAGTGCGAGATCCGAGCTGTAGCGCCGAACGACGACCAGTTGCTCGACGCGCGTCATCAGGCACAGGGTCTCGCCGAGCCAGTGCGCGCCGACGACTCGCTCCCACGGCAGCGCGTCCGCGAGTGGAGTGCGGACGACTTGATTCTCATACCGCTTGCCCAAGATCTCTCGCGGGCCGATCGACAGCGCCGTGAACCGCGAGTGCCGGTGCTCTTCGTTCCATTCGTGTGCGATCCCGAACAGGTCGCCTCGAGGTCCCCGCCCATCGATCAGGGTCAGTCCTCGGCCGGACGGGAACGCATCCACGATGTAACCGCCGGCGATTGGCTCGCCCGTTGCGCCGCTCACGACATTGACCCCGATCAGGTTCCACATGCCGTTGACGACCAGGAGGTCGTCCCACCCGTCTCCATCACGGTCGCTCAGACGACGCATGCCCCTGACGCCGCCGTAGGCGTAGTCGGCGTCCCGGGGGTCGTAGTGATCGTCAGCCCTCCACGTCCAGCGCAACTGCCCGTCGACTCCGAAGCCATGCACCCTGTCGAGCTGGTCGTACAGCCCCTCGGAGTATCCGTAGCAAGGTTGGCTGACGGCGATGACGCAGTCGGCGTCAGTCGTGGGTCCGGTCAAGACGGCGAGGTCTCTCCCGAACTCCGTCCGGTTCTGATCGACGTCCGGCGCGCCTTGCGCCAGCGGGGACCAGAGGCTCGGGGCTAGGGCAATCAGGATTGAGGTCAGCGGCACCAGCGGACGGTAACAGGTCGAAGGTGGGTGCCTTCGAGCCGTTACGTCTCGGTGACACTGGCCCTCCCGCGATGCGGTTGACTCCAGGTTTCGGCGAGCTCGATGTCGCGGTGACAGCCCAGCGCTGGTCCACGGGTGGGAGCCTTCCAATTCAGGTCGAATCGGAAGCCATCCGACACCTGCAGGTTTGCAGCGAGCCGGCTGCGGGCGAGCGCCAGCCTCCGACCGCTCGTGATCGGACGCCGAGCGGCCTCAGATATGCGGATTGGGCTCTAAGCTGCCCGTCGGGCAATGCTCGCTTCGACTGCGCTGGCGACCTCATCGAAGCTGACGGGTCCAGCGAGCCCTTCGAGGGCACTCAGGGAGAGCGTCTTGGCCTTGGGCTTCGCAGAGTTCAATGTCGCCGTCGAGACGACGTAGAACCTCCATTGGCTCAAATCCATGGGGTCGACGGTTGCCTTGTCCTTGTGTGCGAGTAGCGCGAAGACGTAGACGTCGGCGTGGCGTCGGACATCGGAACCGAATGTGTTTTTGTCCGGATGCCAGGCTCTTGCGGGGCGAATTGAGAAGCTAGGCTCGCTCAGGGAGTTCTGATGCCAGGACTGCAAGAAGCCCGAGGTCTTGACCTCGACCTTGAGGCCCGAGGCCGCTCTCAAGTCGTAGGTGCCCCACTCGTCGCGAACGGTCGAGGTGTCCGCGGATAGAGCGCGCGCGACGATGAACTCGGCGAACGCTGCTCTACACAAGTTCGACAGCAGGTCTGATTGGTTCCAGGCCCAGAAGTCGCGGAGAGCGAAGTCCCTAGAGCCCTGTCCATCCCTGAAGGCTTCTGAACCACTCTTCTGGGTTGCTTGGACGCGGCCGAGGTCGTTCATCTCGGATTCGTCGGAACTCGACTGGCGGAGCTTGAGAACTTCTTCTCGCCTCGTGGAGTGATTTGCTTCATCCAGGGGTGGATGCGGCGTCGCACGCCTTGCAGAGCGATTTCGGTAGGTAGTGCCGGACCGAATCGCCGTCTCTGTATCAGGTGGGGCCGCACACCGAGCGAGCGTGGTGCAACAAGAGCAAAGTTTCGCAATGGCAATCGCGGTGTGCGGCCCTCGGTTCGGTCAGGGGACCTCGAAGGCGGCTCCATCGCCTGAACGGACGTCGACTTCGCGCAGTGTCGTCCAGGTGGATGGATGCTCGAAGGCTCGGTCACCGCGGCGCAGGATTCGTCCGGGGCCGACGGGGACGGCTTCGAGGTGGATCGCGCCTTCGCCGTCGGGGCGGAAGGCCGCCAGGGTCCAGACGTCGGGGGCGGGCTCGCTGTAGTGGAAGAGGTACTCGCCCCAGTTGGCCGGGTCGTCGGTGCGGCGGCCGTTCAGCGGGGCTGTCGCGAGTTCCCAGGCGAGCTCGGTGCGGCCAGGGCTGAGCTCCACGCGAGCGTTCAGCGAAACCAGGGTGCCCCGATGAACCGCGGTGAGTCCGACCACGTGGGGCCCGGCTTCGCGGGTGGTGAGTTCGAAGTGCCCGTCCGCGTCGGTGGTCGCCGACTGGTTGGCAAAGATGTTGGCGCTGTCGGCGTGCTTGAGGGAGACCGACCAGTCTGCAGCGGGCTCGCCGTCGACCACCAGCCGTGCGGCGATGGTGCACTCGACCCCGGGCGCGCTGAGGTCGAGGTCGAAGCCGGTGGTCTGGCCCTCGACGACGATGCAGTCGAAGGGCAGCTCGCCGCCGTTCTCGGTCGGGCGGGTGCCCGGGCCGCCCAGCCCCGCGTAGGTCGCCCCGCTCGATCGCGCGACTTGCCAAGGTCCGGGCGCCAGGGCCTCGATTCGGTAGTGGCCCTGCTCGTCAGTGACCGCGTCGAACACGAGGCCGTTGCCCATCGTAGCGCCGACGGTGATGCCGGCCGGATCGCGGCCCTCGGCTGTCAGGACCACGCCCTCGATAGCGCCGCCGTGGCTCAGCTCGAGCTGTAGCTCGCGGGGTTCGTCGGGAGACGACGGGTCGAGGGCGAGGGGACCGTGGGTCAGGGCGGCCCAGACCCGATCACCTTCCCGTGGCGTGTGGGTCACCACCACGATGTAGTCGCCGGATCGCTCGAACTGCAGCGCCATGCACCCCTGGGCGTCGGTCGACCTCAGGCTGCTGAAGGGGATGCCGAAGCGGTGGATCAAGTCCAGCGCCCCACCCTCGGCGTCGGTGGCGCGCAGCCAGGGATCGTCGGACCTGGGCGCCGCGACGAGGAAGACCATGGCGTCCTCGAGGGGCTCGCCACCGGCGGTGACCTGACCGCCCAGGGTGCGCGCCGTTCGAGGGCCCAAGGCGACCGTCAGGGCGCTGGGCGCGGTGGACGGATCGAAGGGCCCCGCGATGCCGTCTTCGAAGCCCTGGGCCGACACCACGACGCGAAAGGGCTCGTCGGGCAGGGCCAGGCGCGCGACCTGCGGCGGAGCGGTCGAATCGAGGTCGACCTCCAACTCCGTTGCGCCCGAACCGGAGACCGGCGCCAGGCGCGCCGCGGGAGTCATGCCTGAGATGAGGCGCTCACCGTCGTCGTCCGCGATCAGGCGCACGTCCACCTGGCGCTCCATCGGGACCTCGCCGACCACCGGCGTGATCTCGATCCAGCGCTCCTGGCCGAGGACCAGGACCACGTCGTCACTCCCGGGCTCGACGCCGGCGAGGACCGTGGGTCGATCGTGACCGCCGGGCAGGGAGGCCTCGATGGTCCACGGCGCCTCGTGGTCCAGGCGCAGCTCGAAGGCGCCGCTGTCGTCGGTCCGCGCGCGCTGCCGCGTGTGGACGGCCATGCCCTCGGCTCCGTGCGTCAAGAGCGCATCAGCCACCGGCAGACCGTCGGCGTCGACCACGCGGCCCCGGATGGTCTGCCAGGGGGCCGGGCGCGCGAGCTCGATCGTCACTCGCGCAGGGCCGCGGGCGGGTCCAACCTCGAACAGCTCCGAGACCGCTCCGAGGAAGCCGCTGGCGTCGGCGGACACCCGCCGCATGCCGGCAGGCAGGCCGCGCAGCGCGAAGGAACCGTCGACGGCGGTCGCGGTCTCCCGGTCGGTGAGGGACGTCGGGGCGCGGAAGCCGTAGAGGCGGCCCAACTCGAGTTCTCGCGCGGTCAACTCCACCTCCGCCGGGCGCACCGTGGCCCCGGCGATCGGCAGGCCGTTCCCATCGGTCACGATCCCGCCCAGCGCTCCGCCGGGCTCGAGGGTGATCTCACCCAGTTGCACCGTCGCCGTGACCGGACAGACGATCTGCAGCGACTCGCGCGCCCAAGCGTCGTGGTCGGTGTGGGCGGCGATCGACCGGGGCCCGTCGGGCAGGAGGGGCGCGGCGCCAAGGTCGATCCGCAGGTAGCCGCCAGCGTCGCTGGTCCCGCGGACTTCGTCGTAGGGGGCCTCGAAGCGAAGCTCCACCCCGGACACGCCTCGCCCTTCGCGGTCGACCAAGCGGGCGGCGACGGCGGGACCGTCGTTGGCGGCCGCGGGCGAGTCGTCCGTGGCAATGGCGGATCGAGCGGTGCCGGCGGCAACAGCCAAGGCCTCGCGAGCCGCCGGGGGAGCGGCGTCGCCGACGGCCTGCAAGTCCGCCGTCGGTTCCGCCGCCCTTCCGCGCTGGCCGAGATTGGCGCCCGAATAGGAGCTCTGGGAAAGGACCGCAAGGCCCAGGGCGAGCACGGCGACCCCGCCGAGCACGAGTTTCGCCGTCGTATTGGCCATCAGAAATCCGAGCAAGGCGGCGAGAGCTCCCGCCGCAATCTGGGTCGACGGCGCCTGCCTCGCGAGCGCTCCCACGCTCGCGATCCACGCGCTACGGTCGCCCCCATGTTCCTGGTCGAGCCGCTTCCGCAACCGCTCGCGCGCCTCCATCAACCGCCAACGCACGGTCGCCTCGCGAATCTCCTCGTGCAGCGCGATCTCCGCCGCCGAGCGCCCTTCGTAGTAGCGCAGGAGCAGGGTGGTGCGGTACGGCTCGTCCAGCTCCAACACCGCGCCGGCGACCAGACGCTGGGTGTCCACCCGCTCGACCAGATCGGCCGTCGCCGGCAGCTCGTCTGTGGGCGCTGCGGCCCGTTCCCGCGCCGCGCGCCGCCCCTGGCCCCGCTTGGTCTGAGCCCAGAGCCGTCGCGTCACCCCCGCGAGCCACGGCCGCAGCGGCCGATCCGGGGTCGGCGGCTTCTCGAGCGCCGCCAACAGGGTTTGCTGGGCCAGGTCGTCCGCCGCCGACTCGTCGCGCACAAGGCTGCGCGCCAGGGCAAGCAGCCAGTCGCGCTCCGCGAGGAGCGCCTCGGGATGGGGGATGGAGGTGGGGAGTGCCATGCCGTCACCTACTCCTTGCCGCGGTCCGCCGGTCCGTTGGAGGAATTCTTCCGACGCGACGCGATGGGCGCGGCGCCAAGGCGGACGCACCCGCCGCTCGCCTCGGGCCTAGCGACCCTCGCCGAAGTACTTCTCCCGGATCCACTGCGGCTGCCAGGGGTCGATCACGCGCTCATGGCCAGTGAGGTCGATCTCCGCCGGGTGCTGCTCGGGCGAGGTCCAGGGTTGGTGGTCGCCGAGCAGGGTCTGTTGGGCGAGCAGTTGCTTGCGCAGCGCGGCGATGCGTTCGGACTGGTCGGGGTCGCTCCCCAGGTCGTGCAGCTCCGCCGGGTCCGACTCGAGGTCGAACAGTTGCGTCCGATCGATATCGGGATAGCGGATCAGCTTCCAACGGCCGTCGGTGATCGCGCGCATGTGGTGTTGCGAGGTGAGCACGACCTCGCGGCCGACAGGTGCGTCCTCGCCCAAGAGCGGATGCAGGTCCCTCGAATGCGTGTCCCCCTCCGCCTCGAGCCCCGCCGTCGCGAGCACGGTCGCGTAGATGTCGTGCAGGTAGGCCAAGGAGTTCGTGCGCCCGTGCGGAATCCCCGGTCCGGCGAGGATCAGCGGCGCGCGCATCGAATGCTCGTACACGCTCTGCTTGCCGAGCAGGCCGTGGCTGCCCATGGCCAGGCCGTGGTCGGCGGCGTACACGACCAGGGTGCGATCCGCGCGTCCGCTGGCCTCGAGCGCCGCCAGCACGCGCCCGACCTGCGAGTCCAGGTGCTCGATCAATGCGTAGTACTCCGCGAGCTGCTCGCGCACCAGCTCCTCCGTCCGCGGCCAGGGCCCGAGCATCTCGTCGCGGGTGGTGAGCTGCGAGTTGTCGAAGGGGTGTTGGGGCATGAAGTTCGCCGGCAGGGGCGGCCGCCGTCCGGCCATGCGCTCGCGCCACGCGATGGGCGCGTCGCGCGGGTCGTGGGGCGCGGTGAACGCCACGTAGCAGAAGAACGGCGCCTCGCCCTCCGCGGCGCGCTCCAGGAAGGCCACCGCTTGGTCGGCGAAGATCTCGCTGGAGTGGCCCTCGCCCTGGCGCACGTTCTGGAACTCGCCGCCCTCCACATCTACCAGCGGCACCTGGAAGTGGTTACTCATCCCCGCGCGCATGACGGCCCGCGCCTGGGGAAAGGCGCGCCGCAGAGCGGCATGACCGTTGTGCCACTTGCCGGTCATGAAGGTCCGGTAGCCGGCGGCGGCCATGTGCTCGGGCAGGGTCGTGCGACCGTCGAACTCGCCCAGGTCGAGCTCGAACCAGGCCCGGCCGGTCATCAGCATCGCCCGGCTCGGAATGCAGACCGCGCCGTGGGGTCCGCCCAGGCAATAGGTTCGCTCGAACGCCGTGCCCCGTTCCACGAGTGAGTCCAGGTGCGGGGTGCGGATCCCGTCGTTGCCCAGGGCGCCGATCGTGTCGGCCCGCTGGTCGTCGGCGTAGATCAACAGGACGTTGATCGGGGCCTGATCGGGGTCGGGAGCTTCGGCGGCAAGCTCTGCGGGCGTCGACTCCTGGGCGGCGGCGCCAGCGGGCGAGAACAGCAGGAACGCGAGGGGCACGGCGACATGCAGAACGGCGACATGCGAGGCAGCGGAGGGGAGGCGCATGGCGAGAGTCTAGGTCCGCGGTCCGGCGCGGGCCCGGCGGAGCGGATTGCGACCCCGCCGCGTATCAGCCCGGGTGCGGGGAGTCTCCTGTCCGTTCCCCGCTCGATTCCCATGCGCTTCAGACCCCAGCTCGACTCCAACCGCTCCGGCTCGATCCTGCGTGCCGTCGTCTGGACCCTCGCCGGCATCGCCCTGCTCGCGGCGGGCAGCGCCTTCGTCGCGGCCGAGGCCGGCGCACCGCGCAATCGGCCGGTGGGGAAGGCCCCCGAGGGCTCCGGCCTGGTCGAGCTGAACTTCGACGGGGCCCGCGGCACGCGCCTGTCAGGCTGGCGCTCCGCACAGCCCGAGGCGCGGTCACCCGAGCCCGAGTTCGTCGCCGTCCTGGCCCATCCCCTGGGAGCCGATCGCAGGGCCATGCTCGGCCGCGCCGATTGGTTCCGCCGCCGGGGAGCGGCCGTGCTCCTGTTCGATTTTCGCGGCCACGGCGCCAGCGACGCCACGCGCCTGACCTTCGGCGATGACGAGTCCGGCGACCTGATCGCGGCGGTCGACCGGGCCCGAACCCTGTGGCCCGCGACGCCGATCGTCGTGGACGGTTGGTCCCTGGGCGCGGGCGCGGCCCTGGTGGCCGGCGGCCGGCTCGACGTCGACGGCCTGGTGCTCGAGGCGGCCTTCACGGACCTGGGCTCGGCGGTGCGCGACCGCGGAGCGAACCTCCTGCCCCTGGTCGGTCCCCTGGCGGCGGAACTGTTGCTGGTCCACGAGGGGTGGCTCTTGGGAGGCGACCCCGATCGACGCAGCCCCCTGGTCGGCGCGGGCGATGTCCTCGCGCCCACGCTCTTCCTGGTCGGCGGCGACGATCGCCGAGCCCCCGTGGCGGGGGTGCGCCGCATCGCCGAGCGGGTCGCCGACTGCCGCGGCGTCGCGGTCTTCGAGGGCCGCGCCCACGTCGACCTGTTCGGCCGGGACCCCGAGCGCTTCGAGCTCACCGTCGGCCGCTTCATCGACGACCTGCGCCGAGAGTGGCGCGACGACTTGATCGCCAACCGGGCTCAGTAACCCAGCTCGCGGTCGACCACGTTCAAGAGCGGCTCGCCCGCGATGAAGCGCTCCATGTTCTCGCGCACGAGCACGTCGCGGCGTTCGACCGTGAGCTCGGCGCGGCCCGCCACGTGCGGGGTGATCGTCACGCCCTCGTGCCACCACAGCTCGTGCCCCGGCGGCAGGGGCTCGGGGTCGGTCACGTCCAGGCAGGCACCGGCCAGGTGCCCACTGTCGAGGGCCGCAAGCAGGGCATCGGTGTCGAGGATCGGTCCGCGCGCGATGTTGACGACGAAGGCCCCGGGGCGCAGCAGGTTCAGGCGCCGGGCGTCGAACATCCCGCGCGTCTCGTCGGTCAGGGGCAGGCAGATCACCAGCACGTCGGTCTGGGCCAGGAGTTCGTCGAGTCGGTCGCCGGTGGCCAGCACGTCCACGTAGTCCGGCGCCGGCCGCTCGGTGCGGACGGTGGCGAGCACGCGCATGTCGAAGGCGTGGGCGCGCTGGGCCACCTGGCTGCCGATGCCGCCCATGCCGGCGACGAGCATCGTGCGACCGGCCAGCGAGGCCGTCTCCGGCGCGGCGTCGCGGTCCCAGTTCTCGCGCACCTGGGCCTCGGCGTAGGCGTAGAGCCCGCGCAACTGGGCCAGCAGCATGGCGAACACGTGCTCCGCGATCACCGGACCGTGCACGCCCTTGGCGTTGGTCAGGACGACCTCCGGGCGGCTCGTCAGGCCGTCCAGCTCGATGTAGCGCTCGACCCCGGCGCTGTAGCTCTGCACCCAGGCCAGGTTCGGCGCGGCAGCCAGGAACTCTTCGCTGAGCAGGTGGGCGTCGATGCCGTGGGCGCGACCGGCGTAGCGCAGCACCGACTCGCGCGTCTGCTCGCCGATGATCTCGATCCGGTCCTCGCGGCCCGCGGTCAACTCGGCGATCTCGTCGTCGTCGATGGCGCTGGTCAGGTAGACCAGGGGCCCGTTCACGAAGGCCGGGTCGACGGCCACCGTGGAGCCCCGCTCGGCCCCGGGGGCGATGGTCAGAGCCTCGATCGGATCGCCGGGGGAGGCGCAGGACCCGAGGAGTAGGGCGAGGACGGCCAGCGCGCGGCCGGCATGACGAGCTTGGATCTGCATCGGTGGGGCGACGACGATAACGAGCTTGGCCGAACAGGCCCGGTGCCTTGTGGCGGGGTTGCCGTTGGAACGGTCGGGGCGCCGCGCTCGGTGGCCCGGAGCGACCCTCGGCCCAACCCGAAGCCCCTTCGCGACCCATCCAGGGCGACTCGGGGTCCCGAGATGCCCGCCCGCCGCCTTGGCAGGGTGCGCCGAGCCACCTGGCCGGATTGACAGCTTTCTGCCGCATCGGCGCGTCGTTTTGGCAGTGATGGGTCCGGTGGAGGGTCTCCGGGCAGGCCCGTGTCGGTGTGGCGCCCTCTCAGGCCGGGGTCCGCCCTTGGCACGGCCCTTGCTTCCTGGGATGCACCGGCACGGACCGGGCGACCTGGGGGCCGCCCGACCATGACCTCCGCGCGCCGCACGCCGGAGACCTGCGGCGCGCACCGACGACATCAGGAGTCACGACCCACATGAAGCACCTCATCCCTGTCACCGGCTTCGGCCCCGCCCGCGCTGACCTCGACCGACTCTTCGAGCGCTTCTTCGAAGGCGGCAACTTCAGCGGTGGCGGCGAGGGGCGTTCCCTCGTGCGCGTCGACGTCGCGGAGTTGACCGACGCCTACCAAGTGCGCGCCGAAGTTCCCGGCGTGCCCGCCGACGCGATCGAACTCAAGCTCGACGGTCGCACCCTCACCATCGCCGGCGAGAAGCCGCGCGCCTTCGACGAGCAGCCCGATCAAGTTCTGCACCGGGAGGC
Source organism: Engelhardtia mirabilis (assembly GCF_007748095.1). NCBI lineage: Bacteria > Pseudomonadati > Planctomycetota > Planctomycetia > Engelhardtia > Engelhardtia mirabilis. Next base: position 695,644 of record NZ_CP036287.1, read on the forward strand.
CGGATTCGGTGCCTTCCGGCGCGTGCTCGAGTTCCCGCTGCAGGTGGACGGCGACAGCGTCGTCGCGCGCCACGAGCAGGGCGTGCTCTACATCACCGTGCCCAAGGCCCAGGCCGCGCGCTCGCGCGTGATCGAGATCCAGCGCGAGGCCTGATCCCGCGCCGCGCCGCTGACTCCGGTTGCATCGGCCCCCGTCGCCCCCTGTGGGCGACGGGGGCCGCGCGCGTTCGGAGGGCCGAGTCGGACTGTCTCGAGCGGGTAAGCGCAGGCAGGTGGGGCACCCCAAAACTGCTCGAACATGGGCCGGGCGGGTCCCCCGCGAGCGGGGCGTTCTGATCTCGTAAACGGTCGCCACGGCTCACTGGAGTTGGTCTCAGCTCCCACTTGGCATTGAAAGTCACTGCCCTCCCCGTCGGCTCCGAAACACCCCCATGCGATCCATAGACGACCTTCTCGCCCTTGTCCGCTCCCATCGCTGCTTCCAACACCCCGTCTTCGAGCACTGGGCACAGGTCGCTCCGCAACCGGAGGTGATCGGCGCCCTGTTCCACCAGATCCAGAAATTCTGCGCCTCGACCCGTCCCGGGGGGGAGTTCCCCGCCGCTCTGGAGCAGCTCGGTCTCGACTCCGAGAGCCGCCTGATGCACGAGATCGTGGAGAGCGAGGAGGACCACGGTCCGGAGCTCGCGACCATGGCAGGCTACATCGTCAACCGTGCGGCGGGAGCGTCGACGTGCCCCGACCTGTCCGACCAGCAGGCGGTTGAAGCGGTGCTCAAGAACTACTCGGACAAGCTGCTCGGCTCCCTTCCGGGCTACGACCCCGAGTCGGGCCTGACCGCCCAGGCGCGCCGCGCGATCGAGGTCTTCGAGCGCCGCTTCGACCCGAGCCGCGAGACGACCTTCAAGAACCTGGGCACGGCCCTGGCCCTCGAGATCATCTCCAACCGCCACCTGATCCCCGGCGAGAAGCACTGTCTGATCGACAGCGGGCTGTACGGCGCGAGCCTCGAGGACACCGACATGCACTACCTGCTGGAGCACTGGGGCGAGGCCGGCGCCGAGCAGCAGCACGAGCGCAACGCGGTCGAGGCCGTGGCGTCCGTCATCGACGAGGAGACCGAACCCCTCGTGGTGCAGGGGATGTACGACTTCCTCGATTCGCTCACGGCCCTGTGGGACGTGCTCGACTCGGCCCTGTTGCAATCCGGCCATCGGGCGGACACCCAGCAAGCGGTCGGCGCGGGGGCCTGATCCCCTGGCCGGCTCCCTGCTGGACAGCGGGCGCCTGCAGTTCCGGGTGGCCGAGCCCGGCGACGAGCAGCGGATCTTCGACGCCTACGCCCACCTGTTCGAGGGCGACGTCGACGCACCCGCGCCCTCGCCGCCGACTGCGGCCACCTGGACCTGGCGCCAGGCTGCGAACCCCGCCGGGGCGCGTGTGCTGTTGGCCCTGGACGCGGACGAGGTCGTGGGCCTCGTCTGCGCCAGTGGCCAGCCCGTGCTGGTGAACGGCGAGGCCGCGCGCATCAGCCGCGTGGACGACATCCGCATCGCGCCGCGCTTCCGCCATGCCCTGGGCCGTCCGGGCCTGGTGGTGCGGATGGGCGAGGCTTGGGAGCGGGCCTTCGGCGGCATGGAGCTCGACTTGATCAGCTGGGGCTTCCCGACGCCCGCCGCCTGGCGCGTGCTCAACTGGCACGTCAAGGTCCAGGCGGTGCGCACCCAGTTCAAGCTGGTGGGTCAGCTGGAGCACCTGCGGATCGGTGAGGCGGGCGGGCTCGTGGCCGAGCCCGTCGAGCGTTTCGACGACGACGTCGAGCCCCTCTGCGCGCGTCTGGCCGAGGGCCGCGGCCTGACCCTCGCGCGCGACGTGGTCTGGCTGGACTGGCGCTTCCGCCAGCGGCCGGATCAGTCCTACGACCAGGCGGTCGTGCGCCGGGGCGGCGAGGTGGTCGGCTTGGCAGTGTTCCGCACCGGCGACTTCGACGGGGATCGGAACGTCGGTCTGGTCTGCGACTGGATCGTCGCGCCCGACGACGACGGCGCGGCGAACGCGCTCCTGGCCTGGCTGGCGGAGCGTGCCCGCGCGGCCGGTTGCGAGCGCCTGGTGCTGCTCCTGCCCGAGACCTCGCCCGACTGGCGCCCCCTGCAGGACCGCCACGGCTTCCTGGCTCTGCGCCTGGCCAAGCGCTTCCTGCTCGCCGACCGCTCCTACGCCAAGCAGATGCGGATGCACTGGCTGCACCAGTCCTGGCACTACACCTTCGCCGACACCGACTTCGCCTAAGCCAGCCGCGCCATGGACTACACCATCCGCGAGTACGCCGAGGGCGACATGCCCTCCTTGATCGAGACCTTCAACCTGGTCTTCGACGGACAGCGGACCGAGTCGGAGTGGCGCTACACCCACGAGCAGAACCCCGCGGGCCTGCGCCTGTTCGTGGCGGCGACCGAGGACGGCCAGTGCGTGTGCCAGTACTCCGCGCGCCCCTACCGCCACTGGATGGATGGCCGTGAGCGCATCTTCGCCGAGATCATCGACTCCTTCGTCCATCCCGATCACCGGGCGGGGCTGAAGTCGCCGGGCATCTTCGTTCGCACGGCACTGCCGTTCTTCCCCGCCTACGGCGCCGCCGAGCCGCCCGGGGACGTGGTGCACTACGGCTGGCCGGTGGAGAAGGCCTACCGCATCGGCCAGCTCTACCTGCACTACAACGTGTACCGATCGCAGACCGTCTTGGCACGGGCGGTGGGTGACGGCCCGACGCAGTTGCCCGCGGGCGTGCGCGTCCTCGAGCGCTTCGACGCCGAGGTGGATCGCCTCTACGAGCGACTGCGCGACGGGTGGGGCACCAGCACCATCCGCGACGCCGCGTTCCTCAACTGGCGCTTCGTCGACAACCCGCTGAACGACTACACCGTGCTCGCCGTGGACGGCGCCGACGGCCTCGCGGGCTACGCCGTCTACCGCGCCGACGATTGGCTCACGCCCGGGACCGCGCCGATCGCGGACTGGTTGGTGCCGCACAACGAGCCTGGGGTCGCGGGAGCCCTCCTCGAGGCGCTACTCGCCCGCGCGCGCTTGGACGGCAAGGCCGCCCTCGGCCTCTTCATCCCCGACTGGTCGAGCTGGTTCGAGTGGTTCCAACGCCAGGGCTTCGGCGTCTGGCCCACGCCCTACTACATGGTCGGCCGCACCTTCGACCCCAACCACAGCCTGTGGTGGCTGCGCGACCACTGGTGGTACACCCTGGCGGACTCGGACTTGGTTTGAGCCTGCCCTCGAGTTCAAAGTGAGATCGTCTGCACGGGGCTCGAATCGATCACGATGGGAGCGACGTTCAGTGGCTTTTCATTTCCCTCGCCCCGGGCGATGGTCTGGAGCGACCACAGCTCCAGCACGTACTCGCCGGGCCGCAAGGCGGGGAAGGAGATCGAGCCCTCGACGTCACGTTCGGTCCGCCAGCCGGCGATGCTGTCGTCCGCATTCCGCACCCACAGGTCCAAGATCAGAGAGCCAATTTCCGAGTGGGAGGCGAGGGGCGCGTAGGTGGAGGCCGGGAAGAGGCAGAACAGGTCTGCGCCCGGAATGGCCGTGGCGTCGTAGGTCACGGTGACGTCGGCGATGGGACTCGGAGCTAACACCATCGCCCTACCGAAGCCGTGGACTTCGATCGGCGTGGTCTGGCTTCCGTCCAGCGTCGAGGCCTCGATGGTGATGGGCTGGGTCACGGACCAGCGGTAGATCGGGACGGGGGTATTCGTCGGAAGCTCCAACTCGATGCTGCCGCTCGAGAACCAATCCGAAGAGCCGAAGTAGTCTCCCGCGAGGATGCGGACCCTGGCGCTGGCCTCCGGATTCAAGACCTCCACCGATCCGGCGAGGGGTGGGTAGGCGAGCCTGAGGGTCTGCTCCGTCGCCCGCTCGTTCCCATCGGCAATCGCCGTGAACGCCAACTGACTTGTCGCGAAGCAGCCGTCTCGGGGATCGAGCCAGATGCCGTGCTCGCTGGACCTCTGCCCGTCGTTGGTGGCGGGGAAGAACTCGACCTGCGCCCAGGCGTCGGGGTCGGGGGCGAAACGCCCGGTGCCGAAGCTGAAAGTCGCCCGTCCATCTACGACCTGAGTCGGATACGGGCCCCAGCCCGTCGACCGGCCCATGGTCGACTGGTGGACCACGAACCAACCCGCGCCGTCATAGGGCTCGTTGTCGACGTCGATGACGATTGCGGGGATCGAGGCCGTCAGCGCCGGCTCGGTCGCGCTGCGAGCGGGGTGGATCTCGATCGCCCTCCCCTGACCCGTCCAAATCGTGGTGTTCGCCGTGAGGACGACCAGGGCCACCGTGGCCAGGCGCTTGCAGAGGGGGGCGTTCATGGTGTTCGAGCTCTCCTGTCCAATCCCTAGTCCCTCGCCCGGCCGGGACTACACCGTGGCTCGCGAGGACCGAAGGCCTTCGGGGATCGACCCCTGCGCGGCCGACTGAGGTTCAGAACCCCAACTCGACCGAGTTGCTGGGAAACGTCACCGGCTGCGGGGCGCCGGGGGCCAGCAGGAGGTAGGCGTGGTCGACCGATCGATCAATCAGCACCAGGGTGCCCAGGGGGATCGCCACGCCGGCCTGGGCGCGGCCGTCGGCGTCGAGTACTCCGAGGCCCATCGTCAGCGGCGCCGCGCCCAGGGACGCCGTGCGGCGCAGGAGTCACTCGAAGTCAGAGCGGATCCCGGCGACCCGCTACGCCGGTTCGGCCTGCCGCACCGCCTCGTCCGGAAGCTCGGGCTGCCAACAACGGATGCATCGCTCCGTCGCGCGAACATGGAAAACTCGCGTCGCGCGGAGCCGGTACCCGCGGCGGCTCGAACGGCGCTGAGCTCCTCCTAGCGTTGAACACAATCTCTTCCTCGCGCCATGACCAGTGATCATTCGTCGCTCGACGACGTGAATCTCGCATACCTCGGCATGAAGGCGGAACCCGACGGTCGGCCAAGCGTGGCAAGCTCGGCCCGTCGACTTGGTGTACGGGTCGGCGTTGACGTCCATCCGGATCAGAGAGGCTTCGGCGACTACGGTGGAGGCGGGATGTCTGTTGCCCCAGATGATCTGATGCACCTGCCGCCGCACCGCAGACCCAAGGTACTTTCTGGAACTGGATTGGATCCTGTGTTCCAGGTCTCGAGTTCAGACCTCGGATCTGAACTGACCCTGCGGCGCGATCGTGCCGACCATGCGCTCGCAGAGCCGGGCGGGCGGGTGCTCCTCGGGACATTCGAACGGGCGCTCTCAGAGTCACGCAGCCAGTGGACCATCGAGTACCGAGATGACTGAAGACGTTCCGTCGAGCGCCGCCGACCGTTACCACCGCCTCGAGTCGCAACGACTCCGCGCTCAGGCGCTCGGTACGATCTCCGAGGGCCAGTTGGACGCGTGGCTCGAGAAGCTCGACGAGCTCTGGCACTACATGAACTCCGAGGAGCGGGTTGAAGCAAATCGACGCGCTAGCCAGGTTGTGAACTCGTCCCACGAGTCGGACCTCGGCCTTCGCGACGTGCCAGTCGAAGTCGGCGGATCCCGTCTCCCGAGGACAGCCGCTTGAAGCTTTTCTCGGCGCAGCGCGTCAAGAACGACGATGGCGTTGTGGGGATCAACACCTATCGGTATCACGTTGATGGCGACCGAGTCGACGGGGACGACATCGATCAACTCGGTGGGCGTGCAAGGCTCGAGATCAATCACTTCGACCTCCCTCCTGGTCGGAACCAGGTCCTGAGTTTCCTCGACGTTCTGACGCCCGACGACACCGGCCTCGAGCAGATCGCCGAGTGGATCAAGGAGGTCCATGGGGACACTGAGATCGAGGCACCTCCCATCATCCGTCGAGACGAGGAGCGTGGTGTCTTGCGACTCAATCTGGTGCGGGGCCTCGTTCCGACGTGGCGGGAGGAGTTGCGGGATCTGGCGGGTCGACTCCTGCTGCTGTTGCCGGATTGAAGGCTCGGAACAGGCTTGTTCGTGACCACGCAGACTGGTCTCGACGACCCGCCGGCCACGCCGGCCACGCCGGCCACGCCGGCCACGCCGGCCACGCCGGCCACGCCGGCCACGCCGGCCTTGCCGGCCATGCGGCCCCTGCCGGGAGTCTTCGCGCGCCTTACAGCCTCGACGACCTGACAGGGTCGTCGGCGGGGTCGGACGCGCGCAGAGCCCCGGCAGAGACCGAATAGGGGCCTCCGGCCTCACGGTGATTGGATCGTCCGAGCTCGCTGAAGGGATAGCGTCGCGACCGACTCCCGCACACGCCCGGTCTGGATGCCCTCTCTCTGCGTTGGGTTCGGGATCGCCTCGCGCGACCGAGGCGTGCCCGAAGGGAGGCCGAAGCCGCGGACGACCCGGGGCCGACGCGCTTCGAGGCAAGGGGGGCTCCGCCTGAGCCGTTCCCCGAACTCTCGAACGGGCGAGTGCGCTACCGCAGAGAGCGAGCGACGATCGACGTCGAAGCCCGACGTCGACGCGCACGCAACAGGCTCAGAACGCCAACTCGACCGCGTTGCTGGCGAAGGTCACCGGCGCTGCCGCGCCGGGGTCCAACAAGAGGTAGGCGTGGTCCACCGAGAGGTCGATCAGGGCCAGGGTGCCAGGCGGGATCGCCACGCCGGCCTGGGCGCGGCCGTCGGCGTCGAGGACGCCGAGGCCCATCGTCAGAGGCGCGGCGCCGGGGTTGGTGAGGGTGAAGTCGAAGTAGGGATCGACCGGGTTCAGGGGCAGGGTCACCGAGCCGATCGGCAGGCCCGGGGAGGTGCCGCTGAAGGAGCCGAGGATCACGTAGATCGCGCCCGCGTGGCCGGGGCCGGCGTCGAGGGTCAGCGGCTGTGTCCCGCCGCCGAAGGGGCTGAGCGAACCCGTCAGCGAGCAGAAGCTCGACCCGGCCGGGCAGATCGTGTTGCGGTGCACCAGGATGCGGTTCGTCGCGCCGTGGACGGTGACCGCGTCGTCGTAGCCGTCGCCGTCGAAGTCGGCCAGGGCCAGGTCGCGCAGGTCGCCGGCGGTGGGGTAGGGGGGGATCGAGGCCTTGGGTGCGAGCTGCTGCACGTTGGCGCCGATCACCAGCGCTCCGCTCGTCTGCGTGCCCACCAGATCGGTGCGGCCGTCGGCGTCCAGGTCCCCGGCGGCGATACGCCCCTCGGCCAGGAACAGGCCGCCGAAGGAGGGGAAGGACCCGCTGCCGTCGTTGATGAAGTAGCCGGCTTCGGTGGCCAGGAACTCGCTCTCGACCTGGGCCAGGTCCGGGTAGCCGTCGCCGGTGAAGTCGGCGACCACGCCCCAGGTGCCGGTGCCCGAGGCGATCAGGGGCGGGTCGGCGGTCAGCCCGCCCGCGCCGTCGTTGCGCACGAGCAGGAGCGCATAGGGGATGTCGATCTCGTGGTACAGGGCCAGGTCGATGTCGCCGTCCAGCTCGAAGTCCCCGGCGGCGAAGTGCAGCAGCGCCTGACCGACGACCGTGTCGACGCGCGTGGGCAGGCTCAGGTCGCCCGCGCCGAAGAGGGTCGTGATGCCCTCGAGGCCGTGGCAGGCCACCACCGCGTCGAGGTTGCCGTCGCCGTCCATGTCGAGCAGCTCGACGGTGCGCGGCGAGGCGCCCACGCTCCAGGTGCCGGCCAGGGTGAAGCTCCCCAGGCCGTCGCCGGCGAGGACGCGCACCACGCTCTCGACGCGATCGCTGACCGCCAGGTCGAGGTCGCCGTCACCGTCCAGGTCCCCCGTCGCGACGTCGAAGGGCGTGCCGCCGACGGCAACCGGGATCGGGCCGTTGAAGGTCGCGTCACCGACGCCCAGCCACAGGGAGAGCTGGCCGGTCGTGGGGTGGGTGACGAGCAGATCGAGGGTTCCGCCCGCGTCGACCTGGGCCACGGTGACCCGGTTGGGCTGGGGCGGGGAGGGCAGGAGCGAGGTCGTGAAGGGCGCCTGCTGGGCAAGGGCCATCGGGCAGAGGGCGATCGCGAGGACCGTGATCGGGCAAGCCGCGTGCTTCATGGCCCGAGACTAGCAGCCGTTGCCCGATCGCGTAGGCCATGGAGATCGCGGGTCGCGCGCCCGGTCGACACCGGCCTCAGGGTCACCAGTGCAGTGCCGTCGCGATCGGCTCGTCCCCGCCCGGACCGAACCGCAGGACCTGCCCCCCACGATAGGTCAGCACCGCGATCGAGCCGTCCGCCAGGGCGGTCAGGCACAGGATCCCCGCGCTCCCCGGTGGCGGCTCGATCCAGCGCGCGACGCTACCGTCCGCTCGAACCAGGGCGGCGATGCTCCCATCGGCGGTGACTGCTGTGACGCAGCTCAACGAGCCTTCCCCTTCTGTGGCTTGGAGGACGGTGGCGGTTCCGGCCCACCACCGAACCTTCCTGCCCGATGTGTCGAGATCCCGGCGCCCGCCTTCGCGGACGTCGACGATCGAGAGGCGGGCGCGATCGCCGACCAGCGCCTTTCCATCGGCCAAGGCACAGACGATCGAATCTCGCGCTTGCATCCAATCGACCGCCAAGAGCTCACCCGCTTCGGCGTCGAGGGACCTGTACTCGGTGATGGTCTGTCCATTGGCGGACGGGCGGACGAGACCTCGGAAGATCCACAGCCCATCGACCAGCCAGCCCTCGACGTATTGGACCCTCCAGCCCGCGGCGGCCAGGACCTCCTCGGTCACGGGAGTCGCACCGGGTGCCGCAACGAACGCGCGAGCACCGCTACCGGCGCGGCTCAACCGCCAACCCCCGCCGGCGGGAAGGGCAAGGGTCCAGCCGCCGTCGCCGATGGTGTTGAAGGGCTCCAGGTCCGCAGCGCTGAGCTCTGCGCGATCGATCGCGAGGATCTCCCCGTCCGAGCCGACGATCTCGGAGTCGCCGTCCTGCTTGTGGAGGACTCCGAACGGAAAGCGGTTGGACCTGGTCGAGACCGTCGTGTGCGCTGGCCAGAGGTCGTCGCCGAGCACGCCCGCCGCGACCGTCTCGCCCGTCTCCAGATCGATCACGACCGGGAAGCTCGGCCATTGCTCGTCCCGCAGCATCGCGAAGGCGTGGCGGCCGTCGGTGTGCAGGAACGCGCTGCGTACTTCGAGGTTCGGACTGGAGAGATCCAGAGTCGTGACGCCAGCGAGGTTCGCTCCGGCCTCGAACCACGTGGGCGCGATTCCGATCGAGCCGGCGAGGGCCACGGTGCCCGCGCGCTTCCAGGTGGCCCATTCACGCCTGGAGCCGATCGCCATGCTGGACAAGGCCGCGAGCGCACCGCCGATCAGCGCGCAGGTGAGCCACAGGCCGATCGGTGGGTCCGGTCGCAGCCGGCCCATGACGATCTCGTGCAGCGCGGCGGGGAGCGCGAGCAGGGCGAAGACGCAGGCGCCGCCGGGCGCGGCCAGGAACCCACGCGGCAGGAACGACGAGCAGGCCATGGACCACAGGGCCAGGGCCACCGTTCCGCCGAGGATCAGCCCGACCATCGGCTCGGCCTGGAGCGAGGAAGCGCCGCTCGCGAAGAGACGGCTAGCGACAGTGGCGGACTCGCTTCCGACCACGGCTGCCGCGACGAGCGCTCCGAGCAGGACCGCCAACTTGACCAACGCGACCTGACCGAGTGACACCGGCTGGCGCCGCAGCCACTCCTGCGTCCCCTCGTTGCGCTCGCGCGCGCCGATGTCGCAGCCCATGGCGATGGCGACGATCGCGGTCAGGCACACCGCCGCCGTGTGGGCGAAGGTGGCTGAGTCCACGAACAGGTCGTCCGCCAACCAGCCGGTGACGAGGCAGCCGACGATGACGAGGGCCGCGGCGACCAGGAAGGCGGGAGCCTGCTCGCGCAGCTCCTTGTGGGTCAGGGCTAGCAGACTCATGCGGCGGCTCCGTCCGGTCCGGGGGTGGTCTGGGTCAGGAGCGCGCGCAGGGCGGCGGCGCTGTGCTCGAGTTGGGCGTCGCCGACGGCCTGTTCGCGCAGGGCCCCGCCGTCCATCAACAGCGCCCGGTCGGCGATGCGCGCGGCGATGTCGAGGTCGTGGGTCGATACCAGGGTCGCGGTGTCCTCGAGGTCGACTTCGGTCAGGAAGGCGCTCAAGAGCCCGTCGCGGGCCACCGCGTCGAGGCCGGCGAAGGGCTCGTCCAGCAGCAGCAGCCGCGGCCGCGCGGCCAGGGCCAGGGCTAGCTGAACCCCCGCGGCCTGGCCGCGACTGAGCTTCGAGATGCGGCCACGCCGCGGCACCGCCAGGGCGTCGGCGGCGCGCCACAGGCGGCGGTCGTCCCAGGTCGGATAGCAGCGCCGCGCGAAGCGCGCCGCAGTGGTCAGGCTCATCCACGGCGGTAGGTCCGGCAGGCTCGGCACGAAGCCGATCGCGGCGCGGGCGGCTGCCGAGCGCGATGGGTCGGCTCCGCACACCCGCACGCTGCCACTCTCGGCCCGCAGGGTCCCCGCGAGCACCCGCATCAGCGTCGTCTTGCCCGCGCCGTTGCGACCGAGCAGCACGCACAGCTCGCCCGGCGCCAGGCCCAGTTCGAGGCCGCGCAGGACTTCGCTGCGCCCGAGTTTCACACCCACGCCGCGCAGCCGCGCGATGTCGTTCGTCTCACTCATGCTGGTCTCCTCTTCGACTCGGCCGTGCGTACCCGTTCTGACAAGTCCTCGATCGAGTGCCCCGCGCGCAGCGCCGTCTCCAGCGCCCGCTCGAAGTCGCTCCAGGTGGTCGCCGCACGTCGCTGGCGCGCGATCTGCGGGCCCGCTTCGGTCACGAACACACCCCGGCCGCCCTCGCCGCGCACGGCCCCGATCAGGTCGAGCTCGCGGTAGGCGCGGGCGACCGTGTTGTGGTTGACGAGCGCCAGGCCGGCCAAGGCACGCACGGAGGGGAGCTTGTCCCCGGGGGCAAGGTCGCCCCGGGCGATCCCGTCCAGGCAGCGCTCCACGAGCTGCTGGGAGGGCGGCTCGGGGGCCTCGGTATCCACGCGCCAATCGATCACAGCCGTACCATCGTCCTGGTACGGCGGGACGCTTTAGGCGGACGTCAGGTGCCAGGCACAAGACCGCCGCCTAAAGCGTCCCCGAATTGCGGTGACATCCTCGGTCCGCATCGGATGGACAGACTGGCCGGGCTCTCCCGACCCTCACCTCCCGGCCCTCACCTCCCTTCCCTCGATGCCCAAGCTCGCCGCGCCCCTTGCCGTCCTGTTCCTCAGCTCCGCCGCCCTGGCCCAGACGTCGTCGGGTCTGTACAGCGGCGAGCTGGTGCTCTACAGCCCCGCCCTGAATGGAGTCAGCTCCTCGTCGGGCGGTATCGCCCTGATCGACCCGCTCAGCGGCGCCATCAGCAAGCCCTACGCCTTCCACGCCACGCTCCAGTCCGACGACTGCCTCGCCTACGACCCCTACCGCGACCGACTGATCTTCGGCGCCGCCTTCAACAACGGCGATCCGATGGAGCTCTGGGCGGGGGACGCCCTCGGCAACGTGCAGAGCCTGGGATTCGTCGGGACGACGGTCCGCACGATCGCGGCGGCCGGTGACGGCCGCATCTTCCTGCACTCGACCCAGCTGCCGCCCAACTCGATCCAGTGGATCGACGCGGTCGGGCAGGTGCATCTGCTCCAGGACGCGACCGGTCAGCCGTGGCAGGGGCAGAGCAGCTGGTGGGGCCACATGGAGTACGACGCCGAGCACAACGCTCTGCTCCTGGCCTCGCGCGGCCTCACGTCGGCCTGCGGCGCACCCGACGTCTCGGTCCAGCGTCTCGACCTCTCGGCCGATGGGACGCGCGTGGTCGCCGAGACCTGCACGCACTTCCCGGTGGTCCCGACCGGCGACGGCTTCCCGGTCGGTCTCTCGAGGATCGACGGCGACTCCTGGCTCCTGAACGTCCACACCGGCAAGTCGGGGTCCCAGCCACGCATGCTGCGACTGACGGTCGAGCCGCTGGGCTTGAGCGTCTACTCCTACACCGACAATCCCAGCGCGGCCGCCAGCAACGCCGGGGTCTACAGCCACGCTCGCGGGCAGGGGGTGCTGCTGGACACCGGCGGGAACGTGCTGCGAGCCTTCGGATTCGGAGAGGGCGGGGCCGGCACCGTCTTCACGGTGGCCGACGTGCTCTCGCCGGTCGGTACGGCCAACGAGAGGGCGAGTCTGGTCGAAGTTGGACCGACGGGCGGTCCTGCGGGCCTCGTTTCCCTCGGGCTCGGCGCCATCTCCCTCGCCCAGGGTGGCTCGCAGGTCTGGACCCTCGACGCCGGCGCGGCCTTCGCCGGTCGCCCCTACGTGATCCTGGGTTCCGCCACGGGCTTCGCGCCGAGCTTCGTGCTCGACGGGACGCCGGTGCCCCTCGTGATCGACGCTTGGACGACTTTCACCCTGGTCAATGCCAACACGCCACTGCTCACCGGCACCGTCGGCTTGCTGAATGGCAGCGGCGGGGCGAGCGCCAGCTTCAACGTGCCCCCCGGAGCGCCGGCGAGCCTAGCCGGCGCCACCCTCCACCACGCCGCGATCACCTTCGGCCCGACGTTCGGCGTCGACTTCGCGAGCAACCCGGTGGCGGTGCAATTGGTCCCCTGACGCGCGGCCCAGCGGGTGAGGAAGCAGACGTCGGGCGGCGGCTGGGTGCCTGGCTCCTGACGTCCGCCCACCGAAGGTCACGGCAGCAGCGCGAGAGCGACGGGCTGGCTGGCCTGGACGAAGGCCATCACAGCCGGGTCGAAGACGATGTAGGCGTGCCAGGCGACTGATCCCGCTAGAGACGGGGCCGCTCCGGCCGGGAGCGCGAGGGTCGCCAGGGCCTGTCCGCGGTCGTCGAGGGTGCCCGCGCTCCCCGCGATCGCGGTGTTCGGGTTGGCCAGCAGGAACTGGAACCAGGGATCCACCACGAGCGGAAGCTGTAGTCCGCCGCCGAGGTCCACGCCGGGCGAGGTGCCGGTCAGCGATCCCAGCAGGAGGTAGGGCCAACCGGCGGCGTGCTCCCCCGGCAGGATGGCGAGGCCTTGGGATCCGCCGCTCGACAGGGACAGGGCGTCGGCCGAGGACAGCAGATCGGAGCTGCGATACTCGAGGATGGCTTGGGGCGACTCGAACTCAGGGGTCCGGCCGACGAGCAGCGTGTCGCCGGACACGTCCATGGCGAAGCCCCCACCGTCGGCGGCGAGCCCGTAGGGCTCGTAGCCGCCGATCTCGATCCAATCCCCGTTGGCGTCCTGCCGGTAGCGCCAGACGCGCGACAGGGGACCGTTGAAGAAAGGAAACTCGCCGCCCAGGGTCGACCCGAGAACGAACAGGTCGCCGCCTTCCAGGACCACATCGCGGGCAAATGGGCCACCGAGGCTCGTCGAGCTCGACGGAATCGACAGCGCGGCTGTGGGGTTGATCGAACCATCGGTCCCGCGCTCGAAGAGATAGACCCAGCCGAAGGAGAGCAGGCCATTGCCTTGGTAGGCCGCGATCGCGATCCGGTCGCCCTCCACGTCGACCCGAAGTCCTTCCGGGGTGAAGACGTCCAGAATCGATGTCACGCTCCAGGCTCCCGAGCCGTCGCGCTGCATCACGTAGGCGAGGCGCTCGGTCGGGTTGGACGCGACCGCGAGGTCCCCGTCGATGGCAACGTCCGCTCCGAGCTCCTGCAACGGCGGAGCCAGACTGCCTGTCAGCTTGAAGGTCACGGGCCAGGAGCCGTCCGATTGGCGTTCGCGGATGTAGACCGCGCCGTTCGCGGGCATCCCGGGCTGGAGCTCCCGGGGGTTGCCGAGGATCGCGGAATCGCCGTCCAGGTCGATCGCGGTACCGAAGTTGCTGAACGAGTCGTAATCCGCCTGCCACAGGTCCGCCGCAGTCCAGGCCCCGCTGGCATCGCGCTCGTGCAGCACCACTGCGCCCTGCAGGTACGGGCTACCGGCGATCGCGCCGTTGCCGTTGGCGCCCACCAGCAGGCGGTCGCCGTCGAGGGCAACGGCAGTGCCGAAGTTCCCCAGACCCGCAGCACCCTCGAGCTTCGCGGCGAGCTGCCATCGGCCGGTCTGGTCGCGCTCTCACAGGTGGACCCGTCCGGGAACGGCGACCCCCTGGAGACCGGGGGCGTTGATATCGCGCGACCCGATCGCGGCTCGCTGGCCGTCGACGTCGATCGACCGCCCGTCCTCGGAATTCGCCTGGGGCGGCAGGATTTGGTCGGTCGGGAAATAGGTCGGAACCTGGGGGCTCTGGGTCGGCGACAGGATGGAAAGGAACGCGATCAGCTGGTTGGAGAGCATTGGATTCGGATCTCAGGGGATGAAATGGGGAGTGGCCCTTGGGTCGAGAACACGCGCGCCACGCTCTGGGGCGTGCCAAGCGTCAAGGGATTAGTGCGTCACGGCGAGACCGTTACACTCGCGACCGAAGATTGCGCCGGCGGTGGGGGCCTCGAAAGCCCGGGCGAGCCGGCGAGTTCATTCGCCGAAGCGCCACGAACTCGCCAGCTCGCGCTCGGGGGCGCGACCGAGCAGGCTCGCGCGCAGCAGCTCGATCGGGATCGAGCCGCGCTGGAGCACGGCATCGTGGAAGGCCCGCTCCTCCCACTCGCCCTCGAGCACCAGTTCCCGGTGCAGGGCCCGGAACTGTAGCCCACCGATCATGTACGCCGCCTGGTACAGCGGACCGTAGTCGCCACCCACCGAGCGCCGCACCTCGGCCTCGGCGTTGTCGCGCTCGTGGCCGACGTTCTCGACCAGGAAGTCCACGCACTGCGGCGCGGTCATCTCGCCCAGGTGGAACGACAGGCTGAAGATCACCCGCGCGCAGCGGTGGCGGCGCCAGAAGAGCATTCCGATGCGGTCCTCGGGACCGCGCGGGAAGCCCAGATCCCATAGCCGCATCTCCCAGTAGAGCGCCCAACCCTCGACCCAGAAGGGGGTGCTGAACAGGCGCCGATGGGGCATGAAGCGTTGCTGCATGAAGCCCTGCAGGTGGTGCCCGGGGATCACCTCGTGGTGGGCGACGGCGCGGGAGAAGTGTTCGTTGTTGCCGGCCAGGGTCGCGCGCTTCTCGCCGTCGGTCATGGCGTCGGTGGGGAACGAGACCTGCATCAGCTCGCCGCCCAGGAAATAGGGCGAGACGCGCTGGCGCTCGGGGCTGAGCATGGTCATGCGCCAGGTCTCGGCGCACAGGGGCGGGACGGTGACGAGGTCGCGCTCGGTCACGAAGTCGATCGCTTCCTCGACCAGGTGACGCACCAGCTCGGGCTGAGCGCCGGGCTCCGCGTGCAGAGACTTCACGTGGGCCTGGGCTGCGCGCCAGTCGTCACCGAAGCCGAGGGCCCGGGCCGACTCGGCCATGCGCGCGTCGCACCAGGCCAGCTCGGTGCGCGCGAGCTCGATCAACTCCGCGGGGCTGTACGGGATGAACTCGCGTTCCAGGGCGGCGAGGAGTGCCTCGCGGCCGATCGGGTCGCCGACCAGCGTCGCGTCGGCGCCGTCGTCGGCCTCGATCAAGCGTTCGCGCAACGTGCGTGCCAGGTCTTCGAGGCCCTCCGCGACCCGCGACTTCGGCTGGGCCAGCCACCAGGTGAACAGCGGGTCGTAGCCCGCGCGGAAGTCGTACCACTCCCGTAGGGCCCAACCCAGATCGTCGATGCGTCCCGCGGCGCGCCCGGCGACGACCGCGGTGAGCGCGTCGAACTCGCCCGCGTCGACCGCGGCCTGCACCTCGTCGATGCGCGCGCCCACGCCGTCCACGAGGTGCGCGGTGGTGGAGCCGTCGACCGGATCGACGCGCTGGCGCGCTTCGAAGAGCGGCACGAGCCGCTCGGCGAAGGGGATCAGCTCGGCCAGCTCCGAGTCACGCCGGTGTTCGAGCTCGAGCCCGGCGAGGGAGGCGAGGGCCTCGTCCCGCAACAGGTGCCAGTCGACCCGCTGGTCCACGCCCAGGGCGTCGTAGTCGAGTGCATCGAGCTCGGCCAGCACGCCCCGCTCGAAGGCGGTCAGCCGCTCGGCCCGCTCGGTGGACAAGGGCGCCGCATACCGCCGCCACAGGGCCGAGCGGTCGGCCTCGTAGTGCTCGATCCGCGCGCGCAGGTCGATCGGCGCCGGGGCGGGGGACTGGAGTGCGGCCACGGCGAGGAGGCAGGAGATCATCGGGGCAAGCTACGGGCGGACGGGGATTCCCTGGTAGGCGTTCGTACGGTGCCAGGCACGAAACCGCCGCCTACGGCGGGATGCAGCAGCCGCCCTCGGCGGCCGCTGCATCCCGCCGTAGGCGGCGGTTTCGTGCCTGGCACCGTACGAACGCCTACCAGGGCCGGGAGGCGCCCCGGTACCGTGGGCGCTCGCGACCCATGGACATCCACGACCACAACCGTCGCGCCTGGGACCGGGCCGCGGCCGCGGGCGAGCGCTGGTCGGCGCCGGTCTCGCCCGAAGTCATCGCCGCCGCGCGGCGCGGGGATTGGGCGATCCGACTGACGCCGGACCGCGACGTACCGCGGGAGTGGTTCGGCGACCTCGCCGGGGCGCGCGTGCTCGGCTTGGCCTCCGGTGGCGGACAGCAGTGTCCCGTGCTCGCCGCGGCCGGTGCCCGCGTGGTCAGCTTCGACGCCTCCGAGGGCCAGCTCGCCCGCGACCGCGAGGTGGCCGAGCGCGAGGGCCTCGAGCTCGAGCTGGTGCGCGGCGACATGGCGGACCTGGGCGTGTTCGAGGACGGCGGCTTCGACCTGGTCTGGCACCCGGTCAGCAACGTCTTCGCGCCCGATGTCCTCCCCGTCTGGCGCGAGTGCCAGCGCGTGCTGCGCCCGGGCGGGCGGCTGCTCGCCGGCTTCATGAGTCCGGCCTACTACCTGTTCGACTTCGAGCGCGCCATGGCTACCGGTGAGTGCGTCGCGATCCACCCGGCGCCGTACTCGGACCTTCACAGCCTCGACGCCGCCGCTCGCGAGAAGCTCGTCGCCGCCGGCGAACTGCTCGAGTACGGACACAGCCTCGAGGACCAGATCGGCGGCCAGTTGCGTGCGGGCTTCCGCCTCGAGGCCTTCTTCGACGACCATTGGAGCGGCGGCCCCGAGGCCCTCGACGCCCTGATGCCGACGAGCCACGCGACCTTGGCGCGCAAACCGGAGGCGGCGACGTGAGCGTCGGCCTCACCGAGGGGCCCCACGCGGGCCAGCCCCGCGAGCAGGCGGTGCCGGAGCTGGTCGAGGCCGAGAGCGGGCGCCTGTGGAGCCTCGCGCGCCGCTTCTGCGGCAACGAGCACATGGCCGAGGACCTGGTGCAGGAGGTCTTCACCCAGGCCTGGCGCTCCTGGGACGACTTCGAGGGGCGCTCGAGCCCGCGCACTTGGCTGTACACGATCGCCTCCCGGGCCTGCGGGCGCATGAAGCGTCCGCGCTCGGGCCAGCCGGCGCGGATCGAGTCCCTGGACGAGCTCTTGCCCTTCGGCGAGACGCGCATGGCCGTGGTGCCGGACCCGGGCGAGTCGCCCCTGGACGCGGCCCAGCGGCACGAGTTCACGGCGCGGGTCGAGGCGGCGATCGTGGACCTGCCGGACGACTTCCGCCTGCCGCTGGTGCTGCGTGAGATCGCCGGGCTGTCTCTCGAGGAGGTGGGGCAAGTGCTCGACATACCGACCGCCACGATCAAGACGCGCCTGCACCGCGCGCGTCTGAAGTTGCGCCGCTCCCTGGAGGAGGTCCTGCCGCGCGCCGAGCTGCCCCCGGCCGCCTACTCGCGCCAGGTCTGCCTGGACCTGCTCAAGGCCAAGCAGGAGAGCCTCGACCACGGCGTGTCCTTCGCCCCGTCCGAGCCACTGGTCTGCGAGCGCTGCAGCGAGGTCTTCGCGAGCCTGGACCTGGTGACGGATCTGTGTCGGGACCTGGCCGCGCCTGCGGGCTCGGAGGGGTTGCGTGAGAGGCTGAGGGGACTGGTCGGGCGTCTGCAGGCCTGATCACACGCCCACGACCGAGGCCCGAAGAACCGCCCCCGTACGAACGCCTACGGGAACCCCGAGCGATTCCGTGCCTCCAACCCCGTACACCGCCCCCCCTCGGGGCCACCGCCACAGGAGACCCACCCATGCCGACCTCTACTGCCCGCTCCCTCGCCCTCACCGCAGCCCTCGGCCTCGCGGCCGCCTGCTCGAGCCCGTCCGAACCCCAGACCCAAGCCTCCGCCGCGCCCCAAGAGCACGTGGCCATCGTGACCGAGACCCTCGAGCCCTACGAGTGCGGCACGATCACCCGCCTCAACACCATGGGCGGCCTCTTCCTCGCGAGCCAACCCCAGCCCGCCGACCTCGAACAGGCCGTCAAGGGCGGGGTCAAGACCGTCATCAACCAGCGCCACGAAGACGAGAACCCCGAGTTCGACGAGCGCGCCTTCGTCGAGGGCCTGGGCCTGGCCTACTACAACCCGGGCTTCAACGGCCCCGACGAGCTGACCGACGAGGTCATCGACGAGACCCTCGAGCTGCTTCGCACGGTCGAGCGCCCGGCGATGATGCACTGCAGCTCCGCCAACCGCACCGGCGCGATCTGGCTCGCCTACCGCTCCCTCGACGGCGGGCTCGATTGGGACGCCGCCCTCGCGGAAGCCAAGGTCGTCGGCCTGCGCTCGCCGGACTACGAGTTGATCGTCAAGGACTACGTCGATCGCCACTCCGGTCGCTGACCGAACCGGCGATAGGCGTAGGATGGGCGCGCGCGGCATCCGTCCCTCCCGCGCGCTCCCATCCGTCCATCCGGCCGATCGGACGACGACCCGCTCGGCCAAGGCAAGCAACAGGAGTTCACCGTGCAAGCGGAGAGGATCCACGTCCGCGACGTGATGCAGTCCCGGGTGATCAAGTTGGACGCCAGCGCGTCCGTCACCGACGCCATCGAGAGTCTGCGCGACGCCGGCGTGCGCGGCGCGCCGGTGGTCGACGCCGCCGGAGCCCTGGTCGGCGTGGTCTCGATCACCGACCTGCTCGAAGCCAGCGCTTCGGCCGCCAGCGAGGTCGGCGGTCGCCGCCGCGAGTACTACCTGGCGGACCCGCTCGAGGAGAACTTCGACGAAGACGCCGACGATTTCGGCGCGAAGGGCGACTTCAGCCCCGAAGTCCTGGCCGACGGCCGGGTCGCCGAGTGGATGAACCCCGACGTGCTGTCGATCTCGCCCGACGCCACCCTGCGCGAGGCCTGCCGCCAGATGGCGGAGCATCGCGTCCACCGCTTGGTCGTCGTCGACGGCGGCAGCCTGGTCGGGATCCTGTCGACCTTCGACGTGGTGCGCTGCGTGGCTGAGCGCGGCTGAGGCCGTTCCAACCGTGGCCGGCGTTCAGCGGAACTCGGTCCGGTTGGTGGCGGTCAGCTCCATCCGCATCAGCTCGACGCGCGCCTGCTCGACGACCATCAGCACCGGCGATCCGGCTCGGCGCGCGTCGAACCAGTAGCGCTCGATCACCGGCTGGGCGTCTTGGCCGGGCCGGCGTACGTCGTAGCGCCAGCAGGCGAAGCGGCCGGCCGGCGTCGCGATCAACTCCTCCGTGCGCACGGTGAGGGCGGCCGGAAAGGACGCGTGGTCACGCAGCTCGTCCCAGCGCGCCGTGGTGCGTTCACTGCGGGGCTTGCCGCCGCCGTCGTTGACGAGGGTCGTCACCATCGCGCAGCCCAGGGAGTTGCACTCGGTCCACTGGATGCTCTGGGCGATCGGCGCCATGCCCGCCTGGGAGATGCGGTACTCGCAGAAGGTGCCCTCGGGATTCGAGGCGCGGATCTCCTCGGCCGTGTAGGGCTGGGGCGCGATGCCCGCGGGCGGCGGCGGGAAGGTCACGTCGTCATACCGCTGCCCGCTCGAGGGGCCGAAGCAGCCGGCGAGGCCGACGGTGAGCGCGAGGAGGATCCGGGCCAGGTGGTTGCTCATGGGGCTCATTGCGGTCGTGTCGTCGCTATCGGCTGCGCTGGGCCGCCGGGCGCGGAAAGCGGTCCTCGGGAATCTCGGTCGCGCGCCACAGGTACCAGCTCGCCACCGAGCGCAGGGGCGCCCAGTCGGCGCCGCGCGCCTCCAGCTCAGCGGGGCTCGGCCGCTCGGCCAAGCCGTCCAGGCGGCGCAGTCCCTCTTGCAGGCCCAGGTCGCCGGGCGCGAGCACGTCGAGCCGGCCCAGTTTGAACATCAGGAACATCTGCGCCGACCAGACGCCGATCCCGCGCACCTGGACCAAGCGTTCGATGACCTCCTGCTCGGAGGCGCGGGCGATGCCTTGGAGCCTCAGCGTGCCATCCCGCGACTTGAGCGCGAGGTCGCGGATCGAAGCGGTCTTGGCGCCACTCAAGCCGGCGCCGCGCAGTTGCTCGTCGGCGAGGTCGTCGATGTGCTCGGGCGCGAGCCGGCGCTTGGGCGCGAGGTCGAGCACGCGCCCCCAGATGGTCGCGGCGGCCTTGCCCGAGAGCTGCTGGGAAACGATTGCGCTGGCCAGGGACTCGAAGTGGGTGCGCCGCGCGTGGTGGCCGGTCGGAAAGCCGGGAAAGGCTGGCGCGGACTTCATCAACGCCGCCAGAGCCGGGTCGCGGCGGGCGAGGGCGCGCAGGGCCTTGGGGTCAGGGGCGTTGGCGGGCACGGCTGGCGAGCATAGCGAGCCGGCGCGCGCTACTCACGGTGGCGAAGTTCGGGGCGCACGTCCTCGGGACCGAAGGGCAGCAGTGGCTGGTCCGCGATGGAGCCCCGCGGTCCCGGCGTGCCGGCCAGGCGCGACTCGTGCTCCAAGAGGCGCCGTTTCAGGGGCAGGCCCGCGCCGAAGCCGGTCAGGCTGCCGTCCGCGCCGACCACACGGTGGCAGGGCACGACGATGATCACAGGGTTGCGGCCGTTGGCGGCGCCCACCGCGCGGGTCGCGCTCGGTCGGCCGATGGCCGCGGCCTGCTGGGCGTAGCTGCGCGTCTGGCCGAAGGGAATCGCGCACAGGGCGCGCCAGGCGGCGAGCTGGAACGGCGTGCCGACCAGGTCGAGGGGCAGGTCGAAGGTCTGACGCTTGCCGTCGAAGTACTGGGCCAACTGGTCGGTGAGGTCCGCGAAGAGCGCGAGGTCGTCGGATTCGATCGAGCCGTGGCTATTCCTGCCGGAGACCGGCGCGACCGCTTCGGCATCGCCCGGCGCCGACCACGTCAGCTCGCGCAAGCCCCGCTCGCCGGCAACGGCGCGCATGGGGCCGATCGCGCTCTCGATCGTGGTTGCGAAGAGCGTCATCGGGCCACCGGCGCCGGTTGCGCCATCCATAGGTAGGCCGCGGCCGTCGTTCGATGTGGCCGCCAGGTGTCGGCCAGCTCCCGCAACTCGCCCTCACTCAAGTCGGCAGCCCGTCCGAGCTGCCGCGCCGCTGTGCGCCGCAGACCGAGATCACTGGCGGGGAAGGCGTCGGGAGCGCCCAAGACGCGGGCGGCGATCAACTGCGCGGTCCACGGGCCGATGCCCGGCAGGGCCTGGAGCGTCGTCGTCGCCTGCTCGAGCGAGGCCATGGCTTCCAGGTCGATGTGGCCCTCGGCAACCGCGCGGGCGAAGGCCGACAGGCTGCGCGCCCGCGCGCGGGGCATGTCGAGCTCTTCGGTGCGCGCCTCCGCGAGGGCCGCGGGACTGGGGAACAGCCGCCGCAGTCCGCCGGGTAGGGGCGCGTCGATCGCCTCGCCGAAGCGCTCGGCCAGGCGTCCGGTGACGGTCGAGGCCGCCGCGACACTGACCTGTTGACCGACGATGATCCGTACCGCCGTCTCGAAGGGATCGAAGGCGCCGGGCAGACGCAGGCCGGGAGCGGAGCGCACCAGGTCGCCGATCACGTCGTCGCTGCGCAGGGTCTGCTCCGCGGCACTCGAGTCGCGATCGAGCGCGAACAGCGCACGCACACGACCGACCTGTTCGAGGATCGAGCCAAAAGCAGCCAAGTGCAGGGTCAGCTCCAGGTGCTGCCCGTCGCCGCCGTCGCGCACCTCGACCACGCCCGGCGCGCCGCAGTTGCTGGTCGTGCGTCGATAGCAGGCGTGATCGACTTGCTCCACGCCTGGAATCGCCCGTGCGGCCAGGTAGTCGATCAATCGGCGTCCGTCCAACGGTCCCGCGAACGGCAGGCGCAGCCGCAGGCCCCCGTCGACGCTGGCCAGGGGATCGCGTCGCGAACGCTTGGCGCGCAGCTCCTTGGGAGTGAAGCGGAACAGCTCCGCCATGACCCGGTTCATGGTCCGCAGGCTCGCGAAACCCGCGGCGAAGGCGATCTCGGTCACCGTCAGGTCCGACTCGTCGAGCAGCCGCCGCGCCAGGTGCGCGCGCTGGGCGCGGGCCAGGAAGTCGGGCGAGGCGCCCACGTGCTCGGCGAACAGGCGCGCGAGTTGGCGCGGGCTGTAGCCGACCCGCGCCGCGAGCTGGTCGGTGGTGGCCGAGTCGAGGAAGCCCTGGGCGATCAAGCGCAGGGCCTGGGCGACCTCGACCGCCGGCGCTTTCGGCCCGAGGTTCGGCAGACGATCGGGCCGGCAAACCAGGCACGGCCGAAAGCCCGCGGCCAAGCCCTCCGCCGCGCTGCGCAGCCCACGCACGTTCTGGCGCTTCGGCCGCGCCGCGCACTCGGCTCGGCAATAGATGCCCGTGGTCGTGACCCCTTGCAGCGCCATGGGGCCAGTATGGAGCGGCTCCGCGCGGCGGTCTGGCCAGATTCGGACAAGCGTGGAAGCCGCACGGCCTCAGTCGGCCAGCGCACCCTCCCAGAACGGCAGGTAGCCGTGCAGCCGCGGCTCGAGGCGCACGCGGTCGAGGAACACCGTCGGTACCTCGTCGACACCCAGGGCCGCGGCGGCCAGGCGGGTGCGTTGGAGGCGGTCGTCGACCAGGGCGCTGGAGCGATCGGCGAGGAAGCGCTCCACGTCGAGGCCGAGCTGTTCGGCCATGGCACGGGGATCGTGCTCTGCCTCGACCGGACTCGATGCCACCAGGGCCGTGGCCGCGTCCCAGGCGTCTTGGAGCGCCGCGGCCTCCAGGGACTTGGCGACCTCGAAGGCGGCGGGGTGGAGCTTGGTCAGCGGGTAGAGGTGGACCGAGACCTCCAGCCGGCCTTCGGCCAGGGGGAGCAGCCGCAGGTGCAGGAAGCGCTCGAAGGCGCGGCAGGCCGGGCAGTGGGGGTCGGAGAAGACCACCAACTGGTGGGCGGGCTCAGTCGCGGCGGCGAGGCGCAGGGCTTGGGGCACGAGTTGTCCGTCGAACTGCGCCGCGCGCGAGGGCTCAGCGAACGCGGTGCGCGCACCGCGGTGGATCGAGAGCAACTTGCCCGTCGACGGCCGCGTCGCGTCGATCCAAACCAGGGCCAGGACGAGGGCTAAGGGGATCGCGAGGGCGCTGCGGCGCTCGGTGCGCTCGGGTTCGGTCGCCGCGCGTCGACGGGCGAAGCTGGCGCCGAAGAGGATCAAGTTGGATCCGTGCACCACCAGGCACAGTGCACACACGATCGGCAGCTCCAACGCCGACAACACCAGATACACCCCGCTCGCCACGAGTCCGAACACCGCCGAAATCCAGGGCGCGCGCCCGGTCAATGCCGCGTGCACGAACACGATCAGGAAGTGCATGAGGCCGAGCAGCGCCACCGGCACGCGCGGCAGCTCGCCCGCCAGCGGGCCGACGCGCGGCGGAAACACCGCCCAGGGACTGGCCGCGAGGCGCGCGCAGCCGCCCGCGGGCCCGCAGGTGACCTCCACGGCCGCGGCGCCATAGCCCCAATCGATCCCCAAGAGCAGCGCCGAGGCCACCACGCCGGCGGCGGCCGCGGCGAGGATGATCAGCGTCCAGACGATTCGCATGTCCTCGGACGCCTCCGCGCCTCTAACGGTGGAACGTGTATTTGGTCCGCACCATGTCCATGTCCAGCTTGAACGAGGCTTTGATCATCCCGTAGTTGTTGAGCTGGGTGTCCGCTTCCTTGTAGTCCCCCGGGCTCTGCCAGGTGTGCGCGCGCGAGAGCATCTGGCCCACGCCGGTGCGCGGGTCCTCGACCGCGAGCAGGGCGCGGCCGGAGACCAGGATGCCGCTGTGTTTCTCGAGCCCGCGGTTGAGTTGGTGGCCGAGGAAGCCGGCCAACTCGCCGCCCTTCCCTTCAGCGACCCAGACCTGGCAGTCCTGGTCGTTCTCGCAGTAGCTCCGCGCCCACCTGGCCATCAGCTCGCCCGCGGCCTCGTGGGAGATGCTCTGGTCCAGGTGGTAGCGGTTGAGGGTGAAGCGCTTGCGCGACATCTCCGCCACCGCGTCGTGGTCGCGCGGCTCGACGGTGCGTACGACCCCGTCGAAGCCGAACTCGGCCGGATCTATCACCCCGATGCCGCGGCGTTCGGTGTCGTAGGCCATGGAGACCAGGGTCTCCATCAGGCGGAAGCCGGCGTCGGTCAGCTCGTGGTAGGCGGCGATGTCGGCGCTGTCGATCCGCACCGACACGTGGGAGTAGCCCTCGCGCTGGACCAGGTAGGGCAGGGACAGCAGCAGCGCCCGCAGCACGTCCCCGGGGTCCGGGTGGTCGGCCCGCACGAGCAGAAACGGGATGCCGCCCATGGGCCGACCGAGGAGCTCGGAGTCGTGGGACAGGTACTGGAGCATCAGCACCCCGGCCGGGCGGCCATCGGACCGGTCCCGCGCCAAGAGCCGGTGGCAGCGCTCGGCCGCGGCCGATTCCTGGGCCCGCTCGCGCAGGAAGGCCAGGGCCGCGTCGGGCGCGATCCGCCGGTGGCGGCGGTAGTCGTCGTAGGGGTGATCGCGGAGAAGTTCGCCCACGACCTCGGGTTCGAGGGCGTCGACCTCCCGCACGGTGACCAGTTGGCTCATGGCCTCAAGGTATCTTGTCACCCGCCCGGGGGGACGCCATGCTCTGGCTAATGACCGCCCCGCTGGACGCCAAACCGGGCCGAATCGTTTTGACCCGGCCCTCCGTCGGCGAGGCCGAGGAGCAGGCCGTGCTGGCCGCCCTGCGCGCCAGCCACCTGGGCGGCAACGACCAGATCGGCCGGCGGGTGCAGCACGATCTGGCGCAGATGTGCTCGGTGCACCGCGCGCTGCTCACGCCCAGCGCCACGGCGGCGATGGAGATGTCGCTGCTCGCCTGCGACATCGGCCCGGGCGACGAGGTGCTGATGCCCTCCTTCGCCTTCGTGAGCCAGGCCAACGCGATCCTGGCCCGCGGGGCGACGCCGATCTTCTGCGACATCGAGCTGGGCACGCTCAACATCTGCTCGGACGAGATCGAGCGCCGCCTGACCGCGCGGTCTCGGATGATCATGCCGGTGCACTACGCCGGCATCAGCTGCGACATGGATCGCCTGATGGCGCTCGCACGCGACCGCGGCCTGCGGCTGGTGGAGGACGCGGCCCAGGGCATCGGGTCGACCTGGCGCGGGCGGCCCCTGGGAACCGTCGGCGACATCGGCTGCATCTCCTTCCACGTGACCAAGAACCTGATCAGCGGGGAGGGCGGCGCCTTCCTGACCGACGATCCGGAGCTGGCGCGCAAGGCCGAGATCATCCAGGAGAAGGGCACCAACCGCAGCGCCTTCCTGCGCGGCGAGGTCGACAAGTACACCTGGGTCGGTCCGGGCGGTAGCTACGTGCTGTCCGACCTGTTGGCGGCCCTGCTCGAGGTCCAGCTCTCGCGCCTCGCGGAGCTGACTGAGGCCCGCCGCGCGATCTGGGAGACCTACCACGCGGGCTTGGCCGAGCTCGAGGCCGAGGGCCTCCTGACCCGGCCCGTGGTGCCCGAGGGCGCCGCCCACAACGGCCACATCTACTGGGTCCTGGCCCGCACGCCGGAGCTGCAGGACAAGGTCCTGACGCGCCTGCGCGAGGTCGGCGTCGGCGCGACCTTCCACTTCCAGCCCCTCCACAACTCGCCCTACGCCCGCGAGAAGCTGGGCGACCTGGGCGAGCTGCCCAACACCCGGCGCGCGGCCGAGTCCATCGTGCGACTGCCCCTGCACGCCGAGCTCTCGGCCGCCGACGTCGAGCGCGTGGTCGAAGAGACCCGCGCGGCCTTCCGCGCCTAGTCAGGGCGGTCGAGGAGCGCGGCTGGGCGAGGCGCCGACGCGACCCAGAACCGTTCGCGCCGACCGGATCGTGATCCCGCCCTAACCCACCGGCCCGGCCCCCACGGTCGGACCGTCCCCCCTGGTCCCCGACCCTCCGATCGCGTGCACAGCATCAACCCCGCCACGTCGCCCCTGATCTTCCTCGCGCTCGCCCTGGCCGGTTGCGCCTCCACGACGGGCTCGAACGCTCCCGGCGGGGCCGACATGGCGGCGTCGGTCGTGCCCGTCGAGGAGGCCCGGGCCTTTGCCGTCTTCGACGGCGACACCGGCGCCGAGCTGAGCTTCGAAGAGCTCCTCGAGCGCGCCGCCGGGGTGCAAGTGGTGGTGCTGGGCGAGACCCACGACGACGCCGGGGGCCACGCCTACCAGCGCGCGGTGGTCGAGGCCCTGTTCGAGCGCTTCCCCGGCAGCGCCCTGGCCCTCGAGATGCTCGAGCGCGACGAGCAGGACGCGGTCAACGACCTGGCCGCCGGGTTGGTGGACGCGGCCATGTTCGCCGGCGACACGAACTCGAGCTCCTGGGCCGGCGAGGGCTCCTGGGCCGCGTGGTACCAGCCGGTGATCGACGCCGCCCTCGAGCACGACGGTCGCGTGATCGCCGCCAACGCGCCGCGCCGCTACGTGCGGGTCGCCAGCCGCCGCGGCTACGGCCCCCTCGCCGCCGTCGACGCCCGCCGCCGCGCCTACTTCGACTTCCCCCACGGTCCCCAACCCGAGGGCTACCGCCAGCGCTTCTTCGAACTGATGGGCGGCATGGGCCACGGCGACGGCGGCATGGACGAGGAGATGGTCGCCAAGGTCTTCCGCTCCCAGTCGATGTGGGACGCGACCATGGCCGGCAGCATCGCCGCCGCCGGGCCGAGCACGAAGCACAAGGTCGCCCTGCTCGTCGGCCAGTTCCACTCGGACTTCGAGGGCGGAACCGTGGCCCAGTTGCGCCACCTGCTGCCGACGGTACGCGTGCTCGTCATCAGCCTGCAGCCCGTGGCCGCGGGCGCACTGGCCGAGGACGATCGGGGACGCGCCGACCTGGTCGTGTACACCCGCTGACGCCGAGCCGGTCGGGTCGCCGGCCCGGCGGGGCGGGGTTCGATCCGCCGCGCAACGCCGCCAGGGCCCGCCACGCAGGGCTCCGAGCCTTCGCGGAAATTTGAGGCTTCGCGCGGCGCGGCCCCGGGTTACCTATCGTCGCCATGGCCGACAGATGGCGACACCTGTCCGGGTCGTGGATCGACGACCTCGACAGCGCATTGGAGGAGCTCGTCGGCGACGACGAGTTCTTGATACACGTCGGAACGGACTCCAAGAACCGCG
Source organism: Engelhardtia mirabilis (assembly GCF_007748095.1). Taxonomy (NCBI): domain Bacteria; kingdom Pseudomonadati; phylum Planctomycetota; class Planctomycetia; genus Engelhardtia; species Engelhardtia mirabilis. The sequence continues at coordinate 723,011 of NZ_CP036287.1, forward strand.
GCGCCCACACGGACTTCGTGACGGTCGTGGCGATCTTGCGTCCGGGGTTCGGCGCGCGCGTGCTGTACCGCAAGCAGCGCTGCCAGCGCATGGGCGCCCTGGCCCAGCGCTTGATCCAGGAGGCGCAGATGAGCATCGAGACGGCGCTGATGCTCTCCGAGCGGGTGCCCCAGGACATCGTGCTCCACATCGACGCCAACCCCGATGAGCGCCACAAGTCGTCGCGCTACGCCCGCTCCCTGGCGGGCATGGGCCTGGGCAACGGCTTCGAGGTGCGGCTCAAGCCCGACGCCTGGTGCGCCTCTTCGGTGGCGGACCACGTGGTCAATCGCAGGCACCAGCGCGTGGCCTGAGCGGCGCGAGTCACTGGCCGGAGAGCAGTCCGGCCAGTCGCTCCAAGCCGCCGCGCAGGCTCTCCATCGACGGCTCGCGGCCCAGGCAGAGGCGCACGCGGCGCGGCACCGGGCCGCCGGCGACGAAGGCTTCGGTGGGGGCCAGGCGGACGCCGCGCTCGGCGGCCGCGGCGACGAAGTCCCTCGCGTTCCACGGGTCGGGCAGGGCCAGCCACAGGTGGAAGCCGCGGGGATGGGCGGCCAAGGACCAGTCGCCGAGGGTGCGCCGGGCCAGCTCGATCCGGCTGGCGGCTTCGGTGCGGCGGCGTTCGGTGACGCGCGCGGCGGTGCCGTCGTCGATCCAGCGCGAGACCAGCTCGACCATCAGCGGCGCCACGGACCAACCGTTGTCGCGCACCAGACGCTCGAGCTCGGGCAAGCGCGCGCGGGGGGCGTGCAGGAAGCCCACGCGCAGGCCGGGGGCCAGGCTCTTGCCGGCGTTCACGACCAGGTGCCCGAGCTCGGGCAGGCGCGTGGAGATGGGCTCGACCTCGGGGCCGAACAGCGGTCCGTAGACGTCGTCCTCGACCAGGGGCACGTCCGCCTCGCGCAGCACCTGGGCGACCTCGTCGCGCCGCGCGGCCGGCATCACGGCGGTGGTCGGGTTCTGCAGGGTCGGGATGCAGTAGAGCGCTTGGGGCCGATAGCGCGCGCAGGCTTCGCGCAGGGCGTCGGGGCGCAGGCCGTACTCGTCCTGGGCCACGGCGCGGACCTGGAGTCCGAGCTGCTGGGCCAGGGTCAGGACCCCGGGGTAGGTCAGCGTCTCGGTCAGGAGCACGTCGCCCCGTCGACACAGGGCCCCGAGGGCCACCGCCAGGGCGTGCTGGCCGCCGGAGCAGACCACCAGGCGCTCGGGGTCCGTGTCCGGCGCGCGTTCGGACAGCCAACGCGCGCCGATCTCGCGGTGGCGGGCCGTGCCGCGCGCCGGCTGCAGGCGCAGGAGCGCGTCGAGTCCGCCGCCCGAGGCGATCTCCGAGAGCACCTCGGCCAGGGCCGTGTCGACCCCCGACTCGGGACCGGTGGGCGGGTGGTTGAGGGAGAGGTCGACGACGCTCTCGGGGGCCAGGCCCCGCTCGAGCCAGCCGTCGGCCTGGGCCGCGTCGACGCCGTCGCCGCGCACGAAGGCGCCGCGGCCCACGTGGGCCCGGGTCAAGCCGCGCCGCTCGGCCTCGAGGTAGGCGCGGGCCACGGTGCCGGGCGTGATCCCCAGCCGGCCGGCGAGGGCGCGCTGGGTCGGCAGCCTTTCACCGGCCGCCAACTTGCCGCGGCGCACGTCCCGCGCGATGGCGTCCGCCAGGGCCAGGTAGGCCGGTTGACCGTCGTCGAGAGTGGGGGACCAGCTCACACGTTACGGATCGCTCCCGGCCGTGAACGGATGCGGCAATCGACCGATTGCGCCCGATCTGCGTGCTCCGCGAGAACTTGCGTTGACGCAATCTTTCTGCATTGACCCTACACGACGCGATCGAGAGGCCAATGGCGATGCGCGGTGTGTTGCGGCGGGCGCCCATGCCGCGCGGGGGAGGCGCGATTGCATCGGTTCAATTCGCGCGGCGCAAACTCGAGCGCAGATCGGATCCGGCCGCGGGGCGAGGGCGAAGCGCTGGTCGAGTCGGACGAGGCGTCGCGCCTTCCTTCCCCACGTCGGTCGTGGCGAGCGCGAAGCAACGGCCGGTCTCCGCGACCACCATCCGAATCATGAAGCAGTCCCTCTTGCTCCTCGCCAGCGGCCTTCTCGCCGCGGCTCCCGCCGCCGCCCAGGGCGGCTCCCAACCCGATATCGTCGACGCCCTGGTCGCCGACGGGAACTACACCACCCTCGTCGCCGCGGTGCAGGCCGCCGGGCTCGTGAACGACCTCAAGGGTCCCGGCCCGCTGACGGTCTTCGCGCCGGACGACGCGGCCTTCGCCAAGGTGCCCGCCGCGCGCCTGAACGCGCTGATCGCGAACCCCGAGGCGCTCAAGGGCGTGCTGCTGTACCACGTGGTAGGCGGCGAGCTCTTGGCCGCCGACGTGTTGATGGGCGGCGACGCCACGACCCTGGCCGAGAAGGACGTGACCTTCACGGCGAACCAGGAGGCCTTCGTCAACGGCGCCAAGATCACGGCCGTCGACTGGAAGGTCGCCAACGGCGTGATCCACACCATCGACAATGTGCTCAACCCGGCCCAGGCGCCGATCGACATCTTCGATGCGGTCGCGGGCCAGCCCAACTTCACGACCCTGAAGACGGCCATTGAGGTCGCTGGCCTCAAGGATGCGCTCAAGGGCGACGGGCCCCTGACCCTCTTCGCGCCCACCAACCGCGCCTTCGAGAAGCTCCCGGCGGGCGTGCTGCAGAGCCTCCTGGCGAACCCGACCCAGCTCGCGGACGTCCTGCTCTACCACGTGGTGGGCGGTGAGGTCCTCAGTCCCCAGGTCGTGGCCGGCGGTACGTCGCCGACGCTGCTCGCGAACGAGAACGTGATCTTCAACGGCACGCCGCTGGGCGCCTTCGTCGACGATGCGCGCATCCTCGTGGTGGACATCCCGGTGCAGAACGGCGTGATCCACGTGATCGACGCAGTGCTCACGCCGCCCTCGCCGAACCTGGTCGAGATGCTCGTGGCCCTGCCGGACTTCGACACGCTGGTGACGGCCGTGGGGATCGCCGGCCTCGGCGACACCCTCGCGAACGGCGGGCCGTTCACCGTCTTCGCGCCGGCCGATTTCGCCTTCGACGCGGTGCGCCAGGGCTCCCTCGAGGCGCTGCTCGCCAGCCCGACCGAGCTGGCCAAGGTGCTCCAGTACCACGTGATCGCCGGTGAGTTCTTCGCCGCCGACGTGCTCGGGCTCAACTCGGCCAGCACCCTGATCGGCCAGGACGTGACCTTCTCGGTGCAGGGACCGGACGTCTTCGTCAACGGCAACAAGATCATCGGCTTCGACGTCGTGGTCGGAAACGGCGTGATCCACTTCATCGACGGGGTGCTGTTCCCCCAGTGATCTGAGGCGCAGGCAGACGCCGCGCCCGGTCGTCCGGCCCTCCGCCGGGCCGCGGCCAGCGGGGATCGATGCCACCGGGGGGTGGGGTCGGTCCCCGCACCCGTTCGAGGCTCGGCGGCTGGACCTGGCGGAGGTTCGTCGGGCATCCTGCTGCGATGACCGACCGACGCAGCACCGCCCGAGACCTGGCGCGCCGGGCACTCGCGCGCGGGGAGCCCCTGGCTTGGTTCGAGGAGCTCTACGCGGCGGCCGCCGTCGACGACTCGGTCGGCGTGCCGTGGACGGACCTCGAGCCCTCGCCGGAGTTGATCGCCTGGCTCGAGCGGGCGCGGCCCGAGGTGGACGGTCGCCGAGTGTGTGTGGTCGGCACCGGCTACGGCGACGACGCGAATCACTTGGCGAAGCTCGGCGCGAGCGTGGTGGCCTTCGACTGCGCGCCCACGGCCATCGCCCGCGCCGCCGAGCGCTTCCCCGACCAGGACATCGAGTGGCTCGTGGCCGAGCTGCGCCACCTGCCCGAGCGCCTGCGCCTGGGCTTCGACCTCGTGGTCGAGATCAACACGTTGCAAGTGCTGCCCCCGGACCTGCGCCCCGCTGCCGCAGCCGCCATCGCGGCGCTGGTCGCCCCCGGCGGCCGACTCTTCGTGGCCGCGCGCCTGCGCCTCCCCGGCGAGTCCGAGGGCCTGATGCCCTGGCCTCTGCTCGAACAGGAGCTCGGCGCTTTCGAAGCCGCCGGGCTGCACGCGCGCGAGCGCAGCGTCCTGATGGACGGCGAGGACCCGCCCGTGCGCCGCATCGTCGCGGAGTTCGAGCGGCCCGATCCGTCGCTCGGCTGATCCGCGCCGGGCGCGGATGCGTCGGGCGTTTGGCATCATGCCGCGCCCGCGAGTCCGTCGCGGCGAACCCCGAGAGCGAGCGCCCCATGGAGATTTGGCTGGAACCCGCGAGCTGGATTGCGCTCGCCACCTTGACGGCGGTCGAGATCGTGCTCGGCATCGACAACGTGGTGTTCATCGCGATCCTGGCCGACCGGCTGCCGGAGGGCGAGCGGGACAAGGCGCGCAAGCTCGGGCTTCTGGCGGCGATGGTCACGCGCATCGCGCTGCTCCTGTCGATCTCCTGGCTGGTGCAGCTCACGGCTCCGCTGTTCGGCGTCTTCGGCCACGACTTCTCTGGTCGCGACCTGATCCTGCTCCTGGGCGGCCTGTTCTTGATGGGCAAGGCGACCCTGGAGTTGCACCACATGACCGTCGACGGCGGTCAGGCTGCGCCCGAGGTGAAGGTGGCGACCATGACCGGGGTGATCACCCAGATCCTGGCCCTGGACGTGGTCTTCTCCCTGGATTCGGTGATCACGGCCGTGGGGCTGGCCGACCACGTGATCATCATGGTCCTGGCCGTCGTGATCAGCGTGGGGGTGATGATCGTCTCAGCCGGGGCGATCAGCTCCTTCCTCAAGCAACAACCGACCTTCAAGACCCTGGCGCTCAGCTTCCTGTTGATGATCGGCACCCTGCTGGTGGCCGACGGCTTCGGGCTGCACGTGCCCAAGGGCTACGTCTACTTCGCCATGGCCTTCTCGGCCTTCGTGGAGTTCATGAACTACCGACTGCGGCGCAAGCGTGGCACGGCCACGGGCTGACCGTTTGGCTGCGTCCGAAACACCTTTCAGAGCGAGACCATGAGTATTCGACTCGGCGACAACGCCCCCGACTTCACCGCCGACAGCACCGCGGGCGAGATCCACTTCCACGACTACATCAACGGCTCCTGGGCGGTGCTGTTCTCGCACCCCAAGGACTACACCCCGGTCTGCACCACCGAGCTGGGTCGCGTCGCGGCACTGAAGAGTGAGTGGGACAAGCGCGGCGTGAAGGTGCTGGGCCTGTCGGTGGACCCGATCGAGGACCACCGCGGCTGGGCCGGCGACATCGAGGAGACCCAGGGCACGGCCCTGAACTTCCCGCTCTTGGCCGACCCCACCCGCGAGGTGGCTCAGCTCTACGACATGATCCACCCCAACGAGCTCGAGACGCTGACCGTGCGCTCGGTGTTCGTGATCGGGCCGGACAAGAAGGTCAAGCTGACGATCACCTACCCCGCCAGCGTCGGTCGCAACTTCGACGAGCTGTTGCGCGTGATCGACTCGCTGCAGCTCAGTGCCAAGCACCAAGTGGCGACGCCCGTGGACTGGAAGCCCGGCGGCGACGTGATCATCTCGCCGGCGGTCTCGGACGAGGACGCGAAGAAGCGCTTCCCCGGCTACAAGACGGTCAAGCCCTACCTGCGCGTCACGAAGCAGCCGAGCTGAGAGCTAGACGGTAGCGAGAGGGAGCAATACGGTTCCGCATCGAAGGGTGCGGCACCGTATAGCCAGCACCGCATGGCCAGCACCGCATGGCCAGCACCGTATCGCTAGTGTCCTGGATCGGAATTCGGCGTCACTGCCCGGAGGTCCGATCGATGCTGGCTAGGCGCGCCGACGACGCGTATCCGCTGCGATACTCGGAGGAGGCGCAACGACGCCAGCGGCGATCGGAGCCCGGGAAGTGACGCCGAATTTCTGATCCAGGACACTAGGCCCCGCGCTGCGGCCCCGGAAAGAACGCGTTGACCCGCTTCACGTAGTCCGCGTACTTCGGCCGCCGCTCGCCGATGTCCTTCTCGAGCAGGGCGACGCCCGAGACCTTCAGGAGCAGGAGCGTCATGAACAGCGCTCCATAGGCGCTCGCCAGGGCCCAGCCACTTGCGTCCGCGGCGACCAGGTAGACGCCCCACCAGATGCAGAAGTTGCCGAAGTAGTTCGGGTGGCGGGTCTGGCCCCAAAGGCCCGTGTCGAGCACCTTGCCCTTGGAGTCCGGGTCGGTCTTGAAGCGCGCGAGCTGCCAGTCGCCGACCGCTTCGTAGAACATGCCCACGGCCCACAGGCCGACGCCCAGCCAGGCGACGATCCCGGGTGCGCCGCCGTGGGCCAGCGCCGCGAACAGCGGCGCGGCGACGATCCAGGCCAGGCCCGCTTGGAGCCAGAAGACGATCCACAGGCTCGACAAGCGGAAGGACGCCCCGCGCTTGCTCCGCATCTGCGCGTAGCGCGCGTCCTCGTCCTCGTGCTGGAACCAGCGCCAGGTCAGGTACGAGCCCAGGCGCGCAGCCCAGGCGCCGACCAGGCCCAGGGCCAGCCAACCCCGCGCGCCCACGGGGCCCTCGGCGGCCGCGGCGTAGACCCCGCCCAACAGGACGAAGGCCGGCGCCCAGAAGGGGTCGACCAGGCTCACGTCGTCGACCCTCCGGCTGAGGAGCCACAACAGGGTCATGGCGCCCACCAGGGCGGCGAGGGCGATCAGGGCCGGGCCGAGTTCGAACATGGCAGGGGGAGTTCGACGCGGAGCGACGGGCGGATGCGTTCCAGGGCAGGTCGACCCGGGAGGTGACGGGTCTCGGTCGACGCTCTAGAGTTTGGCCATGGGTCAGCACAAGGACGAAGCACTCCTGGAAGTCGACCGGGGCCCCGCCAAGCGCGCGGCCCTGTGGGTCGCCCACACCGTCCTGCACGGCCTGGAGCGCGTCATCGCGGCCTTCTCGAAGGTCGACACCTCGCCCTTCATCGACCCCGCGCCCTTCACCTGGGAGCCGGGGGTCAGCGGCGGCTGGCCGGCGATCCGGGCCGAGCTGGACACCCTGCTCGAGCGCCGCGACGAGCTGCCGAACTTCCAGGAGATCTCGCCGGACCAGGAGTTGATCACCCAGGACGACGACTGGAAGACGTTCTTCTTCTGCGCCTACGGGATGGTCGCCCAGAAGAACTGCGAGCTCTGCCCCCAGACCTGGGCCCTGATCAAGGACGTCCCCGGCCTCAAGCTGGCCATGTTCTCGATCCTGTCGCCCGGCAAGCACATCCCCGCCCACCGCGGGCCCTTCAAGGGGGTCGTGCGCTACCACTTGCCGCTGATCGTGCCCGAGCCGGCCGAGGGCTGCCGCATCAAAGTCGGCGGCGAGACCCACGTCTGGCGCGAGCGCGAGGGAGTCTTCTTCGACGATTCCTACGTGCACGAGGTCTGGAACGAGACCGACGGCCTGCGCGCCGTGCTGTTCCTCGACATCGAACGGCCGGTGGGCTTCCCGGCCTCGCTGCTCAACTCGGCCATCATCAAGGCGATCACCCTCTCGCCCCTGGTGCGCGACGTGAAGCGCAATCAGGAGCAGTGGGAGCAGCGCTTCGAGGCGGGGGCGCGGGCCTAGCCCTCATCCTCTTCCGCCGACCCGGATCCCGCGGACTCGGGTTCCGCGGACTCGGGTTCCGCCGCCGTCCGCTCCGGCACCTCGCCCGCGTCGATCTTGGCGAGCGCCGCGGCCTCCATCTCGCGGCTCATGGCGCGGCGTAGCTGGCGGTCGGCGGGCTGCTCGTCCCACCAGGCCAGGGTGTCGCGCACGGTGTCCGCGAGGGGGCGGCTGACGAGCCCGGCAGCGGCGGCCTTGCGGATGTCGATCGTGCCCATACCGGTCGACTCGCCCCCCGCGGGCATCCACACGGGCAGGTGCATCCAGGGGTAGAGCTCGAGTCGCTCCAGGGTGTCCGCGTCGACCCAACGCAGGCGCGCGTCGCTGGTGGTCGCCGCGCGGCAGCCGTAGACCAAGCCGGCGATGGTCTCGCCGTAGACCGGACCGGTGGCGTTGTAGACGCCCATGTGGTCCCGCTCCAGGCAGTCCAGGGTGAACGCCGCCAGGTCGCGCACGTCGATGTACTGCACCGGATCGTCCAGCTCACCGGGGGCGATGACCTCGCCACCCTCGCGCACGCGCACGGGCCAGTAGGTGAAGCGATCGGTGGGATCGAGCGGCCCGACGATCAGGCCCGGCCGGATGTTCGCGACGCGCCCGGGCATCAGCTCCTCGGCCTTCTCCTCGCACAGGGCCTTGAGCGGGCCGTAGGTCTCGTTGGAGAGCTGCGCGCTCTCCGGGTCGTCCAGACGCCCCACGGGTGCGGTCTCGTCCTGGTTGTCCGTGGCGAAGTCCGCGTAGACCGAGATGGTCGAGATCAGGGCGTAGCGCTCGATCCGGTCGCGCAGGAGCTCGATCGCGTCGGCGGTGCGCGCCGGCACGTAGCTGGTGGTGTCGACCACGTAATCCCACGTGCGCTCGCCCGCCAGAGCCGTCAACCCGTCCCCCCGGGTGGGGTTGCGATCCCCGACGAGCTTCTCGAGTTCCGGGAACAGATGCGCGTTGGTCTGCCCGCGATTGAACAGCGTCACCGTCCATCCGCGCGCGAGGGCCGCCTCGACCACGTGCGGTCCGAGGAACCCGGTGCCGCCGAGAATCAGCAGGGTCTTGCCGCCGTCGCCCTCGCCAGTAGCGGCGGACTTCCCCGGCACGGCTTCGGACTGGGCAGCCGCACGCGCTGCCGGCAGGCCCAAGGTCGCGAGGGCCGCGCTCGCACCGGCGAGGAGTTGACGACGATGGATCGAATGGCTGGAGCAGTGGGGGTGGCTCATCGGCGATCTCGCGGCCTGGGGGTGGCGGGACGGTTCAGGGTCGAAGCGGCGTGCGTTACAACTGTTTGGATGATCGAGTCGCAATAGCGACCGGCACCGCCGCATGGTGGCCGCGCGCCGATCTGCGAGAGACCGGGCGCGCTCGACGGCCCTACTTCGCAAGATGGCGTCGCCGATTCCCACCTCCCCGCGGAAACCATCGCCAAAGCGCCTCCCGTCCCGCGCCCATGACGCCGCCCTCCAACGCCACGGGTGCCGACGCCGAGCCCGACCGCGCCCCGCGCGGCCTCTTGGGCCTCTTCGGCGTCGACCGTTCCGACGGCCCCCTGCTCCTGGGCCTGGCGTCCATGCACTTCCTGGTGTTGTGCGCCTACTACGCCGCGCGACCCCTGCGCGACGAGGTCGGCGCCAACATCGCCTCGGAGCTGGGCAACCTGTGGACGGCGGTCTTCTTCGTCAACCTCGTGCTCTCGCCCCTCTACGCGGCTTTCGCGCGGGCCGAGACCCGTCGGCGGCTGATGGGCGGGGTGTTCCTGTTCTTCGCGCTGTGCGCGGTGCTCTTCTCCGCGGGTCTGGGCGGGCTACGCCTGGGCGACTTCGGTCCCACCGGGCTCGAGGGCAGCGGGCGCCTGTGGCTCGAGCGCGTGTTCTACGTCTGGCTCAGCGTGTTCGTGATGCTGGTGGTGAGCTCCTTCTGGAGCTACGCCTCCGACCTGTGCGACCTCAAGCGCGCCAAGCGGCTCTACGGCGTCGTGGCGGCGGCGGGCACGGTGGGGGGCATCGTCGGCGCGCGCCTGACCGGCGAGCTGTCGTCGATGGGCATCGGCCCGGGCCGCATCCTGTTGATCGTCGCGGGCCTGCTGGTCGCCGCGAGCTTCAACGTGGGCGTCGTCGAGCGCCGCGCCGAGCGGGATGCCACGGGTCCCGCGAACTCGCGCGAAGCCATCGGCGGCACCATCTGGTCCGGCTTCCAGGCGGTGGTTCGTTCGCGCTACATGCTCGCGATCGTCGGGTTCATCCTCCTGATGACCCTCTCGTCGACGATCTTCTATTACATCCAGTCCAACCTGGTGCGCGAGGTGATCGCCGATCGCGGCGAGCGGCGCGCCTACCTGGCCTCCCTGGACGAGATCACCAACTGGATCACCCTGGTGGGTCAGCTCGGTGTCGTGGGCTGGATGATGAAGCGCCTCGGGGTTGGGCTGACCCTGGCCGGCCTGCCGCTCGTGGCGCTTCTGGGGATGATCGCGGTGGGGTTCGCGTTCGCGGAAGGCGGCCCCCTGATGGCCCTCGCGTCGGCGTTCGTCCACTTCATCCAGTCGATTCTGGGGGGCGAAGTGATCGGGGATTGGCGCTCCGACGCGACCCTGCTGACGATCCTCTCTGTGGTCCTCGTGGCCCAGCGGGCGGCGCGCTACGCCTTCGCGCGACCGTCGCGCGAGACCCTCTACACGCTCGTCTCGCGCGACGAGCGCTTCAAGTCGAAGAACTTCATCGACACCGTGGTCTATCGCGGTGGCGACGTGACCTTCGGTCGGACCTTCACCTGGCTCAGCGTCGGCCTGGGCTACTCGGTGGGAGCGATCGCGCTGATGGCGGCGCCGATCATGGTCCTGTGGATCGGGCTGTCGATCTGGCTGGGCGCCCTCGCCGGGCGGCGCTCGCCGGCTGGCGACTAGTCGAGACGTGTGGCGCGGGCGGCTGCGGAGCTCTCGGCCGGGCGCGCGGGATCGAGGATTCGACCGAATCAGGCAACCGCAGCGGAAGGCCGCGACGGTACCGCTCCATGGGGCACCTCGGTTCCAGCGGTCGGAAGCCGATCCAACCCGGACCCCTTCATCCCCCTGGTCGAGGCCTATGATCCACCGCGATCCTCGAGTCCGAGCCGAGGACCTCGCCTTGGTTCCCGAGCCCCACGCCGACTTCGATCTCGTGCAACGCGCCCTGCGGCGTGAGCGGGCGGCCCTGGGCGAGCTCGCGGCGCGGCTGCGCACCGTTCCGCGGGTCCTCGCGGCTCGCAACGCGCGTTTCGGCGGGGTGCTGAGTTTCGAGGACCTGGCCGACGTCAGCCAGGACGTGCTGCTGATCGTGTGGCGCAAGCTCGACCAGTACCAGGGCTTCTCGGCCTTCGACGGCTGGCTGTACCGCATCACCGCCTTCGAGTTCATGAACGCCCTGCGTCGCAAGGGCGGTCGCTTGACCCTGGTCGACGACCAGTCCCTGGACCCCGGCGACGAGCCCGACCCCTTCGAGTTCGAGGACGTGCACCGCAGCCTGGAGCGCATCGAGACGAGCGTCGCCGACGTCGTCAGGCTCAAGCACTTCGAGGATCTGACCTTCGAGGCCATCGGCGTCCGCTTGGGTGTTTCCCCCAACACCGCCAAGGCCCGCTACTACCGCGGACTCAAATCGCTCGAGATCTTGCTCGAAGCGAGGAGGTCTACCCAGCAATGAACCCCCTTGCCCACCACGACCATGACGCCCTGCTCGAAGCCCTTACGACCGGGGAACTGGATCCCTCGGATCCGCTCGTCCGCGAGCAGCTCGAACGCTGCCCGGAATGCCGCGCGGAGGTCGAGGTGATCTTCGGCCGCATCCAGCGGCTCAATGCCGCAGCCCGCGACCAAGCCCAGGACCTCGCCGCCGCAGCACGCTTCGAAGGGGCGCCCGGCGAGCAGGAGGTCGAGCGACTGATCGAGCGCTTCAGCAGGGGCGAGTTCGCCCAACCGTCGTCGGACCGTCCACGGGCGGCGGCGCCAGCGCGGCCCGAAGAGCCCGGCGCCGACGGGGCGCACCTGGAGCCGAACCGGGCGGGTGTGTCCAAACAGCCGATCTCCGGTCCCTGGCTCCTGCGTGTTGCCACCCTCGCGGCGGCGGCCGTGCTGCTGTTGAGTCTGGGCTGGTGGCTCGGCGGATCGGGGCGAGAGTCGATCGAGTCCGGTGGGGCCGTGCCCGCGCCGATCTACATGGGAGAGGGTCTGACCCTGCTCGCGCCGACTGGCGGCGTCCGGTCGTTCGATGAGTTCCGTTGGGCCTATGATGAGCGCTCCGACGTCAGCTTCGTGCTGCGCGTCTACGACGCCGCGGCCGGTGGCGAGCCACTCATCGAGGTCGAGACCGAATGGACCCACTGGACGCCTTCGCCAGCCCAGCTCGCCGCCCTGCCACCACTGATCGACTGGGAGGTAGAGGTGCTCGGTCCCTTCGGAGAGCTACTGGCCGGGCCCGTACGGGGGCCGGCCTCGCGCTCGTCGGACTGACGCTGATCGCGCTGGGAGGCATCGGCGAGACTCGCCAGGACGCGAGCCCGCCGCCCTCGGTGGGGCAGTTGGTGTACGAGCTCGGTCCGGGTGACGACCCCGACGCATGGGGGCGCATCGGAGATCGCTGGACCGAGCTGCGGCGGGCAGGCGACGACGTCGCCGAGCAGGAGCGCGCGATCGAGTTCTTGCAGTTGGACCTGCTCTTGGCCGAGCGACCCGAGGGCGTGCTCGCGAACCTCCCGTCATCCACGGAGCTGCGCGCCGACGCGCGCGAGCGGGGCACCCTTCTGGGGGCCTACTACTCGGGCTGGTACTGCCGCACCCTGGCCGAGGGCCTGTTCGCGGCCGGTCGGCTGGACGCGGCCGATCGAGTCCTGGGCTGGTTCCTCGAGGCCTTCAAGGACGACTCGCAACTGCTGCTGGTCGCGCCCGAGGTGCACTTCGTGCGCGCCGAGGTGGCTCGCAGGTCGGGCGACTGGGGCAAGGTCGACAAGGAGCTCGTCGCCTGCGAGGAGACCCTGACGGCGATCGGCGATCCGGCGGCCATGGGCCCCGACTTCGCTCGGGGCCACTACGCCGTGCTCTCGCGCCTGCGGGCGGCCCAGGCCCAGGTCTTCCTGGAGCAGGGCCTGGTCGACCGCGCCAAGGAGCCCCTCGACGAGGCCCGCAAGCTGGCCGGGGACGTGGGCGTGCCGAGCGCTCTCGAAGCCGCGCTGCTGGTCGACATCGACCGCCTGCTGTTGATCGAGAGTTTCGATCGTGTGCGCGACCTCGTGGGCAAATCGCGCGTGGACCCCGCCTTTGGGCGCCTCGCAGGCCTGCTCACGGCGGTCGACGGACTGGCCAGTCTGGAGCTTGCGCGCGAGGGCAAGCTGCCCACCCACGAGGCGGTCGAGCTGATTCGGGAGGCCTTGGGATCCGACGAGCTCGGCATCCCCGATCGAGCGGCGCTGCAGATCCACCTGGTCGACGCGCTCATGTTGGACCAAGCCGGCGGCGCGGCGAGCGAGGACGGCGCGGCGCAGATCCGCGAGTCCCTGGCCGCGGCGCGGACCTTGGAGCAGCAGACGCGGGGAGTCGACGACCGGCCCCTCGAGGACGCCGGCCTGCTGGCTGCGCTCGAATGGCGCTACTGGCACCCGCTCAGCTGCGACGGGGACTGTCTGGGGACCTGCGACGGCGCCTGCGAGCAGCAAGCCGATGCGCGTGTGCGGCTCGACCGCGCCCTTGGCAACCTGATCGGCTCCTGGGCTTCGACCCCGCCGCGCCCCGGTGGCATCGGCTTCCTGCACTTCCACGCGCGTCGAACGCGGGTGTTGTCGGCGGCAATCGACGCGGCGCTGACCGGAACCACCGCTGAGGACGGCCACGAGGCGGCCCTGCGCGTGCTGATCGAAGTGCAGACCCTCGGCTCCCAAGCGCGGCAGCTCGGGCTGGCTGCGCCGAGCCTGGAACAGGTGCGCTCCTCCATGCTGGTCGAGGGCGAGGGCTGCCTGGTGTTCCTGCCCGCGGTCGACACGTCGCACCTCTTCGCCTTCGATCGCCAGGAACTGAAGCACTACCACCTGCCGGCCGTGGACGAGCTCCAGCCCTTGGTCGCGGAGGCCGTCCGCGCGCGGGCTCGCGCCGACGGGCCGCAAGGCGAGGCACTCAGCAAGGCCCTCTTCCCCCCCGACCTGCGCGACTGGGTCACCGACCACAGCGTCCTGACGCTGGTGGGTTTCGAGTTGATGCCGAACCTGCGCGTGGCCGAGCTGCCCGGCTGGGTCGGACTCGAGACCGGTGACGGCGAGCGCCCCGAAGCGCTGCGCCACCGGCCCTCGTCCCGGGAGCTAGGCGCCCTGCGCGCGATCAGTACCCAGCCTTCCCTGCCGGTGGGCTTCTACCTGGCCCAGCGCGCGGCCGTCGCGAGGACCCTCGCGGAACAGGCTTTGGTGCTCGCCGTGAACGCCGACCCCCAAGGCTTCTCGGCCTTGGAGGTCCTGCCCTTCGATGACGAGGCACGCGCCGAGCTCTGCGGCCCCCTGGCCGATCGCACCCGCTTGATCGAGGCCGCCACGCGCGAGGACCTCGAGGACCTCACCGGCCAGCACCACCGGATCGTGCACCTGTTCTGCCACGGGGTCTGGGACGGGAAGGAGGAGCGCGGCGCCGCCCTGGTCCTGGCGGGGGAGGACGGTCCCGAGCTGGTCCATGCGGGCGACCTTCCGGCGCTCCACACCGACCTGCTGATCCTGTGCGCCTGCGGGTCCTCCCGCGGTCCGGTGCGCCTGGGCGACGACCAGTCGGCGACCCTCGGAGGGACCTCCCTGGCCCGCGGCGCGTCCTGCGTGCTCGTCGCCGACGGTCGGGTCGAATACCGCGCGGCCCTGGTGATCCTGGGGCGGGTCACGACCGAGCTGGCCGCGGGCAGCTCCCCGGCCGAGGCCCTGCGCCTGGCGATCGCCGCCGAGCCGGTCGCAGCCCAGCGGGCGCGCTTCAGCGTGTTGGGCCTGGGCCATCGAGCGCTGTTCCCTTGAACGCAGCGAGCCGAGTGGGCGCGGCCGGCGCCCACTCGGCTCACACGTGGCGCTCGCCCGACGGCGCTCGCCCGACGGCGAGACCGCCGGGCCTCGCGACTCGAGTCGCCCGAATCACGGCTGGATCAGAGCGTCGTCGTCGCCGGGCCAACGGACACCGCCGGAAGGGTCGGGACCTGACCCGGAGGGAAGGGGGGCGTGCGTTGCATGGGGACGTACGCTCCCAAGGCCGTTCCCGCGCCCGAGCCGCCGCTGATGTCGACCTCGGTCAAGAGCGTGAACTCGCTGTCCGTGATTCCGCCCTCGGAGAGCATGTAGCTGGACAGGGCGCTGAGGCTGTACGCCGCCGGGAAGTCTTCCCACCTAATCGTCCAGCCGCCGGTGAACCAGCGACCGGGGTTCGTGATGGTGATCGTCGAGCCACTGACGTCGGCCGTGACGAAGCGGTAGCGCATGTAGTAGTGCCGCTTGTTCGTCCAGAAGTAGCCGGTCTGGATGTCCCCCGGGTCGATCACGGTGCTCCCGAGCAGGGTCTCGAGATCGCCCAGGACCAGCACCTGCGCCGAGCCCGTCGCCAGAGGATGCACGGCGTGGTAGAGCAGGTCCTCATCAACGTAGTTGTTCAGCGGGTCGTCCTGCACCGCGAGCAGCACTTCGATGTGCGTCTTGACCGGATCGGTCACCGGGACGTTGAAGGCGAACTCGAGCTGCCCGGCCTCCGGGGGGGTGGTCGTGGCGTCTCCGGGGGTGAAGCCCGACTCGGTGCGCGCGATGTCCGCTGAGCTCTCCGGTTCGCCGGTGGTCAACTGCCGTTGGAAGGGCGCGCGCAGCCAGACCTCGATCGTCCCGGTGGTCGAGACCATCTGAACGATGTCCGCACGGCCGGCGCCGTCCAGGTCCTCGAAGACGGGGATCGCCAGGTTCCCGGCGCCCGTGCCCAGCCCCGCGGAGCTGAGCGGGATCACGTCGTAGGCCAGGTCGCCAGTCGTCGTGAACCAGGGCGCCGTCCCCTGGTTGATCAGGACCACCGCGGTCTCGTTCTCCTGGTGGGTGATGAACAGGTCGTCGAGACCGTCGTCGTTGTAGTCACCGCCGGCCGAGGTCACCGGCTGGACGTCGATCGAAGTGCCGCACAGGTCGAAGTGCGCCAGGGGCCCCACGTGGACGGTGAGCAGCTCCACGACGACGACCTCCGACGCCGACTGGCCCAGCTTCGGCCGCGTCCAAGCCAGGAGGTCGAGGGCGCCACCGGTCTGGATGCGCGCGATCTGTCCGCGAAGGGCCGCGTGGGCGAAGAAGCGCACGAAGGACCCGTCGGGCTTGTAGATGGTCATGCCGTCCTCCGCCAGCACCGCGATCTCGAGCGCGGCCGGGCCCGCCAGGTTGGCCCACTCCACGGTCTCGATGTCGAGCACGTCGTCCGAGGCGGTGAAGGACGTGGCGACGGGCGAGGCGCCGTCCGCGTCGAGCATCACCAGCACGGTCACACCATCGGCAGCGAGGGCCACGACATCGTCCTGGGCGCCGTCCTGGTCGAGGTCGGCCGTATGCAGCATGGTCGCGGAGTTCCAAGCCGTGCCGACCGAGAGGGTGTCCAGCGTGTAGCTCGGCGAACCGGTGAACGTCATGCGGTGCAGGCCGTACTCGTCGGCGACGAGCAGGCTGTCCTGCCCTCCGAACATCGGGTGACGCAGGACCTCGATATCGGTCGGCGCCGCGGCCACCAGAGGGATGTCGTACATCGCCGTCTGGAAGTGCAGGCGCGGCAGATAGACCAGGTTCGTGCCGACCAGACCCACGAGGTCGATGCCGTCGGGGTCTTCGGTGCCGTCGAAGTTACCGGCGATGATGCGGGTGAAGTCCGCAGCCGCGCCCAGGCCCGAAGCCGGCCAATCGACCGAGTTGGTCGGGTAGTAGTCGAGGCAGGTCTGGGTCGGGTTGAGTCCGCCCTGTGCTGCCGCGCCGTTGATGAGTGCGAGCGCCGCAACGGCGACGGGTGCAAGACGGAGTTGGATCAAGTTCACGTCTGAATCGATGTTCGGGAGAGGTGGAGGCGAGGGAATGCAATCTCCCCCATGCCGAGGCTCGATCCTAGGCGCGCGGATCCTTCGACGCCGGGTCGCTGCAACAGGAAAGAAATCGCTCGATCGCGCAACCGAAGCGGCGCCTCGAAACGCTCGGCGAGGTCACCTGGCATCCCGGTACCGTGGGGCCCGTCGGCCCCGCGCGAGGCCGCCAACGGGCTGCCTGCAGTCGACCGACATTTCTCTGCGATCTGTGCCCCGCGCTCTTCGCGGGGCAAACCGGACGGCGGACTCGGCGTCGCGCCGTCGCCTCAGGGCTGCAGCAGCAGGTCGTCGAGCACCTCGCCCGTCGCGACCACCGAACTGCTCACGCCGTCGGGCTCGGCGGAGTCGGTCATCATCTGCGCGCCCTCGGGGTCCACCGGCGCGCCGGCCATGGCCGCCTTCCAGGCTTCCTCACTGGGCCACAGGGCGTAGGCCACGAAGCGCCCGTCGTCGGTGCGGTGCAAGCGCGAGCCGAAGCTGCCGTGCTCGCGACGGATGGCCTCGGTGACGCGGCGCCAACCGGCGCGGAAGCGCTCCTCGCGCCCGGGGATCGCCTTCCAGGCGTAGATCGCGGCGTACATGGGCCGGAGTCTGGCGCGGGCGGGTGCGGGCCACAAGGGGGGCCGTGCTATGGTCCGCCCGGCGCCGGTGGGCGCCCGGAATCCCCATGCGGACCTCCCCTCCCCACGCCAGCCCCAGGGCGGTCCGAGCGGCCGTCGCGGCGGCCCTGGCCGTCATCGTCGCGGGTCTGGTCGCTTGCTCGCCGCAATCGCCGGGGGAGGGCCGGGACGCCGCTGCGACCGCGCCGGACGGCGCGCCCAATGTGCTGCTCGTGGTGCTCGACGACGTCAGCGTCGAGGAGTTGACCACCTACGGCGTGGGTTCCGACTGCCCGTCCCTGCCGACGATCGAAGCCCTCGCCGCGCGCGGCACGGTCTTCACCCGCGCCTGGACCAATCCGGTCTGCTCGCCGACCCGCGCGACGATCCTGACCGGCCGGTACAGCCGGCGCACGGGGATCGGCCAGTCGGTCAAGCCGAACACGCCCGCCCTGGAGCCGAGTGAGGTTCTGTTGCCGGCCATGCTGCCCGAGTCCTACAGCTCGGCCATGATCGGCAAGTGGCACCTGTCGAACCGCGAGGGCGGCCTCGACGCGCCCGAGCGACACGGCTTCGACTACTTCGCCGGGCACCTCCACAACTTCACCGGCACCGACACCTACAGCAACTGGATCCGCGTCGAGTCGGGCACGCGGGCCCCGTCGACGGACTACGTCACCAGCGTGCAGGTGAGCGATGCGGCGGCCTGGATCGCTACGGCCCGCGCGCCGTGGTTGTGCGTGCTCAGCTTCACTGCCGGCCACAGCCCTTGGGACGAGTACCCGCCCGAGGGCCTGCATACCGAGCCGCCGCTCAGGACCAAGCGCAGCTACTACAAGGCTGCTCTGGAGGCTGCGGACGCGGAGCTCGGCCGGCTGCTCGAGGGGGTCGACCTGACGCGGACCCTGGTGATCGTGTTGGGCGACAACGGCACGCCCAAGGAGGTCGTCGAACGCTCCCGCGATCCCGAACAGGCCAAGGGCAGCGTCTACGAGGGCGGCATCCACGTCCCGCTGATCGTGGCCGGGCCCGGCGTCGCGGTGGGGCGCAGCTCCGCCCTGGTGCACTCGGTCGACCTGGCCGCGACCATCGTCGAGCTGTGCGGCGGCGACGCCTCGACGGCCCTCGATTCGGTCAGCTTCGCGCCCTGCCTGGCGGATCCGGCGGCCATGGGCGCCCGGCACTTCCTGTTCGCCGAGTTCTTCCGCCCCAACGGCCCCGGGCCCTACGAGGTCGAGCGCTGCGCCGTGCGCGGCGAGCGCTTCAAGTTGCTGCGCCTGGGTCTCCACGACCGACTGGTCGACCTCGAGGCGGACCCAGGCGAACGCGAGAACCTGGTCGGCGACGAGCGCTACGCCCGGGTCTTGGCCGAGCTCGGCGCGGAGCTCGATCGCCTGCGCGCGCTGCGCTGACCGACGTGGTCCAGGACACTAACTCGCCAGAGCCCGGGGCCGGCGAGCCTCGAGCGGGGTGTCGTGCAGCCGCTCGGCGCTGACTCCCGCTTGGGCCAGGAGCAGGCCCTGGCGGAAGGCGATCTCGCGCACGCGCTCCACGTGGGGGCGCAGGGCCTCGGCCTGGGCGCCGCGGCGGGCCTCGTCCTCGATCGGTGACGACGCGGCGGCCACGGCTTCCACCAGGCGTTCCAGCTCCGCCTCGCTGCCGATCATGTCGGCGGCCAGGCGCGCCCAGAAGGCCGGGTCCGCCGAGTCGAGGCCGGGCTCGATCAGGCTCGCGTCCCCGTGCTTGCGCGCCATGCGGGCGATCGACCAGCCCAGAACGCGCTGGCGCCGCGCGAAGCCCCGCACTTCGAGCTGGTGGTCGTGCCCCGCCCGGGCCTGGGGCAGGTAGCGCACGCGCAGGTTCAACTCGCGCTCCATCCGCAGGCCGAGCTCCGAGTCCTCCGCGCCGGCGAAGGGCAGCTCCCCGTCGAAGCCGCCCAGGCGCTCGAGCACCTCGCGGCGCACGGAGATGTTCCCGGTGCAGAAGGCCAGGCCCTGGTAGAGCACGCCGGCCTTCATCGCCGGTTGGGCGAAGAGCATGGTCGAGCGCTCCATCAGCTCCGCGAAGGGGTCCTGGCGGCGGCGGCCGATGAGCGGGAAGGACCCGAGCACGGCGTGGGGCACGACGTCGCCGCGTTGGGCGGCCAGGTGCGCTGCCAGGCAACCCTCGAGCGGGATCGCGTCGTCGTTGAAGAAGACCACCACCGGGGCCCGCGCCGACTCCACACCGCGGTTGCGCGCGGCGCCGGGTCCGGCGTTCTCCTGCCGCAGCCAGCGCAGCTCGAAGGGCCAGGGGCGCGCCTCGATCAGCTCTCGGGCGGGTCGCGTGGAGCCGTCGTCGACGACGATCACCTCGAAGCGATCGGCGTCCAGGCTCTGGTTGGCGAGCGCCAGCAGCAACTGCCCCAGCTCGCGCGGACGGTTGCAGGTCGGCACGACCACGGACAACTCGGGCCCGCTGCCGAGCGCCGCGCGCTGCACGGGCTCGCTCTCCCGCGCCGGCCCGAAAGTCGCGAGCCACTCCTGCGCGAGCGCCGCGCTGTCCAGCAGCTCCGTGTCGACGAAGCGCAGGAGGGCCTCGGGCTCGCCTCCGACGATGGCGGTGACGTCGATCGAGCGGCGCAGGCGCAGCCAGTCCCAACGATCGTCCAGGGGGCCACAGACCAGGTCGAACTCGACCTGGTCGCCCGCCGGGAAGTGCTCGTGGTAGGCGCGCTCCAGGGCGGCGTCGACCTGGGCTCGGTCGCCGTCCCGCGCCGGATCGAAGCGCAGCACCAGGGCCACGCGCGGATCGCGCAGGGCCGCACCGGTGATCGCGAACAGGCGCGCCAGGCTCTCGGGATCGTCGTAGCGCGGCCAGGCCAGGATTCGCCGCGGCCGCGTCGTGGTCAGGGCCACGGGCTCACCCTCGTTGTCCACGACCTGGTCGAGTCCGGTGAGCCCGGCCTCGCGCAGACCCTGGGCGGTGCCCTGCAGCCACCACTGCCGGTGCAGCTCGCGCGTCAAGTTGCCGAGGCTCGAGCAGACCTGGGCCGCGAACTCGTGCTCGTCGAAGGCCTCGAGCGCGCCCAGGTCGGTGGTCGCGAGGGTGCGAGCCGCGGCCTCCGCCGCAGCGAGCCTCGCCGCGTCCCACTGCTCGTGGGCCACCATCGCCAGGGACTCCGGCTCTCCCTCCCAACGCGCGCGCACCGCTGGGTGGCGCAGGAACAGGCGCACGAACGCCCGCGCGACCATGGCTTGGCGCCGCTTCAGGTAGTCGAAGCCGAAGCGGTCGTCGTGCCAGGCCCGCGCGCGGTCGTCGTAGAACACGCGGTAGCCCAGCTGCTCGAGGCGCACGCCCACGTCGGTGTCCTCGCAGCCGTAGTGCTGGAAGGTGCGGTCGTAGCCGCCGCATTCGCGCAGGGCCGCCAGGGGCACGCTGACGTTGCAGGTGTAGAAGTGCAGCGCGTCGGTGAACGACTGGGGCTCGAGCTGCGAGTAGCCGAAGACCTCCCAGGAGCCCTCCAGGTGGCGCAGCAGGGCGTTGTCGAGGGCGGCGGGACGCTGTTCGAATGTGCCCAGCACGCAGACGCGTTGCTCGCCCAGCCGCGCGTGGGTCCGCAGGTGCCGCTCGACCAGGTCCGGGTGGGCGATGGTGTCGTCGTTGACCAGCAGCACCAGCTCGCCCCGCGCCACGGCCAGGCCACTGTTGCGCGCCGCCGCCAGCTTGCCGTTCTCGCGGTGGACGACTCGCGCGGGGATCGGCAGCTCTAGTCCGTCGAGCAGCTCCGCCGTGCCGTCCGTCGAGCCGTCGTTGACGAGCACCAGCTCGAACGTGCCCGGCGCCAACTCCTGGCGGGCGAAGGACTCCATGCCGCGCACCAGGGTCTCGCGGCGTTGGTAGCTGCAGCACAGCACCGACAGGGCCGGAGCCGTGTCCGCGGGCAGGGCCCGCGCGTCGAGGGCCAGCAGGGCGCCGTCGGCGGCTGCCTCGGAGGCGGCGGCGCGGAAGTCACGGAGCTCGACCAGGGTCGTCGGCAGCTCCAGGTGCCCCGCCTTCGAGGTCGCGCGCGCCTGGGCCAAGAGGGCCAGCTCGGCGCGCCGGAAGGCAGCGCGCGGCGCCTGCAGGAGCAGCTCGCGGCGCAGGGTCAGGGTCGCCCACCAGAAGGCAGCGGGCACGTCACCCATCTCGCCCGGGTGCACGCGGTCGGCCAGGCGAGGGCCATCGACCAGGTAGAGGTCGGTGGTGACCAGGTCCAGCTCCGGATGGTCGCCCAGGGCCCGCGCGGCGCGGATCAGGCGGGTGGGCAGGTCGGTGCAACGCGGGTCGACCAGGGCCAACAGCTCCGCATCGGTGGCGGCGGCCGCCCGGGCCAGGGCCGCGCCGCGGCTGGGGCAGGGCTCGTGGACGACGGTCGCGCCCTCGAGTTGCAGTCCGCCCTCGAACGAGGTGTCGACGACGATCAACTCGGCCGCGACGCCGCGTTGGGCCGCGACCCGCGCGCGCAGGGCGGCCAGTCCGGCCAGGTCCGCGCCGTCGGAGAGGGCCACCGCGGCGATGTGCGGCGCCGGCGCGACAGGCGGCGTCGCCCTGGGCGTCGCGGTCGCCCGGGCTCGCAGCTCGGCCAAGAGGGCGCGGGCTTCGTCGGCCGCGGCGCCGCTCGAGTGGTCCTCCACGGCCGGCCGCGGAGCGAGGGGGTCGAGGACGTGGGTGGCCACGGCACCCGCGTGGTCCGCGAGCTGCTGGGCGCCAGCGCCGTGGATCAGCTCGTCGAGCTCCACGAAGTGCCATTCGGCCCCATCGTGCTCGGCGGCGGCGAGCAGGCCGCGGTAGGTGCGCAGCCAGTGGCCCAGGTGGTCGGCCTCGGCGTGCATCCGCTCCTGCGGATCGAAGGCGCTGGAGTCGACCAAGGCCGCGACGGTCGTCGCCGGATCGCGGAAGACCACGACCCGCAGGGCCGCCGACGGCAGCTCGCCATGCAGCGCGGGCCAGGCCGCCGCGAGGCCCGGATGGGCCAGGCAGAAGGGCTCGGCGGCGACGATCCGCGCCAGGTCGTCCCGCGCGGCTTCGTCGACGACGATCGGCCGCTCGGGCCGGCGAGGCGCGAGCCAGGCGCGACCCGCGGCGGTGCGCGGGCGAGGGGCCGCTCCGGGTCGCAGCAAGCGCTCGAGCAGTGCGTCGAGCGCCGACGAGTGGTGCACGCCCAAGGGCTGGCGCAGGCTCGGCGGCACAGGGTCCGGACCGACCGAGCGCCCCGCGCCCACCAGGGCCGCGGCGCAGGCCGCGATGCCGCTGCCGCCGCAGCCGAGCACGATCACACTACGCATGGGCCGGGACCCTCCAGTCGCGCGCGGGCTCGCGCAGTTGCGCGGTGGCGAGCGCGGGGAGCGCCAGCGACCGCAGTCGTCGTAAGCCGGTCGCGAGTTCGTCGGCGCGGGCGCAGCGCTCCAAGCCCTCCGCCCCCGCGACGGTCCGCCCGGAGGGCAGATCGAGCCACAGGGAGCAGGCGGCGGCGAGCTCGCCGACTTCGTTCGCGGCGCACTCGTGCAGGACCACGTCGAGCGCGCGGTGCGCGCCGTGCAGGGCGTCCAACATCGGCCCCAGCTCGGCCAACAGGGCGTCGGTGGGGGCCTCGTCCGGTCCGTGGGCGAAGACCAGGCAGGCGTCGCCCGAGTCCATCAGCGGCTCCGCCAGGGCAGCCAGGGTCGCGGCGTCGGTCACGGTCGACCAGTCCGGGCGACACAGCACGCGCCAGGTGAACTCCGTCAGGGGAGCCACGGGCGCGGCGCCACGCCACGCACTCACGTCGACCTCGGCGCAGCCGGCACCAGCGGCGATGTCGGCATCATCCGGGTCCGAGTCGCCCGCGGCACCGATCCAGCCGTCGCAGGCGGCGAAGACCCGGCCGACCTCGGCCCAGGGCAGCGCGGCGTCGAGCAGGGCCAGGCGCGGCGCGCGGCCGTGCTGCGCCGCGCGCGCCAGGGCCGGCGCGACGGCCTGGCGGATCGCGTCCGCGCCCGGTCCGAGGTCGCCTTGGTTCCACAGCAACAGCGTCTGGTCGTGCTCGTCCTGGCGGGCGACGAAGCGCTCGACCAGGGCCAGCCAAGCGGTCTCCCCGCGGCGCACGCGCAGAAGCACCGACGGGCCCTCGACGCCGGTCAACTCCAGGGGCACCCGCGCCAACAGATCCTCGAAGCGGTGCGCGCCCTGCTCTTCGAAGCCTTGGATGAAGCCCTTCCACCACAGGGGTCCGTTGTGGAGCTCGAAGGCGCCCTCCAGGCGATGTTCGATCTCGACCCCGAGTTGCCCCAGCTCGGGGCTCGACCGGCGCAGGGCGCCGGTGTCCAGGGCGCCGAGGCTGCGCACCACTCGACGCAGGGGATCCAAGGCGGCGACGCCTCGCTGCAGGCGGTCGCGCACGACCTTCTCGTCCGACCAGTCCATGGGCAGCCAGGGTCGGAAGGCGCGCGGATGCTTGGCGAACAGGCGCGCGTGGGCGCGGGCCACCAGCGGATTGCGCCGCGTGATCGTCGCCTCGTCGACGCGGTGGCGGTGCAGCGCGCGGCACTCGGCGCGGTAGACCAGCGGGACGCCCATGTCCTCGAGGCGCAGGCCGAGGTCGGTGTCCT
Organism: Engelhardtia mirabilis; assembly: GCF_007748095.1. Classification (NCBI taxonomy): domain Bacteria; kingdom Pseudomonadati; phylum Planctomycetota; class Planctomycetia; genus Engelhardtia; species Engelhardtia mirabilis. The sequence goes on from NZ_CP036287.1 coordinate 746,935, forward strand.
CGCAGCCGTAGTGGCTGAATTCGGGGTCAAACCCGCCGATCGCGCGCACGGCGTCGAGCGGAACGCTGACGTTGCAGGTGTACAGGTTGCCGCCGCCGATCTCGGCGCCATCCTCGAAGCCCACGTAGCCGAACAGGTGCGTGGTGCGCTCGAACAGGTCGAGCAGGGCGTTGTCGAGGGCTTCGGTCGGCTGGCGGAAGTGCCCCATGATCGCCACCGGTCGGGCCAGCTCCGCGTGGGCCGCGAGGTGGCGTTCGACCAGGTCCGGGTCGGCGATGGTGTCGTCGTTGACGAACAGCACGAACCTGCCGCGGGCCAGGGGCAGGCCGAGGTTGCGCGCGTTGCCCGCGCCGCCGCCGCCCTGACGCAGCACGGTCAACTGCACCGGCAGCTCCAGCGCGCGCAGCTCGTCCACCAGCGCCAGCTCCGAGTTGTCGTCGATCACGATCAACTCGAGCGCCGAGGGCGGCAGGGTCTGGTTGCAGAAGGACTCGAGCGTCTCGAAGATCGCGTCGGGACGTCGATGGTGGGCCATCATCACCGAGACCAGGGGCGCCTCGTCGGTGTCGCGGCCCTCGAGCGACAGCCGGTGCTCCTGCGCGGCCGTCTCGGCGCGGGCGTGGGCCAGTTCCTCGCGGTCGGCGAGGGCCAGGCCTTCACCGACCAGCCCCAACTGGCCGTCGCGCGCCCAAGCACCGACCAGCTCCCGCAGGGCCGGCCGGAAGGCGCGGCGATCGATCGCCGCCAGGGCCTCCCGTCGACAGGCGAGGGTCGCGATCCACAGGGGCCAGGCGTGGTCGAGATTGGCCAGGGGATCGACGCAGGCTTGGAATTGGCCGCCGCGCCCGGTCTGTTGCAGCAGGCAACGCACCGCGCGCTTGGTCGGATCGCGCTCCAGCTCCGTCGCGCTACGCAGCAGCCGGTGGGGCAGGGCGCTGGCGCGCGGATCGACGAAGGCGATGGTGGGGGCGTCGGAGGTCTCGGCGATGTGGGCCAGGCTGGCGCCGATCGAGCGCCGCACCAGCCGCGTCACGCGCGCGCCATCGAGCTCGAGGTCCTGCAACCGCGTGGCGTCGACGACCCAGGTCTCGACCCGCACCCCGCGCTGACCGCTGAGCTGCTCGAGGGCCTGGGGCCACTGCTCGCGGTTGTCGTCGGTGGCGATGCCGACCACGGCGACGAGCGGCGCGTGCTCCGGCGCGCCCACGCGGATCGACAGGGACTGTGACTCAGGGCGGTGCCCGGCCAGGTCGCAGAGCTGCGCGTAGAGCTCGCGCAGTTCGGGACCGAGCTGCGCCGTGTCCGGCGAACGCCGCAGGCCGCGTTCGGGGAAGTCGAGGTCGACCGGCGCGTCGAGGAACTGGCCCAGGCGCTCGAGGCCGGCGCCCGACAGGGCCTGGTCGTAGTGCAGGAAGAGCAGCGTCTCGCCCGCGGCGTGCTCTTCGACCAGCCGCTGGTAGAGGTCGTGCCACAGGGCCAGGGCATCCGCCCCGTCGAAGCGCACGTCGGCCAGGTACTCGGCGCTGGCGCACTCCTCCACGATGCTGCGCGCGGTCAGCTCCGGATGGCGGAAGACGCACACCAGGCCGGCGTCGCCCAGGTGCGGCTTCCAGGCCGGCAGGGTCCAGGAGAAACGCGGGTCCTTGTAGGCGAAGGGGCGATGCGCGCAGGCGGCGGCCAGGCGCGCGTCGAGGTCGGGGCCCGAGGCCAGGCGCGCGCCCGCGGGCAGGCGCGCCAACCAGCGTTGACCGGCGCCCAGCCGCGGCGAGGCGGGCACCGCCGGAGCCATCAGCTCCTCGTTGAGCCCGTTGATCTCGGGCGCCTCGAAGAAGCCCTTGGGGTTGCAGGCGCGGGGGGCGTAGAGGTCCTGACCCAGGAAGTACCCCGACCGCGCCAGGCTCCCGGCGACCATGCTGGTGCCGCTGCGGCCCGAGCCGAGGATCAGGCAATCGCGCACGGGTCGGCTCCTTGGTCGGGTCGGTTTGCGCCCGCAGGGGTCGGACCGGCGACCCGGACCCGGCGGCGGACGGGGACCAGGGCGATCTGGGCCAGCTCTCGCTCGGCTCGCGGGGCATCGTCCATGGGCGGACGATCGACTCCCCGCGGGCTGCGCCTGAGGGGAGCGGGGGCGGGGCTCCCGCCCTTGGGTCGTCATGGCCGGGTCCCTTGCGGCGCGCCGGTGGCGCGCCCCACTCCGGGGGAGCTCGATCCCCGTGGATCCGCCTCAGGGCTGATCCCGAGGGCTCTCGGCGGGGGACGCCGCGCCGGCCCTGCCCGCTATCGCTCCACCCCGCCTTCCCAGAATTCGCCTTCCCAGAATTCGCCGTCCCACAACCCCGCCGTCCCACCGGGGACTCCCCAGGGGACCGCAGCCGACCGGCTTCCCTCGAGCCGCGCGCGACCACGCGCTCGAAGCGCCGTCGCGTGACCCTCCATCCTTCTTCCGGGGCCCGGTGCCGAATCGCGGGTTCACACGATCGGCTGCGACCACCCAGAACGCGGAAGTGGCGCGAACGAAACACGCCCCTGCCAGGTTTTGGGACCTGGATTCATAAGAGCCTCCAGCGCAGTTGGTTGCAGCGGCGGGCGATCAGCGCCGCCGGCGCAGGGTCAACACCGTTCGGCCGATCTCGGGGGCCGCGTCCGTGTCCAAGCGCGGGGAACGCAGGTCCACGCGCTCCTCCAGGGACCCGTCGAGGACCAGCAGGTGCTCGAGGACCGTGGTCTGGCGCAGGTCGGCCAGCTCCAGGGCCCCGGCGCGAACCCGTCGGGGCCGGCGGCGCTCGTCGCCGGGTCGCAGTCGCCCGTAGAGGTCGTCGAGGGCGCGTTCGGCCCGACCGATGCGGGTCTCCACCAGGCGCAGGGCGGCGGCGGCCTCGACCGCGGCGTTGCCCGAGTCGATCAACAGCCTCACCCGGGCCTCGGCCGCGAGCACGGCGCGGTCCGCCTCGAGCAACTCCAGCCGTCGCGACACTCGGTCGGCCAGCTCCAGGCAGGTGGCCGGATCGGGGTTGACCAGGGCGTCGGTGCGCGCGATGTCGTGCTGGCCGAGGAAATGCTCGACGGTCAGCTCGAGCTTGTCGTCGTCGCGCATCAGCTTGGCGACCTCATCGAGGGTCGCCTGGGCCTCTGCGCCCAGAATGGTCAGGCCGGCGGGGAAGGTCACCTCGCGCACCACCGGCTCGCGGTCGGGCTCGCTCCCGCCCAGGCCCAACATCCCGGTCAGGGTGCCGGTGACCCGCAGCGGCGCGCTGGCCACGGCGTCGGCGATGACCCGCGCCAGGGTCGCGGTGGCCTTGGCGGCGAGGACGCTCGTGCTGATGCCGTCGTCCTCGACGGTGAAGTTGAGCGGCAGGCTGATCTCACCGCTGTCATCGCGCAGGAGGAAGATCACCGAGTCGAGCGGCGCCGGGAGCTTGAGCCACTTGGAGATCGGTCCACCGGCGGGCTCGGAGAGGGAGAGGTCGTCGAAGACCACCTTCGAGTCCGTGCGCACGCGCCCGTCGTCGGTGAAGCGCAGGCGCGTGCGGAAGTCGAGCACACCGGCGCCGATCTCGATGCCCGAGCGGCGCGCCCAACCGCGCAGGCCCAGGAGCTCGAAGCCGACGATGTTCATCCGCGCCCAACCGGTGGGGACCGGCGCGAGGGTGATTTGCCCGCTGGCGCCGACTTCTTGGAACAGGGGGCGCATCTCGGTGCGCCGCTCCTCCTTGTTGCCGGTGACCACCGAGGCCAGACCGCTGGCGAGCCCACCCAGCACGCCACCGCGACTGCGGACCGGCGCCGGCAGCTCGACCTCACCGCAACCCAGGTACGCACTGAAGCGGATCGGACGCGGCTCGGTCAGGGCCAGGGTCGTGAACTGATCGACCTCCACGTCGAGCGAGCGCAGCGGGATCACCGCAGGCGGATCGACGGTGCTGTCGAGTAGCTCGGCGTCGAGTCCCGTCAGCAGCAACTGGTCGATGCGAAGCTCGAACGGCGGCTTGACCGCTGCCGGTTTCGCCTCGGCCTCGGAGTTCTGTGCCCCGGAGTCTCGCGTCGCCGAGTCCTGGGCCGCGTCGGCTGCGGCAACGGTCTCGTCGCTCGGCGCGCGCACGGTCTCCTGCGCGTCGACTTCCGCGACGGCCCCTTGTTCGGCTGCGGACCGGTCGTCGCCGGTCTGCGCGCCCGCGACCTGCTCGCCTGCCTGTCGCTCTGGAGCCGTCTGCTCGGTCGAGTCCTGCTGGGCCGTGCTCTGCCCGTCGGCTACGCGTCGATCCGCGCCCTGGTCTGCCACGCCCTGATCGGATGCGACTGCGGCCTCGGCGTTGTCGGTCTCGCTCGCCTCGGACTCGGCGGCTTCGGCGGCCTGCTCGAGCTCCGCCAGGTCGGGCGCCTCGGGAGTCTTGAAGCGCAGGCCCAGCAGCTCGAGGTACTCCGGGGCCAGCTCCGCTCGCACGAACGGCTTGACCACTTCGATCAGACCCACGTGCACGAGCCCGGCCGAAGGCTGCACGCGCTTGAGCTCGACTCGAAGTGCGTCGAGACCCAGGAAACGCTGGTCCGCAACCGTGTCCCGCCAATCGAGGTCGTCCAGGGTCAGCTCGCCGGCGAAGCCGTCGCTCAAGTCGAAGGACAGCACGCTCGCGCGGCGCAGGTCGAGCTCGCCGGAGAGCTGCGCGGTCAGACGACCCTCGCCCAACAGCTCGGTGTCGATGCGCTCGGCGAGGGCCGGGGCGAGGGCGCGCAGGCGCTCGCCTCGGATACCCGTGACCCGCAGCTGCGCTTCGACGCCCGGGCTGACGTTGAAGGGCTCGAGCGAGGTGTCGATCGCGACCTCGGCCTGGTCGACCTGCAAGCGGGCCTCGAGCTGGATCGGCGGCAGGTCCTCGGGAATCGGGCCACACAGTTCGAGCGCACCGGGGCTGCGGACGCTGCCGGTGACCACCAGCGGCTCGGCCCCCTCGCCCAGGGCGGCGCCGCGGTAGGTGACTTGCCCGAGGTTCAGATCGAGGCGCTCCAGTCGAACCGTCGGGAAGACCGTGCCGATCTCGCGCGCGACCGCATCGGCGGCGGGCGGCGACGCTGGCTGCGCGGCGACCTCGACCCCGCCGCCGGTCGCGGCGACTTCGGTGGGCGCGGTCGCGAGCCGGATCCCCGCGACCTCGGTGGCGCCGTCGAGGTCGGTCGCGATGTCGATGTCCACGCCGCCGACGACCAGCTCGTCGAACAGGTAGACCCCGGCCGCGGGATCCACGCGCGAGGCCACGAGGGAGGCCGAACGACTGCCCGCCAGCGGAGCGTCGTCGTCACCGCGTAGCTCGAAGAGGATCAGTTCGGCGCGCAGGGCGAGGCCGCCGTCGTCGGCGCTGGTGATGCCCGCCTGGGCTTGCAGGTCGAGGTCGTAGTGGCTCTGGAGCGTCTCGACGCCAGGCGGGAGGTAGAGGCCGATGCCCGTCGAGTCCAGGCCTCGGCCCTGCAGGTCGAGCTGGACCCTGGTGTCGGTCGGGTCGAGCTCGGCGTCGAGGGCGAGCTCGATACCGGTCAACAGTCCCGGGGCCGCGGCACTCAACCGCGCCTCGAGTGCCGATCCGCCGGGACCGGAGGTGAAGGGCGCGACGGTGGCCTCGAAGCTGAGTTCACCCGGCGCGCCGCCCACGAACTCGTCGACCCAGGTCAAGGCGCCGCCCTCGACCTTCAACCCGTCGAACTTCAGAGTCGGAATCGGCACGGAGTCGAAGGCCCCACCCGGTGTCGCCGTGGCTCGGGTTGCAGCCTCAGTCGTCGTCGCTGAAGCCTCGCCCGCAGGCGAAGCCTGGGCCGCAGCCGCGGGGGAGGTCGCAGTCGAGCTCGAACTGGAGGGCGTTGACGACGGCGATGAGGCCAGCGACGACGACGGTGCCGACTTGGGCGCTGACGACGGAGCGGACGACTGCGACGACTGTGACTGCGACGACGCCGCCACCACGGATGTCGGCAGCGCGGTCGATGGCGCAGACGTCGAGCCCGGCGCAGGCGACGCGACTCCAGCCGGAACTGTGGCGACGGCCGGAGTCTGCTCGATCGCGACCGCGCTGTCCGAGTCCGCGCTGCTCGCGCTGGCCGTTCCATCGCCGCCCGTCGCGGTCGCCGCGGCGCTGCCGACCGCTGCCGGCGGGGCGAAGCGCAGGCCCAGAGCGTGGACGGCGCCCGCTGCGTCTCGACGCACGGTGAGGCGCGGGCCCTGCAGGGCGATCGCGCCGATGTGCGGCACGTCGCCGGTGAAGTCGAGTTGGCCGAACTCGAGGCGGTCGAGGCCCAGGTAGGTCTGCTCGTCGCGTCCGAAGCGCAGGCCGGTGACAGACCCCTGGGCGCGGCCCTGGGCGTCGAGATCCAACTCCACGTGGGCCACGGCGCCGGCGCCGTCGAGTTCGCAGGTGAGGCCCGATTCGGCCAGCAGCGGACCGAGGATGCGCGAATCGACCCCCGCTGCTTCGAGGTCGAAGGAGAGGCCCGTCGCGCCGCCTTCGAGGCGCGCCTGGCCCTTGGCGCCGAGCTGGCTGACCACGCCGTCGACGCCGCCGCTGACGTCGATGACCAGGGTGCGCCGCGGGCCGTCGATGCGGTCGCCGACGGTCAATCGGTCGAGGCGCAGGGACGATCGCAGGACCTGGGTCTCCATCGCGCCCGGAGCGACGATGCCGGCCACGGTCCAGCCGCCGTCGGGGCGCCGCTCGAAGGGCAGGCTGAGATCGGAGACGGAGAGCTGCCCCAGGTGGGCGGGGCCGTCCGCGGGCAGGGTCAGCTCCTCCAGGGTCGCGCTGCGCCATTGGAACAGCGGGCGCTCGCCATCGGCGAAGCGGGCGCCCTCCATCTGCGCGGCGACGATCGTGTCGTCGCCCTGCCAATCGACCGCGGCGGTCAGCGTCAGGGCGCCGTAGCCCGACTCGAGGGTCGAGGACAGCCCGGCGGCGGTCAGGTAGGGCTCCACGGCGACCAGGTCGAGGCCCTCGCCGCCCAGCTCCAGTCGCAGGTCGAAGCCGTCGGGGCGGGGCACCAGGTCACCGGTGGCCGTCGCCTGACCCTGGCCTTCGCGGGCCTCGACCAGGAGTTCCAGCTCGAGCGCCTCGGCCTCGGGGCCGAGGGGCAGGTGCAGTCCACGCAGGCCGAAGCGACGCAGGACGATGCCGAGGTCCACCGGCCTGTCACCGCCGGCGGCTTCGTCGCGCCAGGCGAGGGTCACGTCCTCGATCGCGACGGCCGCATCGACCAGGGCGGGCGGGGGAGCGGAGCCGCCCTCGGTCGAGGGCTCGGGTGTGGTCGGCGCCGCTTCGGTCGCGCCGGCTCCGAGGGCCAGACCGCACACAACCATGCGACCTCGCGCGTCGCGGGCGGCGCGCGCGCTCGCGCCGCGCAGGGTCAGGGTCGGTTGTTCGAGGGCGGCCTGGGACCAGCTCGGGCAGACGAACGAGAGGAGCTCGACCTCGACCTCGGGCTCGAGGTCGGCGCGCACGCGCAGTCCCTCGAGTGCGGCCGAGAGGGCGAGGGGCCCGTCGGGGCCGTCGCCCAGGGGTTCGAGCGACAGGGACAGGTGCGCCTCGGCGTCGATCTGCTCGACCAGGGGCTCGATGCCGGCCAGGGCCATCAGGCGCGCGAGCTGCGCGGGGTGCAGACCCGCGAGGGCCAGGGTCCCGTCGGCGACGGTGTCGCCGGACGCGCCGCGCTCGGCCTTGGCGTCCAGGCGCAAGAGGTCGAGCCAGCCGGGACCGTGGCCGTGCAACGCGATGCTCGTGGGCTGTTCGGGGTCGCCGACGGCAGTGGCGCGCAGGTTCAGGCGCAGCTCGCGATCGATGGTCTCGCCCTCGAACTCGTCGTGCACGCGCAGCACGACGCCCTGGGCCATGAGGGCATCGACGACGACCGGGAGCCGCAGAGGGAAGGGCGCCTTGTTCGGGTCCAGGACGTCCTCGGAGCCGGCGTCGGCGGGCTCGGCAGCCTGCGGATCGGTTTCGGATCTGGTCGCGGCCGGCTCGGGCAGGTTCCAGCGGCCCTCGGCGTCGCGGCGCAGCTCGACGACCAGGCCGTCGACCTCGAGGCGGTGCACGTGCAGGTCGCCTCCGAAGAGCGCCGAGAGGTCGGCGTCGAAGCGCAGTTGGTCCAGTCGCAAGAGCGGCGGCTCGTCGGCGGAGCCGGTCACCCGCAGCTCGAGGCCGCGCAGCTCGAGGGCGCCGTCCGTCAGATCCAGGTCGAGGTCCGCGAGGGCCAGGTCGAAGCCGGCGGTGCGGGCTCCCGCGCGCAGAGCCGGCGACAGGCCCACGGCCAGGACCAGGCGCAGGGCCACGAGAATCAGCGCGAAGATGACCGCGCGGCGCAACCAACGCCTGGGCGCGGGCGGCTTGTCGACGATCTTGGCGCTCACGGCTGTTCCCCCGCCGTCCGGCGCTCGAGGTCCTGCGCCAGGGCCGCGCGCCGCGCATCGCGGTCGGCCAGGGGCTCGAAGCCCTCGGGCGCGCGACCGCGCAGCGACAGCCAACGCATGGCGCGCATGCGGGCGGCGGGATCGGGATCCTCGAGCAGCAGTCGGTTCTCCGACACGAGGCGCTCCCGCAGCCCCGCGATCGTCGTGCTGGCGCGCAGGACTTCAGTCAGCGCGGAGGGCAGGTGTCCCATCTCGCCGGCGTGGCGCAGGAGCAGTGCCTCGAGGGAATCGTCGAGCCCCTCGGCCGACTGGGCGCTGGCCAAGGCCGAGAGCGTGGCGCGCTCGAGCGCCAGCGCCAAGCGCTCACCATCCAACGGCCCGGATCCGACCGTGCCGGCCTCGATCGCGCCGCCGTTCATCGGGCCGGTGGCCTCTTCCCTGGCCGCTGTGCCAATGGCACCGAGCAGCTCGTCGTCGCCGATCAACGCGAGATCGGCCGTCGCGGGCGCGTCGACGGTCTCGGTCAACAGTGCCAGGGCCGAGCGGGTGCTCTCACCGCCGAGCAACCCGACCAGGCTGCCCAGTTCGAGCTCGCTGCGTTGCCGCACGGAGACCTGCGTCGTTCCCAGGGCGCCGTGATCGACGGTCACGGATCCGGACTGCGGCGTGTGGAGCAGCGTCTCGATCACGACCGTGCCGAAGGTCGAACCCTGCGGCATGGGGGCGAAGATCAGCGCGGGGTGGTCCTCGTCGGTGGGTGCGTCGGCGAAGTGCAGGCGATCCTCGGCCGCGCTGGCGTTGGGCGCGAAGAGGGCCCAGGTGGGGGGCTGGCCCTCGGCCACCGAGTACTCGATGCCGGCGAGCACCAGCCCCGATTCCGCGCAGGAGAGCGTCAGGGTCGAGGTGGTGGAGGGCAGCAGCGCGCCCTCGAGCGATCCCAACCAGACGACGTCGGCCAGGATTCCGTCGGTCGCCGCCGGATCGACCTCGGTGTCGCCCATGGTGCTGCCGAGCCGCGCGGCCGCGAGGCCCTGGGGCACGCCGCGGATCGGCTGGGCCAGGCCCGAATCGGTGACCAGGTTGGCCTCGGAAGCCAGGGGCGGGAGCTGGGCCGGCGGCGAACCGGCCAGGAGACCGAAGCGCACGCTCGCGATCCAACTCGCCTGGTCCTGCTCCGGATCCGCGTTCGCGCGCTCCGCTTCGGCCGCGCGCGGTCCGCTGATCGGGGTCCCCAGGTGGCGGTCCAGCGTGATCCGCATCGGTCCGGGCGTCGCCGGACGCGCGAAGGGCGAGGCGCAGCCCACGAGTGCGAGACCCAGCGCCAAGCAAGCGGGGTTCGCGCGCACCCGGGTCGGGGCGCCAGGTTGGGGCTGCATCGTCATGGGGGGGCGGTTGATCGGGCCAGGCTACGGCGCGGACCCTCGAACATGGCGCGGGCGAGGATCGGCTGCGAGATGTGGCGGGGCACGGCGCCGCGCGGCGGGCCACGCTCGGCCGGTCAGCGGCAGCTCAACCTGGGAGGGGTTCCGAGCGCGGCCGATTGCTGCCGTGCAGCATCGCCACTCGGCCTGGTCAATACACCTGACAGGCGCGCAGATTCTCGAGCACGCCGCGGTCCTCGAGTGTGGTGGTGTCCTGGTGCCCGTCGATACCGGCGGCCACGTCGCGCAGCAGTCGCCGCATGATCTTGCCCGAGCGGGTCTTGGGCAACCCGTCGGCGAAGCGCAGGGCATCGGGTTTCGCGAAGGGACCGATCTCCTTGGCGACGTGGGCGCGCAGGGCGTCCGTCACGGCCTTGGGGTCCGCGTCGAACTTCGCCGCCCAGTGGGGCTCGAGGGTGCAGAAGGCGGCGATGCCGGTGCCCTTGATCTCGTGCGGCATGCCCACCACGGCGGCCTCGACCACGGCCGGGTGGCCGACCAGGGCCGACTCGACCTCCATCGTGCCGATGCGGTGGCCGCTCACGTTGATCACGTCGTCGACGCGACCCATGATCCAGAAGAAGCCGTCCTCGTCCTGGCGCGCGCCGTCGCCGGCCACGTAGTAGCCGCGATCGTTGTGCCAATAGGTGTCGACGAAGCGTTGGCGGTCGCCGTGGATGCCACGCAGCATCCCGGGCCAGGGCCGGCGGATCACGAGCAGGCCGCCGCCGCCGGGCTCGACCTCACGGAAGGTGCCCGCGTCGACGATGGCCGCGTCCACGCCGATCATGGGCGTGGTGCAGGAGCCCGGCTTGGTGGCGGTGACGCCCGGCAGGGGCGTGAGCATGTGGCCGCCGGTCTCGGTCTGCCACCAGGTGTCGACGATCGGGCAGCGCTCGCGGCCGATCACGCGGTGGTACCAGGCCCAGGCCTCGGGGTTGATCGGCTCGCCCACGGTGCCGAGCACCTTCAGGCTGGAGAGGTCCTTGCCGGTGACGTGCTTGTCACCCCACTTCATGAAAGCGCGGATGGCCGTGGGCGCGGTGTAGAAGTGCGTGACCTTGTGGCGCTCGATGATCTCCCAGAAGCGCCCCTCGTCGGGCGCGTTGGGCGCGCCCTCGTACATGATCGTCGGGACGCGGTTGGGGAGCAGGCCGTAGAGGATGTAGCTGTGACCGGTGATCCAGCCGATGTCCGCCGTGCACCAGTACACCTGGCCCTCGTCGGGCAGCAGGTTGAAGGTGGCGCGGGCGGTGAAATAGGTCCACACCATGTAGCCGCCGGTGGTGTGGACGATGCCCTTGGGCTTGCCGGTGGAACCGCTGGTGTAGAGCAGGAAGAGCATGTCCTCGGCCGCCATCGGCTCGGGCGCGCGGTCGGGGGCCTGGTCTGCGACCAGGTCGGACCATTCCTTGTCGCGACCCGCGTGCCAGTCGACGTCGTTGCCCACGCGGCGCACGACGACCACGTCGCGCACGGGGTGCCCCTTCGCCTCGAGGGTGGCGCAGGCCTGGTCGACGTTGGCCTTCAGCGGCACCACGCCGCCGCGTCGCCAGGAGCCGTCGCAGGTGACGATCACTTGGCTCGAGGCGTCCTGCACGCGGTCGACGATGGCCTGGGCGCTGAAGCCGCCGAAGATCACCGAATGGGGGGCGCCGATGCGCGCGCAGGCCAGGACCGCGATCGCGAGCTCGGGCACCATGCCCATGTAGATCGTGACCACGTCGCCCTTCTTCACGCCCAGGGCGTCGAGGGCGCGCGCGAAGCGGCAGACCTCCGCGTGGAGCTCGCGGTAGGTGAAGCGCAGCACCTCGGGCTGGCCGCCGGGGGTCGGCTCGCCCTCCCAGATGAGCGCTACCTCGTCGCCGTGTCCCGCTGCGATCTGGCGATCGAGGGCGTTGTGGCAGACGTTGGTGACGCCCCCGTCGAACCACTTCGCGTCGGGGGCTTTCCAGTCGAGCACCCGACTGAACGGCTCGAACCAATCCAGTTCCGAGGCCACCGCGCCCCAGAACCGCTCGGGATCCTCGATCGCGCGCCGGTGCTGCTCGCGGTAGTCCTCCCGGCCGTCCACCACCCAGTGCGACATACCCAGCTCGGCGGCCGGTCGCGGGGGGAAGACGCGGGTCTCGTGGAGGGAGGACTCGATGTTCTGGCGCTCGGGATCGGTCATGGCGGTCGGTGGGGCGGTCGCGGGCGGGAGTCGAGGTCGGTGCGGGGCCGTCTCGGCGCGGGGCGCCGATGTTAGCGGGGCGCAACGTCGCGGTGGGCCCGAGCGGACCCCGCCGCGAGGCGCGCGAGGTCCCGGACCTCGGATCGCAGGGCGTCGCGCTCGATCTGGAGCGCGCGGGCGCCGGCGGGGTCGACGGCCGCGCGCCAATGGGCGGCCCAGCGGGCGCGCCAGGACCACAGTCGAGCCGCGATCGGGGCGCTGGCGAGCAGCCAGAGCCCGGCACAGGCCGCGGCCAGCGGGCCGGCGACGAACCAGGTCGTGGCGGTGACCGCTGCCAACCAGGCCGGGAAGGAGAAGGAAGAGATCAGCAGCAGGGCAGTGACGAACTTGTCGACAGTCGGGCGCTTGGCGTGGGCCAGGACGCGGCTGATGGCCGCCGGCGGGAGCCAGGGCGTGAGGGTCAGCGCGGCCAGCAGGCCGGCGGCGAGGGCGATCGAAGCGCTGACGGGGCGGCTGGTCCGGGGTTGCCAATCCGGCGCTGGGCCGAGGGCGCCCAGGCGAGCGGTGAGCCGCGCGGCGTCGTCCGGCCGGTCGCGGCGCAGGCGGGCCAGGCCCGCGGCCAGCACCTGCAGGCGCTCGGGGAGGCTGCGGTCCTCGGCCGGCAGCAGTTCCTCGGCGATGCCGAGCACCACACGGTCTTCCAGGTCGGCGAGCCCGAGGGTCACGTCGCGCAGGGCACGGTCGATCTGCGCGGTGAGCTCGAGCACGGCTCGTCGCTCGTCGTGGGCGTAGGTCTCGAGGTGCTGCTCGACGCCGAAGGGCTCTCCGACCCACAGGTCCACGCGGCTGCGCCAGTGGTCGCGGCGCTGGTAGACCAGCCCGACCGGCAGGATTCGCACGCCGATCGGTCCGTCTCCGTCGCGCTCCGCACCCAGGGCCATGCGGGCGGCCCCCGTCTTGAGCGGGCGGAGGCTGCCGACCGTCTCGCTCGATCCCTCGGGGAAGATGGAGATCACCTCACCCCGGCGCAGGGTGGCGTGGATCGCCCGGAAGGCGTCCACGTTGCGGGTCATGTCCACCTGGTCCTTCTGGCGATAGACCGGCACGGCGCCGACCCAGCGGGCCAGGCTGCCCACGAAGGGCATCTCGAAGATCGAGTACTTGGCGAGCAGCCGCAGGGGCCGGTCGGTGAGCAGCAGCAACAGGGCCGCGTCCGCCAGGCCGTTGGTGTGGTTCGTCACCAGGATCAGAGGCCCCCGGTCGGGGATCTGACCACCGGCGATCGAAGGACGGTAGAAGCCCCGTGCCAGGGCGCGGGCGTAGGTGGCGGCGAGGCGATACAAGCGAAGGCAGCTGGAGGTGGGCGGCGGCTCGGCGCGGGAGGGTAGCCGGGGTGCCGGGGCGGGGATTATGCGCGCCGGCGGTGTCCCGTGCCGGGGCCCGATCGACGACAGAGCCGGGGGGAGGTCCTCAAGTCGACCCCCGCTCCTCCCGATCCTCATGGGGCGGCCGCACGCCGTCACCCCTCAATCCCGGAGCTCCCCCCGTGTCAAACCCCGAACGATCGCCCAGCAACGGGGCCTCACCTCCGCTCGCCCTGGCGCTCGGCGTCGCCGACGACGATCAGACGGACCTCCGCCGCACCCTCGAGCAGGCCGGCTTCCGGTGGCAGACAACCCCGGAGACGGCTCTGAACCTGGAGCTGGTGCGCGACTGCAGTCCCAAGGTGCTGGTGCTCGGGGACCAGGTCGACGGGGCTAGCTCGCTCCAAGCTCTCCTGCAGGCTGCCGGTGGCTTGGCCGACGAGGTGCGCGACCTGGCGGAGATCGAGCAGCTGGAGCGCCTGGCCCAGGTCGGCCGCTGGCGCTTCGACGCGAACACGGGGCGCCTGGACTGCACGTCCGAGGGTGCGCGACTGCTGGACGGGGCCGAGGACCTGGCCAGCCTGCTCGAGTGCGTGGAGCCCGCCCAGCAGGGGGCGCTCCAGGACTGGTTCTCGCCCGGGCTCGAGTCGGGTGACGTGGTCGAGTTCGCCCTGCACGCCCACAACGGGGCGGTGCGACGGCTGAGACTGGTGCACTACGGAACCTGCCGCATGCACCAAGCGAGCGGCTTCGTCCAAGCCCTCGCGAACCAGCCCACCGGGCCGGACATCGGCGCCGAGTTCCACGATTCGAGGGGCCTGCAGGTCCAGTCCGACTTCGTCGATCAGGTCCATCGCGGGATCGCGCGAGCGAACCGCGGCAAGCGCTCGCTGGCGGTGCTCTTCCTGCACGTGGAGCAGTTGGCGCGCGCGACCCAGACTTGGCTGCCCGCGGATGTACGCGCCCTGCGATCGATCCTGGCCGAGCGACTGCGCAACGCCCTGCGCTCGTCGGACCTGTTCGCCCGGCCCGAGGACGCCGGCGACCTGGCCTCTGCCGGCGACGACGCATTTCTGCTCGCGATCGAAGTCGACCGTGACCAGGACGCAGCGAACGTCGCGCGCCGCCTGTTGGAGGTGACCGAGGGGCGCTTCAGCGTCGGCGAGCACCATGCCCAGCTCCAGTTGGGGATCGGTGTCGCCTTGCACCCCAGCGACTCGTCCTCGCCTCCCCGACTGATCGAGCTCGCCTGCGGCGCCGCCCTCGAGGCCCGCGAGAAGGGCCAGAGCGGCCTCAGCTTCCACGACGCCGCGAAGAACGCCGAAGTCTTTCAGAAGCTCAGCCTCGAGGCCCACCTGCGCCGCGCCGTCGAGCTCGAGCAGTTCGAGGTCTTCTACCAGCCCAAGGTCAACGTCGCCACGGACACGATCGTCGGCATGGAGGCGCTCGTGCGCTGGCGCCACCCCGAGATGGGGCTGGTCTCGCCGCTCGAGTTCATCCCCCTGGCCGAGGAGACGGGCCTGATCCTGCCGATCGGCGAGACCGTCCTGCGACAGGCCTGCATGGTCGCCAAGCGCTGGCAGGACGAGGGCCTCCCGCCGATCCGCATGGCGGTCAACCTGTCGTCGGCTCAGTTCGAACAGCCCGACTTGTACGAAATGGTGCTGCAGGTTCTGGACGAGACAGGCCTCGCGCCCGAGTGGCTCGAGCTGGAGTTGACGGAGTCGATGCTGATGGGCGACGCCGAGGCGGCGGTCGTGATCCTGCGCCGCTTCAAGCGCGCCGGCATCCACATCTCGATCGACGACTTCGGAACGGGCTACTCGTCGTTGAGCTACCTGCGCCGCTTCCCGATCGACTCGCTCAAGATCGACCGCTCGTTCATCCGCGACGTCAACGTCAACGCCGACGACGCCGCCATCGCCACCTCGATCATCCTGATGGGCCGCAGCCTCAAGCTCCGCGTCGTCGCCGAGGGCGTCGAGACGAAGAACCAACTCGCCTTCCTGAAGGTCATGCAGTGCGACGAGGCACAGGGCTACCTCTACAGCCGCCCAGTCCCCGCCGACGAGGCCCGCAAGCTGCTGGACAGAAACTGAGGATCGACGGCTGGGCGCTGGCGGGCCAGAGCTCGTGTGTCGAAGGCCAACGGCGGACAGCCCGCGGCCGAAAACCGAAAGCCGGCGATCGACGGCTGTCGGATGGCGGTGAACGGCTGACCACCGCGAGTTGCAACGCGACTGTTGCCGGGAGACGGGCGGCGGTCCCTTCGGTCGGCGCACGCGCCGCCGTCCAGGCGTCTCGATTGCTTGAAGAACGCCGCAGTGCGGTTCGCAGTCGGGGCTCGAGCTGCCGCTCCGATACGAGCCGTCGATCCTTCCGACGCCCCCGGTCCGTGGGCCGTGCAAGGTGAGCGTTGCTCGATACACCGCTGACCCCGCCCGTGCAGCCCCGCGACCCCCGAGCGAAGACCACCAGCACGCCTCCATGCCAGCGCGACTGCCTGGCGCTCGCGTCCGCATCCGCCCACGAACGAGCCCGCCTGGCGCCGAGTGCACCGACAATCGCACCTCTGCGGCGCCCGCACTTCCTCGCCTCGAGCACAGCCCGAATCGCCGTGGAGGGGTCGTTCGTTCGTAGCGAATAGCCCTGAACGTCGACAGCGCCGATTCTGTTGCGCTAAATCCGCACCTGCGCTGTGCCCCTTGCGCTATGGCGCGCACGGCATCAAGCTCTCGACGAGTTCGCGCTCTTCCCTGCTAGCTCGTCCATGCCGCTCGCCAACGACCTAAACGACCCCCTGGCCCTCGCGCCACTACTCGCTTCCTGGACGACTGGCGACGTGGCCGCTGGGACGGCCGCGATCGACGCCGCTCGCCCTTGGCTCCATCGGCGCCTCGAACGGCTCGGTGCTCGAGCCGGATCACGAACGATCGACGTCGACGATCTCCTACAGGAAAGCTGCGTCGCTGCCCACCGCGGCCTTTCCGGAGCGACCTTCCGAGGGCCCGCCGAGTTCCTGGCCTGGCTCTCGACGATCGCGGTCAACAAGTACCGCGACCGCATGCGTGCGCGCTCCCGCGAACCCATTGACGAGGTTTCTGCCGAGGACGTTCTCGCGATAGGCCCGGAGGGCGAGCGCGTGGCGACGCACGCTGTCGAGTCGCATCTCGAGGCCTGGCGTCGACTTTGTCAGCGGACCGAGGACGTTCCGGATGGGCCCCGGCGTGTGTTGGTGATGCGACGGGGCTTGGGGGTGGAGTGGGATGTGACATCGTTCGTGTCGGGGAGGATGGTGGCGGCGACTCGATCGCTCTACTACCGCAGCAGGTCCACCCTCGGATACTGACCCCCTTCGCTGTGCCAAACTCGTCGGCGCATCTTTGGCACGCCGGCTGCCAGCCCCACTAGGCAAGGCCCGCCAACTCTTCGAAGCGACCGTGAAAGCCGAGTAGCTGATCGATCGAGAGGGGCGCATCGGCGAAGGTGGACGCCATCGCTGCAGTCGTCCTTCGCGAGCCGACGACACGTTCGCGGCACCAGTTGCGCCAGGCGATCCAGATCCAGAGATGGAGCCGCAACCGCCCTCGTCGCTTCGAGTGCGCCCAAGACCGACGGACGAGCCTCGAGACGCCGTCGCGAAGCATGGCCAGGGTCAGATTCGCCGGGAAGAGCGGGTTGCGATTGGTCCGAGGGGATGTCGAGCGTACCCGGACGTGTTTCACCAGGTGATCCCCGAATGCACTTCGCAAGGCACAGGGGTACGTCGCCTTCATGTCAGATACAGCGGTTACCGAAGTCGCCGTACTGAGCCAGTCGGCGGTACGACGCAACGCAGCGCGCACGGTTCGCCGCGATCCGCAACGGCGCGGTTGGCCCTCGGCTGCGCCGTCGCCAGGAACTTGGCTATCGGACGGCAGCTTGCGGCGAGAGCGAGCGCTGGGCCGGCTTGCGAGCGGTCCCACCTCGGTCTCGTGGATGAAGAGGGTCTTCGCGTCGACGACCACGGCTACGGTCACCGGCTGCTCCAGCCGGTCCACCTCGAACGTCTCCAGCTCGTCGAATGCGATCCGGACGGTCTTGGGCCCTCGACCCAGGTCCCGGGCCCTTCGCAGCAGTGCTTGCTGCAGCGCGCGGCAGTGCTCGCCGAGGAGACGCTGATGGCGGGCAACCGTGTCGAGCTTCGACCCAGTCAGTCGAGTCGACTGGCGCATCGTCACCTTGGAGATGAAGTGCTCGAAGTGACGCCACAAGCGATCTGGCCGCTTCAATCGATAGTCGACCCTGAACGTCTGCGCCGAGAATCCGTGGTTGCAGATGGAGCAGTGGAAGCGCGGGACTCGGCGCCCGTCGCAGGCTCGGTCGAAGTAGCCCTTGGAGCGAAACCGGAAGTCGATTGCGCCGGTTTGGCTGGGACAATCCGACCAGGGGCATTGCTGGGGGACGAAGTTCTCGAGAGTCCGGGCGGATTGGTGCGGCTGGGGGTCGAGGCTCAGGGGTTCCATACCCCCAGGACGATCGAGCCCCCTACCGGTTACCTGTCTGCCCGAAACTTGGCACAGCGAACGGGGTCAGAAGCGGGGTCAGGCGGCGGCCTTGGAGGGCCACAGGTCCCCCCGCAACTCACCACTCCCCGGCCCCGGATCCACCCGCAGCACGACCCGCGTCGTCCCATCGAGCCGTCCATCCAGCTCCAACGAAGCACTCAACTCCTTCGCTGCCAACTGTGCCAAGGGCAGGGCGAGCACACGATCGGGGTGCACTTCGTCGTTGCGGAAGGGCATGAATAGCAGCTCACGCTGCTCCTCGTTCAGGGGTGAGCCGTGCAGCTCCACCTCGATGCACAGTTCCGGCGCACCGAAGCTCGGGCTGGTCATCGAGAGGGTCGCGGCGACGCCCCGAGCGTCGGCGCGCTCGATGGACCAAGACAGGATGCACTGCAGGGCGCGCGTGAGCAGGTCGCCGTCCAGCTTGGCGTGGATCGGGATCGGGGAGGCCTGCGTCAGCCGGAGGGGGATCTGGCGCTCCAGGCAATGTGCCCTTGCGCCCTCGGCGATGCCGAGGAGCAGACCCGAGAGGTCGCAGTCCTCGAGGCGAGCACGGCGGTGTCCGGTCTCCAGGGCGGCGAGGTCGGCCAGGTGGTGGAGGCCCTGGGAGATGTTCCGCGCCAGGATGAAGGCCTCGTCGAAGCCGCCGCCGTCCTTCGTCAGGCTCTCGAGGGTTCGCATCAGGGCGTCGGCGGGCACGCCGAAGGCGCGGCCCGCGCCGAGTACGAACTCGGACTGGGATTGGGCGAAGGACTCGGCCACCCGCTTGTCGGCGTCGAGGGCGAGGTTGACCGTTTCGAGCGACTTGGCGTAGGCCTCGATCTGGTCGAGGTGGTCGCGGATGTCGCGCCGCAACTGCCACTTGTTGGTCAGGGTGCTGGCGAGCTGTTGGACCTCGATCGAGTCGAAGGGCTTCTTGAGGATCAGGAAGCGGTCGCTACTGCCCAGTCGATCGACGATCTCGTCGTAGCTGTAGTCGGCGTAGGCCGTGCAGACCACGCCCTGCAGCTCGGGGTCGACCTCCCAGAGCCGCTTGAGTGTATCCACGCCGTCCCAGCCGGGGGGCATGCGGACATCCATGAAGACCATCGCGAAGGGCTTGCCCTCGTCGCCCGCGGCCTGCACCTGGGCCAGGGCGTCTTTGCCCTGCAGCGCGTGGGACAGCTCGTAGGTCGGCTGCAGTCGAGGCGCGATCGAGGCGCTCTCTTGGTCACCCAGGATGCTGGCAGCCAGATCGTCCAACTCGGCCGATGCAGCGGCTGCCTCCCGGCACGGCATCAGGATCTTGGTGAAGTCGTCGTGGATCGCCTGGTTGTCGTCGACGACCAGGATGCGACGGTTTTCGTTGGAGTTGCTCATGATCCCGGGCGCCTCAGGCGGCCTTGGCCCTCTGCAGGGGGAACTCGAGGACGAACTCGGCACCGCAGCCGAGCCCATCGCTGGTCACGGAGAGGTGTCCACCGAGCTCCGTGGCGCTGTTGGCAGCGGAGTGCAGTCCGAACCCGTGCCCATTCTTCTTGGTCGTGAATCCGTGACTGAAGATGCGCTCGACGTGATCCGGCGCGATACCGAGTCCGTTGTCACGCACGGCGAGGCGCAAGGTGCCGGAATCCGTGGTCTTGACCGAGACGGTCAGGCGCGGCGCGTCGACCCCCGCCTCGGCCACGGACTGGCGGGCGTTCTGGATCAGGTTGACGAGGATCTCGAGCAGCTTGTGCCGGTCGACCGAGACGATGGGCAGGTCGTCGTAGTCACGGACGATCTCGAGGTCCCGGGCCACCGCTCCGGACGCCTGGGCCGTGAGCTCGACGGCCTTGTCGATCTGCTGGCCCAAGTCCAAGGACTCGTCCAGGCGGGACTGTCCGGCGTAGGCCTGCTGAGACGCGACCAACTCGCGGATGTGGTCGACCCCCTCGCGGACGTTGACGAGCTCGCCGGCCACGTTCGAGCGCTCGCTCTCCAGCTCCCGCACCAGGGCCTGAAGGAATGGCAGCAGCTTCTGGCCGCGTGGATCGTCGGCGATGAACGTCGCCAGCTGATCGCCCTGACTCTCGAGCAGCACGACGAGCTTGCTGAGCTGGGGCAGCTTGGATCGCCGCAGGCGGTCGTCCGCCAGCTCCACCCCGAGCACCACGGAATTCAACACGTTGCCGACGTTGTGGAGGATGCCCGTCGCGATCTCGGACATGCCCGCCGACCGCGCGGCGGTCACCACTGCCTCGCGCGAAGCCGCCAACTTCTCGAGCATCGAATCGAACTCGCGGGCCAGGGTGCCGATCTCGTCGTCCCGCTCCATGCCGACGCGGGCATGGGCGTCGTCGGACTTGCCGATCGCGACCGCGTGCTGGGTCAGCGTCGCCAGGGGCTCCAGGACCATCCGACCCAGCAAGCGCTGCAGGACCAGCAGCGTGCCCAGGCCGATCGCCACCGCCGAGAGCAGGGCGTACTGGATGGCGTTGCGGCCCCGAGCCGAGATGGTGCGCGGGAGCTTGGCGCGCAGCAGCATCGCGGGGCGATGCTGGATGTCGTCGAGGGTAGCGAAGGCCTCGAGGTGGTCGTTGTCGATGGCGCGCAGGACCGTGCCGGCGGCCGCGGTGACGTCGTCGCGGATTGCCAGCATCTCCGGGGGAAGCTCGGGCGAATCGAGAGCCCAGACGTCGAGTTGGAGTCCGGTGGAGGTGCCGATCGCCTCCATCCGGGCGCCTGGCAGCAGGCTACCCATCAACAATCGACCCAGCAGCTTGGAGTGGCCAGGCTCGAGGACCGGTCGGGAGCTGACTACCATCGGACCGCGCTCCGTCGACATCAGCCCACTGATCGGCTCGAGGTCGCCGCGCGCCGAGGCCAGCAACGGGTGACTTGCGGCGAGACGTCCCCGGGGGAAGCCCCGCAGGCGGCCCTCCATGCCGGGCGCTTCCGGTCGAATGTCGCTCCACAGCACGCCACCCTCACTGTCGATCACGAAGAGCAGGTCGACCCGCTGCGCGTCGAGAGTGCCCTCGTGCAGCAGGACCCGCTCGTAGGTGTCGTCACTGCGGGCGATGTAGTCGTCCAGGGCGGGGTTGCTGGCCAGACCCGCCGCGAGGCGGTTCAGGTTCTGGACCTCGTTCTCGATCGCGACGACCGTGCGCTTCAAGTCGCGCTCGGCGTGCTCGTGCTCGAGGTCCTCGAAGCTGGGGGTGAGGATCATCCTCTGCACGCCGTGGTCGGCCGCCGCATAGAGGGCGACGAGCACGAGCAAGGTGCGGATGATCTTGAGGCGCAGGGACATCGGGCGGCGTGGGGGGGAGAGCGCGATCCGCGCCCCGCGCCTCGCCGGGTGGCTCGCCGCTGGGGTCGCATCGCGTCAGTTGCCGGAGCCCGCGTCGGGGGCTCGATGGGAAGATCGATTGGAGAGGTGGTTCGCCTTGAGCGAAAGGGGCCGGATGGAGAGCGGGCTCGATGCGGTAGGCGCAGGAGGTGTGGGCAGATAGGCGCCGCCGTGGGAGCGCCTGGGGCTGCGCGGACGGATCAGGCCGCTACGCTTTCCTCGGTGACCGACGATTCGGTCGCGAGAGGCTCCGCCTCGCCCTCACGCAGGGGGCGTGTGGCCTCGTTGACCAGCTTGCAGAGCGTCTGCAGCTCGTCGCCCTGGCGCAGAGCGCAGTCGGCGGGTTTCTCGCCGCGGGCGACCTGCTCCAGGTAACGCTCCAAGCGGTAGACGGGGCCGGCGATGCGGAAGGTGACGAGCACGCCGACCGAGAATGTCAGTGGCAGCAGCACCAGTACCGAGAAGGCCAGCACGCCCATCAGCTCACCCCGCATCTCGCTCAGGACCAGCAAGGCGTCGTTGGGCAGGCGCATGGCGAGGTCGCTGTACATCTGCATGAAGAGCAGGAACTGCAGCAGCAAGCTGGTGAGAGCGACGCCGCCGAAGATGGCGGTCAGCCGGAGCTGGAGTTTGGGCTGGATCAGCTTGATCCGGCGCTTGTGTCGGGTTGTCGACATGGGTGGGTGCGGGTCAGGGCTCGAGGGCGGTCATTGACAGTGCGGTGCGCCAGGCCTCGATGTCCGCAGGCAAGTCGAGGCTCGTGATGTGGCGCAGTGCCTCGAGGGCGCGGGTGCGGACGAGTTCGCGATCGTCGAGCAGCAGCTCGATCAAGCTCTCGCGGGCAATGGGTGAATCCAGAGCCGTCAAGGCCAGGCAGGAGTAGCCCAGCAAGACGTCGTCGTCGCTGCGCCGCAGGACGTGGAGCACCTCCTGCGCCAAGTCGTGACGGCGGTAGCGACGGCCCGCGATCTCGCGCAGGGCTTCGCAGGTCTCGCTGCGACCTCCACCGCGCAGGGCAGCGCGGATCGCAGGCCACTCTTCGGCCCACCAACGCTCGTTGGCGCGCAGCCAGGTGAGCCAACGGAAGTAGTCGTCCTCGAGGGGCAGGCCGCTGACGTGCTGGAGGCTCCAGTGCACGTTGCCACGAACGGCCGCGGACGGCGACTCGAGCAGGTGTACCAGGGTGTCGAGGGCCAGCGGATCCTCGAGGCGACCCGCTGTCAGGGCCGCTTCGCCGAGGCGCCTGTCGTCGTGCTCCAGGTCGAGGAGACGGCGAACCTGACTGCGTACGCGCTCGGAGATCTCGAGCGGATCGAGCGAGCCGATGCGGCCGATGGACGAGAGGATCAGCGGGTCGAGCTCGGGCGCCAGATCCAGGAGGTCCGCCAGGACCTCGACCGAATCGAGCCGGGCCACCGCCGAGATGCCACGCACCAGCGCCTCCCGCAGGGGCATCGAGGCCCGCAGGTAGGTCGAGGCGATGCCCCGCAGGGACGAGGCGCTGCGACGGTGCATGCGCTCCGCGCAGGCCTGGACCGCGCGCGTGACCGGACCGGCGCGTTCGCAGGGCCCCGCCAGCGCGATCAGCAGGTTGACCTCCGCCGACAGCCCGAAGCGCGAGAGGGCGCCGATGCGCGCGCATCGCGCGGTGCCGGTGATCTCGGGCTCGGGCTCGAGCGCCCGGTGGACGTCGGGTCGCGGGAGTTCGGCCAGGACCTCGCTCAAGAGCTCGAACTCGGCGCCTTCGGGCTGCCCCGAGACAGGGTTCGAGGCCAGCCTGTCCAGTCGCGCCAGCACCGTGGGCAGGATCGACTTGCCGAGGGCCACCAGCTCCCGGTGGGCGTCGTCGGTGGCCGAGGCCGTGGTTTGCAGGGCTCGGTCGATGAGCTCGTCGGCCGACTTGGATTGAGCTGCACTGGGCAGGGCAAGGGCGATGAGGGCCAAGAGCGTGCCGGCTGCGGCGCGAGCCATGGCCCTGCCGGTCCGATCCACGGTCGGTCCGCGGAGCGCATCCAAACCGAAGCTCGATGCGAGTGCGAGCAACCTGGAGTGCCCCGAGTCGTGCCTGGCGACTCGCCTTGATCTGGACTGCCGCATCAGTCTCAAAGTCCGAGCGCCCTTGCGGCCTTCTTGACCGCGCTTCTTTCAAGGGCAACCGACGCGGCTGTGGCGTCGTCGAAGGTCTCGACGACCGTGTCAACCAGGCTCCAGTCGAAGGCCGCTTGGTCGCCGTAGTACTTCTTCACCTTGCCCTTGGTGTCGACGTAGACGATGCCCCAGTTGGCGTCCTGGCGCGCCTCGGTCGGCGTCGGCAAGGGCGCGCCATAGGCAGCTTCGCGGTCGCGCATGACGTCCGCGCCGAAAGCCGTCCGGATCGTCTCGGGTGCCTCGACCAGGTGCCAAGCGATGCCGTGCAGCTCCGCTTCGCCCTCACGCAGCAAGGCGTTGTCGAACAGCACCGATGCGTCCTGCCCGACGGTGAGCTGATTGGCCGCGACGGCGCCTGTGTACTGGGCCTGGTTCGCGATCCGCAGGTCGGCCTCGGGTGCGTAGAGTTGCCCGAAGAAGCTGCTGACCGAGTCCAGGTCCAGGGCGCGGTCGAGGGCGCCGTCCCCGTCGAGGTCCACCTGCCCGTCGCCCAGGTAGATGATCGAGAGGCCGGTGGGGTCCTGGGTCAGGTTCTCGAGGGTGGTGCCGGCGCCGACCAGCAGGGTGTCACGGACCCAGATCTCCACGGGGCCTTCGGAGGAGTCGATCTCGAGGCGCGCCCCGTCCTCGAGGACCAGGCTGTCCACGACAAGCCGTGTTCCCGCGGCGAGGGTCAGAACACCGCTCTCGCCGAGCAGCAGGCTGGCGATCGAGCCGCTCTCGCCCGACAGCGTCCTGTGCTCGGTTCCCATCACTTCCAGGTCGCCCAAGGACGCGAGCTCCGGCACGACGAGCGCCGGTCGAAGCATGGGTGTGACCCTCGGAGCGGTCGATCCGCTGACCTCGACCCCCGTCCCGATCTCCACGTTCGAGTCCACGCCCGGAGTCACGTCGCCGGTGATGACCGTGGTGTCCGGCAGGGCCGATTGGAGGTAGACCGGGCCGTTGCTGCCCAGGGTCAGTTCGAGTTCGACCGGCGTGGACGCCGCGACCGAGTTGCTGGTGGCGGCGTTGCCGTTGCTGTTGCTGTTGCCGTTGCCGTTGCCGTTGCCGTTGCCGTTCCCGTTCCCCCTTCCATTCGAGGTCAACGACGAGAGCGGGTCGAGGATCGTCGTGATCACCTCGGTACCCGGGTCTAGGTCGAGCAGGGCGGCCGGAACCTCGGAGTCGTAGGCCCCGATCGAAGCCCCGCTCTCGACGATCAGCGTGCTGTGCCCGAAGATCCCGAGCGCGGCGATCGACGTCGCTTCGGCCTTGATGGCCTGGGCCACGCAGGCCCTCGCCCGCCCGGACAGACCGACGCTGGTCAACTGCCCCAGCCCCGACTCGTCGAACTCGCAGGTGACGAAGAAGCCCCCGTCGCCGAAGGCCGCGGGCACCTTGTCGCTACCGATGTTGCCGGTGCCGCCCTCGCGCAGGAAGCGCAGCCCCTCGGCCAGGCCGGCCTCGGCGATGTAGAAGGCGCGCTGGTGGTCGACGGTGGCGGAGCGCTCCTTCATCGAGTTGACGCTGCCCTGGACCAGCGCCATGCAGAGGGCCGAGATGACCATCGTGATGGCCAGTACGGCTACCAGCGCAGACCCTCGGCGTGAGCAGGGGGATTCGGTGCGGCGTCGAATGCGGGTCTGCGTCATGGCTCAGTTCCTGAATGCGACGCGGGTCTCGTTGTAGACCTCGAAGCGCTTCCCGACACTGTTGACCCGCGCCAGGCTGAGCTGGATCAGGACGCTGCGATTGTCGTCGGCGAGGTGAAAGGCCAGTCCGTACTCGTCGATCAGGCCGTTGTCGTTGTCATCCTCGACGTTCTCGAGGGTCTCGCCGATGGCGGCCTCGGCGACGTACTTGCCCCACACCACCCGTGTCTCGCCCTCCTCCTCCGGGTTGCGGTACCAGAGCACCTGGAAGCCCTCGGCGTCCAGGGCGATGCGCTCGGGGTCGCCCCAAACGGGCTCGCCGTCCTCGACCCCGGTTGCGACCACGAAGTTGATCGTGGGGCTGTGCATCGGCGCCGGGTTCATGGGGTTCATGAGCGCCTGGTCGGCGCCCATCAGCGCCAGGGAGATGCGTTCCAGGGTCTGGTTCGCGATCAGCGCGAGTTGGGCCCGGTCGTCGCTCCGCTGCCGACCGTTCTGGCTGGTGCGCACGAGCATCGATGCATTGACGGCCACGATGGCGAACAGGCTCAACGCCAACATCAGCTCGAGCAGACTGAAGCCGCCCCGGGATCGGCTGTGGTGCCTCACTGCGACACCATCGCGGTCTGGAACCGCAGCTGCCGATTGCCGACGCTGCCGTTCCACTGGATCACGAGCTCGATCGGCAGGATGGTGTAGTTGTCGGAGTGGTCGGCGCTGTCGACGACTCCGTCGCCGTCGAGGTCGCGGGGCAGTCCCAGGCGGGTGTATTGGCAGTCTTCGGCGAGGCGGCCGTCCTGCTCCGGGAAGTGGATCCGACCGACGAAGCCGTCGGCGTCGCCCTCTTGGGGATCGAGCCCGGCCACGGCGAAGCTCGCACCCGGCGCCGTACCGTTCCCACCCGGGTCGTCGGTCGGGTCGCTGTTGTAGGTGGCGAAGATCGCCTCGAAGTCGACTGTCCGAATGGTCTCGAACTGAAAGCGCGCCGCCTCGGCGGCCAGGGCCTCTTCGCTGAGCATCGGGCCCACGCGCGAGGTCGAGCTCATCGTGCTGGACAGGAGGCCCACGGCGACGGTCAGGATGACCATGACGACGGTGACCTCGAGCAGGCTGAAGCCTGATCGACGATGGGGGCCGGGATCTGGGTGCGAGCGGAGCATGGGGGGGCGCTCGAGGCGTGATGGCAATGGTCTGAGGCGCGACGTTCCAGCGGCTTCGACAGCAACGTCCCCGGGCCTTGAGGCCAATGGCTCGAAGGGTTGCTTCGCGCATTGGCTGGAACTTCTTTCCTGGTTTGCAGCCGCTACATTGGGCCGCGACGCGCGTGACGCCTGTGCGACCTCGGCCACAACCGGACCCAACTTCGATGAGCGACAGGATCGACGACTCCCAATCCCCCGGCCGCGGCGCTGGAGACTCCACTGGCACGGGGGGAGCAGGCCGGCGACGGCTGCTCCAACTCGGCCTGGCCGGCGGCGCGGCGGCACTGTCGGGCTGCGGTGGCGGCGGGGGCACGGGACCGGCGGTCCACACGTCCCAGCGCGTGCGCTGGCGCCTGGCCTCGAGCTTTCCCAGCTCCCTGGACGCCATGTTCGGCTCGGCCGAGCTGCTCGCGCGGCGTGTGGCGGCCATGTCGGGCGGCAACTTCGAGCTGCGCTGCTACGAGGCCGGCGAGATCGTCCCGGCGCTCAACGTGCTCGACGCGGTGCAGTCCGGCTCGGTGCAGGTAGGCCAGACCGCGAGCTACTACTACATCGGCAAGAACCCGGCCCTGGCCTTCGACACCTGCGTGCCCTTCGGGCTCACGCCCCGCCAGCAGCAGGCTTGGCTGCGCCAGGCCGGCGGGCTCGAGCTGACGCGAGAGCTCTACGCCGACTTCGGCGCGGTCAACTTCCCGGCCGGCAGCACCGGCGTGCAGATGGGGGGCTGGTTCCGCGAGCCCGTGGGCGGCCCGGAGGACCTGCGCGGCCTGAAGATGCGGATCCCCGGCCTGGGGGGTGAGGTGATGAACGCCCTCGGCGTGCTGGTCCAGAACATCGGCGGCGCCGAGATCTACTCCGCCCTCGAGAACAAGACCATCGACGCCACCGAGTGGGTCGGCCCCTACGACGACGAGAAGTTGGGCTTCTATCAGGTGGCCAAGAACTACCTCTACCCGGGTTGGTGGGAGCCGGGCCCGGAGTTGTCCTTCGTCGTCAATGCCAAGGCCTGGGCGGCCCTGCCGGCGGAGTACCGCGAGATGTTCGAAGTCGCGACGAACGAGGCCGCGATCGCGATGACGGTCAAGTACGACGCCGAGAACCCCGCGGCGCTCGAGCGGCTGATCGGCCATGGCGTCCAGGTCGAGCCCTTCGAGGATTCGCTGATGCAGGCGGCGCGCGCGGCCTCGGAGGACCTCTTGTCGAGCGCCGCGGCGTCGGATGCGGGCTACGCGCGGATCCTCGAGCACTGGCGCGCCTTCCGCACCTCGGCCTTCCGTTGGTTCGGCACCGCCGAGTTCGCCTACGCGCGGACCGCCTTCGGCGGCGGCCGTTGAGCATGGCCAGCTACGCGACCTGGCTCGAGTCCTCGATCGACGGCACGCGCCTGGAACTCGATCGTCTGCAGTCCATGCACGCGGGGCGGCCGCTGCTCGTGCGCTACGACCTCGAGCGCGCGCGGCGCGAGGTCCGGCGTGAGGTCCTGGCGGGGCGCGAACGCGACCTGTGGCGTTACGGGGAGCTGCTGCCCGTGCAGCGGCGGGAGAACATCGTCTCCCTCGGCGAGCAGGCCACGCCGCTCTTGGCCTGTCCGCGCCTGGGGGCGCAGCTCGGCCTCGAGCACCTGACGATCAAGGACGAGTCGCACCTGCCCACGGGCTCCTTCAAGAGCCGCGGCATGGCCCTGGCGGTCAGTCGCGCGAAGGAACTCGGGGTCACCCGTCTGGCCCTGCCCACCGCGGGCAACGCCGGTGGTGCGGCCGCGGCCTACGCGGCGCGCGCCGGGCTCGAGTGCTACGTGTTCATGCCGAAGGACACGCCCCTGGTGAACCGCCTCGAGGCCGGGCTGCATGGCGCCAAGGCCTTCCTGGTGGACGGCTTGATCGACGACTGCGGCAAGGTCGTGCGCGAGGGCGCCGAAGCCATGGGTTGGTTCGACCTGTCGACCCTCAAGGAGCCCTACCGCCTCGAGGGCAAGAAGACCATGGGGCTGGAGCTGTGCGAACAGCTCGACTGGACCCTGCCCGACGTGATCCTTTACCCGACCGGCGGCGGCACCGGCCTGGTCGGCATGTGGAAGGCCTTCGACGAGCTGGCCCGGCTCGGCTGGCTCGAGGGCGAGTGGGCCGACGGCCGCCGCCCGCGCCTGTTCGCCTGCCAGTCCGCCGGCTGCGCGCCTATCGTGCGCGCCTTCGACGCCGGCGAGCGCCACGCGCTGCGCTTCGAGAACGCCGCCACGGTCGCCAGTGGCCTGCGCGTCCCCGCTGCCGTGGGGGACTTCCTGATCCTCGACGCCGTGCGCGCGAGTGGCGGGCAGGCCCGCGCCGTGGCCGAGGAGCGCCTGTTGCCCTGGATGTTCCGCGCCAGCTCCGCCGAGGGCCTGGGCATCTGCCCCGAGACCGCCGCGTGCTTCGCGGTGCTCGAGGACCTCGTGAACGAGGGAGTCGTCAGCCCCGAATCGCGGGTCGTCGTGTGGAATACCGGGGCCGCCCAGAAATACGTCGAAGCCCTCGAGGCGCCCCTGCCCGAGCTGCCGGCGCTGGGCGACATCGATTGGGCTGCCCTCTGACAGTCGGGCCCTCGGCGCCCTTCTGCACCTGCCGACCCATGCTCGCCCTCACCCTGTTGACCGCCCTGGTCCCCCTCGCCCAAGCAACTCCCGCCGCCCGCGAGCTGCCGGAAATTCGGGGCCTGACGACCGTGCGCGGCGGCGTCGCGTTCCACCGCCCTCCCGCCGCACGACTTCCCGAGGGCTCCATCGGCGGTCGACCCCAGGAAGAGCTGGTCCTTTACTGGCCCTGCCACCAGCTCCTGGTCGAGGCCGACTTGGGCGTCCCCGAGCAGGCCCGCGCCGTCGATCGCTTGGTGGGCAAGGTGGCGCGCCTCGACCTGCGCGTGAGGGTGTTGGTGGTGGACCTGGGCGAGCGCTCCCTGGACGAGCTGGACTGGCTCGTCTGGCGCGAGGGCTGGTTGACCGAGCCCCTGGCCTTCACCACCGGTCTGGAGCCCGGCTTCGTGGCCGGCACCCCGGGCTGGCGGCTGTTCTCGGGGATCGAACCGGACTTGGGCAACGCGTTCGCGACGACCGTCGCGCCCGGCTGGGAGGAGCCCGCGCCCGCCCTGGAGGGCTTCTCCCTGGAGGATGCCGCGGCGATCCCGCGATTGGTGGAGGACCACCTCGAGGTGCTCGACGACGGCTACGAGGGGCGCCTGGGACGCAAGCTGGCCCGGGCCCTGGCGAAATTGGAGGTCGCCGACTTCATGGACGAGGTGAAGGCGGAGACCGATCGACTCCAGCGGGATGTCGACGGGGGAGACCTCGGCGCCGCGCTCCACGGTGCCGCGCGATCGCTGGCCACGACGGCCCTCAGGACCGGACTGGTCACGGTCCTCACGGAGAAGCTGCTCGAGATCGAGCTGCTGCTCCGCATGGGTCAGCCGGAGGATGGCTTCGAGGTGCTGGAGTGGACCAAGCGCTCCTTCGGCGATTTGGCCGAGGGCCTCGAGCCCTCGAAGGACATGGCCGAGGCCTACTCCGGCGCAGGCCGCAAGCACGGCAAGACCCTCGAACGCGTCCTGCGTCTCGGCGCCAGGACCGACCCGGCCGAGGTGCGCCAGGAGCTGGTCGAGCTCCTGTCCCAGGCGGACCTACCCCCGCCCGTCGCCGCCCGCGCGCAGCACTACGTGGACCTGATCGACCGCTTTGCAGCGTCCCCCGGGCCGGCGACCGGTGGGGGCGAGGGAAGCGACTGACGGCGGCGGATCCTCGCAGCTCGCATTGCGGCGCAGCCGACTACGGCAACACCGCCGGCGCCCGCTCGATGCGGATCGCCGCGCCGTCGCGCAGCTCGCCGCCCTCGAGGATCGCGGCGCGCACGCCGCCGCGGCGACGCAGGAGGGTCAGGCTGTCCAGCTCCAGGAGGCGGTCGAGATGGGCGCAGGGCGGGCAGGTGCCCGTGACGCGCACGAGCACCGTGCCGATGCGCAGGTGGGCGCCGACCAGGGCGCGCAGGTAGAGGCCGCTGACCACCAGGTTGCGCCGCAGGTCGCCGGGCGCGAGGTCGCGACCGCTCGCCGCGCGTAGGTGCTCGACGGCCTCGGCCGTGACGAGGGTCAAGTCGCGTCCGTTCGGGTTCGGCACCGGGGTGAAGGTGCCGGCCCCGTTCGCATAGCGATCGCCCTCGAGTCCGCGGCCGGGGATGGCTCGCGCGATCTCGACTTGCCGAGGCTGTGCGGTCGCGCGGGCCGCGATCCAGATCGACTCGAGGCGCGCGCCCATGGCCTTCTCACTCACCCCCCGAGATCAGCGCGGTGACCAGCTCGGGGAAGGCGATCACCAGACCCAAGGCCACCAACTGGATGGCGATGAACGGCACCGCACCGCGGTAGATGGCCGAGGTGGGGATCTCCTTGGGCGCCACGCCACGCAGGTAGAACAGGGAGAAGCCGAAGGGCGGGGTCAGGAACGAGGTCTGCAGGTTCATGGCGATCATCACGCCGAACCACACCATCTGATCGTCCTCGATCCCCAGGGCCCGCGCGGCGGGCGCGATCAGGGGCAGGATGATGAAGGCGATCTCGAAGAAGTCGATGAAGAAGCCGAGTAGGAAGATCGCCACGTTGGCGACGATCAACAGTCCCACCACGCCACCCGGCAGGCCGGTCAACAGGTCCTCGATCCACACGTCGCCGTAGACGCCGCGGAAGACCAGCGAGAAGGCCGTCGAGCCGATCAACAGGAACACGACCATGGTCGTGAGCCGCATGGTCTCGCGCGCCGTTCCGCGCAGGGCGGCGAGGGTGAAGCGGCCGCTGACCGCCGCCAGGAGGCACGCGCCGAGGGCGCCGAGGGCCCCGGCCTCGGTGGGGGTGGCGATGCCTGCGAAGATGCTGCCGAGCACCACCAGAATCAGGGTCAAAGGCGGCAACAGCACGCGGACCACGTCCAGGCCCAGGGAGCCGGCGGCCTCGGCGCGCTCGGCGGCGGGGATCGCGGGGGCCAGCTCCGGCCTAAGGAAGGCCACCGCGACCACGTACAGGGCGAAGAAGCCCGCCAGCATCAGCCCCGGCACCAGGGCCCCGACGAACAGGTCTCCGACCGACAGGCCGAGCTGGTCGCCGAGCACCACCAGCACCACGCTCGGCGGCACGATCTGACCCAGGGTGCCGGAAGCGCAGATCACGCCGGTGGAGAAGCTCGGCGCGTAGCCGTAGCGGGTCATGATCGGCAGGGAGATCATGCCCATGGCGACCACCGATGCGCCCACCACGCCGGTCGCCGCCGCCAGCAGCACGCCGACGAAGACCACCGCCAGGGCCAGGCCTCCACGCATGGGGCCGAACAGGAGGCCGACGGTGCGTAGCAGGTCCTCCGCCAGCTTGGACCGCTCCAACATCGTCCCCATCAAGATGAAGAAGGGCACGGCCAGCAGCACCTGGTTGCCCATCACCCCGAACACCCGTTCGGGGAAGGCGAGCATGAAGGTCCACTCGAAGTAGCCGGTGGCGACGCCGATGGCGGCGAACAGGAGCGACGTGCCGCCCAGGGAGAAGGCCACCGGGTAGCCGCTGAAGATCAGCAGGAACACGACCCCGAACATCAGCGGGCCCAGCCAGTCACCGCCCATCAGCGTCCGCCCTCCACGCCGCCCGGTTCGGTGGCCGTGGGGTCGAGCTCTTCGAGGCCGACCTCCTGCGGGCTGCGGCCGGCCAGGACCGCGACGCGCTTGACCGCCTCCGAGAGGCCCTGCAGCAGCAGCAGGGCGAAGGCCAACAGCACCACGGCCTTGATCGGCCAACGCGGCAGCCCGCCCGGGTCGGGGGAGACCTCGCCCACGGCGATCGACTCGCGCACCGCCGGCCACGAGGCCCACAGGGCGAAGACGCAGAAGGGCACCAGGAACAGCAGCGTGCCGACCAGGTCGATCCAGGCCTTGCCGCGGACTCCCAAGCGGCCGTAGAGCACGTCGACCCGCACGTGGGCACCCGAGCGCAGGGCCCAGGGGGCGCCGAGCAGGAAGACCAGGCTGAACAGGTACCACTGCAGCTCGATCCAGGCGTTGGAGCTGAGCTGCAGGTCGACGAAGCGTCCGGTGTAGCGGGCCAGGGCGTTGAAGGCGCCGACGGCCACCATCAGGGCGGTCAGCCAGGCCACGAAGCCGCCGACACGCCGATTGAGGGCGTCGACGAGGCCGGCGGCTGAGAGGAGTCCGTCCATCGGGGCGCGGAGACTAACGCAGGCCCGCCGCCAGGCGGGACCGGCTATCTTTGGAGGCCGTCACCGCCCACTCCAACCCGCGCGCCAGGGGGCGCACGCAGACATGATCAAACTCGCCGTTTCCGGCCTCGGACTGGCCTCGCTGCTCGGCATCGCCATGCCCGCGGCGCCGGCTGTCGTCCTCGCGCCGGCCACCGTCTTCATGGATTCGACGCTCCAGGAGGCCGGGGCCTGGCAAACCCTCGTACAGGCCTACGACGCGGCCGTCGAGCAGTGGCAGGCCAAGTACGACGAGGCCGGGGACCTGAAGGTCCGGCGGGCCCTGCGCCAAGAGCACCCGGCCATTGCCTATTGGGGGCGGGTCGGTGCCCTGGCCGACGCGGGCGAAGGGCGAGCCCTGGTCTGGCAGCTCGAGAACGCCGGACTTGCCGGACACACCGGCGCCGAGGGCCGCCGCGTGAAGGCCGAGGTCTACGGGCGCCTGTTCCCCGAGCACGTGGCCGCCGAGTGGTTCGAAGCTGTGGTCGCGCACTTGGCCAGCGACCGCCGCGCGGTCGGCGACGAGCTGTTCGAGCGGTACCTGCGCTCGACCATCGACTCCGACGCACTGCCCGAGGCGAAGGCGCGCGCGCTCGTCACGCTCGGCTCCTGGTTGCTCGAGTCGGACGACGCGGCAACGGCCGAGGGCGGCTGGCCGCTGCTGGAGCGCGCCGCGAGCGAGTTCGGCGCGACCGAGGCCGGCGCCGAGGCCGGCGACCTGATCTACGTCCGGCGCAACCTGATCGTCGGCGCGATCGCGCCCGACTTCGAAGGCACGACGATCGACGGCACGACCTTCCACCTCGCCGACCATCGCGGCAAGGTCGTCGTGCTCGATTTCTTCGGCTTCTGGTGAGGCCCTTGCCGCGGTGAGATGCCTCACCTGGCGGAGCTCGTGCAGCTCCACAAGGACCGTGACTTCGCGCTGATCGGGATCAATGCCTTCGACGACGAGGAGGCTTTCCACAAGGGCGTCGAGGAGTTCGGCGTGAACTGGACCGTGGCCTACCAGGCTGACTCCAAGGCGCCGATCTGCGACCTGTTCCGGGTCCAGGCCTACCCGACGATCTTCGTGCTCGACCCGGAGGGCCGCATTGCCGCCACGGGCCTGCGCGGGGAGTCCCTGGCAGCGAAGGTCGCGGAGATGCTCGACGCCCACGAGCAGCCGGCCGACTGAGCGCGACCCGTCACGGATTGCCGCCGACCCGACGCGAACGAGTCTTCCCTCGGATGGGGGAGGGCTCGTTTTCGCATTTGCGAAGCGCTAGCTTGCTCGGCCCCCCCCAACGGCGGCCACGAGCGGTGGCCGAGGAGCCATCACCGAAACCATGACCCTGCCCACCGACGACGGTCTGCTGTTGCTCCACAACCCCGCCTGTTCCAAGAGCCGCGCACTCGAGCAGGCGTTGCGAGAGCGTGGTGTCGCGTTCACGACTCGGCTCTACCTGGACCAGCCGCTGGATGAGGTCGAGTTGGCCGATCTGATCCGTCGGCTCGGCGTGCAGGCGCGCGACATCGTGCGATCGGGCGAGCCGCAGTACGCGGATGCCGGCCTGCACCCACGTTCCGAGACCGCGGCGATCCTCGACGCGGTGGCCTGCTATCCGCAGTTGCTCCAGCGGCCCGTGCTGCTGCGGGGCGAGCGGGCGGCGATCGGACGTCCCCTCGAAGCGGCCCTCGAGCTGCTCTGAGGTCGCCCCGCGCCCGCGCGACCGCCCGGGCCGCAGTTGACTGGATATTCACGCCGCACCTCCACGGCGCCGGCGGCCCCCTCCGGGATCCCCGCCTGCCCGTCCAGGTCGCTGCCAGCCTTGGACTTAGGCGCGAGCGAGCGACGGGCGGTCGAAGCGCTCCGGCGATCCGCCTCGGCCGAGCCTGGCGGGGCGCCGATCGGGCTCGCCGTGGCCGTGCTCTAATGCCGCGTCCGCGAAGGCCAGGACGAACTCGCATTCGAGCGTCCGGCCCCTCGATCGAGCCCTCCGCGCCACGGCCGGCGCGGAGAGTCGATCCGCTACCCAACCCCCTCAGAAGCCATGAACACCAAGACCCTGCCCGTCCTCTGCGGCGTGGCCGCCGCGCTCGCGCTCGCCGGGACGGCGAACGCGCAGTCCTTCGGCAACGCCTGCGCCGGCAACACCGGTAACACCCCGACCGTCGGCATCACCGGCCTCGTCGTCCAAGGCAACAACTTCACCGTCGACCTGACCGGCGCCCCGAGCACCACGGGTCTGATGTACGTCGGCGGCTCGAACGTCCTCGGCCTCGGCCTGCCCCTGCCCCTCGACCTGGGCCTGTTCTCGCCCGGGCTCACCGGCTGCGAGCTGAACGTCAGCACCGACATCTCGATCGGCTACGCCCTCGACGTCACCGGCGCCGCGAGCTTCACCTTCGACGCCACCGGCATCCCGGCCGGGATCCCGCTCTACCTTCAGAACTGGAACTGGGACTTCGACCTGGTGACCTTTGCCAACCTCGGCGGTTGGTCGGCCGGCTTCGAGTTCGAGGTCGTGCCCCCCAGCGGCGTCGCTGCCGGCGACCTGGTCATCAGCGAGTACATCAAGGACCCCTCCTTCTCGGCCGACGCCGGGGGTGAGTGGATCGAGCTGTACAACACGACCGCCAGCGACATCGACATCCGCAACTTCGTCCTGTCGGACAACGACTTCGACAGCACCGTGCTGATCAGCGCCACGCCGATCATCGTGCCCGCCGGCGGTTACGCCGTGCTCGGTAACGACGCCGATCCGGCCAACAACGGCGGCATCACCCTCGACTTCCAGTACGCCAGTGACAACGGCCAGTACTTCCTGGCCAACGGCGCCGACGAGATCGTCCTGACCACCTACGACGGCATCGAGGTCGACCGCATCGAGTACGACTCGGGCGCCCTGTGGTCCGACGCCGCGGGTCTCTCCTTCGCCCTCAACGACGGCGCGCTCGACGCGACCCTCAACGACGACCCGGCTAACTGGGCCGAGTCGGCCTGCTACATCGGCGGCGCCCCGTTCAACACGGACCTCGCCACCCCCGGCACGAACAACGCCTCCTGCGCCATTCCCACCCTGCCCGCGGGCACCGGTGAACTCGTCATCTCCGAGTTCTCCCAGAACCCGGCCGCCGTCGCCGACAGCGCCGGCGAGTACTTCGAGGTCCACAACCCCGGTGGCGTGGACGTGGACATGAACGGCTGGACCATCTGCACCGTGGACGTCTGCGAGACCCTGGCGGTCTCGACGGTCGTCCCCGCGGGCGGCTACCTGGTCTTCGCGGTCAACGGCGACCCGCTGCTGAACGGCGGCCTGCCGAGCAGCACCGTGGCCATGACCGCCGGTCAGTTCCTGACCAACTCCACCGGCAGCATCCAAGTGGTGGACGCGGCCAACCAAGTGGTCGGGATCATCGTCTACGACGACGGCGCGACCTACCCGGACGGCAACGGCGCCTCGGCGTCGCTGGACCCGACCAAGCTGACCGCCGCGGACTCGCAGGTCGGCGCCAACTGGTGCCTGTCGACCAGCCCCTACGGCGACGGCGACCTGGGTACCCCGGCGGCCGCCAACGATAGCTGCGGCCTCTAGTCGCCGCTGACTCGAGTCGCACGGTGGGGTCACCGCGGGAGTGAGGCCACAGGGCCAAGCACTCGCTGGGCCCACCACCACGACTGACGGGGGGCGCCGCTCGATCATCGAGCGGTGCCCCCCGGTGCGTTCGGGGGCCGTTCCCGACCCTGGCTCTGGGGCGCGATCGGGGGCAGCAGGTCGCGCGGCACTCAGGCCGATCCAGATGGGCCGAGCGTCTCGCCCGCAGCCCCTTCTGAAGCCCAGTGACCATGCGCCCCGCCAATACCCTGCGACCCTCGACCCAAGCCCTGATCGCCGCCCTCGCCGCCTGTGGAGTCTCCGCTCCTGCCGCCGCCCAGACCTTCGGCACCGGCTGCGCCGGAGCCAGCGGCAAGACGCCCACGATCGAGGCCGACGAGCTGATCGTCGACGGGAGCGACTTCGGCGTCGAGATCACCGGCGGGCCGAACCTGTTCGGCTACCTGCTGGTGGGCGCGAACAACACCACCTGGAACGGCTTGGACTTGCCCCTCGACCTGGGGGCCTTCGCCTTTGGTGACTGTGACTTGCTCGTGTCAGTGAACATCGTCGTGCCCATCACCACCGATGGTCTCGGCCAGTCGAGCCTGACCCTGCCCGGCTTCGGTGGGTTCATCGACGTCTACCTGCAGGTCGTCCTGGCCGACGTCGACCTGGTCGACTTCGATCCGCCTGCGGCCTTCAGCGCCGGTTTGACCATCACCGGCGTCCCGGCCAGCCTGCTCCAGCCCGGCGACCTGGTGATCACCGAAGTGATGAAGGACCCGTCCTTCGTCACCGATGGCTTCGGTGAGTGGTTCGAGGTCTTCAACACCACCGACGCCGACATCGACGTCAACCACTGGACGATCACGGACGGAGGGACGGACTCGATCCTGCTGGACGCCGGCGCGCCGCTGATCGTCCCCGCGCACTCCTTCGCGGTCCTCGGCAACAACGCCGACCCGGCCGTCAACGGCGGGATCGACATGCTGGTGGACTACTCGCTCTACGGGACGCTCAATTTCTCCAACGCGGCCGACTCGCTGGTCCTGACCACGCCCGACCAGATCGTCGTCGACGCGATTGTCTGGGACGATGGCGTGGAATGGCCCGATGAGCCCGGACAGTCCATGCAGCTCGTCGAGGGGGTCTTCGAGTTCGACCTCAACGACGACGGCGGCAATTGGGAGGTCACCGAGTGCTTCATCGGGGGCACGCCCTTCAATACCGACCGCGGCACCCCCGGAACGCCAGCGGGCGACTGCGCGAACCCGACCCTGCCCTTCGGGACGGGTGAGATCATCTTCTCGGAGATCATGCAGAACCCCTCGAGCGTTGCGGACACGGTGGGGGAGTGGTTCGAGGTCTACAACACCACCGGCGCCGCGATCGACCTGGACGGTTGGACCTTCGCCCAGGGCGGTGGGAGCTTCGTCGTTGCCGGTAGCTTCAGCGTGCCCGCCGGGGGCTATCGCGTGCTCGCGCGCATCGGCGACTCGCTGGTGAACGGCGGCCTACCCCTCGACGTCTACGACTACGACGACACCTTGTTCCTGCCCAACGGCAGCCAGACCCTGACGATCCTCGACGCGTCCGGCGCCACGTCCTGCCTGCTGCAGTACGACAACGGGCTGACCTACCCCGACCCCTCGGGGGCGTCGATGTCCCTGGACCCCACGCACCTGGACGTGGCCAGCGCCGTGGACGGATCGTTCTGGTGCGAGGCGATCAGCCTCTACGGCGACGGGGACCTCGGGACCCCGGGCGTTGCGAACGACTCCTGCGGTCCCTGAGGCTCGCGGGTCACAGGGCCGATCCACGCCGAGTGGGTCCTCCGCGCCTCTTCCTGGCTAGACTGAGAAACGATGACCGACGCCGACGTCCGACCCAGCACGGAGCTCGCCGCTCAGGCTTCAGAAGCCGCCCACGCCATGGCGCGTGAGTGCCTGGGGACGCGGGTCCGCGTCCTGTCGCGGACGATCACGCGCATCTTCGACGAGCACTTCCGGCCCTTCGACGCGACCGGGGCCCAGCTCTGGCTCCTGGGAGCGATGGGCTTCTTCGGTGCCAAGTCACCGTCGGAGCTGGCCCGCGCCCTGTCGATGGACAAGTCGACCCTCTCCCGCAACATCCAGCGCCTGGCGGAGCGGGGCTGGGTCGTGATCGACGACCAGGACTCCGGCCGTGGCCAGTTGGTGAGCCTGAGCGTGACCGGGGCCGAGCTGCTGGTGAAGATCCAGCCCGCCTGGGCGGCCGCCCAGGCCGAGGTGCGGACCATCCTCGGGGGCGACGAAGCCGACGTGCTGCGGCAGCTCGGCAACCGCCTCTGGCGCGATCAAGAGGGCTAGGGCCTCGGTCGGGGCTTGGGGCCGAGGCGCCGGGCTAGCGCCCTTGGCCGCGGACCGCTCGTCTCGGGCCGGGCCAGGGACGGAGCCCGAGCGATCGGTACCCGCAGCCCCTGCGGGCCCGCTGACCCCCTTCCCTGTGCCAAATCGCCGCGGTGGGGTTGCTTCTGCAATGGGGCGATCTATCCTCCCGTCGCCATCGAGGTGTATCTGCAACCTCGCGGCGACCCGAGACCGATCGACCCACCATGTCCACCCCACCCCTCCTGCGCGCCATCCAGCTCGGCCTGGGCGCCCTGGGTCGCATCAGCCCCTCCGGCGCGGCCCACCTGGGCGCGGCCCTGGCCTTCCGGCCCCTGCGTCTGCCGCCCAGGCCGTGGGAGCAGGCGGCCCTCGAGGGCGCGAGCGAGGTACGGCTCCCCGGGCCCCGCGGGGTCACCACGGGGCTGCGCTGGGATCCCGCCGGGGCCAGCCGCGGAACGGTGCTGATGCTGCACGGCTGGCAGGGTCGCGCCTCCCAGTTCGCCCGCCTCGGCCCGCTCCTGGCCAACCAGGGCCTGAGCGCCGTGGCAGTGGAAGCGCCGGGGCACGGCGGCAGCCCCCGCGGCGACGGAGGCCCCGCCGAGTGGGTCGCCACGCTGCGACTGGCCGCCGCCGCCCTGGGTCCGCTCCACGCCCTGGTGGGCCATTCCCTGGGCAGCGTCGCGGCGCTGATCGCCATCGACGGCGGCCTCGAGGTGCCGCGACTGGCGCTCTTCGCGCCGCCCGCCGAGGTCAGGCCGCGGATGGAGTCGGCTGCCGATCGACTGGGTTTCACGGGCGCTCTGCGCGCGCGGTTCGTGGACCTGACGGTGGGCCGCATCGTGAGCGGCGGTGGCCACGCCGACCTCGCCGAAAGCGTGGCGCGCACAGTCCCGCCTTCGATCGTGGTCCACGCCCCCGACGACGAGGACGTGCCCTTCGAGGAGGGCCGCCGCCTCGCGGCCGCCATGCCGGAGTCACGGTTCGTGACCACCGACGCCGTGGGTCACTTTCGCATCCTGCGCGATCCTGCCACCCTCGAGCGGGTGGTGCGTTTCCTGGCGTCGACCTCCGTCGAGCAACCCGAGCCCACCGCCGAACTGGAGCACCACAGATGACCGAACGACCTGCCGCGATCGCGCGACCGGAGCCCTCCGCCTCGGGCCCGCACTTCACCGCCGTCGACTTGGGCGCCCTTGACGACCTGTCGGGCTTCGAGACGCCGCACCCCCTCTTGGGGCGTGCGACCCGCGGGCGCGTGTTCCTACAGCAGGCCCTGGGCGCCACCGGGATCGAGCTGTCCTTCAACGCCATGCCGCCCCGAGCCGCCGTGCCCTTCACCCACGCGCACCGCGAGAACGAGGAGCTGTACCTATTCCTGGGCGGCGAGGGCGAGATGCTCGTGGACGGTCAGGTCCTGCCCGTACGCGAGGGCAGCTGCGTGCGCTGCGCGCCCCAGGCGCTGCGGGCCTGGCGCAACGTGGGCGCGGGTGTGTTGTCCTTCGCCGTGCTCCAGGTGCGCGCCGACGCAGGCGTTGCCAGCGAGATCGAGGACGGCGTGGCGGGCGAGAGCCCCGCGCCCTGGCCCGCCGACTGAATGGCGGCGCGGATCGCGTGCCCCGTCCGGGCGACGCGATCCGCGCAGTCGAGTTCGCTGGTCGCGACCCGCGACCGATCCGGACCGACCGATCCGGACTACTGTCCTGGATCAGAAATTCGGCGTCACTTCCCGGGCTCCGATCGCCGCTGGCGTCGCCAGCGCCTCCTCCGAGTATCGCAGCGGATACGCGTCGTCGGCGCGCCTAGCCAGCATCGATCGGACCTCCGGGAAGTGACGCCGAATTTCTGATCCAGGACACTACGGCAGCTCGAACAAGAGCAGCTCCGCTTCCCCGTCCGCGTGGGCCTCGATCCGATCGAGGCCTTCGCCGAAGAGCGCGTCGCCGGCGCGCACCGCGTGGCCGTTGACCGTCGCCGCGCCCTTGGCCACCTGCACCCAGGTGCGCGCTCCGCCCAGCTCGCGGCTCGCCTCGCCGCCGGCCGCCAGCCGCGTTACGAAGACCCGCGCCTGCTGGAGGATCGTCAGCGAGCCGTCGCTGCCGTCCGGGGAAGCGACCAGGCGCCAGCCCGAGTCGAGCTCGCCCGAGAAGTCGCGCTCCTGGTAGCTCGGCGCTCCGCCGAACTGGTCCGGCTCGAGCCAGATCTGCAAGAGGTGCAGCTCGCTGTCCTGGTTGTGGTTGAACTCGCTGTGGAGCACGCCCTTGCCGGCGCTCATGGCCTGCATCATCCCCGGCCGCAGCACGCTGCCGGAACCCATCGAGTCCTTGTGCTCGATCGCTCCGTCCAGGGGCCACGTCAGGATCTCCATCTCCCGATGGCCGTGGGTCGGGAAGCCCGCCGAGGCCCGCACGCGATCCTCGTTGATCACGCGCAGGGGACCGAAGCCCATCCAATCGGGGTCGTGGTACTCGGCGAAGGAGAACGAGTGCCGCGCGTCGAGCCAGCTCGCGCCGCCCCTCCCGCGCTCGTCGGCGCGGCGCACCTGCAGTCGAGTATCCGGAGTCGTGAAGCCAGTCGTTTGGGGGGTCATGGGTGTTTCTCCGTGGGGCGGTAGTCCCCGGTCAGAACGGTTCCGCAGGACGCTCGATAGGCCGCACCCGCGACCCTAGTGTCCTGGATCGGAAATTCGGCGTCACTGCCCGGAGGTCCGATCGATGCTGGCTAGGCGCGCCGACGACGCGTATCCGCTGCGATATTCGGAGGAGGCGCTGGTGACGCCAGCGGCGATCGGAGCCCGGGAAGTGACGCCGAATTTCTGATCCAGGACACTAGCCAGACCTGCGCCGTCGTCGGTGAGTACGAATCCGGGGCCGCCCGTGACCGCCCCGCGGCGCCCGCAGAGGCAAACCGCCCCCCGAGTGCGACTTGCGGACGCGCCGCGCGGGAGCGTTGACGTCGTCAGTTAGCGGGGCTCCCCGGGGCTTCGCGCTCGGAGCCGATCGATAAGGGCCGCGAGTGCGGAGCGCTCCTCGCGCTCCAGCGCCAGGGCGGCGAAGCGCTCCCGATAGAGCAGGTCGACCGAGTGGTCCACGGCCTCCGCCTCATCGAAGCCGTTGGCGGTGAGCCGACGTGCGTGCTCCCGTGGCGTCGAGCCGGCGGATCGCGGGTGTCCGAGCCGGCTGAGGTGGGCGAGGAGGATTCGGTACCAGTCCTCGGGCGTGGTGACCTCCGCTTCGCCCTCCTCGGCTCTACGAGCGCCCCGTGCTGTCGACCGTGCCCGCCACAGGAGTCGAGCCACCAGGATCAGCAACGCGACCAGCGCCACGGCCGCTGCCAGGCCCGCCGCTCCGATCGACGCCAGCACCGCGCCCGGCAGGGCGCCCAGCCGCTCGATCACGTCACCGAAGTTGCCCCCCTCGCGCCAGGCGGCGAAGTCGTCGCCGATGGCGGCGAGCCAATCGCCGACCCCCGGCTCGCGCTGCTCCCCCGCGCGTGCGGCGTCGACCTCGGCCGGGGGCGTCGGGTCGAAGCTGACCCAACCGAGCCCTTCGAACTGCACCTCGAACCAAGCGTGGGCGTCGTTGTCGCGGCCGATGTAGCTGCCCCGATCGGGGTCGAACTCGTCCAGGTGGTAGCCGGTGACCAACCGCGCGGGCACGTCGACCAGCCGCAGGAAGAGCGTCGCGGTGGTGGCGAAGGCCGTGCAGAAGCCCTCGCGTCGCCGCACGAAATCGACCAGGCCGTCGAGACCCTCCAGCTCGGAGCCGATGAACGAATAGCGGTAGCCGCGCCGGAAGTGGGCCAGGACCCGCCGCACCTTCTCACCGTCGGTGCGGGCATCGCCGACCACGCCCAGGGCACGGGCGCGCAGGTACTCGAGGGCCGCGGACTCGGCCGGCAGTTGTCGCGCGTGGCGGTCGCTGCCAGCGGCGGGGCCGCCGGGCTGCAGAGCCTGGAGCGGGTCCGCCGGACGGGCCGAGCGCATCAGGTAGGTCAGGACTTCCTCCGCCGCACCCGCCGTCGTCAACAGACCGCGCGGGTGGTAGCGCACCTGCGGCAGCTTGACCGCGACCAGGGGATCCACGTGCATCAAGGGCGCGCGAGCGCCGGAACCCACGGCGATCGGCACGGCCCGCACCAGGATCTCGCGGTCGAACGCCCGCTCTGGCCGCAGCTCGACCCAATCGTCCTCACGGCCGTCGTCGTCGTCACGCACCAGTTCGGCGCCCACGGTGGAACGGATCCCCTCGTCGGTGAAGGTGTCCAGGTGCAGCGCGGCGAGGTGCAGGGACGGCGCGACCTGCGACGGCGGCTGGCCCTCCTTCGACACCCAGACCTCCACCACGACGTCCTCGCCGAGGTCGCCCAGTGACCCGCCGTAGCCGACGCGCTCGCTCAGCCGGCGCGCTGCGCGCGTGCGTGTCTCGACGCCGCCGGTCGACGCGCTCGCCCCCGCAGCAAGTCGGCTCCGCGCGGAGTCCACGGGGTCGCCGACGACCCAATCGGCGACCTGGCCGCCGAGCCCACGCAGCAGCAGCGTCGCGAACAAGACGATCGAGCCGAGGGCCGCGGCCGAGGCGACGTGCCGCCAAACCTGTGTCCGCGACTCGGTCCCGGATGAGCGGGCCCCGCGCGGGAGCCGGCGCGGCAGCCGCCGCGTGGCGCGGGAGTCCACCAGGGCCAAGCCGATCAGGGCCGCGAGTCCGGTGAACAGCAACAACAGCCCGGTCGCGGGCCCTGGCGCGATCTGCACGGCGAACCAAGCCTGGGTGGCGGCCACGGCCATGGCGAAGGCGGCCAGGGCGTCGCGGTCGGCGATTCGCAGCAGGGTCACCTGCAACCAGATCAGGATCGCGGGGAGGAACGCCAGGGGCGTGCCGACGGCTCCGACCAGCGCCGACAGGACGAGGACCTGGACCACGGTCCAGCCGACCTGTCGCCAGGGTCCAGGGGCTCTGCTCGCGCCTCCCGGGCGCCCATCCAGCTCGGTGGGCAGGTGCGCGCGCCAGGCCAGGACCACGTGCAGGCCCAACCACAGGGCCGCCGCTCCGGCG
Organism: Engelhardtia mirabilis; assembly: GCF_007748095.1. NCBI lineage: Bacteria > Pseudomonadati > Planctomycetota > Planctomycetia > Engelhardtia > Engelhardtia mirabilis. The sequence goes on from NZ_CP036287.1 coordinate 790,368, forward strand.
TCGCGCGCCGAATCGCACTGGGCCAGCAGGCCCAGCGTTCCGGCCATGCAGCTCCCGATGCTGGCCGCGGCCACCATGCCTGCGGCGACCCGCTCGAGACCCTCGTTGCGTTGGACGGACGGGGTCATGGATCAGGTGCGCGCGGCCGCCGCGATGGTGTCGTGGGGACTCTCGAACCAAAGGTCCACGTCGCGGGCCTCGGCATCCAGCACCGCGTCGAACTCGCCGTCGGGCCGATCGCCTGAACAGATCAGCACCCGCCGCTCCCGTCGGCGCGGATCGCTCGCCAGGTGCCGGACCTGACCCAGCTCTCGTTCCTGTCGCGGTTGCACCCGTGCCAGGGCGTCGAGCATGCTTTCGAATGCCATGGGGCCGCGCCGGCCGTCGATCGACAGGTCCCCGTCGACGTCGACGTCGAGCACCGTCAAGCGCACGCGCAGGCCCCCGCGCAGGAGGGAACGGGCGAGGGTCGCAGTCAGCGACACGGCCTCTTCGAAGGTGCGATGCAAGCGCACCGTGCGCCGACTGCGCACGCCGGGCCAAAGGTAGAGGTGTACGGGTGGGAGCGCGTCGCCCACCAACTCGCGCACCACCCGCCGCCCGGTGCGCGCCGACAGGCGCCAGTGCACCAGTCGCGTGCCCTCGCCCTCGCGCCAGGGTCGTAGACCGTGGAACTCGTCCCAACCGCGCCGGGCGCCGCCGGCTTCCGCCCCCGGTGCCAGGGCGGCGAGCAACTGGGCGGCGCCGGGCCCGAGCCGCCCCAGCCGCGGTCGGCTGAGGTGATCCACGACTTGGCGATAGTGTTGGCGTCGCTCGATCAACCCGAAGGGATAGGTCGAGCGCAGCGTCGCGCGATGGACCCGAATGTGCCCACGCGGTTGCATGCGGTGGGGGCAGGCCAGCACGCAGATCCCGCCCGCCGGGAGCTGGGCGACGAGGCCGCGGGGCGAGGCGTGGTCGATGCGTTCGTGCAGCACGATCACGTCGCGCAGGGTCGCGCCCCCGGCGCAAACAGCCGTCTCGAGCACCACGCGCGCCGTGGCCGTCTCGCGCAGGAAGCCGCGCACCGCGACGCTGGCGCCGCGCAGGTTGCGCCAACTCGCGGCGGCCGCCACGAGCAGGAGCGCCCCTGCGGCGGCGGGCACCGTGGCCACGGCTCCGCCGATGACGAGGCTCGGCAGGAACCCCGCGATCGCCACGATTGCGAGGGCGCGACCGGCCGTGGTCAAGCGCGCTTGGGTCGATTCGAGCTCGACGTTCGCGAGGGCGTCGACGGCCTGGGTTGCGAGCGTGCCCATGGTCTCGGCGGGGCGGATCAGCGCGGCGGCGCCGGGATCTCTTCCAGGAGTTCCGCGACCAAGCGCGCCCCGTCGGCGTGGTCCCCGGCGATCGGAGAGGGCACCACGCGGTGACCCAGCACCGCCGGTGCGAGGCGCTTGATGTCGTCGGGCACGACGAAGTCACGCCCCGCCACCAGGGCCGCGGCGCGGCTGGCGCGGGCCAGGCCGATCGACGAGCGCGGGCTGGCACCCAAGAGGAAGCGCGAGTCCTCGCGCGAGCGCGTGACCAGGTCGAGCACGTAGTCGATCAGAGCGTCGTCGAGCCGCACGCGGTCGACCGACGCGCGCAGGGCGTTCAGTGCGTCCAGATCGAGCACGGCGCCCAGGTCCTCGACGGCGTCGCAGGCGCGAGGGTCGGAGAGCAGGATGCGCTCCGCCTCGCGGCCCGGATAGCCCAGGCGCAAGCGGATCAGGAAGCGATCGAGTTGCGATTCGGGCAGGGGGTACGTGCCCTCGAACTCGAGCGGGTTCTGGGTCGCGACCACGAAGAAGGGCGAGGGCAGCGGGCGCGTTTCGCCGTCGATCGAGACGGCGCCCGTGTTCATGCACTCGAGCAGGCCCGACTGGGTTCGCGGTGTCGCGCGGTTGAGCTCGTCGGCCAGCACCACGTGGGCGAAGATCGGCCCTCGCTGGAACTGGAAGGCGCCGGCGCGCTCGGACCAGACCGAGCAGCCGAGCACGTCCGCCGGCAGGAGGTCGGCGGTGAACTGCACGCGCCGGAAGCTGGCGTCGACGGACTTGGCCAGGGCCCGGGCGAGGGTGCTCTTGGCGGTGCCGGGCACGTCCTCGATCAAGAGGTGCCCGCCGGCGACCAGGGCGGTGACGGCCAGCTCCACGGCCTCGCGCTTGCCGCGCACCGCACGCTCGACGTTGGCCACGACGCGCGCGATCGAATCGCGGTCGGCCGTCGAACTCGTCCCCGACGCGGCGCGCGCCGTCCCCCGCTCGTCCGCCTCTTGGACCATCGGCCGAGGGTAACCCGGATCGGCGGTGCGGTAACGCCCCCGCCCGAACGAGAGCGCGCCGCCCGAGGTCTGTCTCGGACGGCGCGCATCAGCTTCTCAGGGGGAATGTTCGGTCAGCTCGCGAGGCGTGGGGCCTGCGCCGCGGCGGCCGCGTCGGCGCAGCGCAGCGGAGCACCGGGGGCGGACTGGCGCGGGCCGAGCTGGCGCGCGAGGGCGATGGCGTCGCCCACGTTTCGGGGCAGCTCGGGATCGATCAGGGCCGCGAGCACCCGCTCGCGCGTCAGGTTCGCCCGCAGTTGGATCCGCAGGGACGCGTCGGCGACGAGCGCGCTGGCCACCTCGACGTACTCGGCCAGGCTCTTCGCGATCAGGCCCTCGGGCAGGCCCAGGCGACGCAGGATCGCCGCGCCGACTCGGTTGCGAGCGCAGTCGCCCTCGATCGTGACCACCGGCATGCCGGCGCAGAGGGCTTCAACCAGCGCGCCCAACCCGCCGTAGGGGTAGGTGTCGAGGTAGAGGTCGCCTTCGACCAACAGGTCGGTGAGCTCCTGGCGATCGATGAACGGCACCAGCAGCGCGTCGCTGCCCTCCTCGAAGTGCGCGGCCAGGTGCGGCTCGATGCGGTGGGCACTGGAGTCGTCCACGCTGGGGAAGAAGTGCAGGATGGCGCGGCCGCCGGAGCGCTTCAGGATCTCGTTCCAGGCGTCGAGCACCGGACCGCAGAGCTTGTCGTGGGTCGCGGTCGACATGAGCAGCACCTGCTCGGCGTCGAGCGCCCTCTCGCGCGGCTCGCGCGGGGTGGGCGGGGCGGTGATGTCGAGCCCGAGGCCGGGCACCGTGATCACCTGCTCGCTGAATTCCGAGCCGTCACCGACGAGGTCCTCGCCGACGACGATGTAGTCCATCTGACTCGAGCCGCTGGTCATGCCGTCGGCGCCGAGGCTGATCTGCACCCGCGCCAGGCGTTGGCCGGCGAGCCAGCGGTTGGCGATGCCGAGGGAGACGTGGGGGTAGACCAGGGCGTCGAGGTTCTCGGCGCGGATCGCGGCGGCGCTGGCCGCCAGCCCCTGGAAGCTGCTCGCAGCGGGCAGCCCGAGCACGTCGGTCGACTCCGAGCGCCAACCGTCGGGGAGGTTCTTGTACGAGCGCTCCACGTCCTCCGAGGCGATCACGCCGCGCGCGCCGGCGCCACGCAGGCTCTCGGTGACGCGGCCGGTGCGGCGATCGATCTTGCCACCGGCACCGGCGGCTTCGAGCATCACGGCGACGTCCGCGCCGTGGCTCGACGATCCATTCGGCGCGAAGCCGGCGGCGGCGAGGGCCGGACCGATCACGCTGCGATCGAGCGCCTCTACGAAGGCCCGCGGCGAGGACTCGTCGAGGGCCGCGCGGTAGGCCAGGGAGGTGAAGCCGATCTGGGCGCCGATCGGGGGCGCGTCGCAGCCGTGGACGCGAGCGAAGGCGTCGCGGGCGATGCGTTGGTTCTCGAGCGCGGACGCGTCGAGTTGGTGTTCGGGGCTCGCGAGGTACGAGGCCAAGAGCCAACTGGCCAGGAAGCCGCGCAGCTCCGGCGCGCAGGCCTGGTGCAGCCCCGCGTAGTCGATGGGGGAGTTGGCGTCGGTCAACAGGCACACGTGCGCCAAGCTGCGGGCCTGGCGATCGAGGGGTGCCTGGGCGAACAGGGCCGGATCGAGGGCGCTGCCCGGGGTGTCGACCACGGCCGAGCCCGCCAGTCGCAAGAGCGCGGCGTTGCCGGCCAGGCCGGGGACGGCCAGGCCATTCGGGCCCTCGAGCAGCAGCTCGCGCCAGGCGCCCGCGGCACTCTCGCCGAACCAGAACTGGAGCACCGCGCTGGTGGCGACCTCGAGGGTCGTGCGCAGCGCGCGCCGTGCCGACTCGTCGCCGAGGTTCAGCACTGCCCGCAGTCCGGGTGCATAGAGTTCGCGCAGGGCATCGAGCCCGCTGGCGCGGTCACCGGCGATCCAAGCCTTCTGAAGTCGGCTGGCCGCCAGGGCCCGGTCCATCGCGTCGCGCTTGGGGTCCATCGTCATCGAAGAGTCCATCGGGGGGTGTTGCTCCGGTTTGGAGCGCTCCGACGGTCCCTTCGACGAGCACCCGGGGATCCTTGAGGGGGCGGGAAACGCTTTCCCGCGCCTGGGTAGACGTGCGTCAGGTGCCGGGCACAAAACCGCCGCCTGACGAACGCCTACCCAGGCAAGAGCCCGTTCCCTCAGGAGAACTGGGTCAGCCCGGGCATCGGCACCGGAGCCACCGCCAGGTCGCCGAACTCGTAGGCCGGCGGCGAGAGGTCCTCGGTCGAGTTCAGGGCCTGCTCGAAGGTGATCTTCTTGCCGGTGTAGGTCGACATGCGGCCCATGATCGCGGACAGGGTCGACTCGGCCACGCGCTTGGCCTCGTTCAGCGGCTCGCCCGCGCGGATGCTCGCGATCAGGTCGGCGTGCTCCTGCTGGTAGGGGCTGATGCCGTCGCCGTCATAGCGCCAGTTGGTCGCGCCGCGGATCGTCCCACCCGGATCGGCGACGCCCTTGGTGCCCACGACGCGCTCGCCGACGCGACTGGCCGTGTTGTCGATCTGCCGGCAGGAGCTCTGGATCAGCACGCCGCCGGGGTACTCGAACTCGATGCTGAAGTGATCGAAGATCTGGCCGTAGGCCGGGTCGGTGCGCACCTGACGACCGCCCAAGCCGACGCAACTCACCGGCGTCGAGCCCAGGGCCCAGTTCATCACGTCGATGTTGTGGATGTGCTGCTCGCAGATGTGGTCGCCCGAGAGCCAGGTGAAGTACAGCCAGTTGCGCAGCTGCCACTCCATGTCGCTCCACTCCGCCTGGCGCGGGTGCATCCACAGGGAGCCCTGGTTCCACCAGCACTGGCCGCCGACGATGTCGCCGATCTCGCCGTCGTGGATGCGCTGCATCGTCGCCAGGTAGCTGGCCTGGTGGCGGCGTTGTGTGCCGGAGACGATCGCCAGGCCCTTGAGCTTGGCCATCTCGCCCGACTCGATCACCGAGCGCACGCCGGGACCGTCCACGGCCACGGGCTTCTCCATGAAGACGTGCAGCCCGCGCTCGACCGCTGCGCGCAGCATCCGTGGGCGGAAGTGGGGCGGCGTGGCCAGGATGACCACGTCCACGCCGGCGTCCATGACCCGCTCGAAGGCGTCCCAACCCGTGAAGCAGCGCTCGTCCGCGATCGCGTTGCCGTGCTCGGCCAGACGAGCCTTGGCGTCGTTCACGCGCTGCTCGAACAGGTCACCGAGGGCGTAGACCTCGACGCCCTCGGACGAGTTGATGCAGTCGAAGGCGGCGCCCGTGCCGCGCCCGCCGCAGCCGACCACGCCCACCCGCAGGGTCTCGCGCGGCGCGGCAAAGGCGAAGTGCGACAGGGGCAGGGTCGCCGCGCCTGCGGCGGTGGACTTGAGGAGCGTGCGACGGTGGATCGGGGAGCGCGTCATGGGGTCTGCTCGTCGGTTCGGGGGGAAGGTGCGGTGTCGTCGGCCGGGGCCGGCGGCGGGGGCTTCACGCACACCAGGCGCATGCCGACGAACGGTCCGTCGGACAGCCACCAGGTGCTCTTGGGCTGTTGAGGGTCGGTGCGGTTCCAGGCCGGGGTCTGGAACTGGCGCAGACCGGGCGCGACCTCGCTGGCGAAGTCGTTGAACGAGCCGCCGCGCAGGACGAAGCCACCCTCGGCGGTCGTGCACCACTCCCCGACGTTGCCGAGCATGTCGTAGAAGCCCCAGGCGTTGGGCGCCTTGGAGGCCACCGGGTGGGTGCGATCGAGGGCGTCGTCGAAGGTCCAGGCCACCGACTGCAAGCCCGCGGCCAGGGGGTCGCCGCCGGCCAGGCAGGCGCGCTCCCACTCGGCCTCGGTCGGCAGCCGGTACTCGCCCCCGGCGACCTCGGCCAGCCAGACGGGGTACTTGGTCGCCGCCGGCGCGGTCATGCCGATCACCGGATGCCCCTCGTAGCCGAAGCCACGGTCGACGGCGCCGTAGGGCTTGGTCGGGCGCGAGGCCACGTCGACCTGGGGGCGGCGCTCCTCGGGCACGTCGAAGCGGAACAGCCACGGCCCGTAGCAGTCCCAGGTGAGCTCGGTGCGAGCGAGCCAGACCGTGGCGTCACCCGGCTTGGCCGGCGGCAGGGGCAGGAACTCGATGCTGGCGCCGTTGCTGCCGGGAACGACCACCGTGAAGGGTTCCGGCTCCTCGTCGAGGGCCACGGGGACGGGCCGGGCGGTGGTCGCCTGGGGACCGGCACTGGCGTCGATGGTCGGACTCGCGCAGCCGGCGACGGACATCAGGCCGGCGACGAACAGGGCGGGGAGCGAGGGGCGGTTGCGGATCACGTGCGGCGATGGGATGACGGCGTTGGGGCGCGTGGGGGGGCCGAATCTAACGACCCTGGGGCCGGCGTGGGTCCGCAAGCTCGGCCCGACAGCAGTGTTGTTCGGGCCGGGCCCCCGTGGGAGGCTCTTCGGTCCATGTCCGGGAAGCGGATCTACATCGCCTACACCGGCGGCACCATCGGAATGCGCGAGGGCCCCCAGGGCTTCGCGCCCGCCGCGGGTTTCTTCGAGGCGCAGATGCGGCAGATGCCCGAGCTGCTCGCGCCGCAGATGCCAGCCTTCGACGTGGTCGAGTACTCGCCGCTGCTCGATTCGGCGGACATGTCGCCGGACGACTGGCTGCGGATCGCGCGGGACGTCCAGGCTCACTACGACGACTACGACGGCTTCGTGGTGGTGCACGGCACGGACACGATGGCGTACACCGCCTCGGCCCTGTCTTTCATGCTCGAGGGCCTGGCCAAACCGGTGGTGTTGACCGGCTCGCAGATCCCCCTGTGCGAGACCCGCAACGACGCGCGCAACAACCTGATCACGGCGCTCGAGGTCGCGGCCAACCACGCGGTGCCGGAGGTGACCCTGTGCTTCGGCGATGCGTTGATGCGCGGCTGCCGCGCGCGCAAGGTCGACGCCAGCGGCCTGGCGGCGTTCGCCTCGCCCAACTTCCCGCCCCTCGGGCACATCGGCAGCCGAATCGAGATCGATCAGTCGCGCGTGCGGCGGCCGGAGTCAGGGGCGACGTTGCGGGTGCAGGCCATCGGCGGCCCTCACGTGGGCGCCCTGCGCTTGTTCCCGGGCCTGCGGGCCAGCGTGCTGGAGAACATGCTCTCGGCGCCGCTCGAGGGACTGGTGCTCGAGGCGTTCGGCGTCGGCAACGGACCCAAGCACGACCAGCAGTTCCTCGACGTGCTGCGGGCCGGTTGCGAGCGCGGGATCGTGGTCGTCGTCGTGACCCAATGCCTGCGCGGGAGGGTCGACCTATCGGGTTACGCGACCGGGGAGGCCCTGGCCTCGGCGGGCGTCGTCAGCGGCGTGGACATGACGCCCGAAGCCGCCCTCGCGAAGCTGCACTACCTGCTCAACCGCGGCCTGGAGCTGGACGAGGTGCGCCGGCTGATCGGCGTCGACCTGCGCGGTGAGTTGAGCGCAGGCTGAGCGCGGGCTCGCGAGGGTAGCGTTGGGTAGGCGGCGGTCTTGTGCCTGGCACCGTACGAACGTGGCACCGTACGAACGCCTACCCAACCGCACCGCGAATCAGAAGTCGTCCGCGTGCCGGTAGGCCTGGATCAAGGCCTGCTCACCCTCCGCGCCGCCGCGGCTGATGCCGTGCTCCATTCCCAACACGCCCGTGTACCCGCGCGCGTGGATCTCCTTGAAGACGATGCGGTAGTTGATCTCGCCCGTGCCCGGCTCGTTGCGGCCGGGGTTGTCGCCGATCTGGAAGTAGGCGATCTCGTCCCAGGCCTTCCTGATGTTCGGGATCAGGTTCCCCTCGGTGATCTGCTGGTGGTAGATGTCGAACAGCGTCTTCACCGCCGGCGAGCCCACTGCCTTGCAGAGCATGTAGGCCTGGGAGATCTTCGAGAGCAGCATCCCCGGGTGGTCGGACCAGGGGTTGAGGGGCTCCATCACCATTACCAGACCGTGGGGCTCGAAGATCTCGGCGCCGCGCTTGAGCATCTCGATCGCGTTGGCGTGCTGGAAGTCGCGCTCGAGCCGCGGCTCCAGGTCGCCGAGCACGATCGTCATCCACGTGGCGTTGACCCTGGCTGCGCACTCCACGGACACCTGCAGGTCGGCCAGGAAGCTCTCCACGTGTTCCGGCGAGGCGGTCGAGAAGCTGCGCTTGCCGAAGGCGGTGCCGAAGTTGGCGACGAACACGCCCATCTGCATGCCGCGGTCGGCCAGGGCGCGGGCGATGCGCTCCTGCTCGGCCACGTCGCGACCGGCCATGCCGTTGTCCTCCCAGGCGCGGAAGCCCTGGTCGTGGGCGAAGGCGATCTGATCGACCACGTCGCCGCCGGCGAGGTTCTGGAACATCCCCCCGTGGGGGGCATAGGCCAGCTTGAAGGGCGCGTCGGCCGAGGTCAGGCGCGGGCCCGCGTGGATCGCGGGCGCGGCAGCGAGGGAGGCACCGGCGAGGGGCGCTGCGGCGGCGGCGGCGGCGAGGAAGTCGCGACGCTTCATGGGGAGTGGGGTCAAGGCGTGGCGGCGAGTGCGCGGGGACGCGCGGGGTGGGTCAATCTAACGGCGCGCGGCGCAGCTCGCGCGGCCGGGTCAGAAGCATCAGCGCCAGGGTGGCCACCGCGGTACCAGCGAAGCCGCGCAAGAGGCCGGTGAGGCTAGCTGCGCCCAAGTGGGCCAGGCCACCGGTCGAGCCAGCGGCCAGGGCCAGGGCGCCGGAGTAGACCAGGCGACCCACGAGGCTCTGGAACGAGAGCCAAGTCGCCCGCACCGACCCGTCCACGCGCGGATGGACGATCGCGCGCACGACCGGTTGGGAGAGGGCCTGGGGCACGCTGCGCAGGACGAGCACGAACGCGAGCACCGGGTGCACGGCCACGGCCAGGGTCGAGATGACCAGGCACTGGAGGGCCTCGGCCGCGAGCAGGGTGCCCGCATCGCCGAGCCTGGCGCGCAACCGAAGCACGAAGCGGCTGGCGAGGGCGGCCACCAGCATCGTCGTACCCAGCGCCAGGCCCGCGAGCAGCGGCGCGCTCATGGAGACGTCCGCTCCCTCGCGCGCGGCCACTGCCGCCAGGTAGGGCTGCAGGAACTCGAAGGGCACGTGGTTGAAGACCATCGACGCGACCGCGAAGGCCAGGATCCAACGCAGGGCCGGTTGGCGCAGGTGCCCGAGCATCAGGCCCCAGGTGGAGAGGTGCAGCTCGCGCTCCGCGGCACGGCGCACGAGGCGCGGCGGCTCGCGCAAGCCCAGCGCCAGGACCAGCGCGACCACCGACGCCACGCCGGTCATGGCGTGGGGCAGACGCAGGTCGATGCTGGCCAGAACCCCGCCGGACAGGGCGGCCAGCCCCAGGGCCACGAGGCCGATGCGCTGGATACGTGCCTCCTGAGCCGCCAACTCGTGCTCGCGCCGCGCAGCTCGCAGGCTCTCGAACAGCAGTGACGTGTCGGTCCCCGAAACGAAGGCGTTGGCCCCGGCCAGGCAGGCCTGCCCCACGGCGAAGACCGCGAAGGAGTCCGCGCCGGCTACGGCGAAGCAGCCAACGGCCTGCATCGCCGCCCCCACCACGAGGGTGATCCGTCGTCCGACCCGGTCGGAGAGGTAGCCCGAAGGCACCTCCAGGGCGACGCTGGCCGCGTAGTAGATCGAGGCCAGGACCAGCACCCGGTCCACCGGCAGTCGACTCTCGAACAACAGGAAGAAGCTCGGCAGCCAGAACAGCGCGTTGCGCGAGCCCTCGAACCAGGCGAGCCGCGCGAGGTTGCCCTCGAAGCCGCCCGAGGAGTCTCGACGGCCCATGGTTTCCCTCGCCTCGGTTCCGTCGTACTGGGCCATCGGGGCGCAGATTCTGCCCGATATACGTAACCTCGCGAGGCCCCGTTCGTCCCCCCTGGTGGGCGGGCGGGGGCCCGCGGTGGTTCTCGAGCGTCCGCGTGCCGCTTTGGAACGCAGCGAAGCACCGATCGAAGCGAGTTTTCACCAACGCTCCGCGGCTGGCGGCATGCCCCGGGTGCGATGAGCGACACCCACACGATCCCGATCGAAGCCCTGCTCGAGCAGGGGGCCTGGCTGCGCCGCGCTGCCCGTGACCTCGTTCGCGATGGCGGCGAAGCCGAGGACCTGGTGCAGGAAACTTGGCTCGCCGCCCTGCGTCGTCCGCCCGGGGCGGATCGACCGGCGCGGCCGTGGTTGGCGACGGTGCTCCGCAATGCCGGGCGACAGCGTGCCCGCCGAGCCGGACGGCTGCAGGCCCGCGAGACCGCGGTTGCGCAGCGGAGCGGCGAAGCCACGGAGTCCACCGATGACCTGGCCGCGCGGGCCGAGCTGTGCGAGCGCATCGCGGCCCTGGTGCGTGCGCTGCCGGCGCCCGAGCGCGACGTGGTCGTGCTGCACTACGTCGAAGGTCACCGATTGGCCGAGGTGGCGCGGCGACTGGGTCTGCCGCCCGGGACGGTTCGCTGGCGCCATGGACAGGCCCTCGAGCGGCTGCGTGGGAAGCTCGACGCCGATCATCACGGCGACCGTGGAACCTGGGTCCGGGCGCTCGCTCCCTTGGCGGCGGGACCGATTCGACTGGCGACCATCGCGGGGTTGCCGCTGTGGTTGGCCGCGGGCCTCATGGCACTGACGGTCGCATCGACGGCGGCGATGCTGGCGACCGGGACTGTGCAGGGAGACGACCCGGAGCTGCCAATGCCCTCCGCTCACGCCCTGGTCGCCACGGACACGGCCTCGACGTCGACCGCGCTTCTCGCCGCCGGCGGCGGCGTGGCCGCGCGTCGTCCGATCGGAGACGAGGTTGCAGCCGTATCCGCGACGACGCGGCCGGCGATCGTGGCCGGGGGGCCGTCGTCGTCCAGCTTGACCGTGGCCCACTTGCGGGTGGTCGATCAGCGCGACCGGCCGATTGCGGGCGCCACGGTCGAGGCGCGGGCGACGCTCCTGTCGATCGATCCGGCCTCCCTGGAGCCGGCCGCGCGCGCCGAGTTCGAGCGGCTCAACGCCGGTCATCGGGCGACGACGGATGCGGCCGGCGAGGCGACTCTCACCTCGACCTTGATCCAGCGACCGACGGAGGTCCGCATCGTCGCGCGCAATGGCGACGCGGCCTTCGGCTCCATCGAGGCGACCCTCGAGCCGGGAGTCGAGGTCGACCTGGGCTCGATCGTGGTCGAGCCCGGTGTGCCGATCCGCGGGTCTGTCGTCGGCCTGGGTGAGGCGGGGGCCGCGGGGGTGACAGTTGTGTTGACCGCCGTCACGGCCGACGGCGCTGAGGATCGCGCCGTCGAGCGTCGAGTGGAGCTCGATCGAGCGGACCAGCTCAGCGGCGCGGGCGCGTTCGAGCTCTGGGCGCCGCCCCTGGCCCTCGTCCAGGTCTGGGCCCGGCGCGGAACGGGCACTTGGGGCTGTTCGCCGACAATCGGCGTCGGCGAGGTGGGCCTCGCCATCGAGCAAGTGGTCGTTGCCCTCCCCGAGCCCGGCGCCGACCTGGGCTGGCGGTTCCAGGTCGTCGACGGCGCTGGCGAGCCGATCGAAGCTGCCGAGGTTCGCATCGAGATCGATGGGGTCGCCTGGACGACGTCGGTCGACACCGAGGGTCGGGTGGACTTCGTGCAGGTGCCCCGCGAACGCCCCGCGACGTCGGTGCGTGTGACCGAGGTCCGCGGCGAGTTCGCTTCGATCGAGTGGACCGGCCTCGCAGCCAGCGCCGACCTGCGGCGGGTCGTGATGGAGCCGCTGGCACGACAGCCGTTGACGATTCGGCTCTCGGATCCAGAAGGCGCGCCCGTGTCGGGCGAGGTCTCGGTGGGCCTGCCCGGGGCGATCGGTCTCGCAGGCGTTTCGAAGGTCGAGGGGACCCAGACGATCGAGATACCGGGCGACGACTGGGGCCCGATGATGCTGCGGATCCGCGCCTTCGGCTACGCCACGCAGAACGTCGGCGAGGTGCTCGCCAGCGACATCGCGAATCCGCTGGAGGTCGTGCTCGAGCCGCTCCCGATCGTGCGCGGTCGCGTGCTCGACCAGGGCGAGCCCGTCGAGGGGGTGCGAGTCGATCTGAGGGCGGCGACGGACCCAGGCTGGCTGACATTGGACGCCGGCTTCCCGCTGCTGTACCCGATCGAAAGCAGCGCGATGACGGACGAGCAGGGCCGCTTCGTCCTGGTCCCCGAAGCGCCAGGAGACTTCGTGGTCCAGGCGGTCCCTGCTGGCAGGCCGCCGGTGGCGCGCCGTCTCGACGGGCTGGAGGAGCGCTGGAAGGTCGAGGGCCTCGACCTACATCTCGAGTCGGGCGCAACCCTCGAAGGCCGGGTCGTCGATGAGACCGGACAGGCGCTGCGAGGCGTTGTGGTGGGCGTCGCCAGAGCGGACTTCGGGGGCTGGACGGGCCGTACCGATCGTGATGGTCGCTACCGGATCGAGGGCTTGCCCGCCGGGGCCTACGCCGTGGTGGTGCTCGATCGCGAACCCGGTCGTTCCAGCTCGACTTGGCCCACGACGACCGAGTTGGCTACGCCCGAGCTGCAGCTGGAGTCGGGGGAGCGGCGGATCTTGGACCTGCGAGCCCCGTCGCGCCGCCAGCGCGAAGTTCGCGGCGTGGTGAGCGTCGCAGGATGGCCCAGCTCCGCCCTGTCGGTGTCCATGGCCGCGGATCGCGAGGCCTACCCCTATGGCGACTACTGGAGCAATCGCGCGCAGGTCGACGTGGATGGGACCTTCGAGCTCGTCGCCCCACGGGCCGGCGTGTTCAAGGTCACCGTGTCCTCGGCCGACGGGGCCCTGGGACTGACCCGGTCGCTGCGTATCGACACCGAGCCGCGGGGCGATCTCGAGCTCTTCGTCGAGCCAGTTGCCGCGCGCCTCGACGTCGTCGCTGCCGAGGACGCGAGGGGGCTGCGCCTGTTCGGCGATGCGGGCGGGGGCTGGAGTTGGAGATTGTCGACCACGGCCCAGCAGATCGTCGCCAGCGGCGGGAGCCTGTCCTTCGCCGCTCTGCCGGGATCGGCGCTCCTCGAGAGCTGGGTCGACGGCGAGTCGACCGAGCGGGAAGTCGCCATCGCGGAAGACGGCTCGACTGTGATCGTCGCGAACTGACTGACGCAGGTTGATCGCCGAGAGCTCTACGACGACAACTCGCTGTTGGCCCGCTCGGTCGAATGCGCGACAGGGACTTCAGAGCTTGGCCTCGAGGGCCTTGCACACGGCTCGCAGGACCTCGAGGCGCGCGTGGTGCTTGTCGTTGGCGGCGATCAGGTGCCAGGGTGCGTGCTTGGCGTCCGTTCGCAGCAGCATCTCGTCGACGGCGGCGACGTACTCGTCCCAACGCCCGCGATTGCGGTAGTCGTCGTCGGTGATCTTGTACTTCTTGTAGGGCGTGTGCTCCCGTGCCTCGAAGCGGCGCAGTTGCTCGTCGGTGTCGATCTGCAGCCAGAACTTCGCGACGACCGTGCCGTGCTCGGTCATCTGGGCCTCGAAATCGCGCAGCTCCCCGAAGGCGCGGGTCCATTCTGCCTGCGTGGCGAAGCCCTCCACGCGCTCCACCAGCACCCGGCCGTACCAGGAGCGATCGAAGATGGCGATCTCGCCCGCTCGCGGCATCTGTCGCCAGAAGCACCAGAGGTAGGGGTGCGCGCGCTCGACCTCGGTCGGCGCGGAGATCGGCGTGACCCGATAGAGGGCGGCCGAGACGCCGCGCACCAGCCGGCGGATCGCACCACCCTTGCCGGCGGCGTCCATGCCCTCGAAGACCAGCACCGTCGAGACGCCCTTGTCGCGGGCCTCACGGGCAAGGTCCGAGAGCCGCCTCTGGAGCCTCGGCAGCTCCTTCTCGTACTCGGCCGGATCGGCGGTGACACCCATGTCCAACTGACGCAGGGGCGAGGCGGGCTCCGACGCATGGGCCTCGAGCGGCGGGTCGAAGGGTGCGGGCACGGCGCCGGCCAAGCGACCGGCGAGCCGGTCGCGCAGGTGTTCGAAGACGACCATGTCGCGGTGGCGCTTGTCGGTGCTCTCGACCACGAGCCAGGGCGCCCAGTCGCTCTCGGTGCCCTCGATCAGATGCTCGCCGTACTTCTCGATCTTCCCGTGGTGCTCGAGGATCGTCCGGTCGTACTCCCGGGCGCGCCAGCCGTGGGTGTTCTTGTCGGCACGGTCGAGTTGCTTCTCCAAGGCCTTGGTCGAGCTGTGCAGCCAGACCTTGACGATCGACATGCCACTGGCCGTCAGCACGCACTCGAAGGCGCGAGCGTGCTCGCAGCGCCGCGCGAAGCGCCGCTTGCCACCCTTGGTCAAGATCCGCTCGGCCACGGCGTGGTACGCCCATCCGCCCAGGTGGATCCCGATCCGACCCTTGGGCGGCAACGCGCGCCAGTAGCGCCAGAAGAGCGGTCGACCCAGTTCCTCCTCGCGTTCGTCGAGGAAGGCCTCGGTGTCGAGGCCGCGCGGGTCGAACCACTCGTGCATGCGATCGGTCAGTTCTTCGCAGGCGCGACGATCGTCGCCCATGATCAGGATCAGCACGGCGAAGTCGGCCGAGCGCAGATCGAACTGCAGGTTGAGGAGTTCGACGCGCAGGTCCGGCGTGCGCTGGTCGAACTCCTCGCGAGAGAGCTCGGCGCCGGTCTCGAAGTTGTCGAAGTTCACGGCGCCAGCATACGGGCTGCGCGGATTCGACGGCTTCGGTGTAACCCGCGCCGTTGCTGTTCGTCACCCCTGGTGGGCGGGCGGGGGCCCGCGGTGGTTCTTGGGGCGCTCACCCGAGGCTTTCGAACGTCGCACGGGCAGCGCCGAAGCCCCGCAGGAGCCCCGCAGGAGCCCCCGAATTGGCCCGCGAACGGACCAGGTGCGTCCCCGCCTCAGGGCAGGTCGATCCCGAAATCACCCAGGATTCGAACCGTGGCAATCAAGGGCAGGCCGGTGATCGCGCTGTGGTCGTCGCAGGCGATCTGCTCGAACAGCGCGATGCCGCGCTGCTCCAGCTTGTAGGCGCCGGCGCAGTCAACAGGGTCGTCGACGGCAACGTAGCGCTCGATCGCCGCGCGGGTGAGGGCACGCATGGTCAGCGTCGCCACGTCAGTCCAGGCGCGGCGCTCGCCTCCGCGCTGGATCGCGACGGCGGTGACCAACCGGTGGGTGCGGCCCGCCAGGCGTTCGAGTTGGGCGGCGGCCCGCGCGGGGCTGCCGGGCTTCGAGAGGACCTCGGAGTCCAGGGCGCAGACCTGATCGGAGCCGATCACCACGGCCTCGGGGTACAGCTCGGCCACCGACGCCGCCTTGGCCCGGGCCAGTGTCTGGGCCAGCTCGCGCGGCTCGAGGCCGCGGGACTTGTAGGCGTCCTCGTCCACGTCGGGCGCGACACAGTCGAACTCGAGACCCAGGCGCTCGAGCAGGGCGCGGCGGTAGGGCGAGGTGCTGGCGAGGATGATTTGCACGGGCGGGCAGGATAGCGGTGCGCAAGGGGTGGCGTGGCGCGGCGGCTCTGGCGAACATCGCCCGCGCCATGAACCCCGCGCCCCGTCGTCTGACCGTCGCCCTGACCCTCGCCTGCTCCTTACTGAACGCGGGGTCGTCCAACGCCCAATCGGAGCCCCCGTCGCAGGGCCTCGCCGAGCTCTATCCCAGCGATCTGGAGCCGACCCAGCCGCCTGTTCCGATGGGCTGGAGCACCGGTCCGCAGCACGTCCACCGTGTTGCCGGCTTCCGCTTCGAGCGCGGCGAGCGCCTGGTGGTCGAGACCGGCCCGGGCCTGGTCACCGTCGGCGTCCACCCGGACGGTCCCCTGTGGGCGGTGCTCGAGCCGGACGAGCCCGGCGCGATCGCGGGCGAGCTGCCCGGCGCCGGAGAGCACGTGCGCTCGATCTTCATGCGCTTCCACCCGGCGGAGCTGGGCGCACTGGTCGCGGGCGAGGCACTCCCCGCCGGCGACGACGACTGGCGCTTTCGCTCCGCCGTACGCCTGGCGATGGCCAAGCAGGCCAACTCTTGGGCGATGCAGGGCATGCCCGTGGTTCCGGCGCGGGGAACCGTGGTCCTCGACTGCGAGACCCTGGAGGGGCCGCGACGCTTCTACATGGTCCAGGGCGGCGGCGACGTCGAGTACCTGCCCGCCTTCGACACCATGGCCCTGCCGGTCGCCGCGCCGGTCGATCCCGCCGATGCGGCGGCGGCGTTCGACGAGCTGTGGGTGGCCTTCGACCGCGAGTACGCGATGTTCGGGCTGCGCGACGTGGACTGGAGCGCCCAGCGCGAGCGCTTTCGACCGATCGCAGCGCAGTGCGAGACCGTCTGGGAGCTGGGCTGTGTGCTGAGCGCCCTCGTCGCGCCCCTCGAGGATCGCCACGCTTGGGTCAAGGTCGGCGGCGAGCTGGTGCCGCACGAGCTGCCGGCCCTGCGCTACAACGCGAACTTCAAGGCGGTCATGGCGGCGCTCGAGCCGATGACCCAGCCGCGGCGCGGGATCAACTGGAGCCGGACCGCGGACGACTTCGGCTATGTGAGTGTCTCGGCCCTGGACACGGCCGACCTGGTCGAGCACTTCGACCGCGCACTCGAGGAGTTGGGCGACACCCACGGCTTGGTACTCGACCTGCGCTTCAACAGCGGCGGCGACGAGACCCTGGCCCAGGCCATGGCCGGCCGCTTCGTCACCGAGCCGACGACCTACGCGACCCAGCGCTACCGCGACGGGGAGGCCCACGACGACCTCGGCCCCTGGAGCGAGCGGGTGCTCGAGCCCCGCGAGTGGTGCTACCAGTCGCCGGTGGTCGTGTTGATCGGGCCGGCGGTGATGAGCTCCGCCGAGGGCTTCACGCTGATGCTGGGCGAGTGCCCTGGGGCGACCCTGGTGGGCGAGCCCACGGTGGGCTCGTCGGGCAACCCGCGCACCCTCGAGCTGGTTGGTGGGATCACCGCGACCGTACCCCGCTGGCTGGCGGCCGATGCACGCAAGCAACCCTTCGAAGGGCGGGGCATCGCCCCCGACGTGCTCGTGGCGCCGGAGCCGTCCGCGTTCACCGCCGCCGATCCGGTCTTCGAGCGCGCCCTGGAGCTCTTGCGCGCCGAGCCGGCGGACGCACGCCGGCCCGGCCGCCGCTGAGCCGGCTGCGAGTTCAGAAGCTCTGATTCAGGATCGTCAGTGCCGAGGGCGGCGCCAGGGTCAGCGCACCGCTCTCGACCTCGACCACCACGGCTTGCAGGGGCAGGGTCCCGCCCCCGAAGGTCGGATCCTGCAGGGGCACGGGGACCACTTGGATCGTCGAGCCCGTGGCGCCCAAGCTCCAGGGGCCGAGCACGGCGAGGGTGCTTGCGAGCACCAGGGGCGCCGGCTGCAGACCGAGGTCGAACCAGGCGGTGGCGGACCCCACCAGGGCCAAGCACACATCGCCGGGTTCGCCGCTGAAGGTCAGCCGCGCATTGGTCCCACCGCGCACGGGCGAGGTCACCACGAAGCTGCGCGCGCCGTGGTCCAGCTCCAAGACCTGATGGGCGGGCAGGCTGCCCACGGCCACGTGGACGCCGACGGCGCCGGGGACTCCACAGAAGCTGCCCCCGCCGCCGCCGGGCGCGGAGAAGTGGTCGCGCACCGTCAGGATGCTGGGCGCCATCTGGGCGAAGCTCACGTCCCAATCCACCAGGCGGATGCCGTTGCCTCCATTGCCCCCGTCGCCGCAGTTCTTGCCGGTGAACAGGTCGTAGTCCACGCCGCCGTAGCCGCCGAACCCGCCGTAGGTCTCGATCCCCGAAACGATCGCGGTGGAGTCGAACAGCCACAGCCCGTTGCCGCCCCAGCCGCCGCTCCACCAGTCGTCCTCGGGACCGCTGGCCCCGTGGCCACCGCGCAGCACGCTGTCGAGCACGGTTACGTTGCTGGAGATGGCGTGGATCCCGTCGCCCCCGCTGTAGGGCTCGGCGAAGGGCCCGACGTTGGTGCCGTTGCCACCGATCGCCGAGCAGCGCGCAATGACCACGTCGGCACAGTGCGTCAACCGCACGCCGTGGTGGCTCGGCAGGCCGAAGTCGAGGGGGCCGGGGGCCGCGGTCAAGGTGCAGTCCTCGATCCACAGGCTCCCGGCGCAGTCGATGGCTGCCAAGGCCGATGTCTCGGCCTGGTCGGTCGACAGGCCACGGATCACGACGAGCTGCCCCGCCGGGAGGTTCGCGACGCGCCACACGCCATCGGCCCTGACCGTTTCGTCCGACTCGCCGACGACGGTCATTCCCTTGCCGTCGATCGCGAACGAGCCGTAGAAGCCGCCCTTGACCAGCACCACGTCCCCGCTCGCCGAGGCGTCGACGGCCGGCTGGATGTCGGTGAAGTCCACCCCCGGACCACCGTCGTCGTCGACGATCCAGACCTGACCGGCGGCGGCACCCTGGGCCAGGGCGACGCAGGCGAGGAGCGGTGCGAGGCGCGGTGCGCAGAGGCAGGGCGAGGCGGGGCGAGCGCGCATGGTGGTGTCTCCCGGGTTGTCGGATCGGCGCCCGAAGGCGGGCGCCGCGGTCGTCGTCGCGGGGCGCGGCACACCGCACCCGGTACGTGTCACAGGCCCTGCTCGAGCACGGTCAGGGCCGAGGGGCTGGCGAGGGTCAGGGCGCCGGACGCGGCCTCGAGCACGACCGCCTGCATGGGCAGGGTCGCGCCGCCGAAGCCGATCGCCTGGGTCGGGACCGGGACCGCCTGGATCGTCGTGCCGGACCCATCGAGCTGCCAGGGCCCGAGCACGATCGGCACGTCCGCCAGCACCAGGGGCGCCGGCTGACCGCCGAGGTCGAGCCAGGTGGCGCCGCCAGAGGCCACGGCCAGCACCAGGTCGCCCGGCGCGCCCGCGAAGTTGAGCCGTGCATCGGTCCCGCCGCGCACCGGCGAGTTGACGAAGAAGGTCCGCGCGTCGCCGGCCAGCTCGGTCACCGAGTGGGGTTTCTGGGGCGTGAGCGTGATCGGCTGGCCCGGGCTGCCCGCCGGCGCACACCAGGCCCCGCCGCCGCCGCCGGGCGTCGAGACCTGGTCGCGCACGGTCAGCACACTGCTGTAGGTGGCGGTGAATTCGGGGTTGTAGCTCTCGACGTAGATGCCGCTGCCGCCGTTGCCCCCGTAGCCGCAATTCTTGGTGCCGAACAGCGTGTCGTAGTCGACGTCGGCCCAACCGCCGTAGCCACCGTGGGTCTCGACCCCGGCCACCAATGCGTGGGTGGCCGACATCCGCAGCCCGTGACCGCCGATTGCCCCGTCCCAGGACTCGCCCAGGGGCGAGCTGGCGCCGTGGCCACCGGTCAGGACGCTGTCGACGACCGCGACGTTCGTGGCGAAACTGTCCACGCCGCTGCCACCTCCGAAGGGGTAGCCGAAGCTCCCCAAGTTCTTGCCGTTGCCGCCGCTCGCCTCGCAGCGTGCGATGACGACTTCCTTGCAGCGGTCGAGGCGAATTCCATGGTGCAGCGGCAGCACGCCGGTGAGGGGACCGTCGGACGCGGTCAGGGTGCAGTCCTCGATCCATAGGCTCCCCTCGCACGAAGAGGCGGACAGGCCCTGGGTGCCCGGGGTCCCGGTCTGCAGGCCGCGCAGCACCACGAGCTGGCCGGCGGGCAGGTTCGCGACCCGCCAGGTGCCGTCGACGTGGACCACCTGATCGGCGTCGGCGAGGACGGACAGGCCCTTGCCGTCGATCGCGAACGTCGCGTAGTCGCCGCCCCTGATCAGCACCACGTCACCCGGCGCAGCCACATCGACGGCCGGCTGAATGTCGAGGAAGTCGAAGCCGGGCGCCGCGGAGCCGTCGACGACCCAAACCTGGCCGGCGGCCGCGGTCGTGGCGAGGGCGATGGTGGCGAGGGCCGTGGTGAGGCTGGTGAGCACTACGGGAGCTTGCATTGGAATCGGCTAGAGCTGGCAGGGGGGAATGGGGTCGGCGCGGGCGGGAAGCCAGCCCGGTTGGTCGCCGCGGCGGGCGCGTTACGGGCGACCTTCGCTGGGAGTTGCGGTGGGGTCGGGAACGATCGGGTCGGCGACGTGCCCTGGGGGGGGCGGCAGGTCGCTCGAGAGCTCGGCGGTGACCGGTCGAAGGGGCGTGGCGGTTCCCTCGAGCGCGGGACTTGGGGGGATCGGGGCGGCCGTGGTCGACGGACCCGCGGAATCGGAGGTTTCGAGGATCACGGCCGCGACGATCGGCGCCGGGGGCCGAGGCGCGCGGCGCCCTGGCCGTCGATCTCCCAGCCGCGCAGGCTCACGCGCCCATCGGCGGGCAGGCTCTCGCTCCGGAGCCACGCGTCGACGGTCGCTCGGGCGCCCGCGACCGCCAGGGTAGCTGGCCCTGGCCGTCCCGGAGTTGCGCCGTCGGGGCTCCCGCCGCCGACGAGCACCGCGTCGCCCAGGGAAGCCGCGCTGTCTGCGGCGGCGACGGGTCGATGAGCCCCCATTCCCACCCGAGGCCGTCGATCGTGGGGGCGGCGCGCTGCGAGCGGCCCACGGCCCTCGGTCGACACCCGCCGCCCCGCCGGCCATGATCGCCCCATGCCCAGCCGACGCGACCTCCTGCGCGGCGCCCTCCTGTGCGCCGGTGCCCTGCCCCTCGCCGCCTGCGGTAGCACGCCCCAGCCGCCGGCGGGCGCGCCCCGCTACCGCATCTCCCTGGCCCAGTGGTCCCTGCACCGGGCGCTCCAG
Source organism: Engelhardtia mirabilis (assembly GCF_007748095.1). Classification (NCBI taxonomy): domain Bacteria; kingdom Pseudomonadati; phylum Planctomycetota; class Planctomycetia; genus Engelhardtia; species Engelhardtia mirabilis. The sequence continues at coordinate 811,386 of NZ_CP036287.1, forward strand.
GGCGGCCGGCTCGACAACTTGGACTTTCCGCGCGTGGCGCGCGAGGACTACGGCATCGCGGGGGTGGAGTACGTCAACTCGTTCTTCCGTGACCGGGCCGAGGACCTGACCTATCTGGGTGAGCTGCGTACACGCGCGGAGGGGTCGGGCGTGCGCAGCCTGTTGATCATGGTCGATGGGGAGGGAGCCTTGGGGGCGCAGGACGACGCGGAGCGCGCGGCCGCGATCGCGAACCACCACCGCTGGATCCGCGCGAGCGCGTTCCTGGGTGGGCACTCGATCCGCGTCAACGCGGCCGGCAAGGGCGACCGCGACGAGCACTCCCGGCGCGCGGCGGACTCCCTGCACCAGTTGTGCGTGACCGGCGAGGAGTACGGCATCAGCGTGATCGTCGAGAACCACGGGGGCCCCAGCTCCGACGGCGCTTGGTTGGCCGAGACGATCCGGCGCGCGGATCACCCCGGCTGCGGCACCCTGCCCGACTTCGGCAACTTCGGCCTGGAGGACGGGACGCAGTACGACCGCTACCGCGGCGTGGCCGAGTTGATGCCCTACGCCAAGGCCGTCAGCGCCAAGAGCCACGACTTCGACGCCGCCGGCAACGAGGTCCACACCGACTACCGGCGCATGCTGGATCTCGTGGTGGCCTCGGGCTACGACGGCTGGATCGGCGTCGAGTACGAGGGCAAGTCGCTGAGCGAGCCCGACGGCATCCGCGCGACCAAGGCCCTGCTCGAGCGCGAGTTCGCGCGGATCGAGGGGGCGTGAGGGCTGCGGGAGCGATGGTGCGCGCGGCGCGCTGTGTGGCGCTCTGTGTGGTAGTGGCGTCGGTTCTGATGACCGGCCAGGCGCATGCGGCGCAACGGGAGATCGAACCCCTCGATCGCGGCTGGACCCATGTCGTGCTCGGAGGAGACGAGGCCACCGACGACTCCAGCCGCTGGACCCGGATCGACTTGCCGTTCGCCACCCTCGACCCGCGCGAACGAATCGTGCTGCGCCGTGAGTTGCGCGCGCCCGCGTCCCAGCGTGAGCGCCGAGCCCGCGTGCGGCTGTCGGCGGCCTCCGAGGTCGCGGAGGCCTTCCTCGACGGCGTGGCGCTCCGGGTGGAGGAACGCGGGTTCGACGTGATCCTGGAGTTGGGCAGCGACCTGTCCGACGGCGAGCGACACGAGCTCTTGGTCTTGTTCGGGTCGGGCGAGGGCGACCTTGCGACTGTCACGGGCGTGCCCACTGGCATCGCCGGCGGCGCCCGGATCGAGTACCTGGGGGAGCGCTTTCTCGAGCTGCGCAACGATCGCGAGACGCCGCCACTCGTTTGGAGCTGGCTCGATTCCGAAGCGCCCGTCCTGGAGCTGACTGTCGAAGTGGTCGAGCGCTTACCCGGCGCCGAGCCGCCGAGCCTGCGAGCGGTGTTGCTCGGCGAGGATCGAGCGGAACTCGCCAGTGCCGAGACCGTGGTGTCGCCGGACACGACCGCGCCCACGCCCGTGAGCCTGGCCCTCGCCGCGCCGAACATCGTGCCCTGGACGCCGGCGGACCCCCGGGTCTACGGCGTCGTCGTCGAGCTGAGCCGGGCTGGAGAGGTGGTCGACCGATGGAGCACGACCACCGCGCCCCGCAGGCCTCGGGACGGGGGCTACGTCGGCGGCAGCTACCAGGTCGGCTACGACCCGGCGTGCCTCGAGCCGGCCCTGAGCGACTCGCCACTCGCGCGTCTATCGGCCCGAGCCCTGCGCAGGGATGCGGTGCGCCTGGGTCAGCTGGGGGCCGCCGTCTGGATGAACGCGGCCTCCGTCGCCGATGAAGCCCTGCTCGTGGAGTGCGACCTACGAGGCATTGAAGTCGCTGTGGTCGCCTCCGAGGCGTTCCCGGTCGGGCGTCGCCGCGCGTTGGAAGCCTTGGCCCAGGCCCATCCGAGTGCCGTCATCGTGAACGAGCCACCCCTCGATCGCGATGGGCTGAGGACGCTGTTCGACCGCTTCGGCCCGACTCGGGCCGACCGCTCGGCCGCCGGCTCCGATCGTAGGGAGCACGCGCGCTTGTTCGTCGAGGCGGCCCGAACGGCGACGAGCTCGAGCCTCGTTCCCGATGCCCTCGAGATGGACGGCGGCGGCACCTTCACCTCCGATCGCCTGCCCACCTGGGCCTACCACCGCCTCCGCGCCGCGAGCGGCCAGCCCACGGCCTACGCCGCGGTCGACTGGGCCGAGCTGGAGCTCGGCGGCGAGCTGACCGTCTACTCCAGCGGAGACGCGGTCGAGGTCTTCGTGGACGGCGAGTCACTCGGGCGGCGTCGGCCCTGGCGCGGGGTCGCGACGTTCGAGCGCGCGCCGTCCGCCGCCGAACAGGTCCTTGTGCGCTCCTGGCGCGGCGGAACGGTGCACGCGGAACGGGTGCTCTTGCGGCCGGGAGCCCCGGCGCAGATCCTGCTCCTGGCCGACGAGCTCGGCATCCCCCTCTCGGCCATCGAGCACGACCAGATCTGGGTCCACGCCCTCGTGCTCGACGGGCAGGGCACGGTCTGCACCGACTTCGACGGCGAGGTCGTCGTCTCCCTGCTCGGCGGCGGCGAGATCGTCGGGAGCGGCCGCCCGCGGGCCGAGGGTGGCGTCGCCAGCGTCGTCCTGCGCGCCACCGGACCCGACCCGATCCAACTCGCCGCATCGGCGACCGCGGTCGACGAACGCCTCGACTCGAACCGGCTGACGGTCGTCCCCGACGGCTTCTAGCCGTCGCGCGGCACGAGCGACGCTCGGCTCGGCGGCTTCGCGCCACGCGAGAGGTCGTACAGCCTCGAGCTCGAGCCGAGCGCCCGGGGCCGCTCGCCGATTGGATGCTCGCGGGGGAACCCGTCGCCGACGCGGGGGCACGTGGCTCGATTTCCCGTGCCAGGGCTGCCCGCAGCGCGAGCGCCTCAGAGGTGGATGGTGAGATCGAGGACCTCGTTGGGGATGGGCACGAAGGGCGTCGTGACGTGCCCAGCCCCGTGCACCCGCACCACCGCCGTGGCACTCGGCGGAACGACCGGACCCACTCGCCAGACGAAGGTTCGAGGGTCCGATTCGCTGGCTTCGAGAGGTTCGATTCGCTGCATCGGGAAGGGGTTGGGTCCGTGCCTGTCGATGATCTCGTCGAAGATGACTTCCACCCGCCCCACCCGGTCGAGGTCGCCGACGAGGGTCAGGTTCACGGTGCACGTCTCGGCCGGAGTCATCTCCAATCGGACCCCGGTTGCGTCGCCTTCGGTGAGGTCCACCTCGACCGAGTGGGAGGGAGCGCTGGTGAGGGAGTCCACCCCGCTTCGATTCGAGTTCGGCGCGGCAACCGCCCCGAGCTGCATCGGTGGCAGGGACTCCAGGACGAAGGTCCCGTCCGCTGCGCTGGTGGTCTGTCTGAAGCTCGGACCAATGACGCGGTAGGGAGTCCCGTCGTGGTCACGCCGAGTGCCCCAGTAGTGTGCTTCGACGGGCGCGGAGGCGACCGGACGTCCCTCCGGGTCGGCGACCACCCCACGGATCGTCCGTGTCCCACGGAGCGCGTCGATGGAATGGGGCGTCGTGCCATGTACTTCGATCTCCTTCGGCGGCGGCCAGAGGTCCTCACCACCCCGCGCCTGGATCGTCACCAGGCCGTCGAACGGCAGCGAGATCGAGTAGAAGCCGTCTTCGTCCGACTCGTCTGCACGAAGGCGCTGACCTTGGTCCGCGGAGACCAAGATGTTCGGGACGGGGCCATCGAGACCGTTGACATAACCCTGGACCACTGCGACCTGATCCGCTTGCTCCCCGCCGGAGGCCTGGCGTGTTGCCGAGGGAGGGTCGGCTCTGCTCGCTCGTGCGTGAGCGTCAGCGTCCGAATCGACCTTGGCCTTGGTTTCCGCAGGGGCTTCTGATCCCAGCGCGGAGCGACCGACCTCGACGGCCGAAGTCAGTCCGACGAGAGCGGGGGTCCTCTCTCGACCGTCCGGGAGAGTTCTCGCTGACGCCGCACTCTTCTCGATGCCGAGGTTCGTGATGAACACGAGCGCTGCGATGATTGCCGCAGATGCGATCGCTCCGGCGGCAAGAGTGCTTCGGCGCATGGGTAGAGGTCCGTTCAAGAGGAGGGCGATCGAGTCTGGGAGCTTGCGGCGTTGCCGCATCCCGGTTCCGTAGGAGTGCGAGAACCGAACGAATAGACGCCAGTATTGAGTCGACCGAACTCGAAGAAACTTCTAGGCCAAGGCTTGGATCTGAGACGCCCCGCGACGTCCGGATCAGCCCATCGACGACTCGGAGCCCATCGGGACGACGCCACGGGAGCCATCGCAGGGGTTGGGCCCTCTGGCCATCGACACCGTGCCTGACACCGACGAGTCGTCGGCCTCCGGTTCGAGCTGGTGGGACCCGGTGCCAGGGCACCGATCGCGATCGGACCCGCTACGGCTCAGCGGAGGGGTCACCTGGAAAGTCGACTCGGCGGTGGATCGAACCGAGCTCGATCGGGGCAGCGCTTGCTGCTGCCGCGATCGAGCCCGATTGCTCAGCGCCTGATGGTGACCGTCAAGTCACGGCGCAGGTGGAAGCACACGCCGTTGTCGCGGCGGGCGTCGGTCAACAGGTAGCCGGATAGAGTCGCGCTCCCGCTGAAGCCGTCCGGTGCGCGCAGCTCGAGGTCCACCGCCCGGGTCTCGTCGGAGATGGCGACCGGCGGACCGGGCAGGTCGATCAGCACCTGCTCGAGGGCCCAGCCCTCGGGCAACGAGTCGGCGTCGAGCCAGACCCGCGCGGGGCCGGCCCCGTTGTTCCATTGGCCGCCGCCGGTTGCGGCGGGTGCGATCCACAGGTGCAGGCGCGCCACGCTGCGCTCGGGGTCGGCGTGCCCGGAACGCTCCTTTGGGCCAAGTGGATGAACACGGTCCAGCGCGAGCTCGAGAACCTTGCCCGCATCAGTCGTCTTGTTAGGGCCTCGGCCGCTACGGAGTCCCGCGCTCGGGGGGGGGCGTCATCGGCTATTGCCCACAGGCCTTCTCTACCGACTTGTACTCATGAAGGTCGCAGCAGGGCGCGCTACTCAGCAAGACGCCCTGGCAGCATACGTCGGACTGAGCGAGCTTGTAGGTGACGCTCGGATATAGCGGCACTGATATAAGCGAGATGCCGGCGATGCTGTGGTCCTGGTTGACCATGACGAACTTCACTGGGCCCTTCGAGCAGGGCAGGACGTCTTTTGCGATGGTCTTGCCCGATTCCAGCGTCGTTGTTACCGCCATCGTCGCCGTGCTCGTCGTGGCGCCACTCAACGTGCCTGTGAACTCTGAGCCGAGAGAGCCTTCGATGTCGACCAGGAATTTGGTGAGTCCACTACCCTTGAGGCCGAACTGGGCAGAGATGGTGTTGCTGATTCCAGCGGAAACCTTGACGTCGAAAGTTGACCCCTTGGAGATGGTGTATGTCGGACCGGAGTAGGTGTCGTCGCATGCCTTGTCACCTTCGCCGAGCGTCGTGCATGACTTGGTCATGTCAATCTCCGGGACCGAAGGGGTGGGCGGCCCCATTCCGCCATTCCCGGGCACGACGGGGCCAGAGTCAATCGGCGTGCCTACCAGAAAGCCGAGTTCGTCGAGATCGCCAACTACAGTCCACGAGCTCAGGCCGGGCACGCTCATCAGGAACGAGTTGTCGAGCACGTCGTAGTTGAAGCTGACTCCGGTGTGCTGGTACCACTGTGAAGCTTGCGAATCGAGCCTCCACCCCTTCAGCCAGCTATTATGGCCCTCGGGTTGGGCCTCGATTGCCTTGAACGTATCCCGCACGTCTGCCACGCCGTATGCGTCTACCGGAAGTGATTGCCGATACTCGATGATGAACGGCGTTGCTGATGTGTCGATCGGCATGCCGTTCAGATCGAACAGCGCGACATCGATTTGCATCTGCATGGAACTCCACCGAACGGACGCCAGGTCTCCTGACTTGTCCATCCCGCCGGCGCCGCGTGGGTGCTCGGTGAAGACAGCGGTGAACGCATCCGGGAGAAGTTGCGGCTGATAGTGGAGCGTGGTGTCACCCAGCAGAAGTGCGTTGTAGCCCTGCAAGAAGCTCGTGACTGCCTGCGCGGACGACCGCTCCTCAGAGTAGTCGCGGTATGCCTCCGCCACGAGCCATTGGGATTCACTGGGGTCTATCCATACCTCCTGGAAGTGGATGCCCTCTCCATCAACGCCAATCAGGGTCGGGACTAGAGCTCTCCCAGCCCACGGGACCACGATTGCGCCAGACCATTGGGTGTTCACCAGCGAGTACGGACTGTTGTGGCTCGTGGCGGGGAGCTCGGTCAGCCCACCATTCGGCTCCTCGACGTAGACCTTCGCGTTGGGCACGGCGGCCCCACGCTGGTCTTGAACCAGCACCTCGATGTAGGCTGCTCCGGTCGCTGCAACGACCGAATCACTGGACACCTGTGTTATTGCAAGCAGAAGCGTAAGTGCCATGTCATCTCCTCTAGTGGGCAGGTTCGAGTGCTCGCGCAGTCAAACGACGGTGCCGCCGCCGTCAGGGAAGAATTCTCTTCTAACTCATCTCTTTCTCCGTCTCGGGAGCCTTGCCCGAGTGCGCCGGCTCCATAGCTAGTGGAATCGCATTCTTGGGGCACGGGTGGCCTCGGTGTCGGTGTCAAGGGTTGAGTGTTCAAGCGGCCCATTCCGTCCAGCGCCGAGGGGGCGAGAGGTCGAAGAGGGGCGGAGCGCTCGTGCGTGCAGCCGAGGTTCGTTGAGGTACCGCTGCCAGGGGCAGAGCGTCGAGGAGATGTGGTTCATCTTGCTCTTATGGCTCCGCCCAGGGATCAGGTGCCCGTCGGCCTGGGCGCGCGCCTTGAACCTGATCAGGACCTCGCGCGCGGATTCCGGGCACCACTTCTCCTCGGTGACCCAGTTCTTCTTGGCATTGACCAAGCGCACCACGCACCGGCGCTCATCGTGGTTGTCGGCGACGAGGCGCGAGAGCTCTCCGTTGCGCAGCCCCGTCGGTGCCATGAACTCGATCAGGTCCAGTGCGAACTCACGCGAGGGCAGTGCGCCGCCCCCCCCAGTCCCCTGAGCCCCTCGGCCTTCGCGCGACGAATGAGCTCGAGCAACTCGTCGGGCTCGAAGAAGGGCATCTTCGGCGCGCTCTCGCGGATGGTCCTGGTTTCTTCTGGCCAGGCGATCTGGGCCGTCTTCGCGGCGGCTCTCAGGAGCTCGAGGTCGTGCCCTGCAACGGAGGACGGGGCTCGGCCGCCGGCGATGGCAGCGCCGATGAACCAGTTGATCTGCTCGACGGTGAGCCCCTCCGCCATCGGTGCGTTCGGCTCCCACGCGCGCATCAGAAACCTTGCAACGCGCTCGTATCCCGCGAGCGCGTACTCCCCCGGCAGACCCTCGCTGCCGCCTGCGCTCGATCGTGAGCGAGAGCGCGTCCTCGAGGGTCTCGACCTCGCCCACAGGGCGATCCCGCCTCAACCGAAGCCGAAGGTCGTCCCCATGCGGCGCCTCTTGAGTCTCTCGAGGGGGTCCAACGCGCCGTTTCCCGTCGACCGAGCACACCGCACGCCAGCGCCATCGGCCGGCAGACCAGACCGGTCGGATGCCCGTGAGTTCACGACGCCACCGATGCTTCGTCGCTCTGTCGTGCCTGCCGTTGTTCCCCATGGTGTGCTCCGAAGCGTAGCTGCGGGAGCCCAACGGCTTCTGATGGCCTGGGGAACAAGTGCTCCCTTCAACGCGTTGCGAAACATCGCTCGCATCGGTTGCAAGTCATTGCGCGCGAGCCGCTTCGCACAGCCTCTGCATTCGCCGGATGCTGTGCCACACGGGCACGCTGCGGCGGCAACCCGCTCACCCGGAGGCGATGTCCACCAGCAGGATCTTCCGGCCGCGGAAGTCGCGCAGGTCGACCACGGCGGAGCCGTCGATGGTCGGCAGGCGAAGGGCGGGGAAGGGCTCGGCCGTTGCGGCTTCGGGGACCGGCGCGTCGAGCGCGAGAGCTCCGGCGAGGGCGAAAGGGCGCGCAGGGTCGGGCCGATCTGGGCATCTCCGCGCGGGGGGGCGCTCTCGAGGCTACGGCGTCGCGCGGCGATTACGACCACGAGTGCCGGGCAAACGCGAGTTCCCTCCACAGGCCGAGTCTCGCCGTGAGCTGCGGGCCGGCGCCTCGAGCAGCTTGCCGCGCCCCCGGACCCAGGCTCGGCGTGGACGCGATCTAGAAGTCCAACACCTCCATTCCTCGCAGGGGCCAGCGGCGGAGCGAGGCGATCACTTCGTCATCGAGCCGCTCGCCCTCGTCCGCTCGCGCCAACGAGTCGCGCGTCAATCGGCCGATCTGCCTCATCTGCCGGAGGTCATCGAGCAGAAGCAGCAGCGACAGCTCTTGCGAGTCGTTCACCTGGACTTCCTCCAGTCTTCGCTCGACGCCTGGGGCGTTGATCCAGCGCGTGAGAGTCCCGTCGATCCAAAGGGATGTCTCGCTGGGGAGGTTCTCGAACGACTGATCGAAGCGCTGGAGTTCCACGCGGCCGTTCGCTCCTTCTCGGCTGAAGATGGAGTTCGTCAGGTCCGCGAACAGGAGCTGGGCGCTGCTCGCGAGGTGCACGTGGGCTCGGATGTACTGCCCAGCCATGAGCAGTTCCCCTCTCGTGAGCTCGGAGAAGGGTGATTCCGGCGCCTCGACCACTGGCTGGTCGGGTAGCGGCGTCAGTGTCTCTTCGACGACGGCCGTGTCCCTGCGAGGGACGACTCGAGTCGGCAGTTTCAGGTCCTCGGACACCACGGTCCTGGGGCGGCCGCCAAGAGGGTGGTCAGGAACTGCTGCTGGTCGGTCAACGGGTGGGACGGGCCTGCCGATGGCCCTGCCGGAGACGACGCCGCAGGCGAAGATCGCGACGCCAGCGAGGAGCTGGCGAAGGTTCACTGACCCGGCGTTCGATGCGTTGCCATTCGATCCCATGCTCGACTCCGACCTCGGGGACTCCGCCGCACAAGCCGCGCCGGCCGATCCGGGGGGGCATCACAGGCTGCGCAGCGCGATGCGGCTAGGTACCCCTGGGCTTCCGTCGTGGCTACGGGGCCAATCCGGATTCGCGGAGCCGGCTCTCGCCGGGAGGTGGGACATTCCGAGCGGGCCCGGGCGCGGGAGCGGCTAACCTGGCGCGCGATGAAGTGGGCCTGGGCGTTGGTGTTGTCGCTGTTGATCGTCGTCGCTGGCGTCGAGATCGCGGGGTACTTCTTGCCCTCGCGGCTGGACGTGGAGCGCGAGGCGGTGATCGCTGCGCCGGTCGATTCGCTCTACGCCAAGGTTGCGGACCTGCAGGGCTGGGAGGAGTGGTCGCCGATCCTGGCCATCGGCGACGACCTGGAGACCGGCGTCGCGTTCCTGGGCCCGCCGTCCGGGCTCGGCGCGCAGATGGAGGTGCGCTTCGGCGACGTGCTGAAGGTGCTCTTCACGGTGGTCGAGGCCGAGGAGCCCATCCGCTTCGCCCTCAACTCGCGCTCGGGCGATCCGAGCGATGACCTCCTGGCGGGCAGCGGCTTCGAGGGCTGGGACGAGTTCGACCTGGAGGCTCTGGACGCGAGCCGCACCCGCGTGCGCTGGCGTCGGACCAGCAGCGAGGTCGACTCCTATTGGCTGCGGGTGATCGACACGGTCGCGGCCAAGCCCCAGGTGGCGTCTCAGCTCGAGGCCGGCCTGGTCGCCCTGGCCAAGGCCTGCGGCGCACCCGATCCCGAAGTCACCGAGCCCGAGCCCGAGCGCGCGAGCGGGGACTGAAGGCCTCGGCCCGGGAGATCTGTGGGCTCAGCGCGGCCTGCCGTCCACGGACTCGACCGGCTCTAGAGTCAGACCGTCGGTGCGCTCGAGGATCCGCAGGGTCAGGCGCACGATGCGCTCGAGCTTGTCGAAGTCGATGCGCTCGGGGAGGTCCGTCGGCTTGTGGTAGTCGTCGTGCTCCCCGGAGGAGAGGTACAGCACGGGAATCCGCAGCTCGCTGGCGAAGCTGTAGTGGTCCGACGCGCGCCAGTAGGAGTCCTGGGACACGATGTCCTCGAAGCCCTCGGTGCCCGCCAGCTCCGGCGCCAGGGCGGCGAAGGGGTTGAAGGCGGCGTGCTCGGAGGTGGGGGTGACCCACAGGGTCGCGGGAGCGTCGCGGCCGATCATGTCCATGTTGTAGGCCGCGCGCGGAGCGAGGCCCGCGGGCAGGCGCGGGTCGCGGCACCACATGGCCGAGCCCCACAGCCCGCTCTCCTCGCCGGAGACCCACAGGAACAGCACCGATCGTCCGTAGGCTCCCCGCGCCACGATCGCTTCGGCCAGGGCCAGGAGGCCGACGGTTCCCGAGGCGTTGTCGTCGGCACCGGGGTAGACCACGCCCTCGGCGTCGGTGCCCAGGTGATCGAGGTGGGCACAGAGAACGAGGACCTGGCTGGCGAGTTCGGGGTCGGTCCCACGCAGCAGGCCGGCGACATTGGGCGCGCTGGCGTCCTTGCGCGTCACGGCGCGGCGCTCGGCCACCCGCAGGTCCAGTCGCGTGCCCGGCGCAGGCGCCGCGTCGAAGCCGAGGGAGCTCAGCATCCACGTGCCCACCTCGCGATCGACGAGCAGAACGGGTGCTCCGGTCCTGGCCTCCGGCGGCGCGCTGGTCGGGCTCGAGTAGCGCAACTTGCCCAAGCGCTCGAGGGAATCGGCGTAGCGCTCGGCGTAGGGCTCGCGCTCGTACTCGTTGCCCGGAGTGACCAGCACACCTGCCGCGCCCGCGTCGACCAGCCGTCGAATCGCGCCCGTGGTGCCGCGCCCGCTCTCGAACATCAGGGCCCAGGAACCGGTCAAGTCGCCGACCTCGTCGATGACCGAACGGGACCCGTCGCCAACGGCGACGACACCTGCGTCCACGTCGACGTCGATCAGGTCCGAGCCACTGCGAAGGTAGGCGCCGTCGCCGAGCTGCAAGGTGCGCTGACCCTCCGGTGCGGTGATCGAGATCGAACAACGCTCGACGTCGAGCTGCAGGCCGCTCAGGTCGAAGCGGTTTTGGTAACCGTCGGTCGTGCCGGGTTCGATCCCGAGTCGACGCAGGCGCGCTTCCACGTAGCGCGCGGCGAGCTCGAGCTCGGGGCTGGGGGTGCCGCGGCCACCGAGGGCCGGTCCGGCCAGAAAGTCCATGTCGGCGCGAATGGCGCGGTCGTTCACGGACTCGAGAGCCCGCTCCAGTGGGGTCGCAGAGGTGTGCGCGACGCTCTGCGGAGCGGCAGCGAGGTCCTGGGCTGCGGTCGGAGCGAAGAACAGGGCTGCGAGCAGGGGGAGCGAGGGGGCGGTGAGCATGGTCGAGGTTGATTGGGGCGGGGCTGGGCTGGGCTGGGCTGGGCTGGGCTGGGCTGGGCTGGGGGGCGGCGCTGCTGTCGGGCCGGCAGAGGCGCGGTGGCTCGGTCACGGGGCGGCGCAAACGTCGGACGGGGTTTCCTCCCGTGGACTCGCCCTTGGACCATCCCTAGCCCCCACCCACCCTGGGGACGGACGGGGCCGCCCGTGGTTACACCACAGACCGCCGAAAATCGATCACTCCTGGGCCGGCTGACCGTCCGCGGGCCAGCGCACGCCTGCATCGATCCAGGCGCGCAGCACGTCGACCTGCACCGAGTTCAACGGCGGCCCCTCGGAGGGCATGTGGTCTTCGTGGTCGATCGGTAGCACCACCCGTTCGATGATCGGACTGCCGGAGCCGTCGCCCGGGAAGGCCGCATAGCCGACATCGACGATCGCCGCTCGAGTGTCGAGGCGCAGGTCGCCCTTCTCCTTGCGTGGCCCGTGGCATTCGACGCAGCGGCTGCCGAGCACTGCGCGGGCCGCCACCGCCAGGGCCTCCGGATCGTCCGGGACGGAGAGCAGCGCGGCCGGTGGCGACGAGTGGGCCGGGTCGACCAGGGCGGGTTGCGGTGCGATCGGAGCTGCGCTCGCCCTGGAGTCGCTCGCGGGTTCGGACCCTTCGGACGAGTCAGCTTGCGCCTGCGCGCCGTAGAGCGCCCGGCGCAGGGGCCCGGTGATGTGGTCGGAGCCGTGCACGATCGCGCCGCCTTGGTGCCCCGCGAGCGACACCGCCATGGCGGCGAGCAGCAGCAGGGTGCGGTAGAGGCGGCGAGCGCCGAGGCTCGGCCTCACCGCCGTCATCGCGCCCGGCAAGAGCGCGAGCAGCGCCAGGCCGGCAACCGTGACGCCGGTCCATCGGTGCCAGAGCAGCGCTTCGGCCATCGAAGAGCCGAAGTTCTCCCGGTCCGCCAGGGTCCACCCGCTGGCAGCGGAGGCGGCTGCCCCGAGGGCGCCGAGGATCAAGCACGCCAGGGCCGTGCTGGACGGACGAGCCTCCTCGTCGCGAACCAGGCCGCGGATCGTCGCCCCCGTCTCGAACAGCGCGGCCGCCAGGATCAGGGCCACGGGAAAGTGCACGACCGCGACGTGCAGGGCCGCGAGCAGGTCGAGCCATGCGTCGAGGGGAGTTCCGGTCGGCGAATCCATGGTCGGCAGTCTAGTGTCCTGAATCCGAACTTCGGCGGGACCAGCCGGAGGCCGGGTCATCGCCGGCAAACGTGGGCCGACGACCCCTGCTTGCGGCAATGGTTGCAAGCGTGAGCGACATCGCCGGGAGTGGCCCGAGGTTGCTCGTGCTGCGGGGAGCTTCGGAGCCAGGACAGCCGTGACCCAGCCCAAGGGAAGGACGAGCGGCGCGCGTCGAGGTTGCAGGTGATCCGGCAGTAAGCTGCGGAACGGCCGGCACCCCGACGGCCTGCCAGGACCCGCTCACCTTGAAGCGACGACGACCCACCCCCTTCCGCCCGACGGCCCAGGCGCCGCTCGAGGCCCTGCGTCCGTCGGCGGCGGTGCTGCTCACCCGTGGCCTGGGGCCCGAGCTCGAGGTCTACCTGGTCCATCGCTCACCCAAGTTGCGCGCCTTTCCGGACACCTGGGCCCTGCCCGGCGGCGTGGTGGACGAGGTCGACGGCGATCCCGCCCTTGGCGACCTGGACGTCTTCCGGCGCTGCGCGCTGCGCGAGCTGTTCGAGGAGACGGGAGTCGCCGGTCCTGGGCTGGCCCGGTCGATCGGCGATCCGGGGCGTCGCGATGCCCTGCGCCGCTCACTGGTCCAGGGGCAGGATGAGCGGGACGGGATTCCGCACCCCACCGCTCCGGCGCAGTGGGCGCGGTTGGTGTCCTCGGTCGACGACGCGCTCCAGGGGCTCGAGCCGTTCTGCTGGACGGTCACACCGAATTTTCTGCCGCGCCGCTACCGCGCGCTCTACGTCCACTTGGAACTGCCCGTCGGCGAGCAGCCGACGATCCACCCGGGCGAGCTCGAGGGCGGGGACTTCATGCGCCCTGCGGACGTCTGGCAACGCTGGCTCGCGGGCGAGATCAAGCTCGTCCCGCCGATCGTGTTCCTGCTCGAGTCCCTGCGCCGATCGGGCGGCGACCTGGAGCGCGCGAAGCGGGCCTGCGAGGCGCGCAGCGCCGCCGTGGATCGCGGCGCCCTGCACGTGGTGAGGCCCGTGCCCGGGATCGCCGTGGCGCCCCTCGCCACGCCGACGATTCCGCCCGCGACGACGACCAACTGCGTGCTGGTGGGGGAGCAGCGCGTGTGGATCGTCGATCCGGCGACCTACGACCACGACGAACGCGATCGGCTCCTGGCCCACCTGTCGGAGCTGCGCGGCAGCGGCGTGCAGCTCGCCGGCGTGCTGGTCACCCACCACCATCGCGACCACGTCGGCTCGGTCGGCGCCGTGGCGGACGTCTTCGGTCTGACCGTTCGCGCCCACGCGCGCACCCTCGAGCGCCTGCCCGCCGGCGATTGGCCGCGCGAGGCGATCGTGGATGGCGAGCGCATCGACCTCGGCACCGCGCCCGATGGGAGCCCCGATTGGCACCTGCGCGCGCTGCATACGCCGGGGCACGATCTCGGCCACCTGGTCTTCCGCGAGAGCCGCTACGGCACGGTGGTGGCCGGCGATCTGGTGTCGACCCTCTCGACGATCGTGATCGATCCGCCCGAGGGGCACCTGGCGACCTACATCGAGAGCATCCAACGGGTGCTCGGCGAGGATCCCGGCGCGATCATCCCCGCCCACGGTGGTGTCGCCCACGACGGAGCGCGCCTGCTCGAAGGCTTCCTGCGCCATCGCCGTCAGCGGGAGGCCAAGCTGCTGCGGGCCCTGGACGAGGGCGGCGCGAGCTCGGAGGAGGAGCTGGTCGGGAGCGTCTACGACGACGCACCCGAGGGCCTGCGCGCGCTGGCTGCACGATCGCTGGCGGCGGGGCTGGAGAAGTTGCAGGAGGAGGGGCGGGCGCAGGGCGACGGGGCCGGGCGCTGGACGCTCGTCCGAGGATAGGGCCCCCGCAGATGGGCTCGGCCGCGAGGGGCAGGCGACGGGAGGTGGGCCGAATGCGGCTCCGGCGGCGGGTTCCATGGCGTCGCTGACGACCCGGCCGGTCCGTCGACGACCAGCGCGAGCGCTCGAATCGACTTCCAACGGGGCCCGTTAACCACCGCGGGCCCCCGCCCGCCCATTCAGGGGGACGGATGGGAGCCGCTTGGGTTACGCCTCATCTGGTGATTTTTCGCCCTCCAGAGCTCGCCACAGTCGGCGCTCACCGACCGACCCCACCCGTCGTATACGCTCCCCGACTCGCCCCGCCGGATCTTCGACCCACCGCGTTGTTCCCCCATGAGTGACTCACCCGCCGCCGACGGCCCCCGGCTCCGGCCCCTTGCTCTTCTGGCCCTCGCCTTGGCGTCGGTTTGGATCCTGACTGGAGCGCTCTTCAAGCTGCTCCAGGGCTCGCCCGCCCTGCTGCCGAAGTTCATGCACGAGTTGCCGATCTCGGTGACCACGCTCTACCCCCTGGTGATCGGCATCGAGCTGGCGATCGTGGGCTTCGCCTGGCTGCGGCCGCGCCAGGGTTGGGCGCTGATCGCGCTGCAGTACCTGGCCTTCTTCGGCGTGCTGGGGATCCAGATCGCCCGCGGCGAGGAGTCCTGCGGCTGCATGGGCAAGAACGTGAGCCTGGCGCCGACGACCATGTTGGCGATCGACGGCACCTTGTTCGCGTTGCTGCTGATCTCGCGGCCCTGGTCGGGGCTCGGGCGCTTCGTGATGCCCCTGCCGGTGGCCGCGATCGCGGCCATCGCGCTCTTCGCCCTGCCACACTTCGTGGGGCGCGGGCAGGCGATGGACCCCAGCCAGGTCCGGGCCATGCGCGAGGGCGCCTCGGGTGCCGGCATCGACAAGAGTCCCACGGCGGATCCCGATGGCGCCGCAAGCCGCTCCCAGGACGAGGCGCAACAGATGGCGAGCGCCGAACCCGCGCCTGGATCGGCGAGCTCAGAAGCCGCGACCACGCACGGCGCGACCCAACCGCAAGCCCCGGCCCCGTCGCCCGTCGAGGATGTCGACGAGGTCGTCGCGCCCGCGCAGGGCTGGACGATCATCGCGCCCGAGGACTGGGTCGGTAAGGACGTCTTCGACATCGACCTGGCCCAGTGGGTGGACGTCGCGAGCCTGCCCCTCGACGGCACCTGGATCCTGTACCGCACGACCTGCGAGCACTGCCGCGACCACCTGATCGACGTGACCAACGCCGACGACGGCTCTGAGCTGATCGGCTTGATCCGGGTGCCCGATCCCGGCGACTCGCCGGAGAACCGAATCGTCCACATCATGCCCCAGGGCGGTCACGTGATGCACGTGGAGCTGCCCCGCGGCGTCGAGTACGTGGTCACCACGCCGGCCGACGCCGAGATCATGGGCGGCGTGGTGCAGGCGGCGCGCGAAGGCATCGAGTATTGAAGGCCAAGGACGTGGCCATCGACGACGACGGCGTGTTCAGCGCCAACTACGCCCAGGCGAGGCAGCGTTTTCTCGAGCTGGCAGCAGCCGCCACCATGCCGGTGGCGAGCTTCGAGCACCCCCTGCGCGGGCGGGAGGGCGAGGTCCTCGCGACCGACATCGTTCGATCGGGCCCGCCGGATGCGACGCGGGCCCTGGTCGTGACCAGCGCCACCCACGGGGTCGAGGGCCTGTGCGGGTCGGGCATCCAGTGCGCGCTGCTCGCCGACCAGTTCGCGGCTCGACTCCCCGACGGGGTCGCGCTCGTACTGGTGCACGCCCTGAACCCGTTCGGCTTCTCGTGGCTGCGCCGCACCAACGAGGACAACGTCGACCTGAACCGCAACGGCCGTGACTTCGGCCGGGCGCTCGAGCCCAACCCGGCCTACGAAGAGGTGCACGCGCTGCTCGTCCCCGGCGATTGGGGCGGCCCCGAGTTCGCCGCGGCCGAGCTGAAGATCGAGGCCTACAAGCGCGAGCGGGGCGAGCGGGCCTGGCAGGCGGCGGTGAGTGGTGGTCAGTACACCCACCCCGATGGCCTCTTCTACGGCGGGCGCGAGGCGAGCTGGTCGAACCGCACGATTCGCGCCCTGTGCCGCGAGCACCTGGCCGGCTTCGAGCAGGTCGGCGTGCTCGACCTCCACACCGGTCTGGGGCCCCGCGGGCACGGCGAGTTGATCTACGCGCGCGAGCCCGGGGACTCCGAGCATCGGCGTCTGATCGAGTGGCTCGGTGACGATGTCACCAGCGTCGCCGACGGCTCCTCGACCTCGGCGCCCGTGGTGGGGACGATCGACGCCCTGTTCCGCGCGGAGCTGGGCCAGGACCGCGTCACCTTCGCCGTGATCGAGTACGGCACCCTACCGATCGACGAGGTGCTCGCGGCCCTGCGGATGGACAACTGGGTACACCTGCACGGCCAGGTCGATTCGGAGCTCGGCCGGGAGGCCAAGCGCCGGATGGTCGCGGCATTCGTGGGCGAGGACCCCGCGTGGCGACGCAGCGTCGAGCAGCGCGCCCGATCGCTCGCCGAGCGCATGGCCGCCGGCTTGGCCGCGCTCTGAGGCCGGATCCGTCCCGCGGCCGGCCTCAGACTTCGGGGTCTTCCTCGGACTCCGCTTCGTCCGCGGGCGCTCCGTCGCCGCGACCGCGCCGACGCTCCACCGCGTCGCGCAGCAGGAACTCGATCTGGCCGTTGAGCGAGCGCAACTCCGTGTTGGCCCACCGCCGCAGCTCCGCGTGGAGCTTCGGCGGCAGGCGCAGCAGGAAGGCCTTGCGGTCCTGCTTGGAGTCCGGTCGATCGGCCAAGCTCGCGCCGGTCAGTTGTAGAGACTGCCGGTGTTCAGGACCGGCTGGGCGCTCTCCTGGCTGCAGAGCACGACCAACAGGTTGCCCACCAGGGTGGCGCGGCGCTCGTCGTCGAGCTCGACCACGTCGCCCGCTTTTAGCAGCTCGAGGGCATCCTGGACCATGCCCACGGCACCCTCCACGATCTGTCGCCGCGCCGCGATGATGGCCTGGGCCTGCTGGCGCTGGAGCATGGCCGAGGCGATCTCCGGCGCGTAGGCCAGGTGCGAGATGCGCGCCTCGACGACTTCCACGCCGGCGCGCTCGAGCCGCTCGCCCAGGGCCACTTGCAGCTCGCCCGTGACCTGTTCGGTGTCGCCGCGTAGGGAGACCACGTCCGCGGACGTGTCGTGCTCGTCGTAGGGGTGGCTGCTGGCGAGCTTGCGCACGGCCGCCTCGACCTGGATGTCGACGTACTCCTCGTAGTCCTCGACGTCGAACATGGCTTGGGCCGTGTCTGCGATGCGCCAGACCACCACGGCGCCGATCTCGATCGGGTTGCCGACCTGGTCGTTCACCTTGATTTTCTGGCTGGCCATGTTGTGGGCCTTGAGCGAGACCTTGTGCTTCGAGGTGAAGGGGTTGATCCACCAGAAGCCGTCGGTCCGCACCGTGCCCCGATAGCGACCGAAGAGCACCATCACCCGACTCATGTTCGGGTTGACGACGAAGAACCCGACCAGGGTGAGCAGGAAGCCCACCCCGCCCACGGCGGTGCCGAGCACGATCCAGCCCGTATTGCGGTTCGGGTCGAGCTGGGCGAGGGCCGTGATCAAGAGGGCCTCGGCGGCCACCAGACCGATCAGTACCGGCCAGCCGGACAGGGGGGAAAGGGAGCTCTCGGAGGAGCGGGGGCGGTTGTTTTCCATGGCGGTCTCGGTGGGGCGAGGTGAAGCCCCGGACTATCGGTGTGATATCACCGCGATTACGCCAGGGTGGTGGGTGCCCTTCTCACAATTCGCCTCCGGGGGGCTGGTCCGCCTCCTAAGCCCTTGTAGTTCTGGGGCTTGAGCCCGTGGCGCGGTGTCGGCGTTCGTACGGTGCCAGGCACCGAACCGCCGCCTACACCGCGCGGGCGGGGTTCAGTCGCTCGTGGCGGACTCGACCGCTTCGGCTCGCTCGAGGTCGACCTCGGCCTGCGGCGGCGCGGCGGCGCGGGGCAGGGAGCGCTCCAGATAGTCGCGCAGGTGGCTCGCCAGGTCCGTCGCCGAGGCCGGGTCGAGGTCGTCGCCGGCCGCTTCGCGTGCCCGCGAGTCCTGCTCGTCGAGGGGCAGGGGGTGGCGGCGGTCGATGTGGCCGCGTTCGCTGAGCCAGGCGTCGAGCTGCTCCCGCTTGGCCTTCTTGAAGCGCTTGGCGCGCTCGTCGCGTTCGGCGCCTTCGACCTCGAGGGCTTCGATCAGTGCCGCGGGGTCGCCGTCCAGGTCGACCAACAGCGACTCGAGGTTGTCGATGAAGACCTCGGAGACCTCGCCCGACGCCTCGAGTTCGGCGCGACCGATCTTGCGGCCGCGGCCGATGTGCCAGGCCTCGATCGCGGCCCGCGCCACGGCGACGCGGGCGCCGAGGCGCGTCGCACGTTGCTCGTCGCCCAACGCCCGCGCGGCGCCGCCGCTGCGCGCGAGCTGCTCCCACTGGCCCAGGCTCACGATGCCCTGGCGCAGGAGCACCGCCAGCCCCTCGAGGTCGTCGCTGAGCAGGTGGAACAGGTGCAGGCGTCCCGCGTCCTCGAAGGCCGCCGGCAGGTGCGCGCCGATCTCCGCGGCGTACTCGCGCGGCGACTTGCCGTCGGGCTTCGGCACCGATCGCGCCGGCGTCATGGCCAGCTCGACGGCCTCGGCCACCGGCCGCGCCACCTCCTGGGCGCGGTCGATGTGGACCACGCAGGGTTGCGGCTTGCCGGCCTCGCGGGCGATCTCGCGCCAGGCCACTTCGAGGGTCGGGTCGGCGCCCAGGTAGATCACCTGGCGATCGTCGGCGGCGATCTCGGCGATGGTCTCGACCATCGAGCGGATGCGCCCGGGATCGCTCATGGAGAAGACCTCGTCGAGCACGATCGGCAGGCGCTCGGCGCCCTCGCCAGTCTCGGCGAAGGCGATCCGCAGGGACAGCAAGAGCTGCATGCGCGTGCCGTCGGAGAGCTGCTCCAGGCCACGACGCACGCCGTCGACCACGTCCAAGGCCGCGAACTCGGGCTCGGTACCGCCCGCGTTGTCGACCAACAGGTCGTAGCGTCGATGGGTGAAGCGCGCGAACAGGTCCGCCGCGCGGTCGAGCACGGCCGGCCGACTCTCGCGTTCGAACTCCTGTTCGACGTCGTCGAGCAGGAAGTCGGAGGCCAGGGCGTCGAAGCGCGCGTCGCGCGCCAGGGCCAGGTCCGAGCGGGCCTCGTCGCGCTGGGCCAGGGCCAACTCGAAGACGTCGTTGCGGCGCGCCTCCTCCAGCCGCGTGACGATGTCCTGGATCGAGTCGCGCAGGGTGTCGCGCCGCTCGGCGGAACGCATCAGCGCGTCCAGCCGCGGCTCGAAGCGCGCCTCGAGGGCGGCGTCCTCCAGCTCGGCCGGATCGATTCCGAGGGCGCGGGCGGCGGCCTGCGCGACCTCTTCCAGTCGCTCCAGGTCCTCGCGCCGGCGCCCCAGCTCGAGCTCCAGGTCGCGGCGCTTCTCGCTCCAGCGCTCGCGGTCCGCGGCGCGCAGGCCCAGCTCCTCGAGCCGCGCGACCAGCGTGGCGTAGCTCGGGGCGATCAGATCTCCAGCCGCCAACATTGCCACGGCGCCGTTGGTGGCGGCCTCGCGCGAAGTCGTCGCCGCGGCCAGGGAGCCGCGTTCCTCGGCGTGGCTCAGGCGCGCGTCGCGCCAGGCGACGCAGCGCCGCGTCCACTCGAGCAGCTCGAGCCCCGCCGCCTCCGGCCGCACGCCGACGCGCTCGGCCCACTCCGCCAGCTCGCGGTCGAGCTCCTCGCGCCGCGCGCTCAGGCGCGCGCGGTCGGTCGACAGGCGCGCACGCTCGTTGGCCGTGGCCTCGGCGCGGCGCAGGCGCTCGCGCTGCTCGCGCAGGGTGCTGACGCGGTCGCGCACGGGGTGCTGCTCCCACACCGCCGGCCGCTGCAGGCCGCGCGCGCGGAAGCTCTCGATGGCGCTCTCGCGCTGCACCCTTGCCGGCGTCGCCGACAGGCGGCGTTGCCACTCGGCGACCATCACCGCCAGGGCCATGCCCGCCAGCAGGGCGAACCAAGTGGAGAACAGGGCGGCCGCGGCCACGCTCGCCAGGGCCACGACACCGGCGGCTACGAGCACGCCCTGGGGCAGGGGCCGGTCGTCCACCGGCGCGGCCGCGAGCCAGTTCTCGAGGTCCTCGATCGAGCCGGCCAGGGTCTCGACGCTCACGTCGCCGGCGATCGCTTCGGGCTCGCCGATGGCGGCCAGTTGGGCTTCGACTGCCTCGACCTCGCGGCGCACCCGCTCGCGCTCGGTCCAGACCTCGTCCAGGTCACCGAAGGCCTCGATCGACGGCGGCGTGCCGGGCTCGTGCCCGAGCTCCTCGACGATCGACTCGAGCCGCGCCCGCGTGCGCTCGACCGCTTCGCGTGCGCGCCGCTCCTCGTCCTCGCGCTGGCGCAGGGACTCGAGGGTCACGCGCGCGGCGCTGAGGTTCGCGCTCGGCGGCAGGGGGCCCAGGGCGTCGATCGCGGTCAGGCGAGTGCGCACGTCCTCGAGTTGAGCCTCGCGCTCGGCGACTTCGCGGCGCACCGGCAGCAGCCGCTCGCGCGCGTCGCGCGCGCCCTCGATCGCGGCCCGGGTGGAGGCCAGCTCGCTCGCCGCGCGCTCCGCGGCCTCGACCTCGTCGCGCAGCTCCGACAGACGGTCTTCGTCGTCGGCCAGGTCGCGCAGGCCCTCCTCGACCCGTCGCAGTTGTTCCTTGGCCTCGCGCAGCTCCTGGGCCTCGTGCGCGCCGAAGCGCTGCCGGCGCGCGGCCTCGCCCAGGGCCTCGCGCACCGCCAAGAGGTCGAATCCACCGGCCATGGCGCGGCGCACCTCGGCCGCGAAGCGCGCCTCGGTGTCGCCGGCGGCGAGCAGGGCGCGCGCACCGATCGCGTAGCACTCCGCGCGCTCGCGCGTGGGCAGGTCGGGCCGCTTGACGAAGCTGCCGTTCAGGGTCCAGCGCACGCGCCCGCCGCGCTGTTGGGCGCGCAGCAGGCCGTCGACGGTCTCGAAGCGCCCGTCGAGCTCGGCGTGGCCGAGGTCGTCGTCGTGCTCGAACAGCACCTGTTCGAGGCAGCGGCGGAAGGTGCTCTTGCCCGACCCGTTGGGGCCCAGGAGCAGCACCACCGGCGCCGCGATGTCCTCGATCGTCAGGCCGTCGGGCAGGCCGGGGACGTCGCGGATCGAGAGCTGGCGGACCTTCACGCGTCACCCCCGTCCGCGGTGCCGCGGTTCTGGGCGAGCAGCGATTGCAGCGCCCGCCGCCCGCTGGCGACCAGGCGTCCGCGCAGGATCTCGTCGTCGTCGGGGCGAGCGAGTTCGTCCGGGAGCTGGCGCCAGGAAGCGTGGCGCGCCAGGTCGTCGGTCAATCGCTCGCGGGCCCGCGCGATCAGGCGCTGGCCCTCCTCGTCGCCTGATTCGAGCGCCATCAAGCGCCGCGCGAGCAGGCCCGGATAGCTCGAGTCGCCGGCCAGGCGGCGCAGGTCCACGGGGGCCGTGCTGCGGTCCTCGAAGGAGGTGATGAAGGTCGGGGTGACCTCGGCCGACAGTTCCTGGCCGATCAGCTCGCGGGTGGCCGCGCGCAGCTCGGTCCCGCGCTCCGTGTCGCCTTCGAGCACGACGCGCAGGGCCAGGGCGTCGACGCGCTCCAGCTCGTCGGCGGCGGCGGCCCGGAAGGCCGGCACGACCTCGCGCTCGAGCTGGCTGGCCAGGGCGTCGGCCAGGTCCGCGCCGGCGACGTCGGGCAGGCTGGAGACGTCGAGGGTCACCGTCTGGTAGCGCAGGGGCGCGAGTGGGACGTGCTTGAAGCGCAGGCTGTGCGGCCCCGCGACCTCGAGCAGCCAAGGTCCGTGGGGCCCGGGCTCGCCGGGATCGAGCCCGGCCACCGAACCGAGGTAGCCGATCGGCGCACCGCCGGCCAGGTCGTGGGGGCGATGCACGTGGCCGAGCACCCAGGCGTCGAGGCCGGCGTCCACCAGTTCGCCGCGGTTGACCGGCGCGTAGTTGCTGTCGCGCACGTCGAGGTCCGCGTGCAAGAGTCCGATCACGGCCTCGTCGCCCGGCCGCGCGCGTCGCCTGGGGAAGTCCGCCAGGGGCGAGTTGCGCTCCTCGCGACGTCGAAAGGACCAACCCCAGACGCGCACCGACGTTCCGCCCGCCGAGATCAGCGCCGACTGCCAGCGCTCCTCGCCCATCCCCAGGAGTTCGACCGCACCGATCCGCGCGGCCAGTCGGGGCAGGGCCTCGACGTCGTGGTTGCCGACCACCGCGATGACGCGGATCCCCGCGCCCACGAGGCGCGCGACGCCGCGCTCGAGGGCGGCGAAGGCGCGGAAGCGGTCCTCGATGCGTTCGACCACGTCGCCGGCCAGCAGCACGGCGGCCACCTTCTGCTCGAGAGCCAGGTCGACGGTGCGTTGCCAGGCGACCTCGGGGCCGAGGTCGGCGGGGTCGAGGCTGCTCTGGCGGGGGACGCGCGTCGGCCGGCGGCCGAGGTGCATGTCGCCGACGAGGACGAGGTTGACAGTCATGGATCGGGGCCGGGACGGGCGGCAGGACGGGCGGCAGAGGGTAGCAGCCGGCCGGCGCGAGGTGCGGGTAGCCACCGCGGGCCCCCGCCCGCCACGGGGAGGACGGATGGAATGGCACGGGGTTACGCCCTCGGATGGGAAGAATCGCCTGTGGTCAGCCGGGCGCCGCGGCGCGTTGCAGTCGGTCGAGGACCGCGGACCAGGCCGGGGAGCGGGGCGGGAGCTCGACGATCAGGGAGCGACAACCGGCGGCGTCGGCGGCCCACAGGGCGGCGAAGAGGCCGGAGGCGTAGTGGCGCGGGTCGCGACCGAGGACCTGGGACCAGGCGACGGGGAGGTCCGGGCGGGCGTCGAGCAGCAGCAGGCCCGTGGGCCCGGGGGCGCGCCGGGCGGCGTCGGCCAGATCGACCGACTCGACCAGGCTCAGGCGCGCCGCCGGAGCGTAGTGGCGGCGATCTTGGCCGGGCGACGAGCGCTGGGCGTCGCCGGCCCCGTCGTAGGGCACGAGCTCCGGCAGGACCGCGCGCAGCTGCTCGAGGTCGACGGTGCCCGGGCGCAAGAGGCGCGCCGGCTCTCGGCTCACGTCGACCACCGCCGACTCGAGCCCCACGGCGCAGGGGCCCGCGTCGATCACGAGGTCGACCCGCGCGCCGAGGCTCGAGACCACGTGTTCGGCCCGCGTGGGGGAGACGCCCTGGGAGCGGTTGGCGCTGGGCGCGGCGACCGGGCGCCCCAGGCGGCGCAGGATCGCCAGGGTGATCGCGCTGGCCGGGGCGCGCAGGGCCACGGTGGGTCCGCCGGCGGCGACGGCCGCGACGACGCTCGCGCCCCGCGGCACCACCAGGGTCACCGGCCCGGGCCAGAAGGCTCGGGCCATGCGGTCGGCGGCCGCCGGCCATGTGCCGGCCACCGCGCGCGCCGCGCCCACGTCGGGCACGTGGACGATCAGCGGGTTGTGGGACGGGCGACCCTTGGCGGCGAAGATCCGCGCCACGGCGCGCTCGTCGTCGGCGCAGGCGGCCAGGCCGTAGACGGTCTCCGTCGGCAGGGCCACCAGCCCGCCGCCGGCGAGCACTTCCACCGCGCGCGCGATCGCCTCCGCGCCGTTGCCCTCGCCGACCTCGATCACCTCTGCCATGGGCGGCGGACGTTAGCAAACGGCGCCGGTCACGGGCCGGGCAGCGGCGACACGCGTGTGCCGCTGACGTAGATCCCGGAGACGTCCTCGAGCAGGCCGCCGTCGGCGTCCCAGTAGCGCCATTCCCCGACCGGCAGGCCGCGCTCGAAGTCGCCGGCGAACTGCAGCTGGCCGTCGGGGAAATAGGCCTTGGCCGGGCCCTCGGGCAGGCCGTTCACGAAGGACGTCGTGGCGCGGACGGTGCCGTCGCCGAAGTAGCTGGTCCAGACGCCGACGGCCTTGTCGTCCTCGTACTGGCCCTCGTCCACGCCCATGCTCGGGCCGAAGGCCTTGAAGGGGCCGTTGCGGACGCCGTCCTCGAACCAGGTCTCGCCGGTCTGGAGCCCGTCGCGGTCGAAGCTGCGCCACAGGCCGTGGCGCCGCCCGGCGGCGTACTCCCCGCGGCTGCGCGCTTGGCCGTTCTCGTAGAAGTCGATCCAGGAACCCTCGCGGACGCCGCCTTCGAACGTGCCCATGGACTCCGGGCGACCATTCGGGTGGCAGCGCAGCCAGGTGCCGGACAGCTCGCCGTCGTCGTAGTTGCGCTCGGCCAAGACCGTGCCGTCGGGGGCCAGCTCGCGCCACTGGCCGTCCTCGAGGCCGGCGCGGTAGTTGCCTTCGGTGGCCAGGCTCCCGTCGGGGTGGAAGGTGCGCCAGGGTCCGTCCGCGTGACCGTCGACGATGCGGCCTTCGCTCCAGACGGTGCCGTCCGGGTAGTGGGTGCGGCGCAGGCCGTCGTCGCAGGCGCACAGGGTCAGGGCCAGCGCCAGGGCGATCGCAGCGCGGCGCTTCATTCGGCGTACCCGAGGCGCGAGAGGGCCTCGGCCTCGGCCGCCGAGAGGTCCGACGAGCCGCTGGGGGCCAGGCCGCGGCCGCGCGCGTGGGCCTCTGCCAGGCGCTGCTCCAACTCTGCGCGCAGCGCTGCCACCAACTCGGGTTCCTCGGCCGCGATGTCCCGCTGTTCCAGGGGATCGGTGGCGAGGTCGAACAGGAGCACCTGCTGCTGTTTGCGATCGACGATCAGCTTGTGGGAACCGCGCCGGATCGCGTCGAAGGCGACGCCCAGCCGCAGCTCCGAGACCAGGGCGCGATCGGGACCAGCGCCGCCCGCGAGGATCGGAACCAGGCTGCGGCCGGGCAGGTCCTTGGGGATCGCCACGCCGCACAGCTCCAGCAGCGTGGGGAACAGGTCCAGGGTGCTGATCGGCTCGGTCACGCGGCGGGGCGCGTAGCCCGGAACGCGCAGGGTCAAGGGGACGCGCACGACCTCCTCGTAGAGGGTCTGGCCGTGGCCGTGGCTGCCGTGGTCGCGCCACTCCTCGCCGTGGTCGGCCACGAAGACCACCACGGTCTCGTTCGCCAGGCCCAGCTCGTCGAGGCAACTCAGCAGCGCGCCGATGTGGTGGTCGGTGAAGGCGATCTCACCGTCGTAGAGGTCGCGATCGGTCTCGGTGCCGAAGGGCTCGCTGAAGCCCTCGTGGGCCAGGTAGCTGTCGTGGGGGTCGAAGTAGTGGGCCCACAGGAACCACGGCCCGTCGTCGAACCTGTCGGCCGCGACCTTGGCCTCGATGAACGCGCGGGCCTTGGCGGTGACCTGGTCCGAGGTGATCGCGTTGTGGGAGTCGGCGATGAAGTTGACCAGGTCGTCGTCGAAGTGGGTGAAGCCCTGGTGCAGGCCGTACTTGACCCCGAGGAAGGTGTGGCTGGCGACGGCGGCGGTGTCGAAGCCGGCCGCGCGCAGGCGCTCGGCGAGGGTGTCGAAACCCAGGGGCAGGGAGCTCGCGAAGGTGTGGGTGTGGGTCGTCGACGGCAGCTCGCCGGTCATCACCGTGGCGAGGGTCGGCAGGGTCCAGGAGGAGGTCGCGTGGGCCTGCTCGAAGACCACGGAGGTCTCGGCCAGCCGCGCCAGGTTGGGGCTCGTGGGACGCCCGTACCCGTAGGGCTCCAGGGCGTCGGCGCGCAGGGTGTCGACCGAGATCAACAGCAGGTTGGGCACCGGGGGCTCATCGGCCTCACAGCCGGTGAGGCACAGACCCGCGGCGAGGGCGGTGGTCAGGAGGCAGGCGCGCAGCATCGCCGAGCATGTTAGCCGGCCCGCCGCGCCGCAGTTCGCCGGGGGAGGACTGGCCTACCAGAGCGGCTCGTGTCCGAGCGTCGACAGGGCCGTCTCGTCCTCGCGCTTGGTGAGGATCAGGTCGGCGTCCTCGCCGCTGCCCCCGGCCTTGCCGTCGGCTCCGAGGCTCTCCACCCGCACGGTCTCGCCCGACACGTCCGAGCGGTACTGCCAGGGGCGCCCCCAGGGGTCGAGCAGGCGACCGGAGCGGACGTTGCGCGCGGCGGTCAGCATCTCCAACAGAGGTGCTCGCAGAACCCCGCCCCAGATGTTCTCGACTCCGATCCCGCTGCGATCCTCGTGGGCCAACGGCAGGGCGTTGAGGTCCTTCGGGAAGCGGCCGCCGTGGTCGGCGGCGAAGCGGTCCAGATCTCCGGACAGGGCCATCAGAAACTGGTGCCCGTGGTCCGTCGCCCGCTCTCCACTGTTGTGAAGCAGGTAGAAGCCCCTCAGCGAGGGGATCAGGATCGTGGCGCCGGTCAGTGCCGTGAGCACGATCTTCAGGAGGAGTCTCTTCAAGCTGGCGACCGTCGACGGAGGCTCCCCTCTCTTCGACCGGTCGGCCGAGGGAGTTGTGCCCTCTTGCGGGACTCGAACAGGTACACGGCCTGGCAAGGTGTCGGCCGACTCGGGTGCAAGCCATCGATCGGGGTCCCCGCGGGTCCTAGACTCGGGATGGATCCGGAGTTAGTGCACCTCGACCTCTTCCGACGACGGGCGATGATCGATGTCGAAGGGGTTCCGCGCTCCCTGCGGCCTGCCTCCGCCCCCAACCCCAGCTCCCCGTCCCTCACCTGATGTTCGCGATCCTCGCGACCCTGGCCCTCGCCGCGTTCCTGGCCCCATCGCTCACTCGATGGGCTGGGCGGCGCTGTGGCTGGATCCTGGCTCTGGCGCCCGGCGCGGCCCTCGCCTACCTGGTCTCACGCCTGCCCGCGGTGATCGACGGGGAGACCTTCGACGCCACCGTCTCCTGGGTCCCCGCCCTGGACGTGTCGCTCGACCTGCGGCTCGACGGCCTGTCCATGGTCTTCGGCCTGCTGATCACGGCCATGGGCGTGGCCACGATGATCTACGCCGCCGCCTACATCGGCGACGACCAGCGGCTCGGGCGCCTGAACGCGACCCTCCTGGCCTTCATGCTGGCCATGCTCGGCGTGGTCCTGGCGGACGACGTGATCACGCTCTTCGTGGCCTGGGAGCTGACCGGCATCACCTCGTACCTGCTGATCGGCTACGACAACCACAAGTTCCAGGCGCGCCGCGCGGCCCTGCAGGCGCTCTTGGTCACCGGGCTCGGTGGGCTGGTGTTGCTGGTGGGGCTGACGATGCTGTCCTGGATCGCTGGCACGACGCAGATGTCGGCCATGTCGGCGGCGGCGGGCTCGGTCCAGGGCTCGCCCCTGTACGGCGTCGTGCTGGCCATGGTGCTGGTCGGCGCCTTCACCAAGTCGGCCCAGTTCCCCTTCCACTTCTGGCTTCCGGGCGCGATGGCGGCGCCGACGCCTGTCAGCGCCTTCCTACACTCGGCCACGATGGTCAAGGCCGGGGTCTACCTGCTGGCGCGGATGCAGCCGGTGCTCGGTGGGACCGAGGCCTGGCACACGACCCTGGGCGTGGTCGGCGCGACCACGATGTTGCTCGGCGCCGTGATGGCCTTCCCCCAGCGCGATCTCAAGAAGATCCTGGCCTACACCACGGTCAGTGCCCTCGGCATGCTGACGATGCTGATCGGCATCGGCACCTCAGCGGCTCTGGTCGCTGCCATGGCCTACGTCGTGGTGCACGCGCTCTACAAGGGCCCCCTGTTCCACGTGGCCGGGATCATCGACCACGAGACCGGCACGCGCGAGCTGAGCTCACTCGGTGGCCTGCGCCGCACCATGCCGATCACGGCCGCGATCGCGGCCATGGCCGCCCTGTCGATGGCCGCGGTGCCGCCCCTCTTGGGGGCCTACGCCAAGCAGTTGGTCCACGCGGCCGAGGGCGAGGCGACGGCGGCGGCCGGCTACATCTACTGGACGGCCCTGGCCACGGGCATCGTGACCACCTCGGTGGCGGTCATGCTGGCCGTGCTGCCCTTCTGGCGAGCGGGGCGCGAGACGCCCAAGCAGCCCCACGAGGCGCCGATCTCGCTGTGGCTGGGGGCCGGTCTACTCGCGACCTTGGCCCTGCTGCTCGGACCGGTCGCGGGGACGACCTTCCGACCGCTCGTGGACGCCGCCGCGCGGGTCGCGGGGGCCAGCCCGAGCGAGCTGCACGAGGAGACCTCGCTCGGGCTGGCCAGCACGTCCCACGCGGCCGAGCCCGCTTCTGCCGGTGCCCTCGAGGGCGCTGCCGATCAAGCCCACGCCGACGCCGACCACGGGGCCGAGCACGGCGAGCACGGCAGCGGGACGCTCTTGAAGCTCGTGACCATTGCCACCGGAGTGCTGCTGGTTTGGCGCCGGGACGCCCTGCTCGCCGCGGTCGCGCCGGTCGGAGGGCTGGCGCGCTTCGGGCCGGAGGCGGTCTACCGCCTGTCGGTGATCGGGCTCAAGTCCTTCTCCGGCGTCCTCACGCGCTTCATCCAGAACGGTTACCTGCGTAGCTACATCTTCGTGGTGCTGCTCGCCACGATCGTGCTGGCCGGCTACCCGCTGTTCTCCGACCGCGCGCCCCTGCCGCCCTTGGCCGTGCTCGACATCAGGCTCTACGAGGGTCTGATCGTGATGGCCATGTTGATGGCGACCCTGTTCGCGACGGGGACAGACTCGCGCCTGGCGGCGGTGGTCGCCTTGGGCCTGATCGGGATCGGCGTCGCGATCAACTTCATGATCATGGGCGGGCCCGACCTGGCCATGACGCAGTTGGCCATCGAGACCCTCTCGGTCTTGCTGTTCGTCTTCATCCTGCACCGCCTCCCGCGCTTCGAGCACTTCACCTCACTGGCGGAACGTCGCCGCGACCTCGTCTTGAGCTTGATGGTCGGCGCCTTCTTCACCTCGCTGGTCTGGGGCATCGCCACCGAGGGCGGAGAGAGCGCCCTGTCGCCCTACTTCGCCGAGCACAGCCTGAGCGAGGGCAAGGGGCACAACGTGGTCAACGTGATCCTGGTCGACTTCCGCGGGCTGGACACGATGGGCGAAATCACGGTGCTGGCCGTGGCCGCGCTCGGTGTCTTCGGTCTGATGCGGCTGAACCTCGACAAGGAGAAGAAGAATGGCAAGGTGGCCTGAGATGGAGTCCGTGATCCTCTCGAGGGCGACCCGGCTGATGATGCCGGTGTTGATCGTCTTCTCCGTCTTCCTGCTCTTGCGCGGCCACAACGCGCCCGGCGGAGGCTTCGTGGGCGGATTGATCGCCTCGACCGCCTTCGCGCTCCTGGCCATCTCCGACAGCGTCGACGTGGCGCGTCAGACCCTGCGCATCGAGCCGCGCCGCGTGATGGGCTTCGGCCTGCTGGTGGCCCTGTCGGCCGGCCTGATCGGCCTGCTCTCCGGCGGGTCGTTCTTCGAGGGCGTCTGGCCGGGGATCAAGCTGCCGGTGATCGGCAAGCTGGGCACGCCGATGCTGTTCGACATCGGCGTCTTCTTCGTCGTCGTGGGCTTCACGCTGACGGTCGTCTTCACCCTGCTCACCGAGGAGGACTGAGCCTCTTGGTCACTTGGTTGGCAATGTTGATCGGCGGGCTCTACGCCGCCGGTTTCTATCTGATGCTGCGCCGCAGCCTGATCAAGATCATCCTCGGCCTGGCGATCTTCGCCCACGGCGCGAACCTGATGATCTTGGCGGCTGGCAACCCGCGGCGGGTCGACGTGGACGTCAAGATCCCGATCGTGCCCGAGGGCGCCGAGCAGTTGCTCCAGCCCTACGCGGACCCCCTGCCCCAGGCCCTGGTGTTGACGGCGATCGTGATCGGCTTCGGCCTGCAGGCCTTCACCCTGGCCCTGGCCAAGTCGGTCTACGACCGCATGGGCGTCGACGACGTCGACGCCATGCGTGACCCCGACCTGACCGAGCCGCCGACCAGGCGCGACGCCCAGGAACTGGTCTCCCACGAGGAATTGGATTCCGTGGCGCCTGCGGCGCTGCCCGGCACGGCCGTGGGGAGCTGAATCGCGATGGAAAACCTGCTCGTACTGCCGATCGTGATCCCGCTGGTGACTGCCGGCTTCTGCCTGCTCGCCTCGCGTCGGATTCGGTTGCAACGCAGTCTTTCGCTGTTCGGCATGGTGGCGTTGACGATCGCCACCTTGGCCCTGTTCGACGCGGTCCGCAGCGAGGGCATCCTGGTGATCCAGGCCGGCGCCTGGCCGGCGCCCTACGGGATCACACTCGTGGCCGACCGGCTCAGCGCGATGATGTTGCTCCTGAGCGCGATCGCGGGCCTGGCGGTGACCGCCTACGCCGGTTGGTCGGTGGGGGAGCGCCGTGAGCGCTTCCACTTCTACCCGCTTTTGCACGTGCTGCTGCTCGGTATCAGTGGCTCGTTCCTGACCGGCGACCTGTTCAACCTGTACGTCTGCTTCGAGGTCATGTTGATGGCCTCCTTCGTGCTCTTGTGCCTGGGTGGCGAGCGCGCGCAGCTCGAGGGCGGCGTCAAGTACGTGATCCTGAACCTGATCTCGTCGGCCATCTTCCTGACCGCGACCGGCCTGCTCTACGGCGCCGTCGGGACGCTGAACATGGCCGACCTGTCGGTGCGGATCGCCCAGTACGAGAACCGCGAGGTGATCAACTCCCTGGCGATGCTGTTCCTGGTGGCCTTCGGCTTGAAGGCGGCCCTGTTCCCCTTCGCCTTCTGGTTGCCGGCCTCGTACCACACCCCGCCCTTTGCGGTCTCGGCGATCTTCGCCGGCCTGTTGACCAAGGTCGGGGTCTACGCGCTGCTGCGAGTGTTCACGATGCTGTTCGTGGGCGACCCGGACTTCACCCACACCGTCATTGGCATCCTGGCCGCCGCATCGATGGTCTTCGGCGCCCTGGCCGCCCTGTCGCAGAAGGACATCCGGCGCGTCTTCGCCTTCCAGATCATGTCGACGGTCGGCTTCATGGCCCTGGGCATCGCCCTCGGCACGCCCCTGGCGATCGCCGCCGTGGTCTTCTACCTGGCGCAGGACGTGATCTTGAAGTGCAACCTGTTCATGCTCGGAGGCGTCGCCGACAAGCTGCGCGGCTCCGGCAACCTCGACAAGCTGGGGGGCTTCTGGAAGACCAAGCCCTTCTTCTCGATCCTGTTCCTGATCAGCCTGTTGACCCTGGCCGGGGTGCCGCCCCTGCCGGGTTTCTGGCCCAAGCTCGCGCTCCTGCGCTCGACGATCGAGACCGGTGAGGGTGTGCTCGTGGCAGCAGTCGTGCTCGCCGCCTTCTTGACTCTCTTCTCGTCCATCCGGATCTGGTCCGGTGGGATCTGGCGCGACGCGCCGCCGCCCGATCTCGAGCCGACCGACCTGGCGGAACGGGAGAAGGACGCGCGCTGGATGATGGTGCCCGCCGCCGGCCTGAGCGGCCTGCTGTTGGCCTACGCCCTCGCGGCCGGTCCCGTGTTCGACTACGCCGAGGCCGCCGCGGACCAACTACTCAATCCGCAGGTCTACGTCCAAGCGGTGCTGGGGGAGGGCAACTGAGATGCTGCTCGACACCCTCTTCATCGCCTTCGCGTGGGTGCTGTTCACGGGCGAGCCGACGCTGGTCAACTTCGGCTTCGGCGCCATGATCGGCTTCCTGTCGATGCGGTTGGTTAGCACCGACCGCACCCTGTCCTGGCGCTTCGTCAAGAAGACTCCGCAGTTCATCGGGCTGGCCCTCTACTTCTTCTGGGAGCTGGTGGTGGCCAACCTGAAGATCGCGCGGGCGGTCCTGGGGGATCCGTCGAAGCTGCAGCCGGCGATCATCGCCGTGCACCTCGACGTCGACGACGCGGACGAGATCGTGACCCTCGCCAACCTGATCACCCTCACGCCCGGAACGCTGAGTCTCGACGTTTCCACCGACCGCAAGACGCTCTACGTCCACTGCGCCGACTGCCCCGATCCCGAAGCCATGCGGCAGGAGATCAAGGCTGGCTTCGAGAAACGGGTTTTGGGGGTGTTCGCATGACGCTCGAGACGCTGATTCGATTGGGCGTGCTGCCCATGCTCTGCCTGGCCATCGTGCTGGCGTTCGTGCGCCTGTTGCGTGGACCCCAGTTGCCCGATCGGGTGGTGGCCCTCGACTTGCTGACATCGCTGCTTCTGGGACTGATCGTGTCCCTGGCGATCTACGACGAGAAGCCGATCATGATGGACGTGGCCCTGGTCCTGGCCCTGGTCTCGTTCATCGGCACCATCGGTTTCGCCCGCTACTTGGAGATCCGCGCATGGCCTGGTCCGAAGTCCTGACGGTGGTGCTGCTGGTGCCCGGGGCCGCGCTGATGCTGATCGGCGCGATCGGGGCGATCCGGCTGCAGGACACCTACCTGCGGATGTCCGCGACGTCCAAGGCCGCGACCCTGGGCGTGGTGCTGATGCTGGCGGCGGGGGCCGTGCACTTCGGCGACATGGGCACCTCCACCCGCGCGGTGGCGACGATGCTGTTCATGCTGCTGACCGCGCCAGTCGCGGCCCACATGATCGGACGCGCCGCCTACCTGGCCGGCGAGCCCCTGTGGGTCGGCACCCGCACGGACGATCTGAAGGGCATGTACGAGGAGGACAGCCTGGAGCTGGCCTCGCCGGAACAGAGGGTGCCGGACCCGACGGTGCCCGACGCGAGCGCGAGGGTGGCCGAGAAGGGCTGACAGGCGGTCGCGCGCGGGTAACCTCTCGCGCATGAAGAGCACCGTCCTCCCCGACCTCTACTACTCCGGCGTGTACCAGCCGGATCGCCGCATCGACTTCAACGGGTTCCTCTGGGCCCGCAGCGGCGGCGGGGTGCTGATCGATCCGATGTCCCTGGACGAGTCCCAGCTGGCGTTCGCGCAGGGCACGGGGTCGATCGACTGGATCCTGCTCACGGGCTTCGACCACCTGCGCGCGGCGCCGGAGCTGGCGCAGCGGTTCGGGGCGCAGATCGCGGCTCCGGCGGGTGAGCGGGGTCGCTTCGGCGAGGCCGCGGACAAGGTCAGCCACTGGTTCGAGGGTCGCGACGGACTCCCCGGCGACCTGGGCCAGGTGATCGACGTGCACCTGCTCCACGGCGGCAAGTCGGAGGTCGAGGCGGCCTTCGTGCTCGAGCCCCTGCGCGCCGTGGTCTTCGGAGACCTGGTGCGATCCCACGAGTCCGGGCGCCTGCGCCTCTTGCCGGAGCCGAAGCTGAGCGACGGGGCCCGGGCCCTGCGCGAGGTAGCGCAGTTGCCGGGCCCCTTCGATGCGGTGCTGCTCGGGGACGGGGACAGCCTGTTCCGCGGGGCCCAAGCAGCTCTCGAAGAGTTGACGGCCGCCGCCCGCTGAGGCTGGCGCCCGCGCACCCCGCTCCGTATCACTGATCGCCCCGCCATGACTGACCGCATCTCCCACACCGTCCGCGTCAGCGCTGCCCCCGCTGGTCGCATCCTCGTCCTGCCTCTGGCCCGTTCCCAGTGGACCGGGCTGCTGGAGAATGGCCACGGCCTCTTGAACGGCGGCGACCACGCGATCCTGCGCGGGCTCTCCGAGCTCACGCGCTTCAAGGCCCAGCGCGGCACCCAGTTGTCCGCGCCGATCTCCGACGGGCGGCTCGTGATCGTTGTCGGGCTCGGGGACGAGACCCGCTCGGTGGCCCTGCGCGAGGCCGCGGCGAGCGCCCACGGGTTCCTGCCCGAGGGCGGCGGGGTCGAGTGGTCGTTGGTGGTGCCCGCGGCTGATCGCGAGGGCAGCAGCGCGGCCGATCTGATCCTGGCCGCGGCCGAGGGGCTCTTGCTGGGGCCCTACCGTTTCACCGCCAGCACGAAGAACGGGGTCGAGCATCCGGGCCCTTGCAACCTGGTGACGGATCGACCCGAGGCGGGCGCCGCCCTGGCCCAGGCCGTGGCCCACGCCGAGGGCATGGTGCTGACGCGGGACCTGGTCAACACGCCCGCGGCCGACCTGGGTCCGGGCGAGATCTCCGCCGCCGCCTGCGAGGTCGCCCACTGCTACGGCATGCGGACCACGGTCTACACCGGCGGCGAGCTACTCGAGCAGGGCTTCAACCTGACCCACCACGTGGGCAAGGCGGCCGACCGGCCCTCCACGGTGACGATCGTCGAGAACGGACCCGTCGGCGCGACGCCGCTCTTGGGCATCATCGGCAAGGGAGTGGCCTTCGACACCGGGGGACTCGACCTCAAGACCGGCGGCTCGATGCAGCTCATGCGGAAGGACATGGGCGGCGCAGGCACGGTCATCGGTGCCCTGGAGACGATCGGGCGGCTGGGCTGCGAGCTCCCGTTCGTAGCCATCCTGCCCTCGGCCGAGAACGCCATCGGCCCCGGCGCCATGCGCCCGGGCGACGTGCTGCGGGCGGCAGACGGCACCAGTGTGGAGATTGGCAACACCGACGCCGAGGGCCGACTGCTGCTGGCGGACGGACTGATCGCCGCGCGCAAGCTGGGCGCGCCGCGCCTGCTCGACGTCGCCACCCTGACCGGCGCGGCGCGGGTCGCCCTGGGCCCCGACGTGCCGGCCCTGTTCGGCACGGACGAGGCCCTGGTGGCCGACCTCCTGGAGCGCTCCCGCCGCCACGACGAGGATCTGTGGCGCATGCCCCTCGTGGACGCCTACGAGGCCTGGATCGACACGCCCTTCGCCGACGTCAACAACTCCGGCAGCGACCGCCGCGGCGGCGCCATCACCGCCGCCCTGTTCCTCAAGCGCTTCGCCAAGGACACGCCCTGGGCGCACATCGACCTCTACGCCTGGGAAGACCGCGGCAAGCCCGGCACCCCGCGCGGGGGCAACGGGATGGCGGTCCGCACGGTGGCCCAGATGGTGCTGGGCCTGGACCGGCTCTGAGTCCGGTCCTTCGCCAGGAGTCGTTCCCCGACCTTTTCGGGAGCTGGTCCTTGGCCGTAGGCCCCGCCGGCGTTCGGCCGTGGGCGGGGAGTCCGACCCGGATCGGTGGTCGGGTGCTGCCCCGACGACGGGAATAGCCCTACACGACCGACGTAGGGCCCGGCCGGCCGCGGCTCGCCGCCCGAGGCCCCTGGCCGTTGTTTCCGTGGGGCGCGAGCGCCCAGGTGGGTGCCCTCCGCCCGCGGACTGGACCGGGGCTTCGGTCCCATCCTTACCGAAAACGCGCAAATCCCTAGCCGGGCCTGATCTAGGCACGGCGTCCCGCGTCACTATCCTGTCGCCTCGATTCTCGACACGACCGTAGCCTCGCTCGGCGATCGACCGCTTGCACGATCGCCCGCTCGGACGCCCCGAGCCCCCGCCATGATGGCCACCCCTATCCGATCCGACGACGCGACTGCGACGCCCAACGCCGTGCCTGGACCCGAACATGGCCTGCGCCGTCCGCCGGCGGTCGAGTTCGAGCTGGTGGAGCGCTACTACTCCGTGCGCGTGGCGCGCACCGTGGAGGAAGTGCTCGAGGCACAGCGGGTGCGCTACGAGGTCTTCAACGTCGAGCTGGGTGAGGGCCTGTCGACGTCCAGTTCGTCGATGCTCGACGCGGACGTGTACGACGAGCACTGCGACCACCTGCTACTCGTCGAGAAGACCAGCGGCGCGATCGTCGGTACCTATCGCCTCCAGACCGCCGCGATGGCCCGCGCCGGGTCGGGGTTCTACTGCGCCGGCGAGTTCGACCTCTCCGGGATCGGTGAAGAGCGCCTCGAGGACAGCGTCGAGCTGGGCCGCGCCTGCATCCTGCGCGAGCACCGCATGGGGCACGCCCTGTTCACCCTCTGGCGCGGCGTCGCGCGCTACGCCCAGGCCACCGGCAAGCACCACTTCTTCGGCTGCTGCTCCCTGACCGGCACCGATCCGCGTCTGGGCTTGATCGCCGCCCGTTGGCTCGAGGGGCGCGGGAAGCTGCACCCTGACGTCCGGGTCGAGCCGGTCGAGGGTCACGGCTGCTTCGGCGAGCCGGCCACCGAGGCCGAGGTCGCCGCCTTCGAACCCCCGAACCTCTTTGGCGCGTACCTGCGCTACGGGGTCCTGGCCTGTGGCCCGCCGGCCGTGGACCACGAGTTCGGGACGATCGACTTCCTGGTCCTGTTGGACACGAGGACCGTCGAGCCCCGCTTCCGGCGCCTGATCTTCGAGGGCTGAGATCGACTCCGGGCCCGCCGCCACCGGCCGGCTGATCCTGCGTGGATCGGCCCTGGTCCTGATCACGCTGAGCCAGTTCGTGGTCTGGACGTTGGTCGCGCCCTGCGCCTGGGCCCTGGGGCTGCGCCGGGCCTGGCGGGACCGCTGCGTGCACTGGTGGGGGAGCGCCCTGGTCGTGGCCCTCGGCATACGTGTCCGCCGGGTGGGAGAGATCCCGACCGGGGGCTGCCTGATCGTCTCCAACCACCTCTCCTACGTGGACATCCTGGTCCTGGCCTCCCAGCGGCCCCTGATCTTCCTCTCCAAGGCGGAAGTGGCCAGTTGGCCCGGGATCGGTTGGATGGCGCGGGCCGTCGGGGTCCTGTTCGTTCAGCGGGGGGACAAGCGCAGCCTGCCGGCCGTGGCGGCCCTCCTGGGCGCCGAGCTGGAGGCCGGTCGGGCCGTCGTGCTCTTCCCCGAAGGCACCAGCAGCCGGGGCGCCGAGGTGTTACCCTTTCGCGCTTCACTACTTGCGCCCGCGGCCGAGGGACAGGCTCCTGTTGCTTATGCAGCCTTGAGCTACCGCACCCCGGAAGGGCATCCTGCTGCCAGCCAGTCCGTCTGCTGGTGGGGGGACATGACCTTCGCCGACCATCTGATCCGCCTCTTGAAGCTCCCGTACGTCGACGCGGAGATCCGCTTCGGCAGCGAGCGCTTCATCGATCGAGACAGGAAAGTCCTGGCCCAGCGCCTATGGCAAGCCGTGCAAGCACAGTTCGTTCCGGTGGCATGAGTGCCTCCCCCGAACGACGCGAGACCCTCCTCGCCGCCCAGAACGTGGTGGTGTTGGAGCAAGGGCTCGAGGTCTTCGAGCGCCTGGGTGGAACCTCCGCCGACGGCCGCTCCCTGGCGGCGCTGTATACGGCGGTGCCCGACGGTCTGACCCAGAGCGGCGTCGGCGGACACTTCCGTCACATCCACGACTACTACCGCTGCTTCCTCGGCGGCCTGGAGTCCGGCCGCGTCGACTACGACCTGCGCGCGCGCGATCCCCGCTTCGAGACCGAGTTGGCCTACGCCGGCACGGAGCTGCGCGGCACGATCGAACGCCTGTGCGAGATCGTCGGCCGCGACGATGAACTGGTCGTGAAGATGGACGAGGACCACAGCCCCGGTGCGCCGGATCCGTGGTCGCGGTCGACGGTGATGCGCGAGCTGCGCTTCCTGCTCAGCCACACGATCCACCACTACGCCCTGATCGCCATGATCCTGAAGGTGCAGGGCTTCGACTGTGGCTCGGGCTTCGGCGTCGCGCCCTCGACCCTCGAGTACTGGGAGACTCGCACCTCGTGTGCACCGTCACCTGGGTCGGATCAGTAGGCGGCTTCGAGCTCTTCACCAACCGGGACGAGCTACGCACCAGGCCGCCCGCTCATCCGCCGCGGCTGCAGCACACCCCGAGCGGGCTGCGCTTCCTGGCGCCGGTCGATGAACAGGGGGGCGGCACGTGGATCGCCGCCAACGAGTGCGGCGTGGCCCTGTGCCTGCTGAACCACTACCAGGCGGCGCCCCTGCCGGCGGGGATCCAGCCGCGCTCGCGCGGGTTGGTCGTTCAAGATCTGATCGATGCGAGCAGCTTGGACGAGGCCTTCGACGCCCTGCAGGCCATGGATCTGAGCGCGGTGCGTGGTTTTCGGCTGATCGGCCTCGAGCCCGGCGGCGATCCGCGCCTCGGTGCCTGGGACACCCGCTCCCTGGAGCTGCTCGCTGGCGACGCGGTGCGCGCGCCGCTGATCTCGTCGGGCTTCGACTACCCCGGCGTCGAGCGCGCGCGGCAACGGACCTTCGAAGAGCTGCAGTCCGAGCTGGGCGGCGTCAGCCCGCGGATGCTCGAACAGTTCCACGCCAGCGAGCGTCCCGAGCCCGGGCCCTACGCCGTCTCGATGACGCGCGACGACGCCTGGACCGTCAGCCACACGCGCGTGGTCGTCTCCGCAGACGCCGTCCAGATGCACTACCACAGCGGACGGCCGTCCGCCGGCGGACCGATCGTCTCCGAGCAGTTGCCGCTGCGGCCATGAGCCAGCGCTCTCGCGGTCGCGTACGTCGGGGACTGGTCGTCCTGGCCGGGATCTACGCGATCCTGCTCCTGGCCTCGCACGTCGTGCGCGCGGTGCGCGCGGAGTCGGTGCCGAAGCTCGGGCCGGCCCAACACGCGACCGAGCTGCACGAGGTCGAAGGTCAGCGGCGACTGGCTGCCACGACGCGCGTCGTCTACGAGGACCACGGCCCGCGCGAAGGTGCGCCGGCGCTGGTCTGTCTGCACGGCAGCCCGGGCAGCCTGGGTGACTTCCGCGAGATGCTGCCGATCCTGTCGGAGCACCTGCGCGTGATCACCGTCGACCTGCCGGGCTTCGGCAAGTCCGGCCTCGACCTGCCCGACTACTCGCTCGTCGCCCACGCGGACTACGTGGTGCAGCTCCTCGACCAGTTGGGCTTGGAGTCCGTGCACCTGCTGGGCTACTCCATGGGCGGCGGCGTCGCGCTGGAGTCGGCGGCCGAGCTCGGTCCCCGCGCGAAGTCGGTCACCCTGCTGGCGGGGATCGGCGTGCAGGAGCTGGAGCTGCTCGGGCAGTACTCGGTCAACCACGCGATCCACGGCCTGCTCCTGGGCGCGCTGACCCTCGTGCGCGAGGGCGTGCCGCACTTCGGCGCCTACGACGGGGCCTTCTTCGGCGTCCCCTACGCGCGCAACTTCTACGACTCGGACCAGCGGCCCCTGCGCGGGGTCCTGGAGCGGCTCGAGGTGCCGCTCCTGGTGATCCACGCCGAGAGCGATCCGCTGGTCCCGATCGCCGCGGCCCGGGAGCACGCGCGCATCGTGCCCCAGGCCGAGCTGCGGATCGTCCAGCCGGGGGCCGACGACCCGGCGGCCGCCGGCCCGCCCCCGGCGATCCGCGGGCACCTGTTGCCCTTCATGGACGCGCCCCTGGTCGCGCCGATCGTGGCCGACTTCGTGGAGCGGGTCGAGGCCGGTCGGGCCACGGACCGCGCCCACGCCGACCCCGCGCGCGTGGCAGCGGCCGAGCGCCCGTTCGACCCTGCCGAGGCGCCGATCCAGGGCATGGGGCTGATCCTGGCCTGCGTGCTGATCGCCCTGGCGACCCTGGTCTCCGAGGACCTGACCTGCATCGCCGCCGGGGCGATGGTGGCCCAGGGTCGCATCGAACTGCTGCCCGCCGCCGCCGCCTGCTGGGCCGGGATCCTGTTCGGCGACATGCTGCTGTTCGGAGCCGGCCGCCTGTTCGGCTCGCGCGCCCTGCACCGCGCGCCGCTCAAGTGGGTCCTGACCGAGCGCGTTGTGACCCGCGCCGGCACCTGGTTCGAGCACCGCGGCCTGCCGGCGATCTTCCTGACCCGCTTCATGCCGGGCATGCGCCTGCCGACGTACTTCGCGGCCGGCGCCCTGCGCGCGAACTTCTTCCTGTTCGCCCTCTACTTCGCGATCGCCGCGGGCGTGTGGACGCCGATCCTGGTCTGGCTCTCGAGCCTGATCGGCGGCAGCCTCGAGGAGAACCTGGCGGTCTTCGAGCACGCCCTGCCGATGGCTCTGGTGGGGACGCTTCTGGTCGGGCTCTTGTTGGTCAAGGTCCTGATCCCCGCCACCACCTGGCGCGGACGCAGGCTCTTGGTGGGGTCGGTGCGCCGCAAGCTGCGCTGGGAGTTCTGGCCGCCCTGGTTCTTCTACCCGCCGGTGGTGCTGTACGTGATCTGGCGCGGCCTGCGCGCGGGCTCGCTGACGGCCTTCACCTCCGCGAACCCGGGCATCCCCGGCGGCGGCTTCGTGGGCGAGTCCAAGGCGCAGATCCTGGCCAAGCTCGAGGCGGCCGGGGATCCGATCCCGGCCTGGACCCTCTTGCCCGGCGCCGAGTCGGCGGGGGAGCGACTCGCGCGCGTGCGCGGCCTGATGGCGGAGCGCGGTCTCGGGTACCCCCTGGTGATCAAGCCCGACGTGGGCCAGCGCGGCTCCGGCGTACTCGTGACCGCGGACGAGGCCGAGGTGCTCGCCTACCTCGAGGCCACCAACCTGGACCTGATCGCGCAGCAGTGCCTGGACGGCCCCGAGTTCGGCGTGTTCTACGCCCGCCGCCCCGGCGAGCCCACCGGCCGCGTGCTCTCGATCACCGAGAAGCAGCTCGCCACCGTCACCGGCGACGGCGAGCACACCCTCGAGCACCTGATCCTGGCCGACGAGC
This sequence comes from Engelhardtia mirabilis, assembly GCF_007748095.1. Classification (NCBI taxonomy): domain Bacteria; kingdom Pseudomonadati; phylum Planctomycetota; class Planctomycetia; genus Engelhardtia; species Engelhardtia mirabilis. The sequence goes on from NZ_CP036287.1 coordinate 852,062, forward strand.
GCGCCGTCTGCATGGCCCGCTACTACCTCGACAAGAACGCCGAGCGCGTCGACGACGTGATCGCTGCCGGCGAAGTGGTGGCCCTCGGCGACCTCGGCACCCACGCCCGCGGCGCGATCTTCCTCGACGGCGCGCGCCTGCTCACACCGGCCCTCGAGGCCGAGGTCGACCGCATCGCGAAGGCCTTCGACGGCTTCTACTTCGGCCGCTTCGACCTGCGCGTACCAAGCGCCCAGGCCCTCTCCGAAGGCCGCGAACTCCGCATCATCGAACTCAACGGCGTGACCAGCGAGATGACCCACATCTACGACCCCAAGCACTCGGTCCTCGAGGGCTACCGCGTCCTCTTCGCCCAGTGGAGACTCTGCTTCGAGATCGCCGCCGCCAACCACGAGGCCGGCGAGCGCCGCCCGAGCGCCTTCAGCCTCCTGCGCGACTTCCAACACTACCGCCACCGCCAGGACGAGCATCGGGGGGGGTGAGCGCGCTAGAAACGCAACCGTCATGACGCGCGGCGCCGTCAAGAACCTGGAGCACAACTTGTTGGCACGCCTGCCCAACGTCGCGGCGCCCCGCAGCCGAGCAAGGCCTACTGGGGCCTCGAGTTCCTGCATGAGGAGCCGCGCTGTCCCGGTGTCGTGGACCTCGACATCGACGGTCTGACCGGTGAGTGCTCGCAGCCGGACTCGCCAGATCTACAGCAGGTCCTCGTCGACCTGCGCGACCAACTCCAGCGGCAGGCCGGGCCCTCGGCACCGAGGCCCCGATCCAGTCGTGCCGCATGCGGATCAGCGTCCGAGCGGCACCGAGCAGGGGCTGTGGATCAAGAAGGTCGCCGTCTCGGCGTCAAGCTCCTGCGATGTCGTCCTGGGGCGGGACTGAGATGCGCGGGGCCTTGCCGAGCCCTCAATCCAGATCGAGCGACTTGGCGGGGGGCGACAGCCGTTCCGTCCATGCTCGAGCGGGCGCTCGTTCCTATGGCGGCGAGTGGTTCAAGCGGCCGCCACGGAGGGTGCTCAACCTGTGGAGACGAGAGTCATCGCCGCAGCCAGCGCCAACGCCTCGGTGCCCGACCCCAAGGGAAAGCGCTCTTCACCGGGATAAACGACGAAGCGGGCGTCGGCTTGCACGTCGTCGCAGGCCTGGTAGAAGCCCCGCGAGGGGCGCGGGTTCGCGCCGCGCTTGATCTCGAAGGCCCAGCGGCGGTGGTCGGGGAGGGTGATGAGCAGGTCGATCTCCGCGCCGGCGGAGGTGCGGAAGAAGTGGAACTGGCTGAAGAGCGGCGCTGCGGCGATGAGGTTCTCGATCACGAAGCCCTCCCAGCTGGCGCCGACGACAGGATGACCCAGCAATGTCTCGGTGTCGGCGATGCCTAACAGGGCATGCAGGAGCCCGCTGTCGCGAACGTAGAGCTTGGGCGAGCGCGTCAGACGCTTGCCGATGTTCGCGGTCCACGGCGCCAGACTTCGGACGAGCAAGAGGTCGACCAGGAGTGACAGGTAGCGATTGACCGTCCTCCCATCCAGGCCCACGTTGGCGGCGAGCTTCGCCGTATTGAGCGGTGAGCCCTGCAGGTGGGCGAGCATGGTCCACAGTCGGCGCAGGACCTCGGTCGGCAGGCGCGAGCCGAGTTGGGGAAGGTCGCGCTCGAGGTAGGTTCGCAGGAAGCCCTGTCGCCAGAGCAAGCTGTTGGCGTCGTCGGCGGCCAGGAAGCTGAGGGGGAAGCCGCCGCGCGTCCACAGGGAGGTGGTGCCAGTAGGCTCGCCCCCGACCTCGAGGGCGTCGAGGGGTGCGAGGTCGAGATAGATGATCCGGCCGGCGAGGCTCTCCGACGATTGCCGCAGGAGTGCCGGCGAGGCCGAGCCGAGGATCAGGAACTGGGCGTCGTTCTTGCCTTGTCGCCGACGATCGTCGATGACGCCGCGCAAGGTGCTGAAGAGCTCAGGTGCGTTCTGGACCTCGTCCAGCACGACCAACCGCCCCGCGGTCGAGGCCAGGTAGGCGTCGGCATCGCCGAGCTTGGCGCGGTCGCCCTCTCGCTCGAGGTCCAGGTAGGTGGCCCCCCGTTCGTCCGCGAGTTCGAGCGCCAGGGTCGTCTTGCCAACCTGGCGCGGGCCGAGAAGGGCCACGGCGCTGTGGTTGGCGAGGAGGCCAGTCAGCAGAGGGCGTATCCGGCGGTCAAACATGCTTGCAAAAGCTACATCATCATGCGTCTTTTGCAAGGCTGAGAGGCCCCAGCCCTGGAACCGGCGGCGGCGACCTCTCCCCCTCAGGGCGCCGCCGGCAGCGGCTGGCCCGGGCTCCAGCCGCCGAGTCGCAGCGCGGCCAGGTACTCCAGCGTCCGCTCGCGCTCGGCGTGTGAGAAGAGCAGCAGCAGGTCGCCGGGTCGCGACCAGGCGAGGGCCTCGAGCACGCAGTCGAACTCCTCGCCGCCCTGGGCGATCGCCTCCGGCGGGGCGCCGGCGGCGAGTAGCTCGCGCTCGATCAAGGCCGTCATGGCGCCGGGCTCGCGGCCGCGCAGGTAGACCTCCATCGACTTGATCAGGATGCGGTCGGGGCGCGCGGCCCAGGTGGTGCGGCAGAGCTCGGTCACCGAGGCGTCGTCGCGGTCGCCGGCTTGGCCCAGCAGGACCAAGAGTCGGTCGGAATCCATGCCCGCGGCCATCTCGAGCATCGCCCGCTGGCCGTGGGGGTTGTGGGCGAAGTCGACCAGGGCGGTGACGCCGCCGAAGCCGAAGACGTTGAGTCGGCCGGGGTTGTCGCCCGGGTCCAGGCCGAACGCGTGCAGGCCCTCGGCCATGGCGGCGTGGGGCAGGTCCAGGCCGTCGGCGATGGCGACGGCCGCCAGGGCGTTGGCCACGTTGTGAGTCGCCGCGCCGCCGAGGGTCGAGGGGATCTGGTCGACGCGGGCGATCTCCGTGCGCTCGTCACCGGAGTAGAGCACCAGCACGCCGTCCTCGAGCACGCAGGCCGAGCGCTCGCCGTCGGGGACGGCACCGAGGCCGCCGCAACTGAACCAGGTGCGCGGGAGGTCCAACTCGAGCCCGCCCTCGCGTACCAGGTCGTCGTCGGCGTTGAGCACTACGCGGCCGCCCGGACCCACGGCCTTGGCCACGGTCAGCTTGATCTCGGCCAGGTCGCGCACGGTCCAGCAACCCCACTCGCCCAGGTGGTCCTCGGCCACGTTGAGCACGCAGGCCACATCGGCCGACTCGACGCCCAGCCCGCGACGGAACATGCCGCCGCGCGCGGTCTCGAGCAGCCCGATCTGAACTCGCGCGTCGCGCAGCACCGTGCGCGCGCCCCCGGGACCGGAGTAGTCGCCCTCGTCGAGGATCTCGTCGCCCACCCGGATCCAGTCGGTGGAGGACACCCCCGCGGTCAGGCCCGCGGCCTCGGCGATCGCGGCCAGCATGCGGACGGTGGTGCTCTTGCCGTTGGTCCCGGTCACGACGGCGGTCGGCACGTTCGTGACCTTCGACCACGGGACCTGGGCCACGTCCGGCGGCGCGGCGGCGGGCCACAGCCGGCAGCCGGCGCCGTGGCCCACGGAGACGGTGTCGTCGTCCACCAGGAAGGCGGCGCCGTGCTCCAGCGCCGCGGCGTGCAAGGCCAGCAGCGCCGGGCGAGCCTCGGCGGCGATCTCGCCCTGGACCCGGAGCAGCTCGCCCTCGAGGTCCGCCTGCTCCACCTCGCCCCCGTCGGCCAGGGCCCTGGCCGTGAGGCTCCAGGCCAGCTCGTTGACCTCGCAGGCGGCGTAGAGCGCGTCGATCGGCGCCTCCATGATGAGGCTCACGCCGTCGGGGTGGCGGCGGGCGTGCAGGGGCGTGCCGAGCCAGCCCACCGCGGCGGCGACCTCGGCCGCCACCGCGCGCCAGGCCGCGATCGCGCGCTCCTGGAGTTCGGGCGCGATCTCGAGCTCGAGGATCGCCCCCGGCCGGTCGGTGTAGGGGTGCAGGCCGGTGATGCGCCGGGAGTCCCTGACGGTGGGGGAGGTCATCGTGATCGAGGTCGCGCCGCTGTCAGTCGGCCAACTCGTCATCCTCTTCCACCGGCGCCAGCAGCACACCGCGCTCGTCGTGGATGAAGTCGTCGATGCCGGGCAGCTCCATCTCGAAGGCCGTCGCCGCGGGCGCGGCTGGCTGGGGCGCGCTGACTGTGGGCTTCAGCTCCACTTCGCCTACGCTCTCGAACTCGGTCACCTGGCGCCAGGTGCGCTCGATCGCGTCGGCGAAGACCAGCAGCAGGTCGTCCGGGCGCGCCATGTCGAGGGCCGCGTCCACCGCTGCGACCTCGCGCTCGATCACGGTGATCTTCTGCTCCGGGACGCCGTTCTCCAGCAGCGAATCGCGCAACAGGTGCGGCACCTCCAGGGGCCCGCGGCCGCGCGGGTTGTCGTCGCGGCGCACGATGTAGTGGTCGTAGTGCCCGGCCACGGAGCTGGCCATCTGCTCGATGTCCTGGTCGCGGCGATCTCCGGGAGCCGCCAGCAGGATCAACCGGCGTCCCTTGACGTGCAGTTGGTCCGTCAGGTGCACCATGGCCGCGATCGCGGCCGGGTTGTGGCCGTAGTCGACGATCACCTTGAAGGGGTGGTCGTCGTAGACGTTCATGCGCCCGGGGGCCTCGGCGAAGGTCGTGTCGAAGGTGCGTAGGCCGATGCGGATGTCGTCCAGAGTCGCGCCCATCGAGAAGGTGATGGCCGAGGCGAACAGCGCGTTCTGCACGTTGTGGCGCGCCTTGCCGTCGATCGTGGCCGGGATCTCGTGGGTCCACAGGAGCGGGATGTGCGCCCCGTTGTCGTAGATCGTGATCATCTGGCCGCCCATGCCCTCCTCGAGCACGACCGCCCTGCCGCCGGCACGGATGTGCTCCTTCACCAGCGGATGGGTGGGGCTCATGGTCACGTAGCAGATCTGCTCGGCGGAGGTGAACGAGGCCATGCGCAGGCAGTGCTCGTCGTCGGCGTTGAGCACGGCCGTGTCCTTGGCCACCTCGATCACCACCCGCTTGACGCGCGCGAGCTGCTCGAGAGTCTCGATCCCGCGCAGGCCCAGGTGGTCGGCGTCGATGTTCAGCACCGCGCCGACGTTGCAGCGCCGGTAGCCCATGCCGCGCTTGAGCAGGCCGCCGCGGGCGGTCTCGAGCACGGCGGTGTCCACGGACGGGTCGCGCAGCACCATGCGCGCCGCCGTCGGCCCGGTCATATCGCCCTCGACCGAGAGCTTGCCGTCGATGTACACGCCGTCGGTGGTCGTGAAGCCCACCCGGCGCCCGGCCATCTTCAGCACGTGGGCGGTCATGCGGGTCGTGGTCGTCTTGCCGTTGGTCCCGGTGATCGCGGCGATCGGGATGCGCCGCGGGCTGCCGGGCGGGAACAGCATGTCGATCACCGGCCCCGCCACGTCGCGCGGATGGCCCTCGCTGGGCGCCACGTGCATGCGGAAGCCCGGAGCGGCGTTGACCTCGCAGATGGCACCCTTGGTCTCCTTGTAGGAGCGGGTGATGTCCGTGGTCAGGAAATCGACGCCGCACACGTCCAGGCCCACCGCCTTGGCGGCCCGCTCGGCCATGGCGCGGTTGTCGGGGTGGACCACGTCGGTCATGTCGACCGCGGTGCCGCCGGTGGAGAGGTTGGCGGTGGCACGCAGGAACTGGATCTGGCCCTGCTCGAGCACCGACTCGGGCTCCAGCCCGGCCTCGTTCAGCAGGCGTCGCGCCTGGTGGTCGATGTCGAGCTTGGTCAGGACCTTCTCGTGCCCGATGCCGCGGCGCGGGTCCTCGTTGGTGATCTCGACCAGCTCGGCGATCGAGTGCTTGCCGTCGCCGACGACGTGGCCGGGCACGCGCTTGCTGACCGCGATCAACTTTCCGTCGACGACCAACATGCGGTGGTCGAGCCCGCGGATGAAGGCCTCGACCAGGATCGTGCGGCTGTGCTCGCGGGCCTTCTCGAAGGCCGTCAGCACCTGCTCGTCGGTCTCCAGGCCGATCGACACGCCGCGCCCGTGGTTGGCGTTGAGCGGCTTGACCACGACCGGGTAGCCGATGCGCCGCGCGGCGCGCACGGCGCGGTCGGCGTCGCGCACGATGCGCTGTTGGGGCACGGGCAGGCCCAGGTCGCCGAGGATCTGGTTGGTCTCCTCCTTGTCGGAGGCGATCTCGACGGCGATGTGGCGCGTCTCCGAGGTGATCGTGGCCTGGATGCGCTTCTGGTAGCGGCCGTGCCCGAACTGCACCAGGCTGTAGTTGTTGAGCCGCAGCCAGGGGATGTCGCGCTCCTCGGCGGCCTTGATCAGGGACGCGGTGCTGGGGCCGAAGGCCAGGCGCTGGGCGCGGCGAATGAAGGCGTCGCGCTCCTCGTCCCAGTCGAACGCGTCCTCGGCGTCCTTCGGCCGCAACTCCGCGGGCAGCAGCGAGAGGATCAACTTCAGGGCCAGCTCACCGGCCTCGAGTCCGACCTCGGGCTCGTCGTAGTCGTAGACCACGTGGTACTGCCCGGGTGTGCCCGTGGAGCGCGTCTGCCCGAAGGACAGGTCGGCGCCGGCCAGGTTCTGGATCTCGATCGCGCAGTGCTCGAGCACGTGCCCCAGCCAGGTGCCTTCGTCCTCGCGCATGCGGCGCAGGAAGCCCCCGGGCTCGCCGTAGGAACAGCCGTGCTCTTCGAGGGTCGGAATCGCTTGGAGCAGCGCGTCGATCCACTTCGAACCTAGCTTGACCGTGGGCCACTCCTCGAGCGCGCCGAGGTCGACGGTGAGGCCGATCAGCCGCCAGTTGGCGTAGATGTTCGGGCCGAGATAGACGGACTGGGAGACGATCCTCATGTCGAGTCGGGCAGGAGCGAACGCGGAGCCGCGGGCGAGTGCCTCGCCACGGGTCCTGGGAGAATGCGGATCCGCAGATCCGCGTCGGTTTCAGCGGGCGGCCGTCGGACGAGCCGCGCGAGCTTCGCGGGTCTGGGTGTTGTAGGTCCCGCCCTCGATCAGGATGTGCAGCCGGATCCCGATCAGGGAGACCGGCTCGGAACGTTTGGCCGAGTCCATGGTCGAGGACTCCAATTCGGAGGGGTCGACGACCGTGATCGCGCCCGAGCCCACGACCTCGATGGTCTCGTCGGGCGCGATGAAGGCGGCCGTGTCCTCGTCCAGGCCCACGCCGGTGGCGAAGGGATTGAACGACAGGGCCGTCAACAGGCGCCCGAGGCGGTCGCGCTGGCGGAAGTGCTGGTCGACCAGGACCGTGCCGGTCAGGCCCAGGCCCGGCGCGAGCTGCACCATGTTGGCGTGGGGCGTGGGGCCCTCGTCGCCGAAGGCGATCATGTGCTCGGAGATGTAGGCCGCGCCGGCGGAGGTGCCGGCCACGTGCAGACCCTCCGAGTTGCGATCGCGCAGCATGCGGGCCACGGGCGTGCCGCCCAGGGTGGTCGACAGGCGCAGTTGGTTGCCGCCGGTCATGAAGACGCCGTCGACCTCGCTCAGGACCTGCAGCCAGTCCTTGCGCGTGCAGTCCTGCCGGTTCTCGAAGGGCAGGCTGATGGCGCGGCTGACCCCCAGCTCTTCGAACAGCTCCACGTAGCGTGGACCGGTGTCCTCGAGGCGTGAAGCGGTGGGGATCACCGCAATGGTCGACTTCTCGCCGCCGCAGCGGTCGACGAAGGCGCGCAGGATCTGCGGGTCGCGGTACTTTTCCTCCGCGCCCCCGATGGGGACGATCCAACCGCGCTTGGGATTGTGAATGAAGTCTCTGGCGCTCACGGGGTCTCGGTTTCGAAGCTTCCTCGGCGCACGGGCAGGCTATCGAGCACGTGCCAGTGGCCGCCGGCCATCACGTCGCGCACCGCGCCGTCGGCGTCCAGTGCGACCAGGTCGGCGTCACAGCCGACCGCGATCCGGCCCTTTCCATGCAAACGCAGGTGTCGGGCCGGGTTGAGGGTGAAGGGCAACAGCGCACGTTCCAGCGCCATGCCGCCGGCGTGCAGCTCCCGCAGGGTCGCGGGCAGGGTGCGCGAGTCGCCCAGGTCGAAGCCGGTCGGCGCGCCCTGGCGGTCGAAGCGCGGCAGGCAGCCGCCGCCGTCGGAGCTGACCGTCAGGCGCTCGTCGGGCAGGCCGCTGGCGAAATAGCGCTGGATCGCGCCCACCGCCGGCAGCTCGTCCTCACCGTCCACGGTGGGGAAGGCGGTGACGTCTATCGTCGCGCCGCGCTCGGCCAGGGTCAGGGCCTCCTCGAACAGGGCCTCGCGCCGGTTCACGTGGGTCGGGTGGTAGACCCGCGCGGGGATCTCGGCCTGGTCGAGGGCCGACCACAGGAGCTGGAGGCCGCGCTCCCCGTCGCCCAGGTGCAGGTGCAGAATGCCGGCCTTGCCGGTCATCAACCCACCCACGTGGCAGTCGCCCGCGATCCGCAGCAGCTCGTCGAGGGTCGGCTGGCTCGAGCGGTGGTCGCTGATCGCGATCTCGCCCGCGCCGAGGCACAGGTCCACGTGGGCGATGTCCTCGCGCACCGAGCCGAGCAGGGTGCGCGGCGGCACGTGGTAGCCGCCGGTCCAGATCCAGGTCGAGAGCCCCTGCTCGCGCAGGGACCGCGCCGTGGCCAAGAGCTCGGCGATCGAGCGCGTGGTGTCGTCGGTCCCGAGCAGCCCCACGGCGGTGGTCACGCCGGCCGTGGTGTAGCGCGTCAGGGCGGGGGCGGGCACCCGCGAGGCGAAGCCGACCTCGCCGCCGCCGCCGGTCAGGTGGGCGTGGCAGTCGACCAGGCCGGGCACCAGCCGCGCGCCGCCCAGGTCCCGTTCGGTAGCGCCCAGCTCGGCCACGGACCGCGGACGGTCCGCGCCCATCCACAACACGCGGCCACCACCCACCAGGAGGTGGAGGCGGCCGAGGGGCTCGGGGGCGTAGACCTCCGCGTCGAGCAGCAGCTCGAGGGGGGGCGGGGAGGCTTGGAGGGGGGCGGCCAAGACTGCCCAGTCTAGCCGCTCCGGTCAGCGCGCGAGTGTGGGCACCGACGCGGGTTGGCCCGCTTCAGCCGTCAAGCCCACCGAGGAAGACCTTGGCCTCCTTGACCACCTGGAGGTCGCCCTTCTCCTGCGCCACCTCGATCGCCCGGGTGTAGGCCGTGCGCGCGCCGTCCGTGTCGCCGCCAGCCTCCAGGGCGCGGCCCAGCTCGCGCCAGGCGGCCGAGTAGCCGGGGTCGACCTCGACGCAGTGGCGCAGGTGAACGGCGGCGCGTTCGTGGTGCCCACCATCGAGCATCTTCCGCCCCAGGCCGTAGAGCAGCATGGTGTCGTCGGGTTCGCTCGCGAGTAGGGCCTCGAAGGGTGCGTAGGGGTCGTCGCTCATCGGACTTGCAATCGGGTTCGGTCGTGGTGGGGAGTGCGATGGCGTCGGCGGCGGATGGCGTCGGACTCCAACCGGGGCCGCATCGCGAACGGAGCCGGGCGGGGTGGGGCCCCGCCCGGTACCACTGCGTTACGGGCGCGAACGCCCGACCGACCTCTCAGCCGACCGAGCCGGGCTCCGTCCACATGAAGACCTTGCGACCCTCGACGTCACGGAAGGAGCCCATGACGATCACGATCAGGTCGATCAGGGTCCAGATCCCGAGGCCGCCGAGGGTCACGATCATCAGGATCGCGGTGCCGGTCTTCCCGACGTAGAAGCGATGCGCGCCGAAGCCACCGAGGAAGAAGCAGAGCAGGGTCGCAACGAGGCGGGACTTGTCGGAGATCGTGGTGCTCATGGGGCAGTCGGTATCAGTCGAAGGCGATGGTGAAGGATAGGGCTTCGGGCGGGTTCCGGTGCCCGGGTGGGCACTATCCGGAGAGGGTGCCGTTCGGAGGCCCGGTCGACGAGAACCGGCCGCTGGTCTCGTCATTTGCCACAGCGCCGCGGCGCCGAGAGCGCGATCCAGGGTCACTCGGCCGAACGAGTGACACCAGGATCACGGGGCCGGATGAGTGACCCTCAGGTCACTGGGCGAGAAAAGTGAGCGTCAGGTGGTACTTCAGATCCACCACGACCTCACTCCCGTCCATCAAGTAGTCGAGTTCCTCGGGCAGGGCGAAGCCCGGCTGTCCCTTGGCGGCCGAGAGGGGCAGCCAGTTGAACTGGGCTCCGGAAACGTTGCCGGTCGCCACCGTCAAGCCGTAGTTGATCACCAACACCCACTCGTCGAGTTCGGGGTCGTAGATCCAGCGGTAGCAGGTCGGATTGGAGCCTGCCGGAATCGGATCGAACGTGATGCCGAAGTCCGCCTGGCGACTGTTGTAGGCGTTCAGGATTCGGTTGGCCGAAGTGGCCAGGTCCGCGGTCTCGGCCATGTTGGTTCCGTCGTTGACCGGAACGATCTGGCGCAGCTCCGACTGGTGCATGTCACCGAAGAGCTCCTCGAGGCCGGGGTCGTCACCGCCGTGAATCGCGGCGCTGAAGAAGCTGCCGGTCAGCTCGCGTTGGTCGGCCGAGAGCTTCGAGAAGGCCTGGCAGTAGGAGGGCGGGACATCGATCAGGATCGAACCCTGGGCGAGTGTGTACTGCTGGGGCATGTCGCCTTATTAGGGGGGTGGGTTGGCCCGAAGGATGGGCAAACGGGGGTCACGAATCCCCTTGGAGTTCGGCTACGCGGGTGCAGCCCGCGAATTCTGCCGGAGCTCCTCGGGTCCTCAGGCGTGGACGCTGCGCGCGCAGCGAAATCCGACGTCCGAGGAAGCCCCATCTTCGTGTTTGCGCCCCACCAAACGGAAGAGGTCTCCAAGGGAGTCCCCAGATGCGGCTCGGTGCCATGCGCCCGAGCGAACATAGCGCTCCCCGGCGAAGCCCGCCTTTCCGCCGTTCTTGCCCGAATAGATGAAGGGCGTGGCCGACCACTCGGCCACGTTCCCCACCAGGTGGAAGACCTCGCCGCCGGGGGAATGATCGCGCCCCGGGGCGCGGGAGGGCTCCGCGAACGCGATGTAGGCGTGGGCCGTCGAGGGCTTGCCGTCCACGTCGACGGAGACCGGGCGCCCCAGGACATAGGCCTGTTCCACGTCGATCGCGGCCGACGTCTCGAGCCACTCGTGGTCCCAGAGGGCCGCTCGGACGAACTCCAGGCGCGTTGGGAGCCGTTTTCCGGCCCAATTGGCGTAGGCCTCGGCGTCGGACCAGGCGACGTAGACCACGGGCAGGTCGTCCCAGTCCTCGCGCGGTGGATTCTTCCACAGTTCGATCCACGCCTGGGGCCAGTAGGGCAGGACGTCGCGGCCCGTGGCCTCGAGGTAGGCGCGGAACTCCCTGTTGGTCACCGCGGCGGTGTCGAACTCGAAGGGCCCGACCTCGAACTGCTCCTCTTGGGCGAGGTTCAGCTCTGGGAAGACGAAGGCCGTCACCACACCGCCGGGGATCGAGACCATCGAGCTGCCGCGCCGCTCGAAGGAGACGTCGAGCTCGACGGTGGACTCCGGTCGCAGCTCGCGCACGACGTCGACGCGCGCGCCGGTCCCGTCCTCCAGGTCGATCCGGAAGCGTCCTTCGCCGTCGTAGCTGCGAGGCTCGCCCGGAACCACTCGCCCGAGTTCGGAGGTGCCGCCGGTCGGCAGCAGCTCACCGTCGACCGGGGTCAGCCAGACCTTCGCGGGGGTCGAACCACCCAGCACCAATCGCGGAGCGCGGGCGGCCGCGGCCACTCGCCTCATGGCGCTGGCGCCACCGGCGGCCGCGGCCGCGCCCAGGAGCGCCGCGGCGGGCAGGGCCCGCAGCAGTGAGCGTCGATCCACCGAGCGAGCCCGCAGGCGCTCCACGACCGTGGGCGGGCGGGCGTCGACCTTGCGCCCCTCGACGAAGTTCTCGAGGTCGCGCGCGAATTCGCCGGCGGTCTGGTAGCGCTTGTCGGGCTCGCGACGCAGAGCCTTCATGCAGACCAAAGCCAGTTGGGCCGGAATCGCGGGTCCAACGCGGCCCACGTCCTCGACCGGCTTCTCGGCGATCGACAGCAGGATCTCGGTCAGGGTGTCGCCCACCGCCGGCGGCCTGCCGCACAGCACTTCGTAGAGCACCGCGCCCAGGGAGTAGACGTCCGAGCGCGCGTCGATCGGCCCCAGAGCCTGGACCGCCTGCTCGGGAGCCATGTAGTTGGGCGTACCGGCCAGGTCGCCGGTTCGCGTCAGGCCGCCCAGCTCCAGGTTCTTGGCCAGGCCGAAGTCGGTCAGCCGCGGCCGACCCTCACCGTCGATCAGCACGTTCTGCGGCTTGATGTCGCGGTGGATGATCTTGAGGCTGTGGCTGTAGTCGAGCCCGCGCGCGATGGCCGCGATCGTGCTCGCCGCCTGACGGGGGTCGCGCAGGTCCGGCTGGCGCGCCGAGGGCTGCTCGCGGGGCAACGACGCGAGCTGGTCGAGGTGCTCGCGCAGGCTGGGGCCGTCGACCAGCTCCATCGCGTAGTAGTCGCGACCGAGGGCGGTGCCGTAGTAGATGATCGGAACGATCGCCGGGTGTCGCAGGCGCGAGGCGGCGATGGCCTCGCGGCGAAAGCGCTCGGCGCTGCGGCGCAGGTCGTCGCCGGGCATCGGCGCCAGGATTTTGACCGCGACCTGGCGCGACATCGAGTGCTGCAGCGCGCGGTAGACGATCCCGGAACCTCCGCGACCGATCTCCTCGAGCAGCTCGAAGTCGTCCAGCCGCTCGCCGACGAGGCCCGCGGGCCGGATCTCGGCGTCGCTCTCGGCCAGGGACTGCGCGACCTCCGCGAAAGCCTCCTGGGCGCCCTCCAGCAGCTCCATGACATCGCCCGCGAGCTCGACGTCGCCTGCGGTGGCCTCGGCCAGGAAGGCGACCCGCTCCTCGGCCGGGCGCTCGAGGGCGGCGGCGAAGAGGTCGTGGATCTGGTCGGAGCGGCGTTCATTCATGATCGGAGGTCGAAACGGCGCCCGGGTCCCGAGCGAAGCGTCCGACCGCTCATTTTTTGCCCGCGGACTCGATTGTGGGGCCGAGAGTCCCGCCGAAGGGCCACAGACAGCCCGTAGGTGGTTCTGGGGGAGGCACAGAAGACCGAATGGAGCGCCGTCGAGCCCAGGCCCTGGTTGGGCAGCACGATCGCGTCGCCCGGCTCGAGGACGGCCGCGTGGCCGCTGTCGGCCAGGAAAGCCGTGAAGGCGGGCCAGCCGTCGACCACCGGGCCGAAGCGCCCACAGCCGGGCAAGGCCAGCTCGGCCCGGGCGGCTCCCTGATCCGCGGCCAGGGTCGCCAGATCCGCCAGCTCGGGCTCCTCTTCATCGGCGAGGAACTCCTCCAGGCGCCGAACGAGGTCGGCGGACGAAATCGCCAGCCACGCGGTGCGCCCGACCAGTTGCGTGTAGAGCACGCCGCGCTGGCCTTGGGAGTCGTCCCCCGAGAAGGCGTCGTGGTGGAACAGGGCGCCGCCCTCCGGCGCGTTCCAATAGGCGATCGCGCCGGTGGCCTGGAGCGACTCGTCGGCCGCCTCGCTGGCCCGCTCGATCAGGGCGCTACCGGGCCCGACCAGCCGCAGCTCGGGAATCGCCGCACGCCCCAGGGCCGCCGTGGCGCGGTGGCGCGGCTCGTCGTCGGAGGCGTCGTCCTCGCGCTCGGCCCCGAAGGCGAAGCGCAGGCGCAGGGAGGTGTCCTCCGGGTAGGTCGAGAGCCGCCCGGTCTTGACCCACAGGTCGTCGAAGCCGCCCTGGGTGTCGCGCACCAGAACCCGCGCCAAGTCGCGCTCGGGGTCGTAGAGCTCGTCGGCCGCGCCGATCACCTCGAAGCGCGCGGCCCGCCCTCCGAGCGAGCGTCGCAGCTCGGCTTCCAGGTCCTGCGGCGAGGAGACCTTCTGCCCCCGTCGCAGACCGGCGTGCAGCTCGTTGCGGGCCAGGGGCAGCTCCTCGGCCAGGGCGCCGCGCAACACGAACGGACGCGCCTCGCGCCAGCGCTTGCGCAGCTGCGAAGGACGCGGCAGGCGCCCCGCCGGTTCGAGCTCGGACGGCAGGGTGACCCACGTGCCGTGGTCGACCCCGCGGCGGCGCAGCTCGATCCGGGCCAGGGCCAGGGCCTCGATCGCCGCGACGCTGGCGGGGTCGTCCTCCTCCGACAGGGCCACCACCGGCGCCGCGCCCGGCAGCGGCGTGCGGCCCGCGTCCCCGAGGATCTCGTCGAGAAGGGCCGGGATCGAATCCGCGTCACTCTGGTCGCTGGTCATGGACTCAGGATCCTGACGCGATCGGCCGTCGGCGCACAGACGCAAGCGGGGATCGCTCCCCGTCGAACGTGCCGGGGGCCGGCCGCCCGCGGGAAGTCTCCCGTCGGCGACCGGCCCCCGTGACCGGTTCGCGGATCAGCTCCCGGACTTCACTCGCCCAGGCACAGTCGCAGGCCATTGGTCAGCCGCAGGAGATCCAGGCCGCCGCCGAGGTTGACCGAGGCGCCCTGGGCGTAGAGGTCCGCGCCCGCCAGGGCCGGCAGGGCCGGAACGGTGAGCGCCAGCGAGCCGGGCGAACCGACCATCGGCACTTGCAGGGGCGCGGGGCTCAGCGCCACCAGCAACTCGCCCGCGACGCCCAGGGGCACCCCGCAGGGACTACCCGGGATGACCGGCAGGGCCGACAGGAACAGGCTCGAGGCCTCGATCGCGAAGTCGCTGCCCGCGGCGTCGAAGACGATCGACTGACCCAGGGCGGGCGGCGCGCTGACCGTCAAGGTCATGGGGTTGCCGCTGCAGCCTGCGAGGACCTCGACGCCGGCTTCGAGGGTCGCGCTGAAGACGCCATTGCGGCCGTCGTCGAGCACGCCCCGGAACAGGATCCGCGTGCCGTCGGGCGCCATCGCGAAGCCGTCCTGGAAGGCGTACACGTCGATGAACGTCGCCCCCTCGAAGGTCGTCAGCCCTTCGACCACGAGCGGCTCGTGGTCGATGAACAGGCCGTTGCGAAGGCCGCCGTCGAGCCAAGTGCCGATCCACAGCACCTGCCCGCCCTCGTCGATCTGCAGCGGCGCGGTCTGGCTGAAGTTGAGGATCGTCGCGCCGGGAACGCCGGGCACAGGATCACCCGACTGCACCAGCTTCTGACCGTTGACGGCGATCAGGTGCTCGGTGGCACTGTCGCCCGAGAGTTTGCCCTGGATCACCCAGTCGGCCTTCGAGTTGATATCCAGCGGCGCGTAGGAGAGGTCTTTCCAAGTGCGCCCGAGCAGCGGCGAGGGGCCGCCCTCCTGGACCACGGGCGTGCCGTTGATCAGGGCGCTGATCTCGAACGCCGCCGGGCCGCTGGCGTCGACCAACCACATGCAGATGCCGTTCTCGCTGATCGCCTTCGAGTGCGGGCCGCCGTGGATCGACTCGACCGACTGGGTGGCGCCGGAGGCCGTGGTCACGTTGTCGCCCGTCTTCGACATCAGCACGTCGACCAAGACTGAGCCCGCGTCGTCGAGGGTCATCAGGTGCAGCCCCTGATCGTAGACCGCGGCTGTGTTCGGATCGTCGACCGAGGCGTGCAGCAGGATCTGGTTGCTGCTGTTGTTCAGCACCTGGCTGAACGACGCCCAGAGCGCGCCCTGCCCGTAGGAAGTGGCCGGCGCGTTGTCGCCCGAGCGGAACAACTCGTGCCCGCCCCAGTGCACGATCTCGGCGTTGAAGCCGCCGGACAGGGGCCAGGTGTAAAGGTCACTGGCGAGCTTGCCCGTGTCGTCCAGGCTGAGCTGTCCGAAGCCGTTGAGGCCCGTGTCGAGCACGCCCGGGACAGGGTCGCCCTCGCGGTAGTAGACCGCTCCGTCGATCAGCACCACCGAGTTCGCGAAGGTGTCGGGGAAGCTGGTGTTGACCGCGATGGCCCAGTTGCCGTTGTCGTTGAGCGCCAGGTCGGTGATGCCGTCCACCAGTCCGATCCCGGCCACGGTGTCGTCCTTCAGCACCACGGGCTCGAAGACCCAGTCGCCGGCGGCGGCCACCGCGGCAAAGGGGCCGGCAGCGAATGCGGTGGCGACGGTCAAGCGACGTGCGGTTCTGCGGGACATGGGCTGCTCCGGGGAGTGGGGGTGGCGATCGCTCGCACAGCAGGGGCGAGCACAGCTGGGACGGGGCGCCTCGCCGCGATCGCGACCGCGGCGAGGTAGGAGATTCTATCTGCCTGCGCGAAGGCCGTGTTCGACCGGGCATCGTGCCGCCGGCTCCGCGCACACGACGTCACCACGGATCGCAGTCCGCCAGACAGGGGGCCGTGGACCGGATCGGTCCACGGCCCCGCCGAGGCCTTCGCTGCGCGAAGTCAGCGGCGCCAGCTCACAGGGTCGTGAGCGGCACGACCTCGAGTCCACTCAACCACGGCTCGGCGCCGCCGGACGGCACGACGCCGGCCTGCAGCCAGATCTCGAGCCCCGACAGCGCGGGATTCGCCGGCAAGAGGTAGCTGTTGGTGACACAGCCCGGCCCGGCCACCACGTAGGAGTCAACCTGGAACGCACCCAGCGGATCGATCCACAGGGTCCCGAAGCCGACGTCGATCGCCGCTCGCCCCGGCGAGGTCCACAGCAGGGCCAGCGACGTCGCCTCCACGCAGGTCTCGATCTCGAGCGGCTTGCCGAGTGACGGCACTCGCTTCCAGGTCAGGTTCCGCGTGCGGTTGGTCCACAGGTGGTCGGGACCGCGTCCGCCGGTCGAGATGAATCCCGGGGTGTAGGTGCCGTCCGCGGCCACGAAGAGGTCCTCGTCGCCGTCGCCGTCCACGTCGGCCAGGTCGAAGCCCCGGGCGCCGTTGGCGCCCCCCGGGAAGGCCGATTGGATCGGTGCTGCGAGGTTTCCACCGGTGTTGACCCACAGGTACCCGACGCCACTGCCGACGCCGACGAGGTCTTGGTCCCCGTCGAGGTCCACGTCCGCGAAGCGCAGGGCGTCCGTGACGATCTCGACCGGAGGCAGGAACTCGGTCGCCGTGAAGGTCGCTGTGCCGTCGTTCAGGAAGAGCCGATCGACGCCTGTGGAGTCGACGAACGCGTCGAGATCACCGTCCGCATCCACGTCGCCGAAAGCCACCCGGTTGGAGAACACCGCCGGGGTCGAGAGGGCACCCGCGTGGAGGGTGAAGCCGGCGCTGCCGTCGTTCAGCCAGACGCGGTCCGAGCCATCGGTGAAGCCGATCGGCGCCGATCCGGCACGGTTGGCGAAGAACGCGTCGACCGAACCATCCCCGTCGAGGTCGCCCAGGGCCAGGTCGTTCACGTTCATCAAGGGATTCGCGAACTGGGCGCCATCGACGGTGGTCGCACCACCGGGCTGCTGCAGCACGAGCGCCGTCGCCAGGTAGGGCGGCTGGGTGACCGTCGTGCCCGCAATCGCGTCGAGGTCGCCGTCGCCGTCCAGGTCGGCCAACTCCACCGAGGTCATCTTGTTGGTGAACGGGACGCTGGACACCGTGCTGAAGTTGCCAGAACCGTCGTTCAGGTAGCGAACGAGTCCGCCGCCCGAGCCGTCGTCGTCGCTGGTGCCGGCGGTCCACAGGTCGACGTCCCCGTCCCCGTCTGCGTCGCCATGGGCCGTGGCGAGGACCAGACCGATGTAGGGCGGGATCCCCCCACTGGCGTCCTCGAACAAGCCGCCGCCGGTGTTGCGGTACAGGTTGATCATGGGCTCGAAGGACCCGCCCTGAGCGTTGGTGAAGGTGCCGACGGCCGCGTCCAGATCGCCGTCCCCGTCCATATCGAACAGCTCGGCGTCGACCCCGAGATCCTCTACGGTCGGGATCGGCGGGGCGGGCTGGGTGCTGTTCATGAACTGCCCACTGCCGTCGCTCAGGAACAGGGCGTCGCCGAAGCGCTCGCCGACGTAGTAGACGTTGCCGCGACCGAGCACGACATCGAGGTCGCCGTCGCCGTCCACGTCGCCCACGGTGGCCTCGAACACCGCCGGTGCCAGGCTGTCGAGCCCGCCGCCCACGTCGATGAATCCGCCCGTGCCGTCGTTCAACCACAGGCCGGAGCCCGCCACGTTTCCGTTGTCGGGCGAGATGGCGTCGAGGTCGCCGTCGCCGTCGGCGTCCAGGAGCTCGAGCTTGTGTCGGGCGTTCGGGGCGGTGCCTGCGCCGATCGCGAAGCTCGCCGGGCCCGTTCGCTCGGCCACGGCACCGTCGAGCAGGAGGTCGTCCAAGCCGTTCCCGTCGACGTCACCGACCGCCGCGGCCCTTGTCGGCGCGAAGGCCGCCAGGATCGACGAGGCGTCGACGAAGACCCCGGCGCCGAGGTTGCGGTAGACCTCGTGGGGGCCATCGGCGTTGATGAACACCAGGTCCTGGTCGAGGTCGAGGTCCAGGTCGATCGCCAACACGGCGCGGGTGTCCAAACTCGTCGCGTCCGTGACCGCGAGGGGGCTGAAGAGTCCGGTTCCGTCGTTGAGCAGGATGCGGTTCGGGCCGCTCCGACGGGCGATCGCCACGTCCAGGTCGAGGTCCCCGTCGAGATCGACCAACTCGATGGCGTAGGAGAGGACGTCGGTCTCCGAAAAGGCGCCGACCAGCTCCTGGTAGGCCCCGCTGCCGTCGTTCAGGTAGACGCGATCGCGGTTCGTGGTCTCGAACACGCCCGGCTCCGCGTCGCCGCCGGCCGTGACCAGGTCCAGGTCACCGTCGCCGTCGACGTCCCCGACCGCCACGTCGGACGCGATCGCGCCCGGGGATGCGGGCATCAGGTCGGTGCGGTCGGTGAAGATGCCGCCGCCCGAGTTGAGGGCGATGCGAACCGGTGGGCTCCCGATCGCGTTGGAGCGCACCAGGTCGAGGTCGCCGTCGGCGTCCAGGTCGACCAGGACACCGCCCAGGGTGGATGCGGAGTCGATCGGCAGGGCCCGGTGTCGATCCTCGAAGAGAGGCTCTGGGAGTTGCGGCGCTGCGGAGAGCGGGGTGAGCAGCAGGAGGAAGAACGTCATGGGATGTATACGGGCCAAAAGGAGTTGGAATCCCGACCCGGCCTGCCGCTCGCACGCGAATTCCGCGCGCGAGCGGGGCCGGGTCGGGGCGCAGGGAGCATCAGCCCCCGAAGGTCTCGGGAGCAGCAGCCCCCGAAGTTCTCGGAAGCGTCAGCTCCCGAAGGTCACGGCCAGGCCGTTGGTCAGTCGCAGGGGCTCGGGATCGGTCAGGGCCGCGTCCACGAACAGGCCCTGGAAGAACAGCGTCACGCCCACCAGCACCGGGTTGGCCGGCACCGGGAAGCTGCCCACCGAGGGCGCGCCGGCGTAGAGCGGCATGGCCAGGTTGGTCAGCGCGGGGCTGATGATGTCGATCGAGACCTCGCCGACACCGGGGAACAGCAGACCGCAGGGACCGCCGCCGGGCCAGATGCCGGGCGACAGGTACAGGGAGCACAGGGCCACCGGGTAGGGGCTCTGGTCCATGGCGAAGTCGATGTTCTGGCCGATCTTCGGGCCGCCGCTGACGACGCTCAGAAGACCGTCGTTGGCCACGCACGAGGACAGCACGGTCACTTCACCGCTGCGCGTGATCTCGACCAGCACGTCGATGTTCCCGACCAGGATCAGCTCGGCCAGGATCGACTGGCCGTCGTCGCTCATGGCGTAGCCGTCCTGCACGCCGCGCACGGTGTCGACGATGATCCCGCCGATCGTGGTGACGCCTTCCTGGACCAAGAGCTCGTCGTCCAGGAACAGCCCCGAGTCGATGTTGGTGTCCGCATCGTCCCAGTCGCCGTACCAGAGGACCTCGCCCATGTCGTTGAGCAGCAGCGGGCCGCTACCGAAGGTCGTGAAGCTGAAGGCCTCGAGCCCGACCACGGGCACCGCATCGCCCTCCTGGCGGAACTTCGCGCCGTCGACCACGATCAAGAGGTCCGTGGCCGTGTCGCCGTCGAGGGTGCCGCTGTAGATGTAGGAGCCGGAGTTGTTCAGGTCGACTTCCGGGCTGGCCAGGCTCGACCACGAGCGCCCGGCGATCGGTGTGCCACCGCCCTCGACGGCGATCGGGACGCCGTCGATCGCGATGAAGTCGTCGAAGTTCGCGTCGCCGGTGGTGTTGCCGGCGAACAGCACTTGACCCGCGTCGTTGAAGGCCAACTCGTGGGCGCCGCTCTCGAGGGTCTCGATCGGATCGATGCCGCCGATGTAGGGCACACCCTCGGAGTAGACGACGGTGGTGGAGGTCACCGCGCCCGCCGCATCCAGGTCATAGCGCACCATCGCGTCGTCGATCGTGCCGGTCCCGATGGTCGGGTCGTCGAGGGTGCCGATCACGAGCACCTGGCGCGCGTTGTTGATGCGAGTTTCGAAGAAGCCCTGCCAGGTGGCGCCGCCGGCGAAGCCGGGCACCAGGTCGCCCTCCTGGGTGACCAGCACGAGGCCGGCCCCGAAGTCGACGTAGATGCCGCTGTCGGTTCCCGTGCCGACACCGGTGCCGCCCAGGAACAGGTTGAAGGAGAGGTCGCCGGCGTCGTTGGCCTGGATCGAGTCGAAGCTGTCGATCACTGCGTTGGCCGGCGAGGGCACCGCATCACCCTCGCGCAGGTACAGCACGCCGTCGCGCAGCACGACCTGGTCGGCGTCGGTGTCGGCGTTGTCGGTGTCCCACTCGCTCCAGGCGACCTTGGCGTTGTTGGTCTCCAGGTTGTCGAGCCGCGTCAGCAGGCCGACGCCGGGGATGTCGTCCCCCTTGATCGAGAGCTGGGTGACGTCGAAGGACTGGGCCAGGGCCGGGCTGGCGAAGAGGAGCGAGGAAATCGGGAGGGCGGCGAATCGGAGTTGTCGTTGCATGTTCAGTGGTATGGGCCGAGGACGGATCGGAGGCCGCATCCTCGCCCCATGCCAGCGAACTCGCAATGCGCGCCAGCGCGCTTCCGGTCGGAACCCCCGTCCCGCGCGCACGCCCGGCCCCGGGGGCTCCGGCGCGCTCGCGCCTCAACCCCCGAACGTGATCTGCAGCGCGTTGGTCAGCGCGCCGTAGTTCGGTCCGGTCAGGGTCGCGTCGATGAACAGCCCCTGGACGAAGAGCGGCACGCCGACGAGACCCGGCTCGGCGGTCACGGGGAAGCTGCCCAGGGACGGCGCACCCAGGTGCAGTGGCATGGGCAGGAACAGCGTCGCCGGCGAGAGGAAGTCGATCGCCACCTCGCCCGTACCTGGCAGGAACAGCCCGCATGGACCGGGCGAGGGCCAGAGCCCCGGCGCGACGGCGATCGAGGCGATGCCGAAGGGGAAGGGACACTGGTCGAGCTTGAAGTCGATCGAATGGCCGATCAGCGGCTCGCCGCTGGTGACCTCGAGGCTGCCGCCGTTGGGGGCGCAGGTGATCAACACCACGACCTCGCCCCCGCGGTCGACGCGCACCACCGCGCTCAGGCCGCTCGTCAGCTCGACTGCGGCGAGGATCGTCAATCCGTCGTCGCTCAGCGCCAGGGTGTGCGTGCCCTGGCGGATCGATGCGATCACCGAACCAGCCACGGTCGTCTGGCCCTCGCGGATCAGAACCTGATCGTCCAGGAACAGGGCACCACCGGGCGCCGGGCCGCCCCAGGCCCCGAACCACAGAACGTGCCCTTGGTCGTCGATCCGAACCGGCGCGCTGCCGAAGCCTGTCAGGTCCTGCGCCCCCAATCCGGCGATCGGAACCGGATCACCGCTCTGCACGAACTTCTGTCCGTCGACCGCGATCAGGCGGTTGGTCGAGCTGTCGCCGTCGAGCAGGCCGCTGAGCACCCACGAGCCCGAGTTGTTCAGGTCGACCGTGCCAGCGGCGAAGCCGCTCCAGTTGCGACCCGGCACCGGCGAGGGGTTGCCGCTGACTGCGATCGGGTTGCCGTTCAAGAACACGGTTGCCGGCGGACCCGCGGCTACCGGCAAGGACTTGAAGAGCACCTGCCCCAGGTCGTTGAAGGCGCTGGCGTCGGGCTCGAGGTCGAGGCCCGCGATGCCGGGCGCCTGCGTCGTCGCAGCGACGCTCGCGCCTACGATCGCGCCGCCGGCATCCAGGTCGTAGAGCGCGATGACCTGCTCGGCCGCAAGGGCCGGTGGCGCGACCCAACCGGTGACCATGACCTGACGCGCGTCGTTGATGGTGAGATCGACGATTCGGTTCCAGGTGCTACCGGGCGCGAAGCCCACCGCGGGTTCGCCCTCCAGGAACAACGGCACGAGCCCCGCGCCGAGGTCGACGAAGGCGCCGGTATCGAGGGGCGGCGCCAGACCGCCGACCTCCAGAGCGATGGCCAGGTCGCCCTGGTCGTTGATCGAGACCTGACCGAACTCGAGGGTGAACAGACCCGGCGCGCCAGGCAAGGGCTGCCCCTCGCGCAGGTAGGAGGCGCCACCGCGCAGCAGGTACTGGTCCTCGAGCGCCGCGCCCGTGGTCTCCCACTCCACCAGCCACTCGCCGCCGTCGTTGGCCTCCAGGTTGTCCCACAGGATGAAGAGCGGCCCGACGCCCGCGAGGACATCGCCCTCGACGGTCAGGGGCGCGACGCCGATCGTGCCCTGGGCAGTGGCAACCGACGCGAGCAGGGCAGTGGCGATCAAGGCCGCAGGACGCGGGCGGGGGCGCGGTGAGAGCATGGGGGGCCGTTGGCGGGGGGCCCCGATGGTAGGCCGGTCCGAGGCTCATCGGTGAACGGCGTCGTTTCCGGGGGGTGGAGGGGCGAGGCGACCCGATCCTGCCGTCGACGTCCACGCAGCGCAGGGCGATCGCCAGGTCCAGTCGAGTCGACGGGCGTTGGACTGGGGACGCGAGCCCCCCGTTCAGAGCAGCGCAGGGCGGCTGCGCCCGAGGCACCGGGGAGCGGTCTCAAGGATCTCGGATCTGGCGAGCGGCCCTTCGCTGAACGTTGCGTTTACATTTGGAGGCATCGGCGTGATCGATCCTTGCCCGCGTTGCCCACGGCCCGGGCGCTCGATCCGCATCCGAGACCCGTTCACCAGTTGATCCTTCGAGACTCTTGATGACCTTTACGGCCTTGACCCTTCTGTTCCTCGTCCCCGTCCAAACCACCTCGCCACCGATCGAAACGAGCAACATCCACACCCAGGTCTACTCGGGCTTGGTCGACGCCGACGCGCAGATCGTGGGCGTCGCAGGCGGGATGCTCTGGTTGAACGGCACGAGCTCGTTCCAGGGAAGCCGAGTTTGGTGCCTTCCGGCCCTCGGCGCCGCGCCCCAGAACATCGTTGCTCCGATCCATTCGGCGGCTCCCATCGTGACGAGTGAGCTGCAGGCGGTGCTCGCCCTGCCTGACGGCACCGTGCTGCTGGATGTCAAGTATGACGGAGAGCTCGTCCGGCCGCCGCGCCGACTCTTCGCCACGACCGGACCCACCTCGAACCTCGTCGACCTGGGCGTGGGTTCGCAGAGTGACCTCTTCCTGGTCGGCAACCGCGCCTACTTCGAAGGCGTCGACCCCGACGGCTTCGTCGACCTGTGGAGCACCGACGGCACACCCGCAGGGACGCAGGTCGAGGTCGATCTTCCCGCTCATTTCGTCGACGGCAACGTCCTCGACGTGCACGTCATCGGCCAGCGCTTCGTGTTCCGCTGGCTCGACGGAAGTACGCGGCTCGTCGCCGTCCCGATCACTGGCGGCCAGATCACTCCCCTCATGGCCCTCGACCCGACGGCTCCCTTCGTCGATACCTTGGCCGGTGGGAAAGTCGTCTTCGCGACAGGTACCCCCGCCACCGGAGTCGAGGTCTTCGCGACCGACGGAACACCTCAGGGAACCGGGATCCTCAAGGACCTGGTCGGCGGGCCGGGATCCTCGTTCCACAACGGGCTGATCGGCAATGGGAACGTCGCCTACTTCCTCGCCAACGTTTCCGGGCTGGGCCTGGAGTTGTGGCGCACCGACGGCACGACCGCGGGGACGGTGGCGACCCCCGAACTCGTCCCCGGACCCTCGTCGAGCTTCCCCACGTTCACCACCCTGACCGGCACCTTCATCGGCGACGCACTGGTTCATGTGTTGCCCGGCTTCATCGATTCGAAGGTGCGGATCACCGACGGCACCCCAGCGGGAACCCTGACGCTCGCGACGGGCACCAACCCGAGCCTCAAGCATGACAAGGTCCACTTCAAATCGGTGGCCGGAGGTGTGGCCTTCAACATCGGGTTCATTGGCGTATCTCCGGCGGCCTGGTACACCGATGGCACGGTCGCCGGGACACAGCTCCTGGTCCCGCCAGTTCCCACCGGCGTCAACGATGCGGCGGGCTTCACCGAGTACGGGTCGAAGATCGTCTATCGAGCCCTGTCGATGGGGAGCTCGGTGGCGAGCGGCTACCAGGTCTGGGGATCGGTGCTTGGAGCGGGCACCACGGAACTCGTAGCCAACCTCGGCCAGGGCCCGCTCAGCGCCAGCTCGAGCCCAGCTGACCTGTTCTCGGCCGCTGGGCGCGGCTACTTCTCCGGCCAGCTCGGCTTTCCGCTGATCTACGGTGGGAAGTCCACGTTCTTCGCCACCGACAGCACTCCCGCTGGATTCGTTGCCCTGGGGGAGTTCAGCCTGCCGTCCGATGTCCTGGGGATCATCGATGGTCGCTGTGTGTTCAAGGCCGAGTCTCCTTCGACTGGAACCGGGCTCTATGTGACCGACGGAACGTTGGCGGGCACCAAGCTGTTGAAGGACGTCAAACCAGCTGGGGACGTCGAATTGCTCGAGGGCGACGCCGGTGCCCAGCTCGGTCGGTACCTGTACTTCTTGGCGAATGACGTTATCCATGGTGTCGAGCTGTGGCGGACCGACGGGACAGCGCTCGGGACGGAGATGGTGATCGACCTGTATCCGGGGTCGCTGGACGGAGCGAGCAACTCAGGCGGACAACCGCTGGTACTTGGTGACTACGTGTATTTCAACGGCCGTTCACCGACGACCAATAAGTTCCAGCTCTGGCGCACTGATGGCACGGCCGCCGGAACGAGCAACTTCTTCTCCGCAGCCTTGGTCGACAAGAGCGTCTACACGTTCGCCGCCGACGGGGAACGCCTTTGGTTCAGGACCGTGGGCTCGGGCGTGCACGACCTCTGGTCGACGACAGGGACCGAGGCCTCGACGACCCTGGCTGCCACCGGACTCTCCGCCTTCTCAATCGTCGTTCCTCTCGGCGGGCTAGCGGTGGCCTCTCGCGACGACGGTGCGATCGCCGTCAGCCCCGACGGCTCGATCGAGCAGCTACTGCCGTGGAGCCTCGATAGTGCTCCCGACTGCATCGGCTCGACCGACCACCACGTCTACTTGCGACGCCTGTTCGACCTGGGTCTGGAGCCCGGCATCTGGGCGACCGATGGAACGGCCGCTGGCACGGTTCGCATCGCGGATCATGGTGACCATCTCGAGCCCCTCGGGTCCGGCGGACTCGCAATCTTCCGCGGCTTCGACGTCGACCACGGCAGCGAGCCTTGGATCACCGACGGCACGCCCCAGGGCACTCACCGACTGTTCGACCTCGTTCCCGGCCCGGGCAGCTCGGCCCCGATTCCCCTCGGGCGCGTTGGCTCGCGCTTCCTGCTGCAAGCCCTGTCCGTCGAGTTCGGTACCGAGTTGCATTCGTTCGCGATCGCGGACATTCCGACCTACGCGGTCGAGTCCCTCGGAGTGGGTTGCGGTGCATCGCCGACGCCCCAGCTCGGCTGGAGCGGCGGCGCCCTGCTGGGTGCCTCACCGATGGCGGAGGTTCGTGGCGTCACGCCTCTGGGTCTCTGCCAGCTCTACCTTTCGTCGCTGCCGAGCGCGACGGCTTTGGGCTCCTGCGTCGTCTACCTCGCCGACCCGCTGCCGCTCGCCCTGGGAGTGGCCGACGGCACGGGCGCCATCGACTTCGTCTTGGCCGTGCCGCAGCTCCCGGCCCTCGCCGGTCTCCCGCTGTATCTGCAAGCCTTGGCCGTCGCGCCGGGAAGTCCCTTGTTGCCGAGCCTCGAGCTGACCAACGCCCTCGAGGTGGTCCTGGCCGCTCCGTGATGCCCCGGCCGGAATGCGAATGGGGGCTGCCCTTCCTGCTGGGAGGGCAGCCCCCTTCAGTAGGGTGAGTCTGCGAGGGCCTTTGGGAGTGTCGCCCGTGTCCCCGCCGTCGGCTTCGGCCGAGGGGATCGCCGATGGGCCCGGTCAGTTGCGGTCGGAGGCCCCGGCGGCGCCGGCCACGGGCGCCGTGGCCAGCTCGCGCGCAATCGGCCGCGTGGCGAGGAACCAGGTCGTCGCGCACAGGGCCAAAGCCCCCAGGCCGCAAGCCATGGTCAGCTCGATCGACTGGCTCGCGTCGTAGACCAGCCCGCCCAAGAGGGCGAAGACGCTGAACGAGACGGTCATGCCTAGGAAGTCCAGGGCGTGCACCCGGCCCCGGAAGCGGTCGTCGACGCTCTGCTGCCAGAAGCTCGTCGACGCGACCCAGATCGCCCCGCCGCCCACGTGGGCGAGGACCACGCACAGGGCCGCGAGCCAGAGGCCCTGGGCGAAGGCGAACAGGGCATAACCGATCGCCGCGATGACGAAGCCGATCGCGATCTGCTGCAACATCGCCGTGCGTCCGCGCCCCACGGCGTAGCGCCCGAGGATCGGACCGATGGCGGTTCCCACGCCGCGCGCCGCGAACAACAGGCCGAAGGCCGGGCCGATGCGCGCGGGATCGGGCAGGCCGTTGTCACCGAGGCCGAAACGCACGGAGGCGGCCACCGAGACCATCACGAGGAAGGCGCCCGCCGGGCCCCACAAGGCCTTGGTGGCGAGGGCCGCGAGGATGCGGCGTTCGCGGACGTGAACCAGGCCCAAGCGCGCCTCGCGCAGGGTCAACAGGTCGATCCAGCGGAAGGGCGTCGGGTGCGGTGGGGCCGTCGGCAGGCGCAGCCCGGCCAGCAGGGACGCGCTCACTGCGTAGGTGCACGCGTCGACCACGAAGACACCGGCGATGCCGAGCGGGCCGATCGCCGCTCCGCCCACCAGGGCACCGATCGAGAGCATCATCGACCAGGTCACCGACGACAGAGCCAGGGCGTCGTGCAGGTCGTCCCTACCGACCGTGTTCGGAAGGGCTCCCTGGCGCGCGGCGTCGAAGCAGATGCCCAAGCCCATCTGGAGGGCGAGCAACAGATACAGGCGACCGACTTCGCTCGGCTCGTCCACCGTCAGGTAGCAGAGCACGATCGGGATGCGCGCCAGGTCGCAGCCGATCATCAGCCCCTTGCGCGAGAAGCGGTCGGCCAGCGTCCCCGCGAAGGGGCTCATGAAGGCCGTCGGCAACATCCGCACGGCCATCTCGAGCCCGAAGGACAGGCCCACCCCGACCGCGGCGCTGGGCCCGGCCAGCTTCGCCAAGAGCGCGATCACCGCCACGCGGTTGAACCAGTCGCCGGTCTGGCTGACGACCTGGGCCGACCACAGCCGCGCGAAACGCGGGTTGCGGCGCGCGACGCCGATCACGACCGGGGCCTCACCGGCTCTCCGCCAGACCCTCGAAGCGCGCCACGGCCGAGCGGAAGGCGGAGGTCATGGGGCGTTTGGCGCGGGCCTTGTTGTCCCAGGCCACCAGCAACGCCTCGGCCTCGGCCCAGGGCTCCTCGCCCTGCGGTCCCATTCGGTAGGACTGGCTGAACGAACTCGACCCCAGGTGCGTGGTGCGCACCGCCACGACCACCTCGGCCCCGCCGCACCCGGGTCGCAGGAAGCGCAGGTTGCACTGCGCCAGCACGAACGGAAAGCGCGCACCGTCCATCAACTCGAGCCCCCGGAAGTAGCGCAGCCGCGCCTCTTCCAGGAGCGTCAAGTAGATCGCGTTGTTGAGGACCTGCTGGTTGTCCTCGTCGACCCAGCGGGTCTGCAACGTCGCGCGGAAGCGGAACTCGCTCGCTTCGGGAACATGGGGGGACTCCAACTCAGCGCGCCCCGAGCACCTCGGCCAGGAACGCCCGCGTGCGCTCCCACGCCTCGCCCGCGGCCTTGTGGTCGTAGCGGGCGCTCGAGGGATTCGCGAAGGCGTGGTCGGCGTCGTAGCGCAGGAACTCGTGGGCCGCGCCGGCCGCGGTCAGGGTCGCGTCGAGGCCGTCGACGTACTCCGGGGTGATGCCCTGGTCCTGGTTGCCGAAGACGCCCAGGATGCGCGCATGGATGCGTTCCGCCTGGGGTTCGGTGACCTCGGTGCGGCCGTAGTAGACGACCGCGCCGTCGAGCTCGGGGTCCATCAGGGCGAGCTGCATGGACCAGCCGCCGCCGAAGCACCAGCCGATCGACGCCGTGGGGGTGGCGAGGGTGCCGTACTCACGCTGCAACCAGTCGCGCGCGGCCAAGAGCGTCGCGCTGGCCTTGGCGCCGTCGACGCTCTGCATGGCTTCCATCGCGCCTTCGCGGGTGGTCGCGACGGTGCCGCCGTACAGGTCCACCGCGAGCGCCGCGTAGCCCTCTTGCGCCAGGCGATCGGTCCACAGCTTGATGTGGTCGTTCAGACCCCACCACTCATGGATCACGATCACGCCGGGCAGCGGGCCCTCGACGCCGCTCGGCAGGGACAGGTAGCCGACCATCTCGCCGTAGCCGGGCACCTCGACCCGCTGCACCGCGCCGTGCAGCTCCGGCACCTCGGCCTCGGACAGCTCGTGCATGGCCATGAAGGTGTCCTGGTCGAGGCTGCCGAGCATGTCGACCGGCGAGGACGAGCCACCGCCGCTGGAGGCGCAGGCGGCCAGCAGAGCGACGGAGGCGAGGGCGAGCGGGCGGAGACGGCGGGGGTGGAGTCGGGGAGTCATGGGGCGGTCTTGTAGCATCGACGCGCGCCCGATCCGACCGGCCGCGACGGGTCAATCCGTCGGGGAGAGCGATGCTGCTTCCTGGCGGCCCAGGACGACGGACAGGGGCCGCGCCATCAGGGGCCGCAGCAGACGCGAGTAGGCGAGGGCCAGTAGCGCGCCCACGGCCGCGCCGACCAGGGCGGCCGACAGCGGCATCAGGAAGGGTGTCCCCGGTTGGTAGGAGAAGGTCCACGCGGCGGGATCGTCCGCGTTCACCGCGACCAGGCGCGGCGCAATCAACGTCGCCATCAGGATGCCTGCCAGGATCGCGCCCTGACGGTTCGACAGTCGCCGTAGGCGACGGATCCTCAGGGCGGACGGTTGGCCGGCGAGGCCGACGAAGCCCGTCGTCGCGAGGCCCCCGGTCAGGACGGCGACCATCCGGAAGCTGCCCATCAACACGACCCCGATCACGGCGCAGGCCACCACGAACTCGACGAGGGAGAGCAGGAGGCCGGTCAGGCTGCCGGTGGTTCCGCGCAGTGCCAGCCCCCCGGAGCCGTTCGCCAGGGCGATCACCTCCAGGACAACCAGGGCTGGGAGGCAGACGAGCCCGCCGTGCAGCGCCGCGGAGCCCGGGCGGACCGTTTCGATCTGCGGCCGCTCGGGGGAGGCCCAAAACTTGGCCCCGCGGCCGGCCGGCGTGGGCCGGTCCTGTGCGGGCAGGTCGAGGCGAACCATGGCTGCACTCTACTTCCGCACCTGCTACGCGCGACATTCGGCCGCCTCCGTGTCGCCCTCGCCGTCGCACGGTTCGCTTGGAGCCCGGGACGGGGACACTAGACTCGCGCGTCAGCCATGATCCACGTCGACGCACACCCCCTGCTCGAGGCCGCGGCCTTCCGCGCGCAGTTCCCCTCCCCGCTCGGCGACGTGGCGCCCCCGGATGCTCTCGCCGCCCTGCTGAGCCTGGAGGCCTCCGCTCCCCTCGAGCGCTCCGAGGAGGTACGCGCGGCCGTGCGGCGCCTCTTGCGCCATGGCGGCTACCGTCCCACCGGCCGCGGCAAGCCCGCCTCGGAGTACCTGGTGCGCGCCGTGGGCGAGGGCGCCCTGGGTTCGATCAACCTCGCCGTCGACGCATGCAACGTGGCCTCGCTGCACTCGGGACTGCCGATCTCGGTCGTCGACGTCGCGCGCACCGTCGCACCCCTGCGGATCGGCGTCGCGGACGCCGACGCCGAGTACGTCTTCAACACCGGCGGCCAGGCCATCGCTCTGGGCGGACTCCTGTGTCTGTTCGACGCCGAGGGCCCCTGCGCGAACGCCGTCAAGGACAGCCAGCGCACCAAGACCTCGGCGGACACCACCGATGTCATCGCCGTCGTCTGGGGCACGAACGAGTTCCCGGGCCGCGCACAAGCCACCGCCGCCTGGTACCGCGCCCTGCTCGAGTCCGGCGGCGCGCGTACCGAGTCAGTGGAGCTGAGCTGAGCTGAGCTGAGCGGTGGACGCTCGCCTCAACCCGCGAGCGCCGCTTCGATCGCCTCGGTCAGCTCGTCGGCGGTGGGCTTGGTGCGGCTGTCGTAGAAGGCGATCACCTGGCCGTCGCGGCCGACGAGGTACTTGCAGAAGTTCCAGCCGGGCAGGGTGCCGGTCGCGCCGCCGAGGTGGGCGTAGACGGGCGACTGGTCGTCGCCCTTGGTGGCGACCTTGGCGAACAGCGGGAAGGTGACGGCGTAGTTCTGCGCGCAGAAGGTCTGGATCTCGTCGGCGGTGCCGGGCTCCTGCCCGCCGAAGTCGTTGCTGGGGAAGGCCAGCACCGAGAAGCCGCGCTCGCCGTAGGTCTCTTGCAGCTCCTGCAGGCCTTCGTACTGGGGCGTGAAGCCGCACTTGCTGGCCACGTTGACGACCAGGGTCACCTGCCCGTCCCAGGCGGAGAGGGGGGCCGGCTGGCCCGCGAGGGATTCGGCCGAGAGGCTGTAGAGGCTCTCCTCGGCGGCGGACTGGTCGACCTCGGTCTTGTCTCGGAAGAAGCCGCTGCAGCTGGCGACGAGGAGGCCGGCGATGAGGGGGCCGGCGAGGCGGGCGAGGGGACGGGGCTTCGGCTGGGTCGGCATGGGCGGGAGGGGTTCGGGATCGGTTCGGGATCGGTTCGGGTGGCGGCACCGGCGGGCTGGGGCGAATCGAGCCGCTGGGCCGCAGCCCCGGTGACCATGCGGAGGTCTTCGCCGCTGGGCCCGATTGGACGCGGGCAAGTGATCCGATCCGTCAGCGACCCGGATCCGGGCCCAGGGGTATCGTCCATGTCTGCGGACTGTAAAGGGTCTGGATTGAATCGCCCGCAAGGGCCGGAGTCGCGTTCGAAGTGCGTAGGGACTGCGCTGAGACGTTGCGGGTGTCGATGATCGAGGCAACCTAGAGCGGTTGGTCACCGTCCAACGGACTGTCGATGGGCGACCCAGCTGCGCCAGCCAGCCCTTCCGAGATTGTCCACACGTCACTGGCCGGCAGATCTACCGACCCGCTCCGCCCACTCGCTACCAGCACCGCGCCCGTGAAGCCCTTCCACCTCAGCAAGGAACGCCTGCGCCACGACGCCGCTTGGAGCGGCGACGACGGTTTAGGCGAGCACGAAGCTTGGGTCGGGCGTTTGGCTCGGGCGCTCCTGCGGCGCGCGCGGCACGAGGTGGGGGAGGACGAAGCGGAGGGCCTGTGGCAGAGCGGGCTCGACCCGCGCGCGGTGCGGATCGACGGGCGTTCGCCGGTCGACGCGGCGCGCAGTAACCGGCTGGTGGTGCAGGCGGTCATGGAACTGCCGTCCTCGGCCCGCGAGGCGGTCCTGGCGCGCTATCGCGACAATCGCCGTCCCGAGTCCATCGCGCGTGAGCGGCGGCAGAAGATCTCGCGCGTCGACCGCGAGCTGTCGGACGCCCTCGACACCATCGGTTCGCGCGTGCGCCAGCGCACGGGCGGCGGCCGCGCGGTGTATCTGGCCGGACTGGCCCTCCTGGAGCGCGAGCTGCAGCGGCCGCGGCGTCGCCTGCAACCCCTGGCTCCCCTGCTGGCGGCCGCGATCGTGCTGGCCTTCGTCGGCGCCATGCTGTTCGAGCGCGACCTGGGCGACCGACCGGGCCCCGAAGTGGGAGCCGAGGGTGAAGTCGCCCGGAGCGGAGATCGACGCGCCGAGCTGAACGCGATCGCGCTCGAGCTCGACACTGTCGCCGGCGACCAGGCCGCTGGGTCGGAGGGGCTCGACGAGCTCGCCGCCACCGCGACCTACGGCGTGCAGATCGTCGGTCAGGTGCGCGACGAGTCTGGCCTGGTGTTCGATGCGAGTCGCAGGTCGCTCGGCTACCTGCGCGCCAAGAACGGCGTCGACGAGCGCATCACCACGATCAACGAGGCCGGGCGCTTCTCGCTCAACGGCCTCAGCGGGGGCGAGTGGACCCTCACGGCGCAGATCGACGGCTATGTGACCGCGACGCGCAAGCAGGTCTTCGATGAGTCGCCCGAGAGCGTCTTCGTCGAACTGCTCACCCGCCGCGCGCCGCGCGTCGACGTGCGAGTCTTCGTTCCGATCGATGGTGAAGCCGGCGCCCGCGCCGTGCACAGCCTGCCCGGTTCGGCGGACGACTGGGCCATCACCCACGGCCTCGCGGCCGCGATGACCGCCGGCCCGGCCCCGCGCCGACTGCCGATGGCCGGCACCGAGAACAACTGGAACCGACTGGCCGAGTTCGAGCGCATGGCGCCGGCCGACATGGCGCGCCCGGCACTGATCGGCTCCCTGGTGGCCGAACGCCCCGCGAGCGCCCGTTGGGTGCACCTGATGTTCGGCGAGTACGTGCTCGATAGTCAGCCCTGGCAGCCAGGGCTCGAGTCGGTGCGCTTCGACCTGGACCTGGCGCGACTCGACGGAATGCGGGCCGACGTGGCCCTGATGCTGAAGAGCCTGCTCAACCTCGACGTGACCGGCGCGGAGGTCTACCTCTACGGCCCGAACGGCGAAGTGCTCGTGCGACGCCTGGGCCCGGACGGCGGCCTCGACATCTCCGGCCTGCCGCCGGGCAGTTGGACCCTCGAGATCTGGCTGCGCGGCCACGGCCGTCTGCTGCGCGCCCTCAACCTCGAGCCCGGATCCGGGGGCGACGTCGAAGAGATCGAGATGGGCGGGTCGATCCCCCTGTCCGGCAGTGTCTTCGACCTGGCCGGCAACCCCGTCGGCGCGCTCCTGCGAGCCTTGCCCTTCGGCAACGTCGCGCACCCCTTCGTCTTCGACTACGCGCCGACCACCAACGCCTATCCCCTGGGCAAGGGCAAGTTCGACTTCGGCGAAGAGCTCTCGGGCGGCTCCCAGTGGGTCGTCGTCCTCGACGAGCCCGGCTATGCGCTCAAGGCCGAGGTCGTGGGCGAGTTCGGTGCGAAGGTCGACTTCCAGGCGGAAGTGGGCCACGACGTGACCATGACCTGGTCCGCGGCGGATGTCACCGGCGGCACCTACGCACTGCTGCGCGACAGCAAGGGTCTACCCCTGAAGGCCTTCGCTATCACCGAGGACCTCGGCTTCGCCGTCCAACTCATGCCCGACACCTACAACCTCGTGCTGTGGCAGAACAACGCCTGGGGCAAGCAGATCCCCTTCGTCGTGAACGGTGACGGCACCAAGGTGCCGGTCTTCTAGTGTCCTGGATCAGAAATTCGGCGTCACTTCCCGGGCTCCGATCGCCGCTGGCGTCGCCAGCGCCTCCTCCGAGTATCGCAGCGGATACGCGTCGTCGGCGCGCCTAGCCAGCATCGATCGGACCTCCGGGCAGTGACGCCGAATTTCTGATCCAGGACACTAGGTCGTCCTCGCGATTCCCCGTTCACTGCCCATCTCCCCAATGGCATTGACGTCCTCACGCCAAGCACTGGCCCTGTTGGCCGCGGTCGGAGTAACCGCGCCCGTGGTCTGGTGGGCACTCGATTCGTCGAGGCACGAGGTCGACGCCGCCGTACGACTGAGCTCCACCGAGCGGGCGGCCGTCGTCGACGGTGAGACACGCAACGGGCACAGCGGCGAGACGTCGCTCCGGCTCGAGTCCGGCGACCGGGCCGCGAGCAATCTGGTCGCAGCGCCCCGCGGCAGGAGCGGGCCGGGCGAGGGCCGAGTTCCGATGTCCACTCGGGTCGACCCCAGCGGAATGGACTCCCTCGACCTGGGAGTCCTGCTGCGTGGCGAGGTCCACACCGACGTCCCCGGTCTCAGCGGGGCGGTCTTCATCCGCGCCGAGGGCCCTGATGGACGCGCCGTCGACGCCAGCGGGACGATCGGCGAGCCCTACTCGCTGCTGGGCCTCTCGCCGGGCCATTGGGAGCTGATCCTGCGTGGCAGCGCGATTCTCGAGCAGAGCGTCTCGCTGGAGATCAGCGTTGACCGTGGGGCGGTGGAGCGCGACCTCTTGGTGCGGCCCGCTCCGGTGATCGACGTCGTCTACTACACGACCTGGGGTGAGCGACTCGAGGCGGTGCTGGCCGAGCCTGGACGCGACCCGGCGGGCTTCCCGCGACTCGAGCTGGTCCCAACTCCCGGAGTGGAACCGGCTTGGCCGGGCGAGAAGGGCGGCTTCCGCCGGGCCATCGTCCCGGACGATCCGAGCGATCCCCTGCCCCTGGTCTCCGGTTGGCTGGACCTCCGCACGGCGCCGCCGGTCGAGGTCCGATTGCTGCAGGCCGGTCGCGAGCTGGACCGCCGCGAGATCGACGAGCAGACCCGGGTGCTCGAGTTCCAGGTCAACCCGCTCGAGGAGAGCGGGCGTCCCGCGCTGACGGCGACGTTCGTGGATGCCGTGACCGGCATCGCCATCGAACAGGCCGTGGTCGAGCTCTACCGCGTCGGCGAACCGGCACCGGTGCGAACACGGTCACTGGCCGGCGGCGGCGTGCTGCGGCTGGCCGGTATCGCCACCGGTGACTGGATCCTCAGCGTGCTCAGCTCCGGTCGGGCGCACTTGCTGCGACCCTTCACGATCGAGGCGGAGGGGGACTACGCCCTGGGCACGATCGAACTCGAGCCGGCCGTGGCCTTCAGCGGTCGATTGGTCGGTCCCGACGGCCGGCCGCTCGGCAACCGCGCGGTGCGGTGGAGCCGAGCGGGCGGGACGAGCTGGCTCGCCGCCACCTATGGTCATGCCCTGGCACGTACCGACGCCGGCGGCTACTTCGCTCTTCCGGCGGTGCCGCCCGGTGAGATCGTGCTCCAAGCCGGTGGCGACGAGTTCGCGGCGGAGCTGTTCAAGGTGCGTGCGGGGACGTCCGACCTTCCGGTGGAGCTGCGCCTGAGCGGAGGCATGCAGGTGGAGTTCGTCCTGCTCGGCTCCGACGATGTCGACCGATTCGAACTCGAAGTGCGCGACGACCTCGGGCGCCTGGTGGCCTCGCGACTGAGCGCCGTGGGTCGCGTCACGCGCGCGGTGCTCGCCCCGGGCAGCTATACGGTGCATGCCCTCAGTTCCGGGGCGCAACTGACGCTGCAACGCTTCGTCGTCGCCGACGGGCCCACGGACGTCGAGCTGCACCTCAGCGACTGATCCAGGACACTAGCAGCCCTCGAGCCGCCGCCGCAGGTCGTCGGGTAGCAGCTGGCCGCGCGATCCCATGAGCGCCAGGGCCAAGGCCGTCGCCGCGCGTTCCATCGATCCGTCGTCCAGGGTCGGGTTCCGCGCCAGGAGTCGTTCGAGCTCCCCCTGCGCCTCGAGATCCAGGTCGCCGAGCGCGCGATCGGCCAACAGGTTCCGGGTACGGCGCAACGCGCGCTCCGGATTCCCGTCCAGCCGTCGCATCAGTCCGCCTTCCGTCCGGCCTCGATGCGTTCGCGGATCTTGAGCAGCCCACGCCGCACGTGGGTCTTGACCGTGCCCAGGGGCAGGGAGAGGTGGTCGGCGATCTGCGAGTGGCTCAGCCCGTCCCAGATCGCCAGGCGCAGGACCTGCTTCTGCTCGGGCCGCAACTGCTCGAGCTCCGCGCGCGCGAGTTCCGCCTCGTCGCCGAGGTCGATGGCCTCTTGCGCGGTGGGAGCCTCGTCCGGCAGGGCCTCGGGCAGGTCGGTCATCTGGGGCCGGCGGCCCAGGCGGCGAGCGCGGTCGATCAGCCGTCGGCGCGCGATCGTGGCCACGAAGGCCGTCTCCGACCCCACCGCCGCGTCGTAGCGCGCCGCGGACTTCCACACGTCGACGAAGATCTCCTGGACGCTGTCCTCGGCCTCGTCGCGATTGGGCGTCATGCGACGCGCCAGGGACCAGACCAGCGGCCCAAAGCGGTCGAGGCACTCCGAGACGGCCGATTCTTCGCCGGCGGCGACACGCTCCAAGCAACCCTCTGCGAGGGGTGCTTGCGGTCGTGTCGAGGATGCTCTGCCGGTCTCCATCGTCTTCGGTGTCGGTCGACTTCCAGCGCTCAGAGCGCCGCGGCCAGCAGGAGTCGGTCGCGCTCGGAGACGACCACGCCCCCGGGCTTCTCGAGGGTCACGGCGAACAGGCTCGGGTCGTGGACGCCGAGCTTGGCGTCGATCGGGATCACCAGCCGTCCGACGGACGACGCGTCGAAGACGCCCCCGTCCACCGGCGTTTCTTCCTTCTGGTCGGCGGAGAAGATCCAGAGCTGGTACTGGAACTGGTCGGCCGCGTTGACGGGCATGTCGTCCAGAACCATGTAGCCGACCTGCATCGAGTCGCTCCAGATCACCTCGCCGCCGACGCTGCGCTCGGAGACCAGGGGGTCGCCGGTGGTCGACCAGGGCACCCGCACCAGATCGGCGGGTGGATTGGCCAGCAAGTCGGCCAGGGCGACGTCGGGTGGGGCTTCGTAGACCAGGCTCTCGAGATCGCTCACGCGCTCCTCGAGCTGGGTTTCGCGGTCGACCGAAGCGTCGAGCTGGGCCAGCAGCTGCTGTCGCCGGTCGTCAGCGGTGTCGCGCTCGGCCAAGAGGGTCGAGCTGCGCTTGCGCTCCTGCTCCAGAGCGTCGGCGATGGACTGGGCCTCGCCGCGGGCCAGCACGGCTTCCTTCGCGGCCTGCTCGGCCTCGATTCGCAGGGCATCGAGCTCACCAGTGAGGCTGGCGATGGTCTCCATGCGCTCGCCGCCATCGCGCCAGACCACGACCAGCGCCAGGCTGGCTGCAGCCGCCGCGAACCAACCGATCGACGTCGCCAGACGCGGTCCGCCAGCAGCCTCGGTTCGGCGGCGCGCGGACTCGCGGCTCGGGTCCCGGTGCTCTGTCGACCGGCTCGACTGGGATCGACGCGGTTCGGCACCACGCGGACTGGCACCGCGCGGACTGGCACCGCGCCCACCGACTCGACCGGTCGACGACTCTTGCGCGGGCAGCTCCCGCTGCGGAACGTCCACGCCCGGGCCACCCTGTTCAGGCGCGCCGACGAAGCGCGCTGCATCGGCGGCGATTCGCGCGGCCAAGCCCTGCGGCAAGGGTTCGAGCTCGCCAGCCTGGGAGGTGAAGGCCAGGTCGACCGCGGCGGCCGCGCGCTCGAACGCCAGGTGGTCACCCGGATCGAGTTCGGCCAGCAAGGCTTCGAGCTCCCGCGCCGCGGGCGAGTCGAGGCCTTCCGTGGCCTGGTCGACCATCAGGGCCTCGAGACGATCGTTGTGCCCTGAACTCACGCCAAGACCCCCTCTCGCCGGCTGCAGCGCACTTCGATCGCGCAACGCGCGCCGGCAGCGGCGATCAGCCCGCGGGTCGACTGCAGGGTGTCACGCACCACGCCGCGCCCCCGGGTCGGAGCGGAGGCTGCGCCCACGGAAGCCAACCGGGCCGAGGGCCCACCCAGGAGGGTCGCGCTGAGAAGTTGCTCTTGCACGGAGGTGGATCGTTGTCGCAGTTGCCGCGGTCGGTCCGCGGTTGCCGCAGCCCGTGCGGGTCCCGCCGACCTGTGCGAGACCATAGCGCCGATCGCCACGGCCGTGGAGCGCCGATGCCCGCTCTCGGCCAGGAGTCGGCGGACGATACGCGCGGCGAAGACCATCTCCGATTCGCGCTCGGGCTCGTAGTCGCCTCCGGACCGCCAAAGCTGCCAAAAGGCCCGCTCCACCAGGGCGGAGGCGGTCTGCCGGTCGTCGACCCAGGCACGCACGAGATTCCAGACGATCGGACCGAGTTTCTGGACACAGCGCTGGATGGCCGCCTGGTCGCCCGCGTGGGCCAACTCCAGGTCGGTGGCTCCGGTCCCGGGCCGTCGGTGCAGAACGTGTTTGGCTGTCACGAAGCGTCTCCAGAGGGCCATGGGACCCGGCGGGCGGGCGTCGGCTCGGGGACTTCTCCGACCCGAGGCCCGGTCCTCCAGGGTCAGGGAATCAGAACGGTGTCGACCACGTGGATCACACCGTTGGCGGCCTCGATGTCGGTCACGACGACACGCCCGTTGCCGGCCAGGACCTGGCCGTCGGCGATGCGCACCCGCAGGTCCTTGCCGCCGAGGGTCGTGGCCACGCCGGCTCCGACCGCGTCGCGGGCCGAGATTCGGCCGGGGACGACGTGGTACTGGAGGATGGCGACCAGTTGGTCACGGTTGGCCGGCTCCAGGAGCGCGCTCAGGGTCGCCGGGTCCAACTTCGCGAAGGCGGCGTCGGTCGGCGCGAAGACGGTGAAGGGGCCCTCGGCGCGAAGGGCTTCGACCAGGCCGCCGGCGGTCAGCGCCTTGGCCAGGGTGCCGAAGCGCCCGTCAGCCAGGGCCGTGTCGATCACGTCCGCGGTGTTGGGCACCAGGACCCGATCGATGACGTGGATCACGCCGTTGCTCGCGGCGACGTCCGCAGTGATCACCGTCGCTCCGCCGATGTGCACGGCGCCGTCGGCGACGTTGATCGAAAGGCGCTGACCGCCGAGCGGCCGTGTTTCGGTGAGTTCCGCCACGGCGCTGGACGGGACCTTGCCTGCGATCACGTGGTTCTTCAGCACGGCGGCGAGGGTCGCGCGGTTCTCGGGCTGGAGCAGGGATTCGAGCAGGCCCTCGTCGAGCTGCGCGAAGGCCTCGTCCGTGGGGGCGAGGACGGTGAACGGACCCGGACCCGACAGCACGTCGACCAGGCCCGCCGCGCCGACGGCGGTGACCAGGGTCGAGAAGTGACCGGCGGAGCTGGCGACCTCGACGATGTTGCCTGTCCTCTGGACAGGATCGGCGACGGTGACGACGCGGTCGGCACCCTTGGTGCACTGGGTCTGGGACGCGGGGCAGTCTTGCGGCCCTACGACCGGGCTGGGGGCGAGGGAGAGCAGGCCGAGGGTTCCGGCGAGGGCGGGAGCTGCGATGAGGGTCAGTTGCATGGCGAAGGTGGGGTCAGGAGTCGTTCAGGGATGGTCGTCGAGATTCGGCGACACCTTCCGACGCCCTGTCCTTCGCGCCGTGGCCGCCGTGGATGCAGGCCGCAGGTCGAATCCAGGAAGGGCGGCAACCGCCGCCCTGGCCACGAATCCGAGGTCGCTCTAGGATCTCGCACCTGCGCGAATGACGAACCAGGACCCCGCAGAGACGAGCTCGACGCCGAACGATCTGCATTCGATCGGCGGCGCGGCGACGGCCAGTGGCATCTCGCCCGACACGCTCCGCATGTGGGAGCGGCGTTACGGACGGCCGGTGCCGGTGCGTCTGCCGTCGGGGCATCGGCGCTACACCGCGGAGCAGGTCGCCTGGCTGCGGCGGGTGGCAGAGGCCTTGGCCCTGGGACACCGACCCGGTTCCGCCGTGGCCGCCACGGAGTCTGAACTCGACGCGCTGCTGACCGGCGGGAGACCCGAGTCGGGCGATGGTGAGCAGGTCGCGACCTTGATCGATCACGTGCGGCGCTTCGAGGGCGACGCGCTGACTCGCGAGCTGCTCGCGGCCTGGCGCGAGCTGGGCCCGGAGCGCTTCCTGAGCGATCGCGTCTCGCCCCTGTTGAATGCGGTCGGCCGCGAATGGGCGGACGGTCACCTCGACGTCCGCCACGAACACTACGCCTCGGAGCTGATCGCGGACCTGCTGCGAACCCTGCGGGCCGGTCTGCCGCGCGCCGCGGAGGGACCGATCGTCGTGCTCGCGACCCTGCGACACGAGTTGCACGGGCTCGGCTTGCAGATGTGTGCGCTCGTTTGCTCGCTCGAGGGCATGCGCCCGCGCATCCTCGGCGTCGGCACGCCCAACGAAGAGATCGCCGCGGCTGCCCACGAAGTCGGTGCCGATGCCGTCGCGATCAGCGTCTCCCTGTCCAGTGGCGGTGTCGCGAACGATCGAATGCTCGGCGACCTGCGCGCCGTCCTGTCGCCGTCGATCCGTCTGGTGGTCGGCGGTCACGGAGCGCGCGGCGTGCGCCGTGGACGGCGTGGAATCGAATACCTCGCGAGCCTGGCGCAGTGGCGCGAGTGGCTGCACGCCCTGCGCTCGCGCTGGGCCGGCTCGGCGATCGACTGAACCCGGGAAGACCTTCGAGCTTGTCACACGTCGTCGTCATCGGAGCGGGATTGGCCGGTCTGCGCTGCGCCGTCGAGCTGCAAGGCGCCGGGGTCGAGGTCTGCCTGCTCGAGGCCGGCGACGGCGTCGGTGGCCGCGTGCGCACGGACGAGCTGGAGGGCTTCAAGCTCGACCGCGGCTTCCAGGTCCTGCTCACGGCCTATTCGGAGCTGCCCGGCGCCTTCGACTTGGAGGCGCTCGATCTGCGTGCATTCAAGCCGGGGGCCCTGGTGCGCCGCGAGGGGAGGTTCCGGCGAATTACAGATCCCTTCCGCGAGCCCTCGGCCGTGGTCAGCGCGCTCCTGCGCGGTCTGGGTAGCACGGCCGACAAGTTGCGCGTGGCGGCCTTGCGGCACTCGTGCCTGCGCGGGACCGTGGACGAGCTCTTCGCGCGGCCCGAGGCCACGGCTCTCGAAGCGTTGCGCGCGCGGGGCTTCGGGGCCGAGCTCATCGACGGCTTCTTCCGCCCGTTCCTGGGCGGCATCCTGCTCGATCGGGACCTGGGCAGCTCGAGTCGCATGTTCGAGTTCGTCTTCCGCATGCTCTCGGTGGGGGACGCCGCCGTCCCCGCCGCCGGCATGGGGGCCCTGTCAGGCCAACTCGCCGCGCGGCTGACGGAGGGGAGCCTGCGCTTGAACGCGCGGGTGCGCGCGGTGGAGCGAGGCGTCGTCATCCTCGACGATGGCGAGCGCATCGAGGCCGACGCGGTGGTCGTGGCCACAGACGGTCCCTCAGCGGCTCAGCTCCTGGGCGAGGTCGCCGATCCCGGCTCGCGCGCCGTGACCTGCGTCTACTTCGACGCTCCGCAATCGCCGGTGGGCGAGCCGCTGCTGGTGCTCGGCGGCGACGCGGGCGCGCTGGTCAACAACTTCGCCGTGCTGAGCGACGTGGCGCCGTCCTACGCGCCACCCGGTCGCCACTTGCTGGCCGCGACCGTCCTCGGCGC
Source organism: Engelhardtia mirabilis (assembly GCF_007748095.1). Lineage (NCBI taxonomy): Bacteria > Pseudomonadati > Planctomycetota > Planctomycetia > Engelhardtia > Engelhardtia mirabilis. Next base: position 893,139 of record NZ_CP036287.1, read on the forward strand.
CCACGATCAGGCGGCGATCGTCGCGCCCGTGGTCGACGAGCTGCGCCAGTGGTACGGCGAGTCGGTCGACGGCTGGAGACACCTGCGGACCTACTGCATCCGCCACGCCCAGCCGGCCCAGCCCCCCGGTCGGCTGCAGCCCCTCGATCGACCCGCGCGCACCGCCGGCGGCGCGTTCGTGGCCGGCGACCATCGCACCCACGCTTCGATCGAGGGCGCCCTGCGCTCCGGACGGCGGGTGGCGGAGGCCGTCCTGGCCGAGCTGGGCGCTCCCGTCGGTCCCCGTCCGTGAGCCTGCTCGTCGTCCACGCCGCGGCGACCTGGGCCCTGTTCGGGCTGATCTGGATGGTTCAGCTCGTGCACTACCCGCTCTACGCCCTGGTCGGCGCGCGGGAGTTCCCCGCCTTCGAAGCCAGCCACGCGCGCCGCATCACGCCCCTGGTCGCCCCCTTGATGGGGCTCGAGCTGGTCACCGGGGGGCTGCTGGCCCTGGATCCGCCCAGCGCGGCCGACGCCCTGCCGCTGCGTGTGGGCTTCGGCCTGATCGTCGCGATCTGGCTCTCGACGGCCCTTTTGCAGATTCCCTGCCACGCGCGCCTCGAGCGCTCCTTCGACCCCGCGACCCACCGACTCCTGGTGGCTACCAATTGGCTGCGGACGGCCGCGTGGACCGTCCGAGCGGGGCTCGTGGCCGTCGTCCTCGAGGGGGCGACCGCCGCTGGCCGGTCCTGACTCAACCCTCTTGGGTGTGAACCACGAAGAAGGTGCGGTCCCCTCCGGCCGCGGCCAGGACCACGTACTCGTCCACGGAGACCGAGACCGAGGTCGAGACCCGCGTCTCGCGGTTCGGACCGTCGGCGTTGCGGCGGGAGTTGACGTACAGGGAGCAGTCGCCGAGGAAGATCTCGCCGGAGCCCTGGTCGTAGCCCGACGGCTTGGCGGAGAAGGAGAGGTCTTCACCATCCCGCAGGGTGCTCTCGAGCTTGACCTGGTTGTTGCCCACGGCGGTTCGGACCGAGGCGCTGCCGAGTAGGTCGAAGTTCGTGCCGGGCACAAGTTGGGCCAGGCCGTTGACGAGTTCCCCGGGCAGGCCCGCGGAGGTCGGACCCTCGTGGGGCGCGATGGCGTAGATCGTGAGCAGCACCTGCTTGCGCGGCAGGTCGATGCTCCGCAAGAGTTCGACGGCTCGCGCGACTTGGGCTTCAGTGCCGCGCAGCAGCAGCGAGCCGACCTCGTAGAGCGGGATGGCTTCCAGCCCGATACCGGAACCCGGGGGCTGGCCTGCGACAGAGTTGAAGGCCGTCGGCAGTTCGATGTGTCGCGGCGTGTAGGTGACGGTCGTGGACTCCGGCGCGGCTTCCCGCGACATGCGGTGCTTGCGTTCCAGACCGACCTTCAGGTCGAGCTCGCGCAGGATGCCGAGAACCTGCGCGCGACCGGCGGGCACGTCGATTACCGCGATGCTGTCACCCAGGGGAATCAGGCGATCGCGATTCTCGACGACGCTCACGTTGGGACCGGTGCCGCGCACGGCGATCCGGTTGTTGGTGAGCTGCCCCGCGATCGTGATCAGTTCGTGGCTCGAGGTGTACTCCGGAACGAAGACGTCGATCCCGAGCTCGCTGGCGTCGACCGACCCTTCCCACAGCTCGTAGTTGGAGTGTCCGGGGAGGTACGGGTTCTCCACCGGTTCCTCCTTCGGGCTGTTGATCGTCTGCGGGGCGCAGAGCAAGAGGGCCAGCAGGGGCGAGAGCAGTGCGGTCATCATCGAAGTTCTCCGTTGGTTCGGTTGGTGTCGTCGAGGTCGGGTTGAATCAAGATCATCCGCACGCGGCCCGAGCGGAGCTCGAAGCCGTCGCGGTGGATCTGCACGCTGGGCCGCGGCGTGCCGGAGCCTGGGCCCGCGCCGGTGTCCGAGGTCGAGGCGCCCGCGTCGGGCAGGCCGGTTCGAGCGGTCGAGGACGCAGGACCGTCGTCGACCGACGCGACCTCGACGGATCCGCCGGCCAAACCATCAGCTGAACCGCTTCCCGGGCCACCGCTGCCGTTCGTGCCGAGCAGGTCGGGACGCACCAGCAGCAACCCGATCGCCGCCGCGCTGGCCAGCAGTGGCACCAACAGGAGCAGTCGTCCCCGCGCGCGTCGCGGCGGCCTCAGCTCGGCGGGGACCAGGGCCGCGGACCAGGCCTGACGGGCCCAGGCGACGATCGGATCTCGGTCCCGTTCCGCGCTGGGTGCAGGCGGCGCCACGTTGCTCCACGCGGCTCGGGTCCAGGTCAGGACCGGATCGTCATTCGCCCCTTGGAGGAACTCGTCGGAGGCGAGCTGGTGCGAGGGACGTCCATCCGACGGCTGCCGGTCCGCTGCGTCGATCCGCGAGGGCCGTTCGAGCTGGCTCCAGGCGGCGCGCATCCAGGCCAGCGCGGCAGCCTCGCGTTCGTCGACGCGCTCGCTCTCGGCGGGCGGTTGAACCTCGCGCCAGGAACGCGCCAGGTCGTCCAGGGGATCGCGCTCGTTCACAGGGCACCTCCCCCGAAGGCGAAGCCGGCCGGCAATCGATCCGCCAGGGCGTCGCGCAAGCGGCGACGCGCCATGCAGAGCATCGCGCGCACGGTGGCCGGCTTGACCTCGAGTTGGGTGGCCACCAGTTCGGAGTCCATGCCCTCCAGGTCGTGCAGCACGAAGGCCTCGCGTTCACGGGGCGGCAAGAGCGCCAGGGCGGCGGCCAGGGCCGTGCGCAGCTCCTCGGCCTGGGCCACGTCCGAGGGGTCGGGCAGGATCGCCGCGGTGTCGCCCGCGGCGATCTGCTCGTGGTGCTCGCGGCGCGTGCGCCGCCGGATCCGATCGCGACACAAGTTCAGAACCAGGGTGTTGCGCCAGGGCTCATAGGGTCGCTGCGGATCCCAGCTCTCGATCCGATCGCGCAGACGCAGCAGCGCGTCCTGCGTCACGTCGTCAGCCTCGGCCGAGTCGGCCAGGAACCCCAAACACAGCCTGTACACGACCGGCCGTTCGAGCTCGAACCAGGTCGCAATGGCGTCGGGAGCCCCGTCGCGGAGCTCCCGTGCCCGCAGGCCGGCGTCGTTCATCGGGGCCTGGTCCATGTTCGAGTTACGCCAGTCGCCTCGGGGGCGCTGGTCCACTTCCCCGCTATTCCTCGAGTTCGGGCACACTGGGTCCCGTGGGAGTGACCCTGGCAGAGGTGTGGGATGGGATTGCTGATCGCCGCCTGGAGGCGGAGGTCATGGACGACCCCAGTCTGCCTGAAGCCGAGCATCGGGCGGCGCTGAGGGGCCTGGCCCGCCTGAACGCCTGGAGTGCCAGCGACCGGGCCCTGTTCGCGCCCATTCGCCAGCTCTCCCTCGAGCTCGGGCGACCGGTGCGGCTCCTGGACGTGGCCTGTGGCGGGGGCGACCAACTCGTGCGCCTGGCCCGCCGCGCGCGCCGCGCAGGCATCGACCTGCGGCCCGCCGGCTGCGACCTGAGCACGGTGGCCCTCGACGTCTCCGCCGACCGCGCCCGCCGAGCCGGGTTCGAGGTGCGCTTCTTCCAGCGCGACGTCATCACCGAAGGCATCCCCCGCGGCTACGACGTGATCGTCTGCTCGCTCTTCGTCCATCACCTCTCGGACGACGATGCGGCAGAACTCTTCGCGGCGATCGAGGAAGCCTCGCCGCGCCTGGCCCTGATCCAGGACCTGCGCCGCCTCAAGCGCGGAGCCCTGCTGGCGGCGGCGGCTTCGCGCCTCCTGACCCGCTCGGAAGTCGTGCGCACCGACTCGCTGCTCTCCGTCGGCGCGGCCTTCGAGCTCGACGAGATCGAGCACATGTCGCAACAGGCGGGCATGTACACCTCGAGGTTGCGTCGCGTCTGGCCCCTGCGCTGGCAGCTCGAATGGCGGCCCCGGATCCGCAGCGGTGACACGGAGGAGTTGCTGCTCTCGCCGCACCCCCGCGACCTGCCGTCGCCCGCGATCGTGCGGCCCCGGCCCGTGGACGCGAACCGTGGGCGCGGGGACGCGCCGGACGACGACCCGGCGACGGTCGCCGGTCGCGCCGACCTGGCCCAGCCCTGAGCGTTCGATTCGGCCGGCGCGCTCCGATCGGCGATCGCGTAGCCTCGCGCCGATGACGGGTACCAAAGCCACCACCGACTTCGACGTCGTGGTGGTCGGCGCCGGTCCGGCCGGGGCGGCCACGGCGATCCGCAGCGCCGGCCTGGGCCATTCGACCCTCTTGGTCGACCGTGCGCAGTTCCCACGGGACAAGGTCTGTGGTTCGTGTCTGCACCCGCGCGCGGTGGCCGATTTGCGCGAACTCTCCGTGCAGGCCTCCGCCGAAGCCCTGGGGGCCGTGCCCCTGGAGCGCGCGCGGATCGGCGCCTCGGGACGCTGGGCCGAACTGCCGGTCGCGGGGGCCGCGGCCCTCTCCCGTTGGCGACTGGACGCCGCCTTGATCGACGTGGCACAGCTCGCCGGAGCCCAGGTGCGAACCGGCGTCGCCGCCCGAGTGGAGCCCAACGAGCCCGGCAGCGGTCGCCGCCGGGTGCGGCTCGGCGGCGGCGACGAGGTCGTCGAGGCGAGCCTGTTGATCGCGGCCGATGGACTCGGCGGCGCGCTCCTGGCCCGCGTCGGCGAGGTCACGGCCCCGTCGGACGATGGCGCGCGGGTCGGCTTGGGGGCGACCTTCGACGACGGTGGCGAGCTCGACCTGCCCGCGGGTCGCGTCGACCTGGGGGTTGGGCGCTCGGGCTATGTGGGCCTGGTGCGGCTCGAGGACGGGCGCGTCGACCTGGCGGCCGCCGCCGACCCCAGCGCCCTGCGGGCGGTCGGCGCGGCGGCAGCGGTGGCCGCCGTTGCCCGCGAATGCGGCCTGGTCCTGCCAGCCGCCTGCGTCGACGCGAGCTGGGCCGGCACGCCCTCCCTGACGCGCCACGCCGAGAGGCCCTTCGCCGAGCGCGCCCTGGCCGTGGGCGACGCGGCGGGCTACGTCGAGCCCTTCACCGGCGAGGGCATCGCCTGGGCCCTGGCCAGCGCGCGGGTGACTGCTGAACACCTCACCAGGCTCCTGGAAGGCTGGAGCCCGGAGGCGGCGCAGGATTGGGCACGGGCCCAGGGCGCGGAACTCGATACGGCGCGGCGGCGCTGCGCGCTGGTCGCTGGCTTCGTGCGCCACCCGGCTTGGGTCGCTGCCCTCGTGCCGGTCGTCGCGCGCTCGCGGGTAATCGCGTCACTGGTTGCGCGGTTCGGTTACGGTCGGGCGCACGAATGACCACCCACATGATCGGCGTCGGAACCGCCCTGCCCCCGGTCGCCGTGCCCCAGGCACGCGCGGCCGAGATGCTCGGCGAGCTTCTGCCCGAAGGTGACCGTCGGGCGCGCAGCGCCGCCGCCCTCTTCCGACGCACCGGAGTGCGCTCCCGACACAGCGTGCTGGCGGAAGTCGATGGTGCGGGGAAGGTCCACCAGACCTTCTTCCCCCTGCGCGATCCCCTCGGCCCCGGCACCGCCGCGCGCATGTCGGCCTACTGCGAGCTGGCGCCGGGTCTGGCGGCCGAGGCCGCGCGCGCCGCTCTGGCCGACGCGGGTCCCGAGGCCGGCCAAGCGGCATCGATCACCCACCTCGTGACCGTCTCCTGCACCGGCTTCGGCGCTCCGGGCGTCGACCGTCGCTTGATCGACGACCTGGGCCTCTCGCCCTCGGTGGAGCGCACCAACGTGGGCTTCATGGGTTGCCACGGCGCGCTCAACGGCCTGCGCGTGGCGCGCGCCTTCGTGGAGGCGGACCCGCGCGCCCGGGTGCTGTTGGTCGCGGTCGAGCTGTCGTCGCTCCACGTCCAGCCCGGTGGGGGCGAGGGCCAGGTCGTCGCCAACGCGCTCTTCGCCGACGGCGCCGCGGCCCTGGTCCTTGGTTCCGAGCCGGCCGGACGCGCCTGGCCCGTGCGGGCCTGCGGCTCGCGCCTGTTCCCGGCCAGCGAGGCGCTGATGAGTTGGCAGGTGGGCGACCACGGCTTCGACATCTCGCTCTCGGCCCAGGTGCCCGACGCGATCGAAGGCGCGCTGATGCCGTGGTTCGGGGAGTGGCTGGGCGAGAGTGGCCTGCGCGTCGAGGACGTGGCCTCCTGGGCCGTGCACCCCGGCGGTCCGCGCATCGTCGACTCCGTCCAATCGGTCCTGGGCCTGGCGGCCGACGATGTGGAGGTCTCGCGCGAGATCCTGGCCGAGCTCGGGAACATGTCGTCCCCCACGGTGCTGTTCATCCTGAAGCGACTGATGGAGCGCGGCGCGCGGCGACCCTGCGTCGCCATGGCCTTCGGTCCCGGTCTGTTCGCCGAAGTCGCGCTCTTCGTGTGATCTACCACGACCGAGAACTGCCGGTGGTGCTGCCGCGGCGCGGCGCCGTATTCACCCTCGAGGGCTTGACGATGCTGGCCGGCGCCCTCGGCGGTGCCTTTCTCGAGTCGAGTGTCGATCGCCTCGTGGCCGGCGCCCTGGCCCTCGTGCTGGCCCTGCCGTCGCTTTGGATCGCTCGGCGTTTCGCCGCCATGGGCTCCGCGCGACGCTGGCGCCAGGGGTTGGTCCTGGGCGTTGCCGTGTGCCTGGGAGTGGGCGTGGCGATGGGCGGCCCGGCGCTGGCGATGCTGGGAGTCTTCGCCTCTCTTCTGCTCGGCGAGGCCGGCGCCGTCGCAGCCACGGCCGCCCCTTGGCCGCGGGAGTTGGCGGGTTGGCGCCCGGTGTTCGTGGTCTCGGTGCGCCTGTTCGGCGTGGTCTCCGCCGCGGTATCAGTGGGCTCGTCGCCCTTCACCGGCATGGCTGCCGGCGCCCTGGCGGCCGTGGTGGTGATGCTGATGGCCCTGCCGTGGATGTTCCCGGCTCCCGATGAGGTCGTCGTCGAGGGCGCACGCGTCCCGGCTCGCCGCGGGCCTTGTCCGCGCTGCGGCGTCCCCGTCGACTGGCCCAGGACTCGCGCGGGCTCCTGCAGCGCCTGCGGACTGGTGCAGCGCCACCCGGGGTGACCGGTGCCGGCGGCTGGCGACGACGGGGGGCGAGCGCTCGACCGGTCAGGCGGGCGAATCGCGCTTTCGCTCGACCCGCGATCGGTCTCAGACCCGCGTCCCACGCCACAGCCTGGCGAGGGTCGAGTGCACGTCCATCCAGGCTTCGCGCTCGGCCGTTGCGGCGCGCTTGCCGCTAGCCCTCAGCCGGTAGTACTTACGCTTGCGCCCGGTCTCCGCCGAGCGCTTCCAGCGCGCTTGGATCAGCTCTTCGTCCTCCAGCCGGTGCAACACCGGGTAGAGCATGCCCTCGCTCCATTCGAGCTTGCCCTCCGAGAGATCGCGCACCCGGCGGATCAGGGAGTACCCATAGTCCTCGCCGTCGGCGAGCAGTGAGAGCAACAGCGGTCGTGCCGACGCTGCGACGAGTTCCTTCGAGGCCATGGACGCTCATAGCACCGTCTGGCCGGGCTACAACGACCACGGCCCAGCCAACAGGACACATACGTTCCTGGGTGTGCCAAGCCTCGGACAACGATCGCGCGGCGGCGAGCCGGGGGAAGGCCTGCCCGCCCTCTGGACGCGGACCCTGGTGGCTCGGCGCGGATCCTGGCGACCGCCGGTCCGTCAGCTCGCCGCGCGACGCAGCTCGCGCAGGCGCCTGTGGTAGGCCGCACCCACGTTGTTGCGCGTCAGCATCGCGATGACCCGGGTGGGGTCGTCGGCCGAGACCACGGGGATCTCGTGCACCGAGCGCTCGTTCAACTTCCGCAGGGCGTCGTTCAGGCTCTCGTTGGGAGTGGTGGTGACGACCTTGTCGACCATGAAGTCGCGCACCAGGACCAGGTTGTGAACGTCGGTCTCGAGGAAGATGCGGCGAATGTCGGAGAGCGAGAAGATGCCGACCATGGCGCCGTCGCCGTCGATCACGGGGAAGTAGGAGCCCGAGGCCGACGAGACCAGGTCGAGGGCGGCGCGCAGGGTCGCGTTCTGGTGGATCAGGACCGGCTCGCGGCTCTTGTCGATGACCTCCTCGACGCGCATCTCCTCCAACACGTCGACCACGAAGTCGCCGGCGTGGGCGGGGGAGTCCACCAGGCCGTCCACCTGGGTTTCGTAGATCGACCAGTTGCGCGCCAGCAGCAGGTGCAGCACGGAGACCAGCATCAAGGGCGCGAGCAGGCTGTAGTGGCCGGTCATCTCGCTGACCATCAGGATGGCAGCGATCGGGGTCTTGGCCACGCCGGCGAAGAAGCCTCCCATGCCGACCAGGGCCACGGCCGCGGGCTCGATGCCGAGGCTCGGGAACAGGGCGTTGCCGACCTGCCCGACCGCGGTGCCGCACAGGGCGCCGATCGCCAAGGAGGGTGCGAAGACCCCGCCGCTGCCACCGGAGGCGATGGTGAAGCTGGTGGCGAGGATCTTGCCGAAGATCAAGAGCACGGCCGCGACCAGGGTGATCTCGCCGGTGATCGAGCCGCGCATCAGGTCGTAGCCGCCGAAGAGCACGCCGAACTTGTCGCTGAAGGGCGCGATGGCCAGGGCCACGACACCGAGCATCAACCCACCCAGACCTGCGCGCAGGGCCAGGGGCGTGCGCTTCATGCGGCGGAAGAGCGCGCCGATCTGGTCGAAGGAGCGCACCCACAACCAGCCGACAGCGGTGCAGACCAGAGCCAGGACCAGGTACAGGGGCAGCTCCGCCGGTCCGCCGAAGGAGAGGTTCTCGAGCAGGGCGGGGTCGAGCTCGATCGCGCGGCTGCGACCGGAGAGGCTCGTGAACGTCGTGTAGCCGACGATCGACGAGATGATGCAGGGGATGATCGCGTCGCCCTCGAACTCGGGCCGACGGTAGACGACCTCGGGGGCGAAGAGGGCGCCGCCCAGGGGCGCGGTGAACAGGGCGCCGATGCCCGCGCTGGCGCCGGCGAGCAGCATCACCCGCCGGTCGCGGTCGGGCAGGCCGAAGGCGTCGGCCACCATGCTGCCGATGCCGCTGCCGACCTGGGCCACGGGGCCCTCCTGGCCGGCGGAACCGCCGGTGCCGATGGTCAGGGCGCTGCACAGGGCCTTGACGGCGATCACGCGTCGGCGGACCCGGCCGGCCAGGCGGTGGAAGCTCTTGATCAGCGCCTCCGTGCCGTGGCCCTCGGCCTCGGGAGCGAAGCGCGCGGTCATCCAGCCCACGGCCGCCCCGCCCAGGGCCGGCACGATCACGATCAACCAGGGGCGCGGGCCGCTGAGGTCGATGAACTCGCCCTCGAGCTGCATCGGCCCCTCGGCCAGGTGCAGCTTGAAGAAGTCGGTCAGGGCGTCGAAGGCGTAGGCCACGACCCCGGCCAGCATCCCGATCACCGCCGCCAGGCCCACCGACCGGCTGGCGCCGCCGAAGCGCACCTGCCGGATCCGGTCCAGCACGGTGTGGATGGGCTTGGGGAGTCCGGCGGCCATGCCTCGGGAGTATAGGGGCAGCCCCTGGCGCAAGCCCGCGCGAGGACCAGGGTCGCGTCCCCGTTCCGTCCGCGGAGCTCTAGTCTGGTCTGCGTGCGGCCGACCCTTGTCGCCGCAGCTCGGACCCATTCATCGGAGTACGCGAGATGCCCAGCTTGACCTGCGCTCTGACCCTCGCCGCCCAACTGCTCGTCGTCGACGCCGGCGGCGGTGGCGACCACACGACGATCCAAGCGGCGATCGACGCGGCCTCGCCCGGCGACACGATCCTGGTCCAGCCGGGGTCCTATGCGGCCTTCAATGCACCGATCGCGCTCTCGATCCTCGGTCCTGGAGTCGGCCCGGGACCGGTGGTGACTGGCGACTGCACGGTCACCGGCGCGGCCGGATTCACCCTGGCAGGGCTGCAGATCGACGGGACGCTCGCCTGTACGTCAGTTCCCGGCCGTCTGGACCTCGACGAGTTGGCGATCACCGGCAAGCCGTTCCCCCTGCGACTGACTGACTGCGATCAGGTCCTCTTGGCGCGCAGCAGCGTCGTCGGAGCAGCGACGGAATACACCCTTTGGCAGCAGCTGGACGGGATCGCGGCCCTGCGCGTGGAGGGGAGTGATTTGGTGGTGGTGGACAGCACGATCACCGGGAACAGCGGCGTTGCACCGGCCGAGGAGTACGCGCCCGGTGGCACCGGCCTGTACCTCGTCGGCAGCTCCGCCACGGTGGTGGGCTCCAACGTGAGCGGCGGAGAGGGCGGAACCTATCAGAGCCTGTTCACCTTCTGCGAGATCGGCGGCTCCGCCCTGTACGTCGACCACTCGAGCCTGACCCTGCGCGGGTTCGAGAACGTGGCCGCGGGCGGACCGGGCGGCCTCGGCTGCGCGAGCGGTGCCACGGCTCGCCTGGACGCAGCCGTCTTCGTGCATAGCGGCGTGGACCTCGCCAGCGGCGTCGTCGAGCAGCCCGGCTCGGCCCCCAGCCTGATCGTCAACCCGCCCAACCAGCCCTTCCTGACCCTCGTCGGGGCCGATGGTCCCGGCCAGACGCGGCGCCTGTTGGTGTGGGGCAAGGTCGGTCAGGTGGCGCTCGTCGTCGGCGCCCTGCCCGCCGCGCCCCTGGCCCTGCCCGGGGTCGAGGGCCTGGTCCAGACGGACTTCGCCGCGCCGTTCTTCGTGCAGGCCACGACCGCGACCGGCTTCGCGAACCCGGTCTCCTTCCCCTTCGGCCTGCCGAGCAGCCTGACCGGTCTGTCCGGGGCGGTGCTGTCCTTCCAGGCCGCCTTCCCCACCGTGCCCGGAGCTTTGGCGCCCGGGAGCTTCTTGGTGACGAATCCCGTCGACGCGGTGATCCGCTTCTGAGCGGTCTCCTCGCGCGCTTCGCGCAGGACTCGCTCGCGGGGGTAACCGACGCCGGCCAGCTCGATCGCGTCCAGATCGAGCTGGCCATCGGCTCGGACCGAGAGCCGCCGCCGTCGTCGAATGAGGCCTCCGCGGCCGCTGGCGTGCAGCGGCGAGGGAGGCAGATGTCCCGGCCCCGACGCGGTCAATGCACGGTCGTCGTCATGTCGGCGATCTTGTAGGAGTCCGAACCGTCGGAGGGGATCACCAGGACCTCGAGGTGCACCAGCCCCGGATCGACTCGGAGACCGCGCACCTCCTCATGGGTACCGCCCGGCGAGGGCAGGACGCGTCGCTGCTGGACGACGCCCTCGTCCAAGGTGATCAGGATCTCGACCGCGGTGACGGTGGCCTCGCCGTCGACATCGAGGACGACTCGCTCGATGAGGGCATGGTCCTCCTCGAGCAGGACGACCCACTCGAGGTCGATGTGGTCCCCGTCGTAGCTCCCGGCGATGCGGTCGAGGGCGGGGCCGGGGAGGACGCACGAGTGCAGGAGGCACAGAGCCGGGACGAGCAGAAGATGGCGGATGGGTTCGGTGGGAATCGGATCACGGATGGCGATTCTGGCCAGATCCTGTGGAGCCTGGACCAGGAGCGGCACCGCACAGAACCACGGTAGCCGCGGCCAGACGGCAGACGACGCCCGGCGGGATCACCAAGGCGCATGACGCCTGCACGGCCACCGCCACGCCGTTGCCGTCGCCCGCGGACCCGGCGGGCTTCGCACGCCAGCCCTCTCGATCCCGGCTGGCTCGTTCGTCGTGCTGCACGGCGTCTTGCGCTCACCCGTGAAGTGCCCCGCGTCAGCCGACCGGCCATGGACCCACGCCCTGCGGATCGAGGTTCGGTGCGACGCCGCCGGGCTCAGTCGTCTCCGGGCCAGAGTTTGTCGCGCTCGTCGAGCATCTGCCGCAGGACCCGCGCGAGGATGTCGCGCCCACCGGCCAGCTCGACCGCGTCCAGGTTGAGCTGGCACACGGCGCACACCGGGCGCTCGCCGCGGTAGCTCATCACGTCGAGCCGGTCGAGCACCACGTCCTCCAGCCCGTACTCGTCGGCGTCGATGGGCGTGCCGTCCTCGTGGAAGCCGAAGAAGGCCTTCACGTCCGCGGGCGTGCGGCGGCACAGGAAGCAGCGGTCCTGGCCGCCGGCGCGCTCGACGGCGGCGAAGTAGTCGTGGAAGTGGCGGTCGATGCTCACGGGTCGGCCCTCCGGGGGGGCTAGCCTGCGAAGCGGGGTCGGCCTACGTCCAGACCTACTTGAAGACGTCGGCCGGGGGGGTGGCGACGACCGTCAGGCCCGCGTCCACCACCAGGTCGGCGTCGGAGCCGTCGGTTGGAACCACGAGGACTTGGAGCCGGATCTCGCTGGCGCCCGGAACCCGCAGGTTGCGGACGCGCCGGCGGTTCTCGCCCTCGACCGGCCGCAGCAGCCAGCGCTCGACCTCGACCTCGTCCGCCAGCACGAGGATCTCGACCTCCTGCACCGCCGCCCCCGGCTCGAGCAGCGCGTCGATCCGCCTGACCCTGGCGTCCCCGCCACCCCGGCGCAGGTCCCAACTCACCCGCAAGTCGTCGTCCTCGTAGCTGCCCGAGGACCGGTTGTCGTGGAAGCTGAAGCTCAGGCAGCCGGCCAGAGCGGCCAGGCTCCAGAGGAGCAGGAGGCGTTTAGCGATCTGCATGGTGGGCGTTCGGGTCGAGGGTCTCGGGGGACGTCGAGTCAGCTCAGGAGCTCAGGCCCCTCGACTACGAGTGGCGTCCGCACATCGTTCCCAAGCCGATAGCGCAGCACCGGCGGGGGTTCGCCGAAGGCCTCCGAGAGCGCCGTCAGCTCGGCGGCCTCCGCGCCAGCGGCCGCCGGTCGTCCGCTCTCTACGACCGCCGCCACGTGGCTCCCGTCGTCCAGGCGCGCGAGGGCTCGCACCCGCTCGCCCCCGTGGCGGCCGACCTCGAGCACCTCGCGGCCGAGCAGCTCCGCGGCCTCGCGACGCAGATGGTCGAGCACGAAGTCGACCAGGGCGTCCTCGAACAGGTTGGGGATGTCGGGCTCGATCACCTCCTCCAGCACGCGCTCGCCGCGCCCGGCCTCGATCAGCGAGAGGTTCGGCTGCACGTGGCGGAAGTGGAAGGCCAGGAAGCGGTCGGCGATGCGGTAGGTGCCGCGGCGCGAGCGCAGGGGGTCGGGGTCGGTCATCGGCACCAGGCGCTCGACCAGCCCCAGCTCGCGTAGCACGCTCAGGTACTTGTTGGCCGTCGTCGACTCGACGCCGACCGTCAACGCGATGTCGCCGACCTTCTCGGAGCCCTTCGCCACCGCGCGCAGGATCGAGTTGTAGGTCGCGGGCGTCGTCATCTCCGAGTGCAAGAGGAACTGCACCTCGTCGAACAGGTAACCCTCCGGCCGCAGGATCTCGCGCAACAGGTTCTCGCGCAGGTCACGCGCCGGGTCGAAGCGCTGCAGGTACGCCGGCATGCCGCCCAGGATCGCGTAGGCGGTGATGCGGTCCTCGAGCTCCCAGCCGTCGAAGAAGCGCAGGGAGTCCGCGGGCCGCAGGGGCTCGAGGCGGCGCTGGCCGGTGCGGCGGCCGAAGAGGGGCGAACGTTCGGCGAGCACCTCGCGCTCCATGAACGACACCTGGCTGCCGCACAGCACGACCATCAGTTGCGAGCGCTTGCCGCGGCTGTCCCAGAAGCGTTGCAGCAGCGACGGCAGGCCCTTGTTGCCCTCGCACAGGTAGGGGAACTCGTCGAGCACGATTACCAGGCGCTCGTCGCCCGCGCGCTCGGCGGCGAAGTTGAGGGCGGAGGACCAGTCGGGGAAGTCGATCGAGTCGAGCAGCGGATCGTCGAGGCCCTCGCGCAGGCACTCGCGGAAGGCGTTCAGGTTGTCCTTGTCGCGCACCTGGGCGGCCAGGAAGTAGACGGCGCGGCGGCGTTCGCAGAAGCGCTGGAGCAGCTCGGTCTTGCCCACGCGGCGGCGGCCGTAGAGCACGAACAGCTCGGGGCGGCCGGAGGCGTGGAGGTCCTCGAGGACCTCGAGCTCGTGGGTGCGGCCGACGAAGGGGCGAGTGTCAGGGGGCAGGGGCATGATGCTGGCAAGTTGTATACGTGCAGGTATGCTATTGCAACGTATACGGCTTCCAGGGGCCCAGAACGGGGCCGTGGCCTGCCTCAGGGGGCCAGGGGGGCCCTGGAGTGTGCATCGGGGAACTGGAACGAGCCCCCGACCGGGGGCAGGTCGAAGGCCTCCAGATGCCCGTCGACCCAGGCTGCGAGGACCAGGGGCCGTGCCAGGTCGGAGTGGTCGACCGAGAGCTCGATGAAGGTCCGGGGGTCGTCTCTCGAGGGCCGCTGCTCCGGCGCGCCGCGCCCGCCGGGGACGACCGACAACGGGCCGACGCGGTGCTCGGTAGATGCCTCGAAGTCGGGCGCATGGCCGAAGGTCGAGAAGACCCGCTCCAGCGGATTGCCGAGGAACGCGCCGTCGTTGCGGGTGATCCGATAGGTGTCCACCGACCGCCGCTCCACGGTCGCCCCGCCGCGGCCGAACTGCAGTGGCCAGGGGCGCAGGTCCCCGTGTCCCCCGGCCAGGCGGACCGCCGGGCCGAGGGAGAGGCCCGCGAGGGCGTTGGGGAGGTTCAGCAGCACCACGTCGCCGCCTTCGGGTGCGACGTGCACGATCTCGTCGATCAACTCGCGCGCCTCGGCGGCAGCGTCGGCGAGGGCCAACTGTCGACCGACGAGCGAGAGGCCGCTGACGGGAACCATCAGTGTGGCGACGATCGCGACGGTCGCGCGACCGCGGCGCTGTTCGATCGAGACCTCGACCCAGCGCGCGGCCAACAGCGCGAAGGCGATCGCGGGCACGAACAGCAGCCGATCGGAGGTGGGGGCGCAGACCTGGCTCAGGATCGACAGGCCCAGCCAGCCGACGAGCAGGCCTCCGCTCGGCGTCGCTCGCAGGCGCGACGTGGCGACGTGCAAGGCGAGGATGCTCAGGCCGATCAGGGCCAGCAGCAGGAGCGCGCCGAGGGGCGTTTGCGGGTCGAGGAGGGAGCTGTGGAACACCATCAAGTCCAGGCTCGCCGGTCCGACGAGGCCACCGAGGCCGAACAGCCCCAAGAGGATCCCGCGCATCCGCACCTCGCCCAAATGCTCCCAAGGCATCGGGTAGAACAGGCTCGTCGAGCCGTAGCCCCCGAGCAGCCACAGCGCGAGGAACGCTCCGATGGCCGCCACGGGCAGCGCCGCGCGGCGGCGAGGTGCACCTGCGACGAACGCGCAGCGCACGGCGACCAGGACCAGGAAGATCGCGCCGGACTCCTTGGACGCCGTGGCCAGCATGGCGAGTCCCGTCGCCAGCAACACGTCGCGCGCGGACGGCCGCGCCCGCGCCACCGCTGTCAGGGCGAGCACGCCGAACAGCGCCTCGAGCAGGCTGTTGTGGTTCGCGGCCCAACTCACGGGCAGGTGGGTGCTCTCGCTGCAGGCGAAGATCAAGAGTGCCGCGCCAGCGGCCCAGGGCTTGAAGCCCCAGCGCAGGGCCAGCCGCCGGATCGCCGCGAGCAAGGCACCCCACAGGGCCAAGCCCCCGAGCGCGTGCCCCAGCGGGCTGCCGCCGCCGACCACGTGCTCGAACCACAGCACCACACTCGCCACCGGCCTGAAGAAGCGCACCTTCCAATCGTCCGCCACCCACCAGGGCACGCCGCCCAGGTCCTGGGTCGAGCTGCGGAAGTCCTCGGCGCTGCCGAAGTCGTAGAGGGACCAGGGCTCGAGGGTCGAGCCGAACCGATGGCCCTCCAGCACCCAGAGGTGGGTGAAGTCGTCCGAGAAGTAGCCCGTCCACAGGCCCGGCAGGTGCAGCGCCAGGCCCAGGGCCAGGAGCCACAGCCAGCGGCGGTCCGTTCCGTGCGTCCGGGTCGACATCGCGATCGAGATCATGGCGCCTGCCGTTCTCTGGTCACAGCACCGGCACTCTCGACCGCCTGGACCGTCGAGCGCCTTGCCGGCCACGGGGCTCCGGGCTAGAACCGGTCCGATGCTCGCTCCGTTCCGCACCCTTGCCGCGGTCCTCGTGGCGTCGTTGTTCCTCGGGCCGCTTGCCGCCGCCCAGGGGGGTTATCGCACCACGTCCTTCGACGATCTCGGCTTCGAGTTGCCGGTTCCGCGCAACTACAAGGCCGTGCCGGTAGAGCCGACCGAGAAGTGGGTCGCGCTGAAATGGATCGACGAGAAGACCAACGCGCGCGAGCGCGAGGACTACGTCGGCGCCCACGCCAATTTCCTGCCGGAGCTGATGGTGCTGTGGATCGACCACGTGGCGGTGGCCGCGACCACGCCCAGTGGTGAGGAAGGTGGCGACGGTGGTAGCGACGAGGACCAGGCCGACCAGGCCGATCCGATCCGCGACTTCGAGACCTACCTCGAGCAGGTCTGGAAGCGCAGCGGCAAGCCGATGTACTCCATCTCCGAGCCCGAGCGGCTGGACGACGTCGACGGCAACGACGCCCTGCGCTACGAGCTCCGGCCACTCCAGGGCATGCCGCCGGGCTGGGCCACGGTCTTTCGTAGCGCGCGGCGCTCGCTGGTCTTCATGGGCCGCGGCTCCGAGTTCGACTTTCGCGATCAGGAGAAGATCTGGGAGCACATGATCGACGGCATCGAGCTCTTCCAGCCGGAAGCGCTCGACATGTCGAAGTGGGAGAAGTTCTACGAGAAGCGACCCGAGTTCATCGATGCGGCCTACCGCCTGCAGGTGCGCTCCACGCTCGTGCGCGGCTGGGAGGCCGACGACACCGAGAACTACATCTTCGTCTACAGCACCAAGGACCAGCCCCTGCTGCGCCTGCTCAAGCGCGAGCTGGAGGCGATCCGCCTGGAGTACGAGGAGCTCTTCCCGCCCGCCGCGCCGGTGACCGCGGTCTCGACCGTGAGGGTTTGCCGCGACGGTGACGAGTATCGTCAGTACGGCGGCCCTTCGGGTTCGGGCGGCTATTGGAACTCGGCCGCCAAGGAGCTGGTCTTCTACGACTACTCGGCGGACGAGGAGAAGCGCGGCGAGGGCAAGGAGGACTCGCGCATCGTGCTCTACCACGAGGCCTTCCACCAGTTCATCTACTACTCGGTGGGCGAGGTCGCTCCGCACTCCTGGTACAACGAAGGCACGGGCGACTTCTTCTCGGGCGCGAAGATCTCGGGCAAGAAGGTCAACAAGATCGACGTCAATCCCTGGCGCAACAACTACATCCGCTCGATCGTCGCCGCCGGCCGCAACATCCCCTTCGAGGATATCCTCGGCTTCACCCAGGCCGAATTCTACCGGCCCGATCGGCGCGGCATCTGCTACGCCCAGGCCTGGTCGATGATCTACTTCCTACGCACCTCGAAGGAAGTGGCGAACCACGAGCAGTGGTCGCAGATCCTGCCGATCTACTTCGAGACCCTGAAGGCCGCCTACGCGGAGCAGGCGGCCGAGCTGCTTGCAGCCAGGTCCGAGGGGCTCGAACCCGACGAGGCTCCGCCCGAGCTGTCGCGGGGCGAGAAGGAAGTCATCAGCCAGATGGCCCGCGACAAGGCGCTCGAAGTGGCCTTCGACGGCATCGACGTGCTGGCCCTCGAGCGCCAGTGGCTGCTGTTCATCGAGGAGTTGAAGGAGCTCCGGTAGGTCCCAGCGAGGCCGCCTCGCGGTTCGACGCAGGTCCGTCGCCGAGCGCCCGACAGTAGATGACCTTCCCGTCTCCCGGTCCGTAGAAGTCGTCCAGCTGGGCTGCCTTGCGGTAGTCGCAGCGCTCGTAGAAGCGTCGGGTCGGCTCGTACTGGGCGCGCGACGAGGTGTCCACATACACGCGGTCGCCACCCAAGGCGCGGATCCTCGCTTCCGTGGACGACAGCAGGCGGCGCCCCAGCCCCCGACCTCTCCAGCCCTCGTGGGTCGCGATCCAGTAGAGGTCGAAGCTGCTCTGCGTGCCGGGGATCCGGCCGAAGCAGGTGTAGGCCACGCAGGCCTCTCCGACGGAGAGGAACTGGAAGCGGTAGCCACTCGCATCTCCGCGCGCGAGCGTCTCCTGGACCAGCTCTACGGCGATGTCCTCTTCCTCCGGCGAGAAGAACGCCGTCGACCGGACGATGTCCCGCACCCGCTCGTCGTCCCCGGGTTCCAGGGTCTCGCGCACCTCTACAGGCAGCGCAGCGTGCGGGGAGTTCAATAGACACCCCCGTGGGCGTCGACGAGGCCCTCGAAGAACGAACGAGCGAGGGATCCCAGGGAACGGGTTCGATAGCCGCCCTCCTGGACCACCAGGGTGGGGAGGCGCAGGGCACCAATCGTCTGGCCCATGTGTTCGAAGTCCTTCGGGCCGAGGGTCCAGGTGCCGGTCGGGTCCTGGCGGGCCGTGTCGTAGCCCAGACACACGATCAGGAAGCGCGGCTCGTGCTGGCTGATCCGCTCCAGCGCGCGTCCGACCGCGCGCAGGTGCTTCGCGCCGTCGACCGTCTCCGGCAGGGGCAGGTTCAGGTTGTAGCCCTCGCCCGGGCCCTCGCCGATCTCTTCGTCGAAGCCCGAGAAGAAGGGGTAGGCGAAGCTCGGATGCCCGTGGATCGAGACCGTCAGGACGTCGTCCCGGCTGTAGAAGATGTCCTGCTGGCCGTTGCCGTGGTGGTAGTCGACGTCGAGGATCGCGACCTTGCCCCATTCGCTGAGGTAGTGCGCGGCGATCGCGGCGTTGTTGAAGTAGCAGAAGCCACCGAACAGGGACCGCTCGGCGTGGTGCCCCGGCGGACGCACCAGGGCATAGGACAGGCTGTGTGACTCGAGCAGGAAGCCAGCGGCGGTCAAGGCGCAGTCCACCGCGCGGCGAGCTGCCGGGAAGGCGTTGCGATTCAGCGGAGTGAACGAATCCAGGCAGTAGTAGCCGGCCGCGTAGGTGAGGTCCTTCGGCAGTCGGGCGCGATTGCGCAGGGGGAAGACGTAGGGATAGGTCGACTTGCCTTCGGGCGTGGCGGCACAGGCCGCCTTCAGGAAGCGGGTCAGGGCCGGATCGTGCACCGCGTCGATGTGACTCACCGGGAACGCCTTGGGTTCCTGTTCCCAGAAGAGCCCGGTGGGCAGCAGCCCGTCGAGGATCGCCCGCACCCGGGCCGGGGCCTCCACGTAGCCGCGTTCGCGGATGTGGTGGATGTCGTGCTTGCGATTGACGACGAGCGCGACCAGGTTCTCGCCCGTGCGAATGTGCGGCAGGGGATTGGCTCGCTTGACGTAGCGCGCCGGTCGAACCTGGATCGGGTCTTGGATCGAGTCGACCACCAGGGCCACGTACTCGGGGCTGCAAAGCTCGCCGTACTTGCGCTCGAGGATCGCGCGGACCACCTCACGCAGCTCCGCGGCGCTCGGGATCTCGCCGCGTCCCAGGTCGTCGTAGACCAGGTGCGGCATGTCGAGATCCCCCTCGTTGAGAGGCGTCTCATAGGCCGTGCCGACGATCGGGCGCGCGCCGAAGCGCTCGTAGAAGCGCAGGCGCGAAGCATTCTCCGCGGCGTAGGCCGGGTCGCTGCAGGCCTCCGGCTCGTCCGGTAGGCACTCGAAGTAGAGGCCTGTCGCACCCAGCCCAAGCGCTGTCTCGCGGACTCGCTCGTAGAGCGCTCCGCCGCCTCCGCCGCCACCGGAGTCCTTACCGGAGGCGATGAAGTCGAGCAACGCGAAGCCGACGTCGGGGGCGTGGGACAGCAGGGCGAAGGACTTCAAATGCCCGCGCAGGTCGTCGGCGACCAACAGCATCGCGCGCAGCCTATGGCGCAACGGGTCGCGCAGGCGATCGGGGAGTGCGTCGATCTCCTCCGCGGAGAGGCCGCTGAAGCGCTCGCGCAGGATCTGCTGCACCCGCGCGACGTCGCGCTGATCCGACGGCAGCGAGGTGTCAGCGATTTGTCGTATGCGAAACATGCTGGCTCTCCACGGGGGCGCTGGCTCGAGCGAGGCCCGCGGCGACGATGCGGCGCACGGCTTCGTGGTAGGGCATGCCGGCCCGCTCCAGGGTCGCGGCGAAGCCGGCGTCCGGGCTGAGGCAAGGGTTGGCGTTCACGTCGATGATCCACGGTTCACCGTCGTCGACCCGGAAGTCGACTCGGGCCCAGCCGTCGAGTCCGAAGGCGTTCCAGGTGGCGAGGGCCAGGTCTCGCAGTCGTTCGAGCAGGGCGGCGTCGCGCGGATCCTCGGCGAAGTGCCGAGGCGTCGCGTTCCACTCGGCCGAGTCCGCGTCCCACTTGGCCCGGTAGCCCACCACCCGTGGATCGTTCGGACCGACCCCCTCGAAGAGGATCTCCGGCAGCGGCAAGCACTCCGGGCCGTCGGACCCGCCGAGCAACGCCACGTTGAACTCTCGCCCGTGCACGTACCGCTCGCAGTAGGCCTCGCCCCCCAGGGCGACGAGCCGGGAGCCGATCGCCCGGGCCAGCTCGCGTGCGTCGCCGGTCTCGATCACCGACGAGGGTTCGAGGCCCAGGGAGCCGTGCTCCCAGACGGACTTCACGATCCAGCGCGCGCGCGCGCCCAGGTCGGGGTT
This sequence comes from Engelhardtia mirabilis, assembly GCF_007748095.1. Lineage (NCBI taxonomy): Bacteria > Pseudomonadati > Planctomycetota > Planctomycetia > Engelhardtia > Engelhardtia mirabilis. The sequence continues at coordinate 913,539 of NZ_CP036287.1, forward strand.
GGCGCGCAACGCGTCGAGGGTGAACCAACCCGGGGTCGGGAGGCCCGCCGCCTGGAGCACCGCCTTCGCCAGCAGCTTGCTCGACGATCGACGCATGGCTCCCGACCCCGCCCCCGTGAACGGCAGTCCCAGGGCCTCCAGGAGCAGCGGCGCCTCATGGATGCGGCAGCCCTCTCCGCCGACGCTCTCGACCAGGTTGAAGACGACGTCGGGTCGAGCCTCCGCGAGCATCGAGCGCGCCGCCGCGGGATCCCTCGGGAGCTCGGCGGCGATCGCGATCAGGCCACAGGCTTCGAGGGCGCCGCGCACCGACGCGACCTGGACCAGGGTGTCCAACTCGTCGGGTCGCGCGTCGCCGTCGATCCCGTCGTGCAGGATCAGGACGCGCACGCGTCGAGCCTCGACTCGGAGCTGCGCTCGCAGGCGGAGGCCATGATCGTCCGCACCAGCTCCAGGTAGGACCGTCCGCCCTGTTGCCAGAGGATCGGCAGGTCCGAGTGGGTCGGGTGCATGCCCGGGAGCGGGTTGACCTCGATGATCTGGGGTCTGCCCTGGGCGTCGCAGCGCAGGTCGACGCGTCCACCATCGCGGCAATCGAGCGCGCGCCAGGCCGCGAGGGCGAGGCCCTCGGCGGCGCGAGCAGTGGCATCGGCGGCCAGGCTGTAGCGCACCAGCGTCTCGCACTCTTCCTTGTTGCGGTAGGTGTAGACGTCCCGATCCGCTTCGCCCAAGAGGTCGACCTCCAGCGCGCCGGCCGAGCGAGCCTGTCGGCCGGTTCCGACCAGGCCCACGGTGAACTCGCGCCCGGGTAGGAACTCCTCGACCAGCACGTCTTGCTGGTAGCGCAGCAGGAGTCGTTCGCAGACCTCGCGCAGTTCCTCCGGCGTCCGCAGGACGGACTGGGCGTCGATGCCCTTGCTGGTCCCCTCGGCGACCGGCTTGGCGAAGCGCGGCCAGCCGAGCTCGAGACCCTCGAGGTCCTCGAGGGAGCTCACCAGGGCGAAGCCCGGCGTCGGCAGTCCGTGGTCTCGCAGCAGGCGCTTGGTCGTCGCCTTGTGGAGTGTCGCCGCGCTCGCCAGGGGGTCGGAGAAGGTGTAGGGGATCTCGTAGGCGTCGAGCAAGGCGGGAACCTGGGCCTCGCGGCCCGATCCGAAGCGACCCTCGGCGATGTTGAAGACGAGGTCCCACCGATCTCCGGCCACCAATCGCCGCGCCAGAGCCTTCACGTTGCCGACCCGATCGACGCGATGACCGAGCTCGGCCAGAGCCCGCTCGAGTGCCGCGATCGTTTCGGGGCCGTCGAACTCGGCGAGCTGCTCTTCGTCGAGACCGAGATCCGCGTAGTCGGCGCGCAGGTCGTAGGTCAAGCCGACCAGCAACTCACGCGGTTCCATGGCGGAGCTCCTCGTAGAGCTGGACGTGCCAGCGGCGGGCGTCGGCGGTTTCGATACCGAGGACCACGTTCATCGGCTCGAGGCCCCCGAACAGCTCGGTAGGGCAGTACTCGCCGGCGCTTTCGAGCAGACCCTCGGCCGTGTAGTCCCAGGGATACAGGCGGCACACGAGCGGCCGAGTCTCGGTCGGCAGCACGCAGCCCGCGGCGCCGAGGAAGCCGCAGTCACCGTTCTCCGCGCGCCGCAGCATCCGTCGCTGGCCGTCGGCGCGCACCGTGAGTCCGACCCAATCGGGGTCGTCCTCGTCGAACTCGACGTAGTCCGCCGCCTCCGGGGCGCGGTGCTCGAAGAACGTGTCGCTCCCGGTGTGCGCCGCGATGCGCGCGACGTCACCCTCGGTGAGCAGAATCTCGGCGCGCTGGCAGCAGGTCCGCTGGACCTTCGCGCAGCGGACACAGGGAGCCACGGCCAAGGCTTCGGAGGTCGTGGCCGTCACTGGACCGCTCCTTCGCCCGCTTGCGGGTCGTAGTAGCGGTACTCGTTGCGCTCGTAGTTCCTCAGGACGACATCGTCACCGTCGCGTCCGACCAGGTAGTTCGGCGAGAGGGGGATCTTGCCGCCGCCACCGGGCGCATCGACGACGAAGGTCGGCACCGCGTAGCCGGTGGTGTGGCCGCGCATGCCCTCGATCAGCTCGACTCCCTTGGCAACGGGGGTCCGCAGGTGCGCGGAGCCGCTGATCGGGTCGCACTGATAGAGGTAGTAGGGGCGCACGCGGTTCATCAACAACCCGTGCGAGAGCCGTGTCAGGGTCTCGACGTCGTCGTTCACCCCGGCCAGGAGCACCGTCTGGCTGCCGAGCGGGATACCCGCGTCCGCCAGCCGCCCCAGGCCGCGAGCCACTTCGGGGGTCAGCTCGTTCGGGTGCATGAAGTGCACGCTCAGCCACAGCGGATGGTGGCGCTTGAGCATCTCGCACAACTCGGGGGTGATGCGCTGGGGCAGCACCGCGGGCACCTTCGTCCCGATGCGGACGAACTCCACGTGGGGGATCGCCCGCAACCGGCCCAGGAGCCAATCGATGCGGTCGTCCGCCATCGTCAGCGGGTCCCCGCCCGAGATGAGCACATCTCGGATCTGCGGACGCTGTGCGATGTAGTCGAGCGCGCGCTCGTACTGGGCGCGGTTGAAGTGGTATTCGCCGGTCTTGCCGACCAGCCGCGCCCTGGTGCAATAGCGGCAGTAGGTCGCGCAGAAGGTCGAAACCAGGAACAGGACTCGATCGGGATAGCGGTGCACGAGCCCGGGCACGCCCATGTCGTGGTCCTCGCCGAGGGGGTCGTCTTCCTCACCCGCTCCGCGGATCAGCTCCCCTCCGACCGGCACCATCGTGCGCCGCAGCGGGTCGTGTGGATCGCGGGGATCCATCAACGACGCGTAATAGGGCGTGATCCCCACCGGCAGCCGGTCCCCGAGCTGCTCGACGGTCGTCCGCTCGTCGGACGAGAGGCGGAAGACCCGCTCGAGCCCGTCCAGATCGCGGACGCGGTGTTGGAGTTGCCACTTCCAATCGCCCCACTCCTCGTCGGTGGCATCGGGGTGATGCCGCTCGCGGTAGGTCGGAGCCGGTCGCGCTTGCTGCGGCGCAGCCGCCGCCCTCGAACGGCCCCGATTCCTCGGGACCTTGGTCCTTGGTGTGCCGCTCGATGGCGGCAACGGGTCTGGCGGGGTCGTTTCGACCTCTTCGCGCCTCGGCTCGCCCGTGGCGACGTCGGCATCGAGCAAGCCGCCTCGAAGGGACTGTGAGTCGTCAGCCATCAGATGTCGGCGTCCTTCCGCCGAGCGGCCGGGGTCGACGGCCCCGGCTCGTCCGAAGTGGACAGAGCCCCAGGGTCGTGCTCCCGAGCGGCGAGGGTTCTAGCGCTTCTTGGGTGAGAATCAAGCGGGTTCGCCGCCGATCGGGTGTTCGGCTACTCGGACGTTCAAGTTGTGCCCCAACGAGGACTCGATGGCCCAGCGGGCGGCGGTGGATGGGGCGGCTTGGCGCGCCGGTCAGGCCCAGGGCGGCGGCAGTCGGAGGCTGGCCCCAGGTCCGCCCCGCGGTCACGAACATCCAACCGCCGAGCGCCTCGGTGACGGACTGGCTCACGTTCGAGAGGCACCTCGACGTCGCGAAGACGGTCCCCGATGGCCGCGCTGGACGGGTCGGGGCCGCGAGGTCGAGCTACACGTGGGCAGCAATGGGGAAGCAGCAACCAACCACGCCGCAGACAACGGCGGACGACGTTCCGCCGACCATGGTGGAGTAGGCCAGGGTTCTCGCGATTGCGAGCGGAGATCGTCAAGCGCCTCAACTGCCGCGTCGCAAGGCGGTGGCACGGAGCGCCCCCGAGGGTCACACCTTGAACGGACTGCGGACAGCGCCGTCAGCCCGCGAGCTGGGCCGTCGCGACCATGAGCGCGTCGACGACGGCATCGGAGGAGGCCACGCCGGAAGTCGCGGCCAGCAGAATCGGTCAGCAGTCCGATCCGTGGCTTCACTGCCCAGAAGACGGGCGCCACGTCGGTGAAGGCGGCGATCTGGCCCGCGGTCCAGCCGGCGTACCTCAGCATCGAGGGCAGGGGCTGGGCGAGCAGCCCGCCCGTCGAAGAGCCCGAGACCCGGGCGAAGTGCGCCAACGGGAAGAACCGGTGGAGCGCCCTGACGCTGTGGTGACCCAATCCGACCGCTGGAGCCCAGCGGCCACTCCCGCGGGAGGGCCTACCCCGCGTCCGGGCCTACTTCACGTAACCCAGCTCGCGCAGCTCGTCGAGGGTCGAGGCGTCGAAGCCGCCGATGTCGGTGGAGGTTGCCTCGCCGCTCATCTCGTAACGCAGCACGACTGCGCCCGGAGCCAGGTCCCGCGGGAGCCTGGCGTCCAGGGTCGCGCGCACGACTCCGTCGGCGGGCGTGTCCCATTGGAAGCCGATCGCGAGGGGATCGCAGGGCACCGCGTCGATGGCCAGGTCCTCGCGTGCAACGCGCTCGCCGTCCACGGACACCCGCCAGCGCAGGGCGCCGAGGTCGGGATCCCCGCGCAGCTCGATCGTGCCCTGGGTGGCGGCGTCCGAACGCAGCGCCGACGCGGGCCGCGAACGCGGCGGGGCCTTGGCCGGCGCGAACCCGCGGGCCTGCTCGTCGGCGTCCATCTCGATCGCCAGGCCGTAGCGGTCGACCTCGTGGGCGGCCTCCACTTCGATCGCCGTCGGTTCGTCGAAGGCATAGTGCAGTCGCACGGTCGACGGCTCGGGCCCGTGGGTCACGCGCACCGCGCGACCCGCCGCCGCCGGGCTCGCTTGACCCTCGGGCGCGAGTTCGAACACGGCGCAGCGGCCCAGCGGCGTGGCCCCCAGGGCCAGGCGCTCGAGCAGGGGACCGCCGCCACTCACGGCCACGCGCACCTGGGCGCCGGGCAGGGAACGCGTCAGCCGCAGGCCCAGCTCGACGCGCTCGTCCGCGACGGGCCCCGTCCAGGTGGCCTGTGTTCCATCGGACGAGCGCTGCCAGCCGTCTCCGTCGACGTCTTGGATCTCACCCGCGGTGAGGCGCACCTGCAGGGTCGCCTCGAAGGGCTCCGCGTCGGGCTCCAGGGTCCAACGTAGCCAGGCCTCGGGCCGAAAGGCCTCCAGGCTGCCGAGCAGGTCCGCCAGCTCCGCTGCCTCCAGCCGGCCCGCCACGTCGCGGGTCTCGCGCCGATCCTCGCGCCAGCGGTAGACCTCGGCGGCCGTCTCCGGCGTGGGCTGGATCAACTTCAGCTCGCGCGTCTTGACCGCCTTCTCGAGCTGGTCGGAGGACTCGCTGAAGACGCGCTCGTGTACCTCCTCGCGCTCGCCGCGCAGGAGCGGCACCAGGCTCACTCCGTCCACCGGCGGGTCGGACTCGAGCCCGAGCAGCTCGAGGATCGTCGGCAGCACGTCGATGTTCTGGGACAGGCCGGCGATCCGCCGGGCCTCGCGCTGGCGCGGCAGCTTGACGACGAGCGGCGTGCCGACCACCCCCTCGTACAGCCGTTCGTGGCTGAAGCGGATGCTGCGCCGGCCCAAGTCGTCGCCTTCCATGTTCTCGCCGTGGTCGGCCAGGAAGATCACCAGCGCGTCGTCGAACAGGTCGCGCCGTTGCAGCTCAGCCAGCAGCCGTCCGACCTCGCGGCTCATGTCGCGGATCTCCTCGTCGTAGCGCGCGCGGCCCAGGGCCAGGGAACCGAGCTTCTGTTCGCGCTGGTTGTCGAACAGCCGCTCACCGCGCTTGGGCAGCACACCCCGCAGCTGGCCCTCGAGCCGCTCCATGCCGACAGCCCTGAGGTGATCGCCCAGGAAGCGATCCAGGTCCTGGGGCGGCGGGTCGTAGGGCGTGTGCGGATCGAAGTAGTGGGCCAGGAGCAGCAGCGGCGAGTCCGGCGCCCGCTCCTGCCAGGTGTCGAGCAGCCCGATCGCCTTGTCGGTGACGAAGCGCGCATCGCCCAGCTCGATCTTCTCCAGGTAGGAGCGGTCCTGGGGCAGGGTCAGGTAGCTCTCGAACCCGCGGTCGAAGGCGCTGCCGCCGGGCCGCACGCTCCACAGGGGGTGGCTCCAGACCGAGTGGGCGCTGTAGTCCAGCTCCTCCAACCGCTGGGCCACGTTGGCCAGGTAGCTGCGGTCGTCGAAGGTCCCCTCGAGGGGCACCGCGAAGTAGTTGCGGTGGGTCTGGGGGTAGACCCCGGTCAGGATCGAGAGGATCGACGGCGAGGTCGAGTTCGACTGGGTCGTGTGGTTCTCGAACAGCGTCGCCGTGGCCGCCAGGTCGTCGATCTCGGGGCTGGTGGGCAGGTCGTAGCCGTAGCAGCCCAGGTGGTCGGCGCGCAGGGTGTCGACCAGCACGATGACGATGTCGGGCGTGCCGGTCGCGGGCGGCTCGGAGCTGCCGCAGCCGGTGGTCAACACGGCCGTCAGGCAGCCGAGCAGCAGGGCCACGGTGCCGCGCAGGGTCGGTTCGGAGCAGGGCATGGAGCCTCGTAGCGTAGGGGGCGGCCCTTCTGTCCGACAGCCTGGGGCGGCCTGGCGGGCCCCCGGGCGGCACTGGTCCGCGGCTCCGGCGCGGGCGACCCACGCGTTGTTACCTTCTCGTATTCGCCGCCCTCGACGCACCCGTGATCGCCCGGTTCCACCTAGGCTCGACCTTCGGGGACTTACTTCAAATCAACTTGCCAACGCCCCGACGACGCTCCGCTAGGGCCGAACCAGCGGAAAACGATGAGCACACTTGGAAGCGGATCGACCCCAATTTCTCCGACCCATCGGGCTGCCCTGGGCTTCACGGTCCAAGTGCCTCGCGAGGACAGCTACTCGGTGCTGCTCGAGGCCGGACTCGTGCATCGCACGGGCTCCGAACTAGCGCGGCGCTGTGATGCCCGCCGGCACGTGGTCCTGACCGACGAGCGCGTCGCGGACTTGCACCTTGAAGCCCTCCTGGCCGGCTACCGCCGGGCGGGTCTGTCCGAACCCGACCTCCTGACCGTAACTCCGGGGGAGGGCTCCAAGACCATCGCCGTCTTCGGCGACCTCCTGGAGCGCCTGGCGCGCATGGGCTTCGACCGGCGCGGCCTGTTGGTCTGCTTCGGCGGCGGGGTGATCAGCGATCTCGGCGGTTTCGTGGCCTCGGCCTACATGCGCGGCGTGCGCTACGCCAACGTCCCCACGACCTTGATCGGGCAGCTCGACGCTTCCGTCGGCGGCAAGGTCGCGGTGGACTCGCCCCAGGCCAAGAACCTCTACGGCGCCTTCCACCATCCGGTCGCCGTGCTGATCGATCCGCGCTTGCTCGCGACCCTGGGCCCGCGCGACTTCCGCTCGGGAATCGCGGAGGCGATCAAGGTCGCCGTGATCGCGAGTCCGCAGCTCTTCGCGCGTCTGCAAGCTGGCGCCGACCGACTTCGAGCCGGCGACGTGGACGAATTGGCCGCCGTGGTCCACGAGGCGGCGCGCCTGAAGATGGAGCTGATCGCCCGCGACCCCTACGAGGCGGATCTGCGCCGTCCGCTCAACTTCGGCCACACCCTCGGACACCCGCTCGAGACCGATCGCGCCTACGTGGGCGTGCGCCACGGCGAGGCGGTCGCGGTGGGCATGGCGGTGGCGACGCAGTTGGCGCGCTCGCGCGGCACCATCGACGAGGATGACGCGAGCGCGATCCTCGACCTGCTGGCGGTCTACGGCCTGGACGACCCGGTGGGGCCGGTGGACGGACCCGGTGCGGTGGCGCGCCTGGCGGAGATCCGCATGATCCGCGGCGGGGCGCTCAACTTCGTGCTGCCGCGCAGGATCGGCGATGTCGAGATCGTAGCGGATCTGGACGAGGCCGAGCTGTTGGCCGCCTTCGAGCGGCGCGCGGCGGAGATCGTTCAGCCGGCGGTGGAGGCGCGCGCGTGAGCGGCGCCGTTGATGGGGATCGGGTCCGTCGCCGCGAGCTGGGCGAGCTCGAGCTCGAGCCGACCGTGGCCCACGGCGGGCAGGGCCGGATCCTGTTCAATCGCCTCTTCGGACCGGACGCCTTCGAGGGACCGATCCACTTCGTCGACTACGCCGTGCTGCCGCCGGGGAGCTCGATCGGTCTGCATCGCCACGGCCGCGACGAGGAGCTCTACCTGGTGCTCGAGGGGCGCGGCCGCATGACGCGCGACGGCGAGAGCTTCGCGGTCCGTGCGGGCAGCGTGGTCGTCAACCGCGCCGGCGGCGAGCACGGGCTGGTCAACGACTCCGACGCCGACCTGCGTCTGTTCGTGGTCGAGGTGGGCCTACCGGGCGAGGCCCCGGCGTGATCGACGGCGCAGAGCGAGCAGCGGGCTGCGCGATCGGCGTGGACCTCGGCGGCACCAAGATCGCCGCGGCGGTCTTCGACGCGGCGGGTCGCAGGCGGGCCGAGCGGCGCGTCGCGACGCCCGCGGGCCACGCTGTGGAGCCGGTGCTGCGCGCGACCGCCGATCTGGTCCTGGAGCTGTCGGCGCAGCACGGACCGGCGCGGGCGCTCGGCGTCGGCATCGCCGGTCTGGTCGACCACGAACGTGGCACGGTCGAGTCCTCGGTGATCCTGCCCCCCTGGCGAGGGGTGCACGCCGCGGCGGAGCTGGAGCGGCGCACGGGCCTGGCGACCTTCGTCGACAACGACGCCACGGCCGCCGGTTGGGGCGAGTACCTGGCCCTGGGTTCCCCGGATGACCTCGACCTGGCGCTGGTCACCGTGGGCACCGGCATCGGGGCGGCCCTGGTCCTGGGAGGGCGGATCCACCGCGGCGCTACCAACACCTCGGCCGAGCTGGGCAATACGACGATCGACTACGCCCAGGGTCGCGAGCACCCGAGCGGCAATCGCGGCGCGCTGAACACCCTCGCATCGGGCACGGCCATCGCCGCGGCTGCCCGCGAGGCCTGGGACCGCCACGGCTGGCCCGGGACTGTCCGGGCAGCATCTGCGTCGACGGAAGCTCGCGCCGTCGACCTGCACCAGGTCGCGGCCGCCGCGCGCGCCGGCGACCCCCACGCGCTCGCGGCCATCGAGCGGGGCGCGGTCGCCCTGGGCGCGGGGATCGCGAACCTGCTGCTCTTGATCAACCCGGGGCGCGTGTCGCTGATGGGCGGCGTGCTGGCCCTCGGCGAGGGTTGGCTCGAGCGCGTGCGCGCCGAGGCCCGTGCGCGCAGCTTCGGGCCCAACGCCCGTGCCGTGATCGAGCCGGCGGCAGCGGGCGACTGGGCCGGTGCGCGCGGAGCGGCGGCCCTGGCCCTCGAGCGCCTGGGCGCGCCGAGCGAGGTGCCGAGTTGACCGGCGCGGCGGGGGCGAACCCCGGCGGCTCCGCACCGGCGGGAGGGGTCGACTCGGGCGCGAACGCCGGGCGCGAAGCGAGCGTGGCGCCGGCGCGGGACGCCGCTCCCGTCGCGGACGCGCTGCCCACCGCGGACCCCGTGCCCTCCAAGGACTACGCGCGTCAGTACCGCGCCCTGGTCGCGGAGCTGCTGCCGGAACTCGAGCGCGTCCTGCTCGAAGAGGACCCTGTCCTGGGTCCCTCGGTCGCCGCCTTCGAGTCGGAGTTCGCGGTCTACGTCCGCGCCCGCCACGCCGTCGGCGTGAACTCCGGCACCGATGCCCTGGTCCTGGCCCTGCGCGGCCTCGGCGTGGGAGCGGGCGACGAGGTGATCACCGCAGCCAACACCTTCGTCGCGACCGTGCACGCGATCCGCCAGGTGGGGGCGCGGCCCGTGTTGGTCGACCCCGACCCGCGGACGATGCTGCTCGACGCGGACGCTGCCGCGGCGGCCATCGGACCGCACACCCGCGCTCTGCTGCCGGTGCACCTCTACGGACGCGCCTGCGACGGCCCCGCCTTCCGCGCCCTGGCCGCCGCCCGGGACCTGCACCTGATCGAGGACGTGGCCCAGGCGCACGGGGCCCGCTGCGCCGACGGCACCCCGGCCGGTTCCGGCGCCAGCGCGGGCTGCTTCAGCTTCCACCCTTCCAAGAACCTGGGTGCCTTCGGGGACGGCGGTTGCGTGACCACCGACTCGGCCGAGCTGACGGCGTCGTTGGAGCGCCTTCGCAACCTCGGCAAGCGCGGCAAGTACGAGGTGCACGACGTCGCGCCCAACTCGAAGCTCGACACCCTACAGGCGGCGATCCTGCGGGTGAAGCTGCGCCACCTGGAGGGCTGGATCGAGCGTCGCGGCGACCATGCGGCGCGCTACGCCGAGGCCCTGGCGGACATCGACGAGCTGACCCTGCCAGAGCCTGGTCCCGGTCGCCACGCCTGGCACCTCTACGTGGTCCGCACGCCGCGCCGGGACGAGTTGCGCTCCTGGCTGGCGTCGCGAGGCGTGAAGGCCGGCCTGCACTACCCGATCCCGCCGCACCTGCAGCCGGCCCACGCGGACCTCGGCTACGCTCGCGGCGCCTTGCCCGTGGCCGAGGCCCTCGCGGACCAGGTCCTTTCTCTCCCCGTTTCCCACGAACTCGAGGGACGCGAGATCCAGCGCGTCTGCGATGCCCTACGCCAATTCCACGCACTCTGAACGACGGCGCATCGCGGTGCTCGGCGGCTCGAGTGCCTTCACGCCGCAGCTCGCCGAGGCCCTCGGCCAGCGCGCCGCACACCTGCCGCGGCTCGAGCTGGTGCTGCTCGGCCGTCGCGCGCGGGCGACCGCGGCCACGGCGCGCTTCTGCGACCTCGTGGCCCGCGCGGCCGGGGCCGACCACGTCTATGCGGCCACCACCGACCCGGACCAGGCCCTGGATCGCGCCGACCTGGTCCTGATGGGCGTGCGCGTCGGCGGCTTCGCCGGGCGCGAGGAGGACGAGCGCATCGGCCACGACCTGGACCTGCCGGGTGACGAGACCATCGGCCCCGGCGGACTGGCCGCCGCCGTGCGCAGCCTGCCGGTGGTGCTGGACCTGGCGCGGCGCGCGGCGCGCCTGTCGCCCGGTGCGCCGACGATCTGCCTGTCGAATCCGCTCGGAATCCTCGTCGCAGCCCTCGAGCAGGAGCCGGGCGTGCGCGCCCTGGGCCTGTGCGAGCTGCCGGAGGCGACCCTGCGCTCGGCCTGCGAGGTCGCGGGGCTGGACGCGCTCGAGGTGGACGCGGACTACATCGGCCTCAACCACCAGGGCGCGTTCACCGCCGTGCGCGACGGGACGGGGCGCGATCGGCTGCCCGAGCTGTTGGCCGCGATCGCGGCCCTTCCCGATGCCCGTGAGTTCGGGGTCGAGCCGGCGGCCATGGCGCGGCGCGAAGACCTGCCGCTCTCGTACCTGCGGCTCTACGAGCACCGGGCGCGCGAGCTCGAACGTCAACGAACCCGCGGCCGGTCGCGCGGGGCCGAGCTGGCCGCCATCGCCGGCGAGCTGCACGCCCACTTCGCCACGGCCCAGGACGCGCGCCTGCCCGAGCCCCTGCTGAGTCGCCAGATGCCCTGGAACGAGCTGGCGGTGGTGCCGGCCCTGGAGTCGCTGTTCGACGGCCGACCGCGGCGCCTGGCGATCACCTGCGCCAACCGCGGGTTCCTGCCCGGCATCGACGACGGAGCGCCGGTGGAGAAGTGGGGCCTGCAAGTGCCCTTCGGCGCGCCGCCGCCGAGTCCGGTCATCGAGGGTCCGGCCGCCGCCAGGGCCCTGGCGTTCGCGGAGTTGTTGGCGGGTTTCGAGCGCGCCGCCCTGGCCGCCGCCCGCGCGCCCAGCGCCGGGGCGATCGAGGCCGCCCTGGCCGCGCACCCCTGGGGCATCCCCCAGGATTCGCGGCGTACCCTCGCCGCGCGCATCGCCGATTCGGTGCGCCCGAGTGATTCAGCCGTCACGATCGCGGAGGCGAGCCGGTGAGGGCCATCGACCGCCTGACCGAGGGCGACCGAGAGCGCGACCTGTTGCAGCGCCTGCGCACCGGCCGCGTCGCCGCGGTCGACGTCGAGCGCGAGTGCCTGCCCTTCTTCACCAAGCTCCAGGTCCAGACCGCGACCCACTGCAACGCGGCCTGCAGTACCTGCCCCCATCCGCAGGTCACCCGCGCGCTCTCCTCGGGGCAGATGACCGAGGACCTCTACGAGCGCATCCTCCGCCAGCTCCCCGGTCGCGGCGTCGAGCGCATCAGCCCCTTCCTGATGAACGAGCCGCTGGTCGACAAGCGCCTGCCGCGGCTCGTCCGGCGCACGCGCGAGGTGGTACCCGAGGCCGAGGTCACGATCATCACCAACGGTCAACTGCTCGACGCGCGGCGCGCCGTGGAGTTGGCCGAGGCCGGCATGGGCGAGATCACGGTGTCGGTCAACGGCTTCGAGCGCGGGGCCTACGGCGCGGTCATGGTCGGGCTCGACTTCGACGCGGTGGTGGCCAACCTCGAGGCCCTCGGCCGGCTGCGCGCCGCCGGGGACCTCGGCTCCATGCGCGTGCAGGTCTCGGCCCTCGAGTTGGGCGACGCGGCGGAGCGCGCCGACGCCTTCGAGCAACGGGTCGGCCTGCCGGTGTTCCTGCGTCCCGTGTCGAACCGCGCCGGCGCCGTGGACGCCCAGGCCCTGCGCGCCGGTGGCTGCGCGCTGAGCGACCGTCCCGCCGTCTGCCAGCGGCCCTTCGTGAAGGCCTACGTGCTCTTCGACGGCCGCATGGTGCTCTGCAACTCCGACTGGTGGCGCGAGGAGATCATCGGCGACGTGGCGCAGCGCAGCCTCGAGGACCTGTGGCACGACGCGCGCCTGATGCAGATCCGGCGCAACCACATCGAAGGCCGGCTCCCGGCGGGATCGCCCTGCGCCCGTTGCGACTACCCTCGGTTGGCGATCGACTGACCGCCGCCCATGCGCCTCGCCTGCACTCCCCAGCCCTTCTACGACCGCTCGCTACCCGAGGGGCTGGCCGCGATCGCGGCCCTCGGCTTCGAGGGACTCGAACTGCCGGTGCACCGCGGCAACCCCTGGGTCGATCTCGACGCCCTGGCGACCGGCGGCGCGGCGGTCGACGAGCTGCGCGCGGCGCTGGAGCGCGCGGGGCTCGAGCTGACCTGCCTGTCGATCCACCAGGACGGCCAGCTCCTGCTCGGGCCGCACCACGGGGACACCGATCGCATCTGCGCCGGGAGTCCCGACGACAAGGTCGCCTTCGCGCGCGGTCGACTGGAAGCGGCCGGGCGCGCGGCAGCGGCCCTGGGCCTCGACCTGGTGATCGGCTTCGTCGGCTGCGAGGACTACACGCGCGCCTTCCCCTGGCCCGACCCCGGCGGTTGGGAGCGCATGCAGCCGGTGTTCCGCGAGCGCTTCGCGCCGGTGCTGGACCTCTACGGCGAGTTGGGCCTGCGCTTCGGCCAGGAGCCGCACCCCAAGCAGATCGTCTACAACCTCGAGACGGCGCACGAGGCGTTGGCGCTGTTCGAGGGCCACCAGGCCCTGGCCTTCAACTTGGACCCGGCCAACCTGCTGCTGGCGGGGATCGATCCTGTGGTCTTCGCCGCGGAGCTCCACGGGCGCGTGGCCCACGTGCACGCCAAGGACGGCGAGCTGGTCGAGCACAACGCGCGGCGCTCGGGCCTGATGGCCCACGGCGACTGGGCGCGGCCTGATAGGGGCTTTCGCTTCCGCGTGCCTGGCTGGGGCGACGTGCCGTGGAAGCGGCTGATCAGCGAGCTCACCCTGCGCGACTACCGCGGCTGGCTCACGGTCGAGAACGAGGACCCGATCTTCGCGCCCGAGGACGGCCTGACCAAGGCGCGCGAGTTCCTGGAGCCCCTCTTGCCGAAGGGCGAGCGCCGGGGGCGTTGGTGGTGAAGTCGGCGGTCGTGCTGCCGCCGGACATCCACGCGAGCCTGCCCTGGTACGCGGGGGATCGCGAGTTGGGGCTGTGGCGCGGGGCCCTCGCGCAGGAGGCCAACGTCTTCGACGCCGGGGCGCTCGGAGCGACGGCCACCGAGCTCGCCGACGAGGTCAAGGCGCGCGGGTTCCGCGTGGCGCGGTTGCCGGCGCTCGCGGGGCATGGGCGGTCGCGGGCGATCCTGTTGGCAGCGTTGGAAGCGGTGGATCTGACCGTCGAACCCCTGGCCAGCGCGCTGTTGCCTCCCGAGGCACGGATCCCGGCGGACGCCGACGGCGTGCGGATCCTGCCCCTGCGGCCCGAGGGTGGTTTTCTGGCTGAACTGCTGGCGGCCCCCGCCGGTTCCGTGCGCGCCCTGGGCGTCGAGTTGGCCGAGGAGCTGCCCACGCGCTCGCCCTTCCCGGCGAGCTTCGCTCCGGACGACGCGCACTGGATCGAGGGCCTCGAGCTCGCGCTGCAACGCCATTGCCCCCAGGGTTGGAGCGCCTGGCGCGCCGCGCGCCTCGAGCACCGCGCCCGAGCCAACGGGCTCCTGCGGGCCTTCGCAGGCGAGCTGTTGTTCGACATCAACCCGGGGCTGGTCGAGTTGATCCGTTGAGCGCGCCGCTCTTCGTCGTTCCGCCCACCGGGCCCCTGGGCTGGCTGTGGCCCCAGCTCGTCGAGCTCGAGGGGCCGGCGCCGGCGGGAGCCTTGGACCTGCGGCGGGAGCCGCTCGACGTCCGACAGCTCGTGCAGCGCGCGCGAGAGGTGGGCGCCGGGGGCATCGAACTCGCGGACTCGCCCCGAGCCGCTTGCTTGCGTGGGCTGTGTCTGCGCGCGCAGCTCGAGACCGACGGGCCGCGTTTGACCGTCGAGTTGGTCGAATCGCCGCACCGGCCCTACGAACAGGTGGTGCTCGAGCATGGCCGGCCGATCGACGCGGGCCCAGCGGGCTTCGTCGAGCTCGACGGTGCCCTCGTCGCGGCTGTGCGCGCGGACGCCGGCGCGCCGCCCGAGCGCCGTTGGTACACCGCGCGCCGCGCCTCCAAGGTGCCGAGTTCCTGGTGGGGCCTGCTGCCCGCCGGCGAGCTCGACGCGAAGGCGCGCGAGGCTTGGCACCGCCTGCTGGCGGCGCGCGCGCCCTCAGCGCGCCTCGCGGCCCTGGCCCAGGAGAACCTGGCCCTGGCCGGGATCGACGTCTACGCCGAGAGCCTCGAACGCGAGGTCGGCGCGATCGACCCCGCGCCGGACGCGCACACAGGCGCCCTGGTGATCGCGGTCTGCGGCGTCGACGGGGCCGGCAAGTCGAGCCACCTGGACGCGATCGAAGCGCGCCTGTCCGCGCGCGGGCTGCGCGTGGCGCGGCTCAAGATCTACCGCCACGGGGTCTTCCACCGCACCGTGACCGACCTCAACCGCGCCTGTGTCGGCGAGCGCGACCTGCACCGCTGGCCCCTGCAGCGAGTAGCCAAGTTGCACGACAGCCTCGAGTACCTCGAGCAAGCGGTGCGCCCGGCCATGGCGGACGCGGACGTGCTCCTGTTCGACCGCTACCTGCCGACCCACGAGGCCCTGGCCAGCGCGCGCTACGGCTGGGACCCCTGGTGCACCGAGGCGCTGTCCGGCTACCCACCGGCGGACCTGACGTTGTTCCTGGATCTGCCGACGCGGGTCGCCCTCGAGCGGCTCGGCGCGCGCGCGGCGCGCACGGTGGACGAGAATCCGCTCTTGATGGGATTGTTCGCGCAGGCCCTGCGAGAGCGCGCGGCAGTCGAGGGCTGGGTTACCGCGGACTCGCGGCAACCGTTCGAGCTCAACCGCGACCTGTTGGGGGCCGCCGTGGACAAGGCGGTGGACGGTCGATGACCTGGCGCCTGGTGATCGACCCGCGACCGCGGTCGGAGTTCCGCGACCTGATCGATCCCGCGGGGCCAGCTGTGGCAGGCTGGCGCCGTGTCGGCGCGCGGCTGCCCACCCACGTGCTGCTCGAGATGGTCGCCTTCGAGTTGGTGGAGCGCCGCCGCCAGGTGGCGGAGCGAGGCTTCGTCGAGCGGACTTGGCGCGTGCCCCTGTGGCCCAGTGCCGCGATCGAGGCTGCCTGGTACGACGTCGATCGCTGCGCCGACCTGCTCGAGCTGTTGCCGCGGGGGACGCGGGTCGAGGTCGTACCGTCGTCGGCGGAGACGGTGGACGCTGCGGGACGTGCCTGGTTCGGTCGTCGCCTGTTCGACGCGCAGCGGTACCTCCAGGCGCTCGGTCGACTCCCCGGCGAGGTCGGGGCCTGGCCACCCCCGACCCACGCCACCGTCGGCGGCTTCCTGCGCGACGGCGACCGCGTCCTCTTGGAACGCCGCCCCGACCACGCGAAGGTCTACCCGGGCCAATGGGACTGGCCCGGCGGCCATCCGGAGTCGAGCGAGGAGCCTGAAGCGACGCTGATTCGCGAGCTGGGCGAGGAGTTGGGCGTCGCTCCCACCGCGTTCCGTCTCACGGCGCGCATCGAGCACACCGACGCCGCCAGCGGCCGCGCCTACGAGCACTGGTGCTTCGAGGTCACGGCCTGGAGCGGCGAGGTTCGAGCGCGCGAGGGCCAGCGCGTCGAGTGGTTCACGATCGACGAGGCCTTGCGCCTGCCCGACCTCGGCCCCTGTGTCCCCGAGGCCCTCGCCCGGCTTGGCGTTCGTACGGTGCCAGGCACAAAGCCGCCGCCTAGTGGGAGCCGGTGATGCCGCCGGAGGCGGCATCACCGGCTCCCACTAGGCGGCGGCTTTGTGCCTGGCACCGTACGAACGCCAAGCCCCCTCAGTGGGGCGCCTGGCGGGCTCGGTCGTAGATCGCGTCCAGGCGTCCCCTGTACTCGCGCAACTCGAGCAGCTCCCCCGGCTCGCCCGCGCGCAGGGTCAGGAGGCGCTCGGGGTGCTCCACGAACTCGGTCAGGTGCCGGCGCAGGTCCTCCACGTCGCCCACGCGGAAGGTCCGGCCGCGCCGTCCGATGCGCTCGCGCGGCGCGCCGCGGTCGGGCACCAGCACCGGCAGACCCAGGCGCAGGGCTTCGTCCGTCGTGTAGCCGTGGGTCTCGAGGAACAGCGAGGGGTGCACCGCCAGGTCGCAGTGGGCCAGCCGCCTCGCCAGGTCGTCGGGGGCGTAGGGGCCGTGGAAGGTCAGCGGCACCTGGCCGGCGGCGGCCTCGACCTCGGCGCGGTAGGCGGCATCGATGATCCCGCCGTGGTGGTGCAGCTCGATCGAGTCGGGCGGCAGTGTCGTCGCCGCCTCCACCAAGAGGTGCAGCCCCTTGCCGCGCACCAAGCCGCCCCAGGTGGCCACGTGCAGCGGCAGGTCGGGCAGGCGCAGCTCGAGGGGACCGCGGGTCGGCGCGGGGGCCGCCGGGAACCCGATCGGCTCGAGGGTCAGGCCGGCCAGGAGCGGCACCCGGCGCAGGTATTGGCTCTGGCTGTGGGACAGGGGCAGGATCGCTGCCGCGGCGGTCAGCTCGTCGCGAAAGGCCGCGCTCCGCGTTGCGAAGGGGCCGGCGACCGCGTCGGGGCGAAGGCCCCCGCTGTGCGCGAGGCACTCCACGCAGGTCTGGGGGGTCACGTCCTCGGCGCACAGCACACGTTCGTCCCGCAGCCGAAAGAACAGCGGGCAGATCGTGAACAGGTCGTGCAGGCTCACGACCACCGGAATCCCGCGCGCCGCGGCCAGCCGCACCGGCCCCGGACCGGTGATCGCGAAGTGGTGCACGTGGAGCAGATCCGGCCGCTCCGCGTCGAGGATGCGCTCGAAACGCGCGAGGTTCGCCGACGCGCCGCCCGCAGCGAAGCGCTCGATCTCCGTCTCGGTCGGCAGGCGTAGCACGGTCACGCCGCCGGCCTGCTCACGCTCCGGCCGCAGATCCCTGTTGCCGTCCCAACGCCCGCTCAGTCGCTCGGCGTTGCTGCCGGCCACGACGCTCACCTCGTGCGCCGCTGCTTGGGCCGCAGCGAGGTGCTCCAAGTGAGCCTCGATCCCGCCCCGGGTCTCGGGCGGGAAGGAGTGGATGAGGTGCAGGAGGCGCGCCACGCCGCGATGCTAGCGTGACGTGCTGCTCGAGGCCCGATGCGGGCACCGCTTCGCTCAGAAGTGGGCGTCGTAGCCCTCGGGGCTGAAGCCCACGAGGAAGGTCTTGCCCTTCTTGACCGTCGGCGCTCGCAGGTTGCCGGTCGGACCCAGGACGTGGTCCGCGAGGCGATCCGCGTCCTTCGCCGGGTCGAGCACCTCGAGCTTCTTGCCCTTCATGGCGACGACCTTCGACGCGCCCTTGAACAGCTCGGGGAGGTCCGCGGCGCCGTAGCGCTGCTTGCTGGCATTGACCGTCTCACGGACGGTGGCGCCGACCGACTCGATGTACGAGTCGGAGCGCGTGCAGCTCGTTCAGCCCTTGCGGTGGTAGTACCAGTCGATGCGCTTGGCCATGGGACGGGTCGGGGTCAGGGGTCGCGGGAAAAGTTCGGCGGCGAGCGCCGCGCGAGGGGTGCAACCTAGGGCGCGGGGGGCGGCTGTTCCACCGCTGGATCCCGACAGGCGCGGGGTCGGCGGTCGAGGCTAGGCTCGGGTCATGGGGGAGCGGCGCAGCAACGGACGGGAGCGTGGGCGGCGGACCGTCCTGGCCCGGGCCCTGGGCCTGGCAGCAGTGGCGCTGGTGGTGTTCTGGAGCGGCCATTGGGCGGCACCCGGCGGCGGTCAAGACGCGGGCGCGACCACGGCCGGCCTGCCGTCGGTGGAGCGGGGCGGGTCGACGCGACTCGACCGCGCCTCCGCGGTCCCCGTCGTCGCCGAGCCGGCGGCCCCGTTCTCGACGGGCGCAGCCCCTCGGCGGGTCGCGGTACAGGCTGCCCTGTTGGTGCGGGTCGTCGATTCCGACGGGCTGCCCGTCGAGGCCGCTGTCGTGGAGCTGGGCGCCTCGGGGCCCTTGGCCTCGACCGACCGCTCGGGCGAGGCGGGCTTCGACGCCAAAGACCTGGTCCGCGCGCCGCGCGACGCGCGCGATGGTCTGCCTCTGGTCACGGCCCGGATGGAGGGCTACGGCGAGGCGGTCACTCACCTCGCGACCGGGATGCGAACCCTCGAGCTGGTGCTCGAGGCACCATGGCAGGCCCAGTTGGATGTGCGAACCGAGGCCGGCGATCCGGTGGAAGCGGCGTCGATCCGCTGGCGTGGCGTGCACTTCGATTCCGGGAAGTCGCCCTGGAGCCGACCGACCGTCACTGCGACCGCAGCCGGGACGTTCCTGATCGAACCCCTGAACGGACAGCTCGGCCAGGTGCTGGTGGAGTCGACCGACTTCGGGTCCGCCCTCGCCATGGTCGCCGCCGCGCGCCGGTCGGATTCCGACGCGCCGCGCCCGTGCAGAGTCGTGCTCGCAGGCCCGCTCACGATCGACGTCCGGGTCGTCGACGACCTGGGTCGACCCGTGGAGGGAGCGCGGGTGTGGCAGTGGATCGCCGGCATCTCGGACGCGGAGGACTCCGCCGGCCTCGAGCGGATCACCGATGCCGCCGGCCGCGCACGCATCCCCCAGGCCCGCGGCCCGGTCCCGACCGGGATCAGCCGGCTCCACGCCGACTGTGCCGGCCACCGACCGACACAGGTCTACCTGTCCGAGGACGCGACCGAGCAGGGCCCCGTCACGATCACCCTCGAGCGCGCCGCGCGCCTGTCGGTCCACATGGTCGACGAGCGCGGCCGCGGCGTGCCGGGCATCGCGTTCTTGCAACGGCTCGAGACCCAAGGCCTGCGGATGCGCTTGTCCGGCGGCGCGGTGGGGGACGTGATCGAGCTCGACGCCGAGGGGCGCGGCGTGTTCGAGCGCGCGCCGACCTACCAGCCCATCGGTCTGCGCGTCGGCACCGCGTTCGCGTCGCAGCAGTACGGTCACATCCCCTGGGCGCAGGAGCTGCGCGCGCTCGAACCCGGAGAGGAGCGCGAGCAGACGGTCGTCCTCGCGGGCCACACCCGCCTCGAGCTGAGCCTCTCCGACGGTCGCGGCGAGTTCCTCGCGGGTCAGCTCCTGCTGACGCTCTTGTCCGCCGAGGGCGAGCCCGCCGGGCGCTACGACTCCTGGCGCGTGGACGTCAGCGACCTCGAGCCGACCCCGGTCTGGCTCCTCCCCGGTCGCTACGAGGTCTCGATCTGGCCCCGCGGCTGGGGGCAGTCGTTTCGCCGGGAGCTGGAGGTCGAAGGCGCGGACCAGCAGCAGGCCTTCGTCGTCGAGTCCGCCGGCGAGCTGACCGGGCGCCTGGTCGACCCTGAGGGTCGCCCCCACCAGGGCCAACGCATCTCGGCGAGTATCGGCGCGCAGATCGTGGCGACGGTCGCCAGTGACGAGTCAGGACGCTTCCGCGTTCGGGGCCTGGAGGGCGGCATCCAGTACCTGACCACCCTGGGATGCAGGTGGACCCTCGTCCGTAGCGGCGCCGAGGTCGTGCAAGCGAGGGGACCCGGATTCGACAACGGCCCCGGTTTCCACCCGGACCCCGATGCGATCCCCGGCGGAGTCACCGGGGACATTGGTGAAGTCGTGGGAAGTCGAGACTGAGTATCGCGTCACGCTGCGATCGACCGAGACACGGGCCCACCTCGCTGGTCCGAAAGGTGTCGCCGCAGATTCACGGCGCTGATCGCCCGCGCCGTCCGATGACCAGGCTAGGTTCGTTCCGTGGGCACCAGTGGCGAGAGCAAGGCTCCGATGCGATGGATGTTGGCCGGGTGTTCCCTCGCTGGCGTGTTGCTCCTCGCACTCGGCGGAGGGTGGATCGGGGGCGTGTCGGACCTCACACCGCCCGCGACCGAAGACCGGACCGCGGTCGTCCTTCCCGAGTCCACCAGCTCCGATCCAACGCCTCCGGGTGTGCCGATCTCGTCGCCCCGCGGCCCCGGCGGCGGCGCCCGGACTTCCGCGGAAACAGGTCGGCGCCCAACAGAACTCCCGGGCCTCGAGGTTCTCGTGCGGCGCCCGGACGGAAGCAGCGCTGCCGGGGCCGAGGTGCGTCTCGCCGGCGTGTCCGCGTGGAGCGCAATCGCCGACGGCGGTGGCCGGGTGCAGTTCGCGGCCGCGACCGTGGACGCGGCCCGGCGCCATTCGGATCCGCCGCTGGTGGTCGCCACCCTGCGCGGCTTCGGAGAACGAGGCCGCTACTTGGCCGAAGGCGTCGCTCGAATCGAGCTGACCCTCGACGACCCCTGGTCCGCGTGCATCGCCGTGGTGTCGGCATCCGGAGCGCCGGTGGACGAAGTCGACCTTCGTTGGCACAGCGCGACTTCCCAAGGTCCATGGGTGGGCGTGGAGCGGTCGCGCCTGGGCCCCGGTCAGTTCCTGCTCGAGAACTTGGAAGCCGAGCGCGGCATCTTGATGGTCGAGGCTCCCGGGCGGCAGGCGGCCGTCGTCGAGCTGGTGGCGGCGAGGGTCGCGGATTCCCGCGCGCTGCCCGTCGATCGGATCGTCCTCGGCTCGGGTGGGCCGGTGACCGTCGAGGTGGTCGACGATCTGGGCCAGCCGCTCGCAGGAGCTCAGCTCACCCAGACGATCCACACGCCGTCGGAGGCCGCCGGTGCACTCAGCGCCCACCTGGAGTACATCACCGACGAGGCCGGCCGGGCGCAGGTCGAAGCCGTGCCCGCGTCGAACGGATCGGGGGGCTCGCTGATCGCCGTACGCTGCGAGGGACACCGCGAAGCAATCGTGATCGTCGACCGGTCGCAGTTCGACGCTGGTCGGATCGTCGTCGAGCTGGAGCGTGCCGCACGCCTGCGCGTGCGAGTCGTGGACGCCGAAGGTCGCGGGGTGAGCGGCTTTGCGGTCCTGTCGGAGTTCAACGACCATGACTCGCGCGCGCGCCGCGCGGGGGTCATCTTCGGTGACCTGGTCGGGGTGGACGACGGCGGATACGGCGTCTTCGAGAGGGCGCCCGCCCGGCAGCGGCTGGAGCTGCGGGTCTTGTCCTCGGGCCATGTCGGGCTCGATGAACCCGACTTGTGGTCGCGTGAGATCCGGCGGCTGGAGCCGGGCCGAGAGCGCGAGGAGATCGTCGTGCTCGAGGATCGCTTGCGCGTCGACGTCGACCTGCGGGGCGGGGACGGTCGCCCGATCGCGGGGGTGGTCACCCTCACGCCCGCCTGGGCGGTCGACCGCCGGCAGGCCTCGCGGGAGCGGCAGTCAGTCAGGGTCGAAGCGGGCCGCAGCGCGTGCCTTTGCGTGCGTACGGGGAGCTATGTGGTTCGCATCGCCCCGCACAACTGGATCGATGGCGTCGAGCAGGCAGTCGAGATCGAGAGCGACACCCGCAGCCTCGAGCTGGTGGTCGAATCCCTTGAAGAGGTCGCCGGGCGTTTGGTGGACGCCCTCGGCCAGCCCCTCGCGGGTGAACGCATCGGGCTGTCGGTGAAGCACAGGCTGCCTGTCTTCGCAGCCACCGACGAGATCGGCCGCTTTCGCTTCCGGGGAGTCCTCACCGCGCCCTCGGCGCTCGTGTTCGAGGGGCCCGGGGGGGCGCAGCTCTCGACCGCGCTCGACGGAGCGATCGGCGAGCTCGGTGACGTCGTGTGGCCGCGCTGAGGCTCAGTCTTCGAAGGCCTGCGCGTAGGGATCGGCCGCGCCGTCTCGGCTGTCCCGGTGTCCGCCTATGGCGAGCTGCAGCATCCCGGCGATCAGCACCTCCCCGTCGGGATTGGGGTGGTTCTGGCGCAGGTGACCGGCGGGCCAGAAGAACGCGCTCGGGGGCGCTCCCGCCGCGCGGGCGGCGTCGAACAGGCGGCGCGAGTCGAGGTAGGCGATGCCGCGCAGCTCGAGGCGCTCGAGCAAGTCGCGCTCGATCGCTGAGGGCGGCTGGGCGAGGGTCTTCGGCCCATTGAAGAGGACCAGCGCGAACTCGCCGCCGGCAGCCTCGGCGTCGTCGCGGGCGGCTGCGATCAGCTCGAGGTTGAGGTCGAGCAGTTCGCGCTCGCGGTCGGTCGGGTCGAGGTCGCGGGCCTGGATCGGTGCGCCGAAGGGCGATGCGGGACCGGCCAGCCAAGCCAGGAGGTAGCTGGCGATACCCACCGGTTCGCGCTCGGCCACCTCGGCCAGGGTGCCGGGCTCGAAGGGCCGTTGCACCAGGTCGCCGTCTCCGTTCAAGGCAAAGCTCGGCTTCGCCCCCTCGCGCACGGCCAGGGCCGCGCGGGGTAGGTCCGCGTCGATCACGACCGCCAGCAGCACCAGCGGGCGGCGCCCCTCGAAGCGCGGCAGGGTGCTGCGCGCGAGCAGCATCGACTGGCCCAGGCCGAAGCCGGAGACGCCGTAGGTCAGCAGGCCGTGGGTCGCGCCCAGCTCCGAGTCGTTGACGTACCCGGTGTAGTTGGGCGTCACGAAGGACGCGCCGAAGAAGAGCACCGGGCGGCGCTCGCCGAGCCTGTCCTCGAAGGCGTGGTGCAGCGCCTCGTTCAAGAGCTCGGCCGCCCGCCAACCGACCATGGGGTCCGGCTCCATGTGCTCGTCGATGCGCTCGACGAGCTGCGGCTCGAAGCGCCCGCGCAGCTTCCAGTAGGCCTCGTCCCGATCGGGGTGGGCGTAGAGCCCCGCGCGGCGCAGGCCCTGGCCGAGGGCCCGCGCGGCCGGATCCGCGCCGAAGAGCATCCAGCGCAGGCCCAGCTCCGCTACGAGAGGAATGGCGAGCAGGGAGGCGACCAACACCCACTGCCGTCCGCGGCGGCGCTTCGCGGTCGGGGCGACCATGAACCAAGGCTAGCCGGGGTCCGGGCCCGTGAGGCGGCCTGCGGGGGTCCGCGATGTTCGAGTAGCGCAAGGGACTCGGGGAGCCTACGGCCGATTCGCCGCCGGCGCTTCAGCGCGACGTCTCGGCCGGGTCCGTGGGTCCGACGGGGCTCCCGGCCCCCTCGCGCTTTGCGATCGCGCGGACCAGGAGCTGCGCGATCACCTCTCGACCGGCCTCGTTGGGGTGGTTGGCCTCGGGGTGATCCGGCGGGTGGAAGTAGTCGCCCAGGTCGTCGCCGGCCGCAACCAGCGCCTCGAATGCCGGCCGCGAGTCGATCACGTCGATGCCCGCGGTCTCGAGGTACTCGAGCACCGCGCGCTCGGTCGAGTCCGGCGGATAGCGCAGGGCGTCGGGCCCGTGGAACAGCACCACTGCGAAGTCCGCTCCGGCGTCACGCGCGGTGTCGCGCGCGCGGCCGAGCAGGGCCAGGTTGACCGCCAGGACCTGCTCGTGACGCTCGGCCCGCCGCCGCTCGGCGGACTGGCGCAGGGAGGGCAGGGGCGATTCGAGCCCGCTCAGCCAGGCCCACAAGTAGCTCGTGATCTCCACGGGCTCCCGCCCGACCGTCTCGCGCATGGTGCCGGGCGTGCAGGGCTCGATCGCCACGGTACCGTCGGTCTGGAGCGCGAAGCGCGGCTTCGGGCCCTCGCGCACGCCCATGTTCGCGCGCGGCAGGTCCGCATCGGTGACCACGCCGAACAGGACCATTGGATCGCCCCCCGCGAAGCGCGGCAGCGTCTCACGCTCGAGCAGCCAGGACTGGCCCAGGCCAAAGCCGCCCATGCCGTAGGTGAGCAGGCCGTGGCTCGCGCCCAGGGGCGAGTCGAGCAGGCGCAGGGTGTACTCCGCGTTGACGAAGGAGGCGCCGTAGAACAGCACCGCGCGCCGCGCGCCGAGCAGGGACTCCGCCTGGTGCTCGAAGGTGTCGCCGATCAGCACCGCGTTGCGCCAACCCAGCAGCGGATCCGGTCGCGTGTAGGTGTCGAACTGCTCGACCATCAGCGGCTCGAAGCGAGCGTGGAGCAGCCACCAGGCCTCGTCGTGGGAGAAGTCGGCGTAGAGGTCCGCGTGGCGAATCCCCGGTCCCAAACGGTTGGCGATCGGGTCGCTGCCGAACAGCATCCAGCGCAGGCCGGCTTCCGCGACGAAGGGGATCGACAGCAGCGCGAGGATCGACACCGCTAGGCGGCGCCGCTTGCTGATTCCTGTGACCCGGGGACTCGGCACGGGTCGAGTCTACTCCTCGCCCGCGATTCGGATCAGACCCCCGGTCGAGCACGAGCCGACCCATGGCGTCGGCTAGGCGGACGTCAGGTGCCAGGCACAAGACCGCCGCCTAACCGACCGCTCGCTACGACCTCGTGCTCGAGGTCGCGTGTGGCTCGCTCCCCGCGGACGCTGACGCGCCCTCGCCCGGCTCCTCCGCGGGCGCGCGGTGCACCCGCAGGGTGAAGACGCCGTCCACCAGGTCGACCTCGGCCCGGTCGCCCCGCCCCAGGTCGCCCTTGAGGATCGCGTCGGCCAGGAGGTTCTGGACGCGCTTCTGGATCACCCGCTTGAGCGGGCGCGCGCCGAACTCCTCGTCGAAGCCCTCGGTCGCGAGCTGGTCCTTGGCGGACAGGCTCACGTCGAGCTCGATCTCCTGCTCGGCCAGGTGACCACGCAGGCGCTGGAGTTGCACGTCGACGATGCCGTGCAGCTGCTCCATCTTCAGCGGCTGATAGGTCAGCACCTCGTCCAGGCGGTTCAGGAACTCGGGCCGGAAGAACTCACGCAGTTGGTCCTCGCGGCGCAGGTTGCTGGTCATCAACACCAACGTCTGGGTGAAGTCGACCACGTTGCCCTTGCCGTCGGTCAAGCGCCCGTCGTCGAGCAACTGCAGCAACACGTTGAACACGTCCGGGTGGGCCTTCTCGACCTCGTCGAGCAGGATCACCGCGTGGGGCTTGCGCCGCACGGCTTCGGTCAGGACCCCACCCTCGTCGTAGCCGACGTAGCCGGGGGGCGCGCCGATCAGGCGGCTGACGGCGTGCTTCTCCATGAACTCGCTCATGTCGACCCGAACCATGGCGTGCTCGTCGTCGAACAGGAAGTCGGCCAGGGCGCGGGCGGTCTCGGTCTTGCCAACGCCGGTTGGACCCAAGAGCAGGAACGAGCCCAGGGGGCGGTCGGTGTCCTGCAGGCCGGCGCGCGAGCGGCGCACGGCCTCGGCGATCGCCCGCAGGGGCTCCGGCTGACCGATCACCCGCTCCGCCAGGCGATCCTCCATGTGGACCAGGCGGTCGCGCTCGGTCTCCAGCAGGCGCTGGGCCGGGATGCCGGTCCAGCGCGCGATCACGCCGGCGATCATCTCGGCGTCGACTTCCTCAGGCAGCAGCGCGCCGTCGGCCTGGGCCTGGGTCAGCGCCTGCTCGTTGGCGGCGATGTTGCGTTCGGCCTCGGGCAGCTCGCTGTAGCGGATCTGACCGACGCGCTCGAACTGACCCTCGCGTTCGCCGCGCTCGGCCTCGGCGCGCAGGCTCTCGACCAGGGCCCGCCCGGCGCGGATCTTGGTGATCAGTTCCTTCTCGCGTTCCCAGCGGCCGCGCAGGGCCGAGACGCTCTCGCCGATCTCCGCCAGCTCGCCGGCGATGTCCTCGATGCGGCGGGCGTTGGAGCGGCTGGACTCGGACGACAGGGCCGTGCGCTCGATCTCCAGGGTGCGGCGCTTGCGCTCCAGCTCGTCCAGGGCCGGCGGCAGGGAGTCGATCGTCATCCGCAGCTGGGCCGCGGCCTCGTCGACGCAGTCGATGGCCTTGTCGGGCAGGAAGCGGGCGGTGATGTGCCGATCGGCCAGGCGCGCGGCGGAGACCAGGGCCTCGTCCAGGATGCGCACGCCGTAGTGCACCTCGTAGCGCTCCTTCAGCCCGCGCAGGATCGCGATCGAGTCCTCGACGGAGGGCTCGTCGACCAGCACGGGCAGGAAGCGGCGCTCGAGGGCCTTGTCCTTCTCGATGTGCTTTCGGTACTCGTCGAGGGTCGTTGCGCCGATGCAGTGCAGCTCGCCCCGAGCCAGCGCCGGCTTGAGCATGTTGGCCGCGTCGATCGCACCCTCCGCGCCGCCCGCTCCGATCAGCGTGTGCAGCTCGTCGATGAACAGCACGATGTCGCCGCCGGCCTCGCCGATCTCGTCCAGCACGGCCTTGAGGCGTTCCTCGAACTCGCCGCGGTACTTCGCACCGGCGAGCAGCGTGCCCATCTCGAGCGACATGATGGTCTTGTTCTTGAGCGTCTCGGGCACGTCGCCGGACACGATGCGGTTGGCGAGGCCCTCGACGATCGCCGTCTTGCCGACACCCGGATCGCCGATCAGCACGGGGTTGTTCTTGCGCCGGCGCGAGAGCACCTGGCACACGCGGCGGATCTCGACGTCGCGGCCAATGACGGGATCGAGCTTGCCTGCGCGGGCGTCCGCCGTGAGGTCGCGGGCGTACTTCTTGAGCGCCTCGAAGGTGGACTCCGGGTCGGGCGAGTCGACCTTGCGGTCACCGCGCACCTCCGCGAGCGCGGCCTCGAGCCGCGCCGGGGTCAGGTTGCGCGCCGCGAAGAGACCGGCGACCTCGGGCCCACCCTTGTGGGTCAGGGCCAGGAGCAGGTGCTCGGTGGAGACGTACTCGTCGCCCATCTTGCGGGCGTCGATCTGGGCCTGGTTGATCGTCTCGCCGAGGGCTTGGGACGGTGTGGTCTGTCCGCCGGACTGGGTCGGGAGCTTGGCGAGCCGGCCGCTCAGCTCGCGTCGCAGGGCCGAGAGCTCGACCCCGAGCTTCGACAGCAGCGCGGACATGACCCCCTCGGGCTGGTCCATCAACGCCGCCGCCAGGTGGGCGGGGACGACCTGGGGGTGTCCGGCCGCCTGGGCGGCCTGGGTGGCGGATTGAAGCGCTTCGACGGAACGGTTGGTGTAGGGCAGTTGTTGCATGGCGATCTCCGGGTCTCCTTTTGCAAGGGGCGTGCCGGACCATCGATGGGCGTCCACGGGCTCCAAGGAGGGATTCGGCAATCGGGCGGGCCACAATGGCGCGTCGAAATGGCAGTTGAGCGGGTCGGGACCGGTGGGCGCGGGGACGACTCCGCCAATGCGGCAGTCAGGCGTTTGCACGGTGCCAGGCGCCTGTCCGTCGCCTGACTGCCGCGGACCGACGGCCCGTTCGTGCCAGACCTCTCCCGCACCCCGGCGCGCGCCGGTCCCCCGAGGGCCCGTGTCGCTGCTCGGGGCCCAGTCCGCAAGTCGGATCGCGGCCTTCCGCCTCGATTCGGCGCCGCGCTGCGAGGTCTGGCGATCGGCGACGCTAGCCCCCCGGGGATCCGCCATGCTCGGAGCCCTTCCCCCCGCGTGTTCCCGCGGGCGATCGGGATCGGCCCCCGATGCTCGCAACCCACCAGCGCTCCGCCCTGGAGCGCCGTGCCCACGAGGTCTCGCTACCCATGTTCCATCGCACCCTCGCAGCGGTCGGCCTGCTCGCCGCCCTGCCCCTCGCCGCCTCGGCCCAGATCGTGACCGGCTTCTCCGCCACCGTCAGCGGCATCGAGGAGACGCCCCCCAACGCCAGCGCCAACCTCGGCACCGCCGAGCTGACCTACGACGTGGGGACCGGCGTGCTGAGTTGCACGGTCCTGACCACCATGTCGACCGTGACCATTGCCCACGTGCACGACGGCGACGTCGGCTTCGGCGGTCCGATCGTCTTCGGCCTCAACCCGGTTCCCGGCGGGTGGGGCGGATCGGGCCTCCTCTCCGCGGCCCAGGTCGACGACCTCCTGCGCGGCGGCCTGTACGTGAACCTGCACTCGGCGGCCTTCTCCGGTGGTGAGATCCGCGGTCAGATCCGCCCGCCGCGTCACTTCGTGGCCTTCGCGACCGGCGCCAAGGAGACGCCGCCCAACCCCAGCATCGGCACCGCCAACGGCCGCTTCGAGTTCGACCTCGCGACGCAACAGCTCTCCTACGACGTCGTGGTCAAGAACGTCAACGCGACGATCTCGCACCTGCACTCGGCCTTTCCGGGCTCGGCCGGCCCGATCGTGGTCGCGCTCGATCCCAACGGGCCGAATGGTTTCAAGGGCACCTCGCCGCCGCTCTCGAGTGGCGAGGTCCTGCAACTGCTCGCCGGCGGCATCTACCTGAACGTGCACAGCCCCTCCTTCCCCGGCGGCGAGGTCCGTGACCAGGTGCACGTGGGCGGGCTCAACGCCGACGCCAACCGCGTTGGCGCGGCCAACGGCATCAAGCTCGACATGGACGTCAGCGTCGGGCCTGACGCCGCGGGGGACCTGTTCTGGGTGCTCGGCTCCCTCAGCGGAACCACTCCGGGCCTGCCGGTGGACGGCATGAACCTGCCGCTCAACCCCGACGCCTACTTCCTGCTGACGTTGAACAACCCGAACCAGCCGCCCCTCTCCCCGTCCCAGGGTTTCCTGAGCGGCGGCCAGGACCTGGCGCGCTTCGAGATCGCGCCGGGCGTGCTGACCCCGCTGATCGGCGCGACCCTGAACCACGCCTTCGTGGGCGTGGACCTGGGGGCCTTGGTCGTCAACTTCGCCAGCAACGCCCAGGCGTTGACGATCCAATAGGCTAGAGCCAAGAGGCTCGAGTTCCCGACCCCCGCCGCGGTCCCCCGCCGGCGGGTCGCTGCGCCGCCGCCGCGTCGTTCCGATTCAGAGCGGCGCGGCGGCGTCTTGGGCCGCCCGGCGCGGTCTCCGAGAATGAACCCCCGGGCGCGGGCGTAGGCTGACCCTTACTCGTCGCCCCGGACCGCACCGCCTCGCCATGAAGACCGTATCGCGTTCCTATGTCGCCAACTCCGCCATCGCGAGCGTCGTCCTCGCGTACGCCTTGCGTCTGAGCGTCGGCGATCGTGGGCCGGTGGATTGGGCCGTGATCTCGATCGCCGGCTCTGCGGTCCTGTGGAACCTCGTGCGCGCTGGCCTGCGTCTGCGGCTTCTGGGCGGAGGGAAGGCGCAGTGGCATCTGGGGCGCACCGTCCTGTTCTGGATCATCGGCCTCTTCAACACGGCCTTCCTGTTACCTGAACAGGCCGATTCGTTCCGGCCCTGGGTGGGGTGGCTGCTCGTCGCGGTGGCGACCTTCGACACGATCGCGTTGATCGCGAAGGAGGCGCGCTTGGTCGTGGCGCGGGAGCAGGGGACCGGGGCGGAGTCCGCGGCGACTGAACAGAACTGACGGAGAATCGCGCACTCGGTGGCAGGTCGCATCGCGGAGCTGCGCCACGGGAGGGTGAAGAAGGTGCGAGGTAGTCTCGCGCCGAAACCACCGAGAACCACTCCATCGAGGACTCCCGTGATCGCTACCCGCTCCCTGTTCGCAGGCCTGACCCTGTTCACCGTCACCGGCCTGACTGCCCTGGTCTCGAGCCCCGCAGCCGACGCGGTCGCTCCGGCCCAGGACTCCTTCGACGTGGCCATGGACGGCTCGTCGTTCCACTTCGAGGGCGCCACGACCCCCAACGGCGTGCCCGCGGACGGAACGCCGTTCGTCATCTCCGGCTACATCTACCCGGGTGGCACCTTCGAGCGCCACGGAGACCTCTCCGGCGTCGACGCGAACGGCGACCCGACCTTCCCCGAGCTCGTCGTCGGCGAGTTCATCTGCCGCGGCTGGCACAAGCAGGACGGGGACGCGACGACCGGCGTGATCGCCGTCACGACGCAGACCTTCGACTTCGACCTGGACCACGCAGGCGAGCAGATGGTCGTCACCAACGGCATCGAGCTGGCCGACTTCAACACGCCCTTCAAGCGTCCGGTGACCGGCGGTAGCGGCTTCTTCGCCGGGCGCGACCTGGTCTGCGAGCAGGTCATGCTGGGCGGGGGCTTCAACCCGTCGGGTGGCTTCAACGCCAGCTTCGAGTTCATGACCATCGACTGAGGTCGATCGGCGCGAGCGCGGCCGGGGTCGCCCTACCAGGGCGACCCCGGCCCTCGCCGTTCGGACACGAGCTGTCCTCCGTCCCCATGCGGCCGACCCAGCGCGTTGACGGATCGGTCCCCATGGGCGACGCTGCGGGAACGGATCCGCCGCGGCGGAATTGCCCATGAGAATCCTCGCTGTCTTCTTCCTGGTCTACGGGACCGTCGTCGCCGTCTCGTGGCTCTACCGGCAGCACAACGCCTTCGACATGGCGTCCGCGCTCGAGGCACCCGCGCAGCCCCTGCCCTGGAGCTTCGACACCGATCGCGGGGACGTGGTCTTCGTCGAGTTGATCGATGCCCAGGGTCGCAGTACGGTCGTTGGGCGCGATGGCTCCGGAGGGTGGAGCGGCAGCTTCGCGCGCGGCCACTACCGCCTGCGCCTGCTCGACGCCCAGGGTGAGCTGCTGGAGGAGACCACCGTCGACATGGCCCCCGCCGAGCCGGTCGAGGGCCAGCCGAGGTCGGTGGACGCGCCCTAGACCGGTCGAGGCCGAAGTGATGGGAAGCAGGCCCCTGGGCGTTGTTGCAGCGATCCTGGCCGTCTCGCTGGCGGTCTTCCTGGTCGGTGCTCCGCGAGGGGGCGAGGGACGCGCGGCGGACCCGACGGTCGTCGACACGCCACGCAGCGAGATGGAGCCTGCGAGCCTGACCCAGGCGCCGAATCCGGGCACGGACCCGGCAACTCGGCGAGAGTTGACCGAGTCCGACCGTTCCGAGAGCGACGTCGCCCAATCCTCGGAGGGTCGCGGGGCGGGGGCGGTCGCGCGCGAACCGACGGGGCGCTCCTGCGTGCTGGTGCGACTGCTCGATCGCGCCAGCCGGCCGCACATGATCGAGTCGGTCGAGGTCGAGGCCTTCGCCATCGCGGTCCATCCGGCCAGGCCGATTGCCAGGGCCACCGGCACCGACACCCAAGACCTCACGTTCGACTACTTGCCTCTGGGCGAGTACGAGTTTCGCACGACGGCGCCGGGCTACCGCTCGTTGCCGTTCACCGCCGCGATCGAAGCCGACCCTGACGGCGCCGGCCCGCCGGCCGCGATCGACGTCTACCTATGGCCTTCGAACGAGCTGCCGGTCGTCGTGCGCACGCTGCACGGGCAATCCTTGGCGGGGTTCGCGGCCGCGCTGGGTTGTGCGCCGCACCAGTTGTGGTCGGGCGTGTTCGACATTCGGCTGAGCCTCGACGGCGCCGCCCGCGACGACTCGCTCGGGCACTTCGAGCCCGCGCCGGGTCACAAGCGTTGGAACTACTTCGGCGACGCGATCGGGACCCTGGTCCTCGAGCGCGACCCGCCCCTGTGGGCCGAGCTGCTCTGCTCCGGTGAGGTGGTGGCCGAGCGGCCCGTGTCCGCCGGTGACGAGGCCCTGCGCTTCGACCTGGACGAGGGGGCGGCCACGGCGACCTTCGCCCGCCTCACGCTCCAGGCCGTGGATTGCTTCGATGGGGGACCGATCGAGGGTGCCGACGTGACCCTCGAGGCCGAGGGCTCGACCTACCGCCGCGGCGAGCACCAGGGCCTCGCCACCGGCCCCGACGGTCGCGTCGTGCTCGAGCGCATCGTGCCCTCGCGCTACGAGCTGACCGTCGAGACCGAAGCTGGCCTGCACCAACGCTGGATCGACTTCGCGTCCGGCCAGGACGTGGACCTGGGCCCGATCGAGTTGGGTTGCGGCGGCGAGCCCCTGACCATCCGCGTGGTCGGCGGTCCGCCCGAGTGGAGCCACGCCTTCGTGGAGCTGGCGCCCTTCGACGACACCAAGCCGCTGCAGGACGTCTACCCCGGCAACCTGCACCGCGGCATCGGCCCGGGCGAGGACTACCTGCTGCCGATGCCGGAGCAGCGCTCGATCCTGCGGGTCCAGATTCCCGGTGGGATCGGTTCCCAGCGGCCCCTGGCCCTCGGCGGCCAAGTCTCCGCGATGGGGCCGTCCATGTCCCGGAGCGTGGTGATCGACCCCGCGCTGCGCCCGGTGGGGGCCATCGAGTTGACCCTCGAGCCGGTGGTCGACGTGGACCTCCTACTGGCGGTCGACGGCATCGGGGAGGTCCGGATCCTCGACGAGAACGGCTTGTGGCTGGGCCGCGCGCAGTGCCGGGGGCCGCGGAACGGGGTCGACCGCTGGAACATCGACGTCACCCGGGGCACCTACACGCTGGTCGCCCTCGACGGGAGCGGCGCCGAGCGCCTGCGCCGACGCGCGACCTTCGATGGTCAGGGACCAATCGAACTGCCTTGACCGACCCTGTGGACCCTGCGCTCGCTCACTGACCACCCCCCTCCGGCGGCGCCCCCGGGGCGGGGTTATGATCCAAGGGAGCCCAAGGAAGTCGCATCGGGGAGACGGCGGGGACCGAGTGTGTCGCTCCAAATTCACTTTTTTTGGCGAATGCCCGGCGGCGGCTACCACCGGCCCCGCCGGATCTGATGGGCGCTGAACGAATCCGTTCGGGGCCCGCCCAACGCCTCGCAGCTTCAACCGTGCCCTTGATCGACGCCTCAACCTCCGAGCGCTCCGACTCCTGGAGCTTCCTGGACACCCTCGACGAGGCGCGTTCGGGCAAGTCGGAGGCGCTCGACCTCTTGATCGAGCGCTTCTACCGGCGCGTCGAGGCCGACGTCCACCAGCGCCTGTCCCGGGACGTGCGGGTCGGGCGGCCCTGGCTGGCGGCGCGCTTCAGCACCGGGGACATCGTCCAGGAGGTCTTCCGCAGCGTGATCCGCGACCTGGAGGGCTTCGGCGGCCGCACCGAGGATGCCTTCTGTGGCTACCTGGCGATCGTCATCCGCAACCGGGTCGTCGATTCGATCCGCTTCCACGAGGCCGACTGCCGTGACGGCCGCCTGGGTCGGCCGATGCCCGACGACCCGGAGTCCCTGGGGGGCGGGCAGGCCTTCGACCCCGAGGCCATCGCCGCGCGCTTGGACGAGGTCCGTCGCGTCGAGCGGGCCATGGCCGAGCTGAGCCCGCGGGTGCGGCTCCTGGTCCGGGCGCGGATCGAGGGCCAGGCGACCTTCGAGCAACTGGCCGAACAGCTCGGCTACGGCTCCGAATCCAGCGCCCGCCGTGCCTTCTTCGACGCGCAAGCGCGCCTGGCCCTGCGCCTGGGGGCCGGGTCGAAGGGAGAGGAGTCGTAGGCGTGGGCAACGACACCTTCGATCCCGACGTCCACGAGCTCGAGGCCGACCGCCTGTCGCGCGCCCTCGACCTGCGCGACGCGGGCCACTCGGACTGGCTCGAGCAGGCCTGCGCGGGCGATCCCCAGGCCATGGACGAGGTGCGCGCGGCGGTGGAGTCGGCGGACTCGTTGTCGCCGGTGTTCACCAGCGCCTTCGCCACCGACACGCGGGTGGGCGCGACGATCTCCGACCGCTACCTGATCCAGAGGCGCCTGGGCTCGGGAGCGATGGGGGTCGTCTACGAGGCCGAGGACCGCTCCCTCGACCGCCGCGTCGCGATCAAGATCCTGCGCCCGGGCTTGATGGACCAGCACCGCTCGGTCGAGCGCTTCGACCGCGAGGCGCGGGCCATGGCGGCCGTGGTCCACCCGGCCGTACTCGCGATCCACGACCGCGGGCGCACCGACGACGGCGAGGCCTACCTGGTCATGGAGTTGATCGCCGGGCAGCAGCTCGGCGCTCTGGTCGAGGGCCTGTCCGAGATCGTCGAGAACTCGAGCGAGGTGGACGCGAACGTCCTGCGGCGCGCCCTGGGCTTCAACCTGTCCAGTCGGGACAGCTACCTGCGGTTCGCGGCACGCTGGGTGGCCCAGTTGGCCGCTGGACTGACCGAAGCCCACGGGGCCGGTGTCGTGCACCGCGACGTCAAGCCCAGCAACGTTCTGATCCGCCGCGACGGGCGAGCCGTCCTGGTGGACTTCGGCATCGCCCACCTGGTGGACGGGGTGCCTCTGACCGCCGGCGACACGAGCATCGGGACCCCGGCCTTCATGGCGCCGGAGCTGCTGGCCTCGGATCGTCGGGTGACGCCTCTGTCCGACGTCTACGGCTTGGCCGCGGTGCTCTACTGCCTGCTCGCCTTGCGGCCGCCCTATGTGGGGACGCCCCACGAGGTGCTCCTGGCGGTGGCGACGCGGTCGCCGATTCCCCTCGCGCGTCTCGCACCAGGTCTGCCCCGCGACCTCGTCGCGATCGTCGAGAAGGGCATGAGTCGCCGTCCGGCCCAGCGCTACGCGAGCGCCGCCGAGCTGGAACGTGACCTGCGCGCCTTCCTGGACCACCGACCGGTCGTCGCGCGCCCCGTCGGGCCCCTGCGACG
Organism: Engelhardtia mirabilis; assembly: GCF_007748095.1. Classification (NCBI taxonomy): domain Bacteria; kingdom Pseudomonadati; phylum Planctomycetota; class Planctomycetia; genus Engelhardtia; species Engelhardtia mirabilis. The sequence continues at coordinate 948,293 of NZ_CP036287.1, forward strand.
GGCCTTGCGGCGGGCGCGCCACTCGAAGATCGCTTGGGGCGCCGGTGGGGCCCTGGCGCTCGTGGCGGCGGTGCTGCTCACGACGACCCTGCGGGCCTCCTACCTCGCCCAGCGCCAGGCGACCTGGCTCGAGCTGTCGCGGCACTTCCCGCCCAACTTCACGATCCTCAACCCGGAGAACCGGGTCTACGTCCACGAGTCGGACCGCGCAGCGGTAGCGCAGCTCTTGGACCGCGCCGCGGCTGTTTGCGTCGACCCCCTGCCGACGTTGCTGCTGCGCGCCTTCTTCCGACTGGACCACGGCGACAACGTCGGCGCGGCGCAGGACATGGCAGCCATCGCGCGGCACGAGAACACCGACTTCGCGAGGAAGCTGGCCGAGGCCTACGCGCGGGTCGCGCCGGGGGCCGCCGGGAGCGACGCGGTGGACCTCACGGGCCTGCCCGAGCCGCGCACCGCCCGCGATCGCTACCTACGCGCCTACCACCACCTGCGCGCCTTCGAGGATCCCCAAGCCGAGGCCCTGTTGGACGTGGAGGTGGTAGCGGCAATCCCCGACGCCCAGGGTCTGCTGTTCGCCTTGCAGGTCCTCGACGCCTACCAACCGCCGGAGCGCCACCAGCGGGCGCTCGAGCTGCACGGCGCGGTGCTCGACTACGAGGACCGCATCGGCACGCGCACCGCGACCTCCGCCCACTACGTCTCCTACGCCCTGGGCTTCGCCAACGCCTATGCGAGCGCCCTCGAGGTCGGGTTGGAGAGCATCGAGCTGGCGCCGCGCAGCCACGTCAATCGCACCAACGCCGGATGGGCGGCCTTCGCCCTCGGAGAGCACGACCTGGCCCGCGAGCTCCTGGCGGTCGCCGCGGACATTCGTCCCAACGACGTCAAGCCCGTCGAGACCACCATCTGGACCTACGTGGCGGAGGGCGACTTCGACGCCGCGCTCGCGGTGATCGATGCGCGAGGGCCGATGCTCGACCGGGTGCTCCCCTGGTGGGGCGAAGACCTGGCCGGGGCGGTCGAGTCCTATCAGGCCCTGGCGCACACCCATGGCGCCGAGAAAAGCCCGCTGGCCGCCGCGGCCGTGGCGCGGGCGCGGGAACACTTCGAGCGCGCCCGCGCCCTCGGCAATGGTGGACCCGCGACCTACTTCCAGCAGGTCCTCGACGCGATCGACGAGGCCGACTCCCAAGCGTTGATCAAGGCCCTCGCGGTCGAATGCAGCCGCGACCCGCGCCGATTGTGGCTCTTGCGCCTCTTGCAGCAGCACTTTCCCGAACAGCTGGACACCGAACCGTCCGAGTCGCTGCGACTTCTCCTCCAATCCATCGACCGCGAGCTCACCGGAGCGCGCGTCGTGCCGCATTCCGAGCGCTGAGGCGCCGGCCCCCTCTCTCCCTTGGACCGCTCGTCGGTCATCCCCAATGAACACGATCAAGATCCTTCTCGGCGCGACGGGCACGCTCAGCGTCGCCCTGTCCTCGCCACTTGCCGCCCAAACTTCGGGCACTGTCATTCCCGCGGCCGAGGCCCAGGGAATGTTCACGGGTCTTCACACGGGCGTGCAACTGGCGCCGTCCGCGACCCAGGTCGTGCCGTCGAGCAAGCTCCGCATTCGCTCGGCCGGCGTCTACAGCGGGAGCCTCGAGCCCTGGTCCTCCACCGAGTACGGCGGCGCCTCCGCGTGGCACCCCGACTACTCGCCCGAGGCCCTCTACGGGCACTGGGTGCCGGCGGCCACCGGCTACGCGGGAGTGTTCGACCCGACCCTGCCGTTCTGCGTGCCCGAACTCGGGGGCATGTCGACCGGTGGCGACGTCAGCCCGCCGGTGGACTCGACCGGGACCCTGCAGTTGGCCACTAGCAGTGTGCGCTGGCATTCCATGACGTTCACCGTCGACTCCGCTGCCCAGGGCGAGACGGGCAGTTCGGTCGACCTGGCCCGCAGCGAAGAGGGCACGGCGGCCGGACGCATCTTCAGCTACTTCTCGGTGGGCAGCACCGGCATCCGGCAGGAGCTGGTCGACACCGTGCGGGTGGAGTACACCCGCAGCCAGCTCGGCCTCGGCACGACGGCCTTCGATGGCTTCGAGGTCTCGGCCCTGGACTGGGGCATGGGGCTGATCTCGTCGACCCCGGGTGAGGGCCCCACGTCCTTCCAGCCGGTTCGCGACACGTTCTACTTCACCCTGGCGCGCCGTTGGCTCGACAGCTTCGGCAGCCCGCTGGCGATCCTGGTGACGGATCCCATGACGAGCCTGCCGGTGCCCCACCTGCTCGATCCCGCCACGGTCTACGTGATGACCTGGGACGGAACGGACTGGAGCCAACCCGAGATCGCGTTCGACCACGACGCCCTGTTCGGCACCGTAACCGCCGTCGATCTCGAGATCGACGCCCTCTCCGTCTACCGCAGGAGCGGCGAAGAGCCCGACGAGCCGGGCTTCGTCGTCTTCTCGCTCGACCCCGCCAGCACCATCAACGGCTCGACTCCCAACCAAGTGCTGGTTTCCCAGCGAGCCAGCGGCACGGGCCTGACCGTTCAAGCGGAACCGTTCAAGGTTCCCGGCGGTGACACCTTCACCTTCAAGGCGGGACTGCTCGAGACCGCAACACCGACCGTTGGCCCCGACAACGTCAAGGGCCTGTGCGGTCGCGACCCGCGGGACGAGATGCAACCCTTCGATACGCAGGTGGGCTTCGCCGCCGATTGGGCCGGGGGCCCGGCGACCTCAGGTCTGGGCCTGGCGATGGCTCGTGTCGATGGACCCTTGGATGCGAAGGGCATCGTCGACTACGTGGTGCTGCAGGCGAGCGGCATCGAGCTGAGCCAGTACGACGCGGGTCTGCTCGTCTTCGACCTCGAAGTGGTGGATCCGAAGGACGACGTCACCCCGCTCCAGTTCAATCCGATGGTGACCTCGGATCCGCTGCTGATCCCCAACAATCACTCGACCGGTGAGTTGTTCTTCGGGCTGCAGGTTGATGGATCCGGTCAGCTCAGGTCGCGGGCGCGGCTGTACGGAGTTCAGTTCGTGCCCTTGATGATCGTCCCCGACATCGAGGCGAGCTGGGTCAACGTCCTGAGCCTGCCCTGATTCGGGGCACCATCCGCGAGCGTTCCACTGAAGGCCGCGGTCAGCATCGTCGGGCCGAGCATCGCAACGCGCGGTGCTCGGCCCGGACGCGTTCGGCGAGGTCCCCCACGCTGCGGCCCCGTCCGAGCAGAATGTGACGGTTGGTGCGGCGCCCAGGCACTCTCGTCGCGCCGGATCGATGGGATGAACCGAGCCTCGAGCGACACCTTCCGATCGGACCCGAGCAGCGCGACCGCTGCTGCCGGAGCGGATGGAGGCGACACCTGCGACCGGTTGCTGGTCGCTTCACTTCCCTGGTTGGAATCCTGGGCCCGATCCTGGCTGGAGGCAGCTCGCCTGGGCCTCGAGGACGAGTTCGACTTGGTGCAGGACGTGTGTGTCGACGCCCTGGCGGCCCGAAGTCCCGCGAGCCCGGCCCGGGGACCGCTGGGCCTGGCCTGGCTCCTCTCCATCGCCCGCCGCCGCCTGTCGGACCGAGCCAGCCTGTGGAGCGAGCGGCGACGCGGTGCCGCGCGGCAACTGCTCGCGGCCGAGGCGCCGGAGATCGACGTCGCGCGGGACCCGATCGAGGACCTGGTGGGGCGGGAGTTGGGCGAGCGGATCGAGCGCGCCCTCACCGGCCTGAGTGGCGCCCAGCGGCGGGTGATCGAGGCGCAGTGGCGCAGCGACGTATCCACCGCTGAGCTGGCGCGCACCATGGGCCGCAGTGAGAACGCCATTCGCGTGTTGAGAAGCCGCGGCCTGCGTGAGTTGCGACGCAGGCTGCAGGCCGGTGGCGACCTTTGAGCGCAGGGGAGGCACCCACGCCTCGGGCGTCAACCTCCCATGCCTGGCGGAGCCGCGGTCGCCGGAGCAGCCGCAGCGACCGCGGCTCCGAAGCCTTCACTGCCGCACGACGATCTGCGCGGCGTTGCTGGGCTCGATCGCTCCGACCGGAGGCACCGCGAAGGCCTGGGCCGTCAGCGCCAGGCCGGGCAGCGCCGGCGAGTTCGGGATCGAAGCATCGAAGGCCACCCAGCCGCCGAATCCGTTGCCGACGACGACGGCGTCGAGCACCTTGCCCGCGGCGTCCGCCCAGACCGGCATGTTGATGAAGCCCGGCAGCTCGAGGGCCACGTCGAATGCCGACACCAAGAGGTAGACCGGGTCACCCAGCTCCGCCATCACTTGGAGTTGGAAGTTGGTGCCGATGGCCATGGTCCCGACGGTTCGCAGCACGGGCCGCGGTGGGACCTGGGAGACCGCGCCGAGTCCGCTGATCGGCAGGGTCAGGCCCGTCGATGCGGTGACGCTGTTGCCCAGGCCCGTGGCGTAGGCGTCGAAGGCGGGGAAGACCGGCGCGGGGATGCCGTCCTGGCCGGCCTGGAGCAGGGTCGAGAAGTTCCCGCGGAACTCGATCGTCGAGCCGTCGAGGGCGCGGGCCCCGGTGCCGGCCACGCCGCCGAAGGCCCCGCCGAAGCCGCCCTGCCCGCCGTCGCCGCCGATCAGTTGGCTGTCCGCCAGGCGGACCTCGGAGCCACTGGCGCGCAGGGCGTCGCCGCCCCTGCCGCCGTCGTCGGGACTGAAGATCGCCGCGCCCCCACTGGCGCCCCGGAACGCTCCGCTGATCAGTTGAACCGCGGAGCCGGTCACCTCCACCGCGTGGATCCCGTCGCGGGTGCCGACGAAGCCCTCGGCGGCGATCACGTCGGTATCGGTGACCAGGACGTCGGAGCAGCCGTCGATCGCGAGGTTGCCCGGCGTCACGCTCGTGTCGGCCAGGTGGGTGCGCCCTTGCAGTGCAGCAAGGGTCACCTGCTTCGTCTCGAATCCGGCGACAACCACGTTGGATGTCCCCACGGCTTCGATCGACGTCGCCTTGGCGGGGTGCGGGTCGAAGGCGTCGCCCGGCCGACCGATCACGGACAGGGTGCGGTCGACGGTGAAGCCCTGGTAGTTGCCGGGCTCGACCTCGAGGATGCTGCCGGCGGCCACGCTGAGGATCGCCACCGCGACCGAATCGAAGTCCGCCGGCCCGTCGTCGTCGACGGTGTAGTGGGCGGCGGGTCCGGGACCACCGCCCGAGCCCAGCCCGTAGAAGATCGCGCCACCGGCCGCGCCATCCAGGTCCGGCAGGCCGATCAGAAGTTCGTCGCCGACCAGGGCATCGATGCTCGGTACTCCGACCAAGGGCGAGTCACCGTCCTGGGCGCCGTCGACGATGGTGTGGAGCAGCGAGCCGTCGGCGCGGCTGTAGATCGTCGTGCGCGCGAGCGTGCCTGGCGTTCGCGAGCGGTGTACGGCAAAGTCGCGCTGACCGTCGCCCTCCAGGTCGACGCAGGCCACCGAGTGACCGAAGTTCGAGAAGAAGGTCCCGCCCCAGCTGAGGTGCGTGCCGCCGTTCTCGCCGCGAATCACGACGGCGCGCCCGGCAGGAGTGGGGAAGAAGCCACCGATCGTGTAGCCCGGCGCTCCGATCAACAGGTCCCCGGCGCCGCCCCCGTCCACATCGCCGACGGCGACGATCGAGGCGCCGAAGCGCTCGCCGGTCTGGCTGCCCGAGTAGGTCACTAGGGGCGTGTTCGACGTCGTGGAGTAGATCCGCACCGTCCCCGCCCCGTCGAAGGGCGAGCCGGCGGCGAAGTCTTCCATCCCGTCGCCGTCGACATCGCCCACGGCGGCCAGGGTCGTGCCCAGCCGCCCGTTGGGCACGACGCCGTAGTAGGTCCGAAGCGGGATTCCGTCGGCGCCGGAGACGACCTGCACCGCGCCCACGTCGAGCACCTCACCACCGAAGGGCACGAAGGTGTCGTAGCCGGGCGCACCCACGACGATGTCGCGCACGCCGTCGCCGTCCACGTCGCCGATGGTGGTCAGCGCCGCGCCGTAGTCGTCACCTGCCTGCAAACCCGGCAGGGACCAGACGAGTTGCACGATGGGTACGAGCGGACTGATGGACGACACGAGCCAGATGCGGCCGGAGTTGCCCGGCTCGCCGGCCACGCCGATCACGAGGTCGTCCCTGCCGGGCAGGCGGTCGATCGGTCCGGTGACGGCCGCGCCGAAGCGGGCCCCCGGTGTTCCGTGAACCAGTCCGATCAAGTTCCCCGACGCATCGAAGATGCGGACCGCGCCCCCGACCTCGGGCTCGCTGATCAGCACTGGAACCAGGGCCTCGGACGACGCCACGGCGAAGTCGGGCGAGAGGTCGCCGTCGAAGTCGCCGATGGACGCGACGGCGAGCCCGAAGCGGTCCCCGGGTTCGCCCGGGTCGACGACGAGCTTGGGGACCTGGGCCGCGGCAGTCGGGACGATGAGCGCGACCAGGGCCGCGGCCGAGACCAGCGCCGACTGGCGCGAGGATCTGTTCTGCATGGATCGGGCGAGGTGCGGGGCCAGGGGCCGATTCCCCTGGGCTGCAGGCTCCATCCGCGAAGCGCCGCGGGCGTTACCCGGATTCGGGAGCCTGCTTGGCCGCCGCGCGACCCCGGTTCGCGACGAGTGGCTCGTCGAGCAGCGGCCCGGCGAGGGCTGCCCCAGCGCTCGCGGACCACAGCCGTCCCTGTAGGCTCACTCGATGGCATCCGCACGACGAATCGCCGCTGCCGCCGCCTTGCTCCTGTCCGTCGCGAGCTGTGCCAGCGAGCCACGCGGCGTGCGGGAGCTGCGCCTCGATTCGGCCGAAGCGGTGCCGCGCACGACCCACGGCGCAGGAGGTGCGATCGGAGAGTCGTGGAGGGTCGAGGTGGACGCGCGGCGACCCGTGGCGCTGCCCGAGGTCGTTGCCGGCTTCGTCCAGAACAAGACGCGACTCGAGTTCGACCTGCATCCGGCCACGAACGGGAGCGCAGCCCACGAAGTTCGGGCGACCGGCCCCCACGGACGGGCGGTCGTCGCGCGGATCGAGCGGACCCCGGACGGATCGTTGCGACTGGAGGTGATGGCGGCGCTCTTCGGCGAGGGCGCCTTGCACGCTCCCGATCTCGCGGACCCTGCGCCGTTGATCGTCGGCTCGGCCCTGATTCTGGAGCTCGTCGACCGCGAGCCCGCGCGCCTGCACGTGCTCGGCCTCGGAGTTCCGGGCAGGCGCGATCCAGAGCGCTCGAGCCTGGCCTTCTCGCGCCTGGTCGTGCCCCTCGCAGGTGTCGACCAGGGGCTGCTCGCCACCCTCGAGCCCCTGCGGCGGGCGCCGCTCCTGGATCCGGCCTCGCTCTGGCGACCCCTCGACGACTCGGCCCCGGACGCCCAGCTCCGCGAAGCCACCGGCTCGATCGGTGAGTCCGACCTGCGCGTCCGATGGCACCACCTCACCTCCGGACCGAGCTGCGTGCCGAGCGGGCCCTGGACGGTCCACTCCGACGATGTCGCGGTGAGCGGGGGGATGTACTGGTGCGGCGGCCATCTCGGACTGCGCGAAGCGCCGATCGGTTCGAGGGGCTCGCGCATCGTGACCATCTTTGACGCTCCCGGCGAGCCCGTTGCGTCGTGGACCGAGGTGCGTCCCCACGAGATCCTGCGCTTCGACGATTGGGAGCGCGATCTGCACTTCAGCCGGGATTCGTCACGGGGTCTGTTCGCCCTGGACGATTGACCGGCGCAGCAGCGCTTCCTTCCTTGTTCGGAGGCCTCGACACTCGTCGTCTCTCGGCGACGTCGCAGCTTCGAGGCTCGGTGTCAGCCTGGCTGGGTCGCATGGGGGAAGACTCGTCCCAGGGCGGCGCCCTCGACCTCGATCTGCTGACCGGGGTCTGGGATCTCGCCGCGACCGTCGGCGCCGGATCGGCTCGATAGCAGGGCCAAGCGCAGGACTCGGGCCGCGGACCTGGGGTCGGCTGCGATGACGGCGTCGCTGAGCGCGCGCGCAGTCTCGAAGTACGCGCGTCCGGGATGGTTGACGTCGCGGGTGAGGTGCCCGGGGGGGTGGGCGAGCAAGGCATCGCGCTGCACGCGCAGGACGGCGGCTTCGCCCGCCGCGGCCGGCCCCGCCAGGCGCATCCCGTCGGCGGAGAGCGTCACCCCCGCCGTACCCCGATCGATTGCCTCGAGGTCGTGGACGTGTTCAGCGTTGAGCCGTGTGTCCCAGGTGTTCAGGTCGCCCCCGCCGATCGCCGCGCCGCCCGCATTCCTGCGGGTCGTCCTAGCCTGGGGTTTCGCCCTTTTGAGAGGCCATGTGCCGGGGTCAGAAGGGGCGTCTTCCCAGAGTTAAGAACCGGCGATGGCGACGAGAGGCAGTGGGCAAGATGCGCGCCCCGCCCCGCGATGTCATCAGTGTGAAGTCAAAACAACACCGAAGGCGGAGCGCGCTGGTAGATGGTATCCCGACGTCGCTGCAGGATCTCCTGTTCCTGTTCTCCGGCTGCTTCACGCGGCCCAGCTTCGAGAGCTTCACGTCCTTGGTCGTGGGCTGGATCACGTGCCGGGGCTCGCATCAGATCACGCGGATGATCCAGGCCGGCGGTGCGGTGGGATCGAAGCACTTTTCATGCTTTCACCGCTTCCTGTCGCGAGCCAAGTGGAGCCCCGACGACCTGGGAGCCGTCATCCTGAAGCTGGCCGAGCCTTGGCTCCCTGACTTGGTCGAAGCCTTCGTCGATGACACGCTCTGCCACCGTAGAGGTCCGAGGATCTTCGGCGTCGCGATGCACCACGACGGCGCGAACTCCAGCCGAGGATGGAGCCGGCTCTCCTGCGGCCACAACTGGGTCGTGCTGGCGATCAGGATTCCTCTGCCGTGGGATCGTGAGCGAGGCGCCGCGCTCCCGATCTTCTTCCGTCTGTACCGCTCTCCCAAGCGCTGCAAGGCCCACGAGTACCACAAGCGGACCGAGCTGGCACGCGAGCTCATCGGTGTGCTTCGGGACCGCCTTCCGACCGGAAAGCGGCTCCACGTCGCCGGAGACCGTGAGTACGCCTGCAAGACGCTGGTGCGCTCGCTCGACGAGAGCGTGGACTTCACGGGCCCCATGCCACTGGATGCGGCCCTGTACGCGCCGGTCGGCGAGTACAGCGGCGTCGGTCGGCCACGGAAGAGGGGCGAGCGACTGCGTTCGCCGGCCCAGCAGGCCAAGTGCGGGTCGAAGTGGGTCCCGCGGACGGTCAGACTCTACGGACGCGAAGTCGAGCTACTCGTCCAGGATTGGACTTGCCTGTGGTACACGGCCGCCGGGGCCAGGCTCGTCCGCGTGATCTTGACGCGAGATCCCAAGAAGAAGCGCGAGGACCGGGCTTACTTCACGACCGATGTCGATGCTTCCGTCGACGTCGCACTGGAACGCTACGCGCGGCGGTGGCTGATCGAGGTCTCCTTCCGCGACGCCAAGCAACTGCTCGGGATCGAACAACCCCAGAACGGATGGAGCCGTGGGAAGAGGCAGGCCAAGAAGCCCGGCCCCCAACCTCGTGGCAACCGCGGCCGCCACGCCGTTCTCCGAACGGCCCCACTCGGCTGGACGGTCTACGCGCTCGTCGTCATCTGGTACCTCAGGCAGGGCCGGTGGCAGCCAGAAGTGCGCCGACTGCGCGCCTCGGCACCCTGGTATCGCCAGAAGGCCACACCCAGCTTCGCCGACATGCTCGACGCGCTCCGCATCGAAATCGAGGCACGCCGACTTATCGACGACCCCACTGAGAAGGGCGCTCTCCAGAAAACCAGAAACCGCCTCCGACGCTACCTGCGGGCGGCGTGACGATGGCGAAACCCCAGCCTAGCGGCTCTAGCCGCAGCGTGAGACCCCGCCTCGCCAACCGCTCCGCCCAGTGCGGCGATGATCGCCTTCGATGCGGCACCCCCGGCCGGCGCCATGCTCAGGTGTTGCACGCCGCGCAGGTTGCGGTCGATCCAACGCATCACCGCCGGAAACAGGACCGTCGCGAGCCCGGCGTTCCCTGCGCCTCCCGCGGCCGCGGTGTGCAGGTTCAAGTGGCTGTCGTCGTAGCCCACGATGGGGGCCATCTGTCCGGCCCCGGCGGGACCCATCCTCACCGCGAAGCGGTCGATCGTGACCGAGCCGACCTGGCCCCACGCGTCGTTGGTGTAGGCATGCAGGGTGATCACCCTTCCACTGATCCGGCCGGCACCGTCGGTGACGTTCGAGAGGGTCGTCCGTGCTTCCCCTGTATTCACCGCCGGACAGAGGATCGGGTTGCCGGGCAGCGCCGCGAAGTAGGTGCCCCACCGGTAGCGCGACATGATGCTGCGTTGGATCACGCCGGCGGATCGCGGGGCGGTCGTGGCCGGGGCCGTGCGCGGCGCGAGCATCCGTTGTGCCGGCGGTTGGCCCGTGTGCCCGGGTGCGGCGCTCCTGCGGGAGCTGTCGGGCCGCGGTGCGGCGAGCGGCACCGCCGCGAGGTCGACCTGGCCGGGAGTGCCGCCGGCTCCGCGGCCATCGCTCGCAGTCTCGGGAGCAACTGCGTCCGCCCGCCGCGCCCCCGGCACAGCCGCGGATCGTGCGACCCCCCGCAACTCGCCGGCGCCCGCGGCCTTCGAGGTCGACCTTGCGCCCTCGCTCTCACGCTGTCTTCGCATGGGGTGTTCGACGACGTCGTTCCGCGCTTCGGCCCGCCCGGAGGCCAACCCCGGCGGTGGGCGGCGGCGCGGACGCCCCGAAGTCGCAGGCCAGGGCCAGGTGCGATCGGCGGGCAGCGCTGGACCAGTGCACAAGGATGCCGTGGGGGGTGCCCGCGAACCACTCGCAGTCGCGCGGCAGTCCGCTCGCAGTGGATCGTCGCGCTTCGCCCCGCGGCCGCATTCTGAGCGCGTCCGCAGGCACTTCTCGCGCTGCCGACGTCGGGCCCAACAGCAGCGAGCGACTCCCGATTGGGTGGCTGTGTCGCCCCCTTCGCAGTCGGATCCGGCCCTCGAGCCTCCACCGTGCCCGATCATCGCCGGATGCCCCGCCGCCGCCTGCGGCGGGCAGACACGGACCGGGGGGCGATGTAGTCCGCATCGGGGCGGGTGACCGGCTCGGCGTCGGGCATCCTCGGCCACCGCGAGCGTGCCGATCGGGTCGTGGCGCCGGTCGTGCCGGAGCGAGCGTTCAATCGCGAGGGTTCGACGCACGGGATCGCTCCTTGGCTGTCGGAGCCGAGGGAGCCTCCAGCCGAGTTTTCGAACGACTTTCTGGCCGGTCCCGCCCGGCCCTGCGTTGAATCACCCAGCGACGGGTCTGCGCCTGTTGTGCGACACCCTCCCCGGACATCCGACATGAATCCGATCGACGACGTCTCGCTCTTCGAGCTGCTGCGGACCGAGCTCCGGCAGCTCGCGGTCCGGGCGATGGCTGGGCAGGCCCCCGGACACACCCTCCAGGCGACCGCCCTGATCGGAGAGGCCTACCTCCGTTTGGGTGGCAGTCGGGAGGCGGGCTTCGTCGACGAGCAGCATTTCCTGCGTTGCGCTGCCACGGCCATGCGGCATGCGCTGGTCGACCATGCGCGACGTAAGGCGGCCGACAAGCGGGCCGGTGTGATCGTCGACTATCCGTTGGACGCCGTGGCCTGCAGCTTCGAGGATGGCGATATGGATTTGGAGGCCCTGCACGCGGCGCTCGAGGAGCTCGAGCTTCGCAGTCCGGAAATGGCGCGCGCCGTCGACCTGATCTACTTCGCCCAGGTCAGCAAGGCTGAGGCGGCGTCCTTGCTCGGGTTGCCGGAGCGGACGTTCCGTCGCAAGTGGGAGCTGACCCGAGCGTGGCTCCGGACTCGTCTGAGCTGATGGGGGCCAAGGAAGATTCTTGGGAGGCGCTGCAGGCGATCTTCGATCGAGCGCGTGACCTCGAGGGCGACGAGCGCCTGGCCTTTCTCGATCAGGCCTGTGGCGAGGACACGGCCCTGCGCCAGGAGCTTGATCAACTCCTCGCAGTGGACCTGCCGGAGGACTTCCTCGCCGCTCCCAGCGCCCCCGCTGCACTGGGTAAAGCCTTTGGGGGCAACCTCACGGGCGCGGTCCTGGGCGAGTTCGAGATCGAGCGCGAGCTCGGCCGTGGCGGCATGGGCGTCGTGTTCCTCGCCCGCCAACCGGCCCTCGAGCGCAGCGTGGCCCTCAAGGTCCTGCCACCGATCCGGCGCGTGGACCGTGTCGCCGTGGAGAGGTTTCGTCGCGAGGCAATCGCCGCCAGCCGAATCCACCACCCCGCGATCGCCCGCGTCATCACCGCCGGCGAAGACCAGGGACTCTTGTACTTCGCCATGGAGTACGTGCCCGGAGGCTCCGTGGCTGACGCAGCCGATGAGCTGTTCGGGCGCCTGGGGGGGGCAGGAGTCGAGCGCCACCGAGCGGTCGCGCGCTTCATGGCCGACGTGGCCGAGGGCCTGGCCGCCGCCCATGAGAAGGGCGTGGTCCATCGGGACATCAAGCCCGGCAATGTGCTCGTCGGCGTCGACGGCAGGCCCCGGATCGTGGACTTCGGGCTGGCGCAGCTCGTCGACCTCGACCGGCTGACCCAGTCGGGACTGCCCGCGGGCACCTTCGACTACATGAGTCCCGAGCAGGCTCGGGCGCGCCGCTCGCTGATCGACTTCCGCACCGACATCTACTCGGCTGGCGCGATGCTCTACGACCTCCTCACCGGCCGGCCGCCGATCCGGGGAACGTCCGTCACCGACACGCTGCGCCGCATCGACCGCGACGACCCACGGCCACCGTCCGCGGTGCAGGCGGGGATCCCGAGTGCCCTCGATGCGGTCTGCATGATGGCGCTGCGAAAGGAGCGGGACGACAGGTACCAATCGGCCCTGGACCTCGCCGCAGACCTGCGCCGCTTCGCTCAGGGACAGCCGGTAAGGGCCAAATCGGAGCCGATCCGGCGCCGCGTTGGGCGAGGTCTGCGGCGACGGCGAGGGACCATCGCGATCGCCTCGACGGTGGCCCTGCTCGCCACTTCCGGGCTGTTCGCGCAGAACGTGCGAGCGGCCTACCTCGGGCGCACGGCTGCGGTTGCATTCGAGCTGGCGAGCGGTGCGACCGCGAGGGTCGAAGTCGAACGAGCGGGGTCCCTGCCGCGCCTGCGCGAACCCACGGGCCGCTCCATCGACCTGCGCGGGTCGCGGCAGGTGAGGCTGGACCCCGGGGCCTACTGGTTCGTGGTCGAGGTCGGCGACTCGAGGTTCGAGTTCGATCGCGCCTTGGCCGCCGGGGATAGCGCTCTGGTCCTGGTGCCGGACGCGGCCACGCTTCCGTCCAGGGAGGGGATGGTCGCAATAGAGCGCGGCCAGGCCACCTACGCGACGCGCCTCGGTCCGATCGTCGACGGCGCTCCGGGTGAGATGGGCCCGATCGTGGAGACGGTCGCACACGGCGCGTTCCTTATTGACCGCTCGCCGGTGTCGAGCGGTGAGTACTACGACTGGCTCGAGGCCGAGAGTCCAGGGCGCGGCGAGGCCTGGTCGCGCCGGATTCGGTCGACGGCTCCCGAGCATTGGCGCGAACTCCCCGCAACTTCGCTGAGCTACGGGGAAGCGCGGGCTTTCGCCGAGGCCCATGGCAAGCGCTTGCCGCGGCGGGTGGAGTGGTGTGCCGCGGCGCTCGGCGCAGAGGAGGAATGGTTCACTGAGCTGCTCGCGACGGATCGCGTCGACGACCTGGCCATTGGCGGACCGGCGCTGCTCGACTCGGACGGCGAGATCGCCCCGGTGCGCGAAGCCGCGGCCTTCGTGCGCTACGTCGTGCCGGGGGGCAGCGAGCCGCTCGGCCCGCTCGGCTTGACCAACCTCGTCGGTGGGGTGCAGGAGTGGACCTGCGAGGCCGCTCCGGTCGATCCCGCCATCGAGGGCATCGCATCGCTACACATGCAGGGGATCATCGGCACTCGTTGGTCGACGTCGCGCGACGTCCTCGAGCCCCTTCTGCTCACGCAACTCGGTTTTGCTCCGCCGGACCAGATCGACATGGGCATCGGATTCCGGTGCGTCATTCCTCTCGAGTGAACTGCGCTGCGTGCACCAATTGGGTGGCACGAGCTACCCCGCTAAGACCTACCCCGACCTTTCGAATCCATGACTGAAGTTGCTAGTCAGTACACTTGTTCGCTCCTCCTTGACTTCCCGCGTGAAGCGAAGAAGCGGGAGAACGTGGTCCTCACCGAGGAGTTTGGTGACTCGGACCTTCTCGCTGCATTGAAGCGGGACCGAGCCAAGCTGTTCTCCAGCAACCAGGCCGTCTACCTGGCACTGGTTCAGCTGTCCTCGCGCAAGGGGACTCTCGCAGTGGATCTCTCCGAGGGCGCCGCGGCCGTGCAAAGCAAGTTCCGCGAGAAGGCGCGCGCGTTCGTGAAGCAATGCAACGAGATCCTCGCGCTCGCGGGAGTGAAACTCGTGCTCGAGCGAACTGCAGACGACAAGTCGGAGACGCCCACCTGCATCCGTTGGGTCTGGGAGGGCGGGCAACTCGTGGCCAAGTACAACTACGGCATCGGCTTGGAGGGTCTTGCCGGGGTGATGGAAGGGGAGAAGGAGCTGACGCTCCACCTCTCCGTCCGGGCCGAGTTCAACCTGGCCATTCTGGATTGACCCCGGCCGGGCGGCCGCTCAACCGCGCGCCGCTCGCACGAGCGCCAGCATCTCGCGCACCGCCGCCGCCGCGCCGACCATCAGCGAGCGGGCGACGATCGAGTGCCCGATGTTCAGCTCCTCGACCTGCTCGATCGCGGCCACCGGCTTGACGTTCTGGTAGTCGAGCCCGTGACCCGCGTTGACGCGCAGGCCCAGCTCGACGCCCCTGGCGGCGGCGCGGTGCAGGCGTTCCAGCTCGCGCTGCTGCTCGTCGCCGGCGGCGTTGGCGTAGGTGCCGGTGTGGAGCTCGACGAACTGGGCGCCCAGCTCGGCGGAGGCTTCGAGCTGCACCTCGTCCGGATCGACGAACAGGCTCACCGCGCCGCCGGTCTCGACCAGGCGCGGGATCAGGCTCGACAGGCGCGCGCGCTCGGAGACCACGTCGAGGCCGCCCTCGGTGGTGACCTCCTGGCGGTTCTCGGGGACGATGCAGTACTCGTCCGCGCCGCACTCGAGGGTGAAGGCGATGATCTCGGGGTCGAGGGACAACTCCAGGTTCAAGAGCGTCCCGATCGCCCGTCGCATGCGCAGCACGTCGTGGTCCTGGATGTGCCGGCGATCCTTGCGCAGGTGCACCGTGATCCCCTGGGCCCCGGCGCCCTCGGCCAATAGGGCCCACTCGACCGGATCGGGGAAGGCCGCGTGGCGGGCCTGGCGGACGGTGGCCACGTGGTCGCAGTTGACGTGGAGGCGGGGGGCGGGCGCTTCGTTCATGGCGACGATCTTAGGACGCGGCTCCGCGCTATCCTGCGCGCCGTGAAGATCCTCGGCGGAGAGCACCGTGGGCGCGCACTGCGCGCCCCCAAGGGACATGCCACGCGGCCGATGTTGGCCATGGTGCGCGAGTCGATGTTCCAGATCGCCGGGCCCTGGCTCGACGGGGGGCGGGTGCTCGACCTGTTCAGCGGATCCGGGTCGTTGGGGCTCGAGGCGCTCAGCCGCGGCGCGGCGAGCGTGCGCTTCTTCGAGATCAGCCGTGAGGCGCGGGAGACCCTTGAGCAGAACATCGCTCTCTTGGGCGGCGGCGAGCGCTGCACCGTGGTCGCCGGGGACGCGGTCGAGCCGGGCCTGTGGGGGCCGGGGCCCTTCGACCTCGTGCTCCTGGACCCGCCCTTCCCGATGATTCGCGCCACGGACGGCCGGACCAAGGTCCTGGCGGCCCTCGAGGCTCTGGCGGCGGGCCCGCTCGAGGAGGAGGGCCTGATCGTCCTGCACGTGCCGCGGGGCGCGCTGACCCCCGCCAACATCCCCGCGGACCTGGCCCACACGGTCCGCGAGCACGGCGACCAGGCGGTCTGGTACCTCCAGCGGCGCTGACGGGAAGCAGGCCGGGCGGCGCTCAGGCACCCCGGCGGTGGGGGTCGATAGAGCGGCCATGTTGCGCCCGACCCGCACCCTCCTGGCCGCCGCCAGCCTCTCCCTGGCCTGGATCGCCGGGGCCCTGGCCACCGACGGGCCGATCCCGGCCGACGCGCCCCAGGCAGAGCCTGTCGCGATCGACCTCAGCGTCCTGCGCGACAGGCCCCTTCGGCACCTGGGGACCCGCGTGCGGACCGTGATCCAACTCTCCAGCTACGACGAGCCGTGGCAGGCCCAGATCGGACGCTTCGGGCCCTCGCACTTCGCTCGCATCAGCGCCTGGAGCGACACGCAGTTCCCCTGGGTCACCGCGGACTACCTCAGCCCCGCGCCCTTCCTCTTCACGCGCCGCGATTCGACCGCCGACTTCGTGCTCCGCAACGCTCGCGCCCACGAGCGCTTCGCAGTGACCCTCGACGTGTGCGAGCAGTTCGGCGGCGAGCCCTGGTGCGAGATCGTCGAGCTCGAGCGCATCGAACCGTCGATCAACGAGGGCTGCGTGCTGCACGCCTCGCGGGCCATCGAGTCCCGGGACAAGGGCGCGGTCGAGTTGGCCTACTCCGAGCTGGAACGGGCCCTCGCCAGCCCGATGCCGGCACCGGCGCACGGGGCCCTCGAGGCCTTGCGCGCCAAGTGGCAGGCGGCGGACGGGCGCTGACCGGCGCCCCGAGGTCGACAGGATGGGCCGGGGTCTGCGTAGGATCGGGCGCCGTGCGCGTCCTCCTCGCTGATCTGATCGTCGTCGCCCACCTGGCCTACGTCCTGTTCGTGGTCGTCGGGCTGGGGTTGATCCTGGTGGGTTGGTGGCGTGGCTGGGCCTGGGTCCGCAGCCCGCTCTTCCGACTGGCGCACCTGGCGGCGATCGCCCTGGTTGCGGCCGAAGCCGTCGCGGGGGTGACCTGCCCCCTGACGATCTGGGAGTACGACCTGCGCGTCGCGGCCGGGCAGGCCCCGGAAGAGATCGGCTTCGTCGCGCGGATCGCCCGCGACGTGCTGTTCTTCGACGTCCCCGAGGAGGCCTTCCGGCCCTGGTACGTGGGCTTCCTGGGGCTGGTGGTGCTGACACTCTTCTGCGTCCGCCCCACTCGCCGTTGGAAAGAATCGCGCGCGGGGGGTTGACGGGACCCGGTCGGGTTCTGTTAGGTTAGGCGCTCGTTCGGGTTTCTGCCCGGCCGAGGCCCCGACCCAGCGCACGACACCACCACCCATCGGAACCGCGTGGTGCCGCCTTCGGGCGGCTCAGCTTCCGCGCGGGCTCCAGGTGCTGGGGAGGGGCCTCGGCACCCTCGACTCCCTCGCATCGCGGCCGGCGGCGCGGGGGATGCGTCGGTGGGCAGGGCTCGGGCGACTCCTTGTCCGACCGACCTGACCAAACGGGACGGCCCATCCGGGCGGTCCAACGGAGCGCGCCATGCTCGTCGACTTGACTGTTCGCAACCTGGCCCTGATCGAAGAGGCGCGCCTGGGGTTCGGTCCCGGGTTGAACGCCATCACCGGTGAGACTGGCGCGGGCAAGAGTTTGATCGTGACCGGGCTCGAGCTCCTGCTCGGCGAGCGGCCCAAGGGCGGGGCGGCCACCTGGGTGCGGTCGGGCAGCGATCGAGCCGAGGTCGAGGGGCGCTTCGTGGTCCCCGAGGGGCCCCTGGCGCGCAGGATCGAGGCTTTCGTCACGACCGAGTTGCCGTCCTTCCTCGAGGAGTGGCGCGACGAGGCCGGGGTGACCGGGGAGCGCGAACTGTTGCTCTCGCGCAGCCTCGAAGTCGGCGGGCGGACGCGGGCTTGGATCAACCACCGTCCGGTCACGCGCCGGGCCCTGGTCGAGCTGGCGGCGATGCTGGTCGAGATCCACGGACAGAACACCCATCAGCGGTTGCTGGAGCCGGAGCACCAGCTCGAGTTGCTCGACGCCTCCGGGGAGTCGACCGGTCGCGCGCGGGCGGCTTACAGCGAGGCGCGGCGGCGCTGGCTGGCCCTGGCCACCGAGATCGAGGATCACCTCGGCCGGCGCCGCGAGCGGCGGGAGCGGTTGGAGTTCCTGCGCTTCCAGGTGGGCGAGCTCGAAGCACTGGGCCTGGAGGCCGGGGAGACCGATCGCCTGCGCGCGGAGCGCGCGCGCCTGCGCCACGCTTCGGGCCTCGAGCGCGACCTGCGCGCGTGGCTCGACGGGTTGAGCGAAGGCGAGCTGCCGGCCCTCGACCGGCTGCGCGGCGCGGCCCGAGGCGTGGCCGAGTGGGCTGACAAGGTGGTCGAGCTCTCGGACGCGGCGGAGGAGCTGGGTGCGGCCCAGATCCACCTCGAGGAGGCGACAGCCCTCTTGATCTCCTTCGTCGACTCGGTGGAGCTCGATCCCCGTCGGCTCGACCAGGTCGAGGGGCGGCTGGCGGAGATCGAGCGTCTGGCGAGCAAGCACGGGGTCGAAGCGGCGCGGCTCGATGTGCGTTTCGACGAGCTGGCGGCCGAAGCTGCCGAGCTGGAAGAGGCGGAGGGCGGCCTCGAAGAGCTGATTCGCGCCCGCGACGAGGCCCTGGAGGTCGTGCGGGAGGAGGCCGACAAGCTGACGCGTGCGCGGCGCCGGCTGGCGCCGCGTCTTGCCAAGGGCGTGCGGCGATCCCTCGCCAGCCTCGGCCTGGGACACGCCACCTTCGAGGTCGCTGTGGAGCCCAATCGGGCCCAGGGCGCAGCTGCAGGGGCGCTGACCTTGGTCGCGAGTGCCGAGGCCGGGGCGAATTCGGCCGGCAAATCCGGATCGAAGGCTCTGCACTCATCGAAGGCTCTGCACTCATCCAAAGCCCTGCGCGCATCGGCTGAGCCGCGCAGCGGCCGCGATTCCGATGGTCCGGACTTCGAGCACCTGCGGGCGCTGTTCGGTCCCAGCGGCGCCGACCGGGTCGACTTTCTACTCGCAGCGAACAAGGGTGAACCCACGCGACCGCTGCGGCACGTGGCTTCGGGCGGGGAGGCGGCCAGGGTCATGCTGGCCCTGCGCTCGGCCTTGGCCGGATGCGAAGAGCCCCGAACTCTGGTCTTCGACGAGATCGACACCGGCGTGGGCGGGCGGCTCGGTCCCGAGTTGGGCCAGCACATGCGGGCCCTGGGCCTGCACCACCAGGTGCTCAGCGTGACCCACCTCGCGGCCATCGCTGCCTGCGGCCACCGACACCTGGTCGTTCGCAAGGCCGTGCGGCGGGGCCGGACCCGGACCGCGGTGGCCATGCTCGAGGGCGAGGCGCGGGTCTCGGAGGTCGCGGACATGATCGCCGGCGGCGCAGAGCAGGCCACGGCCCAGGCCGAGGCTCGGCGGCTCATCGACGCGGTCGCCGTTTGAGGTCGAGGAAGGTCCTTGGCTGTGCCTCGACCTGGTCGTGGGTGGGGCCTCGACCTGGTCGTGGGTGGGGCCTCGGTCGGGTCGCGGGTGGGGCTTCGGTCGGGTCGCGGAGGGCGGCCGTCTCGCCCCTTCCGGTCGGCACTCGGTGCCGATGCGGGCTCAATCGTGGCTGGCGATGCTCTGGGGCGCCTTCACCGACGGGCTAGAATGCCGCGGCCCGTCGTCGTTCCTCGCAGTCCTACCTCTTCGGTGGAGCGGGATCTGCGAAGCCCACGAACCCTCCTTCCGATCTTGGCCAACCTTCGCGAACCCCTGCGCTTTCGGCGCGAGTACGTCGAGAAGTCTGTCTGGGGCGGCCGTTCGCTCGAGCGAGTGCTCGGGATCGATCTACCGGCCGGCAAGAGGATCGGCGAGACCTGGGAGCTCGTCGACCGCGCCGACGTGAACTCGGTCGTCGTCGGCGGGACCTTCGACGGTCGGACCCTGGGTCAACTCGTCCGCGATCACGGGGCAGACCTGCTCGGCCGTTCGAAGCCGACCCCCGACGGTCGCTTCCCCTTGCTCGTCAAGTTCCTGGACGCGGCCGAGAACCTCAGCGTCCAGGTCCACCCGGACGATGCCGGGGCCCTGGCCCAGGGCGGGACCAGCGAGGCCAAGACTGAAGCCTGGTACTTCCTCGACGCCGGGCCCGAGGGGGGCGTCTGGTGCGGGTTGAAGCCCGGATCGGAGCGCGCTGCCGTGGAGCCCGCCATGGGCAGTGCTGCCATCGTCGAGCACCTGGCCTGGTGGCCGGTGAAACGCGGCCAGGCCCTGATGGTCCCCGGAGGCACGATCCACGCCATTGGCGCGGGGGTGCAGCTGCTCGAGGTGCAGCAGAACTCCGACACGACCTGGCGCATCTACGACTGGGACCGAGTCGACGAAGCGACAGGCCAACCCCGGTCCCAACACGTGGCCCAGGCCGCCCAGTCCACGCGGTATGATTTGAGCCCTCGCCCGCCGGTCGGGGAGGTCTTCCTGCCCCACGTGACCGGCGCCGAGATGGCCCCGCTAGCGCGGTGCCGCTACTTCGGGATGAGCCGTCTGCGCGTGACCGCACCCGCCGAGCTCGACACCGCGGACCAGTTTCAGATCTACGTCGCCATCTCCGGGGCGGGCGTGCTGGTGACCCTCGACGAGGGTCGCGAGCAGCGCACGGACATCGGTCGAGGCGACACCCTGCTCGTTCCGGCCGCCTGTGGCGTCCACCGGTTCGAGCCCCTCGGCGACGAAGCCCTGGACCTGGTCCAGCTTCAAGCCACCGGGTGAGCCCACCGGGCGCGACGCGATCCGTGTCGACGTCCGGACCCTCGCCCCTCCGACATCGTTTCCGACAACAAGAGATTCGCCATGCATCGCCCTGCTCGTGAGAGCCGCGATGGGCACCGAGACGGACCCCGCGGGGACCGTCGGCCCAGCAAGCAGTTCCCCACCTCCGGACTCAGCTCCGAGAGGTCGCCCTCGCGCGGCAACCAACCCTCGCCGCGCGACGCGTTCCCCCCGGTTGACGAGGCGGACGGCGACAAGGGCTACGTCGACAGGGGCGATGACGCCGACGTCGAGAGCCCCGAGCCGATCCTGGTCAGGCTCAACAAGTACCTCGCCTCCCACGGCGTCGCGTCGCGGCGCCGCAGCGATGAACTGATCGCCGAGGGCAAGGTCATGGTCGACGACGAGATCGTCACCGACCTGGGCACCAAGATCGATCCGGCCGTGCAGCGGATCGAGGTCGACGGGGTGATTCTCAAGCCCGAGCAGGTGCGCCACCGCTACTACCTGCTCAACAAGCCGTCGGGAGTGGTCTGCACCAACGACGAGCGCGAGGCCAAGCCGAGGGCGATCGACCTGATCACCGACCGCAAGAAAGGCCGCATCTACACTGTCGGGCGGCTGGACGAGGACACCATCGGACTGGTGCTCTTGACCAATGACGGGGACTTCGCGCACCGCATCATGCACCCGCGCTATGGGGTGCCGAAGACCTACCTGGTCAAGCTCCTGGGTCGCATTGACGACGACGCCGTCCAACAGGTGCGCGAGGGCGTGTTCCTGGCCGAGGGCCGCACCGCGGGCGCGCGGGTCTTGGTGCAACAGCGTTCGGCGACCCAGTCGAAGCTGCTCGTGACCCTGCTCGAGGGCAAGAACCGCGAGGTTCGCCGGGTCTTCGCACGCCTTGGCTACAAGGTCGCCGACCTCAAGCGCACGCGCATCGGGTCGATCGACGACCGCGGCATCAAGGCCGGCCAGTGGCGCCCGCTCACCCGCGGAGAGGTCCAGGGCCTGATCCACTGGGTCGAGAACGAACGCGACTCGAACCAGCGCGAGCAACGCGGCGGGCGTCGCGGGAGCAGCGATCGCGGCGGCGGTGATCGCGGCGGCAGCCGCGGGCGCGCGCAACGCCCGCGCGGGCGGGGCCACACGGAACAGAGGGCGACCGGTCCCTGGAACAACGGTCAGGACACGGGCGGCCATCGCCGCGGCTCGGCGCGTCACTCGCAGCGTGCGGCGACAGGAGCTGGTCCCGACCTGCGCGATTCCGGCTCCGGCGATCGCCGGGATGACCGGCGCGGCGGTGCCCAAGGTGGCGGGTTCGGCGAGCGTGGCGGAGCAGGTCGCGGCAATCGAACGGACGAGCGTGGTGAGCGCTCGGCAGGTCAGCGCTTCGATCATCGACGCCACCACCCCAAGGACGATCGCCCTGACTATCGGGGCGAAGCTCGCCCGGGGCGCTCGGGCACCCAGGCGACCGGTCGCTACGGCGCCAGGCGTCGGGACGAGCGTGACGAGCCGCGCGAGGGCGGCCGCAAGACCGGCTTCCACGGACCGAACCTCACCGGGCGTGGAGCGGCGGGACGAGGCTCGCAGGACCGCCAGGTTGGCGGACGCCCCGATCGTCGCGACGAGCGCAAGCGCGACGACGCCCGCGGCCATCGCAGCGGAGGCTCTTCATCCTCGGGCGGCAAGCGCCGTCCTGGCGGCGATCGTCCGCCCGAGGGCGGTCGTCGCGTGCTGCGCCCGAACTGATCGCAGGCCGCGAGCCGGCAAGAGCCCGATCCGTCGACGCGCTGGGCGCGGCGGCGGTTCGGGCCCGTGGCCCTTGCCCGACGGCGGAGCCGTGCAAGGGCTGAGACCCTTGGTGCCTCCGCTGGCTCCGCGCCGTGCGTGCCGCGAGCCAAGGCGGCATCCACCGGCGCGGCGTGGAGGGATTCGTGCTCCTCGGTCGACTCCGTCGGCAAGGCGTCGCTTGGGTCACGCCCCTCGGTCAGCTGCGCGTGATCGCTTCTGCGTCGCCGTTGCCGCGAGCCGGACGCCTCCCCCGTTCGACTACCCTGGCGCCGATCTTTCGTGGGTCAGCGAACCCGTCACGGGGCCGCGAAGAGCACCGCGCGGGGCGTTCCGAGGACGATCCCGTCGACGAAGCTGACGAAGATCCCCTGGGCGTAGAGGTCGAGGTAGGAGAAGCCGTGGGGCAGCACCAACTGGAGGTTCTGGGTCAGCTGACCGTGCCCGTCGAGGACGCCGGCTTGGAACACCAGGATCGAACCCAGGGCGCCGAAGGAGCCCTTCACGTCGGCCTGGAAGACGGGGTTCGGCATCAGGCCGATGTAGTTGGCCACGACCTCGCCGGGCGAGCCTTGGAAGTGGATCTGACCGGTCTGTCCCTGGCCGATCACACTCGTCACGTCGTAGCTGCGGGCCCCCAACTGGACCTCGAGCTCGGCCACCGACGATTCGGGCGCGATCGATTGGGCCGGTCCCACCTCTCCGGCGGGGCAGCTGCCCAAGCCCAGGCCGCCCTCGCCGCCGACGAAGGTGCAGTCGATGAGCTTGACCTCGGACTCCAATAGCTTGCTCGATAGGGCGATCAGTCCCGGCTGGCCGTCCCCCGCGTTCGTACAGGCGCCGAGCCCGTCGAGGGCCGCGGACCAGCCATCGGCCCCCACGAAGGTCGTCCCCGAGGCGAAGACGACGCTGCCGCCGACGCTCATGCCGGGCAGTGGGACGGGTGTCGCAGACGCGGACGCCGATGCCTCGAAGTGTGAGTCGTAGATGTGGAGCACCGAGTCGGTCACCTGCGCGCCGCCGGTGCCCACGTCGGTCGACTCCAGGGCCGGGCCCACGTGGACGGCGGCCATCACGACGTCAGCGCAGTCGTACACGACCAGCGCCGGGAGGGGCACGTGGAACTGGGGGTAGACCTGGACGAGCAGATCCTCGAGCCAGACGGGTTCTTGGGCGTTGTCGATCAGCAGACCCACACCCCCGGCGACGACCCGCAGGCCGTCGAGCACCACCGATTGGCCCGCCCGTTGGCCGCGGACCTTGACTGTGCCCAGCACCACCGGCCGCTCGTTCGCCAGGCTGAAGATCCGCGCACCGCGGTCGATCAGCTCGAAGCTGTCGTAGACGCCTTCGCGAACCAGGATCGCGTCGTCGTCGGTGGCGACGGCCAAGGCCTCGGTGATCTGAGCGAAGTCCGCGCCGTGCGCCAGCTCGTCATCGACGACCCAGAGTTGACCGGACTGGAGGGCTGCGAAGAGTATCGGGAGGGTCACGTTGGAAGGGGTCGCGTTGGGGGGGGGTGGACGCACTTGGGCGCTCGAGCCCTCGTGGACGCGTAGGGTTGCTGCACGGTTCGGCCGAGAAGCTGAGCGAGGCGAGGGCCGTCCCGGATCCGACGCGCACCGGACCCGCGCCGCCGCCGTGGCCGGGCGGGGCCAGCGGAACTGGGGCCGTCCATAGCCTGGGTGAAGGCAGCTGAATTTTCGATCCCCGAGTCGACGAACGTCGCGCCCCTGAGTCCCCGAGCGGAGTGCTGGTCACGAGTCCGAGCGAGCCCGCTGCCTCAGCCGTCGCGAACGCTCAGCGGGGTCGCGCCGGGGTCCGAGGGACCCGGGTGCGACCCCGCTGCCATGGGTGCCGTCACGTGCCGCGTCGGCGGCGGCGGTCCGAGCTCCGATCGTTGCCGCGACAGGTCGGCTCCGCACTCCCGCGTCAAACTCAGAAGGTGGACGCCAGCACCCAGCCCAGCCGCGGCGTCCCCAGGACGAACTCGTCCTCCAGGCTGAAGAACAGCCCCTGCTCGTAGGCCAGGGCGTAGGGCACGCCGGGGGGCAGGTTGATGTTGACCGGGACGGCCAGGGTGCCCCCCGCGGGCACCTGGCCGGCGTAGGCGAAGATCAGCGGGCCGGCCAGGGCGAGGGAGCCCTTGAAGGCCGGGAAGGGGATCGGCGCGGTGTCCACCGAGAAGATCGCCCAGGCCAACTCGCCGGGCGTGGCCGTCAGCTCGAGCAGGCCCACCTGACCCGAGCGGATCGGCGAGGGGATGTCGTAGTGGCGCGCGGGCCAGGTCAGGCCAAGGTCGGCCGGCGGACTCCCGACCTCGATCGACGTCGCCGCGCCGGGGTTGCCGGCGCTGCAGCTGGAACCGCCCGCGGCGCCGCCCGCCCCGCCCGCGATCGCGGTGTCGAGCAGGGTCACGTCGCTGGCGCTGCCCGCGAGGCGCAGGCCCACGCCCCCCGCCGCACCGTCGGTGCAGGGCGCGAAGGGGTTGCCGGTGTCGTCGCCCATCCCGCCTGGACCTCCGTTGAAGGTGCAGCCCGAGGCGAAGAGCTCGCAGCCGGAGGCCAGCAGCCCGGCGCCACCCGGGAAGCCCTCGAAGGGCGTGCCGCCGCTGACGACGGTGTCGTAGAGGTGGACCGTCGATCCGTTCAGGGTCAGGCCTTCGACCCCCGCTCCCACGGTTCCGAAGGGGGCATCGCCGGACGCGATGCTGCAGTCGCTCAGGACCAGCGCGTCGCAGGAGCCGACGACCATACCGACTGCCGGCAGGAACAGGGGCGTGCCCTCGCTGTAGACGCTGCAGGCGTCGAGCCAGACCGGCCCGAAGTTGGCGCCCAGGGTCAATGAGGTGCCGAAGCCGTAGCTGAACGACAGGCCGCGCAGCACGACCCTCTGTCCGGCCCCAACGTTCTGGATCGAGCTCTGGCCGCTGATCAGTACCGGGAAGGTGTCGGCCACGACGGAGACGGTCTTGCCGTCGATGGCGATCGCCCCGTAGGTGCCGGCCTTGACCAGGATCGTGTCGGCGGCGCCGGAGGCGTCGATTGCGGCCTGCAGGTCGGTGTGGTCGACACCCGCGCCGCCGTCGTCGTCCACTACCAGGACGTTGCCGGCTGCGCGGAGCGCCGCGGCGGGGGCAGCCGTCGCGCTGGACGTCGCCGCGGTTGCGCCGAGGACGGCCGCCGCGAGGGTCAAGGTGGTCGCCGCCGACGCGCTACGGGCCGCCGATCGGAAGAGGGGATCGAGCATGGAATTTCTCCTTGGGTTGCCGCCCGTCGCCGCGATCGCCGACGGAAGGGATTCGCCCTGACTGCGCAATCGAGCGCGGGAGGCCGACAACGGACCGCCAGAAAACTCGCCCGCCCGGCGTGCCGACGCCGGCGGCCCGCTGCGATGGCGGCGAGCCGACCCGTCAGAGGCCGGCCGCCAGGACCCAACCGGCCCGCGGCGTTCCCAGCACGAACTCGTCCTCGAGGCTGAAGAACAGCCCCTGTTCGTAGGCCAGGGCGTAGGGCACGCCCGCCGGCAAGCTGATGTTCACGGGCAGCGCCAAGGTGCCTCCGGCCGGGACCTGGCCGGCAAAGACGAAGATCAGCGGCGCCGCGGGGCCCAGGGATCCCGTGAAGGCCGGGAAGTAGAGGGGCGCGGTGTCGACCGAGAAGATCGCCCAGGCCAGCTCGCCGGGGGTCGCGGTGAACTCGAGTAGGCCGGTCTCACCCGAGCGCACCGGCGACGTGATCGTGTAGTGGCGCGCGGCAAGGTTCAGGCCGAGGTCGGTGACGACGCTCGTTCCATCGGTCGAGATGGACGGGCCGTTCGAACCGCTGACGCAGGCTGGTCCGCCTGGCGCGCCGCCGTTGCCCCCGCTCGAATCCGTGTCGAGCAGCACCAGCGTCGCCGGCGGGGAACTGCTGACCGTGGTCAGGCTGATCCCGGGCCCCCCGGCTCCGCCGTCGGTGCAGATCTGGAAGGTCCCTTGGAGCGTCCCGGCGCCGCCGTCCCCGCCGAAGAACTGACAGCCCGATGCGAAGGTGAAGCCGTTGATCATCGACAGGCCCGGACTTCCGGGCACGCCGCCGATCACGGCGCCACCGACGATCGTGGTGTCGTAGAGGTGCAGATTCGAGTTCTGCGCCAGGAGCCCGTTGCCGCCGCCGATTCCGCCCGTGCCGTCGCCGCTGGAGACGATCGAACAGGCGCTGATGACTGCCGCGGCCGCGCCGGTCAGGCGCACGCCGTCGTTGATCTGGAACACCGGCAGGCCCGAGCTGTCGATCGCGCAGTCCTCGATCCAGACCGGGCCAGCACAGGTCGTCAGCTCGAGGGCTGTGCCGAAGGTCGAGGTGATCCGGAGGCCGTGCAGGACGACCTTCTGGCCGGCGGCGATGTTCGTGACCTCGACCACGCCCTGGACCTGCACGTTGGCCGAATCGGCGACGATCGTCGCCGTCTTCGCGTTCACCACGAAGCCTGTGTAGTTGCCGGTGCGGACCAGGATCGTGTCCGTGGGACCGCTGGCGTTGACTGCGGCCTGGATCGAAGTGAAGTCGACCCCAGGCCCGGCGAAGTCGTCGACCACCAGCACGGCCCCTGCGGCCGACAGGGCGCTGGACGGCAAGCTCAGACCGGCCACGGCCGCGAGTGCACCAGCGAGTTCGCGCAGCCGGGCCGAATGGAGGCCGGTGGAGCGCAGACGGGACGGTCGAGTGCCGGACGTGCGAAGAACAGTCAGGGGGTTCACGGTCTCTCCTCGTGATCAGGGACGTGGCGGAAGGGCGGGAGGCGTTGCTCCAGGTGCTCCATCCACGAACGGCGACTGACGGCTCAGCGAAAATCGCGAATCCTGCGCCTGTTCCCCGATCGCCCGCCCTCCCGACACTCCGCGCCCCCGTCCCCCGACGGGGCACTGGTATAGTCTGCGCCCCCTATGCCGCGAACCACGTCAACGAAGAGCCGTCGCAGCCCCCAGCCGCCCGAATCCAGGGGCGGCGCCGATATCACCGAGCACCGACTGGGCAACGGCTTGCGGGTGCTGGTAGCCGAGCGACACCTGGACCCGGTCGTCGCGGTGATGCTCTTCTACCGCGTCGGCGCGCGGGACGAGACCGAGCGCGAGGCGGGTCTGTCGCACTTCCTCGAGCACATGATGTTCAAGGGCAGCGCAGCGTTCGGGAAGGGCGCCGTCGACGAGGTCACCGCTCGCCTCGGTGGTCAGAACAACGCCTTCACCGGCTACGACCACACGGCCTACTGGTTCGAGTTCGCCAGCGACCGCTGGGAGCAGGCCCTGGCCATGGAAGCCGATCGCATGGGCGGTCTGCTGCTGGAGCCGGCGGAGTTCGACTCCGAGCGCGAGGTCGTGCTCGAGGAACTCGCCATGGGGGAGGACGATCCCTGGACGGCCCTGGCCAAGCGCGTCGAAGCCGCACTGTTCCAACGCCACGCCTACGGTCGCCCGATCATCGGCACCACCCAGAGCCTGGGCGGAACATCCGTCGACGACATGCGCGCCTTCCATCGGCGCTTCTACGTCCCGGCCAACGCGACCCTGGTGGTCTGCGGGGACGTGACGCCGACGGCGGCGTTGCGCGCCGCTCGCCGCCATTTCGGGCACTTGCCGACGAGCCCTGCGCCCGAGCGACCCTTCGCGCCGGTGCTCGAGGAACCGGCGGGTGAAGTGCGGCTCGAGATGCGCTGGCCCGATCCAGGCAAGCGGCTCTGCATGGCTTGGCCGACGGTGCCGGTCGGTTCGCGCGAGGACGATCTGTTGGACGTGATCCTGACGCTCTTGACCACCGGCCGCCGCGCGCTGCTGCAACGTCGCCTGGTGCTCGACGGGGACCTGGCCACCAGTGTCTCGGCCAGCAACGACACGCGCGTCGACGGTGGCGCCTTCTGGCTGATGGTCGACGCGACCTCCGCGGCCGATGCGGCCGAAGTCGAGGCCGCCGTGAACGAGGAGCTCGAATACCTGCGGACCGAGCGCCTGCCGCTGCGTGAGATTCGGCGGGCGGTGGACCTGCTCGCCGCCTCGGAGGCCTACGAGGCCGAGACCGTCTCGGACCTAGCGAACGAGCTCGGCGGCTTCGCGGTCGACGCCGACTGGCGCCTGGCCCTGGACACCCGCGGTCGCCTCTGCGACCTGAAGCCGGTCGAGGTGCGCGATGCCGCCGCCAAGTTCCTCGATCGCCGCCGCCGCGTGGTCGGTTGGAGCCTGCCCGACGATTCGAGGTTCGACGTTTGACGGACCTCGGCACTTCCGCGAAGCGGCGCGAGGTCCCCGCGCCTTCGCTGCCCTTCGAGCAGTTCGAGCTGCGCTGTGGCGCCCGGCTCGTGGTCTCGCCGCGCTCCGGTGCGCCCTTGACCGCATTTCAAGTGCACCTGCGCGGGGGCTTGGCGGAGGATCCGCCCGAGTTTGCCGGCCTGGCCTACCTGACCGGCGCCCTCGCGCCAGAAGGCACCCAGAAGCACGACGACGAGCAGCTCGCCGACTTGCTCGAGCCCCGCGGGGGCAGCATCTCCGGCGACTCGACGGGCCTCTCCGGCGTGGTGGCGACCACCGGTTGGAAGAAGCTGTTGGAGCTCGGCGCCGAGATCCTGACCCAGCCGACCTATCCCAAGGACCGCGTGGACCGTCGCCGCGCGGCGCTGCTCGACCGCTTGGCCGTGGAGGCCGACGAGCCCCGCGTGCAGGCCGCGCGCCGGTTTCGCCGGCTGATCTACGGCGAGCACTGGATCGGTCGCCCCGAGCGAGGCCAGCTCGAAACCGTGGCCCGCATCGAGCGCCGTCACCTTCGCGCCCACCACCGTCGCTTGTTCACGGCACGCCGGGCGCTGATCGCGGTCTGCGGGGACATCGATCCCGGCGACGTGCGCCGGTTGCTCGACCGCCGCCTGACCAGCTGGAAGCCCGGTGCCCGGCCGACCCTGGCCCCCGCCGAGTTCCCCGCCGGCGGCCACCGCGTCGCCGCCTTCCGCGCGGATCGGCAGCAGGTGCACCTGTGCCTCGGTCACCTCGGCCTGCGTCGCAAGGACCCGGACTTCGCGGCGGTCTGCGTGCTCGACCACATCCTCGGCACCGGCCCCGGCTTCACCAACCGCATCGCCGCGCGCCTGCGCGACGCGGAGGGCCTGGCCTACTCGGTGCACGCCAGCCAATTCGACTCGGCCGGCCTCTACCCCGGGATGTTCTCGGCCTACATCGCCACCAGCCCCGACAAGGTCGATCGGGCGCTGGTGGGCTTCGTGCAGGAGATCCGGCGCATTCGCGACGAGCTGGTGACGCCCGCCGAGCTGGAGCTGGCCGTGGACTACCTGGTCGGCAGCCACGCCCTGGGCTTCGAACGCGCCGGTCGCCGCGTGACCTACCTGATCAACCGCGAGCGCATGGAGCTGCCCGCCGACGAGCTCGAGCAGCTCCCCCGACGCTTCGCCGCGGTCACCCGCGAGCAGGTGCGCGAGGCCGCCCACCGGCACCTGCGCCCGGAGCACCTGTGCCTCGCCGGCGGTGGCCCGATCGACGAGCGCGGCCTGCGGCGGTCGCTCGAGCGCGCGTTGACTTGATGGCGAAGAATTCGTTCCGGATCGAGCTCCGCGATCGAACCGGAGTGGAGAAGCTCGATTCCGATCACGGTGCTCGCGTCGAGCGCGCATTGCTGGCGGGCCTGTGGCGGGTCGATCAGTGAGCGCCCATAGCGGAGCGCGTCAGCGCGCTCGTCGCGAACCTTCCGACGATTCGAGACTGGGCCGCGCTCCAGCTCCGAACGGCGAGACCCGCAGGTCGGAATCGATTTCGCTCCCGACGCGAGCGCTTTGTCCGCCCGGGCGGGGGCTGCGACCCCTGCGCCGATGCAGCATCCGTGCTGCGGCCAGGGCGGCGATCGCCAACACGGCGACTGCAAAGGCGCCGAACTTGGCTGTCGTCGCTGTCCGTGCCACGAGGACCGAGGTCTCGGAGGGGGCCGTCTGCAGGTTCGCGAGCCAGGTGGACAGCACCGAGTTCTCGACCGCGTCGGCGAGCATCACCAGGGCCGGAAGTGCCAACAGATAGCTTCGGGCCCGGAGCCGAGAAGGGGCGAGCGCGAGCAGAAGCCCGGCGAGCAATGCACCGTTGGCGACCATCGCAACCAGGTCCCAACGCAAGTGGTTCGCGTAGAGTTCGACCGTCGCAGCATCCATCGCCGCCAGGCGCGCCTTGGCCCCTGCCACACTTGTGGCCGGCGCCTCGTCGAAGGGACGTTCGGTTCCCAGCCGCTGGGCCAGTTCCGCGTAGGGACCGACGGCGAAGACGAACGCGGCCGAGGCGAAGCCCCCTGCGACGAGGGCGAACCAGGCGATATGGCGGCGCTCCATCACCGACCCCTCGTCGGACGACGCAGTCGCTGGGGCCGGGCGTCTGTCACCTGGACCACCTCGCCGCGGGCTTCGAGGTCCTGCTTGACCACGGTCACGTACCAGCTCACCGACGCCTCGCGCGGAAAGCCGGCGGCCTCGAGCTGCGGACCGACCAGGGTCCGTAGTTCCTTGAACGCCACGCCGTCGGCCGAACGCGGAACGACACGCAAGAGTGCCGTTCGCACGAGGTCGTACTTCGAGCGCTCGATGTTCACGCCCTGCTTGCCGGCCGGGTGCAGGGTCAAGATGCGGTCGTCGGTCTTCATGGCCTCAGCGTCGGTTGGAGAGCAGCCCCAAGAGCCGCTCCCAGAGCGACTGTTCGCGGGTCATGCAGTCGGGATCGTTCGAATCGCCGACGGTTGCGTCGTCGGTGTCCATGGAGTCGAGTAGGGCGGGCAGGCGCCGCCCGTAGATCGAGCGGTTGCCGATGGCGAGGATGCGCGCGACGATCCAGGCCCGCAGGCCCCGGAAGCCGGTCTGCTCGACTACGAGGCGGGTGCCGCCCTCGGTGTCGGACAGACTGAAAGTCACTTCTGTGTCGATCGGCCCGCCGACCCAGCGGATCCTCAGGCGCTGCCCTTCGACCAGCTCGAGCACCTCGCAGTGCACGATCCCGTCGAAGCCGGGCCCGGGTTCGGTGCGGAAGGTGAAGCGGTGTCCGACCACGGGCTCGAAGTCGTTCGGCATCAGCCAACGCCCGAGCAGCTCGCGTTCGGTCAGAGCGCGCCACAGGAGCTCGCGCGGGTGGGGGTAGACCCGCTCCACGCGCAGACAAGTCACTGCCCGGCCTCCGCGTCGAGCACCGCGCCGAGGGCATCGAGCCGCTCGGTCCAGAATTGCTCGTAGTGACGGACCCACTCGGCGACCGATCGCAGGCCCTCGGCGCGCAGGCCGTAGAGGCGGCGGCGGCTGGCGGACCGCGCCGTGACCAGGCCGGCGTCGCGCAGGACCCGCAGGTGCTTGGACAGGGCGGGTTGGCTGAAGTCGAAGTGCTCCAGCAGTTGGGTCACCGACCGCTCGCCCTCGGCCAACAGGTCCAGGATCGTGCGGCGCGAGGGGTCGGCGATGGCTCGGAAGGTGGCATCCACGCTCTCAACATATAACCAACTGGATATGCGTCAAGCCGAAAGTCGAACCCGTCGAGCCTTGGCTCACCGTTCGCTCGGCGGCGAGCTCAGGGAAGGTCCACGCGCAGGGTCTCTCCCGCGCCGAGCTCGACCCTCTGAAGGCTGCGCCAGCGGGCGTCGCCGACGCCGACCTCGAGCTCCTCGATCGAGACCGAGCCGGCGGGCACCCGGGCCAGGCGGAAGCTGCCGTCGGCGTCCGCCACGATCGGGATCGACGCCTTCGCACCGCTCGTGGGCGAGGACCACTTGGCGCGCACCTTGCGCGTTCCCTCGTGCAGCGCGGCCGAGCCGACGCCTTCGATCGCTCCCAGGGGCAGGTCGAGTTCCCAATCCGTGTCCCCGGCCTCGAGCTCGAGCATCTCGGTGACCACCAGGCTGTCGGTGCCGCCGGGAGCGGTCAGGGTCAGGGTGTAGGGACCGTCGAAGGGGACTTGCAGCTCGAAGCCGCCGTCGGCGGAGAGGCCGGTGTTCTCCTGCTCGAAGGCCTCGCCGAACCAGGCGGTCGAGGTTCCGAGGGACGCACTCCAACCGCTGAAGTCGGCGCCGGTGAGCTGCCCGCTCACCAGGCACGGACCACGATCGCGCAGGTCCACGTCGTAGACGGTGGTCTCGCCCGGACGCACCCACAGGTCGCCCTCGTAGGGAATCGGCTCGTCGAGCTCGGCCATCGCCACCACCGAGCGATTGGGCAGGATCTCTTCCTCGCGCAGCTGCAGTTGCCACCAACCCGGCGCGAGGTCCTCGATCTCGTAGCGTCCACCGGGTCCCGCGCGCAGGGTGCGCGGCGAGCCGTCGCCGCTGTTGAGGCCCAGGATCAGGCCCTCGCCGTCGGCCCCCGCGGGCAGCAGCACGCGACCCTCGATGCGCCCCGATCGCTGCGGCTCGAGCACCAGGTCGTCCACGTCGCGCCCGTGGGCGAAGTCGTAGGGGCCGACCTCGGTCTGGGCGAAGCCCGCGGCGGTGACCACGAAGACCTGCTCGCCCTCGCGCTGCAGGGGCAGGTCGAAGTTGCCGTCGACGTCGGTGATGGAGTGCTTCGAGTCGCTCGTGCGATAGCGCGTGCGAAAGCCGTTGCTCATCAGCAACCGTCGTTCCGAGACCAGCGGCGCGAGCAGCACCGTGGCTCCGGCCACCGGTCGACCCTCGGCGAGCACCCGCCCGCTGATGCGCGCCGCGGGCGTCAAGACCAGGGGCAATCGCCCGTGCAGGTCTTGCGGCTCGAAGGACCCGTGGGACTCGACCACATAGCCGGCGGCCTCGATCTCGATCACGAAGCGCCGCGTGGGCAGGCTCAGGGTGACGGGGCGCGGCGTGTCCTCGTCGACGCTGCCCACGATCAGTCGATTCATGCTGGCCGCATCGCGAATCTCGTAGCTGTAGGCCGCAAGCGGCTCGTTCCGCCCGCTGACCTCGAGCACCAGCGGCTCGGGGGCCACCAGGCGCACGACCAGATCGACAGTGCCGGGAGCGACCTGCTCCATGAAGACTGGCGCGAGCAGGCCCTCGGGGTCGACGAAGCCGAGGTCGTGGGGGACCTGCTCGCGCAGGGTCAGCTCGAAGCGACCATCGGGGCCGGCACTCTGGGTGCTCTCGGTCACGTAGTTCGGAGTCTGGCAGCGTACCGAGAGCTTGGCCGAGGGCACCGGCGCGCCGTCGGGGCCGACCACGCGCCCCGCGATGCGGTGGCTGTCGTCCCGGGCCGTCAGGGTCAGCCGCAGGTCGCCGC
This sequence comes from Engelhardtia mirabilis, assembly GCF_007748095.1. Lineage (NCBI taxonomy): Bacteria > Pseudomonadati > Planctomycetota > Planctomycetia > Engelhardtia > Engelhardtia mirabilis. The sequence goes on from NZ_CP036287.1 coordinate 981,953, forward strand.
GACCGCCGCCCTCGACGATCTCGAAGACCTCGCTGGCGGTCCACTCGCAGCCCTCGGCCTTGGCCCACACGCGCCACCAGCCGGGACCGATCTGGTCGATGCGGAAGCTGCCGTCGGCGCCGACGTCGGCTCGACCGCGCCAGGTGCGTTGGTCGGGGATCTTGCCGCTGGCGAGCAGGGGGTCGCCGCTGGCCACCGGCGCCAGGATCGCGCGCCCGCCGCGCACCTCGCCGCCGCGTTCGAGCTGCACGCGTCCCGCGACCCAGCCGCCCAGGGCCAGGGTCACCGCCCCGAGCCGGTGCTCTTCGCCCGCGCGGATCAGGGTCTCGATCCGCGCCCGCTCCCGTCCGGGCGCGGTCAGGACCAGCTGGGCCACGCGACGCTCGCCGGAGAGTGCCAGCTCGAGCGCGATCGAACCGTCCGCTTCTCCGAGGGTGGCGGAGCCCTGGGGCTCACCGTTGTCCTTGGTCTCGACCAGGGTCGCGCCCGGAAGGCCGACGCCGCTCGCGTCGACGGCGCGCACGAAGACCGTCGACGTGTTCTCGCTGGCCGCGATCTCCACGTCCGCCGCCGGTGCGGCGAGGGACTCGGGCAGCACGTCCCGGCGACCCGCGCTCGCGAGTGGCTCGGCGGTCAGGCCGTCGGCGGCGATCGGGCTGGGCTCATGCAGGCGGGCAGCCGTGCCCACCTCGGCCTGCGGTTCGGCCGCAGCCGGACCGGCGGCCGGGTCCGGCCGTACGGTGACGTAGGCCAGGACGGCGACGGAGGCGAGGGCGATCACGGCGGCGGCGGTCTTCATGGCGGCGAGCCCTCCCAGGGCAGCAGTCGAAGGAGCGAGGGGCGGAAGCGGAGTCGGACGATCCGCGAGGGCCAGGGCCAGGGGGAACCAGCCGCCCCGACCGCGGGGGTCGGCGGCGTCGAGGCGCTCACGCAGTTGCTCGAGGCCGCGGGCCAGTTGACTGCGGACGGTTCCCGCCGGGCGGTCGAGGCGCGCACCGATCTGCTTCGGCGAGAGGTCCTCGAAGTAGCGCAGCAGCACCACCGAGCGGTAGGGCTCGGGCAGGGCGCGGACCTGGGCCGCCACGCGCTCGGCGAGCTCGGCCCGCTCCGACGCCTCGGCGGTCAGGTCCCCGGTGCGTTCGGCCCGGGCAGCGGCCTGCTCCCGGCGGCTGCGACGACCCTCGGCCCGGCGGCGGCTGGCGGCCAGACGCCGCGCGACCGTCGCCAGCCAGGGCCTCAGGGGCCCGCGCGAGTTCGGCGGGCGCTGCCAAGCCGTGGTCAGGGTGTCGTCGGCCAGAGCCTCGCCGTCCGCGCCGCCGACCAGGCCGCGGCACAGCTCGCCCAGCCAGGTGCGCTGCTCGAGGAGCCGCTCGAAGTCGGGTTGTGCCATGGGTTCGGCCATCGTCCAGGGGGGCTCGCCGCCGCGGCACGTCGCGTGGCGGAAAAGGTCTGCAATTCTCGCTGCGGAGGTAACGGGCCGAGCCCGGGCGGCCACCTCTCCTCGACTGCCCCGCGGCGCGTTCGCGCGCCGCCGAGCGGTCCCGACATCGGGGGTCGGCAGACCCTCTCGCTCGACCAGGGACGCGGCCCTTGCTTGCCACGCGACCCGAGGTCACCCCTCTCGATTGAGACCTTCGAGGAGCGGAGCCGTGGGGGCTCCGCTCTTCTTTCATGTCCGCGGGCCCGACGTCCGGTTTGTTCGACGCCCATCGGTCGTGGGAGGATGGGCGCGAGCGACCGCATGGAGGACGACAAGCAGGGCGATCACGGGACCAGCCAGTCGGCGCGCGAAGGCGCGTCGACCTTCCCTTGGTACGGCCTTCGCTGGCGGGCGCAAGGCAGCCGCTGGTGGGCTGCAATCGGGCTCGCCGTCAGCGGGGCGATCATGGCGACGGCCTACCTGTCGGTGAACGCATTCGCCTCCGCGCGCGGGGTGACCGCGTTCGACCCGGCGAGCCTGTTCGTGATCGACGGTCGCTCGCTCGACAGCCGCATCCCCTACCTGCCGTGGACCGTGCTGGTCTACACGAGTGTCTTCTACGCCTCGTTCGTGCTCTCGGTCTTCGCCTACCCGAAGACCGCGGCAGGCGCGCGCCAGCTCTTCGCCCTCTACTCCGGATTGGTGGCGATCACCCTCGCAGCCTGCGCCGTGTTCCTGGTCTGGCCGGCGGAGATGGTGCTGCGCCACGGCGCGGTCGGTCCGCGCCACACGGGGTCGTTGCACGGTCTGAACTTGATGCTGCGGGCCGTCGATCAGCCCTTCAATACCTGGCCCTGCCTGCACGCGGCGCAGTCGGCGTTGATCTTCCTGGTGGTCGGGCGTTGGTCCGGCCGCCGCTCCGTCATCGCGGCACTGTGGGTCGCTTGGATCGCCCTGGTCCTCAGCACCTTGACCACCAAGCAGCACTTCCTCTTCGACCTGCTCACGGGCTCGCTGCTGGCCGTGGGCTATTGGCGTTGGAGGCTGCGGCGATGACTGGTTTGCCCGACATCCGCAACGGCCAGGGCGAGCTCCTCGCGGCGACCTTCGTGCCGGCGGGGATCGGGACTTCGAACGGGGACGGCCCGATTGTCGTCATCGGCCACGGCTTGACCTCGGATCGCACGCGCCCCTGGTCCGCGGCCCTCTCGGCCGCCCTGGCCGAGCTGGGCTTGGCCTCAGTGCGAGTCGCCTTCTCGGGCAACGGCGACTCCGAGGGCAGCTTTCTCGACTCGACGCCCACCAAGGAAGTGGGGGATCTGGGCGCCGTGCTCGACGTCCTCGAGGGACGGCGGTTGGCCTACGTGGGGCACAGCATGGGGGCACTGGTCGGTTGCCTGCGCGCTGTTCGTGACCGGCGGATCGAAGCGCTGGTCTCCCTGGCCGGGATGGTGCACTCGGCGCGGTTCTACCGCTCGCTGTTCGCAGGCCTCGAGCCGGGCGAGTTGCTGCTCGGAAAGCCGGGCAAGCCGTTGGGCGAGGCGTTGCGCGACGACCTCTTGGCGATCGACAGTGTCCTGCCCCTGGCGCGCGACGTGCGCGTTCCGTGGCTGTTGGTGCACGGCGATGCGGACGAAGTGGTGCCGGTCCAGGACTCGCGCGACGTAGCCGCGGAGCTGGGTCCGCGGACTCGACTGGTGGAGTTGCCGGGGGTCGACCACTCGTTCACGGGCGCGGGCACCGAAGCCATGGTTCGCGAGGTCGCACCATGGCTCGCGCGCGCGCTGCGGTAGGCGGCGGTTTCGTGCCTGGCACCGTACGAACGCCTACCGCAGCGCCCAGGCCGGGCGTCACTCCCCGAACGGTCCCGCCGGCGCGAGGTCTTCGCGCCCGTGGGGCGCGCCCCAGTCCAGCAGCGGACCCTGGGGCACGATCCCGCTCGGGTTGAGCTGCCCGTGCGTCACGTAGTAGTGGCGCTTGATGTGGTCGAAGTCGACCGTGTCGCCGAAACCCGGGGTCTGGTAGAGGTCGCGGGCGTAGGCCCACAGGTGCTCGAAGTCGGCCAGGCGCTGGCGGTTGCACTTGAAGTGCCCGTGGTAGACGGCGTCGAAGCGCACCAGCGTCGTGAAGGCGCGCACGTCCGCCAGGGTCAGCCGATCGCCGGCCAGGTAGCGCTGACCGGCCAGCCGCCGCTCGAGCTCGTCCAGGCCGTCGAACAGGTGGGCGTAGGCGCGGTCGTAGGCGCCCTGGCTGGCGGCGAAGCCGCACTTGTAGACGCCGTCGTTGATGTGGTCGTAGACGAAGTCGTTGACCTCGTCGATCGCCTCGCGCAGGTCTTCCGGGTAGAGCTGCGGCCCGGGCTCCTCGGCCAGCTCCGCGAAGGCCCCGTCGAGCATCACGATCAGCTCGGCCGACTCGTTGTTGACGATTTGGCCCGACTCGCGATCCCAAAGCGTCGGAACGGTCACCCGCGCGTCGAAGTCGGGGTCGGTCGCGCGATAGGCCTCGGAGAGGAACTTGAAGTCGCGGATCGGATCGGGGCCGTGCCCAGCGCCGGTGGTGAAGCGCCAGCCCCGCTCGTCGCGGATCGGATCGACCACGGACAGGCTGAGCGCGTGCTCGAGGCCCTTGAGCTTGCGGACGATGATCGTCCGGTGCGCCCAGGGGCAGGCCAGGGAGACCCATAGGTGGTAGCGCCCCGCCTCGGGCGGGAACTCGCCCCCCGCTTCGACGGTGTGGCGGAAGGCGCTGTTCTGGCGTTTCCAGGAGCCGTCGGCGGCGGACTCGGCGGGGAACTGGGCGCTGGTGGAGTCGGTGGCAGCCATGGCATCAGACTTGGGCGTGAAGCGGGCGGGCTTCAAGGGGCCAGCCTGGTCAGAAGGTCGGTCCCACGAAGATGTTGAGGGAGCGCTCGCCACCCTCGGTGAAGCCCAGGGCGAAGTAGGCCGGTCCCACGAAGGTGTCGAAGGCGAAGAACAGCGAGCCGCCCAAGAGCAGGTCGCTGCCGTCGATCTCCTCCTCGCGCTGCCAGATGCCTCCGACTTCGAGGGTCACGCCGACGAAGCTGGCGAAGTCGAGCTGGGCCGAGCGCGCGCCGAGCTGGTAGTAGGACTGCACCACGCCCAGGCCGTAGTGATTGCCGGTCAGCTCTTGGGGTCCGAGCCCGGACAGCCGCTGGAAGCCACCGAGGGAGAAGGCGCCGCCGATCGGTGACTCGCCCTCGAAGGTCGTTCCGGCCTCGATCGAGGGTTGGAAGGTCAGCTGCCCGATCGAGAGCGGCGCCGCGAGGGCGCCGACCAGGGTCGACGTCACGTCGTCCGCGCCCAGGGAGTCGTTCGAGTACTCCCACCGCAGGTTGCCGACCAGGCCGTGGCTCGGGAAGGTGATCCGGTCGAGGGTGTCGGCCGTGAGCTGGGCGCTGACCTGACCGCTCTCGACCACGATCGAGCCGGGCAGCAGACCCGGCACCACGATCTCGGGTCGCAGCTCGCCGCGGGCGTAGCCGTAGCCCACCTGCAGGGCACCCCAGTCGCCCAGATTGCGCCCCAGGGCCAACTCGGCGCCGAGCGAGCTGACGTCCACCAGCGCGACCTTCTTCTGCTCGACGATCACCGGCAGGTCGTCCTGCTCGAAGGTCACCGACGGCAACAGGTACCAGCGCAGGCTGCGATCGAGGGGTTGGTAGAACTCCGTGTGCAGGCGCGTCCGCGTGCCGACCTGCGCTTCGTTGCGCCACTCACCGCCCAGGGAGTTCACCGGCCGCCAGGTGTGTTGCACCCCGAGGTCCAGGTCGCCGCCGCCGCCCAGGTCGCTGCTGACGCCGAGCCCGAAGCGCAGGTAGTGCGGCCCCCAGCTCTTCTCCCGGGGGCGCAGCACCAGGTCGACCGGTTCGGACTCGTCATCACCCGGGTCGATGTCGATGTCGACGCGTTCGAACAGGTCGAGGGTCGCCAGGCGGTACCGCGCGGCCTCGAGGGTCCCGGGTTCGAGGGGATCGCCCTCGTTCAAATCGGCCAGCTCGCGCACGATCGCGTCCGAGAGGCTGCTGTCGCCCGCGATCGTGACGCGACCGATGGTGCGCGGTGGGGAGCCCGGTCGTCGGTGGTCGTCGATCCAGCGTTCCCAGGCCGCGTCGTCCAGCGCGAGGTCGGCGAGGCGCTCGGCGATCGCTTCGGCCGCGCTGCGCCCCAGGGCGATGGTCTCGCCCGAGCGCTCGAACTGCATCAGCGTCACGTCCGCCAGGTCCGGCTCGAGCAGGATGTCGTCCGGTCCCAAGTCCGACAGGGAGCGGCTCTGGTTCTCGTGCATCAGGATGCCGAGCACCTGGCCGCTGACGCCGACCATCGACGGCAGGCCCTCGAGGGTGGCCAGGGGCGACGCGATGTCGACCACGATCAACACGTCGGCGCCGAGCGCGCGGGCCACGTCCAGCGGGATGTTGTCGACGACCCCACCGTCGACCAGCACGCGGCCGTCGATCACCACCGGCGCGAAGACTCCCGGCAGGGATACGCTGGCGCGAATCGCTCGGTCCAAGCGCCCGGAGTCGAGCACCACCTGGCTGCCGTCGCCGAGGTCGGTGGCGACGCAGCGGAAGGGCAGCCGTAGGCGGTCGAACTCGGCCTCGCCGATCACCGGCAGGAACAGCCGCTCGAGGAACGCCTCCACGTTGCGGCCGAGCACCAGCCCGGGGGGCAGCACCGGTGCGCCGCCGCGCCAACCCAGCTCCAGGTCCACCTGGAAGCGGCGGTCGTCCTGCCGCCTGCGGAACCACATCTGGTCACGGGCGACCTCGTCGGACAGAAGGCTCGGCCAGTCCGCCTGCTCGAAGATGTCGGCGATGTCGTCGGGGGTGTAGCCGGCGCAGTAGAGACCGCCGACGATCGAGCCGGCGCTGGTGCCGACCACCACGTCCACCGGCACGTGCAGGTCCTCGAGCACCTGCAGCACGCCCACGTGCGCCGCGCCCCGAGCCCCGCCGCCGCTGAGCACGAGCCCGATCCGCGGGCGCTCCTGCTCCTGCGCGTTGACCGCCAGGAGCGGAGCCAGGGCGAGCAGCAGTCCGAAGGGGGTTGGTGCCATGGGGAGCTGCTCGTGGCCGGGATGGCGGTCAGCCGTAGATCGCCGTCACCTTGGCTTCGATGTACTCGGCGAAGGGCCGCACCGACAGCTTGGCGCCGGTCACGCGTTTGACCAGCTGGCCGGCGGTCACGGTCCGGTCGTGCCGGTGGATCTTCTCCAGGAGCCACGCTCGCAGGGGCAGCAGGTTGCCGCCCGCCACCTGGGCGTCCAGGTCGGGCATTGCCTCGCGCGCCGCGACCATGAATTGGGCCGCGTAGAGGTTGCCGAGGGAGTAGGTCGGGAAGTAACCGAACGCGCCCATGGACCAGTGGATGTCCTGCAGGCAGCCCTCGGTGTCGTTCTTGGGGCGGACGCCGAGGGTGGCCTGCATCTCGTCGTTCCAGCGCGCCGGCAGGTCCTTCACCGCCAACGCGCCGCTGATCAGCTCGCGCTCGATGCGATAGCGCAGGGCGATGTGGAGGTTGTAGGTCAGCTCGTCCGCCTCGACGCGGATCATCGACGGCGCGAGCGCATTGGCTGCGCGCCACATGCCGTCGAGCTTCACGCCAGTCAGTGCCTCGGGGAAGCGCTTCTTGGCCTTGGACAGGAAGTGGCTCCAGAAGGGCTTCGAGCGCCCGATCATGTTCTCCCACAGGCGCGATTGCGACTCGTGGATGCCCATCGAGATCGCGCCGCCCAGGGGCGAGCGCGCGCGCTTGGGATCGAGTCCCTGCTCGTAGAGCCCGTGCCCCGCCTCGTGGATCGCGCCGAACAGGCCGCCGCGCAGGTCGCGCGGGTCGTAGCGCCCGGTCATGCGCACGTCGACCGGGCCGATGCCGCCGCAGAAGGGGTGTGTCGACAGGTCCAGGCGACCGCGGGTGAGGTCGATGCCCATGGACTCGACCACCTCGCGCACGAAGGCGCGCTGGGCCTCGGCCGGGAAGCGGTTGTTCACCAGCGGCTTGCGATCGACCTTGACCTTCGAGCGCCGCACGCGATCCACGAGCGGCACGGTGATCTCGACCAGCTCGTCGAGCAGAGGATCGATCTCGGCGCCGGTGGTGTCGGGTTCGTACTTGTCGAGCAGGGCGTCGTAGGGGTCGCCCACGCCGCCCGAGAGCAGCCGCGCCTCTTCGCGCTGGAGCTCCACCGTGCGCGCCAGCACCGGAGCGAAGCGCTTGAAGTCGTTCTCGGCCCGCGCCTTCGACCAGGCCTCGAGCGAAGTCGACTCGAGTTCGGCCATCTCCCGCGCCATCTCCTCGGGGATCGCGGTGGAGCGGTGCACGTGCTTGGCCGCCAGGTGCAGCATGCGGCGCTCACGCGGCTTGAGCCCGTCGGCGGCGGCGCGCAGCCGCTTCAGCAGGGCGACCAACTTCGGATCCGTCGTGCGCTCGTGCACGAGCCCCGCCAGGGTTGCCATCTGGGTCGCGCGCGAGCCCGCGCCGCCCGGGGGCATCATCACCTGTTGGTCCCAAGACAGGATCGACCCGATCTGGCCCAGGTCGGCCAACTCGGCGAAGCGCCGTTCGAGCTCGACTAGGTCGGCGGTGGTGGTCGGACTCGCTTGTTCGGCTTTCGACTTCGTCTTGGGCGGCATGGGCAGCACTTCAACCCGCCGCGGGGCCCAAGGCAACCCCGGAGAGCACCGTGCGGCCGACTACGGACCCACGACCAGGGTCGCGCGCGGGCCCGAGAGCACCAGCCCGTCGGCGGCGCTCAGCAGCAGGCCCTGGGCGAAGACCGTCGCCGACGGAGTCCCGCCCGGGAGCGTCACCTGGAACTGGAAGTCCAGCTCTCCCGCCGGGCTCAACGGTCCGAGTTGAATCGCGAGGCCCGACGAAGTCGTCGCGAGCACCCCGTGCAGCGCCGGCACGAAGACGGCCGACGTCTCGATGGACGCCACGATCCAGCCGAGCTCAGCGGGGGAACCGGAGAGGGTTCCGTGGAGCGATTGGCCACTCGAAATCGGCCCCGAGAGCTCGAGCCGGCGCGGGGGCAACTGGAGCCCGAGGTCTTGGATCGAGCTTCCGGGAAACTCCTCCAGCGACGGGCCCTGGGCTCCTGGCGAGCACGCCGGTGAACTCGGTCGGCCCGGCTCCCCGCCGATGGAGACGCTGCCCAGCAGCAGGACCTCGGAGCCGGGGCCCTGGAATGCGTTGATCGAGCGCAGGCCGGGTCCACCATCGGACCCGTCGGCGCAGGCTGCTCCACCGAAGACCTTGCCGTCCGATCCGCGCCCACCGACCATTCGGCACCCACTGGCAAAGACGAAGCTGCTGCCCGCTTCGACGCCGGGGTCGCCGTCATAGCCGAAGTTCTGGAGCCCCGCGGTGGCCACACAGTCGAACAGGTAGACGTTCGAGTAGAGCACCTGCAGGCCGGCGTTGGAGCCGTTGGTGGTGATCTGTTCGCCCACCGTGGAACGTACCGCACAGTCGACCATCACCAAGTTGTCGGCGTCCGAGACCTGCACCCCCACGCTGGGGGCGACGAAGGGATTGCCGATCGACTCGACGACCAGACCCTCGAACCACACGCTGCCGGGACAGTCGTCCACCTGCAGAGCGGTGCCTTCGATGGAGTGGAACTTGAGCCCGTCCAGCACGACCCGTTGTCCGGGCCCGACATTGCGGACGCGGCAGCGGCCCTCGACGGCCACGCCCGGCGCCGCAGCGAAGATCGAGAGGGACTTGCCGTCGACGACGAACTGGCTGTACGAGCCGGGCAGGATCAGGACGACTTGGCCCTCGGCGGCGGCGTCGAGGGCTGGCTGGAGGTCGGTGAAGTCGGCGCCGGGCCCGCCGTCGGCATCCACCAGCAGGACCTGCTGGGCGCTGGCGGGTACTCCACCGAGAGCGATCCCGAGCGTGATCGCGACGCGGACTCGAAGCTGGGCAAGCTGTTGCATGGCGCCGATCTTGCCACCGTTGGCGGTGCGGAGGGGCCCCTGCCGACGACTTCGCGCTTACGCCGCTCGGGGGCGTGACGACCGCCGGGGTCGGTCTCGATGAGTGCCACGGGCTCGGGACCCCACGAGGGGCCGCTCGTCCACGCCGCCTCGAACGGAAGCGGGGCGGAGCGCGCCGGCCGCGCGCTCCGCCCCGCCTGATTCGCGCAGCCCCGCAGGGCCGCGCTGCGCTCAGTGACTGTGACCCGCGTGAGCCTCTTCCTTGGGCTCCGGCAGGTCGCTCACGATGGCGTCCGTGGTGAGCAGCAGGCTGGCGACCGAGGCGGCGTTGGTCAGCGCGGTGCGGGTGACCTTGGTCGGGTCGATCACACCGGCGGCGGCCATGTCCTCGTAGGTGTCGGTCGCGGCGTTGTAGCCGAAGCTGGCACCCTTGCCGGCGCGCACGTTCTGGACGACGACGGCGCCGTCCTGACCGGCGTTGATGGCGATCTGGCGCAGCGGCGACTCGAGGGCGCGGCGAATGATCATCGCCCCGACCAGCTCGTCACCGGTGAGCTTCAGCTTGTCGACCGCGGTCTGCGCCTGGAGCAGGGCCACGCCGCCGCCGGGCACGATGCCGGCTTCGACGGCCGCACGGGTCGCGTGCAGCGCGTCCTCGACGCGGGCCTTCTTCTCCTTCATCTCCGACTCGGTGGCGGCGCCGACGTTGATCTGCGCCACGCCACCGGCGAGCTTGGCCAGGCGTTCCTGGAGCTTCTCGCGGTCGTAGTCCGACTTGGTGCCTTCGATCTCGGCGCGGATCTGATCGATCCGACCCTTGATGTCGCCCTTGACGCCGGCGCCCTCGATGATCGTCGTGTTGTCCTTGGTGATGACGATCTTGCGCGCCTTGCCGAGGTCCTTGACGGTCATCGACTCGAGCTCTTGACCCGTCGACTCGAGCACCGCCGTGGCGCCGGTCAGGATCGCGATGTCCTCGAGCATGGCCTTGCGGCGGTCGCCGAAGCCGGGCGCCTTGACCGCGCAGACCGGGAACGCGCCGCGCAGGCGGTTCACGACCAACGTCGCCAGGGCCTCGCCCTCGACGTCCTCGGCGATGATCACGAGCGGCTTGCCGCTGCGCGCGACCTCTTCGAGGATCGGGATCATGTCCTTGACGGTCGCGACCTTCTTCTCGTGGACCAGCACGTAGCAGTCCTCGAAGACGGCCTCCATCGACTTGGCGTCGGTGATGAAGTGCGGGCTGAGGTAGCCCTTGTCGAACTGCATGCCCTCGACCCAGTCGACCTCGGTCGCGAGGCTCTTGCCCTCTTCGACCGTGATCACGCCGTCCTGGCCGACGCGCTCCATGGCCTCGGCGATCATCTCGCCGATCTCCACGTCGCCGTTGGAGGCGATGGTGCCGACCTTGGCGATGTCCTCACGGCCCTTGATCGGGCGCGACATGCGGTCGAGGTCCTTGACCACGGCGGCGACCGCCTGGTCCATTCCGCGCTTGAGCGCCACCGGGTTCGCGCCGGCGGTGACGTTCTTGAGGCCCTCTTCGAAGATGGCCTCGGCGAGCACGGTCGCGGTCGTCGTGCCGTCACCCGCGCCATCGTTGGTGCGCGAGGCGACTTCCTTGACGAGCTGGGCGCCCATGTTCTCGTAGGGATCCTCGAGGTCGATCTCCTTGGAGACCGAGACACCGTCCTTGGTGACGGTGGGGCTCCCGAAGGACTTCTCGATGATCACGTTGCGGCCGCGGGGGCCGAGGGTGACCTTCACGGCGCGCGCGAGCTTGCGCACACCCTGACGGATGTGCTCGCGCGCTTCGGAGTCGTAGCTGATCTGTTTGGCCATCGTGTCTTTGGGTCTAGGCGTCTGTGGGGTGCCGAATGGCCTGTATCAGCCGATCACGCCGAGGATGTCTTCCTCGCGCATGATCAGGTAGTCGGTGCCGTCGACCTTGATCTCGGTGCCGGCGTAGCTCGAGAAGAGCACGGTGTCGCCGCTCTTGACCGAGAAGGTCGAGCGCTCGCCGTTGTCGAGGGTGCGCCCGTCACCGGTGGCGATGACCTTGCCCTCCTTAGGCTTCTCCTTGGCGCTCTCGGGCAGCAGGATGCCGCCGGCGGTCTTCGCTTCGGCTTCGAGGCGCTGAATGAGGACGCGGTCGCCGAGGGGACGGATCTTGGTCTTGGTCTTGGTCGCCATGGGTCTGGTAGGTGTCGTGGTCTGAGACGGAGTTGGGAGTGTTTGCGACCGCTCGGTCGCGCGCGCCGCGGTGCCCGGAGGTGCCGGCGGCGCGTGATCGGGTTGGGGGAGCTACAGGGGCGGTTCAGCCGCCCTGGGAGTGCCGTCCGCTCTCGAGCGCGCGCAGGATCTCGCTGCGCAGCAGGGTCGGGTTGACGGGCTTGGAGAGCACCGCGAAGGCACCGGCCTGGCGGGCGGCCAACTCTAGGCCGGCCGTCAGCGCGCCGGAGTAGACGATGCAGGGCAGGCCCACGTGGGCCAGGTGCAAGAGGGGGATCGCCTCCAGCCCGGTGCACTCGGGCATGTGGAGGTCCAGGAGCGCGGCGTGGACCCGCCGGGTGCGAGCCTGCTCCACGGCCTCCAGGCCCGTCTGGGCCTCGACGACCTCGAGGCCGAGCTCGAGCAGGAGGTCGGCCACGCCGGCACGCAGGGCGTTGTCGTCGTCGGCGAGGAGGATGCGTCGGGTGGGGATCACGGTTGGTTCGGGGCCGCCGGCCCGGGCAGGTCGGAGCAAAGCGCGTGCCGAAGTGCGTCGGCCCCGCCGATGCCTGCGTCGGCCAGGCCGACTGTCAGCATGGCAGCCGGCCTCCCGGGTCCCTCGGGGGCCTGCCTATTCGACAGTCCCGAGCTGCGTCGTCCGGGGCCAGCGGCGCTTCCTCGGCAATCGGGGCTGCTAGGCTGCCCCGCCTGGACCCATGGGAGGGGCCCACGGCCGGTCCGGGGCTCGCAGCGGGGTCCGAGAGGGCCCCGACCTTCGTCCCAACCCCACCAGATGCCGGTGAATCCCACTGCCGCAGGCCCATTCCATGACTGACGTCGATCCGAACCTCGAGGCCCGGGTGGCAGCCCTGCTGGCCCAGGAGCCTGTCTTCGACGCCCACATGGACGCCCTCCAGCGGGCGGTCGATCTGGGGCACGACCTGGGCGCGGTCACCCCCGGGCAGTTCGACCTGGTGCGCGCCCGCGCGGGCGGGCTGGGCATCGTCGTGATGGTCTGCTGGGTCGACCCCGACTACCTCCCGGATGGCGCCCGGGCCCGGGCCGAGGCCCTGCTCGAGGCGGCCCACGACCTGGCCCGGCGGCATCCCGAGCAGCTGCGGCTGGTGCGGGCGGCCCGCGACTTCGAGGCGGCCCGCGTCGGTGGCCGGATCGCTGGCATCCCCGGCATCGAGGGTGGACACGCCATCGAGCAGGACCTGGGTGTGCTCGAGGCCTTTTGGGCGCGCGGCCTGCGCGTGCTGACCCTGGTCTGGAACAACCACCTGCCGTGGATCCGCTCCTGCCAGCCGGGGGCCGGGCCCGACGTGCCGGCCGGGCTGTCGGCCTTCGGGCGCTCGGTGGTGCGGCGCATGAACGACCTGGGGATGGTCGTCGACCTCAGCCATGCGGGCGAGCGCAGCTTCTACGACGCGCTCGAGTCCACCGAGCATCCCGTCATGGCGAGCCACTCGGGCTGTCACGCCTTGCACGACCATCCGCGCAACTTGAACGACGATCAGTTGCGGGCCCTGGCTGACAACGACGGCGTGGTCGGGATCGTGTTCCACCCGGGCTTCCTCGACGCCGACGCGCGCGCCGAAGAACAGCGCGTGCGGCAGACCGAGGCCTACCGCGGCGCGACGGGCACGAATCCCACCGACACCTTCCTGCGCCAGGGCGAGGTGATGCAACGCGACGCTCGGCCGCTGTCGATCGAGCGTTTGGTCGACCACGTCGAGCACGCGCTCGAGGTCGCGGGTCCGCGGCACGTGGGCTTGGGCTCGGACTTCGACGGCATCGAGCGCGGTCCGGCGGGGCTCGGCGACGCGAGCGGCTACCCGCGCCTGGCGGCGGCCATGCTCGCGCGCGGCTTCGACGTTGAGACCGTGGCGGCGGTGATGGGCGGGAACATGCGCCGGCTGTTCACGCGCGTGCTCGATTCCGGATCCGGGGTGTAACCACCGACGCTTCCAACCGTCCGAGGAGTGTCGATGTCGCGGAGGCGCTGGGTCGCCGCGGAGAGTCGAGTCGCCGTCGGATGGTCCCCGTCGAGAGTCGGGGACGGAAAGTTGCCTGGAGGTACGCCCATGGAAGTCGACTTCAGTGAGGTCGAAGAGGTCGAGAATTACCAGTCGGTCCCGGATGGGCGCTACCTGTGCCGCGTGGCGGAGGTGCGCCAGGGTTGGACCCAGGCCGGCGACGAGCGCTGGACCTTCAGGCTGGAGGTCGTCGAGGGTGATTTCGCGGGTAAGACAGCCGCCTGGGACGGGGTCAGTTGGGGCGAACGCGGGCGGCGCCGAGCCAAGCACGTGCTCGGCTCGATGGGCTTCGACGTCGCCGGTCGTATCGCCCTCGATGCGGGCGATCTGATCGATCGTCAGGCGCGCGTGACGGTCATCGCCGAAGAGCGCGTGGACGCACAGAGCGGCGTCAAGCAGGTCCGACCGCGCGTGCCCTTCCAGGGCTACGAACCCGTGGACGAGCCCTTCTGATCGTGGACTGGTTCAGCTCGCGCGTTGACCCCGGTCACCGACCGGACGCAGAATCGCGCCATGACCAAGGACGTGACACTCGACGGGCTGGACCCCGAAGGACGTGCATTGGTCGAGGCGGCGCGCGCGGTCAGCGCGCGAGCCTACTCGCCCTACTCGGCGTTGCGCGTGGGGGCCGCCCTGCTGCTGGACGACGGTCGAACGGTGACCGGCTGCAACGTCGAGAACGCGAGCTACGGGCTGACCATGTGCGCCGAGCGCGTTGCCCTGGGCGCGTCCGTGGCGCTGGGCCTGGCGGGTGGGCAGGACTCGTCGCGGATCGTGCGGGTGGCGGTGTTCTGCGACCGGGCGGAGGTCCTGATGCCCTGCGGTGCCTGTCGGCAGGTGCTGGCGGAGTTCGCCGAGGGTACGACCGAGGTTCTGTGCGCGTCGGCCGAAGGGCCGGCGCGGATCACGACCGTGGGCGAGCTCCTGCCGGACGCGATCGGGCCGAGAGACGTTCTGGGCGGCGGGACAGGCGGCGCGTCGGCCGGCGAGCAGGACTAGGCAGGTCGGGTCGCCTGGGCGTGGGTCCTGGTGACCGCCGGGGAGGGCGAGCACGACTGGGCCCCTCGGTTGCCGGCCCGCGGCAACACGCCGCGGGGTTGCTGTGCCTAGCGCCGATCTGGCTGCTCGGACTCGGCCTGTCCGGTCTCGGCCTGTCCGCGGGCGCCGTTGACGGTCCCGGCTTCGGTCGAGCCGCTGTCGACCCTCCGTCCGGATCCCCCGGTCGTGTCGGGCCCGTCCGAGACGGTGTAGCCCAGGGCCTCCAGGTGCTCGCGGGTGCTCTCGGACATGGCGCCGTCGGACCGCCCACTTCCGCCGAGGGCCTCGGCGAGCTGGAGCAGCACGTCGCGGTAGCCGCGGACGGCGGCCACCCGGCGTCCGTCGGGGGGCAGGGCGTGCTGTTCGCCGGGGTCGATGCCGAGATCGAAGGTCTGCTCCTCGCTCGGGGCGCGGAGCGGGGTTGTGCTGTTCGGTGGAGCCCAGATCGTCTTGCGCGAGCCGCTGCGGGCGGCGTAGCGCTCGGTCGCAGCCTCGACCTCGGCCCACAGGGTCCGCGCCGCGGGTTCCACGGCCAGCAGGTCGACGCCTTGGACGCCGACCGGCGCCGCGAGACCGGCCATGTGGGTCAGGGTCGGCAGGACGTCAACGAGCATCACCGGTCGATCACTCCGACCGGGGTCGATCCCGGGTCCGCTGATGAGCAGTGGCACCTGCAGCAACTCTTCGTAGAGCGTGTGCCCATGGCCGACGCCGCCGTGGTCGCCGATCTCCTTGCCGTGGTCGGAGGTCAACACCACGATCGTCTCGTCCAGCAACTGCAGCCGTTCGAGCCCGTCGAGCAGTTGGCCGACGGCCTCGTCCGCCTGGTGGATGGCCGCGTCGTAGAGGTCGGTCAGCACCTGGCGGTCCTCGTCGCCGAGGACGGGCGGGCGATCCACGCTGGGAGCGAGCCAACGCAGTGCATTGGGGTAGGCATCCAGTGGCCCGAGGTCGAAGCCCATGGCTTCGCGGTGGGCCCGGGGCGGATCGAATTCGTGCGCCGCGTAGGTGTGCACGAAGAGCAGGAAGCTCTCCTGGCTGTGGTCGGCGACCCAGTCCACCACGGTCTCCATGGTGACCGAGTTCGCCAGCTCGAAGTCGAGCTCCTCGGTGTCGTCGACGAAGTCGCGGATGCGCTGGGACTCCCGGTTCCAGCAGGGGTCGATCACGGAGTAGGTGTCGAAGCCCGGCGCGAACCCGAAGCTCGGCAGCAGGTAGCCGCCACCGACGAAGGCCGCCGTGGCGTAGCCGGCGTCGGCGAATCGTTCCGCCAACAGGCGCGTGCGGTCGGGGTCGACGCTACCGGGATCCCGCAGGGCGCCGTGCACGCTGGGGTGCTGACCGCTCATCAGGCTCATGTGCGACGGCAGGGTGTAGGGGCCCTGGGCCCACACGTCGTCGAAGACCAGGCTGCGCTCCGCGAGGCGGTCGATCGAGGGACTGGTGGGGCGGTCGTAGCCGTAGGCACCCAGGTGGTCGGGACGCAGGGTGTCGACCGAGATCAGCACCACGTTGGGACCGCGCCGCTCGAGCCGATCGGGGACCACCCGGGGCGCGGCCAGAACGGTGGGCATCAGCAGCGCGGGTGCGGCGTGACCTTCGATCGATCGGACGCCGACTTGCAGGACGGCGCTGCGACCGCCCAGGCGGCTGGGCAGCTCCACGTCGATCGGAAGCCAGCGACGGCGGGCTTGGGAGGCCGATTCGAGGGTCCAGCTCCCCAGAGGCGTCCGACCCGGCCCGTTCAGGGGGCGCGCGGACAGGGTCACTTCGACCTGGGCCCCGTCTGCGACCATCGGATGGCTGTCGAGTCCGAGCCAGGCCTGCAGGCGGGCCCCGGTGGTGGGGACCGGCAGGGGCAGCTCGAGCTCGTCACCGGGAGCCAGGGCCAGGCCCGGCCGGGAGACCATGCCGATGCGGAACAGGCCAGCGAGGGGTTCGCCGACTTGCAAGTGGCTGCGACCCTCGCTGGTGGAGTTGGCGACCACGTCGATGAAGCTCGGCCGGAAGACCTCGAGGCCCTCGACCCGCGCGCTCGGGCCGTGGTCACCGTCGCGCTCTTGGCTGCACAGGATGGCCAGGGCGCGGGTACGCGGGTCGAGGTCGATGTCCAGGGCCAGGTCGACGCTGCGGCGACTGCCGTCGGCGGCGCGCGTGCCGTGCAGCTCGACCAGGGACTCGGCCAGGTCTGTGTCGGCACCTGGCGTCGGCTCTCGGGTGAGCTCGGCCAGGAAGACCGAAACGCGCGGCTCGGCGTCCCGGCGAGGGCCGTCGAATCGCAGCCGACTGCGCAGGAAGACCGGCCCGCCACCCTCGATGGGGATCGACGTCAACCAGCTACCCCGGGCTGGTCCGATCACGGGCGTGCCGTCGGGCTCGATGGTCGAAGCCGCGAGGAAGCGGCCGAGTTCCTCGGCTGTTGCCGGGGTCTCGAGTCGGATCAGCGGGCGCCAGGCATCCCGGTCGAGCTCGGCCGCGGAGACCAGCATGCGCCGCTGCGACCGACCGGGGTCGGCGTCGTAGGTCGCGCCGGAGGTGAACTCGAACAAGCGCTGCGCGGGCAGGGGCTCGGGGTCGGAGCAGGCGACCAGGAGCGTGGCGATCAGCAGCGCGCAGAGCGGCGCGGGACCGGCCAGCCGCCGGCCGAGCGCGAGGCGGAGCTGTTGCCGGCGGTCGGTTCGGTTCGGGGGCTGCGATCCCATGTGGCCATCCTACGGTCGAGCGGCGCGAGCTCTCTCGGCGGCCGTGCCTATACTCACCCCACTTCAGCGGCCCCGAGCGGCGGGCCGCCGGCACAACACACCGACTCGACCATGGCCCGCCGATCCACTGCTTCGAGCGACAGCACGTCATCCGGCGACTCTTCCGGCGCCCCTTCGGGCGAGTCCTCCGGACCGCCTTCGGGCGATCGGACCGGCGACCTGTTCGGTGATGTGCCGTCCCGCGCGGCCGCGCTGCGCGAAGAGATCCGTCGCCACGACCGCCTGTACTACCTCGAGTCGGCACCGGTCATCTCGGACGCCGAGTACGACGCCCTGTTCCGTGAGCTGCGCGAGCTGGAACAGGCGAGTCCATCTCTTGTCTCCGCCGACAGCCCGACACAGAGAGTCGGTGCGCCGCTCCCCGAGGGCTCGGGCTTCGAGAAGGTCGCCCACGAAGTGCCGATGCTGTCGATCGACAGTCTCTTCGGCGACGACGAGGTGCGTGACTTCGAAGAGAAGATCCTGCGCTACCTGAAGCTGGAGTCCGGCGCAGAGTTGGCCTGGTCGGTGGAGCCCAAGTTCGACGGGGTCAGCGCCGCCCTGACTTACGTCGACGGCCAACTGGCGCGGGCCTTGACCCGCGGCGACGGGCAGGTCGGGGAAGACGTAACCGCCAACGTGCGGACGGTTCGCAACGTCCCGCTGTCACTCGACACCGGCGGGGCACCTGCGCCCACGCTGCTGGAGGTCCGCGGCGAGATGTTGATCGCTCGTGCGGCCTTCGAGCGCTTCAACCTCGAGCGGGCCGGACGTGGCGAGACCATCCTGGCGAACCCGCGCAATGCGACGTCGGGGGCCATCCGACGCAACGATCCCGCCGAGGTGGCGCGCTACCCGCTCGAATTCCACGTCTACGGGGTCGCGCGGCTGGAGGGTGCTCAGTTCGCCACGCATACCGAACTCCTGGCGGCCCTGCGGGGCTGGGGCCTGCCGGATTCTGGCCACGCCCGCCGAGTCGTCGGACTCGATGCGGCTATCGCCTACCACGACGAACTGGAGGCTCGGCGGTTCGAGCTGCCCTTCGAGATCGACGGGGTCGTCGCCAAGCTCGACGACCTCGCCCTGCGCGAGCGGCTCGGGCGCACCGCGCGATCGATGCGATGGCAGTACGCGCACAAGTTCGCGGCGATGGAGGCGACGACGGTGCTGCGCGCGATCGAGGTCCAGGTCGGGGCCAACGGTCGCCTGACGCCGCGCGCGCACCTGGACCCGGTCGAGGTCCTCGGTGTGATCGTGCGTCACGCGACCCTGCACAACGCGGAAGTGGCCAAGGAACTCGGCGCGCGTCCTGGGGACCGCGTCTTCGTGCGCCGCGCGGGTGACGTGATCCCGCAGGTCACCGGCGTGGCCGAGGCCGCGAAGGGGCGCGCGCCCAAGGGGTGGAAGGACGAGCTGCCCGAGTCTCTCGTCGAGCATCTCGACGGCGGGCGCACGGCGCCTCGAGCGGGGGTGACCTGGGCCTGGCGGTCGGAGTTTTCGATGCCCGACGTCTGCCCTGCCTGCGGCACCGCGGCGGTGCGCGAGGGGGCCTATTGGCGCTGCCCGAATCGCTTCGAGTGTCCGCCTCAGTTGGTCGGTCGCCTCGAGACCTTGGTCGGGCGCAGCGCCTTCGACATCGATGCCCTGGGCACGAAGAAGCTGGCTCAACTGCTCGAGCACGGCTACCTCCACTCTCCGGCAGACGTCTTCCACCTGCAGCCCGAGCCACTGCTGGAGCTGGAGCGTTGGGGGCAGAAGTCGGTCGAGAACCTCTTCGAGGAACTCGAGAAGCGCCGGCGGATTCCGTTCGATCGATTCCTGGTAGCGCTGGCCATCGACGAAGTGGGGCCGGCCACCGCCAAGCTCCTTGCGCGCAACTTCAGGGACCTCCAGGCACTGCACGCCGCAAGCGAGGAGGAGCTTCAGCACCTCGACGGCATCGGCCCCGAGATGGCCCGCAAGATCCGTCTGTGGTTCGAGGACGAACGCAACCAGGCCTTTGTCGCGCGCCTGCTCGAGGGTGGCGTGGTCGTCCAGCCCTTGGGATCGGCAGCGGGATCCGGGGAACTCTCAGGCAAGCGATTCGTCGTGACCGGAACTCTCGAGTCCCTGTCCCGAGCCGAAGCCAAGCAGCTGATCGAGGACCTGGGGGGTCAGGTCGTGTCGACGGTCAGCGCCAAGACCGACTACCTGGTGGTGGGGGAGAAGCCTGGCACCAAGGCCAAGAAGGCCGCCGAGCTGGGCATCCCCTGTCTGGAAGAGGCCGCCTTCTTGGCCCTGGCGGGACGGGAACGAAGCGGGCCCCCGAGAGACTGATGGGGGCCGGGGTTCCGGGGCTGCCTGGTCGCTTAGCCTCGGGCCCTCGCTGGAGTAAGCTGACCGACCTCCGATGAGCGAAATCGATCCCGACCGAGAGCCCACGGCCAACAGTTCCGATGGGCATGGGCCTGAAGGCGATGGACCCGAGGCCGACGACCCCGAGGGCAACGAGAGCCAGGAGTTGCCGCGTCCCGAGGACGTTCAGGGCGAGGACGTCGAGGAGATGGTCCAGCGCGCCCAGGAGGGTGACGTCGATGCGCTCAACGAGCTCTTCGAGCGCTACTACGGCCTGCTCATCGAGGTCGCCCGCAAGCGGCTCGGAGCGCGGTTGCGGCAGAAGGAAGAGGCCGACGATCTGGCCCAGACGACCTTCCGCGAGGCCACCCGGGACTTCACTCGCTACCAGTACCGCGGCGAGGGGTCGCTGCTGCGCTGGCTGATCCAGATCCTCAACAACAAGATCCGGGATCGGGCCGAGTTCTATTCGGCGGGCAAGCGCGACATGTCGCGCGAGCGCACGATCGACGGCGAGGCGGAGGGCGGGCGCAGGATCGAGCCGCCGAGCGAGGATCTTTCGGTCACCCGGCAGGTCTCCCGTGAGGAGGAGTTCGGAGTCCTTCGCAAGGCCCTCGAGCAGCTCTCTCCGGAGCACCGCACGGCGATCACCCTGGTCTTCTTCCAGGGCATGACCCTGCGCGAGGCCGGCGAGCGCATGGACGGGCGGACCGAGGACGCGGTGCGAATGCTCCTGCGGCGGGCGGAGGCTCGCCTCAAGGATCTGGTTGCCGGGCGTCTCGAGACCCCCGACTGAGACCCCCGACTGGGCCCCACCTCGACGGCTCGCGGCGACCGCGGTGCTCCGGTCCCCGTCCTTCGTCTCTTGGGTCCTCGCCTCGATCTGGCTCGGATGCTGGCAATCGATCCCAGGCGCCCTCGCTCTCACGGCTCCGTTGCGGGGCGGACCGCAGGTGCAATCGCCTGCCATCGGGCTCCATCAGTGGACTCTTGCACGCCCGCGGGCCGCGCACTATCCTGCGCCGCTCGTCCGTTGAGTGGGCCATTAACTCAATTGGTAGAGTGCCATGTTCACAGCGTGGAAGTTGCTGGTTCGAGTCCAGCATGGCCCACCACTCACCACTGCCGCGTCCGCCCGGGCTGCCGAACGACTCCGCAATGCCCGCAGCGTGGCCACTCGGACCCGAGGAGCGGCGATCCAGCCTCGAGCAGGGATGTTCGGCTGATCGGATCGGCTTGAAGTGGGCCGGATACGCTCGCTGTCGTATCGGCTGGTGCGTGACACGGACGACGGCCGTACGTTCAATTCGAGCGCACTCACGGCTCTGTGACTTTCACCGCTCGTGTGACTTTCACCGCTCGACGGCCACGATCGGCGCCGTGCGGTCGAGTCCCGGCATCCCTTCGGGAGCTCGGCACCAGAGTCACCATCCGCGAGCGGGCGGCGACCTTGCTCGGCCCAATCTGTCGAAGAGACAAGGTTCATGAGCGATCGCGAGCGGTACATCCTGGGCACGGACGATCACGAACTGGCGCGGCTGAAGCTGCAGCAGGAGGTCTGGTCCGAAGAGACCGACGGTTGGATCGACCTTCTCGGACTTCGCCCTGGCGAGCGAGTGCTCGACGCCGGGTGCGGACCGGGTCTGGCCACCGAGCGCCTCCGCCGGGTGACCGGACCGGACGGTCACGTGCTCGCAGTGGACGGCTCACAGCGCTGGATCGACCATGTCGACGCGCGCGTGGCCGATGAAGGTTGGAGCGACGTCGAGACCCGCTGCGTCGAGCTGGAGCAGCTCGATATCGAAGGCAGCTACGACGCCGTGTTCATGCGCTGGGTGCTCAGCTTCCCCCGGGATCCAGCCGTGGTCCTGGGGCGTTTGGCAGGCTGCCTCGTGCCTGGCGGCAGGCTCTTGGCGATCGACTACAACCACGAAGGCGTCTCCCTCTACCCGCGCAGCGCGGGCTTCGATGCGGTGATCCGCGCCACGC
Organism: Engelhardtia mirabilis; assembly: GCF_007748095.1. Classification (NCBI taxonomy): domain Bacteria; kingdom Pseudomonadati; phylum Planctomycetota; class Planctomycetia; genus Engelhardtia; species Engelhardtia mirabilis. Next base: position 1,003,694 of record NZ_CP036287.1, read on the forward strand.
GGGCCCTCTACGTCACCAAGGGCGGCAGCGCCTTCATCGCCGGCCGGTTCCCGGAGCTGTTCGAGGGAGCCGGGCTGCAGCTCGAGAAGTTGCGTCCGACGGTCATCGCGGGTCGTCCCGGATCGCCGGCGTTCGATTGGGCGGATGCCTTCTTCCCGCACCACGTGGACTTCATGGTGCAGGCCGGGGTGCTCTCGCCGGCCGAACGCGAGCTCTTCCTCGCCGAGTGGGCGGAACGTCGGCAGGACCCCGAGGCGACCTTCTACTCGCCCATCGTGGTCGCGGCCCTCGGAACCCGACCCTGACCCAGGACCCTCGCTCCCGAACGGCGCGTTCGCGCCAGTCGCGGACGCCGCGCCGCCCTTCAGAATCGGCGAGTGCACTGCTGTGACGGACATCGAGGGGTCGCCTAGTTCGGCGTGGCGGACATCTTGCCGCCTCCTTTCTCGAGGAACCCCACATGAGATTCCCCACAACCATCTTTCCTGCCGCCTTGGCGCTACTGCCCCTGTGCCCGGCGCAGGCCCAGGACCTGGTCGTCCCCGCAGGGACCACGGTGCAGTTCGACTCGGCGCTCGGGCTTGCGGTGGACTCGGTCTTGATCGAACAAGGCGCCACGGTGCGCGTCTTCGGCTCCGCGCCGCTGCGGATCCTGGCCACCGATCAGATCCGAATCGACGGGACCCTCGACCTGTCGGGCTATGACGCGCCCGGGGTCGTCCAACTGCAGGGGGCCACCGCGCCGTCGGCGGGAGGTGCCGGTGCAGCCGGAGGCGGATTCGGTGGCGTCGGAAGCTCCGCGACGAACTCGGCGACCTTGACCGGCTTGCCCGGGTCCGCCCTCGCTTCGACCTACCCTCGGGGCGGCGAGGGGGGCGAGAGTTCTTTCGCGCCGGGCTCGAATGACAACCAGCGGCGCGGAGCGGGCGGCGGTGGTGGGCGACTCGCCCAGGACGCTCTGGCCCAGGGCTTGATGGCCACCGCGGGCAAGCAGGGCTCGCCGTCGGCCCAGGGAGCCATGAGCTTCATCAATGCCGCGGCCGGGGGTCAGCCGGGTCCGAGCCCCTTCAGTGGATCGACCGACGACGACTTCTTCGGGATCGGCCTCGACGCTGCCACGGGGCAGTTGGTGCACGGCGAGCTGAGTCAGCCGGCGCCCGGGCGTGGCGGCGGAGCGGGCGGGGACTCGATCGAGTCATCCATCATCCCCCCGCTGCCCTGGACCCCGTCCAAGGACGCCGTGGGTGGTGGTGGCGGTGGTGGCGGCGGGCTGGGCCTGCTCTCCACCGCGCGACTGATCGTGGGCCCGTCCGGACGCATCCTGGCCAATGGGGGCGACGGTGCGATGGGCGAGACGGCCAGTGTCTCGAACCCCATCGGTGGCAGCGGCGGTGGCGGATCAGGCGGGATGCTGCTGATCCAGGCGCGAGAGTTCGACCTGTCCATGGCTGGTCCCGACGCAATCTCGGCGATCGGCGGCAAGGGTGGGGCGGGCATCGGTGACCTCGTCGCCGGGGGCGACGGCGGTCCGGGCCTGATCCAGTTCCACGTCGAAGGGGACCCGGCGACAGCGATCCTGCTCCCGGTCGGTCTGGGACTGGCGGACCTGACGGCACCGGACGCCCACGTGCTCCTGCCATTCGCTGGGCTCTGATGCGCGCGGCGCCGGCAGCCCGGGGCTCTGTCCCCGGGCCGCCGGGCACTGGCAGGCCTTGCCCAGAGCCGCACGGACTTGCGACCGAAGCGGGCTAATCTGATTGGCATGACTGCAGCCAAGAGCCTCCAGGACACCTTCGCGCCGAGCAACCGTTGCTTCGGTTGTGGCCCCGCAAACGCACAGGGGCTGCGGATCAAGAGCTTTGTCGAGGGCGACGAGCTGGTCGCGCGCTGGCGCCCGGAAGCCCATCACGAGGCCTTCACGGGAATGCTCAACGGCGGCATCTGCGGAGCGCTGCTCGACTGCCACTGCAACTGGGCCGCTGCCCATCACCTCATGGGCGTGCGTGGCGAACAGGTACCGCCCTGCACCGTGACGGCTGAGTACAAGATCGCGCTCAAGCGGCCCACTCCCACCGACGGCGAACTCGAGCTGCGTGCGCGGGTCGTCGAAACCGTGGGCGACGACCGAGCGTGGGTCGAGGGCGAGCTGTTGGCGGGGGACAAGGTCACCGCCACCTGCCGTGGTCTGTTCGTCGCGGTGCGCGAGGGGCATCCCGCGTTCCACCGCTGGTAGGCCGGCTTGGATCCCCTCGGACAGGACCAGCGGCCTACTCGGCCGCGCGCATCGACGCGGTTCGGCACAGGTTGATCAGTTGCGACGAGTTGATCGGCTTGGTCAAGAATTCGTCACAGCCTGCGTCGAAGCAACGCTCGCGGTCGCCGGACATGGCGTGGGCTGTCAGCGCGATGATCGGGATTCGGATGCCCGCGGCTCGCAGCTCCCGCATCGCGCCGTAGCCATCGAGTTCCGGCATCTGCATGTCCATCAGGATGACGTCGAATCCGAGCGCACCCTGGTCTCGTCCGGTCACGGCCTCGACTGCGAGGCGGCCATTCTCGACCGTTTCCACTTCGGCGCCGGCGCGCAGTAGGTGGTGGGAGATCAAGCGCCGATTGTCGGCGCCGTCTTCTGCGAGCAGGATGCGGTAGCCGGCCAGCGAGTCCTCGACCGGGGTCGGAAGAGCGGCCGAGGGGCTGTCGACGCTCTTGCGTGGCTCCTGATCGACGAGTTCGATCGCGTGATCAGCCGGAATCGAGAGCTCCAGCCGGAACAGGCTCCCGACCCCCGGGCTCGAGGTCGCTTCGAGTTGACCCCCGAGGGCCTCCGCCAAGCGCTTCGAGATCGCGAGTCCCAGGCCGGTTCCGCCGAACTCGCGGGTGGTCGTGGAATCCGCCTGCGTGAACGGTTGGAACAGCCGTTGCAGCTGACCGGCGTCCATGCCGATACCCGTGTCCGCGATCTCGAAGGTGAGCACGCGACGGGTCGGCGAGTACTCGGCGCGCAGCGTGACGCGCCCCTCGCGCGTGAACTTGATCGCGTTGCCGACCAGGTTGTTCAGGATCTGCCTGATCCGCACCGGATCGCTGGCGAACTCGCGGGGAAGGCCACCCGCGAACTCGAGCTGAAGATCGATGCCCCGCTCCTCGGCGCGTGCCTGCATCAGCTCGTAGGCGTCCTCGATCGCCGCGCGCGGCGACATGGCGATGCGCTCGACCTCGAGCCGGCCGGCTTCGACCTTGGAGATGTCGAGGATGTCGTTGAGGATCGTGAGCAGATGCTCGCCGTTGCGGCGAATGGTTTGAACGTGGTCGGCGCGCACGCGTGGATCGAGCGCCTGGTCTTTCAACAACTCGGTGAAGCCCAGGATGGCGGTCATCGGCGTGCGGATCTCATGGCTCATGTTGGCCAAGAAGGCCGACTTGGAGCGACTGGCCTCCTCCGCCGCGGAGCGCGCCTGCTCCAGGGCTTCACGCGCCTCGTGCAAGCTGGTGATGTCGGAGTGCACTCCAGCCATGCGAATGGGCACGCCGAGTTCGTCGCGCAGCGCTTCTCCCCGCGACCAGATCCAGCGATAGCGTCCATCCTTGTGCTGCATCCTGAACTCGACGTCGAAGGGGCGCTGCGACTCGAGGTGGGCGTTGAACGCGGCCCAGGTCGCATCGGCGTCGTCCGGATGGAGAGCGTCGGCGAAGAACTCCATCGACATCTCCACTTCGCCCATCTCGTAGCCGAGGATGCCCAGGTAGCGCGGCGAGTAGTAGATGGTGTCGGTGCCGAGGATCCAGTCCCAGTAACCGTCGCTGGAGCCCTGGACCACGAGGTTCAAGCGCTCCTCGCTCTCTCTCAGTCGGATCTCCGCGTTGCGCTCCTCGGTGACGTCGCGGAGGACGCCGTACAGGCGCCGGGGCTGGCCGTCGACCAGCTCGACCTTGCCCAGGACGAGAACCCAGATCTCACGGCCCTTGGCCGTGATCAGCGGCAAGTAGACCTCCCAAGGCGATCCGTCGGCGATGCCCTTGTCCACAGCGGCCTCGATCACCTCGCGGCCGCCGGGTGCGTAGAACGTGATCGCCTCCTTGACCGTGATCGGCCGGCGGTGATTGATCTCGTGGATGCGGTACACCTCGTCGGACCACCACAGCTCGTCCTTCGGGATGTCCACTTCCCAGCAGCCGATGCCCGCTAGGGATCCCGCCCAACTCGCGCGCCACTGCTCGAGCGGGCGGCTGCCCCGCTCGAGCTCCGTGCGGCGCACCAGGCAGTGTTCGCTGTCGACGCGCTTGGCGTGGATGCGGATCGAGCGCGGCATCACGTCTCGATCGCAGAGCAGCACGTGATCGAAGCGCTCCGCCCGTCCGCCGAGCACGTCCCCCAGACCCAGCTCGAGCACGGCTCGGTCGCCCCCGCTCACCCTCAGGTCGCGCAGGACTGCGGCGACGAGCTGCCCGGCGCCGCGCAGGCCGTCCACCTGGCCGCAGCTCTGCAGCCAAGCGCCATTGCCGCCGACGACCCGACGCTCCCCGTCGACCAGGGCCGCAGGTTCATCGAGTGCTTCCAGGCTGAGGCGAGGGCCGGGGATGGGGACCTCTGAACTCATTGGTTGCTCATCGGCCGCCCCCGACCCCCGTCTGAGGGCCGAAGACGTCCTTTCTGCCCCACGGCGCATGCCTGGTCGGCCAGCGTCGCCGCTACCCCCGAACGGCAGACGGCCGGCGCCCCAGGAGGGGGGCGCCGACCGCGTTGGCCAGGTCGGTCGGTCCGGGCGGTGACTTCAGCCCTGGGCCTTGAGCTCCCGCACCGCCGCCGTGAGGGCCGGAACGATCTCGAAGGCATCGCCCACCAGGCCGTAATCCGCGATCTTGAAGATCGGGGCATCCGCGTCCTTGTTGATCGCGACGATCGTGCCCGAGGTCTTCATGCCCGCAAGGTGCTGGATGGCTCCGGAGATGCCGACGGCGATGTAGAGCTGCGGGGAGACGGTCTTGCCGGTCTGCCCGACCTGCTCGCCGTGGGGGCGCCAGCCGGCGTCGACGACGGCGCGGCTGGCTCCGACGGCCGCGTTGCCGAAGGCCGCCGCGAGTTCCTCGAGCATGGCGAAGTGTTCCGCCTCCTTGAGCCCGCGGCCGCCGGAGACGACCACCGGTGCCTCGGAGACATCCAGTTTGCCGCCGGCCTTGGCGGCGATGCCCTTGAGGACCGCCTTGAAGTCCGTGCTGGCGTCGGCCGCGATGACCTCGGCGGCGCCACCGCCCTCGAAGGGCGCGAAGGTGTTGCGGCGCAGGGTCGCGCACAGCACCGGACCGCTCGACTCCAGGGTCGCGATGACCTTGCCGGCGAGCCAGGGGCGGGTGACGCGTAGCGCGCCGCCCTCCGCCGTCAGGCCGGTGCAGTCGCTGAACAGCACGCTGTCGACCAGCGCCGCGACCCGCGGAGCGATGTCGCGCGCGGTGGAGGTGGCGCAGGCCAGGAAGGCCGCGGCCCCCTGCTCGCGGACGACCTTGGCCACGTCAGCGGCAAGGGCGTCGCGGCTCGCGCCGGCGGCGTCGAGGGCGACGGCACGCGTTGCGCCGTGGCTCCCGAGGGTCGCGGCCACGGCCTGCGCTCCCTCACCTGCGAGGACGGCGGTGACATCCTCCGACACCGTGCGAGCGGCACCGAGGGCTTCGATGCTGGCGCGAGTGACGGCTCCAGCGGTGTGTTCGACGAAGACGACGATCTTGGACATGGTTGGTTCCTCGCGCGCTCCTCAGATGACCTTGGCTTCGTTGCGCAGGGCGTCGATGAGCGCCGCAACCGCGTCCGTTCCCTCGCCGATGATGCGTCCCGCGGGGCGCGCCGGCGGCTCGGCCAGGGAGACCACCGAAGCTTGGTTGGCCGCCGGGTCGATGGCGATCTCTTCCAGGGGCTTCTTCTTGGCCGCCATGATTCCCTTCAGGCCGGCGTAGCGCGGCTCGGCCAGACCCTTCTGGCAGGTGATCACCGCGGGCAGGGCGAACTCGTATTCCTCGACCCCGGCGTCGCTCTCGCGCTTGGCCACACCCTTGCCGGCCTCGATCGAGAGCTCGATCACGTCGGTCACGCAGGCCCAGCCGAGCAGCGTCGCGAGCATCGGCCCCACGGCGGCGTTGTCGCGGTCGGTGGCCACACGCCCGGCGAGCACCAGCTCGGCGCCCTCGGCCGTAACCTGCGCCGCGAGCGCCTTGGCGGTCGACAGGCAGTCGCGGCTGGTCCAGTTCTCGTCGATCAGGATGACGCCCTTGTCGGCGCCCTTCGCGAGGCACTCGCGCAGCTCCTTGGAGCTGTCCTTGGGCCCGACGGTGAGCACGGTGACCTCGCCGCCTCCGAGCTTCTCCTTGACCTGCACGGCCTGCTCGACCGCGATCTCGTCGTAGAACGAGAGCATGTACTGGAGGCCGTTGGCGTCGACGGACTTGCCGTCGGCGGCGATCGTGGGCTGCACTTCCGTGGTCGGAACGCGCTTCACGCAGGCGACGATCTTCATGGACCTGGTGGGGGTGGGGGGATCGTGGGGGAGGGGGTCGGCGCGCCCGGGATCGGGCCCAGGGGGCCCGCGGGTGGCGGCACGCCGGTGAAAAAGGCGAGGAAGGTTAGCCGCTCGCCGGCGATCGCTCAAGGCGCGGGCGGCCCGGCCGGCCACCTCTGGAGGGGTCCTACCGCGGGGCCTGGTCGCGCCCGCCGGATGCGCCTCCCAGGACCCCGACCTCGAAGCTGTGGCCCAGGTAGACCTGCTTGACGCGTTCGTCGGCCACCAGCTCGTCTGCGGTGCCCTCACGCAGGATCGCGCCCTGGTGGATGATGTAGGCCCGGTCGGTGCAGCTCAGGGTCTCGCGCACGTTGTGGTCGGTGATCAGCACCCCGATTCCACGCTCACGCAGCTGGCGCACGATGCCCTGGATCTCCTCCACGGCGATCGGATCGACCCCGGCGAAGGGCTCGTCCAGGAGCAGCAACGCGGGATTGGTGGCCAGGGCCCGGCAGATCTCGAGCCGCCGCCGCTCGCCGCCGGAAAGGGTGTCCGCCATGGACCCCGCCAGGCGCTCCAGGTCCATCTCCTGCAGCAGCTCGTCCGCTCGCCGGCGCCGGTCGCGGCGCGACAGAGGTAGGGTCTCGAGCACGGCCAGCAGGTTGTCGCGCACCCCCAACCGGCGGAAGACGCTGGCCTCCTGGGGCAGGTAGCCCATTCCGAGGCGCGCTCGCTTGAACATCGGCCAGCGGGAGCACTCCCGCCCGCGCAGGAAGACCTCGCCCCCGTCCGGACGCACCAGACCCACCGTCATGCGGAAGCTGGTGGTCTTACCCGCGCCGTTGGGGCCCAGCAGGCCGACGATTTCGCCTGGCCCGACGTCGAAGGAGACGCCGTCGACGACCTTGCGGCCGCGATAGGACTTCTCGAGGCCGCGGACCTCGAGCAGGCGACCGTCGGATTGGTTGTCTTGCGCGCCAGCCATCAAGCCGGAGTCTAGCCCCCATCCATCGCCGGAACCCACGCCCAGCAGGTCCAATCGGCGGCCCTTGGGCCCGTTTCATCCCCTGGCGGCATCTTGCGGCCGAGCTCCCCCTAGGCGTCGGGTTGAAGCGTCGTGAGCGGTGCGAGCCATGGACCCGTCGTCGCCGCGGCACGGGATGCACGCACGGGGCGCACGTTTCCGGGAGACAGTGTGCCGGGCCTCGCGTACCACTCCCCGACCTGGTCGGGGCCCCGACCGATGGGGGCTGGCGCGTCGGCGGCGACGACCGCTGCCGCCGACTCCCGGACGGATCGGGGCACAGAGCGTCGGACCGAGCGATCGGGCTCCGCGATCGGGCTCGGTCGGACGGCGAGCCGTCGCGGCGGACGCCACCCGACCGCCGCCCCCCGGGCGTCGACGCGAGAACCATAGGCTCGCCGCGCGTCAACCGGATTCGGGCCGACGGCAACTCGTTCCACCTCCCCAAGCCCTCGAGGGCGTCCACGGCCATCCAGGCGCACCGCCCCAGGCTCAGGATCGGGAGAGCCCCCCTTGGCAAGTCCGATCGGCACGAAAAATGACTGTGGAAAACTCGGGGAGAAGTCGCGCGCGGGGGTTTGCGGACTCCCGTGTCCCGATTGCCGCGCCCTCAGGTCGCCTGCCACTCGGGCCGCGAAGCCCACCCATGGGGCACCCCAGCGACCCCTAAGCTGTGATCGGGAACGGTCTTTGAGCTCCTCGACGGCAGTTGAGGAAGTCTTCGCGCCGTCTTGTCAAGGCCGCTTGATGGTTCCTTGAAGTCCCGATGCACGGAGGTGCAACTGTTGAGAACTCCGCCAGGACGGCGCTCGGGCCTCGACCTGGGGATGCCGGAAGAGGCCCCACCGAGGCTCCTCCGAACCCCGCCCACGAGCTGGAGATGAGCATTTCTTGGCCATCGGGGTGCAACCGATCGGGTCGCGGGGGAGTCCCCGGGGTGGGCGGGGGACCGCGGTGGTTAATGGGGCCCCTCGCCAAAGCGGATGGCGCCGGTCGGCGGGTTGGAGATATTCGACTTAGGCCTCGCGCCGGGGAGGCCGGCGGAGAAAGAGCGGCGATGGCTACCACACCGATCTACGACCAGCGCGCCGGGCGGCCCCGGAAGGCCCCCCCGCAGGGACCTCCGGAGGTCGCTCAAGACGATTGGTCGGATCCCGCCCTGTCACGCCTTGCACGGGGGGTACTCGGTGGCGATACGGCGGAGGACGACTTGGCCCAGGAGGCCTGGTTGATCGCCCGCCGGCGCGGGATACCCGGGAGAGCCTTCCGATCGGGCGTGATCCGACGTCTCGCGTCCCGTTGGCGTCGATCCGAGCAGCGCCGCGCGCGCCGCGAAGCGCGGGCCGCGACGCCACTGGGGTGGCTCGAGCCGAGCGCACCCCTCGAGCAAGACGAGCTGGCAGCGATCCTCGCCAGTGCCCTCGACGGCTTGGAGCCCGACCAAGCTCTCGCCGTGCGGCTGCGATTCCTCGAGCAGCTCGACGTGACCGCCATCGCCGCGCGAACCGGCGTGCGCGAGGACACCGTTCGTTGGCGCATTCGCCGTGGGCTCGAGCGCCTGCGCGACGTGCTCGAGCGTCGACACGGTGGCTGGTACCGCCTGGCCCTGGCGATGCTCGCGGGCGTGGCGCTTCCGCGCCCCGAACGCGTGGCAGCACCCCAGGCCCTCTTGGCCGGGACCACCGGAGCAACGCTCAAGGTGACTGGTGGCGTGGCCGTGCTCTGCCTGTTGCTCGTGGGCCTGGTGGCGACGATCGTGCTGCGGGATCCCAGTGCGCCCGGCGACAGTGCGGTTCCCGCGGCGGCTCTGCCGTCGATGGCGGAACCGAACAGCACCCAGCTCGCGGCGGTGGAGGTTCCCGCCCAGGCTCCCGACGACGGGCCGGACGAGACGCTGGTCATCGAAGAGCTGGTCGGCGTCCCGCCCCCTCCCGTCGCCTCGGCCGCGTTGGTGACCCTGCCTGGCATCGCTCCGGCTCGGCTGCACGGAACGGTCCACGGTCCGGGCGGGCCGGTCGCGGACGCGCTCGTCGTCGCGCGCATGCGGACCCGCTTCGTTGGCGCGCAATCGGAGCTCGAGCTGGGCTCGATCAGCACCGACGCCCAGGGGCGCTTCGACCTCGGCCTTGCGATCGGGGGCGCGGGGCCGGTGAACCTCACGGTGGCCGCTCTCGGACACCTGACGCAGACCCTGTCCTGCCCACTCAGCCTGGCCGATCCGGACCCCGACGGCCTCGAGGTGGTGATGACCCACGGTTCGTCGATCAGCGGCGTGCTCGTCCATCCTTCGGGCGAGCCCATGTCCGGTGTGCGCGTCGCGGCGGCGGCCGAGCGGATGGAGGGCGATGTGGTCTCCATGACCACCTGGGCCGCGAACTACGCCGATTCGATTCGTGCCAACCTCACGTCGGGAGCATTGGAGCAGTGGACGGTCACCGATGAGTTCGGATACTTCGAGCTGCGCGGCCTGTCCGAGCGCTCGTGGTTCATTCAGTCGCGCGACCCGCGCTGGCGGCTGACCACGGCCCAGTCGGTCGCCGCGGGGACCCGAGACCTCGTCCTCGAAACCGAGCGCCGCCACATCATGTGCCTGTTCGGATCCCTCGCGCCCATCGGGTCGGAGCTCGCCACGACCATCGCACCGATCGAGGTCGTGTTCGGCTCGGGGAGGCGTGCGACCTACGACGTCGCCGACCGCTTGTCGGCGACCGAGCATCCGTTGCTGCGCTCCTTCGGTCAGTACATCGACGTCGATCTGGGTGATCCCGAGTTCGAAGACGTGCGAAACTCCGGTTCGGTCCGCACCATCCGAGCCGCAGGGATGGGCTGGGCCGAGGCAACCGTGGGCGGGCGGTGGGACGGGATCTGGAAGGGCCACTCCTGGATCGACGGGTCGCCCCTGGTGCCGGTCGATTGGGGTGCTCGCAAGGCCGACGACAAGCTGACGTCCGCGGTGCAGATCCGGATCGTCGACGATATCGGTCGGCCCGTGGAGGATGAGGTGCTGCTGCTCGTTTCCACCGGGTTCGGTGACAAGCCGAGCTTCTCGAAGGAGAAGGTCAGCTCGGGTTACCTCACCCTCACTCTGCGCCCCGGGCTGCGGCAGCTCATGATCCACGAATGGAGCGTGCGCGGAGGTTGGCCGCTCAGTGCTTCCGTCCGTTGGATCGAGTCCGAGGATCCCGACCCGCCGCCATTCGTGCTCGGGCGTCCTGCGAGCTTGGAGATCGATCGACCCGCGGACGCCACCGGCGAGTGGTGGCTCGAACTGCTGGCACCAGGCGCCGACGGCACACCCGCGTTGGTCGTCCGTCACGTGGTCACCGCGCGCCGGGCCGTGGTTCCCTTCCTGCCACACGGCGACTGGACCATTCGTCGCGGGGGTGGCAAGGTCGCCGTCGAGGAGCGCGTCGCGATCCTGCCCGCGCAGCGGGCCAAGGTCGAGTAGCTTCGTCCTGCTCGACGCGAAGCACCCGTAGAGGACCCATCGTGCCTGGCACCGAAAAGCAACTTGCCTCGATCGCCGTACTCATTGCCGCGGCAGTGGCAGTCTTTCTGTTTACCCGTTCGAACGACGGGACGAGCGCCGACTCCGCCCTCGCTGGAGAGCAGCCACCGACTCCGAGCAGGGATCCCGTCACGACGCTGACCGAGGTACGCGAGCGCACGCAGCGGACGACGGCGGGCAATACGGAAGCCGCGCGAGACACCGACGGATCGTCCGCCGTCCCGGACGACTCCGTCTTGGAGCTCGCGCCGATCCTGCCACCGACGATCTCCGGAGTGGTGATCCACCAGGGCGAGTTGATCGAGGAGGCCGTGGTCGAGCTCGTGGACGTCTCCGCCGACGACGATGTGGCCAGGGTGGCCCTCGAAGCCCTCGGCAATACCGACGTGCCCTTCACCGACAATCGCATCGCGGTCACCGATGTCGACGGCCACTTCGACTTGGGGGCGGCGCCGCCCTGGACTCCTGCCCACCGCCCGGCCCTGGCGGTGCGCGCCGCGGGCTTCGTGTCGCTTCAGGAGTCGATCGACGGTCTCGTCGCGCGGAACGGGGAAATCGAGATGCCCCGCGGAGAGGAGTTGACCGGGACGCTCTTGGACCCGCGCGGCGTGCCGATCACCGATGTCCTGGTCGCGGTCGACCAGCGCCTCTCCGCGCGGGGGCGAGGTTACTCCTCCATCTCAATGGCCGCCTTGCATTGGCAATTGAGCGGGCGCGGTTGGGTTCCCAGCGCCCTGGTCGCCGCCCGAACCGACCACAGTGGGCGATTCACCGTCGGTGGTCTCGACCCAGGAGATCCGCCGCTGGCCTTTCCCGTCGATCCTCTCCACATGGCGACGAGCTGGATCGAGCGAGCGGACGAGGAAGGCGGGTTGATCGTGGGGACCAGGGATCGCGATCCGATGGTCCTGATTCACGTTCAGTCGCGACCCGACGGTAGTGCGCCGCACTTGCAGGTGCGCTCGGTCGAGCTGATCGGCACGGACGAGGACGGAGAGGCCGTGCGGCGACGCGTCACCCGCTCCGATCCACAGGGCGGCTTCGAATCGCGTTTGGGCTGGCTCGACCTGCCGATCGACTCGGGGCGACTGGAGTACGACCTGCGGCGAGAGCGCCTGCGACCCACCGGACTGTCCGTCGAGTACTCGGTGGACGGCACGCCCTGGATGGAGGCCACTGTCGCACTTGCGGACCGGATCGGCCTCGATGCTGGCGGTCGATTCCAGGCGCTCGAGTTCGCGCCGCTACCCTGCCCTGCACCGGACGAGGACTTGGTCACGGTGGAGATCTCCCTCGGCGCCGGTCCTGACGGGGGACCCTTCGACGGCGTCCCCTCGATGCGGGCCTACCACGCCGACGGGGCGGTCGAGCTGGCGGCGCGGCGCGTTGGCGTCGGCATCTGGGTGGTGGACCTGCGGCGCGGGCCGACCCAGTTGGAGGTCTTCATCGGCGGCGCGCCGGAGGCCTGGCCAGCCGCGCGGACCCAAGTGGCGCCGGGGCTCGACCCCGAGCCGGTGCGACTGATGTTGAACGTCCCCACGAAGCTGATCGTCGAACGCCCCGAGCAAGTCCGTGGCTCCTGGACCTGCGAACTGCTCCGATCGGACGAGGGCGCGCCGCCGGAGGCCCTGCGCCGGGCGACGACCACCTCGCGATCCGTCGTCTTCCCGGCCCTCCCCGTCGGGCCCTACAGGATTCGTTGGCTGGAGCGCGGGCGGCTGACCGGCGAGTTGGAAGTGGTCCTCGGGGTCGCGCCCACGGTCGCGACCGTGCCGATCATTCGGGAGCCTGCATTCGCCCCACGAGCCACCGACTGAGCACCCGCGGTGCGATCTGAGCGCCGATGGAGCCCAGCCAATTGGACAGTCCGGTGACCACTACCGTGCGTCCGCGCCGGAAGCCACGGTAGCCGATGCGCGCAACCTTCCGCGCGTCCATCGCCGTCAGGTCGAACAGTTTCAGGTCGGTCATGCCGGCGACATCAGCGAACTCGGTGCGCGTCGCTCCCGGGCAGACACAGCAGGCGGTGACGCCGCTGCTGTCGAGTTCCACAGCCAGGCCTTCCGTGAACGAAAGCACGAAGGCCTTGGTCGCGTAGTAGACCGACATGTAGGGCCCAGCTTGGAAGGCCGCGGTCGAGGCGATGTTGACCACGCCGCCACGGCCGCGCGCGACCATCGCGGGGAGCAGGGCGCGAGTCAGGGCCACGAGCTCGGTCACGTTCAGGTCGATCATCGCCCGCAGGAGCTCCGGCTCCTGCCCGGTGAAGCGTCCGCGCGCACCGAAGCCGGCGTTGTTGACCAGCACGTCGACCTCGAGCCCACGGGCGGCCAGCTCGGCGACGAGCGCTTCCGCGGCCCGGGGTCGGCCCAGGTCGAAGGGGATCACGTGGACCTGCACGCCGTGTCCCGCGCGCAGATCCTGCGCCAGGGCCTCCAAGCGCTCCCCTCTCCGCGCCACCAGGACCAGGTCCGACCCATCGGCGGCGAAGAGGCGGGCCAAGTGGGTCCCGATACCGGCCGAAGCCCCGGTCACCAATGCGAGTTCGCGATCCATGGGCACAACTTAGGACTGCCGGGTCGGGGTTTCCGCTCCGGTCGCGGGACCGTTGCGAGACGGGTCGCCCGTTGCCCACCGGCATCGAGTGGGCGCGAGGGTCCACGACCGGCATGTCCCACTGAAACTCGGGGGCGGACCTCCACTCGGCGGCAACGCCTGCCGGTACGAATCGTCGTCCGTGGCGAGGGGAGACGGTCCTGCCAGTGCGCGTCTCCCGCTACGGCGCCTGCGAGCCCCTTGCCCGCACTGGCCGCGGGCCGAGGTGATCCAGGGGGGCCCATCGATCTCCAGCACCGCGACCAGCATGCCCACTGGGCAGCCTCTCCCGCGGCGTGGCAACGAGTGTGAGGCGTCCGGTCCCCGATGGGGCGTCAAGCCGCGTGAGCGGCGGAGGGCTCCGCCCTGCCCCGCCAGCGAGCGAGTTGACCGCACTGGCAGCCGATCCCCACCCCTGACGGGAGCTAGGATCTTGCGAACCGTGGCCGATTCGACCGACGCGCCCGAGCCCCGTCCCGAGGCTGCCCTCGACGAGAGCCTGAACCTCGTGCGCGGAGCGCAGGCGGGGGACAGCGCTGCGCTGGACGCCCTCTTCGCCCGCTTCTATCCGCGGGTGCTCGCGATCGTCCGTCGTCGCATGGGTCAGGGCCTGCGCCGCCACCACGAGTCCTTGGACGTCGCCCAGGAGGCCATGGCCGAGGCGATCCGCGGATTCGATCGCTTCGAGCTGCGCGACGAGACCGCCTTCACTGCCTGGCTGGCCGGCATCGTCGAGAACCGCCTGCGCGACCTGGCCAAGTACCACCGTCGGGCCAAGCGCGACGCGGGCCGCGAGGTGCGCGCGAGCTCGCTCGATCCCGACGCCATCGCGCCGCCCGAGCCCGGCGATCGCTCGACCGAGGCCACGCCGTCGGAGTTGGTGGCCGAGCACGAACAACACGGGCGCGCGCGTGCCGCCCTCGAGCGCCTGCCGCACAGGCAGCGGCGCGCGATCGAGCTGCGCCTCGAGGGTCGCTCCTGGGCGGAGGTCGCGCGCCTGTTGGACTTCCCCAGCGAGGGCGCCGCGCGCATGTTCCACAGCCGCGCCATGGTCACCCTGGCCCGCGAGAGCGGCGCCGGTGGAGCGTCGTGACAAGGGGCCAAGGCAGTCGGTCCGAGCGCGAGGCCGCCGACGAGATCTTCGCGCAACACCTCGACGCCACCGAACGCGGCGAGCCGGCGGACTTCGAGGCGTTGGTCGCTGCCCACCCGGAGTGCGCGGGCGAGCTGCGCGAGCTCGAACGCGCATGGTCGGCGATCGTCGCCGAACTGGGGCAGGCGGCACTCGAGGGGGCCGACGCGCCCATGGACACCGAGGCGACTCGCTACGACATCCTCGGCGAGCTGGGACAGGGCGGCATGGGCGTGGTCTACGAGGTCTTCGACCGCGACCTCGAACGCAACTTGGCCATGAAGGTCCTGCGCGGCGCGGCCCCGCGCAGCTCGTCGCGCTCGCGGCGCTTCGCCGACGAAGCACGTATCACCGGCCGGCTGCAACACCCCGGCATCGTGCCGGTGCACGAGCTCGGCACCGACGCCGCCGGTCGCGCCTACTTCACCCTGGCCAAGGTCGCGGGCCTGACCTTCCACGAGGTCATCGACCGCGTGCATGGCTCGGACCCGGACTGGACCCTGGCGCGGGCCGTGTCGCACCTGCTGCGGGCCTGCGAGGCCTTGGCCTTCGCCCACAGCCGCGGAGTCGTGCACCGGGACCTGAAGCCGACGAACGTGATGGTCGGGCCCTTCGGGGAGACCTACGTGATGGATTGGGGCCTTGCTCGGGACCTGTCGGCGGTTGCCACCGTGGCCCACCAGCCCCCGCCCCTCCACCCCCGTGGACCGGCGCAATCGCCCGAGGTTTCACCCTCGATCGAATCTTCCGCTGGCGGAGAGCAGCCCTCTTCCTCCGCCGTGCGTGGCCCCTTGCCCGCGTCGCAAGGCGCTTCGCCCGCAGCGCAGCGCACGCTCGAGGGCGAGGTCCTGGGCACGCCGGCCTACATGCCGCCGGAGCAGGCGCGCGGAGAGATGGCGCTGGTGGGGCCGCGAAGTGATGTGTATGCGGCGGGGGCGGTGCTCTACCACCTGCTCGCGGGGCGGGCGCCCTACGCGGAGTTGGGAGCGTTGGAACCCTTGGCTCTGTTGGACCGCGTCGAGGCGGGGCCGCCGGCAACTTTGGTTTCGGCGGCGAAGCGGGCGCCGGTGGAGTTGCGGGCGATCGCGGAGCGGGCCATGGACCGCGATCCGGCGGCGCGCTACGCGGACATGGGCGAGCTGACCGAAGACTTGCGGGCCTGGTTGGAGGGGCGCGCGGTGCGGGCCCACGGGACCGGGTTATGGACGGTTCTTCGCAAGTGGGTCGCGCGCAACCGACGCTTCTCGGTTGCCGTCGGGGCGGTGCTGCTCGCGGTGGCGGTGGGCGTCGCTTGGAACGTGATCACCTTCGCCACGGGCGAGGCGCGGCGCGGGAGGCTGGCGGACCTGCAGCTCCTGCGCGGCGTGCGGGTGGAACTCGAGCAGTTGGGCGGGGCCCTGCCCGAGGACGGCCCGGGGCTCGCACGTTGGTTGCGCGACGCCGAGGCGCTGGGGGCGCGACTGGACGGTCACCGTGCGGCACTGGCGGCGGTCGATGGGCGCGCGGCCGCGGCCCAGGAGGCGCGCGACGACCAGGGCCGGCCGACCTTCGCCAACGCCGATCGCGCCTTCGAGCACCAGCGCCTGCGCGACTTGGTGGCGGAGCTGGGCGCCTTCGTCGAGCCGGCGGGCGAGCTCGCGCGGGCGCGCGAGCGCCTGCAGTGGATCGAGGCCCTCGAGCGCACAACGATCGATAGCGAGGCGGCGGCCTGGGAGCGCGCGGCGGCGGACCTGCGAGCGGACCCGCGCTTCGCCGGCGTGGAACTCGAGCCCCAGATCGGCCTCATTCCCCTGGGCGTCGATCCCGACGGCGGGTTGCCGGCCTTCCTCGTGGCGCGCAGCGGCGCGGCGCCCACGCGCGCTGTGGACGGCCGCTTCGAGGTGCGCGCCGAGACGGGCTGCGTGCTCCTGTTGCTGCCCGGCGGGCCTGCGACCTTTGGAGTCGACCCCGCCGTCGATGCCCTGGCCTACGGCGCCGAGTCGCCCCGTCGCACGGACGACCTCGACCCCTACTTCATCGGCAAGTGGGAGCTGTCGCAGCGCCAATGGGAGCTGCTCGCCATGGGACCCCTGGGCGCGGCCGCCGCGCGGGGCCCCGTGCTGCCCGTCACCGGCGTGCGCTGGAGCGAGGCGGCCAAGCATCTGGCCGAACACGGCCTGGCCCTGCCGACCGAGGTGCAGTGGGAGCACGCAGCCCGCGGCGGCAGCCTGACCCGCTTCTGGTGGGGCGACGAGCTCGAGCCGATCTTCGAGTTCGAGCGCGTGGTCGGTCCCGAGCCCTCGCCCATCGACGACGGGGCGCCGAACCCCTACGGACTGGTCCACGCCCTGGGCAACGCGGCCGAGTGGTGCGACGGCGACACCTTCGACTACCGCGAGCCCGCCCTCGACGGCGCCGGACACCGCGCCACCCCAGCCGGATCGGTCACCCGAGCGGTGCGCGGCGGCGTGGGCTTCAACTCTTGGGACGACCTGCGACCGGAGATCAGCGAACGCCTGGTGCGCGTGACCATGCGCTCGCGCGCGGGGATTGACGACGCCAAGCCCGAGCGCGGCCTGCGCGTCGCCCGCGCCCTCGCGCGTTGATCGCTGACCTCGACATCGACCGCGACGCTGCGCCCCGGTCCGCGCCCCTCGCCCCGATCGGGCCTCGCGGCGCCGCTCCCCGTCCCTTGCACCGACCGGGGTCCGAGCGCGCCGATCAGGGCAGCGTCAACAGCTCGGCGCTGGCCCCGTTGCCGGGGGCGTCGAGCGGCGCGCCGACGACCAACAGCCGGCGGCCCTCATCGGTGGCTGCGAAGCGACTGCCGGGCCGGGTGAAGATCTGCACCGCCGGCTCGTCCCAGGCGCTGAAGGTGTCGAAGATTCGCAGGTAGGTCGAGTTCGGCGTCACCACGCTCGAACCGCCCACGAAGGCGATGCTCCCCGCGCCGCCGCCGGCGAAGTAGGAGATGTCACCGGCGCCCCAGTCCCAGATGGGGCCGGATTGGTCGGGCACGCCGACCGGGACGCGCAGGCGCTTGTCGGGCGGCTTCGGCACGCAGACGATGTCGGTGCACGCGACGAGGTTGTTGAGGTCGGGCGCGATCGCCCAGCTCGACTCCTGGGGCCCGATCAGGAAGGTCGACTTCGAGCCCGTGTAGGCGACCGGACTGAACTTGAACCGGCCTCCGCCCGTGACCAGGGTCTTGCCGCTCGCCGTGGTGATCTGCAAGTGCAGGGCCAGGGGCTTGGGCAGGTCGACCCCGTTCTCGAGCGTGTCGCCGTTCGGATCGAAGATGAAGGTGCGGGCGGTGGTGGCGGCGCCGGAGGGGCCGGTCTTGGCGACGCCGCCGGTCAGCAGCACCTTTCCATTCGCCTGCAGCGTGGCGGCCATCCCCATGCGCCCGGTGGGGAAGCTAGCCGGCGTGGACCAACTGTTGCCGACGGGGTCGTAGACCTCGATCGAGCTGGCCATGGGCCCCGAGAACACGGCTGGATAGCCGATCGGATCGCCACCCGTAAAGGTCATCGAGCCTCCGGCGACCAACACCCGCCCGTCGCCCAGGCGCACCAGCGCGTGGAACACCCGCGGCACCGACATGCTGGCCGCCGGAGCGGTGGTTCCGGTCGCTGGGTCGTACAGCTGGCAGCTGGAGAGCGCCGTGCCGCCGGCACCGACACCGCCGACGATCAACACCTTGCCGCTCGCGAGTTGCACCGCAGCGTGGCGCGTGCGCGGGACGATACTCGAGCCGGCCGGCTCGAAGCCCTGCATCTGCGGGTCGTAGACCTCGACCTGCAACACCGCGCCGCCCGCCGGGCTATCGCCACCGAAGACCAGTACTCGCCCGTCGGCCAGGGGCGTCAAGGAGTGCTCGCGACGCGGCTTGATCACCTCTCCCGGCGCCAACCACGTCTCACCCGGGGAGGTGAGCCGATTGCGAACGGGGTTCGAGACCTGGTCGACCACCGTCGTCGCGCCGGGGACGGTGAAGAACTGGGCGTGGAGCGTGGAGCCGACCAGGGCCGGAACCGCGGGCAGGCCCAGGGCGAGGCTCGTGCCCTGGCCGATCAGCGGGCCCTCCTGGAGCAAGAGCGGGTACAGGTCCAGGCCGATCTGCAGCTCGCGCGGATCGGTCGGATCCAACAGGGACAGGGGCGTCGGCCCCGCGTTCAGCGAAGGCAGGAAGAACCACAGGGGACCGGCGGGCCCTGCCGGCCACTCGAGCTGCTGCTCCCAGTAGCCGTCGAGCACGCCCTGGCTCCAAGTCAACTGGGCTTGTGCGGTCGCGGTGGTCGCGGCCCCCGCGAGGGCCAGTGCCGTCAGCAGCAATTTCACGATTCGGTCTCCGGTAGGGGGGCGTCGGGCGCGGTCAGGGTCAGGACCTTCCATTCTGGCGCGCGGCCCCGATGGCGCCAGGAGGCGGCGCGGACAAGGTTCCGCGCTGTCCGGGTGAGAGCCCTCGCGGGGCGAGTCGCACGGATAGAGGGCGGGATTCGTCCGGGGGCAGAGGTGGAACCCGAGTTTCGAACAAGGCGCGTGCGATCCGCCGTCGGGGGGCTCTCCCCGGCGCACCTGGACGGGCTGATCCGTCCTCGAGCAACGGAACACCACCATGCAACGACTGCGACAACTCGCCCCCGGCCTCGCCGCGGGACTCGCCCTGCTCGCCTGGGCCGCTCCGGCCCCCGCCCAGTGGAGCCCCGCCGCCTACAACCCGGCCGCGCCGATCCTCACGGGCGGCTTCCAGGTCGTCCACGACGACGGCGGCGACCTCCTGGCCTTCAGCGCCTTCGCCCAGGGCTGGAACAAGATCGGCCCGAGCGGGTCGACGATCCTGGGCGTGGGTGATTGGACGACGCTCTTCCGCACGCCGTCGGGCCAGGTGTTGGGCTACAGCGCCCGCCTGGACCGCACGATGCCTGCCCCCGCCGCGGGTCCCCTGGTGCTGGTCGCCGTCGAGGACGACGTGGCCCTGGTGATCGAGCAGACCGCCGCGGGCCTGGTCGCCCACGGCTACAGCGCCCAGACGGGGACCTGGGCCAGCACGCCCCTGGCCGTCGCAGCGGTCGGCGCGGGCAACGTGGCCACGAGCCGCTTCGTGCTCGGAATCCGCGACGCGGGGAATCTCCTGGGCTTCGCGGCCCGTCGCGGCGCCTGGGTCGCTCAACCGGTTGCGAACTCGGCGCCGCCCTCGGCGGACGGCAACGTGCTCGCCGCCGACGTCTCAGCCGCCGGTGCCCCGCGCGTCGCCGCCTTCAGCGGGGCCCTCGGCGCCTGGACCCTGTCGCCGCCGCGCCACGCCGCGAGCGTGACGACCCTGGACCACAACGTGCTGCACTTCACCACGCCGGGGCCGGGCGTCGCCAACGTGCGCGACGTGGGCTACAGCGCCTACACCGGCGCCTTCGTCACCAATCCGGTCGTGCGCCTCGCCATGGCGCCGGTGACCCTCTCGACCGGTGACAACCTGCTCTATGTCGAGGAAGGCGCGGCCGTGAACGGCCAGCAGGCCTTCGGTGCCAGGCCCGGCCTGTGGGCCACGGCTGCTCCCGCCTTCGGTCTGCTCGGGATGGGCGAGGACAGCCTCGTGCTCCACGACGGGGGCGGGCAACTGCGCGGCTTCAGCGGCCTGTCCCAGGGGGTCTTCGTGCCCCAGGTGCTGGCCGTCGCGGGCCCGGTCTACATGGGTCCGGCGGACCACCTGAGCGCCGTGCTCGACGGCAGCGACCTGCGGATGTTCTCGCCGGCCCAGAGCGCTTGGGCTCCGCCCGCGCCGGTAGCGACCACGGCCTCGATCGTGATCGACGACGCGGTCGCCGCGATCGTCGACAGCTCGGCCCTGGGCGTGCAACTCGGCTACGCCACCCGGCACAACACATGGGTCTCCGCGGCGACCGGCCCGATCGTCTCGACGAACAGCGCCGGCTCAGTGATCGCGTTGCAAGACGCGGGCGGCGGCGTGTGGTTGTTCGAAGAGGGCTGCAACCGCTTCGACGGACCCCATCTGGCTGGCGCGGGGGCGAGCGTGAGCTCCAGTCGCAACCTGACTGTTCTGAACGGTGGCAGCCTTTCCTGCTTCAGCGTCCAGCGCGAGAGCGTCGACCCGGTGCCCGCCGCCGTGCCCCTGCCCCCGGCCGTGGGGCCCTTGCAGGACGAGAACGTGGCCTGCTTCGTCGACGCCGGCGCCGCCGAGCTGTGGGCCTTCGGGTCGACGGCACCGATCCACGCCCGCAACCAGTGGCCGCGTGGGACCGAGTTCCAGACCTTCGGCCCCGCGCCGGTCTTCGCGGCCGACTTCTTCGTCTCGATGCGCACGCCCGCGGCGGTGCAGAACTGGCTCCTGTGGAGCCTGCTGCACGCCTGCCCCGGCTTCGCCGCCCTGCCCGCGCCGTCGCCCCTGGCCTGCGTCGGCGCGCCGACCTTCGTCGGTCCCCTGGGGGCCACGCCGGCCAGCGGCAGCGTCGAGCTGGGCTTCAACCTGGTCGGCGGTCCCGCCAACCTCCAGGTCTGGCTGCAGGGCCTGCAACTCGACCCGGCGGGGACGCCGCTGCTGACCGCGGGTTGCGCTCCAGCCTGGATCTTCTGATCCGGGCCCGCACGCCTCGTCGCGCCGAGGAGCCGCAGGGGCGGTGCAGCGGCGCGGCGAGGCGTGCGACGGCCGCGAGCTACCGCACCCAGCGCAGGCGGTAGATGCCCTTGTGCGGCGCCAGGGGCCAGAAGACCGCCAGGGCGCGCCCGACGATCAGCTCGCGGTCGATGAAGGGCGAGCGCTCGCCGCCCAGGTTGGTGACCGGCACCAGCCAATCGGGCAGCTCCGCTTGCAGCCCGGGCTTGGTCTGCAGCAGGTGGTTGTTGCCCCACTCGTCGGTGAAGCGCACGACCTCGCCCAGGGCCGGATCGCGCAGGGGCCGGCTGGGGTTCTCGCCCTCGCGTTGGTTGCCTTCGAACACCAACGTCTCGCCGTCGTCGCCGCCCCGCGCCTGGTAGCGGGCGCGCATCCACTCGCGCGAGTCGCTCGAGTCGAGGGTGTTGTCGCCCATGGCGAAGTAGCAACCCTCCGGGATCTCGAACTCGCGCTGGTGGTCGGCGAAGTAGTAGATGTCGCGGAAGAGGCGCAGGTCGCCGAACTCGGCTCCGGTTCCGCGGGCGTGGAGCATGACCCGCGAGGTCTGGTCGTCGCGCACCGCGAGGACGTCCAGGGAGGCCACGACCTCGCCGTCGAGCCGCATGGTCAGCCGGTCGTCGAGGTTCTCGACCTCGAAGCGCAGGCGCCGGCCGGCCTCGAGCCGCGGCCCCGCAATCCCGATCTGGTCGACGCTCGCGGCGGCGGTGACGGGGTCGACCTCGATCGAGGCGAGCTGGTCCGCGGCCGCGGCGGGGCCGGGCAGGGTGAAGGTGTAGCGCCGCTGGCCCTCGCTCAGCACCACCGTGACCGACTCGGTGCCCTCGGTCGCGCGCACCGTGCCCGCCAGGCGCAGGTCACCGACCGGATGCAGGCGCTCCTTGTTCGGATGGCGAGCGGGGAGCTTGGAGCGGATCGCGTCGGGGTAGCCGTCGTAGTAGCGGTCCACGATCGACGACCCGTCGCCGTACTGGATCGCGCCGTCGCCCGTGGCGGTCACGTCGCGTCCGTCGATCAACCAGCCGTCGCCGCTGACCTGCCGCCACAGGGGCATGTCGGAGTCGTCCATGTCGACCGCGCGCCACTGGGACGCCTGCACGCCGGGGGGGCGTCGCTCGACGCTCCACTGGCCGGACTCGCGGTCGAAGGTCCACAGGTCGCCGCCTTCGATCCGCAGGCGGTCGCCGGGCAGGCCCACCAGGCGCTTGACGAAGTTCTGGGTGCGCTTGAGCGGGTAGCGGAAGACCGCCACCTCCCAGCGCTTCGGGTCGCGCAGCTTGTAGGAGAACTTGTCGACGAGGATGCGGTCCTTGACCTCGAGCGGCTCTTCGCCGGCGCGCCGCACGACGATGTCGCCCGGCGAGGGCATCCCCATCAGGGTCGGCTGCATCGAACCCGAGGGGATCTTGTAGGCCTCGACCAGGAAGGCCTTCAGGAACAGGGCCAGGAGGATCGCCATGACCCCGGCCTCGAGGTTGTCGCGCCAGGGCGTCTTGACCCCGGGCTCGGCCTTGGCGGCGGAGCGGCGGCGCTTGTCCTTCGGGCCGGTCGCAGCCCCGGGCGGCGCCGCGGGGGCCTTGGGCACCGCGCCCCCGGGGGGAGGCGGAACCGGCACCGGCGAACGGGGCGGCGGGGGCGGCGGCGGGCTGGTGCTCTCGGGGCTCGTCACGGGATGCAGGGCGCGGTGGATCGGCGGACCGGGGCACTACGGGGCCCGAACAGCCAGCGTGGGGGCGGACCCTACTCCTTGTCGCCCAGGACCGCCAGGAAGGCCTTTTGGGGGATGTCGACGTTGCCCACCGAGCGCATCCGGCGCTTGCCGGCCTTCTGCTTCTCGAGCAGCTTGCGCTTCCTGGTGATGTCGCCGCCGTAGCACTTGGCCGTGACGTCCTTACGCATGGCGCGGATCGTCTCGCGGGCGATGATGCGCCCGCCGACCGCGGCCTGCAGGGGCACCTCGAACATGTGCCGCGGGATCTCCTTGCGCAGCTTCTTGATCGTCTGGCGCCCGCGGTAGTCGGCCTGGTCCTTGTGGCAGATCGACGACAGGGCGTCGACGTCGGCGCTGTTCACCAGCACCCGCAGCTTGACGAGGTCGCCCGCCTGGAAGTCGAGCAGCTCGTAGTTCATGGTCCCGTAGCCACGCGTCGACGACTTCAGCTTGTCGTAGAAGTCGTAGATGATTTCGGCCATCGGGATGTCGTAGGTGAGCTGCACCCGCGTGGCGCTGACGTACTCCTGGCGCACGTACACGCCGCGGTGCTCGATCGCGATCTGCATCACCGTGCCGATGTACTCGGCCGGGACCATGATCGAGACCCGCGCGATGGGTTCGAGGATCGACTCGAACTTGTCGGGGTCGGGGAGCTGGCCGGGGCTGTGGATCTCGCGCTCGGAGCCGTCGTGGTTGACGATCCGGTAGGTCACCGTGGGCGCGGTCTGGATCAGGTCCAGGTCGTGCTCGCGCTCCAGGCGCTGCTGCACGATCTCCATGTGGAGCAGACCCAAGAAGCCGCAACGGAAACCGAAGCCCAGGGCGTCCGAGGTCACCGGCGCGAAGTCCAAGGCGGAGTCCGACAGCTTGAGCGTCGAGAGCGCCTCGCGCAGCTCCTCGAAGTCGCCGTTGTTGGTCGGGTAGAAGTCGGCGTAGACCATGTGCACCGCCGGCCGGTAGCCGGGCAGTGGCTTCACCACGGGGCCCTTGTCGAGGGTCAACGTGTCCCCGACGGCGACGTCGCCCAGGGTCTTGATGTTCGAGATGAAGTAGCCCACCTCGCCCGCGCCGAGGGCGCCGGAGCGGTCCATCTTGGGATTGAAGCGGCCGACCTCGAGGGCTTCGAAGACCTTGCCGGCGCTCATCATCCGGATGCGTTCCTTCTCGCGGATCGTGCCGTCGAAGACTCGCAGGTAGACGATGATGCCGCGGAACTCGTCGTAGACCGCGTCGAAGATCAGCGCGCGCAGGGGCGCCGCCGGATCGCCGGTGGGCGCGGGCACCTGTTCGACCAGGGCGTCGAGCACTTCGGAGACCCCGGCGCCGGTCTTGGCCGAGACGGCCAGGGCGTTGGTGCCGTCGAGACCGAGGCTGTTCTCGATCTCCTCGGCGATCTCGTCCGGCCGCGCGTGGGGCAGGTCGATCTTGTTCAGGACCGGGATGATCTCCAGGTTGGCTTCGATCGCCAGGTAGGCGTTGGCCACGGTCTGGGCTTCGACCCCCTGGGAGGCGTCCACGAGCAGGAGCGCGCCTTCGCAGGCTTGCAGGCTCTTCTCGACCTCGTAGTTGAAGTCCACGTGCCCCGGCGTGTCGATCAGGTTGAGCTGGTACTTCTCGCCATCCTTCACGTGGTAGATGGTCACGGCGCGGGCCTTGATCGTGATCCCGCGCTCGCGCTCGAGGTCCATGTCGTCGAGCAGGCGGTCGCGCATGCGCCGCTTGTCGATGGTGCCGGTGATCTCGAGCATGCGATCGGCCAGGGTCGATTTGCCGTGGTCGATGTGCGCGATGATCGAGAAGTTGCGGATGTGTTTGGGGTCCACGGTGCTGCAGTCGCCGGAGCGATCAGTGAGCCTGCACGATCAGGCGGGGGAGGAGGTCGGGCAGGGCGGCGCGGAGTTGGGCCAGGGCGCGTCCGCGGTGGCCGACGGCGGCCTTCTCGGTCGGGCTGAGTTGGGCGAAGGTGCGGGCCGGGGCGCGGTTCGATTCGGAACCGGGATCGAGCAGCGGCTCGAACACCGGTGCGAACAACGGGTCGTAGCCGAAGCCGCCACTGCCGACGGCAGCCGCGAGGATGCGCCCGGGGGCCTCGCCGCGGAAGGTGGCGATGACCTCACCGGCCGCGTCCGCCAGGCAGAGCACGCAGACGAAGCAGGCGCCGCGCTGCTCGGGGGTCAGTCCCTCGAGCTCGCGCAGGAGCTTGGCGTTGTTCTCGGCGTCGCTGGCGTTGCCGTTCGTCTCGGCGCTCGTCTCGTCGGCCGCGAAGCGCGCCGAGTGGACCCCCGGAGCGCCGCCGAGGGCGTCCACGCACAGGCCAGAATCATCGGCCAGGCAGGGCAGGCCCGAGGCCAGGGCGCCGCTGCGCGCCTTCTTGGCGGCGTTGGCCTCGAAGGTAGCGCCGTCCTCGATCACCTCGGGCAGGCCGCCCACGTCCGACGGCGCGACGACGTCCAGCCCCGAGGGAGCCAGGAGCGCGCGCAGCTCGCCCAGCTTCTTGGCATTGCCGCTGGCGAGGAGGATTCGAAGGGGGGCGGAGGGCATGGTTCGGGAGGTCGGTCCCTCGAGAAAAAGGCCCGGCAGTATACGAGGGCGCCGCCCACCAGCGGATGGTCGCACCGCGGGGGTCGTAGGCGTTCGTACGGTGCCAGGCACAAAACCGCCGCCTACCCAGGGCGGGGCAGCCGCCAACGGCGGCTGCCCTGCCCTGGGTGGGCGGCGGTTTTGTGCCTGGCACCGTACGAACGCCTACGACCGGGGCCCGGCGGTGGAGTGCTCAGCCCTCGAGGGCCTCGCGCTGGGCGGCGAAGATCTGCTGGGCGCCCACGTCCCCCGCGTCCAGCATCTGCTTGAGCTGGCTGTGGGTGAAGGTCCGGCCCTCCGCCGCGCCCTGGACCTCGACGAACTCCTGCTCGCTGGTGATCACCAGGTTCATGTCCACGTCGGCCTGGCTGTCCTCGGAGTAGTCGAGGTCGCACAGCACCTCGCCGCCGACCACGCCCACCGAGACCGCGGCGAGCTGGCAGCGCAGGGGCCACTCACGCAAGAGGCGCTTGGCTTGCATCGCGGTCAGGCAGTCGTGCAGGGCCAGCCAGGCGCCGGTGATCGACGCGGTGCGCGTGCCGCCGTCGGCCTGGATCACGTCGCAGTCGATCCAGATCGTGCGCTCGGTCATCTTCTTCAGGTCGATCACCGCGCGCAGCGAGCGCCCGATCAACCGTTGGATCTCGACCGAGCGCCCGTCGACGCGCCCGGCCCGATCGCGTTGCTTGCGGGTGTTGGTCGAGGCCGGCAGCATCGCGTACTCGGCCGTCATCCAGCCCTGCCCCTTGCCCTGCAGGAAGTTCGGCACGCCGTCCGTCCAGATCGCCGTGCACAGCACCTTGGTGTGACCGAAGGAGACCAGCACGGAGCCGGGGGCATTGCGCACGAAGTGACGCTGGAACTCGATCGGGCGCATGTCGCCCGGGGAGCGGTCGAAGGAACGGGGCATGGGTCTGTGTGGGACGCGGCGAGTTGGGGGCAAGGAGTATACGGCCGGGCCGGTCCGCGGCGCCGGATCGGATGGGTGCGTCCCAGCGGGGCGGCAGGGCCGTAGTCTGCGCGGTACGGCCCGCCCGGGGAGCGGACGGCCCGAGTCCGCAACGGGGCACACCCGGCGACCGAGCCACTCCGCGACGGATCCCAACCGCTGACCATGACCCACGCCAAGTCGACGAACCGCATCCTCCTGGGAGCCCTGGTCCTCTCGGGACTCGGCGCCGTGCTGGCCTTGGGTGGCTGCAAGACCCTGGTCGCGCCGCTGCCGGCGCTCGCTCCGACTCAGCCAGCAGCGGTGCCCGATCCCAGTCTGCTCGCCCGGGTCCTCGACGCCCGAGTCGACGAGGGCGGCAACGTGGACTACGCAGGGCTCAAGACCGATGCGGTGGCCCTCGAGACCTTCTACGCCCAGATCGCCGCGGTCAGCCCCGACAGCGACCCGCAACTCTTCCCCTCTCGCGACGAGCAGTTGGCCTACTGGATCAACGCCTACAACGCCGCGATCCTGGTCTCGGTCACGCGGCTCTACCCGCTCGACTCCGTCGCCGACCTGGGGCCGCCCTGGTACCTGTTCTTCCTGCGCGACACGGCGGGCTTCTTCTACTTCCGCAAGCAAGTCTTCGGCGGCGAGGCATTCGACCTCTACAGCTTCGAGAACAAGGTGATCCGCGAGCGCTTCGGCGAGGCCCGCGCCCACTTCGCGCTCAACTGCGCCTCGGCCGGTTGCCCGCGCCTGCCGCGCGAGCCCTTCCGAGCGGAGACGCTCGACGCGCAGCTCGACCGCGAGGCGCGCCGCTTCTTTGCCGAGCCTCGCAACCTGACCGTGGACCACGAGGCCGGCGTGGTGTGGCTGTCGCAGATCCTCGAGTGGTACGCGGAGGACTTCACGGCGGAGTTGGGCGAGGTTCCGGACGGCGTCGCGCCCCTGGTCGAGTACGCCGCGAGATACGCCCCCGAGCAACTCGCGGAAGAACTGCGCGGCCGTGCCGCCGACTACGAGCTGCGCTTCGTGCCCTACGACTGGCGCCTCAACGACCGCGACCTCGAGCGGTACCCGGTCCCCGGCGCGCCGATCTCGGGTTGAGTCGTGCGCGAGGCTCGTGGTCGAGGCCTCACGATGCGCTGCGCGCCGGCCGAGCCCCCGCCCGGCGGTTGAGCTCCTCGCGCAGCCCGCTGGCGTTCAGCTCGCACATGGAGACCAGCTCGCCGTCGACGGCCACGCGGAACACGCAGGCCTCGAGGCGTTCGCGACCTAGGGGCGTGGCCAGCTCGTCCGCGTCCATGAAGCGGTGGATCACGAAGAGTTGGGGCTGCACGCGCACCCGGCGGCCGCGCACGAGGGAGCTGAGGATGCGGCCGAGGGCGCGGCGCTCCTGGACCGCGCGGCGGGCCATCATCCCGAGGGTCGCGAGGCCGAGTGACGGGCGCGCGAGCAGCCGCAGGGCCAGCCAACCCGCGCGGAAGCGGTCGGGCCGCGGCGAATCGGCGTGGTCCGCCAGGGCCTGCAACATCGCGGCGAAGCCCCGCGCATCGCGCACGGAGCCCGCGCGCACGACCTCGAAGCCGAAGGCCTCGTCGCCTGCGGTGACCGAGACCACGGGCACGGTCACGTTGCACTCGGGATGCCCGAAGTGCAGGGCGTGGCGCTCGAGCAGCCGCCCGTAGGGCGCGCAGACGCGCTCCCACAGCTCGTCCATCGACGGCGCACCGTGGTCCAGGGCGCGCGCGTCCTCGGTGCGCCCGACCTCGGCCGCCGGTTGGAAGCTGACGATGCGGAAGGCGTCGGCGTTGCGCCGCGCGAACTCGACCACATCCGGCACCTGGTCCAGGTTGCGCGGCGTGACCGTCACCGTCATCGCCCCGTGCAGCGCGGCGCCGGTGCGACGCCGGACGCTGCGGATCAGCTCGGCGCACTCGAGGCGCAGGGGATCGAGGTCGCGCTCGCCCGCGGCCCGCGCGACCTCGGGTCGGCCGCGCTGGGTCAGGTCCACGTGGAAGCTCACCTTACGCAGGCCGTGGTCGCGCACGAGCGCTTCGAAGTAGTCGGGCTCGCGCAGCAGGCGCCGCCCGTTGGTCATCAACATCGGGTCCAGCTCGAGCTCGATCGCCCGCTCGACGATGCGCCCCAGCTCCGCCAGGGGCAGCAGGGTCACCTCGCCCGCCGTGAGTTGGACCTTGCCCCCCGGACCCAGGTGCGCGCGCAGGGCGGCGAGCTGCGCGTCGACCTCCGCGAAGGGCAGGGGCGGCGTGCGGTTGGCGATGTCGGTCAGGTAGCAGCTGGTACAGGCCAGGTCGCAGCGCTCCTGCACGCCGTGGGTCGCGCCGCAGCCGACACCCCCGCGCCCGGCCAGTTGCTGGGGCGTGCGCGCGGCTTCGGGGAGTTGGCGCCACTTCTCCGCCAGCAGGCGGCGCAGCTCGGTGGTGTGTCGACCGATCCCCACGGCAGCAAGCTACGCAGGGTCTCGCCGCGTCGGGACGGTCGACCTCAAGATCCCGCGCGCTCGACGGCGCTGACCCAGGCCAGGTCGAAGGAGCGCGCGCCCGCGCCGGTGTCGATCGTGACCCCGTCCACGAGGTCGATCCCGGCCAGGCGTCCGAGGTGGCGCTCGTCCCCGCAGTGCACGGCGACCTCGGCCCCGAGCAGCTCCAGCGCCGCTTCGAACTCCACGCACAGGCGCGGGTCGTCGCGCAGGCCCTGGGCCAGGCGTCTGCCCAGGGACCCCAAGAGGGCGGCTTCGACCGCGGCCAGGGGCGGCGCGGCGCCCTCCAGGGCCAGGCTGGTCGCCGGGCGCTCCGCGAGCAGTTCCGCCGGGAACTCGCGCTGGGCCACGTTGAGCCCGACGCCCACCACGAAGTGCGGCGCCGCGCGGTCGTAGCCGCGGGACTCGACCAGGATCCCGGCCAGCTTCGCGCCGTGGACGAGCACGTCGTTGGGCCACTTGAGCCGCGCCCCGCGCAGGCCGAAGCCGCGCGCGACCTCGAGCACCGCCAGCCCCGCGGCCATGGTCAGGGCGGCGGGCTGCGTCGGGCCGGGCGGGGGTGGGAGGAGCACGACGCTCAGGTACAGCCCCTCGCCCGGCGCGCTGTGCCAGCGCCGGCCCAGGCGCCCGCGACCTGCGCTCTGGCTCGCGGCCAGGTGCGTGTCGCCGTTGCGCGCCGTGCCCAGGCGCAGGGCCTCGAAGGCGCGCTCGCTGGTCGAGTCGACCTCGTCGTGGTGGATCGCTCGCAGGTCCAAGGCAGGGAGGATAGCCCCGCGGGCAGGCGACAGCGCCGGGTGGGGTGCTTAGAGTCTGCCTCCCGTCGCCGATCGCGCCGCCCGCTCCCATGACCGACGTCCAACTCGCCCTGACCCGCACGCGCCGGCGTCGCCGCGTCGCGGCAGTCTGTGTGGGGCTCGTGCTCGGCGTCTTCACCGGCGAGATCTGGGCGCGCATGACCCACGGCGCGCCCCTGCCCGAGCGCCTGCCGATCCTGCGCGTGCAGGCCAACGAGCTGCGCGGCTGGGAGATGGTGCCGGGCGAGACGCACTACACGTACTTGAACCCGGTGCGCGTCAACGCCCTCGGCCTGCGCGGGGCCGAGGTGGGGGAGCGCGCTCCGGGCGAGTACCGCGTGCTGGCCCTGGGCGACAGCCTGGTCTACGGCCAGGGCGTCGCCGACGACCAGACCCTGCCCGCGCACCTGCGGCAGATCCTGACCGAGCGCCTCGGCCGGCCGGTTAGCGTCGTCAACGGCGGCCTGCGCGCCTACGCGACGCACCAGGAGCTGGGCCTGTTGCGCGACCTGGGCGACGAGGTCGCGCCGGACCTCGTGCTGCTGTTCTGGTACTGGAACGACGTCGACGAGCGCGACGTCCCCGCCACCGCCGCGCGACTCGCAGCCAGCGGCCCGATCGCATTCGACATCGGCGATCCGCCGTCGGGCCTGCCCCTGTTGAAGTGGCGCATCAAACAGCTCCTGCGCGGCAGCGCGCTGATCATGGTCGTCAACGACGAGCTGCGCCGCTTCGAGGACCCCTACCCATGGATGGAGACGGCCCTCGCGGAAGTCGAGCGCCTCGACGGCTACCTGGCCCAGTTCCAGGCGGAGTGCGAACGCCTCGGCGCCCGCTTCGCGATGGTCACGATTCCCCCCGCGGCCGCCGTCCTGAACGCCCACCCCGCCGACCCGGTCACCGCCCGCGCGATCGCGATCGCGAGTGCGCGCGGGATTCCGACCATCGCCCTGGGCGACGACCTGCGCGAGCTGGTGAAGACGACCGGCGAGCTGCCCCTGGTGCCCTTCGACGGCCACTACGACGACGCGGGGAATCGCGCGCTGGCGCTGGAGACGGCGCGCTTCCTGGCGACCCAGGAGTGGTTCGGGCAGCCGGATTGAACTCGGCGTAGCGGGGAGGCTTCGCCCTCAGCCGAGGAGCGCTGCCACGATCTCGTCCAACCAACGGTGCTCGACCTTGCGGTCGCGCCAGGCCTCGGCGATGAGTTGCAGGTTCTTGGCGGTGCTCTTCGGTTGCCAGGGCTCGTGCGTCGTCGCCAAGGCAGATTGGAGCGCCTCGTCCGCCCCGTGCCGATCCTTTGCGAGCACGCGCAGCTCGAGGCGAGTGGCCTGGTCCCAGTAGTCGGGATCGACGTTGGCGAGACGCCGTTCGAGGGCCAGCTCAACGGCCCCCTGGAGCTTCGACTTGTGGGCGAGGGACGCTTCAGTGCCCTCGACTTCCAAGAGGGTCAGCGCGTTGATGCCGGGATAGGCGTCGCGGATATCGGCCAAGTAGCCCTGGACGTAGGTGTCGATCGCCCGCCGCAGGAGACCGGCGGCCTTGGCCGCCTCGCCCCGCGACCGCTCGTCCAGCCAGCGGTCTTTCAGGACTCGCCCCAAGAGGCCGTTGGTCTCCGAACTCGGCCCGTGCTGTCTCAGGACCGTCAGCAGTTGCCGTTCGGCCTCGTCCCGTCGTCCGAGCCGGTTGAGGGCGAAAGCGAGCTGCTCGCGCAGCATCGCGGTGCTGCGCAGGGCGATGGGGAGGTCGGCGAACAGCTCGACCATGCGTTCGTGAGCCTCGATCGCGCGGTAGGAGAGCAGCAGGTCGACCGCCACCCCTGCGCCGACGGAGTCCATGGCCAAGCGATCGCGGATGGCGTCGAGGGCCGCCACGTCCCCTGCGTCGCGAGCCACGGCAAGCTCTTCCTTGGTCTCGACTTCGTAGCGCGCGTGCTTGCGAAAGGTGTCGGTCTTCGAGCGGTCGAGCTCCTGGGGCCGAAAGCCCTCGACCAGGCTGAAGACCGGACTGTCGCACGCGGCGTCTTCCTGTTGCAGGCGGCGCAACTCCTTCAGCCTCGCGACCAGCGCGGCGCGCATGGGCCCCGCCTCCGCCTCCGTGAAGCGCCCTCCGGGACCCAGGTCGTAGGGCAAGCCGCGCAGCAGGTTGACGTCGAAGGGCGGCGGCGTGGCGAAGATCGGCTGGGTCGTGGCCGGGCGCACCGCGTGGCGAATGCCCAACTCGTAGAAGACGTTGGCGTTGGCCGTGGTCAGGTCCGCCACGGCGTACTCACACAGGATCAGCCGCTCGAACATCGCCTGGTGGATGATCCCCCCGGTGCGCTCCTCGTCGGCACGGATCGGCTCCATCTGGGCCTCGACGATCGCCGGCCGCACGGCCAGGTCGTAGACCTTGTCGAAGTCGATCGTGACACCCGAAACGGGATCGCGCTTCTCGCCGAACGGCATCAGCACGAAACACAGGGGCGCTTGGAGCGCGGGGGCCGGGTCGGTCATGGCGCGGGTCCTCATTTCGCTCGATTCGGCGTTGAATCATGCCATGGCGGGTCACTTCGTGAGGCTCCCCGGTCGAGCTCAGCTCGGTTGGAGCCCGACGCGGCCGGCTCCGAACTCCTCGAGCCCGTCCCTCGAATTGCGGGATTCCCTGACACGTCCGCTGCTCCCCACAGATTGCACAGGGGAACCCTTCGCCCGATGCGAAGGCCAACCGCAGCAACCGTGGAGGATTCCATGTCCCCGATTCGTCCCTGTCTCTTGGCGCTCGCCGCGCCGCTCGCCGCTGCGCCGTCCGCGCTGGCGGATTTCGTGACCCTCGCCTGGATCGACTCCGACAACTTCAACGTCCAGGTGACGGAGATTCCCGACCTGGACCAGGTCCGGATGTCCGGGGGGGGATCCTTCGGGCTGCCCGGCAATGGCACGACCTACTGCGTGCCGACCAGCGCCATGAACATCATGGCCTACGCGGCGACCCACGGGTTCCCGAGCCTCAAGCCGGGCAACGCCGACTGGCAACTGCAGTCCCAGTACCTGCCCGCGGGCCTGGCCCTCTTGCAGATGGGTCAGTTCATGAACACCAACACGACTGGGGGCACGGGGCCGAGCGACGCCTTCGAAGGGGTCAAGAGCTGGCTCTACGGGCACCCGGAGTTCGTGGCCTCGAGCTACGTGGCGGGCAACAACTATGCGCCCGCGCTCGAGGACATGGCCGGGGTCATGCTCGGTGGTGGGCTGGTGATGGCCTGCTACGGCCGCTACACGGTGGAGGGCTACTTCGGCAGCATCCCGATCATCCAGCGCGACGGCGGGCACTGCACGACCCTCAGCCGGGCGGTGTCGGCGGGCAACGCGAAGCTGGCCTGGGTGCGCGATCCGGCGAGCGGCGGTTCGGACGCCTTCAGCCAGTCGACCTTCGCCAACCGCACCCTGGCGCTGGAGGAGAAGGCCGTCATGACCGGCAACTCCATCACCCAGCTCAAGGTGATGACCGCCGTGGACTACGACGCGGAGAAGACCAAGAACGCCTACTTCGACAGCTACATCTCCCTGCGGCCGAAGGCGGGGCTGAGCTTCGTGAATACACCCAATGGTCCGCTGCTGAAGCTGGCCCTGGCGGGCCTGTTGCAAGGCTACGGCGGACCAGACACCAAGACCTTCGGTTGGGACCTGGCGTCGACGGTCCTCGACGCGGTGATGGGGCCGGACGGCAACCACGTCTACGTGCTCTCGGAGACCCCGGGCGCGGGGCCGGCGTCGGTGAGTAGCCTGGAGCTGGCCAGCTCCAAGGTGACGCCGCTGCTCGAGGTCCCCGGCGCCCAGCGGCTGTTCTTCGGGCGCGACCGCTCGCTCTACGCGGCCCAGGACGGGCTCCTGCAGCGGATCCAGATGGACGACGAGCCGCCCACGGTGACGAGCAAGCCGATCCCCTACCCGGTCGACGGGCTGGTCTTCGATGACAAGGTCGACGAGGTCGTGATGCTCGCGGTGGGGCCGCGGCGCATCGTGCGCTACCCCTTCCACCTGGACGGGCTCCCGGCGGTGACCTCCCTGCCGGCTTCGATCCCGTCGACGATCGAGCCGGAGCTGGCCCTGTCGCCGAGCGACGGGCGCCTGTGGATGATCGAGTCGGCCAGCTCGAAGCTGTTCGCCTTCGACGCGGCCACCGGGGCGGTGGAGACGGTGGAGGTCGCGGGCGTCAGCGGTGCGACCGCGGTCGACGTGGACGACCAGGGCAACCTGTTCGTCACCCACAAGAACGGGCTGGCGGTGCTGCGCCCGGCCGAGAGCGGCTACGAGGCCTGGCCCTTGTCGCCCTGGTCCACAGAGCCAGGCGCGCCGCGCTTCCGCATCGACCGCAGCCGCACCAACATCGACCCGCTGGTCCACTCGGGCCCGGCCTGGCGCAACCTGACGCCGGACTCCCTCGTGGGGCTGGTCGACGGTGAGACGATCGAGGACTGCGCCGGCGCCGCCGAGGTCGAGGCCTACGGCTCCGGCAAGGCGGGCGCCTCGGGACCCGCGCCGATCCTGGCGGCGAAGGAGGTGCCGGTCCAGGGCACCGAGCTGGGCGTGACCCTCTCCGGCGCCACCCCGGGCTCACTGGCGTTCCTGCTGGTGGGGGCCACGCCCCTGGCCCTGCCCTTCGACGAGGGCACGATGCTGGTGCTGCCCGACCTGATCCT
This sequence comes from Engelhardtia mirabilis, assembly GCF_007748095.1. Lineage (NCBI taxonomy): Bacteria > Pseudomonadati > Planctomycetota > Planctomycetia > Engelhardtia > Engelhardtia mirabilis. The sequence goes on from NZ_CP036287.1 coordinate 1,038,251, forward strand.
GCCCTTCCCCGAGCTCGTCCCGGCCACCGGCACCCAGTCCCTGTCCGCCCCGCTGAGCGGCACCCCGGAGACCTGCGGCGCGAGCTTCTACTTCCAGGCCATGTACCGCGACCCGGGCGCTCCGGGGTACCTGGAGTCGGCGCAGACCAACGGCCTGCGCCTGACGATCGGGTCGTGAGCTGAAGCGCTCGGTCGGCCTCGCTCGCCCCCCGGCGGGCGAGGCCCGCCGTCCTAGCTATTCAGCGTGTCCGTGCGCTGCGCCAGCAGCGACTTCAGCCGGCCCATCACGTTCGAGTGGATCTGGCAGACGCGGCTCTCGGTGAGCATCAGCATCTCGCCGATCTCGCGCATCGTGTGGCCGAACTGGTAGTACTGCTCGATGATGAAGCGCTCCTTGTGGGTCAGGGAGCGGGTGATGTACTTCATCAGGTCGCGGCGGTTGAGCTCGGTGACCGGGTCGATGGCGTCGTGATCTTCGATGATCTCGACCTTCTCGACGGAGCCGTCGTCGTCGTCGTCCCACTTCTCCGAGAGGGAGAACATGGTCCGCGCCTGGGCGGACTCGATCTCGATCGAGAGCTGGGTGTGGTCCATCTCGAGCTCCTTGGCGAGCTCGGAGTGGGTGGGCTCGCGGCCGAACTCGCCGGTCAGCTTCTGGTAGGCCTTCTCGATCTTGGAGGCGCGCAGGCGGACCAGGCGCGGGACCCAGTCCTGGCTGCGGAGTTGGTCGAGGATCGAGCCGCGCACGCGGGTCGAGCAGTAGGTCTTGAACTTGATGCCGCGGGTCGGGTCGAAGCCGCGGATGGCGTCCATCAGGCCGAACTGGCCGGCGCTGACCAGGTCGTCGAGCTCGATCGACTTGGGCAGGGTCTGCAGCAGGCGCTCGGCGATGTAGCGCACCAGGGGGTAGTGCCGCTCGATCAGCTCGTTCCGCAGCGCCTCGAGGCGCGGCGTCATGGGCAGGTCCTTGAGGGCCGGCGGGCGCGAGGCGGGGCGCGGGTTTTCCTCGTCCTGGCTGTCGTCGTCGCCGTCGCGGTCCTCGTCGTCCAGATCCGACTGTGCCTCCGACTGTGCCTGCGACTGGGCCTCGTCCTCGACCTCGGGGGTCGGGTGGGCTTCGCGCAGGCGCTCGACCTCGATGCCGTACAGCGTCCAGAGCTGTTCGGTCTCGAGTTCGGCCAGGGGGGCGTCGGGGTTGGGCACGTCCATCAGGGTGGCGAGCGGCTTGGACGGGACGGGGTGGGCGGCCAGTGCGGCCGGGGCCGGCGCTTCGACAGCGCTGGTCCCGGCGGAGCCCTGGTCGGGCTGCTTGGAAGGGCTGGCGGCGGCCCGGCGCGGGGGCTCGACAGTCTTGGAGATCCGCTTCGAGGCGGCTGCCTTGCCCTTCGTACCCGTTCGCTGTTGCTTTGCCATCACCCGCTTTGACCTTCGCCTTGGCTCTGTCCCAATCGTGCCCGGGGGCCCGGAGGTCGAGGCTCATCGGCCAGGTGCGGGAAGAACTTTCGGGTCTAGTCGACCCTGAGCAAGGAGTGAACCGGAACCGGGGCGACCTTCTCCCGTCCGGGAAGGAAACCCAGCTCGATCACCACCGCGGCCGCGACCGGCTCGCCGCCGACCTTGCGGATCAGCTTGAGGGCGGCCTCCATGGTGCCGCCGGTGGCGAGGAGGTCATCGACGACCAGCACCCGGCGGCCCTCGCAGGCGTCCACGTGGATCTCGATCGTGTCGGTGCCGTACTCGAGCTCGTAGGACTCCGAGGCGGTCTTCCAGGGCAACTTGCCCGGCTTGCGGACGGGGATGAAGCCCTTGCCGAGCTGGCGGGCCAGGGCCGTGCCGAAGATGAAGCCGCGGGACTCGATGCCGCAGATCAGGTCGTAGCTGGCCGGGTCCACCGCCTGGGCCAACCCGTCGATCGAGGCCTTGAGGCACTCGGGGTTCTGGAGCAGGGGCGTGATGTCCTTGAAGACGATGCCGGGCTTGGGGAAGTCGGGGACGTCGCGGATGTACTTTTCGATCACGGCGCGGGGGGGTCGGTTCGAGGGCTCGCGGGGGCCGCCTCGAACGGACGAGGGCCCCCCGGTGAGCCAGAGACTCTACCGGGAGGCCCCGCGTTCGCGGACCCCGATCGGGGGGTCAGCGCGCGCTCAAGGAATCAAGGTCAGGGAGATCGGGTTGCTGACCGACAGGAAGCCGGCGCCCGGGTCGGCCGAGGACCAGGTCAGGAAGGCGTGGTCGAAGGTCAGGCCGGCGAGGACCGGGTCCGTGGCGGCGGGCAGGGTCAAGCTGGCGGCGGCCAGACCATCGGCTCCGAAGAGCCCGAAGGCGCCGGCGATCGGACCGGACGTGGGCGAGGTCAGGGTCAGGGTGGTGTAGGCGTCCGGGTTCAGGGGCAGGGTCAGTGGACCGACCTCGACGCCCGGAGCGGTGCCCGAGGCCGAGCCCAGCAGCACGTAGGCATCGCCCGCGAGGGCGGTGTTCGCGGCCAGGCGCAGGCTCACCGTGCCGCCCGCGGCGAGGGAGAGGTTCGCGGCGTCGGCGCCGAGGGTCGCCCCGGCCTGCTCGAGCCACAGGTCTGCCACGGCCTCGGTGGGCGTGATCGTCCCGGTCGCCGCGCCGGACTCGCCGATCACGACCTCGATCGTGGCGTTGCTGCCGCCGATCAGGAACTCGCGCCCGTCGACGACCATCGAGGTGGCGTCGTTGCCCACGGTGTAGGCGTAGGTGGTGAAGCTGGCGCTGGCCGCGTCGAGGTAGATGTTGCCGGTCGTGTCGCCCAGGTACAGGTCCCCTTGGTGCATGACCATCGAGTTGATCGGGCCGCCGCACTGTCCGGCGAAGGCGAAGGCATTGCTCACGCCGAGCTCGAGCTCCTGGTACACGCCGAAGGGCGTACCGGCGATCAGGCGGTCGCCGTCGACCAGGATGGCCTCGATCTCGAAGGAGCTCGGCAGGACCTCGATGGCTTGCCCGGTGACCACGTCGAAGCGGGTCACGCCGCCGGAGTGGCTGGCGACCAACAGGTCGGCCTGGTGCACGGCCATGTCGGTGGCGCGACCGGCGACCGCGAAGACGGGCGCGGGCGCGGCGCCGCTCGCCGGGTCGTAGCGGTAGACCTGGCCGCTGGTGCCGCCGAGGTAGAGCACGTTGCCGAGTTGGGCCACGGACTCCAGGGCTTCACCTGCATTGGTGAGCGTGGCGACGGCGGGCTCGAGGGCGGTCAGGTCGCCGCTGGAGCCGACCTGATAGAGGGTCTGGGCCGAGGCGAGAGAGGGGACGAGGGCCAGGGCGGCGAGGGAGGTCAGGTGGGTGACTTGCATGGTCGGGTCGGGGACGTGGGTAGGCGATCGGCGAGCGCCGCCGACCCCCACGGCCATGGGGCGGATCGACGCACGCTCCGGCCAGCGTCCGCAGCGCCCGGCCCTCGCGCCGCAATTCGTCCCCGCGCCCGATTTACACCTACATGGCCTCGACCGGCTCGATCCCGAGCGTCCGCAGGCCGTGGCCCAGGATGCGCTCGGTGACCAGGCTCAGGGCCAGGCGCGCCGAGCGCAGGGGCTCGTCCGCCGTGAGCACGGGGCAGTCGTGGTAGAAGCGGCTGAAGGCGCGCGCGCCGCCGTAGATCCAGGCCGAGAGGGCCGCGGGGTCGGTGGTGCGCTCCACCTGCTCCAGCACGTCGGCGTAGGCCAAGAGATGGTTCAACAGCGCGCGCTCGGGCTCGCCACCGAAGTCGGCCGCACCGCGCGCGGCCGCGGCCAGCTCCGCGGGCGCCGTGCGGCCGCCCTTGCGGAAGATGCCCGAGATCCGCGCCAGGCTGTAGAGCAGGTACGCGCCCGTCTCGCCCTCGAGGTTGGTCCACTCGGCGGCGTCGAAGATCACGCGCGTGTTGTTCGAGACCGACAGCATCCCGTAGCGCAGGCAGGCCACGGCGATGCGGTCGACGGTCTCGCGCCACTTCTCGTCCGACCAGTCGCTGCGGTCGTTGCGCTCGTCGGTCCGCATGCGCTCGCCGATCGCCTCGACGATGTCGTCGCGCACCTCGGCGAAGGTCACGACCTTGCCCTTGCGCGAGCTCATCTTGCCCTCGGGCAGCATGACCAGCTCGTAGGCCACGTGGGTGCAGTCCTTCGCGCGCTCGTAGCCCATGCGCTCGAGCGTCGCGAAGAGCTGGCGGAAGTGGTAGGTCTGCTCGGCGCCGACCACGTAGAGCGAGCGCTCCACGCCGAACTCGTCGAACTTGCGCCGCGCCAGCACCAGGTCCCAGGTCAGGTAGAGGGACGTGCCGTCGGACTTGCGCACCAGGGCCGGCCCCAGCTTGTAGTCGTCGAGCATGCAGACGATCGCGCCCTGGCTGGGCTCGAACACGCCCTTGGCCAGGTACTCGTCGACGATCGCGTGGCCCGGCTCCTCGAGGTCGCTCTCGAAGAAGTCCGTGTCGAAGTTCACGTCCAGCCAGGTATAGACGGTGCCGAACTCGTCCAGACACCACTGACGCGTCTCGCGGTAGCGGCTGGTGTAGGGCTCCTCGCCGGCCTTGATCGCATCGAGGATGCCGCGCATCTCGCCCTTGACGCGGGCCAGGCCCGCCTCGTCGCCGGCCTCCTCGAGGGCGGTCAGGTGGGCGCCCGCCTGGGCGTAGATCTGCCCCAGCCAGCTCCCGCGCTGGCCCTCGCCGGGGGCCTCGCCCACGTCGCCGTGCTCCAGTTGCCACAGGCACTTGGCCACGTCGATGCCGAAGTCGCCGTAGTAGTTGGCCGCGATCACGTCGTGGCCCCGCGCGCGGAAGACGCGCTGCAGGGCGTCGCCCACGGATACGTTCCGCAGGTGCCCGACGTGGAAGACCTTGTGGGTGTTGGGCTGCGAGAACTCGACCATCACCCGCTGGGGCGCCTCGGTCCGCAGGCTCTGCTCGAAGGAACCGTCCTCCAGTCCGACGACCAACTCCGCGAGCACGGCCCCGGCGTCGGCGAAGAAGTTGAGGTACGGCCCGAACGGCTTGGCACCCGCGATCAGCCCACGCGGTTCGACCTTCTCGGCCAACTCCGCCGCGATCTTGGGCGGCGCGGTCTTGAGCGCCTTGGCCAGCAGGAAGCAGGGGAACGCCAGGTCGCCCATCTCGGGCTTGGGCGGCTTGGAGAGGGCCTGGGCCAGGGCCGCCCGATCGGGGGCGCCCTCGACGTCGATCAGGACCCGCTCGAGGGCATCGAGGACGGCAGTGCGGAAGTGCTGCATGGGGGCGGTGGCGGGAGAAGCGGGGCGCAGAGGATAGCGGCCCCGCGCCAGGCCTGCGCCCCTTCCCTCGCTAGGGGTGAATCGAGCGGGCGGCTCGCACTCCGAGGTCGTGCTCGGAGGACTCGGCTGTCAGTGCCGGCCTGAATGAGGCCCGTGCATCGAACGTGGGGTTGTAGTAGCTGCCGCCTCGCATGTGGCGGTAGGGCGACTGGTCGGGCGGGGTGAAGGGGTCCTTGCGGCGCACTCGGCGGTACGCGTTCCCGTCGTAGCCGTCCAAGCACCACTCCCAGACGTTGCCGAGCATGTGGTGCAGCCCCAGGCCATTGGGTCGCATGGAATCGACCGGAGCGTGGCCCCCATGGCCGTCGTCCCAAGCCTCGCAGCCATCCGAGCCCTGGAACGCCCGGCCGTAGCTCTGGTCGCGGACGTTCGCGTAGGCGGCGAACTCGTCCTCCGGGAAGGGCGTCGGCGTCGTGGTTCCCGCCCTGCACGCCCTCTCCCAACGGGCCTCGGTCGGCAGCTCGAGTCCGTGCTGCAGCAGCACGCGGTAGGCGTCGTTCCAGGTGACCTGCTCGACCGGGTTCAGCCAGCCCTCGATGAGGTCGTTGTTCGCCGGTGTCCGGCTGGAGGGGTTCCAGCCGGCCAGGCGTTCCCACTGGGACTGGGCGGTCTCGTGCTTGGCGATCATGAAGGCGGAGAGCTCCACCGAATGGACCGGCCGCTCGTCGGCCAGGGACCTCGGATCGAAGCAGCTGGCCGCAGGATCGTCCTGCTGCGCGCCCATCGTGAACGACCCCTCGGGGACCAACACCAGGACGATCGAGCTCTCCTCGTCGAGCTGCAGCCGGCCGTCCGCGCCGCGCTCCGGCGGCAGTCCCGATGCCAGGTGGGCGAACTCCCAGAGGCCCGAGTCCGGGTCGGCCCCCAGCGGCACGAGTCCGAGCTGCGGCTCCAGCTCGAGCCCCGAGTAGGCCGCACGGATTGCGGCCAGGTCGCGGCTCCAGGCCTCGGAGTAGGGACCTGCGGGGCCGAAGTCCCGCGCCGTGCGCTCGGCGAACGCCAGACGCCTCGCGACGCTCCAGCCGTGGGGCCATTCGGCGGCGTCGGCGTTCAGGTGGCTGGCCTCGAGCTGCTCCAGTCCGTCGATCAGCGCGCTCAGCTGATCGTTCCACCAGGCCGAGCCGCGACCGTCGCCCGGGAACTCCCAGGTCAGTCGCTCGCCGACGGTCGCCTCGATCGCGTCGCGACGACTGGCCAGCTCCTCGAGCTCTGTCGCTGCGGAACGCAGACCCTCCTCCGACCGCATGAAGGCGGTTACGACTTGCAAGCCGGCCGCGTGGTTCTCGATGTCCGCTCGGATCGGGCCCTCCGCGTGGGCCAGTGCCTCCTCGATCGCGGCGAGTGCGCCATCGTCGTCGCCCACCGAGAAGCGAGCCCAGGCCAGAGTCCTCAGGGTCTGGATGTGTGAGCCGACGGGGACCTGCTCGCGGATACCACTCGCAATGGCCAGGCCCTCGAGTTCTCGACCGTAGACGTCGCGACTCGGCCTCACCCGGGTCCACGCGATCTCTGACCAAGCGTCGGCATCCTGGGGCAGCAGTTGCTCCTCGAGTGGCGGCAGTTCGATCGACTCGAGGCCGCGCCGGACGTCGTAGGCGAAGCGTTTCGAGGCCAACTCGGCTTCGATCGCCACGAGCTGCGGCAGCGCAGGGTGCATGGAACGGTCGGCGAGGCGTTGCTCCTGGGACCACTCGAGCGCTCGTGTCCGCAGCTCGGACCGCTTCAGTCGGTGCAGTGGAATGTCGTCCACCAGGCGCTCCGCCCGCTCGATCCAGGAGCGCAGGGCCGGGATCCTCTCCGGTGTCGCGGGCCAGAGCTCGTCGACCTCGCCCAGGAGCAGGTCGAGGTCCTGGAGCGCGGACAGGCGCAGCACGTCCTGACGCTCCTGGTCGGCGCTGGACTGGGCTGCCAGAGCGGCGGCGGCGTTGGCCTCGGCCAGGTCCCGCTGCTCGGCGAGGTCCGCGTTGCTCGAGCGCAGCAGCCGGTTGGTTCGCAGGTTCTCCGTCAGCAGCACCGTCACGCTGATCAGGGCGAGGGTGACGACCGCCGTGACCGAGCTCGCCACCGGATGCACCGCGGCCCAGCGCCGCAGCCGATGAACCACGCTCGGCGGCCTGGCGGCGATCGGTCGGTCGGAGAGGTACTCGCGCAGGTCGTCGGCGAATGCGGCGCAGGACCCGTAGCGCCGGTCGGGGTCCTTCTCGAGCGCCTTGCCACAGATCGTCGCGAGCGCGGAGGGACACTGGGACCGAATGGTCGAGGGGTCAGGCGGGTCGTAGGTGACGATCCTCTGGGCGATCTGATGGGTCGTGTCCCCCTCGAATGGGCGTCGCAGGGCGAGCAGCTCGTAGAGCACCACGCCGAGGGAGAAGATGTCCGTGCGATGGTCGAGGCCCATGCGCTTGGCCGTCACCTGCTCGGGGCTCATGTAGGCCCAGGTGCCGGCGAAGTCGCCCGTGACCGAATCGAACGAATCGTCGACCACCCGAGCGAGGCCGAAGTCGGTCAGGCGCGGCGTGCCGTCCGGCGCGATCAAGATGTTCGCCGGCTTGACGTCCCGATGGATCACGCCGACGCCGTGGGAGGCGTGCAGTCCGTCGGCCACGCGGGCGACCAGGTCGGCGACCCTGCGGTGGTAGTCGGAAGGCAGCTGGGTGCCCGAGCTGACGCCGGCGATGAAGTCCTTGAGCGTCTTGGCGCCCGGCACGAACTCCTGGGCGATCCAGGACATGCCCCCGTCGGATCCGTAGCCCAGAAGCTTGACCACGTTGGGATGATCGAGCTTGGCACCCGCCCGAGCCTCGCGGGCGAACAGCGCCAGGGTGCGGTCGTCGAGCCGCTCGGGCAGGACCAACTTGAGGGCCACGGTTTCGCCGGAGCGCGAGTCGAGTGCCTCCCAGACCTGGCCCATTCCACCGCGGGCGATGAATCGCTCCAGCGTGAAGTGCGAGACTCTCCGGTCCCCAGAGCCCGAGTCGGAGGGCAGTCGGCCGAGTGGGCCCTGGTCGGCGAACCCACCTGCCGGGATCAGGTCGAAGAGGTTCCAGACGCCCTCGGGCTCGGCGATCGACTTCGCGATCAACTCGGAGGCGGCGCGCCACTCGGCGAGCAAGGCTCGCACTTCGTCCAAGTGGCCGGTGGCGGAGCCTGCGGCCTGCTGGCCTGCGGCCCAATCTTCGAAAGCGTCGGCGCGACCGTGGGGGTGGGCCTCGAGGAATTCGTGGAGCAACTGCTCCTGGGGACTCGGGGGCGGGTCGGGATCGTGGTTGGACATCGGCAAGAGCGCAGGTCGAATTGCCCCATCCGTCCGCTCGCCGCGGTCAGGCCGCGCTGGCCTTGTCGCGCGCGGAGCGGATGCGCTCGCGGGGCGTGCGACGCAGCTCCTTCGTCAGCCCGACGCGCGAGAGGGTCCACACGGTCCACTTGGTCGGGTCGAAGTGGTACCAGCGAACCCCGTTGCGGTAGTCGGTGGGGAAGCGGTGGTGGAAGTTGTGGTAGCCCTCGCCGAAGGTGACCAGGGCGGTCCACCAGCTGTCGCGCGCGGTCGACTGGGGGTCGTAGGGACGCGACCCGAAGCGGTGAGTGAACGAGTTGATGGCGAAGGTCGCGTGCCACTGCAGCACCAGCCGCAGGAAGCCCGCGATCAGGAAGGCGCCGAGGGGGTCGCCCCACAAGAGGCCCAGGGACGTGGGCAGGACTGCGCCCATGGCGAGTGCGATCCAGCCGTAGTAGCGGTCCTGCCAGACGACCAGCGGATCGCGCTCCAGGTCGTGGACCCCGCGCTTCTGGGCCGTCGGTCCCTGGTGCATGACCCAACCCATGTGCGCCCACCAGAAGCCGTGGTGGATCGAGTAGGGGTCGTCGTGCTTGTCGGCGCGGTTGTGGTGTTGGCGGTGGTCGGCAGCCCAATCGAGCGCCGAGTTCTGCACGGACGCCGCGCCGAAGAGCAGCGCGAGCAGGCGCACCGGCGCGCTCGCGCGGAAGGTGCGGTGGGCGAACAGGCGGTGGTAGCCGCCCGTGATCCCGAGGCCGCACAGGACGAACCACAGACCGGCCAGGGCCAAGGTCCAAGGCGAGACACCGATCCAGAACAGGTGCACGACCGCGTAGGCCGCAACCGCGTGGGCCAGGCCCAGGAAGATCGTGTTCGTCCAGAGGACAGGGGGGGCCGTGCGCTCGACTTGCATCGATTGGGGGGACAGGTCGTTAGGTCGGTGAGCCGCCACCCGCCGATCGCGGTCACGGCCGACGGCCCGGCGAGCGGGCCGCCGAGATCGACAGTTGCCCGGAGACTATGCTGTCCGCACTCGGCCGGATGGTCACTTTTCCGCTGAGCTGCCCGCCTTCTCGAGCCAGAGTGCCGCTGAGGGCCGTGGAGGCCTCGCCCGCGGCGACAGAGGTCACTTCGACACCGTGTCGGCCGGGGCTCAGCTCCAGCTGAAGGGGGCTCGGCCCCGCGGACATCAGGAATCCGCGTTCGAGCGTCTCGGCGCCGCTCCCGGTGAGGAGGACGGCCGTGGGGGAGCCGTCGAGCGCCAGGCTGGCGACCAGAGGCACATCGGACGAGGTGGACTTGGCCGGGAAGGCTCCCTTCGACCCGTTGATCCGGACGCGCCCGGAGCACAGCGCCGCGACGGTGGGTTGCCCCGCGAAGACCCAGTCGCCGGGATAGACCTCGTAGTTGAGCCAGGTCTGGAAGGACTCGCAGCTGGCCTCGATCGGCTCGACCCCGAGCTCGGGGAAGCCGTCGAGGTCGACGGTGATGTCTGCGCTCGGCACGTAGTAGCTGCCGTAGAGCCAGGCGACCGGCTCGTTGTCGGACAGCCCGAAGAAGGTCGCGTCGATCTCGTCGAAGGCGACCGCCAGAGAGAACGCCGGCCACTGTTCGACGACGAAGTCATCGGATTGAACGGCGTAGATGGCGGTCTCGACTCCCGTGAGGGAGGGGTCGACCAGCTTCAATTCGATCACCGCGCCGTCGATGCCGAGGTCGACACAGCCACCGCCGACGGACTCGTCGGTGGCCTCGATGTACCAGGTCCCGGATTGGCAGCCGCTGCTGGGGTCGATGCCGCTGGACGGGTTCGAAGCGCCAGCGCCACCGCCGCCGCAAGCGCTGGTAGCGAGGCCGAAGAGGGTCAGGGCGGTGATCGAGCGGATCGAGGCGACTCGGCTGAGGGGCTGCATGGGAAGGCTCCGGATCGGGCGTTGCGGGGAGTGCAGCCCAGCGGCGGCACGGGTCCGTCAGGGGCAGACAGACGCGAGCCTCACGCCGAAAGTCGCGAATTCCGGCGCTCGCGATTGACCGTGAGATCTCGCCCGTCCTGCCCCTACCGGTGTCAGCGCTTCCTCCCGGCCCCCCCCCGACACGGAGCCCCGGCACCATGCAGATCCTGCTCGTCCACCCCGCCTTTCCGCGCGACACCTTCTGGAGCTTCGAGCACGCCCTCGAAGCAGCCGGTCGCCGGGCCACGATGCCACCCCTCGGGCTGTTGACCGTCGCCGGGCTGCTCCCCGCGGATCGCTTCGAGCTGACCCTCGCGGACGAGAACCTGGGGCCGACCAGCGACGAGGCGATCCTCGCGGCCGACGTGGTGTTCGCCTCCGCCATGATCGTCCAGCGGCAATCGCTCCGCCGGCTGGTCGAGCGCTGTCGCCGACTGGGTCGGCCAGTGGTGATCGGCGGCCCGCTGGTCAGTGCCTGTTTCTCACAGCTCGTGGAGGAAGGGTCGGGTTCGGCCCATTTCTTCATCGGTGAAGCGGAGCAGGCCATGGGCTGGCTCGTGGAAGATCTGGAGCGCGGGGAGCTGCGGCCGGCCTACGCCCACGTGACGGACGAGACCCGCGCGCAGGAAGTGCGCGACGTCTTCGGCCCGCGCACGCGCTGCCTGGTTGCCGCGCGCCCCTCGCTCGACAGCTCGCCGCTGCCGCGCTTCGACCTGCTCGAGATGCCGGCCTACCACAGCATGGCCGTGCAGACGAGTCGCGGCTGTCCCATCGGCTGCGAGTTCTGCGACATCTGGAAGCAGTTCGGCCTGAAGGCGCGCACTAGTGCGACCAGCCGCGTGCTGGACCAGTTGAGCCTACTGTTCACCCTCGGCTGGCGCGGCCGAGTGTTCGTGGTGGACGACAACTTCATCGGCAACGTCGGCGCCGCGCGCAGCCTGTTGCCAGAGCTGATCCGCTGGCAGCGCGACCCCAAGCCGTGCTTTCTTCCTTCCGACCTCCGGCGCGCACTCGGGCCCGCGCGAGAACGCCGGCTGTTGGCGGGCTGGAGACGCGACCGCCGCAGGCGCTTCCCCTTCGCCTTCAGCACCGAGGCAGACGTGCGGATCGGGATGGACGCTCCCAAGTTGACCGAGGTGCGCGAGGCCATGGTCGCTGCGGGCTTCAACAGCCTCTTCCTGGGGATCGAGACGCCGGACAGCGCGTCCTTGCTCGAGGCCGGCAAGCGCGTCAACGTCGGCAAGCAGGGTGACGCTGCTGCCAACTTGCTCGCGAGTGTGGAACGAATCCGTCGCGCGGGTCTGGAGGTGATGTCCGGCTTCATTGTCGGCTTCGACCACGACCCGCCCGACATCGATCGCTCGATGGTCGCCTTCATCGAGCGGGCGGCGATCCCCGTAGCGATGGTCGGCTTGCTCGCGGTCGGGCCTGGAACCGACCTCGAAGCGCGTCTCGCGCGGGAAGGGCGCCTGCGCGGCCGGTTCGGCGGCTCACAGACCCACGCCTTCGAGTTGGACTTCGAGCCACGCGGGCGCAGTCGAGGGGTGGTGGTCGAGCAGTATGCGCGTGTCCTGCACGCGCTCTACGGCCCTGGCATGGGGTCGTTCTACGCCCGCTGCGAGACGACGATCGAGCAGTTGCCGGCGCCGCCCCGCAGCGGCGACCGACTCGGACGGCGCGAGCTGCTCGCCTTCCTGCGATCGTTGGTCTCGATCCGGCCGCGCACCGACTACTGGCGCTTTCTCGCTCGCGTGTTGCTGCGGCGCCCGCGCTTCCTGGGGATGGCGGTGGTCCTCGCGCTGCAGGGAGACCACTTGCAGCGGCTGACCGCGGTGCGGCTGGAGGAGTACCGGCGACGATCGGCGCATCTCGGTCCGGAGCCGCGGGCGGTCGAGTCCACCGCCGACCGACGCGAGGAGGAGCCTGTGGATGCCGTCCCTGTGTGAGCTGACCAAGCTGGCAGCCTCGGCTTACACGGACAGGCGCACGGTCGGTCGGTGGCGTCGGGTGCGCGACTTCGGCCGGCCCCGAGACGCCTTCCGGGCCGGACTATGGGTGCGCGCGGATGGGGCCGGCGGCGTGCTCAGCGTGCGCGGGACGGCCAACCTGGCCTCGGCCATGGAAGACCTGAAGCTCCTGCTCGGCCGCGAGCCCGGGGCGTGGCGCCGCGGTCGTGGGGCGGTGGCGGCATCGCACGCCCTCGTGGGTAGGCGCTTGCTGTTGACCGGGCACTCCCTCGGGGGCGCCTTCGCGTCGGCGCTCGCCCGCGAAGCGCACCTGCGGGCGGTGACCTTCAATGCGCCGGGGATGGCGAGAGCCCTCGGGATCTCACCCGGGCCGAGCGGCAGCGGGACCATCCTCAACCTCTGCGTCGGCGACGACTGGATCCGTCTGCTCTCCGGTCCGGGGTTGGGTCTCGACCTGAGCTTGGGTCCGGGGGACGCGCCCCTCCCAACCGGCCTGCGCGGCCTGGCCACGGCCTTTGTCCAGCGCCGTCGCCCCGGCGAAGGGATCACCGCGTTCATCGCGACCTCCATCGCTCGCCACCGGCTGGGCGCGTTCCCTTGGCAAGCGGCCGGCAGCTCCGCCGCCAGCGCCACGGCTCAGCTCCAGTTCTCCCAGAGCCGATTCTTGTCCTCGAGGTCGCGCTCGACCTCGGCCAGGTCGAACTGGTGGCCGCGCAGGGCGTCAGCGTCGCGGTAGACCTCCTCGGTGACCATGGCGGCCATCAGGGCCTCGCGCTTCTCCTCCAGGGCGATGATCTCCTTCTCCAGCCGCTCGAAGCGCTGGGGGTTGCGGATCTTGTCGGCGCCGGCGGAGGCCTTCGACCCCGCCTGGCCACCACCGCCGCTCGGCTTGCCGCCTTGACCCTTGCCGCCGCCCTTGCCATTCCCCTTGGACTTCGAACGCTCCCGCTCCGCGGCTTTCGCAGCCTGCTTCTGCTCTGCCTCGACCCGTTGGCGCTCCTGCTGGCGGCGGCTCTCCTCGCGCTGCGCCTTGGCAGCGCCGGCGGCTTCCTGCTCACTGGCGATCGCCGCGCGGTACTCGGAGTAGTTGCCACGGAACTCGCGGATGCCGGACATCGACAGCTCGACGATCCGGTTGCAGAGGTTGTCGAGGAACTCGCGGTCGTGGCTGATGCAGAGCATGGCGCCGGGGAAGCCGGCGAGCAGCTCCTCGAGGGCCGTACGCGCGGCGAGGTCCAGGTGGTTGGTGGGCTCGTCGAGGGCCAGCCAGGTCGGCTCCGTCAGGATCAACAGCGCCAAGGCCACACGCGCGCGCTCACCGCCGGACAAGCCCGAGATCGGCTTGTCCACGTCGTCGCCGCGGAACAGGAAGCGCGCCAGGTGCCCGCGGATCTCGACGTCCGGCATCGTCGGGTAGAGGCGCCGGATCGATTCGTAGGGCGAAGCCTCGGGGTCGAGCCCGCCGGACTCCTGGTCGAAGTAGCCCACGCGCGTCTTGTGCCCGAGCTTGAGTTCGCCGGCCATGATCTCCGAGCGCCCCGCGAGGGCACGGATCAACGTGGTCTTGCCCGCGCCGTTCGGCCCCACGATGCCGATGCGATCGCCGCGCGACACCCGTAGGTCGAGACCCTGGTGCAGCTTGGTCGTGCCGAAGCCGATGGCGAGGTCATTGCCCTCGATCACGCTCTCGCCCGAGCGCTGCACCTGCCCGAAGCGCAGCACCGGCCGACGAATGTCGTCGTGGGGCCGCTCCAACCGATCGACGCGATCGAGCTTCTTCTGGCGCCCCTTGGCCTCCGACGTGCGCTGGGAGCCCATGTGCTTCTTGATGAAGGCCTGCTCCTTGCGCATTTGGTCGCGCTGCTGCTCGTAGGCCTTAAGCTCCGACTGGAAGCGTTCCTGGCGCAGGTTGACGTACTTCTCGTAGTTGCCCGGGTAGCGCCGCACCTGGCCCCACTCCAGCTCGAAGATGCCGTCCACGACGCGGTTCAAGAGGCGCCGGTCGTGGCTGACCAGGAGCACCGCGCGGTCGAACTCGCGCAGGTAGTCCTCGAGCCACTCGATGCCGTCCAGATCCAAGTGGTTGGTGGGCTCGTCGAGCAACAAGAGGTCCGGCCGGCGCACGAGCTGCCGCGCCAGGGCCACGCGCGCCTTCTCGCCGCCCGACAGGGTCCCGGCCTCGCGCCGCCAGTGCTTCTCCGCCAGCCCGATGCCGGAAAGGACCTGCTCGACCAACAGGTCGGTGTTCCAACCCGAGAGGTGGTGCATGCGCTCGGTCAGCTCGCCGTAGCGCGCCACGTAGCGCTCGAGCGCATCGCCCTCGGCCGTCTCCAGCTTGCTCTCGAGCTCGGCGATCTCCGCCTGCACGACCCGCGTCTCCTCCAGGCCGCCCTCCACGTGGTCGAAGGCGATCTCGCCCGGCTTGAACTCCGGCCGCTGGGGCACGTAGCCCACGGTCGTGCCCCTGGCGATCGCGATCGTGCCGAAGTCGGGCGACTCCTGGCCGGCGATCAGCCGCAGCAGCGTGCTCTTGCCCCCGCCGTTGCGCCCGACGATGCCGAGCTTCTCGCTCACCTCGACCCGCACGGACGCGCCGCGCAGGACTTCCTGACCGCCGTACAGACGGCGCAGATTCTCGGCGATCAGGAGGCTCACGGATGGGGCTCTTCGGTGCTGGCGGGGGGGAGGATGGGGCGGCCCCGCCGGTAGCCGGCGAGCCTCGGGGCGCAACAGGATAGCGGCGCCCGGGCCCGCTGCGGCCTGTGTTGATCGCGGCGCCGCGATCGTCGCGCCGCGCCCGGGAGGCCCCGCGCAGCGCGAAAGCCTCGGCCGGCGCTGCGACGGCGAGCGGGGCGCGGACTACAATCCGCCGCGATGCCCGCCCCTCCGCCCGATGCCCGTTCCCAGACCGCCGAGGTGGTCTCCGTCGAGCCCTGCGGCGACGACGCGGTCGTGCTGCGGGTGCGCCCGGAGGCGTCGCTGGCGCCCGTGCGCGCCAGTCGCTTCTTCATGCTCAGGCGCGAAGACGGCCTCTCGCCGCTGATCCCCAGGCCCTATTCGATCTACCGCGACGGCCCTGCATCGAACGGTGCCCGCGAGCTCGAGTTCCTGATCAAGGTCATGGGCCGCGGCTCCCAAGCACTGGCCAAGTCGCGTCCTGGCGAGCGCCTGCGCCTGATCGGTCCCCTGGGCAACGGCTGGCCGACTCTCGACGGCGACGGGCCGCCCTGGGTCCTGCTCGCCGGCGGCGTGGGCTCGGCGCCCTTCCTGATGGGGATCCAGCAGGCCCTGGCCGGGATGGACGACGCGCGCGCCTGTCGCCCCGACCAGCTCTGGTACCTGTTCGGTGCGGCGACGAAAGGCCTGCTCTACGACCTGGGCGCCTTCGAAGCGACCGGCGTGCACGTGCACACGGCGACCGTCGACGGCAGCCACGGGCGCCGCGGCAACGTGCTCGACCTGCTCGAGGACCTACAGCGCAGGGGCGACCTGCCCAGCGAGGTGCGGCTGCTCGCCTGCGGACCCGAGCCGATGCTCGAAGCGGTCGAGCACCTGGCCCGCGAGCGCGGCCTCGAGTGCTGGCTGAGCCTCGAGACGCTGATGGGTTGCGGCGTCGGCATCTGCAACGGCTGCCCGGTCCCGACCGTGCCGGGCGGGCCGCTCGGCGCCTGGACCAATGCCAAGTGTTGTGTGGAGGGACCGGTCTTCAGTGTCGACGCGGTCACCCTCGCTGGGGCCTGAGTGTTCGGTCGGGCTCGCTCACGCGGGCCGCGGCTCGCGTGCTGCGGGCGCGAGCCGGACGACCGGCCCCGGTCCAGCCGCCGCAATCCGGGTCTGGAGCGCCGACGGCGACCATCCGCGCAGCCCCCTCACGCCGACCCCTGCGCCGCTGCGTGAGATTTCGGCCCCTGTGCCTTTGTTCGCAGGCCCCACCGCCCGGCAGAGTCAAAGGGCCTTCCTTACCCAGCTCGCCCCTGAATGGGCCACTGGGGCCGGAGTAAGCCCGCTGTCCTTTCAATCGCGCAACCCTCCTGGCTGACGACCTTGTTCGACTTCCTTCCCGAGTACTGGAGCCTCACCACGCTCTACGTGGCCTGCGCGGCCGTCGGCGGCGCGATCGTCCTGCTGCAACTGGCCCTGAGCCTCTTCGGATTCGGTGCGGACGACGTGGACGTCGAGGCCGAGGTGGACCTGGGTGGTGACAGCGACCTGCAGTTCCTCTCCATCCGCGCCATCGCCGGCTTCCTGACCATGTTCGGGTTGGTGGGCTGGGCGGGGACGGTCACGGGTTGGAGTCCGCCGATCTCGGCCCTGGTCGCATTCGGCGCCGGCCTGACGACTTTCCTCGCCGTCGCCTGGCTCCTGAGCCTGCAACGCAAGCTCGACTCGAGCGGCACCCTCGATCCCAAGCGCGCCGAGGGCTCTACCGCGCGGGTCTACCTCCGCATCCCCGCGGCCAACGTCGGCCGCGGCAAGATCACCGTCGAGCTCCAGGGCCGCACTGCGGAGTTCGAAGCCTTCACCACGGGCTCCGAGTTGGCGACCGGCACGCAGGTCCGCGTGGTCCGGATGACATCCCCGGGAGTCTTCCAAGTTTCCGCGTTGGACGACTGAGTACCTGAAGTCTCGGTTAGCGGCGTGCGTCGTCGCAATCCGTAGCGACGCGCTGCTGTTCGCGATTCCACATCGCAGCAGGTTCGGCCCGACGGTCCCCGACCAACAAGACGACTTCCAGTAGCCCCAGGGCGCTGCCCAATCATTCATGCACACACCGATTTCGTCCCCCGTCCTCGCCGAGAGCCTGATCGACCCCAACTCGGTCTGGCTGCTGGTGATCCTCGCCGGGGTCATCATCTTCGCCGGCCTCGTGATCGCCCTAGCGAGCCGCTACAAGCGCTGCCCGTCGAACAAGGTGCTGGTGATCTACGGCCGCACCACCAAGGGCAGCGCGGCGCGCACCCTGCACGGCGGCGGCGCGTTCGTGATCCCGCTGGTGCAGGAATACGCCTACCTGAGCCTGGATCCGATCCAGATCGAGATCCCGCTCGACGGCGCGCTCTCGATGGAGAACATCCGCATCTCGGTGCCCAGCGTCTTCACCGTCGCCATCGGCACCGAGCAGGCGATCATGACCAACGCCGCCGTACGCCTGTTGGGGCTCAGCACGGGCGAGATCATGAAGCAGGCCGAGGACATCATCTTCGGGCAGTTGCGCCAGGTGATCGCCTCGATGCAGATCCAGGACATCAACCGCGACCGCGAGCAGTTCCTGTCCAGCGTCCAGAACTCGCTCGAGCCCGAGCTGGCGAAGATCGGTCTGGTGCTGATCAACGTCAACATCAAGGACATCACCGACGAGTCCGGCTACATCGAAGCCATCGGTCGCAAGGCCGCCGCCGAGGCGATCCAGCAGGCGATGATCGACGTGGCGGACCAGGAGAAGAGCGGTGCCATCGGTGTGGCCGACGCCCAGCGCGAGCGGGCGATCCAGGTCGCCAACGCCGAGAAGATTCGCGACATCGGCACCAAGGAGGCCGAGCGCGAGCGCGCCGTGCGCCTGGCCGAGCTCGACAAGGACCGCGAGATCGGCGAGCGCCAGGCCGAGTACCAGCGCGAGGCCGCGGTCAAGGACGCCGAGCGCGAGAAGCGCATTCGCATCTCCGAGGCCACGGCGAAGGCGGTCGAGGGCGAGAACGCCAACAAGGCCCTGGTGGCCGAGGCCAACGCTCAACTGCGAATCCGCGAGGCCGACGCCTACCAGGCGGCCGAGTCACGCCAGAAGGAGGCCGAGGCGGCCGTGCTCGAGGCCCAATACCTGGCTCAAGCCCGTGCGGCCGAGGCCCAGGGCAAGAAGCTGGAGGCCGAGAAGCGCGCCCAGCTCGAGTCGGTGGCGCGGGCCGAGAAGGCCCAGACGATCGTCGACGCCGAGGCCAACGCGGCCAAGGTCAAGATCGACGCCGAGGCCCAGGCGGCGGCAATCTTCGCGCGCCTCGACGCCGAGGCCCGCGGTCAGTACGAGATCATGGCCAAGAAGGGCGACGGTCTGAAGCGCATCGTCGAGTCCTGTGGCGGGGCGCCCCAGGCCTTCCAGATGCTGATGCTCGAGCACATCGAGAAACTGAGCGAGAACGCCGCCAAGGCCATCAGCAACATCGAGTTCGACAAGATCGTCGTCTGGGACGGCGGGGGCAAGGACGGCAAGAGCGCGACCAGCGACTTCCTGCAGAGCCTGGCCGGATCGCTCCCGCCGGTGATGAACATGATGCGCGACATCGGTGGCGTCGACATGCCGGAGTTCATCGGCAAGCTGCGTGGCGACGGGGATGCCGAGCCGCCGGTGACGCGCAGCAGGAACGCCGCGGAGGACGCCGAAGCGGATGCGAATCGGGAGGCGAAGGCCGAGGCCAAGCCGTCCGCCGGGACCTCGACCGAATCCGAGCAGCCCCGGAAGGCGCAGGACTGATGGATGCCCAGCTCGGCCTCGTTGCGTGCCTGGTGGCACTGGTTTTGGCGGCCTGCCAGGCCACCGGCAGCGGCGGGGCCGAGACGGGCTACGTCGCCGCCGCGATCGACCCGACGCCCCTGTGGGACTTCACCGATCCGGCGGCGAGCGAGGCCAGATTCGCCGAGCGGGCCGAGGGAGCTGCAGCGGGCGAGGCGCTTCTGTGGCGCACCCAGCAGGCTCGGGCCCTGGGCCTGCAGGGCGACTTCGACCGGGCGCGGGCGTTGCTCGCCGAAGTCGAACGGGAGCTGCCCGCGGAGGCGAGCGAGGGCCGAGTGCGCTACTGCCTCGAGCTTGGACGCGTCGAGAACAGCGCGGGCGACCGCGCGGCCGCTCGACCCTGGTTCGCTGAGGCGTGGGAAGTCGCCAGCGCCCTGCACCTGGACGGCTTGGCCGTCGATGCGGCCCACATGATCGGGATCGCGGCGGAGGGAGACGAGGCCCTGCGGGCGAATGAGCTCGCGCTCGAACTCAGCGCGACGTCGAAGGACCCCGACGCCCGACGCTGGCGCGCGAGCCTCGAGAACAACCAGGGCTGGATCCTGTTTGACGACAAGCAGCCCGAGCAGGCACTCGTCCACTTCGAGCGGGCCCTCGCCGCACGCGAAGAGCAGGGCAACCTGCGCACCATCCGCATCGCCCACTGGTCCATCGCGCGCTGCCTGCGCGAGCTGGGCCGACTGGACGAGGCGCTCGCGATCCAAGAGCGGTTGGCGCGCGAGCTAGTCGAAGCCGGCGAGACCGACGGCTACGTGGACCAAGAGCTGGGCGAGCTGAAGCGCGCCCTCGGCCGCGACGACGAGGCCCTCGCGCACCTCGCCCGGGCGCGCGAGCTGTTGGGCGAGTAGGCTCTCGGGCGTAGTCCGCGGCCTCGGATGCGATCCGGGTCCGATCGGTCGAGCGCTTGTTTCGATGCCCCTGACCCGTGCACCGCTACTTCCGGTGCCGAGCTTGCATGCCCAGTCTTCACGCTGTTCGCGATCTGCGCGGCCTGACCAAGGCCCTGCTGATCCTCCTTTCTCTGGATGCCGCGGTCTCGATCGTCGCTGCGGCCTCGTCCTTGATGCAGGCCCAACTGATGGGCCTTGGCTACCTCACTCAAGCCCAAGCGGAGGCCAACGACCTGCGCGAGGGGCTGATCGCGCTGGTGTGGTTGGTGACCTTCCTCGCCACGGTAGTTGCCTTCTGTCGGTGGATCTTCGTCGCGAACAAGAACGTCCGGGCGCTCGGCGCACGCGGGCTGAGGGCCTCGCCGGGCTGGGCCGTCGGCTCGTTCTTCGTGCCCATCGCCAGCCTCTGGATTCCATTCCAAGCGATGAAGGAGTTGTGGCTCGCGAGCTACCAGCCCGCCGACTGGCGCGGGGGAACGACCGCAGGCCTGGTGCGCGCTTGGTGGGCGGCCTGGCTGGTGAACTGGGTTCTGGCGAATGTGTCGCAGCATTGGATGGACGCGGCTGACCACCCCGCCGCCATGGCATCGGCCAGCTACTTCCAGGCATTCGTCAAACTGTTCGAAGTTCTCCTCTGCCTCGCCGCGGGCCTCGTCGTCAGCCGCATCACGGCGGCTCAGGTGGCGAGTGCCGACGCGCTGCGGGCGAGTGAAGAGGCCGGCGGCTAGTGGGGTGACCGTGTTCGCCGCCTCCCTCGCGTCGACCTCCGCTCAGAGGTGGCCGAGGAATGTCAACCAGCGCCCGCGCTGACGCAGCTCGTCGATCTCGAGGCCCGCGGCGCGGATCGCCGCGGTGGTCGCCGCCCCGTGGCGGTCGGGGCAGCCGGAGAACAGGAAGCGCCCGCCTGGGGCCATGCGCTCCGCCAGCTCGGCCGAGGTGGCTTGCAACACGTCCGAGTAGATGTTCGCCAGGACCAGGTCGAAGTCGCGATCGTCGTCGGTCAGCACCGAGAAGTCACCGGTGCGGAACTCGGTACGGTCCGCGACGCCGTTGTCGTTTGCGAGGTCGCCTGCCTCGCGTGAGCTGCGCGGGTCGATGTCGAAGCCGATCGCGAGCTTCGCACCGCACATGGCGGCGGCGACGGCGAGGATGCCGCTGCCGGTGCCGGCGTCCAGGGCGCGCGCGCCCGCGAGATCGAGCTCCTGCAGGGTCCGCAGGCAGGTGCGCGTGGTGGCGTGGCGCCCGGTGCCGAAGGCCCCGCCGGGTTCGAGGCGCATCAACACGTCGCCCGGGCGGCGCGGCCGATCCCAGTCGTGGGTGACGACGCACAGGTGGCCGACCCGGAAGGGCTTCCAGGACTTGCGCCAGGAGGTGGCCCAGTCTTCGGGCGGCAGGGAGTGGAAGGTCGGCTCGAGGCCGGCCAGCTCGGGCGCGCCGGCGCGGGAGGCGACGGTCGCCAGGCGTTCGGCCACGGCATCGCGCAGCTCGGGGGTGTCGTCCTCGGCGGCGAAGAAGGTCCGCACGTAGTCGGTGCCCTCCGGCGCCGCGGGCCCTACCAGGTTCGGCCGCCCGAAGGCGACGGAGGAGCAGGCGTCGAGGGCCAGCTCGCCCGCGATCAGCTCCTCCCAGCCGATCGGAACCACCACCCGCACCTCGATCCAGCCGCGCCGGGCGCGTTTCGTTTCGGTCTCCACGGCCGCAGAGCTGACCCGCGCTGGCCGCGGGGCGCAAGCGCTGCGCCGCCGATCGTGGCCGGTTAGGCTCGCGGCCCACCGCCAACTGAAGGAGTCGGACCTTGCTCGAGCTCGCTGGACTGAAGATCGCCCTGGCCGCCGTTGCCCTGACTGCCGCGGCGTTGCCCTCACCCCAGGAGGCGAGCGAGCCCGGCGCGTTGGACTGGGCCAAGGCGATCGACGGCGCCGTGGACCTCCTGCTCGAGTGCCAGGAGTCCTACGTCCCCGACCGGCCGGTGGGGCGCTTGGACGAGGACGAGCTGGCACCGTGGCAGGAGGCCGAGCGCGCGCGGCTGCGCAAGCTGCGCTCGGTCAAGATGGCCGGCGTCGAGTGGCCCTACGAGGGCGTCTACCGCGTCGGCCCCGACGGACGCATCCCGCCCGGCTACCGCGTGGGCGGCACCGCGATCGTCTGCCTGGCGCTGATCGAAGCGCCGGGCTTCGCCGAGGACGGCGGCCGGCGCGCTGCCGTCGAGCGCGGCGCTCGGTTCATGCTCGAGATGCTCAGCGACGATCCCGGCCTCACGGCGGGCCCCAAGGCCAGCTACGACGTGCGCGGCTGGGGCCACGCCTACGCCCTGACCTTCTTCCTGCGCGCCCTGGACATCGATGCCTTCGAGCACGACCAGATCGCCGCCGCCGCGCGCGAGTCGATCCCCGAGCTGATCCGCTGCATCGCCGCCTGCGAAGAGGAAGGCGGCGGCTGGAACTACGCCTCGGGCCGGATCAGCCCTTTCATGACCGGCTCGACCCTGCTGGCACTCTTCCACGCCGCGGCCCGCGACTTCGAGGTCGACCCCGCCCTGATCGAGCGCGCCCTCGACGCCCTCGAGCTCGGCCGCGCCGAGAACGTCGCCTACGCCTACGCCGGCCCCGCCCGCGGCGCCGTCCCGATGCCCGGCTCCGCCGCCCGCTCCGCCATCGCCGAACTGGCCCTGTCACGCGCCGGCCGCTCCGACCCGGCCAGCCTGCTCACCGCCGTCGAAGGCTTCTTCGAATGCTACGACGACCTCCTCGACCGCAAGAGCCAGCAAGGCACCCACGAGGGCGACTACGCGATCGCCCCCTACTACTTCTTCTTCGGCCACACCTACGTGGCCCAAGCCATCGAAGCCCTGCCCGAACCCGCCCGCCCCCCGTTCCGCGAAGCCCTGCGCGACAAGCTCGCCTCCACCCGCGACGCCAACGGCACCTGGAACGACCGCATCTTCCCCCGCAGCGCCAGCTACTCGACGGCGATGGCCGTCCTCGCCCTACTCGCCCCCGACCTCCCGGCGACGCCGGATTGGCGGCGCAAGTCCGAGGAGTGAGAGGCGCGGGCGCGCCTCCCCCGGGTGGCTCAGCCCGCGACCGCCTCGACTTCGATCTCCACCTTCCAGGCGGGATCGAGGAGGGCGGCGACGACGACCATGGTCGCGACGGGCTGGTCGTCGCCGAAGAGCTCGCGATGGGCGCGGCCGATGTCGTCGGCGTCGGTGGCGTCGGTGATGAACATGCGGGTGCGGAGGACTCGGGCGGAGTCGCCGGCGAGGGCGCGCAGGGCCTCCTGGGCGATCTGGCCGCAGCGCAGCATCTGGTCGTAGGCGGTGGCGCCGAGGGCTTTGCCGGGGGCGGGGATCGGCGCGGTGCCGGCGACTTCGAGGCGGTCGCCGATGCGGAGGGCGCGGCAGAAGCCGTAGCGGGCTTCGAAGGGGGAGCCGGAGTGGACCTGCTGCATGGGGCGGGGATTCAGAAGGGGGTCTCGTCGGCGGCGGGGAGGTCGTCGGGGCCGAGCTGGTCGTAGGTGGAGTCGTCCGGGCCGGGGCCGTCGTGGCCTTCGTAGCGCTCGTAGCCCTGACTCGCGTCGTGGCGGGCGGAGCTGCTGGGGTCCGAGCTGCGGTGCGTCGAATCACGGTGCGTCGAATCACGGTGCGTCGAATCACGGTGCGTCGAGTCACCGTGCCCCGAGGTGCTCTGCCACCAGGCACCGTGCTCCGAGCTGCCGTGGCCAAGGCCGCCGTCGCCTGGCTCGGCGTCGAACAGGCCCTGCTCGTAGGGGCCGGGCTCGTAGGAGCTCGGCGTCCCGTCCGGGGCCTCCTCCAAGTCGGTGGGACGCGGCTCTCGAAGCCCGGCGGCTCCCGCCTCGTGAACCTCGCTGCGCGCGTCGTCGAACGCGTCCACGCGCGTCTCGGCGAACGGCGTGGCCAACCCGGCGGCGCGCAGGTCCGCGGTGAGGCCCACGTGCTCGAAGACCTGCGTGAAGCAGTGGTCGCTGTCGCCGCGCACCAGGCGCGCGGCACCCTCGGCGCCGGTGGCGTCGACGGGCAGCTCGCGCAGGAACGAGCGGTGCCGTGGCTCGAGGATGCGGTGGTCGAGCAGGTGCACGCAGCCCTTGTCGCTCGCGCGGCGCATGAGGCGGCCGAAGCCCTGGCGGAAGCGGCCCAGGGCGCGGGGCATGTAGATGCGCTTGCGCTGTCCACCTGCTCCGAGCACGGCGCACTGGGCGTGGTGGTAGCGGTCGGGGACGCCGTAGGGGAGCTTGGGGATCACCACGTGCTCGAGCACGTCGCCGGGGAAGTCGGCGCCGAACCAAAAGGTATCGAGGCCGATCAACACCGCGCGCCCGCCGGCGCGGAAGCGGGCGGCGAGCTGCTCGTTCGACAGGGCCCGACGGCCCTGCACGAGCACGTCGATGCCGCGTCGGGCCAGGGGCACGCTCAAGCGACCGCCCAGGTCGAGGGCGTCGCTCGCATTGGTCATCAGGACCAGGGTCCGCCCGCCGGTGCGGATCGCCAGGTGCGCCACGTAGCGCGCGGCGAAGTCCAGCCAGGCCGCCTTGCCCGCGCGGTAGTCCGGCGCGTCGCGCGGGATTGCCACCAGCACGCGCCCGTAGTCGAAGGCCTCCGGCGCGCGGAAGGTGCGTACTTCACTCGGCTCGCGCTCCTCGCCCTCCGCTGGCTCGGCGGCGCGGTCCAGGCCCAGGTAGCCCTTGGACGCGTCGAAGCCGCCGCCCAGCCACGTGGTCGCCGACAGGAGCACCGCGCTGTCGAGGTCCGGCAGAGCCACGCGCCCCAGGTACTCGTTGGGCAGCAGCACGCGCGCCACCAGCGCCAGGCCACCGCCGCGCGCGGCGGGATCCAGGTCGTAGAAGGTCTCTGGCCGGAAGGCCGGCTCGCCGTCGTGGGTCGGCAGCCAGGCGTCGACGCCGGTGGACAGCTCGAGCAGGTCGATGCGCGCGCGCTCGAGGGCGCCGCGCAGGCGCCGCCCGCCGCCGCCGGGGACCTCGTCCAGGGTCTCGCCGACCCCGGCCAGGCAGGCGTCCACCCGCGAGAGGCTCGAAACCAGGCGCGCGTGTAGCGCGGCGAGGGCCGGATCCACTGCGGCCTCCACGTACTCGCGCAACAGCGAGTGGGCGTCCCGCTCGGCGCGGCTGGCGAGTTGCGCCTGGCGCCAGTCGAGGAAGCGTTGGCCCGCCTTCTCCAGACCGCCGAGCAGGGACAGTGCAGCCTCCTGGGCGTCGATGATCTGCTGGCCCAGCTCCCAGGCCTTCGACCCCGCGGGCGCCGCCTTGATCAAGCGATCCACCGGCCCGCGCCGGCGCGAGCGCCGCCCGCGCTTGCTCGGGTCGCCGCGCAACTCGCGCAGGCGGTACTCGAGCTCGGCCAGGGCGATCACGTGGCTGAAGGCGCTCTCGGCCTGGTCGTGCAGGTGCTCGCACTCGTCGAAGACCATGTGCGCGAAGAACTCGCGCCGCGCCAGGGCGAAGGCCTGGTTGGTGATCACGACGTGGCTGCGTTCGGCGCGCCAGCGGGCGGACTCGGCGCCGCAGCGGCTGCGGTCGGCGGTGCGCGTACAGCAACCGCTGCGCCCGCGCACCGCGCGCACCAGGCGCGCGCGTTCTTCACTGACGCCGTCGATCCCGCCGAAGGGCGTGCGCTCGATGGGCGGCAGGCGGTCGAGGTCACCGTCGCCCGCACCGAGGGCGAAGGCGAGGACCTGGGCGTAGGCCACGGCCAGGGACGCCTCGTCGCCCTCGCGCGGCGACTCGAGGGCCAGGGCCCGGCCGCAGACGTAGTTCTGCCGACCCTTGAGCACGCCGGCGCGCGGCCGCTCCGCGATCCCGGCGCGCTCCAAGAGCTCGAGCGCCAACGGCACGTCCCGCGCGAAGGCCTGGCGTTGCAGCGCGCGCGTGTAGGTGGCGATGCCCACGCGGATGCCGTTGCGCACGGCGAACAGCATCGCCGGCAGCAGGTAGGCCAGGGTCTTGCCCGTGCCGGTCGGCGCGTGCAAGAGCAGCAGCTCGCCGCTGCCCAAGCTGTTGGCGACGGCTCGTAGCACCTCCACCTGAGACGGTCGCGCAACCAGGCCGGCCGCGGCGACCGCGCTGTTCGGGATGGCGCCGTCCGGGATCGCCTCGGGCCGGGCCAGGGCCTGGGCCAACAGCTCCCGGTCCGCCTCGTCCAGGGGCCGCACGCCCTCACCACCGGGCGGCAGGGACTCGCGCGGCCAGGTGCCGTTGGGGTCCTCGCCGGTGGAGTGTTCGTGCCCGAGCTGGGCCGAGCCCACGGCGATCTCGAGTTCGGCCGAGCGCAGCCCGCACTCGCGCAGCCGCCCGTCGAGGGAGGTCGGCGCGCCGATCGCCGAGGGCTGGTCCACCAAGTGGGCGATGGCTCGCAACCTGCTGGCCGCCGCGGGCTCGACCCCGTCCAGGGCCAGGGCCGCCAGCTCCCAGGCCCGCGCCAGGGCGCCCACCGCCTGCTCCGGCAGCGCCAGGGTCCGGCCGACCACGTGGGCCAGGGCCAGGCGCAGCTCGGTGGGGGACAGCTCCGCCAAGCGCACCGCGCCCGCCGGACCTGCGCCCGCCGGGCCCGCGCCAGCCCGGCCCGCGCCCGCCAGGGCCTCGGCGTCCGACCCGAGCCCGCCCGGGTCGATCCAAGCCGCCAGCTCGTCCAGCCCGAACCAGCGCTCCCCGGCCAGGCCGAGCTCCGCCGCCCAGGCCGCCGCCAGCTCCCGCTCCGGCAGCACGAAGACCGCCTGCGGCCGCTCCCGCGCCAACTGCTCCAGGGCCCGCCGGGGGGCCGTGAGGGTCCCGTCAGGGGCCAGTTCCCGGTCGCGCACGTCCGCGCCGGCCCCCAGGCGCGCCCTCACCGACAACAGCCGATCCCGCCCCGGCGCCGGCCCGTCGACGGCCAGGGACAGGAACACGGGCTCCCGATCACCCGCCCGCGCGGGGGCGGTGGGCTCGGGCGCGGAGCGGCTGTCGGTGGGCGGGTTGGGGCGGATCAGGGCACCGTTGCCATAGGGACGGATGGCGGCGTGAGAGGTTACGCATCGAATCGAAGCTCCGCCCCTGCGCCGACCCCGCCGGGCCCCACCTTCCGTGCCGACTTGCGGCCGTCCCTCTCCCAGATCGCTGCGAGTGGCCGAGGGAGAGGGGTAAGCCGAGCCTCGTCAACGGCTTAGGTGTCGCATTTCCAGCCCTTCCAGGGGCCGCCCCGGCACTTCGCGGGGTTGACGTGGGGGGAGACTCCTCTATCTAGTGCCGCCCCGGCCTTCGGGCGGACGGATCCTTCGTCCCCGAGCGGAGGCCGATTCCCGAGGAGCTCCACACCGTGTCCGCGAAGCAAGGCCCCGCACTCGTGATCGTCGAGTCGCCCACCAAGGCGAAGACGATCTCCAAGTTCCTGCCCTCCGGCTATGTGGTCGAGGCCAGCGTGGGGCACATCCGCGACCTGCCCACCTCCGCCAAGGAGATCCCGGCTGCCTACAAGAAGGAAGCCTGGTCGCGCCTCGGGATCGACATCGACAACGACTTCCAGCCGCTCTACGTCGTTCCGCAGGCCAAGAAGAAGCAGGTCCAGAAGCTCAAGGCCCTGGTCAAGGACGCCAGCGAGATCTACCTGGCGACGGATGAAGACCGCGAGGGGGAGTCGATCTCCTGGCACCTGGTGCAGGTCCTGAATCCCAAGGTCCCGATCAAGCGCCTGGTCTTCCACGAGATCACGAAGACGGCGATCGAGAAGGCCCTGGCCGAGCCGCGCGAGTTGGACGAGGGGTTGGTGCAGGCCCAGGAGACGCGCCGCCTGCTCGACCGCCTCTACGGCTACGAGTTGTCGCCGATCCTGTGGCGCAAGATCGGGCCCGGCCTCTCCGCCGGTCGCGTGCAGTCGGTGGCGGTCAAGTTGATCGTCGAGCGCGAGCGCGAGCGGCAGCGTTTCGTGCGCGCGACCTACTGGGACCTG
Organism: Engelhardtia mirabilis; assembly: GCF_007748095.1. Lineage (NCBI taxonomy): Bacteria > Pseudomonadati > Planctomycetota > Planctomycetia > Engelhardtia > Engelhardtia mirabilis. The sequence continues at coordinate 1,066,079 of NZ_CP036287.1, forward strand.
TCGGGTGCCTTCGCCGCCAAGAACGGCAACTTCGAGGCGACCCTCGCGACCCTGGACGGCAAGCGCGTCGCGTCCGGCAAGGACTTCGACCAGCACACCGGCAAGCTCAAGGCCGGCTCGGACGCCCAGTGGGTCGACGAGGCGCGGGCCCAGAAGCTCGCCAGCGATCTCAAGAGCGCCGACTGGGCCATCTCCAAGGTCGAGCGCAAGCCTTACACCGATCGCCCCTCGCCGCCGTTCACCACCAGCACGCTGCAGCAGGAGGCCAACCGCAAGCTGCGCCTCACCGCGCGCGCCGCGATGCAGGCCGCCCAACGCCTGTACGAGAACGGCTACATCACCTACATGCGGACGGACTCGACCAGCCTCGCCAAGGAGGCCGTCGAGACCGCGCGCGCGCAGATCGAGAAGCTCTACGGCGCCGACTACGTCCCCGACCAGCCGCGCGAGTACCGCACCAAGGTCAAGAACGCCCAGGAGGCCCACGAGGCCATCCGTCCGGCTGGCGAGTTCGTCACGCCGGACTCGATCAAGGGCAAGGTCGGCGTGGACGAGCTGCGCGTCTACGAGCTGATCTGGAAGCGCACCATGGCCTGTCAGATGGCCGACGCGCGCGGGCATCGCCTGAGCCTCGAGGTCACCGGCGCCGGCGCCGTATTCCAGGCCAGCGGCAAGACGATCGAGTTCCCCGGCTACATGCGCGCCTACGTCGAGGGCGCCGACGATCCGGACGCCGAGCTCGCGGACAAGGAGACGGTCCTGCCCAGCGTGACCGAGGGCGAGTCCGTGGAGTGCACCGGCCTGGAGGCCAAGGACCACACCACCCAGCCGCCGGCGCGCTTCACCGAGGCGTCGATCGTCAAGGAGCTCGAGTCGAACGGCGTGGGGCGTCCGAGCACCTACGCGATGATCATCGACACGATCCTGCGCCGCGAGTACGTGGTCAAGCAGCGCAACGCGCTGGTGCCGACCTTCATGGCCTTCGCCGTCGTCGGACTGCTCGAGCGCCACTTCGGGCACCTGGTCGACGTGACCTTCACGGCGCGCATGGAGGACGACCTCGACATGATCTCCCTGGGCCAGAAGGAGTCGCTGCCGTACCTGCAGCACTTCTATTTCGGCGCGGGCGGCGACGTGTCGAAGGCCTCGGACGGCGGCCTCAAGGCCCTGCTCGAGCAGGAGATCGATCCGCGCGAGTCGTGCACCCTGCCCCTGGGCCTGGACGCCGAGGGACGGGCGATCGCGGTCCGCATCGGGCGCTACGGGCCCTACCTGGAGCGCGGCGACGAGCGCGCCACGATCCCCGAGGGCATCGCCCCCGACGAGCTGACGATCGAGAAGGCCGTCGAGCTGATCGAGCGCGGCTCCGGCCCCACGGAGCTCGGGGACGACCCCGACACCGGACGCCCGGCGTTCCTCAAGGCCGGACGCTTCGGCCCCTACGTGCAGCTCGGCGACAACGACGACGAGCCCAAGATGAAGTCGCTCCTGCCGGGCATGGTGCCGGAGGAGGTGACCCTCGAGTCGGCCATGCGCCTGTTGCGCCTGCCGCGTGAAGTCGGCGTCGACCCTGCCACCTCCGAGCCGGTGCTGGCGGACTTCGGGCGCTACGGCCCGTACCTCAAGCGCGGCACCGACACGCGCAGCCTCGAGGCGCCCGAGCAGGTCTTCGAGATCGACCTGGAACAGGCCCTGGTGGTGCTCGCGACCGAGAAGAAGGGCGGCTTCCGCCGTGGGCCCAAGGCCCTGCGCGACGTGGGCACCGACCCGGCGGGCAATGTGGTCAAGCTGCTCGACGGGCGCTACGGCCCCTATGTCACCGACGGCACGACCAACGCCTCGATCCCCAAGGGCACCAACCCCGACGACGTGACCCTGGAGCTGTCGCTCGAGCTGATCGCCGCCCGGGTGGCCGCCGGACCGAGCAAGAAGAAGAAGGCCAAGAAGAAGGTGGCCAAGAAGAAGGCCGCAACGAAGAAGGCGGCGAAGAAGACGGCGAAGAAGGCCACCAAGAAGGCCTCCAAGAAGACGGTCAAGAAGGCCGCCGACGACGGGGACGGGGCCTAGTCGAGCGCGGCTCTGGCCGGCGTCGATCCGCGCGCGCCGCGCGCGGAAGGCCCGTGCCAGGCCGGACTTCGAACAGCACGGCCGGTGGCGCGGAGGCCGCGCGGGGCAGGCGCGCCCTGTGCCCACAGTCCCCCCGCGGCGTTCACGGCGCCGGGGACGCGCGCTACACTGTCGCGCCGTCCGAGCGACCCGGCGGTCCCCACGAGCCGGGGTCGATCCGGCCGCATTCACACCTCACGAAACTGCTGCGGACGGCAACGCTGCCCATGGACATCACCGAACTCACCGAGCCCGGCTACGAAAAGGTCGTCCGCTGCGTCGACCGCGCGACTGGCCTGTTGGCCTTCATCGCGGTGCACGACACCACGCTCGGCCCGGCCCTGGGTGGCATGCGAATGCTGCCCTACGCCTCCGAGGACGAAGCGATCTTCGACGTCAAGCGCCTCTCGCGCGGCATGACCTACAAGTCGGCCGTGGCGAACACGGGCCTGGGCGGCGGCAAGTCGGTGATCATGGGCGATCCGGCGGGCAAGACCCCGGAGCTGTTCCACGCCATGGGTCGCTTCGTCGACTCGCTGGGTGGCAAGTACATCACCGCCGAGGACATGAATATCGGGATCGCCGACCTCCAGCAGGTCAAGAAGACGACCCAGTACGTCACCGGGTTGAGCCGCGAGGAAGGCGGCTCCGGCAACCCGAGCCCCTACACCGCGCGGGGTGTCGTGATGGGCATGCGCGCCGTGCTGGAAGAGGTCTTCGGCAGCGACTCCTTCGAGGGCCGCACGATCCTGATCCAGGGCGTCGGCGCCGTCGGCCAGCCGATGGCCACCGACATGAAGGCGCGCGGGGCGAAGATCCTGGTTTGCGACATCGACGAGAAGCGCGCGGCGCGCTTCGCCGAGGAGCACGGCTTCCAGCACGTGCCCGACCTGGACCACCACAAGCACGAGGTCGACGTCTATGCCCCCTGCGCCCGCGGCGCCGGGGTCAACGACCGCACGATCGGCGAGCTGCGTTGCAAGGCGATCGCCGGCTGCGCCAACAACATCCTGCTCGAGCCGCGCCACGGGGACGAGCTGAAGGCCAAGGGCATCCTCTACGCCCCCGACTACGTGATCAACGCCGGCGGCATCATCAACGTCGGCATCGAGGTCAGCCCCGGCGGCTACAACGAGGCCGTGGCGATCGAGCGCATCGACGGGATCTACGACAACCTCAAAGAGGTCTTCCAGATCGCCCGCGAGGAAAACATCGGGACCGAGGTCGCGGCTGATCGTCTGGCCGAGCGTCGCCTCGAGGCCGCGCGTCAGGCCAAGCAGGAGGCGTGAGGATCGAGTAGGCGTTCGTACGGTGCCAGGCACAAAACCGCCGCCTGAACGACCTGGGCCCCCGGCGCCGATAGCGCCGGGGGCCCAGGTCGTTCAGGCGGCGGTTTTGTGCCTGGCACCGTACGAACGCCTACTCGATCCTCAGCTCCAAGCGGTTCGACAGGGCGATGCCCCCGGCTCCCGCCGCGAGCTGCTGTAGGTAGATCGACACTCCCTGCAACACCGTGTCGTTCGGGATCGGTAGATCAGCTTGTGCCGGCGCCCCAGGGGTCGCCGCGCCCGAGCCCACCGTGAACGCCGTTCCGAGGTCGAGCAGCACCGGGCCGCTCACACCGGGCACCGTCAGGAACCCGGTTCCCGCCGATCCGAACAGGGTCGTGGCGCTGGCCGACTCGACGCTCGTGAACAGCGTCGGCGACGTTCCGATCGCTGCGGTCCCGTAGAGTGCGATGCGCGGGCCCGCGCCGTAGACCGCCAGGGTCAGGTCGTCGATGGCCGCCTCGACCAGGGAGTTGTTGGGGTCGTCGCTGGCGGTCACGCGCAGACGCATGGCGTCGGTCAGGGCGATGGTGTCGTGCAGCGGGAACTCGACCCGGGTCCAGGCGTTCTCCGTCTGGGCCACGACCTCGAGTGTCGACCAGGAGCCGCCGTCGTCGTTCGAGACCTCGATCAGGAGCTCGTCGTCCGCAACCGACAGGTCGGCGTACCAGCGCGAGTAGCCCAAGAGGGCCGAGCTCGCACCGGACAGGTCCAGTCGCGGGCTCAGCAGGCGCGTGAAGCCGTTGTCGACGTCGTCGGTGCCGGCCGAGCCGCCGGTGTTGCCGGTGACGAAGCAGAGGGTGCCCGCCGGGGTGGCGTCGTCTTCGGGCTGGGCCGGCTGGCCGCTGCTGGTGGTGCCGTTGGGGTCGCCGAGCTCCCAGATGCCGGTGCTGGCGGTGTCGCCGGGGAGCCCCGCGGTCCAGCCGAGGTCGACCTCGAGCTGGTCGAGCACCAGGAGGCGCGGCTCGCCCACGACGACGCTTCCGAACAGCTCCTGGTCCAGGCCCTCGTGACTGAGGACCACGCGGTAGGCGACGGTGCTGCCGGGCTCGGCACCAGCGTCGATGGAGAAGGCCAGCGGCGCGCCGCCGTTGGAGGCGCCCTGGAACGATCCGATCACGCCGAAGTCGCTGGCGCCCTGCAGCACCGTGGCGCTCCCGCTGTCGATCACGAGGGTCGCGATGACCGAGCTCCCGGTCACCGCGCGCCCGGCGTTGCGAAGGTCGAGCGTCAGCTCGATTGACTCGCCCGCCTCCACGAACTCGTCACCGTCGCCGATGGTCGCCACGCTCGAAGCGTCCACGTAGACAAAGGCCGCGGCGGCCAGGGAGACCCTCTGGAAGGCCAGGAGGTTCTCCTCGGCCAAGGGCACGATGCGCGACGCGGGCGGCCAGAATCCATCCGCCTGGCCGCCGATCTCCGGGGTCCAACCGAAGGTGCCCTTGGCGGAGTAGTCGTAGTCGAAGGTCACGCCGTTGGCCGGATAGAGCACCAGCGGCGCGGGACCGGCCAGGTACCCGTTGACCTCCGTGCACAGCTCGTTCAGCTCGCTGAACTCGGCGTCGTTGCCCGTGGGCAGGACGTCGTAGCCCCAGGGCGAGAGCCACAGGTTGGAGTAGGTGTGGGTCGACAGGGCGGTCTCGAACTGGCGGCTCTGGATGAAGGCCACCATGTTCTGGGTCTCGGGCTCACTCGCCGGCGACGGGCCGCGGTAGGTCACGTCGAACGTGTCACCGCTCGATCCCAGGCTGTCGTAGCCCCACTTGAAAGGGTAGTTGCGGTTCAAGTCGACGCCCATCGTGCCGTCGCCGTTGTCGCGACGGTTCTTGCGCCACAGGCCGCCGCCGCCGGGCGCGATCTGTTGGTTGTAGACGTAACCGTCCGGATTGACGACTGGTACGAAGTACAGCTCGCGCTCGTTCACAAGGTAGGTTGCGAGGGGATCGGCACCGTAGTTCTCGAGCAGCCAGAGCATGTACCACAGGGTCGTCTGCATGCCCTGGGGCTCGCGCGCGTGGTGCAGGGAGTCGTAGCGCACCTCGGGCTCGTTCTCGTCGACGTCGGGGTTGTCGGAGATCTTGACCATCCACATCGGGCGCCCCTCGAGGGACTGGCCGATGGAGACCTTCTGACTGATCAAGCTCGGGTAGGTGGCGCGCAGCTGGTCGAGCACGTTGACCACCTCGGCGAAGTCGTAGTAGCCGCCGATCGAACCCGAGGTGAAGGGCGGAACCAGACCGGCGCCGAGGGCCGGCGCGCCCAGGGGTTGCAGCGCACCGGTCGCCAAGCGCTCCGCGTAGTAGCGCTGCTCGTCCTCGCGCACGATCGTGAAGGGGATCCCGCGCTGCTCGAGGCGGGCGCGGTCGGCCGCGGTGGCCAGGACGGCGACGGCATCCGAGTCGACCTCCACCAGATCCAACCCGAGGGTGAGGAGATCCTCGAAGTTGGGCGCCGCGGGCCCGGTGAGGGGCAGGCGGATGTGCGCCTTCACGGGCGGGTCGGCGGGGGAGGCCGCGGTCGTGCCGGCGGAGGGTGCCGAAGTGGGCGCAGCGGGGTTCTGGACCGCGAGGGCGGCCAGGGCCAACAGGAACGTGGCTGTCATGGGGGCTCGAGATGGGGGAGGCTCGCCGGCGCTGGAGAGGGGGGCCGGCGAGGGAGGGCCGAGATCGAGGTGGGGGGCTCGGCCTGAGTCGTCTTGGACGGTACCCCCTGGTGTGAGGTTCGGGGACGCTTCGACTTCCCTCGACCCTCCAACGCTCGCGCCGGTCTGACTATCCTTGCCGCCGATGAGCGATCTCCCCGACCGCGAGACCCTGCGTCAGACGATCGCCGGCTTCGACTCCACCAGGCAGAAGGTCCTGGGCGGGATGGTGCTGGCGATGATCAACCAACCCGACGCCATCCAAGATCGCGAGTGGCTGTCCGAGGGCCTGGCCCAGATGGCCGCGCGCGCCCTGGAGCTGCCGGACGCGCCCGGCCCGGCGGAACTCGAGCTGCTGCGCGCCTGGATCCTCGAGCACCGCGACGCCGTGCTCAACGCCGCCTTCGCCGTCTTCGTGCGCAGCGCCGAGGACATCCAGGAGGCCGGCGCGCTGGAAGGCCTGACCTTCGAACGCGCCTCCGCGGCTGCATTGGTCTATCTGGCGCCCGAGCCCGAGGACTGAACGCGACGGGTGTTCGCGTACTCGCGCGGCAACGCGCGTCTCAGGTGCCCTTCGGCAACGGCCCGACCTTCCAACGCGCGGTGACCAACGCGACCACCTCGCCCTGGCTGTCGCGGATCGGGGCCTCGACCTCGAGCTCAGCCTCCTCGCCCGCTTCGACGGCGGGGGCGCGGCACTCGGCCGTGAGCGTTCCGCGGGCCTTCTTGAGGTACCGCGTGGAGAGCTCGATCACGATCGAGCGCATGCCCTCGGGCAGGGCCGTGATCAAGGCCAGGCCGCTGGCCAGCTCGCCGACGTTGGTCAGGGCCACCGCGTGGATCGAGTTCAGGTGGTTCTCCACCTCGCGGTGTTGCTCGAGGGTCACGCGGACCTGGCCCGGGCTCAACTCCTCGACCCGCGCGCCGGTGCTGCCCGAGTAGGGCACGGCGGCGAAGAGCTCTCGGGTGAACGCGGCGGGCGGGTCCGGGGACGCCGCGCAGCGTCGCCACAGCTCGAGGATCTGGGCTCCGTTCATGGCGCCGGCAGTCTACGCCGCCCGCAGCCGCGTCGGCGTCTGCGAACGGAACGCCGCTCGAACCGGTCCGCGCCCGAACGAGACAGGGCCCACCCTCAGCGGAGGATGGGCCCTGTGGTGGTGACGCTTCTACGCGTTGCTCACTGCTTGCGCAGGAAGGCCACCAGGTCCTTCTCGAGTTCGGGCAGGCCGTACTCCATCACCGTCAGGCTGCGGTAGACGATCTGCTCGAGGGCCTCGGGCGTGTTCGGGTTGAGCTCCCGCGGCGGCGGATAGGAGAGGAAGTAGGACAGCGACAGGCGCTCGACCTCGCCGCCCTGTTCGCGGCCGGCGTACTGCCACGGGACCTCGTCGAAGGGCAGGGTGCCGGTCAAGATCTCGTACAGCATGACCCCGATGCCCATCACGTCGGCCTTGGGCGACTGCAACAGGAGCGGGTTGTAGTGGGGCGTGGTCGAGATCAGACCGCGCGAGCCGTCGCGCATCGCGGGGTCGATCATGACGACCGAGCCGGAGGGCTTGACGATGATGTTCTCGGGCTTGAGGTCGCCGTGGTACTCCATCGTGCCGGCCTTGCCGAGGCGCTGCAGGGCGCGCACGATCGACAGGAACCAGTTCAGGCGGATGCCCTCGAGCGCACGGACCTTCTCGCGCAGGGTCTTGCCGCGCACGAAGTCCAGAGCCAACACGGGACGACCCTCGTGCTCGAAGGAGTCGCGCACGCGCACGAGGTTCTGGCTCTTGGCCGCCTCGAGCAGGTTGCCCTCCGAGCGAATCAACTCGTCGATCTCGTGCAAGTCGAGGAAGTCGATCCGCACGCCGTCGTTGCGGAAGAAGATCGCCTCGCCCGGCGTCTCGTCGGGGCTGATCCACTCGGGACTACGGTGGCTGGTGACCTCGAGGCAGCGGGTCACGTAGCGACCCCCACCGGCGACGTCGCCGACCTTGAGCGCGACCTTGGCGCCGCGCGGGTCTTCGGCGATGTAGACGCAGGCGAATGCACCACGAGCAACGAACTCACGCACCTTGTAGGTGCCGATGGTTTCGCCTGCTTCGAGCCTGATCATGACGGGGATGAAACTTGGGGGGCTGGGGATCGAGTGGCGCCGACCTGAGGTACGTCCGCGCGGGTCAAGGACCTCGTAGGCACCTCTTCGGCCTCGACCCTGGGTCCGCTGGAGACCTGGCAGGCACTCGGTCCCGCGAGCGCTCCGATCGATCCGCGGTTGGCACCCGCGCCGAATCCACGCGAGCACTTCTTTCCGTGCCTACGTCTCGGCGGGCTCCGTCAGAGCGCCGACAACCCCACGCGCGAGTCCCCAAGCCGGCTCTCCGGCGGGTCTCAGCGGCCCCGGACTTGGTCCAGGCTGACGGGCTCCAGGTGCGCGGCCGCGAGGCCCAGGATGCGCGAGGCACCCTCGTTCACCGGGCCCGTCCCCAACCAATCGGGCTCGGTGCTGTGGGGCCGATAGCGCCAGGCGCGGCCCTCGGAGTCGATCAGTCCCAGCTCCTGGTTCCACACGTTGCGAACGCTGTGGAAGGCGCGGCCGTCCCCGGTGGCCTCGAAGCGCAGCACGAAGCCCACGTCGCTGTCCTCGTCCACCACCCGCCAGGCGGCGCGCGGGGTAGAGACCAGAACCTCGGGCAGGGGCGCCTGGGCCTGGCGCACGGCCACCGTCTCCACGCAACTTGCGCTGCTGACCGCGAGTGCCAGGGTGAGACTGAGGGCGATTTGGTTCATGGGGAGCGCCGTGCGCTCCGACCGAAGGTGCAAAGGGCCAGGACCAGCAGTCCGACGGCCGCGAGCACCAACCCGGCGCGGAAGGACGCGGGCGCATAGCGCATCTCGACCGTGCGGTCGCCCGGCTGTAGCCAGATCCCGCACAGGGCGTGGTCGAGCCGCTGGACGGGCACCGGTCGGCCGTCGACTTCGGCGTGCCAGCCCTGGTCGAAGGTCTCGGTGAAGACGAGCAGGGCCACGGCGTCGACGTCCACCGCGACCGTCGCGAGGCCGGGCGCGTGGCCCACGAGCCTCGCCTCACCCGGGGGCGCCGTGCCCTCGTAGGCCTGCGCTCCGGCCGGCGGCGGGCCCTCGAACAGGGCCACGCGCGGGTCGAAGTCCTCGGCGCCGAGCAGCGCCAGGCGCTCGGCGTCGTCGTCGACGCGCCTTGCCCCCTTGGCGACGAAGGCACGCCCCAGGGCCATCGGCCGCTCCCAGGTCACCAGGCCGGTGGGGGACGTGTGGACGGCTTCGAAGGGCGGTGGCAAGGGCTCGGCGGACAGGGCCCAACGCACGCCCAAGAGATCGAGCAGCGGGATCGAGCGATCGAAGTAGCCGATCTCCTTCACGAACAGCCGGGCGCGCTCGTCGCTGGTCAGAAGGCCCACGAGCTGCGCCATGCGCTCGTCCTCGATCGAGTCGTAGCCGGTGGGCAGGGCCAGGCGGTGGAACAGGTTCGCGTTCGGGAACAGGTAGGTCCCGCGCGTGCCCAGCACCCGCTCGGGGCGCTGGTCGGCGCCGGCGCCGTGCAGGAAGTCGACCGTCGCGGAGTCCGGGACCACCAACTCACGCGGCGTCGCGGGGTTGTAGCCGCGGGCGAACAGCAGCAGCTCGGCGGCCACCACCACGCAGGCGACCAGGCCCAGGCTGCGGCGCAGGACGTGTCGGCGCAGGCGCGAGAGGCAAGCGTCCAACCCCACGGCGCCCAGGGCACTCAGCCCGAAGGCCGCGAACAAGCCGAATCGCATCAGCTTCGTGCTGCGCAGGCGCGGCACTTCGCGCAGAAGGTCGTAGAGCGGCGGAGCCTGCCAGGCGACGAGCAGGGCGAAGAGACTCAGCCCGGCCAGAAAGCGCACGCGCCCGTCGCGCCAGCGCAGCACCGCGCCGGCCACGGCCAGGATCAGGAGCAGTCGCCCGACGAACGGCCCGACCAGCTCCGAGTAGTTGAGATTCAGGCCCTTCGGACCGGTGTAGTCGCCGTGGGCCGGGTTGCCGTGCAGGTTCGGGGCCACGAGCAGCGGCGCCACATCGGCGAGAGCGACCGCGTCCGTGGCCTCGGCCTCTTCGAAGAGGGTCGCCGCGCGGCTGTGTCCGAGGTATTCGGCGAAGGGCAAGAGGGCGGGGGCGGCGACCATCGCGCCGACCAAGGCGCCTGCCCCCGCGAGGGCCAGGGCTCGCGCGCCCATGCGCGGACGCTCGGGGCTGGCCGTCGTGGCGCGGAAGACGACGTAGGCCGCGAGCACCAGGGCCGTGTGGGTGGCGGTCTGGATGTGCCCACCCACCAGCATCCCCGCGGCCACCACGGCCACCCACACGGCGCGCCGAGCCGTGGGCTGCTCGGCCAAGGCGCCCAGGGCTATCAGGGCCCAGGGGAAGAGGGCCGCCACATTGGTGTGCGGATGGCCGAGCCAGACCACGTTGAACCCGCACAGGGCGTAGCCGAAGGCACCGGCCGCCGCCGCGCTGGCGCGCAGCCCACCGCGCCGCAGAAACACGAGCATCCCGATCCCGGCCAGGCCCAGCTTGGCGAAGGCGATCCAGGCGAAGGCGTGCCACGAGCCGCTGGCCAAGTGCAGCCAGTTGAGTGGCCACAGGAAGGCGCCGGTGTAGGCGGCGTGGACCGGCTGGCCGCCGTAGTCGTAGGGATTCCAAAGGGGCAGTCGCCCCGCGGCGAGCTCCTCGTGGGCGAAGTGCAGCCAGGGCTGGATCACCAGGCTCTGGTCGAGGAGCAGCGGATTGCCCGGTCGATGGCCCTCTGGCGCCGCCTGGATCCAGGGCTCGAACTCGAGCAGGGCGTCAGCCTGGGTCAGGATCAGCCCGCCGAAGAGCGTCTCTCGGAGCAGCAGGGAGAGGACCGCGAGCAGTCCCAGGACCGCCAGCACCGTCGAACGCCGCTCGGCCGCCCGTGCGGCGGCCCCCGCGCCGTTGGTCAAGGGTGCGTTAGGGTCGGCACGAGCCGTCACCGGCTGCTCGGGGGATGAAACCATCGCCGCCGAGTCTAGCCCCCGCCACTCGTCAGGATTCCCGCCCAGCGCACCCGATCAGCTCTGTGTGCCCGGGATCCGCGGGCCCGCCGGATTGCCTCTTCTGGGCCGTCGGACTATCTTCCCGCCGTGGATCAATACGGACTCGAGTGTCACCGGAAGGCAGGGCGCATTGCGGCGGAGTGCCGCGAATGGGCCAGGCAGGCGATCCAGCCGGGGGTCGAGCTGCGTTCGATCCTCGAGACGATCGAGTCGATGATCCGCGAACGCGGTGCCGACATGGCCTTTCCGGCCCAGTCCAGCCGCAACGATTGCGCCGCCCACTACTGCTCGGCACCGGGGGACACCACCCGCTACGAGGAGGGTGATTGCGTCAAGGTCGACATGGGCGTGCACGTCGATGGCTACATCGCCGACACGGCCTGCACCGTCGACCTCTCGACGGACGGTCGTTGGGGGGCCCTGATCAAGGCCAGTTCCGACGCCCTGGCCGGGGCCATCGCCACCATCGAGGACGGCGTTCCGGTGGGCGAGGTGGGCGCGACGGTCGAGCGCACGATCATGTCCGCCGGCTTCGAGCCGGTCCGCAACCTCACCGGCCACGGTCTGGGCCGCTGGAAGGTTCACACGGCGCCACAGATCCCCTCCTACGCCGAGCGCGGCGGCGGGCGCATCAAGCAGGGCATGGTCTTCGCCGTGGAACCCTTCGCCTGCACCGGACGCGGCTACATCCGCGAGCAGGGCCGGGCCGAGGTCTTCATGATGGTCCGCCCGCCGCGCAAGGCCCGCGGACTGGACCGGGACGTGCTCAAGGCGATCGAAGCTTGGCGTGGCCTGCCCATCGCTCGGCGCTACTTCGCCGATCTGGATCAAGAGGCAGTCGAGGACGTGATCGCGAAGCTCGCCCGCCAGGGCTCGCTGATGCGCTATCCGCCCCTCGTGGAGGACCCGGGCGTAATGGTCGCGCAAACCGAACACACGATGTATCTCGGCCCGGACGGGGTTGAGATATTGACTGCCGCCTGACGATCGTCTCCCGACGTACGGCACCCGACGAACGGCTGCCCAGCGCTCTCCCCAGCGGCCCCCCGCGGTCGCGTGCGCAGGCCTAATCGGTGAAGTTAGCTCTCGTAACCACAGCGCCGGAGATTCACTCCGGCATCGGTGATTACACCCGTCACCTGCTGCCCTACCTGGCGCAGAGGTGCCAGGTGGAGGTCTACGTGCGCGACGGGACCGAGGGCACGCAGCTCGACGGGTTCACCACGCGCGCGCTGTCTACCCTGGGGGCCGGAGCCGCGGATCGGATCCTGTACCAGCTGGGCAACGAGGCGAACCACGCCTTCATGGTGCCTGCGATCCAGCGCCTAGGCGGGGTCGTGATGCAGCACGACTGGGTGCTCTTCGACCTTGCCATGGCCTGTCACCCGGCGCTGGTGAGGGGCGGAGTCAAGGGCGCGACCCTCGCCGGTCGCCTCGGCGGCAGGACCCAGTTGGCCACCTATGTGCGCGCCTTCGGTGCCCGCCGCCAGGAGCGCCGGCGACCCCTGCAACCGGTGGAGCCCAATGGTCGCCCGGGCAACCTGGTGGGCGGCTGGCACGCGCCCGAGGGCACCGGTCGTTGGGTCGCCGACAACGGCGTGTTCCGCATCCCCGCCGAGGGCGTCCGATCCGTTGCGGTGACCTTCAACGCCCCCGTGGGCCGACGGGTCGAGCTGCGCCAGGGCGGGCAGGTCCTGGCGAGGTACCGCACGACGCCGGAGCAGCCCTGGGAGCGCCTCGAGATCGAGCCCGCCGAGCGCGAGCGGCCGACGCTGGTGCTGCACGTGGATCCGGTGCGGGTGACGAAGGAGCAGCGCCTGCACGGTGACGCGCGGCGACTGGGGGCCTTCATCGAGCGCATCGAATGGTCCGATGCAGACGGGCGACACGACCTGGACCTGCGCGCGCCGGCTGCGGTCCCGCTGCGGCCGTCCAGCCTGTCGGACTTTCGCTTCGACCTGCCCCTCAATCGGGGCGTCGTGCGCCACGCGGACGGGTTCGTCGTACACAGCGAGTTCGTCGCCGAGCACATTCGCGCGACTCGGCCGAACGTCGGCGTAGGGGTCGTGCACCACGGAGCCGAGCGCCGCTGGCACGAACAGACCCGCGCCGCTGCCCGACTCGAGCTGGGCCTGCCGCGTTCCTGGGCCGACGGCTTCCTGGTCACCAGCCTGGGCGGAGTGCAGGCGCACAAGCGCGTGGATCGCGTTCTCGCAGCCCTGGCCCAAGCCCGCCGCGAGCGGCCGGACATTCGTCTGGCGATGGCCGGACGAGTTTGCTCTGAGTCCTTCGACGCGCGCGAGGTGGCCGAGTCCATGGGTCTCGGCGACGCGGTGCACTTCCCCGGCTTCGTCAGCGAGGAAGATGCCTGGCGCTGGCTGCACGCCGGCGATGTGTCGATCAATCTGCGTGGTCCGACCAGCGGCGGCACCTCCGGGGGCATCTTCCAAGCCTTCGGGCTGGGCCGTGCGGTGATCGCCAGCAATGCGGCCGAGCAGCGCGAACTGCCCGATGCGTGCACCATCAAGGTGCCCCTCGGCGAGGGCGAAGTGGACGCTGTCGCGCGGGCGATGGTGGAGCTGCGCGACGACGCCGCGCGGGTCGAGCGGCTCTCCGCGGCCGCGCGCGCGTTCGTGGACGACGAGTGCCACTGGAGCCACTGCGCGGATCGCTACGTGACCTACCTCGAGCGCGCGCCCCGACCCCGCGGGGTCTGAGGCGGGAGGCGTTCGCACGAACGCCTCAGAGGGCCTCACCAGTCCAGGGGCGCGCCGCCGGAGCTGCAGGCGGTCCATCGACGCTCGAGAAATCGACGGCGAGAGGGCGAGCGTTCCTCCTCGATGGCGCGGCGGAACGCGTCGGTCGCGGCTTCGAGATCACCCGCGAGCCACAAGAGCTGGGCCCGAGTCGCGGTGCGCAGGGGCAGCTCGACCGAGGCATCGATGCGATCGAGCTCAGCGAGCCCCGCACGCGGGCCCGTGACCTGGGCCAGGGCTACGCAGCGACCCAGGGCCACCACCGGCGAGGGGTGGCAGCGCAGCAGTCGGTCGTAGAGCAGGAGCAAGTGTCGCCAGTCCGTATCGCCCCAACTCGGAGCCGCTGCGTGGGCTGCAGCGATGGCCGCCTCCAGGTGATAGCGGGTCTCGCGCTCGCCGCTCATGGAGCGCTCCAGTCGCACGAAGCCCTCCGCCGTCAGCGCGCGATCCCAACGCGAGCGATCCTGCTCCGCCAGGGAGAGGGGGACGCCGCCCTCGTCGAGCCGGGCCTCGACCCGCGCGGCCTGGAGGCAGAACAGCGCCGCCAGGGCGTGGACCTGGGGACCGGCGAGACGCCGGTCGTCCGCGACCAGCCGCACCAAACGAAGGGCCTCGTCGACCAGCTCCGCGCGCACGTGCGCCTCCTCGCGCGCCGAGGAGTGACCCTCGTTGAACAGCAGGTACAGGGCCAAGAGCAGCGAGTCGAGTCGCCGTGCGCGCTCGTCCCCTTCGCACTCCAGATCGACGGATCCGTCGCGCAGGATCGCGTGGGCCCGGGACAGGCGCCGCTTGACGGCTTCGGAGGTCGTCAGCAATCCGGCCGCGATCTCGTCGTTGCCGAAGCCGCAGGCGGTCTTCAGCACGAGGGCCAGGCGCGACTCGATCGGCAGGCTGGGGTGGCAGCACAGCAGCATCAGTCGCAACAGGTCCTCGTCTTCATTCGTCACCGGCGCGGGCGAAGCCGGCTCTGGAATGGCGTCGAAGCCCTCCTGTCGCCCCTCTCGCCGCAGGTGATCGATGGCCGCGCGCTCCGCCACCATCGCCAGCCACGCGCCGGGCCTTCGCGGAATGCCCTCGAAGGGCCAGACCATCAGCGCCCGCACCAGGGCCTCCTGGGCCACGTCCTCCGCCAGCGACAAGCGGTGGGCGCCCAGCCGCCGCGTGGTGCGCGCGACGAGCTGGGCATACTCCCGCCGGAAGAGCCTCTCGACCAGCGGCGCGGTCGCAGCGCCGCCGGTCGTCGGGTCACCGGCGCTCACGGTCGCGACCGGTTTGCCAGGGGAGGGCGTGGTCCACGACCCCGGGGCAATGCGCCGAGGTCCTCAGCGTCCGGCACTGGCCTCGACTCCAGCCGTCTCCGAGGCGCAGCTCGTCAAGTCGTCGACCTGGCGGATCTCCACCGTGCCCTTGTCCTCGAGCTGCGGATGGTTGCGGCACAACTCGATCGCCTGGGCCAGGTCGTCGGCCTCGATGATGAAGAAGCCGCCGATCATCTCCTTGGTCTCGCCGAAGGGGCCGTCGGTCACCACGGTTCGATCCCCGTCGCGTCGCAGGACGGCGGCGGCGTCGGCGCCGGCCAGCTTCTGACCGCCGGCGTGGCGCTCGCCGAGCTCCTGGGCCCAGGTGCCGTAGCGGGCGATGGTGGCCTGCATCTGGTCGGGGCTGTAGCTGTCGTACTGTCGGGGGTCGTCGCGCAGGATCAGGACGTATTGAGCCATGTGAGCCTCTCGGAAACGTGGGCAGCTTGTCGCGCGCCGGCGCAGCCCGGGCACCGGCGGCGGGTGGCCCCAGTGGCCATCCGCAGGCTCGACGGACGGGAGCGGCGCGAGGGGACGCCGATCCCCGCAGATTCTGACGGCTACCCAAGGAGACGGGCGGCCGGCTCGCAGGTTGCACCCCCGATGGCGAAAATCCCCTCGCGGCTTCGCCTCCGCGGTACCCGCCAGGCTTGATGCGATTGCGGGGCAGGGGCACGATCCCGCGTCGATGGACACGCTCACGGCAGCACTGTTGGGTTCGCTGGCGGTCTTGCTCGGCTGCGCGAGCACCGCGCCGCAGGATTCCGGACCGGCCAATCCTGAGGTCCCGCCGCGGTCGGAGGCCACTCCGGAAGCCGCGGACCGCGCTCCCATGCGGCCGCGGGTCGAACTCGGCTTCGGCCACCGGGTGCTGGTGGAGGACGCGGCCTGGTCCGGCGCCGACGGGCTCAGCGGCTTCGGGCTGCAGCTGGTCCACCCCCTCGGGCCCGCCGCGCCCCTGGCGATCGAGGGCGGCCTGACCCGCGTGACCGACGACACCGACCTCGCCACCCAGGTCGACCTGCGGGTGACCGAGGCCTTCATCGGCCTGCGCTTCGCGATTCCGCCGGACGAGGGCGTGACCACCCCTCGCCTCGAGCCCTACGTGGCAGGCGGGTTGTCGTTCCTGCACGCGGAGCTCGAGAGTGGGCCGGTCGAGGACGACGCCGATGCGATCGGTGCCTACGTGCGCGTCGGACTCGCCTGCCACCTCTCCCGGCGGGTCGTGCTCAGTTTCGACTACCGCGTACACCACGAAACTGACATCGACATTGCAGCCGGTCCTCTCACCGTGTCGGACTCGAGTCTCGACGGCGCCCAGTTCTCCGTCTGGTTGGGTCTGGCGTTCTGAGTCCTTCGCCGCCGTGGCCCTGGCCGCGATCGCGGCGGGGTGCGGCGCGCTGCAGACCGAGTCTCCGGCGGTGCAGCGCGTCGCAGTCGAGCCGGCGCCGTCCTCCCCCGAGCCGTCCTACGCGACGCTGAACGTGTACGCGGCCGACCGACAGCTGGATCAGGTGGCGGAGGGGCTCGAGGACATCGCCCAGTTCGACATCGTCGGAGCCGAGGGCATCGTGCTGCCCTGGCCGCAGGTGCCGCTCGGCTTCGAGTTCGGCGCCAGCTACGGATCTTCGGCGACCAGCCTCGCCATTGGGCCCGGCTTTGCGCCGCTGGACGTCGAGCTGACGTTGATCGGCGTCTCCGCGGGCCTGCGCCTCTACCTCTATCGCGCCGGACCCGGCGGCTTCCCGCTCGAGCCCTTCATCGCCGCGGGAGTCACGAAGGTCTACGCCAACGTCGACGTGGCCGGCCTGGGCTTCGCCGACGCGCCCACCGGCAACTACTTGCGCGCCGGGCTCCAGCTCCGGCTGACCCGCTGGCTACACGTGGGGATCGACTACCGCCGACTCGCGGGCGCGAGCTCCACCGTGCAGCTGGACGGCGGCAACGCGGCGACCGTGGACTTCGACAACGACCAGGTCGGCCTGTTCGTCGGCGTGCGCTTCTGAAGGCTCAGACGTCCTCGCCGAGCTTCTCGAGCAGGCTCGCAAGGCGTTGTTCTAGCTGGGTGATTCGGCGCTCGAGCTCGGATACGCGGTCGGAACTGGCGTCGTGGGTCGGGTGGGTGGGTCGTGACTCGGCGGCGGGCGCAAGGAAGGGGTCTGACTGCTGGGGCGCCGGGTCGTCCGCGCGCCCCGACTCGCCGCGCTCCTGGGCCTTGCGCGCCGCCGCCTGCTCGTCGTGTCGCCGGACGATCTCTTCGGGCGTGAGGGGGCG
Organism: Engelhardtia mirabilis; assembly: GCF_007748095.1. Taxonomy (NCBI): domain Bacteria; kingdom Pseudomonadati; phylum Planctomycetota; class Planctomycetia; genus Engelhardtia; species Engelhardtia mirabilis. The sequence goes on from NZ_CP036287.1 coordinate 1,083,545, forward strand.
CGAGCTCTGCGTCGCAGCGACACCGGCCGGCGCGGCCGGCGACGAGAGCAGCTCGCGATAGCGCTCCGCGCGCGTCCCCGGCGACGGCGCCAGGCGCTTCACCAGGCGGACCCCGATCAGCTTATCGAGCAACTGCCCGAGCTCGGCCAAGGTGTCGATCGCGCTCATGCGGCTCGCGCGCGTGCGCAGCTCACCCGGCTGCTGAGGCCCGCGCAACAGCAACTCCGCGACCACGGCCAGCTCGGCCCGATCGAGCGAGAGGGTCTGCCGCGCCAAGTGCTCATAGCGCTCGACCCGCGCCCCCATGCCCGGCGGCACCCGGTTCGCCAGGCCCTTGGCCTCCAGGCCCTGGGCGCCGACGTGCGCCTCGGCCTCGCCGAAGTGCACCACCGGGTGGCGGTTGGATTTCTGGTTCGATCCGGCCACCAGGGCCTTGATCGACAGGGGGTACTGCTCCGGCGTTGTGAGCTGCTTCTCGATCAGCACGCCGAGCAGGCGCGCCTCGACTTCGTTGAGGACGATGGTCATGGCGAGCGGGATTCTAGCGCCGGCGGGGAGCCCCGAACGTTGCGAGAAGGATCGCCGACTGGCGCGATTCAGGGGCCCGAGCTGCCGACGGCCGGCGCGGCGCTCTGCGTGGCCGCGCGGCGCACCGCACCCGCGTAGGTGCTGCGAACCTCGGGGAAGAGGTCGAAGACCACCGCCAGGGCCGAGCGGTAGTCCGGATCGAGGGAGTAGTTCGCGTAGAGGAAGGTCGACAGGTCGACGGCCTCGACGAAGGACTGGTCGGTCCCCGCGCGGATCTCGTCCCAACCGCCGGCCGCCTCGACCACGGCCTCGTTGATCCGCGGGTCGTCGCCGAAAGTGCGACTGAAGGCCCGCACGGTCGAGTCGATCACGCCCCGCTGCTCGAGCTCGAGGTCGTCCTCGACCTCGCTCGCGAGCCCCGTCTCGATCGCCACCATGGCCCATGGCGCCAACTCGCCCGAGCGGTTGTAGGGCGAAAGGAACTCGCCGGCAGCACCCTCCAGGGGGGTGGGCGCGATCACGAGGTCCGGCGCGGGCACCTCGCGATGGGTCGCGGCGCAGCCCGATGCGAGCAGCGCGATTGCGGCGGTCGCGTAGAGCTTTTGGCGGTGATTCATGGGCTCCGCAAGGTCGAGACGACGGGTTGCGGTCGAGACGCTTCTTGGCCTGCGGTCACCCCACAGGCACTCGCTCGGGGCCGAGGGAGATTGACATTCTCGCGCCGGACCTGCAATCGGCCGATGGGCCAGACGCCTCACCGTTGGCCACAGGCGGCCCTCGCGCGCCCGTGAATGGGGTGCCCCGCGTCGCCATCGAAGGTTCTCTTCGCGTAAGGAGCGCGCGCAATCTCCATAGGGACGGTCCCGTCCTCGTCCCGACTCGTTTCGAGCGAGGCACTCGAGATGGGCGACGGTCGCTGAAGTGCGCGGGTGGTCGCGACGAGTCGCGCTGGCGCGCGGCTTCAGCCGTCGCCGATCATCGCCTTCAGCTCGCGCAGCTTGAGCAGGGCGTCGATCGGCGAGAGCTGGTCGAGGTCCAGCTCGCGCAGGTCGCGGTCGACGGGGCTGGGCTGGCTGGCGAACAGGTCCAGCTGCACCGGGCCGTCGGCCACGCGGCTGGCGCCGCCCGAGCGCGAGCCCGCCGCGTCCCCCGCGATTCGCGGCGCCAGGTCGGCGGCGTCGCCCTCGATCTCGCCCAGGATCTGGCGCGCGCGGCCGATGACTTCGGGCGGCACGCCGGCCAGGCGCGCGACGTGGATGCCGTAGGAGCGGTCGGTGCCGCCCTCGATGATCTTGTGGAGGAAGACGATCTCGTCACCCCATTCGCGCACGGCCACCGAGAGGTTGGCGACACCATCGAGGCGCTGGGCCAGCTCGGTCAGCTGGTGGTAGTGGGTTGCGAAAAGCGTGCGCGCGCCGATCTTGCCGTGGATGTGCTCGACGATCGACCAGGCCAGGGCCAGGCCGTCGAAGGTGCTGGTGCCGCGGCCGACCTCGTCCAGCACGACCAGAGATCTGCGGGTCGCGTTGTTGAGGATGTTGGCGATCTCGACCATCTCGACCATGAAGGTCGACTCGCCGCGGCTGATGTCGTCGCCCGAGCCCACGCGGGTGAAGATGCGGTCGACCACGCCCACGCGGGCGGAGTCCGCCGGTACGAAGGAGCCGATCTGGGCCAAGAGCACGATCAGGGCCGTCTGACGGATGTAGGTCGACTTACCGGCCATGTTGGGGCCGGTCAGGATCGTCAGTGAGCGGCGCTCGGTGTCCAGGCGCGTGTCGTTGGGCACGAAGGACTCACAGCTCGCGCTCAGCTCGATCACCGGATGCCGACCCTCGACGATCTCGAGCTCGCCCGAGTCGTCGACGGTGGGGGCCACGTAGCGGTTCTCCGACGCGGTCTGCGCCAGGGACGCCAGGGCGTCCACCGCGGCCACCGCGTGGGCCGTGTCGAGCACGCGCCCGAGCTGGCCGGCGAGCTCGTCGCGCAGGCTCCCGAAGAGCTCGTACTCGAGCGCCTTGGAGCGCTCCTCGGCCTGCAGCACCTTGCCCTCGAACTCCTTCAGCTCGGGGGTGATGTAGCGCTCGGCGGTCTTGATCGTCTGCTTGCGGATGTAGTTCTCGGGGACCTTGTCGACCTGCCCGCGGGGCACCTCGAGGAAGTAGCCGAAGACCGAGTTGAAGCCGATCTTGAGCCCGGGGATCCCGGCGCGCTCGGACTCCTCGGCCTGGAACTTGGCCATCCAGGTCTTGCCGTCACCGGCGATCGAGCGCAGCTCGTCGAGCTCCCCGTTGAAGCCCGCGCGGATCAGGTTGCCCTCGCGGATCGTCGGCGGCGGCTCGTCGACGAGGGTCTGCGAGACGCGCTGGGTCAGGTCGCCGAGTGGGTCGATGGCTGCCGCCAGCTCGCTCAGGATGCCCGAATAGCTGCCTTCGAGCCGCTCCAGGAGTCGCGGCATCAGATCGGTCGACTGGGCCAGGGCCAAGAGGTCGCGTCCGTTGGCGCGGCCGGTGGAGATCTTCGCCACCAGGCGTTCGAGGTCGCGCACCTCGCGCAGGAGCTCGCGCACGTCCTCGCGCAGGAAGGGCTGGGCCACGAACTCGGCCACGCCCTGCTGGCGGTGGACGATCGGTTCGACCTCGCGCAGGGGCTCCAGCAGCCACTCGCGCAGGAGCCGCCCGCCCATGGGCGTGCAGGTGGAGTCGAGCACGTCGAGCACCGTCCCCTCGCGCCGCGCCTCGCGTTGGGTCACCACCAACTCCAGGCACGAGCGCGTCGCGCGATCCAGCACCAGGTGCCGCGAGGGCTCGGCCACCTCGATGCGGCGGATGTGGTCGCAGGAGCTCTTCTGGGTCTCGGCCAGGTACTCGAGCAGGGCGCCGGCGGCGGGCACGATCGCCGAGCCGTCCTCCACCCCGAAGCCGGCGAAGGTCTGCACTCCGAAGTGCTGGCGCAGGACGCGCTCCATGCCGCCCGGGTCGAAACGCCAGGCCTCGCGCTCGGTGACGCGGCGCTCGAGGGTCCGGTACAGCTCGGTGGCCACCTCCGGCGCGCGATCCACGGCCTCGCTCGACAGGAGCAGCTCGGCCGGGTCGATCTGCGCGATCAGGTCCGGCACCCCGGCGCTGGGCACCTCGGCCACGTGGAAGCGACCGGTGGACACGTCGACCCAGGCCAGACCGGCGCCCTTCTTCTCGAAGTGCACGGCGCACAGGAAGTTCGAGGCCCGCGCGTCGAGGGCGTCCTCCTCGGTGATCGTCCCCGCCGTCACCACGCGCACGATGCCGCGCTGGACGATGCCCTTGGTCTGCTTGGGGTCGGTGAGCTGCTCGCAGATCGCGACCTTGATGCCCTTGCGGACCAGGCGCAACAGGTGCCCCTCGACCGAGCGCACCGGGACCCCGGCCATGGGCAGGGCGTCGTCGCCCTTGTCGCGCTTGGTGAGGGTGATGCCGAGCTCGCGGCTGGCGACGACGGCGTCGTCACCGAACAGCTCGTAGAAGTCGCCCATGCGGAAGAACAGCAGGGCCTCGGGCTGCTCCTCCTTGGCGGACCACCACTGGTCCATCATGGCCGTCTTGGGGCCCGTGCGGACGAGCTTGGGACGCTCGCGGCGGGGACGGGCGCCTGCGGCAGGAGCCTTGGCCGGGGACTGGTTCGGCGTTTCCGACCCAGGGCGCGCGGGGGCGACGGAATCGGTGCTGGCGGGGTCGGCGGGCATCTGAAGTGGAACTCGGGGGGGAGCGGCGGCGTATCGTACGGACCTCGCTCGGATGAGTCCCGCCGTCCCGTTGGCCTGGCTTTTGCCGAGGGGCACCAGCGGAGGCGCGCCCGCTACGTAGCCCGTCCCATCTCGATGCCCCCCCTCAGCTTCGATCGAAACGCACCTTGCGAGCGCCCCTCTGCGATCTCGCGACTCGGGGCCCTGGCGCTGGCGTCGGTTCTGGCCTCCTGCGCGTCCTACCCGGATCGCTACCAGGGCGCCTTGGACGACCTCCGTGGAGGACGCTTCTCGGAGGCCGCGTCCGCATTCGAGGACAAGGCCGGGGGTTTCCTGGGCGCCGCCGAGGCCGGCACGATCCGCTTCGCGGCCGGCGACTGGGAGACGGCCGAGCGCGACCTGCTGCGGGCCGCGGAGCTGGCTGACGGCTTCGACGCCGAAGCGCCGATCACCGCCGGCGGGGTGACCGAGGACCTGGGCAGCCTGCTGGTCAACGAGTCCGTTCGCACCTACGAGGGCGAGGGCTTCGAGCGCGTCCAGGTGCACGGGATGCTGGCCCTGACCTTTCTGGCCCAGGGCAAGCTCGAGGACGCCCTGGTCGAGGCTCGGCGCGCCAACCAGCGGCTCGAGCGCGAGGAGAAGCTCTACGAGACGGACTACGAGGCCGGGGGTCTGGGACACTTCGTCTCGGCCCTGTGCTACGAGCTGCGCGGCGAGCTGGGCGACACGCTGATCGACTACCAGCGCATGGACGAGAAGGGGTTGGCCCCGAGCCTGGTGGGACCCGAGCTTGGCCGCGTGGCAGCGGTCTTGCGCCGCGAGGACGTGCTGGCCGAACTCGAGCCCCGCTTCGGCCCCGCGCCAGTGGTGCCCGAGGGCTCGGCGCGGGTCGTGCTGATCGCCGGCGTGGGCCTGGTGCCCTTCAAGTCGGAAGACTCCCTGAAACTCGTCACGCCGGCCGGAGTCGTGGCCTGGGCCATTCCGAAGTACGTCGAGCGGCCCCAGCCCGTGTCTTCGGTCGAGCTGGTCATCGTCGACCACGGCCAGACCGTACGTAGCACCGTGATCGAGGACGTGGGCGCCGTCGCCGAGCGCAACCTCTCCGATCGCATCGCGATCCTGGCCACGCGCTCCGGCGCACGCGCGGCGAGCCGCACCGTCCTCGCCAAGCAGCTGCGCGACAGCGACAAGCAGCTCGCGGCCCTGGCCGTGGACATCTTCAGCCTGGCGACGGAGAACGCGGACCGGCGCTCGTGGCTGACCCTGCCGAACACCTGGCAGGTGGCCCAGGCCTTCGTCCCGGCCGGCCCCCTGACCCTCGCGGTCGACGCGCTCGGCGGCCTGTCGATCGACTTCGAGCCGATCGTGGTCAGCGCCGGCGAGACCGTGATCGTGCTCGCGCGCACCGTCGACCGCAGCCTCTTCGCCCACATCGTCGGCGGCGGCCAGCCGCTCGTCGAAGCGGCGCCCCCGCAGGAGCCGGATCCGGCGCCATCCCCCGAGGGCGACCCCTCGGCGGCCTCGACCGACGAACCGTTCATCTGACCGATCGAACCCAAGCCAAGCCTTCGAGGATCACCATGAAGATCTCGCTCCCGCGAGTCCCCGCGCTCGCCGCCCTCGGCGTCGCGCTCGCCCTGACCACCGGCTGCATCACCTCCGGTGGGCCGCTCAACACCTACGTCGTCACCGAGGGCTTCCACGAGGTCCAGCGCGACGTGGGCAACCGCAGCCTGGCCGGCGCCGTGTCCGTCAAGGACGTCATCTCCGAGCGGCGCCAGGACCGCCTCTTCGTCCAGGCTCGGATCACCAACGAATCCGGACGACCGCACATGCTCGAGTGGTCGGTCGAGTGGTACGACGGCGCCGGCATCCTGGTCGGCGAGCCCACCGCTTGGAAGTCCCTGCGCCTGGGCGGCGGCGAGGTCGAAACCATTCGTCAAACTGGTCCCACGCCCGCGGCCACCAGCATGCGTCTCTCCGTCCGCCCTCGGGATCCCGTCAACTGACCGCCGCCCCTCCGACCGTCCAGCACCAGACTCTCTCTCAAGCAACGACCATGCGTACATCCAAACTCGCCGCCCTCGCCGCGGCACTCTTGCTGCCCCTCGCCGGGTGCAGTTCGCTCGACTACGGCGACGCCCAGGCGACCGAGACCGTCACCATCGACTTCAGCACCGGCGACCTGCTCAACCTCGCCGCGGGCATGGTCGACTCGCTCACCGCTTCGCCGGCGCTGAGCCAGTACGAACACCCCTCCAAGGGCAACGACCTGCGCGTCGTGATGGTCATGGGGGGCGTCGAGAACCGCACCACCGAGCACATCGACACCAAGGGCATCACCGACGAGATGCGCGTGCGGATGCTCGAGAGCGGGCGCTTCCGGATCGTGTCCGCCGAGCAGGGCCAGGGGGCGATCGCCGATCAGGTCCGCTTCCAACAGGGCACCGGCAAGGTCGATCCGGCTACGGCCAAGGCCTTCGGGTCCCAGGTGGGCGCGGACATGGTGATCTACGGCACCCTGCGCTCGATCGAGAAGGAGCGTGGGCGCTCGCTGGCCAGCGCCGGGGTCAAGACCGACCTGCTCGACTACCAGTTCGTGCTGACGGCGGCGGACATCACCACCGGCGAGGAGATCTGGGCCAAGTCCCAGTACATACGCAAGCGCGAGAAGACCGGCCTGTTCGGGCGCTGAGGTGCCTCGGGGACGGCCTCCGGGCCCCTGGATCGGGGCCCGGGGCCTGATCCCGCGCGTCCGTACCCCACTTCGGGTTCCCGGGGGAGTCAGGGCCACTGCTTTTGTATCGAGACCGTTCGGTCCCTAGCCCACAACGGCTGTGCTCCTGTCGGCGTGCTGGCAAGTTGGGGCCAGCACCCGTCGACCTGCGCCGCCCCCCGGGGCGACGCGACCCTCCTGAAGAGCACGGGTGACCCCCCAGGTCCCCGCGACCGACGACCGGCGCCCCTCGCGGTGGGGGACGCCGGTCGTTCCATTCGAGGGTCCTCTCGAAGGCCGCAAATGGCCGCGCGCTCGAGTCCTGGGGCCCCTGCGACCGATAGCATGCGCCCGTGACTCGCTACCTCGTTACCGGCGGAGCCGGCTTCATCGGCTCTCACCTGACCCAGGCCCTGATCGCCCGCGGCGACGAGGTGCGGGTGCTCGACGATCTCTCCAGCGGCCGCCGGGAGAACCTGGCGGGGCACGAGCTGGGCGATCCCGGCAGCGGCGCCCCGGTCGAGCTGCTGGTCGGCGACGTGGCCGACGAGACCCTGATGCCCGCGGCCCTCGAGGGCGTGGGCGGGGTGTTCCACGAGGCGGCCCAGGTCTCCGTGCCCCAGAGCGTGGCCCTGCCGGTGCGCTCCATCGACGTCAACGTGATGGCGACCATGCGGCTGCTCGAGGCCGCGCGCCAGGCGGGCGTCGAGCGCTTCGTCCTGGCGGGCTCATCGGCGGCCTACGGCGATTCGGACGAGCTGCCCAAGCGCGAGTCCATGCCGGTGCGCCCCCTGTCGCCCTACGCCGTGGGCAAGGTCGCCGCCGAGCAGCTCATGACCGTGTACGGGCGTCTGCACGGGATGAAGACCGTCACGCTGCGCTACTTCAACGTCTTCGGCCCGCGCCAGGTGGATGACAGCCCCTACACCGGCGTGATCGCGATCTTCGCGCGCGCCCTGCTGGAGGGTCGCTCGGCCAAGATCTTCGGCGACGGCGAGCAGACCCGCGACTTCACCTACATCGACAACGTGGTCCAGGCGAACCTGTTGGCCATGGACCGCGACGTGGAGCCCGGTTCGATCTTCAACGTCGGCGGCGGCGAGCGCATCAGCGTCAACCAGCTCTACGCGCGCCTCGCGAGCCTGGCCGGCAGCGACGTGAAGCCCGACTACCAGCCCGCGCGCCTCGGCGACGTGCAGCACAGCCTGGCGAGCCTCGAGGCGATCCGCGAACAGCTCGGCTACGACCCGAAAGTCGGCTGGGAAGCAGGCCTCGCGCCGACCTTCGAGTGGTACCGCGAGCGCCTCGGCGCGGGCGTTTGAGGACGCGGCCCATGCAAGAGCGCGACCTTCTGGACGAACTCCTGCGCGGCGAGTTGACCGAATCCGAAGCCTACGCCTGGCTCGACCTCGTGATGGAGTCGAGCGTGCTGCCCAAGTCGCTCGAGCTGGTCGAGATGTCGCCGGCGGAGTGGTCGGCGTTCACGCGGGGGCTGCCGCTGCTCGTACTCGCTAGCTGGCGGATCGAGGGCTGGCCGGCGGAGTGCGTGGACTGTGGGGTGGAAGTGGATATCGACGGGTTGAATTGGGTTCCGATTCGCGATGCCGAGGAGCGCTCGGGCTTCGGCTTGGTGCATCCGGGTTGCCGCTGACCCGAGCGGCGGTTGTCGTCAGCGGGCGTCCGCCGAGGCAAGTGATGCGCCCGGGTGGATCGCAGGGCCCTGCGCGCTTGCCCGTGGGCGGGACTCGCTCCGACGAGGTGCTCGGCAATTGTCCGCGCCCGGTCTCATTCGAGATCCGACCGAATAGGGGCGCTCGGAATCTGCCTGGCGCTCCGACGGGGTGGTGCTAGCGTCGGGGCCGCGTGAAACCATCCACCGAGTTCCCGTCCACCCCGTCCGCAGCCGACTTCCGCCAGCGTTTGGTGGGGGGGCTGATCGACGGCGCCTTCCAGACTGCCGTCCACAACACGGATCCCCTCCGTTTTCCAGCCGGGCCGTTCAAGCGACTGCGGCGCGAGTTGCGCCAACGTTGGCGCGCGGGCCTCGGCCGGCTGGGCCTAGCGCGTCGCGGCAAGGTCGGTGAGTCGCAGTACCTGCAATACGTGCTGGCGAACCTCGACGGTTTCGAGCGCACGTTCACGCGACTGGGCGATGGAGCTTCGCGCGAGACGATGCTGGCGGTGCTGCGTTTTCGGGCTCTGGGTGCGAAGCACGTCAAGCTGCCGGCCAACACCCCGGGCTACTGGAAGACCGTCGAATCCGTCGATCGCGAGCACCTGGTCGAGCGCGACACGGGCTCGGCGGGGGACCTGCTGGGCGGGCTGAACCGTTATCGCGTTGACGGCTCGGGCCGCGCCCACGGCGACGGCGGAGCGATCGAGGCCGACTTGCACCCGCTCAATGTGTTGAACACCTTCCTGTTCGAGCACTACGCCTATCGCGTCGGGACTAAGCAGATCTGCGCACGGCGCGGCGACGTCGTGGTGGACGGCGGCGGCTGTTGGGGCGACACCGCGCTCTACTTCGCCGATCGGGTCGGCCCCACGGGACGCGTGTTCGTGTTCGAGTTCGAGCCGAGCAATCTGGAGGTGCTGCGGGCGAACCTCGAGCGCAACCCGACCCTGGCCGAGCGCGTGACGGTGGTGGAGCGAGCCCTGTGGGACGAGTCCGACTTGGAGCTGTCGTTCGGTGCCGGCGACGGCGCCGCCACGCGGGTCAGCGCCGGCGAAGGAGCCTCGAGCGGGGCTACGGTCCTGACCCTCACGATCGACGACCTGGTGGAGCGCGAGGGCCTCGCCGGTGTCGACTGGATCAAGCTGGACGTGGAAGGCGCCGAGTTGGCGGCCCTGCGCGGTGCGCGCCAGACCCTGGCTCGCTCCCAGCCGCGCCTGGCGATCAGCGCCTACCACAAGCCCGAGGACCTGGTGACGCTCCCGGACTTCGTGGCCCAGGTGATGCCCGACCACGAGCAGTTCCTGGACCACATCACGATCCACGCGGAGGAGACCGTGCTGTTCGCCAGGCCGAGGGTGGAGCACTCCCGCGAAATCTGACGCCGGAAGGCGTTCGTACGGTGCCAGGCTCACCTGGTCCCGCCACAGTTCGGGTCCGTAGCAAACGAACGAGGCCCCCTCGCCATCGGCGCGGGGGCCTCGCTCGTGTTCGGTTGGCGGCTTCGATCCGGTCTTCGGGCGCACGCTTCGGGTTCGATCCCGAGAGCAGCCCTCGCCGGAGCCGTCCCGGAAGGCTTGCGCCCCCGGGAAGCGCCCCCATCTCGGGGCGCGGTGCTTCGCTTCGGCGAAGCGGTCAGGGCCTCGTGGGCCCTCCAGAACATCAGGCCCGATGGGCCTCGCAACAACCTGGGACCCCGTGGGCCCCGTCAGAACTCAACCGCCGATGGCGGTGGAGCGCAGGAGCGCGGCGCCGGAGAGGCGTCGCTGCGACTCGAAGCGCGTGGCTTCGTCGCGGGTCAACATGCGAACGTGGTCGCAGTACGGTTCGGGGCAGGTGAGCCCCACGACGCGTCTCGCGCCGTCTTCGATCGCATGGAGGGGGACCATCGTGTGCCCGTGGTTGGGGCAGCGGGTTCCCTCGGCGATCGGTGCGGTATCGATTTTCTTCATCAAACGTCTGTCATCTGGGCGCGGTGGGGACCGCCCGGTAACTCTTTCTCGGCCGACCCCCCGGTCGGCACTGAGTCCCGCCCCGGTTGTTCCCCCAGGAGCGAGACCCTGGAGCCCCACTGCGGGAGCCGCCCTCGTTGGGCGGCCCTCGGTCTCCTACGCCTCTTCCGAACTCTTCTAGTCCGTCTTCTGCCAATGCTCTACGAGCCGGAAGGCGACCGGGGACCGTTCGGGAGGCCGAAGCTGGGAGGATTCTGCCAGGTCGGACCCCCGAACTCCCTGTCAAGAATGGCCAAAAGTGCCCCTCAGACCCCGTGAGGGCCGATTCAGGTTGACGGCGCTCGGCCCACCTGCGGCACGCGGCCGCCTTGCCGGCCGAACGGGGCCCGAGTAACCTGTTTCGCCTCGCACGGCCCCGAGAAGGCGGGTCCGAGGCTGTTGGGGGACTCCCCGGGGTCTCGACCGGGCCTCCTGTGGTACCCCGTTCGATCCGCATTCTGGCCCGCCCGGCCGGGGTCGGTGCCCGAGCGCCCTCCACCCGGTCCACCGAACCAGCTCCCCCCGGCCCACTACCCACGGCCCCGAACCCCACGGTCCTGCATCCATGGCCACCTCCTCCCCGACCGAATGCCGCGCCCAGCTCGAGCAGCTCTTCGGGCTGACCGGCGTCGACTACAAGCACAACCTCTCCAAGGAGGAGCTGTTCCACGAGGCCATCGCCAACGACCGCGGTCGCATCCGTGAGGGCGGTCCCGACGACGAGCAGAAGGCCTACCCGACCAAGTTGGGCGTCAACGGGCCGCTGGTTTACTACACCGACCCGACCTGCACCGGTCGCCCGGTCCAGGACACGTTCGGCGTGGCCTGGCCCGCCAGCGAGACCGACGCCAACGAGACCACGGTCTGGTGGAAGAACGACTTCAAGAAGTTCGACCCGGCCAAGTACGACGCGCTGCTGAAGCGAGTCGTGGCGCACCTCAACGAGCGCGGCGGATCGCTGTACGTCAAGGACGTCTACTGCGGCACCGACCCGACCTACGCGCGGCCCTACCGCCTGGTCAGCGAGTACGCCACGCACTCTTTCTTCTGCGACAACATGTTCCCCAAGGGGATCGAAGGCGTGCAGGACGAAGAGGGCAAGCGCTGGACGATGCTCAACGTCCCCAGCTTCCACTGTGATCCCGAGCGCGACGGCACCTTCTCCGGCCGCGCGGTGATCATGGACTTCAAGAACCGCATCGGCCTGGTGGTCGGCCGCGCCGACTACTGCGGCGTGGTGAAGAAGACCATGTTCACGGTGATGAACTACATCCTCCCCGGCATGGGTGAGATGTCGATGCACTGCTCGGCCAACGTGGGCCAGGGCGGCGACGGCGCGATCCTGTTCGGCCTCTCCGGCACGGGCAAGACGACCCTGTCGGCCGACCCGAACCGCAAGCTGATCGGCGACGACGAGCACGCCTGGACCGGCCTGGGCGTGTCGAACCTCGAGGATGGCTGCTACGCCAAGCTGATCGACCTGGACAAGGACGACGAGCCGGTGATCGCCGCCGCCCTCTCGATGGCCGGGACGCTGATCGAGAACGTGCCGCCCGCGCCCGGCAAGAAGATGGAGGAGTGCGATCCGCAGGAGCTGGATCTCACCGACAACTCGATCACCGAGAACACCCGCTTCAGCTACCCGCTTGAGTGCAACCCGGACGTGATGCCCGGGGCCAAGGGGCCGCACCCGCAGACGATCGTGCTGCTCACCGCCGACGCCTTCGGCGTGCTGCCGCCGGTGTCGATCCTCGAGCCGAAGGACGTCATGTACCACTTCGTCTCTGGCTTCACCGCCAAGCTGGCCGGCACCGAGGTCGGCGTGACCGAGCCCAAGGCGGCCTTCTCGGCCTGCTTCGGCGCGCCCTTCATGTCGCGCCCGCCCTCGGTCTACGCCGAGCGCCTGGCCGAGAAGATGAAGCAGAACGAGACCCGCTGCGTGCTGCTCAACACGGGCTGGGGCGGCGGGCCCTACGGCACTGGCAAGCGCATCTCGATCAAGCACACCCGCGCCCTGCTCGACGCCGCCCTCGCCGGCGACCTCGACGCCGACAAGACCGAGTACGACGTGCACCCGGTCTTCAACCTCAAGATGCCCAAGTCCTGCCCCGGGGTGCCGTCGGAGATCCTCAACCCGCGCAACACGTGGGACGACAAGGACGCCTACGACGCCGCCGCCCAAAAGCTGCGCGGGATGTTCCGCCAGAACTTCGAGGACAAGGGCTTCGGTGCCCTCGGCATCGAGCCGGTGATGTGATCGCGCGGGGGTGCCGGCCGAGAGGTCGGCGCCCCGCATGCCTCTCCGTCAGATGTCCGTCTGACCGGTTCTTGTCCGACAAGCTGTTCGCCGCGCGGTCTTGCCCCCCGCGCAGCCCCCCCGGGCGGGACTTCCCCCTGCCCGCACGGCCCAGCCGCGTCCTGCCCCACGCGTCATGGTTGCTCGCTCGAATTCCCTGCGTTCGCGTCTGCCCGCTTGTCTCGTCGGCCTCGCCTGCGCCGCCGTCGCCGGTGAGGTCTGGGGCCGCGTCGTCCGTACCGAGGAACTGCCCGCTGGTTGGGTGCGGCCCGAGCTCGTGAAGCTCGGTTGGTCCAGCGACGAGTTCCGGAGCTTCGACACGCTGCCGTCCGAGGTCGAGAGGCAGCCGGGTAGCTTCCGCCTCCTGGCCCTGGGCGACTCGTTCATGTCGGCGGGTGGGATCTACCGCCACCACAACCGCGACGTGCGTTGGCCGCACAGGTTCGAGACCTACCTCGAGCCGCGCCAGAGCGAGCGACTCGAAACCCGGATCCTCGCCACCAAGGGTTGGGGCACCCAGCAGCAGTTGCTGGCCTTCCTGCAGCGGGGCGCGTGCTGGCAGCCGGACCTGGTGGTGCTGTGCGTCTGCACCAACAACGATCTGCTCGACATCACCGCTGCAATCGATGCCCGCCGCGCCCGCCGCCCGTACTTCGTGGCGAGCGACGGGAAGCTGCTGGGCTTCGCGCCCGACGGTCAGCGGCTGCTGCTCTCGGGTGACCGTCCGGAACGCGGTCCCAGTGCCTTCATCGACCTGCTCCAGGCGCGGCGCTGGCGCTCGGGCCGCCTCGCGGACTGGCGTCTGTCCACGGTCGACCCGCGCTACACCTCTTGGAGCGGCGACCTGGGCGAGGATGCCGTTGCGGGCCTCCTCCTGCCCGATCGGGTTGCCCACGAGCCCCAGTTCAGCCACGACATGCTGAACGCCTACATCGTCGAGTCGAACGAGTGGCTCGACTACGAGTGGGAGCTCGAGCGGCTGCTGATCGCGGAGCTGAAGCGGGCCGTGGAGCGCGCCGGCGCCGAGCTGGTCGTCCTGCCCCTGCCCATGAGCCTGGATCCGACCGATCCCACGCGCCTGACCGGCTCGGGCCTGGTGCACACCATGGAGACGCCCGCCGGCCCGATCACCATCGACTTGGACAACCCGCGCCGGCGCCTGGCGGCGATCTGCGAGGACTTGGACCTGGAATGTTGGGACATCATCGACGACTTCCACGCCGTCGCGTCCGCTCCGCAGGCCTACGCCTCGATCTTTCCCGACGCCAACCGGCACTGGTCCCGCGCGGGGCACGGGCTGGTGGCGTCCCTGCTCGCGCCGCGCATTGCCGCGCGGATCGACGCTGCCGGCGGCGAGTGAGCAGGCCCCGGCGCGGATCGGAGTCGGCCGGGACCGCGGGCCGGCTCAGAGCGGCTATGCTGAGCGGCCAAACCCGCCCCGAGCGCCCGGAGATCGAAGCCACATGTCGAACGAAGAACGAACCGCGCAGGCCATGTCCCACTACATCGAGGGCATCAAGGCCTTCGGTGCCGGCGACCACGCGGCCGCGGTGGAGCACTACGACCGCGCGCTCGAGATCGACCCGGACAACACCGAGGTCCTCAACGCCAAGTCCATGTCGTTGATGAACCTGGAGCGCTTCGACGAGGCGATCGCGGTGGGCCAGCGCGTGGTCGAGCTGGATCCCGACGACGCGATGATCCACACCAGCCTGTCGATCATCTACCAGCGCATGGGCAAGATCGACGAGGCCGAAGCCGAGGCGGCGCACCACCGGCTCAAGAGCTGGCGCCAGGAACTCAAGCGGAACCCCGGCGCACCGCCCCCGCCCGAGGCCGGCGGCATCAACGTGATCCAGTAGTCCCGAGACGGGGTGTCGAAGATGGCCAGGGTGAGGAAACGAGTCGTTCCCGCGCTGGCCATCGTTGCGTTCGGGGTCTTGGCGGTCAGCGGCTCCGAGCCCGCCACGGAGCCGGCGGCTGGAGTCGCCCCTGGGGACGCAGCGGAGCTGCAACTGCGCTGGTCGCAGGTCGCGGCGGGGGAGTGGCGACTCTCCGCCAGCGTCGAGATGGACGAGCTGGTGGCGGTGGCGCTTTCCGTCGAGGCTGCCGGCCAGGACTGGCGGCGCGGACCCGAGGGGGGGGCGGCGCTCTGGGCCGACCTGCCGGCCGATGGTGGCCGAACACTCTTCGCTTGCTGGCCGATCTGGAACGACGACGGAGCCGGCGTGGGCCCGACGCTCGTGCTGGGCCGGCGTGCCGACGGAGAGCTGCCGCGGATTCGCGCCGCAGCGGCCCTCACGCGGCGCGACGGTGCGCTCCGAGCGATCGAATCGGCCGAGCTCCGAGGGAACGGGCTCGTCACGCCCCTTGCCGTCGTCGCTCCCGACGAACCGCCGCCGGCGCCCGGCGAGCCTGTCGCCGGGCTCGACTCCGACCTCCGCGCCCGCTTCGAGGCCGGGCGTTTCGAGTTCGACCGGCAGATGACCGAGCGCGACGGCCTGGGTCCCGCCTTCAACGACCAGAGCTGCTTCACCTGCCATCGCCAACCGGCGGCCGGTGGCTTCAGCGAGCGCGTCGTGACGCACTTCGGCCGGACCCGCGAGCCCGCCTCGGAGCTGCGCGAGCGTGGGGGGCCGATCTTGCAGGCTCAAGGCGTCGAGCCGGCGGCGATCGAACTCCTGCCCTCGGAGGCCGACGTGCGCGCGGAGCGCATCTCGCCGCACCTGTTCGGTATCGGTCTGGTGGAGCTCTTGCCCGACGAGGCCCTCGTCGCCCTCGCGGCGGCGCAGCCCGAGGCGCAACGGGGCCGAGTGCACTGGGTCCAGCCCCTCGAGGGCGGGCCCCTGCGCGCGGGTCGCTTCGGCTGGAAGTCGCAGTTCGCGACCCTGCTCTCGTTCACCGCTGACGCGTCGCTGCAGGAGCTGGGTCAGACCAATCGGCTGCTGCCGGAGGAGCTCGCGCCGGGCGGGGACTTCCGCGTGCTGCTCGAGTTCGACCGCACCCCCGACCCGGAACTTCGCCCCGACGCCGACGGGATCGACCGCCTCGATCGCTTGGTGGACTTTCAATCGCTATTGGCGCCGCCACCGCAGACGCCGCGCGCGGGCCACCCGGGCGAGGCCATCTTCGAGCGCATCGGCTGTGCCGTCTGCCACCAGCCGCGCCTGCAACTGCCCGCGAACCTGGACGGCCCACTGGCCGGCGTGCACTTCGCGCCCTACTCCGACTACCTGCTGCACGACCTGGGCGCCGAGGCCGACGGGATCCGGACCCGCGGCGCCGAACCCACGGAGATGCGGACGGCGCCCCTTTGGGGCCTCACCGGGCGCCGCTTCCTGTGGCACGACGGCACGCTGACCGGCGGCACCTTCGAGAGCCGGGTCGCAGCCGCCATCGATCGCCACGCGGGGCAGGGCGAGGCCGCTCGCGATCGGTTCCGGTCACTCGAGCTCGCGGAGCGCCGCACCCTGCTCGAGTTCCTCGCCAGCCTCGGGCGCGCGGCACAAGATCTGACGGCAGACGGCCGGGTCGATGGGGCGGACGGCGCCCGCTTTGGTGTCGTGCTGGTTACGAGCACCCATTTGCGGGGAACCGAGGGCACACAGATCCAGTCGTCGATGGATGATTCGATGAACGGCTTCCTCGAGCCGGTGGAGCTCTTGGGCTTCGTGTGGGGGGTCGCGCGGGCTGTCTCCCATCGCGCGAGCCTCGCCGAGCCCCGACGCTGACCCGAGGCGACCGCCGCGCCGCCGACCTCTCCCCACCTGTCCCTGCCGCCATGACCCGCAACCGTTCCCTCGCCATCCTCGCTGCGGCCGCATTCCTGGTCGGGCCCGTGCAGGCCCAGTGCCTGCTCGACCAGACCACCGCCAGCGACGCCGATCAGAGCGACTTCTACGGCGGCTCGGTGTCGGCCTGGGGACGCTTCGTGATCGTCGGCGCCGAGTACGCGGACTCCGGCGGCTTCGACCAGGGCCAGGTCTACGTGCTCGAGCGCGTGGGAGACCAGTGGGTCGAGACCCAGATCCTGACCCACTCGGACGCGGGCTTCGACCACCGCTTCGGTCACGCGACGTCGATCTGGGAGAACCGCATCGTCGCCGGGGCCCGCTACAACGACGACTTCGGCTACGGGACCGGCTCGGCCTACGTCTTCGACTTCGATGGCAACACCTGGACCCAGACCGCCAAGCTGCTGCCCTCCGACGCGGCCCTGGGCGACCTGGCGGGCGGCTCCGTGGCGGTCTTCGGCGACCGAGTCCTGGTCAGTGCCCACGGCGACGACCCGAACGGCGCGGACAAGGCCGGCGCGGTCTACGCCTTCGAGTTCGACGGCAAGGCTTGGAACGAAGTCCAGTGGCTGGTGGCCAGCGACGCCGACCCCGACGACCGCTTCGGCGAGCACATCGCCATGTGGCAGGACCGCGCGATCTTCGGCGCCCTGGCCGACGACGGCCTGGCCGAGAACGCAGGCGCCGCCTACGTGTTCGAGATCGGTCCGGACGGCAAGTGGTTCGAAGCCGCCAAGCTGACCGCGCCCGATGGCGCCGAGTTCGACCGCATGGGCAACTCGGTCGACATCTGGGGCGACCTGGCGATCGTCGGCGCGTCCCTTTCCGGCGCACAGTTCCAGGGCTCCGCCTACATCTTCGAGCGCACGGAGAATGGAGCCTGGAAGTTCCTCCAGAAGCTCGAGCCCGAGGGCGACCCCGCCGGCGGCGCCTTCGGACACCACGTGGTCGTCTTCGAGGATCGCATCATGGTCACCGCCCAGAACGCGGACCTGGGCGACATCAACGCCGCCGGCGCGGCTTCGATCTACCGCCGCCAGGCCGACGGCCTGTTCGCCCTCGAGGCCTACCTGCAGCCGAAGCAACCCAACATCGCCATGCAGTTCGGCAGCGCCGGCGACCTGTTCCGCGACCTGGTCGCGGTCGGCGTGCGCGGCAGCGAGGTCGCCGCCGGCTACAAGTCGGGCGAAGTCGACCTGTTCGGCGGGACTGGCACGACGACCCAATACCTCGACGCCTGCCCGGGCGAGATCTCGCTCCAGACTGGCGGCGCGCAGGTGCTGTCGATCGAGGCCGGCCCGGATCAGGCCGATCGCGTCTTCCTGGTGCTCGGCAGCTTGGAGGGCACCTCGCCGGGCATTGCGCTGGACGGCTACGAACTGCCCCTGGTGCCGGACGCCTACTTCCTCTTGACCCTCGACCCGAACGCGCCGAGTCCGCTCGTCGGCAGCTTCGGCCTGCTCGACGCAAGCGGGAGCGCCACGACCACCTTCGAGGTCTCTCCCGGCACCGACGCGTCCCTGGCGGGCCTGACGGCCTACCACGCGCTGCTCGTGCTCGACCCGGCGACCCTGGCTCTGCGCCTGGTCAGCGACGCGGTCAGCGTCACGCTGGTCCCCTGAGGGGAGGTCGTGGGTGCTCCCGTCCTGGTTGACCCTCCGGGGACCCGTCGACTTCCGGTCTGGGGGCAGACACAGCACCTTGGTGCTCGACGAGACCCCTGCCAAGGGGTCCTGGCCGAAGCACACCCTGCTCCCTACCCCTGCACGCGGTGAAGCCGCCGGAGCGGGAACATCGAGCCTCGAGCGTGAGGTCGGAGGGCGCCCGTGCGGGCGAGGTGTCCTTGTTCGGCGCCCATCCGTGCCGTCGGCGCGCACGAGCCCGTGGTCCCGAATCCGCCCCGAACGCCAGCGGGCGGCCCCATCGGACCGCCCGCTCGCTCGATCGACCCCGCGTCGGCGGGGCGCAGGCTGGCTCACTCGTCGTCGTCGTCTTCCTCGGGCAGGCCGAGGATCTGGCGGCCCTGGGCGGTGATGCAGTGGGGGCCCCACTGGGGTTCCCAGACGATCTCGACCTCGGTGCCGGAGACGCCGTCGACGGTGTTGGCGCGGCGCTTGACCATGTCGGGGATGGTCTTGGCCTCGGGGCAGGACTGGGAGGTGAGGGTCATCGTCACCTTGCAGGTGTCGCCCTCGACGGCGACGTCGTAGACGAGGCCGAGGTCGACGATGTTGACGGGGATCTCCGGGTCGAAGACCTGGCGAAGCTGGTCGTAGACGGCGTCGAGGGTGGTGCTCATCGGATGGATCGGGCCGGGGTCAGGGGGGCGGTTCCGACGCCGTGCGCCGGAATGTGAACGTGGGCGAGAATCTAACCCTCGCGGAAGCCTGTGGGTCGGCCAGGCCGGGGATTCCAGGGGGGGCGCGCAGCTCCGCTCGGCGTCACGAAGCAGATGTGGGCCGCTGAGCCGTCCTGAGGGGGGCAGGAGCCGGTTGCCAAGCCCTGCCCTCGGCCGACGACCGGCGGGACCGAGCCCGACGGATACCGCTTCGAGCGGGCCTCCCCGCCGCTCCGTCCGCCCAGGGCGCTCGCTCGCCGATCGCGCCGAATCGCGCGCCCACGGTCTCGCCGGGCCGCGCCGGGGCGCCGCACTGGCCACCTGCTCAATCCGTGCAGTGGTCAGTAGACGGTCAACGGGAGCCGGTGCTCGCCGCCGCCGTCGATCGAGACCCACTGCTCCGTGGCGAGGACCCCGTCCGGGTCGGTGAGCACCAGGCGGTAGAGCCCCGTGCCCGGCAGCCCGAAGCGGAATTCCTGTTGGTTCCGGTCGTTCCGTAGCCGCACTTTGCCTTCGGGGCCGATCGCCTCGAGCTCGTAGCCGTGCAGTCGTCGTGGACGACCCGCAGAGTTCTGGGCGCTGACGATCAGGAGCGCGTCGAAGGACACGTCGACCTCGACCTCCGTCGAAGATCGGCGCCAGGCGACCGGCTCCCAATCCAGGCTGAGCAAGTTCGATCGGGTCAGGAACGCGTTCACCTCGACCTCGCGCGAGGCTGTGGCCACGATCCAGGCCCCCCTGGCCGGGTCGTAGGTGAGTCGCTTGCCGACGTTGCTCGCGAGGCCGAGACCGGCTGGTCTCGCTCGGACCTGCGCGGACTCCGGTCCCAGTTGCCCCGCGTTGCCCACGAGCCTCAGCCAGCGTGTGTCTGGCTCGTCCAGGAGGATCCGGATCGGGTCGGGGGATTCGTGGTCGACGGGAACCGACCGGCTCCAGAGCGCGTCGTTGATCGCCAGATTCAGCAGACCGGGTCGCTCGAGTTCGACTTCGAGCGTGGCCTGCACGGGACCGTCGGGATCCTCCGACGCTTGCCAGGGGGCACTCAACAGGCGCTGGCGGCCGAGACGCGCACCTCCGCCGGCGAAGGCATCGCTCGACGCGTTGACGTAGAGACGCCGCTCCAGAGTCTGCGGACCGATGAAGAGCAGGCGGCGGGAGAGCGAGCCGAGCTGTAGCTCCTCCGACGGCGTCGTTGCCGCCGCAGCTTCGATCCGGCGACGGTTCGCACCTTGGACGCCCGTCGTCGCGCTCACTTCGATGGCTCGGGCCGGCAAGGCTTTGCTGGCTTCGGCGCCGGGCGGCGAGGGGGCGCGAGGCCGAGGTCCCGATTCGCCCTGCAACGACAGCAGCAGCACGACGCCGATCGCAATCAAGCTCGCGACCCATACGGCGAAGCGTCGAGCCGACTTGCCTGGCGAGGTCTCGTGTTGCATGGGGCTTGTTCCCGCCGGGGCTCTTGGCGATCGATCCAGGACACTAGACCGGCGGGGCCGAATCGAGATCCGGCGGGGCCACTGCGCTGTCGTCCGCGGTCGGCCGTGCCTGCGGCCACAGAAGGTACTCGTTGGTCTCGAAGGCCGGCAGGGCCACGCGCTCCCACCACGCCTCGTAGGGCGGGCAGCCGGGAAACCGCCGGTGGAGCTCGTCCGTGAGCGCCAGGAAGCCCTCCATCTCCTCGTTCACCACCAGCCCGTCGTCCCCGGCCAGGACCGCCACGCAGATCTGGTCGGTGATGTAGAGGTCGCGCTTGAAGGCGAAGATGCGGTCCACCCGATCCCACAGCACGCCCGTCAACGTCGGGGGCGAGCCGTCCACCGGCAGCCTCTCCGAAACCAGTTCGACGTCGTCCCAGCGCAGCCGATGCCGGAACAGGGGCTCTCTGCGCCACCCCGCGACCGTGCGCCGCCAGGCACGCTGCCAGAAGCCCGGGACGCTCCGCGAGCCGCGAGCTTCGCCCTCCTGGGGCGTGCCCGAGTCGCCTTCAGACCGTCTGGGGCGTCCCATCCTGCTCGGCGGCGACGCGCGCGGGCACCTGACCCTGCTCGAGCTCGAGGGCCACGAGGAAGTCGACGATGCGGTTCTCCGCCCAGCGGCGGTCGGGGTCCAAGCCCCGGGGACCCGTGGCGCGCCGTCCCCCGACGAAGCCCACGTGTCCACCGGTGGTCGAGATCTGGGCGTGCACGGTCGGGTGGTCGGCCAGCTCCGGCTCGAGGAACGCGGCCGGGTCGACGATCGGGTCGTCGATGGCGTGGATCAACAGGCCCGGCCGATCGATCAGGTGCAGGCGGCCGCGCACCGTTCCCGTGGCGTAGTAGTGCTCCAGGCTGTCGAAACCGCCCAGGGGCGCGGTGTAGAGGCTGTCGAACTCACGGATGGTGGAGATCGACTCGAGCGGGGCCAGGTCGACGCCCGCGCCGTGGTGGCGCTCGCGTTCCGCGAGCACGTCACGGAACTCGCGCAGGAAGCGTCGGCCCAGGCCGCGGTTGAAGGAGTTGGCTTCGAGTCGCCAGGAGCAGGCGTCCAGGTCCAGGGGCGGCGAGACCACCGCCAGGCCGCGCAGGGCCGTGGGCAGCTCGGCGACGCGGGTCGCGGCCAGGAGCGAGATCGACCCGCCCATGGAGAAACCCACCAGGTACAGGCGCGGAAGGCGATCCACCTCGGCCAACTCCCGCAACACCGCGATCGGGTCGCCGGCCATGGCCGCGTGGTAGAGGGTCTGGGACAGGTGCTCGGTGCCGCCGCAGTTGCGCGCGTTGAGGCGCACCACGTTGAAGCCGGCGCCCACCAGCTTCTGGGCCGTGCCGACCACGTAGGCCGACTCGGCGCTGCCGGTCAGGCCGTGCATCAGGACCGCCGTGGGCGCGGACTGGGGCTCGGCCTGCCAGTGACAGAGGCCCAGCACCCGTGTGCCCGGCTCCACCACGAACTCGCGGGGCCGGCCGGCGGCGGCGAAGTCGGCCAGCCAGGGTCGCGGCATGGCCGCCAACAGCGTCATGCGCCGCCCGCCACCGAGGGCCGGCGGCGGGGTGTAGTGGGGCAGGTCGAGGTCCAGGGAGCGCGGCATCGATGGGTGGCTTGGGACCCATTCGTAGGGCAACGCTCGCTATGTTGGAAGGCCCGCCCGGAGCTTCGCCGCCCGTGATTTCCTACGAAGGCACTCTCTACCGTCCGCCGTCCGAGGCGCGCAGCCTGATCCTGCAGGCCACCATCGGCTGCTCGTACAACGAGTGCGCCTTCTGCGCCATGTACCGGGACAAGCGCTTCCGGGTGCGGCCCCTGGACGAGCTCGTGGCCGAGATCGACTGGGCGGCGGCCCAGCCCGGACCCGAGGTCGACAAGGTCTTCCTGGCCGACGGCGACGCCCTGGTGGCCAAGCCCAAGTTCCTCTTGGGGATCCTCGAGGCCCTGCGCGGGACCTTTCCGATGCTGCGGCGGGTTTCCTGCTACGCCTCGCCCCAGGCCCTGCAGATCCGCAGCGTCGAGCAGATGGTCGAGCTACGCGAGGCGGGCCTGACCCAGTACTACCTGGGCATCGAGAGCGGTCACGACACGGTCCTGGAGCAGCTGACCAAGGGCGTCGATGCGGCCGAGATGATCCGCGTCGCGAACAAGGCCCAGGAGGCGGGGGTCAAGCTGTCGACCATGATCCTGCTCGGCGCCGGGGGCCGCGAGCTGTCCCGGGACCACGCGATCGCCTCCGCGCGGGTGGTCAACGCCATCGGGCCGCGCTTCGTCTCGACGCTCGTGATGACCCCGGTCGAGGGCACGCCCCTGGCCGCCGCCGACGAGCGCGGCGAGTTCGATCACATGGACCCCGTCGAGCTGGCCGCCGAGCTGCGCGAGTTCGTCGCCCACCTGGAGCTGGACGCCACGATCTTCCGCTCCAACCACGCCAGCAACTACCTGACCCTGGCCGGCACCCTGCCCAAGGACAAGCAGCGCCTGGTCGAGACCCTCGACGCCGTCCTGGCCCATCCCGACCGCGTGCGCTTCGTGCCGGATTGGATGCGCGGGCTGTAGTAGCGGGTTCGGCCGACGGCGCCAACCGGACCATCACCATGAGCCTCTCACCGACCCTTCGCAAACTCCTCCTGGGCCTGGGTCTCGCCGCTCTGCTGCTCCTCGTCGTGCCGCTCGGGTTGGCCTGGGCCCACTTCGCGACGACGCCGACCTTCGACGAGTGGCTGGCGAGCCACCCGGCCGCCGACGCGCTGTGGGAAGAGGCGCTGGTCCCGGGCCACGAGCCGCTCGAGGGGCGCGAGCTGATGGGCGTGGTGGACCCTCTGGACGAGGCGGTTCGAGCGAATCACGACATCAAAGTGGTGAGCTTCAAGTTCGTCGCCAGTCGCGACGGCGCCACGATGCTCGACGCGAGGGTGTTGCTGACCGCCGCCCTCGACCCGGACACCAACGACCTGCGCGGGCTCCGACTGGACCCGACGGTGAACGGAGTCGACCGCGACATGCGCTCCGTCATCGCCCTGACGGTCACCGCGCCATCGGACGAGTCCTGGGCGAGGGCACGGGCCGAAGTGGACGTGGTCGTCGACTTCTTCCTACTCGGGGGCTCGGGTGAGTCGCAGACGCTCTTGCTGCGCTCGCAGGACTCGATCTGGTCCGAGTTGCCTTCCATCGACAGCCCTGGGCTGGGCAGCTTGTTGGGGATCTTCCTTCATCCCTTCGGAGGGCCGCCCGAGGAGGGCATCTTTCACCACGCCAGGCAGTCCGTCGGCCTGAGCTGGAGAAAGCACGAAGGCGGCGGCCAGGGCATCGCGTCGCGGCCCATGGGCTACTCCACCACGGACGACGAGTACTCCTGGGACGTGGAGCTCGAAGTCGACGAGACGTTCGGCGGGGGCTCCGGGACGACCGCGACGCTGACCCACCACCAGACCATGACGTGGATGGGCGAGACGTGGTGAACTCGCTCGGGATCGCCGCCGGTGCGTCGGTGGCCCTGGTCCTTGCTGCGTCTCAGAATGTAGGCGAACCGATGGCGATCGACGCTGTCGCAGCTCGAACCAACATCGTCCTGATGATCGTCGACGACCTCGGCTGGCAGGACACGGCCCTCGGCCTGCACGAGCTGCGCCCGCCCTTTCAAGGAAGCTACCGCACGCCGCACCTGTTGCGCCTCGCGGAAGAGGGCCTGGTCTTCACCGACGCCCACGCCTCGGCGCCGGTCTGCACGCCGTCGCGGGTGTCGCTCATCACCGGGCAGTCTCCCGCGCGCCACGGGGTGACCTATTGGGTGCGCGACGCCGACCGCGACACCTCGGCCGGCCACCCGCACCTGCGCCCGCCGGCTTGGAACGTGAACGGCCTGCAGCCGGGGGCGGTGACCCTGCCGGCGCTCCTGGCGGAAGTCGGCTACCGCACGATCCACGTGGGCAAGGCCCACTGGGGCGCGGTGGGGACGCCGGGTGCCGACCCGATGGCCCTGGGCTTCGAAGTCAACGTGGCCGGACACGGCCTGGGCGCTCCGGGGAGCTACCTGGGTGTCGACGGCTTCGGCAACCTGCGCGAGGACGGCCCCAGCCCCTGGAGCGTCCCGGGGCTCGAGCCGTGGCACGGCGAGCAGGTCTGGCTGACCGACGTCCTCGCCCAGCGCGCCGATGGGGAGCTGCGCGCCGCCCACGCGGCGGGCGAGCCCTTCTTCCTCTACCTGGCGCCCTACGCGGTGCACACGCCGATCACCGCCAACCCCGAGCTCGTCGAGCACTACGCCGACCTGCCCCCGGTCGAAGCCGCCTACGCCTCGATGATCGAGGGCGTCGACAACATGCTCGGCCGCGTGCTCGCGACCCTCGACGAGCTGGACCTCGCCGGCGAGACCCTGTTCGTCTTCACCTCCGACAACGGCGGCCTCTCGGCCCACGGCCGCGCGGGCGAGCCACACGTCCACAACGCGCCTCTGCGCAGCGGCAAGGGCTCGGCCTACGAGGGCGGCACCCGCGTGCCCCTGGTCGTGCGCTGGCCCGGGCACGTCGAGCCCGGCCGCCGCACCACTCAAACGGCCGTGCTGCACGACCTCTTCCCGACATTGCTGACCGCGGCGCGCGCCGAGATCCCGGCCGAGCACCTGGCGCAGATGGACGGCGTCGACCTGACGGCCACGTGCATCGACGCGGACCGAGACCCCCAGCCGCGCACGATCCTCTGGCACCAACCGCACTTCTGGGGCGTGAACGGCCCGGGGATCGAGCCGTACAGCGCGCTACGCGTGGGCGACGAGAAGTTGATCTGGTTCCACGACGGCGGCCGCCTCGAGCTCTACGACGTGGCCGCCGATCCGGGCGAGTCGAACGAACTCTGCGCCACGCGGCCCGAGCGCGTCGCGGCCTTGGTTGCCGTGCTCGTCGAGCGCTTGCGCGCCGTCGACGCAGGCCTCTCGATCGACAAGGCCACGGGCGAAGCCGTGCCCTTTCCAGCGGTCGACGACGAGCGCTGACGACGCTGGCCGAGCTACTGCGGCGGCGGCGTCTCGCGTTCCGTCGCGCCCGACAGCCACAGCTCCCCATCGCGGGTCCAGGTCACGCCCAAATCGCCGCCGGCCATGTGCACGGTCACCTGCGCGCCGCGCTCCAAGGTGCCGGTGGTCGTCAGGGCGACCACCGACGCGCAGGCGCCCGAGCCGCAGGCCAGGGTCTCGCCGGCGCCGCGCTCGAAGGTGCGTTGGCGCAGCTCGGTGGGGGAGACGACTTGCACGAAGGACACGTTGACGCGGTCGGGGAAGGCGGCGGAGCGCTCGAGCGAGGCGCCGTGGCGCACGACGTCGACGTCCGTCGGCGGGCCCTCGAGGGGCACGATCAAGTGCGGATTGCCCACCGAGAGCGCCAGGCCCTCGCGGCGTTCTGAGTCGAGGTCGACGGCGACGCGCCAGGGTCCGCCCGCGGACTGGGCGACGACGCTTCCGTGGCCGGTGTCGAGGGGCAAGCTCTCCGCATCGAAGCTGGCGCGGCCCAGGCGCACTTCCGCGTGCCAATGACCCTGCCCGTCGCGCCGGGCGCGCGCGGGGTGGCGACCCACGTCGCTGACCATCTCCAACGCCACGGTCGCCGCGGCGCGCTCGTCGGCGATCCAGTGGGTGATGCAGCGCAGGGCGTTGCCGCAGATCGCGCCCCGCGAACCATCGGGGTTCCACATGGCGGTGCGCACGTCGGCCCCCGGCTCGTCGAGCATCAGCACCAACCCGTCCACCCCGGCTCCGCGCTCGGGAGCGGCGGCGCGGCGCGCCAGGTCGGGCGCGCGGGCGATCGTGCCTGAGACGATCTTGGCCGACCTGCCCCGCAGGTCCAGGATCTGGAAGGCGTTCCCGCAGCCGTTCCAGCGCTCGATGGGGACGCCCGTGCTTTCGATCTCGATCACGGGCCAGAGGCTAGCTCCGATCGCCCGCACGGGTCCACGACCGACGTGGCCGAGCGAGGCACGGGACGCGGCTCGTCCAGGGCCAGAAGCGCCCGGCGAGGTGAGCGCCATCGATCCGCCAGGGCGCTCGCCGGTCGGCAGATGCGCGGGGCAGCAGCGGCGATCGCAGGCGAGGCCCGGCTCGCGGTGGGCGCGGACGCGGGCGCCAGGCCCGGTCTACGGCGTGCAACGGCCGACGCTTCCCGGATCCTGGCCGCCCGGCAGCTCGGCACTGGCACCCCTGAAGGGTGGTTTGGAGGATGAACCCCTGGCTCCGCCCGCGCCCCGCCCCCCCTTCTCGCATGCGAATAGCCTCCCTCCTGCCGTCGGCGACCGAGCTGGTCGCCGCCGTCGGTGCTCGCGACGAGCTCGTCGGCGTCTCGCACGAATGCGACTTCCCTTCGGGCGTGAGCGGCCTGCCGGTCTTGACGCGCCCCCGCCGGGGCTTTCCCCGCTCCAGCGGACAGATCGACCGCGCCGTGCGTCAGGTCCTGGAGGACGCGATCACCGTCTACGAGGTCGAGCTCGACCGACTGCGCGAAGCCCAGCCGGACGTGATCGTGACCCAAGACCTGTGCGACGTCTGTGCGGTCTCCTTGGACGACGTGCGCAGGGCCTTGCACGAGTTGGCGCGCGAAGACGTGACGATCGTTTCCTGCAAGCCGATGCGCCTGGCGCACGTCTGGGAGGATGTGCGTCGGGTCGGTGCGGCCCTCGGGCGGCGCGCCGAGGGTGAGCGCGTGGCCCTGGAACTCGAACGGCGCGTGGCCGACCTGGCCGTGCGTGCGCGCACGATTGGTCACCGCCCGACGGTGCTCACGATCGAATGGCTGGACCCGGTGATGGTCGGTGGGACCTGGTGTCCCGAGCTGGTGCGGGCCGCCGGCGGTCGGGCCCTGGTTGCCGTCGCCGGCCAGTATTCACCGGTGCTGGGTCGCGCCGAGCTGGCCAACCTGGATCCCGATGTGGTCGTGCTCAAGCCCTGCGGCTTCGACCTCGAGCGCACCGAGGCCGAGCTCCCGCTGCTCGCCGAAGCCCTGCCCTGGGAGGCCTGGCGAGCGGTCCGCCGCGGCCGCGTCTACCTCGCCGACGGCAACGCCTACTTCAACCGGCCCGGCCCGCGACTGGTCGAATCGGCCGAGATCCTGGCCGCCTGCGTGCATCCGACCGAGTTCGCCGATCTGGCCGAGCGCCACGCGGGCGCGGTGCGTCGGGTCACGGGCGAGCTGGCCCTGGCGCCCCTGATCGGCGCCTGAGGGCGGACCGATCCCACGGCCGGGAGCCAGGAGCCGCCGTCGGTCAGGCTGTCGCCCTCCCGGTCCGATCGAGGATTCAGCGGCCCTGTGGCCCGCGCGCACGCCTCCTGTGTCCGCGGAGCTCGCCGCCGATCCACGATGGCCACCCAGCGACGCCTCACGCTCCTCACCTTCGGCTTCAAGTACGGCGCGCCCCCGGCGAACTACTACTTCGACGTCAGCTTCCTGAAGAACCCCGCCCGGGAGCAGGGCTGGAGCCTCTTCGACCAGCCGGACGACGGCATGCGCCAGTTCGTGTTGGGACAGCCACTGGCCCAGGGCTTCCTGGACACGGTCATCCCGCTGATCGCCGTGCTGCTGGAGGCCGATGCGGACGTGCGCATCGGCATCGGCTGCTCGTCCGGCCGTCACCGCTCGAACATCGTCGCCGAGGAGATCGAGCGTCACTTCCTCGACCTGGGCGTCGACGTCCGCATGGTGCGGCGCGAGGAGACCTACGCTTGAAGATCGCCGCCCTGGTCGCCTCGCGCAATCGGCCGGACCTGGTCGAGCGCATGGTCGCGCAGCTCTCGAAGCCTTCGGCCCACGAGATCGACGTCTACGTCGTCGAGTGCGGCAGCGAGCTCGACAACGTCTCCAGCCATGCCACGCTCTGGTACCCGGACGACGAGTTCAAGGGCAAGTGCTACGGCCACAACCTGCTGCTCGAGCAGGCCCGTCAGACCGACGCCTACGACTACTACTGGGTGCTGATGAACGACGTCTTCTTCGATGAAGGCGTCGACGCGGCGGCGGTGCTGGTGGAGCAGATGGAGCGCGAGGAGCGCATGGCGATCCTCTCGCCCACCAACGCCGACGGCGGCTACCCCGGCGCGGACCGGCGCCCCGGCGGTGAGTGGCGTGCCGTCACCACCTGCGACTACCTGGGCTTCATGCTGCGCGCCGAAGCGGCCCACGAGGTGGGCTTCCTGGACGCCGGCTTCGCCTACTGCTGGGGCGCGATCCACGAGCTGGCCTTCAAGCTCTACAGCGCCGGCTGGTTCGTGGCCTACTCGGACCGCTTGGCCTATCGGCACCTGGGCGGCAGCACCTATGGCGTCAAGGGCACCCGCACGATCAGCCGCGAGGAGTACCAGCGGCGCGCGAAGCGCTACGCCTACGACCACCTGCGCGAGACCTACGGCGAGGAGTGGGACGCGCGCTTCTTCGCCGCCACGCGCGGGCACCAGATCGAGGTCGACACCTTCGCCCAGCACCGGGAGTATTGGCTGTCGGGCTTCGACGGCCCCGAGATCGAGCAGCGCAGGCAGAGCCGCGAGCTGGCCCGTGCCCGCAGCGGACGGGACTGGGCAGCGCGCATGCTGCCCCGCGACGAGGCCGGCCAGGTGCGTCTGCACCTGGGCGCCGGACGGGACAAGCGCGAGGGCTGGATCAACGTCGACACGAACCCTGCCTGCGAGCCGGACGTGTGCGCCCAGGTCGACGACCTGTCGATGTTCGAGACCGCCTCGGTGGACCTGATCGAGGCCAACCACCTGTTCGAGCACCTGACCTTCGATCAGGCGGTCAACGCGGTGGCCGAGTGGCGCCGGGTCCTGCGGCCGGGCGGCGAGCTGTTCCTGGAGTTGCCTGACCTCGAGCGCTGCATCGCGTTGCTCGGCCAACACCACGACGACCTCGGTCACGACCTGGCCATGGTCGGCCTCTACGGCTGGCCGCCGGACATCGCCCGCGACGGCGAGCCGCAGCAGCACAAGTGGGGCTGGTCGCAAGCCTCCCTGACCGCGCTGCTCCAGCAGCAGGGCTTCGGCGAGGTCGAGTTCGGTCCGATCACCCAGGACTGGCGCCCCGCGGCGCGCATCGGGCGCGACATGCGCGTGCGCGCGGCGGTGGCGTCGGCGGACAAGGTCGCAACCCCCCCGACTCCGACCGTCGACGTCCAGACGGTCGAGGCGGTGGTCGACGCCTCGAGCCTCCCGCCGATCGTTCTGGCCTGGCCTCAATGGGATCGGCCGGCGGAGCTGCACCACCTGTTCACCGCCTTCGGCCCCGAGCTGATGGCCCATCCCGAGGCACGCCTGACCCTCTTCTGCCACGCGCGCGAGTGCGATCGCGCCACCGCGACCCAGGCCCTCGAGCGAGCCTTCACCGCGACCCTGGGCGCCGGCGCCGACCTGGACGTGGAGTTGATCGAGGGGCCCCTGAGCCCCGAGCACCACCGCCAGCTCTGCGCCGCGACCCGCGCGGTCGTCGACCTGCCGTCCCTCGCACGACGCGGTCCCGAGGCCCTGCCGGGCATCAAGGCGCCGCTGGTGAGCTCCGCCGCCGACCTGCGCGTCGCGCTCGGCGCCAGAGTCGAGCCGGAACCGGCCGCGGCCCTGCCCTCGGCCACCGGCGGCCTGCGGCTGTTGCAGACCTCGACTCGACGCGGCTGACGACGGCGCCGGGTCAACGCGCGGCGTTGCGCGCGATGCGCTCGACGATGGGCGCGAAGCGCTCGTCCGCCTGCAGAGGAGCCCAGACATCGGTCTCGGGGGCGAAGCGGTCCGGGGCGGCGAGGCCGAAGTCCGCGCATTGCTCGAGCGCGTCGAGACTGCGGCGGATGTCCTCGGCCTCGTGGGGCGTTCCAACGCGGAGGGATTGGGTCGCGATCAGGCCGATCTCGTAGGCCAGTTCGGGATCGGCGATCTGCGGCGTGAACGCCAACGCCCGGTCGATCACCTCCCAACCCTCGTCGCGCGCGCCGCGGTTCATGTGAGCGGCGATCAGGCTGAAGGTCTGCCAGGCTCGCTCGAGCCGCAACCAGGGGTCCGCGTTCTCGGCGTCGGCTTGCGGGTCGAGCCAGGCCAGGGAGCGGGTCAGTCGCTCGGCCGAGCGGTCGAAGTCGCCCTCGTCGATGGCGATGTTGGCCAGCTCTTGGCCCACCGAGGCCAATGAGCGGCGCTCGTTGGTGGAGGGCGCCCGGTCGACGAGCTCGCGCAGCGACCCGTCGGCACGCTCCAGGACGACGAGGGCCTCGGCCGGTCGACCGGCGCGCAGGAGCGCTGTGCCCAACCGCGCCAGGATGTTGGCGGTGCTTCGTTCCAGCACCAGGGCAGTGGTGGTCCCGACGGTCTGAGGCGACTCCACCACCTCGAGCGCCTGCTCGAGGAATGCGATGGCCCGGTCGTCGTCGCCGAGGTTGCTCGACGCGATCCCGAGGGACAACAACGCATCGGCGCGCTCGGTCGGCCGCACGGCGTCGTCCAAGAGCCCCACGGCCCGTTCGATGTCCGCCCGCGCACGCTCCACGTCCCCGAGGGCTTCCCAGCGCGCGCACTGCCGCGCGGCCACGTTCAAGCCGACCTCGCAGATCGAGGCGATGTTCGAGTGTCGCTCGAGCGCCAACTCGAGGGCCTGGTCGCACTCGGTCGTCGCTTCCAACAGTTCCGGTCCCGAGCGCAGGGACTGACCCCATTGGTCGGTGAACATCAGCCGCTGTAGCGCGCAGAAGTAGTCGCCTGCGGCCGCTTCGACCGTGGGCAGGAACTGGCGCGCCGTCGCGAGTTCGGCCAGGGCCGCCGGCTCGTCGCCCTCCATGTTCGCGAGGAGTGCCAAGAGGCGGTGGTAGCGCAGTCGGGGCGAGGGCAGGACGACCCCCGCGCCCTCGAAGCGTTCCAGGGCGGCACCGGCGCGGGCGGCGGCCCGCCGCGCCACAGGCAAGTCGTCGGCCAGCATCCGCATCCAGGCTTCCTCGAACTCGAGCCTGGCCACGGACATGTTCGCGTCGGGTGTGTCCGGAGCGTCGGCGGCGATCTCGCGCCCGCGTCGCACATCGCGTTCGAAGTCGTCCAGGCGTCCCGCGATGCGCGCCAGATAGGCGCGGTTGCCGAGCACGCCGATGACGGTTCCCAGGTCGGCGGGTTCCGTCTGGCGCTCGCGCTCGAGTTGCTCGTAGATCTCCAGCGCATCGCGATAGGAATCGAGGCAGGCCCGCCGATCCCCCAGGATCTCGTGCAGGTCGCCGAGCATGGCGTGGGCCAGCAGCAGCAGGCCGCGGTTCCTGTCTCGGGGCACCCGGTCCAGGGCCGTGATGGCCTCGTTCAGGTGCACACGCGTCGCCGACCAATCGCCGCGCGCCTGGGCCGCCGCTCCCAGGAGCAGTCGCGAGCGCGCGACCAGCAGGGGGTCCGTGTCGCGCAGGTCGGGCAGGAAGGCGGCCGGCGTCTCGACCGTCGCCAGTTCGGACAGGGCCGCCGAGTCGAGGGCGTCGTAGATGTCGAGGCGCGTGCGTAGGGAAAGGGTCAGATCCGTGAGCAGCCGACGAACCGAAGCCGCGTTGCGATCGGCCTGCTCGCGCTGGGCGGCGACACGAGTCGTGGCTCGCCGCTCCTGGATTGCCAGGGTCGCGCCGGCGACGACCATGGCTACCAGCGCCACGCCCAGTCCCGTCGCGATGCGCGGCCGGCGGCGCAACCACAGGCGAGCGACGCCGAAGTGGCCCAGGGGCGACGCGCTGACCGGTCGCAGGGCCAGCAAGTTGTCCAGGTCGTCGGCCAGGGCCGTGGCCGTGGCATAGCGCCGCGCCGGGTCCGTGGCGAGCGCCTTGAGCACCACCGCCTCCACGTCGCGCGAGAGGCTCGGCGCGAGTCGTCGCGGCGGAAGCAGCTGGCCCTCGCGAATGCGCCGCATGGTCTCCTCGGGGCTCGGCGCCGCAAAGGGCGACTGCAGGGTCAACAGCTCGTAGAGCGTCGCACCAAGGGAGAACACGTCCGCTCGACCGTCGATCGTGTCGGAGGCCGCCGCGAGCTGCTCGGGCGCCATGTATTGCAGCGATCCCAGGCGCGTCCCCGTGCGCGTCAGACGAGCCGCGCCGTCGATGCGCGCCAGGCCGAAGTCCACCAGCCGCGCGCGCCCGTCGTCGGTGACGATTACGTTCGACGGTTTGACATCCCGGTGCAAGACGCGGCGCCCGTGGGCGTGCTCCAGGGCTCGGGCGACGTCGCGCGCCACCCGCAGGCAGGCGCGGGTCCAGCCGTCGTCGGAGCCGGGCACGAGGGTCGCGCCGTCGAGGTTATCGCCGTCGTGCTCGGCAACCGCTTCGAGGATCTGTGCCAGGCTGCGTCCCTCGACCAGCTCCATGGCCAACCACGGAACGCCCTCGTGCTCGCCGAAGCGGTGCAGGGCGGCGACGCCCGGGTGGGCGAGCTGGGCCGCGGCCGTGGCCTCGCGCCGCACCCGCTCGCGCGCGCCGGGGACCAGCAGCAGCTCCGGGCGCAGCACCTTGAGCGCCACCGAGCGCCCCAATTCGTCGTCGCGGGCGCGGTAGACCACGCCCATGCCCCCTTCGCCGATCAGAGCTTCGATGCGGTAGTCGCCGACCCGCTCGGGCAGGCCCTCGCCGAGGGCGCCGCGGTCCAAGAGGCCCATGCGCGCCAGGCGTGCCAGGCGGCGGCGCACGTCGCTGGCTAGCTCCGGATGCCCTTCCAGCAGGCTGACCACGCCCGCCTCGCCCTCCTGTTCGTGGCGCTCGAGGGCCGCGATCACGAGCTCTTCCACGGCGGCCCGGTGGGGTTCGTCCTGGAGGGGGAGGGGCTGGTCGTCGCTCATGGGCGGGGTGCGCGCGGCCCCACGCTAATCGATCCGCCACGGGCCGCGAGTGTCACCGGCTCCTTCGCAACTTCCTACCATTGAGCCCGTGACCGAAGGCGACAGCGAGCCCGCTCCCGACATGGAAGCCCTCCTGGCCCAGGGCCTGCCGGCCCTGCGGACCTTCGTCCGCCTGCGCCTGGCACCGGCCCTGCGCGCGCGGGAGTCGGTCGAGGACGTGGTGCAGAGCACCTGTCGCGAAGTGCTCGAGAGCGCCGAGGGCTTCAAGGGCGGCGGCGAGGCCGGCTTCCGCCGTTGGATCTACACCCTGGCCCAGCGCAAGATCGCCGACCGTTGGGCCTACCACCGGGCCCAGAAGCGCGACATCGGGCGCGAAGCGGGGGGCGGGGACGACCTGCTCCTGGACCAGTACGCCGGCCTGGCCGGCCCGGGGACCCAGGTCGCGAGTCTCGAGGAGCTGCGCGCGATCGAGGCCGCCTTCGACCGCCTG
Organism: Engelhardtia mirabilis; assembly: GCF_007748095.1. Lineage (NCBI taxonomy): Bacteria > Pseudomonadati > Planctomycetota > Planctomycetia > Engelhardtia > Engelhardtia mirabilis. The sequence goes on from NZ_CP036287.1 coordinate 1,117,343, forward strand.
CGCGAGGAGGACCGCGAGGTGATCTCCCTGGTGCGAGTGCTGGGGATGTCGGCCGCCGACGCAGGGGCCTGTTTGGACAAGAATGCGGGTGCCGTCCGCACTAGCCTGCACCGGGCCCTCGCGCGCCTGGCGGAGGAACTCGAGCGCGGCCCGGGGTAGGCGGCGGTCTTGTGCCTGGCACCTGACGTCCGCCTACCCCGGGCCCAACGAGTCGAGGAGGAGCATTGGCCAACAGACCGAATCGTCACTACCTGCGCAGTCTCCCGCAGAACGCGCGGCGCGCCCTCGTGCGCGACGCCCGACGCGGCGGCGTGACCCTGGTGCTCGGCGCCGGCGTGTCCCTGTCGCGCGGCCTGCGCAGTTGGCCCGACCTGGTGCGAGCCATGTGGCGCCGGGTGACCGGCGACGAGCGGCTGCCGGACTGGATGGGCGCGGGCGGCGCGAAGCCGCACCCCTTGGCCTACCAGATGGTCTTCGAAGAGCTCGAGCACGCCCTGCGCGCCGAGGAGATCAAGGCGGCACGCGACAACGGCGGCGAACTCGAGGCCGCCGAACGCGCCAGCGAGCGCTTCGCGGCGCTCTTGGCTCAGGAGCTGTACCGCGACTTCGCGGACGGACCGCGGTCCGGCGACACCCTCGACGTGCTCGCTAGGCTCTTGCGTCAGGAACAGGCGTCACCCACGCCGCGCATCGAGCGAGTGATCACCTTCAACGCCGACGACCTGCTCGAGATCGAGGCCAACCGCGGCCACAGCTACCAGTCCGCGCCGGTGGTCTGGGCCGTGCCCCGCGCCAGCTTCCATCCGCGGCGCGGCGGGGGCGCGGGCGGGCGCTCGCCGATCCAGGTCTATCACCTGCACGGCTACCTTCCGAACGTCCGCAACCGACGAGCTTCCCCGGACACGCTGGTGTTCACCGACGCGCAGTATTGGCGCTCCCTGGCGAACCCGGCCTCCTTCGCGAACCGCGTCTTCGCGGGCGCGCTGCAGGACAGCCACTGCGTCTTCATCGGCCTGTCGATGGAGGACGTCAACCTGATGCGTTGGCTCGGCCTGCGCCACGTGGAATTCGAGGACGACTTCCTGGCGCGTTACGGCGCGCCCGGGACCTCGACCAAGAACGTCTGGGAGAACCTGCGCGACAACGCGAACCGCCACTTCTGGATCACCACCGAGGGCGGCGACCCCAGCCGCATCATCGCCTCGCACCTGGAGCGGCGCGGCGTGCGCACGTTGGTCCTGGAGGGCTGGGGGGCGCCGTTCGAGGAGTTGATCGAGGAGTGCTTCCCGGCGCCGGCGGCGGCGGACTAACCACGCAACAAGTCGAGGGGCGCGCGCTTCGAGGTCGGGTGGACGCCGAGCCAGTCGCGCTCGAGGGTCGCGTACACCGAGCGGAAGTCGGTCGAGTGGCGCACGTCGCCGTCCTCGAGGTGCGCGAGGTCGGGCCGCTCGCCGTGCAGCCCGCCGCGCACGGCGCCGCCGAGCAGGAACACCGGCGCGGCGGCGCCGTGGTCGGTGCCACGGGTGCCGTTCTCGGCTACGCGGCGACCGAACTCGCTGTAGACGAGGGTCGTGACGCGGCCCAGGGCCTCGCGGGCGGCAAGCTCGTCGCGGAAGGCGCCCAGGGCCCCGTCCAGCTCGCCCAGCAGCGACGCCTGCACTGGCGCCTGGTCCGCGTGGGTGTCGAAGCCGCCCAGGCGCAGGGTGTAGACGCGCGCGGGGAAGCCGCTGGCGACCAGCACCGCGATCGTCCGCAACTTGCGCGCGAGGTCCGTGCCGGGCCAGTCGGCGCTGGGCTGGACGCGCGCGGCGCCCTCGAGCCGGCGCTCGAGCTCGAGGCCGTCGCGGGCGGTGGCGCGCAGGAAGGCGAGCTCGCCGCGATCGCCGTCGTGCTGGGCAGACAGGGCGTCGCGCGCGGCGGCGGCCGCGGGCGGCAACTCGCGGCGACGGTCGGTCAGGTCGCCCCCGATCGCCGCGCCCGGCGCTCCCGCGTCGGTCAGGGACAGGGGCGGCGGACCGTCGCCCACGTGGACGCCCAGGGGCGCGGCCTCGCCGCGGCGCGCGAGCTGCGAGCAGGCGCGTCCGAGCCAACCGGTGGCCGTGCGGCGGTCCACGTCGCCCACGTCCTCGTGCACGTCGGGAGCGAGCGCCGTCTGCCAGATATCGCTGGAGCGGAAGTGCGAGCGGTCCGGTTGCGGGTAGCCGACGCCCTGGACGATGGCCAGTTCGCCGGCTGCGAGCAGCCCCGCGCAGCGTGGGAGGCTCGGATGCAGGGCCAGGTCCGCGCCGATGTCGTGGGCCCCGGCGGCGGCGGCGGCGAGGGTCGGGCGCGCGCGGTGGTAGCGCTCGTCGCGCCAGGGGATGACGGTGTTCAACCCGTCGTTGCCGCCGGCCAGCTCGATCACCACCAGCACCCGCGCCCCGCCGTCGTCCGTGGACGCGAACGCGCGCCGCGAGAGGGCCCAGGGCGCCACGGCGGTCACGGCCGCGATCTGCACGCCGTGGAAGAGGAACTCGCGTCGCGTCGAAGCCATGGGTCAGACCAGTTGGAACTCGGGTGAAGCGAGGATCAGGGCCGCGCAGGTGGCGCGCGCGGCGCGGGGGGAGCCGGCCTCGGCGGTGGCGCGCACGGCGGCGGCGCGCCAGGGGGGCGCGGGGCGGCCGGGGAGCAGGCTCGCGAGCAACCCGTCGAACAGCTCACTCGGCTCGTCCGGGACGGCTCCGCGTGCCTCGTCGGCCCAGTGCTCGGCCAGCTCGCGCGCCGCGTCGCGCCGCCCGATCCACGTCGTCGAACCGATCCACGCGCGGTCACCCTCCCAACCCTCGACCGTCGGCGGACGGAAGGGCGCCTGACCCAGGCGCGTGGCGAGGGCCGCCGCGCGGGCGGGGGGCAGGCTCGCCCCTAGGCTGCGCGAGGCGGTGGCGATCAGCTCGAGGGGGCCCGCGATGCGACCGGCGCGGGGTCCGGGCGCGAAGAAGCCGCGCGAGAGCAGGAGCCGCCGCAGGGTCGCGCCCAGGTCGTAGTCGCCCGCGTGCAAGTCGCGCGCGACCTCGCCCACCAGACCCTCGGGCGCCGCCGGACCCACGTACTCGCGCACCAGCCGCGCGGCCACGAAGCGCGTGCAGGCGCGCAGCTCGCAGATCGCGTCCACCAACCCGTCGACGCCGAGCGGACCGCGCGCGCCGAGCACGTGCTTGTCGCCGTCGTCGTGGTCCTCGGGGTAGAGCTTCGCGCGGCGCCCGACCACGCGCCAACCGGACAGGGCGCGCGCCGCCTCGCGGATGTCGGTCTCGGTGTAGTTGCCGCGCCCCAGGGAGAACAGCTCGAACGCCTCGCGGGCGAGGTTCTCGTTGGGCGCGCCGCGGCGGTTCTCGACGCCGTCGAGCCAGACCAACATGGCGCCGTCGGTCAGCATCGCGCGCAGGAGCGCGCGGAAGTCGCCCAGGGCGTGCTCGCGCAGGGTCGCGTTCTGGGCGTGCATCAGGCGCACGTCGACGACCTTGTCCCAGGAGGTGGCGAAGTGGTTGGACCACACCAGGGTCGCGCGCTCGCGCAGGGCGCCGGCTCCGCCGCACAGGGCCCGCGTCCACCAGGCCTGTAGCAGCTCGATGTCGCCCGAGCCCAGGAGCAGGGCGATCTGACCGTCGGGCCGCGAGTCGGCGGCTTGCTCGAAGAGCGCGTCCACGGTGGCCTCGGGGCCGCGTTGCACCGCGGCGTCGACCTCCTCGCGCGAGCCACCGAAGGCTGCGCGCCGCAGCAGGTGGGCCGCGGCCGCAGGCCCCCAGTCGAGGTCGGCGCCGGCCGCGGGTTCGAGCCAGTCGCGAGTCACTCGGCCGTTCCCCCGGAGTCCAGCCGCACGACCAGGGCCAGGCCGTCGGGGCCGGTGGCCGAGAGCTCGAGCGACAGGTGCGACTGGGCGGCGAGCAGGGCGAGCACGCCGTCGACCAACTCGCGGGCGCGGGCTTCGCTGAGGCCGCGGCGCAGGCTGATGGCAAGCTCGATCGCATCCCGTTGGGCTTCGATCAGGGCGGCCGCGCGGGATCCATCGACGACCAGGCGCTCGATTGACGGCCCGATGCGATCCGCCACCGGTTGGGCGCGGTTGTCCCTCGCCGTGGGCAGCTCGTCCATCAGGTCGTTCAGGAGGTCTTCGTGGCTGGCCAGGATCAGCCATTTCGCCGTCGCCGCGCAGGCCGGGGCGGCGTTGTAGACCATGTCGATCGGTTCGCCGGGTGCGGGGCGGCTGTAGTGGGCGGCGGTCAGCGCGTGGGTCTCGTCGACCTCGGCGCGACGCAGCAGGAAGGGTCGCCCCTCGCCCTTCTGGGCGCGGTCGACGTTGGAGAGCACGATCGCGTTCTGGAAGGCGGCCACCAGGGGCTCGCGCACCAGGTCGGAGTCGTTCAGCTCCATCACCAGCGCCAGGGCGGGCAGGCGCAGCTCCGGCGCGGGCCCCGAGCGGAAGGGGATCTCGCGCGCGATCAGCTGCACCGTCGGGCCCAGGCGCGGCAGCACGTCGCGGCGCAGGTCCAGTCCGCCCATCAGCAGCTCGAACTGGGACAGACCCTTGGCGAGGCTGGCGCTCGCCTCGTCGTCCAGCTCGAGCGTGCCGTCGACCAGCACGCCGGGCTCGCGGTGGAGCGTCGCGAACAGCAGGTCCGTGGGGCCGGGCTCGATGGCCAGGTCGATCGAGGTGGGCGGAACCACGTCGGGGCCGGTGCTGGCGAGGCCGAGCTCGACGCCGTTGGGGTCGGCGGTCAGCCAGGCGTCGAGTACGTCGCCGCGCGCGATGGTGGACAGGGACGGACCGAAGATCAGTTGCCCCTCGGGCTTGTCCGGCAGGCGGACGAGATCGCGCAGGCCGTCGTCGTCGCCGAACTCCGCCAGAAGGCGTGCCCGCTCCAGGTCGAACTGGGCACCCAGGGCACCCGTCGGACCGGCCGGCGTCCAGTGACCGCGGCTGCGCTCGCGCTGGCGCGCAGCGGCGCCGCCCAGGGTGGCGAGCACCGCGTCGCTGTCCTTGGCGAGCATGGCCATTCCGTCGCGCCAGCCCACCGCCGCGTCGTCGCCCAACTCCCACAGGTCGACGCCGACGCGGTGGGCGGTGGGGGCGTCGAAGGCGCCGGGGAATCCGGCGCGCTCGGCCGCGCGAGCGAGCAGGACTTCCAGTGCCGCTCGGCTTGCACCGTTGTCGCTCCCGCGCAGCACCAGGCCGTAGTCGGGCTTGAGGTTCTTCAAGTCGAGCCAGAAGACGCCGCCGGCGCCGCCCAGGTCGCGGGCGAGCGCGAGCGGCGGCAGCCCCAGCTCGCTCTCGGCCTCGGCCAGGGCCGCGCGGACGCGACCGAGGGCTTGGACGGAGTTCCCGGGTAGGGCGGCGAGGGCCGTGACCGCCGGCTGGCCGGCCAGTCGATCGAGGAACCCGGCGGGGTCGTCGATGGCGACCTTCACCAGCGCTCGATCGGGGATCAACTCGAGGGGAGCGCCGCCCGGAGCGGGGCCATGCGGCGCCTGGGTCGAGAGGAGCGGCCCGCTCGACGCGCCAGCGGCGCCGGCCCGCGAGGGCTCGAGTGCCGTTCCCACGGCGACCAGGGTCAGGGCCGCGAGACCCGGCCCCACGATGTTCGATCGGAGCACGCTCTGCATGGTGGAGGGGACGGGACGGGGGGCGCGGGGTGAAAGGGAATCTCGACTCAAGTGTCCTGGATCAGAAATTCGGCGTCACTTCCCGGAGGTCCGATCGATGCTGGCTAGGCGCGCCGACGACGCGTATCCGCTGCGATACTCGGAGGAGGCGCAGGCGACGCCAGCGGCGATCGGAGCCCGGGAAGTGACGCCGAATTCCTGATCCAGGACACTAGCCCGCATCGGCCGGCTGGATCTGCGCCCGGCACGCCCGCCGTCGGCACCTGGCCGAGGGTCGGGGCCCGTGGCGGCCGCGCAGCCCTTCCTGCTGGGGCTCGGTCGACGGGACGCCGGCAGCTCACGAGTTGGACACGCTGGCCGCAATTCCGCACCGCCGCTGCGGGCTCGACGCGGCGACGGTCGCTGGCCTGGATCCAGGCTAGATTGGGGAGCCCGCCTCGGCCCCCCCGCCTCGACGTCAAGGACCCCGTCCCCATGCTCCCCACGACCGCCTTCTCCGCCCTCCTCGGCTCCGCCGCGGCCGCCGCCCTGCTCGCCGCTCCGACCCAGGCCCAGACCTGGTTCACCGACCAGAGCGACGCCTACGGCGTCGGCTACAAGCACGTGGACGGCAACTTCTCCTACGCCATGGGCGGCGGCGCGGCCTGGTTCGACTACGACAACGACGGGGACGAGGACCTGCTGGCGACCAACTCCTTCGGGCGCCACGACATGTTCCGCAACGACGGCGGGGTCTTCACCGAGGTCACGGTCGAGAGCGGTGTCGAGCTCGGGTACATCACCGACACCATCGGCGTGATGGCCGGCGACTACGACGGCGACGGGTGGATCGACGTCTACCTGACCAACTCCGGGGCGAACATCCTGTTCCACAACAACGCGGACGGCTCGTTCACCGACGTGGCCGCGGCCGAGGGCGTGGCCGGGGACGACTGGAGTTCCTGCTCGGCCTGGGGCGATTGGGACAAGGACGGCGACCTGGACCTGTACGTGGGCAACTACGTCGACAGCCTCAACTTCCCGTACCACTTCGGCGGCGTGAACCGCTACTACGAGAACCAGGGCGACGTGGTCGGTCCGCGCTTCGTGGAGCGCGCCGCGGAGCTCGGCATCGACGACTTCGCCCTCTTCGGGCCCTCGATCTCCGGCTTCCCCTACATCTCGCCCGAGGGCCAGGCCACGGCCGGCTGTGCACTCTCGATCTGCTCGATCGACTGGGACGAGGACGGGGACCAGGACATCCTGGTCGGCAACGACTTCGGCCAGTGGGTCACGCCCAACAAGCTCTACCGCAACGACCTCGACCTGGGCGGCGGCCTGGCCTTCACGGACATCACCGAAGAGACCAACTTCGACGAGCGACCCCACTACAACATGGGGATCAACGGCGCCGACTACGACCACGACGGCGACTGGGACTTCTACAAGTCGAACCTCGGCGACAACCTGCTGCTGCGCAACGACAAGGGCCTCTTCGCGGACGCCACCTACACGGCGGGGGTGGCTTCCGGTGAGACCGCGGACGGGACCCTGCTCGTGTCGTCGTGGTCGATCCAGTGGGCCGACTTCGACCTCGACACCTTCGAGGACCTGTACGTGTCCAACGGCGTGATCCCCGCCGCGCCGTTCATCAAGAACGACCCGCGTGCGGCCAACGATCTCTACCTCAACGACGGCGACGGCACCTTCACCGAGGTCGCCGACGAGCTGTCGGGCGCGGCCGACGACGGTGCCGGGCGGGGCGTTGCCATGTGCGACGTCAACCGCGATGGCCTGCTCGATTTCTACCTGATGAACAACGGCGCCCCCGGCGTCGGCATCCAGTCGGACTTCTGCCGCCTGTTCGTGGCCAACCCGGCCATGGTCGACCCGGCCAACGGCTTCCTGCAACTGCGCCTGCGCGGCACGACCAGCAACTGGGAGGCCTTCGGCTCGCGGATCGACGCCCTGGTGGACGGCGTCGTGCTCAAGCGCCAGCTACTCGGCGACCCGGTCTTCCTGTGCAGCAGCTCGCGCGAGGTGCACTTCGGCCTGGGCACGGCCAGCGAGGTCGAGAGCGTCCAGATCCACTGGCCCCAGGGCACCTTCCAGGAGATCGTCGGCGTCCCGCGCAACCTGCAGCTCGAGATCTTCGAGCCCCAGGTGCTGATGAGCGGGCTGCAGCCGACCGAGTTCGACGGCGCGAACAAGGTGGTGCGCTTCAAGGTGGATCTCGCGAGCGTCGCAGCCGGTGACGAGGCCTACGGAGTCCTCTTGCAAGTGCGCTTCGGCGAAGGCGGCCCGATCGTCCACCAGGCCAGCGCCGGCGGCGTGCTGGGGGGCGGGGGGAGCACGACGCAGACCTTCGAGGTCCCCGTGACCCCGTCGATCATCGCCGCGATCACCGGCCAAGGCTTCGAGTTCGACGTGCGCGCCTACGTCGTCGCCGGCACGGCCGTCGACAGCCGGCGCAACGTGGATCCGATTCCTTGAGGCCCGAGGGTGGTTGTTGTCGCCCTCGATGACGAGATGGCCTCGACCGAGGCTCACTCCGCCGATCTCCGGTCGGGTCGTCGGGTCGGTGGTTTCTGCCGATCCCTCGTCCGCGTCTAGGACCAGTCGCGCTCGGCGACCTGCCGCCAGGGGATCAAGGTGCCTTTGGAACGCTCCTGCAGTTCGTCGCCGCCGTAGACGACTGTCGTTTCGATGGGCTTGCCCGTGGCTTCGAGCCTAGCGCGGACGCGCGCAATGCCGTCCAGGAGGCTGGTCGAGGGCGTGCTCGCGGACTTGACTTCGATCGTGCAGATGCGGTCAGGGGTTTCGATGACGATGTCGGCTTCGACTCCGTCGCGGTCACGGTAGAAGGCGAGGCGCGCGGGCTCGCCGCGGTTGAGGCTGTGTTTGACGAGCTCTGACACGACCCAGGACTCGAAGATCGCGCCGCGTAGGGGGTGTGCGCGCAGGTGGTCGGGGCTGCGGATCCCGAGCAGCCAGCAGACGAGGCCGCTGTCGTAGAAGTGCAGCTTGGGCTGCTTGACCAGGCGCTTTCGCAGGTTGGCGTGAAACGGCGGGAGGCGATGGACCAGAAAGCTCGCCTCGAGGACTCCGAGCCACGACTTGGCGGTCGGCTGGGTCACGCCCGCGTCCGCAGCGAGGGAGGAATAGTTGAGCAGCTGTCCCGTGCGGCCTGCGCACAGCTCGACGAAGCGGCGGAAGGCCACCAAGTCGCCCACGTTCGTGATCGTGCGCACGTCGCGCTCCACGTAGGTCGCGACGTAGGAGCCGAGCCAGTCGGCGGGATCGAGCCCCTGGTCGAAGATGCGCGGGTAGCCGCCGGCGACGAGGGTCTCGTCGAGGGTCGCGGGGTAGGCGTCGAAGCGAATGACCTCGTCTCGGGCGAGGGGCAAAAGATGCAGGACGGCCGACCGGCCGGCGAGGGACTGACTGACCGACTCGAGCAGGGCCAGGTTTTGCGACCCGGTGAGGATCCACCGGCCGGGGCGCGGATCCTCGTCGATCAGGACCTGCAGGTACGAGGGCAGTGCGGGCGTGCGCTGGATCTCGTCGAGGATCACTCCGCCTTCGAATCGGTCCAGGAAGGCCCGAGGATCGTCGAGCGCGAAGTCCCGGGCATCCGGGGCCTCGAGGTTGACGTAGGCGTGGCTCGGGAAGAGGGTCCGGCAGAGGGTCGACTTGCCGCTCTGGCGGGGGCCGGTGAGGGTCACGGCCGGGTGCTGGGAGGCGGCGTGCCGTAGCCGGTGGGCGAGGTCTCGCTCGATCATGGCCGGGTCAATCGACCACCCAGTCGGGCAAATTCAAAATTTGATTTTGAATTTGCCCGACTGGGCGGGCCTGGAGGGCCCTAGGGGCCCTCTGGCGTTCTTCCGACAGCGGGGCCCCCCGGCCCACGAGCCGCCGGGTCGGGCCGGGGACGAGCTGCGCGAGGAGGACGACAGCTGCGCTCCGACGCCCGTCGCGCGGCGGGTCACGGCGGCGTCGGGAGCCACTGGCTTTCGAGGTCGAACTCCTCGATTCGGGCTCCGTCGTCGAGTTGGAGATCGAACTGGTAGATCGCGCGGTGAAAAGCGCCGTCGCCGTAGCTCGTGTACCAGGGCCCGACCTTGGTTCCGTGGACTTGGGACCCGGCGCGCTCGAGCGTGCCCTGGTCGTCGAAGTACTCCCAACGCCCCGAGGGTGCGCCGTCGACGAGCGGACCGACCGCCCGCAGCTGCTCGTCGTCGTCGAAGAAGCACCAGAGTCCCTCGTCGGAGCCGTTCACGCGAATCCCGAAGCCGCGCAGCTCGGACTCCTCGCCATGGACCCAAATCGGCATCGTCCGCGTGCCGAGTTCTGCCTCGGACGATTCGGAGACCCATGCGTCGATCTCGTCCGACAGGCCGAGTGAGAGTGGGCGCCGCGACGGTTGGAGCACGTCGATCGGGGCTGAGTCGACTGTCGCACGCTGTGATGCGTCACCAGGCAATTCGAGGTCGCGAGGCGCGTGGGCGCTCGGCTCGACCCCAGGCCCGCCGAGCAGCGGCGCGACGACCGCTCGGCCCGAGATCACCGCGAGCCCGCCCGCCACCAGGGCGCTTCATCCGGTCGACAACGGACGCCTGTCCTGAAGGTCACTCCGACCCATCTGCCCGCCCATGGTCGTGATGGACGCGAGTCCCGTTCGGGTTGGTCAGGGCCCACTCGAACGCCCGTCGTCCCCCGACCATCGTCCCGCTGGCCGCGTACTCGCTCTCCGTCGAGGTGTACTCCCACTGGCCGAACTCCGATCCGAGGACCAGGACGCCATGGCCGGTCAGTAGCGGCGGACCGGCGATGCCGATCGCCGCGCCATGGAATTGGCCGTCGTCGAGTACCACGCCTTGGCCCGAAGCTTCGAGCCGCTCGCGGGCAGCACGCAGGATGTCTCGGATCCTCGAAGCTGCGGCAGCTCCGGGCGCAATCCCTCGCTGGTCCGATTCGCCCGCGACCTGGGGATCTCGCGGGGGCGCCAGAGCAACGGCCAGTGACTCCACCGCGGCGTCCATCGGCGGGGCGACGATCGCCGCTCTCGGAAGGGTGTTCGGCTCACTGCCATTGACCTCGTCCAAGACACCCCACCCGGTTCCGATGACCAGGCCCAGCACGACGGCAGCCGGTAATGCGAATTGGCGAGTCACGATTTGATCCGGGTACATGGATAACACGTGTGTCCGGGCAGGTCTGTTCCTCAGCTGCCCGCTCGCGCAGGGAACGGCAGCCAAGCTCGCGGAGTGGACCGCTGTCGATCAGAACGGCGAGACCGATGAACTTGCCGGTCTCGAATGCCGTGCGAACTGCGGCAGACTGCCGTTTGGTTGCGGCGGGGCCGGCCAGGCCCGAGGGGGAGGAACGCCTCAGCGGGGCTCCAGCCGGAGCTGAATCGGCGCTCCCGATTCGCCGGCTTCCAGGACGCAGCGCGGTCCGACGGTCGGCCGGGCAGCGGGGTGTAGCGCCACCGCATGGAAGGCGACGCCGGCCGGGAGCTCAGTCAGGCCGAAACGCCCCCGCTCGTCGGTGCGGACGGCGCCGTGGCCGAGGACGCGCTCGCGCCCGTCGGTGAGGCGGAGGCGCTCGTCGATCCACTGGACCGCCGCGTCCGAGAGGGGACCGGCGCCGGTCGCGATCACGACGGCGTCGGCGACGGGATCGCCGTGGCCGTCGACCACCGTTCCGACGAGGGTTCCGCCGGGTTCCAGCTTCAGGGTCAGGCCGTGCCGAACCTCCCCCTCGCCGAGCTCGATGGGTCCCAGGAAGGCGGGCGCGTCGTCTTGCCGCGCAAGGCGCAACAGGTAGCGACCCTCTGCGAGGCCCTGGAGGTGGAAGCGGTCCGAAGGTTCGGGGATCGGCTGCATCATCATCTTCTGCGCGGGGGCGGGGAGGATGCGTGTCGGGAGCCAATCCAGCTCGAAGTCGCTGCCCTCGGGCAGGTCGATCCGCAACAGGTCCAGGTCCCAGGGGTCGACGATCGCGGGCGAGTCGTCCGCAGCGAGGCGCACGCGCCCGTGCAGCTCCGCGCCGTGCAGACCCAGGTCGCGCGGGTCGTCCGCGCGCTTGATCCGCAGCTCGAGCGCCTCGTCGCCGGCGACGACGGTTGCGGATCCGGTCGACCAGCCAGCCCCCTCGATCCCGGCGAGGTCGTTGCCGACGTGGATGCGATGCGCGCCCGGCTCGAGGCCGGCGATCCGGAATCGTCCGAGGTCGTCCGGTGCCGCGAAGCGCTGCTCGCCGGTTGTCGGGCTGACCAAGGTCAGGAGCACGCCGGATGGATCGGGGATCACTCCATCGACCGTGCGCACGGTCCCCGCGATCTCGAGGCCGCGATCGAGCTGGATCGTGAGCGAGACGGGATCGCCGTCTGCCACCTCGAAGCGCTCCATCGCCGGCGCGAAGCGCTGCTGCGGGTCGACTACGCGCAGCACCTTGGAGCCCAAGAGCGAGCCACGGTGGTAGGCCAGGCCGCTGCCGTCCGTGGTCAGGCGAACCTCGTTGCGCTCGGCCCAGTCCGCCCGAGCGTGCCAGCCCGAGATCGGGTCCGCACCACCGTCCGCCAAGGGCCGCTGACTCGCGAGGTCCAGCCGCAGGTCCGGGATCGGCGCTCCGTCGGGGCCGACGACTTCGATCGAGAGGTCGAAGGCGCCGACCTCAGGGAGCAGCAGCGCCTTGGCCCGCAGCAGGCCGAAGTCGGTCACCTGCTCGGGCAGGATGCGCGCCACTTCGCTGCGCTGGATCGAGAGTTGCGCGCGGCGCGCGTGCAGGCGGTACAGGCCACCGGCCGCATCGGCGAGTGCGACCTCGGCCTCGAAGCGTCCGCTCGAGTCCGTGAGGGCCGTGGCGCTGAAGCGTGGCTGCTTGCCGACGCGCTCCACCGAGGCGACGGTCACCTCGCAGTCCGCGACGGGCACGCCGTCGGCGTCGAGGACTTGGCCGCGGGCCGTGCCGATCGGCACTTGGACGGCGTCGGCGGGGCCAGCGGTGGCGAGCTCGCGCCGCGATCCGGTGGCGGGAGTGTCGATCGATGCGGTGCCTGTGGGGTCGACCAGCGAGGCCACCTCCACGATCGCGGCAGGTTCGGCCTCGGCGGCGGGCGACGACATCGCCGCGAGCTTCGGGTCCTCCCGACCGTCGCCCCGACCCAGGGTCGCGACGCCGAGCGCGAGCCCGGCCGCCACGGGCAAGCCGATGGCCCAGGCCCAGAGCCCGCCCGCGGCGATCGGTGCCTCGAGGCCGAGCAGCGACTCCGCCAGGCCAGCCGTGTTCGCGATCGGCTGGGCGCGGGCGAGACTCCCCTCGAGGTCGACGGCCAGGGCCGCCGGAAGCCCGGCCCCGACCAGGCCGCGGCGCAGGCGCTCCAAGGCCCGCTCCACCCGCCCGTGCGCCGTGCTCTCGGCGATGTCGAGCGCCTCGCCGATGCGGGCGTAGCCCAGGCCCTCCTGGGTTCGCAGCACCAGCGGCAGCCGCAGTTCCTCGGGAAGCTCCGCTAGCAACGCGCGCAGCTGGGCGAGTCCGTCGGCCGTCTCGATCGGGTCGCGGTCCTCGCTCGGGCTTCTCTCCAAGGCGTGCTCCTGTTCTCGGCGGCGGCGTCGCTCCGCCCCGCGTCTGGCGTCGAGCGCCGCCCGGACCGACCACCAGCACAGGATCTGCCGCGCCCGATCGGGCTCCGCGATCACGAGCTTGCCCTCGAGCACGCGCAGGAAGACCTCCTGGGTCACGTCCCTAGCGGCGGCGTCGTCGGTGAGCAGGCGCAGGGCCGAGCGGTAGACCGCTTCGTGGTGGGCGTGGACCAGCGCTTCGAAGTCACGTCGTTGCGGGCGTCGTTTCATGGTGGTCGAGCTCGGAGGCGACGGTGGTCGGTTCCGACCTACCGAGGCCGCCGAGCCTCGGATCTTCACCCGAATCGCGAGAATCCGGCCTCACGAACGCACCGCGGGCGACCGACCCTTTCGGATCGGCCGCCCGCCGTGGGTCGAGTGGTGGACCCGTGGGTCCAGCACCGCTCCAGGGAGAGATCAGCGCATGACCGGGGCGAGCTCGAAGCCGCGCTCGGAGTAGATCGACTCGGGAGCCGAGATCGACCGGCCCTCGTCTTCGATCTGCATCCGGGCCAGGTCCTCGTAGGAGACCTGCTGCTGGTCGTTGGCGAGCAGCTCCAGCTCCGCCTCCTGGCGGCTGCGGACCTCGGCCAGGCGGCCGGTGAGGTTCTCGAGGCTCGAGGCCTCGTAGCGGTCGTGCTCGTCCAGGGCCTTCTGGCGCTTCTCCATCATCTCGATCAGGCGCTCGTTGCGGGCGATGGCGTCGACCTGACGCTCGATCTGCCACAGTTGCGCCTGGAACTGGGAGCGCTCGGTCTCGAGCTGGACCAGGGCGTCGCTCAGGCGTTCGGCCTGGGCGCGCAGGTAGCCGAGGTCGCGGTCCGCATCGGCGGCGCGGCTCGAGTACACGGCGCGGGTCTGACGGATCTGGCCAGCGCGGGTGACGGCCTTGTCGTAGGCGTACTCACGGTCGTCGAAGCGCACGGCGGTCGAGGCCAGGGCGGCGCCGCCCTGGGCCCGCAGGCTGGCGAGCTGCTCCTCGATCTGACCCAGATCGCGGTCGGCGAGCTCGACCACCTTGGCCGAGATCGAGCGCTCGCGCTCCAGTTGGCCGATCTGTTGGTTCAGCTCGGCCATGTCGCCGGTGAGCTGGGAGATCCGCTCGGGGTACTCGGCCTCGAGCTTGCGGAGCTGGGAGCGGATCGCGACCGGGTCGTCGATCTGGTTGTCGATCCGGCTGTGGATCTCTTGCTGGGCCTGGCTGAGCAGCGCGGCGGCGCGCTGGGGGCCCGCGACCATGGCGACGGCGCCACCCGCGAGCCCGAGGCCCAGGCCGCCGACGACGCAGGTGCGAATGAGCTTGCGGCAGAAGAACATCGTGTGAATCCCTATTGGTTCGTTGCTGGTGAAGAGAGGTGCGGCTGGCGGGTGGTCCCCGCTCGCGCCACGCCCAGTTGTTCGGGAAGCCGGCGGTCGCCTTGCGCTGCGCAGGCGGATCTCGGGCAGATTCCGGCCCGGATCGCCCCCCGCGACCCCGGGAATGGGGCGGGGCGCCCCGGGAACCTCCGCGGGCCCCCGGCCGTACCCCGGGGGGCCTTGTTATCCGGGCCCACCGCCGAGGGCCGCGCCCACGGCCCGCCGGTGCAGAATGGAGGCCGCCCGCGCACGTATCCCGCGCCCTTCGCCGGCCCCGCCTCCACCTCCCCCCAACGTCTCGATGCCCCAGGACCTCTCGACCGGCTTCATCGGCCGACTCCGCGCCCGCGACCCCCAGGCTTGGTTCGAGCTGTGGGAGATCTTCGGGCCGGTCCTGCGCGGCCAACTGCACCGCTGGGGCAAGGGACAGATCGGCGCCGAGACGGTCCAGGACCTGTCCCAGGAGACCCTGGCGGCCCTGAGCCAGGCGATCGACACCCACGACGCCGCGCGGGGCGTGCGCTTCTCGACCTGGCTGCTCGCGATCGCGCGCTACACCCTCTCGGACGAGTTCGACCGGCGCATGGCCCTCAAGCGCGGCGCCGGCCGACGGCCCTTGGCGTTGGAGGAGGCCTACTCCAAGGGCGACGAGAACCCGCGCCCCGACGAGCAGTACCACGCCCTGATCTTCGGCGCGAAGGTCGAGGCCGCCATCCGCATGGTCGAGCGCGAGGCGGAGTTCATGGACTTCAACGTGTTCCGCATGCGGACCCTCGAGGGCCGCACGGGCGTCGAGGTGGCGGAGTCGATGGGGCTGTCGGAGGCCTCGGTCAGTCGGCGCCTGGCGAAGGTCCGCAAGTCCCTGCGCGGGAAGCTGGGCGAAGTGGTCGAGCGCTTCAGCTTCACCCAGGACGAAATCGAGGAGCCCGGGCGCAAGGGCCTCGACCCCAATCCGAACAAGGCATCGGACGCGCTCTTCGACGAGGCCGTTGCGGAGGTCTACCACCGCTACCTCGAGTTCCGCGAGGACGCGTCCGCCGGTCCGAGCTGAGCCGCGCCCACCTCAGCCGCGCCGGCCCAGCGGAGACCGCCTCGCCCACGCCGGTGCCCGGCCCCAAGACCCGGGAGCTGCCAAGATGATCCAACTGCCCCTCGAAGCCCTCGGTGCCCTGATCGGCGTGCTCGCTGCCATTGCCGGCGCCGTGCTCGCCGTCTGGCTCGTCTTTCGCCTGCTGTCCCTGGTCTTCACGGGCCTGGGCGCCCTGTTCACCGGCTTCGGGCGCCTGGTGGGTCACGTCTTCACCTGCCTCAAGGGGATCGTCGTCAGCGCGCTGCGCTACGCCGGCTCGATCCTGACCGCCGTCGTCTTCCTGCCGATGGTGCTGTTCAGCATCGTCCTCGGGCGCTGGTCGGCGGCGACCCACTACGGCCGCGCCGCGGGCGAGGAGCTGCGCGACGCGGCCCTGTCGCTGTACAGGGCCGCCGTGGGCTACCCCCTGCGTCTGGTCGGGCTCGGGGGGCTGGTCGCCGGCTTCGAGAGCCGCATCCCCGACGTGATCGCCCGCGCTCCGGGCACCGATCGCCCCAGTGGCGGTTCCAAGGCCTTCGAGGGCTACAACGTCGTCGGCTCGCTGCCGCCCGGCGGTTCGGGCGCCAAGCTCTACCTGGCGACGCCCACGGACCAGAAGGCGGCCCAACTGGCCCAGGCCGGGGTGCGCTGCCCCGACAAGGTCGTGATCAAGGCCTTCTCGATCGAATCCGGCTCGACCGTGCCGCAGATGATGCGCGAGGGCCGCGCCCTCGAGGCGGCGCGCGACCTGGGTTTGGTGCTCGAGCACTCCAGCGACGACGCGGGGTCCTTCCACTACGTGATGCCCTTCGTGCCCGGCGACGACCTGGGACAGGTCACGCGCGGTCTGCACGCGGCCTCGGGCACCGACGGTCTCAACGACACGGCCCTGCGCGCCGCGGTCGGCTACGGCTCGGGCCTGCTCGAGATCCTCTCGCGCTTCCACCGCGCGGGCCTGTGGCACAAGGACATCAAGCCCAACAACATCATCGTCTCGGGCCAGCGCGTGGAGCTGGTCGACCTGGGGCTGGTCACGCCCCTGGCCTCGGCGATGACGCTGACCACCCACGGCACCGAGTACTACCGCGACCCGGAGCTGGTGCGCCTGGCCATGCAGGGCGTCAAGGTGCAGGACGTCGACGGGGTCAAGTTCGACCTCTACTCGGCCGGCGCG
The DNA here is from genome assembly GCF_007748095.1 of Engelhardtia mirabilis. Taxonomy (NCBI): domain Bacteria; kingdom Pseudomonadati; phylum Planctomycetota; class Planctomycetia; genus Engelhardtia; species Engelhardtia mirabilis. Next base: position 1,134,186 of record NZ_CP036287.1, read on the forward strand.
GTGCTCTACAACCTGGTCGAGAACGAGTTCCCGGCCCACGGCAGCCTCTCCAAGATCACGCGCCGCTGCCCCGATGCGCTGCGTTGGATCATCCGCCGCTCGATGGCGGACCTGAAGAGCCGCTACGCGTCCGCGGAAGAGATGCACGGGGATCTGCGTGCGCTGCTCGCGGCGGACAAGCCCTTCGACGTCAAGCCGGCGCAGCTGCCCTCCATGGGTGGCGCCGCGGCGCCGCCGATCGAGAGCTTCGAGGACGACGGTCGGCCGGAGCTGGCCGGGCTGCACCCGGTGCCGCCCACGGCCGGTGCGCCCATCCCGCCGAATGCGGAGCCCGCCCCCGGCGAGCTCGAGTTCGAGACGCGCTCCAGCCGCAAGCGTCGCGACCGCGCGCACAAGCGCCGCCAGAAGGCGCCCATGGGCTTCATGGCCTTCATCGGCGTGACCCTGGCCGTGCTGATGATCCCCGGTTGCCTCGGGATGATGTTCCTGGGCGCCGCGCGCGTGACGCACGGCGATCACCTGCAAGCGAGCGTGATCAGCATGCCTTCGGTGCGGTTCAACTCGCCCATGCCGCCCGCGCCGCAGATGCCGAGCGGCGGCAGCCACTCGATGCTGAACGACTTCCCCGGCACCTTCCCGACGCCGCCCTACGTCCCCGAGCAGCTCTACGGTCAGGTCACCTCGGCTCCCGAAGCGCCGGCCATGCCGAGCGCGGTCCGCAGGGCCATGCTCGGTGCCAAGCTCGAGCGCGTGGCCAACCCGGACAACTGGGCCGGCGCCGCCGACGAGCTGGCGCGCCGCGCGGAGGACTGGGTCGACGACCTGGACGACCACATCGACCACCACGTGCTCGACGAGCTCGAGGCCTGGACCGACGACCTGGAGCGTTGGGCGGACGAGGTCGATCGCTGGGCCGACGAGTTCGACGACCTGGAGCCCGGCGAGGCCGAGCGCTTCGCGCGCCAGGTGACCTCGATGCTCGCGGACAAGGCCCAGTGGGAGAACGAGCTGGCCAGCCTCGACGCGCGCTTCGGCGACGTGGCGGACGCCTGCGAGTTGACCGACGACGAGTGCACGGTCGACGCGTCGCCCTGGGCCGATCGCCCGACCCCGCGCGTCCTGGCCATCGCCCAGCGGCGCCACGCCATCCCGCGCCGAATCGCCGAGCAGATGAACATGGCCATGGTCGACGAGCTTGGTTGGGACTTGGTCAGCGAGGACATCGGCTCGGACGACCCCCGCGACGAGGACCTGGTGGTCCGCGCCCGGACCGAGGCGGGCTTCTCCGACATCGACGACAGCGAGGTCAACGGACGCCTGGGCCAGATCCTGGTCGACGGTGACTTCGACGTGATCGTGCGCTGGACCTGGAACGAGGAGTCCCAGCGGGTCCGCAGCCACTTGCTCCTGAGCAACGGCGAGTGGAACTGGACGTCTTCGGCCTTGTCCGAGGCGCAGCAGGGTCTGACCCTCGCCCGCTGATCGGCGCCTCGCGCCCCGATTCGATCGGAAACAACCACGCCACGGGCGCTGATCCTCCAGGACAGCGCCCGTGTCCTTGTTCGGCCAGGCCGCGCCGGTTCAGATAGCCCCTGTGAATGGCAATGGAGGCGATCCGAGCGGGCCCGAGGCACGCCCCCAATCCTGGCGGGGCGTCGCCACCGGTCTCGAAGCGCGCTTCAACGTCGGCACCCGCGACCGGGGCTCGGCCCTGTTCGCGCGCGGCGAGGTGGAGATCGAGCACCGCGAGAACAACCAGGTCGCGGCCCGCGTGGGCGGCGATTCCGGGCACATCGCGAGCCTCGAGCGGCGCGCCATCGGCCGCGGCGTGCGCTACGACCTGGCCTGCTCCTGCCCGGCCGGCCGGCGCGAGATGCCCTGCGAGCACGTCTACGCCCTGGCCCTGGCCCTCGACCAAGAGGCCGACCTGGCCACGGACGCGGCGGTGGGGGGCGGCAACCCCGACGCCCGGCTGCGGCGCCTGATCGAGGCCGGCTCGCCCCCGCGCCTCGACGTTCTGGGCGACACGGAGATCATCTACCGCCTCGACGTGGACCTGGGCGGCTCGGTGCCGCGCCCGGTGGTCGAGGTCACCGTGCGGACCCTGGGTCGCGTGCGCCTGCGGGTCGCGACCCTCGACGAGGGTCCCCTCGGCGACCTCGAGGACCGCCGCATCCAGGCCCTTCTGCGCGGCGCCGTGACCAGCGCGGACGGCGGCGCGGGGCGCGTGGCGTCGTTCCCCCTGGGGCCGGAGCTGAGCCCGGTCCTCTTGCCGCGGATCGTGGCCACCGGCCGCTGTCGCTGGCGGGGCGGCGATCCGGAGGCACCGATGCTGGCGCTCGACGAGGGCGAGCCCTGGAAGGTCGAGCTGTCCTACCGCCGCGGAACCGCCGGCGCGGCCATCGTCGACGGGCACCTGGAGCGCGGGGGCCAGCGCGTCCTCCTGGCCTCCGTGCGCGCGGCCCTGCCCGGCGGCTTCTGGCTGACCGACGAGCGCCTGGCGCGCCTCGAACCCCCGAGCACCTGGCCCTGGGTCGCCGAGCTGGCCCACGGCGGCGAGATCGACGTCCCCGCCGCCGCCGCCGGCGACTGGCTGGCGGCTCTGGCCGCCGTGGCGCCCGAGGCCGTCGCCGACGCGGTCGAGAGCCGCGTCGTCGTGCCCGTGCCCCTGCTCAAGGTCGAGGCCAGCGGTCGCGAGGCCGCGGGCGCGCGCCACCTGGCCTGCGCGCTGATGTTCCGCTACGGCGACCGCGCCGTGGACCTGTTCGACCCCGCCACCGTCGTCGCCGAGCGCACCGGCGAGTGGATCGCCCCCCGCGACCCCGAGGCCGAGCGCGCCGCCGTGCGCGCCTTCGTCGAGGCCGGCGGCGTGTCCCCCAACCCGATCACCGGCCGCGGGGCCGTGTCCGTGACCGACCTGCCCCAGGTGGCGCGCACCCTGCTCGGCTCCGGCTGGGCGGTGGAGGCGGAGGGGCGGCGCTGGCGCCTGCACACCCGCACGGACCTGCGCGTGCGCACCGGCGTCGACTGGTTCGACCTGGAGGGCGCCGTGGCCTTCGGCGGCGAGGCGACCGCGACCCTGCCCGCGCTGCTGCGGGCCCTCGAGGAGCAGCGCCCGACCGTGACCCTCGACGACGGCTCCCTGGGCCTGTTGCCCGAGGACTGGCTCGTGGGCCAGGGCCTCTTGCACCTGGCGGCCGAGACCGAGGACGGCAACCTGCGCTTCGGCCACGGCCAGGGCGCGCTGCTCGACGCACTGCTCGAGGGTCGCGAGGAGGTCCAGGTGGACCGCGGCTTCCTCGAGCTGCGCGAGCGCCTGCGCACCGCCGAGTCGCCGACGGCCGTGCAGGAGCCCGCGGGCTTCAAGGGCGAGCTGCGCCCCTACCAGCGCGAGGGCCTGGGTTGGCTCGACTACCTTTCCAAGCTCGGCCTCGGCGGTTGCCTGGCCGACGACATGGGTCTGGGCAAGACCGTGCAGGTCCTGGCGTTCCTCGAAGAGCGCCGTGCCCAGCGCGAGGCCGCCGGCAAGCCGCGCGTGCCGTCGATCGTGGTCGCACCCAGTTCGCTGCTGTTCAACTGGATGGACGAGGCCCACCGCTTCGCGCCGAACCTCGAGTGCCTGGCCTACGCCGGCCCGAACCGCGCGGGGCTGGTCGAGACCTTCGACGGCTACGACCTGGTGGTGACGTCCTACGCGCTCTTGCGCCGCGACGCGCCGATCCTGTCGGAGCTGCAGTTCGACGTGGTGATCCTGGACGAGGCGCAAGCGATCAAGAACGCCGCCAGTCAGGTGGCGAAGGCCTCGCGCCTGTTGCGCTCACGGGCGCGCTTCGCCCTGTCCGGCACGCCGATCGAGAACCACCTGGGTGAGCTGTGGTCCCTGTTCGAGTTCCTGAACCCGGGGTTGCTCGGTCGGTCCACCGCCTTCCGCCGCCTCGCGCGCCAGCCCCTGGCCGCCAAGCCGACGCTGCCCGCGGAACAGGGAGAGGCGGATGAACTGTCCGACGAGCTGGCGGCGGAGCTGGCGGCGGAGCTGGCCGCCGAGCCCAAGCTCAGCCCCGAAGAGGTCGCCGCCCAGCGCCAAGCCGAGGACCTCGAGCTGCTCGCCCGCGCGGTGCGCCCGTTCGTGTTGCGCCGCACCAAGGCCCAGGTCCTCAAGGACCTGCCCGAGAAGACCGAGCAGACCGTCATGGTCGAGTTCGACGCCGACGAGCGCCGCGAGTACGACGAGCTGCGCGAACACTACCGCTCGGCCCTGCTGCCCAAGGTCGGCGGCGACGGCAAGGTCGGCAAGCACTCGATCCAAGTGCTCGAGGCGCTGTTGCGATTGCGCCAAGCGGCGTGCCACCGCGCCCTGATCGACGACTCACGCGCCGACGAGCCGTCCGCGAAGTTGGATCGCCTGATCTCGATGCTCGAGGAGATCGTCGAGTCCGGCTCCAAGGCCCTGGTCTTCTCGCAGTTCACCTCGTTCCTGGCCCTCGTGCGGCGCTCCCTAGACGCGCGCAAGATCCAGTACGAGTACCTCGACGGCTCCACCCGCGATCGCAAGACCCCGGTCGAACGCTTCCAGAACGAGCCCACCTCCCAACTCTTCCTGGTCAGCCTCAAAGCCGGCGGCACCGGCCTCAACCTGACCGCCGCCGACTACGTCTTCCTCCTCGACCCCTGGTGGAACCCGGCCGCCGAAGCTCAAGCCATCGACCGCGCCCACCGCATCGGCCGCACCGAGAAGGTCGTCGCCTACCGCCTGATCACCCACGGCACGGTCGAGGAGCGCGTGCTCGAGCTCCAAGAGGAGAAGCGCGCCCTGGTAGGCGCCGTCCTCGACGCGGCGGGTGGTTCGGTCGCCGACCTCAGCCGCGACGACCTTGAGCGACTGTTGGCGTAGCCTCCAAGCCTCGAATGAGGCGGAGTCTGGACGCCGTCGAGCTTCAGCCAAAGAGCAGAAGCCGGCGTGACGAGTCACTCCGCGGAGACTCAGGGTCGCTGACGGACGACACGTTTAACCCGTCTCCTTGCCCGGTCCGCAGTCTTGATGCTATACCCCACACAGCTACAACTGCCGATTATCGTCTCCCGTTGCGAGGTGTCGAAGACGTGGCTCTTAGCGCGATCGCCAAGCGTGCCGTCCTCATCTGACGTCGGGCTATTTTCTTTAGGGACTGCGCTCATCTCACCAGGCATCGCCTGGAGGGCAAGAGCGTGAGTTGGCGACCAATTTCTATTCGTAAGGCTACGACGAGTCCAGTGCACTCTCAGGGCCGTAGCGGCTTCGAGCTAGATGGAGTGAGGTCTATGGTTACACAGGAAGAATGCCGCGCCCAAATACTTCTCCTTTGGGGCAACTGGAGCAAAGATGCAGGCGCAAGCTACTACCAAAACATGCAGCGCTTCTACTTCCACCTGGAAACAGAGAGGCCAAAGTTGTTGGAGTTTAGGGCTAGGGAAGACAAGTGGCAGGTCGTGCAAGCTTGGTTGAGGCGCGTCCAGGGCTCAACGGGGAAGTAGCCTAGTCAGCAAGATGTGGTTGGGTCTTCGGAGCCGGCTGAGCGCCTGGATCAGCTATGCCGAGGATGCCTGGAGGATTGGGGACTTCCCGCGAGTGAAGCCGGTTCTCGAAGTCGACGTTCAGGCTTCCGTCGGCGAAATTGGGGAGCGTGGCAGTTAGACATTCGCGTTTGCAGTCTGCTCGCTGTCCGTACTTGCGAGAGCCAAGTCGGGAATCTTGCGAGCGGAAGATGCCGATCAAGCTCCGTCGATATCTACGCGAGCGCGTCCTGCCCTAGAATGTCCGCATCTGGGAGAAGGCCGAGCCCGCGAACATGCGTTATTGCCGCTTCGGGATCGGACACGAAGAGGATAACCACCAAGTCTTGCCGAGCGCGTGTGCAGCAGACGTAGAAGAGCCGCCTCGTTCGGTCGACGCTGGTTTCAAGGCCTTCCTCCATCGACTTTCTGTCGCGGATGGATATCTCCTTCAGTCCAAGGTACTTCTCGTAGGAGAACTGAAAGTGCGTGCCTTCGTCGTCGTCAAGTACAGCAAGCACGCGATCAAACTCAGCGCCCTTCACGCCCTGCTGGGTAGAGAAAGGCGATTCGTCGTTGACGTAAGCTAGATAGGGCCGGAGTTGGGCGGCCGGGCACGCCAAGAATGCAGCCATCGAAGCGATCTCCTTTGAGATCTCTTCCTCAATTCCACCTTCGTCGTTGTTCTCCTCGACATCGGGCTCGTCCGCCGCAGCATCCTCAAGATACGCAAGCAGCCTGAGGTCAAGTGTTATCAAATGGCCTTCCTTGGCTAGCATCAACACATCGCGGATGGTCGCCTGCGATTCTGGCGCCATGGCCCTCCCGATCTCATTGCTCGCGCTCTGAAGTTGATTGAGGCGTTCGGCGACATTGACTCCTTGTAGGTTGGCTTTTTTGAGGAGTGGGGAATGAAGGCCAAGCAGTCGCATAGTATCGAAGCTTCGTCTGTCGCGGACAGCCTCGGCAAGCGGTAAGAGAAGTGAAACCAGCGGTTGCAGCGGCCAGGCCGACGCATCCAAAAAACCATTCTTGAATTTGTCCGGCGCCCCGTCGTTAAGCGCCGCGTAGAGGTCACCGAAACCTAATCGTCCTGCCGCCATCCGATGCACGATTACCAGCATCTTGATCTGGTCGTTGTTGGGGGCGGGACGCCACTTCTCGTCGTTGTTCTTGTTGGCTACCCATTCCCGAACTTGCGCCACGCGTTCGTTGCGATGGGAGTCAGTCGACAGCACGAAGAGCCGCGCCGTGCCAACAAGAGGCACTTCTACTTCGCCTACCTTTCTCTTCCGACCGCCAACCTGGACAAGACCGTCGCCGCCTCGCCGAATGGCGTTCGCAAGATTTAATACAGCGGTCGGCGAACGGAAGTTTTCCGTTTTTTGGATAACACGCCAACCGCTCTGTTCGGGAACCGTGCCAATGCCTGTGGGGTAAATGCGCTGCATAGGGTCGCCGAAGAACCCGAGGCAAAGGCGGTTGCGCTCCTGCTGCTGGATCGCAATCAACGCCTCGACGATGACAGGGAAGGTGTCTTGGCTCTCGTCCACGAAAATGAACGGATACTGCTGCGCGACGAGCGTGCGGAAGAGGCGGCGATCGATCAACAGCTGCGAGGCCATTCGGATAATGTCGTCATGACCGAGGATGCCTTTGGCGTAGTCGCTTCCGATTCCATAAGTGAAGGGGGAAGGCTTGGCGACCGCCTCGCGCTGCTGCTCGAAGCGCAGGATGTCACGGGCATTCTTGACTCGCGTTCTCGGCTGAACGCGAGGGCCGAAGTTTGCAGCGTTCTGCTGTAACTCCTCGATCCGCTCGTCGACCCTGCGCGAGACCCAAGCGGCGATGTCTTGCTGGAATCCGCGCGTGATCGACCAAAGAAAGCTATGGATCGTGGAAACGTGAATGAGCGGGCTATTCCAAACCTCAGACCAGATCTCCCTGGCGGCTATCTCGGTATATGTTATGCAGGCGACTCGCTGTCTTTGCAGGCGCAAACGCTCGCCGTGGATGGCGAGGATGGATGCAAGGCCTTTAATCAGCGATGTGGTCTTGCCCGATCCCGCTCCGGCGACCATGTTGAAGCTGGTCGGGGGATCCGCTTCCAGGCAGTGACGGACGTCAATGTCGGCCTGCGTCTCGGGCTGTTGCGCGCGTCTACTCACCGGTCGAGGCTCCATCCATCTCGGCCTCTACTTCGAGATCGATCTCATCTTTGAGCCAAATGAGGCCGTCGCGAATATACGCCGGAACCTGCCAGTCTTCCGGTCGAGCCGAAAGCACTCCAAGGGCGAACCTCGTCTTGTCAAACTTGTCCCCGCTGACCCGTTTGTGAAGTCCCTCCGCCAGCGTCTCAGGACTCGCCGGCGCTCTGCGTAAGCGCAGCCCCAGGCCCTTTTGCTCTTGCCTTTGGCACCAGACTGCGTTCTCGAGACCGAACGCTTCTTCCAAAGTCCGCCCGGCCAATTCTGCGTTGCGACCATTCCACGCGACCGGCGCGGGCTTCTGGTACGCAACCCGGACGCGGGTCGCACAGTCTCGCGATGTCTCCATTTCCTGCTCCGTTACCGCAAATAGATCGTCGATCGATCGTTTTGCCGGGAGCCACTTTATGAGGGTCTGGTTGGAGGTGACTGCCTCGGGTTCACCCGGCAGGCACTTCTTTCCGTAACGGCGAGAGGCCGCAGGGTTGGCTGCTTGTGCGGGATCGTTAGTCACCGGCTCATCGAGTTCACCAACGACTCTCGCTTCTGGGGCGTCGACGTCGAGCTCAAGCTCGTCATCGTCGTCATCATCTCCGTCATGGTCTGCAGGCAAAAGGGTGACGCTGTCCACGTCGGTGATGATCAGTGTGACGATCCCGAGGAACTCAATCAGCGATTTGAACTTGTGACCGAAGGCCCCGCCAACCTCCAGAATGCATATGCAGGAAGACCGCAACGAAGTCGCCGCTTTCGAAATCATGATTGGGAGCAGCAATCGCTCGACATTGCCCTCCACGAGCACCGCGGCATCCGAGAAGAACAAATCGCAATGAGTGATCTTTAGGTACCGCTGCAGGAAATCACGATGCTCACTCTCCTGCGCATAGAACGCCGAGAGGTTGAGCACGTTGGTGACCTGGTCATTGCAAAGCGGTTCGCGGCGGAAGTAGCGAATCGGTTGAAAGCCGCGCTCGTATAGAATGTGCGGGGAATGCGTCGTAATGATTGTCTGGCTAGCGAATGATCCTCCGACTTCGCCCTGTATGGCAAGAAGGTCAAGGATGTTGCGAATGAACACTTGCTGGAGTTGCGCGTGAAGGTGGGCCTCGGGTTCCTCGATGAATATGAGATGGAGTGGGGCGCGGTGCTCCTCTTCGGCCTTCCACCGCTCTTGAAGGTCGAGCACTTCGACCACCATGTAGATAAGGTTCTTGAAGCCCAGTCCGTTGTAGGTGTCGGGTAGCCTCAGCGCCTGCATTCCATCGCCCACGACATAGTGGACTCGTGCGTCCTGCGTCATGATGGATGCAGGATTCAGGGCTGATTTGATTTCGAGCCGTGGGTTATTGAGGCCGGGGTAGCCTAGGCGCCTCAATCGCTCCAGCGTGTCCCCAAAGACTTCTGCGAGGTGCTCGTTGAGGCGCGCCTCAGACTCGAACAGCGCCTTGAGCGCCTGATGGTCGTCCTGGCGCTGATCGAGATTGCGCTGGTAGAAGCGGCTTAGACGCTTCGACAGGTCTTCAGATCGGCTGTTGCCGCCGGGCATCGTAGACGGGTCCGCGAGGTGTCGCTGCGCATTAAGGGAGTCGACCTTAATGAGCGATCTTAGCACTGAGGCACCGCTGGGGTCGTTGCCTAGCGGCGACGGCTGATATCCTTCTAGCGCCTGAAACTTCTCGTCAAACTGTGCGTGGTCCAGTACGAAGTAGCGTAACTCATACTCGCGTTGCAACTCTCTGAGCAGGTAGGCCGACAGGGATTTCGGCCACGGCAGGTATTCGCCCGGTCCGTCGGCGAGTGCGTCTGCCTTCGCTCGGCCATCATCACGAGCAGATCGGTAGCGCTGAATCAGTTCGGCGGCGTTCTTTGGTGCGAGCTCTGCGCGGACTCCAACGAGTGTTCCGCTCCAATCGGTCGATGGGAGAATCGGGATGACGAGATATAGGTCTTCTTCCTTTACCTCGAACCAGAGGTCGACCGAGATGGTGGGGAGGTCGGTCTCGACGAACTCGCCCTCTCCCTCGCCGATCTTATCCATCAGCGGCCAGACATGCGAGCTAAAGTCATAGAGCGAAAATTGAACTTTGCCGCCCGAGAGGAAAGTCTGAATCGCTTGTGTTGCTGATGTTTTTCCGCTGTTGTTGGCCCCTACAAAGATGGATATGTCGTGTGCAAGCTCGACGTGGACGTCTCGAAGCCGCCGGAAATTCCGTAGTCGATAGCTGTGTAGATGCATTGGGCTCTTTTGTTGATGGCGAGATTACCGGCCGATGACCCGCTTTGCAATCTGCGAGAAGGCCGCTGCGTTCGGGCGACTTGGGCTGGGCGTGTGGGGCATCCCAGGTGTCGAGGGTTGTCGATGCAGCTCTTGAGCGCCCCATCGAGAATGTGCGTCCCGCCGCGGTCAAATGTGCGGGTGAGGCAGCCGTAGAACCTTGGAGGCCTGCCGGAACTTGGGTGCGCGCTGACGGGTGGGTGCGCGCGCCAGTCAGTCGAAAGAGTCGTAGGCTGGATCGAGCCTGCAGCGAGCCAAGATCTCGCACTCGGCCTCGCGTGAGCGTCCCGAGACCAGGCGTCGACGGCGGCGGACGCAGCGTTCTTACTCGGGTCCATGAGTTACTTGTTGCCGGCCTGGCAGCTGACCTGGACCGTGCGGGGGGGGGCTGGCTCAGTGCGCCGTTTACGGTCGGTCCGGTCCGCACTCGAGATCGCTCTCAGCCGTGTCTCGCGAGGAAAGGATCGTCCACTGTGTGATGCACAGGCGCCCGAGCCGGGACCACCGCGACATCGGTGAGACCACCCGCTGACGGCAGGCGGTGCAGGCTGCCGGCGCGGCTAGGCGCACATCGTCGCGGAGGATGTAGCTCGCCACGTAGTTCTAGCTCAGGTCTCCGCCACAGTCTGCGCAGCGCTGGTTCGTGGCGCCGGAGCCTTCGCGGAGCAGGCCTTCGACGCGGGCGCGCTTGGTCGGAAGGGTCATCGCCTGCCAGCAGCAGCCGGAAGTGGATGTCCCGTCAAGGTGCCGCGACCAACGCCACGCGCGCGCCGTCCTTGCCGACGAGCAGGAGCCCGATCAGGGCGCCGTCTTCGCGGGCCAGGACGGGCGCGCCGTGCCAATCGCCGGGGATCGACAGGCTGCGGTCCACGTGCCAGGTGCCGTCTTCGTTCGGGGTGAACCGGGCTGCGGAGAGGGCCCTGGGGCCGCTGGCGGGGTCGCCGAAGACCAGGGCGTCCTCGGGGGCCTCGGGGCGCCGCAGGCGGGAGTCGGGCCAGGCGGCGCCGGGGCCGTCGTCGGGGACTTCGGCCAACAGGCCCAGCTCGGCGTCCTCGGGCAGCGGCGGGATCGAGCGGCCGTCAACTTCCAGGCGGGCCGATCCGCTGCGGGCGTCTTCGGGGGTGCGGACCAGGTCCGCGGGGCCCAACAGGCCGCCGGCGACGCGCAGGAGCCAGCCGTGCTTGGACTTGTCGCTGCCGCCGAAGAGGCCGCCTTCGCGCCAGACGAGGGCGGCGCGGCGGGCGCGGGGGACCAGGCTCCCGGCGGGGAGCAGGGAGGCTCCCAAGGGCAAGTCCGGGCGCCAGTCGGTCCAGCCCTTCGGCGCGGTGGTCTCGAGCTCGAAGCGGTGGCCGTTGCGGACGCGGCTGCCGTGGTCGTCGGGCGTCGCGAGGGCGATGCCGCCGGTGAGGATCGATTCCAGGGAGTCGAACTCGAAGGAGAGGCCGTTCAGGAGGTCGGCCTCGAGTTCGATCCCCGCGGTCTCCCAGAAGCGCGTGTGGGCGCGGACCAACTCGCCGAAGTACGGGTCGATCACCAGGCGCAGCTCCACCGCGCTTCCATCGCTGGTGAGTGCAATCTGGGTCACCATGCCGACGCGCAACTGCCGGAACAGGACCGGCGCTCCGGCAGCGATGCCGCCTCGGCTCGGTGTGGTCAGGACCACCTCCAAACCGCCGTCGAAGGGCGGGACGATCGGCGGGGCGTCCAAACCTTCGAAGCGATCCTGGTGCGGCGCGGTGGGGGAGCCGGGCAGCACCGCGAGATAGCGCGGGCCGACGAGCGTGTCGAGGCCGCTGACTCCCGCGGGACCGACCTGCGGTCGCGCAACCCAGAACGCCGTGCCCGTGCGCGCCAGGTCCGCCGCGTGGGGCGCCAACGAGACCTCGAGTCGCACGCGATCGAGCCCTGGCGCCAGGTGCACCGCTCGCACACTCCCCACGTCGATCCCGCGATAACGCACCGGATCCCCGGCCTGCACGCCGTGACCCAAGGCCAACTCGACCTCGATCGTCACGCCGCGCTCGTTCCAAGCCTGCCAGCCGAGGTAGCCGACCAGCGCCGCAGTGATCAACGGCAAGAGGAGCGCCCAACTCGCGCGACGGCGGCGACCGACGACGGCGGTGGGCAGGGTGGCGTTGTGCGTCTCACTCATGCGGATGGGTCTCGATCGCCGCCCTGGGCGGAGTTCCAAAGGGCGTGGGGGTCGTAGCAGGCGCTGGCGAGCAGGGACAGTCCGACGAGCACCGTGAACGCGGCGAGGCCCGGCCCGGGCGTCACCTTGACCAGGTCGCCGAGCTTCAGCATCGCCACGAGCAGCGCCACCAGCAGCACGTCGAGCATCCCCCAACGCCCCACGAACTCGACGAAGTGCCAGGTGCGCGCGCGGGCGTGGCTGGTCAGGCGCTCGGGGGCCGCCGTCACGGCCAGGATCCCCGCCAACTTCAAGAGGGGGAACACCACCGAGCACACCAGCACCGCCGCCCCGGCCAGGAACGCGCCCTCGTGCAACAGGGCCACCGCCCCGGCGCCGACGCTCGAGGCCTTGGCGTGGCCGAAGCGCTCGATCTCGAGGATCGGCAGGCCCACGGCCAGGGGGTAGACCAAGAGCGCCGAGCCCGCCGCCGCCGCCGCCCAGGCGTTACGGGCCGAACGCCCGCTGGCGGGGGCGAAGGGCGTGCGGCAGCGGGGGCAGCGGGCTTCGAGCCGGGCCTCGACCTGCGGGACCCACTGGGGCAGGCCGCAGCAGGGGCAGGCCCGCAGCTCGGCCTCGGCCGGCGCCGGCGTCATGGATTCGGAGCTCATGGAAATGCCAGGTGCGCGGCTACGAGGGATCCACGACCGGGCGCGGTCCAAAGGGCCGCCTTATCATCCGGAATCCGCGCTGGCGATTGCGCTCCCCGAGCCGACTCTTCGCCGCGCGTGCCCGCCGTCCCTCCGCGCGCCCCCCCGCTGCGCGGTCCGACAACCGACCCCCAGACCCCCCATGCGCGATCGATTCGTCCTGCTGCTCGCCGCCGCCTTCGTGGCCTGCGTGACCCTCGCCCGGCCCGGCCACGCCCAGCGCGCCTGGGTGCCGCCCACGCCCCACGCGATCGAGAACGTGGCCCTGGGCCTGGGCGACGACGCCCCGCGCGGGACCGTGGTGCTGCGCGACGGGCGCATCGAGTCGGTGCTGCCGGCCGGAGCCAAGCTGCCCGCTGGGCTGCGCCGCATCGACGGGGCGGAGCTGATCTGCCTGCCGGCCTTCGTCGACGCCTACACCACTGTCGGGGTCGAGACGCCGGAGCCGGTGATCGATCGCGACCACCCGCTCGACGCCCAGGCCGACGTCCGCATCGACATGCGGATCGCCAACCGCAAGGGCTTCCAGCCGAGCTTCGACGCGGTCGACGTGGCCGAGCTCGACGACGACCGCCTCGAGGCCTACCGCGCGGCGGGCTTCGGCGCGGCGCTGCAATCGCCCGAGCGCCAACTGCTGTCGGGCCACTCGGTGCTGGTCAGCCTGCGCGACGCGGCCCTGCGCGAGCGAGTCATCCGCGCGCAGGTGTTCGCCCACTCGGCCTTCCGCGCCAGCGGGTCCGGCTACCCGAGCACGCTGATGGGCTACATCAGCGCCCTGCGCCAGTTCTTCCTCGACGTGCGCTGGCACCAGGAGTTGAACCAGCGCTACGACGCCGGGCGCCCGGGGCCGCGGCCGGCCTTCGACGCCGATTTGGAGGCGGGGCGCGAGCTCTTGAGCGGCGATCGGCGCCTGATGTGCGAGGCCCAGTCCTCCCAGGACATCCGGCGCTTCGCGCGCTGCGCGGCGGAGATGGGCTTCACCTTCGGCATCGTCGGCGGGCGCGAGGCCCACGAGGCCCTGGACGTCTTCGAGGGCGCGGGGCGGCCTCTGGTGCTGACCTTGGAGTTCGGCAACGAGCCCGACGACCCGCGGCCGAAGGACGCGAAAGAGGACACGGTGTCCGAGGAGGAAGCGCCGGAGCCCGAGGCGGCCGAACCGATCGAGACCACGTTGACTGACGATCAAGCTGCCGTGGAGGAGCTGGTCGAGACCGACGATTCCGACCCAGCATCCGCTGGCGACGACGCGGCCGACGATTCTGATGCCGACGACGACGCCTGGGTCTACACCGAGCCCTACCCCGTGAGCCTCGATCGCCGCGTGCGCTGGGAACAGCGCCGCGACGGCGCCCTGCGCCTGGCCGAGGCCGGGGTCGAGTTCGCCCTCGGCACCAGCGATGAAGGTCCCGCGGGCCTCCTGAAGAACCTGCGCGGTCTGGTCGAGCGCGGCCTGCCCCAACAGACCGCCCTGGACGCCCTGACCACCGTGCCGGCCAAGTGGCTCGGCGCCGAGGGCCGCCTGGGAGTCGTCGCCGCCGGCGCCGACGCGACCCTGTGCCTGTGGAGCGCCAACCCGCTGGTGGAGAAGGACGCCAAGGTCCTGTGGCTGTTCGTGGACGGTTACGCCTGGCGTAACGACGAGGCGCTCGAGGAGCGCGACTGACCCCTCCCGCTTTCCTCGACCAACCGACCACGACTCCCATGCGAATCCACTCCATCGCCGCCCTGGCGCCCATCGCCCTCGCCTCCGTCCTCTTCGCCCAGCAACAGGGGCGTCCCATCGCCCCGCCCCTCGACCCCGAGGAGGACGAGGCCCCCGTGCCCGTCCAGGTCGAAGACGAGCTCGTCGTCGAAGAAGTGCAGGCCCAGGAGGGTCGTCCCCTCGCGCCGCCCCTCGACGACGAGGACGAAGTCACCGAGCTCGTCGAGGTCGCGACCCTCGAGGACATCACCACGGGCGAATCCGCCCCGACCCACGCCTTCGAGACCCAGGCCCTGCGCGAGCCGAGCTTCCGCACCGGCGGCGACGTGCTGATCCGCGGCGCCACCGTGCACAGCGCCGTCGCGCCCGCCCGCGTGGCCGACGTGCTCGTGCGCGGCGGCGACATCACCGCCGTCGGCTCCATGGCCGCCCCCGCCGGCGTGCGCGTGATCGACGGCAAGGGCCTCCACCTCGCCCCCGGCGTGGTCGACGCCCACTCGCACCTGGCCATCTCCGGCGGCGTCAACGAGGGCACCGTCTCGATCACCGCCGACGTGGACATGACCGACGTCGTGCGCCCCGACGACCTCGGGATCTACCGCGCCCTGGCCGGCGGCACCACCGCGATGCAGATCCTGCACGGCTCGGCCAACGCCATCGGCGGCCAGGCGGAGCTGCTCAAGCTGCGCTGGAGGGAGAACCAGACCGCCGACGACCTGCGCTTCGAGTCCGGGCCCAAGGGCATCAAGTTCGCCCTGGGCGAGAACCCCAAGCGCTCCAACTGGGGCACGCCGGGTGAGCGCTTCCCCGGCAGCCGCATGGGCGTGGAGGCGATCTACTACCGCGCCTTCGAGCGCGCGCGCGAGTACGCCACCGAATGGGACGCCTACGACGCCGCCGTGGCCGCCGGGGGCGATCCCTCGCCGCCGCGCAAGGACGTGCGCCTCGACGCCCTGGTCGCGGTGCTGCGCGGCGACCTGGTGGTCCACGCCCACAGCTACCGCGCGGACGAGATCCTGATGCTGCTGCGCGCCGCCGAGCACTTCGGCTTCCGCATCGGCACCCTGCACCACGTGCTCGAGGGCTACAAGGTCGCGCGGGAGATCGCCGAGCACGGCGCAGGGACCTCGACCTTCAGCGACTGGTGGGCGTACAAGATCGAGGCCTACGACGCGATTCCCGGCAACGCGGCGCTGCTCGACGAGGCCGGCGTGCTCTCGTCGGTCAAGTCCGACAGCGGCGAGTTGATCCGGCACCTCTACCACGAGGCGGCCAAGTCCGTGGGCTACGCCGGCATGGACCCGGTGAGCGCGCTGCAGCTCGTGACCCTCAACCCGGCCAAGCAACTCGGCGTGGGCGACCGCGTGGGCTCGATCGAGGTCGGCAAGGACGCCGACCTGGTGCTGCTCGACGGTGATCCCCTGTCGGTCTATTCCAAGGTCCTGTTGACCCTGGTCGACGGCGAGGTCGAGTTCGAGCGCCGCGACGCCTACGGATTCGACGCCGAGCCGCTCACCTTCGTCGCGCCCGACGACGACCTGGTCGACGACGACGCGGCGGTCGATCCCGACGGCGGCCTGGTCACCGCGATCATCGGCGGTACCGTCCATACCGTCAGCGGCGACCCGATCTCGAACGGCACCGTGCTGTTCCAGGACGGGCGCATCGTCGGCGTCGGCACGGGCCTGCGCGTCCCCTCCGGTGCCGAGGTCGTCAACGCCTCCGGCAAGCACCTGTGGCCCGGCGTGATCGCCCTGGACACGAGCCTGGGCCTGACCGAGATCAGCTCGATCCGCGCCACTGACGACACGCGCGAGATGGGCGGCGACCAGCCCGACCTGCGGGTCGCGGCCTCGATCCACCCGGAGTCGGCGCACCTGGACGTGAACCGCACGCGGGGGGTCACCCGCGCCCAGAGCGTGCCGCGCGGTTACCGCGGGATCACCGGCCAGTCGGCGGTGATCCGGCTGGAGGGCTCGACCTGGGAGGAACTGCTCTACGAGGACCGGGACATGCTGCACGTCCAGGTCCCGACCCTCTCGAACGACGCGGACGAGGACGACAAGCGCGAGGAGGGCGCGGGCAGCAAGGCCCTGCGCCACACCTTCGAAGAGGCGCGGCGCTACGCGGACCTGCGCCGGCAAGCGGAGCTGGGCGACTTCCCGGCGCCGCCCTACGACCCGCGGCTCGAGGCCCTGGCCCCCTTCGCCGCCGGGGAGCGGCGCGTGGCGTTGCACGCCGACAACGCCCAGACGATTCTGAACGGCCTGCGGCTAGCGGACGCCTTGGGCCTGGACGCGGTGCTCTACGGCGCCAGCGAGGCCTGGAAGGTCGTGGACGCGATCCAGGCGTCGGGCCTGCCCGTGGTGCTCGGCCCGGTGCTGTCGATTCCGAGTTCGTCCTACGATCCCTACGACGCCTGCTATGCCAACGCAGCGGTGCTCCATCGCGCCGGCGTGCCCTTCGCGATCGGCGCCGGCAACGACGACAACCCGCGCAACCTGATCTTCCACGCCGGCTTCGCGGCGGCCTTCGGGTTGCCCCGCGAGGAAGCGGTCCGGGCGATCACCTACAACCCGGCCAAGATCCTGCGCGCACGCGCGGACCTGGGCAGCATCGCGCCGGGGAAGCTGGCCGATCTGGTGCTGACCGACGGCGACCTACTCGAACCGACGACCCGCGTCGAGGCCATGTGGGTCGACGGCGAGCGGATCAGCCTGCGGAGCAAGCACACCGAGCTCTACGACCGGTACCGATCCCGGGCCCAGGCGGGTCGCTGAGCTGGAATCGGCCCCCGGGACCCCTGGAATCGGGTCCGGCCCCTTGAACTGCGGGGCAGACCCGGTTCTTGTGATGGCGCGGCGTTGGCCGCTCCCTTCGATCGGTCTCCAGCGCGGACGCGCTGGCGGCCAACCCGACCCACATCTGCTCCGAGGAGATCAGAGATGAAAAAATCCATCGCCATCGCCGCCCTTGCTGGCCTGGCCCTCTCGTCCTGCGCCGCTGGCCCCCACCAGCTGCGCCGCTCGGTCGACGACTTCGACCAGCAGCTCTACATCGACAACCCGCTGCTCGACGGCGTGCTGTGGTTCATCCCGGTCATCCCGCTGGGTTACTACATCGCGTCGATCGGCGACTTCCTGATCGTCGACGCCTACCACTTCTGGGGCAAGGACGTCTGGCGCGGCGAGGGTACGTCCTTCGACCACTGGACCCCCGAGGGTTCCCCGGCCCGCGTGAACAGCCTGCTCAACGGCGGTCCGTTCCTGTTCGAGGCCGAGTGATCTGATCCCGCGCTCGCCGCGAGGCGAGGGTGGGAACGGCAAGCGCCCGCGACCGTCGAGAGACGGTCGCGGGCGCTTGCCTTTGAGGACCCTGCCTTTGAGGACCTTGCCTCTGAAGACCTCGTCGCGGGGCTCAGGAAGAGGCTTGGGTGTGGAACTCGACCAAGACCGTTGAGAGCCCGTCCTCGAGGCGCTTGACCATGTAGCCGACCTCCGGGGCGAACCACTCGACGCTGGTGCGCTCCAGGTAGTTGCCCTCGGCGTTGACCCGATCGCGGCGCCAGATCCGCAGGGCCTCGAAGGTCCCGGCGGGGGTCTCGACGGATTCGACCGCGTCGCAGTGGTAGTGGGCCACGATCGGCACGTCGCCGTCCTCGGTGCGCAGGGTGTACTCGCCGGTCCAGCGCTTGCCGACCCACAGGGGCCAGGAGTAGCTCGGGTCGAAGGGGTCGAAGCTCACGTCGAACTCGTCGTCGTCGACGTCGCGCTCGCCGAGCTGCGCCAGGGTCGAGTCGAGCACCATCGCGCGGCCCTGGATCGGGTCCTCGAGCACGAAGCCCCCGTCGGTGCCCTCGCGCACGACGAAGCGCAGCTCGATGCGGTCGCCGCGGCGGAAGATCAGCTCGTCGCCCGCCATCCAGTTGGGCTGGGCGTAGGTCACCGCCCCGCTCGGCATGGTGCGGTCGTGGGCGCGCAGGCCGGCACCGGGGGGCAGGGCGTCCTTGGTGGAGGCGCAGGAGCTGCCGAGGGCGGCGACGGCGAGGGCTGCGACCAGGGCGAGGTTGCGGCCGGGGCGCTGATGTGAGGTCGAGGGCTGCGTGCGGGCGTTCATGGCCCGGGCAGGCTAGCCCTCCTCGGCCAGCGTGCAAGGGGTCCCGGTGCTGCGGTTGACGATTGGCCCGGGGCGCGGCCGCTCAGCCGTCGCTCAAGCGTTGCTCAAGACCAACAGGACACAGGCCAGAAGGGCCCACAGGGCCAGGCCGACCCGGCGCTCGAGCGCAGCGGTGGGGACCGGCCAGGCGTCGGGCCGGGCGGTGTCCGAGCGGGGCGGGGGGTCGCCCATGGTTCGCAGTTGGTGATGCAAGGGAAGGTAGAGCCGGGGGTCGAGGCTCGGGGCCGGGGGTCAGCGCCAGGTACACGGCCGCCGGGAAGGTCGCCGCCCCGCGCCGGCGCCTTGCGCCGGTCGGCCACGGGGCGACACTGCCATTCATGGATCGCAAGCAGATCGACGTCGAGTGCCCGTCGTGTAACAGCCGTCTCGCCGTCGACGTCCTGACCGCGACCGTGGTGCGCTGGGCGGCGGCCCCCGAGGCCGGTGCGATGGGGCCCGGCACCGCGGGGACGCCGAAGCTCACCGAAGCAGACTGGAGCGCCGCCATGTCGCGCATGTCCTCCCGCAAGGAGCGATCGGGCGAGGCGTTCGAGGCGGCCTTTTCGAAAGAACAGGAGCGCACGCGGGACCTGGACGACCTGTTCGACCGGGCGGCCCAGCGCGCGGGGGCCAAGGAGAACCAGCGCGAAGAGGCCTGGGACCGAACGAACCCGACAAAGGCTTTGCCGGCCGAGGGACAGCGCGCCCGCTGGCGGATCGAGGAGGCCGCAGGGTCCGGGGACCGGCGGGTGCTGAGCCTGCTCTCGGCCGACCCCACGGCCCACGGGGACGAGGTCGAGCTGGCGGTGCTGCCGGGGGCCGAGGCCCTGGCCGCCGAGCTGATCGAGGCCGGATTCCGGCCGGTCGAAGTCGCCTGCACCTGGTGGGCGCCGGTGGATCCCGGGGCAGCCGAGGCCTCCGGGGGCCTGCAGCCGCGCACCGATCCCGGCGGCGAGGTGGCGGTCCTCGAGGGCTTGCCGCTGCCGAGCCCAGCGGCGAAGTCGGTGGCCCAGCGCGCCGAGCGCGCGCGGGCCGCGGCCGGGGCTCTGGGAGCCCGTCGGATCGCCCTGCGGGGGCTGGCGGTCGGCGCGCAGGAAGACGAACTCGCCGCCTGCGGCTTCTCGATTTCACACCACGTGCAGCGCTGGCGTCGTCGCTGACCGGTCGCGGCCCTGGATTCGCCCCCTGTCGCGCGCCACGATGGGACGCCCGAACCACGCCGAGCTGCGACCCGCGGGACCCCAAGACATGAGTGAGAGCCGCTTCCGCGCCGTCAAGGCGTACAAGAACGAGGCCTTCCTGGGCAGTCCCCAGGCGCGCCCCCTGCGAATTCTGGCCGAGTACGTCGAGCCCGAGGCGCGCTTCCGCGAGCTGCGGATTCGCGACACGATCGTGATCTTCGGTTCCGCGCGAATCCCGTCGCAGGAGACGGCCGAGCGCGAGCTGGCCGAGGCCGAGACGGCCGGCGAGGACGAGAAGATCGCCACCGCCAAGCGGCGCCTCAAGATGTCGCGCTACTACGAGGCCACGCGCGAGCTGTCGTTCCGACTGACGGAATGGTCGAAGAGCCTGGAAGGCACCGACCGGCGCTTCGTGATCTGCTCCGGCGGCGGGCCGGGGATCATGGAGGCCGCCAACCGCGGCGCCAGCGAGGCCAAGGGCGAGAACATCGGCCTGAACATCTCGCTGCCCTTCGAGCAGAACGACAACCCGTACATCACCCGCCGCCTGTCGTTCGAGTTCCACTACTTCTTCATGCGGAAGTTCTGGTTCAGCTACCTGGCCAAGGCCGTGGTGGTGATGCCCGGGGGCTTCGGGACGCTGGACGAATTCTTCGAGCTGATCACCCTCGTCCAGACCTTCAAGATCAAGAAGAAGATCGGGGTGGTGCTGTTCGGGGTGGACTACTGGGAGAAGGTCCTGAACCTCGAGCCGATGATCGAGCACGGCACGATCAGCCCGGGCGACCTGGACATGTTCCACCGCACCGACTCGGTCGACGACGCCTACGACTACCTGACCAAGTGGCTGACCAAGCACGAGCTGGAAGGCGCCAAGCCGCCCCCGGCGGGTGACGACAGCTTCTTGACCGGCTGATCGCTTGGCTCGGCGTCCGGCTTCCAGGTCGGCCAGCCGTCCGTTGTTCGGGTCGTCCGGGCGGCTGGCAACTGCCGCCGGGGGCTCCCGGGCCAGGGCCTGGGGGTCGTGCCCGGTTGCCTGATCCGGCCCGGTCGCGGAGAATGTTCGGCCCGATTACCGGGCCGACAGCCTCCGGAACCGCGCCATGAGCCAAGAAAAGACTGCAGCCGCCCCCTCCCGCCACGCCTCCGTCGGCACCGCTGTCCCGGTGACCCTGATCCCCGGCGACGGGATCGGGCCCGAGGTCACCAACGCCGCCAAGCGCGTGTTGGAGGCCGCCGGAGCGCGCATCGAGTGGCACGAGCACATCGCCGGCAAGCAGGTCTTCCTGGCCGGCAACCGCACCGGGGTGCCCCAGGAAACCCTGGACTCGATCGCGAGCACGCGCGTGGCGCTCAAGGGCCCGCTCGAGACGCCCATCGGCTACGGCGGCAAGAGCGCCAACGTCACGCTCCGCAAGCTGTTCGAGACCTACGGCAACACCCGGCCCGCGCGCACGATCCCGGGCATCGCCACGCCCTTCTCCCACCGCAACATCGACATGGTCGTGGTGCGCGAGAACGTCGAGGACCTCTACGCCGGCATCGAGCACATGCAGACGCCGGGCGTGGCCCAGTGCTTGAAGCTGATCAGCCAGAAGGGCTGCGAGAAGATCAGCCGCCTGGCCTTCGAGGTCGCGCGCGCCGAGGGGCGGCGCACGGTGACCTGCGTCACCAAGGCCAACATCATGAAGCTCACCGAAGGGATGCTGAAGCGCACCTTCGAGGCGGTGGCCACCGAGTACCCCGACATCGAGGCCCAGTACATGCTGGTGGACAACTGTGCCCACCAGTTGGTGCGCAGCCCCGAGAGCTTCGACGTGCTGGTCACGACCAACATGAACGGGGACATCCTCTCGGACCTCGTCAGCGGTCTGGTGGGGGGCCTGGGCATCGCCCCCGGCGCCAACCTGGGCAAACACGCGGCGATCTTCGAGGCGGTCCACGGCACCGCGCCGGACATCGCCGGTCAGGACAAGGCCAACCCCACGGCGACGCTGCTCTCGGCTGTGATGATGCTGCGCCACCTGGGCCAGTTCGAGGTGGCCGACAAGGTCGACAAGGCCGTGGCCCTGACCCTCGAGAAGGGACCGCGCACCGGCGACATCAGCGGTGACCAGCCGCCCTGCGGCACCCAGGCCTTCACCGACGCGGTGATCGCCAACCTGGGGCACGAGCCCGAGGCTTGGGTCGAGCGCAACTACAAGCCCTTGGTCCTGCCGGACGTCACCTCGAACCCCGTCACCGTGACGCCCAAGTCGCGCCGCACGGTGGGCGCCGACATCTTCCTCGAGTCGGGTCAGGACGCCCAGACCATCGGCAAGCGGCTGGAGGAGCTGGCCGAAGGCACCGCCCTGCGGCTCAAGATCATCTCGAACCGCGGCACGGTGGTGTACCCGCCCACGGGCGCGCCCACCGACTGCGTGGACCACTGGCGCTGCCGCTTCGTGCTGCGCGACGCCGAGGCCGACCTGGCCGACGTGGAGTTCTTCGAGCTGCTGACGAAGGTCACGACCGAGTACCGGTTCATGCAGATCGAGAAGCTGTACGAGTTCGACGGCGAGCTGGCGTACACGCTCGCGCAGGGCGAGGACTGAGCTCGGGGGGGACTGCTCCGCCCTGGGTGTGGCGCGAAGTCCCTCTCCAAGGCGCGATCCGCCCGTCCGTCGCAGTCGGAGCTAAGCTGGCTCCCATGCAGCTCGCTCCTGCCCTCGCTGTCGCGGCCCTCGCGTTCTCCTTCGTCGGTCTCCAGGACTCCGAGCCCCCGCTCGACAAGGACCGAGTCGACGCCCTGGTCGACCAGTACCTCGAGTTGGGTCCGCGGGCTGTGGGGACGCAGTGGGCGCGACAGCGCGAGATCCTCGTCTCGCTCGAGTCCCTGCCGGTTCTCGACGCGCGGGCCGAGAAGGACTGGCGCGAGGACCTGCTCGAGCGCTGGATGGAGGGCCCGCAACTGCCCTCCAAGAAGAAGTCCGGGCAGCACTATTTGTGGGAGGAGCGCGAGGGGGGCGAGCGCGGCAAGTACATCGTCGGGGGCAAGACCAAGAAGCCCAAGGGGCTGGTGATCTCGATGCACGGGGGCGGGCTCGGCTCCGGCGACGCGGGCGCGGCGGCCAGCGCCTTCGGCAGCGCAGTGTCCGATCGCAAGTGGCTGGGGATCTTCCCCGAGGTGCTCGAGAAGACCGAGCACGGTTGGACGACCTCCGGCACCGAGGAGTTCGTGCTCGAGCTGGTCGACCGCGCGGTGCGGACCTACGAGCTCGACCGCGATCACATCTACCTCTGCGGCCACTCCATGGGCGGCTACGGGACCTGGACCCTGGGAGCGCGCCACGCCGATCGCTGGGCCGGACTCGCGGCTTCCGCCGGGGCGCCGACGCCGCTGGTCGATCGCGAGGGCGTCTTCTACGGCATCGACTGGGGCGTGATCCCCAACCTTCGCAACACGCGCCTGGTCGTCTATCAATCCGGCGACGACCCCCAGGTGCCACCCGACGCCAACCGCGTGGCCAACGCCGAGGTCGGCAAGGCCAAGGCCCAGTGGGGCGGCTATGAGGGCTTCGAGTACTGGGAGGAGAACGGCTACGGCCACGACGCGCCGCCCGGCGGCTTCGGCGACTTCCTCGAGCGCATCGGGGACGCCGAGCGCGACGCTTGCCCGAACAAACTCGTGTGGCAGCCGGTCCTGTCGTGGAAGCGGCAGTTCTACTGGCTGTTCTGGGAGTCGCCGGTGCCCGGGGAGATCGTCGTCGCCGAGCTCGTGCCCGACGAGAACGAGGTTCGGCTGACCGCCGAGCGCCTCGGCTCGGGCTTCTCGATCCTCCTGAACGACGGGATGCTCGACCTGTCGAAGGACGTCGTCGTGCGCCTGAACGACAAGGTCGTATTCCGCGGCAAGGCCGAGCCGACCCTCGCGAGCCTGCTCCTGACCGGCGTGACGGGCGATCCCGAGCGGACCTACTCGGCGCGGGTCCACGTGACCGACTGAGGCGGTCTCGAGCCGCCCGCTGCGGCCGATTCGGCATAGGCTCTGGTTGGCCGTTCTTCCGCGAGTCAGAGGAACGGCAAGACTCGCTGCCGCCCCCGTCGCCGGAGGACGGAGCACCCTTTCCACCCTTGACCAACGGCTCTGACCAATGAACCTCTCTGTCCCGCTCGCAGCGACGCTGCTCTGTACCGCCCTCGCCAGCAGCACCCCCGCGCAGGTCTGTGATCAGTTCCTGGTCCTCGAAGCCGAGGACGGGACGGCGGTTGACCAGTTCGGCGCGGCGGTCGCCGTCGACGGGGGGCTGGTAGCAGTCGGCGCGCCCACCGCCGGCCAGACAGGTTCGGTCACGGTCTTCGACGCCGCGACCGGCGCGCAGCTCGTGCGCGTTACGCCGCCGGCTGCGAGCGGCGCCTCGAAGTTCGGATCGACACTGGACCTCGACGGAAACCTGATGGTTGTCGGAGCTCCCGACTCGACCGTCTCGTTCGTCGGCAACGCCGGGTCCGCCTACGTCGTCGACGTGACGACGGGCAGCCTGGTGACCGAGCTCCATCCCTCTGTCGCGACGCCCAAGGAGCACTTCGGGACCGCCGTCGCGATCGAGGGCACGATCGCGTTGGTCAGTAGCCACTCGAGCGCCACCGGGACCTTCGGCGTCGGTTCGCTCTACGCCTTCGACGCGATCACTGGCGTCGAGCTGTACAAGCTGTCGCCGAGCGGCGCGGACTACCTCGGCGCCTTCGGCAAGGCGATCGCAGTGGACCAGGGCCGGATCCTGGTCCGTGGCAACGGCGGTCTCGGTTTGCTGTACGAGCTGAGCACCGGCGCGCAGATCGGACAGCTCGTGCCGGAGTACGCCGGGCCCCAGGGCTTCGGGCCGATCGCCCTGGGCGGGGGGACGGCGCTCGTCGCTCGATCCGGCCCGCAGTCGACGAATGCCGAGACCCTGGTCTTCGACGTTGCGTCGGGCATCCAGCGAATGCACCTGACACCCGAGGACAGCATCTCGACGATCACTTCAGTGACCGCCGACGGTGGCCTGGCCGCCACGACGCAGGCTTCCGGCAGCTACGTCTACGACCTCGCCTCGGGAGCCCAGGTCGGCAAGCTGATCGCCGACGGGCCCGTCTCCTACTCCCTGGGCGGCTCCAGCATCGCGATCGGAGGCGACCTCGTGGCCGTCGGCAGGACGACGAACGGGAGCGGCGGCGCGGGCTACGTCGTCGTCTTCGACCTGTCCGACTGCAACCTCGCTCCGCTGCCTGACCCCGCGCAGGTCTGCACCGAGGCTCGCAAGTTCGTGGACAGCGCCAGTCTGGTCTTCGAGGACTTCGGCAGGTCGGTCGGCGTCGACGGCTCGCTGGGAGTCATCGGCAGCAAGAGTCGCGGCGCGAGAATCGTCGACCTGGTCAGCGGATCGGAGCTGTTCGAGCTGGACGCGGGGGTGGGGACGCTCGGCGCCGGCTTCGGGCATGCGGTCGCGATCGACGGCGGTCTCGCGATCGTCGGCGCGCCGATCGCCAGTGGAGTCCTGCCCAATGCCGGGCAGGCCTTCATGTTCGATGCGGTCTCCGGCTCCCTCGTCCTTGAGCTGCTGGCCGACGACCCCGAAACGGGGGACAGGTTCGGCCTCGCGGTGGCGATCAGCGGACAGCGCGCCGTCGTGGGTGCGCCGGATGACCTCGTCGGCGCCGGCAGCGGCTCGACGTACCTCTATGACGTGGGGCAGTCCGCCGCCCTGGCCAAGCTCGCTCCCGCGACGGCCCAGTGGCCCGACGAGTTCGGGCGCAGCGTGGCGATCTCCGACTCGAGCGTGGCGGTGGGCAGTCTCGGCGCCGTGCATCTGTTCAGGGCCAGCGACGGACTGTTCCTGCGCACGATCGCGTGGCCGAGCCAGCTCGACTCGTTCGGCCAGGCTCTGGCACTCAGTGGCGATACCCTCGTCGTCGGACTCGAGGGCGCTGCGATCACCTTCGACGTTCCCTCGGGCGCGCTCTTGGCGGTGCTCGAGCCCAGCGACGGTGTTGCGAGTGACCAATTCGGGGTCGCCGTCGGGATCCACGGCAACCTGGCGATCGTGGGCGCCCGCGGCGACTACGACCAGGGCTACGACTCGGGGTCTGCGTACCTGTTCGATCCCTACACGGGAGCCGAGTTGGCCAAGCTGCTGGCGAGCAGCGGCGGCGCCGGGGACCTGTTCGGGTCGGCGGTCGACATCGATGGATCCCACGTGATAGTCGGCGCGATCCGGGTGGGCAACGTGGGGGCGGGCTACTCCTTCGACGTTCCCGTCGGGGCCTGGGCCGGGCTCGGCGGAGGCCAGTTCGGTACCAAGGGACTGCCGGTACTCACGGGTTGCGGTCTGACCGCCCAGAACGCGGCGCTGACCCTGACCCTGACCGGTGGCCGACCCGCGTCACCAGCCTTGGTCGTGCTCGGAGGTTCCCAAGTCTCGCTGCCCTTCCTGGGCGGCGTGCTGGTGCCCTTCCCGGACGTCGTCGTCACGACGCTCTCGACCGAGGTCGACGGCTCGCTCCAGGTCGACCTGACGATCGCGCCGGCCCTGCCTGGCGGCGCACAGATCTTCAGCCAGGTTTGGATCCCCGACGCCCTCGCGCCGCTCGGCGCCGCCGCGAGCAACGGGCTGATGGTCACCGCCCCCTGAGTCGCCCAGCGCCGTGGGCCCATTGACCGCGCCGCGGGGTCTGCGATGCAAGAGACCCCGCGGCCGGCGCGATTCAGTCACGGACTGACCGGCGTCGTCATTTGGAGATGTAGCCGAGGGACTCGAGCTTGCTCTTCAGTTGTGGATCGCGCTCGGACTCGTCCTCGATGCTCTTCAGCAGCGCTTGCAGGGGTGAGTCGTCCTCGAAGCGAGCGAGGCCCGCGTGGACCAGGTCCAGAGCAGAGAGAAAGTCCCGCTGTTCGGCGAGCTGCTTGGCGCCGGAGGCGTAGTCGCGGCGCTGGTAGAGGTCCGGGTGCTCCTCGGCCAGCTCCAGCAGGATCACGGCCGCCTCGCCACTGTTGAGCGGGATCAGGGCCTGGCCCAGGTCGCGCCGCAGGCTCGGAGCCAGGGGGTCCGTGGGGTCGGTCGAATCGAGGGCGCGCCGTAGCAGGGTGACCGAGCGTTGGAAGTCGCCGGCGCTGCGAGCGTCGAGCGCGGCGACCTGAAGTTCGGCGGCTCCGGGGTCGGAACAGGCCTGCAAGGCGAGGAGTAGCAGCCCGGCGAGGGGGACGGTGAAACGCCCGCAACGCTGTTCCGCGCTGGAACCGCGAGTCTGCTCGCCCAAGCAGACAGCGAGCGGACGGGCGATGTTGTTCTCGATCGACTGCGGCAAGGGGGCTCTCCGTGCTGGGGACCGCCGCAGGTACGCGATGGCCGCAGCGGAGTTGGTCCTCGCCCGCCTCCGAACGAAGAACGCCGCAGGTCCCCGTGGTCGGGGCCCTGCGGCGTTCTGCGCCCGTGTCGTCGCCGGCCCGGATCAGGTCCGGTCCGGGGTGGGCGGCCTCACTCGCCGATGTAGCCCAGACCCTCGAGGGCGGCCATGCCAGCGGCGTCGCCGGAGGCCAGGACGTCGCGCTTGATCAGCTCCATCAGCTCGACGAGCTTGGGCGACTCGGACTCGCCGAAGTGCTTGATACCGGCGTCGACCACGGTCGATGCCTCGGAGTAGGCCTTGGCGTCCTTGAGCTGGCGGCCGATGCCCATGAAGTCGCGCTCGGTCAGCTCGTCGCCGTGCTCCTCGACCATGGCCATGAACACGTCCGTCGCGGCGGAGGCGTCCGTGTGGGTCAGGGCGTTGGCCAGGTCGAGACGGATGGTCAGGGCCAGGTCGCCGTCGGCACTCTTCAGCGCGTCGTTGTAGGAGGCGATGGCGGCGTCGAAGTCGCCGGCGCTGGCCTGGTCGAGGCCCTGGTTGTGGAGGTCGGTCGGGGTCGCGGCGCCGCCACAGGAGACGAGGGCGATCAGGCTGCAGGCGGCGAAGAGGCGAAGGGAACGCATGGCTCGATGGATGGTTCGGCTCCTGGTGGCGGAGCGTGGAGGGCGTCGACCCGAAGCACCGGCTGGCGCAGATCGATCGGAAGGCGTCGCTCCGAATCGGCTGAGACGGGGCTCAGCAGGAGCGTCGGGCGCGGTGGGGGCGGGTCAGTCCGGCCGGACCTTCCCGCCCACGGCCCGCTCGCGACGCCGAAGCCTACTGCGCTGCCAGCCGACCGGCCAGATTCGCACGCGGGTCAGGAGTCCGCGTCGAGGCGCTGCAGAAGCTTCGGAGTCAGAGACCAGGAGTCAGGGTGGGGCGCGCCGTGCCCACGGTGCGCTCACCGGTTGGATACGCCCCCGCTCGGCCCCCGTTGGCGGGTGGCAGCGGAATCACGTCGAAAACCAAGCATCAGCCGCAGCTCAGACGCCGTCGGAGTCGGCGTCGGGCGGGGCGGGCCCGCGCGCGGGCGCGAAGTTCGGCACCGACTCGCCGCTGCCGTCCGGCCCGTTGATCCGAACCCGCAGGTTCTCGCGACGGGTGGCCAGGCGCTCTTCGCCCGGGAACTGCTCCACGGCGAACTCGGCAATGGCCAGGGCCTCGCCCAGGCGCTCCGCCCGGGCCCAGTTGTCGATCAGCAGCTCGGCACGCTTGGGGTTGAGCAGGCCGGGCACCCTGGCCGCCTCGGCGCGCAGCTCGTCGAAGGCGGTCTCGGGCTGCTCCCACACGGACACGATCAGCTCCCCGGCCCGCATCCGCGCGTACTCGGGGTGGGTGGTCAGGTCCCCCGCGCCGACCTCGTCGGTGATCAGGTCCCGGGCCGCGCCGAAGTACTTGGTGGCCTCGTCGGGCAGCTCGAAGGCGAGGGCCCGGTAGCCGCTGCCGTTCATGTCCCCGGCGTCGATGCCGCAGGCGGTCAGGAGCAGGCTGAGCAGGATCGGGAGCAGGGTTCGGTGGGTCGGGACCATGGCACCGGGGAGGCTATCCGCGGGATTCCGCGGGTTGCTGCAAATTCACCGTGGGCCCGCGCT
Source organism: Engelhardtia mirabilis (assembly GCF_007748095.1). Lineage (NCBI taxonomy): Bacteria > Pseudomonadati > Planctomycetota > Planctomycetia > Engelhardtia > Engelhardtia mirabilis. Next base: position 1,163,072 of record NZ_CP036287.1, read on the forward strand.
TGCGGCCGGCATCCGTCTCGAGTGACGGGCCAGGGGTGGCGCGACACTCCGATCGGAGTATCCTCCCGGAGTGCGATTGGAGTGCATTGAGTGCTCTGATCGGAGTGCAGCCCCCATCCAGGGCCTCGAGAACGCCCCTCGAGCCCAGATCACACTCTGATCGGAGTGTGACTGTCGGACGCCGGCACCACCTCCGCTGCGCCCGGTCCCCCCGCCTCCGACCCCCTTCGTCTTCCTCCCTCCCCCCGCCGTGCGCGAGTCCAAGGTCACCGTCAAGATCCCCCGCCCCCTCTACCGCAAGATCCAAGCGGTCGTCGAGGGGTCCGGCTTCAGTTCGCCGACGGACTTCATCGTCTACGTCCTGCGCGACCTGATGGGCGAGCACGACGAGGTCGAGCGCACCGACTTCTCCAAGGAGGAGCTCGAGGACGTCAAGCGCAAGCTCAAGAACCTCGGCTACCTCTGACCGGCCGTTCTCCAGCCGGATCCTCTGCAGCCGGACCCAGCAATCCGAGTGCGCCTCCGCGAGCGCACAGCCATCCCCCCGACCCCCGAGTGACCGCGCGACCGGACGTCGACGGCTTTCGAGCCACCGATGATCGTCGCCGGAGTCCCGACCCGACCACGTTCCTCGCGGCCCCGCGCCGCCTCTTCCACCGAAGCCCCAGATGAGCTCCAACATCGCCCCCGTGCACGGCGGACTCGACGCCCCCGTCGATCGTCACGTCGCCGAGGCTGACTTCGACCGCGCCACCCTCGAGGATGCGCCGCGCATCGACGTCAACGAGACCGACCAGACCACCCTCTACCGCATCGCGGACGGCACCCTGAGCCCGATCGAGGGCCCCATGGGCGCGGCCGACATGGCGACCGTCCTGAAGGGCGCCTACATCGAGCGCGGTGGTAAGAAATGGGCCTGGGGCATCCCGACCATCCTGCCGGTGACCGATGCGGAGGCCGCGACGCTCGAGGTCGGTGGCAAGGCCGCGCTCGTGCGCGACGGTCACGTCTTCGGCGTGCTCGAGGTCGCCGAGATCAACGACTGGGACAAGGCCGCCTTCATCAAGGGCTGCTACGGGACCGACCGCACCGACCACCCCGGCGGCGCCCTGTGGACCGAGGACAAGCGCTCGAAGTACGTCGCCGGCAAGATCCGCCTGGTGCCCTTCAAGGACGAGCGCCCCTTCGCCAAGCGCGTGATGTCGCCGCGCGAGACGCGCTCGCTGATCGCCCAGGCCGGCTGGGAGCAGACCATCGGCTTCCAGACCCGCAACCCGCTGCACCGCGCCCACGAGTACGCCCTGGTCTACGGGGCCGAGGTGATCCTGCGCGAGACCGGCCGCAACACCGGCGTGATCCTCAACCCGCTCGTCGGTCAGCTCAAGGGTGACGACGTCCCCGCGGCGACCCGCATGGAGACCTACGAGCGCCTGGTCGAGGGGCGTTTCCTCGGCGACGGCGACAAGGACGAGGCCCTTTGGAAGTCCAAGGGACAAGACCTCAACGACCAGCTGTCGCTGATCGGCCTGGACATGCGGATGTACTACGGCGGTCCGCGCGAGGCGCTGATGCACGCCATCTACCGCCAGAACCTGGGTCTGACCCACTTCATCATCGGCCGCAAGCACGCCGACGCGCCCTTCTTCGACGGCTCCCCGATCTGGGGTGACTTCGACGCCCAGGAGATCTTCCAGAACATCGAGGGCGATCTGCAGATCAAGACCGTGAACGTCGGCTTCGCCGCCTACTTCGAGGAGCTGGGCCGCGTGGGCCTGGTGGCCGAGAACAAGGACAAGACCATGGTCAGCATCTCGGGCACCAAGGTGCGCGAGCAACTGGTGGAAGGTCAGAAGCCCGATCCGCGCATCATGCGTCCGTCCACGGCCGAAGTGCTGGTGCGCTTCTACGCCGCCAAGAAGAAGTAAGGCAGCTCCCATGGGACTCTTCGACATCTTCAAGGCGAAGCCGGAGCCGGGCCCCAAGCCCAAGCCGCGTCCGCTGCCCCTGCGTGGGGGCGGCATGCCGCCGCATCCGGCGCCCCAAGCCGAGAACCACTTCATCGTGATCACGCTCGACTCGTGCCGCTACGACTCCTTCATGGAGGCGGCGCCGAAGACGATCACGAAGCTGTCGGGTGGCAAGGTCGAGAAGCGCTACACCTACGCCTCTTGGACGGCGCCGTCGCACTACAACCTTCTGACCGGACTCTTCCCGCACACGAGCCCGCAACACGTCTACGCGAGCGAGTACTACAAGGAAGACTTCTACAACTACAACGCGCGCCTGGGCGCCGGGTCGAAGAAGATCGACTTCGGCGAGATGGTGCCTGGTCTGTGGTTGCCGGAGTTCCTGCGGAACAAGATGGGCTACCACACCGGTGCGCGCGTGTCGCTGCCGGTGCTGAACCCCAAGACGGGCGTCAACCGCTTCTTCGACAGCTTCCAGTTGATGGACAGCCACAACGACATGGCCGCCATGTTGCCGACGCTGAAGTTCGACTCGGAGCGCCCCAGCTTCTACATGCTGAACGTGGGGGAGACGCACTACCCCTACGCGAAGCCCAATGAAGACTCGTCCATGTGGCCGCGGATCTCGGGCGTCAACGGCGTGTTCAAGAAGATGAACGCGCAGATCGACGAGAACGACCCGGACTTCAAGGAGGAGTTCCAGTTCTTCGACCAGGACAAGATGGACCAGCTCAAGGAGCGCCAGATCGACACCGTCAGGTACCTCGACGGCGTCTTCGAGCAGCTCTACGACATGGTCCCGGAGAACACCTACATCATCGTCACCGCCGACCACGGCGAGTGCTTCGGCGAGGGTGGCTACTTCGGCCACGGTCCGATCATGCACGAGAAGACCTTCGAGGTGCCTTACCTCGAGGGCAAGCTGCGCTGAGCTTCGGCGCAGATGCGCGCGGCGCCCTGCGTCGCGCGCACCGATCAACGCGCGGGCGCACCCGCGTCGTCCTGAACCCACTCCTACCCCCCGACCCAACCTGATCCCATGTCCGACCGCCAAGGCTTCATCCTTTGGTTCACCGGCCTCTCGGGTGCTGGCAAGAGCACCCTGGCCGAGTACATCACCCCCAAGCTGAAGGACCTCGGTGTCCTCGTCGAGACCCTCGACGGCGACGAGGTTCGTCAGAACCTCTCGAAGGGGCTCGGCTTCTCGAAGGAAGACCGCGACACCAACATCCGCCGTATCGGCTACGTCGCGAACCTGCTGTCGCGCAACGGCGTGTGCTCGATCACCGCGGCCATTTCGCCCTACCGCGAAGTGCGTCGTGAGTGCCGCGAGCTGTCCGAGGCGCCCTTCATCGAGATCTACGTCGAGGCGCCCCTCGCCGTGGTCGAAGAGCGCGACACCAAGGGCCTCTACAAGAAGGCCCGCGCCGGCATCATCAAGGAGTTCACCGGGGTCTCCGATCCCTACCACGAGCCCGAGAACGCCGAGATCGTGGTCCACACCGGCAACGAGTCGATCGAGGAGTCGGGCGAGAAGATCCTGGCCTACCTGCGCGAGCGCGGCCTGCTGCCCGCCTGATCGCGGCTGCGAGCCAGCTTCCCGGATCAAGAATCTGGCAGTGCTCCTCGGGCCCTGGTCCCACCGGACCCGCTGGTGGTGCCGCCGAAGCGCTGATCCAGGATGCTCATCGTGCGGCGTCGCGCTTCGTGCGCGGCGCCGCACGAGACGTTCGGGTCCGCCCGTTGGCGCTCAGTCCTCGTCGGCGGCGTAGCCCAGCGCGCGCAGCCGGGCCCGCGCCTCGGGCCCGAGCACGGCCCGGCGGGGAGCCACCGCGGGCGGGACCGAGAGCGCTCGCTGACGCGCTTGCAGGGCCTCGAGGGTCGGCGATGGCGACTCGACCGGGGTCGGTGCCCACTCGTTCGGATCGAGCTCGAGGTCGAAGTGCTGCAGGCGCTGGGGCTCGTCCCACTCGATCCACTTGTCGACACCGGCCACGATGGCCCGCGACTCGGGGTGCTCTGCGGAGGTGCAGGCCCAGGCGAACGCCGCACTGCCCGCGGAGGCGCCGCCCAGTGGCACACCGACCCAGCGCGGGTCCGGTTCCACCCCCGCCCAGGAGGCGATCGTCGGCGTGAGGTCGAGCAGGCTCACGGTCGTAGGGTCGAACCCGGGCGCGATGTCGGGGCCGTGGATGAACAGCGGGATCCGGATCAGTTCCTCCCAGAGGGCGTGTCCGTGCGATGCGCCGTCGTGCTCGCCGAACTCCTCGCCGTGGTCGCTGGTGAAGACTGTGAAGGTCGGCACGGCCCGCTCGTCCAACGCGGACCAGAGCGGGGCGAGGGCCGAGTCGAGCGCCTTGGCGCTGGCGACGTAGAGGTCCCAGTCGCGCTCGACGACGCCGCGAAACACCCCGGCCAGCCCCGCCTCGTCGAGCCCCCGTGGATCAAGGCTCGGGTCGAGCAGCGCAGCGTCCCTCAGACGCGGACCGAGCCCGGGCCGCAGGCGCGCGGCGACGTCGGGCAGCGGTCCGTCGGGCCCGGCGTGGTAGGGGGCGTGGGCGCGGTAGCTCTGGACGTACAGCAGGAGGGGCCGGGGATCGTCGTCGCGCAGCTCGGCGAGGGCCGTCTCCACGGTGCGCTCGACGGACCGTGACCGCTCGTCGAACACGGCGAAGCCGCGGTCGAGGCCGTAGTCGGCCGAGACGTAGACACCCTCGGTCACGGCCGCCGTCCGATAACCCGCTTCCTGGAGCAGCGCGGCGAGGCGCGGCAGGGCGTCGGGCAGCGAGCGCCCGGAGTTGATCGCGCCGTGCCCGAGGGGCGGAAGGCCGGTCAGGAGCGAGGCCTGCGAGGGCAGCGTCCACGGCGCGTTCGACCGCGCGCCGAGGTACACACGCGACCGCGCCGCAAGGGCGTCGACCCCGGGCATCGGCCCGGCGCCAGGGTCGTCGTCGCGGTAGGCGGCGAGCATGTCCGCCCGCAGGGTGTCGGCCAGGAACACGACGATGTCGGGCCGCGTATCGTCCGAGCGGGCCCGCGGCACGTCGATCCAGGGGTCGATCGCCGCGGCGAGGCACGGCGGTCCGTCGACGGTCAGGGTCACCGACCGCGCTCCGGCGGGGATCTCGATGCAGCGCGTGGTCCGACTCCCGACAAAGGTCGCCGCCTGCTCGAAGCGGGCTGCCTCCCGACCGTCGACGTCGAAGCGGAAGGTGACCGGTTGACCGTCGGCGACCTCCGCGTTGGCGGCGGACCAGGTCGCGACGCGCAGCTCGCGCTCGACCGCGGACGGGGCGAAGTCGATCCGCCGCGGCTGGCCCATGGTGAGCGGGATGCCGTTGGCGGAGAGCTGGGGCAGCCGCAAGCGCCAACCGAACGGTCCGAGCTCGCCCAGGGGCAGGGTCAGCCGCACCTGTGCTCGCTGGGGAGGCTCGGGCGCCGACAGCCAGATCTGCGAGCCGGCTGCGAGCCAGCGACCGCGGTTGGCCTCGACCTCGGCCGGGCTCGGCAGGGCCTGGCCGAGGGGGAAGCGCGGGGCCTCGACGTCGTCGAGCAGCAGCACGGCATCGGTCGGGCGGAGCAGCGGGACCGGCAGCGGCAGGACCCAGACCCCGTCGAGCGGCCCTCGCTCCCAGGCCTCCAGCGGCGTGTCGAGGACGGCGGTGACCCCGTCGCCGGATCCGAGCGGCTCCAGGCTCCACCCGGGCCACCCCTCCGCGGGCAGACGCCACGGCCCGGCCTCGAGCGGAGGCACCTCGTAGCCCGCGCTGAGCGGGACCGGATCCGGCCGCTGGTCACCCCCGCAGCCGGCGGCCAGGAGGGCGCCGAGGAGCGGCACGGCCAGGGCTCGGCTCGCGGGCCGCCCCGGCGAGGGGCTCGCGTGTGGCATGGCGGGGCGCAAGGGCGGGCTGGCGATCAGCAGGGAACACCGATCGCGCCCCGGAAGTCGTTGGGCGGGCTGCGACCGAGTGCCGGCGAATCGGACCATTCACGGCCGGCCCGGTCCGAGAGTCTAGCGAGCCGTGGGGAGCAGCTGCCTCGACAGCGCCCGACCCTTCTCCCGCCGGTCGTGACCCGGCCGAGGGCGCCGCCAGAAAGCCGTCGGATCGATCCCACCTTGACAGTCCCTGGGCCGTACCCGGGTATCCTGCAGGGCCCGAAATCGCGCCTCGCGCGACTCGAACCCCGCCTCCCCATCCCCAGGCACCCGGATACCGGCCGCCCCGCGCCCCCGGACTGCCATCCGGCCTCAGCCGACGCCGCACGGGCGCCGATGAGAGGGGTCCCGCCGCCCCGGTGGGCACCGGTTCCGCCCGCCACGACCTCGACGTCTCCCCGCTTCCATGCAGATCGGTCAGCGCACCCTCCGCGCCGCCCTCGCCACCATCGGCGTCGGCGTCCTAACTGCCAGCCCGGCCTCCGCCTACGTCGGCCCCGGTGCCGGTTTCGCGGCCGCCGGCGGCGCCCTCGTGCTGGTCGGCACCTTCGCCCTGGCCTTCGGCATCGTGGCCATCTGGCCGCTCAAGGCCGCGGTCCGTTGGGTCCGCATGCGTGGCGTGGCGAAGCCCAAGGTCAAGCGCATGATCGTCGTCGGTCTCGACGGCTTCGACCCGGGCCTGGCCAAGAAGTTCAGTGAGCAGGGGCTGATGCCGAACTTCAAGGCGCTCGAGGAGCAGGGCTGCTTCGCCCCGCTCGCGACCGCCTACCCGTCGATCTCGCCCGTGGCCTGGTCGAGCTACGCCACCGGCGTCGACGCCTCGCGCCACAACATCTACGACTTCCTGACCCGGGACCCCTGCAACTACCTGCCGATGCTGTCGTCGACGGAGATCAAGACTCTCCCTCGCACGCTCAACCTCGGCCTGGCCAAGGTGCCCTTCGGCCACAAGGTGGTGAACCGCCTCCTGCAGAAGAGCCAGCCCTTCTGGAAGCTGCTCGGCGACAACTACGTGTGGTCGTCGATCATCCGGGTCCCGATCACCTTCCCGGCCCAGAAGTTCAAGAACGGCACCCTGCTGGCGGGCATGTGCGTGCCCGACCTGCAGGGCACCCAGGGCTCGTTCTCGTTCTACTCGACCAAGCCGCGCCCGGCCGGCCAGCACATCGGCGGCCAGCAGTTCACCGTGCGCCGCAGCGGCAACCGCATCGACTCCAACCTGACCGGGCCCCACGGCGCCGACGGCAGCCGCATGAAGTGCCCCTTCGGCGTGGAGCTCGACGAGGCCACCCGCAAGGCCAAGATCACCGTGGGCGACGAGACCCATGAGGTCGGTTTCCGCGAGTACACCCCGTGGATGACGGTGCCCTTCAAGGGCGTGACCGGCATCGCGCGCTTCTACATCCAGGACTGGGACAAGGACGGGGTCGGCATCTACGTGACGCCGATCAACATCAACCCCGACGACCCGGCCATGCCGATCAGCCACCCCTTCGTCTACGCCATCTACCTGGCGAAGATGCAGGGGCCCTACGCGACCCTCGGCCTGGCCGAGGACACCTGGGCGCTGAACGAGCGGGTGGTCGACGAGGAGGCCTTCCTGAAGCAGGCCTGGCTGATCTTCGAGGAGCGCAAGAAGCAGCTCTGGGACGTCCTCGACAAGACCAAGAGGGGCTTCGTCACGGTGGTCTTCGACACCACCGACCGGATCAGCCACATGTTCTACCGCTACCTCGATCCCGAGCACCCGGCCAACGCCGGCAAGGACATCGAGAAGCACAAGGACGTGATCCCGCAGCTCTACGCCAAGATGGACGAGTTCCTGGTGGAGATCCGCGACAAGGTCAAGGAAGACCCCGAGACGGTCCTGATGATCATTTCCGACCACGGCTTCTGCAACTTCACGCGCTGCGTGAACCTGAACTCGTGGTTGCGCGACGAGGGCTACCTCGTGATGAAGGACGGCAAGCAGACCTCCGGCGACTACTTCGCCGACGTGGACTGGGATAAGACCCGCGCCTTCACCCTCGGCCTGACCGGGATCTTCATCAACCGTAAGGGGCGCGAGGCCAAGGGCACCGTCTCGAAGGGGCCGGAGATGGACGAGCTCTTGCGCGAGATCAAGGGCAAGCTCGAGGCCCTGCGCGACCCGAAGACCGGCGACACGGTGGTCAAGGAGGCCTTCATCACCAAGGAGCTGCACTCGGGTCCCTACGCGGACATGGCGCCGGAGCTGCTGGTGGGCTACGCGCGGAACTACCGCCACTCCTGGGACTGCGCCACGGGTGGCGTCTCCGAGGAGGTCTTCAGCGACAACACCAAGTCCTGGTCCGGTGACCACTGCGTCGACCCGCGCCTGGTGCCCGGGGTGTTCTGGTGCAATCGCGCGATCAACACCGAGACGCCGAACATCATGGACATCGCGCCGACCGCGCTGGATCAGTTCGGGGTCAAGATCCCGGCCTACATGCAGGGTCAGCCGCTGTTCGGTCCGCGCAAGCCCGACGCCACGCCGAAGACCGCGCCGGCGCCCGCGTCGCGCCCCGCGGCCGACCCCGCGCGGGAGGTGGTGCAGTGATGCTGCCGCGTTGGACCGTCTACCCGGCGGTCGCGATCCTGGCGGTCACGGTCTCGCCGGCGATCCCCAAGCGGCTTGCGCCGGTGGAGGCGCCGGCGGCGGCCGTCGCATCGGCGGCTGTCGCGCCCGCTGCTGTGCCCGCCGTGAAGGCCAAGCACCCGCGCCTGGTCGTGCTGGGCATCGACGGGATGGACCCGGACCTCTTGGCCGAGGTGATCGAGCGCTTCCCCGAGCGCACGAAGAACTTCCAGTGGCTGGTGAACCAGGCCGACGGGATCCACTCCCTGGGGACATCCCTGCCGCCCCAGAGCCCGGTGGCCTGGTCGGACTTCATCACCGGGCGCGATCCGGGTGGCCACGGGATCTACGACTTCATCCACCGCGACTACGTCACGCGCGGGGCGTTGGGCTCGACCACGCGGCCCGGCGCGGGCTCGTTCTTCGGCCTGATCCCCGGGTCCGAGGAGTCGAACCGCTCGGGCAAGTCCTTCTGGCAGGTCCTGGCCGAGCACGGCGTGCCGGCCGACGTGTGGCGCATGCCGGCCAACTTCCCCGTCGAGGAGTCCAAGGGGCTCTCGTTCCCCGGGATGATGACCCCGGCCATCGACTCGGCCTACGGCCAGGCGACGCTGTACACGACGGACCCGTTCGCCGCGAGCAGCCTCGACTACTCGAAGATCGTCGACGACGCGGACTTCGCTGAGCGGGGTGGAGTGATCCGGACCTTCGTCTTGGGGCCCGACGCCGACATCGACGGGCGCAAGGCTCCCGCGCGCGCTCCGATGAAGATCTACGTCGATCGCGAGGCCGGAGCCTGCGCGATCGAGATCGGGACCCAGACGATCGTGGTCGAGCCGGGTCAGTGGACCGACTTCATGGAGGTCGAGTTCACGGTCAGCGACATGGCACCGGGTTGGCTCGACTGGCTGCCCGGCGTCGACGACCCGATCGGCGGCGTGGTGCGCTTCTACCTGCGCTCGATGGAGCCCGAGGTCGAGCTCTACGCCTCGCCGGTGAACATCGATCCGCGCAACCCGGCCATGGACGTGTCCCAGCCGAGCTCGGCCAGCGCCGACCTGGCCGACGCGATCGGGACCTACTACACCCAGGGCATGGCCGAGGACGTCAACGCCCTCAAGGAGCACCTGCTCACCGACGCCGAGTTCCTCGAGCAGTGCAAGCTGGTCTACACCGAGCGGCGGGCCATGTTCGAGCACGCCCTCGACCGCTACGAGGACAAGCAGGACGGGGGCCTGCTGTTCTTCTACTACTCCACGGTCGACCTGATGTCCCACATGCTGTGGCGGCACTTCCAGGCGGACCACCCGAACCACGACGCGCAGCTCGCCGAAGAGAGCACGGCCTCCTGGTCGGGCCGCCCGGGGAGCCTGTGGAAGGACATCATCTACGACGTCTACCTGACCATGGACCCGGTCCTGGGTCGCATCCGCGAGCGCATGGAGCGCAGCCCGGAGCCCTGGACCCTGGTGGTCATGAGCGATCACGGCTTCGCGCCCTACACGCGCAAGTTCAGCATCAACACCTGGCTGCTCGAGAACGGCTATCTGGTGCCGAAGGAGCCCGTCTGGGCCAAGGCCGACGAGGCGCAGCTCGAGGCGCTGCAGGCCCAGGGGCTCGCGGACGACGAGGGCTACGTGCTGGGTGAGGACGGCCAGCGAGTCCAGCTCACCGACGGCCGCGAGCTGCCGAAGAGTGACCCGGCCTACTCGGCGCGGGTGATCACGGCCCACGTGGACTGGTCCAAGACCCGCGCCTACGGCATGGGCTTCAACGGTCTCTACCTGAACCTGGCCGGTCGCGAGCTCGACGATCCGCACACGGACGAGGACGAGTCCGGCATCGTCACAGCGGACCAGCGCCGTGCCCTGCTGGAGCAGATCAAGGCCGAGCTGGAGGCCATCGTCGATCCCGAGACCGGCGAGCGGGTGATCCTGCACGCTGACATCGCCGAGGACGCTTACGCCAACTCCGAGCGGCTCGCCGAGGCCCCCGACCTGTTGGTCGGCTTCAACGTCGGCTACTGCAACTCGGACCCGGCCTCGATCGGCTACATCCCCCATGACATCTTGGCGGACAACCTGGGCGGCACGTTCAACGGCTCGCACCTGATGGCGCCCGAGGTGGTTTCGGGCATCCTCTTGTCCAACGCGCGCGTGGCCCCCGGGGACCACAACCTGCGGGACCTGACCGTCGAGGTGCTCGGCTTCTACGGCATCGAGCCCATCGAGGGCATGGGCGGACACCGCGTGCTCGCGGGACCGGCCAACTGACGGCGCCCCCGGGCGACGGACCTGCGACCTCTCAACCAGACCGACTCACCAACCTGACCCGGGCCGACTCGGCCCATCGACCCAAGGACGACCCATGTTCGGCGGCGGAAACAAGATCAAGCTCGAGAAGGACCTCATCGACCGCGCCAAGCGCGTTGCGGAAGTGGCGGGCTACGCCTCGGCCGAGGAGTTCATCTCCCACATCGTCGAGCGCGAGCTCGCCCAGTTCGAGGGTGACGACTCCGACGAGGACATCACCGAGAAGCTGCGCGGCCTGGGCTACATCAGCTGACGCCGGCCCTCGCATTCGGTCCCCCTCGGTCGCGCTCGTGACCTGATCGGTCGAATCCACTGATCGATCAGGCGCCCGGCGCGCGGCCCTCCCCTCGACCCGACTCCCCCCCCCCCGATGGATCTGATCAACGGCACGATGACGTCGATCTTCGACGTCCTGATGTCCGTGTTCGGCCTCGCAGGCCCGACGGTCGCGTTGATCTTGATCAGCGGCGTCTTCGGCATCCTGGCGCTGATCTGCTTCAAGTACATCTCTTGGCAGGGCGGCATCAAGGGCACCAAGGACAAGATCAAGGGGGGCATGATCGCGATCCGCCTCTACCAGAACGACCTGGGGATCGTGGCCAAGTCGGTGGCGACGGTGCTGGGCCGCAACTTCCAGTACCTGGGGCTGAACTTCGGGCCGATCTTCCCCCTGCTGGTGCCCTTCACTTTGGTCGCGGCCCAGCTCGTGGTGCGCTTCGGCTTCGACCCGGTGCCGCTCACGGACATGACCCAGGGCCAGCACCTGGCGGGGCAGGGCACGGTGCTCGAGGTCGCCATGGCGGAGGGCGACGAGGCCCGCGTTGCGGACCTCGAGATCGAGTTGCCGGCCACCCTGCAGGCCACCTCGAAGCTGGTGCGCGTGCCCAGTGAGGGCCGCGCCTGGATCGAGTTCGTGGCGATCGAGTCGGGGGTCGAGGACATCCTGATCCGCGTCGGCGACACCGAGTTGACCAAGCAGATCGTCACCGGCGACGCCGAGCGTCCCGCCGTCATGCAGCCCGAGCGTGTGGGGGGCTTCTTCGCCGCTTGGCTCTGGCCGGCCGAGAAGACGACCTCGGGCACGCCCGTGGAGCACATCAAGTTCACCTACCCCGACCGCACCCTGCCCTGGATGGGCCTGTTGCCCGGGGGCGCGATGGGGGTCCTGACGATCTTCCTGATCGCCTCGATGCTGTTCGGCGTGCTGATCCTGAAGCCCCTCGGCATTCAGATCTGACGGCGGACCGGCGGCGCCCGGGAGATCGAGCTGCGCTGCCTACGCGTTGCTGGCCCGGCCGCGCCGCAAGCACTCGCCCGACCTATCCAGGGGACGTCTCCCCACAGGCAGCTTGCGAGGGCCAGGCCACCCGGCGGCCCGGGGAGGGGTGGCAGCGCGCACCCGTTCGTAGCAAGAGAACGAGGCGGGTGTGCGCTGCCGAAGGTCGTCAAGCAACCGAGCGCAAGTCTGCTCGGCAGGTTCGAATCGGCCCCAGAGCTCCCTGGCGGAGGCGGTCCGCGGGTCTTCGGCCTTCGCCCCCATGGGTCCGGCGTAGAGGCCCCCCGGATCCGCCGCCAGAAACTCGATTTTCGTGCGCGAGGTCCCGACGGCGGATCGCGCCGACCTCCCGCCCACCGTGGGCCAACCCGGTCGGGCCGCCGGGCAACGGTTACCTTGGGGCCCCGAGACTCGCGCGCCGTCCACCGCCACTCCCCCGATCCGTGTACTCCGAAGACGTCGAACGGGCGATCCGCGTCGCCCTCCACGCCCACGACGGCCAGACCCGCAAGGGGTCGGCCGATCCCTACGTGGTGCACCCGATCCACATCGCCCTGGTGCTCACGCGCCACGGCGCGCCGGACCACGTGGTCCAGGCCGGGCTGCTGCACGACGTGGTGGAGGACTGTGACGGCTGGGACGTCGAGCGGATCGAGGCTGAATTCGGCGCAGAGGTGGCAGAGATCGTCGCGGAGCTGACCGAGGACAAGACGCGCTCCTGGGAGGAGCGCAAGCGGGCCGGGATCGAGAAGGTCGCGACCATGTCGGCCGACGCCGCGACGGTGAAGGCGGCCGACAAGCTCCACAACCTCTCGTCCATGGTTCGCGACCTGGCCAGGTCCGAGAGTCCCGACGCCTTCTGGTCCCACTTCAACGGTGGCCGAGATCGCACCCTCTCGATGGCGCGCGAGCTGGTCGAGGCCTTGGCCCCGAGGGTGGGGGAGGATCTCGCGCGCTCCCTGCGCGCGACGGTCGACATGCTCGCGTCGATCGACCGCGAGCGCCGCGCCTGACGGCCGTCGCGGCAGCCCGGGCACCGGCAGGATCGATGGACCCGGGCTAGAATCGCGGACCATGCAAGTTCCTACCGGTCGCCGCTTCGCGCTCCTCCTGGGCCTGATGGCCTGTCTCCCCACCGCCCAGGCCCAGTGGTCCAAGGCGGCCTCCACCAACGCTGTGCTCTCCGGCGGCAGCGGCGAAGAGGTCCAGGTCAAGCTGGCGCCGGCGTCGGACGGCACCACCTTCGTCAGCTTCTACGACAGCGACCCCGCCGGAAGCCCGGCCTTCGGCTACGACGTGGTGCTGCAACGCCTCGATCCCGCCGGCTCGGAGCTGTGGCCTCACGGCGGCATCACCGTCGCCGACCGCGGCTACTCGTCGACCCAGGACTACGGGCTCGACGCCGGCCCGAACGGCGACGCGTGGCTGGCCTTCCGCGACGACCGCTTCGTCGGCGATCAGATCACCGCCGCGCGGGTGGCCGCCGACGGCACCCTGGTCTGGGGCGTGAACGGCGTGCAGCTCACGAGCACGACCGAGTTCGTCGCCTCGCCGCGCATCGCGGCCACCGACGACGGCGGCTGCGTGGTCGGTTGGACCCAGGGCAGCACGACGCGCCTGCAGAAGCTCGACGCCAGTGGCGCGCCCCAGTGGGGCGGCGGCGTGGCGATTCCGGTCGCCGTGGGCGAGACGGCCTCGCTCAGCTCCCTGGGTCGCTCCGAGGGAGGCGCGGTGATCCTGTCCTGGATCTCCCAGAGCGGCGGCTTCTTCGGTCCGAGGCACCTGTTGGCCCAGAAGCTCTCGTCCACGGGCGCGCCCCAGTGGCCCGGCGCCTCGGTGCCGGTCTTCACCAGCGGCTCGCTGCAACTGGGCAACTTCCCGCCGCTGGTGACCGACGGCGCGGGTGGGGCGCTGTTCAGTTGGTACGGCACCGGCCCGCTGCAGTGCTACGCCCAACACGTGCGCTCCGACGGCAGCCAGTCCTTCGGCGTGGCCGGCACCGGCGTGGAGGTCTCGACCAACGCGACGCAGATCCGCGTCAGCCCCAGCCTGGCCTACAACCAGAGCACCGACGAGGCCTTCGTCTTCTGGGTCGAGCAGAACTCGCTGCAATCCCTGCGCGGCGTGTCGGGTCAGAAGCTCGACGGCGCCGGCAACCGCCTGTGGGGACCTGGCGGCATCGAGTTCGTGCCCCTGGGTGGCGAGGATCCCTCCCAGGTCAGCACGGTGATCTCGGGCGGCGGCGCCGCCGTGGCCTTCACCGCCGGCCCCGGCTTCGGCCAGGACGAGGTCCGCGCCTTGCGCGTCGACAGCGCGGGCGTGCTCCAGCACGCGATCGTGACCATCGCCTCGACGCCCTCGTCCAAGGACGACGTGGCCATCGCGGCCGGGCCCTTCGGCGACACCTTCGTGGCCTGGCACGGCGACGAGAACGGTGGCGGCAACGACGTGTTGGCCCAGAACCTCTTGCCCGGCGGCGGCCTCGGCCCCGCGGCCGGCGGCCTGTCGCACACCGCGGGCGCGAACCTGGATTCCCTCGCGGCCACCGTCGGCGCCCTGGGCGGCAACCTGGACCTGCAGCTCGACCTGACCACCTCCGGCTATCCCTTCGGGGCGGTCTTCGGCTACCTGGCACCGGCCGTGCTGCCCTTCGGCGGGGACGTGATCCTGGTCGACTTCACCGGGCTCGAGCTGCTCGGCCTGCCCGTCGGCGTCGGCCCGGTGGCCAGTTGGTCCCTGCCCCTGCCGGCCTCGCCGGTTCTGTGCGGCCTGCCGGTCTACACCCAGGGCGTCCACGCGGACCTGGCCCAGCCCCTGCGCCTGTCGAACGCCGTCGACGTCTACTTGGGTCTGTAGGACCCGAGCCGATCGGCGCTCGAAGGGCGCTGACCCCGCGCGCCCCGCGCCCGACTGCCCCGAGTGGCAGTCGAGCGCGGGGCGCGCGCACTACCGCAGCAGGTAGCAGGTGTCGCAGGGCGACTTGACCCGATCGGTGTTGAGCGTGGCGCGCAGCTCGCGGTAGGTCTCGCCGTTCCAGATCTCCCCGAAGGGCTGCTCGCTCAACTCCCCGGTGACGATGAACTGGTGGTGGCAACAGGTGCTGACCTTGCCGTCGATCTGCAGGTAGGCCTTTTGCCACAGGAAGCCACACTCGCGCTGGGCCAGCTTGAAGCGCTGGCCCGCCTTCTGGGCCAGGTAGTTGAGGCCCTGGGTCAGGGTCGGGCGCCAGGGACTCAAAGCGCGCTTGGCGCGCATCGCCAAGCTCGGGCGAGCCGTCGGTCGTGGCAACCGCACGCCCGGCACGGTGAACACGATCCCGTAGCCGGCCGCGAGGTCGACGCACCGTTGCAGCACCTCGCGCACGTGCGCGTCGCCCTCGAAGTCGAGGATCTCCGGCGCCATGCTGGGGTGCACGGCGATCGCCGGCGAGGCCGTGATCGAGTAGGCGTCCCACTGGTGCCCCAGCTCGATGAAGCCCGGCAGGTCGTCGAGGTTGCTCCGCATCAGCACGTAGTTGAAGTACGTCAGCGGCCGCCGGAAGAACGGCAAGCTGCGTCGCACGTCGCGGAAGCGCTCGATGTTGCGCACGGTGCGCTCCCAGTTGGCGCGTACGCGCACGCGCTCGAAGACCTCCTTGGTCGAGCCGTCGAAGGAGATCACCATCTTGTTGACCACGCGCGCCAGCCGCTCGAGCTCCTCGTCGTCGCCGAGCAGGGTCGCGTTGGTGGTGATCTCGAGCCGCAGGTCGTGGCGCTCGACGTCGTCGAGGACCTGTGCCATGAAGGGTTTCGGCACGCAGAAGGGATCGCCCATGACCGTCAGGGAAATCTCGCTGATGTGGTCGAAGAGCTCGTCGCGGATCCGGAAGTAGACCTCCGGCTCCATGATCTGTTGCGGCACGTCGTAGAGCCCCTGGGCGCACATGGTGCAGCGCAGGTTGCAGATCGTGGTGTGGTTGAGGTTGACGTGGACGGGGTAGCCGTCCATGCGCGGGCTCTTGCGCCGCTCGGCCACGATCGAGGTCAACTCGTTGCGCCAACGGCGGAGCTTGCGCCGCAGGCGGCGCAGGGGCCCGGGTCGCGGCAGCACCAGCCGCGGGTGGCGCGTCCACGCGGCGCCGGGCTTGGCCGGAGCCGAAGCGGCCTTGGCGTGATCCGCAAGAGCTCGTTCAGTGCCACGCGGACCGTCGGTACCAGTCCTGTCGTCGATCGCGGGTTCGGTCTCGGGTCGCACGGGCGTCGCCTCCTTCAGGGGATCGCGCCGCGCGGGCCCAAGTGGTGCAGGCGACGATCCGGACGCGCTATTCGAACAAGACCCGACGCACCACGGAGCCCCTCGAACTGCAGGAGCGACGAATGGGGCGCTGCGAGCACTGGAATCGGCCTGCATGGGCGCCCCGTTACTCGAGCGAAACGCGCGGCGAGCTGGAAGTCGTCGTCCGGTCCAGGGCCCGCTCAGCCGTCGATGATGCCCGGCCGTTGCACCGTCTCGAGCACCCGCTCGGCGATCGCGGGCCGGCAGATGATCAGCTCGTCGTTGCGCGGGTCGGCCTGGTTGTAGACCTGGGCGCTGCCGTCGATGCGGCACACGTGCCAACCCAGGGCCCGCGCGATCACCTCCGGCGCACAGGTGTCCCATTCCTTGAGGCCGGTCTTGTGGACGTAGAGGTCGGCCTCGCCCAGCAGCAGGCGGCTGGCCTTGAAACCCACGCTGCCGCAGCGCACCAGCTCGGTGTCGCCCAGGGCCTCCACGAAGCGCTCGATCCAGGCCGGCGTGTGGCTGCGACTGCAGACCATGCGGTGGGTGTCAGGCTCGGGCGAATCGCCGCGCAACAGCTCGGCGTCCGAACCCTCGATCCCGCCGCGCTCGCGGCCGGGAAGGCTGACACCCCACAACACCGAACCCAGGGCCGGCAGGGCCACGGCGCCCACCGCCGGCACCCCGTCGAGGGTCATGGCCACGTGCACGGCGTAGTCGTCGCGATCGGTGCGGTACTCCTTGGTGCCGTCGAGGGGATCGACGATCCAAGTGCGCCAGCAGGCGAGCCGCGCCTCGGAGTCAGCCGTCTCCTCCGAGAGGATCCCATCGTCCGGGTAGCGCCCGCGCAGGTAGCCCTGCAGGTAGCCGTCGGCCGCCTGGTCCGCGACGTCGCCCATGATCACCGGGTCGGTCCAGCGCCCCGTCTCGCGCAGACCGGCGATGCGTTCGCCGGCCTCGCGCGCCGTCTGGATGGCGAACGCGAGGTCCGCCTCGAGCTGGGCGTCCGAGAGTTGCTGACTCATGGGGAGGAGTCTATCCCGACCGCGCCCGCGGTCCCGACGCCTGCCCCCTAGGACTTGGCCACGGGCCCGGTCCAGGCGCCGATGCCGCCTTCGAGGTTGCTCAGGCCGGAGAAACCCTTGCCGCTGAGGAACTCACAGGCCGCCGCCGAGCGACCGCCCCCGGCGCAGTAGACGAGCATCGGCTTGCCATCCTTGGGCAGCTCGTCCAAGCGCTCCTCGAGTTGGTCCACCGGAATCAGTTGGGCGCCGGGAATCACGCCCGAGGCCGTCTCCTGGGGGCTGCGCACGTCGAGCAGGCGCACCGAGCCGCTCTGCACCATGGCGATGCCCTCGCGCGTCGAGACGTCGTTCCAAAGGCGCCCCTCGATGATCTGCTCCGCATCCAGGTCGCCGCCGGCGGCCACCTCCGCCAGCAGTCGGCGGTTGGTCTCGATGTCGGCGCGCAGCTCGGTGCGCAGGTTCTCGACCCGGCGCCGTCCCTCGGCGCGCATGTCCTCGAGGACAGTGGGGTTCGAGACGCGCTTGAGCGCGGTGATGGCGACCAAGAGCGCGACGACGGCGATGGCGAGGGTGACGAAGTCCATGGGGGATCTCAGGTGCGGTCGTCGGTGCGCCCGAAGAGGGCCACCGATGCGGTGAAGCCGTGGAGGTGGTTGCGGCCGCCGATGGGGCCGATCTCGCCTGCCGCGAAGAAGCCGGCGACCTGGGGGGTCCCGGGCAGGGCGCGCTGCAGGCGTGAGATGTCGTGGTGCGGCTCGCCGAACATGCGTGAGCCGCGACCGTTGCAGGTGAACAGGAGCGCGCCGGGGTCGGTCGCGGTGGTTGCGGAGCGCACGCCCTGGGCCAGAAGGTGCTCGAGGTCCTCGCCGGCGCTCTCGGCATCTCGGGCCAGGAATTGGACTGTCTGCCCCCGGCGCACGTAGTCGGCCACCACGATCGAGCGGTCCACCGGCTGCACGCCCAGTAGGCCCCGCACCAGGAAGTCGCCCCGGTCGAAGGTCGATTTGGTGGGATCGACCGCCAGACCGACGAAGGGCGCCCGCTCTAGTAGCTCGCGCTCGCGGGGGGCGGCGCCACGAACGGTCTCCATCAGGGCCTCGAAGGCCGGCCGGCCGCCCAACTCGAAGATCACGTTGTCCTTGCAGCGGGTGATCACCCAGGCCCTGCCAACCGGACGACAGCCCTGGCTGACCACGGGGATGACACCGGTGGCGCCGCTCAGGGCCAGGCCGATCCCGCCCTCCTCGACGACCCCGTCGCGGGTCAGCAGCAGGTTGGAGCCAGGCCCCAGACCGCCGCTGGCGATGCCGCCGACCACGGGCACCCCGGGGGCCGAAGCGGCCAGATCGGTGAGCAGGTCCTCCACCGGGAGCGTGAACGGCTCGCCCAGGAGCAGCACCCCGGAGCGGCCCCGCGCCGCCAGGTCGCTCGGGCGCGTGAACTCGGGGCCCCCGTCCTCCGCTTCGGTCACTCGAACCTGGAAGGGCGTCACGTCGGTGCCCGGCAGGTAGGCCGCGAAGGCCGCCAGCCCTGACTGGCCCTCGGCCTCGCGACCCTCGCCGATGACCACTTCCGCCGTGCAGCCCATGGCCGACATGGCGCCCGTCCGATCGGCGAGCCGGTCCAGAAGGCCCTCGAAGCGGGCTGCGTGGTGGCGGGTCACGAAGGCCACCAGGAGCCCCGCCGAGCGCCCCGCCAGGCGGCTGACGATCGACTCGGCCACCTCGCTCTCGGCCGCGTCTGTGTCGAGCGCGGTCGACAGGGCGGATGCGAATCGGGGTTGGTCCATGGGGGCTGTGGCGGTCGATATCGTGGACGACTGCCCCGCGATGTCCAGTCCCCGCGCGGACGATCCTGCCCCCGAATTCGGCCGGCTGCCGCCAATCCGAATTCCCTCCGCGGCCGCGGAGTGGGGATCCGACTCGATGTCCGCGGCTCGATCAGCCGAAAGCCCGTGTCAGCCAGCCGTGTCCCGGGCAAAATGTCGGCCCGAATTCCGGTCGGCAGGGCCTACGAGTACTGTCCCCGACGACCCGGACCTCCCTTCCAGGCTCCCTTCCGCCCCGCGGCCCCGCGCCGCGCCCGGGATCGGGTCCCCCCTCCGATGACGACTCCTACCAACACTGGCGCCGAGCTCCCCCTGCAGCAGCAGGAGAGCGTGGTGATCCGCTTCGCCGGGGACTCTGGCGACGGCATGCAGATCACCGGCAACCAATTCACGAGCACCTCGGCCGCGGTCGGGAACGACCTCGCGACCCTGCCGGACTTCCCCGCGGAGATCCGCGCCCCCGTGGGCACCCGCCCCGGGGTGTCGGGATTCCAGGTGCGCTTCAGCTCGTCGGACATCCACACCCCCGGCGACGCGCCGGACGTGCTGGTGGCGATGAACCCGGCCGCCCTGGTCGTGAACCTGAAGGATCTCAAGCCCGGCGGGATGGTGATCCTGAACACGGGCAACTGGAAGGAGCTCGACCTCAAGAAGGCGCGCTGCGCCACGGACCCGCGCCAGGACGGGACCCTGGACGGCTACCGCACGATCGAGATCGACATCAACGAGCGCGTCAAGCAGGCCCTGACCGAGTCGGGTCTGTCGCCCAAGGACGTCCAGCGCTGCAAGAACTTCTACACCCTGGGGCTGATGTACTGGCTGTACAGCCGCCCGCTGGAGCCGACCCTCAACTGGCTCGCCAAAAAGTTCGCCAAGAAGCCCGACCTGGTGGCCGCCAACCAGACGGCGCTCAAGGCCGGCTTCAACGCCGGTGACATCCACGAGCACTTCCAGACGCGCTACGACGTGCCGCCGTGCACGACCCTGGAGCCCGGGACCTATCGGAACATCATGGGCAACCAGGCCCTGTCGATCGGCCTGGTCGCGGGGGCGCAGCTCGCGGGCCTGGACATCTTCCTGGGCTCGTACCCGATCACGCCGGCGTCGGACATCCTCCACGAGCTGGCGGGGTTCAAGAACTTCGGCGTGCGCACCTTCCAGGCCGAGGACGAGATCGCGGCGATCTGCTCGGCGATCGGCGCCTCCTTCGCCGGGCACCTGGGCCTGACCACCACGTCGGGACCGGGCATGGCGCTCAAGACCGAGGCCATGGGGCTCGCGATCGCGACGGAGCTGCCGCTGGTGATCGTCGACATCCAGCGCGCCGGTCCGTCCACGGGCATGCCGACCAAGACCGAGCAGTCCGACCTCTACCAGGCGGTGCTCGGCCGCAACGGCGACGCGCCCATGCCGGTGGTCTCCTGCTCGACGCCCTCGGACTGCTTCGAGACGGCGATCGAGGCCGTGCGCATCGCGGTGCAGTACATGACGCCGGTGATCCTGCTCTCCGACGGCTACATCGCCAACGGTTCGGAGCCCTGGCGCCTGCCGGAGATGGAGTCGCTGAAGGCCTTCCCCGTCACCTTCCACACGGCGACGGAGGGCTTCTCGCCCGTCGCTCGGGACGAGAAGCTCGCGCGGCCCTGGGCGATCCCCGGGACGCCCGGCCTCGAGCACCGCATCGGCGGCCTCGAGAAGGACGGCGATACGGGCAACATCAGCTACGACGCCCACAACCACGAGCGCATGAGCCATCTGCGGGCGCAGAAGGTCATGAACGTCCAGGAGACGATCCCGGACCCCGAGGTCTTCGGGGCCGAGAGCGGCGACGTGCTGGTCTGCGGCTGGGGCTCGACCGCCGGCTCGATCCGCTCCGCGGTGGAGATCTGCGCCGGCCGCGGTTTGAGCGTCGGCGCGGTGCACCTGCGCCACATCTGGCCCATGGCCAAGGGCCTCGACGGCATCTTCAGCCGCTTCCGCACGGTGCTCGTGCCGGAGCTGAACATGGGGCAGATGTGCCGCCTCCTGCGTAGCGAGTTCCCCAAGCACGACTTCGCGTCCTACCCCAAGGTGCAGGGCTTGCCCTTCGCCACCCACGAGCTCGTCGAGCGCATCGAAGACCTCCTGAAGCGCTGAAACAATGACTCAAGACGCACACGACGCGGGAAGCGCCACGCTGACCAAGAAGGACTTCAAGTCCGACCAGGACGTCCGCTGGTGTCCGGGCTGCGGGGACTACTCGATCCTGAACAGCGTGCAGGGGGTCCTGGCGGACCTCGGCATTCCCAAGCACCAGTTCTGTGTGGTCTCGGGCATCGGCTGCTC
Organism: Engelhardtia mirabilis; assembly: GCF_007748095.1. Classification (NCBI taxonomy): domain Bacteria; kingdom Pseudomonadati; phylum Planctomycetota; class Planctomycetia; genus Engelhardtia; species Engelhardtia mirabilis. Next base: position 1,184,595 of record NZ_CP036287.1, read on the forward strand.
CAGCCGCTTCCCGTACTACATGAACACCTACGGCTTCCACTCGATCCACGGCCGCGCGCCGGCGATCGCGACGGGGGTCAAGACCGCGAACCCCGAGCTCTCGGTCTGGATGGTCACCGGCGACGGCGACGGCCTGTCGATCGGCGGCAACCACACGATCCACATGCTGCGGCGCAACGTGGGCGTGAAGGTGCTCCTGTTCAACAACCAGATCTACGGGCTGACCAAGGGCCAGTACTCGCCGACCTCGCCGGTCGGCCTGAAGACCAAGTCGACGCCCTACGGGTCGATCGACCGCCCCTTCAACCCGGTGCAGCTGGCCCTCGGTGCCGGTGCGACGTTCGTGGCGCGGACCATGGACACGCACCCCAAGCACATGGAGAAGATCTTCCACGAGGCCGCCAAGCACGAGGGCACGGCCTTCATCGAGATCTTCCAGAACTGCGTGATCTTCAACGACGGCGCCTTCGAGGGCGTCGCCGGCCGCAAGGTGCGCGACGACCGCACGGTGGACCTGGTCCCCGGCGAGCCGATGATCTACGGCTCCGACCACGACAAGGGCCTGCGCTTCGAGGGCTTCGACGTCGTCCCGTGCAGCGCCGACGAGGCCGAGGCCTGGGACCCGACGCGCAACAGCACCGCCCCGGCGCAGTTGCTTGCGGAGCTCGACGCCGATCCGACGCGCCCGACCGCCGTCGGCATCTTCCGCCGCGTCGACGCCCCGGTCTTCGAGGAGCGCCTCAACGCCCAGGTGGACAAGGTGCTCGAGACCAAGGGCCCGGGCAAGCTGCGCGACCTGCTCTACACCCGCGACACCTGGCAGGTGGACTGAGGCGTTCGTACGGTGCCAGGCACCCGTCCGAACGCCTCAGTCTTCGATGGGGGCCTTGATCGGCCGGGGCCGCCTGTTTCGCGGCGCCGACCGTAACCATCAGAACGCGGCCGAATCGGCCCAATAGGCCACGACGTCTCCTTCGGCGTCGAACCAGACTGCCTTGGAGAGGTCCGACTTGAGCACCATCTCCACCCCTGCATCGACCGCGGACGTCACGATGGGGCTCTGCATGTATCGGTCGATCGAGTCCAGCAGCGACTGCCGGTAGGGGCCGACCGACCTGATCAAGCGTGCAGCGTCCCGCGCGACGTAGAGGTCACCGCCACGCACCCCGTCGACCCGGACGTACGCCGCAGCGGCAGCGCCCTCCAAGCCCGGTCGGCTGCAGGGGAGATAGATCGTGTCCAGGTCGAGCCACCTCCGCGATTCTTCATGCTCGGTCGGGTCGAGCAGATCCTCTTCGGGACCGAGTGCCGTTACGAAGTCGAACCTGAGGTCGGCCTGAATCAACTTCAGTTCAGCTCGAAGGGCCTCGAGCCCCTCGAGATCGAACTCGTCCAGTCGAGCCTCGTTCAGCCGATCGAGGAAGGCCCGCAGCGCGGGCGAGTCGACGGCAGCGTCGATCGATTGGCGCTCGGCATCGGGAGATCGACCCGCAAGCGATTCCTGAGGCTCGACTCGCTCGGCGATTCCCTCCGCCATGCGCAGGGGATCGACCTCGAGCGGCTCCCCATCGGGCAATGACCCCGCCGCGTCCTCCGAGAGCGGACCGACGCCACGGTTGGTGGGATCGGCAGGTGCATCCTCTCGCGAAAGGACGGCGATCGCCGACACCAAGGCCAGCCCGGCGCAGCTGATAAGTGCAAGCGGACGATTCACGACCAGTTCCTCGATTGGATATGGCGACGCCCCGGCGGTCGCTCGGTGGGCCAGCGCTCGTCGACTCCGATCGAACTGTCGACGCTCGGGCGGTCTGAAGCCTGCGCCCCACGCCGTCGCTCCGTCAAGCCCCATCTACAAGTCGCCGGAGTGGAACGGACCGGGGCGATGATCAGGCCGTCACGACGCAGTTCTTGGTGGTCGTCTTCGCTCGCAGCAGGGCGCCGTGGGCGTCGCGCAGGATGGCCTCGATCGACGATGCGCGGGGATCGAGGGCGACCACGGCCATGGAGACGCTGTGGTTCAGCCTTGCTCCCTTGAGCTCGAAGGGCGTGCCCGCCACCGTCCGGCGGACACGCTCGGCGGCCTTGGCCGCCTGGGGAGCGCTCAGCTCGGGCAGCAGCAGGATGAACTCGTCGCCACCGACCCGCCCGAGCACGTCGTAGGGCCGCAGGGCCCGAGCGGTCCGCGTCGCAATCGCGGTCAGCAGGGCATCGCCGACAGCATGGCCGTGGATGGCGTTCACCGTCTTGAAGTCGTCGCAGTCCATCAGCACCGCGGCGCAGGCGTGGCCCTGGCGGCGGGCCCGTTGGGCCTCGCGTTCGAGAGCGACGGCCAGGCCGCGGCGATTGAGCAGGCCGGTGAGGGGGTCGTGGTCGGCCAGCTCGCGCAGGCGCAGCTCGGCACGCTTGCGGCGGGTGATGTCGAAGTGGGTCACGACCACCTCGGGCGGCGACGCGATCCGCGCGGCGTGCATCAGGTACCAGCGCTCCTCGTCGTGGGAGTGGCAGGGGTACTCGACCTCGAGCGAGTCCCGCTCGCCGGCCACGAGCTGCGCGAGCCCCGCCCGAATCTCCTCGATGCTCGCGTCGCCATGGTCGGCCGTGGCCACGCGTGCAGGCGGTTGAGCCGGGTCCGGCTCGCAGGCCTCGAGGTAGTTCAGCCCGATGGCCCCGGCTTGCTCCGTGGTGGCCCCGTGGCCCATTGCGGTCTCGCGCCAAGTGCGGTTGGTCGTGACGATCTTCCCGCTCGAGTCGAGCAGCGCGAGCTGGTGGGGGATCCCGTCCACGATCCGATTGAGCCGATCGCGATCGTCCCGCGGGTTGGGGACCTCGACCACGCACAGCGCCGTCTCGGCCAGCGAGAGGGGGCCGATGGGAGTCGCGATCAAGCGCAGGCGCGGCCCGCCGTCGATCGCGCGCTCGACCTCCTGCGGGATGCCTGAGGTGGTGACCTCCCGCGCGAGGGCGACCAGAGACGCGGCCAGGCCCGGATAGGGTCCATCGCCGAGCTCGCGACCGGGAACGACCGTCAGGACCGACGCCAACTGGGGAGCTGGCGCCATGATTCGGCCGGCGCCGTCGAGGACCAGCGCCCCCGCGATCGGACCGGGCGGCGGGGGGGCTGCCGCGGTCGGCTTGTCGGCGCGACGCTCGCGCGGTCGAATCGATCCGCCCCGACCGGACGTCCGGTCACTCTCACCAGGCTCGGACATCTCGGATCGGGAGCGGTGTGGTCGCACTGTCGGCCGCGCATCGGTCGGGGCACCGTTGCCCGCCGAGTTCAGCCGATATTCTGGTTCTAGGGGCGCGAATTCGAGGGTCCAGCGGCCGTGTGCGCGTTGAATTCGCGCGCGAGGGCGCGCTGCTTCACGCTTCGATGGCGAGTCGAGTCGATGGTTCGTCGCGCGTCGAGATCTCGGCTTGGACTGTGTGCGATTGCGCCGAATCGCTCGAGTGGGGGGATCGTCGTTGTCGGCGGGATGTCCGTGTTGCCGGAGACCCACCGCGCCGGTCGTCGATCACCGGGCCGCCGAGGCTCCTCCAGGGGCGCAGGTCGAGTGCTCGTATCCCCTCTCCGCGGAGCGTTGCGTGCCCGGCGCTCTCGGTGGCTGCATTCCCAGCCACGGGCGGCGAGCGGGGGCGACAACTGCGGCGGCGCGACTGCAACCGGCGGGGCGCACATCCGCCTGTCCGTGACCGAGGTGCTCCGATCGTTGGAGTTCCTCGAGCCGACCGTCCAGGACCTGGACTCGCGGTCCACTCCAAGGACTGCCAAGCGCCCTGGGGGCCCCAGGGTCCCCGCTCGAGCCGCGGTACGGGAGTTGCTCCTCTTCTTTTCGATCCGTCCCGCTCCCCGACCCCTGACGTCCCATGAAGCTCAACCTGCTCACCGCCCTCCTCTCGCTCACCGCCCTCGTCTCCACCGCCCGGGCCCAGGAGATGACGGTCATCGACCCTTCTCGTTCCGGCATCCCCGGCGAGGAGGTCCGCTTCGTCCGCCACGCCCCCGACGGGGACGTGTGGGTCGGCGCCCGTTGGCCCTTCTGGGGTGAGGGGGGCATCGGGATCCTCGACCGTCAGACGGACCGGTGGACCGTGCTCTCCTCGGCGGCGGGCGACCTGCCGTCGCAGTTCGTGAACGACCTGGAGTTCGCGGCCGACGGCAGCGCGTGGATCGCCACGGGCGCGGGGCTGGTCCACTGGGTGGATGGCGCGGCGACGGTCTTCGACTCCGGCAACTCGCCGATGACCCTGGACGTGGTCAACGACCTGTCGATCGCGCCGGACGGCGACATCTGGTTCAACAGCTCGAGCTCCAGCTCCTCCGGCGATGCCGTCTACGAGTTCGACGGGGTCGACGGCTGGAACCGCTACACGGTGCCGGACGACATTCCCTTCGCCGCGCCGTGGACGGATCTGTCGGAGGTCTTCGCCGACAGCCAGGGTCGTGTGTGGGTGGCCAACAACACCCTGACCGGCGTCGCGCGCTTCGAAGGTGGCGTCTGGACCCTGCTGGGCGAGGGCGTCGACCGCTTCGACGAGATGGCCGAGGACGGCTTCGGGAACATCTGGTTCAACACCAACTTGGTCGGCAGTGGCTTCGCCTACTACCGCTTCGACGGCCAGACGCTGAAGCAGTACGGCTTCGACAGCTCGACGACGCTGACGACGGATCCGGAGGACGGCGCCGTCTACGTGGCGAATTGGCACGGCACCGTTCTGCGCTCCACCGACGGTGGCGAGAGCTTCCACACCTTCGTGTCGGGCCTGAACATCATCTTCTCGGTGGCTCCCGACCCGCAGAGTGGTGAGGTGTGGATCGGGACCATCGGCGCGGTGGGGCGCTTCGACGGCGGCGGAGCCCTGCTCGAGGACTTCAACAGCTACAACACGGGCATGCCCTGGTATTGGGTCGACCGCTTCGACGTCGACTCGCGCGGCAACCTCTGGGTCGCCACCGACGAGGCCGGCCTGTCGCGCTTCGACGGCCGCGTCTGGCGCAACTGGGGAGCCCACAACCTGGGCGCCGAGCCCTACCCCTTCGCGGGCAACGAGCCCATGGGCGGCGCCTTCGAGGACAGCCAGGGTCGCTTCTGGTTCGGCGGCAACGGCATCGCCCGTTGGGACGACGAGACCGGTGGATTCGACGGCTTCTGGAACTGGCAGAACAACCCGGGGATGGGCGTGACCCAGTTCCCGTTCTTCGCTGAGGACGCCCAGGGCAACGTGTTCGCGGCGACCGAGAACGGCACGCCCTATCGTTTCGACGACCAGGCGCAGTTGTGGGTCAAGGAACCGATTCAGCCCTACGCCGTGCTGGGCCTTCCAGGCATGGAGAGCGACTCTGACGGCGACGTCTGGATCGCCGCCTGGTTCGACCTGCACCATTGGGACGGCACGGCCTGGACCAAGGTCGCGCTGCCCTACGCGGACTACTTCTTCGACAAGGGCGGTATCTCGAGCTTCGCGATCGGCCCCGACGACACGTTCTACTTCGGCACCGTGGACGGGCTGGTCACCTACGACGGCGCGACCTTCCAGTTCTACGAGCCGAGCAACTCGCCCCTGCCCGCGGGCCAGGTGCCGGGCATCGACGTGCGCGCGGACGGCCTGATCGGCCTGACCTCGCGCGGCAACGGCTCGAACGAGCCCAGCACCGTCTGCCTGATCGACGGGCCCATCGCCGACGCGGCCAGTTGGACGGTCTACGCCTACGGCAGCTCGCCCCTGCCCCACTGGCAGACGACGGCCTGCGCCTTCGAGCCGACGGGTGACCTGTGGGTCAGCGCCCTGAGCGAAGGCGTGGCGGTGGTGCAGTGCGGTGTCTGGGAGGACCTCGGTCTTGCCCTCGAAGGTTCGGGCGGCGAGCCCTACCTGCGCGGCTACGGCGTGCCCACGGGCGGCGCCGCCATCGGTCTCGAGGTCGAGCACCTGCCGGGCGCTTCCATCGGCGTACACGTGGTCGGCGGCTTCGCGGTCGGGATCCCGCTCTTCGGCGGCACCCTGGTGCCCGACCCCGCCCTGCAGATTCCCTACCTGTCCGACGCCGGCGGCCAGGCGGGCCTCGCCATCACCTGGCCGGCGGCGATCCCGTCCGGGACGAGCATGTACGTGCAGAGCTGGACCCTGGACGGCGGCGCCGCGCAGCAGGTCTCGGCCTCGAACGCGGTGGTGCTGTCGGTGCCGTGACGAGTTCGCTGGCTGCCGCGGGGCGCCCGCCGGGTGCCTGGCACTCGACGCGGGCCCCTCGGCTAGCCCTCCCGCGGAAACTGCCCGTCGCGGGTCAGCACCACGGACGGCTCGTCGCGGGCGCGGTCGAGCAGCCAGGTGAGCCCGGCGCGGACCACGGCCAGGGGCAGCTCGCTGCCCGGGGCGCAGGCGAACTCGAGTTGGGTCGAGAGGGCCTCGCACTGGACGAACAGGCGTCGGGGGACGTCCCCCGCCCCCTCGCCCAGGTCTTCGCGCACTCGTGGCCGGGTCTCGGAGTGGCGCAGGTCGAAGGTTCCGTCGGCGGCGTTCCAGCGGACTCCGGGCGGTAGACGGCGATGGAGCCAGCGGGCGCGCAGCAGCTCGCGCAGGAGCTTGCGGACTTCGTCGCGCCCGGCGCGCTCCCACATCTCGCCGCCGGACTCGGGGCCGAGCTCGCCGCCGCCGCGCAGGCGGGCCGCCAGCGACAGCAGCGGGCAGTCGACCTCGATCGGCCCGCTCGCGTGCTCGGGCAGGTAGGTGACTCGCAGGTCGCTCCCGCGGCGTTCGAGGGACCAGGCTTCGCCCCGTTGGACCAGGCGTGTGCGCTGCAGCAGCAGCTGCCACGTGCGCGGTGCACGCTGGCGCAGGGCCTCTTGCACCTCGGCCGGGGCGTGGACCTCGAGCTGCGCCGCGCCGGCAGACTCCAGGGACGCCAGCAGGCCTTCGACGAGGTCGGGCAGGGGCTCCCAGCGCCAAGTGTCGGCCGCGTCGCCAAGGCGCGTGACGCCCGGCCAGCGGCGCAGGGCGCGCAGCCCGTCCGCGCCGCCCTCCTGGATCACCCGTGCGTGGGCGAAGGCTTCGGGCATCCTCGCCGAGTCGTCGACGGCGCCGCGCGGCGTGCGCGGCAGGCCGTGGGCCAGCTCCAGGCGCAGGGTCGTGGCGGGCTCGCTCACGGCAGCGCCCCCTCGAGTTGGTCCAGGTTCTCGACCAGGAAGCGGCGCAGCTCGACCAGTCCGACGAAGCTCGCGCCCAGGCCCTCGACGCGGTCGAACACGAGCAGCCAGTAGGGCTGCAGGCGGGCGTCGACCACGGCCAAGAGCTCGGCCACGGCGTCGGGCGAGTAGCGGGCGGTGGTGTGCTCGAGCAGTCGGCGGTCGTCGCCGCGACGCAGCTCGATGCGCCAGCGCAGGTGCGCGCCGTCGGTCTCGGTGGAGATGGACATCTGACAGCCTCGCACCTCGCGCGGCCCCGAGCCGTCACCCAGGACCTCCTCGCGCAACAGGGCGCGCAGGCCGTCGACGATCTCGCTCGCATCCTCCGGCTCGAAGTGCATGCCGTCGCGGGCGGGCGCCGACAACCAGTTCTCGAACAGGGCAGGGCCGCTGTGTTGGATGCCTAGCTCGGCCAGGAGTGCGAGCAGCGCCGACACCTCGGGGGCGACCGCGCCGATCGGGCGCAGCCAGGGTCCGTGGGGCGCGCCGCGCGAGGCGAGCACCGCCCCCTCGCGCCGGCCCGGTAGGGCGAAGGCGGCCGAGCGCACCTCGAATTGCCCGCCGCCCGGGGCCGGCCAGTGGGCGTCGAAGGCGCTGGCTGCGAGCCCGATCAGGCGCAGGTCGACGATCCGCGGCACGGGCTCGGCGCCGAGCTCGGGCAGCGGCAGCAGGTGCGCCGCGACGTCGGCCAGGGCCGACTCGTTCGATGCGGCGAGTGGAGACAGGAGGGCGCCGAGGGGGGCACGCCGCCCGCGCACGTCGCGCTCGGAGATGCGCGAGGAGTCCGGCAACAGGTAGATCCCGGCGTCGGCCGCGGGGTCCCGCTCGATGGCCGCCAAGAGTCGCGGCCGATCCTCGAGGTCGGCCGCGAGGTAGAGCAGCGCGCGCGGCGGCGCGGTCATGCCCCGTTCCCCGCGCCGAAGCTCACGAACAGCAGTTGATAGTGTCCGCCGGGACCCGTGACACCGTGCACGGAATCGACGCCTCGCACCAAGCGCAGAGCCGTGCCCTCCTCGTCGGCGGTGCGCCAGGGCAGACGCGCCTGGCGGCCGTCGAACTCGATCGGGGCGCGCGTCTCGAGATCGGGGTGTCCGTACTCGGTCACGATGCCCTCCCGAGTCTCGAGCAGCACGACGAAGCGCGGCAGGCCGGGCTCCTCGGCATCGACGTTGGGGCGCGAATCCAGCAGCAGACCGAACAGACGCGGGCGTTGCTGGTTCGGACGGTGTTTGCCGAACAGGGCGTTCTCCTCGGCGTGTAGGTCGCGCACCGGCAGGCTGTCGACCTCGGCGAAGACGCGCTCGCCCAGGCCCATGTGCCCGGCGGGGTTGAGGGGCTCGAGGAAGGTGCGCAGTTCCGCGTGACCGCCGCTGGGCACGGGGCCGTTGGCGTGCAGCAGGCCGCGCTCGCGGAACAAGACCAGGTCACCCAACTGCTCGGCCAGGGGCACGCGCGGGTCGGTCGCGCTCTCGAGCGTGCCGCGTGCGCCGATCCGCAGGGCGTCCGTGCCCGGCGGCAACTGCAACCAGACGAGCTTCTCCGCCAGCAGCGGATCGCGCATCACGGCCAGGACGCCCAGGAACGGGTGGGGGGTCTCGCGGTCGGTGTAGCGGCGGCGCCAGACCGGATGGAAGCGCGCGAACCACAGGCGCTGGGGCAGGCGTCGCGAGCGCAGGAGTCCGGCGACGAGGACACCGAGCGGGATCAGCGTGACCAGGGCGTGGATCGCGGCGACCGAGGTGAAGGTCGTGGTCTTCGCGGCCTGCAACAGGAACTCGTCGCTGCGTTCGAGCAGTCCCTCGGCGCCGGCGATCCAACCGGGCAGCCCGGCCAGGTCCAGGGGTTGCTCTTCACCGAAGGTCTCGACCGCCGACTGGGTGGCGATCGCGAAGACCAGCACCAGCGTCACCGCGTGGATGCGCGGCGCGCGCACGCACAAGAGGTAGATCACGGCCCCGCCGACCCCGGCCGCGAAGTCGTAGACCACCGGCGCGTTGTCGGCCAGGGCCTCGAGCATATACATCACCAGGGCCACCGCGGTGGCCAGGTGGTACAGCCCGAACAGCAGACGGTGGTACCACGGCCGGATCGTCTGGCCGGTGAAGCAGCAGTAGGGCCCCAAGCGGGGCCGGTCCTCGACCCTCAGGACGGTCAACGTTGGTCGGCGTTCGACCCGTCAGGGTGCCGGTCGGAAGAATGAGCGCTCTCGGCCTCGAGCTCGATCTCCGCACTGGCCTCGGCCGGGGCCTCCGGCATGATCCGCGGGACGGGCTCCAGCTCGATGGTCGACAGCTCGACCGCAGCCATTTCGTCGGCGACCTGGGCCTCATCCAGCTCCAGGGTCAGGGCCGCCGGGTCGGCCTCGTCGTAGCGCTCCTCCAGCTGCTCCATGGCGCCGGAAGCATCGTCCAGGCGCGAGCGCAGGGTTTGGAGCCGATCGGCCAGGGCCTCGAGCTCGCCGAGCTGGGTCTGGACGCGGTCCAGGCGCTCGGCGGTCGAAGCGCGGTTGGCCTCGATCTGCGCCACCACGGCGGCGATCACCGCGTTCGAGTACTCACTGGCCATGTCGGCGGCGACGCGCTTCGAGACCTCGTTGTAGGCGCCGTCCACGCGGCCGTGAATGGCCACGTGCAGCCACTCGCGCCCGGCCTCGCCCAGGCGGCGGGCCTTGTCGCCGCGGCTGATCGACCTGTCGGGCTTGGCGAGGGGACCGATCAACCGCTGCCGCACGGAGGCGACGCGGCGGAACAGGATCCAGTCGAGCAGCGAGCGGCGCACCGGCAGTTGCTCGAGGTCGAGCTCGATCTCGAGGCCGCGGGCGTGGGTCGCCGGCAGCACGGCCACGAGGCCCGAGCTGGCGAAGTCGCCCAGGCGCATCCCGACCGTGTCCAGGTCGCGCGCCGCGCGCTCGTCGATCAGCGCGCCGGCGGTGGAGTTGTGGGCGCGCTCCTTCAGGCCACCCTCGGCCAGGGTCGCGAAGTTGGTCTGGAAGGCGCCGACCACCTCGCCCAGATCCTCGCGCATGAGGGCGGCGACGCTCTTGTCGCCCTCGAACCAACCGTCGATGGCATTCGAGACCGCGCGCAGGCTGCGCTTCCAAAGTCCCGCGCCCTCGCCGTCGGCGTGGGAGGCGAGGTGCGCCGGAAGGTCCGAGAAGGCGTCCTTCCAGTCGAAACGGGTCAGGCGATCCAGCGCGGCGAGAGTGTCCTGCAGGTCGTCGCGCTCGCCGGCGAGGGCCGTCACCCGCCGTGCTACGTCCGCGACCACCTCGTGGCCGGAAAGCTCGCGTGCGCGGCCGATCAGGTTCGAGCCGTGGCGCAGGCTGTCGCCGAGGAAGGCCACCAGGTAGTCGGTGGAGTTGAGGTAGTCGGTCAGGTCGCCGAGGAAGGCCTCGAAGTCGGCGCGCCCGGCATACTCGTCGGCGGGGCCGCTGTTCTCGCCGGCCAACTCGTGCTGCAGGCGCGAGCTCGCCGCGCGCAACAGGTCCACCGGGTAGATCTTGAGCCGCTGCTCCTCGACCGCCTGCTTGAGCTGGGCGCTCATGGAGAGGGTCTCGAAGGCCTCGATCACCCGCACCGGATCCTCGCGCTCGAGGCTCGGCGCCAGGCTGCCGTCGGGCCGCAGGTCCATCTTGTTCGTGTCGACGTTGACCACGAGGAAGATGCGGCTGAACAGGCTGAGCAGCGACTGGAACTCGGCAAAGACCTGCTCCAGGAACAGGTTGTCGGTCTTGACCACGAAGATCGCGCAGGCCGCGGTGTCGCGGAACTCGCGGGTCATCTGGTCGTAGCCGAACTTCATGCGGCTGTAGAGCCCGGGGGTGTCCACCAACACCGCGCCCGACTCGGCCAGGGCGGCCGCCGGCACGCGCACGTCGATGCGCCGGATGGCGTCCGGGAAGTGCAGGGCGGGGTCGAAGTCGGTGCCCCGGTTCTCCTCGGCCCGGATCCGGTCGGCCAGCTCGGCGTGGTCGCGGTTGACCTGCATCCGCATCGAGGCCGGGGCCGCGAAGGACTGCTCGTCGCCGTTGTAGCGGGTGACGACGAACTCCCGGGTGTCCGAATGGGACACGTAGACCATGCAAGGGTAGGCCGGCAGGGCCGTGACCTCGCTCACGTAGGCGGCCCCGATGGCGTTCATCAGGGTCGACTTGCCGCTCTTGAGGGGGCCGAAGATCAGGACATAGGCCTGCTGCTCGGCGACCTTGTCGGCCAGGACCCGCAATTGGTGGCTGACGTCCTGGAATCCCGGCAGAACCTCGCGGCTGACTCCGGCGCCCAAGTGGGTCTCGGAACCGGCCACCAGGGTCTCCACGAAGTCTTTCAGGGGGGCGAGGAGCGGCCGCACGGCGGCCTCGAACTCCTCGCAGAATTGGCTCAGCAGGGTCTTCATGGGAGGTGCTACGTCGATCCGGGGGGGGCGAGGCCCATGCTAACCGCCGCCCGTCCGCTGGCGTCGGCGGACCACCGCTCTTGTGAACGGTGATTCGAGCCTGCGACGGACTTCCCGCAGCGCCGCTTCCCGGGGGTAGAATCCCGGGCTTCGTCTCACCCCGTCAGGCTCGCCGGAAGCGGGCCCACGACCCCCGATCCGATGACTCCCAAACCGCCCTCCGAGCGCGATCCGGTCGACGCCGACCTGGAAGCCGCGCTGGCCGACGTCGGCAGCCTGCTCGACATCGACCTCGATCCGACCCCGTCACAAGTCGCGTCTTCCAAAGGCTCCAAGTCCAAAGCTGGCGCCGGGCGCCGCGGCCGGTCCGAGGACGACCTGGTCAAGGGCAAGATCGCGGGGGTCAGCGGCGACGACGTGATCGTCGAGATCGGCCCGCGCATGCAGGGCGTGATCGACGCCGGTGAATTCGACGCGCCCCCGACCGAGGGCGAGGTCTACGAATTCACGATGCACGGCCAGAAGGACGGCCTGTGGCTGCTCAGCCGCCGCCGCGCCCGTGCCCTCGCCGCCTGGAACGACGTCTCCGTGGGCTCCCACGTGGAAGGCATGGTCAGCGCCGTCAATTCCGGCGGCCTCGAGGTCCAGATCGGTCCGCTGCACGCCTTCATGCCCGCTTCACAGGCTTCCGGTGGTCACGTCGAGGACCTCTCGACCCTGGTCGGCCAGAAGCTCGTGGTCGAGGTGATGGAGGTCGACCCGGGCAAGAAGCGCTTCGTGGTCTCGCGCCGCAAGGTGCTCGAGCGCGAGCGCGCTTCCCTGCGCGATCAGATCGTCGGCCACCTGCACCCGGGCGACGACGTCCAGGGCAAGGTCTCGCGCATCGAGACCTTCGGCGCGTTCGTCGACCTGGGCGGCGTGGACGGCCTGGTGCACGTGTCGCAGATCAGCCGCAAGCGCGTCGACAAGGTCGACGAGGTGCTGAAGGTCGGCGACGTGGTCCAGGCCAAGGTCCTGGAGGTCAAGGAGGGCGGCAAGCGCATCTCCCTGTCCATGAAGGCCTTGGAGCCCGACCCCTGGGACGACGCGGCCATGCGCTTTGCCGACGACACGGTGATCGAGGGCACGGTCACGCGCCTGCAGGAGTTCGGAGCGTTCGTCGAGATCGCGCCCGGCCTCGACGGCCTCTTGCACGTGAGCCAGATCCTCGGCGGCGGCCAGCGGGTGAACCGCCCCGGCGACGTGCTCAAGGTCGGTGAGAAGGTCACCGTGCGGGTCCAGTCCGTGGACTCCGGCAAGCGCCGGATCTCGCTCACGCGCCTGGACGAGCGGGGGGCGATCCTCGGCTCCGAGGAGGCCGTCGACGCGGCCGAGCTCGACCAACTCGTCAAAGAGAAGGTCAAGAGCAGCGGCCCCCTGGGCACGAACCTCGGGAACCTGTTCAAGAAGGCCCTCGGGGACAAGTAGGCCCGGGGATCGGGGGGGGGGCGGGGAGTCACGTCACCCCCGACCGATCCGTCGGGGCCGACGCCGCTGACGGGTGGCGCCAGCGCCGACCGATTGCGACCGAAGGCAACCCGGTGCTCAGGCCCACGGTGCTCTCGTCCGCTCCAGCCAGGAGCCGAACCCACGCTCGCGCCATGGAACGGCCCCCGGATCGCTCGGCACGATCCGGGGGCCGATGGTGGCCCCGGAGTCAGGGGGTAGAGGTCAGGGGGTCCCGAGCAGCACCGGCCCGCCGCTCGCCTGGATCGTGATCCGCTTGGTGCCGAGCCCACTCGTGAGGACGGCGACAAAGCTCGCGTTGCCGCTCACGAGGTTCAGGACTCCGTCCTCCGGGGTCTCGGCGACGGCCTTGGGCAGGCCGTCGAGCAGACTCAAGCTCATCGAGTAGGGACTCAACTTGGAGCCGACCACCAGGCCGCCCGCTGTTGGCGCGGCCCAGACCCCGAGCGCGCGATGGACGTCCAGCATGCCGCCGGTCACCGTCTTGCCGGCCAGCGTCGGCTGAGGCCGCGCCGCATTGAGAAGGCGGCCCTTGACGCGCCACCACTCGAGGTCGGGGTAGCGCGACAAGATCAGCCCAGCGGCCCCCGCAACGTGCGGCGCGGCCATCGAGGTGCCGGTCTTGTAGCCGTAGCCGTTGCTGTTGACGGTGCTGAAGATGTCGTACCCCGGGGCCCCGAGGTCGACGGTGGTCGGACCCCAGCTGCTACCGCCGAAACAAAAGACGAAACAGTCCTAGTAGAGGTCACCGTCGTCTTCGATGTTGGCGACGCTGATGATGTTGTCGAGGTCGTAGCAGGACGGGTACAGCGGGGTGACGTCCGTGTCGACCCAGTCGTTGCCGGCCGCCGCGACCACGAGGTGCCCGAAGGCCTGCGACGCCAGGATCAGGTCGTACGCTGCCTGATTGAAGCTCGGTCCGCCATAGCTGTGATTGGACACCCGAGCGCCGTTGGCCACGGCGTAGTCGAGGGCCAGGGGTGCGTTGCTGATGAAATTGCAGTCTCCAGGGGTCTGGCACTTCAGCGCCATCACCAGGCAGTCCCAGCTGACGCCGACGACACCCACGTTGTTGTCGCCCTGGGCTCCGACCGTGCCAGCGACATGGGTCCCGTGGTCGGAGCAGTCGGGGAGCGGGATGTTGTCGCCAGGGAGGCTGCTGAAGTCCCAGCCGTGCAGGTCATCGATGAACCCGTTCTTGTCGTCGTCCTCGCCGTTGTCGGGGACCTCGAGCGAGTTGGTCCGGTGGTTGCCGGCCAGGTCCGGGTGGACGAAATCGACGCCGGAGTCGATGACCGCGATCGTGATGTCGTTGCTGCCCCGGTGCTCGTCCCAAGCGAACTCGGCGTTGGAACCGCCGTGGCTCGGACCCTGTCCACCTTGCATGCCCCACTGGGTTCCGTCGACGAAGGAGGGGTCGTTCGAGTCCAAGCCCGGTCGAGCTCGGTAGCTCGGCTCAGCGTAGAGCGTGTCGGGATGGTCCAGGTAGCGCTGGATCGTCTGCTCGACGTCGAAGCGGTCGACACGCACGAGGTGCAGGTCGGACACGAGTCGTGACGTCCAGAGGACATCGCCGATCCCGGCCAGGGCGTGGGCCGCCCCGCGAGCTGTATCGGGCGTGCCGGGTAGGAAGCGCACGAAGGCGGATTCGGGCTCGTAGTCGTCTCCCGCCAGCACCCGGAACGACCGCTTGTCGTAGACCGGCGCCTCGTCACGGATCCAATCGAGCCGCGGCTCGAGGCCCGGGACGTCCTGACGGACCGCCTCGGCGCGGGAGAACTGGAAGATCTGGGCCTGGGCGGGAGTGCCGTGCCCAGCGCACATGGCAACCAGTCCGAGCAGGACGATGGAGGGACGGAAGGGAGGCCGGGAATGCCGCGGTCTGGCGGAGATCTTCCGCGACGTGCAGGCGTGGATCCCGGGGCCATCGAAGGTCTCGGACGGATTGGACTTCATGCTGGCCGCAGCCTGGATCCAACTCGGGAAGAGCTCCATCGTCGCGACGGCCGCCGCGCCGCCCGGGAGCAGGCTGGCTCCGCCGTAGGACTCATCACTCGACGCGAACCGCGCCGCCCGACGAGATCAGCCGCGCGGGCGCGCTGAAGAGCGTTGCGGGCTCGGCATACGTCCCGCCGGTGATCGCGACCGTTCCTCCGCCGGCGACGCCGATGCCGCTCGTGATGGTGTCCAGCGGGGTACCGAAGGACCCGAAGCCGCCCCGACTGCCGAGCTGAGCGCTGACGTAGGCGGCTGGCAGGATGGGGGCGGGGCCCGCGCCGTACTCGAATGCGCCCATGTCGATGACGGGCTCGCCGGCCGGGCCGAGCGTGCCCGTGTCGACCGTCGCGACATCGTCGTGGTAACGCGGGTTGCCGTCTCGATCGACGAGCACCGCGGGGTCGGTAAGCGCGGCGAGCGACGCCGAGTCCCCGGCGTCGATGCAGGGTGACGTGGCGCTCAGGCGATAGTCCATCTGCAGCTCGGCAACGAACTCCGGATCGGCGTAGATGTTGCCGCCGGGAGTGATGTCCCCTTTCGGGAAGTTCGAGTACGTGGCGCTCGTCGTCCCCAAGAACGGGTTCTTGGACTGGCCGACCGGGGTGGCGATCGAGCCGACGACGCTGCAATTCGTCCCCCCCCAGGCGTAGACCGAGTCGCCAAGGCCAGGGCCGCTGTTCTGGCCGTGCGATCCGGTGGAACCGCCCGCTGAGCTACAGAACAGGCCCGTGGCCCCCGCCCCGCCCGGGCCCCCGAAACCGCTGCTACCGCCGTACCCCGCGCTGGCGGACGTGAAGACGCACTGCCGGATGTCGACGGTCCCACCACCTGTACCGACTGGGCTGACCAAGACGCCTCCTCCGTATCCGCCGACGCCCCCATTCCCGCCCTTGCCACCGGACGCGCCGTCTGCCGTGCAGTCGATGGAGTTGGAGTATGCGTCCCCTCCAGGGCCCCCGGCTCCGCCCGCGCCACCGTTGCCGGCCGAGTTGAGCCTGAAGACGCATTGGTGGACGAGCATGTCGCCGCCGCTCACGAAGATTGCTCCTCCGTCGCCCCCGTGGCCTCCGGCGCCACCCGGTCCTCCTGAGGTCGGATTGTAGATAGCGATCAGCCCGAATTCGCCGTCGAAGCCCGCGCCGCCCGCACCGCCGGGGCCTCCATCCCCAGCCCGGTTCTCTGCCAGGATGCAGTTCACGATCCTCGGGCTCCCCGGCGACGACGCGAAGATTGCCCCGCCAGCCTCCCCGGCGCCTCCGTCCTGTCCTGGCCAACCGGAGGTCGTCGCCCCACTGACCGAGTCATAGATCCCCGGCAGCCCGGGAAGGCCGAAGAACCCGTCCGGGGCCCTTCCGTGCGTGAGCGTGAGTCCGGAGATCGTCGGAGACTCGGTGATCAGCATCACGCGCCCCATGTGTTTGGCGTCGATCACCGTTACCTCGGGGCCGAGCACGCCTTGGATCGTGATGCTCTTCGCGACGACCAAGTCGTGCTCGTCGTAGATCCCGGGGGACACGAGGACGGTGTCGCCGGTGTTCGAGGCATCGATCGCCGACTGGATCGTCGCGTACTGCATCGGCACGAAGCGGGTCGTCTGCGCGAGCGCGGGGGCGCCGAGAGTCGCCAGGGACAAGAGGGGCACGGCGGCGCGCGTCAACGAGAGTTTGCGGAGCATGGGAGAGCCATCCGGCTGTCGGTGGTGAGGGACCTGAGAGCTCGACGCGCCCTCTACTTGGATCCACGCAGTGCGCGAGGATTCGGGCAGCGATTCTCGGGTTTTGTCCTGTACGGCGCGGCCGAGGGACCACGCGCCGGAGCGTGCGCCGCGGGCGCCATTCGAGACTTCGCGGATGCAGCGACCCCGACGCTGCTCGACACGCGGATCGGCACCTGGGGGGCCAGGTGTCCGAGTACCTGCACTCCAGAGCCGCCCGCGTGTTCGAAGCGGCCGTTGAGCTTTCCGCAGGGCAGCGCGGAGCGTTCCTGGACCAGGCCTGTGCCGGGAAACCGGAGCTGCGCGTTGTCGTTGAGCGGCTCCTCGCGCACGATTCTGACAGCAGCGAGTTTCTCGGCGAGCACGAGGTCGCGTCCGCCCGCGAAGTTCGCGGAGCCTGTTCGACGACGACCACGATTCGCTGCTCACCGTCGAATGGGCCTCCGAGGGCCCGGCGTCGGACCAGTAGACGGCGAGCGAGGATCGCTAAGGTGCGCCTCGCCCGCCGGCGAACTCACTCGATGCGGATCGACCCCTCGAGCGTGCGCAACTGGGTGGGGAAGTCGATCAACCCCAGAGGCTTCGCGTCGTTTCCGGCCTCGAACTCGATCAGGGTCGGCTTGTAGATGAGCGGAAGCAGGAGCAGCGCGCTCGTATCGAACGAGCTCACCTGGCGTTGCTCTCCGCCGTTCAGCAGGTGCATTCCAAACCTGTTCCACAGGAGATCGGGCGTGCGGACCGACAGGCTCGCGACGTCCTGGATGAAATCGGGGTAGGCGTTGAGGTTCGCCAAGGAGCCGATGCCGCCGAGCGGAAGGTCGTCCTCGTCAAAGCCCTCGTCTTCCCAGAGTTTGACGGTGACTCCGGGCGGCAGGCGCCAGCTCAGGCTCTGCACGGCGTTGGAGAAGTCGCACGGCGCCCCGGCGCAAGGGCCGGGCAGGGTCGAGAAGTGCGTCCAGTCCTCGTAGTAGAAGTCGACGGGGTCGAGCTCGACGCGATGACCCTGGAAGTTCTCCTCCGAGTACAGCGTGACGGAGCCGCTCGCGATCGTCGGTGGGGTGAGGTACGGACTGCGCGGCGCGTGCCACTCGCCAAATGCGACGTAGTCCATGTTGTCGGACGGCCACGTCGCGACGTTCCAGTTCTCGACGCCCACGCCGTAGTGTTCGATCGCATCGAGGAGCAGCTCGCCGCTCGGGCTAAGGGATCTGTGGCCCGGATTCGGGGGCTGCCTCACATTGGCACCGCGCGGCGAGGGCGTCAATCGACCCCCAACACGGCCGCCCCTCCGTTGGAAGTCCATTTCGCCTTCTGGGTCAGCTTCATGCTGCCCGCGTAGCTTCCGGGGGACAGCTGCACCCCTTCGGCGCCCGCGTTGGGCATCCCCGCCGTACCGGGGAAACGCGTCGCCAGCGCTTCATCGGCATGTCGGGGATCGGGGAAGGGCTGATAGGAAGTGCCATAGCCATGACTACCGGGAGGCAAGTCAGCAACATGCAGGATGTCGTCGCCAAATGACACGATGTCTGTCCCACCCGTAGTCATATAGCCGCTTGCGCTGTACCGGGTGAGCCTCAGCTGATTCACCGCATTCATCTCGATTCCGGCGAAGACTCCCCAATCCACAAACGAACCAGGCTCCTCGTCTCCAGAACCTCGCGCCGCACCCAGAATGTAGTTTGGAATCACCTTCATGGAGCCTGCGGGGGTTGGGTCGGCCCAGTTGTACTTCCAATGCTGCTTGTCATGATAGGCATTGGTGTGGACGTGCCCTGACAGGATCGCCGCAACGTTGTACGGCTGAAGCACCTCCCAATAGGCCAATCGCTCGCTTTCGGAGATGTCCAGATGTTGCCCTTCCGAGCATGAACCGCACCATTCTTGCTCCGATGCAAGGTGGTAGTGATGGATGAGAACGACAGGCCTCCCCGAAGTGCCCACGTTGAGCAGCAGGTCCGCCTGCAAGAAGGCAAGGCTGTCATAGGTCGGGAGTGGGCTGCCATCATGATTGAAAATCGTCCCCTGCGAATCGCCCATTCCGGGCGCCAGCCCGAGCTGAACGAAGTGGACATCGTGCCAATCCCACGAGTAGTGCGGCGCCTTCACGGGGATAGGGTCCTGCGGGAACGGCATTGGGAAGAACACTGCATCGACCGCAGAAGACATGGACCGGCTCGTAACTCGGTTTCGCTCTGTCAGGTTGGGGATGACCTTGAGCGGGTTCGAGAACGTGAACAAACCACCACCGAGCAGGTCATGATTCCCGACTGAATCAAAGACGAATCGGTCTAGACCGATGAGTGAATCCAAGTAGGCGTCAAATTCAACCGACCTGGCGTTCTGCGTCAGGTCGCCCGCCATGACGATCCCTCGATATGCCGGGGACTCGGGCGGCCCCAGCAGGTTGAACATCTGCTGATGGGTGGCATCCGCGATCTCCTCCCAGACGAACTGATCTTCGTAGAACTGGCAGTCTGCGGACCCAAGAAACTTCACGTTACGAACCGTGTCCGATCGATGTGCATCCGAAGTCGCGTACTCCACGCCAGTGCCGTCGATCGCTGACAGGTACAGCCCACCGAAGAGCCACGGCGTCGATTCACTTCTCAGCGCAACGACGCCCTCGTTCTGCAGGCCATATACGATCCCTTCGTAGTCGAAGTAGCTCCCGGAACCTAGAAACGGGTCCAGGTCCGTGCGCGCTCGGAGCGCCAGGCCTGTCACGTCAGAGAGTATCCAATGAACGCCACCAGCAGGCACGAAGATGTCACTGGAGAAGACGCCCATGGAACCGACGCTCATGTAGACGTCGGCAGAGCTTTGGTTGGAGAAGAGGACGTCGGCCTGGGCAGTCAGGGTCAGGGTCGATCCCGCGAGCAAAGGGCCCAGCAAGCCGACTGCGCGTTGCATGCAGGCCGTGACCTTTGGATGCTCCCAAAGCCACCGAGATGAGGTGTGGGGCCTCTCCATGTCGCCAGTGAACTGTTGATGAGCCATGGTTCGTTGTCTCACTGGAGGTTGACGAGCACGAGCACGAGCCCGGTGCCCTCGTCGAGGTTCGACATTGCCTTGCCCAGCACGGCGCCGTCCCAGCGCTCTCCGTGGGTAGCCTTCATCGCATGGCCTGCGAGGCTCGCGGTCGTCAGTCGATCGCCGGCGCGGATCGCACCGTTTTCGTCGCTGGCGTGGACCCACACGCGACCCGTCATCGCGACCTTCGTGTCGCCTTCGAGCTCGCCTTCCTGGGACAAGCACAGGCCAGCCTGCACGCCTCCGGCTCCGGAGACGACGCCCGCGACCTTGCGGTCGTACGGCTCGCTCGAAGCGACGAGTTCGCCGGGGTTGTCCGCGTCGATCACGACGACCGTGCCGGGCTCCAGGACCGGACCGCTCGTCTCGAAGCGCTCGACGATGTCCGCGCCGCCGCGGATCTCGAGCACGTTGACGCTGAACAGGCTCGTGCCGTTGACCGAGAGCTCGTCGGTTGCCGATGAGTACATCATCCGCGCGCCGTAGTCGGACTGAGTGCTGGACTTGAAGTCGATGAAGGACGGACTGCCGGACGGCGACACGATCTCGATGGCGCCATTTCCGGCTAAGTTCTTGCCGAGGTGGACACCCGCGACGGTGGGGTTGTCAACGATGCTTCCGGTGAGCTGCGCTGGTCCGGATACCGACATCGTGCCGGCGACCGCCACGTTGCCGTCGAGCGTCGCCGCTCCGGAGGCGTGGAGCGTTCCGGCAACGTCGAGTCGGTAGTTCGGACTCAGCGTCCCGACGCCGAAGTCTCCCGCAGGAGTAAGGGCGGCGTTGCCGAAGCTGTTGTTGGTGAAGAAGATCAGCGGGCTGTTGGAGAAGGTGCCGTACCAACCGCCGGATCCGTTCGCGTAGCTGCCCACCGAGACCGAGCCCGCGCGCTGCACGAATCCGCGCTCACCCGAGTTCGTGGCGACGGTGAGGCGTTCGCTGGCCGTCGACGTTCCGATCGCCACGTTGCCCCCGCTGTAGAAGGCGTTGGAACCGCTGAGGCCCCACACGGACGTGCCGGCCGGCCCCATGGGTCCGATGGGCCCCTCCGGACCGATCGGGCCGGTCGGGCCCTGCGATCCGGCCGGCCCCTGCGGACCCTGCGCACCATCGGCTCCCGCCGGACCCTGGGGGCCATCGGCTCCCATCGGGCCGACAGGGCCCTCCGGGCCAGCAGGCCCGACCATGGTCGCGGTCGATTGCAGCGTGCCGTCCGGGAATTGGAAGCCGCCGAGCCCGGAGCGGACCGTGCCGTAGACGTCGAGGGTCGTCGTCGGGGTCGTGCCGATCCCGACCTCGCCGGCGCTGGTCACGATGACCCGCGGCTGATCGTTCGTCTCGACGACGAACGAACCATCGAGGTCCTGTCCGATGTCGACGTAGTCGGGGCTCGCGCCATTGAAGCGCAGCTGCGGACCCGCCAGCTCACTCGTCAGCCCCGCGACGAGTTGGCTCGCGCCGTCATCCGGGAAGTCGAACAGCCGCAGCTGGCCGCCGTTGGGGCCCCTCACGTCGAGCAGGGCGGTGGGAATCCCGCCGATGCCGACGTTGCCCTGGTCGTAGTAGACGTCCGTGAAGATCTGCTGGAACGGCGATGCCCCCTCCGGTCCTTGCGGTCCTTGCGGTCCTTGCGGCCCGATCGGGCCTTCCGCACCGTCGTCGCCCGCGGGTCCCTGGGGACCGATCGGGCCGGGCCCGCCGTCGAGGCCGGCGGGGCCCTGCACACCGGCCGGACCCGGGTCGCCCTGCGGCCCCTGAGGACCAACCGGACCGATGAGGCCGCTGCTCGAGCCGATCCACGCGCCGCTGGCATCGACGACCGGCAAGCCGTTGATCGCGATCGAGTTCGGGTTGATGTCGAGCGCGTCGACGCTCAGGGCCTTGCTCGCGGTCTCGGCGTGGATCGCGTACGGGGCGCTGGTGAGCCGCTGGCGCGGGACCGACTCCGAGTCGGTGCCGTAGGTCACGCCCAGGAAGAGGCTGGCGTTGGTCTCGAACAGGGCGGCCGGAAAGGCGACCTGGCTGCCGAGGGCGGCCGACAGCAGGCCGTCGGTGACGGCCAGGGACTGGGTCTCGCTCCAAAGTGCCGTGCCGCCGATCGCCAGGTCGTAGACGGCGAAGGTGACGTCGAGCGCGGGATCGTCGACCGGCGCGCCGCCGCCATCGAGCAGACGGCCTTGGAACTGGAGCAGGCCCGGGGGGTCCCCGGGAGTGGCGCTTGCGGGCGAGGTCAGCTGGAGGGCCAGACCGAGGGCGAGGGAGGCGGTTCCGAGTTGGCGCAGGTGCATGATCGTCTCGAATCGAGTTGGGGGAGTGACCGGTCAGCCGCCGATCGGGGTCGACAGCCGGTTCGTGAAGGACCCGGTGAGAGGGGCGAAGTTCGTCAGTTCGAAGCCCTGCCACTGGAAGGCCAGACCCACCAGGTTCGGGTCCTTGGGCAGCGGGAAGCCCCACACCTGCGGCTCGGGACCCGCGAAGGTCGAGGAGGTCGGAGACAGGAAGAAGCCGAGCATCTCGAAGGCGCCGTCGAGGCCGCCGATCGGCAGCACGACTCCGGGAATCGCCACGCCGATGTAGAGGTCGATCAGGGCGCCCGGAGTGGCGTACATCGCGATCTCGTACGGGGCGCCGATGCGCAGCTCGGCCGGCGCGGTCAGAGCCGGCGTGTAGACGTAGGCGTCGGTGGCCGTGGCCGTGGTCAGGCCGTCGCCGACGGTCACGTCGGAGGCGCCGAGCGGGTTGCCGTAGACGTTCACGCCCGGCGGGGTGACCAGGCTCAGCTCGGTGTCGCTCACGACGGTGACGCCGGAGGCCGCCGCGCCGCCGACCTCGACCGAGATCGGGCCGCCACCCAGGAAGCCGGAGCCGACGACGGTGACGGTGTCGCCGCCCGCCTTGCTGCCGCTGCCCTGGAGGACGCCGAAGACCGCGGGGCCCGGCGGCGCGAAGCCGTTCTCGCTCCACAGGGCGCCGCCGCGGAAGCTGTAGTTGGCCGAGCTCGAGGCCGTGGCGCCGCCGGCGAAGGCCAGGCTGGTCTCAGCCGCATAGCCGGCCGAGCCTGTGGCACCGCCGGCGCTGTTCAGGTTGCCCGCCGGCGCGATCGAGGACTCCGACCCCGAGACACCCGATTGGGCGCTCACGATCGGAGCCAGGGCGCTCGCGGCGCAGATCAGGAAGAGTGACTTCATGGGATTCCGAGTGCGTGTCGTGGATGGAGAGCCGTCACGGCCTGCTCCAATCCAGCCACGGAATCCGCGCCGGCGGGGGGCAGCGGCGGCGCGGCCGATTCGCCGCGCTCGGCCTCAGCCCCTTTCGTGGACGGGGGTTACAATGCGAACTCGTGTCAGCCGACCCCCCCCAGCAGCCGGCCGCTCGGCCCACCTCCGTGACCGCGATCCTCGCTGCGGTGGCCCGCGAGGACGCCGGAGCCGCGGATGCCCTCTTTCCCCACGTCTACGAGGAGCTGCGCGCCCTCGCCGGGGCGCTCTTCCGGGGATCGGGCTCCGAGCACACCCTCCAGCCGACCGCCGTCGTGCACGAGGTCTACTTGAAGCTCGTCGGGGACGCCGGCGACTGGAACGGGCGTGAGCACTTCTTCGCGCTGGCGGCGACGGCCATGCGCCAGGTGCTGATCGACCACGCTCGACGCAAGCGTGCCGACAAGCGCGGCGGTCGCTGGGACCGGGTCAGCCTGGACGATTCGGCTCCCTCGAGCGACCTGGCACCCTCGGTGGTCGAGCTCGACGACGCCCTGGCCGAGCTGGAGCGCGAGAATCCGCGACCGGCGCGGGTGATCGAGCTGCGCTACTTCGGCGGACTCAGCGTCGTCGAGGCCGCGCGAGTCCTGGGGGTCTCCGAACGCACGGTCAAGTCCGAGTGGCGCTTCGCACGCGCCTGGCTCCGCGCTCAACTCACCCCGGACGCCTGATTCGCGATGACGCAGGGCTCTCGCGCGCGCCTGGCCGCGGTCTTCGCCCAGGCCGTCGAACTTCCGGACGCGGAGCGTCCGGCCTTCCTCGAGAGGGCCTGCGGCGACGATCCGCAGCTGCGCGCCGAGGTCGAGCGCCTGCTGGAATTCGACTCGGCCAGCATGGGCTTCCTGGGCGAGGACCAGATCGACTCCAGTCGCGAGCAGCTGGAGTCGGTGCTCGAGGGAAGCCGGCAGCTCGTCCGGTCGGCCGATCCCGATCGGATCGGACCCTATCGGGTCCTGCGCCGCGTCGGGGAAGGGGGCATGGGCATCGTCTACGAGGCCGAGCAGGATTCGCCCCGCCGCCGCGTGGCGCTCAAGGTCGTGAAGCCGTTGCTCGCGACGCCGAGCCGGATGGCGCGCTTCAGGCAGGAGGCCGAGCTCCTCGGCCGGCTGCAGCACCCCGGGATCGCCCAGGTGTACGAGCTGGGGACCTTCGACTTCGGGCACGGGCCGCAGCCCTACTTCGCGTTGGAGCTCGTCGACGGTTCCGACCTGGCGACCTACGTGGCCGAGCACCGCCTGTCGGTTCGCGATCGCTTGGCCCTGCTCGTGCAGGTCTGTGAGGCCGTCGATCACGCGCACCAGCGGGGCGTGATCCACCGCGACCTGAAGCCGGAGAACATCATGGTGGATGCCGAGGGGCGCCCCAAGGTGCTCGACTTCGGCGTGGCTCGGGCGACCGAGGGGTCGACGGTCCTGACGACGCTCGTGACCGAGGAAGGCGACCTGCTCGGGACCATCGCCTACATGGCTCCCGAACAGCTCGAGGGTCACATCGAGGAGATCACCCCCAGGACCGACGTCTATTCCCTGGGGGCGGTCGCCTTCGAGCTGCTCACCGGCCGGCCGCCCCACGAGCTGCTCGGGCTCCCGCTCGCCGCCGCCATTCAACTGGCCCTCGCCGGTGACCCGCCGGCACCGTCGACGCTGCGCCCCGAGCTGGCGGGCGACGTGGAGACGGTCGTCGTCCACGCCCTGGAGAAGGAGCCGGCGCGGCGCTACGCGAGCGCGGCGGAGCTCGCAGCGGACCTCGAGGCGGTGCTCGAGGACCGGCCGATCCTCGCGCGGCCGCCCAGCCGTCGCTACCGCGCGTTGAAGTTCGCCCGGCGCAACCGCGCGCTCGTCGGAGGAGTGACCGGGACGTTCCTCGCGATCTTGCTCGGGCTGGCGACCTCGCTGCACCTGTGGGGCCGCGAGCGCGAGCAGCGGGGACTGCTCCAACTGGCATCGGCCGAGCTGCGCAGGGGCGAGGCTCAGCTCGTCGGCGGGGTCATGGCATCTGCGCGCGAGGCCCTGGAGCAGGGCGACGTCTGGGGCGCGGTGAAGCAGCACTCGCGCGTGCCGGAGAGTCGACGCGGCTGGGCCTGGCGTCTGTTCCGGCGCCGCCTACCGGTGCTGCTCGACCTGGAGAGCGACGTCGCGATCCTCCCCGAACCGGCCCTGCCCCGCTGGCGATTTGCCGGCGACGATCATCTCTATGCCCTCGATCTGGCGCGGGACGCGGTTCGCCTGATCCCGCTCGATGGGCCCGAGCAGGAGTTCGAGCGAGAGTTCGAGCGATTCGCCGGCATGGGCCTGAGGTGGGTCGACGTGGCCACGCCGACCGGCTGGGCGCTCGGCTGGGCCGATGGCGAGACCGTCTTGCTCGATCTCTTCGGGGGTCGGGTGGTGCGACGGTGGTCGACCCCCTGGAACCGGGAGCTGGGCCAGGCCTCCCACGACGGCGAGGTGGTCGTGGTCCAGCAGGGCCCGGACCTCGCGACCGTCTTCGACAGGGGCCGGGCCATCTCGAGTCTCGACTGCGGCGGCGCCGACTCCGCCATCGCCCAGCGTCACTGTCGCCTGAGCCCAGCCGGGGATCGAGTGTTCGTGAACCGGCTGTCGGAGGTCGCGATCGTCGACTTGGGGACCGGTGTCGAGCGAGTCCATCGGCCCGGTCCCGGATTCGACCGGATCCTCGGCGAGCCGATCGATGGCGGCTGGGTCAGTCACCAGTGGGTCGAGACCGAACGCGGGCGCACGGCCTCGCGGATCCAACTGGAAGAGGTGCCCGTGCTGGACGAGTGTCTGCTGATCACCGAGCACACCGGCCGCGCGAGCTTCGCCACGCCGCGCGACGGACGCTTCGTCGCCATCGGCTCCCACGGCTGGGTGGAGCTGCGCGACACGCTCGCAGCCGACCCGTACGTCGTCAGTCGTTTCCAGGACCAGGACGGGCGGCTCGACCGGGGCGCGGAGTTCTCCGTGGTCGGCGAGGTCTCTCCCAGCGGCAAGCGCCTGTTGGCCTTGGCCCACGGCGACTACCGGCCGTGGCTGGTCGACCTCGCGGAGTCCGCGATCGGGGCGGACGTCGATTCGCGGTCCCGCTCCGTGCAGATCCACGACCGCGTCCTCTACCACCTGGCCGTGTCGCCCGACGGGAGTCTGGCTGCCGCCACCGGGCCGCGCATGGACGCGGTCCTGGTCTGTGACGCCACGACGCTCGAGCCGCTGGCGCGGCTCGAGCGGCGGGCTGTCGACTTCGGCAGCCGCGACGCACTGCTCGCCTTCTCCGACGACTCGCGTCGCCTGGTGATGTCGACCCCGATGGTGGGCTTCGACGGGGTGGTCGTGGTGGAGTGGGACCTGGTCGGCGGCGGAGTCACGGTCACCGAACCTGGGGTCGAGGTGACCGGCGGCAACCACGTCCAGCTGCTCGACGAGTTCATCGGGCGCCTCGAGCCGAGCGAGCGCGCGCGCCTGAGCCAGAAGGTGCAGATGGCCGGGCCGCGCGCCGTCGCCGTGAACCGAGCGTACGAGCGTAGCTCCGATTGGAAGGAGAACCCCTCCGGTGCCGGGCGTCGCTGGGCCACCCTTGCGACGCCGGGCCGGGCACCGCGAGCGGACTTGACGGCGCTCAGCGTGCACCCCTTCGAGGACCTGGTGGCCCATATCGCGGGCTACGAAGTGAACCCCGGCGACTCCGCGTCGTCGGGCCAGCTGAGCGTGCGACGTCTGGACGGCGGCGAGCTCGTGAACCAGGTCAAGCTCGATCACAAGCCCTGGTGCGTGTCCTACTCCCCCGACGGGCAGACGCTGGCGGTGGGCTGTAGCGGCGGGTGGATCCAGATCTACGAGACCGAGTTCCTGGCCCTTCAGCACGAGTTCCGAGCGACCCGAGGCTACGTGTACTCGCTCGCCTTCCTCCCCGACGGGGAGCGGCTCGCGTCAGTTGGGGAGGACGGCCAGCTGCGGGTCTGGGACCCGCGGCCCCAGCGGGTCCAGGACGCAGCGCGCCAAGCCTGGTCGGAGCGTCGCGCCGAGCTGGCGGCGCGTCCAGAGCTCGAGGCGGAGCTGCCCTTGTTGTCCGGCGAGGAGCGCGCCGCCGCGCTGATCGGGCTGATCCGACGCCGCTGGTCGTCGGAGCCGCGGGGCCGCTGACCGGCCCGCGGCGTTCGTAGGCGGTCGGCACCGCGAGACGCAGCTTGCCCCGCTCGGCGGCCAGCGTATCCAGGTTCCGCTCGAGCTCGCCCTTGGTTTCGTCGATGCGGCCGCGGTCACAGATCGCTCGGCAGCCTTCGACGAAGCCAAGGCGCATGAACCCGTGCTCCAGTAGGACTCGAGCGCCCGCGAAGCGCAGGCTGAAGTGGCCGTGGTCCACCGATTCGATCCCGCCCAAGCCGGCGGCGCCCAGCATGGTGACCAGGGCGTCCGCACTCGCGCGGTGGTGGACGTGCTCCTGGAGAGCCTCCACGCGATCGGACTGACCGAGTCGTCGCACGATGCGCCACCAGGATCGGCGGCCACCGGGCGCCGCTCGGACCTGCCGGGCACCGATCCCGGCGGCGTACCCTGCGACGCCTCCCTCGTCCGCCGGCTCCGCGCCTTCGTCCGCCGTCCGACCCTCTACCAGCTCCCGAGATGCTCGAGAACCCCCACGTCACCTCCACCGCCCGTCAGCCCACGGCCGTGATCCGCTTCACCATCCCGCGCGACGAGATCCAGGCGGTGATGGGGCCGGCGATCGGAGAGGTCATGGCGACCGTCAAGGCCCAAGGTCTGGGCCCGGCCGGTCCGGTCTTTAGTCGGCACTTCCGCATGGACCCGGAGGTCTTCGAATTCGAGGTCGGCGTCCCGGTGCCGCGCGCCGTCGAGCCGGCCGGCCGCGTGGTCGCGAGCGAGCTGCCCGCCACGCGGGTGGCGCGCGCCGTGTACCGCGGCCCCTACGAGGGCCTCGGCCAGGCCTGGGGCGAGTTCATCGCCTGGATCGAAGCCCAAGGGCTGGAGCACGGGCCGAGCCTGTGGGAGTCCTACGTCGCGGGTTCCGAGTCCGGCTCCGATCCGACCGCTTGGCGCACGGAGTTCAATCGGCCGCTCGTCGACTGAGACGGGCGACGGCGGCGCCGCCGAGCCGAGAGTCGCTCTCGACGCCGACTGAACCCGCAGTTTCGCCCGGGGCGCTGGGCCCCGGGCGCGTTGCGTCAGAAGCCGTAGCCGATGGTGACCGCGTTCGTCAGCGCGAAGCCCGCCGGGTAGCCCGGGTGCACCAGCAGGGCCTGTTGCGGGATCGTGAAGCCGGGGATGGCCGTGGTCCAGACGGTCTTGTCGATGGCCACGCTGCCCTCGCCCTCGGCGCCGGGCGTGCCGCCCAGGACTCCGGCGTAGATCTGGTAGAGCGGCGCGATGAACACACCGGCACCCGGGAGCGGAACGTCGACCAAGTTGACCTCGGTCGTGCCCCAGTAGACGAAGTAGAAGGCGCCGCCTATGCCGTGCACGATGCGCAGCTCCGCCGAGGGCGTCCCCGGCACGAAAGGCCCCTTGGCGCCGAGGACAGGTGCCACCGGCCCGCCGCCGTAGCCGAAGCCGTACTGCTTGACCGAGCCCGAGGAGGGCGTGTCGAACGTCGTGGCCTCGATCAACAGGTTCGAGATCAGGTCGCCGTCGCCGTCGCCGTCCAGGTCGGCGATCGAGTAGGAGTTGGGACCGAAGTAGGACTCCAACTCGTAGACGCCGCCGGTCGCGGTGGCGAGCCACAGCTCCAGGCGAGTACCGAGTGAGCCCTGCTGGTCCCTCCAGCCCAACAGGTCGGCCAGACCATCGCCGTTGACGTCGCCAGCGGCAACCCGCTCGTAGCCGCCCACCGAGGGCAACATCTGCAACGGCGCGGTGTAGGCGCCGCCACCCAGGTTGAGCGCCACGGTCAAGCCGGACGTGGTGGTGCCGCCCAGGGTCGCGAAGCACAGGTCGACCAGCCCGTCGCGGTCGAAGTCGAACAAGAGCGGAATCTCGCCCATGGGCACCACGAGCTCGAAGGTCTGCACCTCGGTGAAGTTGCCGCTGCCGTCGTTCTGTTGGAAGTGCCAACTGCTGGTGTTGCCGAAGGTCTCGCGCATCAAGAGGTCGGTGTCCCCGTCGCCGTCCAGGTCCGCGATTGCGCGCGGTTCGCCGCTGAAGCCCGCGACCTTCGCTCCGAAGTGACCGGCGCCATCCCCCGGGTACCAGCCGCCCGAGCCCAGCACGTCCAGGTCTCCGTCACCGTCGAAGTCGGCGGAGTCGATCAGGCCCGAGTACTGGGCTCCGACCGCGATGCCAGCCACCGCAACGCCTCCGTCCACGTAGACCCCGTCGGCCTGGCCGCGCAGCAATCGCGTGCCCAGGAACTCGAAGGTCGGGTTGAAGGGGAAGGTCTGAATCAGCTGACCCCATTCCACGGCCAGGTCGCCGTAGCCGTCGCCGTCGAAGTCGCCGCGCGCCAACACTTGGTCGACCAGTTCGGTCCCCGGCAGTGGAATGCTGAAGGCATCGACCGCCGGTCCCTTGCCGGTGCCGTCGTTGATCGTCACGTAGCGCGAGCCGCCGGACAGGTCGAGGTCGCCGTCGCCGTCCACGTCGACCGCCTCGGCCGTGACGGTCGCGCAGCAGCCCTCGGTCAGGATCGGCTTGCCGACCGCCTCGATCGTGCCGGAGCCGAGCAGCACCGCGGAGCCGGCGGCCACGTCCAGTCGCCCGTCACCGTTCAGGTCCGCGACCCCCGCGATGCCCCAAGGTTGCGAGGCGCCGGGCCAGCTCCAGTAGGTCGCGAACTCCACCGTCAATCCCTCGGAGCGGCCCAGATAGATCAAGGCACTGCTGAACTGCGACGAGAAGTCCAGGTACATCAGGTCGTCGTCGCCATCGCCGTCCCAGTCGACCATGTAGCCGGGGCCGATCCACGGTGTCCCGCCGATGCCGCTCTGCCCGGGGCCGGCGACGAGGGTCCCGCCGCTGTTCTCCAGCACGAAGGCGCCAATGCCGCCGGTGGTGTACTGGGTGAAGACCAGGTCATCGTCGCCGTCGCCGTCGACGTCGCCGGCGGTCAGGGACGAGGCGCTGCCAATGTAGGTGGTCACTTCGAGCACCTGGACCAGGCCGGGGTTGGCGGCGGCGTCCCAATCCACGAGGTAGAGGTCGGCGCCGCCGGGCTCGAAGGCCGCGCGGGCCACGGCCACCTCGTCGGATCCGTCCCCGTCGCGGTCGAGCACGGTCAGGTGTCCGGCGTAGGTCGGGAGCGACTGCGACGGTGCAGCCAGCGGCGTCGGGCCGTCGAGGATCCACGCGTTGACCTGGTAGTCGGTGCCCACGCCGAAGACGGTGTCGGTGTCGTAGGTCACGACGTCGAGGGTCCCGTCGCCGTTGACGTCACCCAGGACCAGCTCCCAGGTCAGCTCCGGGCCCGGCAGTTGCAGCGGCGGGTCGAAGCTCCCGTCCCCGCGCCCGGCGTAGAGCCGCACGCCCGACGTCCCGGCCGAGGGCAGGTCGTTGTAGCGCACCACCAGGTCCGCCAGCCCGTCGCCGGTGACGTCGCCCAGGGCGTTGTACTCCTGGCCGGAGAGTCCCGGGATCGTCGCACCGAGCGTGGGGTTGGTGCCGACGTCGAGCACGCTGAACCAGCCGCTGGCGCTGCTGACGACGCCGTCGACGGTGCCGTTCTGATCCAAGTCGGCCAGGGCGACGTAGTTCTGGTCGCCGCTCAACTCGTAGCGGGGGGCCCGGAGGATTGACTGGGTATGGGCCGTCGACGCCAGGGTCAGGGTCGCGAGGGAGAGGTGAAGGGGAGCGGCGCGCATGGGAGCTCTCGGGGGCAAGGGGTGGGGAGGTGCGAGCGCGGTCGCAGAAGGCCACGCTGTCACCCGCCCCCTATACCCCCGAGAGTCCCGCCGGCGGGGCTCAATCCGCGGGAGTTCGCGACGCGCGGGGAACGTTCCGCCTCCCCGCTGCGTCGCGCCGCACCGCCGTCGCGTTCGACTTCGGTCAGCGGCGCCACCCCGACGCGAGGCCGGGGCGCACCCTCGCCCGCCTCAGAGCCCGTGCACCATCCGCAGGCCCTCCGTAAGCCCGAGCACGACTTGCGTCCCCGGAGTCTGGTCGAGGATCGCACCCTGTACGAAGAACGGCAGGCCCAGCGCCGAAGGGTCGCTCGTGATGGCGATGCTGATCGGCACGGGCTGACCCGGCGCGGCCCACAGTCCGGCGACCTTGGTCCAGGCCAACAGGCCCGGGGTGTAGTTCAAGAGGAACTCACCCGGCGCGCCGTTGCCGGCGAAGCCGAAGCCGGGCAACACCAGGCCGCAGGGACCCAAGGGCTGCGTCGCGAAGCTGAGGCTCAGGAAGGCCAGGGAGAGGGGCGCTTGGGTCCCCAAGGGGTTGTCGATCCCGAGCAGCATCGACGTCCCGAGCTGCGGCGAGCCGGACAGCACCGTGAGGCTGCCGGGCGTGTTCGTGCCGCACCCCACCAGGGGCTCGACCACGGCCGCCGGGACGTACTCCCGCGCACCGATGTCGACCGCCGGCGAGCCGCTGCCCGTGTTCGCCGTCTGGGGATCGTCGATCTTGCGCAGGTGCCCAGTCAGGTCCTTGTTGGCGGCCGAGAAGGGGAGCCCTGCGAGGGCACTGGTCGAGCCCGCGTCGATGCACTGGGACCCGGCCTGCAAGCCGTAGCCCACCCAGCCCAGGGTCGTGTCGGCGAACAGCGGGTTCACGCTGATGTTCCCCGCGC
Source organism: Engelhardtia mirabilis (assembly GCF_007748095.1). Taxonomy (NCBI): domain Bacteria; kingdom Pseudomonadati; phylum Planctomycetota; class Planctomycetia; genus Engelhardtia; species Engelhardtia mirabilis. The sequence continues at coordinate 1,216,400 of NZ_CP036287.1, forward strand.
CGCTGTAGGGGCTCTGGGTGCAGCAATAGCGCACGACGAACGACCCAGCGACCTTGGTGCCCAGCTGCGATTGCACCGTCGAGTTGCCCCAGATGATCGTGTTCTCGATCACGTCGCCGCCCTGGTAGCTGTGCAGCACGACGCCGTCGCGCAGCGCCCCGGCCGCGCCGTCCGAGCTGCCAGTGCCCTTCGCGCCACCGGCGCCGAGGGTCTGCTGGGTGAAGGTGCAGTTGACGATGCGAAAGCGGTTCGACGCGTTGAACAATGCCCCGCCCTCGCCGCCGACACCGCCGTTGGCACCGTCTCCGACCGGACCCACGTCGCCCTCGTGCGAACCCAGTCCGTCGCCACCGTCGCCCCCGGTCCCGCCGTTGCCTCCCTTGCCGCCCATGCCTGAGGTGTTGCCGATGAACAGGCAGTTGACCAGCAGCGGGTAGCCCGACGACGAGCCGATCGCCCCGCCCGAGCCACCCTCGCCGCCCGTGCCCCCGGTGCCGCCCTTGCCGCCGTCACCGACGAAGATCAGGAAGCCGTTGGGTCCGCCCTTGCCACCCTTGCCGCCCTTGCCCCCGGAGCCTCCCGCGCCGGCTTGGTTCTGGTAGAAGACGCACGACTCGATCAGGGGCGTGCCGCTGGTGATCCAGATCGCGCCGCCGTGACCACCGCGCCCGCCGACCGTGCCCTTGCCGCCCTTGCCGCCGTCGTCGCCGGCCTCGGTGGCGTCGGTGCCCTTGGAACCCGTCGAGCCAGGCCCGCCGGCGGCGGCCTGGTTCCCCTGGAACACGCAGCGCTTGATCGTCGGCGAGGCCGAGTTCGACATCAGGATCGCGCCGCCGTCGCGGGTCTCGTCGGGTGCGAGGACGTCGTTCCCGTCGCCGCGGCCGTCGAAGAAGGTGAAACCCTCGATCACCGTCCCCGGGCCCTCGAAGTCGTCGAAGACCATCAGTCGGCGATGCTTGTCGCCGTCAAGGTACGTGTTCAACGCGCCGTCGCTGCTCTTGAACGTGATCGCCTTGCCGGCGAAGTCGAGCGGCGCGGCCGGCATCCAGGAGCCGGGGCCGACCAGCACCGTGTCTCCGGGCGAGGCCAGGTCGATGCCCGCCTGCAGGGTCGCGGCGTCGCCGGGCACGTGCCAGGTGGTCTGGGCCGCGGCGGGCGCGGCGAGGAAGAACAGGGAGAGGTGTCGAAGTCGCATGCTTCCGTCGGGTTCGAGGTCGGGGAGAGACCCGTCGTCCGGGCCGTCCCCTGCAACGCGTGAAGCGGCCTCGAGGTCGGAAGTCGAATTGCGATCGATCTGAATCAGCGGGCTAGGATTCACCGATGAGCGCCCCCAGAGAGGACTGCGCCGGCCCCGCGGACGCCGATGGGGGAGGCCCGGGCGACAATCCGTCGAGCCGCGGGCAGCGTTCGGCGCGGCCGGACCCGGTCGAGCGCAGCCGCTTGCTCGAGCTGGCTTACGCGGAGCTGCGCGGCCAGGCCGCCGGCCTGCTGGCGCGCGAGCGCGGCGACCACACGTTGCAACCCACGGCCCTGGTGCACGAGGCCTGGCTGCGGGTCGCCGACCAGACGCGAGTCGCCTTCCAGGGCCGGCGCCACTTCCTGGCCGTGGCCAGCCAGGCCATGCGACGGGTCCTGGTCGACCACGCCCGCGCCAAGGGCACGGCCAAGCGCGGCGGCGATTGGTCGCGTGTCTCCCTGGGGGGCACGCCCGCCGCCCCCGACGAGGAGCAGCTCGACCTGCTGGACCTGGAGCAGGCCCTGGTCGAGCTGGAGGCCGTCGACGAACGCCGCGCCCGCGTGGTCGAGATGATCTGGTTCGGCGGCTGCACCGCGGAGGAGGTCGGCGAGGCCCTGGGTGTCAGCGCTCGAACCGTCGGCACCGACTGGCGCTTCGCGCGCGCCTGGCTCTTCGATCGACTCTCGCGGGACGGCGAGGTGGAAGCGTGAGCGGCGCGAATGACGAGGTCTTCGGTTGCGACGCTCGATCCGCCGCTGCGGACTGGCGACGTGACCCGGCGCGGAGCGCCCGTCGACTCTCGCGGGACGGCGGTGGGGCCGCGTGAGTGGCGCGGACCACGATGCCTTGGCGGCGGCGTTCGAAGGCGCGCTCGAGGTCGAAGGTGTGGAGCTCGCGAACTACCTGGCGCAGCTCGAGGCCCGCAGCCCCGACCTCGCGCGGCGCGTCGCGGCGCTGCTCGAGGCCGACGGGGCCGCGGGGGCGCGGCTGCTCGACCGGCCGGCCTCGGCCCGCGCGGCCGAAGCCCTCGACGACCTGGCCCGCGGCGAGAGCGCCCAGTTCCCCGAGTCGATCGGCTCCTACCGCATCCTGCGCGAGCTCGGCCGCGGCGGCATGGGGATCGTCTACGAGGCGGAGCAGGAGCGGCCGCGGCGACGGGTCGCGATCAAGGTGCTGCGCGCGGATGCCATGGACGCAGCCCACCGGCGCCGCTTCGAGCTGGAGGGGGAGGTCCTGGCGCGGCTCGAGCACCCAGGCATCGCGCGCGTGTACGACGTCGGCACCGCCGACGGCCCCCACGGTCCGCGGCCCTTCATCGCGATGGAGCTGGTCGACGGCCCGCGGCTCGATGATCACGCGACCCAGCGGCGTTTGGACCTCACCGCGCGAGTGCGCCTGCTCGTTCGCGTCGCTGACGCGGTGGCCCACGCCCACTCGCGCGGGATCGTGCACCGCGACCTGAAGCCGGGCAACGTGCTCGTCGACGCCAGCGGTCAGCCGCGGGTGCTCGACTTCGGGATCGCGCGCGCCCTCCACATGGACGGCGACAGCCTGCGCACGCGCACCGGTGAGCTGTGGGGCACCCTGGCCTACATGAGCCCCGAGCAGGCGGCGGGTGACGGCGCGGCGATCGGCACGCCGAGCGACGTCTGGGCCCTGGGGGTGATCGGTTACCGCCTGTTGACCGGTCGATTGCCCTTCGAGGTCGACGGCCGGTCGCTGCCCGAGGCCCTGCGCGCGCTCGAGCGCGACGATCCGCCCGCGCCGTCCAGCTTCGCGCGCGAGGTCCGCGGCGACCTGGAGACGATCCTGCTGCACGCGCTCGAGCGCGAGCCGGAGCGGCGCTATGCCACGGCGGCGCAGTTCGCCGCCGACCTGCGGCGCTTCCTCGACGACGAGCCGATCGCGGCCCGGCCGCCCAGCGCGACCTACCAGTTGGCCAAGTTTGCCCGCCGCCATCGGCCCTGGGTGCTCGGCGCCGCGGCGGCGGTGCTGGCGCTGCTGGCCGGGACGATCGTGAGCACGGCCCTTTTTGTCGAATCGCAGGCGCGCGGCGAGCGCCTGGCCGCAGCCCTCGAAGCGGCGCGCGAGGCCACGGCCGAGGCCCAGACCCAACGGGCGGAGGCCGACGACCAGCGCCGCCGGGCCCAGTCGTCGGTCGACGAGTTGCTCGCCTCCGAGCAGTTCTTCGACGAGATGTTGGGCAAGGCCTCGCCCTACGAGGACGGCGACGCGGTGCGCGTGGTCGACGTGCTCGAGCGCTCGGTGGCGGCCCTGCACGGGTTCACCGGACCGCCGCTGCTGCGCGCGCGGTTGCTGTCGCGCCTGGGCGGGACCCTGCACTCGATCGGGCGCTCGCAGGAGGCCGTTCCGCTGCTGGAGCAGGCGATCGACCTCTACGTCGAGCGCGGCGAGGGCCAGTCGGTGCAACGCGCGCGCGCCGAGGGCCTCCTGGCGCTGGCGCGCTGGAACCGATCCCAGGCGCCGGAGGTGCTGGCGGACTTCCGGCGGGCGCTCGAGTTGTACGAGGACATCGGGCTCGGCGGCGACGCTTCCGCGGTGCGCCTCCGCATGGACCTGATCAACGCCCTGACCGTGTTGAGCTTCCTCGACCAGGCCCAGGTCGAGTCCGAACGGGTGATCGAGCTGGCCAGGGTGCTGGGGCCCGAGTACGGCACCGACCTGGCCCAGGCGTTGCTCTCGCAGGCCCATGTGGCCATGGCCCAGGGTCGCTTCGCCGCGGCCGAGTCGAGCGCGCGCGAGTCCGTCGAGCGGATGCGGCGCGCGGCGGGGCCCGAGAGCGTCGAGACCTACGGCGCGGAGCACGTGCTCTCGGCGCTGCTCTACTACCGCGGCGAGTGCAGCGAGTCGCGCGAGCTGGCCGAGCACTCCCTCGCCGGGCTGCGGCGCGTGATCGGCGGCGACCACCCCGAGCTCGTCGGCCACCTGGAGGTGATCTGCGTGGCCTCGCTCGAGCTCGGCGATCTCGAGCGCGCGGCCTCGGCCATCGACGAGGCGGTCGCCATGGCCGAGCGAATCTACGACGCGGACTCCGTGCGCCGCGCGAACCTGTTGGTGCAGCGGGCCGGCGTGCGCGAGGCCAGTGGCAACGACGTGGCTGCCCACGCCGACTACCGCGAGGCCATCGCGACCATGCGCGCGAGCGGATCCTCCGTGCCCCTCGCCGCGGCCCTGGCCCTCGAGGGCGCGCTCTACCAGCGCCTGGGCCAGTCAGCGGAAGCGATCCCGCTCTTGGAGGAGTCGATCGCGATGCACGCCGCCCTGGTCGATCCGCTCGACCTGCGCCTGGCCGATTCCCTGCGCACCCTGGGCCTGGCCTACCAGGCCCGCGGCGAATGGGAGCCGCTGCTCGAGACCCAGCAGCGGTTGGTCGAGAACCTGCGTCTGAACGAGGATCTGGTCGGTCGCGAGGCGCGGGTCGAATCGCTCGCCGCCGTCGGCGAGGCGCTGTTGGAGCTCGGGCGCAACGCCGAGGCCCTGGAGGAGTTGGGCGGGCACTGGCCTTGGATCGAGTCCGTCGAGGACGCCGACCTGCGCGCGGTCTTCGGACTGCAGTACGGCGCGGCGCTGTGGCGCACCGGCGATCGCATCCGGGGTGCGCAGCTCGTGCGCGAGTGCGCCGACCAACTCGACGGCCTGCTCGGCCACGGCGAGCGCCGCACGCGCAGGCTGGCCGAAGTCGAAGCGGCCAGCGGCGTCCCGGAATGACGCCGCTGGCCGCGGTTTGAAGTCGAGCAGCCGAAGTCGCGCGGCTCCAGCCGAGCGGGGCTCCGGCTGGCGCGGGGCTCCGGCTGGCGCGGGGTGACCTCGGACCTGCGCCGCTACTGGATGCCGCTGATCGCGACCACGTTGCCCTTGTCCGCGTCGAACTCGGGGCCGAGCTGGGCCACGTAGAGTCGGCCGTCAGGACCGAAGGTGCAGGACACCGGACCGCGCAGGGCGTGAGCCAGGATCTTGACCCGCGCCTCGCCGCCGCCAGGAGCCAAGCTCACGCGCCCCAGTTGCCCGGACTGGACCCGCTCCAGGTTCCAGTTGTTGTCGACCACCGCGAGGTCCGACGTGCCCGGGATGCGGGCCATGCCCATGGGGTCGGCCAGGCGCGGCAGGGTCCACTGGGCCTTCGGCGTGCCGTCGGCGTTCCACTGCACGATCAGGCCGTCCTCCACGCCGCCGGCGCCGGAGTAGAGCACGAGGATCGTGTCGTCGTCCCAGGGCAGGGTCTGCATCGGCGAGTTGATCGCGATGCCGTGGTCGTCGGCCGAGGCGAAGGTGGCCAGCTCGAGTTCTTCCACATCGCAGGTCAAGACCCAGGTCTTCGCGTCGGCACCCTGGCCGCAGACGAAGATGCGCGCCCCGCCGGGCGAGACCGAGAAGCCGGTCAGGTTGCCCTCGCCCTTGTCCGCGGCGTCGTCGCTGGTCGGGCCCACGCTGTTGGAAGCGCTGCCGTCCGCGGCGGTGCCGCTGCCGTCGAAGAAGAGAATCGTCTCGGCGCCGTCGCCCAGGCCGGCGTTGCTGACCGCCAGGCGCCCGTCATCGAGCCAGGCAGCGCCGAGGGGACCGACCTTGAAGCGATCCGGAGCGCCGTCCTTGCCGACCTTCCAGTACTCGGTGGGGAAGGCGGTGATGTAGTCGCCGACGGAGCCGTCCTGCCAGATCTGCACGATCCCGTTGCCGTTCTCCCGTCCCGTGCCGGCTGAGCAAATCGCCAGGCGCCCGTCAGACGCGAAGGCGAGGCCCGCCGGGTTGTTGAGGCCGTCGAGGATGCGTTCGGCCGTGAGGCCCGCCACCAGTCCCAGGTTCTGCACTGGCTTGATGGAGGTGGCAGTCAGGATCACGGAGCCCGCCCCGCCGCTCGTGGGCGAGACCTTGACCCCGCAGGCGGAAGCGGTGAACACGATGGAGGCGGTCAGGGCGAGGGCGAGGGGTTGGCGCATGGGGTTCTCTCCTACAGGGGGTCGGACCGTCTTGTAGCACAGGGCCACCGTCGACCCCAGGGCCCCGGCCCCGGGCGTCGACTCGCTGGCGAGGGGCGATTGGGCTAATCTCCCGCCTGCGCGCCGCCGAGCGCCCCAACCATGAACGTCAAGAATCTCAGGCGCGAGGCGCAGCAGTTGCGCGAGCTCTGGTCCCCCAAGGTCGTCGGTCGCGTGAACGACCAGTACGTCAAGGTGGCGAAGGTCCAGGGCGAGCTGGCCTGGCACGCCCACGAGCACGAGGACGAGCTGTTCCTCGTGCTCGCTGGCGAGCTGGTGATCGAGTACGAGGATCGCCGGGTGGTGCTCGGTGAAGGCGACTTCCACGTGGTGCCCAAGGGCGTGCGCCACAATCCCGTCTGCGAGCGCGAGTGCCTCCTGGCTCTGATCGAGACGGTCACGACCAAACACACTGGCGAACTCGAGATCGCGGCCACGCGCTCGATCGCGGAGCAACTCGGGGCAGAGGGGGACCTGTGAAGGTGCCATCGAACGATCTGCTCGAGGGCGAAGAAGGCTCCTGGTGGCTGTCGATCCCGCCCGGTTGGAGCGAGGTCTCAGACCCCGACTGCGCGACGATCGTCAGCGAGGGCGAGCTCGGCACCCTGCAGATCAGCGCCGCCTTCGCACCCGGCGACGTGACCGACGCGGACCTGCGTGACTTCGCGCAGGAACACATCGACGCCGGCGCGCCCACCGCCGACGTGGTCGCCGGCGACTTCCGCGGCTTCGAGATCGCCTACGACGACGGCGAGGCCTACTGGCGCCAGTGGTACCTGCGCGCGGGCAGTCAAATCCTGTTCGTCACCTACGGTTGTCCGCTGGACGCGGTTGGCGTGGACGATGCCGCGCTGGAGTCGGCCTTGGGGACCCTGGGCGCCGTCGGCGCGCACTGAGCCGAGGCGACCTCGCGCTACGCCCTTTCACCCTCTCTCGCTCGGAGTCGGCCCTTGAACCCTCGCTCGAAGAACCTGATCGGCCTCGCGATCGCGCTCGCCATCTTCGCCCTCGCCGCCCAGTGGTGGATGCACTGGCCTCGGCAGTCACTGCAGCGCTTCATCAGCCTCGCACGGGACGGGAGCTACGCGGAGGCGAGCGCGCTGCTCGATGGTTCGGGCTCGATCGAGTCCGCCGACGGCGGCGGCTTGCGGATCCTCGACACCCACGGCCGCGAGGTGCTCCTGCCGCCGAACCAGCAGCGCTTCGTGGCGGGCGAGGCCGTGGAGAAGCGCCTGCCGCCGCGCCAGTTCGCCGATCGCCTCTTCGGCCGCGATCGCGCCGCCTTGACCGCCCTCGGCCCGAGCACCGATGGTGTGGCCGAGGTGCCGCCCGTCACGATCTACCTCTCGGTGGAGCGCGGACGACTCGCCATCGAGAGCGTGGAGTGACGCACGCAGCGGTCTGAAGCTTCGCCCTCGCTGCACCGCTCGGCTGCCGCGCGCTTCAGGACTCGAGCAGCTCGATCAGGCTCGTGACGCAGCGATCCGCCTCGGCGCGGTGGGGGAAGTCGCCGCTGGGATCGAGGTAGATCACGTGGGCGCCCGCCCGCCGGCCGGCTTGTAGGTCGAAGAGGAAGTCGCCCACCAGCACCGCGTCGCCTGCCGCGGCTCCCCAGCGTCGCATCAGCGCCACCGCGCCGGCGGGGTCCGGCTTGGGCGGCGCCTCGTCGCGACCGATCACGAGCGCTTCGGTGAAGAACCCGTCGAGTCGCGCTGCTTCCAAGGTCGCCAGGGCGATGGCGCGCGTGTTGCGGGTCAAGATCCCCATGCGCGCGCCCCGCGCCGCGAGGGTCTCGAGCAGCTCCCGCGCTCCAGGTTGGGCCATGGACTGCGCCGCGACGTCGCGCTCCCAATCGGCCAACCGCACGTGCAGCGAAGCCGCCCGCGGACCGCCCATGGCGTCCAGGGCCTCGAGGATCGGCACGTCCGGCGGCAAGCCGTGGGCGCCCTTGAACGCGTCGAAGTCGTGCATCGCGACGGTCAAGGTCCCGTCGAGGTCGAAGATCCAGTGCCGGCGCGAGAGGGTGTCCACGGGGCGGAGTCTAGCGTTGCCGGCTGACTGCGATTCGGGTGCAAACGGCCCGATTCGCGGGTGCCCCGCGCCGCAAGGGCTTGCGCCGACCGTCCTCGCGCCAGCCGACGGTGGCGCACGGAACGCTGTTGTCGGACCCGGGCGAATGGAGCATCCAGGCAGCGGGGGCGAACCGTACCCGTCTGTGTCCAGTTCTGCCCGAGGGCGAAGTGCCCGACGGTTCTGGACAGCGATTCCGATCAGTGGCTCGCCCCGCGATCCGCAGGTCGTCTCCCGAACCAGGAGCCTCCTCCATGCCCACCTCTCGCCTGTTTGCCCTCGGGCACGGCGCCGCGGTCCTCGCGCTGCTGCCCGCGTCCGCCTTCGCCCAGTTCACGGTCAACACCACCGCCGACACGCCCGACGCGAACCCGGGCGACGGCATCTGCGCCGACGCGGCGGGCAACTGCTCCCTGCGCGCGGCGATTCAGGAATCGAACGCGCTCGGCGGTGGCGTGGTCCTGCTCGCGCCCGGAGCCGTCTACTCCCTGACCCTGACCGGAGCGGGCGAGGACGGCGCCGCGACCGGCGACCTGGACGTCACCGGGCGCTTGGTCCTGCGCGGCAATGGGGCGACGATCGACGGCCTCGGCGCCGACCGGATCTTCGACGTGGCCTCCGGCGCGTCGCTGCTCGTCGCGGGGCTGACGGTGACCGGCGGTGGCGTCGTCGGGGAGAGCGGTGGCGCCTTCCGCAACCGCGGGAGCCTCGCCGTGCAGCGCTCGTCGATCACGAACAGCGTTGCCAGCGGCGCCGGCGCTTCGGGGGGCGGCATCTTCAACGAAGGTGGCACGCTGCGAGTGCTCGACTCGTCGATCGAAGGTTGTTCGGCCGAGCGCGCAGGCGGCGCGATCGAAGCCAATGCGGGCGATGCCGAGCTCACGGGCACCCTGGTGCAGGCCAACGCTGCCGGGCCGAATCCGGGCAACGGCGGCGGCTTGCACCTGACCGGCGCGGGCCAGGTCCGGGTGCTGGACAGCAGCTTCTTCGGCAACACGGCCGAGGCCGAGGGCGGCGGACTGTGGAACTCGAGCGACGGCAACATGACCGTCGACGACACGGAAGTGCGCTCCAACGAGGCCCGCGGCAGCGCCGCGGACCAGGGCGGCGGCGGCCTCTTCAACGACGGCGGAAGCCTGACGGTGCGACGCACCCTGGTCCGCGACAACCTCGCCGTCACCGGCTCGGGCTCGGGCGGCGGTCTGCTCAACGATGGCGGTCAGGTCAGCGTCGAGCTGTCGATCCTGCGCGCGAACCGCTCCAACCGCGCCGGTGGCGGCGTCGAAGCCAAGGGCGGCACGACGACCCTCTTCAACTGCGAGCTCTCCCAGAACGAGACGGGCGCGTCGCCCGGCAACGGTGGTGGCCTGCACCTGACTGGCGAGGGCCAGGTCACGGTCGAGCTGACGGACGTGATCGGCAACCGGGCCGGGGCAGAGGGCGGCGGCCTGTGGAACTCCTCGACCGGCACGATGACGGTCCGTCACAGCGTGGTGATGAACAACTCGGCCAGTGGCGACGCCTCGGACCAAGGCGGCGGAGGCCTGTTCAACGACGGCGGCGAGCTGCGGGTCGAGAACTGCACGGTGTCGGGCAACGCGGCCGACGGCGCGGCGGGTTCCGGCGGCGGCCTGCTCAACTTCGGCGGGCTCGTGACCGTGGTCGGCACGCGCATGGAGGGCAACGAGGCCCAGCGCGCCGGTGGCGGGATCGAGGCCAACGGCGGTACCACCGACGTGGACGGCGGCGTGCTGTGGATGAACCGCTGCGGTCCGGCCCCGGGCAACGGCGGCGCCCTGCACCTGACCGGCGCCGGCACGGTCGACGTGACCGGAACCGCGGTGCAGGCCAACGAGGCCGCGGCCGAGGGCGGCGGCCTGTGGAACTCGGCCGTCGGAACGATGACGGTCACCGACTGCGACGTGTCCGGCAACCGCGCCAGCGGTGACGGGGCGGACCGGGGCGGCGGGGGCCTGTTCAACGACGGCGGCCTGTTGACTGTCAGCGGCGGGACCTTGAGCGGCAACGAGGCCGACGGCGCGGCCGGTTCGGGCGGCGGCGTGCTGAACGACGGGGGCGAGCTGGTGCTGAGCGGCGTCACGATCGCCGGCAACCGCTCCCAACGGGCCGGCGGGGGCGTCGAGGCCAAGCTCGGCACCACCAGCCTCGAGCGCGTGCGGCTGCACGGCAACCAGACCGGCCCGGCGCCCGGCAACGGCGGGGGCCTGCACCTGACCGGGGCCGGCTTCGTCGACGTGCTCGACTCGTCGGTCACCGAGAACGTGGCCTCCAACGAGGGCGGCGGCCTGTGGAACTCGTCCACCGGCGTGATGACCGTGACGAGCTCGCGCATCGGCGCCAACCTGTCGCTGGTCGGCGACAACCTCTTCAACGACGGCGGCAGCTTCACCGTCGACGGAGCGGACGTGCCGCTCGGGGGCTGAGGTCGCAAGGGTCCGTGAACGGCGAGGGCCGCGGTGGAGGGAGTTCTCCACCGCGGCCCTCGTCGCTTGCGGCTCCAGGCGCGCCGATCGCCTGGGCCGGCCAGGCGGCGCGGACTTCCGCGAGAGTTCGGAGCGCGGTTCCGCGGAGTTCCGGGTCAGGCGTCCGCAGGAACGCGCGGGAGCTGCTTCCGAGTCGGGACCTGCCCGTTTCGACGGTCTGCGTGCTGTCGACCTCCGTCGCTGACTACAGCCCGTAGCCCAACCGATCGCCCTTCTCGGGCGTCTCGACCGGATCCAGCTGGTCCTGCCAGCTGTAGAGACCCAGGTAGCTGTCCCCGAGCAGCAAGCCGTGGGAGACCTGCCCCACCTGCCCGGCCTTCTTCCCCAGGTCCTCGAAGGGGGCGCCGATCGCCAGGTTCCCGTTCTCGTAGTAGCCGACGAAGAAGTCGTCGCCGTCGTAGGGCAGGCCGTAGTTCGCGAGGGTGTAGCCGAAGCGGTCGCCGCTCTCGGAAGGCTCGGCCCCACCGTATTCCGAGTCCTGGGTGATGGTGATGCTGCTCAGGTCGAAGATGTTGAACCAGAAGGTCTGGATCAGGCGGGTCAGCACGTGCACCGCGCCGGCGTCGGTGGCGCTACCGACGTCCTCGAAGGGAACGCCGATGGCGAGGGAAGCGGTGCCGTCCCCGCGCACCGGCGCGGCCAGGGAGTAGCCGAAGGCGTCGCCGACCTCGAGCTTCTCGCCCCAGGCGCCGTTCATGCCCTGGTGCAGGAAGGTGCTGAAGTCGTGCACCAGCCCCTTGGACGGGAAGCCGTACAGCACGTGCACGGCGCCCGCGTCCTCGACCTTGTCGGGGTTCTCGCCGGGCACGCCGATGGCGAGGTCGTCGGCGCCGTCGGGCTGGTTGAGGCCGGGGAAGTGGAAGTCACCGGCGGCCAAGGACCAGCCGAAGTTGTCGGCGTACTCCGTCTCGTCGACGATGCCGGGGGAGTCCTGAGTCCAGAATTGCTGATTGTCGAAGTCGAGCTTGCCGCCGTAGAAGGGGATGATCTGCACGGCGCCGGCATCGACGGCCTTGTTCACGTCCTCGTGCGGGATGCCCACCGCCAAGTCGTCGTAGCCGTCGCCCCGGAAGTCCCCGGCGACAAGTTCGAAGCCGAAGAAGTCCCACACCTCGCGTTGATCGAGCAGGCCGCCGACGCCCTGGCGGTAGTAGGTCGCGCCGTCGCCGGTCAGGCCCACCTTCACTTGGCCCAGCAGCACGTGCACGCAGCCTGAGGCGTCGATGGAGTCCGTGTCCTCGAAGGGCGCGCCCACGGCCAAGTCGCTGATGCCGTCGCCGTTGAAGTCGCCGCTGGCCAAGGACCAACCGAAGCCGTCCGACGCCTCGGCCTCGTCCTCGACGCCGAAGGTGTCCTGGGTCAGCGCGTCGCCCTTGTCGTGGGTCAGACCGAACTTGCTGCCACGGAAGAAGGTCACCACGCCGGCCGCCGCGATGCCGTTCACGCTGGCCGCGGGAGCCGCCACGGCCAGGTCGTCGAAGCCGTCGCCGTCGAAGTCCCCCCAGGCGAGTGCCTGGCCGAAGTTCGCATAGGCCTCGGGCCCGCCGTTCCACTGCGTCGCGGGTTGGACGAGGTTCTGACGGTCGCCGTCGCCGTACAGCACGCTCACGGTCCCGGCCTGCTTCAGGTTGGCGAGGGTCTCGTAGGGCGCTCCGGCGGCCAGGTCGCTCTGCCCGTCGCCGTTGAAGTCCTGGGCGCGGGCGAGGGGGGCGAGGGTGGCGAGCAGGACGAGGGCGAGGGTCGGAGCGGAGTTGGACTGCTGCATGGTCGGGCGGGTTGCTGGGGGGGCGTCGGTCGAACACGACCCCATCCGTCGTCGCGCGCAGGTGTGGCGACCGATCTCGCGGCAGGGGCGGAATCCGGGGCCGGTCCCGGGCGCGGGCGCGAGTCGGTGACGGCGCCATGGGCTCGGTGGGGTGCCGACCGCACTCGCCCGCTCGATCCCGGGAAGGAGTTCCCATTGACCTGAAACACCCGCTCGGCGGCGGGGCACCTCACGGGCGAATCGCGCGCCCAAGCGCCGAGCCACCAGTGTGGTGGCCGGTGTTCCGGTCTCCCGGCGGCGCGCCGTCAATCGAACCGCCACAGCCCCACCGCTCCAATGTCTTGCAACCACCGATGGCTCTTGCCCGTGGCCCTCGCGGCCTGTCCGACCCTCGCCGAGGCCCAGTGCATCGCCCAGGACCTCGTGCCCGCGCCCCCCTTGCCCGAGTTCAGCCAGCTCGGTCAGTCCGTGGCCTTCGACGGGCAGACCATCGCGGTCGGCCACACCTTCGTCCCGGCCCCCAGTGGCGAGATTGGCCTCGTCAACCTGTTCGGACCGGGCTCGGGCGGTCTCTGGATCCCGACGGCGACGGTCCCGGGTCCGGCGACCGATCCGCAGAGTTGGTTCGGGAGGGCCGTGGCCGTCGACGGCCGTTGGCTGGCCGTGGGCGCGCCGATGGAGAGTGGGACGCTTCCGAACAGCGGGGCGGTCTACGTCTACCAGTTGATCGGCGGTCAGCCGGTCTTCTTCGAGAAGCTGCGCTCCACCGGCCGGCAGTTGGGGCGCTCGCTGGCGCTCGAGGGCGGGCGCCTCTTGGCCGGCGGTGACGACGCGGCCCACGTGTTCGAGCTGGGCCCGAACGGTTGGATCGCGACCCAGGATCTCTTCGCCCCGCCGAGTCCCGGCGCGGCCGAGTTCGGCGCCAGCGTGACTTTGGACGGCGACACCCTGGCGGTGGGCTCGCCCTGGTTCGACGCGGGGCCGAGCCTCGGGCAGGGCAACGTCGGCTCGGTGCGCCTCTACGACCGGGTGGCGGGGCAGTGGCAGTTCACCCAGCAGTTCGAGGGCGAGCTCGCGCAGGGCAACTTCGGCCAGTCCGTGTCCTTGTCGGGCGAGCGCCTGGCGGTGGGCGCCTACCGCGGAGGTGCGGGTGCGATCGGCGCCAGCCACACGGGCGCCGCCTTCGTCTTCGATCGCAGCGGCGGGGCGTGGGTCCAGCAGCAGAAGCTCTTGCCCTCGGACTCCGCGCCGGGCGACGACTTCGGTTGGTCGGTCGACCTCGAGGGCGATCGCTTGCTGGTCGGCGGAATCAAGTCGTCGGGCCCGGGTCGGGCCTTCGTCTTCGACCTGGTCGGGTCCACGTGGTCCGAGCAGCAGGTGGTCGAGCCGCTGGCCCTCGACGGCAACGGGTTCGGCGTCGCCGTGGCCCAGAGCTCCGGCCGTTGCGTGGTGGGATCGTTCAGCAAGTCCACCCGCACCCAACTGCTCCAGCAGGGCGAGCCGCTGTTCGCCTGCCCGGACTCGATCTCGGTCGCGAGCGGCGGACGTCAGGACCTGTTCGTGGACGGCGGAGCGGCGTCGGCGGGCCTGATCTACCTCGTGCTCGGCTCGGCGAGCGGGACCTCGCCGGGGATCCCGTTGGGCGGCTTCCTGCTCCCGCTGGTCGCCGACGGCTACTTCCAACTCACCCTGTCCGAGCCGAGCAGCGGACCCCTCGCGGGAACCCTGGGGGTCCTCGACGGATCGGGCTTCGCGACCGCGGGCGTCCAGGTGCCGGCGGGCCTGTCCCCGGCCCTGGTCGGGGTGCAGTTGAGCCACGCCGCTTGCGTGCTCGACCCCGCCGGGCCGCCGGTGGTGACTCTGGTCAGCGACGCGGCGTCGCTGCAGTTGCTGCCGTAGCCCCGGGGCTCGTCGTGGCCGAGCCGGCGCCGGGAAGCGACTCCCGGCGCCGGCGCCGTCCGAAGTGGGGGTCGTCGCGGGACTTGGGGGACGGGCGCGGGGTTCTCCACCGGACCGGAACAGAATCCGAATCCGAGGCCCGAACAAAACGCTACCTTCGGCGCCATGCAGCCCCGCCGAGACGCCCTCGAGTCCCTTGTGCGCCAGGTCCGCGTGTTGGAGCGCGGGGCCGAGCGTCCCGAGCGCCCGCCCCTGGCCACCGGCTGGCCGGGGGTGGATCGGTTGCTCGGCCAGGGGGCTGGTGGGGAGGTGGGCGGCGGCCTGGCCCGCGGCGCGGTGCACGAGTGGCTCGGCCTCGACACCCCGCGCCTGGCCCACGGTGCCGGTGCGGAGAGCACCCGCGGCGGGAAGGTCGGTTGGACGCCGCCGTTGTTCCTGTTGGCGCACCTGGCCTGGCGCGCGCTGACGGCGCAGGGGGAACTCGAGGCGAGCGGCGCGCGGGACGAGCGTTGGGTGCTGTGGATCGGCCGGCGCGTGTGGCCCTACCCGCGCACGCTGACGCGCGAGGGGGGCTTGTTGGAGTGCGCGGCGAAGTGTGTCGACGCGACTCGGTCGACCGCTCCCCTCGAAGGCGCGCGCTTCGAGCTCGAGCTGGGCGACGCGCCGCGCGCGCGCCCCGGCGGCGCGACCTCGGCCCGCGCCCTGCTCGACCGCTCGCTCTTCATCGACCCGCCCGACCGCAAGGGCCTGTTGTGGGCCGTGGACGCAGCCCTGCGCTGCCCCTCGGTGGCGGCGGTCGTAGCCGACGGCTCGAACCTGACCATGCCCGCCAGCCGCCGCCTGCAACTCGCCGCCGAAGCCGGCTCGGGCCTGTGCCTGCTCGCCAAGCCCCCCGACGAAATACGCCAACTCTCCGCCGCCGCCACCCGCTGGCGCGTGCGCCGTGGGGGCCCGGTGTCGGCGGCGGTGTCCACCCGCGACGAGGATCCGGACGACCTCACCACCGACCCCCTCGACCCGAACGACCGCCCCCGCTGGGAACTCGAACTCGTGCGCTGCAAAGCCGGCTTCGCGCGGGTGACTGTGGGGATAGACGGGGCCTGCGTGCGCGCGCGTCCTGGGATCTCGAGGAGGGGCCCCGACCGCGCGCCCGAAATGCGTCCGGCGACACCCCGTGGCCATCGGCCCGTGGGCACCTCGGCCCGGAACGGGAGCCTGGGGTCCTGAGATGCCCACCTGGCCCGGACCCGCCTCAGCGGCTCCAGGGGCGGGCCTAGGGCCGTCTGCGGCGATTGGGCTTCCTAATCGCCGCAGGATCTGCGGCGATTAGTGGCCCCAATCGCCGCAGCGCGCCGATACTCGGGGGCCGGAGCCCCACCCTGCCCTACATCCACCAGCACCCCGACTGGCCCCGGTTCACCTGGAGCGCCGAGGCCCTCGCCAACCGACTCGCGGCGGTCCGTCACCGGCAGGGCGTCCACCTGGGGCGGATGCAGGCCCTCGGCTTCGACCTGCGCGCCGAGGCCAACCTGGAGGTCCTGGCCACGGAGGTGGTGAAGTCCTGGGCGATCGAGGGCGAGGCGATCGACCGCGACGAGGTGCGCTCGTCGCTCGCCGAGCGGCTGGGGCTCGAGCTCGCCGGGCTGCCGCGGCCGAGTCGGGCGATCGAGGGGGTCGTCGCGATGATGCTCGACGCCACGCGCGACTTCTCGCGGCCGTTGACGGCCGAGCGCTTGTTCGGCTGGCACGCCGCGCTCTTCCCGACCGGCCGCTCCGGGCTCGATCCGATCACCGTGGCCGCCTGGCGTCCCGAGTCGGCCGGGGCGATGCAGGTGATCAGCGGGCGCGTCGGCCGCGAGCGCGTCCACTTCGAAGCGCCCGCCGCCGATCGGCTGGCGGGCGAGATGGCGGCGTTCCTGGACTGGTTCGAGGGTGGCGACGACGTCGACCCGGTGCTCCGCGCGGGCCTCGCCCACCTGTGGTTCGTCACGATCCACCCCTTCGAGGACGGCAACGGACGCATCGCCCGCGCCATCGGCGACCTGGTCCTGGCCCGCGCCGATCGCACCGGCCAGCGCTTCTACAGCCTGTCGGCGCAGATCGAGGCCGAGCGCGGCGACTACTACCGCGAGCTCGAACGCGCCCAGCGCGGCGGCCTGGACGTCACCGCGTGGCTCGAGTGGTTCCTCGACATCCTCGAGCGGGCCATCGCGGCGTCCGACGGGACCCTCGAGCGCGTCCTGCGCAAGGGCCGGCTCTGGCAGCGAGTGGGCGACCGGTCCCTGAACCAGCGCCAGCGGAGGGTCCTCGAGCGGGTCCTCGACGTCTTCGAGGGCAAGCTGACGTCGTCCAAGTACGCCAAGCTCGCGAAGTGCTCCGCCGACACGGCGCAGCGAGACATTCGAGACCTCCTGGAGCGCGGTCTCCTCGCCCGCAACGAGGGGGCGGGGCGCAGCACGAGCTACCGGGTCCCGGACGACGTCTGACCGCGGCGCCGGCGCGACCCCGGCCCTTGCCGAGCGCGCCGCCCCGCACGACTTGCGAAGCCCCGCCCGCGGACCCTCGCGGCGGGCGCGGGATCGACCCCAGGGCCTTTCGGACCAAGGGCTTGCGTCGGAGGGCGCGCGGCGGGTGGGGGGCCTCCATCTCGGCGCCGCCGCGACGCTAACAAAAGCCTACCATCGGCCGGTCAGGCGGATCGGGTCCGGGGGCCGCCCCGGGGAGGAGGCCCGGTCCCCGCGACGGTCCCGTTCGCCCTCCAACCCCTCCCCACGGTGTCTGTCCCCAAGCTCACCCGCTGGCTCGCGATCCATCTGCCGCACTGGTCCGTCGAGCGCGTTCGCAGGCGGCTGAAGAGCGGGCGGCGCGAGGGATCGCCCGACCTCGCGATCCTGCTGGTCGAGACCGTCGCCGAGCGCAGCCTGGTGGCGCGTTGTTGCGGCGTCGCCGGGCGCTGCGGCGTGCGCCCGGGCATGACCGTGGCCGGGGCGCGGGCGCTCTTGGCGGGGACCGACTGCCACGTCGAAGCCCACGAGCCCGAGCGCGAGGCGGCGGCCCTCGCGGCGTTGGGGCGCGAGTTGTGGCGCTTCACCCCGCGCGTGGCGGCGCGGCCGCCGGACGGGCTGTTGCTCGACGTGGCCGGTTGCGAGCGGCTGTTCGGCGGCGAGCGCCCGCTGCTCGAGGCGGCGGTGGGGCACGTGCGCGCCTTCGGCTTCGGCGCGCGCGCGGCGGTGGCCGGGACGGCGGCGGCGGCGCGGGCGGTGGCGCGCTTCGGACCGCAGGCACTGGCGCAGGTGGCCAGCGGCTGCGAGCGCGCGGCCCTGGAGCCTCTGCCCCTCGAAGCCCTCGACCTCGCACCCAGGATCCTCGCCGGCCTGCACGAGCTGGAGTTGGCCAACGTCGGCCAGTGCCTCGATCTGTCGCGCGCGCAGCTCGCCACGCGCTTCGGCGAGCCGCTGCTCGCCGCCATCGACCGCGCCCTCGGCGCGCGGCCCGAGACGGTCGAGGTGCTGCGCTACGCGCCGCCGCCCTCGGTGGAGCGCGAGCTCGAAGGCGTCACCGACGACCTCGAGACCCTGCTGACCTGCGTGCGCCTGCTACTCGACGATCTCTGCGCGGTGCTCGAGGCCGAGGACGCCGGCGCCCTGGCGCTGATGGTCGAGCTGTTCCCCACCGACGCGCCGCCCGCCCGCGAGCTGGTGGCCCTCAGCCATCCGAGTCGCGACCCCGCGCACCTGATGGCCCTGATCGAGCCCCAGCTCGAGCGCGTGCGCCTGGGCTTCGGTGTCGACCGCCTGCGCGTGACCGCCCCGCGCACCTCGACCCTGCGCCCGCGCCAGGGCACCGGCTTCGGCCTGGGCGCGGACCTGGTGCCGGCCATCGACCGCGCCCTGGGCGAGCTGCTCGACGCCTACGCCGGCCGCTTCGGCCCGCGCGCCACCTACCTGGTCGAGGCCGTCGAGTCGCACCTGCCCGAGCGCGCCTTCCGCCCGCGGCCGGTGCCCCTGGGCAGCGCGCCCCCGCGCCTGGTCCGCGCCAGCCTCGGCGCCGGCGAGCGCCCCTCGGCGGTGCTTTTCCGCCCCGAGCCGGTGGAGGTCCGCACCGACCCCGAGAGCGGCGCCCTCCTGGCCCTACGCTGGCGCGCCGAGGAGCGCGCCCTGGTCCGCGCCCTCGGCCCCGAACGCCTGGCCGAGACCTGGTGGACCGCGCTCGAGCCCGTCGAACTCGAGGAGCGCCGCGCCCCGACGCGCATCGACTACACCTCCCTCGACGCCCCGACCCCACCCCCGCGCAAACCGCGGGTGGAACCCTCCCGCGACTACTACCGCGTGCAGGACTCCGCCGGCCGCTGGCTCTGGCTGTTCCGAGCGGGGACGCGCTGGTTCGTGCACGGGGAGTGGGCGTGAGGGCAACTAGCAGCGCCGTCGCCGCACCGAGCAGCCTCCGACCGGGCCTCCAGGAAGTGCCGCCGAACTTCGGGTCCAGAACCTAGGCTTGCACCGTCGCCTTCGTTCCGTGGCGATCACGCCAGACCAGCAATGTTCGCCTTCGATTCCTGCCGAGTTGAGCCGCGGCGTATGGGTGGAGCTCGGGTCGCCTCGATCTTCGTCCTGGCGCTCGTCCTGATCCTGCTCGCGGTCGTTGTTCGCAAGGGGATGGATCTTGGCCGGCCGAGCGGCGTTGCGAACCAGATGGTCGGATCGACCACGGAAGCCGACGTTGTCCGTACGGCTTCGATCGCCTTGGAACGCGGCTCTGAGCCCCACGAGCGGTTCGCCCTCGTCGCTGCCGGTGCCCTGTCGTTCGCCGTGATCCGCGGGGATCGATCGCCCTTCGGCCCGGGTTCGGAGATCTGGGGATGGCTGGGCTGTCCCATTGGAAGTGAGCCGCGGCACCTGGCGGACGTTGGAGAGGGCGGTCGTGCGGAGGTTGCCGATAGCGCGGCGGCTGAGGGCGTCTGGATCGCGGGCGTGCTCGAATCGGGCAAGTGGTTCGCACCGATGGATCCGCTCGTCGATCCGAATTCGCCGGACGTGATGGTCGAGGAGCTCGACGCGCGCGCCCTGTTCCTGGTCGATGGGGACTGCAAGGTCGAGCTAGCGGATTCTCTCCGACTGACTTCGGTCGAAGGGCCGAAGGCTCACCCCGTCGGATTCGTCGCGCCTGCAATCGAAGTCGCGAACATGGGGCATCAAGGCGAACCCCTCTCGAGCTTCGTCATCGGCTTGCCGCGTGAACTCGACGCCAGGGCAAGGCGAGAGCGAGTTCGAATCCACGTGGCCGTTGCCGACCGCCTTTCACAGGTCATCGAGATCCCCGAGAACTGGCCGTGGCTCTATCCCGTCCAGGTGGCCCCAGCGGGCACCTTGGAGCTCATTCCCGATCCGAACTGCGGTGAACGAGACGGTTGGCCTGGCGATGGATGGATGACGGTACGGGGCCAACCCTCGAGCGGCGGCGCGCCTTGGACTCTGTCGACCTCGATCACGGAGAACCTCCGCATCGGTTCGATCGAACCCGGGAGCTATGAGCTCACGGTGACCCTCGTCGACTCGATGAGCTCAGGTGGAAGACAGGCCGTCACCCGGGCTCGGCCGATCGAGATCGCCGTGCTGCCCGAGGTCCTCACGACCGCGCAGGTCTGCATGCTGGCGAGTGCCGAGAGCTCGCCCTGGGGGCGGATCGAGTTCCGTTTCGACGGGCTTCCGGCAGACCTGCCACGCGACGCGCTTCTGATCGATCGGGACTCCAACGAGGTGTTGGGGATCTACGCATCCGTCATGGCGTGCGATTCCGAAGTCCTACCCGGCCTGTCCACGAATTCGGTCTCGAGAACGTCCTTGCTGGGCTTCGATGGCGCTCGAACCTTTGCGGGCGGGATAGGCGAACTGATCGAGGGTCGCTACCAGGTCCGAATCGAGGGGCTGGATCTGGTCGGCGAGGTCCTAGTCGAGGGAGCGCAGAGCGTGCAGGTCGGCGGCTCGTTGGCCCGTCGCGCCCAGATCGCGCTGCGGCTCGTCGATTCACAGTCGGGTGCGGCGGTCGGTGGCTTGGTCGGTGTCGGTCAGCCGGTTCCCGGATGCGAGCCCGCTTCAGACATGGCCTTTGGAGCAGTCGAAGACGTCGGCCCGAGCGGGGTGGAGATGGAGCTACTCGAGGGGGCGGCACAGGCCTACGTCGCGGCGGATGGGTACCTCTCCAGACTCGTGGACTTCTCCGTGGAGCCCGGGGTGGGCACGGTCGCGCTCGACATGCATGCCATGCCGGTAGCTCGGCTTCAGATCGAGGGGCCAGGGATCACCAAGTCCCACGTCGACGCGACCCTGCGTTCCGAGTTCACGGCCGGTGAGTGGCGGGGCCTCGAGAATCCGTCGGAGTTGATCGAACTCCAGCGGTCAGGGGAGACGACGACGATGCTGGTCAGGTTCACCTTCGAGGGATCGACAGAGATCACCGTCACCTCGCCCGACGGCAGGGGGTGGAGCGCCAGCGTCGATGCGAAATCGGGCGAACCAGCGTCTTCCAGCTTCGTTGCAGTCGAGCCCGACTGAGGTGGCGGGCGTCGGCCGAATCGGTCGCCCGTCGGGAGAACTCGGGATCGAGTAGGGCTGATTGCTCCCGACCGGCGCCACTGGCGATCGCGCCACCGATGATCGAGCTGCCCGCAGGTGGCTCGGGCGCCAGCCGGGCTCTGGCGGACCCTGAAGCGAGGACCGGAGCCGACGACGAATCTTGCGCTACACACATCGCCTCGACTGAGCCGCGCGCCCGCCTTCGATCCAGCCAACCGAGATTCAGACCGAGACAGATTTTGTTCCGATTCCAGGCTCTGTTCGTCCGCTGCGCCGTGCTCGGGTTCGTCGTCGTGTCCGGCGGCGACGACCAAATGCCCGCAGCGCGGCCGCCCGAGGCAGTAGACACGACCTTCGAAGTCGCCCTGATCGCGCCGTTGGCGGAATTGACCAAGGTCGAGGTCTCGAGCGAGCCGCTTGGCTCCGAACTGCAACTCGTCCTGTGCGGCCAGCCGGCCCCGGTTGGTAGCTACGCATTGGGGTTCAGGGATGAACACTTCGCAGGGTTACGCCGCGAGGTGACGGTCGAGGCAGCCTCCCCTCGTTGGTCTCTCCGCGAGCACGGCCCGGAGATCGGCGCGATAGAATCCGGCGCGGAGCGACGGACGCGCGCGGCCGGATGCTGACGGGAACGATCGATGAACCGACGAATCATGCTCGTGGGGGCCGTGGTCGCGGCGATCGTGATTGCTCTGTGGCAATCGAGTGAGCGCGAGCGCGAAGCTGGGTTGCCGGGATCGGCCGTCGGAACGGGGGAGGTCGCCGGGGGAGCGGACCTGTCGGCGGTGGACTTCGCGAGCGCGAATCGCTCCGAGATCGACCTCGAGCGCCAGGGCGAGCGCGGCGATCTATCGGTCAGCAAGGTCACCTTTCGAGCTCGCGGCTCGACCGAGGGCCTCCGCGGCAGCGGCGAGCTTCTGCTCGGAGGACCTGACGGCGACCTGCGGCGCATCGACATCGTGGACGGTGTCGCCCGCCAGCCCGACGACTTGGCGATCGACGCTCCAGTGCTCGTTCTCGGCCTGCGGGTGGGCGGGACGGAGTACACCTACCTCGAGTTGGACGACACTTGGGAGGGGCTCGCGGCCAAGTCGCCGGTCGAGGTTCACCCCGGGCGGCCCGTGCCGGCACGGGTCACGGACGTAGCGGGCGACGAGTGGCGGGGTCCCGTCGACCTCTCGCCTCCGCTCAGCGGCGGAGTCGGCGTCGGCCTGGCGGTGTACCGCGGCCTGCGGGCGACGGTGACCTCGCCCCTGGCCCTGCCCTTCGATACGCCGGGCGCGCGCTTGGAGGTCCGGACGGAGGACCGCTGGGCCCAATTCGTGGTGCCGGCGCCGGTCGCGCCCCAGGCGTGGACCGGGGACTTCTTCGCAATCGAGCTCGAGGAGGTCTTCGACGTCGCGCTGATCCTGCGCGCCAGCGCGCCGTTGGACGGGCTGCAGTTCGCCGTGCAAGCGGTCGACCGACTCCTACCCGTCGGCGAGCGAAGTGGTGGGATCAGCGAATCGATCATCGCGAGCCAATGGGTCGAGACCCTCGAGGGATTCGAGCTGTCGATCCGTGCTGACGGCCTGCCGACGGGACGCTACCGAGCCTCGTTCGTCGGCATGGACGCCGCGAGCGGCCTCTACCTGACCCCCGAGGAGTTCGACGTCGGCCCGACCACCGGCGGCGAAGTCGTGCTGTGGGTCGAGGCCGCGCCCCCCGCGGGCCGGGTCGCCGGTTCGGTCCACCTGCGCTTCGCCGCGCCCCTCGACGAGGTCCTGGCCGACTGCGCTGGACAGATGAACGTGATGCTCACCGCGTCGGACGGCTCGCAACTCTTGGACGGCACGCCGCGAACCACGCACTTCCTGTTGGGCGAGCGCACGGCGGTCCGGGTGGACGAGTGGACCGCCGCCCTCAGCTCCGACGACGGCTTCGCGGCCGGTGACTACCACCTGGGCATTCGACCGATCGGGGTCAGCACGCGCCTGACCTTCGACCCGTCGACGCCGGTGGTGGTGGTCGAGGTTCCGCCCCTGGGGCTGGTCGAACTGCGCCCGGCGCAGGCCGACGCAGGCTCGAGGACGCCGGGCGTCTGGCCCGCGTCCGAGCCGCTCCCCGTGGGCATCCCCAACCCGGCCAAGGCGACCGGCAGCTCCGGCGAGAGCGCGAGCTACGTCCTGGCCTACGGCGACTACGACCTCCCGAGCCACGGAGGCGGTGGCTTCGTCGAGCCGGCGGACTTCA
Source organism: Engelhardtia mirabilis (assembly GCF_007748095.1). Lineage (NCBI taxonomy): Bacteria > Pseudomonadati > Planctomycetota > Planctomycetia > Engelhardtia > Engelhardtia mirabilis. Next base: position 1,239,673 of record NZ_CP036287.1, read on the forward strand.
CCGTCGCACAGCGCAACACCGTCGTGGAGTACGGCCGAGTCGCCGGCTTCACACGCGTGCTGGAGTGGGAGTACGAGGGCGAGCCGCTGAGCCTCCCGGCGGGCTCCCTGCGCGGCGCCGAGCTCCTGCGCGACGGCGAGGTCGTGCCGGACACGATGGTCTCCGCGGACGGCTACGACCTCGCCACGGGCCGGATGACCGGGCTGCGGTTCAGGACCCGCGAGCCGGGGACCTACGCCGTGGAGTGCCGCTTCGAGGGCGCGGACGGGCGGGACGTCGTTCAGCGCTTGGAGTCCTTCGAGATCTCCGCTGCGGTGCTGCCGGCGGTGGTGCTCGACGTGACTGGCGAGCTCTGAGTCGCGCGTGTCGCGGGTGCTCGAGCCCGATCCCGCGCCCCTTCAGTCGCCCCAGCGCCAGTCTCGAATCGACGGCAGGTCCACGCCCTCCTGGCGAATGTACCGCTCGTGCTCGGCCAGGCTGTCCGCCCCGTCGGCGCGCAGGGTCGGCACGCGCTCGACGACGTCCATGGCCAGGTGGAAGCGGTCCATGTCGTTGAGGACCGTCATGTCGAACGGCGTGGTGATCGCGCCCTCCTCCTTGTAGCCGCGTACGTGCAGGTTCCCTTGGTTCGTGCGTCGGTAGGTGAGGCGGTGGAGGAGCTGGAGCTTCATCAGGTTCACCACGTTGACCATCCGATCGAGACCCGTCTCGAAGGGATCTTGAAGTACCGAGCATGACGCTGTTCATCGCAGTTCATGCCCTCCCCCCGCGACTCAGTAGTATTCCCGACCCGTGCCCGCGCAGCGTGAGCAGGCCTCGGAGCTGTAGACGCGCCGCTTGCGCTTGTAGGTCTCCACCGCGTCGTAGCCCTTCATCCAGAGGCCCGTGCTCGTTGCCGTCGAGGAGACGTCGTAGTCGTCGACGAAGGCCGAGGTGTCGACCCAGCCGTCGCCCCCACAGCCTCCGCAGACGCGGCTCGAGTAGGTCGCCTTCTGCGGGGCACTGTCCCCCGTGGGGAAGGCCGTCTCGCCGTCGTGGTCCCACCACTTGAACAGGTCGCCGTACTCGGAGGCGACCTGCTCGTGCCAGCCGTCCTCCACCGAGTCCTGGGACTGGTCGAAGAAGCCGTCTGTGAACCAAGTGCTGCGCGCCTCGCCGACCGAGGCGACCACCGGCGCCGGGGGCGGCTGCTTGTGGCCGATCAGCTCCAAGCGACCGGCCGCGTAGCGCACCCCCGCCATCGCCTTGTCGCCTGGGTACAGGTGACGGCCGACGCCGCTGGGCAGTCCGCCCACGAAGGGGCCTTCGAAGCTGACCTGTTCGCGGTAGCACCAGGCCACGCCGCTCCCGTTCTCGCAGTTCCCCGCCAGGCCCTCGAACCAAAGCCCGTCAGGGACCTCGGCGTGGGCCGCGCGGTGGGCTGCGGTGAAGGCGTGCACCTCGAGGGCGAGGAAGGCCTGGCTGTCGCGCTGATACTCGACCAGCTCGACCCAGGGGTGCATGCCCTGGGGGCCCTCGGGCCGCGCGAACCAGTGGGTCTGGCGCGCGTAGGGGTCGTACACCGGGCCGGTGTTGCGGGTCGTGTCCTCCAGGAACCAGCCGCTGCCGAAGGTCGCAGCCAGGCCAGCCCGCACGGTCTCGACCAGCCCCTTGGTGGCGGCCGTGTCCGAGCCCCACAGCACGAAGCGCGCGGTCAAGAGCTGCCGGTTGGTCTCGAGCTCGAGCCGCTTGGCGAAGGTCGGCGGCAGGGTGGCGAAGTCGACCTCACCCGCGGCGACCAGCTCGCGCAGGAGCGCCCCGACCTCGTCCAGGTCCAGGCGGCCACCGCACACGGCCAGGGCCGCGGGTGGGAGCTCGCCCGCGACCTCCGCTGCACGGAGCTCGGCCCAGCGCGCGAGCGACAGGCGCGGCGGCGTCAGCACGAGCTCGGTGTAGCGACCGTCGCGGACCAGGTCGTAGCGCAGCTCGGACGAGCCGTCGCCACCGAACAGCCCGAGCAGGTCGATCGGTCGGCCGCCCTCGGACACGAAGCGATCGCTGGGCTGGACCCTGCCGGCCAGGGGGTCGCCGAGCACCTCGAGCACCGAGACCAACGGCTGCTCGCCGGCGGCGACGGCCGCGTTCCAGCGACCGAGGAGATCCTGGCCCACGGTCGCCTCGTGATCGGTCGCGATGTAGAGGGCCAGCTGATAGAGGTCGCCCTCGGGCTGGCCAGGGACGCTGACCGGGTAGACCATGCGATCGACGTAGACCCAGACCGGATGGCCATCGGGGCGCAGGCCGTCGAAGGTCGCGAGCCGCACCTGGAAGTCCTCCTTGCCGCCGGGCAGGTCCTCGACGCGCACGCGCCAGCCGTCGAGGGCGACGCCCAGGCGCTCGATCACCGCGTCCATCCACTGGTCCGCGGTGAAGCGCGCGGCCGCGTCCACGTCCGGCACGGTCAGGAGGCCCAGCCGCACGGAAGCCTCCGAGTGCCAGTCGTCCTCGACGGTCCAGAGGTAGTCGCGCAGCACCGCCGGGTCCGGCCCCGTCTGCAGGTGCGTGGTCAGCGCCTGGCGCGGGCCGGAGTAGGGCAGGATCGGGTCGTCGAGCGCGCGCACGTAGGTGGCCAGGTCGACCTCGCCTTGGAGCTCGGGCGTCGCGTGGCCCGCGAAGCCCGACGGAGCGTCGGCGACGAGCTCGAGCACGACGCGCTCGAGCTCGGCCGGCACCGGCGGCAGCTCGACCGGGTCCAGGAGGTCGGCGATCCAGTCCGCCCTGCCGTCTCCGGGCCGCGGCGAGCCCAAGGCCGTGCAGTCGAGATACAAGCTCCAGCGCTCGATGTCGCTCGGCTCGTGGGTGTCCATGTCGTAGCCGGACGGGTCCTTGCTGAGGCAGAGGCTGATGTGCGGCAGCCACGTGCCGTCGGACTGCTCGGCCCGCATGCCCGGGCCCGGCGACAGGTAGAGGCAGCGCGAGCCCTCGGGCCGCAACGAGTCGGCCTGGACGCCGCCTTCCACCACCCAGCCCCGGGCGTGGGCCTCCAGGATGCCGGCGAACCCCTCGAACCGCGCGTCGAGCTCGGCGCGCTGCTCGTCGGTCGGGTTGACGACCTCCGCGAAGCTGTAGGTCGCGTTCACATAGGACCCGAAGTCCGTCATGTGATGGGCCCAGCCCTCCGGGTCCTTGGGCAGCCCCTCGAGCGGCATCAGGCTCCAGGTCGGGGCACCTGCCTGGCGGTCGGAGAGCTCGCGGGGCGAGACCAGACCCTTGATGGGCTCGAGCCCCGTGTAGATCCCGGCCAGGATGGCCTCGACCGCGGCGGTGAAGCCGGCGTCCGTGGGAACACCTCGGAAGCTCGACGGCTCGTGCGCAATCCAAGCCGGCAGCTCTTCGGCCAGGCGGGTGTTGGCGATCAGCCGCAGCTCCCACCAGCCTTCCTCGCCCCAGCTCTCACCCCGGGTCAAGAGGACGCGGATGAAGGGCGGCCGCTCTTCCTCCGTCGGCCGAATCAGGTCGGTGGCCTTGGCGTTGCTCGAGGTGGTGCTGGTCTCCAGCCCCCAGTCCCCCGCGGCAGCGGACATCACCGCGCCGAGCTTCTGGTAGTCAGCCTCGAGGGACGCGATCTCTGCCTCGCTCGGCCTGTAGGTCCTCCGAAAGCTCAGCTTGATCACCCAGAGGTTGACGGTGCTGAACCGGCTGAAGGTGTGCCGGCGCTTGGTGGGATCCCGCGTGTCGTCATTGGCCATCCCGGCCGGCAGGACCGGCTCCCAGGACTCCTCGGCCAGGCGCGCGCCGCGCAGGCTGGCAAAGCCGTCTTCCATGCCGGCCTTGAGCGCCTCGAGGGTGGCGGTGAAGGCCGCGTCGTCGGGGACCTGGCGCGGGTACTCGACCTGGGCGGCGAGCGGCAGGCAGCACAGGGCGAGGGCGAACATGGAGCGCGAGAGGAGCTGGAGCATGGGCGTCTGGCGGGCTTGTGTCGGGACTCGCGAGTCTAGTGCCCGGCGACGAGGGCGCCAGCGCTGCTCACCAGCGCCTCAGGAGCCGTCACCCGATCGGTGGAGACTGCGGGCGCGCGGGCCGAACCCAGTCCTGTGGTCGCTGCTTCGGGGGCGAGCGGCTGGCCCTGTCAGCCCAGGAACTCCACAGCCGCGAGCAGGGCTGACAGCAGTAGCACCAAGAGCTCGAGCTGGATCCGGACCTGGCCGAGCCCCTTGGTGTTCGCCCGCTTCACCTTCCGATGGGATCGCTGCGCAGCGCCGACCTCCTGCGCGATGGCGAAGTCGTCCCTGACGCCCTCGTCCCCGCCGCGGGCTACGACCTGGCAACGGGCAGGATGACCGGGCTTCGGATCCGCACGCGCGCGCCGGGGACCTACATCCTCGAGTGCCGCTTCGAGGGCACCGGTGGACGAGAGATCGTGCAGCACCTCGAGAGCTTCGAGATCGCCGCCGCGACGCTTCCAGCGGTGGTTCTCGATGTGACCGGCGAGTTCTGAAGTCGAGGCGCGCAGGTCACCGCGCGCGGCCACCTTCGATCCCCGGCTGAGAACAGGGCTTGTTCAACCGGGAGAACGCGCCACGCATCCAGCGTCCGCGGACACTCCAGCGCCGGCACTCAGTCGACCCACCACCAAGCGAAGCCCGAGTAGTCGAGCGAGTTCGGAGGAAAGGCCGTTTCGAACTGGACCGCATCCAGGGACTGGAACGAGTCGAAGATCCCGTCGTCATCCGGGTCGTAGATCACGCTCTTGAGCAACTCGTCGGTCCCTGGAAACAGGCCGACATGGTGGAGCAGGTAGACCCGCCCATAGTCGAGATGGGTGCGTGGCACGATGGATCGGGCCGAGTCGAGCCCGATCAGGTCGGAGGGCCCGGCGACCTCGATCGGCGAGGCGCCGTCGACGGAGAGGTCCAGGGCGAAGATCGCGGGCGGACTCTGGGACAGGACGTGGATGAACCGGCCGAAGGGGTCGAAGGCGATGAAGTCGGCCGAGCCCAGTCCGGATCCGCGGTAGACCTCCTCGCGGACGATCGGCGGTCGCGCGGAACGACCCTGGGGTGGCACGAAGGATCCACCGCCGACGATCCCGATCGAGACTTGAAGGGATGACGATGGGTTGGGGACTCCGAGCGGAGTTGATGGAACCTGAGACGTGACGTCCCAGCCACCCGTCCAGCCGGGGATCGTCCACAGCTCGATGACCGTATCCCCGTTGCGAGCCGTCCCGGGAACGATCAGGCGGTTGCCGAGCTGGGTGCGGATCTCTCCGAGGTCGAAGCTGACCGAGCAGGTCACCGAGGACTCGAACCACTCGTCGGTCGCGGGGTCGAGTTCCCGACTCCACAGCACGATCTGACGCTCACCCTGAGCGTAGCGGACCTCGCGGGTGATGTTCGGCGAGTGCAGCACGCGGAGCGCGCCCTCGGGCGCGGCTTCGCCCGAGGGCGTCCGACTCGGGGCGGTCCACTCCGTCGGAGGCTCGGAGGACTCGAGCGGAGGCCTCGCACTCGGCGAAGAGTCGTCTTCCGTCCGAACTCCGAACTCCGATAGGACGAGGGCTGAGGCCACCGCGAAGAGGGCGGCCCCGACGACGCCTGCCCGCGCCGTTCCGCTCGAGGAGTGGGGCGGCGGGTTCCAACCGAGACCGATTCGAGATTTGTTCACTCCTGGCCCCCTTGGCAATCGATGTCGCAATGACCGCAGTCCGCAACCGGGCTGACGTTCTCGGGCCAGCCCCCTGTCGGCATGTCGGGCTAGCTGACCTGGCAGGCAGCCGGGTCGACATCGTTCGACGGGTCGTCGTCGCAGTTCAACTCCAGGAGCTCGGCCAGATCGTGGTTGTCGATGCAGTCCTCGGCCTTCTCCTTGTTCGCAGGCTCATTCCACTTCTCGGAGAGCAGGGCGATCTTCTTACACATCGCTTCGATCTGCCCCTGCTGGGCTGCCGTGAGCCCGTCGAGGCAGTGCGGCGGATCCCCCTCGAGCGCGCTGCCACCGACCTGGCCGATCGCCTCGCAGAGCAACTTCGCGGCGGAGGAGTCGATCGCGAGGTGCAGGCACGACGTCGAGTCGGTCCCTTCGTCGTCCTTCGGAACTCCGAGGCAGACATGCATGAGCTCGTGGATGATCGTGCCCTTGATCGCGCCCTGGGTATACCCCTCTGCCTTGGCCGGGTTGCCCGCGGCGTAGAGTTCGGTGATCTCGGGGAACGCGGCGGCGAAGGTGAGGGTGTACAGCGTGAGCGCCGGCTTGTCGCCCGAGAACGACGCCGAACCGAGCTTGTTGGTGTTGGTGTAGCTGTCCGTCGTGAACAGGTAGTCGCCGCCCGCGATCCCGACGAGTCCCTCTGCCATCTCCTTGCAGCCTGTCAGGGGAATCTGGAGCAGTGTCCCTGGGGCAGGCGGCGGTTGATTCTGGGCCGAGCTGGGGGACATCCACGCTGCGGCGACAATGAGGAGGGTGATCAGGCTCCTGGGCATAGCGAGTTCTCGAAAGAAGATTTGAGCCACGGAAGACAAAGTCCGGTCGACGAACTCCGTTGGAGAGTTCGGGCGATGGTCTCAACGTGATGGGGATCCGGATTCGTCGGCGAAATCACCAAATAGTTCGGCAGTCGTCTCGAGCGCCTGACAGGGGCCGAGGCTCGGTCCGGACTGAGGCCCCGATTGGATGCCGGAACCGGACCAGGCTTGGGTCCTATGCCTCGGAGCGCCCTTGCACGGGTGTCCGAGGGGCGGGATGGCGCAACCGAGGCGCTGGAACACCGCGTGGCCTCGACCGAGGTCCTGCGCGGGAACGGCGAAATCCTGCTCGGCAAACCCGCGGGCGAGCTGGGGTGTATCGAAATAGTGGACGGTCTCGCCCGCCCACCGGCCGACTTGGCGATCGACGCTCCAGTGCTCGTTGTCGGCATCCGGATTGAAGGCGTCGATTGCAGCTACCTCGAGTTGGACGGCACCTGAAAGGGGATCGCAGCCCAGTCTCCGGTGGAGCTCCACCGCGGCCGGCCCCTGCCAGCACGGGTCGTGGATGGCGCGGGCGACGAGTGGCAGAGTCCCGTCGATCTCTCGCCGCCGCTCAGCAGTGGAACTGGCGTCGGCCTGGCGATCGACCGCGGCCTGCGGGCGACGGTGACCTCACCCCTGGCCCTGCCCTTCGACGCTGCGGACGCGCGCCTCGTAGTCCGCGCCGACGATCGGTGGGCGCGGTTCGTCGTTCCGGAACCTGTGGAGCCCGAGGCATGGGTAGGGGACGACTTCGCGATCGAGCTCCAAGAGGTCTTCGACGTTGCACCGATCCTGCGCTCCGGCGCGCCCCTCGGTGGATTGCACCTCGCCGTGCACTCGGTCGATCGACTCCCGCCGGTCGACCAGCGCAGCGGCGGGATGCTCGAGTCGATCACCGAGAGTCTGTGGGTGGAGACACCCGAGGGGTTCGAGCTTCCGATTGGCGCGGAGGGCATGCCGGCGGGGCGCTATCGAGCCGCGTTCATCGGCATGGACGACGCCAGCGGTCTGTTCCTGAACCCCGAGGAGCTCGACCTCGGCCCGACGACCGGGAGCGAAGTCGTGTTGTGGGTCGAGGCCGCGCCCGCTGCGGAGCGCGTCGCCGTATCCGTCCATCTGCGCTTCGCCGCGACGCTCGACCAGGTCCTGGCCAACTGTGGCGGGCAGATGAACGTGACGCTCAGCGCGTTGGATGGGTCGCAGCTCTCGGGCGGCGCGCCGCGGATCACGCACTTCCTGTTGGGTGACCGCACCGCGACTCGCGTGGACGAGTGGACCGCCGCCTTCACCCCCGACGACGGCTTCGCGGCCGGTGACTGCCTCCTGGGCATTCGACCGATCGGGTTCAGCGCGCGGTTGACCCTCGACACGTCGGCGCCGGTGGTAGCAGTCGGGGTTCCGCCCCTGGGGCTGGTCGAGCTGCGCCCGGCGCAGGGCGAAGCCGACGCGATCGTCTCCGCCGCGGGCTACGACCTGGCCACGGGCAGGATGTCCGGGCTGCGGGTCCGGACTCGCGCGCCGGGCACCTAGGCCCTCGAGTGCCGCTTCGAGGGCGCCGACGGCGGAGAGATCGTGCAGCGCCTCGAGAGCTTCGAGATCCGCGCCGCGGCGCTTCCGGCGGTGATTCTCGATGTGACCGGCGAGCTCTCGGTTCCGCGCGGCGCGAACCACCCGGCGCGGCGAGGGGCCGCGCCGGGTCGTCGCCGACCTCAGCTACAGAAGGGCGGCGGCGGCGGGGACTCGGGCTCCGGCTCGCGCTCGGGTTCCGGTTCGGGCTCCGGCTCGGGCTCCGGCTCGGTGGGCACGTTCAGGGTCGTGTCGGTCGCGTAGGGATACAGCTCGATGCCGATCGGCAGCTCGACCTGGATCACCATGCCCTCGGCCAGGTCGGAGTAGGCGGCTGGGGAGCCGTCGGCGAACTGTTTGAAGGTGACCGCACCGGCGGGGAAGTAGACCGAGACGCCCAGCAGGGCCAGGCCCGCGGGGCCGATGCCCTGCACGCGCCCGGTCAGCTTGATCGTCGACTCGGCGTCCTCGCGGTTGATCTCCTTGGCGTTGAAGCCGCCGGCGGCGTTGAACTCGCCGTCGACGACGAGCCACTCACCGACGGTCAGGTCCGCCAGGGACTCGAAGCCGGCCAGGTCCGTCTCGGGCGTGACCTGGAAGACCAGGTTGCCCATGGAGATCGAGCTCGCGGTCTTCGCGACCAGGAAGCCGCGCACGTCGGCCACGCTGCCGGTGCCCATGGACAGGGCGACGTTGGCCGAAATGGTGCTCGTCACGGTCACGCGACTGGCGCCGCTGAGTTGCAGACCGGAGGCCTTGGCCGGATCGAGGACCGCGGCCTGGGTCGTGAACCCGAAGTCCTTCTTCAGCGTGCCGGCGGGCACGGCCACGTGGCCCTGGCCGGCCCCGTCGAGAACTCCGGTGAGCGTGCCGTAGGGCTGGGCGGGGTCCACGTGCAGGGTCCCGATGCCCGGCAGGGGCAGGCCGCTGCGCAGGTCGCTGCCGACCAGCACGAAGTAGGGGGCGCCAGGCGTGCCCTCGAGGGTCAACAGGCCCGGGTCCTGGGCGCCCATCAGCGCCTGCAGGGGGAAGGCACCCGCCTGGTGGTAGTTGACCAGCAGGCTGGCGTTGGGGTGGTTGGTCTCTTGGGCCTGGCAGATCGACCCGATCGCGATGGCGAGCAGGGCGGTGCGGACGGGGGAGAGTTGCATGGATGCGCCTCCTGGGGTGCGGTGGGTGGGGCCCGCGAAGTCGCGGGGGCAGGGAGGAGGGGGGGATGGGGCTCGTGATACGGCCATCTGCCGAGAGTGGGGTCCGGCGCCGCGGGGCGAGAAGTCCACGGCTGCTGTCCCGGCGCCGGATGGCGGCCCGGCATTCGAGAATCCGGGATTCGGCGGTGACGCCGTCCGCGTTCGGTGGATGGAGACTCTTCGGGGAGCCGGGCACCGACAGGCCCCCCTCCCCAGAACCTCCCACGCCCCAGTCCGCCGCTCCAGTCGCAACGGGGCGACGACCCAGGGGGGGGCGACGCCCCAGGACCATCGACGCCATGACTCGACTCGCCAGCCACGCCCCGCTCCTCTCGATCGCCCTCGCCCTGGTCCTCGGTGCCTCGTCGCCGGCCGTGGCCCAAACCGGGCCGTTCGTCGACGGCGAGCTGCTCCTGCGCGCGCCGGGCAGCGCGGGCCAATCGGCCCTGTACCGCATCAATCCGATCACGGGCCACGGTGACCTGGTCGTCGATCAGTTGTTCCCGAACTACAGCGGCGCCGGATGGGTGACCTACGACCCCTACCGCGACCGGCTCTTGGCCTACACGGCCTACTCGCCCCTGGGGGTGTTCTCGCCGCGGCTGTACGCCTTCGATTCCAACGACGCGCTCAGCAACCTGGGCTTCGACGGTCAGGCCTTGAAGTGCCTGACGCCGGTGGGGGACGGGCGCATCTACTGCTTCGACAACGGCGGACTGAAGTTGATCGATGCGGGCGACAACATTCAGCCGGTGCTGGACCAGGCCAGCCAGCCCGTGAGCCTGGTCATGGATCAGTTGGCCTACGACGCGTCGACCAACAGCCTGATCGGTGCCCTCCGCCTGCTCCCGAGCTCGCCCTGCTACACGATTCAACACATCCTCGTGTACCGCTACCCGCTGAACGGCGCGGGAACCCAGCTCAGCGGGCCCGTCTCCTGCAACAGCTACGACGTCGACGCCACGCCCTGGCCGATCGGCCTCGATCCCCTGCCCGGGGGCGACTTGCTGTTGACCTTGACTGGCGTCTCGCCCTTCAGCGACAAGGTCTTCCTGCGGGTGAACCCGGCCAGCCTCGCGATCTCGCTCTGGGGCGAGTCGACTCTGAACGACCTGGACGGCGGCGTGTGGAACCCGGCCCTGCAGCGCGCGATCGTGTTGGACGACCAGGCCAACGAGCTGCGCACCTTCTTCCCCGGCCAGGGCGGGACCGGATCCCTGCTGCCGGTGGACCTGGTGGTCGGCGACGGGACCACGGGGGTCAGCGCCGCCAACGCCATGGCGGACATCGAGCTGTTCGGCTCGGCCTGCGGCGGCTTCGCGGCCAGCTTCGGCGTCGGCCTGGCCGGCAAGGGCGGCATCGTCCCGGAGCTCTCGGCCTCGACCTGTCCGACCGTCGGCGCGCCGCTGAAGCTGAGCGTCACCCAGGGCCTCGGTGCGAGCGCCGCGGTGGTCCTGCTCTCGGCCGGCTCCGCGCCCTTCCCGCTGTTTGGCGGCACGGCCTACGTCCTGCCGCCCTACTTCCTGACCCTGAGCCTGCCCCTCAACGGACCGCAGATCACCGCGGGCGCCGGACAGGCAACCACGAGCGTGCCCACGCCCAACGACCCCTCCCTGGCGGGTCTGCAGTTCTACGCCCAGGGTGGCGTCCTCGACGCGGCGGCGCTCCAGGGGGTCTCCCTGACCAACGCCCTCGCGCTGCAGCTCGGCTGATGCGGGCCAGCCGGGCCGCGGTTGCATCTCAAGATCCGTGGTTCCTCGGGACGATGCCCCCGCGAGACCCATGACCGCGTTCGACCTCTTCCTGCTCCTCGGTGGGCTGCTCCTGGCCGTCGGCGGACCGCTCACCTACCTGCGCGAGCAGCGCGGTTGGGAGCGGCGCTCCCGCAGCGTCGCGGGCGTCATCGTCGGCGTCGAGATGCGTGACTCCGACACCGAGTCGTCGGTGCCCACCCGTCACGCGCGGGTGCGCTACGAGTTCGACGGACGCAGCTACGAGTGCGTCGCCCACTACGGCACCAGTTGGCGCAGCTTCGAGCTGGGCGAGGCGCGCGAGGTGCACCTCGATCCGCACGAGCCCCAGGACGCCCGCGTCCATTCGGACCTGGTGCGCCGGATCGAGACCGTGGGCTACCTCGGTGCCCCGGTGGTCGGTGCCGCGCTGCTGGTTGCGCTCCTTTGGCGCAACCTCGGCTGACGTCCCGCGACCTCAGGTCGCGTCGACCGCGAGCGATCGCCAGTGCCGGCAGGCCTCGACCAGCACCGCTGCGTCGATCGGCTTGCTGAGGTAGTCGTCGCAGCCGGCGTCGAGGCAGCGCTGGCGGTCGCCGTCCATCGCGTGGGCGGTGAGGGCCAGGATCGGCCGTTCGAAGCCGCCCTCGCGCAGACGCCGCGTGGCGCCATAGCCGTCGAGCATCGGCATCTGCATGTCCATCAAGACCAGGTGGGGGAGCTCATCGGGCTCGAGGGCCTCGATCGTCTCCACCGCAATCAAGCCGTTCTCGCAGATCGTGACCTCGGCACCGGCGCGCTTGAGGTGGAAGGAGATCAGGCGCTGGTTGTCCGGGCCGTCCTCGGCCATCAACAGGCGCACGCCGTCCAGCGGACGGCCGCCCGTCGCCGACGGGCGTTCGGTTCGGCGAGGGTGGGCGGGCAGGGGAGCGGCGACGGAGTCGGAGGGGTCGACCATCGCAGCCGACTCCAGGGGTCCGGTGGGCAGGCTCAGGCAGAAGGTGGTGCCCTCGCCCTCGGTCGAGTCGAGCTCGAGTCCGCCGCCCAAGAGGCGCGCCAGGGAGTTGGAGATCCGCAGGCCGAGGCCGGTCCCCCCGAAGCGTCGCCGCATGCTCGCGTCGGCCTGGGTGAAGGGCTCGAAGCGCGCGATCGTGTCGCGCTGTTCCGGCGACATCCCGATGCCCGTGTCGATCACCCGGAAGCTCAGCCGCTCGTTCCAGCGGTCGCAGCTCAGGGCCAGGGTGACGCTGCCGACCTCCGTGAACTTGATCGCGTTGCCCACGAGGTTGAGCAGCACCTGGCGCAGGCGCGTGGGGTCGGTCTCGATCCGTCGGGGGAGGGGCGAATCGATCCGCAGCTCGAGCTCGATGCCCTTGCCGTGGGCGCGGGGCGCGACCAGTGAGACGAGCTTCTCGCACAGCTCGAGGGGATCGGTGGAGATGGACTCCAGGTCCATCCGCCCGGCCTCGATCTTCGACATGTCGAGGATGTCGTTGATGATCGTCAGCAGGTGGTCGGCGTTGGTACGGATCGAGCGCGCGGCCGCGGCCGCTTGGGCAGGCTCGTCGACGAACTCCCGGTCGGAGCTCAAGAGGTCCGCGAAGCCCAGGATGGCCGTCATCGGCGTGCGGATCTCGTGGCTCATGTTCGCCAGGAACTCGCTCTTGGTGCGGCTCGCGGCCTCGGCCTCGTCCTTCGCCGCGATCAGGCGTGCCTCGTTCGCGAGTTGTTCGGAGACGTCGCGCACGATGGCGGTGAAGCGCCCATGGGCGCCGAGGTCGCGCACGAGTTGGAGCGAGATCTCGACCGGTGTGCGCTGCCCATCGCGGTGGGCGTGCTCGGTGCGGATCACGAGCGCTTCGCCGGCATCCTCGTCGAACGACCCCAGCAGCGCCTCGAACTGCTGCTCGTCGAACTCCGGCATGATCGCCACCGGGCTCATCCGCAGCAGCTCGTCGTGGTCGTACCCGACCTGCTCGGTCACGCCGCGATTGGCGTAGACGAAGAGCTTCGTGCGTGCATCGAACATGTAGACGCAGTCGATCGACGCGTCGAGGGCGGACTTGACCTCCTCGAGGGCCTCCGCGGCGCGCTTGGACGCGGTGATGTCGACCCGCAGCGAGATGAAGTGGGTCAGCACGCCCCGCGCGTCGAGCTGGGGGATGTTGATCGACTCGACCCAATACAGGGAGCCGTCCTTGGCGCGGTTGCAGACCTGGCCCCGCCAGGGCCGGCCCGAGCGGATCGTCGCCCACATCTCGGCCCAGAACGAGCTCGGGTGGTGGCCGGAGTTCAGCAGCCGGTGGTCGCGCCCCACGAGCTCGTCGCGCGAATAGCCGCTGATCCGGCAGAAGCCCTCGTTGACCTCGACGATCTTTCCCGAGGGATCGGCGATCGAGAAGAGGGTGTGTTGGTCCAAGACGTTCCACAGGCTGCGTGCCTCGTCGAGCGCGGCCTTCAAGGCCTGCGAGGACCGCTGGCCTCGGTTGATCAGGCGGTGACCGCTGACGACCACCCCGATCAGCATCAGCGCGATCGTGGAGCCGAGCACGTACTCGCAGGTGCGGATGCGACTCGTGAGGGCCGCCTGGTGCCCCAACTCGCGGCGTTGGATGGCGCGCGTCTTCGCCCCCAGCTGGCCGATCGCGGCGACGACCTCGGCCAGTGATCGGTCCATTCCGGCCATGTTGGCGGCCGCGTCGTTGCGCCGGCCCTGCTCGAGCAGCTCGAACGTCTCGGTCTGCAGCTCGAGGACGTCGGAGATCCGCTCGCCGACGGCGTCGACTTCGGGCAGCAGTTCCACCTGTGCATCGGGGGCGGTGTTCCGCTCGAGGTCCGCTCGCACGCGTTCCAGGACAGCGTCGAAGTCTGCCCGCGCTCGATCACGCGCGGTCCTGGCCGCTTCGACGTCGCCAGTCTCGAAGATGTCGTTCCCCGGCATCGCCACCCGGGCAGCGAGTCCGTTGAGGATGGAATAGCGCTCCTGGCGATCGGACCACTCGCGGTTGTGCAGGACCGATGCGTGGAAGCTCGAATCGAGCACGTAGCCCAGGTACAGGGCGCCGAGCATCGCCAGGACGTCCAAGGCCGCCAGCCCGATGTAGAGCGAGTACCACCTGGGCCGCTGCGGTACCGGGAGCTGGTTGGGTTGGGATGCCATGCGGTCGTCGGCCGCTCCCGACGCCCCTTCTCATCGGATCGAGAACGGGCGGACTGACGTGGAGTGCGCGGGTATGTCCTCCATTCGGCGCACCTCTTCTCCAGGGGAAGATGCCGGGGCCGCGCTGCGTCCGCGCACGCCTGGCTCAGGGAGCCTTGCAGAGCAGGCCGTTGCTGGCGGCGAAGCCCTGGGGCCCGCTGGGGTCGACGATCCAGGACTGGAGCCAGAGCTCGGTGCCGGGCGAGATGCCGACGGACCAGTTGCCATGGATTGCGGCGAGGCCGCCGGCCGAGGTCGGCAGGGGGATCAGGAGCGTCGCGGCCGGCACCAATCGCCCAGCTGGCCCCCGAGGGCCGAGCCCTGGTCGGTCCAGAGGCTGACCTGCGAGCTGCCGCGGTAGGCAGTGATCGAGTCCGAGTTCGTGTGGGCGTTGGTCACGGCCAGGTCCGGGTGGGCGTCGCCGTCGAGGTCCCCGACCGCCACACCGGTGGTCCACAGTCGGGCCGCGAAGCGCTGGCGCTGGGCGAAGCCGAGGCTGCCGTCGTTGACGAGCAGCTCGGCCGCTCCGCCCGTTAGTCGCCGACCGCCACGTCGCCGAGGCCATCCCCGTCGAAGCCGGTCGCCGCGATCGAGCGCGGCACGTCCGAGGTCGGCCAGGTGACCGTGGCGCTCAGTCCGCCGAGGCCATCGGCGCGCACCACGTGGACCTGGGCCGCCGCGACGTCGGTCAGCACCACGTCGGCGACGCCGTCGGCGTCGAGGTCGAACAGGGCCAGGGGGCTGGGGGCCCCCGGCAGGCTCAGGAAGCTCTCGGTGCCCAGGCCGCCGGCGCCGTCACCGGGGAAGACCCGCAGGGCCGAGGGCGAGTTCTGCGAGATGACCACGTCGGGCAGGCCGTCGGCCGTCACGTCCCCCACGCCGCCCTGCTCGTAGACGTTCTCGCCGCCGCTGGCGACCACGATCTCGTCGACGGCGCGTCCCCCGCATGGCGAACAAAACCCTACCATGCGGAGCCGGCCACCCCGGGGAGTCCCCCCGATGCCCCCCGAACAGCCCGCCCCCAAGCTCGTCCAGCACCCGCGCCAGCGCTTCCGCGAGGGCTCCGAGAGGGTGGCCCTGGGCGCCCGCCGCCGGGCGGCGCGGGCCTACGCGGAGCTCGAGGTCTCCAGCAACTTCACCTTCCTCGCCGGCGCCAGCCACCCGGAGGAGCTGGTGCAGCGGGCCTCCGAGCTGGGCCAGGCGGCGATCGGGATCACCGACACCAACTCCCTGGCCGGCGTGGTGCGCGGGCACGTGGCCGCGAAGGAGCTGGGCTTCGCCTACCGCGTCGGCTGCCGGCTGACCTTCGACCGCGACGGCGACCCGGACCTGGCGCCCGACGGCCCCGGCGATCGGCCCGCGTCGGTGTTGGTCTACCCGACCGACCTGGCCAGCTACGGGAGCCTGTGTCGCCTGTTGACCCTCGGCAAGCGGCGCGCGACCAAGGGCTCGTGCTCACTGGGACGCGCGGACCTCATGGACCACGCCTGCGGGCTGCTCGCGATCTGCGTGCCGCCCACCGTCGCCGGCCACGCCCAGCCGCCGGACGCGGCCTTCGCGCGCCTGGTGACCGACCTGCGCGAGGCCTTCGACGACGACCGCCTGTCGATCGCCGCGCGCGCGCTCTACGGGCCCGACGACCGCCACCACCTCGCACGGCTCGCGCGCCTGTCCGAGCGGCTGGCGGTGCCCCTGGTCGCCACCGGCGACGTGCACTACCACGCGCGCGAGCGGCGCGAGCTGCAGGACGTTCTGACTTGCATCCGCCACGGCTGCACCCTCGACGCCGCGGGCCTGCGCCTGTTCCCCAACGCCGAGCGGCACTTGAAGCCGCCCGAGGCCATGGGGCGCCTGTTCGAGCCGTACCCGCAGGCCCTCGACCGCAGCCTCGAGATCGCCGAGCGCGCCGGCGGCTTCAGCCTGGACCAGCTCAGCTACGACTACCCCCACGAGGTCGTCGACGAGGGCTGCACGCCGATGCAGAGCCTGATCGCGCGCACCTTCGAGGGCGCCGCCGAGCGCTATCCCGGCGGCCTGCCCGACAAGGTGCGCGCGAATATCGAGCACGAGTTCGAGCTGATTCGTGACCTCGGCTACGCGCCGTACTTCTTGACCGTCTACGACCTGGTGCGCTTCGCCCGCTCGCGCGGGATCCTGTGCCAGGGGCGCGGGGCGGCGGCCAACTCGGCGGTGTGCTACTGCCTGGGCGTGACCTCGGTGGACCCCGCGCGCATCGACCTCTTGTTCGAGCGCTTCGTGTCCAAGGAGCGCGGCGAGCCGCCCGACATCGACGTGGACTTCGAGCACGAGCGCCGCGAGGAGGTGATCCAGTACCTCTACGCCAAGTACGGCCGCGAGCGCTGCGGCCTGACCGCGGTGGTGATCACCTACCGCTCGCGCAGCGCGATCCGCGAGGTGGGCAAGGTCGTGGGTCTGTCCCTGGACCTGATCGACCGTTTGGCCAAGGACGTGGACTGGTGGCACGAGGAGGTCGGCCGCGAGGAGCGCGTGCGCGCCATGGGCCTGGATCCCGCCGAGCCGACCCTGCGGCGCACGTTCCAACTGGTGGGGGAGCTGCTCGGCTTCCCGCGCCATCTCTCGCAGCACGTGGGCGGCTTCGTGATGACCGAGGGGCTGCTCTCGGAGCTGGTGCCGATCGAGAACGCGGCCATGGAGGACCGCACGGTGATCGAGTGGGACAAGGACGACATCGAGGCCCTGGGCATCCTCAAGGTCGACGTGCTGGCCCTCGGGATGCTGACCTGCGTGCAGAAGGCCTTCGACCTCGTCGACGCCGCCGGCGGTTCGGCCCGCGCCGGCCGCCCCCTGGCCCTGCACACGGTCCCCGCCGAGGACCCCGAGGTCTACGACATGGTCTGCGCCGCCGACACGGTGGGCGTGTTCCAGATCGAGTCCCGCGCGCAGATGACGATGCTGCCGCGCCTGCGGCCGCGCTGCTTCTACGACCTGGTGATCGAGGTCGCGATCGTGCGCCCCGGCCCGATCCAGGGCGACATGGTCCACCCCTACCTGCGGCGGCGCAGCGGCGAGGAGCCGATCGAGTACCCTGGACCCGAGGTCGAGCGCGTGCTCGGCAAGACCCTCGGCGTGCCCCTGTTCCAGGAGCAGGCCATGGCCATGGCGATGGTCGCCGGCGGCTTCACCCCCGGCGAGGCGGATCGGCTGCGGCGCGCCATGGCGGCCTGGAAGCGCAAGACGACCAAGCTGGAGGAGATGACCGCCAAGCTGAAGGTCAACCTGCTGGCGAACGGCTACGGCGCCGACTTCGCCGAGCGCTTCATCCGCCAGCTCCACGGCTTCAGCGAGTACGGCTTCCCCGAATCCCACGCCGCCAGCTTCGCCCTGATCGTCTACGTGTCGAGCTGGCTCAAGCGCTGGCACCCCGCCGCCTTCGCCGCCGCCCTGATCAACAGCCAACCCATGGGCTTCTACGCCCCGGCGCAGATCGTCACCGACGCCCGCGAGCATGGCGTCGACGTGCGCCCGGTGGACGTGTCGTTCAGCGGCGTGGATTGCCGTTTGGAGGGCGAGGAGCCCGGAACGCCCGCCGACGAGCGCCGCGGCGGCTCGGCCGTTCGCCTGGGCCTGCGATTGGTGCGCGGCCTGAACTCGGCCGACGCCGAGCGCATCGAGCGCGCGGTCACCCGCAGGCGCGCCGCGCGGTCCCTCGAGCACGCGGCCGTCCCCTTCGCCTCGATCGAAGAGCTGTGGCGCGAGAGCGGCGCCAGCGCCACCGGCCTGCGCCAACTCGCCTACGCCGACGCCTTCGCCTCCCTCGGCCTCGACCGCCAACGCGCCCTGTGGGCCGTGCGCGCCCTCGACGAACGCGCCCACGACACCGGCGGCGGCGCGCCGACCCTGTGGGACGTCTACGAGCAGGAAGCGCTGGTCGACTCGCCCTCCGCCAGCGCCGCCCCCATCGCCAGCGACGGCTCCGACGGCGCGGACCCGCTGCTACCCGAGGTCGGCCCCCTCGACCGCGTCCTGCACGACTACTCCGCCCTGGGCCTGTCGCTCGCTTCGCACCCCATGGCCTTCCTGCGCGAGGAACTCGCCACCCAAGGCGTGATCGCCACCGCCGAACTCGCCGACGAAGAGCGCCTCGCCCACGGCACCCCGTGCAGCGTTGCCGGCCTGGTCCTCGTCCGCCAACGCCCGGCGACGGCATCGGGCGTCGTCTTCATCACCTTGGAGGACGAAGGCGGCGTCGCCAACCTGATCGTCCGCCCCAAAGTCTTCGAAGCCAACCGCGCAGCCGCGCGGCACGGCACGGTGATCCTGGCGAGGGGCACGGTCGAACGCGCCGGCTCGGTCGTCCACGTCCTCGCCAAGGAACTCGAATGCCTCGACGACCGCCTGATGGCTCTGGCCTCGCAGTCGCGGGACTTTCACTGAGGACGGACGTCCTGCAGGACGGCGCCAAGCGCGAATCCGCGGCCTGAATGGAAGGCCGGAATGGCCCTTCGCGCCCATGCCGCCGCCCATCTAGGCCCTGGATTCGTGCTCGGCACCGCGCTTTCCGACTATCATCCCCTCCTCGCCATGGGGAGGAAGAAGGGAGAGTCCGTAGGGATCGAGGGGGACAAGATCGCATACATCCTCCGGGACCTGACTGTCGGGCACGCGGAGACGGCGATCGACAGCGCTTGTCGCAGGCCGCCGAAGGGTTGGGAGGTGCGGGACTGCAAGGCCGAGCTCGGTTCCGGCGAGGTCTTCGACGATGTGGTCCGACCCAATCTTGAGCAGGCCGATCTCGTGGTCGCCTTTGTTGACGAGCCCAACGCGAACGTGGCCTTCGAGCTCGGCTATGTGCGCGGACTCCTCGCCACGGCCGTCGGGCCGGGTCGGTTCGCCCTGGCAGTCGGGCGGACTTCAGCTCCCGATTGGGCGCGCGACGCCCCGCCCTACTCGGGTCTCGGGATCAAATCCGTTCGGAACGGCGACGAGCTCCGAGACCTGATCTCTAGCGGCGGTGGTGTCGCCTACTCCGAGGGGCCGACGCATGCCGGGGATCGGACGCTCTTCTCGGCGCCATCGAAGGGGTTCGGGTCGGACTACCGTGGCCACGCTGAAGAAGTAGCGAGAGACTGGGTCCACCCCAGCTCCAGCGGCTGGAACCTCAAGTCGATCCATCGACAGTTTGATGGTATCGGGCGCGTGGTCTGGGTCATCAGTGAGTGCGACCCCGATGAGTCGAGTCGCGATGGCATCGCCAACATCCAGGGTGCGGCTCTGGCAGGCTTCGCTCGGGCGCTGGGCTTGGACATCCAGGTGCTTGGGTCGAACAAGGCTCGTCGAATCGCCGATCTGGCGGGCGAGGTGAGGGTCTTCCACAACTTGGAGGAGTTCGAGGGACTCCTGCGTTCGTTGGAGGGAGTGTCGCGAGTCCAACCTTCGAGGCCGGCGAGACTGAATCCCGTCGACAGGATGCCAGGCCAGCTCGAGTCGCTGATCCAGGACTACGAGCGCCGACGAGCGAAGGGTGAGGACGCTCGCGAGCTGGCGGCGCAGATTCGTGCCGAGAAGCGCAAGCTCAGGCAGGCTCCGACGCTCCAGCCGAATTACGTCATTGGACGCGACGACCGCTATGCCCTCGAAGAGGTCATCGGTTCTGGGGGATTCGCACAGGTCTGGCGTGCATGGGATCGTCGCCGGAGTCAGTTCGTCGCGCTGAAAGTTCTGCACGGTCAGCACGCAAGCGACAAGAGCAGGGTCAGGCGCTTTCTGAGCGGCGCCCGGAAGCAGCAACGCTTGAATCACCCGAACATCGTTCGTGTCCTCGACATCGAGCCTGACGACGAGTCCGGTTGGGTTTTCTTCGCGATGGAGCTGATCGAGGGGACGGATCTCAAGGCCGCCGTGACCGAGGGCACGGTCGGGCGCGAAGACTCTCTGGCCGCCCTCGAGGACGTGGCGAATGCCTTGGGCTACGCGAATCGGGACTTCGGAATCGTCCACCGGGACATCAAGCCTGCCAACATCCTCATCGATCGAAACGGTCGAGCCCATCTGAGCGACTTCGATCTGGTTCATGCTCCCGAGTCCAGCCTCGGCACGATGGTTGGGCAGAGCATGGGGACCTTCGACTTCGGCGCTCCGGAAGTGCTGAACGGCGATGAGAGCACGTCCCACGCGAGCGACGTCTATTCTCTCGGAATGACGCTCCTCTGGACTCTGTCTCGTGGCAAGCCGATCCGACGAGGAACGGGCGGACAGATCGAGATAGCGTTCCGAGCGGCAAACCTCTCGCCGCCCGCCGAAGAGGCAATTCGCGCGAGCTTGAGCGACCGCCCAGACGCGAGACCTGCGTCGGCCGAGGACTTGCTCGCGGCTGTCCTGAATGGCGAGCGTGGCGCGGAGGGCGGAGCGCGGAAGGCCGAGGTCGAAACGCCGCGATTCAGTCGTCGTACCGCCCTTGTGGGGCTCGCGTCGGTCGGCGCGATCGGGTTGTCGATCGTGGGAGCCAAGCTTGCAAAAGGGGGGAGCGACGATCTCGATTCGATTCAGCGTCCTTTCGTAGAGGGAGAGTGGGATGGGGTCGACCTCGCGCGGCTGCTGAACCGACTTCGTCAGAGCGGCGTGGAGGACGAGTCGTTGAGAGGGAAGGTGCTCGACCAAGTCGCAGCGGATGTGGCCACCGAAGATCTCGGCCAACGGATGTACGCCCTCGAGGTCTCGGGCGTGGGCGTCGATCGCGAGGCGTTCTTCCGCCGCTGTGGGCGTTGGCCGTCAAGTGGTGCCCCGAATCCGCCGACGATGGTGCGAGTTCCGCCGAGTGGTGACACAACGGTGTCGTTCCAGATGGGGAGCCCCGACGGGATCGGATACAGCGACGAACGTCCGCAGCGCCAGGTGACCCTTTCGGCCTACGCGATTGCCGAAGCGCCGACCACTGAGGCTGAGTTCGCCCGGTTCGACCGCGCGAGGGGCGCGGTGGGCTCGAAGTTGCCCGTGGCGGGGGTCTCGTGGTGGGAGGCCTGGCTCTACGCACGCTGGGTGGGGGGGCGCCTGCCCACGGAAGCGGAATGGGAGTGCGCGGCGCGCGCGGGAACCAATGGACTCTGGTCTCACGGCAACGACGAGGCGGAGCTCGGCGTGTATGCGTGGTTCTCTGGGAACTCCGAGAGCCGCCGGCACGACGTCGGCACGCGGAAGGCCAACCCCTGGGGTCTCCACGATATGCACGGGAACGTTTGGGAGTGGTGCATGGACTGGTTCGGCGAGTACGACGGAGCCGAGACGGAGGATCCGTCGGGGCCCGCCGCCGGCGCCCGCCGCGTCCTGCGCGGCGGCTCCTCCTGGTACGGCGCGGCCGGCTGCCGCTCGGCCTTCCGCCTCTGGTACTGGCCCTGGTGGCGCATCGGCCTCGTCGGCTTCCGCGTCGTCCTCCCCAGCTCTTGACCTTGTCCTTGTTCTTGATGTGTCCGATCGGCGGCGGATTCGCCGGCGACGGCGGTATGGCGTCATGAGCGGCGAAGTGGCGTCCGGCCAGTGCACCCCCCCCCTCACCAGCCCATCTGGTCCCCCAGTCGAGACGCGAGACTGTCCTCCCAGGCGACGGTCGTCTCGCCGTGCACCGGTCCCCAGGCTTCCCGCGCCGCGGCGGCGGACAGGCGGCGGAGGGCCTCGGCGCTCGGCGCGATGCCGCCGTGCGTGATCCGGGCGCCCAGGCCGTGGAGCGCGCCTGCACAGGAGCGGACGCGCGCGTGGGGGACCTTCAGGCGCAGGTGGCGCTCGCGCTCGAGCCAGTCGCTCGAGTCCTCGCGGATCGCTTCCAGCCGTCTGCGGTCGTCGCCGAACAGGAACAGGTCGTCGACGTAGCGCACGTAGCCGCCCACGCGCACCTCGCGCTGGAGCCAGTGGTCGAATTCCCCCAGGACCACGTGCGCCGCGAGGACTTGGCTCGTCGCCGCGCCGATCGGGAGGCCGCGTCCCGCGGGGGGCCAGGCTCGGTCCATGCGGGCGAAGCGGCGCAGGTCGGACCGATCGTAGAAGCCCGCTCCCGCGTCGAGGACGTGCTCGATGACCGAGAGGAACGGCCGGTCGCGGATTCGGCGGGCGAGGAGCTCGCGCAGGAGCTCGAGGTCGATGCTGGGGAAGTAGCTCCGCAGGTCCAGGTGCACGAACCAGTGCCGGCGCCGCAGGTGCCGAAGCAGGGCCAGGCGCGCGCGATGCGTGCCCCCGCCCGGTCGGCAGGCGAAGCTGGCGGGGCTCGCGCTGGGCAGGAACACCCGCTCCAGCAGGCGTGCGAGGGCGTGCAGGACCAGTCGGTCCTCGAGGGGCGAGTAGGCGATCACGCGCGGCTTGGGGTCGCGGATGCAGAGCGCTCGGAACGGTCCGGGCCTCCAACGACCCGCTCGCAGGCGCGTCAGGAGCGCGCGGACGCAGGCTTCGCGCGTGAGCAGGAAGCGCGCCACCTGAGGCCGACGCCGACGCCCGCGGACCGCGTCGTCGACCGCGGCCTCGAACCAGGCGCGGTTGGTCAGGTCCGCGAAGAGGCCGCCGACGGACTTCATCGCGGGCCGTGGAAGGGGACCCCGCCGCCGTTTGCCGCGCGGGGCGGTGACCAGGGGGCGGGGTCGTGCCGGCGCGGGGGCCGGCCGGGCTCGGGCCTGCTCACTTCGATCCCCGGGACGCGGCCGTGGGCCGCCGCCGGTCGACGCGGGCTGGGGAGGACGACGCGGAAGCCGACGTTGTCGTTGCGCCTCCAGGGCCTGTTCCTGTTGCGGTAGGCCGAGCGGCAGTTGTCCGCGTCGTTCCAGTAGGAGCCGCCGCGCAGGACGCGGTGGGCGCCTCTTGGGCCCGAAGCCCTGTTCGATCGCTCGCTCGGCCGCGTCCGCGAGCAGTCGCCCGCCGCCACCCACCGACCATGCGGCCGAGCTCGTCCGTGGAGTCGAGGACGTACCGCGCCCGGTGAGCCTCGAAGGTCCCGACGGCGCCGGCCACGCGCGCGTGGATGCGGAGGCGCACCAGGCGGCGGTCGAGGGCGCGCAGGGTTCGGCGTCGCTCGCCGGGGAGCAGCAGCGCCACGGCCACGTCGGCGCACGCGTCGCGGGCAAGGGTGGCGACCTCGCTCCAGGCGTCGTGGGCCGGGCCGTCGCCCGCCTGCGCGCTCCGCTCGGCGCACCACACCGCGAGGTCCAGGGCGAGGACGTAGGCCGGCGCCTCGGCGCGCTCGGCGTCCGGGGCGGTCATCGCGCGGCACCCCGACGCTCGTCGAGGCGCTCGCTCCAGCGCACCAGCCCGCCGAGAGAGGGCAGCACGACCTGCTCGAGGCGATCGACCCAGGCGCCACCGGGACCGTCGCCCTGCGTATCGGGCTGGATCGCGAGGCGCGCCACCGCGCGGGAGAGGTGCAGGCGTGCGTCGAGGAACCCGTCGCGCTTGCGGTCACCCGCCCACTCGTGGGCGCCCCGGGCCAGGGCATCGAGGGCGCGGTCGAGGCAAGTGAGAACGCACGCAAGCGACCCATCCGTGCCCGCGGCGATCTCCCGCCGCAGCGCGACGGTGGCGGCGAAAGGCTCGAGGTCGAGGGCCGAGCGCCGACGCTTGCCGCCCAGCGCGCTGGCCAAGGCGCCGTCCACGCTGTCGCGGACGCGCCGGGCGCGGGCGAAGACCGCCGAGCGCTGGTCCTCGGTCAGGGGCAGGTCCGCCCGCCGCACCGTCCAGCGCCCACCGACCTTGCTGCCGCGCAGGTCGCCGCGGCGAAGGCGGTCGCGCAGGGTGCGCTCGTTGACGTCCATCAAGAGCGCCGCTTCGCGCAGGGTTAGGTCCATCGCTCTCCTCCTCTCGGGTTGCAGGTGAGGGAGCGGACGGGCGGTGGGGGCGTGCGTGAAAGGACGTTTGGCGGATCTCGCCGGCGGGATTCAGTCATCCCCGGCGGATCCGCCGCCGATCGGACACATCAAGAACAAGGACGAGGTCAAGAGCTGGGGAGGACGACGCGGAAGCCGACGTAGTCGCCGCGCCACCAGGGCCTGAGCCCGTTGCGGTAGGCCGAGCGGCACCCGTCCGCGAAGTCCCAGCAGCAGCCGCCGCGCAGGACGCGGTCGGCGCCTGCGGCGAGCCCCGACGGGTCCTCGGTCTGGGCCTCGTCGTACTCACCGAGCCAGTCCGCGCACCACTCCCTGACGTTCCCGTGCATGTCGAGAAGGCCCCAGGGGTTGGCCTTCCGCGTGCCGACGTCATGCCGGCGGTTCTCTGAGTTCCCATTGAACCACGCATACTCGCCGAGCTCCGCCTCGTCGTCGCCGTGGGACCAGCGTTCCGTCGTCCCCGCGCGCGCCGCGCACTCCCACTGCGCCTCCGAGGGCAGCTCGCACCCCACCCAGCGTGCGTAGAGCCAGGCATCCCACCACGAGACCCCCGCGACCGGATGGTTGGGGTGCTTGGCGCCCTTGCTCTTGTCGAACCGTGCGTACTCCGCCTCGGTGACCGCCGTCGCACCCATCGAGTAGGCGGACAGAGTCACCTGGCGCTGCGGCCGCTCGTCGCCGTGACCGACCCCGTCAGGACTCCCCATTGCGAACGACACCGAGGTGTCACCCGTCGGCGGAATCCGCACCATCGCCGGCGGATTCGGGACACCCGTCGACGGCCAGCGACCGCAGCGGCGGAAGAACGCCTCGCGCTCGACGCCGACCCCCGACGTCTCGAGGGCGAAGTAGCGGTGGGCGAGGTCCCGCGTCTCCATCGAAGGCGTCACCGGCTCGAGCACGAGGCGGCGCACTTCGCCGCAGTCCGCGCCATCGAGGCGAAGGTTCCGCAGGAGCTCCGCCAGGTCGACTCCGTCCCAGGGGGCGTCGTCACCTGACTCCTCAGCAGGCACCTGATCGAGAAGCTCCAACGCTTCCTCGGGATCGAGCCCCTCTAGCTGCGGAAGAGTCCGGTGCGCCAGGTCGTGGTCGCGGGTGACGATCGCCTCGAGCAGCGCGCCCCGCCGCGGGTCCTCCTGACCGAGCAACCCGACCAGCAGCGCCACCGTCTCGCCCCAGTGCCGCTGGCCCTCCCGCGTGTCGAGCAGCGCGATGAGACCGTCCACGTCGAGCCCCTCGTCGTCCGCCAGGGCCCGCGCGGCGAGGAACTCGCGCAGGCTGCGGTGCAGGTACCGCCAGTCGCCGCCCGGTCCGTCGTGGGGACCCAGGACGCCGGCGTTGCGCCGCACGTCCCGCAGGAACTCGCCGGTCTTGTCGCCCCAGTCCTGGCGCAGGGCCCGCCGCACCGCCGGCGAACCTTCGGCGGCCAGGGACAGGGCCTGGTAGACCTGGTCCTCCGTCCAGCTCTCGCCCCCGGCCCGCTGCAGCTCCAGGGAGAGCGGCGCGAGCACCGCGGCGGCGGCCTGGGGCGAGTTCATCTCGCGCCGCTCGACGCCGAAGCCGCGGCGCAGGAGCAGCTTCACCGCCTGGTCGTAGAGGGCGCCGCGGGTGGGGGGCAGGGGCGTGTCCTCGTCCTCGAGCTTGGCGATCAGGGTCAACAGGAACGGGTTCGCGGCCAGCTCCACCATGCGCGGCGAGCGTTGGATGCGCTCCCAGGCGCTCGCGGCGGCGCCCTCGCCGATCCAGTTGGCGAGGAGCTGGCGTTGGGCGGGCGCATCCAGGGGCAGGAGGTCGGCGGCGACGAAGGAGGCTTCCGGCGGGCCGGCGTAGGCGGTGCGCCGCGAGGTGACGACGATCGGGCAGTCGCCGAAGTCCGCCGCGAGGGCGGCCAGGATCTCGGGCACGCGCGGGGCGTCGGCCTCGTTCACCTCGTCGAGGCCGTCGAGCAGGATCCAGACCAATCCCTCGCGCGCCCGCTCGCGCAGGTCGGCGGCCAGCTCGGCGGGGCTCTCGGCCGAGGTCCGCGTCGCGTCGGCGGCGACCAGGTCGAAGACGTCCCGACGGTTGTCGGTGGCGGCCAGGCGGTTCAGCGACGCGAAGACCGGCAGGGGGCCGGCTTCGTCACGGGCCAGCTCGCAGGACAGGCGCCGGCAGAGGGTCGACTTGCCGCTGCCCGGGTCGCCGAGCAGGATCCAGCGGCCCGTGACACCGACCTCGAGGTTGGCGGGGATCCGAAGCAGGTCGCCGAGGGTCAGGCGCGCGGCGCTGAACAGGCTCTTGCGGCGGAAGTCCTCCTCGACGTCCGAGTCGCCGCGCATCTCGAAGTGGCGCGCCTGGTCGATGCGGACGTTGAGGCCGACGTAGACGTCCTTGAGCGCCTTCGCGGTGGTGCCGAAGAAGGGCACGGTCGTGGCGTGGGCGGACTGGACCCAGCGGCGGTAGGCGTCGAGGGGGGCGACGGTCGCAGGCGCCGCCTGGTCTGCGCCGCGGCCCGTCTCGCCCGCGCGCACCTTCGATGCCGCGAGCACCGCGGCGCGGTCCGCCTCGAGGGTCTGGTCCAGCTCGTCCATGAGCTGCATGAACTGGAGCGCGCCTCGGAACTCCTTGACCTGGCGGCCGACGTCGACGACCTCGCGAGCGGACTCGAAGCGGTAGGGGCACACCTTCAGGCCCTGGGCCGCAGCGAACCCGGCGATGGCCGCGTGGGCCGCGTTGGCCTGGCCGTCGCGCTTCTCCACGTCGGGGTCGAAGTCGAGCAGCACCCAGACCACGCGCCAGGCGCCGTCGAGCTTCTCGACGAGGTCGACGAGGTTCCAGCCGCTGGGGTCGAGCACGGTCCAGTCCGGGCGCTCGGTCCGGACGCGCTGGATGATGCCCCTGCCCAGGTTCGGCGCGGGGCAGAGCAGGATCGTGCCGTTGTCGAGGGTCGCGCGACCCTCGACCACGGTCCCCTCGCCCGCGACCATCGCCGCGAGCTCGTCGCGGTCGGAAGCGCGGTCGCGGATCACCCCGATGAACGGCGCGCGGGTCAGCCAGGGCGGCGCGGCGGAGCGCGCCTGACCCCAGAAGCAGGGCTTGCCGCGACCCAGGGCGAAACCCAGCTCGAAGCCCACGTTGGCGTTGGCGTGGTCGACCATGCCCACCACCGCGTCGGCCCGGCCGATCTCCGCCTCGATCGTCGACCACAGGTCGGGCCCGCGTGCGGCGCCCTCCGCGGTGCGCGGCTGCACGCCGTCGGGGGGAGCGTCGACGAAGTCTTCGAGGACGGCCGCGACCGTCTTGTCGGTGAAGTCGAAGGCGAAGAAGACCCGCTTGGGGTCCTCCTCGTCATGCGAGGCGGCAGGTGCCTCGACAGCGTTCTCGGTCATGGCTCCCTCTCCCTGGGTTGGCTCCGGGGGAGTCTAGGGGCAGCCGGGCCGGCTGTCAGGGGGGGGCTGGCTCGCGAGCGGGATGGCGGCCTCTCGCGTGGCGGACTGCATCGTCCAGGCAGTCTGGCACGCCGTCGGCAAGGGGCGTCTTCCCACCGGCTTCCCGAGCCATGCATCGCCGAGCGGCGATGGTCACAGGGCAGTGGAGGTTCTCGGTGGCGAGTCGGTCGCTGCGGATGGTGGGTCGGGGGAACTCGTGAAGGAGATCCACAGCGCACCCTCGACTGGCGGTTCGTCATCCCCCCGATGGGGTACTCGAGAGGCGGACGTCAGGTGCCATGGGCGAAACGGCCGCCTTGACTCACGCCCGTCGATCCGCTCGTCACTTGCTTGCCGGCCACCGATCTTGCTGCCGCGCAGGTCGCCGCGGCGCAGGCGGTCGCGGAGGGTGCGCTCGTTGACGTTGATGAGAAGCGCCGCTTCGCGCAGGGTCAGGTCCATTGCTCTCCTCCTCTCGGGTTGCAGGTGAGGGAGCGGACGGGCGGTGGGGGCGTGCGTGAAAGGACGCTTGGCGGTTCTCGCCGGCGGGATCTGGTCATCCCCGGCGGAACCGCCGCCGATCGGACACATCAAGAACAAGGGCGAGGTCAAGAGCTGGGGAGGACGACGCGGAAGCCGACGAAGTCGTCGCGCCCCCAGGGCCAGCCCCCGAGGCGGAAGGCCGAGCGGCAGAAGTCCGCGTCGTCCCAGTAGGAGCCGCCGCGCAGGACGCGGTGGGCGCCCGCGGCGGGCCCCGGCGGATTCTCCGTCTCGGCATCGTCGTAGTCGCCGTGCCAGTCCATACACCACTCCCAGACGTTCCCATGCATATCGAGGAGGCCCCAGGTGTTGGCCTTCCGCGTCCCAACGTCATGCGGGCGGTTCTCTGAGTTCCCATCAAACCACGCGTATTCGCCGAGCTGCGCCTCGTCGTCGCCGTGGGACCAGCGCTCCGTCGTCCCTGCGCGCGCCGCGCACTCCCACTGCGCCTCGGACAGCAATTCGCACCCCACCCAGCGTGCGTAGAGCCAAGCCTCCCACCACGAGACCTCCACGACCGGGCGGTTCGGGTGCTCGGCGCCCTTGGTCGTGTCGAATTGTGCGTATTCCGCCTCGGTGACCGCCGTCGCGCCCATCGAGTAGGCGGAGAGCGTCACCTGACGCTGCGGTCGCTCGACGTCGTCTCCGACCCCGTCGGGACTCCCCATCAGGAACGACACCGTCGCGTCACCACTCGGCGGAATCTGCACCATCGTCGGCGGATTCGGGGCACTACTCGACGGCCAACGACCACAGCGGCGGAAGAACGCCTCGCGGTCCACCCCGACCCCCGACTTCTCGAGGGCGAAGTAGCGGTGGGCGAGGTCCCGCGTCTCCATGGACGGTCCCACCGGCTCGAGCACGAGGCGACGCACTTCGTCACAGTCCGCGCCATCGAGACGGAGGTTCCGCAGCAGCTCCGCCAGGTCGACTCCGTCCCAGGGGGCGTCGTCGCCTCGCTCCTCAGCGGGCACCTGATCGAGCAGATCCAACGCTTCCTCGGGATCGAGCCCCTCGAGCTGCGGCAGGGTCCGGTGGGCCAGGTCGTGGTCCCGCTTGACGATCGCTTCGATCAGCCCTTTGCGGCGCGGATCCTCGCGCTCCAGGAGACCGACGAGCAGCGCGACGGTCTCGCCCCAGCGGGCGCGGCCCTCCTCCGTCTCAAGGTGCTTCACGAGCGTATCGGTGTCGAGATCCGCTTGCGCCTCGAGTGCCCGCGCCGCGAGGAACTCACGCAGGCTGCGGTGCAGGTAGCGCCAGTCGCTGGTCGCCCCGTCGTGGGGGCCGATCACCCCGGCGTTGCGCGCCACGTCTTCGATGAAGTCCCCAGTACCACCGGGCCAGTCGAGGCGCAGCATGTCGGCCAGTTCATCACTCGCGCCGGCGGCGGCGACCAGGGCCTTGTGGATTGCCTCGCGCGGCCAGCTCTCACCGCCGGCCTCCTGCAGGGTGAGCGAAATGGGCACCAGCAGGGCCTCGGTCGACTCCGGCGAGCGCATGCGCGTGCGCTCCACCCCGAAGCCGCGAGTCAAGAGCAGCTTGATCGCCTGGTCGTACAACGCACCGCGCGTCGCCGGCAGGGGCGCGCCCTCGCGGTGCAGCTCGGCCAGGAGCGTCAACAGGAACGGGTTGCGGGCCAGGTCAGCCAGGCGCGCGGAGTTCTGCAGGCGCTCCCAGGCCAGGTCCGCCTCGGTGGCGCCGAGCCAGTTGGCGAGGAGCTGGCGCTGGGCGCGCGGATCGAGGGCCAAGAGATCCGCGGCCACGAAGGCCTCGTCCGGGGCGCCGCCGTAGCCGGTGCGACGGGAGGTCACCAGGATCGGGCAGTCGGGGTAGGCCTCGGCCAGCTTCCGCAACAGACCCTTCACACGGGGTGCGTCCGACTCGCGTACCTCGTCCAGGCCGTCGAGCAGGATCCACGCGCCTCCGTCCGAGGCACGCTCGCGCAGGGCGTCGGCGAGCTCCGCCCGGGACGTCGCGTCGCTGCGGGTGGCGTCCTTCGCGACGAGGGCGAAGGGGTCGTCCGTGTTGCCGGCGTCGGCCAGGCGTGCGAGCGACACCAAGATCGGCAGCGGGCGCGACTCGTCCTGGGCCAGCTCGCAGGCCAGGCGGCGACAGAGGGTCGACTTGCCGCTGCCCGGATCCCCGAGCAGGACCCAGCGGCGGGTGATCCCGAGCCGTTTGTTGGCGGGGATCGCCAGCAGCTCGTCCAGGGAGAGGCGGTCCGCTGCGAAGCCGCTCTTCATTCGCAGGGCTTCGTCGGCGTCGGAGTCCCCGCGGGCCTCGAAGCGGTGGGACTCTGCCACGCGAATGTTCAGCCCGACGAAGACGTCCCGCAGGGCCCGTGCGGTGTCGCCGAAGAAGGGGACGGTCGTCGCGTGTTCCGAGGGGACCCACTTGCGGAAGGCGGCGATGGGGTCGGTGACCTTGGGTGCGATGACGGCTTCGCTTCCGACCGAGGCCCCCTGCCCGTTCCCGCGCAGCCGCTCGATCACCGCGGCGCGCAGCTCCGGCCCGTCGCGCTTCTCCATCTCGGCCACGCGGCTGAGGAAGTCGTTCTCGGTCGTGAAGCGGCGCGCGTCGACACCCACGTCGACGATCTCGATCGCGGCCGTGCTCTTGAACACGCGCAGCTCGAGCCCGCGCGCCTTGGCGAAGCCGGCCACGGCCGCGTGCCCCGCGTTGGCGCGCCCGTGGCGGCCGGTCACGGTCGGATCGAAGGGCAGGACCACCCAGACCACGCGCCAGCAGTCGGCCAGGACGTCCTCGAGCTTGGCCAGGCTCCAGCCGGAGACGTCCGGCACTTTCCAGTCGTTCTCGAAGCCCTCGACCGACTCGAGCAGGTCCTCGCCCACGTAGTCGCTGGGGCACAGGAACAGGGTCCCCTCGCCGGGGGCGATCGTCGTCTCGACCACCTGGCCGTCCCTGGCGATCAGGTCGACGATCTCCGAGCGCTTGCTGGCGGCTCCGCGCAGCAAGCCGCCGAACGGCGGACCCTGGATCCACTCCGGCGCGCCGCTCCTCGATTGGCCGAGGTAGCAGGGCTTGCCGAGGCCCAGGGCGAAGCCGTACTCGAAGGCGACGTTGGCGTTGGCGTGGTCGACCAGGGCGGCGACCTTGTCGGCCCCGCGGATCCTCGCCTCGACCTTGCCCCACAGGTCCCCGAGCTCGCCCCCGGCGACGCTCGGCTCGAAGGCCGTGTGGCGACCGTCACGGTGGCGGTCGACGAGTCCGTCGACCACCGGGCGGAGCGTCTTGTCGTTGAAGTCGAAGGCGAAGAAGACCTTGTCCCCTGCGCCTGCCGTGTTCGGCCTGTCGGCGGCCGCCTCGTCCCCAGCTCCCATCGTCATCCTCCTGTCGATGGCCGCAGTCTAGGACCGCCAGCGCCGGGCGAGGGCGTAGGACCCGCTAAGGAACGATCGCGAGGGGCACCGGCACGCTGACCAGGAGCAACGAGCCGCTGAGCGGATCGAGGCCGACCCAGGCGTGGTTTAGCTCCAGGCCAGCGAGGGCGGGCGGGCTCGACGGGGGCAGGGTGATCGTGGCCGTGGCGCGGCCGAGGTCGTCGAGCAGACCGGCGGTCTGACCGAACGGCCCCTGGTTCGCGAGGGACAGGGAGGCCAGCAGGTAGCTGTCGAGGTTGAGCGGGACCTGGACGCCGCCCAGGTCGAGGCCGGGCGCGGTTCCGGAGGCGGAGCCGGCGACGAGGTAGAGGTCGCCGGCGAGACCCACGCCGCCGCCCAGGTGCAGGGCCTGCTGGCCGCCCGCCGAGGCGGAGACCGCGTCCTGACAGGCGTAGAGGTCTTGCGAGGATGGCAGGCCGAAGAGGGTGCCGTTGGCCGATGCCGCGCCGCCGCCCGTCAACAGGCGATCGGGACCAACGTCGATCGATTCCCATTGGACCGTGCCGGACGAAGTCGGGTGGGTGACGATCTGCGCCAGGCTCCAACCGGTCGCGCTGCGGTCGAAGACGTAGGCCCGCTTCTGGTTCAAGGCTCCGACGGCGATGCGATCGCCGTGCACGGCGACGTCCCTGCCGAAGTAGGCGAAGGGCGTCGAGGCAGTGGGGTAGAGCAGGGCCGTCTGCATCCAGGCGCCGCTCGGCTGTTGCCGCTCGAAGACGTAGGCGGCGCCGTTGGTCTGGCCGGTCAGGGCGTCGTCGGAGCTGGCGCCGACCACCGCCACGGAACCGTCGAGGTCGACCGCGTAGCCGAAGGTGCTGACACCGATTGCGCCACTGGGCACCAGCTTGGCGGCTTCCTGCCAGCCGGTCGGGCCGCGCTCGAAGACGTAGACCGCGCCCTCGGTGCCGAGGTCGCCGCGGGCGCCGACCAGGATCGTGTCGCCGTCGACGGCGACGCTGTAGCCGAATCCGGGGGGCGCGGCGACGTCGCTGGTGGCGAGGACGGCGGTCTCGATCCACTGGCCGGCGACGCGCTCGAAGACGACGGCGACGGTCGGGCCCGCGAAGTAGGTCTCGCGACCGAGCACGGCGACCCCTCCGTCGAGGGCCACGGCCGCGCCGAAGTGCAGGCCGGGCTGAGCCACCGACGGGACCAGCTCGGCGGCCTCGATCCAGCTCCCGCGGACCTGCTCGAAGACGAAGGCGGCGCCGCCGTCGATCGCGCCGCTGTCGCGGCCCGGGGCGCCGGCGAGGACGATCGAGCCGTCGACGTCGGCCGAGGTCCCGATCCCGTCGTTGCTGTTGGCCGTGACCGGGTACAGCTCGGCCAGCTCGCTCCATTGGCCGACGAGCGGGCCGTAGACGTGCACCGAGCCGGTGAAGAGGCCGGGGACGCCCCCGAGGCTGTTGCCGACCACCGCGCGATCGCCCGACAGGGCCACCGAACCGAAGGGGGCGAAGAGCGGTGACTGGAGGGACACGACGGCGCAGGGGTCGAGGGGCGAGCCCGACTCCTGCGAGGTCAGGTGCAGCCACCAAGCGCGGAGCTGGCCGACGTCCTCGAGCTGGCCGTCGTAGACCGACAGGCGCCAGGTGCCCTGGGTACCCATGCCGTCGAAGGTGCCAAGGGCCGTGCCCGAATCGGTCGTGAAGCGGCCGGGGCCCTCGAGCGTGCCGACGGTCGCCGGGGCCTCGTCGTCGAGGGTGACCGAAGAGTAACCGGTCGAGAAGAAGCCTTGACCCTGCAGCAGCTTGGGCGCGATCACCTGGGGCCCCGAGAGGAAGAAGCTGACGTCGGAGGTGAAGCTGTGGGTGACGTCGAAACCCAGCTCCACGTCGAGGACCTCGAAGTCCTCGTCCACCTGCACGAACGCCTGGGTCGCCTCGAAGTCGAGGATCGGCAGGTCCAGGTCGGGCGACACGTAGGTCCGCCCGTTGAACGCCAGGCTGTAGCTGACGATCGAGCCGGCGTTGCCCGGTGCGAGGTCGTCGACCACGAGCGTCCAGGTGCCGGCGGCCGGCTTGCCGTCGAAGGCACCCAGGTCGCCGATGGGGCGAAAGCTCGCGGCGAAGGGCGGCGATCCCGAGGCCAGGCTCGCGGCCGCCTCGTCGTCGAAGGTCGTGAAGCGCAGCTCCATCCCCGACGCGTCGCGATCGGCCAGCAGCACCGAGCTGCCGTCGGAGCTGCGCAGGGAGAGGCGCAGGTCCGACAGGCGCTCGTGGTCGAGCATCGCGATCACGTTCACGTCGGCGACGTCGAACGCCGCCTGCATGTCGAGGGCCAGCGAGGCTGTCCCCACGGGTGGGATCGGGGTCGGCGCGGCGTCGGTGGTGAACACATCCGCGAACGCCGGACGCGCCGCGACGAGGGTGAACAGGAGGGCCGGGGTGATGAGCGAGCGCACGGGCCGATCCTAGGCCGGAGCCCCGGATCGGTGGGAGCGCAATGGCGAGACCACGCTCGTTCGGTCGCCAGCATCCCCGTCAGGCTTCGCATCCGGACCTAGCCCGCTCCGGCGTTTGCGGCTCGCGGAGCACCTGCAGGCTCGTCATCGACGGGAGAGGGCACCTGCAGGGCGGTTCGCTCCACTTCGGCGCCCGTCTACCGGCGGGACGCTAGGAATGGAGCATCCGCAGGCGCGGCGGTTGCGTGCTTCGAGACTCGGCGGGTGACCTAGCCGCCGCCCGCCACGGCCCGGTGATCTCCCCCCGTGGCGCCACCCCCTTCCCGTGCACCACTGCGGAGCAGTCCGGGCTCTGGGTCGCGAGCTTCCAGACGAATCGTCGTAACGCGGGTGGCAGGTCCGCTCGCGAAGCTGCCTTCCCAGCGACACGAATGGGCGCCTGCCGCACCCGGGCTCCGCCCCAGCGGTAATTCGTCGGTATCGAAGTGACCACTCGAGCAGGAGCCCGGTTATCTCCGGGTGTCCATCCTCGCGCAGACCCTTGCCGACCCTCCGATGAAGATCTATCGCCGCGCCCCCGTTGCTCTACTCATGCTCGCCGCGTCCGCCCTCGCGCAGTCGCCTGTCGAGAACATCAATCAGGTCCCGAGCGGGCCGGCGTCGTCGTCGCCGAGGGAGCTTGCGGTTGCCGGCGATCGCCTGTGGTTCATCGCGGACGTCGCGGGGCACGGATCGTGCCTGTGTCGGACCGATGTCGCGGGAGGCACGGTCGAGTTCCTGCACGAGCTCGAGCCCGGTGATGGAGAGCTCGCCGACAGCTTCGAGCGGATTCGCGGGCTCTCCGATGGTCGGGTGCTGCTCATGGTCGACGGTGACGACTCCAGTGAGCAGGTGTGGATCTCCGACGGCGCGACGTCGGGCACGGTGCCGCTGCTCGTACCTGGTCCGTCGGGCTCCCAAGAGGTGCTCGACTACCAGACGACGAACGTGACCGTCGCGGAGCACGCGGGGCAGGCCTACTTCTTCGCGAGCCCCGGCTACCCGACGCGGTCGGTCTACCGGACTACGGGTACGCCGGGCGTCGCCGAGCTGGTCTGGGACTTCGGCGGGGCCAGCGACTTCGAGCTGGATGGCGAGGAGCTGGTCAGCTGCGGCGGCGAGCTGTGGTGCACGGTGCAGCTCGGTGGCCAGCTCCACTTGCTGCGCAGCGCCGATCCGATGGCGGGCTACACGACCGTAGCGATCCTCCCGGTCGACGCCACCCAGTGGGTGGGGCTGTACGCCGCCTCGGCCGGGGTCGCGATCACCGCGGTGGTGCCGGGTGAAGGGCGCGAGCTGTGGGTCAGCGATGGCACCCCTGCCGGTACCGCCATGGTCGACCTCCTTCCCGGCGCCGCCGCGTCCGACCCGAGGAGCTTCGCGGAGTTCGGCGGCGAGCTGTACTTCTCCGCCATCACGCCCACGTCGCAGGGCGAGCTGTTCCGGACCGACGGTACGGTCGCCGGCACGGTGCAGGTCTCGGCCCTGCCCGACCATTCGTCCGCTGCGGTGCGGCCCTTCTTCCTCGCCGCTGCCGGCGACCAGCTCTGGTTCCAATACTCCACCGATGGCGAGGGCGTCGAGCCCTGGCGCACGGACGGGACCTTCGGCGGCGCAGTGCCCGTGGCGGACCTCGCGCCCGGGAGCGCGAGCAGTCTGCCCCGCGGCTTCGTCGAGGTCGGCGGCGCGGTGTACTTCCGTGCCGAGACGCCCGCGACGGGTGCCGAGCTCTACGTGAGCGACGGGACGCCGTCGGGGACGGTGTTGGTCGCCGAGCTGGAGCCGGGACCGACCGATTCGATTCCGGCCAACGCGCCGTTCGCCGCCTTCGGGGGGCGGGTCTTCTTCGCGGCTAGTTCGCCGACGACCTCCGAGGAGCTGTTCGCGAGCGACGGCACGCCGGCGGGGACCCAGCTCGTCGTCGACCTCACGCCCGACGACGCCGATGGGGACAGCGCGCCGTGGGAGTTCACTTCCCTGGGCGACCGGCTGGTGTTCACCGCCAACGACGGGGTCACGGGGCGGGAGCTGTGGGCCATGGAGGACCCGACCCTCGGCGCGGAGCTGGTCGTCGATCTCGACCCCACGGGGCTGCCCTGGAACGAGCCTGGCGGCCTGACGCGCTTTGGCCAGCACGTCTACTTCAGCGCCAACGACGGCACCAGCGGCATCGAGCTCTTCCGCACCGACGGCACGGCGGCGGGGACGACCCTGGTCCACAGCTTCATCGCGGGGCCGGGTGGCGGCGCCCCCGACTTCCGCGGCGTTTGGCGCGGGCACCTGTACTTCACCGCTGGCCAGGGGCCCACGGGGACCGAGCTGTGGCGCACCGACGGGACCAGCGCGGGCACCCAACTCGTGCACGACATCGCCCCCGGCCCGGCCTCTAGCCTGCCCTCGGCGCTGGTCGAGGGCGGCGATTGGCTGTGGTTCAGCGCGGACGACGGCGAGGTCGGGCGCGAGCTGTGGCGCACCGACGGTACGGCCGCCGGCACCGAGCGGGTGACGGACCTCGCGCCGGGAGTGGCGGACGGCCTCGGCGACCAGTTCGAGGCTGGCTGGCTCGCGGGCAAACTCTACTTCCGCGGCGCCCTCGCGCCCTTCGGGTCCGAGCTGATCGTCACCGATGGAACGCCAGCGGGCACCGCCCTCTTCGCCGACCTGGCCAGCGGGGACTCCGACCCCGCGGCGTTCCACCGGGTCGGCGCGCGCCTCGTCTTCCGAACGCAGGCCCTCGGCGGGGGCCGGCTGTATGCGACGGACGGGGCGTCGGTGGTCGACCTCCTGCCGGGGACGATCGGTTTCCTCTTCGACACTGACCCTGTCTTCGCGAGCTCGACCCACGCCTTCGCCTTCATGGTCGAGGGGTCCTCGAGCAGGTTCCTCGTGGCCACCGACGGGACGATCGCGGGGAGCGGAGTGATCGGGGCGGTCGGTCTGCCGGCCAAGCTCGCGGCGGCGAGCCTGCCTACCAATCCATTCAACGGCGGGTTCGAGGCCTTGCAGGTGAGTTTGGGGTCCCAGGTCGTGTTCACGGGGTTCACGCCGGTGCACGGCAACGAGCTGTGGATCACGGACGGCACGCCCGGCGGGACCACGCGGCTGACCGACGTCGCTCCAGGTCCGCTGCACTCCGGCGTCAACGCCA
The DNA here is from genome assembly GCF_007748095.1 of Engelhardtia mirabilis. Lineage (NCBI taxonomy): Bacteria > Pseudomonadati > Planctomycetota > Planctomycetia > Engelhardtia > Engelhardtia mirabilis. The sequence goes on from NZ_CP036287.1 coordinate 1,276,621, forward strand.
TCGGACGCCTGGGCGCGGAGCTCGTCTTCCCGGCCTGGAGCGCCGACGCGGGACTCGAGCCCTACAGCCTTCCGATCGCCGCCTTCGGCGGCTGGGTCGCGGAGGCCTTCGGCCAGGGCTGCCCCGGCTCCAGTGGCCTGGCGCCGACCATGCAGGCGAGCGGAGCCGCGTTGCTGGGCAACGTGCTCAACGTCGAGGTCGGTGAGGCCGCTCCGGCCTCGGTCGTCGGCCACTACTACTCGCTCGGATATGCCCTGGGCAGCCTCGGCACCTGCGAGCTGTACCTCGCCGCGCCGGTGCCCTTGGCAGTCGGCGCGACGGACGGCTCCGGCTCCAGCAGCCTGCCGATCGCGATCCCGAATGTTCCCGCCCTCGTCGGCCAGGGGCTGTGGATCCAGTCGGTCGTGGTCGACCCGGGCGGCGCGCTGCTCGGCGTTGCAGGGGTGACGCCCGCACTCGAGGTGATCGTGGGGGGCTGACGGCAAAAGGTGCGTCGCCGCCCCGGCGCCGTGCCCGCAAGTCGCCGTACCCCATGCAGGCGGGAGGCTGATGGCATTGCTCCCATCAGCCCCTCGCCTGCTTCTCGTTCTCGGGCGCCGCGAATCGCCCGCGATCGGGTTACTCCCGTGTAAACCGTCCGTCGACCTTCGCGGCGATGGATGACGCGCAGCGGTGAACTGGCGCAGTTCCCTCGTTGGAGCTACCTTCGAGGAGTCCCCCCCGATCGAATTTCAACTCCAGTTCCGCAGTCCCGCTGTGGTCGCCCATGAAACCCGTGATCTCTTGCCCGCTCTTCTCTGGCAGCCTCCTCCTCGCCGTCCTCGCAACGTCGGCGCCAGCACAGGAGCTGGTCAAGGACATCAACCAGACGCCCTTCGGCGGCGGCTCGTCGTCTCCCCAGTGGTTCGCCGAGGCCACCGGGCGCCTCTACTTCTCGGCGGACACGCCGACCACCGGTCGCGAGTACTTCTGGATCGACGGCACCGGCGCGCCGCCGAGCCTGCTCGCCAATCTCGCGCCGGGCGCCGGGTCGAGCTATCCAAATGGCTTGGTCGAGCTGCCGAGCGGCCTGATCGCCTTCCGCGCAGCGCCCGGCGGCATCGTCACGCCCTTCGAGCTCTATGTCAGCAACGGGTTCGCAGGCGGCACGCTGCAGTTGGCGGACCTGGTGCCCGGGTCGGACTTCGAGGCGATCGGCCGCATGGCGCTGCACCAGGGCCTGCTGTACTTCTTCGCCACCGACACCGCCACGGCCTCGCGATCGCTCTGGAGGACCGATGGCACCGGAGGCGGAACGGTGAAGGTCGAAGACTTCGGGTTCGTGTCCGGCACGGGCGCGGACTCAGAGCAGCTCGCGTCCACGGCCGGCGAGCTCTACTTCGCCGTGGGCTACGTCCTCGGCTTCCAGAAGCGCTGGCAGCTCTATCGGACCCCGGGGACGCCCGGAGCAGCGGTGCCGATCGTCGACGTCGAGGCCAGCAGCTACCACGGTCTGGATGACATGGTCGGCCTGGGAACCGGAGTGGTCTTCAGCGCCAACTCGGCGACCGAGGGCAAGGAGCTGTGGGTCAGCGACGGCACCACGCTCGGAACCGCGGTGGTCGACATCCAGATCGGTCCGAACGGGTCCTCGCCGCGCAGCTTCGCGCCGCTGGGCTCCCACGTCTTCTTCATCGCGAACGACCCAACGGCCGGTCCCGAGGTCTATCGGACCGACGGCACTGCCACGGGCACGGTCCGTGTGACCGATACCGGCGGCGGGCCGGGGACCTCCTACCTGACCGACCTCGTGGCCATCGGCGGGAAGCTCTACTTCGCCGCCGCGGACACGCAGCTGGGCGTGGAGCTGTGGACCAGCGACGGGCAGGTGGGGGGCGAGTCGATCTTCGCCGACATCATCCCCGGCTCCGGCGGCAGCTACCCCGATCGGATCGTCGGCTTCGGGGGTGAGGTCTACTGCTCCGCCTACTGGCCCGGCGGTGGCACCGAGCTGGTGGCGACGGACGGCACGCCGGCGGGCACGCGCCTGGTCGACTTCGAGCCCTTCGGCGCTTCCGATCCCTACGAGAAGGTCGAGTTCGCCGGCAGCCTCTACTTCTCCGGCAAGGGCCTCTTGGTCGGCCGCGAGCTGTTCGTCACCGACGGTACCAGCGCCGGCACCGGGCTGGTCGCGGACCTTGGACCGACGACGAGCACCGTTGGCTCCGGCCCCACCGGCCTCGTCGGCATCGGCGGGCGTGCGGTGTTCACGGCCGAGGACGGGACCACCGCCGAGCCGCGCCTGTGGGTCAGCGACGGCACCGCGGCGGGGACCCACGTGGTGGGCGAGTCGCCCGCGGCGACCTTCCCGGCCTTCTTCGCCGCTGGGCCCTTCGAGGGGTTCGTCCTCGGCGGTCGAGCCTTCTTCGCGCCGGATCAGGAGGACACCGGCCGAGAGCTGTGGGTGACCGACGGCACGGCCGCCGGAACGTCGTTGTTGGCCGACATCGCGCCGGGCACGGCATCCTCGCAACCCCTCCCGCTCGCGGTCTGGAACGGCGAGCTGTACTTCACCGCCCAATCGCCGACCCAGGGGCGCGAGCTGTTCGCCACCGACGGCACGGCAGCGGGCACCCGTCTGGTCGCCGACATCCGACCCGGTGCGGGCGGGAGCAACCCCTCTGGCACGGCGATCCACGCGGGCCAGCTCTACTTCAGCGCCGAGACCGACGCAGCCGGACGTGAACTCTGGCGCACCGACGGAACCGCGGCCGGTACGGCCCAGGTGATCGACTTGCTGCCCGGGGCGAGTCCAGGACTGGTGGTCTTCAGCGCCGCCAGTCTCGGCGCGCACTTGTACTTCATGGGCCAGGGCAGCTCCGCCAACAGCGAGCTGTGGCGCACCGACGGGACGGCGGCGGGCACCAGCCTCTTCGCGGAGATCAATCCGGCGGGTGGTTCCGCACCGGTCGAGCTGACGAGGATCGGCGACCGGATCGTCTTCACCGCCTACGTGAACTTGAACCGACAGCTCTTCGCCACGGACGGGGTCTCGGTGGTGCAGCTCACCGCACTACCCCTGCAAGTCCAATCGGAGGCCTTCAAGCTGTTCGCCAACGACTCGAAGGTCATGACCTTCATGCGTAAGGGCAGCTTGGAGACCGTGCTGGTCGCGACGGACGGAACGGTGGCTGGGACCAGCGAGCTGGCCAACGTGCAGCCCGACACCGATGTGGTGGGCGAGTTGTTCGTCTGGCGCGTCAGCTCCGGACCCCACGTCGCCTTTGGCGCCTACGAATCGGGTCAGGGCTACGAGCTGTGGGTCACGGACGGAACCAGCGCCGGAACCGGACCCGTTACGAGCATTCCGGGGACCAGTGTGGGGAACGCGATCGAGAGTCTGACGCGCGTTGGCAACCGGCTCCTGTTCGGCGCCCTGGACTCGAGCCTTGGCGTCGAGCTCTTCAGCCTGCCCATCGCGTCCTTCGGCGGCTGGGTGGCCGAGCCCTTCGGCTCCGGCTGCCCCGGCTCGACCGGGCAGCCGCCGTCGATGGCAGCCAGCGGCGCGGCGTTGCTGGGAAGCCAGTTGACCGTCGAGGTCGGCGCTGCGGCGCCCGCATCGGTGGTGGCTCACTACTTCTCCACGGACAACGCCTCGACCGGTCTCGGGGGCTGCGACTTGTATCTCGCGGCACCGACGTTGCTGGCGATGGGCGGGACCGATGGATCGGGGTCGACCAGCCTGCCGCTGGCGATCCCGAACGATCCGGTCCTGGCGGGCCAGGGCCTCTGGATCCAGTCCGTCGCGATCGACCCGGGTGGCGCCCTGTTCGGCTTGGCGGGCCTCACGCCGGCGCTCGAGATCGTTCTGGGGAGTTAGTGACCTGAACGCGGATGTCGGCTGCCGGGCGCGAAGCTTCGCGTCCGGCTCCAACGTCCGCCCCACGGACCTCGCCCTACGTGACGCGAATCGCGCCGAAGGATCAGAACGGACAGACGAACGACAGGTGGTGGCTCGGGCCCATGCTGCCGAAGTAGGGGGGGCTGATCGGTGAGCCGAGTGGGACCGAGTAGTTGTCGACCATGTCCGTGAAGCGGTCCGAGGGTACGAGGAGACTGACGAGCGCCGGATAGCCCCCCTCCGTCGTCGCGCCGAGCTTGACCTCGACATAGGTCACCGGCGGCCCACTTACGGTGCAGGCCTCCGTATGGAGGAAGACTCCCTCGTCTACCCACACGTGCTCGGCGCCGGGGTAGCTCGTGTCGTTGGACCAGCTACCGATCGAGGTCGAGACGACGTCGTACCACGGCAGGGCCGGGAAGAGGTTGATCGACTCGAACGATGACAGGGTGCCGGCGATGGCCTTCATGTGGCGGGCCGTTGCGTGGGGCGCGGTGAGTGCCAGGGGACAGAGGCATCCGCTGGCGATGTTGGAGTTGTTCCACAGGGCCGCCGCTTCGTTGGCTTCGCAGGTGGGGGACGACGCGTTCACGTCACGCAGACCGTCGTAGAACCCGGCACCGCTCCAAACACCACCCAGGGGAGCTTGGTCCGAGGGCACGAAGGGGTTGGACGCGAAGTCCGGAGCCACCAGGGCGAAGGACCGGTTGCCATGGAAGCTGCCCGGGCGCGAGGAGAACGAACCTCCGTGTTGGAAGCGATCGCAGCCGTGGTACAGGACCAGCGCCGTGTCCCAGGTCGCGGTGATGCAGTCGAAGGCCTAATCCAGGTAGCCGTAGTAGAACGCCGTCGGATGGGTGCCCAGGCAGTTCGGCACGTTGCAGCCGAAGTTGGTGTTGCCACGCTGGAGGTCTGCCTTGACCACGAAGCGCCAGACCTGCTTCTCGGATCCGGTGCCGACGATCTCCCTCCACGTGCGCGTGTAGTCGAGGTGTAGGTTGCCGAAGAGCTGCAGGTTGCTGTTGCAGTCCTCGTTCTTGAGGGCGACCTCGTACTCCGCGCACTGCAGTTGCGTGGGCGCGGAGAGGGAGACGACGCCACAGCCCTGCCCGGCGAGGACGCAGCCGTCCCAACAGATGGATTGAGCCGGGAGCAGGGCCGGCGGGAAGGCCGGTAGGGTCGAGAGCGCCGTCGTGCAGGGCAAGCCGTCGAGGCCGTCGGGTTGGTAGCACTGGGCCGAGGCCCGGCCTGACGGGATCAGGCTGGCCACGAGGAGGGCGAAGGCGAACACGAAGCTGCTGCTGCTGGTCATGGGCATTTCTCGCGGTTGGCGGACGCGCCGGGGTCGCAGGTCAAGGGCCTCCGGCGGGGGCCCTTGACCTCCCAGCGACAAGCGGTCCTTACCTGCACGCGATCGCAGATCCTCGATGCAAGGTCGGGGCCAGATCGGCAACTGCGTGACCGCGAGCCGGCCCACCGATCTGCGATGGAGTGCGCACGCGGGGCCCATGCCCGCGCCAGCTCGTTGGCTGGGGGGCCGCAGAAGGGGCATTCGTGATAGACCAGACGCTCGCCGAATTTCTCTCTTGACCATTTCGGACAACGCCATGCGTACGAACGCCAACTACGGCGCCCTCGCGGTCAGCCTCCTCTTCGCGGCCGCCTCGACCGCCGCGTCCCAGGACCTCGTCGCCAACATCAATGTCCAAGAGGCCCCGGCCCTCGGCTGGGTGCCCGACTCCGATCCGGGCGGCTTCACTTCGATCGGCGCCCGTACCTACTTCTCTGCAGCCGGCTCGGGGCTGGGCCGCGTGCTGTACTGGACCGGTGCGCCGGGGGCCGCGCCGCAGCTCCTGGTCGACGTCGACCCGAGCGCGGGTCCGAAGGACCCACAAGACCTGATCGAGCTACCCAGCGGTCAGTTCCTGTTCACGGCGCAGACCCCGGCCACCGGCCGCGAGTGGTTCGTGAGCGACGGCACGTCCGCGGGAACGACGCTGCTGACCGAGATGGTGCTCGGCTCCTTCGACGGCTTCATCGGCCAGCCGACCTTGCACCAGGGCGAGGTCTACTTCTTCGCGACGGACGCGAACTCGCCGTCGCGGGCACTTTGGAAGACCGACGGCACCGCCGCGGGAACCGAGCGCCTGGAGGTGCTCGGCCTCGGCGGCGGACTGCCTGTCCCCGGCGAGCAGATCGTCAGCGCCGGCGGCACGCTCTACTACGCCTTCAACGACGTCGGCACGAGCGGCCCCTTTTGGGAGCTGTGGTCGACGAGCGGCACCGTCGGCGGCGCGAGCAAGGTGATCGAGGTGCTGGAGAGCTCGTTCAGTGGCGTGCGCGAGCTGACCGCTGTCGGATCGAAGCTGGTCTTCGTCGCCCAGGGGCAGGGCACCGGATTCGAGCCCTGGGTCAGCGACGGCACTGCCCTCGGCACCTGGCCGGTGCAGCTGATGCCGGGCGCCGCCGGATCGGCGCCGTCGGGGCTGACGGCCCTCGGCAACCACGTGTACTTCGCGGCCGACGACCCGACGGTTGGGCGCGAGCTGTTCCGCCTGGACGGTTCCGCCTCGAGCCTGAAGTTGGTCGAGGACCTCAACCCGGGCGCGGCGGGCTCGAGCCCGGACGAGTTGGCGGTCTTGAACGGCGCGCTGTACTTCTCCGGCGACGACGGCGTGCACGGCGACGAGCTGTGGAGCACCTCGGGCGCGCCCGGCGCCGCGAGCCTGTTCGCCGAGTTCGCGGCCGGCGCGGCGGGGAGCGCGCCCAGAGACCTCGTGGCCCTCGGCGCCCAGATCCTCTGCGTCGCCGGCAGCGCGAGCACCGGCGCCGAGCTCTACGCCAGCGACGGAACCGTCGCCGGCACCGGCCTGGTGGCAGACATCGTCCCCGGCTCGAGCTCCTCGAACCCGGTCGGACTCTTCTCGAATGGCGCGCAGGTCTTCTTCGCCGCGACCACCGAGGCCACCGGGACCGAGCTGTGGCGCTCCGACGGAACCGGCGTCGGCACGCTCGAGACGGAGATGGCGACGGTGCCCTTCGACCAGGGCTCGGACCCGCGCTACCTGACGTCGATCGGCGGGCAGCTCGTCTTCGTGGCCAACGACGGCCTGAACGGGATCCAGCCCTGGGCCAGCGACGGCGCGCCTGGCGGCACCGGCCTGCTCGCGACAGTGCCGAGCCCTTCCAGCCCGCCCATCGTCGCGGGCGAGTTCCGCGGACGTGCGTACATCAACGTCAACTCGGCGTTGAACCAGTGGACCCTGTACCAGTCCGACGGCACCCCGGCCGGAACGGTGCCCGCGAACCTCGGCATCGGCTCGGGCTTTGCCGGCGTGAAGCTCGTTTTGCGCGACCGGCTCTTGTTCACGATCGGGATCGACTCGGACCTCTACTCCACCGACGGCACCGCCGCGGGGACTGTCCTGCTGGCGCAACTGTCCAATCAGACCGGCGCGTTCTTCGCCGCGGGGGACTACGTCTACTTCCGCAACTGGACCAGCCAGACCGGCAAGGAGCTGTGGCGCACGGACGGCACGCCCCAGGGAACCCAACTCGTCGCGGACATCTGGCCGGGCCCGCAGTGGGGAGTGACCGACGATTTCTACTTCGAGGCCGGCAGCCTGGGGGGCCTGCTCTACTTCCGTGCAGAGACTGCCGCGAACCAGACCGAGTTGTGGCGAACTGACGGGACTGTCGCCGGGACCGAGCTATTCGCCGATCTGAATCCGCTCGGCGGCTCCTACCCGAGTGACTTCAGGACCGTAGACAATCATCTGTTCTTCAGCGCCTACGTCGACGGGGGCCGTTACCTCTTCGCCACCGACGGCGTGAGCGTCGAGCAGGTGCTCGACGCGCCGCTCGAGCCCGGCATGGACGGGTTCGCCAATGACCAGGTCTATTTCGTGATCCAGAGCGTCGGCGGAGAGCCGAAGCTGCTGTCGTCGGACGGCACGGCCGCGGGCACCGGCATCGTGGCCGATCTCGGCGACGCTCCCGTTGTCTTCCTCCGGGGCGCTTGGAAGGTGACCTCGGGCGCCGAAGTCCTGTTCTCGATCTATGGAGGTGGGATCAGCGCCGACTTCTGGGTTACCGACGGCACTGCCGCGGGCACCTACCAGGTGACCGAGACCCTCGACACCTCGATCTTCGAGGTGGACGCCCCTGACGAGCTGGTCCGAGTCGGCAGTGAGATCTACTTCCGAGCCTGGAACCAGGACCTCGGGGGCGAGCTGTTCAGCCTGCCGATCGCGGCCTTCGGCGGCTGGGTCGCCGAGCCCTTCGGTGTCGGCTGCGCCGGATCGAGCGGACTTGCGCCGACGATCGGCGCCAGCGGCGAAGCGAGCCTGGGAAGCACCTTGACGGTCGAGCTCGCCGGCGCCGCCGCCAGCGCGCCCGTGGCCCACTACTTCGACTTCGACTACGGCCTGGGCGCGGTCGGTGGGTGCGATGTCTACCTGGCCGCTCCGAAGCTGCTGCTCTTGGACTCGACGGACGCCGTCGGTGCGGTGACGCTCTCGTTGGCGATCCCGAACGACCCCGTCCTGGCCGGGATCGAGCTGTGGCTGCAGTCGGTCGTCGCCGACCCCGGCGGTGGCCTGGCTGGCGTCGGCGCGCTGACCCCGGCGCTCGAGGTGATCGTGCGGGGGTGAGGCGGCCGTCAGGTGCCACGGACATCAGGTGCCAGGCACAAAGCCCCCGCGTAGGCGGCGGTTTTGTGCCTGGCACCTGACGTCCGCCTCACCCCCGATGAACCGGGCGCGATTCGTACCGATCGCGCTCGAGATCCGGGTCGTCGGCGGTCGATTGGACTCGGGCCCGCAGTGGGCCTCCCAACGACCCTTGCCGGCGGCCTCGAAGTCGCCCTTCCCAGGCGATGCTCGACGATCAACTCCGCGCCAGCGCGACGAACAGCAGCACCTTCGCCCAGGGCACCCAGGGCGCCGACCGCGCCGCCACGGCGGCCGAGTGCGTGTCCATCGAGGCCGCCATTGCCATCGACGGGCCCAAGCCGAAGGCCGGCCTGGCCTACCGGGTGAACCTGGTGGCCGTGGCGCTCGCGATGGTCCTGCTGCCGATGGTCTACGCCGGCTTGGTCCTGGGCCTGGGGCTCGTGACCATCTGGTACCCGCTGAACGCCGGGGATCTGCTGCCCGCGGATCTGCCGGTGCGTGGCAAGGCCCTGGCCTACGTGCTGCCGACCGTCGCCGGGCTCGCGGCGACCCTCTTCCTGCTCAAGCCCCTGCTCAGCCGCCGCCCCAAGGGCCGCGGGCGACGCGAGCTCAAGCGCGAGCAGGAACCGAAGCTCTTCGCCTTCCTCGACGGCCTCGCCGACGGCCAGGGCGCGCCGCGGCCGGTGCGGGTGGAGGTCGACCTGCGGGTCAACGCCTCGGCCTCCTTGGTCAGCGTCCGCAGCCTGGTTCGCGGCGACCTGGTGCTGACCCTGGGGCTGCCCCTGGTGGCGGGCCTGGACGTGCGCTCCTTCGCCGCGGTCGTGGCCCACGAGTACGGTCACTTCGCCCAGGGCACCGCCATGCGCGCCTACTGGGTCATCGCGACCGTCCACGGTTGGTTCGAGCGCGTGGTCTTCGAGCGCGACCAGTGGGACGAGCGCATCGAGTCCGTGCAGCAACGCACCGATTGGATCAGCCGCCGGATGGCGCTGCCGATCGCCGGCGCGCGCGGGATGGTCTGGGTCTCGCGCCGGATCCTCCTGGGGCTGATGCGCCTGGGTGAGCTGGCCACGGCCGCGCTCAGCCGCCAGATGGAGTTCGACGCCGACGCCCACGCCGTGCGGGTGGTGGGCACCGAGGTCTTCGAGGCCATGCTGCCCGAGCTGTCGGTGATCGACAGCGCGCGCCGCAACGCCGAGCACGACACGGAGATGGCCTGGCGCGAGCACAGCCTGCCGGAGGACCTGGTTGCGCTGACCGTCGCCAACCTGCGCCAGTTCAGCCCCGAGGCGCGGGACGAGCTGCGCGAGCACGCCCTGGCCAGTGCGCCCAGGTGGTACGCCAGCCACCCCCCCGGCGCCCAGCGGATCAAGCGCGCCCGCAGTCGCGGCGGCGACTGCCGCGTCAACCTCGACGGCCCGGCCAGCCGGCTCTTCGCCGACTTCGGAGCCCTCTCCCGGGACCTGACCATCAGCCAACACCGAGCCGTCCTCGGCGGGTCCTTCGACCCCCAGTGCATGGTCGCGGCCGAGGACATCCTGGCCGTGGGCAACCGCCGCTCGGCGGAGCGCGGCGCGCGGGGCTGGCTCTTCGGCGAGGGCTTCCGGTTGCCCGAGATCGCGTCGGCCAGCCTGCGGGCGGCGACCGACGCCCTGGGCATCGATCCGAGCGATCGTTACGAGCGCGAGGAGGTCGTCCGGCGGCGCTTGGCGGGCCACGCCCTCGCCGAGAGCGGCATCAAGTTCAAGCCGTCCCTGCTCGACCTGGACAGCGGCGAGCCGCTCCTCGCCCGGGGAGACCGTCGGACTTGGGACGAGACGCGCCAGGGCCAGGTCGGTCGCGAGGCGGCGCCGATCCTGGGCGACGTGCGGGGCTCGCAGGAGTGGCTGGCGGGTGCGGGCCGGGACGAGGAGGCGCAGGCCCTGGGCGGGCTGATCGACTTCGTCGAGGCCTTGGGCTCCTGCTGGCCGGCGGTTCACGAGCTCGGGCGCTGCCTCGATGTGCTCGACCGAACCCTCGACGCCTTGACCGATCAGTTGGAAGTGGATCGCGACGCGGCGCAGGCCCAGATCGATGCTCTGGCCGGGATGCTGCGCTGCGCCTTGGACGATGCCCGCGACAGCCTCGGGTCCCTGGTCGTGCCCGCCGACGCTTCGGTCGGCTGCCTCTGGCCGGAGGACGCAGAACCCGCGGACCTGTCGCCGGCCGCGCTGCTGCGACTGGCTGGCGAGGTCTGGTCCCAGCTCGAACGCGGCTACGAGGAATGCCTCGGCGCGCTGGCGGTGCGGGTCAAGGAAGTGGCGGTCACGCGCCGCAACTCCCTCGACGCCGCGGCCTGAGCCCGTCCCCTGCCTGGGGCGCCACGCCCAACGCAAGGCTGACGGAGATCGTCGGAACCGGCGGCCACCTCGCGCGCTCCAAGGGAACAGCGAGAGGGGCCAAGCCATGGGAACGACGAACCGACCGCAGGTGATACCGACGTTGCAGCCGGCGCGGGCTGCGAGCGTCCACGGGCGCGCACTGGACCTCGCGGTCTGGTGTGCCGATCAGACCACCGACGCGTCGACCCGCGCGGCCCGTGCCTCCTGGACCCCGATCCGCGAGGCGGCCTCGCAGGTGGCCCTGGCGGTGGTCGAGGCGCTCTTGCTGCCGCGCCGGCGCGAAGCCCTGGGGCGGGCCGAGCGCAGTCTGGAGGAGCTGCGCGAGCGCGTCGTCTCGGGTGCGACGGCGGTGGGGGTCAACCTGGTCCAGGTGAGGTTCCTGCTGGACGAGATCGACGCGGTGGAGGGTCAGGTGGCGGCCCTGCGCCGCGGACCCGTGGAGCTGAGCGTGGTCAGCGAGGGCTGACGGCTTCCGGAGGGCCTCAGGTCCCGAGGTGCGTGCCTTCCGGCTGGCTGTTCGCTGCCCCGAGCACGGGGCGTTCCTGACAATGGCGGGCTCCACGCTCCGTAGAGCGCCCTCGCGGACGAGCGCTCCGAAACTCCCGCGATTCGTCGCTCCTGTCGGGAACTCGGCGGTCGCGGGGCACTAGCACCATCAGCGGGGCATTCGCGGGGGCCTCGGCCCCTCCAAGAACGCCCACCCCGCTCGCTCGACGGGAACCGCGCCCCGACCCACCTCGTTCGTCCCCGTGCACCGACCCCCTGCGGTGCGCGACAGCTCGAGGTCTTGTCATGCGTCGGCTTTTCGCGCTGCCTGTTGTCGGCCTGTTCCTTCGTCGTCCCCGTCGGTCCACGCCAGGCCTCGGCCTGCTCGGCGCAGCGCTCCTGCTCACGCTCGGGGCCCACGGCCATGTCGATCTCGCGCCAGATGGCGCCGCCCCGTGGGAGCTCGACTTCCAACCGGTGAGTGCCCTCGCCGTGCAGCTCGTGGGCGGCGTCCAGGATCCCGGCCTGGTGCGCGCGCTGGTCCTCGGCGCCGGCGCAGCGCCAAGGTCGGTGGAGAGCTTCCATGCGCCCGGCTGGCACCGGGTCGGCCTCGGCCGAACGGTCCACGCGGGCGAGCTGCTCGGCGCAGTCGTCGAAGTGGCCTCCGACCCGCGGGTGCACTTCGCCACGCCCCTGTGGACCATGCCCGACGGGCGCATCGTCGCGCCCACCGCCGAGATCCTGGTGCGATTGAAGTCGCCGGGCCTCGTGGGTGAGTCCGCACTCGGACGCCTTGCTCCCGACCTGCGCGTGGTCGAGTCGAACCTGGGCGGCGTGGCCGGAGCCTTCCGCGCCCGTCCGGACCTGGTCGACGGGTTCGCGGTGATCGAGCGCGTGCGCGGGTTGCGTCAGTCCGAGTCGATCCTTTGGGCCGAGTCCGACTGCCTGTTCGAGGGCAGCAGCGCCCACGCGGGCGCGACCCAGGGCAACGGCCCGGTGATCGCGCCCAGTGATCCGCTGTTCGGCCTGCAGTGGGCCCACGAGAACGACTACCCCTCGTCCAAGGGCTTCGACATCGATCTGGATACCCAATTGGCGTGGGCGCTGACCAAGGGATCGCAAGCAGTGCCGGTGATGGTCATCGACGTGGGCGTCGACCTCGCGCACCCGGACCTGACGGTGACCCTCGGCGCCGACTTCACCGGAGCCGGCGGCGGTGGTGGGCCGGTCGAGCCCTGCGACAAGCACGGCACCGCCGTGGCCGGTTGCATCGGTGCGATCCACGACAACGGCCTCGGCGTGGCGGGCGCGGCGCCGGATGCGGCGCTCTTCTCGGCGCGTTGCTTCGTGACCCTGCCCGATTGCACCGGCGCGTGGACGACCCAGTACTCGTGGACGGCCGCGGCCCTGGCCTGGGGCGCCGACAACGGCGCGCGGGTGAGCGTCAACAGCAACTACTACAACCAGTACTCCTTCGCGATCGCGAACGCGTACGAGCAGACGCGCGGTCAGGGCATGGTGCACTTCGCCTCCGCGGGCAACAGCTCCGGCGCGATCACCTGGCCGGCGTCCCTGCCGGAGGTGCACGCGATCACGGCGATGACCGACTACGGCACGCTCGCGAGCTTCTCCTGCAAGGGGCCCCAGGCCGGCTTCTGCGCGCCGGGGCAGGGGATCTGGACCACGGACGTGAGCGGCGACGGGGGCTACGTGGAAGGGGATGTGTGTCAGGTCTCCGGCACCAGCTACGCGGCGCCCCTCGCTGCTTCAGTGGCGGCCCTGGTGCTGGCCATGGACCCGACCCTCGAGCCGGACCAGGTCGACCAGATCCTGCGCGACACCGCCGGCGACCTGGGCGCGCCCGGTTGGGACCCGAGCTTCGGCTCTGGCCTGCCCCGCGCCGGCGACGCGGTGCGCCACGCGGTCGGCCTGCTGCGCCTGCTGCACTCCGAGACCGAGATCCTGACCCTGGTCGCGGGCGGTGTGCAGGAGCTCGAGTTGGCGGCGGGGCCCCTTGCGGGCGGCCTGCCCTACTTGGTGCTGGGGGCCGCGAGCGCGGCGGTGCAGCCCAACTCCGGCGAGGGCATCGGCTCCCTGCCCCTGGCGATCGATGCCTACACGATCGCGTCGCTGCAACTCACCAACCAGGGGCCCTTCGTCGGCACCTTCGGCCTGCTCGATGGCACGGGCCACGGCCTGGCCGCGATCGCCGTCCCAGCCGGCTCGGATCCGGCCCTCTCGGGCCTGGTCCTGACCCACGCCTACCTGGTGCTCGAGCCCGCCCTGGCGGGCATCGACGGAGCGGCCAGCGAGGCGGTCGAGCTGTGCCTGGTCGGCTCGCCGGCCGAGCTTCCGGACCCGACCACGACCTTCGATGCGCCCCAACTGCACGGCACGTCCGTCGCCGGACCGCCGCCGTCGGTACATGGACCGACCCATGCGGAACTGATCGCAGCCGCGACCAATCCCTGACGCGGCGCCGACGATCGAGTTGGTCGTGGGGGCCGCGGATCCTCGTGACCGGTGTCGGCGCGGCCTGCCTGGAACGGGGCCGCGCCGACTGATCTGTCTACGGCAGCTTCAGGTCCTCGACGATCCAGCGGTCGATGCTGCGCGCCAGGTCCGCGGCGCAGGGCTCGAGCATCAGGTCGTGCCCGGCGTCCTCGAACAGCTCGATCTCCGCGCCCAGGGCCCGGGCGTACTCACGCGTCGCGTCCAGGGCGAAGCAGGCGTCCGCGGTGCCCGCGAAGACGCGCATCGGCATCTCGAGCAGGCGTTCGCGCAGGACGACTCCGTCCTTGAGCTGCTCGATCAGACCCATGGACTCGGGCACGATCAGGTCGTGGAAGCTGGCGTCGTCGATCGTCGCCTTGGGACCCAGGAGCAGCTCGCGCGCGAGCTTCGGCGTGCGCACCCAGTGGTAGGGATTGCGCTTGAGCGTGCCGGTCAGGGTGTTGATGCGGTGGCGCTTGGCCAGGCGCTTCAGCATCCCCCCCGCGCCCGTGAGGGGCATCGGGGCGATCAGCGCCGCCGCCGGCAGGTCGCCGACCTCCAGGCTCTTCTCGTCGCGCGTTTCGAGGGTCTTCATCAACATCGGCGCGCCGATGCCGTGGGCGATGACCACCGGCCGCGGGTTGATCCGCGACAGGCGCCGCGCGAACGGGTTGATGTAGTCCTCGAGGTTGTAGAAGTTCAGCTCCCCCTTATGCATCGAGCTCTGGCCGTGGCCGGGGAGGCTGATCGCACGGCACACGTAGCCGAGCCCGTTCAGGTGGCCGATGAACGACTCCCAACAGCGGACGTCGTGGAACAGGTCGTGCTGCAGGAAGAGGGGGGTGGCGCGCCGAACTTCAGCGGGCTTGCGAACGATCTGCTCGATGGTCTCCATGGGGTCGGCCCGCCGTGTGGGGGACCGGAGGGGCTGAGGTTCTAGCAGATCCGAGCTGGGAGGTCCGCTCCGGCCGCCGATCGGGTGCGGCCGCGTGGGCCCGCTCCCGCCCCGTTCGGCGGGAGCCCGCACACGCCCGCTTCCCCCAGTTCCACCCCGAGCGACCCGTCGGACCGTGAGCCGTTCGCGCGCTGGGAGCGGCGCCGCCTCGCGCGTCCCGCCGGCGAGCGCGGGCGGACCGGCCACCGCGCCCGCCGGTCCGGTTCCCCCCACCGGTCCCGGGCGGGCCCTCGACCCTCTGGCGCGCGACTCACGTGAATCGACGCGGAACCTGGCCTTCGAGTCCGGCGTCCCACCTCACCCGGGACGCCCCGCGCGAGCGGGGCTTGCAACGGCGCCGGCTGGGGAGAGCCCGCGCCCGCGACCTTGTCCTGCCTGAAGGGAAGGAAGCGAGCGGCCGCCCGTGGTCAGGTCACGGGCGGCCGCACTCGTTCCGCAGCCAGTGAGCGAATGGAGGGCGATGGGAGGGCTCTCGACGGGCGGTGAGATCTCGCCGCCGCGTCGGCCTCGAGTTTCACTCCGAGAGCCGAGCGCGGCGGATCATCCGTCCGCTTGTGGCGTCGGTGCCTAGCGGCGCTCGGGACTGACGCGGAGTCCACGAGCCCGATGGACTAGGACATGCGAGCGTGCTGTGTGGTCGCACCGCCGGGCCGTGGCGCCGCAGCGCGGCTGAACTCCCACTACGGCCGCGAGTAGAAGCGCTGCGATCCCGCACCGTGGCCGATCAAGTGCCCGGCGCGCTCCAGCTTGACGAAGGCGCGGCGCGCGCGGACGGTGCCGATGTTGCGGGACTTGGCGTAGGCCTGGGGCGTGCAGCGGCCCTGGGAGTCGGTGCCGGCGTCGCCTTGGCGTGCGACCCATTCGAGCACCGCCCGTTCCAAAGCGTCGAGGCCGGCGGTGCCGCTCGGGCTGCGGCCGCGGCGCAGGGCTTCAAGGGCGGCGCCGCGCGCGGCGCGGGTCGACGAGCCGAGTCGGACCGGGATCTCGACCGTCCCGTCCTCGCGGTCGACTTCGTGGGGGCGGCGATCGGAGAGGGGCACCGAAGCCACCACGACCGGACGGCCGTCGAGCTCGAGGATCTGGACGGTGGGCCGCAAGGCGGGGCGCACGAAGTGCGCGGCGATGTCGCGCAGCTCGCGCGCGGTGTCGGGCGGATGGGGCGCGCCCGGCACGCCGCCGCGGTCCTCGACGCCGACCAGGAAGTGGCCGCCGCGGGTGTTGGCGAAGGCGGCCAGGGTGCGGGCGACCTTGGGCGCGCGGGGCAGGCCGCGCTTGAACTCGACCTTCGAGCCCTCGCCGGCGGCGATCAACGCGCGTAGGTCGTCGAGGTCCAGGTCCATCGGGAGCGAGGTTAGCGGACTGGACTGCCGCCGTCGCGCGCGGGCGCGGCGCGCGCCGACGTCGACCTCCGCCGCGGGACCGATGTGAGCGCAGCCAAAGCCACGGCTCCGTGCGGAACGCAAATCTCGCCCTGCGCCGCGCGGCTGGCCTGGGACCCGCGCGGAGTGCAAGGGACGGGCCCGGTCGCCCGATCGGCGACCGGCCCGATCCACCTCGCCTGCGCGGTCAGTTCGTGGAGGGCGAGGCCGCGCAGCTCGTCAGTGCCGTCGCGGCGGCGCTGACCGTCGCCGCGATGCGCACCGCGTCTTGGATCTGCAAGGAGCTCACACCCCCCGCGGCCAGGACCGCCTCGTGGGCCTGGACGCACATGCCGCAGCCGTTGACGGCCGAGACCGCCAGGGCCCACAGCTCGCGATCGAGCTTGCCCTCCTCAGGCCCGCCCAGCGCTTGCATCCGCAGGCGCGCGGGGAGCTGCGAATACTCCGGCTTGCCCAGCAGGTGGACGAAGCGGTAGTAGACGTTGTTCATCGCCATGGTGGTGGCGACGGACTTGGCCAACTGCAGGTCGGCCTCGGACAGGTGCTCGGCGGCCTCGGCGTCGATCGCCGCGGCCAGCTCGGGGCAGCGCACCGCCAGGGCCGTGGCCACCAGCGTGCCCCAGAGCTGACGCTCGCTGAGGTGCTCCGAGCGGCTGACGTTGCCGAGGTTGAGGCGGATGTCCTTGGCCGTGTCCGGTAGGCGTTCGCGGATCGAATCGATGTTCATGGCGTCTCCTCTCAGGCCACTTGAATGGTGTCGTCGCCTTTCTGCCAGTTGCAGGGGCACAGCTCGTCGGTCTGCAGCGCGTCCAGGATCCGCAGAGTCTCCTGGGGGTTGCGACCCACGTCGAGGCCGTTGACCGACACGTGCTGGATCACGCCCTCGGGGTCGACGATGAAGGTCGCGCGCAGGCACACGCCTTCCTTCTCGTCGAGGATGCCCAGGGCTTGCGACAGCTCGCGCTTGACGTCCGCCAGCATCGGGAAGGGCAGGTCGCGCAGGTCGTCGTGGTTCTGGCGCCAGGCCAGGTGCACGAACTCGGAGTCGGTCGACAGGCCCAGGATCTGGGTGTCGCGATCGGCGAACTCGCGCTCGAGCTTGCCGAAGGCGGCGATCTCGGTGGGGCAGATGAAGGTGAAGTCCTTGGGCCAGGCGAAGATCACGCGCCACTTGCCGGGGTGGCTCTCGTGGGTGATGCGAGCGAAGGCCGTGGAGGGCTTCTCGATGTCCACGGTGGCCTGGAGGTCGAATTCGGGGAGGCGGTTGCCGACGGTGAGCATGGTGGGAGTCCTGTGGCGGTTGGTTGGTGGCACGCTTCGCAGCGCGCCGTGCAGGAGAAGATCGGCCATGATCGGTGATAAATCCAATCGCTTCGATTGCGAGTCAGGATCGCTTTGGGTTATCAAGGCCCCATGGCCGACCACCGCCGTGATGGGACCCACTCGCCGCCCAATCGACCGACCGTGCGCCAGCTCGAATACGTCCTGGCCGTGGCGGAGCACCTGCACTTCCGCCGCGCCGCCGAGGCCTGTGGCGTGACCCAGCCGGCCCTCAGCGCCCAGATCCAGACCCTCGAGGAGCTGCTCGGCGTGCAGCTCTTCGAGCGCAATCGGCGCCAGGTGCTGTTGACGGCGACCGGGCGCCAGGTCGTGGCGCGGGCGCGCGACATCGTCTCGGCGGTCGACGGCCTGTTCTCGGCCGTGGCCTCCGGGCGCGAGCCCCTGGTGGGGACCCTGCGGATGGGCGTGATCCCGACCATCGCGCCCTACCTCCTGCCGCGGGTGATCCCGGGCCTGCGCTCGCGCTTCCCCGAGCTGCGCCTGTACCTGCGCGAGGAGTTCACGCACCTGCTACTCGAGCGCCTGGGGTCCGGCGAGCTCGACGTGGCCCTCTTGGCCCTGCCGGTCACCGGGGACTTCGAGGCCCAACTGCTGTTCAACGACGACTTCCACGTGGCCCTGCCGCCGGACCACCCGCTGGCCAAGCGCCGGCGCCTCAAGGAGTCCGACTTGGCGAACGAGGACGTGCTGCTACTCGAGGATGGGCACTGCCTGCGCGACCAGGCCCTGGCCCTGTGCGGCAGCGCCGGCGCGGTGGAGAACATGCAGATGCGCGCCACCAGCCTGGGGACCCTGACCCAGATGGTCGCGGGGGGGCTGGGGCTGACCCTGCTGCCCGAGATCGCCATCGACGTGGAGTCCATGCACGGGGCCGCGATCGAGGTGCGGCCCTTCACCCACCCGCGGCCGCACCGCGAGGTGGGCCTGGTCTGGCGCCGCGCGTCCGGTCGGTCGGAGGAGTTCCGGCTGCTCGGGGAGACGCTGGTCGAGCTGCTGGACGCGGGGAGCTGACGGGGCGCGGGGGGCCTCGAATCGACGCTCAAGCGCCGGCGGGGGCCTCCGATAACCACCCCGCATGCACCCCTCGGACCTGATCCCCTCCTCCAGCCGTCCGGGGGCGCCGACCTCCGAGGACCTCTTGCGGGCCGGTGAGGCCAGCCTCGTCGCCGGTCGGGTGGACGAAGCCCTGCGGCTGTTCGCGACGGCCGTTCGCGTCGATGGCCATTCGAGCCAAGCCCTGACCGCGTTCGGCGGGGCACTGGCCCAAAGCGGTGACCTCGCGCGGGCGCGGTTGGTGCTGGAGCGCTCCCTCGCGGCGGACCCCCTCCAACGCGAGGCCTGGCTGGCGATGGCGACCCTGGAGCTGGACCAGTCGCGGCCCAGCGCGGCCCTCGGTGCCATCGACCGCGCCTTGGCCCTGGGTCCGATGACGGCCGAGCTCCTGGGCATCCTGGCGCGGGCGCGCCTGGCCTCGGGTGATGTCGACGGCGCCCGCCGGGCCGTGGACCACGGCCTGGGTCTCGCGCCCGCCGATGCGACCCTCCACAACGTCGCCGCCGCCATCGACCGCGCCAGCGGCAACGGCGAGCGGGCGGCCCTGCGCCTGGCCCGCGCGGCGTCCATGGACCCCATGGGTCAATCGCGCGCTTGGTACGAGTTGGCGCGCGCCGGCGAGCCCCTGGACGAGGCCGAGCTGCGCGCCGAGTTGAGCGCCGCCAGCGCCGCGGGGAACCGCGTGCGGCTCGCCAACCTGCACCACGCCCTGGCGGAGGTCCTGCGCGGCCGCGGCTTGCCCGAAGCGCTGGTCCAGGCCGCGGCCGGCAACGCCCTGACCGCCACCGGCGACGCGGCGACCTCCATCAGCGCCCAGGTCGACCAGACCATCGCCACCTTCGACGCGACCTACTTCGCCCAGGCGCGCGGCGCGGGGCTGCGCGGCTCGGCGCCGATCGTCGTGGTCGGCACGCCCAGCGCGGCCCTCGACCACGTGGCCGGCCTGCTCGGCAACCACCCCTCGACCGCGCGCACCGAAGCGGGACACCTGGCGACCCTGGCGGCCCAGGTCGAGCCCACGGTCGGCCTGCCCTTTCCCTTGGGCTGCGAGCGCTTGGAGCGCGGGCACTGGGCCGGCATGGCCCACCGCTACGTGGAGCTCGTCGGCAGCGCCGCGCGGGGCCAGCGCACCCTCGACGTGAGCGCGGGCAACGGGCTCTACCTCGGTCTGGTCGCGAGCTGCCTGCCCGACGCGCGGGTGATCCACGTGCGGCGTGACCGCCGCGACGCGGCACTAGAGGACCTGCTGATGCACCGCGGCGTGGTCGACCTGTCCTGGAGCGGCTCGCTGGCGGAGATCGTCGAGCACGAGGGCGATGCCGCGCGCTTGATGGAGCACTGGCGGAAGGTCCTGTCGTTGCCGCTGCTCGAGGTCGACGCGGCGGACCTGGTGCGGGAGCCGAGCATCCAGCAGCGGCGCCTGTGCGAGTTCGCCGGGCTCGCACTGCCCGAGCGCACATCGCCGGCGCCCGCGGCGGAGCGACTGCGGGTGGGCGCCTGGCGCGCCTACGAGGCCGAGCTGCGGGCACAACTGCCCGAGCACTGGTTCGCGAGCGCCATCGGCGTTTCGTGAACGGGCCGCGATAGCCCCGACGCCGGCTGTCGTTCGACGCAGGTAGAGCAGACGGCTCGCGGCGCGATCTCGAGGTCGGGCGCTGCGTCTCGGTCCATGGCGACCGTCGTATCCCCCTGCCGAGGATCGCGGAGCAGACGAACGGGAACCGCGACCGTCCGGGACTGAGTCCTGGGCCGCCGAACTTTCGAACCGGAGATCTAGGATGAGCGTGACCGCGAACGCTCCTCCCCGAGACCCGCCCATGATGCTCACCAAGCTGCTGGTTCCCCTACTGCTGTGCGCCGGTACCGCCGCCGCGCAGACCTATCCCCTTCCGGCGACCACGGGCAGCACCACCGCGACGGAGGGCACGGCTCCCTTCCTGCTTCCGGCGGGCGTCACCCAGACCAAGATCGCCGACCGCCTGACCCTGACACTCCAGGGCCTGCCCGCGACCTTCGGCAATTGGGACATGATCGCCCTGGATCCGACCAGCCGCTTCGTCTTCGTGCCGGCGGAGGTCTCCCAGGGCTCGGGCCTGTTCCGCTTCGACACCCAGGACTCGAGCTTCGAGCTGTTGATGGTCGGCGACAACAGCGGCGTGCGTGAATCGGACCCCGCCCAGTGGAGCGCGGCCACCGACGACTTCGGACGCTTCGACCCGGCCACTTGGACGCCTTGGGGGTCAGTGCTGACTGCCGAGGAGACCACCGGCGGGCGCCTGTTCGAGGTCCGAAACCCCCTCGCGACCGGCGGCCCCTACGACGTGGTCTGGCACTCGGGGATCCCCGCCCTGCGCCACGAGGGCCTGCGCCTGGACTCCCTCGGCAACGTCTACATGGTCGACGAGGACAACTCGGGCTCGATCTACAAGTTCGCGCCCAAGACGCCGGGCGACCTGTCGGTGGGCCAGTCCTTCGTGCTGCGCGTCGACGCCTACGCCGCCAACCCCCTGGCCAACGCGGCCCTGGATTGGAGCGCGCCGGTGAACCTCTCGGCGAGTCGCTTCGGCGCCGCGACTTGGGTGCCCATGACCGACGCGGACGGCGTTGCCCTGACCGCGGCGGATCCCTTCGCCTTCGTGACGACCACCGGCGGTCGCAACGCGGCGGACGAGCTGAAGGGCACGCCCTACGGCCGGCCGGAGGACCTGGAGGTGTCGTTCCTCGCGAATGGCCACGAGGTGCTGTTCTGTTCGCTGACCTCCGAGAACCGCGTGGTCTCGATCGAGTTGAGCGACCCGACGCACTGCACGGTGCGCGTCTTCGTGGACTTCGACACGCTCAACCTGGCCACCGGCCTCGACGTCAACCCCTTGCAGCAGAGCCCCACGGTCAGCCCCGGGCCGGACACCGCGACCAACTTCGACGATCCGGACAACCTGGCCGTGGATGCCTTCGGCGACATCTACGTGGTCGAGGACCAGAACCCGGGCGACGTGTGGAAGTGCGTCGACGCGGACCGCGACGGCGTGGCCGAGGGGATGGGGATCTGGCTCAGCCTGGGGGTGGCCGGCACCGAGCCGACGGGGCTGATCGCCGATCCGAACGACCCCTACCGCTTTTGGCTGTGCGTGATGCACCCCGACAGCGCCAACGACGCTCTGTGGGCGCTGGACACGCGGCCCTATCCGGGATCGGACGATGACCTGGTGCTGCGCACGGGCGTGAACGGACCCGCGGTCGCCCTGCCCGGTGAGTTCGTGAAGGCCGCCGGCGCCGGCGACACGGTGGCCCTCGAGGTCGAGTCCCCGGGCGGGACGCACCTGGGCGAGCCGTACATCGTCTTCGGCCAGGGCGCCCTTGCGGGTGGCTTGATCCCGAGCCCGTTCATCGCGGGGTCGTGGCTGAACCTGCTGTGGCCCGCGGTGATCCTGGATGGCACCACCAACTTCGTCGCGCCGGTGAACCTGCCCGGCGGCGGCTCGTCCGCGAGCCTGGTGGTACCCAGTGGTCTGGCCGGCTTCTCGATCGCCATTCAAGCGGTGACGATCGGTGCGGGTGGATTGACCCTGACCGAAGCGCACGAGTTGACGGTCGTCAACTGACGCGCGCGCGCGAGAGCGGCGGGGTGTGAGGCCAGTGCGAATGGCGCGCGAAGCTGCGGTCGTTCGTGGGTCAATCGCACACCAAGCGCGTGGCCCGAGTGTGTACGGATCCTTGCGCGCACTTCTCGCGTCGCTGACCGGGCGCTGCGCGGGACTTGATGTCGGACAGCGAGGCTGTGCGCCGTGACGACGGGTGAGTTCGCGCATCGACGCGACCCGTCGTCCTTCGTGCATCCGCCCACTTGGGCAGTCCGACTCCCGACATGCTGAAGTCTCAAATTCTGGTCCTGGCGACGATCCCCGCGAGTGCGAGCATCGCCCTGGGCCAGACGTTCCCCCTGCCGGCGACCGCCGGTGACACGACTCCGACCGAGGCCACGGCGCCCTTCCTGACTCCGACCAGCGTGATCCAGACCCTGATCACCGATCGCGACACGCTGACACCCCTCGGCCTGCCCGCCAGCTTCAGCAACTGGGACATGGTCGCCTTCGACGAGACCAGCCGCTTCGTCTTCATCCCCGCCGAGGTCTCCAGCGGCGCGGGGGTGTTCCGCTACGACACCCAGGACGGGACCTTCGAGGTGCTGCTGGAAGGCAATGGCTCTGGGGTTCGTGAGTCCGACCCCCTGGCCTGGAGCGCCACGAACGACGACTACGCCCGCCTCGACCCGGCCACCCTCACGCCCTGGGGCTCGGTCCTCACCGGTGAGGAGACCACCGGCGGCCGCCTGTTCGAGATCCTGGATCCGAAGTCCGCCACCCCGACCGTCGTCTGGCGCTCCAACATCCCCGCCGTGGGCCACGAGGGGCTGCGCCTGGGTGCCGGCGGCGAGGTCTACTTCGTCGACGAGGACAACTCCGGTTCGCTCTACAAGTTCGTACCGAAGGTCGCCGGCGATCTCTCGGTGGGGCAGAGCTTCGTGCTCAGCGTCGATGCCTTCGCCGCGGACTCCACGGTCGATGCCTCGGCCAACTGGGACAACGCCGCAAACCTGGCGGCTGCGCGCTTCGGCGCCGCCTCGTGGGTGGCGCTGACCGACGCCGACGGCGTGGCCCTGACCACGGCCGATCCCTTCGCCTTCGTCAATACCACCGGCGGGCGCACGGCGGCCGACGAGTTGGTCGGCACGCCCTACGGTCGCCCCGAGGACCTGGCCGTCGGCTTCCTGGCGAACGGCAACGAGGTCGTCTACTGCACCCTGACGAGCGAGAACCGCGTGCTCTCCATCGAGCTGACGAGCGCGGACACGGCCTTCGTGCGCGAGTTCGTCAACTTCGACACGATCGACCTGGCCACGGGGCTCGACGTCAACCCGACCCAGAACGAGCCGACCACCAGCCCGGGTCCGGACTCGGCGACCAACTTCGACGATCCCGACAACCTGGCGATCGACGCCTTCGGCTCGATCTACATCCTCGAGGACGAGGGCCCCGGCGACATCTGGAAGTGCGTCGACGCCGACGGCGATGGCGTCGCCGAGGGCATGGGGATCTTCGCGAGCCTGGGCGTCGACGGCTCCGAGCCGACCGGCCTGCTCGCCGACCCCAACGATCCCTACCGCTTCATCGTCTGCATCCAGCACCCCTCGAGCGGCAACGACGCCCTGTGGCAGCTCGACGCCAAGCCCTACCCGGCGGTCGGCGGTGACCTGGCGCTGCGCACGGGCGTCAACGGCGCCCCCAACGCCTTCCCCGGCGAGTTCGTCAAGGCCGCGGTCGCCGGTGACGTCGCCACCCTCGAGGTCGCCTCGCCCGCGGGCTCCCTCGAGCTGCAGCCCTTCGCGCTGTTGGCCCAGGGCGTGGTGCCCGGGACGGTCCAGGCCAGTCCCTTCTTCGCCGGCCTGTGGCTCGACGCGCTGCTGCCCGTCGTGACCCTCGACGGCGCGCTGAACCTGATCAACCCGGTCAATCTGCCCCTGGGCGGCTCGTCGGTCGACGTCGTGATCCCCGCCGGCCTGGCCGGGATCAGCATCGTCGTCCAGGGCGTCTCCCTCGCCGCGAGCGGGATCGTCTTCACCGACGCCCACGAGCTCGTGATCGAGGGCTGAGCTGATGGTGGGGCGAGGTCGCCGGGTCAGTCGTCTTCGACCAGAAGGACGGCCTCGGCGACCTCGCCCTCCCGGACCTGGACCGTCTCCTCGTGCACGAGCCTGCGGGGCTCGCCGCTCTCGTCGAGGCCGCCCAGGTAGCGCGAGAAGCGCACCGTGACCTGCCCGAGGGGGGCGGCGAGCAGTTTGTTCGTGCCGCTGCGCACGCTGTCGAACGTGAACGAAACACCGTCCTGCTCGATGTAGACGACAGCGGTCTCCTGGGGGCCCTCGTAGTGCACGCGCACCTCGCCGCCGGGAGCGACCGGAACCTCGATCGTCTCCAGGGTCTCGCCCGCCCTCGACTGCAGGCCGCGCACGACGCCCAGTCGACCGTCGTCGGCGATCCCGCTGAGTTGGTAGGTACCCGGGACCAGACCGCCGAATCCAGTGGGTTGCGAGCGCTGGGCGTTCCCGTGGCGGAAGTCGAGGGGACCAGCCTCGAGCCAGAGGTCGCCCGCCAACTGCTCGCCGGTGATCGGGTCGACCAGTATCGCGCTCAACTGAGCCCCGACGCGGAACTGCAGGAGCGCGTCGGTGGTGCCCGTCGGCAGGTCCAGGGGATCGGGCGGCGCCGTGAACCCGGAGGAGATCTGCCTCCAGGCTTGCACTCGCCACAGACCCGGGAGGAGTGGCCCGATGCGGAAGGTGCCGTCCTGCTTGGCGACCGAGAAGTGCGCCCCCGCCTCGCCGCCGATCTTCGAGGCGATGACGGTGAAGCCGCCGATGGGCTCGCCCTCGTGGTCCACGGCGCGGCCGGCGATCCACTCCCCACGGTGGACCACGACGCGGGCTTCGACCTCGCTGTCGCCGGGATCGACGTCGACCCTCGTCAACTGGGGCGCGATGGCGCTCTCGTCGGCGATGCCCGGGAGACTCTTGGGGGCCACGCACCAACGACCCGGCTGAACCCCGTGGAACTCGACCACGCCGGATGCGTCGGTCGAGCCCGAGTCGAGCGGGTCGGCTTGCCGGGGGGCAAGCTCGACCTGCCAGGACGCAGAGCCCGGGTAGAGGTGCACCAGGACGCCCGATTGGGGCACACCGGTCCCGTCGACGGCCGTCACCCGCACCGTCGCGCCGGATTCCACCGACCAGTTCAGCTCGCGTCTTTCGCCCGGCTTCAGCACCAGGTCCTGGGGCGTGCGCTGGAGCACCTCGCGGCCGGCGCGCAGCTCGATCTGCAGCGGCTTCTCGGGTAGGAGGCCGGCCAACTCGAAGGAGCCGTCGACCGCGTCGACGGGGGCCTGCCAGACGAGATCACCACCGTTGTTGTTGGCCTCGCCGCGGACTCTCAGGTGGTGCGCGGCGCAGGTCGCGGTGATCGTCGCGGGCTCGTCCAGCCCGCGGATGGTGCCGACCAGCGTTGCGGCGAGCTGCATGCGGATGAGCAGGGGCCGCTCGGGGTCGAGCCCGTCTTCGTCGACGCGGAACCGGACAGGGACGCGCTCCGCGGTCGTTGCAGTTGCGGACCCGTCGCCGAACTTGGCGAGGTCGAAGGTGAAGCGCCCGGCGGAGTCGGAGCGGGTGACGCCCGCGTCCGCGTCGCCACTGGCCGCGACGGCGGGGCCAGTCGCGGAACCGCGGCGACGCGGAGGCACCGGGCGGATCGAGACGCCCGCCAGGGGCTGCCCGTTGACCGCATCGACCACCAGACCGTGGAAGGTCCCGCTCGGTCGCTCCACGACGAGTTCCACCTCACGCGTCTCGCCGGGGCTGAGGGTCAGCCAGGTCGATTGGTTCGGGCGGTAGTAGGCCCCCTCGGGCCCCTTGGCCGAAACGAGGAGCCTCTGGTCCGGCGGGACTTCGACCAGAACGAGTCCGTCGCTGCCCACGATCAGGTCCTTTTCGACAGCGCCGCGACCGGCCGCTGGCGGCGCGAGTTCGCTATCGACTTGCTCATTGAGATTGACTCGCACCGATGCACCGGCGAGCGGCGCGCCGAACCCGTCGATCACTCGGATCGCGAGCAGAGTCTCGACCCCGGCCGCGGCCTGAGCTGCTTCGACCCGAGCCGCCGTGGTCCCATCCGGAACCAGGTCCAGCTCGGCCATGGCTCCTTCGGTCTCGGTCGTCGCGGTGAAACTCGGCGCAGGGGGCACCGTCGGCAGCGCTGCACGGTTCGAGCCCGTGTTCCGATCGAACAGGATCAGGGCGGCGACGACGAGGGCCACCGCGACGAAGACGGGCACGATCGAGCGCGTGAGTCCGCGTTGACCCGGATGAAGTCGGTGCATCACTCGTCTTCAACCCGATAGACCACCTCGGCGACCTCACCCGCGCGGATCTCGACTGACTCCTCGTGCACGAGCTTGCGGGACTCGCCGTTCTCGTCGAGGCCGCCGAGGTAGCGGGAGTAGCGCACGGTCACCTGTCCGAGCGGCGCAGCGAAGACCTGGCTCGTGCCGCTGCGCAGTCCGTCGCTGTCGAACACCACGCCGTCCTGCTCGACCTTGACGTTGGCGTACTCCTGGGGGCCGGTGTAGCGCAGCAGCACCTCGCCCACCGGCGCGACGCGGACCTCGATCGGTCCCGGGTTGTCGCCGGCCTCGAAGTGCAGGCCACGGACAGCTCCGCGGCGGCCGTCGGCCGCGATGCCGAGCAAGTTGTAGCGGCCTGGGATCAGGCCGCCGAAGCGGGTCGGAAGTTCGGGGTCGGCGAGGCGGCGGTCGAAGTCGAAGAAGTCGATGGCCTGGACCTCCAGCCGTCCCCCCAACTGCTCGCCGCTGGTCGGGTCGATCAGGACAGCGGTCACACTGCTCGCCTCGCGGAATCGAAACTGCGCGCCGTTGGTGCCTGCGGGGAGGTCCTGGGGCTCGGGCGGGGCGGGCCCACTTGACTTCGTCGAGGTCGAGGCACTCACGCGCCACAGCCCCGGCACGAGGGGGCCGAGGCGGAAGTTGCCGTCCGCGTCGGTCGTCGCGCCCGCGGAGGCGGCCTCGCCCCCGATCTTGGCCCCCGAGACGTAGAACCTCTCCATGGGCTGGCCGTCGGGCCCTTCGCATCGACCGGTGATCCAAAGGCCGCGGTGGACGGTGACGCGGACGTCGACGGATTCGGCGCCGGGCGCGACGTCGAAGAACGTCGCAAGGGACGCCACCGCCAGTTCGTCGGGAGTGTCCGGGAGGTGCCCGGGTGCCACGACCCATCGGCCCGGTTGGAGGTCGCGGAACACGATCGTGCCCGAGTCGTCGGTCTCGCCCGCGGCGTGGGTCGAGGCCTGGTCGGGGACGACGCCCGGACGCGGCACCTCGGGGCCCGGATAGAGGCGAACGACCACTTGCGGCTGGGGTGCACCGTTCGCGTCGACGGCGATCACCCGCGCCGTCGCGCCGGAGGCTACGGACCAATGCACTTCGCGCCGCTCGCCCTGTTCCAACACCAGGTCCTGCGGCACACGCAACAGGCTCGTCCGACCGGCCAGCACCTCGACCACGAGCGGTGTCTCGGGCAGCAGACCCCCGAGCTCGAAGGACCCGTCGAGCTCGTCGATGGTTGCACGCCAGGCGATGTCGCCACCTGTGATGACAGGCTCGCCGCCGGCGTTCAGGTGGTAGGACGCACACGTCGCCGTGATCGTCGCGGGTTGCGCGAGGCCGTCGACCGTGCCGACCAGGCTCGCGCCACGGTCGAGGCGAATCAGGAGCGGGCGGGCGGGATCGAGCCCCACCTCGTCGACGCGGAACTGGCCGGGCACGTGGTCGACGACCTTCGCGGTCGCGAAGCCGTCGCCCCAATCGGCGAGGTCGATGACGAAGCGCCCGGATGGGTCGGTCCGAGTGACCTCTTGCCCGAAGTCTTGGCGATCGATGTAGCTCGAGCCACCGAAGCGCATCATCGTCGATGCAGGCCGGGCATGGATCGCGACGTCGGCGAGCGGTGACTCGTCCACTGCATCGACCACCAGGCCGTGGAAGCTCCCGCGCGGCCGCTCGATGCGGATCTCGATCTCGCGGATCTCGCCCGCCTCGAGGGGCGGCACCGTCGAACGCTTGATACGGAAGTTGGTTCCAGTGGCGCCATCGGCCGTGACCTGGAGGTACTCGCCGGGCGGGACGTCGACCACGACGCGGCCCTCGGCGTCGGCGAGGAGAGTCTCGGCGAGCGCTCCGTGTCCGTCGACGCGCACCACTGGCGGGGCGTCTTCGACCTGCTCGCACCAGACTCGCACCCGGGCGCGCTCGACGGCCTGGCCGTCGCCGTCGAGGACTCGCACGTCGAGGGCCGTTCCTACCGATCCGGCCGCCGCGGGCGGCGCCGTAGTCGGGACCTCGACCCGGGCCTCGGCAGCCGGGGTCGGAGCGACCTGCGACTCGAGCTCGCTGACTTGGCTCGAGCGGCCCTCGACCGCGCTCGCGAGTGCCGCACCCGGCGGCGTAGCCGACTCACTTGTGGCGGGCGGTCGATCGAACAACAGCACGCCGGCGACCACGAGGGCCACCAGCAGGGCGATGGGGACAATCAAGCGCATGGGAATCCGACAGCCGGGGGACGGGCCCCAGGCTAACGGACTCCCACGCCCCCGGCTCAGGTCCCCGCGAAGTCGACGCCGTCGAAGACCAGCGTCGGCGTGCGGAAGGTGCTCCAGGGCAGGGGGTCGTTGCCCACGGCCACGAGCTGCTGCAAGAGGTCCTTGTAGTTGCCGGTGATGTTCATCTCCGTCACCGGCTCGGTCAGCTCGCCGTGCTCGACGAGGTGCCCCGCGAAGCCGAAGGAGAAGCCGCCGCTGGTCATGTCGGCGTTGCCACCCAACCAGGACTCGACGCAGATGCCCTGGTCGATCCCGCCGAGCAGGCCGGCCAGGTCCTGGTCGCCGTGGCCGAAGACCAGGTTGGTGGTGCAGCCGCCGTTGGGCTTCCAGCCGAGCTTCTTGCCGTAGTAGGAGTCGATGTAGAAGGTCTCGAGCACGCCCTCGCTGACGATGCGGCGCTCGGCCAGGGCCACGCCGTCGCCGTCGTAGGTGCGCGAGGCGCTGGAGCGCTTGCGGAAGGGATCGTCGGTCATCGTCAGCAGCGGGCTGGCGATGCGTTGGCCCTGGGCGTCGGCCAGGAAGGTGCGCTTCTGCTGCACCGCGCTGGCGGAGATCGCGCCCAGCAAGCGCCCGAGGAAGCTGGTGCCGGCCTCGGGGGTCAGGATCATCCGACCGCGCCGGCTCGAGACCTTGCGCGCGCCGATGCGCGCCTTGACGCGGCGCAGGGCCTCGGCGCCGGTCTCGCTGGGCGAAGGCAAGTCCGCCGCGTGGGTGTCGCCCACGTAGCGATGCGCCTCCGGGCGACGCTCGCCGTCGCGCATCGAGACCTCGGCCCCGTACCACAGGCTGGTGCTCTCGCGGCTGGCGCGAAAGCCGTTGGACCCGACCAGGGCCGCCGCGCCGGCGCTGTCGAAAACCATGCAGTTGGAGCCGATCACGGCGTCGTCGGCTTCGGCCGCCGTGGCGAGCTCGCCGGCGATCGCCATGCGGCGGTCACGGTCGAGGCTCGTGAGGCTCGCGTCGACCTGGTCGAGCTCGACGCTGCGCAGGCCCGCGAAGAGCTCCCGCGCCGCGATCTCGCGGAACGGATCCGGCTCCAGGGCGCGGGTCAAAGCCACCGCGTCGGTGAGGAAGCGCTTCAGTCGCCCCTCGTCGAGGTCGTTGGTCGAGTGGGCCGAGTAGCGTCCGCCCGCGAACAGGCGCACGGACAACTCGAGGCTGTCGCTCTCCTGCACCTTCTCGACGGCGTTCGCGTGCCAGCCGAGCTCCACCGAGCGACCCCAGGCCACCGCCGCCAGGCAGTCGTCGGCGCCGCAGTCCTTGGCTAGTTGCACCGCGCGCGCCGCGCGTTCTTCGAGCTCACTGCGCATTGCTGCCTCCCACCGTCAGGCTGGAGACCAGCACGGTCGGCATGCCCTGGCTGACCGGCACGCTCTGGCCCTCCTTGCCGCAGGTCCAACCGCCGGTGTCGAGCTTCATGTCGCCCGCGACCATCGAGATCCGCCGGATCGCCTCGGGCCCGTTGCCGATGATGTTCACGTCCTTGATCGGCGCGGTGATCTTGCCGCCCTCGACCAGCCAGCCGTTCTTGACGAAGAAGGTGAAGTCGCCGGCGCCGATCTGCACCTGGCCGTTGAGGAAGTTCTCGCAGATCACGCCGCGATCGATCGACGCGATGATCTCCTCGCGGGTGTGCGGTCCGTTCTCCATGTAGGTGCAGCGCATGCGCGGCATGGGCACGTGGCGGAAGGACTCGCGACGCCCCGAGCCGGTTGGCTCGACGCCGTAGTGCTTGGCCGAGATGCGATCGTGCAGGTAGGAGCGCATGACGCCGTTCTCGACCAGCACCGTGCGCTCGGTCGCCTGGCCCTCGTCGTCGACGCCCAGGGCCCCGCGTTCGCCCGGGTGCAGGGCCGAGTCGACGATGGTGACCTGGTCCGGTGCGACCGTCTCGCCGATCTGCCCGGCGTAGATCGACATGCCCTTGCGGTTGAAGTCGGCCTCCATGCCGTGGCCGACCGCTTCGTGCAGCAGGATGCCCGAGGCGCCCGCGGCCAGCACCACCGGCAGCTCGCCCGCCGGAGGCCGCCGCGCCTCGAACAGGATCAGCGTGCGCGCGACCAGGTCCTTGGCGAACTCGGTCAGGCGCGCCTCGGTGTACCACTCGAGCCCGCGCCGGCCGGCGAGGCTGCCGGAGTTGAACTGACGCTCGCCGTCCTTCAGGCACGTGACCGCGACGGTCAGGCGCGTCATCGGCCGCCGATCGCCGAACAGGTCGCCGTCGCTGCTGGCCAGGAGCACGCGGTCGTCGGAGTCGCCCCAGGAGACCGAGACCTTCTCGACCGTCGGGTCACAGGCGCGGACCAACTGCTCCACGTGGCGCACCAGGGGCAGGGTCTCGTCCACCGTGACCGAGGCGATCTGTCGCGTCAGTGGGTAGAGCTGCGGAATCGCCCGGTGCTGGAGAGCTTGGGGCGCGACCGCCTTGCCGCCCGCCGCGATGGTGGCCGCCGTGCGCGCGGCGGCGAGCATCGGCTCGAGCTCGAGCCGCTCCGAGTAGGCGTAGCCAGTCTGGTCGCCGACCACCACGCGCACGCCGACGCCGCGATCCACGGAGCTGGAGGCGCGGCTGACGAGTCCGTCCTCCAATCCGATCGAGCGCCCGCTGCGGTGCTGGAAGTAGAGGTCGGCAAAATCGGCGCCCCGTTCGAGGGCGACCGCCAGGACGCGCCGAATGGCGTCCTCGTCGGTCTCGAAGAGGTCGAGTTGCTCACGGACGTGGTCCGCGGTGGCGATGGTCGATTCGGTCAAGGCTGCTCGGGGGAGAAGAGTGGACCAGTGGCCCAGGTGATACGAGGCGTGCCCCTTGTATCGTCCCTGGGGTCGCCGATGGCCAGGGTGCTGCCGCGAATGGCCGGGGATAGGACCCCGTGCTGGTTCAGGCGCGCGGCCTGGCTCACCATGGCCACGTGACTCGTCTCTTCGTCGCCGTCCACCCGCCCCTGGCCATCGCCACCGACCTGCTCGCGACCCTGGATGGGCTGGACCTGCCCGATCACCGCCTCACGCGCCCCGACCAGATTCACCTGACGGTGCTCTTCGTGGGCGAGGTCGACGAGCGGGACGTGCCCCTGGTGGCGGAGTCGGTCGAGCGCGCGGCGGCGGGGGTGCGCGCCTTCGAGCTGGCTCCCGACGGCTGGATGGCCCTGCCGGAGCGCGGCCCGTCGCGCCTGATCGCGGCCGGTGCCCAGGCCCCCTCGGCCCTGGCGGAGCTCCACCGGCGCCTGGCCGCGCGGCTCGTGGTCAAGGGCCGCAAGCCGCGCAGCTTCCTGCCGCACCTGACCCTCTGCCGCTTCACCCGACCCACGCCGTTCGAGTTGAGCGCGCCCTTCCCCGGCGTCGCTCCCTTCGAGATCGGCGAGGTGTCCCTGATGCGGAGCGTGCTGCGGCCCGAAGGCGCCGAGCACCGCCAGGTGGCGCGCTTCGCCTTGGCGGTCTGAGAACGGAGATATCCCGGGGCCCGCGGGTGCCGTGAGCGCCGCCGTGATCGCAATCCGGAGGGTAGAGGGGCGCGGTCTCGAGCGGAATCTGCCAGGGTAGGTGGGTGCGACTGACTCGGCCTCGGATTGAGCCGCCGCGCGATTGAGTGCCCACGAAGAATCTCCGAACGAGTGGAACCATGATTCTCCGCCTCCGATTGCTCGCTGTCGTGCTCCTGTCCAGCGCCGCCCAGGGTCAGACCCTCGTGGCTGACATCAACTCGTCGACCGTGACCGAGGAGTACTCGTCGGATCCGGTGCACCTCGTCGAGTCGGGTGGTTTCGTCTACTTCAGCGGCGAGGACACGGTCCACGGTCGCGAGCTCTGGCGCACGGACGGCACGGAGGCGGGGACCGAGCTCGTCGTCGACCTCCGGACCGGTGCAGCGTCGTCCAATCCCGAGCACATGGTTGTGCTGGCCGACGGTCGAATTGCCTTCGCGGCGACCACGCTGGCGTTTACTCGTGACCTGTGGATCACCGACGGCACCGCCGCTGGAACCTCCATGCTGGTCGACCTGGATCCGACGGTCGGGGACGCCCCCTCTAGATTGACTCCACTCGGCGACGGCCTGGTCTACTTCGGCGAGGCCGTCGGCCGCAGTCTGTGGTTCTCCGACGGCACGCCGGGGGGGGCGGTTACGCTGCTCGCGGACCTTCCGGGGGGGCAGAACGAGGTCACCTCCGGTACGGCCACGGGCTCGGGCGGCGCGAACTCGTGGACGATGCAGCAGATGCCAGAGGTCAACGGGACCCTGTACTTCGCGATCAACGGCGGCAGCCCCAATTGGAGTCTGTGGAGGACCGACGGCACAGTCTCGGGCACCGCAATGGTCACGGCGCAAAGCGGTGGTGGCTTCTCCGACAATGAGGTCGAGTACCTGACGGCGTTCGACGACGCCGTCTGGTTCACCGCAGGTGACGGACTCTCCGCGGGAACCAAGCTCTGGCGTAGCGACGGAACCGCCGCGGGAACGGTGCCCTTCCTCGATGCCGTGGGAGCCCCCGCCATCTTCGAACCGAAGCTCCTGAAGGTCGCTGGGAACAAGCTGTACTTCAGTGGACTCGTTGCTGGTGCGGGTCCTGAGCTCTGCGTCACCGACGGCACCGTCGCGGGAACCCACCTGGTCGCCGACCTCAACCCGGGACCCATCGGTTCCGGTCTCTACGAGTTAGGCACCTTTGGAGACCGACTCGTATTCAGGGGCCAGAGTATTGGGCTCGGCGCGGAGCCCTGGATCTCGGATGGAACAGCGGTGGGAACCTACGTGCTCGGTGACATCGATCCCGGGGCCTCCTTGCCGAAGCACTTCATGGAATTCGGAGGCAAGGTCTACTTCCAGGCCTCGCGGGCGGACGTGGGTTACGAGCTCTGGTCGAGCGATGGAACTCCGGACAGCGCCGAGCTGGTCAGCGACCTCGAACCCGGCGTAGCCGACTCGTTTCCCCAGAAGACGTTCGCCTCGAGCCTCGGCCTGTTCTTCAGCGCGGACTTGACCGGCCTCGACCGCGAGCTCTGGATCACGGACGGCACGTCGGCGGGAACCAGGCTGGTGAGCGAGATCAACGTGCCGCCGGCCAGCGCCAGTTCCTCTCCGGGGAACTTCGGCGCGCTGGGCGACCGCCTGTACTTCAGCGCCGACGACGGTTCCACGGGGCGAGAGCTGTGGGCCAGCGACGGTACGGCCCAGGGGACCCAGTTGGTGGCCGACATCATGGCTGGACCCGAGGGGGTCGATCCGAGCGCGATCCGGGCCCTCGGTGACCTGGTGGTCTTCGGCGCCGACGTGCCGGGCTTCGGCCATGAACCCTGGGTCAGCGACGGCACCGCCGCGGGGACGCAGATGCTGGCCGACATCGCGCCCGGCCTCGGCGACAGCCAGTACGTGCCCTTGGGCGTGGTCGGGGACCGACTGCTCTTCACGGCCGATGACCAGGCAACTGGCGCTGAGCTCTGGTCCACCGATGGAACGCCCGCTGGCACGCAGCTGCTGTCGGACATCAACCCCGGTTCGGCCGGTAGCTCGCCGGCCGCGCTGGGGCAGCTGGGCGACCTTCTGCTCTTCGCGGCCACGGACGGCTCCACCGGGGTCGAGCCCTGGATCACCGACGGCACGGCCGCGGGAACCTCTCTGTTGGTGGATCTGAGGTCCGGCCCGGCGAGTTCGAGCCCGGAGTTCGGCCTGACGGTGGGGGACCGGGTCTACTTCGCAGCGATCGATTCGAACTCAGGGGCGGGAGTCGAGCTCTGGGTCACCGACGGTACGGTCGCGGGTACGCAGCTCGCCGTGGACGTCCAGCCTGGCTCCTTCAGCTCCCATCCGCACCCGCTGGTCGCGATCGCCGATCGCATCTACTTCTCGGCGCGTGACGCCCTCAGCCAGCGCCAGCTCTTCGTGACGGATGGTTCGGCACCTGGCACCGTCAAACTCACCCGCGTGGAGAGCGACCGGACCGACGGTCCGATCACCGACCAGGCCGTGTCCGCGGGCGAGGGCGTGTTCTTCGTCGTGGAGGAGGTCTACTCGGAGAAGAAACTGTGGCTCACCGACGGAACCCTGGTCGGGACGAAGCCCTACGTCACCGACGGTGTGACCATGACGGTGCTGTCCCTCGACTTGCTGGAGAAGCCTGGGCTCGGAACCCGCGCTTTGATCACCCTCGACGACGGGGTCTCGGGAGTCGAGCTGTGGGTGGTCGGAGAGGACCTCCTGGCGCCGGTGCAACTGGCCGACCTGAACCCTGGGATCGCGCCGAGCCTGCCCAGCGGGGCAACCCTGGCGGGGGACCTGGTCTTCTTCGCCGCCGACGACGGCGTCAACGGTCGCGAGCTGCACGCCCTGCCGCTGCCCGACACGGGCAACTGGAAGCTCGAGTTGATCGGGGTGGGCTGCGGAGCTTCCGCGGGCGTGGTCCCCACGATCGATGCCTCGGGCTCGGCGACGGTGGGGGACGCGTTCAAGGTGGCGCTCAGCGACCTTCCCGTCGCGGCGCCGACGACCCTGTTCCTGGGCTCGGGCCCGGCCTTCCTGCCGCTCGGCGCGGGCTGCGCGATCCTGGTGGCCGACCCCCTCGCCGTCGCCAGCGGCACGAGCGACGGCGCTGGGACCTTCTCGGTCGACCTGGTGGTGCCCGCGATGGGCGCCCTGGCCGGCGTCGAAGTTCCCTTTCAGGGCTTCGTCTTCGACCCGGGCGGGGCGGTGCTCGGGTTGGGGGCGCTCACCCCCGCGCTCTCGATCCTCCTGGGGAGCTGACTGCCCGGGGCCCTCACTTCGCCGCGTCCGTCGCGGGCGCGCACGCGATCGAGCCCCTGGCCGAGCTCCTCGACTTGCTCGGCCAGGTCCAGGCGATCGGCGTCGCGCTCGGGCGCGTTGGGTGAGGCGACGCCTTCGCCGACGGTGTCGTAGCTGTCGAGGCGCGGCGCTTGGCCCGGGTACAGGTCGGCGTGGACCAGCAGGTCGAAGGTCAGCACGCACGAGGGCGTGGTGCATTCGACGAAGACGTAGCCGCGGCGGCCGCTGCCGGTGGGGACGGTGCGCGGGAGCTCGGCGAACTTGGCCTCGGCGAAGACCAGGTCCACCGCCGACTCGGGCCCGAACGCGCGGCCGCCGAGGGAGTCGTGGACCACCTCGCCGGCGGTGACCACGTCCAGGAGCGTGCTGCGCCCCGAAGGCGCCGAGCACCGCCAGGTGGCGCGCTTCGCCCTGGGCGTCTGAGAGGGCGAGTTCGCTCCGTGGCCCAGGGCCCGGCGGGAGGGTGTGCGGTGGAGATTCGGCAGCCGGCGCACCACGTCACGCCAGCGCGCGCCAGAGTCGGAGGGTCGGCCGGAACGGCCTCCAATCGGCCCGCCCGCCGCTCGGACATCCCGGACACCTGGAGAGATGCGTCATGAGGACTTCCCACCCGTGCCTGCTCGCCGTCGTCGCCCTGGCCGCCAACGCACAGGGCCAGACCCTGGTCGCCGACATCGACCCCTCGCCCTTCACCGGCGACCACTCCTGCGCGCCCGCCGGCTTTGTCGAAGCGGGTGGCCAGGTCTACTTCGCGGCCAGCGACGTGGTCCACGGCCGCGAGCTCTGGCGCACCGACGGCACGGCCGCGGGAACCGTGCTCGTGGCCGACCTCGTCCCCGGCGCGGCCAGCTCGGCACCCTTCGCTCTCACTGCCCTGTCAGGCGGTCGCATCGCGTTCGCGGCCGAGACGCCGGCCAGTGGCCGCGAGTTGTGGATCACCGACGGCACCGCCGCCGGAACGCAGTTGGTGGCGGACCTGTTCCCCGGCGAGGTCGGCTCGAGTCCCGACGGGCTGACGTCCCTCGCCGGCGGCCTGGTCTTCTTCGCCGGGGACGCCGCGCACGGGCGCGAGCCGTGGTTCTCCGACGGCACGGCCGCGGGCACGCTGAGGCTGGCGGACATCGCGCCGGGGGCCACCTCGTCCTCGTCGGGCGGCGAGCGTATGGCCGTCCTGGGCGCCGAGGTCTACTTCGCCGCCAAGTCGACGGGCTTCGGCGGTTGGGACCTGTGGAAGAGCGACGGGACCCCCGGCGGCACCGCGTCGGTCGCGCCGGTGACCGGGATCTACTTCGAGACGATCGGCGACCTGACCTCGTTCGCCGGGGCGATCTGGTTCACCGGCGAGGACGCGACCCTCGGCAACGAGCTGTGGCGCAGTGACGGAACGAGCTCCGGCACCCAGGTCTTCGTCGATCACCAACCGGGCAGCGGCGGCAGCGACCCGCGCGACCTCACGGCGGCCGGTGGACGGCTGTACTTCCACGCCTACCGCGCGGACACCGGTCGCGAGCTCGTCTCGACGGACGGGACTCCGGTCGGCACGCAGGTCGTCGACCTGGTGCCGGGCGCCAGCGGGTCGAACCCGCTCTACCTGACGGCCTTCGGCGGCCAGGTGGCGTTCCGCGCGACCACGCCGGGCGAGGGCATCGAGCCTTGGATCAGCGATGGCTCCGTGGCGGGCACGCACCTTCTGGGCGACATCGTGGCGGGGGCGGGGAGCTCGTCACCCTCGGAGCTGGCGGTCAGCGGCGGACGGGTGGTCTTCCGCGCCTTCCGCGCCGACGTCGGCAATGAGCTGTGGTCGAGCGACGGTACGCCCGGCGGGGTGCTGCTCGCGGGCGACCTCGAGCCGGGCACGGCGAGCTCCGCGCCCCAGACCCTGGTCGGCACCGGCCTGGGAGTCCTGTTCGACGCGGACGTCACCGGTCTGGATCGCGAGCCCTGGCTGAGCGACGGAACGCCCGGCGGGACGGCGCTGCTGCGCGAGATCAACGTCCCGCCCACCAGTGCCAGCTCGTCGCCCGACAACTTCGCGGCGGTCGCCGATCGACTGTTCTTGCGCGCCAACGACGGCTCCACCGGGCCGGAGCTGTGGGTCAGCGACGGAACGCAACCGGGAACCCACCTGGTCCTCGACGGCATCCCGGGCGCGGCCGGCCTCAACCCGAGCCGCATCGAGGCCCTCGGCGACCTGGCGATCTTCGGCGCGAGCGCCCCCGGTCAGGGCTTCGAACCCTGGGTCAGCGACGGGACCGCCGCGGGGACCCACCAACTGGCCGACATCGCGCCGGGCGTCGTGGGGAGCCTGTTCACGCCGCTGGGGGTGGTCGACGACGAGCTCCTGTTCATGGCCCTCAACGCGACCCTCGGGCGCGAGCTGTGGACCACCGACGGCACCTCGGTCGGAACCCACCTTGTGGTCGACATCTATCCCGGCGCGGCTTCGAGCGAGCCGACGGTGCTGGGGCGTGTGGGTGATCGCATCGTGTTCGCGGCGAACGACGGCGTGGCGGGTCGGGAGCCGTGGATCACCGACGGCACCGCAGCGGGGACCACGTTGCTGGCCGACCT
The DNA here is from genome assembly GCF_007748095.1 of Engelhardtia mirabilis. Lineage (NCBI taxonomy): Bacteria > Pseudomonadati > Planctomycetota > Planctomycetia > Engelhardtia > Engelhardtia mirabilis. Next base: position 1,314,825 of record NZ_CP036287.1, read on the forward strand.
CGGCTTCGGCGCCAGCGGTTCGTCGCCGGCCTACGGTCTGGCGAGCGGGGGCGTCGTGTACTTCGCCGCCGACGACCAAGCCGGCGCCGGCGTCGAGCTGTGGGTCACCGACGGCACCGCCGCTGGCACCCAGCTCGCCGTCGACGTGCGCCCCGGGATCGCCAGCTCGGAGCCGCGGCCCCTGGTCGCGATCGGGGATCAGCTCTACTTCTCGGCCCTGGACGTGAGCGAGCTGCGCCAGCTCTTCGTGACCGACGGCACGGCCGCGGGCACGCTGCAACTGACGAGCTTCACCAGTGACTGGAACGGCGGCCCGATCCCCGGCGCCGCCGTGGCGGCGGGCGACCGCCTGTTCTTCATCCAGCAGGAGGTGTTGGCCGAGCCCGAGCTGTGGGTCACGGACGGCAGCGTGGCGGGGACGCAGGCCTTCGCGGCGGACGGGGTGTATGCATCAGTTTTCGGCTTCGAATCCCTGGCCAAGCCGGGCCTCGGCACGCGCGCGCTGATCACCCTCGACGACGGCGTGAGCGGTCCTGAGTTGTGGGTCGTCGGCAGTGACCTCGGGGCGCCGGTGCTGTTGGCCGACGTGAACCCCGGCCTCGGCGCGGGCCTGCCCGGTGGCGCGACCCTGGTTGGCGAGTTGGTCTTCTTCTCCGCCGACGACGGCGTCAACGGTCGCGAGCTGCACGCCCTGGCGCTGCCCGATGTGGGCAACTGGAAGGCGCAGGTCTTCGGTTCGGGCTGCGGATCACCGGCGCCGACGATCGCCGCCGCCGGGTCCGCGACGGTAGGCGACCTCTTCACCGTGACCGTCGACGGCCTCGCGCCCCTGGCCTTCACGAACCTCTACCTGGGCAGCGGTCCGTCGAACCTGCCCCTGGGCGGCGGCTGCTCGATCCTGATCGCGAACCCCACGCCCTTCCTCGGTGGCTTCGCTTCCTTCGGTGGCGAGTACGTCCAGAACGTCGCGGTTCCGGCTACGCCGGGCCTGGCCGGCATCGAGGTCTGGTTGCAGGCCTTCGCATTCGAGACCGGTGGGCCGGCCCTGGGCCTGGGCGTGCTGTCGCAGGCCTTGGCGATCCTGCTGGGGAGCTGACCGCTCGGGGCCCTCACTTCGCCGCGTCCCCTTCGGGCGCGGCGAAGGAGAGGGTCACCTGCGAGCCGTAGACCGGATAGTCCACGCGCACGCGGTAGCCGCGGAACTGCGCGGCGTCCCAACCGGTGCGCGCGAAGACGTGGCGCAGCAGGCCCGCGTAGTCGGGGATGTCACGGGCGCGCACGCGATCGAGCCCTTGGCCGAGTTCTTCGACCTGCTCGGCCAGGTCCAGGCGATCGGCGTCGCGCTCGGGCGAGTTGGGTGAGGCGACGCCTTCTCCGGCGGTGTCGTAGATGTCGAGGCGCGGCGCTTGGTCCGGGTACAGGTCGGCGTGGACCAGCACGTCGAAGGACAGCACGCGCGAGGGCGTGGTGCACTCGGCGAAGACGTAGCCGCGGCGGCCGCTGCCGGTGGGGACGGTGCGCGGGAGCTCGGCGAAGTTGGCCTCGGCGAAGACCAGGTCCACCGCCGACTCGGGACCGAACGCACGGCCACCGAGGGAGTAGTGGACCACCTCGCCGGCGGTGACCACATCGAGCGGCGCCGGCGGTGCGTGGCAGAACTGGTCCAGGCGCAGGCTCTGCACCTGGGCCGCGTCGACGGGATCGCCGTCGAGGGTGCGGGGCCGGCGGTCGCCACCGCTGCCGCCGACGTTGCGGCGGGTGGCGAAGCGCGCGCGCGCGCCGGGGCGCAGCCGCCGCAGGCCGAGCATGCCGATCAACCAGATCACGTCGATGTGCTCGCCGTCGTCGTTGGGGTGCAACAGGACCGTGGTGAAGTCCACGTCGGCGCTGACCCCGCGCAGCTGGCTCATGGCGCGCCAGGCTGTCTGCTTCGAGCGCAGCTCGTTCTCGCGGCGCGCCTCGGGCAGCCAGGCGGAGAGGATCGAGTCCAGGTAGCCGCGGTCACCGACCTCGACCTTGATCAGTCGCTCGAAGTCAGCGATCGCCGCCTCGGCGGCGGCCAGGGCCAGGGTCGCCGCGCCCTCGCGCCGCGCGCCGGCGAGCACCCGAGCCAGGGGCGCGGGCCCCGGGGCATAGTGGACCACGGCGATCGGGTCGCGGGCGTCGAGGGCCTTCAGCAGGCGGCTGGTCAGGACCTTGTCGACCCCCAGGCGATCGGCCAGGGCCTGGGGCCGGCGGGTGGCTCCGCCGAGGGAATCGAGCAGGGCGTCCAGGGAGGCCCGCAGCGCCAGGCCGACCTCGGTCACGCGCCGCTCCAGGTCCGCGCCCGCCTCGGGGGCGGTGGGCGGGCTAGGCTCGACCTGCGTCGGGGGGTCGGTATGCGCGGGAGTCATGGGCCAGAGGGTGGCGAGGGGGCGGGCTCGGATTCCAGTCCTGGTGCCGATCGAAGGTTACCACGGAGTTTCCTGGAAACTCTCGCCCCACGGAGTCGTAGTTCTCGTCCACAGTGGGTCGCTGCCGGCGACGGACCCTCGGAGGGCGCCGATCGAGCGCTGACTCCGGCCCGACCCGCCCGCGATCCCGACCCGCCTGGCCCCCGGCCGTCCGACCCCAGACCCAAACGCCCCAGCCCACCATGTCTCTGTTCCTCGCCGGCGCCGCCGCGCTCCTGACCCTCCCCGCCCTCCCTGTCGCCCAGATCGGCGACGGCATCTCGGTGGGCCCCTTCGGGGGCTCCGTGATGTCCGTCAACGCCGACCCGTCCGACCCGAACCTGGTCCTGGCGGGCTCGATCTCCCTGGGCCTGGTCCGCACCACCAACGGCGGCGGCAGCTTCGCGCCTTTCGGCGCCGGCCTGCCGCCGGCGAGCTTCTCGTCCTTCGCCGCCGACCTCGAGCGCGACCCGACGGACGCGGACCACCTCTTCGCCGCGGTCGGCTCCCAGGTCTTCGAGTCCACCGACCGCGGCCTGACCTGGTCCGCCAACAGCCTCGCGCCCGACGGCAGCGTGCGGGGCCTGACCTGCGACGACACCGGCGCGATCTGGCTCGCCAACACGACCAGCACCCTCTACCGCTCGATCGATGGCGGCGGCTCCTGGAGCCCCGTGTTCAGCGGGTCGAGCGTGACCCGCGCCAGCTTCTCGGCCACGGAGCCCGGCCGCGCCTACGTGGGCACCTTCAACGGCGTGTTCACTTCCATCGACGCCGGGGCGAGTTGGAGCAACCTGAGCGGCGAGACCACCTGGGCCAAGGCCGTGCTGGCCGACCCGAACACGCCCGGCGTGGTCTACCTGGGTGGCTGCTGCGGGACGCTGCGCAAGAGCACCGACGGCAGCCTGTCCTGGTCGACCTTGAGCGGACCGATCAACAGCTCGACCCAGTTCCTGACCGCCGATCCGACCACGCCGGGCCGCATCTGGCTGGCCTACCTGGCGGCGCTCTACTTCACCGACAACGGCGGGACCACTTGGATCAACGCCGGCGCGAGTCTGCCCGCGTCCCAGCCGATCCTGATGGACCTGGCATTCGCGGCGGGGGGCGATCGCTACCTGGGCACCGAGGGCGGGGGCATCTTCCGCGCGGCCTCCGGCACGTCCACCTGGGTGCCCGTGGGTCTGCCGACGGTCGAGCTGTGGGACGTGGAGATCACCGCGGCCGGCGGCGCGCGCCTGTTCTCGAGCGGCAAGGGCCTGCACGACTCGGGCGGCCCCGCGCAGCAACTCCAGCAGAACCCCTGGTACTTCGACTTCGGCGCCCACACCAACGACATCGTGGTCGACCCCAATGACCCCGATCGCTGGATCCTGGCCGGAGTCGGGGCTTTCGTGGACAACGCGACGATTCGCATCGCCACCAACGGCGGCAACACGATCACCACGCCGGTCGAGAACTTCGGCGCGGGGCAAGCGACGTCGATCGCGATCGATCCCCTGGACCCGACCCACATGCTGGCCAGCTTCTCGCCGGCCGGCTTCGGCAACCCGGGCCTGATGGAGAGCATCGACTCGGGCGCGACGTGGACCGGCTTCCCGGCCAGCAACGGTGGGGCGGTGAGCCACGTGGCCATCGATCCGCACCAGAGCGGGCACTGGCTGGCGGCCACCCTGTTCGGGAACTTCATCGAGACCACGAACGGGGGGGCCAGCTTCGCGCCCCTCACCACCTGGCCCGCCAGCAGCGCGCCGCAGTTCGTGGCCTTCGACCCGTACACGGCGGGGGTGGTCTGGGCCTCGGACAGCGTCGACGGTCTGTACCGCAGCCTCGACGGGGGCGCGACCTGGTCCCTGCGTCACGCGGGCGGGCACGCGCGCTCGGACGTAGAGTTCCACCCGACCGCCCCGGGCGTGCTGTGGTTCGGTGACTCCTCGGGTCGCCTGATGCTCTCGGGCGACGGGGGCGACAGCTTCGTCCAGGCCTGGTCGAGCCCGGCCGGCAGCGCGATCAACGGCCTGGCCTTCGACCCGGCGGTGGAGTCCCTGGTGGTCGCCACCGGCGGCGAGTCGGGCTTCGAGGTCTTCGGCGTGAACCCCTACGTGGGGCTCGGCGGCGGCTCCGCCGGCACCGGCGGCCTGACCCCGCGCCACTTCGGCCAGGGCCTGCCCCAACTCGGCAACGCCGGCTTCAGCCTCGAGGTCTCGGGCGCCCTGCCCGGCGCCGTGGCCCTGATCCACCTGGGCGCGAGCGACCTGGGCCTGCCCTTCGCGGGCGGCGTGCTCCACACGGGCCTGCCGACGGTGGCCCAGGTGGCCGCGGTGGTCGCGGGAGCCGGGGACGCCTCGATGGCGGCCCCCGTCCCCGCGGCGCCGGTCCTCGCGGGGCTCCAGCTCTTCAGCCAGGCCTTCGTGATCGACGGCGCCGCCGTCGGTGGCCTGGCCCTGACGGACGGCCTGGCCCTGCGGATCCTGCCCTGATGCCCCCCAGCCGGCCCCGCCCGCTCGGATTCGGTCCGGCGGGCGGGGCGCCGGCCAAGGAGCGGCCCTACGGGGTTGTCCCCGGCGGCGTCGCCGGTAAGCTACGCGGCCCTATTCGCCGGGCAGTCGCGCCGGCACCGCCCAGCGGAACGCTGCGAAGCGTCCCCCGCGCCCACGAGTCCACGCACTCAGCTCGACCAGAGACATCCCATGGCCCGCGTCTGCGAAAGCTCAGGAAAGCGCACCCGCGTCGGTGGCAGCATCTCCCGCCGCGGCCTTCCCAAGAAGGTCGGCGGGATTGGTCTGAACATCACCGGTCACACCAAGCGCAAGTTCAAGCCGAACATCCAGAAGGTCCGGGTCGTGATGCCCGACGGCAGCGTCGAGCGCCTGCGCCTGTCGACCAAGGTCATCAAGACCGGGATGATCAACCTGGAGCGCAACGGCAAGAAGATGCGCTTCCCGCTCGTCAAGGCCGTCCGCGGCACCGGCCGCACCGCGGTCGAAGCCTGAGAGCCACGAGGTACTGAATCGTGAAGATCAAAGAACGCTACGTCTGGCTCGTCTGTGGCGAGTGCAGCAACCGGAACTACACCACGCACAAGCGGCTCAAGGCTGCGTACAAAGTCGCCAAGGCCAAGTACTGCAAGTTCTGCCGCAAGCACACCGAGCACAAAGAGCGCAAGCTCTGAGCTCTGGGGCGGGTGAGTCCGCCCTGCGCTGACCATCGAAGGCCCGCCGTCACGACCCGTGGCGGTGGGCCTTTGGCGTGATGGGGGGGCCTTCGGCGTGGGGGCCTTTGGCGTGACGGGTGATCGATTGGTGCGAGGTAGGCGTTCGTCCGGTGCCTGGCACCGTACGAACGCCTACCTCGCAAGCGTCAGGCGAGCACCCGGCGCAACCAACGCCCGACCTCGTCGATCTCCTCGGCGCAGACCTGGTGCTGCATCGGGTAGCTGTGCCACTCGACGGCGTAGCCCAGCGCCTCCATGCGCTCCCGCGCCGCCTGGCCGCGACCGATCGGCACCATCGGGTCCTGGCTGCCGTGGCACTGCAGGATCGGCACCCCCCGGTTGGCCTCGCTGGCCTGCGCCTCGAGGCTCTCGCCCAGGACCATATAGGTCGACAGCGCCATGATCCCGGCCAGGGGCTCCGCGTGGCGCAGTCCCGCGTGCAAGGCGATCGCCCCGCCCTGGCTGAAGCCCGCGACGACGATGCGCTCCGAGGCGATGCCCTGGGCCCGCTGATCGGCGATCAAGGCTTCCAGCCGGCGGGTGGACAGCAGTACACCGGCCTCGTCCTCGCGGCGTTCGAAGTCCATGCCGAGGATGTCGTACCAGGCGGGCATGACCATGCCGCCGTTGATCGTCACGCCGATCGCCGGCGCATGGGGGAAGACGAACCTGACGCCGAGCTCGGTCGGCAGGCCCAGTTCGCGCACGATCGGCACGAAGTCGTGACCGTCCGCGCCCAGGCCGTGCAGCCAGATGACGCACGCAGTCGCGCTCTTCGCAGGTTCGAGAACGATGCGTTCGAGCAGCGTCGGTTTGGAATCGTCGGCCATAAGTCGTGGTGTTCGAGGCGAGTGACTCGCGGGCGGCGCAGTGGCTTGCAGTCGGGCCATGGGATGCTCGCCGGCCCAGGGCGCGGAACGTATCATCCGCCGCTCGCGCAGCCCAACGGGCGGCCGTCACCCCATGGTCGATCCGCAGCTCCAAGCCACGCTCGACGGGCTCAACCCGCAGCAGCGCGAAGCGGTCGGCACGGTGGTCGGACCGTTGCTGGTGCTGGCCGGCGCCGGGTCGGGCAAGACGCGCGTGATCACCGTGCGCGCGTCGTACCTGCTCTCCCAGGGGGTCGACCCGACCTCGATCCTGTTGGTGACCTTCACCAACAAGGCCGCCGAGGAGATGCGCGAGCGCCTGCAGGTCATGGTCGGCGAGCACCGCGCCGAGGCGCTCACGATCGGCACCTTCCACTCCTTCTGTCTGGCCGTCCTGCGCGAGCACGGCGAACGCATCGGCCTGCCGCCGCGCTTCACCCTGTGCGACGCCGCGGACCAGCTCTCGGGCGTCAAGCAGGTGCTGCGCGAGCTGCGCGTGGCCGAGACGGCGATGCAGCCGCGCACTCTCCAGGGGCGCATCTCGCTGCTCAAGAACCTCCTGATTCCCCCCGCGCGGGCACTTTCGAGCGTGCGCGACGACGAGGAGGAGCTCGTGGCCCGCGCCTACGCCGCCTACGAGGAGTGGCTGCGCCGCTCGCGGGTGCTGGACTTCGACGACCTCTTGGTCAAGACGGTCGAGCTGATGCGCGACCACGACGACATGCGCTCGCTCCTGCGCGACCGCTATCAGTACGTGATGGTGGACGAGTACCAGGACACCAACGAGGCCCAGTACGAGATGCTGCGGCTGTTGGCGGGGCCCGACGGGAACATCTGCGCGGTGGGCGACGACGACCAGGCCATCTACGGCTGGCGCGGCGCCGACGTGCGCAAGATCCTGGGCTTCGAGCAGGACTTCCGCGGCGCGACTCTGGTCAAGCTGGAGACCAACTACCGCTCCACGCCCCAGGTGCTCGAGGCGGCCAACAAGGTCATTCGCAACAACACCACCCGCCACGAGAAGACCCTGCGCGCGCACCTGCCCGACGGCCTGCCCGTCGAGGGCTTCGCGGCCGAGGACGACGTGGGGGAGGCGGACCACATCTGCCTGCAGATCGAGACCGAGGTGCGCGAGCGGCGGTCCCTTTACTCGGACTTCGCGGTGCTGTTCCGCACGGCCATCCAGCCGCGGGCGATCGAGGCCCAGCTCCGCGCGCGGGCGATCCCCTACGTGCTGATCGGCGGCATGAGCTTCTTCGATCGCAAGGAGGTCAAGGACGTCCTGGCCTACATGCGCGCGGCGCTCAACCCCGACGACGAGGCGGCACTGCTGCGGATCCTCAACCGACCGCCGCGGGGCATCGGCAAGAAGTCGATCGACCGCACGCTCGAGTTCGCGACGGCGAACGGCATCACCGTCGGCGCCGCCTTCGACCGCGCCGACGAGATCGAGGGCCTGCCGAAGGCCGCCGTGCGCGCCGCCCAGGCCCTGCGCGCCAACCTGGCCGAGTGGGTCGAGCCGGAGCCCGAGGACAACTTGCCCTCGCGCATCGAGACTCTGTTGGAGCTGGTCGGCTACCGCTCCGAGGTCGAGCGCACCTATCCCGACGAGTTGACCCAGACCCAGCGTTGGTCGGCGGTGGACGAGCTGGTCCGCTACGCCCGCGCCCACGTCAAACGGCGCAAGAAGCCCTCGCTGGGGCGTTTCCTGACCGAGCTCGCCCTCGACAACGGCGAGTCGAGCAAGGACAAGCACGAGGGCCGCGACGTGGTCAAGCTGATGACCCTGCACTCGGCCAAGGGCCTCGAGTTCCGCACGGTTTACCTCGTCGGTCTCGAGGAGGGCATCCTGCCCCACGGACGCTCGGTGGCCGAGGACCGCGTGGAGGAGGAGCGGCGCCTGGCCTACGTGGGCATCACCCGCGCGCGCGAACGCCTGGTGCTGTCCTACTGCACCAAGCGCGCCCGCGCCGGCGGCTACGTGGAGTGCCACCCCTCGCGCTTCCTGTTCGAGATCAAGCAAACGCCGCCGCCGGCCAGCTGGCGCGCCGCGGACGATTCGCGTCCGGCCGTCTCCGCGGGACGCGGTGGCAAGGGACGTGGTGGCAAGGGACGCGGTGGCAAGGGACGTGGCGCGGGCGGGGGCAAGGGACGCGCCGCGGGCTCGCGCCGCGCCTGAGCCGCGCTCGACAGGACCGTACGCCGGACCCGAATCGGGAGGTCGACCAGGCGCGGGTGGCGGGGTCGGGGCAGACGGGGCTAGCATCCAAGCCCCCGTCCCCCGCGAGCCCCACCCGATGCCTGACGCCCAGCCCCCCGTCGTCCTCAGTATCACCGGTTCCGACTCCTCCGGCGGCGCGGGCCTGCAGGCGGACCTGAAGACCTACGAGCGCCACGGGGTCTTCGGAACCACGGCCGTCAGCCTCCTGACCGCCCAGAACACCGTCGGCGTCAGGCGCGTGGAGTTCGTCGATCCGCAGTTCATCGTCGAGCAGGCGCGGGCCGTGCTCGAGGACTTCCCCGTCGCCGCGATCAAGACCGGATCCCTGGGCGCTGGTGCCGCGATCCGAGCGGTGGCCGACCTGCTCGACGAACTCGACCTGCCCGTCGTCACCGATCCGGTCCTGGTCAGCAAGCACGGCGACTCCCTGGGCGACGACGAGGCGGTGGCCGCCTTCGCCGAGCGCCTGGCGCCGCGCGCGACGCTGATCACGCCCAACCGGCACGAGGCCGGTCGCCTGGTGGGCCGCACCCTCGAGTCGATCGACGACTTCCAGGCCGCGGCCCAGGAACTGCGCGCTCGCGGCACCCGCTGGGTGCTGGTGACCGGGGCCGATCGACCCGGAGACGGCGACGCCGTGGACGTTCTGGTGGGCCCGGACGGCGAGCGGACCTTCGTCCATCGGCGGGTCGATCGGCCGAATGTCCACGGCACGGGCTGCGCCCTCAGCGCCGCGGTCGCGGCGCGCCTGGCCGTCGGCGAGTCGGTGCCCGTGGCCGTGGAGAAGGCGATCAAGTATGTGGTCGCGGCCATCGAGGCGGGCCCGGACATCGGCAGTGGCGTGCGGCCCCTGGGTTTCGGGGTCGATCCGGTCCCCTGAGCGCGGCGCGCCGTTCCAGCCGCACGTGTCGCGAGCTCCTCGACCCATCCGATCGGCGCTGCGCCGGCGGTGGCTACCCCCGGCCTGCCTGCGATCGATCGAGCAGGCGGATCCGAGGCGGCCCAGCCCGTAGAATGCCGGCCGCCCCGCCTTCGGCTCCCCCGACCCCGATCAGCAAAGCCCCGTGAAACGAGAGATCGAGTTCCTGCCCCTCAAGACCTTCGTCTTCGACGACGCTGCCGACGCGGCCGAGTCGGCTGCGCGGGAGATGGCCAACTGGGTCCGCACCCGCCGCTACCAGCGCGCGGACGCGGTGCTCGGTTTCTCGGCCGCCGACTCCCTGGGGATGCTGTACCAGAAGATCGTCGAGATGTCGGTGGACGAGACCAAGGGCGGTTTGGCGGTCTCCGGCGTGCGCACGATCGTGCACGAGGAGCTGATGGGATTCGCGCCCGGCTCACCGGGTTCGATCGGGCGCTGGCTGGACGAGCGCCTCTTCGGTCGATGGCCGGCCCAGGCCAAGCACCGCTTCCAACTGGACGGCTCGCTCGAGGGCGAGGCACTCGAGGCCCACTGCGCGGCCTGCGAGGAGTGGCTCAAGAACGAGGGTCCGGTCGACGTGATGCTGGTGCCACTGCGCTCCGACGGGAGCCTCGGTCTGAATGCGCCCGGCACGCCGCTCAACGCGCGCACGCGAGTGGTCGATCTGTCCGACGCCCTGCGCGCCGACGTCAGCTCGTCCCTGGGAGGTCTCGACGTGCCCGCGCGGGCCCTGACCCTCGGCCCGGCGTCGATCCGCGGCTCGAAGCGGGTGCGCGTCTACGCCTTCGGCGAGGACAAGGCCGAGCTCGTGGAGCAGGCCATGCTGCCCGACCCGGATCCGGCCCATCCGCTCTCGCTGATGGTCGGCCACAAGGACTTCGAGCTGTTGCTCGACCCGGCCGCCGCCAGCGCGCTCGAGTAGGCGCTGCAGATCAGCGACGTGCAGCTCGGCGACGCTGCTGCCGCGAGCTCGCGCCGCTACAGGTACAACTCGACCGGCAACTGCGCGCGCAGTTGTTCGGCGAGGGCCTCGACCCAGCCCCGCTCGGGGGCCGTGATCGTGCCTGCCCCCGCGCCGGCCACGGGCCGGTCGGGTGCGACCATCTGCACCCCGGCCAGGGGCACGCGCGAGATGACGAGGTTGCGGACGAAGGCCACGTAGGCCTCGCGCTCGGCCTCGTCCAGGCTCGGCGCGCCGCCGCGCTCGAAGACGCAGGTCTGCAGCCAGGTCGGCATGGTCTCCGCGGCGACCTTCAGGTAGTTGCGCACGTGGCGCAGGATCAGGTCGCTGTCGCAGATCGAGCGCTGACCCTCGCGGGTGGCGCTGTCGAGCTTGAGCCAAGTGTGGCCGCCGAACTCGGCCAGTCGGGCCAGCCCGATTCGCACGCGTCGATCGCTGCACTTCGAGCCGTTGGTCAACAGCACCGGGCGCACCGCGCCCTGCAGTCCGCGGGCCGCGAGCACGTCGGTGACGACCTCGACCGCGTCGGGGAACTGGAAGCTCTGGGTCGGCTCGCCGTTGCCCGAGAAGTGCACCCCGGCCAACTCTTCCAGGGTCGCCGGGCCGCCGTCGAGCTGGGTCACGCGGTTCAGGGCGGCGTCGAACTCGGCGCGCAGGCGCTCGAGGTCGATCTCGGGACCCTCACCCTTGCTCAGTCCTTCGACGTCGCAATAGGTGCAGGCCCAGTTGCAACGGGCTTGGCTCAGATCGATGCCGAGCACCACGCCACCGGCGCGGCGCGACGGGGCGGCGTAGACGTAGAGCGGCTCGGAGCCGCCGTCGCTGGCGAGGGGGAGTCGCACGGGCTGGCCGATCAGACCTTGATGTTCTTCCAGGCGATCAACGTGCGACCGCGCAGGAAGGCCACGCCCGTGTTGCCCTTGACCAACAGGTCGTCCTGGACACCGCGGCCGGGATAGCGGAACTCGCCGTTCTCGCCGTTGTCGAACTCGAGTTGGAAGTAGTAGGTCGTGCGGCCGCCGGCCCAACTCGCAGTGGTCTCGCTGCGGCGGTCGGCGACCAGCGCCGCGCGGCGCTCGAGGCCGTGGGCCAGGACCTCCGAGCGCTGTTTGCCGCCCGCGAGGAACGCCCGGGCCGCGAACACCGCGGCGGCGATCGCGATGGCGCCGAAGACGACCTGGCCGGCGAGGCCCTCGCGGGTCACCGCGAGCGCGCCGACGAGGGCGGCCACGACGGCCAGCATGGCTCCGCGCCTGGTGCTGCGCGCCGCGGCCTCGAGGTCCTCCTCGGTGGGCGGCACGTGCTCCAAGGCCTTGGGATAGTCCTTGTGCTCGTGAATCCGGGCCAGGCGCTTCATGAGCGCCGTTTGCTTGCGGTTCTGGGTGGCGGTCTGCTCGGACATGGGCGTCGGTGGGGGGCGGCGTCGCGCCGTGCGCAGGGGCCCAGGCGGGGCGGGGGGCGGGGAGCGTTGGAGAAGAGGCGCAACAGTCTACCCCGCTTGATGGGCGGGGGTCGTGGCCCTCCGGGCCCTCCTGCGGGCGGAACGAGTCCATTCCGTTCGCCGCCAGGTTCCGGCCTCGTTTCGACCATCGATCGGGCCAGGCCGTGTCGTAGAGTCTTCGCCCCCCTCGTCCGGCGCCGGTCCCCCGGCTCGCCTCCGGGGAGGCGGACCCCGGCCGGGTCCCTCGAATCGACCGCACGCGGACAGGCGATCCTGCCCGCACTCACGACATCCGCTCCAGCGTCCCGTGCTCGAGCCCCCGACACTCCAGGCAGTCCCGCGATGATCCTCGACGCCAACCGCTCCCTGACCGCCGCCGCCGGCGCCGCCGGCCTGGCCCTCCTCTCCGGCTGCTCGGCCATGGGCGTTGCCCGCGATCCGGTTACCCCCCAGCGCCCCACCTTCAGCAACGACACTCGGACCACCGGTTTCGGCTCCTTCGAGATCGAGGCCGGCGCCGAGCTCGACCCCAGCGACCGTTACGGGCTCGAGACCCGCGTGTCGATCGGTCTCTCCGAGAGTTCCGAGTTCTTCGTGGGCTGGCTGCCCTACCAGAACATCGATGCGCGCGGCGTCGATGTCGAGGGCCCGGGCGACGTCCGCCTCGGCTGGAAGCAGCGCCTGATGGACGAGACCGAGGAGCTGCCGGCCACGGCCATCCAGCTCAGCACCAGCCTGCCGGCGGGTGAGGAAGAGCCCTTCATCAGCTCGGGCTTCGTCGACTTCTACGGCGCCATCATCGCCGATCGCACCTTCGGGCGCCTGGGCCTGACGGGCTTCTACCAGCTCGGCATCCTCGGCACCGCGGTCCCCGGCGACAACGACACCGAGCACACCTTCTCGCTCGGCGGCACCTGGGCCTACGACGACCTGTGGAACCTGGGCCTCGAGACCGCGGTCATCTACGAGCCCGAGATCGGCGAGAACCCGTTCCTCGGCACGGCCTACGCGCAGTACAAGCTCAGCGAGTTCGTGGTCGTCGACGGCGGCGTCCGCCTCGGCCTCAACGCGGACGCGGACGACTTCATCCTCTTCGTCGGCATGACGACGAACCTCGGCCGCTACTTCTAGGCCGAGCGGAGCGGGTCCGGACGGCCCCTCGCAGCGCCCCTGCGTGACCGATGCCCCGAGGCGTCGAAGCACGCAGGGGCGCTGCGCGTTCGGCGTCTACTCGCCGCCGCCGGCTCCGCGATCGCCGGCTCCGTCGCTGCCCGCCTCGCCCTCGGCGGCGAGCCTCGCGGTGCGCTCGACCAGCTCGGGCGCCAACTCGTTGGGCACCGCGAAGCTCATCACGTAGTGCACGATCCGCCACTCACCGTCGATCCGAACCAACGCGCCGGAACCGCGCAGGTGGCCGTACTTGGCGCTGACCAGGTCCTCGTAGAAGGCGGCGCCGTCGCCGCCGATGGGGTCCACGTGGCGATTCTGCGCAGCGTAGGTCCAGCCGCGGCCGGCGTCGAAGTGGGGCTTGGCGTAGGCCTGAAACTCTTCGACCGTCCAGACCTCGGCGGCATCGGTGCCGACGAACAGCGCGCCGGGCGCCAGGTGCCCGAAGTAGCGCTCGAAGTCGGCGGCGGCGGCGGCGGCGTGGAAGTCGTCGAGGACCGCGCCGATGGCTGCCAGGTCCGCGGAGGCGCTGTCTCGGTCGTCGCCGCTCTCTTGCGCGGGCGGACCGGGAGGCGCCACGGGATCTCGCCCCTCGGCGGGGGCCTCGCGCCCGGAGAAGGCCGAGGCTGTCGAGATCACCGCCAACACGGCGGCCAGGAGAGTGACGACGAAGAGGACTGCGATGATCGGGGTTGGGCGGCTCACACGGGCCAGGTCTATCCGTAGCGCTGGATTCGAGCAAGGGCGCGTGGTCGGACGCTGCGCGGTCGAGCTCGGCTGCGGTCTCCGGGCTCGACGCCTCGCGAGTGCCCCGGTCCGATTGGATCCTCGCGCCCCACGACCCGAGCCGTATCCTGCCCCCGCGCTTCTCCCTGACGGTTGAGCGCGGAGCTATCGCCCCTTCCCCGCGTCCAACCGGACGCCCGCCTCGACGATCATCCATGGCCCTGCTCGAGCTGCGAGACCTGAAGAAGAGCTACCGCGCGCCCGACGGAACGGTGCAGGTCGTGCTCGACGTGCCGGAATTCACCCTGGGCGCGAGCGAGCAGGTCGCGATGGCCGGCAGCTCCGGGTCGGGCAAGACCACGCTGCTCAATGCGATCGCGGGGATCCTGACGCCGGACTCGGGCTCGATCCGCCTGGAGGGCACGGACCTGGCTCAGCTCTCCGAGTCCCAGCGCGACGCCCTGCGCGCGGCGACCATCGGCTACGTGTTCCAGACCTTCAACCTGCTGCAGGGCTATACGGCGCTCGAGAACGTGACCCTCGGCATGGCCTTCGGCCCCGGGCCGGACCGCGCCTTCGCCAGCGAGCTGCTCGCCCGGCTCGGCCTCGGCGATCGCCTCGACTACCGGCCCCGGCAGCTCTCGGTTGGCCAGCAGCAGCGCGTGGCCCTGGCGCGGGCCCTCGCCAACCGGCCGCGGCTGGTGCTGGCGGACGAGCCCACCGGCAACCTCGACCCGGTCCGCGCCCTGGAGGCCCTGGACATGCTGCGCGAGTTGTGCGGAGAGCACGGCGCGGCCCTGCTGCTGGTCAGCCACGACCGCTCGATCCTCGATCGCTTCGAGCGGGTGGTCGACCTGGCGCAGATCAACCGCGCGGCGGCTGGCGCGGTCGTGGCCGGCGCGACCGTCGGGGGGAACGCTTCGTGAAGCTCTTCGGCACGCTGCTCCTGATGGTGCGCCGCAGCCTGCGGCAGCACGCCCTCTCGACCGCGGTCACCGTCGCCTCCACGGCCCTGGCCATCGCCCTGGTGATGGCGGTGTTCAACGTGAGCCAGCAGGCGGAGCGCTCGTTCACCGCCGGAGACCTCGACGTGGAGGCGGTGCTCGGCGCGCGCGGCAGCGAGGTGCAGCTCGTGCTCAACTCGATCTACCACCTCGAGACCAGTCCGGGCAACCTGCCCTGGAGTCTGTACCGCGAGGTCGCGGAGGATCCCGGCGTGCGCTTCGCGATCCCCTACGCGGTGGGGGACAGCTATCGCACCTTCCGCGTGGTCGGCACGACGACCGATGTGTTCCGCGACCTGCGTTTCGGCGACGGCTCGACCCTCGCCGTGCGCCGTGGGCACCAGATCTTCGACCCGCGCAACCGCGAGGCCGTGATCGGCTCGACGGTGGCCGAGCGCACGGGGCTCAAGCGCGGCGACTCTTTCAATCCGACCCACGGGGTCGGCGTCGGGGCCGACGGTGGGGTGGTGCACGACGAGCGGTACCTGGTGGTCGGTGTGCTGGAGCCCACGGGGACGCCCCTGGACCGCGTGCTCTGGATTCCGATCGAGGGCATCTTCCGCATGGGCGGTCACAAGCTGCGCGGCACCGGGGAGGAGTTCGAGGCCGAGGCCGGCGTGGACATCCCCGACGAGCACAAGGAGGTCAGCGCGGTGCTGCTCGGCTTCCGCAACCGCAGCACGGGCTTCCGCCTGTCCCAACTGATCAATCGCCAGGGCAAGATCGCGACCCTCGCCTATCCCGTCCAAGCGGTGATGGGCGACATCTTCAACAAGCTCGGTTGGGTCAACCGGGTGCTCGAAGTGATCGCGTACCTGGTGGTCGCGGTCGCCGCCGGTTCGATCCTGGCGTCGATCTACAACACGATGAACGAGCGGCGCCGGGAGTTCGCGATCCTGCGCGCCCTGGGTGCCCGGCGCTCGACGGTCTTCGGCGCGATCGTGCTCGAAGCCGGAGCCATCGCGGGCCTCGGTAGCCTGGTCGGCCTGGTCGTCTACCTGGCGATCGGCATGGCGGTGGCCGAGATCGTGCGCTCGCGCACCGGCGTGCACCTGAACGTGCTGGCCTGGCATCCGATCTTCGTCGCCGCGCCCCTCGGGATGGTCGCCCTCGGCGCGGCCTCCGGATTGCTGCCCGCGCTCAAGGCCTACAAGACCGACGTGGCCGAGAACCTCGTGCCCCAGAGCTGAGCGACGCCGCCCGCCCGCCGGGTCAAGCTGGACCGAACCATGAACTTCGATCGAATCACCGCACTGGGCCTCGTGTTGGCCCTCGGACTCGCCGGATGCGGCGACCACGCTCACCACGAGGGCGACGGCCACGACCACAGCTCGGAGGGCGGCGGTCACACCCACGCGGCGCCCCACGGCGGGCTCCTGGTGGAGCTGGGGGACCACGAGGCCAACGTGGAGCTGCTGCTCGACGCCGAGGCCGGCACCCTGACCCTCTTCGCCCTCGGGGCCCACGCTGAGCAGCCCGTGCGCCTGTCCGCGGCGGGCATCGACCTGACCCTGGAGCTGCCCGAAGGCCCCGTTCAGTTCACCCTGGCCCCCGTCGCCCACGGGGTGACTGGCGAGACGGTGGGGGACACGTCGGAGTTCAAGGTCCAGGACCCCCGCCTGGTGGGTCTGACCGGGCTGGTGGGTTCCCTGCCCGCGATCGAGGTGCGGGGGGCCCGATACACCGACCTCAGCTTCGGGGGCGCGCGCTGAGGCGGGGCTCGGTGTCCCGGGACCGACCTGGCGAGACAGCCGGGGTCCCCATGGGTGATTCGGCCCCTCCTGGTGCCGAAATGCGCCCGGGTCCGGATCGCAGCCCTCGATCCCGGCCCCGAGCAGGGCGATAGGGTGATTAGACTGGCGAGCCTCCCCCAACTGATCGAAACATGCGTCTGATCCCGATAGTCCTACTCACTTCCGTGGGCATCGCCGGCCTCGTCTTCGGTGCGGGCCTCCTGACCCAGCACGACGAGGATCAGAGCTTCGAGCGCGATGACCTCCCGCCGATGCTCGTGGGCACGCGGCTCGACGCGGTCGAGGTCCCGGTGGCGACGTCCCAGAGGCCCGATTCCACGATCGAAGGCACCTCCGCCAAGGGTTCGAACGCGCTGGCGTCCTCCGACACGGCCGGTGAGGCGAGCCCTGCCGAGGGCGGTGGTGCGGCGGCGGCGGATCTCTTCGCGCCGGACACCAATCAAGCCGCCGGCGGGGGCGACGACATCATTCCCCTGGCGGGTCTGCCCGGGCGCGAGCACACCATGGGGGCCTACTCCTCCGGCAGCGGGGCCTCCGACCTGCCCCTCGAGGAGGGGGTCGAGCTGGTCGCCTTCGACGACCTGATGCTGCCCGACTACGTGCCGCCGGCCGTGCTCGACGGTGACGACGACGAGCAGCGCGACGCCGCCGACCTGTTCCCGGAGGAGATCGCCTCCCTCGACGGCGAGCGAGTCGCCCTGGAGGGGTTCATGATGCCCCTCGAGTTCAGCGGCAACCGCGTCACGGCCTTCGTGCTGTCGCCCTACCCGCCCGGCTGCTGCTTCGGCGGCATGCCGATGCTCGACGAGTGGGTTGACGTGTCGCTCACCGACGACGAGGGCGTGGAGTACTTTGCCTACCGCGTGGTGCGCGTGACGGGTGACTTCTCGGTGGGCGAGGAGCTGGACGACTGGGGGTACGTGACGAGCCTCTATCGCATGCAGTCCGACAAGGTGGAGAAGCTGTGGTGATGAAGAACACTCGAGCCCTGTCCCTCGCTGGCGCCGTGACCCTGGTTGCGGCACTGAACCTCTCCGGCGGAACGGCACTCGCCGTGCCGGGCGCGAGCGACCCGCTACGAGCCGACCTGACCCTCGATCAGGTCTGCGCCCTGGAAGAGGTCACCGAGGTCGACATCATGACCCTGACCTCGATCGAGTGGGAGCCGGGCGCCGACCTGCCCGCGTCGATCACCGACCTGTCGGGCAAGCTGGTGCTGATCCGCGGCTACATGCATATGAGCATCACCGAGGAGACCAGCCGCTTCCCCTTCGTCTCGGACGCCTGCCAGTGCGTCGGACGCCTGATGCCCCACCACTTCATCGACGTCTCCCTCGGCGAGGACACCACCGAGCCCAAGCCCGGTCAGTTCGAGATCCTCGGTCGCTTCAACGTCGGCGAGCGCACGGACGAGGACGGCTTCGTCACGAGCCTCTATCGCATCCGCGGCCGGGTCTTCTGAGCCGCACGCTCGTCCTTGACGTCGGCGCAACCAACGCGCGCGATCGCCGCGCCGTAGTAGCGTGATGCAGCCCGGAAAGACCATGCGGACCGCATTCGTCACCGTCCTGGCGCTCGTCTTCGCGGCCTGGCCCTGGCGCTTGGCGCCGGCCCACCAGGAAGCCTCCGACGGGGGAGTCGCCACCGAGCAGGCGGAGCTCGAGTCCAAGCTCGACCGTTTCGTCGACCTGGCCATGAACGGCGCGCCCGCCGTGCGCCCCCAGGCGGCCGATCGTTTGACGCGCATGGGCGCCGCCGCGGCGGAGCGGCTGCTCGCCGAGTGCGGCGAAGGCCCGGCGGACATGGCCCACTTGGGCACGGACCTGGTCGAGGTCCTGGCGCGCTTCGACGAACCCCGCCTGCGGGCCAAGCTCTGGGAGGCGGCCGCCGACGCCGACTTCCCCTGGCGCCCGGCGGCGGCGCGGTCCCTGGCGATCACACCCCTGGAGCGCGAGCGCGAGGGCTTCCTGGACCTGACCCAGGATCGCCTCGCCGCCGTGCGCGTGGCGGCCCTCAGCGCCGTCGGGACTTGGGAAGGGGACGCGGGCGAGCGTCCCTTGACCGAGGCCCTGCGCGATGAAGACGACCGCGTGCGCCGCGCCGCGGCAGAGCAGCTCTACGCGCGCGGTGCGACCTGGGTCCTGCGCTACCCGCTCGAGGAGCTGAGCCGCGCCGACCACTTCTTCGACATCGACACGGGCCGCATCGCGCGCTTCCAGGCCGCGCGGGTGCTGCGCGGCGTGCTCGGCGACCTGGATGGCTACCAGCCCCAGCTTCCCCCGGACGATCCGACAAATTTAGCGGCCATCGCGACCATCACCGAGCGGGTCCGGGCACTGATCGACGGTCCTGCGCGCGAGCTGCCGGCCGTCGCGCGAGTGGGGGAGCCGGTCCCCGCTGGGACCATCGGCCTCGAGCTGCGCTCTTGCCGCGCCGGCGAGTTGTTCCTGCAGTGGGGGCCCGGCGACGTGCTCTACGTGGGTCTCGGAAACCCTCGCCGGGTGTCCCTGGCCGATGGCCATTTGGATGAACTCGCGCCGATCGCCGAGGCCGCCGCTCTCCAGCTCGGCGACGCGCGCGTCTTCGGCGAGCCCGGCTGCGACCTGGAGTGCCTGCGGGTGACGCGCGCGGACGGTACGGTCGAGACGATCTACATGCGTAAGGGCCCGGAGGCACGACCGGACCTGCGACCCGCCGCCCTCGATGGGCTGATGCGCGCGCTCCTCGGCGGTCTTCCGCCCGGTGAAGAGGCTCTCGCGCGGCGTCTGAGGGACGCGCTGACGGCCGTCGGCGGTCCGCCCGACGACTCCGACGGCCTGTCCGACGATTGACGGGCGGCTGCCGCCCCAAGATCGCAGCGGGGCGAGCGCGACGACCGTCTCGAGCGAGCGGGCAATGCGGGTTGCGAGTGCGCAGGGCCAGGGGCCCGGCACTACCTCTACGGGTGCCGATCGTCGCTGACGTCGTCGCGCCACCAGGCGAGGATCGCATCGGATCGGCGTCGTCGAACGGGCCTGGCCACCGACGACCGAACCTCCGGGAACGGAGCCCGAGGTCCTGAACCAGGGCATCAGGGGCGCCCGAGCCGGAAGGCGGAATCGGGACCGCCACCAGGGGGCCGCGAGCCGCGCCAGCGTGAATCCCCCATGACGGTGAAGACCTTCCCGCCACCGGCCGCCGCGGCCGCTGCTATCCCTGGGGCACTTCCTCGCTCGCCGACCTCGACGTTTCCTTCCAGGAGAGTCTCGTGCCCCGTTCCTTCCTTGCCCTGGCAGCCCTGGTGACGCTCGCACCTGCCGTCGACGCCCAGGTCTTCCTCGAGAACACGACCGCGATACCCCAGGACGCTCCGGCGAACAACTCCAACAGCGAGGAGGTCGAGTTCTCGGACGTCGACCTCGACGGCGATTGGGACGCGGGCTTCGCCGACGGCGGGGACTACTTCAACGATCAGAACCGGCTGTGGATCAACCAGGGTGGTCTCCAGACCGGCGCCTCGGGGACCTTCGTCGACGAGACCGCGACGCGCTTCCCGACGGTCAACGACGCGAGCCGCGACCTCGACTTCGCCGACATCGACGACGACGGCGACCCCGACGCGTACATCGCCAACCACGCCGGCATCGTCAACCAGACCAGCAAGTTCTGGATCAACACCGGCGGCGAGCAGGCGGGGACCCTGGGCTATTTCGTCGACGAGACGGCCAGCCGCTGGGTCGGGCTCGGCGGGCCGGGGTCGTCGATCGCGCCGACCCTCGTGCTCCCAGGCGGGGGCTTCATCGACTGGTCCGCGGACGGCGACTTCGCCGACCTGGACAACGACGGTGACCTGGACCTGATCCACACCAGCTACGGCGGAGCCTTCGGCGGACAGGTGCCCACGCGCCTGTTCCTGAACGATGGGGACGGCTACTTCACCGAGTTCAATCCCAGCGGCTTCCAGTTGGCGAGCGTCAACATCGCGACCGGCGACCCGGCCCTGTGGGCGGACGGCGTTCAGCTCAACAACACCACCGACACGACCGGGGTCGAGGCCGACATCACCACCAACGGAACCGACGCCGAGGTCTACGACATCGACGGCGACCTGGACCTCGACCTGCTCTTGGGCGCGGTCAATGGCCCGCCGCGCTTCTTCGGGAACAAGCTGCAGGAGACGGGTTCCCTCGGCTTCCGCGACGTGACGGCCGTGGTCCTGCCCCTCGACGATATCTCGCCCAACGGCAAGTACGAGGTCGAGGTCGGTGACCTGGACGGCGACCGCGACATCGACATCATCGGGATCAACTGGGGACAGGGGCCGTTCGGCTACAACGAGGGCGTCTACGAGCTGGTCGGGACGTCCTACACCTACCTCGGTGACCTGCCCAACTCCTGGTCCGACGACGAGGAGGGCGAGCTGCTCGACTTCGACAACGACGGGGACCTGGACGTCTTCATCGCCAACTTCTCGGGGATCGACCGCCTCTACGAGAACGGCGACAGCGGCCCGGTCTTCGGGCTGGTCGAGGTCCCTGCGGCGGAGGCCGGCCTGGCTTCGTCGCCCGGCGTCAGTCGCGACGCGGACGCGGCCGATGTGGACGGTGACGGAGACCTGGACCTGTTCGTGACCCTGGGTACTCCGGGATCGAAGAACCGCTTCTTCGAGAACCTGACCCAGGTCCCCGACTCGACGCCTCCGAGGGTCTTCGGTGGCGAGGACCTGGGCGATGCCCCCGCGGCGCCAGGGGTGCGGTCGATCCGGGTGGCGGTCCTCGACAACGCGCCGCAGCTCGTGACGGCCGCCGCGACCGTGGAGTTCACGGTACGGGTCGACGGGGTGACAATCGCGGCGGCGCCGGCCAAGTGGAGCGGTGGTCAGGTCTTCCGCGCCGAGGTGCCCGCCAACCTGGTGGGGCCGGTGACCCTGCTCCCGCGGGCCATCGACGAGGGCGGCAACCAGGGCTTCGGCACCGAGGTGAGCTACCAGGCCTCCGGGTCGGCGGGAACCAGCTTCGGCGCGTCGACGCCCAGCTCGGCTGGGACGCCGAAGCTGCGCGCCCTCTCGGTGCCCTTCCCGGGCGAGGACCTCTGGCTCGGGGTCAGCGACCTGGAGAGCGCCTCGGCGGGCTTCTTCGGCCTCGGCACCCAAGCCGTGCCCGGCGGCCTGGCCCTGGGCGACGGTCTGGTGCTGAACGTCCTGGGGAGCTTCCTGGTGTTGCCCGCCCTGGCCTATCCCAACGGGGATGCCCTCTTCGTGGCACCGATCCCGCCGGGCCTCCCGTCGGGGGTGCAGTTCCACGCCCAGTACGTGGCCCTGGGCGGCACCTTGGGCGCGACCTTCGCCAGCTCCGCCGGCCTGACCCTCACGATCCCCTGAAACGGTCGGCGTTCGGCGACCATTGCCAGGCGTCCCCGCCCACCCTCGACCCGTGGAGATACCCATGCGATTCCGTGCCCTCGCCTTGTCGACCGCCGCCTCCGCGACCCTGTCCCTCGCGGCTCCTGCCAGCGCGCAGATCTTCGTCAACGACACCGCTGCTCTGCCGGCGACGGCCGGCTCCAACAACTCGAACACCGAGGAGGTCGACTTCGCCGACGTCGACCTGGACGGGGACTGGGACGTGGCTTTCGCCGACGGCGGCGACCTGGGCAACGACCAGAACCGCCTGTGGATCAACCGCGGCGGGCTCCAGCTCGGGGTGGAGGGGACCTTCCTGGACCTGACTGTCGAGCGCCTACCGGCGATCTCGGACTCCAGTCGTGACGTGGAGTTCGCGGACATCGACGACGACGGCGATCCGGACCTATTCATCTCCAACCACTCCACCTCGTTCAGTCAGACCAGCCGTTTCTGGATCAACGTCGGTGGCGACCAGGGCGGCACGCTGGGCTTCTTCGTGGACGAGACGCAGAACCGGTGGGTCGGCGTCGGCGGCCCCGGATCGTCGGTCTGGCCCGGCATGGTGCTGGCCGGCGGCGGTTTCATCGACTGGTCGTCGGACGGCGACTTCGCCGACCTGGACAACGACGGCGACCTCGACCTGGTCCACACCAGCTACGGCGTGTCCTACAACGGAAACAGCCCCACGCGCATGTTCCTCAACGACGGCGCGGGCTTCTTCAGCGAGTTCAACCCCAGTGGCTTCAAGCTGACAGGCGCGACCATCGTCGAGGGCAACCCGGCCATTTGGGCCGAGGGCCTGCAGAGCGCGAACACGACCGATACCACCGGCGCCTTCGCCGACATCGCGGAGACCACGGTGGACGGGGACCTGTTCGACGTCGACGGCGACTTCGACATCGACTACCTGTTGGGCTCGCGCCAGCTGCAGCCGCGCTTCTTCCAGAACCGGCTGGAGGAGAGCGGGACACTGGCCTTTCGTGACGTGTCCGCCGCGGTCCTGCCCCAGGCCCAGATCGTGAGCAGCGGCAAGTACGAACAGGAGGTGGGCGACATGGACGGCGACGGCGACCTCGACCTCTACGGCCTCAACTGGGCCACCTTCGACGATCGCGTCTATCGCAACGACGGGGGCATTTTTAGCTCCCTCGCAAAACTGCCCGGCTCGAGTAGCGACGACGAACAGGTGGACTTCCTGGACTTCGACCAGGACGGCGACATGGACGTCTACGTGGCGAACTTCTCCGGCACGGACAAGCTCTACGACAACACGGACGGACCCCTTGCGTTCGGGATGGCGCTGGTCGGTACCGGCCTCTCGGGCCTCGGCGCGGGCAGCACCGTCAACCGCGATGCGGATGTGTGCGACCTCGACGGGGACGGCGACACCGACGTGATCGCCGGTGACAGCTCGACCTTTGCGCCGTCCAACGTCTTCTTCCGCAACCAGACCAACGTCGCCGACACCTGGGGGCCGCAGATCGTCTCGACCGAGGACCTCGAGGACGCGCCCGCGGCGCCCGGCGGGCGCCCGGTGCGCACGGCGGTGCTCGACAACGCCTCGCTCTACATCACGGCCTACCAGCCGGTGTGGTTCGAGATCTTCGTGGATGGCATCGAGATCCAGTTGGCGACCACCAACTGGAGCGGCGGTCAGATCTTCCGCGGCGTGCTGCCGGCGGAGCTGGTCGGACAGGTCCAGTACCAGGCGCGCTCGGTGGACGAGTACGGCAACCTCGGTGACGGGCCGCTGATGGGCTACACCGCCGCCGGTTCGCCCGGAGTCGGCTTCGGCGGCTCGACTCCGAGCGGCGTGGGCACACCGAGCCTACGGGCCCTCTCGGTGCCCTTCCCGGGCGAGACCCTGTACCTGGGCGCCGACCAGCTGACGCCCCTGTCGATGGGGATCTTCGCCCTGGCGACCACGGCCCTCGCGACGCCGATCGACCTGGGCAGCGGCCTGCTGCTGAACGTGCTCGACCCCTTCGTCCTGGCGAGCGCCAAGGCCAACGAGGCCGGCGCGGCGGTCTACCAGGCACAGGTTCCGACAGGCCTGCCCTCCGGTGTGCAGATCCAGACCCAGTATTTCGGCCTCGACGGAGCCGCGGGCGCGGTCTTCACGAGCTCGAACGGGCTCACGGTCACCGTGCCCTGACGGGAAGGGCGGCGCGCGCCGGCTACCGCACACCCGCTGTCGACCCAACTGACAGGGGGGGTGCGGTAGCGCCTTTCGCCGCCGAGTAGCGGCGCCCTATGGTGGCGGATCCAATGAGATCGCTCGTCATCTTGGGCGCCTTGCTCCTGGGCGCCGGGCTGTTGTTCTGGGCGCTGGTCGGCGTGAATGGCCCGACCGATCGTAGCGGCGCGTCCGCGGCGGCTCGGCCGGATGGTCGGACGACGGCCGGCGGGCCACTCGTGCCGGTGGCGGAGCTCGAGCCGTCGGGCGATGGCGAACGGGCGGCGGCTGTAGACGACGTGGCGACGGACGCGGTCGCCGCAGCGCAGATCCCGTCCCGCCTGGGTCTGCGCTTCGTGGATCCACGGGACGGCTCCGCGGTCGCGGATCTCCCCTACGTCGTCTTCAGCGAGCGACGCCCGGGCTTCCTGGCCGACAGCGGGCGCAGCGGCGCCGGGGGCCGCGCCGAGGTCGACCGCCTGCCGGGTGACGCCTGGCTGGTCCTGACCGAGCGCCGTCCACCCTTCGCCGCGACCCTGCGCGCCTTCTGGCTCGAGCCCGGGGACGAACGCGAGGTCGACGTGGAGTTGGACCTGGGAGGTTCGGTCGTCGGGCGCGCCGTGGACGACCTCGGTCGACCGGTGCAGGGCGCGGTCGTGCGCCTCACGTCCCTGCCCACCCGGGCCTACCGACTGGCGCGGGAGCCTCGCGGGTTGGGGGAGCTCGACGACTCCCCGGCAGCCACCACCGACGCCGACGGTCGCTTCAGAGTCGACGCGCTCCTCTCCCAGCCGCTATCCGTCTGGATCGACGACCAGGGCAGGGAGCGCCCCGAACGCCTCGAACCGATCGCTCTGCGGCTGTTCGACCCCTCGGCCCTGGACGGCCCGCCCCTGCACTTCTCGGCCCACGCCGCCTCCGGTGAGGTCACCGATGTGGGCCCCCTGGTCCTGCCCCGGGCGTCGCGGGTCTCGGGCGTCGTGGTCGACAGCTTTGGGGTGCCGATCGACGGGGCCTTGGTGATCGGCGGCGAGGAGAACCGCTGGGACGAGCGCTGGTCGGAGCTGCCCCTCGAGGCCGAAGCAGCGTCGTGGTACGCACCGCTGGCCGATCGGCCCGGCGCTTCCCTCACCGACGCCGCGGGGCGCTTTGCGTGCGACCTCCCGGGGACGCTCGCCGACGGCGCGAGCACGATCCGCCTGGTGGTGCTGACCGACGTCGGCTATGCGATCGGTCCGGTGCTGATCCTCGAACCCGGAGAGGTCGTGAACGATCTGCGGATCGAGGTCCCCCTGCGGCCGCTGGTCTCCCTCGAGGTGGTCGGCCCGGACGGTCGGCACGTGTCGTCGCTCGGCGCGGTGCGCGTCGGCGCAGACCGGAGCGTAGCGATCGTCCAGCCCAAGGCCGGCTTCATCTACCGGGTCGATCTGGCCCTGCACGACCGGACGGTCTACCTGGAGGCGCGCGCGGAGCAGGACATCGGTGCGTGGGGTGCCCAGCTACAGCAGCTCCCGGGCGGCTTTGCCCGTGGCGTAGCCGACCGCTGGATCGATCGGCCCTTCGAGGTGGTGGTCTGCCTACCCGGGTTCGCGCCGACGCGGACGACGTTGACCCCGGCGGTGGGCCACGTGATGGGCGGCAGAGCGACGCTCGAACCCGCGCCGCGGCGGACGCTGCGCTTCGTCGCCGCCTCCGAGCCCGCGGTCCGATCGAGGACGGAAGTGAGGCTCGACGGCGTCGTCGAACTGGACGGCGAGATCCGTCAGTGGAGCGATGCGACGTCGCTCTGGTCGGACGACCTGCCCTTCGACCTGGACCTCGTCGGGTCGACGGAAGAAGTCGGGTCGGTCGAGATTCACCTGGGCGCTGGGGTGACGCGCACCTTGGACTCACTCGAGCCGCGCGCGGAGCCCTACGTCGTCGAAGTGCCCTTCGGCGTCGATGCGCCGCAGTTGGGCGATGCGTCGATGCCCGACGAGCCGCGGTCGAGTGGTCGCAGCGTCGAGCCCGCCGTACTGCGGATCGAAGTCGTCGACGGAGTCACGGGCCAGCCGGTACGCGGAGCGAGGGTCCAGCCGAGCGCGCGCGAGGTTTACGAGGGCGGCTTGGTGCCCCATACGGGCTTCCCGTCGGAGACCGACGATCGAGGGCGCACCTACGTGCGGGTGTCGAACTTCGGACCCCTCGACGTGATCCTGCGCAGCCCCGACCACAAGACGAAGCTGCTCGATGTGCGCGCGTTGGTCCCGGGCGAGGACCGCGATCTCGGAATCGTCTCCCTCGAGCCCCGGCCGCGGTTCGAAGTCCAGGTCGTGGGCGAGGGCCACGCTCCGCTCGCCGGCGCCGTTGTCCACTTCGACTTTCTGGACGGGACCACCGACGAAGAGGGCCGCTGCTCCTTCCCGATCCGCGAGGGTGACGACGATCCCAGGCTCCTGGGCGTGGCGCTGCCCTTCGTCGGCGACGAGTTCCTCGAGCGGATCCACTTTCAGACCTGGATGGCTCCACCCGAGGCCGGGAGCGTGACGCCGGTCGTCGCCACCGACTGGCGGCTCGTCGAGGTCCACGTGGCGACGGCCGATCCGCCGCGCTGGCTCGAGGCCTCGACCCCCTCGCCCTCGGGCGAGGTCATCCGTTGGGGCAGGGGCGCGGTCGCGGGCCTGCCCCTCGCCAAGGACGGCCGCTTCCTCTTCGCCCTCGGCCTCGGGACCTGGGCCACGCCGATTGCCTGGGGCGACGACAGCCCCTCGACCTTCGTGGTCGAAGCCGGGAGCGGCCGCCAGGTGGTCACCGTGGGCGACTAGAATCCTTCGTGTGCACCGGCTCCGGCCCATCTCCCGCTGCGTCCTCGTCGCGAGCCTCGCGGCCCTCGGCGCCTGCTCCGGCCCCGAGCCCCCCGCGCGCCCGACGGTGGTGCTGATCACCCTCGACACCACCCGCGCCGAGAACCTGTCGACCTACGGCTACCGCCGGCCGACGGATCCGTTCCTGCGATCCCTGGCGCAGCGCAGCCGCGTCTTCGAGCGGGCCTACTCCACCGGCACCTGGACCCTGCCGTCCCACGTGTCGATGTTCTCCGGCCTTCACCCGGCCGAGCACGGCTGTTGGTTCCGGCTCGACAAGCGCGACGGCGAGACGCTCTTCCCGGTGGTCGGCGACGACCTGCCCCTGGTCACCGGCTCCCTACTCGACGCCGGCTACTCCCTGATCGGCGCGGTGGGCGGGCCCTTCACCTCGTCCCAGTACGGCCTCGCGCGGGACTTCGACGAGTACATCCAGCCCAGCGGCGTGGACGGCGAGTGGCAGCTCGCGGGCAGCGCGATCAATGCGCGCCTGTTCCCGCTCCTGGCCGAAGTCGACGCCGCGCGCCCCCTGTTCCTGTTCGTCAACTACTTCGACGCCCACGCGCCCTACGACCCGCCGCAGGATCGCGTCTATCCCTTCCCCGCCGTCGGCGAGCTCGAGTTCATGGAGGGCCAGCGCGAGCTGCACCCGATGCCCGACATGACCGAGTGGCAGGCGCAGGGCTGGGAGATCCTCGAGCAGCACGAGCGCCTGGCGATCGCCAACTACGACCAGGAGCTCCTGCTGCAGGACGAGGCCCTCGAGGCCTTGATGGGGGAGTTGGAACGGCTCGGCCGTCTCGACGACGCATTGGTCATCGTGACCGCCGACCACGGCGAGATGTTCGGCGAGCAGCGCGGCGCCTATGGCCACTCCTGCCGGCCTTGGGAGCCGGTCACGCGCGTGCCCCTGGTCGTGTACCGCTCTGGCGGACCAGTGGATCGGCGGCGCGAGCCGGCATCGGTGGCCCAGATCGCCGCGACGATCCTGGACGAGCTGGGCCTGACTCAGCTCCCGCCCGGGGCCGCGGGCCCGGTGCCGAGCCTGCTCGCCTCGAGCCCGACCCCGCCCGAGGCGCTGGTGGAGTTCCGCACGCCCGACGAGTGGGTCGGCGCCGTCCACGCCGGCAACCTCAAGCTGGTGGTGGATTGGCACGCTCGCGACTCCGCGCTGGGTGAGCGCGACGCCCTGCTGATCGATCTGGACTCGAATCCGAGCGAGGATCCGGACCGTGTTCCGCGCACGACGGCTTGGAATGCCACCCGGGAGCCCCTGCTCGAGCGCGCCGAGGCGCTGCACGCGAAGTGGCTGGCCTGGCCGGAGATGGCACGGCTGGAGGTGCTCGACGGCAACCAAATTGCCGGCCTCGCGGCGCTCGGCTACCTCACCGAGCGGGCCCCGGAGACCGTCGAGGGGGCCCCGCCCGTTCCCGAAGCAACGACCGGCGACTACTGACCCGCGCCGTCCTCGCGGACCGTCGTCAGCCAGTCCAGGCGTCGCACGCCACCGCGCGCCATGGAGCGGAACATCAAGAGCGCGGCCGCGAAGACGGCGGCCGTGAAGGCCACGACCTGCGGCGTCTGCTCGATGATCACCAGCCCCGCGATGAACTGCACGCCGATCGCCACGTACAGGATCGAGGCCACGAACAGGCGCGAGCGGTCGCGGATGAAGCTGGCGCCGAAGGGCGCGCCGACCACGACGATCGGCACGCAGACCCACCAGTAGGACCACGCCTCGGCCGCCATCCCGCCGCCGGCCGAGGCCTTCCAGGCGAAGCCCACGCAGGCGTTGATCGCCATCAGGATCACCGAGGTCGGCGTGGCGATCTTCTCGCTGATGCGAAAGCGCAGCACCAGGAGCGAGAAGGTCAGGATGTCCAGGCCACTGCCGGTGATGGCCGAGATCGTGCCGCCGATCAGGCCGGCGCCGAGCAGCAGCGTCGCGTGCCGCGCGCCGAAATGCTCGATGTCCAGGCGCACTTCGCGCTCGCGGTAGCGGTTGATCCAGAACAGGGCGAAGGCGAAGGCCAGCCAGACCGCCAGGAAGGTGAGCTTGGCGAAGGTCGGCGACAAGCGCGGCGCGACGAACTCCAGCCCGACGATCATCCCGATCGCCCCGCCCAGGCTCGACCAGATCAAGGAGCGGTGCTCGACCGGAATGCGCGAGCCCAGGATCGTCAGCGCCGCCGAGCTCATGCCGACCGACTGGATCATCAGCGAGAAGTCGCGCGCCACCGGGGGCGCGATCTGGAAGCCCAGGGTCATGACCGGGAAGGCCACGGCGCCCCCGCCCTCGCTGGTAGCGCCGGCGACGAACGACCCGAAGGCCATCGTGATCGACATGAACCAGCCCTCCCGGAACAGGCCCCAGTGGTCGCCGGCGACCATGCCGATCAGCCAGGCAGTCCAGACCACCAGGGCGGTTCCCAGGATCCAGCGGCGGGCAGACGGGGGGGGCGGGCTCTCGCTCATGGTGGGCGCGCGCAAGGTTAGCCCGCTCGGAGCGGCCGGGCGACCGGGGAGGCCGGTGGTTCTTGCCCGGCTATCATTCTCCCGATGCCCCCCGACGAGCCTGGTCGCACCGCGCCTCGAGCCGGACGTGGAGCGATCGGCGCACTCGACGGGTTGCGCGCCATCGCGGTCGCCCTGGTGCTGCTCGAGCACCTGCCGGAGCACCTGCTCTTCGCTCCGCTGGCGAGCTTCGCGAAGGCCGTGCCCTGCGGCTATCTGGGGGTCGACCTGTTCTTCGTGCTCTCGGGCTTCCTGATCACGCGGATCCTGATCGTCGACCGTGCCGAGGGCGTGCCGGTGCGCTGGTTCCTGGCGCGCCGCGCCCTGCGAATCTTCCCCGCCTTCTACCTGCTGGTGGCCGTGACGTGGCTCACTTGGGGCGGGCCGCAGATGCCCTGGGTGGCGACCTACACGGTCAATTACTGGATCGGTACCGGCCACAGCGCCGCGTTCCTGCAGCACACCTGGTCCCTGGCGGTGGAGGAGCACTTCTACCTCCTATGGCCCCTCGCCATGGCCTTCGGTCCGCGGCGCCTGCTGCTGCCCATCGCCGCCGCGGGCCTGATCCCCCTGGCCATCGGTCTATCCCTGTGGCTGGTGCTCGCGCTCGAAGTCCCGACGGGCTTCAACCTGGTGATGTACGGCACCCAGAGCCGCATGCTCTCGCTCCTGCTCGGCGCCTGCCTCGCCTTCCGCGAACAGGCCTGGCGCGGGGCGGGGCGGGGCGCGGACCTCTTGGCGGCCTGCGCCGTGGGAGCAGGTGTGCTCACCATCAGCCTCACGCGCGGCGAGCTCGGGGTCGCGCTCGCGATCGGGCGCTACCTGGGCTCGGCCATCGGTTGCACCGGCGTGATCGTCCTGGCGGTGCGCTCGGCCGACCGGCGCGGCCTCTCGGCGCGCGCCCTCGACTGGCGCCCCCTCGCGCACCTCGGCCGCATCAGCTACGGGATCTACCTCTACCACAACCCCGTGATCTTCCTGATCGGCTACCAGACGGTGAAGCGCGGCGGCGAGATCAACTCGTGGCACGCAGCCGGCGCGGTGGCGCTGACGCTGATCTTCGCGGAGCTCTCCTTCTGGCTCTGGGAGCGGCCGTTCCTGCGCCTCAAGCGACACTTCTCGGCGAACGGACGTTAGCCGCCCATCGGCCGCGGTCTCGATCGAGCCTGTGATCCGGGATCTTCGGCGCGCGCGGACGGTGGCGGAACGGCGGACGCAGCTCGATCCGGCACGGAGGCGAGCGCGCCCCGGGGCAGCGCGCGGACGCAGGTCGCTTCAGCGCACCCGTAAGTGCGCCAAGGCGTAGCGCGCCGCGCGGCGGCCGTCTATGGCCGCGGAGACGATGCCCCCGGCGAAGCCCGCGCCCTCCCCGGCGGGGTACAGGCCGCCGACCCCGAACGCCTCGCCCGTTTCACGATCGCGCGCGACACGCACCGGCGACGAGGTGCGGCTCTCGGGTCCGTGTAGTTGGCCGATCTCGGAGACGAAGCCGGGGATGCGGCGGTTGAACTCGGCCAGGCCGTCGCGCAGGCGCTCGGCCATGCCGCGCGGCAGCAGCTCGTCGAGGGCGACCGTCGTGACCCCCGGGCGATAGCTCGTGGGGATCGCGTCCGGTGTTGCGCGGCCGTCGAGGAAAGCGTCGACGCGCTGGGCTGGGACGCGGTTGCCGCCGTCGCCCAGCACGCAGGCGCGCCGTTCGATGGCCTCCTGCAGGCGCACGCCGTAGAGGGGGTCGTCCTCGGGCCTCGCGGGCGGCGGCGGGAGCTCGGGCAGCCGCTCGCGCCAGCCCCAAGCCCGCGCGCGCTCGCCGCACCAGTCCTCGGGCTCGATCGCGACCACCAGGCCGCTGTTGGCGAAGGGCGAGTCGCGGCGCGCCAGGCTCATGCCGTTCACCACCACGCGATCGGTCGCGGTGGAGGCCGGGACGATCCACCCCCCTGGGCACATGCAGAAGCTGTAGACGCCGCGACCCTCGCTCTGGGCGACGAGCTCGTAGAAGGCCGCCGGGAGCTCGTTGGCTGCGCGCAGGCCGCCGTACTGGTGGTCGTCGATGAAGCCCTGGGGGTGCTCGACGCGCAGGCCCATGGCGAAGCCCTTGGGCTCGAGCAGGGCGCCGGCGCGCGCCGCGAGCTCGAGCGAGTCGCGGGCGCTGTGCCCGCTGGCCAGGACAACCGCGTCCGCGTACAAGCGCTCGGGCCTCTGGGGCGCTTCGTGGGACGTGCCGACGCACTCCACGCCGGCCACCCGCCCTTCATCGAGCACCAACTCAGTCGCCCGCGTCTCGAAGCGCACCTCGCCCCCGCCGGCCAGGATCGTCTCGCGCAGGGCGGCGACCACCTCGGGCAGCCGGTTCGAGCCGATGTGCGGCCGCCAGCTCGAGAGGATCTCGGGTGAAGCGCCGTGGGCGACCAGTTCGGCCAGAACCTCGCGCACCTCGCGCTTGCCGCCGCTGCGCGCGTAGAGCTTGCCGTCCGAATAGGTCCCGGCACCGCCCTCGCCGAAGCAGTAGTTGCTCTCGGAGCCGGCCTCGTGCCCACGATTGAGCTCCGCCAGGGGGCGTCGGCGCTGGCGCACGTCGCCGCCGCGCTCGAGCACCGTGACGCGCGCCCCGCCGCGCAGCAGATCCAGGGCACAGAACAGGCCCGCGGGCCCCGAGCCGATCACGACCACGTGGGGCGCGTCCGCGGGCGGCGGCGCGATGGGCACCGGGCTCGTGGCCGGCGGCGGCGAGGGGCGTTCGCCCCGCAGCCACACATCGAGCACGGCGCGCCAGTCGCGCTGGCGCCGGCGCGCGTCGAAGGACACCCGCCGGGTGCGCAGGGTGGTGATCGCGTCCGCGTCGCAGCGCAGGGTGCGAGCGGCGAGCTGCCGCAGCCGCGCCTCGTCCCGCGGCAGCACCGGCTCGGCCCCCGGAGGCAGGCGCACGACCACCTCGTGGGGCGGGTCGTACGCGTCGGAATGCTGTGCCTCGGAGGCTGAGGTTCGGTCCATGGACCGAGAGGATAGTCCATGGGACGCGCCGCGCCCCACGGGCAGCTCGCCCGTCAGCGCGCGAGCTACGGCACGAACTCGACCGACACCGGGTTGCTGACGGCGATCGGGAACTGGAGGCTCGGCACGATCTGCCCCGCGCCCCACGCGTACCAGATCTTCAGGCCCGCGATGGCCGGGGAGGTCGCCGGCGGCACGGTCAGCTGGGCGGTCGCGCGTCCCGCGCCGTTGAGGAGACCGAACGCCGGCGTGAGTCCCATCAACCCCGGCGACTGGACTGCGCCCCAGAAAAAGTTGTCGGCGACCAGCGGGATGGTCAGGCCGCTGAGTCCGAAACCGGGCGAGGTGCCCGAGGCCGAGGCCATGAACGAGTAGGCCTTGAAGGCCAAGTCAGGCGAGCCGTTGACCTCGAGGGACAGGGTCCCGCCCGCGGAGACGGACAGGCTCTGTGCGGTGGCCCACAGGGGCGGGCGCTTGACGACCGCGACCCAGTCCTCCTGGATCGGGTCGGGCGCCGAGGGCAGGTCCGTCCAGCCGCCGCCCATCAACATCGTCGAGCCGCTCTGGAACTGGCCGCTGCGCGGGTCGTACCAGGCCAGCTCGAAGGTGCCTGGGTAGCCGCCCAG
Organism: Engelhardtia mirabilis; assembly: GCF_007748095.1. Taxonomy (NCBI): domain Bacteria; kingdom Pseudomonadati; phylum Planctomycetota; class Planctomycetia; genus Engelhardtia; species Engelhardtia mirabilis. The sequence continues at coordinate 1,348,069 of NZ_CP036287.1, forward strand.
GTCCAGCTGGATCGTGCCCTGAGTGTCCGCGTTGGGCAGGTAGATGGCGTAGGCCTCACCGGGCAGGGCGAAGACCTCGCCGCCCCCGTGGTCGAGAGGCTCGCCGGCCAGGGCCTGGTCCATCGGCTCCATCAGGTGGAACGGCAGGGTCTCGAGCACCTCGCGGGCGTACTTGGTGGCCAGCCAGATCTCCTCGCGCGTGCGGAAGTCCTCGACCGAGAGGTCGCCGCCGATCGGTGGCGCATGGGCGCCCAGGTACCACTCGAGCTGGCCGCCGGAGAAGTAGATGTCGTAGAGCACCTCCTTGCGCAGCTCCTCGGCGTTGTCCGGGCCGGCCCCGATGTCAGCGGGGTTGTTCTCGTCCATGTCGATCACCCATGGCTTGCCCGCGGTCTGGGCTCGCCAGTACTCGACGGTCTGTCCCGCGGCGGCGGGCAGGTACTGGATCGACGTGGCGCTGAAGTCCGGGTTGCCGAGCAGGGGGCCGTAGAGAATGCCTTCGGCGAAGGGCTTGTTGTGGACGGCGATGGCGTGGTCGTACGCGTCGAGGCCGGCCAGGTAGGCGGCCATCTCCTCGAGCACCGCCTGCGGATAGTCGTTCTCCTCCGACAGGCACCACTTGATCGCGTTGTGGTGGGCGAAGCGGGCTACCAGCTCGCGCATGAACAGCTTGCGTTCGACGCCCAGGGTTCCGAAGTCGAGCCAGGTCTCGTTCTGCGGCTCGGTTTCGGCCAGCACCATCAGGAGCTGGATGCCGCGCTCCTGCGCGTGGCGGAAGACCGCCTCCCACTGGTACAGGCGTGCGATGTGGTAATGCGTCTTGTCGTAGGCCGTGTTGGCGTGGCCGATGAAGGGCGACACGTCCTGGCCGTCGCCGCCCAGGTTCATGGGCAGGAAGTAGACCGAGTTGACGCCGACGCTGGAGAGGTAGTTGAGCGCGCCCATCAGGTTGCGGGACACGCTGACGTCCGCGCCCAGGTCGCCGGCCAGGGGCAGCTCGCGATCTTGCAGGGTCCAATCGGAGGCGTGGGACTCGTAACGGTGCACGAGTCCCTTCGACCCGGGTGCCTTCTCGACGTCCGCAAAGCCGGCGAAGGACAAGAGGTTCTCCGGACTGTCGGCGCCACTCTTGATCCAGAAGCCCCCGTCGACCTGGCGGCGGTAGTGAAGGCCGACGTCGTCCAGGCGTCCGTCGCGCAGGAATCCCGGCGCGGCTAGGTCGCGGGGCGCCACGGTGAACACGCCACTGGCCCCGTCGAAGGACACAGGCGAGCCGGCGAGGGGGTCCGCGGCGACGGCCACGTCGTCGCCAGAGCGGAAACTCGCCTCGAAGGTCCAGACTCCGGCCATGTCCGGCGTGAGTCGGACCTTCCATGCCTGGCCCACGCCGCCCCCGAAGCCGTCGCCGTCGAAGAACCCGGGCACCTGCAGCTCGGAGCCATCCGGGCGCAGGAAGGTCACGTCGAGCCGATAGTCGAGGAACGGGTTCGGCGAGTCGAAGGTCATGTTCGACAGGGGCCCCTTGAACCACAGCTCGGTCGGGTGCCACTTCATGGGCTTGCCGAAGAGCAGGGCCTGGCCGATGTTCACGCCCAAGTTGGCGTCGCCCCGTCCGGCGCCGTCGGACTCGCCCTTGGGGCTGAGGATGAGTTGAACGTCCAGGGGGTCAGCGGCGCTCACCTCCAGCGTCGGCTCGGGATCGGTCGGGCCCGAACCCGCGGCGAAGCTGCCCCCGGAGATGGTCCAGTTGAAGTCGAACTGGCCGGGATCGATTGCAGAGCCGTCCGCGTGGGTTGCCGCCAGGTCGACGGCGGTGGTCGTGCCGATGGGCACGGCCACGGGAGAGAGGGTCACCCTGGGCTTGGGATCGACCTGCGGGCTCGCGGCGGCCAAGGCCGTCGACAGGAAGACGAGGACCGCAGTGCGGGCCCCGAGGCTTGCATCGTGCATGACGTTCTACGTGGTTCCGGGATGGGACCTGTGATCGCGTGCACCCGATGGCAAGGGGGGAGCGGGCGCGAAGCGTGGCAAGTGCTTCGACAGGTGGGGAGCGCGGAATGAGGGGGAAGCCCACTCCGAAACACAGCCTGTTCACCAAGCAGGAACGAGAACGCCGTATGTCCTCGATTTGACCGCGGCCTTACTCTGGCTGGGACAGCCGTCGCACTCACGCGCCTGACATTCCGTTCACCCTGTCGGCGGCGATCACGTCGCGACTTCGAGAATCAGATCGACTGGAACATTGACAAGCCCTGCTGGATTCGATCCCGAGGCCGCGCCGCGCTTCGTTCCCTTCGAGGATCGCTATCAACCCGCCGAGACTCCCGAAGCCGCGGCACGCGCCTTCTACGACGTGCTGCGGCGGCGTCGGTCCGTGCGTGAGTTCTCGGACCGGCCCGTATCGCGTGAGACGATCGAGTGGATCGTGCGCAGTGCCCACTCGGCGCCCAGTGGCGCGAACAAGCAGCCCTGGCGCTTCGTGGCCGTGTCGGATCCGGGCTTGAAGCACGAGATCCGGCTGGCGGCCGAGGCGGAGGAGCGCGAGTTCTACCGCCAGCGCGCCAGCGAGCGTTGGCTCGCGGACCTCAGTCCCCTGGGCACAGACGAGGACAAGGCCTACCTGGACGTGGTTCCTTGGCTGATCGTGGTCTTCAAGCTGTCGCGCACCGACGACGACGGGCAGGTGTACTACGGCGAGGAATCGGTCGGCATCGCCACCGGCTTCCTGCTCGCCGCCGCCCAGCACGCTGGCCTGGCGACCCTGACCCATACCCCCAGCCCGATGCGCTTTCTCGGCGAGCTGCTCGGCCGACCGGCCCACGAGCGCGCCTACATGTTGATTCCGGTCGGCTACGCCGCGGACGATTGCCAGGTGCCGGAGCACGCCCTGTACCGCAGGCCCCTGGACGAAGTCCTGATCTTCGACCGCGAAGGTCGCCCGCGCGCCTGAACGGCGCGCCTGCTCCGATCGGACCCATCGTGATCAAGTACCTCGGATCCAAGCGACTTCTGCTGCCGGCCATCGTCGGCGTAATCGAGTCCCTGCCGGGGGTTCGTCGCGTCGCCGATCTCTTCTCGGGTACGGCCCGGGTGGGGCACGCGCTCAAGGGCGCGGGCTTCGCGGTCCATGCCAACGACCAGCTCAGTTACGCGGAGCACCTGGCGCGCTGCTATGTGCAGGCGGACGCCGAGGTCTGGGGGGAGCGCGCGGAGCGGCTGCTAGGCGAGCTGCGGCACGCCGCGCCCCGCGCCGGTTGGTTCACCGAGGACTACTGTGTCGAGGCGCGCTACTTCCAGCCGGAGAACGGCGCGCGCATCGAGGGCGTGCGCGAGGCCATCGCGCGCCTCGAGCTCGAGCCGGAGCTGGAGTCCATCGCCCTGGTTTCGCTGATGGAAGCAGCGGACCGCGTCGACTCGACCACCGGCGTCCAGATGGCCTACCTGAAGCAGTGGGCCCAGCGGGCGGGCAACCCGCTCGACCTGCGCCTGCCCGCGGTGCTGCCGCGCGCGGCCGCCGGGCCCTGCACCTCGAGCCGCCGCGACGCCCTCGAGCTGGCGGCCGAGGTCGACGCCGATGTCGCCTACCTCGACCCGCCGTACAACCAGCACAGCTACCTCGGCAACTACCACGTGTGGGAGACGCTCGTGCGATGGGATCGACCCCCGGTCTACGGGATCGCCCGCAAGCGCGTGGATTGCCGCGAGCGCAAGAGTCCCTTCAACCGCAGGCGCGAGGCGGCACCGGCTCTGGAGCAGGTGATCGACCGGCTCGCCACGCCCTACGTGGTCGCCTCGTTCAGCAATGAGGGGCACGTCAGTCGGGACGAGCTCGAGGCGCTCCTGGGCCGCGAGCGGCGGGTGCACGTCCTGGCCCGGGACTATGCCCGCTACGTCGGCGCGCGGATCGGCATCCACGACCGGCAGGGGCGCCGCGTCGGGCGCCCGGGGCACCTGCGCAACACCGAGTTCCTGTTCGTGGCCACGCCGTTCGACGTGGATTGGCAGCCGGCGGGTCTGGAAGGCTTCGAGCCCTCTGGTGGGCCCGTCGACCCGGTTCGCGAAGCCTGAGGACCCTGCCGCGGGGATCGCTGCGGCCGCGGCTGCCGTCCAGGGGCAAGGCTGTTCCCGCGAGGGAGCGCTCCGTGGCGAGCGAGGATCGGTGGCAGGCTTCGCAGTGTGGGGTCGAGGGCTCGGCACGGCCCTTGCGATGGGTCGGGCGCATCGACGGGGCTGGACCGCGGGCCGAGTTGGGGAACCGACTCGCGGCAATCCGGCGCCGCCCGCGCCCCTGGGGGTGCGGGCAAACTCGGGCCGGCGCGGACACGTGGGGTGACGCGCTGGCCACCTTTCCTCCGAAGGGCCAGGCCGCCCGGATCGGGAGGGCCGGGGCAGCTCGCGCCGGGGGCTCGTGCGGATCGCCGAGATCGTGGAACTTGGGGCGCCCCCGGGGCGTAACCCCCGCGACGGCCCCCCCCTTGGAGTCCCTACCGACCCCGACCGACGAGGCGCTCGCCGAGCGCGCCCAGGACGGTGACCTCGATGCATTCGAGGCGCTGGTGGTGCGTCATGGGGGGGCGCTGATCGGAGCCTTGGAACGGATGTTGGGCGACCATCACCATGCCTGCGACGCCGCCCAGGACGCGTGGATCAAGGTCCACCGCGCCCTGCCGAGCTACCGTCGTGGCGCGCGCTTTCGTCCGTGGCTCTACGCCATCGCCCTCAACCAGGGGCGCGACGCCCTGCGGGCGCGCAAGCGGCGACCGGGGGGCTCCGACGCGACGCTCGAAGTGCTGACGGCTCACCCCGGCAGCGACCCGGACCTCGGCAGCCCCGAGCGCGCGGCGATCGCCGCGGCCCTGGGACAGGTCGACACGTCTTACCGCGAGGCCGTGATCCTCGTCGACGTGCTCGGGCTCGGCTACGCGGAGGCGGCCGCAGCCCTCGAATGCGCGGAGGGCACGGTCAAGTCCCGCGTCCACCGGGGCCGGGTGGCCTTCCGCGACGCCTACGAGCGCGTGACCGCGCCCCCGCCTCGGCCCGCCGCGCTGAGAACACTTCGTGGAGGCAACGCCTGATGAACTGCGACGAGATCCGCGCCTGGCTCCCGGCCCTGCGTGACGACGACCTGGCCGCGCGAGATCGGTCAGAGGTCGAGGCCCACCTGAGTTCGTGCTCCGCTTGCGCCACCGAGCGGGTGCGGCTGGACGAGCGCATCGACCTTCTGGCCGTGGACGTCTCGGCCACGGCGCCCCGCGCCCACGTCGATGCGGTCATGGCCGCCGTGGCGCGTGAAGCCCTCGGGCGAGATCGCAGGCGGCCGCGGTGGTGGCTGGTCACCCACGTGGCTGCCGCTGCGGCGGGGATCCTGATGACCTGGAGCGTCGGTCGATTCGGCTTCGATTTCGGGGTGGGCGCCGGGAATGGGGGAGATGGGAAGCAACAACGCTCGCACGACGTGGCGGACTCCGACGCCGGTGCGGAGGTCTCCACTGGCGCGAGCATCGCCATGGGCGGAGACCGACTGACGGTCCAGGGCGCGGTCGCTTCGGATCCATTGCAGGTATATGAACCACCGCGGTCCCCCGCCCACCCAGGGGGGACGGATGGAGACGGCACGGGTTACACCCCAGGTCTCGCAAATCTCGTCGCGCACCACCCGACGCAGCGTCGATCGAACGCGGCCGCTGAGTCCGTTCACACGCGCGTGGTGACCGTTCCCGTTCCCCTTTGGCTCGCCGCGCCGGGTCGCGGGGTCGCATCGGCGCCGCCTGTCGCGTCCGACGCCCGTGCCGATGTCAGCGAAGCGGAGCTCCGCCCCTACCTGGAACCCCTGCTCGCGGAGGGCGTGGCTCTGCTCGCTCAGATGGCGCGGGCCGTCGAGCGCGCGACCTTCCCTCCCGAGGGGGTCGACCCGACCTTGCCCGACGATTCGGAAGCTGCACTGGCCCGGAGCGGGCAAACCTCGGCGCCGCGCCCGATCAACGGCCTGCCCAGCGGCAGGCCGAGCCCGAGCCTGGCCGACGTCGAACTCGAACTCGAACCTCGGCGCGGGCCGGTCACGGTGCGGCGCGATGGCGATCGGATCGTGCTCGGAACCCGGGGTGAGCTGGACGAGGTCGTGCCGGCACTCCTGGCGCTGTTGAGCGACGCGGACCCGGCGGTGATCGAGGTCGTCGAAGGGCGCCTGCGTTCCATCGCCCGCGATCTGGATCGTCCTGCACCCAGTACCGAGCTCCTGACGGGAGACGACGCCGATCCCTGGTGGCGCTCCGCCCGCGCCGCGGTGGCCGACCGGACCCTGCCCTCGCCGGAGTTGGCTGCAATCGATCGGGCCGACGCCTGGGAGGGTTGGTGGCGCAGCGTCGATCGAGCCAGCGGCCGCTCCGCGCGGAGTTTCTGACCGGCCCGCGCCCGATCACCCGACTTCCCGGGAACCGTCGAAGGCGCCGTCGCGTACACCTGCTGTTCCCCGAGCCCCCCGCTGCCACCGACCGAACCGGTCGGAGGGCAGGTCCCCCGACTCAAGAGATCGCCGTGTTCCGCATCCTCGCCATCTGTCTCCTGGCCCTCTCCCAGATCGCCTGTGTTTCGTCGCGCTCGATGCGCTTCTCGACGGACGACACGCTGCTCGGCGTCGAGAAGCGCGACGACGGGTCCACGGTGACCTGGCGCCTCAGCGTCGGGCGCAGCGGCGGACCGAAGGTCGAGAAGACCGTCACCGAGACGCGTGAACTGGCGCTGCTCGGAGTTCGCAGCCGCTCCATCGGCGCGACGAGGGCGGATCGCTACGGCATCGATCCCTGGAGTGGCGTCTGGCTCGATCGGGTCGACACCGACCTGCCCGCCCACGATGCCGGACTGCGCTCGGGCGACGTCCTGATGAAGATCGGCGACGTTGCGATCTCGTCGCCGGACCAGATGACGGAGGTCGTGGAGCAGGCTCTGGTACCGGGTACGTCGACGACCGTGACCTACATGCGGTTCGTGGGCGAGGAGCAGACGAAGGAAGTCCGCACCGCGGAGCTGACGCCTCAGGCGAAGGAGGTGACCGAGTCCTCGACGGATTCGATCGCCCTCGAAACCTCGGTCGCGGTGCAGAACCTGACCGGGTTGCGGGTCGCCCACCTGCCGGCGGACATCGCCTCGCACGCGCTGAAGCTCGATTCGGGCACGATGTTGATCGCCGGCGTTCTGCCGGGCTCGCCGGCCTACATGAAGGGCTTGCGAGCCGGCGACCGCATCATCGAGGTGGATGGTCAGCCCGCCGACTCGCTCGGCACGCTGGTCGCCGCGGTTCTGGCGCGGGCGGACGAGAAGGGGCTCAGCATCGCGACCGACGAGCGCAAGGGCCTGCCCGGACCGCGCGCCGGGGACGGCCCGGTGGGGCTGCGAGTCGAGGGACCCCTGGGGGTGCTCAGCACTGAGATCGACATCAGTGGTCGGTTGTCCGAGGAGGGCGAGATCGACATCCCGATCCTGTTCGAGTGCGACTCGGACATCAGCTCCACCCGTTGGTCCTTCCTCGACTTCATCTTCCAGTTCGGCGCGAACTACCGCGGTTACTACCTCGAATCCCAGTCGCGCAAGCCGGCCAAGTACACGTTCTTCTCGATGCTGCCCTTCGGCTTCTTCGAGGTCGAACGCCAGCCGGGGCACTCGCGCTACTGCATCTTCTGGTTCATCGAGTGGGAAACGGGGCATTGAGTTCGGCGTGCTGAGGACGCCGCGTTGCGCGCGTAACGTCGGTCCCGGTGCATCGATCGCGGCGCGTCGGTCCGTCGCAGCGACAGGAGACTGCGTGAGGCGGCCGGTTCCCCAGGGGGCCGGCCGTTCAGCATTGGGGAGGGCGAGATCTGCTGTTCTGGGCCGTTCGGGTGTAACCACGGAGCGTCCCGTCCGTCCCCCCCTGGTGGGCGGGCGGGGGCCCGCGGTTATTCTGATGCACGAACGCCGCGGAATTGCGCTCGCCATTCCGGACGGAGACCTGCGCGGCCATCGAATCGACAGTCAAGAGGAGACAGGGAATGCGTTCGACTGCGTCCATTGCGGTAGTGACCCTCGTGCTCGGCCTGGTCGTCGGCGTCTTCGTCGGCAGGGTCGTTCTGGGCGGTGGCGTCAGCGCGGCGAACGCCTTGGTGGAGGAGTCCCTGGCGGCGGGCCCGGCCATCGCGGCCGGCCCCCGAGCGGGCGAGCAGGGCACCGGCGCAGCACTCGCGGCACCGACCTCCGCCTCCGGTGCGGTCCCTGTCGGATCCGACCTTCCGCCCGTCGACGACGTCGCGGCGCGAAGGGCGGCGGAGCGGGCCATCGCGCGGGTCGAGGTCGAGGCGAGCTCCGCGGCCACCCAGGGCGATGGAGCGATCTGGGGTAACGTGCGCAACGATCGAGGTGAACCACTCGCGGGCGTACTGATGCGCCTCACGCCCGGTTCGCGCCTGGGGATGGTGCAGGCGGCGGACTCGACCCTGGGTGCAGCTCCGGCGCGCTTCTCGGCGGACACGCTCGAGGCCAGCGCGCGCCGACAGATGCAGAGCGATCGCGACACGCGCGAGACGCTGACCCTCGTCGATGGCAGCTATCGCTTCGAGGGTTTGCCGGATGCAACCTGGGGTCTGGGTGGGTACCTCGAGGGTTGGGGCATCGAGAAGCTGCACCGACGCGTCTACTCCGTCGTGACGGGTAAGCCCGTGGATTTCGTCGCAGTCAAGCGCGTCCCGGTGTCGGTGCGAGTACTCGGGACCGATGGCTCCGAAGTGTCCGAGGCCCTGGTCTCGGTCGTCGAGGGCGAGTCCTCCCGACCCTCGAACTACGAGCTGACCGGCACAGCCTCCACGCTCTATCTGGCGCCGGGGGAGTATGAGTTCGTCGCCTCCAGGGACGTGGAGCAGGCCTTCTTCAACGCCGGGGTGGTCCTGGCGCAGGAGCGATCTCCGAGCGTCGCACTGCGCCTGCTGGCGGACCAGGCCGAGGCCGAGGTGGAGTTGGCGCTGGCACCTGCCAGTGCGATCTGGGGCTACGCCACTTTCGCAGTGCCGAACAACGACATGGCCAGGGTCAGTCTGGTGGAGATCGGGGAAGACGACGATCCCCAGCAGGCGCCCCAACCGGACACCTCATCGCCGCAGTTCCTGGAGGGTGGAACGGGCTTCGGGTTCGTCGACGTCGAGCCTGGCCGCTACGTTCTGATCGTCTCCCTGGGATGGAACTCAGATCCCGCGCACCGCGAGGTCATCGAGTACGCCGGCGGCCTGCTGCGGCACGACTTCGTTATCGACAACGAATCGTCCACCGCCGAGCGCGCCCTGCGGATCACGGCGCTCGGGCCGGAGGGTGCGCCTCTTCGATCCCTGACATTCACCGTCGGCTACTCCAGCTCGAGCGGCAGGTCTTCGTCGTCGGGGATCAGGTCGACCTACCTGGCGGGCATCCACTCGATCCTGATCCCGGAGAGGTTCGCTACGCCGGGCGAGAACGCGGGCGATACCCATTGGGTCGATGTCAAGTCTGCGGGGTTCGGCACCCAGCGCGTCGTCGTCGAGCCACAGGTCATGGACTACAGCGTCAGCTTCGGCGAACCCGCCTACATCGTGGCGACGGTGCGCGGTAGCAACGAGCGCCCGGCGGCGACGAAGCTCGCGATCCAGACGACAGCCGTGAACGAGCAGTCGAACAATCGCTCGAGCTTCGGCGATTCAATCGACGTGGGTCGAGACGGGAGCGCGCGGATCGGACCCTTGACCGCCGGACTCTACCGAGTCGAGTTGCAAGCGGTCGACGGCAGTGGGCCCTTCGGCGGTGGTCGACTCACCCTGCTCGATTCGCTCGAGATTGAACTCGGTGCGGGAGACAACGCGCTCAGCCTGGTCGCGCCCGCGATCCACCGCCTGACCGTGAATGCGCCGGACCTCGGGAGCGAGGGCCATTTCGCCCTGGTGGCGGACGAGGGCGCCGGTGCTCGACCCAACTACGGATGGGCCCAGATCGAGGATGGGAGCGCGACCTTCGAGTCGGTGGTGGCCGGTAGCTATCAGCTCCTGTTGAACGGCAGGCGCGAGCGGTTCATGGACATCACGGTGCCGCCGACGGAGGTGACCTTCGTCGGATCGACCGCCGTGGCCATGGAGGTGCAGATCAGCGATCCGGGCGCTCGGCTGGGCCTGCTCGGACTGCGGAGCGGTGATCGGATCGTCTCCATCGACGGCAAGTCCGCGGCGGAGGACGACTGGCAGGGCCTCGTGGAGGGGTGCCTGCGAGTCACCTCGGGCGAGTACACGCTGGGGGTAGAGCGATCTGGCTCGAGGATCGAGCTGACCTTCGACGCCAGTGAAGTCGAGGAGACCTCGTTGGGGGGCAATCTGGTGCCGCGGGCCCAGTGAACCCGGTGGTTCGGCCCCTCACGCGCCGGTTCCCCGGACGTTAGGCTCTGCCCTGCCATGAGCCAGAAGATCCGCGTCGCGATGCTCGGCCAGCAGTTCATGGGCCGAGCCCACTCCAACGCCTTCCGTCAGGTGGGTCCCTTCTGCTCCCCGCCGTTGTTGCCGGAGCTCCACACGGTGGCCGGTCGCGACGGGGCGAGCTTGACGGAGTTCGCGGCACGTTTCGGCTGGGCCAACACGACCACCGACTGGCGCACGGCCGTGGTGGATCCCGAGGTGGACCTGGTCGACGTGGCCACACCGAACTTCCTGCATCGCGAGCCCTCCGTCGCGGCCCTGGAGGCGGGCAAGCACGTGCTGTGCGAGAAGCCCCTGGCCGGCAGCTTCGAGGACGCGCGGGCCATGCGCGACGCCGCCGCGGCTGCCGCGGGCCGGACCTTCGTGTGGTTCAACTACCGCCGCTGCCCCGCCGTAGCGACCGCCTGGAAGTTGGCCCGCGAAGGGCGGCTGGGGCGGATCTACCACGTGCGCGCCACCTACCTGCAGAACTGGGGCGGGCCGCAGACGCCGATGAGCTGGCGTTTCGATCGCGAGCTGGCCGGATCGGGCGCCCACGGGGACTTGAACGCGCACCTGATCGACCTGGCGCGCTTCCTGGTCGGCGAGCCGATCACCGAGATCCACGGCGCCACATCCAGGCGCTGGGTCGAGTCCCGGCTCGACGGCGCGACGGGCGAGCGGCGCCCGACCAGCGTCGACGATGCGCTGCTGTTCACCGCGGGCTTCGCCGGAGGGGCGGTGGGGAGTTTCGAGGCCAGTCGCCTCGCCAATCCACACCAGAACGCGAACTCGATCGAGCTGAACGGCGAGCTGGGCTCGGTGCGCTTCGACTTCGAGGACATGAACCTGCTGCATTTCTGCGACGCCTCCGACGGGGCGCGCGAGGGCGGCTGGCGCCGGATCATGTGTACCCACGCGGGCGAGCACCCCTACGTGGAGCACTGGTGGCCCGACGCGCACCTGATCGGTTACGAGCACACGTTCACGAACATGGTCTCGGACGTGCTGCGGTCCCTGGTCGGCGAGGAACCGGTGGTGCCCCTGTGCGATTTCGCCGACGCCTTCGAGACCCAACGGGTGCTCGAGGCGGCCCTGCGGGCGGTCGACGAGCGGCGCGCGGTGATGCTCGACGAGGTCTCCTGAGCGAGGGGGCTCGAGGACTGGTCAGGTGCTCGCGTGGCGGACCGCCAGGGCGGCGGGGCGGGCCGGCCGGACCCATCGACGACGCGGAGTTTTCGAGAGCTCGTGCGTAACCTCGGCGGCTCCGATCCGTCCCCCCCGACGGGCGGGCGGGGGCCCGCGGCGGTCAAGGCGTCGCGATGATCGCCGCGCAACCGACAAGCGTCGCAGCGTGAGAATCCCCGGTCGGATGAAACGCTTGGCTGTTGGGCCGGTACCTGTTTCGGGGCGTTCCACTCCACCTCCTGGCCCGAGCCTCCTCACCGAGACCGACGGATGATCTTCACCTCCGCTCTGCTGCTTTCTCTCTGGCCCATCGCCCCCGCGGCCGTGCCCCAGGAGCTGCTGGTCAGTGGCTACAACTCCGACGCCCTGCACCGCTTCGACCTGGCCAGCGGAGCTCCGGCCGGCGTTCTGGGCGCCGTGCCCGGGGCGCAGTCGGCCCGCTATGGCCCCGACGGAGACCTGTACGTGGTGTCCGAGAAGTCCTCGCGGATCCTGCGTTTCGACGGGCATACGGGCGCCGCGCTGGGTGAGTTCGTGGCGGACGACCCGCTGACGCCGATCGACGAGACGGGGGGGCTGACGGCGCCGACCGCCGCCGCCTTCGGGCCGGGGGGCGACCTCTTCGTCGCGGACTTCGCGGGGGACTGCGTGATGCGCTACCGGGGCAGCGACGGCGCTTTCCTCGGGATCTTCGTCAGCGCTGGTGACGGCGGCATCGATGGCCCCGACGCGGGCATGGTCTTCGGCCCCGAGGGTGACCTCTACGTTCCCGGCTTCAACTCGAACAACGTGGCGCGCTTCGATGGGCAGTCCGGCGCATTCGTCGAACAAGCGATCCCCGCCGGCGGCGAGTTGGCGAACCCGCGCGCGATCCGCTTCCGCGACGACGGGTGGATGTATGTGGCCAGTTGGGCCAACAGCCGAGTGCTGCGCGTGCCCCCCGGCGGAGGACCGGCGGAGCTCTTCGCCCAGACCCTGCGACCCACGGGCTTGGTCTTCGATCCCTTGACTGGCGACCTGTTGGTGACCAGCGATCAGCACAACGGGGTTCGACGCTACGCGGCGGACGGGACCTACTTGGGGAAGTTCATCCTCGGCAGTGCTTCAGGTGTCGATGGCGCGACGTGGCTGGCGATCCTGCCTGACCCGCGCCTGCGCCTCGGTTGGCTCGAGCCGGGGAGCGCCGGAGTGCAGAACGAGATTGCGATTCGCAATGGGACGGCCGGTGGCGCGCTGCTCCTGGCGCTGGGCTTGGCGGGGGATTCCCTGGGCCTACTTGGCTGCCCGGGTGCCTACCTCGGCGTGGCGTCGCCGGTGCTCCTGCCGCTGACGGCCGATGGCGAGGGGGCGGCGGTCGTGACGGCGTTGCTCCCTGGCGCCCTGTCTGGCACGACCCTTTGGCTGCAGGCCTTCGACGGGGCGAGCTGCCGCACCTCCTGGGCCGTGACAGCCTCGCTCTGACAGCCCGAGAACCCGGGCGCGGGCTCAGGTGCCGATTCGGGCGTTGAGGGTGTCGCGCTCGACGACGCGCCGCGCGCTCCCGCCCACGCCCGCAGCCTGTTTGGAGCGCGAGACGATTGGGAAATCCTCGGCGCCCTGGGCCAGGGCCAGGGCCTCGCAGGCCAGGTCGTAGAGTTCGCCACCCCGCATCAGGATGCCTGGCTCGGCGCTTGCGACGCCGATAGCGATTTCCCCGGGACCTGCGACGCGATCCGCCAGGGGCAGTTGATCGAGCTGGGCGAAGACACGCGCGGCCGCGGACTCCGCACCGCCCAAGGGAGTGCTCGGCATCAGGACCAGGAACGACCGATCGTCGAGCTGGCACGGGAAGTCCGTGTCGCGCGACTCGTTCCGAAGCACCCTCGCGACTCGGGTCAGCCCTTCACGCAGGGGCGACTCCTCGATCGCGAGCAAGATGCAGGACAGGGACTCGCCGAAGCGCGTGGCGCGGCGCGTCTCCTCGTAGAGCTTGTAGCTCAGGAAGTCCTGGTTGTAGAGACCGCTGTCGGAGTGGGTCAGGGTGTCGATCAGCGACAGGTGACCGGACTCGATCGAGGCCAACTCCATCAGCTCCTGGCGCGGGAGCCAACTGTGCCGAAAGTGTTGCATGGGGGGTCCCTCAGGGTGCAGGGGCAGGGTTCCCAGGAGGCGAACTCGTAGCAAGCACTTTCGTACAACGCGAGCCGATTCCCAAGCTCAGCCCGGGGCCCGGAATTCGAACGTTAGCGGGCAAGATTGCCCGATGCAGAGCCGAAGGCGGCGCGGTGACCGGAGCGCTAGAATCCCCCGTCGGCTTGTGCCCGTCGTGGGACAGCCGCCTCCCCGCGATCCGAGCGAAGTCACGACGATGACCCGACCTGTCTGCCTGTTCACCGGCCAATGGGCCGATCTGCCCCTCGAGGACCTGGCGCGCAAGGCTGTCCACTTCGGCTACCAAGGTCTCGAGTTGGCCTGCTGGGGCGACCACTTCGACGTGCACCGGGCGGCGACCGAGGCTGACTACTGCAAGGGGCTCTGGGAACTGCTCGGCGACCACGGCCTGGCCAGCTATGCGATCTCTTCACATCTGGTGGGTCAGGCGGTGTGCGACCGGATCGACGAGCGGCACCGGACGATCCTGCCCGAGCACGTCTGGGGCGATGGCGATCCGGAGGGGGTCCGCGGTCGAGCGGCCGAGGAGCTCGCGTTGACTGCGCGCGCGGCGAAGCGCTTCTTCGACGCGGCCCCGGCACGGGTCCGCGAGCACCTGGCGGCCAGCGGGCGCTACGTCGTCAACGGCTTCACGGGCTCGTCGATCTGGCACCTGCTCTACTCGTTCCCGCCCGTGTCGCCGGCGATGATCGAGGCGGGCTTCGCCGACTTCGGCGAGCGCTTCGGCCCGATCCTCGACGAGTTCGCCGCGAGCGGAGTCGGCTTCGCGCTCGAGGTGCACCCGACCGAGATCGCCTTCGACATCACCACGACCCACCGCGCGATCGCCGCCGTCGGCGGCCACGCGGCCTTCGGCTTCAACTTCGACCCCAGCCACCTGGCCTACCAGCAGGTGGACTACCTGCGCTTCCTGCGCGAGTTCGGGCCGCGCATCTTCAACTGCCACGTGAAGGACGTGTGGTGGTCGGAGTCGATGACGGCCACCGGGATCTTCGGCGGGCACACGGACTTCGGCAGCGACGGGCGCGCCTGGGACTTCCGCTCGCCGGGGCGCGGCCGCGTCGATTTCGAGGGCCTGATCCGAATGCTGAACCACATCGACTACCGCGGACCCCTGACGGTCGAGTGGGAGGACCCGATGATGGACCGCGAGGCGGGCGCCGCGGAGGCAGCGGCGTTCGTCAAGGCCCTGGACTTCCAGCGCTCCACGCGGGCCTTCGACTCCGCATTCGCGGAATAGGGTCCGGTCGCGGCCGCTCGAATCGTGTCCGGCCTCGCAGGTCGCTACCATGCGGCGGTCCCCAGCCCCTCCCTCCCAGGCCTCCCATGACCCAGTCCAGCTCCGGGCGCAGCGTGACCTTCCGCCTGTGCCTGATGATGTTCCTGCAGTACGCCGTTTGGGGAGCCTGGCTCCCGGTGGCGGCGCGCTACATGTCGGCTCCGGTGGCGGAGGGCGGCCTGGGTTTCACGGGCATCGAGATCGGGCAGATCCTCGGGTGGGCCGGTTCGATCGGCGCCATCTCCGCACCCTTCATCGCCGGGCAGATCGCGGACCGCTACTTCCGCGCCGAGCGTTTCCTGGCTCTGCTGATGGTGGTCGGCGGGGTGCTGAAGTGGTTCACGGCCGCGCAGACCAGCTTCCAGGCCTGGCTCTGGCTGTCGATCGCCTACGGCGTGGTCTTCATGCCGACCCTGGCCCTTTCGAACTCGATTGCCTTCGCCCACCTGCGTGACGCGACCGGCGAGTTCCCGAGGATTCGTGTGTGGGGCACGATCGGCTGGATCGCCGCGAGCTGGACCTTCCCGATGATCTGGCTCCAACAGAACCTGGATCTGGGCTGGATGCCGCCCTTCCTCAGTGGGCCGGAGGTCGAGGGAGTCACGTCCAAGCTGGCCAACGCCCTGCGCTTCTCGGGCGTTCTGGCCTTCGTCTACGCCGGCCTCTGCATGCTGCTGCCCGCCACGCCGCCCAAGCCGGGAGGAACTGACACCCTGGCCTTCGCGCGGGCATTCAGGTTGCTGAACAAGCGCTCGTTCATCGTATTGGTGGTAGCGAGCCTGGCGATCAGCACGATCCACCAGATCTATTTCCTGCAGACCGGGCCCTTCTTCAGCTCGATCGGTCTGCTCGACAGCGAGATCGGTCCGGCCATGACCATCGGTCAGTTCAGCGAGATCCTGATCATGGCGTTCCTGGGCTGGATGCTGATGACCTTCGGAATGCGGAACGTGCTGATGCTGGGGGGCGTGGCCTACTTCCTGCGCTACGGCATCTGGGCCATGACCGAGCTACCGCCCTGGCTGCTGGTGTCGAGCCAGTTGCTGCACGGGGTGTGCTACGCCTGCTTCTTCGCCTCCGCGTTCATCTACGTCGACCGGATCGCACCCGCCGACGTGCGGCACTCGGCTCAGACGGTCTTCGGGATCATGATTCTGGGCGGTGGGCCGGTGCTAGGCGGATTCCTCAGTGGCTACTTGGAGTCGCACTTCAGCGCCGGCAACGAGTCCTACTTCCCCGGCCTGTGGCTGACCCTCAGCCTGATCGGCCTCGCCGCGACGGTGCTGCTCTTGTTCAGCTTCCGCGACGAGAGTGAGCACATCGATCCGACGATCCCCGACCCCGAAGCCGAAGCCCTCGCCGGAGAGCTGGGATGAGCGCTGACCCCTGGGGTCAATTGCTGGAACTGTTCGAGGGTGGTGACGTCGGAGCGCTGCGCTCGGCCCTGAGTGAGCGTCCGGGGCTCGCGC
Source organism: Engelhardtia mirabilis (assembly GCF_007748095.1). Taxonomy (NCBI): domain Bacteria; kingdom Pseudomonadati; phylum Planctomycetota; class Planctomycetia; genus Engelhardtia; species Engelhardtia mirabilis. The sequence continues at coordinate 1,364,589 of NZ_CP036287.1, forward strand.
GAGCCGCCGGGCCCTCGGGCGAGAGTGCCGTGATGGCCGCCCTCTACCGCGGCAGGCGCGACCTGGCTGAGGCCCTCGCCGACGCCAAGACCCCCCTGGACCTCTTCGAGCGCGTCGGTCTGGGGGACGGCCGCGGGGTCGAGGCGTTGCTGGACAAGTCCGCCGACGCCCTCGAAGCGGTCAGTCCCGACGGATTCACGGCGCTGCAGTTGGCCTGCTACCTGGCGCGCCCGTCGATCGCCGACATTCTCCTGGCGCATCGCGCGCCGGTCGACGCGGTGGCCACCAACGGCAGCGCCCTGCGCGCGATCCACGCGGCCGTGGCTGGCGGCGAGTACGAGTGTCTGCGGATGGTGCTCGAGGCCGGGGCCGAGGTCGACGCGGCTCAGAATGGTCGCATCACTGCCCTGCACGCCGCGGCCCATCGCGGCAACGCGCCCATGGTCCAACTGCTGCTGGGGGCGGGGGCCGACCCGCGCCGCCGGGACGACCAGGGGCGCTCGGCCATCGACCACGGGGCCGGGCACCCCGATGTGCTGGCGCTCTTCAATTGATGGCCCCGATTCGCTGACGGGCCCGTTCGATCGACGGGCCCAGCCCGAGCGTCGGTGGACTCGCGCGGGCGGGTCCCTACCGACGCCCAGGCTCGGCGCCGCTCTCTGGTGTCCTGGATCAGAAATTCGGCGTCACTTCCCGGGCTCCGATCGATGCTGGCTGGGCGCGCCGACGACGCGTATCCGCTGCGATCCTCGGAGGAGGCGCTGGCGACGCCAGCGGCGATCGGAGCCCGGGAAGTGACGCCGAATTCTGATCCAGGACACTAGCCCTCGATGGGCTGGGCGAAGGTCTCGGCGCGCGTCGCGTACTCCTCGTACTCCGGATCCAGTTCGCGGCAGCGCGCCGCCAGCTCGATCGCCGTGCGCGAGTCACCCGAGTAGTAGTGGGCCCAGGCCAGGCCGTCGACGTACCGCGCGAGGTAGGCCTTGTACGCACCCTCCGAGCCCGTCCAGCAGCGCTCCGGCGGCACCTCGTCGGACTCACCCATGTGGAAGCCCTCGATGAACTTCACGGCCTGGGCCGCGATGTCGACGGCGAAGGCGTAGTCCTTGGACGTGAGCTCGTCCTCGGAGCGCAGGAAGTACCAGGTGACCTGTTGGGACCAGTTGCACAGATCCGAGTCGGGCACGAACTCCCGTGAAGCCACCAATGCCTTGCGCGAGGCGGGCATGTCGCCACGGTTCGCCTCGAGGTTCGCGGCGCGGTTCCAGGCCTGGTAGCGCACCGTGTCCTGCTTGGACTTCTTGGCGAGCTTGTAGACCGGGTCCAGGTCCCACTGCTCCGGCTCGAGTTCCTCGCCGTCCTCGTTGACGGTGATCGACGCGACGACCTCGTCGAGCAGCACCTCGGCGCCGCTCAGGGTCTTGCCCTTCGGGTCGTCCTTACGGATCGACTGGCGCAGCGCCTCGGACTCCTCGAGCACGCCCACGTCCGTCAACTTTGCTGCCAGGGTCAGCCGCGCGGCGAACTGGCCCTCGCTCATGTCCTCGGTCTGCGCCAGGGCAGTGCGGAGGGCCGTGACAGTCCCTTCGCCCTTGAGGATGCGCTCGATCTCCCAGGCGAAGGCGTCGGGCGGGGCGTAGCCCAGGATCACGTCGTCGGGCTGGCCGTCGGGCCCGAGCACCAGACAGGTCGGCATGGTCTGGACGCCGAAGCGACGCATCAGGGCCGAACCCGGGCCGTCGCCGACGTTCGCGCTGACCAGCACCAGGTCGGCCAGTGCGGCTTCGCCGAGTTCGGACTGCAGGGTTTGACCGTACATGGACGCGCAGTGCTGGCTGCCGTCGGCCCAGAAGTAGATCAGCACCTGCGTCTCGGCGTCTCGGGCTTGGCCGATGGCCGCGTCCAAGTTGCCGTGGTGCCACTCGAGTTCGGGAGCGGGGCTGGCGGCCAGGGCCAGCAGGATGGATGTGGTGAGCATGGATCGCCTCGTCGGGGTTGCCGCGCCTGGCGCGGGTCTCGGGGGTTGTCTCGTCCGGGGGGGCATCCGGTGGGTGGCCGCTGGCCGCGGCCGGGGACTCAGGCGCCCCTCGATCTTCGCGCGATCGGCGCGCCGCGGCCTCCCCGGGTCTCGAAGTTCCTCGAACGGCGCGAGTCCCGCGCACGGCGGGCGGCCACCTGGCACCTTGGGTGGAGCTGATCGGGTCCGCATCAGCCCTCCCTCCTCCCGTGAGCTCCGCCGAATACGAACAGCTCCTGTCCCAAGGCGCCTGGGTCCGCGACCTGGCGCGTCGGCTCGTGCGCGATCCCGACCTGGCCGACGACCTGGCCCAGGAGGCCTGGCTCGCCGCCGCTCGCATCCGTTGGAGCGAGGTCCACTCGCCCCGGGCGTGGATGGCGACGGTCCTGCGCCGCGCCCTGCGGGAGCGGCTGCGGGGGGAGGAACGTCGCGCCCTGCGCGAGCGGTCGAGCTCGCGACCCGAGGCCGTCGACGCCGACCCCGCGGACATCGTCGCCCGGGCCGCGGCCCATCAGGACGTGGTCGAGGCCGTGATGCAGTTGCCCGAGCACTACCGGCTGGTTGTGCTGCGGCGCTACTTCGACGGTCAGAGCCCGGAGGAGATCGCGCGCGCGACGAACGTGCCGGTGGCGACGGTCAAGACGCGGCTACAGCGCGGGCTCGCGGCCCTGCGTGAGCGGCTGGACCGCAAGCACGGGGGCGATGGTCGCTCCTGGGCGGTGGCATTGGCGCCCCTGGCCTGGCGCGGTCACGAGCCCTTTGCAGTCCTGTCGCCCGCGGCGATCGTGGCAGCGGCGACGGCGACGGTCGCCGCGGTCGTACTGGCCCTCTTCTTCGCGCTGCGCCCGCCCGCGAACCTCCCGGCCGGAGCGAACGCGCCGGCCGCGACCGCCGCGCTCGCGGAAGCGCCGCCGACAGTGGTGAACTCCGTACCGCCGGGATCCGAGGACGCGCGCCGCCGGGCCGTTGCTGTTGCGCCGACGGAGGCGGGACCGGTCGGAACTGCGGCCCGCGGCTTGGCCCTCGACGCGGGACCACGCCACCCGATCACCGCCGACGTGCGCGACTTGGACGGCCGACCGGTCGCCGGCGTGCTGGTCCGCTTCGAGTCCGAGCGCGCCACCAGCACCGCGATCGCCCTGTCCGACGACCAGGGCCGCGCTCGCTTGAGCACCGCGTCGCCCCCCGGGACCCTCGACTGCGGCGACTCCGCTTGGGCGGCCGTGGCGCCGTTGCGGATCACCGAGCTCTCCGAACGGCGCGTGACCCTGATCGTGGCGAGGCGGATCGAGCGCACCGGTCGCGCGGTCGACCACTTCGGCGTCGGCGTCGGTGCCGCGGAGTTGGCCTTCGAGCTCCCCGCGCCCGCCGGCCCCGGCGCGAGCGAAGCCGTCGCGGCTCGCGCGACCACCGACCCGAGCGGGGCCTTCGCCTTTGCCGCGCCCGACGCCCCCGGCGCCGTGATCGCGGTCACCGCACCGGGTCGCGAGACCCTGCGCTTCCCCGTCGCCGAGCTGGGTCCGATGCCCTGGACCCTGGTCCTGCCCTCGCCCGGAGACCTGGCCCTGCGCGGCCGCGTGTTCGACGGCGCCGGTGCACCGTTGGCCGCCGCACGCTTGGCCCTCGACGGAGTCCTCGTGCCCCTGGCCGCCGATGGCTCCTTCGCGCTCACCGCCCGCTCGGGCGAACTCGTGGCCTGGGCGCCGGGCTACGCCAGCGCGCGGACGGAGATCGACGCCGACGCCAGCGCTCCAATCGACCTCGAGCTCTTGCGCGCGCCCGACCTGGTCGGGGTGGTGCGCGACCGTGCGGGCGAGCCCGTGCCCGGCGCGCTGGTCTGGGACAGCCTCGCCGTGCCGGTGCTGTGGGACCAGGACCTGGGTGACGTGCTGTGGCTCTCGGCCGAGGTCGGCGCGGCCGCGGCGCAGGCCCCGGTGGAGTTCCCGAGCCTCGGCGCGGCCGAGGTGGAGACGGGCTCGGGTTGGAAGCCCGTCCGCGCGGACGCCGCCGGCCGCTTCGTCCTGCACGGCGATCCTTCCCGCGCCCGTCACCTCGTGGCCCTCGCGACCGAGAGCCACGACGTGGGCGAGTTCGACTTGGCGGCCGGCCTCTCCTTTCCCTGCGAGCTGATCCTCGACGAACCGGCGCGCCCGGGCGCCCTCGAGGGGCGCGTGATCGACAGCACCGGCGCACCCCAGCGCGGCGTGCAGGTCGAGTCGATGGCCCGCGTCCTCTCCGCGCGCTGCGGCACGCTTCAACTCGAAGTCGGCCTGGTGCTCGAGCGAGGTGCTCGAACCGACTCCGCCGGTCTGTTCCAGATCGACCGGCCCCAGCCCGTGGGGCACCTGTTCCAGTTCATCGGCGAGCGCAGCCTTCCCCGACGGGTCGACTCCGGCCTGGCGCAAGGCCCCGATGCGGAGATGGGTCGCCCCCTGCGCGGCTTCGAGCTCAACGTCTACCGCGCCGTGCCCCTGGACCTGCGCGGGGACTGGCCCGCGGGGACGCGGCTGTTGGCGCAAGGAAGCGAGGGCAACCCGCTGTTCATGGCCCACCGCCGCGGACGCCACGTGGAGTGGTTTCGGGGCAGCGTGCCCGCGGAGCTGGGACCGGCGAGCCTCATGGGCGAGCCGACCCTGGCGCGCATCGCGGTGGAGGGGACCGGCCAGTTCATCGACGTCCTGCCCGAGGCCGTGATCGAGGTCTCGCCGGCCGCCATCGACCGGTCCCGCTGAACCGAAGCCAGGGGCGAGGGGTGGCGCCCGCGTGGGATTCGGCTTATCCCTCGGGCATGAGCGGCCGTTCCCAGTTCGACATCGACCGACTGATCCTCGTCGACGGCGAAGACCGGGTGGTGGGCGAGGCCGGCAAGGCCGAGTGCCACCTGGAGGGCGGTCGCAAGCACCGCGCCCTGGCCGTCGTGGTCTTCGATGGCGAGGGTCGCCTGCTGCTCGCGCGCCGCGCGGCGGCCAAGCCCCTGTGGCCGGGCTCCTGGGACGCGACCATCGCCAGCCATCCGCGCCCGGGTGAGGACTACGTGGTCGCGGGCCGGCGCAGGCTGCTCGAGGAGTTGGGCGTCGAGCTCGAGGCCGAGCTGCTCGGGCGCTTCGACTACCGCATCGAGTTCGAGGCCGTGGGCGTCGAGGACGAGGTCTGCGCGGCGCTGATCGCGCGGCTCGGAGGCGATCCGCCGGCGCCGGTCGCAGCCGAGGTCGACGGGATCCGTGCGGTGACGCTCGAGGCCTTCCTCGACGAGGCCGCGGACCCCGCGGCGGGCATCTGCCCCTGGGCGCCATTGGCCGTGCTCGCCGCGAGCTTGGCGCCGTCCCCGCCGGCGGAGCTCGCCGCACTCGCGCGTCCGGCCCTGCGCCAGCGCTTGATCGACGCCGCCGACGCCCACCTGGGCATCGGCGGCTGGCGCATGCTCGACGCGGGCTGAGTCCGCTGCCAGAGCCGGGCCGCAGTCGGCACCGACGACCGCGCTGGGATGCGCGCGCTCAGACGGTCGGCTTGTAGCCCAAGCTCGGGCTCAGCCAGCGCTCGGTCTCGAGCATGTCGGCGCCCGTGCGGCGCGCGTAGTCCTCGACCTGCTCGACACTCAGCCGTCCGATCGAGAAGTACTTGGCGGCCGGGTGGGCGAAGTACAGCCCGCTGACGCTCGCCGCCGGCATCATCGCCATCGACTCGGTCAGCTCGACGCCGATCTCGTCGCAATTCAAGAGGTCGAAGAGCTGGCGCTTGGGCCGGTGGTCCGGGCAGGCGGGATAGCCGAAGGCCGGGCGGATGCCGCGGTAGTTCTCGGCGATCAAGTCCTCGTTGGCCAGGGCTTCCTCGGCTCCGTAGCCGAAGTGCACCCGCGCGCGGGCGTGCAGCAACTCGGCGTAGGCCTCGGCCAGGCGGTCGGCCAGGGCCTTGGTCATGATCGACTGGTAGTCGTCGTGCTCGGCCTCGAAGCGCTTGGCCAAGTCGTCGGCGCCGATGCCGGCGGTGACGCAGAAGGCACCGATGTAGTCCTGGTAGCCCGAACCCGAGGGCGCGACGTAGTCGGCCAGGGATCGATTGGGGCGCCCGTCCGCGTGCACCGTCTGCTGGCGCAGCATGGGGAAGCGCGTCAGCTCGACCTTGCGCGACTCGTCGGTCCACAGGACCACGTCGTCCCCGTCGCTGTTGGCGGGCCAGAAGCCGTAGACCGCGCGCAGTTTCAGCAGCTTCTCGGCGGCGATGCGATCCAGCAGAGCGCGCCCGTTGTCGTACAGCTCGCGCGCGGCCTCGCCCAGGCGCGGGTCGTCGAGGATCCTGGGGAACTTCATCTTCAGGTCCCAGGCCGAGAAGAAGAAGGTCCAGTCGATGTAGGGCGCGACCGACTCGACCGTGTCCTCGAGCACCACGCGGCGACCGGTGAAGTCGGGCTTGGCTAGCTGCGCGCGGTCCCACACGATCGGCGTTGGATTCGCGCGCGCCTCCTCGAGGGTGCGCAGGGGACGCTCGCCGCGACCGGCGTACTCGGCGCGCAGGCGTTCCTGGTCCTGTGCCACCTCGGCCCGGAACTTGTCGCCGCGTCCGGTCTGGTCCTTGATCTCCGAGACCACGCCCACGGCGCGCGAGGCGTCGAGCACATAGACGACCGGCTGGTCGTACTCGGGAGCGATCTTGACCGCCGTGTGCTGCTTGGAAGTGGTCGCGCCGCCGATCAAGAGGGGCAGGGTCATGCCACGCCGCTTCATCTCGCGCGCCACCGAGACCATCTCGTCCAGCGAGGGCGTGATCAGCCCCGAGAGTCCGATCATGTCGGCGCCGACCTCGACCGCGGTGTCGAGGATCTTCTCGGTGGGCACCATCACGCCCAGGTCGACCACCTCGTAGTTGTTGCAGCCCAGCACCACGCCGACGATGTTCTTGCCGATGTCGTGCACGTCGCCCTTGACCGTGGCCATCACGACCTTGCCTTGGCTCGAGCTCTCGCCTTCGCCGCGCTCGGCGTCCATGTAGGGCTCGAGGTAGGCCACCGCGCGCTTCATCGCGCGGGCGCTCTTGACCACCTGGGGCAGGAACATCTTCCCGGCGCCGAACAGGTCGCCGACGATCTTCATGCCGTCCATCAGCGGCCCCTCGATCACCTCGAGCGGGCGGCCGAAGCCCTGGCGGGCCTCCTCCGTGTCGGCCTCGATGAAGTCCACGATGCCGTGCACCAGGGCGTGGGCCAGGCGGTCGCCGACCGACGCCTCGCGCCAGGAGAGGTCGATCTCGCGCTTCTTGCCGTCGCCGCGCACGGACTCGGCCAGCTCGACCAGGCGCTCGGTGGCGTCGGCGCGCCGGTTGAAGATCACGTCCTCGACCCGCTCGAGCAGCTCCTTGGGGATGTTCTCGTAGACCTCGAGCTGGCCCGCGTTGACGATGCCCATGTCCATCCCGGCCCGCGTGGCGTGGTACAGGAAGGCCGAGTGCATGGCCTCGCGCACCAGGTCGTTGCCGCGGAAGGAGAACGACAGGTTCGAGACGCCGCCGGAGATGTGCGTGCCCGGGAACTCGCGGCGGATCTGCTCGCAGCTCTCGATGAACGACTTGGCGTAGTTCGAGTGCTCCTCGATGCCCGTCGCCACGGCCAGGATGTTGGGGTCGAAGATGATGTCCTGGGGCGGGAAGTCGAGCTCCTCGCGCAAGAGGCGGTAAGCACGCCGGCAGATCTGCATGCGCCGTTCGGTGTCGACCGCCTGGCCCTCCTCGTCGAAGGCCATCACGACCGCGCCGGCGCCGAAGCGCCGGATGATGCGCGCCTTCTCGAGGAACTCCTCCTCGCCCTCCTTGAGCGAGATCGAGTTGACGATGCCCTTGCCCTGGACGCAGCGCAGGCCGGCCTCGATCACGCTCCACTTGGAGCTGTCGATCATGATCGGGATGCGCGCGATCTCCGGCTCGGTGGCGACCAGGTTGAGGAAGGTCGTCATGGCCTCCTCCGACTCGAGCATGCCCTCGTCCATGTTGACGTCGAGGATGTTCGCGCCGCCGCGAACCTGCTCGAGCGCCACGTCCAGGGCCGCGTTGAAGTCGTCGTTCTTGATCAAGCGCCGGAACTTCGCCGAGCCGGTGACGTTGGTCCGCTCGCCGATCATCTGGAAGTTCGACTCGGGCCGGATCGCCAGGGGCTCGAGCCCGCTGAAGTAGCTGATGTCGCCCCGCCCGGCTTCGCGCCGCGGGCGCGGCGTGCGCCCCTGCATCTGCTCGACGATCGCGGCGATGTGCGCGGGGGTCGTGCCGCAGCAGCCGCCGACGATGTTGACCAGGCCGGACTCGGCGAACTCGCCCACCAGTTGGCCCGTGCGCTCGGGTGCCTCGTCGTACTCGCCGAAGGCGTTGGGCAGGCCGGCGTTGGGGTAGCTCGACACGTACGCGTCGCAGATCTTCGCGAACTCGGCCACGTAGGGCCGCATCTCCTTGGCGCCCAGTGAGCAGTTGACGCCCACCGAGAAGGGCCGCGCGTGGGCCACCGAGTGGTAGAAGGCCTCGACCGTCTGGCCCGAGAGGGTGCGCCCACTGGCGTCGGTGATGGCGACCGAGATCATCAGCGGCAGGTCCGTGCCCAGCTCGCGCTGGACCTCGTCGATCGCCACCAGTGCGGCCTTGGCGTTGAGCGTGTCGAAGATCGTCTCGACCAGCAGGATGTGGACGCCGCCCGCGATCAGGCCGCGGGTCTGCTCGGCGTAGGAGGCCTTGAGCTCCTCGAACGTCACCGCGCGGAAGGCCGGGTTGGCAACGTCCGGGGAGAGCGAGAGGGTCTTGGACGTCGGCCCGAGGGCGCCGGCGACGAAGCGCGGGCGGTCCGGCGTGCGCACGCTCCAGGCATCCGTGGCCTGGCGCGCCAGCCGCGCGGACTCCAGGTTCAGGTCGTAGGCCAGGGCGTCCATGCCGTACTCGCCCTGGGCGATGCGCGTGGCCCCGAAGGTGTTGGTCTCGACGATGTCCGCACCGGCGGCCAGGAAGGCCTCGTGGATGTCGACGATGACGTCGGGTCGCGTGATCGACAGCAGCTCGTTGTCACCGGCGAGCAGCGCCGTGGACTGGGGCAGACGACTGGAGTGGAAGTCGTCCTCGCGCAGCTTGCGCGCCTGGATCATCGTGCCCATGGCACCGTCGAGGGCGAGCACGCGCCGGGACAGGAGCTCGTCGAGCAGGGGGCGGACCTGCGCGGGAGTCGGCACCGCAGAGGTCGGCGCGGCGGAGGCCAGGGCGGCGGCGTCACCGCCGGGCGTGGATTGGGTGCTCATCGGGTCACACCGGTCCCCGCCGGGCGTTGGCCAGCAGGGTCATGAAGTGGGGGGGATGGGGGTCGCGGGCGACGCGCTGGACGCGAATGGCGTCGAAGCCGGCGCGGGCGAGGTGGTCGGTCAAGCCGGCCTCGGTGAAGCCGAGGTGGCGGTGTTGGAGCTTGTCGCGGACCCAGTCCTCGCCGTGGGCGAGCAGGTCGAGCACGAGCAGCTGGCCGTCGGGGCGCAGGATCCGTCGCGCCTCGGTCAGGGCGTGGACCGGATCCTCGGCGTGGTGCAGGGCCTGGCTGAGGACCACGACGTCGTGGGAGGCGTCGGGCAGGGGGAGATCATCGAGCTCGCCGACCACGTACTCGAGGTTGCCGAGGCCGGCGGCGGTCGCCCGCGTGGCGAGCTGGTCCAGCATCTTCTCGGACAGGTCGACCGCGGTGACGGACTCGGCCACCTCGGCCAGCATCAGTGTCAAGAGCCCATCGCCCACGCCAAGGTCGGCGTAGCGCGCGCGGGGGGCGAGGCTCAGAAGGCCCCGGGCCAGGCCCTCCCAGGTGCGCCCGGGCAGGGCCAGCTCGCCGAACTTCGAGGCAACGCGGTCGAAGTAGGAGCGGTCGGCCTCGCGCTTGCGGCGGATCAACGCCTCCAGGCCGGCCAGGTCGGCCTCGAACTCCGGCGGCAGGGAGTCCTCGGCGATCACGCGGCCCAGGAGTTCGGCCGGCGCGTCCGGGTGGATCGAGTAGAGGCTGCGCCGACCGAGGCGCCGGTCGACCACCAGGCCGACCTCCTTGAGCAGCGCGAGGTGGGCCGAAACCCTGCTCTGGCCGAGGTTTAGGATCTCGACCAGGTCCGAGGTCGAGAGCTCGTCGCGCCGCAGCAGGTGCAACAGGCGCAGACGGTTCTCGTCGCCCAGGGCCTTGAGCAGACGGGTGGTTTCGGAGAGGACCAGCATCGACGTATCCAGATTAGTTGATGTATCGGTCCTCGCCGTCCTCGAGGTGAGAAAAGCTTCCGTGGACGTGAGGCGTCTCGCGGGGTCGCATCGCGGCCGCACTCGGTCGCTGAGCCGCCGCCAACGGCTGAGTACCCTGCGCCCATGGCGCCGCTGTTCGACCCCGTGGCCGAGGCCTATCGGTCCTTCCGGCCGAGCTATCCGGCCGCGCTCCTAGATCGTCTGGATCAGCTTTGTGGACCACCTCGGGGTCCGGTCGTCGATGTGGGTTGTGGGACCGGGATCCTCGCGCGCCAGCTGGCCGCGCGCGGGGCGGTGGTGATCGGGATCGACCCCAGCCGGCCGATGCTGGCCCAAGCGCGCCAAGACGCCGCGGGGCCGATCTATCTGCTGGGGGAGGCCGAGGCCCTGCCGATCGCCGACGGGAGCGCCGGTCGGGTCACCGCGGCCCAGGCCATGCATTGGTTCGACATTCCGGCCTTCGCGGTGGAGGCGCGCCGGGTCGCCCGTCCCGGAGCTTGGGGGCTCGGGCTCTGGAACCGGCGCCAGGACAGCGGCCTGGCCGGCGACTACGACCAGATCATGCGCCGCTCGAGCGAGCGCTATGCCCGCCACCGGCACGGGGCGCCGACCCTCGACCAGCTGCGGGCGGCCGTCGCGCCGACCGAGGTGATCGAGCTGCGCCAGGCCTGGAGCGACCCGCTGAACTGGGAGGCCTACCTCGGCCGGGCGCGCTCGACCTCCTACATGCACCACGCCGAGCGGGATCGCGCCGAGCTGGAGGCGGATCTGCGCCAGAGCTTCGAACGCTGGGCCGGTCCCGACGGCCGCGCGCCCCTCGACTACGAGGCCGTGGCCTACGCCTGGCCCCTGCTTCCCGCGGACTGAGGCGGCGGCGCGCCTACAGCACGGCCATCACGTCGGGATGGGCCCGCAGCGCGTTGAAGATCGCGTGGCGCTGGTCCTTGTCGTGGACCACCATCCGCAGGTGCAGGGACAGGTACTTGCCGGTGCGGCTGCGGTTCGAGTCGGTCAACTCGTGCTCGATGCTGCCGACGACGAAGCGCACGGCCTTGCGCAGCTGGTCGGGGTCCACACCCATGACCTTGTAGCTCCACATGCAGGGGTACTGGATCTCGGGTTCACGGTCTCCGAAGGTCGAATCCAAGGCTTGTCTCCAGCGGCTGGGCGGCGGTCGCGGGAGTGAGTATAGGACCGGGTTCCAGTCCCTTCCGCGCCGGGGAGAGCTGCTCCCCAAGGAGCCAGGGCTGGGTCTGAGACGGCCGGAGCCTGCAAATCGGCTCCACCCGGCGGGACCGGGCAGCCGATGGAGCGGGGAGTTCGCACAGCCCGCGGCCAGGGACCTGTCTGTCCCGGCCGGGGTGGCACCCGCGCGCCCCCCGACCCACGACGTCATCGATGAAAGCCCTCTCAAGCACCCTCATCCTTACCCTGCCCGCCCTCCTGGCCGGCTGCCTCTCGGGCAGCAAGCCCGCGGACACGGTCGAGGTCAAGACCACCGACCCGACGGACTACACCGGCTTCGCCACGATCGTCGAGACGGTCGGCAGCGGTGGCTACCACACCTCGGCCCAGACCTTCGCCGCCGCCGGCATGGTCGAGATGCTCACGGGCGACGGGCCGTACACCGTCTTCGTCGTCCGCGACGAGGCCGCCGGCGCCATGGCGCCCGAGCAGCTCGCGGCGGGCAGCTCTGCCTTCGACCTGGACGGTCTCGCCGGCTACCACGTGATCGAAGGACGCCACTCGATCAAGGAGCTGATGAACTCGCCCACCATGGAGACCGTCGGCGGCCAGCGCCTGACCTTCTCCCACTGGAACGGTGAGGTCGAGATCGCCGGCTGCGGCAACGCCGACTTCGGCGTCGGTTCCGCGCGCGTGGTCGAGGGCGACCTGCAGTGCTCGAACGGCGTGATCCACGTCATCGACCAGGTCCTCTTCCCGAGCTTCGACTCGCTCGCGGACCAGATCGAGGGCACCGAATCCTTCAAGACCCTGGTCAACGCGGCCCAGGCCGCGGGCGTGCTCGACCTGCTCGACTCCGACGGGCCCTTCACCGTCTTCGCGCCCACCGACCGCGCCTTCGCGAACTTCGATCGCAGCGCCGTCAGCTACTTCATGGCGCCCGAGAACCGCGCCGAGCTGGTGCGCCTGCTCCAGCACCACGTGGTCCAGGGCCGCTACTACGGCGACACCATGCACCACCAGCCCCTGACGACCCTCGGCGGCGACACGCTGCAGGTCAAGTGGCAGTCCGGCGCCGCCTACATCGGCAACGCCGAGGTGATCGCCTCCGACTTCCAGGCCACCAACGGCGTGCTGCACGTGGTCGACACGGTGCTCATGCCGACCAACTGAGCTCCGCTCGATCGATGTGCCGCGGGCGCGCCGCTGACTCCCCGGGAGTCAGCGGCGCGCCCGCGGCCGTTCGGTCGGGCTCCGACGATCAGCCCATGGCCCGGTGCCCTGGCTGGGCGGCAAAGCGCTCGAGCCAGGCGCGAAGGGCCGGGAAGGGGGCCAGGTCGTAGCCGCCTTGGTCGGCCACGTGGGTGTAGGCGTAGAGGGCGATGTCGGCGATCGAGTAGCCGGCTGGACCGAACCAATCGTGCTCGGACAGGTGCCGCTCCATCACGCCCAGGGCGTCGGTCCCGCGCTCGAGCCAGATCTCGAGCAGGTCCGCCGAGACCTTGGACGGATCGCCCTGGGTCATCACGAAGCGCCGCGTGGCGATGTGGGGCTCGTGCAGGTTCTGCTCGAAGAACATCCAGCGCAGGACCTGGGCCCGGTCGAACGCGTCCGCCGGCACGTAGGGCGTTCCCTCGGCCAGGTAGCACAGGATCGCGTTCGACTCGGTCAGCACGCGCCCGTCGTCGAGCACGAGCGTCGGGATGCGACCGATCGTCGAGAGGCTCTTGACTGCCGCCCGCTGGGCTTCGGACTCTGGCTGGCCGAAGGTCACGTCGATCAACTCGACGGGGCGGGCGAGACGGTGGAGCAGGAGCTCCACCTTGTAGCAGTTGCCGGAAATGGCGTTGCGATGGAGCTGCAGCATGGCGGCAGTCTGCCGCCCGCCGCGGCCGCGGTCACTGGCCTCGGTGCAGATCGAAGAAGTCGAAGATCAGGGGCGTGGCGGGGGTCGCGTGGACGGATGCCAGGGGGGAGGCGGGTCCGGGCGCGGTGCCCGGCCAGGAGTGCCCGCCGTCGAGGGCCAGGTAGTAGATCGTGTCCGCACCCCGGGCCGGGCCCGGGGCCACGAAGACCAGGGCCTGGTCCAACTCGATCGGGCCCGCGGGAAGCGCGCCGCCGTTGACCGCGACGAAGGGCAGCAGGCTGTCGAGCTGTGAGGCGTAGTCCGTCTGGCTCACGCCGATGCCGACCCCGCCCCAGAACGGCACGTTCTCGTCCAACAGGCCGTGGATCGCGAACAACGGCACCGGACCCACCGGCGGCGTGTCGATCCCGAGTACGCCCGCCACCGGCGCGGCGGCGGTGACCAGGTCGGGGCGTTCGGCGGCGAGTCGGTAGCTCATCATCGCTCCGTTGGACATGCCGGTGACGTAGACGCGCTCGGGGTCCACCGCGGCGCTGCCGACGAGCTTGACGACCATGGCCTCGAAGAAGGCCACGTCGTCGATGCCCTGCTCCTGGGCGTAGCTGCAACAGTTGCCGGCGTTCCAGGTCTCGAGGCTGAACAGGGGCGGGCCGCCGAGTGCACCGGAGCCCTCGGGCGCGATGGCCACGTAGCCCCGTGCCAGGGCCTCGTCGATCACGCCGTAGGCACCGGCGGCCTGCAGCGCGTTGCCGCCGCCGCCGTGGAACAGGAAGACCACCGGGTAGGGGCCGGCCTCGGGGTCGTAGCCCGGCGGCAGGGCTTGGCGGTACCAACGCAGCCCGTCGGGCGTGAGCACCCACTCCAGGGTCATGGGCGGCGCATCGGCGGTCGCCCGCGCCCGCGCCACCAGGGGCAGGGCGACCACGAGGGTCAGCGCGGCGAGGCCGGAGAGGGCGGCGGCGCGCGCGAGGCGGCCGATGAAGGGGCGGCGGTGTTGTTGCATGTCGGACTCCGGTCCAGCAGTCGCCGCTGGCCCGGGTACGTGAAACCGATTCCGCGAGAAACGGTTCCGGCCCCGACTCAGGTCACGACGCTCCAAGTCCACCAGAACAGGGCGTAGCGGTAGCTGATCATCGCGATCAGGAACCAGACGCCCAGGAGCAGGCCGGACAGGACCGCGCGCCACCAGGCGTAGCTCCGCAGCCGCCGCAGGGCGCAGGCGGCCCAGAGCACCGAGATGCCGAGGGCCGCGCCCTCCGTCATGACCCAACGCAGAGGCCCCTGCTCCAGCTGCAACGCCTCCAGTACCAACCGGGTGACGAAGGCCCAGGCGAGGTGGACGGCGAGCAACACCGCCGCGGTGTAGTGCAGCGAGAACACCAGCCAGAAGCTCGGTCCGGCCCGCGGGGTGACCAGGGCCACACCGAGTGCCAAGAGCGGCACGAGCAGGATCAGCGCGGCCTTCGACAGCCCTTGGAAGGTGCGGTCGAAGCGGGCGTTCAAGAGCTCGTCGGCCATGGCCTCGGCAAGCTCGGGTTCGACGCCCTTCGCCGCGAGTTCGCGGCTCCTCTCCGCGCGCCAAGTGTCGACGGTGGGGCGGATCGATTCGCTGTAGCCCTGGAACTCGAGCTGCACCTGCAGCGTGCTCGCGAAGGCGTTGAAGGAGGTGAAGGGCTGCAACAGGAAGTACAGCACGTTGCAGACCACGAACAGCTGCAGGGGGCGCAGCCAGGGTTGGCGCCGGCCACGCAGATAGTCGTCGGTTAACAGACCCGGCCGGAAGACGGCCGCGGCCATGGTCCTCCAGATGCGGCCGTCGGTGCCCAGGAAGTCCCCGAGCCAGGTGCCGACGACCTGGTGCAGGCCTTCGCCCTGCTCGGGGATCCAGCGCTCGCCGCAGGCGGAGCAGAAGCGCGCCTCGACGGGCGCCCCGCAGGATCGGCAGGTCCGGCCGTCGACCGACATCAGCGCAGGAAGACCAGCACGTAGGCGATCGCGAGGGCCACGTGCAACGCGGCGAAGGGCGCGGCGCGCTTGACGAAGTCCACGAAGCCCAGGGGGATCCCGTGCCGGTGCATGATCGTCACCGCGACCAGGGTCGAGGCCGAACCGATCGGCGTCAGGTTGCCGCCCAGGTTGGCGCCGAAGATCACCGACCACCACAGGGGCGAGTCCGGGTTGCCGGCAACCCCGGGCGTGGACTCGAGCACCTTGGCCAGCACCGCCGCCAGGGGGATGTTGTCGGTCACCGAGCTGGCCAGGGCCGAGGCGGCCAGGATCGCCGCCGAGCCGCCGACCTCGCCCAGCTCGATCACGTGGGCCAGGCCACCGCCGATCAGCTCCAGCACCCGCGCGTGCTCCAGCACGTCCACCACCACGAACAGGGCGGCGAAGAAGGCGAGCAGGTCCCAGTCGATGGCCTTGTAGAAGCGGTCGGCCACGGCCTTGAACTTCAAGAGCACGATGCCTGCGAAGGCCAATGCCACGTAGCCCAGGCCCAGCTCGTCGATCCACGGCAGCACCGACGCCGACGCGATGGTCCCGATGAACAGGGCCAGCATGACCGCGCCGAAGACGAAGAAGCCGCGACTCTCGATGCCGTCGCGCTCGTCGAAGCCGGCCACGCGCGCGGCGGCCTCGGCGCGCTCCTCGTCGCTCGCCAAGCCGTGGATCTGGCCCAGGCGCGAGCCCAGCCACAGGGTCGCGGCTGTGGTCACCACCACGTAGGGCGATGCGCTCAGGAAGAAGTCCACGAAGCTGATCCCCGCGGCGCTGCCCACGATGATGTTGGGTACCGACGAGATCAACGTCAGCAGCCCGCCCACGTTGGTCAGAAGGCCCTCGATCAAGAGGAACGACAAGAGCAGCGGCTTGCGCTCGAGCTTGTCCAGGGACACGGCCGTGAGCGAGCCGACGATGATCATCGCCGTGACGTTGTTGAGCACCGCAGAGAAGACCACGGTCATCAGGCCGTAGAAGAACAAGAGGCGTCGCGGATCGCCGCCTGAGGTCTTGGTCAGCACGATCGCGATCCAGGTGAACAGGCCGGACTTGGCGACCACGTCCACGAACAGGCTCGAGCCCAGGATGATCGCCACCACGTTCCAATCGATGCCCGGGATGTAGACCGGGATGGACTTGGCGTGGCCGTCGATCAGGACCGGGCCGAAGGGCAACAGATGCAGCGCCGTGCCGAGCAGCAGCGCGACCAGGGCGAAGCTGCCGACGATGACCGACTTCTTCGCGTGCAGCTTCTCCTCGAGGGCCAGGCACGCGATCATCGCGATCAACAGGCCCAGGAACAGCAGCGTCACGCCCTGCGGGACGGCGTGGGCGTCGGGCTGCGCGCCGGCGACGCCGTGCTGCACGGTCGCGGTGGCGAGTGAGAGACCGTTCGCGAAGGCCATCACAGGAGCAGCACCGGGATTGCGCGGATCTCGACCGCCAGGGCGTAGGCCTGGCCGTGCATGGCCAACTGCTCGTCGTCCCGCGTGTGCATGGCCAGGAGCTCGACGCCGCGGCCCAGGATCGCCTCGCGGATCTCGCGCAGCCGGTGGCCGACCGTGACCAGGGTCTCGACTTCCAGGTCGAGCCCCGCGGCCGCGAGCCCGCTGGCGCAGCGCTCGGCGTAGTCGCTCGGCTCGTTGAGCAGCCGCCCGCGGATCTTCTCTCGCGCCGTGGCGGTGTCGATCTCGGCAATCTTCGAGATGGCGTCCATGTAGCGCTCGAAGACCGCGTCGTCTTCCACATGGGCCAGGATCAGTTGGCCGCCCGGCGCGCACAGGGACGCCGCCCAGTCCACCAGGTCGGCTTCCCCAGTCAGGTGCCCGGACAGGGCCATGGTGCGCCGCGGCGTCCGGGTGCCCGCGCCCTCGCGCGCCCGCCCCGCGGCCGGGTGTGGCATCAACAGCACCGGACTGGGCGCCACTTGGGTCAGCACGTCCACGTGCTCGCCCAGGCTGTGGGGGAAGCGCCAGGCTTCGCTGCCCAGATTCCGGTAGGTGCAGACTAGGTCCGGCGCGGCCTCGGCGACGTTCTCCAGGAGCCCTTCGAGGGTCCGGAAGTCGTCCACGTGGGCGTCGCGCCACTCCACTTCGCTGCCGAGCGGCTCGAGGAAGCTGCGTACGCCGTGCCCGAAGTCCGTGGCCGGGGCACCGTCCAGATCGCTGACCACCAGCACCCGGCGGACCGCCGGCCGCTCGAAGCTGAAGGTCGCCTTGTCCGCCGAGCGGAAGGCGCTTTCGAACGCGTCGACGTTGGTCATGGGGGCGAGGATAGGGGTCTGCCGGCCGCGATCCAGGCTCACCCCGGGGACGGCCGAGGGCTTCGGGCCAGCCGGCGCGGCAAATCCCACGGATTGCTGCGCAGGATCGCAGCCGAGCGGGGACTCCCCTTCGATGACCACGCCCGACATCACCGACCTCAGCCCCGAGCAGCTCAAGAGCGAGCTGTCGTGGCTGCGCGGCCTCGCCTCGCGCCTGGTGCGCGAGGCCGACGTGGCCGAGGACCTGGTGCAGGACACCCTCGTCGTCGCCCTCCAGCGACCCGGGGGCGGTCGGCCCTTCCTGGCCGGTGTGCTCCGCAACCTCTCCCTGCGCCGTGGGCGCGGGGAGGCGCGGCGGCGGGTGCGCGAGCGTCGGGGCGCACGGCCGGAGGCCGTGGACAGCGCCGCCGAGCTCGTCAAGGAGATCGCCAACCAACGGGAGCTCGTCAGCGCCGTGCTGCGCCTGGACGAGCCCTATCGGGAGACGCTCCTTCTGCGGTTCTACCGTGACCTCTCGCCCAAGCGCATCGCCGCGCAGTCAGGCGTCTCGGTCAACACGGTGAACAGTCGGCTCCAGCGGGGCCTGGCGCAGCTGCGCTCGGGTCTCGACGCGGAGTACGGCGACCGCCGGACGTGGTGCCTAGCCCTCCTGCCGCTGGTGGATCCTCCTCCGCCCCCGGCTTGGCCCATCGTCGGAGCCGTCACCGTGAAGACCACCCTCGCCGCCGCCGCCCTCGTCGCCGCCGTCTCGGCCGGCGTGTTGATCCCCCTGCTCTCCGGACCCGAGGAGGCGGCGACCGCGACCGGAGCGCTGACCGCGGATCTGGCTGTCGCCTCCGTGAGCCAGCCTTCGGTGCTCGACGGCTCCGAGCCCCTGCGTCCGGCGGACATGGAGCGTTCCGTCGGCGCGGGCCGCACGGCCGTCGTCCGCACCGGGCTCGCCGCGGCGGACGACGGGCAACCCCAGCCCGCCGCGACACTGGTCAACGTGCGCGGCCGTGTGGTCGACGTCGACGGCCTGCCCGTTGCGGGCGTCACGGTCTCCGCCCGCGCCGACGGACGCACCCAGCAGGCCACCAGCGGCGACGGCGGCGCCTTCGTGCTCGAGGCGACACCCGAGGACCAGGTCACGATCCGCGTCGAGGGCGACGATTGGGTCGCCCTGCGCGAAGGCTTCTGGGATACCAGCCGGCAGTTCGAGCCGATCGTGCTCGTGGCGCGGCCCCTGGAGCTGGCCGGTCGCGTGGTGGACGTCTTCGGCACGCCGGTGGGGGAGGCCCGCCTCGACTACCGCCTGCCCTCCGACCTGACCACCCGCGTCGGCCTGGACCTGGACTCGACCGTCGAGCGCACCTGGCAGGCGCGCACGGATGCCGACGGTCGCTATCGGCTGAGCGCCGTGCCGCGGGTCGAGGGCGCCCTGGTGGGCGTCGTGCACACGGGCTACGCGGCGCGCTTCCTCGACGCGCCCCTTCGCTCGGCGGAGAACTTCGACGTGGTGCTCGAGCCCGACGCGATGCTCTCGCCCCTCGCCATCCGCGGCCGCGTGGTGGACGGAGAGGGGCGGCCGGTGGAGGGTGCCCTGGTCTCCCTCGGGGCGACCGTGGGCAGCACCGATCGCGTCGGCGTGTTCCAGCTCGATCCGGTGCGCGCCCTGGACACGAGTGTCTTGAAGGCCGCGCGCGCCGGCTTCCTGCCGGCCGCACTCCAGCGTCCGGGAGAGCCGTCGGACGATGACACCGGCTGGCCCTCCTTCACGACCCTGACCCTCGGCGGCGCGAGCCTCTCGATCGCCGGCGTCCTCGTGGACCAGGACGGCGAACCCGTCGCCGGCGCGCGGGTCTGGGTCGACGACGGTGAGCCCTTCGGCGCCGTCGGCGCCTACCCCTTGCAGCTCGAGGCGATCCTGGCCGGCGGCGCGCCGCCCGCAGACGGCTTCGGGATGCAGGCGCAGATGCCGACCGCCGACGGGGACGAGCGCTTCGGTTGGTACACCCTGCCCAGCGAGCCCGACGGCATGTGGTTCTACACCACCACCGACGCGGGCGGAGCCTTCGTGCTGGAGGGCTTGACCGACCGCGACTACACCCTCGCCGCAGTCCTCGACGAGCCCCTGGCGCGGGTCACCAGCGGCCCCTTCGCCGCCGGCAGCGAGGGTGTCGTGGTCGAGGTCGACGTGCCCGAGGTCCACACCACCCTGCGCGGCCGCGTGGTCGACGAGCGCGGCGAGCCGGTGTCCGACATCCGCCTGCAGCTCTACGAGATCACCGAGACCAAGCGCGCGCGGGTCCTGGGCGGCTCCACGGAGATGAACCTGCTGGTCTCCCAGATCCCCGAGGGCACCGACGAAGAGGGCCGCTTCGAGCTCCCCATGGTGCCCGTGGAGGGCGCGTACCTGTGGGCTACCGGCGACGGCATCCTGCCCACGCCGCGCTCGATCCCGGCCGACGTGGATCCCGAGAACTGGGTGCTCGAGCTGCCCTGCCGGCGCCGGCTCCAGGTCGAGCTGGCCCTGTCCGAACGCGCCGACGGTTTCGAGGTCCTTGCCGCCGACGGCTCCCGCCTGCCGCTCTACGAGACCTCCGCCTCCGCCGCCCGCTCCACCTGGCGCGCCGCGATCGTCGAAGGCGTCTCGTCGATCCAGAGCGTGGGCCTGGCCGCCCGCACCCTGCGCCTGTGGAGCGGTGAGGAGTTGGTGGAAGAGGTCCCCGTGAACCTCTCGGCCGAGGGCGTCAACACCATCCGACTCTGACCGCACGGGGGGGCGCCGCGCGCCTCCCCCCGGTGCGATGCGTCGATCACCGGCTCAAGCGGAAGCCCACCGAGAACACACTGTCGTCGTCCACGTCGAAGGGCAGCCGGCCGGTGGCGTAGCTTGCATAGACCCCCGACTCGTCGCTGAGCACGAACTGGAAGTAGTTGGAGGCGTCCAGATCGGCCGCGCTGACGCCGCTGCTCGCATCGAGTTCGTGATAGAAGCGGTAGTCGAGCGAGGCCTTGAGTGTCCGACCCTGGATCGTCCCAAAGGTCGACGTGTAGCCAACCTCGGCGCGCAAGCGCGGGTAGGGATCGGCGTCCTCGCCTGCGGCGCGCCGACCCAGGTCCTGGTCCGGGTCGACCAGGTCGAGACCCAGGTTGATCGCCGGGAAGGGACCCATGCTCGGAACGGGCTGGTCGTCGCCGGTCAGCCACCGCGTGAGCGCGAAGGGGTACTCGGCGAGGTTCCAAGCCGCGACGCCGGGATCGCTCGACCAGAGCTGGCCTCCAAGCTCGACACCGTAGACGGCTTGTCGATTGGTGAAATCCTGATCGCTCTCATGGCCCACGCGCAGGTCGCCGTGCCAGGCCCAGATCGACTTGTCGGGGGGCACCGCGGTCGGATTCTCGAGGACGAATCGCCTGAATTCAGGAGTCTGTGCGGCATCCAACGAGGTTAGACCGAGGTCGCTCGAGAGCTGCGAGATCAGCTCGTCCGCGTCAGCGCGGAGGTCGTACCGTTTCTCGACCGCATCGGGGTCTCCCGCTCTCGCGAGGCCGTCCAGCGTCTCGATGCTTGTCGTTGTGCGACCGAAGTAGCTCGCTCGCAGAGACGCCTCAAGGAAGTCGAAGGGGTTCTGCCGCTGTTCAGTGAAGACCTGTCCGCGGGCATCCAGCGAGAACGCTACGGCGGAGCGGCCGTTCGCGAGGGTCAGGGGATCGACGAGGTCCTTGTTCAGCTCGAAGCGCAGGCCGAGCCCGGACTCCCGGTCGGTGTCGCCTGGAGCTGTGGTGATCAGCTCCAGCTCGAGCCCTTCGAAGAGCCGGCTGAGGCGGCCGTTGGCCACCCCAACGAGCTCTTCGCGCAGCTCGTCGTCGATGACGTCATTGACCTCCTCGAGTGCACGGTCCGGCTTGGTGCCCTCGGCGTCGTCGCCGGGCTGCTGGAGCGGATCGATTCGGACGGGAGTGGCGGGGGCTGCAGCGGCAATTGGAAGGGCTTGCTGTGTTAGTCCGTTCGCTGCGGTGAAGGCCAGGGCGAGTAGAGCCCGGGTCGCCCCGAGGGGAGCGCAGTGCTGGGCGAACATCAGTCGGCCTCCCGGCGCATCCTGTAGAGATCGTCCGCCGTGTCGGCGAGATCCTTGACGGTGCGGGTCCTGCCACTCTCGAGCACCGAGAAGAGCTCCGAGATCGCCGAGCCGAAGTCGATCCCCGCCTCGTAGTGGGCACCGAGCCATTCCGTGAAGCGCTCGTCGATCCGCAGGGCCAGGGCCTTGGCGGCGGTTCGGCGGGAGCCGTCACCGACTTCGTTCCAGTACCGCAGAGCCGACAGCTTCGTCGCGCCCGCCTGGGCGAAGGGGGTATCGAGCCCCTCGAACTGACCGAGGAAACTGAATGTCGCCATGTAGGCAGGGACGTCCAGCCCCCAAGGACGAGCTTGCCTCCCGGCTCCAGTGCCGCCGCTCGATCCGCCGCTGTCGTCGGTGCCGCGGGGTGTCGTCGCCTTCTTCTTCGTCGCTCGCTTCTTCGCCATCTCGTTCCTCCGTTGGATGGGGTGGTTACCCGTGAGAACGAGATCCGTGGGGAGACCGGCGCGCGGACTTCCAACTTTCCTCCGAGCACCGCCGGGAGCACTGCTGCGGTGTTCGTCGCTGTTGGCGGTGCGCGGGCCCAACCAGGGCAGGTGCCGAGCCGCGGGGTCGCCGGCGCCGCACCGCTTGGGATTCGACGGTCCGCTGTTTCGCCCCCGCGGCACTTTTCTTTCCGGCCTCGCCTAGCCCGGGTGCCCGTCGTCCATTGCGCGCGGGCGCAAAATCGGGCCCTGCCAGGGGGGTTGTCGTCGCGCGGCGAGATGCTCGACTACTGGGGTAGAAGTCCCGCCGTCCCCGGCCTCGCCGCCCAGCTCGAAAGCCGCCCCATGTCGCTCGCCCTCGGCGCCCTCGCCCTCGGTCTCGCGTCCCTCGGAACCCCCGCGCCGCCCGATGCGGACGAGGACTACCAGTACCTGGCGGGCCTGGCCCAGCGAGGCCTGCACGAGCTGGTCGTGCCCGAGGCGCGCAAGTTCATCGGCGAGTACCCGAGCGACTCGCGCTTGCCCCAGGCGCGCTATCGCCTGGGCGACGCCCTCTTCGCCCTCGATCGCTTCGAGGAGTCCCTGGCCGAGTTCGAGCGCCTGGACCGGGTCACGGGCTTCGACCTGGCCTTCGAGGTCGACCTGCGCCGCGGCCAGTGCCAGCTCGAGCTGGGCCGGCCGGAGCTGGCGATCGAGCCCCTGCGCTCGGTGGCCGACGGGGGGCCGCAGTACCTGGACCGCTCGGCGACCTTCCTCTTGGCCGAGGCCCTCTTGCGTTCGGGCGACGCGGAGCGAGCCGACCGGCGCTACGCCGAGGTGCTCGAGGACGGCGGCGGCGACCTGGCCGCCGACGCCTGGCACGGCCGCGTCTGGTGCGCCTTCGACGCCGGTCGCCACGCGGACTGCGCCGAGCGCGCGGCCGAGTTCTTGCGGCGCTTCGAGTCCGACCCGCGTGCCGACGAGGTGCGTTTCCTCGCGGCCGAGAGCGACCTGGAGCGCGGCCAGGCCGAACGCGCCCTGGCGGGCTTCCTGGCCGTGCGCAGCGGCGACCAGGTCGACGCCGCCCTGCGCGGGGCGGGCTTCGCCGCTGCCGCTCTGGACCGACACGATGAGGCCGCCGGCCACTTCGCAGCCCTGCTCGAGCGCTTCCCGGACAGCCGCTTCGCCGCGGAGTGTGCCCTGCACCGCGGCATCGCCCTGTTGCGCGCGCAGCGCGTCGACCAGGCCCGCGGCGCCCTCGACGACCCGCGCGTGCCCGCCGGGGCCGAGGCCGAGTACTGGCGCGCTCGCGCCTCCGCCGCCGCCGCCGACCACGCCGCAGCCTTGAGTCACGCCGAAGCCGGCCTGCGGACCAGACCTGAGGGCGAAGTCGCGCGCCGGCTGCAAGTGGCGCGCGGCGACGCGCTGTTGGCCTTGGGGCGCAACGCCGAGGCCGCCGACGCCTTCGAGGCCGGGGGCGGCGGCTACGCCCTCTACTCGGCGGCCGTGGCGCACCTCGAAGACGGGCGCGCCGAGGAAGCCCTGGCCCTGGCCCAGCGCGTCGCGGCGGGTGGCGGCGAGGAAGCCAGCGCGGCAGCGGTGTTGGTCGCCGAGGCCCAACTGGCCCTGCAGCGCTTCGACCAGGCCGAGCAGTCCTTCGCGGCCCTGGTCCAGAAGGAGGGCGACGCCGCCGAGCGTGCGCGGCTCAGCGTGCGCTTGGGTTGGGCGCGCATGGGCCGGGGCGACGCCGCGGCGGCGCGCGAGGCCTTCCTCGTCGGGACGCGCGCGCCCGAGGGCAGCGACGTCCTGCCGGAGGCGACCTTCATGGCCGCGCGCTGCGCCGATGAGTTGGATCGCGGCGAGGAGGCCATCGACGGCTACGCGACCTTCCTCGAGCGCTGGCCTGCCGCTGGGCGACGCACCGAGGCCCTGGTGCGGCTCGCGCGCTTGGTACCCGGCGAGGACGGTGAGCGGCTGCTCGAGAGCGCGGCGCGGGACGCGGGCGAGCTCGGCCTGCGCGCGCGCTTCGACCTGGCCGAGCGCCTCTCGGACCGCGGCGAGTTGGCGCTGGCGCGCGGGCACTACGCGGCGCTGGTGGGCGCGCAGATCGAGCGCGAGCTGCGCCAGAGCTCGACCTACGGCCTGGCTTGGTGCGAGTTGAATCTGGGCGAGGTGGCAGCCGCGGCGGCGAGGCTCGATGCCCTGGCACGCGAGCGCGATGTCGAGCCCGAGTTGAAGTCCTCGGCCCTCGAGCTGCTGGTCTGGGCCGCCCGCTCCAGCGGCGACGCCGCGGCGACGCGCGAGGCCTATGCACGCTTCGCCGCGACCAAGCCGGACGACGCGCGCCTCCTGGCCGCGGCGCGTTTGACTTCGGCCGCGCTCACGGAGGCCGGCGCGACCGAAGCGGCTCTGACCCTGCTCGGTGAGGCGAACCGCGGTTTGGCCAGCCCCGAGGCCAAGGCCGGTGCCCTGGTCGAGGCCGCGTGGGTGCGGCTCGACGCCGGCGAGGTCGAGCGCGCCGAGGCCGAGTTGGCCCAGGCGCGCAAGCTCGCGCCGGCGAACGCCTCCCTGGCCGAGGCGAGCTTCTTCGTGGGCGAAGCGCGCTTCGAGCGCGGCGAGGACGAGGCGGCCGCGGCCGACTACGCCCTGGCAGCGCCGCACCTGCCGGCGGAGTTGGCCCCGGCACTGCTCTACAAGTGGGGCTTCGCCGAGCTGCGGCGCGGCAACAGCGCCGCGGCGGAAGCGCGCTTCGCGCAGCTCCTGGCCCAGCACCCCGACAGCGAATTGGTGGGGGAGACGCTGTTCCTCGTGGGTGAGGCGCGCTTCCGCGACGAGCGCTTCGAGCAGGCCATCGCGCCCCTCGAGCAGGTTCTGGCCGAGCACCCGCGGCACCAGGTCGTACCCAAGGCGCGCTTTCGCCTGGGCGTGGCCGCCTCCCGGGCCGGTCGTCACGAGCGCGCGGCGGAGGTGCTCGGCGAGCTCGCCCGCCGCAACCCCGACTTCGAGCACCTGGCCGAGGCCGACCTGTGGCGCGGCCGCTCGCTCGCGGCCCTGGCCCAGACCCGCGCCGCCCGCGCCTGTTTCGATCGCGTGATCGCTGCCGACGACGGCGTGCTCTCGGCCCGCGCGCGGATCGAACTCGGACGACTCGACACGGCCGCCGGCGAGCTCGACGCGGCCCTCTCGCACTTTCTGAAGGTGGCGGTGCTCTACGCCCTGCCCGAGGAAGTGGCCGAGGCCCTGTTCCTGGCGGGGCAGGTGCTCGAGGCCCAGGACCGCGCCGACCTGGCCAAGGCGCGTTACGTGGAAGCGAGCGAGAAGTACCCGCAGACAGCCTTCGGTGTGCGCGCGGCGGAGCGCCTCGCCGCCATGGGCTCGCGCTGACCGACCGCAAGGGCGAAACGACCATGACGATTCAGACGATGACGATGCCGCTCCTCGCGCAAGGCGCTCCCGACGACCTCGAGTCCATGTTCGAGCTGGTCGTGGCGGGCGGTCCGATGATGGTCCCGATCGCGCTCTGCTCGGTCGTGGCCGTGGCCTATTCGGTGGAGCGTTGGTTGCGCTTCCGGCCGGGTCTCTTGGGTTCGCGGCGCTTCGGGCGCGACGTGGTCGCCGCCGTGCGCGAGGGCGGCGTCGAGGGCGGCCTGACCCTGGCGCGCTCCAAGCAGAGTCCCCTGGCGCGCATTCTCGCCCTGGCCCTCGAGCGCGCGGACGAGCCCTTCCTCGACCGGGAGAAGATGGTCGGTGACTTCGCCTCCAACGAGATCCGGCGCCTGGGCAACAACCTGCGCCCGCTGCTGCTCGTGTGGTTGATCGCGCCGCTGCTCGGTCTGCTCGGGACGGTGTGGGGCATGATCGAGGCCTTCGGCGAGATCGCCGGCAGCGCGGGGATCGGGCGTCCGGAGCTCCTGGCCAGCGGCATCTACCAGGCCCTGACCACCACCGCCGCCGGCCTGGCCGTGTCGATCCCCGCGGTGGTCTGCTACCACCACCTGCGCGGGCGGCTGGACGCCTTCGGCCGCCGGGTCGAGGACCACGCGCGCGATCTGGACGCGGCCCTGCGCGAGCGCAGGGCGGAGCTCGCCCCGGCCCCGGTGGTCGAGCGCAGCAAGGCCCCGAGCGCGAACGGCTCGGCTCACGAAGCGCAGACCGCCCAGACTCCGCCGGTGCCTGCATCCGTTCCCATCGGTACCGAGGCCTGAGCCATGCAGATCGACGACGGCCGAGGCGAGGAGGAGCTGCAGCTCAACCTGGCGCCGATGATCGACGTGGTCTTCCTGCTCTTGATCTTCTTCATGGTCGCCACGACCTTCGTGGAGCCCGAGAAGCAGATCGACCTCGAGCTGCCCCAGGCCGAGAGCGGTTCGGAGCCCGAGGAGCTGCCCGACGAGCTCTTGATCCAGGTCCTGCGCGACGGCCAGATCCTGCTCGGCACCGTGGAGCACACGCGCGAGTCCCTGCGCGCCGAGCTCGAGCGCACGGCCCGCGCGCGTCCCTCGACTCCGGTCACGGTGCGCGGCGACGAGGCCGTGGACTACGGACGCGTGGTGGGGGTGCTCGACCTCTGCCACTTGGTCGGATTGACCGACACCAGCCTGATCGTGCGCGAATCCGCTGACTGAGGGCCGCCGGAGGCATCCATGGAAACGCAACGCAACAGGCACCTGGGCAAGGACGTGGTCGTCGTCCTGGCCCTCGTGGGCGTCGGTTTCCTCCTGGCGTGGGTGCGCTTTCGGCCCTACCTCGGCACGGAGGGGCAGTACACCGACGGGATCGCCAGCTACGACGTGACCGAGGTCGGCTCGGTGCGCTACGCGATCTGGGAGGCGCCCGAGTCCCTGGGTGCGGAGGTTGCGACGGCCGACGACGAGGGCCGCGCGACGGTCACGCCGGACGGTCGCCAGTTGGTCTTCGCGGTGGGCCAGCGCGGCCAGGGCGCGGACCTGTGGACCTGCGACCTGATCGACGGTGTTCCGCACGGGGCGCGGCCGTTGCGCGCGCTCAACACGCCCTCGGACGAGCTGGCCCCCTGCTTCGGTCCCGGCGGCCTGTACTTCGCCTCCGACCGCCCCGGCACCCACGGAGGCCTCGACCTGTGGCGCGCGCCCTTCGACGGCTTCGACTTCGGAGAGCCCGAGCTGCTCGGCGGCGACCTGGCTTCGGCGGCGGACGACACCGACCCCGCGCCCCTGCCAGGCGGCGGGTTGGCCTTCGCCTCCAACCGCGACGGCGGGCGACTCGAGCAGTTCGACCTGTTCCTGGCGCGGCCGAACCCCAGCGAGCCGGGAGCCTTCCTGGTCGAGCCCCTCGCACCGCTCAACACCGGCTTCGACGAGCGCGAGCCCGCGGTGGCCGGCGACGGTCGGGTGCTGTTCTTCGCCAGCGACCGCGAGGGCGGCCAGGGGAGCTTCGACCTCTACCGCAGCGGCCTCGACTTGGACGGTTGGAGCACGCCCCAGGCCCTCGAGAACCTGAACGGACCGGGGGCGGACCGGGCGCCGGCGCCGTCGGTGGACGGCTTCACCCTGGTCTACTCGAGCGAGTTCGAGGGCAGCGGCGCGGACCTGATGCGCGCGACCTCGCGCGAGCTGTTCCGGCGCGAGGGCGATCCGGTGGGCTTGAAGGAGCTGTTGCTCTTGGTCCTCTTGCTGCTGCTGGCGCTGTTGGCCTGGGGTGCCAAGCGATGGCGCGGCCTGGACGTCGTCTACCGCTGCTTCCTGATTTCGCTGTTGTTGCACCTCCTGCTCTTGTGGTGGTTCCGCGAGGTCTATCCGGAGTCGAAGGAGCTGGAGCTCGCCGCGCGCGAGGACGGGGTCAAGGTGCGCCTGGTCACGCGCTCCGACGGCGCGCGCGAGGGCAACGCCGAGCGCGCCGGCGAGCTCGCGGTCGAGCGCAGCCGAGCCGAGGCCGCGGGCGAGCCCCAGCGCGCGGCAGCCGAGACCTCGGCCCTCGCGGCCGCGGCGCCCTCCGCGGCAAGCCTGTCGCGGCGTGCGGCGGAACTCGGCGCCGAGCCCGTGCGGGTCGCGGCCGAGGCGGAGCGTCAGGCGCAGTCCACGGCCGACCGGGCCCAGGTGGCCGCGCCCCGCGAAGAGTTCAGCCAGCGCAGCGGCGCGGCGGAGGCTCTGGCCCTGGCGGCCAGCGAAGGCCCGGCGGCGCAGCGCGTCGAACCCGCGGCGCCGTCCGGTGAGGCGATCTTGGCCGGGCTCGCAGCGGCTGCCGCGGTGCCCTCCGCGCGCCCCTCGTCCGCGGCGATCGCGCGGCCCAGGGGCGCGGACCTGGGCGCGGCCCCCGAACGCCGCTCGGCCGAGGCGGAGCGGGTCCAGGACGGGCGCCCCGCACCCGAGGTCGCCGTCGCGAGCTTGGAAGAGACCTTCGTGCGCCGCGCGGACGCGGGCAGTGGGGAAGTCGCCCTCGAGGCCTCGAGCCAAGTGGCTTCGGCCAGTCGCGGGGCCGTCGCTGCTCCGGCCCGGCGCGAGGTCGCAGAGCCCGGTGGCTTCGCCTCACCCTTGCCCGGCTTCCAAGCCTCGGCCGAACTGGCGGGCGGGGGCGACGACGGGGCGACGTCCATGCGCGCGGCGATCGACGTGCAGCGGAGCGATTCGGCTTCGCAGGACGTCACCGTGGCCCTGCCCGACGACGCGAGCGAGCTCGTTCCCCGTGCGACGGGCGGCGGCGAGGCGGCGCCGGAGCTGGTCGCGATGAGCTTCGAGAGCGCGCGTCGCGAGGTCGATTCAGGCCCGTCCCGGTCCGCCACGATCGGGGACGACCTGAGCCCCTTGGTCAGCGCGACCGCCAGCCCCGCGCGGGCCGCGCGACTCGATGCACCGGCCGCCATCCCCATTCCCCGCCGCGGCCTCCCGGATCTCCCCGCGCGTCACTCCCAGTCGACCGAAGTCGCCGTCGCCGTCGCCGCGCCCGACGACGGCGGCCGGCCCGACACAGGCGTCGCTGCTGCGGTCGAGGCCAGCGCGCCCGCCAGCGCGGGGAGCAGCGCCGCCCTGGCCCTCGTACCCACCAACCGCGTCGCCGAACGCGCGGGCACCCTCGAGCTGCCCCGCCGCCGCGGCAGCGACCTGGACCTTCCGTCCACGGCTCCCACGGGCCCGCGCTTGCCCGACCTCGGCGGCCTCGCCGCGGCTGACACCGATGCGCCGCGCCGCCGCTGGGAGCACACCCCCTACGCCAGTCGCAGCGGCGCCGCCAAGGTGCGCGCCCTCGACCTGCTCGGGGGATCGCAGGAGACCGAGGCCGCCGTCGCCTCCGGCCTGGCCTACCTGGCCCGCATCCAAGCCCGCGGCGGCTGGTGGGGTTCCGAGGACGACTACGACCGCAAGTACCACCACGTGGTGATCGGCAAGACCGGCCTGTGCCTCCTGGCGTTCCTCGGCGCCGAGCACACGGCTGACAGCGCGAGCGAGCATTCCGACGTGGTGCGCCGCGGCATCGACTTCCTGCTCGGCGTACAGGACGAGCGCTCGGGCCACTTCGGCGATTGCACGTCCTACGGCCACGGCATCGCGACCTACGCCCTGGCGGAGGCCTACGCCATGACCGGCGAGGAGCGTCTGCGCAGGCCCCTCGAGCGCGCCGTGGCCCACATCGTCGCCGAGCAGAACCGTCGCGACGACGACCGCCTGCGCGGGGGGTGGAGCTACTACTACCCGGACGGGTCGACCTTCGACCGCTGGCCGCGGGTGTCGATCAGCGTGTGGCAGATCATGGCACTCGAGTCCGCGCGCTTCGGCGGGATCGAGGTCGACGACGAGGTCTTGGACCTGGCCAAGGGTTTCGTCGAACGCGCCTGGGACTCAGAGCGCGGCGCCTACCGCTACAGCCACGACCCCTCGCGCCTGCGCCAGACCTACGCGATCCTGCCCGGCTCCACGCCGGCGGCGCTGTTTGCACTGTCGCTGTTCGACGAGGACATCTCGTCCCGCGAGTACCGCGAGGCGCGGGAGTTCATCTCCGAGAAGGCGCCCCGCGGTTATCGCCACACGGGCACGGACGACTTCGTCTACCGCGCGCGGGGCAACCTGTACTTCTGGTACTACGGCAGCCTGGCCCTGTTGCGCGCCGGTGGCGACGACTGGCGGCGCTGGAACGAGGCCATGAAGGAGACGCTGCTGCCGAGCCAGAACCCCGACGGTTCCTGGGAGCCGATCTCCTCCTACGCCGACTACGCCGGCGACGACAGCCGCGACAAGAGCTACTCCACGGCCATGTGCGTGCTGACCCTCGAGGTCTACTACCGCTACTTCACGCCGCTCTTGTCCCAGGGCGAGGGGCCTGGGGCGGCGCCACCCGCTGGCAGCCGCGGGCGCTAGGGGGGCTGGACCGCCCGCGGGGCTCGAGTCGAGGGCCGCGAGCGAGAGGATTGCCGCGGATACCGTCTTCGAACAGCGCGCCGCCGGCGTTCGCGGTTCTGATGGGAGCTGGCTCATTCCAGTCCATCAGACACCCATGCACCACGCAGTCCTTGCCCTGCTTGCAACGATCCTCGCCGCGGCGGCTCACCCGGCGAGCGCGGCGCTCCAAACGCCGTTGGCCTCCGGCGCCAAGCTCCAGCTCGACTACGACCCGGGCGACGTGCTGGGGGCGATTCCCCAGGCGACCCTCGCGAACCTGGTCTACCCGCCCGCCAAGGGACCGGTCGCCGACGGCTATCCGGTCGAGCCCCTGCCGGTCTTCCTGACCGTGCGCGGCGGCAACACCAACCTGCTGCAGGTCGGGGTGGTGAGCGTGGGCGCCATCGAGGCACAGATGACGGGGCTGGGCTTGGTCGCGATCCAGATCGACCATCCGGTGATCGAGCCGGGGGACGACTACCGCGTCTCCCTCGACGGCGTGCGGCGCGCGGTGCAGTACCTGCGAGCCAACGCGCCGACGCTCAACCTCGATCCCGAGCGGATCGTGATGCACACGCGCTCCATGGGCACCTACCTGGGCTATGGCGTGAGCTTCAAGGAGGACGTGGCCGATCCCCTCGCGACCGATCCGGTGGCGCGGGAGTCCTCGCGGCCGGACTACCTGGCCGCGCGCATCGGCGTGTCCTCGCTGATGTGCTTCGACCTGGCTCCGGGGCCCTGGACCTCGTCCCTGTCGCAGATCGTGTTCCCCGGGCTGGCCTTCGGCGATTCCACCGCGGAGCAGCGCCTGGAGGAATCGCCGACCTGGTGGCTCCTGAACCCCGGCCTGTTCGGTCGCGAGCGCACGCCGCCGATGTTGATCGTCATCAACTCGCAGCACGGCGACGCGTGCGGAGCGATGACCAACATCCACAGCGGTCTGTTGGGCGAGGAGATGCTGCGTGCCCTCGACGATTGGGTGGCCCAGTCCGGCGACGAGGACCTGCGCCTGCGCTCGACCTCGGTCGACAAGCTCGTCTGGCCAGCGGTTGAGGAGCCGATCGCGGACTGGACCCTGGAACGCATGGCGGAGGACTTCGGCGGTCTCTACGTCGCGCCGCCCGCTGGCGATCTGACGGCCGCGGGGGGCGTCCTGAACCTGAGGGCCTTCGGCGCCGAGCTGGGGTCCCTGGTGGAGTTCCGCGGCGGGAGCGGCTGGAGCGCAGCCCCCCCCGTCGGTTGTCCAGGCGCCGTCGGCAGCTTCGCCGCGCCCGTGCTGTTGGGCAGCGCAGTGGCAGGGGCCGATGGGATGGCGCAGGTCGGCGTGACGATCGCCACGCACCAGATGGGCGGGGTGCTCGAGTTTCGGGCCCTGGCGCCGTCGAGTTGCGAGTGGAGCGCTCGCGGCCTGCACCTGCTGATCGCGGGGGCGCAGCAGTGAAGGGCCCGATTGGGATCGCAGCGGTTGCGCTGGTCTTGGCGGTGCCTTGCCCGCCGGCGCATGGCCTCGCGGTGTCTTCGGCGAAGTTGCTTCGTCCTCCGGCGACTTCCCCGGCAGCGCCTCCCCTGGCATCGACCTTGTCGCCGGTGATCTGCGCCGCAGTGGCATCCGCAGTGACATCCGCAGCGGTGCCCCAAGTCGGGCCGCATCACCGCTTCACCTTGCATGGCGCGGAGGTGCTCGACGGGTTGGGCAGTGCGGTGCAGTTGCTGCCGGACCTGAACGGCGACGGTCGTGCCGACTTCGCCGTGGGCGCGCCCCAGCCCGATCGCTTCGCCGCGGGTTACGTGGAGGTCCACTCGGGCGCCTTGGGCACCGAGCTCTTTCGCATCGACGGGCCCGCCTGGAGCGGACCCATGGGCGACCGCTTCGGCGCGGCCCTCGCGGTCTTGGGCGACCTCGATGGCGACGGTTTGCCGGAGCTGGCGGTCGGCGCGCCCGAGGACGACGACGCAGGACTCGAGTCCGGAGCGGTCAGCATCCACTCCGGTGCGGACGGGGCGCTGCTGCAGCGAGTCGCGGGCCTGCAGGCCGGAGAACGCTTCGGAGCGGTCCTCGCGAGCGTCGGCGACGTGAACGGGGACGGGCTCGACGACCTGCTCGTGGCAGCGCCCGGCGGACACCTGCACCCGGGTGCGGCCCCGGGCCGCGTCGAGCTGCTGTCGGGAGCGTGGATCGCCCAGACCGTCGCCGGTCAGCCGACGAGCGGTCCCGCGGCCCTGCTGGACGTCGCCGGCCCCGCGGGCTTCGGCTGGGCGATCGGTCCCGTGGGCGACATCGGCGGCGACGGGTCGATCGACCTGGCTGTCGGATCGCCCGGCGCGGGCGCGGGCGGCGAGGTCGTGCTGATCGACGGCGGGACGGGTGCGGAGCTCGCGCGGCTCTTCAGTCCGTTGGCGGGCGCTCGCTTGGGCGAGGCCTTGGCCGACGCGGGCGACGTTGCGGGCGGGCGGGAACCCGAGCTGCTCGTAGGCGCGCCCGGCCACGGGGGCCTCGGCCGCGTGCGACTGGTCGACGGCGGAGTTCTCGTGGGGCTCAGCGGCAGCGTCGACATCGACAGCCTCGCGGTGCTGCGAACACACGACGGCGCGTTTGCGGGCGAGCGCTTCGGCAGCCGGCTCGCATCGGGGGGCGACCTGGATGCGGACGGGATCGTCGACTACGTCGTCGCAGCTTGCGACGGAGCGTTGACCCAAGGCGGCGGGCGCGCGGCGGCCTACTCGGGCCAGAGCGGAGCCTTGCTGTTCGAACTCGCGGGCAGCCAATCGGGCGAGCTGGCCGGCTGGTCCTTGGCCCTGGGAGGCGACGTCGACGGCGACGGCCACGGCGACCTGGTGGTCGGCCTCCCACGGGCCCAGACCTGGCGCGGCGCGGCGGTGGTGCTTTCGGGTGGGGAGGCCACGCTGGTCAGCGACAGTCACCTCTTGGCCCTCGACGCCGGCGGTTCGGTGGGCTTCGAGCTGTGGGGCGGACCCGCCCTCGCCGCGGACTTCTACGTCCTGGTCGGGAGCCTGTCGGGGACCTCGCCGGGTACTCCGATCGCCGGCGTCGTGCTGCCGATCGTGGTCGACACCTACACCCTCTACAGCCTCGCCGCGCCGCCCGAGCAGTCGGGCTTCATCGGCGTGCTCGACGCGGCCGGGCGCGGGAGCGCGACGATCGTGCTGCCGCCGAACACCCCGCCGGCCCTGGCTGGGGCGACCCTGCACTACGCCTGGCTGGCCGTCGACGGCGCGCCCGGTCTGCCCGGCAGCCACGCGAGCAACCCCGTGCCCTTGAGTCTTTCGATCGACTCCTGCGCGGTGCTCGATCCGCAGCTCGACTGCAACACGAACGGCCAACTCGACGCCTGCGACCTGCTGCAGGGGCTCGAGCTCGACTGCAACGACAACGGGGTCCCGGACAGTTGCGAACTGGCGGCCGGGACGGCTGTGGACGCGGACTTCGACGGGCTGATCGACGCCTGCCAGTCGGTGGTCTTCGTCGACGGCGATGCGACCGGCGTCGCTGACGGCAGCAGTTGGGCCCATGCGTACAACGACCTGTCCCAAGCCCTGGCGGCGGTGCCGGAGTTCGGGCAAGTCTGGGTCGCCGAGGGCGTCTACCGCCCGGGCCCGGTCGGATCGGCGCCGGAGACGACCTTCAGCCTGCGCGAGCATGTGGGGCTCTACGGTGGTTTCGCGGGCGGCGAGTCGAGCCTGGCCCAGCGCGACTCCCAGGCCAACCCGACGATCCTCGACGGCGACCTGGCCGCCGACGACGGCACCCTGGGTGGCACGCTGATCGAGAACGTGTGGAGCGTGGTCACGGCGCCCGCTTCGGTCGACCGGTTCGCGGTGCTGGACGGCTTCACCGTGCGCCGCGGCGCCGCGGACGAGTCCGCCGAGTGCGATCCCGTGGTGGCCATGTTCGACAAGTGCCGCGGCGCCGGACTCTATTGCCTCGGCGCGCCGACGGTGCGCGACTGCGTGTTCGAGGACCACTTCGCCGCCTACAACGGCGGCGCCCTGTACGTGGCCGCCGACGCGCTCTTCGTTAACTGCACGGTCCGTCGCAGCGTGGCCCTGCGCGGCGGCGCGGCCTACGTGGACATCGGCGCCGCGCCGACCTTCGTCAACTGCAGGCTGGTGGGCAACCAGGCCTACGAGGGCGGTGCGCTGTTCGCCAACGGCAACCCCGGTCAGGGGCCGATGCTCGTGAGCTGCGTGGTGCACGGCAATGGCGCGGCGACACGCGCCGGTGGGCTGTTCGTCACCGGTGGCCAGGTGACGCTCGCGGGCTGCACCGTGACCCACAACTCGTGCCTGGGCCCCCTGGCCGGTGTCGGCGGCGACTTCGGCGGCACCTGGCAGATCGATGGCTCGATCCTGTGGGGCAACGTGGGCCTGTTCGGTAGCTCGAACCTCGGCGGCGAGGGCGCTCAGCTCGATGGCAGCGGCGTCACGATCGCGCGCTCGTGCGTCGAGGGCTGGAGCGGGGCCTTGGGTGGCACCGGCAACATCGGGACCGACCCGCTGCTCGCCGATCCGGACGGCGTGGACGGCGTGCTGGGAACGGCCGACGACGACGTCTCGCTGTTGGCCGGTTCACCGTGCATCGACGCCGGGGACGGGCCGGTGCTGGGGCTCGATTGGCACGACCTCGATCTGGACGGCATCATCCTGGAGTCGATGCCCTTCGACGCCGCGGGCAACGCGCGCTTCGTCGACGCGCCGTCAGCGCCGAACAGTGGCCTGCCGCTCCTCGGCAAGGTCCCCGACATGGGGGCGCTGGAGCGGCAGAACTAGTCGCGCTGGTAGTCGGGGGGAGGGGGCGCAGGGCGGCGCGGGACGTACGGTGGCGGGACCATTTGTCCCAACGGCGCGCAGCAGCGCCGGCGACGCCGGCGCTGCTGCGCGCCGTTGGGACAAATGGTCCCGCCACCGTACGTCCCGCGCCGCCCTGCGCCCCGCCACCACCCGCCCGACGACTACTCCCCGCTGCGGTAGCGCTCGAAGAACTCGTAGATGCGCCCCAGCCGATCCACCCGTTGGTGCGGATCGCCGGTGCGCGACAGGTCGTGACCCGACCCGGGGTAGCGCACGTACTCAACCGGCCGCTCCAGCACCTTCAGTGCGCGAACGAGCATCTCGGACTGGCTCACGCCCGTTCTCAGGTCCTCGCTCGCGTGCATGACGAGTAGCGGCGTGTGGATGTCCGCCACGTAGGTGAACGGTGACTCGCGGTCCAGGATCTCGCGCGTCGCCGGCTCCCAGGGGTAGCCGCCGAAGCAGTAGGGCACCAGGCGCCAGGCGTTGCCCTCGCCGAAGAAGGTCGCCAGGTCGTACACGCCGCGCTGGGCGACGGCGGCCTTGAAGCGGTCGTCGTGCCCGACGATCCAGGCCGTCAGGTAGCCCGCGTAGCTGCCACCGGTGACGAAGAGCTGATCGGTGTCGATCCAATCGAACTCCGCGGCGGCGGCGTCCATGGCGGCCAGGGCGTCGGAGCAGGGCCCCGCTCCCCAGTTCTGGTAGTTGCCCTTCTGGAAGGCGAAGCCGTAGCCGTTGGAGCCCCGTTGGTTGGGGTAGACCACGCCGTAACCCCGCGAGCAGAACCACTGCCACTCGTGCCACATGCTGAACGAGCCGGGGCCCCACATGACCATCGGGCCGCCGTGCAGCGAGAGGACGGTGGGGTAGCGCTCGCCGGCCACGGCGCCGATGGGGGGCATGACCCAGTACTGCACGCGCGTGCCGTCGGGCGCTTCGGTCCAGCGCCACTGCACCGGGGCGACCTCGGTCTCGGCCAGCCAATCGCTGTGGTGCGCGGAGATGCACCGCTCGCCCTCGGGGCCCACGGCGAAGAGCTCGCCGGGGTTGTCCGCCGTGGACAGGGCGTAGACCTGGACCTCGGGCGTGGCTTCGAAGGACAGCACCGCGCCCGGCCGATCCAGGGTCTGCACCAGCTCGCCGGCAGGGGACAGGCCCCAGGTCATCTGCTGGCCCTCGGAGGGGCTCGAGAAAACGACCCATTCACCGCCCCCGGCCGCGGGCACCACGTGCAGGCCCTGCACGTCGCGATCGTGCTTCGGAAGCAGCCGCCACCACGCGCCGCCGGCGGCGGGAATGCTGGCCAGCTCGGTCTGGGCGTAGGTGGGCTCGCGCTCGTCGTCGGCGGTGAAGTAGAGAGTCTCGCCGTCGAGTGACCAGCGCGGGCTGCCGAAGGACCAGTCCTGGTCGTCGACCAACAGGCGCGGCTCGCCGCCCGACGCGTCGATTAGCCAGATCGACGAGCGCTGGATGCGATCGGGATGGGTCGTCACCGGCGGCAGGCCGACGAAGGCGATCTGGTCGCCGCCCGGCGCGATGCGCGCGCCCCCGTGGCCGCGCCAACCGCCGGCGAGTTCGGTGGCCTCGCCCGAAGTGGCGTCCACGCGGAACAGGTGCGCGTAGCGCGCCTCGCCGGCCAGGCCCTGCTCGCCCAGGAAGTCCAGGTCGAACAGCACGCTCGCGGTGTCGTCGTCCTCTTCGCCGTCGAGGAAGCGGCGCAGGGTGTCGAGGTCGGCGTCGGGCGCGCCCTTGGCGTCGTCCTCGGCTGCGGTCTCCTCGGCGGCCTCGTCCTCTTGATCGTCCTTGGCCTTGGCGTCGCCGAACACGCGCCCGGGCCGCTCGTAGTCGAAGGGCGGCTGGCCCTCGAGCTTCGACTCCGGCACGGAGCTGGTGACCAACAGGCTCTCGCCGCCGGGGAACCACTGGGGCGACGAGGCGCCGTGCTCGAGCTCGGTCAACTGGCGCGCCTCGCCCGGCTCGGTCAGGGACAGGAGCCAGACCTGGCGGCTGCCCGCGCCCTCTCTGCCCTCGTCGCCGCTGCGCACGAAGGCCAGGGTGTTGCCGTCGGGGCTCAGTGCCGGCGAATCGCCGCCGCGCGAGCCGAAGGTCAGGGGCCTGGCCATGCCGCCAGCCGCCAGGTCCGCGAACCACAGTTGCGTGCGGTAGCCGACCTCACCGTCGCGGTCCGTCACGTCGCCGTGGACCGAGCGCACGGTGTAGACCACCTTCGAGCCATCGTCCGACACGTCGATCGAGCCGATCTGGTGCACGCGGGCGAGGTCGGCGAGGGCGATGCGCGCCGGTGCGTCGGTCGCGACCTCTGCTTCCGCGTCCGCTGCCTGGGTCGGGGCGGGAACGGCCCCGCTCGCCCCGGTGAGGACAAGGGGCCAGGCGGTCAAGGCGGCGAATGCGCGCAGGGTCTTAGGGCTGAGCATGGACGCGGGATGGGGTCGAAGCCTCGGCGGACGCGGCAGGGGCAGGGCGCCCGACCGCGGGCCAAGAGCTTAGGCTCGCGTCCGCCGACCGGACGCTCCGAGCGGCCCTTCCTCCGTCGACGCCACCTTCGGCGCGCGCCAGACGACCCACAGGCTGAGTCCGGCCATCAGCAGGGCCGCGAAGAAGATCGACTCCGCGCGCAGACGGTCGGTGAGGCTCGGGCCCGGCAGGGCGAAGGCGTCGCCCATGAGGTGCAGGGCCAGGGCGGCCTCCACGTCGCCGATCAGGGGCTCTTGGATAAAGGGGCGCACGGCCTGTTGGCGCAGGTAGGTGGCCACCTGGGAGAGGTCGACGCCCTCGGGCGCCCCGAGTCGGTTCATCGTCTCGACCGCCTCGAGGGTCGCGGTGGTGGTGGGGTGCAGGTGCGGCGCGTCGGCTCCGTCAGGCTGGACGATGTTGCCGAAGCCACCCGGGACCGCATAGCTGGTGCCCTCCGAGCACCAGGCTGCCAACAGGATCGCGTGGATCCGACTGCGGTGGCGCTCACCGAAGTCGCCGATTCCCAGCACCTTCGCGCAGTCCAGCGCGATGCGAGCCTTGGTCACCGCGCCGAAAGTCCCGGGTTCCGGCAGGGCGTCTTCGACTCCGGCCCGGAAGACGGCCAAGCGCTCGTCGGTCAGAGAGCCGTCGGCGTGCATGGCCACCAGCTCGAGCAGATCGGAATCACGCAGGTAGCTCTTCACCGAACCGTCGCGCAGGTCGTTCCGGATCAACAGTTCGGTGCGTCGATAGTCGATCAGGTCCTCGTCGTTCAACAGGCCGCAGCGCCAGGCCCCCAGCGCGGTCATCGGGTGCAGTCGTTCGCGCTTCGGCGGCAACACCTGGATGGCTTCGGCCGCGCGGCTCGTGTCGAGCCGGTCGAAGCGCTCCGGGCCCAGGGTTTCGCGGGCGTGACCGAGCGCGGCCCATTCCATCAGCGCGGACGTGGGCTCGTCGAAATCCTCCACCCATTGCTCGAGTTCGGCCACGTCGCGGCCGAAGGGCACCTCGATCGCGTAGTTGGCCAGGAGTGGAAACGCGACCGCGAGGAGCAGCATGAAGGGTCCGGCCCACCTGGCGCGTCGGCGCATGGGCCGATCGCCCATCAGACCGATGCCGACCAGGCTCACGACCAGCAGTGGCGGCAGGCCGTAGGTGGTCAGGGGTCCCGCGTGGCCCTGCAGCATCATCGGCAGCATGAAGGCGATGCCCACGAACTGACCCAGTCCCGCTCGGACCACCGTCGCCACCGTGGTGCGGTCCGCGATCCCCGCTCGGCTGAGCGACAGGGCTGCGGCGGCGACGCCCACGGCCAGGAGCAGGAACACGAAGCCGACCAGGTCCCATTGGCTGTGGAAGATCGCGAAGAGCAGCAAGCCGAAGGGCGCGAGGAACAGCAACGCGGAGAAGATCGCCGCCGGGCCGCGGGTCGCCAAGTTGCGGTTCCCACGGCGCAAGAGGCCCGCCGAGTTGGCCGCGCTGAGGGTCGAGGTCAGCCGCATGGCGCCGGCCAGGCTGGCGGCGGCCACGAGCAGGATCGCCCAGGGCGCCGCGATCCACAGCCAAGCGGGCGCGGTCTTCGCCGCGCCGCCGACCGCGGGGCTCAACTTGCCGAGCAGCGCGATGTCGATCACGCCGGGGGGCAGGATCGCGGCGGCGCGGCGCAGCCAGGTGGGCAGCGGGCGGCCGTCGGGGTTCGACGACGGCGCTTGTTCGAGTGGCGCGCTCAGAAAGGCCGGCGGGCAGTCGGATGCACCGGCGCTCTCGCGCTCGGCGATCCGCGCCCGGACCCCGGCCGCGAAGTCACCCGGCTCCGGCCGCTCGGGCGCGAGCGCCTGCTCGATCCGCTCGTCGGGGATCAGGTCGGTCTCGGGCGCGCTCATCGCGTGGCCTCCTTGGCGGCGTCGGCTTCCAACAGTCGGGCGAGCTCCCTGCGGGCGCGGTACAGGCGCCCTTCGATGGTCTTCTCGGTCACGCTCAAGAGGGCGGCGACCTCGCGCACGGGGGTGCGCTCCAGGTAGTGCATCAGCACCGCGGCGCGCAGCTCGCCGGGCAGGCGGTCGATGGCGGCGCGCAGGTGGGTGGACGAATCGTCCGCCGGCTCGGCGGGCGCCGCCGGCTCCGGGGCGGACTCGAGGGGCGCCCCGCCGCGCTCCCGCCGCCGCCCGGCCGCGGCGCACAGGTTCCAGGCGATGCCCCGCAGCCAAGGCCCGACCTGGTCGGACGCGCCCCAATCTCCGGCGAAGCGACCGCGCGAGATCCAGGCCTCCGCGAACACGTCCTGGGCCAGCTCCACCGGTTCCGCCGCCCGCCAGGCCTTGAGCAAGCCGATCAACGGCCCGCGGAAGCGCTCCATCAGGTCGTCGAGGTCGGGCTCCCCGAGGACAGCCTGGGGGCCCTGGGCTTGGAGTCGGCGCGGGGACATCGAGGGGGATTGTCGCCGGCGCGGAGGATCCCACGGGAAACCGGGATAAATCCGGGCGGCTCGTGTCGGATGGCGCTGGATCCTGCCGAGGGCGCTGGAGAGTCCGACCGAGCTCTCAGGCACCCCGCAAGGATCGCCTCAGGAGCGAGGCCGCTACGGCGGCGTAGGCTGCGAAACCCAACAGGGCGGACTCGCGCAGGATCCAGGGCGGCACCGCCGGTTGCGGGTAGTCGGTCAGGCGTTGCAGGTGAGCCAGGCATAGGGCCGCGACGACCTCCCCAGTTCCGACTTTCCAGCGGATGGTCGCGATTCGCCCGCGGCGCAGGTGGCGGGCGAGGAGCTCGACGTCGACCTGTGGTGGCACCCCGACCTGCTCCATCAGGCACAGGGCGTCGGCCGTGGCATCGAGTGAGGTGTGGAGCTCGCGCAGGCCGGTCTCCTCGTCGGTGTGCCAACCCCCGAAGCCACCCTTGTTGCGATCGGCCGACGACGACCAGCCCTCGACGAGCAGCTCGTGCAACCCATCGGCGTGCCGCTGGCCGAAGCTGGCGTCGCCCAGGAGCAGCGCGGCCAGGGTCGCGCGTCGCGCCGACTCGAGCTCCATGAAACTCGGCGGCTCGGACACGCACTCGTCGAGGCGAGCGAGGATCCGCTGTCGCTCGACCGCGTCGATCCGGCCCAGGCGAGAGCGCGCGGCAAGCTCGACCAGATCGTCGGCCATCAACGGGACCCCCGCATGCGCGCCCGAGAAAGTGCGCGCGGAGCGACCGGCCTCGCCCAGCCAGCGCTCGGCGTCCCCGTCGTCGAACAGGCCCGTGCGGACCAGGGCCTCGTCGATCCACATGTTGGTGCCGCCCTCCGCGCGGTACCCCGCGGCCTCGTCTCGCCAGGCGTCGAGATCGAGCTCGCCGAAGCGCTCCGGACCCAGGGCTGTTGCTGCCAGGCCGAGGGTCGACCAACGGGTGGCCTCGGGGTCTCCGAGGCGACCTGTCAGATCCCCGGGCCAAACGCCCACGACCCGACCGAACAGGAACGCACAGATCAGGACCCCGGGCAGACCGAGCCACAGGGTGACCCACGCACCGTACCGGCCGCGTTCGCGCTCCGCTTCGTCGCCGAAGCGCCAGCGCACCAGCGGGATCAGGAAGATCACGCCCGTCGGAATCGCCAGCCTCGCCAGGAGGCTCAGGTGCTCGACCGACCAGCGGGAGCCCATCGGCGCAAGGAAGTCGGGCGCGATGGGTACCAACGGCAGGAGGAAGAGGCCCAGCGCCTTGCGCTCCGGAAGGGTCGCGGCGGGGGGCAGGGCTGCGCGGAAACCGATCAGGAGCAGGGCCGCCGTCGCGAAGAAGAGCGCGCCCGCGAGATCGCCCAGCCCGAGCTCCAGGGCACCGATGCGGGCTGCGGTGGGGAGCACGCAGGCGGCCGCGAGGAGCGCCGTCCCCTGTCGCGGCGAGAGGCGTGGACGGGATTCGTTCGCGGCGGAGAGTGCGTGCAGCCAGTTGGGCGTCAGGCCCAGCACGAAGCTGGCCACCGCCATGGACAGGCCGATGGACACCAGGTAGTCCGGTTGAAAGTGAAGCATCGATTCGAAGGGGAGCAAGGCGGGCAAGAACCGGCGCAGCCGGCCGCTACTGGGGCGGACCCGTCGCGACCGGTACCTGGACCGTCAGCGAGTCGGGGGCCGGGCTCGGGACCGTGAACTCGACCCGCGTGCCGGGGAGCGCTCGGAAGTCCCCGTCGGTCGACT
Organism: Engelhardtia mirabilis; assembly: GCF_007748095.1. Lineage (NCBI taxonomy): Bacteria > Pseudomonadati > Planctomycetota > Planctomycetia > Engelhardtia > Engelhardtia mirabilis. The sequence continues at coordinate 1,406,480 of NZ_CP036287.1, forward strand.
CGCCGAGGGTCGCGACCCAGTCGCCCGGGAGCAACGACAGGGCGTAGGTGCTGCGCCCGCGGTGCAGCTCGAGCCAGTTCGCATCCAGGGTCGGAAGGAACGGCGGCCGAACCTCCAGCGAGCCCGCGTAGCGATTGCCTAGCAACGCGATGCTCTCCCGGTGAGACTCGAGCTCGAACCAGACCTCACACCGCGTCCAACTCTCGAGCCTGCGCTGCTCGCCCTCGCGGACCCCGATGGCGAGCACCTCGGCGTTCGGCCACTCGACCTCGAAGTAGACCGGGCCCTCGCCGGTTGACGCGACGGCGTACCAGGCGCCCTCGAGCTCTCGAGCCGGCTCGCGAGCGTCCCGATCACCCCGGTGAACGGATACCCGGCGGCCGTCGTCGGCGCCGATCTCGTCCGAGCCCCAGGGGTTGCCAGGGGGCAGGACGACGCTGGTCGCGACCAGCTCGAGGCGCGTCTCGGCACCCTGGTCGAGCGAGGCCAGGGGCCACCAGCTCCAGTGCAGGGTCCCCCGTCGGTCGGGAGCGATTGCGAACGCGCCCTCGAACCGCCCGCCGGGGCCCCGAGCAAGGGTCAGATGCTCGCGCCTGATCGGGGATTCCTCGCCGTTCGGCGCGATCTCGAACAGAAGCTCTTGCACCCGGTCGGGGATCCCCGCGATGCCGAGCGACAGGGTGTGGCGCCAACCCTCGAGGGGCTCGAGCTCCAACGTCGTGACGGGGTCCTGCGCGTCGACGTCGCCGGCAAGGATGGAGACTCGCCGCGGTGCGTAGCCGTCCGCCTCGACCAGGATCTCGGTCGGGCATTCGAATGGGGGGCCGAGCAGACCCCAGCGCGAGAAGTCGTCGAGCAGGGAGTCGCGCGTGGCCTCCATCTTCGGTGACCGACCGAAGGGGATCGAGTCCTCCGCGACCGCTTCGCCGTCCGGCAGCTCGAGCGGACGGCCGTCGAGCTCGAGGATCGTCGTCCGCGGGTAGAGCGGCGAGCCGTCGAGTGCCGAGACGAACTTGAAGGGAGGTGCGCTCCAACGGACCTCGAAAGTCGGCACCAGCGGAGCCGAGCTGCCCGCGAAGTCGCTCGGTCGGATCTCCGCCTGGGGGAAACCGCCGAGCCAACCGAACCAGACCCGCGCCGTCTCGCCCTCCTGCAGGTCGAACTCGTCCAGGTCCACCGCGAACGGCCCCGGTCGCCCCGGCTCGATCGGAGGGCAGAGGACCGTACGGATCACCCGCCCGTCGGCGTCGAAGGTCGTCAGCGCCACGGCCCGCAGATGATCGATCTGCATCGCCGGGTCCAAGGCGACGAGGCCGATGGAATCGTCGGCAGCGAAGTCTGCATGAGGCTCTCGCTCGTTCACCGCCGCCCACAGAACGATCGCGGCGAGGGCGGCCGCGCAGATCGCGAGCAGCAGCTTGATCTTTGGACGATTGGGCATGGGTGCGATGGCTGAGAGTCCTCGAGGTCAACGGGCCGGCCCGGTAGGCGTCGGGACTCGCACGACGATAGGCCCGGCGGGTTCCTCCGGCACGCGGAAGGCGACCGTCGACCCAGGAAGGTCCTTGTCGTTCAGCGCCGTCGCGTCGAGGAGGTTCGCGCGGTACTCGCCGGGAAGGAGTTCGTATTCGATGCGGGTCGCCTCCGATTCCAGTGTGCGTCGCCACCCTGGATGGAAACTCAGCCCTCTCGGCGCGAGTGCGACGACGAGCTTGGCGTCGGGTCCGAGCAGGTCGAGGCAGGCTTGAAGGTCTTCGAGCCGTACTTCCACGTGGACACCCGTGGACGAATCGACGACGCGGTGTGAACCGGCAGCCACGGGCACGATCGCGACGCCGTCTGGCTCGCCGGGCCGTTCCGCGGGCCACTCGATCTTGAAGGCCGCATGGCGAGTGCCGAGGCTGCTCAAGAGGAACCACTGACCGTCGGCCAGGCCGGCCCGCATCCAAGTTCCGAAGAACCGGGTTGATCCGGTCACCCTCGCGGCCGAGGCGCCGGGCGTCCCGAGTGGACCCCAGGGGCCGAGGTCGGAGATCGCGACGGTGGTCGCCATGGCACGGAATCGAAAGCCGGAGTCGTCGCGCTCCGCAGTGTCCAGCAACTCGGTCTGCCACCGCAACTGAGCGTAGTCCTGGCCGCCGGTCCTGACGCTGCCCGTGAAGGTCCCCGACTCGGAGCGGTGCAGCACGATCGCGCCCATCGTCGCCTCGCAACGCTCGTCATCCCCCAGGCGGATCTCGAAGTTCAACTCACGCACCGACGCCGGAAGGCCTGCGGCCTCGAGCTCGACCGAGCGCTCGTGCGGGTTCAGGGCGTCGAGGGTCACGTCGAGGAACTCGGGCTTGTCCCCACCTGCCGCGGCGTGCCGGATCCGTCGCGGTCGGTAGCCCGGAGCGGAGACTTCGAACTCGGCCGAGATGGGCACGCGCGGATGAACCTGAACCTGCCAGCGGGACCACTCCGGGCGCTTCTCGCCCGAGGTCTCCGCGCGCGCGAGCTCGTGACCCGCCGAGTCGATCATCACCAGGTCATCGACGGCGGTCAGCGTCACCTCGGGATCCATGACCCTGGCCCGGTCGACGGCATCGAAGGTCCGCACGTGCAGGCCGCCCTGCACTCGGTTCACCTCGACGCCGCCGAGCGGCGCCATGCCATGCAAGGCCGGCCCATCGAGCCGATCACTGGCCAGGACCTCCGCGCCGCGCCGAAACCAGAACACGGCCCTCTCGGTCGACGTCAACTCAGTCGCGCCACTCGGGACCTCGAACCGAGAGGCCGGCGCATGGGGAGCGTGGCGGCAGGGCATGGAGCGGCTCGAACCGTGGGAGTCGTCGACGATGGTCATGACGACAGTCGTGGGGACATCGAGGCTCGTGCGCGATCGAATGTCGATCCGGAGCGGTTCGAGCTCCGCCTCGGCTGCCACTTCGCCCGAGGTCGGCCGCCGCCGCTCCACGGGTCGTTCCCCGGGCTCCGAGACCTCGCGAGGCAGCTCCGCGACCTCGGCGTCGGCGACGTCCGTGGCTACGGCGGCGTCGAGCTGCCGATCCATGCGCGAACGACCCAGCAGGAGAGCCGTCACCGCGAGGATCAGCAGGGCAACCGCGACGCCCGCTGCACCCCACCATGTGCCCCGTTCATGTCCCTGTCTACTCATCCTCTGGCGTGAGCTTGGCTGGAGTTCAGGACGGGTTCGTCGCAGGTAGGGGATCGATTGCGCCGGTCTTGAAGGTCGTACGACTTGCGGCGCATCGGTTCAGGTGGGGCTGCGGCCAATGCCTGCGCGCGCGGGGATTCGAACGGCGACGAGCGCGGCGATGGCCACCAATAGGCCCGGTAGCCAGCGCAGCCAGTCGGGGACGCCACCGATGTCGAGTTCGTGCGCGAGGATCCACAGACCCGTTCCGGCGAGCAGGTCGTCGTCCCCGACTCCGTGCAGGAACGAGATGGGGGCGGTGCGGTAGAGGCGGTCGCGCACGAGCTCGAGGTCGATCCCCTCCGGAACGCCGAACTTCCGCATCAGCAGCAGGGCGCCGACCGTCTCGTCGGTGTGGGGGCCGAATCGGACCCAGACCACATCGGGGCGCGGGACGTCGAGCTTCAGCCGGGCGAAGCCGCCACCGATGGGGGTCCAGGTCTCGAGCAGGCGCGTGCGGACCAGCTCGGCGTCGAGCTCCTCACCCAACAGCTCCAGGGCCCGGTTCCAGTACCACAGGGCGAGCAGGTTGTCGGCCCGCGCGGCGGCGGCATGGATCCTCTCGGCCAGGATCGGGGCCTGGCCCGCATCCCCGTCCAGGCCTGCGCGAATCAAGAGGTCACACACGCGGACGGCGGACCGGGGGTCGGAGGGCCCCCGCGGGGTCCAATCGGGCCAGGTCCTATCGGCACCCGTCGGTTGGACCAAGGGCTCGGCGGCGACGTCGTTCGTCGGTCCGACGGAGAGCCCCAGGCTGTCGCGAATGAGCGCGTCGCCGAGGACGCGGCTGTCGCGCCCTGCGGTCGTCCGATCCAGGGCCTCGCGCACTCGCTGGCCGCCCGCCTCCGAGGCCAAGATGTCGACGTTCCAAGCGGAGGTCGACACCGCCTGACTGCCCGCGCCGACCGCGCCGATCGCGCGCGCCAGGCCGGCGTCGGCGACCATCCGCACCTTGCCCCGCAAGCCGTGGGCATTGCTGGCCACGGCCGCCCCGTAGAGGGCCAGGATCACGAGCGACGTCCGCGCCCCGGGCCGCAGCGACACCGGTCCGCCATCGACACGGAGCGAGCCCATGGCATGGGCGCCGAGGATCAGGGCCCCCGTTCCGATCGGTACGAAGCCCCAGTTCTCCGCGAAGATCGAGAGCGTCCCCAGCCCAAAAGCGAACAGCAGCACCCCGCGGGCGAACTCCGTCGCCGGCGCGTGGGGATCCGATCGCGCGGCCCTTTGCGCGGCGAGGCTCAGGGCCAACAGCGCGCCCGCCGTGATCAGCGCGGCGAGGAAGCTCGCAACCTCACCCATGAAGGGGCCGTGCAACGCCACCAACAAGAGGTCCACCAACGCCAAGAAGACGATCCCGCGAGCGCCCGGCATGCGACCGGTGCGGTCGGTCGTTCCTGCGCTGGCGAGCGCGGTGAGGATCCCCGCGCCGAGGCGCCTTCGATCGCGAATGCCAGACGACGTACTCGCGATCGATCGGCCGTCGACGGAATGGGTCATGGCAAGGACTCCGAATCGCGAAGGAGCCCTCGCGGCTCCGAATCGACGGATTGAAGTCTAGCGGTGCATCGCTCCGCGGTCGGTCGAGCGCTCGATTTCGTCAGTGAGCCCGAGTCCAGCGTGCCAGGTCGCCGCTTGCTGCAGTGACCGGGTGCCCCGCGTCGGGCCAGGACTGGGGGACGCGGCGCAGGTCTGCGGGGTCGTAGCCCATCTCGGCCAGGCGCAGCTCGAGGGCCTCGAGGCGCTCGTCTGCGATCTCGGGGTTGCGGGTCATGATCCAGGCGTAGTCGCGCTTGGTGCGGGCGGAGAAATCCGGCTCTCCTGCACCTCTAGTGGAAGCCGCGAGACCTCAGAAGGCCCTCGTTCCTGCAATGCCGCCCGGGCTGGCCTCTCAAGCCCCCAGGAAGGGCGCGCGGATCGCGGTCGCCCGGTTCGATCCTCTGCCGCTCGACGCTCCCCTGGATCGCGGGCCGTACCGAGGAATCTTCGACGGGCGAGGCCCCCCGCATCCGGTCGTTCAAGGCTGTCATCCTCGTTGGCTGCCCCCGCCGCTACGACCCGTGGGTGGTCTACCGGATGGGGCCAAGAACCATCGATCGAAGGAGCGGGAACGCCAGAACTTTGGGGCGCCTTAACCCGAACCGAAGCCACGGGTTAGGCCCAGGCCCAGGCCCAGGGTCCCGAAGTGATAGGTTCGAGCGCACGCGCGACGGGAGAACTGAGGCTCGGCAACCGTTGCGCCTACCCGTCGCATCTCACCCACGGAACAGTCCGGAACGACCTGTGCCGTGCCCACCGGCTTCCACTGAAACTGCAGGAGTGCAAGAAATTGTTGAAGGCAATCATCACCTCGATCGTCGTCCTCACCGTGACATCGCAGTCCTTTGGACAGACAGTGCTCCCCTGCAACCAGTCCACCTTCGTCGAGCTGAACAGCGGCCCCCTGTTGTTCTGCGGCCCGGATATCATCGGCCAGGCGGCCGCGGCCATGTCAAGTGCTGCTCTGGCAGGTACGCAATGCGCCGAGGAATGTGAGGATGTCAATGGTGTTCCCTTTCGCTGTGCAAAGACCGGTACAGGGCCTGTTCCGCTCGACGCATTCACCATCGATGACATCTTCGTCGATCCAAGCACCGGGCAGCTGTGCGCAACGGGGAGCTTCCAGGGCCAAGTTGCCGTAACTTGCGCGAACTGCCCTAGGATAATCGAAGCGTGAGGCTGATCGTCCGCCTGTCGGGCATGTGGTCATCCGGCCAATCGCTCCGAGATTCGCGCAAGTTCGCCCGGCGAGCGGAACGGACTAAATGACTCGTCGGCAATCTGAACTGACGGAGACCTGTTTGGATCTTCACGTGGCCGTGCCGGATCGGACCAGTCGACGGCGCATGGCCGTGGGAGCAACCTGCGTGATAGTCGCCATTCTCACGGCGCTCTACCTGACACGGGTGCCACACAAGCCGGAAGCGGCAATCGCAGAGTCAGCTCCGACGCGGTCGGAACGCGGCGATCGTGTCTCAGCTCTGTCGAGTCCATTGTCGTCGGCGGAGAGCCGTCGCGCAGTCTTGATGGGCGACGAGGGGCGAGGGCCACTGCGGATTCGACTTGAAGGGGTTCGCGAGGCGAAGCGGCTGCTGGAGGACGGCCCCGGCGTCGCCGAGTATGCGGTCGACGCTCCCGGGGCTTCTGTCGAGTTGGCGCCGATCCTTGGGCGCGAGATTCGAATCCCCGCCGAGAAGGTTGGATTGGAGGTTGGGGCCACCCGAATTTTCTTGGGAGCGATCGAGATTGCGGGGCAGACGTTCACATACCCTCAGGTGTGCTTGGATCTCGGCGATGCTGCTTTCGACGACGGGGTGCGCACTATCGACGTCGCAGTTGGCAGCCCGTCTCTCTATTCGGTTGGCGATTCTGAAGGTGAGATCGCGATTCGCAATTACCGCGATGGCGGCTTCGGAGTCGGTGACCGCTACTTCGGCACGCTGCGGGTTGCGGGTGCGCTCTTTGCGCTGCCGTGGGAGTCCGACTTTTCCTCTTCGTTTCGCATCAGTGCCGATGGCGCTGTGCCTCTCGATGTCGAGCCGCAGCGTCCACTCAACTTCCCCAGCACTCGCAAGCTCACCTTGGAGCCGTCGACCGGGCTTTCGTTGCGATTGACGTCTCCGACGCGGCCCGGAAAGGTGGACGTCGTCGTAACGAGGCCGGGCGCAGGGGAGCCCGTGCTGGGTGCCGCTGCTGTGCTCCTGACGGACTGGAAGCGTGACCGGACGGCCTTCACTGACGTTCGATGGTTCGCCAATCTCGAGTTCGATGGACTCCCGGTCGCGAGTGTCGCGGTCAATCTGTCGCTGCCCCCTTCTGGCGAGTCCCTGGCAATACGGGAGTTCGTCTTGCAGGCGGTGGAGATGAACTCGCAGGCTATTCAGCTCGATGGGAGGGCAGCGCCTGAGCCGGTCGCCGCAGCGGTCGAGCTGAGATTTGATCGGCGGATCGTGGATCTTCAACGAATGCTCGATCAGCCCCTGGCCGTTCGTTTGGACACGGCGGACTCAGCTGCGATCGCGGCAGGCCAGATGCCTGTTCTGCACAAGTTCATCGGCTCGGAGGTGCAGGTTGGGCCCGATGGGGCAAGTTGTGTGTTTCGGAATCAACCGACTGGTCTGTTTCCGGGAGAGTATTGCCTGGTCATCCCGCAACTCGCTTACTCCGAGACTCTGGTAATCGTGGAGGGTATCGAGAGCTATGTCCTGCCCGAGATTCGGATTAGTGACCTAGTCGTGCAGCTCTCTGGTTCCGAGGTGGCGCGTGCTACAGCCGTGACGCTAAGTCCGGTGGGGTGCGGCAGCCGCCTTGTCCCACTGTCGAAGTCTGTGCCCAGCGATCGCACGCTCTACTTCCTCGTGGCTGCCGGGGAGTTCACAGCGACGGTGCACCCACCGACCCTCAGAATGGTCGATCGCACTGTCAATGCCGACCCCGGGCCTTCGTTGCAGGAGCTCCGGCTGGAACCGTATGCGCGAGCAAGCCTGCGTTTTGGTGATCAGGTTGACGGGCGGCACTCGAGAGCGTCGATGACCGTTCTTCCGCAGGTTCACGTTGCAGACCTTGCCGGGGAGAAGGTCTCTGCGCTTGTAAGGGGGACCGGCTTCGATCTGGCGACGGGTACCGTTGACGGCTTCGAGGTGTTGTTCGAAAGCGAGTCGGCGCTGCGCGTGACCCTGCGGGGAGCGCAGACGAGTGAGTCGGTCTCGATCGTCACCTCATTCGGCCCGCCTGAGCCGACTGTCCTGCCGTCGGGCTGGCTCGAAGGTAGCGATGGCTAGACTGGGGTTGCGCCCTTTTGGAATGCCATGTGCCGGGGTCAGAAGGGGCGTTCGCCCAGAGTTGAGAGCCGGCGATGGCGACGAGAGGCAGTGGGCAAGCAGAGGCGTCGCCCGCTGATGAGTTGGACGCAATGGGCGCGAGTCCTGGTGACCGATGCGGGCGAGATGCGTCGAGTCGCCTGGCCGGCGTGTGCCCGATAACGTCAGTGGTCCCGGGTCCAGTGCGCCAGGTCGCCGCCGGCGTCGCTCGCCGGGTGCCCCGCGTCGGGCCAGGACTGGGGGACGCGGCGCAGGTCTGCGGGGTCGTAGCCCATCTCGGCCAGGCGCAGCTCGAGGGCCTCGAGGCGCTCGTCTGCGATCTCGGGGTTGCGGGTCATGATCCAGGCGTAGTCGCGCTTGGTGCGGGCGACGATCGTCGCGCTGTAGTCGTCCGCGAGCCAGGCGATCAGGTACTCGGCTTCGAAGGGCCAGAGGAAGCGCATGCCCCACGTCGCGTTGGTCGCGTCGTCGCGCACGAAGCCGACGGGCTCCATGGTCTTCAGGGGGCCGTCGAAGGCGCCCTTGCGGAAGACGTAGCTGGTCAGGATGCGGCCGTCGTCGCCCAGGGCGTAGGACTCGACCGCGTTGTAGGCCTTCTTCTCCGAGCCGGCCGGGATGTGGGCCTGGACGTACCAGTCGCCCATGAAGCGCGGCAGGTCGACGCTCGAGACCGTGGGCAGGGGCGGGTGGGAGGCGCAGCCGAGCAGGCCGAGGAGGCCGGCCAGGAGCGGGGTTCGGGGTGCGTGGGATGAGTTCGCGAAGGCCATGTGTGGGCCTTCGCTCGGCCGGCGGGATCGGATGCGCCGGGCTCGGCCCGCGGCGGGGTGGTGCCCTCGCGCCCGGCTCCCACTATCTTCAGCCGATGCTTCGAGTCGCCCTGATCGCCGCCGCCGTCGCCTGCTCCCTGGCCTGCAGCTCGCCCCGCAGCGAGTCGGACCTCTACCCGGGCCCGCCCCTGGTGGTGGGCTGCGACTTCGCCAACCCGCCATTCGCCTCGCGCGAGGGGGCCCTGCCGCCGGTGGGGCGCGACGTGGAGATGACGCGGGAGCTGGCCCGCCGGCTCGGACGACCGCTGATCTGGCGCCAGCTGCCCTTCGACGAGCTCTTGGACGCAGTGGAGGACTGCGAGGTCGACGCGGTGGTCGCGACCATGGGCGTCACGCCCGAGCGCGAGGCGCGGGTGCCCTTCAGCGAGCCCTACTTTGTCACGGACGTCCTGGCCCTGGTGCGCGTCGGCGACGGCCAGCCGCGGACCCTGGACGAGCTCGACGGGCAGGCGGTCGCCGCCGGCGCGGGCACGACGTCGGAGCGGGCGGTGCGCCTGTGCCTGCCCAACTCGACCATCGCAGTAGCCAGCGAGAAGGGCGACACCAGCGTCGATCGGCTCCTCGCTGGCGAAATCGCGGCGGCGGTGATGGACGGCCCCGACGCGCGGGACCTGGCGCGGGAGAATCCGCGCCTGACGTGGATCGAGGAGCCCTTGGCCGAAGAGCGCTACGCGATCGCCCTGCGGCCGGACGATCCGAACCTGCGGAAGGAAGTCGACGCGGCCCTTGGAGCGATGCGCGAAGAGGGATTCCTCGCGCTGCTCGACCAGCGCTTCGGGCTCGCGGGAGTGACGGAATGACGTGGGGAGCGGTTAGGCGGACGTCAGGTGCCAGGCACAAGACCGCCGCCTAGGGCAGCGGTTTTGTGCCTGGCACCTGACGAACGCCTACCCGCGGCTCTCAGCAGCCCGGCTCGAAGCAGGGCGGCGAGGGGCCCAGGATCGTCAGGCACTCGGCGTTGGTCAGGCGCAGCGGACCGACCGGGCCGATGCTCTGGCGGGTGCCCTGGAACCAGATGCTGAGGCCGGTGACCGAGGGGCCCGACGGGACCGTGAAGTCGAAGGTTGCGGTGTCGCCGAACAGGAGCCCGGCGGCCAGGAACTGCGGGTTCGAGATCAACAGCGTCGCGTCCGGCAGGATCGGTAGGAACGCCGGCGCCAGCGAGTAATACAGCGACCACTGGCCGATCTCACCGCTCGGGCCGACCCGCAGGCGCATCGGGCAGCCGGGCACCGCGTTGCCGCACTTCACCAGCGTGGCCTGGGGCAGTTGCGCGGTCAGCACCGACAGGCTCGCGCAGGGGCCGGGTGTGTAGGTGCTGGTGTACTGGATGATCTGGCCGACGAACGGCGACAGGTCGACGGTGAGGCTCCTGACGTGGATTCCGTCCTGGGACCCGGCCAGGGGACCGGAGCACTTCAGGTAGTACTTGGCGTCGTTGCAGGGGCCCGGCCCCGGCAGGGATTCGATCACCCCGGTGAAGGTCGCGGGCTGGGCGGCAGCCTGGGCCGGGCCCTGGGCCGCAGCGGTGCCGAGTTGGGTGGCCGCGGCGATCGCGACCAAGATCGCGTAGCGAGCGATGTGAAGCATGGCGTCCCCTTTCAGTTGACGGGGGAGTGCCGCCGGCGCGGGGGGGCGCGAGCGACATCCCCTCGCCACCTAGCCTGCCAAGCCGCGCCGATAACGGGGCTACAGCCTCGGGCTCAGTTCTGGAACAGCGACACGCACTGGATCCGGCGGCTGCCGGCGCTGTCGTGAACCGCGAACGAGCCCCCCGGACGCATGGAGGCCGAGCCCCAGGCCCCGTCCTTGCGGACCGCGTAGAAGCTCACGTTGAAGTTCGGCTCGCCCTTCTCGTTCAAGAGATGCGGCCGCCGCGTGCGGTCGGCGATGCGCTTCAGCACCGCTAGGCAGGCGTCCGTGGGCGCCAGGCCGTTCTCGAGCTCGCGCACGATCGAGAAGGCCCCGCAGGACTGGATCACCGCCTCGCCGCGGCCGGTGGCGCCGGCCGATCCGAAGGCGTTGTCGCAGTACATGCCCGCGCCGACGATGGGGGAGTCGCCCACGCGGCCGGGGATCTTCCAGGACAGGCCGCTGGTGGTCGTGACGCAGCCGATGTCCCCGGCGGCGGTGACCCCCGACGCGTGGATCGTGCCGGTGGTGTAGGGGATCTCGAGCTGGCCCTCGGTCTGCAACTGCTGGTCGGGGTCGAGCCAGTCGTCGTCGGGGCTCAGGCGCGTCTTCCAACGCAGCCACGCCGCGCGCGCCTGGTCGGTCAGCAGGTTCTGCTCGGGGAAGCCGTGGGCCAGGGCGAAGCGCTTCGCCCCCTCGCCGACGATCATCACGTGGTCGGTGCGCTTGAGCACGAGCAGCGCCACCTGCGACGGGTGCATGATGTCCTCGATGCAGCCCACCGAACCGGCGCGGTGGGTCGGGCCGTGCATCACGCTCGAGTCGAGCTGCACCACGCCGTCTTCGTTGGGCAGCCCGCCGTAACCCACGGACATGTCGTTCGGGTCCGCCTCGACGATGCCGACCCCGGCCACCACGGCATCGAGCGGGTCCGTGCCCGCGCGGATCAACTCCATCGCGCGGTCCACCGCCGCGACGCCGTTGCCCGACGCGATCACGCAGGCGCCGCGATGGGCGTGGCCCTGTGCGACGTAGTCGTCCTGGGCCGCGGTGAACGGCCGGGGATCGTCGGCCGCGCGCGCGCGGGCACCGAGGCTCGCGAGTCCGAAGGCGGCAGCGGAAGAGGTCAGGAGCGAGCGGCGATCGATGGGCATGGTTCGAGCGTTGAGCGTGTCGGGATGGGCCGCAGATCCTACTGGCGACGCGCGAGCCTTGGCGGCCGGGCCGCACGATCGAGACTCAGGGTCTGGTGACCAGTGCCGGTCGTGGTCCGCGGATCGTGACCGCGCCGGTATCGCTCGACGGCACCCGCTCGAGCACCGCGGTGGGAGCGTCGACCCAGCCCATGGCCGCGCGCACCTCGGCGGCCCGTGGCCCCGCCGGGTCAGCATCGGTCAGCGCGGCCCACTGAGTCGGAGTCGGGTTGCCGGTCGCGACCCACCAGGTCCGGCCGCCGTCGTCCACGACCCGGGTGAAGTCGAGCGCGGGCCTAGTCCGTACCTCGGCGCTCCCGTCGAGGCCCTCCACGGCTCCGGTCAACACGTGGGCGAAGCGGCCGGGGCGCTCGCCTCCCCCTGCCACCAGACCCAGGGGCGCATCGGATTGGTCGCCGCCGGCGCCCCTCGACTCCAGCGCGCTCGAGAGTCGCGCCCACGTCGCGATCATCCCGCGCCCGTCGCCGGGGCGTGCGGGACCGTCGAGGACCAAGGTCAGGTGCTCGGCGTCCCCCGGGGCCCCGATGCTCCGCAGCAAGTCCCGTTGGCCGACGAGGCGTTCGACCTGGGCGCAGACCTCGGCCGCCGCCGCTCTCGGCGCGCCCGAGCCCCCGGCCAGGGCGTCGGTCGTCGCCGTCACCAGGCGCTGGGCCGCTCCCGTGGTCGGGCCCGCGAAGTCGGCGGACCAGCGCGCCTCGGCGGCCACGAAGTAGTTGCGTTGGGCGACGAGGCCGATCACCGCGGCCGCCAGGGCCGTGCCGGCCAGGACCTGCAGGGTGTGGCGCCGCGCCCAACGCGCCGCGCGTCGCGCCGGGCCGGGACGCCGCGCGCGGATCGGGCGCCCCTCGGCGAAGGCGCGCAGGTCCGCGGCGAAGTCCGCCATCGACGCGTAGCGCTCGTCGCGGACCTTCTCGAGCGCGGTGGAGCAGATCGTGCCCAGGTCCGCCGGCAGGCGCGTGACGATGTGCGAGAGGGGCGTGGGCCGCTCGTGCAGCACCTTGTGTTGGATCAACTGGGCCGAGTCGGCCTCGAAGGGATGCACGCCTGAAAGCGCCTCATAGAGGCAAATGCCCAGGGAGAAGACGTCGCTGCGTCCGTCGATCGCGTAGAGGTCCGGGTTGATCTGCTCGGGGCTCATGTAGCGCGGCGTGCCGACGCGCTCGTGGGTCTGCGTGCTGCCCAGTCGATCCAGGGCCCGCGCCGTGCCGAAGTCGGTGATGCGCGGCCGCCCGTCGTTGCCGATCAGCACGTTGCGCGGCTTCACGTCGCGGTGGACGATGTGGTGCTCGTGGACGGCGGCGAGGGCCTCGGCCAGCTCGGCGAAGAACAGAGCACGGTTGCGAAAGCTCTCCGCGCGCCGACCGCCGGTGAGCGACGCACCGGCCTCCAGCGTCTGGGGGCCGTCGCCGGCGCCGAACTCGTTGTCGATCACCGAGCGCAGGGTGCGCGCGCCCTCGACCAACTCCATGGCGATCCACAAGAGGCCGTGGGTCTCGCCGCTCTGGTAGACGCGCACGATGCCCGGGTGCTCGCAGCGGGCGGTGGCCTTGGCCTCCAGCTCGAAGCGATCGACCTGGCTCTGGGTGCGCCCCTCGACGGCCACGATCTTGAGCGCCACCGGCCGCTCGACCACCGTGTCGAAGGCCTCCCAGATCTCCCCCTGTTGGCCGCGGTCGAAGAAGCGGATCAGGCGGAAGGGTCCCAGGTACTGACCCGGATGGCCGCAATTCGGGTTGTAGGCCTCGCCGGTCGCCTCGCCGGCGCGGGGGGCGTCTTGGCCCGGCAGCACTTGGAGCGGCAGGTTGTCGAGGAAGCGTTCCAGGTCCTCGGCCAGGGCGTGGGCCGAGGGGTAGCGCAGGTCGCGGTCCTTCTCGAGGCAGCGGGCGCAGATCGCCTGCAGCTTGCGCGGCACCCGCCGGCGCGGGTCGGTCGGCGGCTCGGCGTTCTTGGTGACGATCTTCTCGAGGATCTCGCGCCGGGCGTCCTCGGGGTCGGGGAGGCGACTCTCGAAGGGGCGGCGCAGGCTCAGCGCCTCGTACAGCATCACGCCCAGGGAGAAGATGTCGGTGCGCTCGTCGAGGCCGTAGACCTGGCCGGCGACCTGCTCCGGGCTCATGTAGCTGGGCGTGCCGGTCATGCCGTACTCGCCCCGCGCGCGCCGCTCGCCGTGCAGGGTCTCGCGCAGGAGCGCCAGCCCGAAGTCGGCGATCTTGGGCTCGCCGGTCTCGGTCACCAGCACGTTGACCGGCTTCAGATCGCGGTGCAGCACCCCATGGCTGTGGGCGTAGGCCACCGCGCGGGCCAGGGCCAGGAAGAACACGACCGTCTGGCGGTCGAGGCCCTCGGGCGGCTCTTCGCCGGCCTCGAGCGCCCTGCGCCGCTCCTCGAGCAGGTCCGCGAAGCTGCGTCGTCCGTCGACCAGCTCCTGGGCGATCCACATTCGTCCCTCGCACTCGCCCGTGTCGTGCACGGTCACGATGTGGGCCTGCTTGAGCCGCGCCATGGCCCGCGCCTCGCGCTCGAACAGGGCGCGCGCGCGGGCGCTGGCGGCGTCGCGACGCAGGATCTTGAGCGCTACGCAGCGGCCCAGGCTCTGTTGGTGAGCCTCCCAGACCTCGCCCATGGCTCCCCGACCGATAGCGCCCAGCAGCGTGTAGTCGCCGACCACGGCACCGGCCTCGAGCGCGCCGGGCCCATGGCGGTCGAGCAGCTCGTCCACGTCCTCGTCGCTGAGCAGGCCGAGCAGGCCGTCGATCAGGACCGAGGGCGATTCGGCCCGTCGAAGGTCCTGCCCGTCGGGCGGCGGCGCGTGGAGAGTCGACTCGCCCCCGTTCTCGGTCGGCCTGCGCGCCGAAGCCCGACCTGCCGACGAAGCTCCACCTGTGAGCGGGTCTCCAGCCACCGAAGAGCCGCGGTCGCCCGGGTGCTGCGGGCCCTCACCCTGCCGGGTTCCGGAGTTCACGGCACGCAGGCCACGGCGCATGGGCCACGGGACCACATGCGTCGTGCTCTGATTCCAACTTCCTTCTGGGGGGGCATGTCCGGCGGGAGGACCGTGACCTCGTCGATGCGTCGAACAGAACGGGAACCGACACCTGAAGGAACGCAAACCGACTTCCAAGCCCCGGGGAAAGAACCGAATTTGTCGCTCCTGGTCCGGAAGTCCGGCGCAACCCCGGCGCAACCGCCGCTCGTTATGCTGCGCGGCCCCGAGGACCCCCATGCACCTATTCGCACACCTGACCGTCATCGCGGCCCTGGCCGCCCCGTCCCACCTCCAGGAAGCGCCGGACGCGCAGGCGCAGACGATCCAGCGCCTGACCATCGAAGACGTCCTGCAGGGGGTGGGCTGGACCACCCGAGCCGAGGGGGTGCGCTGGGCCTGGGACGGGCTGCACCTCGCGGTGGGCGAGGGGGATCAAGCTGTCTGGCTGGACCCGGCGACCCTCGAGGAGGTCCCGGCCCTGGCCGAACCGGAGGAGGTGGAGGACGAGGCGGCGCGGCCGCCGCGCCTGCGGGTGCGCGAGAACGAGCTGGTGCTCGAGCGCCCCGGGGCCGGTGAGGACGGCGAGACCCAGCGCACGGTCCTGACCACGGACGGGGGCAACAAGTCGCTCGCGACCCTCAGCCCCGACGGCAGCCGAGCCTCCTACGTACGCGACGGCGACCTGCTTGTCGTGCCGGCCACGGGCGGCGAGAGCTGGGCCGTGGCCGCGGCGTCGGGCGAGGAGGTCCTCGAGGGCGTCCTCGACTGGGTCTACCAGGAGGAGATCTACGGTCGCGGCGACTTCCGCGGCCACTGGTGGAGCCCGGACAGCGCCTCCCTGGCCTTCCTGCGCCTGGACCAGCGCGAGGTGCCGGTCTTCCCGATCGTCGACCACATTCCGAACGACTTCCTGCAGGGCCAGCGCGGCGCCGAGCTCGAGTTGACCCGCTACCCCAAGTCCGGCGATTCGAATCCCGTCGTCGGCGTGGGCCTGGCGCGCCCGGGCGACCGCACGGTCCGCTACATCGACCTGTCGGCCTATCCGGAGGACCTGTTGGTGCTGCGCGTGGATTGGGCCCCGGACGGGCGGCTGCTGTTGACCCTCTCCGACCGCATCCAGACCTGGGCCGAGCTCGTCGCCGTGGACCCGCAGGCGGTGGATTCGCAGACCGTGCAGCCCACCACCCTGCTGCGCGAGGAGTCGGAGACCTGGGTCAACCGGCCCGAGCCACCCCTGTGGTTGAAGGACGGCTCGTTCCTGTGGCAGAGCGAGCGCAGCGGCTACCGGCACATCGAGCACCGCGCCGCGGACGGCTCGGTGGTGCGCGCGATCACCTCCGGGGACTGGCAGGTGCGCCGCATCCTCGAGGTCGATGAGGAGGCCGGAGTGCTCTGGTTCGAGGGCACCCGCGACGGGGCGATCGGCTCCAACGTCTACCGGGTCGGCCTCGACGGCCAGGGGCTGGTGCGCCTGACGCCCGGCAACGGCTGGCACTCGGCCCGCTTCGACGACGCGCGGCGCTACCTGGTCGACACCGTGTCGAGTGTCTCCGAGCCCCCGCACTCGCGCTTGGTCGACGGCGTCAGCGGCGAGGTTCTGCGCGAGTTCGCGCCGGCCAAGGTCGTTGCCGATCGGTCGTTCGTCGCGCCCCAGCGCTTGACCATCGTGGCGCGTGACGGCTATCCCTTGGACGCGACCGTGATCGTCCCCGCGAGCCGAACCGAGGGCGCGCGCCTGCCGGTCTTCCTGGACACCTACTCGGGCCCCGACGCGCCGACGGTAAGCAATCGCTGGCAGCCGAGCACCTGGCACCAGTTCCTGGCCCAGGAGGGCGTGATCGTGCTGCAGGTCAACGTGCGCACGGCCAGCGGCCGCGGACAGGCGCACACGGGGCTGGCCTACCGCCAGCTCGGGGTGGTCGAGCTGCGCGACCTGGAAGACGCCGTGGACCACGTGGTCGCGGCCTACGGCGCCGACCCGGCCCGGGTCGCGATCAGCGGTTGGAGCTACGGCGGATTCATGGCCGGCTTCGCCCTGACCCACTCGGACAAGTTCGCCCTGGGCTTCGCCGGCGCCGGCGTCCACGACTGGCAGCTCTACGACACGATCTACACGGAACGCTACATGTCGACGCCGATCGACAACCCCGAGGGCTATGCGGCCAGTTCGGTGATCGGCGCGGCCGGTGACCTCCAAGGTCACCTGGTGCTCATGCACGGCACCATGGACGACAACGTCCACATGCAGAACACCCTGGGTCTGGTCGACGCCCTGCAGCGGGCCGGCAAGGAGAACTTCGAGCTGATGCTCTACGTCAACTCGAGGCACGGCGTTCGCAGCCCGCACCTGACGCGCTACCGCTGGCGCGTGTTGCGCGAGCGCTTCGGGCTCGGCCAGGACGGGCTCTGATCCGGGGCGCTCGGGCGCGGGCTGGCGCGGCGTTCAGTTCGCGGGGTCCGGGACCCCTGCGCGGCTCTGGTTCTCGGTGTGTGCCACCACGTCGTCCAGGCGGTGCTCGTCCACGTCGGCCGGGTCCTGGTGCACCAGCACGTCGCTCGAAGGGTAGACAGAGCGCACCCGCGCGATGACCTCGTCGGCCACGTGGTGGGCCTCGCCGAGGCGCATCTGGGGGTCGAGTTCCAAGTGCAATTCGATGAACATGCTGGCGCCCGCCGCGCGGGTGCGAAGGTCGTGCAGCCCCTGCACCTTGGGCACCGACCGCACCAGGTCCTCGATGCGACTGCGGTCGGAATCCGGCAGCTCGCGGTCCATCAATTCGTCCACGGCGCGGCGCGCGACGCCCCAGGCCGTCGCGGCCAGGTAGATCGCGACCAGGGCGCCCATCACGGGGTCGATCCAGGGCGTGTTGGTCCAGTGCTCGACGGCCAGGGCCGCCATCACGGCGAAGGCCGAGAGGAAGTCGGTCACGTAGTGGGCCAGGTCGCCGCTGATCGCGATCGAGCCGGTCTCGCGCACCACGTGCCGCTGGTACAGGACCAGGGCGCCGGTCAGGACCAGGGACAGGACCATCACGCCCAACCCCAGCCCTGTCGACACGACGGGTTCCGGATGACTCAGTGAGCGCCAGGCCTCGGTCACGACGAAGACGGCGGAGCCCGCGATCAACGTGGCCTGGACCAGGCTCGACAGGGCCTCGGCCTTGCCGTGGCCGAAGCGGTGGTCGGCGTCGGGCGGCCGCTGGGCCTTGCGGACGCTGAACAGGGTCAGGGCCGAGGCGGCCAGGTCGGCCAGGCTGTCCACCAGCGACGCCAGGATCGAGACCGAGCCGGTGATCAACGCCGCCCCGAGCTTGGCTGCCACCAGGGCCGAGGCCACCGTCACGCTGGCGCGGGCGGCGCGGGTGCGCAGCTTCGCATCGCGCGCGAGCGCCGCGTTGCCTGGGCGATGGGGGTGGAGCACGGCGCCGGTCATCGGGACAGTCTGGCAGACCGGGCCCACAGCTCGAACCCTCGACCCGGGGGCCCGGGCCCGCGCCGCGGCGCTCGCGACGCTGCGCGAGCGGGCGCGCGAGGCGAGTGGGTGCCATCGGCGGCCTCGAGCGACTCCGCGATCGCGGCCTTCGGCACCGTCGTGGGGGCGGTCGATCGCGAGCCAGCCCCGAACGCGCCCCGGGGCTCAGTACGGCACGCGATCGGAGAAGCGCGCCCAGGCCTCGAAGGGGCCGCGGCCCTCGTCGGCCAGGCGGCGTTCGGTGGCCAGGCTGCGCTCGCCGGCGGGCAGGGGCAGCTCGTCGTAGAGCCGCGCGTCGTCGAAGCCGGCCGCCGCGGCGTCGTCGCGCCCGCCGGCGAAGACCAGGCGCTCGAGGCGCGACCAGTAGATCGCGCCCAGGCACATGGGGCAGGGCTCGCAGGAGCTGTAGAGCGTGCAGCCGGCGAGCAGGTGGGTCCCCAGGGATTCGCAGGCGGCGCGGATCGCGGTGACCTCCGCGTGGGCTGTCGGGTCGCAGCCGCTGACCACGCCGTTGGTCCCGCGGGCGATCACCTGGCCGTTCTTCACGATCACGGCGCCGAAGGGGCCGCCGCCCGAGCCAGCGGATTCGGTGGCGAGGCGCAGGGCTTCGCGCAGGTGGAGATCGTCGTCGGAGGGAACGGGCATGGGTTTGGCACAGATGGCGGCGAGAGACGTTAGCAGGACACGGAGCCCGAGAAACCCTCGCCGTGGCCGGAGCAGACTCCGGCTAGCATTGGCCGGCCCCGCCGCCAGGACGATTCCATGCCGAAACAAGCAGCCACCGAGTCTCATCGGAATCCATCTCCGGGACCCAGCCGGGGCCTGGTTCTCCTGCTCGTCACGATCTTCGGCGTCGGCGGCGGGATCAGCTGCGCCGGCTGCGCCAAGGCCGCCGATCCGGTGGTCGAGCACGGCGCTCCGACGGCGACGGGGCCGGGTGCGGCGAATGGCACGGGGGCGAATGGCACGGCGGCGAATGAATCGGCGGGGGGTGGTGTCGCCGAGCCCGTCCAACCGCAAGCGCCCCAGCCGGCCGTGGGCCCCGCGCCGGTGCACGGCTATCGAGTGCTGGCGGAGTTCACCCACGACTTCCGCTCCTTCACCCAGGGCCTCGTCTTCGCCGAGGGTCAGTTGTACGAGAGCGCCGGCAAGTACGCCGCGTCCGACCTGCGCCGGGTGGACCTGGTCACCGGTGAGGTGCTCGAGCGTCGGCGCCTGGCGGGGAACTACTTCGCCGAGGGACTGGCGGCCGTCGGCGAGCGGCTGATCCAACTGACCTGGCAGAACGGCAAGGCCTTCGTCTACGACCGCACGACCTTCGAGAAGATCGGCGAGTTCCCCCTCGCCGGCGAGGGTTGGGGCCTGACCTACGACGGCGAGCGGCTGATCCTGTCCGACGGCACCGAGTACCTGCGTTTCCTGGATCCGGAAACCTTCGCGCAGCTCGGGACTGTGCGCGTGACCGACGACGGCCGTCCGATTCAACGCATCAACGAACTGGAATTCGTGCGCGGCGAGGTCTGGGCCAACATCTGGCAGACGAATCGCATCGCGCGCATCGACCCGCAGACGGGTCGCGTCAACTCCTGGGTCGACCTGACGGGCATCATCGACGTGAACCCCGTCCTCGTGGGCGGCGAGCCCCAGAACGTGCTCAACGGGATCGCCTTCGAGCCGATCACGCAGCAGCTCTACGTGACAGGCAAGAACTGGCCCAAGCTGTTCCAGATCGAAGTCGTCGAGTGAGCGTGGCGCGCGCGGGCGAGGGAAGTGGGCCGCGCGGGGCCATTCGGCGTTGGACGCGCCGCTGTGTGTCGGTCGCGCTCGGGCTGGTACTGGGAATGCTCGCCCTGGAGCTGGGCGTGCGCCTGCTCGACCCCCTTGGAACGAGCTACTACCGCTCCACCAACCAGTACCTGCAACAGTCGGTGGTGCTCCCGCCCGACGCCGGTCGGCCCGATGGCCGGTTGTTCGAGAACGCGCCCGGTCGTTCGCTCGATTGCGGCACGTCGACCTTCGCCACCGACGGCGCGGGGCTGCGCGCGGCCGACGCCGACCAGCCCGCGCCCCGACCCCGCGCCCAGGCCACCGACGTGGGCCTGCGGATCCTGTTCCTCGGTGATTCGGTCACCCTCGGATGGGGGGTCGACTTCGAGCAGACCTGGGTCGCCACGATCGCGCGCGAAGCGCGCGCGCCCGACGGCCGCGCGGTGCAGACGCTCAACGCCGGCCACCTGCAGTACAACACCGTTCAACAGGTCGATTGGTTCTTCGCCCACGCCCAGGCCCTCGAGCCGGATCTGGTCGTGATCACGGCGGTGATGAACGACCTCGACGACGCCTACGCCTTGTACCTGGCGTACATGGACCAGCTGGCGAGCGCCGAGCAAGACTCGCCGACGCTGCTCGAGCGCTGCACGACGGCCTTCCACACGCACTTCCACGGCTTGGCCGGCCTGCTGCAGTACCGGCGCGAGATGCGGGCGCCGTCCGCGCCGGCGCCCTCCGCCGGGGTACCGATCGAAGAGCGGGAGGACTACCGCGCGGGCTGGCCCAAGGCCGAGGCGGCGCTCGATCGGCTGCGCGGGGCCTGCGTCGCCGCCGGGGTCCCGCTGGTCGTCTTCGACCACACCACGCCGCGCCTGCCCGGCTACCGCGAGTGGTGCGAGCGGACCGGAGTGCCCTGGTACGACCTGGCCTTCACGCCGGAAGAGTGGGCGCGCCCGATCCGCAACTCCGCCGCCGACGCCCACGCCAACGCCGCCGGCAACCGGCTGCTGGCGGACAAGGCCCTGGCGGCCCTGCGGGACCTCGGCGCGATCGCCCGCTGAGAGCCGCGGTTCAGTTGCCGGCCGAGACCGACCAGGGCCGCGCGATCCCGCGGTCCGCGGCCAGGCGGGCCTTCTTCTTGGACTCGGCCACCGCGGAGGCCCGGGCCCGGGCCAGGGCTCGGCCCTTGAGCCCCTTGAAGGGGACGTCGGCCTTGGCGGCGCGCCGGTGCAGGACCTCGACCCGGCGGCGGTAGCGCGACTGGACCTCGCGCTGCAGGGCGCGGCGCTGGCGCCGACGTGGGAAGTGGGGCGTGCCGACCAGGGCGATGGCCGAGCCGCCCGGCGCGCCCTCGGCGATCAGCCCCGCCGCGCGCTGGCGCTCGTGGACGCGTTCGCGCAGCTGGATCAGGGCCAGGGTGCGGGGCGAGGGTGCGATGCTCTGGAAGCCCGCGCGCTCGACCACGACGCCCCAGGGCTCGAGCCAGCGGGCCATCTTCAACGCCAGCTCGTCGTCGATCTTCTCCGACACCCGCAGCTCGGCGCGGTCCCGCTCGCGCAGGACCTCCCAGACCGAGATCGCGAGGGCGTCGCGCATGCCCTGCTGCAGGTCGCCGATCTCCACCAGTGAGCGGGTGATGTCGACCGTGCGCCAGACCAGGGTGGCGTGGACGCGGTAGACCAGCCCGTCGAGGGTCGCCACCTTCTGGTCCTGCAGGTCCAGGGTGCGGTGCCGGGTGGGCATGATCCGCACGACCTGCAGGAAGGGGATCAGGAAGTGGAAGCCGGGCTCGATCACCTTCCTGGCGCGGCCGAAGCTGAACAGCAGCCCTTGGGTGCCCGTGCGCACGGTGACGCCCATGGCACGCATCAGGGCGTAGACGGCCGCGAAGGCGGCCAAGGGATGCTCGCGGGCCTGCTCGATGACCCAACTGAGCACCAGGTCCGGCAGGCCCCGCAGGAAGCTCTTGAGCTGCAGCAGGAAGCCGGGCTCCGCGGCCGCCTCGGGGTCGTCGACGGGAACCAGGACCTCGGGCGGTCCGCCCGTCTGGGCCCAATTGCGATTCACGATCGGCTCGCGCCCGCGCCGTCGGAGGCGCCTTCCTCATCGTCCTCGGAGCCGTCCTCGCCCTCTTGCAGGTCGCTGCGATCGACCTTCTTGGCGCTGCCGGCCTCGGCCTCGGCCGCGATTCGGGCGGCCTCCGCGGCCAGGGCCCGGCGACCCTCCCGCAGGCCCGGGACGTCGCGCTCGGGGTGGGTGGTGACCACCGCGCCGGTGACCAGGGCCACGGCGGCGTCCCCGGGGAGACCGCTGGCGCTCAGGTGCCCGTAGAGCTGGAGCCGCTCGCGCGCCAAGAGGTCCAACTGGGTGATCTCGAGGGTGGCCGGCGACGGGGAGAGGTTCGAGAAGCCGAGCTGCAGGATCTTCACACCCCACTGCGCCTCGACGATGGCCAGCTCGCCGCGGATGGCCTGGATCATCGCGTCGACGTCCCGGATCGTCTCGCGGGTCTGGGTGCTGACGATGCGCTGGATGGCCAGCACCACCCGATTCTGGAGGCCCTGGACCACGTCGTCGATCTCGATGATCGCCTTGTGGAGGTCGACGATCTGGTACAGGACCTTGGCGTCGACCTCGTAGACGAGGTCGTCCGAGAGCTGGATCACCTGGGGTTCGAGGTCCAGGGTCGTGTGGCGCGTGTCGGCCAGTTGAAAGCGCTGGACGATGGGCCACTTCCAGTGGACTCCCGGGCCGACCACGTGCTTGGCCCGGCCGAGGGTGAACTTGAGGGCGTGCTGGCCGTCGTAGACGACGACGAACACGCCGGTGATCGCCTGGAGGAAGTCGAGCAACACGCTGTGGGCAGTGGGTGGGGTTGGGAGAGCCGGCACGAAGGCTCGGCGCGGCTTCGGGAGCCCGGGATTCTGGCCGATGGGGGGGCCGCGAGCGAGACCCGGACCAAAGCTCCGCGGCTGGGTGTGGGTCGCGTCCGTTGACGGGGGGAGCCGCGGCGCTAGACTTTTCGGCTCGATTTACGGCGCGCGGTCCCCGGGACCCCCCTAGCTGGGGCCCTTGGTCCGCCCGTGCCGTGTCCGAGAGGATTCCCGTCGGTCGCCTCGCCGCGTGCCGGGAGTCCGACCGAGTCCGACCCGCCCCCGACCCGACCGAGCAGATCCCGACCCGGGCGCTTTCTCAGCCCGGCCCACTTCATCCTTCGGCTGGCCCCTTGCGGCAGCCCCCCCCGTCTCCCCGTCAATCCTCGGGGCGATCGATCAGCCCCGAGCCGTACCCGATCATGAGCGCCAAGCGTCTGACCAAGCACCGCAACATCGGCATCATGGCCCACATCGATGCCGGTAAGACCACCGTCACCGAGCGGATCCTGTTCATCACGAACAAGATCCACAAGACGGGCGAGGTCCACGAGGGCGCCGCGACGATGGACTTCCTCGAGGAAGAGCAGAAGCGCGGGATCACGATCCAGTCCGCCGCCACGACGACGGAGTGGAAGGGCTACACGGTCAACATCATCGACACTCCCGGGCACGTGGACTTCACGGCCGAGGTGGAGCGCTCGCTGCGCGTGCTCGACGGCGCCATCGCGGTGTTCGACGGGGTGCAGGGCGTCGAGGCCCAATCCGAGACGGTCTGGCGCCAGGCCGACCGCTACAAGGTCCCGCGTATCTGCTTGATCAACAAGCTCGACCGCGTCGGCGCCGACTTCGACTACTCGGCCGGCACCATCGCCGACCGCCTGGGTGCGCGCCCGGTCTCGATCCAGATGCCCGTGGGCAAGGAGAAGGACTTCAACGGCATCATCGACCTCGTGGAGATGAAGTACTACGAGTTCGACGAGGAGGCCAAGGGCAAGAACTTCCGCGTGCTCGAGATCCCGGCCGAGCTGCTCGACGAGGCGAAGATGCGTCGCCACGACGTGTGCGAGAACGCCGCCGAGTTCGACGAGGAAATGCTCGACCTGTTCGTCGAGGACAAGGAGATCTCCCCGGAGATGCTCAAGAACGCCCTGCGCCGCGGCTGCCTCTCGATGGAGATCACGCCCGTGCTGTGCGGTTCGGCCCTCAAGGACAAGGGCGTGGCCCTGATGCTCGACGCGGTCATCGACCTGCTGCCGAGCCCCCTGGACGTGCCGCCGGTCGTGGGCGAGGTCCCGCGCAGCGAGGGTGAGATGGTCACCCGCAAGGCCGACGAGTCCGAGCCCATGTGCGCCATGGCGTTCAAGACCGTCGCCGAGCCGACGGGCGACCTTACCTTCGTGCGCGTCTACTCCGGCACGCTCGAGAAGGGCACGACCTACCTCAACCCGCGCACGGGCAAGCGTGAGCGCATCGGGCGCCTCTTGCGCGTGCACGCTGACAAGCGCGAGGCCATCGACTCGATCCCGGTCGGCGACATCGCCGCCGTGATCGGCCTCAAGAACACGATCACCGGTGACACCCTCTGCAACGAGGACCACCCTATCGCCCTGTCGAAGATCGACTTCCCGGACGGCGTCATCGCGATGTCGCTCGAGCCCAAGAGCTCCCAGGACCGCGACAAGCTCGGCGACATCATCGGTCGCATGATGCGCGAGGACCCGACCTTCCGCGCCAGCACCAACGAGGAGACCGGCGAGCTGGTGATCTCGGGCATGGGCGAGCTGCACCTGGAGGTGCTCGTCAACCGGATCCAGAACGAGCACCGCTGCGAGGTCATCACCGGTGCGCCCAAGGTCGCGTACAAGCAGCGCCTGACGC
This sequence comes from Engelhardtia mirabilis, assembly GCF_007748095.1. NCBI lineage: Bacteria > Pseudomonadati > Planctomycetota > Planctomycetia > Engelhardtia > Engelhardtia mirabilis. The sequence continues at coordinate 1,431,190 of NZ_CP036287.1, forward strand.
GCGTGCTCGAGACCGAGGCGCGCTTCGTCAAGCAGTCCGGTGGCCGCGGTAAGTTCGCCGTCGTCAGCGTGCGCTTCGAGCCGACCGAGGACCCGACCAAGGTCTACGAGTTCGTCAACGGCGTGAAGGGCGGCAACGTCCCGCGCGAGTTCATCCCCAGCGTCGGCCACGGCATCGACCAGGCCGTTTCCGGCGGCGGGCGCAACGGCTACCCCTACGTGGGCGTCAAGGCGACCCTGTTCGACGGCAAGGCCCACGACGTCGACTCGGACCAGCTGTCCTTCGAGCAGGCCGGCATCCTGGCCTTCCGCCAGGCCAGCGAGAACAACACGACCCTGCTCGAGCCGGTCATGAAGATCGAGGTCCGCGTGCCCGAGGAGTTCCTCGGCGCGGTCGTCGGCGACCTCAACTCCCGCCGCGGCGAGATCGGCGAGGTCGATGCCCAGGGCGACCTGCGCGTCGTGCGCGGCATGGTTCCGATCGCCGAGATGTTCGCCTACTCGAGCTCCCTGCGGGGCGCGACCCAGGGCCGCGGCTCCTTCTCGATGGAGCTCGCCGAGTACCGCCCGGTCCCGCGCAACATCGCCGACAAGGTCCTGGCCGGCGAGTGAGCGGTTGGCGGCGGCTGCCGCCGGATCGGGGACCGAACTCTTACCGGGGTTCGACCCAGCGCGCGCCCGCGCTGCCGCCCGGCAGCGGGGGCGCGCGTCGTTCGGGCAACCTCGATCGAGGGGGGGGCGCGCGCTCGCGGAGGCCGGTTGCGGTGACTAGACTCTGCCCACCATGACGCGCAGTGCCCGTAGAAGATGGACAGCGGACCTCGAGTCCGAGATCGACGGTCTCGCCCTGAGCGCCCAGGGACCGGTGGTCCTGCACGTCTACGACCCGCCGGCCGGCGGCAAGTGGATCGACGACGCGATCCCCGGCAAGGTCGGGGCCTTCGATCGCCAGACCGGCGAGCGCCTGTGGGTCTCGCCCTGCGAGGTCGGCTACGGGCGCGGTTTCGGCGCCGGTATCGGCGAGGAGAGCGAGCTGGTGATCCTCGGCCCGAGCCAGGGCGGACATCGGATGGTCCGCATGTCCCTGGACGACGGCGTGCTGCTGGGCGTGGAGTCGGTGCCGGAGTTCGACGAGGCCCTGGTCTCGCCGGATCTGTGTATCTGCGTCGGCCTGAAGGCGATCACCGCCGTGCACACCACGCCGATGGTCGAGTCCTGGCGCGTCGCCGGCGCCGGGCGCCGCTTCCACCGCGCGGCGCGGGCCGGAAACATGCTGTATGTCGTCTATTCGACCAAGGACAGCCGCCACCAGGGCGTGCTCGCCATGCGCGTCGACAACGGCAAGCTGATCCGCGAGCTGGTCGAGCCCAACCAGCCGGCGATCCACGACCTGTGCGCCGGCGAGGGGGTCTTCGCGATCGTGGTCGAGGACCTGGAGTCGGCCCTGCCCCCCGAGGCGGCCCGTGACTTCGCCCTGCGCCAACTGACCCGCGAGGACGTCGACCACGACTTCGCGGCCAGCGGCCCGACGCCCGGCCTGGTGGTGCACGAGGCCGATTCGGGCGAGCGCCCCATGTGGTACGAGCCGCTCGGCGCGACCCCCGCCGGCGATGATCTGGGCGAGGCGAGCGTGGCGATCGACAGCGGCAAGCTCTACCTGGCCCGGGGCGCCTTGCTGTCGGTCCGGGACGTGCTGACCGGGCGCCTGCTGGGGGAACTGGCGGTTCCCGGTCTCGACGAGCACGTGGCCTGGAGCGTCAAGAACGGGGCCTTCCTGCTCGCCGAGGAGACCCGGGTCTCGGTCTACGAGATCCCCGACTGATTCGGTCCAGGCAGGACTGACGCCGGGCACGTCCGTCCCGCGGCCCGACCTGGCGCCCGTGCCGAGTCCGTGCCGGCGCGGTTCACGGCGCGGCGCGGCGGCGGTCCAAGCGGGTCGCTCCCAGCGCCGGGCCCCGGATCCTCCGCGAGGGTTCGCAGCCGTCCGCCCCTGGAGCCGGCGCGGCGCTACCATGTCGGGCCGCATTCCCTAGACGGCCGCGCTGCACGCAGCGTGGACCGTGGGCCCAGCGCTCCACTGCGTCTCGGGCTCGTCAACGCCAAGAGAGTCTTCCAAGTGACCTCGACGCCTATTCTGGACACGCTGGCCAAGGAGTTCTCCTCCGACGCCGAGCGCATCCGACGCATCCTCGACCTGCTCGCCGCCGGTCTGCTCCCGCACCACATCGCCCGCTACCGTCGCGAAGACGCCGGTGGATTGAGCGAAGGCCACCTGCGCCGACTCGTGCGGCGCTACCAGGAACTCGAAGAGCTCGATCGACGCCGCGCGTCGATTCGGCGGCAGTTCGACTCGCTCGACGAAAAGCCGAGCCGGGTCGTCGAACTGCTCGAGCGAACCGTCGACAGGTTCGAACTCGAAGACCTGTACCTGCCCTTCCGCCGCCCGGAACCCGAAGTGCAACTCGCGCTGGACCGGGGCCTGGGGGAGTTGGCCGACAGGCTGGTGGCCAAGGTCCCGGCGACCAAGAAGCGCGGTGCCGATTCAGACGGTGCCGATTCCGAAGGTGCCGACGCGGAGGGTGACGCGCAGTCCACTTCGAGTGAAGGCCCTGCGGTCGAGACCGCGGTCGCGGATGACGGCGCCGCTGTCGCCTCGGCCGAAGTTCAGAGTCCGGTTCGAGGTGCAGCCGACGGCGCACCCGTCGACGCACCCGTCGACGCACCCGTCGACGCACCCGTCGACGCACCCGTCGACGCTGCCCCGGAAGTGATCGAGCCCAGTGTCGAAGCTGCCGCGGAGTCGGTTGCCGAGCCCACTGCAGTCAGCTCCCCCGAGGTCCACGCGCCCGAGGACGAAGCTGCTGCCGTGGCGGAAGCTCCGGCTATGGACGCCTCGGCGAATGGTGCTCCGGCCGACGGGGCTGTTGCGACCGAAGGCGGCATGCTCGCCGGCGAGGGCGCAGAGCAGGCAGCGACAGAGCAGGCAGCGACGGGCGCCGAGGGTGTTGCGTCGCAAGCTGCGGAGGCCAAGGCTGAAGCGTCCAAGGCTGGCGCAGAGCTTTCGCCCGAGGCCCAAGGTACGGCCCCCGTGGACCGTGGCCACGCGGCCGAGACGGTCGAGCTGACGGCCGAACTCGCGCGCCTGTGCAGCGAGTTCACTCGCCCCGACCGCGGCGTCCACACCGAGGACGAAGCCCTCGCAGGCGCCATGCGCGTGCTCGCCGATCGCCTCGGCCGCGACGCGCAGTTGCGAGGGCAGGTTCGCAAGGTGCTCCGCAAGCATGGGGTGCTCAGCGTTCGCGCCGGGTCGAACAGTCAGCGCGTGGGGCGTCACAAGGCGCTGCTCAAGGTCTCCCAGCCCATGCGGCAGATCCAAGGGCACCGCCTGCTGACGATCCGCCAGGCCCAACGCGAGCGTGCCGTCACCACGGTGGTCGAGTTCGACCAGTCCCGCGCCCTGCCCAAGGTGCGCGCGGCCCTGGGGCGTCACACCGACGCGCGCTTCGAGAGCGTGCTCGACACGGTCGCCAAGAACGCGCTCGATCGCCGGCTGTTGCCGATGCTCGAGGCCGATGTGCGCCTCGAGCTGAAGGAGCGCGGCGACGAGGAGGCCCTGCGCTTCCTGAGCCAGCACCTGCGTCAGATCCTCCTGACCCCGCCCCTGGCGCCGCGACCGGTGGCCGGGTTGCACGTGGGCGCGAAGCAGGAGTGGACGATTACCCCGATCGACATCCACGGCAATGCCGTCGGCGAGCCAGTGATGCTCGAGACAGCCGGCGTCGAGGACGTCGACCTGGCCGAGCAGCTCGGGGCGGCCATGCGCGAGCGCGACGCCCACTGGATCGCGGTGGGCAGCGGTCGCGAGTCCCGCCCGGCGGTGCTGCGACTGCGCAAGCTGATCTCGATCCTGGGCGCCGACGCGACGGTGGCCGTGGTCAACGAGGGCGGGCTCTCGGGCTACGTCAACGGCGAGGCCTGCCGCAAGGAGCTCGACGGTCTCACCATGCAGACCCGCTGGGGCGTAGCCATCGCGCGCCGCTTGTTGGATCCCCTGACGGAGCTGCTGAAGGTCGAGGCCCGTCACCTGGGTCTGGGCTTCGAGCAGGGCTTGGTCAGCAAGGCCAACCTGAAGCGCGTGCTCGAGGAGACCAGCGAGTCCTGCGTCGCGCTGGTCGGCTGCGACGTCAACCGGGCGCCGGAGCACTTCCTGAAGTGGGTTCCCGGGCTCGACGATGCCGCCGTGGCCCGCATTCTTGCGGCGCGGGCCGAGCAGCCCTTCACCAGCCGCGACGACCTGCGCGAGCGCGCGGCGATTGACGAGGTGCAGTGGCAGAACGCGGCGAGTTGCCTGCGCGTGCTGTCGTCGAAGGAGCCCCTGGACCACACCTCGATCCACCCGGACCAGTACGCCATCGCCAACCGCGTGCTGGAGGCCACGGGCCAGCCGGCCGATCAGGTCTTCGGTCGACCGGGTGGCCTCAAGGGGCTGCGCCGGGTCGATTTCGAAGTGGACGAGGGCACCTGGCGTGACCTGGCGCGGGAGATCGCGCACCCCGGACGGGACGCGCGACCGCGGCTCTTCCCGCCCAAGCTGCTCGTGCCCGATACCGATCCGGCGACGCTCGAGAAGGGGCAGGTGGTCGAGGGTTTCGTGACCAACGTCGCGAACTTCGGCGCCTTCGTCGATCTGGGCATCGAGCGAGAGGGCCTCGTCCACATCAGCGAGATCACCTCGCGCTACGTGCGCGACGCCCGCGAGTTGCTCTCGGTCGGCCAGGCCGTGCGCGCCCGCGTCAGCGAGGTCGGCGGTCCGCGCATCGCCCTGTCGCTCAAGGATGTGCCCGATCGTGAGCGGCCCCCGCGCGGGGACCGTCGCGGCAGTGGTCCGCGCCGGGATGCTCGCCGTGGCGAGCCCCGTGGCGAGGGACGTGGTGACGGGCGCGGCGACTCCCGGGGCGGTCCGCGTCGCGGCGGTCCGCGCGAGGCCTGGCCGGAGCCCGATCGTCAGGTGCGCGTGGCCCGAGTGCGTCGCGACGGCATGCCCGGCAAGGGCGACAGCGGCCGCGGGGGTCGCGGTGGGCCCGGCGGTGGCGGTCCTGGCGGTGGCGGGCGTGGTCCTGGCCGTGGACCCGGTCGCGGCCGCGGTGAACGCAGTGACGGCGAGGGCGGGCGGCAGGAAGTCGCCGCGTACTTGCCCAAGAAGGGGCAGGCCGACAAGGGCCACAACCCCTTCGCCCGCTTCTTCGTCGAAGGGCAGAAGCCCGGCGACGAGTCGAAGGACTGAGCGCGAATGCGACGCGGCCGCACAGGTGCGGCCGCGTCGTCAATCCTGATCGCCGCGCGGGCGGCGACCCGCGGGGCACAGCGCTATTGGCCCAAGGTGCGCTCGTCCTCGAGGCTGTGCTCGCTCCTGCGCGGGCGGATCGACGGAACCGAGTCCACCGAGATGGGCGGCGGCGGCTCGGCATAGAGGTCAGCGGGGTGGGCGCGCGGCTGGCCGTCGTCGTCGATCTCGGCCAGCAACCCCAGGGAGAGGTCCTCGATCGGGGCGGCGGCGGGCGACGCGGGCAGCGCCTGTCGCGGCGCGGCGGGCGCTTCGTCGACCTGTACTTGTGCGACGGGCGGCTCCGCGACGGGCGCAGCCTCGACCACCGGGCGCGCCGGCGGAGCCTGCTCGACCATCGGCGCCGACGGCCCTCGCCCGATTCCACCGGCCGAGCGCGCGGCGGCGGCTTCGACCTCGGCAACCATGCGGTTCTCGCTGGAGCGCAGCCGCTCCTCGAGGGTGGCGACGTGCTCGTCGGTGGCGCGGGACAGCTCCTTGGCGATGTGCTCCTCGAAGCTCTCCAGCTGTTGGGCGAGTCTCGAGTCGAGCTGGGCGCGAACCTGGTCCATGCTCGCCGCCAGGCGCCAGATCGCGTCGTTGGCGCCGTCCTCCTGGGAGATGGCGTCGCTGGCCGCGGCCAGGGCCAGCTCGAGGTTGTCGATGCGCTCCACCAGGGGCGCGAGGGCCTCGCGGACCGTGCGCTGGACGCTCTGTTCAGTCGAGACCAGGCTCACGTGCAGACGCTGTTGAGAGTCGTCCAGGCAATCCAGAGCGTGGGAGTGATCGGGGGCCATCTCGAGCAGGTCGACGCTGCGGCGCACGGCGCGCAGCACGGTGCTGCCGACGGCTCCCAATGCCGTCAGGAGGGTTCCGCCCACCATGAGTAGCCCGGGCGAGAGGCCCAAGCTGGAGGCTTGGCGGGCGTAGTCGTCGAGCGGCGGCTCACCGGCGACGATGGCCCAGCCCGAGGCCACGCCGACGCCGAGGACGAGCACCCCCAGTGCCGCGACGGCACCTACGGTCGCCGTGCGAGGGGACTCCTGCACCTGGGCCAGGGCGTCCAACCCGTCGTCGTACTCGATCTCTTCGATCCCGTCGTCCGCGTTCATCGTGGTAGTTCCCATCGCCCCGATCGTCTCGGACCTCCGGCGAAGGTCCGCCGGTGGCTCCGCAGGGGGGATCGGGAGGGGGCCGGCCGCTTCTTGAGGGGAAGCGGAGATCTCGGCCGATGCGTCCTCGGGCCGGGGCTCGAACGCCTGGGGGTGCCGGCGCTCGGGTAACCTGTGCGCCCCGCCGGGCTGCCGCGCCCGGCCGCCCGCTCCCACCGATCCACCGATGCCGACCAGTCGCAGCATCAAAGGCGTCGCCGTCTCCATGGGCCTGGCCGAGGGCCCGGTTCACATCGTTCGGGCGGGCAAGACCGAGGTGCCGACGTGGTCCGTGCGCGAGGACGATCTCCCCCAGGAGTTCGCGCGGCTGGCCGCCGCCCTGTCGAGCGCGGCCGAGGAGCTGACCGATCGCCAGCGCGCGATCGCGCGTCAGGCCAGCGAGAAGGACGCGGAGATCTTCGCCGTCCACCGCATGATCCTCCAGGACCCGAGTGCCCTGCAGACGATCGAACGGCTGATCCAGGAGGAGCGCATCAACGCCGAGGCGGCGGTCTCCAAGCTGATCGAACGGGTCGTGGGCCGGGTCAACAGCATGGAGGGCGCGAGCGTCCGGGACTACGCCAACGACCTGGCAGACCCCTGGCGGCGGGTGCTCGAGCACCTGCTCCAGCGCGACCAGGAGTCGATCGCCCAGAGCGAGGCCAAGGTCATCCTGGCGGCGGCGGAGCTGACGCCGAAGGTCGTCACCTTCCTGCCGCGGGAGCGGATCCTGGGCGTCGTGACCGAACAGGGCGGGCGCTTCTCCCACGCGGCGGTGCTGGCTCGCTCGCTCGGTATTCCCTGCGTGGTGACCCTGCCGAACCTGCTGGCGCGCCTCGAACAGAACATGCACGTGACTGTCGACGGCGACCACGGGCTGGTGCAGTTGCGCCCCGGCGAGCAGGACCTGAACCGCTTCCGGCGCATCGCCGCCAAGCGCGGCGAGCGGCGCCTGTCGATGCTGGCCTACGCCCCCGAGCCCGCGGTCTCCCTGGACGGGGCGAGGCTGCGCTGCGAGGTCAACATCGAGTCCATGCGCGACTTCGAGACCTTCGACGTCGCCCACACCGATGGGGTCGGATTGCTGCGTACCGAGTTCCTCTACATGGAGCGCTCGAGCTTCCCCTCGGAGGAGGAGCAGTACCGCATGTACCGGCGGGTGGTCGAGACCATGGCCGGCCGCACGGTCACGATCCGCACCCTGGACGTCGGCGGTGACAAGCCCCTGCCGTACTTCAAGGTGCCGCCGGAGCCGAACCCGGCCCTGGGTTGGCGGGGCTTGAGGATCCAGCTCCAGTGGCCTGACCTGTTCCAGGCCCAGGTGCGTGCGATGCTGCGGGCGGCGTCCGAGGGGAACCTGCGGATCCTGCTGCCGATGGTGGGCTCCCTCGAGCAGGTGCGCCAGGCGCGGCGGGTGATCCAGGAGGTCGGCGAGAACCTGCGCGAGCAGGGCTACGACGTGCCGGAATCCGTGCCCCTGGGGATCATGATCGAGGTCCCCTCGCTGCTCTTCGTGCTGCCCCAGGTGATGGCCGAGGTGGACTTCGTGAGCGTCGGCACCAACGACCTGGTGCAGTACCTGCTGGCTGTGGACCGCGACAACAGTTGGGTCGCGCGGCTCTACCAGCCGACCGATCCCGCGGTGATGCGGGCCCTGGAACAGGTGGCGACTGCGGCCAAGGCGGCCGGGGTGCCCTGCTCGGTCTGTGGGGACGTGGCCAGTGATCCCGTCGCGGCGGTGCTGCTGCTCGGTCTCGGCTACGACTCGGTGTCGGTCGCGCCGCACTTCGTGCCGGCGATCAAGTTCGCCGTCCGCCGCTGCACGGTCGAGGGCGCTCGCCGGTTCGTCCGGGAGTTGCTCGAGTGCTCGACGACCGAAGGGGTCAAGCAGGCCTTGGGTCGGATGCGCGAGCAGCTCTTCGAGGGCGTCGACCAGGCCTGACCGCTCGGGGAGGGGCCGCCTGGCCCCGGGGATCCGTCCCTGGGGCCGATGGGGAGCGATCCGGGGCGAGCATTCCTTTTTTTTGCTCGAGATCGCCGGTAACGCCCGGCCTCGGACCGCGTTCCGGTCCCGCGAAGGCGCACGGAGCCGTCACCGCTCGCTCCCCAGAGCGGTGCGTTCGGCGCGCGGGAGACCCCATTCATTGAACGCGTTGGGCAGCGACACCCACAAGAACGGACGCCGCGAGCTGCGGCGAGGACGTTGGACCGATGACGAGGTCGAGCGCCTGCGGCTGATCTACGGCCTGCGGAGCGACGAGACCATCGCTCGGGACCTGGGTCGGACCGTGGACGGCGTGCGTCGGATGGCGGCGCGGATCTTCCAGCCGGCCGTCGACCGCGGCCCTTGGGACGAGGACGAGGTCGAAAAGCTGAAGCGCTACATCGGCGGAGCGTCGACGGAGGTCATCGCCCGGGTGCTCGGACGCAGCGAAGATGACGTTCAGGGCCAGATCGACCTCTTGGCCCGGGTTCGTCGCACGGGGCGCTGGTCGCGGGACGAGCTGCTGCTCTTGCGGCAGATCTACGGCACGCGGACCGACGACGACCTCGCGACGGTCTTCGGGCGATCGGTGGAGTCCGTGCGGCGCGCGGCCAGCAAGTTGGCCCTGTCCAAGGACAAGGCCTTCGTGCGTCGCCTCGAGGGAGAATCGGCCACCCGCATGCCGCGCTGGGCCTCCGAGGAGCTCGACCTCCTGCGGGAGCTCTACCCGACCTGCCCCAACCTGGACATCGCCCACCGGGTCGGTCGATCGGTGAAGAGCGTCGTCTCGAAGGCCCACCACCTGGGGCTGCGCAAGGATCCCTCGCGGCTGCGGGAGATGGGGCGCGAGAACGTCGCCCAGCGCTATCGCGGGGCCCGCCGGCAGGTCTGAGGGCGGGGCCCGGGGGCCGATGGTTGAATCGACCGTCGGCAGGGCCCAGGTACCGAGGGTTATCATCTGCCGCCGCACGCCGTCGTGCGAGCGCTCGATGACCGCCCCAGACGACCCCCCGATGATCGATCGAGACCTGCTCGAGTCCGGTATGGCCCAACCCGAGGCGAGCGTCGAGCTCGTGCGACCGTCGCGCGAGCAGGCCGAGGAGGCCGTCCGCACCCTGATCGCCTGGGCGGGTGACGATCCGACCCGCGAGGGCCTGCTCGAGACGCCGGCGCGGGTCGCGCGGGCCTGGGAGGAGTTCTTCGCGGGCTACGGCATGGATCCGGAGGAGGTCCTGCGCAAGACCTTCGAGGAGACCGACGGCTACGACGAGATGGTGACCGTGCGCGACATCCGCCTGGAGTCGCACTGTGAGCACCACCTGGTTCCGATCGTCGGGCGGGCGCACGTGGCCTACCTGCCCGATCGCCGCGTGGTCGGGCTCAGCAAGCTCGCCCGCGTGGTGGAGATCTTCGCCAAGCGCATGCAGATCCAGGAGAAGCTGACGGTGCAGATCGCCGACTCGATCGACCGCGTCCTCGCGCCCAAGGGGGTGGCCGTCGTGATCGAGGCGGCCCACGAGTGCATGACCACGCGCGGTGTGCGCAAGCACGAGTCGATGACGGTCACCAGTCGCATGACCGGCGAGTTCCGCTCCAACCCGGCCACTCGGCGCGAGTTCCTGGCCATGATCGGGCATCGCTGAGCGGGTACTGAGTGGCGTGCCGAGCCGGGCGGCGGACGAGGCCCAGGTGGATGGGCCGGGGGCGGTCGGGTCGTACCGCAAGCGGCGACGCGGCGTGGCGAGCGCGGGCTCCGATGCGAGTTCGTTGACGGCTCCCCGATCCGGGTGTTGAGATCTGCGTCCCCGGGCAGGCCCCTGACAACACGCTGCACGAGCGTGTGATGCGTTCACGCGAGGGAGCCGCGGCCGGAGCAGGGCAGGATGACGCGACGGTCTTCGTCGCACGAGCGCTGCCGACGCCGGATCTCCCATGACGCCACTTCCGCGGATCTCGACTGCCCTCATGCTCGGCCTGGCCGTCACCGGCCCGGTCGAGGCGCTGCAGGATCCAGTCGGGCTGGAGAATCGCGGCTTCGGGCTACGGCACTGGACCGTGGCGTCGGGACTGCCGCAGGACACGATCACCGCGATCGAACAGACTCGGGACGGCTACCTGTGGATCGGGACCTTCGGTGGCCTCGCTCGCTTCGACGGACGTGAGTTCGAACAGGTCCTGCGCGTTCTGACTCCCGGGCTCCCGGACGATCGCATCACCGCCCTCGAGTTGGACGGCTCGGGAGCGCTCTGGGTCGGCACGCAGTTCGGCGGCGTCGCTCGCCTGGTCGACGGCAACTTCATGCGCGTGCCCGCGCCGGCGGTGGATTGCCGCGACCTGTTCGCGGCCCCCGACGGTCGCGTGTGGGCGGTGCTCGACGAGGGGCTCTACACCTGTTCGCCAGGTGAGTCGAAGTTTCGACCGGTGGAGGACTTCCCCGCGCGGCCGGAGGGCGTGGCTTGGTCACGGACTCGCGGGATCGTCGTCAGTGGCGCAGAAGGTCTATACCAGCAGTCGGACGGTCGCTGGCGGCCCCTCGGTCCCATCGGCTTGCCCGACCGGACGCGAGTCCCGGTGGTCGCCTTGACGGACGGGGCCATCGTCGTCGGTACTCCCCAGGGTGCCTACCTGCCGTCGCGTTCGGACGAGCTCGACAATCTCGGACTCGAGCCTGCGCCCGTCGACCCTTGGTTGGTCGAAGCGCCGCCGCGGGAGCGCGGGGCCTGGTTGGGCTCGATCGGCGTGAGCCTCTTGAGTTTCGGCGACAGCGGCCTGATCAGCAGGCTGGTCGTGGACGCTCTCGACGGCTACGAGATCCGCGCCCTGTTCGTCGACGACGAAGACTCGCTCTGGATCGGGACCACCGGCGACGGCCTGTTCCAGCGCTTCCGGACGCCCCTCGAGTCGGTCGCAATCGGAACCGGGGAGTTCAAACAACTGGCCTTCCCCGACGGTCGGACGATCGTGGCGCTCGACGCCCGGGGCCACATCCATCGGCTGGCTCTGGACGGGGGCGAGGTGGACAGTCCCTCGACCGACCTGGTCTACGGTGTGGCAGCTTGGGGCGACGGCCGCCTGCTGGTCGCTCACGACGGTCGCGTCGATCTGTGGGACGGTGATCGGGTCGAGGTGCTCTTCGACGCGGCTGCCAGCGGTTTCCCGCCCGAGCTGCGCTGCATCTGCACTGCACGGATGCCCGATGGCACGACTTGGATGACGGCCCCCCAGGGCCTCGTCGAGCTGCGACTCGACGGGACCTCGAGCTTCCATCCAGCGGGCACGGACGGCTTGCCGACCGGACTCTCATCGGTGCGGGTGGCCCCGGACGGGGTGCTCTGGGTCGGCGGCTTTGGCGGGCTCAGTCGTCGCATCGATGAACGCTTCGTGCCCCTCTCGAGCCCGACGGAGGTGCCACTGGAGGTGGTGCGGACGATCTCCTTCGACCATCGCGGCGTAGCCTGGATCGGAACCTACGGTCTCGGGCTCTGGCGCGTTGAGGGCGACCGGGTGTTCGGCTACGGCAATGCCCACGGACTCGACGACCTGATGTTGTCGGGCGCCCTGCCGGACGGTCGAGGCCGACTCTGGGTCGCGGGCAATCGAACGCTCCTGGCCCTGGAGCTGGAGGATCTCGACGCGGTCGCGGGCGGCGAGAGGCGCTTCATGACCCCGATCGTATTCGGTCCGAACTCCGGCATGAGCGAGGCCAGCGGTGGCAGTCCTGGTGCGGCGGTCGTCGGGTCCGATGGCCGGCTGTACTTCACCACCGTGTCCGGTGTGGTCGCGGTCGACCCGGAGTTGATCGACGAGCTTCCGGCGGCCAAGCCGCCAACCGTCGAGCGCGCGCGCCTCAACGGCGAGGCCGTGGCCCTGGGCGACCTGACCAACCTGGGTCCGGGCAGGGTCGATCTCGAGTTCGAGTTCGCGGCGCCCACCTTCGTGCTGCCCCAGGCGGCGGCGCTGGAGTATCGGCTCCAGGGCTACCGTGACGAGTGGCAGCGCGCTTGGAGTGACGACCAGGCGCGCTTCACGAATGTGGGGAGCGGGTCCTATCGATTCGAAGTCCGTGCCCTTGGGGAATCGCGGGCGACCGCGGTCGAGGTCAAGGTGCAACCGCGCTTGGTGGAGCGGCCGTGGTTCCTGGCGCTCACGACGGTGCTGGTCGGGAGCGGTGGGTGGTTGCTCGTGCGACGGCTGCAGTTGCGCGCTCGACGGCGACGTGCGGAGCTCGAGCGCCAACGCCGACTGACGTCGATCGGCTCACTTGCCGGGGGACTGGCCCACGACCTGAACAACCTCCTGGCGCCGATCATGGGCTACTCGGAGTTGGTCGCCCAGGCGCTCGATCCGGACGATCCCCTGCGCGGCAGCGTCGACCGTATCCACGAGGCCGGTGCCCGCGCCAGCGAGCTCGTGCGCGAGATGCTGGCCTTCGCTGGCAGGGGCGAGCGCAAGCGCTCGCGGGTCGTCGTGGCCGAGTTGCTCGACGAAGTGCTGCGAGTGCTCGAGCCGCGGCTTCAAGGGAGCCGCGAGCTGGACCTCGACGACGTCGACCCCAGCGTCTCGGTCGAAGGCGACTCGACCCAACTGCACCGCGTCTTGATGAACCTGTGTTCGAACGCCCTCGACGCGATCGAGGAGCACGGTGGCCTGCGGGTCGCGGTGGTCGTGCGCGAGGCCGAGCTCGGGCCGTCGAGGGCCCACAGCCTGGGTCTCCTCGGACCGGGTGCGTACGCCGAGATCGAAGTCACGGACGATGGCGGCGGCATCGCGAGCGGCGCGCTGGAGCACATCTTCGAGCCCTTCTTCACCACCAAGCTCTCCCACCGAGATCGGGGCCGAGGATCCGGTATGGGTCTGGCCGTGGTCCACGGGCTCGTCGCGGCCCATCAGGGGGTCGTCGAAGTCACGACCGAACTCGGCGTCGGCACGACCTTCCGCCTGCTGTTGCCGGCGGCCAACGCGCAGTCGGAAGACCGAGGCCAAGCCCTGATTCACCCGGTCCCGCCCCCGCCGTTCCGAGGCCGACTGCTGGTCGTGGACGACGATCCGGCGGTCGGCCCTCTGGTCGCGGACATGGCCCGCCGCAGCGGCTACCAGACCCTCTACTCCCAAGATCCGGTCGACGCCCTGCTCCAGGTCCGGAGCGGGCGCTTCGCGGCCGTGGTGGTCGACCTCGACATGCCCGACCTGGATGGCTTGGAGGTGGCGCGCCGCTTGCGGTCGGAGTCCTTCGAGCTGCCGATCGTGCTGATGACCGGGGCCCCGGGCCGTCTGGTCGTCGAGGATCAGGAGGAGCTGGCGCGGTTGTTCGCGGCGACGTTGACGAAGCCCTTCAGCGAGCGCGACCTGATCGATGCCCTGCGTCAGCACGTCGGCGTCCCGAGCGACGAGTTGACCGGCGGCGCCAATCCCTGAGCCCCTCGTTCAGCGGCCGTCGAGAATGGCGGTGAGGATGCGACCTCCGCTCGGCTCCACTTGGAAGTGGTCGAGTTCGCGTCCATCCCGCTCCAAGCTCAGGCGGCTGGCACCCGGCGGCAGGGCGATCTCGCGTCGGCCGTCGATCAACGCCACAGCCGAGCCCGCGAGCGTCGGAGCAGATCCGGTCGCCCACAGCTCGAGCTCCACGTAGCATCCCGCGGCGTCCACCGCCCGCAGGCGATCGCCCGGCTGGGCACCGGTCACCTGCACGCGCAGGGGCGTCGACGCCGGGTAGGTGATCCGGACGTCGCCTCCTACCGGGATCCACTCCACCGGGATCCCCGTCGAGGGCAGGTCGTCGCCACCGACCCCGACCCAGGCGTTCGCGACGGGCACGCCGCCGAGCTCGAAGCGGCCTTCGGCGTCGCAGGCGACGATCGGGCCCAGGCCATTCATGGTCCCTCCCCCCGAGCGGTTGATGAAGGTGTTGAAGGCCACCGCGACACTCGCGCCCTGGACGGGGCGACCGTCGCGGTCGACGACCTGTCCGCGCACCAACCGCTCGAGCGCCGCCCGGGGCACGACGATCTCGACCGATCCGGGACCGGCAGCAAGCGGTTCGGTGACGTGGAACAGGGGCCGCTCGGCGTCGAAGACGCGAATGCGGTAGGCGCGCGATCCGAGCCCGGTCAACTCGAAGAGCCCGTTCGCGTCGGCCTCGACGTGGCGATCGCGACCGCCCGCCAGGCGCTCCATCGACGAGAAGCTCGTGTCGGGCAGGGTCGGGTCGAAGAGGTTGAGGGATACGCCGGGCAGGGGCCGTCCGTCCTCGTTCACGACGCGGCCACGCAGGGTCAGGGACTCACGCACGAAGCTGAGCTGCTCTTCGATGTAGCGGTCGGCGTCCGCCAGCAGTTGCGCCCCCTGGGCCTCGCGGAACAGCGCTTCGTAGGGCGGATGGACGACGCCCAGCGTCGCCGCCGGGGCGATCCCGGCGAGCTCGAAGCGGAAGGACCCGTCGGGGCCGGTGGACTGGCGATTCTCACCCAGGAAGATCGTGACGCCGCCCAGCCCGATCCCGGCCGGGTCCGTGACCTTGCCGCAGTACACCAGCGGCGCGCTCTCCAGTGGGCGCAGTCGGATGATCAGGTCGCGATCGTCGCCGATCGGAACGGCCGTCGACGTCGGCTCGAAGCCGGCCGCGCGCACCTCGAACTCCAGGCCCGGCGCGCTGGGCACGTCCCGCAGCACGAAGCGTCCCGACCCGTCGGAGCTGATCGGCGGCGGCTCTTCCAGCTTCAGAATGCGCGCAGCCGGCGCGACCGCTTGCAGGGCCGCTCGAGCCGTCGGCGCGAGGGATACGGTTGCCCGCGGTACCGGCTCACCGTCGGGATCGAGAACCACGCCACCGAGCTGCACGCAGGGCACGCCCACGAGGGTCGGGATCGCTTCCTCGTCCGGCCCGTCGACGAGGCCCAAGAGGGTCCAGTTGGCGTCGGCCAGCAGCAGGCCGCCGAGCACCTTGGCCGTCTCGAGTTCGAAGCTCCCCTCGCCGTCGGTGCGGAACTCGCGCTCGGGGATCGGATCGCCGAAGAGCGTCGCGCGCCACTCCTGCTCGTAGTCCCGCTGGGCCAGGAACTCCTCCGCGAAGGCCGGATCCCGGCGCAGGCGGTCCTGGGTCTCGAGGTCGATCCTCAGCGTCCCGCCGCCCCCGTTGATCCAAACCGGGTCGCCGCCCTGCCAGACGGCCTGATGGGCTCCCGGCTCGCGCAGTCGCATGCCGGCCAGGGGGCGACCGAGCAGGTCCACCAATCGAAAGCGCGCCAGGACCGAGGTCGCGGTGGCATGACTCGGGTCCGCGAAGGGCCGGATCGTCATCTCCTGCCCAGCGGGTTCGACCGCCCGCTGCGGTCGGCGGCCACCGTCGTCCGAGGGCGATTGGATCGGCGTCGGCGTCGGTCCGCGCGCGAGCTCAGGCGTCGCACCGACGGAGGCGGCGGGCGTTGCGTCGTCGCGGCCTACGAGGATCACGAGGGCCACGGTGGCGGCGATACCGCCCGCGAGTGTCAGGGCTTTCATGGTCAGAGCGAGGCCGGTTAGGAGGGGCGTCGGTCGAAGAGCGGCTGTCGGGCTTGGAAGGGACTCACCGAAGGTCGGCGCGAGCAGCGGACCGAGGGCCAGACACCAGCGACCCCGGTCCCCGTAGCGACTCTCGAGCCGCTCGCGCAGCCGCGCGTGCCCGCGCTGCAGGCGTGTGTTCACGGTGGCCAGGGGGACACCGAGACTCCGCGCGATCTGCGCCGGCGCGAGTTCTTCGAAGTGGCGCAGCAGCAGCACCTCTCGATAGATCTCGTCCAGGGCGAGCAGCTCGCCGACCACCTCGCGCTGGAGGCTGGCCCGTTCGACGGTCTGGGCGGTCGAGGGCTGCGCCTCGGGGCGCGCGGCCCACTGCTCGCGGTGCGCGCCCTCCCGTTCACGTCGTTGGACCCGACGAGCCGTGCGGCGCACGACCTGCCCCAGCCACCCGCGCAGGTTGGCGCCGTGGCTCGGCGACCGACGCAGCGCGGCGAACCAGGTCTCCTGGACCACGTCGTCGGCCAGGGACGCGTCCGTCACCAGCGACCGAGCCAGGTGGCGAACCCAGGCCGATTGGCCCAGGAGCAGCTCGACGGTGCTCTCGGTTTGGTGGTGGCTCATGGTGCTGCCCGTCCAATGCGCCGGTGCACGGGGGACGACTCGATGAACTTGCGAATTCCCATCGCGAGTCGCGTCCCGCTCCGCCGGCGTGGATACTGGCCGATCCCATGGCCACCGCGCGCGCAAGGAATGGGCTCGGTCTCACCCCTCCGATGATGGAATCGCCCCCCGAGCGCGTTCGGATTCCGAGGCGCTGTGTCGAGATCCTCGCTGGGATGGCCCGCGACTCGGATCCGCACGAGGCCTGCGCCCTGCTCGAGGGCGCGCTGGAAGCCGGCGCGGTGCGGATCGACGCCGTCCACCCTGCCGCCAACATTGCCACGGAGCCTCGGACCGCTTTCGAGGCCGATCCCGGCGCCGTGGTTGCCGCACTGGCCCAGGCCCGCGCGCGCGGCCGGATCATCGTCGGACTGTGGCACTCCCACCCCCGCGGACCCGCCGTTCCATCGGAGCGGGACCTGCGCGAGCTCTGGCCCGGTTGGTTGCTCTTGGTCGATGGCGCGAGCTCGGGGCAAGGCGCGCCGCGCGCCTTTCTTCGCGGCCCCGCGGGTGTGCGGGAGCTGATTGCGGCCCAGGGCTGAGTTGCCCGCCTTGCGGGGCACGGCTGGGCCGGATATCACCACTGGGTGCATCGACCGACTACGCAACTCATGGCGCTCGCGACCGGCCTCGCGGGGCTGGGCGTTCTGGCCACCCCGCTGGCCGCCCAGATCGACCCGCCGACCCAGGCTGGCTACCGCGGCATCCTGGTGGTCGGCCAGTCGAACATGGTCGGCGGCAACACGGGCCCCCGCGACGCGACGCCCGGCGGTGTCGATGAGCTGCCGCCGAACGTCTACTGCTTGGATCGGACCGATCAGGTCGCGCCCTGGCACTTCCCCTTCCCGTTCGCCCTTCCGGGTGTCGAGTCGGGTACCTCGGCGAACGTCAACGCGGCCATGTCCCTGGCCAAGCAGCTGGGCGAGAGCTTCCCGCAGGATCGCTTCTGCGTGGTCTTCTGCGCCCAGAACGCGAGCGGGTTCAACTCGATCGTCTCCGATCCGCTGCGCAACTGGGCGGCCCCGGCCAGCCCGAACCACCTGAACGGGAATCTCTACGACCTCGCCGTCGAGCGCTGCATCCACGCTGCGGCCCAGGGCGTCGACGTGGAGTTGTTCGTCGGACTGATGGGGGAGTCGGACGCCCAGGTCATGACTGTCGCCGACCTCGCCCAGGAGTACGAGTGGTTGGTTGAAGGCCTGCGCGCCGACGTCGGGCCCGGCCCCGCGGTCTTCGGAACTGCGCCCCAATGGACCGATGGAGCGCTCGGCGATCTCTCGAGCATCGACGCTGCCCTGACCCTCGTCGCGGCCAGCGTTCCCGACACGGTCCTGGCCTGGGCCGACGGACTCTTCCACCCTCCCGCCGACCCGAACCACTTCGACGCGCCCTCTTGCCGGCTGCACGGCCAACGCATGTTCGACGCCCTGACCGCGGCGGGTCTGATCGGTCCCGCCGGGCCGACCGCCGGCGGCCCCTGGTTCCAGCCCGGCGCGACGCCGCCGGGGGGCGAGACAGGGATCGTGCTGCGGCAAGACTTCACCAGCGGGTCGTGGTTCGAGTCCTTCAGCGACGCGCTCGATGGTGGGGCGATTGGTCGCGGGCACTTCAGCCGCTTGAATGACTTCGAGCGCTTCCGGCGCGCCGACGGCTCCTTCGTTCTGACGGCGACCTGGTCCACCGGTGAGTCGATCACCTGGACCCAGACCTCGAATCCCCTGCTGACGCCGCGCGACGTGGTGCAGGGCTTCGCGCCGCTGGTCGACCCCCTCGGTCTGGCCAACATGGGCCTTGTTCAGGGCCTGTGCCGCACCTCGACGACTGGTGCGCTCCTGTCCTTCCGGCCGGGGGTGAGCACGCTGAGCGGCCCCCTGGCTGGGCTCTACCTCTACAACGAATACGAGTTCGCCAAGGCCCTGGGCATCGCGGCAGTCCTACGCTCACCGCTGGGGCTCTCCGCAACGTCGGTCACGATCGTGGCGCGCTAGGTCCACCTGCGGTTGGGCCGCTGCGGCGCCGATCGGCCGCGCCCGAGTCTGCGGCGCTGAAGGCCGCGACGATGTTGGCCAGGGCCCAGCTCGCCTCGGCGACGAGGGCGGCGTCGCCTACGTCGGCCGCGTAGCGCAGGGCGTTGAGATTCGTGACCGTGGCGCGCAGCCGTGCCACCTTCCAGCTCGCCTCGTCGATCGCACCGTAGGCGCGGCGAAAGACCGGGTGGGCGTCCGGCGGCAAGAAGCCGTGGGCCAGGGCCAGATCGACCGTGCCGTCGCCGCGGTGCAGGTCGCCCCAGTCGATCACGCCACACGGTCGCAGTCCGTCGTCGACCAAGAGGTGTCGGGCGTAGAGGTCGCCGTGGCAGAGCGACCGTTCCCGTGGGCGCCAGGTGGGGGGGGCGTCCGCGATCACAGCCGGGAGCACCTGCGCGACTCGCGCCTCGACCAGCCCGGTAGCTGCGGCCAGGGCCTCGGTAGCCTGGGTCGCCCGGTAGGGGACGTCCAGGCGTCGGACGTTGTCCGCAGGTGCGCCCCAAGTGGCCGCGCGATCCGCGGGGATGGCATGCAGGGCGGCGAGGAAGTGGGCCAGGGGCTCGGCCGCAGCGCGGCGCTCCGTAGGGCCGAGCGCGGCGCGGCAGGCGGTGATTCCGGCGACGAACTCGAGACCGAGGAAGGGCCAGGGAAAGCGGGGGCCGGCCGCGCCGATGAAGAGCGGCACGGGCACGGCCAGGGGCAACAGCCGTGACATCTGCGGCAGGCAGCGCCGCTCGGACTCCAGCAGTCCGACCGCCAACTGTCGCCGCGGGAAGCGGAAGACCCACTTCGGGCCGAGGGCGAAGACGGTGTTGTCCCAACCGCTGCCGAGCAGGGTCAGCGGCCAGTCCGCCAGGTCGGGGAACTGCTCGTCGATCAAGGCTCGGGCCAGTCGGACGTCGACGTCGACTTCGGCAATCCAGGGATCGGTCATGGTCTCAGGTCGGTCCGGCACAGGGTCGACGCGGTAGGCCAGGTGCCTGGCGGCCTCCCGCCCCGCTCGGAGGAAGGGTAGTCTGCATCCATGTGCGGCCGCTACGTCCTCAGCACTTGGGTCGACGTGCTCGACCTGCTCGGTCTGGATTCCGCCGACGCGAGTTGGTTCGAGCCTCGCTTCAACATCGCTCCGACCCAGTCGGCTCCGGTCTTCCTTCAGCGAGATTCCGCGGCCCCCTTGCTCGACGAGCGGCTCCGGTGGGGTCTGATTCCCCACTGGGCCAAGGAGCGGTCCTTCGGAGCGCGCTGCATCAACGCGCGGGGCGAGACGGCCCACGAGAAGCCGAGCTTCCGAGAGGCCTTCGCGCGACGCCGATGCATCGTTCCCGCGACCGGCTTCTACGAGTGGCAGCGCGAGGGAAGAGAGCGGCTGCCCTATTTCGTGCACCGTTCGGACGGAGAGCCGATGCTGTTCGCCGGCCTGTGGTCGTCGTGGAGCGAGCGCACGACGGACACGATGTTCGAGTCGGAGTCCGTGCTCGAGACCTTCACGATCGTGACGCGTGCCGCCGAGGGACCCTTGACTCGCATCCACGACCGCGCACCTCTTATCTTGGACCCGATACTCGCACGGCAGTGGGCGACCCTCGGACACCTCGACACGGCGGCGGCTCGGGAGGTCGTGGCCGAGGCTCCGACTCCCGAACTCAGCCTGCGGCCGGTGGCCAAGGCCGTGAACAACGTCCGCCACCAGGGGGCCGAACTGGTCATCGAGTGTGTGGGCCACGGCGTCCGCTAGTGTCCTGGATCGGAAATTCGGCGTCACTGCCCGGAGGTCCGATCGATGCTGGCTAGGCGCGCCGACGACGCGTATCCGCTGCGATACTCGGAGGAGGCGCTGGCGACGCCAGCGGCGATCGGAGCCCGGGAAGTGACGCCGAATTTCTGATCCAGGACACTAGCTCGGCCTCAATCGCGGGAGCGCGCCAGGTCCACGCGCAACGGCCTCCCTGCGAGCAGCTCGCCGTCCAAGGCTGTCGCGGCTCGCTCGGCGGCGTCGTCGGAGTCCAGTTCGAGGAATGCGAATCCCCGTGGTCGTCCGGAGCTGCGGTCGACCGGGACGAAGACGTCGGTCACCACGAACCCGAGCAGCTCGGCTGCCGTGCGTATGTCCGAGGCCCTCGCCTCCCAGGCGAGGTTCCCCACGAAGAGTCGATTGGTCATCGGATTGCGGTCACGGGGTTCTTGGCGTCGAGGTCGGTCCCGATGCCCTGCGACCTACGGACGGGCGGGGGGGTCCTCGGTTACACCCGAACTCGATTCTCCCGCGGGGCCGCCGACGGGCCCTGTGGCCCCTGGGACAGCCCCGAGCTGACTTTGGCACCGATCCGTCAACCGGGCCCCCCCGCGCGCCGTCCGGGGCAGGGGATCGGATACCCTCATCCGGCGCCGGGAGGTACTCCCGCCTCAATAGGCGCAAGTTCGGCTCCCCTTGTCACTCCCATGATTCCCCTTGAACGGGCATTCGCTGAGCGAGACGGCAACGTCCTGCTGCGCGCTGCTCTCCACGATTCGCCCGACGCCGTTGTCGTTGCCGACGATGATCGTCGCGTCGTGGGCCTGAACGAGGCCGCGGAACAATTGTTCGGCTGGAGACTGGCGGACGTCGTCGGCCGAACTCTCGACGTGTTCCATGCGGAGCCGGCCCACGGACGCGACCTCGAGGAGTCTTCCGACCCTGGCACGGCCGGCCGTGGCGATCGCCGCCTGCGTCGGTCCGGTGGGGAGGTCTTCATCGGCGAGACCGCCGAGACGCCCATCTGTGATGACGGCGGCCGTTCGATCGGAATGCTGGTGACGATTCGCGACGTCACCAACGATCGCCGCACCCTGCGGGCCATGTCCGAGCTCTACTCCGTGATCTCGTCGCGCGAGCTGTGCTACCAGGACAAGGTCGAACGCATCCTCGAGATCGGTGCGGCGACGTTCGGGACCTCGAGCGGCATGGTCTGTCGTGTCGACGGCGAGGCCGTGACCGTCTGTCACACCTACGACGGCGAACAGATTTACCAGCCCGGACAACGGCTCTCCGCCGCGCGCAGCTTCTGCGGCGAAGTCCTGCGTCGTAACACTGCGGTCGCCTGCCACCACGTGGGCGCGAGTGAGCTTCGCCACCAACCCTTCTACGACGACGGTCTGGTGGAGTCGGGTATCGGAGCGCCGCTGAACGTCGACGGCGAGCGCTTCGGCACGGTCTCGTTCCTCTCACCGGAGCCGCGTGCCTGGCCCTTCTCGGAGCAGGACGTCGACTTCGTGCGGCTCCTCTCGGAGTGGATCGGCAACGAGATCGCGCGGGAGCGGGACCTTCAAGCCTTGCGCGCTGCGCACGAGCGCCTGCGGGCCCTGGCCTCCACCGACGAGCTGACCGGGGTCGGCAGCCGACGACACTTCATGGACCTCGCTCGACACGATTGGGAGCGCACGCGGCGCAACGGACGCCCGTTGAGCATGCTCGTGGTCGACCTCGACCACTTCCGGAAGGTCAACGAGACCCATGGTCACGCGGCCGGGGACGAGCTCTTGGCCGCGGTCGCCGGGGCCTGCCGCCGCGTTCTGCGAGCGGCCGACGTCTTCGCACGCATCGGCGGTGAGGAGTTCGCGGTGCTGCTCCCGGAGGCGGGCGAAGAGCGTGCGCTCGAGGTCGCGGAACGTCTGCGAGCGGCGATCGGTGAGGTCACGGTCGACGGGGCCGACGCGGGGGCCTCGGTCACGGCCAGCATCGGCGCGGTCACGGCCGGCGAAGCCGATAGCGACGTGCGCGCACTCATGGCGCGGGCGGACGAGGCTCTCGAGCGCGCCAAGGAGCGGGGCCGCAACCGCGTCGAGACCATCTGACCTGCGGCCCTCACGGAGGGCGACCGTGGGCGTCGGCGCACCGGGTCCGCTTCGGGGTCCGTCAAGGTCCGCGCCGCGACGGTCCCCTCGGCGGCGCCGCATCGGGCCGCCAGTGCCGAGGGTGGGAGCATTGCTGAGCCTTCGCCCGATCCGATTCCCAGGATAGGGGCGGCACCGAGACCTCGGACCACGAAGGCTCTCGGGGGGAATTCCGAGTTGGTAGGTAACGGCTAGCGCAGGGCCGCGTTCCGAACGTGTGAACGGGCAGCTCGCGCCGTGCGTGCGACTCCCCCAAGCTACCCATGCCGCCGATTGATCCGTCGACCAGCCTCCGCGCCGCCCTCGACCTCTACGTCGAATGGCCCACCCACGGGCGCTCCCTCCAGCTGGGCGAAGTTCAGGTGCGGGAGGGAGAGCCCACCGAGGCCATTCCGCAGCGTGTCTGGACGGAGCTGCTCCGAGTTGCCGACTCCCTCGGTGTCTCGAGTCCCTGCCTGTTCCGGGCGATCCGCTTGGAGTGGCCTTCGCGAGGCGGCACCGCGGGTCGGCTGTTGCTGCATCCGAACCCACGTGAGGGTGCCGGCGCGCTGCGGCGCGAGCTGGCCTCGGCCCTGGGAACCGAGCTGATTCAGTTCGGTATCGACTGGGGGGGGCAGCGCGAGTCCGAGGCCGAAGTCGATGCGCCGGGGGGACCTGCAGCGCAGGCGCATCCGGCGGGCGCGCACGATCAAGGCGCGACCAAGGACAGGCGGCTCCGGATCGGACTCGACGGTGTCGAGATCCGCGACCGAGCCGAGATGGCCTGAGTCTCGACGACCGATCCGATCGCGCGGGGGGATCAGTCGGATTCGGACGTGGCCCCGCGTTCCAGCAGTGCCGCGACTGCTGCCACCAGGTCACCCGGCTGGAACGGCTTGCGAAGCAGGGCCGCCGCTGGAATGCGCTCGTCGAGTTCGAACTCCGGCGCACCGGTGATGATCAAGACCGGCAGCTGCTGACCCGCGGCCCGCAGGCTCGCGACGCAGTCGGCGCCGACCATGCCGGGCAGGTCGTGGTCGAGGATCAAGGCGTCGAAGCGGTCGGGAGCGGCCAACACCTCGGCCAGGGCACGATCGCCGGCCTGGACCGCATCGACCTCGAGGCCGCACTCGCGCAGGGTGCGTTGGGCCAACTCCGACAGGCGCCGATTGTCCTCGGCCAGCAGCACCCGGCCGTGCAGCACTCCGCCGGTCCGCGGAAGCTTCACGTTGCTCTTGCTCCGCGGGTGGGGGCCCACGAGCCTCGGGAGCCACACGGAGAAGGTCGTCCCCTGTCCAGGCTCGGACTCGACCTCCACGCGACCGCCGTGACCGCTCACGATGCCGTGCAGGATCGAGAGACCCAGGCCCGTGCCCTTGCCGCGCGGCTTGGTCGTGAAGTACGGCTCGAAGATCCGAGCGTGGAGTTCGGGGGCAATGCCCGGGCCGTCGTCGTGGATGCGAAGCACGACCTCGTCATCCAGGGTCTCGAGCGTGCAGCGCAGCTCGCCGCCGTCGGGCATCGCGTCGCGGGCGTTGATGGCCAAGTTCATCAGGACTTGACCGAGCTGGTCGGCATTGCCGAGGACTCGGGCGTCGACGGCCGCGGAGGTGTCGACCTCGATGGCGATCGACGCCGGCAGGGTCCGGTGCAGCAGCCGGCCGGTGCGTTCGACGACCTCGGTCAGGTCGACCGGCGTGGCTTCGCTGCCCGGGAGCCTCGAGAAGGTCAAGAGCGCCTTGGCCACGCCCTCGGCGTCGCGGGCCGCCTCGAGCACGGTGTCGAGGGCCTCGCGCGCGGGGTCTTGCTCGTCGATGGCCAGACGAGCCAGCTCCGTGTAGCCGGAGATGATCGTCAGCAGGTTGTTGAAGTCGTGGGCCACGCCGCTGGCCAGGCGACCGATCGCGTCCATGCGCTGGGCGTGCCAGAGCTGTTCCTTGCGGTCGCGTAGTTCGGCCTCCGCCGCGAGCTGAGCCGTCACGTCTCGCAGGACAACGTGCAACACCTCGCGACCCTCGAGCAGGATGTGCTCGAGGGACATGCGAACCCGTCGGCGCGGCCCGGACCGCGGTTCGATCTCGAGCTGCGAATCCTCCGCGGAGGTCAGGCCACGGGCCGCACAGGCGCCGGCGAATGCCATCTTCGAGCCCTCCGCGATCAGGTCGAGCAGGGACTCCCGCAGCAGTTGCTCGCGGTCGCCGCCGAGTAGCTCCACGGCCCTCGAGTTCAGGCGAATGGGCACCAGGGTCCGCGCATCGAGCACCAGCGCCGCGTCGGGCAATTCCTCGAACAGGGTGCGGTAGAGCGCCTCGGCGGCCAGCAGCCGCTCCTCGGCCAACCGCGCCTCGGTCACGTCTCGCGCAGTTCCGATCATGCGCTCGGGCTGGCCCGTGGCGTCCGAGAGGACGCGGCCGCGGGCCTCGATCCAACGCAGACTCCCATCACTCCGCAGGATCCGGTGTTCGGTCTCGTAGGGCTCGTTGGTGTGCAGTGCCGTCTCGATGTCATGCCCGGTCGCGCCGCGGTCGTCCGGGTGGATCAGGGCCCGGTAGTGCTCCACGGTCCCGCCGAAGTCGCCTGGCGCGATCCCGAAGATGCGCGCCGTCTGCTCGGACCAGGTGACCTCGCCGGTCTTGACCCACCACTCCCACAGGCCGACGCCGCCACCGTCCATGGCCAGTTGCAGGCGGGTGCGACCGGCCTCGACCTCGAGCTCGGCGCGTCGGCGCTCGGTCACGTCGCGGCAGTTGGCCACGATCGCCGTCACGTCCGGGTCGTCGAGCAGGTTGGTGGCAACGACTTCCATCCAATGGGAGGCGCCCTGCCCGTCGATCAGACGCACGGTGAACAGCGACGACGAGGCGGGTGTGGCACGCACCCGCTCGAGCTGTTCGCGCGCGCTGGCCCGGTCGTCGGGATGCAGGGTTCTGAGTACCGAGCGGCCGATGGTCTCTTCGGGAATCGTGCCGTAAAGACGCGACGCCGGACTGCTCACTTCGACCAGGTTGAGCTCCGCATCGATCTGGCAGACCACGTCCCAGCCCTGCTCGATCAGTCGGCGGAAGTGCCTCTCGCGGCGCGACAGTTCCTCTTCGGCGGCCTTGTGGTGGGAGATGTCGGAGATCGTCCCGCAGACCAGGGAGCGCTCGCGGTCGGGGAACCGCACCAGTCGCACCTCGCACGGCAGCGGCCGACCCTGCTGGTCCTGGTGTGTCCATTCGAACCGCGGAGAGCCGCCCTCCAGGGCCTGGATGACGTACTCGCGAGCTGCATCGTCGGAGCGACGCCCGTCCGGCTGGTGGGTCGGACTGACCTGCGCCGGCCCCTGTTGAAGGAGTCTCTCGCGTCCGAGGCCGAACAGCCTCAGGGCCCGGGCGTTGGCGTCGACGAAGCGGCCGGTTTCGGAGTCCAACACCACGATCGCCTCCGGCAGTGCTTCGAGCAGTGCGCGGAAGGGGTCAGAGGCCGCCTCGGAGGCATCGGGGATGTCGGGTCGATGGGAAGCGATGCTCCCATGATGAACGCGCGACCCCGGTGCTGGCCAGCCTCTGCTTCAGTCGTCGTCGAGGTCGATGCCGGCCTCGCGTGCAGCGGCTTGCAGCATCTCGAGCAGCGCGGTCCGCTCGGCCTCGTCGAGCTCGGGCAGCTCGCGCACGCGCCGGATCCTATCGCGCAGGATGGTCGCCGGGTCGCGGGGCGCGGTGGGCGCGGCGACCGGGGGCGGGGCGCCCTCCCCGGGCGCCGGCTCCGGCACGGGGATCCGCGCCCCGGGTGGCGGCGGTCCCAGGACCGCCTGGCCGATCACCGTCATGGCCAGGATGCGGCTGGCCTCGCGGCGGCCCTCGTCGTTGAGGTGGGACGGGTTGGCGAACAGCCCCGGGGCACGCAGCTGGCCGAAGCGGTTGAGGTCGTGGTACTCGAAGCCACGGGCCCGCAGGGGCTCCACGATCTCGCGCTCGTAGTCCTCGAGCTGCCGCCACTGCTCGCGGTCGAACGCCTGCAGGACCGGCATGCGCACGAAGACCACCTTGCAGGGCAGGTCCTCGAGCACGTCGAGGAGGGAGATGAACGTCTCCACGTCGAAGCGGCGCAGCTCGGCCTCCTCGATCGTGGCGCCGCGCTCCTGGATCTCGTCGCGCACCGCGCGCGCAAGGCCGAACTCGCGCCGGCTGAGCTCCTTGAAGTTGCGAAGCGGCAGGCCGCGCGTCTCGTGCAGGTGCTCGATGTAGCGGCCGGCGTCGCTCATCAGGAACTGCGGCAGGGTCCAGGGTGCGCGCACGCCGCGCAGTGGGGCCAGGGACAGCTCCTGGAGTTGGGCCGTGGTCAGGGCACCGAGGTCGATCTGGAACAGGTCCGAGGTCGAGGCCAGCATCTGGAAGTCGAGCGGTCGCGCCGTCTCGTCCGGCAGGACGTAGAAGAAGCGCGCCTCCAGGCCGATCACGAGCAGGTCGCGCGGCGGTCGCGGCTGGACCAGCTCGCGCACGATCTTCGAGAGGGTCCACGAGCGCATGCCCTGGACGGGCAGGCGCACGACCTCCACGGGGCGGTCGGGCTTGAACGACAGGATCTGGGTGATGAGGTTCGGCTCGATGCCCGCCAGCACGCGGCTGGAGCCCAGGATCAGGACGTCCTCGGGCTCCTCCCGCAGGGCGTGGGCCAGGAGCTGGATCTGGTTCTGCTCGACCTGGGGCGGGACCATCAGCCGCAGCGGCGTGAGGCCGAGCAGGAAGTCGCTGAACAGCACCATCCCGACGAAGCCCGCCGCGATCAGGACCTGGCGACGACCCAGCCCGAAGCGCGGCTGCTCGGCCACGGCGCCCCCGCCCGAGGCCTCGCGGCCGTCGGATCCGCTGCCGGTCTGCGCTGGATCGTGTCGTGTTTCCACTGGTTCAGAACTGGAAGTAGATGAACGGCCGGTCGAGCCCGGAGGCGTTCAGGATCAGCCCCAGGACCAGGGCGTAGATCGCGCCCTTCACCAGGCCGGGCAGGCCCAGGAAGCTGCTGCGCAGGGCCTCGACGGTCGCGCGCGGAGCCAGGTGCGTCGCAAAGCCGAAGCCCATCGCGACCAGCACCCAGGGCTCGATCACGGAGCTGCCCTGGGGCGCGAAGAGCGAGCCGAGCACGGCCCAGGCGTCGGACGGCGTGGCGGAGCGGAAGAAGACCCAGCCCAGGCACACGAGCTGGAACATCACCGCGCGGCGCAGCCAGACCCCGGCGCCGGTCTTCGGCTCCGGCAGGTCCACCAGTCGATCGACGATCAGCAGCAGTCCCTGGTAGGCGCCCCAGATCACGAACATCCAGGAGGCCCCGTGCCACAGGCCGCCGAGCAGCATGGTCAGGGCCAGGTTGCGGTAGGTGAACCACGGGCCGCCGCGGTTGCCGCCCAGGGAGATGTAGAGGTAGTCCCGCAGCCAGGTGGACAGGCTGATGTGCCAGCGGCGCCAGAAGTCCCGCGGAGAGGTGGCGCAGTAGGGCTTGTCGAAGTTCTCGCACAGCTCGAAGCCGAGCATCCGCGCCAGGCCGATGGCGCAGTCGGAGTAGCCCGAGAAGTCGCCGTAGATCTGCAGGGCGTAGGCCCAGATCCCGAGCACCGAGGCCAGGCCGCCGTAGCTGGTCGGGTCGTTCCAGAAGTCGTCGACCAGGGTCCCGCCCAGGTAGTCGGCGATCACGACCTTCTTGACCAGGCCCCAGAAGAACAACGCCAGGCCGGACTCGAAGGCGGGCGCGGTCAGGACCGGCCGCGTTCGCATCTGCGGCAGGAAGTCGCGCGCCCGCACGATCGGCCCGGCCACCAGCTGCGGGAAGAAGGCCACGAACAGCGCGAAGCGGCCGAAGTCGCGCTCGGGCTCGAGCTGCCGGCGGTAGATGTCGAGGGTGTAGGAGAGGGTCTGGAAGGTGTAGAAGCTGATCCCGACCGGCAGGATCACCTGCAGCGTCGGCAGGTGCGCTTCGAACCCCAGGGACTCGATCATCCGCGCGGCTTCGCGGGTGAAGAAGCCCCAGTACTTGAAGAAGCCCAGGGCGCCGAGGTTGCCCGCCAGGCTGATGCCGACCAGCATCCGGCGCCGGCGTTGGTCCTGGGCGCCGTGCAGGGCTTGGCCGACGACGAAGTCGAGCAGGGTCGACGCGGCGATCAGGGCCAGGAAGCGCGGGTCCCACCAGCCGTAGAAGAAGTAGCTGGCCGCCAGCAGCCACCAGATGCGCGCGTGCTTGGTCCCGCTCAGCAGCCAGTAGACCGTCCAGACCGCTGCGATGAAGAGGGCGAACGGGTAGCTGTCGAAGAGCACGGGAGGGGGGAGCGGCCGGGTCGGAGGGGCGCTGGGGCGTCAGGATACGACGAGGCCCGCGCTGGTGCTCGCCCTCGAACGGCTCGGGCCCGCGCTCCGTCGAATCGACGGGGCGCGGGCCCGCGAGCTCCGGCCGTCCCCAGGGGGGCGCCGGTGCCGAACGTCGCCGGTCAGGGCAGCAGGTCGACCGAAACGGCGTTGCTGACGACCTCGACCGAGACCCCCACGGGGTTGATGGTCAGGAAGGCGTGGTGGACGGTTAGTCCGGCCAGGGCCGGGTCGGTCCCCGGCGGGACGCCGAAGGTGGCGGAAGCGCGACCGTTGGCATCGAGCACTGAGAAGGCCGGGGAGACCGGTCCGCTGTAGGGGCTCGTCAGGGTGTAGTTGAAGTAGGCGTCGAAGTTGAGCGGGATGCTCAGGGGTCCGAACTGGGTGCCGGGCGAGTCGCCCGAGAGAGAGCCCAGGATCACGTAGAAGTGACCCGCCTGGTCGTCACCGGCCCAGAGGCTCATGGCCTGGGCGCCGCCGGCGCTGAGCGAGACGGAATCCGGACCGGCGATCAGCGGTCGGCGGATCGTGGCGCGGTTGCCGACCCCGGTGACCTGGAAGTCGTCCAGCACCAGCAAGCCGTCCGCGTCCGTCGTGAGGCGGTCGCTGGCGACCACGCTGCCGCTCGCGATGCTCTGGTTGGCCCAGACGTAGAGCGCGCCGGGCTCGGCCACGAACTGCTGGGTGCGCCGAGGCGTCACGTCCAACGTCCGCGAGCCGCCGTCCGACGAGCGCAGGCTGATGCCCCATTCGTCGACGGTGTCGGTCGGCAGGCCGTCCCAGTTGTCCCAGGAGGCCGACCACGAAACCGTGTCGGCGTAGAAGGCCGACTTGCTCGGCGGGAAAGCCGGGTCGTCCGAGAAGTCGCCGCAGCCGGGGACCGTCTCGCTCATCACCACGTTGAAGCCGTGGAACGGCAATCCTGCGTTGGGCTCGAGCGGCACCGGCACCGTCGAGAGGCCCGAGGCCTGGTGCAGGGCGTTCTGGATCTCGCCCGCCCAGCAGGCCAGGGCGGCGTCGATCAGCCCGTAGACCGGGGCGCCTTGGGTCGAGAACTCGATCACCAGGTCCTGCAGGCCGTGGTCGATGCCGAAGGGCACGAAGTCGTCGCCGCGGCGATCGACGAAGGTCTGCTGGTGGTTCTGCCAGTCCCAGACGGGCGTGCCGTCGAACTGCTGCAGGTGGTCGGCGAGGCCGTCGGGACCCCTCGAAACGATCGGCAGGCCCTCGGCGATCGACCCCCACTTGATCTCCACGTTGGGGCGCCAGTCGTCGCCGCCACCGTCACCGGAAGTCAGGTAGTTGGTCATCGGCTGGCTGGCGTGGGCCGCAGCGAAGACGTTGGGATACCGCAGGGCCATGGCCAGGGTGCCGCTGCCGCCCATGGAGTGGCCGTACAGGAAGACCCGGTCCAGGTCGACCTTGGAGCCGTACATGGGGTCGCGGGCCAGGTCGTGGACCATCCGCAGCACGCGTTGCTCGGTGAAGTTCTCGATCGTGTCCGTGGGCGGCACGTCGAGGCTCTGGCGGTAGTCGTGGTCGCGCGCGTAGCCGAGCCACCAGCTGTTGCCGATGTCGAGCGGGTACAGGCGGTAGGCGGGGCACCAGGTCGGCTCGGGATCGGCCGTCAGCGGCCGGATCTGATTGCCGCTGTAGCCGTGCAGGCGCACGACCACCGCGTAGTCGCTCTGGCCGGCGCAGCCGTTGAGCTCCGGCGGGAACAGGACGTAGGTGAACGCGTAGTTGACCGCGTTGGCGACCGCGGGATCGAGGCTGTTGAGCCCGTAGTACTCGTTGTCCGCGTTGGGGGCGGTGAAGGTCTCGTTGAACTCACGCAGGTCCAGGTACTGGATGTAGACCTGCCCCTGGTTGCTGACGATGTTCTTGGTGCGGACGGGCGAGGGGTTGCCGATGCGCTCGGAGATCGCGGCGGTCGCGTTGTCGGCCGAGAAGTCGGTCACGTTCTCGAGGCCGCTGGAGTCGACCGAAGTCACCGCGTAGAAGCCGTCGGCGATCAGCAGCCCACCGAGGTCCTCGGTGTGGATCGTCCAGACCAGCAGCTCCTTGCCCGCCGGAAGTTCCGGGCCACCGTTCTGAATCACGTAGCGGGAGTGGTAGCGCGGACCCCAGGTGTTGGCCACCGGCATGTAGTAGCGCTCGGCGAGGTAGTCGCCCGAGCCTTCCCAGCCCTCCCAGATCATCGTGGCCTGGGAGAGGTTCCCGGCGTCGATCGCGGAGTCGTGGCGGTAGATGCGATAGCGCTCGACGTCGCTGTCGACGCTGCCGTCCCAGGTCAGGAAGGTCTGCCCATCGCGGTGCAGCGCGGCGATGTTGGTCGGCTGCGCCGGAGCGACCGCCGGAGAAACGACTGCGGTCGACGCAACGGCCGAGGATCCGGAGAGGGAGCCGATCAGGCCGGCGAGCAAGAGGAGGTCGGGCGCGAGGCCCACCCCGTGAGCGGAAAGTGCTGCCATTTTCGTTCTGGTGAGGGGGGGTCTGTTTGGAGTCTCGGTTCGGTGAGGGGGGCAGCCCCTCAACGGCTCAGAATCCGGGATCGACGCTGGGCGGGCGTCTACCGACTGAAGTGTGACCTGGGATCGGGAACCGTGCGTGAATCTGGGAATCGTTTTGATCGCGGTGGGCGAAGTTCTCGGGCGGGTCCTGGCCAAGGGGCCGGAGACCGCGGTCGATGCTCCACGGGTAGGGAGCCTGGCCGAGGGTCCCTCGCTCGAATCGTTGACCGACATAACTGACTCTTCGGAAGCGGGTTGCGGTGACGGTGTTGCCCGTTTGCCGGGACCCTGAGACCTCCTGGGGGTCCAAGCGACGATCGCACCGCGATCGCACGCTCGAACTCGGGCCGGGCGGGCAGGATTCTGCATTTCCGCCTCGGGTGCCCCCGCTCGGGGGCCACTGATCGGAACGGCCCACCGTTCCGGGGCCGAACGAAGATCGGTGTGGCTCCCTGCCGTCGGCATGGGGGATGGCCCGGGCCGACCCTTCGGATCGATGGCGAGGCCGTCTCGGTGCCTGGTCCGTCGGGGAGGGTGCCCAGTCACCGGCCGTGCCACCCGCCGATGCAGCCGGCCGTCGCGGGAGCCAGGTTACGGGGCCGGCCCCATCGTGGACGCCCGCCAGGGGCGGTCCGCTCGACTCGCGCCGAGGCCGTCCCGGACGGCGGCTGCGCGGGCGACCCTGAACGACCGTCGAGCGCGCCGGCGATCGCTGAGCGTCGACGGGGCCGAGAGCCTGCGTTCACTTCCCTGCAGACTTCGACGACCGCGCGTTCGCGGCTGGAGCTGGCGAAGAGTCAACCCGATCCAGGGGCTCGACGCGTACGCGCTCTCCCGAGGCGTCGAGCGCGCCCGGAGTGTCGCGTCCTGCCACAGGGAGTTTGCATCGACTTCACGTTTTTCTGCAGCCGATGCGCGCGAGGTCGTGCGCCGGTGATTTCGATTGCATCGACCGACTGCTCGGATTCGTCGCGTTCGGAATCGGGAAGCCCGGCACTTCAAGGGTCGGTGACCCGACGTCGAGACGTCCGTTCGAAGTCGCGAACTGCGTGGAACACTTCCTGAACGTCACCGCTCTAAACCCACTGTCCGGCGCGGCGCCGACCAAGTGCGCCGCACACGAACCAAATCAAGTCATCGGTCGGCGCTCGAATGAACAGCGATCGTCTTCCGAGACGAAGCTGGAGATTCGAATGCTCGCCATCGCAGGTCCGAGGACTGTCCGCCGTGTGCTCGCCGATCGATCGCGGTCGCCTGCCGCACTTGTTTGTTGGGTGTCGCTCGCGGTGCCGCTCAGCGCACCGAACTCCGCCGCGCAGAATCCGACCGGTCTGAACCTTTTCGGCGGTCGCGTAGTCGTCCAAGGCGGGGGCGGCGGTGGCAACCCGACGACGCCACCGCCCGTGGTCGCGAACAACGGAGAGGTCGAGCTCACCGCGGGAACCAACCCCGAGTCACTCTTGCCCGGCGCCATCGCCGCGCCGCTCGTGATCCTCGACAACCTGTCCATCGCGGGCACAGCCGATCGCTTCATCCTGGTCGACGAGGGCTTCTGGGAGCTGACCTTCATGGAGTTGTCCACCGGTGCCATCGAGCGTGTCTTCTCCCAGGACTTCCCGGTGCTGCCGGCGGTGATCTCGGGTCCTGCAGGTAATCAGAAGGTGACCATGACCTGGCCCGAGGTGTCCGCGCCGACGCTCGGACTGGGTCCCGCGATGGTGCGCCTGGAGCTGCGCTTGAAGAGCAGCGCGTTCCTCGAGCTCCAACTCTTCGCCGCGCCGATCAACCCCACGACGCCGATCACCTGGACGATCCAGTCCGGTGGGCCTTCCTACCCCATTCGTCAGGACCCCGAGTACGCGGGCAAGCACACGTTGCTGACGCCCCTGGGCGATCTGATCGAGGACCCCGTCGGGACCATCGGCAGCCAGGCCTCGGGTTCGAACACCTACGAGCTCAGCAACTTCTCGGTCAGCCAGGTCTTCGCCTTCCAGCGCAACGACGGCTCCGGCCTGTGGGGCGCCCTGCTCGACCCGGGCGGAACGGAGCTGCGCCGAGTCGCGTTTCGTGCCGATGTCGCCAAGGACCTGCTGATCGCGACCCAGGTCAGCTACATGGACGGCGTCTACATCGACGGCACCGATCTCGGCGACGTTCCGATCGACGCATCGCACCTCTTCTTCGCGAGCCAGACGGCGACTTTCGGCGTGATCGAAGGTGATTGGTGGGATGTGGCCGCCAGCTACCGCGACTACTTCGAGGTGACCTCCATGGCCGCCGGTGGGCACCTGGTGGACCGCACCGACATCCCCTCGTGGTCGAAGGACCTGCAGGGGGTGCTGGTCTTTCCGACCGGGACGCCGGCGGTGTTCCAGAAGAACGGGCAGACCATGACCCTGGCCGACCACGTGGTGCAGTACGCCGACCACTACGGAATCCCGCGTCAGAACCTGTGCGTGATCTTCTTCGGCTTGGCCTGGACAGCCGGCGCGCCTTACACGGCCGCCGGTGAACCCGTGGGGACCTTCTCGAGTTGGCTCGCGGGCTCGAAGATCCCGGACTACGACGCGCACGTCGACTCGGATCCCGCGCTGGACTACCAGGCCCTCTTGCTGGATCTGGATGCCAAGGGCTTCCGCACCGGCGTCTACATGCTTGACTCCCTGGCCGTCAACTCGAGCGCAGACTGGTCCGCTGGCGGAACTTGGAAGGACCACGGCATCGTGCGCGCGAGCGGCGAGGACACGGCGGCTGGTCTGCTCAAGGCGCCGCTGACGCCGGCCCAAGGCGTTCTGGTCTGCCCGTCCCTGACGGCTTGGCAGGATCACCTGGCCCAGGTCGCGGCCAACCTGAATGCTTCCCTCGGCGTGGACCTGATCTACCTGGACAATTTCATCCCTACCGAGGCGGACGCCGACTTCGCCGAGGACAACGACCACGTGCCCGGCTACGGCGGCTACCAGATCGAGGGCTACCTGGATTCCCTGCGGGCGATCGTCGACTCGGTCATCGTCTACGACGCGACGGATCCCCAGCTGGAGGTGGACCGCGCGGTGGGGGTTTACACCGAGGCGCCCCAGGAGTTCTACGCGGCTACCGGGTTCATGCCGCCGTTCATGGACTTCACCGACCTGGTCAGCGAGGACGAGCTGGTCTCTTTCGTGCCCCTGCAGTCGGCCCTCTACCACGACTGGGCGGTGATGGGGCCGGCGCGGGCCGAGTGCTTCCTGTTCGGCAAGTACTGCGGCGGGGCTTACCCCGACATCACCGACCCCGGCACCGCGCTCGTCGCGCGACGCAGCGCCCAGTACGCCTACGCGCTGGCCCTGGTCAACGGAGCCAGCCTGTGGGTGCCGGAGCTCGGCGTGCAGTTGCCGTCCCTGGGTTGGGGCTTCGAGGTGGACGACATCTACGGCGCCTCCTCGCCACTGGCCCTGTCGATGGTCGAGATGCGCGGCGGCCTCGACTTCGTGGGCGGGCTGGTCCGCTACCGCGGCGAAGCCTGGTCCGGCGACTACCTGCGCCTCGGACGACGAATGCGCGACGTGCAGCTGGAGCTGTTCGACGACGAGACCCCCAACCTGGCCCAGGCCCTGCCGATCCAACTCGCGGGCGCCGTGGTCGAGGTCGGCGGCGGCATCAACGGGGTCGAGTCGAACATGAAGCAGAGCGCGGTGCAGGGCGTCTGGGCCTCGTCGGACGGCTCGAAGCGCGGGATCGTGCTGGTCAACTACGACCACCTGGCGGACATCGACGCGCGAGCGACGTTGGACCGCGACGACCTCGAGTTGGGCAGCGGCAGCTTCACGGTCGAGGTCCTGGACGAGGCGGGTACCGTGGTGGTCGGTCCCTTCCTATGGGGTCCGGGGGCGGTGCAGTTCCCGCTCGACCTCGACCTGCCGGCCGAGGCGGTGAGGCTGATCGAAGTGCGTCCGTAGCCGCTGCGGGTCGCGAGCTTCGGCGAGCGTCCCCTGCTGCGATCGCCCATTCCGGGCTGTCCATCGGTCCCGGTCGAGCTGCGCGGGCCCCAGGCTCAGCGCAGCTCGGCCGGAAGTCCGGTCAACAGGGCCAGCTCGCGCGGGCTCTGCAGCGAGCCGTTGTCATCGGTCTCCCAGGCCAGCTTCTGGTCCAGGAGGAACTGGTTCAGGCACCACCCGTCGGCGCGCCGGTAGAGGTGGGCGATGGTGCGCCCGAATTTCCCGCGCACTCGTCCGTTGCGGTCAAAGATCAGCGACGCGACCACGACTTCGGTCCCCGCCGGAAGCTCGTCCTGGACCCGTTCGGTGACCCAGCGGCCCGCATCGCGCTCGTCGCCCCGCATCTCGGGCGTGTTCACGTGTTCGAGGCGCAGGCGCTCTGTGATCCAGATCGACCAACCCAGGTCGATCTCCACGTCGAGGGTGTCGCCGTCGACGACCTGCAGGACGGTTGCGTTGCGGAAGAACCGCTCGTGGGGCATCGGCGGGAACTGGACCATGGTTGGCTCCTTGGTTTGGTGGGCGAGATCGGCGCCCTGGGGAGCGCCAACCGTATGAACGGGAGTGCGACCCTGCAGCGAGCGTGGGGACGAGGCAAAACCGGGCCGCCGTCGATCGCGACGGTGGATGCGGCGCTCGAGGCGCGCTCCGGGGCAGCGGTTCGGCCGCATGACTCCGCCGTCCGCCGGCTGATCCTGCCGCGCGGCGTGGCCGGCGCCGTAGACTCCCCGGCAGATGGCCCTCGCTAACCGCCTCGCGCTGGTCTGTGCCGCGCTTCCGATTGCCTGTGCGGGCGAGGGGGGGCCTGCGCCGACGTGGACGGCCCGGGCCCTGCAGCGGGAGATCCTCCTGGGCGAGCCCCAATGGGCGATCGAGGCCAACGGCAGCGCTCCGATCGAGGTCGCCATGGCGACACCCAGCCCGGCCCTGCGGGCGGACAAGCACAGCCTTCCGGCGCTCCTGCTCGGGCCCGGTGGAGAGGTGTCCTTCGGCCTCGACGTGGAAGGTGCGAGTCGTTGGCGCCTGGTGGGCGCCCTGGGTGCCGACGGCGCGGCCTGGGACCAGCTCGACGCGGAACCCGAACTGGCCCTGGTGCTCGAGGTGCTGGTCGACGGCGAGCTGCGCGCCGCGCGCCGGCTGCGGGGCGGCGACGACCGCACCTGGCGGCCCCTCGCCGACGAGCCCGCGCCGCCCGTCGCCTTGGCGGCTTCCGGATCGAGTCGAGATCGCGGTCCGTTGGGCGGCCTGCGCGTGGATGCGGGCGCCGAGGTACGGCTGCGCTGCACCCTCGAGGGCGCAGCGGCCATCGACCAGCCGCCGCCGCGCGGGGCCTTCGCCCGCCTGGCCTGGGTCGAGGAGCGCGAGCTGCCCGAGCAGCAGGCCAGTCCCGCCCGCCCCAACGTGGTGCTGATCGTGGTCGACACACTGCGCGCGGACCACGTGGGCGCCTACGGTCACGACCGCCCCACGACGCCGCGCATCGATCGCCTCGCCGCGCGCGGCACCCTGTTCGAGCAGACCTACGCCACGTCCTCGTGGACCTGGCCTTCCACGGCCTCGATCTTCACCGGACGTACTTCCGCGGCCCACGGCGTCACCAGCTCGCTGAGCAGCTATCTACACGGCGAGCTCGAGACCCTGGCCGAAGCCCTGGCCTTCGGCGGCCTGCGCACGGCCGCCTTCGCTGGCAACCCGCTGATCGTGCCCCAGCAGAACTTCGACCAGGGCTTCGAGACCTTCCGCCACACCACGGCGGGGGAGATGCTCGACGCCGACGTGCTGGTGCCCGAGGCCATGGAGTGGGTCGGCGCCCACGCGGGGAGCCGCTTCTTCCTCTACCTGCACCTGGTCGATCCCCACGAGCCCCACGAGTGGCTGCCGCGGGCGGAGCAGCTCTTCCCCGGGCAGAAGCCGCGCGGCTATCCGCCCGGCGGCATGGTCTCCCTGCGCGCGCGCGCCCTGCGCGGGGCCAGCACCTTCGATGCCGAGGGCAACTCGCGCCTCGCCGCGGCGATCAGTCCGGAGCAGCTCGCCTGGGCCCTGACCACCTACGACCGCGCGATCTGGACCGCGGACCGCTGGATCGGCGACCTGCTCGACCGGCTGGGCGAGCTCGGCCTGACCGACAGCACCCTGGTGGCGGTGACCTCCGACCACGGCGAGGAGTTCCTGGACCACGGCGCCCTGCTGCACGGACACACCCTCTACGAGGAGGTCGTGCGCGTGCCCCTGGTGATCGCCGGGCCCGGCGTCGGATCGGGGCGACGGTTGCCCGAGCCCGTCAGCAACCGCGACCTGGCGGCGACCCTCTGCGACCTGGCGGGCGTGCCCTTCGGTGGCGACGGCGTGGACCTGTTCGCGCCGCGCTCCCCCTCGCCGCCCACCTTCGCCAACAGCGCCGGCCATTGGCACGACCGACAGCAGATCCGTCAGGTGGGCGCGCGCGAGGGGCGCTGGACCCTGATCCACGCCATCAACGGTTCGGCTTGGGGAGCGCCGCCCCTGCCCCTGGACCAGGCCGACCCGGCGCGCACGGCCCTGTTCGACGTCCTGGCCGATCCGGCCCAGACCGTCGACCTGTCGGGCGAGCAGCCAGAGGTGACCGCAGCGCTCTTGGACGAGTTGTTGCGAGCTGAGACGGCGGACGCCCTGCGTGTCCTGCCGACCCTCGGCAGCGCGGGGGCCGACACCCTGGCGATGCTGCGCGAGCTGGGCTACCTGGACGCCGACGAGTAGCGCAGCGCCGGCGCCGCTCGCGGGGAGTCGAGCTCGACTTTCGCAGAGACTGGGAGACGTTCGCGATCACTCATGGATGGACAGGACGGGGTGGAGCCGAACTCCCCCTGCGCGGCCGAGGTCCGAGTGGGCACGGGTCGCGTCCCCGACGTCCAAGGTTCTCAGGGGAGAACTCCATGCAACTCAAGCTCGCCGCACCGGCCCTGTTCGGCCTCTTCCTGGCCCTCTCCGCCGCAGCGCACGGCGAGGGAGTGGACATCGCCGCGCTCGCCAACTCCGCGCTTGCGGTGCCCTCGCCCAGTGGCGCACTCGTCTCCACCGACGCCTTCGAGGCCTCCTTCGACCAGCTCGGCGTGACCTACACGCCGATCCTGGGACCCAGCGCGCCGCGCACGGAGTCCCTGCGGATCGTCGCGCGCAGCATCGGGCGCGGCGGCCCCGCTGACCTCATCCTCGCGCCCGCCTCACCCACGGTGGAGGGCGACCAGGTGCGTTACGCGCGGGGGTCGGGCGTGACCGAGGTCTACGCCGTGGGTGCCGAGGGTATCGCCCAGAGCTTCGTACTCGCCGCGCCGCCCGCGGGCGGGGGCGAGTTGATCGTGCGCTGCGACCTCTTCGGCACCCTCGCGCCCCTCGCTGTCGCGACCGACGACGGCGGCCTCGACTTCAGCGGTCCCTCAGGTGGCGCGCGCATGGGCGGCGTGACCGGCGTCGACGCGGACGGCCGCACCTGCCCCGGCGAGCTGCGCGCCGCGGATGGCCACCTCGACCTCGTGCTCCCCGCGGACTTCGTCGCGACCGCTACCTATCCCCTGGTGGTCGATCCACTGATCGGATCGGTGTTCGGCATCAACAACGAGACCTGGGACGACGGTGATCCCGACCTGGCCTACGACGCCACGACCGACACCTATCTGGTTGTTTGGCGCCGCGCCTTCTCTGCCAGCGACGTGAGGATTCGCGGCCAACGGGTGGGCTCCGCGGGGAACTTGATCGGGCCGGTGGTCTTCTTCGGCCAGGACGCCGGCGGCACGGGCTCGGCGACGGGCGCGCCGCACGTGGCGAACGTGACCTGGTCCGATCGCTTCCTGGTGGTCTGGAGCCGTGACGGCGTGTTCGGCGAGGACCTCGTCGCGCAGGCCTGCCTGGCCGCGGACGGGAGCCTGTCGAGCACGGTGACGCTGTTGGTCTCCTTCTCGGCAGACGGTATCGGCGAGTTCGATGTGGCCGGCGAGGCCCAGAACAAGGCGAAGTACACGGACGCCCTGGTCACTTGGCACCGCAAGAGCTCGAGCGCCGGCATCTACACCCGCCCGGTGAGCGTGCCTCCGACCGGCAACCCCGTCGGCGGCGCCACGGTGCAGATCACCGACAACGACGTGTTCTTCACCAACATGGACTCTCCGTCGATCGCCGCCACGGGGGGCGCGATCGGCGTGGTGCTCTTGGCCTACCGCAGCTTCAGCTTCATCGATGGCGACTGGGAGGTCCGCGCCGTGGCCTTGGACCGCGCGGGTCAGCCGACCACGAGCTCCGTAGGACTGACCTTCAACAGCGTCGACGAGCTCGCGCCGCGCGCGGACGGCGGCGCCACCCTGGGACCACAGTTCGTGGTGGCCTACGAGCGCGAAGCCAACCCGACCCTGCGCGAACTCGAGATCAGCTCTCTCGCGATTCAAGGCGGCCAACTGGTCGTCACGGGCTCGAGCGTGGTGACCCAGTCCTTGACCGCCCTGTCGGACTACGAGCTGGCCTGGACCCCCGGTCGCGCCACCCTGGTCTGGTCGGTCAAGTCGTTGTTCCAGAACACCTGGACGGTCCTGACCCAGGACTTCAGCGCCACCGATGCGAAGCCCTGCGGAGCATCGGCGACGGTGACCGCCTACACGCCGCCCAGCGGCGGCGTCGAGCTGGGCATCGCGTCGGTGGCCTCGGGCGGTGTGCCCGGCCAGGGCGAGGGGCTGATCGTCTTCAGCTACGACACCGTCACAGCGGGCGGCAACGTCGGCGGTCGACGCTTCGACTCGCTCTCCGGCGGCAGCCTGACGGACCTGGGCGGCGCCTGCGGGGCCGGCGGCACGATCGTGCCGTCCGGCAACCCGACGATCGGCAACGGCTACTTCCAGCTGACCCTGGTGGGGGCGGAGCCGACCTCGCCGGCCACGGTCCTGAACCTGACCGCGCCCGCGACGCCATTCTTCTGCGACGCCTGCGCCTGGCTGCCTTTCCAGGCCACGACGGTCTACCCGACCTTGAACGGGGCGAGTCAGGTCGTATTGCAG
Organism: Engelhardtia mirabilis; assembly: GCF_007748095.1. NCBI lineage: Bacteria > Pseudomonadati > Planctomycetota > Planctomycetia > Engelhardtia > Engelhardtia mirabilis. Next base: position 1,471,520 of record NZ_CP036287.1, read on the forward strand.
GTGCCCTGTGAGGCGTCGCTGGTCGGTCAGCCCTTCGAGGCGCAGTTCACGACACCGACGCCGGGCTCGACCCCCTGCGCCCTCGCGCCGCAGTTCTCGGTCTCGAACCGGCTCCAGATCGTGCTGGGGTCGTGAGTTCCCTGCGGGCGTCGGCCAAGCGGTCGGCGCCCGCTAACCTGGGGCGCAGACCTTCATCTTCCCGCTCCGGCCCGAGTCCGCCCATGCCCGACCTGCCCCTGGTCACTCGCGAAGACAACCGCGCCTACCTGTTCGATCGCTTCGCCCAGCGCCTGTTGGAGCAGGCGCCCGGCTCGGTGCTCGACGTCGGATGTGGGCGCGGAGGTCTGCTGCGGCGCTGCGAAGCGGCGGGCGTCGCCGCGGTCGGGTTGGAGGAGGACGCCGAGCGCGCCGAGGAGTTGGTGCGAGCGGGCCTCGACGTACGCAGGGGCCGCGCCGAGCAACTGCCCTTCGAGGACGGCGCCTTCGAGTGGGTCACCATGCGCCACGTGCCGCACCACCTGGTCGACCCCCCGCGCGCGGTGGCCGAGGCCCTGCGCGTGGCGAGCGTCGGCGTGCTCCTGGCCGAGCCCTGGTACGACCGCTTCCAGCCCTCGCAGGACGTGGGCTGGCGCATCGACCAGTGGCTGCGCGCCGACGACCGCCGCGCCGGCATGGTCCACGGCGAGGGCTTCGCCCCGCTGGAGTTGGCCGCGCTGATACTGGCCGCGGCCCCGGACGCGACGGTCGAACTCGAGACGCACTTGAAGCCCGCGGTCGAGGATCTCGCGGCCCTGTCCGCGTCGATCGGCGCGCGCCTCGCGTCGGTGGGCAGCGACCACCCCGAGGCCGCCGTGATCGCGGCGCTCTTGGCGCGGGCCGCCGAGACCGGTGCGGGTCTCGGCGGCTCGGCCTTCGCCTGGGGCCGGCTCAGTTCGCCAGGGTGACCCGGGCGCCTTCGGTCAGGCCGATGCCGGTCGGCCCGAAGGGATCGATCAGCGCGCCCTGCACGTAGAAGACCAGGCCCGCGAGGACGCAGTCGAAGGGCACGGCGATGGCGATCGGCGCAGGGCTGCCGGCGCCGGCCCAGGCCGGACCCACGAGGGTCGGCTGGATCAGTTGACCGGGCAGGGTCGAGATCAGCAGTTCGCCGGGGAGTCCCGGGCCGCCCATGCCGAAGCCGGGGATCGGCGTCCCGCAGGGGAAGCCGGGATCGGGCGAGAGCGAGATCAACAGCAGCGAGATCGAGCCCACGGTCTGGTTGCCGGTCGGGTTGTCGACGCCGAAGACCAGCGTCGCGCCGACCGTCGGGTTGCCCGACAGCAGTTGCAGGCTGCCCGCCGGGTTCAGGCCACAGCCGTAGGCCTGGACCAGTGTCGCGCAGCCGCCCACGAAGCTCTGGCCGGCGTTGACCGCGCCGGGCGTCTGCGCCGTGGGGCCGGCCCAACCGCCGAAGTCCCCCGCGCTGAAGCCGCTGCCCGTGCGCTGCAGAGACAGGCCGGCCGGCGTCGAGTTGGTCTCGGACACGCCGATGTCGGTCGAGAGCATGCCGTCCGCCGCTCCGCCGGACGCGGTGAAGCTGCCCTCGTAGGAGATGAACTCGACCGCGTTGCCCTGGGGATCCACCAGCGCGATCCCGTCGGGCGCGCCGTTCTGCAGACCGGCGAAGGGGAAGGCCAGGGCGCCGACGCAACCGGCTTCATCCGCGATCGTCCCCGACAGGTTCACCGACGAGTAGCTGACCTGGGTCGAGCCGTTGTAGCCCACCAGGATCCAGCCATTCAGGTCGAGACCGGCCGGACCGGCGACCTCCACGAACTCGCCGTCGTCGGTGCTCTCGTCGTCGTAGTGCAGCTCGTTGATCCAGGGCGTGCCGGCCGCCCCGCCGCCCTGCACGCCGATGGCGAGCTCGGTCGAGAAGTCCGACTCACCGCTACCGTCGATGGCCGTCACGACGTAGTAGGCGGTCGTGCCCGAGCTGGCGCCGGTGTCCAGGTAGGTCGGCGAAGTCACGGGGCTCCCGGGCAGGGGCACGTAGCCGAAGCCCGAGAAGCTCGAGCGGTAGACGCCGTAGCCGGTGACGCCCGGATCGAGGCTCCCGGTCCAAGTCAGCTTGACCGCGCCGGCGCAGGACACGCCCGCGAGCCCGGTGGGGGCCGGGGGGCCCGTGGGAGCCGTGCATGCGTCGCCGAAGACCTGGCCAGCGTTGAGTGCGCCGGGGGATTCGGCCTGCGGCCCGCCCCAGGCGAAGTCGGCACCGGTGGTGCCCGTGCCGATGCGCGCGAGCGCGAGACCGAGCGGCGCAGCGGCGGACTCCTCGACGCCCACGTCAGTGGAGGTCAGACCGAAGGCCGGACCGTCGGTGGCCGTGAAGGCGCCCTCGTAGCTCCAGAACTCGAGCACGTTGTCGAGCGGATCGACCAGCGCGAGCCCATCGGGCGAGCCGTTCTGCAGGTCGGGGAAGGCGAAGGAGACGGTCCCGAGGCAACCGCCGGCGTCGGGCACCAGGCCCACCAGGTCGACCGAGCCGTAGGGCGCCCCGTCGCCGCCGTTGTAGGCCAGGATGCGATAGCCGGCGAGGTTGAGGCCGGCCGTGCCGGCCACCTCGACGAACTCACCGACGTCGGCGCCGCCGTTGTCGTAGTGGAACTCGTTGATCCACAGCTCGCCCGTGGCCGTGCCGGTGCCCCACAGGATGTCGATCCACTCGGGGTGGTCGATGAAGGGGTTGCGGTTGCCCTGGAAGGCGAAGACCGCGTCGTTGCGCGCCAGTTCCTTGGCGTCGACCGGATCCTCCGCGGCCCATTGCAAGAGCACGTCGCGGATGCCCATGTAGGCCACGCTCTCGTTGTTCCCGGTGGCGCTGGCGATGATCAACGCTTCGTCATTGGTCACGATCAGGTCGGGCTCCGACGCGCCGGTGCCGCCGTGGGTGCCGCCCTCGTAGCGCACGTCGAGGTACAGGATCGCCCGCGCCACGTCGCCGCGGCGGCCGTTCCACGTCTCCCAGGTCCCCGCGGTTTGAAAGCCCGTGGTCCAGTTCGAGTTGCCCGGGTAGCTGCCCGAGCCGCCGCCGGCGCCGGCATTGGGGTCGGTGGGCCACTCGGCGCAGGTCGGGTCGCAGTTGCGGTAGGGCTTGTTGCTGCGCGCGCCGTTGTAGGCGTCGTCACTCAGGAACAGCCCGTGGCAGTCGCTGTAGGGGTAGTTGGAGCCGGAGTCGTTGGGGAAGCCCAGCGAACTCGGCCAGGAGTGCTCGCGCGAGTAGAAGGAGTTCCCACCGCCCTGCTTGGGGTAGCTCGCGTTGCGGTAGACGTCGAGAATCCTGCCCGCGTTGCCGGGGTCCTCGTCGGCCAGCTCGAGGATGTCCCAGGTGTCGGTGCCGCCCGAGGTGAAGGGGAAGCGCTGGTGGTCGTCGATCACCGCGTGCAGGGAGGACCGCAGGGTCGCGGCGGAGGAGGCGTCGACCGTGTCGTAGTAGCCGGCGGGGGCCTGGGCTGCGGCGAGGGGGGCGACGAGGCACGCCACCAGGGCGAGCAGGGCGGGGCGCAGGGAGCGGGGGCAGGTCACGATGGGAGAGTCCTCGGAGGGCTTGGGGGAGCCCGCAAGTCTGTCACAGCTCCGCGGACGGGTGTCCGGCCAGGGCCCTGAACGCTAAAGTGGACTCGCGGCTCCGAAATGCGCCGCCACCGGCCCAGAGGCCCCTCCGAACCCACACCAGGTCCCTCCATGAACCGCCCCGACTCCATCCGTCGCATCCTCGTCGGCGCCGACACCCGCGGACTCTCCCAGGACGCCCTGGTCCGGGCCTTCGACCTGGCCGGACGCTTCGAGGCCGAGCTGGACGTCTTGCACGTGGTCGAAGCGCCGCTCCCGCGTGGGCCGGTGGTGCGCAAGGAGGAGCTGGCCAAGCTGAACGGCGAGGCCTTCGCGAAGGCGCGGGCCGAGGTCGAAGAGCGGGTGGCGAAGGCCCGTGCAGCCAACAGCGACGTCAAGCTGACCACCTGCGAGGTGGAGACGGTCCCCGGCCACGTGGCCGAGGCCCTCCTGAAGCGCGCCGAGGCCACGGGCGCCGACCTGCTCGTGATCGGCCCCCACGCCGAGCGCAAGCTGTTCGAGTTCGGCTCGACCACCCGCGCCGTGCTCGGCCACTCGCCGATCCCCGTCTGGAACCAGACCGCCCCCGTCGAGCCGATCGAGCGCGTACTGGTGCCGATCGACTTCTCCGACCACAGCCGCGCGGCGGTGCACCACGCCATCGGCTACTCGGTGGCCTTCGGCGCGCCCTTGACCCTGTTGCACTGCTACGTGCCCCCGAGCTTCGCCTACGACCCCGACGGCTCGGGATTGGCCGGCGCGAATTACGTGGTCGAGGCCGATCGCGACCAGGAGCGGGGCGAGCTGGAACGCTGGATCGCCGAGCTCGAGGAAACCCCGGCCGTGTCGCTGCAGTCGATCTTCGCCGAGGGCGATCCGCGCATCGCGGTCTCCGAGGAGCGGCGCGCCGGAGACCTGGTCGTGATGGGCACCCAGGGTCGCAGCGGCTTCTCGCGCTTCCTGCTGGGCAGCGTCGCCCACGCGACCGTGCGCGACACCGAGGGCGCCGTGGTGGTCGTGCCCGGCCCCGAAGCGGACTGAACGAGTCCGCTCCGGGGGAGGTCGCCGCGCCGGCGATCAACCGTCGTTGCCGTCGTCCTGGCCCAGGGGGCGGCGGCCGTCGGCGCTGCGGGTGGCGGGTCCCACGCGGTCGAAGGGCGCCGGCAGCAGCTTGTCGTTCGGCAGCACGTCGAGGGCCGCCTGGACACGGTGGGCGAGGTCCACGCGCTCCGCGCGGTTGGCGCGGTAGCGCAGGGCCTGGGCGGTGGCCACGCCCGAGAGGTTGAGGCCATCGAGGGCATCCGCCGCCTGGGGCCGGCGCGCGAACGAGGCCTCGATCTCGGCCACCGCCGGCTCGAGCCTCCCCAGCTCCATCAAGACGCGGGCGCGACCGGCCAGGGCCATGGCCGCGTAGTGGTCCGCGCTCTCGAGGTTGTCGGGGTTGTTGGCCACCGACTGGTCGTAGTAGTCGATCGCGCGCGAGTAGGCGGCCAGGGCCTCTTCGCGCTCACCGGACCGGCGGTGGAACTCGGCCGCCGTCAGCGAAGCGAAGCCCGCGTACCAGGGCGTGTTGGGCGAGGCGTACTCGGAGGCGAGCATGGCCTGGTAGGCCGGCTCGAGGCCGCGGTAGCCGAGTTGATAGAGCACCTGCGCGCGCTTGCGACCGTGCAGGTCCCAGGAGTCGGGATAGCGCATCAGGCCCTCGTCGAGGGCCGCCCAGGCGCGATCCACCGCGCCGAGGGTGCGCAGGAAGTCCACGTGCTTGACCACCGACGCCTCGGTGCCGAGGGGGTGACGATTGATCACCGAGTAGGCGGCGTGGACGTCGGTCAGCCACTCGCGGGGCCAGTCGTTGCCCGCGGCCACGGCCTCGGTGATCGCCTCGCGCCGCGCCTCGGCGAAGATCGAGAGCACCGAGATCGCGCTCCAATCCGCCTGGCCGGGCGGCATCTCGCCCACGGCGGCGTCGGCGCGCGTGCGCGCCTGGGCGATGTCGCCCAGGAAGAAGGCGGCGATGGCCACGGTGGCGTCCACGCGCCAACCGGTGGCGCCCAGCTGCTCGGCCTCGAGCGCGGCGCGCCGCGCGTCCTCGAGCAGGAGCTGCTGGTAGCTGCGCACGACGCCCCCGCCGTTGCCGAGCACCGCCGCGGCCTGGGGATCGACGGCCAGGGCCAGGGAGGCCTCCGCCAACTCGAGCTTCAAGGCCGGATCGGTGGGCTGGGCCTTGGCCGCCGCGCCGCCGTACTCGAGGCGCGAGACCACCTGGACGCGATCGCGACGCTCCATCGGCGCCTCGGCCCCCTCCAGGGCGCGGGTCCAACTGTCGACGTCCAACGACTCGGAGCGCGTGGCGAGCCCGCGGTAGACCGCCGACAGGGACTTGGCCCAGGGCGTGTGCGCGTCCTGCCGCTCGAGGGCGGCCAACAGCGCCTCGCGGTCGTCGGCCGGCATCGGCACCCGCAGGGCCTCGGCGATCAGGTCCGCCGCCTTGGGGTTCGAGGTCTGCACCAGGGCCTCGCGGGCCAGGTCCGCGAGCTCCGGATCGAGCCCGTAGATCGCCAGTCGCAACAGGTCGATGGGCGCGTCGCCCCCGGCCTCGGTCGCTCGACGCAGGAGCGCCCGCCGCAGGTCCGCGTTCCCGTCGACGTAAGCGCGCTCGACCATCTCCATGTCGTCCGACGCGCGGCTGGTGACCCGATCGAGCAGCGGCCGATCGTTGCCCGTGTCCGGATAGGGCTCGCGCGTGCGCGTGGCGATGCCCTCGCGGATCGTGTCGAACACCGAGGCCGTGTCGAGGGCGTAGTACACGTCGTAGACCTCGTCGCCCTCCAGCTCGATCATGATGTGCCGCGGCGACACGCGCACGTCGTCGAGGAAGCGGTCGTACAGCTCGGGCTCGTTGAGGATGTGCTCGCCGCAGGTGACCGTGCCGAAGCGCGGGCAGGGGATGCGCCGGCCCTGCTCGTCGTAGTCCCGCGGCGTGTGCCGGTAGACCGAGGCGATCACGCACACGTAGGGCTCGTAGAGCGAGGCCACCTCGGGCTGGCGGTAGCGCACGCCGGCGTAGTGCTCGCTGGCGATCTCGCCGTCCATGTTGACGCAGGCCAGAATCGGCTTGCCGGTCGCGAGGGACACGGCGATGGCGTCGTCGAAGGTCCGCTCCCATGGGATCAGGCAGGGCTTGGCCCAGTCCTCGGCCGTGGGCGCGGCCCACATCTGCTCCCGCTCGAGTCCCTGGTTGCGGCGGTCGCCGACCGTCGGCGCCTGCGTCGCAGCGGGGGTTGCTCCCTGCTCCGTCTCGGCGGGCGCACCGAGCGGGTCCTGGTCGGTGGCGGAGGGAGCCAGCTGGGCGCGCGCCGGCAGCAGCGTGACCAGCCCGGCGAGGGCCAGCGTCGCAAGGGTGGGGGAGGCGGCAGTGATTCGCATGGTCGGACTCGGAAGGGGTCGGGATCGGGGCCGCGCTAGCCTAGCCGGATCGGTTGTCGCGATCCTCGGCTGGTGGACCCGGCCCGGTCCAAGGGGGCGACCCCGGGGGTCGCCACTCGCTCGGGGCGCGGCCCGTGCGAAGATCGTGCCCGGTCGCCGACCTGGCTCGCCTCTTGCAACCGGTCAGCGGCGCCCTCGGTTCTCGTAGGATCCGCGCCCGCTGGCGCAAGCTCCGGCTGCCCAGCCCGCCGGGAAACACCGTCCCCCTCGCCGTTCACCTGTCCCCCCACGTCGGATTCCCTTCCGTGCCCGTGACGTCGGTCCTCATCGCGGCGCTCTGCTTTGCGCCGGTGGCGCCGATCGCCGCGGCTCAGATCGATGCCGCGGACGCGGCGTCGGTGACCCTGTCGGTCCCGAGCCGGCCGCTCTGGGTGGGCGAGCTGGTCGAGTTGAACGTGGTCCTGGACCTGGACGTGGCGTTCTTCGAGACCTGGTCCGTGCCCCTGGTGCAGCGCGAGTTGGACCTCCAGGTGTTGCTCGGAGCGCCCTGGTTCGAGGGCATCGAGGGCCTGCTGGTCCCGCTCGACGGTGAACTCGGCGGCAGTGGGCCGAGCCTGGCCCTGGGCGGCAGCGTCGTGCGGGCCGACCGGTCGCAGGACCGCGAAGTGGACGGGCGCCTGCGGCGCTCGGTGACCGTCGCGCGGCACTTCCGCGCGGAGGGCGCCGGCGCGGTCGACTTGACCGGGCCGATCCTGCGCTTCGCCTACGCCACCGAGTTCGGCGAGAGCTTCCTGGGCGGTCGCCAGCCCCTCGATCACTTCGAGGCCTTCGCCCAGGCGCAGGCGGCCACGCTCGCGGTCCGCGACCTGCCCGAGCAGGGTCGGCCGCCGTCGTTCATCGGCGTCCTGGGTGATCTGACCGTGCAAGCTGGTGCGAGCCCGCGGGACCTGACCCTGGGCGAGAAGTTGGAGCTGCGCCTGACCCTTGGCGGCGCGGACCTCGGGGGCTTCACTTCGCCCCCTCATCTGCCCTCCTCCGCCGGCCTGCGCGCGAGCGATGGCACGCTCACCCGCGGCGCGACGCAGGTCGAAGTGGTCTACACCATCGAGCCCCTGCGCGAAGGGGCCCTCGACCTGGCGGTTCCGCAGGTCAGCTCCTTCGATCCCGTGGCCGGCGTCTACCGCACCGTCGCGCTCGACCCGATCCCGATCGTCGTGCGGGCGGCTCCTGCATCCGGTACCGCGCTGGACCTCGAGTCGGGGGCTGACGAGCCCGCGAGCACCGCAGCAGGCTCTGGCGACGACTCCGACACCGTTCGCAATCCCGGCCTGCTGGGAGGCATCGCGGCCCTGGCCCTGGCAATCGCGGCCGCCGGCCTGTGGGCCCTTCGGCGCCGCGGCGCGCGGGCAATGGCGCCCACCGAGGTGCAGGTGCGCGCGCAGCGCACTCGGGAGCGGGCCCGCGCGGCGCGAGGCGAGTTGGATCGCGCACTGCAGTTGACGGAAGGCCACGCGGACCGCGACGAATCCGCCTCGGCGATGGTCGGCTCGGCCCTGATCGAGTTCCTGGCCCGCGCCCTCGACTGCAGCGTGGCGGCCGTGGTCGGACCGGACCTGGACCTGCGCCTGCGATCAGCGGGAGTGGCGGCCGCCACGTCCGGGCGACTGGCGGCGCTGGTGGATGAGTTGGTCGCCGCCCGCTTCGGCGGTGTGGCCCGTGACGAGGCCGCGGAGCTGGCGCGGATCCTGGTCGACGAGGCCTTCTGAGCACGGGCGGCTCAGGGCCTGCCGTCGCGCATCCAGCAGGCCACGAACAGGAACTGCGGCACCCAGTGGGTCACGGCCTCGAAGCCCTCGCTCCACAGCTCGGGCCGCGCGACGATTCCGGCCAGGCGCCGATCGAAGTCCGCGGCGGCGGCCCCGTCGCCCCGAGCGGCCAGGGCGCCCAGGGCCCACAGGCGCGTGACCTCGAGGCCCAAGGGATGCACGTTGGCCGTCGTCAGTCGCTCGGGGATCGGAATCGGTGAGCCGACCTCGAAGGGGATCGGTGCCAGGCCCGCGGGGCTCAGCTCCTCGACCAGGACCTGCAGGCTGGGCAGCCACAGGAAGTCGTAGTCCGAGTAGTCGGTGTGGGCCGCCACCGCGGACCGTTGCGGCAGGATGCGTTCGACGCGCTGGGCCTCGAGTCGCGTGGCGGCGTCGGCGCAAGTGGGGCCGGCCAAGCGCAGCTGGATCCACGTGAACAGCCAGGACTGGTAGTAGCCCACGAACGGTCGACCGCCGAGCACCTGGGGGTCGCGGGTGGGGTTCTCGGGGAAGGGGCGGTGCTCGAGCCAGTCGAGCAGCTCCGCCTCGAGTCGCGCGCGCAGCTCGCCCAGGGCCGCACGGTTCGCCGACCCGTGGCGTTCGAGCTCGGCCAAGAGGCGCAGCAGCCAGGCGCGATCGTAGGGGTCGGTCGCGCGCAGCCGCGGATCGACCTGCTCCAAGTAGCCGAGCTCGCGGGCCAGGGCCGTCGGCGTCAGCTTCGCCGCGAGCTCGACGGACAGCTCCTCGTCGCCGGTGGTGCGCGCGATGACCAGCAGGGACCAGTGGGCGAAGACGCAGGAATGCCAGTCGTAGGAGCCGTCGAACAGGGATGGGACCGCTCCCTGCGCCGTGGCCAGGCGCCGGACGAAGCTCATCGACGGCGTGGGCTTGGCGATCCCTGTCCGCATCAGATCGCGCAGCCGCAGGACGAGCTCGTCCCGGTCGACTGGCGGCGCGGCGTCCCGGCGCGGGTCGCCCTCGTCCCCTGCACCAAGCGAGCCGAAATGCGGCGTCAACGCGGGCAGGGCGGCGAGCAACAGCAGGGCAGCGAGGGATGCCATCGCCGGGCATCCGCGCCGGCTGGCCGACTATTGCCGAATCGGCGCCGGACTCAGACCTCGGTGGGATGGGGGCGGTACAGGACCTCCGCCTGCACGAGGGCCAGGGTGGCGGCGCGGGCCTCGGCCTCCGCGAAGTCCTCGCGCACCAATGCCTGTACCAGGTCCAACCCGAGGAAGGGCACCGGGGTCTCGGTCACCAGGGCCACGGCTCGCGCGGCCGGACCCGGCCCCAGGCGCAGGGGCTCGCCCCGCCGCACGCGAACGCTACAGGACTCGGTGCGTGAGGCTCCCCGCAGGAAGCGGCGCTCCGACTCGAAGCTCGCCTCGGGACTGACGCACAGGATCGCGCTGTCGAGCTCCCCCGCGGTCAGCGGCGCGCGCGGCGCGTTGCCCGCCCGCGCCGCGAGGAGCTCCAGTCGCGGTCGCCAGGTGAGCTCGTCGACGAGCTTCCACTGCTGCCGCACGGGCCGCTCCAGCGCCCGGTCGCGCGAGGCGCCCGGGGGCAGGACCTCGCGCAGGTCCCAGTCCCGCGGCTCGGTCCAGCGCACGAAGTCGAGCCCGGCCCCGGTGACGAGCTCCAGCACCCCGTCGACGTCGTAGCTGGTCTCGTTCACGTTCAAGTAGCGGTCGACGAACTCGACGTCGGCAATCTCCGCCAGGTCGGCCCAGGGACCGGCGAACAGGGGTCCGCTTTCCATGTCGCGCACCAGGCGCCGGCCGACTTCCAGGCGCTCCTCGAGGGGGCGGTCGCGCGGAACCAGGGCGTCGATGGCGCGCACCAGGCGGTACAGGGCTTCGCGACCCTTGGTGCCGTACACCATCAGGCTCAGCACCCCATGGGGCGCCAGCACCCCGGCCAGGTGCGCGAGGCCCCGGGCGGGATCGGACAGGTGGTGCACGACGCCGGACGAGTAGATGACGTCGAAGCCGCCCTCGGGCACGGTCAGACCGTCCAAGGTCATCAGGTCGACCTTCTCGATCGACACGTTGTTCAGACCGCGACTGGCCGCCGAATGGGAGGCGGCTTCGAGGGAGCGATCGCACAGATCGATGCCGGTGAACTGGACGTCGCTCTGGAGCACGGCCGCGCCGATCAGCCCGACTCCACAGCCGCAGCCGGCGTCGAGAGCTCGGATCGGGCCCGCCGCCGGGCGAGCGCGGGAGACCGTGGCGAGCAGCGTGCGGGCATCGGTCCCCTGCCGAACCAGGGGCGGGCCGGCCGGGTACGGGAAGCGCTGGTATTGCTCTCGTACGGCGGCGGTGACGGCATCCATGGGGTGCTCATCGACCCCAGGCCGGAGGGGCTTGGGCGCGAGGCCGAGCGATGCCCGGGATCGGGATGGCGGCAGCCTGGAACGAAGTCGGGGCCCGACCGCGATCTGAACGCGGGCGGGCCCCGAAGGCCTTGTGGTGTTGCGGATCGGAACCGCGGATCAGGGCTCAGTCGTCATCGTCCCCCCAGCCCCCGCCGTCGTCATCGTCATCACCATCGCCGCAGCCGCCGCCCTGGCCCTCGCCCTGGATCAGCAGGTAGCGACCCTGGAGGCTGCCGAGGGTGACCTCGATCGACGCAGGACCCGCGGTCAGATCCAGGGGCTCGGCGAGCTCGACGATCTCACCGGTACCGGCCAGGACCTCGCGCACGGTGTAGACGGCCGGCGCCAGGTCGTAGTCGTCCGGATCGATGGTGACGTGGATGGTCTGCGGCCCGGGCGTCGTGCCCAGCTCCCACAGGGGCAAGCCGAAGTTGGGCTCGAACAGGGGATCGGCGGCGTCCGTCCAGTTGGTCAACAGGATCCCGATCGGGCCGTCGGGCCCGGGCGTTCCGTAGGCCGAGGCGTACACCACCGGCTGGGTCTGCTCGAGCGGGTTGAGGTCGTTGACGATCAGGAACTGCACGTAGGAGCGTCCCGAGTCGGTCTGCGGACTGCGCAGCCGCTGTCCGAAGACCGCCGTGTCACGCACCGCGTCCAGTGCCAGCAACTGCGTGTGGTCCCGCGCCAGGCCCAGGTGCTTGGCGAGGGCCGGGAAGAAGGCCGGGTTCGTGCGGATCGCGAAGGTGAAGGGCGAGACGCGCGTCGTGGCGTAGGGGGCGTGCCCCATGAACAGGTTGGCGTCGAAGATCTGGCGCGCGGAGAGCCAGATCGACGCATTGAAGATGAAGGGCGAGCTCGGCGGGATGTCGAGGCTCAAGATCGAGCTGGTGCGCTGGTAGTCGTGGTAGACCGACTGGTACAGGGGCACCACCCGGCGCACCCCGTCGAGGGTCTTGACCCCACCGTGGTAGCCGTAGGTGAACTCTACGTCGCCGATCGCCGGCTCGAACGGCGACTCGGTCTCGACGAAGTACTCCGAGTTGCCGAAGTCGTTGCGCAGGGTGCCCCGGAGGGTGTCGAGCACGGTCAGCGCGCCATCGCTGGCGTAGCGGCCGCCCCCGCGCTGGTGGAAGCCGTCTTGCTCCACCGCCTGGGAGTAGTTCAGGCGCGCCGCACCCTGCAGGACGTCCAGGTAGATGCCCGCCGGACGACCCGCGCCGTAGGCCTCGAGCTGGGTCGCGATGTAGCGCGTGTACTCCACCGCCCAGGGAGTGCCCGCGTCGATCTGCACGGTGCCGATCACCTCGGGCAGCAGCTGCGGGTTGCAGGAGTCGATGTTGTCGCAGTGGATCTGCTGGGTGACCTTGATGTTGCCGTCGACGTCGGTCACGGCGAAGTCACCCACGAAGCGGCCTTCGAAGCCCGGAACGTCGGAGCTGAAGTAGGTCGGCTGCGTGTTGTCGTAGGTCAGGTAGTTGAAGTACGGCGCCCAGGTGATGCCCGCGGCGCCGGCCTGGGGCACGAAGTACTGCTCGAAGAAGCTGTTCGCCGGCAGCCACTCGCCCCAGTTCGCGGCGAGCGAGTTGCGCTCCCAGTTCGAGGCCTGGTAGACCACGTCGTCGGTGCCGAAGAAGGCCTGCAGCTCGAGGACGTGCTGCGCGGCGAAGATCCAGTTGCTGGGGTCGCTCTGGCGCATGCCTGTGATCGCGCAGGCGGGCGGGTCCACCGCGCAGAAGTCCTGCCCGAGGATCCCGAACAGGTCCGCGTCGAGCATCGTCTGGGAGAAGTCCGGGTTCTCGCGCATCGTGCCCTTGGACGGGCCCGGCTGGTCGAGGGCCCAGTCCTCACGGTAGAAGCGCGCCGCGTCGTACCAGTCCCCACGCAGCACCCCGACGGTGAAGGGGAACGGCGTGGCGTGGTCGATGCCGATCGAACCGTTGCCGACCGGCACGTGCTCGATCGACAGGCCCAGGTTCGGAACGGGGTCGAAGGGGTTCGGATCGATGCGGAAGCCCTTGGGGAAGCCACCGCCGTCGCGGGTGGCCCAGTAGAGCATCGCCTCGCTCGGGTCGGACTCGTCGTAGTAGGCGAGCCACTGCATGTTCAGGGGCCCGGGATGCCGCTCGGGCGGAAGGAACTGCGAGGCGACGAACAGGTCCGAGCTGCGGATCGGATCGTCGTAGAGGTTGCCCTGCCAGTAGGGGATCACCAGGCGCTCGCTGGCGCCGCTGGGACCCCCGACGATCTCGACGCGCGGGAAGCGCTGCATCAAGACCTGGGACGCGAAGGGCTCGACACCGCGGATCGCGATCTCGAACTGGACGTAGGGCTCGTCCTCGGGCGCCGTCAGGCGCACATCGACGTCGAAGGCCTCGCCGTTGGGGAAGGACGGGTGGGTGACGCCGATCCACTGCAACAGGAGACCATCGTCGTCGCCACAGTGGCCGTCACCGCCGCCCCAGCCGCCGCCGCCCCAGCCGCCGCCACCTCCATCGTCGTCGTCATCGCCTCCCCAGCCACCGCCATCGTCGTCGTCATCGTCGCCGCCACCCCAGCCGCCGCCACCATCGTCGTCGTCGCCGTGGCCCCCCCAGCCGCCGTTGCCGTCGTCATCATCGTCACCGCCGTAGCCCCCATAGCCGTGGTCGTCATCGTCGTCGATCGACGAGACCACGAAGTCGAACGCGAAGCCGAGGCTGCGATCGGGCAGGGCGACGAGTTCGACACCGGGCGCGGCGGGATCGCGGAACTCGATCTCCCACAGGTGGGTGCGAACCAGGTCGTAGGCCATGGGATCGGCCTGGTCGCCGATCGCGATCAACGAGAACCCGAGGTCCGGGTCGTCGGGGTCGAAGTGCAGGATCGCGCCCCCGTCCTCGATCGACGTGGGCAGGGGATCGCCATCACTGTTGGCCGCGGCGCTCGCGGCCAGAGCGCCGCTGGCCAAGGTGGCCGGGCCGAGAAGGGTGAAGACGGAAACGGGAGCGAGCACACGGGCAGTTCGCCCGATCCAGCAACGGGTCATAGATTCCTCCGGTTGATGGGAGGCGATCGAACGGCACCAAGTGTGGTCCCCGCGCCCCCCGCGACCGAGGATCGCCCAGGACGCTCCGACACGCAACCCGCGAGTCGGGCGTCACGCTCCGGCGACACGCGGGCCGCGCCGCAAAACGCGTCCCGATTCGCGCTTCGAGTTCTAAGCTCACATTCATGCGACATCCGAACCGCGACGAGCTCGAGCGGCGCTGGACATCGTGCGCCCCGTCGCCGATCGAAACGGGCTCGGTCGAGTTGGTGGTGCGCCGACCCGAAGAGGGCCAGCGCGAGGTGCTCGAACACGGGTTCCTCGACCCAGTTGAAGGCCTTGTTGGTGATAACTGGCAGTCACGTGGCAGTCGAGCGACCGCCGACGGCAGCGCCCACCCGGAGCTTCAACTGACCTTGATGAACGTCCGCGCGGCCGAGGCGATCGCCGGAGACCGCGCGCACTGGCCCTTGGCGGGGGATCAGCTCTTCGTCGACCTCGATCTGTCGGAGTCGAGCCTGCCGCCAGGCACTCGGCTGCAGGTGGGCACGGCGCAGATCGAGATCACCGCACCGCCGCACACGGGCTGCGACAAGTTCGTCGCGCGCTTCGGCTCAGCGGCCATGGCGTGGGTCAGCGCACCCCAGGGACGCAGTCAGCGGCTGCGGGGGGTCAATGCCCGCGTGGTGGTAGCAGGGGCCGTGGCCCCCGGTGATCGGATCTGTAAAGCCTGAGTGATCGGGCTCGAGAGGGCCCGGAATCCCCGACGCGCGTGAAGTTCGCGCCCGGCTCGCTCCGACCAGGGTTCGAGCGGTCGACCGTGGGGGTCGAAGGGATCACTCCCGTGGGGGGAGTGGGGTCGACGCCGGCGGGCCGCTCGCACGAGATCACGCTCCCTATGCGCCTGAAGCCCCTCTTGTTCGTCGCCGTTCCAATCGCCGCCACACCCGCCCTTGCATCCGAGTCCGTCGACATCCGCGCGGTCCATCGCAACAACTTCGCCACCGGTTCGGGAGTCCAGGCCGGAGACCAGAGCGAGCGCGACGGATTCGACCAGCTGGTTCCGAGTTGGGGGTCGTCGCTGGTCGTCGACCTGGACGATCGCCTCGGCGCAGACGTCGTCGATTCCTGGTCGAACTTCTCGACCTTGCTGGGACCCGACGGCTTCGGAGCTGTAGTCGACGCGCGCTCGAAGACAGCGCGCGGCCAACGCGGCGCGACGGGCACGGCCGGCGCCGAGTACCGCGTCGACTTCGACGTGCGCGACACGGTGCGCTTCGTGTTCGCCGCCGACGTGCGCAGCACCCGCGGCGACAGTGGCGCGGCGGCGCGAATCCGTCGCGGGGATGCGCTGCATCTGGAAGTCGTGACCCGCTCGGGCGGCCAGGAACACGCGCGCCGCTACGGATGGCTGCAACCTGGAGCCTTCCAGTTCGAGGGCCACGCGCTGGTCGTGGCCAAGGGCCAGGGCGCGCGCGTGGACCAGGAGGGCGCTAGCGCGAACTTCAGCCTGCGCTTCCTCGATGCCGCGGACACCGACCTCGATGGCGACGTGGACCGCGAGGACCTGGTGCTCTTCGCGCGCCTGATCGGTGCCGGCAGCCGCTTCGCGGACTTCGACGGCGACGGGCGAGTCGGACAGCTCGACGCGCGCGGCTACATGGGGGCCTACGTCGCCGCCCAGACCGAGCTGCGACCGGGTGCTCGCGAGACCGCCGGGCGGGAGCGGCGCCCCGTCACGGCGGAGCGCGACGAGCTGCGACGCGGGACCGAGCACCGGGTCGAGGAGCGCGCGACGCGCCATCGGACCGAGGTGCGACCCACGACCACCGAGCGCGCAGCTCGCCAGCGCGACGCCGGCGAGCTGCGCGCTCGTCGCCGTGGCCGCTGAGCCGGCCCGCGCCGAGCAGGCTCGCTCACGGGAGCCTGTTCTTCAGCGCGATCCGCGCGAGCCCAGCAACCTGCGATCCCTGCAGCGTCGCGCTCATCCGCGCGGTCAGCGCAGGTAGCCGAGGGCCTCGAGTTCCTCGACCACATCCGAATCCAGTTCGACCGGCGCGCCCGCGGTGCGCTGGCCCGAGCTGAGACGTTCGAGTTCTGCCGACAGTGCCTCGACGAGGGCCGGCTTCGCTTCCGCGAGGTCGGCCCGCTCGCGTGGATCGGCGACTAGATCGAAGAGGGCAACGGTCCCGTCCTCCGAGTGGATCAACTTCATGCCGCCGCTGATCAGCGCGCGCCGCTCGACACCGTAGAGGGTGTTGGTCACCAGAGCGGTGCCCGAGTGCGGCGCGCTGGCGACCTGCGCCAGGTCCCGGCCCGCCATGCCCGGCGGGGGCGGCACTCCGGCGGCGGCCAAGAGGGTCGGTGCCAGGTCGATGTGGCGGGCCATGTCCGTGCGCACCGGGCCACCGCGCGGCGTTGCGCCGTTCGCGGGCCAGCGGATGATCAACGGCACGCGCACCAACTCGTCGTAGAGAGTGTGGCCGTGCTCGAAGCCGCCGTGGTCCCAGAACTCCTCGCCGTGGTCGCTGGTGAAGACCACGATCCATTCGCGGCCATCCTGTTCCAACGCTGCCAGGAGCCGACCCACCTGAGCGTCGGCGAAGGCTACCTCGCGGTCGTAGAGCTCGCGCACCCGCGCGCGGAACTCCGGCGGCGAGCTGGCCGAGCGCTCCCGATCCCACAGCTCGCGCAGCATCAGGTTGAGGGCGCGGTCGGGATCGTCCTCGTCCGCCAGCCACTGCGGGCGCAGCTCCCCCGGCGGGTCATAGCCCATGTGCGGGTCGAACAGGTGCACCAGCAGGAAGGTCGGGCCGTCGTCGCCGTCCGCCAGCCAGTCCAAGGCCGTGTCGACGATGCGATCGCCGCGCACCTTGCGCCCGCGGCCGGGCTCGCGCAGGTGCACGTAGTCGTCGAAGCCGCGACCCAGGCCGAAGGACGGTGCGAGGTAGGGGTTGGTGACCACGGCGCCGGTCCGGTAGCCGGCCTGGCCCAGGATCCCGGCCAGGGTCGGCAGGCCGGGATCGATCCCGGTCAGCTTGCCCTCGCCCGCGTTGCGCGCGCCGTGTTCCCGCGTCGGCCGGCCGGTGAGGATCGCGGCCACCGAGGGCAGGGTCCACGGCGCGGCGGAGAAGGCCGCGTCGAAGCGTTGGGCGCGGGTGGCGAGGTCGTCGATGTGGGGCGTGCCCGGTCGGGTCGCGGAGGCCGCAGTCGCGCCGTAGGCGCCGAGCGCGTCGCGCCGCAGGGTGTCGCAGACCACCAACAGGATCGAGGGCGGCGCGGCGTTCATCGGCGGGGACGCGCTCGGAGCGCAGCCGACGACCCCGAGCAGGACCAGGGCGATCCATTGAACGACCCGCGCCCGCGGCTCGATCGCGCGTCGACCGTTCCCGCTGCACGCAGCTCCACTGCGAGAAAGTCGTCGGCGATCGCAGTGGTCCATGGGCTGACTCGGAGGGACGGGCTTCTCGGGGCGAAGGTTAGCATGTCGTCCTTCGCGGCCCGCGCCGGTGTCGCCGCTCTCGAGTTCATGTGCGACCGTCGACGATTCCCGATCCGCCCGTACCCGAGTTGGCCGGGGAGCCTGCTTCCAGCGGTCGATGTGCCCGAGCTCGCAGCGCCTGGGGCGCGGGTTCCCGCGGCGGCAACCAACTCGGCAGTAGCTCCCGCATCTGGAGCCACTGCGGCCCGGTCGTCGACGCTGCTGCGGTGTGCGGCCCTGCTGGGTCTGGCCGGCGGCCTCGTGGCATGTGGCGCCGAGCCGTCGCCGCCGGCGTTGATCGTGATCACGATCGACACCCTGCGCGCGGACCACGTGGGCACCTACGGCTACTTCCGCGACACCACGCCGCGGCTCGACGAGTTCGCGGACCAGGCCCTGGTCTTCGACCAGGCCTTCAGCGGCATGGCCACGACCCTGCCGGCGCACACCTCGCTGTTCACGGGGCTCGCGCCCCTGGAGCACGGGGTCCTGGCCAACACGACCCGCGCGGCCGGCGGTAGCGCCTTCCGCTCGAGCGGGGACGTGCGGCTGTTCGCCGAGATGGCCCACGATGCGGGCTGGGAGACGTCGGCCTTCGTCAGCGCGACACCGCTCGAGGAGCACTGCGGCCTGGCCGAGGGCTTCGACGTCTACGCGGCGCCGGAGGGCTTCGAGCGCCTGGGCGAAGAGACCGTCGACCTGGCCCTGGCCGAGCTCGCGCGTCCGGTGCGCGGGCCGCGTCTTTTGTGGCTGCACCTCTACGACCCCCACGCGGACTACTCGCCGCCGGCGGGCTTCGACCTGTTCGAGACCGACGCCGAGTTCGAGCGCTGGTTGACGGAGCGCGCCATCCCCGACTCCGTGCTCGACCGCGGCAGGCGCTTCCATACGCGCTCGGCCATCAACCGCTACAACGGCGAGGTGCGCTACGCCGACGCCCAGGTGGGCCGCTTCCTCGACGCCCTGCGCGCGTCGAGCTGGTGGGACTCGGCGGCGGTGGTGATCGTGGCGGACCACGGCGAGGGGCTGGGGCAGCACGACTGGCGCCAACACGGGGGCATCTTCCGCGAGCAGTTGCAGGTGCCCCTGATCGTGCGCTTCCCGGGCGAGGGTGGGCCGCGCGGACGCACCGCGGTGCCGACGGAGCTGCGCGACGTGCTGGCCACGGTGCTGCTGCGCCTGGATCCCGCCCTGGCGGAGCCGTTCGCGGCACAGGCGACCGGCATCGACGTGCTCGCCGGCCCGGTTGTGCCGCGCGCACTCGTCGGGCAGCGCACCGGCCGCGACCTGGGATCCGAGATTGGGCCCCTGTATGCGTTGACCAACGACCAGTGGCGTTTCCACCATCGGCCCGACGAGGGGGACGCGCTCTTCGCCCGCGACGCCGATCCCCACGAGCTGGCCAACTTGCTGGAGCAGCGCCCGGAGGTGGCGGACGAGCTGCGCGGCGAACTGCTGCGAATCCTGGGCGAGCAACGCACCTTGGCCGAGCAGTTGGGCTTCGGGGACGCGAGTCGCGCGAGCCTCGACGAGTCGATCCTGAGCGAGCTCGAGGCGCTGGGCTACACCGAGGAGTGAGGCACCGGCGCGCTCAGCGCAGGTCGCCGGTGAACCAAGGCGTGACCGGGGCAGCGGCCCCCAGGTTCCAGGGGGCTTGCACGCGGTTGCGGAGGGTCGTGCCGTAGGCCGTGAAGGTCACGTAGAGCACCGCGGCGACGACCAGGCCCGCAGCGAGGGCTCGGCGCGCCGCGGCACCGGCGGGACGGCCCCAGCCCAGGCGCCCGAGCGCCACGTCGATGGCGTGTCCTGCGAGCACCGCCAGGGCCGGCACCCCGGGCACCAGGAAACGGTCGTGCATGAAGAACAGGATCGGCACCACCAGGACCCCCGCAGCCATGGCGCTGACCGGCAGGGTCCGGCGGTTGCCGCGCGCACGGGCGGAGATCCAGCCGCAGAGCGCGAGGAGGAGCAGCGGCCAGAGTTGGCGCTCGGCCAGGAGCAGCTCGAGCTTGGTGCGCTCCAACGCCAGCCAATCACCGGTGTGCTCGAGGATGAACTCGCGGGCGATGGCCGTGAACTGGCTCGGATCGACGTCTTCGGGCGGATTCTGGTAGGTCCCGTCGGCGTCGGGGTTGTTGCCGATGTAGACGTTGACGGCGCCGTTGGAGGTGATCGGCACGAACTCGCCACTGACCGCGAAGTTGCGCACGGTGACCGGCAGGACCGTCAGCGACGCCGCCACCAGGAAGATCGCGGTCCGTCGCAGGCGCGTGGACCACTCCCCGCCGCGCAGGGCGAACCAGGCGGCGACTGCGAGCAGGAACAGGCCCAAGTTCGGGCGCGCGAGGATCGCCAGCGCCGCCGCGACTCCGGCCAGGGCCAGGTTGCGCGCTGACGGCAGGGCGCGCGCGGCCACGGCGCGGTCGATCGCGAGGGTGGCCAGGAAGGTGGCCAGGGCCGCGATGAAGGTCGTCCACTCGTAGTAGGCCAGGAACGGATAGAAGGCGCACACGAGCCCCGCTGCCCAGCCGGCGCGCGGCGAGAAGACGCGTTGCCCGATGCGGAAGGCGAGGCCACAGGTCAGGGCCCCCAGCACGTTCTGCACGAGCACCACGTGGCGGAAGTCCTCGCCCACGACCAACATCGTCAGGGCCAGGAAGTAGCGGTAGAGCGGCGCCCAGTAGTAGGCGTGGCCCGGGGCCATGGGATCCTCGAGCACGATCCGCAGGGCGTGGGAGAAGTGCAGGTAGTCGTCGTTGCCGAAGCCCTGCATGATCCCGCTGTGCGGCTGGCCGAAGTACACGGCGTGCACCGCGAGGCGCAGGGCCAGGGCGATGGCGGTCACGCCGAGGAAGCCGCGCACCGGAGCCGCGGCGCGGCGACTGACCAGCAGGCACGCCAGGGCTCCGACCAGGACCAGCGCGCGGGCGGGCACCAGCGCGAGCGCCAACCACGAGGCCAGGGCGTCGAGGGTGCGGCGACCGGGAATGGTGGGGCGCGGCGACAGGGATCGGCGCGGCACGGGCTCGAGCCCCTCCTCAGCGCTGCCCCACAAGAGCTCGAAGCGCGTCGGCTGGGCCGCACCCTGGGTGTTGCGGATCGACAGGTCGTAGCTCTGTCCGGCGACCAGGTCGACCGCCTGGGTCGCGTCGCGGCCCTTGGCCGCCTGCTGCCCCTCGAACTCGAAGCGCGAGCGCATCCCGCCCTCGGCCCGCAGCAGGAAGTGCCCCGTCTCCGGCGCCGTGAAGACACCGCGCCAGACCACCTCGAACTCCGGCCGCACCCGCGGCGAGGGCCGGAAGCGCTCGACCGCGTCCGGGTAGTCCAGGTGCACCGTGGGCCAGCGTCGATCCCAGGCGATCGCGAAGCGGCGGTGGTTGAGGAAGCTCAGGGGCCAGCGGCGTACGAAGGCGCCGCGGCTCTCCTCGTCGAAGGAGAGGAGTTCGTCGACTCGGGTCTGGCCCTCGAGTTGGCGGTAGGCGACGGAGCGCTCGCCGGCCTCGGGGGACTGGTCGGTGCGGTAGGTGGCCGCTAGCCCGTGCTCGAGGGCACCCAGGCGCGCCGCCGTGAGGGCCAGGGCCAGGGCTCCCAGGGCCAGGGCGACGCGCCGCGCCGCGATGACCTCGACCAGCCGCGCCCGATCCCCGACCAGCAGGCCGACCAACAGCAGGGGCAGGACCAGGCCCACGGCGTAGGGCCAGCCGTGCAGGCTCTCGACGAGAGCCCAGGCGTAGACGCACGCCGCCGCGGCGGGATGGACGGGGTGGGAGGGGGAGCGCACCGGGCTACAGGCTAGCCCGCAGCGGTGCCCAGGATCCGCGGCCCTTGCGTCCAAGTCGTTCGATGTCGGCCCCGCGCGGCTCGGTCGCGCGTGTGCGGAGCATCACTCCCCGGGACTGTCCGATCCGGAGCTCGATCCGGTCGCCGCCGCGTCAGCGCAGCAGCGGGTACCAGATGCGCCCGTCGCGGCTCGGCCGCCCGTCGCCGGCCGGCCCACTCCACACGCTGCCGCCCGCCGAGCTGGCCGCGCCCGTGTCGGGTCCGCTGTCGAGGCCCTGGTAGTGGGGGCCGTGGTTCCAATCGGTGGCCCAGATCGTGCCCTCCACGCCGACGTAGTAAGCCGGCTGCTGGCCGGTCACCTCGCTCGCCGGCCAGGCGTAGGCGCACCAGCGTTGCTCGGCCTGGTCGGTCTGGATCGCGCCGGGCCCGGCGAACTCGATCGACACCGCGTCGGACAGCGGCGCTCCCCCGCGACCCGGGAGCCAGACCTGGAAGACGTAGTGCCCGTCCAGGGCGGCGCGGTGGCCGCGGGTGTTGACCACGGCGGACGTCAGCGCCGTCCCGATCAGCGACGGCCGCGGCCGGCCCGCGGCACCGCGCGTCAGGTTGCCCCCCAGCTCGCGCAGGAAGCCGTACTCGCCCAAGCCGTCGTGGTCCTCGTCGATCGTGCCGTCGGCGGCGAAGCGGGCCTGGGCGGCGGAGATCGTGCGCAGATTCTCGATCGCCTTCAGGGACAGTTGGTGCGCCTCGGCCTCGTCCACGGAGCTGGGCAGCTCCAGCAGCATCTGGGCCCCGAAGAAGGCCAGCGCCAGGCAGGAGCCCAGGCTGACGACGGGGAGCCAGAGGCGGTCGAGACCCGGGAGCATCGTGGGGCCATCGGCGGCGCCCGTCGCGGCGCTGGAGCGATTCGCTCGGATCTAGGGCGCGCGTCCGCCCGCGGCGCGGACGGGCCTACTCGTCGCCGCCCGTGTAGCCCAACTCGATCAGGGCTCTGGACGGGGCCTCATCCAGCTCGGCGGGCGCGCCCACCTGGGCGTGGATCTGCGCCGTCGAGGCGAACTCGTCCCACACCCCGCGCAGCCGCTCGACCTCGCTCGGGTAGTCCTCGGCGAGGTCGTCCAGCTCGCCCTAGTCCCGCTTCAGGTCGAACAGCCAGCGCACCTCGCCCCGTCCGTTCACGTCGGGATCGCGCTCGATCAGCTCGAGGTCGCCGCGGACCACCGCGCGCAGCTCGCCGCCGCCCAGCTCGTCCAGTCGCGTGCGCATCGAGAACACCGGCCGCTCCTCCGCGGGGGGGTGCGGGGCCGCGTCGTCGGGCACCCGACAGCGACGCACCTGGGCCTCGTCGAGGGTCTCGTCGCCGAGCAGGTCACGCAGGGTCGGCAGCAGGTCCACCGTGCTGACGTTGGCCTCGACGCGCGAGCGCAGCCGCGGCCGCGTCGGATCGACGATCACCAGGGGCACCCGCGTCAGCTCCGAGAAGAGCTTGAAGCCGTGCTGGGTCTGGTCGCTGCGCTGCAGCAGCTCTTCCCCGTGGTCGGAGGCGAAGATCACCACCGTCTCCTCGTCGACGTGCAGCAGCTCGAAGGCCTCGCGAATGCGCTCGTCGCAGTAGCGGATCTCGCTCGCGTGGGCCGCCTCCACGAAGGGCAGGGCCACCTCCCGCGCCGCGGTGCGGAGTTGCGCGGCTTGGGGCCCGGCGGCCGCTCGTAGTTGGGCTCGCGCTCCTGGTAGAGGTCGTGCGGGTCCATGTCGTGCAGGTACACGAAACCAACTGCCCTCGCCGAACACGACCTCCTCGGCCCAACTTGCGAGCTCGGCGTCGACCTGGTCGGAACCGGTGTTCTCGAAGGTCGTGAAGCGGTCGAAGCCCCGGTCGAGGCCGATCTGCCAGCCGATGTTGGGGTTGTCCGCGATGCCGAAGGTGCGGTAGCCCAGGCGTCCCATGGTCTCGGGCAGGGTCTCGAGCTCGTCGGGGATCCGCATCACCTCGAGGCCGTCGACGGCGCCGTCCACGAGGACGCCGACCAGGCCCGCTCGAAGAGCACGCCGTGCCGAGCCAGGTTCGCGAGGAACGGCGCGGTGTCGCGCTCGTACCCGTAGAAGGGCAGGCGATCCGCGCGCAGGGTGTCGACCACTACCATCACCACGATGGGGCGCGCGCGGCCCAATCGGCCGAGTGCGCGTCGACGGGAGCGGGGGCCGGCCGGGACTGAACTCAGAGGTAGCCGAGCTCGCGCAGCATCTCGATGGTGTCGGCGTCGAGGTGCTCGGTGGAGCCCTCGACACCGCGCACGGCGCCGCGCCGCTCCAACTCCGCGCGCAGGGCCCGCGCGACCGGTTGGTCGGGGGTGAACAGGTTGCGGGTCTCGCCCGGGTCCTGTTCCAGGTCGTAGAGCTCGTGGTTCTCGCCGTCCGGGCGGTGGACGTACTTCCACTTGCCGGCCGTCAAGGAGTAGAGCCGCGTGTCGCGTCCCTGCCCGTCGTTGGGCGCGTGGTGGGCTTCGGCGTAGACCTCCGCCGGTTCGTCGGGGACGGTGCCGTTCAACAGGGGCAGGATCGAGCGCCCGTCCGGAGCGAGGCCGTCGGGGAGGTCCACGCCCAACAGCTCGACCACGGTCGGGAACAGGTCGACCAGCCGCACCCGCTGCGCCAACCGCGCGCCCGCGGGCAGGCCCGGTCCGGCCATCACCCATGGCACGTGCAACTGCTCGCCCCACAACAGGCCATGGGTCCAGAAGTCGTGTTGGCCGAGGCCCTCGCCGTGGTCGGCGATCAGACAAACGAGCGTGTCGTCGGCGCGCCCGGCCCGGTCGAGCGCCGCGATCAAGCGCGCGAGCTGCGCGTCCTGGAAGGCGATCTCGGCGTCGTAGAGCTCGATGCGGTCCTCGTCGCGACGCACCTCGCGCAGGTGCCCGCGCTGGTCCAGGTCGCCGGGGAGGTCGAAGCTGACCCGGGGCGCGAGGAACTCGCGCGGAGGGACCAGGGTCGCGTCGTGGGAGTCGAAGAAGTGCACCATCAGGGCGAAGGGCCGGTCCTCGCCGACGGCGCCATCCAGCCACTCCAGGGCCAGGTCGGCGGTGTCGTCCGCGCGGCGCTGGTACTCGTTGCCCAGGCCCATGGCGGCCCGCGCGCGGGCGCCCTTGCGCGTGTCGTCGTTCCAGGTCTGGAAACCGCGATCGAGCCCGTAGCGCGCGCCCATGGGCGGCGCGCTGACGAAGCCGGCGGTGCTCCAACCCTCGTCGGAGAGCAGCTCGGCCAGGGTCACGACCTCGCTCGAGAGCTCCTCGCGCCCGACCATGTAGAGGCTGCGGACGCCGGTCCGGTAGGGGTAGGCCCCGGTCAGGAAGCTGCTGGCCGAAACGGGCGTCAGCGACGCCTGGGACCAGACCTGTTCGCAGACCAGCCCGCGCGCGCCCAGGGCGTCGACGGTGGGGCTGGTCTCGCGCCCGTAGCCGTAGGTCGACAGGTGGTCCGCGCGGGTCGTGTCGAAGACCACCAGCAAGAGGTTCGGACGCTGCGCCGGCGCCTCGCTGCCGCAGGAGCCGACCAGCGCGGCCAGCGCGGCCAGCAGCAGGCCCGCGGCGAGGTTGGCGGTGGAACGGCGTCGATCGGTGCTCATGGTCGGGATGCCACGCCGTGGGACGCGGATCGCCGCCGATCATAGCGGGCACCCCGCGCGCGACGTTGCGGGCGGCAGAGCGTGGCCGCAGACTGCCCGGGCCGATGGGGGCCAACGACCACAGGGAAGCGGGCGCGGGGCCGCTGCGCAGTGCGGCGCTCGCCCTGGTGCTGTTCGCCCTGGCCCTGGCCTGGTTCCAACTGGGCTCCGCCGCGCCGCCGGATTCCTTCGACGTGGACGAGGCCGAGTGGGTCGCGATCGGCGTCCACACCTGGCAGCTGGCCACCACGGGCGAATCCCGCGACGCGGGCGCCAGCGAGGCCGAGCTGGCCGAGGCGGCCGCCAGGCCCTGGCGCCTGGGCATCCAGGAGTCGACCTTCGGCTGGATGAACCCGCTCCTGCCGAAGCTCGCCTTCGGTGCGGCGGCGGCGGTGGCCGGGATGGACCAGTCCTCGCGGCGCGTCTACCCGCGTTTCCACCCCGACGGCATCGACCGACCGAAGTCGGACGCCACCCGCGCGCGCCGGCGCTTCCTGCCCGCGGCCGACGCGGCGCGGCTGGTGACCTCGATCGTCGCCGCCGGTCTGGCCGCGGCCCTGTTCGCCGTGGCCCGCGCCCAGGCCGGGCTCGCGGCGGGGCTGGCGGCCTGGCTGCTGTTCGCGGCCTCGCCCACGGCTCGCACGGTGGCGGTCTACGTGCGGACCGACCTCTTCCCTCTGTTGTTCGGAGTGCTGGCGCTGCTCCTGGCGTTGACGCGGGCGCGCGACCTCGGCGGAGCGCGCGGCTGGCGTCCACTCGTCGCTTGGGCCCTGGCCCTGGGAGCCCTGTGCGGCGCGGCCGTGGGCAGCAAGCTCAACGGCGCGCTCGTGTCGTTCGCGGTGCCCCTGTGGCTCGCGGCGGCCTGGTTGGCGATCCCGCGCGGCGAGCGCCCGTCCATCCTGCGTCCGCTGGCCGCGGCGGTGACGGCGGGCCTGGTCTGTGCGGGCCTGTTCTGGGTGACCCTGCCGGGGCTGTGGGGCGATCCGCCCCTCGAGGCCGTGGGCGAGTTGCTGCGGACCTGGAAGAACTCCCTGGCGCAGATGTCGCGCTTCGGTCCCGCGGACCTGGCGGCGCCGAGGGACTTCTTGCCGCGCCTGGGGCTCTCGTTCCAGCGTCTGTTCTTCGGCAACGAGCCGCTGTTCGAGCTGACCGGGGTGGCCCTGGGACTCGCGACCGTGCCCCTGGGACTCGCGGTTCTGGTTCGCTCCGCCTGGCGCGGTTCGATCGCCGCGCGGCAAGTGCTGGCCTTCGTCCTGGTGGTCGGCGCGGGCAGCTCGATCTGGGTGCCTCACGATCGCCCGCGCTTCTTCCTGCCGCTGCTGCTGGTGGCGGTCCTGGCCCAGGCGGCCCTGGTCGGCGCGTTGGCGCAACTCGCCGTGCGCCGGCGCGCCGCAGCTCAGTAGTAGCCCAGGGCCCCGAGCCGCTCGAGGTCGCCGGCGGACTCCTGCACCGCGCCGCCCTCGGCACCCAGGCGCGGCCAAGCGGTGACGATGGACTCGAGCGTGTCGCCGAAGACGTCCTCGTACCTTGCGAAGTCGCCGTACAGGTCGCGGGCCTCGGCGGGATCGGCGCGGACGTCGTACAGCTCGTGGTCGCCGTCGCTGGAGCGGATCAGCTTGAGGCCGTCGGCGTAGAGCACGCGCCGCACGCGCTGGAAACGGGCGCCGAAGCGCTCGTCGAACAGGTCCTTCGAGCGCGAGAGGTAGTTCTCGGCCACGACCAACCGCGCGCCGGCCTCGACCGGGCCCAGGAGCAGGGCCGGAGCGCGCTCGCGCGCCGTCGCGCGCAGCGCGTCGCCGAGCTGCTCGAAGATCAGCGCAGGCACGTGGGCGATGCTGATCGGGTCGGCGATCCTCGCGGGCACCCGTTGCCCCGGCGCCTTGAAGATCAACGGCACCCGCAGGGCCGGCTCGTAGACGTCCTTCGAGTGCTCGATCAGGTCGTGCTCGCCGAAGTACTCGCCGTGGTCCGACGTGAACACCAACACGGCGTCGTCGAACAGCTCCAGGCGCTCCAGCTCGTCGAACAGACGCCCCAGGGCCTCGTCGAGGTTGGCGATCGACGTGTCGTACTGGTCGATCAACTGCCGCAGGCGCTCGGA
This sequence comes from Engelhardtia mirabilis, assembly GCF_007748095.1. NCBI lineage: Bacteria > Pseudomonadati > Planctomycetota > Planctomycetia > Engelhardtia > Engelhardtia mirabilis. The sequence continues at coordinate 1,498,767 of NZ_CP036287.1, forward strand.
ATCACGGGGCTCGGTGCCGGTCAAGACGGGCCCGTACAGGTCGCGCAGCAGTTGGGCCGAGCGGCGCCCGACCGGCCGCGGCAGGAGCCCCGGACGCTCGACCGAGTTGTAGGGCCGGTGCGTGTCCATGTAGTTGAGGAACAGCAGGAACGGCCCGTCCCCCGGCTGCGCCAGGAACTCGAAGACCTGGGCCTCCAACTGACCGGCGGGCTCTTCGCGCACCGTCCACTCGTCGAAGCCCTGGGCCAGGCCGTACTTGGGCTTCAGGAAGGCGCCGTTGGCCGCGACGCCGAAGGTGCGGTAGCCCGCTTCGCCCAGGACCTCGGCCAGGGTCACGGCGCGCTCGTCCAGTCCGCGGGCGTTGCTGCCAGGCCGTTCGATCGCGACGGTGTGCGCCCCGTGCTGCAGGGGCAGGAGCCCGGTGAAGAGCGACGCGTGGGAGGGCAGGGTCCAGGGCGCCGTGGACCTGGCCGTCTCGTACACCGTCGCGCGCGCGGCCAGGGCGTCGAGGCGCGGACTGGTGGCGACGTCGTAGCCATAGGTGGAGAGGTGGTCCGAGCGCAGGGTGTCGGCCACGATCACGATCACGTTCGGCGGCGACGGTTCGCTCGAGCCTCCGCAGGCGGCGAGCGCCGCAGCGGCCAAGCCCCAGGCGCCAAGGCCCCTCAATCGATGACCTCGTCGATCCGGATCGGGCTGGTCCAGACCACGTTGCCGTCGCGGAAGACGATGCGCGCGTAGACGGCATCGCCGGCGGCGAGCTCCAGTCCCTCGATGGTGGTCACCGGCTGGGGATCAGCCAGGGGCACGCCGATGCGCCAGACTGACTCGAGGCCGTTCTGCAGGTCCGCGAGGCGGTAGGCCCGCCCCGGGTCCAGGAACTTGAACAGCACCCGCTCGCGGTGCTCGTTGAAGCGCATCGTCACCGCGCGCGCCTCCTCGTCCCACTGCACGGCGAGCACCACGTCCGCGCGCTGGCGGTTGGACCACAGGCGCAGGGTCTGCGGATCGACGATCTCGAAGCCCGCGCCCTCGCGCTCGCCGCGGCGCAGGGCGCCGGACAGGATGCGCCCGCCCTTGAAGTTCGCGAGCAGGGGCATCTCCTCCCGCGCCGGCCGGTTCTGGGTGCCGATCACGATCAGCTCGGCGCCGCCGCCCTGGCTGCCGTCCTGGTTGCCGTCGAGTCGCCGCACCACCTGGCCCCCGACGACGAGCTCGATCGTCGCCACCGGAGCCGCGCTCGAGACCACCTCGACCACCGCGGTCGCCAGGGCCGGCGCGGCACCCATCTCGCCCCCGCGCAAGTCGCCGATCGAGAGGCTCGCGGCGCAGCGCGCGGTCGAGGCGATGGTGCTGCGATCCACGAGCGCGCCGATCACCCCTTCGCGCGTGGGCTCGGCCCCGATCAGGGCGCAGTAGCCGTCGCCGCTCTCGCCGTGGTCCGACGAGCCGATGAAGCCCAGGGGCCCGCCGACCGCGAGGAAGTGCTCCACGAACGGCCCGGCCGGGTGCATGTCCCGCGCGCCGTAGGGCAGTTGCGGCCCCTCGTAGGACCCGCGCGTGGCCTGGTACAGCTCGATCACCGGGTGCAGGGCCGAGTCCATGAAGGCCGGCAGGAAGCGGTTGCTGGCCGAGGACAGCATGTGCGGGATGGCGACCACGCGCCCGGGCTCGAGCGAGCTGGCGTGCTGCGCTTCCATGTTCCACCCGTCCTCGTCCACGCGCGCCTCCTGCGGGTCGAGGTAGACCAGATTCTGGTGACCCCAGCCCGAGACGTTGCGCTCGATGCCGGGCAGCACCACCAGACCCGGGGGCGCGTGGAAGCGCTCCACATCCCGCAACGAGCGCCACCAGGACCACTGGGTCAGGTGTTGGAAGTGATCGTTGATCGAGACGAAGTCGAGCCCGCCCGGACCGCGCGCGTAGCGGTAGTTGTCGAGGCCGGTGCCGTCCGAGGGGCCGGCGCAGCGCGACAGGTGCGTGTGGCGGTGCAAGTCGCCGAACAGCCAGCCGTCGACCTTCGGCCTGCGTCCCGTGGCGGTCGGGCCCGCCAGGGGCGCGGGGTCCAACGCCTCTCCCAGCTCGGGCCAGCCCGTCGGCGCGCCGAGCTCGGTCACGCCAACCCGCCAGGGCTGCTCGATCGGCACGTTCCACAGCTCGATCGCGTCGAAGAAGCGCTCGCGGTCGTCGCTGGCCTGGACGCAGAACACTCGACCGTCAACCGACACCATGCGATTGGTGGCCTCGTTGTCGCCGATCGAGCAGGGCACCGGCTCGGGCCCGGCGGCCGCGTCGCCGAACCGAATGGCCCAGGTCCGCCAGGAGTGGTGGGTGCCCGACAGGTTCTGGCTGCCCTTGCCCTCGCGCGGCCGGTAGGGCGGGTCCAGGCGACGCACGGTCATGACCAGTCCCTCCGCGCAGGCGAACAGGTGCGGGAACTGGCTGCGCGCCGCAGTGTTGTCGGGGAGGGGGACCGAGCGCACGCGGCCGTCCGGGTCGACGCGGGCGAGGTTCGTGGTGCGGCTGTCGCGCAGGGGCCCGGCGTGGCCGAAGTCGCGGAAGGACTCCCAGGCGACCCACGGCTGCCCGTGGCCGTCGACGACCAGGGACGGGTAGCCCTGGTACTCGGGACCGCCCGCCAGGCACAGGGTCCGGGATTCGGCCGCGCCCAACGGCCCGGCACAGAACACGTCGAAGGTGTCGTCGACGAAGGCGTCCCAGGCCAACCAAGTTTGGCCGCCCGGTCCGCTGGCCACGCGCGGGGACCACTCGTCCCAGGGCGTGTCGGTGGCGTTGACCGCCGCGGACCAGGCGCCCCCCGGCGCGCGCCGACGCCAGTGGATGTCGTACTGGCCGTCCACGATCGCCTGCCAAGCGAGGGTCAGGCGGCCGTCGGGCGCGACCGCGAGCTGCGGCTCGAGCCCGCCCGGTGCGAGCTCCTCGGCGGGGCCCAGGGCGATGCGATCGCCGTCCAGCTCGAGGCTGCGGCCGACGACGGACGTCCCGCCGTCGACGCGGGTCTCGAAAACGCAGAAGGCCCCGTCGCCGAGGGCCGCGAGGCTCGCCAGGCCCAGGCCGCGGTTGCCGTCGGCCACGGTCGCGCTGGCCAGGCTTCGCCAACCCTCGGCGACACGCTCCAGGCACTGGACCTCGAGCCGCGGCCCGTCGTCGGTCCAGGCCATCCACGAAGCCCACAGCCGACCGGCGCCGTCGACGCAGGCCGCCGGCTCGCCGGCCGTCTGACCGACCGGGGTCAGCCAGTGGTGACCTGGCACGGGGCCGGGCGCCGGCGACTCGGGCGGCGGCTCGACCACCGCCGGCCGATCGTCTGCTCCGCCTCCGCAGGCGCCTAGAGCGAGGGCGACGGCCAGGACCCTGCTCGGTCGTTGAGGAAGACTGCGAGGGCACATGGCGAGGCCACCCAGCCTACGGCGCCGCGCGCTCGGACGGAGGGGGGCGGGGGGCGGAACAGCCGCTCGGCGACCCAGGGCCGGCGACGCAGCGCCGAACTCAGTCGAGGGAGAAGGTGATGAACCAGGGCGGCGCCAGTTGCAGGTTCACGCCGTCGTACTCGAGCGACTGGTAGGACAGCATCAGCCCACCCAGCACCGGGTCGGCCGGCGAGCTCGCGACGTCGCTGCCCAGGCCGTCCTGGTTCAGGACGATCGGCGCGTGGTTCACGATCAGGATCAGGTCGAGCAGCAGCACGCCCTCGATCCCGGGCAGGGGGATCGGCGTGCCGGTGTAGAGGGCCAGCCACCAGAAGTGGATCGCGCCGGGATCGCCCTCGAGGAAGACGCCCTGGTCGACGCCGACCTTCGGCGTGGGGTCGGCGATCCACATGGACGGCAAGCGATCGGGACGCGGGTTGGTCTGTGCGCCCGACTGGGCGACCACGGCGATCTGCGTCGCGCTGTTCGGTCCTTCGCCGGGGGCGAAGACGACGTCCGATCCCCAGCGGGCGGAGCTGGTGCCGTCGAGGAAGAGGGCCGCGCCCGCCAACAACTGACCTGCGGGGCCGTCGGCGTCCGCGTCGCCCCCGGCTAGACGATTGGTCTTGCCGCCGTGCAGATCGAGGGTGCTGGCGACCAGGTGCAGGCCGTCCCCACCCGTGAGCGCGCCGGGGGGGCCGCTGCGGTTGCCGGCCTGCACGTCGCACAGGGCCAGGGTGAACTTGGAGCCGATCAGCTCGATGGCGTGGGCACCGGGGACCTCCAGGGCGCCCGCGTCGGTCGGCGCGCGGCTCGCCTCGAGGCGGCCGTCGCTGAACCAGACGTTGCTGCTCTGGGCGCGCAGGGCACTGAGGGGAAGGCCTCCGAGGTCGCTGCCCGCGGGCCCGGCGGTGGTCACCACGCGCACCGAGGAGAGGAAGGTGCGCGTGCAGCCCGCAAAGTCCAGGTACGCGCCACCGGTCGGGTGGGCGTCGTGCTCGGCGCGCACGATCTTGAGGTCGCAGAACTCCATCGGGCCGAGCACGCCCGTCGCACGCACGAAGGCCGGGGGCGAGGCGTCGACTCCGGCGACGGTGCCGAGCTCGAAGTTGCTGAGGCGCACGAGCAGGCCACTGCCGTTGCCGACGATCTCGATCGGGATCGAACCGGCCGGCGCGAGGATTCGCGTCTGGCTCGAGCCGCGGCCGCTGAGTTGGAGCGGCTTGTCGATCAGCACCGGACCGTAGTCACCGGACTCGACGAAGACGCGGTCCCCGGGCTGCGCGGCGTCGACAGCGGCCTGGATCGTCTGGTACGGGTGTCCGCTGCCCGGGGGGCCGACCCAGTGGTCTGCAAAGGGTGCCGGAGCGAGGGCGAGTGCGAGGCAGGCGATGGGGAGCATGGAAAGTTCGTTGTCGCTGGCGGAGAGGGCCGCTCCGAGCCTAGAGCACTTGCCCCTGGGCGCAACGGCGTGGCAGCCGCGATCCCTGCAGCGCCGACCGCGAGGGGTCGACTCGCCTTGCCCGCGTCCGGTCACCCGAGCGTCTCCGACCCACGGTGGCGACCGCCCGCGCGCGGGTCGGGGCAGTAGGTCAGGAAACGGCGGGGGACCGACGCCCGCCGTCTCACTCCGAGCCCCCGGGGATTGCGCCGCCCGCTCGCAGCCCGCAACCTGACCCCGACCATGGACCAACGAGGCCAGTTCGTAGCCGGCTTGATCGACGCTTCGCGGCGCGCGCTCGCGGCCGGGGCGGCGGCGCGACTCGCCGACGAAGGGGGTGGCGTCGCGGTCCAGGATTGGGGCTTCCAGCGTCTGGTGAGCGACTTGCAGGCACGGCTGCACGCCCTGGCGGAGGCCCTCGCGAGCGGCCGGCCGGAACTCTTGGAGTTGGATCTCTCCTGGCTGGCCGCGGGACTTTGCGGCCGTGGCCTCGAGCTCGACACGCCGCGCGCCGCCCTGAACGTGCTCGTCGACGAGTTGCGCGAGGGCCTGCCGGACGGCGCCGGTGACCTGGCGGCCGACTGCCTCGCCCAGGGCCTGCCGGCCCTGCGGGTGGTCGATTGCGTCGAGCCCGTCGCCCTGGACGGTAGCGGTCCCCACGACGACCTCTTGCGACGGTTCGTGCTCGCACTCCTGGAGGCGCGACGTGAGGACGCGGAGCGGCTGATCCTCGACGCTCTCGACCAAGGGGTGTCGGTGGCCGAGATCCACGGCCAAGTGCTGACCACCACCCAGCGCGAACTCGGTCGCATGTGGGTCGCCGGCGAGGTCAACGTGGCCGAGGAGCACTACGCCTCGCGAGTGGTGGAGGGGATCCTGACGCTCCTGCGCCACCGTGCGCCCTCGGCGCCGGCGTCGGGGCGAACGGTCCTGTTGGCGTCGGTCGAGGGCAACCTGCACGACCTCGGCGGCCAGATCATCGCCGACCAGCTCGAACTGGCCGGCTACCGCACCGTCTTCTTGGGATCCAGCGTGCCCACCCCGGATCTGGTCGAGGCCCTGGGTCACTTCGGGGCCGACGTGTTGGGCCTCTCCGCTGGCCTCGGGCTGCACGTGCGTGCCACCGCGAAGCTGGTCAAGTCGGCGCGGGCCGCGCACCCCGACTTGCCGATCCTGGTCGGAGGCGGCCCGTTCAACCTCGTGCCCGGCCTGTGGCGCACGGTTGGTGCCGATGGTTGGGCGCAGGATGCACCGGGGGCCGTCGACGAGGTGCGCCGACTCCTGGGGTGAGCGGCGCGGGCCAACTCCAGAGGAAGCCTCGAGGCGTCGACCGGGAGAGATTCCGTTCAAACGTCGATTGAACTCAGACCGGCCCCGGCCCGCGGCCGATCCTCTCACATCAGGATGCCGGCCTATCTGCAAACACTCTGGAGCTCCCTCGTGGGGCTGTTCGGTGCCAAGTCCGCGCCCCCCGCGGTGGCCAGGCCCAGGCCGTCGTCGATCGCGCCTCGCGCCACGGCCGTCGACGAGGCGGCCGCGGAGCAGTCGACCCAGCGGGGCGTCGGCAACCTCGACGACCTGAGCGGCAAGAACGCGTCCTTCGGTGCCAAGGACGTGGCCATCGTGCGGCGCATCGAGCTGCGCATGCGGAACGGGGACCTCGAGGTCCCGCAACTCTCGTCGACGGCGATGACCCTGCTCGAGATTCTCAACCGGCCGACGGCGGAGATGAGCGAGATCGCCGACGTCTTCGCCACGGACCCGTCCTTGTCGGGTCAGTTGCTGTCGGCCGCCAACTCGGTCATGGGTGGCAGCCGCGTGGGGCAGACTTCGATCAAGGCCTGCGTGGTGCGCGTGGGCATGCGCGGACTGCGGGGCATGATCCTGGCGGCTTCGATGCGCTCGCATCTGTTCAACGGCCGGGTGGCGAACATCTTCGCCGAGATGGCGTGGCGACAGGCCCTGTCGGTGGCCGGCATCGCGCGGGCCATCGCGCCCCAGTTGGGCGAGGATCCGGACACAGCCTTCACCGTGGGGCTCTTGCACGACATCGGCAAGATGCCGCTGCTCTCGATGTTGGCCACCGAGGCCGGGGAGCGATCCATCGACCAGGCTCTGGTGGGGCTGTTGTTCATGCGGCTGCACGAGGCCGCGGGCGCGGCGGTGGCCGAGGAATGGCAGCTCGGTAGGGACCTGATCTCGGTCTGCGGACGTCACCATCAGTTCCAGAAGAACCTCGAGTTCACCCGCCAGGCGACCATGGCGTCCCTGGCGCACCAGCTCGACCTGTACCTGTCCCTGGCCGACGAGGTGGGCTTCCGGGCCCTCAAGCGCGCCCAACAGATGGAGACCCTGGGCCTGTCCGACGGCCAACGCGAGGCCGTGCTCGCCGCGGCGCGCAAGGCCTTCGTGGCCGTGACGGATAGCGACGCCCCGGCCGCGAAGCGCGCGGCCTGAGTCGGGTACCGGCGCCCGGTCGTCCTTCAGTCGAACTCGACCCGCAGCGGCTCGTCGCCGACCGCTATCGTGCGCGACTCGACCAACTCACCGTCGATCGAGACCTCGATGGTGTAGTCCCCGGGGGGCAGGCGCACGGGGCGTTCGGCACCCCAGCGGCCGAGGGTCGTCGCGGTCACCTGCAGGCCGGCCGCGTCGAGGACATCGGCCCGTGGCCAGGGCTCCCGCTCGACCTGGGACACCAGCATCACGTTGGTGGTCTTCTGCATGGAGAGCTCGACGCCGTCCACCGACTCGACGCTGGCGTCCGCCACCACTGGCCGGGCCACCAGGGCGTCATCGGCCCACTTCGGGCCGCGCGCGTCCAGACCCGGCGAGCGCACCAGGTAGCGACCGGGAATCAGGCTGCCGATCAGGAAGCGGCCGTCGGCGCCGCTCACGTACCTGCGGTTCGGCGGCCAGGCGATCGAACCGTCGGCCGGGTCGATCCGTCCGCACTCGATCAGCGCCACGATGGGATCGCCATCGGGGTCGCGGATCGTCCCTTTGATCGACACGGCGAGGGGTAGCTCCACGTCCCCGAGGTCCAGGACCTCGCCCGGGCCCAGCTCGATCCGCCGCACCAGGAAGGCCCGCCCCGGGGCCCGGGCCAGGAAGTAGCGCCGGCCGACTTGGACCTCGCTCAGGTCGAAGGTGCCGTCCTCGCCAACGGCCGTCATCCGGCCTCGGGGGAAGCCCTCCTCGCTCACGTCCACCTCGGCCACGACGCCGGCGCCCGTGGTGGGGTCGATCAACCGGCCGCGCACGCGACCCACTTGCGAAGTGAAGACATCCGGCGCGAGCTCGAAGGTGATGCGCTCGGTCTCTTCGTCGAAAGGCTGGGAGGCGACGACCTGGTGGGCGATCACGTAGCTCATCCAACCGCCGCCGCGATCGGTGATGGTTACGGTTCCGATGTGCCCCGGACCCAACGAGGGTGAGCGCCAGCCGGACTCCCAGAAGTTGCCGATCCCGAAGGTGTTGTTGAGGCTGCCCACGACGCCGTCGAAGGTCGGCCCGGGATGCTCCCGCGTCGCGACGGGTACCGCTTGGATGCGGCCCTTCGAGGAGAACGTCTGCACCTGGGACAGGGTCGGCTCGCCACTCGGCGTCAGGAGGAAGATGGCGATCTGCTGCTGGGGGACCAGCACGAAGTCCTGGCGCAGGGCGTCGTTCGCCAGCTCGAGCACGGCGCTGTCGTCGTCGAAGTCCATGGCGCCGGCGGTGACGGTCCAGGTGCCCGGATCCAGGGGACCGAGCACGTAGCGACCCTGTGAGTCCGCGCGCGCGGCCATGCGATCGCCCTCGGGGAGCTGCGTGCTGATGTAGGCGTCGGGCAACGGCGAACCGTCGGGCAGGGTCGCGAGGCCCCACACGACGGAGCCGGGGCGCGGCGCTTCCGGAGCGGGTGGGGTGGGCGCCAGGTCGCTTCGCAAGCTGCCCGTGTCTTTGGAAGGGACGATCGCAATGGCGGCCGGCTCGGGTTCGGCGACGGGCGCTGCTTCGGGGACCTGGGGCGCGCCCAGCTCGGCCACCTGCTCGGCTTCGACGCCCGGCGCCGGCTCCGCCTGAAGGGCTGCGCCGGCATCTACGCCGTGGTCGGGGAGGGCGATCCACAGGAGGGCGAAGCCGGCCGCGAAGCCGAGGGCTGCGCCGATCGCGTTGCTGGTCCTGCTCATCGCTGCTCCCAGCGCACCACGGTGCGATCCGTTCCCACGTTGAACGGCTGTGCGGTCGACACCCCGTCCGCACCCCTGCGGGTCAGGGTGTAGCGGCCCGGGACGAGCCAGGTCTGACGTCGCAGGTAGGAGCCCGCTAGCAGCGGCAGGCCGTCCTCACCCGCGACGACGTAGGTTTCGCCGGGAGCCAACAGGAACGGGAAGACGACCTCGGTGCCGCGCGGAACGACGAGCTCGATCTCGGACTGAGCGGAGGTCTCGACCTCGCGCGCGATGCGCGCCCAGCCGTCCTTGCCGCCGACGCGGAGCAGCGTGCGCCCTGCTCCCAGGTGGTTGAAAGTCGAGCGACCGTCGGCGTCCGGGCGGGTGGACACGCGCTGGTCGAGGTCGCCGACGCCCGCCAGGATCTGTGGCCGGGCCGCTTCGACCTGTAGGTCGAGGGGCTCGCCGCTGGTGTCGACGACGCGCGCCGTCCATTCGATCCTCGGTCGCACCTCGATCGTGCCCAGGTCGACGAGACTGCGGGGGGGGATCTGAACGGACCGCTCGATCCACTCGAAGTCGCCGGCCCCGACGAGGCCGCCGCCGACCAGGTCCAGGGTGCCGGGGGGCACGTCCGTGAAGACCATCTGGTTCCCGCGCCGCGCGGCCTCGATGGAACGACCACCGGAGGGGTGGGCCAGGGCGACCTCTTCCAAGAGCGCGCCGGTCGTGGCGTCGACGACTCGGACTCGCACTTCGCTGCACTGATCGGCGAGGGTCTGGAGGTCGACCACGAAGACCAACTCGCTCTCGTCGCCGACGAGCTCGCGAGTCTCGAGCACCACGTCGCGATAGACGAGGCTGGCCCACAGGGGGGGGGCCGCGTTCAGTCGAAGCAGGCCCTGGTGGCGTTCGCCCAGGTCGGGGGGCGCGCGATCGTCGCCGCGTCCCTCGAAGGTCCCAGCCCCGTAGCGCGACGCCGTGCGGGAACGGACGCCAGGCAGCACCGCTCGCGGGGGATCGTCGGTCCCCACGACGCAGAGGAAGCTCGCGGGGTCCTCCGAGAAGGGCGCGACCTCCAGGGCCACGCCCTCTGCATCCTCGAAGCGCACGGGGATCGAAAGCGCCCTCGCGAGCACGAAGTCACGCTGCCATTGCGCGCGCGCGGGCAGCTCGATCGACTCCTCGAGACCCACGAAGCCCTTGGCGGTGACCGAGAGGCGATGGGGCCCGGGTGCGAGTCCGAGCAGGGCCCAGCCTCCGTCGGCTGCGCTGTCGGTCGACTTCAGGTTGGCGTCGTCGTCCTCCAGGACCAACCGCGCCTGGATCGGCCGACAGTCGGGGTCCGAGATCCGGCCGAAGGCGATCAGCCCCGCGAGGGGGTCCGCGGCGGGTTCGACCTCCACCGTCGCCCGCGCTGTCGACGCGTCGTGGACGAGGTCGAGCTGCGGCGTCGCGGCGGGTGCCACGTGGTCCGCGGCGATGGTGGAGCGGGGCGGGGTCGGACTCGCCGCCGCTGCCGACGCGGGGGCCGAGCTCGGTCGCTCCGCGAACCACATTCCGAGCGCAACCAGGGCGCCGCACACGGCGCCCCCGAGTGTCCAAGGCAGACTCATCCTCAAACTCCGGGTCCGGGAAATCGATCGGGGCCGCCGCGCTGATCCCAGCGCGGCGGCCCCGACCATAGTCCCTCGCGCGGCGAGCGCGAGGACCGACTTCGACTGGCTACTTCAGGCGCAGGCGCACGCGCCGCTCCTCCTGGCCGTCGAGGGTCAGGCTCTTCTTGGCGCTGAGCCCGTCCGCGGAGGTGGCCACGAGTTGGTAGGTACCCGGGGCCAGGGGGCCGACGCGCGTCTCCCGGCTCGAGATCCCTCCGCCGGTGAGGGCGGTCATCAGGTCGCTCATCGACCACAGGCCGTTGACCTGACGCCCGTCGGGCCCGGTGACCTCCACGTTGCAGCGCACGTCCTCGCCCTGCTTGTCGGTCAGGGTCACGACGACCATCGTGCCCGCCGCGACGGAGACGGTGACTTGCGTGTCGTTGCCAGCGGCAATCGAGGCGCTGACGGGCTCGGAGGTGACCTGGCCGCTCGTGCGCGCGGTGACGCGGTAGTTGCCGGGATCGAGGCCGCCGTAGACGAACTTGCCGGCTGCGTCCGACTGCACCATCGTGATGCGGTCGATCGAGTTCCCGGCGGCGTCGCGCAGGAAGATCGCGGCGTCGCGCACGGGTTGACCTGAGGCGTCGACCACGTTGCCGGTCAGTCGCCCGGCCTCGTTCAGCTCGAAGTCGATGCCCGAGAGCCACTGACCCTCGCTGATGTTCAGGTCGCGCCGCACCTGGCGTCCGAGTACCTCGCCGCCGATGTCCCCGAACATCCCGCCGAGGAACGAGCCTCCGGCGGCGACGGTGTAGTCACCGGGACGCAGCCACTTGAGCGAGTACTCGCCCTTGGCGTCGGTCCAGACCTCGGAGTAGTTGCCGCCGGTGAACGAGCCATTCGGGATCGGGCCCTCGATGCCGAGGGTCACGCGCGCGTTGACCGCCGGCTCGCCGTCGGAGCCCGTGACGCGGCCGGAGATGCCGCCCACCGGCAGGTCGATCTCGAGCGCGTGGGTCTCGACCTCGGGGATGACCTCGAAGAACTCCACCGACTGCTGCTGGCCAGTGCCGTTGACCTGCTGCACGTTGATCATGTAGCCGCCCGGCTTGTTCAGCTCGGTCTTGAAGCGCCCGTCCTTGTCGGTGCTCATCAGCTTCATCGACTCGAAGCCTCCGCCGCCGTCGGCGAAGAAGGTCAGCATCGCGCCGGCGACGGGCTCGTCGCCGATCAGCACCCGTCCGGTGACCTTGACCGCAGCCTCGGGCTTGGCGCCCAGGGCGACCTCGGTGTCCTCGCCCTCCACGACCGTGGCCATGGTGAACTTCATCTGCTCCATCATCGCGGCGAAGTCGCCGGCACCGTCGTCGCCGGTGCCGCCACCGCCGGTGGGCAGGGTCATGACCTGGTACTGCCCCGGCGCGAGGTCGGCGAAGGTGAACTCGCCGTCGTCGTCGCTGTTGGCCCAGAGTTGCGAGGAGGGATCGATCGGGTTCTGGCACATGATCGACTGCCCCGGCATCACCTCGCCTTCCTTGTCGAAGATCTTGCCGAGGATCCGTCCACCGACCCGCAGGGTCAGGACGATGTCCGTGGCCACGCCGGCCGGAGCGACCTCCGTGGAGACCGACTCGCTGGGAGCGTGCCCCTCGGCCTTGGCCACCAGCAGCACGGTGCCCGGGGTCAGACCCTCGAGGGTGAAGCGACCTGCGGCGTCCGTCGTGGTCGAGGGGCGAGTGAAGTCGCCACTCGCCATGCGGCCGAAGTCCTTCAGGGTCTGGGGCTGCGACACCTTGGCCCCGGCCATGGCGCGTCCGTTGGAGGCGACAACTGTCCCCGAAACCGACGCCGTGCGCTCGAGCGTCAGGGTCACGGTCGCGTCCTCGTCCATGGGCAGCTCGACGAGCAGGGGCTCGGCGAGGCCGTAGCCTTCCGCGGCGGCGAAGAGCTCCCACTCGCAGGCCCGTAGGCCGCCGAGGAAGAAGACGCCGGCCTCATCCGTGAAGCTGTCGCTGTGGGACTCGGCGCCCAGGCCCGAGAGCATCCCGCCGGTGACGGTGCGCGCGTGGACCTTGAACTTGGCGACCGGTTCGCCGAGGTCGTCGACGACACGGCCGACCACGCCCAGAGGGCGCTCGAGAATCAGCTCGAGGGGGTCGGAGGTCGGTCGAACGCCATCGGCCCGGGCGCGCCAGGGAGCGTTCTGCCCGAGGGAGCTCGAGTCCACGCTCTCGGCGAAGGGGTCAAAGTCCTCGAGGTCCGCCGCCTCCGCGGCGGCGCGCGACGGGTCCTCGCCGTCCTCCTGACCCTCGACCTTCGACTCACAGCGCACGGTGAACGGGCCCTTGCCCAATCCGGTGACCACGAACCGGCCTTCCGCGTCGGTCCTGGCCTCGCCATCGGCACCGCGCATGGCGTTGAAGGCCTCCATGCCGCCCAGGAACGAAGCGTCGAAGCCCACGTTGACCTCGACGTCCACCGCGGGGCGGCCGTCGGGCCAGATCACGCGGCCGGTGATGCTGTTGCCCGAGTCCAGGACGATCTCGAGCCCCTCTCGGAACTCGCCCTCGCCGAGGTCGAACTCCTGGCTGGAGTCCAGGTAGCCGTCGCGCTTCACCCGCATCGACAGGTGCCCGGCAGCAACCGCGCCGAGGACGAAGCTGCCATCGGCCTCGGACTTGCCCTCGCGCACTTCGAAGCCACCGGCGCCGAAGACCATCGGGTCCTGCTCGATCTCGATCTCGGCGCCCGCGATGCCGACCCCGTTCCCGTCGACGACCACGCCCGCGAGGACTGCACCCCGCGTGACCGGCAGGTCCAGGACCACGTGCTGGCCGGCCGTGACCTCGAACGGCGTGCTGCTGAAGGCGGCCAGGTGCTTCGGGCCCACCCGCAGCTTGTAGCCCTGGGAGGGCCGCACACCGCGGAACTCGAAGCGGTGCTGGTCGAGCTCGTCGGCCGACGCCTCGCGTCGGCGCGGCCCCTCGTAGTCGAGGGCACCCATACCCATGGCGCGGGTCAGATCAGGGTCGAGGCGGATGTTCTCGCCCAGGCCTTCGAGCTCGCTGGCGGTGGCGCTCTTCGGCGGCCGAACGTTGCCGGTGACCCAGGCCCCGAGCTTCGCCGGGAGTTCGACGGGTTGCTCGGCTCCCGGAAGGGCGTGAACGGCCTCGCTGACGTAGATGTAGCGACCGCGCAGCAGCAGCCAGACCTCGGCGGTGTCCGCCGGGACCCGCGCCAGGAACCGACCGCGGGCGTCGACCTCGGTCGCGCCCAGGGCCAATTCGTCGTCGATCAGGTCCTCGGTGGAGTCCCCGAGCAGGGCGCGCTCTTGCCAGGGAGAGGGCTCGGAGCGCAGCACCACCACCTCGAGCAGCTCGTCCCCGGGCAGGTTCGCGGGCAGGTTCACGAAGCCCTCGATGGCAAGGCCGAGCTCCTCGATCGAGCGTCGCGCGGAGGCGGGGGCCTCGGTGACCTCGACGGTGTCCGCCTCGACGACCGGTGCTTCGGGGGCCTGCGCCTCGGGGGGCCGGACCTCGCGGGGCGCGGCAGTCTCGGCCGGGGACTGACTCGGGGCCGAGGCTGCCGGGGGCGGAGTCGTCGAGCTGTCAGAGTGGATCGAGGCCGGCTTGAACCACAGGACTGCGGCCATGCCGCCGAGAATGAGCGCGGCCAGCAGGCCGAGTGCGAATCGTTGCATCGTGTCGACTCCGGGGGCGCGAAGCCCCAGGGGGGAGGAGGAGTCGGCGGCGGGACTGGGTGCCGCGCGCGCCTGGGCCTTACACGAAGCAAGACCCCAATTATTCATGGACGGGGCGATGCGCGCCGGGCGCGCGTTCGGCGCTCGCCCGCGGTCCGCCCGGGCGAACGCCGGCGAACGCCGGCGGACGCCCAGCGTCAGCGGAAGCCCTGCGCTCCGAGCCCCACGCCGAACGACGCGCGGCGCGACCGGATTCGTCCGATCGCGCCGCGCGGCCCTCGGGGCAGACTCCCGTCAGGAGCGGCTGGTGACCTCGAGCAGGTGGTAGCCGAACTGGGTCTTGACCGGGCCCTGCACCTCGCCGACCGGCGCACTGAACACGACCTGGTCGAACTCCTTGACCATCTGGCCCGGGCCGAACTCGCCCAGCGCGCCACCCTTGGCGCTGGAGGGGCAGGTCGAGTGGGCCTTGGCGAGGGACTCGAACTCGGCGCCGTTCTCGAGCTTGGCCTTGAGGTCGAGGCACTCGGATTCGGAGGAGACGAGGATGTGGCGAGCGGAGGCGCGGGGCATGGTCGTTTCTTTCTTCGGGTGCGGGATTCGGTGGAAGGGCGATCTCTGACTCACGCCGAGGCTAGCGCTTCCAGCTCTTCCCAGCGTGCGTAGACCCGCGCGAGTTCGACTTCCATCGACTTCAGCTTGTCCGTAGCGGCCGAGATCTCCTCGCCGGGACGGCGATAGAAGTCGGGATCGCCCATGGACTTCTCCAGGGTCGACTTCTCGGCCTCGAGCGCCTCCAGCCGCTCGGGCAGCTTCTCGAGCTCGAGCCGCTCGCCGTAGGTCAGCTTGCGCGGCTTGGCGGCCTTGGGCTCCTGCTTGGCGGGCTTGGCCTTCTTCGCCTTCGGCGCAGCCGCCCGCTCGCTCGCGCGGCGGTACTCCTCGTAGCCGCCCACGTACTCGCGAAAGCGTCCTCGCCCCTCGAACACCAGGGTCGAGGTGACCACGTTGTCGAGGAAGGCCCGGTCGTGGCTGACCAGGAGCAGGGTGCCTTGGAACTCGGCCAGGAGCTCCTCGAGGATCTCGAGCGTCTCGAGGTCGAGGTCGTTGGTGGGCTCGTCGAGCACCAGCACGTTGCAGGGTCGCGCCAGAAGCTTCGCCAGTTGCACGCGGTTGCGCTCGCCCCCGGACAGGTGCTTGATCGACCCGCGGATCTGCTCGCGGGTGAACAGGAAGTCCATCAGGTAGCCCATCACGTTGCGCGCGCCGCCGCCCACGAAGACCGTGTCGCCGTCGCCGCAGACGTTCTCCTGGATCGTCAGGCTGTCGTCGAGGGTCGAGTGCAGCTGGTCGAAGCGCGCCACCTGGAAGTTGGTGCCGTGCTGCACTGCGCCCGCGGTGGGGGACAGCTCCTTCAGGAGCAATTGCACGAGCGTCGTCTTGCCGCAGCCGTTGGGCCCGACCAGGCCGATCCGATCGCCGCGCTGGATCTCGATCGAGAATTCGTTCACCACCGGGCCCGCGCCGAAGTCCATGGTCAGGCCATCGGCGCGCATCACCACCTGGCCGGTGCGGTCCGCCTCGGTCAGGGCGACCTTAACGCGACCGGCCTCCTTGCGTCGTTCGGCGCGCTCCTCGCGCAGCTTCAACAGCGAGCGCACGCGACCCATGTTGCGGGTGCGGCGGGCCTTGATGCCCTGGCGCAGCCAGGCCTCTTCCTTGGCGAGCTTCTTGTCGAACTCGGCGCGCTGGCCCCGTTCGGCCTCGAGTTCGGACTCCTTGCGCTCCAGGTAGGTCTGGTAGTCGCAGTCGTAGCGCCGCAGCGCACCGCGGTCGAGGTCGACGATCGAGGTCGCAACCCTCTGCAGGAAGGTCCGGTCGTGGGTCACGAACAGGGCCGAGCCCCCGCGCCGCAGGAGCAGCTCCTCGAGCCCGCGGATGGCCTCGATGTCCAGGTGGTTGGTGGGCTCGTCGAGCAGCAGCACGTCGGGCTCCATGACCAGTGCGCGGGCCAGGAGCACGCGCCGCTTGGACCCCGCCGACATGTCGGCGACCTTCTCGTCCGCAACCAGGCCGAGCTTGGCGGTCACGTCGCCGATGCGCTGCTCCGCCTCCCAGTCCCCGGCGACCTCGACGTCCGCGAGGGCCTCGTGCAGCAGCTCCGAGACGGTTCCCCGCAGGGTCTTGGGCACCTCCTGGGCCAGTCGCGCCACGACCAGCCCTGGCCGGCGGACGATCTGACCCTCGTCCGGCACCAACTCGCCCGCGAGCAGCGCCATCAGCGTCGACTTGCCCGACCCGTTGCGCCCGAGCAGCCCCAGCCGCTCGCCCTTCTCGATGTGTAGAGCGGTACCGTCGAGCAGCGGCGCGCCGCCGCGGGAGAAGGTCAGGTCTTGGAAGCCCAGTTCGGCCATAGGGGCGGGGAGTCTATCCGCTGCGGCGGGGTGGCCGCGGCCGGTCGGCTAGTCTCTGCGCCGATGCGACTGGCGATCCTCAGCAACTCCGGCTCCAGCAAGTCGACCCTGGCGCGGCGGCTGGGCGCCGAGCACGGGCTCGACGTGCTCGACCTCGACACGGTCGCCTGGGAGCCCGGGCTCGAACCCGTCCTGCGCCCGACGGCAGATGCCGCGCGCCGCGTGCTCGAGTTCTGCGCCGCCCGCGAGGGCTGGATCGTCGAGGGCTGCTACGCAGGCCTGGTCGAGGCGACCCTGCACCTCGGGCCCGAGCTGGTGTTCCTGGACCCCGGCCTCGAGGTCTGCCTGGCCCATTGCCGCGCGCGCCCCTGGGAGCCCCACAAGTACCCCACCAAGGCCGCCCAGGACACTAGCCCTGTTCGCGGACTACGCCGGTCCGAAGCGTCGGCTCGCCGGGCCGGATCGCCACGGATCCGAGCCGCTCCTCCGGCGCCCAGCGACCCCCCGGGTGGGCCTCGGCGATCCCGCTTCGCCCGACTTGCCGCGAGCCGAATAGGCTTTCCTTGGCCGCCAGCGGTCGCGAAGTGACTGACCGGCCTCGACTTCAGTGACCAGCCGCAGCAGCCGTAGCGGGCCGACCCCTATCCAATGTTCCGCCAATGGTCCTCAGCTCCCGATTGATCCCGCTCATTGCTCTGCCCGCTCTCGCCGCCGCCCAGGCCCAACAGTGCCTGCCGACGGACGTCCTCGATCCCGACGGGACCAACCTCAACGACGACTTCGGCTTCGGCGTCGCCGTCGACGGAGCGCGAGCCTTCGTCGGCGCGCCGGGCGATCAGAACCTCCAGGGGACCAGCTCCGGGGCCGCCTACCTGATCGACCTCGTCTCCGGTGAGGTCGAGCTCGTGCTCTCGATCTTCGGCGCGCAGACCGGAGATCGTTTCGGGGAGTCCGTCGACATCTGCGGACCGCGAGCGGTGGTCGGGACCAAGTGGGGTGGGGCCACCTCGTTCATCGGGGCCGCACACCTCTACGACCTCGAGGCCGGCACCAAGATCGCCAAGCTCTCCGCCATCGCGCCGGTCGTCGTCGACCACGGCTTCGGGCGGGTCGTGGCCATCACGCCGACCCGGGTTCTCGTCGCTCGACCCTTGGACAGCGTCCCCGGCGGCGCCTGTGGGGCGGTCGACGTGTTCGACGCCCTGACCGGGGCGCCGCTCCAGACCCTGCTGCCGGACGATCCGGGCGGCCTCGGCGCACTCGGCCAGTTCGGCTCCGCCATGGCCGTGGACGGAGAGCTGGTCGTGATCGGTGCGCCCCGTGACGGAAGCCAGGGCGTCGCCGAAGCCGGCGCGGCCTACGTCTTCGACCTCACGACCGGCCAACGCCTGACCAAGCTGTTCCCCCCCGCGCCCGGAGCGGGTGACCGATTCGGCACCTCGGTCGCCATCGAGGGAGGGCTGGTCGCGGTCGGTGCACCCCTGGCCGACGTGGTCTTCCCGGACACCGGACGGGCCTGGACCTTCGACGCCGCCACCGGGGCGCCGCTGGCCGAGCTGATTCGTCCCGGCGCGGATGCCGGCGAGGAGTTCGGCACGGCGGTGGGGATCACCGCCGGCGTGGCCCTGGTCGGCGCGCCGAAGGCCTACGGCTACCGTGGCGTGGTCCAGCGCTTCGATGCGGTCACCGGCGCGGCTGCCGACGCCCTGGTTCCTTGTGACTCCGACGGGGGCGACCGGGTGGGCTCGGCGATCTCCACGTGCAGCTCGACCGTCGTGGTCAGCGCGCCCACGGGAGGGCCTGGACCGGGCACGGGGGTGCTGCACGAGTTCGCCCTCGATCTCGGTCACTGGAGCAGCCTGGGCAGCGGCCTCGCCGGCATCAGCGGCGTTCCGAGCCTCTCCGGCACCGGCGCCCTGGAGCCGGAGTGCTTGGTTCAACTGGTCGTCTCGAATGCCGCGCCGAGCGCGCCGGCGGTGTTGGTGCTCGGCAGCTCCGCGCTCTCCCTGGCCCTGCTCGGCGGGCAGTTGATCCCGTCGCCCGACGCGGTGGTCGCAGGCCTCGTAACGGAGCCGGACGGGACGCTCGAACTCGGCTTCCAGCTCGTTTCGGCGATCCCGAGCGGGCTCGACCTCTACGTCCAGGCCTGGGTCCTCGACGCTGGCGGACCCCAGGGCTTCGCCGCGACGGCGGGCCTCACGGCGACGGCTCCGTAGCGTTCGGCCCGATGCGCTACGGCCTCAGCCGCCCGGCGCCAGCTCGTACATGCCGTCGCGACCGCCCTTGAGGCGGCCGAGGCGGACCAGCTCGTCCCAGGTGGCGCGGGGGTAGCGCTCGGGCGGCGTGATGGCGACGATCGACGAGCTGCGGCCGCTGCTGAAGGCGCCGCCGCCCAGGGACGACTCGTCGTCGAGCAGGGTCACCTTGAGGCGCTTGCGGAAGGCCTTGATGGCGCGCTTGAGCACGGCCTTGTCGTGCTCGAGCGCATTGCGCTTGCCGGCGCGCCATTGGCCGAGGATGTCGCGCAGCATGTCGGCGTCCTCCTCCTCGAGCACCAGGCTCAGCTCTTCGTCCTCGATCTCGCCGCAGGCCGCGGCGGCGGCGCGCGCCTCGGCCCAGGTGGCCGCGGGCTTGCCGGTGGTGGCGGGGTCCTCGACGACGGCGTGGAGGACGGTGGACAGGAGCTCCATCTGAGGGTCGAACACGGGCGGAGGTTAGCACCGCGGCGTCCGCGTCGCGCGGTCCTGATTCCGGCTCGGGGGCGCTCGCGACCGGCACGGGCGATCCGGACCGAGCGGGCGCGCCGCCGATGTCCGACTCCGCGTGGTCATGAATGATCCAGGACACTAGCCTGGGGGCGTGAGGTCCTTGCCTTTCATTGGTGCCGTCGCGCTTGCAGCGGCCGCCCTGTGGAGTTGGAACGAGCAGCGACGGCCGTTGAGAGTGGCGCCAGCCGCAGCGCCTGTTCCGGGAGCCTTCGACGACGACCATTTCGAAGGCTTGCGTCGACCGGACGAGGTAGCGGACCGCCGGGACTCCTCCATCGCGGGGCCCCAGCTCGGCGCAACCGCTAGCGTCGCTCCGATCGAGACATTCGGTGACTACCTGGCCGCCGAGTATCCGCAGCTCGACCCCACTGCGGTGATGGACCGGATTTGGCTGACCCAGCCCTTGCCCGAGCTGCAACCGTGGGAGGAGGTTCGCGAGGAGTTGGAGGCGGACCTCTTGCGCGGCGCGACCGGGCGCGCGCTGGCCACGGACGATCAGCTCGTGGCCATGGCGCTCACGAACTCCACCAACGGTGACATCCGCCGTGCCCTGCTCAGGCTCGCCGACGGGCGCGTCCCCGACCGCTGGGACCTGCAGGGTCCCGAGTTGATGCGGCGGGCGATGCGGACCTCGGTGTCGGTGGCGCGCACCCAGAAGCAGATCGAGCACGCCCGCCTCGCAGCGCTGACCGCGAAGGTCCGTGAGGGGCGCTACGAGCAGGAGAAGTACGTCCTGACGGACTCGGGGGCCCCGCGACGATCCGGGCGGTCGCTCGAATCGAAGTCTGCCGTCCGGGGCGGCTGGGCAGCGCGGGCGGACCTCTACGACTCCGACGTGCCCGATCTGGCGGGGCTCGAGGCTCGGCGCAACGAGGCCATCGCGGCCTGGGTCGACGCCCTGTTCGACTGAGCAAGACGGTGCGCGGCGCCGTATTGCTGCGTCACCGTATTGCTGAGGCTTGAATCGCGCCCCCGCGATCACGGAATGGAGCTAGATCCCACTCGCAGGGACGGGCGCGGTCCCCAGTCGCACCTCGCCATCCAGATCCATCGAGACCCCGGCATGACCCTGACGAGCGCCTTGAACCCCTCTCGCCGCACCCTCCTGACCGCGGCCGCCGCTTCCGCCGGATTGGCCCTGCCCGGCGCTCTCGACGCCCTCGCGCGACCGCTGTCCGCCGGCGCGCCCAAGCGCCTCTTGGTCCTGGGCGGCACGCGCTTCCTCGGGCCCGCGGTGGTCGACGCGGCCCTTGCGCGGGGCTGGGAGGTGACCCTGTTCAACCGCGGTCAGTCCGACCCCGAGCGCTACGCGCAGCTCGAGACTCGCATCGGCGATCGCGACACCGGGGACATCGCAGCCCTGGCCGAGGGCCAGTGGGACGCGGTGGTCGACACCTCCGGCTACGTCCCTGGCCACGTTCGCAGCGCCGTCGAGCTGCTGCGCGATCGGGTCGGTCAATACGTGTTCGTCTCGACCGTTTCGGTCTACGCCGACACGGCGGGAGAGATGATCGGTGAGGACACCGCGGTGGCCACCGTCGAGCCCGAGGTCGTCGAGCAGGTGACGACGATTCGCGAGTCCTTCCCCTACTACGGCGCCATGAAGGCCCTGTGCGAGCAGGCGGCGGAGGCGGCCATGCCCGGGCGCGTCCTCAACCTGCGCCCGGGCCTGATCGTCGGCCCGGAGGACAGCTCCGACCGCTTCACCTACTGGCCGGTGCGCGTTGCCCGCGGGGGCGAGGTGCTCGCGCCCGGAGATCCGAATGCGGAGGTCCAATACATCGACGTGCGCGACCTGGGCGAGTGGATCGTGCGCACGGTCGCGGACGGCACCACCGGCGTGTTCAACGCCGTCGGCTTCGACTACCGCCAGTCGTTCCAGGAGCTCTTGCACGCGGCCAAGCTGACCCTGGGGGCGGACGCCTCGTTCACGTGGGTGGGGGAGGAGTTCCTGCTGGAGCGCGAGGTCGCGCCCTACCGCGACCTGCCCCTGTGGCTGCCCGCGGGGATGCGCGGGCACTTCGACGTGAGCCGGGCCCTGGCCGCGGGCCTGGAGCTGCGCCCGGCCACGGACACGATCCGCGATACCTGGACCTGGGCCGCCGCGCGGCCCGCGGACCACGTCTGGCGCTCGGGGATCGACGCCGCCCGCGAGGCGGAGCTGCTGGCCGCCTGGCACGCACGCTGAGTCGGGGGCGGCTTTGGGTTAGGCTCCCCGGCCAACTTCTTGCCCCGACCCCGAGGAGCCCGCCATGTCCGACGCCTACGTCTCGACCTTCGACCGCCCGATCATCGAGCAGAGCGAGCAGGTTCGCGCCCGCTTCATCGTGCGCACCTACGGCCACCTGTTCGGGGCCATCGCCGCCTTCGTGTTGATCGAGGTCGGCCTGTTCCAGTCCGGAATGGCCAGGCAAATCGCCGAGGCCATGCTCGGCACGAGCTGGCTGCTTGTGCTGGGCGCCTTCATGGTCGTCTCCTGGCTCGCCAGCCGCTTCGCAGGCACGTCGAACTCGATGCCGGTCCAGTACGCGGCCCTTGGCGGCTTCGTCCTGGCCGAGGCCCTGATCTTCGTACCGCTGCTCTACATCGCGGACGCGACCGCCCCGGGCGTGATCGCCAGCGCCGCCGTCGTGACCCTGGCCGGCTTCGGCGGCCTGACCACGATCGTGTTCTGGACCCGCAAGGACTTCTCCTTCATGGGCGCCGCGATCAAGTTCGCCATGGTCGGCGCCCTCCTCGCCATCCTCGGCGGAGCCCTGTTCGGCTTCCACCTCGGCACCTGGTTCAGCGTCGGCATGGTCGTGGTCGCCGGCATGGCGATCCTGCACGACACCTCGAACGTCCTGCACCACTTCCCCGCCAACCGCCACGTGGCCGCCTCGCTGCAGCTGTTCGCCAGCGTCGCCCTGATGTTCTGGTACGTGCTGCGCCTGTTCATGTCCTCGCGCGACTGAGCGCGACCCAGTTCCAGATGGCGAACACGTGCCGAGCCTGGTGGAGACGGATCGCGCCGCTCGCGCTGCTGGTCGTTCCTGCTGTGGCGGTCGCCGCGCAGGGAGGCGGCACGGACGGACCCTCCAGCCAGGAGTCGACGCGTCGTCCGATCGACGCGGGAGTCCCGGTCTCCGTGCGCGACGATTGGTTCGGCTACCCGGCGCCGGGCGTCGAGGTGACCTACTTCGACACCGCGGACCTGGACGAGGACGACGCGGCCAAGGTGGTGACGTCGAAGCTGCGCCGCAAGCGCCTCTGGCGCGAGGCCACGACGGTCCTGACGAATCTGGACGGCCAGGTGCAGCTCCCGGCTGCGCGGGGCGAGCTGTACGTGCAGGTCGGGACTGGACCGCGGTCGGGTTGGGCCGCGACTAGCGGTGATCCGCTCGAGTTCGCCCTCGAGCTCGACGTTCCGATTCCCGTTCGCCTGGTCGGCCCTGACGGGCGTCCTGTGGCCGGCGTGCGCTTCGGCAGGCTGATCGACGCCGAGGGTATGGCCCTCGACGACTTCGTGGGCTCGATGCCCGACTGGGCCACCGATCCGGTGACCGGTCGGCCCGTGTCCGGCGAGTTCTCCACGGGTACCGGTCCGGACGGCCGCTGCCTGTTGAGCGAGTTCCAGATGTTGTCCATGCGCCAGATGCGCGCCATGGTTCCGGAGCTCGGGACCTCCCTCGAGCGACTCGGCGGTGGATCGGCGCAGGAGTTTGATCAGGCGAAGCTCGATCAGCTCGTCGCGAAGCTGTCGGCGGCCCATTCGCCGTCGATGCCGTTGGACTGGACGGCAAGCCACTGCTCCTGTCGCCGGCCGACGCGAACGGCGTCGAGCAGGTCTTCGTGCTTCCGCCCCACGGTTCGATCTTGATCCGGATGGCGGATGTCGCTGGAGGTCCGGCGGCCGCCGGCGCCGGAGTCTACGTGGTGCCCGAGGGCGACGAGCTCGACCCCCGCGACGAACGCATTCACGACGGCAGTGGCGAGCTGCGGATTCCCGTCGTCGGCTTGTCGCAGCGTTTCGACGTCCACAGCTCCGTGGGCACGATCACAGTCGACGGACCCACCGTGGACGGCGGCGAGGTGGTCGTGGAGCTCGTTCAGCCAGCGGCTGCGGTGACCCTCTCGGGCAGGTTGGTGGACACGGCGGGGGCGCCGGTTGCGGGCGAGTTCTTCGCTGGTTACGCCTGGCGGCAGGGCGGCGAGTGGCGCGAGGTCACGGACGTCGATGCGATCCTCGTCGCGGCGGATGGCCGCTTCAGCGTCGACGGGGCCTGGAGGTCAGGGGCTACAGCAGAGGCTCGCGAGCTGCGCTTGCGTGGTCCCCTGACGGCCGAGGCCGACGGTGGTTGGCGATACGCCGCGGGATCGCTGCCCCTGGATCTGAGCCCCTCCGGTGTCGGCGCGGCGAACGTCGACGTCGGGGAGCTGGTGGTCGTCGGCGCGAGCGAGAGGACCGAGGGCTCGGTTCTCGAAGCTGGAGGGCGGCCGCTCAGCGGGATGTGGGTCGAGCTTCGCAACGCCGATTCGGTCGGATTCACGATCGATCAGCGCCGCGACCTACTCGGCGTCGCGGTCACCGACGAGCTCGGTCACTTCAGCATCCTCCACGTCCCACACGTCGCCGGGTCGGAGTACTTCTTCGCCGCGGCCTCACCGACGCGGACGGTGGGGTACGACCGATCGATCCTCGCCGAGGTCGGCTCGGGCGGCAATCGGCTGGAGCTGCCTGACAGCGCCTGGGTCGCGATGCAGATCGAAGCCGTCGGCGACGTCGATCTCGCCGGTGCGACGCTAATGGTCGTGCAGGGCGACGGTGCAAGCAGCCATCTGGTCCTGCCCGAGGTCGGCCGCCGCGTTCGGCTTGATCTGGAGCTCGAGGGGGAGGTCGACTTCCGGGTGCTCAACGCGGATCGAAATGCGATCCTGGCCCAGGTTCACGGGGTCCAACTCGTCCGCGGCGAGTCGACCCTCGACGGCCGGCTGATCCCCCTCGTTCTCGGACAGGGGATCGGCCGCACCCGTGTGACGATCGCGGCGGCAGAGGGGCGCCGGGCGTGGCCCCGCATCAGCTTCAGCTACTCCGACGGAGCCGGCGGCGAGTTCGAGGTCGGCATGGGGATGACCAGCCCCGAAACAACGGCGAACGTGCTCCATGGGCCCGATGCCGTCGCCTTGATCGTCCGGGCGCCGGGCTTCTTCGACCGACGCCTGGAGCCGATCGAGCCCGACATGCGGGTCGAGCTCTCGCCTGCAGGGAAGATCGAGTTCGGCGCGGGCGAACTACCGAGCGTCGACGGACTCATGCTCGCGCCCTGGCTGCGGTACCCGGGGACGAACGAATCGGGCCCGTGGGTCAAGCGCGACGGGGATCGGTTCGAGTTCTCACCCAATCGGCCCGGCTGGTTGGAAGTCGTCTGGCGTTGGTCGGAGGCGGAGACCGGTGAGCTCGTGGCCGAATTCGTCGGCGGCGAGCTCTTGGTCGCGGAGACAGCCGAGGACCAGGCCTTCGAACTGCCACCGGTCAAGGTCCCCGTGTGGCCGCGCTAGGGGTAATGTCGTGGCAATGCGGTGCGGCACCGGCCTGTTGCCTAGCAACAACGTGGCGTGCGGCACCGAATTGCTAGCTGAATCGCAATGACGACGAAGACCACCCCGGGGCTCTCCCACGGAGCGACCATTCTCGTGTTCGGCGTCGCGTTGCCGCTGGTGCTGCTCCGCTTCGACCCAGGGCTGTTCGACGGGCGAGTCGATGGCTCGATGACAGGCTTCCTCCGGGTCGGCGGCATCACGGCCATGGTCCTGGGCATGGTCTCGGCGGTCGCATCGGTCCTGGGCGGAGGGCGGTCGAGTCTGGTATCGGGCGGCTTGCTCGGCGGTGCGATCTTCTCGTTCACCTTGGGGACGGGGCTGTTCTTCGTCGTCGTGGGCCTCAGCGTGTTCAGCTCGAGTCTGGCGATGTTCGCCTTCACCCTGCTCGGCCTCGCCCCGCTCGCGGTGGGGCCCGTTTACCTGTCTCGATCCAGGCTGGTGCAGAGCCGCGCCGCGGCCCTGGGACGACACCGCGGTCGGGCCCTGGCTTGCAACGCGTTCGTCGTCGTGTGCCTGGCCGTGCCGACGGCCGCGCTCTGGGCCCTCGGCCGAGGCATGGCCGACATCCGCGAGGGGCGCACCGACGACGGAGTCGAGGCCCTGCGCCGTTGGGCGCTGGTGGTCGACTCCGATGCGCTGGTGCGAGAGTGGATCCGCGAGCGGGACGAGATGGTGCAGGACCGTATCGAGCGCGCCCACTGGTCGTTGACGGGGAAGTCCGTCATGGAGCGGCGCTCGGAATTCGCGGACTGATGGCGACGGGGGCTGATCCAGCTCGCTCTGGCTGGCTCGCGGGCGCTCTCCGGGGCGGTTGCTCACGGCTGGCGTCGACGAGCTGACTTGGGAATGGTCGGATCGCAGCGGCGCTAAGCCTCCTCGACTACAGCCCGCCGGCTGCATCGAGCTCCGCCGCGTCCGCCGCGACCGGCGCTTCGAGGTCGAGCCGCCGCCAGCTCAGGAATGACGCCATGCGACTTGCCGCAATGT
Source organism: Engelhardtia mirabilis (assembly GCF_007748095.1). Classification (NCBI taxonomy): domain Bacteria; kingdom Pseudomonadati; phylum Planctomycetota; class Planctomycetia; genus Engelhardtia; species Engelhardtia mirabilis. The sequence continues at coordinate 1,524,843 of NZ_CP036287.1, forward strand.
TCGTGACCCTCGTCCTCTCGCTGAGCGTCGCTGCTTGCGGAAGTGGGGAGGCGGAGAGCACTGACGCCGCGCTGCCGGCCCTCCCGGGTGACAGGGCGCCCGCGGCTGCCAACGCCGAGCTGGCCAAGATCGCGGAGGACGGGGACGCTTCGGCCGTCCCGTCGATCGCGGGCGCTTCGGTCCAGCCCGCGATCGCGGCGGTAGCCGAGGGCGCCGACGCCGGTCGCGCCGTCGTCGACACCTCGTCGGTCTTCGTGACCGTTGTCGACGCGACCCTGGGCCTGCCGCTCGCCGGCGTGGAGGTGCGCGCCTTCGACGTGGCGGACCTCGACGAGAGCGATGCGGAGAAGGTCGTCGACTCCAAGCTGCGTCGCAAGCGCTTGTGGCGCGACCTCGCGCCGAAGCTCACCGGCGAAGACGGCACGGTCCACCTTCCCGCGGCACGCGCGGAGCTCTACGTCGTCGCGGAGCTGGACAACCGCGAAGCCTGGGCGCGCACCCGCGGCGCTGACCTGTCGCTCGAGCTCGACGTCCCGCGCCCCGTGCCGCTGCGGCTGATGGGGCTCGACGGGCGCGTCGTCGCCGGGCTCCAACTCGAGCTGGAGACCGATCCGGACCGTCGCGTGCTCTTCGCCTCGCCGGACCGCGACCTCTCGCTGGAGCCCACCGACGAGCGCGGTCGCACCGAGGTCACGCAGTTGCAGGACTATCGCAGGCGTGTGGCCGAGCGCACCCTCGAGTCCAGCGCGGACCCGGACTCGGACGACACCCGGCCCGAGGGCCTGGGCCTGGATCTGTTGCTGCTGAAGCCCCTCGCGCCCGGGCTCGACGGCCCCCCCCTCGAGGTGCGGTTGTCGGACTTCACGCCGCCGGCGCTGGACGTCGTCCTGCCACCCCACGGCTCGCTCCGCATCCGTCTGGGCGGCGCCGGCGGTCGAGACGCCGCCAGCGGTCAGGACATCGAGATCCTGTCGGTGGGGGACCGGTCTTCCGATGCAACGTCGTTTGCCGCGGACGATCGAGGCGTGGTCTCGATCCCGGTGGTCGGACTGGGCCGACACTTCCAGGTCTCGTCGGTCCACGAGACGGTGACGGTCGCGGGGCCCATCGCGGATGGCCAGGTCGTGGCCGTCGAGTTGACCGGCGCCACAGCAGCCGTAGTCATCGATGGTCGGGTCGTCGACGGCGACGGGGCCGCGGTTCAAGGGGAGTTCGCCGTGAGCTTCGCGGCACAGGTTGGCGGGGTCTGGACCGAGGCCGCTGCCAAGGACTCGGTGCGCTCCGACGAGAACGGCCGCGTCGAGATCGCCCAAGCCTGGGTCGCGGGGCTCGAGGCGGAAGCGCGCGAGCTGCGACTGCGCTCGGCGTCGGAGATCTGGAAGCCGGAGAGTGGGGTCTACGGCCGCGCCGCCCTGCCCGTCGACCTGTCGGCCGGGGGCTACGAGAAGGGGCGACTGGACGTCGGCGACATCGTCGTGGCCGGGCCTGCCTCGATCACGGCCGGCTTGGTGGTCGAGGAGAGTGGGACCCCGATCGTGGGCCAGGACCTGGACCTGGTCCGACTGCTGGAGCCTTCGGAGGCAGTGGATTACTGGAGCACTCAGACGGTGGGTAGCTCGACCACCGATGCCTCCGGCCACTTCAGCTTCACGCACCTGCCGCGTCGGGCGGGCGCGAAGTACGAGCTGCGCCCGGCAGGGCGCTCGGGTCCACTGAGCGAGGGCTCCTGGGCCGTGCGGGTGGGCGCGCAGGACAACCGCATCGAAGTGCCTGACAGCGGAGGGATTGCCCTGCGACTGGAGGCCGTCGAGGGCTTCGAGCTCGGTTCGTGCTACCTGACCGTCTCAGCGGGCGGCCGCGACGTTTGGAGCGGCATGCTCGGACAGCCGATGACCGAGACGGTCATCCGCGTGCCCTACGAGGGCGAAGTCTCGCTCGGGCTGATGGACATCGCCAATCGTCTGATCGTCGCCAACGTGCAGGGGGTCGAGGTGCGCAGGGGCGCGACCACACGCGATCCGCGACTCTTGCCGCTGCGGGTCGGAGGCGGCCTCGAGTGGATGACCGTCACCGTCGTCGACCCCCTGGGCGCGCCGATCCGGGGGGTCAACGTCACCCTGCTGGTGCCCACCGGCGACTCGGGGGGGATGACCGGTGTCGCAGCAGAGACCGACCGCGACGGCCGGGCCGAGCTGCTCTGGTCTCCGGATGCCGTGTCGCTGTTCGTCAACAAGGCAGGCTACTTCCGCCATGAGGCGGCCGACCTGCAGGCGCAGATGCAGGTCACGCTGCGGCCTGGCGGGGCGCTACGGATCGAGGTCGATGGCGACCTCGACGAGAGCGGGGGGCGCTTCCAGGCCTATTGTGCTCGAGCATCGATCGAGAGCTTGGGGCTGAGACTCGAGCGCAGCGGCAACGCCTTCGAAGGCGCCTTGTACGGTCCTGGCGACTACACGATTTCCTGGAGCTGGCAGGAGCAGGGCGTCGACGCGATCACCCTGATCGAGGGCGAGTCCACGATCGAGATGCTCGACGTGCCCGGGCAGCAGACCTTCGTCGTCCCCGCGCCCCAGCCCCCGTCGGGCAACTGAGCGATCGGGAGCAATACAGTGCTCTTCACCTTTCACGCTCTGGCAGGCGGGGCGTCCGCCCGAGCATGCGCCATTTCATCGCCCCCGCCGTGGTCGCCGCCGCGCTCTTGGCCCCCGACGTCGCCGCCCAGATCGGGCTGACCGTCGCCGATCCGCACCTGGGGACCAGCTCCGGCCTCGGCGCCACCCTGGACGCCTGCATTGGCTCCGAGCTCGACTTCCAGCTCCAGGGCCCCTTCGGCCAAGTGGGCCTGCTCGCCATCTCGGGCAACCCGGCGGCACCCGGCGGCGGCATCCCCGGCGGCTTCCCGCTGGTCGTCGATCCGACCACGGCCATCTTCCCGGTGGCCGGGCCCTTCAACGCCCTGGGCCACCTGAACTGGTCGACGCCCCTGCCCGTGAGCCTGCCGGCCGGGGCCAACCTCTACTGCCAGGGCGCGGGGATCGAGCCCGCGACCGGCGCGCTGTCCCTCAGCAACCCGGTGGTGCTGACCACCTTCCTGCCCGAGCCCGGCGACCTGCCGCTGCTCTCGCCGGGCACCCACGTGGGCCTGATCTACAGCGATCCGCCCCTCTCGGCCTTGGCCGTGATGGACGCCGCCTGGAGCGAGTGCCTGGCCGCCGGCGTCGACGGGTTCGAGCTCGCGATCTCCTGGTCCGACATCGAGGTCGCGCCCGGCATCTACGACACGACCTACCTCGACACCCTCTTGATCCTGCTGCAGATCGCGGGGCTCGAGACCTTCCTGAACGTCGCCACGATCGACACGGTCAACTTGTCCCTGCCCGCGGACCTGGTCGACCCGAGCGATCCCCAGGAACTCGCGCCTGGCCTGACCTGGGACCACCCCCTGGTCGTGCTGCGCTTCCGCGAGGTGCTCGACCGCGTGGCGCCGCTCTTGGTGGAGCGCGACGGCTTCTTCCTGTCGGTCGGCAACGAGGTCGACACCTATTTGGGCTCGAGGCCGGAGCAACAAGTGCCCTACGCCAGCTTCGTGGCGGCGGCGGCGGACTACACCCACCAGCTCGAGCCCAAGCTCGGCGTCGGCTCGACCGTGACCCTGAACGCACTGTTCCAGACCCCCGCGCTGTTCGAGCTGCTGCGCCAGGTGGGCGACAACGTGCCCTTCACCTACTACCCGGTGAATGGCGACGGCACCGTGATGGACCCCTCGGTCGTGCCCGGCCACATCGCGGCCATGGCCGCCGCCGTGGCGCCGCGTCCGCTGATCCTGCAGGAGCTCGGCTACCCCTCGGGCTGGCAGCAGTTGGGGGGGATCGGCTCGTCACTCGAGAGGCAGCGCCAGTTCGTCGAGAACGCCTTTGCGGCATTCGCGAGCGCGGGCAACGTGCGCTTCGCGTCGTTCCTGCAGCTCGGCGATTGGGGCCCGGCCGAGCTGGCCCTGTTCCAGCTCTACTACGGCATCACCGACCCCCTGTTCCTCGAGTTCCTGGGCAGCCTCGGCTTCCGAGAGCACTTCACCGGCGCCCCCAAGCCCGCCTACGACCAGTTCCTGTTCGGCCTGGCCGGGCTGTAGCGCCCGGTCTAGGCTGCGGCCCATGCCCACCGACGAAGCGCAAGGGATCCTCGATCGCCGCGCACAGCTACGCACCTCCGCCCGGCGCCTGCACGGCCAGGGACGCACCCGTCCCCACGAGCTGCTCGAGGCCGCCGCCGCCTGGTGCCGCGAGCACGAGGTCGAGTGGGACCACTACGGCCGCGGCGCGATCCTGCAGGACTTCGAGGCCAAGGTCGCGGACCTGCTCGGCTTCGAGGCGGCGCGCTTCATGCCCTCGGGCACCATGGCCCAGCAGATCGCCCTGCGGATCTGGGCCGACCGGGCGGGGAGCTCTCACGTCGGCATGCACCCGACCGCCCACGTGGAGCTGCACGAGGAGCGCGGCTACGCCCACCTGCACGGGTTGCGGGTGAGTCTGGTGGGGCCCGAGCGCACGCCGCTGTTGGCCGAGCACCTGCGCGGCCTGTCCGAGCCGATCGCGGCGCTGCTGGTCGAGCTGCCGATCCGCGAGGCGGGCGGTCAACTGCCGACCTGGGACGAGCTCGAGCAGCTCAAGTTCGCCGCCGCGGAGCTCTCGGTGCCCCTGCACCTGGACGGCGCGCGCCTGTGGGAGTGCGGGCCGGCCTACGGCCGCGCCCTGTCCGAGATCACGCGCGGCTTCGCCTCCTGCTACGTGTCCTTCTACAAGGGCATCGGCGCCCTGCCGGGCTCGATGCTGCTGGGAGCCAAGGACTTCGTCGACCAGGCCGCGGTCTGGCAGAAGCGCCACGGCGGCAACCTGTTCAGCCTGGCGCCCAACGCGGCGACGGCGGCGATGCGCCTCGACGAGCGCCTGGCGCGCATGCCCCTGTGGCTCGAGCGGGCGCGCTCCATGGCGGCGACCCTGAATGCCATCGACGGTGTGCGCACCCTGCCCGACGTGCCGCACACGAACCTGTTCCACCTCTACCTCGACCTCGACGCGGAGCGCGCCCTCGCCGCCCGCGACGCCGTCGCCGAGCAGTGCGGCATCTGGCTCTACGAGTCGATCGAGCCCGCCGACCGGCCCGGTACCTCGCGCTTCGAACTCTACGTGGGCGACGCGGCGATGGCGCTGAGTGACGAGGAAGTGGGCGAGGCCTTCGCGATGCTGTTGCAGCGCGACTGAGGCCCCGCCCATTTGACATCCAGGGCACGGCGCTCAGGCGACGGTGCCCGAGCGTCGATCACGGCGAAACCGCGCGCAGGCCGTTGCTGGCGGCGACGCCGAAGGCACTCGCCGGATCGACGACCCAGGCTTGCACGAACAGCTCGGACCCCGGCGCAAGGGCCGCGGGCCAGACGAAGGGCGTCGACGCCGCGCCGCTCCCGTCGACGGTCGCCGGCGGCAAGAGGAGCTGCGGCGTCGGCACCAACAGCCCGCCGAACAGGGGCAGGGACAGCTCCGCCGTGCCCACGACCATCACCGCTGGCGCGCCGGGCAGGGCGCCGGTGAGCGTGACCGCGCCGGGCTCCGCCGGGCATAGGCTGCCGGTCCCCGCGAGCAGGGGCGTGCCGACGCTGCCGGGGACCGCACCGCCCAGGTCACTCCAGGGAGCTGCGGGGTCGCCGAAGGGACAGTCCGCGAAGAACAGGGTCAGGCGCAGGTCGGTGAACTCCCCGTCGAGGGGGCCGTAGCCGTCGCCTCCGCCGGGCAGGCTGAAGGGCGAGCCGCCGGTCCAGTGCAGGAACCACGACCACAGGGGCGTGCCCGGCGGCGGCGTCACGAGCCCGTTCAGGGCGCTGGTGTGGAACGACTTGGTGAAGGTGCCGGGACCGCTCCAGCCTTCGAGATCGCTCGAGAAGCCGTCGAGCCCGGTGGGCAGATCGAAGGTCAGCCCCATGGACCAGGGCCCGGTCTCGTGGACCACCAAGGTCGCGTCGATGCGCGCGTCGACGATCTCGCCGACTTCGCTGGAGACCACCCAGACCTCGCCCGCCACGGCGAAGGGGGTGAAGGGGGAGAGGTCGAAGACCAACTCCTTGCCGGCCGCGTCTGCCACGGCGGGTAGCAGGGCGACGGCGGCGGCGGCCGTGAGTAGGCGCGCGGTGGAGGACTGAACGAGGCTGGCGTTGCGGCGATTCGACACGTTGCTCTCCTGGGCTGGGATCCGGGTCCGGTCAGGTGGCCGGACGACGACCCTTGTTAGCGCGCCGAGGGGCGAATGTTTCGCGAATGCGTCGTCCTGTTCGCGTGCCGCCCGCGGGGCGATCAGGGTGCGTCGAAGCGCACCAGGGTCTGCTCGCCCACGGTCGTCTCGATCTCGATCTCCTCCAACTGCTCGCCCAGGGACTCGAGGCGGACGATCAGAAGTCCGGGCGGTACGGCGACGGTGCGCGGAGACTCCGCGGAGACCGGCAAGCGGCAGTAGAGTCCGCCATCGGGTAGTTCGACGAAGACTCGTAGGCCCTCCGCGTCGCCCGCCTCGACGCGCAACTGTGCCGCGGGCAGGATCTCGACGCGTTGGTCGGTCAGCTCGTGACCACCGGCGATCAACACGCCGCGGCGCAGGCCGTACCACTGGTGGTCGAGCGAGTCGAAGCGCAGGGAGTAGCTGGAGGGGGCGAGGGTGGCGACGGCGAACTCGTCGCCAGCGAAGAGCGGGAGCACCACGCCAGCCGCCGGCTGGAGCCCATGCTCGTCCTGCAGGACATGCAACCAACCCTCCATCGACGTCTCGCTTCGCGGTTCGATCACGCTGCCCGAAAGGGACCCGCCGACGTCGAGGATCAACTCCACGTCGCGCGCCCCGGTCGCGACCCGCAGCGCTCTGAAGAGGCCGAACCCCGCGGGGGCTGCCACGGTAGTCAGGACGTACTCGCCGGGAGCCATGGCCTCGAGGCGAAAGCTGCCGTCTTCCCCGGTCTCGGTGGTGAAGCTTCCGGCGAGGTCGTCGCGCTTGGCCATCAAGGCGACGTCCGCCGCGGGGCTCCCGTCTGGAAACAGCACGCGCCCCGTGATCTCGTGGCCCTGGAACACTCGAACCGTGGTCTCGACCAGCGCGCTGCCGATGGGTACGTCGAGTGACTCGAGCACGGTCGCGGCCGGATGACGGATCCGCAGCCGATAGGGGGTGCCGTCGTCGCGGTACATGTCTTCGAAGATCCTCCCGCTTGGTCCGACCAAGTAGCGTCCCGGCTCGATCGGCTCGAACTCGAAGCGACCCTCGACGTCCGCGCTGCAGAGGATCGAACCATCGCCCTCGATCGCCCGACGCGCGATCTCGCTCGAATGCCGACCCCGTGGGCGGATCATCAGCTCCGCGTCGGGAACCGGTCGCCCGCTCGCGTCGACGGCGACACCCCGCACCGTGCAGTGCAACTGGACCTGCCAGCGAAGGGGGCCGTTCTCGCCAGCCGCGAGGCGCAGGGGTGCGGGCTCCGTCCGCCACAGCTCATCTCCGCGCCACAGGGCCAACTCCAAATCGCGGCCGGCGGGCAGCCCGGCGAGGGCGACGCGACCGTCCTCAGTGCTCGGGGCCGACCACTGGCGTCCAGACCCGTCGCGCAAGCGCAGCTCGAAGCCCGGTACCGGGTTCTCGCTCTCGTCGACGATCGTGCCCTCCAGTGTGGCGCGCGGAGTCGCGTCGGGCGTTGCCGGCGCGCCTGCGGTCCGCTCGGCCGGTCCGGGCTCAGCGATTGGCGCCAACTCGGACCCTGGCCGCTGGGGGACCATGATCGCGACGACGGTCGCGGAATCGGTTTCAGGGCGAAGCGACGAGGTAGGGCGATCCTGAGTCAGGAGCACCAGCCCGAGGACGACGACGGAGGTCAGGACTGCGGCACCGACGAGGATCTTCATCGCAAGAATGGGGAACAGGGGCGGGGACACCGACGCGACCCACGACGGTCGCCGAATCCCGGGGGATACCAATGGCGCGAACGCCCCGAGCCAACCCGCTTCGCCCCCGTCGCGTTCGAGCCGTTCGCGCAGGGCGGCGTGGGCTCGGTTGAGGCGACGACTGACGGTCTCGGGCGAGGTGCCTTCCCGGCGCGCGATCTCGCGCGGCGTGAGCCCCTCGAAGTAGCGCTGCAACAGCACGAGCCGGTGCCCCTCGCCGAGGGCCAGCACGTGCACCACCAAGTTGCGGTGGGCCTCGGCCTGGTCGAGCAGGTCGGCGTGGGTGGCGACGCGCTCTTCTCGCGCGACTTGCTCCTCGCGCCAGCGGCGGCGGTTGTCGGCGCGCAGACGCGAGCGCAGCTTGTTGCGAACGATCGCCGCCAGCCGCGCGCTGGGCAGGAGCTGCCCGCTCCAACCCTGGCGCAGGGCGTCCAGCAGCGTGTCCTGGGTCGCGTCCTCGGCCAGGGCGGGATCGTCGACCATGCGGCGCGCCAGGCGCAGGATCCACTCGCGCTGGCCGAGCAGGTCCAGGTCGGAGGGGTCGAAGGCGGCGGAGTGGGGTCCGTTCACGGGGAGTCTCTCGCCGCCGGGCGCGCAGACTGGACGGTGTATTCGCCGAAACTCGACGGGTCGCGGCGCAACGTCCCGCCCGCGCGGGCGGCTCTCAGTCCACCGCCGCGTACTCGCCGCGCATCAGCGTCGTCCACTCCCCGCCCTCGGGGGCCATGGCCATCTCGAACACGGTCAAGCCGTCCTCGAATGTGTAGGCGTAGCGGTGCTTGCCCATGGGCGAGGAGTTCTCGAACACCAACCGGTTGCCGTCGAACCCACCGCGTGCCGTGCCGCCCTTGCCGCCCATCGAATCGAACCAGTACATCAGGCACTCGTCCGTCTCCGGGTCGACCGAGTAGACCCCGTGGCCGCGGAAGGTGACCGCGCCCGAGTCGTCGGTCTGTTCGTACTCGGTGATGACGAAGAAGCCGTCGAGCATCCGTCCGCGGATCGCGCCGCGGCGGGTCTGGGGCTCCGGGCTCCAGGGCGAGGGCTGCATGTGCTCCGGTCCGGCCCAGTGGCCGGTCAGGGCGCCGAGGCGTTGGTGGAGCGGGCCGGGCGCGGGCATGTGGCTGTCCATGGGGATCTCCGGAGGTCGGGTGGGTGGAGTTCCGAGTCTAGTCCGGGGTCGAGGCGCGGGATCCAGATTGGGGCGCAGGGGCGCCTGGCGACCCGGGAGCGGACCCCGCGCCGCGCGGGCGCCGCTAAACAGGGGCGTGACCCTGCCGATCGATGCAAGCTAGGACGGTAATCCTTGCGGCCCGGTCCCGGGCCGCCTTCCACTGGCATTCGGAGAGAACGATGCTCACCAAGAAGATCACGGCCCTGGGCCTCAGCGCCGCCCTGATCGGCATGCTCGGCGCCCCGCCGACGCTCGCCGCGCCCGGGTGATGAACACCCCCCTCCAAGGGACCGAGTTCGGCTCCCAAACCTGCTCCCGGCAAGGGCCCGGTCGTCTCCGGTGGCGGGACACGACCCACGCCCGGACTCACCGGATCGACGCCTCCCGCTGCCACCACCCCGGCCCCGGTGCCCCTGCCCGTCACCGCGCGCGGACCCTCGGCCCGCACGGTGCTCAACATCGACTGGCAGTTCCCGGTCTGGAAGGCCCCCGAGGTCGCCGACGACGGTGACACGGTCGCGCGCCAGGTGCGGCGCGCGCTGACGCGCGAGGAGGCGCTGGCCTACATCGCCGGCGACGACCCGCGGCCGCTCTTGGTCCTGCGCGAGTGCAAGGTCTGCAACGGCACCGACGCCGCGCTCCTGAAGTTCGGCGCCGAGAACGAGAAGACCTTCCTGCTGTCGACCTGGTTCCACTGCGTGAAGCTGCCGGTCGACGTGATGGAGCAGGACCATCCCTTCCACAACCTGTTCCAGGTCGAGCCCACCGAGCACCTGTTCGTGGCGACTCGGGACGGTGCGACGCACAGGGCGCTCGAGTCCGAGACGTCGCGTACGGAACTGTGGAAGTCGATGGGCGAGGTCATGAAGCTGACCTACGACGACAAGTCGGACTCTGCCCTGAAGGCCGTCGGCAAGCTGCTCGACAAGCTCGACGCCGCCGATGAGCGGTGGAACGAGTTGTCGGATCGGCGCGACGAGATCCTCGAAGAGGACGGCCCCGGATCGCGCAAGCTGCCGAAGCTCGAGGCCAAGATCGCCGAGCTCGATGCGGAGCGCGGCGAGGTCTTGAAAGAGATCGCCGAGGCCATGAAGCTGAAGCTGAAGGCGGTCGAGTTGGACGAGGCGGCGTCGAGTGCGGGCCCCGGGCCCGCGGACCCGCCGGGACCGAGTCCGCCCGGCGGCGCTCGCTAGCCGAATGACTCGCCACTGAAGGGGCGGCGGGCGCATGCGCTCGCCGCCCCGAGTCGTAGCGGGGAGCCGCGTGGTGCGTCCCTGCCCCTTCGGAACCTGCACTTGGATCGACACAGCCGCACGCGATGACCGCGACCATGCCCCGCCACCGCTCGAACAACTACCTCCGGCTCGCTCTCGGTCTGGGCCTGGCCTTGGTACTGCACGCGCCGCTGGCGCCAGCGCAAGACGATGAAGGCGACGAAGAGGGGCGCGAGAAGTTCGCGCAAGTCGACCCCTACACCGAGGGCCAGCCGGAGGCCATGCAGGCCCTGGGTTATCGCTCCTTCGGGCCGTTCCTGTTCCTCGGCAACGACCGTACGGACTTCGTCCAGCGCGAGATGGGGGGCAGCCAGATGCTCTTCGTCGAGACCGAGCACTTCAAGCTCGGCTCGAGCCTGACGTCCTACGCCTACTCGGACGATCGCGAGGAGAAGAAGAAGCTCGCCGCGGAGGTCAAGGCCCTCGGCGAGCTGCTGGGCAGCAAGCTCAAGGCACCGCGCAAGAAGATCGACGGCTGGCTGCGCCTGCACCTCTTCGCCCGCAGGTTGGAGGCTTCCTACCAGCGCTTCCACGAGCTCTTCGGCATCGAGCCCGCGGACTACGAGGCCCAGGGGACCTACCTGGGCCAACCGAACAAGTTCGTGGTGGTGCTGTGTCAGCGCTCGAGCGAGTTCGGTCGCTTCGAGCGCCACTACCTGCAGGTCGAGACCCCGGTCAGCTACCGCTGGTACCTGGAGGGTGGCGGCATGGGCGTCGTCCTCGACGTCGAGGGTCTGGCCCAGCAGATGTGGGCCGACGACGAGACGCCCCTGGACACCGTCCTGCACTGCTTCGCGATCCAGGCCCTGGCGGGCAACTTCGCCAACGCTTACCGCCGCAACAACGGCGCCGGACCCTACTGGTTGGAGGCCGCCCTGGGGCACTTCGTGGTGCGCGAGGTCGATCCGCGCTGGGTCGCGTCCTTCGGGTTGCGCGAAGGTGGAACGATCGACGACGACGACCACGAGTGGTCGCAGCGAGTGTTGAACCTGGTCGGCAACGACTTCTACGCGTCGCTCGAGGACATGTTCGCCTGGCGCGAATACGCTGAGCTGAACCACCGCGACCACATGGTCGCCTGGTCGAAGCTGGAGTTCCTCTTGACGGAGCTGCAGGGCGACCGGCGCGGATTCCTCAACGCCGTCAGCGCGGCGGCGCCGGTGGGGGACGAGGCCCAGGCCCGCGCGGCCGCGATCGAGCGCCAGGTGGTGGCCCTCGAGGATTGCTTCGAGTTGACCCCGGCCGAGTTCGACGAGGCCTGGGCGAGCTGGGTCGAGAGGACCTACAAGAAGCGTTGATCGAGCGCGTCCTGCAACTGCCGCTCGAGCTCGAGCGCATCGACCTGGCTCCGCTCGAGATGCTGACGCCGTCCGGCTGGACCCGCCGCTCGACGGTCGTGCGGCTGCGCGGCGGCGGCGCGACGGGCGAGGGCGAGGACGTCACCTACGACGCCGCGGCCCAGGGCACCTTCCAGTCCGGCGGACTCGAGGCCCTGGGGGCCCTGGTCGGGAGTCGAACGGTGGGGGAGTTCTCGGAGCGCCTCACGCAGGTCGACCTGCACCCCGGTCCGGCCCGCGATCAGTGGTCGCGCCACTACCGCATCTGGGCCCTGGAGAGCGCGGCCCTGGCATTGGCCCTGACCCAGGCGGAGGTCGACCTGGGCCAGCTGCTCGGCCGGGAACCGCAGCCGGTGCGCTTCGCCATCTCGACCGGACTGGGCACGCCCCCGAGCCTGGCGACCCTCGAGCGCTTCCTGGACGCCTATCCCGAGGCGCGCTTCAAGGTCGACCTGGGGGCCGATTGGACCCGTGCAACGGTCGCGGACCTGGCGGCGCTCGGGCGCGTCGACGTGGTCGACCTCAAGGGCCTCTACCGCGCCGACTTCGCGGGGCCGCCCGCCGACGCCGAGCAGTACCGCTGGGTGGCCGAGTTGCTGCCGGACTGCTGGCTCGAGGATCCCGAGCTGACGCCGCGCACCCGCGCGGTGCTCGAGCCGCACATGGATCGCGTGACCTGGGACGGGGCGATCCACGGGCTCGCGGATCTGGACGGCCTCGAGCGCGCGCCGCGCTGCGTGAACCTCAAGCCCTCGCGCAGCGGCACCATCGCCGAGTACCTGCGGGTGGTGCAGGCCTGCGAGTCGCGTGGCATCGCCATGTACGGCGGCGGGCAGTTCGAGCTGGGGCCCGGTCGGCGGCAGATCCAGGCCCTGGCTGCGATCTTCCATCCGCGCGGCCCGAACGACGTGGCGCCGGGCGGCTTCAACCGCGCCGAGCTGCCGCGCGACCTGGGGCGCAGTCCCCTCGCGCCGCCGCGCTTCGCCGGCGCTTGAGGCTTCCTTTGCGCGGCCTTGAGGTTCGCGTTCGCGGTCGGGTCGAGAGCGCTTGAAGTCGTTGGTCGGCGCCGACTTCGGTCGTGTCGTGAGGGGGGGCGCAGGTCGTCACGGAAGCCTTGGGCGCGCTTGACCTTCGGTTGAGAAAGCGCCCCTAACCTGCCGCGCCAACGAGACGGGATCGGGCTCCGACCGAACCCGCCGAAGGAGGCCCAAGCGGCCCCCGCTCTGCTTCCCAACCCACGACTCCCCTGCCCCAAGCACACGTGAAGACCCTCACCACCATCTCCGCAGCCCTCGCGCTCGCCGGCGTCGCCAACGCCGCCGACGTCCAGGTCACGGCCGACATCACCACGTCGACCGTCTGGACCGCCAACAACAAGTACGAGCTGGTCGGCCAGATCTACGTCCGCAACGGCGCGACGCTGACCATCGAAGCCGGCACCGTGATCGCCAGCAACGACGGTGGCAGCCTCGCCATCACCCGCGGCTCCCAGATCTTCGCCAACGGCACGGCCACCGACCCGGTGATCATGACCTCGACCGAGGACGTGGCCACCTGGACCGGCGGCAACCCGAAGTCCGGCCAGTGGCGCGAAGGCGCCAACGAGTGGGGCAACCTCACCATCATGGGTGACGCCTACATCGCCGAGGACGCGGTCGGTGCGAACACCGCCACGCCGAACGCCAACAACGTCGCCAACATGGAGGGCCTCGTCCTCCAGCCCGGCCAGAACGCCCAGGACGTCCAGTACGGCGGCGGCGACGACGACTACGACGCGGGCACCCTCAGCTACGTGTCCCTGCGTTACGGCGGGCGCGTGGTCGGCCTCAACAACGAGCTCAACGGTCTCTCCCTGGGTGGCCTCGGTCGCGGCACCGACATCCACCACATCGAGATCATGAACAACGTCGACGACGGCATCGAATGCTGGGGCGGCACGGTCAACTTCAAGCACATCTCGATCTGGAACGTCGGTGACGACAGCTTCGACATCGACCAGGGCTGGCGCGGCCAGGCCCAGTTCGGCCTGATCGTCCAGGGCTTCAGCCTGGACGCCTCCCAGGGCTCGGGCGTCGGCGACAACGCCATCGAGCACGACGGCGCCGAGGACTCCGACTACCAGCCGGTGACCACGGGCCAGATCTACAACTTCACCGTGATCGGCCAGCCCGTCGACGGTGACGGCCTCACGGCCTGGCGCGACAACGCCCGCATGCAGTACCGCAACTGCATCTTCATGGACTGCGGCGAGAAGGTCGTGCGCTTCGACGGCGACGACGGCGACGGCGCCAGCGGCTACGGCCACAACGGCACCCTCGACTGGCTCTCCACCTGGAGCACCGCGGACACGGTCACCTCGACCGTCAACGCTCCGGCCAACCCGGCCGCGTTCTACCAGGCCCAAGAGGGCGGCAACCTGGCCGAGATCTCGGACTCGGTCTTCTTCCGGAACTTCAACTCGGACGCCTACACCGAGGCGATCAACGTCGGCGCCGTGACCAACGGCTCCGTCGGCGCCCAGGCCAACAACAACGTGATCGCCGACCTCTCGGCCTCGCCGATCGCCTCGATCGTGCGCCACAGCCCGCAGACCAAGGGCGGCAAGATCATGGTCCGCGTGGTCAAGCTCGACCCCCGCGCCACCAACGACGCCCTGGTCAGCGCTGGCTCCGCGCCCGCCGACGGCTTCTACACCCCCGCCAACTACCGTGGCGCCTTCGACTCGACGACGAACTGGGCGGAGGGTTGGACGGCCGCTGACGCCTACGGCTTCTTCGACGTCACCTCGGCCCAGGTCGCCCAGCGCACCAGCCCGAACAACGTCGCCGACAGCATGAACCTGACCCCGGCGCCGGTCCTCGGCGCGTCGGTCGCGTTCACCTTCGACCCCGCCGGCAACTGCGGCGTCTCGGCCGGCCAGCTGTACTTCCTGTACTACGGCCTGCCCGGTGCGGCGACCCCGCTGCCCTTCTTCTCGGGCTGCTCGGCCTTCCCCTTCGGCGACCTGCTGATCGGCCTGGTCGGCTCCAGCAACCTGGCCAGCGGCGCCTACACCGGCATCCCCGGCTCGGTGCCGGTGACCCTGCCCCTTGCCGGTGAACTCTGCGGCGCGACCCTGTCGGCCCAGAACATCTACGTCAGCCTGACGACCTTCGGCACCACGGCCGGCAACGCGGTCGACTTCACCTTCGGCATCTGATTCCGAGCCTTTGAAGACGGCCCGCGGGGGTGAACACCCGCGGGCCGATCCGGTTGCGCGGTCCTCGGCTCCTTGCCGCCGAGGACCGCGTCGGCCGTTGCCGGACCCTGACGAACATCCCTGGCCGAAACCCGCCGGGGCAACCGACTCCCAGCGACTCGATCGACATGCTGTCCCTGATTCACGGTTCGACCGCCCTCCTGCGCACGTGCGGCGCCGCCGCCCTGTTCCTGCCCCTCTTCGCCGGCCTCGCCCTGGGCGGGGTCCAGGATGGCGACGAGGTCCCGGAGTTCGCGAGCCTGGCCACCCCCGCGGTGGTGCTCGACGCGGACCTGCCGGTGGACGCCGAGCTGGCGCCGTTCCAGCTCGAGCTGCTCGGCATGGCCTTCAATGCCGTGTCCCAGCTCCCGCTCCAGCCGCACATCAAGAACCGCGCACTGGGGCAGCAGGCCGTGGTCGAGACCTGCCTGGAGCTGGGGCTGCCCCAGCGCGCCCTGCGCTACTCGCGCGAGATCCCCAACTGGCGCAGGGGCTTCGGCTTCGCGTCGCTGGCCTACTGGTGCGCCGAGCGGGACCTGCGCTCCGCCTTCGAGCGCTACGAGGACCTGGCCCTCGAGGTGGCCGAGACCGATCAGGACTGGCGCCGCGACCGTATTCGCGTGCAGGTGGCGCGGGCCCACGAGCTGCTGGGTGACTCGGCCCTGGCCGAGGCCTTGAGCGCCGACGCCATCGACGCCGAGGCGGGCAAGCTGCGCGCCGAGCGGGCCGCGAAGGCCGGCGGCGAGGAGTTCGAAGAGATCCTGGCCTTCCTCGAGGAATCCGCCCGGGTGCAGTCCTTCGACCTGACCGGGGCCGGGATCGAGGCCTGTCTGCGGCTCTTCGATCGCTTCTACGACGACGAGGAGCGCCGTGAGCAGGTGGTCGACGCGATCGTGGCCTCCTGGCGCGGCGTGCCGCTCGATCGGCGCATCGATGCCCTGGTGTCCCTGGCCGATGCATCCGTCGCCCACGGTGACGAGCAGCGTGCCCGCGCCTTCGTCGAAGAGGCCCTGGCCATCGTCGACGGCGGCAGGTGGACCCTCGAGCACGAGGTGCCCCTGCGCGCGCAGCTCGCCGCGGCGCGCTACCGTGCCGGCGAAGGCGACCGCGCCCGTGCGGAGGCCGCCGACACCCTCTCGCGCTACAAGGCCGGCCGCGAGGAGCTGGCGACCATGTTCCGCGCGCGAACCCTGCGCCCCTTGGCGGAGGCCCTGGCCGAGATGGGGGACGGGCCCGCCGCTGCGACGGTGTTCGAGCTGACCATCGAGGACGGCGCGCTCAACGCCAACTCGCGCCCGCGCGCCCTCGACCTGGCGGACACATGCCTGGCCATGGCTCGTCACGGTGTGGAGCCGAACGAGGAGTTGTGGCTGCGATTGCGCGCGATCCACGCGGGACTCGGCGATCCGTGGTGATCGGCAGTCCTTCGCCGTCGACTCGGAACACGAACTGCTGATCCAGGACACTCGATCGAGTCGCCGACCGCCCCGCGGCCCGTTGTCGAGATCCTCGACAGCGGGCCGCTCGCATGTGCGAGGCGTGTTCGCGCGCGCTGGCTTGACCCACTCTGCAAGGCCCATTGATCTGCGCTTGATCCGGCGTCTTTACAGTCCGCGCCCGATCGATGGAGAGGCCTTCATCGAGTCGACGAAACGCGCGCGACCCCAGCTCTTGACGAGAGCGACGCGCCGCCCTGGATCCACCCGGATCCCCCGAGCCCGGGACCTCCGCGCGCGCCGCGAGCGCTGCGAACAGGGTCCGGGGTCCGTCCCGGGTGGGCCGAAATCCGCCCGCCCCCCCAAACGTCCTCCCCCTAGGCGTGCATTCACGAACCGTGTTCGTTCGGCTGTCCACCTGCGTCCAGCGCAGCAAAGGAACGGCCCTGTGGAGCCTCGGCCTCGCGCTCTTGGCCGCCGTGGAGCTGACCGCGCCGCTCTCGGCCGCCAGTCAGGACGGCGCCGGCTCGGTGCGCGGCACGGTCCTCGACCGCGACTTCGAGGCGCCGTTGCAGGGAGCCACCGTGCTGGTGGTGGAGACGGGCGCCCAGGCCGAGACCAGTAGCCAGGGCACCTACCTGCTGTCGGAGCTGCCGGCGGGGACCTACACCCTGGTGTTCTCCAAGGACGGCTACGTGCGCCAGGTCAGTACGGTCGCGGTCGGCGCCGGTGCCCTGACCGAGGCCGACACCGCGCTCAAGGGCGACTTCACCGAGATGGAGGAGTTCATCGTCCAGGACGTTCTTCAACTGGGCGGCGGCGCGGAGCTGGTGCTGCTCGGCCTGCGCTTCGAGAGCTCGTCGCTGATGGACTCGATCGGCTCGGAGCTGATGAGCCGCGCCGGCGCCAGCGACGCCGCCAGCGCCTTGCGACTGGTCCCCGGCGCCACCGTCAAGGATGGCAAGTCGGCGGTCATCCGCGGCCTGCCCGACCGCTACATCAGCTCCCAGCTGAACGGAGTGCGACTGCCCTCCGCCGACGCGGAGAAGCGCGCCGTCGACCTGGACCAGTTCCCCTCCGCGGCGATCGAGAGCATCCAGGTCTCCAAGACCTTCACCCCCGACCAGCAGGGTGATGCCTCCGGCGGCGCGGTCAACGTGGTCCTGAAGGGCGTCCCGGACGAGTCGATCCTGCAGTTCAAGGCCCAGGTCTCGAGCAACACCAACGTCTACGGTCGCGACGACTTCCTGACCTACGCGGGCGGCGGGGTCGACGCCTTCGGCGTCAACGCCGGCAACGACGTGCAGGGCGAGAACATCGGCGGCGACTGGGACGGGGCCGTCGGTACCTCACGCGGCAGCGCGCCGGCCCAGTACAAGCTCGGCGCGGCCATGGGCGGCAGCCGCGACCTGGACTCCGACTGGCGCATCGGCGGCTTCCTGGGCCTGTTCTACGAACGCGACAGCAGCTTCTACGACAACGGCATCAACGACTCCTACTGGATCGACGGCGGTCCGGGTACGCCCCTGACCCCCGAGGCCAAGCAGGGCTCGGTGGGGGACGGCGACTTCAAGACCGCCCTGTTCGACGTGACCAAGGGCTCGGAATCCGTGCGCTGGGGCGGCCTGGCGACCTTCGGCGTGACGTCCGAGCTGAACACCATCGGCCTGTCCTACCTGTACTCCCGCACGGCCGACGACACCGCGACCCTGGCGGTCGACACGCGCGGCAAGGAGTACTACGTCAAGGACGTCCTGGGCCAGCCGGACTACGACCCGAACGATCCCATGGATCCGGGGCACAACACGAACAACATCGATGCCGCGCCCTACCTGCGTAGCCAGACCCTGACCTACACCGAGCGCTGGACCGGCTCGCTGCAGCTCTCCGGTCAGCACTCCCTGGGTCGCGACGAGCTGGGCGAGGCCGCTGGCGCGTCCTTCGGACCGCCCGAGCTGGAGTGGTCTGCGGCCCTGAGCTCGGCCAACCTGAACCAGCCGGACAGCCGCCAGTTCGGCACCTTGTGGAAGCCGGCCTCCTTCAAGCCGGGGATCCCGGGGATCATCCCGGACATCACCACCGACCCGGTCTACGCCCCCTTCAAGCCCGGGGCGAACATCAACTTCGGCAACTTGCAGCGGGTCTTCCGGCGCATCGAGGAGAACAGCGAGCAGCTCGCCCTCGAGCTGCGCTTCCCCTTCGAGCGCGGCCAGGGGATGGACGGCTTCATCGAGTTCGGCGCCTACGACGACAGCGTCGAGCGCAAGTACGACCAGGACACCTTCACCAACCCCGGCGACTCCGGTGACGAGTTCGTGGCCGGCTTCGACGAGTTCTGGAGTGACGCCTGGCCCGACGAGATCGACCACGCGATCATCGCCTCGGATACCGACGTCGACTACGACGGCCAACAGGACATCTTCGCCTGGTACGGGATGGTCGACTTTCCGCTGGACGACCACTGGAGCCTGATCGGCGGCGCGCGCTTCGAGTCGACGCAGATCGGAATCCAGAACCTCCCCGAGGCGGACGTCTTCTGGGTTCCGCCCGGCAAGGACGCGCTCGAGGTCCTGACGCCCGGCGCGGCGGACGTGGACTTCCAGCGGGACGACATCCTGCCCGCCCTGGCCCTGGTCTGGGAGCCGTCGGACCGCTGGACCCTGCGCGGATCCTGGTCCCAGACGATCGCGCGCCAGACCTTCCGCGAGCTGACTCCGATCATCCAACAGGAGTTCGTCGGCGGTCCGATCTTCATCGGCAACCCGAACCTGGGCATGAGCTCGCTCGAGAACTGGGACCTGCGCGCGGACTTCCGGCCCTACGAGGGCGGCCTGCTGTCGGCTTCGTGGTTCTACAAGGACATCGACGACGCGATCGAGTTGATCCAGGACCTGTCGCCCAACGGCTTCAGCTTCACCACGCCGGTCAACTACCCGAAGGGGACGCTCAGTGGCTTCGAGTTCGAGGCGCGCCAGGACCTTGGTCGCTACGACCGCGACCTGAACGGCCTGACCGTGGGCGCCAACGCGACCTTCATCGAGTCCAACGTGATCCTGCCCAGCGAGGATGCGGCGGAGTTCGCGGACCTGGGTTTCCCCACCGAGCAGCGCGACCTCCTGAGCGCTCCCGAGTACCTCTACAACCTGTTCCTGACCTACGACGTCGAGGGGCACGGCACCCAGATCGGCCTGTTCTACACGGTGCAGGGCGACACGTTGGTGGCGGGCGCGGGCATCAGCAACAACAACTACGTGCCCGACGTCTACGCCAAGCAGGTGGGAACCCTGAACCTGAGTCTGCAGCAGCCGATCTCGAAGTCGGGCGTGCTGCGGATCCAACTCAAGAACCTGACCGACCCGGCGATCCAGGAGGTCTACCGCTCGCAGTACATCGAGGGCGAGCAGGTCAAGACCTCCTACACCCGCGGCATCGAGGTCTCCCTGGGCCTCAGCTTCTCCTTCTAGCTAGCCCTGAGAACACAGAGAGCTCCGCGCCAGGCGCGCGGACCACGACCATGAACAACACCACACAACAACGCCCCGGTTTCCGCAGGATCACGATCGCCTCGGCGGTCGTGACCGGCTTGGCCGCCGCCGCCCTCGTGGGCGCCGCGGTGCCCGTGCAGGACGGCTCTCAGCTGGAGAGCACGCGCACGGCCCTGGAGAGCTGGGTCCAGACCCGCCGGCTGATCTCGTCCGAGCGCGAGCAGTGGCGTCTGGGTCGCGAGCTGCTCACCAGCGAGGTCGAGCTGATGCGCGACTCGATCGCGTCGCTGGACGAGGATATCGCCGCCGGTCGGGCGCAGATCTCGGAGACCGACACCAAGCGCGAGGAGCTGGTGGCGACCCACGAGCGGCTGAAGGAGTCCTCCGCCGGGCTCGCGGCCGGCGTGGAAGCTCTGGAGGGCCGCGTGCGTGAGCTGCTCGTGCGCCTGCCCGATCCGGTCCTCGAGCGGGTGCGGCCCCTGATCCAACAGCTCCCCGAGGCGGGGGCCGAGACCAAGCTGGGCCTGGCCGAGCGCTACCGCAACGTGGTCGGGATCCTCGACCAGGTGGGCAAGTTCAACCGCGAGATCTCCGTCACCAGCGAGGTGCGCGAGCTCTCGAGCGGCAACAGCGCCGAGGTCTCCGCCATGTACCTGGGTCTGGGCCAGGCCTACTTCGTCACCGGCGACGGCAAGTCGGCGGGCGTCGGGCGGCCGACCGCTCAGGGCTGGGTCTGGACGCCGCGCGACGACGCGGCCCCCGAGATCGCGGCAGCGATCGAGGTCTACAAGCAAGAGCGGCCGGCGTCCTTCGTGCGCTTGCCGATCCAGGTCGACTGACGCGCGCGGAGCCAAGCACCATGGACATGCAACACAACGTGGGCGTCCTCGCCCTGACCCTTGCCGCGCTGCTGGCGCAGGGCCCCCGGGCCACGGCCCAGGTCGACCTCACCACGGACGCTCCGCCGGTGGGCGGCTTCGTGGAGGCCGCCGAGTCGATTCAAGCGGAGCTCGAGTCGAGCGTCGCCGAGTTGGAGGCCCTGCAGACGCGGATCGTCGATGAGAAGCTGCCGCTCAGCCGTGAGCTGGCCGAGCTCGAGCAGCGACGCCGCGACGCCCGCGCCGAGTTCGACCAGGTCTCGCGTACCCTGGCCACCCGCGCCCTGGACCTGACCCGGCTGACCGGGCAGATCGAGGACCTGGAGGACGAGACGGCCTTCCTGTCGACGCTGCTGGTCGACTACATCCGCAATTTCAAGGCCTCGCTCCACATCGCCGAGCGCCAGCGCTACGAGGAGGTCCTCGAGGCCGCGGGCCTGGCGCCGGAGAACGACGCGCTGACCAAGCAAGAGGTCTTCCTCGAGCAGTCGCGACTGCTCGACGAATCCATCGATCGGCTGATGGAGGCGGCCGGCGGCACGCGTTTCGACGGTCGCGCGGTGGGTAGCGACGGGCTGGTCGAGAACGGCACCTTCCTGCTGGCCGGGCCCCTGGCCCTGTTCCGCTCGCGCGACGGGCGTCAGGTGGGGACGGTCGAGGACCTCGCCAAGTCGACGCAGCCGCGGGTGGTTGCCTTCGAGGAGCGCGAGGATGCGGCTGCGGCCGAGGCTCTGGTCACCGCTGGCGGCGGCCTGTTCCCGGTCGACACGACCCTCGGCAACGCGCACAAGATCGCGGCCACCGAGGAGACCTTCATCGGGGAGCTCGAGAAGGGCGGCACGGTGATCTGGCCGATCCTGGGCATGGCCACCGTGGCCCTGGTGGTCGCGATCTTCAAATGGCTGTCGCTCTCCTTCGTGCGGCGTCCGTCGAAGGCGCAGCTCGCGGGGCTGCTCGACGCAGTGCGCTCGCGCGACGTCGAGGCCGCCGAGCGCCAGGCCCGCAAGATGCGCGGCCCGGTCGGTCGCATGTTGGCAGCCGGCGTGGAGCACCTGCGCCAGCCGCGGGAGCTGATCGAGGAGGTCATGTACGAGACCGTGCTGACCACGCGCCTGCGCCTGAACCGCATGCTGCCCTTCATCGCGATCTGCGCCGCCTCGGCGCCGCTGCTCGGTCTGCTGGGCACCGTGACCGGCATCATCAACACCTTCAAGCAGATCACGCTGTTCGGATCCGGCGACGTGAAGATGCTCTCGGGCGGCATCTCCGAGGCGCTGATCACGACCAAGTACGGCCTGATCGTCGCGATCCCGTCGCTGATGTTGCACGCGTTCCTCTCGCGCAAGGCGCGAGGGATCGTGGGTGAGATGGAGACCTCGGCCGTGGCCTTCATGAACGAGGTCAGCCGCATGCCGTCGAAGCGCCGCGGCGGTTCGTCGGGCGGCGACGGCGAGGACTCGGTGACTCTGATGCCCTCGGACCCCGAGCTGGTCCGGCGTCAGGTGAGCGAGGTGCTGAACGACCTGCTCGGCCCCCTCGTGGACGAGAGCGAGGCCGCGGGCCGCTCGTCCGGCGCAGGTCGCGTCGTGCCCCCGGCCTCGAGTCGTAGCTGAGCGCCATGGACGAGTTCTTCCAACGCGCACTCGGTCAACTGGGCCTGATCTGGCAACAGGCGATCGACATCTGGACCCAGGGCGGGCTGGCCATGATCGCCATCGCGGTGATCGCGCTGGTGATGTTCGCCATGGGGGTGCACGTGCACCTGCGCCTCGAGGAGACCGGCTTCCAGTCGGTTCCCGAGCGCACCTGGCGCGACTGGATCGACCACCCGGCCCAGCGTCGGGGTCCGATCGGCGACCTGCTCGACCTGGTCACCGGGGGGTCTTCGATCGAGGAGACCGCGGTGTTCTTCAAGCACATGCGCGCCACCGAGACGATCCCCTTCGAGCGCGACTTGAAGGTGATGAAGATCTGTGTCAGCGCCGCGCCGCTCGTGGGCCTGCTCGGGACGGTCACCGGGATGCTCTCGACCTTCGGCGCCCTCTCCTCGGGCGGCGGCGGCGACAAGACCATGGGCATGGTCGCCGCCGGCATCTCCGAGGCTCTGATCACGACCGAGACGGGACTCGTGATCGCCCTGCCCGGGCTCTTCTTCCAGTACCAACTGCGGCGCCGCTTCGAGGGCTACAAGGCCTTCCTGGCGCACTTGGAGACGGTCTGCACCCAATCCGTCTACCAGCGTACGCACCGGAAGGTGAAGCAGCGCGCCCGTCGCGAGGCCCTGGCGCGCGTGGCCCAGACCCTGCGGAACAGCCTGTCCGCGCGTGCGGCCGCTGGGAGCGCCGCCGGGACCGGTGGCGAGGCCGCGGGCTGAGCGCCCTCCGAGACACCAACGACCAACCAACGAGCACTGACCATGGGACGTTTCAGCGAATCCATCGCGGACGACGAGGGCGAGACCGGCATCGACATGTCGCCGCTGATCGACTGCGTCTTCATCCTCCTGATCTTCTTCATCGTGACCACGGTCTTCGTGGAGGAGACGGGGGTCGAGGTCGATCGCCCGGAGGCGGCTTCGGCCTCGCAGCTCGAGAAGACCAGCCTCTTGATCGCTCTCACCGCCGCAGGCGAGATCGTCTACGACGGGCGCAACATCGGGATCGGCGGCGTACAGCCCCTGGTGCGTCAGATGCTGCAGAAGGATCCGGTGCCGATCATCGTCCAGGCGGACAAGAACTCCGGTTCGGGCCTTCTGGTGCAGATCATCGGCGAGGCCAAGGCGGCGGGCGCCGAGAAGGTCAGCGTCGCGGCTCTGGCCACGGGGGGCTGAGGGCGCCATGGTCACGGAATCCCGCGACGTACCCCTGCGCGAGCGCCTGTCCCATGGCGTCCAGGTCCTGATCGGAGCCGTGGTCTCGACCACGGCGATCTTCTTCGTGCTGCCGCTGCTGCAGGCGATCACCGACCGCGCGCCGCGCGAGAGTCGCATCGAGGCCTTCGAGGTGGCCGAGGTGCCGCCGCCCCCGGCACCCGAGGAGGAGCCGCCGCCGCCGGAGGAGGAACCGGAGGAAGAGCCGCCGGAGCTCGAGCCCGAGCGGCAGCTGCTGGATCTCTCGCAGCTCGAGCTGGCGCTCAACCCGAGCTTCGGCGACGGGCTGCTGCAGGGCGACTTCGAGATCAAGCTCGGCGGCTTCGGCCAGGGCGGCGCCGACGTGGCTGAGCTCTTCTCCCTGGCCGACCTCGACCAACGTCCCCGCGCCGTCTACCAGACCCAGCCGGTGCAGGACGCCAAGACGCGGCGCCTGGCGCCCGCCACCGTCTACATCATCTTCATCGTCGACGAGCAGGGGCGCGTGGAGAACCCGCGCGTGCAGTCGTCGCCGGACCCGGCCTTCGAACGGCCTGCGCTCGCGGCCGTGCGCCAGTGGCGCTTCGAGCCGGGCAAGCGCGGCGGCCAGCCGGTGCGCTTCCGCATGCGCGTCCCGATCACCTTCCCCAAGTCCTGAGGCCAAAGACCATGCAACGACTCCAAACGACCGTCTCGCGCAGCGCCGCGGGGCAGACCGCGACCTCGGGGCAGGGGCGCCTGGTGGGCATCGCCGCGGGACTCGCCTGCCTGCTCGCCTCCTGCGCGGGGACCTCGACCCAGGTGCGCGACTTCGCGCCCCTGGCCCAGGCTGCTCCGCGCGGGACCGCCGCGGCCTCGGTTCCGACCGCGGCGGCACTGACCCGCGCTTCCGTCGGAAGCGCGGTGGCCGCGATGCCCCAGCGCCGTCTGGAGCTGCCCCTGTGGACCGACCCGAAGTTCCAGCGGCGCTTCACCGAGAGCTACATGGCCCAGACCGAGGTCGAACCCCGGCTGACCGAGCTCGAGCGCGAGACCATGCAAGAGTTCCTCGACCTGATGAGCGCCGACAAGGTCGACCAGGCGGCGACCTTGATGCGCGAACAGCGTGGTGACGCCTCGAGCGCGGTGTTCGACTTCTCCCTGGCGAACATCCACTTCCAGGCGGACGAGCTGAATCAGGCGGCGTCGGCCTACGAGGCCGCGGTCGAGAAGTTCCCCAAGTTCCTGCGGGCCTGGAAGAACCTGGGCCTGGTGCGCGCGCGCCAGAGCGAGTTCTCCCACGCGGCGGCGGCCTTCACCGAGGTGCTGGAGCTGGGCGGCGGGGACGCCACGACCTACGGCCTCTTGGGCATCGCCCGCATGAACCTGGGCCAGGACATGGCCGCGGAGTCGGCCTTCCGCATGGCCACCATGCTCGATCCGGTCACGCCCGACTGGCGCATGGGGCTGGCGCGCTGCTTCTTCAACCAGAAGCGCTTCGCCGAGGCCGTTTCCCTGACCGAGTCGATGATCGCGGAGGACCCCGATCGCGCCGAGCTCTGGCTCTTGCAGGCCAATGCCTTCATCGGCCAGGGGGACGCCGGCCACGCCGCCGAGAACTACGAGCTCGTCGACCGTCTGGGCGGGTCGACCGTCGGTAGCCTGACCACCCTGGGCGACATCTACGTCAACGAGAAGCTGTTCGACATGGCAGCGGACGCCTACGCCCGGGCCCTCGACATGGACCTGTCCGGTGAACTCGCCCGACCCATGCGAGCGGCGGGCATCCTCGCCGCCCGCGGAGCCCTGGAGCCCACCCGCGAGCTGATCGGGCGCATCGAGTGGCGCTTCGGCGATGCATTGGACGACGCGGGCCGCGTCGAGCTGCTCAAGTTGAAGGCACGCCTGTCCCTGATCGAAGGCGCAGGCGACGAGGAAGCGGCGATCCTCGAACAGGTCGTGGCCCTGGACCCCTTCGACGGCGACGCGCTGCTGCTGCTCGGCGACCACGCGCGCCGCAACGACGATCCGCAGAAGGCGATCTACTACTACGAACGCGCCTCGAACTTGGAAGAGTTCGAGGCCGAGGCCAAGGTGCGCCACGCCCAGGTCTTGGTGGACAGTGGCGACTACGCGCCGGCCCTGCGCCTCTTGGAGCGGGCCCAGACCCTGCGCCCCCTCAGCAGCGTCCAGGACTACTTGGAGCGCGTGGACCGCGTCGCGAAGAACCGCTGAGCGGCCGAGTCGTGCACGCCCGCCCGCGCGTCATCTCCCGGCGCGCGGGCGCCAGTTCGATGCGAAGTACTCGCCGTCGATGATCTGGTCGGCCGCGATCCGGGCGCGTAGTGAGTCGCGCCGCTCAGCCGCATCCGCGTCGCCAGCGTGGGTCGCGACGGTGTACCAGCCATAGGCGGCGATCGGGTCCTGTTCGACGCCGCGGCCGAGCTCGTACATGGAGCCGAGCTTGGTCTGGGCCTCGACCAGTCCGATGTCGGCGGCGGACCCGATCCAGCGCGCGGCGAGCTGCTCGTCCCGCTCGAGGAAGCGGCCCTGCAGGCACATCAGTCCGAGGTTGTACTGGGCCACGGGCTGGCCGCTGGCCGCCGCCAGCTCGAGCCAAGCCGCAGCCGCGCCGTCATCGGGGGACGCGGTGCGACCCGCGAGGTGCATCAGACCGAGGTAGGTCTGGGCCGTGGTCAGGTCTGCCTCGGCAGCGACCGTGAACCAGTGTTCGGCCGCGGCGTCGTCGGGATCGGTGCCCTGACCGAGGTAGGCCATGCGACCGGCCTCGAGGGCGGCTTCCGGCGAGCCGGCGTCAGCGGCGCGGGAGAACCACCGGAAGGCGGCCTCCTCGTCCGCGGGCAGACCACGCCCTTCGGAGTGGGCGCGGGCCAGGCGCAGCTGGGCGTCCACGTCTCCCTGCTCGGCGGCCAGGGTGAACCAGCGGGCGGCGACGCTCTGGTCCTGGCGCACGCCGACGCCCTCGTCGTGCATCGAGCCCAAGAGGCGCTGGGCCTTGGCGTCGCCCTGCTCGGCGGCGTAGGCGATCAGCTCGTGGGCCTGCTCGAGGTCCCGGGGCCCGGATTCGCCCAGCAGCGCCATGACCCCCAGGTTGCAGCGCGCCGGGGCGAAGCCCTGCTCGGCGGCGCGGCGGAACCACAGGCGGGCCTGGTCGAAGGACTGCTCGACACCCAGGCCTTCGTAGTAGAGCAGCCCGAGGTTGGTCTGGGCCGGGGCGTGGCCCTGATCGGCGGCCTGGCGGTACCACAGGGCCGCGCGCTCGGGATCCACGGCCACCCCGTCGCCCTGCTCGTAGGCCAGACCGAGCAGGAACTGGGCACTGGGGTCTCCCTTGCGGGCTTGGGGCACCCAATTCACCGCCGACGTGGCGCTGCCAGCCTCGGAGACGGGGAGCCAGCCGCCGGCACCCGACGAGGCGCAGGCTGCGAGGGCCAGGAGGGCGACCGGGGCGGCGGGACGAAGCAGGCGGAAGGGGGTGGTGCGGGGCATCTTGGGCCTATCGGAGTCGATCGCGGCTGCGGTTGAGGCGCCACCGGTGTCCGCCGAGTCCCGAGTTCCCCCTGTGGTTCCGGCCGCCGATTGCTGCTGCGTGAGGGAGATTGATCTGGGGCGCGCCCAGAGCTGGCCCTGTGAGCCTTGCGGGTCCGGCCGACGTCGGAGATCATCGAGGCGTCTGTGCCCCCCATCCCGACGGACGAAACCTGCCCCCGAATGGATCGATGACCGCCCAGCCCCTGCCCAAAAGCTGTGCCCTGCTCGCGCCGGCGCTCCTCGGTCTCGTCGCCGGTTGCTCCGGTCAATCAGACAGCTCCACCTTCCAGGCGGAGTTCGTGCCCGAGACGACGTCGGTCAGCGTGCCGTCCCTGCCGGTGACGCCGGTCGGTCCCGTGGGTCCGGCCCTGCCGACTGCTCCCCTGTGGGGCTACTCGGTCAACCCGGGCTTCGTCGTCTACCCGCCAGGGGACTTTCGCATCCTCCCGCTGGGGGACTCGATCACGATCGGTTTCGGAGGCATCGCCGGCTATCGCTTCCCACTCTGGCTGCTGCTCGGCGCGACGGGCTTCAAGGGGGTCGACTTCGTGGGCGCGTCCACGGCGGGCTCGCCGATCTTCGTGCCCGATCCCGAGCACGAGGGTCACTCCGGTTGGAGGGTGCGCGACTTCTCCGATCACAGTGGCGGCGGGACAGGGCCCGACTCGACGATCGAGTTGATCCTGGCAGCGCAGAAGCCGCGGGTGATCCTGCTGCACGCCGGCACCAACGACCTGTGGAGCACCCTCGATTGGCAGGACGCGCCGGGCGACCTGGGTGAACTGCTCGATCGCATCGACGCCTACGATCCGCGCGTCGTCACCGTCGTCGCCAAGATCCTGCCCACGATCAACGACCCGGTGAACCTCAGCGTGCACTGGCTCAACGACCGCTTCCACGAGGTCGTGTACCAGCGCTGGCTCGCGGGGCAGAACGTGCAGCTCGTCGACATGTCGGCTGCCTGCCCGGTGCTGTCCACGGTCGACGGGGTGCACCCGGATCCCTATTGCTACAACGCCATGGCGCTGACCTGGCTCAGCGCCATCAGCTCGCTGGGTTCACCGGTCGAAGCACCCGCGGTGCAACAACCGTTCATTCCGGGCGTGGTCGCGTCGGCGACGTCGGAAGAAGTCAGCTACGCGGCTGCCTTGGCCGTCGACGGCAGCGGACTCAACGCGGAGCTGCACGACGACGAAACGGTCGCGCCC
This sequence comes from Engelhardtia mirabilis, assembly GCF_007748095.1. Classification (NCBI taxonomy): domain Bacteria; kingdom Pseudomonadati; phylum Planctomycetota; class Planctomycetia; genus Engelhardtia; species Engelhardtia mirabilis. The sequence continues at coordinate 1,553,222 of NZ_CP036287.1, forward strand.
CTGGCCTGGCGCTCCCAGCCCTTCGATCAGGTGGTCGTCGATGGTCCCGATGTCCTCGGTCCGTCGGGCGTCCCCGAGACATTCACCCTGGACCTTCCCGCCCCCTACGACGTGGTGCAGGTCGAGCTGTGGAACGGCCGCAACGACGAGATCGTTCCCGGCATCGAGTGGAAGAACCTGGAGTCGATCCGGCGCATCGGCGTCGAGACGTCGGTCGACGGCGTCGTTTGGGACGACCGCGGTGAGCTGGCCCTGGTCCAGGGGCCGCCGCGCGACGTGGTTCCGCCCCAGGTGATCGACGTGGATTGGCCCGGGACCCTGGCGGTGCGCTTCACCGTGCTCGCGACCTACGCCAAGCTGCCCTTCGGCCAGACCCACGTGAGCAGCGCGGTTTCACTCTCCGAAGTGCGCCTGCGCGGCACGGCCGCGCCCTGACGCAGGGGTGGGCTGTCCGTCCGTGACGGGCGACGGGGCGGCCGGTCGCATCGCGCGACGGTGAGGCGTGGACCGCGGCGACTCGTCTCTGGGGTGGCGCGGCGAAGGCCGTCGATCCCGCCATGGTCGGCGCCTAGTCGAATGGCGCACCGGACTCGCAACTCCGACCAAGCCATGACCACGCTCCTCCTAGCCGCTCTCGTCGCCAGTTCGTCGCTCTCGGGCGCCCAGGCGCAGGCCGAGACCTACTTCCATCGGCTGTCCACCTTCTCGGCCTTCGAGAACACCGACGTCGGGGTCGAGACGGTGGCGGAGATCGTCGCGGCCGCGGCGAGCGGGCAGGTGCTCGTCTACACCGACAGCGCCACCGGCAACATCGGCTTCGTCGACATCGCCGACCCGAGCGCGCCTGCGCCGCTGGGGGTCGTGGCGGTGGGGGGCGAGCCGACCTCGGTGGCGGTCGCGGGTCCCTGGGCCTTGGCAGCGGTGAACACGGGCGAGGACTACGCCGCGCCGACCGGTGACCTGGCGGTGATCGAAGTCGCCAGCCGCCGCATCGAGCGGCGCATCGACCTGGGCGGACAGCCGGACTCGGTGGCGGTCAGTCCCGACGGGCGCTTTGCGATCGTGGCGATCGAGAACGAGCGCGACGAGGACTTGGGCAACGGCGAACCGCCCCAGAGTCCGGCCGGCTACCTGATGATCGTGGACATCGTCGGAGAGCCGGCGGACTGGACCACGCGGCGGGTAGAGCTGGTCGGCGTGGCCGAGCTGTTCCCCGCGGATCCCGAGCCGGAGTTCGTCGACATCAACGCCCGCAATGTGGCCGTGGTCACGCTGCAGGAGAACAACGCCATCGTCTTCGTCGACCTGGCCTCGGGCGAGGTCGTCGGCGACCTGTCGGCGGGGACCGTCGACCTGGACGGCGTCGACACGGTCGAGGATGGGCAGATCGACCAGACCGGCTCACTCACCGGCGTCGCGCGCGAGCCCGACGCGGTGGGTTGGACCTCGGACTGGACGTTCGCGACGGCGGACGAGGGCGACCTGTTCGGAGGCAGCCGGGGTTTCACTCTGTGGTCGGTCTTCGGGCGCACGACGTTCGAGGCGGGCAACGCTCTGGACCGCGCCGCCGCGCGGGTGGGGCAGTACCCCGAGCACCGCTCGGAGAACAAGGGCTGCGAGCCCGAGGGCATCGAGTTCGGCCAGTTCGGCGATCGGCGCCTCTTGTTCGTGGGGGCGGAGCGCGCGAACCTGGTCTTCGTCTATGAGCTCGACGCCGAGTCGCGCCTGGCCGCGGCGCAGCCGCGGCTGCATCAGGTCCTGCCCACCGGTGCCGGACCCGAGGGGCTCTTGGCGATTCCCGAGCGCGGCCTGTTCGTGGTCGCCAGCGAAGTCGATTCGCGCGCGGACGGTCTGCGCTCGTCGATCATGGTCTACGGCCTCGGAGCCGAGCCGAGCTACCCGACGCTGGTCTCGGCCGACCGACCTGGCGGGGCGGGACCGATCCCCTGGGGCGCCCTCTCGGGCCTCGCCGCCGATCCGGAGGGCGACGGCCAGGTCGCCTGGGCCGTGCCCGACCGCGCAATGGGCCCGGCTCGCGTCCTGCGGATCGACCTGCGTACCCAGCCGCCGACGATCGATGCCGAGATCGCGCTGAACGACAGCGAGGGAGTTCTGGTGGCGGCTCTGTGGGCGCTGAAGTCCGTGCTACCCGGAGCCGCCGCCCTCGACCCGGCGCTGATCGTCGGTGGCGACGGTGCGGTCCGCCTGGACCTGGAGGGCATCGCCCTGGGGGAGGACGGCCACTTCTGGCTCGCGTCCGAGGGGCGCGGCCGGTTGGTCGACGGTGTCGATGCGCCCGACGAACCCCTGGAGCTGCCCGACCTGCTGATCGAGGTCGACAGCGACGGTGCCGTGGTCGACGTCGTGCCGCTGCCCGCGTCGCTGGTCTCGAGGCAGGACGGCGGAGTCTTCGAGGGCGTCGCCGCGGATCGCGGCGCACTCTTCGTCGCCTTCCAGCGGCGCCTGGAAGGCGAGTCCATGGCACGCATCGGGCGCTACGACCGCGCACTCGGCGGCTGGAGCTTCGCCCACTACCCGCTCGACGAGCGCTCCGCCCACGCCGGTGGTCAGTCGAGCCTGTCCGAACTGACGGCCCTGGATGGGGGCGAGTTCGCCGTGATCGAGCGCGACGGCCGGGCCGGCACCGATGCGCGCATCAAACGCATCTACCGCTTCGGGATCGAAGGGGTGACCTTCGTCGCCGATGGCGCGGGAGCTCTGCCAGTGCTCGAGAAGCACCTGGTCTTGGACCTTGTTCGCGACGGGAGCTTCGGCGCAACTGGCGGTCCGATCCCGGAGAAACTCGAGGGCCTGGCTCTGCATCCCGGCGGTGCAGCGCTGCTCGCCAACGACAACGACGGGGTCGAGGTCTCGAGCGGCGAGACGGTCCTACTGCGGCTCGAGCACCTGTTCGACTGACGCCGCGCGGGTCTTCGCATTGCATTGACGTGGTCCTGATCGGGGGCCTGGGGACGGCTCCTAACCTCTCGCGCGAATGGGCCCCGCGGTCGGACATGACGTCCCGCGCAGCGGCCCGGCGGCGGTGCGAACAGTCCGCACGCCGCCTTCGCGGATCCCCACCCAAGCCCCCGGAACCATGCGTCTGTCCAAGAGCGCGACCCTCGTCGCCGCGTCCGTATCCCTGTTGGCCTCCGCCTCCGCCCAGAGCGCAGCGCCGGTCGGCGCCGACAGCCTCTTCCGCCGCGTCTCCAGCTTCGAGGTGTTCCAGAACACCAGCGTCGACCAGGAGACCGTGGCCGAGATCGTCACCTACGCCAACCGTGGCCAAGTGCTGATCTACACCGACAGCGCCACGGGCTCGATCGGCTTCATCGACATCGCCGATCCCCACAACCCGGTCGCCGGCGGCGTCGTCGCCGTGGGCGGCGAGCCGACTTCGGTCGCCGTGCGCCGCCGCTGGGCCCTGGCCGCGGTCAACACCAGCGCGGACTTCGTCAAGACCTCCGGCAACCTCGAGGTGATCGACATCACCACGCGCCAGATCGTGCGCACGATCCCCCTCGGCGGCCAGCCGGACTCGGTGGCCGTCAGCCCCGACGGGCGCTACGCGATCGTGGCGATCGAGAACGAGCGCGACGAGGATCTGGGCAACGGCGAGCCGCCCCAGGCGCCCGCGGGCTTCCTGGTGATCGTCGACCTGGTCGGCGCCCCGGCCGCCTGGACCACCCGCACGGTGGACCTGGTCGGCGTGCCGGACCTGTTCCCGGAGGATCCGGAGCCGGAGTTCGTGGACATCAGCGCGCTCAACATCGCGGTGGTCACGCTGCAGGAGAACAACTACGTGGCCTTCGTCGACCTGGCCTCCGGCGCCGTGCTGGGCGGCTTCTCGGCCGGCACCGTCGACCTGGACGGGGTCGACATCGACGAGAACGACCTGATCGAGCAGACCGGCTCCCTGACCGGCGTGCCGCGCGAGCCCGACGGGGTGGTCTGGACCTCCAACCTGACCTTCGCCACCGCGGACGAGGGTGACCTGTTCGGCGGCAGCCGCGGCTTCACCAACTGGAGCGTCTTCGGCCTGCCCCAGTTCGGTCCCGGCGCCGCCTTCGACCAGCTCGCCGCGCGCCTCGGGCACTACCCCGAGGATCGCTCCGAGAACAAGGGCTCCGAGCCCGAGTCGGTCGAGTACGCCCAGTTCGGGTCCCAGCGCCTGCTCTTCGTGGGCAGCGAGCGGGCCAACATCGTGGCCGTGTACGAGCTCGTCGCCACGCCCCTCTTCGGCGTGTCGGCGCCGGTCCTGCGCCAGGTGCTGCCCACTGGCGTCGCGCCGGAAGGCATCGTCGCGATCCCCGAGCGGGGCCTGTTCGTGGTCGCCAACGAGGCGGACGCGCGCGACGACGGCATCCGCTCGACGGTCATGGTCTACGAGCTCGGCGCGACGGCGAGCTACCCCACGGTGACCTCCGCCAACCACGCGGGCACCAGTGTCCCGATCCCGTGGGGCGCCCTCTCCGGTCTGGTCGCGGGCGAGGGGGCGGACACCCTCCACACGATCCACGACAGCTTCTACCGCAAGAGCCGCATCTACACCGTCGACCACAGCCTGACGCCGGCGCTGATCACCGACGAGCTGCCCCTGGTGGACACGAACGGCGTGCTCGCCGCCTCGCTCGACGCGCTGAAGCTGCAACTGCCCGGGACCGACGACTTCGACCCCGCGTCGCTCATCAACGGCGACGGCACGGTCAACCTGGACCCGGAGGGCATCGCGCTGTCCACGAACGGCGGCTTCTGGCTCGCCTCCGAGGGCACCGGCAACCTGGTCGGCGGCGTCAGCGATCCCACGGACCGCCCTTTCGAGTCGCCCAACCTGCTGATCGAGGTCGCCGCCGACGGGACCATCGTCCAGGTCGTGCAGCTGCCCCTGGAAGTCATCCAGAACCAACTGCGCTTCGGCTTCGAGGGCGTGGCCGTGGACGGGGACGTGCTCTACGTCGCCTTCCAGCGCGCTTGGCAGGCGGCCGGCGATCCCTCCGATCGCGTCCGCATCGGCCGCTACGACACCCTCTCGGCGAGCTGGTCCTTCGCCTACTACCCCCTCGACGCGGTCGCCTCGCCCAACGGCGGTTGGGTCGGTCTCTCGGACCTGACGGCCCTCGGTGGCGGTGACTTCGCCCTGATCGAGCGCGACAACCAGGCCGGTCCCGATGCCGCGGTGAAGCGCCTCTACCGCATCTCCGTCGCCGGCGTGACCTTCGTCCCCGAGGGGCCGGGCGCGAGCTTCCCGCTGCTCGCCAAGACCCTCGTCAGCGACCTGCTGGCGGACGGCGCCTTCGACGCCAGCGCCGGGCCGATCCCCGAGAAGCTCGAAGGGCTCGCGATCGTCGGCGGCACGACCTTCGTCGTGAACGACAACGACGGCGTCGACGACAACAACGGCGAGACGCTGCTGCTCGAGCTCGACGGGCTCTTCCGGTAATCGACCCATGGCAAGGGGACCCCGCGGCCATCCGATCGGCCGCGGGGTCCCGTGCATTCGGGGCGGGCTCCCTGCGGCCGCCGCGGCAACCCAATCAGGCCGCGCCGGGTTCACGGAGCGATCGCCGAGCCCCAGCGACTGCGGCACCGGGCCGCACAGGGCGCCGGCCCGCACACCCGCCCAGCCGAGGTCACCCTGCTCACGCCGCAGCTTCCCGTCGAGGGCCAGGCCAGTGGTTCCACCAGCCGCGGGCACGGGGCATCTTGCGCAGCCCGTTGTGGTTGGCTGCGAAGGATCGTTTGCCGCTGGGCGGAGCACTCTCAGCCCTGGCGGCCGCGGCCCTTGTGGCGCGGCGCCCAGGGTCGAGGCCTCAGTCCGGGAACAGGAGCTTGGCACCCCTGTTCAGTCCGCGAGCCCCCGTGGACTTCGCCGTGGCGGCAAAGGGCGCGAAGACGTCGTCCGGCAACTCGTCGCCGATGTCGGTGTTGAGCCGAATGATCTGCGCCAGGGTCACGCCGGAGATCTCGTCCGCCAGGTACGACGGCAGGTAGGACTCGTACCAGAAGCGGTCGCCGTCGCGCAGGCGGGTGAACTGGTCGCGCAGGACCTGGGCCAGGGTCTCGCCGACGAAGGCACCGGGCAGGTGCGGCTCGGCCAGCAGCCCGACCCAGGCGTCGAGCCGCTCGACGTCGCCGTAGGCCGCCTCGAGGCGCGCGACCACGACCGGGTCGATGCAGACCTCGCCGAAGCTCGTGGCCGGGGCCAGGCCGAGGGCGCGACGGATGCCGTTGTAGCTCGGCAGGCCGTGGTCGCGACCGCGCTGGATGTTCAGCGACGCCAGGTCGAAGCCTCCCGCGCCGGGGGGGCCGAAGAGGAAGTTTCGCACTGAATCGATGACCATCACGTCGACCTGTTGAGCGCGCTGGGCAGCCAGGCCGCGCAGCACGGGCTCGATGCCGTGGGTCGCGACTTCGCGCGGAGCGAAGAAGGCCTTGGCCAGGGGCAGGTGACCGGCCGGGTGCTCGAGTCCATCGGCGTCCAGGCGCAGGATGCGGTCGGAGAGCATCGTGTGTCCGACCCGATAGGCGGCGGTGGCGAAGACGTTCGTCACCGTCGGGTCCACGTCCGGGCGATAGCCGGCGTAGGGCGGCAGGGCGTCGGCCCCCAGCAGGCGGGGCAGGAACTCGCCGTAGGTCACGGCCTGCAGCTCGGCGGCGACGATCGCGCGGGCGAACTGGTAGCGCTGGTCGCCGGTCAGGAAGGGCAGGCGCGTGCCCACCAGCGTGGCCACGCGGTTGTGCTCGCGGACGAACAGCGTGTGCATGGCCGTCAGGCCGACCTGCTCGTTGGCGCGGATGTCGCCTGCGAGGAAGAAGCTCGGAGCTGCCGAGGTCGGAGCGTTGTCGAGACCGAGCGAGTTGAAGGGCAACAGGTCGCCGGAGCTGGTCGCGAGGCGACCGGTACCGTCGAGGGTCCGCAGGGCCCGTGCGCGCCCCGCATCGGAGCCGTAGACCTGGGATCCGTCGATCGCCGCGGTGATGTTGTTGAGCTGCTCGCGCACCCCTTCGACCAGGCGATAGGCGGAGCGATCCAGGGGGATGGTCACCGCGCCGGTTCCGTCAGGGTCGAACCAGGGGTCGCCCGCCGGCACCTCGATCTCGAAGGGCTCACCCGGGTCGGTGACCGGTGTCTCGGTCAGGTCGTGGTCCAGGAACTGGCCCCACTGCCAGACGAAGTCGGACAGGCCTTGGTCGTTGGGTCGGTCGGCGCTGCCCTGGGCGCAAACCAGGTTGCTGATCAGGCGCGCGCTCGGGCGGTCGGCGCCGGCCGGGGACGAGGCGCCGTCGGCGTAGTCCGGCGGTGCCAGTCGGGCGAGGTGCGCGCCGCTCGCTCCCCAACGCGGCTGCCCCGAGTTGCCCACGCCGTCGATCGCGCGAAACTCGAGTGGGAACCGGGCTGCTTGGCCCGAAGCGTCCAAGACCTCGGGCACCGCGGGCGGAACCCGGTCGCCGCGCTGGACCGGGGAGCGGTCGTCGGGTGCGGGCCCCTGCGTCCGTTGGCCCGCCGCCGCGTCGCTGGAGAGGGCCAGGGTGCCGGCCCCCACGAGGGCCGCGATCAGTTCGAAATGAAATCTCATGAGAGCCTCCGAATCGGTTCTGGTTGGCTCTCCCCGGTGTCACTCGGGTCGGGGGTCCGCGATCGATCCGCGCCGTGCCGGGCTGCGTACCCCCTGGTTGCAACAACCGACTCGTCCGCGGGCGGTTCCCCCTCCGCCACGCAGAAAACTACCCCGCGGTCCGTCGGCGGAGCGGCGACCGGAGCCATGACGAGCAAGCGGCGGTCGGCGACGGGCGCGGCGGCGTAGCCCGGCCGTGGAGACCGACTAGCGCGGCGAACTACGGCTATCGCGCCTGGGGCCCGTTTCGCTCGCGTGCCGAGGCCCACGCGCGCACGCTCGGGCTCGAAAGGAGTTTCTCGCCGGCGAGCAGGGCGTCTTCGAGAATCCGTTGGCCCGCGCCCGAAATCGACTTGGTTCGGGAGGGTCGCCGAAGGTGCCAGACGAGGTCTCGCCCTGCGCCCCGGCACTCGAGCGCGACTTCCAGGGCGGATGTCGGGCTGCTGCCGCACGCGGTCCGAGAGCCCCAGTGGATTCGGTTGACCAATCGCCCCCCGCGGGCGCAGCCAACGTCGCTCACCTGGCGTGCGCCGGGACCGGTTTCGCCGGGGTGGCGCCGCAAGCCGCGCTCACCAGTCGCGTCGGTGTCGTGCAGCTCGCGCCCCAGCGGAGTTCGCGACGCTGGGCTCGCCGTGACTATTGCGGAGGAAGCTTGGGCGCACCTGTCGCCGCGGCGGGCTCGATGGTGGTCTCGGGCTCAGCGCCATCTTCCAACTCGTCCAGGTCGCCGTCATCGGACGGGTCGTCGAGCGCTGTCGGAACGGTCACCGGCCGAACCATCGCGACCATGGGCTGACCCGCGCCCGGGGGCTCGCCGCCCTTCAGGTTGCTCTCGGCCCGCGCGAGGATCGAAGGCACGAGCTTCTCGGAGAAGCCCGCGATGAAGCACCAGGCCACCAGCAGGGCGACGCTTTCGGACGAGAGCGGCGCCCGGGAATCCGGGGCGCCCTGACCCTGCTCTTCACCCGGGGGCGGGGGACCGATCAAGCCCGTCGACATGGCGCCGATCGAGCTGTCGGAAGCGCCGTCGATGTCGGGGATGATCGAACCCGACAGCAGCGAGGACTTCATCAGGTACATCAGGATCAGCGCCGCGCCCGCGCCGACGAGCACGCGTGAGCCCATGATCCAGCGGTTGCTGAGCAGCTTCAGGTTGTCGAGGCCGCTGTCGCCCAAGCGCTGATTGAGACCCAGCATCATGCTGAAGCCGGCGCCGAAGGCCCCGGCGCCGATCGAGAGCACGACCTCGTCCAGCCAACTGCCGGCCAGGCGGTCCCACTCCATCGAGAGTCCGAGCACGGCCACGAACAGGGCGATGCTGGCCACGAACAGGAAGGCCGTGTTGCGCGTGATCCTTTGGGTGAAGCCGCGGCGGGTCTCGCGCATCTTGTAGCGCCACTGCAGATCGTTCACGAGCCGACTCAAGACGGCGCGCTGGGCAGCCGCGTCGGTGCCGGCGGTGACGACTTCGGCTTGGTACCAGGCGCTGAGTTCGGGGGAGAGGGTCGAATCCGCCTCCAACAGCCGCACGCGCAACTCGGTCCCCAGGGTCATGGGGTCGTAGAGGTCGACCAGGTACTGCTCGACCTGGTAGGCGTGGTCCCAGCTCGCTCCGGAGTCCGCGGCCTCGTGCAGGAGTTGCTCCACATCGAGCCACAGCCTGCGACGCACCGCGTCCTGTTCCGCCGGTTCGGGAAGGCGCTTGAACGAGGCGCGCAGGGTGCAGAAGAACTGCTCCGAGAGGGCGGCCACCTGGATCGGCCGCGGCCCGCCATCGGCCCCCGTCAGCAGGCCTGCGGTTCGCCGCATCCCGGCCGTTGTGGCGCCGGTGATGGAGCGCAGTAGGGGCCGGCTCGCCGGCCGACCCGCCGACGACGTCTCTCGCTCGGGCTTCGGCGCAGGTTCCGCCGGAGAGCCGCTTGTCGGAGTCGATCTCACCGCCGCCGTCTTCGCGTCCGATCGAGGCACCGCTCGCTCACTTCCTGGGGCTCGGGAGCCCTCGGCCACCGCGCCACCGGGCTCGCCGGCCGCACCACGCAGCGCCGGTCGACCCGCCGGGAAGCGGGCCAAGCGCTCCGGCATCCCTTGGAACGGGGAGCGTGGGCGCCGCGAACTCGACCGCTGTGGGCGAGCCCTGTTGCGACTCCCGGAGGGCCTACGACTGGATCGTGACTTCCAGGGCGTTGGTCAGCGGCAGGTTGATGAAGTCGATCGTCGCACCCTGGGCGAACAGCTTGATCCCGATCAGGACCGGGTCATTCGGGATCTGGACCGCGAACGGCACGCCCGGGAACTGCACGAAGAAGGCCGGGCCGACGGGCGGGACCATGATCGTCCCGTCTATCGAGGGCAGGTTCAGGAGCACCGCGCTGACGCCGAGGATGTCGATCGTCCCGGCCGGAGCGAAGCTCGTGTGATCGATACGCGGGTCCCAGGTCTGGCCGATGGCCGGTCCGTTGGTCGAGCCGAGCAGGGCCAGGGGGTTGGCCGGGTTGCCGAACAGGTTCAGCTCGGCGGGCTTGTCCATCAGCACCACGTCGTCCACGCGCAGGGTCGCGGCGCCGGTGGCGCTGAAGACCGCGCGCATCTGGGTCGTGCCCAGGGGGCTGGTGCCGACGAGCGTGAAGGAGGTCCAATCGCCCGCGACGGCGAGGGGCAAGCTCGCCTGGCCCAGCAGGCCCGACCCGGCGTCCAGGAACTCGAGGCGCGCCTCGGCGCTGCCGGCCCCGGAGCGTTGGAACAGCCCGCGCAGGGTGTAGGTCTCCCGCGCGACCGCGGTCGCGAGGTTCGAGGCCGAGCCGCTCTGGATCTCGATCGACGGCGCGGCGATGCCGCCCATCGCGGCCAAGGCGACCGTGCCGTTCGAGGTCCATCCGCCGAGCCCCGCGTCGAGGTCGCCGTTGGTCACGAGGTTCGAGGCCGAGGTGCCCAGGGAACCGGTCACCACGAACTTCTCCTGGGATTTGAGCTCGGGATTGCCGCCGGGTGCCCCCGCGCCGCTGGCTGCGTAGACCGTGTCGCCCAGGATCACCGCGCCACCGGAGTGGCGACCGATCAGCAGCTTGGGCAGGTCGACCCATTCGAGGGTGCCCACGTCCAGGGCCTCGACCTCGTCGTGGGCCTCGACGGTGCTCTCGCCGCCGACCACGATCAGGTGCTCGCCGCGCGCCACGGTCATGGTGCCGGCGCGTTGGGTGGGGATCGGCTCCGGCGCGGTGCTCCACGTGCCGGCGGTCAGGTCGAAGATGTCGGCGGGGCCGACGGTGCCCACGAAGGGGTTGGGTTGGGTCGTCTGCCGCCCCGCGGCGGCGATCAGTTTGTTGCCGATCACCGCGGTGGTGAAGTGGTCGCGGGCGTGGGGCGCGTTCGGCAGCACGGTCCAGGTGTTCAGCGCCGGGTCGTAGCGATCGAGCCACGGCACGTAGCCGCCGTTGTGGCCCATGGTGTTGCCGCCCACCAGGTAGATCTGGTCGTGGTACACGGCCGCGGCCGACGAACCGCGGTTGCGCGCCACGGGCATGGCCGGGCCCTGCGCCCAGGTGTTCAGGACCGGGTCGTAGATCCAGATGTTCGGGATCGGCGTCTCGTTGGGGAAGTCGCCCTCGAATGCGCCCAGGACCCAGATCCGATCGCCCCACACCACCGGCTGGAAGTGGTGCATCTTCAGCGGCGGGAAGCCGAGGTTGGTCCAGGTCTCCGTGACCGGGTCGAAGCGCTCCACCGGCCGGAAGCCGCGCCCGCCCATCAGGTAGAGCTGGCCGCCGAACTCCACGTAGGCGGCTTCGTGGCGTCCGGTGAGGTTGCTGCCGTCGGTCGAGTCCTGGATCTCCCAGCAGCCGCACTGAGCCGCTGATACGGCGGCGGAGCCGAGGACTGCGGTCACGGTCAGGAGTGCGGTGGGGAGGACGTTCTGCAGTCGCTGGACGAGCTTCATTGGCACTTTTGGAGGGCAGGGCAGGGCCCTCGCGATACATGGAGATCCCGAGCAAGCCTACCCCCGAGGGCCGAACCGGGGCGGGCGAGGTTCCCGCCGGCCCGGCGCCCACAGGGCTGGGGGCGGACCGCGGGCCCCGGATGCCCCGGTGAGGCCCCCAGCGCCCATCGGGCCGTCGCCACCCCGAAGCGATTTCCTGCGAAACCCTGTCCCCCTTCGCCCGGTGAAGACAACCGGTCGGACGGAGACACGATGGAACCCAGCCCCTTGAACGAGTCCGACCGCATCGATCGAACGCCCCAGGTGGGGCGCGCCCTGTTCGAGGCCCTGGTGCGCGAGCACGGCCCGCGCCTGCGCCTGTTCCTCGGCGCGGTGGAGCGCGACCCCCAGGCCCGCGAGGAGCTGTTGCAGGAGACGCTGCTGGTGGCCTGGCGGCGGCTCGAGAGCTTCGATCCGGACCGCTCGTTCGGCCCCTGGCTGCGGGGGATCGGGCGCAACCTGGTCCTGGCGCGCCAACGCGCGCTCGGCCGGCGAGGCGTGATCGTCGACCCCAGCGTGCTCGATCAGCTCGAGGGCCTGCTCGACGCGCCGGCGCAGGCCGAGGTCGAGCGCATGGAGCTCGAGCTGGCGGCCCTGCGCGCGTGCCTCGAAGGCCTGCCCGCGCAGCAACGGGCGGTCGTCGATCAGCGTTACCGTGAGGGCCGGCGGGGCGCGGAGTTGGCGCGCGGACTGGGCCGCAGCCTGGAGTCGACCAAGAAGTCTTTGCAGCGCGTGCGCGCGCGGCTGCACGACTGCGTGACGACGAAGCTGGCCGCCCAGGGGGTGCTCTGATGGACGACCGAGATCACGACGGTGAGCGGCGCACGCCGCTCGACCTGGACGGCTTCACGATCGAGGCCGAGGTGAGCAATGCGCGCGTCCAAGCCGAGGTCCTCTGGGTCGACGGCCTGCTCGAGCGCGCCCTCGGCGTCATCGAGGACGACCGACGCGCGGTGGAGGTGGCGCTGCAACGCCTGCGCTTCGGCGATGGTGCGACCGGGACGAAGGCGCCCGGGCAACGGCGCTGGGGCCTTGTGGCCTCGGCGGCGGGGTTGCTGGTCGCCGTCGGGCTGGGGCTCTTGATCCTGGTCGGGCCGGGTGCGTCCAGCGCCCAAGCCGCCCTGACCCGCGCCCTGGAGCGTGCGGAACGGTCGGAGGCGCGCGCCTTCGCCGCCGTGTTGCGGCGGGCGGGCTCGGGCGAAGTCGTGCGCCGGGCGGAGCTCTTCACGGGCGGCGCCGACGCCTTCGCGATCAAGGTCGCGGCGCCCTTCGGCGGATACCTGTGGGCCGGCGCGGACCAGGACGGCGCCTGGTTCGTTCCGGCGCTCGAGGCCCTGCCGATGATCGAGACCGACCAGCGCTCGCGTCTGCTCGAGAGGCTCGAAGAGCACGGCGCGAGCCTGCCCTACGTGGATGTCCTGACCCTGCTGCGAGCCTGTTCGGAAGACTTCGAGCTGAGCTTGGATCGAAGCGAGCGCTGCTTGAGCGGTGTGCGCCGATCCTCGGCGCCCCCAGGCCCCGACCGTTTCGAGTTGCAGCTCGATAGCCAAGGCGAGCTCTTCACCGCGCGCCTCGAACGCGACGTCGACAGCTCCGCAGGCGCTTGGGTCTTCGAGCTCGAGCGGCTGGACGTCGCCTTCGATCCCGCGCTCGTCGAGCGTGCGTCGCACCACGCACCCGGGCGGCGCGTGCTGCGGCGCTGAGCCGAATCGGCCGCAATCACTCGGCGGCCGCCCGTTGCCGATCAGACGACGCATCCGGGTCAGAGGTCTGTCCGCACCTCGCGGGGATCCCACGTCGTCCGACTCCGATTCCTTCCGAGAAGTCCCCTTCGACGAGAAGCCCCACCATGAGAACCTTCGCCCTCGCGCCCCTGTTCACCGTCGCCCTGCTGGCGGCCACGGCTCCGGCACAGAACGTCCTGCTGGTGATCGCCGACGACCTCGGCACCGACAAGGTAGGCCTGTACGACCCGCAATCGCCGCCGCCGCCGACTCCGACCCTCGACGCCCTCGCCGCGCAGGGCGTTCAGTTCCAGAACGCCTGGAGCTGCCCGGTCTGCTCGCCCACGCGCGCGACGCTCTTGACCGGTCGCTATCCCTTCCGCACCGGCGTCGGCACGGCGATCCCCTTCGGCCCGCCCCTGCCCCCCGACGAGCTGACCATCGCCAGCATCCTCGACCTGGCGGCGGCCCAGGGCGGAGCGCAGGTGGCCACGGCGGCGATCGGCAAGTGGCACCTGGCGGACATCGCCGGCGGCAGCGTCGATCCCCTGCGCCGCGGCTTCGACCACTGGGCGGGCTCCAATCTCGGCGCCCTCGCCGGGCCCTTCGACTACGAGTTCTGGCCGCAAACCGTCGACACTCAGACGGACCTGTCGACCACCTACGCGACCACCGCCGCCGTCGACGCCGCGGGGGCCTGGATCGCACAGCAGACGAGCCCGTGGTTCTGCTACCTGGCCTTCAACGCGCCGCACACGCCGTTTCACGCGCCGCCGGCCGAGCTGCACGGCCAAGTGCTGCCCGACGTCGATCCCGAGTCGGACCCGGTGCCCTTCTACGACGCCATGGTCGAGGCCATGGACACCGAGCTCGGGCGCCTGTTGGCGCAGATGGACCCGGCCGCGTTGGCGGCGACCACGATCATCGTCGTCGGTGACAACGGCACGACCGGCGACGTGGTGCTGCCGCCCTACGACCCCGAGCGTTCGAAGGGTTCGCTCTATCAGAACGGCATCCGCGTGCCCCTGATCGTCAGCGGCGCGCAGGTCGCCGCGCCCGGGCGCCAGGTCTCGGCGCTGGTCGACGTGTCGGACCTGTTTGCGACGGTGCTCGAGCTGCTCGGCGCCGATTGGGTCGCAGCGCTGCCCGACGAGCGGCTGATCGATTCGGTCAGCATGCTGCCCTACGTGGTGCAACCGGTGGCCCTGCCCCAGCGCGAGTGGGTTCTCTCCCAGTCGATCTTGAACCTGCCCGGCGGTGGGGGCGGCGGGCCCCTCGGCGGCGGGCTCGGCACCGCCGGAGTCGGTCCCGCCACCACCAGCCTGGCGAGCGGCGGCCTGATCGCGGGCGCCGCCCTCGAGTCGGGCATCGCCATCCGCAACACCGGCTTCAAGCTGATCCGCCGCGACGACGGCGGCGAGGAGCTCTACAACCTGCTGCTCGACCCGACCGAGAACGTCGACCTCTTGACCCTGCCGGTCCTGCCAACGCCGGCGGCTGGCGCCCTGGCGGAGTTGTCGGCGGTTCTGGACGGCCTCGCCAGCGAGTAGGCGGGTCCCTTCCGGCCGATGCGCCCGGGTCGGGGGTCTCCGACCCGGGCCGCCGGCCGACGATCGCCGCCGGACGACACAGGGCATGGGGCCCCGGCGGCGCGCAGGGCTATCCTCCGTCCATGCGCGCCAGCGGCCCAGGCACCTCGATCGATGCGCTCCTGCCGGGCGTGGGCGACGCGGTCGGCGCGCTGTTCGGGCGCGCGGTGTTCGTGGTCGACGCCCAGGGGCGCGTGCGCGGTTGGTCTGAGGAGGCGGCGCGCCGAACTGGTCTGGCGGCGGCCGACGTGGTCGGCCGCGCGATCGATCCCCTCGACGCGGGGCCCGGGCGCTTGGGCGCGAGCCTGCGCGAGCGTGCTGGCACGGGCGACCGCACGCCCTTCGAGCGGGTCTGGCATCTGGGCGCCGGAGCCCAGGCCGGGGCGCGCTTCGTCGCGCGCTTCGCACCCGTCACCGGCGCCGCCGCAGCGCCTTGGATCGGTGTGCTCACGCCGGTGCCCGCCGGTGAGGGCGGCGAGGTCGGGATCGCCGGTGACAGCCGCGCCCTGCGCGAGGCGCTACGTCGGCTGCGCCGGGCGGCGGAGTCCGAGGTCACGGTCCTGATCCGCGGCGAGTCGGGCACTGGCAAGGAGTTGGCCGCCCGCGCCCTGCATGCCTGGAGTCCGCGCGCCGCTGGACCGTTCGTGGCGATCAACTGCTCGGCGATCCCCGAGGCCCTGCTCGAGTCGGAGCTGTTCGGCCACGTGCGC
Organism: Engelhardtia mirabilis; assembly: GCF_007748095.1. Classification (NCBI taxonomy): domain Bacteria; kingdom Pseudomonadati; phylum Planctomycetota; class Planctomycetia; genus Engelhardtia; species Engelhardtia mirabilis. Next base: position 1,568,834 of record NZ_CP036287.1, read on the forward strand.
GGCGCCTTCACAGGAGCCGAGCGCGACCGCGCCGGAGTCTTCGAGCAGGCGCACGGGGGCACCCTGTTCCTCGACGAGATCGGCGAGCTGGCCGCGGAACTCCAGGTACGCCTGCTGCGAACCCTGCAGGAGCACGAAGTGCGACCGGTGGGCAGCGACCGCTCGATCCCGGTCGATGTGCGACTGGTGTCCGCCACCAACCGCGACCTGGCGCGCGACCTCGAGAGCGGCCGGTTGCGCGAGGACTTCTACTACCGCATCTGCGTCTTCGAGGTGGTCATGCCGCCCCTGCGCGAGCGGCGCGAGGACGTGTTGCCGATCGCACGGGCGCTCGTCGAGGCCCTGGCCCGCGACCACGCGCGTCCGGCGCCGACCATCGGCGAGGACGCCCAGCGCGCCCTCTTGGCCCACAGTTGGCCCGGCAATGTGCGCGAGCTCCGCAACGCCCTCGAGCACGCCTTCGTCCTGTGCGACGGCGATGAGCTCACCCCCGCCTGCCTGCCGACGGAGTTGCGGCGCGAGGGACGCCAGGTCGCACCCCAGATCGGCGCCCTGGGACTCGAGGCCGGGTCCGACGCGGAGCGGGATCGGATCCTGCGCGCGCTCGAGAGCCACGCCTGGAACCGCACGGCGACCGCCGAGGCCCTGGGCATCAGCCGCGTGACCCTGTGGAAGAAGATCCGCAACTTCCGACTCGACCAGGGCATCTTCCGCGGCCGCTGACGCCCGCAGCGGGGCGTTAACCCCCTGAACGCCCGCGGCCGTCGACAGGGGTGAACGCAACGCCAGCGGCGATCTGCGGGACTTCGCCCGCGCTGTCGGAAGTGGCGACGTGCGAGGCCCTTGTGGCCGGTTGCCCGAGTCGTCGGAAGGCTTGGCACGGCTCTTGGACTGACCCGGCTGCCCAGCCAAGCTCGGTCCATGCAAAGCCACGCTTCGATCCCCTTCGCCCTGCCCCGGCTCAACGAACCGGCGCCGTACTTCATGGCCGACACGACCCACGGTCCCCGGGCGCTGGAGGACTACGCCGGCCGCTGGCTCTTGCTGTTCAGCCACCCGGCGGACTTCACCCCGGTCTGCACCTCGGAGTTCGTCGCCCTGGCCCGCGCCCAGGCGCAGTTCGACGCGCTCGACTGCGCGCTTCTGGGGCTCTCGGTGGACAGCACCTATGCCCACATCGCCTGGGTGCGAGCGATCGAGGACAAGTTCGGCGTGCGGGTCGAGTTCCCGATCATCGACGACGCCTCCATGGCCGTCGCACGGCTCTACGGGATGGTGCACCCCGGCGAGAGCGAGTGTGCGTCGGTGCGCGCCGTGTTCGTGATCGACCCGGACGGGATGGTGCGCGCGATGCAGGTCTACCCGATGACCACCGGGCGCAGCATCGACGAGCTGTTGCGGCTGGTGCGCGCCCTGCGGATGAGCGCCGACACCGGTCTGGCGACGCCCGAAGGCTGGCAGCCGGGTGACGACGTGGTGGAGGTGCCACCGCGCACCGTGCAAGAGGCGAACCGGGCCCCCCAGGCGGGGGTCGAACGCCTCGATTGGTACTTCGCTCGCAGGCCCGACCCCACCCGGGGCGAGCCCGCGTCCGACCCTGTCTGAACGGAAAGACCCATGATCCTCGAGCAGTACTACCTCCAGTGCCTGGCCCACGCCTCCTACCTCGTCGGCGACGAAGCGGCCGGAGTGGCGGCGGTGGTCGATCCCCAGCGTGACGTGCAGCAGTACCTCGACGACGCCAAGGCCAAGGGCCTGCGGATCGAGTACGTGCTGCTGACGCACTTCCACGCCGACTTCGTCTCGGGGCACCTGGAGATCGCGCGCCGCACGGGGGCGCGGATCGCGCTGTCGGCGCGCGGCGAGACCGAGTACCCGTCCATGGGCCTGGCGGACGGCGAGTCGATCCAGCTCGGCAAGGTGCGGATCCAGGGTCTGCAGACCCCCGGTCACACGCCCGAGAGCATGACCTTCCTGGTCTTCGACGAGGCCGCGGGGGGCGACGTCCCCTATGCCGCCCTGACCGGCGACACGCTCTTCATCGGCGACGTCGGACGACCGGACCTCCTGGCTTCGATCGGCTTCACCCGCGAGGAACTCGGCGGGATGCTCTACGACTCGCTGCACGAGAAGCTGATGAAGCTGCCGGACGAGACTCTGGTCTACCCGGCCCACGGCGCCGGCTCCATGTGTGGCAAGGCCCTGTCGAAGGAGACGGTCTCGACCATCGGCGAGCAGCGGGCGAACAGCTACGCCCTGCAGCCGATGAGCAAGCAGGCCTTCATCGAGCTGGTCTCCGAGGGTCAACCCGAGGCGCCCAAGTACTTCGTCCACGACGCGATCCTGAACCGCAAGCTGCGCAAGACCCTGGACCAGAGCCTCGAGCAGGGTCTGCGGGCCCTGCGACTGGAAGAGGTCGTGCGCCTGGCCAACGCCGGCGCGCAACTGGTCGACTTGCGCGAGGCGGACGAGTTCGCCGCCGGCTTCCTGCGCGGCAGCCTCGACATCGGCCTGTCGGGCAAGTTCGCCACCTGGGCGGGCTATGTGCTCGACCTGGAGGCGCCGATCATCCTGGTCGGCGACCGCGAGCAGGTGGAGGAGGCAGCGGTGCGGCTGGGCCGAGTCGGTCTGGACCAGCTCGCGGGCTATCTCGACGGTGGCTTCGAGGGGGTCCTGGAGCCCGAGCTGGTGGGCCGCTTCGAGCGCCTCTGCGTGGCAGGCCTGCGCACGGCCCTGAACTCGGACCAGGCGCCCTTCCTCGTGGACGTGCGCACGGCCAGCGAGTTCGCCGAGGGGCACTTGGACGGGGCCTTGAACATCCCGCTGAACCACATCGAGGAGCAGCTGGACGAGATCCCGCGCGACCGGGACGTGGTCCTCCTGTGCCGCTCGGGCTACCGCTCGGCCCTGGGCGCCAGCCTGTTGCTGCGCGCCGGCTTCGATCGTGTGCGTGACCTGCAGGGCGGCATGCAGGCCTACGACGGCGTCGCCTGCACCGCCGGCGCCTGAACCCTCGCCATCCGGAGCATCACGTGACCGAATCCAGACCTGCGACCCGCCACCATCACGTCGTGATCCTCGGAGGAGGTAGCGGCGGGATCAGCGTCGCCGCCCGGCTCGCGCGCGGCCGGCGCGGGCTCGACGTGTGCGTGATCGAGCCCTCCGATCGCCACTGGTACCAACCCCTGTGGACCCTGGTCGGCGGTGGGGAGGCCAGCTTCGACGAGAGCGAGCGCTCGGAGGCCAGCCTGATCCCGCGCGGGGTCGAGTGGCTACAGGACAAGGTCACCGCGATCGTCCCCGAGCGGAACATGGTCAGGACCTCCGACGGTCTCGAGGTGACCTACGACCACCTGGTCGTGGCCCTCGGCATCCAGCTCGACTGGGAGCAGATTCCCGGCCTGGCCGGCAACGTCGGCAAGTACGGCATCTGCTCCAACTATTCCCGCGAGCACGTCGAGGACACCTGGCGCACGATCCGCGAGTTCCAGGGCGGCAAGGCCCTGTTCACCCATCCGAGCACGCCGATCAAGTGTGGGGGCGCGCCGCAGAAGATCATGTACCTGGCGGACGACGAGTTCCGCGCGCGGCTGTCGCCCGCTGACTACCAGGTCGAGTTCTGGTGTGCCCTGCCCAACTCCTTCGCCGTGGAGCACTACGCCAAGGGTCTGGACAAGGTAATGGAGCGGCGCGGCTGCACGCCGCACTACCGCCAGGAGCTGATCGAGCTGCGTCCCGAGCAACGCGTGGCCGTGTTCGAGCACCTGGACACCGGTGTGCGGAGCGAGGAGCGCTACGCCATGATCCACGTGACGCCCATGATGAGCGCGCCGGACGTGGTGTCGCGGTCATCCTTGGCCAACGCAACCGGTTGGGTCGACGTGGACAAGCACAGCCTGCGCCACACGCGCTTCCCCAACGTGTGGTCCCTGGGCGACTGTTCGAGCCTGCCGACCTCCAAGACGGGCGCCGCGATCCGCAAGCAGGCGCCGGTCCTGGCGGCGAACCTACTGGCGGCCCTGGACGGTCGCACGCTGCGGGCGAGCTACGACGGCTACACCTCCTGCCCCCTGGTCACCGGTCGCGGGAAGCTGATCCTGGCTGAGTTCGACTACGACAAGCAGCCCCAGGAGACGTTCCCCTTCGACCAGTCGAAGGAGCGCTGGAGCATGTACCAGCTCAAGCGGCACATCCTGCCGCAGTTCTACTGGCACGGCATGCTCAAGGGACGCGCTTGATGTCCGGCCACGGGAGACCGAAGCCATGTGGATAGCCTTCCTCGGTGCGGCGATCGTGGGCATCAGCCTGGGACTGCTCGGCTCCGGCGGATCGATCTTCACCGTGCCAATCCTGCACTACGGTTTGGGTCAGCCCGAGAAGATCGCGGTGGCGGGTTCGCTGTTCGTGGTCGGCACCGTGAGCCTCGTGGCCGCACTGCCCCAGGCCGCGGCCGGACGCGTGCGTTGGGGCACGGCCGCGCTGTTCGGCATACCCGGGATGGTCGGCACCGTCGGCGGCGCGGCCCTCTCGCGCTGGGTGCCGGGGACGGTGCAGCTGGGCCTGTTCGCCCTGGTGATGCTGGCCGCGGCGGTCTTCATGTTCCGCTCGCCCCCGGCCTCGGCGGGGCCGGTCGCCCGCCGCGCGCGCTGGAAGGTCGTCATCGACGGCCTCGGCGTCGGTGTGTTGACGGGATTGGTCGGCGTCGGCGGCGGGTTCCTGATCGTGCCGGCCCTGGTGCTCTTGGGTGGGCTCGAGATGCGCGCCGCCACGAGCACCAGCCTGGTGATCATCGCCTTCAAGTCCCTGGCCGGCTTCGCGGAGTACCAACGGGTGCTGGACGAGCTCGACCTGGAGCTGGACTGGGGCACCCTGGGCGTCTTCGCGGCGCTCGGAGTCCTCGGCAGCCTGCTCGGCGGGCGCCTGTCGACGCGCGTGCCCCAGACCGCCCTGCGCCGCGGCTTCGCGGGGATGTTGGTGGTGATGGCGGTCGCGATCCTGGCGGTCGAGCTGTCCGGCAGCAGCGACGCCGGAGACGAAGCGTCGGGCACGCAAAGCGCCCCTGCGGCGACGGTTGATGCCGGACACAGTCTCGACTGAGTTGCGATCCCGTCCCATGGGTTCACCGTCCCTCGGACCCTTCAACACCATGCAGACCACCGACGTCACGACCCTCAAGCAGCGCCTCGACCAGGGCCTGCCCGTGCGCCTGGTCGACGTGCGCTCGCCGGCGGAGTTCCGCGCGGTCCACGCCCGCGGCGCCGTTTCGATCCCGATCGATCGCATCGACCACCAGAGCCTCGAGGCCCTGCCGGGCGAGGGGCCGATCTACGTCATCTGCCGTTCGGGCACGCGCTCGGAGCAGGCCTGCCGCAGCTTGGCCGGCAGCCCCGTGGCGGGCGAGGTCGTGTCGGTGGACGGCGGCACCCAGGCCTGGGAGCGCGCCGGGCTGCCGATCGAGCGCGGCGAGGGCGGAGCGATCGACATCGAGCGCCAGGTCCGCATCATCGCCGGCTTGCTGGTGGTGCTCGGCACGCTGCTGGGCTTCACCGTGTCGCCAGCCTGGCACGCCCTGTCCGGCGTCGTCGGCGCCGGCGTGGCCTACGCCGGCATCACGGGCTCCTGCGCCATGGGAATGGTCCTGGCGCGCATGCCCTGGAACCGCTGAAGTCGGCCCCATGCCGACGCTCCTGATCGCGGTCGAGCCCCTGGTCTGGGCCCGCTCGCAGATGGCGTTCACCCTGGGCGCCCACATCGTGCTCGCTTGCCTGGGCGTCGGACTGCCCGCGCTGTTGGCCTTCGCCGAGTTCCGCCACTGGCGCAGCGGCGACGAGGGCTGGGGCCGCCTCGCCCAGCGGTGGGCCAAGGCCTTCGCGGTGCTGTTCGCGGTAGGGGCGGTGTCGGGCACGGTCCTGTCCTTCGAGCTGGGCCTGCTGTGGCCCGCGTTCATGGGCACCTTCGGGTCGGTGATCGGCCTGCCGTTCACCCTGGAGGGCTTCGCCTTCTTCGTGGAGGCGATCTTCGTCGGCGTGTACCTCTACGGCGGCGCGCGCCTGAGCCCGACCGGGCGCCTGCTGTCGGTCGTGCCGATCGCCGTGGCCGGGGCCGTGTCGGCCTTCTTCGTGGTCACCGCCAACGCCTGGATGAACACGCCCCGGGGCTTCACCCTCGGGTCCGACGGCCGGGTCCACGACGTGGCGCCCTGGGCGGCGATGTTCAACCCGTCGACGCCCCACGAGACGGTCCACATGATCGTCGCGGCCTACCTGGTGACCGGCAGCCTGGTGGCGATGGTCTACGCCGCCGCGATCCTGCGCGGACGCTCTGGCGAGCACCACCGCCGGGGCCTGGCCCTGGGCCTGACCCTGGCGGCGATCGCGGCGCCCCTGCAGGCGGTCACGGGGCACTGGGCGGGCGATCGAGTGGCCGAGCTGCAACCGCTCAAGCTGGCCGCCATGGAAGCGCACTTCGAGACCGGCACCTGGGCGCCCCTGCGCCTGTTCGGCTGGCCCGACGTGGAGGCCCGCGAGGTGCACGGCTCGATCGACATCCCCGGAGCCCTGTCGCTCTTGGCCCACCGCGATCCCGCTGCCGTGGTCCTGGGGCTGGAGGAGTTCCCCGAGGACGAGTGGCCGCCGGTGCCGATCGTGCACGTGGCCTTCCAGGTCATGGTCGGGATCGGTACGGGCCTGATCGCGCTGTTCGGCTTCGGAGCCCTGGGTCGCTGGCGCCGCGGGAACTGGCCCACGGAGCGTTGGTACCTGCGCGCCGTGGTCGCTGCGGGCCCGGCGTCGATCCTGGCCCTGGAGGCCGGTTGGGTCGTGACCGAGGTCGGGCGCCAGCCCTGGATCGTGCGCGGCTTCATGCGGACCTCGGACGCGGTCACGGACGCCGCGGGACTGCACTGGCTGTTCCTCGCCACGCTGCTCCTGTACCTGGCCCTGTTCGTGGGAGCCTGGTCGGTGCTGCGCTACCTGGCGTCGAAGCCCCTCGATGCGGCGCAGGACGGTCCCCTGGCGCAGGAGTCCGGCGATGACGCCTGAGCCCTTCGTCCTGGCGCTCTTGCTGCTCGCTCTGGGGGCCTACGCGCTGCTCGGCGGTGCGGACTTCGGCGCCGGCGTGTGGGAGTTCCAGCTCGGCACGCGCCCCGCGCCCGCCGACCGGCGCTTGATCGCGCGGGCCATCGGGCCGGTGTGGGAAGTCAACCACATCTGGCTGCTGTTCCTGTTGATCCTGTTGTTCACCTGCTACCCGCCGGCCTTCGAGCGCCTGTGCCGCGAGCTGTACCTGCCCCTGCTCTTGGCCCTGGCCGGGATCGTGGCCCGCGGCGCGGGCTTCGTGTTCCGCTCCTACGGGCCCAGGGACCTGGGCAGCCGCACCCTGTGGACGGCGGTCTTCGCCTTCGCCTCGACCACCACGCCCTTCTTCCTGGGCGCGAGCCTGGGCGCCGTGGCGTCCTTCGAGCTGGGCGTCGACGACGCGCGCCCGGCTTGGACCCACCCGCTCGCGATCTACTCGGGCTTCCTCGGCGTCGCGATCTGCGCGTTCCTGGCGGCGGTGTTCCTGGTGCGCGAGGCGCGGCGCGGCGGCGACTCGGAGTTGGAAGAGTCCTGGCGCCAGCGCGCCCTGGTTTCGGGCGCCTGGGCCGGCGCCGCCGCGGGCATCGGCCTGTTGTTCGTGCGCGGCGCCGCGCCCGAGCTCGCCGAGCGCCTGTACCAGCACGGCGAACTCTGGATCGGTCTGTCGATTTCCTCGGGGCTCGCGACCATGGTCGCCCTCGCCCTGCGTAGACCGACCCTGGCCAGCGCGACCGCTGCCGGGGCGGTGCTGGGCGTGCTGTTCGGCGTGGCCCACGCGCTCTACCCGCAGATCCTGCCGCCGACCATGGACCTGGCGTCCGCCCGCGCGGAGGACGTGGTCCTGTGGACCGTGGTCTGGGGTGTGGCCTGTGGCCTGGTGATCCTGTTGCCTTCGCTCTGGTTGCTCTTCCGCCTGTTCAAGTCCGATGCCCCGCCAAACCCTTGAGTCTGCGCCTCCGAGTGGGGGCTTTCCGATCGTCGCGCTGCTGGTCGGCGGACCGATCCTCGTGTTCGTGGGCCTGGGTCTGATTCAGGCCTTTCGTTTCCTCGGGCCCTGCCTGTTCGGCCATTGCACGCCGGGCGGAACGCCGGCGGTTCAGTTGACGGCTTTCGACGGTCTGGGGCTCGCCCGGCGCGAGATGGCAGTGATCCCCGGCGTGGGCGACATCTCGGACCTGCGCCTCGTCGAGGTCGACGGTCGCGAGCAACTCCTGGTGGCCGGCACGTGCGGGTTCGCGTGGGTGGATCCCACGAGTTGGTCGATCCTCGCTGGCGCGGCCTTCGAGCTGGACTGCCCGCCCTACCTGCCCAGTCGTATCGTCGACGCGGGCGGAGATGGCGAGTTCGAGTTCGCCCGCTTCGGTCAGGGCTGGGTGGGACCGGTGGCGCTGCTCGATCACCGTGGCCGCGTGCTCTGGAAGCGGTCCGAGCCGAGTCGAACCGAGCACCTGCTCGACGTCGATGGGGACGGTGCGCCCGAGTTCTTGGTCGCGGCCGCCAACTCGAACAAGGTCGAGCTCGTGGACGCGCGTGGCCGAATCCGGTGGACCAAGCGCCTCGCTCGCGATCGCGCCATCGTCCCCTTCGACATGGACGGCGACGGCCGCCAGGAACTGCTCACCACCGATGACAAGGACCTGATCGTGTACAGCAGCGAAGGCGACGAGTTGCTGCGGACCCGCCCGCCCGGCGGCGGCTACGTCAACGCCATCTCGGTCGACACCCATGGGGGCACCCCGCGGATCGTCGTCGGCGCCTACCGCAAGGACGGCGACGAGCCCGGCCAGTGGTACCACTGGTTCGAGCGTGACGCGCGAACCCTGGTCGAGAGCCGGCCCGCGGGCGAGCTCTCGAACCTCGAGCCCTGGGGCGAGTTGAGGCCCGCAGGCAGCGCGGGTCCGATCCGGCTCCTGGCTGCAAACCTGAAGGAACAGGGCGCGTGGGTCGGATTCACGGGGTCGACGCTGATGCTCGTGGCCGCCGACGAGAAGGATCGCGTCCGCGCGCGCTACCTCTTCGACGGCCCCGAAGGCGGTGCCGTCGCCGACGGCGCGGCGCTGGTGCTCGACCCCCAGGCCCCGCGTGTGCTCGTGGGCTACGCCGACCGCCTGTGGCTGCTGGAGCCGCTGGCCGCACCGGTCACGGAAGCGCGAACGGACGCAGAGTGAGCTCGTCCTCGTCGAGGGCCAGCAGCCGCTCGCCGTCGGCGGACAGGCCCAGGGTCCAGCGGTCCTCCGGCACGCGTCCCTCCAGGGTGATCGGCGTCAAGCGGCCGTTGTCGGGGTCGACCAGCAGGGCCACTTCCTCGAAGGATGAGGACAACAGCACGCGCTCTCCGCTCACAGCCAGCTCGAGGCTCAGTCGGGAGACCTCCGGCAGTTCGACCGACCACAGGGCGCGTCCCTGCGAGTCGAAGCGGGAGAACCAGGTATCCCGCTCGCGAATGGTGAAGTTCCAGGGGTAGTCCTCCAGCAGGTACAAGCCCCCGTCGTCGCTGACGGCGAGGTCGAGCACGCCTCGAATCCAGCGGCCGTCCGCGCGCCGCTCGATCCGGTCGAGGACCGCGCCATCGCCGTCCTCGAGGGTCGCGCCCCCCGCGTCCCTCCAGGTCCAACGCCGACCGGTGGCGTCGAGGAAGAGCGCGTGGGATCCGGTCTCGACCACCCGCGTCCGCTCACCGGACGAACTCCAGAAGAGGTGCGCGCCCTCGCGTGACTCGAGCACGACCGACCCGTCGGGTAGGGACGTCAGGTCGGGTGAGCCGAAGCCCCTGAGGACGTCGCCCGGCGCCGTGGGGCCGATCCAGAGCCTTTGGCCATCCGCCGACCACAGGTGGAGTGCGCCCGTGTACCGGTCGACCATGGCGATGCGATCGCCGCCCAGGATCGCCCTACCAGCACTGTCGTGCAGACCACCGCCCTGGTCGGGGAAACCCAGCGTCTCGACGACTTCGCCCGTCGAATCCAGGCGCAGGAAGGCGAAGTCGTCGAGGGTCCACAGGCTGCCATCGGGAGCGAAGTGGTAGTCCTGGGGCCTGAGCCGCGGCCCGCCTGGGAAATGGGGTAGCAAACGACTCAACTCCACTCCATCGCGGTCGAGGAGCTGGAGTGGCTCGTTGTGAAACTGGCGCCGGAGCGAATCCCGACCGACCAACACTCGACCGTCGGCTGCTTCGACCCTCAGGTCGCGACCTCGCTCGACCCGTGCGTACTTGGGTTCCCTCTGCGGGTCGACCGGGATCAGTCGCCCCGTCTCGTCATCGGCGAGGTACGTGTCGGAGCGCTCGGGCCGATTCCAGCCGTTCTTGCAGTGGACGAACCAGCCGCCGCCCTCGAGGGGGTGCCAGGTGACCTTGACGTCGTCCCGAACGCCCGGCACCGGCTCGAACTCACGGCGACTGGCCTCGGTCCCGTCGCGGCGGAGCACGACGCGCTCGTAGCGCAGGCCATCCAGTCGATGCACCAGGTCGATGCGGCCCTCGGCGTCGATGGTCCACTGCGCGAGCTTGGCCGTGGCGGGCAGGGGGCCGACCTCGCCGCGCTCGAGGCTCACCGGTTCGAGGGCGGTGAGGGTGAGCGCCTCCGATTCGGGGCTGGGCGCGGAGGCAACCGGGTTCGGCGCATGGGTGGCACGCGCGAGCTCGCTCACGACCGTCTCGCCGTCGAGCTGCTCGGCGCGGAAGGTGACCCGTTGGCCTTCGCCGGCCAGCCACAGCTCGAACACCCCGTCGGGGCGAATGTCGAGCAGGCCGTCGCCGTCGCACAGTTGCGTCTCGACCGCACTCTCGAAGCCGTCTGCGTCTTCCACTCCGGTGCCGAAGGGGCGATCGAGTCGCCAGACCATTCGACCCTGCCAGTCGAACAGGGCGAAGAAGTGACCGCCGTGGGGGAACTCGCTCGGCCGGTCGTCCGCGCGACTGGAGACCCATCCGTGGAGCAGGAACAGGTCGAGATCTCGCAGGCAGCCGACCGTGTACGCGTACTGACCGCGCGAGGAACCGTCTTCGCCGTCGGCGAGTGGCGAGATGTTCGCCAGTCGCTCGCCGCTGGCGAGGTCGTAGCAACGCCAGCTCGAGCTCGGGCTGATGCCGAGTCGCTCAGCCCCGATCCAAACCAAGGCCTGACGTCCGCCCTCCGGTAACAGCACGCCCCTGGCCCAAGGCAGCTCGGGACCGTCGATGTTCCCGTAGCTTCGCGGCTCGCGCTCGAGCACGCGCACCTCGCCATCCGGCTCGACCAGCGCCACCAGGAACTCGCCCTCGCCCACAGGCCCGGTCTCGGAGAACCCGAAGGCCCGCCCCTGGGCGTCGACCGCGGCCTGGTGGAAGGTGAAGGGCAACTCTGTGCGCCAAACCAGCTCGCCGTCGCGCGAGAGGGCTACCTGCGACGCTCCCCAACCGTGGCGCTGGCCGGGGTCCACCGCCAGCTCGAAGTGACCGTCCGGCGAGGCGTAGCGCGCCGGATCGAGGAAGTGCGGCTCGTAGTCGACGGGGACGCTGGACGCGACGAGGGCAAGGACGGTCGCGGAGATCATGGGTCCAGCATAGGCCGCGCCTCGGAAGGACTGGTCGTGGCGTGGCGGTCCCGGCGGTCCATCCGCGACCGCGACCGCGACCGTGGGCGGCCAATCGGCCAAGTCGGCGCGCACACTGGCGACCGGGAGGCGGGCTCCGACTTCGCTCGATGCCTGCTCGTCCTGGTGTCCTGGATCAGAAACTCGGCGTCACTTCCCGGGATCCGATCGCCGCTGGCGTCGGCGCGCCTAGCCAGCATCGAGCGGACCTCCGGGAAGTGACGCCGAGTTTCTGATCCAGGACCCTGGCTCTCGCCGGGGGAGTGGCCCCACGTCACGGTGCGACTGGCTGGGCCGCGGGAGCCGACGACCCATCCTCGGGTCCGCACAGGCCCTTGGTGCCCGTGGTGCGGCGGATTCCGTTCGAAGGGGTGGGCCGTGCCGTTCTCTCAACTGGAGGGCTGGGGTCAACTCGACGCCGGATCGGTCGTCGAGACCTGGTCTCCGGCGCGCGTCGCCGGAGCTCGCCGGTGCTTGCACGGCGCGGTTGGTCGGGTCGGGCCAGGTCGGCGACCTGGCGATCGCGACCGGCGCGGCTCGCAGGTTGAGCCCTCTCTTCGACCTGCCGGACCTCTCGGGGCCGCGGGCCGCTACTCACGCACAGACTCCAACGGCTGAACCATGGCGACGAACTCGAAGGATGGATCGCTGGTTCCGGCGTCGCTGATGCTGGTAGTCGGGGCGGCGGTTGGCGGGGCGCTCTTGTACGAGAAGCCGTTCGAGATCTTCCGGCCCTCGGCGGCGGCCAACTGGTCGGCGCCGCACCTGTCGGTCGAAACAGTGCCCGCGCGGCTGTGGCAGGATCCGATCCACGCGGTGGTCAGCGGGACCCACGCCTTCGTGACCCGCGACGAGGTCCCGCGGGCGGACTTGGTCGTTCCCGTGCTCGTGCCGGGAGCGGGGCGAGCGGAGGCGATCGAACTGCGGCTGCGCGCGCGCTACGCCGTGGTGGCGGGCTTCGCCGTGGAGGGCTGGCTGCCGGTGCAACAGGAGGCCATCGGCTGCCTGCGCGTGGACGAGTTGTGGCACGAAGACGGCGGGCTGGTCCACGACCACGAGTTGGCGAAGTCGGAGAGCAAGCCCGAGCAGGAGAGCTGCCTGATCCCCTTCGAGCGCTTCCGTTCGCCGGACGGCGAGCGCACGGCCCTGGTGCTGTGGGTCGCCGAGAGTCACTTGGGTACGAAGCCGCTCGAGGCGCTCGAGGCCATGATCAGCGGCAGCCTGCACGAGACTCCGGAACACGATGGCGAGGTCGAGGATGCCACCGACCTGGCCCAGGGATCACAGCCCGCTCCCGCGGCGCGACCGAGTTCGGCGGCCCTCGCGCTGGAGACGGATGGGCTTGCGGCCGCGGCCTCGATCAGCGAGGCGGGCATGTCGTCGAGCGCCGATCGCGGCGCGCCCGCGGGAGCCGAGCACGCGACTTCGCCGCCGCGCCCCCTCGGCGACGCGGTCTGCGTCCTGGGACCGACCAGCTCGAACGGCCTGCTCGACATGCTGAACGAGGTGACCACGGTCGAGAAGGGTCGCTTCGAGGGCTGGCGGTTGATCAACTACCGGGCCACGGCGCCCGAAGCCCTGCTGCTGCGCGAGGTGACGATCCCCGGCGAGAGTCGCCTCGATCCGCCCGACTCGCGCATCCAGACCGCGCGGGATTGCATGGCCCGCGCCGGCATCGACTACACGCGCGTGCTGTGCACGGACGACGAGCTGCTGCTGGCCCTGGTGTCGGAGCTCGAGCTGCGCGGCGTCGACCTCGTCGAACCGGACGTGGGCCTGGCACTGGTGTCCGAGCTCGACACCCTCTACGGGCGGTCGATGGCGCGGACCCTGAGCGTGATCATCGGGCTCGAGCAGGAGCGCCGCGATCAGGTTCCATCGTCCGTGGACGGGCTTGCGCCTCTCGAGGCCCTGCGCGCGCGCCTGCGGCTGACGTCCGACAACGAGCAGAACGACTCGGTGCGCCAGGTCAGCTACCTGCGCGGGCTGGACGGGGTCACGCCCCTGGCCGAGCTGAAGGAGCAACCGGCCAGCGGACGCAGCGCCATGGACGCCCTGCGTCAACCCATCGGGCCCAGCCAGCTCGACTACATCCGGCGCCAGGCCAAGTCGCTCCTGCGGCGGGGTTGGCGACCGGGCGGTGGGGGTCTCGAGGCCGGCGGACCAGTGGTCAAGGCGATCGGCGTCGTCGGCACCGATCCCTACGACAAGCAACTCGTGCTCCAGGCCCTGCGGCCGACCTTCGAGGAGTTGCTGTTCTTCTCCACCGACCTCGACGCGCGGCTGTTGCACCCCAGCCAGTACCCCTGGACCCGCAACGTGGTCGTGGCCACGGCCTATGGCCTCGAGCTGTCCGAGACCTTGCAGGGCGAGGTGCCGCCCTTTCGCGACGGCTACCAGACCGCGACCTTCCTGGCCGGACGCCTGGCGATCGCGGAGGAGAGCCTGCTCGGTCGGCTGGGGGAGATCGGCCAGCTCGACATGCAGGGGCGCTTCGACCCGCCGCCGCCGAAGATCTACGAAGTCGCGCGCAGCGGCGCCTGGGACATGGCGCGCGAGGGCGACGGCTTCCATCCCCTGCCGCCAGCCAAGCGCTTCGCGAGCAACAGCGGCTTCTGGCACCGGGCGCGGGTGGTGTCGATCGTGGTACTCCTGGCCGCGCTCTACGCCGCCACCAGCCTGGTCATCGGCCGCTGGCACAGCGTCTCGACCGCGGTGGACGAAGTGCGCGGCCGCGACTGGCTGGTCGCGCTGCTGCGGCCGCGGGCCATGTTGGCGGCGGTGGCCGTGGCGTGCCTGGTGCCGGCCCTGGTGCTCTTGAGCTTCAGCGGCTTGGCCGAGCCCTTCGCCCTGGCCGAGGGCCTCAGCGTCTGGCCCACCGAAGCCCTGCGCTTCATCGTGATCCTGGTCTCGATCGGCGTGCTGCTGTTCGGCCTCGCGCGCCTGTCGATCAACGCGCGTGAGATCGAGGATCAGTGGGGCCTGCGCGGGAACAGGACGTCGGTCGAGGTCGCCCAGCGGGCCGAGGACGCGCCTGGGCCGACCCGTGGCGGGTGGTCGCGGTTGGTGGAGAGCCTGGGTTGGTCCGTGGGCATCGAGCGGCACGACGGCCAGCGTTCGGCGGCCGCCTTCTGGGAGCGCTACATGGAGAACGCCCGGCCGACGCGGGTGGCCCTGCGGGTGGGCATCGCCCTGGCGCTCGTGGCGACGCTGACGATGGTCGCGATCGCCGACACGGGCTGGCCTGCGTCACCGATCCGAGGCCACGGGGTGCGCCTTCTGGACCAGGTGCTCGGGATCGCCTCGCTGGTGAGCTTCACGGTGCTGCTCTTGTTCGTCAGCGACGCCTCGCGTGAATGCGCGACCCTGATCCATCGCCTGACCGCGCGGGAGGGGCTCGAGGCCCTCGAGTGGCCGGCCGAGTGCAAGCTGCGCGACGAGCTGCGGATCGGCACCGGCGGTCAGGCCGAGCTGATCGAGATCCGCCTGATCGCGCGCCGCACCAAGGCCGTCGGGCAGTTGATCGTGGGGCCCTTCTTCGTGTTGCTGCTGCTCGTGCTCTCGCACAACAGCTACTTCGACCATTGGACGTGGTCGCCGGCGATCGTCTTCGTCTACAGCCTGCTGCTGCTGCTCGCCGTGGGGGCCGCGATGCGGATGCGGCACCAGGCGGAGCGCGCCCGTCGTCGCGTCGTGGCGCGGCTCGAGGACCGACTGCTGCGATTGAGCGGTGAGCCCGCGCCGGCGGAGAGGGCCGGCAAGGGCAAGGCCAAGGCCGCCGATCCCGACGCGGGTGAGAACCCCAAACAGTTGGCCCTGGCCCTGGAGCAGATCCGCTCCCTGCGCGAGGGGGCCTTCGCGCCCTGGTTCCAGAATCCGGTCATCCGGGCCGTGCTGATGCCCTTCGGTGGGGCGGGGGCCCTGGCCCTGGTCGACCTGATGGTTCAGTCGGGATTGACCTGATCGTGTTGGAATCGAGCCTGCCGATCGGCCGGGAAGACGGCCGACACGACCAATGGACCGGAGGAACAAGACCTTGAACGCTCTGCATCGACTGACCCTCGCCTTCGTCGCCGCGACCGCCGCGCTCGTCTCGGCGGCCCCTGCTGAGATCGATGCAGCGCCGCCGACGACCGCGCACCTCAGTCTGGTGCAGGACGCCGCGGCCGGGACGCTCGAGCTGCGCCTGAGCGGCGCGGCCGGTGAGCGCTGCGCGCTCTCGGCGGGATCCATCGACGTTCCCGGCGTGTGGCTGCCCCTGCCGCTCTTGGACCTCGACCCCGCGGGCAGCGCGAGCGTGAAGATGCCCGCGCCGAGCGCGCCGCTCGGAGGCCTGGTCCTGCGCGCGGAGTGGCTCGAGGACGGCCGGCTTCGATCGACGCAGTGCGTGCCGATGTCCCTCGAGCAGCCCCTCGGTGACATCTGGGACATGGGCGTGGCCTTCGATGGCAGCTCGCTCTCGGCTGGCGATGTCGTGTCGTCGAGCCAGCCCTGGTCGTTCTTCGCCCAGGTCAGCGCCAGTGCGGGCGGGGCTCCGGCGGCCGCTGTCCTCTTCGACGACGCCGGTGGCGGGCCGGACAACGGACGGGTGCTGGGGATCGTCAGCCGCGGGGCCGCGCCGACCGCGGGCGCGCCAGCGGGCGGGGGTGCCGGGATCCTGCGGGTCGACTTCCCGGGTCCGACGTTGATGACCAAGGTGCGCGTGGTCGACGTGGTCGGCAGCGGAGCGATGCTGCGCCTCTTCGACGGCGCGTCCCAGGTGTACCAGCAGCCCATCGCCGACATGGCGGGCGACGGCTTCGTGGATCAGTACGTTCCATCCCTGGTGGTCTCGGCCTTCGAGCTCGTCCTGCCGGTCGCCGGCGCCATCGCCGAGGTGCAGTTGATGCCCTGGGAGCTGGTCGTCGACTTCGATCGCTCGACCACGGGTGTTCCCGTCGACAGCCTGGCCGCGGGTGGGGAGGTCGACTCGGGCTACGAGAACATCGGGATCTTCGGCGGCTTCGTAACGGCCTCGAACGCCGCCGAGTCCCACCCCGACAAGGCGATCCTGTTCGACTCCGCAGCGCCCAGCGGCGGTGACCTCGATCTGGTTTGCCCGGGCCCAGGTCTCGGCAACCGGGTGGCCCGCGAGAAGGTCCTGATCATCGCCGAGAACGACCTCGACCTGGACGCCGACGGTCTGGTCGACGACCCCGACGATGAAGCGGCCGGCGGCGTGCTCACGATCGACTTCGTCACCAACACGGTGCGCTTCCGCAGCGCGACGGTGATCGACGTGGACGACGATGGCGCCTCCTTCGTGCGCGTCTACGACGACCTGACCGGGGCGCCCCACGACTTCCCCCTGGCCAACCTGGGGGACAACTCCGTGCAGACGGTGATGGGCGACCTGCCGACCCGGCAAGTCGAGCTGCACCTGGCCGGATCCGGCGCCCTGGCCGAGCTTCGCTTCGGCCCGATCCCGTTCCCGCAGGAGTGAGTGCGGCGCTTGCGGGCGCTCCGCCAGGGGGCGCCGGCGATCGTGCGCGCTGCACGGTGACGTGGCGCCCCTGGGCGCAGCGTCCGGATCTGGGCCGCACGTCCCGCCGCAGACGGTTCGCCTCGCCGGGCGGCGCCGGCTAGCCCCCTTCGGCGTGGATCCGAGGGACCGCGGGGGGCTAACCTCACGCCGTGCAAGCCGGTGACAAGATCCTCCACTACCGCCTCGAGAGCGAGTTGGGCCGCGGGGGCATGGGCACCGTCTGGCTGGCCGAGGACGGCAAGTTGGGGCGGCAGGTCGCGCTCAAGTTCCTGCACGGCTGGGTGGGGCTCGACGGCGACGCCGCGGCGCGCCTGGAGCGCGAGGCCCGGGCGGCCTCCAGCCTCGACCATCCCGGCGTGGTCACCGTCCACGCGATCGAGTCCGGCGAGGGCGGGTCCTTCGTGGTCATGGAGCGCGTGCGCGGCGACCGCATCGACCGCCACTTCGAGACCCACCCGCGCGATCCGCGCCAGGTGTTGAGCGTGATCGCCGAGGCGGCCGAGGCCGTGGCCGCCGCCCACGAGGCCGGCATCATCCACCGCGACCTGAAGCCGTCGAACCTCTACGTGGACGAGCGCGGACGGGTGCGCGTGCTCGACTTCGGCCTGGCGATGGTGCGCGACGCGCCCCAACTGACCCAGACCGGCTCGACGGTTGGGACCCTGGGCTACATCGCTCCCGAACAGCTGCGCGGCGAGCGCGTGGGGCCGGCGGTCGACGTCTTCTCCCTGGCGGTGGTGCTGTTCGAGCTGCTCACGGGGCAGGGGCTCTTCGACCGCGGCCAGGGGGCGCCGGGGGTGCTGCACGACGTGCTCGAGCGCCGGGCTCCCAAGCCGAGCGATTTCGTCGACGGCTTGCCGGCGGGGACCGACGCCCTGGTGGCTCGGGCCCTGTCGAAGGACCCCGCGGACCGGCCGGCCGACTGCGGGGTATTCGCGCACGAGCTGCGCGCCCTGGGCGCTTCGGATTCCTCGGCGGCGATCGAGGCCCTGGCGGAAGAGCGCGCCAAGGCGCGCCTGCGCCCTTGGCTCATTGGGCTGGGACTGGCCCTGGTGGCCGCGGTCGCGACGATCGGCCTGTTGCGTCCATGGGAGGTCTCGCCGGGCACGGCTACGGACAAGGACTCCGTCCCTGCCGCGCCCGCGGCCTACGCCAATTGGACCCAGCGGGGCGCAGGCATCTTCGCCGAGGCCCAGCGCGACCCGAGCTTCTCGCCGGACGGTCGACGTCTCGCATTCGTCGGCGCCGTCGACGGCGTGGGGCAGTTGCAGGTGACCCTCCTGGACGATCCCGCGCCGCTGGTCCTGACCACCGAGCCGCGCCCGGTCTCGGCGCCGCGCTGGTCGCCCGACGGCGAGTCGATCCTCTACCACGTCGAAGGCCCGACGGGAGCGCCCGACGAGACCAGCGTCCACGTGGTCGGCGTGCTCGGCGGTCAGGCGCGGCGCGTGCTCGAGGTCGGTCGCAACGCCCGTTGGCACCCCGCCGGCGATCGGCTGGTGTTCGAGTACGACGGTCGGGTCTCCACCGTCGAGCTCGGGCCGGGCGGCGCGGTGGGGCAGCCGGTCGCGATCGAGGGCGTCCCGCGGCGCACCGGCGTGGTCTTCGACCGCATGCCCTGCTATTCGCCCGACGGCGCGTACCTGGCCTTCGCCACCTCCGAGCTGGGCCCCCTCTCGACCCTGTGGGAGCTGCAACTCGATTCGGGCGAGCTGCGGCAAGTGATGGGGCAGCGGGCGCAGGTGCAGGATCCGGTCTACTCGCCCGGCGGCGAGCGGATCCTGTTCTCGTCGAACCTCGGCGGGGGCATGACCCTGTGGTCGCTCGATCGCGTGAGCGGCGAGCTGACGGCGGTGACCACCGGCGTCGGCACCGACCGCCGCGTGGCGCCGTCCCCCGACGGCTCGCGCCTGGCCTACGTCAACCTGCGCGGCGAGTTCACCCTGGGGTTGCACGACACCGCGAGCGGCGAGAGTCGCGTGCTGCAACGCTCGCGCAGTCCGATGCTCGCGCCCGAGTTCGATCCCCGCGGCGAGCGCGTGGTCTTCTTCGGCGGTGGCGGGCCGGGCACCGAGATCTACAGCCTGTCCGTGGCCGGCGGCGCGCCCACGCCCATCGGCCGCAACCCCGACGAGCTCGAGATCTTCCCCCAGGTGGATCCGAGCGGTCGCTTCGTCTACTGCTACACCGAGGGCGTCGACGGCTCGCGCTTCGTGCGCCTGCCCCTCGAGGGCGGCGCGCCCGAGACCGTCTTCGACGGCTGGTCGATGCAGGACTTCTCCTACCCCGACATCGACCCTGGCGGCGAGTCCCTGGTGGTCTTCGACGTGGCGGGCCTGCGGACCAAGATCTTCCCCCTGTCGGGCGGCGAGCCGCGCGCGGTCGACGCGTGGATCTTCCGCAGCCGCTGGTCCCCGGACGGCTCGCACCTGGTGGGGGTCCAGGGCCAGGGGCGGGTCGTCGACCTCGACCTGCAGACCCTCGAGACGCGCACCTTCGGCCGCGGCGACACGCCGACCTACGGGCCCGGCGGCGAGATCTGGTTCACCCGCGTCGACGGCGAGCGGCGCCACCTGTTCGCCGTCGACCCCGCCACGGGCGCCGAGCGCGAGGTGACGACCCTCGGCCTGCCCTGGGCCGAGGTCACCGACGGCTTCGACGTCAGCGCCGGCGGCCTGGTGGTCTGGAGCGAGTACGCCGAGCTCGGCACCGAGATCGTCCTGCTCGAGCGTCCGTCCGAACGGGACTGAGCCCGTGGCGCGTCGGCGCGGCGGCTCTTTCGGCGCCCTGCACGCGAGAACTGGCCGGCGGAGTGCCACGGGCGCGGCTCAACCCGGATGGGGACCTGGGGGCGCCCGCGGTGGGCACCCGATCCCCTGCCCGGAGCCCGTCATGTCCTTCACCCTCGACCGCCTCGCCCGTTCCCTCCCGCCGTCGGTGCGAGCCGCCTCCGTCCTGGCCGCGCTCGCCACGCCCACCCTGGCCCAGACTTGGGTCCCGCTCAGCGCCGACGGTCCGCAGCAGCCGGGTCTGCCCGCCCAAGTGGTCCTCGACGCCGCCCAGTCGACCGCGGCCCTCACCACCATCAACGTGACGATCTTCGGGTTCTGGAGAGAGAACGTCACCGGGGAGGACGGCAAGGTCTACCAGCGCCTGACATTCCCCGGCCTCGAGCACATCGAACAAGTCGGCGCGCCGGACCTGCCGGCCGTGCGGGTCAACATCGCGGGCGGCAGCAGCCTCGGCCAGCTCAAGCTCACGGGCGTCAACGTGCTCGACACGGTCGCTTTCGAGGGGCTCCTGCCGCTGCCGACCTTCGTGCCAGGCGAGGACGAGGACTACGACCCGACCGCGGATCCGGGTCCGGGTGACACCAAGGGCAGCGACCCCCAGTGGGCCTTCGACTCCGCCATCTACGGCGGCAACCAGGCCTGGCCTCTGGTGTCGGCGGAACCTTCGCCCGTCGCGACGAAAATGCTGGGTCCGATCAAGGGCGCGACGGCCACGGCCTATCCGGTCACCTACAACCCGGGCTTCGGACTGGTGACCGTCAAGCGCTCCTTCTCGTTCACCTACAAGAGCGTCGGAACCGGGCAACCCCTGACCGTGACCAAGCTGCACGACAAGCAGGCCCAGGCGCACTTCATCAACTGGCAGTCCTCCAAGACCTTCTGGCCCCTGAATCCGGTCCAGTACCACTCGCGCTACCTGATCGTGGCCCAGAGCATGTGGTGGGACACGCTGACGCCGTTCGTGAACCACAAGAAGGCCCAGGGCTTCCAGGTCTCGATGGTTCAGGTGGCGCCGGACGTGGACGCGATCAGGACCACGATCGCGAACTGGTACAACCTCGGCGATCCGGGCATGGACCACTACTGCCTGCTGATCGGTGACACCAACTGGGTTCCGAGCGTGTTGATCTTCGAGCCCGGCGTCGCGGTCTACTCGGACGACCCCTACGGCTGCGTCGGCCCCCTCGACACATCCAAGGAGGTCTACGTCGGCCGCATCTCCGCGGACAACGAGGACAGCCTCGGTTGGCAGCTCGACAAGATCATGGAGTACGAGCTGTCGCCGCCCGCGGGCGACTACAGCAAGGCCGTGCTCGTCTCGCACAAGGAGGAGGCCCCGGGCAAGTACACCGGATCGCACATCAAGGTGCGCGACGCGAGCTACTCGCAACCCCCGCACTTCGTGACCCTGTTCGGCGAGTCCGGGGTCGACAACCAGGACGTGATCGACGCCTTCAACGGCGGGGCCGGCGTGGTCGCCTACCGCGGCCACGGCAGCACCACGACCTGGTCGAAGTGGAACAACTTCGGCGAGAGCCTCCACAAGAACGACATCGGGCCCAGCATGGTCAGCCCGATGAACCCGGTGGTCTGGGCGATCACCTGCACCAACAGCAACATCCGCTGGAGCGAGGACACGGACGACGATTGCATCAACGAGGTCTGGATGGAGGCCTCGGAGGGCGGCGTGGCGGCCTATGGCGCGACCCAGACCACCAGCACCACGCCCAACCACAAGCTCAACGAAGAGCTCTTCCGAATGGTGTTCGACAAGGGCATCACGACCCATGCCAAGGCCATCGAGCTGGCCGAGCAGTCGATCTGGGCCACCTGGCCCGGCCACAAGAACCCCTGGGCCTACATGCTGCTGGGGGACCCGTCGATGACGATCCGCCGCGGCCTGGTGCTGAACCTCGGCTTGCTCAACGTCCCGAGCAAGATCATCCTGGGCCAGCAGGGACCCCAGGGGGAGCAGTTCCTGTCTCTCAAGGGCACGACGGTCGCTGACGGTTTCAACGACGACGGCCTGGTCTCGGCCTACAAGGCCTCCTTCCTCGCCGGAGCGCCCGACGAAGTGCTCGGCGCCTGGTGGCTGGACGGCCTCGGCAACGTTTCGGTGCCGGTTCCGATCACTACCCCGGGCACCCTCTACCTCACCATCCGCGACGGCAACGGAAACATGACCCGCAAGGAGGTCGTGGTCGAGATGGGTACGGCCTGGAAGGACCTGGGCAAGGGCATGAACGGTGAGTTCGGCAAGCCCACCCTCGTGGGAGTCGGCGACCTGGTCGGCGGCCAGCCCTGGTCGCTCCTGATGACCGACGCCCGCCCCGGCGCGCCGACCTTCCTCGGCATCAGCACCGGCATCCTGAACCTCGAGTTCCTTGGCGGCCTGCTGATCCCCGACGTGGCCACGGCTGGCGTGATCGTGCCGTTGTCGATCGACGAGTACGGCGACTGCGTCTTCGGCGGCAACTGGGTCGCAGGCGTGCCCAGCGGAGCGAAATTCTACTTCCAGCACTGGGTCCTCGACGCCAGCGGCCCCTTCGGCGTGGTGTCGAGCAACGGCCTGCGAGCGACGGCGCCCTGAGCGCCTCGAGCCCGGAGCGCGGCGGCTTCCGCCTGCGCTCCGGGCTCGTATCAGTCGGCGGTCCGGGGCCGCAGATAGGCCGTCCAGTAGACCGCCGCGACGAGGACCGTGCCGCCGACGATGTTGCCCGCCGTGACTACGATCAGATTGAGCGCGCAGCCGCTGGCGTAGCCGTCGATCCGCGCGGCGCCCAGGAGCGCGGCGTAGGGCAGGAAGAACCAGTTGGCGATCGAGTGCTCCAGTCCCAGGGCCACGAAGGCCGTGATCGGGAACAGCACGCCGAGCACCTTGTCCGTGACGGAGCGGCCGCCGAGCGAGAGCCACACGGCGAGGCACACCAAGGCGTTGCAGAGCACGCCGCGGAAGAAGGCAGGCAGGGGCTCGAGCTCCGCCTTGGCCAGTCCGATCGAAAGGGCCGTCTCGCCCACCGCGCCATCGCCGAGCAGGTGCACCTGGGCCAACCACACGGCCAGCGCGGTCGCGCTCGCGCCCACGACGTTGCCGACATAGACAAGGACCCAATTGCGGAGCAGCTCGCGGCTCGAGATCAGCCTCGAGGCCCAGGCCATGGCCACCAGGTTGTTGCCGGTGAACAGCTCTGCTCCCGCGACGACCACCAGGATCAGGCCGAGGCTGAAGGCGACACCTCCCAGCAGGCGTGTGACACCGAAGCCCAGCTCGGACCCGGTCACCACGACCGTGAAGAAGGCGCCGCCGAGGGCGATGAAGGCCCCGGCCAGGATCGAGAGCAGCAGCACGCTCAGCACGTCAGCGCGGGCCTTGGCGACTCCGATCGACTCGACCCGTGCAGCGATCTCGCGCGGGGCGAGGGCGTCCGTCGTGTTCGGGGCGTCGCGCTGCTGGACGGTGCTCATGGCGATCGGCCAGGGAGCATAGCAGTGGGAGACACGGAGTCCGGCGGGCTTGCGCCAGCGGCGCCGGCGTTCTCGCGGGCGTCAGCCCTGCGACGGTCGCGGCGGATGTGGGGCACGGCGGCGATCGAGCGCAGCAGGCGCAGAGCACCGGGTCACCCGCGACGCGACCGAGCGCCGACCGTCCCGCCAGCACAGCATCCGGGATCCCCGTAGACTCGGCGCCTATGCGTCCCTTGCTCGCAGTCATGGTCCTGGCCGTCGCTCTGGCCTGTCTTTGGGCCCTGAACGACCACACGGAGCCCGAATCCACGCTGCCGAGCGCGTCCGCGCCTGCGCCAGAGTTCGCGGCTGCTGAGCAGGAGGCCTCGACCGTGGCCATGCCGGCGGAACCCATCGTCTCCGAGATCGACGCGGGCGGCGAGTCGCGCCGCGCGCCGGTCGAAGGCGAGGGTGACGTCGTCGGAGCCGAGGCCGAGGATGGGGCCGAACTCGAGCCCCTCGTGATCGAAGTCGTCGACGATCGCGGCCGCGCCCTGGACGGGGTCGAGGTCGTCGTGCTCGACCGCGAGCGCTACGACCGCCGCGCCTTCCGCGACGCCGAGCGCGAGCTGCCGGCGGATGCACCCGCCCTGACCCTCGAGCGGCGCTTCGGTCAGACCTACTCGACCGATGACGCGGGCCGCGCCGTCCACGGCTGGAGCGGCCGGCGCGCCGAGGTCTTCGTGCGTGGGGCGGCGGGGACGACCCACGAGCTGGCGCTGCCCTCGCGGGTCGAGGACGGATTCCTGCGCGTGGAGGTCGAGACCCCGGAGGCCATCGTCGAGGTCTTTGGGCCCGACGGCGGTCCCGTCGCGGGCGTGCCGGTGCGGCTCGTCGAGGAGGCCATCCTCTCAGGGGGCCGGGCGCGGCTGTACTCCGACTCCGGAAAGCGCGAGTCGGCCTACACCGACACGGTCGCCTTGCTGCCGCACGCCGTGACCGATGCCGAAGGGCGTGCCTTCCCGACGATCGGGGCGGCGGCCCTCGATGTGACCGACGAGGCCCTGGCCGAGTTCCGCTCGGCCGCCGCCGCCCTGGCCGAAGTCGTCGCCGGCGAGTACGTGGGCACGCCCCTCGTCGATGGCCGGGCGACGCTGGTGCTGCCGCCCACGGGCAGCATTCGCGTCGAAGTTGTCGACCACGAGGGTCGCACGAGCCCCGAGCCCGAGCTCCAAGTCTGGGCGTCCCCCGCGCCGGTGGAGCCGTCCAACGTCTCCTGGACCGACCCGGCTGCGGCCGTCCAGCCGGTGCCCCTGGTTGCGGCCCTGCCATCCCAGGGCGCCCTCGCCCTGCCCTTCGTGGAGGTCGGTCGAGAGGTTCACTTGATCGTCGCCACGGCGGAGGGCTTCGAGCTGGAACGGCGGGTGGTCGCCGGTCCCGCGGCGGTCCGTGACGAGGTCGTCGTCCAGCTCGAGAGTGCAGAGCCCTATCGCGTCGAGTTCCGACTTGTCGACTCCGACGGCCAACCGGTGGCGGGCGAGCGTTTCGACGTCAACCTGATGCATGAGCAGGCCACCCGGCCGAGTGACGTGGTCGAGCTGGGCCTGCGGACGGACAAGGCGGGACGCGCGTCCTTCGAAGTTCCGGATCGCTGGTTCTGCACGCTGGAGGGGGAGCGGGCACGGCTCAACGTGAAGGGTCGCTTCGACGGCCTCACCCGTAGCGTACGGGAGGAGGTCGCGGTCGACTTCGTGAGAGGTCTCAACGACCTCGGCGACCTGCGACTCGAACCGCTTCCGGTGATCGCATCCGGCATCGTTCGCGGTCCGGACGGCGCGCCCCTGCGCGCTGCAGTGGTCCACGTGTGGCCGTCGCCGCTCGCTGGTGCCGACGGAGCGTTCGAGCGCGCTCGCGACTATGCCATCGACTACGACAGCCGCCGAACCCTCGCCGACGGCACGTTCCGGCTCCAGGGCGAGGTCGGCAGCGTCGATCGAGTTCAACTCACCGTGCTCGGGGTCGACGCGAGGACGTCCGAGGCGGTCGAGGTCCCGGTCGGTTCGACCGATGTCGAGCTGCGAGTGGTGGCGACGGGGCGCCTGCGCGCCCGGGTCGAGTTGCCCCAGCAGGTCGATTTCGGGGTCTACTTGGCCCTGGTGCGATCGGGTCTCGACGTCGACTCCGGGAGCCGAATCGAGCTCCAGCGTGGCGTCGCCGATTGGCGGATGCTGCTACCCGGCACCTACGACCTGCATGTCGCCATCCACCGAAGTGCCGAACCGGTGCTGCGGATCGAGGGCTTGATCGTCTCGGCCGATGAGCCCTGTGACGACCCCCGCATCGATCCGATCGATTTGTCGGCGAACATGAAGCGGGTCGAGCTCGACGTGCGCGGCGCCGACGGCGAGCGCGTGCCGTGGTTCTCGTACAGGCCGCTCGGAGAGTCCAGCGTCTATCGACCGGGGTCCACGTTCACGGAGGGCGAGCTGTGGATCGCCCGGGACCATCCCCGTTCGATCGTGGTCGAGACTGGGGAGTACGCACCAGCGTTGGTGGAGGGGCTCGATGCCGACCGGGTCGTCCAGCTCGAGCGTGGATGGGTCGTATCGCTCCGTATCGACGACCCAGAAGAGTTCGGCGCCCTGCTCCAGCTCGAGCTGCTTCCGAGGTCTGGCGATCGCAGCCGGTCGGTGCTGGTCTTGTACCCCGAGACCCAGGAACTTGACGTGCACCTGCCCGGTCCCGGCAACTACGACGTCATCTGGCGCGAGGACAGCCACGTCGTCGGCCAAGCGCGTCGCACCTGGGATGGCGGCTCGATCTCCGTGGATTCCCCCGGGACGACTTTCGAACTGGTTGCACCGAGCCTCGACTGAAGCGGGCCGAGTCTGCACAGAGGCACACAAGGGAAGTAGCACAATGTCGGCAGATCACAGGATGACCGCGGCGGGACTCGGGGAGCGGCGCGAAGAAGAGGGGGTCGCAGCTTCGACTCGTTCCACGAGCCAACGCCGGCCGTGGGCGCTGCTGGTCCTGGCCTGGTCGCTTCTCCCCGCTTGCGGTTCGCAGGCATCGGATCCCCAACCGCGCCAGGTCGACCTGGCTCTGACCGACGTCGCGTTGGTCGACCTCGACGCGGGAGTGGTGTTCCCCAGCCGGACCGTCCTGGTCGACGCGGGACGCATTGTGGTCGTCGGTCCGGCCGGCGAAGTCGCGGCGTTCGCGGCGTCGACGACGATTGCGGGCGAGGGCGCCTACCTCCTGCCGGGTCTGTGGGACATGCACGTCCACGACAGCGACGACGCGGTCGTGCTCGCCGCTCACCTGGCCGCGGGGGTCACCGGCGTGCGCGACCTGGGTGGCCCCGGGTCCGCGACGGTCGTGGCCCGCGACAAGGTGGCGGCGGGGCAGTGGCGCGGGCCCCGCATCGTCGCCGCCGGTCCCCACCTGGACGGGCGTCCGGACGTGATGGGCGACGGATCACGGATTCAGATCAACGACGAAGCCCAGGCGCGGTTGGCGGTCGCCGATCTGGCGCGCATGGGCGTGGACCTGATCAAGGTCCACGACGTGATGACGCCCGAGGTCCACCGCGCGGTGGCGGCGGCCGCGGCGGAGTTCGGGCTGCCGGTCGATGGCCACGCGCCGCGCGGCGTGCCGATCGCCCAGGTGACCGAGTTTCAACGCACGATCGAGCACGCCACGACCCTCGGCGAGCAGGCACTTGGCCGCGACGCCCTCGAATCGGCCGCGACCTTCGAGCGCGATCTCGAGGCTTACCTGGCTGCGGACGGGCGCGGCGCCGCGTTGATCGCGGCGCTCGTGGCGAGCGGGACGGCCTATTGCTCGACGCTCGTCGCCGGTGAGGGGCTGGCCCGGGCATCCGCTCCCAATACAACGGTGTGGGACGACCCGCGATTGGCGGCGGCCCCTGAGGGCACCGCCGCTCGCTGGCGCGAATGGTTGCCGGTAGAGCTGCTGCCGGCGAACTTCCACGCCGAGCGCGTCGCCGTCGAACGCGCCGCTCGGCGGATCGTGGGCGCCATGCACGAGCGCGGGGTGCTGCTCCTGGCCGGGACCGACGCCGGTGCGCCCCACGTCTATTGGGGCTCGGCCTTGCACGAAGAACTGGACCTCTTGGTCGAGGCGGGTCTCGAGCCCGTCGAGGCCCTGCGCTGCGCGACGGTCAACCCCGCGCGCGTGTTGGGGCTCGAGGACGAGTCGGGCGCGATCGCGCCCGGTTACCGGGCCGACCTGCTGTTGGTGGAGGGCAATCCACTGGACGACCTCGACGCGCTCCAACACATCCGAGCGGTCATCGCGCGCGGTGCGGTGGTCGTGGACCGGACGGAGCCACGTTGAGCCTATTGAGCGTTCGCGGTGTGACGTTGAGCTGGGCGGGCGTCGGGCCGTCGCCCCGCTGGGGGCATCCGGCGCTGGCCTTGCTCTTGCTGCTCGCGGCGACCCTGACCACCGGCTGCCGCACGATCCTGCGCGCGACCCCGCCCGAGGAGCGCGCCACCCTGACCCTGACCTTCGACGACGGGCCCAGCCCCAGCGTCACCGATCGGATCCTCGACGTGCTCGCCCGGCACGGGGTGAAGGCCTACTTCTGCCTGATCGGCGAGAACGTGCGCGCCAGCGCCGAGCACGAAGAACTCACCCGCCGCATCGAACGCGAGGGCCACGTGATCGTCAACCACGGCGACACCGCGACCTGGGCCACGCGTCGCTTCACCGCCGCGGGGGTCGCCGCCGAGATCGCCGCCTGCGACGCGACCCTGGCGCGGGTGCTCGGGCACGAGCGGCCGACCCGGTGGTACCGACCGGGCGGCGGTTGGATCTGGGCCTGGCAGTTGGGAGCGGTGGCCCGCGCGGGCAAGACGATCCTGCCCCTGGACCGCTACGACTGGGACGCGCTCTACAGTCCGATCACCGCCGATCGCTTGCAGAGCGAGCTGCTGGCAGGCATCGAGACGCGAGGTTTGGGCTGGATCGTGATCCACGACGGGATGAATGGCCAGGCGGAGCTGGCGCGGCGGATGGCCGAATCGCCGCGCTACGACCGCTCCTTCGTGCCCGAGCTGGTGGATGCTCTGATCACGGGGGCGCGCGAGGCCGGGCTCGAGGTCCGCTCGGCGGTGGCTGCGCCGCCGACGCGCGAGCAGTGGTGAGCGCGGCTGCGCGTCTCCGCGCGCCGAGCAGGACCTGTGGCCGGTGGTAGTATTGGTGGCGGAGATACCACTATGCATTTCAAGTCCACCGTCCTCGCCCTGTCCCTGACCGCCACCGCCGCCACCGCCCAGGTCACCGTCGACGTCGGACCCGATCCGGCGCCGACGGGCGCCACGGTCTACGCTTCGGTGACCAACGACACTGAGCTGATCATGTCCATCGGCGGCTGTCCCTGGCGCATCGTCGACGGCGATGGGCTGGTGGTCTTCGACGCCGACTGCCTGATCACCGAGTTCCTGATCGGACCGATCGGGACCATCGACTACGGCTGGGATCAGCGCAACCAAGCTGGCGTTCAGGTGCCCGCCGGGAGCTACCACTTCCAGGTCATGACCGCGGTCGGGATCATCGACACGCCGTTCACCGTCGGCGGCGTCGACGCGAATCTCTTCGTGCAGGGCACCGCGGCGCTCGGCACCGACATGATCGGCTTCGGCGGACGCGAGATCGCCCTGGCCTCGCCGGCGGACCCGGGCGCCTTCTACCAAGTCTTGCTCGCGGGCTCGCTCGGCGGGGGAGTCGACCTGTGCGGACTCACGATGCCCCTGGCCATCGACGGATTGTTCACCGCCACCCTGGGCGGCGCGACGATTCCCGGCGCGTTCGGCCAGCTCGACGGGACGGGGCAGAGCCTCGAACCCAAGCTGCCGATCCCCGACGCACCCGGCCTCGTTGGCATCGACCTCTACCTGTCGATGTTGGTGCTCGACCCCCTGGCGTCCTGCCCGGTGGTGCGCAGCTCGCCGGCGTTCAAGACCACGATCGTCCCCGGACCCCAGCCCTTCGGCTCCTGAGCCGAGGGCGCGTCAGCGATCGCCGATGTGGCGGATCGTGCCGCCCGACGAATTCTTCGTAGCCGGGCTGACACCGCCCACGGTGCCCGATCCGCCGCCCACGGAGCGGCCGCCGTCTGTGATCTCGATCTCGCCGGCCTCGACCATCTTCACCAGCGGCGGGTACTCCGCGGCCTTGGGGGTGATCTGCCCGGACTTGCCCGGGACGAGGAAGAGCTTCTTCCCGCCCGGCAGGGGGATCTTCAGGGGGCGCTTGGTCTTGTTGACGATCTCCATGGCGGTGCGGCTCGTGCTGGTCGGTGGGGGGGGCGAGAAACGTTGTAACCGCCCGGCGGCGCGGCGGCGACGAGGGCGTCGCCGATCCGAGGTGCGAGGCGCGAATCGGTCGACATCGCGCGTGGCGGCCGGCCCCCGAACTCGGCGCGAGGCCCTGATTCCCCGTCGGACCCCATGCGGCCACCCGCGAGGGCTGTCTGTCTCGAGGGCCGGCTGCTCGAGGTTCGGTCGGGCGCCGAGTGCCGCCTCGACCGCAGCGCCGGCGCCCGGGGCCAAGGGGGTATGCCTGCTGTAAGGGGTGCCTCGGCCGGGGATCCTCGGGCCCATGATCCACGTCAGGACCCGAGGGGGCTCGTCGACGCGACCCACCGGAGTACCGAACCATGCCCGCGACCGTCTCGAAGTGCATTGCTGAATGGAGTTTGGGACGCGGGGCGGCGAGGCGACTCGGCTCCGTCCAGCTCCTGGCCCCTGCGCTTCTGGCGATCCTCTCAGCGGGCTGCGGCGGCTCAGGCTCCCCGACCGGTGCGCCGGCGCCCACAGCTCCCGCCCCGCCCGAAGCGCCCTTCGTCAGCTTCGAGAGTTCCGCCACCCAGCCGATCGCGGTCTCCGCGGACGGCTTGCGCCTGTTCGTCCTGCAGCCGGTCGGAGGCACCCTCTCGATCTTCTCCCTGCAGGATCCCTCGCACCCGGTGCTGCGCTCCCAGGTGCGGGTCGGGCTCGAGCCGGTCGCCGTGGCGGAGCGCGTCCCGGGCGAGGTCTGGGTCGCCAACCAACTCTCCGACAGCGTCAGCGTGGTGGACGTCGACCAAGGGCGGGTGATCGACACCGTGCAGGTCGGCGATCAGCCCTCCGACGTGGTCTTCGCCGGCGGCCTGGCCTTCGTGACCCTCGCCACCGAGGACCGCGTGGCGGTGCTCGACGGCGCGAGTCGCGCGCTGTCGGCCATGATCGACGTGCCGGCGGAAGAGCCCCGCGCCCTGGCCGTGGGCGACAACGGTCAGTCGGTCTGGGTCCTGGTCCGCCGCTCGGGCAACGGCACCACGATCCTGCCCGCGAGCCTGGCGCCGGAGCAGCCCCTGCCCGACGACCCGAACCTGCCCCACCCGCCGCACACCGGTGCCATCGTCCGCGCCGACGATCCGGCCTGGCAGGACGCCTTCTCCTACTCCCTCCCGGACCGGGACCTGTTCCGCATCGACGTGGCCGGCCTGACGATCGAGCCTGTGGCGACCGCGCTCGGCACGACCCTCTTCGACCTGGCCGTCGATCCGCTGGGACCCACGGTCTGGGTCGCGGGCACCGAGGCGCGCAACACGATCGCCTTCGAGCAGCAACTGCGCGCCCGCGCGATAGAGCACCGCATCGTCGCGGTCGACTCCGCCAGCGGCGACGTGAAGGCCACCGTCGACCTGAACCAGGGCGTCGAAGTCGACCTGCTGCCGGATCCCGCGTCGCTCGCCGTCGCCCTGGCCGAGCCGACCGGCCTGGCCTACGAACCGGCGACGCGCCGACTGTGGCTCGCGGCCCAGGGCACCGACCGCGTCGCGTCGATCGACGTGGACAGCGGTGCGATCTCGGCGCGCGTCGAGCTGGGCTCCCCCGGCGACACCACCGTGGATCGCCGCGGACCGCGCGCCCTGGCGCTGCATCCGGGCGGGAACTGGCTGTACGTCTACAACGGTCTGTCCGACACCTTCTCGGTCGTCGACGTCCAGTCCGCGACCGTGGCCCTCGAGCAGCCGGTGTCGTCCCGGGACCCGATGCCGGCGGCAACTCGTGCGGGACGCAAGTTCCTGTTCGACGCGCGCCTGTCGGGCAACGGCACCATGAGCTGCGCCTCGTGCCACGTGGACGCCGAGACGGACGGTCTGGCCTGGAACCTCGGCGATCCTGCCGGGGAGCTGTTCGAGGTGCCGATCGAGCTGCAGCAAGGCGCCATCCCCGGCGTGGCGCCGCCTGTCTTCCCGCCCCTGCACCCGATGAAGGGGCCCCTGGTGACCCAGTCCCTGCGCGGGTTGATCGAGCCCCTGCACTGGCGCGGGGACAAGCCCGCCTTCGAGGACTTCAACGGGGCCTTCGACTCGCTGCTCGGCGGGCACGAGCTGGCCGATGGGGACATGGCCCTGTTCGCCGATTGGGCGCGTTCCGTGCGCCACGCGCCCAATCCCCACCAGCAGCTCGACCGCTCCCTGCCGACCACGCCGCCGGACGCCAACGCGGCTACCGGATCCGAAATCTTCCACGACACCTCGGTCGACGGTTCGTCGTGCATCGACTGCCACGCCCTGCCGGAGGGCAGCACCGGGTTCATCTCGCTCCTGGCCATGTCGTCGCCCCAGCCCATGCGGGTGCCGCCGCTGTTCGACTACTACCGCAAGGACGGCTTCGACCCCGATGCAACGGGTCCGCTGGCGT
Source organism: Engelhardtia mirabilis (assembly GCF_007748095.1). Taxonomy (NCBI): domain Bacteria; kingdom Pseudomonadati; phylum Planctomycetota; class Planctomycetia; genus Engelhardtia; species Engelhardtia mirabilis. Next base: position 1,600,965 of record NZ_CP036287.1, read on the forward strand.
CGGGCTTCGGTCGCTTCAGCGACGGTCGCGTTGGTGACCTGGTCGAGCTCGCGGGCGTGCAGGACCTGTTCGCGGCGGACGTCGGCGGCTCACCCCACGTCGACGCTTTCCTGCGGCAGCTCGACACCGGCACGGCGCCGGCCACCGGGCGGGAGGTGGAGCTGGACCTCCTGTCGGCCACCGAGCCCGAGGCCGTCGCCCTGCGCGCGCTCTTGATCGAGCGCGCGGGCCTGGGTGAGATCGCCCTGGTCGCGCACGGACGCATCGAGGGCGCGCCGCGCACGCTGCTCTATGACGCCGAGGCGCAGCTCTGGAGCCTCGACACCGAACTCGACGAGCCGCTCACCACCGCGCAACTCGAGGGCCTCGCCGCCGCCGACGGGGCGGACCTGGTCTGGACCGCGGTTGCGCCGCAGCTCGGCCCCGTCTGCTCGGTGGACGCCGACTTCGACGGACAGCTCGACGGCGACGTCGCAGCCGTTCTGGTCGGCACACCGACACCAGCGGCTTGCCACGTCCGACCGCGCCTTTCGGCCAGCACCCTGCCCCGGGTCGGCCAGAAGCTCTTCTCGGTCGTCGTTGACGGCGTCGCGCCGTCTTCCGTCGGGAGCCTGTTGGTGAGCTCGACCCTGGGCAGCACCCCGGTGGGGGAGCTGCAACTGTTGGTGGGTCTCGACACGCCGCCCCTGGAGCTGGTGCTGCTGGCGGACGCCCTGGGGGCGGTCAGCGTCGCCTTCCCGATCCCCGACGACCCCGCCTGGGTCGGCGCCGTGATGGTCTTCCAGGCCGTTTGGTCCGCGCCCGCCTGCAGCGGCGGGATGGCGGCGTCGGCGGCCTTGGTGGCGACGGTCGCTCCCTGAGCTACGCCAACTACGCAGATCAGAAGAGGACCCGATGCGCGTCGGACAGGCCGATCCCGCAAGGCGCACGAGGGTCGAAAGCCGCCATCTGCACCGTCATCGACTGGCCGAGCAGCTCGGGTAGGACCGTGAAGGAGAGCCCCACGCCGCTCCCGGACAACAGGAACAGTGGGCTCGGCGCCGGCCCCAGCCCTCCGATCAGCTCGGTGAAGGTCCCCAGGTCGACCCAGATGGGCGTGTCGGTCCCGCACAGCCCGATCGGTGTCGGTGCGCCGAAGGAGGCAAAGGCCAGGAAACCTTCGCCGTCGCTCGGGTTGGTGGGGGAGTAGGCGCCCTCGGCGATGCCCGAGCAACTCGCGAACTGCGAGCACGGCAGGGAGAGGTCCATCGAACGAAACCGCATCTGCACCGTCTGCCCGACCGAGGCCAGGTGGTTGCCGGTCGGATCGGTGACACCATCGACATCCAGGGCCAACTCGAAGTCCGAGCCGTTGCCAGGATAGTCGGAGAGGGTGCCGTGCAGCACGCCGGCGAGCTTGGCTTCGGAATCGAGGTCGCCGTAGGCAATGCGGAGTGCGTCGATACGCGCGTTGTTGGCTACGTCGAGCCGCACGGTCGAGACCTGCAGCGTCGAGAAGAACGCGGGGATGTCCAGCGACGTCAGCGAGGCATCCGGCGGACCGAGTCCGCTGATCCCGGAGGTCAAGTCGGTCGGGTTGATCCATGCATCCACGGAGGGCTCCGCGTCCAGAACCATGCGCGCGATCACCAGGTACAGCGGGCCGCCGTGGAGGGGGCCGGTGGCTTGGAATCCCGCACAGTCGGCTCCACCGTTGCAGACCCGCGCTGAGACCACGCCAGACGCCGGCGCAAGCATGACCTCGTAGCCGCGCGACGAATTGCAGGGGTCGTAGTTGCTGCGGTCGCGCAGGGAGATCAATGCCGAGTTGGAGGAGCCCGCAGTGCTTCGCATCAGGAACGAGAGCCAGATCTCGCCGCCGACCCACTCGGGCAGGCGCCGCACGTTGTAGCCATTGAAGTGGATCACACGCCCGAAGCCACGATTCGAGTAGTCGAGGTAGCCCGGGGTCGCGCCCATCTGCTCGGAGGCGACGTTCTCGATCTTCTCCGTCTTGTTCGCGAAGTTGCGGTGCCAGGTGCAGGGGAATCCGCGGCCCGTGCTGTGTAGCCACAGCTCGAAGCTCGTCTCGCCGGGGTGCACGTCGGTGCGGAAGTCGTCGGTCAGAAGTGTCGGCGCGAGCGCGGTCGGCCCGACGGACGACTGGGGCGCGGAGTTGGCGGCGACGGCGAGCGTCAGGGCCGCAGCGAGAACGAGCGTGGCTCTCATGGGGGGGGCTCCGTGGTGTGGGTTCAAGGGGTCTAACGGCGATTTGGCCGGGACCGCATGGGATTCGTCGGGTGGCTCGCCCCTGTCAGCCGAGCGACGGAGGGCTCTGGGCCGTGCCCCGTGGACGAGAAACCGCCGCGAGGGGAGCTGTGGTCCCATATGCAACGAGCGACCTCCCAATCCACCGGAGGAAGAAACACGCGGCGGGGCCAGGGGTATAGTGGCCGGACGCCTTTCGCCGAGCCCCTCGGGGTCGTCGCCCATTCAGGAGAACGACACGTGGCCATCACCCTTGCCGCAGCCGCAGCCGCAGCCGCAGCCGCAGCCGCAGCCGCAGCCGCAGCCCTCGCGGTCGCGCCCGCCCTTCCGCTGGAAGAGCTGGTCGGACTCGAGTACCGCTCCTACCGGACCTGGAATATTCAGCTCCCGGCCCAGGCCTTCCAAAAGATCTCGGGCTCGATTCCCGTGGCCCACGCGGGTGGTTCCGGCTTCGCGGTCGAGGCGCGCTCCGGCGGCCTGGCGGTGGACACCGACGGCGACGGCACGCTGGAGAGCGTGATCGAGGGCGTCGAGGACCCCGCGACCCTGGAGCGCACGGCCCAGGTCGTCTTGACGGGAACCGACTTGAACGGTGAACCCCTGCGCTACACCGCGCGCCTGTGGAACAAGGGCGACGGTTGGATGTGGGCCGCGGGTGGCGCGGTCGTCGGCACGCTCGAGGGCACCAAGATCACCCTGGTCGACCTGAATGGCAACGGGCGCTACGACGACGTCGGCGCCGACGCCATGGCGATCGGGACCCGCAAGGTGGCGACGTTCCTTTCGGACGTCGCGCTGATCGGTGACAGGCTGATGACCCTCGTGGTGGATCCGGCGGGCAGCGAGCTGCGCGCCACGCCGTTCACCGGGCCGACCGGCGAGCTGGACTTCCGCTCGGAGCTCGAGACCAAGGGCAAGCTGCTGCAGGCGATCGTGCGCAGCACCGACGGCCGTCACTCCTTCGACCTGGCCGCGAGCCTCGAGGGCATCGCGGTGCCGATCGGGACCTACGAGGTGGTCACCGGCCAGTTGGGCCTGGGCGCGGCCACGGTGCAGGTCGAGACCGGCGCCATGCAGCCCCTCGAAGTCAATGTGGCCGACACGACCGTTCTCGACTGGGGCGGGCCGGTGCGGGCCGAGTTCCAGTACGACCGGCAGGGCGACCAGGTGTTCCTGAGCCCGGACAAGGTCTGGTTCATCGGCGCCGCCGGCGAGCAGTACTTCGGCTGGAACCCGCGCGGCAAGTCGCCGGAGTTCACGATCCGCGAGAGGGGGCTGGGAACCGAGCTGCTCAAGGCCGTCTTCCCCGGCTCTTGTTGAGGCCGCGGTTTCGTACCGGCCGCCGTGAGCGTGCCGTCCAACACCGCGATCGAGATCGAGATGACCGCCAGCACCTGGGCATTCGGGGAGATTCCCGGAAGCTTGCGCCGGGGTGCGGCGTCCGACGCGGTGGCCCGCTAGTGTCCTGGATCCGAAATTCGGCGTCACTTCCCGGGCTCCGATCGCCGCTGGCGTCGTTGCGCCGAGCCAGCGTCGATCGGACCTCCGGGAAGTGACGCCGAATTTCTGATCCAGGACACCAGCCGAAGGTGCCGGGGGGCCACTGCGCCTCTGCTCGCAGCACCGCCCGTCGAAGCACCGTTCGTCGTAGACCCGTCCGCCGAAGTACCGTCAGCCGAAGCATCCATGGGGGCAATGTCGGAGCCAGTCGCCAGACGGCTGGCGCGGGGAGCACGCGTCGCGAGTCTCGTCCTGTGCGTTGCGGCTGCGGGCCGAAGCGCTCGAGCCGCCGCTCCCGGGAGCGCCCAGGTCCCGAGCGGAGCCCTCGGAGGTTCGATCCCGGTGCAGGTCGTCGCGGGGCGCTTGATCGTCTCCTGCGACATCTCGTCACCCACGAACCGCCTGCCGGTCAACCTGCTGGTCGAGTACGAGGGGCTGCACGGGCTGCAACTCCACAACCGCGCCGCCGCGGGCCTGCGCGCCGAGACCGCCGACGGGCAGGCCGTGCCCCTGACGCTGCACTTCCCCGACTTCGACCTGTCCGTCCCGCGTCGCGAGCTCGGTGACGAAGACCTGTACGAGGACTTCACCAAGTACCACTCGATCGAGCTGGGCGAGAACGCCCTGGTGGGCTCGATCGGCGCCGAGCTGCTGGAGCCGTGGAAGGTCACTTTCGACCTGGCCGCCGGCCGCCTCGACCTGGCGCCGCCCGGTTCGGCCCAGGCCCCGCCCTCCGGCCCGGTGATCGACGGCGACGGGTCGGTGACCGTCCCGATCTCGCTGATCAACGACCGCGCCTGGCTGTCGGTGCGCTTCGGGGACGGCAGTCCGGGCGCGATGGCGATCGGTACGGGTCTGTACGACACGCTGATCGACCGCGTCGTCGCCGAGCAGCGCGGCGCGCCGGCGGGCGACATCGGCGCCCTGCGCGTGGGCAACATCGACCTGTGCGAGTACGTGGCCCTGCGGCCGGAGGACGTGGTCGAGGTGCACCCGGACGGAGTCGCGGGCGTGCTCGGAATCAACGCCCTCGAGCACCTGAAGGTCGAAGTGGACCGGGTGCGGCGCACCGCCCGCATCGAGCGCACGGCTCCCGCGGTGCCGGCCTCGATCGAAGCGGACCGGGCCTTCTTCCGCGCGCGCGCCGCCGAGGAGACCGGGCCCCTGATCGCGTTCCTCAACGAGTTCGAAGGCGCCCGGCTCGCGCCCGAGGCGGCCAAGCTGCTGCTCGACCTGACCCTCGACTTCGGCGGTGACGGAGACGAGATCGCCGCCGCCGTGAAGTGGATCTTCGAGACGACACCCGAGGACCTGCGCACCACGCGCATGCTCGACCTGATGGTCGAGATGAGTGACCTGGGCGAGGACGAGGTGGTGCTCGCGGCCGGCGCCCTCGGCGTCGAGAGCGGCCGCGACGACCGCTACCCCAACGCGGTGCACGAGGTGCACGGACGACTGGGTCGCACCTTGATCGAGCGGGGCGAGCGCCGCGACGCCTGGCGCCACCTCTTGTCGGCGGCCTTTGGCCTGCCCGAGGACGGCCGCATCAACTACGACCTGGGTCGCTTCTACGAGCTCGAGGGTCGCAACCAACGGGCCTTCTCGCGCTACGTGCAGGCCGTGATCCGGCCGGAGACCGGCGCGGAGGCGATCGAGGCCCTGGGGCGGGTACAGCCGCTGCTGGAGGATGGCGAGGCCCTCTCGGTCGACACGATCGAGCGCATGATAGCGGGCAAGGTGCGCAACTTCGGCGCGGCCTCGCGCTTCGAGCCGGACCTCGAGCACCCCGCGCAACGCACGGTCCTGTGCGAGTACTTCACCAACGCCTACCTGGGCGACGAGACCGCTGGCGCGATCGGCGGAGCCCTCGGCAACGAGGGCCTGATCAGCCACTTCGACCCCGAGTACGTGGTGTTCCTATCGCACCACCTGCCCTCGCCCCAGCCCGACCCCCTGTGCACCTCCCTGGCGCGGGCGCGGGCGGAGTTGTTGGGCGTGGGCGATCCCGTGGTGCACGTCTTCGACGGGGGCGTGCGCGGCCCCGGCGCCGCCCGCTGGCGCCAGGCCGAGGCGGTCTACCAGAGCTGCCGCGAGCTGGCCCTCGCGCGGCTGACCCAACCCACCGACTTCCGCTTCGAGATCGGAGCCGAGGTCCTGGACGGGCGCCTGCGCGGCACCGTCACGGTCACCGGACCCGAGCTCGACGACCTCGTGGTGCAGGTCGTGGTGGCCGAGAAGGGCGTGCTCTTCCCGGGCAAGAGCACGGTAGTCGTGCACCGCTGCGTCGCGCGGGCGGCGCTCACCGGCGACGACCTGGGCCTGCCCTTCACGCCTGAGGGCGGCGTGATGGACGTGGACTTCGACGTCTCCTTCGACGAGCTGGCCCAGCGCCAGGAGGACTTCCTCGAACAGCTCGAGGCGGAGGGCCTCGGCTCGGCCACGCCGATCTCGACCCAGATCGACCCGCGCCAGGCGCGCGTGGTGGCCTTCGTCTTCCGCCGCTCGAGCGGCGCCGTCCTGGGCGCGGCCCAGGCCGAGCCGAGCCTGCCCGAGGAGCTGCGTTGAGCGGCGATCCGAGTCGCGACCTCGACCAGCTCGCCGCGCGCGCCACCGCGGCGATGCGCTCGGCCGCCTCGCGCGAGGGCCTGCACGAGGGCCTGCGTCGATCCTTGCCCCTGATCGCCGTGGTGCCGGCGATCGCGGCCGGGGTCGCCGCCCTGCGTTGGCAGTCGGGCGTGGCACCGGATTGGGTCCCGCCGGCGATCGTGGTGTTGACGGCCCTCGCCCTGCCGCTTGTCGCCGCTGCGACGGCGTCGGCCCGCGCCTGGACGCGGCCCGTGCAGCGTGACCAGGCGCTGGGCCAGGTGGATCGCCAGTTGGGCCTGAAGGACCGCCTGGTCACCGCCGACGAGTTCCTGCGCTCGGGTCGCTCCGGTCCCTTCGAGCGCGCGGCCATCGCCGATGCGGCCGCGCACCTGGCGCGGGCACTGGCCCAAGCGGTGGTGCTCGAAGTGCGTCCTTGGAACGTCGCGAGACGGGCCGCGGGTTGCGGGGCTCTGGGCGCCGTCGCACTCGCTGCCTTCCTGTGGCTGGCCGCGCGCCCGGTGACGTCTGCCGGTGGCCTGCAAACCGAGGAGGTCGTCGCGGCCGCGGCCGGGCCCGCCCTGACTCCGGCCGACGAGCCCGTCCAGGACGAGCCCGAGCGCGCCGTGGCCCCGGAGGACGAGCGTCCCACGGATCCGCCCCGTCCGCGCGAGAGCCGCGCCGGTGAACGCCCAGCGAGCGCGCCCACGCCCGAGCTCTCCGACGTGGTCAAGGAGTCCGCCGGCAAGAGCGGCGCCGGCCGCTCGGCGGGTGCCCTGTCGTCGAGCTCCGCCAGCCAATCGCGCAGCGCGCCCTCGACCCAGGGCCAGGCCTCGAAGCCCAGCGAGCGCAAGCTCGAGGCCAAGCCCTCCCAGGCCAAGCGTCCCGAGCCCGAAGAAGCGCCCGAGCCCCCCGAGAGCAAGGAGGACGACGAATCCGGCGCCACCGCCGGCCGCGGCGCTTCGAAGGGCTCCAACAAGAACCCCACGGCCTCCGACTGGCGCAGCCGCGACCAGGTCACCAACGAGGACGACCAGGACATCGACGACGACGAGGACACGGCCGACGACGAGGAGGAGCAGGAGTCGCGCGGCGGTGTCCAGCCCAACCTGCGCGACCGCCGTCCGCCCGTCAGCCGCGACCTGCAGATCGGCTTCGGCAACCGCGCCAACCCCGACGCCAACGGGCGCGGCGGGCCGTCCCAGCCCAAGAAGTCCCGCGGGGTCGCGTCGTTGGTGTTGGGCGTGCCGATCCCCGATCGCGTCAAGGGACGCCCCGGTCCCGGGCCTACCAAGATCACCCAAGAGCGCATCGAACCCGAGGGCGAAGAGGCCGTCGCGATCGAAGCCAGCGCGCGCACGCCGCGCCGCGGCCCCGCGGGGCGCCTCTCCTCACCGGACCTCGAGCCGGCCCTGCGCGACCTGGTGCGCGCCTACTTCCTCACCTTGAGAAGCCACGAAGGAACTCCATGAGCGATTCACTACAGGGCGGCGCCGAGCTGGCCCACGGAGCGGCGGCCGAGTTCCGCGAGGTCTTCGGCCGCATCAAGGCCGAGGTCGGGCGGGTCATGGTCGGCCAGGACGACGTGGTCGACGGTGTGCTCACGGCGCTGTTGGCCGGCGGTCACGTGCTGCTCGAGGGCGTGCCCGGCCTGGGCAAGACCATGTTGGTCTCGTCCCTCGGTCGCGCGGTGGACCTCTCCTTCTCGCGCATCCAGTTCACGCCCGACATGATGCCCGCGGACGTGCGCGGCACGTCGGTGCTGGTGGAGGGCGAGGGCGGCGGCCACGAGCTGCAGTTCGAGGAGGGTCCGATCGTCGCGCACCTGGTGCTGGCCGACGAGATCAACCGCGCCACGCCCAAGACCCAGTCGGCCCTGCTCGAGGCCATGCAAGAACGCCAGGTCACCGTGGGCAAGCGCACGATCGTCCTGGAGGAGCCCTTCTGCGTGATGGCCACCCAGAACCCGGTGGAGCAGGAGGGCACGTACCCACTGCCTGAGGCGCAGCTCGACCGCTTCCTGTTCAAGCTGATCGTCGGCTACCCGCGCGAGGACGAGTACGGCGCGATCCTCGACCGCACCACGGGCGACGTGCAGGTCGAGCTCCAGAACGTGTCGTCGGCGGCGGAGGTTCGCAAGCTGCGCCACACCGCGCGCCAGGTGCCGGTGCCCGAGCACGCGCGCACCTTCGCGGTGCGCCTGGTGATGGCGACGCAACCGGGCAGCGACTACGCGCCCGGCATCGTCAACCAGTTCGTGACCCTGGGCTCGAGCCCGCGCGGCGCCCAGGCCCTGCTTCTGGGGGCCAAGGTGCGCGCCCTGCTCGCCGGGCGCTTCGCCGTGGCCTGCGAGGACATCCGCGCGGTGGCGCCGGCCGTGTTGCGCCACCGGGTGCTGCTCGGCTTCCAAGCCCGGGCCGAGGGCGTCACCGCCGACTCGGTCGTCGACGAAGTGTTGAAGACCGTGCAAGCGCCCCAGGAGGCCGCTCGGTGAAGGCGGCCTCCGAGCCGGCGCTCGACGGACTGTTCGACGCCGACTTCCTCGAGTCCGTCCAGCACCTGCGCGTGATCGCCAGGCGCGTGGCCCCCCGTGGTCGCTTCGCCGAGCAGCGCTCGCGCGACCGCGGACACGGCCTCGAGTTCCAGGACTACCGCCCCTACGTGGCCGGCGACGACCTGCGCGCCATCGATTGGACCGTCTACCGCAGGCTCGGCCGAGTCTTCCTGCGCCTGTTCGAGGAGCTCGAGGACCTGCCGGTCTACCTGCTGCCGGACGTGTCGCGCAGCCTGTGGCTGGAAGACCCGCCGCGGGTGCGCGCCGGGTTGCAGTGCGCCCTGGCCCTGGGCGCGATCAGCCTCGGCCACCACGACTCGGTGGGGCTGTTCCCCTTCTCGGACGACGTGGCCACCCTGCTGCGGCCCCAGGCCGGCAAGGCGCGCCTCTACAACCTGGCGGACCGTCTGACCGAGGTCGAGCGTGGCGGCGTCACCGATCTGCGCCGCAGCCTGTCGCGCTTCGGCGCCCTCGGCCTGCGCGAGGGCCTGGCGGTGGTGATCTCCGACTTCTTCGACCCCGGCGGACTGGCGGCGGTGACCGAAGCCCTGCGCGGCGTGCGCCACCGACTGCTGTTGGTGCAACTGGTGCGGGGCACTGACCGCACGCCCGCGGCGATGGACGGCGACCTGCGCCTGGTCGACTGCGAGACCGCCGAGGTGCAGGACGTGTCGGTCACGCCGGCCGTGCTCGAGCGCTACCGCGACGCCTACGACCGCTTCGCCGACGGCCTGCAGAGCTTCGCCCGCAGCCGGGGCGCGGGCCTCCTGGCAGTCGACGTCGAGCGCCAAATCGTGCCCCAACTGGCCGAGCTCTTCGAGCAGGGGAGGTTCACGGTTTGAACCTGACCACCCTCGGTCCCCTGGCCTTCGGTCTGGGCCTGCTCGGCCTGGCCGCTGTCCTGTTCGCGCTGCAGCGACTGCGCGTGCGCCACGAGGAGCTGCCCGTGGTGACGACGCTCTTCTGGCGCGAGGCGGTCGAAGAATCGCGCGCGCGGGTCCTGACCGAGCGCTTCCGGCACCCCTGGGCCTACCTCTTGGCCCTCGCGATCGCGGGCCTGTTGTGGTTCGCGGTGGCCGCGCCGCGGCTGTTGGATGACGTCGGACGCCACTACACCGTGCTGCTCGACGGCAGCGCGGGGATGGCCCTCGTCGACGCGGACGGCGGCGCGCGCTTCGACCGGGCGCGGGCGGCGGCGCTCGAGATCGCGGCGCAGTTGCCGCGCGAGCGCACCGATGTCGTCTGGTGCGGCGCCAGTCCGCGCACCCTGCTGGCGGCGGGGGAGGCGGGCGCGCTGCTCGAGCGTCGAATGGACGGTTTGGCTCCGGAGGCGGCCCCCGCGAGCATCGAACGCGCGCTGCGCCAAGTGGCGGTCGAAGCCCAGGACGAGCTTGGACGAACGGTAGTCGTGGTGGGCGACGGACCGGTGGCCGCCGACCTGATCGAGCGCCTGCCCGGGCAGATCGAGGTGCGCCGCGCCGAGTTGCCGGCCGTCGCCGGCGCGGGAGTCGGCATCGTCGCCCTGGGCGTGTCGCCCGCGGCTTCGGGTACGTGGACCCGCGTCGACGTTCTGGTGGAGCTCGCGGGCGAAGGCGCCCCTGGCGCCGAGCTGAGCGCGAGCCTGGACGGCGTGGCCCTGGTCGCCGGCGACGGGTTGCACGGCTCGATGGATCGAAGCAGCGCGGCCCCGGACCGCTCGCAGTTGCTGCTGCGCGATCTGCCGGCCGACGGCGGTCGGCTCGAGTTGCGCCTGGGGTCCGGCGACGCCACGCCCCTGGACGACGTGGCGCGCCTGGACCTGCCGCGCCGTCCGCGCATCCGGGTCGACGTCGATCCGGGGCTGGAGGCGATTGCCGCGGTGCTCGCCGCCGACGACGCGGTGCTGTTGGTCGCACCGGGCGCGGCGTCGGACCTGCGCGTGGTGCGGGGCGACGGCGAGGTGGACGGGCCGGCCCTGGTGCTGGCCAGCTCGGAGCTCCAGGAGGAGGCAATTCTTCTGACCCACCGCGAGGGGCTCGACTCGGGCGCGGCCCTGCGCGCGGCCCTGGGTGAGCTCGGCCTCGACCGCATCGACGCCACCGAACTCGCGAGCCGCGCCGGCCGCGCGATCAGCGTCGGCGCCCGCCCGGGGCCGGAGCGGCAGGTAGCCCTGTGGGAGGAGCTGCTCGATCCGGAGCGCTTCGATCTCGTGGAGAGCCGCGCCTTTCCGGTGCTGGTCGCGCGGTCGGTGCGTTGGCTCGCAGACCAGGACCCCTTCCTGCCCTACCTCGCCGCGGACCGGCCCCTGCCGCGCAGGCTCGCCGACCCGCGACCGCAGCTCACCTGGCAGCTCGCGCCGGTGCCCGCCGTGGCCGGCGAACTGCAACTCGCGGACGGCTCTACCCACGCGGTCTCCCTGTTCGACCAGAGTGCGACCTCGTTGCAGCCCGCCGACCTGGCCGGGGTCGTCACCGCGCCCGACGGCTTCGACGCGGTGACCTGGATCCTGCTGCTCGCCCTGGCGCTGACCGCGCTCGAGTGGTGGCTGGTGCGGCGGGGGAGGATGCCCTGACCATGGACGTCCAGTGGCTCCAGCCCGGCTTCGGCCTGGTCGCGCTCCTCGCCCTCGTGCCGTGGATCGGCCCCCTGCGCACTCGCGACCGCCTCCACGCCGGCGTGCGCTCGGTGTTGATCGTGCTCCTGGCGGTGGCCCTCGCGCGACCGGTGCAGGTGGTCGCCTCCGGTGCGTCCCACCGCGTGATCGTGTGGGACCGCAGCGCGAGCGTCACGCCCGACGCGGACCAGACCGCGCGGCGCTGGCTCGTGTCGGCGCTCGCGGTCGCCGACGGCGAGCGCGTGACCCTGATCGAGCTCCCCGGCTCCGGCCGTGAAGCGTTGGAACTCCCCGAGGGTGTGCGCCACCTGTTGCTCGCCACTTCGGAGTCGAGTCCCCTGGGCGAGGCCATCGCCATCGGCGCGCGGGCCGTGCCGATCGGTGCCGCGGGCCGCCTGACCGTCCTCAGCGACGGCCTGGCCACGGACGCGGACGGCGCGCGTGCGGCGGAGGAGCTGCGCCAACGCGGCCTGCCGCTCGATTGGGTCCGCCTCGAGGGAGCGTCCGGCGACCTGCGACCGGTGGGTCTCGCGCTGGACGGCGAGGCGCGGGTCGGATCCACCGCGCGGGTGCTGGCGCGGCTGGTGGGCGGTGGACAGGTCGTGGACTGCCGCTTGAGCGACGGCGCCGGCGAGCTGGCGCGCTCGGGTCCGACGGTCGTCGACGGCGCGATCGAGGTCGCCTTCGAGTTCGAGCCGCGCGCCGCGGGGTTCGTCGAGTTGGTGCTCGAGGTCGAGGTGCTCGAGGGCGTCGACCCGCGCGGCGGGGACGAGCGCCTGGCCACCACGGTGGCCGTGCAGGACCCCCTGCGCGTGCTCTACCTGGGCGAGCGCGTCCGCGGCGGCGCGGGCGAGCTGGCGCGCCTGGTCGGCCCCGGCTTCGACGTGCGTGACGGCGGCGACGACCTCGGTCCCGACGCCTTCGGCGAGACCGACCTGGTGCTGCTCGACGATCGCCCGGCCGCGCGCCTGTCGGAGGAGCTGCAACGCTCCCTGAGCGAGGGCGTGGTCAACCGCGGCCTGGGCCTCCTGGCAGCGGGCGGCGAGGCGGCCTTCGGACCGGGCGGCTACCACGAGCAGCCGCTCGAGGCGCTCCTGCCCGTGGAGTTCGTCCAGAAGGAGGAGAAGCGCGATCCCAGCACGACCCTGGTCGTGATCCTCGACACCTCCGGTTCCATGGGCGGCGAACGCGTGCAACTCGCCAAGGAGGTCGCGCGCCTGGCTATCCGGCGCCTCTTGCCCCACGACAAGGTCGGCATCGTCGAGTTCTACGGGGCCAAGCGCTGGGCGGCGCCGATCCAACCGGCCTCCAACTCGATCGAGCTCGAGCGCGCCCTCAATCGCCTCAATGCCGGGGGCGGAACCGTGATCCTGCCGGCCATCGAAGAGGCCTACTACGGCCTGAAGAACGTGCGCACGCGCTACAAGCACGTGCTGATCCTGACCGACGGCGGCGTGGAATCCGGAGCCTTCGAGCCGCTGTTGCGGCGCATGGCCGACGACGGCATGAACGTGTCGACCGTGCTGATCGGTCCCGACGCCCACTCGGAGTTCCTGGTCAACATCGCCAACTGGGGCAAGGGCCGCTTCTACTCGGTGCCCAACCGCTTCAACCTGCCGGAGATCCTGCTCAAGCAGCCGGCCAGCGCGAAGTTGCCCGCCTACCGGCCCGGGATCGTGTCGGTCACCGGGCGCGGCGGTCGCGGCTGGTGGGGCGACGTGGATCCCGCCGGGCTTCCGCCCCTGGCCGGCTACGTCGAGACCCGCGCGCGGCCGGGCGCCGAGCGCGTGATCGAGACCACCGACGAGGCCCACCCGCTGCTCGCGTCCTGGCGTTACGGCTTGGGTCGGGTGAGCGCCTTGACGACCGAACCCACGGGCCCGGGCACCGAACCCTGGCGCGACTGGGACGGCTACGGCCCGCTGCTGGCGCGGACCCTCGCGCGCACGGCTTCCGACACCGCCGCGCCCTTCGTGTTCGAGCTGATGGCGGACGCGGACGAGTTGGTCCTGGTGGCTGAGCGGCGCGGGGCAGCCGAGTTGTTGCCCGAGGCGGAGTTTTCTGGCGCCCCGTTGCCCGGAGCCCAGCCCCGCGCGCTCGCCTTCGCACGGGTCGCGCCCGATCGCTTCGAGGCGCGTTGGCTACCGGCGGCCCGCGAGCCGACGCAGGTCGTTGCCGGGGCGGCCGGCGGCGTCGGTCCGCGCACGCGCCTGGCCCACGCGCCCCTGGCCGATCCGTCCTTCGAACGACTGGTCGACCCGCGCGTCGACTCGCGCCTGGTCGAGTTGGTGGAGCGGACCGGCGGTCGTCTGCGCGACGCGAGCGCAGTCGGCTCCACCTCACCCCTGGGCGGCGGCGAGCGTCCGCTCGGGCTGCGCCGCCTGTGGCTCGCGGCGGCCCTCGCGGCCCTCTTCGTCTACCTCGCCGATGTCCTGGTCCGGCGGCGTCCGCGCCTGACCGCGGTCGTGACCCCATGAAGTCCATCCTGTCGACTCTGCTGGCGACGGCCCTGGCCGCCATCTCGATCTGCGGCGCGCCCCGGGCCAGCACCTCGGGAGTCTGGGGCGAGCCCCTGGATGCCCAAGTCGAGTCGCTGTTGCAGTCGGCGCTCGACGCCGGAACGCAGGCGGACGTCGAAGACCTGTACGTGGCCTGCATGGTCGAGCACGGTGAACTCGAGCCCCTCGCGAGGCGCCTCGACGAGCTGCTCGACGGCGCGGTCGAAGGTGAGCGGCGCCGGGCGGCGCTGCGGCTCGACGGTTACCTGGCCTGGCGGCACGGGGAGCTGGACCATGCCCTCGAGCGTTTCGAGGTCCTGGTCGACGACGAGAACGCGCTGGGTCTGACCGACAACGACGCGCGCTTCGCCCGGGCGCGCCTCTTGGACGCCCAGGGTCGCACCGAGGCCGCGCTCGAGGCCTACGGCGAGTTGGTGTCCGAGCTGGACGATCCGGAGCTGACCACCCGGCTCCTGGTTCGCATGGCCCTGATGAGCATGGAGCAGGACGACGAGGGCGGTCGCGACGCCCTTTCGAGCTTCGCGCGCGAGGAGGGGCGTTCGGTCGACCTGGTCAACCGCGCGGCGATCGTGCTGGCGCTGTTGGGTCGGCCGGCGGACGCGATCGAGCTCTACGTGGTGGCGGGCGACGAGAAGGAGCGGGCCCGGGGCCAGTTGCGCGTGGCGGAGTGGGCCCTGCGCGCGGGCGACCTGCAGCGCGCCGAGACGGCGGCCTGGGAAGCGGTGGACCTGGCCAACGTCGCGCGCGAGCGCCGCTACGCCCTGACCCTGTTGACCGAGGCCCATCGGGCCGACGGAACCCTCGAGGCCCTGGTGGCGCGCTTCGACGCGGGGCAGGACGACCTGTCGTCCGAGGCGCGCGAGGTCTGGATCGAGCTGTTGCGCGAGACCGGGGCCTGGGACCAGGCCATCGCCATTGTGTCGACCGAGGGCGGTGCCGAAGCGTTCACCGACGACGAGCGCCGGTCCCTGCTCGAGATGTACCGCGAGGCCGGGCGCGAGGAGCAGATGATCGCGGCCTACCGCGAGCGCATCGCCCTCGACCCGCGCTCGACCGTGTGGCGCGAGGGGCTGGCCCAGACCTTCCTCGAGCGCGGTGACCGGGCGGCGGCGGTGGCGGTCTGGGAGGACTGGCTCGGGGATCTGGGCGCAGGGTCCCGGCTGCTCGGCGCGCAGGTGCTGCGCGACATCGGCCTCGACGACCTGGCCGAGCGCAGCGCCGAGAGTGCCGTGGAAGAGGGCGACGACGTCCACGCGGCGCTCCTGTTCCTGTTCGATCTGCACCGCGTTGGCGGGCGTTTGGACCAGGCCCGGGCGAGCCTCGAGCGGCTCGACGCGATCGCCGCTCCCGACGCCGCGGTGCGGATGCAGTTGGCCGAAGCCCACGAACGCCTGGGCGACAAGGCCCGGGCCGTGGCGATCCTGGGCGACCTGGTGGCGGCCCGGCCCCCGGGCGAGGCCGGCGAGGACGTGGAAATGCGCCTGGCCTGGCTCCTGTCGGAGGTTGGCGAAGAGGAACAGGCGCTGGTGGCCTGGCGCGAGCTGTGGGAACGCGTGCAGTCGGTTCCCAGGCGGCGCTACGTCGAGGACCGCATGATGACCGTGGCCGCGCGCCTCGGCTCCCTGGCCGACATCGTGGTCGAGCTCGAGGAGAAGCTGCTCGAGGGCACGGCCAGCGAGCGCGACAGCGGCCTGCTCGTGCGGATCTACACCAAGGTCGGGGACGCGGTCTCCGCGGCCGAAGTGATCGAGGAGTACATGCGGCGCTCGGGCGGGGCGGAGTTGCAGTCGCTGACGGAGAAGGCGCGCGTCTACCTGAGCTGCAACGACTACTACCACTACGAGCGGGCCGTCCGCCGCTTGATCGAGATCGACCCCGAGGGCGAGGCCGACTACTTGCAGCAGCTCGCCATGAGCCAGCTGGAACGGGGCCGTCCGGACGAGGCGCGCGCGGTGCTGACGCGGCTGGCGAGCCTCGACAGCGAGGCCTCGTCGGTGGAGTTCGAGGCCGGCGTGTTGGCCCTCTCGGGGATGCGGGCCGAGGCGATCGCCGCCTACCGCCGCGGGCTCGCGGCCCATCCCGAGCGCATCGACGGCTACCTGTTGATGTCCGGGCTGATGAAGGAGCTGGGCCAGAGTGACCTGGCCTTCGGCATGTTCCAGTACCTGGCAGAGACGGCGGACGGCGACGACCTGTTCACGATCGCCATCGACGGCATCCTGAACCTCTTGGTCGAGGCACCGCCGCGTCCGAAGGTCCTGCAGTGGGCCCGGCGGGTGACGCTCGAGCGCCTGGCCACGCGCCACGACAAGGCCTACCTCTACCAGCTCCTGGCCGACCTGGCACAGGAGAGCGGGGACCACGAGGGTCACCTGATCGCCCTGGAGAACTCCCTGGCCTCGTCGGGCCCGCGGCGGGGCTCGATCCTGCGCGAGCTGATGGACCTGTGCGCCGAGCAGGTGGCGACCTTCGGGGTCGAGGGTCGCGAGGCCCAGCCGGAGCGGCACCTGGCCTACGGTCGGCGCCTGGTCGGTCTGGCCGAAGCCGTGCCGCCGCAGGTCTACCTGGACCTGGGGGCGGCCTTCCTCGAGGCGCAGGACGAGGACAGCGCGGCGCGCACCTTCGACCTGACGCGCGACCTACCCGACGGCGTCCTGTACCAGCGTCAGGCGGCGGGTCGCTTCGAGGAGGCCGGCTACATCGAGCGTTCCACCTCGACCTACGAGTCGGTCCTCGCCACCCAGCCCGGGGACGTGTCCCTGTTGGTCAAGGTGGGCGAGCTCCACGAGCAGTTGGGCGAGGACGGGGAGGCGGCGAAGCTCTACGGCCGCGCCATGGACCTGCTCCTGCGCCGGCGCACGCTGGTCAGCGGGGCGACGAAGAAGAGCGAGGCCGAGAAGGACCCCTACGCCTGGGCACCCCGCAACCTGGACGACTTCGGCCAGCACTACGAGCGGGTGCTGCTCGGCCTGTTGTCGACCGTCGAGGACGGCGGGCCCTATCTGGAGCTGTTGGCCGAGCAGGTCGCCGCCTTCCGTGTCGAGCTGCCCGAGGCCCTGGCCCAGCGCGCGGACATGGACGCCGCAGCGGGTGACGAGGCCGCCGATGGGGATGGCCAGCGGGACATGCCGCTGCTGTCGGAGTTCCCGCGCCTGGAGTCGCGCGCGGCGTTCCATCGCCGCGCGGCCCTGGCGGCCGGGCGACTGGGCCTGGCCGACGACTTCGATCGCGAACTGGTTGCGGCCTTCGCCGGCGACGACGACCTGATCGAGGCCCTGGTGCGTGAACGGCTCCGGTGGGGGCTCGGCGATTCCGCGCGCGAGTTGATCGAGGCCAGTGACCGCAGCGAGGAGCAGCGGCGGGCGCTCTTGGTCAAGGTGGGAGAAGAGTTCGAGGCCGAGGCGAGCGGCCCGGTCCCCGTGGCCGAGGCCAGCCGGCGGATCCTGCCGCTGGTGATGGAGGGCCGCACCGACGAGTTGTCGACGCTGGTGCGTCGCGCCGATCTGCGCAAGGTCGAGTCCGCCGAGCTCGGTCACTTGACCGTGTTGTTCGCAGCGGCGCGTCTGTTGGGTGACGACGGTCTGCTGCTGCGGATCGGGCGCGAGTGGCTGCGCGCGCAGTTGTCCCAGAACCGCTCGTCCTACTACCTCGAGTCCACCCTGGACCAGATCGGCGCGGCACTGAACGGCGACTCGGAGCGGTCCCTGTACCGCTACTTCGTTTCCCTGGTGCTCGAGGACGTCGAGCACAACGCCCAGTTGGTGACACTGCTGCCGAAGCTGGCTGGGCGCTTCGACGAGCCGATCGTCGACCAGGAGGAGGTGCTGTCCCTGCTCGACGGCTACGGCGAGCGCTACGCCTGGGGCCTGGGCCCCGTGCTCGAGCTGCTGCCCTCCGCGGAGCGCGCCGGGGCCCTGCGCGGCATCTGGGACCGGATCGAGAAGACCAACCGCGCCACGCTGCTGGTCGATCTCGTGGCCGAGTTCCAGTCGGACCTGGGTGACGAGTTGGGCGCCTTCGCCACGGACGCCTTCGCGGCCTCGTTGGAGGACGCCGAGGACTACATCACCTACTCGATCTCGGACATGCTCGAGGTCGAGCGCAACCGCGAGGTCGTGCTCGCGATGGCCGAGGCGTTCGCGGCGGAGTACCCGACCAACGAGGCGGTCAAGGCCGTGATCGTGATCCAGGAGCACGCCCTCGGCATCGAAGGGGCGACCGAGCGCGCCGCGCGGACCTGGGTTGCCCTGGGCCGCGACGAGTCCGGCGACTACTACGTGAATCGCGCGCGGACGCGGCTCGCGGAGGAGTTCCTGCCCGAGGCCCTGGACGTCTTCGCCGCGGCCCTGGACGGGCGCGAGGACGAGGACGGCGCCTCGGCCGAGGTGGCCCTCGCGCGCATCGAGCTCTACCAGGGCGCCGACGAGGACGAGCGTGCGGACGAGCTGTTGGGCCAGGCGCTCGAGGCCTACCCGGAGGACCTCCCCCTGCTGCGGCGCCAGATGAGTCGGTTCAACGGGGAGGGGCGTCGGGCCCGAGCCTTGGAGTTGCAGGAGCGGATCGCCCGGTTGACCGAAGGAGACGACGACCGCAAGCAGGTCTGGGTGCGCGTGGCCGACGGCTGGGCCGCGCTGCAACAGCCCGAGCGCGAGCTGGCCGCGAGGCTCGAGGTGGAAGCACTCGGCGGCACGGACGAGAACACCGACAACCCCTTCGGGATCGTGATCCCGCCCGGGGTGACCTACTTCATCAACGGCGTGGCCTATCGCGGCGGCGAGACGGCCAAGGGGCTGCCCAAGACGATCGAGGACGTGAAGGAGGCGCTCGATGCGGGCGACGAGCAGGAAGCCCGGGTCGTGCTGCGACGTCTGTGGCGCAGTTTCCTCGTGGGCGAGACCGCCGATCGCTTCGCCTTCTTCGGCAGGTCGCCCATGGCATCGCTCTCCTGGCCCCACGACCCAAAGGAGCCCGACGCCGAGGAGGCGCCCTCGCGCGGTGGCCTGGACGCTTTCCTCGAGTCGGAGCGCAAGGCGCTCGAGAAGGAGGTCGCCGAGGCCACGGGCGAGACCGAAGAGCAGGACGATCCCCTGCCCACGGCCTACGAGGTGATGGCCGAGAGCGACGTCCTGGTGAGCGAGATGGAGCGCTTCCTGCGCACGCGGCAGCCGCGTGAACTCGACTCTCTGCAGCCCCTGTTCGAGGGTCTGTTGGCGGCGAAGTGCCGGACCGTGGGCGAGGACGAGACCCTGGCGGCCCTGCTCGTGCGCATGAGGTCGGGGGCCGCGCGCAAGGGCGAGATGATCCAGCTCCTGGCCGCGCTCGACGAGCGGCCCGACGTGGCGGCGCAGGCCGGCGACGTGGTCTCGTCCCTGGTGCGGACCCTGAACCCCCAGGACGTGGCCCAGGTGCGTCGCCTGGCGCGCGTGTTGGTGCGCGCAGGTCGCGCCCGGGAGGCCCTGGGCTTGTACCGCTGGTGCGCCGTCCGAGCCGACGCCGGGGGCGGCCGCATGGTGGTCATCGGCGACGACGTCAGCTCGTCCGTGTCGGTCAATGAACTGGTGGCCGAGGCCAAGGAGCTCTTCGACGGCGAGGACCGGATCGAGCTGATCGAGGCGGCCCTGGCCTACGCGCAGCCCGGGGACTATCCCTGGTTGCGTGAGAGCTTCGAGCTGCTCGTGCTGAACACCTGGGCTGAAACGGTCGACGCCGATCAGGCCCTGGCGCGCACCCGAGCGATCTGCGATCGAGCGCGGGACCTCTCCACGGGCCTGCGCCGCACCGTCGCGGTCCGAGCCGCGGCGATCTACCTCGGTGCGGGCGAGCTGGAGCCCGCCCTGGAGGCGCTGGAGGTGGGCATCGCCAAGCTCGATCCCGAGCTCGTGGCCCAGCCCGAAGAGAGCTGGTACCGCACCGATCCCGAGCAGCCGGGCTACCTGTCCACGGGCGACATGCGCCGGCTCTTTCCGAGCGACTTGGCGGCGGTTCCGGATGCTCTGCGTTGGCTGCGGATGTGCGCTACCACCCTCGAACAGTGGCTCGACGAGGACCGGGTCAACGAGCTTCCGGTGCTCCAGTCCCTCTACTTGATCGCCCTGCGCCTCGACGCACTGGGTCAGTCGGACGAGGCCGCGGCCCTGGTCGAGCGCCTGGCAGTCCGGGAGGGCGCGCCCTTTGCGTTGGAGCTGTGGACCATCGACGCCCTGCGACTCCTGGGCAGGACGGACGAGGCCGATACCCGCGAGCGCCGCTTGCTGGAGGACCGCCGCCTCCACGTGCAGCGGATCCCGGAGGTCATCGCCCGCATCCTCGAGCGGGAGGGACCCGAGGCGGCCCTGGCAGCGGCCGAGACGATCGCGGACGACACCCGCATGCCGGCCCTGCTCGATTCCCTGCTGGCGGCCGCCGAAGCTGCCGGTGACGAAGCAGCGCTGGCGCGCTGGCGCGGGGCCCGGGCGGCAGCCGAGTCGGCCCGCGAGGAACTCGAGGCACTCGAGGACGACTGAGAGGGAGGCGCTGACCTCCTCGATCAGGGGCCTACCTGGCCCTGGGGTACTGACTCGCGGAGTCGCATGACCTCGGCCTCGAGGTACTTGGCGTAGCCGACAAGCGCCCGGCTCACTGGGTCGGTCAGGCCCTCTTCGCGCAGTACCAGGTCGATCGGGCCGGGATTGATGGAGCGCTGGAACTGTAGCGCGGCCGCAACCTCGTCGGCGGTGCAGTAGCCCTCGCGCACGGCCAGGTCGCCGAGTCGCGTGAAGGGCTCGCGCTTCTGGATCGCGAGCAGGCCGACGAGTTGCTCCATCCGAAGGTTGCCGCGACGGATGAGTACCGAGCCCAGGGGCAGCCACTGGGGGGACTGGCTCCGCGTGCGGTAGTCCTGCGCCAGCTCCGGGCTGAGGGCTCGCTCGTCGATCAAGCGCTCCCAGAATTCGTCGCTCAGGTCCTCGTGGGTCTCTGTCACGGTCGGTCTCCTCGGTCAGGGCAGGTGGAATCTCTCCGCTCCGGTTCCGCAGCCCTTCCCGCTTCGGCCATCAGGCCCCCGCGCTGAAGCGGGATCCGGCCTTCGGTGGGCGCGTTCTCGCCTCGCGGGACAATTGCGACATTGTCGACCTCGGGCACCCCCGGCGCCCGCCGCAGTCCCATCTGCTGCGGTGTCGGCGAGCGCTCTCGGGATCACTTCTCTGGAGACGCGCGCCTCGCGGCGGGCCCGCCGCGGGCGGGCGATCCTCCCAGGCGCGCGAGACCTCTACTGCGGCCGGACCGTCGCCCCCAGGGCCGGCCCCGCGAAGACACCCAAACGCAGCGACGCGGAAAGGTGCTCGAGCAGCCGTTTTCCGCGCACGCTCGTCCCACGATGGTCGACCGGCGGCGACCAGACGGCGATCCCCATGCGTCCCGGCACCACGGCGACGATCGCTCCCGAGACGCCGGACTTGGCGGGGATGCCGACGCTCCAGGCGAATTCACCAGACCCGTCGTGGAGGCCGCAGGTGTACATCACGCTGAGCGTGTCGCGCACGGCGCGCTGGCTGAGCAGGGGCGTCACGCCGGGGGCCGGGCGACCGCCGGCTGCGAGCAGCGCGCCCATGCGCGCCAGCCGAACGCAGTCGACTGTCACGCAGCACTGCTGGAGGTAGAGCTGCAAGGCAGCCTCTTCGTCGTCGACGCAGCCTGCCGCGCGCAGCAGGGCGGCGATGGCGCGGTTGCGATCGCCGGCCGTCCACTCGGCGTCGAGCAGCTCGGCGTCGACCCCGACTCGCTCGCCGGCCGCGCTGGAGAGGAACTCGAGCAGGCCCCGCAGCCGGGAGGCCTCGTCAGCGCCGGGGGCCAGGCCGGCCACGGTGATGGCACCGGCATTGCCCAGGGGGTTGAAGGGGCGCCCGCTGCGCTGGTCGAGCTGCACCGCGTGGAACGGGTTGCCGCTGGGTTCGACCCCGACGCGGGCGTGGACCGCCTCTCGACCGAGCAGCTCGGTGGTGCGCGCGTAGGCGAAGGCGTTGGCCGTGGCTTGCATCGAGAAGCGCTCCGCGGAGTCGCCGCGCGCGACGACGGTGCCGTCGACGGTGCAGATCGCGACGCCGCAGCGCTCGGGGTCGACGCGCGCCAGCGGTGCCGCGTAGCTCGCCACCGTCCCGCGCCCCGCGACGTGGGGCACCTGTTCGAGGGCGTCGTCGATGGCCCGCTCCAGGTCCGCGGCCTCGTCGGTCGGGTGGTAGGCGGCGCTGCGCGGCCCGAAGACGTGCAGGCCGAGGCGCTCGTCCAGTTCGGCCAGGGCGGCGCGGGCGCGCAGGCTGGTGCCCGCCGCGTCGATCGGCGGCGAGAAGGCCGCCAGGCCCAGGCGGCCGGAGGCCACGGCGATCAGACCGCCGCTGACGCCGCTCTTGGCCGGCACGCCGAGGTCGAACAGGAAGCGGCCCATGGCGTCGTAGAGACCGCAGGTAGACATGACCGCCAGGACGCGCTGGTTGGCCTCGGGCGAGAGGGCCTGGACCCCGGTGGTGGGGCAGCGGCCGTGGTTGGCGAGGGTCCCGGCCATGACCGCTAGCTCGCGCACGTCGACGAGCGTCGCGCACTGGCGAAAGTAGAGGTCGAGGGTGGCGTCGACGGGGGCGGTCAGCACGCCGAAGTAGCGCAGGAGGTGGGCGATGGCTCGGTTGCGGTGCCCGTGTTCCCGCTCCGAGAGCCAGACCGGCACGTCCACTCCCAGGGGGCCGCGTCCGGCGCAGGTGCCGAGGAAGGTCAGGAGGCCCGCCAGGTCCGCTCCGGCCTCCAGCAGCAGGCCGGTGACGGCTATGGCCCCGGCGTTGACCATCGGGTTGTGGGGCAGGTGGCTGTCCTGCTCGAGGCGGATCATCGAGTCGAAGGCCTGGCCCGTGGGTTCCACGCCAACGTGGGCGTGGACCACTCCTTCTCCGAGTTGGTCCAGGGCCCAGCCATACAAGAAGGGCTTGGAGAGGGATTGCAGGGTGAAGGCGTGGGCCTCGTCGCCCGCGCTCGCAGCCGGTCCGTCCACGGAGCAGGCCGCGACGGCGAACAGCTCCGGGTCCACGGCAGCCAGTTCCGGGATGTAGGCGGCGGGCGCACCCCCGGCGGCTCCCGCGTGGTTCCGGTGGACCTGGGCCAGGAGGGCGCGCAGTCCGTCGAGCTGGTCGTCCATGGCGCCGATTGTCGCCATCGGTCCGGTCCGGCGCCATGCGGGCGCAGCGTCGCTTGGTGAATCTGCGGGAACTCGTCTAAGCTGCGGCCCTGATGGGAATCCGAGTCGCAATCAACCACAAGACGGTCTACCGCTACGACCGCTCGATCCGACTCGGGCCGCAGGTGGTGCGGCTCCGGCCGGCACCGCACTGTCGGACGCCGATCCTCTCGTACTCGTTGCGGGCGGAGCCGGCCAAGCACTTCATCAACTGGCAGCAGGACCCCCAGAGCAACTACCAAGCGCGCCTGGTCTTTCCGGACAAGACGCGACACTTGGAGCTCGAGGTCGACCTGGTGGCGGAGTTGGAGGTGGTCAACCCCTTCGACTTCTTCCTGGAGCCCGCGGCCGAGACCTATCCCATCGAGTACGACGAGGGCCTGGCGCAGCAGCTCGTGCCGTACCTGAAGTCGGGGCCCCAGGGCGAGCGCTTCGAGCGCTACCTGGCCAAGTTCGACCGGGCCGAGGTCAAGACGATCGACTTCATCGTCGGCTTCAACCAGCAGGTCAACGCGGACCTGAGTTACGTGCTGCGCTACGAGCAGAACCTGCAGACGCCGGAGGAGACCCTCGAGCTGGGCCGCGGCGCCTGCCGGGACTTCGCCTGGCTGCAGGTGCATCTGCTGCGGCGCCTGGGCTTCGCGGCGCGCTTCGCCTCGGGCTACTCGGTGCAGTTGGCCCCCGACATCAAGTCCCTGGACGGGCCCTCGGGTGTCAGCGCCGACATCGTCGACCTGCACGCCTGGGTCGAGGTCTACCTGCCCGGCGCCGGCTGGATCGGTCTCGACGGGACCTGCGGCCTGATGGCGGGCGAGGGGCACATCCCCCTGGCCTGCAGCGCCGAGCCCGAGGACGCAGCTCCGATCAGCGGCGCCCTCGACGAGTGCGAGGTCGAGTTCGAGATCGTGATGACCGTCGAGCGCATCGCCGAGAGCCCGCGGCACACGCGCCCCTACTCCGAGGAGACCTGGGAGCAGATCCTCGAGTGCGGGGCGGCGGTCGACCGCGAGCTGGAGCGCGGCGACGTGCGCCTGACCCAGGGTGGCGAGCCGACCTTCGTCTCGATCGACGACTACGTCGGCGAGGAGTGGACCACCGACGCCCTCGGCGATCGCAAGCGCTTCCTGTCCGAGGAGCTGGTGCGCCGCCTGCGCGAGCGCTGGTCCCCCGGCGGCGCCCTGCACTACGGACAGGGCAAGTGGTACCCGGGCGAGTCCCTGCCGCGCTGGGCCCTGGCCTGCTACTGGCGCACCGACGGCGAGCCGCTGTGGAAGGACCTGCGCTGGCTGGCCGCGCCCGACGACGCGGGCGCCGCCGGCGCCGACGAGGCGGGGGAGTTCGCCCGCGCCCTCGCCGCGCGCCTGGGCGCCGAGGTCGACCACGTGATCCCCGCCTACGAGGACCCGATCTACTTTGCCTGGCGCGAGGGCAAGTTGCCGATCAACCTCGAGCCCGGCGACAAGCGCCTCGAAGACCCGGAGGAGCGCGAGCGCATGCGGCGCACCTTCGACCGGGGCCTCTCGGTGCCGGTGGGGTGGGTACTGCCGATCGAGCGCGTGGCCCGCGGCGACGGCATGGTCTGGCGCAGCGAGCTGTGGATGCTGCGCGCCCAGCGCGTGCTGCTGGCGCCGGGCGACTCGCCGGTGGGCCTGCGCCTGCCCCTGGGCTCGCTGCCCTGGACGCCCCCGTCGAAGCGGCCCGTGCCCGCGATCCCCGATCCCCTGGAGCCGCGCCAACCCCTGCCGCCGCGCGAGGCCCTGGGCCAGCTGCGGGTGTCGGCGCACCTGGAGCCGCTGGAGCCCGGCAAGCAGCCGGAGCCCGAGACCCACGGCCGCGGCACCGCCGTCCCGGGCGAGATCCGCTCGGCCCTGACGGTGGAGTCGCGGGGCGGGCGGGTGCACGTCTTCCTGCCGCCGACACACACCCTCGAGGACTACGTGGACCTCCTCGCCTCGATCGAGGAGACGGCCGCGGAGCTCGAGCAACCGGTCATCGTCGAGGGCTACGAGCCGCCCGCCGATCCGCGCCTGCGCGTGTTCAAGGTCACGCCCGACCCCGGCGTGATCGAGGTCAACGTGCAACCGGCGGCGAGCTGGGACGAGCTGGTCTCGATCACCACCGAGCTCTACGAAGAGGCGCGCCAGAACCGCCTGGGCACGGACAAGTTCATGGTCGACGGGCGCGTCGTCGGCACCGGCGGTGGCAACCACGTGGTGATGGGCGGCGTGACGGCGGCCGACAGCCCCTTCCTGCGGCGGCCGCACCTCCTGCGCTCGATCCTGGGCTTCTGGAACAACCACCCGTCGCTCAGCTACCTCTTCTCGAGCCTGTTCGTGGGGCCGACCAGCCAGGCGCCGCGCATCGACGAGAGTCGGGCGGACGGCATCTACGAGCTGGAGATCGCCTTCGCCCAGGTGCCCGAAGAGGGGCCGATCTCGCCCTGGATCGTCGATCGCATCTTCCGCGACCTGTTGGTGGACTCCTCGGGCAACACCCACCGCTCCGAGGTCTGCATCGACAAGCTCTACTCCCCCGACAGCAGCAGCGGCCGGCTGGGTCTGGTGGAGTTCCGCTGCTTCGAGATGCCGGCCCACGGGCGCATGAGCCTGGCCCAACAGCTGCTCCTGCGCGCGATCATCGCTCGCTTCTGGGACCGGCCCTATCGCGCGCCCCTGCGTCGCTGGGGTACAGCCCTGCACGAGCGGTTCCTGTTGCCCTGGTTCTGCTGGCGCGACCTCTTGGACCTGTTGGCCGAGGTCTCCGAGGGGGACCGCCGCCTCGACCCCGAGTGGTTCCGTCCGCACTTCGAGTTCCGCTTCCCGCGCATCGGCGCGGTGCAGTGGGATCGGACCGAGCTCGAGCTGCGGATCGCCCAGGAGCCCTGGAACGTGA
Source organism: Engelhardtia mirabilis (assembly GCF_007748095.1). NCBI lineage: Bacteria > Pseudomonadati > Planctomycetota > Planctomycetia > Engelhardtia > Engelhardtia mirabilis. The sequence goes on from NZ_CP036287.1 coordinate 1,627,049, forward strand.
CCGGCGAGGATCCCGGTGGCGGCGGCACCGTGCGCTACGTGGACTCCTCGGTGGAGCGCGTGCAGGTGCGGGTCACGGGCTTCGACGAGAGCCGCTACGACGTGGCCTGCAACGGCGTGCGCGTGCCCCTGCACTCGACCGGATCTCCCGGCGAGTTCGTCGCCGGAGTCCGCTTCCGCGCCTGGCGGCCGCCGCGCTGTCTGCACCCGACGATCGACGTGCACGCGCCGCTGGTGTTCGACCTGGTCGATCGCTGGTCCGGCCGCGCGGTGGCCGGCTGCACCTACCACGTCAGCCACCCGGGCGGACGCCACCACGAGGAGCCGCCGGTCAACCACCTCGAGGCCGAGACGCGCCGCCGCGAGCGCTTCTTCGCCAACGGGCACACGCCGGGGCCGTTCGAGCCCGTCGATCTGGAGCCGAGCGCCGAGTTCCCGCTGACGTTGGATCTGCGCCGGCTCTAGCCGGGATGGATCTGCGCCGGCTCTAACCGGGATGGATCTGCGCCGGCTCTAACCGGGGCGGATCTGCGCTGGGGCCAGCCGCGGGGGAGCCCGCTTCTCTCCGGTAGCGAACCGCGGGGGGCAGGGTGCCCCCCCCGCGACCTCGCGCCTCAGTCCGCCTGGCGCTCGACGCGCACTTCGGTCATGAGCTGCTCGGTGCCGCCGCCGCGGTAGATCGTGCCCGAGGTCGGGGTCGCGTCGCGGTAGTTGCGCCCGCAGGCCACGCGCACGTGGTCCAGCTCCGCCAGGCAGCCGTTGGTGGGGTCGAAGCCCTGCCAACCGAACCAGGGCAGGTAGACCTCGGCCCAGGCGTGCGAGGCGTCGGACTGCAGGGTGTTCTCGTAGTCCTTGCTCGTGTCGATGTAGCCGACCCGGTAGCGGGCGGGCACGCCGATCAGTCGCGCCAGGCAGATCAGCAGGTTGGCAAAGTCCTGACAGACGCCGCGGCGCGTGGTGTAGACCTCGAACGGCGTGGTCTCGACGGTGGTCGAGCCCTGCACGTAGGCGTAGTCCTTGTTGATCGTCCGGTTCATGTCGAGCAGGGACTCGGCCAGGTCGTAGTCCTGGCGCTCGACGAAGCCCATGGCGTACTCGAACAGCTCGCGCAATTGCGTCTCGGGCAACTCGTGGGACAACAGGTACGGCGTCATCATCTGACGCTGCCAGGGCATCCACACCAGCGGGATCGTGCTGCGCCGCACCGGCGAGTGGATTGTGCGGCGGGGGTCGACTCGCACCCTCACCAGGCTGGTGCTGACCAGCTTCAGGGCCGAGTAGGGGCGCTCCAGGTCGAAGCTGGCCACCTCGTTGCCGAAGACGTCCTCGTAACGGTGCAGGCTGGTCTGGGGCTCGATCGCCAGGTCGTACTCGAGCAACTCCTGGAAGCGATCGACCACAGGCCGCAGGCGCAGGACGTGAGTGCTGCGCTCGATCGGCTTCTCGTAGCTGTAGCTCGTCTCGTGGTGGACGCGGTACAGGCGCGACTCGGAGTGAGAGCCGACCACCGTGCCGCCGGCGGAGTGAACGACCGGCGCCACGCCGCCCATGTTCTGGACCTGGACCAGGTTGGTCGCAGGCAGGGGCTTGGGCGGCAGGTTGCCCGTGGCGGACTGCTGGTGGGCCTGGGCGCCGTGCTCGGGACCCTGGGCCGTGGCGGGCGCCGACGAGGCCACCAGCGCCGGAGACGGAGCGGGCGTCGGCAGGTCGAGGCCGGGGGGCGTCGCCTCGGTCCCGGAGCTGTCCCACTCGATACCACCCCGGCGCAGGACCAGCATCTGTCCGGGCTGCAGGCCCGTCCACTCGTCGTCGGACAGCGCCGCCGTGGCGACGATGATCCCGGTCCGGTTCTCGTCGCGGGCGTCGGAGAGGTCGAGTTCGATGTCGTCGTTCTCGAGCACGGATGTCGCGTGGGGCGGCTTGCGACGGATCCAGTGCATCGGGTTGTAGAGGTCCTTGTCCTGGTAGACCAACAGGTCGAGACCGTCGCTGATCACGATGTTGGCGGTCCCCAGTTGGTTGACCTGGGTGAACCAGCCACGGATCCGCTCCCAACCGGCGTCGGCCAGACGACGCGCCCCCGCCTCGCGCAGGCGATCGAGCAGCCAGCACAGGATGTGCTCGCTGTCGGTGTGCCCGACCGGCCCGTGGACCTGGTCCAGGCCCAAGGGCAGGTTCGCGGCGTAGTCGCCGTTCAGCCAGCCGTTGTGGGTCAGCACCCAACTGCGGCCCGCGAAGCGTCGATCGAAGGGGTGGGTGTCCTCCTGGGAGACGCGCCGGGCGGCGCCGCGCAGGTTGCCCAGGAAGATCGTGGAGCGGAACCGCGGCCATTCACGCAGCATGGCCGTCATGGCGTCGTCGCCATGGGAGGTCGGATCCTTGATCGTCACGACCTCGAGCTCGTCGGGTGGATACCAGGCGACGCCCCATCCGAACTTGGCCGAGGAGCCGCCCGTCTGCTTGGACTGCCAACGCAGGGTGATCCTCGGCGTGGCCGGGGCATCGAAGGACATGGCCAGCAGGCGCGTCATTGGGGGCTTTCCGGCGCGCTGAGCGACGCCTCGTCGAAGTCGAAGAACTCCACGTGCACCGCGTTGCAGACCTCGGCCAGGGAGTCGATCACCCGCGTCAAGGCCTCGTGCAGCTCGCCTTCGCGCATGTCCGCGACCTCGAGGCTGGAGACCATCGCGCGCAGTTGGCCGAGCATGCGGGGCGTGTTGCGCTGGGGCATCAGGACGGTGCTGCCCACCTCTTCGGCCAGGATGCGAGAGAGGGCATGCTCGGCCCGCTCGATGCAGTGCAGGATCGAGCGCGGGAAGGCCGGATCGCCGACCAGGAAGGTCGCGATGTTCTTGCCCGAGAAGGAGCGGCCGCGCTTCAGGAAAGCCTCGATGCCGCTGCAGGAGCGCAGGATCGCGTGCCAAGGGCCGAAGTCGACCACGGTCGACTCGTCCGCGTCGGCCACCGCTTCCATGTGGTAGCGCACGTCGAGGATCCGCGAGGTCATGCCGGCACGCTCGAGCTGCATGCCGAGCCGCATGAAGTCCAGGGGCTCCTCGTGCAGCATGGTGTCGGGCGCGGTCCCGCGGAAGCCCTGGATCGAGCGCTCCAGCGCCTCGAAGAAGTCGCTGCGGTCGACGTCGTAGCTGCGCTTGCTGCCAGGGCCCTGGAGCCAGAGCCAGATCAGGTTCACGCTCTCCCACATCTCGCGGCTGATCGTCTCGCGGATCGTGCGCGCGTTGTCCCGCGCGGCGCGGATCGAGCTGATGATCGAAGCCGGGTTCTCCTCGTCCCAGGTCAGGTAGCGCTGGACCAGCTCGCCGTCGGACGCGGCCCCCTCTCCGAAGCGCTCGCGGAAGCGCGGCATCTCGCCGGTCACCACCAGCACCGGCTCCCAGGACTCGGCCACGCCTCCGCCGGAATCGAGCACGTGAGACAGGTTGACGCCGATCGCTCCGGCGGTGTTGTCCGCGCGCTCGAGGTAGCGCAGCATCCAGAAACAGCTCTCAGCGACTCGCGAGATCACGCTTCCACCTCGTCCTTCAGCACCCAGGTGTCCTTGGATCCGCCGCCCTGGCTGGAGTTGACCACGTAGGAACCCTCGGCCAGGGCGACCCGCGTCAGGCCGCCGGGCATGACCCAGGTGTGGTCGCCGGTCACGACGTAGGGGCGCAGATCGACCCGGCGCGCCGCAATCGAACGGCCGGCGTAGGAGGGGCAGGTGGACAGCTCGATCAACGGCTGCGCGACGAAGCCGCGGGGCTCGGCCTTGATGCGCTCGGCGTAGGCCTTGATCTCGCTGCGGGTCGCCGAGGGACCCATCAACATGCCGTAGCCCCCCGAGCCGTCGACCTCCTTGACCACCAGCTCGGAGAGGTGTTCGAGCACGTAGCGCAGGTCGTCCTCGCGGTGGCAGAGCCAGGTCGGCACCTGACCGAGGAGCGGTTCCTCGGAGAGGTAGAAGCGAATCATGTCCGGCACCAGCGCGTACATGGCCTTGTCGTCCGCGATGCCGTTGCCGAGGGCGTTGGCCAAGGTCACCCGGCCGGCCCGATAGGCGTCGAAGAGGCCGGGGACGCCGACCAGGCTGTCCTTGCGGAAGGCGCGCGGGTCGAGGAAGTCGTCGTCGATCCGGCGGTAGATGACGTGGACCGGCTTGGCCCCGTGGGTGGTCTTGACGAAGACCTGGTCGTCGCGCACGAACAGATCGCCGCCCTCGACCAGGGAGCAACCCATGCGGCGGGCCAGGTAGCTGTGCTCGAAGTAGGCCGAGTTGAAGGGGCCCGGCGTCAGGACGACCAGGCGCGTCTCCTCCGCTGCGACCGGCGAGCAGGAGATCAGGGCCGAGCGCAGGCGGCCGGGGTAGTCGTCGACGCGCCGCACACGGGCCTCGCTGAAGACGCGCGGGAAGACGCGCTTGAGGACCGCGCGGTTCTCCAGGACGTAGGAGACGCCGGACGGCACGCGGGCGTTGTCCTCGAGGACCAGGAAGCTGCCATCGGCGGCCCGGATCAGGTCGATCCCCGCCACGTGGACATAGGTGCCGCCCGGGGGGCGCACGCCCTTGGCCTGGGGCAGCCAGCTCTGGGAGGTCTCGACCAGCTCTCGGGGCACGATGCCCTCGCGCAGGATCCGTTGGTCGCCGTAGACGTCCGCCAGGAAGGCGTTCAGCGCCGCGACCCGCTGGATCAGGCCACGCTCGATCCCGGCCCACTCGGAGGCGGGCAGGACCCGCGGAATGGTGTCGAAGGGGAAGGTCTTCTCGACCCCGCGTTGGTCGGAGTAGACCGAGAAGGTGATCCCTCCTCGCCGGAAGGCCTCGTCGGCCAGGCGCTGGCGGCGTCGGAACTCGTTCAGACCCAGGGTCTCGAACAGGTCGATCACCCTCCGGACGTCCGCTCGGGGGTCGCCCTCGGGCGCGAAGAGCTCGTCACGGGTGCCGGGCGGCGGGCAGTAGCCGTCGAAGAGTGCGCCGCGGAGGGAGGATTGGCTGCGTTCGCTCATGGGGTAGATGCGGGGGCGAGTATAGAGTCTGGCCCTGATCCGACGGCCAAGTTCGCGGCGCGAGGCGTCGGCCCGCTCCGGTGGTCCCCACCTCGGCGCAACCGGCGCAATCGCATCGATCGACCTGCTTGGCCGCCAGTCGAAAGCGCCGGCGTGGATCGCTGCGGTCGGTCCGGGCTAGGCTGCTGCGACGTGTCCCGAGCCTTCCTGCAGCTCCAGTCCGCCTTTCACGACCCTCGGGCTCGCTCGAACCGCATCGTCGAGGCGACGATCTGGTCCCTGATCCTGGCGTCCATCGCCCTGATCGTGGCCGACGCGAGCCTGGCGCCGGGGAGCCCGGCGCGGCCGCTCCTGGGGCTCGTGGACCGTGCGCTCCTGGGGCTGTTCGCGCTCGAGTACGTGCTACGGGTCGCCACCTACCAGCCCCCCGATCTACTCGTCTTCCGCCGACCGCGCGCCGCGCGTCTGCGGGTCCACGTCACCGCGCGGGTGCGTTTCGCCCTGCGTCCGATGATGCTGGTGGACTTGATCACGATCGCGGCCCTGGTGCCGCAGTTGCGTGGACTGCGCGCCCTGCGACTGCTGCGCCTGCTGAGGACGGTCAAGGTCTTCCGCTATGGCAACCCATTCAGCGGCCTGCTCCACGCCTTCGAGCGCGACCGCTTCCTGTTCGCCCTGGCCCTGTCCTTCCTGGCCCTCCAAGTCCTGTTCGGCGGCGGCAGCCTGTTCCTGATCGAACGTGACCTCAACCCCGCGATCGACACCTTCGGCGAGGGCTGCTGGTTCGCCATCGTCACGATCACGACCGTCGGATTCGGCGACCTGACGCCCCTCTCGACCCTGGGCCGGGTCGTGACCAGCGTCCTGATGGTCGGCGGCATGTTCACGCTCGCGCTCTTCGCGGGCATCGTCGGTCACAGCCTGCTCAACGCTGTTCTCAGCGTGCGCGAGGAGCAATTCCGCATGGGAAGCTATTACAACCACGTCGTCGTCTGTGGCTACGAAGAGGGGATGCACCTCTTGATCGACACCCTCGTCGCCGAGTACGACCCGGACGAGACCAAGATCGTGCTGATCGCCGATCTGGAGCGACCGGCGGAGATTCCGGCAGAGCTCTATTGGGTGCGCGGGGATCCGACCAAGGAGAGCGAGCTGGACAAGGTCCGCATCGATCGCGCCGCCGCCGTAGTGGTTGCCGGGGCGCGCCGCAGCAGCCCCCAGCAGGCCGATGCGGTGACACTCTTGACCGTCTTCACGATCCGCTCCTACCTGGCCAAGCGCGCGTCCGACGCACCGCGCCAGAACGAACTCTACCTGGTGGCCGAGATCCTGGATTCGGAGAACGTCGAGCACGCGCGCGCGGCGGGGGCGGACGAGGTAATCGAGACCAGGCGCCTGGGCTTCTCGCTCTTGGCCCATGCCATCGAGCACCACGGAACGGCTGACACCCTGAGCCAAGTCGTCTTGCGCGGCGAGTCGTCGCTCTTCGCGGGCGCGCTGCCGGAGGGGCTGGACAGTGCAACCTACGGCGAGATGACCGCGGCGCTCGGCCTGCGCGCCAAGGGCGGGTTGGTGATCGGCGTAGCCCACACCGAGACGGGCGACGAGCGGGTCAATCCCCCCGAGGAGCTGCGCCTCGAGCCGGGGATGCACGTGCTCTACCTGGCATCGGAGCGGCTGCTCGAGCCGCCGAAGGCTCTCAGGCGGACCCGCCCCCGGCGGGGCGAGTCGGCCTGAAGCGCGGACCGCAGGGCGCCGCTCTCCACGCCGCGACGGACCCGACGATCAAGTCAAGTCGAGTCCCATGAAGGCGCTCGTCGGGCTCTCGACGTAGTCACCGAATGGGCCGCAGGTCTCGAAGCCGAGCTTGGAATAGAGGGCCCGCGCGGGGGCGAAGGCGTCCATCGCCCCGGTCTCGAGCAGCAGCTGGCGATAGCCGCGATGGCGAGCCTCGCGGATCAGATGGCGGGCCATGGCCTCGCCGATTCCCTGGCCTCGCTCGCTGGCCAGGGTGTGCATCGATTTGAGTTCCCCACGGTCCTCGCCCAACTCGCGCAGCGCCCCGATCGCCACCAGACGCTCCCCGCGCCGCCCGCCGAAGAGGGCTACGGAGCAATGGTCCAGACCGGCTCCGTCCAGGGCGTGGACGCCCTCGGGCGGAGTTGTTGCCCGGGCAAAGCCGAGGTGGACCTCGACCAGGGCACGCACGTCGTCGGCCTGCGGGCTTACGGTCGCGATCTCGAGGTTGTCCATGGAGCGGTGGGGGGGAGCCTGGGGTCCAAGTGCAGCGTCGGCGTGGGGGCGCCCTGCTGGGGCGACGCCGGGGCAGCTTACACGTCCCAAATCGAGGGCGGGAAGGCTCTGGCTCAGCTACCGGGTGTGCGTCGACGGGGTCGAGTCGAACCTGGACAAGCCAATGCCGGACCGAGTTCGGGACTAGCTCGAGACCTGATCCGGGAATGGCCCAGGGGCGATAGCTGACTTCACGTTCGCTATCGCTTAGCGGATAAGACATCCTTTTTGCCCGGGTCGGCCACTGTGTCGATTCGCTCTCCCCTACATCTAGAGTCCCCCTCTCTCATTCTCTCCACGGAATCAACATGCCCCAACGTGATATCAAGTCCGAGATCTCCGACCGTTTGAACGCCGTCATCGACGAGCTCTATGACCTGATCGCCGCCGCTGCCTCCGACGCCGTTCAGGAAGTTCTGGGGACGGCAGGTAGCTCTTCGAGCAGCCGCGGCACCGTCAAGCGCTCGACGAAGAAGCGCTCCGCCAAGAAGGGCGCGAGCAAGAAGCGTTCGACCAAGAAGCGCTCCGCGAAGAAGAGCGCGAGCAAGAAGCGCGGAACGAAGAAGTCCGGGCGCCGAGTGCGTCGCTCGACCGCCGACGTAGAAGCCGTTTCCAGCGCCATCGCAGCGCAACTGCGCCAGACGCCCGGCGTCAGCGTCAGTGAACTCGCCGCTTCGATGGGCGCCGACTCGGTCGACCTCAAGCGCCCGATCGCGCTGATGCTCGATGCCGGCAAGATCCGTAAGACCGGCGCCAAGCGCGGCACGAAGTACTTCGCCAAGGGCCGTAAGTAGGCCCGACCGGCGCTCGCCGGAATGATCGAGTTCCGTACATCGGAAGGCTCGATCCCCTCGAGTCCCAACCTGAGGAAGCTCGGAACGCAGCGCGCCGGATCAGCCGGGGCTGCGCCGGGCTTCCTGGCGTTCGGGGGCACGCTGGGACGAAGGGCGTGACGCCGGTCGAGCGAGCAGCGAGCGAGGGATCGCAGGGGAACCGAGGGAGCCCGGACGTCGCCACCGACGCCCGGGCTCCATTCACGGCCCTGCGGGATCGGACCCGCGTCAGTTGATGCTGAAGCTGTTGACCGTCACCGGAGCGAAGCCGCCCTGGATCGTCGAGATGCCGAACCCCTGCTCGATCGGGCCGAGCGGGATGGTGATATCGGGCAGGTCCACCTGGAGCGCCGCGCAGAAGCCCAGCTCGACCCCGGCGGCGAAGCTGAGGTCCCCGAAGTTGAACCGGAAGCCATCGAGCAGGGCGATCGTGCTGCCATTCGGCAGCTTGACTCCGACGGTCAGGCCGGCGATCCACTCATTGCCAGGATTGACCGGGATGGTCTCGGTCCAGTAGGCGTTCAGGTAGATCGAGTCGCCGCCCGAGTAGGCGCCGGGCGCGGTGGGGCAGGGCTTGGGGTTGAAGGCACAGCAGGCGCCGACCTCGACGAGCGAGTTCTCACCGCTCGGGTTGCTCGGGCCAGCTCCGATGCCGAGGGCGACCGTCTCCGCCGACGCCGGAGCGATCGGGAAGACCCGCGTCTTCAGCAGGCCCACGCCGAGGCCGGGGATCTCGACTAGCGTGCCTGCGTCGGCGTCAACCAAACTCACCACGGGCCGTGCGGCGCGGTCGGTCGGCGCCGGCTGTTCGGCTGCGACAAGGGCGGCGGCGAACAGCAACGATCCGGCGGCGAGGGCGAGGGATGCAAGTCTCATGGGGTTCTCTGCTTTGGAGTGATGCGAGTAGAGAGGAACGCGGGATCAGACTAGCGGCCCGCCGCATTCTGGGGCGTGCTAGATTGCCCACCTCAGAACTCCCCCGCCGGCCGAATGCTCCACGAAACCGCCCTTGAAGTGGCCGCAGCGAACCTGCGCCAAGTGCTCGACCACGCCATCGAGCACCGGCCCGAGTCTGGCGCTCTGGTGGTCTGGGACGGCGAGTCGGAGCTTTCCAACCTGCTGGCCGAGGCCTACCGACGCTGCCTGCCCCAGGCGCAGTTCGTGCGCTTCGACGGCGCCGATCCGCAGGCCGTGCGCGAGCTCTTCGAGGGGCTCGGCGCCGGTGACCTGGCCGTGCTGATCCAGTCGACCAGCTTCCGCCTCGACGCCTTCCGCATCCGCATCGAGCTGTTCAAGCGCGGACTGAAGGTGATCGAGCATCCGCATCTCGCGCGCATGACCGGCCCGCAGGCGCGGATCTACGTGGACGCCCTCGCCTACGACCGCGACTACTACCGCGGTGTCGGCCACGCCTTGCGCGAACGCATCGATCGGGCCACCCGTTGCGTCGTGGACAGTGGAGCTGCGGATGGTCCCCACGACCATTTGATCTTCCCCGTCGGCTTCGAGCCGGCGAAGGTCAACATCGGCGACTACACGGACATGGCCAACGTGGGCGGGCAGTATCCGATCGGCGAGGTCTTCACCGAGTCCGCCGACCTGGAGGCGGTCCACGGCCGCGCCCGCATCGCCTTCTTCGGTGACACGGCCTTCACGGTCAATCGACCCGAGCGACCGATCACGCTGGTCGTCGAGCGGGGGCGGGTGGTCGGCGCCGAGGGGGCCACGCCCGAGTTCGAGCGAGTCCTGGACCAGATCCGCGTGGACGACGGCGACGTGCGGGTGCGCGAGCTGGGCTTCGGCATGAATCGTGCGTTGACCAGCGAGCGCACGGTGAGCGACATCGGCACCTTCGAGCGCATGTGCGGCGTGCACCTCTCGCTGGGGGCCAAGCACGCCACCTACAACAAGGCCGACATCCGCAAGAAGTCCGCTCGGCACCACGTGGACGTCTTCGTGATCACCGAGTCGGTGCAACTCGACGGCGAGGTCGTGTACCGGGATGGAGCGTGGACCGTCTGAGCCGCCAGTCCGCGCGCCGCCGAGAGAAACCCGGCGACGCGCGGTGGAGAACTCAGGGCGTGTTGGCGTAGATCAAGTGACGCGAGGGTAGGGCGCTGCCCGTGAACGGCGGCGCGATCGCGGCCGGCAGCGCGACCGAGAAGTTGCTCGCGGTGTCGATCAGATTCTGGGAGAGCAGCGAGGTCACCGCCCAGCCAGCGGCTGTCGAGCCTCCGTAGTGGAACTCGAGGAAGTTGCCGGTCGACGTACCCGTGACGGCGCAGCTGTCGTGGTAGCCGAAGACCCCTTCCTCGACGAAGGCGCGCTCGGGGCCGGGGTAGGAAGCCGTTCCGGTCCAACTGCCGATGCTGGTGGTCAGCATGTGGATCCAGGGATAGCCCAGGACTGCCGTGTCGAGCGAGTCGAAGCGACTCGGCAGGCCGTCGGTCCCGAGGCAGCTACCGATGCCCGTGTAGAGGCTGATGGTGTTGCGAAGGCTCCCGAAGGCGAGGGGGCAGGTGCAGACCGCGATCAGGGGGGTCAAGCCGCCACTCGTCAGCCGCTCCTCCGAGACGCAGGTCGGGCTGCCCTGGGCCGCCACGCGAACGGCCTCCGAGAACAGCGGGCCCCCCGGGCGCGGCGAGGCCGAGGGCACGAAGGGGTTGGTGGTCGAGACGGGCCCGACGATCGAGTAGGTCGTGGTGGGGTGGAAGACGCCCGGCTTGTCCGAGTGGAGCGGGTCGTGGATGTACCGATCGCAGCTGTGGTGCAGCACGATCGACGACTCGAAGGTGTTCGTGTCGCAGTTGAGGGCGTAGTCCACGTAGCCGTAGTAGAACGCCGTCGGATAGGGGCCGAGGCAGGGGGCCGCCAGGCAGGTGGGCGGGGCGCCGGCCACCGAGGAGACGTCGACCTTGGCAGCGAAACGCCAGACCTGGTAGTTGCTCCCGGAGGTCGACGTCTCGTTCCAGGTGCGCGTGTAGTCCAGGCGGATCGGGAAGCCCGAAAGCAGCGGGTTGTCGAGGCAGTCGAGGACCGAGAACTGCGCGAAGAACTCGCCGCAGCCCGCCAACTCGGGCGGCGACAGGATGATGCGGATGCACTCGGAGCTGACCACGTCGCAGCTGTCGGTGCAGAAGCCACTGCCCTGGAAGTCGATCGGCGGGAGCAGCGGCAGGTTGGCGCTCACGTCGCTCCAGCAGGTGGAGCTCGATAGCCCGTCCGGGCCGAAGCACTGCGCCTGGGCCGGTGCGGCCCAGGTGAGCTGGGCCGCGAGGGCGACCGAGAGGGCGAGCGGGCGTGCGAGCGGAGGGAGGGGCTGGTAGGTCATGGTTCTCTCGGGAGTCGGGGGGCGGACGATCGGTCGTTCAGATCTGCACGTCACCGATCGTGATCGAGATCCCGTTGGTGGTCACGAACTGGGGCGGCAGCAGCACGGCCTGGGCGTAGATGGTGACGCCGATCAGCACGGGGTCGTTCGGAATGGGGATGTTGTGCGTCTGCTGGAAGTTCGGGATCTGACCGAAGAGCACACTGAGGGCCGGGGTGAAGCCCAGCAACAGAGAGCAACCGGCCAGCGGAATCGAGCCCGGAGCGATGTCGATCCCCAGCGCGTAGCTGGCGTTGAAGGTCGGCGACACGATCTGGTAGCCGAAGGCCCAATTGCCGATCTGGGGCAGGTTGCTGCGCAGGGCCACCCAGGGCGGACCACCGGGGCCGCCGTTGGAACCGTAGGGCGTCAGCGTCGCGGAGCCGGACGGACCGGCGCAGGCGGCACCGTAGGCGCTGGAGGAGATCGGCGAGGGCGCGCCCGAGACGCGCTTGGCAGAGGTGGGTGTCCAGAAGGCCGAGCCACCCAGGTCCTTCAGCGTCACGTCGGTGCGAGTCTTCGCGATCAGGTCCCCGACCTGGGCGTGCAGGTCCAGGTGGAAGTCGCTGGTGGGGAAGGGCACCCCGAACTGGATCGGCGCGATCAGGGCCGCGGTCACGAAGGTCTCGCCCGGCAGCAGCTGCGCCAGCAGCAGCGGGTCCGCGTCGCCCGCGGCCTCGCCCGGCTGGAGGGTCAGCCCGGCTCCGAAGGGATCGAGTAGCTCGAAGAAGAAGCTGCCGAGAAGCTGGGACGACTCCCCGTACCAGAGCCCGCCCTCCCAATCGTCGGTCAGCGAGAGGGGCTCGGTCCCGGTGTTGACCACGATGCCCCAGCGGGTCGACGTCTGGAGTGCGAAGTTCGGGTCGAGGTCGATCCGGTCGAACGTGATGTAGTCGAAGGACTTCTGCAGCGCCGAGGCGGCCGGCGCGGAGATCGACAGGGTCAGGGCGATCAGGAGCGTGGACGTGGTCGCGGAACGCATGGGGCAATCCGGGGTCGAGTGACTGTCGTAGGCGGAGGAGCCCGCGTGGGTGGGGGAGGCGATCCAGGCTAGCCATCGCGGCTAGGACCGTGCATCTGCATGCGATCTTGGCTGGTGGATCGAGGAGGGGGGAGCGAGAAGGGGCACGCGACGATCCGTCCCTTGCCCCTCGCCGCGCACACCGTTGCCCGGGCACCGCCATCGACGGGCCCCTGTCGATCCGCCGCGGCGAGGGATTGGTCCCGTCCCCGTGCCCCTCGAGAGCTACGATCCTCGCTCGCCGGCCGGCTCGATCTCGCCCTCGGCGCGCACCACCGCCGAGGGGCTCCCACATGATCGAGACCGACGTCTGCATCCTCGGCGGGGGGCCTGGTGGCCTCGCGGCCGCCGCCAACCTCGCGCTCCACGGGCGCAGGGTCGTCGTGGTCAACGCCGGACCTCTGATGGGTTACGGCATCGAGGGCGCTTTCCGCTCCAAGGCCGCGTTCGAGATCACGCGACAGTACGTCTACGCATCCCTGCGTCCCGACGTATTCGAGGCCGCACGGCCGCCGTCGCTCGAGGCGGTCCTGCGCGGAACCCAGCGGTCCGCCGAGGGCCTCAACGTTTCAGTGGTCGACCGGCTCCAGCGCCTGGGTGTGGAAGTGATCGAGGGCCGCGGCGTGATCGAGGACGCCCAGACCGTCCTGGTGGGCGGGCGGCGCGTGCGGGCCAAGGACTTGATCATCGCCACCGGCTCGCGCCCGCGCGTGCCCGAGGGGATCGTGCCGGACGACCGCCGCGTGCTGACCAGCGACACCGTCAACCGTTGCATGGAGCTGCCGCGCACCCTGGCGATCCTGGGCGCCGGTGTGATCGGCTGCGAGTACGCCAGCATCTTCGCCGCCCTGGGCTCCGAGGTGACCCTGGTCGATACCCAGCCGCGGGTACTGGGTTCGGAGGATCCCGACCTCTCCGCCTTCATCACCCGGGCCTTCGTGGAGCGCGGCATCAAGGTGCTCTCCTCGACCCGCTTCCAGGGTATCGAGCGCACCGCCGATGGCGTGCGGACCGCGCTGCCCGAGGGTCGCGTGCTCGAGACGGGCGCCGTGCTGCTGGCCATCGGCCGCGTGGCCTGCACCGACGGCATCGGCCTGGAGCGCATCGGGGTCGAACGCGCCAAGGGCGGTTGGATACCCACCGACGGATCGATGCGGACGAACGTCCCGCACGTCTACGCGGTCGGCGACGTCGGCGACCGCGGGACGCCGGTCGACCTGGCCCTGGTGCACGTGGCCCAGGCCGAGGGGGTCTGCGCGGCCCACCACATCCTGGGCGAGGAGTTCGACCAGTCGATGGACCACGTGCCCTACATCATCTTCACGGTGCCGATGATCGCAGGTGCCGGCCTGTCCGAGACCGCGGCCCGCGAGCGACATGGCGAGGTGCGCGTGGGCAAGTACCCCTACGGCCGCAACCACCGCGCCCACGCGATGCACCCGGCCCTCGGCTACGTGAAGCTGATCGTGGGGCCCGTGGGCGACGACCGCATCCTGGGCGTGCGCGTCGTCGGGCGCGACGCGGACACCTTGATCGCGGCCGCGTCGATCCTGATCGAGCGCCAGCTGCCCTACACCTACCTGATCACGTCGATCATGCCCCACCCGTCCCTGATCGAGTGCCTGCAGGGCGCGGCGCACATCATCCAGGGTGACGCGCTGACCTACGAAGAGGGCGAGGAGTACGACTTCTTCGACCTGATCCGCCGGCAGTGAGAGGCGTGCGGTACGGGCCGAAGCCCGTACCGCGCACCGAGCCGTCGGCACCGTGGCGCAATCGGTCCGACGACTGTTCGAGATTCCCCGACGGTTGCCGGGATCCGCGTCCAGCGGGCGAGAGGCGGCCCCACACCGCCGCTCGGACGTACCGCACGCGGATGCCGGCGACCGCAGGGAGACTATTGGCCCAGCACGACTTCGAGTCCGTTGCTGAGCGCGCCGAGGCCGAGGAACGGTCCCGCGAGTTCCAGGCTCAGCGCCTGGAAGTCGACCACGGCACCGGCCAGGCTCGGATCCAGCGGCACCGTGAGGGGCAGTGTGGAGCCGCCACCTGCGTCCGTCGGCGTCGCGAGCAGGAGCTTCGGCGAGGGCAGCAGCACCCCGCAGTCACCCGACGGCGCCAGGGCGCCCAGGGACCCATCGAAGAACCAGAGGGCACTGCCGAGGGGCAGGGCGTTCTCGATCGCGAGGGCGAAGGATCGGCCCAGGGACGCCGCCCCACTGGCGAGGGAGAGGGAGGGGACACCTCCAGCGCCGGCGCACCCGGCACCGATGGGCGTCACGGCGAAGCCGCCGGTGGCGCTGAGCGGGATCGAGTGGAGCTCGACGCCGTTCAGACCGTCGGTGGCCGCGAACAGCAACCGGTTGCCCAGTTGGATCCCCGGCCGCGGCTCCGAGCTCTTGGCTCCCAGGGCGATGTCAGTCAGCGCCTGCGTGCCGGCGGCGCTGCCGTCGGTGACCCACCACTCCTCGCCATTGGCGTCTTGGTTGGTGAAGAGCAAGCGCTGGTCGGTACCCGCCGCCCAGAAGTCGGCCAGGCCGGCAGCATCCAAGGGCGACGGCAGGTCCACCGCCAGCTGGGTGCCCGCGGGGGTGCCGTCGGTCACCCACAGTTGCCCGAAGTGGAACGAGTCCGGGGGTGATTGCACGGCGAAGAAGGCCCCGTTGCCGGCGACCGTGAACTCGAGCGGGAAGCCCGAGCCCGGCCCCGGCTGGGTGTCCGCGAGCAACATGGTTCCGGCGGCGGTGCCGTCGCTGACCCAGGGCTCGCGCCCGTTGGCAGGGGTGGTGACGCTGAACAGCACCAGATCTCCCAGGGTCGTCAGCTCGCCGAAGCCGCCCTCGCCGGCGCCCAGGGTGAAGAAGTTCACCGTGCCGGCCGGAGTCCCGTCGGTCTTCCAGAGTTCGCCACTCGAGCCGAAGGCAGGCGTGAAGTAGGCCAGGCTGTCGCCCACCGCGATCTGGGCCAGCAGGGTGTCGTCCGGCCCCGGGGTGAGATCGGCCAGGAGGGCGGTCCCGGCCACGGTGCCGTCGCTCGACCACAGTTCGAGGCCCTCGGGCCCGTCGGCCTGGAACAGCAGGCGGTCACCGATCCGCTCGAGCACGCCGAACTTCGAGCCGGGGCCGAGGGGCGAAGTCGCCTTGATCTGAGTGGTGCCGAAGTCGTCGACACGCCACAGGGCGCTGCCGCCGTTGCCATCGGCCGCCAGGAAGAACAGGGCCTCGCCCATGGGCACCAAGTCGTTGAAGAAGAACGACTCCGAGGAGCTCGGGCCGGGGACCAAGTCCACGACCAGCGAAGTGCCGGCCTCGGTGCCGTCGGTCGACCAGAGCTCGATGCCGAAGTCGGGGTGGTTGGCGCGGAAGAAGACCCGGTCGCCCACGAGGGTGAGGTTGTGGGGCTTCGACCCGGGGTCGCTGCCGAGCGGCCCATCGTTGAGCGGGTTGATGTCCTTGACCAGTCGGGTTCCCGCGGTCGTGCCGTCGGTGATCCAGAGTTCGGCCCCGGTGGAGCCCTCGAATGCCTGGAACAGCACACGGTCGCCGAATCGCAGGAACTCGGTCGGGTCCGAACCGTCGCTCAGCCCCTCGTCGCCGATGTTGAGCAGCAGGCCGGTCTGCACCCCGTCCGTGGCAGCGGGTTCGATCCCGAAGACCGGGAAGTTCTGGCCGAAGACCACGCCGCCGCTGGCCGGCAGGATCGTGGGTTTGGAACCGATGATCCCGACACCCGGTCCGGGGGTGAGATCGGCCACGAGGGCGGCGGTGGCGCTGATCGGATCGAAGCTCCAGATCTCGGTGCCATGCACGCCATCGTCGGCGCGGAAGAAGATCTGGCCGAGGGTGGTCACGAACTCGACCGGCAGGGACTGCCCCGTCGGGTTGATCTCAGCGGCGAGTTGGGCGAGGGCGCCGCCCCCGGTCGTGCGGCACAGCTCGAAGCCGCTGCCGCCCACGTTGCCGGAGTAGAAGAGGTCGTCGCCGAGCGCGACCCCGGGAAAGTAGTCGACCCGCTGGCCGCCGGACTGGCCCGACAGGTTCACGGGCTGGGTTCCGCCGGGCGTGCCGTCGGTCTCGAACAGACGCGGCGTCGAAGCCACGTTGCCGGCCGTGAACCAGACCTTGGTCGCACCCTGCACCGACCAGTAGGTGTTGAAGGTCGGTTGCAGCAGGAAGGTACCGCCCGGCGTGCCGTCGCTGGACCACCAGCCCGTGGGGTTGGTGCCGGATCCGGCGGACGCGAAGATCACCCGCGAGCCCACTTCGGCCTCGTGGCCGAGGCTGGCGTTGAACGAGTGCAGGGTCAGGGTGGCGACGACGACGGCGCCGCCAGGGGTGCCGTCGGTGGCCCACAGATCGGTGGTCCCGGAGCCTGCGAAGAAGAGCTTGCCGGCGCCGGCGAACAGGTGCTGGACGCCCGAGGCCGGCCCTGGCTCCAACTCATGGAACAGCGCGGTTTGGCCGCTGGCCAGGTCGTGGCGCCACAGTTCGGTCCCGGAGTCCTCGAGGCCAGCGAGGAACCACACCGCGCCGCCGAAGACGGTCAAGTCGTGGGGCTCGTCGGTCCAGTCGAGCGGCGCGGCCACCCGGACCGTGCCCGCGGGGGTGCCGTCGCTGCGCCACAGGCCGACGCCGACGCCCAGCTCGTCGATGGCGCTGAACAGGTCGCCGTTGGCCAGGAACGTGCTCTCGTGCTCGTTGAGTGCGGCCGGGTGGAGCTGGATCGTCCCCGCTGTCGTGCCGTCCGAGCGCCAGATGCGGTAGCTGACCCCGGTCTCGGCGTCGATGCCGCCGAAGTAGACCAGGTTGCCGTTGCTCGCGAAGCCGCCGTTGTAGCTTCCGACCACGGCCGGGTCGGTGTTGATGTCGGAGACCAGGGTGCCTCCGATCAATTGCGCGTGGAGCGGCGAGGCCAGGGCGAGACTGGACGCGAGGATCAGGGTCGATCGCAGATGCATGGCAGGGGCCGATAGGGACGTGGAAGGGGTCCAAGGCCGCGCGGAGCCGGGAGAACTCCCGCGGCACCCCCGCAAGCGACCTCCCGCTCCGACCCTCGCGGGGAGACTTCCGATCTCCTCGCACCCCCCCCGCCCCCGCGCCCGCCCCGACGCCAGGAAGGACGCGGCCCGCTCGGAAGCCCGGGGAGTTCGTCGCGATGAACTCGTCGACCACGTTCGCCACGGCGCCATAGGGGCCCGTCGCGGCCCAGTAGCTGATCGTCCGCGAGAGGGCGACCTTCCTTGCCCTCGGCCAGGGTCAAGGTCTCGAGCGGGATGTCGGCGGCGCCCGCGTCCTGATCGGGCAGGCTCGAGGCCCCGGCGACGATCAGGTCGACTAGCGGTTGCTTGGCGGCACGGGAGCCGATGTTGGCGGTCTGGACGTCCACGTCCAGGTTGCCGAAGGGGTTGTCGTCACGCTTGGCGATGGTGACAAAGCCGCTGTTGTAGGCCGTCAGGTGCTGGTGCACCGAGCCGGCGAAGACCAACCCGGTGACGTCGTAGACGACGACGGGCTCGTTGACGAGCAGGCCCGCGGGGACCGCGGTGTCGGCGGGGACACTGGCGGCCGAGCTGGGGTGCCAGGACCAGAGAAGGACTGCGGCGGCGGCGAGCTGGGTCAGGCTGCTGAAGCGGATCATCGTTCCCTCCGCTCGCGCCCGCCCAGGCACCCGTCGGGCGGGGCATGTGACTCGGCCGGTCTTCGAGGCCGGCGCCCCGCGCGGCCGGCTGGGCGCTGTCGTCGGTGATCGGCCGGAGCGGCGAATCAAATGCCCCTGGGCCCGTGCCACGGCCGCAGCCGTGGCCCAGACTCGGCGCGCCCATGGATCCGCGCCAGACCCACGCCACCGTCGGCGACCGCTGGACCGCGCCGGGCGCGGGCGAGCACTACGCCGGCGGCCGCTGGCGCTCGAGCCGGGCCGCCGGACGCGATCCCCGCCTGGTTCGACGAGCCCTGCTGCGCCACGCGCGGGGGCTGCGGCTCGAACGCGTGCTCGACGTGCCCTGTGGGGCAGGGCGCCTGCGACCCGTCCTCGAGGGCACGGGCGCGTCGACCGTCGGTGTGGACGTCTCGCCGGAGATGTTGGCCGCGGCTCCCGCGGGTCTTCGCATCCAGGCCTCAGCCTGGGCCCTACCCTTCGCCGACCGCAGCTTCGACGCGGTCGTGTGCTGTCGCCTGTTGCACCACGTGGCCAGTGACGACGAGCGCGCCGGCCTCCTGGGCGAGCTGGTGCGGGTCAGCCGCGGCCTGGTGCTGGTGTCGTTCTGGGATTCGAGTTCCTGGCACGCTTGGCGGCGTCGAGCGGGCCTGCGCCGCGCGACCCATCCGGACACGCGCGTGGCCCTCGAACGACGGACGCTGGAGCGGCTCATCGAGGGGGCCGGCGCACGGGTCTTGGGCTTCGAGCACAGCCTGCGCTTCGTGTCCCAGCAGGCCTTCGCGATCGCGCGGCGGGAGGCGGACTGAGTGCCCGAGCTGCGCCACGGGATCGAGCAGGGCGAGCTGCGCCTGCGGGCCGGGCGCGGTGCCGCGGCGCGCGCGGAGGCCTTGGCCCTGGGCGCGCAGCTCGCGCGCGCCGACGAGCACCGCGCCGAGTTCGTGCCCTTCGCCGGGGAGCGGGCCTACCTCAAGGCCAGTCCCCTGCGCGGCCGAGCGAGTCGGCGCCACGCCCTGCGCGCGGGGCTGTTGCGCGCCCGTGTTCCGCGCATGGCCGAGTACGCCAACCTCACCTGGCTGCGGCGCGCCGGCTTCCGCGCCCCCCAGCCCCTCGCGGCCGGGGTCCTGTGGCGTGGCGGCGCGCCGCGCTTCCAGTTCCTGCTGACCTGTGCCGTCCCGGCGAGCGTGACCCTCGACGTCGCCCTCGCCGCCGCCGCGGACGACGAGCGCGGGCTCCTGGTCGACGAGCTGGCGCGCGAGGTCGGTCGCCTGCACCGGCTCGGCTTCGTCCACCGGGACCTCTTCCCCCGCAACCTGCTGGTGGTCGAACCGGTTGGCGGTCGGCGCCTGGTGCTGATCGACTGCTGGGCCGGGGGGCGCGGCTGCCAGCGACGCGGACCCCTCTACGACCTGGCCTGCCTGATGCTCGAGGGCGCCGACCTGTTCACCGTGGCCGAGCAGCGGCGGCTGCTTGACGGCTACCTGACCGAGCGTCGCGCGGGCATTGGGCTGCCGCAGCTCGTGGGCGGGGTCGTTCGTCGTCGCGACACCCTGGTGCGCGGCCTGGAGCGCGATCCCCGCCGTCTGCGCGGCAAGCCCATGCCCGGCCCCTGGCCCCCGGCGGCGCTGACGGTCCGCGGTTGAAGCGCGCCGGACGCGCCCCGCGTCAGTCGGTGCCGCGCGCCGTCCCGTCGACGGCCTGCGAGCGGCTCCTGCGCGGTTGGCCGATCAACGCGTCCGAGATGCGTCCGAAGCGCCGGTAGGCGCGCATCATCGCGTGGGCCTGGGGATCCATCAGGCGCATGGCCAACAGCCCCGGCGCCACCAGGCTCGGCCCGGGCTCGATCCGCAGGCTCGCCGCGAGGGTGTAGTCCCCGGGCAGGGTCTCGACCGTGTGCCACCAGAAGGCGGGTACCCGCAGCATGTCGCCGGGCCGCAAGTCCGCCTGCACGCGCGGGATCCCGAGGTAGCCACCGAACCCCCGGCGGCGTTGGATTTCGTCGGACTCGCGCACGTCGATGTTGCTGCCGGTGTAGTTCGTGCTGCGTTTGACCCGCGGGCGCATGGCCGGCGAGTAGATCGGATCGGTCAGGGTCCAGCGTTTGCGACCCCGCGCCAGCACGAAGAAGTTGTCGCCGCCCTCGGTGTGCCACAGGGAGTAGGCGCGTTCGGGTTGCACCAGGAGCTGCGCGCTGAAGACCTTGCCCACGGCCAGGCGCGAGCGCAGCCAGTGGCCGCGGTTGCGCTCCCAACCGCTGATGCGCTCCCAGTGGGCCAGGTCGAGGTCCCGCAGCAAGCTGCCGCCGTCCGCGTGCATCACGTCTTCGGCCACCACGAAGCGCGCGGGACCGCCGCGCCGGATCGACTCGGCCACCTCGCCCAGGGTGCCCAGGCGGAAGTCGTAGTAGTGGTGGGCCTTGGTGGGGCGGGTCTGGATCGGGTCCGGACGATCGAGGGCGGCGTTGATCGGCCCCGTGCAATGGCCCCAGCCGCGCTCGAGGTAGTCGAGGCTCCAATCCATCAGCGGCAGTCCCCGGGCGGCCCCCCGGAGCACGTAGGGAATCCTCAGCCGCGTCAGGAAGTCCTGATCGATCGGGCTGACCTCGTCGGCGCGAAAGACCGGCACCGGGATCGGTCCGAAGCGCCACGGCTCGCTCGCCAGGCGCCGGTTGATGCGCTCCAGTTGCTTGTCGTAGCCGCGGCGCAGGAACCCCTCGGCGTAGCAGGCGTCGCGGGTGGGCGAGTAGACCGGCGTGCCCCCGTGAGCGAGGCCGATGTAGTAGAGCCAGAAGCGCAGACGGTCGACGAGGGGCACCTCGACCGCTCGGCTGGCCGCGCGGAAGCGCTGGGCTCGGGCGCGCAGGGACCAGTCCGGCCCCGCCGCCTGGAGCGGCGTCGCCGCGGCCGACGCGGGCCCGTGCGAACGCGATTCGCTCGAGTTCAGGTCGCAAGCGTTGGACTGCCCGTCGCCCTCCGCGCCGTGTCGGTCGACCCCCACGACCGAGGAGCGAGGCAGCCCGAAGGGGGGCGGCTCGTCCATGCTGTGAACGCTAGGCCGGCGGCGTGAAGCCGACTACCGATCGAGCGAAGGCAAATGCGCGCTCAGCCCCGAGCGGGGCCCGCCGGGCCCGTAACAATCCAGTAGCGCCGCGCGGCCGGTCCACTCAGCGCGGCGCCTGGTGGGGGTGCTGCGGGTCCCCGTCCAGGTCCATGCGCGCGTGCTGCATGAAGAAGCGCCAGTGCATGGTCAGGGCGCACAGGACGGCGACGTGCCACAGCTCGTGTGCCTCGAAGACACCGGGCCACAGGTTCGGCCAGTCGAGGGCCAGCATCACGGCGCCCGCCGAGTAGGTCACCCCGCCGAGGATCAGCAGCCGCACGTCGGCGCTCCCCGCGCGCCGCCAGACCACCAGGCCCGCAGCGCCGGCGATCCAGCCCATGGTCAGGTAGACCGAGGTGGCGATGCCCCTCGGCAACGAGTCGTAGTAGACGGCGAAGAGCGTGATCCCCGTCGCCGCGACCAGCCACATGGCAGCGAGTACGCCCCAGCGGCGGAAGCCACGGAAGAAGAAGGTCTGGATCGGCGTGTGGGTCCCGGCGATCAGCGCGAAGATCCCGGCCTGGTCCAGGCGCCCGAGCACGTCGCGTCCGGTCGATTCCGTCGACAGCAGGTGGTAGACGCCGCTCATCGAGAGCAGGAAGACCGAGGTGAAGGCGAAGACCGAGAGGCTGAAGGTACGCCGCCAGTCGCCGGACGCGCGGCGCAGCAGGGGCACGGTCAGGACGGCGAAGACCACGGCTCCGCCCAGATGGCTGATCGCGTTGAAGGGCTCGTGGAAGCCCGGAATCGAGGTCACCTGCGCTGTCATCGCCGCGAGATGCTAACGCGGCTCGCGGCAGCGGCCGGGATCGGTCTCGGACGGGTTGTCAGAAGCTCGCCGGGATCAGGCTGGTCGCGCTGGGCGCCCCCAGGAAGAGTTCGAGTCCGGTACTCAGATAGAGACCCTGTAGCCACAGGTTGACGCCCGCCGCGCCCGGCACCGAGGCCACCGGAAAGGAGAAGGTCTGCTCACCGCTGGCCGGCAGGGCGCCGAGCAGCGTGAACACGCTCGTGATCGGATCCACGACGAACGGGTCGAGTTCGCCGGCGAGGGGCACCGAACCCGGACCCAGGGCGACCGCCAGCAGCACCAGGTCCCCGCCTTCACCGGTGAGGTCGAGCTGCACCTGGCCGCCGAACCGCACCGGTGAGGACGCCACGGACGAGCGCGCCGTGCCGGGCAGGGGCAGGTGAACGCCCGCCAGCAGCTCGATCTCCTGGCCCGGGACGCCATCCACGCAGGTGGCCAGGGTCGCCTTGCCGAAGTCGCCCGCGCCGAAGGTGCAGTCCAGTGCCAGGAACGCCGGCACGGGGATCGTCGCGCTGGGCTCGAGCAGGATGCCGCTCCCGCCGTCGCCGGCGTCCTTGCACTTGGTCATGAACTGGGTCGAGATCGTGACCCCGTTGCCCCCGTCGCCGGGCGCGAACGTGCAGCCGCTTGCGAACAGCACCCCACCTGTCACACGGGCCCCGTGCCCGCCGTGGCCGAGCTCGCCGAGGGCACCCTGGGCCCCTTGGAACAGGCTGTCGTAGGCCTGCACGAAGGCGTTGAAGGACTCCAGCCCGCTGCCGGCGCCGGGGAAGCCGGCGGGAGAACCGCGGAGCTCACAACCGGCGAACACGACCTGTGCGCAGTCGGTCAGCGCCAGGCCCTCGGGCGCGAAGCCCTGGCCGATGTTGCCGTTGCGGATCACGCAGTCGACCCACTCCACCGTGCCGAGGGTCGAGGTCACGCTCGAGCCCGGCTCGAACAGGGGCGTGCGCAGCTCCAGACCGCGGATCAGGATGTCCTGGCCGGCCGCCGTGCCCGAGATCTCGGCGCGCCCGACGACGACCGGCGCGGCCCCGGTGTCGGCGACGATCGTGAGCCCCTTGGCGCTGATCGTGAAGCTCGAGTAGGTGCCGTCCTCGACCAGGATCAGGTCGCCGTCCTGGGCCGCGAAGATCGCCTCCTGCAGGTCGGTGAAGGCACCGGGCGCGCCGCTGGCGTCGACCACGTGCACCTGTCCGAGGGCGAGGGCCGCCGCGGGGAACGCGAACATCGACGTCAGGGCGAGGACCTGGATCGAGGGCATGGTCGGGCCTGGGGTTGGATCGGTGGGACGGATCGGTCGGTCGCCAGTCTAGGGCCGGCGCGCGCGCGCACTCTTGCAGGAGTTCTACCCGGGCCCGCGGTCAGGCGCGCTAGGCTCGCGCGGCCGCCTGGCACCCTGACCATGGGCACGAATCGAACCCCGACCCTGCTTCTTCTGGCCCTGGCGGCCCTGGTACTCGGTGGCGCCTGGTGGTTCATCGACGGCAGGGACAGTGAACCGTCACAGCCCGGCCCGACGCCTGCGATCGAGTCGGTCGGCGGGGCGGAGCGCTCGGACCCGCCGCTGAGCGCGCCAGCTTCGACCGCGATCGAGGGGGCGCGCGGGCAGCTCCCGGCCGAGGCCACACGCGCATCCGAAGCGCCGGACCCCAACCAGGCGTCCCCGAACGTGCACCCGCAGCGACGTTTCCGGGTTCACGTCCTCGACCAGGACGGCGCGGTGCATGGGGCCGAGAGCGGGACCTTGACCGTCAACGTGTGGCATGACGACGTCGGGGACTACGTCGACGTGCAGGTGCGGGAGGGGCTCTTCAGCCTCGACGAAGCGCCCGACACTCGCGTCACCGCCAACTCCGGTCAACTCGGCGGCCGGGGCGTGCTGCCTGTCGAGCCCGACGCCGCCGATCAAGCGCCCGACCTGCTCCTGGTCCGCTGGTTGCCCGCGACCACCCTGCGCGTGGTCGACGCGGGCAGTGGCGCCGACCTCTCGAGCGTGGAGCTCTACCCGCGCGGCGGCATGCGCCTGATGCTGCCCTTGCACCCCGGACCGGTGGCGCCGGAATTGTTGATGCACGGCGACTCGCCGATCGAGTTGGAGCTTTCCGACTTCCAGTTCGCGAGTCCCCTGGCCGCGGTCTACGCGCGCACCGCGGCCCACGCCTGGGGCTTGACCCAGGTCGACCTGCAACGGGGCGGCGAGACGCGCCTGGCGTTGATCCCCGGCGGCGACCTGGAGGTGAGCCTCGTGGGCGATCGGCCGGCACCGGGCTCCTTCGTGCGGGTGCGGATCCGCGAGGGCGCGCCGCCCATCGCCGAGGCGATGATCCTCGGCGAGGGGCGGCCCGTGACCTTCACCGGCATGCCCGTGGGCGACCTCTTCGTCACGGTGGAACTCGGCGATCGGAGCGCGAAGCCCGTGCTCCAGGGTCAGGGGCAGGTGGAGATCGTCGCCGGCGCCATGTCGCGCCTTCAGATCACGGTCGAGCGTCCGGCCGACGTCGAGCCCGCGCCCCTCGCTGGCGTCGTCGTGCTCCCGCCGGGTTGGGAACTCGATGCGAAGGTCCTCGCGCTCGGACTCGTCGGTGGATCCATCTTCGACCCGCAGGAGAACTTCAACCTCGACCTGCCCGCCGAGCCCCGCCTCGGTACCCAGGACGAGTACCCCTTCGACGCGGGCCTGCTGCGGCCGGGTCGCTGGGTGCTCTCGATCGATCCCTTGGGGATCGCCATGGCCGTAGACCTTCCGCCCGAGGGTCTGCGCGACGTGCGCTTCGAGGTCGGCGCGCCGGGGGAACTCTTGGTGCGCGTGGTCGACTCCCAGTCGGGTCTCGAGCTCACGCCGCTGAGCCTGACCTGGCACACGCCGCGCCCGGAGAACTCGGGCGGCTTCTCGTCCAGGGGCGCGGTCTACGACGAGGAGCGCGGCGGCTACGTGATCCGCGCGCCCATCGGCGAGCTCGTGATCTCGGCCCTCTTGGACGGCTACGCCGCCCCCGACGAGACGGTCACCGTGGGACCGGGCTCGCGCGTGCACGTGCTCGAGCTGGAACGCCTGCAGGGGGTGCGGATCGTCGCGCGCGAGGGGGAGCGGGAGTTCCCGGTGAACCCCTGGAAGACGACCGTGCGTGCGATCGACCACGAAGGTCGCATGACGACCGCCGGGCAGACCAGCACACTCGGTGGCGATGGCTCGGCAGTGGGGTTCGCCGCCGTGTACGTGGACCGTCCGGGCGAGTACGGCGTGACGGTCCCCGCGATCCCCGGCTTCCTGCCCCCGGGCGAGCGGGTCGTGGAGGTCCGCGCCCACGAGTTGACCGAGCTGGTGATCGAGCTCGAGCGCGAGCCCTGAAGCCTGCTGCTCGGGCGCGCGCGGCGTAGAGTGCCTGGATGCTCAGCCTCGCCCTCGCCCTGACGCTGCTCGCGCCCCCCGTTCAGGAATCCGCCCCCGCGCCGACCAAGGTCTTCCTGCTCGCCGGTCAGTCGAACATGGAGGGCTACACCAGCTCCGCGTGGGTGCGCGAGTACGCCCCCGAGTTGGTCGAGCCGCGCGACGACGTGTGGTGTTCCTGGCGCGGTGCGTGCGGCCCCCTCGCGCCGGGTACCGGCTATGAAGTCGGGCTCGAGCTGAGCCTCGGCCGCGCCCTCGGCGAGCGCTTCGAGGCCCCGGTGCTGCTGGTCAAGGTCGCCGTGGGCGGCACGACCCTGAGCGACGACTGGCGTCCGCCGAGCACCGTCGCCCGCGTGGGCGGGGAGATCGGCTACCTCTACAAGGCCATGGCCCAGCGCCTGCGCCGCGTCCTGTCACAACCCCAAGCTGCCTGCCCCGAGGCCCTGGCCGGCGGCTCCTTCGAGCTGGGCGGCTTCGTCTGGCTGCAAGGGGAGAGCGACAGCTTCGAGGGGCGCGAGCATGGTTACGAGGCCTCCCTGCGCGAGCTGATCGCCGACGTGCGCGCGGCGACGGCGACGCCTGCCCTGCCGGTAGTGGTCGTCCAGATCAACGACTCCGGAGCCTGGGACGACAACGGCGGCGGCGGTCCGGTGGTGCGTGCGGCCCAGGCGGACGTGGTCGCGGCGGACCCCCGTGCGGCGCTGGTGGTCACGTCCGACCTGGACCCGGGCTACCACTACACCGACGGCGACCACGTCACGATCGGCTACCGCGTGGCGCAGGCCCTGTGGCCCCTGTTGGAGGTGCCTGCGCCCACCGATCTGGAGGCGCTGCACGCCGCTTGGGCCGAGCAGGAACGGCTGTTCTTCCCCGGCCGCGGCCCGCGCCCGCCGCTTCCGCAGCTGCACCTCTCGGACCTCGATTGGCTCTCGGCCACCTCCGGCTGGGGCGGCGATCCGCGCCGCGACCAATCGATCGAAGGCCGGCCCCTGTCGCTCGACGGCGAGGCCTTCGCCAGGGGCATCGGCACCCACGCCGAGTCGGACATCGTGTTCGCGCTCGAGCCCGGATATGGCCGTTTCGTCGCCGTCGCCGGCCTCGACGACGAGGTCGCCGGACGCGCGGTCTGCAGCGTGGTGTTCCAGGTCTTGATCGACGGTGAGGTCGCGGTGAGCTCGCCGACGCTCCGCACCCAGGAACGCTGGCACTTCGACCTGCCGATCTTCGAGGGCGCGGAACAACTCACGCTGAGGGTGTTGGAGGCCGATTCCGGCATCGACAGCGACCATGCGGATTGGGTCGACTGCGGCTTCATCGCGCGTTGATCCTTCTTGGCATCCGAACGCTCGAGCGTCGACGACTCGATCTGTCGACGCCCATCGGCGGTGTCCTCAGGGAGCCGGGTTCAACAGGAGGGCCGCGCGCCGCATGGCGTCCGCGACCCGTTGGGCTGCCTCACTGTCGGCGTGGGAAACGCGCAGGTCGTGGCCGACCTGGAAGTAGCCGTCCCCGATGCCCAGGCGTTCGCGCTCCCGGGCGAAGCGCCGCTTGAGAGACTCGTCGCCGAGGGGCAGTTCGTGGCAAGCCTTGCAGTTGCCGAACAGGGCCCGGCGCGCGTCGCGGTCCATCAGTCCCCCTGCATCGGCCACCATCGCCGCAGTCGAACGGGAGTCGAGGGCGAGCTCCACGAAACGCGCGGCGCCGTCGTCGAGCAGGGCTGCCACCGGCGTCGCGAGCTCGGCGACCCGGCCGTACCGATCGGCCAGCATCTCCGCTCGCTCCTTCAGCGTGAGCGGGTTGGTGTCCGCGGGGATGTTGAAGACCGAGGCCTGCTCGTGCATGCAGGCGAGCAGGTCGAGTAGGGCCACGGTCAACCGCGCGTCGTCACTGTCGTCGCCCTCGCAGCGCTGCCGAATCGTCGCCAGCTCCGTTCGCGGCCGAGCGTCCGACAGCCGCGGCAGCCGGGCGAAGCGCAGGTTGGCGGCGAAGCTCGCCCAAGCCTCGATCGGTTGCGTGGAAGCGTCGACCACGGCGGCGCCGGCGAAGGCGCGCTCCTGGTCCAAGGCCAGGATCGCCGTGGCGGCCGGCGCCAACCCTTCGAGGGGCTGGCAGGCGATCACGAGCGACGTCGAATCGGCGGGCGGAGCGAGCCGCGCCCGGAACAACCGCACCTCGCCCGTCGAGGTGGTCCCGGTGGCACGGTCCACCTGGGCCAAGCGCGCCTCGCTGGCGGGCTCCATCGGCGCGAACTCGACAAGTTCGAGACCGAGGGCGGCGCCAATCCGCTCGCACTCATCGGCGCCATCGGGTTCCGCGGGTCGCAGGGCGAGCAGCGGCGGCAGGGCGGAACACAGGAGCAGGCAACTGAGGGCGCTCTTCATCGGTGGTCGGGGTCGGGCGGCCGGGGGAATCCAGGGTGGCGGCCCACGCTAACCGCGGCGGATTCGCCAGGGGTCCGCCGATCTCCGAGCCTTCTGGTCCGCGGATCTGCCGCGGACCGCGGCTTCGAGCCTGCCGCCGTGGGATAGGCTCGACGCTCGGCCGCGCGCGCGCCGCCCCATTGCCATGGCACGAGCACCCATTCCGCAGGCGCAACGACGGTCGACGCCGAGTGCCACGACCGCGGGTACGGCCCTCGCGGTGGGGCCGCGCACGATCAGCTTCGTGGGGCTGCTCCTGCTCGCCGAGTTCGCGCTGAGACACCTGGGCGGCTACGGGCTCCAGACCCTGTTCGAGAATTCGCCGCGCTACAGCTGGCAGTTGATCCCGCACCAGGCGCGGCTCGGGCAGACCCTGCGGGTGCGGGAGTACGTCAACGGTCAGGGCTTTCGGGACGGTCGCGACTGGTCCGAGCTGTTGGCGCCCGATGGGGGGGCAGGGCCGCTGCGGGTCGCCGTGCTCGGCAACTCGCTGACCTACGGAACTGGCGTCGAGGTCGAGCAGACCTGGCCCCGCGTCTTGGAGGCCGCGCTGGACGGAGCCCTGGGTCCGGGGCGCGACGCGGTCGTGATGAACTTCGCGGTCGCCGGCTACACCTTCGAGCAGATGGCGCGCGTGTTCGACGACCAGGTAGCACCGGGCCAGCCGGCGTTGGTCCTGTGGCCCGTCACCGCGCGGGACATGGGGCTGATGGCACCGACCCGGGAGTTGGCCGACTATCCCCTGCGACGCCTGGTGGTACGGACCGCGATCCACGACATGCTGCTCGACTCGCTCCTACGTAACCGCATCGCAGACATCCGCAGCGAGCCCGAGCCCGGTGCGGACGGGGTGCGTCGGGGGTTCTGGGTGGCGTTGCTGGACGCCACTTCGGCCGTGATCGCGGACGAGCTCGAGGCCGGGGTCCAGGCAGCGGCGATCGCGCAGCTGAAGGCAGCGGTCGGGGTCGCCTGCGCCGGCGCGCCGGAGACGGACGTGCCGGGCATCCTGGTGTCGGTCTTCGAGCGCTTCGCGCGCGATTGGGCACCGGACGACGCGCGTGGGCTGCTGCTCTCCCTGTGGTCGGCGTTCGAGTCCAGCACGCCCGCCGAGGTGTGGGACTTCATGCACCACGACTTCATCCAGGACCCACACGCGGCGCGCCACGCCGGGCTGCGGCGGATCCGCGGCGCGCGCCTGGCGGAGATCGTGGAGCGGGTAGAGGGTTGGGGCGGAGGTCTGGTCGTGATCGGTCTGCCGACCACCGACCAACTGGTCAGCGAGGCACCTGGTCCGACGGCCTACTGGCGCGACGAGTGGCTGCCCGCCCTTGCGTCCGATGGCGCGAGCGCGAGGGTCGTGGACGCGGCGGCGGCCTTCGACGCACCGATGGCCGAGCTCGCCGCGGCGATCCGCGAGCGGGGTTACGTGCGCGCGGGCGAGATCGAGCGAGTCACGGCCGACTACGCGGGGTCGGGGTCGACCTTGGTGCAGCTCGACGATCCGTGGCACTACAACGCCGACGGGCACCGCTTGGTGGCTGCGGCGGTCGCGCGGGTCGTCGGACCGCTGCTCGACCTCGAGCTCCCCACGACGGACGGCGAGGCGACCACGGCCCGGACCGCGGACTGACCGGGTGGGTCGAGACGTGCCGTCCGCCTCGGCCAATACTTAGGTATTGACCTAACTGAAGTCGCGGGGCAGTATCGCTCCCCGTGAGCCCCGCCACCGAGTCCCTCGACCGAGTCTTCCAGGCCCTGGCCAACCCCACGCGACGAGCGGTGGTGGTGCGCCTGGGACGCGGACCGGCCCCGGTCAGCGAACTCGCGGCGCCCTTCGACATGTCCATGCCCGCCTTCTTGCAGCACATCCAGGTGCTGGAGGCCAGCGGCGTGGTGCGCACGAAGAAGCGTGGGCGAGTACGGACCGTGAGCGTGGTGCCGGCGCGCCTGACGAAGGCCAGCGCCTGGCTCGAACAGCAGCGCAGCCTCTGGGAGGCGCGCCTCGATCAACTCGACGATTACCTCGGAGAGATGCAGGCGAACCCATGAGCGAACTACCCGTGACGGACCCCGAGTTGGACCTCGTCCTCGAGCGCGTCGTCGACGTGCCGCCCGAGTTGGTTTGGAGGGCCTGGACCGAGCCCGAGCACCTCAAGCGTTGGTTCACGCCCGCGCCCTGGACCACGGTCGAGTGCGAGATCGACCTGCGGCCTGGCGGCGCCTTCTCCACCGTGATGCGTTCGCCCGGGGGCGAGGAGTTCCCCAACGAGGGCTGCTATCTGGAGGTGGTTCCAGCGAGACGCCTGGTGTGGACCAACAGCCTCATTCCGGGCTACCGTCCCGCGCTGCTGGATCGGCAGGACGACATGTCCTTCGCCTTCACTGCGTTCATCTTGCTGGCACCCGAGGGGACCGGTACCCGGTACACGGCCATCGCCATGCACTCGACGGCTGCGACGTGCTCGAAGCACGAGCAGCTGGGCTTTCACGAGGGTTGGGGCAAGGCACTCGACCAACTGGTGGCCTTGGCGAAGTCCATGTGAGCCGGGAGGGCGTCGGGGTCGAAGGTCCCATTGGAGGGGTCGACCCCGGCGCCCCCGCGGCCCGCGGGGTCTGCTAGGGTCGTGCCTCGGGGGTGTGACGATCGAGCTCCTGTAGCAGCTCAGACGCCTGCTCCCTCTTGCCCCCGGGGTCACGGCCCCGCAGCCTTGGAGTTCCCATGCAACGTGTTCGCCTCGCCCTCGCGCTGGTCGGTCTCGGCCTCGGTTCCTTCGGCGAGCCTTCGCAGGCGCAGCAGTTCTGCTCGGGTCCGGTGCATGGCTCGCCCCTGGCCGAGTCGGGCGCCTTCGGGGGCAACCAAGCCCTGTACGTCGTCGGGACCGTGCCCCAGGGCGGATCCGATCACCGCGTCGCCACCTTCGACGGCAGCGCGTGGACCCTGCTCCCCGGCGGGTTCGACGGGGCGATCGCGGCCCTGGCGGAGACTTCGCTCGGTCTGGTCGTCGGCGGCTCGTTCACCTCCGTCGACGGGGTCGCGGCTGCGCGGGTCGCGCGCTTCGACGGCGTCCTGTGGCAACCCCTGGGCGCGGGCATCGGTTCCGCCGGCACGGACGAGGTCCGGGCGCTGCTCGAGTTGGGGGGCGAGCTCTACGCGGGTGGTATCTTCGCGACAGCGGGCGGCACGGCAGCGTCGAACATTGCGCGCTTCGACGGCGCCGCCTGGCAGCCCCTCGGGCCCGGCCTGGACGGCAGGGTCGAAGACCTCGCCACCTTCGCCGGCAACCTGGTCGCCGCGGGGTCGTTCTCAGGCGTCGGCGGCGCGGCTTTCCAGAATGTCGGCCGCTGGGATGGCCTGACCTGGGCGCCCCTGGCTCCGACGAACCTGCCCGCGGTGTTCGACCTCGAGCGCAGCGGCGATCGCCTCTACGCGGCCGCGGGCGGCGTCTACCGTTTCGGAGGTGTCGATTGGAGCGACCTGGGGCAGATCCAGCTCTCGACGTCGATCGCGGCCAGCACCGTGGCCGTGCGCGACGGCGTGCCCTTCGCGGCCGGCGAGTGGAAGACCTTCTGTCAGGCCTTCTCGGGCGGTCCGTGCCTGCAGACCGCGCGTCTGGTGGGCGGTATCTGGCAGCAACTCGGCCACGACGAGCTACAGCCGGTGCTCGCCAACCTCTCCCTGGCGACGTTCCAGGGCGCCGTCTACCAGTCGGGTAGCAGCGACGGCTTGACGAGCTACTCCGCCGAACCGCACCTGTCGTTCCTGAGTCCGAGTTCGGCCCTTTGGTACGAGGACCGCACGATCAGCCTGTGGGGGAGCTGTTTCGACCCGGTTCAACCGGCGACGGTCACGTTCGGGAGCTCGCCCCCGCTGCTGGGGCAGGTTCAGAGCGCGAACCAGGTCCAGGTGACGATCCCCGCGGGGCACCTCGTAGAAACGGGGCAGCTCGACGTCACGTTCGACCACGCGGGTACCTCCGTCGCGATTCCCGGCGGCCTGCTCGCGGCGCCCGGGCTCACCGCCTCGGTCACCGAGTTCATCGGTCTGCAGGCGAACCTGATGGTCAGCTCGGGCGGCGCCAGCGGGACGGCCTGGCTGTTGTGGAGCCCGAACCTCGCAGGCCCCCTCACGATCCCCGGTGTGCACGGTAGCTTCGGCCTCGATCCGCTCTTCTACGGTGTGCTGGGCACCGTCTCCCTGAGTTTTCTGCCGAGCCTCGCGGTGCCCATCCCCGCCGGCGCGTTCCCGTCCGGCACCGAGTTCCACGCCCAGGCTGCCGTGCTCTGCCTCCCGCCGGCTGGCCCGCAGGTGGCCTTCTCCAACACAGCGACGATCGTCCTTCCGTGATCGATCCGGGGTAGCAACCGCCGAGCCACCAACGACTCAGGCCGGACCCCGAGGGGTCCGGCCTGATCGACTCAACCCAGTCGGCTACGAACCGAGGTCGCCCGCGAGCGGGCGAGCAGGACTCGCGGCGCAATCAGACGTCGAAGCGGTCGAGGTTCATGACCTTGTTCCAGACCGCGACGAAGTCATTGACGAACTTCTGCTCGCCGCCCTCGCTGGCGTAGAGCTCGGCGATGGCGCGCAGCTGCGAGTTCGATCCGAAGAGCAGGTCCACCGAGCTGCCGGTCCACTTGACCTTGCCGTCGACGCGACCCTCGAACAGGTCGCCGGAGCCCGACGCCGCCTTCCACTCGGTCCCCATCGCCAGCAGGTTGACGAAGAAGTCGTTGCTCAGGGCGCCGGGCCGGTCGGTGAAGACGCCGGCCTTGGAGTCCGCGGCGTTGGCGCCGAGGACGCGCAGACCACCGACGAGGGCAGTCATCTCCGGGGCCGAGAGGCTCAGCAGTTGGGCGCGGTCCACCAGCATCTCCGTCGGGCGACGGTAGGGGGAGTCGCCCACGTAGTTGCGGAAGCCGTCCGCGGCCGGCTCGAGGGCGGCGAAAGACTCCATATCCGTCTGCTCCTGCGAAGCGTCCGCGCGGCCCGGGGTGAAGGGCACCAGCACGTCGTGGCCGGCCTGCTTGGCCGCGGCTTCTACCGCGGCGTTGCCGCCCAGCACGATCAGGTCGGCGAGGGATACACGCTTGTCGCCGGTCTGGGCGCCGTTGAAGTCCGACTGGATGCGCTCCAGCGTCCCGAGCACCTGCGCGAGCTGCGCCGGGTCGTTGACTTTCCAGTCCTTCTGGGGGGCGAGTCGCACGCGCGCGCCGTTGGCGCCGCCACGCATATCGCTGCTGCGGAACGTCGAGGCCGAGGCCCAAGCGGTGGCGATCAGGTCCGAGGTCGAAAGACCCGAGTCGAGGATCTTCGACTTCAGAGCCGCGATCTCGCGGTCACCGATCAGGGCGTGGTCGAAGGTCGGAATCGGGTCCTGCCACAACTGGGGCGGGGCCACGTCGTCGCCGAGCAGGCGCGAGACCGGACCCATGTCGCGGTGGATCAGCTTGTACCAGGCCTTGGCGAAGGCGGCGTTGAACTCGTCCGGGTGCTCGTGGAAGCGCTTGGAGATCGGCCCGTAGATCGGGTCCAGCTTGAGCGCCAGGTCCGTCGTGAACATGATCGGCGCGTGGAACTTCCCGGGGATGTGGGCGTCCGGCACGTTCTTCGGCGCGGAGTCACCCTTCGGGGTCCACTGGTGGGCGCCGGCCGGGCTCTTGGTCAGCTCCCACTCGAAGTTGTAGAGGTTGGCCAGGTAGCCCTGGGACCATCGGTCGGGCGTCGAGGTCCAAGCGCCCTCGAGTCCACTGGTGATGGTGTCTTCGGCGTTGCCCTTGCCGTAGGTGTTGATCCAACCCAGGCCCTGCTCCTCGAGACCAGCGGCCTCGGGCTCGGGGCCGACGTTGCCCTGGGGCGTCGCGGCGCCGTGGGCCTTGCCAAGGGTGTGACCGCCGGCGATCAGAGCCACGGTCTCCTCGTCGTTCATCGCCATGCGACCGAAGGTGTCGCGGATGTCCTTGGCGGCGGCGAGGGGATCGGGCTTGCCGTTGGGGCCCTCGGGGTTGACGTAGATCAGGCCCATCTGGACCGCGGCCAGGGGGTTGGCGAGGTCGCGATCACCGGAGTAACGCTGGTCCGCGAGCCAGGTGCCCTCGGGCCCCCAGTAGACGTCGCTCTGGGGTTCCCACACGTCCTCGCGGCCGAAGGCGAAGCCGAACGTCCTGAAGCCCGCCGACTCCAAGGCGCAGTTGCCGGTGAACACGATCAGGTCGGCCCAGGAGATCTTGTTGCCGTACTTCTGCTTGATCGGCCACAGCAGGCGACGCGCCTTGTCCAGGTTGGCGTTGTCCGGCCAGCTGTTGAGGGGCGCGAAGCGCTGGGTGCCGTCGCCGGCGCCGCCACGCCCGTCGGCGACGCGGTAGGTGCCGGCGCTGTGCCAGGCCATGCGGATGAAGAACGGCCCGTAGTGGCCGTAGTCGGACGGCCACCAGTCCTGCGAGGTCGTCATCAGCTCCTCGATGTCGGCGCGCAGGGCCGCGACGTCGAGCTTGGCGAACTCCGCGGCGTAGTCGAAGTCCTCACCAAGTGGATTGCTCGCCGGCGAGTTCTGGTGGAGGACGCGCAGGTCGAGCTGGTTGGGCCACCAGTCTTGGTTGGACATCGGGTCTTCATCGGCATCGCCGTAGGAGGCTTCGTCGACGTGGTATTCAGCGGTTGATGAAGCGTTCGCCTCGAGCGATCCGATGGAGCGAGAATCCTGGGGCGAGGCGCAGGCGGCGATCAGCAGGGCCGCGAAGCTCGCCGAGACGCAAGTGAGTTGTTGGGTGGGGGTCATGGTCGTTCCGTTGGGACGCGGTGGCTGGAGGGCGCTCCCTGCCAGATGTGGAGGGGGCCATGCCCGTTCCGAGCGATCGCAGCCAGGGTCGTAGGGCGCCGCAGGCATGGGTAGCGCGCGTCGTGGGCGTCATCTTGGGCCACGAACGGTCCGCAATCCTGATCTGATCCCCTTATGGTCCTGAGTACTCGGTCTGATGGGCCGGTCGCCGGGGCAGAGGCCCGGGGCCAGCGACTGTCGAGGATTGCTACGGCCGGCCACGGGTCCCGCGGGATCGGAGCTGGGGCGGACCGTGTGGGTACTCGGCGTCGGGATCTCGCGTCCGGGGTGGGCGGCTCCAGGACACTAATTCCCCGGCGGACCCTCGCCTCGACGCCGAGGCGGGCTTCGCCGTGGCGACCGGGAGCGCTGACACCAGCGGCGCACTCGGCTCGGGCCGGCCGGGGGGCTTGGAGAGCCGCACCTGTTTCGGAACCGGGGACACATCGCGGGGGCGCGGTGGTCCCACGGGGGCAGGCCTGACCCGCCTGTGGGCCCGCCCGGTCCCTACCGTTGGACGGTCGACCGCTGCTCGCGCTCGTAGAGACCCTGGACCACCGGCCGGATGTGGTCGGTCCAGATGGCATAGCCCGCTTCGTTCAGGTGCAGGCGGTCTGCGCGGAAGTAGCGCGCATCGGGCCGGCCGTCGGCGTCCGCGAGGTCGGCGGTGGGATCGATGAACTCGAGCCGCTCGTCCGCGTCGCACACGGCTCGAATCCGCCTGTTGGCGTCGCGGACCGTCTCGATGTGCTGCTCACGGGCCAGGGTCGGGGTGATCGCGATGTAGACGATGGGCAGGTCAGCATCGGACGCGCGCAGTGCCTCGACCAGTAGGCGGAAGAGCTCGACGACCTCGTCAGCTGACTTGGCGTCGCTGCCAGCGAGGTCGTTGGTCCCGCTGAAGACGACCGCCAGACTCGGATCGTGCTTGCCGACCAGGACGTCGGAGTAGCGCACCGAGTCGGCCAGCCGCGATCCACCGAAGCCGCGGTTGAGGACGGGGACCGGATCCATGTCCTCCTGCAGGCTGCTCCACAGGCGAATGCTCGAGCTGCCTACGAAGACCACGCCGCCCTTGTCGAACGGGCGCTCGAGGTCCTGCCGTTCGAACGCCTCGATCTCCTGAGCCCAAGGGGTCGGGGCCTCCTGCGCCGGTGCGGGTAGGGTTCGGTGGGATGGGCGGCAGGCCGCGGCCATCAAGGCGGCGACGAGCGCGATGCGAAGGAATGCAGGCACCGGGTCAACCTAATGTCCGGACTCAGGAACTTGGCATCACTTCCCGGACCCCGATCGCCGCTGGAGTCGTTGCACACTCCTTCGAGTGTCGCAGCGGAAACGCGTCGTCGGCGCGCCTGGCCCACATCCGTCACCAGGATCCGCGCCCAGCACGCCCAACGGGCGGCCAGCGGCCGCCTCTCACCGGCTGGCGGCACCGTGAAGACCGACCCGTCCTCAGCGGGGCGTGAAGCCTCAGCCGCGGGCCCTCGGCACCGCGACCACCCACGACCCCACCAACCCAAGCCAAGTCCCCAAGCCTCCGGGCATCCTCGGCATGGCTAATCCCGGCCCTCAGCTGGCTCCGAAGACCCGACCACCTCTTGGCCCGTGCCTCCCCGGACGGTCGTGCCCGCCAAGGTCACCTTGCTCTGCCCGGTGACTTCGAGCGCATCTCCACCCCAGCCGCCCATGGCGGAAGCCCCGTCCGGTTGGGCCGGGCCGCCCTCGATCAAGCAATCCACGAACACTACCCGCGACGCGCCTTCGACGTGGGCCGCGTCGGCATTGATGACCTCGTGGACCGTGATGTTCGACCGGAAGATGACCAATTGATCGACGTCGAAGGTGTTCAGGGCGCCGTCGAGGTTCACGTCCGATACATCGCAGTCGTCGATCTGGGACCGGCCGGGGATGGCCTGGGGCTTGACCGAGTCGGGGCTCAGGTGGGCCAGGTCGAAGCGCGGGATGTCCTGGATCACCATGTCGCCGAGCGCCGGACGCGGGCCAGCAGGGTTGCCGATCAAGCTCAGTTGTCGTCGATCGTGGTGCGCGCTTGGGCACCCGGTTCGATCAGCAGCATGTTGCCCGACGAGACGAACGCGACCGCGGCAGCTACCGAAGTGAAGTCGGCCTGTCCGTCATCGTCGACGGTCCTGGTGGTCTGAGCCGAGGCCGGCAGAGCGGTGTCGGCGCAGGCGAGCGGGAAGGTTGAAGTCGAAGTGAGGCTTGTCTGCAAGGGGAAGGGCTTGGGAGTACTCTCGGCCCAGCCGAAGGGCGATTGCGGTCTTGTAGAGAGCCGGAGTCCAGGAGAACGGGCTCGCCCCAGGGCTTCCAGCGGCGATCGGGGTGGGCTGCGCCCCCTCCCGAGGCCATTCCCTGAAGGGGGCACGTCCCCCGAGGGGCCAGCGCGGTGGGCCACTGCCGTGGATGCCCGCGCACGCCAGCTGGTTCCGGCCCGGAACGAGAGCGGGGGTCCCGACTCGAGTTCCGATCACAGGGGGTGGATCACGAGGCAGCTGTGGACTACTTGGCTCGAATCAGGGCGGCCTGAGTCGCCGTCCCCGTCCCCCGAATCGAAGCGTCCCCATCCATGCGAAACCCTCTGATCGTCCTAGGCGCGATGCTGGTCGCATCCTGCGCCGCCCTGAGCACTGGCCACTCCAAGGAGCTGGTCTACGTCGTCGAAGCCACCGGCGGCGCCTGAAGCGCTGGAGTCAAGGCCCGTGCGGCCATGAACAGCGTCGAAGGCATCGATCGACTCCACATGAGCGGCGCCCGCGCCGTCTTCGTCCTCGAACCCGGGAGCGACCTGGACCAGGCGGCCATCGCTGCCGCCTTCGAGGACCGCGGCATGCAGCTCGAGTCCCTGGAGTACGTCCAACGACCGCGGGCGCGCGGGGTCGTGACGGTCGACACCGGAGTGACATGAGCGGTCACCGCTGGCAAGGTCCGTGCGGCCTTGATGAACGAAACCGGTGCGATCGACGTCTACTTCGAGGATCAGATCGAGATCCTCGTGGCCAACCCCGATGACTTCTCCGTGGACGCGGTCCGCGAGGTGCTGACCGCGAACGAGATCGAGTTCAGCGAGGTCAAGACGGCGGGCTGAGAGCCGACGGGGCTCGAGTTCGCACCAGAGGGAGCGGCGGTGCTTGGCGCCGCCGCTCCTTCTCGATCAGGGGCGAACTGCGGGCGGCGGACGCCGGATCCGAAGTCGGTGGAGCTGGCTTCCGAGCGTCGCCTGCGGGCGGGCCGATGTCCTTGGGGTTAACCTGCATCCCAATGACCTCACTGCCGTACTTGGCGGGCTACTCGGAGTCGCTGCGAACCCAGGCCCTCGAGCTGCTCGAGGCGGGGGAGCTGGCCGACCGACTGCGCGCGCGCTATCCCGATCGGCACGACGTGCGCTCGAACAAGGCGCTCCAGGTCTACGTCCAGGAGCTCAAGGCGCGCCACATGAAGACCTCCGCGCCACTGGGGCAGGTGCAGTTCGACGACCGACTCCACGTGATCCACGGAGCGCTGGGCCTCCACACCACGAGTACGCGAGTCCAGGGCGCCAAGCTCCGCAAGCGCCGCTCGATCCAGGTGGCGAGCCTGTTCAAGGACACGCCGCCCGAGTTCCTGCGGATGATCGTCGTGCACGAGTTGGCGCACATGAAGCACGGCGAGCACGACCGCGCCTTCTACCGTCTGTGCGAGCACATGGAGCCGGAGTACCACCAGCTCGAGCTCGACCTGCGTCTCTTCCTGACCGCGAGTGAGTGGGCCTAGTGTCCTGGATCAGCAATTCGGCGTCACTGCCGGGGCTCCGATCGCCGCTGGCGTCGCCAGCGGCGATCGGAGCCCGGGAAGTGACGCCGAATTGCTGATCCAGGACACTAGGATCACGGCCTGCCGAAGGTCGCAGTGGGCGTAACGAGTCCAGCGATCGTCCGTCGCGCGCCGGCCC
This sequence comes from Engelhardtia mirabilis, assembly GCF_007748095.1. Lineage (NCBI taxonomy): Bacteria > Pseudomonadati > Planctomycetota > Planctomycetia > Engelhardtia > Engelhardtia mirabilis. The sequence goes on from NZ_CP036287.1 coordinate 1,665,708, forward strand.
TTGCTCGAGTCGGCCGCGGATTCGAAGGAGACTCACGCCCAATGATCCGAAACATCCTCGCTGTCGTCATCGGCCTCGTCGCAGGCATGGCCGTGAACATGGCGCTCGTCTTGCTGAACGTCTACGTGCTCTATCCCATGCCCGAGGGCACGAGCATGCAGGACCCCGAGCAGTTCAACGCGTACCTCGGCACACTGCCGGCTACGGCCTTTCTCGTCGTGTTGGCGGCGCACCTCGGCCAGTCCTTCGTAGGGGCGTGGACGGCCGCGCGGCTGGGTGCTTCACGACCGATGGCGCTCGCGATGATCGTCGGCGCGCTCTCGCTGGCGGCCGGCGTCGCGAACATGATGACCGTCGACGGACCGTCCTGGTTGTCCGTCGAGCTGCCGCTGTACCTGGTGGTGGCCTGGCTGGCCGGCCGGATGGAGGTCCGGCGGCGCGCCGCTGCCTAGTGTCCTGGATCGGAAATTCGGCGTCACTGCCCGGAGGTCCGATCGATGCTGGCTAGTGTCCTGGATCAGAAATTCGGCGTCACTTCCCGGAGGTCCGATCGATGCTGGCTAGGCGCGCCGACGACGCGTATCCGCTGCGATACTCGGAGGAGGCGCAACGACGCCAGCGGCGATCGGAGCCCGGGAAGTGACGCCGAATTTCTGATCCAGGACACTAGGCGCGCCGACGACGCGTATCCGCTGCGATTCTCGGAGGAGGCGCTGGCGACGCCAGCGGCGATCGGAGCCCGGGAAGTGACGCCGAATTTCTGATCCAGGACACCAGGGGAGTACGGCAGCGCTCGATTCGAGCGCGAGCTCGACCGTGTCGCAGCCGCCGGGATCGGGCGCAGCGACCTACAAGGGCTTCCTCAGCGCCTGCCCTGCCGCGTGACGATCGGCACGTAGCCGACCTCGAGGCCCTTCGGCGGCTCGACGATCAGCGCGGGATCGAGCGATGCCAGCTCGCCGAGGTCGGGCGGCGGCAGGTACTCGCGGTCCCGCGTCCAGGCGCGGTGGAGGAGTTCGACTCGGTCCTGGAGCTGCTCGCGCTCCTCGTCGGACAGGTCCGCGTTCAGCAGTGCGGGCTGGTCGGCGAAGCGGTACCAGTGGTACGTCACCACGCTCCCGTCTCCGAGCTCCGCCTCGAACGGCCCCGCCACGGGGCCGGGCTCCGACCAACAACCGTCCTCGGGCGTGGTGTACGGGGCGGGATCGTGGGCCTCTGTCGGCACGAAGGAGGCACGCTCCAGGTCGCGCCGCACGGGCACGGCGTTGCGGCGAACCGGGTTCCAGATCGGCCCGCCATCGCCGTCCTCGAGCTCGAAGAACTCCGGCAGGGTGAACAGGGGGGCGTCCTTCTGCTGCTTCGGTCGAGCGACCCACTCCTGCGACCAGCGGTAGCCGAAGGTGTGGTCGTCCAGGGCGACCGGCTCGGCGAAGGAGCTCCACGCGATCGTCCGCTGCTCTTCGTTCGGCGTGTCGTCCGCGTGGATCTTCCAGGTCGACCAGCCGTGGCCGGGAATGGTGTGGAGCCTCCCCGCCTCGGGCGCGATCGCCCCGGAGGCCGGCTCGCCGCCGTCGAACCAGGTCTCGACCGCATCCCAGAGGGCGAGCCGCTTGTACGACGTGATGCGATGGACGAGGACCGACGCGTCGTCCCCGTTGAGCGGGAAGCGAGTCGGCGCCGAGCGCGCGTAGGCCCGCTCGCGTCGATCGAGTTCCAGGGTCGCCGGGATGTACTGGGTCTCCATCTGCAGCGCCCGGCCCGGATCGGACGGCATCGCGTCGAGGAAGATGCCGGCGAGGTCCGGGCGATCGATCGTGTGCTGGGAGAAGAAGTAGGGCGTGAAGAACGCCACCGGCCCCTTGAAGTTGGCCGTGTTCAAGAAGAGCGTCCAGCTCTGGTCGCCGGTCGGGACCGGATGTCCGGCGGTCGTCGCCTTCGGCTCGGTCAGCGGCAGCGGCAGGTAGCCGTAGCCGAAGAGCTCGCCGCAGGTCCCCTGGGCCAGGTTCAGGCCGTCGGGCGGCCAGATCACCCAGGGGCTGAGCTGAGCCACCCCGTACTTACCCCGCGGCTCGTCCCAGTCCCGTCCCTTGCCGGCGCCCGGTCCGTTGGCCCAGGTCGCGAAGTTCAGGGTCACGCCACCCATGATGAATTTGGGCGTAGCCGTCGCGAAGCGCGTGTCGCGCCACCAGCCGAGGCCGCCCTCGATGTCGGAGTACAGCTTGCCCTCGAGCTCGCGCTCGGGCTTCTGGGCGAACATCCAGGTGCCGAACAGCCCGGTCTGGAAGCGATTGCCGGGCCACTCTTCCAAGAGCGGCCAGGCCGCGACGTACATCGAGAAGCCTCCGCCGTACTCTGCCGAGGGCGCCTCGTTGGGGACCCCGAGGTAGCCGTGCATGAGCTGCCCCGAGGCGGGGGCCGCGAGCGCCACGGCGATCGAGGCGCAGATTGCGAGCGAGGTGCAGGAACGATGCATTGGGGGGTCAGGCTCCGAGGGGGGTCATCCGCGACCCAGCGCAGGCATCGGCGGCGAGGCGGCGCGAGGATCGTAGCTCCCCTTCTGGACCGCTGGGGGTGTGCCCGGCAGGCCTGCTCGATGGGGCGTCCGTCCCCGCGGTGGCGAGGGGGGCCACAGGCAGCCGGCTCTGGGCGAGTGTGCCTTGACCGCTACCTCGACGACGGTCCAAGGACGAGTCCCCGGCGTTTGCTCGAACTCCTCTGACGGTCCCTCGACGCGACCTCACCCAGCCCTCCCCCGTACTCCCAAGGCTTCTCCGCCTCGAATCCGCCTTATCCGAGAGAATCGTGTCGGCAACTGGCACGCGAATCGGGATGGACCCTTGGACGCGCCCGGCCCCTCGCGGAACAGGTCCCGACGGCTGACGGCGCGCCGAGCCCAACCCCACTTCGAAAGAGACTCCGTGAGACTCCTGCCCCCCAGCGTCGCCGCCCTCGGCCTCCTGCTCCTCCTCGCCCCCCAGGCACCGGCCCAGTGGACCTCCAGCGGGCTCTCGGTCGATCGCGCTGCCGTGGCCAGTGCCGCCCTGGGGGACCTGATCTTCTTCGGCGGCGGCCTGCTCGACTGGTCGGGTGGGGGGCACATCGTGGGCAGCGACGTCGTGGACATCTACGACGCGGCGACGGGGGCCTGGTCCGTCGCTCAGCTCTCGAGCGCGAGGGGTGAGGTCGCGGCCACGACCGTCGGCCAACTCGTCTTCTTCGCCGGTGGCGGCAACGTGGTCCTGTCGAGCGATGTGGTCGACATCTACGACGCCTCGGTCGGACCGCCGAGCTCGCCGGCCGCGTGGTCGACCGTCCAACTCTCGAAGGCGCGCAGCGGAATCTCGGCCGTGACCGTCGGAGATCGAGCGCTCTTCGCTGGCGGCCGGGCCGAGGATGGCGTGACGACCCTGGTCGACGTCTACGACAGCAGCGTGGGGCCGCCCAGCGACGCCGCTGCGTGGTCGACGACCGACCTCTCCTCGGCACGCCAAGGCATCGCCGCCGTCTCCGTCGACGGAGTGGCCCTGTTCGCAGGTGGGCGGGTGCCCGGTGTCGGGTTCTCGGCCACGGTCGACATCTACGACGGCGCCACCGGAACGTGGTCCACCCAGTCGCTCTCCCAGGCGCGATCGCTCGGCCTCCACGCGGCCGCGCGGGTCGGCCATCGGGCGTACTTCGCCGGCGGAGTCGTCTCGGCGTTCATGCCGGCCATCATGTCTTCGGTGGTCGACGTCTACGACGCCCAGTCCGACAGCTGGTCGACCCTGACGCTCGTCCTTCCGCGCGACTCCATCTCCGTGGCCGGAGTCGGCGGCCGCGTGCTGTTCGCCGGAGGTCTCCCCGCCAACGCCGGAGGCACCGACCTGGTCGAGATCTACGACGTCGGGAGCGAGTCCTGGCTGTGGCCGGCCCAGCTCTCGGAGCGTCGCCACGAGGCCGCCCGCGGCGTGGCCCACGGCCGCGCGGTCTTCGCCGGGGGCAGCCCGGGTCCGCAGGTGCCGGCGACGGCGAGCGACGCCGTCGACATCTACACCCCCTGCACGCCGGTCGGGGCGCTCGAGACCGTGCGTCTCGGGACGCCGCCGAATCCCGCGGCGCTGCTGCCTGGCACCACGAGCGCTCCGGTGGTCGCGGAGACTTGGGACCCCGTGATCGACCACAGCAGCTTCCTCCCGGGCGCCGTGCTCGACTTCGTGGCGATCGGACTGACGCCGTCGGATGTGCCCTCGCCGCTGGGCACCCTGCTGTGCGGCGCGGCGCCGATCTCGATCGTCACGGGTGCGCCCGGTGAGCCCTTCGGCTTCGAGATCCCGGCCGACTGCGGCTTGGCGGGCACGGTGCTCTGCACCCAGGGCGGTTCGATCGACGCCGCGTTGGTCGTCGGGCTGACCAACGCCCTCGACATCACGATCGGTACCTTCTGAGGTCTGTCGCCGTGTCGAGCTTCGCAGCCCAGCTCCCGGCCTCGGGTGATCTCGCCCAGCTCCAGTTCGCGGTGGCGCCGGCCGGCCGGTCGGGAACTCAGGCTAGCCGCCCGGGCGCGTGCCCGGGCGGCGGCGGCGTGGTTCGGCGGCGCGCTCGGTCCAACACGGTCCGGCGGCAGCCATCGAGCTGGAGATCCGCTTGCGTGAACCTCGCTTCGCACTCAAGACTGGGAGCGATGTCCGATCCGCGCAGTCCGCAGCCCCGACGGGACCTGACCCGCTTGGTCGGCGCCCTCGACAACGGCGAGCGTGAGGCCGCCCAGGAGCTGCTGCCGCTGGTCTATGGCGAGCTGCGGCGGCTGGCCGCCTCGCGGTTGGCCAAGCTCTCCCCGGGCCAGACGCTGCAGGCGACGGCGCTCGTCCACGAGGCCTACCTGGAGCTCGTTGGCACGGCGGATCCCGGCTGGCAGGGCCGCGCGCACTTCTTCGGGGCGGCGGCGCGAGCCATGCGGGATCTGCTCGCCGACCATCTCCAGCGCAAGGGCAGCCTCAAGCGCGGCGGGCACCTGCGGCGGCTCGACGCGGACGTCGACCTGGAGCCTGGGCACCGCGGGCCGAGCCTGGACGACCTCGCGGTGGAAGATGCGTTGCAGGAGCTCGAGGCCGGCTATCCACGGCAGGCCGAGGTCGTGACCTTGTCCTTCTTCGGTGGGCTCTCGTCCGCCGAGGTCGCTGAAGTCCTGGGGCGCTCGACCCGCACGGTCGAGCGCGACTGGCGCTTCGCGAAGGCTTGGCTGAACGCGCACCTGAGCGATCCCGATGGTCGTCCGGGCGTCGATCTCGATCAGGTGCCGCGCCGTGACTGACCCCCTGGACGCACAGGATCGCGAGCGACTGGTCGAGCTGTTCGACGTCGCGGCGGAGTTGACCCTCTCCGAGCGCGAGGACCTGATCGAGCGGGAGTGCGGTTCGCGACCCCAACTGCGCGGGGAGCTGGAGAAGCTGATCGCCACACTGGATGGGGAGGACGTGCTCGAGCGCATGCGGAGCGGCGGCGCTCCGTCGGTCGGGGCCCTGAGCGGCTCGAGCGTCGGGCCCTATCGGCTGGGCGATTTGATCGGCGACGGGGGAATGGGGGAGGTCTACGCCGCGGAGCGCCTGAGCCCCATCGTCCGCCGCGTGGCGCTCAAGGTCATCAAGCCGGGCCTGAACTCGGTCGAGGTCCTGGCGCGGTTCGAGGCCGAGCGCCAGGCGCTGGCGCGGATGTCGCACCCCAACGTCGCGTGCGTCTACGACGGCGGCGCGACCGATCAGGGTCGTCCGTACTTCGCGATGGAGCTCATCGACGGGGAGCCGATCACGGGCTACTGCGACCGTCGGCGCCTCTCGACCCGGGCGCGCATCGAGCTGTTCCTCGACGTCTGCGAGGGCGTTCGCCACGCGCACCAGCGGGGCATCATCCATCGGGACCTGAAGCCGTCGAACCTCCTGGTGGCGACCGAGGACGGAGTTCCGGTCCCGAAGGTGATCGACTTCGGCATCGCCCGCGCGACGACGGGCCGGCTCGCGGAGCGCACCCTGCAGACCCAGCTCGGTCGGGTCGTCGGGACGCTGGACTACATGAGCCCGGAGCAGGCCGACCCGGGCTCGGCGGAGATCGACACCCGCTCGGACGTCTACTCCTTGGGAGTCGTGCTCTACGAGCTGCTCAGTGGCCTGCGTCCATTCGAGCTGACCAGCGCGGGAGACGTGCCCCTGTCCGACCTCCAGCGGCGGATTCGGGAGGACGATCCGCCGACGCCGAGCACGCGCCTGCGCCGCCAGACGGACACGGCGACGGCTGCCGGGCCGCTGCGTGGCACCGACGGGCACGCGCTGATCCGCCAGCTCGCGGGGGATCTGGACCACATCTGCCTCCGCGCCCTGGAGAAGGAACCCGGCCGGCGCTACCAGTCGGTGGGCGAGTTGGCGGACGACCTGCGGCGGTACCTCGCCCACGAGCCCGTGGTCGCGACTTCCGCCGGGGCCCTGTACCGCGCGCGCAAGTACGTGCGTCGCCACCGCGCGGGCGTCTCGGCGGGTGTGGTGGTGGCCGCCGCGATCGGCGTCGGGGCCTTCGGCTTCGTCAGTGGCCGGCTGGAGGCGGCGGCGAAGGGCCGGCAGCTGCTGGAGCTGGAGGATGCGCGCGTGCTGGCCCAGCTGGTCGATCGAGCGGATGACGAGCTCTGGCCGCCCTATCCCGGCGGGGGGCGTGTCGAGGAGATGGGAGCGTGGGTCGATCAGGCCCGTGCCCTCGCAAACCGCCGCGATCGCCACGTGCGCGCGCTGGAGACGATTCGGGCGCGCGCGCTTCCGGCGAGCGAGCCCGAGGGTGACCGGCGCGATTGGGGCTTTCAGAGCTACGACGACCAGCTCCTCCACGACATGCTCGCGGACCTCGTGAGCGGGCTGGAGGTGCTCGAGAGCGAACTGCTTGATGACCGTCCGCGCAGTGAGGTCGAGGCGCCAGGCCCGCACGGCTGGAGCGTCCCGCAGCGGATCGCCTACGCGGGGCTGATCGAGGCCAGCCTGGCTCCAGGTGGCGAGGTCGCAGCCGCCTGGGAGGCCGCGCTGCCCGAGATTCTCTTGGACTACCCGGGACTCGAGCTCCAGCCGCAGCCGGGGCTCTTGCCGATCGGTCGCGATCCGCGATCCGGTCTCTGGGAGTTCGCGCACCTGTTGACCGGCGCAGCGCCGACGCGCGGCGAGGACGGCGTGCTCGAGATCGATGCAGAGACCGGGCTCGTCCTCGTGTTGCTGCGTGGCGGCACCTTCTGGGCGGGGGCGCAGCGGGAGGACCCCGAGTTGCCCAACTACGACCCCCAGGCCAACCCCGGCGAGAGCCCCGTGCGAGAGGTCGAGCTCGCGCCGTTCTTCATGTCGAAGTACGAGATGACTCGCGGGCAGTGGGCCCGCTTCACTGGCGATCAAAGGAGTCTCAGCGAGGCCAACGGCCCGCAGGCGGCCGAGCGGCCGGCCCAGTGGGTCAGTTGGAACGACTGTGATCGGGTGACGGCTCGCCTCGGACTCGAGCTTCCCGACGAGCAGCAGTGGGAGTACGCAGCGCGCGGAGGCACGGATTCGCCCTGGTGGACCGGCGACGAGGAGGGCTCCCTCGAGGGTCGAACCAACCTGCTCGACAGCAGGACAGCCGCGCTGTGGCCGTATTGGGCGAGCAGCTCGCATCCCGCACCCTGGGACGACGAAGACGTCGGGACTGCTCCGGTCTGGCGCTCGTCGCCCAACGGCTTCGGACTGCACGAGGTGACCGGGAACGTCCTCGAATGGACCTCGAGCCTGGCCTTCCCGGTGGAAGCGGGATCCGGCGTGGATCTGAGCCGTGTCCCGCGCCGCGCTCGCGGAGGCTGCAACCGGATGGGGACCCACGCGGCCCGCTCGGCCTTCCGCGAGCTGGGGAACATGCCGGACTTCGCCATGGGCACGCTCGGGTTGAGGCCGGCGATGTCGATTGTGGCCGACGGTTGACGTCGGTGGGCGATCCTCGCGATCGCCGCAGACGCCGTCGGGCGAGCCGGAGACGCTCCCGTCCATTCGGGGCCGCGTGGCCGCTACACGCCGGAGCTGAAGACGCCGACCACGGCCGACGACGCTAGGGGCGCGAGCAGGGTCCCCAGGCGCGCGAGCTGACCCGACCAAGAGATGGAGAGTCCATTGCGCTCGAGCCAGGCGTCGGGGTCGTCCGCTGCCGCGCTGGCGGCAGCACCGAGGCGGCGGCCGACGACCTCGAGCGCAGCGGCGGCGGGGAGGTAGATCGCGGCGAACATCAGCGAGTAGTAGGCTCCGGCCGACAGGGTGCCTGCGGCCACGAGGCCGTCGAGCCCTGCTGCGCCGCTCCCATCGACGCCGTTCATGAGCGCGAGGAGCCAGGTGTAGGCCGACTCGGTCATGAAGCTGACCAGGGCGCCCATCGAGCCCACCTGCCACGGGGCCTGCCGGACCGCGGCCGCGATCGAGGTCGAGGCCACCAGGCAGGCCGCGGCGCAACCGCCGATCAGCAGGAAGACCGCCACTCGCCATTCCACGTGGGCCACGAACTCGGCCGAAGAGAAGGCCGCTGCCCCGCTTCCGTCGAAGGATTCACTCAGCGCCGGCCGGATCGACGCGGCGCGAGCTTCGAACGCCAGCGCGACGACGTAGACGAGGGTGGCCAGGGCCAAGGCGCCGGGGCCGACCCATCGAGCGCGGGGGCCGAGCGCGACGGTCGGCTCGGGTGCGTCGGTCGTGGCATCGGGCTGCGTCGTCTGCGGGCGTCCCTCCCCATCTCGCCATGAGTAGCCCTCCGCGGAATCAGGATCGAGCCCTGGGGTCGGAGTCGCGAGGCTGGCGAGCGATCTGGCCCCGGAGGGGGCGGTCGAGAGACCCTCGTCGGGCTCGGATCGAGCTGGCCAGGGGGATCGATTGCGAGCCTCCTGCCCGGCTCTGGCCTTCGCCGCGGCGATGATCGCGGTGCTCCCTCCCTCATCGGGGCCGGGTCGTGTAGCTGGGCCGAACCTCAACGACGACGCTCGACTCCGGATCGAACGTGTGGCAGCTCTCGATGTCGCGTCCGTAGGTGTGCAGCGACAGCGTCAACGCGTCGGTCGGGTTCTCGATGCGGTGGTACTCGTCGTGCGGCGGAAGCACGCTCGTCACCGCGCCCTGTTCGGCGCGCAACGAGCAGGTCGGCGCCAACTCCGCGCGATCGGGGTCGCAGCCGTCGTCCAGGCGGTCGTAGGTCGTGACCTGCAGCGCGCCCTCGACGACCGCGACCGTGCCCCAGGTGCCGTGGTCGTGGGGGAGGCTGTCCCCGCCCGGCGGCCAGGCCATGACGATCACGACGATGCCGCTGCCGGGATCCTCGTACAGCAGGTGTCGACCGTGCCGAGCACCGTCGGGGGCGCGCACGCGCTGGTCGAGGACGAAGCCTCTCGCCAGCAGCTCACGCATCGCCTCCTCGACGGCGCGGACCGTGGACCTGGGCGAGCGGTGCGCAGCGCCGATCTCGGCGATGCGGTCGAAGTAGCGAGTGAGTTCCGGATCCATGTCGGTTGTCGTGTTGCGGCGGCGCTGGATCCTCCGGCGCAGTCCGTGCGATCGTCAACGGTCGCGCGGGCGAATCGCCGGCGCCGTTCGGACGCTCACGTGAGGGGCTGCTGGCCCGGGACGGCACGGCGCCGGCCCCCGCGCTGCTGGCTGGGCGCGGCCCCCCCTGGCGACGGGCAGCCCGGGTGCTCGCCGTCTGCCGCTCGACCGACTTCGGTCTGCCGGGACCGGCTGCCCACTCGCTGCCGAGGAAGGGAGGACTCGGCCCTCGTTCAGGATGGAGCACCGTCCGACGCGGCGGGCCCGGGGGCCGTCCGCGGTCGGCTCGGCCTCCGAGCGGGCCGGGCTGACGTCGGCGCGTGGGCGTCGCGAGCCGAGCCATTGCTCGACCGGCGTCAGGAGCGCTGCTGCTCTCGGGGACCCTCGAGCCCGTCTCGTCGGGGTCGGAGATCGGGGAGCTGCCGGCGTTCGGTCCGGATCCGGCGGGCGAGGCCCTAGTGGGCTCAGGGCGACGGTCGATCGAAATTTCGCTGCAATAAATTGCAACCCTGCGGTCGAGCGAACGTAGCCGGGCGGTGCCCCTGCCCTGGGGCCGACCTTCCCCGCAGACTCGACTCCTCGAGGCTTCCAGACATGACGTCCACCCTGCTGATGCGTCCTTCGTCCCTCCGTCTCCTCGCCCCCGCCCTGCTCGCCGCCCCTGCCCTCGCCGGCCAGGGCTGGGTCGCCACCTTCGGCGGCGCCGGCTTCGATTCCGTGGAGGAAGTCGCCGCCACCCCGGACGGCGCCTTCGTCGCGGTGGGTAACACCACCTCCTTCGACCCGTCCGGGGACGTCTGGATCGCCCGCGTGGGTGCCGGCGGCTCCGCGGCCTGGGAGCGGATCCTCGGTGGCGCCGGGGCCGACTCGGTCCAGTCGATGGTGCCGACCGCCGACGGCGGTGCGTTGCTCGTGGGCAGCACGGCCTCGTTCGGCTCCGGCGGCTGGATCGTGAAGGTCTCGTCCGCGGGCAGCATCGCTTGGCAACGGACCTACAAGGGGACCAAGCAGTTCAACGCCGTCGAGCACTCGCCCAACGGCTACTACGTCGCCGGCTCGATGGATCAGAACGGCGTCTACAACGACGCCTGTGTGCTCGAGATCGACCCGACCGGGGCGCTGCTGTGGCAGAAGCGCCTGGCCGGTGATGCCGAGGACGTGGCGGCCTGCCTCGCGGCGTCTGACGACGGCGTCTTGGTCTCGATCCAGTCGAGCTCCGGCTTCCCGGGCTCGCCCAAGGTCGATCCGGTGCCCTTCACCCGCCCCTGGCTGGTCAAGCTGGATCCTGCGGGCGACGTGCTCTGGCAGAGGGTCTACAACATGAGCGGCGGCGACGTGATCAACGACATCGTCGCGACCGACGACGGCGGCTACGTCGCCGTGGGTGAGATCCTCGCCATGGCCTTCTTCCAGGGCGACTCCTGGACCATGCGCCTGGATGCGGCCGGCGACCTGCTCTGGGACCTGCGCGCGGGCGACAGCTTTTCACTCGCCTTGGATCAGGGCTCCCAGGTCGTCGCGACCCAGGATGGTGGCTTCGTCGTGGCCGGCTCGACGGCGACCGCGGGCGCCGGTGGCGAGGACTTCTGGCTGCTCGGCTTCGACGCCGGCGGGACGCTGGTCTGGAACACGACCCTGGGCAACACGGGCTTCGACCGCGGCCAGGCCATCGCGACCGCGCCGGACGGCGACCTGATCGTGGGGGGCTACGCCCAGGGCTTCGCGAGCGCGTCGATCGACGGCCTGATGATGCGCGTGTCGCCCACCGGTCAACTCGACGCGGGTTGTCAGCTCGCAGGCGGGGCAACGCCGAACGAGTGGACCTCGCAGCTGAGCATCGGCGTGCCTGCGGTGACCCCGTCGAACCTCGCGCTGGTCCCCACCAGCCCGCTCGGAGGCACCCTGCCCATCGACACCTGGTCGTTCCTGTGTGCGCCTCAGGCGGCGGTCGAAGGGCTCGGCTGCGGCGTGAACCCGGCCGGGAGTCTGGCCGTGTCGGGCACGCCGGACCTCGGCGGGTCGTTCTCTATCGAGCTCGACAACCCGCTGGGCACGCAGACCGCGGGGTCCCTGCCGCTCTTGGCCCTCTCCGCGGCCCCCGCGGTGGCCGGCTCGTCCTGTGGCATCCAAGTGCCCGGCTTCGGCATGGCGGGCCCGGGAGCGGTGGGCGAGCTGCTCGTCGCGCTGCCCTCCTTCCAGACCCTGCCGGGGACGCCCTGGGGCGGCGCTGGCTCGCCGTCCACGGTGGCTCTCTCGGTGCCGAACGATTCCGCACTGCTGGGCATCTCGATCTTCGCCCAGGGCGTGCTGATCGACGCCGTCGGGCCGGTGACGATCGGCCTGACCGAGGGTGCCGAGCTGCAGCTGGGCAACTGAGCTGATCCTGACCGAGCGATCGATCGACGCGGCGAGTGGGCCGCGTCGCTCGTGATCGTTCGCAGGGGCGACCGGCGCTGCTCTCTCGAGAAGTTCAGTCGCGGCCGCCCGGAGAGGCGCTGGAATCCGTAGTGGGCGCGGGCCAGGCGGCCCGATCGCGCGGCTCCGGCCGACGGCTCGACCGATGGCGAGTACAGGCCGTCCTGCCTCCGGAACGCAAGGCGGCGTCGCACACCCCTGGGTGTGCGACGCCGCTGCACTGGAATCAGTAGCCGACGGTCAGGCGCAGGCCGTTGGTGGCTTCGACGCCGTCGCCGCTCTGGGGGAACAGGTGCAGCACGCCGGCCTGCAGGAAGAGCATCGCGCCGTGCAGCGACGGGTCGTTCGGAACTCCGACAGAGACCGAGCTGCTGCCGTTGGCGCCGAGGATCGGGAGCTTCTGGGCGTAGAACAGGTCCACTAGCAGCGTCTCGCCCAGGAAGGGCACTTCGGTGGGAGCGAGGCCCCAGAAGAGGAAGGGCACGCCGAAGGGCTCGCCGCCCTCGACCGTGAGGGTCGAGGACTCACCAGGGACCGGGGGCGAGTCGATCGCGAGGCTCGGGCCGGCCGTCGGGCCGCCGCTGGGCCAGTAGATCTCGGCGGTGGCGAGGACGTCGGCCGGCGCGTTGCCACCGGCGAGGGTGGTCGACGTCAGGGAGAACAGGAACGCCGCGCCCGGGTTGAGGCCGGGCCCGGTGCCCGTGCTGTAGGCCCCGGCGAGGACGTGCTCGCCCTCGACGGCGACGGACGCGCCGAGCGCCCCGGCGTCACCCACGTCGGTGGGGAGCAGGGTCTCCTCGACGATCCAGGTGCCCTGGTCGTTGCGGACGAAGGTGTGGACCAGGCCGGGCATGGCGATCTCGCCCACGTGGGCGAAGCGTGCGCCGACCGCGAGCCGCGCGCCCTGGACATCCAGAGCGTCGCCGAACTTGGAGTTGGTTGCGTGGGCGGGCGCCGAGAGCACCTGGGCTAGCTGGACCGTGGGCAGGAAGGGCGCGGTGTCCACGTCGTAGATGTGGACCGCGCCGTCCTGGAAGCCGATGCCGTCGACGTTCTGGGCCCCCACGAAGAGCTGGTCGCCGTCGAAGTCGAGCGCGCAGCCGAACAGGTCGCCGGCGTCGAGGGAGCCCGGCTGGATGGTCGGGCCGACGAAGGGACCGATCGAGGTCAACAGGAAGTGCCGGACGGCGCCAGCGCTCGACTCGAGCTGGGGTGACGTCGCCCCGGGCTGGCCCACGAACAGGTCGGCGGTCTGGCCGCCCGGGCGGGCGCGCAGGGCCAACTCGACGTTGTAGATGCCGGTGTCGAGGCCGCTCACGAGCTGGTCGAACTGCCAGTTGCCGTCGACGTGGCGGTAGATGAAGGCGCGACTGTCGTAGGTCGGCGCTTGCTCGAGGGTCGAGACCGCGAGCCAGTCGCCGTCGGCCGAGAGGGCTGCTCCGAAGCGGTCCTGGAAGGCCGGGGCCGGCGCCTCGATCACGCCGGCGGCGAGCCATTGGCTCCCCGACCGCTCGAAGACGTGGACGCGGCCCTGGTCGACCTGGGCGCCGTCGGCCCAGGTCGCCGACACGAACAGCCGGTCGCCGTCGAGCTCGATCACCTTGCCGAAGCGGTCGCCCGACTCGGGGCCGTCGGGACTGGTCAGGAGCTGGGTGGGCACATAGGTCGCGCCCTGGCGGCGGTAGACCTGGACGGCCTGACCGCCGGTCGAGCTGACGAAGGCCCAGCCGTTCTCGAGCTGGACGTCGGAGCCGAACAGGGTCATCTCGGACCCATCGAGCGTCCACGGGGTGAGGTGGCACCAGCCATCGGCCAGGGCCGGGGCGGAGCCGAGGAGCAGCGCCCCGAGGGCGCCGGCGAGGGCCGGAAGGGTGCGGGACTGGATCACGGTCGATGCCTCTGGGCGGGGGGGGGTGGAGTCTGTCGAGGCCGACGTGTTCGGCCTTCACCCCGCTACGCCGAGACCGCCGGCTCGGACCGACACGCGGAATGGGATTTCTTGCGGCGCACCCTTGTGGCGATCCCACGCCGAGGGGGTCCGTGGATCCAGACCTGATGCGCGCGGCGTCGCCACACTGGCCCAGCCCCGAACTCGAGGGGCGTGCCGGGTGCGAGCAGGCTCGCGCACTTCGATCAGCCCGCGCGCTTGGGGAACGCTTGGCGAGCCATCGGCCTCACCAAGCAGCCGTCGCGGACGAGGGCCGTCAGCCGGGAGCCCACAGCCAGCTCGGGGCTGCTCCCCCTCGGACCGCGAAGTCCGGGAAGATCGAGGGCGTCGCACCGTCGTACCGCCCGTGACGGCACCCACGCCTCGACAGCTTGTCTGCCTGCTCCTGTTCATCGGGCCCGCGGCGAGCTGTGGGGGAGATCGAGCGCGGGGCGGGGACTCGGCGGCGGCCGCGGAGAGACGAGCCGCTGACTGGGCCCTTGCGCAGGTCGCCGGCGTGGTGTCGTCCGGAGGTCTGCCGGTCGAAGACGCCTTCGTCGAACTCGTCCGGCCGAAACCGCACGCAGTCGAGGCCGCCTTGCCCGGGTTCCGCAGTGGGCTCGACTACTCGTCCTCGGATCCCGTCGCGACGGATGCAGCCGGGGCGTTTCGACTCCCCGTGGAGTTTCCGAGGATCCCGTGGCACCTCCGAGTCTGGCGGCCAGGCTATGCCGAAGCCGTGATCGGCCCGGTGGAGCCCGGGACGACGGGATTGGTCATCGAGCTCTCGCGGGGCCGCCGAATCGCGGGTCGCGCAACCCTTCCGGGCGCGGAGGCCGGGAGAGCGGCGAAGGTGATCCTGTACCGCTCCCCGCTGGATCCCGAGCAGCCCGACGTTCCCGACGGGCGAGTGTTCGTGGCCGCGACCGACGTGAACGGAGCCTTCGATCTCGACGGCGTCTCGCCAGGGGCGTGGTTGGCGCACGTGCGCCCCCAGGGGCCACCGAGTCGGCACGTGGGTTGGCCGCCCGATCAGCGTCGCCCCCAGCCCTTGCCCTTCGTCGTGGACGTTCCCGCGCAGGGGCGATTCGCGGGGGCTGTGACCGAGATCGCTGGCGAGCCGTGCATCCTCCGGGGCCAGCTCGGGTCGGACGAGTCCACGCCGCTGGGGCTCGCGGAGCTGCTCCTCGTCGGAGACCGAGCGCTCCAGGTCGACTCCTGCACCATCGACGAGAGAGGAATCTTCGAGTTGGCCGTACGCGAGCCCGGTCGCTATCGACTGGTCCTACATCGCGGGCCGCATCGGGACTACAGGAGCGTCTTCCACGACCTCGTCGAGCTCTCGGAGGGCGAGAACGCATGGACTCGGTGGCTCTCGGTGGCGGACTGGCCCCGAGAGGGTCTGCGCTTCGACGAGTCGGATCCATCAAGTCCCGAGGTTCAGTGGCGGTCGCGCTAGCGGACTGATCGAGTCGCCGTGACGCGCGACCTCGACTCCCTCGACGATCTATCAGGCGGTCATCAGGCACCACGCTCAGTCCGTCTGGGCGTTCGGGTTGCAGCTGCCTCTCGTCCGCTGCCGGCACCGTGCATGCCGAGCCGTCCTGAGCGGGGCGCGAAGTCCTGCCCGGGATGGGCGCCCCGCACGCACGAGCAGCGGCTCGGTCCTACGCACTGGCGCCGGAACCCCGTGCCTGGTCCGGGCTCGGCGTCGAGTAGCGTTGGCCACGCGATGCGGCGTCAGCGCTCCGCATTCTCGATGCCGCGCGCCGGCCTGATCCCGATGGTGTAGTCCGGCTGATTCTCCCAACCGAAGTTCCGCATGCTCGAGCGCGCGTTGGTCGCGCCGAGGTCGAACGAGCCTCCGCGGAAGACGCGGACGTCGAATCCGTGCTTCGGAGCGACGGGATCGCGGGTCGGCGTGCGGGCGTAGAAGGCGTGGTCGAACTCGTCCAGGCACCACTCCGCGACGTTGCCGTGGAGTTCATGCAGGCCGAAGGCGTTGGCGGGGTAGTGACCCACCGGCATGTGGATGATGCCGCCGTCCTCGTGGTCGGGCCACAGCACGATCGCGGGCCAGACGGCACCGTCGTCACTGGCGGTCTTGTCGGCGATGTTGATCAGGCCCTGCAGTTCCTCGCGGGTTGCGCCGAACGACCACGGCGTGTCGGTGCCCGCGCGGGCGGCTTGCTCCCACTGGGCCTCGGTCGGCAGGTCCAGGCCGAGGCGCCCGAGCGACTGGACCGCCGCGTTCCACGAGACCTGTTCGACGGGGTTCAGGAGCGTCGTGACGAGCCGGCTCGGCCACTTGTTGTGGCTGGGATTGTCTCCGGTGGTTCGCAGCCACTGGCCCTGGGTCATCTCGTACTTCGACACGAACCACGCCGAGAGCGACACTCGGTGGACCGGGAACTCGTCCTCGTAGGCCTCGGGGTCATAGTTGCGCGCGGCCGGATCGAGGGGCTGGGCCCCCATCCAGCACTCACCGTCCGGCACCAGGACCAGGACGACCGCCGACTCCTCGGTCAGCACCAGGGAGCCGGACGCCCCGCGCTCGGGGGGCTCGCCGGTCGCGAGGTGCGCGAACTCCCAGAGTCCGGAGTCCGGGTCGGGGCCCAGGGGCACCAGCCCGAGCTGAGCCTCGAGCTCGAGCCCGGGATAGGCGGATCGAATGGCCGGTAGCGCCCGTTGCCAGGCGACGTCCAGGTCGCCCCCGGGGGCATGGCCCGCTTCGAGCCTCGCGGCGAACCGCAGGCGCTTGCCCACGCTCCAGCCGTAGGCCGCACTGGTCGCGTCGGGGGCGATCAGCTCGCGCTCGGCGGCCTCGAGGTCGCCGATCAGATCGGTCAGTTGGTTGAGCCACCAGCGCGCCTGCTCCGACTCGGCCGGGAACTCCAGGGTCACGCGGTCGGTCCCGGTGCGGAGCTCGTCGATCTCGGCTTCCAGGGCCGCCAAGGCGACCTCCTCGGCGGCCAGGCCCGCTGCCGAGCTGCGCGAAGCGATGCCGGACTCGATCAACTCGACGTGCTTCGTGAGCTCACCTCGCTGGATGTCGGGTGCGGCGTCGCGCGCGGCAAGGCTCGCCTCGCGCGCACCCACATCGTCACCGATGGCGAGGCGGCCCCACGCGATCGTCTCGAGCAGCGCTGCACGATAGGCGCCCGTGCTGTCGTCGACGACCGCCTCGGCGATCGCGACGCCGCGTGGCTCCTGTCCCAGGACGGTCCGCCGCGGCGTCACCAGGCTCCAGGCCACCGCGTTCCATTCGAGTGGGTCGTCGGGCAGGGCGCTGCGGTCCAGGACGTGGACCGGCAGCTCGGCCTCGTCGCGCCGGACCGCGAGGGCCTGGCGTCGGACGGCGAGCTCGCTCTCGAGCGCCGCCTGACGAGCGTCCCGGCGCGCACGCTCGTCCTCATCCGTCCGAATCCGCGCGAGGGCACGCAGCTCGTCGCGCTTCGCCCGGTGGAGCGGCAGGTCGGCGACCAGTGTGTTCGCCCGCGCCAGCCAGTCACGGAAGGCCCCGAGGTTCTCGGGGTGGGGCGGCCAGAGCTCGGCCTGTTCGGCGACCAGGTCTTCCAGATCCTGGGCGGCGGCGAGGCGCAGCACGTCGTCGCGCTCGCGATCGGCGTCGGCGGCGAGTGTCGCGTTGTGATCGGCGAGCCCCGCGTTCTCCTCCGCCTGCCGCGCGTTGATCGCGAGCAGGATCGAGACGATGACCAGCGCTGCCAGGCTGACCGCCGTCACGGCCGCGGGGGTCGGATTGCGGCGCGACCACTTCACCGCGCGGGCGAGGGCGTTCGGGGCCTGGGCGACGATCGGGCGATTGGCCAGGTGGGCGCGCAGGTCAGCGGCCAGGGCAGCGGCGGTGTCGTAGCGCGAACCCTGCGACTTCTCCAGCGCCTTGCCGCAGATGACGCCCAGCTCGCGCGGGCACTGGGAGCGCACCTTCGAGGCCTCCGGCGGCTCGAACTTGGCGATCTGCTCGGCGATCTGCTGGGCCGTGTCGCCGTCGAACGGCCGACGCAGCGCCAGCAGCTCGTACAGCACCACGCCGAGGGAGAAGATGTCGGTCCGGTGGTCGATCGCCGAGCGATTCGCCGCGACCTGTTCCGGGCTCATGTAGGCCCAGGAGCCGGCCACCTCGCCGGTCATCGACAGGACCGACTCGTCGCTCACGCGCGCCAGCCCGAAGTCGGTCAGCTTCGGCCGGTCGTCGATCGTGATCAGGATGTTGGCGGGCTTGACGTCGCGGTGGATGACCCCCGCCGCGTGGGCGGCGGCGAGCGCGTCGGCGACCTGCGCAACCAGGTCGGCGACGTTGCGGTAGTAGCCCTCGGGCACCACGTCCTCGGAACGCACGGACTCGATGAAGTCCTTCAGCGTCCAGGAACCCTCGACGAGCTCCTGGGCGATCCAGGCGAGCCCCTCGTCCCTGCCCGAGGCGAGCGTGGTGACGATGTTGGGGTGCGCCAGTCGGCCGCCGGCTCTGGCCTCGCGGGCGAAGAAGTCGACGGCGCGGGTGTCGAGCAGCTCCGGCAGCACGAGCTTGAGCGCGACCGTGCGGCGCAGCTCGGTGTCCTCCGCCACCCACACCTGGCCCATCCCACCGCGGGCGATGAACTCACGCAGGACGAAGTGCGCGACGCGCGCGCCCGGCCGCAGCTCGGCGGAGCCGGGGCGGGGACTCGAGGCCTTCGCGGGAGCGTCCGAGGAGCGGTAGAAGAAGCTGCGGTCGCTCTTGTCCGACGGGGCGGGCGGCGGGGAAGCGGGCATCGGCCGCCAGCATGGCACGAGCGAGCCCTCTCGGTCGGCAGGTCCGGGGTGTTGCCTGCGGTCCGCAGCGCCGGCCGGGGCGCTGCCGCGCGGGTCCTGGTGCCGTGACGGAGGCAATGGCCCTCACGCGGGTGGATAGGTGTCGCGCGGGATCTGCGAGGGCGGGTGGCTGGTGCGGGCCAATCCGATCCACCGCCGGCCCGGGGCTGGAAGACCTCGGACTCGGGATCGCCGCTGAACAGCAGGAACGCGACCAGGTCCTTCAGCTCCCGCGAGATGAACCGGTCGACCAAGCCGAGGGGCATTCGGGAGATGGAACGCTCCTCGATCGATGCGATCGCGGAGCGCAGGAGCACGGCGGGCGGGGTCCCCAGCGCCCGCGGATGGACGGTGACCTGGTCGGTGTCCTCCACGAGAATCCCCACCGCGCGGCGTCCGTCGGTCGAGGAGCGAGAAGTCGTTGGCGACCGTCGTGAGGTCGGGCCCCATCGCGCGGCCCTGGCCGTCGAACCGATGGCACACGCTGCAGGCGGTGGCGCGGTAGAGGTTCTGACCGGCCGCGAATTGAAGTGCGACAAGCTCGCGACCCACCGTTGCGATCGCGTCGTCGCGCATGTTCTCGAGGAACTTGGCGCAGCTGTTGCCGCCGGGATGCGTCGAGGCCGAGAGGAAGAACTCGAAGTACTGCTTGCGCAGGGGCAGGGTCCAGCCCCGCGTGGCGTTGCGCAGGAGGAAGGCGTAGGCGATGCCCGGGACCGGCGGCATGTCGGCCAGCATCTTCGCGATCGGACGGCCGTAGGTGTCGTTGCGCGCGATCAAGTCGGCCCACTCGGGTAGGCCCTCGCCCTCGCCAGAGCGGATCAGCTCGAGGGTCTCGGCGGAGGCGAGCATCTGCGCTGATGCGGCGACGCGCATCAGCGCATCAGCGCATCAGTAGGCACTCCCAACCGCGTCCACCCAGTAGCGGACCAACTGGAAGGGGCGACGACCGGGGACGTAGCCCGTCGGGACGTTGTCGGCGTCCGCAGTCCTTCCGTAGGTCTCGACCACCAGGCCCCACTTGTAGCGCCAGGCCTCGTACTCCGAGGGGGCGGCGATCGAGCCCACGGTCGTCGTGAACCGGCTGGTCTCGGAGTAGGTGATGGCGTAGGAGCTGCCCGACTCCGAGCTCTCCGCGCCGGAGACCTCGACACCGATTCCAACGCCCCCTTCGACCTCGACCGAGACGGTGCGTTGGGTCTCCGTCGTGTCCTCGTCGAGGAAGGCGATCTCGAGGTCGTTCGAGCCGGCGCCTTGGCCGACGTCCTGCTCGGCCGGGTACTGCCAGTGCAGACTCCCCGTCACCGCGTCGTCGAGCTCGCCGAAGGTCGGGTAGGACTGGATCTGGCCGGGGACGTGACTCAGCACGTCGTCGCCGATCCGATCCTGCGGGGGCATGTACGAGTTGAAGTAGTCGAGCGTCCAGTTGTAGGTCAGGGAGTCGACCGGAACGTTGACGGTCATGAGCTGTCCCACGGCATCGGGGTCGGGAGCGCTGACGATCCGGTACTCGTAGGCCCGGTTCAGGGTGCCCTGGAAGATGATCGTGTCGGCGTTCGCCGAGCCGCTGTAGCCGCTGACGTAACTCACCTGAGTCGTGTCCAGCTGGGTGGTGGTCAATGTCTTCGCGATCGTGGCCTTGCCGCCGGCCTTGATCAGACCGAAGACGTCGACGTCAAAGCCGACAGCGGCGGCGACCGTGGTGCCGGTGGTGACGCCCCAGGTCTGCGTGGTGCTGACCCCCGTCTCGTAGCGCGTCGACGTGTCGGCATAGTTCTGGCTGATGCCCGCGCGCGTCGGCGGGGCGCTCAGCACGGCGATCGGAATGGGGCGATCCAGCGTCAGGAATTTGTGCCCGGTCGATTCGACGACCACCCCGTCCGCGTCCCAGTCGCCGGCAACCATCACGGGCGTGCGACTCTTGATGATGGCCCCGGGGAAAGTCCGATCCGGCAGTGGGGACCACCCGATCACGGGGCTGGTGCCCAGGACCCAACGCTCGAGGACGGCCTCCGAGCTGTAGCCCCGCAGAAGGCCGCACATGAGCCCTTCGGTCCCGTCCCCGTTGAAGTCGCCGGCACAGAGGGTCGGGTTCTCGCCGTCGTAGGCCTCGCCGTACAGGGGCAGTTGGAACTGGCTCCAGGCGTCGGTCACCGGCTCGTAGTTCAGGATCGACACGGTCCACGGTTGGGCGCTACTGCCGAAGCCGTGGGGCGCGATGACGGCCAGCTCGTCGTGTCCGACCTTGCGGTCGAAGGCGGTCATCGCCCAGTAGTGGTCCCCGGGCTCGTCCACGTCTCCGATGGTCGCGAAGTTGCGTGAGGCGATGGTGCCGTCGGCCTGCCACTCGTGCAGCAGGATCCCGAGCTGCCCCCCGAGGATGGAGGTCTTGCCCGTGGCGATCTCGTCCTTGCCGTCGCCGTCGAAGTCGCCCACCGCGGACTTGACCCCCAGGGTCAGGTAGTCCTTGGACAGATAGATCCAGTCGTGGACCTGGACCATGGTGGTGGCCCCCTCGGGCAGGTCGTAGAGGCGCACGGCGTGGTGCCCGGCATGGGTGGTGTCCCCCGCGAGCGAGACCACGACCTCGGGGCGGCCGTCCCCGTCCACGTCCGCGGGCCAGGCCCACAGATCGATGTGCGAGCCATCCCGGTCCATTCGCATCAGCTCCGACGCTCCGTGCTCGGGGTCGTCGAAGACCAGCACGACGGCCTTGCTGGCTTGGTTGCTGAAGTAGTTGGAGCGCGCCACGACGATGATCTCGTCGCGGAGGTCCCCGTCGATGTCGGCCAACTGCACCCGCGCATCCCGGAGCGAGTACGAGCCCGGGTCGAACGAGAGGATCTGCGTGGTTTGTACGCTCCCGTCCTGCTGGCGGTCCGCGCTGTAGAGCGCGGCCTTGGTGCCCGAGTTCGTGATCGCCACGGCGACCCATTCCTTGGCCCCGTCGTCGTCCAGGTTGCCCGAGGCGGCGCCGCGCAGCGCCAGGCCGGGGCCGAACAGGCCCTGGGAGCCCGGCGCTTGGGCGAAGCTCTCGTCCTTGCCCTCGTCGATCCAAACCTGGGTCTTGGCCCCGCCGGTGCCGTACCCGCTGAGCTGCTCGTCGTAGGGCACGACGACCATCGTCTCCGCCAGCTCGACGAGGACGGTGCTGGCGGTCCCCAGGGGGTGGAAGGTCGGCGGGTGCGGGTCGGTGTAGGTGAAGGCGTCCGGGGTGTAGCTGCCCTCGTTCAGGCTCGGCGCCGGCGCCGCGGGCTGACTGCCGGAGCAGGCGCCCATGACGCCCAGCGCGAGAGACAACCCGAGCGCGGTGATGCACCGGGAGCGGAGGAGAGGGCGATCGAGGTCGGCTGCGGGATTCATGGGTCTCCTCAGGAGCTCCAGTGCGGTTGCGAGGCGGATCGGGGAGGCTGGGGGCGAACCCCGCTTCCCCTCCCAGAGCCGGTTCCGGCGGGGTCCCCAGCTCGCGGCGCCTTTCTGCGATTCCCGCGGCAAAATCGTCGCGACCCAGGCCCCGAGGCCCCCCCCGGGCCTCAATCCCGCGCCGCTTCCCACTCCAGCTCCATCGCGACGATGGAGTCGACCTCGGCGCCGATGGCGGCCCACAGGTCCAGGGCCCGCGCGGCCACCCTCTCACCGTCCTCGCCCAGGGCGCGCAGGGCGTCCAGTTGGGCCTCCCCCCGCACGTCCTCGTAGGAGCGGTGCGACTGCATGCGGCGCAGGGCGGTCGAGGCCGCCCGGAACGAGCCCTGGGGATCGGTGCGCAGCTCGAGCTGCCAGCCCTCGAGATCCTCGCTGAGCCAGTCGAGGGCGCGCTGCGCGTAGGCGACCCGCTCCCCGTCCCTGAGGCCCCCGAGCTGGCACGCGGCGGCCGCGGACCCCGCCAGGCTGCGGCGGTACTCCGCGCCGGCTTCGGCGGCCAGGTCGGGCACCCGCACGAGCGCCTGCTCGTAGGCGCGCACCGCGAGAGGGTGTCGCTGGGAGTAGCTCGCAGCGAGGGCCAGCAGGTAGGCATCGAGGTCGGGGTCGGGCTGCCACAGGCCGCCCTCGAAGGCGTCGAGCCGCGCTGCGAGGTGCAGCAAGCGGTCCGCACCGGATGCCCAGGCCTCGGTCGGGACGGACCACGCTGGCTGAGCCGAACCCAGCTCGTGGCCGCGCCGGTAGGACGTCCCCGCGCCCGCGAAGTCCCCCCGTTCCTCGAGGGCCATGCCCAGGTTGCAGTGGGCGAAGGCGTTGGACGGGTCGAACCGGATCGCGGTGCGCAGCGCTCGCACGCTGGCCTCGCGCTCTCCGACGCGCCCCATCAACAGTCCGTACTTCATCCAGCGATCGCTCTCCGCGATCCGTTCCCGCTCGGACTCGACGCCTTCGACGTCCTCGACGAGGAAACCCTCGTAGAGCGCGATCGCCTCCTCGTAGTGGTCGACGAAGAACAGGGACTTGCCCAGGGCGCGAGCCATCGCGAGCGAGTCTGGGTCGGCCTCGAAGCTCCGCCGGGCGGCCTCGACCTGCGCGCGCCGACGTCCGCGGGACTGCTCGATCCGAGCCAGGACGTGCCAGGCGTGGGAGTCCTCCGGCGCCAGCTCGAGGGCGTGTCGTGCGGACTCGAGCGCGTCCCATCCCCGTCCCAGGTCCAGCAGGCAGTCCGCGATGTGGCTGCGAATGTGTCCGTCGTTCGGCACGACGCGCGCGAGCGCTTCGAACTGCTCGAGCGCGTCCTGCATCCGATCCTCGCGTCGGAGGAGTCCACCGAGCAGGTGCCGCGCGCCCCAGGTCCCTCCGCAGGAACCCAGCGCGGCGAAGGCGTGCTCCAGCGCCTCCGGAGTGCGCTCGTCGCCCCGATCGGCGAGCAGCTGCGCGAACTCGTGGTTGAGCCAGCAGTCACCGGGGTGGACCGACAGCGCGCGCTCGTAGGTTGCTTCCGCTTGGTCGAGCGCGCCTACGATCCTCAGTCCTCCCCCAAGGAGAGCGAAGGTCGGCGCGGCGAAGTCCAACGACGCGTCGGCGGCGGCCAAGGACTCGAGCGCCCCTCGATCGCGGGCTCGAATGGCGTCACGAATGGCTACTCGTGCGAGATCCGGATCGAGTTCGTTGCCACGCTCGAGCATCCGGTTCGCGAAGTCGCCTCGCTCGTCGCCCGGTCGCCCCGAGTACACGAAGTAGTACAGGGCCCATTGTCCTAGGGCGTTGGCCAGTTGGGTCGCGATCGCGCTCTCGCGCGCTGCCGGCGGGATCGGAGACTCGAGTGCCAGCCCGTAGCTCGCGAATGCCGCAGCGAGGTCCGCATGGGCGTTCGCGAAGTCGCTGCGCACCATGGGAACTCGTACGCGCTCCAGCCGATCCAGCATGAGCCGATCGCGGTCGAGTTCACGCTGGACCTCGTGAGCGCGTTCGGCACCGGCGCGGGCTCGATCGCGCAGGTCCAGGACCTGCTCAGCGAGTCCGGCCCGCACCTCACCCGAGTTCAAGAGACGCCCCGCCTGCTCTGCCTCGAGTAGGGCCAGGTCCCAAGTCGACGGGTCCTCTTGACCGGTCGCCTGGGCGCGCGCGAGGGAGGCCAGGGCCGAGTCGTGGGCTCCCTGCACCGCTGCGGAGCGACGCTCGACGCGCGACAGTTCGTCTTGATGGCGCACCCAGAGGCCCGCGCCCGCCGTGGCCAACGCGACGAGGACGGCGCCCGCGAGCGCGAGGCCGAGCTTGCGCCTGCGGCGCTCCTCACGGGCCTCGACCCGGGCTGCGGCGGCAGCGACCTCGGCCCGGCGCGCCGTCTCGTCCTGGAGCGCGAAGTGCGCGGTCAGGGCGTTCGCGAAGGCCATCGCATCACGCGGGCGGTCCGTTACGTGCTCGGCCAGGGAACTCTGGGCGAGGGAGAGCAACTCGGGCTCGGCGCCGCAGTTCCTGAGCGCCAGCAGCGCGGGCTGCAGCTCCCCTGCGCGCGCGCTCCGCAGGGCCTGCACTCGGTCCCCACGGAACGGCGGCTCTCCGGTCAGGATCTCGCACAGGAGGGCGCCCAGGGCGAACACGTCTGAGCGCTCGTCCATGAGCTCGACCTCGCCGCGCGCCTGCTCGGGCGGCATGTACCAGGGAGTGCCCATGACCCTGCCGGCGAGGGAGTGCGGGCTGTCCGGCCGGGGCGCTGGCTCGCGCCCGGGCTCGAGGCCGCACGCGGAGCCGAGGGGCGGGTCGGCTTCAGGCTGATCCAGGAGCTTCGCCACCCCCCAGTCCATGACCTGGACCTCACCGAAGGCTCCCACCATCACGTTGGAGGGCTTGAGGTCCCGGTGGACCAGTCCCTGGGCGTGGGCGGAACCGACGGCCTGCGCGACCTGCTCGAGGACCACCAAGAGGCGCCGCTGGGACGCCCTGGCCTCGACGGCGCTCGGCTCCCGGCCCCCTGCACGCTCGAAGAGCAGTTGCGTCAGCGTGCGTCCCTGGACCAGCCGCATGACGTAGAACGGATCGCCGTCCACGGTCGTGCCGCACTCGTGTACCGGCACGAAGCAAGGGTGCGCAAGCCGTCCGGAGACGAGCACCTCCCGCCGGAAGCGATCGCGGGCCTGTGCGGCCTCGTGCGGACCGGCGCGCAGGATCTTGAGAGCGACGTCCCGCTCCAGGTCGGGGTCGTGGGCGAGGTGCACCACCCCTCCACCGCCACGCGCGATCTCCCCCAGGATGAGGAAGCGGCCCACCTGCACGGGCGGCCGCACCTCTCCTGCGCCCGACGGTAGGCCGAGGCCTGGCTCGCAGCCGGAGCGGGACTCGGAATCGAAGGCCACGGCCAGGGCGCGCTCGAGGAAGCTGGGCGGAGGGGCCCCGTCGTCTGTGTGCTTGGCCATGTTGGGTGGGGGCGCAGGCCGTGCGTTCGCGCTCCGCCCCATACAGGTTCCGAGTGAACGAGGATCTCGCGCGGAGTTTCTGGCTCATTCGTCGATCAGCTCGACGAGGCGCTCGCTCTCCAACTCGATCTGCGCGGCCGTCGCTCCGGGGTGCTGCGAGCCCACGATCTGGAGCAAGTGCCGGTGGAACTCCCGCCGGGCCGTGGCGTACTCGTGGTGCAGGAAGGCCGCGTCCTGCCCCCCCTGTTCGGCGATGACGGCGATGGACTTGCCCTCCCCGAAGCGCTGACGCAGGAGTTCGAAGCGCGCGGCCTGGCGGCCCCCGTGCGCGCGGGCCGCCTCCTGGTGCAGGCGTAGGGCCGCGCGCAGGACGCCGATGGCGAAGGCGCGGTCGAAGGCCTGGGAGAGGCTGCGCTCGTCATCGGGTTGAAACTCCGCATGGAACGTCCCCCGCTCGAGCCGATCCGCCCGCCGGCGACCGCGCTCCTCGACCCGCTGGGCCACGTTGCGCACGACCCCGTAGAGGTAGCCGCGGAATCCGCTCGCCGCCCCGCGCTGCACACGCTCGAGCACGCCGCCGTCCTTGAGGCACTCGACGAAGACCTCCTGCTGCGCGTCATCGACCTCCTCGACCAGGGCTGAACTTCCCCAGCGCGCAAGCAAGTACGCCCGGATGGCCGGAAGGTACAGCGCTGCAAAATCCTCTCGCGCGCGCCCGTCTCCGTCGCCGGCGGCCTCGATCAGGGTCCAGCAGGTCTCCCGTTCCACGATTTCGAGTTTGGACGGTGCCTATCCGGCGCGCAACCAGGCCGCTGGGTGTCCGCGACGATGCGGAGCGGCTCGGGGCTCAACCTGTTGTTCGACCGGGACTTGAAAGCTCTGGACTACGCCGTGGCGAGCCCTCGCGAAGCGGCGGCCGAGATCGCGGTGCGCCCGCAACCTCGAGGGCGCAGGGGGGCGACCGCCATGCGCCACCTACTGGACGCCGAGCCGCGACCAAGAGCCTCGGCCTAGTCCGATCCGCCACCGGCTGGGGCCTGGAAGAGCTCGGACTTCGGATCGCCGCCGGACATCAGGTAGGCGACGAGGTCCTTCAACTCCTCGGGGTTCAGGCGGTCGACCAGGCCTTGGGGCATCTGCGAGACGGAAGACTCCTCGATCGAGGCGATCTCCGCGCGTTCGAACTCTACCGGCGGGGCCGAGAGGGCCCGGGGATAGACGGTGACCTTGTCCACGTCCTCGACGAGGATGCCCACCGCAATGCGCCCGTCGTCCGCCACGACGGTGTGCGAGCCGTATTGGTCCGAGATGACCTTGCTGGGCTCGACGATGGCCTCGAGCAGGTCGGGGAGCGAGAAGTTGTTCGCGACCGTGGTCAGGTCCGGCCCCATCGCGCCTCCCTGGCCGTCGAACCGGTGGCACATGCTGCAGGCCGTGGCGTGGTAGAGGTTCTGACCGGCCGCGAAGTCACGTGCGACCAGCTCGCGACCCACCGTTGCGATCGCCTCGTCGAGCGTCCACTGCCTGCCGGGTCCGACTGGGGGCGTCACGTCCGCCGGCAGGGCCGCGACCAGGGACTGCCCGAGCAATGGCGCGAGGGAGCGCTCATCGGCTGGGCTCAGCTCGGCGGCGGCGTCGTCGCGCATGTTCTCGAGGAACTTGGCGTAGCTGTTGCCGCCGGGGTGCGTCGAGGCCGAGACGAAGAACTCGAAGTACTGCTTGCGCAGGGGTAGGGTCCAGCCCCGCGTGGCGTTGCGCAGGAGGAAGGCGTAGGCGATGCCCTGGACCGGCGGCATGTCGGCCAGCATCTTCGCGATCGGACGGCCGTAGGTGTCGTTGCGCGCGATCAAGTCGGCCCACTCGGGCAGGCCCTCGCCCTCGCCGGAGCGGATCAGCTCGAGGGTCTGGGCCACGACCTTGGTCGAGTCGAGGTAGACCAAGAGCCGCACCAGCTCCGTGTTGACCGCCGTGGAAGACGAGGGGAGCAGCGGCTCGAGCTGGGCCAGGATGCGCTCGCGGTCGGCCTCCGCAGGCTCGCCCTGGCGTGCGAAGGCGACGGCGTAGGTACGCAGCGCGGCCAAGAGCCAGGGCTCGTCGAGCGCACCGGCGTCGATGCGGCCCAGGGCCCCGACGATCGAGGAGAGGTCAGACGCTGAACCCTGACGCGCCAGGGCGAGCAGGGCTTCGATCGCGGCGCGTAGATCGGACTCCATCAGGGCGCGGGCGCGCCAGGTCTCGGCCGGCTGGTTCTCGACCGCGATGCGCGCCGCGAATCGAACGAAGCGGTCGTCGCTCGACAGGGCAGGCCAGGCGGCGTCGAGGGCCTCGGGATCGATCCGGCCGTGGAAGGCCTCGAGGGAACGGCGGAGCTCGCGTGCCGCGGAGCTCGCGTCGGCGTTCGCGGGACCGGCGGCCGCGGTGGACGCCGAGCCGGTGTAGCGAACCCGGTAGAGGGCCGACTGGGTCCCGCGGCCGCCGACCGCGAAGTAGAGGGCCCCGTCGACGCCGACGGTCGCGTCCGTCAAGGCCAGGGGCTTGGCCCAGACGAACTCTTCCTTGGTCGCCGTGTAGCTGGCTCCGGCGGGCTGCAGATGGACTGCGTAGATCGTGCCGAAGGTCCAGTCGAGGGCGAAGAGCGCGCGCTGGTAGCGATCAGGGAAGGCCAGGCCGGTGCCGAAGAGCAGGCCCGTCGGCGAGCCCGGGCCGATGTCGAGCGTCGCGGGCAGCGAGTCCTCGTAGTACGCGGGCCACTTGCCCGTTCCGCTGCGCCAGCCGAACTCGCTGCCGCTGGTGGCGTGGCAGATGCGCGTGGGGCGATACCACGGCAGGCCCAGGTCCCACTCCATGTCCGCGTCGTAGGTGAACAGCTCGCCCTCGGGGGAGAGGGCGATGTCGTACTGGTTGCGGTAGCCGTTGCTCACGATCTCGACGTTTGTGCCGTCGGGCTCGCAGCGCGCGATCCAGCCGCCCGGCGCGAGTCGTCCCCGGGCGTGGCCGCTGGGGTCCCACTGGCGCGGCAGGAGCAGGTCCTCGCCCCAGTTGGACGGCGCGCGCGAGCCGTCGAACTGCGGCGGACGGGTGTGGTTGCCCCCGATGAAGTACAGGCCCTGGCCGTCCTCGGTGGGCACGATCGCGTGGGGGCCGTGTTCGCCCGAATCGGCGATCTCGATCAGGTGCTCGGCTCCGTCGAGTTGATCGTCGCTGTCGGTGTCCTGAACGCGCCAGAGCCCCTTGCCGCTGACGTTCACGTAGAGGGAGTCGAAGGCCCAGCACAGCCCCTGCGCTCCGCTGAGGTCGACGGGCACCCGTTCCACGACTGTGGTCGCCGCCGGATCGCCGACCTGCGCCGGTGTGATCCGATAGAGCCCGCGGTCCCGTTCGTCGCTGGCGTACAGCCGCCCCTGCGGATCCGACGTGAGCGAGACCCAGGAGCCCTGGGAGCCGCCCGGCACCGTGTACAGCAGCTCGGCCTCGAAACCCGGCAGCAGGGTCAGGTCCTTTGCCAACCGCGGAGCCTGGGGGGCGCCGGTCTCCCCCCGGGAGATCCCGTTCGCGCCGCGAGCGAAGCTGTCGAGCGTGATGCGCGGGCTCCAGGGCAGGCCGCCCTCGCCGACCCTGCCGAGCACCTGGACGCCCGACTCGGAGGACGACCGGGCAGGTGCGACGCGCCACGACGCGTCGGTGACGACCGAGCGTCCGCCGCCGAGGTCCAGCTGCAGGACGAGACCCCCGGGTCCCGACTCGTTGCGCGCGCCCACCTCGAGGGTGTTCTCGCCCGGCGCGAGGAGGTCGGACACGTCCCAGGCGACGAGCTCCTCCCAACGGTCGTGGCTGCCGACGCGCTGGCCGTTGATCAGGACGTCCATCCGGTTGTCGCAGGTCCCGATGAGGACGGCGTCGCTCGGCGCTTCCGCGAGTTGGAAGGTCTTCTCGAAGCTCAGCTCCTGGTCATCGGCGGTGACGTCGGACCAGATCCAACTCGGCGGTGCCGGCGCGCCGCCGGTGGACGAGAGGCCGGAATCCACGGGGCGATCCGGCGCGCAGGCCGCGAGGATCAGCGTGGGGAGCGCGGCCGTCAGTGCCTTCGAAGTCTTGGTCAAGTTCTGCTGCTCTTCGCAGGGGGCCACTTGCGTCGGTGGGGGAGGCAAGCAAGCGTAGCGAGAGGCTGCTCGTTCGACACGCATGGCGCGGTTCGCCCCTTGGCGAGCTCACCTCGAGCTGTGGTGCCGGGCTACCAGCTGTTCGAGGAGCCCGGGAGCGGGCAATCAGGCCGATCGGCGACGTCGAGGCGGCCCCGAAGCTGGGGATCGACGTGGACCGGCCCCCAGCGACGGCCACCCCCGACTCGAGCGCGATGCCGGGCCAGGTGAGGCCCGCGATCGGATCCAGATGCGAGATGCGGGCACCGCTTCCAGCGGCGAGAGGGTGTCCGGCGTCGCTCGCCACCATGCCGCACAGTGACGTCGTTCACGCAGCCGACGACGACGGCGGCGAGGCCGCTCCAACCTGGTTTCATTCGCCGCCACGTCCCGATGGACGGCGGGGCAGCCGAATCGAACCGATCGAGTTCTTGGAACAGCCGAGCTCGCGATCCGCGCAAGGTCGAGCACTGACGCCGCCCCAGCACACGATCGGGCGCTCGTCAGCGAGGGCCGCCGCCGCCCGGATGGATCCCACCCGCCCCGAGTGGCGACTCCGGTTCGACGCGCTCGATCTTGTGGGCCGGAACGCCGCCGTAGACCGAGCGAGGCTCGAGCGCGCGGTGCTTGGGGACGACGCTGAGAGCTCCGACTTGGGTCTGGTCGCCGATGGTGACGCCGATCCCGATCACGCTCTTCAGACCGACCGTGACGTAATTGCCGAAGTGAATGCGCGCGGTCTTCACGACGCCGCCCTCGACCAGGTGTCCCGACGCATGGGCGTCCGAGCCGATCACGACGTGGTCGCCGAACTCGAGCAGGTTGTGGTCCATCAACGAAATGGTGTTGATCCACACGTCTCGTCCGACCTTGGCGCCATTCAGCCGGTGGTACCAGCTCCAAAGGGGGGTCGCCCTCAGCACCGTACCGGCGAAGAGCCGGACCAAGTGGATCGAGACCGTGTACCGCACCCAGCGCAGGAGCGGCCAATCCAGATCGTCGATCCGCATCTCCGCTGCGTCGGGCGTGCGCCAGCCCATCAGCCGCATCGCCAAGGCCGAGAGCACCATCAGCGCAATGCAGAACAGGAGGTAGGCGGGCATGAACGCCATCGAGAGCACCACGATGCGGACGTAGGCGTTGCCGAACGTCCAGTTGAAGTGCCAAGTCCAGAACAGGGCTCCCGGCAGAACGGACAAGCCGAAGATGATGCTCTCGACCACGAAGCCGGAGAGCACGGCCCAGGTGACCCGCAGCATCCGGTGGAGTCGATCGGTGCGGGTGCGACGTCGAGCTGTCATGTCGGCATTGTTCCGAGCGATCGGTGGGGCACGCAACGGACTCGCGTTCGAGACGGGCCATCGGCTCGCCCTGGGCCGACCCGGGCGGCGAATCGGCGCTCTGGTCTCGATCGAGTGGCGGAGTAGCCGCGCCCCGGCTGGACGTCGCCCGCAGGGCCCCCGGCCGACGGAGGTCGAGCTGCGGACGGCGTGGCACGGGTCCGCTGCTTCTCGGCGACAGCCGGCCAGTGGTGGCGTCGTGGAACGGATGCAGCGCCCTGGCTCCCTGGCCTGTGAGGGTCAGCGTGCCGCTCGAGAGCTGTGGGGCCCATGTCGGTCGTCGACCCAGTCTCCTCGAGCCAGGGCGATCACCGCGATCGGTGCCCGATCGAGCGGATGTCGAAGCTGACTGCACGTCCGCCGGCCCGGCGCTCGGACCTGGGAACGGGCCTCGCTCGGGTCGAGGACGTCCGGCCCCGGGACCGGGGCTCCGGCCGAGCGCAGCCGTGGTCAGTGGGCCAATCGACCCTGGCCCCGACAGCTCAGGCGAGCTGCCCACTAGACTGCCGGGGGGCGCTGCGATCGAGCACCGGCCCGACGGCTCCATCTCCCACACCCTCGTTCGTCTCCTGCCGTGCAAGAATCCAACGTCTACGACGTGATCGCCGCGTTCTGGTGGCCCGCGGCGGTCCTGCTGTCTGCGGTCATATTTCGAGCGCCCCTGACGACCCTTCTTCGTCGCAGGGAGATTCGGGTGCGGTACGGATCCATGGAGCTGGTCGTTCCGGCGTCGGAGACCGAGTCCGCGCTGCAGGATGTTTTCGCCGGCTTTCTCGAGCAGTACGAGAGGCTCCTGCGGCCCTTCCATCGCGAGGTGATGGAGACTGTCCTGCGATCGGTCGAGCCGCGCCGAGTCGACGAGGTCATCGAGGGCTTCGACCGCGACGATCCCGAGCACATCGGATGCCTTCGGGCCCTGAGAGGCCTGGGCCTGGTGGTTCCGGCGGGCGGCGGTGCCTGGAGCTCGGAGACTCGGATCGAGGTCACGGCGTTCGGCCGTTCCTTGACCAAGTACCTGCGGTCGCGCCGCGCGGAAGCGTGACCGTCGACAGGGCTCGGCCGAAGAAGGACGCGGGCTCGGAGCTGCGGACACTGCAGGCCAGCCGACACAGCCGATCTCGATTGCAAGAGCCAGTTCGGCCGGCGGCCGTTCGTCGTCTTGCGAGCGATGGTCGCTGCGGATTGGCGATCACGATGCGATCCGGACGGGCGGGCGGGCGGGCGGGGGCCCGCGGTTGTGGCGGCCAGAGCTTCGAGCTGCGCGGTCCGCTGGAGTACGGCCGAGGGCGTACGACGCCAGCTCGACAGACAGGGTCGATCAGGCCACGGTGCGCCGCGCGTCCGTGAGCGGACGCGGGCTCGACCCTATCGCAGCCCTGTCGAAGCTCTTTGCGACCCATGTGATGGAATTCTGGAGGCTCATGGGCGGCTGGGCGGCTGGGCGGCATCGGGCTGTCTTGCGGCTCGACCGAAGCGCTGACGATCTTCGCGGGCAAGCGGATCAACCGCGGGCCGAGGTTTCGTGCCCTGCATCAGGGGCCTTCGCTAACCTCGACCGAGACGCGAAGCAGATCTACGGCTGGTGAATGGCCGAGGAGGTGTTCACCACGCGTGGATCAAGCATCCGGGAGAGAGGGCGTCTGCCGTCTTGAAGACCGAGGAACCGAGGCTCCGAGAGCGGTGGTCCGGGCCGTCGTCGTTGTTACTTGCGATCCGAGCAGTAGCTTCGCGGCTGCCGATGTCAGAAGACCGGGAGTCGAGCCATGAGCTGCTACTGGGCGTTCGATCTGTCGTGCGGAGCCACTACGTGTTGGTTCGAGTATCAGCTTCCCGCGACGTGGAACGGGGTCGAGCCGTTCACGTTCAGCTTCTGGATGTGGGTCGAAGACCCGACCCATGTGGCAGAGTCGATCTTCAGCATCGGCGATCGAAGGCCATCGAATGGTCGCCGAGTCTTCTCGCTCGCAGGGCACTACGGCAATGAACGCCTCTTCGGAGCCTTCACCGGCTTCGTCGCGGGGGCGGTAGAGCAAGCCCCGTGGATCGACCTGGTCGGTCGCACCTGCCGGTGGATCCACTTCGCGGTGACCTACGATGACAAGCAGAACGAGTTCCGGATCTACGTGGACGGCAAAGCCAGCGCGTCCTACGCACCCGTGGCCGCACCGCCAATGCCCGGCCCCGTCAGCTTCGGGGCTACGCCGTTCAAGGCGTTCTACACCCCGCAAACCAACGTCCACTCGATCACCGGTCTCATTGATGAGGTCCGCATGTGGGACGTCGCATTCGATGCCGATCGAATCGTCGCAAGCATGTACGGGCGTCTCGTCAACCCGCAGGACGAGAGGGGCCTCATCAGTTACGTCAACGTGCCGCCCGGCGTGGTGCAGGGAATCGGCGCACCCGTGCCCTCGCTGGAGGACCACGTCAGCGGCCAGAAGGTCTCGATCAAGCCCGGCGTACAGCTCATCCCTGCCTCGATCCCTGACGGCGGCGCGCTGCGGCTCGCGCTGGAGGGCGAGGCCGTGCTCTTTTCGGACCCTGACTTCCAAGGTCATTCCTGGCTCCTCGGTGGGAGTCCCGACCGATCCGACGCGCGCGGAGACCTCCGACACTGTTCACCACGCTCCATGCGAGTGGGGCCCAACACCGTCGTCACCCTCTTCAGCGAAGTCGGTGGTCAGGGGGTCACGCAGCAAGCCGTTGCTGACTTGCCGAACTTCGGCCATACCCGACTCATGGCAGCCGCCGATGTGTCGACTCCGTTGTCGGTCAGGATCGACTCGACTCGCGACAGGGTGTCGACGGCTCCGTGGGCCATAGGGACCAGCCAGGAAGGTGTCTACCTCTGCGCTTCGCTGCGAGACAGCCCCGGCCGCAATACGCTCGGATTGAAGCTCGCACTGACGACCACCTCGTGCATCTCGGCGAAGCCTTCGGCCGTCCGTAAGCCCCATGAAGGTCTCCTGGCGATCGAGCCCCTGGATCAGCCCCTCGATGATCCGCGCGAGACCGCCGTCGCCATCTACGCGCCGAGTCACGAGGGCCACGCGACGAGCATCGATGACTGGTTCGGGATCGGCTCGCCGGCGACACCCTTCGCCGCCGTCGAGGAGGGCGACGGCGGGAACTTCTCGCTCCGATGCCTCGATGACGGCCGCTGGCTGACCGTCGGCGACGACCGCTGCCGTCTTTCGAGCGATCGCGAGGCGAGGGGTCTGTTCCGGCGCGCGATCTGCGGAGCCGAGGACGAAGGCCAGGTCCCGGAGCTGCAGGTCGGAGACATCGCGTTCTATGCCGAGCCCGGCTATTGGGGCCGTGCCTGGGTCTTCCGCGAGGGCCAGCCCGACCTGGCCAAGCTCATCGAGGGCTTCGCGCCCCAGTCGATCCGCCTAGGGCCCAGCACGCTATTGACGCTGTCATCGCGGACCAACGATGCCTCTGGGAAGGGCACCGTCGACTTCCTCGTCGATGTCCCGGAACTGATCGCTTCCGACTTCGGCAAGGCGGCGCCCCAATCCTTCACTCGTCGGCGCATCGTCGCGCCGGGCGCGGTCGGACTGGAGTGGAGATCGGAGTTGAGCGAAGACCTGTGGCTGGTCGACGGGCGCGCCGAGCGCTACGCGGCCTACCGCACCAGCCTGCGCCTTCCGAAGAACGTCCACACGGTCTACGTCGGCGTGACCGAGGACGCCGTGCTCGCGATCGACGGACAGGCGCCCCTGTCCCTGACCGCGGGCGAGGCACTGAAGCCCGTCTCGGCCGGTGCGACGGGGCGCTTGATCATCTCGAGCGAGGCCACCGGGCTCGCGACGGCCGGTCTGGTGCTTCGCACCGACACCATGGCGCGCAACGCCGTCGTGACTCTCTTCCCGGCGACCGACGTGCACACCAGGCTCGCCACACTGTCGGACGGCGAGCTCTACGCTGCGGAGGTCCACGGCAAACGGATCCTGCGCGAAGGGGTCAGTGTCGAGGGTGCGGCGAATGCGCAGAACGCGATCAAGGCCATGATGCGCTCCGTCCGCTACACGGAGGAGAAGCTCGACGCGCAAGTCGACGGAGGACCGGTGTCGCGGCTGTCGTCGCCCGGGATGGCGCACTGCGAGTGCTGGGAGTGGAAGTGCTGCAGCGAGAGCATCACCCACGACTGCATGGAGAACGAGGGCTGGTCCATCGCCTTCGACGGTTCCGTGGGCCTGGGTGCTCGCGCGACGTCGACATCGACCTACGAGGTTTTGGCGAAGACGCAGGTGCAGGAAGGTGGTGGTTATTGGAAAGCTGAAACGGAAGGTCCGTTCTGGACCGAGGGACTCACCGCTGGCCACGGTGTCACGGAGTGGTGGAAGGCTGTGGTGAGCCACGCCGAGCAGGTCGTCCGAGTCGTCGTCCGAAAGGCGGTGGACCTGGTCGATCGACTCGAGGTCCAGATCCAGCTGATCGGGGATCGGGTCAAGAACTTCGTGATCGATACAGCCACCAAGGCAGCGGCAGTAGCCCAGGCGGTCCTCGCCAAGATCGCGAGCGACGTCGCGATGGTCGTCGATTGGCTGTCTTTCCTCTTCGATTGGCACGACATCCGCGTCGTCCAGGCGCGGCTCGCTCGGGACATCGACCGGACGCTGACTGGCTTCTCCGAGCTTATCCTCGCTCAGAAGCCCCGTTTCGAGAACGGCGTCGACCAGTTCTCCGACTACCTCGTCGGCATCGCGGAGGAGCTCAAGGGCTACTTCGCGACGAAGCCCATCGCTACGAACCGGCAGCTCGCTGCGTCCCGACGGCATCCGGCGGCGGAGGAGAAGGTTCACTGGTTCCTCGAGAAGTTCTCGAGTCCCTCGGTCTTGGCCTACGACACCGGTGTGGCGATCGGGATGGGCGGGCCTCCCGAAGCGGTTGCGCGTCTGATCCAGGGCATCGAGGCGCTGCTGGACGACGAGATCCAGAGCACACTGATCCGCTCCCAGCTCGGCCAGGCGCGGACCTACTTCTATGACGCCTTCAACAGCGACGCCAACATGGGGCTGGACATGGACCAGTTCATGGCGGGGATTGTCACAGTCCTCGAGATCGGCATCGAAGTTGCGCTGGACTTCGCGAAGGTGGTCGTCGGCTTGTTGTTCGAGCTCGTGGCGGACGCCGTCCTCTGGGTCCGCGAAGCGCTGGAGGCTCCGATCGACCTCGGCCCGGTCCATACGCTCTGGGATCTTGTCACTGCGGACAACGAGCTCGGCGAGCTGAAGCTCAATCTCCTGAACCTGATGACGCTGGGCGTCTCGATCCCCACGACAGTCATCTACAAGGCCATCTCGGGCAAGTCGCCCGCGAATGTGGCCGACTACGAGCCGTTGCAGAGCGGATCGCGGGCAGATGTGGCTGCGCCACTCGACGAGTTCCACGATCTCAAGCTCTTCAGTGCCATCGTCTCGAGCTGCTTCGCCATTGTCGGTGGAGAGCTCTCGCTGCTACTCGACGCAGAGTCGGCGTGCCAGATGGCCGCGAAGGTGAGCAAAGCTGCCGGGAAGAAGGTGGTCCTGATCGATCCGGGGCAGGAGAGCAAGCTGGCGACGATCGTCCCGAAGCGTCCTGCTGCATGGGCCGAAGGCTTCGACATGGCTGAGCAGACGGTCTCGAGGCTCGAGTGGATCGCTTGGGGCTGCGACTTCGGTGGCCAGGTCTTCGGTTGGCCGGGCGGATTCCCCTTGGCCAAGCCGATCAACGGCGAGTTCTTCCCTGTTGACGATCAGCCCGAGCTTCTCGCCGACGTCCTGTGGTTCAGCGAGTGGGGCCTCCTCGTGCTGAATGCAGTCGCGATCAAGTGGGACGTGATGGGCAGGCTCCTGTCCAAGAGACAGCTGCGGCGGAAAGACGACGTCTGCCTCGTCGCAGACAATGTCCTGGCGTTGCTCCATCTCGGGCTGGCCCTTGCCGTCTGGCACTCAGAGGCGAATCACAAGGACCCGTGGTATCTCGAGCACGTGCTTCTTCCCAAGAGCATCGCGACCGTTGCGGGCCTGGTGCCTGACGTCCTGGCCTTCCTTCAGTTGCCAGTGCTCACGATCGATTCCGAGGGGGTGACGCTCGCCGCCTACCTCGCGCTCGAGGCGATCGCTACCGATTTCCAGGTCGGGCTCTCGATGTACATGGGGATCGCCGGGCTGATCGATACGCCGGCTGGTGCGAACTTCAGCGCCTCGACGACGAGTGGGCTCGCTGGCACCAAGGTGTCTTTCACCGACCGATCGACAGGGCCGGTCTCCAGTTGGAGCTGGGAGTTCGTCGACGGCGCCGGTACCCAATCGCAACGCCCGAATCCGGAGTACACCTACCTGAGGCCAGGCGTCTACACCGTCACCCTCACCGTGACTCCTCCGGGGACCGACAGCGTGATGGCGAAACAGCGCTACATAACGATCACCGGTCGGAGTGGATGAGTTGACCTCGAGCCGAGGTCGTCCAGGCCGGGCGAGCCTCGGGTCAGCCGAGGGGCTGCGAGCGCGACCGAGCTCGGCCCGGTGGAGTCGAGCTGGTGGGGCGGTGCTTTTGCGGCCGTGCTTTGGCGGCCGTGGGGGAGTCCTGATGCGTGGGTTCATGGTGCATCGATTCCGCCCGCGGTCGTGCTTCAGGTCGTGACAACGACCAGGGATCGCCCGTCACCTGAATGCCGTCTTGCTCCCTACGCTCCGCGGGATCTCGATCTGTGTCTGCTTCGCTCTGCTCGGCTGTCAGGCCCCGCACACGGCCGGCCCGAGCTCCGTCCACTCAGCGTCCGAGAGCTACCTCGACTACTCCGACCGCGACGACCGCCTGAACGGCGGCGTCAGGATGGTCCCGATCGAGAAGCCGAAGGGCAGCTTCGAGGTCTGGAACAAGCGCGTGGGCAATGCTCCGAAGATCAAGGTGCTTCTGCTCCACGGCGGTCCCGGGCTGACCCAGGAGTATCTCGAGGCCTTCGACAGCTTCCTGCCCGCCGCCGGCGTCGTGTACTACTACTACGACCAGCTCGGGTCTTACTACAGCGATCAACCCGACGAACCGGAGCTGCGGGAGCTGCCTCGCTTCGTCGACGAGGTCGAGCAGGTGCGCCAGACGCGCGGCCTCGACGCGGACGAGTTCTACCTCTACCGCCATTCCTGGGGCGGAATGCTGGCGATCGAGTACGCGCTCCGGCGTCAAGACCATCTGAAGGGCTTGATCGTCTCGAACATGATGTCCAGCATTCCGGCCTACAACGAGTACGCCGAGAGGTTCTTCAAGGAGACGATGGATCCAGAGGTTCTCGCAGCGCTCCAGGCCTTCGAGTCCGCGCAGGACTACGAGAACCCGCGCTACATGGAGTTGCTGTACGAGCACCACTACGTGGAGCACTTCCTCCGTGTGCCCCTGGAGCAGTGGCCGGAGCCGGTCAACCGCGGGTTCGATCACCTGAACGCCGATATCTACGTGCCTATGCAGGGCCCCAGGGAGTTGGGGGCGAGCGGCAAGTTGGCCACCTGGGACCGCGCCGCCGACCTCGACCGGATCACGGTGCCGACCCTGGTGATCGTCGCCCGTCACGACAACATGGATCCCGTGTACCTGGAGTGGATGGCCCAGACCGTTCAGAGGGGGCGCTTCCTCTTCTGCCCCGACGGCAGTCGTTGCGCCCTCTACGACGACCAGCAGGTCTACATGGACGGCCTGATCCGCTTCCTCCAGGACGTGGACGCCGGCGCGACTGCGCTAGCCGTCACCTAGGCTGCGACGGAGCCCCCGTTCGTGGTTCGAGATGCGGCCGCACTCGTGCGGTGAGTGCTCAGGGCGCATCCCTGGAGAACTCGCCGAGGGTGCTCTTTCCAGCCAGGCCGCCGAAGGCTCGCAAGCTTGATCTGGCGCGAGAGCAGCGCTGTTCGTGGGCAGGCCTCGAGTTCGGTAGGAGCGCGCCCGGTCCAGTCATTCCACCGTTAGAGCACTCCGACGATTCTGGAGTCCTCAGTGCCGACGTGACTCGTGATCGCTCCCGAGGTATCGCTCGGTGGTGGGCCGACTCCATCGGCGCATCGCCGGCGATTCGCCTGCGCGAACCCGGGGGCAGCCGGGGTCAAAGGCTGCCCTGAATCAACTCGCGGCCAGCGCTGGAGAGCCCTGGGGCGTGCACGCGCGGGGTGTAGGGCTCCTGGTGACCCCGGCGCAGCGGGCCGACGCAGAGGGGCCGAGGCCCGCAGATCGGTCCTAGGGCAGCATGGCCCTTCCAGTCGGCGGATCCTCGACACCCGAGGAGTCGTTCGCTCGCTAGGATGCGAAGCTTCTGGGACACAGGGTCTTACAGGTGACACCGATCGCGGGCAACGGCCGACACCAGTTGGTGACCGAGTTGATCAAGACTGAACAGCGATCGGGGCAGCACCGGCGACTCCCGATGACGGCGCTGAGCCGGCGGCCGCGATACGAAGCGTGCAGAGTGCCGCATGTCCACCATCGGACCTGAGGAGCCCGAGGCTGACGCGCTCTCCGGCGCTCCGGACACGAACGAAGTCGTGCGTGAGATTCGAGCGGGCGACGAGCAGCGCTTCGACGAGCTCTATCGGCGCGTAGCGCCAGCACTCTACGCTTGGCTGAAGCTTCGACTCGGCGCGCAGGTCCGGCGCCAGGTCGATCCGGAAGACGTGTTGCAGGAGATCTGGTTGCGCGCCCTGCGCGCCTTCCCGCGCTTCGATCCCGAGCGAGCCTCGTTTCGTGGCTGGATCTTCCAGGTCATGAAGTACGAGCTGCTGGACACCTTTCGAAGCTCCGCGGGGGCGGCGGCCCAGAGTCTGCGGGGCGGGCATACGGAGGCCGGGTCGAGCGGTGGAGGGGGTGGCTTCGCGCGTCTGTCCGAGGTTCCCGACCCGGTCACTTCGTTCACCCGTCGGATCGCGCGCGACGAGGGTATGGCCAGTCTGGTCGAACACCTCGCCGGCCTCCCGGAAGAGGAGCGCGCGCTGGTGGTGCACTGCGGACTCGAGGGCCGCCCGGCGTCGGAGGTCGCCGTGGTGCTCGGCTTGAGCCACGAGGCGGCCCGCAAGCGCTGGCTACGACTGCGCGACAGCCTGCGAGAACGCGCCTGGGCTCGCGAGCTGCTCGCGGACGCCGGCTGAGCCTCAAGGTGGGGCTTGGAGTGTCAGCGCTACGCACTTGGCGCGCGCGACCGCTGCCGGGTCCGTTGGCCACAGGCGGGCGGTACCGTCGGCGGAAGCCGTGAGGAAGCACGTGCCGTCGGGTGAGAAGGCGGCGCTCATGACCGGGCCGGAGTGGCCCTTCACGGACGCCCAGGCCGACATATCTTCGGTCGTCCACAGCAGCGTCGACCCGTCCGTGGCAGCCGTGAGCACCAGCGCCCGATCCGGCGACGTGTCGAGCGCCAGCATGCGGCCCATCACGGTGGGAAAGACCTGGGTGAACTGGAACGTGTCCAGGCTCAACGCCTGGATCGAAGAGGACCACTTCGCCATGCACGCGATCCGTTGCCCCTCGTCGAGCCAGCGCAGGCGCCCGAATCGGGTCACGGGCCCGATGCTGCGCTCGAGGTCACCCCCGGGCAGTCGGTACTGGCGGACGCAGCCGTCCTGGGAGGCGGCCACCAGGCTCCTCCCGTCCGGATGGAAGAGGACGGAATCGACGTTGCGTTCGGTTTCATAGGCCGTCGGCAGCCACTCGCTCAGCACGTTCAGACAGGCGCCCGTGGCGAGGTCCCAGACGCGCGCGGAGCGGTCCGCCGCGCCGGTCGCTACCCACGCGCCGTCGGGCGAGACGTCGAGGCAGCGGAGCTCGGCTGCGTGCCCGCGGAAGACGAGCCGGCCCGCTCCACCTAGGTCGAACCGAAACAGGTCCGCGCCTGAGGACACCAGGAATCCAGCGCTGTAACTCAGCATGGCAAGCAGCGCAACCGGTTCGTCGCCGACGGCCAAGTCCCATGCGCACCGACCGCTGTCCACGTCGAACTTCCGACAGCGCCCCGCCTTGGATCCGGTCAACAGGTGCCGCTCGTCGTACCAAGCAAGCTGGAGCACCGCGTCCGGCCCGGCCTCCAGACGTGCGAGCAGACTGCCCGAGCGAGCGTCGTGAACCAGGGTCACTCCGTCGGTGTCCGCCGTCGCCACACGCGCGCCGCCAGGCGAGAAGGCGGCTGCCACGATGGGGGCGGCGTGCCCGGTCAGCCGCGGCATCCCGACGTTGCCCTCGGGCTGGATGACCGACAGGCTCCACTTGTAGCGCACGAAGAGCTGCCCTGAGGCCGACCAGCGGACGCCATTCACGATGCCTTCATTGGCCCGAATGCAGGCGAGCTCCCGTCCGTCGGTGCTGTCCCAGACGCGTGCCGTCCCGTCGTAGCAGCCGGTGGCGATGCGCTGCCCGTCCGCGGTCCAGTCGATGCTGGAGACGGCCCGCGACTCGTGGCCCGAGAGCTCGAATCGCAGGCTGCCATCGGCCAGGTCGAAGACCCGCGCACCCCCGGACTCGGAGAAGCCCGGCTCGCCGGGATCGAAAGCCGTGGCCAGCTCCTTCCCGTCGGGACGGAAGGCGAGATCCTTCACGCTGCCGGGGTGCTGGAACAGGTACTTGCAGCGCCCCGCGGGGAGCTCCCAGACGCGAACCGTCGCGTCGTCGGAAGCGCTCGCGAGCAGCGTTCCGTCGGCAGAGAAGCGCGCCATCGTCACCCGCGCCTGATGCCCCTCGAGGGTTGCGGCGAGCCGCCGGCCGGGGACGTCCCAGAGCCTTACGGTGGGGTCCGGGCGGTCGGGAAGATCGCGTAGCTCCTTGACCCAACTCGCCAGCCAGCTTCCATCCGGTGAGAAGGCGAGCCCGCAGGGCGGACCGAGGGAACCCGCGAGTGTGCCGACCTGCCTGTCGGTCTCCGTGTCCCACAGGTGCACGAGGTCGTCGTCGCGGCCGCAGGCGAGCAACGAGCCGTCTGGCGAGAAGGCGACCGATCGCACCGCTCCCTCGCCGGCCGCGAGGACGCGCGCCTCGTACCCGTCGCGTCGGTCGTACAGCAGCGTGCGACCGTCGATGAGTCCGATCGCGACCTGCGTCGCCCCGTTCGTGACGTCGACGGCTTGGGAATGACCCGGCAGGGTGAGATCGAGGGCGGGACGTCCCCCGGGCAGATCGATCACGAGTAGGCGATTGCCTCGGTCACCGAACATGGCCATGGAGCCGCCATCGGGGCTGAATGCGGCCGCGTTGGCGACGTCCGGAATGAGGATCCGCCGTTCGACCTGCAGGTCTGCGAGGGCGCGAAAGAGGGCCGCACGGCTGTGAACCCCAGGCTCGAGATCGTGGGATGCGAGCGCCTGCTCGAGTGCCCCCACGGGGTCGCGCTCGAGCGAGGTGAGCGCCGCCGCGGCCAAGTTGCGACTCTCGGCGAGGCGCAGCGCAGCCTGCGTCTTCGCGCTCTCGAGCGAGAGCCCGGCGAGCGCGGCGGAGAGTCCGATAGCGGCCAGGGTCAGCAGCAGGACCGTCATCGCGGCGACCGGGTTGCGTTGCGTCCAGCGCCGCGAGCGCAGGAGCAGGCTCGATGGGCGGGCGTGGATCGGTCGCCGCTCGCGTACGCGCGCCAGGTCCTCGGCCAGGTCGAGGGCCGTCGCGTAGCGCCGGCGCACGTCCTTCTCCATGGCCGCGGCCAGGACCACCTCGAGTTCCGAGGGCAGGCTCGGGTTGTAGCGCGAAGCGCGTGGCAGGGGATCCTCGCGAATGGACCGCTCGAGCTGGAGCTGGCTCGGCGCGTCGAAGGGACGCCGCCCCGTCAGGCATTCGAACAGCGT
The DNA here is from genome assembly GCF_007748095.1 of Engelhardtia mirabilis. Classification (NCBI taxonomy): domain Bacteria; kingdom Pseudomonadati; phylum Planctomycetota; class Planctomycetia; genus Engelhardtia; species Engelhardtia mirabilis. Next base: position 1,708,502 of record NZ_CP036287.1, read on the forward strand.
CACGCCGAGCGAGAACACGTCGGTGCGACGATCGAGCGCCTCGGGCAGCTCCAGGAACTGCTCGGGCGACATGTAGGCGGGCGTGCCGAACAACTCGCCGGTGCGGGTCACGTGGTGCCCGCCGTCGTCGAGCGGGCGCGCGAGACCGAAGTCCAGCAGCACGGGTCGCCCACCATCGCCGCAGACGATGTTGGCCGGCTTGACGTCTCGGTGGAGGATGCCGGTTTCGTGTGCCGCGTGCAGGGCTCGGGCAGCGGCCTCGAAGAAGGCGAGCAGCCGTTCGAGCTCCTCGCGCTCGGTCGGCGTGCACTCGATAGAGCCCGAGGGGGCTCGGCCGCTGGGCCCGTCTCCCGTGAGCAGCTTCTCCAGCGTGGGGCCGGCCACGTACCGCATGGCCACGAACGGCGGGTCGTGGTCGAGGTGTGCCCGGTAGACGGCGCAGATGCCGGGGTGATCGAGGCCGGCGAGGATCCCGACTTCTCGCTCGAACCGGGCCCGCTGGGTCGCCGTCGGCCGCCCGAAGGTCGTGCGCACGACCTTGAGCGCGACCGGACGGGCGAGGTCGAGGTCCTCGGCCAGGAAGACGGTGCCCTGGCCCCCGTGACCCAGCTCGCGCAGGACTCGGTAGCCCGGCAGGTCGGGCAGCGGGATCGGGCTCGCGGCCGTGCCCGTCGACCGGGCCCGCAGGGCCTCGAACTCGCGCGCGACCAGCTCCTCGTGCCCCGGGAAGCGCCGGGTGTAGTGCTCGAGCTCCCTCGTCGAGCCCCGCTCGACGTCGGCCACGTAAAGCTCGAGGAAGTCCACCAAGCAAGCGGCTCGAGCGAGTTCGTCGTGGTCCATGGCGCTCGCCGGATGGGGAGGCCGGTAGGAGCGCCTCGATGCTATCCGGTCCCCGGCGGCTGTCCAGGGGGGAGGGCGCGGCCGGACGGGCGCCCTGGGGGGTGGCTTCGGGGCGCGCCGGAGGTGGGGGGCGAGGGCCTGCGAACAACCCGGAGATTCCTGTCCCACTGGTCCGCGCGCTTACGACCAGTCGTCTGTACGCCCCGGCCGACAACCCCCGATTCAGCCCACCAACATGCGTGGGACAGGAGTTCTCCCCATGAAGATCATCGCCCTGCTCACCTGCCTCCTCGTCCTGCAGGTTCCCGACGCGATCGCCCAGGCGAGCGATCGTTCCATCGAAGCTGTTCAGTTCCTGCCGGGATCGACGCCGGGAGAGGTCTTGGTCGAAGTTACCGTTGGGCTCGATTCTTCCGATGCAGGTCAGCCCAAGGACCTGAGTTTCGTGCTCGACGTCTCAGTGCCAGGCATTCCGGCTTGGTCGGGACTTGTCGCTGCCTCTGACATCGAGAACAACTGCAGTTCGTTCCAGTGCGAAGCGTTGCTTTGCAAGTACTTCACTGTTGGGTCGGGCACCGGTGCCATCGTCGACGCTCCATGCACGCCTCTCGTTGTTGGAGGGTCCGATTGTGGCTGCCTGGGGAAATTCAGCGCGGGCCTCAGTACGAGCATGCAACCCGGTTCGTCCGTGACCGTGCAGGTCATCGCAGCGCCGTTCTCCGAGCCGGACACGGACAGCTCAAACGACGTCTTCACGCTGCCCTTCGACAAGTGGTTCGGCCTCGAGGCCCTCTCGACCGACAGAATCACGGTTCCCCTTACCACTGGCGGTCCCCAGGTCCTGTACCTGGACGCCGGCGCCGCCCACGCCGGTGAGATCTACCTCGTGATCGGATCGGCCAGCGGGACGAGCCCCGGGGTCGTCTTCGGCAACGCGACGATCCCGCTCAACTTCGACGCCTACCTGCAGACGACCCTGCAATCGATCAACACGCCCGTCTTCGCCGGCACCTTCGGGATCCTGGACGGCACCGGCCAGGCGTCCTGCTCGATCAACGTCCCGGCCGGCCTCTCGCCGAGCCTCGCCGGCCTCGGGCTGCACCACGCTGGCCTCACCTTCGACTTCAACGGAGCGCTGAAGTTCGCCAGCAACCCCGTTCCGCTGACGCTGACCGGTTCCTGAGCGGCCAGCCTTCGGGCGACCTGCGGCACTCCGTCTCTTCCGAGGCGGAGTGCTTCCCGTTCGGGCTGGGTCGATCGACGGCACCGACCACGACTTGGGCGGGTGCTTCTGCGGTCGCCGCTCAGGCGCCTGAGCAATCTGGCGGTCTTCTGTCCCGGTCGTCCGCGCGACCGCGAATGACCTCTTGGAAGCACTCTCCGATCCTTCAACCCAGGCCGCGATCGACGCGGCACGGAAGACCTCGCCATGAAGACCATCATTCGCCTTGCGGCTCTCCTCGCCACCTCGACCCTGTTGCTCGGCAACGCGCAAGCAGTTCAAAGTTGTGAGCCGGCGCTGATTGTCTCGGCGATTCCGACCGGGAACTGCTGCTTCGACTTCGCCCTTTCGCAATCCTGTGGCGGCGGCGGCGACTTCGTCACCATCACCGCCACGGTCTTGACGCCGGGTGCCAACCTGACGGCGGCCAGCAACTCCTGGGTGCCGGCGCCGACCTTCGGCAGCAAGCAGGCCAGTTGGACCATGGAGTCGGACTTCGGTCCAGTGGCAGGCAAGACCGTGTCGGCCTGCTTCCAGTGGAGCGCGTCCAACAAGATCCTGGTCCGCTTCCAAGCTCTGGGCAATGGCGGCGGCGTCTGGTACTTCGGCACCTTCGATGTCGAGCTGACCCTGCCGCTCTCGTGCCACTTCCTCTCGACCATGGAGATCAGCGGGCTCCCCTGCGCCAACTACCTGGGCACCCCGATGGAGGTCTCGGGCAAGGGCACGACCGAATCCGGCAGCGGAACTTTCGAGGTCGTGCTCGATGGCGCACCGGCTTTCAGCCCTGCCTTCATGATGCTCGGCACGACGGACCAGTGGCTGGGCCTGCCCCTGCCCCTCGAGCTGACGGCGTTCGCCGGACCCGCCTTCCAGGGCTGCACGCTCTACCAGAGCGCGATCCTGATCACGCCCACGGTGAGCGACGCGAGCGGCCACGCCGCCCTGTCGATTCCTATCCCCGCGGATCCGAACCTCATCGGCAAGTCGGTCGGCGCCCAATGGCTGGGCTTCGACCTCGCGAGCCAACTGCCCGGAATGAGTGCCTTGGGCACGATCCTGATCGGCGCGCCGCAGCCCTGAGTGGCGCAGTGCGGCCGCGCGATGGTGCGGACCGCGGATCTGCTGAACGTCGGGCTGCCGGACGTGCCGGACTACGGATCACCGTGGGTCGGCATCGGGGTCGTCTTCGACCTCTCGATCCCCAACTCGACCTCGCTGATCGGCCTGACCGTCTTCCTCCAGGGGGCCTTCGTCGGTCTCGGCTCCGCCTCCATGCCGTCCCCCTGCACGGGCGGCAAGGCGCTGCGGTTCGAGGGCCGTTGACGCTGGTGAGAGTCCGTGCCCACTCGACGGGGCGCTGGTACCGACCTCGGGCCGGCCGGGGCACCCTGGGGCCCCATCCTCACTCGGCTCAACTCGCCGGCGCCCGCGATCCGAGCCAGCGGTGGCTGAGCAGCCAGGGCGCTGCGCCGCGCGGCGATGGTGGACTCACGGGGTCAAGCACACGAGACCGTTCGAGGCCGCGACGCCGGCTGGCGCGGCGGGGTCCAGGATCCAGGCCTGGGACCACAGCGGCACGAGATCGGGAAGGCCGGCCGGCCAGGTGGCCGCGACCACATGCTCGCCCGCGGCACTGGTGATGAAGGGCCCGAGGAGCAGCTCGGGTGCGGGCACCAGGGTGCCACCGAACAGTGGGATGTTGGAGGCGTTGAAGCCGAGTACGAAGAAGGCCGGCGCACCCGGGCGGGCCGACGAGAGCGTGATGGAGACCGGGTCGTTGCCCAGCAGCAGTCCGGTCCCCGTGAGGACCGGCGTGCCCGACGTGCCGGCCAGGCCCGCGCCGACGTCCTTCCAGGTCCCCACCACGGTCAGGCGGCAACCGAGGTCGGAGTCCGGGTCGGTGTTGTCGAACCAGAGCGAATCGTGGTTGCCGAGGAACAGGTACGCGGCGCCGACGGGGATCTCGACGATCGCGCTGGGCTGGATCGCGCTGGTGATGCGGAAGTCCTCGGGGATGTCTGTGGGCTCGGCCCCCGTCCACGTGGGTGACGAGAGGAACTCGGGACCGGCGTCGATGGCGCCTGGCACGCGCTGAACGAGCTCCGGTCCGAGCAGCGTCGCGTCGGACGAGAAGAGCCCGATCAGGCTCAGGATCGTGTCGCCCGCGGCGCCGTTGTCCATATCGCCAAAGCCCGCCATGAGCAGCGACTGCCCGGGCAAGGCCCCCAGCGCCGACAGGGCGACCGAAGTCGCAGGTGCGGCCGAATCGGTCGCGTGGACGTGCAGGTAGCAATCCTGGGGGCCCAGCGGGACGTCGATGGACTGGGCCCGGGCGCGATCGGAGAGCGCGAGTGCCGAGGCCAGCAGCAGCGACCCCGTGGCAAGGGGACGGAGGGGGAGGTTCAGGCTGAGGCTGGAGGTGCGGTCGAGAAGTCGCATGGCAGTCGTGGAGGTGGTTCGCGAAGTCGTTGAAGGCATGTCCCTCACCGGCCTGATGCCGATGAGGGACCCCGCAGGGGGCGGTGGCGGGCCTGGGTCAGGGGACCAGCTGGACCGCCACCGCGTCGGTGGTCGCCGAGACCACGAAGGCCGTGAAGTCGAGCACCACCGCGGCGTGGTTGGCGGTCAGTCCCGCCAGGGAGGGATCGAGGCCCGCAGCGAGCGTCAGGGCGCAGGACGCCGAGCCGTCGCCGTCAAGCAGTCCGGTGGTGCCGCTGAGGCCAAAGGCGGCCGGCGCGGTCAGCGTCCCGATCGTGTAGGCGTCGGGGTTCAGGGGCAGCGTGAGTCCATCGAGCACCAGACCCGGCTGGGTTCCGCTCAGGCTCCCGAGCAGGACGTAGGTGTCGCCGGCGTAAGCGGCACCGAGCAGCAGGCTCAGCTCCTGAACGCCGCCCACGGCGGTCGAGATCGACGACCAACTGGCCGCGGTCCACTCGGACTCGAGGGCATTGCTGCGCTGGTAGAGGGTGGCGAAGGGGAAGGCGCCCACGTCGGCCCGCGAGCCGTCGGGGTCGAGAGCTGTCGGGTCGCCGGCGTCGATGCACGGCGACGTCGCGCGCAGGTGCAGATCGGCCGAGTCGAGGGCGTCCGCGAACTGCGGGTCGGCGTCGAAGTTGCCGATCCCGGCCGCGCCGCCGGCCACATCGGACCAGGTCACGACGGGGTCGACGCCGAGCTGGTCGGGCAGGTTGTCGCGCACGATCGAGTTGCGCACCACCGCCGCGCCCCAGATGCCGCCGGCCTCGGCCTTGTTGGCGGAGGCGCTGTTACCGACGATCGTGCAGCCCTCGATGGTCGTGCCCGACGTGGCCCAGACGCCGCCGGCGTAGCTGCCGAAGACGTTCCCGAAGCCGACGTTCTCGACGATCAGGCAGCCCTTCAGCAGCACCTGGGCGCTCGAGTGCACGGCGACGCCCGCGCCCTTGGCCGGATCACCGAAGACGATGCGGTTGCTCGCGATCACGCAGTCGACGATCGACGCGCTGCCGCCGGTCAGGTAGAGGCCGCCGCCCTGGGCCGAGGAGGCGGTGTTGTCCGCCACGATGCACTCGGTCATCTGCGGCGCGCCGTAGACGCCGCCGCCGTGGGTCAGGGACGCGGAGTTCTGCAGGATCGAGCAGCGCGTGAGGATCGGGTTGCCCGAGATCCCCCCGCCGAACTTGCCGCCGTTGCCGCGCACGATGCAGTCCTCGACGGTGGGTGTGGCCCCACCGGCGTTGATGCCGCCGGCGCCGAGCGAGGCGAAGCCGCCGGTGACGGTGAATCCCGCGAGGCGCGCGTCCGTGCCCTGGCCGGGCTGGAAGCGGACGACCGGTCCGGCCCCGCCCCCGTCCAGGGTGGTCGCCGCGGCGCCGCCCAGGCCGAGGACCTCGATGGCCTTGCCGGAGAAGTCGATCTGCCCGGTGTAGACGCCGGGCTGGACCAGGACGCGGTCGCCGGGGGAGGCGGCGTCGATCGCGGCCTGGACGCTCTGACCGGGAACCACCAGGAGGTCGGCGGCGCCGGCCAGGCCGTGCAGCGCGGCGGCGGCGGTGAGGGTCAGCAGGGCGGGGGTGAGCTTCATGGGAGGGGTCTCCGATCGAGTTGGCGGTTGCCCGACGCCCCTGAGGGGCGCAGACCGGGCACTCAGTAGGAGGCACGGATCAAGATCTCGGTACATGACAATCCTGATATCTCGTCTTTCCGCCAGTTGCCCGCTCGATGGGTGCGAGCGTCCGCTCGGCGGGACCGACGCCATCCAACTCGCTGGCGCGTGGCGACCGACTACATGGACTCCTGGGGTGTCCGGGTCGAAGACGCGAACCAGATCCTGGTGTGCCGTGGAGTCGACGATCCGCTCGACTTCTCTGACCATGCGTTCGTCCGTATCGACGTGGACGAAAGGGGGGGGCTCGGCGAGACGGTTCTCTGTCGGCAAGGCCATCTCCTTCCCGGTCAGGCGGAGATCGTCAACGACGTCAAGTTCAGCCCGGCGGCAAACGCCTTCGACGAGGGCGGCGAAGTTCACTTGCCCGTGGACCGGGAGGGATCGTCCGCTGATGCCCCTCTGCCGGAACTGGGTCCGATCGGACAGCCGCACGCTCCATCGCCGGGTCTGCTTCGCCACTGGTATGACCTCGGCCGCGACAAGGTCGCACTGATCGTCGTGACGACACCCTCCGCTACGGAAGGCTCGACGTCATGACGGTCGCGGTCCTCGCGAAGAACGGCGGGCTCTTCGCCGGAGAGGCACCTTCCTGGGGGGGGCTGATCGCCGCGCCGCCGACGGCCGTTGGGGCGGATCTCGACCGTGGTCTGCGCCAGGGCGAGACCGGGATCGACGAGCGTGGGTGGGGTGGACGGTCGAAGCCGCTCGACCGAGCGCCTGGCTCCCCCCTCGGTCGCGACTCCCACCCGATCAGGGAGCTCCCAGGGCAGCCCCGTGGGAGCCGGTATCGTGCTTCCGAGATCCTCGGTGCTCGCGATCGAAGCGCACCAAAGGCCTTCGCATCACCTAGTCTCCGTCGGTGGCTGCGCTGCAACTCCTCCGAGTCTCGACGAGCGCGGATCGGCGGTCCGCATCGAAGACACCATGACCTTGCTTCTGACCTTGCTCGGGTTCCTGATCGGCCTCGCGAGCGGAAGCACGGCGACGGGCCTGATCGGGGCAGCCGCTGGCGCCGGACTCGGCGTCGCTGTCGCGCAGCGCAAGACGATCGCTGCCCTGCAAGAGGACGTGCGGCGCCTGCGGGAGGACGAGCGGTCGTTGAGGGCGGCGCTCGACGAGTGGGGGCAGCGCTTGCCGGGCGAAGGTGCCGCCTCGGGTCCGCCCAAGCAGCCGGCGAGCGCAGTCCCCTCCAACGCGGAGGTGGAGGCCCCGACGGCACCCGACAGCCAGCCGACCGCTCCGCCGTCCGCGGCGGCGCAACGGCCCGGGCCGACCTCTCGACCGCGGCCCGCTCGGCGGGAGTCGGTCGTGAAAGACCTGTCTGGGGAGGCCCGGGAGGCGAGCCCCACCGTCACGCTCCGGCCTCCCCCGCCGCCGGGCCCCTTCGACCGAGCCATCGAGCGCGCGACCGCTGCGGTGCGCGAGTTCTTCACCGGGGGCAACACGGTGGTCCGCGTGGGACTGCTGGTCTTGCTCGTGGGCGTCGTGCTGCTGCTCAAGTATTCGGCCGACCACGCGCTGTTCCCGATCGAGCTGCGGATGGCCTCGGCGGCCCTGCTCGGCTTCGCTCTGATCGCCACGGGCCTGTGGCAACGGGTGGCGCGGCCGAGCTTCGGGTTGCCGCTGCAGGGTGCGGGGGTGGCGACGCTCTACCTGGTCGTCTTCTTCTCGCTCAGGGCCTACCAGCTGCTGCCGGCGCCCCTGGCCTTCGGTCTGATGGCCGGGGTGGCCCTCGCCAGCGGGGTGCTCGCCGTGGCCCAGAACAGCCTGGCCCTGATCGTGATCGGGGTCTTCGGTGGCTTCATGGCGCCGATCCTGGCCTCCACCGGCGGCGGCGATCACGTGGTGCTCTTCAGCTACTACCTGCTGCTGAACCTGCTGATCGTGGCCGTGGCCTGGTTCCGGTCCTGGCGCCCGCTCAACCTGCTCGGCTTCGCGTTCACCTTCGGAATCGGGACCCTCTGGGGCGTCACGAGCTACCGGCCGGAGCACTTCGCGAGCACGGAACCGTTCCTGATCGCGTTCTTCCTGCTGTATGTCGCCATCGTCGTGATCTTCGCCCTGCGGCGGCCAGCCGACCTGAGGGGCTGGGTGGACGGCAGCCTGACCTTCGGGACGCCGCTGGCCGTCCTGGGCTTGCAGTATGCCCTGGTCGAGGACCGCCCCTTCGGGATGGCGTACACCACGTTGGCCATGGCCGTCGTCTACGTGGGCCTGGCCTTCGTGCTCTACAAGCGCGCGCCCAGGGTCATGCGGAACCTGGTGGAGGCCTTCCTGGTGCTCGGCGTCGGATTCGCGACGCTGGCCGTGCCCTACGGCTTCAGCAACCAGTCCCTGGCGGGCGCGACCTGGGCCGTGGAGGGCCTCGGCCTGTTCTGGATCGGCGTCCGGCAGAAGCGCGCGCTGTCTCGCATCGCAGGCGTCGCCCTTCAGCCCATGGCCGGCTGTGCCTTGGTCTGGAGCCTGCTCGCGGGCCAAACGCCCTCGACGCAGCCGATCCTCAACGCACCCTTTGCAGCGAGCACGCTGTTGGCCCTCTCGGCGCTCGGGATCGCCTACCTCGCCGATCGTCATCGGGGGACGCTCGGCAAGTTCGCGAAGGGCCTCGTCGTGCTGATTCCGTGGGCGCTGGTCTGGTGGTACAGCGCGGCCATCCGCGAGGTAGGGCTACATGTCTCCTCCGACTACCGCAACACGGCTCTGGTCGGCGCGGTAGCGGTGACGGGCCTGCTGTTCGAGCTGAGCGGGAAGCGCCTGAACTGGCGAGACGGGCGCATTCCGGCCCTGCTCTCCGTTCCGGCCATGCTGCTGCTGCTCTTGCAGTACGGCCTCCAGATCTTGGCGGTCAATCCGCCGCGGGTCGATCTGGACGCCGTGGCCGGCATGGAGCCCGCGCTGATCAGCAGTCTCTTGGATCGTGGAGGCTTCGTGGCCTGGCCGTTGTACGGCTTGGTCGTGTACTTCACGCTCTTCCGCTTCTCGCGCGATCACCCTGCCCTCGGGAACCCGCTGCACGCGCTCGCGCTGTGGGCCGTCGCCATTTGGGCGGCGCTGCAGTCGGCGCATTCGGTGCGGGCCGTGGAGAGCCTCGGCGGGAGTTGGCCGGTGGCCGCCGTGGGGGCCGGGTTGCTGCTCGTCGCCCTCGGCGGATTCAAGCTTCGCCCGAGGCTTCGGTCCGAAGAGCTGCAGGCGGTCTATCGCGACGTCGCAAGCGGCGGCCTGGCTCTGTTGATCGCCCTCTGGCAGGTTCGCACCAACGTGGTTGCCGCCGGCGCCGTCGAGCCGCTGCCCTACTGGCCCTTGCTGAACCCCTTGGACCTGACCCTCGGGCTGGCGTTCCTGAGCTGTTGGTTCTGGGTGCGTTCCGCGTCGGTCTCTGCCGAGCCCCTCCTGATTGGGATGGCCTTCCTGTGGTTCAACGGGATCTTGGCGCGCACGGTCCACCACTTCGCTGGAGTCGCCTACGAACCCGCTGCTCTGTGGGGCTACTCCCCGATGCAGGTCGCGGTCTCGGTCAGCTGGACCTTGATCGGATTGACAACGATCCTGTGGGCGACACGCTCGCGCAGCCGCAGCGTGTGGTTCGCGGGCAGCGTCCTGTTGGCCGTCGTGGTCGGCAAGCTGTTCCTGGTGGACATCGCCCATCTGAATCCGGTGGCGAAGATCGGCACCTTCCTGGTGGTGGGGGTGCTCCTGTTGGTCGTTGGCTACTTCTCTCCCATCCCGCCCGGGTCCTCGGAAGTTCCCGCGCCGGAGCCGGGCTCCGACGGTGACGCCTCATGAAAGACCTCGCGCTAGTCGCGGCGCTCGTCCTGCTCGATCCGTTGGCGACGAGCTCGAGCCAGTCGCCCGCAGACACGCTCCGGATGGGCGACTTGGCCTACGGCATCGAGCTGACGACGACGGACCCCGGCCCCGTCCAGACGCTGCTCCTGCCCGAAGAGGTCTACCGAGGCATCCACGACGCGGATCTGCGCGACCTGCGGGTCTTCAACGCGGACGGCGAAGAGGTGCCCCATGCGGTGCGCGCGCTGACCGAGAGCACGACCCAGGAGCACGGCCCGGTGTCCCTGCCGCTCTTCGCCGTCCATGGGGGGCCGACGGTGCTCGGTCCGGGCAGCGATCTCGCGCTGCGGGTGCGCCGGTCGCCCGATGGTCGTGTGCTCGAAGTCAAGGCCAGTGACAGCGCGACCGTCGGCGACCTTCCGAGTCGCCCCGTTGCGGCCTACATCCTGGACGCGGGCCAACTACAGCGCCCCGCAGTCGGACTGACCTTGGAGCTCCCGCAGGGGACCGAGAGCTTCCTGACCGTATACGCCCTCGAGGCCAGCCAGGACCTGACGACGTGGTCGACACTGGTCCCGGAGGCCACCGTCGCGCGGCTCGAGCAAGAGGGCGCGCTGCTGCAGCAGGACCACGTGGCATTCCCAGCGGAGAGCAGGCCCTATCTCCGCGTGCGCTGGCTCGACGAGCCGCCGCCGATGGCGATCGCCGGGGTACGCGTCGAGCTCGCTCCGCAGCAGGGCGACGTGGAGCGGCGCTCGATCCGTCTCGGGGGCAGGCCACGGGAGGCCGAGCCGAACGTCTACGACTTCCCGAGCGCCGGGCCCCTGCCCGTCAATGGCGTGCAGGTCCATCTGCCCAACGACAACACGTTGATCCAGGCGACGCTCGAGAGCGCGAGGAGCGAGGCTGGGCCGTGGTCCGAGGCCTTGCGTGCCAGGTTCTACGCCGTCTCCGAGTCCGCGGACTCGGTGGGGGAGATCGTCGACGTCTCTGCGCAGAACCCTCCCTACGACATCCGAAGTCGAACGGACCGCTGGTGGCGCCTGCTCGTGGAGCCGCAGGGCGGCGGTTTGGGGGGCGGAGAGCCCGAGCTCGAGCTGTTCTACTACCCCCAACAGCTCGCCTTCGTCGCCCGCGGTGCTGGGCCGTTCACCTTGGGCTTCGGTGCTCGGGAAGCGCCCGCCGCTCGCTTCGACTGGAGCGCGGTGACGCAGGTGCTCTCCGATGCCGAGCGTAGCCAGCTGCCTCGGCAGAGCGTGCAGTTCGGTCCGCTCCGAGATCTCGGTGGTCCCTCGGTCCTGCAGGCGCCAATCGAGAGCTCCAGGAACACGTACATCTTGTGGGGCGTGCTGATCCTGGGAGTCGCCTTGCTCGGGCGCGCCAGTTGGAACCTCGCCCAGCAGCTCCGATCCAGCTAGCGGGTTTCAGCGAGCCGCGGCTCGCAGGACGTTGCGCGCTCCACGGCGAGCTGCGGCGCCGCCGCCGGAGCTGGGCGTGACTCGCTCGACCTGGCGGATCCGTCGGGGCCCCGCCGACCGAGTTTCCGGGCCCTTCGGGATGACGGTGAGGAGCGCCGATCACAGGATGGGGGGAGCGGGGCGTAGAGCCCGACGGAGAAGGGAGAGCAGCAGACCGACCCATGGATGCTTGGACGATTCTCGTCGACCTCACGGTGCTCCTGAGCGCCGCCCTCGTTCTGGGCGCCCTGTGCGAGAGGGTCCGGCAGAGTGCCATCGTGGGATATCTGATCGCGGGGATGCTCCTGGGCCCCAACGCCCTTCAAGTGATCAGCAGTGGCACGGAGGTGGACCTCCTCGCGGAGTTGGGCGTCGCGTTGCTGCTGTTCGCGATCGGCCTCGAGTTCTCCTGGCGGCGATTGCGGGCCATGGGCTTCGTGTCCCTCGGTGGGGGCGTGGCCCAGATCATGGGGACCGCGGCCGTCGGGGCCGGCTGCGCGGCGGCCCTGGGTCTCTCTGGCAAGGAGGCCATCGTCATCGGAGCGATGATCGCACTGAGCAGCACCGCGAGCGTGTTGCGAGTGCTCCAGGCCCGGAACGAGCTCGAGAGCGTCCACGGGACCCACGCCCTCGGTGTCTTGTTGGTGCAGGACCTGGCCGTAATCCCCTGCGTCCTGCTGGTGACGGTCCTCGTGCAGGACGGCTCCGGGGGGTCGATCGCGATCAACCTCGCCCAGGCATTCCTGCTCGCAGCGCTGGCCGCCGTGGCTCTCTACGTCGTGTTCACCTTCGTCGTTCCCCGGGTCCTCCAGCTCGGCTCGGTGAGCGCGAGCCGCGAGCTGTCGGTGCTCACGGCCATCGTCTCGGCCTTGGGGGCGATCCTTCTCGCCCACAAGACGGGCCTCTCACCCGGCCTCGGCGCCTTCATCGCAGGAATCCTGCTCGGTGGCTCGCCCTTCGCGGCTCAAGTGCGGGCGGACATGTCGGCCCTTCGCACGCTGTTCGTGACGGTGTTCTTCAGCTCGATCGGCGCGCTGGGCGACCCCGTTTGGATGCTCGCGAACTGGCAGATTCTGCTCCCGACGGTGCTCGCGATCCTGCTGACCAAGAGCCTCGTCGCATGGGGCGCCCTGCGCCTGTTCGGCGCCGGGGCGGCGAGCGCCCTGGCCGCCGGTGTCTGCATCGCGCAGATCGGCGAGTTCTCCTTCATCATGGCCGAGATCGCGCGCGGGACCCTGCTCTCCGACGAGGTGTTCCTGCTGCTGGTCTCCGCCACGGTCATCACCATGTTCCTGACGCCATTCCTGGTGGCGGCGGCCCCCAAGGTGGCGGGCTATCTGCTGCGCTCGAGTGGTTCGGACCTGGGCAGCGAGCCGGAAGGTGCCCCGCCCCAGAACCAGGTGCTTGTCATCGGCTTCGGTCCGGCCGGGCGCGTGGTCGGCGACCAGGTGCGTGAGGGAGGGGGCCAGGTCGTGATCCTCGACCTCAACCCCCACGGGGTCGCCAGCGCACGCCGACTCGGCTTCACCGCTTTCCTCGGTGATGGTCAACACGAGGACATCTTGCTCCACGCCGGTGTGCGTGATTCCAAGGTGGTGGTGGTCACCGTTCCGGCGCCGGCCGTGGCGGTCGACATCGTTCGCATCGTGCGCTTCATCGCGCCAGAGGCGGCGATCGTCGCGCGGGCCCGCTACAACCGCCACTACAGTGAGATCGCCGACGCGGGCGCCCAGGTCGTTCACGACGAGGAGACCCATCTGGGCATCCTGCTGGCCACGTCCGTCCTGGAGGCGCTCCAGCCGGCCGAGGCCGTGGATGGGGGCGTGTCGCCCGAGAGCGACAGCAGCGACGCAGCGCAGGATTGAGGCGCCGGTGCACGGATCGGTGCTCGGGGCGAGCTTCCGATCCATCGGCCGACGGCGGGTGGAGGGAGTGCCGTGGCCGACTCCGGTACCTCGGCGATCCGGAGTGTTCGCTGAGCAGTCCCGAGGGTCCCGGATGCCGGCGAGGTCGCTGCGAAGCGGATAGGCTGGGGCCCATGCTTGGACGAGCGAGCGGACGGTGAGCGAGGGCCTCTTGCCCGAGGACCGCGATCGCCTGGTGAGCCTCTTCGATCAGGCGTGCGAGCGGGCGCCCGTCGAGCGGGCGGCCTTCGTCGAGCGGCAGTGTGGTGGGAACACGCCCCTGAGGTCGGAGCTCGAACGTCTGCTGTCGGGACTGGCCGGCGAGGACGCCGTCACGCGGCTCGCCGGGGGGGCTCCGCTAGTTCCCGGCACCCGCATAGGACCCTACGAGCTGCTCGAGCGAATCGGCCAGGGCGGAATGGGCGACGTCTACGCCGCGCAGCAGACCGCCCCCGTCGTGCGGCGCGTAGCCCTCGAGCTGATTCGGCGGGGGATGGACAGCGCGCAGGTCGTCGCGCGCTTCGAGGCCGAGCGTCAGGCCCTGGCCCGGATGTCGCACCCGAACATCGCACAGGTCTTCGACGGCGGTGCTACGCAGGAGGGTGGCCCCTACTTCGTGATGGAGTACGTCGACGGGGGGTCGATCACGGCGCACTGCGACCGCTACACCCTCTCGACCCGCGAGCGGGTCGAGCTCTTCATTCGGGTCTGCGAGGGCGTGCAGCACGCCCACCAGAAGGGCCTCGTCCACCGCGACCTCAAGCCCTCCAACCTGCTGGTCGCGCGGCGGGACGGCGAGGACGTGCCCAAGATCATCGACTTCGGCGTTGCTCGGGCCACAACCGGGCGCCTGGTGGACCGGACGCGGCACACGATGGTCGGGCAGATCGTCGGCACGCTCGACTACATGAGCCCCGAACAGGCGGATCCGACCGGCGTGGACGTCGACACGCGCTCGGACATCTACTCGCTGGGCGTCGTGCTGTACCAGCTCGTGAGTGGGCTCCTGCCCTTCGACTTGGGCTCGGTCGGGGACCTGGGCTTCTCGGAAGTGCAGCGGACCATCCGCGACCAGGAGGCGCCGACGCCGAGTACGCGGCTCAGACGCCAGATCGGCACCGCGACGGCGATCGCCCCGCTGCACGGGACGGACGAGCGCGCGCTGGTGCGCCAGCTGTCGGGCGACCTGGACTGGATCTGCCTGAAGGCGCTCGAGAAGGAGCCCGGGAGGCGCTACGCGTCCGCGTCCGAGCTGGCGCAGGACCTGCGCCGGTACCTCGATTTCGAGCCCGTCCTGGCCGGCCGGCCCGGAGCCCTCTGCCCTCCCGAATCACGGCGGGCGGGTCGACCACCGAGATCGCCGATGCAACGGGAGATGGCCTGGGTAACCCGCTCGGCGACCCCATCAGCATCGCGGTGGAGGCCGCGGGCAACGTGCATGTGGCGGGCTTCGATACCCACAACGCCTTCCAGATCACGCCGAGCGGGCTGGTGACCGAGATCATCGACGGGACGGGCGACGGTGCGGGAAACACGCTCTCCAACTCCCGTGGCGTCGCTGTGGACGGCGCGGGGTTCGTCTACGTGGGCGGCCGCTTCAGCAGCAACGCCTTCCGCGTCTGCGCGCCGGTGGAGGCGAGCGAGGTGGTCCGGCTCGGAGCTCCTCCCAACCCGGCCGCGTTCCTGCCCGGCGTCACGAGCGGACCGGTGATCGGCAGCATCTGGGATCCCGTGATCGACCACACGTCCTTCCTGCCCGGCGCGACGATCGACTTCCTCGCCGTGGGAGCGGTCGCCAGCGACTTCCCCTCGCCCCTCGGCACGGTCCTGGTCGGGATCTCGCCGCTGTCGGTCGTGACCAGCTCGCCGGGCACGCCCCTGGCGGTGCCGATCCCCGTCAACTGGGACATCGTCGGTGTGACGCTCCCGACTCAGGGCGGATCGATCGGCTCCGGGCTCGAGATCGTGCTCGCCAACGCGCTCGACATCACCATCGGGACGTTCTAGCCGGTGGTGGAGAGTGAGGGAGGTGGCGCGAGGGGCGCGCTCGGTGCCTCCCCCGTTGCTCGTTGGTCGCAGGGCGCTCTCGCGGGCCCCTGGATGACGCCAGCCGATCGCAGATCCGAGAAGTTCGTGAGCCTGAATTGGGGGTTGCCTCACGGGCCACCATCAGTCGCCCTGATCGCAGTCGAGGAGTAGCGATTGGGCCGCGGCCGTCACCTCCGCGGTCGCTACTTGATCCAGGACACTAGTCGAACTCGTTCAGCCTGGCTGAAGACCGCGTCCCCAGCTCGCGAGCATTGCGAGCGGCGTCGATCGGGCGTTGGGCTCCGCAGCGAAGGACTTCGACCACCGCGGCTGGTCAAGAGTCGGGCCAGGGGCCATCGATGAGTGACCGCCGATCGTGCGCGACCCCAGGGGGCTCGGATCGCCGGTCGACGGCCAGAGCCTCGGGCTGCCTGTGCCCTCGCCGCCTGGCCGCTGCGAGCTGGGGAACCGGCGAACTCGCGTCGGGGGGGGGGCGACCGATCCGCGCATCACGGGGCGAGATGACAAGGCTGTCATCCGACCCCACGGGCGGAACCTACCAGGCTGTCCTGAGCGCGATGCAGCCGCGCGTCGCTCCGCGGCGGTGACGTCGCTCCAGCGCGCGAGTGGAGGTGCCCAGCACAGGGCGACCACCAGCGTCCTTCGAACCCCCGACCCGCCACCATGAAGCCCACCAACACCCCCCTCATCGCCGTCGCCGTGTTCGTCTTCAGCGCCTCCGCGAACGCTCAGTCGAGCGCGGTCTCCTTCGCCCTGCAGGCGACGCCGGACCTGTCGTCCTCGTCGCCTTTCGACACCGCGAGCGGTGACTTCGACGGCGATGGGCGGCGCGACGTGGCGGTGGCGTGTGGGGGCACGGACAGTGGGTTCGGCGTCGTGAACGTGCTCCTGAACGACGGATACCCGAATTTCGATGACAAGAGCCTGTCGACCGGCGGCGCGCCGTGGGGCGTCTGCGCGGCGGACTTCGACGCGGACGGGCTCGACGACCTCGCGGTGGTCAACGGGGGCAGCTCCTCGAGCGACGTGCGGATCTTCCTCTCCCAGGGCGGCGGTACGTTCGCGGTGGGGCAGACGCTGCCCTCCGGGAGCTTTCCGCTCGCGCTGAAGTCCGCCGACTTCGACGAAGACGGCGACCTGGACCTGGCGGTCGCCTGCAACGTGTCCGGCGGCCTGAAGATCTACCTCGGCGGCGGCGACGGGACCTTCAGCGCACCGCTCTCCCTGGCCGGCACGCACCTGACCGACGTCGCAGTCGGCGACGTCGACGGGGACGGGCACATGGACGTCGCGTTCTCCCACTACGACGGGGCGAAGGTCTACCGAGGGAACGGCGACGGCACCTTCGCGAGCGACTATGTCCTCGGGACGGGTCAGGTCACCGAGGCGATTGCCCTCGGGGACCTCAACGGGGACGGCAAGGACGACCTCGTGGCGGTCGAGCTGTACTCGAGCGTGATGCGGGTCGCGTTGTCCAAGCCGAGCGGCGGGCTGGGCCTCTCGGCCCAGTACCCCCTCGTCGGGGATCTTCGAGAGGTGGAGATCGCGGACCTGAACGCCGACGGTCTGCTGGACGTGGCCGTGGTCAGTGAGAGCCACGACCGGATCTCGGTCCTGCTCGGCCTGGGCGGCGGCGCGCTCGCAACGAAGATCGACTTCTCGACACCGCTGCAGCCTCGGGCGCTGGCGGTCGACGACCTGAGCGGCGACGGCCGGCCCGAGCTGGCCGTGGCCTGCCGCAACTTCGGCGAGACACCGCCCCTCGCCTGCTTCACGAACCAATCTGGTGCGCCCGAGTGGAGTCTCGTCGGTCCGGCCCTTCCGGGCTCCGCTGGAGCGGCCGTGTGGACCGGAACCGGAAGTCTGCAGGCCGGTGCCTCCGTCTCGTTCTCGCTCACCGGTGGCGCCGCGAGCGCGCCGGCTCTGGTCGTCGTCGGCCTGAGCGCCGCGAACCTGCCACTCTTCGGCGGGCTCCTCGTACCCGCCAACGACGGCCTGGTGACCGGCCTGACCCTCGGGGCCTCGGGGGCCTTGGCGATCCCGTGGACGTGGCCCACCTCGTTGAGTGCGAGCGGGTCGGAGCTGTACACGCAGGTCTGGTACATCGACCTGGGCGCCCCCCAACTGGTCGCGGCGTCGAACGGGCTGCTGGGGCGAACGCTCTGAGCCGGAGCTCCGCTGCGGTTGCGCTGCGAGAGAGCGCCCAAGTGCTCCCCACCTCGATCGGATCTTCAGGGCTCTCGCCGCGCTCGTTGTCTCCAGCGCGCCGCCCGATGGCGGCCGACGACCCGGTCGCTGTCCAGGTGGGCCTCGGCGCTACTTCGAGCCGTGGCGCGACCGGGCGGGCGACGGAGCCCGAGCTACCGGATCGCGGACGACGTCTGGCCAGCGGAGCTGGGCCGCGCGGCTGGCTCATCCTGAGGCTCGCTCGACCCGAAAGTCCGTGTCTGAAGGCGACGTGGGGCGGCTCCGCCGTGGCCAGGTCTCGCGCTTGGATCGGCAGGACTGCTGACGCGCTCGATCGGGATCGGGTTCTGCGATCGGGTTCTGCGATCGGAGGGGGGTGGCGCGCGCACCGGTCGTCGTCGCGCTGGCCGTCGCGGGTCACAAGGGGACAATCGAGTCTTCCGAGAGGCTCGCGTCGAGCCCTGGTCCGGCGCCGGCCCAGGTGGCCGGAAGCAGAGCCACGGCGGCGGAGAGGATCAAAGCTCGAAACAAGGTGGGTCTCGTGTGGACGTTGACGGGGACCGGTACAGGAGACGCGGCACCCGTGAACAACCTGTGAACGATCGTCCTCGGTCAGAGCCTGGGGTGCCGCGCACCAGGGGCGAGCCGCCAACCGCGTTCAGCAGGAGCCTACGTACTGCGCCCCAGGCGAGGGACCGCGGATTCGCTGCTCGAAGGGGCGGCGGCCGAGGCCAGTGATCGGCTGCAAGGTCTTCAACCGGATCCACGAGCTCGCGCAACCAGGCTTCGACCCCATGAGCGCTCGAGAACCGCCGAAGGGGCGGCTGGCAGCCGCCGTTCTGCGGTATGCAACCGCGCTCTACTCCCCGCGCCCATTCGACTTCACTGGCGGCGCTCGATCGGTCGATTCACTCGGGGTGTTCGTGCGCCATCACATGACCCGCGAGTCGGTGAGCCTCGAGCCGGGAGTGCGTGCGAGCGCCGCTCTCCGGCAGCTGCGGGCCGCCCGCATCAGGCATGCGCCCGTGATTGAAGGGGGCGCGCTGGTGGGCATCGTGACGGACCGCGACCTGCTCCGCGCTCTTCCCGCGACCGTCGGACAGGCCGATAGGACGGACGCCTGGGATCCGCTGGTTGCGAAAGTGATGACACGCAAGGTCATCACGATCGGACCCAACGAGCATGTGGAGGACGCGGCCCGTGTCTTCCTCGAGCATCGGATCCACGGGCTGCCCGTGGTCGACGACAGTGGGCTTCTCGGCATGCTTACCGACACCGACCTGTTCCGAGTCTTCGCGCGCCTGCTGTCACAGCCGGCGGAACATCGGCTGACGCTGCTTGTCAGGCCCGAGTGCAAGAGCGCGCCCAAGACCGACCTGGTGCGGAGCGCAGTGGCCTGCGGGTTGGAGGTTGCGAGCCTGGCTACGGAGGATCTGGCCGACGGCGGCGCCGTGTCGGCGATCGCGCTGAACGGCTCCGGCCAGGCGATCGAGCGCTACCTCGAGCGGCTTGCCGCGGCCGGAGTGACGCCGCTCGACATGCGCCGGGGAGCCCGCAAGAGCGCCTGACGCAAGAGCTCGCCAGATGTGAGTCCGACGAGGGGTGCAGGGACTGCGCGTCGGACGACCACCGGGGCGGCGTCTCTGAGGTTCCGGCCGACGAGGTCGGCAGGGGAGCCAAGCAGCATTGGTCCGATCGATCCGTCGCCGCGTGCGTCGGGGCGACTCGGGTCCAAGGGAGAACGGATCGGCCGTCGGCTCCTGATGTAGGTCGTCGAGCCTTGCTTCTGGACGCGTGCTCACCTCGTAAGCGCTTGCGCCATCAGTGACATGCCGCGGACCCTCCGAGGGCGCAGACCCTGGCCGGTCCGGCGCGCCGCAGGTGCTGCGTCGCCAACTGTTGCCACAGGCACTTGACGCTGCAGGTGATGCTCCCCTGCCATCTACTGCATCGACGATCCGTCCGGACGACCCGCTCTCACACGCCCCTCGGAGTTCTTCATCAGAAGGTCGATGCCCGTGATCGGCGCGAAGAACCAGCCGAGGAAGAACCACAGCCAGGCACTGCGCTCCGTCTGCTGGGCCCAGTACGCGCAGAAGAGGCCGAAGAGGTAGAACACGAGACCGGTGCTGGCGTAGTCGTCCATGGGCAGATCCTAGTCTGGATCGCTCGGTGGTCGTGATCCAACCCAGGGGCTCGAGGGTCGAGAAGGGGTCGACCTGGCCAGGTGAGTATTGACTCGAAGACGATCAACATGTCCTACGTCGAGCGGCTGAACCCGACCATCCGGCGTTCCGTCGCCTGCCTGCAGCCGAAGTCGACGGCCATGTGCCGCTCCGAAGCGAGCCTGCGCGAGCGCTCGAACTCCTGCGCTGATTCGAAGACCTCGTCCGCCCGCACTCGTCGCTGAAGTTCGGGAGGAAGAAGCGGACGCTGGCTCTGCAGGCTGGGCCCGTCTCTGGGCCCCTATCTTGGCGCCGCATCCTGTCCGCCCGGATCCTCGGCGCCCCGGGAACCAGCCGGGGGGCGGAGGTCGAGCATGGGCGATCCAGGCACATCCAGTCAGGGGCACTGGTAGCAACCGTCAGCGAGCGCCTCGACCAGGAGGGGGCGGCGAGCGGGGCATGGACCCTCGCCCGCGCACCGGAATTCCGAGTTTTCCTGTCGGCCCCTGCCCTCCCCTGCGGCGTAGGTCCATGCCTGCGATGGTGTAGGCGTCAAACAAACTCGAGAGATTCATCATGTCGTCCATTCGTCGCTTCGCTCTTCTCTTCGTCCTCCTCGGATCTCTCCTGCCTGGTCTCGCCCGGGCAGAGGACCTGGGCCGTCTCGGCATTGTTGGTCGGACTCTCTTCGGGCCGACCCAAAGTGGTTCCGCGGCAGTAGGGCTCGACATCGAGGTCGTCTGGACGGCGTTCGTCAGTGAGGCCTCCTCGGAGACCCTCGACCTCTCGACCGACGTCGAGATCCGGGTCGGCAACTACTCCGAGACCCGGACCGTTCGGGTGCTCGCGAATCCCGGCGCCGGCGTCTGCTCCGAGGACAACTATGGACAGCCCTGCGGAACCGGCTTGGTGGACGATCAAACCGTCGAGCTGATCTGCCTGGGAGATGGCGTCGTCCACGGCCAGTTCCCGTGGATCACCACGAAGTTCCCCGCCGTCCCCACGTCGATGTTCGAACCGGGGGATCAGATCTTCGTCACCTTGACCCCGGCCGCCGGCGCGGAGCCTGAGCTCGACACGAGCGACGACTTCGTCGTCGAGACCACCGCCAGCCCGACCTTCTACGACCGCTCCTTCAGTTCGGTCGAGCTGAAGCCGGTCGCGGGGATCCCGGACACCTACGACATCGTCGTGGAGTACCGCCAAGCCTTCAACACCAGCATCCCGCCGCTGGACCTGCGGACCGACATCGTCATGGAGCAGGGCGGCAAGACCACCGTGTTCGAGACGTGGTGCGGACCGTGGCTGATCGCCCCTTCGTCCGGCTGTGGAGATGCGTGCGTCGAGCAGACGTGCGCCGTGATCAGCTGCGGCGGCGAGACCGTGGCCAAGATGTTCTGCCAGCCGGTCGAGAATGCCTGGGGCCAGTTCTCTTGCGCCTGCATCAGCGAGCCGATCCAGTACACGATTCCGTCGGTCCAGCTGAAGGCCGATGACTGTCTCGTGCTGTCCCTCGCCGCCCCTGCTGGCGCGATGTCGGATCCGGCGGGTCTGGACCACGATCAATGGGTCGTCTGCAGCAACGAGGCCCAGTCCGCGACCTACGGCAAGGGCAAGGCGGGCACGCTGGGTGTGCCGACGCTCGACTCGATCGCACAGCCGGTCCCCGGCCAGATGGTCGGGATCAAGATGAAGGAAGCCCTGCCTGGTGCGAGTCCGATCCTCTTGCTCGGCTTCGAACCGATCGAGCTCCCCTTCGACGACGGCCTGCTCCTCGTCAATCCCGTGTCGGTGATCTTCCTCGCCACGCCGGTCGCCGGCGATGGATCGCTCACGCTCAAGTGGCAGATGGAGGCCAACCCGGACCTGTGCGGAGTCGGTGCCTACTACCAGGTCATGTTCATGGACGCGGGCGCGGCCGGCCCGCTCCACCTCGCGATGACCAACGGACTGAACCACGTCTTCGGTTGGTAGGCGCCGCGGCTTCCACGGCAGAACATGACGAGCCGCTTCTCTCGAGCAGGGGGGCGGCTCCCTCCATTCTCCGGGGCCCCGCGCCTCGTCGCGATTCCTCCCACCGTCGGCGCTCTCGACCGGCAGAATGACCGCCGCCACCCCCCTCGGGAGACTCTCCAATGATGCGCTACGCTGCTCTCGCGCTGCTCCTCTTCGCTCCGGCATGTGCGGACCGTGAACCGGCCCCGTCGCCGCACCGGATCCGGCTCTTCGACCTGATGGACAGCGCGACCCTGGAGACCCCGTCGCGACCGGACGCCCCGCCTGCTACCGAGACCGTCGTCCTGGCTGACTTCGAAGACAGGACCATTGGACGCATGTGGATGGTCGTTGACGAACCGGGGTCCGAGGTCGTCGACGACGACGGGCGCCTCGGCATCGGCGACGGGGCAGGCGGGATGGGGGCCGGCCTTGCCGTCGGTCCCCTCGCTCCCGGCGAGGCCGGAGCCGCCGTCCTCTTGGTCCCGGCTCACGGCTTCGCTCGCTACGACATCACGGGGCGCGTCCGACTGGATCACAACGGACAGCAGGACTCCGCGTCGACGCGCGAGGCGCTGCGCGTGCTCGAGCACCGGGGCGAGGTCGAGGACCCGGGAAGCGTCCAGTCGTTCATTCGAAGCCTCGCACCGACCCACCGAGTCTCACGCCAGAGCGATCCCTCCGGGTGGGATCGGTTCTCCGTCTCCTTCGTGACCCGGTCCGAGACAGGCACCCTCGAGCTGCAGCTCCGACACCAGGACGATGGCAGCGGCCAGTCGGTCACACGCTTCGACGACCTCACGGTGCGGCACACACCCCTCACCGAGGCGGACCTCTGGGATCACTTGCGAGGGCTCCACGCAGCCCGGGACGGCGAGCAGGTTTCGACCCCGTGGCGGATCCGTGCCTTGCTCCCGCGGGCCGGCATCCGCGCGGAGGAGGCCCGGGATGCGGTGCTGCTCCCGCCGCCTTCGACGCTCTCCTTTCCGCTCACCCTGCCCCCGGCGAAGACCGCGCCCCGACTCCGCTTCCACTGCGGGATGCTGCCTGACGCTTTCGAGGCGCCGGGCGACGGCGCGCGGATCGTCGTCCGTTTCCGACCCGACGGCGGCGAGCTGACCGAGGTCGGCGCAGTTGACTTCGACCCGAAGCAGAATGAGAAGGACCGGGGTTGGCAGTCCGTGGAGCTCGATCTGACCGCCCATGGCGGGCAGACGGGAGTGCTGTCGTTCGAGAGCCGCGACGCCCCGGGGAGCTCGAAGGACCCGTTGGACGCGGTGGTCCTCGGGACCCCGCGTATCGAGCCGGGGAGCGGGGCGCCGGACGCCCTCAACGTGCTGCTGATCGGGGTCGACACCCTCCGTGCCGATCGAGTGAGCGCGCTGGGGTACGAACGTCCCACGACTCCTCAACTCGAGCGCATCGCCCGTGAGGGGATCCGATTCCAGAAGGCCCGGTCGCAGGCGCCGTGGACGCTGCCCTCCTTCGCGTCGATCCTGACCTCGCTCTACCCGTCCGCGCACGGGGCGGGCCGCGGCGGTCACGGGGAGTGGACCGGGATCGACCCCGGCACCACGTCCCTCGCCGAGCTCCTCGCGCGCGCCGGCTACGAGACGCACGGCATCGTGGCCAATGGTCTGCTGTCACCCAGGTACGGCCTCGACCAGGGCTTCGAGGGGTATCACTTCAGCTGGGCACGGGAGTCGGCGAAGGACGACGCGAGCCTCGCTGCTGAGTTCATCGACGCGCACCGGACGACGCCCTGGCTCCTGTTCTGGCACGTCATGGATCCCCACCTGCCGTATGCGACGGAGCCGTCCTTCTGGGAGGAGTTCACCGATGCGGACTACGTCGGCCGCTTCTCCGCACGGAGGTCCGTGCCCACCCAGGCCCTCCACGAGCCAGGACGGCGGGCGTTCGAGGGCCCGACGCCGGCGCCCGAGCTCTCGGGCGCCGACCGGCGCTTCGTGAGCGACCTGTACGACGCCGAGATCGCAGAGACCGACGCCGCCATCGGCCGGGTGCTCGATGCCCTGGTGAAGAGTGGCCAATGGGAGCGCACCATCGTCGCGCTGGTCGCGGACCACGGCGAAGCGCTCGGCGAGCGTGGCTACTACCACCACGGGTACACGCTCTACGACGACCAGGTCCATGTTCCGATGCTGCTGCGGATCCCCGGTCGGGACGAGGGCCGGGTCGTCGACACCGCGGTGGCCTCCATTGACCTCATGCCGACCGTCCTGGCCGCCTTGGGGCTCGAGCGGCCCGATTACTTCCACGGCGTTGACCTGCTCGCGCGAGACTTCGAGGAAGAGCAGTCGTACTTCATCGAGAGCCCGACCTACGACAGCTCGGCGCAGAAGGCCTGGGTGCTGGGCGACTTCAAGTACTTCCACGACCCCGTCTTCCGGACCGAGGCCCTGTTCGATCTGGCGCACGACCCCGGCGAGGTCACGGACGTGGCGGCGCAGCATCCGGAGCTCGTCCAGCGAGCGCGGAGGGAGCTCGAGCGGTTCCGCTGGGAGCACCTCCAGCTCGGGCGCTACCACCTGCGCGTCGTCGGCCGACCGGGTCAGCGCCTGACCGTCTCGATCGGGACCGACGACGTCTTCGACGCCAACTTCACCACCCGACCCGCTACGCCCGAGGCCGACGTCGAGCTGGACCTCGACCGCCGGAGCCTGGTCCTCGACACCACCCTCGAGGACTCGCGCTGGGAGCTCGTCTTCTGGGGCCGCGGGCAGCAGCTAGATGTCGACGTCCGCCTCGACGGTCAGCCCCTCGAGGCCGGCGCCCTCCTCGGCAACGCGGACCGCTCTCGATCGCTTCCGCTGGCACTCACCCGGGACGAGATCCCCGCCCTCGATGCGGACGATGTCTCTGGACCGAAGCTCGACCAGGCCCTGCTCTGGCTCGACGCCGGCGCCTCCACCGAAACGTCGACGCTCTCTTCACCGGACGAGCTCGAGATGCTGAGGCAGCTCGGCTACGTGCGGTAGGGGAGCGCGGGACTCGCCTGAGTCTCCGGACCCCTCGAGCGAACCCGAGTACTGCACCAAAGCCGGGCAGCGGCCGGACGACGGCCAGCACCTTGCTAGCCTGGCCTGCATCGCTCTCAGGGGAGGGAGTCCAGCGCCCTCGATGACGACGACGAGATCATGAACAGACGGCTCTTCTTCCAATCCGCACTGGCTGTCGGTCTTGCCGCCACGACCGCGACCAGGATCGGATGGTCTCGGGCGCAGGAGGGCGAGCGCCGGGCCGGAAGCCCGAGCCTCTTCACCCCGCTCCAGCTCCGCGGGGTGACCCTGCGTAACCGGGTTGCGATGTCGCCGATGTGCCAGTACTCCAGCGAGGATGGCTTCGCGAACGACTGGCACCTCGCGCACCACGCCGCGCGCGCCGTCGGCGGCGTGGGGTTGCTGATTGCGGAGGCCACCGGCGTGGTGCCCGAGGGACGCATCACGCCGAACTGCCTCGGCATCTGGAAAGACCAGCACGTGCCCGCGCTGCGCCGCATGACCGATTTCGTGACCGCGAACGGCGCGGTGCCCGGCATCCAGCTCGCGCACGCCGGAGTCAAGGGGTCCCGCCATCGCCCGCTCCACCCGCAGCGGAACCGGTATGTGCCGCTCGAGGAGGGCGGCTGGCTACCCGTCGGCCCGACGGCGAAACGATACGGCTCGGACGGCCCGGTGCCACACGAGCTGACCGTGCCTGAGATCCACGAGGTCACCAACGCGTTCGCGGCGGCGGCCGAGCGATCGATCGCCGCGGGCTTCCGCGTGGTCGAGCTGCATTTCGCGCACGGCTACCTCGGCCACAGCTTCCTGTCGCCGCTCATGAACGAGCGCGAGGACGACTACGGAGGCTCGTTCGAGGGCCGCGTGCGGTTCCTGATCGAGACGGTCCGCGCGGTCCGCGCGGTCCTGCCCGAGGACGCCCCGCTCTTCGTGCGGCTCTCGTGCACCGACTGGGTCGAGGGCGGCTGGTCGCTCGACGACTCGGTGGAGGCCTCCCGTCGCATGAAGGAGGAGGGGGTGGACCTCGTCGACTGCTCCACCGGCGGGGCCACGCGGGACGCCAGCATTCCGGTTGGACCGGACTATCAGGTGCCGTTCGCGGAGCGGATCCGGAAGGACGCCGGTATCGCGACCGGCGCCGTGGGCCTCATCACCGAACCGGCCCAGGCCGAAGCGATCGTCGCCGAGGGACGCGCGGACCTGGTCCTGCTGGGCCGCCAGCTCTTGCGAGAACCGCACTGGTCGCTCCGCGCATGGGGCGAATTGGGGGCGACGACACCTGCGCCCATCGCGCCGGAGTACGCCTGGGCGCTCGCCGAGACGCGCCGGTGATCGAGGGTGGGTGGGTCATGGGGTCCATCGACTCGGCCCGAATCGGAGCGGCTGGCAGATCACCCGTAGCTGAGACAAGAAGGGCAACCGCGGCGATCGCATCGACTCCTGGTCGGAACTTGGGGAGGAGGTCACCGCTCGAGGTTCAGGGGAGCTGCCGCCTGCGCCTCACCGACGACCTGCGCCGGCGGCTCGCCGCCGAGGTCCAGAGCCTCGGCCGGTGTCAGCGGGAAAGGCGTGTCCGCGCGTCAACTCGCACCGTCACGCACCGCATCGATCCACGGCCGCCACCGCCGCGGGAGCGTGGACCGGGTGCTCGGACGCCAAGCGCTCACCTTCGCGGCTACGGGGATGTGTCCAGCGGGCCAGACGGCGGCCGGATCGTCCGTTGGATGGGCTCCGCCTGACGAGGCCGTCGTGCCCGCGCCGCCCGATAGCGGCGGTCTCGGCTGAGAGTCGGCGCAGACCGGGTGTCGATCGTGCGAGCGAGCGAGTGATTGGGGCCGGATGGCGCTCAGCCGAGTCCCCGCAACTTTCGAGCGGCACGGGAGCGGGTCGGACCGAGACGGAGGCCGCGCGATAGGTGGACTGATCGACCTGCGACCAACGGAAAGGGCTGCTGCGGGGTGTGGCTCCGTCGGCAACCAGGCCGTCGGCTAGTGTCCTGGATCAGAAATTCGGCGTCACTTCCCGGGCTCCGATCGCCGCTGGCGTCGTTGCGCCTCCTCCGAGTATCGCAGCGGATACGCGTCGTCGGCGCGCCTAGCCAGCATCGATCGGACCTCCGGGCAGTGACGCCGAATTTCTGATCCAGGACACTAGCCCGGACTATTCATGAAGACGTGCTCGAAACTGCCCAGCTCGGTTCCTGCCGGCACTTTGCGGACGGCGGCCGCGCAGGCGACCCCTACGGGTCGTCGAGCACGCCGGCGTTCGCATAGTGCCGGCAGGGGCCGAGAGGCCGGCACGGCCGGCCGATTGGGCTGTTTCGAGTGCGTGTTCATGAACAGTCCGGGCTAGAGGCCGAAGAAGTCGATCCCGTTGCGGACGCAGGAGATGAACATCCACACCAGACCGACCCCGACGAAGGCGATTCCAGCGACACCGATGATCGTACTGTCCGTCGCTCGGGCGAGCGCCAGGAGGCCGCCCCCACCGAGAACGAGAAGGAGCGGAGCCACGAAGCCCCGCACAAAGCTCTTCAATTCTCGACCGTCATCCATCTGTTTCTCCGTCGGTCGAACCTAGATCGTCTAGAGGGGGCGGGGCCGCCGTGGCATGGCCCGATCTTCAGCACCGGAGGATTCCGGCGCGACGACATCCGCGCATCTCGCAGACCCGGCTCGATTGGGGGGTGGGCAGCGCACAGCGCGACGTCGCATCAAGTCCGCGAGAGGGTATCCGCCGCGCGCGCCACGGTTTGTTAATTGGGGACTCGGTCCTGGGCCATCAACTGTGGTCGGCGGCTCGCAGCCCAGGTCGTGCGAGGGGCTTACCGCTCGGCCAAGACTCGGCCGATCACCCCCTCTCGCGCGACCCCGCCCGGCCCAGCCCCTCGATCCGTCGACGCCCGGCCCCGTCTGCCCGTCCCCGACCTTGCTTGGCTTTCCTGAGCAGTTGTGGTTCGAGCGGCGGGGTGTAGCGATCGCGCCATTCCCTATGACCATGATCTTGTCTGGGCTTGCGGCGATCAGAGTTCGGCGGCGCTGTCGAGAGTGTCGGGGCTACATGGCTTCGTTTGGGGTGACGAGCCCCGGCCTACTCATGCGCCCTATGGTGGCGCCACGGGCCTTTGCGCCGAGGAATGCCTCTGGGACTCACTTCGGCTGCCGATTGCAGGACCGAAACGGGAGGCGGCTGTCTTGAGACGTTGGCCGCGCCCCCAGTATCGAGACCCGAGGCCGTGGACGCCCAGGTCGCCGATCGGTCGTTGAACGAACGGCAGCGCAGGATGCTGAACCGGCTCCTCGACGGGTTCGAAGGCAAGCTCACGTCGTCCAAGTACGCCAAGCTCGCGAAGTGCTCGAGCGACACAGCGCTGCGCGACATCCGCGATCTTCTGGAGCGCGGCCTCCTCTCCCAGAACGAGGGCGGGGGGCCGGAGCACGAGCCACCGGATCGCGGACGACGTCTGAGCGGCGGAGCTGGGCGGGGCGGGTGATGCTCGCGGATGCCAGATCGATCCAGACCAGGCAGCCCCGGGACGCTCGTGAGAGGTGGCCAGCCCCCGGGGCTATCCGGCCGATTCCGGGCCGCAGGTGCTGAGCTACGCGGCATCCGGCAGATGCTCCGGCTCGCGGCGAAGCCGCTCCGATGGATCGGTGGTAGCCAGGTCAAGACGCCGCCGGTAGGCGCGAGGCTCGGCGAGACCTCGACGGCGCGTTGTGGGTGCTGCGGTCCGGTGAGCAGACCGGGATGCCGATCCCGCGGTCGATGCTCTTCGCTGGCCCGCAATGCCTCGAGCTCTGTGTCCGCGACGAGGGCAAGCAGTGCCAGCTGATCTATCGGTTGGATCGGCACTTCGCAGGCGCAGGTCTCCAAGCTGGAGGCGGGCTATCCGTCGATCACGGTCGATCGGATTCTGAGGGCTCTCGCTGCGCTCGGTGTCTCCTGGCCGGCGATCGTGCGCGCGCTCTCGTCGGCGCCCTGACGTCGCGATCGAGATTCACCGTGGCTTCGATCCTCCAAAGCCAACTGCCGCTCGGCCTGGTGCAGGTCCTGTTCGGGAAGGGGCCCCTTGGAGCCCCTTCCCGGCGGCGACTAGGTCTTCGAGGCTGAGCCCGCCGAGGGCCGACTGGCCCGGACGGTAGTGAGCCACCGCGATCTGCAGGCTCGTAGGCAGCGCCAAGGCAAGAGGGGTCGAACCCAGAACCCACCTCAGCGACGTGCCACGACGCAGCTCGATCGAGAGCGACGGTATGGGTGGCCCGAGTGGGGTGCTCATAGCCCGGGCTCGCTACCTCCCTACTGGAAGGTCAGCGTCCACACGTTGCTGCTGTACCACTCGAACGGGGAGCCCTGGTAGAGCTGGAAGGCCTGCAGTCCGAGCGAGACGCCCGAGACCGCCGGTGACGTCGTGAAGGGCAGGGTGTGACTCCCGGCGCCATCCGCGATGAACGGTACGGAGACGAGGGGGCTGGGGAGGATGCCGAGGATGGCCCAGGGCCCGAACGGGACCCCTAACCCGGTCGGGAGTCCACCGACGAGGTAGACGCCGAGGCTCCCGGCCTGGCCGTCGGCGAAGTAGAGGTTCGCGCCCGAGCCCGCGACGAGCGGCCAGTCCGAGCCCACGAACGGAGTGATCTGGGGCGAGGCGACCGAGCGGACGTTGTTCACGATGCCGGCCTGCGCCGAGTCGGCCGTGATGCCGGCGTTCAGCACGAACGGCACGCTGCTCCAATCGACCCAGCCGGTGGAGGCGCCGTAGGCGCCCTGGTTGCCGCCTCCGGAGAAGAAGGCGTCGATGCGCAGCTCGTAGGTGGTTGCCGTCTTCACGCTGAGTGAATCGGAGACCACGGTGAAGGGAATGCCGCCGCTCGGGGAGTAAGGCTGCGAACTCCAAACCGGGCCCAGACCGTTCGGATCGATGAACGTCGCGGTGATGCGCAGCTTCGCGCTGCTCGGATCGTTGCCCGAGAGCAGGTCGACCGCGGCGGTGAAGTCGAGCGCGACGGACGTCGGGTTGACCGCGCCCGGGCTCGCCGTGTCGGTGAAGACGACGTCGGTGAAGACGTAGCTCGCGATGCCCTGCCCGGTCGCTGAGACCGCGGGTTCCGCATAGCCCAACCCGTAGCCACTCAGCCGATCAGGGGCGCTCGTGGCCCCCGCTCTCTCCTCGTACTGCGTTTGGGCGCAGTTGAACGGGGAGAAGGGCAAGCCGTCGCAGGCTCCGCTGATGGAGGCGATGAACGGCGAGGTCATCGACCCTCCACTGACGAAGCCGCTTCCCGCGCCGATCTCCCAGGTGATCTCGGCTCGGTAGGGGGATTGCGCGTGGGCCGGGCTCGAGCCCAGTGTCAGGCCGGCCAAGGCGGCGAGGCAACCGAGGAGGGGGGTCATCTTCATGGTGAGGTTCTCTATAGATGTGGGGTTTGGTGGGGAGGCGTCGCCGAAAACGATTCCCGACCAGACACGTCCTCAGGAGTCCTCGTTGTCCGCGCAGTGAAGCCCTCACGCTCGCTGCGATTGGGTCTGGCCTGTGGGTGCAAGTCATTGACTGAAAAGGCCTTGAGGCTGCCTGCATAGGAAGGCGGAAAGTGGCCTCGCCTGGTGACGCGGTCGGCCCCTCGGCCTCGAACCCGTGGCGCGAGGGGGCTTGCGGAGCAGACTGTTTGCTGCGGCGGCGGGCCGCAGTCGGCGGCTTCGCCCGAGTCACGGACACGAATCGACTTCCCGACCGGAGGCGTGCCGGTCCTGCGCTACTGCGCATTCGCCACAGCACGATCGCGGCAGAGCTGCGGCTTCTCGTCCTCCGCCTCTGCATCCGGGGCTCCCGAGCGCGCGTAGCCAGCCTTCGAGCGTCGACCTCGGCGCGAGTTCCATCGCCACCGGGGACGAGGCTTCGCTCGCGCCTTCCGGCAGATCACCTCCGCTTCCGCAGAGGGGTCCCCGTCATGGAGCCCGTAGCTCCCTCAATCGAATCTGCGCGGGGTCCACAACACGCTGCAAGAAGAGGCCTTAGGATGTCTGGATCCGGTGCCCTCCCAGACCCATCCGGTGCTCGACCGACCGTGACTCTCCCGAATTCGACCAACGGCTACACGCGGACCGATTCGCAGCTCTACGAAGTGCTCGCGGCTCAGCTCAAGGGCCTAGCGAGCGCCAGCCTGCGCCGGCAGGCGCCGGGGCACACGCTGCAGACGACTGCGCTGGTGCACGACGTGTGGCTCCGGCTCTTGGGACCTGGCGGATCGGAGTCGGAGGGAGCGCCGCGCACCTTCGCCAGCCGCGAGCACTTCCTCGCGCTCGGTGCACGGGCGATGCGCAGCGTGCTCGTCGACCACGCGCGGCGGAAGGGCCGCGACAAGCGCGGGGGCGATCGCAAGCGCCTGCCCATCGAAGACGCGTACGAGATCTACGACGAGCGCTCCGTCGACCTCGTCGAGCTGGACGACGCGCTGCGCAGCCTCGCGGAGCGCGACGCACGCCAGGCGCGGGTCGTCGAGCTGCGCTTCTTCGGCGGGCTCACGATCCGCGACGTCGCGCGAGCACTGGAGATCTCCGAAGCGACCGTCGAGCGCGACTGGCGCATGGCGCGGATCTGGCTGCTGCGCGAGCTTGGCGAGAGCTGAACGCGGGGATCAGTCGGCGGTCCAGAAGCGCACCGTGCCTTCGCCGCCGCACGAGACCAGGGTGTCGCCGTCGGGCGTGAACCGCAGCGCGCCGACAGGGCCAGAGTGGCCGCGCAGCAGCACCAGCGTCTCGAGCCGCTGGCTCTCGAGAACGCGAATGTCGCCGTTCTGCTGCCCGACGAAGAGGCGCTGCTCCTGCGGATGAAACGCGAGCGAGCGGAGCTGCGCCGCGATCGGCACGCGACTCGGCGGTCCGTCCGTGTCGGGCTCCCAGATCGCCAGGAAACCCTCGGCCGAGCCGTCGCTACAGCCGGCTACGAGCCGACCGCTCCCGGGCTCGTACGCGAGCGCTGTCACGGCTCCGTGCTCGCGATCGCGGCAGGCCTCCCACTGTCCGAGATAGGCTCCCGACGGCAAGCTCCAGCGCAGTACCTGCCCCGACCGCGATGCAGCGAGCTCGCCCCCGTCAGGCCGCATGGCGACGACGCCCGACGTGCTCAGGGCTTGCCCCCCCTCGTCGACGAGCTCTGTCCGCCGGCCGCTGCGCAAGTCGACGAGCAGCGCGTCCGCGCCGAACACCGCCAGCAGCGGCGACGCCGGCACCGGCGCCACGGCGATCGCTCGGTCCGCATTCGTAGAGCGGGCGACGCGCGCCAACGCGGTTCCGTCTTCGACGCGACGCAGCTCGTAGGCGTCGCGCTCGAGAGACAGCGAGACGAGTCCGTCCACGCCCCAACCCAGCGTGGCGCGGTGCCCCACGGCACCCCCGGTCGACGGCGGCAGGTCGGACCACTCCAGCGGCTCGCCCGCGCTCGTCCAACGACGAATCCTCCCGTCCCCGCCGGTGATGGCGACCTCCGTTCCGTCCGGCGAAAGGACCAAGGCCTTCGAGTACTCACACGAAGATCGCGTGGGGACGTCCTCGTCCAACAGCGACCAGCACCGAACGCCGTCCGTGCCAGCCGTGACGAGTCGCCCACGCACCCCGTCGACAGCGACATGCTGCACCAGACCTGTGTGGCCGATGAGGCTCGTCACTTGCTTGCCGCTGTCGAGCATCCAGCGCAGAACCTGGCCGCCGTAGCCCACGCTGATCGCCTCGGTGTCCCCGGGTAGCACAGCCACGTCGCTCACGCCGCCCCGATGCAGCCGTTCGCGCACCAGCAGAGCGCCGCTGTCCGCGTCCCACACTCCCACGGTTCCGTCGAGCGAAGAGGTCGCGATCCGCTCGCCGTCCTGGGTCCAGTCGAGCCCCGTGACCCAGCGCTCGTGGCCGCGCAACGTTGCGAGATGCCGTCCGCTGGCGGCTTCCCAGACCTTGACGTCTCCGTCCCACGACGCGGAGGCCAAGCGATGCCCGGTCGGCGAGTAGCGCAGCGTGAGCTGACCGCGTCCGTGGGCCTGCCAGCGCGCGAGCTCTACGTTGCGCTCGAGGTCGTGAACCGCCACCGTCCCGTCGTAGCTGCCCCAAGCGAGGTGCGGCTCGGTGGGGGCGTAGACCACGTCCACACTCAGGGTGTCCGGCACTGCGATGGTCCCCACGACGCTGCGGCGCACTGGATCCACTAGCGAGACTTGGCCCTGGCCCCCAACCGCGAGCTCTCCGCCGTCCGGTCGCCAGGCGGCCCCGCCGGCGACGGACAGCTCGAGCGCTTCCTCGCGGCGTCCGGACTCGAGATCGATCCACTCCAGACGGTCGTGTGCGAGAGCGACGGCCAGGCGCGCGCCATCGGGGGACACCGCCACGCCGCTCGAGACCTCCGAGGTGACGATCCCCGTCCAACGGTGCAGACTGCGGTCCGCGCGCGTGCTGAGGTGGCGCCACTCCCAACCGCGGAGCTCCGGCGACGCGTCGCCAAGGGCCGCAGCCGCCACGCCCGCCGCGCTGCGCTGCAGCTCTCCCTCCGCCGCGACGAGCGACGCACGGTAGGCTGTCCGCGCCTCGGTCGCTCGCGCCCGGAGCGCATCGCGGTACAGCACGAGCGCCACCAGCAGGCCCGCGCCAAGCGCGAGGATCGTCGCCGCCGTGCCGGCCGTCAGCCCGCGATGGCGCTCCACGAAGCGACGCGCACGATAGACGCGGGACTCCGGCCGGGCGGCCACCGGTTCGCGCGCGAGGTGGCGCCGGAGGTCGTCGGCGAAGTCGCCCACGGTCGCGTAGCGCCGGTCAGGCTCCTTGCGCAGCGCCGCCAGCAGGATCCAGTCGAGGTCGCCGGTGAGACGAGCGCGCAGTGATCTTCGGTCGGGCAGGCCGCGCACCACCCACGGCGGCTCGTCGTGCCCGCTCGCCTCGATCACGGTGCTCGGGCGCGCGGGATCCTCCTCCAGCGTTGCTCGCTCGAGCGCGAACTGCGACGAGCCCTTCGCGGGACACGGCGCGTACCCAGTGAGCAGCTCGTACAGCAGCACCCCGAGCGAGTAGACATCCGCCGGGGCGCTCGTGGGCTCCCCGCGCACCTGCTCGGGGCTCGCATAGCGCGGCGTGTACAGTCGCTGGCCCGTACGGGTCACGCCGGGGCTCTCGAGCCCCTCGATCTGGCCCACCTCGCCGACGACCTTGGCAATCCCGAAGTCCACCAGGCGCGGCGAACCGTCCGCGCCGACCAGCACGTTGCCGGGCTTCAGGTCGCGGTGCAGCACGCCGCGCTCGTGTGCGTGCTGCACCGCGTCGCACACTCCCAGAAAGAGCCGGATTCTATCGTCGAGCGCCAGGCGCCTCCTGTCGCACCAAGTGTCGATGGGGTCGCCGTCGACGAACTCCAGCACCAGATAGCGCGTGCCATCTTCCGAGCGCCCCCCGTCGAGCAGCCGTGCAATGCCCGGATGCTCGAGCGCGGCCAGGATGCGCAGCTCGGCGTCGAAGCGCAGCTCGCGGTCGGCGAGCCCGAGGCTGATCTTGAGCAGCTTGACGGCCACGCGCATCGAGAACGCACCGTCCGCGCGCTCGCCGCGCCACACCACGCCCATGCCGCCCTCACCGACGCGCTCGATCAGCCGCCAAGGCCCCAGGCAGGTGCCCGGACTTGCGCTCTCGACGCTATCGAGCGCGCCCACCAGCACCTCCGCCGTGGGCGGAAGGAGCCGCTCCTGCGCATCGGCCCGGCGCTCCATCGCGATCAGCCGCAGCACTTCGTGCGCCTCATCGGGCCGAGCCTCCGCCCGCAAGAAGGCCGCACGCTCCGCCTCGGCCAGCCCGAGGCAGCGCTCGAGCAGCGGCTCGATGCGCGTCCAATCGGGGCGGGGGCGTGCTTCCATCGTCCCATCATCATGGGCGCGTTGCCTAAGGGCAACCAGCAGGCCTTTCGATGGCAGCGCGCGGCTTGGATCAGCCCCTTGCCCCTCGCTCGCAAGTCGTCGAGGGCGCGCGCGTCGCCGCATGGCGCGGGGGGCCTGCGGGATCTCGAGGAAGCGCCTGGGCCCGGCGAGGCGTCGGCTCCGGCGCGCTGCGATGGACGCGGAGGTCTCCAACGCTGCCAAGCTGCTCGAGGTCTCCGCTGCCGAGCCTCGATCAGACGAGCTGGAGGCCCGCACCGATGGGCGACTGACGCCGCAGTGGACCCACTCGGCCGTGGAGATCTGGAGCCAGGTGTGGCTCACGTCGCCGATGGGGCGCTGGACGCTGCGCAACACGCTGTTTCACTCTCGCGAGGCGCGGTGGAGGTGGGGCCGATCCCGGAGCTGCGTCGACCGCGCCGTCAAGAATGGCCACGGCGTCGGAGGAGTCGGCTGGCCCGAGGCAGAGCGATTCTCAAGTTGATTGTCGGGTCCACGGCCTCGGCCATTGGCTCCCGAGCCCATTCGAAACCTTGCGTCGGACGGGACGGCGTTGGCTGACAACGGGGAGCCGATGGTGGCGAGCGAGCCTTGGGCCGACCTGGTGCTCTGCGTCCTGGTCGTCGAGGCCTCCTGCCGTGCGCACGCTCATCCTGGAGGGGCATGCGGAGGCAGTTGCAAGCAGCCCAACTCGCGAGGGCTCGAGCGCTCGCGGGACCGGCGCGCCGCAGGTGCTGCGTCGCCAGCTCCTGTCCGCGGTGCCCGCCTCGGTCAGCGACCTGGACGCTGGTGGCCCCCTGGTGCGCGGGCGCTGTGCGTAAGACGGGGGAGCCCCGAGTGGCCCCTGGGAGGAGCGGGAGACGGGGGCGCCGACCTCCCCAGTCGGATTTCGGGGAATTCGACTGTTGCGGTTGCTGCGATTGAACGACACGCCTTCTCAGCCCCCTCAGTGAGGACGCATCATGGTCTCCAACGACACCCCTGAGCTGACCGCCCGCCCCCCTGACGAGGCTGGGATCAACCTGGCTCGCGAACTCACCCGGAGGCTCGCGCCGCCGTCGCGCCGGCAGCTGAGCACGTGGCTCGCGGAGGACGGCGAAGCCGAGGAGATCGCCCTGTCGCCCCACATCGTCGAGCTGCTCCTTCAGGTGCTGACCGAGACGGCGAAGGGCAATGCGGTCACGATCGTGCCGATCCACGCCGAGCTGACGACCCAGCAGTCCGCCGACCTACTTGGAGTCTCCCGGCCCTTCTTGATCGTACGTGTCCGGTGAGCCCATCTTGCGCGTCCGAAGGGAGACGGGAGGCTGCGCGGGATGAACCCCAACTCGAACTCCGTGCCCCGTTCAGTCCCGGCCGAGGAGGCACTCGCGCTGCTGAAGGAGCACTCCAGGTCCGATGTCAGCTTGGCCGCGTTCGCCCGCTCCAAGGGAGTGAAGCCCTGGAGCCTCTACAACGCTCGGGCGGCCGAACGTCGCCGGGCAATGCGTCCGCGACCGGAGCCCTTCTTCGAGTTTCGGCTCGAGGAGCCGGCCGCAACTAGGTACGCCGACGCAACCCTGATCGAGCTGGTGCTGCCCTCGGGCCTGACGCTGCGCCTGCGGCGTGACTTCGACGAGGTTGCGCTTCGTCGCCTGCTCGGCGTGCTCGGGTCATGCTGAGCTTTCCGCCCTCACCGCAGGTGCGGATCTTCGTGTGTCGCACGCCGGTGGACATGCGAAAGAGCTTTGACGGGCTCAGCGGAGCGGTGATCGACGTCGTGGATCAGGACCCGCAATCGGGGCACCTGTTCCTCTTCTTCAACAAGCGCCGCTCGATGATGAAGGCGCTGGTCTGGGAGGCTTCGGGGTACTGGGTGCTCTCGAAGCGACTCGAGGGTGGTCGCTTCCAGGTCTTCGACAGCGCAGAAGCGGTCTGGCCAACCGGAGCCACGGGCCAAGCTATGCTGGCGGGTGCCAGGAGGAGGGGCATCAGTAGCCAGATGAAGCGGAAACGCAGGACGCACAGCGCCGAGTTCAAGGCGCGAGTCGCGATGGAGGCACTCAAGGGCATCAAGCCGGTGCACCAGATCGCGGCCGAGAACGAGATCCACCCAGTCCAGGTGTCGCAGTGGAAGAAGGAGCTGGCCGAGCGGGTCGGCGAGATCTTCGAGCGCAAGAACGCTCGCTCGGACGAGGCGGTGGACGACAAGCGGCGAATCGCCGCGCTCGAGCGCAAGCTGGGCCAGGTAATCATCGAGCGGGACTGGCTCTCGGAAAGGTCCAAGGAGCTGGGGATCGACTGATGAGGAAGCAACTCATCGACCGAGGCCATTCCCAGCTCAGCATCCGCCGGCAGGCGGACTTGGTCTCGGTCAATCGGAACCGAATTGAGGTGAGCGAGCGTCGGCTGAGCGCGGACGACCTCATCCTGAGGCGGGCGATCGACGAGCTGCATCTCGAGTAACCCGTTTTCGGGTCGAGGCGGCTGGTCGTGATGCTCGAGCGGAGAGGGATCGTGGCGAGCCGTGACCGGGTGAGGCGAGCGATGCGCGAGATGGGGCTCCGGGCGACCTATCGCCGCCCGCGCACTTCGGTCAAATCGCCCGAGAACCGCGTCTACCCGTACTTGCTTCGAGATCTGGCGATCGAGCGTCCGAACCAGGTTTGGTGCTCGGACATCACCTACGTCCCCATGGCTCGGGGCTTCGTGTACCTCGTAGTGATCATGGACTGGCACAGCAGAGCTGTGCTGTCCTGGCGCATGTCGAACACGCTGGACACGGACTTCTGTGTCGAAGCGCTCGAGGCGGCTCGCGAAGCGGCGGGCAGCTGGCCCGAGATCATGAACACGGATCAGGGCTGCCAGTTCACCCGTTAGGACCGCCGCAGAAGCGTCGGCCGAGTATTCGGACAGTACGGTCTCAATGGCGCGACTGGGGCAGTTTGCCAAGGCCAGGTCCCCCTTGGTAGACGCCTTGGTTC
Organism: Engelhardtia mirabilis; assembly: GCF_007748095.1. Classification (NCBI taxonomy): domain Bacteria; kingdom Pseudomonadati; phylum Planctomycetota; class Planctomycetia; genus Engelhardtia; species Engelhardtia mirabilis. The sequence goes on from NZ_CP036287.1 coordinate 1,746,139, forward strand.
CGCCAAAGGGCCCTGCGTCCGGGGTTGCCTGGTCGGCATCGAGGGAGGTCCAAAATTTTTCAAGCGATTCCGACTCAGCCATGGCGCCCATGCGTTAAAGGGGACGAGCAGTGAGATGGCCCATGGTGCATGTGCAGCAAGTGGTGGCCGGCGACGAGCGAGCTGTCTACCCGCCTCGGCGGGGCCGCTGACGCCAGCGCCGCGGCGTCGCCGGCAGGATCTGACGAAGATCTATGGGTATGACCGCCCGCCGAACTTGACGGCCTATCCAGTACAGCACTTCGAGCGACCTGTTCGATCTTGCTCTGCATCCCGTTGCTATCGGGCAGAGACCGCAGCTTCGGACCTCGGTTCCCGGCCCTTGACGATTTCATCCACAATTCCTCCTCGACCTCGCACCTGCAGATCGAAGGAGCCTCCGATGTCAGCTTCGACACCCCACGACGGCGGCCGCGCCGTAATAGCGCTCGCCTGTCTGCTCGCCCTCGCAGCTCTCTACGCTTGCGAAGGTGGGGGGAATTCTGTGAAGGCAACGGCGGCTCCGCCCTCCTCCACGACTGGCCCGACCCTCGACCAAACGGCTTCGCCAACCTCGGCCACGTCCGCGACTGTGAAGGGCGTCGCCTTGAAGATGGGCAGCACGATTCGGATCGAGAGCAGCCTCGCGCTTATGGAGGTCGCCGCCGCTGCGGACAAGTCCTTTGAAGTGGTCGTCGATCTACACGCCAACGCCGTTAACCACTTCGTGGTGACCGAGCTGTTCGCCGGCGGCGGCGTGAGCCCCGCGGTAGCCCTAGAGGTCGTGCAGGACGGGCAGCCACCCAAGCTGTTCATCGACTTCCCTGCCGACGGGGAGGTGCTCTCCGCGCCCAAGACCAACGTCAGCGGCCGGGTGAGTGACGTCCTGAGCGGCTTCCTCGGGCTCGACGTCTTCGTCAACGGTCAACCCGCCGCCGTGAACGTCGGCATCGGGACTAATGCGACCTTCGAGTTCCAGAAGCTCCCACTCGTCGCCGGGGCGCCGAACCAGATCGTCGTCCGGGCCGTGGACGCAGTGGGGAACGAGGTCGAGAAGGAGATCACGGTCCAGTACGAGGCCCCCTCAGGCAACCTGGTCGAGAAGCTCTCGGGCGACGACCAGAGTGGCTTGGTCGAGACGCTACTCGCGGAGCCGATCCGCGTGAAGGTTCGGCGGGCAAACGGTCTCCCGTTCGCCGGAAAGGTCATCTGCTTCGCCGTAACAAAGAGCGACGGACAGCTCACGCCCAACGGGAACGGTCCGGGGAAGACCGCATTGAGCGTCTTGAGTGATGCGTCGGGAATCGCGGAGGTCTACTGGCGCCTCGGCTCGGACGCCGGATGCGGCAACAACCGCCTGGCGGTGACGAGCAAGGACGTCAGCGGCACGGTCTACTTCTGCGCCTCCGCTCTCGCCGCGCCGCCCGACCAGGTCAACGTGGGCAGCGGCAGTGAGCAGGTGACTCAGGTCGGCGGTCCGGCTCCGGAAGTCTTGCGCGCGTGGGTCAGCGACGGCTGCAATGGCGTCGCTGACGTGCCGGTCACTTTCAAGGTGACTCAGGGCGGCGGATTGGTGTCCGGGGGAGGAATGTACAACCAGACCTTGGTTACGGTCACGACCGGGCCGACGGGACACGCGCAGGTGACTCTCATCGTGGGCCCAAAACCGGGCAACAACCGCGTGGCGGCGACAATCGAGGGCTCCTCCACGCCCGCGGTCTTCGGCGTCGTCGGCGTCGAGGGCGGCGCCGACGAGACCCGCTTCGAGGGCCAGGTCCTCGACAACTCCGGGCAGCCGATCCTCGGTGCTACGTGCATGCTCGAGTTCAGCGACGGGACCGAGGAGACCACGACGACAAGCGAGGAAGGCTGCTTCGAATTCACGGACCTCCAGTCCTCGGGCCTCGCCCACCTCCACATCGACGGCTCAACCGCGACCGAGGTCGGCGGCCCGACGGAAGGGGGGACCGTGCCGATCGACCCCGAGCTTCTTCGCTTCCCCGCGCTCGCGTACGAGCCGGTCGTCATCGCAGGAGCGGTCAATTCGCTCCCGCGTCCGATCCTCCTGCCTCGTCTCGACCCCGCAAATGACGTCGTCTACGACGGCCTCGCGGACGTTGAACTCGGCGTCGAGGGTATCGACGGCTTGAGGATGTTCGTCACCGCGGGATCGATGACGCTGGCGGACGGGACGGTGCCCGACGAGCTAGGCCCCGTCACCCTGTCTTTGAACCAGGTGCACTCGGACGACATCCCGATGCAGCCGGGCGACGGCGCCGCGCCGCCCTTCGCCTGGACGCTCCAACCCGCCGAGGCGCGGTTCGATCCGCCGGTGCGCGTGTCGTACCCGAACATCTCCGGCCTCGCGCCAGGCGCGGTCTCCTTCTTCCTCAGCTTCAACCACAGCACTGGCCGGTTCGACATCGTCGCCACAGGGTCGGTGAACGACGACGGTTCGTGCATCGAGACCGACCCCGGATCCGGCATCGAGGTCTCTGGTTGGGGCTGCAATTGTCCTCCGTACTCGGTCGCGGGGAGCGTGGTGGTCCCCAATGTCGAGATTTCGGGACCGGACACGGTCACGGCCGCCGCCGATGCGGAGTCCACCTTTACCGCCGCCGGCTTTCCCTCGCCGGGCACCTACGCCTGGACGGGCGGGGCGGCGGTCGGGTCGACGACGGGCGCATCCTACAAGACCAAGTTCCTGAGCTCGGGGACGGTGGCCGTGACGTACACGTGTCAGAGCGGCGCGACCGCGACCGACTCGGTCAAGGTCGATGTCGACACGCCGGTGAAGGTCAAGATCGACGATCCGGCTCCCAACCCGCTCTACACCTGTCCGTCGACCCAGGTCACCTTCAAGGCCACAGGGTCACCCGCGGGCGGCACGTGGTCGTGGTCCGGCGGCACGGCGGTCAGCGGAGCGTCGACAGCAAACTACACGGCGGAGTTCTCCAGCGCCGGCTCGGTGAAGGTCAAAGTGACCTACACGGGACCCGGCGGCACGTCAATGGACACTGCCGACCTAACCGTCGAGGTCGAGAGACCGACCAAGGTCGTCGCATTCACTCGCTCGCGTCACCCCAACCTCGCGAGCCCGAACGACCTCCAGTCTCTCTTCGACTCGGGGGCTGCGCTGGTCAAGGGCGACGACGACGGACCCGGGGACGGGGGATTCGACGACGACGTCTGCCTCGACCTGTCCTTCACGCTGACCGTGGCAGCGCAGGCGACCTTCCCGGACCAATCGGCCGGGACTTTTCCCCCTGCGGAGCAGTACGATTACACGCTGCCTATCTACAACGACATCCCCAACTCGACGGCGAAGTCGCAGCTCCTCGCCGCCACCTTCGCCAACCTGAAACAGGTCAACTCCGGCCAGAACGGACCGGGCAAGGTGTTTACCGCGTCGGCCAAGAAGCCCGGGAAGTCGATTGTTTTCACCCAGATCGCCGTGGCCGCCACGACGGTACACGAGTGGGGTCACAACGCCGGTCTCGGCCACCGTCCGGAGACCGACGACCAGAAGCCGGCAATCCTCTACTTCTCGAACGTCCCGGGTCGCAACGAGATCAACCGCGACGAGCGCAAGAAGATGGAGGCGTTCTGATGGCTGCCCTGACGGCTCCCCGAGGCGCCCTGCTCGCTGCCGGCGCTGCCGTCCTCATGGCGGGCGCCTACTACGTCGCGTTCAGCGCCGGAGCGGGAGAGCGGAGACATGCAGCGACCCGCGACGGAGGCTCGCTCGTCGACCTGCTCGTCCAGCACCGCGGCCCCGAGGCGTCGGAACGGGTCTGGGCGCTCGTCGATGAGGGCGGTGCCGATGCGCTGGAGGAACTCGAGGGGCTCCATGACCACGACTACGAAGGGCTCCCGCTCGACAACGAGCAGGAGGGGGTCCTGATCGAGGCGGTGCTCGGTCTCGGCGCCCTGGCGCAGGACTCCGACCTCGCATACGCGCGCGTCCAGGCGATGAGCGATCCCGAGTTCTGGGCGGCGCACTGCACCTGGACATCGGGGCGTCGCGACTACGCGCCCGACTTCTTCACGAGCTTCGGCATCCAGTCGCTCGGCGTCGCGGGCCGCCCCGACCTCGACGAGCAACTCGGACGCCTCCGCGCGCGCGACGCCAACTTCCTCCACCGCTTCGCAGGCGACGTCGTCCAGTCGAGCTTTTACGGCGACATGCGCCGCGAGCTCGGCGGCGAGTTCCTGAGCTGGCTGCGCGGCAGCTCGCACGAGCAGGATGAGGACTTCGAGGCTTGGACCGCAACGGAGAGCGGACGAAATTGGTTCGAGTGGGCCAACGCCTGCATGCGCGGCCCGCGCCCGCCTGCGAGTAGCGAGGAGGGCGGAGGGTGACCTCGGCCATGGACCGGCACACTCCCCTGGGAGAGGACGACATGCAGCAGGTACAGGGAATCCCGTGCTCCGAGGTCCGCGCGTTCGGCCGAGGAGGGCCGTTCGCGCTCCTGCTCGTGGGCGCGCTGCTCGGCGCTCCGGGCGGGCTCGAGGCGCAACAGCTCGACGAGACGTGGACCTTGACCGTGAACGGTCAAGCCGCGCAGGTGAACCCCGACGGGACGTTCGAGATTCCGAACGTCTCCGCCGCGGACGAGTACGGAGCGGGGGGGCCGGGGACAGCACCCGACTTCCTAAGCGACGAGTTCCTCCGCCTGACCGGCGTCAGCACCGTCAACGGAGTGGCGACGTACGTCTTCAGCGAGTTTTTCCAGATCGCGCAGAACCAGGCGTACGCCGTCTTCCCTCTGACGTTCACGGGTGACCCGCCCCCGTTGCCGGTCTCCCTCTCCATGGCGCTCGAGTCGAGCTCGCTCGCCGTGGACGAGGGCACCCGGGCTTTAGTCTACGCCGCGCTGGCCGACGGGAGTGTCGTCGACGTCTCCCTATCGACCGAATGGACCGCCTACAAGACCTCGAACCCGAATGTCGCGACGGTCGACTCCGACGGCAACGTGATGGGCATCGGCGGGGGCGAGGCGTTCATCACCGCGATCAACGGCGGGGCGACGGCTGTGCGCAAGCTCGTCGTCTCCCCGGCCGCGTCGCTGACGACCGTGGTCGGCTTCGTTGAGTACGAGGACGGCTCGCCGGCGGTGGGAGCGGAGGTCCGCGTCGCCGGGCAGCTCGCGATGGCCTCGGTTGGGTCGGACGGGGGCTTCCAGCTCGCGAACGTGATCGTCGACGGCGCGCCGATCTCGGTGATCGCAACGGTCTCGACGCCCGAGGGAACGTTCTCCGGCGCCTCCGGCGACCTCCAGGGGGTGCCCGGAGAGTTCACCGATGCCGGCATCATTACGGTCATCATGGCCGACTCGTCGGGCAGAGACTTCGCGTTCTGCTTCCCGCGGAACTTCATCGAAACGCCGACCTTGACCGTCTTCATCGCCGGAGACACGGCGACGACGGGGGAAGTGCGCGTCCCCGGGATCGGCTTCAAGGAGGCCTTCGCCGTGAGCCCCGGCAACGTTACCGCCGTGACCCTCCCGGCGACCGCTCAGAGCACCCAATCTGACGGAGTCGATGCCCGAGCGGTGCTGGTCAGCGCCGAGAACGACGTGTGCGTCTACGGGCTCAGCCGAATCGCGTTCACGACCGACGCGTTCGCCGCCTTGCCGGTCGACACCTTCGGTCAGCGCTACCGCATCGTCAGCCACGCCGCCTTGGGCTCCTCCCAGAACGCGACCGGCTTCGCCGTCGTTGCGACCGAGAATGCGACCACGGTGACGGTCACGCCGAAGACAGCAGTGGACGGACATCCCGGGAGCGTTCCGTACGACATTGAGCTAGACGCCGATCAGGTGTACCAGTTCCTCAGTGCGAGCGGCGACGCCACGGGTACGCTGGTCCAGTCTGACAAGCCGGTCGGCGTCCTCGGTGCTCACTCGTGCGCCCAGATACCGGTCGGCTTCAACTTTTGCGACCACCTGATCGAGATGCTCGCGCCTGTCTCGACCTGGGGCGACGAGGTGCTGACGGTCAACCTCGCCCAGCGACTGAACGGCGACTTCTTTCGCATCGTGGCGGACACCGACGGAACGACGGTCGAAGTCGCGGGGGTCGTGCCGGCGTCTTTCACGCTTGACGCTGGCGAATTCGCCGAACTAAACCTGGGCGGAACCAACCAGATCACCGCGAGTGCTCCGATCCTGGTCGCTCAGTACGCGACAGGCTCGACCTTCGGGGGCAACCCGGGGGATCCGTTCATGATGACACTCCCACCAGCGGACCAGTACCAGAACTCCTACGTCTTTAGCACCCCGGCGTCGGGGTTCAGCGTGAACTATGTGAACGTCGTTGCGCCGACGAGCGTGGCGGCCTCGGGCGGCGTGTTGCTCGACGGAACGCCGATCCAGGCCGGTCTGTTCGTCCCCATCGCGTCAACGCCATTCCAGGGGGCACAGGTTTCAATCGCGCTCGGCAGCCACGACATCGCGAGCGAGTTCCCGATTGGCATCTTCGTCTATGGCTTCAACAACGACGACTCCTACGGCTATCCGGGAGGGATGGCGCTGAACGTGAAGTAGCGCCGAGGATCGGCGTTGGTGCATAACTCAGCCCGCCCTGGGCCCCGTGAGGCCGTATTGTCCGAATACTCGGCCGGCCGCTGGTTGCCCCCTGGTGCGCGGGCGCGGGGCGCAGGTCGGGGGAGCCCCGAATGGCCCCTGGGAGGGGCGGTAGAGAGGCCGCGCCGACCTCCCCAGCCGGATTTCGGTGACTTCGACTGTTGCGGTTGCTTCGATTGGGCGATACGGTTCCTGAGCCCCTCAGTGAGCACGCATCATGGTCTCCAACGACACCCCTGAGCTGACAGCCCGCCCCCCTGACGAGGCGGAGATCAACCTGGCTCGCGACCTCACCCGAAGGCTCGCGCCGCCGTCGCGCCGGCAGCTGAGCATGCGGCTCGCGGAGGACGGTGAGGCCGAGGAGATCGCCCTGTCGTCCCACATCGTCGAGCTGCTCCTTCAGGTGCTGACCGAGACGGCGAAGGGCAATGCCGTCACGATCGTGCCGATCCACGCCGAGCTGACGACTCAGCAGTCCGCCGACCTTCTTGGCGTTTCCCGGCCCTTCTTGATCGGCCTGCTGGAGAAGGGAGAGATCGAGTTCCGGCGAGTGGGGACCCATCGCCGAGTGCGGTACCAGGACCTGGCCGCCTACGCCGAGCGCCAGCGGGCAGCGCGCAAAGCCGCCCTGGACGAGCTGTCTGCGATCGGGCAAGAGCTGCAGCTGGACGATTGATCCTTGTCCACTTTCACCGCCGTCTTCGACGCATGCGTTCTGCACCGAATGACGGTCACCGATCTGCTGATGCAGCTCGGGGCCACGGGGCTCTTCCGCGCGCGATGGACCGATGAGATCCACGAAGAGTGGATTCGGTCGCTGCTGAGGGTCAGGCCCGACCTGAGCCGAGAGGCGCTCGAGAGGCGGAGGCGGGCCATGGACCGAGCTGCCGACGGATGTCTGGTAGAGAAGTGGTCGAGTCTTCGGAGCCAGCTGAGGGCCGGGATTAGCTATGCCGAGGATGCCCGGAGGCTTGGGGACTTGGCTTGGGTTGTTGGGGTCGTGGGTGGTCGCGGTGCCGAGGGCCCGCGGAGGCCGTAGGCCGGAGCGGGCCCTCGGCACCGCGGGTGCTCGTTAGGCAGCGGGTGCCTTGGCCTGCGGCGCGTAGACATCCATCGGCGTTTGCCAGCCGAGGGATTGGTGAGGACGGTCGTGGTTGTAGTGGGTCAGCCACCGGTCGAGTCCGACTTCGAGCTCGGCCAAGTCCTGGTAGGCCCTGAGGTAGATGTCCTCGTACTTCAGGCTGCGCCAGAGGCGCTCGACCATCACGTTGTCGATCCAGCGTCCCTTGCCGTCCATGCTGATTCGGACACCGGACTCGCGAAGCACAGAGGTCCAGGCGTAGCTGGTGAACTGGCAGCCCTGATCCGTGTTCATGATCTCGGGCCAGCTGCCCGCCGCTTCGCGAGCCGCCTCGAGCGCTTCGACACAGAAGTCCGTGTCCAGCGTGTTCGACATGCGCCAGGACAGGACAGCTCTGCTGTGCCCGTCCATGATCACTACGAGGTACCCGAAGCCCCGAGCCATGGGGATGTAGGTGATGTCCGAGCACCAAACTTGGTTCGGACGCTCGATCGCCAAATCTCGAAGCAAGTACGGGTAGACGCGGTTCTCGGGCGATTTGACCGAAGTGCGCGGGCGGCGATAGGTCGCCCGGATGCCCATCTCGCGCATCGCTCGCCTCACCCGGTCACGGCTCGCCACGATCCCTCTCCGCTCGAGCATCACGACCAGCCGCCTCGACCCGAAAACGGGGTACTCGAGATGCAGCTCGTCGATCGCCCGCCTCAAAGTGAGGTCGTCCGCGCTCAGCCGACGCTCGCTCACTTCGATTCGGTTCCGATTGACCGAGACCAAGTCCGCCTGCCGGCGGATGCTGAGCTGGGAATGGCCTCGGTCGATGAGTTGCTTCCTCATCAGTCGATCCCCAGCTCCTTGGACTTTTCCGAGAGCCAGTCCCGCTCAATGATGACCTGGCCCAGCTTGCGCTCGAGCGCGGCGATTCGCCGCTTGTCGTCCACCGCCTCGTCCGAGCGAGCGTTCTTGCGCTCGAAGATCTCGCCGACCCGCTCGGCCAGCTCCTTCTTCCACTGCGACACCTGGACTGGGTGGATCTCGTTCTCGGCCGCGATCTGGTGCACCGGCTTGATGCCCTTGAGTGCCTCCATCGCGACTCGCGCCTTGAACTCGGCGCTGTGCGTCCTGCGTTTCCGCTTCATCTGGCTACTGATGCCCCTCCTCCTGGCACCCGCCAGCATAGCTTGGCCCGTGGCTCCGGTTGGCCAGACCGCTTCTCCAGTTGCCAAGGTGAATGACCCGCTCGCCGCCCGCTCTCGATGGATGCGTTCACTAACTGTTGCTGCCGTTGCCCCTGATTCGATGCCCCTGGATCGCGCATGCCCTGCCTCCGTCCCGCATCGTAGCGAGTGGGCTTCGCCTCGGGGTGCCCAGGATCCGGGCTGACAGGATGCGGCGCCAGGACAGGGGCCCGGCGACGATCCCGGCCTGCTGAGCCTGTGTCCGCTTCTTCCGCCCAAACTTCAGCGACGAGTGCGGGCGGATGAAGTTGTAGTAGCAGCGCAAGAGCTCGAGCTGCTCGCGCAGGCTGGCTTCGGACCGGCACATGGCCGTCGTCTTCCGCTGCAGGCAGGCGAGGGAGCGACGGATGGTCAGGTTCAGCCGCTCGACGTAGGACGTGTTGATCGTCTTCGAATCCTCCGACCGCCCCAGCGCCTCGTCGAGCATCCAATCCTGCCCGAGGACGAGCCTGCGTTCCGCTCGCACGACCCGCCCCTTTCGGTACCGCTTCTCCACCTGGGCGTGCACGCAAGTTGGGCCGAAGACGCGCGCGATCACCCGCTCGTTGTACTTGAAGGCATCCGTTGTCACGAGCGTGCGTCCGGCCTCCACGCGGCACCTCCACCGCGCCTCGCGAAAGTGCAGCAGCGTGTTGCGGACCTCGGGGATCGGGTCAAAAGCGGCCAGTTGTGATCGGGTCAAATGCGGCCAGTTGGAGCGACCGGGACGGGTGTCGGTTTAGCGGATTTCAGTCGTTCAAGGCAAGCACGGGTTGATCCGTTCTTGCGCAGGCCCGCTTCTGAGTGCGCCAGCTCTTGGGTCCACACTTCAGGACGTGCGCGTGGTGCAGCAGCCGATCGAGCAGTGCTGTGACAGCCGCGGTGTCTCCTAGGAGCTTGCCCCAGTCGTCGACAGGCCGGTTCGAGGTCAGGATGGTGCTGGTCCGCTCGTAGCGCCGGATGATGAGCTCGAGCAGATCCTCGGCCGCGGTATGCGGCAGCTTGCGCATGCCCAGGTCGTCGACGATGAGCAGTGGGACCTTCTCCATCTTGGCCAGGTACTCGCTGCGGGCGCTGTCGAGCGTCGCGTCGGCCATCTCCTCGATCAGGACGTGGGCCTCGCGGTAGGCGACGGCCCAGCCTTGCAGGATCGCAGCCTGCCCGATCGCCTGGGCGAGATGACTCTTGCCGGTGCCGGGGGGGCCCAGGAAGAGAGCGTCCTCAGCCTTCGAGACGAAGCGAGCGGTCGCGAGATCGAAGACCAGCCGGCGATTCATCTCCTTGTTGAAGTCGAAGTCGAAGTCGTCGAGCCTTCGATCCGCATCTCGGAAGCGGGCGTACTTGATGCGGCGCTCGATCAGTCGATCCCCTCGCCGCTCGAGCTCGTCCGAGACGAGTTGGGAGAGGAAGTCGATCGGAGGCATGCGCTCGGTCTGGGCTTCGAGCAGTCGTGTCTCCAGGGTGTTGGCCATGCCCGAGAGCCGCAGCTTCCTCAGGGCCTTGTCGATCTCGATCCTGTTCATTGGGTTCCGGTTTCGGTTCTAGAGTCGATCAGGTCGCGGTACAGCGAGAGTTCGCGGATCAGCGGATCCACCTGCCGCAGCGAGAGCGGCGCCGGTGGCTTGCGGTCGATCCACTTCTTGACGAAGCGGTAGTTGGGAGCGCCGACCTCGAGGGCGACGGCGCACGCCTTCTCGATCGGTGCGTCGCCGTACTTCTTTACGAGGGACAGCACGCCCTGGATCTGGCGCACGCCGCCTTCCTCGCGCCTCTTGTGGATCTCCTCGCACAGCGCGCCCACGGATGCACCCGCGCCGCGAGACCTGGCAAGCAGTTGCAGCGTCGTGACAGGCGTCTTAGCCGGACGATCCGACGGATGGACCGAGCGCCATCCTCGACGCTTCTTGCGATGCTCGCGCAGGAGCTCGCCGGTCCCGAGGTCGAGCAGACGCACCCAGCTACAGCTCCACTGCACCGCGACCTGGCGACCGATCCAGCCGGGCGGCGCTCCGTAGTAGGCGGCATCGACTTCCACGCAGCCGTCCAGGTGGACCGTGCGTGTGCCGTACTGGTAGTAGCCGAAGGGCTCGACTGGCAGCGCTTGCAGCGTCGGCTGCTCCTCGGCAAACATCGCGGCGACCTGACGCTTGGTCGTGCCGTGGATGCGCGTGTCGGCCCAGCGTTCCGTCCAGCGATCGAGATGAGCCTGAGCTATCTCCAAGCTCTCGAAGCGCATCCCCTTGAGCGCCGTGTCCTGGGCGTAGCCGACTGAGCGCTCGACCTTGCCCTTGCGATCGGGATGCCGCACGCGCGCAGGCAGCGCGACGACGCCGTAGTGCGCGAGCATGTCGCGGTACAGCGGGTTCAGATCGGGGTCGTACACGTCGGGTTTCAGCACGCCTTCCTTCAGGTTGTCGAGCACGACCGTCCTCGTCGTGCCGCCGAGACGGCGGAAGGCGTCTTCGTGCAGCTCGCACCACGTCTGCGAGCTCGACTTGAAGCACAAGAGCCACACCGCCTTGCGGCTGCACCCGAGCGTCAGCGCGAAGAGCCGTGTCCGGCGGTACTTGCCCGTCTCGGGGTGACGCACCATCGGGCCCGTGCCGTAGTCCACCTGTGCTTCCTCGCCCGCCGCGGTCACGATCGTGGGGTGGGCTTCGCGAGCGACGCTGCCCCGCAGCTTGTGCACGAAGCGCCGTACGCTCTGGTAGCCGGCCTCGAAGCCGTGCTCGTCCACCAGCTCCTGCCAGATCGACTTCGCATTACGGCCCCTCGCCACAGCCGCTTCGATCTGCTCGCGGAAGGCCTCGCACCGGCTCGCCATCGGACTCCAGCCTGGAGCCGGCGCCCGCTCGAGGTCGGTGGTCACCTGACTGGCCGCTCTTGGATCCGGCCCGGGGTCGGTGATCGGGTAACTGGCCGCATTTGAATCGGCCTCGGAGTCGGTGGTCGGGCAACCGGCCGCATTTGAATCGGCCTCCAGGCGCCGCTGACGCCGCCCCCGGACTTCGATCCCGGCCGCCTTCAGATGACGGCTCACCGTCTCACGACGCACCCCCGTCGCATCCTCGATGCGCCTCATCGACCAGCCCAGCCGGCCCAGTGCTCGGATCTGCTCTTGCTTCTCGTGCTTCAAGACGTTGCCCATCCGGCACGAAGAGCACACGCCCTCCTGCCGCGTCAACGTCCCGGGATCACCCCTTCAACTGGCCGCTTTTGACCCGATCACTACTGGCCGGTTTTGGGTGATCCCCAAGGCTGGAGGGAGCGGCTGCTCAAAAAGCGGGGGCAGGTGGGGTGAGGGCTGGCGGGGTGGTCGTGGAACGCCTCGTACTGGCCCGGTAGCCTTGTCATCTACAGGAAGGCTGATGGAGTCGATGACTGGCAAGTGGCGGGGTAGTGACCAACAGCGAACCGATGATCCATTGTTGAAGATCATCGATCGTCACGAGAAAATGCTGGGCATGTTAAAGAAGTTCACCATCGCTGCTGCGGCTCTGCTGCTGTCGGCATGTTCGACCGTGACTGCCTCGTATGAGCCGCCCACGCCGTCTACGGACCCAGGGGACTGGTCGAGGGTGATCGACCTTCCTATGGATCCTGTGTGGGAGGCGCTTGTGGACCACGTTTCTGGGACCTACTTCGCGATTGACAACTTTGAGAAGGCGTCGGGGCTCATGACGCTGTCGTTTGGGGCGTCGAACGTCGGTGATTTCGTCGATGGCGGGACGTGGGACTTTAAGCAGACGCAGGGGCAAGTTGGGGCTACGGGTGAGGTACGTCAGCGGCTGGTCTTCAACGGCAACTATGCAGAGTTTCTCGAGCTGTACCGGAGTGGCGATCTGTCCGGGCGGATGAACCTCTTCGTTCGGGAGGTCGGAGAGGCGACGACTGAAGTGAAGGTTCGCGCTAGGTACGTCGTGGAGTCCTTAGGCGAGTCGGGCGGAAGCGTCATACGCAGCTCGTGGGCATTTGATACTGGCGGTTCAGATACTCTCGCCATTGCGAATCCAACTCGCGGCGCTGGGCCAACGCGAACGATGTGTCCGACGCATCTTGCTGAGCGTTCGATCCTTAATGCGGTTGAGGCGCTCGCGGCGGACGGCTGAAGCACCATGATCCACTTTCGCCTTCCGCACCCATCGACTTTGTTCGTCCAGCGTCTATGCAGCTTCACCCTCTGCGCCTGCGTCCTCGGCTGCATTTCAGTTCGGGGGCCACAGTTCGATCTGGAGGACGCTAAGCGCGTCGAGCTCGGCATGACAAAGGCCGAGGTGGTCGAGATCCTCGGCAGCGAGCCCTCCGACACAGCAATCGATGCAACAGGCGAACTCTGGATGTGGATCCGCGTCGTTGTGACGCCTACGTCGTCAAGCGCGAAGAGCTTCAGCGTCAAGTTCCAGGGCGATCGCGTTGTTTTCATCAACCGCTAACCGTCCCCCACCCTTGGTGCATGGAGTTCGAAGTCGACCTAGATGTGCTTCGTCGAACGGCGGAATGTCACCATCCTGCGCGCAATTGTGTCCCTCCGGCGGAAGGCCGCGGCAATGTGGCGATCCAAGGAGAGACAGCGCAGGCTCCTGCACCGCTACTACAACTTCATCCGCCCGCACTCGTCGCTGAAGTTTGGGCGAAAGAAGAGGACGCCGGCTCAGCAGGCCGGGCTCGTCGCCGGGCCCCTGTCCTGGCGCCGCATCCTGTCAGCCCGGATCCTGGGCACCCCGAGAAGGAGCCCGCTCGCTACGATGCGGGACGGAGGCAGGGCATGCGCAATCCAGGGGCATCGAATCAGGGGCAAGGGCAGCAACAGTTAGTGAACGCATCCATCGAGAGCGGGCGGCGGGCGGGTCATTCACCAGTTGACGAGAAACAATGTTGAGTGAGCACGAGCAGCCCCCGTACCTCTACCGCTTCCTCGATCTCTCGACCGGATTCGAGGGGTGGTTGTCGGAGCTGCTGCTTGCGCGTGTCTGGCGTCTTCGGCCGCTAGCATGGCTGAACGACGCGTACGAGGGCCAGTTCACGGTCGAACAGCCGACCATCGACGATGGGCGGAGGTTCATTGAGCGCCATCTTGATCCAGATGCTAGCGAGCTCGAGGTCACGGATGAGATGGCGATGACGGCGGCCGGGGCTCTTGATCAGGGTCGCAACCAGCTCGTTGCTTCGCTCCGGAAACACGCAATGACTGGCGTCGCGAGCATGTCGTTGTCCGAGAGCCATGGCTCGGCAGTTCTCTGGTCGCTGTATGCAGGCGGGCACTCCGGGATCGCGATCCGCGTCCGAACTGGCGTCCCGTCTGGTCTCTTTGAGACCATCTCGCAAGTCCAGTACTCCTCCGCTCCTCCTCGTCTGGAGTCCGATGTCTTGGTTCGGGACAGGGACTCGGCTTGGTGGCAACAGACGATCTACCGCGCATTCACTACGAAGTCCGCCGAGTGGAGCTACGAGAGGGAATGGAGAGTCCTCTTCTCCGACGAAAGCGAAGGTCGGCGTGACGCAGACATCTGGAAATGCTCGGGCGAGGGTGAGATCAGCTCGATCCTCATCGGTGTACGCGCACAGCCAGCGATCGCGCGCCAGGTCTATAAGCTCGCTCAAGAGGCTCCGGATCAACCAGATGTTCAGGTCGTTGTTCAGGGCGTGGATGACTACGCTCTCTCGACTGTGCGAGTCGAGAATCATGCGACGCTTGACGCGCTTCTCGGCAGCGCGCGAGACTCGCCCGACAGCCTCCAGAAGTCCTGAGGTACCCTCCGAGTCCGGGTCAACCTTGTGGTGCTCAAGAAACTCGTGCCAGCTAGCCCCAACGGTCGCAAGTCTCGCTACCGGCCTGAGCACGATGTGATCACGCCGTAGGTCGGACCGGGCCTGGTGGACCACGGGATACGCCTGCTCTAGATTCTCCAGTGGAACGGGTGCCACGGACGGTCGTCACCCGCTAGCGTCGACCTCTACAGGAAGGCCGATGGAGCCCACGACTGGCAACTGGCGGGCTGAGCACCAACAGCCAACGGATGAAGCATCACGCGCGGCGCAGAGCGCGGGAGACTGGCCTGATCTGGCAGGGATCAGCGGGAGAGGTGTGCCTGCTCATCAGATCGACCGGATCAAGCACGACCTCGACGCCCCGTCAGAACTGCCGGAGAAGCGTTGGCGGAGTATTCGGGCAGTACGCCTTCGGGCTCGAACCCGCGACATTCAGAACGTCCCTATGGTGATGTCTAGCCCGTTGGTTAGTGCGATGGCCGTCGCATTGATCGAGACGCCTTGAGTGCAGAGGGTGACCCCGACGAGGCTGCAGTCTGATGGGACCAGAACGCTGAAGGGAATCCCGGCCGCCGACTGGACGAGTTGAAGGGGCCCTGCAGGATCACATAGCAGGGTACCGAGCGGCGGAGCGGGGATGTTGACGGGACCGACGCCGAGCGCGAGGACGTCAACTAGAGCGCCAGGCATGAACGTCGTGTGGTCGATGACCGGATCCCACATCGCTCCGATCACTGGTCCACTCGTTTGGCCGGGCGAGAGTGCCGCGGGGTTGGGCGGGACTCCCTGGCGTATGGTTTCGCTGGCAAGCAAGTGGGTCGCCGTAGTCGCGTAAGCTAGATCATCGATCAAGACGCCGTCGATGTTCGCGCCAGTGGCGAAGTGAATGTCGACCGCAGTGAAAGGCACAATGCTGACGACGCCTAGAAAAGAAAACGTCCCCTGACCTTGCGGCGACGAGAACGCAACGTCGGGTAGAGCTGCGCCGAGAGACAACCCGAGCCCGGTCGATGCGAAGTCCGCCTCGACGTCGATAAAGATGGCGCTGACTGCTCTGACGGGTTCGCTGAAACTCACGCGAATTACGCCCTCGCACGATGGCGTGCATGCGGGCGAAAGCATGTTCGGAGGGCTCGGCGGGTTGGGCACTTGGCCGGGCGCGGGGTTGCCGACGAATATCCCGTTCCCGGATGTGTCTGTAAGAATCGGGCAGGAGAGCTCGGCCAAGAACTCGTTACCGACGATCGGGACGGAAGTCGATCCTGCGACGTTGTCGAAGTCCAGAGTGACGACCGAAGACCCCGCGGTAGCGATCAGCCAACCAGACGGGTCGTTTTCATACACCGTGAGCTGCGCCGCCGCAGTTGTGACTACGCGTAGCTGGTCAAGCTCTTGCACTACCGACAGGGATAGCTCGAGGGTGTGCAGGTCTTCTGAGATCCAGACTGCATCCTCTTGTGCTGAGGTGTTCAACTCGAGTCCGCGCTGGGACGGAGCTATTGGATAGGCGACCTCAGCAAGTCCAAGCACTGAGTCAGTAGCGTCGAGTCTTGAGGTCGTGAGGATCAGACCAGCCACCTCGCCTTCGAAAGTAAGGTGGATCGACCCTGGCCAAGAGTCCAGGTCTACCGGGTCATAGTGGACGAGGTAGCTCGAAACAATCTCTCCAGCCCCAATTTTGCCGGGTATTAGGTCGGCATCTGTATCGAAGCAACCGGCCCCTGCGGCGTCGAGCAAGAGCGGTGCCTCTAGGAGTAGGTCCGTGCGTTCCTCGATCACCCGGACCGAGTACCCCTCATACTGGTCCTGTTCGATGGACGGAGGAGGCAGGCAAACCGGAGACACGGCACCGGCAACCGACAGCAGCCCGGAGACACACAACTCTGGATTCGAGGCGAGGGGCTCGAAGGGGATGCAGTCCTGCATCAGCGTCGGAGTCAAGCCCGTGCAGGCCGATGCCAAGGCGATGGTCGAGAAGATGTTCATGGCAGTGCGAAGTCGATGTTGGCTCTCGTCGATTGGAACGAAAATCGCGGGCCTCGAGAATCAAGATTGCTCAGGTTTCCTGTGGTGTTGACGAAACTCCTTCTACCCTGTTGTAACTGCTCGATCCACTGCCGACGGTTCGTGAGGTGAGTCCTTCGTGCTCAAGCGCGCCGAGGATTGCTTCGCGCACGGCCCTCCGACGAGCACGACCACGGGGAGAGCCTTGCAGGGCCGCCTCGATCGCGCAAGCCACTCGCGTTTGTAACTTGGCGCGGGTCGTGCATGCGCTCCAGCGGGGCAGTGCACGGTCCATTGCGGAGGCCGTCAGCCAGCCCCGACTGCGCCGCGGGCGGTGATCGTCGAGCTGTCAAGGTTCGGCTGGTCAGGTCCACCCTCAGTTCGGCCAAGCTGGTCCAGCTCAGTGCCCTCGGAAATCAGTCATTGAGTGCTCGGCAAGGGAGGTTCGGAGCGCCAGAAAGGGGCGCCCAGGAGGGGCTGGAAAAACAGATCCTCCAGTTCGGCCAAGCTGGTCCACCTCGATCGGGGCATCAGACAGCCTCGCGCCCTTTGGTCGGCGGGTTGCGGTAGGAGCTCCCTTCCATCACCAGGACGTGCGAGTGGTGGAGCAAGCGGTCCATCGCGGCGGAGGCCATCAGGTCGTCGCGGAAGAGCGGGTACCACTCCTCGATGGCGCGGTTCGACGTGACCACGATCGAGCCCCGCTCGTAGCGAGCTCGGATCACCTCGTACAGGTCGATCGGCTCGTCACCTTCGAGCGGCCGCAGGCCGAGGTCATCGAGGATCAGCACGTCCGGCGTTGTGTAACGCAGGAGCCGCTTGTCCCAGCCTTGGTCGGCCCGTGACGACCGCAGCTGGGTGAGCATCCGGTGGGCGGTCGTGTACAGCGCTGAGTGGCCAGCGCGGCAAGCGCGTTCTCCCAGCGCCTGGGCGATGTGGCTCTTGCCGACGCCGGCAGGCCCGATCAGCAGCACGTTCTCCTGCTTCGCGACGAAGCCACAGGTCGCGAGGTCGATGATCTTGGTCTTGGGGATCTGCGGGTTGAAGGACCACTCGAAGTCGTCGAGCCGCTTGGTGGTTTCGAAGGTCGCGCGTCGCAAGCGCATCTCGAGCTGCTTCGAGTCGCGCCGCTCGACCTCGTCGCTGCAGAGGCGGAAGAGGAATTCGGAGTGGCTGAGATCCGCATCGACGGCTTCCTTCGTGCGCAGGTCGAGCGTCTGAAGCACGCCCGAGAGCCGGAGCTTCTTGAGTACGGGGACGAGGTCATCGGCGATCGCCATGGGTCTTCTCCTGGATTGCTGTGAGCGTTTCGCTCGGGTTGCGGGCGAACATCGATCCCTGAGACCACGCTCGCCCGGACTCCTCCGGCAGGGGCTCGAGGTCGAGCCCCTGCTTGAGGATGCTCTTGATGCTGCGGTACTCGAGGCAGCCGAAGTGCAGCGCGCGTCTGGCCGTCGCGCGTGCGCGCTCGCGCGGAAAGCCCTCGAGATGCGTGACGACCGCCTGCACCTTGCGCAGCTGGTAGAGCACATCGTCGGAGTCGAAGATCGCGGCAGCGAGCACTTCGACCTCCTCACCGATCACCCGAGCACGCACGATCCAGTGCTCGCGGCTGCGGTGCCGGAGGTCACGGCGGTGCTCGGGGAGATGCGACTCGATCGTGCTGCGCTTGCCGCGCGGCACACGCGAATGAGCGTGAAGACGGCAGTCCTCGGCGTAGATCACAATCGAGTGCGTCGTGCAGCGCAGCCAGAGGTCTTGGCCCAGCAAGGTCCACGGCGCGGAGTAGAAGGCGCCGTCGACCTGGACGTGGCTGTCACGATGCAGGCGTGCCTTCTTCCAGATCACGAGCTCCCACCGCGACTGCGGCAAGCTCAGCAGGGCAGCGCGCTCTTCCTCCTCGAAGTACTCGAGCGGTGCGCGGCCAGTCGTCCCGTGCCGGCGCCGCCCTGCGATCTCCAGCGTCCAGCGCCGCAGCGCCCGCCGGTCCTCGTGGATGTCGACGGACTCGTGCGTAGCGAAGAAGTTTCCCTTCGTGTAGCGCACTCCGCGCTCGACCTTGCCCTTCTTCTCCGGCGCGCGTGGCGGCGTCGGGTCGATCTGGAATCCGTAATAGCGTGCGAGTTCGACGTACGTGCGGTTCAAGACGGGTTCGCCGTCCACGCCGAACGAGGCCCGAATCACTGCCGCCTTCAAGTTGTCGGGCACGATGACGCGCGGCACGCCGCCGAAGTACTCGAACGCCTCGACATGCAGCCTCACCCAGGTCTCGATCTTCTGGTCGAAGACGATCTGGGTGTGCATGTGGCGGCTGCAGCCGAGCGTCATCACGAAGAGCCAGCTCTTGCGCAAGACGCCGCGCTCGGGGTCGTAGCGCTTCCCGACGTAGCCGAAGTCGACCTGGGCCACCTCGCCCGCGGTCGTCTCGACGGAGATGGCTACGTCCGTCGGCTTGGGACCCTCCGCGTCGGCGAGTCGCAGCACCAGACGCTTGATGGCCGAGAGGCTGCCGTCGAAGTCCGGCTCGTTCAGGCGTAGCCAGTCGTGGATCGCACTCGGCCCGGCCCCCTTCTTCCGCAGCCGCTCGATCGTCGCGACCCACCGCTCGACCGAGGAGCGCTGCTGCGGCGCCTGCCTCGACTGGACGTGCTCCTCGACTGCCGCTCGCAGCTGATCGAGGTCGGGCAGCTCGTTAGGCGCGCCCTCGAGCAGCCCCGCCGTAGCGAGCGCGCGCATGTAGGCACGGATCGTGTCCCGCCCAATGTGCAGCTGTCGCGCGATCCCTCGCGATCCCTGCCCCAGCCTGTGCAGGCGGAGCATCTCCTGAAGTCTGTGCATGTCGGTCCTCCTGGCGCCCATCCATCCTCCTTGGCTCGTGGGAGCCGAAGAGGATGAGGGCGGTCAGTAGACCGGCGGGAGGACCTTCGGGACTGGCGGCGGTGGACCAGCTTGGCCGAGCTGAGGTGGACCAGCTTGGCCGAACCAGGGTGGACCAGCCTGGCCGATCTCACCCGCCCATCACCCCGCCGCCGGGGTGGACCAGCTTGGCCGGGCTACAGGTGGACTTGATACCCCGAGCTGCAACATCGAGCCGATGACGGGCGGCCTCGAGCGCGACCAGGCATCCATCCAGGTCGACCACGCCGCCCTTGTGCCTCGACCTGTCGCCGCAGCCACGCAGTCCCAGGCCGGCTTCGCGCTTCAGCTCGCCGACGCCGTGTTCCGCCCACGGTAAGCGTCCGGCAGCCCCTCGGAGCGATGCTTCATCCGCTCGTTGTTGGTGACCCGTTCAGGCTAGTGAAGCGCCCTGGCCCGCGATGAGGCGAGGGCAGCCTTAGCTGAGAGCGGTGAGCCGATTGCGGCGAGCGAGGTCTGGGCCGACCTGGGGCTCTGAGTCCTGACCGTCGGGCCGTTCTTCTGGACACGCGCTCACCCCGCAAGCGCTTGCGGAAGCGGTGGCATGGCGCCGACCCCCCCGAGGGCGCATGCTCTGGGAGGTCCGGCGTGCCACTGGTCCTGCGCCGGCAACTGTTGCCGTCGGCTCG
Source organism: Engelhardtia mirabilis (assembly GCF_007748095.1). Classification (NCBI taxonomy): domain Bacteria; kingdom Pseudomonadati; phylum Planctomycetota; class Planctomycetia; genus Engelhardtia; species Engelhardtia mirabilis. The sequence goes on from NZ_CP036287.1 coordinate 1,766,357, forward strand.
CAACCCAGGCCGGGCCGGGGACTTGCCGCTCGACTGAGAGTCGGCCGATCAGGCCCCCTCCCGCGAACCCTCGGCCCAGCCCCACGATGCCCCGACGCCCGGCCCCCGTCTGCCCGTCAACACCGCGTTCATTGGGCGGTTGAACCTCACCATCCGCCAGAGCTCAGCCTACCTGCGCCGCAAGGCCTCGGCCCACCCGCGCTCGATGCGGCGGCTGTCTGGGAGACTCGAGCTGCTACGGGCCTGGTACAACTTCTGCCGACCGCACCGCGGGCTGAAGTTCGGGCGCGAGTGCCGGACTCCGGCGCAGCTGGCGGGGCTGGCGAGCCGTCGAATGCGCCTGCTCGAGATTCTCCGTTGGAAGGCGTGCCACGGCCGGTCGTCACCCGCTAGCCTCGACCTCTACAGGAAGGCTGATGGGATCCACGACTGGCAACTGGCGGAGTGGCGACCAACAGTGACCGGGTGAAGCATCGGACGTTGGCACGATGGAAGAACCGACCAGATTGATCAAGCGAGCCGCCGGCGGCGACCTCGAGGCCTACGACACCTTGTTTGCCATCCTACGACATGACATGGAAGCGATCGCCGGGTCCCTGATGCGTGGCGAGTCCCGTGAGATCACGCTCGAGGAAGGCGTGCTCCTGTCAGAGTGCTATCTGCGACTGCGCCACCTGTTCGAGCAACGCGGCGAATCCGAACGCCTGCCCAAGCCCGACGATTGGCAGAGCCGTGAGCACTTCCTGCGCTTCGCAGCGCGCGCGATGCGCTCGGTCCTGCTCGATAATGCACGCCGCCGCGGTGCACTGAAGCGGGGTCGGTATGCCTCCCCTGCTCGGATTGACGAGGCGGCGATATGCGTTCATGCATCTCCGGACGACGTCATCTTCGTTGACGAGGCGATCGAGAGACTCAGTGCTGTCGACGCGGACTACGGTGCGCTGCTCGAGTTGGTCCGTTTCGGCGGCCTCCGGCCACGCGAAGCCGGTGTCGCATTGGGCCTCTCACGAAAGCGCTTCGAGGCGGCTTGGGCCTACATTAGGGGCTGGTGGATGCGCGAGTGCGACCAGCGCGGTAAGCGGGCGCACAAGGGAACTCCCGAAGGGGAGTCGCCAGAGTGACCGCTCATTCGAGCAGCTCGCGGTAGACGCGCGCGCGCTCACCGAAGCCCTGGTCGGGGCGCATCGCGTCCAACCCCTCGAACAGCTGAGCGGCGAGTGCGTAAGGCTCGACTAGCTTCGCGTGGCCAGGGGCGAAGCGCGCTTCGTAGATCGCTAGCGATGCGTCGAGCGCCGCGAGAGCCTCGTCGAGTTGAGCTAGACCAGCCAGGGCCACGACGCGCCTGAGCAAGAGCTTGGCGGTCACCTCATGCCCCACCGGCAAGTTCAGGTGGGCCAGCTCCAGGCTCGCGTCGCACAGCGCCAGGGCCTCCTCGCAGCGGCCGAGCGTCGCTAGAAGCTGGACTCTTTCGGCCCTCAATTGCAGCGACGTTGGATGACCGGCGGTCGCGCGGGCCTCGTGCCCGAGCGACGCCCGGTCCATCGCCTCAAGCGCCCCCGCGAAGTCCGCTGTCGCCTGTCGCGCGCGGGCCAGGGACGAAAGGGCGATTGTGGTTCGATCGTCCTCGACTCCGAGCGTCTGACAAAGATCCTCGACGATCTCCTCGAGCAGCACCCGCGCGCCTTCGAGGTCGCCGAGCGCGCTCCGCGTGCGCGCCAGTCCGATCTCGGGTCCCCGCCCGGGGAAGTCCGACGCGAGGTGCCCCTCGGTGACCAACTCTACCGCGCGCTCGTAGGCCTCGAGCGCGCGGGGGTGGTCGAGCCGTCCCTCGTATACCGCCGCGAGTGAGACCCAGGCGTTCACCGTCTGCCGATTGGGATCGATGCCCGGGGCCTCCAGCTCGGCCAACAGTTCAAGCAGGGCGGGCTCGGCCTTGTCGGGTCGGCCCTCGTCAATCCACACCTGCGCTAGCCCATAGGTCCCGGCGCGCCGAGTGTCCGCCCCCAGGTTGCCGCCGAACGAACGCAGTCGTTCAAAGTAGGTTCGCGCACGCTCGAGCTCACCCGAGCGCCGGGCCACGTTGGCCAGCTCGAGCAGCACATTCCTGGTCTCTGCGGAGTTGGCTCCATAGACCGCCTCGATGAGGCCGAGTGCTTGCTCGGCCAGCTCACCGCGCTCGAAGTCGAGGCCGAAGCGTCGGCGCGCCTCGATCATTGAGACCGCGAGCTGAGCCGTTTCTGCGCGCCCGCTGCCGAGCTCGGCCTCGATAAGCGCTTGTACTGGATCAAGCACCCCGCGCGCGATCACGCTGCGCGCCAGCGCGACCGGATCGATCGCCCGCTCCACCGCCGCGAGCAACATCTCCCGGTCCGGCGAGGGAGGCAGACGCACCGCGAGCTGCTCGAGCAACTCGCCCTCGAGCGCAGGCGCGAGCGCTGCACCTTCCAGGTTGTCGAGCAACGAGGCCTGGAAGCTGACCGTCGCCTCGAGTCGCTTATTCGCCTCCCTTGATAGGGCACGCCCGTGTTCGGCGGAGGCTAGTACCCCGGCCAGGCCGAGGAGGAGGGCCGCCGCGGGAATCAGAGCCGCGCGATGGCGCCGCAGCCAGTAGCCGCTCTGCTTGACAATCCCCGGCGGTGCGGCGAGGACGAGTTCGCCGGCGAGATAGCGCTCTACGTCCTCGCGCAGCTCCTGGGCCGAAGGGTAGCGGTGGTCGTGATGGGTGGCGCTCGCTCGTCGCACAATGGCGTCGAGCGCCTTCGGCACCGGGTCGACGCCGCGGACGCGAGCCTCGCGGCGGGGGCTCGGAGCGTCGCGCATGAACAGGTCTTCCAGGGCCTCGAACTCAAGGCCCGACGGGACGTTGCCGAGATCGACGGCTGGCGAACCGACGAGCAGGCAATGCAGCAGCCGACCGAGAGCGAACACGTCGGAGCGCGCGTCGACCGCCGCCCCGCCCACGCCTGCCTGCTCTGGGCTCATCCAGAGCGGGGACCCGATTCGCCGACCGTCCTCGGTCCGACTCGCGCCCGGATCGTCGTCAGCGGCGAGAACCGACGCGATGCCGAAGTCAATCACCTTCGGACGTGGCTCGCCGTCCTCCTCCAGCACGAGCACGTTCGAGGGCTTGAGGTCGCGATGCAGAATACCCCGGTCGTGGGCGTGCTCTACCGCGCGGCAGACTCGCACGAACAAGGCCAACGTCGCGGCTGGTTGAAGCTCGGCCTGCCGGACGTAGGCTGTAATCTCCGGGCCATCGACGAGCTCCATAACCAGGTACGGCCGGCCTCCGTCTGAACGTCCCGCGTCCTTGATCGAGGCGATGCCCGAGTGCCCAAGCTGTGCGAGGACATCGCGCTCGCGCCGGAAGCGCCGGAGGACCGCCGCAGTATCGGTGCCGGCCTTGATCAGCTTGAGCGCAACGTCGGGCATGCCCTCGGCCGTGGTCTGGGCGCGCCAGACGCGTCCGAAGCCACCCTCGCCGAGCACCTGCACAAGCCGGTAGCCGCCGACCAGATCGCCCGCCTCGGGCTCGGGGGCGGGGCGCAGCTCCATCTGACGCTCGTACTGCTCGAGGAACGGCAGCAGCTCGCGCACCTCGGCCGCCAGTCCTGGAGAGGCCTCATCGAGGCTGGCCAGATAGGCCTGCTGCTTGGGCCCATCGAGCGCCGCGGCCTCGAGCAGCGACCGCCCTACGCGGTCGGTGGGGGGCCCCGAGGGCGGTTCGGGAGTGTGATTCGGTTCGTCGAGCATCGCGAGCGGAGCGGGTCCCTGTGTCAGTCCTGAAAGTCGCCTCGGTCGGCCCGACGAGAAGATCGGGCTCTCAAGCAGTCGCCCAGCCGGACCGGTGAGGGAGGTCGAATCCCAACGGGTCGGCGCGATGGGGCGCTGAGCAACGCGAACGCGGCGCTTTGCCAGACAGTGAGAGCCGGAGCTCCCCTGAACGCGCGCCGATCCATCAGCAGACCTAGATCTCGGTCACCGCGCCACGGGTTTCTCGAAGTCCCGGTACACACTGGGACGCGACTCGCGTCCTTGACGGTGGAGCCCCGCTCGACGCCCGCGTTGCCTGCTGATGCGCGGCGTTCCGACCCACGACCCACGACCCTCATGCGCCCCACTTCCCGACTGTACCCAGCCGGAATCCTCGCGAACTCGATCCGCCTCCTGCTCGTCCTCGTCGCCCTTGCAAGTCTCGTCCGCCCCACTGACGCACAGGTGCTCGTCAACGGTAGCTCGGTAGCCGGCCAGATCACCGTCCCAGGCGAGGTCGACACCTGGTTCTTCACGGCCTCCGCAGGTGAGTCGGTCGAGGTTCGCGCTACGACCACTCCATCGCCGTCCTTTGCCCCGCGATTGGAGCTCATCGATCCGCTCGGGCAGTTGATCGGAGCAGACGAGAGGTGGCACGTAGCTGCCGTTGGTGGAACGCTCTCGATCGACGGCGTTTACACCGTCACGATTCGTCACTGGGGATACTTCTCAACGAAGACCGGCCCCTACCAGATCGAGTTTGTGCGGGCCCCAGGGGCGAATGAAGGCGGCCCGCTACCCAACGGTGGGTCGATCACGTCTGATCTTGACGTTGGCGATCTCGACAGTTACACGTTCGACATAGCGGCGGGAGAATCCTTCGCAGTGCGTCTGGCCGAGCTTCCGGGTGGGTCTATGGTGCCTACACTGGCCGTTTACGATCCGACCGGCGCCCTAGTTGGTTCTAAGGCGGCTAGTCAGGTTGCGAATCTGGGTGGCATAGCGTCGGTCCCCGGTACCTACGTGGTGCTGGTGTCCGATTCAAGCTGCTGTAGCCTCGGCCCCGATGGCAGCGGGCCCTATCGGCTGTGGTTCGTGCGAGTGCCGGGGGCAAATGAAGGTGGGACGTTACAGAATGGTCTGCCGGTGACCAATACGCTCGATGTCGGCGACCTCGACAGCTATACGCTCGAGATGACCGCTGGTGATTACTACCTACTGCGGCTGGCGGAGCTTCCGGGTGCGAGCATGATTCCAACCTTGTCTCTCTATGACCCGACCGGCGCTCCCGTCGGGAGCAGCGCTCTCAGCGCCGTCTCGGACTTGGAAGGCGTCGCAGCTCTGTCGGGGACCTACACGGTTCTGATCTCGGACTCGTCTTGTTGTAGCTCGGGCCCCTACGGCAGCGGCCCCTATGCGCTCCACGCCCTGACGCTGCCCGGACCGAGCGAAAGCGGCCCGCTGGCGAGCGGAGGCGTGGTCTCAGCGGACCTCAGCCTAGGCGACCTCGACAGCTATGACTTCGTCGCTGAATCCGGCGAACGAGTCCTCCTCCGCCTGGGCGAGCAGCCCGGCGCGGCGATGACGCCCACAATGAGAGTCTTTGACCCCAACGGAGCGCTTCTCGGGAGCAGCAGCCTCAGCACGGTCTCGGTGCTCGAGCTAGTAGTGGCGTCCACAGGATTGCACACGGTGGTCGTCTCCGACTCGAGCTGCTGCAGCCAGGGCCCCAATGGAACGGGCCCGTACGACCTTCACTACCTGCGCCTGCCAGGCCCGACCGAGTTCGGCCTGCTCGCGGCTGACTCCGAGCTCGCGGGAGAGATCACGGTCGGCGATCTCGACAGCTACACTCTGAAGCTTGCGGCCGGCGAGTCGTTCGAGATCACCCTCGCTGAAGTCGGTGGCACTGCCCTGGCGCCGGCCATGACCCTCTACGACCCGAGCGGGACGCCGATCCTCGCTGACGGGGACGGCGAGGTCGCGGGGGTCTTCGGTAGCGCTGCGACGGCCGGGGAGCACACGCTCGTCTTGAGGGACACGAACTGCTGTAGCTCTGGTCCGTCCGGATCAGGGAGCTACCTGCTCCGGGTGGTGACGGTTCCCGGGGCGAACGAAGGAGGAACTCTACTCGACGGCATCACGATCTCTGACTCGATCGACCTCGGAGACGTGGACAGCTTCACGCTGCTGGCCGATTCGGGGGTCGCCGTGAGTGTTGATGTGACTAAATCGGGCGCTACGTCGCTCGCTCCAAGCCTCAAGATTTACGGTCCGAGCGGACAGTTCCTCGCCGGAGACCTCGATGGAACTCAGGCCGTTGTAGGCCTCGTGACTCAGGGGGCAGGCATCTACACGGTCGTCGTGCGCGACGGTGGAACCTCACTGGTCGGGACTGGTGGCTATGGCGTGACACTGACTGGAGCGGTCCTGTCGCCGACCTCGACGCCGAACGTCCTGCTTTCCGCAGCCAGTTCTACCGACCCGGCTCTGTTCGATATTGGCGGCGATCCCCTGCTCGGACCGCGAATCGGCGACCTAGACGAACCCTTCAACTTTGCGCTCGACTGCAGCGGGACTACCGGATCAACTTTCTTCTTACTTCGTGCCACTACCGAGCTGGCCTCGGTTCCGATCTCGACGGGCGCCGGTACCCTGTACATCGCCGGGGCGCCCATCCTCGAGTCTGTCGGCTTCCAAGATCAGTCGGTCGTACTTTGGTTCCCGATCTCCGGCGGACTGGAGGTCCCCAACGACACGGCTCTCGTCGGCTTGAGCTATGTAGTTCAGGGATTCTGCGGCGATCTACTCGGCGGCGGCCGGCTCAGCAACGGGCTGATGCAGGAGATCGGACTATGACCCGCAGGCCGTCCCGAAGTCTGAGCGGATTCTTCAGCAATAGGGCACCGGGATGCTGCGAGCCTCCTGCGGCGGAGTCGGGGCTGCCGACGACCGCCGAGATGGAATGCGACCTGCCGCACCGGAGCGCCTGGCCGCCCTGCTGGAAGTTGCATACGAGAGTGGCTCGCGCGATCGAAGTGGCCCTGCAAGGCTTGTCTCGTGGTTGTGCTCGTTGGTGGGCCGTGCGCGAAGCGATCCTCGGCGCCCTCGAGCACGAAGAACTCATCTCACTTACCGTCGGCAGTGGATCGAGCAGCTACAGCAGGGTGGAAGGAGTTTCGTGATCACCACAACGGGGCACGGTCTTCGAATCTCGCCCCATCTGTCACTAGAGGCGAGCCGTAGGGGAACCCATAATTAGTAGGATCATGTGGTCCGTCTCGGATTAGATCTAGTACTCGTTCAAATATGCGAAGGCGAGCGCTGTAGGGATGCGCAGCTGCTCGGGAGAGTTCAGGGCCTAGTTCGTTAGCCCTTCAATAATCGAGGAGATCCGTCGTGGCGTCACATCGCTTCAAGTTGGTCCTAGTACACTTCACAATCACGCTCTTCTCTATTTCTGGTTGTCGGACAGCGGAGAGGGAGCCTGCGGGTGGCGGGCGGCGTCTTGGCGATAGTGGCGAGGTGGGGGGGGGAGGCAGCGCGATTGGTCAATCTGCGCGCTCCGCTGCCGACATCGAAGGCTTTCACTCAATTCTAGACATGGTGGAGCAGATCGAACCGCTTCGCAATAGGCAGATTACGCTTGAAAGCTGGCAAACTGACGGAATGGAAATGATGGGGCCATTGCGCCCAGAGGACCGCAAAGCCCTCGAGGAGCGTATTGCTGCTGGGCTCGCAGACGTCGTCACGCGGCGGATTCAAGCCCACACTGCGAAGATCGGCAGTCTCGGCGATGGGGTAGCCGCGGTTTCCCAGGGCAGTCAGTGGTACCGAGAACTTGTTAACGAGTTTGAGCAATATAGAGAACTCCCGGAGTACGAGGCGGCCATAGACGCCTTTCAGTCTCGCCGGGCCGGGGACTACGGGCGCTCAATGGGCATGATGGTTAGGTATATCGATGCGTGTTCGACTGAAGAGCTTGAGGAGCTAGAACGCGAGTGGTTTGCTTCTGACTACGACCTGGCGTTGCCCGCTCGAGAGGTGGTTCATCAGGCCATCGCGGATCGGCGGTCAAGCTTGGCTTCGTCATGGGGCGTCAGGAGTGTTGAGGCTGCAACTTTGGCGCAAATGGAGGTTGCTGTAGACCCGAGCACCGCTTTGCGTTACATCGACTTCAGTGGTTTCCCGTCCGCGGACTTTCTCGAACTGATCTACTACGGCTCGAGGGGGAACACGAGTGCCGCGGCCCAGCTGATGGAACTTTGGATTGCCGAACTAGTGACCCCGTTGGATGTCGCATTTCTGCTAGCGGACATGAAGGCCGCGTGGCGCATGTACCATGTGGCGTACTTCGATCGGTTTGGCTCCACGGAGCGGCTCCGAGATGAGTCAGGGGAGGTCTGGGTAGAGACTTCGCTCGGCGAAGGGGGAGGAGGCGACATCTTCGTTCGGAGTCGCTACATCGAATCCTATTCGCGGGCCAGGTCGACCGAGTTCACGGGCGGGTTGCTGATCTTGCAGGCTGCGTCACGCGCCGAAGGGGTGGATCCGACAGGTTCAAGTGGGCCCGGTCCGCTGCTCGATGGCATGATTGATGAGAGCTTCGGGAAACAGCTGAGATACTTCGAGGCTTGCGCGTCCTTCCTGGATGCCTACGCCGAGGAATATCCCGCAACAGTGCAGCACTTTGAAGGGAATCTCGAGCGTGCTTCAATGCTGCAGGCGTTGCAGGTAATTGAGAGGCTGGAGGTTCAACGCTAGGTGGGTGCCTGGTCGTTGTCGGCAATTTGGTCGGCAATCGTCTGCATCGCCTCAGCTTGGAGCCTAACGCTCTGCGCCAATCCGCGTGGCGCTCAACGGAACACCTGCCAACTAGTCCCAGCCGTAGCACAGCTTGTTCCCTGCCTCAGCACGCGGTGACAGCACCACAGGAGCGAGGACATGGAAGACCGAGCATTGAACCCGAGGCAGCCCTGGGCGATGGGACGGCGGGGGCCGGTGCCCCGGCGTAGTCGGAAAGAACAGGCGCGTTTGCTGGATGGGCTGGCGAGCCGACGGATGCGGCTGCTCGAGATTCTCCAGTGGAAGGCGTGCCACGGCCGGTCGGCAACTGCTAGCCTCGATCTCTACAGAGAGGCCGATGGGATCCACGACTGGCAACTGGCGGGCTGAGCACCAACAGCCAACGGATGAAGCATCGGGTAAAGGAAGGATCGGAGTGTCCATGTTGAGGCACTGGAGTCGGATAGGACTAGGGCATGCTTAGATGGATCAGGAGTGAAGTTCGATCAGGTGTTCAATGGGCTATATTGGGAGGCGACATCGTGAAGGTGCCAGCTTGTCAGCTCCAGTGGATGGTTACGTGTGTCCTAGTGTTCAGTGGGTTCTGCGTGAAGGAGGCAGATGCCCAGGTGATTGATTTCGAGACGTTTCCAGCCGGAGGGAGCACCGGCGATATGGAGGAGATCTCGAATCAATACATGCAGAGTGCTGGAGTGTCGTTCGCAATCGTCGATAGCGAAGAGAAGTTCGTGCGATACCCCTTGATCGCCAAGGTGGGGCCACCGCTGACGGCCTTCTACGGCTGTCCGGGTGAGGACCAGCCGCTTCCCGGCCAAGGCGTCGGGCAGAGCTTCTTGACTGATGACGATCAGCTTGGATACACGGGGAGCCTCTTGGTTACCTACGCGGATCCGGTGGTCGAGGCTTCAGGAGTCATTCTCGATGTGGACATTCACAGTACTGGCCAGTTCGAAGAGTGGACAGTCATTGCACGGAACGCTGCGGGCGCGACAGTGGACTTCGATGTGATCTCGGCCCCTGTTGGTCCTGCGTACTCCTGTAGCGCAGGCGGCTTTCTCGGGCCTGGAGATAGCCTCGCTTTTCAGTGGACGCTTCGCTCTCCTGCGATGATCGCCGAGATTCAGTCGATTCTAATTGAGTTCACTGGCAATGCGACGGCCGTCGGGCTCGCTTTTGACAACTTCAGTCCGTCTTCTGTCGGTGCGGCGGCGACTTCTTACGGGTGCGAAGTGAATCCCGTCGGAAGTCTTACTGTATTGGCGGGGAGCTCCTCTGTCGGCGATGTGGTCGTGTTCGGCGTGGATAATCCGTTTGGGACGCAGTCCGTCGGGTCTCTGCCGTTGGTTCTTCTCTCGCTCGCCGCGGACGCTGCCTTTCCATGTGGGACCCAGTTTCCGGGGCTGGGGATGGCGGGGGCTGGCGCTCCTGGGGAGGTCTTGATCGATCTTGGTTCAGCTAACCTAGTTAAGCCTTTCCTGTTCAATGCCCTTTGGGCTGGGCCTGGCTCTCCAGCGCCTGTTCTTGCGGCGTTCCCTGAAGCGCCGGAGTTGGTCGGCCTGAAGGTCTATGCCCAGGGAGTTATTCTCGACCAGTCGCCGAGTTCCGCGGTGCCCATCGGCCTTACGAACGGAATGGCGATCGTGGTCGGTGGCTAGGCGGTCTTTGTGACATCAGCGTGCAACTCTCCTGGGTTTCTAGTGCGATCTTGGTTGTCGCTCATCGTTGAGGAGCCGCCCCCGGTGCGGACTACTCCCGAATATGGGCGTCACCAAGTCGTTGGTCGCATTCTCACAAGAATCGGACGGGTGACCGGGACGAGAGGGTCGGGGCTCGATTCGGCCAGAATCGGGCCACCGGAGGGCCATCGCTAGGTGGCCAGAATCGGGGTGTGAAATCATGGCGTGCTGGGGCGGATAGAGCCTCGAATCACGCCTGAAGACCCCGAGAAGGCCGATTCTGGCAGGAGTTTTGAGGCGCCCTTCGAGTGGGCCTTTGGCCTCTGAAAGGGCACCTGGGGAGGCTTGGTGCGGAAGGGCGCCCCTGGGCCAACGGTGGTTCCCGGTAGTGCTTGCTCCGACGCCGCGGTCGAGCGTCTATGGCGACATGGACTTCGCCACTGCGGTCACCCGGCACCGCGCCCAGCTCCTCGCCAACGGCCGCTCCCAGCACACGCTCGAGCAGTACCACCGGCACCTCCAAGCCCTGGCCCGTTGGCTCGCTGCGTGCGCACGCGACACGGGGGATGTCGCCGACATAGACCACCTGGCACTGGCTGATTTCCTGGCGAGCCCAGAGGCCCTATTACGGCCCGACGGGCGCGCGAAGAAGACGACCTCGGTCAACGCCCTTCGCAACAGCCTGCGAGGCTTCTTCCGCTACCTCCACAGCTCCGGAGTTCTGGCTGACGACCCTGGCCGTCTGCTCGCGAGGGCCAGGGCCGGCGAGGGGCCCCCGGAGGCCCTGGTCGATGCCGACCAGGAGCGGCTGCTGCAGGCGCTTGCGGCCGAGCAGTCGCCGGCTGGCCTGCGAGACCACGCCCTCTTCCGCCTCCTCCTCTCGACGGGGGTACGCCTGGGCTCGGCCCTGGCCCTGGAGGTGGGGGACCTGGATCTCGACCGCGGTGAAGCGCTGCTGCGCCGCTGCAAGGGCGGGCAGATCCAGCGGGTCTTCTTGCCCGAGGCAACGGTCGGGGCCCTGCAGCAGCACCTGGGCCCGCGTGCCGCCGGGGCCGTGTTCCCAGGTCAGGCCGGCGCTCCCATGACGGCGCGTCACGCCCAGCGCCGACTGGATCACTGGCTCGACAAGGCCGGCTGCCATCCCAGCTCGCCACACAGGCTCCGCCATGCCTTCGCCCTGGGGCTCTATGCCCGGACCCGCGATGTCCTGCTGGTCCAGCGCGCCCTTGGCCATCGCTCGATCGAGTCGACCCTGCGTTACGCCCGCGCCACGGATGACGAGTTGCGACTGGCCATCCGCGGGCGCTAGACGAGGGGTATACGCGGGCGTATAATCTCGCCAGTTCGCCGACGGGTCCCCTCCAAGGTACGTGTCCGGCCGTCCCATCTCGCCGCAAGGCGGAAGATCGAGTAGGAGCGGTCCTCAGGAATTCGCCTGAGCTTCGACGTCGGCCGCCTGACGAGCCTTCCAGCCCCACGGTGTCAGCTCAGCGATGCGCTCCTGCGGCGTTGTCGAGACCCGCTGGATCACGTCCTCGATGTAGGCGTCGGGCGGTACCTCGGCGAGCTTGCAGCTCATGGTGAGCGAGTAGAGCCGCGCGGCGACCTCGCCGCCACGTTGGCTGCCGAAGATCCCCCAGTTCTTCCTCCCGACGGCGACGTGGCGCAGGGCCCGCTCGGTGTCGTTGTTGTGGATCGGGAGGCGGCCGTCGCGAAGCATGGCCGTCAGCGGCTCGCGCTGATTGATGACGTAGCGGGCGGCTTTGCCGAGGCTGCCGCGCGCGCCGATCGATGCGTCCTCGTCGAGGGCGAAGACGACCTCGAAGATCGTCTCGAGTACGTGACGCGACCGCCGATCGCGGACCGTCGCGCGCAGTTGGGCGAGTCCGCCCAGCTCCAGACCGTCACGCTGCGCCCTGGCCACGACGGCGCGTTCGATCCAGAAGAGTCTCTGGATCGGTCGAAGCACGGCCGCGGCCTTCTTTTGGTTCGAGTCGAGCGCGTCGACGAATTTCCGTCGCGCATGGGCCCAGCAGCCCGCGCGCACGATGCCGTTGCGATCCGCGACCGGATTCACTCCGTCGTACCCGTCGGTCAGCAGCGTTCCGGACCAGTCACCGAGGAAGGCCGCGGGTTCTTTCGCCGACCGGTCGGGCCAGAAGTCGGCGAGGACCTTCTCCTCGGGACTGCCGCGAACGTTGCGCCAGGCCCAGAGCTGTCCTCGGCGGGTCCCCTTCTGGCCCTCCGTCTGGACCGCGATCGGCGTCTCGTCGGCCTGCAGGACCTCTTCTTCGAGGAGCTGGCGGCGCATCTCGCGCAGGACCGGCCGCGCGACGATCTCGTCGAGCCGCACCATGAGGTCCCACATCGTCTGCCGCGCGAAGTGGACGCCGTCGCGTTTGAAGATCGACTGGATCCGATTGAGCGGCAGGTGATCGGCGTACTTCGAAGTCGCCACGTGGGCGTAGACCGACGCCTCGTACTTGCCACCGTCGATGACGCCATCGGGCAGCGGCGCGACCTTGACGGTGTGGCCGTCCTTGCAAGCGTACTTCCGACGCTCGTAACGTTTCACGACGAAGCGCGCCGGGATCAGGTGGCCGCGCTCGGTTACCTCGACGCCAATCTCGTGCAGAGGTCCACTGCAGTCCGGGCAGCTGCGGTCCGCTTCGGGGACGTCGAGCGTCACCGTCTGGCGCGGGAGGTCCTCCGGGAAAGGCGCACGTCCGTGTCCCTTGGCGGGCTCGCGCTTCGGCTTGCGAGGCATCGCTGCCACTTCCTCCTCGAGCTTGGTCAGGAGGGCCTGGCTCGTCTCGAAGAGCCGCAGCTGGTTCGGGTCGATCGTTTCGCGGCGACGACCGAAGAGGTGTCGCTGCAGGTGGGCGAGTTGCTCCCGCAGCACGGCGATCTCTTCGCTCTTCGCGTCGATCGCCCGCTGCTGCTCCTCGACGGTGGAGTACAGCGTCTGAAGCTGGGCATTCGCTTCGTCGATGTCCGTCAGCGGCGTCACGTCCGCAAACTTAGCCCAGCGAGTCTCGCGGTCAAGCGCCGATTAGCTCCTTCACCTCCGCTCTTTGCATCACCCGCCGGGCGCCACGATGATCGATACCGTCGAGCAGCAGCGCAAGCTCATGGCTCGCGAGCTCGTAGCTCGTCGCGTTGCCCGATGCACGATCGAAGACCTGGAAGCGACCACCCTCGAGTCGCTTCGAGAGCACCCAGTAGCCTGAAGCCTCCCAGACCAGCGCCTTCATCATCGAGCGGCGCTTGTTGAAGAAGAGGAACAGGTGCCCCGACTGCGGATCCTGGTCCACGACGTCGATCACCGCGCCGCTGAGCCCGTCAAAGCTCTTTCGCATGTCCACCGGCGTGCGACACACGAAGATCCGCACCTGCGGTGAGGGCGGAAAGCTCAGCATGACCCGAGCACGCAGAGCAGGCGACGAAGCGCAACCTCGTCGAAGTCACGCCGCAGGCGCAGCGACAGACCCGAGGGCAGCACCAGCTCGATCAGGGTTGCGTCGGCGCCCTCCGTTGGGGCCGGCTCCTCGAGCCGAAGCTCGAAGAAGGGTTCCGGTCGGAGACGCTTTGCCCGGCGACGTTCGGCCGCCCGAGCGTTGTAGAGGCTCCAAGGCTTCACTCCCTTGGAGCGGGCGAACGCGGCCAAGCTGACATCGGACCTGGAGTGCTCCTTCAGCAGCGTGAGTGCCTCCTCGGCCGGGACTGAACGGGGCAGGGAGTTCGAGTTGGGGTTCATCCCGCGCAGCCTCGGGTCTCCCGACGGGCGCGCAAGATGGGGTCACCGGACACGTACTACGCAGGGCATGCGCGATCCAGGGGCATCGAATCAGGGGCATCGAATCAGGGGCAAGGGCAGCAACAGTTAGTGAACGCATCCATCGAGAGGCGGCGGCGGGCGGGTCATTCACCCATTCACCCTTTGACGTCAAGGTGGATGTGGATGACCTTGACCGGGTGATCCGCGCACACGAGGGCACGCTCTCTGGTGGATCGATCACGAGCCTGACGCGCGACCCCTGCAATCACTCACGGCGATCTTGCCTACTCACTCAGGCTTAGCTGGCCACCAAATAGGATCGAAGCGCATGTCAGACCGATCGTTCCCGTCGATACGAGCAAGCCGTATGCGAGCACAAAGCAAGCCTTCGACAAGGCCCGACTCAACCTCGGCCAGACCTTATCCGGATCGTAGGCTGCCCCGAGGAACAACTCTTGAATGGTAAGCCCACGCTGACGCCGCTTCTGCGATGCTGCCTGGGTCAACCAGAAGCCACCTATAATCTTCTCAGAGTGGGTCTCATTGGGCGCCGTCGCCACTACACGTTCATAGGTAAAAACAGCTACAAGAATGCCGTAGATGACCAGGCTTACCACACAGCTGGCGCCCAACCCGACCGAGACCTCAGTAAGAAGACGCACCTTAGCAGGATCGCGCATCCAGTACCAGATTGCCGCGATCCCAATTGCTGAGAGCAGACCCGTTGCCTTCCGAGAGCCACCTGGCAGATCCTCTTCAACTGGCTCCCATCGAGCCTTCCCTCTCCATGCCGCCGCGATCGCAGCCATTGCAGAGAGTAGAGACCCCGCGGCAGCAACAGTCTGCGCGAGCGGTCCATAGTCGGCATCAGCCAGGCCAGTCACGGCGCACTCAATGTAGCGGTGTGCCGGGGGGGGACGTCATACTCTCCGTGATCCCAGTACGTCAAGCCACCCGGCTCCTCCAGGGCGAAAATGTAACGTCCGGGCTGAAGCCACTGGACGACCGGAGATGTAGGCGATCCGAAGACCGTGTGCGGGCAGACGAAGTATGCCGGAGAATAGAACACCCGCAGACCGTTCCGATTCGCGTGAACAGTGAATCGCATGCCCGGGTCGCCAGAGATGTCTGATCGGCGTGCATCGAACCGAGCCTGAAGAAAGTCAACAAGTCGGCGTGAGAATGATCTTAACAACTCGCCAGAGGAGACCAACTGGGTCGCGGGGGTTGAGGGCGAAGAGAACCATCTCGACGCCAAATGATTCAAGAGGTCGGCGATGTGTCCCCTACGCAGTCCCAAGTCATGTGTGGAGAGTCGATTGGACTCGTAGAACCCAGCCATCTCGAGCTGCGTCGACCAGTCAATCGCAACTGGATCCCCTCCTGAACGGATAAGGCACGGGATCTCGCCAACTCCTGCTTCGCGCAGCTGATAGAGCATCGACCGAAACCGCTCAACAGATAGCTCAACGTCGGCAAGAAAGACATCACGCTTCCTGAGAAAGGCCGACGGGCCTCGAGCCGCGAAACCGAGAAGCTCCGCTGCTACTTCATTGGCAAGTCCCAAACTATCGTCCACCAGTCCTCCTTAGATTTGTTTCGCACGAACGAGATGGGGCGCTGCTACTCGCTCAGCAGGAGGTTACTCCGTGAGGATGAGCTGAAACTACCTCAGAGCGGGGAATTTGGGGCGGCGACAGAGGTCCTGTGAGTACGTGTCCGGCCGGGCCGTGCAGAGCTTTGAGTGATCGTCGACGACGGCGAAGACCCGCAGGGCTCGTCCATCGGTCATGGAGTCGGACAGGAAGTCCATCGACCAGCAGTCGTTCATGGCCTCCGCCGGCGGCTTGGCCTGCCTGGGGGCCTGTGAGGGGCGATTGCGGCGCCTGCGCCGCACAGCGAGCCCCAGGGACTGACACAGCCGCCAGATCCGCTTGTGGTTCACGAGGAAGCCCTCGCGGCGCAGCATGATCGTCAGTCGCCGGTAGCCGAATCGCGGTCGTTCGCCAGCGAGCTCGACGAGCCGCTCTACGAGTCCTTCGATCGGCTCAGCCACGCTCCGATACTGCTGGACCGACCTGGGCTGCCCCGCCAAGCTGCAGGCTCGGCGCTCGCTCAGGCCGAAGCGGGCACGGAAGTGCTCGACCACGGCCCGGCGCCCGGCGGGGCTCACCATTTTTTTCCGAGGGCCGACTTGAGAGCCTCACGGTCGAGCGAGAGGTCGGCGACCATTTGCTTCAGACGCCGATTCTCGTCCTCCAGCTCCTTCAGGCGCTTCGCCTCGTTCACCTCGAGGCCGCCGTACTTCGCTCGCCAGTTGTAGATCGTCTGCGTGCTGATCCCGTGCTCGCGGGACAGGTCGGCGACCTTCGCGCCGCCCTCTGCCTGCTTCAGAATCTCGATGATCTGAGCCTCGGTGAATCGACTCTTCCGCATGGGGCCCTCCGGACTGGTTCTACACCGAGATCCAAGTTCCGGGTGGCCCGAGATTCCGGGGCTGCCTCACTCTGGCGCCGTGATCACGGCCCGTCCAGATGGCCTGACCGGACCCGTACCCCGCTCCGGCCTACGGCCTCCGCGGGCCCTCGGCGCCGCGACCACCCACGACCCCACAAGCCCAAGCCAAGACCCCAAGCCAAGACCCCAAGCCAAGACCCCAAGCCAAGACCCCAAGCCAAGACCCCAAGCCAAGACCCCAAGCCAAGACCCCAAGCCACCGGGCATCCTCGGCATAGCTAGTCCCGGCCCTCAGCTGGCTCCGAAGACCCGACCACCTCTGTCAGCCTCGGCCGGGCCTACGCCGAAGTGCGAACACGATCATCCGTGTGTCGACGCGAGCCTGGTGGACGACTTCAAGTCCAGCTTGATCGAAAAGTGCTTGAAGGAGATCCAATCTAGGGGACCAAGCTCGAATGCGCTTCCTGGATACCTCATCGTAGAGATGGGCGACAATGCGATCACGTTCCACTGCATGCTTAGTCCAGGTGCTCAGAAGAAGCAGTCCTTTGGAGTCCAGAAGCTCCACAATCCGAGAAAGCGCCAATCTCAGCGATCGGTCACCATCCCAAGCAAGGTGGCTAATAGTGCCCATCATTGCAGTCACGAGCTCAAACGGGCCTGACAGCTCTGCCACTGAGGTATCAAACAGATCTACTGGCTCAATCCTAATGCTCATCGGCGGCGGCTCGTGTGTGAGGCATTGGCCCTTTGCCACCAGTATGCAATCGTCGTCGCTGTCAATTCCAGTAATCCGGCAACTCGGATCGAGAGCCTCGCTGCGCTTAAGGGCCAAGGGGTACCGTCCGGTGCATGTTCCGATGTCCAGGTAGCTCCTGAACTTGCCCCACATTTCCGAATCTCGAATCAATTGTAGGGCGGCCTGTAGCTCTTGGCTCTTAAGCTCGCGAGCATCCTGATCTGGAGGGTCCACGTAAAGTCCCAGTGCAGCCTGCTTCATGTCGATGCGCTGGTCGAAGTACCGGATCGCCTCGTCGAGCCGGAGAAGGAAGTCGCTAGCAGGCATGGCTGATTGCCACAGATCTGTAAAGTAGGTAGAGGCAACTTCGAGGATGCGATCGAACAGCGCGTAAGCGTGCGTGTACGCGCGAACTCCCGTGACGCGGCCCACCCGCCCACCGTCGAAGAGGTCAACTCGTTTTGAGTCATAAATTGCGAGTTCGGTGTCCCCTTCGACGAACCCCTCTAGCTCAGCGAGAAACCCTCCGTGCCGGTGCGAAGGAGGGGGGTAGGTGACCTTGGTGGTGCATCCCGCGTCCTCAAGCGCACTGATTCGGGAACGCAGGCGTCTGTGGGCGTGCCGGAGCTGCTGAATGGAAGGGTTGTCGTCAATCCGCCGGAAGTGTTCTAGCGCCGAAACCTGGAGCCGAAGCTCCGTGCGCTCGGGGGCAGCCAAGATGATCAGTCGTCGTGCGCTTCCCTCCTTTGCACTAGTGCGCCTTAGCATGTCCAAGTTTGCTTCAACGAGCCTTTCTGATCTCGGGCGCGTCCAGAATCCAGAGGTGAGGTATGTTGTCGTCCAAAACCGACTTTCTACAGATCCTAGTCCTCCGACATATGCATCGAGAGCGCACACCTCGGATTCGATGGCAATGGGTGCGCGTTGATCTGAATCGCCAAAACTTGCGGAACGGATGAATGCTTCAAGGGTCGAGTGTGCTGACTTGGCGTGCCTGAACACTGCGGGCGCGAGCCCCAGGCCCGAGTCGACTGGATTGCCGTACTCACGGGGCACGATGCGGCCCCATGCATCGGCGATCTCTTTGATGCTTGGGTCTAACGCCGAAAGGTGGTGAGGCTGCCCTGACTTAAAGTACGCTACGGTGATCCCCGCCATATCCGTAGGTGTGGCAACATCGCCTTCGCAGAACGCTCTAACGCGCTCTCGCGCAAGGGCTCCTACGAACATGCCGTACTCAAGTACCACGTTGTCTCTTGTGACGAAGTCGATGCTATTGCGGAATCCACGAGTGTCATCGGCCCCGAAAATGAGGACGGCCGCGTCAACCGTCCGGGCGAGTCGAGCAAGTCCCTCCATGGTTGATTCGCTGGGAGGCAGAGCGTTCCACCAAGGGTACACTTCAAAGGTGGGAGCAAGTTGGTCTGCGACGTACTCAGCCACAGGCCGTTTCTCTTGTGAGCTGCCAATAAACACGCGAGGCTTCATGAAAGTGGCACGGCAGTAGGTTTGTCGTTTCGGCCAGTTCTGAGGTGGTCGGGTCTTCGGAGCCAGCTGAGGGCCTGGATTCGCTATGCCGAGGATGCCCGGAGGCTTGGCTTGGGTTGGTGGGGTCGTGAGTGGTCGCAGTCCCGAGGGCCCGCGGAGGCAGTAGGTCGAAGGTCGAAGGTCGAAGGTCGAAGGTCGAAGGTCGAAGGTCGAAGCGGGCCTTCGGGACCGCGACCACTCACGACCCTACCAACCCAAGCCAAGACCCCAAGCCACCTGGCATCCTCGGCATAGCTAATCCCGGCTCTCAGCTGGCTCCGAAGACCCGACCACCTCTAGCTGCAGAAGGGGGAAGGAGTTTCGTGGGCGCAACACCCATAACCCAGGGAGGTGCGCGAGACTACGTGTCCCCCCAACTGCGCGAAAGGTGGTGTCCCCTAACAATGGGCTCACCGGACGCGTACGGAGGGGGCGGCGGGAGTCAGATTCGCGATCGTCGGACATGACCCATGAGCACGTCCGGGCTAGCTCACATGCCACTGGGGAGGTCAGAGGCCTGCTCGTGGTCTACTACGGAGTCGGTCGTCACCGTAGTGACTGTTCAGTCGCGGAGATCCACTCTCCAAGCCCCTTGCGAAGCTCACTTGGCTCAGTCCACGACAGATAACGAATCTGCGAGACATCAAAGTGGAGCTGCTTCGACTCGGCTCTCGGACCGTCGACGTGGTCGGACCTGATTACGTGATATGCACGCTTCCCAAGGCCGCGGGCCAGCCCTGATTCGAAGTAGACCCCCGGATTGTTGTATGTGAGGTCGGCAACTATGAACCGTGCGTTCTGAATCTCCGTGATGATTCTATCGGTGATGTAGTCGGTGTGGTCCTGACCGACGATGTTTGCCTCGAGCCCGCAGTCTTGGCATGCCCCCTTGATTGCCTCGAGTGAGTCCACTCGAAGAGACTCCTCGCCCTCTGGCCATTCAAACTGGGTCGCAACGAACACTCGGCGATCTTCGGAGGCTGCACTAGGTCGGATCTCCTGCCAGCCTTCGAACGTCATGCGATACTGATCTCGGATCTGGGCCGCAGGAAACGTCCGATCTTGGTTGTTCTCTCCCATCTCTGCGATGTGCCCCTTGTTGGCGAGGTAGTCAAGGGCGGCGCGGAGTTCGCTAGTCGATGGAATGCGAGCAAACGCAGAGTCTTGATAGAGGATTGAGGTCTTCTCCAATGCATCGCCACGCTCTAGTCGCGCTGCAATCGCGCGTAGAAGCTCGAAGGGTTTTCGAGAGTGGTCGACCCGCGAACTCAGCATCGGCTCGATTCCTATCGGAACCAAGCCTTCAGTCTCAAGGCGGCGACGAAGGCCTTCGTCGACTTCGCTCTCGGAAACCCAGAATGCCTGTGCGCTTCGTCCGTCGGAGGCAACATCTAGGCATGCCCGGGCGCAGTTTGCGAGTCCTTGTTTCGGCAGCCGGTCATTGAGGAAGGTGGTTTCGAGCAGAAACTCGTCGATTGCATACCGGCCACAAGCCTCTGATTCGAAGTAGGCTATTCGGCGCTCGAATCTGTCGTGTCGATGCGCAGGTGCACCGGTGAAGATGCACTTGGTGTTTTCCATTGCTTTGGGGGCTGAGGGCGGGTGAGGCAGCTCTCCCCAGAGAGGGCCACAATCTTCTTGGATCTGCGGCGGGATGCTCGGCGCGCCTTGGTGGTCGGACCGCTGAGAATCTGGGGTTCACCGTCCAGGGCGAGCAATGATGCCCGGACAAGTCCGGCCGAGCTACCAGCAAGTAAACGCCGACACCCCAATCGAGCGTCCGCAGCAGCTGCCCCCAACTGCCTCCCACCGGGCTAACATCTGGTTCGCAAAGTTGGAGCGGGCGATGGGACTCGAACCCACGACATTCAGCTTGGGAAGCTGGGTTCGCAGGGTAGGCACGAGCGGACATGTCGGCCAGAGGCGGACATGTCAAGGTTCGGCTGGTCAGGTCCACCCTCAGTTCGGCCAAGCTGGTCCAGCTCAGTGCCCTCGGAAATCAGTCATTGAGTGCTCGGCAAGGGAGGTTCGGAGCGCCAGAAAGGGGCGCCCAGGAGGGGCTGGAAAAACAGATCCTCCAGTTCGGCCAAGCTGGTCCACCTCGATCGGGGCATCAGACAGCCTCGCGCCCTTTGGTCGGCGGGTTGCGGTAGGAGCTCCCTTCCATCACCAGGACGTGCGAGTGGTGGAGCAAGCGGTCCATCGCGGCGGAGGCCATCAGGTCGTCGCGGAAGAGCGGGTACCACTCCTCGATGGCGCGGTTCGACGTGACCACGATCGAGCCCCGCTCGTAGCGAGCTCGGATCACCTCGTACAGGTCGATCGGCTCGTCACCTTCGAGCGGCCGCAGGCCGAGGTCATCGAGGATCAGCACGTCCGGCGTTGTGTAACGCAGGAGCCGCTTGTCCCAGCCTTGGTCGGCCCGTGACGACCGCAGCTGGGTGAGCATCCGGTGGGCGGTCGTGTACAGCGCTGAGTGGCCAGCGCGGCAAGCGCGTTCTCCCAGCGCCTGGGCGATGTGGCTCTTGCCGACGCCGGCAGGCCCGATCAGCAGCACGTTCTCCTGCTTCGCGACGAAGCCACAGGTCGCGAGGTCGATGATCTTGGTCTTGGGGATCTGCGGGTTGAAGGACCACTCGAAGTCGTCGAGCCGCTTGGTGGTTTCGAAGGTCGCGCGTCGCAAGCGCATCTCGAGCTGCTTCGAGTCGCGCCGCTCGACCTCGTCGCTGCAGAGGCGGAAGAGGAATTCGGAGTGGCTGAGATCCGCATCGACGGCTTCCTTCGTGCGCAGGTCGAGCGTCTGAAGCACGCCCGAGAGCCGGAGCTTCTTGAGTACGGGGACGAGGTCATCGGCGATCGCCATGGGTCTTCTCCTGGATTGCTGTGAGCGTTTCGCGCGGGTTGCGGGCGAACATCGATCCCTGAGACCACGCTCGCCCGGAATCCTCCGGCAGGGGCTCGAGGTCGAGCCCCTGCTTGAGGATGCTCTTGATGCTGCGGTACTCGAGGCAGCCGAAGTGCAGCGCGCGTCTGGCCGTCGCGCGTGCGCGCTCGCGCGGAAAGCCCTCGAGATGCGTGACGACCGCCTGCACCTTGCGCAGCTGGTAGAGCACATCGTCGGAGTCGAAGATCGCGGCAGCGAGCACTTCGACCTCCTCACCGATCACCCGAGCACGCACGATCCAGTGCTCGCGGCTGCGGTGCCGGAGGTCACGGCGGTGCTCGGGGAGATGCGACTCGATCGTGCTGCGCTTGCCGCGCGGCACACGCGAATGAGCGTGAAGACGGCAGTCCTCGGCGTAGATCACAATCGAGTGCGTCGTGCAGCGCAGCCAGAGGTCTTGGCCCAGCAAGGTCCACGGCGCGGAGTAGAAGGCGCCGTCGACCTGGACGTGGCTGTCACGATGCAGGCGTGCCTTCTTCCAGATCACGAGCTCCCACCGCGACTGCGGCAAGCTCAGCAGGGCAGCGCGCTCTTCCTCCTCGAAGTACTCGAGCGGTGCGCGGCCAGTCGTCCCGTGCCGGCGCCGCCCTGCGATCTCCAGCGTCCAGCGCCGCAGCGCCCGCCGGTCCTCGTGGATGTCGACGGACTCGTGCGTAGCGAAGAAGTTTCCCTTCGTGTAGCGCACTCCGCGCTCGACCTTGCCCTTCTTCTCCGGCGCGCGTGGCGGCGTCGGGTCGATCTGGAATCCGTAATAGCGTGCGAGTTCGACGTACGTGCGGTTCAAGACGGGTTCGCCGTCCACGCCGAACGAGGCCCGAATCACTGCCGCCTTCAAGTTGTCGGGCACGATGACGCGCGGCACGCCGCCGAAGTACTCGAACGCCTCGACATGCAGCCTCACCCAGGTCTCGATCTTCTGGTCGAAGACGATCTGGGTGTGCATGTGGCGGCTGCAGCCGAGCGTCATCACGAAGAGCCAGCTCTTGCGCAAGACGCCGCGCTCGGGGTCGTAGCGCTTCCCGACGTAGCCGAAGTCGACCTGGGCCACCTCGCCCGCGGTCGTCTCGACGGAGATGGCTACGTCCGTCGGCTTGGGACCCTCCGCGTCGGCGAGTCGCAGCACCAGACGCTTGATGGCCGAGAGGCTGCCGTCGAAGTCCGGCTCGTTCAGGCGTAGCCAGTCGTGGATCGCACTCGGCCCGGCCCCCTTCTTCCGCAGCCGCTCGATCGTCGCGACCCACCGCTCGACCGAGGAGCGCTGCTGCGGCGCCTGCCTCGACTGGACGTGCTCCTCGACTGCCGCTCGCAGCTGATCGAGGTCGGGCAGCTCGTTAGGCGCGCCCTCGAGCAGCCCCGCCGTAGCGAGCGCGCGCATGTAGGCACGGATCGTGTCCCGCCCAATGTGCAGCTGTCGCGCGATCCCTCGCGATCCCTGCCCCAGCCTGTGCAGGCGGAGCATCTCCTGAAGTCTGTGCATGTCGGTCCTCCTGGCGCCCATCCATCCTCCTTGGCTCGTGGGAGCCGAAGAGGATGAGGGCGGTCAGTAGACCGGCGGGAGGACCTTCGGGACTGGCGGCGGTGGACCAGCTTGGCCGAGCTGAGGTGGACCAGCTTGGCCGAACCAGGGTGGACCAGCCTGGCCGATCTCACCCGCCCATCACCCCGCCGCCGGGGTGGACCAGCTTGGCCGGGCTACAGGTGGACTTGATACCCCGAGCTGCAACAGACATGAGCGGGCAGCCTGACCGCCCGGGGGTGGACAGGAGGGGACAGGAGGGCACGGACTTCCGCCAGCAATGCGGCGACACGGGGGTCGCGACTCGGGGTTGTGGGTCGGCCGAGCCCGGCACCCTCGGTACTAGAGTGCGCAGAGCGCAAGCATCCAGCCTGCCGGCTCCCGGGGCCATGGCCGAGCGCCTGCAGGCGGCTGCGGTTCAGCGCGGGTCCGAGACGGGGCGGCCCCTCGGTCAAGATTCCGGTCCGGATCCCCCCAGCGCTTTCGCAATCGGCGCCGCGACGAAGGCCCAGACTTCCTCAATCACGCCAGCGAGCTCGCCTGGTGCAACCGAGATCGACAACCGGGCCAGGAAGCCGCGCCATTGCGAGATCTTCAGGCGATCGGCGGCGAAGGAGGGTGACAGCCCGGTGGGGCGGCCGAGCGGGAGGTCGGTGCCGCGGCGCTCGAACGTGGCGTGGATCGCTGCGCCGAGTGTGTCGGCATCGAGGTCGAATCGCCGGCCAATGATCAGCAGGTCGTAGAAGTCCTTCATCCGGCTGTTGGCCAGTCCCAGCGTGCAGATCGCCTCGAGCTTCTCGGCGACGACGGTCTCGGGCGGGTAGATCCTGAGCCGCGGCGGCTCGTGATCGAGCATGGCTGGCATCAAGACCAGCTTGGGAGCGGGGATGACTGCATCGCCGAAGCCGACGTCGACGCGAACTACCAACCGCATTTCACCCAGGTAGGCGTCGAGATCCACATGGATGCCGCCGTAGCTCTGTGCCTCGCGGATCTCGCGGGCAACGATGCTGCTCAGGTCGAATCCGATGCCGTCGGGGTCTACCGGCGTGGCTGCGATCGATCGAATGGCGGAGGCCATGGAAGCAGGAGTCGGGTCGCCGTGCCCGAGCAGGTCGACGTCCTTCGTCGGGCGGTGCAGGTCACCGGTCCAGGCACGGAAGAGCATCGCGCCCTTGAGCACGAAGCGTTCGGCCTGATCGGAGCGCGCGAGTCGGTAGAGCAGCCGCTCGATCGCGAACTGGACGCAGAGGGCGTTGAAGTCGGCGCCCTCCTGGCGCGCGCGGGCGAGGAGGGCGCGGTGGATAGCGCGCGGGTCGCCGCTGCCGGACGTCACGCGAGGGACTCCAGGTACGGGCGGATGACCGTCGAAACCCGATCTACTCGCGCGAGCTCGAACAGCTCGTCCATCGTCACGGTCCTCCTCGTCCAGGCGTCGCGGAGCGCCTCGATGGCAACGTCGTCGCCGATCCGAGAGCGGTACTTGAAGCAGTCGACGACGGTCTTCGCGACGCTGGTGACCCGCGCCTCGACGCCCTCGATCTGCTGCATCTGGACCCCTGCGGTCAGCGATTCGCCCGAGGCGCGGACAACCTGGAGACGTGGATGTTCGATCGCCGGCTTGCGCGCTTTCCGGTCGATCATGATCCAGACCTCGAAGGGGTTCTGGGTGGTGAGGCCGTGAAGGCGCAGTGCGGTGAGGAGGCAGAGCGTTGCCGACGGGACTCGAGTGACCACCTCCGCGAGGCTTGCGTTCTCGGACAAGGGCGAGCCGACGGGTCCGTAGAGGCCGCGTCCGCGTTGCGCGATCAGGCCGCGCTCGACGAGGCGCTTGAGCTGCATGCGGTGGTAGCCCAGCTCCTCGAGTGTCGAGGCGCGGACGAGGCCCCGCTGGCGGAGGAGGGCGAGGAGGTCGTCGGTGGAGTGAGGTGTGGCCATCGTGACGAAGTGTCGGTCATGGTGCGCGATGACCGACGAAAAGTCACGTCGAGATCGAGAAGGTCCTGGCTGGGGGCACCGGCCGGCTCGGAGCCTCCGCCGAGCCAGTCCAGGGCCATCAAACGTCCGACGCTCTCGCGAACCGGCTGGTGCCGACGTCCTCCTGCACGAGCGGCGAACCCCAGGCCGGTCGCGATGGACCCGCGATCGATCGATATTGCCGGCTTGGTAGGTGCGATTCACCGGCGAGGCCGACGGAGCGAGCGTCCAGGCGGGTGCGGCGAGCTGCAGGTGCTGCGCCAGAAACTGTTGTCGACCTCGCACAACATCCTCGGGCCGAGGCACTTACGGCTCGGCTAACACCTGGGCGATTCGACCCCCTCCCGCGACCCCCTGGCGAGCCCCGCCCAGATGCCCCGACGCCCGGCCCCCGTCTGCCCGTCCCCGACCTGCTCCGACCAGCCCGCTCGGACGATCCGGCACTCGATCCTGAGCACCCGCCAGCGGTCCCAGCGACGCTATCGGTGCCACGGCTGCGGGCGGACCTTCGCCGCCAACGCGGGCACCGCCTACCACCGCCTGCGACACCCTCCCAAGCTCTTCGATCAGGTCGTGTCCTTGGCGGTGGAGGGCTCGTCCCGGGCGGCCACGGCCCGAGCACTCGGCCTGTCGCCAAGCACGGTCCGTCGCTGGCTTGCGCGCGCAGCGGTGCACGCGCAGGCGTTCAACGATGCCAAGCTGCGCGAGGTCTCCGCCGTCGAGCTGCAATCGGACGAGCTCAAGGTCCGCACCGAAGGCCGACAAGCGCCGCTGTGGACCTATACAGCCGTGGAGGTCTGGAGCCGGCTGTGGCTCACGTCGCTGGTGGGCCGCCGAACGCTCCGCAACACGCTGCTACACTTTCGCGAGGCGCGGTGGAGGTGCCGCGTGGAGGCCGGACGCACGCTCGTGACGACGGATGCCTTCAAGTACAACGAGCGGGTTATCGCCAGAGTCTTCGGCCCAACTTGCGTCCACGCCCAGGTGGAGAAGCGGTACCGAAAGGGGCGGGTCGTGCGGGCGGAACGCAGGCTCGTCCTCGGGCAGGATTGGATGCTCGACGAGGCCCTGGGGCGGTCGGAGGACTCGAAGTCGATCAACACGTCCTACGTCGAGCGGCTAAACCTGACCATCCGGCGCTCGCTCGCCTGCCTGCAGCGGAAGACGACGGCCATGTGCCGGTCCGAAGCCAGTCTGCGCGAGCAGCTCGAGCTCCTGCGCTGCTACTACAACTTCATCCGCCCGCACTCGTCGCTGAAGTTTGGGCGGAAGAAGAGGACGCCGGCTCAGCAGGCCGGGCTCGTCGCCGGGCCCCTGTCCTGGCGCCGCATCCTGTCAGCCCGGATCCTGGGCACCCCGAGGCGAAGCCCACTCGCTACGATGCGGGACGGAGGCAGGGCATGCGCGATCCAGGGGCATCGAATCAGGGGCAGGGGCAGCAACAGTTAGAGAGCGCATCAGTCAATAGCCAGCAGCGAGTGAGTCAGGCACCCTGCCTCGCCATGGTCTACAAGCTCGCCAAGTCGGCCGAGAAGACCTGGCGGAAGCTAAACGGCCACGAACACCTCGGAGACGTCATCCGAGGAGTCCGATTCAAGGACGGCATCAAGGTCGCTGCGTGACCTCTCCAGGACTTCCATCCACAGCTCTTGGCGATATCTCCAGCCGCCAGAGACCAACCAAACCGACCACCCGCGACTGGGTCGAGGATCGTCAGAACGAGTTCCTCGGTCTGTACCGGTACCTGAGCGGCGTCGGAGGGGGCTGCTCCTATGCTGATTGCAGTTGCGACTGCGATTATTCGAGCGAGAGGGGTCCACGGATGAAAAGCCTGGCAGGTCGTTCTGTTGATTGATGTCACTGGTGGAGGAGGCCGAGGCCGGAAGCGCGGCAGTCGAGGCTCAAGGGATCGTCGCAGTCCTCGCCCAGGGCGCAAGCCCGAATCTTGCGCAGGGACGGAGTTGGCGGGCGTCGCTCCGACTGCGTCGGCAGCCGAAGCCCGAAAGGACCTCGCAGTGCTCGAGGGGCGGCGATGGGCGCCTGTAGGGAACGCGTTGCGACGGAGTAGACGTGCGTTCGCAAGCTGGCGCGATTCAGGAGAGGACCCGACCGACAAGTTCCAGTGGGGCATTGACGGATCGTTCACTGATGCCTAGCGTCGCCATGCAATGAAACTCCATACCCCCTCTGCCGTGGCCGGTGCCTTCGCTCTGGTCGGACTGATGACTTCGTTGACCTTGCTTGTGTCCTGCGGTGAAAGCGACCCGGGAGAGCGGGGTGACCGGTCGTCAGCTCAGCAGTCCATCAATTGGTATTCGGGCGGCTCTCTACATCAGGCTGATGGCGGCGATTGGAGGCAGGCAACCGAACCGAATCGGCTGGCGACCGCAGCTGACTTCGTCGCGATCCTGCACAGTAACGACAATGGCCAAGGCGCGCTGACCCGCGATCGACTCAAACAGAAGGCTCAGGTTCTTGTGAGCGAGCTTAATGCGGCGACCGAAGGAGGTGTGGCAGACTCGCAAGCAGTATCTGAGCTAGCCGCGATGATTTGGTTGATGAGTGAGGAGCTGCGTTCGCGATGATTCGTGTAATCAGAGAAGATGTTGGCGTGTCGTCGCGCAGGAACCAGGGGACGGCAGTGTCAGCCTAGTTGAGGCCGCGAGTGCCTATGCCGCGCCAAGGATTGGGGCCAATGCGGCATCGGAGCCCTGCGGTGCGGATGCTCTTGGGACGCGGCCTGCTAGTCCTAGCCTGTCTGCCTGTTTGTCCCGGGGTTGCGCCATAGTTGGAGGCTACATACCTTCGTTCCCATGAAGCTCCATGCCCCCTCTGCCGTGGCCGGCGCATTCGCGCTGGTCGGGATTCTCTCGCTGGTGGCCGCCGCTCAGTTGACCCAGCCGGGCTCGGCGCTGGTAAAGGTTGACATCACGCGGCCTCTTGAGGTGAAGCCGTCCCCAAGGGACCTCGTCGAGATCCGAGAGGGTGACTCATACTTGGTGCCGCCTGGTAAGAGATTGGTCGTCACCGATCTTGGGGTTTGGTTGCCGATCTCCGGTGTCGATCAGGTGCATCTGATGTTGGAGGGAGCCGACCACTTCATTGTCAAACCGCTGCCCACAACGGAGGTTCGGTCCGGCATGGTGCACTTGAACCGTGGGCTCATCATCGATGCGGGAAGGGTCGTGACGGTTCGGGACAGTAGCGAGAGCTTGCAGTCGGCCGTCTTCTGGGGCTACCTCGGCGACGAGTGAGGGGCGGCGAGGGGTTGTGGCGCGTGCGCTTGGGGTGGCAGGATGACCAACCCCTGTGCTGCGCGTGCACTCTTCGGAGGCGAGTGTCACGCCGCGGTCCATCGAGGCTGTACTGCCGCGATTGTGGCCTCCGCCCCGACCCAGTTGCCTCAGGCCTGCCAGGGCGGCTCCCAGCGCCGCCAGCATCCAAGGGAGGTTGAGTTGGCCGATCTGAAGAAGGCGGTTGAGGCGGTCCGTGAGCGCATCGGGAAGCACCGAGGCGCGCGGCAGCTCAACGAGGAGAACACCAAGGCGACGCTGATCGAGCCGGTCCTGCGTGCCCTGGGCTGGGCTGTCGAGGATCTCGACGAGGTCCAACGGGAGTACCGGCGCAAGCGGAGCGACAAGCCCGTCGACTACGCGCTGCTCGACCTGCGGACCCCGCTGCTGTTCGTCGAGGCCAAGGCGCTCGGGCACGACCTCCAGGACCCCAAGTGGACGGCCCAGATCATGGGCTACGCCACGGTCGCCGGGGTGGAGTGGGTCGTGCTGACCAACGGTGACGAGTACCGAATCTACAACTCCCACGCGGCGGTGCACGTCGACGAGAAGCTCTTCCGCTCCGTCAGCATCACCGAGGAGTCTCAGGACCTCCTGGAGACCCTCGAGCTGCTCAGCAAGGCACGGATGCAGGAGAACCGCTTGCGGGTGCTCTGGCGGGCTCAGTTCGTCGACCGGCAGGTGGGGGGCGTGCTCGAGGAGCTCTTCTCTGCGGAGGGCGACATGCTGCTGGTCAACCTGATCGAGCGACAGACCAAGGACCTGACCGTCGAGGAGATCCGGTCTTCGCTGGGTCGGTGTCAGGTCGAGCTGGACTTCCCGCTGCCTCAGGAGGGGCCGCCTCCGGCGCTGCCGAAGGGGCGCAGGGTCAGGACGTCCCCGGGGACAAAGGCGGCCGTGTCTGACGGCGCCATGGGCGTATCCCTGGCGGACCTCTTGGAGGCCGGGCTCATCGCCGCGCCGCTCGAGCTGAAGCGGACCTACAAGGGCAAGGAACTCCGCGCCCGGGTTGAGGCCGATGGGGCGGTCACCATTGGGCGGGAGCGCTTCCAGTCGCTGTCGCAGGCAGCCGCAGCGGCTCGAGCGTCGGTCGTCGGGATGGGCAAGGACGGGAAGCTGCCGGCGACGAATGGGTGGGACTTCTGGAGGTGTCCAGGGACGACGGGCAAGGTGGGGCCGATCGGGAACTGGAGGGAGCGGCTGCTGAAGGAGCGGGGGCAGGTGGGGTGAGGGCTGGCGATCTTGCCGTGGAATGCCTCGTGCTCGCCCGCTAGCCTCGACCTCTACAGGGGAAGGCCGATGGGATCCACAACTGGCAACTGGCGTGCTGAGCACCAAAAGCCAGCGGTGTCAAGCATCCGGAAACTCAAGCCGTGTACTTGCTCAGTGCACAACTCACCGTTCCGATTCATCGTCGGGGTTCCGACGAGAACTTTGCAGAAGGAGATCAGGTGTTCGGAGAAACTCTCAGGTCGTCGTTCTTCGCGCTTGCCGTCGGCGCGGCGGTGGTTATCGCTGCCCCGGTCGCCCCTGCGCAGACCAATGAGCTGGTCAAGACCTCGGGGATCGGGTCAAAACCGGCCAGTTGTGATCGGGTCAAATGCGGCCAGTTGGAGCGACCGGGACGGGTGTCGGTTTAGCGGATTTCAGTCGTTCAAGGCAAGCACGGGTTGATCCGTTCTTGCGCTGGCCCGCTTCTGAGTGCGCCAGCTCTTGGGTCCACACTTCAGGACGTGCGCGTGGTGCAGCAGCCGATCGAGCAGTGCTGTGACAGCCGCGGTGTCTCCGAGGAGCTTGCCCCAGTCGTCGACAGGCCGGTTCGAGGTCAGGATGGTGCTGGTCCGCTCGTAGCGCCGGATGATGAGCTCGAGCAGATCCTCGGCCGCGGTATGCGGCAGCTTGCGCATGCCCAGGTCGTCGACGATGAGCAGTGGGACCTTCTCCATCTTGGCCAGGTACTCGCTGCGGGCGCCGTCGAGCGTCGCGTCGGCCATCTCCTCGATCAGGACGTGGGCCTCGCGGTAGGCGACGGCCCAGCCTTGCAAGATCGCAGCCTGCCCGATCGCCTGGGCGAGATGGCTCTTGCCGGTGCCGGGGGGGCCCAGGAAGAGAGCGTCCTCAGCCTTCGAGACGAAGCGAGCGGTCGCGAGGTCGAAGACCAGCCGGCGATTCATCTTCTTGTTGAAGTCGAAGTCGAAGTCGTCGAGCCTTCGATCCGCATCTCGGAAGCGGGCGTACTTGATGCGGCGCTCGATCAGTCGATCCCCTCGCCGCTCGAGCTCGTCCGAGACGAGCTGGGAGAGGAAGTCGATCGGAGGCATGCGCTCGGTCTGGGCTTCGAGCAGTCGTGTCTCCAGGGTGTTAGCCATGCCCGAGAGCCGCAGCTTCCTCAGGGCCTTGTCGATCTCGATCCTGTTCATTGGGTTCCGGTTTCGGTTCTGGAGTCGATCAGGTCGCGGTACAGCGAGAGTTCGCGGATCAGCGGATCCACCTGCCGCAGCGAGAGCGGCGCCGGTGGCTTGCGGTCGATCCACTTCTTGACGAAGCGGTAGTTGGGAGCGCCGACCTCGAGGGCGACGGCGCACGCCTTCTCGATCGGTGCGTCGCCGTACTTCTTTACGAGGGACAGCACGCCCTGGATCTGGCGCACGCCGCCCTGCTCGCGCCTCTTGTGGATCTCCTCGCACAGCGCGCCCACGGACGCACCCGCGCCGCGAGACCTGGCAAGCAGTTGCAGCGTCGTGACAGGCGTCTTCGCCGGACGATCCGACGGATGGACCGAGCGCCATCCTCGAGGCTTCTTGCGATGCTCGCGCAGGAGCTCGCCGGTCCCGAGGTCGAGCAGACGCACCCAGTTACCGCTCCACTGCACCGCGACCTCGCGACCGATCCAGCCGGGCGGCGCTCCGTAGTAAGCGGCATCGACTTCGACGCAGCCGTCCAGGTGGACCGTGCGTGCGCCGTACTGGAAGTAGCCAAAGGGCTCGACTGGCAGTGCTTGCAGCGTCGGCTGCTCCTCGGCAAACATCGCGGCGACCTGACGCTTGGTCGTACCGTGGATGCGCGTGTCGGCCCAGCGTTCCGTCCAGCGATCGAGATGAGCCTGAGCGTCCTTCAAGCTCTCGAAGCGCATCCCCTTGAGCGCCGTGTCCTGGGCGTAGCCGACTGAGCGCTCGACCTTGCCCTTGCGATCGGGATGCCGCACGCGCGCAGGCAGCGCGACGACGCCGTAGTGCGCGAGCATGTCGCGGTATAGCGGGTTCAGATCGGGGTCGTACACGTCGGGCTTCAGCACGCCTTCCTTCAGGTTGTCGAGCACGACCGTCCTCGTCGTGCCGCCGAGACGGCGGAAGGCGTCTTCGTGCAGCTCGCACCACGTCTGCGAGCTCGACTTGAAGCACAAGAGCCAAACCGCCTTGCGGCTGCACCCGAGCGTCAGCGCGAAGAGCCGTGTCCGGCGGTACTTGCCCGTCTCGGGGTGACGCACCATCGGGCCCGTGCCGTAGTCCACCTGTGCTTCCTCGCCCGCCGCGGTCACGATCGTGGGGTGGGCTTCGCGAGCGACGCTGCCCCGTAGCTTGTGCACGAAGCGCCGTACGCTCTGGTAGCCGGCCTCGAAGCCGTGCTCGTCCACCAGCTCCTGCCAGATCGATTTCGCATTACGGCCCCTCGCCACAGCCGCTTCGATCTGCTCGCGGAAGGCCTCGCACCGGCTCGCCATCGGACTCCAGCCTGGAGCCGGCGCCCGCTCGAGGTCGGTGGTCACCTGACTGGCCGCTCTTGGATCCGGCCCGGGGTCGGTGATCGGGTAACTGGCCGCATTTGAATCGGCCTCGGAGTCGGTGGTCGGGCAACCGGCCGCATTTGAATCGGCCTCCAGGCGCCGCTGACGCCGCCCCCGGACTTCGATCCCGGCCGCCTTCAGATGACGGCTCACCGTCTCACGACGCACCCCCGTCGCATCCTCGATGCGCCTCATCGACCAGCCCAGCCGGCCCAGTGCTCGGATCTGCTCTTGCTTCTCGTGCTTCAAGACGTTGCCCATCCGGCACGAAGAGCACACGCCCTCCTGCCGCGTCAACGTCCCGGGATCACCCCTTCAACTGGCCGCTTTTGACCCGATCACTACTGGCCGGTTTTGGGTGATCCCCAAGGTCAGCGGGGGAGGCGTGCACGCGATGAGTCCAGGTCAGGTTGAGCATCGCTCTCGAGCCAGCCGGGGAGCGCCTCAAGAGTGTGGGCCGAGTTTCCGGACAGTACGGGCCCAGGGGCCGGTGATTCAGCCCGCGCGGCAACCGCATTCGGGCGAGGTACCTCGAAACGAAGGCTAAGATCGAAACCGCTTGACAGAGCTGCGGGTGATGAGAACATCTCGAAATGATTCGAGTCCCCCTTGTCGCCACTCTCCTCGCGGTCGCCGGCTGCGCCACGACTGCCGCCGAGATGTTTGCAGGCAATGCGGAGGACGCCGCTACCCTCGCGTCCGCATATACGTCTGCCTTCGCCGAGAACCCACGGACTAGGGGGGTGGTCCCGACGCCTGGCCGCTTCGGCACGGATCTCGACTTCGAAGTCGCCGACCCCGATCGCCCGTTGACGTGGAAAGTCAGTTCGAGCTTCGCGACCAAGCATGGCGGCCTGCGAAAGGAGATACCGGCCTACCCGCTTCGCCTCACGAAGGAAGCTCTAGGCATTCTCGACGGTCTTTGGGAGGTGCAAGCCAACCTGCATGCGACTGGCCAGGGTTTACTGGCGGAGAAGGCGCGTGAGTCGGTCAACGCGCTCGTGCAGCGAACGCGAGACTCCATGCAGCAATTCGTCGACTGGAATAGCAGCTACAGCGGAGCGTACGGGGTCGTGTCCGACAGCGATCACGGGCCCTCGTTCACAACGGCCTTGGACGGATTCCTCGAATCGCTGTCCGAGGACTCCATGCGGAGGGCATACCGCGCTGCCGGGCTCTATGTGGAGATCGGCGAGGCCACGCCAGAAGAGCTCGCGGCGCAGGCCGCGGAAGAGGAAGTGGCTCGACGCAAAGAGAGCGAAGCGCGTCGAGTTGCAGACGAGGCAGCGCGGCTGGAGCGCGAGGCGGAAGAAATCGAACGCGCAGAGCAGGCTGCGCGACTTCGGGAAGAGCATGAGAGTGCTCGACTGGAGTCGAAGCGGCGCCGCGAGACTCGCGCATCCGAGCTCGGGATCAAGGCCAAGTACGCCAATGAGGTTGCATACCTCCAAGCGCGTCGTGCTCTCCACGATGGACAGAGAAGAGCGCTGACCGGCAAGTCTCTGACCGCAGAGCAGCACGCAGCGCCCGGCGAGATGGGTGAGCTCTTGCTTCTCGGCACAGATTTGGTCTTCGTCAATGCCGTGAATGACATATTCGATGGGCTGCCCGTCACCCTTCGAGTGACTGACGAGGAGTTTGCGCGGAGAGTAAGCGCTCAATGCGATGAGGTTCTCTCCATCCTTCGCAATGCGCCGTGAAGTTGTGGTGCTCAACGTTACTCCAGCCAGGTCGTCCCAACGACGGCAGAGCTCGCTCCCTGCTTCGCCAGGCAGTCGAGGTCGCATTCCTGGAAGTTCGCCGCCGCCGGGGTCGATGATGACGCGAGATGGCTGCGGCGCTCTCGCGGGCCAAGTCAGGACGCGCGGTCGGACTACCTGCAACTAAACGACGACACCTCTTGAGGCGTCATTCGGTCGTGCCGGCAACTGCCCCTCACTCACCCCACGAGTGCATCCCAAGTTGGAGCGGGCGATGGGACTCGAACCCACGACATTCAGCTTGGGAAGCTGACACTCTACCAACTGAGTTACGCCCGCTCAGATGGGGGCGCGAGTCTAGCAGTTCCGGGGTGGGGGTCAATCGGTGGGGTGGGTGGTGGCGGGCGGGCTTGGGCGACCGCTGGGGCGGCGCTCGCCGGGGGGGGGCGGTGCGGCCCGACTCAGGGGCGGTCGCACCGCCGTTCCCTCACCCCCAGAACCCGCCTCGGCCGCGCCCTCGGCCCGCCTAAGATGCCCGCGTGGCGGAGCCCGATCCCTTTCATCCTGATAGTGCCGCCACGGAGCGGATCAGGATCAACTTCGCTTGGCTCCTGCGTTTGCGCCGGGCGGGGGTCCTGGGGCAGCTGCTGACCATCGCGGTCGTGTCCATCGGGCTGGACGTTGACCTCCATCTGCTGCCCTTGCTGACCGTTGTGGCGCTCGGTCTGGTCCTCAACTTCGGGCTGCAGGTCTGGTACTTCCGGGCCCTGCGCGACGGCGACGACGAGAAGTGGCGGCGGGAGGGGACGATGCTGCTCGGGGTGACGATGTTGGCGGACGTGCTGCTGCTGACGGCGCTGCTCTTCGTGAGTGGGGGGATCGGCAACCCCTTCTGGTTCTTCTACATCGTCAACCTGGTGCTCGCGACGGTGGTGTTGGGCGGCGTCTGGATGGCGATCGTGTACGTGGCGGCGGTGGCGTCGGTTGGGGGGCTGCTCTTCTCGCAACTGCCCCTGTACGGCGTTGGGGGGCCGATCATCGACTTCGCGCCGCCGGGGGAGTTGGCGGGCATCGGGGACATCTCGCTGTATGCC
The DNA here is from genome assembly GCF_007748095.1 of Engelhardtia mirabilis. Taxonomy (NCBI): domain Bacteria; kingdom Pseudomonadati; phylum Planctomycetota; class Planctomycetia; genus Engelhardtia; species Engelhardtia mirabilis. The sequence goes on from NZ_CP036287.1 coordinate 1,801,401, forward strand.
AAGGGGGCTTTCGTCTCGTTCGTCGCGGTCGCGACGTTCACGGCCTACTTCGTGCGGACCATCAACGCCGAGCTGGCCCGGCGGGAGGGGGAGCTCGACCGTGAGCGCCAGCGGCGTGCCGATGCCGCTCGGCTCGAGGCCCTCGCGAACCTCGCTGCCGGGGCCGCCCACGAGCTGGCCTCGCCCCTGTCGACCATCGCCGTGGTGGCCAAGGAGCTCGAGCGCGCCCTCGAGCGCTCGGAGGACGTGCACCTGCGCGAGGACGCCCAGCTCGTCCGTCGGGAGGTAACTCGCTGCCGGGAGATCCTGGATCAGATGTCCCTGGATGCCGGCGAATCGGTGGGGGAGCAGCTCGTGGCGCTGCCGACTTCCCAGCTGATCGAGGCCGCTGTGGGCAAGCTCGAGGCCGGGGCGCGGGTGCGTATCAGCTTCGAGGGGGACGCCGCCGATCGCGCCCTCCTGGCCCCGCGCACCGCTCTCACCCGCGCCGTGCGTGGCCTGATCAAGAACGGCCTGGACGCCTCCAACTCCGACGCGGGGATCGCCGTGACCATCTCCCCCCTGGGCTCCGGCGTGACCATCGAAGTCGCCGACGCCGGTACGGGCATGGACGCCGCCACCCTGGAGCGGGCCGTGGAGCCCTTCTTCACCACCAAGGATCCCGGCTCGGGCATGGGGCTGGGGCTGTTCCTCACCCGGACCCTGGCCGAGCGTTTGGGGGGGCGGCTGGTGCTGGACTCCGAGCCGGGCCGTGGCACCGTGGCTCGCCTCGAGCTGCCCGAGAGCGGCGTCTCCGTGCCCGCCACAGCTCCCCGCCGCCGCACTCCCAGCGGGATCTTCCGTCCGCGCGGCTAGACGTTAATTAGAGTCTCCCCCGTGACAGACCCGGACCCCTCCCTCGACGCCACCCGCTCGATCCTGCTGGTCGACGACGACGCCGTCTTCCGCGACCGCCTGGCCCGGGCCTTCCGGGACCGGGGGCTCGAGGTCCGCACGGCCGCCAACGTCGACGAGGCCCTGATCCTCGCCGGCGACGAGAGCCCCGAGCTAGCTGTGGTCGACCTCCGCATGCCTGGCCGCTCCGGCTTGGACGCCGTGCGCGAGCTGAAGTCCGTCGACCCGACGACCCAGATCCTGGTCCTGACCGGCTACGGCTCAATCTCGACCACCGTCGACGCCATGCGCCTGGGGGCCACCGGCTACTTGCCCAAGCCCGCCGACGCCGACGAGATCCTGGACGCCTTCCGCCGCGGTGCGACCGGCGAGCCCGAGTCGGCGGCCGACGACGGCGGGGACCACGAGGCCCCCAGCCTGGCCAGGGCCGAGTGGGAGCACATCCATCGGGTGCTCTCCGACTGCACCGGCAACATCTCCGAGGCCGCTCGCCGCCTGGGCATCCACCGACGCTCGCTCCAGCGCAAGCTGCAGAAGCTCGCGCCTGAGTGAGCGCCGAGCTTCGATCCCTGGAGATCGAGCTTCTCGATCGCGGGGACTGGGGCCGCCTCACGACTCGCGCCAGCGCGGTGCGACGAACTGCCGCAGTGGCTCGGAGCGCGTCGCGTCGATGATCGGCGTCGGAGGCCACTGCCCCGCTCCTGGGTCGTGCGACATTTTGCCGCATTCAACGGCACCTCCCGCGTCCCTAGACTCTCGCGCCTAGAACGGCGTCCCACAGCCGCGAACCGTCCCCCCCTCTCAGCCACGAGACCGTCCCTCGGACTCGGAGAGAACAGCACGTTCCGGTGACCGCGGACTGTCCGCACCGGCCCTCCGGCCGGCCCTCTTCAGCCCTCATCGACTTGCGCCGTCCGCCGCGGGCGGCCCAGACACCGAGCGACACGGCATGTTCCACTTCCCGAGCTGGACCCTCACTCTCCGCGACATGAGCGGTGGTGTCCTCCTCCTTGCGCCGCTCTACGTGATCGGTCTGGTCTGGTTCGGCGCTTCGCCGAAGACGACCGACGCCGGCTACCAGCCGACGCAGCCGATTCCGTACAGCCACAAGCTGCACGCCGGCGACCTGAAGATCGACTGCCGCTACTGCCACAACACGGTGGAGGACGCGGCGCACAGCGCGGTGCCCCCGACCGCTACGTGCATGAACTGCCACTCGATGATCTTCACGGAGTCGCACAAGCTGACGCCGCTGCGCGAGAGCTTCGAGACCGGTGAGCCCATCGAGTGGGTGCGTATCCACGACCTGCCCGACTACGCCTACTTCAACCACTCCGCGCACGTGAACCGCGGCGTGGGTTGCGTGAGCTGCCACGGCCGCGTCGACAAGATGGAAGTCGTCTGGCAGCACGAGCCCTTGAGCATGGGCTGGTGCTTGGACTGCCATCGCGAGCCGGAGCTGCACCTGCGGCCCCAGAGCGAGATCACGAACATGGACTGGGCCCCGGCCAACCAGCGTGAGATCGGTCAGCGCCTCAAGGAGCTGAACGGCATCAACCCCCCGACCAACTGCTCGACCTGCCACCGCTGAGCATGAAAACCGAGACGCCCAACACGCGCTACTGGCGCAGCCTCGAAGAGCTCGAGCGAACCGACGAGTTCAAGGACTTCGCGTTCCGCGAGTTCCCTGAAGGCGCGGACAAACTCGACGGGGTCGATCGTCGACGCTTCCTCCAACTGATGGGCGCCTCGACCGCCCTCGCCGGCGCTTCGAGCTGCCGCTGGGAGAAGACGAACATCCTGCCCCTGGCCGAGCGTCCCGAGGATCGCATCCCCGGGGTGCCGGAGCACTTCGCCACGGCGATGGAGCTCGGCGCTGCCGCCCAGGGCCTGGTGCTGACCTCCTACGACGGCCGCCCGATCAAGGTCGAGGGCAATGACCAGCTCCCCGGCACCCAGGGTGCCGCGAGCTGCTTCGCCCAGGGCGCGATCCTCGAGCTGTACGACCCCGACCGCAGCCGAGTGCTCACGCGCGACGGCAACGAGCAGAAGGGGTGGGCGCCGTTCGACGCCTGGTTCGATCAGGAGCTGTCGCGACTGGAAGCCAAGTCCGGCGCCGGCCTCGCGATCTTGCACCAGCCCACCAGCTCGGAGACCGCCAAGCGCCTGGTCGCCAAGGTCAAGGCGCGCTTCCCCCAGGCGCGCGTCGCGGCCTATGCGCCGGTCGACCGCGCCACCGAGCGCGCCGGAGGCGAACTCGCCTTCGGACGTCCGGTGCGGACCCACTTCCGCCTGGACGGCGCCAAGGTCATCGCGACCTTCGACGGCGACCTCTTCTCCGGTCACCCCGACGAGCTGCGCCACGCGCGCGACTTCGCCAAGCACCGCCGGCCCGAAGAGGGCTGGATGACGCGCCTCTACTCCGTCGAGTCGCGCTTCACGAGCACGGGCAGCCTGGCCGACCACCGCCTGCCGGTTCGCTCCGAGAGCGTCGGTGCGGTCCTGGCCGCCCTCGAGGCGACGCTGATCGCCAAGGGCGCCACGGTTCCCAGCGGCTGGGGCTCGCCCTCGGCCGCGCCTAGCGGGGCCCTGCTCGACGCGCCGCGGACCAAGAAGTTCGTCGACGCCCTGGCCAACGACCTGCTCGCTCACCGCGGCGAGTGTGTGATCCAGGTCGGAGCCGGCCAAACTGCGCCGGTCCACGCCGTGGCCCACCGCATCAACGCGATGCTCGGGGCCATCGGCAAGACGGTCGTGCTGACCGACGAACCCGTGGTCAGTGGCACCGCCGAGCTGGAGGCCCTGGTGGCCGCCATGCGCGGCCGCCAGGTCGAGACTCTCTTCGTCCTCGGCGGTAACCCGGTCTACGACGCCCCGGCTGACCTCGACTTCGAGGCCGCCCTGGGTGAGGTTGGTAGCGTCGCGCACCTGGCGCTCTACGCCGACGAGACCTCCGCGGCCTCGACCTGGCACCTGCCCCAGGCGCACTTCCTCGAGAGCTGGGGCGACGCGCGCGCCTGGGACGGCACCCACTGCCTGACCCAGCCGCTGATCCACCCCCTCTACAAGGGCCGCACGGCTCTCGAACTGCTGGCCCGCATGGGCGGCGAGCTCTTTGCCGACAGCCAGGAGCTGGTCCGCGCGACCTTCGACGAGCGCTACGCCACCGACGATTCCGGTTGGCGCCGCGCCCTGCACGACGGCTTCGTGGCCCAGAGTGCCTTCGGGGCGATCACCCCGGCCGGCCGCGGCTTCGCGGCCCCGAGCTTCCCGCCCAGCGCCCTGGCCGCCGGGATCCCGGCCAACGGTTCGCTCGAGCTGACGCTCTTCCCCGACGCCAGCACCTACGACGGTCGCTACGCGAACAACGGCTGGCTCCAGGAGCTGCCCGAGTTCATGACCAAGCTGACCTGGGACAACGCGGCCCTGATCGGCCCGGCCACGGCCAAGTCGCTCGGCGTCAAGCATGAGCAGTTGGTGGAGCTCGAGATCGACGGGCGCAAGCTCGAGTGCGCGGTCTACGTGATGCCCGGCCAGGCGGCCGGCGCAGTCGGCCTCGCCCTGGGCTACGGGCGCACCCGCGCCGGCCATGTCGGCGGCTTGATCGACGAAGACGCGCCCTCGGTGGGCTTCAACAGCTACCGCCTGGCGACCTCGGCCGCCGGCTGGTCGGCCACGGGGCTCACGGTCAAGAAGACCGGCCGCACCTACAAGTTGGCGTCGACCCAGGACCACCAGGACATCGACACCACCGGTCTGGTGGAGCGCGAGGCCCGCATCGAGGACCTCGCCCGCCACCAGACCCTGGAGCAGTACACCGAGCATCCCGACGCCATGCAGCAGACGCTGCTCGGGACGCACTACCCGCCGCTGCAGTCCCTGTGGAAGGAGTTCGAGTACGCCGGCAACCGCTGGGGCATGTCGATCGACCTTTCGACCTGCACCGGGTGCAACGCCTGCGTGATCGCTTGCCAGTCGGAGAACAACATCCCGATCGTCGGCAAGGAGCAGGTCATCAACAACCGTGAGATGCACTGGTTGCGGATCGACCGCTACTTCGAGACCGGCGAGGCCGAGGAGCACTCCTACGCGCCCCACGAGTCCGCGAAGCCCGTCGAGCACCGCAGCCACGGGGAACTCGACGAGGACAACCCGCGCGTGCACCGCCAGCCGGTGGGTTGCATCCAGTGCGAGATGGCCCCCTGCGAGCAGGTTTGCCCGGTCGCGGCCACCGTCCACTCGGACGAGGGCCTCAACGACATGGTCTACAACCGCTGCATCGGAACTCGCTACTGCAGCAACAACTGCCCGGTGAAGGTCCGGCGCTTCAACTTCTTCAACTACCACAAGGACCTGAAGGACCCCGACAACGCGGTCAAGAAGCTCGGCTTCAACCCCGAAGTCACGGTCCGTCACCGTGGTGTGATGGAGAAGTGCACGTACTGCGTGCAGCGCATCCAGGCGGTCAAGATCGACGCGCGCAACAAGAAGCGCCCGATCGAGGACGGCGAGATCGTCACCGCCTGCCAGCAGACCTGCCCGGCCGAGGCGATCACCTTCGGCGACCTGGCCGACGAGAAAAGCGCCGTCCGCAAGAAGCACGAGCTGCCCCGCGGCTACGCGATGCTGGCGTACCTGAACATCAAACCGCGTACGGCCTACCTGGCCCGCGTGACCAACCCGAACCCCGAGCTGGTCTAGATCGATGGCTGGGAAGACCTACGCGCCCCTCAAGGGGATCGACAACACCGGCGACGTCCCCGGTCCGCGGACGCCGCTGATCCTCGAGAACAAGACCTACGGTCAGATCACCGAACAGGTCTGCTCCGTCGTCGAGGATCCCAAGGTGCACCGCACGTGGCTGCTGTCCTTCATGGCGGCGGTCACGTTCCTCGGAGTCCTGTTCAGCCTGATCGTCTACCTGATCGTCACCGGCGTCGGTGTCTGGGGTAACCAGATCCCGGTCGCCTGGGGCTGGCCGATCGTGAACTTCGTGTTCTGGGTCGGTATCGGGCACGCGGGCACGCTGATCTCGGCCATCCTGTTCCTGCTGCGACAGGACTGGCGCACGAGCATCAACCGCTTCGCGGAGGCCATGACGATCTTCGCGGTCGTCTGCGCCGGCACCTTCCCGGGCATCCACGTGGGCCGCATCTGGCTGGCCTACTGGCTGTTCCCGCTGCCCAACCAGATGTTGATGTGGCCGAACTTCCGGTCGCCGCTGCTCTGGGACGTGTTCGCGGTCGGTACCTACGCCTCGGTCTCCCTGGTCTTCTGGTACATGGGAATGATCCCCGACCTGGCGACGATCCGTGACCGCGCGCGGCACCCGCTCCGCCGCTTGGGCTACGGCATCCTCTCCCTGGGCTGGCGCGGCTCGGCGCGGGCCTGGCACCGCTACGAGCGCGCCTACCTGCTGCTGGCCGCCCTGGCCACGCCGCTCGTGCTCTCGGTGCACACGGTCGTTTCCTTCGACTTCGCGGTCTCCCAGCTCCCCGGCTGGCACACGACGATCTTCCCGCCCTACTTCGTCGCCGGCGCCATCTTCAGTGGCTTCGCGATGGTGGTGACCCTCGCGGTCCCGGCGCGGGCGTTCTACGGGATGCGGAACATCATCACGATGCGCCACCTGGAGAACATGAACAAGGTCATCCTCGCGACCGGTTCGATGGTCGGCTACGCCTACTCGATGGAGTTCTTCATCGCCTGGTACGGCGGGAACAAGTACGAGCAGTTCGCGTTCATGAACCGCGCCTTCGGTCCCTACGCCTGGGCGTACTGGACGATGGTCAGCTGCAACGTGATCACGCCGCAGATCTTCTGGTTCAAGAAGTGCCGGACCTCGATCCCGATCATGATGGTCGCCGCGATCCTGGTGAACGTCGGCATGTGGTTCGAGCGCTTCGTGATCACGGTCACGTCGCTCGCTCGCGACTTCCTGCCCTCGAGCTGGGGCTACTTCCACCCCACGATCGTCGACATCCTGATGCTGATCGGCAGCTTCGGACTGTTCTTCACGCTGTTCCTGCTCTTCCTCCGCTTCCTGCCGATGATCGCCATCAGCGAGGTCAAGTCGGTCATGCCCTTCCCGAAGCCGACTCAGAAGCAGCCCTCCGAGGTCGAGTCCGCTCCTGTCCCGTCGGTTAACTGAGGGGGATCGAACGATGGTGGAACTGCGATTCAAGAACACGTCGTCTGAGGACCCGAACTGGGTCCGCAGCCTCAACGAGCACGACGAGGGCTCCGAGCAGAAGCTCAGTTGCGTGATGGCGGAGTACGCCACCCCGCAGGAGTGGCTCGCCGCCTGTGCGAAGGTCCGTGACGCCGGCTACAAGCGCTGGGACGGACTGACCCCCTTCCCGGTCCACGGGATGGAGGAGTACATCGGGATCAAGCCCACGATCCTGCCCTGGATCACGCTGGTCGCCGGCATGACCGGGATGACCGTCGCCGTGGCGCTGCAGTACTTCACCAACGCGGTGCTGTACCCCTACCTGATCAGTGGCAAGCCCCTGTTCAGCCTCCCGGCCAACGTGCCGGTGATGTTCGAGCTCACCGTGCTGTTCGCGGCGTTCACGACGGTGTTCACCATGCTGGCGATGAACGGGCTGCCCCAGTGGTTCCACCCGCTCTTCCGGCGCAACAACTTCGAGCGCATGACCGACGACCGCTTCGGCATCGTGGTCGAGGCGTCGGACCCGAAGTTCAACCGCCAGCAGGTCGAGTTGCTGCTCGCCAATGCCGGGGGTGCCAACGTCGAGGCGATCTTCGAGCCCGCGAAGCGTGCGCCACTGCCCGTCGTGATCCACGGCGTCGGACTGTGCGTCACGGTGCTGGCGCTGATCCCCGCCGGGCTCGCGATCAAGTCGCGCTACGTGAAGTCCGACAAGCCCCGGATCCACATCATCCAGGACATGGACATGCAGCCGAAGTTCAAGGCTCAGGCGCCGAGCCCGATCCTTGGTCAGCTCTTCGGGGACATGCGCGCCTCCATGCCCCAGGTCGAGGGCACGGTCGGTCGCGGACAGTTGCGCGAGGACGACCACTACTACCGTGGCCGCTTCGGCGAAGGCGAAGAGGACTACTTCGACGGCATCCCGCCCCAGGCCCTCGAGCACTTCGGCAGCGCGACCGCGCTGCTCGAGCGCGGGCGCGAGCGCTACGGCATCAGCTGCGCGCCCTGCCACGGTCTGACCGGGGTCGGCGACGGCCTGGTGGCGCAACGGGCCGACATGCTCCAGCAGGGCACGTGGGTGCCGCCGACCTCGTTGCACGCGGACACGGTCGTGCCCCAGGCGGACGGCCGGATCTTCGAGACGATCTCCCTGGGCCGCAACAACATGAAGCCCTACGGCGCATCGGTGAAGGTCGCTGATCGCTGGGCGATCGTGGCCTACGTCCGCGCCCTGCAGCAGTCGCAGGCCGCCACCTCCGACATGGTTCCCCCCGCCGAGCTCGAGGCACTGAAAGACTGATGGCACACGCTCACACGCAAACGCTGACGGAAGAGCAGACGCGCCTACCCGCGCGGGTCGCCAGCCTGGCGCCCGGGATCATCTTCGGCGGTTTGGTGCTGATCCTGGCCGCCCTCGGCTGGGCCTTCGCCACCGAAGACGGTCTGGTGCACTTCCAGTACGCCTACCTGACGGGCTTCATGGCCTGGCTGATGGTGGCGCTCGGGTCGCTGATCTTCCTCTGCCTCCAGCACGTCTTCCGTGCCGGGTGGAGCGTCGGGATGCGCCGCATCCCCGAGATGATCGTCAGCAACTTCTGGCCCTGGATCATCGTCGCCTTCATGCCGATCTTCATCCCGATCTGCATGGGTGACACCACGGTCTACAAGTGGCTCGACCCGGCCATGGTCAACCCGACCTCGCCGCTGTTCGACCAGATCCTGGCCAACAAGTCGGGCTACCTGAACAAGGGCTTCTTCATCGGCCGTCTAGTCGCCTACTTCGGCATCTGGACGCTGATGGCGCGCTTCTTCGTCAAGAACTCCGTGGCCCAGGACGCTGACGGCGATCCCGCGCGCACGCGCCGGATGGAGATGCGTGCCGCGCCGCTGATCATGGTCTTCGCCCTGAGCCTGACCTTCGCCGGCTTCGACCTCTTGATGTCCCTGGACCCGCACTGGTTCAGCACCATCTGGGGCGTCTACCTCTTCGCCGGCTGCATGATCAGCTCGGTCTCGTCGATGATCCTGCTGCTGATGTTCATCCAGAACTTCGGCGGCATGAAGCACATCGGTCCGGAGCAGTACAGCGACCTCGGCAAGCTGCTGTTCGCCTTCGTCTTCTTCTGGGGTTACATCGCGTTCAGCCAGTACATGCTGATCTGGTACGCGAACATCCCCGAGGAGACGACCTTCTTCCACTTCCGCCAGGCGGGTGAGTGGGCGAACTTCTCCCTGCTGCTGCTCTTCGGGCACCTGCTGCTGCCCTTCCCGGGCCTGCTCTCGCGCCACATCAAGCGCGGTCGCAAGACCCTGGCCTTCTGGGCGATCTGGATGCTCGTGTTCCACTTCGTCGACTTCTACTGGATGGTCATGCCCTACCTGGCCAAGAAGCTGGGCCACGGCATGGAGGTCGTCTTCCATCCGATGGACGTGCTGATCTGGCTGGGCCTGGGCCTGGGCCTGTTCGGCCTTACCCTCTCGCGGGCGAAGCGTCAGTCGATGGTCCCGCTGCGGGATCCGCGCCTGCCCGAGTCCCTGGCCTTCGAGAACTACTACTAAGCCATGGCAGCCGCACCCGATTCAGTCAACGCAGGCAAGCTGGCCGTCGTCGGCTTCGCAGGCATCGTCTTCACCTACTTCTGCGTGCTGATGCTGCAGGGTCTCTACTTCCGAGAAGTGGACATCCAGTGGAATGACAAGGTCGTCGACGTGCCCAACGAGGTCTCGGACGCGGCCCTGGCCGAGCAGATGCACCGGCTTCGTAGCTACGCGGTGGTGGATGAACAGGCCGGGACGTACCAGATTCCTATCGAGCAAGCGATGAAGACCGTCGCTGACCAGATCGGCAACTGACGGATCTCGGCCAGACGCCTCGATCAAGGACTCCAACGACCATGAACGCCTTCACCCGAACCAGGACACTCCTCGCCACGGTCGCACTCGCGACCGCGGTGGGGCTGTCGTCGCCAGCCGTTGCCTACGGGCCGGTGCGCGCGGTTCAGGTGAACGACGCCGTTCCGGAGGACACCGCCGGCGTGGGCGTGGAGCAGCGGCTGGGTGAGCAGGTCCCGACGGACGTGCCCTTCACCGACCACCTGGGGGAGCGGGTCACCTTCGGGGACTGCTTCCAGTCCGGACGGCCGGTGATCCTCACGCTGAACTATTCCGACTGCCCGATGCTCTGCGGCATGCAGTTGGACGGTCTGATCGACGTCCTCAACCAGCTCGGCTGGGTCGTGGGTGAGGACTTCGACGTCGTCACCGTTTCGATCGACGAGAACGAGCTCTTCACCAAGGCCGCGGCCACCCGCGAGCACTACCTGAACCGCTACGTGCATCGGGCCGAGATGCCCGACGGCGACGGGGGCTGGCACTTCCTGGTGGGGCAGCAGTCGAGCATCGACGCGGTGGCCCAGGCAGTCGGCTTCGGTTACCGCTTCGTCCCCTCCACGGGGGAATTCGCACACGAGGCAGCAATCATGCTGCTCACGCCCGAGGCGGTGGTCTCCCGCTACCTCTTCGGTGTCTCCTTCGAGGAGCCCACCCTGCGGCTGTCCCTGGTCGAAGCCTCGGACGGCAAGCTCGGCGGCATTGCCGAGCGGATCACGATGATGTGCTTCGTGTACGACCCGACCAGCGGGTCCTACGTCGCCGAAGCCCTGTCGGTGATGAAGCTCGGCGGTCTCGTCACCGTCGTGGTCCTGGGCGGCTTCCTCCTCATCTTCTGGCGCAAAGAACTCATCGGGGTCCTGGGATCACGTCGATCCGGACCGCGAACGGAAAAGACCCTCGAGGGCGTTTCCTGATCATGAACGGACTGTTGAGTCTCGCCCTGCAGGGCGCGGGCCAGAGCTTCTGGTTCCCCGAGCAAGCGTCGACCGTCGCCGGTCGCATCGACGCGGTCTTCTACTTCATCCTCTGGGTGTCGATCATCTCCTTCGTGGGGGTGGTCGGCGTGACCCTCTGGTTCGCGTGGAAGTACCGCGCGCGGCCGGGTCACTCCGCCGTGAAGACGTCCAGCCACGACAACACCCTCGAGGTCACCTGGACGATCATCCCGACGATCCTCGTCGCGGGCATGTTCTGGGTCGGCTTCAAGGGCTTCCTCGACCTGCGCAATGCGCCCGAGGGCTCCTACCAGGTCAACGTCACCGCCCAGAAGTGGTCCTGGGAGTTCCAGTACCCCAACGGCCACCTCTCGCCCGAGCTGCACAGCTGGGTCGGGCAGCCGACGCGGCTCCTGATGACGTCGACCGACGTCCTGCACAGCCTCTACATCCCCTCCTTCCGCGTGAAGCAGGACGTGGTGCCCGGCCGCTACACCAGCCTGTGGTGGGAGGCGACCAAGCCCGGCGTCTACAACCTCTTTTGCACCGAGTACTGCGGCGACCAGCACTCGGCCATGATCACCAAGTGCGTGGTCCACGAGTCGAAGGAAGCCTTCGACGCGTGGATGGAGAAGGACGCAGACATCATCGGCAACTCGCCGTCGCTCGTGGCGGCCGGTGAGACCCTCTACAACCGCAAGGGCTGCACCCAGTGCCACCTGACCACCGCCGAGACCCTGAAAGGCCCCGGGTTCCTGGTCCTGTCGAAGGCCTGGGCGGACGGGAAAGCCCTGCCTCTTGACGGTGGCGGCTCGGTGATGCCCGACGAGAACTACGTCCGCGAGTCGATCCTCGTTCCCGGCGCGAAGATCCGCGACGGGTTCAAGGGTGTGAACATGCCTGCCTACCAGGGACGGATCAAAGACGACGAGCTCGGCGCGATCAGCCTCTACATCCAGTCCCTCGCCACCGACGGCAACTGATCGGACCCCAACCATGGCCACTACCCAAACTGCGGGCGTCGAGGTCCATCGGCCTGGTGTGACCCCGTCCAAGGACAACTACCTCAACCACTCCAAGGGGTTGATGTCCTGGCTGTTCACCCTCGATCACAAGCGGATCGGGGTGATGTACACGATCGCCGTGCTCGCGGCCTTCACCCTGGGCGGGTTCTTCGCCCTGGCGGTGCGCACCGAGCTGGCGGCCCCGAACACCGGTGACGGCGCCTGGCAGATGCTGCCCAGCGGCGCCGTCTACAACCAGATGTTCAGCCTCCACGGCGCCATCATGGTGTTCCTGTTCATCATCCCGAGCATCCCGGCGGCACTGGGCAACTTCGTGTTGCCGATCATGTTGGGGGTGAAGGACGTGGCCTTCCCGCGCTTGAACCTATTCAGCTTCCACCTGTGGATCCTGGGCGCGGCCTTCTTCCTGCTGGCCCTGGCCACGGGCGGTCTGGACACCGGCTGGACGTTCTACACGCCCTACAGCCTCGAGGGCCACTCGACCAGCGCGGTCATCGCCGCCACGACGGGTGCCTTCGTGCTGGGCTTCAGCTCCATCTTCACGGGTCTCAACTTCATCGTGACCCTGCACAAGATGCGGCCGACGGGGATGACCTGGTTCCGCATGCCCCTGTTCCTGTGGGGCCTCTACGCCACCGCCGTGATTCAGGTCCTGGCGACCCCGGTGCTCGGGATCACCCTGCTGCTTCTGATCGTGGAGCGCGCCTTCAAGATCGGCATCTTCGATCCGAGCCTCGGCGGGGACCCGGTGCTGTTCCAGCACTTCTTCTGGTTCTACAGCCACCCGGCCGTCTACATCATGGTGCTGCCGGGGATGGCGATCGTCTCCGAGCTGATCGGCACCTTCAGCCGCAAGCACATTTTCGGCTACCGCTTCATCGCGATGTCGTCGGTCGCCATCGCGATCTTCGGCTTCTTCGTCTGGGGCCACCACATGTTCACCAGCGGCCAGTCGGCCCTGGCGTCGACGGTCTTCTCCGGTCTGACCTTCTCCGTCGCGATCCCGTCGGCGATCAAGGTCTTCAACTGGGTCACGACCATGTGGAAGGGTGACATCCACCTGAAGACGCCGATGGTCTACGCCCTCGGCTTCATCCTGCTGTTCATGATCGGTGGGGTCACGGGCCTCTTCCTGGGGACCCTGTCCACCGACATCCACCTGCACGACACCTACTTCATCGTGGCCCACTTCCACTACGTGATGGTGGGGGGGACGCTCTGGGCGTTCCTCGGCGGGCTGCACTACTGGTGGCCGAAGATCAGCGGGAAGATGTACAGCGAGAAGGTCGGCGTCACCGCCAGCTTGATCGCCCTGCTGGGCTTCAACTTGACCTTCTTCCCGCAGTTCATGCTGGGATCCCAGGGCATGCCGCGGCGGTACTTCGACTACCTGCCGGAGTTCCAGGCCTACCACGTGTGGTCGACCATCGGCGCCTACGTGCTGCTGATCGGCCTCGTGATGGTCGCCTACAACCTCGTCATGTCGATGATCAAGGGCAAGCAGGCCCCCGACAACCCCTGGGGCTCCAACACCCTCGAGTGGAAGTGCTCCTCGCCGCCGCCGCACCACAACTTCGAACACCAGCCGACGGTGGGCGACCCCTACGACATCGAAGGCTACGTCTACGAGCCGTCGATCGACGGGTACGTCCGTCCGGATGAAGCCGCGGTCGAGACCGCCGGTAGGAGCTGAGCCCCATGTCCTCGACCCAGGCCCCCCCCGCCGCCGCCCACGTGGCGCACGACGACCACCACGACCACCCGGCTCACCTCGCCCATCATTTCGATGACGAGGAGCAGCAGTTCGACGCCGGGAAGCTCGGGATCTGGTTGTTCCTCGTCACGGAGATCCTGTTCTTCTCCGGCCTGTTCTGCGCCTATTCCATCTGGCGTCACGAGCACCCGGAGGTCTTCCTCTACTCGCACTACTACCTGAGCACCTTCTGGGGCGCGCTCAACACCTGCGTGCTGCTGATCTCGTCGCTGACGGCGGCGTGGGCGGTTCGCACGGCGCAGTTGGGGGACAACCGCAAGACGGCGTTGCTCTTGGGTCTCACGATCCTGTGCGCCTTCGGGTTCCTCGGGATCAAGTCGATCGAGTACGGCGGGAAGTTCGCCCACGGCACTGGTCCGGGCAAGTTCTTCAACCCGCACCCCGAGCACATGATCGTGACCGCCGAGAACTACACGGTTCTCGTCGGCCACGCCGGCCACATGGCCGAGGGTCGCTTGGCGGAGATGCAGGCGGAGCACCCCGAGGAGTTCGACGCCCTGTTCCACGAGTCACGTGAGCACGTGCTCGAGGAGGCCTTGGCGGCCAAGGCTGCGAGCATGTCCACGGAGAAGGACCCGGTGACCGTCGCCGACCTCTCCGACGCGGTCAGGGCCGAAGTCGAAGGCGCGATCGACGCCGATCACGCTGCTCACGGCCATGGCTTCGAAGCCCACGCCGCGCCCGAGGCCCACGTTCCCGGCGCCCACGGTCACGAGGGCGACGTGCACGCGGCCGACGCCCACGAGTCCTCCGCCGAGGTCGAGCACTCGAGGATCGAGAAGGCGATGCTCCACCACGAGTCGGAGGTCGTGCTCTCCGAGTACGAAGAGCGCCCCGCCTCGGTGCGGACCTTCTTCTCGATCTACTTCGCGATGACCGGCCTGCACGGGATCCACGTGGTGGCCGGCATCATCGCGATCGGCTGGGTCATGCGACGCGCCATGCGCGGCGAGTTCAACCCCGGGTACTTCGGTGCCGTCGACTACGTGGCGCTGTACTGGCACCTGGTCGACCTGATCTGGATCTACCTGTTCCCGCTCCTGTACCTCATCCACTGATCGACGGAGACTCCAACATGTCGCACGACGAACACGGCTTCGCCCACGTCATGTCGATCAAGATGCTGATCGGTGTGTGGGCTGCTCTCATGATCCTGACCGGGATCACCGTCTGGTCCGCTCAGCACCACTTCGGTGCCCTCGACCTGCCGATCGCCATGGGCATCGCCACGTTCAAGGCCCTGCTGGTGGCGCTCTTCTTCATGCACCTGAAGTACGACCGGCCCTTCAACGGTCTGATCTTCCTGGCCTCGATCATCTTCGCGGGCGTCTTCGTGACGATCTCGATGATGGACACCGGCCAGAACCAGGGTGCTATCCAAGAGCTGCGGACGGCCACCGGGACGACCGCGGACGGCTGATCGCCGGATGGCGCGGATCGGAGGCCTCACGGCTTGATCCCGCGCTCCGTCTGTCCCAGGACTCAGCGGGCCGAGGCACGGGACTCCCGGGCCTCGGCCCGTTCTCGATGGGGGACCCGGGCCGGGGCCGATCCCGCTAACCTGGTCTCGCCCCCGATCCTCCCATTCCGTTGCGACGCTGACTCCGGCCTCAACGGTGCTCCGATCGTCGACGGTGGCCCCGCCGCGACAGTGCGATGGTCTTCCTCCAACTCCGCCCAACAGGCTCCTACGACTTGAAGTCGGACGATCTCGAAGCCATCCGTCGCGCCGGCGACCAGAGCAAGGGCGTCGGCACCCTCGGTGTGAAGCTGTTCCTCGCGAGCCTCAGCTTCCTCTTCGGCGCCAGCATCCTGCTGTACCTGGTCGTCCTGCTGCCCGCGGCTCCGCCCGAGCAGCCGGTGCTGCCGGTGGTCGGTCTGGGTCTAGCCCTGTCGACCATGGTCATGCTCGCCAGCTCGTTCACCTACTGGCTCGCCCTACGGGCCATCGGCGAGGACGACCGCCAGGCCTTCCGGCGCATGATGACCTGGACCCTGGTCCTGGGACTCGGCTTCATGGCGAGCCAGGGCTACAACTGGTGGGAGCTGGTCGCCTCGGGTCTGCCGCTGGACGCCAGCAACCGCTACAGCGCTCTGTTCCTGGTCATGACCGTGCTGCACGCCCTGCACGTGGTGGGCGGGCTGATCCCACTGGCAGTGGTCACCGCCAAGGCCCGCCGCGGCGAGTACACCGCGAAGAGCCACGAGGGCGCGACCAACGTCTCGCTCTACTGGCACTTCCTCGATGTGGTCTGGCTGCTGATGCTGGTCGCGATCGTCATCGCGACGGCTTGATTGCGGTTGCACGGCCTCCGATGGCGTCCGTCCAGAGGCTCCGGCCCCGTGCCGGGTCAGGACGGTGGGCGTCCGGATGGCCGACCGCTGGGCGGCGCTCATCAAGGGGCCTGGGGCCCGGGCCGAGACTGGACCTGTCCATCGGGACCGATGATTTCGCCCACACGCGCGGTCTCGCGATTGCCGTGCGGCGCGTCAGGGAGTTCGGCGAGTCGAGTTGCGCGAGTCGTCGCCTGGAGGCAGCAAGTCCTCGAGGAAGAACGCCGAAAGTTCATGGCGGCCACTGACCCCGGCCTTCTTGTAGATCGCCGCGGCCTGCTGACGCACGGTCGCCTCGACCACCGAGCGCAAGAGGGCGATCTCCTTGTGGCTGAAGCCCTTGAGAATGAGTCGCGAGACCTCCCGCTCGGCTTGGGTCAGGCCCCACCGCTCGAACTGGCGGTCGATGAGAGCGCCCAAGCCCTGCAGGAGCTCCTTGGCCTCTTCCCGCCAGCGCTGCGCCTCCGCGAAGGAGTTCTGAAGCCGCTCTGAGAGAGCGCCCGCCTCGCGCTCCAGTTCCCGCGTGCGCTTCTCGAGCGCGAGGACTCGGCTCGCGCCGAAGCAGAGGCCCAGTACCCCCAGGGCGGCGGTGGCGCCCTCGAGGATGACGTGCTCCGGAGTCGCTCCCTGCCGCAGGTCGACGGCGAGGTCGAAGATCGCGATGGCGGCCACGACTGCAAACGCCCCGGCCATGAGGGCGAAGCGCCGCTGCTCCGACCTGACAACCGTGCGATCCACCATCCCTAAGTCCATGTCTGAAGCGCTCCTATCGCACCTGTCGGATGGTCCTCGGGCCAGCAAGGGGCGATTGTCGGTGCACGCGGACTGCACGGGCAGTCCCGGCAACCCGGAGATTCCCGACATGAACACGACCCCTATTCACCCGCTGATCGTACACCTGCCGATGGCCCTCGCAGTCCTGATGCCGCTGGTCGCGGGCGGGGTGTTCGTCGCCTGGTGGCGCGGCTACTTCCGCAAGCGGACCTGGTCGGTGGTGTGCCTGCTGCAGGCGGCGATGCTCGCCTCCAGTCTGGTGGCCATGCGGACTGGGGAGAGCGACGAAGAGCGTGTCGAGCAGGTCGTCCCCGAGGCGGCGATCGAGCGACACGAAGCGGCCGCCCAGCTGTTCACCTGGGGGAGCGGCCTGCTCCTCGTCGTGAGCCTCTTGCCGCTCCTGTCTCGTAGCCCGGGCCGAGCCCGTGCTGCGGGGCTCGTGACCCTGGGGGGGACGCTCGTGGTGTTGGGCCTCGGCTACAAGGTGGGCTCGGCCGGTGGCCGATTGGTCTACGAGCACGGCGCCGCCGCCGCGTTCACCGCCACGGACCAGGGCGCGCCGAGCCGCCCGCCGGCGAGTCACGGCGACGACGACCGTTACTGAGCGTCAGTCGCTGGAGGCCCCCCGTCGTCGGACGGTGACGCTCCCCACCTCCCCGAGGCCGTCGGGGCAGGTGGAGAGCAGCTGGCCCGCTTCGCTCACCAGGATCCGTGCCCAGCACGCGAGTCCGAACTCTAGTTGCTCGACTCGTCCGCCACGGTGCGGTCGCTGGCCTCGAGGCCGCGGCGGCGCATGGCGTCGAGCAGCTTGCGGCCGAGCACTTCCAGGCTGGTGGCGGGCCAACCCACCGCTACCGTCCCGTCGCCCTGCTCGAGGACGACGACGCCGGCGTCGGACAGGGCGACGTCCGTGAGGGCCAGGCCGAGGGCCTCGACCAGCTCGGGATCGTCGAAGGGCAGATCGCCCACGAGAGCGTCAGGAACCTGAACGCGGTCGAACATGGAGCGAGCCTAACCCTGAATGCCACCGATTCCAGGGGCGTTCCGCGAGGCATTGCCGCGGGCCGCCGGAGAGGGCGCTCCCCGGCTCCGTGGCCGGGCACTCTCGTCCCCGGACGGGCAGGCGCAGGGGCCATTGGGCCCCGGCCATGCACGTCCGGGCCGGGCGTCTCAACCCCGGACCTTGGAGCTCTTGCGGCGCAGGTTGCTGTCGAGGATCCGCTTGCGCAGCCGCAGGCTCTGCGGGGTGACCTCGAGCAGTTCGTCGTCCTCCACGAACTCGAGTGCCTCCTCCAGGGACATGACCCGGGGCGGCGGCAGGTTGGCGGAGTCGTCCTTGCCCGAGGCTCGCATGTTGGTGAGCTTCTTGGCGCGGCAGACGTTGAGGTCGAGGTCGCCGGGCTTGGCCGTCTCGCCGACCACCATGCCCTCATAGACGTCGTCGCCGGGGGCGACGAACCACGTGCCGCGGTCCGACAGGCCGTCCAGGGCGTAGGCCACGGCCGGGCCGCTGCGGTCTGCGACGAGCACCGCGCCGGTGCGGCGCGGGATGGCCCCGCCATCGGGCCGCCAGCCGTCGAAGAGGTGGCTCAGGATCGCCTCACCCTGACTCAGGGACAGGAGCGACGTGCGCGCGCCGATCAGGCCGCGCGCGGGGATATCGAACTCGACCCGGGTCATGTTGCCCTGGGTGTCCATTTCGATCAGCTCGCCGCGGCGGCGGCCCATGAACTCGATCACGCGGCCGGCGAATTCGGTCGGGACTTCGACGGTGGCGCGCTCGAAGGGCTCCGAGCGCACGCCGTCGACCTCCTTGATGATGACCCGCGGCTTGCCGACGCAGAACTCGTAGCCCTCACGCCGCATGTTCTCGATCAGCACGCCCAGGTGCATCACGCCGCGGCCCTTGACCTCGGTGCCTTCGGTCTTGTCGGTGGGGGCCAGGGAGAGAGCCGCGTCCCGCAGGGCGGCGCGCTCCAGGCGCGAAAGCACCTGACGGCTCGTCACGAACTTGCCCTCGCGTCCACACAGGGGCGAGTCGTTGACCTGGAAGACCATCGAGATGGTCGGCTCGTCGATCTCGATCCCCGGCCGGGGGTCGGGCGCGTCGATGGGGCAGAGGGTGTCGCCGATGGACAGGTCCTCGATGCCCGCGACGACGGCGATGTCCCCGGCCACCACGACGTCCGTGGCGACCTTGCTCAAGCCCTCGTAGCGATAGAGGTTCTTGACCATCGAGTTGATGGGCTTGGGGCGGTTCGGGTGGCACAGGGCCAGACGCGCACCGACGCGCAGGGTTCCGCGCCAGACTCGACCGATCCCGATGCGACCGACGAAGTCGTCGTGGTCGATCGTCACCGATTGGAACTGCACCGGTCCATCGGGATCCATCGGCGGCGCGTGCACGTGCTCGAGCACCATCGCGAACAGGGGCCGCAGGTCGTCGGCCCGCTGACCCAGCTCAGCCACGGCCCAACCGTCGCGGCCGGAGCCGTAGCACACGGGGAATTCGAGCTGGTCATCCGTGGCACCCAGCTCGACGAACAGGTCGAAGACCTCGTCCAGGACTTCCGCCGCGCGCTCGTCGGGTCGGTCGACCTTGTTGACCATGACCATCGCTCGCAGGCCGGCCTCGAAGGCCTTGCGCAGCACGAAGCGCGTCTGGGGCATGGGCCCCTCGTAGGCGTCGACCAGCAGCAGCACCGCGTCGGCCATGCCGAGCGTGCGCTCTACCTGTCCACCGAAGTCGGCGTGACCGGGGGTGTCGACGATGTTGATGCGGACGCCGTCGTATTCGATCGCCGTGTTCTTGGCCAGGATCGTGATTCCGCGCTCGCGCTCCTGGGCGTCCGAGTCCATCGCCCGCTCGGGGATCAGCTGGTTGTCACGGAAAGTCCCCGCGAAGCGGAACATGGCGTCGACCAGGGTGGTCTTGCCATGGTCGACGTGCGCCACGATGGCGATATTGCGGATGTCGGTAGTGGTGCGGGTCATGGCCTGGGAGGGACAGCGGAAGCGGGTACGCGGCCGCAAATTGGCCGCACATGATATCCGCGCCGGGGCGTCCACGCCCTCTCCGGCATTCCTCGGTCACGATCCACCGCCAAGGGAGACGACCGGATCCGCCTAGCTTCCCTGGCCGGTCCGACCTCCGAGCCCGTCGCCAAGCGCAGATGGCGCGCCCCGCGATCGACCTCGGGGCGACGGTGGGGCCCGCTCGCAGCTCGCGATCGGACCCCGCGCGAGTCAGGCTCGATCAGGGCAACAGGTTCAGGGGCAGGGCGTTGGTCACCAGGGCCGGAACGAATTGGCCGTCCAGAATGACTCCAGCGTGGTCCACGTGCAGGCCGGCCAGGGTCGGTGCCGACCCGACGGGCAGGCTGAAGTTGGCCGAGCCCTCACCCGCCGCGTCGAGGGTGCCGACGCCGTTCTGGAGCGGGGACCCAGCGCCGCCGGCCAGGGTCAGGCTGAAGTAGGCGTCCGGCACGAGCGGGACGGTCAGGCCGCCCCCCAGGGGCAGCCCGGGCGAGGTGCCGCTCACGCTGCCGGCCAGGACGTGGATTCCGCCGCCGAAGCCCGCGCCGGCATCGATCTTGATCGATTGGTTGCCGCCGGTGGCCACGCTGATCGAGAAGCTGCTCGACTGCAGCACGCCCAAGAGCGGGTAGGTGCCCACGTCGCTGGTCGTGCCGTCCGCATCGACCGGCGCCGACGGATCCCCGGCGTCGATGCACGGCGAGCCGGAGCTCAAGTGGTAGTCGCCCCCGGCCGCGTCGACGAAGAGCGGGTCGGCGTCGAAATTCCCGCTGCCCGGGGTCGGTTCGGAGACGTTGGAGTAGCTGACCGCGCCGGTGAGCAGCAGCTGGCCAGGGACGTTGCCGCGCACGATCGAGTTGGTGATCGGACCGCCGCCGTAGATCCCGCCGCCTTCGCAGGAGCCCGTGCAGGGGAGATCGAGGATCTCGTTGTCCACGACCGTGCAGTGGTCCACGCTCGCCGGCTCGAACAGACCAGCGCCGCGCACGGGGATCCCGCCGAACGGCTGGACGCGATTGCCCGCGACCAGGCAGTAGGACAGGCTCGCCGGCCCGGCCACGCCGCCGCCGGAGTAGGCGTCGAAGCCCGTGAGGTTGTCGACGATCTCACAGTCGGCGATCGTGCAGGGCCCGGTGGCGAAGACGCCTCCGCCCTGGTTGTAGTAGCTGAGGTTGCCGGCGATGCGGCAGCCGTAGAGGTCGGCGTCGCCGTAGACGGCACCGCCCGCACCGCCGACGTTGTCCACGAGTTCGCAGTCGATCAGGATCCCGCCGCCGCTGAAAGCGCCGCCCAAGCTCGCATGGTTGTCGCGCACCACGCAGCCTTGGATGATCGGCGTGGCGCCCATGGCCCACACCGCCTGGCTGGTGATCATCGAGTCGGACCCGGTCACCGTGAAACCGGTCAGCCGGGAGCCGGCCGTCTCGCCGTCGTCGAAACGCACGACCGCGTCGGGTCCGGGCGGGCCGTCGATCACGGCCCCGGTGCCGTCGATGATGGTGGCCTGGGCACCGGCGGCGCTGATCAGTTCGATCGCCTTGCCCCGGAAGTCGATGCGCTCGTTGTAGGTGCCCGGCTGGACCAGGACCGTGTCCCCGTCGAGGGCGACGTCGATCGCCGACTGTAGGGTCGGGAACTGGCCGGGGACGTTCAGGACCGACTGCCCCAGGGCGGGAGCGGCGATGACGGCCAGGGCGAGTAGGTGGGCACAATGGGGGCGAATGGGCTGCATGGGGCTCCTCCGGACTCCTCGGGTTGATTCGGAGCGACTCGAGGCGACGTGTAGGGCCACGCCGAGACCCGGGGCAGCGGGTCGGGTCGCTCGAACACGATCGTAGCCAAGGGAGCGAATTCTGGCCGGAGCCCAGGGCCTGCGGCGCGGCCCTCCCGACCTCAACCCGCCAGCTTCTGGAAGCGCTCGAGCTCGCGTAGGGAGTCCAGGTCGGTGTTGCTCCAGAGCTCGCTGCGGACGTAGTAGCCCCGGGACTGCGCTTCCTCGAGGGCATCCATCGACTCGTCCTCGCTGCCGAGCAGGGCCAGCACGCAGGCGATGTGGAACAGGGTGTAGCCGTCCTTCGGCGCCCGGGCCCGGGCGCGCTCGCACTCGGCCCGCGCTTCGTCGTGGGAGCCCATCCGCGCCAGGAGCAGCGAGAGGTGCAGCCGCGCCTCCTGGTCGTCGGGCACATCGCGCAGGTGGGCCCGCGCGGCCTCGATCCCGCGGTCGGCGACCTCGAGCCCCTCCTCGTAGCGATCGAGTCGCTGCAGCACGTTGTAGAGGTGGTCGTAGGAACCGATGTGCGTGGGCGCCAGGGCGATCGCGCGGCGCAGGAGGGGCGAGGCCGCCTTCAGGTTGCCCTGCCGAGCCAGTAGCGCGCCCATGAAGCGGTGGGCCAGCCACTCGTCGTTGTCGCGCTGGATCGCCAGGCGGTACTCGCGCAGCGCCCCGTCGGAGTCGCCGCTCATGGCCAGGGCGAACCCCAGTGAGGTGTGGGCCTCGGCGCAGGTCGTGTCGACCACCAACGCCCGGCGTGCGGTCTCGAGCGCCTCGTTCAGGAAGCTGCGGTCGCCATCCCAGTAGAGGTACTTGCGGACCAGGGCCTCGGCCAGGCCCGCGTGGGCCAGGGCGCAGCTCGGGTCGGCCTCGATCGAGCGCCGGAAGGTGCTGATGGCCGACATCAGGTGCTTGCTCGTGCCGCGGTGCAGGACCTCGTGGGCCTGGTGGGCGAGGGCCGCGCCCAGCTCCGGGTCGCGCTTGCTGTCGCCCTCGGCGGCCGACGGCAGGGTCTGCTCGGTCAGCTCCTTGCGAACCCCGCGGATCACGCTACGCACGATCTGCCCTTGCAGACCCCACTCATCGGCGTCCACGTGCTCGGCGACGCCGGTGACCTGGGCCTCGGTGCTGCCCGGCCCGACGCGGCGCAGGCTGTACTCCATCGTGCCGTTGTGCCCGTCGAGCAGCAGTCGCCCGCGCAGCAGGTAGCCCTCGATCTCGATCGTCGCCGGGTCGTCGGACCCCACCAGCTCGACCTCGAGACCCGTCGAGCGCACCAGCTCGGCGGCCAGGTCGCGACGGATCCCGCCGGCGAAGGACGCGGTGTGCTCGTTCTGGGGCTCGGCCCCCAGGGGCGCCAGGAACAGTCGCCCACGAAGCTCGTGCGCCGTGGCGGCGCGCCCGCCGCCGGAGACGTCCTTCTCGACGCTGATCAGCGCCGCGTGCACCGCGGTGCCGTCGGGGTAGCGGTCCTCCGGCTTGCGTGCCAGGCAACGCAGGATGATCTCCTCCAGCGCCGGCGGAAAGCCGCTGCGCAGGGCCGAGGGCCGGCGCGGCTCGCCGTCGAGGATCGCCATGCAGACCTCCGGGAACGACTTGCCGCGGAAGGGCAGGTGTCCCGTCAAGGCGTGGTACAGCACCGACCCGAAGGCGAACACGTCCGAGCGCACGTCGAGCTCGTGCCCGCGCACCTGCTCGGGGCTCATGTAGAGCACCGTGCCCACCAACATGCCCTCCTGGGTGATGTTGGTCTCGCCGGTCGAGCGGCAGATGCCGAAGTCGAGCAGCTTCACCGTGCCGTCGGCCAGCAGCATGATGTTGGCCGGCTTCAGGTCGCGGTGGATCAGCCCGCGCTTGTGGACCAGCTCGAGCGCGTCGCCCACCTGCAGGGCCACCCGCAGGCCCTCCTCGTAGCCCAGGGTGCGGTCCGCCAGCACGCGGTCGAGGGCACGACCCTCGAGGTACTCCATCACGATGTACGAGGTGCCGCGGTCCTGGCCGTACTCGTAGATCGTCGCGATGTTCGGGTGCTCGAGGGCGCTGGTGTGCTTGGCCTCGCGCTCGAAGCGGGTCACCGCCTCGGGGTCGAACTCCACGTGGGGGCGCAGGATCTTGAGCGCCACGGTCCGACCGAGGCGCGCGTCCACGGCGCGGAAGACCTCGCTCTGGGGACCTTCGCCGAGGCGGTCGGTCTCGGGCTCGAACTCGAAGTTGCCGAATTTCATGGGGCGCGTCGGACCGGGGGGAGTCTGCGGCCGGCGTATTCTAAGCAGCCCCGGTGGCTCGATTCGCCCCCGGACCAGGCCCTCCGCCCACGCCGATCCCATGTCGACCGAGTCCACCGCCCCCGACGCCGAACCGCGCGCGCAGACCGGGGAAGTCCGCTTCGCCGAGGGCGACTTCCACGCCCTGTCCGACCCGCTCGACCGCGACCGCCAGTTCGACGACGCGCGCCTGGCCACCCGTCGCAAGCTTCTGGCCCTGGGGAAGCGCTTCGTGAAGGCGAGGGCCGAGGAGGGGCCCAAGCTCGACTGCCGAACTTCGATCCACCACCCGCGGGCCTTCAACGGCATGCGCGTGCGCAGGCTGTGGACCTACCTGATGCGGCCCAAGGCCGAGAAGACGCGCCTGCGGCGCACGATCGGGGCCGATCTGGCCAAGGACCTGGATGCCGCCTACCGCAACGCCTACCTGTGCCTGGCGATCGAGTCCGACGCCCTGGAGGTGAGCTTCCGGATCCATGCGGACGCCTGGTTCGACGGCCAGAACCTGCTGCGCCGGGTGAAGGCCGAGGGGCTCGACTCCTGGCTCGCGCAGCTCAACCGGTTGGACGGCTTCCAGCTGCGAATGCACGACTGGAAGGGCGAGTGGCGCTGCGGCCAGCTCGAGCCGGAGAAGCTCAAGGAGTACCTCTCCTACTACACCCCCGGCGAGCACAGCCTGGCCGTCGAGCGTCGCTTCCCGGCCCCCGCGGGGGCGCGGGACCACGCCTTCTCGGCCGATGCGCCGGAGCTGCTCCTTGCGGAGCTCGAGCGGTTGGTGCCGCTGTACCGCTTCGCCACCTGGTCGCAGGAGAGCGACTTCCTCTTCGCGGACTGACCGTGGACCGGCCCGCGTCCGCTCAGTTCGCGTACTTGATGCCGCAGCCGTAGGAGCGGGTCTCCTTCGGCTCGACGTCATTGCCCTGCAGCAGGGCATCGAGGGTCACCGCGACGTAGTTCGTCGCCCCCTCGAGGGTCGCGGGGCTGGGCGAGGCCTGGTCGTCGATTGCGCCGCGGTAGACCAGGCGACCCTCGCCGTCGATCACGCACATGTTGGGCGTGGTGCGAGCGTCGTAGGCCTTGCCGACGATGCCGGTCTCGTCCAGCAGCACCGCGGTTGCGGCGATGCCCTGGTCGGCGATGGCGGCGTTCCAACCGGCGCTGTCCAGGTGCCCCTGCTTGCCCGGGCCCGACGAGCTGATCGTGAGCCAGGTGACGCCTTCGCCCGTGTAGCGTTCTTGCAGCGCCTGCATGTTCCCCGCGCCGTAGTGCTTCTTGACGAAGGGGCAGTCCAGGTTGACCCACTCGAGCACCACCGGCTCGCCGCGGAAGTCCGAGAGCTCGTGGCTGACGCCCGCGGAGTCGACCAGGCGGAAGTCCGGGGCGGCGCTGCCGAGCTCGGCGACGCGGACCTCTCCGAGCAGGGCCGGCGCTGCATTCGAGCCGACCTCGAGCGCCTCGCTGTCGGCGGAGGATCCGTGGACCTGGCCCGCCGCGCTGCGGGGGGCGTCTTCCCCCGACTTGCAGGCGGTCAGGGTCAGGGCGAGTGCGGCGGCGAGGGTCGTTGCGCGGAGGGTGTGCTTCTGCATGGTGGGGCCGATCTGCCTCGGGAGGGGGGCCGCATCGGTGGGCCGCTGGGCGGCCGCGGTACCAGAGGCGCCGAATCGGCTGCCATACAGATAGATCCACCGGACGCCCGCGTTCCAGGCCCCAAGGGCCCGATTGGGCCCTCAGTGGCCCGCGGAGACCGTGGGCGCCAGGGTGGCCGCGGGCTGGACCGGCGAAACGCGCCCCTGGTCCAGCGGCAGGTCCTGCACCAGCCCCGCCGTCGGCCAGCGCCTGCTCAGCTCGTCGGCGATGCCCGGCATGGCGGCCAGGTGGACGGTGCTCCCGTCGTGCAGCAGCACCCGCGGGTCCAGGGCTTCGAGCATGCCGGCGGCGCCCAGATCGCCGTACTTGGCGGAGAAGACCTGGGTCGCCAGGTAGGCGTGGAACCCGGGCACGAGCTCGCGCCAAGCCTCGAACTCGGCCGGCCCGAGCAGCTCGGTGGGGGCGGAGCGCAGAGAGATGACGTCGTCGATCCCGGCCGCCTCGGCCAGCCACTGGTAGGGCACGACGGTGTGGCCTTCGTCCGCGGCTCGCAGGCACAACTCGTGCAAGTAGCCGAGGCCGTGCCGCTCGCGAATGCGCTCGACGACGACGAAGCCGATCCCGTAGAAGCAGTCGGGCAGGCGCTTCCAGCGGCGCTTGAGCGAGAGCGTGTCGTACGACAGCAGCTCCTCGAGGTTCACCTCGGCGCCGCCGCGGTCGTAGTGGAAGTCGATCTCGAGCCGGCCGTCGTGGGGGTCGCCGGGCGGCGCGTCGTACTCGACCGTGAGCGGCATGCGCCCGCAGAAGATGCTGCCCTCCACCGCGCGCAGGGCGCGGATGCGCGCCGAGGCCTCGGGGGTGAGCTGGGCCGCGACGACGTCGCACAGACCTTCTTCGAGCGCGCCCGGGAGGGTCTTCCAGTCCGGACCCACCAGCGCGTGGACCAACTCATGGGCCAGGAACCACTGGGGGAACTCGGTGTCGCTGCGCAGGTGGATGCGGCCGCGCTGGTTGTCGTCGCCGACGAGCGTGAAACCCTTGACGGTGCTCGGCACCACCTGGCCCATGCGGTGCCGCAGCTCGTGCTGCACCCAGACCTCGGTCTCGCGCTGCTCGGTTCCCGGCAGGACCTCGAGGATCCGCGGCTGCAGCTCGCCGACCAGGTCGCCGAAGCGCACGGCCTCGGCCTGGGACTCGGCGCGCACCAGGCCCCAGTCGTGGCTGACCGCCATGGGCGGGGCCGGAGCGGCGCAGGCGCCCAAGAGCGCTGCCCCCGCGAGTGCGAGGGTCAGTCGGCGCAGGCCCGCGATCCTGGTGTGAAGCTTCCCCATCTCGACCGGGCCCCGAGGGCACCCGAGGAATCCTACCCCCCTGCGCCGCCCACGGATGCTCGCCCGACCGCGAGTACGTTGCTTGCGAGGTCGAGCGTGGCCCCGGGCGGGAAGAACTTTCGCGTCCCGCGCCACCGGTCGGGCCCGCCGTCGTCGGCCGGCCCCCGGGGTGGGGCATTACAGCGCCTGGTTCAGGATCACCAGGGCGGTGCCTGGAGCCAGGGCCAGCTGTCCGGATTCGACCTCCACCAGCACGCCCTGCAGCGGCAGGGTCGCCCCGCCGAAGCCGGGGGCCTGCAGCGGCACCGGGATCGGCTGGATGGTCGTGCCCGACCCGGGCAGGGTCCATGGGCCGACCAGCGCGAGAACCTGACCGAGCATCAGCGGCGCCGGCTGGACCTCGAGAGGCAGCCAGGCCGCCGGCGCTCCGACCAGGCCGAAGGCCAGGTCCCCGGGCTGGCCGCTGAACTCCAGGCGGGCGTTGTTGCCGCCGCGCACCGGGCCGTTGACCGAGAAGCCGCGCGCCGAGCCGGCGAGCTGGACGACCTCGTGGGGTGCGCCCGATTCGATCAGCAGCGCGTCGCCGGCACCGCCTGGTCCCGCGCAGGGCGACGCGCCCCCGCCGCCGCCCGCCGCGGAGTGGTCGCGCAGGGTCAGCTCACTGCCGGACTCGAAGAAGGGCACCCCAGTCGCCGCGACCGCGCGAACCCCCGAGCCACCATCGCCTCCGTCGCCGCACTCCAAAGGACCCAGCGGCGGGATGAACACCTGCCCCCCCTGGCCGCCGGAACCGCCGGCCGAAGAGCCGCCCGCGACGAAGGCCTCCGACGAGACCAGGCGCAGGCCGTCGCCGCCGTCCGCGCCCGACGACGAGCTCTCCGCGGGCGCGTGCCCGCCGTTGCCGCCGACCAGGTCGCAGTCGAAGACGGCCAGGCGCGAGCCGCGAACGTGGACCGCGCTGCCACCTGCCGCGGGCGGGCCCACGAAGCCGGTGGTGATGCTGTCCCCGGCCGTCACCGTGCAGCGCGCCAGCAGGACCGCCTCGGATTGCTCGATCCGCACGGCGTCCTCGCCAGCGCCGGTCGACGCCGAGGCGACGAGCAGGCAGTCCTCCAGCCACACGCTCCCCGCGCAGCCCAGGATCTCGACCACCTTGGCCCCCGACACGCCCACTTCGAGCCCGCGCAGCACGACCAACTCACCGGTCGGCACGCCGCTGACGATCCAAGGCGCGGCCACCCGAACCGAGGCGTCCGCATCGGCGACCACCGTCAGCCCCACGCCGTCGATCGACAGGCTCCCGTAGTCCCCCGCTCGCACCAACACCACGTCCCCCGGCCCGGCCGCGTCGACCGCCGCCTGCAGCTCGGTGAAGTCCACGCCGCTCCCACCGTCGTCATCCACCACCCAAACGGTCCCAGCAGCGGCCACCGGGACATGTGCCGCCGTGCAGCCAGCGATCAGGAGTCCGGTCCAAGCGCGAGAGTCGAGTGCATTCATCGAAGTCTCCGAGGGGTCGAGGTCGAGCGCCAGCGGTCAAGCCCGCAACGCCCCCTGGTCGCCCCGAAGCCCCCCGTTACGCCCGCCCAGCCACCAACGGCGACCCGCGGCCACGAGCGACCCGCCGGCGATCACCAGCCAGCCGTCCTGACCCAACTCCCGCGCAAATGCCGGGCGACTCCAGCCGCGTCGCCCTGCGAAGACCATCCGGCGACCCGCCACCGATCGCCGCCCTACCTGAGGAGTGGGGCACCGGCGGCAGCGCGCTCACGACGAACCGCGACCGAGCGCCATCAGCCGTGAACCGTAGCGCCTCTTCCGCCAGCACCGATTCGCCCGCCGCGCAAGATCATCGCCGAGAGATCACGATCGCCCGCTCTCTCAGATCACCAATAGCCGGGCCCACACCGTGAGTCGCACGCAGTCGCACGCAGTCGCACGCAGTCGCACGCAGTCGCACGCAGTCGCACGCAGTCGGGCGCGAGCCATGCACCAACAACCACCAGCGCTCCGCATTCCGCATTCCGCAGTCACACCAATGCTCCAACGGCGCCAGCCGTTGGGCCAAGAGGCACCGTCAGGCGTGACGCCGTCGGCACCGACCAGCAGACGGCCCGGCGACAGCTCCGCTGTCGCCCAGCCGTCAGCTCGTCGGCGCCGACGGGGTCACCCCAATGCTCCAACGGCGCCAGCCGTTGGGCCAAAAGGCACCGTCAGGCGTGACGCCGTCGGCACCGACCAGCAGACGGCCCGGCGACAGCTCCGCTGTCGCCCAGCCGTCAGCTGGTCGGTGCCGACGGCGTCACGCCTGACGTGTGGTCGAGCTCGATCTGATCCGCCTGCGTCTGGCGGGAGAGCTTGACGTAGACGTCGAACAGCTTCTGCTCGATCGGGAACTGGTAGTTCCCCGTACGAAGGCGCCAGCCGGAGATGTGCTTCATCGCCTTGCGCACGACGTTGGAGCCTTCGCTCACGAGTCCGTCGTAGAAGGACGAGGTCGAGCCGTAGCGCTTCCAGGTCTCGATCACGTCGTAGGGCAGGCCCACGTCGTCGACCGCGTACTTGTACTCGAGGCAGGAGCCCCATTCCTCGAGGGTCGTCGGCGGCTTGTAGCCCATCGCGACGGCCTTGTTGTACTCCTCCGACCCGGGGATGGCGCGGAAGGGGAAGACGTCCGAGGCGGAGCCGGGGAACTTCTCCTTCATCAGCGCGGCGCGGCGGATGGTGGCCATCATCTCCTCGCGGGACTCACCGGGGTAGCCGATGATCCACGTGGTGCCGGTCTGGATGCGGCGGTCGTAGATGCGACCCAGGGCGAACTCGAGGTTGTTCTCGAGGTCGATCTTCTTCTTGATCCGTTCCTGCCCCTCGGCGGAGCCGGCCTCGGCGCCGAGCACGACCAGGTGGCAGCGGCTCTCCTTGAGCAGGTCGACCGACGGCTCCTTGTAGCGCGCGATGGTCTCGATCTCGTAGGTGGCGTTCCACCAGAAGGGGCGTCCGGCCTCGAGCAGGGTCTCGCACCACTCGTTGGAGCGCTTCTCCGCCACGCCGAAGTTGGCGTCCTGGAAGCGCATCACGTTGAAGCCGAAGCGGTCTTGCAGCTCGAGGATCTCCTCGGCCAACTGGCGCCCGGGGATCGCCTTCCAGCGTCGTCCGGTGACGATCGGCGAGCAGCAGAACGTGCAGGGCTCGGGGCAGCCGAAGCTCGAGAAGTGGCTGAAGCCGCGGTACGGCGTGCCGCGCGGCATGTCGAAGGGGTCGGGCAGCTTGTGCCGCACCTTCGCCAGGCCGGGGTTGTTCTGGCGGTCGACGTAGGCCTCGTAGTCGAGCAGGTGCCACGGCACCGGCGCGAACTCCTCGAAGCCGACCACCGGGCGGTGGTCGGTCATGACCATCTTGCCGTCGCGCCACAGGGCCAGGCCGGCCACGGCGTCGAGGGGCTCGCCGGCGTCGAGGGCCAGGACCACGTCGCGGAACAGGGTCTCGCCCTGGCCGATGCCGACCGCGTCGGCAATTCCGGAGCTGAGGTACAGCTCGGGCGCGACCGAGGGGAACCAGCCGCCCCAGATCATCGGCAGCTTGGGGTACTTGGCCCGGATGCGCTGGGCGACGCGCGCGCCGTGGGTGACCTGGAAGCCGAGGATGCAACTGCTGGCGAAGAGCAGCGCCCCGTCGCACAGCTCGTCCAGCCGCTCCATGTAGTCGTCGTGGATCATCGCGTCGACGATCTGGACGTCATAGCCCTCGGACGCGGGCCAGGCGGCGATCTGCAGCAGCTCGAGCGGCAACAGATCCGCGCTCACGCGCACACCCTGGTCGGGGTCGGCGCGGTGGGGCAGGAACAGGACGATGCGCTTGGAGGACTGACGGATCATCGCGCGGGCTGGGCCAGGGGAGGGGCGGCGTGGTGCGGAGCGGCGCGTTGGCGCGCGGCTCGCTTCGGATCGGCGCGAATCACGCCGATCGGGGCCCCGGCCGGGCGGGGCCCCAGTAGTTCTCAGTTCGCGGCCGAGGCCATCTTGGCTCCGTGCGACTCCGGCTGAAGCTGCTGGTAGTCCTCGGAGACGTCTTCGGCGGCCGCTTGCCGCTGCCCGGACACGCGCACGTACAGGTCGAACAGCTTCTGCTCGACCGGGAACTTGTAGTTGCCGTTCCGCAGACGCCAGCCGGCCATGCGCGACAGGGACTTGCGGACCCAGTCCCAGCCCTCCTGCACGTGCATGTCGTAGATGGCCGCCGTGTTGTTGTAGCGGCGCCACTCCTCGCGGATGGCCTCGGGCAGGGGCGTGTTCTGGGCGTTGTACTTGTACTCGAAGCACATGCCCCACTCGTGGAAGTCCTTCGGGGCCTGGTAGCCCGCCTTGACCGCCTCGTCGAAGTCGTGGGTGCCCGGGATCGGACGGAAGGGGTAAACCTCCGAGCCGGCGATCGGGAACATGTGCTTGATCATCGCGGCGTGCTTCAGCGTCGCCGCCATCTGCTCTTCGGTCTCGCCGGGGTAGCCGATGATCCAGAAGGTGCCGGGGATGATGTTGCGCTTCGCGAGGGCGCCGATCGCCTCGGGGATGTGCCCGAGCTTGATCTTCTTGCCGATCTGCGTCTGCATCTCCTGGTCGCCGGTCTCGGCGCCCAGCCACAGCAGGTGGCACTTCGACTCTTCGAGGAGATCGAGCGTCTCCTCCTTGTAGCGCATGATCGTTTCGATCTCGATCGTGCCGTTCCAGTGGATCGGGACCTTCAGGTCGACGAGGGTCTCGCAGAACTCCTTGGTGCGCTTCTCGGCCACGCCGAAGTTGGCGTCCTGGAAGCGCAGCACGTCGAACTTGAAGCGCTGCTGCAGCTCGGCGATGTCCTCGGCCAGCTCCTTGCCGCCGATGGCCTTCCAGCGCCGACCGGTGAGGCGCGGCGAGCAGCAGAAGGTGCAGGGCTCGGGGCAGCCGAAGCTCGAGAAGTAGCTGAATCCGCGCGGCGGGTTGTCGGGCGTCCAGTGGCCGGGCAGCGGGAAGCGGTGGCGCACCTTCATGCGCGTCGGCGTGGTCTGTTTGACGGCGTACTTCTCGTAGTCGAGCAGCTCCCACGGCACGCGCTCGAACTGGTCGAAGCCGACCACCGGGCGGTTGTCCGTGTAGACGACCTTGCCATCGCGCTTGATCGCGAGGCCGGGCACGGAGTCGAGCGGCTCGCCGCAGGCCAGGGCCTGGACGACCTCGCGGAAGGTCAACTCACCCTGCCCCAGGCCGACCGCGTCGGCGATGCCGCTCTCGAGGTACATCTCGGGGGTCACGCTGGGGAACCAGCCGCCCCAGATGATGGGCAGGTCCGGGTACTTCTCGCGCACGGCCTTTGCGACGACGTAGCCGTCGTAGACCTGGTAGCCGAGGATGCACGAGCTGGCGAAGCAGAGGGCCCCGTCGCAGGCCTCGAGGACCTTGGCGATGTAGTCCTCGTCGACCATCGCGTCGATCATCACGACCTCGTGGCCGTCGGCGATCGGGCCGGACGCGATCTGGAGCAACTCCAGGGGCAACAGGTCGGCGCTGAAGGTCTCTCCACGCGAGGGGTCAGCCCGGTGGGGAAGGAACAGGACGACTCTCTTCGACTTGGCCTGGATCATGAGTTGGGGGGGTCGCGCTCTCACTGGGCCACCGCGTCCTGGCGGACCGGCGCCGATACATGGGCGCCCGGCCGCGGGCAGCGGTCGGGCCCGTCTAGGCGGGTCTTGCGCAGATGCGGGTGGGCGGTAGACCCTTCCGTCCACGTCAAACTACTCGGCCCCTCGGCGCACTGGCGGATTTTTCCACCGAATGAGGTGCTGCGAAGGGCTCATCGACCGCGGCCGCGGCGCACCCGAAGTCGATCGTCAGGACGCGACTCGGGGCCCGCGAAGTTGCCCAGTCAACCGTCCGGCGGCGAGCGCGGCCGACTCCGCTCGGATCGGGTTCCCCGCCTCGCCGCGATCGCTCAGCGCAGGGGCTGGCCGATCCCCTCGTCGCGCTCCGGCGGAGGCGTCTGAGCCAGCTCCGCCGCCGGGCTCTCGACCCACTCGAGCCAAGCCGAGTCGAACTGGGCGTAGGTCATGCCCAGGTGGGTCTGGAAGGCCTCCCGGTGGTGGTCGAGCATGTTGCTGCCGTCGGGGATGTGGTCCTCGCTGAGCAGGCCGGTCAGGTCGCCCAGGATCTTGGCCAGGGCGTCGGGGTGGACCTCGGCCAGGTACTGGGCCTTCGACCAGCAGGCGAAGTGCAGGGGCAGGTCGAGCTCGCCGTAGCCGCGCAGGCGGACCATCTTGGCCATGCTCGGCAGCTCGTCCTTCTTGATCAGCTTGCGGGTCTCCCCGAGCCAATCCGATTTCGTTGTCTGGACCCCGGCCGAACCCTCGTCCCCGTCGAAGGTGTTGAAGACCGGGCTGACCTCGCGCTCCAGCAGGTGCCCGATCCCCTCGCGGATCCAGATCGGCAGCTCGTAGGAGTAGTGCTTGTAGCCGTCCAGCAGGTTGATCGCGAGGTTGAAGGCCATGTGGCAGTGCATGCCGGTGTCGTCCTTCAGGTCGCCGTCGTCCACCACCAGCACCGCCACCAGGGAGTCGCGCTCCAGCACGTTCCAGCGCTGCGATTGGTAGACCTGCAGGCCGAAGTAGTGGGACAGGAAGTCGTTCCCCATGCCCTCGCTGGGGACCATCAGCACCTCGTACTTGTTGCGCTGACCGAGGTAGGGCCCCATCCCCATGAATTTGGAGTTGATGTCGAACATCTCCACCGGCGGGGGGAACATCGAGTCGTCCACCTGCAGGATCTGCTGCATGCGCGTGTAGATCGCCTCGGCGCGCCGCGCGAACAGGTGGGCGCGCAGCCAAGGATCGAGGCTGCGCGGCTTGAGCGGGACCTCGGGCAGGACCAGCTGCAGCTCCGCCAGCTCCGCCTGGATCTTCTTCTTGTCGGTGCGCCCGGGCTTGTAGGGCCCCAGGGCCATGCCGATCTGGAAGTGCTCGGTCTCGATCCAGCGGATGTCCGCCTCGGCCATGTACTTGTCGACGTCGGCCGTGTCGGTGGTGCCGAACTCGAAGCCGCCCAGGGACGTCAGGCCCGCGGCCGCCAGCAGCACCGCATCGCCCTGGGTGTAGGGGTCGGTGCTGGGGTGGTTGGGCGGCAGGTCCTCGTCATCGCCCTGGGCCCAGGTGGGCGTGGCGGCGGCGAGGACCAGGCAAGTGGCGGCGAGGGCAGCAGTGGAGCGGATGTGGTCCATGGTCGTCACGGTCATCACTGTTGAGCCCCGGCGTCGGCGGAACTCGTGGCGGTGTCGTCCGAGGCTCGGTCGGAGTCGGTCTGCATGTTGGCGCGCCAGGCCAGGGGCACGATGCGCTCGTACTCAGGATCGACGATGGTCAGCTGTGTGTCCCAGGTCAGGTCGGCCAGGGCGTCGCGATCGGTGCCCGGGGGCACGAAGGGGAAGTCCCTGACCTCGATCTCGAAGTGGTCCAGGCCCGGGTGGGGGCCGGGAGCGTGGTCGAGGCAGCGCGCCAGGCGCAGGCGGCCGATGCCCGCGATGGGGCCGATCCACTCGCCCAGTGGGGCGTCCTGCAGGGCGGCCCAGACCTCCAGGCCGATGGTGCCCCAGTCGCCGACGAGCGCCAGCGCGGGGTCCGGCTCGGTCGGCTCGGCGCGCAGCTCCGCGAGCAGGTCCTTCGCCTCGGCCAGGGCCCCGTCGCGCGCTGCCCCGAAGGCGGCCTCGGCGGTCAGCCGCGGAAACAGGTGCCCGGTGAGGGCCCGGCGCCGGTGCTCGCGCGCCGAGACCCCTGGCATCACGGCGGCGACCCACGCGGTGACCTGATCGACCTCGGCCCCGGAGAGGGGCAGCCCATCCACCGCGAGCACGGTCCCCGCCGGCCACTGCTCGCCCGCGGAGCCGC
Source organism: Engelhardtia mirabilis (assembly GCF_007748095.1). Taxonomy (NCBI): domain Bacteria; kingdom Pseudomonadati; phylum Planctomycetota; class Planctomycetia; genus Engelhardtia; species Engelhardtia mirabilis. Next base: position 1,836,096 of record NZ_CP036287.1, read on the forward strand.
CCGACCCGCAGGCTGACAGGACCGCCAGGAGGCCGGCGGCCAGGGGGGACAGGGCCCCTCGCGCCGCGGCCGAGCTCACCGCGCGCTCTCCTCGAAGCGGGCCAGGAAGGGCAGCACGCGCCTGGTCGTGAACTCGTAGGTCTCGTGGACCCGCGCCTCGACCGCCTCCAGGCCCCCGGCGACCACCAGCGGCGGGAAGGTCCCCTGGCACTCGATCCACAGGGAGCGGGGGTCCGACGGCAGGGACTCGATCCGCACCCCGAAGGCGCTGGGCTCGTCCGGCCGCGGGGTGAAGACCATACGGATGCCCAGGGCGCCCGCCGGGCGGCCGATCTCGGCCAGCTCCTCCTCGACCCCCAGCAGCCCCGCGCCCACGAACTCGATCCCGGAGTCGAAGCCGAGGGGGTTCACCAACATCCGCACCGTGACCGCCTGGGCCACGAAGGCGGACAGCCCGCGGGCCTCCGCCATGGGCTCGGAGGTCGAGCGCACCCGCGAGGCGAATTCGTCGGCGGTCAGGCCGGTCAGCTCCTCGACGAAGCGGAAGCGGTCCTGCAGGAAGGCGGCCTGGCTCTGGGCGCCTGGCCGCTGGACGGGGTTCGACAGCACGGCGCCCTCGTGGGTCACCGTGAAGCTGCGGTAGGTGGGGTCGCCGGAGCGGAATTGCGTGTCGTGGAGCCTCTGGACCGGTGCCGGATCCGGGGTCACCGGCGGGTGCAGCAGCTCGCAGAGGAAGGCGATCGTTCGGGGTGCGTGGGGCATCAGACGGGCATCCTACGCCGGAGGCGGTCGGTGGGGCCGAGGTGGGCGACACCGGCCCCGCGCGAGAGGTTCGATTCCGATGGTGAAGGGCCCGGGGAACGGAACAGAAGTCCGAGCCCGCGCGTTCCCGGACAGTGGCTGCTCCGCCGTCCGCGGACACCTTCCAGGTGGCCGGGCCCAGCCGGGACCCGTGTACCATGTTCCGCCCTCCGAGCCGGGGGGGAGGGCTTCCTCCCCCAGAGCCGGCGGGCTCGGCGCCAACGCCGGCCTCCCCTCTCCCGTAGCCCCCTCGAGCGTCCCTGTCACGCGGCCGTCCGGTCGCTTTCGTCCTCCGTGCGGGGACTTCCGCCTCGCCCCGCCGCGAGCCAGACCCATGAAGCAGCTTCCCTTCCTTCGCCGCCCGCTCCTCGCAGTGGGCGCTTGCCTCGCCACCGTCGGGCTCGCCGGCGCGACTCCTTTCTTCGTCGCGAGTCCCGTTGCGGCCGCACAGGAGGCTGGCACGCAGGCCGCGGCGGTCCGCCTGGACGCCCTCGCGGTGACGCGTGCGGTCGAGTCGGCCGGTGGCACCGCCGCGGCCCAAGAGGCCCTGGTGATCCCCGAGTCCGACGTCCATCGGGCCCTGGTCTACACCCTCGGCTCGACCGAGCTCGAGTCGCGCAAGGTCAACGTCTACATCGACGAGGAGATCCGCCGCCAGGTCGCCGAGGGCGCCGAACGCTCGGCCTTCGACGTGACCGACGAGGAAGTCGCCGCGGCTGTCGAGGACACCCTGCGCCAGATCAAGGAGCAGTACCCGACCATGGCCGAGGAGTCGGTGCTGGCGCACAACGGCATCCAGATGGAGAGCCTGGGGCGCATGACCGCCCAGTCGAAGCTGTTCGAGCGCGTGTTCCTGCCCGACGACCCGTCCGAATGGCCGGCGACCACCCGCGAGGCGATCAAGGCCAGCGCAGGTGACGAGTTCCTGCAGCGACTCGAGGAGTCCCACGCCCAGCGCCAGGAGCTCTTGGCCAGCGGCGACGAGGCCGCCGCGGCCCAGCAGGAGGCCGGTCAGGCCATGTTCCGCATGTTGATGCGGCAGATGGTGATGCAGAGCCTGAACTCCAGCAGCGAGATCGAGACCGCCAGCGACGGCCTGCCCGAGGGCGTGGCCATGCGAGTCAACGGCGTCGACATCAAGACCGAGGACATCTACGCCTCGATCGCCGGCCGTGTCACCGACCACGACCGCCACCTGGCGGAGCAGTGGGTCACCAAGTGCGCCTTGCTCGAGCGGGTGCTGAAGTCCACCGGCAACTACCTCTCCGACGAGGACTTCAAGGCCGCCTACGACGCCTATGAGGAGCCCTACAAGGGCTCGCCCCTGAACCTCGAGGTGATCGTGCGCAGCTTCAAGCGCTTCCCCTCGATGGAGGCCTTCCGGCGCTACTTCCGCCTGATGAAGTCCTACGAGGCCATGATCGGCGAGGAACTCACGGACGAGACCCTGACCGAGCACCTGCCGCGCGCCAACCGCTTGATGGGCGTGGGTTCGATCGACGTCGAGTTCATCCTCTGCAGCGCCTTCGACTTCGCCAACAAGCAGTGGCTCGAGGGCGGCTGGAGCCAGGCCGCGGCGGAGGCCCGCACCGTGGCCCAGGGCCTGGCGGACAGCGCCGGCGAGGACTGGGACGCCCTGCTCGCGCAGCACTCGGACTTCTGGGACCCGCCGCTGTCGACCACGCCCCAGCAGCAACAGCCCAAGCGCAAGAACCAGGGCCGCTTCGGCGCGCTCAACCGCAACGAACTGCTGCAGTACCTGGAAGAGAGCGACTACACCTGCTTCCTCGAAGGCTGGTCGGTGGGCGACGAGGTCTTCTTCAGCCTCGAGCCGGGCCAGCTCGGCGGTCCCTGGATCGGCCCCTACGGCTACTACTTCGCGCGGGTCAAGCGGCGCATCCCGCCCAGCAAGATCCAGAGCCTGGGTGACCCGACCTTCCGTGACATGGTCGTGCAGGACTACGTGGCTGTGCGCTTCAACGAGTTCGCGCGGGACATCTACGAAGCCGCGACGGCCGAGGGTCAGTGACGCCTGAGCGTCCGTGAGGGGCGTGGGGAGGGCCAGCCCTCTCCCATGGCCAGCCGGGCGAGCTTCGACTGCGACCGGGGGATCGGCGTCCAGGACGCCGATCCCCCGGTGCAATTCCGGCCGATGTACCTGCCCGCGGGCGGAATGCCGCAGAGCGCGTGAGAGATTCGCCCCCCGCCTCGGCCTATCCTGTTGACCCCGTGGACAGCGATTCGAACCTCAAGAGCTTCTGGGCTCTGATCAAGCCCCACGCGCTGCCGCGCCTGCCGTGGCTGGTGGCGGTGATCCTGCTCAGCTCGGTCGGCAGTGCGGGGCTGGCCTTCGCGTTGCTGCTCGCGAAACCGATCCTGGGCGTGCTCTTCCAGGGCTCGACTTTCAACACGATCGGACTTTCGACGGCCGGCGAGTCGAGCTGGTTGGACAACAACCTCGCCAGCCTGGCCCAGTGGATGGCCGACGCGACCGGCGCCGTCGACGGCAGTGCCCTGCCGATGATGCTGGCCATCGCCGCGGTCCTCTGCGTGATGGGCCTGGTCTCGGGCGCGGCGACCTACGGGTCGATCGTCATCGCCCGCTGGATCGGCCTGCGCCTGGTGATAGACCTGCGCCTGCGCCTGGCCCGTCACCTGATGGGTCTCAGCGTGCGCTACCACGGCACCCGGCGCTTCGGCGACCTGTTGAGCCGCATCAGCGCCGACGTCCAGCAGACGTTGATGACCGTCGACCTGGCGCTCAAGGAACTCGTCCGCAATCCGATCGAGGCGCTGTTCTACATCGTCGTCGCGGTGATCGTGGCGCCCCAGCTGACGCTTGCTGTTCTGGTCGCCATGCCGGCACTCGCGCTACCGGTGGTGCTGCTCTCGAAGCGCGTCCGCAAGGGCTCGACGCGCAGCCTGACCTCGTTGGGTGCGTCCGTCCAAGCGCTCAGCCAGATGTTCCAGGGCGTGCGCACGGTCAAGGCCTTCCGCGCCGAGGAGCGCGAGCTCGCCAGCTACCGCGAGCACAACGAGGGCTACCTCCGCAACGCCATGAAGATGGTGCGTGCGGTGGCTCTGACCCAGGGCTGGACGGTGCTCATCAGCCTGGTCGGCTTCGCCCTGATGTTGGTGGGGATCGGCCTGTTGGCCGAGTACACGTCAGCCTTCGAGGGCGATCCGGGCGTGTTGATGGTGTTCCTGGTCGCGATCTCCCAGGCCTACAACATGATCAAGCGCACCACGAACGCCGTCACTCGGGTGCAGGAGTCCATGGGCGCTGCGGCACGCTTGCAGGGCATCCTCAACGAGCCGGTGGACGTGGTCGAGAGCGCGAACCCGCAGCCCATCTCGGGCCTCGGCGCCGGCGTGCGCTTCGAGGGCATGACGTTCAGCTACGCCGAGACTGACCGTCCGGCCCTGCGCCACATCGAGCTCGACATCCGGCCGGGGGAGAAGCTCGCCATCGTGGGCGCCTCGGGCTCGGGCAAGAGCACGTTGATGGACCTGTTGGCGCGCTTCATCGATCCGACCGAGGGTCGCATCACGGTCGACGGGGTGGACCTGCGCGATGCCTCTCTCGACGACTGGATCGCTCAGTACGCGATGGTCGGCCAGACGCCCTTCCTGTTCCACACGACGATCGGCGAGAACATCGGCTACGGCAATCCGAACGCGAGCCAGGAAGAGATCGAGCGCGCCGCCCGGGCGGCGCACATCCACGACTTCATCCTGAGTCTGCCCCAGGGTTACGAGACCGACGTGGCCGACGCGGGCGCGCGCCTGTCGGGTGGCCAGCGCCAGCGCATCGCCATCGCGCGGGCGGTGCTCAAGGGAGCGCCGCTGCTGCTGCTCGACGAGGCCACCAGCGCCCTGGACTCCGAGTCGGAGGTCGCGGTGCAGCAGGCCCTGGACGAGTTGATGGAGGGGCGCACCGTGGTCGTCATCGCCCACCGGCTGTCGACGATCCGCAACGCCGACCGCATCGCCGTGCTCGAGGACGGCGACCTGATCGAGCTGGGCTCCCACAGCGAGCTGCTCGCGCGCGACGGCGTCTACGCGCGGCTGCACGCGCTGCAGACGACACCCTGAGCGGCGATCGCGCGGGGCGAGCGCCGCTTCGCGCGGTGCTGCGACCTGCGCGCAGCTTGGCGCTGGGACCTGCCTGGAGCCGGGCGGTGCAACCTACGCCGCAACCGGCGCCGCGACCCCTTTCAGCGCTCGAGCAGGCAGACCGCCTGCACCGCGACGCCGCTGCCGCCCGCCAGGGCACCGAGGCCCTCGAGGCTCTTGCCCTTCACGTTGACGGCGTCGACCGCGAGGCCGAGCAGCTCCGCCATCTTCGCGCGCATGGCCGCGCGGTGGGGCGCGATGCGCGGTCCCTCGGTGGCGATCACCACGTCCACGTTGATCGGCCGCCAGCCGGCGGCGCCCACGCGGCGCACGACCTCGGTCAACAGGGCGCGCGAGTCCGCACCCCGCCAGCGCTCGTCCGTGTCCGGAAAGAGCGTGCCCAAATCGTCCAGGCCCGCGGCCCCCAGCAGGGCGTCCGCCACCGCATGCAGCACCGCGTCCCCGTCCGAGTGCCCCGCCGGCCCGCTGGGGTGGGGGAGTTCGACCCCGCCCAGGATGCATGGACGACCCTCGACCAACCGGTGCAGGTCGAAGCCGGTGCCGACCCTCGTGCTCATGCCCGTCCTCCACGCGAGGCCAAGAGCGCCCGCGCCAACTCCAGGTCGGGGGGCGTGGTCACCTTGAAATTCGTCGGCAGGTCCTCGACCAACTCCGGCGGGCCCTCGTAGCGCTCCCACAGGGCCGCGTCGTCGGTGGCCCGCGCGCCCTCGCCGATGGCCGCCTCGAGCACCCGCCGGAAGGCGTCGGCGCGGAAGGCCTGGGGCGTGTGCGCCGCCCACACGTATCGGCGCTCTAGGGTTCGCGCGACCCGGTGGCCGTCCTCGGTCCACTTGAGCGTGTCGCGCGCCGGGATCCCCAAGAGGGCGCCGCCGTGCTCCAACGCGGCCAGGACCACGGCGTCCACGCGGTCCGGATCCACCAGCGGGCGCGCCGCGTCGTGAACGGCGATGACCTGCACGTCGGTGGGGCAAGCGGCCACCCCCGCGCGCACGGAGTCGGTCCGCTCGGCGCCACCGGGAACGATCGCAACCACGCCGGCCATGGAGGGCGATGTGGTTCGGAGTTCCTCCAAGAGACCTACATCGTCAGGGTGACCGACCACGATCACGTGGCCCACGGTTCGAGCCGCGGCCAAGTTGGCGCAGGCGTGCTCGAGCAGGGTGCGGTCGTCGAGCAGCAACAGCGGCTTGCGCGCGCCGCCTTCGCCGGCCGCGACCATCCGTTGCGACGAACCGGCGGCGACGACAACGACGGCAGCCACGGCAGTGGTGCGGTCGGCGCTGGGTTGCGACTTCGAATCCGAGGGAGCGGGACTCGGCATGGGGAATGGCGGACGACTGGATGCTCCAACCGCGGCCTCGAAGAGCGTACGGTGCCGCCATGCTCGCGGGGAAGCATCCGACCGGTCCGCTGGACGCCAACCGAGCAGGTCGGGTCTCGCCCCCGCGTCAGCTCTCCTCAACGCAGCAGTCCGATCCGACTGCGGCAGTCGTCCGCTTGGCGACCCCCGCTCCGACGGTGCCCGCTCCGACGGTGCCCGCTCCGACGGTGCTCGGCATCGACCCCGGGACCCGGGTCATGGGCTACGGCGCCGTCACCGCTTGCCTGCCCGTGCCGGTCTTCGTCCGAGCGGGGGTGATCCAACCGCGCAAGACTAACGACCTCCCCGGGCGCTTGGCCGTGATTGCCATCGAGCTGGAAGCGCTGCTCGAGGAGCTGCACCCCTCGGTGGTCGTGGTTGAACGCGCCTTCACCGGGCGCAACGTCCAAAGTGCTCTGCGACTCGGCGAAGCCCGGGGCGTGGCCATCGCCTGCGCGGCCCGCTCGGGAGCCATGGTCGTGGAGATCACCCCCGCGGCCGCCAAGCGCGCCGTGGCCGGCAGCGGATCGGCCGACAAGGATCAGGTGGCTGCGATGGTCATGCGGATGCTGGGCCTCGTGGACCCCGGTGGCCCCCGCGACGCCACCGACGCCCTGGCCATGGCCCTGGCCCACGCCCTACAGATCGCCGCCCCAGCGGCCCAGGCCTCGGCTCTGGGTCGGCGCACCCCGGGGGGCTTGCGATGAGTCTTTCCGAGGCGAGTCGCCCGTCGTCCCGGGGCGGCCGGGGAGTTCTCGTCGGGGAGTCACATCGGTGCGACTCGAGTGGAGGAGGAACCCTTCGGTCGTGCCGCGTCCGATTCGTCTTCAACCCATTCGGAGCTAGCAAGACCCGGCAATTGACAGCTCGTCAATGGGTTTTCCTTAGGCCCTGGTCGTTCGGCGACGAGCCCCTGGTCCGTTCAGAGCGGCGTCGCCCGACTCGATTTCCATCAACTTCGCAATCGCGGAAATCGCTAGTAGACTTCATCGTCGGCCGCATCCCCCGCAAGGGACTGCGACCCTCGGCGATCTCCAGGGACTCCGCAACGAGCCAACGGGGGGCCGACGCCGGCCAGGAAGGCGGGAGTCGATGACCCATCCCCTAGTGCCCTCGGTGCTCCGAGCGGGCGACAACGCGGGTGATGACGCGGTCCAAACGCGTCGTCGACGCGTCGTGCGGCCGCCCTTGGACCTGGGCCTGGACCGACACCAAGACCGCCAAGCTTTGGATCCCCCCTACCAGGAGCCTGCCGAAGGCCAGCAGCACGTCGACGCGTTCGCCGTGCGGGGGGATCAACCGCTGCTCGACGCGATCGGAGCGGTCATTCCGGGCTTCGAACTCGTCGACGAGCAGCTCGAGCTGGACGCGGGCCCGCGCGTCGACCTGATCGGCGTCGACGGCATGGGGCAGCTCTTGTTGGTGTTGCGGGTGTCCGGTCACGGTCCCTCGGCGGTGACCGCCGTGTTGGACGTGATGGCCTTCCTCCAGCGCCATGGGGGCGTGCTCTGCCGCCACCTGGCGGTCCCTCGCCTGCGGCCCGAGCTTGTCGGCAAGGTCGTCGTCCTGGCGGAGCACTGGGAGCCCGACGTGCGACGTCGCCTCGGAGCCCTGAAGGGCTGTGGCGTCGAGATGATGGAGGTCGGAACCCTGCGCTCGGCCGCCGGCGACCGACTCTTCGTGCTGCCCCTCGAAGGCGAACCGAATCCGACCGGTCAGCCCCTGCGGACCGGTCTCGAGCCGGCCCTGGCCGACCTCGCCGACGAGCAGCGCCAGAAGATACGGGCCATCGCCCGCCGCCTGGAGCGCCTCGACGACAGCCTGCAGATCCAGGCCACGCGCCAGAGCGTCTCCTGGTTCCTGGGCGCCGAGGTCGTGGCCCGCGTCGACTTCAGCGCCGACGCCCCGCCGCGTGGGCTGATCCCGGGCCGCAGTGCGCGCAACCTGGGGGCGCCCCACGACGTGGAGCTGTTCCTGGACGAGGTGGTCGCCTCCTACGTCGACCGAGCCGAGCTGGCCCCGCGCGTCGAGCTCACGCCGCGCCCCGGTCGCGGTTACGCCGGCGGCGACGACTGAGGCTCGCGGGCCGGGTCGCGATCGATTCGGCCCTGCTCGGTCGCTCTGGTCGTCGCAGCGCCGCTCCCATCCGCGCCGGGCGCTCCCTCGTCGACCCGCGCCACCGGCACCAACTCGCCCTTGGGGCGGTAGATCAGCATCAGGTTCCGCACCTGCACGAAGGGGCCGATGGCGAAGCCGGCCACGTAGAGCGGATCGGCCAGGTGGATCGCGTAGGCCAGGAGCAGCGCGTTGCCCGCCAGGCTGGTCCACCAGAAGGAGGGCGGGAAGTGGCTCGCGCCGCTGCGTTCGCTGGCCCACCACTGGAGCAGGAAGCGCGAGGACCAGATCGTGGTTCCCACGCCACCCAGGACCAGCCAAGCGTGGCTCTCGCGCAGGTCGGCGCGCGGTTCGAAGGCTCCGCTCAGCCACAACGCCACGGCCGCGGCCAGCCCCAAGAGCGCCGCGATGCGGGGCCCGATCAGCAGTTTCCCGCGGCTCTCCCCGGCCAAGAGCAGGTTGCGGGCGTAGATCGCGCTGTTGATCGCGAAGACCGGCAGCAACACCGCCTCACCGCGCTGGAAGGTGTAGCCGCCCACCAGCACCGTCCCGACCAGGGACAGCCACCAGAAAGAGATCGGCGCCACGCTGCGCCCGGCGCGCTCCGAGTGCCACCACTGGACCAGGAAGCGCGAGAAGAACATCGCCTGCCCGGTCCAACCCAGAGCGATCCACAGCCAACTCATCGCGCTTCGCTCCCCGCCCCGTGGGGCGGCGTGACGCGCCCGACGGGCAACTCGACGATGCGCGAGCGCATCCAACGCACGGCCAACAGGTCCAGGAAGGCGCGCAGGGCGCGGTTGCGCACGCCGTACTTCGACACGCCGGCGACGCGCGGATGGTGGTCGACCGGGTGCTCGAGCACCTCGAAGCCGTGGTAGCGCAGGAGCGTGGGCAGGAAGCGGTGCACGCCGTTGAAGAACGGCAGGCTGCGCACGGCCTCGGCCCGGAAGACCTTCAGGGAACAGCCCGTGTCGCGGATCGAGTCGCGGCTGATCCAGTTGCGTATGCCGTTGGCCAGGCGCGAGCTGATCCGGCGCACCAGGCTGTCGCGGCGCTTGAGCCGGTAGCCGACCACCGAGTCCGCCCCGGAGCGGTCGAGCAGCTCGACCATCGCGGGCAGGTCCTTGGGATCGTTCTGCAGGTCCGCGTCGATGGTCGCGACGAGCTCGCCGCGCGAAAGGCGGATCCCGGCGGCGGTGGCCGCGCTCTGCCCGCAGTTGTGCTCGAAGAAGATCCCGCGCACCCGCGGGTCGCTGGCGGCCAGGGCTTCGATGCCCGCGGTCGAGCCGTCGACGCTGCCGTCGTCGACCAGCAGCAGCTCGTAGTCGATGCCAGGCTCGAGGGCCTCGCGCACTTGGTCGGCCAGGCGCTGCAGGTTGTCGACTTCGTTGTAGACGGGGGCGATCAGGCTCAGCCGGGGACGCGGGCCTGCCGCGTCGGAGTCCACGGCGGCGCGCACGGCCTTGTCCCGAAGGCGCGGGTAGCCGCCGAGGTCGGGGCAGCGCGGATCGGAGAGGGGGTTGTGAGCGGTGATCGACATGGTCCGAATGCGGCGATTCTGTCAAACGCCCGCGGGCCGGTGAACCGAGCGAGGGAGGGAGCGCAGGATTCCGGGCATTCCCGTGTCACCTTCGCCTCCAGAGCCGGTCCATGTCGGGTGCGACCTCTCGAAAGCTCCCCGATCGGCGTCCTGGCCCTCTGTCTGCTCTTCTCGGGCCTGGTCGGAGTGGCCGGCACCCTGGGCGGGGCCCATGGCGGTTCGGGCGGCGATTTCGGCGGTGCGGGCGGAGAGTCCGGCGGCGCGGGCGGGGCGCTTGGCGCTACGGACAAGAGGTCGCTCGACGCCTCCATTGGTGCGGCCAGCGCCCGCGGGGGGTGGGCGAATGCCCTTTTCGGTGGAGCGCCGACCGTGGCCGAGGTCCTCGTCCGTTGTCCCTTGGCGCGGTCGGCGAGCGCTTCGCCTCGAAGTCCGGAACGGGCAGCTCCGCGTCTGTTGCGGGCCCTGTCTGGGCTGGGCGAGCGGCGGGCAAGGTCCGTGGCGGAGGCCCGATGGCGAGCGGGGGGTCACTTGCCGATCCCGCTCTGGTCGACGATCGACGGCATCGGGCCGGGCACCCTGGAAGCCGTGCAGGCGGCCGGGAGGTAGACTCCCGGCTTGATGAACACGCGCGCAACCAACGCTCGCGCGATGGAGCGTCCCCGCGCCCCCTCGCCTCCCTCCGAGCCCCCGCGGGCCGGTCGGGCGGTGTCGCCGTCCACGGCGGAGATCGACGTGGTCCTGATCGCAGCCCTGGTCGAGGACCTGGGGCTCGATCCGGCAGAGCCCTGGGATCCTCGGGTCGCCCTCGAACGCGACCTGTCCACCGCGGCCTCGGTGGACCCCGAGACGAGGGGCCTGGCGCGCCTGGTCTCCAAGGGCAGCGGGGTGGTCTGCGGCCTGGCGGCCTTCGCGCGGGCCTTCGAACTGCTCGACCCCGGGGCCCGTTGCGAGCTGCGGGTGGAGGACGGCGCTGGCGTGGAGCCCGGGACCCTGGTCGCCACGGTCAGCGCGCGCGCCCGCGCCCTGTTGACGGCCGAGCGGACGGCGCTCAACCTGGTTCAGCGGCTCTCGGGAACGGCGACGGCGATGGCCGACCTGGTCGCGCGAGCCGCGACCGGCGGGCCGGCGCGGCTGCTCGACACGCGCAAGACGACCCCCGGCCTGCGACTGCTCGAGAAGTACGCCGTGCGCTGCGGCGGTGGCGAGAACCACCGCTTCGGCCTGTTCGACGAGGTCATGCTCAAGGACAACCACCTGGATCTGGCGCGCGCCGCCGAGGGGCTCGACATGGGCCAACTCGTGGCTCGGGTTCGCGCGCGGGTGGGGGGCGAGGTTCGCATCACGGCCGAGGCGCGCGACCGGGCCGAGGCCGAGTCCGCCCTGCGCGGCGGCGCCGACGTCTTGCTGCTCGACAACCAATCACCGCAGGAGCTGAGCGAACTCTGCCCGCGGCTGCGTGCCCTGGCGACGGAGCTCGGGCGCCGGGTCGAGCTCGAGGCGTCGGGTGGCATCGACGCCTCGACCGTCGCGGCCTATGCCGCCTGCGGCGTGGATCGGCTCTCGGTCGGCGCGCCGACCCATTCGGCTCCGGCCCTGGACCTGAGCCTGCGACTCGAGGTGGCCCCGTGAGGCTGCCTGCCCGCGCCGACGGGCCGCCGCGCGAGCTGGTCCTCGAGCTGCCCGCGACCCATGGTGCCGTGCGCCAGGCGCGCGCGGTGGTGCGCTCCTTCGCGCGCACCGATGGCGTCGCCTCGGACGAGGTGGATCGCATCGCCCTGGTCCTGACCGAGCTGCTCGGCAACGCCGTCGACCACGGCGGCGGCGGCGCGGCCATGACCACCGGGGACCTGGACGGGGACGTGCGGATGCGCTTTCGGCTCGAGCTCGAGGCCCAGGGTTGGATCCTGGAGGTCTCCGACGACGGCCTGGGCGGAGTCACGCCGCACCCCAAGGCCGCACCGGCGGCGGAGTTCGACCCCGCGTCGCTGCTGGAGATGTCGGAGGAGGAAGTCGCCGCCGCCCTGGAGGCCAAGCTCCACCAAGCGGAGGAGCACCTGGTCCCGGACGTCGAGGACGAGCGCGGCCGGGGCTTCTTCCTGGTGCGCGAGATGGTCGACGAGCTCGAGGTCGTCGAGCGCGAGGACGCGCCCGGGCGCACCGTGCGCGTCGCGCGGCTGTACGGCGTTGACTGACCCCGCGAGCCCCGTGTCGGTCCGCGCCCATAGGGCGGTGTTGGTCCGCGCCCATAGGGCAGTCGGGCGGGCCCTCTTGCGACTGCCGCGCCTGGGCGGCGCAGTCTTGACCGCGGTCTGGGCCGTGACGATCTACCTGCTCTCCGACTCCAGCAACCCATTGCCGGTCGCGCCGCCGGTGCCGCTGTTCGTGAACAACATGGCCCACGCGCCGCTGTTCGGGTTCCTGTGCTTCCTGGCGCTGGTGGCCGCTCCCCGCCGCATGGAGCCCTTCCCCTGGCCGCGCATCGACCGGCGCACCTGCACCTGGATCCTCGCCGCGGTGCTCTGCTACGCCCTGTTCGACGAGTGGCACCAGTCCTGGGTCCCGGGCCGCGACTCGTCCCTCGGCGACGTTCTGACCGACTTGACGGGGGCGTGCAGCGTGCTCTGGGTCGCGTCGGGCCTGGGGCGGCCGTCGTTCAGGACGCGGAGCCTGGTCATTCGCTTGGTGCTCTGCCTGGCCGCCTGCGCCTCGGCCGCGGCCATCGCCACCTGGGCCATGCCTGCGCCCCAACCCCGGTAGGCGGACGTCAGGTGCCAGGCACAAAACCGCCGCCTACCGGCGTGCGGTCGTCCCGGGCCTGACCGATCGCTAACGTGTGGGGTCTCGCCCGGCGCTCCGAATCGCGCGACGCCCTCCACACGAGCCTCCGCCAGAGCCCCCCGTGAACGACCACGACAACTACCAGAGCCCCCTGGCCTCCCGTTACGCGAGCCGCGAGATGCGCGGGCTCTTCTCGGCCCGCCACCGCGCGCTGCAGTGGCGGCGGCTGTGGATCGCCCTGGCCGAGGCGGAGCAGGAACTCGGGCTGGCCATCAGCGACGAGCAGCTCGACGAGCTGCGCCGCACCGCGGACCAGATCGACTTCGACGCCGTGGCCGAGCACGAGCGGCGCCTGCGACACGACGTCATGGCCCACGTGCACGCCTGGGGCGACGTGGCGCCGAGTGGCCGTGCGATCCTGCACCTGGGGGCGACCTCCTGCTACGTCACCGACAACGGCGACCTGGTGATCCTGCGCGACGCGCTCGAGTTGGTGCGGCGGCAGGTCGTGTCGGTGGTGCGCTCGCTGGCGGACTTCGCCAAGGCCCATCGCGCCGTGCCGATCCTCGGCCTGACCCACTACCAGCCGGCCCAGGCGACCACCGTCGGCAAGCGTGCCTGCCTCTGGATCCAGGACCTGCTCGGCGACCTCGAGGACATCGACCACGCCCTGGGGCACCTGCGTTTCCGCGGGGTCAAGGGCACGACCGGGACCCAGGCCTCGTTCATGGAGCTGTTCGGGGGCGACCACGCCAAGGTCCGCGCCCTCGACGAGCGCGTGACCGAGAAGCTGGGCTTCGAGCGCCGCTTCGCCGTCACCGGCCAGACCTACCCGCGCAAGCTCGACTTCCGCGTCTGCCAGGTGCTCTCGTCGATCGCCCAGTCGGCGCACAAGTTCGCCAGCGACCTGCGCCTCTCCGCCGGCCGGCGCGAGATGGAGGAGCCCTTCGAGCAGGGCCAGATCGGATCCTCGGCCATGCCCTGGAAGCGCAACCCGATGCGCTCCGAGCGCATCTGCGCCCTGGCCCGCTTCGTCATGGCCAACCTGGACAACCTGGCGCAGACCGCCGCCCAGCAGTGGTTCGAGCGCACCCTGGACGACTCCGCCAACCGGCGCCTGGCCCTGCCGGAGATGTTCCTGGCCACCGACGCGATCCTGGCCCTGTACCAGAACGTGGCCCAGGGGCTGGTGGTGCACGAGGCGGTGGTCGACGCCCGCCTGCGCGAGGAACTGCCCTTCCTGGCCTCCGAGGCCCTGATGATGGAGGCCGTGGCCGCGGGCGGCGACCGCCAGGACGTCCACGAGGCCCTGCGCCTGCACGCCCGGGCCGCCTCGGAGGCGATCCACCGCGGCGAGCCCAATCCCCTGGTGGGACGGCTGCGGGCCGATCCGAGCTTCGCGAGCGTCGCCGGGCGGATCGACGAGCTGCTGGATCCCAAGCGCTTCGTCGGCCGCGCGCCCGAGCAGGTCGACGAGTTCCTCGCGGAGGAGGTCGAGCCCGTGCTGGCCCGCTTCGCCTCGATCGAGACCGTAGCAGCCGAGATCCACGTCTGATCCGTGGGGCCGGGCCCGCGGGCTTGTCGCAGGGAAATCCCCGCAGGCCGAAGCATCGGGTGCCCGATCCAAGTGGGGGGCGGCCCGGTGCGGCGCGCGGCGCAGATGCGGGTCCGCGCAGCCCGTCGCCGTGCGATCCGCCCGCGTTCATTGGCCTCGGGCCGGTCTACCGGCTAGCTTTCCCAGGCGCTTGCCCCGGCCTGTTCCGGATGGCGCTCCGACGTCCCATGCCCGGGCGCCGGAGTTGATTCCCCCTGCCGCGATCCGCCTCCCATCGACGTGACCGCTCCCGGCATTCCCAACCCCTTCTGTCTCTCGACCTCGTGCTTCGGCGCGCGGTTGACGAGTATCCAGGACCAGGTCTTCGCGGCCGTCGGCATGGGCTTTCGCAAGCTCGAGCTGGGTCTGACGGACTCTCCGCCGTCCATGGACGGTCTGGAGGAGTCCCAGGCCGAGACCGGCACCGAGTTGATCTCGATGGTCGCCGGCTGTCGGGACACGCAGGGCAGGGACCTGCCCGCCGCCCGCCTGGCCAGTCTGGACGAGAGCATGCGCGAGCGCGCCGTGAACTCGATCCGGCGCCACGCGCGCCTGGCGCAACGCTGGGGCGCACCGCGCCTGGTGGTGCGCGGCAGTCAGATCGAGGACAAGGCCCTCGAGGCCGAGGCGCGGGCCCTCGAGGCCGAGGCCCTGCGCGACGGCGTCAGCTCGGAGCTGCGCGAGCGCGTGGGCGAGTACGTCCTGCGCGTCCAGCAGGCCGGCCAGCCCCAGTTGCAGCTCCTGTGCCGCTCGCTGCATCAGCTCATGGGCGAGTTCCCCGAGCTGAAGGTGGCCCTCGAGCCCGGACGCTACATCGACGACCTGCTCGGCTTCGACGCCATGGGTTGGGTCCTCGACGACCTCTCCAAGACAGGCCTGGGCTACTGGCACGACGTCGGTCGCATCCACCTGCGCGAGCGCCAGGGCCTGCCGCCCCAGGCGGAGTGGCTCGAAGCCTATGGCTCGCGCATGGTCGGCATCCACCTGCAGGACGCCGCCGAGGACGAGACCGCCATGCCCCTCGGGCAGGGGGAGGTCGACTTCAAGCTGGTGAAGGAATTCCTGCCCAAGTCGGCCGAGCGGGTGGTCGAGCTACACCACCGCCACGGCCGCGCCGAGATCCTGGGTTCGGTCCAGTTCCTGCTCAGCCTGGGCATCTGACCGAGGCTGGCTCGACGGGCCCAAGCGCCAACCATCCGGGGTGGACACCCTTGCGCCGGGAGGCGCAGGGCGGTCAACCTGACGGGCCGCGCCCGACCGGGCGCGATCCCATGGAGCCCCCCCAAGCCCGCCAGCCCGCCGATCGCGGCGACGCCCGTCCCCCGGTTCCACCGCCCGCCGGGGAGCGCTCGGCCGACTCCCTGTGCGCGGCCATCCGAGCCGCGGCCACCGAGCGAGGAGTCGAGCGGGTGCTGGTCCTGACCCACCGCAGCCCGGACCCCGACGCCCTGGCCTCGCTGATGGGCGCCGCCGCGCTGGTGGAGGGAGCCCTCGGCTTCGAGGCGCAGATCGCGACCATGGGTCGCATCCACCGGGCCGAGAACCTGGCCATGGTGCGCGAGCTGGCGCTGCACTTCGACCGCTACGACCAGATCGACCCGGCCCGCGTCTGCGGCGCGATTCTGGTCGACAGCCAGCCGACCTTCACCCACACCGTGATCCCCGAGGGCATCGACCTGGTCGGCATCATCGACCACCACATCCCGCCCGAAGGTTCGAAGCCCTGGACGGGGTTGCACCGCGACGTGCGGATCGACGTGGGCGCCACCTCGAGCCTGGTCTACGAATACCTGCGCGATGCAGGCGTCACGATCGACAAGCGCACGGCCACCGCCCTGTTCTGCGGCGTGCGCTTCGACACCGCGGACCTCTCGCACAACGTGGCGCCCCTCGACGAGGAGGCCTACTTCGAGACCTTCCGCCGCGCCGATCGCCCGATGCTCGCGCGCATCCAACGCCCGCGGGTACCGGCGGACTACTTCCGCGAGTTGGCGCGCTCCCTACGCATGGCGCGGCGCTACGGACCCGCTGTGGCCGCCTTCCTCGGGCCGGTCAAGAACCCCGAGTCCGTGGCCGAGATGGCGGACTTCTTCCTTCGCATGGAAGGCTGCAAGTGGAGCTTCGTGGGCGGCGCCTACGAGGGCCGCTACCACGTGAGCCTGCGCACCCAGGTCGGTGGAGCCGAGGCCTACGGCCTGCTCGATCGACTCCTGGCGGACGAGGGCTCGTTCGGTGGCCACGGGCGCGTGGCCGGCGGGCAGGTGGCCCTGGGCGAGGAGGGCGAGGCGCTCACGCGCCTCGAGCGGCGTCTGCGCGAGCGCGTGATCGGCCTGATCGACCCGGACGGCGACCTGGACGAGGACGAGCGCCTCGGGACCGCGCTGGCGTGAGCCGCGGCGACGGCCCGCGCGTGTTGGTCTGCGCCGGACGCGACCCGACGGGCGGAGCAGGCATCGACGCCGACGCCACGGCCCTGGCCGCGGCGGGCGCGCGGGCGGTTTGCGTCGTGACCACCGAGACCGACCAGGATGGTCGACGGGTGCGGTCCTTCGCCCCGCGCGCGGCGCAGCTCTGGCGCGCGGAGGCCGAGGCGCAGCTCGAGCGCGGCGACGTGGCGGCGGTCAAGTTCGGCCTGCTGTGCGACGGCGATGCCCTGCGCGCCGCGGGACACCTGGTGGAGCGTTGGGCCGCACCGCTCGGGCTGCCGGTCGTCGTCGATCCGGTCCTGGCCGCTTCCGGCGGCGAGCGCTTCCTGCCGGCGCGGGAGCTCCCGACCTTCGCCCGCGAGCTGCTGGCACGGGGCGTCGTGGTGACGCCCAACACCCTCGAAGCAGCCGAGCTCAGCGGGCTGCCCCGGTCGGATCTCGACCTGTTGGATGGGCGCCTGGCCGCCGCGCGCCGGCTGCTCGCCGCGGGTGCCGGTGCGGTGGTCCTGAAGGGCGGCCACGGGGCCGAGGACCCGGTCCGTGACCTGATCCTGGCCGCCGGTCGCGATCCCGAATGGGCGATCCACCCGCGTATCGCCGGTGGGGGAATCCACGGCTCGGGGTGTCGACACGCGTCGTTCCTCGCCGGGCGCCTGGCCGCTGGATCGGCCCTGGCCGATGCGGCGCGAGAGGCCGGAGCGTGGCTCCGCAGCCTGATCGAGCGGGGCACCTGACGGTCGCCGGCGGTTTCTCCCCAGACCCTTGCAACGGTCGTGCGCCCTGGTATCTTTCCTCGCCCGCCCGTCGCCGGAACGACACCGATGACGTGGCCAGAGCGGCTGTAGCTCAGTGGTAGAGCGCAACCTTGCCAAGGTTGAAGTCGTGGGTTCGAATCCCATCAGCCGCTCCATCTCCCCTCTGCTCGTAGCTCGTGCTCGCAGGTCCGGAGAACGGAGCGGCTCCCCGGCGCGCGCGGTGCCAGACCATTGCGGTGGGCTCCAGAGGGGGCCTGATCGAGCGCGGTACCAACACCTCGTGGTGGTGATCGTCTGCGGCATTCGACTGCTGCTCGCCGCGTTCCGCCCGTCGCTGCTGCGGCAGTAGACTTCGTCGATGGTGATCGGAACGACGGAAGGGTCGGCCGTCCCCGCTGGGCGATGGGGCTGCCCGTCGGCGAGCCTGTGGCGGCCCTTGGCGGCGAGCTTGGCGCTGCTCCTTGCCAGTTGTGGCAAGCCGGTTCCGCCGGGACCACCGACGGCGATCCACCTGGATCCGCGTCTGGACGGCGGCGTCTCACCCGCGCGCGCCTTCGCCGACGCCGAGCGCTTGGTGGGGGAGTGGGTCCTTGGCGAGGACCCCGCCAGTTTCGGACCCTGGCGCTTGGTCGGTGCCGCCGCGACTCCCGGCGTGCGCTCCAGCGGCGTCCTGATCCGCGGCGAGCTGGATCTCGAGTCGCACCCCGCGCTGGAGTACGTCGGCGCGGCGGATGCGGCGGCTTTCAACGTGATCGAAGTCGACCTTGTAGTGGGGCGGACGGTGCGTTCCTCCCTCGCGTGGTACCTCCCCGGCGGCGCGCGGGCGACCCAACAGGCGGAGTTGCGCGGCAGCGCCCAGGTGCAGACCCTGCGCCTCTCGATGGTCGAGATGCACCAGTGGCGGGGCGAGCTCTCCAACCTGCGGCTCGAGCCCAGCAGCGGCGTCCGAGCGCCGATCGAGCTGGTCGCGATCCGGCACATCCACCGCAGCTTCGAGCCCGGCGCCTCACCCTCGGACCCCTCCGGCGAGCTCAGCGGCGACGGCGGTGTGATCGACATCGACGGCGAGGCCTACCGCGCCTGGCCCATGGCCTTGGACGATCCGCTCACCTGCGAGGCCGTCGTGCCGCCCGGCGGTCAGTTGGTCTTCGCCACCGGACTGCTGGGCGGCGCGCTCGAACTGCCCCTCAGCCTGATCGTGTCGGTCGCACCGGTCGACGGCAGCTCCGGCCGGCGCGAGCAGGTCCTGGTGCACCCCTACCCGCGGCCCGGCGAGCACCGCGCCTGGCACCGTTGTAGGGTCGACCTGACTGCCCTCGAGGGTCAGTCGGTCGAACTCGAGTTCCTCGTGCGGCTCGACGGCGAGCTGCGCGAGCGGAGCCTCGATCGTGCCCTGGCGGTGATCGGCTCGCCGCTGCTGGTCGGCGAGTTCGGCGCCGCGCGTCCCCCCAACGTGGTGCTGGTGACCCTCGACACCACGCGCTTCGACGCCCTCGGGTCGTCGTTCACCGGCGAGGCGCCGCAGCCCGGCGTCCACACGCCCTTCCTCGACGAGCTGGCGGCGCGCAGCCTGGTCTTCACCGACGCCTGGAGCGCCGGCAACTCGACCCAACCTTCCCACGCGTCGATACTCACGGGCCTGTCGATCCAGGACCACGCCCTGTTCGACAACTACGGCGTGCTGGATCCGTCGGTCACGACCCTGGCGGAGATCCTGCGATCGCACGGCTACTACACCGCTGGCGCCGTGTCCTTCGAGGCGATCGGCGAGTCGTCGGGCTTCGCCCAGGGCTTCGATCGCTTCGGCCCGCCGCAACCGGGCAGCAACCTCGACGGTCGCGACGTGATCGACGTGGCGCGACGTTGGATCGACGAGTGGGACGAGGCCGGCGAGCGGCCCTTCTTCCTGTGGGTCCACCTGTACGACCCGCACACGCCCTACCTGTTGCCCGACGGAGCACTCGAGGACTACCTGCGCGGGACCGGGCTCGAGCTGCCGCCGCGCCGGGTCGAGCCGCCGACCCTGTTCGAGCCCGACATCTACCCCCCCGACCTCGACTTCCTCCAGGGCATCAACAGCCGCGAGCACGTCGAGTTCCTCTATCGCGTCGAGGTCGCCTATGCGGATCGGCTCTTGTCCGAGCTGTTCGGCGCGATCGACGCGGTGGGGCAAATGGACCGCACCCTGGCCGTGATCACCGCCGACCATGGGGAGCACCTGGGCGAGCGTAAGACCTACTACAGCCACCGCGGCCTGACGCCGGAGACCCTACACGTGCCCCTGCTCGTGAAGTTGCCGAACAGCGTCGAAGGCGAGTACGTGGCCGAGCGCGTGACCACCCGCGACGTGGTGCCGACGATCGTCGCGCAGCTCGGTCTGGACCAGGTCGACCCCCGTCGCGACCTCGTGGCCGTGGCGCGAGCCGGCGCCGATCCCGAGCGGGTCTTCTGGTTCGAGCACGCCAGCGGGCACCAGGTCGGTTGTCGCGACGACCGCTACCACTTCATCACGACCCTGCGCGACGGTTTCACATTCGGCGTCGAGATCGACGAGGTGGAGGGGCGCACCGTGATGCGGAAGTTGCCCCTGCCCAACGGGAGCTGCTCGCTCTACGACTGGCGCGCGGACCCCGGGCTGACCCACGACCTGGCGCCGAAAGAGCCGGAACTGGTGGCCGAGTACCTGGCCAAGCTGGAGGCCTACCGGGCCTCGGCCCGACCCTTCGAGCGCGCCGCGCGGGACCTGACCGAGGCCCAGCAGGATCAGTTGCGGGCCCTGGGCTACGCCGGGGACTGATCGCCTCCGGTCCCCGGGACTCGGCAGCCCACTCGAGTGGGGGAAGTTGCACGCGGCCCGGAGGCAGAATGTCACTGGAGGACGTGAACCGAACGCCCCCGCGAGTCGTTTGGCGCTGACGCACGGATCGATCGCCGACCCCCCCTGACCCGCCCGCCTCGATGCTCTTCGCCGCCCCCGTTCTCCTCGCCCTCCAAGGAACGTCCGCCGTCGACCAGGGGCCAGCTCCCGCAGACCAGGGGCAGGTACCCGTCGGCCAGCGAGCCGGGGTCGTCGAGCTCGAGCCGATGGTGGTGCGCGCGCCGCGCTCGGACCGCACCGCGACCCAGCCCTCGACCCAGGTCTCGGTCGCCACGGCCCAGGAGCTGGCCGCCACCGGCGAGCGCAGCCTGCCCCGCATGATCGGCGCGGCCACTGGCGTCTGGATCCAGGAGACCAACCTCGGCGGGGGCTCGCCCTTCGTCCGCGGGCTGACCGGGAATCAGATCCTGATCCTCGTGGACGGGGTGCGGCTGAACGACTCGACCACGCGTTTCGGTCCCAACCAGTCCCTCAACTCGATCGACCCGACCACGGTCGAGCGGGTCGAGGTGGTCCGCGGGCCGGCGTCGGTGCTCTACGGCTCCGACGCCATCGGTGGGGTCGTGGCCATCTGGACCAAGGGGCGGCGCCCGGAGCGGCTGGGAGGGCACGACGGACTCGAGGGGAGCGTCGGCACCGAGCTGCAGAGCGCCTCATCCGGCCTGCGAACCTGGGCCCAGACCAGCGGCGCCAGCCCCGACTTCGGCTGGCTCGTGGGCGGTAGCTGGCAGAAGTGGAACGACCTGCGCGCGGGTGGCGGGGAGATCCAGGACTTCACCGGCTACAGCGGGTTCAGCCTGTTCGGTGCCGGTGAGCTGGCCTTGGACGACTACAGCTCCCTGCGCTGGACCTCGCGCCTGCAGCGCGAGGACGACGTGCCGCGCACCGACAAGTTGGTGGTCGGCTTCCCCACCTCCGTGGGCGGAGCACCGACCCCGGCCTCGTCGCTGTTGTGGGATTACGACCTGCAGCAGTACCAGTCGCACGTGCTGGCCTACACCGACGAGCACCGCGGCGGCTTCGCCGACCGCATGCAGTGGCGCTTCTCGGTGCGCGAGCGCATCGAAGAGCGCGAGCGCATCGACTTCTCGAACACCGACCGCTTCCGCTTCGAGTCCGACGAGGTGCTGACCCTCGGGGTCGCGGCCGACTGGCGCAAGCAGCTCGGCCCGGAGCACCTGTTGACCTGGGGCTTCGACCTGGACGTGGACGACGTGCAGTCCGAGCGGGTCGACACCACGATCAGCACTGGGGTCGCTACGGCCAAGGACGGGGCCTTCCCGCCCGACGCCGATTACCTGCGTAGCGGCATCTTCGTCCAGGACGAGGTCTCGAGCCTCGATCCCGTCGACCTGACCCTGGGCCTGCGCTACTCGTACTTCGATTTCGGCTTCGACCCGCTGACCTCGGATCCGGTGGGCCTGCCGGTCTCGGGTGGCGGGTCGGGGAGCTTCGACGAACTGACGGCGAGCGCCCAGGCGGCCACGAACGTGGCCTCCAACGCGCGCCTCTCGGCGACCCTGGCCCAGGGCTTCCGCGCGCCGAACCTCTCGGACCTGTCCAAGGTCGATTCCTTCGGCGGTGGCGTCGAGGTCGGCAACCCGGACCTGGACCCCGAGCGCAGCCTGTTCCATGAGCTGGCCCTCGACATGTGGGGCGAGGGTTGGGACGGCGGCATCGCGGCCTTCTACAACGACGTGTCGAACGTCATCGGGCGGCGCTTCGATCCGACCCTCACGGCCGACTACCAGGCGGCGACCGGCTCGACCGACGACGTCTACCAACTCGCCAATCAGGACAACCTGGTGGTCTGGGGTCTCGAGGGCCGCTGGCACCAGCGCCTGGGAGCGGTGGACTCGCCCTGGTCCATGAACGGCAACCTGATGTTCGCCCGCGGCCGCACCTACGGCGTCGACCCGCTCACGGGCGACGACTCCCTGGACGACCAGCCCTACAGCCGCATCCCGCCCTTGCACGGCCAGTTGGGCCTGGGGTGGTCGCCCCTCGAGCGCGTGGGCAAGTTCGTGGAGACGATCCGCTTCCAGTCGGTCTTCGCCGCCCGCCAGGACCAGCTCGCGCCCAGTGACATCGCCGACCCGCGCATCGACCCCACCGGCACCGACGGCTGGATGGTCTTCAACGTCGGCTTCGAGGGCGTCCTGGGCTCCACCGAGGGCCGCTGGTCGCTGCTGCTCAGCAACCTGACGGACGCCAACTACCGCGTCCACGGCTCCGGCTTCGACGCGCCCGGGATCGGCGCGACCCTGGGCCTCTCCTGGAGCTTCTGATTCGGCCAGATCCAACGGGCTCGAGCGAGCCCCGAACGAGAGCAGGCCCCGCAGCTTCGGATCGAAGCTGCGGGGCCTGCCCCTGTCGGGTGCCTGTCAGGCGTCGATCAGCGGTTCTTCTCGAACCAGTCCGCGTTGATCTTCGTGTACTCGGCCCACTTCTCGGGCAGCTCGTTCTCGTCGAAGATCGCCTCGACGGGGCACTCGGGGGCGCAGGCGCCGCAGTCGATGCACTCGTCGGGGTTGATGTAGAGCATCGTGTGCTCCTCGAAATCGGCCGCGTCCTTGGTGGGGTGGATGCAGTCGACCGGGCAGACTTCGACGCAGGCGGTGTCCTTCGTCCCGACGCAGGGCTCCGCGATTACGTAGGTCATGGCTGCAGGTGGGGTTGGTCTGGTTCTCGTTCAGGGGGAGCGGGCCAACTCGGCGGACGATTGTCCAGCCGGCGGCCCGGGCGGCGCGATGGTCGCCGCGGTGGTGGCCCTGAGCGGACATAGCGCGCCGTGGGCGGCGCCATCCTAGGGACCACTGGACCCTTTGCAAGTCATCCGGGCCGACGGATGCGCCCTGCGAACTCCCCTGGGCCGCGGGGCGCCGGGGGCCGGTCCTGAGCCTGGAGCAACGGCCCGATCAGCGGTCTCGGCTCGGCGGCCGATCCCCGCCCCGGCTGCGGACTCCCGGCGATCGTCCGGATCAGGCCTGACCCGAGGCCAGCGGCGCAGGGGCGACACCACGGCCTGAGCGGGGAGTCCGCGCGAAGGCACCAGCGCTCTCGATTCCGATCAGTCGACCGAATCGGCGCCGGTGGGGTGGGCCAGTCGCTCGCACCGCCCGCCGACCGCTGCGCCCGCCGAACCCGCGGCCCACCCCGGCCGCCTCTCGGCGGCCGGGGTGGGCCGGACGGGGTCGACTTCTCGAATCTCGGTTGGCGCACACGGCGCGGCGCGGGTTCAGGGCGCGAACGGCGCTTCCAGCGCGTTGCTGAACTCGATCCCTAGACCACCGAACACGACGACGGCGTGGACGCCCTGCAAGGCGATGGTCAAGCCCACCAGCTCGGGTGCGTTCGGCACCGGGATCGCGAAGTCGACGGTGCCCCCGGAGGTCGCCACGGAAGCCGCGGAGACGGGCGCCGGGGCGAAGGCCAGCAGCAACTCACCGATGCCCGGCAAGACGGAGCCGCAGCCGTTGCCATCCAATCCGAGTTGGCCGGCGTAGAGGACCGCGAGGCCGGTGCCGGTCTGGGTCGGCTGCAACGCGAACTGGGCAACCTGGCCGATCGCGAGGCACGGCGAGCTGGCGCTCAGTTGCGCCGGGTTGCCGCTGCAGCCCGCGATCGCGGTGAACGGGCCCGGTCCGGGGCAGCCCCACTGGGCGAGGAAACTGCTGCCGGTCGGCGACTGGCCGAAGGAGCCGGCGCAGATCAGCTGCGCGGCGGCGCCGCTGCCATCGTCCCACGAAGCCATGGCGGTGACCCCCGAGCCGAGCCCCGCACCCAGGGGCGACCAGGTGCTGCCGTCCCACTTCGCGACGCCGCCGGCGGGGACACCTCCGGCAATGTTGAACACGCCGCCGGCGTAGAGCGCGGGCCCCGAGCCGCTCCCGTCGTCGTGGACGACCAGGGATTGGACGTACGGCGCGGTGGGCGAAGTGATGTCCATGCCGCTACCCAAGGTCGACCAGGAAGTGCCATCCCAGGCGGCGATGTGGGCAGCGGGCAGTCCATCGACGCTCGTGAAGCGGCCGCCCACGATCAGGGCCGGGCCCGGTCCGCTGCCATCGTCGAAGACGTCCAAGGCGAGCACGATGTCGTTGGTGCCTGCACCCAAGGCGGACCAGGACGATCCATCCCACTTCGCGATGCCGCCGGTGGGTTGGCCCGCGATGCCCGTGACGGAACCGCCCGCGTACAGGGCGGGGCCTGCTCCGCTACCGTCGTCGAAGACTCCCAGGTCCAAGATGCCGAGGAAGTCCGTGGTCAGGCCACTGCCCACCTGTGACCAGCTCGAGCCGTCCCATTTCGCCACGCGAAGAGCGGGCGTCGCGCCGGAGAACTGGAATGCGCCAGCGGCGTACAGTTGGGCTCCAGCACCGCTGCCGTCGTCGAAGGAAGTCAGCGAGTTGACCTTCCCACTGAGTCCCTCACCCATCGGCGACCAGGTCGAGCCGTCCCACTTGGCGACGCGAAGCGCCGGGTTGCCGCCGGCGGTGGTGAAGTTGCCTCCGGCGTACAGGGCAGGACCGGAGCCACTCCCGTCGTCGAAGACGTGGAGCGCATAGGTCGCGAAGTTCGTGCCGCCGCCGACCGGCGTCCATTGGCTTCCGTCCCACTTGGCGATCGACTGCGCGGTGATGCCTCCCAGGTAGAGGAAGCCGCCGGAGGCGTAGAGGGCCGGGCCCGATCCACTCCCGTCGTCGAAGATGGCGACGTCCTGGATGTAGGCGTTCGGCCCGTCGCCCAGACCCGACCAGTGGGCACCGTCCCAGATGGCGATGCGGCGACACCAGATTCCCTCGGCCAAGAACAGATCGCCCCCGGCGAACAGCACCGAGCCCGCGCCGCTGCCGTCGTCGAAGCTCGCCAGGGCGTAGGCCGTTTGATCGACGCCATCCCCCAGGGCGGTCCAGTTGGATCCGTCCCACTTGGCCAGGCGGTTCGCGGTGGCGCTCCCCGCCGTCGTGAAGTCCCCGCCGGCGTAGAGGGCCGGACCGGCGCCGCTGCCGTCGTCGTGCACGGTCAGGGCGTTCACACCGAATGTCCCCGAGACCCCGCTGCCGACCGGCGACCAGGCGCTCCCGTCCCACTGCGCGATGTGGGACGCCGGAGCTCCCCCTGCGAGGGTGAAGTCTCCGCCGGCATAGAGCTTGTCGCCGGATCCACTCCCGTCGTCGAAGACCGCCAGTGCTTGGATGCCGATCTTGAAGAGGGTGAAGCTCTTCGTTCCCGCGCCCAGGGTCGACCAGCTCGTGCCGTCCCACCTGGCGATCTGGCTCGCGGCCATGCCGCCCGCGTTGGTGAAGCGTCCCCCGACGTACAGGGCGGGCCCCGCGCCGCCCCCGTCGTCGTGGGAGACCATCGCGTAGGCGATGTTGTTGACTCCGGACCCCAGCGACGACCAGGTCGTGCCGTCCCACTTGGCGACACGGCTGGCGGCGACGCCGCCCGCCGCCGTGAAGCGTCCGGCCACGAAGAGCGCGGGCCCCGACCCGCTGCCGTCGTCGTGCACGACCAGGCCCTCGACCTTCTCGTTCAGGCCGGTTCCCAGGGCAGTCCACGCGTTGCCGTCCCACTTGGCGATTCGACTGGCGGAGGTGCCCCCAGCGAGGGTGAAGGTTCCTCCGACGAAGAGGGCGGGACCCGAACCGCTCCCGTCGTCGTAGACGACCATTTCATGGACCGAGTTGTTCAAGCCCGCTCCGAGGCTCTCCCAGGTCTGGCCGGTCCACTTGGCGACTCGATTCGCCGAGACCGGGCCCGCGGAGGTGAAGGACCCCCCCGCGAAGAGGGCGGGCCCCGATCCGCTCCCGTCGTCGAAGATGGCGAAGGCATAGACGGGGTCGCTCATGCCGGGCAAGCCTCCGAACGAGGGGATCCACTCCGGCTGGCAGGCGCTCGCGCTGGTGAGGAGCAGGTCGCCGACGTGGGTCGTGCCACCGGCGACGGTCGCTCCCTGAGTCCGTGTCCCGAAGTAGTTGCCGCCCTGGATCGAGATGGCCGCGGTCACCGTCAGGCCCGCGCCGGCGGGCGGGGCGACGAGCGTCAGCTCGAAGTGTCCCTGGGCGTCCGTGCTGGTCTGTCCACCCCGGTTGGTGAAGACCACGGCACCGGAGACCGGATCGCCGCCGGCATCGACGGCGCGCCCGACGAGGGTGGTCGAATGCCGTGCGTCGCCGACAGGCTGCGTCGGCGCGACCTGCATCATCGGGGGCTGGGCGTCCGCTCGAGAAGCCTGCGCCGACGCGGGCGACAGGTGCGCCGCAAGACCGGCGAAAGAAAGGGCCAGGGGGAGGAGCTGTGAGAGTTTCATCGAGGGAGGGGAGAGGGCCCAGGTCGGCGGTAGCGACGGCCTGGCTCGGCAACCGCGGTCGTCGGGGAGAGGTTTGGATCGGACCGGAGCGCGGGATCGATCGCACCGCGGGGCGTGGTCACGGGAAGGGAGGTCGGCGAGAGCTGTCTCGCCGAGGGGGTCGAGTTCCCCGACCCCGTGGCCGACGGCAGCACGGGGCTGGATGGCCCGCGGACAGGGCGCGACCGGCGAGAGTCGGCCGACGATTCGACGGGTCTGATCCGCGCCGCCCACGAAAGTGCGTCGCGGCCACGAGCGGGCCGGAGTCCTTCCACATCCCGGCAGACCCAGTTGGAGCGCCGCGGACAGAGGTCTCTGGCGGCGCGAGGTCGGTCATCCGCCAGTCGAAGTCGCAAAATCCGACTTCCTGCTTCGGACTCGTCACCGCGGCTTGCGCCCTGACTGGCCAACTGGCTGACCTTCGACGACCCGCTGCGAGCCTCCGGCGGGGACCGCTCCGGTGAAGTCCCGCCAGGAAAGGACCTTGCTTGGTCGGCCCACGATCGTGGGGTCGATCCGGCCCGACGCCAGAGCCCGGGGCCAGCGCGCGGCGCTCGGGTTGCGGTACGGGCGGCGCTATAGTCGCCGCGCCGGTGGGCCGGAGCGGTCGTGGCGCGCCGAGGGCCGTGCGACCCAGGAAGACGCCCCGACCCCTTGCAACCCCTCCCCTCCGACCCGAGTGCTCGGCAAGCGCCCCCTGGATCGGGGTCCCGCCCCGACGTGGTCTGGGCCCTGGGCCTGGGCTCGTTGACGGCCCTCTGTGCCTGGCTCCTGCGCCAACCTCGCCTCTACGGGGACGGCTCCGGCCTGGTCAGCTTCGCCGCGCTGGGTGGGGGGGAGAGCTACCACCACGTGCTGGTGGTGCCGCTCCTGCGTCTGGCCACCGAACTCCTGGGTCGCGGACCGGCGGGAGTCCTGTTGGCCTCGCATCTGGTCGTCGCGTCGGCGGCTGGCGTGGCGGTCGGTTGCCTCTTCGCCGCCCTGCGCTGCCTCGGCCTGTCGCGCTCGCGAGCGGTCTTCGGCGCGGCGCTGTTCGCGACCACGCCGGGCGCCGTGTTCTTCGCGACGACCTTCGAAGTCCACGTGTTGCACGTCGCGGCGGTGCTCGCGACCGCCCTGGTCGCACTCGTCGCGCCCTGGCGCCGACCGGTACTCGGCGTGGGGTTGGTCGGAACGTGTTTGGCGATCACCTACGGAACCCACGTCTCCACGCCGCTGATCGGCTTCGGCGTGCTCGGCCTGTGCCAACTGGGAGCCCGGCGCGTCGGTCGCCGCTTCAGCCTGCCTGCGCTGCTCTTCGCGGTCGGCCCGGCGCTCTTGACGCTGTTGGTCGTCGGGATGGGCCTCGCTGGACTGATTCGTACCGGCCGCTTCGATCCCCTCGCGGTCGATCGTGAAGTCGAGATCGTCTCGAGCTTCTACACCGGTCATGCGGGCGCCCTGGCCCTCGCCGTCCACAACATCGCCCTGCCGCTGCTGCTCTTGACGCCCCTGGCCATCGCGGGCCTGTTGCTCGGGCGCCTGCGCGGATGGCACCTGGCGACGTGCCTCGCGCTCGTCGTCCCGAGCTGGGTCTTCTTCCAAGTCTGGGGCGTCAACGAGCGCGGAGCCTACCTGCTGCCCACGGCGGCGTTCTTGGCTTGGCCAGCGGCCCTGGCCTGGCCCACTGCGAACCGAGGCACCTTGGCCCGAGCCCTGGCCCTCGTCGTGATCGCCATTCAACTGACCCTGGCCCTGGTCCAGTGGAGCGCTTGGAACCGCGGCTGGAACTACGACGAGCGCGTCGCGGCGATCGACGCCGCCCTACCCGAGGGCGGCACCGTGATCCGGCTCTGGATGGACGCGCCCGAGGTCACCATCTGGCGTCCCGACGTGGCCGAGCTCGACGTCTCGCGCCAGATCTCCGCCACGATGGTCTCCGGCGCGCCGCCCGAAGCGATCGCGGCCGCCGCCGATGCGATCGACGTGATCCTGGCCGTGGAGCCGGTCGCCATGGACGTGAGCTACACCGCGCGCCTCGACTTCCACGAGGCCGCCGGGCGACTGCGCTACCTGTCGGCGTTGGAGGAGGCCGTGCGCCAGCGCTTCGACGTGGTCGAGCATCGCCTCGGCCTGTGGCGCTTCCTGACGGTGACTCAGCCGGCCGGCTCGAGCGACAGGTGACCGCCGCGCACGACCAGCGCGCCCCAACCGGGCGGAACGATGGTCGTGCCCGAGAACTCCTCGACCAGGGCCGGGCCGTCGATCCGATGCCCGGGGGCCAGGGTCGCGCGGTCCAGCACGGGCGTTCTCACCCAGCGCCCGAACCAGGCGCGGCGCTGGCCGATCGTGGCGGCTGTGGGAGCGGGTCGCCGCCGCGGCCGCGCCGTATCGGCTTCGGAGCGCCCGCCGCGGATCGAAACGCGCACCCGCAGGCACACCAACTCCACGCCGCGCTCCGGTAAACGGTAGCCGTAGAGCTGTTCGTGGGCGTCGTGGAAGCGCGCCGTCAGTCGCGCGGCGTCGGTCAGTCGCAGCTCGTAGGCCTGGCCCTCGTAGCGCAGGTCGACCTCCAGCTCCACGTCGGTCGCACCCCGCGCGCCGCTCGCCGCGAGCTCCGCGCGCGCGTCGGCCACCAAGGACCGCAGCTGTTTGCGACGGCGCGTCGCGGGCCAGCGTTCCAGGGACTCGAGCACCGTCGCGGCGCGGTCGGCGCTGGCCACGGCGCGGGTCATGCCCCAGGCTGACAGGGCACCGGGATGGCGCGGAACCAGCGCGCCCGGCATCTGCAAGCTGGCCGCCAGGGCCGCGGCGTGCAGCCCGCCGGCGCCGCCGAAGGCCACCAGGGGCAGGCGCCGCGGGTCCTGCCCACGCTCGAGGGTCATGACCGAGACCGCCCGCCGCATGGCGGCGCGAGCCGCGTCGAGCACGGCGCCGGCGGCGCGGTCGGCGTCGGTGCCCAGGCGCCGGCCGAGGTCCTCGAAGGCGCGCGCGACGGCGTCGCGGTCCAACTCGAGGGCGCCGCCCAGGAAGCGGCCGCCGGCCACGTGCCCGAGCTGCACGTGGGCGTCGGTGACGGTCGGCTCGTCGGACTTGCCGTAGCACACCGGACCGGGGTCGGCGCCGGCGCTCTCGGGTCCGACCGCGAGGCCGCCGCCGCCGTCCACCCGCGCGATCGAGCCGCCCCCGCAGCCGACCGTGTGCAGGTCGAGGCAGGGTACGCCGATCGGGTGGCCGGCGACCTCGGGCAGGTCGGTCGAGGCGCGCGCCTCGTCCGCGGCGAGGGGCGCGGTGGCGGCGAAGGCCACGTCGGTGCTGGTGCCGCCCATGTCGAGCGCGACCAGGCGCGCGAAGCCCGCGTCGCGGGCCGCTTCGACTGCGCCGACGACGCCGCCGGCGGGGCCGGAGAGGACGATGCGAACCGGCTCCGCCGCCGCGCGTTCGGCGCTGAGCAGGCCCCCGCGCGAGCTCAACAGGCTCAAACGGGCGGGCGC
The DNA here is from genome assembly GCF_007748095.1 of Engelhardtia mirabilis. Lineage (NCBI taxonomy): Bacteria > Pseudomonadati > Planctomycetota > Planctomycetia > Engelhardtia > Engelhardtia mirabilis. The sequence goes on from NZ_CP036287.1 coordinate 1,866,311, forward strand.
CAGGGCCGCCGCGAGGCGCTCGAGGTAGCTCGCCACCACCGGAGCGAGGGCGGCGTTGACCAGGGCCGTCTCGAAGCGCTCGAACTCGCGGTGCTCGGGCAGGAGCTCGGCGGAGCAGGTCACCGGCAGGCCCAGGGGCGCCAGGGCGTCGGCGACGCGCCGTTCGTCGGCCGGGTCCGCGTAGCTGTGGAGCAGGCACACGGCGATGGACTCAGGGCCCGCTCGGCGGATCCGGCGCACGAGCTTGGCCAGGTCCTCGTCGCTGGCGGTGGCGATGCGCTCCAGGCGAGTGGGGTCGTCGGCCGCGGGCCAAACGCGCTCGTCCACGGTGAAGCGCAGTTCCCGCGCGACCAGGGGAGCCGGCCGCTGGGGCGAGAGGTCGTAGATGTCCGGCCGGGTCTGGCGCCCGATCTCGATCAGGTCCGCGAAGCCGCGGTTGGTGACCAGGGCCGCGCGCGCCACGCGTCCGGTCAGAAGGGCGTTGAGGCCCACCGTCGTGCCGTGCACCACGCGGGTCCGCGCGTTCAGGGCGTCGAGCACGCGCGCGCCTTCGGCCACTGCCTGGCCTGGATCGGCCGGAGTGGAGGGCAGCTTGTGGACGCGCTCCTCGCCGTCGCCCGCGAGCACGAGGTCGGTGAAGGTGCCGCCGGTGTCGACGCCGAGGATCGGGGCAGGCATGGGCCGGCGCAGGGTACCGCCCCGCGGCCCCGGTGCGAGTCGGATCCGAGCCTGGCCGGGAGCCGGATCCGGACCGGGTTCCAGGGGCGGCAGGCTGATCGGACGGGCTTCGCACCCGGCCCTGGGCTAACCTCCTGGCCCGCGATGCCGCCCCTCCCGGACTTCACCTCGGCCTTCCTCGGCGCCCTGCTGGTCTCCTACCTGCTGGGCTCGGTGCCGTTCGGATTCACCCTGGCGAAGCTGCTGCGCGGAGTCGACATCCGCACGATCGGGAGCGGGAACATCGGCGCCACCAACGCCATGCGCGTGCTCGGCAAGCCCCTCGGGATCGTGGCCTTCCTGCTCGACTTCGCCAAGGGGGCGGTGCCGGCCGCGGTGATCGCGCCCCTTGCCGTGCCGCCGGACCAGGTCGGTGTCGCGGCGGTGCTCTGCGGCTTGGCTGCGGTGCTCGGCCACGTCTTCCCGATCTACCTGCGCTTCAAGGGCGGCAAGGCCGTCGCCACCGGTTGTGGGGTCGTGGTCGCGATCGATCCGGTCGTGTTCCTGATCAGCGGCCTGGTCTGGCTGCTCCTTTGGGGTACCACGCGCATGGTCGCCCTGGCCTCCATCGGTCTCGGCCTGGCCCTGCCCATCACCGCCGGTCTGCGAGCCGGTAGCGGCGGCGCCGAGCTGACCCTGTTCTGTGTGGGGCTCTGCCTCCTGATCCTCGTCCGACACCGATCGAACATCCGCCGCATGATCGCCGGCACCGAACCGCGCGGCGGTCACAAGCCCCCTGGAAGCGATGGCTGAGAAGACACGAATCCTGGTCCTTGGTGATGGAAGTTGGGGCACGGCCCTGGCGCGACTGTTGGTGCAGAACGGCGCCGACGTGGTGCTGTGGAGCGCCTTCCCGGAACGTCTGCGCGAGATGTCGGAGCGGCGGGCCAACGAGGCCTACCTGCCCGGGATCTCACTGCCGCAGGCCCTGCGTTTCGAGGCGGATCCCTTCGCGGCCGCGCGCGGCGTGGACCTGTGCCTGTCAGTGGTGCCGACCCAACACCTGCGCAAGGTGGTCACGCGCTTCGAGGACGCCCTCGGCGGCAACGTGCCGATCGTCAGCGCTACCAAGGGCCTCGAGATCGAGACGTTCCAACGGCCGACGGAGATCATCGCGTCCGAGCTCGGCGACCGACCCCTGTGCGTGCTCGCCGGCCCCAGCCACGCGGAGGAGGTCGCTCGCGGGCTGCCGGCTTCCCTCGTGGCGGCCTGCGACGACACGGCCGTCGCGGAGCAGGTCCAAGCGGCCTTCAACTCGGAGACCTTCCGGGTCTACCGATCGACCGACCCGATCGGCGTCGAGCTGGCCGGGGCGCTCAAGAACGTGATCGCCATCGCCGCCGGGATCTCGGACGGACTGGGCCTGGGCGACAACGCCAAGGCGGCCCTGCTCACCCGCGGCCTGGTCGAGATGGCGCGCTTCGGCGTGTCCCGCGGCGCGCGGCTCGAGACCTTCTTCGGGCTGGCCGGCATGGGTGACCTGATCACCACCTGCACCTCCCGGCACTCGCGCAACCGCGCGGTGGGGGAGCACATCGGCCGCGGCAAGACCCTCCAGGACGTGCTGGCCGAGATGTCGATGGTGGCCGAGGGCGTCTGGACCACCCAGGCCCTGTTCGGCCCCGAGGCCGAGGGCGTCGCGGTGTCGATGCCGATCGCCGAGCAGGTCCACGCCGTCCTGTTCGAGGGAGTCGACCCGGAGGAGGCCGTGCGCACGCTCATGCAGCGCTCGCCGACGGCCGAGATGGAAGGGTTGCTGCCCGGTTCCAGCGGAGCCTGATCCCCATCGCCGTGCTTTCACCTACCGCCGGATTCCTGTCGTTCCTGGGCCTCACGGTCGTCCTTTTGGTCTTCGTGACCTGGACCGGCCTGCTCGGGCGGCGCGCGCTGCACATCCCCCTGGTGGTCACGACGGTGCTGAGCCTGGGCGCGGCGATCTACTACGCCAAGCAGCTCGGCACCCTCTACGACATCGAGTCCGCCGGCCTGATCACCCCCGTGCACCTGACCCTGGCCAAGGTCACGACGGCGCTGTACCTGGCGCCCCTGGCGACCGGCATCGCCACCCTGCGCGGGGCCGACGTGAAGCGCTGGCACCGCTTGACGGCGTTCACGGTCCTGGGCCTGACCCTGATCACGACGATCACCGGAGCCTGGATGATCCTGGCTTCGACGCCGTTGTAGGCGGCCGCCTCAGCCGTGGCCCTGCATCAGCCAGGGCATCGAGAGCAGGCTGGCGTTGGCGAACAGCGGCACCGCCGCCATCCCCAGCCACAGCCGGCTGCGCCCCCGGATGGAGAGGAAGGCCAGGACCAACCCCGCCACCGCGAAGAAGGAGGCCACCGAGCTGACCAGCGCGTAGTTGGGCACGAAGTCCGGCACCGTCCGTGCCAAGAGCAGGTCCAGCCACCAGCAGGCCCACCCCAGGGTCGCCAGGCTCATGGACAGCATCCAAGTCCGATGCCGCCGCCTCGGCCGCCCCTGGGGCTCACGCAGGGTGCGATGGATCCGCGGCATGCCGAGATTCTCGTCCCTCCCGGTCGCCCCCTCAACTACCCGACCCGCCGATTGACCTCCCCCGGGACGCCCCGTATCCTGCTCGACCTCTCGGTCGGGGCGTGGCGCAGCATGGCTAGCGCGCTGCAATGGGGTTGCAGAGGTCGGAGGTTCGAATCCTCTCGCCCCGACCATTCTTACTTGAGTTCGATGCCGCACTTGCGGTGAACCTGCCTTCACGGGCAGCGCGACTCGAGGCACTTCGATCCGTGGAATTCCACGTGGACAACCACGTGGCGTCTCCGCGGCGACACCTCGCTTCGCCCGACATCCGTGAAGACAGCCAAGATCCCGACACTCAAGAGAACCAAGCGCGGGTACGCCTATGCCCGCTTCAACGGCCGCCAGCAGTGGTTCGGCCGCTACGACGACCCCGCGGCGCACCAGGCGTTCCAGGAGCACCTACAGCGCTGGCTCGCCAATGGGGGCGAGGACCCAGACGCCGAGCTCGGCGACCTGACCGTCGCGGACCTCGTTGCGAGGTTCCTGCTCCACGCCGAGAGGTACTACCGACGGGCGGACGGTACGCCGACCCAGACCGTCGAGGCGTTCGTCTACGCCTTCCGTCCGCTGATGCAGCTCTTCGCGAGCACGCGCGCGGAGGACTTCTCGCTGCAGTGCCTGAAGCTGGTGCGGGAGCGGATGCTCGATGACGCGCTGGCCCGCAAGACGGTCAACATCCGGGTCTCACGCCTCGTGCAGCTGTTCAAGTGGGGGGCCGAGGAGGAGCTCGTCTCTGCCAGCACCTACCAGGGGCTGACCGTCCTGCGAAACCTCCAGGCGGGCAGGAGCCGGGCGCGCGAGACCGAGAAGCGCCGGCCTGTGTCACGCGCGGACGTCGACGCCGTCCTTCCGCACGCCTCCCGGCAGATCGCGGCGATCGTGGAGCTGATGTGGTGGAGCGGGATGCGGTCGGGGGAGGCGGTGGCGATGCGTCCACGGGATCTCGAGCGATCCGGCGAGGTCTGGTTCTACCGGCTCGACCACCACAAGGCGGCGCACCACGGGCACGTTCGTCGAGTCGCGATCGGCCCGCATGCTCAGGAGATCCTCCGGCCGTTCCTCGACCGGGTTCCGCGGCCCGACGACTCCCTCCCGCTCTTCAGTCCCCGAGAGGCGGAGGACGAGCGCAACGCGGCTCGGAGACGACGCCAGGGCTCTCGGCGCCGCCGCGCCGACCTGCGTGACGCCTACGGTGTCCCCGAGCTGCGTCGTGCCGTCCAGCGCGCCTGCGACCAAGCCGGCATCGATCGCTGGACGCCTCACCAGCTACGGCACGCCGCCGGGACGCGCCTGCGTGAGGAAGCCGGCCTCGAAGCGTCACAGCTGATCCTCGGTCACCGCAACGCGAACACCACCGAGATCTACGCCGAGGTCAGCGAGCGGCGACGGGTCGAGTTCGCCCTCCGGTTCGGCTGAGCACGGCACAGACCGGCGACGAAAGGGCCCAGCGGCCATCGAGTCGTTCCGATGGTTCGCTGGGCCGCGCTAGGGCCGGTCAGGTCTCGTTCGAGCCGGCCTCGGGGCTCAATCCGTACTTGTCCAGCACCGACCTCGTGCGACCGCTAGGCCGCGAGGTGGTCCTCTTCGTCGACTCATGGCGCTTCCGGGAGCTCGCCCGTCGCGCGTCGTTCCTCCGGTTCGTGGTGGCCGCGATGAAGTCGCAGACCCACCTGGCGGTGGTGTAGAGGTGCTTCCCGTCCTCCACCGCCCTGAGATAGATGCCACCCTGACCGTCGAGCACCCACCGACGAAGCGCTCGAGTATCGCGGCGCCTCTTCAGCAGCTTGCATACGGCCTCGAGGGGGATCAGCTCCTCGAGCGTGAAGTCATCTCCGGAGTAGGTCGGCGGACCGTCGGTGCGGCCGCCTGGTGAGTCGTCGTGACCCGGGGTATCCGGGACTCGCTCTTGCATCGGATTCCGTCCGAATGCGCGAGGTCGTCCGCCTCGGTACCCAGGCCCTGTGTGAAGTTGTCGAATTCAATGGCGCTGGATAACCGGCCGAGCCAACCGCGGAGTGCGGCCACCGGCCAAGAAGAACATCGCTGATGACTAAGCCCGCGCGCGAAGCGCGGACTCGCCTGCCTTGCGCCGCGGCGGCCACAACGGGTCATGCCACGGGGTCTGGATGGCGTTCTCGCCACCCGGGGTTGGCGGGGGCAGGCAAGGGTCTCGGTCCACAGTCGAGGCAAAGGCGCAACCTCAGGCAAGCCCCCAGAGGCCGTGCTACGTCCCCGATAGCCCCCTGGTGCTGGAGAGGTCCGGGGGAGGAGGCCGTGTCAGTGCCCGTATCGCAACGCAGGCCAGGAACTTAGGTGCGGCGCGCCTTGGTCGTGCAACGTGCGGGATTCGGGGCCCGGGATTAGGATCAGTCACGACGCCGACGCGGCGTTGCCGTCGAGGCGGCTCTCGCCCGACACCCGTTGCCACGACTTGATCGAAGTTGACGATGAGACTCATAGCGGCCCTCGCCCTGCTCGCGCTCTTGCCCGCGGCTCACGCTAAACAACCGGGTCTCGCCGGCGTTTCCGACGAGGTCTCCGAGGGTGCCGGGGCCTCGGACTGGGCGAGCATCCGCGCCATCCGCGATGACGGCAACATCCTGGCCGCGAGTCGCCTGGCTGGCCATGCAAACCCTCGGAGGACGATGCGGGTGTACGCCCACGCCTTCGACCACGACATGCTGTCCGGCGTCCAGGCCCTCGCCGAGCACCTGGACAGGTCCGTCGGGGAATCCTTCGACGAGCTCTTCTCCGAGGACGAGTAGTGCCTCGAATCCGATCCACCAGCAGGGAGGAGCTCAAGGAGTGGTTCGATGAGGTGCTCATCCTCGACATCTTCCGCTTCGACAGGGCGTATGGCCTCCTCGAGACCGTTGGCACCCACGCAGACCGAATCAACGCCGACCCGACCAACTTCGGCGAGCTGTTCGGGACGATCCAGGATCTGGCGAAGACCTCGGCACTCGTCCACGCCGCTCGCCTCTTCGACAGTCCAAGAGGGAGGAATAGGCCACGATCGCTGGTCACGTTGCTCAACGACCTCGCGGACGGCGATACCGAGCTGCCGGCCCTCGAAGCTCGAGAGGAGCTCATGGACTTCCTTCGCCGGACTGGGATTCGCAACGACGCAGGGTCAGATCGCGAGCTCCTTCGATTGACTGGCGAGGCGATGGGGGCCCAGCTCGACGAGGAGCAGATCAGCGCTCGACTCGACCGCTTCCGCAAGATCCGCAACAAGCGGATCGTTCATCACGAAGGCGCAGCATTCCACGTGCGTCAGTCGTGGAAGGATGTGCATGCGCTGGTCGACGAAGCTCGGAGCATGCTCGGAGTCCTTGGCTTCGCGTTCTTCCGCACCGTCTACATCCACTCAGGACACGAGTGGACACTGTGCGGCGACGCGACTCGGCCCTCTCGGGCACTCGAGCTGCTCCTGACCGACCTGGAGATCATCGAGGACGAGGGACCGCACGGCGCGCACATGCATGAGCACCGGAAGAAGAAGATCCGAGAGCAGCGATCCGAGCGGAGGGGGCAGGCCGACGGCGCTAGCGACGCCTAGGCCGAGCACGAGACTGGGATCAACTCGCCTCGTAGCTCGCCTGCAGCAGCGGCTTGGCTCGCTCGAGGTCTTCGCGCGAGTGCAGACCCACCTCGAGATCGCCGGTCCCCAAGTGCCCGATCTCTCGAACGTTGCGCGTGAAACCCTCTTCGAGCGTGATCGAGTTCGGATCGAGCTTCAAGTACACGGTGAGCCGTTTCTTGCTCGGGTAGACCTCGACGCACGCGAAGTTCTTGATCCGCTTGAACGCCACGTAGTACTTCAGCGTCTTCTCCTGGACGTCGTCCCCGAGAGCCTGCAGGTAGGCACGCAATTCCGTGTAGAGGTCAAGCAGATCGCCTTCGATGGCGTCGAGGACGTCGGAGATCGTCCTGTAGGTGGGCTTGGTCCCGGACGGTTCTCCGGTGGGCTCCTCGACAACGATGGCCTCCGTGGCGGTCGTGGCGTTCACGAGCTCGAGCAGCAAGAGCTCGCCGCCGAAGTACCTGTAGCGGATCAGCTCGATGTTGCGGTTCATCTGCTGGACGGCGTGCTCGTCGTACCGCGTGAACCCGCCAGCGATGCACAGCAGTCGGGGCGTGGTCCAGTCAATCGCCTCGGCCGCCTCCTGCCCGAGCCGCTCGATGACGAGCAGCTTGAACTCAGCGCGGTGATCGAGGAGCCAGTCGAGGTAGAACAGGCCCTGGTTGATGACGTTCTCGTTCGTCGAGCGCTTGTACTCGATGATGACCGGACAGCCGTTCTCGTCGATCCCGAGCGTGTCGATCCGCCCGCGATGCTTGGCCCCAGTCGAGTACTCGCTGCCGAGGAAGCGCACCCCGAGGAGGGTCTCGAGGTTCTGCTCCATGAGCGTCTGGAGGGAGCGCTCGAGTCTCGCGGCCTCCCCCGAGATCTCGCGGGCGTTCCCGGAGCGGATGTCGAACAGCTTGATGTCGCTCATTGGTGGACGTTCTGGCCAGGCCTGCGCAATTCCCTAACCCGCGTTCAGCTCGCGAGACCGAGCGCCCATCGGAGCTCGAACCCGTCGACGCCATCCTACTCCGTTCAGCCTCGAGGCTGAATGTGGCCGCGACCGAGCGGTCTCTCCTCGGAGTCCAGAACGAACTGGACGCGATCTTGGCTCAGGCCGAGAAGCCGACTCCGCTCGCCCGAGACGGTGACGAGCCTGCCCGTCGGGGCCGTGACGCGCGTCACTGCCGTCAGTGCCCTCACCGCCCCTAGCTCAGGCACGCGGAGGGGAGGTGAGAAATCGAGTCGCTCGGCGAACCTCATAACTCCGTCTTCCTCTTCGACGGCCGACGAGCTACTGACATCGAACGCCGCCAGGTGACCAGCTTCTGATAGAGCCGAACTTCCTACGTGCAAGCCGGTCCACTTGCAGACTTCGTACTCATCCGCCAGGCGTAGCCGACCGTCCCATTGGCACCTTGTCACGTTCTCCGGGCGACTTGCACGACCGCTCACGTCCGAGGTTCGTGCCTCAGACTCGATGATCCAACTTCCAAGATCGAGCGCGTCTTCGACCATCTCGGTCTTCATGGCCATCCGACCTGATACGGCGCATTCGACCAAGAGTGAGGGGCGAACTCTGCGCCCGCTCACGGCGGACTCAGCTAGCTCGGAGGGCAGCAGGAGGTCTCCCGTCACGCTACAAGGTTCCAGCTCGTCGGCAAGCGCGAGCTGACCCGACATCTCGCTGGCCTTCAGAAGCCGCTTGTCCACCAACAGGTTGCTCACGGCAGATCGTTCGAGCTCGCTCGGAAGCCCCGCGACTCCCGATCTCTCACACTTCTGCAGGATGTCCTTCCGGCAGCGCGTTCCGGAGATGGATGACGGAGCGAGCAGCTCTCGGTCGACCAGCTCGTGTGTAACCATGCACTCTTCTACCTCATCGATGAGGAGGGTCCTCTTCGTCGCGCGACAAGTTGCCTGTTCGTCAGGTCCGCCTAGCCGTCCAGATCGCTCAGACTTCACGGCGATCGAGCGATCGAAAGTCCGACCGCTGACGTCGGAGGTCACCGCCTCCTGTGGCAGGATCCGTTTGCCCGATGCCGCGCACTCAACGAACTCGGACCTGTGTCCGAGGAGATCGGCAGCTCCTCCCCGAGCTCCCTCATCCGCACGGAACTGTCGGCCAGAGACCTCGCTCTTCAGGATCTCGTCGAGCAGCACGACCGCTCCCGTGATCTCACATCGCACCATCTCCTCCGCGAGGCCAGACCGACCGGACGTCGCCGAATCTTGAAGCAATCGGAGGTCGGCCACCTTGCCCGAGTAGGACGATCGGCCCAGCTCGTCCGGCAAGAGCCGTACTCCAGTTACCTCACAGCAATCGAACAGACTCGACAGAGCCTGGCGCCCCGAGCACAGCGAAGTCTCGAGAAGGGAGCGACGAACCGATTTGCCCGTCACCTCGCATTCTCCGATGCAGGTCGACGGCAGGACTCGCCCGGATTCTTCGCATTGCCTCGGCTCGGGAGCTCGGACGACGCGGCCGAGGGCAGGTGCGATCCGAAGTTCCTGCAGGTACTCCTGTTTGTCGAAGTCGAACCGTGCTTGCACGTTGACCAGGTTCTGGAGCGCGCCGGTCGCACCAACGACCTTGGTGGAGACCCTTGGAGTGAGGGAGTCACGGTGCAGCTGCTCCAGCGCTGGGTCGCCCCCAGATCTCTCGACCTCTTCGTCCATGCGATCGACGTAGAACGTGGCGAAGTTTCCGATGTCGGTGTCGATCTCGATGCCTTGGAGGACCGCTACTTCGAGCATCTCTCCCTGAACGACGTCGGCTGCCAGATCTATCGGCTCATCGATGATGCCGACACCATCGCCGCTCGGCGGTGCCTCGATGCCCGGTGGCTCGATGGCGACTTCGATGAGCTTCTCGTACTTGTCATGGGCAACCGACACAGCCGCTCTCACAACGACCTTCCCTTGGAAGGAAGAACCCGTGCCGTTGATTACGATCGAGTGGAACTCCAGGTCGCGTCCGAACTTGGCGAGCCAAGTACGGGCGGCGTCGGCACAGAGACCTTCGTCGATGCTCCTGTGGTCGTAGACCGCATGCTGTGCACGTCGACGCCAGATCTCACCGAGTTTCTCGAACGCTGGCTGGCCGGGGAGGTAGACACTCACGCGGGGCCCTCCAGCAATAGCCGGCGCTACCCACCCCCTGCTGCCGGGACGCTCGAAGACGACCTCTTCTGGAGCGTAGCCGCGTCGTCGATAGACCAGGCGGCCGTGCTCGGCGTATTCGAGGGTTCCCTCCCCGGCCTCGAGGGCGCGGGTCACAAACGTCTTCGTATCCAGCCTGGGCTCGACAGGAGTGAGTGTAGGCCTCGGCGGCCCTTCGTCGTGCATCGAGTCGAGTCTCCCCAGGTTCTCCTCGACTGCCGCCTTCTCACGCTCGTAAATCTCCTTTGCGCGATCGATGCTCGCCTGGATGCTCCTCAGGCTCGCTTCGACGTCGCGTCCGCGCAGCGATCCGACGACGAGCTCGTTGATCTTCCGGACAAGCGGCTCCTCGTCTCCACCTCCGGAGTCCATGCCGTCGAGGATTCCCTCGATGTCACCGATCGAGTCGGCGATGACAGCGAGCTTCTCGACGAGGCGTGCGACGACCTTCTCCTCGACCGAGCCTTTCAACACCAGGTTGAGAATGACGACCTCGGCATGCTTGGATCCGAGCCGTTGAACACGACCGATTCGTTGCTCAAGAACCATCGGGTTCCAGGGGAGGTCGAAGTTGACGAGGACGTTTCCTGCTTGCAGGTTGAGCCCCTCAGTTCCCGCGTCCGTCGAGATGAGAACCGATACGGTCGGGGGGTCCGATACGTAGCCAGCAATCGCACGCTGATTCTCGGAGTGACGTCCGCCACGAATGAACCCGACCTGGCGGGGATCTAGCGTTCGGCCAAGCACCTCGCCGATCGCGTCCTGCGTCTCCTTGCGACCGGTGAAGATGACGAGGCGCCAGTCCGGCCCTTCGCTCTGCAGCTGCGCGACAAGCTGGACGAGAACGCGCTCCTTCGATGTCTGCTCGATCTGACTCGCGATCGCCGCAGCTCTCGTCGCGTCTTTCACTGACACGGAGCCTCGGTCGGCCATGTTCTGCAGCTGGGTCGCGAGCGCCCTGGGGCTGCTCATGAGCGCTTGGGCGACCGACGACTGCTGTAGGCCGTTCAGCCCTCCGATCACTTCTCCGACGAGCGAGAAGAGGGCTGACTCTCCAGGTGTTCCGTCGCACGGCAAGACTCGCAGGCGTCTCGGAGGGAAGACGAGCTTCGCGTCTGCCCGTCGTGTCCGGACCATGTACTCGCCTAAGATTCGCCGGAACTTCACCTTGCTCCGCGGCTCGAGCTGGCGGGCGGAGCTACGTGTATCGGCGATGTAGTCGTGGAAGAAGGCGTCGGGACCACCGAGGGGATTCTCGTGCCCCTTCGCGGCGGTAAGGAGGTCCACGAGCGAGTACAGATCCCACAGCCGGTTCTGGATGGGCGTTGCGGTAAGCATGAGGACGTACCGGAACATCCTCTCACGTAGCACGCGCTGGAACTCGACCGCCGTCCTCGGCGGGTTGCTGACGCCGTGCAGATTCCGCAGCTTGTGAGCCTCGTCCAGGATCAGCATGTCGAATGCGCCATCTTCGATCCTCGAAAGTCGATTGCGCGCGCTGTCGTAGGTCGTGATGACGACATCGATCGAGCGATCTCGAAGGGCTACGTCGAGTTGGGCCCCGCGAGCTGTGGTCGAGTCGATCGCGAACCGCTCGTACAGCTCACCCTTCCACTGGTCGAGCAGTACGGCCTTGGGCACGACGATCAGCGTTCGGTTGACCTTGCCCCGGACGCGGAGCTCACTGAGGATGAGTCCTGCGCTGATTGTCTTGCCGAGGCCTACGTCGTCGGCAAGCAGGGCGACCGGAGCACGGCGGCAGAAGGTGATGAGGTTTTGGATCTGATGCTCGAAGGGCTCGAGGACGTCCTGCCAATGGACCCGAGCCTGGATGTCTGCGGGTCCATTGATGAGGATGGCGGGATCCATGTCCCACTCGCATGCCGCAAGATGGAGCTCGAAATGCTCTTCACTTCCGGCTGGCTCAAGCGCATCGACATCGGCGCTGGCGATTTCCCATCGAGTGGGATCAAAGGCCACTCGCTCAGCGACGGTTGGGCCGATACTCGCAGCCGTGGGTGTGTCGAACGATGCTGCTCGGAGTCCGACCTTCGACTCGATCGGGGCGCTCGACGCACCATTCTCGGCCCCTCGCACTTTGCCGTCGGGAACCTGCGGCTCCATCGTCGAGCGGTGGGGCTTGGCCGTTGGGTCTGGAGCTCCATTAGCCGATTCGCCGATCTTCGCGATCTCGACCGAGTCATCAGTACCCCACGTCGTGACTGCCTGTGGAGTCGGGCCCTGGGCGCGCTGGCTATCCATGCCCGCTCCGAATCGCTCGGCGTCCTCGTCGGTGCCGGTCCCATCATCGAGGTCGTCGAGCCGCTCCAGGACCCGCATCAAGAGCCTCCTGGCCCGACGGGTCTTCCTCAGCGAGAGCTCGCTCGCCATCGAGTTCAGCGAGTCGACGGTCTGCTTCTCGTACTCGAGTAGCGACTCGAGTGCCTCTATGTCCAGCTGTGCGTAGGGGCGATCCAATGGAGGCTGCGCAAGAGGTTCATTGAGTCCGGTCGGGCCGCGACACCGACCGATGGTGTCCACAGTGACAGCAAGCTGCGCCGCCCCAAGCGAGCTGTCTCACTGTGGGGCGAGGGGACCTACTTCCTTGGAGGCGGTCAGTCAGGTACCTAGGTCTGCGAGGATACCCTCGATCTCCTCGAGCGCCGCGCGGAGGTCGTCGGCGATCTCCTGGGCCAGGACCTGCGGCTCGGGGAGGTTCGCCGAATCCTCCAGGCTCTCGTCGCGGAGCCAGAAGAGGTCGAGGCTGACCTTGTCGCGGGCGAGGAGGTCGTCGTAGGTGTAGGAGCGCCAGCGGCCGTCGGGGGTGTCCTCGGACCAGGTCGGCTCGCGGTCCTGGCGGTTCTCGGGGTGGTAGCACTCGACGAACTCGTCCAGGTCGGCGCGGGTCATGCGCCGGGTCTTGAGGGTGAAGTGCTTGTTGGTCCGCAGGTCGTAGACCCACAGCTGCTTGGTCCAGGGGTCCTTCGCGCCGGGCTTGCGGTCGAAGAACAGGACGTTGGCCTTCACGCCCTGGGCGTAGAAGATGCCGGTGGGCAGGCGGAGCAGGGTGTGGACGTCGCACTCCTTCAGGAGGTTCCTGCGCACCGTCTCGCCGGCGCCGCCCTCGAACAGGACGTTGTCGGGCACGACCACGGCAGCGCGGCCGTGGATCGCGAGCAGGGACTTCACGTGCTGGACGAAGTTGAGCTGCTTGTTCGACGTCGTCGTCCAGAAGTCCGGGCGGTTGTAGGTGATCGTCTGCTTGTCCGACTCGCCGGCCTCATTCACGACGGTGATCGAGGACTTCTTCCCGAAGGGCGGGTTGGTGATGACCACTTCGGCGTGGGACGACGGCTCGTCGCGCAGGGCGTCGTCGGTCTCGATCGGCGGGTCGTGGTCGCCGGCGGCGTCGGGGCCGATGCCGTGCAGGTAGAGGTTCATCCCACACAGGCGCGAGACGTTGGGGACCAGCTCGACGCCGCGCAGGGCTTCGTAGCGCAGGTGGCGCTTCTGATCGCGGTCGGGGTTGAGTCCCTTGAGGAACTCGTGGGCAGCCAGCAGGAAGCCACCGGTGCCGCAGGCGGGGTCCATGACGACCTCGCCGAGCTGGGGACGGATGCACTCGATGATCGCGTCGATCACCGGCCGAGGCGTGAAGTACTGACCCGCGCCGCCCTTCACGTCCTGGGCGTTGCGTTCGAGCAGGCCCTCGTAGGCGTCGCCCTTCACGTCGGCGGACATCGACGACCAGTCCTCGGCGCCGATCAGGTCGACGATCAGCCGGCGGAGCTTGGCGGGGTCCTGGATCTTGCTCTGGGCCTTCTCGAAGATCAGGCCGAGCATTCCGCCTTCGCGGCCGAGCTTCTCGAGCGTGTGACGGTAGTGCAGCTCGAGCTCGACGCCTTCGAGCTGAGCCGACGCGAGGTCACTCCAGCGGTAGCCCTCGGGGATTGCCTGCTCCTCGCCGGTGAGCGTCTCGCGCTCGTCGGCCATCTTGAGGAAGAGGAGGAAGGTGAGCTGCTCGAGGTAGTCCTGGTAGGACAGGCCGTCGTCGCGGAGGACTTGGCAGTAGGACCAGAGCTTCTGGGTGATGTGATCGGACTGGCGGCTCATGTGACTATGCGATCGATGCAACGGGCTGCGCGAGGTCGGAGGACTCCTGGTCGACTCTGGAGAGGAGAGTTCCTCGGAAGGCGGAGCCAAGGAGGGAAGCTCGAAGTGTTTGTATTCGGCTCACGCAGATCTTCAACGATCCGCCAACCTGGTCGGAGTGCGAGAGCCCCGCGTCCACGACATCGACGATCCTCGCGAGTTCAGCGATCGGCGGGAGAGGCACCACTGTCGCCTTGACCACTGTCTGGCTGATGTTCTGCTGCGTCCCACCCTTGCCTTGCCGGACGAGATGAGGACGGTGCGCGAGGAGCCACGTGAAGAGCATCCGCGATGTGAGCAGTACAGGATGCGCGAACGCGATCGCCTGGTTTGTTGCCATCTCGATCGTCGAGATACCGAGCTTGCCGATCGAGCCGTACATCGCGAGCAAGACTGAATCGGACGGCAAGAGCTTGGCGGAGCTCTCGGCGAGCCCAAGGGGTGTGATCGTCGACTCGGTGGAGCCGACCGGCCCGTCGGTGAGGTCTCCGATCACAGCCCAGGGTATTTCGCCGCCGTAGTACTCAGCCTGCCCACGCTTCGGTGTGCCGCCGCTACCCCAGACCGCGATCTGTTCGAGCGATGTCCAACACCACCCCTCCGGCAGCTCGGGGAGGCCGTGGAGGTCGGGTTCGGCGGGCTCCTTGTACTTGGCCTTCCACTTGTCGTTCTTGGGCGGCTTGCCCTTGGCGAGCATCTTCTCGAGCTCGGCTTCCTCCCAGCGGCGGCGGCGTTCGGCGAGGATGCGCTCGAGGAGGACCGAGGCGGGCTCGTAGTCGCGGCCCTCGGCGCGGGCGAGCTCGGCCTCGGTCGGGACCAGGCGCCCCTCGACGGCGGCCTTGAGCACCGAGGCGCGGTAGCGCTTCAGGTTGCGCTGGACCCGTTCGAGGTTGGCGACGGCGTCGTCGAGGCGGGAGAAGTAGGAGTCGAGGGCGGATGCGATCGCTTGCTGTACGGCGAGCGGAGCTAAGGGGTACTTCACGGCCTTGAATCGCGCGAGGCTGATCTTCCGCTGGGCGACACCCTTGGTCTGGTCCAAGATCTGCTCGCGCACTGCCGGAGACCGAGTGGCATATGCCAGGAAACGCGAATCTGCGACGCTGGGATCGACGCTCCACTTGACACAGTCGGCGGTGATGATCGCGTCCGGTGCGCCATGCGGGTAGATCGCAACGTCACCAGGCGGGTCGCCCATCTTGGTTATCAGGATGTCTCCTCCTGATGCTCGATGGGCTGCAAGTTCTTCGGCCTTCGCTGGCGACACGCACGGCTCATCAGAGCGGCAAAAGTCCTTCGCGCGAATGTTCCGTACGAAGACCAGAGGTACCCCGTGGTCCACGTAGTCGACCACCTTGAGGTTGCTTCCGAAGGGGCCGATCGCGAGGGCGTGTCGCCCGGACGTAGCTGTATCGGTCGGCGTCACCCATCTCCAGCCTTCAGGCAAGTCATCGCTCATGCGGTCAGCACCTGGTTCAGCTCATGGAGTAGATCCTCAAGCTGTGCTCCGAGAACCCGCCGGACCGCACCCAGCCCGCCTTCCTCAGCGAACGGCGCGAAGTCGAAGTCATCGACCGTCACCTCGGCACTGGTCTCGATGTGGTCGCGCATCATCTCCAGCCAGCGGAGCTGCTCGTCGGTGAACTCTCGGCCCGAGTTGCGCTGCTGGGCGACCCAGTGGTCGAAGCGCTCGTGGACGCGGGTCGCGAAGGGTACCAGCTCGTCGTCCCGATGCAGCGCCACGCGCACGAGCGACACGACATCGGTCAGCATCCGCTTGCTCGACCCTCCGCCGCGGACGCTCTTGCCCATGGCTTCGTACGCTCGCCAGAGCTTCTCCGGCGTCCACGACCGCGGCGGTGCCTGGATCGCCTCGGCCAGGGCTTTGATGTCGGCGTAGGTCAGCCGCTTCTGGTATGGCGCGCTGTAGAAGACGCGCAGAGCCTCGTATTCGTCGCGGTGCTCCTCCAGGAACTGCTCGAAGTCCTGCACGAGCGCCTTGGCCTTCTCCTTGGCCTCGGGGCTTGCCCCAGCCTCGAGCAGCTCGTCGCGTGAGACCTCGTCGACGAGCTGCTCGGTGTCGCGCTTGACGTCCTGGATCAGCCGGCGCAGCTCGGGGTTGTCGGCGAGGGGCCGGGTGGCCTGGCGCAGGAGGTCTGACGTGGCGCTCTGGAGGGCCTCCTCGGACGGCTCCTCGCCCTCGGGCACCTCGGTCGCCACGCGGGCGGTCTCCAGCCTGCGGTCGGGGTCGAGGGCCTCGATGATCCCTCGCGAGAGGTCACCCAGGTCGGCGCCGCCGGAGGCCAGGACGATCCGCGCGCAGTCCTCGGGCTCGACCTGCTTGTCCAGGCGCGCGAGGCGGCTGGCGAGGGAGCTGAGGTAGTCGGGGTTGGTGCCGCCCATGGCGACGTGCTCGAGCAGCTTGGCGAAGGCGACCGACTTCGCCCGCTCGAGGGGCTGGGTGTCGGCGATCTGGGTCTCGGTCATCCCGACGCAGTCGACGATCACGAAGTGTGTCTTGGCGCGGGCGTCGGGCGTGACGGCCTTGAGGGCGTCGTCGTCGATGGTGCGGACGCCGCGCCCCTTCATCTGCTCGAACAGGAGCCGGCTCTTCACCGCGCGCATGAACATCACGATCTCGATCGGCTTGATGTCCGTGCCCGTCGCGATCATGTCCACGGTGACGACGACGCGGGGGAAGAAGGAGTTGCGGAACTCCTGGATCAGGCTCTTCGGGCTGACGCCGGTGACCTTGTAGGTGATCTTCTTGCAGAACTCGTTGCCGCGGCCGAACTCCTCGCGGACGGTCTCGACGATGTCCTCGGCGTGGTTGTCGTCCTTGGCGAAGATCAGGGTCTTCGGAACCTCGCAGCGGCCGGGGAAGATCTCGGTCGTCACGCGCTCCTTGAAGGTGCGGATGATCGTGCGGATCTGGTCGCGCGAGACGGCGCGGCGGTCGAGCTCCTCGGCCGAGTAGGAGACGTCCTCATCGGGTGTGTGCCAGCGCTTCTGGCGCGTCTCACGGTCGCGGTAGTGGACCTGGGTACCGGCCTCGACGGTCGAGCCCTCCTGGCTGATGCGCGTCAGGATCTTGTAGACCTCGAAGTCGACGTTGTTGCCGTCGGCCACGGCGCGCTCGTGGTCGTACTCCATCACGAGGTTGCCGCCGAAGAACCCGTAGGTCTGGGCCGAGGGCGTCGCCGTGAGGCCGATCAGGAAGGCGTCGAAGTACTCGAGCACCTGGCGCCAGAGGGTGTAGATCGAGCGGTGGCACTCGTCGACGACGATCACGTCGAAGTACTCGGGCGGGTAGTTGGCGTTGTAGACGACCGGGAGCGGCTCGTTGATCAGCGGATCGGCCGCGGTGAACTTCGACTCCTCTTCGTCGTGGGTGAGGAGGTCGGGCTCGCCCTTGAGCATCGAGTACAAGCGCTGGATCGTCGTGATGACGACCTTGCTGGCCTGGTCGATGGTGTTCGACTGCAACAGCTGCACGTTGTACAGCTCGGTGAACTTGCGGTTGTCGTCGGCGGTGCGGTAGCCCTGGAACTCCTTCTCGGCCTGCTCGCCGAGGTTGGAGCGGTCGACCAGGAACAGGACGCGGCGGGCGCCGGCGTACTTGATCAGCCGATAGATCTGCGTGATGGCGAAGATCGTCTTGCCCGAGCCGGTCGCCATCTGGACCAGGGCGCGTGGGCGGTTGTCGCGCAGGGACCGCTCGAGGTTGCCGATCGCCTCGACCTGGTTCGGGCGCAGGCCGCTGGGGTCGAGGGGCGGGAGGGTCGGGATCCGCGAGCGGAACGAGGACGGGCGCGTGTCGTCGTACTCGGCGTCGTAGGCGTCGGTCGACTCGGCCACCTGGTCGGCCCAGCCGCGCAGGGTCTTGGACGCGAGCCACTCGGCCAGGGTCGAGGGCCGGTGGATGTGCGGGACCGTCGACAGGGTGCGGGTCCGGGGGTCAGGGTCGAGCCGGTTGATGAAGGCCGTCTCCACACCGGTGCTGAGGTAGAGGAACGGCAGCGGCCGGACCGGGGCGGTCAGGTCGTCGGGGAGCCCGGCGGAGTAGCGCTCGGCCTGGGTCTCGACGCCTGAGAGGGCGTGGCCGACCTTCTTGGCCTCGAGCACGCCCACGGCCTGGCGGTCGACGATGAGCAGGTAGTCGGCGAAGCCGTGGCCGCTGGCCAGCGCGAACTCGCGGACGGCGACGCCTTGGCCGGCGGCCAGGTTGATGTCGTCGCGGTTCTGAACGACCCAGCCGGCCTGCGCGAGGGCGGCGTCGATCTGCTGGCGGGCGAGCTCTTCGGGGGTGGGGGGCATCTAGAGAAGCATCGAGCGTCCAGGCATGGTGGGGGGGCGCTCGGGGGATGACAAGGGAGCCGGAGCACAGGGGGCCGAGGCAGTCACAGGGCGTGGCGGCGCGCAGGGCTACCGGCGCAGAACGCCAGCGTACCGGCGGCGCGTTCGGGCGCTCAAGGGCCTTGGGTCGGCGGGCGAGCAGGGCGTTCGGCGAGGGCCGAGGTGAAGCGGTAGGGCTTCACCATTGAGCGGCGTGCCACGGGCCGTGATAGCGACGTTGACGGGACGGCCTCTCGCGGGGCGCTTGGGTGGAGCCAGCGAGGGTGGATGAGCCCCATCGCGGGTCACGCCAACGCAGCTCGGCCGGCTCTCGCAGCTGCTCCGACGTCGGCTACCGCCGCGCTCGAAGGGCCCGTGAAGTGATATAAGTCATTGACCAATATTGGCTAATGGTAACTCTGGCTGCTGTCATTCGGGCCAGCCAGGCGACGGTCTGTCGCGCTCGGCTCGACCCACAGCGCTCCGAATTGGCGACCGCGCCTCCCCGGCTGCTTCGAAGACCCCAGTCGGGCGTGATGGCGCAGCCCTCAGGTGCCGGGTCCGAGCGCGCGAAAGGTAATCGCCACCTGCCGCAGGGCTTCCGCCGCCCCGCTCGCTCCTAGCCCTCGTCCCGTTGGGTCGAAGCCTCGGCGATCCAGGTCTCCACGTCACTGCGCCGCCATCTCGGGTATGCACCGAGGTAGAGCGGCTCGATGAACTGGCCCGACTCTCGAAGTCGATCGAGGCTACGCATCGAGACCCGGAGCGTCTGCGCGACTTCAGAGCGTGACAGAAGCGCAGGGCGCAGTTCAGGTGCTAGGAGTCCACCGATCTCTCGCTCCTCGAGCGCTCGCCGCAGGGCGTTGTCCAAGATCGCTGAAGGAAAGGTGAGCGTGATCGTCGGGTGCTTGCTGGGGTGATCCACCGTGATGTACCTCGTGTCTCTACCTCCAGTATGGGGGCTCGGACACGACGAAGTGGACTGTGCTCGTCCCGACACGCCGGTCGCCGCTGGCGACGCGCGACGCGTTACGCAGGGACGCGCGCAGCGCACCATCGTGAAGGTGCTGGCACGGCCGCCGTAGCGAGGCGGCCTCCCACCGCATATTGGGGTCAGGCTGCGCCGAGGCTGGAGGTCGGCATCAGCTCTTCCTCCACGCTCGTAGACTTTGGGGTTTATCGATCGCCTAGGGGGGGGGCGGCCAGATGTGGTAGTAGGCCTTTACCACTAATGGCCGCCCCCCCCCAGTGGCGGGGCGACGGCCGCGGCACGCGGTTGGACTTCGCGCAGGGTGATCCCGTGATCCTCGATCGCGTGCGGGATCGCGGCCGGGTCGGCTTCGTAGGCGTAGAGCGTGAGCGAGCCGCTTGCCGTGACGCAATCGAAGCACGTGTACGGCGAGCCGAACGCGGGGTCGACGGCGACATCGGCGACCATGCGGCGTAGTGTCCGGTCGTTCATGGTCGGCGAGGCAACGTACGGGCTGAACGAGTAGGCCGTCTCGCCCATGCCACCGGCGGCGGATAGCTCGTGGCACTCGACCTGCCGGATTGTGATGGAGCTGATCGGCTGACGGTTCCGGCGGCGTGCGGTGAGGAGTGCCCGCGTTCGCTCGTTCGGCGCGGTCCGCGGCCGCCCCATCGGGAGCTCTATCACCTCGTACTGGTAGTCCCGCCACTCGCAGGGGAGCCTGCGGCCGAGGTGGATCAAGGCTTGTGGCCTAGTCGCCCGGAGCGACCTTGCTCGGCCGTGCGCCTGGACGAGGAGCGCCTGCACGTGCTCCTCGATCCGACGGCCAGGGTGAAGGTCGAGGAGCTCGGCTTCGATCGACGTCGAGCCAATGTTCGCGTAGGGATCTCCGACCGTGATGAGCGCGTCGACACCCTCGAACCGGTTCGTACCCCGGTCGTCCTTGCCGTAGTAGCCCACGGTCCAACGGCCGCACAGGACCTCGGGCAAGCGCCGCTCCAGCTGCTCGACGAGGGACTTGTGGGTGATCAGACCGATCTTCACATCGGGGCGCTCTAGGCGCTCGACAACATCCTTCGGGAGCTGGCGGAGCATGTTCTTGAGGGCGGCCGTCACCCGACCTGCCGGGTCGCCTTCCTTGCCCAGCTGCGTCTTCGACATGCTGCCCGTCTTCACGTGGAACCGGCGGTGCCCCAGTGCGGGCTCGATGACGCGGAGACCGAAGTGCCCAACGGACTCGCGGCCGACCAGCGCCTCGAGCAGCGATCCGTTCAACCCGCCGGTCGCATCCAGGATTACAGCGCGGTCGAGCGCCATGACCACGCCGCTCGGGCGGCGCAAGACCCATTCAATGCCGTTCTCTCCTTCGCGCAGGGTGATAGCGCCCGCGAAACCGACTTCCTCGCTGGCTTCATTCACTTGTCCGGACGGATCGGTCATCCGGGCAAGTACGCTCCAGAGGCGCGCTGTCGAGGGATGTTGCATCGTTGCCGGATCGGCGGACGAGGTGCGCAGCTGCTCACCGTCGGGCTTGTCCAGCGTGCTGACCAAGTTCAGCGTCAGGCGGAACGTCGCTCCGAACTCGGTATCGGCCTTGAGGGTCTCTTCAAGCCAGCGGATCGGCGTCTCGCGTTGTCTTGTTCCGAGCCGGGCCATCTCCGCACGTCCGCGATTCTCGAGATCGACCAGTTGCCGGTTTAGGGCGTCGATGACCCCTGGAGGTGTGCCTGGCACTCGGACTTGGCATCGTCTCACGTCGCCCGCCGGGATCGCTTCCTCGTCGAGCACATCCGGGAACTCGTCGACGATCACGAGCCACTCGTCGCCGAGCTTCTCCCGTACTGCGCCCAGGTTGTCGTGCGAGGTCACGACGAGGTCGACCTCTCCGGGGTCCTTCCAGGTCTCGCACTGGTCCTTCGTCGGGACTTGGTGCTTGCAGCCCTCGCATGCGGTGTAGCGCCAATCTCGGCGTGCGCCGTACCTTCGGAACGCGTCGGGAAACCGGCACGCTGTCGGGGCGCCCTTCGCGTGCCAGACCCTGAAGTCACTCTCACTGAACGGCTCCGCGAACTCCGCCGCCAGGTCGTGGTTCGGGGCGGCGTAGATGACTTGGCGACCCTCGCGGACGAGTTTGCGGATCAGCCGTGTCTTCCCCGAGCCAGTCGTTGGCGCAAGTAGCGCGACCCGGGAACGCGGCGGGGCCTCCTGGTCGGACCCGGCTCCTGGTACGGGGGAGTCGATGAAATTGAGTGCCTGGTCGAAGACGTCACGAAGGCTGCCGGCGTCGGACATGCTGCGGCTGGTAGCTGTCGTGCCTGGCCGGTAGAGCTGCACCGACTTCGCTGCCTCCCACTCCGCCAGCAGGTCAGGTGCGTGATCCGGTAGGACGAGGGGCACCCATTCCTCGAAGGGCAGTCCGGGCTCGGAAGCCTCGCAGTTGCCCCGCTTGCAGACCAGGTGGCCTCTACCTGGCTGGACGTGCGCGGTGCCGAGGTCGTGCCCAGGGGACTTGGAGCGCCTGCCCGCACAGACCGGACAGCGGTCGAAGATCGGCAGGACGAGATCCTTCACCTCTCCTCGGATGGGCCAACTCTGCTGAAGCGCCTCGACGGCTCGTCGGACGACAGGGTTGTAGGGGCCCGCACGTCGAGGCCCAGAACTCCCGCTTGATCCGCCGCTGGGGGGTAGCTCACCGTCTTCGTCGGCTTGCTGCCAGCCGAGTTCAGCGACCCATTCGAGGTCGGCAGGGTTGTACGACGCGAACGAGCTCAGCTGGCGAACGACTCGGATCTGGAAGTCCTGCCCGTAGTCGGGCTTGTGGTGGAACCCGCCTGCCAGCATCAGCACGCGAGCCATCTCCTGGGTCCTATCGAGCTTGAAGCCACGAGGGCGCAGCTGCGCCCGGTAGTACGCCTGGAGCCCGTAGGAAAGCCGCTCGGCGACCGCGCGGTCTTTGGCGTCTCGAAGGTCCAACGGTTCCTCGAGCGCCCAGAAGACGTGGTACCCGCCGCCAGTGTTCGTCACGATTGACGGTTGGATCGGGAAATCTGCGAGGAGAGGGGCGGCTACCTCACGCGGTGGGTAATCGCCCCTGTCCTTGCAGTCGACGTCCATCCAGAACGCCTGGAGCGACACCGCCTGGCCGTTGCCCCCCCGATTCCCGTTCTCAAGGTCAGAGGGCATCGTCGCCATGCCGATCGAGCGTGCCGTTCCCGCGACGATCTGCTCGACGAGTTCGTCGATGGTGTGGACGCCTCGCCAAGGGCCCCGGGGCGAGGTCGCAACCATGATCACGGACCCCTCGGGGGGGCCTTCACCAAAGACCAGTTCGGCGGCCAGCCGAGCCTCCTGTCTGCGATCACGGCTGGCGTCCAGGTCGCCGAAGAGCTCGTCGTCAGTAATGAAGTCGTTGTCCAAGTGCAAATCTGGGCAGTGGCGGTGCTCGCGCCGCGAGTCGCCAGGTCTAGTCGTGGTCCCTCCGAGAGCAGTCTAGGGAGGACACCAGCCGCCAGATTCGCTCCTGAGTCCTGGCGCTGACTAAAACCGAGGAGACCTGACGGCCACCTCGGCGCACCTCACCGCCGCGGCGGCAGGCGCTTGGCCCCGTAGTACTGCACCAGGGCAATGGCCACCGCACCGGCGATGACCTTCGCGAGCTCCTTCGCATCCGCCTTCGCATCCGCCTTCGTCATGCCGGCACCTCCAGCCCGTGGTGCTGGCAGCAACTGCTGATGGCAGGGCACGAGGGCGAGCACAGGAAGCTCGGCCGAGGGAGCAGCTTCCCCGACCGCACGTCGGCCAGGTAGGCCCGCACCATCGCCATGAAGGCCCCGAGCCCCCGCGTGGGGATCTCGGTCACCTCCAGACGGCAGAGCTTGCCGCGGATCAGGCTGCGGATCTCCGCCACGGCCAGGGCCGCCTCCGGTCGGTGTGCCTGTAGCAGGTACCGGTAGGCGTCGATCTGGAGCTGGTGGCCGAGAACCGTCTGGAGCTCCCCCGAAGCGCGCGCCGTGGTCTTGATGTCCACGACCCGGCCGTCCGCCGTGATCAGGTCGACCACGCCGGTCAGGTCGGCTCCGAGGTCCTCGCCGGTCACAGGATCCACCAGGGCGCTGTGGAGCTTGATTTCCGCCGCTTCGACGCCCTCGTCGGGGAATCGGTCCAGATAGTGCGCGGTGAGCTCCCGCGCATGGAGGAGAGCCTTCTCAAGCTCGCTCTGCTTGAGGACCGCGCGAGCGGGGTCGGTCGGTGCCGACGCGTCCACGTCCTCCGCCAGCACGGTGTGCGCGCCGAAGACGTCAACAAACACGGCCACAAGGTCCTCGGGCGCGCGCCCCAGCCACCGCGCGCGGTGCAGCTCCTCCAGGGCCGCATGCAGGGCCCGCCCGAAGGCCATGGCCGGCGTCATCTGCAGGGGCTTGCCCTCCAGGTAGACTGCCGCCCAGCGCAGGGGGCACATCAGCCAGGTCTTCAGGCGCGAGGCGCTGACCTGGATCCTGGAGCTGTCGTTCACAGTCACGAGTCCCTCCCGCCCTGCAGGGCCGTGATGACGCGCGAGGCGTCGAACTTGGAGAGTTCGTGGCTGGGGTGCCCGGTGGCCTCCAGGCAGAGCTCCTCCAGCCCATCCCGGTCGAGTCGCTTCGAGTGCGCCAGCCGATGGATCAGCTGGAGCTGCTTGTCGGTCGCTCGCGGCGTGCCGCCCGCGGCCCCGTTGTAGGCAGCCACGCGGTTGGGCGGCTGGGAGCGTCCGTTCGCAGTAGCAGCTACTGCCACGGCTTGGCGGGGAACGCCGTCGAGCCCGTCGAGGCGCTTGGCGTTGTCGATGGCCTCCTTGGCGCGGCGGAACAGAATGTCCGCCTGGCCGAGCAGCTCGTCCGGGTGCTCGATCGACAGCTGGTCGACGGACACCAGGACGGAGTAGTTGTTGGGTTCGTACTGCGAGCGCGCGCTGATCTTCTCAGACGCGCTCACTTCGAGCCGGACGATCATGGGATCGGTTCCTTCGGGTCAGGGTGGATACGAAGAAGGCCCGTGGCACCAACGGGTGGTGTCACGGGCCTGCCAGGGAGCCGGGTGAGAGCTAGAAGCCCATCCGGCGACGAAGGGAGACGAACGAGCCGTCTCCCATCACGAGGTGATCGAGGAGTGGGATGCCGACGAGCTTCCCGACCTCGAGCAGCCTCCGGGTCACCTCGAGGTCCTCGGTGGAGGGCTCGGGGTCACCCGACGGGTGGTTGTGGGCGACGATCAGCCCGGCCGCGCCGAGTCGGATCGCCGGCCCGAAGACCTCACGCGGGTGGACCAGGGACGCCGTGAGCGTGCCGACCGTCACCTGCGCGAGTCCGAGGACTCGATGCCGCCCGTCGAGCAGCAGCACCCAGAACTCCTCCGTGGGCCGGTCGTCGAGCACCGGCCGCAGGCAGGCGTAGGCCGCCTCGGGGGAGATCGCGTCCGAGCCGTAGCTCACGACCTCCGGTCCCTCGGCGACCACCTCCTGCAGCCGGCTGACGACGCGGCGAAGGCGTCGAGCCGGCACGGCTCAGAGCCACCGCTCGCCTCGCTCGGCGAGGTCGAGGATGCGACCGCCGAGCTGCTGGAGCTCGGTGCGGTCCGTCAGTTCGAGCTGCGGCGCGTTGCCAGCCCGCGTGACCGCGTTGATCACGTCGAAGAGGCTGTTGCCCGGCTCGATCCGGTAGGCGTCGATCAGGGCTCGACCCAGGTCCGGACCGAGCTGGTACCGAACCGCGATCCGGTCGAGCGCGGCTTCCGGGTCGGGCACACGAACCGATCGGACGGCCTCGAAGCGGCCCGGCAGCCGGCTCGCGGTCTGCCACGCTTCTCGCGCCATCGAGCGCGCTTCGTCAAGCGTGTCGGAGGCGCGCTTCGTGTGCCGGCGCCGCAGAGTCGAGGCGCTGTCCATCAGGATCAGCCCGTTGAGGCAGATCACGCGGTAGACGAGCGCATGCAGCTCGACGACGCGGTGCCCGGTCTCCGAGTTGCCGAGGTAGAGGCCGCCGTGCATGCCGTCGTCGGACAGCGCGGTGGGGGTGAGGACCTGCGCGACGAAGTGCAGCGGCGAGAGTTCGTAGCGCGCCGGGGTGTCGTCGGGCACCTGCTCGAGCACAGTCCGTACGAGCGAGAGGTGCGACACCGGCTGGTACCGCGCTGAGAGCACCGCGCGGACCTCGTCGCCTTCGATACGTATCAGTAGCTCGCCGCTCAGGCGCTCGAGCCAGCGGTTGACGTTCAGCGCGACGAGGTCGTCCGGACACCGATGCAGATAGGTCGCCGGGATCCGTACCCTCGCCGCGAGCTGGTCCAGCGCTTCGCGACGCATCGGATGCGGCACGCCTTGCACCCGCAGCATCCGCGCCGAGTCCATCCGGACTTCGTCCGCACGGACGGGAAGGTCGAGCTGCCGGTCAGCTGCCGCCGAGAGCTCCGCTTCGAGTTCTCCCAACGCGACCGGCGGCCCGTAGAGTCTTGCCACCATGAGTCCACTCCTGTGGGTTGTGAGCCGGAACAACTCCGGTCACAGGACTCATGACGGATCACCTGGGCTGTTTAGCAGGTGTTCTTCTGCCGGGTAGCACAGCTGTCAGCAGGACGCAGCTGTCAGCCGGAAACGGCCTTCAGTTCGGCATGGAGCCTGTGCGATGCCGCTTCGCTGGATACTCCAAAGTGCGAAGCGAGCTTGTCAGCGATTGCGTCGAGTCGGATCGCATCCTGTTCAGCTCCGAGCTCGGAGAGCGAGCGGCGAGCAATCTCTTCAACACAGGTGTTGAACTCCGGTGAGGGCATTAGGACGAGCGCTGCAAAAGAGTTCGCCTGAATCTCAAAGTATCGGTGGGAGTCGCCGTCCATCGTGGAGTACAGGCGCTTCCAGCCCTCGACAAGGTAGTATCCACGTCCCTGGTAGAACCGCTCGTGCAGGACGATGTGCCCGGCTTCATGCGCGAGGGTGAAGCGGTATCGATTCGTGCTCTCAGCGTGATAGATTCCCGCGTCCACAACGATGTCCTTGCAGTCGCCTGATGTGAATCCGTCTACACGTAGTCGAGACATCAGCCCCTCTTCAGGGACGATGTTGATTCCAAGGTTGAATTCGACGATGTCTTCGATCGGAACCGGAATCTCTCGATCGGGATTGTGCCGGTCGAGGAAAGCGGAGGCTGCGTGCCGCACGTCCTCGTAGCTGAGATAGTCAGGCTTGAACTCTTCCAACTTCGTTCCAGCCTTTCAGTCTTCCGCTGAGTCCGATTCGCAGTGCCGGCGCACGACGTCAACAATCTCATCCAGCTGGTGTTCGTCGATCGCCGCGTTCCGCAAAGTTCGGAAGAACAGCGGGAGCTTCGCGACCACATGCTCCTCAAGCCCCTCTGGGAGGCGATGGGCCTGAATCGATGCAGCATCAAAAAAGGATTCCCAGTCCTCAGTGCCTCGCTCGAGGTGGAGGGCGCCAGCTAGGTGTGTCAGCGTGGACTTCGAACTCGGAGGCGGCGCAAGTCCTCTTTCGATCCTGCTGATGCGTGCCGGGTCGAGGTTGTTCTCTCGACAGAAGCTTCGAAGCGACTTCCCGTGCTTGTGGCGAAGCGAGCGAACTAGGTCGCCGAAGAGGTTGCTCGTGGTCATTCCTGCTCCTTGTCGGTCAGATGACGAAGTCGGTGTGAAGGGCTAGAGGGGGGGGGACTGGGTGTTGTACGACGGGCACAACGTTGTGTGTTGAGTACAACGCCCAGAAACTTGCGCATCTGGCATCCTTGAGGGTCGGAGGGGACGCCTCTGGTTTTTGCTAAGTGTTTTTGAATTCGACGTTTAGGGCGGATGTGGCCGGTCAGTGGCATCCGCCACGGTGACGCTGGCGACTCGCGTCAGAGGCCAGCCAGAGGCCCAGGCTCTATCTGCAGGGGGCTCGAAGGAGCGAGCAACCCAACAGGGTAGGGCGCCCCGGTTGACCGAGTGCGCTGGGTGAACCCCAAAGTCGCGTACGCGTCCGGTGAGCCCATCTGGCCGGACCGCCTCGTAGCCGGCACGGTCAGCAGGGCAGCAATGGTCCCGAAGGGGCAAGTCGCCGCCGGCCGACCGCAATCTATCCGGTTCTAGGATGTCAGAATCCGCCCGACAATGCCCTAAGTAATTGTGGGCAAGAGGGTTGAGCGCTCTGGCGTTGTGGGGGCGGCTGTGTTCTGCAACCCCCCTTGCGGACCTGCAATGGCGCTCGGGAGCCCTGACCGCGGCCTGAAGGAGCGTATTCGGACCACGGGAGCTGAGGCTGCTGGTCACCAGGTGGCCGTCAGCGATCCGAGACGGCCCTCTTCCGACGTTGCTTCGCGGGAATGGCCGTGGAACGTCCACGCCCAGGGTGCGCGAGCCTGCTCCTGGACGCCTGCAGATGCCTGTAGATGCGTGGACTTGCGGCCACCGACGCGCCGCGCTACCGTCGCCCAAGTACATATCCCGCTTCGAGTTGTGGCGCCGCGAAGGCCCCTGTTCAGCCCGCGATGGGGTTGCAGAGGTCGGAGGTTCGAATCCTCACGCCCCGACCATCTTGATGGCCATCGAGCCGCTCTGCGCTACGATCGAGCGGCCATGACCGAGATCGCTCCGCGCATCACCGTCGACCCCGAGCAGTGCGGCGGTCGGCCCTGCATCCGGGGGATGCGGATTCGGGTCACCGACGTGCTCGACCTCTTGGCGGCTGGACTAAGCGCCGAGCAGGTGGTCGAGGAGCTGCCTGACCTCGAACTCGAGGACGTCTCCGCGGTTCTCAAGTACGCGAGCAAACGGCTCGATCATCCGTACTTCGCGGCGTGATCCTCTGGCTCGACGCGCAGCTGCCGCCGGCGCTCGCGCCGTGGTTGGCGAGCGAGCTCAACGTCGAAGCCCAGGCCCTGCGTGATCTTGGGCTGCGCGATGCGTCCGACCAGGTGATCTTCGATCGAGCGCGGGAGGCTGGTGCCGTCGTCCTCACCAAGGACTCCGACTTCGTCGAGCTGGTCGGCCGACTTGGGCCTCCGCCTCAGATCGTATGGCTCACGATCGGCAACACGACGAAAGAGCGGCTTCGAGAGGTGTTCGCCGAGCACGGATCGAGGTTGGTGAAGGCGCTGCGCGCTGGCGAGGATTTGATCGAGATCGGGAAGTCGCGTTGACGGCAACTGTCCGCGTGAGCACCCCGCCGGAGCCGGTCGCGTCTCCACGTGTTGCGAGTCGAGTCGGCCGGTGAATTCGGCCGTCGGCGTGCATGCGCGCCGGCGGCACGGGCAGCGGATCTGGGCACACGCGCGCGCTGCGCGGGGGAGGCGCTCGTGCGCTCACTCGCGATCGGGCCTCGAGGTGCCTTGGCGGCACGGAGGCCGAGGTTTTCGTTCCGTGCCGCCGGCGAGTTGTTGTTGCGGTTCGCCGAGTGTGCGTTGCGGGCGGTGTCGTCGAGTCTGCCGCCGCGGTTGACGCGGTTGGCGGAGGCGGGAATCCGCTCCCCAGGAGGGTGAGGGCCGCGCGCGCTCACGAGGCGAGCGTCTCCTCGGCGGTCAGCGGGAAGAGCTGGGCGCGACGCAAGTCGAGGGTGTCGCCGTGCCCCAGGTGGCCGGCGACCGAGGCCACGGCGGCGCGGTAGGCCTCGGGCGCGAGGGTCGGGAAGGCGCTGAAGGCGAACGCGCCCAGGTTGTTGTAGAGGCGCACGCTCGTCTTGTTGGACACCGCGACGTCGAGGTCACCGTCGCCGTCGATGTCACCGAGCGCGACCCGACTGGGATACGAGCCCGCGTACAGGCTGCCCGCCGCGGTGAAGGATCCGTCGCCCAGGCCCCGCAGCAGGGTCATGGAGCCGGCCAGATAGTTCACGGTCACCAGGTCTAGCGCGCCGTCCCCGTCGACGTCGCCGAGGTCGACGCCGGTCAGCTCGGCGTGCCCCACGGCGAAGGGGTAGTGGATCGGCGCGCTGAAGCCGCCGGCTCCGTCGCCCAGGAGCACGCTGACGCCGAAGCCCTCCCACTGGTCGAGCAGGTAGTTGTAGCAGCCGCGGTTGGCCGTCACCGCGTCGAGCGCGCCGTCGCCGTCGAGGTCCCCGAGAGCCACCTCGTTCGGGCGGGATCCGGCGGAGTGCGACAGGATCGAGTAGTCGGTCCCCGTGCATTGCGCGGTGGCCGTCGTCGAGAGGGAGAGGGCGAACGGGACGATCAGAGCGAGGCGGCCGAGTGTCATCGAAGCTCCTCGATGGGTGAGCTGGCGAGCGATGGCCTCAGACTCCGAGAGCTGGCCGACGGGCCTGATGACAATCGATTCATCGGGTCCCGTCTCGACCCTTGCTCCAGGGCGACGGTTCACTGGAACCGGCGCGCGGCGGATCGGGAGCGAGGCACGACGGGCGAGGCTGTTGCTCCAGGCAAGATGCCGCGAGGCGGCCGAGCGCGGCATCGATGGCGCACGATCGGCGGGCGGGGGCAAGCCCTGCGCCGACCTCGCAGCCGTTGGGCTGAATCGGGCAGTGCCGCGCCAGCTGGGCCGCCTGGTCGCATTCGGCTACTCCGCGACGACCCTCCTATCGTCGCGAGTCTCGAGCCATACCGGCGCAGGCCCGGCGAGCGTGCCGAGGAACGAACCCGAGACGGCGACCGTGACGCCCGGAGTCCTGAGTCCCCCGGTGTGACGTCATCGGTCCCGCCCTCGATCGAGGCCGCTCCCGCCAACGGCGACGGGCCGCTAGCGCCGCTCGTCGAGCTCGGTCAAGCGGCGGATCGACTCGAGCGTCTGGGGGTGCTCGTCGCCGAGCACACGGCGTCGGCCGTCGATCGCCTCACGGTAGTAGGTCTCGGCCAGGTCGAGGCGGCCCTGGGCCTCGTACAGGACAGCCAGGTAGTGGATCGAGGCGAGGGTCTTGGGGTGCTCTTCACCCAAGACGCGTCGCCGCCCCTCGAGGGCCTCGCGGTAAAGGGGCTCGGCCTCCTCGAGCCGTCCCTGGGCCTGGCGCAGGAAGGCCAGGTTGGTGATCGAGGCGAGCGTGTGGGGGTGGTCGTCACCGAGCGCGCGCCGGCGGCCCTCGATGGCCTCGCGGTAGAAGGGATCGGCCTCGTCGAGCCGGCCCTGTTGCTCCATCAGGTAGCCGAAGTTGTCGATGGCGAGCAACGTGTCGGGGTGGTCGTCGCCGAGCGTGTGGCGCCAGCCCTCGAGGGCTTGGCGGAGGAGGACCTCAGACTCTTCGAGTCGCCCGAGGGGACCGAGCACGGCGCCCACGTTGTTCATCGCCTTCAGGGTCTGGGGGTGCTCGTCGCCGAGGATCCGCCGCCAACCCTCCATCGCCTCCCGGAAGTGCGCCTCCGCCAGGTCGAGGCGTCCCTGCGCATGGTAGAGGCCGCCGAGGTTGTTGATCGCTTTCAGGGTCTCGGGGTGCTCGTCGCCGAGCAGGCGCCGTCTGCCGTCGAGGGCCTGCTGGAAGTAGGGCTCGGCCAGGTCGAGGTGGCCCTGGGCCTGGAGCAGGCCACCGAGGTGCAGGAACGACGACAGGGTGTCGCGGTGCTCGTCGCCGAGCTGTCGGCGACGGACGTCGAGGGCCTCTCGGAGCAAGGGCTCGGCCTCGTCGAGTCGACCGACGCTCCTCAGCAGGGTTCCCAGAATGTCGACCGAGCGGGCGGTCTGCGGGTCCTCGTCGCCCAGGAGGCGGCGCCGGACTTCGGCGACCTCCTCGAAGAGCAGCACAGCCTCGTCGTATCGCCCCTGGGCTTGGAGCACGTTCCCCAGGTTGACCAGCGGGCCGAGGGTCTCGAGCTGGTCGTCCCCATGCAGGCGGCGCAGGCCGTCGAGAGCCCCACGGAGCGCCGTCTCGGCTTCTTCGAAGCGCCCTTCGTCGTACAGCTGCCGGCCCAGCTGGTAGAGCGACTCGAGGGTCGCGGGGTGCGCGTCGCCGAGCTCCGCGCGCCGGATGTCGAGCGCACGCCGGGCTGGAGCGCCCGCGGCCTCCGGTAGCCCCAGGGCCTGGAGCGTGCTGACCAAGGTCGCGAGCAGTCGGGCGCGGATCAGCGGCTGCGTCGCGAACTGCGCGTCGATGGCCTCGACCGTGCGCTCGAAGAGGTTCTGCTCGAGGGCTCGCAGGGCGATGGTCGAGAAGTTGACCGGCGCGAGGCCCGCGGACAGCGCCTCGCGCTGGTCGTCGGGGACGGCGTCGAGCAGCGAGCGTCGCAGGCGGATCCCCATCAGCGCGACGTCCAGCTCGGCGAGCTGGCTCGACTGGAATGCCGTCACCCGCTCGAGCTCGTCGGCCCGGGCGAGGGCTTCCTGCTCAGCCTCACGGGCGCGGGCCGCGCTCTCCTGGGCCAGCCCGCGCTGCCGCTCCTCTTCCGCTAGCGCATCGTCCTTCTCCGCGAGCGCGTCGTCCTTGGCCTCGAGGGCCTCGCTCAGCGCCTCGTTCGCGCGCTGGGTGTTCCACCAGCCGACGCCGGTGCCGATCGAGCCGCCGACGAGCAGGAACGCGATCGTGGTCACCGCCACGACGGTCTTCTTGCGGCGCCGTACGAACTTGCGCAGGCGGTAGACGCCGCCGGGCGGCGCCGCGAGGACCGGCTCGTCGCGCAGGAATCGCGCGACGTCGGCCCCGAACCCGCTGGCGCTCTCGTAGCGTCGGTTGCGGTCCTTCTCGAGTGCCTTCATCACGACCCAGTCGAGGTCGCCGCGCAGGCGCTTGCTCAGGTTCTCGACGTTGACCTGCCGGCCGGCCGCGACGGGGGAGGCCTTCGCGCCCATTGTCGAGACGCGGGTCGAGGGGCGCTCGGGATCGTCCTCGCGGATCGTGCGCAAGAGCTCGTCGAAGCCCCGCTCGAGCACTTCGCGGATGTCGAAGGGGCGCGTGCCGGTCAAGAGCTCGTAGAGCAGGACGCCGAGGGAGTAGACGTCCGCGCGAGTGTCGATGTCGAGGCCGCTCAGCTCGGCCTGCTCGGGGGCCATGTACTCCGGCGTGCCCAGCATCTGGGCGTGCTGGGTGAACATGGTCTTCTGCGTCAACTCGGCGCTGGTCGCCTTGGCGATGCCGAAGTCGATCACCTTCGGCACGGGCACGCCGTCGTGCAGGGTGACCAGTACGTTGCCCGGCTTGAGGTCCCGGTGGATGACGCCCTTCTGGTGGGCGTGCTGGACGGCCTCGCAGACCTTGACGAACAGCTCGAGCCGCTCGCGCAGGCCGGCGCGGGCGGTGTCGCAGTACTCGGTGATCGGCGTGCCCTTGACGAGCTCCATCACGAAGTAGGGCCGCCCGGAGCGGGTCGCCCCGCCGTCGAGCACCTTGGCGATGTGCGGGTGGTCCATCAGCGCCAGGGCCTGGCGCTCCGCCTCGAAGCGGACCACGACCTCGCGCGTGTCCATCCCGAGCTTGATGATCTTGAGCGCGACCCGGCGCACGACGGGCTCGCGCTGCTCGGCCATCCAGACGGTGCCCATGCCGCCCTCGCCGAGCTCCTGGAGCAGCTTGTAACGGTCGATCGTGTCGCCGGCCCGCTCGCCGATCGCGGCGGGGGCGGGGGGCTCGACCCCACCCTGCTCGGCCTCCGAGCGCGCGGCTCGGATGGGGTCGCGGCCGGCGTCGGAGTCGCCGATTCCGTCGGGTCGGGGTGAGTCGTGCATGGGGGAGTTGTGGACGGTGCCACCGCTACCGGGTCCGTCGAGGGCTGCGCGGCACCCACGATCTTGCAATCTCTCGGCGGGCTGGGGGCCCGCCAGGAACCGAGAAGCTCGCGCAGCCGGTCGAGGGGCCGGGATGGAGCAGGTGCACGGAGCCGCAGCTGCGGCTGTCGACCACCATCGACCGCGCGACGGTTCGGGACGCGGGTACGGGCGAGCTGGTGTGGCAATCGCCGAGCGGGACCGGCGGGTGCACCACCGCAGCGATCTCGCCCGACGGCCGCTTCGCCTTCACGGCGGGTCCGAGTACCGATCCGTTCCTGCGGCGCTGGTCACTGGAGGGCGGCGGGATGCTCGCCGAGCGGCGCATCGAGGGCCTGCGAGTCTCCGACCCGTGGGCTCTCTCGCACGAGGGCGAGCTGGTCGCGCTCGCGCCCGGCCGGCAGGAGATCCTGCTGCTGGATTCGGGCCTCGAGCGAGAGGTCTCCCTGGCCTTCGGCGCGCTCTTCACCGGGACCACCTGCGCCGTGCACTTCGTGGGGCTGACGGCCGGGCGGCAGGTGGGCGGCGGCGCGATCGCGTGGCCCTCGACGGCCTACGCGGCGGAGCTCTTGGCCTGGGACCTCTTCCTCGGCCTGGCGCTGGTCTTCGCTGCGGCCGCGATGGACGCCGCGTGGCTCGGAGCGCGACGTGCGCTGGTCGCGAGCGGCGTCCTGTGCCTGGCGGGGACGGCGGGGCCCGCGGTGGGGGACATGGGGCTGCAGAGGGTCGGCGTCTTGGGCTATGCCGTCGTCCTTCCCCTGGC
Source organism: Engelhardtia mirabilis (assembly GCF_007748095.1). Taxonomy (NCBI): domain Bacteria; kingdom Pseudomonadati; phylum Planctomycetota; class Planctomycetia; genus Engelhardtia; species Engelhardtia mirabilis. Next base: position 1,900,184 of record NZ_CP036287.1, read on the forward strand.
CGCGTTGCTCCTGGCGAGGGGCTTTGCAGGAGGACGTGGAGTCGCCGCGGCCGACTCCCGGCCGAGGTTGATCGAGCGGGGGATTGAGCCCGAGCTCAGGTCGGCGCGGCTCAACCAGCGGGCGAGGGAGTGAGTTGAAGGTAATGGCAACGTTCGAGATTTCAGAGTGAACTGAAACTTCTGAACTGGGTGCTAGGCTGGCGCGGCCATGTCGAATGCCGATCAGGTCCGTGCTGAGTTCACCGAGCTCTGGGGGCAACTCGCCAGCTTCTGGGGCATCTCGCCCGCCGCTGCGCGGGCCTTCGCCCACCTCTTCACCCTCGAGGAGGGCGCCACGGCCCAGGAGCTGCGGGAGGGGCTGGCGATGAGTGCCGGAGCGGTCTCGACGGCGACCAGGGAGCTCCGGGAGTGGGGCCTGGCCGCTCCCGTCAGGCAGCCGCGCTCGCGCCAGGTCCAGTGGCGCGTGGAGACCGACGTCGAGCGCGTCGTGCGGACGATCGTCGCGACCCGCAAGCGGCGAGAGTGGGACCCCATCCTCGAGCACGTGGACCGTTGGCTCCCCGAGCTCTCGGGGTCGAAGGATGCGGAGTCCGTGCACGTCCGTGAGCGTCTCGAGACGGTCCGGGCGATCGTGAAGGTGGCGGACGACATGGCCCAGGCCTTCCTGCGCGGGGGCGTCGTCGAGAAGCTCGGACTGAGCCTGCTGGTCAAGGCCACCAAGCGGCGGGCGAAGCGGCCGAGCTGAGGCATGGCGATCTCCGAAGCCAGGGCCGCGACGCCGTGGATCGATCGACGCGCGGCCGCTCCAGCCCGAGAGGCGGATTCGATCGCCAGCGGCGCGAGCGACGTGGTCGTGCTCGGCGGCGGCATGGCGGGGCTGGCCACCGCCGCCCGCTTGCAAGCGCGGGGCGTCTCCACGGTGGTCCTCGAGGCGCACGCGACGCCCGGCGGGTGCGCGGGCTGGTTCCGTCGCCGCGGCTTCACCTTCGACGCCGGTGCCACCACGCTGGTCGACTTCGGACCCGGCGGCGTAGGGGGCGAGCTCCTGGATGAGATCGGCTTGGGCGCGGTCGACGGAGAAGCCCTGCCCGGCTACACCGCTTGGCTCCCCGACCGCACGGTCGACCTCGATCGAGATCCGGACAAGTGGAGCGAGACGCGCTTGGCGGCCTTCGGTAGTTCGGCGGGGCACCGCCGGTTCTGGGAGACGCTCGACGCCATCGCGAGCACCTTCTGGAGGGTCAGTCGCCGGGGCGGCTCCCTGCCGATCCACGGACTCGGCGACCTCGCCCGGGCGGCGCGCGCGGTCGGTGTGCGCGAGAGCCTGCGGGCGCGGTACCTGACTTGGACCCTCGGCGACCTCCTCCGGCGTCACGGCCTCGACGCCGACCGGCCCCTGAGGGCCTTCCTCGGAATGCTCGTCGAAGACACCGTGCATGGGAGGGTCGACACGGCCCCGCTTGTCAATGCGGCACTGGGGATCACGATTCGCGGCGCCGGCCTCACGCGCGCGCGCGGGGGCATGGCCGGCTTCTGGAGGCGGTTCGTCGCTCACTATCACAGCCTCGGAGGCCGGCTCGTCACCCGCTGCCGGGTCGAGCGCGTGTCGGCGGCCGGTCGGTCCTTCGTCGTCGACACCAGCCGCGGCACGTTCACGGCTCGGCAGGTCGTCAGCGCGTTGCCGGCCGAGCTCACGGCGCGCGTCGCTTCCGAGCCCGTCGCTCGGCGGCTGGCGCCGCACCTGATGCGGAATTCCGAAGCGGTCGGCGGAGCCGTCGTGGTGTACCTCGGCGTCCCCGAGGCGGAAGTGCAGGGCCCCCGCTGGACCCACCACCAGTTGCTCCACGACTACGACGCTCCCCTCGGCATGGGCAACAACATGTTCGTCTCGGTCTCCGCGCCGGGCGACCTCGCCAGCGCCCCTGCGGGCCACCGGGTCGTGATGGTGTCGACGCACTGCGAGCTCGATGCCTGGGAAGGGCTCGAACCGCGAGAGTACGCACGGGCCAAGAAGGCAGCCAAGGAGCGCCTGATCGGCCTGGCGCGCCGCGTCTACCCCGACCTCGCTCGCAATCCCGTGGTGGTCGAGACGGGGACCCCGCGCACCTTCCTGCGCTTCGTCGGCCGGCCGCGAGGGGCCGTCGGCGGGTATCGGCTTCACCTCGGCAACGCCAACCTACGGGCCATTCCCCAGGACATCGGAGTGCCGGGGTTCCACCTCGTGGGGGACACGACTTGGCCTGGACTGGGCACCGTGGCCAGCGTCCTCGGCAGTCGAGTGGCCGCGAGGAACGTGCTGGCCGAGCTGGGGTCGGAGGTCGGGTGAGCGCTGGCGTTCGCGCGCCCGCGGCCTCGCAGCCGCCGTGGCTCGAGTCGCTGGGGAACGACCTCCTGGCGACGAGTCGGCGGCAGCGGTGGAGGACGCTCTCGCGCCCGATCTGGCTGGTTGCCGCCTATGTGATCGCCGCGGCGTGCGGCCACTACTGGGCCCTGCCGCTGATCATGGTCCCGCTCTTCCTTTCGGTCGTCACCGCGGCCCACGACGTCGTCCACGGCGCATTGGGCCTCGACCGCCGTGGGACCGAGTGGGCACTGGCCCTACTGGGCGCGGTGCTCTTCGAGAGCGGCCACGCCTATCGATGGACCCATCGTCGCCACCACCTGGTGTTTCCGGGGTCGGACGACCCGGAGGGGGCCCCGGCCAAGGGGAGCTGGCTGGGGGCGATCCTCGAGGCCCCCTGCTTCCTGCCGCGCCTGTGGTGGTGGGCCTTCCATCGGGCGCGGGGCCGTCGAGCCGAGCGAGCGTGGTTGCTGGCCGAGGCGAGTTGGTTCCTCGTCGCCGCCGTGGCGGCCGTCGTGGCACTCGGTCGCTGGCCCTCCGCCTCGGCGTACTTCGCCATGGCCCTGGTCGGGAGCTGGAGCTACCCGTTGCTGACGGTGCACCTGCCGCATCGCAACTACGGCGACACCCCAGTCAGCCAGACCCACACCCTGCGAGGTCGGCTCGTTCCCCGCCTCCTGCTCGAGCTGACCTACCACCTCGAGCACCACCTCTACCCGAGTGTGCCGAGCCACAACCTGCCGATCCTCTCCGAGCGCCTCGAGCCCTGGCTGCGGGAGCAGGGGGTTACGCCGAGGCGCGTGCCGTGACCAGGTCGAGACTGCGCCAAGGCGCCGGCTCGCGGGGTTGCCAACTCGTGTCGCCGCTCTGAGGGAGAGCCATGCGACCGCTTCCGAAGTCTGCGCGGCGAACGTATTCCAAGAGCCAGTTCGACCGGTCCACCGGCCTTCCTCGAGCCGAGCCGCCTCCGAACGCCGCGCACCTCGCCGCTGCTGGGCAGCGACGAGGTGCGCGTCTCTCGATGCTCACGTGCCTGGCACCCTCTTGTTGCTGATCAACAACGAGGTGTGCGACTCCGTATGGTCAGAAGCCGACCGTGAAGCGGATCCCGTTCGAGGCCTCGACTTCCAGCCCCGGCAGGGCGAAGGGATCGACGAACCAGAACTGGGCGAAGTACTGGGCGCCATAGAGCAGGGGATCGTTCGGCACGGTCCAGCCGGTGCCCACACTTCCGAACTGGGTGACGGGGGGCAGGGTCAGGATCACGGGATCGGCGACCAGCAGCAGCTCACCGAAGATCGGCAGCGCGGTCGGCGCGGTGCCGCCGACCACGAAGGGCAGGTGGCCCGGGGTGGCCGGGGCGACGCCGATGACGGCGGTCTGGCCTGCGACCGGCAGGGTCTTGGCGCTGAAGATCGGGCCGGAGGTGGGGCCATAGGAGTCGGCGGCGGCCAGCACCGAGGCCGGCGCCAGGCCCTGGGTCGCCTGGTTGGAGTTCAGGGAGAAGATGTAGGCCGCCCCGTCGGAGCCGTTGCCATAGCGGGCGCCCGCGAGGACCCAGCCGCCGGAGACTGCGACGGACATGCCGAGCTGATCGCCCCATTCGCCGCCGGTGTGCCACAGCTCCTCCTCGAGGTCGAAGCCGTCGCCGAAGATCTCCGGGCGGTAGACGAAGACCTGACCCGGCTTGTTGTCCGGCGTGGTGTAAGCGTAGGGAGCGCCGACGAGCAGGCGGCCGGTCTCGGGATCCAGGTCGAGCTCCTTCCCGAAGCCTGCGCTCGCGGAGCCCGGGGTGAGCTGCTCCACGAAGGTGAACTGCGGCAGCAGCCCGTTCGTGTCGGTGGTGTAGACGTAGACCGCGCCGTCGTCGACGTCGTTGGCCGTCACGCCGTCGGCGCCGACGGCGAGCATGTCACCGGCGAAGGCCAGGGTCTCGCCGAAGCGGTCGTGGGCCTCGGAGCCCGCGGCCTCGAGCGCGGCGCCGGACCAGACCTGGCCCGGGGCGACGAAGAAGGGCACGACGGCGCCGGTGTTGGGGGTCTGGGCCGAGGCGTCGAAGTAGGGCACGCCCGCCAGCACCTGGGCCGACTGCCCGTCCTCGGCGGCCTGGATCGCCACCGACCATCCGAGGTTGGGCCCGTAGGCGCTGGCGAGGTCCGCTTCGTGTTCGTAGGTCCCGTCGACCTCGCGGAAGACCGCCACGTGGCCCGGCTGGCCGTTGGCCTGGCGGACCCCGACGGCGAGCCACGGGCCGTCCGCGGCCAGCGAGTTGCCGAAGTAGTCGTCGCTGTCGAGGACCGTGTCGAACAGAGACTGGGACAGCTCCCAGCCGTCGTCGCCGAGGCGGTAGACGCGGACGGCGCCGACATTCTCGGCGACCTCGATGTCGAAGGTCGCATCGGCGACGAACAGGGTGTCGCCCCGCTGGAGGATCTCGTTGGCGAACCCCATCGAGGTCGGTGCGGGGCTGGAGAGGGTCTGCACCGGTACGAAGGTCCCGCCGTCCCGGCGATAGACCTGGACGGCCCGGGCGCCCTGGTCTCCGCCGGAGGCCGACACGAAGGCCCAGTTGTTCGAGATCTCGACCGCACCGCCGGCGGAATTCGAGCCTTGGCCGAGGTCGGGCGAGAGGGGCTCGAGATGGAACCAACCGTCACCGGCCAGGGCCGTGGATGAGAGCAGCAGCGCCGCGGTGGCGGCAGCGAAGGGAGTGTTCATCGATCTGGGGGGATGGGAGTTGCGTTGGGAATGCCGGGTCTTCCGGCGCCACCCCTCGACGCCGCTTGTGGCCCTGGCTGCCGACAGGGTTTCCCGAGAAAGATCCCGACCCGGAGCCAGGGACCATCCGCGGCCCCTGGTCGTCCATCGCTCGGACGTCGGGGCGCGCCCTTGCCAGGGGCGGTACCCCACCCATGCCTCGGCGCGCGCAGGGGGCCGACCCTGGGGAGGAGCGGCCGCGCCGTCGCTCTGGGTAGCGGGGCGGCTCGTGCGGATTTCGAGGAACTCTCCGCTGGGTCAGGTCTCCAAGGGGGTCGACGGCGCCCGCGTGCGGCGCCACCCCACCAGCACTAGCACCGGATCCACCGCCATGCTCTCGAAGCTACTCCCCCGCAACGAACACCCCCTCGAACGCGCGGCCCGCGTGGCGATCGGCCTCGGGTTGATCGCAATCGTCTTCGTCGGTCCCCGGACGTCCTGGGGCTGGTTGGGCGTCGTGCCGCTCGTCACCGGGCTGCTCGGCAGTTGCCCGGTCTACACGCTCTTCGGCCTGAGCACCTGCCCGGCGCGCGCCTGAGCCCCGTGGCAGTCGCGAGCGGCATTCCCCCGTCATGGTCGACCGCTGGAGTGCGCCGGCGCGTCGAACGCCCGCTGCAATCGGCTCCAGCGGCGTTCGATCTCGCGCTCTGGCGCGTCAAGTCCGAGCGCGATCCACGACGACTCCGTCGCGTACGACCAGGAGCGTGCCCTGCTCGATCGGCTCCCACGGCGCCGACGTGAGCGGCACGCTGGCGACTGCGGCGACGGGGCCGTTCCTCGCCGCGTGTCGAATGCGAATGCCAGGGACGTCGACGGGGTGAGGAGCGGTCTCGAGCGGATGGGTCAAGACGTGCAACCCGGGCCCGCGTCCTTCGCTGCCGTCGGCCGGCTCGCGCCAGTGGGCGTGGACGAACAGGGCGTCGCCGTCGGCGTAGAGGAAGTTCGCCTGGCCGAGTTCGGCGAACAGGGAAGCGCACTCACGGACGGCGGCGGTGCGCTCCAACAGCGGCGGCACCCCGACAGCTCCGAGCCACATGGGCTCGAGAGCCGACAGCAGGTAGCAGAAGGCGAGTTCCGAGTCCGTCTGACCGATGGGGCGGAAGCGGCCGAGACCCTTGGCCAGCCGCCCAATCTCCTGGCCCAGGTCGCCGTTGTGGCAGAAGACGTGGGACGTCCCGCCGAGCTCGCGCTCGAAGGGGTGGGTGTTGTCGAAGGAGATGTGCCCCTGGGACGCGTGGCGGATGTGTGAGACGACGAGCCCGCTCGCGTAGTCGTGCACCTCGATGAAGCGCACCAACTCGCTGTCCCCTGCCGGAGCGGGCTCCTTCATCAAGCGCGAGCTGCGTCCCGGGTAGTAGGCGATGCCCCAACCGTCGCGGTTCTCACCGCCGGGGTCGCCGTGCTCGGCGAACGCCTCGAAGGACAGACTGACCCTCGTCGGTTGGCGGCTGGACAGGGCGAACAGCTCACACATGGCGAGGTCGGGCCGGGTGGGGATCGACCTCGGGGCGAGCGCGGTGCGTGGCTTGCCCGCGCGTGTCCCCCAGCTCGCGCGCGTTCTCGAGGATCGCGAGGATCCGGCCGCGGGTCAGCAGACCTACGACCTGTCCGCCCCGGACCACGGGGACCTGGTTGACCCCGGCCTCGCCCAGGAGCTTGAGCGCGTCCCAGACCGAGGCGTCCTCGGAGACCGTGACGAGGTCGGACAGGCCCAACATCACGTCGCGCACGCGGGCCGCGGCGCGCTGCGCCCTGGGGACCTCTTTGATCTGATGCAGGGTCACCAGGCCCTCGACCTGTCCCCGCTCCGCGACGAAGAAGGCTCGGCGACCCTGGCTCAGGACGACGTCCTCCAGCGCCTCGTCGAGCGAGGCATCGCCGTCCACCGCGGGCTCGACCGGCTCCATGGCGTTCGCAACGCTGACGCCGCCGAGCTCGCGCTCCATGAGCACGCTGCGGGCGCTCCCCTGGGCGGCGCTGAGCAGGAACCAGCCGATGAAGGCCAGCCACAGGCCGTTGAACAGCGCGCCGAAGAAGAGCGCGATGACGATGCCGCCGCCGATCAAGAGGTAGGCGAAGAGGGAGCCGACGGCGCTCGCGGCGAGGGTGGCCCGATCGAAGTCGCCGGTGACCCGCCACACCGCGGCGCGCAGCAGTCGACCACCGTCGAGGGGGAAGCCGGGCACCAGGTTGAACGCGGCCAGGACGAGGTTGGTCGTGCCCAGCCAACCGAAGACCACGCCCAGGACGCCGGCGGCGCCGGCGTCGCCGCCCAGGAGCGCCGCCGCGCCGAGGAAGCCCAACCCGAGCAGCACGCTGACGGCCGGACCGGCCGCGGCGATCAGGAACTCGTCCCGCGGTCGCTCGGGCTCGCCGCTCAGGCGCGCGAGACCGCCGAAGATGAACAGCGTGATCGAGCGCACCGGCAGGCCCAGGGCCTGGGATGTCACGCTATGACCCAACTCGTGCAGCAGGATCGAGGCGAAGAACAGCAGGCTCGCGAGCAACCCCGCGCTCCAGGCCTGGGCCGGACTCCAGCTCTCGCCGTGGGCGAAGCCCTGGGCCAGGGAGAAGGTGATCAGCAGGAAGATGAACAGCCAGCTCCAGTCGAGCCCGATCTCGATCCCGAACAGTCGGCCGAGGGGAATCGCTGGGCGGCCGGCAGCGCGCTTCGAGGTTCCGCCCGATCGCGCCGAGGAGGAAGTGGGGCGGGGCTCGGGCGTCGGAGTGGTTTGTGGGCCGGTCATTGGGGTCGATTCGTCGGGGGACGCGATCAGGGGACACAGTCAGCAAGCGCGGCCAGGCCTGCGCCGCCGCAGCCGATTCCGCTGACCGGTACGGGCTAAGCCGGTTGGGTCTCTTGGACCCAATCCCGCGCTGCTTCGAGGTCGGACAGGGGGAAGTAGCGCACTTGCGCCGTGGTGAACGGGCGGCAGAAGATCGCCATTCCGTGCTCCCAGCGCTTCTCCCCGACCATCGCGACGCGGCGCAGGTCGCGGAAGTGCGCCAGGTCGAACTTGAAGTCCTCCCACATGGCGCCGGCGGTCCAGCCGTGGAAGTCGCGCATCACGAACAGGATCCGTAGCTTGCCGTGCTCGCGAATCTGCTCCTCGAGCAGCGGCACGAACTCCTCGTAGACCTCGCGGGACAACTTCCCACTCACGTGCACCTCGACGAGATCGTCGGCGGCCACGACGTCGACTTGGCCTTGCACGGCGCGCTCAGCCCTTCCCCGAAGCGGCGCGGGCCGCCTCGGAGGCTGCCTCGTGCCGCAGTCGCTCGAGCGCCGTGTGCGCGGTGGTGGGTAGTTCCACCTCCCGACGCGGACTTTGGAAGGCGAGCAGGACGGGTCTTGCGACGGAGTCGAAGCCGGCCTTGCTCAGTTCGTCGAGGGCGTGGTGCACGGCGCGCAGCTGATGTTCCTCGCCGGGCGGATCGAGCAGGATCTCCAGCACCCGTCGCAACCCTGTCTCTCCGAGCTTGCCGAGCCCCTCACCGGCCGCCCAGCGGCAGTCCGATTCCTCGTCGTCGAGGTGCTCCACGAAGGTGTCGAGTGCCTCCGGGTCGCCGATTGCGGCCAGGACTCTCAGCGCCTCGTGGCGAGCCCCGGGACCGGCAGGCTTCAGGAAGCGGACCAGTTGCCCGGTCGCCGGCCGCCCGACGGCCTCCAGCGCCTCTCGGGCGTGCTTGCGGTCCTCACTCGAATCGCTCTCCAAGCGCCTGATGGCGGCGTCGATCGTCGCGAAGTTCGAACTCATCGTTCCCACGTCCCTTTCTTCTACCGGGTGTTCACTCTCACGTCGCGCGGTGCAATGTACGAGCCCGGGGACGCGATGTTGGAGCTGCCGCTCGAGCGGTTGTTCGATGCGGCGAAACTGACGTTGCCGTCAGCGTCAGCATCCGAGGCACCGTGCTGAAACACCGTGCTGAACCGCCGTGCTGAAACACCGTCCACGACCTGGCACACCTGCCGTCCCCGGTCAGATCGGCGTGCATGACGTACAGGACCGCCACGGATGTCGCCACGATCACCGGGACGGCAGCGGCGCCGCTGCCCCCACACAAGCCTCCCTTGCGGAGAAGCGGACCGCTTGAACGGTGTCCCTAGAGCGATCGTTCTGAGCCGGGCTCTGCGAGCAGGACGAGGCCGACGAGTGCTTCCATCGACGGAACCGGTGAGAAGACCTTGGCGCGCCACGACGGAGCGCCATTCGCTGCGTCAGGGGGTAACCGCACGGAGGCCGTTCGACGCGGCGAGCCCCGCGGTCGCCATGGGGTCCACGATCCAGGCCTGGAACCAGACCGAAAGTAGCTCGGGCAATCCCGCCGGCCAGGTCGCGGGCAGGACCCAGTCGCCCGTGCCCGAAGTGGGCAGGGGACCGAGGATGATGTCCGGAGCGGGCACGAGCGTGCCGCCGAAGAGCGGCAGGTCCAGCAGTTGGAAGCCCATCACGAGGAAGCTCGGCGCATTCGGCCGCGCGGACGACAGGGTGACCGACAGCGGATCCCCGCCCTGAAGCAGGCCCGTCCCGACGAGCTTGGGCGTGCCCGCGGTCCCGGCCAGGCCAGCGCCGTGCTCGGTCCAAGTCCCGACAACGGTGACTCGGCAGCCGAGGTCGCCATCGGGGTCGCTGTTGTCGAACCATTGGGAGTCGTGGTTCCCGATGAACAAGTACAGGGCGCCGACGGGGATGGCGACCACGACGTTCGGTTGGGCCGCGCTGGTGATGCGGAAGTCCTCGGGGATGTCGGTGGGCTGGCCGCCACTGAGAGTGGGAGCGGAGATGAACTCCACTCCAGCGTCGATCGCACCCGGGACCCGGTGCAGGAGCTCGGGCCCGAGCAGGGTCGGGCTGGAGGAGTAGAGGCCGATCAGGCTCAGGATCGTGTCCCCCGACGGGCCGTTGTCGAGGTCGCCAAAGCCCTCGAGGAGCAGCGACTTGCCCGGCACCGCTCCCAGCCCGGCGAGGGGCACCACGGCGGCTGAGCCGGCCGAATCGCTCGAGTGCACGTGCAGGTAGCAGGCCTTCGGCCCGAGCGGCACGTCGGTGGACTGGGCCTGAGCCGGGAACGAGGTCAAGCAGGCGGTCGTGGTGAGGCCAGCGAGGGCTGCGCGGCGCGAGAGTCGCTTCATGGTGGTGGTGCCGGGTGAGGAGTCGGGGGTGGCGTCGGCCGTAGGGGGGGCGCGTCCTTGGGATCCGGCCTGCCGCGGCTGCGTCCCGCTGCCTTCTGGAGAACTCATGTCGGTGACGTAGGTCCTGCGGAGCAGCTCCCCCTGGGATGTTGCAGCAGCATGGGCTTCGAACCGTGAAGACGGTCCCGCCGGGCCTCGGCTTGTCGTCCGCCGGTGACTGACTCGAGACCCGGGAAGGAGCGGTTGCTCGGACGGCTACCGATTCGCCGACGCTCGCCCGGCCACTTCGTGCCAGCGACTTCTGCCGTAGCGCGGCGCCGTCTTGAAGGCGGGGCCTTGCGGCGCCCGATTCTGCCCCTACAGATCCTCCCCGTGCGAAATCTACCTGTCTGGTGCCCGTGAAACCGCCCGAGCGGATCGCGCGGGACCAGTTCCTGGCAGATCGGCACGGCAAGACCTTTGCGGACGTCCTGAACGAGCCGGGCACCCCCTTCGACGAGGTGCTGTCGTTCTTCAACCATGCCGAGCGCCAGCAGCGCATGGAGGACGCCGAGATCCACCACGATCGCGCTCCCCTGGCCGGTGTGGTGCGAGAGCTCGAGTCCGAGCCAGTGCTGGGGCGTTTCTTCGAGACGGCCGACCGCCGCCGCAGCACGCGCTTGCGCCAGGCCATCGGTGTGCTCGTGAGGCTCATCATGGAGCGGCGTGGCTGGGTCACGACGGGCAAGAAGGGCTCGCTCGGCGTTCGAAGCGCCACGGGTCCCTTGTCGCAGGATCACAACACGGGCGGCCTCGCCCTGTGGTTCATCCGGGCCGAGCGCTACCACCGCGTGGGCGGAGTGCATTTCCGCTCGACCCGCGAGCGCTGCGCGGACCTCGGCGGCGTCGGGCATCACAGAGAGCGCGAACGGACCGAGGGCGGAGCTCCTGCAGCCGATGCGGGCCGCCAACCTTGACCACGAACCCCAGCAGTCCCTTGCGATCCAAGGGCAGAAGAGCGCGGAGCCCATGGAGACTTTGAGAATCCCCCTCGCAGCCAAGCAGCAGTACGCCAAGGCGCACGCAGAGCACTACGGCGAACACGACCTGCTCGCGGCCCTGCGGGACTACGAACAAGTGATCGTGGTCTATCCGGAATCGCCCGAGGCCCACTACGCGCGCCGGCAGATCCTCTGCATCGTCAACAGGGTCGTTCCAGAGCAGGAGCTTCGGTTGGCGCAGGAGGCCCTGGCCGAGAACGCGCTGGCCCTTCAAGACCTGCAACGGGAGCGCGACGCAGCGGCGATCGCGAACCCGTCATGAAGTCCGGCCAGCCGAACGGATCCGTTGTCTCCATCGCAAGGGAGCGGCAGTCGTCCCTGTGGAATCTGCCGGAGGCGCAGGGCGACCCGGAGCGGACGTCCCCGTCGCCCCCCCGCGCGATCAGCAAGATCGCCATGATCGGCAACCACATGCCGCGTCAGTGTGGGATCGCCACGTTCACGACGCACCTGAGCGATTCGATCGGTGTGGCCTTCCCGGAGGTCGACTGCTTCGTGCTGGCCATGAACGACGTGGTGCACCGGCACGTCTATCCGAGCCGAGTGCGATTCGAGATCGCCGAGGGCGACCTGGCGTCGTACCACCGCGCTGCCGACTTCCTGAACGTCAACACCGTCGACGTGGTCTGCCTGCAGCACGAGTACGGCATCTTCGGCGGCCCGGCCGGGAGCCACATCATCGCCCTCCTGCGCGACCTGCGGATGCCGGTCGTCACGACGCTGCACACGATCCTCGCCGAGCCGAACGCTGCCCAGCGGGCGGTGATGGACGAGCTGTTCGGCCTCTCCGAGCGCGTGGTCGTCATGAGCGAGCGCGGCGTCGACCTCCTGCGCAGTGTCCACCAGGTGCCGGACGGCAAGATCGACCTGATTCCACACGGGATCCCGTTCTTGCCCGACGGCCGCTCCAGCAAGCAGCGCATCGGCGTCGAGGGCAAGCGCGTGCTTTTGACCTTCGGCCTGCTCTCGCCAGACAAGGGCATCGAGTACGCCATCGACGCCCTGCCGCAGATCCTCGAGCAGCAGCCGAACACGGTCTACATCGTCCTGGGTGTGACGCACCCGCACGTGAAGGACCAACACGGTGAGGCCTATCGCCTGATGCTCCAGAATCGCGCGCGGCGCCTCGGCGTCGGGTCGAGCGTCATCTTCTACGACCGCTTCGTGAGCCAGGACGAGCTCAACGACTTCCTGTCGGCCGCGGACATCTACGTCACGCCCTACCTGAAGGCCGAGCAGATCACCTCCGGGACCCTCGCCTACGCGGTTGGGTCCGGCAAGGCCGTGATCTCGACGCCGTACTGGTACGCCACCGAACTGTTGGAGGAAGAGCGCGGGGTGCTCGTCCCCTGGCGGGACTCCGCCGCGATCGCGAGCGCCGCCATCGAGCTGCTCGGCGACGATGAGAAGCGTGGCGCCATCTGTCGACGGGCGGCAGCCTACGGCCGCGACATGACCTGGCCGGCCGTGGCCCTCGAGTACGGCCAGAGCTTCGAGCGCGCGCGCGTCGGTCAGGAGCAGCGCATGCGCACGGTCTTCCACGCGAAGACCTTGGCCAGTCGCCCGGTCGAGCTGCCGGCGCTCGTGTTGGACCACCTGCGGCACATGACCGACGGCACCGGCCTGCTGCAGCACGCCGCCTTCACCGTTCCTCGCCTCGAGGACGGCTACTGCCTGGACGACAACGCCCGAGGCCTGGCGGTCATGGCCCTGGCGGAGGAGGCCGGGACGGGGGATCGAGAGCTGATCCGCTCCCTGGGCTCGCGCTACCTGGCGTTCGTGCGCTACGCCTGGAACCCCGAGATCGGGCGCTTTCGCAACTTCATGTCCTTTCGTCGGAGCTGGCAGGAGGAGTCGGGTTCGGAGGACAGCCACGGGCGGGCCCTCTGGGCGCTGGGGACCGTGGTCGGTCGCTCGGCGGGTCCGGGGCGGCGCTCCCTCAGCGGCGACCTGTTCCACGCGGCACTCCCGGTCCTGTCCGAGTTCACGAGCCCGCGCGCGTGGGCCTTCGCCCTGCTCGGTCTCGAGGAGTACCTGCGCGCCTTCCAGGGCGACAGTCGGGTGGAGGCCGTGCGGGAGCTCCTGGCCGAGCGCCTGCTCGACCTTTTCAACCGCACCAGCGAACCCGATTGGCCTTGGTTCGAGGATAGCTTGACCTACTGCAGCGCTCGCATCGCCCAGGCCCTGCTGGTCTCGGGCGCGCGCATGGGGCGCGGCGACTTGGTCGAGGTCAGCCTTCGAGCGCTCGAATGGCTCAGCGACGTGCAGCGCTCTGCCGGGGGAGACTTCGCGCCCGTCGGCTCCGACGGCTTCTATGTGAAGGGCGGCCCCCGAGCGCGCTTCGATCAACAGCCCGTCGAGGCTTCGGCGATGGTCTCGGCCTGCCTGGCTGCCGGTCAGGTGACGGGCGACTCGAAGTGGTCGGTCTACGCCAGGCAAGCCTTCGACTGGTTCCTCGGCCAGAACGAGCTCCAGGAGCCGCTCTACGACGCGAGTACCGGCGGTTGTCGCGACGGGCTGCACGAAGACCGCGTCAACGAGAACCAGGGCGCCGAATCGACCCTCTCCTTCCTGCTGGCACTGCTCGAGATGCGAGCGGCCGATCGCATCGTGGGTGCGAACGCGAAGGCCCATCCGCTCACGGCAACGGTGGTCGCCAATGGCGACACCACACGGATCCCCAGATCGCGCGACATGGCTGCCTCGGCAAGCCAGGAAACCTCATGACCCCGACACCTGGCTACGAAGAGCTCTTTCACCGGCACGAAAAGAATCCGATCCTGACGGCGGCTGACTGGCCCTATGCAGTGCACTCGGTCTTCAACCCAGGCGCGACGCGGCTGGCCGACGGCACGACGCTGCTGCTCGCGCGCGTCGAGGATCGACGCGGGCTCTCACACCTGTGCGCCGCCCGCTCCGTGAACGGCGTCGACGGCTGGATCATCGACGAGCAGCCGACCCTGGCGTCGGACCCGGCCAAGCATCCCGAGGAGCTGTGGGGGATCGAGGACCCGCGCATCACCTTCGTCGACGAACTCGGCAAGTACGCCGTGGCCTATACGGCGTTCAGCGAGGGAGGGCCGGGAGTTGCTCTGGCCCTGACGCGCGACTTTCGGGAGTTCGAGCGGTGTGGACTGGTGATGCAGCCGGACGACAAGGATGCCTGCCTGCTGCCGCGCCGCATCGATGGCAACTACGCCCTGATCCACCGGCCCGTGCACGATCAGGGGGCGCACATCTGGATCTCGTACTCGCCCGACCTCCGCAACTGGGGTGGTCACAAGGTCATGCTCCAGGCGCGCAAGGGCGGCTGGTGGGATGCGAACAAGGTCGGCCTGTCCCCGCCCCTGATCGCGACCCCAGAGGGCTGGCTCATGATCTACCACGGTGTCCGGAACACCGCCGCCGGCGCGCTCTACCGACTCGGTCTGGCGCTGTTCGACCTCGAGCGTCCGGAGGTCTGTATCGCCCGGGGTGATTCGTGGGTCTTCGGTCCGGAGGCGAGCTACGAATGCCACGGGGACGTGGGTAACGTCGCCTTCCCGTGTGGCTACACGATCGGCGCGGACGGTGACACGATCTTCCTCTACTACGGCGCCGCGGACACCAGCATCGCCCTCGCTACCGGAAGCGTGCGCGCGCTGTTGGCCTGGTTGGCGAAGAGCTGAGGGGCTGGACCTGGCTGCGGCGCAAAGCACCCACGCGAGGTGCGACGGGCGGGGTTCGGTGGTGCCGACGGATCCCAAGTCGCATCCCTGGTGGTCTCGGGTCCTCGGTGACGAACCAGGCCGCTTTCGGCGAGCGGCCATGGGGAGCCTCGCGTGGAGGTCCAGGGCTCCGGATTGCGGGTCCGCGCGCGACCGATTCGACAAGCAGTCCCACATCCCCCGGCGCTCCCGGGCACTTTCGCCGCCCTACATCCCCGGAGGGGACACTAGGCTTGACCCTCTCGCAACGAACTGGCCGTTGCCACCTCAGCCTGTCTCCCGGCCCTACCGGGCTCGCTCGGCGCCGCCGACCAGCAACCTTTCGGACCATGAGATCACCGTCACCTGTCGCTCTCTCGACGCTGACCTATCCGACGCTGGCGCTTGCTCTGGCCCTGTGCCTGCCTGCGTCCCGCGCCGTGGCCCAAACGACGTGGCATGTGGACGGCAGCGTGGCGGGCCCGGGTAGTGGCAGCGCGGCAGATCCCTTCGCCTCGATCCAGGCCGCGATCGACAGCAACGCGGCCGTCGACGGTGACACGATCCTGGTCGGTCCAGGCACCTACGCGGAGCTGGTGGACCTGGGGACCAAGGAGCTGGTCCTGCGTAGCTCGGCGGGCGCGGACCAGACGATCATCGACGCGACCATCCAATGGTCGCTCGAGCAGAGCGCGATCAAGATCCGCGGCGGTCAGGGTTCGGCCTGCCGCGTGGAGGGCTTCACGGTTGTCGGTGGGGAGGGTACGCAGCTCGTGGAGCCCCTGTTCGGCACGACCGTGTTCGCGGGGGGCGGATTGCTGGTCCTGGGCACGTCGCCCACGGTCGTCGACTGCGTCTTCCTGAGCAACACGCCGGGGATCGGCGGGGGCGCCTACATTCGCGACGGGTCGCCCGCCTTCAATGGCTGCAGGTTCGACGGCAACACGACCTTGCGCGAGGGCGGAGCGATCCAAGCGACGAACTCGGACCTGACCCTCGTCGACGTCGAGCTGCGCCAGAACAAGGCCGAGGCCGGGGACGGCGGAGGGATCCACCTGGTGGGCGGCAGCTTGACCATGGTCGGTGGGCTCTTGGAGGGCAACACGGCCTGGAACGGCGGCAGCGGCGGGAACGTCGCCCTGCGCCAGGGCGCAGCGGCCCAACTGGTCAACGTGTCGATCAGGGGCGGGCGCACGCTCGACGGGAACGGCGCCGGCCTGTGGGTCGACGCCAGCAGCGCCCAGTTGCTGCAGTGCGAGTTGTCGACCAACTTCGCGGGCGATGTCTTCAGCAACCGCGAGGGAGGCGCGGTCTACGTCCTTTCCGGCGAGCTCGAGCTGCGGTCCTGCACCTTGACCGGGAACTCGAGCGCGCGCGGGGGCGCGGTGTTCGTGCAGGACAGCACGGCCACCGCGGTCGACTCGAGCTTCGTGGACAACGTCGTCGTCTCGGGCGGCTCGTTCTACTACGCCGACGGGGGCGGGCTCGGCGCCAGCCAGTCGGCGGTGGTCCTCGACCGCTGCGACTTCGTCGGCAACCGGGCTTGGAACCAGAGCCCCGACAGCTGGGTCCCCATCGCCCGGGGTGGAGCCCTGTGGACCGACTCGGGGAGCGTCGTCGCCCTCGACTGCGCGTTCCGCCAGAACGAGGCCTACTACGACGCATGGGCTGATGCCAGTGGTCAGAAGCCCGTCCCGGGCGCCCAGGGCGGCGCCGTCTTCGGACCCGCGACGATCGTCGGCTCGCGCTTCTTCGCGAACCGTGCCCACTCGAATCCTGCGGTGTTGACCGGGCGGGCCGAGGGCGGCGCGGTGTTCGGCGCACGCTTGCGCGGCTGCCTGCTGGTCATGAACGAGGTCCAAGGCGTGGGGCCGGTGCCGGACGTCGGCCCGGCGGCCCAGGCCGCGTCGCTGCGCTGCTGCGTGCTCGGCGTCAACCTGCCGTCCAGCCTGCCCCCGCTCGGGCCGCTCTGCGTCGAGCAGACCTGTCCCTGATCGGTCGTCGGGGTCCCAGCCGGAGCTCCGGACGCCGATTGCCGCAGGGTACGGCGTTCGACGGCGCGCCTCGGCTTCGCGGCTGGTACCACCGCCTCCCAGACCACAACCCCCAGCCGCACCCCATGCGAATCCGCCCAGCGCTCCTGGTCAGCACCCTGTTCAGCTTGCACCTCATCGGCTGCGCGTCGACGCACGAGGTGGGCGCCGGGGGCTGGACCGAGCTGACCTTGGAGGACTTCGTCAACGTCAACGGTGACACGAACACCTGGACCGAATCCGACGGCGTGATCCTGTGCAGCGGCCGACCCCTGGGCGGTGCCCGGACCAAGCAGATCTATCGGAACTTCGAGTTGACCCTCGATTGGCGGCACCTGGAGCACGCTGGGAACTCGGGGGTCTTCCTCTGGTGCCCGGAGTCGGCCTTCACCGACCTGCCCCCGGGCACCCTGCCGCGCAGTGGGATCGAGGTGCAAGTGCTCGACCTCGGCTACGAGGAGAACTGGGAGGCCTCCAAGGGGGCGCCCTCCGATTGGTTCACGAGCCACGGCGACGTCTTCCCGGTGGGGGGCTCGTCGATGGTCGCGCGCACGCCGACGATCGACTACGTCGACGACCGAGGCGAGGCCTACACCGTGGGATCGCCGACCAGCTCGCGCAGTTTCCCCACGGCGCGCTTGGTGCGCCCAGCCGGTGAGTGGAACCACTACCGGATCGTGGCGATCGACGGAGCCGTGCGCCTGTGGGTGGGCGGCGAAGAGGTCAATGGCGGCTCGCAGTGCTCGCCGTCCGAGGGCTACCTGGCCCTGGAGGCCGAGGGCGCTCGGGTCGAGTACCGCAACCTCAGGCTGCGCGAGCTGCCCTGACGCATCCCGCAGCGCTCCGAACGCGGCCGCTCTCCTGGCATCTGGATTGCCACCAGGCCAGCGGCCGCGCGACTGGATCTACGGGATGACTTCGAACCAGAGGCCGTCGCTCAGGCTGGCCGAGGTGCCGTCCGCCTGCAGCGGGTCGAGGCCCAGCACCTGCACGTGCAGTCGGGTGCCCACGCCCAGCGAAGCGAGGGTCGCGGTTCCGACGGTCAACGAGACCGCGCCGTCACAGGTGCCGGGGTCGCCCGATCCGTGGCTGGCGGTGACCGGAATGAAGGCCCAGGGGCCACCGACCAGCAGGGTCCCCGCCAGGAAGGGGACGTCCGCCGGACCGGGTCCGACGATCATCACGCCCGGTTGGTCGATGACCTCGTTGTCCGCTCGTAGGGTCAGCCCCGAGCCTCCGATTGCCGGGCTGCCAACCTTGCCCATCGTGGGCAGGCAACCCAGGGAGTTGAGCTTGGCGTCACCGTAGCGCACGACGACGCACTGGCTGATGCTCCAGTTCACGCTGCCCGTGGTGAGGTCGGCGGTCCACGGGTCGTCGAGGCCGTCGCCGTTGGTGTCGGCCAGGTGGGAAGCGTAGACCTGCGACGAGGTCGGCAGGGAGGTCGCGAGGGCGAAGCTACCACCGCCGTTGTTGACCAGCATTCGAGCTGCGCTCGAGCCTCCGGAGACCGCGAGCAGGTCGGGGCTTCCGTCGCCGTCGATGTCGCCGGTCGAGAGCCCGCGGAGGTAGTAGCCCAGGTTGGTCAGGGACTGGCCAACGGTGGGGAAGCTCCCGCTGCCGTCATTGATGAAGGTGGTCAGGCCGTACTTGTAGCCCGTCGCCAGATCCGCGTCCCCGTCGCCGTCCCAGTCCCCAGCGACGATGCCACCGGCATAGATCCCGCCGCCCAGGCTCGGACCTCCATTGACGAAGGTGCCGTCCCCGACCCCGTAGGCGAACTGGATCGTGGGGCTGATCGACGAGGTTCCGCCGAGGTCCGCGAAGTCCAGGTGACCGTCACCATCGAAGTCGGCCATGCAGACCTCGGTCGCGGTCGTCGGAAGCATGTGGATCGGCTGCGGCGTGATCGCCCCTGCTCCGTTCCCGGTGAAGACCCAAAGGCCGCCCGAGAAGTGCAGGGAGTCCGGCGTGTACTGGCGCAGCGCCACGGCGGCGTCGAGGTCGCCGTCGCCGTCGAGATCCTCGAGGAACGCCGCGACGGGACTGCTGTCGAAGAAGCCCGGGAACTCGAACAGCGCGCCGCCCGTGAAGTGCCCGGCGCCGTCGTTGGTCAATAGGCGCACGCCGTCCTGGGCGTAGTAGTTGTAGCCCTCGGGAGTGATCTGCAGGGTCCCGCCGAGTGCCACGAGCGCGTCCAGGTCGCCGTCGCCGTCCATGTCGCCCAAGGCGACATTCAGGGGCCTGGACCCGACGTTGAGCTTCGTCGTGCTGAAGCCGAGCCCAGCTTGGTTCTCGAACAGCCACAGCCCTGACGCGCCGGCGACGAGGGTGTCCAGGTCGCCGTCCTGATCCAGATCGCCCGTAGCGATGTCGGCCGCGGAGCTGCCCACATCCAGTGAGCCGGACGTGTAGATCTGTTGCAGGCACTCCTGGCCTGCATGGGCCGAGAGCGGGACGAGCGACGAGGCGAAGAGAAGCGGAATGAAGGTCGTTTTAATGGTCATGGCACCGGTTCCTATTTGGGCCCGCCCAGCCAATCTGCGTGGGCATCTGGATCAGCTTGGTGGTGGATCGAGCCCGGTCCCGTGACAGTCGGTTCATCTGCGCGAGTCGGTGACGCGCATCGTGCGGACTGGGGCCGGCCGCTTGCTGCAGGTCCAGCTCCGGTCCAGCTCCAGTCCAGCTCCCGGCTTCGACTACTTCGCCAGACCGCGACTGGTGGTGGGGCGCACGGTCGTGGCCGGTCGCCCTTGGAGTCATCATTGCGCCCTCTCGCCGGCAGGCATTCGGCAGGTGGGCGACGCGGGGGGGGCCCGATGGGACCCTCTGGAGTTCAATCGAGCCGTCGACCGGCCAGCCGATTCGCGCCAACGCTGCGAGGTCCTGGTCCAGCGGCCGACCCACAGATTGCGCACGCGCTGGTACGACGGCGATAGGAGCGGACCCCGACGGCCGCCGGTTGAACCGAGCCGATGCTTAACCGGTGATGAAGCCGAGGCAGCGGCGATCTCTGTGGATCTGGCCGTCCCCGTCTCGCCGGGTCGTGAGAAGTTCCGCCCGCGAATGCGTGGATTGGCCCTCGGCACCGGGTCCGAAGGACCGTATCCCGTGGAAGAGGCTAGGGTCCTCGATGATCACCTCCCGGACGCCCGGTGGTCTGTTCCCCGTCGCGCCGACAACGCGTAGCCGCCACGACACTCGTCACGAGGCGCAACGATGCCTGCGGCGACCGGAGCCCGGGAGGGGACGCCGGATCTCTGAGCCAACGCACTAGGATCGCGCGCGCTCCGGCCGCGCGCACGACCACCGATTCCAACGCTCCACCATGACCACACCGCCAGCGCCCGTTCTGTGTGCCAGGGGGCTTCGGTCCGGCAGCGGACCATGGATCCGATCCATGGTCCCGGTGCTCCTGGCCGCGCAGGTCGGTTGTCAGGTCTATTCGCCGGAACCACTCACCCGGGACGCGGTCGATGCGGCCTTGGCGTCGCCTGCCTACGGGGAGCTCGGCGCGGTCTGGTCGGCGCGCCTACATCCGCTCTTGCCCGCGGTCGAGATCGACCTGGCCGACGGCCTCGATCCGACCGAGGCGGCCTGTCTGGCCGTCGTGCTCAATCCGGACCTGCGAATCGAGCGAGCGCGGCGCGGCATCGCAACGGCGGCGACGGTCCAGGCGGGCCTTCTGCCGAATCCCCAGCTCGGAGCGACCTTCGACCGGGTTTCAGGCGGACAGACCGCCGGTACCGTCAACGCTTGGGGACTCGCCTTCGGTTGGGATCTGGGTGCCCTGATCGAGCACGGAGCCCAGCTCGAGGCAGCCCGCGCGTCCGATCGTGCCGCTGGATTGGACCTGTTGTGGCAGGAGTGGCGGGTGGCCTGCGCCGCGCGCCTGGCGTCGACGACGGCCTACTGGCAGGAGCGCATCTGCGAGGTGCTCGCGGAGACGGTCGAGCGGCAGCAGCGCACTCGAGATGCCCTGTCCGACGCCCTGGAGTCGGGGGATGCGACGCGCATCGAGTACGAGATCACGCTGGCCGACCTGCAGAGTTCCCAGATGCAGTTGCGGGCCGCACGGCGAATGCGAGACCTGGCGCAGATCGAGGTCCGGCGCGCGATCGGGCTGGCTCCGACGAGTCCGCTCGAGCCTGCGGCGCCGCCCGATCCGTGGCGCTCGGCCCTGCCGAGCCTCGACGAGGCCTTCGCCGCAGCCCGCGCTGCGCGAGTCGACTTGGCCGCTCTGCGCGCCGGCTACGAGGCCCAGGAGGAGCGGGTCAAGGCGGCGGTCCGCGGGCAGTTCCCGAGGCTCAACGTCGGACTGAACACCGCGCGGGACACGGGCGCCGTGGAGACCGTCGGCGTGGGAGTCACCATCGACCTTCCGATCTTCGATCGCGCCCAGGGTCGCATCGCGTCGGAGCGCGCCAACCGTTCGGCGCTCCTGGCCGAGTACACCGCGCGCGAATTCGCCCTGCGGGCGGACCTGGCCGCGATTCTGTCGGAGCTCGAGCGACTTGGGCCCGAGATCGAGGCGCAGCTCAGCTACTGGGACGATCGAAGTGCTTCCCTGGCCGAGCTAGAGCGACTGGAGTCGAATCAGATGATGGACCTCTTCGGTGTCGAGTCGATGCGGATGACCACGGCCACCGCACACCTGGACCTGATCCGGCTGCAGCAGCGCCAGGCCGAGCTGCGCGTGGGGCTCGAAGCCGTGACGGGGCGATTCGACGGGCAGGAGCTGGAATGATGCGCCCGATCGGCATCGCGGCAGTGGTCGTCCTGGTCGGGTTGGGCGCGGGCGTCTGGGCCGAGCGGCAGGGGTTGGTGCCGGGCTGGCTCGGTGGGGCCGCAGCGCCGGATCCGGCCACCGCGCCCTCGGGCCGCGACCAGCCGCAGGCTTCCCGGGTGGACGTCTCGACCGTCCGCGCCGGAAGCCTCGGGGTGACGCTCGAGATGCTCGGAACCGCCACAGCCATGCCCGGCAGCGCGGTCGCGGCGACCCTGGCGAGTGATGTGATCGTGGTGCGTCGCATGGCAACACCGGGTGATCACGTCGAAGCGGGCGCGGCCCTGCTCGAGGTCCAATCCACGCCGCGCCTGGCGAACGATCTGCTCGTCGCCGAAGCGGCGATCGAACGAGCGCGGGCGACGTTGGAGTCCGTGCAGGGGCGGGTGGAAGCGAAGCTGGCGACTCGCGCGGACCTGTTGTTAGCGCAGCAGGCCCTGCAGTTCGCCGAGCTCGACCTGTCGACCAAGCGGGCCTTGGTGCCTGCGGACAACGGAATCGTGCGCGCCACCGTCAGCGGCAGCCTGACCGCGTTGGACGCACCGATCGGGGGCCTCGTAAGCGCGGGAACGGCGCTGTGCCAGATCGCGCCCGACGACGCCCTGCGGGTGAGGTTCGGGATCCCGCTGCGGCGTGCACAGGACCTGCCCGTCGGTCTCGAGCTCGAAGTGGTCGACCTGCTGGGGGGCTCGGGCGCGGTGGCGACGGTCTCGCTCGCGCGGATCGAGGCGGAGGTCGACGGCTCGACCCAGACGCTGGTCGGTTGGTCGGAGGCCATCGACCCGCTCCTGATCGTGCCCGGCACACCGCTGCGGGTCACGGCCCGGGTGCAGAGCCCGGTGGCCCTACTCGTCGACCGAACAGCGGTGGTGCTTTCGGACGATGGGCCCTCGGTGTTCACGGTCGACGCCGGAGTCGCCCATCGCCACGCGATCGAAGTGGTCGCCGGCGACGCTCGGACCATCTGCCTGCGCTCGGACGACCTGGCCACCGGCGACGAGGTGGTCGTGCTCGGTGGCTACGAGCTCGAGGAAGGCCTGCCAGTCGAGATCGAGGGCCGCCCTTGAGCCTGTTGGAACTGGCCAGTCGCCGCGGCAAGGCCCTGCTCGCGCTCTTCGCGGCCGTGGCCGTGGCCGGGGCGTTGGTCGCCACGCAGCTCCCGGTGGCCCTCTTTCCACAGGTCAGCTTCCCGCGGATCGTGGTCTCGGTCGACGCCGGCGATCGCCCTGCCGATCAGATGTTGGTCGCCGTCTCGATCCCGCTTGAAGAGGCCCTGCGCGCGCTGCCCGGTGTTCGCAACGTGCGCTCGAAGACCAGCCGGGGCAGCGCCGAGTTGTCGCTGGACTTCTCCTGGGGCGACGACATGACCAGCGGTCTGCTGCTGGTCGAGGCTGCCATGACCCAAGCGGTCGCGGACCTGCCGCCCTCGACGCGCTTCGTCGTGCGACGCATGGACCCGACCGTGTTCCCCGTCGTAGCGCTCTCGCTGGTGTCCGACCACGAGCCCGGCACCCGGCTGTGGGAGCGTGCCTACCGCGAGGTACGGCCGGCCCTTCTGGCACTCGACGGAGTGGCGCGGGTGAGCGTGATCGGAGGGGCGCGCGAGGAGTTGCAGGTGGTGATCGACCCGGACGTGCTGAGCGCCAATGGGCTGACGATCTCCGACATCGCCGGCGCGGTGGGGAGCTGGAGCACGACCCTGGCCCTGGGCCGGGTCGAGGACTTCTACAAGCTCGATCTGATTCTGACAGCACCCCAGGTCACCGACGCGGCGACGCTCGAGTCCCTGGTGCTGAAGGCCGAACCGGGCCGCCTCCTGAGGTTGCGGGACGTGGCCACGGTCCAGTCGGCGCCGGAGCCGGTCTGGACCCGGGTCACCGCGGACGGGCGCGAGGCGGTCCTGGTGCAGGTCTACCAGCAACCCCAGGGAAACACGGTCGCCATCTCGGCCAACGTCGAGCGGACCCTGGAGCGCATCCGGGCGGGCCTGCCCGCCGGCAACCACCTCTCGGTCTGGTACGACCAGAGTGACCTCGTCAACGCCTCCGCCGCCAGCGTGCGCGACGCCGTGCTGCTGGGGACGCTGCTGGCCGGGCTGGTGCTGCTCGCCTTCCTGCGTGACCTACGCATCACCCTGGTGGCGATGGTCGTCGTGCCCAGTGTGTTGGCTTCGTCCTGCCTGCTGCTGTTCATGCTGGGTCAGAGCCTGAACATGATGACCCTGGGCGGGATGGCGGCCGCGGTGGGTCTGATCATCGACGACGCAATCGTCGTGGTGGAGCACATCGTCGCGCGCCTCTCGAACCCCGCCGACAGGGACCTGCGGCGGAGCTCGTCGCCGGTCCTCGCCGCGGCCAGCGAGTTCAGTCGGCCGCTCTTGGGCGCGTCGCTGGCCACGATCATCATCCACCTGCCGCCGGTGTTCCTGACCGGCGTCACCGGCGAGTTCTTCAAGGCCCTGTCCTTGACGATGGCCCTGAGCCTGATCATCTCGTTCCTGATGGCCTGGCTCGCCATCCCGCTCTTGGCCGGGCGGCTGTTGGATCTGGAGCGGATCAACCTCCAAGCCTCGGGCAGGGTCTTCTCCCTCGTCGAACAGGCCTTTGGCTGGTCCCTGCGAGCGGCAACCCGACTGCGCTGGGGGATCCCCCTGCTCTGTGTGGGCTGGCTGGCCCTGGGCTGGATGGCCCTCGGACGGCTGCCCAGCGGCTTCATGCCGACCATGGACGAGGGCGGCTTCGTGCTCGACTACTTCGCGGCTCCCGGGACGTCGTTGAGCGAGACCGATCGCCAGGTCCGCAAGGTCGAGCAGATCCTGCGCGACACGCCCGAGGTCGACACCTACTCGCGGCGCACCGGAGTGCAGCTCGGGGGCGGTCTGACCGAGGCCAACGAGGGTGATTTCTTCGTCAGGCTGAAACCCCAGCCGCGGCGACCGATCGAGGAGGTCATGGCCGACGTGCGCGGCGGCATCGAACGCGCGGCGCCCGGCCTCAACGTCGAGTTGCTCCAACTGATGGAGGACCTGATCGGGGACCTGACCGCCGTGCCCCAGCCGATCGAGGTCAAGCTCACCGCCCGTGATCCCGCCCTGCTGCCCGACCAAGCGGTCATGGTGGCCGAGCGCCTGGCCCGCCTGCCCGGCATCGTGGACGTCAACGACGGGCGCAACATCGCCGGCGACGCGCTCGAGGTCCGCCTGGATCCGCAAGCGATGTCGATTCTGGGCCTGGATCCGTCCAGCGTCGCGACGCAACTGCGAACGCTGCTGGCGGGTGACGTGGTCGGCACCGTGATCGAGCAACCCCGTTCGATCGCCATCAGGCTCTGGTCCCACGAGGACGATCGAGGGGTCGAGGACGACGTCGGTCGACTGCGGCTGACCAGCGCCAACGGATCGACGGCCCTGCTCGCCGAGGTGGCGACGATCACCCGCGTCGCAGGCCAGCCGAGCATCAGCCGCGAGGGCCTGCTGGAAACGATCTCGGTCACGGCCAGGACCGACGGACTCGACCTGGGCCGGGCGATTCGGCTGGTGCAGGGCGACCTCGATCAGCCCGGAGTCCTGGGCGAGGGCGTCTCCTACCGGCTCGGCGGCCTGTTCGGGGAGCAGCAGCGGGCGTTCAAGTCGCTGACGGCGGTCTTCGGCGCGGCGGTGGTGCTGCTGCTGCTGTTGATCCTGTTCATCTACGACAGCTTCCGCATCGCCCTGCTCCTGACCGGAGCCTGCCTCTTGACCATGCCGGCGGTGGCCCTGGGCCTGCTGGCGACCGGCACCGAGCTCAACATCTCGTCGATGATGGGGTTCGCCATGATCGTCGGCGCGGCGGCGGAGATCGGCGTGTTCTACACCTCGGAGTTTCGAGCCCTCCTCGCCAAGGGCGTCCCGAGGGCCCGCGCACTGACCGAGGCGGCTACCGTGCGCCTGCGACCGATCACGATGACGACCTTGGCGGCGGTGTTGGCCCTGGCGCCCTTGGCCCTGGGCATTGGCGAGGGCGCGGCGATGTTGCGACCACTCGCGATCGGGATCATCTCGGGCTTGGCGGTGCAGGTGCCGATCATCCTGATCGTCTTTCCGTCGCTGCTGAGCTTCGGCCGATCGACGCCGGGGCACGGTTAGTACGTCGGACGGAGAGCCAGGATCCGCACGAACGTCGGCCGGCGCCGAGCGCGATCCGGCCGACGTCCGAGCCTCCCGGTCTCAGAGATTCTGACCGCCCGAGACCTCGATGCGTTGCCCCGTCACCCACTGGTTGCCGCCCAGCAGCAGGCTCGCGATGGCACCACCCACGTCGTCGGGCAGGCCGACCCGCCCCAGGGCCGTGTTGGCGGCGATGAATCGATTCAGCTCCGGGTCGTCGCGGACCACGCCGCCGCCGAAGTCGGTCTCGATTGCCCCGGGCGCCACGACGTTGACGGTGATCCCGCGCGGACCGAGCTCTTTGGCCAGATAGCGGGTGAGCACCTCGACCGCGCCCTTCATGGCCCCGTAGGCCGCATAGCCGGGCAAGGCGAAGCGCGTCAGGCCCGACGACAGGTTCACGATCCGGCCCCCGTCGGCGATCAGCGGCAGGAGGCGCTGGGTCAGGAAGAAGACGCCCTTCAGGTGGACGTTCATCAACTGGTCGAACTCGGCCTCGGTCGTTTCGGCGAAGGGCTTGTGGACGCCGAAGCCCGCGTTGTTGACCAGGAAGTCGAAGGTCCGCCGGCTCCACTGGCGCTCGAGGGTCCGCGAGAGCTCCCGCGCCGCCGCCTCGAAGCCGGCGGTGTCGCTGGTGTCGAGTTGCAGGGCCGCGGCCCGACCGCCGCGGGATTCGATCTGGCCTACCACCTCGGCTGCCGCCTCGGCGTTCTCGAGGTAGGTCGGCACGACGCCGACGCCCTGGTCGGCCAGGTGGAGCGCGGTGCTGCGGCCCAATCCGCGGCTGCCGCCGGTGATCACGGCGATCTTGTTCGTCATCGGTCGTGTCTCCATGGGATCAGCTGTGCCGAAAGATCGCAGCCTGCTCGTCGCTGCAATGCTCCTCAACGCGCACGGGCCAGCAGCGTGCGCGGTGGCAACCATGGCGCCAGAAGGGAAACTACCGGCTGCCGCCGCAGGGGTGCCGGCAAGGAATGGAGAATGCGCCCCTGTGGCTCGAAACCCGCGCGGTCGAGCAGGCCGATCAGGTCCGGCTCGGTGAAGCGGTGCAGGTGTTCGGGATGGGCCCAGAAGGCTCGCGCGCCGGGGGTCGCCAGGGCCAGGGCGCGACGCAGTCGGCCGCGCTGCGGCAGCACCCACTCGGCCACGGCGACCGGCGTTCCGGCCGGGGTGATCGCGCGCAACTCGGCCAGGAAGGCCCCCGGATCGGGCAGGTGGACCAGGGCGTCGCACAGCCAGACGGCCTCGAAGGCGGGCAGCCCCGCGCTCCAGCCCGCGGCGCTGAGATCCCTCTGGAGCACCTCGCACCCGCGAGTCCGCGCCGCCGACAGGACTGCGGCGTCGCGGTCCAGACCGAAACTACCCGGCCCGAAGTGGGCCAGGTAGGTCCCGGGTCCACAGGCGGCGTCGAGCACGGCCCGGTGACCGAGGTCGAGGACCGCCTCGATCGCTCGCAGCTTGCGCGGTCGTCGTGCGCGATGACTCAAGGGAGCGAGGTCAAGTGGTCCGTCCGATCGTCGCCCGATCAGGCCTCGAACGGCGGTTCGCCCTCGGCCTGGTAGGTCACCTGGTAGATGTCCTTGCGGCGGTCGTTCCAGTTCTGAACGGTGCCCCGCAGGCGGTGGCGACGGAGCTGCTCGATGTCCACGTCCTGGACCACCAGCGTCTCGATGTTCGGCGTGCACTCGGCCGCCACTCCGTCGCGCGCGAAGGGCACGTCCGACGGCGTGAAGATGCCCGACTGGGCGTAGTGCACGTCGGCGTTGTCCACGAAAGGCAGGTTGCCGGTGCAGCCGGACAGGACCGCGTACACGTGGTTCTCGATGCAGCGCGCCTGGGCGCAGGTGCGCACGCGCAGGTAGCCGTCGCGGTCGTTGGTGTTGAAGGGCACCAACAGGATCTGGGCGCCCTTGGCCGCGGCGATTCGCGTCAGCTCCGGGAACTCGACGTCGTAGCAGATCTGGATCGAGACCATGCCGCGGTCGGTGTCGAAGACCTCGATCGTGTCGCCGGGCGTCGCGCCCCACCAGCGCCGCTCGGAGGGCGTGATGTGGATCTTGTACTGGCGGTCGATGCCACCGTCGCGGTGGAACAGGTAGGCGCAGTTGCGCAGGTGGTCACCCTCGACCACGAACTGCGAGCCGCCCACGATATTGACGTTGTACTTGATCGCCATCTGGGTGAAGAAGTCCAGGTAGCGCGGGGTCATCTCGGCCAGCTTGCGAGCCGCCTCCTGGGGGCTCTTGTGCTTGCCCATGAAGGACAGCATCTGGGTCGTCATCAGCTCCGGGAAGACCACGAAGTCGGCTTTGAAGTCCGAGGCGGCGTCGATGAAGAACTCGCACTGGGCCTCGAACTCGTCCACCGACGAGATCGAGCGCATCAGGTACTGGACCGCGGCGATGCGGACCTTGTGGACGCGCTGGAAGCTGCGCCGCGGGTCGGCCACGTAGTCGAGGTTGGTCCACTCCAGGAAGGTCGCGTAGCCGCAGGAGGCCTCGTCGCTGGGCAGGTAGTTCGGGATCAGCTGCTTGAGCACGAAGCCGTTGGCCGTCTGCGTGGTCAGCACCGGATCGTAGATCTGGCCGTCGCGGACCTTCTCGGCGTACTCCCGCGCGCTGAGCTGGTCCGCGTACTTGTGGTAGTTGGGGATGCGACCACCCACGATGCAGCGGGCCACGTTGTAGTGCCGCGCCAACTCCCGCCGGGCCTCGTACAGCCGCCGCGCCAGCTTGAGGCCGCGGAAGTCCGGGTGGACCATGACCTCGATCCCGTAGAGGGTGTCGCCCTTGGGGTCGTGGTTGCGAATGAAACCGGCATCGGCGATCTCCTTCCAATCGTGCCACTCGTTGTAGTCCCCGAAGTCGACGATCAAGGACGCGGACGAGGCCACGATGCGCCCCTCGTACTCGACGACCTGCTGTCCTTCGGGGAAGACCTCGAGTTGACTGACGATCTGCTCACGCCCCCAAGGCAGCATGCCCGGGAAGCACAGCTGCTGCATCTCGATCAGCGCTTCGAAGTCCTCGATCGTGAGGGAGCGAACCACGATCTCGCGTTCGAAGTCCTCCAGGCGCAGCTTGATCTCGGGCTTGTTGAATCGATCTTCGGTCATCGGTACTCGGTGCTGGCTGCGCTGGGGGGAGTAGGGGACGGGGTGGGCGCGGGGATCGAGCGGCCAGCTCGGACGAGTCGCGAACCCGTCGCCGGCGGAGACGGAGTCTAGCGCCGGCAGTGGCGGCTACAGCGTCCAGCGCTAGCGTCCAGCGCCAGCTCCGCCACGGGGGGCCGGGACGGGGCCGGGGCGGGTCTCGATCGGTCCTACGGGAGCTCGCCGCGGGAGGCCTGGGCGCCAGGCGACGCGGGGCGCGGCGTCGGCATCGAAGCCACCGTTCCCGATGGTGCGAGGAGCAGCAGCAGGGGCAGCGCCAGGACTCCGACGCCAGCCATCGCGACCAGCGTTGAAGCGTAGCCATGCACGGCGATCAAGCCGCCGGCGACGGCCACCGCCCAGGATTCGCACAGGTTCGTGGCGCTCATATAGGCGCTGAACTGGGTGGCGGCCACCCGGGGATCGGTCAGATCCATGAACAGGGCGTAGCTGGCCGCCGTGAACGCGCCGATCGTCGCGTAGGCGAAGGTCAGGTGGGGGACCAGGGCGCCGGCGGAGCCCACGCTCGAGATGCCCGCTGCGGTCGTGAGCACGGCGACGGCCAACAACACGCCGACGAGGCCCGTGGCGCGGCGCGCGCCGATGCGGTCCGCGACTGCCCCGCCCACGAGACCACCCAGGGCGGCGGCGACCACCGCGTGAATCAGGAAGAATTGGCCGGCGACGTTGGTGTTCCCGTCGGCCAGGTCGCTCAGGATCGGTCCGGCGAAGGCGCCGAGGGCCTCGAAACCCGCGCCCGCCGTCGCGGCGAAGGCCAAGCCGACCCAGGTCCGGCGCTGACCGAGGCAAGCCAAGAGGATCGGAAGCAGCGCGGGAGCCGGTTGCGTCGCAGCGCGAGAACCGACCGCATCGGCCTCGCGATAGAACGCTGCCAGGACCAGGCCGCCCAGGAGTACCGCCAGGAGGGTCGCGACCAGGGCCCGTTCGCCCACCGCCCCGACCACGAGCAGCGCGCCGCCCCCAAGCAGTGAGCGCCCGGTCAGCATCCCGAGCTGCATCCAGCCGCTCAGGCGGCCGCGCTCATGGGGCGCGGTGTTGCGGATCATCAGGGCGTCGATGGCGGCGTCCTGGGTCGAGGCGCAGACCGCGTGGGCCACGAGGGCGACCACCAGCAGCTCGAAGTGCGCCAGGGGATCGACCCGCAGCAGCGGCAGGAGCGTCGCCGCCATGGCGATCTGGGCGCCCGCGATCCAGCCCCGCAGACCCCAGCGGCCGTTTCCGAGCCGGTCGATCATCGGCGCCCAGAGCCACTTGAAGGCCCAGGGCAGGACCAACCACGCCAGGAGGCTCCCGATTCGATCGGCCTCGACCCCCCTGGAGCGCAGCAGCGTCGGCAGGGCCCACCACAGGAACCCGATCGGCGCACCTTCGCAGAGGTAGAGCGCCGAGAAGAGCAGGCGGCGGCCGCCACGGGACTCGAGCAGGTTCATCGCCCGAACTTCGCGCTCCGGGGGCAGAGGTGTGCCGCTGTGCTCAGGGTTGAGATCATCGGAGCGGTCCGATGGCCGCCGCGGCCGAGCCTAGCCTCCGTTGGCCTGACTCCGCAGCCCGGTGCGTCCTCGCCGATTGGCGGCGTCGGACTTCAGGAGGGCGCCCCCGCCCCGGGCGAGACGCGGCCGACCTCCGCCAAGGCGCGCTCGACGGACTCGTGCAGGAGGTCCATCTGCTCCACCGCCATCCGTTGGCCGGCGCGGGCGACGAGCCACAGGGCCCCAGCTACCGCGGCGAAGCCCCCACACAGCCAGAAGGCGAGCGGGCTCCGCCCGAGCTGCAGTTGGGTCAGGCCCCAGATCGCGGAGAAGAAGATCAGGACCCCGCTGGCGAGGTAGGCCATGACGAAAGCGGACCACAGACTCGGGTGGGGCGTGTAGAAGCCGCGCACGTAGCTGCGCGCGGGCTCTGGGCGGCCTTCCTCGCTGCGGTGGGCGACGACGTGCAAGTGCAGGAACGGCGACCAGAAGTGGCGCGACTCGGGCGGCACCGTGAGCATCAGGTGGTCGGAGAGCGACTTGCCGACGAAGGGCGCGGGGCCGCTCATGTGCTGCTCGACGCTGCGACTGACCACCGTTGGGGGGGCTTCGACCGTGTGATCGAAGCCGGGGCGAAAGGGCCTGGGTCGCATGGGCCGAGGTTAGCGCAGGGCCGGCGATCGCGCAGGGGGCTCGATCGACCCCACGGATTGCGGCCCGCGCCGCTCGGAACCGAGGCCTGTCCCCCGCAGTCCTCGCGGCCCCCGCGTGGAGCACTCCGACCGACCCGGGGCTACAATCCCCGCCAATCGCCGCCCCAGTGCTGCATCCCCGCCAATGAGCCAAGCCCTCAAGATCCTGCTCTGCTTCGCCGCCTTCCTCGCAGGAGTGACCCTTCTCCACGGTTGGCTCAATCTGGCCTGGTTCGAGCCCTCCAACCGTGAGCAACTGACGGTTGCCCACTTGCCGGTGACATGACACCTCACCTGCCCGGTCACCAGTTGGGTGACCGAACAGTCCACCGAGGGCACGATCTTCCACTCGAAGCGCTACACGAGCTGGCCGTCGATGACCGAGGACATCGACGCGGGCAACCTGCACGCGGCGTTCATCCTGGCGCCCCTGGCGATGCAGATGGCGCGCCAGGGCAAGACCAAGGTCAAGATTGTCCACCTGGGCCACCGCGACGGGACCGCGATCGTGGTGCCGACGGACTCCAAGGTGGAGTCGTTCGCGGACCTGCGTGGGACTCGAATGGCGATCCCGCACCGCTACGCCAACCAGCGCATCCTGGTCGAGCGGATGATGGCGGAGTACGGCTTCAGCGAGGACGACCTCAAACTGATCGACTACCCCCCGCCGGAGATGCCGGCGGCGCTCAAGGCGGGCGCCTTCGAGAGCTACATCGTCGGTGAGCCCTTCGCGGCCAAGGCCGAGATGGACGGCTTCGGGCGGGTGCTCTACCACACCAAGGACATCTGGCCGAACTTCATCTCCTGCGTGCTGATCGTGACCCAGGACCTGATCGACCGCGATCCGGCCCTGGTGCAGGAGCTGGTCAGCGGCATCACGGCCTCGGGCAAGTGGCTCGACGAGGGCGACGAGCGGTTGCTCTCGGGCCTGGTGATGGAGAGCGCCTCGAACCAGGACGACGTCGACTCCGGCAAGGTGATCGTGCCCGACGAGTTCGGCCGCACCCCGCGTCTGCAGGCGGCCGTGATCGCCGCTCAGCGGCGGTACTACAACCAGAACCCCGAGCTGCTGAAGTTCGTGCTCACCAAGCCGCCGGACCGCGTCAAGTACACCGAGCTGGAGCTGGCCCGCGACGAGTTCGCGGAGATCCAGCACTGGGCCGAGAAGTTGGGCTTCTTCGACAGCCGACCGGTGACCGAAGACGATCCCTTCGACTTCCTGGACTACTGCGACCCGCGCTTCGAGCAGGGGCGCCTGCGGGACCTGCCCCTGCAAGACCTCGCGAGCGCCGCGGCGGAGGGTGCGCAATGAGTCCCCGTGCCCTGCTCTTGGGGACGGTCGGCTTCGCGATCTTCATCCTCTCCTGGCACCTCGCCACCCTGGGCAATCAGATCGGCGACCTGCCCGGCCCGGCCATGACCGTGCGCGGCCTGGTACAGATCGCCGGCGAGGGCGTCCTGTGGGAGAACGTGGTGGCCTCGGTCTTCCGCGTCGCCTGGGGCTTCTGCCTGGCCGCCGGCATCGGCATCCCGCTGGGCATGGCCTTCGGCTGGTACCCGCGCCTGCGCGAGACGTTCAACCCGCTGGTGCAGTCCCTGCGCCCGATCTCGCCGATCGCGTGGTTGCCCTTCGCCGTGATCCTGTTCGGCGGCATTCGCATGTCGAGCGACCTGGCGGCGATCTTCCTGCTGTTCCTGTCGGCCTTCTTCCCGATCGTCACCGCCTCGACCTCGGCGGTGGCCTCCCTGGACCTCAAGTACATCCGCTCGGCCCGCAACTTCGGCGTCGACGGCCTGGCCTTCTTCCGCCGCGTGGTCCTGCCAGCCTCCCTGCCCCAGATCCTGACCGGACTGCGCCTGGCCCTGGGCATCGCCTGGGTCGTCGTGGTCGCGGCCGAGATGCTCGGCGTGGAGAGCGGCCTGGGCTACCAAGTCATGGACTCGCGCAACGCCCTGCGGATGGACTTCGTCTCCGCCGCCATGGTCGTGATCGCGGCCATCGGCTTGATGCTCGACATGGCCATGGCCAGGGTCGAGGCCACGGCCCTCGCCCGGCGGGGGATGAGCCGCCGATGAGCGCGACCGAACCCGAGGCCCGGCAAGGGGCCGAACCGCGAACCATGCAAGCTGGCGCCAAGATCGTCGTGCGCGACGTCCGCAAGACCTTCCCCACCAAGAAGGAAGATGTGAACGTCCTGGACGGCGTCGACCTGACCGTGCGCGAGGGGGAGTTCCTCGCGATCGTCGGTCCTTCGGGCTGTGGCAAGTCGACCCTGCTCAACTGCATGGCGGGTTTCGAGCGCATCACCTCCGGATCGATCCGCATCGACTCCGAGGAGATCGAGCGACCGTCTCCCAAGCGCGTGTTTGTCTTCCAGGAGACGGGGATCTTTCCCTGGTACTCGGTCTGGGACAACATCGGCTTCGGCCTGGGCAAGATGCCCTTCGACAAGAAGCACGAGATCGTCATGCGCTACATCGCGCTGGTCGGGCTCGAGGGCTTCGAGAAGGCCTTTCCCGCGGAGCTCTCGGGTGGCATGAAGCAGCGGGTGGAGTTCGCCCGCGCCCTGGCCGTCGAGCCGGACGTGCTCTTCCTGGACGAGCCCTTCGGCGCTCTGGACGCCTTCACCCGCCTCGAGATGCGCCGCGAGATCGTGCGCATCTGGAAGGAGACCGGGAAGACCTGCATCCTCGTCACCCACGACGTGGAGGAGGCGGTGGAGCTCGCGGACCGCGTGGCCGTGATGACCCGTCGGCCCGCACGGATCCACTCGGTGCTCGACAACCCCCTGGAGCGACCGCGCGACTCGGACCAACCAGTCTTCCGCGAGCTCAAGGACCAGATCTTCGAGATCCTGGGCGTCGAGCGACGGGTCTGAGGTCGGTCGAGCCCGGGGATTTGGGGCGAGCACCCCATCCGTGCGACTGGCGCGGATGGGGCGATGGACCTGGCCCCAGCGATCAACGCGGACCGGCGATGCGGTGGGGGACTTGGCCCAGGTCCCAGTCGATCACCAGGCCCTTGGCGATGCCGTCCGCCGCGCGCTTGCCGTAGAGCAGTTCTGCCAGGTACAGGGCCGGCTCGAAGGACGGCGCACCGCCCACGGACGTGATCGCCCGCCCGTCGTGGACGAAGCGCGCGTCGTGGTGGACGGTCAGGCTCGGGAACATCTCGGCCAGTCGTTCCCGATCGGCCGGAAAGGTCGTCACCTCCAGCCCATCAAGCAGCCCCGCCTGGGCCAGGACGAAGGCCCCGTCGCACAGGGACATGACGTAGTGCGCGCCGCTCCCCCGTTCGCGCACGAAGCCGATCAGCGCGGCGTCGTCCAGGTCCGAGTCCATCGAGTGCTCGGCGCTGGGCACCACCAGAACGTCGATCGCGGGGGCCGACGCGAAGGTGTAGTCGGGCAGCAGCCGCAGCCCCTCGAAGCTGGTCACCGGCTCCAGGTCGTGCGCCACGGTGAAGACGCGCAGGGCCTGGTCGGCGTGGAAGACCGAATGGTGGAGGATGTCGAAGGGAGCCGTCAGCTCGGTGTTGTAGACACCGTCGACGATGACGAAGCCCACCGACCACTCGCGATCGGGGCGGACCGCCACCGGAGTTGCGGCGGTCTCGGTCGCGCGGGCCCGATCGAGACCGGAGCAACCGCAGGCGAGCAGGGCGGGCAGCAAGACCAGCCAGGTGCTGTGGGTCTTCATGGCCCGGAGTCTAGGGCCCGTTCCGGGTCCGGGTTCCCAGCGCCCGCCGCGTTCCGTCGTCCCGAACGGCCAGCGGTCGACCCGAGACGTGCTCGGATCGACCGCTGGCCCGACTCGCTAGCCTCTCAGCTCTGGCTCTCGACCTCGACCTCGTCGCCCGCGATCTCGCGCAGGGCGTCGATGAAGCCGGCGTAGCCCGGATCCTCGTTGCCGATCGCCAGGGCCTTGCGGGCGTACTTGGCGGCTGCCTCGGCGTCTTCGCCGAAGCGCGAGCCCCAGGAGGCCGCGTTGCCGTACAGCATGAAGGCGTCCTCGGCGTCGTGCAGCTCCAGGCCGTCGAGGACGGCGATGGACTCGACGAAGGCGAGGGCGGCATCCTGGCTGGCGACGCTACGCATCTGGGCCACGAGGGCCTTCTCGATCAGCCCCTCGGCGTTGCGCGGGTCGAGCTCGATGGCGATGCCCTTGATCTCGTCGTCGTAGACTCCGGCTTCGAGCAGCGCGCTCAGGGCGCGCAGCTTCAGGCCGGCCTCGTTGGCCGCATCGATCGTGAAGGCCTGGCGCACGATCGGGGTCACGCGCGAGACGAAGGGCGAATCGCCATCGAGTTCGGCGAGCAGCGCGAAGACACCCTCGAGGGCCTCGGCCTTCTTGTCCGGCTGCGCGTCCTCGAAGGCCTTGATCACCGTGTCGACCTTCGCCATGGCGGCGCGGCCTTCGGCGCGAATCTCGGTCAGGTGCTCGACGTACTTCTCCGGACCACCGTCACGGTAGCCGGTGGATGCGTAGGCCGTGCCGTCGGCGGTCATCAGCAGGACCGTGGGGAACCCGCGGATGCCGTAGAGCTTGCTGAGCTCGTCGTTGCGATCGGGGTTCGGGACCTTGGCCTTGACCTCCTCGGAGTTCGGGAAGTCGAGCTTGAGCAGGACGAACTGCTCCTGGGCGGGGGCCAGGAACTCTTCGTGCTCGAAGACCTCACCGTCGAGCTTGATGCACCAACCGCACCAGTCCGAGCCGGTGAAATCGACGAACAGGTCCTTGCCCTGCTCCTTGGCGGCGGCGGCAGCGACGTCGAAGTCGGCGTACCAGGGGCTTTCGGCGGCGGGCTCTTGGCCGGCGATGGCGAGGCTGGGGGCGATCGCCAAGGCGACGACGCCGAGGTTGAGGCGCATGGGGTTCTCCGGGCTGATAGTGGGTTCTGCGGACCTCGAGGAGGGTCTGGAGCCCTCGCACGGTAGTGCGAGAGCCTACGCCGGCCCCGCCGCCCCGTGACCCTCTCGGCGGGTGAAACTGATGTTGGGTCGGGCCGGGGCTCAGGCCGGAGCGATCCGCGTTCCCGCGAGTCCGCCGCCGGCGACCCAGCGTGCGAATTCCGTCGGTGCCTTCGCCGGAGCGGCCGCGTCGGCTCCGAGGGCCCGCTCCCAGAACTCCACCGCGTGGTAGTTGCCGAACTTGACCCCGGCCCGCTCGACCACGCCCACCTCGCGGTAGCCCAGGCGGCGGTGGAGGACGCGGCTGGGCTCGTTGGGCAGGGCGATCCCGGCCACGACGCAGGTGAAGCCCTGACCGGCGAGCAGGTCGATCAGGACCGTGCCCAAGAGGTGACCCACGCCCCGACCGCGATGGCCGGCGGCGACGTACACCGATGACTCACAGGTCCAGTCGTAGGCCGGTCGGGCGCGAAAGCTCGTGGCGTAGGCGTAGCCGGCCAGCAGCCCCTCGGCGTCCTCGGCGACGATCCATGGGTGGGTCGCGAGAACGGTCTCGAGCTTGTTGGCGAACTCCCGTTCGGTCGGCGGCTCGAGTTCGAAGGAGATCGCGGTGTCGCGCACGATCGGCGCGTAGATCGCGAGCATCGCGGCCGCGTCCCGGGGCCGTGCGACCCTCAGCCGCAGGGTCGGGTCCTCCGCGGTCAACGCCCGCCCTCGCCGGCGACGGCCCGACCGATCAGCAGCGAAGCCAGCTCGTCGCAGGCCTTGCCCGCTGCGTCCCCCGCGACGTTGGTGGTCACGATCGCGGCGAAGCCCTCTTCGGGAGCCGCCCAGACCACGCAGTACCAATAGGTGTTGCTGCCCGCGTGGTTCAGAACCGGACCCTTCGACCAGTTGCGCCGCAGCTTCAGCCAGCCCAGTGCGTAGTCATCGCCGCGCACCCGGTGCAGCGACTCGAAGGACGCCGCCGTGAGCGGGTCGCCCTCACCCGCGCCGCGACGCAGGTGCAGGCCCAGGAACCGCGCCCAATCGGCCATGGGCATGTGCGCGGTTCCGGCGGGGGCGATCGCCGCAGGGTTGTCGGCCAGGGCCGAGGGCGGCATGGCGACCAGCGCCTTCGAGCCGGGGCGATGCCCGCGGGGCGCGTCGTCACCGACGGGCGGACCGAATCCGGCGCCCTCGATCCCCAAGGGCGCGAACAACTCGCGCTGGATCAAGGTCTCGAACGGCGCGCCGCCCACCGCTTCGATCATCGCGCCGGCCAGGGTGTAGCCGATGTTGGAGTAGAGGTACCCGCTGCCCGGCGGCATCTCGGTGGGCTCCGACAGGATCTGTTCGACCAACCGCGCGCGCGCGTCCGCGGGGGCGCCCGTATCCATCTGCAGGCTCACGGCCAAGGCGCGGCCCGGAATGTTGGCCACCACTCCGGCGCGGTGGGAGAGGAGCTGCTCGAGGGTGACCTTGCTCCAACTGGGGTCGATCGTCTCGAAGCGCTGCGCGAAGACCTGGGCCGGACTGCTGGTCCATGCGAGGTTGCCGGACTCCACGTAGCGGGCGGCGAGGGTCGCCGTCATGGCCTTGAGGCACGATCCCAGGTGCCAAGGCGAGGCCAGGGTGACCGGCGTCGTCCCGCCGTATTCGGTCGTCCCGGCCACGCCCGCCAGCTCGATCGTCCCGTCCGCGCGCACCAACGCACAGCCCAGGGCCGGCAGGTCATGCGCCGCGCGGATCGCCTCGACCTCGTCCGCCAGCGGCCCCCTGTCCGGGGTCGCGGCGGGGACGGGGACGGGGCTCTGCGCGGTGGTCTGCTCCTGGGCAGACCCACCGACGACGACGGTCAGCGCGAGGGCGAGGGAGGTCAGGTGCGCGACGGTGCCCATGGCGATGCTTGCTGAAGTGGGGGTGAACCGGGCCGTCAGGAGGTTGGCGGCCGATCGAAGAGGGCGCGGCGGTAGTAGCGCAGCTCTTCCAGGGACTCGCGGATGTCGTCCAGGGCGCGGTGGGCCTCGCGCTTGGCCGGCGCCGCCGCGAAGACGTCGGGGTGCCAACGCCGCGCCAGCTCCTTGATGGTCGACACGTCGATCAGGCGGTAGTGCAGGTAGCTCTCGAGCCGGCCCATGTACTTGGTCAGGAAGCGCCGGTCCTGCCAGACCGAGTTGCCCGCGAGGGGCGCCGTGTTCGGATCGCAGTGCTCGGCGATGAAGGCCAGCAACTGGTCCTCGGCCGCCTGCTCGCTGACCGTCGACTGGCGCACGCGCTCGGTCAGGCCCGACGCGCCGTGGTGCTCGGTGTTCCAAGCGTCCATCGCGGCGAGCAGTGCGTCGTCCTGGTGGACCACCAGCTCCGGTCCCTCGGCGATGATTTCGAGCTCGCCGTCGGTGACCAGCACCGCCGCTTCGAGGATGCGTTCGACCTCCGGGTCGAGTCCGCTCATCTCGAGGTCGATCCAGACAATGCGCTGTGCCCGTGAGTCCTTCGCCATGGGCTCGGACGTTACGTCTTGGACCGCCGAATAGGAACCGCGCGCGGCGGATCCGCGGCCTGCTGTGCGCGGTCCCTCGGTCAGGGTCGCGCGAGCGTCGTGTTCGAACGCCGAGCGAGCACGCCGAGCACTGCCGGCGCGCTCAGCGCCGAATGCGAACCATCGCGTGTTGCAGCACGAGCGTTCCCGCCCCGGATTCGAGCTGGATCCACAGACGTCCGCGGTGGTCCGCCTTGGACCCGGCCGGGGCAGCCGCGGTGCCGCTGGTCACCGATTCCCACTCGATCGGGACGCCGTCGGAGGCGGGCTCCGTGGGCGAGACCGGCCCGGCGCCGACTCGCAAGGTGGGTGCCGCGTCCGATTCGAAGCCGAGCCCGACGGTCATCTCGACGCGGTAGGCAGCGCCGGCCTCGAGCCCCTGGAGCGGGCGGACCAACAGGGCCGGCCCGGCGATGGTGAGGCCGTCCGGACCGACCGCGGCCTCGCCGGTCACGGCCCGCCAACCGGCGGCGGAGCCGTCGAATTGGAACTCGATCACGTCCTCGACCCGCAGGTCCAGGGCCGGCGACACGTCGTGGGCGCCGGTGAGCGGATCGATGGTGATCGCCTGGGCCACCATGTGGGTGCCGAGGGGCAGGCCGTCGGGCACCACCAACTCGGTCTCGTAGGTCCCGTCGAGCCCGATCGAGGCCGCGGGGTCGACCGAGCCATCCGCGATCCACGCCAGACCCTGGGGGCCCAGGACCAGGCCCGGGATCTCTGCCAGGACCGTCGACTGCTCCGCTGGCGCGAGACCCAGGAGCACCCGACGTCCGGGGTCGCCGGTGACCGTCAGCCGCACCCGGCGCAAGCGCGCGAGGCCCATCTCGGCCGGAGCGGCGGCCGGGGCGGCCCCGTGGGGCTGGATCGCCGAGAGCCCCGCGTCCAGAGCCCCGGCGGCGGCGCTCGTGGGCCCCGCGCTGATGGGGCCCGCGGCGACGAGGACGGCGGCGGTGAGGAATTCCGGCGCTAGGAGCATGGCGGCGAGGCTGGGGGCAAGGGGGGTCCGGGCGTCGAGCGGGCTCGAACCACCCCGGTCTCGGGTTCCATCGGAGCGTAAGCACGTTCCGCACCAGTGGGAACGCACAATCCTGTCACGTGTGGCACGACCCTCTGCGGTCCGCACTGACGACCATTCTCGATGCCCACGGCCACCTCGCCTTCACCCCTGCGCGCCAGTGCCGTGCTGCTGGGCATCACCGCCGTCTGGGGCCTGACCTTCCTTTGGGGGCGCGACGCGATGCTGGCGGCCGAGGCCACCGCCGAGGCGGCCGGGCTGCGGCCGGGCGCCCTGCGGGACCCCGCCGCGGCCGGCTTCGTGGCCCTGCGTTTCGCGATCGCCTGGGTCGGGCTCTGGGCTGCCGGCCGCCTGCCGCGCCTGGGTTGGCTCTGGCCGCCGGCGGATCGCGGCGCCGGGATCACGGGAGCCGCGGTCGGCGGCCTGCTCCTGGCTGGGTTCCTGCTGCAGATGACGGCCCTGGCCGAACTCGACGCATCGGTCACGGCCTTCCTGACCAGCCTCTACGTGGTCTTCACCGCACTGCTCGCGGCGCTCCTGGCCCGCCGCGTCCCGCGCGGCACGACCCTCCTGGGGGTGATCCTCGCGACCCTCGGCGCGGGCTTCATCGATGGGCCGCCCCAGGTCAGCTTCGCCCTGTCGGAGTGGTTGACCGTGGCCTCGGCGGTGCTCTTCGCGGGCAGCATCTTGGCCACCGATCGCTTCACCAAGGTCCACGAGCCGCTGGTCTTCACCCGCGTCGGCTTCGCGACGGTCGCCGTGGGTGGAGCGGCGTGGTTCGGGGTGACGCTGATCGGCTCCGAGCCGGGAACCGTCGCGGCCTTGGGCGAACTGCTCATGCTGCGCGCCTTCCTGTGGCCGCTGCTGTGCTGCGCGCTGCTGGCGACGACGATCGCCCTGACGCTGATCAACCTGTACCAACGCCATGTGGACCCGGTTCGGGCCGCGGTGCTCTACGCCCTCGAGCCGGTTTGGGCCGCCATTTGGGTGCTGGCCCTCGAGGGGGGCGTGCCCGGTCCGTGGCTGCTGGGGGGCGGAGCGGCGCTCTTGGCCGGCAACTTGGTGGCGGAGTTGGCGCCGCGCCTGCGCTGAGCGCCCGCCGCCTCAGCGTTCGACGTAGCCGAGGGCGCGCAGCTCCTCGACCGTCTTCGAATCGCTGGCCCGTAGGGTCACCACCCCGTTGCCGTCGCGCAGGATCTGCTGGCGAATCCCCTCGAGCTCCCAGAAGTGCTCACCGAGCAGTTGGGCAGGACCCGAGACCCTCAAACTCACTCGATCCGTGGTCCGCAACTCCCGCTCGAAGATCGGCGCCTGCTCGGAGACGTCCGACGCTTCGTAGCTGGTGACCATGTGTCGACCGGTCCCACCGTCCTCGATCGACTCGATGAAGGTGAGGTCGGATGTCCGCAGGGAGCGCTGCCAGGGAACCGAGGCCGTGGAGGGGTGGATGTGTTCGTTGGTCGAGGCGAACGAGGGCCTGCCGCCGTCGACTTCGCCGCGACCCAGGGCCAAGAGGTCGATGCCTCCAGTCCACTTGGCCGGTTCGAGCCCAGCCGCGCGCAGCAGGGTCGGGTGCAGGTCGATCAAGCTGATCGGCATCGTGACCACGCGACCCGCCTCGGCGCCCCCGGGCAGACGCAGGATCAGCGGCACGCGCAAGGTCTCGACGTGGAGCTGCTTGTGGCCGAACTCGCCGTGCTCTCCGAACTCCTCGCCGTGGTCGGACGTGACCGCGATCAGCGCGTCGCGCTCGATCAGCGCGGGCCACAGGCGCGCCAACTCCGCGTCGGCGTAGGCCACCTCGGCCTCGTAGAGCGAATGAAGGAAGGCCACGTCGTCCGCCGTGAAGCTCTCGCGCCCCAGCAGCATGCGGCGGCCGTTGGGCCGCGCGCCCGCCTGGGCCTGCTCGGCGCGAACCTCGTCGAGGGCCTCGAGGAGTGGTCCCTCGTAGTCGCCGGCGAAGCGCTCCAGGTAGGGCGCGGGCGGGAGGTAGGGCTCGTGCACCTCGTAGGTGTGCACGAACAGGAACAGCGGCCGATCGTCGTCCTCGTCCAGCAGCTCGAGCGCCTCGTCCACGCGCTCGGCGACGTCCTCGAACTGCGCGTGCACCGTCTGGAAGCCCTGCAAGAGGTCCCAGCTCGCGCCCAACGGACCCCCGTCGGTCAAGGCCGCCGTGTGGTAGCCGGCGTCGGCGAAGTGCTCGGCCAGGGTCACGAAGTCCGGGTGCAGGCCGGGCGTGCCGTGCTCGAGGCTGGAGATGTTGGCCACGCGGTGGGTCCAGGGCTCGAGGCCGGTGAACAGGGTCGCGTGGCTGGTGGCCGTGTTGGGGGCCTGGGACAGGACGTGTTCGAAGCGCAGGCCGCCGGCGGCCAAGCGGTCCAGTCCGGGGCTCGTCCCGCGCGGGTTGCCGTAGCAGGACAGGGCGTCGGCGCGCAGGGTGTCGATCGACACCAGCACCACGTCGCCGCCGGGCCACACGCCCTCGGGCGCGCCACAACCGGCGGCGAGGCCGGTGACCAGCAGCAGCGCGAAGCGGTTGGCGGCGGAACTCACGCCTCAAACATAGCGCTGGGCCGCCGCGTCGCCCTCGAGGCGCGTGAATCCGCGGTCGAGGTAGGTGCGGAAGTAGCGCCGCAGCTCGGCCGCCGACCAGGCCCCACCGTTGTCGCCGAACTTGGTCAGGAAGGGATTGAAGTCCGGGTACATGGCCCCGGTGCCGCGCCCATGCCAGGCGCCGTGCAGGGTGCAGCGGGCGAAGTTCGAGATCAGCACGTCGTCGAAGATGCGCCACTCGACGGCGGTCATCAGGGAGTGCCGCGGGACCTCGAGGGTGAGCCCGCGCTCGGCGTGGTCGGGTGAGATCTCGACCCGGTGCACGCGGCCACCGACCTTGAAGTCGATCCAGCCCAGGAACCCGCGCCAGTGCTCGACCCGGCCCAGGTAGGCGCGCAGGCGCTCCACGTCGGCGGCCTCGAGCGGCTCGGACCAGTCGTCGCCGAAGTCCTCCGGGGGAAACAGGTCCTCGGAGGCCGGTCGGGGGTCGAGCCCGTAGACCTCGTCTCGGGTGAAGTCCACGTGGGCGAAGGGCGGCAGCAGCTCACCGCGCGTGGCGTCGAAGCCGCGGGCGTGTTCGTCGAGCCCGGTCAGGTACTCGTTGGCCCAGGCCGAGTCGGTGCGCTGGTAGCGGTGCATGGAGCTGAAGGGGACGAAGCTCTTCAGCCCGAAGTGGTCGAGGAGCCCGTTGATGCCGGGGCCCAGGGGCTCCTTCGACGCCGCCGGCGGCACCACGCGCGCGCCATGCTCGTCGAAGAAGTTGATCAGGTCCGCATCCCCGTGGCCGGTCAGGGCCAGCAGGTAGCTGCGGTCGAAGCTCCGCGCCGCGCGCCGCAGGAGGTCGCCGCCCCCGCGATCCCCCGCGTCGTTGGTGTCCGCCACCAGCCGCCCTCCCAGGTCCATCAGCAGGGATGCGTCCTGGTAGTAGTCGGCCATGGCGAGCACCCGCAGGCGCGGCGACAGCTCGGTCCACTCCCCGTCGGGCAGCACGCGCACGTCGAAGCCCTCCGCCGCCAGCTCGCGGGCGATGCGACCGCCGACATGGTCGGCCAAGAGGACCTGCTTGCCCTTCATCCGCGCCAGGGTCGCGTGGCACAGGTGGTCCGGATGGCCGTGGCTGATCCACAGGTAGCGGCACTGGTCGATCGCTGCTCGCTGGGCCTCCGGGATCTCGTGGCTCAGGGTCCAGGAGCCGAAGTAGGCCGGCCCGTCGAGCCAGGGGTCCGTGGCGAGCACCGGACCGCCGTCGTAGGCGATCACGGTCGCGTTGCCGATCGTCTCGAATCCGAGGTCCATAGGGCGTGGAGGTGGGGGGCGAAAGGCGATCTCCGAGTCCGGATTGGGGAGCAGGATAGCCGGCCCCGGGACAGGGTGGAAGCCGGGTCGGCGGGCTCGGCGTCGGCGCTTCGCGGGAGCGCGGTGCAGGGCGGGCGTGGGCTCGACTATGGGATCGCTCCCGGTGTGCCCCCGACGCCGCCAGGACGGACACGGCTCTCACCGAGCGCCAGTTTTCAGTGATCGCGCGAGTGATTTCGGCCCTCCGCGGCATCTACCTGTCAGGAGCCGCGATCAACGCGGCGGG
This sequence comes from Engelhardtia mirabilis, assembly GCF_007748095.1. Taxonomy (NCBI): domain Bacteria; kingdom Pseudomonadati; phylum Planctomycetota; class Planctomycetia; genus Engelhardtia; species Engelhardtia mirabilis. The sequence continues at coordinate 1,944,022 of NZ_CP036287.1, forward strand.
AAGACCTTCCAGGTCTGGGCGTCGAAGGCTGCAAGACAGAGCCTCAGATCCCCAACAAGGAGGTGTCCCGGGCAGCAGCCCACGACAATTCACGGATCGACCCAATGGAGCGGACCCCGGCGGCGTAGTGCCAGGGTCACGAGTTCACCGGAGCAGCCGGCGAGCTCACTCCGCAGGAGAGTGGAAAATGGCGGTCAACGTTTTGGAATTCGGACTCTGGATCGTGCGGCAGGTCATCGAACTGGTGATCGGCTGATCCCTGCCCCCGCGAGGGGGCGACCCTGGGGACAGGTCCACGGACCTGTCCACCCGCAGACAAGCAGACCCGGCCCGGACCTCTCGCGCCCCGTCCTCTCGCGCCTCGGCCTCTCGTTCCTACCCTCGCGGTAGAGACACCTGGAGGCCGACGCGGCGCGACGGGTCACCGAGCTGGGCTTGCTCGGCCCAGGCCGGAACGGTCCAGCCGGTACCGCCCAGCCGGTACCGCCGGCACGACGACGAACAACACGGGTCTTCGCCATCGAGGAAGACGACATCGGGGAACACTCGCGCGTGGACAACGGACGCCACCGCGAGACACAGGTTGGCCACGAGTGGGCAGACCAACACGTTAGGGATGACGGGGCGCTGCGTGGTTCCGCACTGATCGGCGGTCGAGCTGGGGGGCTCGGACCGGCGGGAGCGGCCACGCCACCCTCAGCCCGAAGGAGCCGGTCTGGCAGGACCGGCTCCTTCCTTCTCAACGACGGCTTGTCGACTCCGGCCGTTCTTCGATGGCCGCGACCACGCGCCGGCCGCGAATCCCCACCGGCCGCACGTCATCCCCCGGCGCCGTCCGCGAGACCTGGCTCAGCGGTCGAAGGCCATGCAGCGATCGATCCAGGCCCGCGTGTTCTCGCGACCCTCGCCCAGGCGCAGGTGCTCGCGGAAGTAGGCGTGCAGGGGGCTGCCCGCAGCGGCGGCCTCGGGGACGGCGGCGTAGTAGAGAACCGGCGCGCAGGTCAGGTCCGCGGCCGTGACCGCGTCACCAACCAACCAGGGCGACTCAGCCAGGCGCGCTTCCAGGTCCGCCGTGCGCTCGTGGGTGGCCTTGCTGGCGGCTGCGCTGGTCTCGGCATCGGAGGTTCCCGCCAGGAACAGGCCCAGCAGTGCTCCGACCGCGCTGACCATTTCGCCGGAGCGCCGCTCCCACTCCTCGATTGCGCGCATCCCGTCGCGATCGGGAGAGAAAAGGCGCGGGCCTTGTTCCGGGAAGTTCGCGTCGATGTAGCGCAGGATCGCGCCCGAGCCGAACAGGCGCACGTCCCCGTGCTCGATGGTCGGCGTCAGGGGCTGGCCGGTCAGGGCCAGGACGCCGGAACGGTCCATGGGGTCGACCGCCACCAGCTCGTGCTCGAGACCCTTGAGCCCCAGCGCCAGACGGATCTTGATCGAGTTGGGAGAGAAGGCGATCTGGTGTAGGCGCAGCTTGGGGGTCATGGTCGGTTCGGGGTTCGGTGGGGAGCGATCGCGTCTGGACGCCCGCGGGCGCCGCGAATCAGACTAAGTCCCATGGCCGAACAACGGATCAAAGTCGTCGTCGGAGACATCACGACCCTCGCAGTCGACGGAATCGTCAACGCGGCGAACGAATCACTGCTCGGCGGCGGTGGGGTGGACGGGGCCATCCACCGGGCGGCCGGGCCGGGGCTGCTCGAGGAGTGCCGCGCCCTGGGGGGCTGCGCCGCCGGGAGCGCCAAGATCACCGCTGGCCACGACCTTGCGGCCCGCTACGTGATCCACGCCGTCGGGCCGATCTGGGAGGGCGGCGACGACGGCGAGGCGGAGCTCCTCGCCGGCTGCTATCGCACGGCCCTGGAGCTGGCGCGGGACCACGACCTGGAGACGATCGCCTTCCCCGCCATCTCGACCGGCGTCTACGGCTTCCCCAAGCGGGCCGCGGCCGAGATCGCGGTGGCCCAGTGCGTCGCATTCCTGGCCCGCTCGGACCGACCGGCGCGGGTGCTCTTGTGCTTCTTCAGCGAGGCGGACGCCGAGTTCGGTCGCGAGGCCCTGGCCCGATCTCGAGGCTGAGGAGCGGGCCGCGGGACGGTCCCCACCGCGCCCGCGGGCGAGTTGCCGCGCGGGCGGCGCTGCGCTCTCCGCCGTGGTCGGCACGGAAGCCATGGTTGCTAGGTTCTCCGCCAGTGCCGCAGCGGCGCCTCGCGAGCAGACCACCGGCCCGCGGGGTCGAATTCCCGGCCCTCGACACTCGCCGCGAATCCTGGCGATGGAAGCGGGCTAGACTCCCGCCCCGCGACGCCGCCGAACCGCAAAGCCCATGACCTTCGACTTCCCCACTTGGGACCCGGTCCTGTTCGACCTGCCCGGCCCCGTAGACGTCCGTTGGTACGGGCTGATGTATATCGTCGGCTTCGTCATCGCCCAGTGGATCGTGACGCGACTCGCGCGGGCGCGCTTCCTGCCGGTCGACCCCCAGCGGGTGGGGGACCTGATGGTCGCCCTGCTGATCGGGGTCATCATCGGCGGTCGGATGGGCTACGCGCTCTTCTACGACCAGGGCCTGGTGGATCCGATTCGGATCTTCGAGCTGTGGCGTGGGGGCATGTCCTTCCACGGCGGGCTGATCGGCGTTTTCGTGGCCTTCACCTGGTGGTCGCGCAAGAACTCGGTGCCGTGGCTGCGGCTGGGCGATGCCTGCGCCCTGTGCGTGACGCCGGGCATCCTGGCCGTGCGCTTCGCCAACTTCATCAACGGCGAGCTCTACGGCCGCGTTACCGAGGCCACGACTTTCGGCGCGATGCGCTTTCCGACAGATGCCGTCGCGCTGACCGAGCTGGGCCTCGCGGGCATCGAGGACACCCGCTCCAAGGAGCTCGCGCTCCAGGTCGCCGTGGGCCACCGCCCCTGGGAATCGGTCGCCGACCGCCTGGCGCCTGCCTACTCCGACGGCACGCCGATCCCGTGGGACGCGATCCGGCCTCGACTCGACTGGGAGCGCGCGGCCGAGGCCGTGCCCTTCCGCCATCCGTCCCAGCTCTACGAGGGCCTCAGCGAGGGGCTCTTGCTCGGTTTGGTGCTACTACTCGCCTACCTGTTGCTCCGTCGGCGCCCCCTCGGTCCCGGTGGCTACGGCGGGATCTTCCTCGCGGGCTACGGCGTCGCGCGCTTCCTGCTCGAGTACGTGCGCCAGCCCGACTCGCAGTTCACGTCCAGTGACGATCCGGTCGGCACGGTCTTGTTCGGGATGACCATGGGTCAGACCCTGTCGAGCGCGATGGTGCTCACTGGGGCCTACTTCATCTGGCGCGGGCTGCGCACGCGCGCGAACGCGGGTCCCGATTCGCCCGCGGGCATCGACGTCGAAGCGGCCACCTGAGGGCGGCAGCTGCCGCCGCCCCGCGCTTGGGCGGGGACTGGCGTTGCCACCAAGTCGAGCCGAGCCCGAGCGCGCTCAGCGAACGCTCGCGAAGGTCAACGGCTGGCCCTGGGCCTCACCGACGAGTTCGCCGGCGACGCACGCGAGTCGCCCTCGCACCACGGTCGCCACCGGCAGTCCGGCCAGTTCGACGCCGATGAACGGGTTGCAGGGCGAGCGACTGCGCAGCCAATCTGCCTGAAGGGGGCCGGTGATCGACGGATCGACGATGGCCAGGTCGCCGTCCACGCCGACTTCCACCAGGCCCTTGCCCTCGATGCCGTAGACCCGCCGCGGGCCCTCGTTGACGCCGCGCAAGAGCCCGGCCCAGTCGAGCCAACCATCGCGCACCGCCGTCAGGAGTAACGGCAGAGTGGTCTGCACCCCGGGGATGCCGGACGGCGACTGGGGGTAGGGCCGCGCCTTCTCCTCGGCGGTGTGGGGCGCGTGGTCGGAGCCGATGCAGGCCGCGAGACCGTCCGCGAGGGCCGCGCGCAGGCGATCGCGGTGGCGCGCGTCGCGCACGGGCGGGTTCATCTGGGCCCAGGACCCGTGCTGCTCGTAGCAGTCCGGCGCGGCCAGGAACAGATGGTTCGGCGTCAGCTCGAAGGTCACCAGCTCGCCCAGGTCGCGCTCGCAGATCAGGTCGACCTCGTCGGCGGTCGAGACGTGCAGCACGTGGACCGGGCGCCCCGTGCGCTCGGCCAGGTCGAGCAGGCGCGTGGTCGAGCGCACCGCCGCCTCGACGCTGCGCACCTCCGGGTGGCGCGTCACGGGCTCGTCGCGACCCAGGGCGCGATAGTTGGCCTCGAGGGTGTCCTCGTCTTCGGAGTGGAAGGTGACGCGCCGGGTCCCGCTGCGCAGGACGCGTTCGATGGTCGCGTCGTCGCGCACCAAGAGGCCGCCCGTGGACGAGCCCATGAACAGCTTGATCCCCGCGCAGCCGGGCAACTGCTCGAGTGTCCCCAGCTCGTCGGCGTTGTCGGCGGTGGCGCCCACGAAGAAGGCGTGGTCGCAGTGCACGCGGCCGGCCGCGCGTTCGAGCTTGTCTTCGATGGCCGCCGCATTCACCGTCGCGGGCTTGGTGTTCGGCATCTCCATGAAGGAGGTCACGCCGCCCGCGAGCGCGGCGTGGCCGCCCGAGGCCAGGTCCTCCTTCTTTTCGAGGCCCGGCTCGCGGAAGTGGACCTGGGGGTCGATCGAGCCCGGTAGGACCAGCTTGCCGGAGGCGTCGAAGCGCTCGATCCCCTCGGGAACCTCGAGCTCGGTGCCCACGGCGCTGATGCGCCCGTCCCGGATCAACACGTCGGCGCGGGCCGGACCGGCGGGGCCGACCACGCGGCCGCCGAACACGAAGAGATCGTTCATCGAGGGATTCAGGGCAGGCGCAGGTCGACCCGCCGCGGCGGGTAGCACTGGCGGTCGTCGCAGACTTGGTAGGAGACGGAGAGGCGCACTTGTTCGGGGTCGCCGAGGTCGCCGCGCAGGGCCAGGGGGATCTCGATGCGGCCTTCGAGCACCAGCAGGATGACGTCGTCGAGGGGGCCGGTGAAGGGCTCGCCGTCGGGGAGCGTGGCCTCGAGCTCGACGTCCGGCGCGCCACTCAGCTCGAGCTCGAGCCCCGCGAGGCCGATGGCCCCGGGGTCGGGCGCGTTGATGTGGAAGCCCTCGGTGATCTCGAGCGTCAGGGTCAGCTGCGAGTGGTCCGCGGCCGTCCGCTCGAGGTAGAAGGCCACTTGGCTGTCCCGCGCGGCGGGTAGGGACGGCGGGGCCGGCATGCGCTCGGGTGCGAACTGCAACAGGCGCCGGATGGCGATCACCGCGCGGGGCATGGACGGGGGATTCGACGCCAAGGTCGTGGAGAGGAAGCGGATCGCCGCGGTGGCGTCCTCGAGGAAGCGCTCCTGCTCGGTGCGCCGGGCGAGCTCGACTGCGGCCAAGAGCAGCTCCGAGTTGGCGGCTGGCGTCGCCCCGTCGCCGACGGTCTTGGCGCGGATCGGCAAGAGGTCGTGGCCGCCCGGAGCTGAATCGAACCAGCCGCCGCCAATCTCGTCCCAGTAGAGCGTGCGGGCCTCGTCGTAAACCTCCACCGCGCGCTCGAGCCAGGCCTCGTCGCCCGTAGCCGAGTGCAGAGCCAGTAAGCCGCGCAGCAGGAAGGCGTGGTCCTCGGACACCGCCAGGGGACCCAGTCGCCCCGCGCGCCAGCTTCGATGCAGGCGGCCGTCCCCGTCGCGCAGGCTCGTGTCGACCAGCTTCAGGGCCTGCGCGGCGCTCGCGATCGCGTCGCTGTCTCGAAGGCTCGCGCCGGCCGAGGCCGCGCCGGCGGCCATCAGTCCGCTCCAGCCGGCGAGGGTCTTGTCGTCGGTGGCCGGTTGGTCGCGGAGCCGACGCACCGCCAGCAAGCGTCCCATGGCCGCGGCGAAGCCCGCGTCCTTCCACAGCGGTGTCTCGCCCGCGTCGGGCGGTACGGCGAGGCGCAGCACCGACAGACCCCGCTCTGCGGGGTGGTGGGGGTCCACGAAGTTGCCGCCTTCGGTCAGGCCGAGGTCGGAGATCACCGCGACCACGACCTGCGGGTCGAAACCGTCGAGGGCCGCGCGCATCTGCTCCTGGGACCACAGGAAGCTCTGCCCCTCCCGTGCGTTGACCTCGGCGTCCTGGGCCGAGAGGTAGCGACCGTTCTCGCCGGTCAGTTCGACGGCGACGTAGGTCAGCACGCCCTGCGCGACCCCCGCGAACCACGGCCGCTCGAACGACTCGGCCCCGGTGGCATAGAGCGGCGCGAGCTGCCCTTGGGTGTAGAGCATCTTCTCGAAGTGCGGCACGGTCCACGTCGCGTCGGTCGAGTAGCGGTGGAAGCCGCCGCCGAGCTGGTCGTGGATGCCACCCATGGCCATGGCTTCGAGCGTCCGCTCCAGGGCGCGCGCGGCGTCCTCGCGTTCCCCCGCGACCTCCGCCAGCAGCTCGAGTTCCGGCTCGGACGGGAACTTGGGCGCCGTGCCGAAGCCGCCGTTGATCGAGTCGTAGCGGGCCAAAACGCGATTCACCGCCAGGTCGACGATGGACCCGTCGAGGGGCGCCGGAGGCCGCGGCTTCGACAGCACCTCGCGCACCGCGTTCCCCAGCCGCCGCGCGTCCTCGAGCAGCGGCACGCGCGCGGCCTCGCCCTCCGCCCAGCGTTTGCCGAGCACGGTCACGATCGTTTCCATCCCGGGCTGCGCCTCGCTCCCGCGCGGCGGGAAGTAGGTGCCCCCGAAGAACACGTCCAGGCTCTCGGGATCCAGGAACAGGCTCAGGGGCCAGCCGCCGCTGCCGGTGCGCAGTTGCACCGCGGTCATGTAGACGTCGTCGACCGTGGGCAACTCCTCGCGGTCGACCTTGATCGGTACGAAGTATTCGTTGATCAGCGCGGCGAGCTCCTCGTCCTCGAAGGTCTCGCGCTCCATCACGTGGCACCAGTAGCAGGTCGAGTAGCCGATCGAGAGGAAGATCGGCTTGTCCTGCGCGCGCGCCAGCTCGATCGCCGCCGCGCCCCAGGGGTGCCAATCCACCGGGTTGTGGGCGTGCTGCAGCAGGTAGGGGCTCGACTCCCCGGCCAGGGCGTTGGTGTGCCGGGGGCCCTGGTCGGTCTGGGGAGCGGTCGCCTCACCCGCCGTCGTCTCCTGGGTCGCGGCGGCCCCGCAGGCGACGGGCGCGAGCACCAGGCCGATCCCGGTGGCGAGTCGGGCGAGGAGCGTCGCGTGCTGGCCAGGTCGTCCCATGGGCCAGAGCCTACAGGGGACGGGGGCCTGCCCGGCGGCGACCCGCGATGACTCTGATCCCCGCCCGAACGGGCGGCGGCCCCGGCCCGGGGGGATCCCGGGCCGGAGCCGCGCTGCTCGGACTCCGGTCAGAGGGTCGCCGAGAGGGGCGTGCTGACCGCCAGGACCTGGTTCAGGTCCGGCGCGAAGCCGTCGAAGACCAGCGCGCCGAACTCCAGGGTCACCCCTGAGAGGGCCGCGTCGATGGGCACGGCCACAGGGATCGGCGAGGAAGCCCCCGCTCCGTTGAGTGTGCCTACCCAACCCGGGGTCTGCAGCAGCGCCACCGCGAGGGCGTCGATCGGCGCGGGCAGGGCGAAGCCGCCCGGCAGGCCGCCCGTGGCGCCGGGGCCCGCGGAAGCCCAAACGGCGTAGGCACCCAGGCCACCGTCGTAGGGCTCGACGACCTCGATCGATGTCGCGACGCCCTGGGCGATGGCCGGCGAACCGTCGGTCACCGCCAAGTGCGCCGTGGCCGTGTCCGAGCGCGAGGACCAGGCCACGGTCAGGGGCTCGGTCTGGCCGTCGAAGCGCTGCTTGGTCAGGCGCACGGTGTAGGTCCCGCTGTAGGGCGGCACGAAGCTGGTCAGCTCGAAGGGGTTGACCGCGCTGGCCGAGGCCGCGAACACGATCCCGCCGGGCCCGACCACGGTCAGGTCCAGGTCCATCTCGAGCAGGTCGGTGGACAGGGCGCTGTCGGGGTTCGAGAACCACAGGGCGATGACCCGCGTCTCGTCCCCCTGCTCCAGCTCCATCGGCACGTCGAGCATGTCCGCGGTGAAGTCGCTCGCGTCCACGACGTCGTGCCACCACTGGCCGTCGCGCACCGCGGCCCAGGCCGCCGCCGCGTGGACGCCGCCGGCTCCGTCCTTGTCGGACAAGAGCGCCGCGCCGTCGACGTTGTGCCAGGCCGAGACCATCAACATGGCCTTGACCGTGGTCATCTCGGCCAACAGCTGGGGCTGACCGCTGGCGAGCAGCGTGGCGACCCCGGTGGTCAACGGACTGGCCGAGCTGGTCCCGCCGAAGCAGGAGGTGATGCCCGAGCTGCCGGTGGTCGTGGTCGCGACGCAGGTCCCGGGGCTGGCGACCTCGGGCTTCTCGTGGCCCTCGACCGGGTTCCAGTAGGACGACGACGAGGCCATGGCGTCGTCGCTCCAGTCGTCGTTGTCGTTGTCGGAGTAGGCTCCGGTGCAGATCGAGTTGTAGCCGTTGCCGGGCGTGGTCGCGTAGGGAGTCGACCCGCCGCCCTGGTTGCCGTTGGACTTGAACAGCATCACGCCCATGTCGCGGATGGTGGCGTCGAACCAACGGTCCAGGAACTCGATCGCGCCCTTCTGGAAGTTCCACCAGGAGCAGTTGCCGAAGTCGATCCCCATGGGAATCGCCTGCTCCCACAGTTGCGGCGCGGTCACGTCGCCGGTGCCGGAGGCCGACAACAACGACGGGAGGCCGGACGCCGCGGCGAAGTACGTCGGATGGTTGTTGGCGATGTTGCCGGCGACGCTGGTGGCGTGGGTTCCGGCGCCCCCGCCGTTCAGCAGCACGACCGCGGGCAGGTACTGGTTCGAACCGTCCACGTGCGCCGTGTCGTTGACCATCACGCGCACCGGGCTCGCCACCGCGGTGAGGCCTTGGAACTTGGCCGTGGGTGTCCGCAGGGTGCCCTGGGCGTTGTTGCCCTCGTGCTCCCACTCGGGCATCGAGCGGTAGACCTCGTCGACCCGCGGATCGAGGGCCAGGGCGCGGATCGTCGTCGCGTCCGCGCGCAGGAAGACCACGGGGGTCGAGCGGGACTCGAAGAAGGGCTCGGCGCCGGCAGCGGCGGCGTCCGCGGCAAAGGCGGAGGTCAGGGGCGCGTAGGCGGCGGCCTTCTGTCCCAGGTTGTCGACCCGCGCGGATTGGATCGCGTCGGGGATCTGACTGGCCGGCAGGCCCGCGGTCACCTCGCGCAGGCGGCGTTCGAAGGACACGCTCGCGAGCGGGTCCCGCAGCCAGACGGCGACGTCGGTCAGCGCGCCTTCCGCGAGCTCGTCCAGGTGTGCCGCGAGGGACGCAGCCAGGTTGCCGCGGGAGCTGGCGGCAGCCTCGTGCTCGGCGGCGCGCAGGGCGTCGAGCCACGCTCCGGGGTGTTGCGTGCCGGCCTCGTCGATGGCGGTGCGCTGGACGACGCCGTCGGCGCCGACCGTGCGCACGTCGGTGACCTGGCGGTCGAGGTGGGGAAGCTCGAAGGTCCGCTGTTGGGTGGCGGCAGCCTGGAGCTGGGGGACCAATGCAAGGGCGAGGAACGCGGAGCAGCTCATGGAGATCTCGGTGGTTGGGCGGGGACGGGGGCGCTCAACCATAGCGCGAGTCGACCGCAGCGTGGCGGCCGGACGGGCACGGGCGCACTCCGCCGCCGCGGGGCGTCTCACCCGCGGCGCGGCTCAGCGCACGTCGCGCCAGGCGTAGGCCCAACCGCGCTCGACCCGTCCGTCGATGCGCGCGACGATCTCCCAGCGGATGCGATCGCCGAAGCTCTCGAGCAGGCCCGGACGCGGCGTCCAACTCGGTCCCTCGAGCTGCGGGCTCGTCAGGCGTCGACCGTCGTCGGCCAGCACGATCACGGTTGCCGTGTAGCCGTCCAGGTCGGTGCCGATCCACTCGAAGTGATCGAAGGCACCGACGGAGCCGACCGGATACAGGGCGTGGACCTTGCCGCCCCTCACGTCATCCTCGCCGCCGCCGGTCTCTTCCTCCAACAGCGGGTCGGACCAGAAGAAGATCGCGATCAACGCGGCGAACAGAACCACGTGCACCAGGTGGCGCAGGCGACGGAAGCGGTCGACCAGGGACCCCGACCCGTGCCGCCGCGAGCGGTGGTGGGGCAGGACCGGTTCGAGCAGCTCGAGTACGTCGAGGTCCTCGACCAGTGCCTCCGGGTCCGCGGCCGGCAGCCCCGGCTCGACCGTGCGGCGCGTGAGCTCGAGGGCCCAGGTCTCGAGCGGCCGGTCGCCGGTGAAGTTGGGGAGGCTGCGCCCGACCTCCGCCAGGGCCGCGCGGACCCTCGCCAGCAGATCCCCGCCGTCCCCGCCGGTCAGGCGGGCGACCTCCAGCGGGACCACCCGCAGGTTCTCGGCCAGGACCACGCGCGCGCCCTCGTCGCCGTCCAGCGCGGCGCGCACCATTCGCAGCTCCGCCGCGTCGGGCGGGTCGTCGTCGTCACTCGCGCTCACGGGAGGCCGAGTGTAGCCTGCTCGCCCTCCACATCCGCCACAGTCCCCCCGAGCAGCGACTCCCCATGAAGCGTCTCGTCGAATGCGTCCCGAACTTCTCCGAAGGCCGCGACATGGCCGTGATCGATCGGATCACGGCTCGGATCGCCGCCGTGGACGGGGTCGAGCTGCTCGACGTGGACCCGGGCGCCGCCACCAACCGCACCGTGGTCACCTTCGTCGGTGAGCCGGAGGCCGTGATCGAGGCGGCGGTCGAGGCCGGGCGCGCAGCCGCGGAGCTGATCGACATGCGCGGCCACTCGGGCGAGCACCCGCGCTTCGGCGCCATGGACGTCTGCCCCCTGGTCCCCGTCGCCGGGCTGACCATGGAGGAGACGGTGCCCTACGCCCACGAGCTGGCGCGGCGTTTGGGCGAGGAGGTCGGACTGTCGATCTACTGCTACGAGAACGCCGCCAAGCGCCCCGACCGCAGGAACCTGGCCACGGTCCGCGCCGGGGAGTACGAGGGCCTGCCCGATCGCATGGCCTCCGGCGACCACACCCCCGATTACGGTCCGAAGACATTCCAGCCGCGGACCGGCGCCACGGCCGTGGGCGCGCGGGAGTTCCTGGTGGCCTACAACGTCAACCTGAACACGACCTCGGTGCGCCGCGCCAACGAGATCGCCAGCCGCGTGCGCGAGCAGGGTTACTACGAGCGCGAGGGGGACGAGCCCTGGGGCGAGATCGTCAAGGACGCCCAGGGCAAGGCCGTGCGCACGCCGGGCCGCCTGAAGCACGTCAAGGGCATCGGTTGGTTCATCGAGGAGTACGGCATCGCCCAGATCTCCATGAACCTCACCAACATCACGGCGACGCCGGTGCACGAGGCCTTCGATGCCGTGGTCGAGGAGGCTGCCTCGCGCGGGGTGCGCGTGACCGGTTCCGAGCTGGTGGGGCTGATTCCCCTCTCGGCCATGCGCGCGGCAGGGCGCCACTACCTGCTCAAACAGCGCCGCTCGACGGGTGTCTCGGACGCCGAGCTGATCAAGATCGCGATCAAGTCCATGGGGCTCGACGAGCTGGGCCCCTTCGATCCGGCCAAGCGCATCATCGAGTACGCCATCCGGCCCGCGGGCAAGCGCCTGGTCGACCTGACCCTGCGCCAGTTCGTGGAGGAGACCGCGTCGGAGTCGGTGGCGCCGGGCGGCGGGTCGGTCGCCGCGGCCCTGGGAGCCATGGGCGCTGCTCTCGGCACCATGGTCGCCAACCTGACCAGCCACAAGCGCAGCTTCGAGGAGCGTTGGGAGACCTACTCCGAGTGGGCCGAGCGCGGCAAGCGCTGCCACGACGAGATGCTCGAGCTGATCGATCGCGACACGGACTCCTTCAACGCGATCATGGCCGCCGGCCGCCTGCCGAAGGGCACGGCGGAGGAAGAGCGGATTCGCGCCGAGGCCATGGAAGAGGCCACCCTGGGCGCGATCGCGGTGCCCTTCCGCACGATCGAGGTGGCGGTGGAGGCGCTCGAGGTCTGCAAGGCCATGGCGGAGCTGGGCAACCCCGCGTCCGCGTCCGACGCCGGCGTCGGCGCCCTGTGCGCGCGGGCAGCGGCCCGCGGCGCGCACCTGAACGTGCGGATCAACGTGCCGTCCCTCGCGGACCCCGCCAAGGGCGAGGACTTCGTGCGTCGCGGCGCCGAACTGGTCGCGCGCACCGAGGAGCTGGAGCGCGAGACCCTGGCCCTGGTCGAGGCGAACCTGTGATGGAGCGGCGGTGGTGAAGCAGCCCGAGCAGCCCGAGCGACCCGGCCTCGCGCGCGAGGTCGTGGACGGGGTGAAGCAAGAGCTCGCCGACGAAGCCCGCGCCTGGGCGGCCTGCGCCAAGTGGGGCGGCCTGGTCGGCGGCCTCGTCGGAGCCGTGGCGGCCTACTTCATGCTCGGCGGTCCGGGCGTCGGCATCGGGCTCTTGGTGGGCATCCCCCTCGGCGCGCTCCTGGGCTGGCTCGGCTACCTGGCCGTGAACTCCGACCTCTCGCCCTTCTGATTGCAACCCGCGGCGCCCCCAGCGCGGTGCGCCCCAGCTCCACCCGACCCATTCCATGTGCGGCATCTTCGCCCTGATCGGGCACCGTCTCCCGGCCGCCGAGGCCCGGGCCGTGGCCGTGCGCCAGGGCAGCCTCCTGCGCCACCGCGGTCCCGATTGGTCGGGCGCCTTCGCCGACGAGCGCTTCGCCCTGGCCCACGAGCGCCTGTCCATCGTCGACGTGCACGGCGGCGCCCAGCCCCTGCGCGGTGAGGACGGGCGGCTGCTGCTGGCGGTCAACGGCGAGATCTACAACCACACCGAGCTGCGCGCGGCCAACCCCTGGCCCTACGCCACGGGCTCGGACTGCGAGGTGATCCTGCCCCTGTTCCGGTCGAAGGGGCGCGAGCTGTGCCGTGACCTGCGGGGCATGTTCGCCTTCGTGGTCGTGGACACGGTCAGCGGCCACTGGATGATCGCGCGCGACCACGTGGGGATCATCCCGCTCTACGTGGGCCGCACGGCGACCGGCGGCCTGGCCGTGGCCTCGGAGATGAAGGCCCTGATGGAGGTCTGCACCCACGTCCAGGCCTTCCCGCCCGGCCACGTGCAGACCGACGCGGACGAGGCTCCGCAGCCTTGGTACGTGCCCGAGTGGCGCGACTTCGACGCCGTCGAGGCCGCGGCGGGCGACGCCAGGCCCGATCCGGCGGCCCTGCGAGAGGCCCTGTGCGAAGCGGTCCACAGCCACCTGATGGGGGACGTGCCCTACGGCGTGCTGCTGTCGGGCGGGCTCGATTCCTCGGTCGTCGCCGCCGTGGCCGCGCGCCAGGCCGCGACCCGCGTGGACACGGGCGACACCGAGCCGGCCTGGTGGCCGCGGGTCCACAGCTTCTGCATCGGCCTGGAGGGCTCGCCGGACCTGGCCGCCGCCGAGGGCATCGCGAGGCACATCGGCACCGCCCACCACGGCTTCACCTTCACGGTCGAGGAGGGCCTCGACGCCCTGCGCGACGTGATCTGGCACATCGAGAGCTTCGACGTGACCACGGTGCGCGCCTCGACGCCCATGTTCCTGATCGCGCGGCGCATCAAGTCCATGGGCGTCAAGATGGTGCTCTCGGGCGAGGGCGCGGACGAGATCTTCGGCGGCTACCTCTACTTTCACAAGGCGCCCGACGCCCGCGCCTTCCACGAGGAGACCGTGCGCAAGGTCTTCGATCTGCACAAGTTCGACTGCTTGCGTGCCAACAAGTCCATGAGCGCCTTCGGCGTCGAGGCGCGCGTGCCCTTCCTCGACCGGCGCTTCCTCGACTACGCCATGGGCATCCCCGCGCGGCACAAGATGGTGGGCGAGCGCAGGATCGAGAAGGAGCTCTTGCGCCGCGCCTTCGACGGTTGGCTGCCCGATTCGCTGCTGTGGCGCCAGAAGGAGCAGTTCTCCGACGGCGTGGGCTACTCCTGGATCGACAGCCTCAAGGCCCACGCCGCGCGGGTGGTCTCGGACCGCGACATGGCCGAGGTCGCCGAGCGCTTCCCCGTCTCGACCCCGAGCACGAAGGAGGGCTACTTCTACCGCACGATCTTCGACGAGCTGTTCAAGCTGCCCTCGGCCGCGGCGACGGTGCCGTCGGGACCGAGCATCGCCTGTTCCACAGCGGCCGCGGTCGAGTGGGACGCCTCGTTCAAGCTGCGCGCCGACCCCAGCGGCCGCGCGGTGGCCGGGGTCCACGACGACGCGGTATCGGACGCGGCCGGCTGAGTCTCACTCCTCGAGCTGCACGCCCAGCCCGTCGACGATGCGGTTGGCGTAGGCGTAGTAGGCCGCGCACTCGACGATGCCGAGGATGTCCGCGTCGCTGAAGCCGGCTTCGCGCAGGTGGTCCAGGTCGGCCCGGACGAGGCTGGCCGGATGCAGGGTGAGCTGCTCCACGTACTCGAGCAGGGCCCGGCGGCGCGCGTCGAGGCCCGCCGCGCGCCAATCGGCCTCGATGCGCGCCAGGAGCGCATCGTCCTTCAGCAGCCGGCGCAGACCGCGCCGGTGGTGGGTGATTCAGTAGTGACAGCCGTTGAGCTGACTGACGGAGAGTGCGATCAGCTCGCGATCGACCTTGCGCAGCCCCCGGGTGCCCGCCATGGCTGCCCCGTAGACGGCCAGGTGCCCGCGCAGCCCGCGCGGGTTGAGCGAGTGCACCAGGAGCACGTGATCGACCTTTCCGGTCTCCCGATCGGCGCAGGTCCCGCGCAGCTCGGCCAACTCGCCGGTCCAAGCCTCCGCCGGCACGGTCTCGATCCAGGCGGGCTCGGACGATTCAGTCATGGCCCGGTCGAGACTATCGGGGAGGGTTGGCCGTTCGTACGGTGCCAGGCACAAAACCGCCGCCTACGGAGGGCCCGCAGCCGCCGTTGGCGGCTGCGGGCCGCCCGTAGGCGGCGGTCTTGTGCCTGGCACCGTACGAACGGCTAACTCGTGCGACGACTGATCACGATCCCCATCAGCCACTACTGCGAGAAGGCGCGCTGGGCGCTCGATCGCGCCGGCGTCGACTACGTCGAGGACGCGCACCTGCCGGCCCTGTCGGCGCGGCTGACCCGCAAGGCCGGCGGCAAGGCGACCACGCCGGTGCTGGTGGCCCCCGAGGGCGTCTTGTCCGATTCCGCGGACATCGTGCGCTACGCCGACGAGCGCGCGCCAGCCGATCTGCGCCTCCTGCCCACCGACGGCGCCGAGCGCCGGGTGCAGGAGAGTCTGGAAGCGGAGCTGAACGACGTCTTCGGCCCCCACGCGCGGCGCTTGGCCTACTCCTTCGTCCTCGACACGCCTGCGCTCCTGGTCGAGTGCACCCGCGGCCGCGTGCCCGCGTTCGAGCACCTGCTCTTCCGCACCCTGCGCCCGGTGTTCCTGGGGGTGCTCGTGCGCTACCTGAAGATCACCGAGGAAGGGGCGGAACGCAGCCGCGGGACCGTGCTCGAGCTGCTCGACCGCACCGACGCCCTCTTGGCCGACGGCCGGCCGAACCTGTTCGGCGAACGCTTCGGCATCGCCGACCTGACCTTCGCCGCCCTGGCCGCACCTTTGGTCCTGCCCCCCGAGCACCCCGGGGGCATGCCGCCGGTCGAGCGCTGCTCCCCCCGCTTGCAAGCCTTCGTGTCCGAGATGCGCGCGCGACCGAGCGGGCGCTGGATCCTCGCGGCCTACGAGTCGAGGTAGGAGCGACTGGAGGCCAACGCGGCGCCGGTCGGGCCATCGGTTCAGCGCGCGGATCCATTCCATGACCCTGGGGCCAGGCCCCCCGCGGGCGCCGACCGTCGCCGCCATCGAACAGGTTCGGCGAGCGCCCTTGACCTCGTCTTGATCGAGGCCAGGTCGTCCGGTGCCCTATTCTTGCCGCCCGAGCCTCTGGGCGAGCGTCGGGAAGCTGACGCCGCCGCTACGGACCCAAGGCGCTGGATCGTTCTGATTCCCGCTCCGCCAGACCTGTCTCTCTTTCGCGATGCAGCCGGACTCGGACAGTCGCAGCCAGTACAGGGTCTTCGCCACGGTGACCGGCGCCTACTGGGCCTTCACCCTGACCGACGGGGCCCTGCGCACGTTGGTACTCCTGCACCTGCACGCGCTGGGCTTCGCGCCGCTCGAGATCGCGTCGATGTTCCTGCTCTACGAGGGGCTGGGCGTGGTGACGAATTTCGTCGGGGGGTGGCTGGGCGCGCGCTTCGGGCTGCGGGCGCTGATCCTCGCGGGGCTATCGCTGCAGGTCGTCGCCACGGCCGGCTTGGCGCTGCGAGCGGGCGAGCTGACCGTAGCTGTCGTCCTCGCGGCTCAGGCGCTCAGCGGCGTCGCCAAGGACCTGACCAAGACCGGCGCCAAGAGCTACACCAAACAGGTCGTGCCCGGCGGTGAGGCGGGACCCCTGCTGCGGGTCGTCTCGCGGCTGACGGGTTCGAAGAACGCTCTGAAGGGCGTCGGGTTGCTGCTCGGCGGCGTGCTGTTGGGCAGCGTCGGTTTCAAGGCCGCCTGCGGGGGCATGGCGGTGCTGCTCGCCGCGGGCCTCACGGGCGCAGCCCTCGGTCTGCCACGGCGCGGGGCGACCCGAGCCGTGCCCCTCTCGGCGATGTTCGCCCGCGACCGCCGCATCCGATGGCTCTCGGTCGCGCGCTTGTTCCTGTTCGGGTCGCGCGATGCGTGGTTCGTGCTGGCCCTGCCGGTCTACCTGCGCGAGTCGCTGGGATGGAGCTTCACGGCCGTGAGTGCGTTCCTGGCCCTGTGGGTCATCGCCTACGGCACGGTGCAGGCCTCGGCGCCGCGTTGGATCGCGCGCAGCTCCGATCCCCGGTGCTCCGGCGTCGGCGGCTGGACCTGGGCCCTGCTCCTGCCCCTCGCCGCGATTGCAGTCGGCCTGCCGATGGGCTTGGCCCCGGCGCCCCTGTTGGTCGCGGGCCTCGGTCTCTTCGGCGTGCTCTTCGCGAGCCTCAGCGCCCTGCACAGCTACCTGATCGTGGAGTTCGCCGAGCGCGACCGGACCTCACTCGGGGTCGGCTTCTACTACACCGCCAACGCTGCCGGGCGCCTGGTCGGGACGCTGATCTCGGGCGTGCTGTTCCAGGCGCTGGGGGGCGGTCGCGACGGCCTGGTGGCGTGCGTCCTGGCCTCGATTGTGCTGGTGGTCTGCGCCGGGCTCGCGAGTTCGAGCCTCGCTTCTCACCAGCGCGCGCGCATCGCCACGCGGTGAGGCGTGGACGCGGGGCTATGCTCTCGCCCGTGCCGCCCCTGTTCGACATCGCCGTCAACCTGCACAGCTCACAGTTCGACCGCGACCGCGACGACGTCGTCGCGCGGGCCGTCGGCGCGGGAGTCGAGCGCATGCTGGTCCTGGGCACCAGCCTGGCGGAAAGCGAGACGGCCCTCGCCCTGGCCCGGGCCCACCCGGGGCGACTGTTCGCCACGGCGGGGGTCCATCCCCACGACGCGAAGGGTTGGAACGACGAGACGGAGGCGGGCCTGCGCGAACTGCTGCGCGCGCCAGAGGTTCTCGCGGTGGGGGAGTGCGGCCTGGACTTCGACCGCAACTTCTCGGAGCCGGACGTCCAACGCCGGGTCCTCGTGGCTCAGGTCGAGCTGGCCGCGGAGCTGCACCTGCCCCTGGTGCTGCACGAGCGCGAGGCGGCCGACGCCCTGCTGGAGATCGTCTGCCCCGTCCGAGACCGGCTCGGCCCGGTCGTCGTGCACTGCTTCACGGCCGACGGGTCGACCCTCGACCGCTACCTCGACCACGACTTCCACATCGGCATCACCGGTTGGATCTGCGACGAGCGTCGCGGCAGCCATTTGCATCCGCTGGTCGGGCGCATCCCGCCGGGCCGCTTGATGCTCGAGACGGACGCGCCGTACCTCTTGCCGCGCAGCCTGCACCGGGACGGGACGGTGGCCAAGAAGTCGCGCCGCAACGAACCCATGTACCTGCCGGCCGTGGCCGCGGAGGTGGCCCGGCACACGGGGGAGAGCGAGGACGCCCTCGCCGCACGCACCTGGGCCACGACCCTGGCGTTCCTCGGCCTGCGTGACTAGGACACCAGGCCGGGCAATTGGCCCGCCCGCTCAGCTCCGCCGGCGCCAGGCGTCCATCACGAGCAAGTTCGCGATCGTCCCGCCGTCGGCGTAGGTGCGATCGACGACCAGGCGCCAGTGGTCGGGCCCGCCGAGTTCGTAGCGTCGCTGGTCCTCGAACGTCCCGCGTGCGTCGACGCCGCGCAGGTGTTCGACGATCGAGTTCTCGGCCAACTCGATCTCGCCGGACAACGAGGCGCCGCCAGTGGACTCGAAGGCCACGGTCCAACGCTCTGAAGCGGCGTCGAAGCGCCGCTCCGACGTCACCTCGTAGCTCAGGAAGTCGTCGAATGCGGCCGTGGAACGCTCGTCGAAGCCGTTGTGGTCGCCCGCCAGGCTGACCTCGAGCTCGCCGCGGCCGGCGACCTGCACGCCGCCCGGGCGCACCGCCAGGAGCTCCGTGTGCCAGTGGCCCAGGCGAAAGGCCAGGGGCTCGAGCGCCGCAGGGACGTCGACCTGCGCGCTCCCCTCGATCGCCGTGACCCGGCGCATGGGCAGGGTCGTCTGCCGCGCCCAGGTCGTGCCTCCGTCGGTCGACACGTCCCACTCGAGGGTGAACGAGTTCGCGCGCGGGTTGGCGTAGGTCGAGCGACCGATCTCACCCGGTCGGGTCCGCAGCACCGGCTGGTGCAGCACCATCTGGCCGCTTTCGAGCCCGCCCTCCAGGATGTCGTGGTCCCCGAAGCGGCTGACCCAGCTCATGCGCCAGAGGTCTTCGTCGGCGACGTAGGAGAGCAGCGTGATCGCCTGACTACTGCGAATCTGCAGCACCTGGCCGTCCATCTCCCACTGGATCTTCTGGTTCCAAGGGTTGCTCGGACTCCCGGCCACCTGCCACTCGCCGACCATCCAATCGAACTGCGCCCGCGGCGGCAGGGCGCTCACGTCGACGGCTGGACCCAGAGCTCGTTCGAGTCCATCGACGATGTCCTGCAGGCGCGGGTCGTCCTGCAGCAGCGCGAGGTCCGAATCGGAGTGCAACAACTCGACGCCGTAGAAGCCGGCGTCCACGGCGACGGTCAGCGCAGCCAAGGCGGCATCGGCCTCGCCGAGACGACCCTTGGCGCAGGCCACGTTGTAGAGCGCGATCGGTCGCATCGGTCCACTGACGGCTTGGAAGGGCGCAATCGCGTCGGCCGGGCGTCCGACGGCCAAGTAGGCCATGCCCAGCTGGAACTGCGCGCCGGGGGCCTGGGGCGTGCGGGCGATCAGGGCTTCGAGGGGAGCGATGGCGGCCGCCTGGTCGCCGCGGGCGAGGGCGGCATTGGCCGCCGCTGCCAGTTCCGAGGGAGTCTCGGTCGGAGTCGATTCGGTCTGAATCGACGTCGGGGACAGCGCGGTCGCGGACATCGACGCGGCGCGGGCCACGCTGCCAGAAGTCGCCGCGACGACAAGCGGAAGGAAGAGAGCGAGGGACGGCGCGATTCGTGTTTGCATGCGATCGGTGTGTTGGGTGGGAGGCTGACGCGGCCTCCAACCGTCCGATCCGGCGCGCTATTTCTGCGGCTTTCGCGAGTCCCCGAATGCCCCGTCGGCCACCCGCGCGGTGCGCGGGTGACGCGCGAGAGTTCAGTCCGAATCTTCGACGAGCCAGGCCAGGGCGCGCTCGAGGCTCGCGGCGGGATCGGGCATCGCGAAGCCGTGTCCGCCGTCGAAGGGCGCGAGGCGAACCGCGGCGCCCGCGTCCGCGAGCGTCGTCGCGGCCTCCTGGGCGAAGCGAAAGGCAGTGACGGTGTCGGAGCGACCCTGCTCCAGAAAGAAGCGACGATCCGACGCGCGGCGCAGGTCGAGTTGCTCGGGCTTGAAGACGCTGGACAGCACGTAGGCGCCGGCGAAGGTGTTGTCTCGGTCCAGGACCGTGGCGTAGGTCGCGGGACCACCGGAGGACCAGGCGAAGAGGAAGGCCCGGTCCAGGTTCCCGTCGGCGGCGCGCAGCTCGGCGGCGACGCCCCGCGCGAAATCCTCCACGGCGAAGCGCGCGCGGTACTCGCGCTTGGTGCGCTCGGTCACCCAGACGACCTGGGCGGCCTGTTCGTCGCTCCAGACCGGCGCCGAGAGCACAGCGAAGAGGTAGCGATCGGTGAGCGGCTCGGTGAGTTGGCGCAGCCAGGGCAGGAAGTCGAGGGCTTGGCCCGAGCCCCCGGCCATGATCACGACGAGCTGACGCGGGCCCTGGACCTCGGCATCGGCGCCCAGAACCAGGTAGAGCTGCTCGGGATCGCCGCCGCAGTAGCGGGCGTCCAAGGGCGGACGCGCCCGCAACTCGCGGGCCAGCTCCGGCAGGCGCGGTTCGGCGGCGGATGCCAGGGCTTCGAGCAGCTCGTGCAACTCGGCCGCGCGCCCCTCCTCGATGTAGAGCCGTTCGAGGGGCTCTGGATAGAAGGCCTGCAGGCGGACGTCGTCACGCACCGTGGAGACGAGCAGTTCCCGCGCAGCCTCGGGGTCGTCGCCCTTCAAGGTGGACGAGGCCAGCTCGACCAGCAGGTGGTGGAAGCTGCTCTGCTTGAACGGCTGAACGTAGTCCACCTGCGGGTAGGTGGCGAGGGCGTCCTCGAGGGCATCGCGGGCGCCGTCAGCGTCGATCGGTGCCAGCACCCGCGCGCGCAGCTCGTGCAGTCGCCAGGTGAGGCCCGGTTCGTTGACTTCACCCGCGCGCTTGGCGAGGGCCTTGTCCAGTCGCTTGCGGTCGCGCTCCTTGGCCCGCTCGCGCTCGAGCATCTGCTCGAGGTCGGCGACCAGGCGCGCCTTGTCGCGGTAGGGGGCCGAGCTCAGGTCGCTTCCCGCGAGGTTGGACCAGGACTCGTCGACACTGACCAGCACGGCGTCCACGGCGTCGGGGCGCGAGGTCGCGCACGCGGCTTCGGCGGTTCTCGGGGCCATCGCTCCGAGACCGAGGCAGGTGGCCAGCAACACCGAGGTCTGCTGGAAGGTGATTCGGATTCCCATGGGGTTGTTCACGCTCTGGAGGGAAATGGGGACGGACGTCGGACCTCGAGGCATCGAAGGTCCGGGCCAAACGGGGCAGCGCCGAGTCAGCGGGCGCGCGCGTCGATCGCCGCTTGCACTCGCTCGCGGTTGCTTTCGAGCCAATCGAGCCAGAAGGCCGCGTCCTGACCCTCGTCGTAGTCGACGCCGGTCAGGGGCGAGAGGGCCAGGTAGCCCAGCAGGTAGCGCGTGCGCGAATCGTCGTGGCGAGAGAGGAAATCGACCAGGTCGGGAACCACTCGCGGGTCGCCGATGTCGCCGATGGCCTCGAACAGCTCGTCCTCGCGCAGCCAACGCCCGGGATCGCGCTGCAGGCGCAGGGTCAGCTCCTGTGCGACCCAGTCCTGCCCGGACTGACCCAGGGCGTGGAGTGCGGGTTCGAGCAAGGGCTGTTCGTCGTCGTCCTCGTCGGTGACACGATCGACGAGGGTCAGCACGTGGGAGCGCAGGAAGGCCTCATCCGGCTCGGTGACCGCGATCCAGCGCAGGGCGAGATCGATCCGCTCGGGGTCGTCGCCGTGAAGGCTGCGGGCCAGGAGGTCTTGGAGGCCCGCCTCGCGCAGGGCGGCGGGCAAGTCGATGCCCGCCGCGGCGCCGATGCGCGGGTCGGGCTCGTCGACGCGGTCGAGCTCCTGGGCCAACACGTCGGGTGACAGCGCGGACAGTCGGGTGACGAGCTCGTCGATGCCCTCGCGCAGGACGTCGGCCAGGGGGCGACCGGCCGTGCGCTCGCGCCAGGACGGATAGCGGCCCGGATCGAGGGAGAAGTCGACGAAGGCGTAGGCTTGGAGGTAGTCCCAAGCCCAACCCTGCACCGCCAGGGACGGGTCGTTCGCGGCCAGGTCCAGGATCTCGAGGGCGTAGGGCTCGCCGCCGTGGAAGACGAAGGACTTCAGCACCTGTTGGCGGTGGTCGACGCTGGGCAGGCGGTGGTAGATGGCGCGCATCAGCGCGAGAGCCTCCGAGTCGGGCAGGGCCGCGACGCGGTCGCCCAGGGGCACGATCTGACGCCAACCCTCGGCGGCCGTGAAGCGCGCCAGCCACTGGTCGGCGGTGAGCCCGCCGTAGAGCGCCTCGTCGGGATCGACCGCAGCGGAGTCGCCTCCCGTCGCGTCGGGTAGGGGCGCGCGCATGTCGATCGACGTGATCGTTCTGTCGCCCGCGGTCGACTGGGTCCGGCTCGACGCGAGGGCGGGCGCAGCGGCGGCGGCCTCGATCGGGCCTTCCGCGCGGGGCGCATCCCAGGGACCCAAGGTCACCACCAGACCTGCGATCGCCGTCAACGATGCGGCGGCGGCCAAGGACTTCCAGGCCAGGGCGGCGCCCACGCTCGCCGGCGCCGTGATCGTCGCGCCGCCGTCGCCGGCGATCTGCAGGACCTCGGCGCGCAGGCTCTCGAGACCCCGCGCCCGGTTGGTCGTCAGGGCGCCGCCCAGGGACGCGCCGACCGGGAGGGCCCGGCGCAGGAGCTTCAGCCCGCGGTGGATTCGCACGTGCACGGCCCCGGCCGAGAGGCCCAGGCCCTGGGCGATCTCCTGGGCCGAGGCCCCCTCGGTCAGGTAGCGGCGCAGGGTGGTCGCGTAGGTCTCCGGGAGCTCGTCGACGCGCTGCTCCACCAGGCTCCGCAGCTCGGCGTCCGCGGCCAGGTCGGCCGGGTCGGCCACCTCGCGCTCGGGCAGGCGCGCCGCCAACCGCTGCGGGTCGGGGGTCCGCCCCGCGCGCTCCCGAGCACGCCTGGCGTGGATCGCCAGCACCCCGAGCAGCCAGGGCATCACGGCCCGCTCGCCGTCGTGCTCGCCGGCCTTCTCGATCGCCGTCTCGAAGGTCGCCTGCACGGCGTCCTCGGCCTCGGCCTCGTCCCCGCACAGGTGGCGACCCACCCGCATCAACTCCGGCGCGGCCAGGTCGAAGACGGTGGCCAGAGCGCGCACGTCGCCCGTCCTGGCGTAGCGGCGAAAGTGTCGGTCGAGCTTGGAGAGTCCCATGGCAGCCCTACTCCCGACGGAGCGGGCGGGACTTACCGGGATTCTGGCCGAAAATGCGCAGGGCGAGGCCGCCGGGTCCGGTCCAACCGGGATCCGGCGGCCTCGCGCATTCAGCGGACGGGGGCCTGGGGCCCGCCGATGCCGACGCTGAACCCGATCGAGGCGATCAGGTCCGAGTCGCCCTCGAAGCTGGTCTCGAAGTCCGAGCCGAAGCTGGCCACCAGGGCGTACCCCTCGGAGACCTGGAACTCGAGCACCGCCGCCCAGCGCTCGGTCTCGTCGTCGCCGCCGAGGTTCCGCAGCAGGTACTCGGTCGAGAGGTTGATGTCCTCGCGCACGCGCCAGATCGCGCGAGCACCCACGTCGAGGAACTCGTCGTTCCGATCGTCGATGCCGTCCCAGATGTAGCGGGCCACGCCAAGGAACGTGAGGGAGCTGGCAACCCGACCACCACCGCTGCCTTTCGTCGATGGGGTGTAGCCCGCCGTGAGCCAGCCGGCCGTCCGCGTGAACTCCCCGTCGCCCGCGTCCCCGTCCACGAAGTCGACCGCGCCCGCCGACGCGAGCTCGACGGTCCAGCCGTAGCGTTCCTTGTCGAGCTCCCTCAGAGCCGTGGCCGCTCGGTCGACTTCGGCCTCGGCGCGGGCCCGAGAGCCGGCGAGATCATCGGGATCGAGGCCATTGCCCCTTAGCTCCGTCACGATCTTCGCCTCAGCCACCTCCTTGTCGGCCAGGTCGCGGAGGCTCGAGGACAGATCTCGTTCGAGCGCGTCGAGTTGAGCCGTGAGTCTGGCGCGTTGCGCCCAGAGTTCCTCGCCGACGGTCGCGGCCCCCGCGATCTGCCGGGCAACTTGCTCCAGTTGCGCGCGCAAGTTGGCGAGGGGGTCGGACATGGAGGCGATGAGCGTGACGACCGCCTCCTTCTCCGCCCGGAGATCAGCCAAGTCCGAGGACAACAGCACGTCGACCTGTGCATCACGGAGCCCTTCAACCTGCTTCTCGAAGGCTCCGAACCCTTCAGACACCTGCTTGCATGGCGTCCCGTCCATGAGGAGCAGCCGCGTTCCTAGTCCCAGCCTGGTTCCCCGCTCGTTCGGCGCCGAAGCTCGCGCCGCGATCTCGGTCGTCGCGATCGAGATCGAGAAGGTCTGGATCGCTGTCTCCCAGGGGTCTCGCTCGTATCGCTCCTTGTAAGTCAGCTCCTTGTGATCGAACCACCAGTAGGGCGAGAACTCGAGCGCGAGGTCGGTCGGAACGTCGCGCGTGCCGGCGTCGAGGGACGAGACGATCGACGTGAAGAAGTCCCTCGGAGCGATCGGTCGGTCGATGTTGGTGGGCGCGACACCGAGCAGGGTGAAGGCCGGGGACGAGGGGACGCGGAAGGGCTCCAGGTCGATCGGCTTCTCATCCTGGACGGCCCGGACCGGCGCAGCGATGGACGTCGCAGCGATCAGGGTCACCACAAGGAGGCCGCACGAGCGGGCACGGATTCGGAACTGCATCGCGCTCAGCCCTTCAGGTTGAAGATCGCCCGGAAGAGCATCGAGTCACCATCGTTCTCGACCACTCCGGTGGAGACGAAGGTCTGGTCCTGGGCGCCGCCAGCCAGCTTGTAGGTGACCGTCAAGCGGTTGGTCTCGTCCCGCACGTCGGTGACGACCGACTTGACCCGGACCTTCTTGCCCTTCAGCGAGCCAGGCTTGCCGAGCTCCAGGTCGCCGATGTCGCCGCGGCACTTCTCGGCCGAGTTGAGACGCACCAGAGAGGTGCCGAACTGGCCGTTTCCAATGGTGACGGTCAGTAGAACGGGTTCGGCGCCGAGCTGATAGTCGGCCTCCAGAGCTGCCTCGCGCATGATTCTCCTCCGTATTCGGGGACGACGGGTACGAGTTGAAGAACGCAATCGAGCGGAGGCGCGGCGCTGTTTCTCGCCGAAATAATGATTCTCTGGCCCGCCGCCAGCGGTGCCAACGCACCACGGCGAAGCCGTTCGGAGCGGTCACCCTTGGTCCCAACCGGAGGGATCGAGGCAGCCCTGGGCCGGCCCGGGGTGATGGCGCGCATCGGAGCGGTCGAGTCCTACCGCTGCCGGGCGCTCTTCGGACCGGGTCGTTCCACCTGCGCCGGGAGTCCCAGGCTCTCGCACTCCTGCGGGAATCGCCAGATTCCCTGGGACAGCTCCGCGGCGTTGCGGTTCAGTCGCCTTGGATCGAACCGAGCCGACACCAGCCCCTGCCGAGCTCGCAGCCCGGCCCACCCCCGAAAGTCCATCCGGAATGAAGACAGTGACATCTCGAGCATCGATAGGTCGATCCGACCAGCCACGATTCGGCCTGCGGTCGGTCGGGAGCGGGCTTCTACTCGGACTCGCCGTCGCGACCGGCGCGGGCGCGTCGGCGCAGGAGTTGCTCGTCAACGGCAACGCCGAAGTCGCGTCCCTGGCCGCTTGGAGCGCGACGCCGGAGGTCAAGATCGTCGCGGCCCAGGTCCAGACCGCGGGTACGGTGACTCCCTTCGAGGGCGCCCTCTTCTTCACCTTCGCCGGGAAGGCCAGTGGGTCGGCGTCGATGGTCCAGGGCGGTACGACGGGCCTCTCCGCGGGTGCGCTGTTCGTGCTGCGCGGGCGCGTTCAAGTCGAGTTCGGAGACCTGGCCGAGGCGCGGGTGCGCTTCTTCCAGGGCGCTGCGCTGCTCGGCTCGGCGACCACCGGGCCGATGAACCCGGCCACCGGCCTGTGGGACACGTTCGAGCTGCCGGCCGTGGTCCCCCTCGGAAGCGATCGCTGGGAGGTCGAGCTGCGCGGCACGCTCGTGACGGGCACCTTCGTCAACGTGTTCTACGACCTGCTCTCGCTCTCCGCCTGCAACGCCAGTGTCGCGGCCGCCGAGGTCGTGCGCCTGGGCTCGCCGCCGAACCCGAGCGCGCTGCTCCCCGGCTTGACTTCGGCGCCCGTGCTCGGCGCGACGTGGGACCCGGTGATCTCGCATGCCTCGTTCGCGCCCAACGCGACGCTGGACCTGCTCTGCGTCACACCCGGACCGACCAATGTGTCGCTGCCCGGGCTCGGCACACTGCTCTGCAACACCGCACAGATCCTGATCCTCCAACCGGTGCCGGCCGGCCAGCCGTTCCAAGTGCCGGTACCGGCGAGTTGCGGTCTCGTGGGAGTCGGGCTGTACACGCAAGGGGCCTCGGTGGACGCGAACGGCGTCATCTCTTTGACCAACGCGCTCGACATCACGCTCGGGACGTTCTGATCGCGCCGCCCCGTGCCACCCCGGTGTCGTGGGGGGGGCACGGAGCGGGCGCTGTCGATCAGGGCAGGTACTCGACCTGCAACGCGTTGCTGAAGGCCACGAGCACCTCGGCCGAGTAGTTCAGCACGATCGCCTGGGCGTAGACCGTGGCCGGACCGATGCCACCCTGGAGCGGGCCGAGGGTGACCACACCATCGAGGTCGGTCAGGCCCAAGACAAGTACCTGCGGTGGGCTCGGTACCAGGTTCCCGCCGAACAGCGGCGTGGGGTTGGCAGCCGTGCCCACCGCGAGCCAGGCCAGGGTCGACGCGGGCGCGCCCGCCACAGTCAGCGTCGCCGTCCCGCCGGTCGCGAGCTGGTCGCCGCAGATGGTGAGGGTCAACTCACCGGGGCCGGCGAATCCGAGCGACGTCTGGCATGTGGCGATCTCGAAGGGTTCGCTGCTGTGGGCGAAGAACGGATCGCCAGGGAAGACGCGCACGACGGCGTTCTGGGTCGTCGGCCCGGTGACCGTCCAGTTGTACGAGCCCGTGTTGGGCGCCTGCAGGACGATGTCCTCCCACGGACCTCCGTCACGCGAGACCTGGATGGCCTGCGCGGTGGAGAACTGGGTGGGGACCCACTTGACGGTGTGGACCTGCCCCACGATCCAGGTCTCACCCAGGGCGGGGGCGGTGACGACGCCTGCCGGCGTACTCGTCTGGGCGAAGGTGGTGACGTCGATCTCGTCGCAGCAGTCGGTGACCTTCAAGCGGTAGGTCTTGGTCAGGTTCTGGTGCGGGGAGGTCGTGAGGGTCGAGTCGGTCGACAGGATCGGACCCAGGGCTCCGCCGAAGTCGGTCAGGATCTCGCGCCACTCGTAGAGCAGCGGTCCGCCCTCGGGATCCGCGCTGGCCGATCCGTCGAGGATCTTCGGATCGAACGGCGGAACCACGGCTTCGCCCGTGATCGAGGCCACCGGCGGCAGATTCTGACTGCAATCGCAGGGCAGTACCGTGGACGGTGCCAATGTCACGAGTCGCGTCGTGGACGCGAAGTTCTCACAGACCGTCTTGCGCTGCCAGGTGATGAAGACCGAGCCGTCGCCCAGGATCAGGGGCGTGCGCCCGGTGATGCACTGCCCAGAAATCGGGTTGAAGATGAACTTGATGGCGCCGCTGACCGGCGAGAAGCCGATCACCTTGTCGTCCCCGGTCCAGGTGTAGAGCGTGTCATCGGCCCCGGCTACCGGAACACTCCACTCGTCGAAGCCCGTCGGGAAGGGGATCGAGCTGACGAGCTGACCGGTGGGCGAAACGCGATAGAGCTTGTTCCAGAAGGCGACCACGTCCCCGTTGGCTAGCAGCACCGGCGAGGCCACGGCGTTGGCGACGGAGTAGATGCCGAAGGGGCCGCCGAAGGGCACGCTCCAGACCACCGCGCCGGTGTCGGCGTCGAAGGCCACGAGCAGCGCCTGGGTCGGCGCGACGGGCCCGCCCTTCGTGGCGCAGACGATGACCAGGTCACCGTGGATCAGGGGCGGACTGACCACGCGCTCGAAGGCGCCACCGGGTACCGACCACAGGATCGCGCCGCTGTTCGGGTCGATGCGTCGCAGGCGCTGGTCGCCGCCGGTCTGGTACAGCCTGCCGTCGGTCGACAGGGACATGGGCATGGCCGTGGGCTGGCCCGCCACCGTGGAGTTCCACAGCAGGTTGCCCGCCGGGTCGAGGGCGAAGCGCACCGAGCTCTCGAGCACCGGCGACTGGCTGGTGTAGACGTTGGACGAGCCGTAGATCGTGCCGTCGGGGGCGACGGTGACGGGGGCCCGCGGACCGCCGGGGGTGGGCAGGGTGAAGGTCCAGTCGAGGGTCCCGTCGGGCTGGTAGGCGCGCACGTAGCCCGGGGTGACCGTGTCGCCCAGGGATCCGCTGGCCACGTACAGGCGGCCATCGGGGCCGACCGTGGTGAACTTGCCGGCGTTCGGGACCGACCACAGCTGGGCACCCGACGCCGGATCGATGGCTCGCAGGATCGAGAAGGTGTTCAGGTAGACGGTGCCGTCTGCGCCGACCACCGGCTCACTGTCGAGCGCGGTGCCGCCGCCGATGGTGAGCTCCGGGTAGAGGACATCGGAGGTTTGGGAGGCGATCACCGGGCTGCGCCCGGTGCGTTGGTTGTCGTGCCGAACCGTCGGCCAGGGCGAGGTCTGGGCCAGGGCCGCGGAGGCGGCCAAGGGGATCAGCAAGGCGGAGGAGAGGGTCGCTCGAAGCATGGGATGAATGGGGTGGGGGTCAGCCGTGGTTCCCCAGCCGGGGCCACAGGTGCGTTGCGCCGGGGGCCCGTGCGCAAATGGCGTGCCCGCAGCAGCGGGGTGGACTGGGGACCGCAATCCCGTGCGGCGCTGCCTCGGCGGTCTGGATCGGGGACCCGGGTCCAGGACCTGGACCGGAAGTCGGCCCCGCAGGGTGGGTGGGAGGTCTCCCGCGCCGGGCGCCGCTGCCCCGGCTCAGGTCGGCAGGTCGCCCGGTTCCAGGCGCTCACCGGCCGCGAGGCGCGCGTGCACGTGCTCGAACACGCGCCGATCGAGCTCGCGCTGCTGGGGTGCGCGGCGCTCCAGCGAGCGCAGGGGCATGGCCACCCGTTGGTTGCCCTCGAGGGCCCCGGCGTTGCGGTCCAGGAAGGCCCAGTAGAGCCGCGTGACAGGGCAGTTCCGCTTGGGGTGGAAGGCGCAGTCACCGCAGTGGTCGCCCATGCGGTCGATGTAGGCCGCGCCTGACACGTAGGGCTTGGTGGTCATCAGCTCGCCCACCGCGAAGGTGCCCATGCCCAGCACGTTGGGCTCGACGACCCAATCGTAGGCGTCGTCGTAGGCGACCCAGAACCAGTCGGTCAGCTCGCGGGGCGAGATGCCCAGCAGGGTGCCCAGGTTCGCGAGCACCATCAGGCGCGTGATGTGGTGGCCGCTGCCCGTGCTCCAAACGGTCGCGACCTCGTGGTCCAAGCAGCGCAGGCCCGACTCGCTACCCCAGAAGGCGGGCGGGAGCTCGGCCGTGGTGTCGAGGGCGGAGGGCGCTGCGCCGCCGTCGAGGCCCTCGACCGCTTCGGACGACTCCCAGGCGCGGCCGGACCAGCGCGACCAACCGCCGTCGCCGGGGGACCGGGCGATCGCTCCATCCATGCCGGTCGAGGTCCGCAGGCCGTCGGTGGCCTCGTGCACCTGGTGCACGAACTCGCGCCAGCCCAGCACCTGGCGAATGAAGCCCTCGGCGCTCTGCAGCGGCAGGTCCATGTCCAGCACGTCGTCCACCACCTCGCGCGGCAGCAGTCGATGCAGGTGCAGGAGCGGAGCGATGCGGGTGTGGAACAGGTTGTTCGCCCGGGTCGACATGGCGTCCTGGAACGGGCCGAAGTGCTCCAGGCACTCGCGGCGCGCCCAGGTCCACAGGGCGCGGGCGTCGTCGCGCGTGGCCGGCAGGGTGTCGGCGTCGATCTCGCCCGGGTGGTGGGCGAACTCGCGCTCGACGAGCTCGAGCACCTCGCGCGTGACCGCGTCGGGCTGGAAGGTTGGAAGCGCGGGGGCGGGGGGCGCGCCGCTCCAGGTGCCGCGGTTGTCGGCGTCGAAGCTGTACTTGCCACCGACCGGCTTGCCGCGCTCGTCCATCAACACGCCGGTGCGCTGGCGGACCTCGCGGTAGAAGCGATCCATGCGCCACGGTGCGCCGCGTGGATGGGCGCGTTCCAGGTCGGCAGGCTCGGTCAGCCAGCCCTCGTGTGGCCGGAGCTCCAGCGCCCCGGTGTCCACCAGCGGCTGCAGGTCCGCGCGCAGCTCGCGCTCGGCGGGCCGCATGCAGACCAGCGGCCCCAGCTCCCGCGCCAGGGGGGCCAGGGCCGCGCGGTAGGGGCCCCGGGCCACCACGTGCCGGACAGCCACACCACGTTCGGCCTGCTCCAGAGCGAAGTGCCGCTGGTTGGCCAGGACCAGGGCCAGCTTGCGGCGGTGGTAGGGCCTCCGCGCCGCCTTCCAGGGACTCTCGACCAGGACGATGCCTGCGCGCTCGGGGCCCAGGGACGCCAGCGGGCCGATGCGATCGGTCAGTTGGTCGTAGGGGACGAAGACCCAGGTCCGACCCTCGGGGTCGGCGGAGCGGTCGTCGAGGGCCTCGCGGAACGCTCCCATGGGGGAGGCCTAGGTCAGGGGGATGACGCTTTCGAGGCCTGTGGGAGGGGTTGGCGCCCCCGCCAGCGACTTTTTTGGCCTTAAGGGAGTTTCGGGTCGTGAGATTGGCTGTAGCGTTGCGCCCCTCGGGCCAGGGCCAGGCCGAGACCGCGACAGCGCTCGGCCGGCAACCCCCGGGGCTCCCGACCCCCTCCCCTCCCCTGACACCTGATGCGCTCCATCAAGCTCCTTCCCCTTGCAGCGCTCCCGCTGCTCGGCTGCGCTGCCCCGGCCCAGCTCAATGCCTCCGCACCGGCCGGCGTCGCCCTGCCCGACCCCGTGGCCGAGCCCCAGCCGTTCACCTCTTCGGCCCCCTTCGCGGCGGCTCCCCTGGCTGCCACTGACGACGGCCTGTTCTCGGCGCGCTGGGCCGACAACCCCTGGAACGGCCGGCTGACCGACCCGGTGACCCAACCCTATTGGTTCGAGTCGCCCCTGCACCACACCAGCGTGCGGCCCGTGATCATCCGCCACTGGTTCCCGAGCGACTCGGTCTTCAAGGGCGGCACCCTCGACGTGCTCGCGCTCCAGGCGCGCCTGGCGATCACCCAGCGCTTCTCGGTCATCGCGACCAAGGACGGCTACTTCAACCTCGAGCCCGACGAACCCGCCCTCGAGGGCGACGGCTACGCGGACATCGCCGGCGGCGCCAAATACGCCTTCATCGACGACCCGAGTGCGGGCTACCTGCTCACCGGCGGCCTGGTGTTCGAGTTGAGCCAGGGCACGCGCGAAGTCTTCCAAGGCAACGGCGACGGCGTGCTGCGGCCCTTCGTCAGCGGCGCCTGGGACCGGGAAGAGCTGGACCTGCTCTACACGCTCGGGCTGAACTACCCGCTCGACGACGACGCCGAGAGCACCTCCTTCGACTTCCACCTGAACGCGACCTACGCCGCCACCGAGAACCTGCGGCCGATGATCGAGTTCAACGGGATCCACTACATCTCCGACGGCTCGGCCGCACCCTTCGACTTCGAGGGCGTCGACGTGGTCAACCTCGGGTCGAACGATGTGGCGGGCAACACGATCGTCACCGGCGCCATCGGCGGTCGCTGGCTGATTGGCGACAACGCCTCGATCGGCCTGGCCTACGAGTTGGCCCTATCGGGACGCCAGGACATCTTCGACGACCGGGTCATGCTCGATCTGATTCTGAAACTCTGACCTCTTCGAGGTCGAGCCGCGCGCAGCTCCGTGATCGCGCGCGGCCAATCGAACCCTCCGTCCGCAGTCGTCGTGTGGCGGAGGTAACCGAGGGACGGTGGGCCCCGTCGCGGCAACGCGGCGGGGCCTCTTCCTTGTCCGACGCGAGCGCGCCCGTTCAGGCCGTCTCGGACGGTTCGAGCTCGGGCCGCTCGATGGTGGGCTCGAAGCGCGCCAGGCGGCTCGCCATCACGTCGATCGCCTCGGGCCGCGAATCGACCAGCAGGCAGCGCCGATCGTGCAGGGCCGCCGCCTCGCCGGTGGTGCCGCTGCCCGCGAAGAAGTCGAGCACCAGGTCACCGGGACGCGAGTGGACCTTGACGATGCGCTCGAGTACGCCCAGGGGCTTCTGGGTCGCGTAGCCCGTGCGCTCCTTGCCGGTCGGGCTGACGATCGTGTGCCACCACACGTCGGTGGGCGTCTTGCCCCGCGCGGTCTTCTCCGGCCCGACCAGGGTGGGGGCCATGTACGGAATGCGGTCGACGGCCTCGAAGTCGAAGGTGTGGCGCTTGGGATCGCGCGTGTACCACAGGATCGAATCGTGCTTGGGCGACCAGCGCCGCTTCGAGCGCGCGCCGTAGTCGTAGGCCCAGATGATCTCGTTCTGGAAGCAGTTGCGCCCGAAGACCTCGTCCAGGGCCACCTTGCAGTAGTGGGACTCGCGGTAGTCCACGTGCAGGAAGAAGCTGCCGGCGGCGGTCAAAAGGCGCCAGGCGTGTTCGAGCCGCGGGCGCAGGAAGGCCTGGTAGTCGTCGAACTGGTCCTCGTAGCCAGAGCGGCCGAGTTCGGTGGTGCGGTAGCGATGCCCGCCGAAGCCGGTGCGATCGCCGTGCTCGTCGCGGACGGTCTTCATCCGCCGGCGCACCTGCTTCTTGCCCGTGTTGAAGGGCGGGTCGATGTAGATCAACTCCGCCATCGCGTCCGGCAGGGTGGCCAGGAAGGCGAGGTTCTCGGCTTGGACGATGCGGAGGTCGGTTCCCATGGAGCGCTGCTCAGGTTAGCGGGCAGGGCAGAGGCGTTCGTACGGTGCCAGGCACAAAACCGCCGCCTACGGGGGCCCGCAGCCGCCGACGGCCGCTGCGGGCCCCCCCCGTAGGCGGCGGTCTTGTGCCTGGCACCGTACGAACGCCTCTGCCCTCAGTCGGACTGCAGGCCGACCCAGCGCGCGATGCGCTCGGCGAGCTCGTCCTGCACGGCTTCCGGCGTGCGTCCCATGCGTTTGGGCAGCTCGAAGGAATGGTCGCCGCCCTCGATCACCTCCAGGGTCACCGGCCCCGGGATCGATGGCAGGTGCTCGCGCAAGAGCTCCAGCCCCGCGAGAGGGTCGCGGTCCCCTTGCAGGAACAGGCAGGGCACGGCCAACTCGCCGAAGTGGTCCACGCGCAGCTTGTCGGGCTTGCGCGGCGGGTGCAGGGGATAGCCCAGGAACGCGCAGCCCAGGCACTCCTCGCCGGCCGCGGCCAAGAGGCTCGACGCACGCCCGCCCATGGATTTGCCCGCGAGCACGACCGCTCGGTCTGGAAAGCGCTCGCGCAGGAATGCCAGCACCTGCCCATGTGCCACCAGCAGCTTGGCCATCGGGTTCGGCGGAAAGCGGCGCCCTTCGCGATGCATGCGCGTCGCATAGGGATAGTCGAAGCGCAGGGTCGGCAGGCCGCGCGAGGCCAGGCCGACCGCGACGCGCTCCATGAACGGCGCGTCGTGGGGCAGGCCGGCACCGTGGGCCAGCAGCACCACGGGTCCGCCCGCATCGTCCTCGACGTCGAGCGCGGCCCGCACCTCGCCGGGCGGGTCCTGTTCGACCCGGATCGTCAGTTCCTCGCGCGCCATGGGCTCAATGTCCCAGCTCGCCGGCGGTCCACATGGCCCGTCGCCCGGCGTGCTCGGCGCGCAGCGCGCGGACCTGCTCCGGCGACACCGCCGAGGCCCGGTTGCCCCAGGCGGAGCGCACGTAGGTCAACACGTCGGCCACCTGCTCATCGTCGAGCAGCGCGCCGAGGGGCGCCATCGAGCCGCTGAACTTGACCTTGTCCACCTCGATCGGACCGGACAGCCCGTGCAGCACGATGCGGATCGGCACGTCGGGTTCGCCCATGGCCCAACTGGACCCGGCCAGGTGCGGGTAGGCGCCGGGGATGCCGCGACCGTTCTCCTGGTGGCACGCGGCGCACTTGGCCTGGAACACGACCTGCCCGGACTGGATGCGCTCGATCGACGGGCGCGAGGACTCGGCTGCGAGGGCGGCAATCAAGCTCTCGTCCGCGGCGCCGGGGGCCTGGGCCACCTCCCGCGCCAACTGGAGCCAGCGACCGAAGGACGGCTCCATGCGCTCCTCGAGGGTCGCACCGTCGAGCAACCGCGCCAGGCGCGGTGCGGTGGCGCGGGCGGTCTGCGCGTCCCACTCGGCGACCGGCACCGCCGCGAGCGCGATCGCGGCCGCGAGCTTGAGATCCTCGGCGTCGCCCTCGATCCAAGCGGAGACCTCACCCAGGTCCAGGCGCTCCGGCGCCACCGCGGCGAGGGCCTCGACCGCCTTCGCGCGCACTCCGCGGTCGCCGCGCAGATCGACCAGGTAGGAGCCCATCTCGCCCGGTGAAGGCATGTTCTCCTCGCGCCAGACGATCCCGTCGGCGGCGTCGTAGAGGGTCAGCGAGAACCCGTCGAGGCGCTTGTGGTAGGGCTCCTCGGTGCGGTTCCAGACGCGGATCTCGTCCACCGGCGTGGGCTCGCCCAGGTCGATCTCGATCCACGGATCGGTCTCCTGGGCCGTATGCGCCATGATCCCGCCGCCGCCGAAGCTGCCCGACTTCACGCCGTCGACGGCGACCTCGGGCGGACCGGACCAGTCGGTGGACGAGCTGGTCGCGGGCTTGCCCAGGGCGACGTTCATCCCCCCGTCGAGGACCTCGATCTCCGACAGGTTGATGATCTTGTCGTCGCCGGGTACCAACAGGCGCAGGCGCACGGGCAGGAAGTCGTCGGTGGGTGCCGCGTCCGCCGCTTCGACCTCGGCCAAGAGCGTCGCAACCGCCGGGCCCCAGCGCGAGAGGTCCTCGAACTCGGCCTGGGCCGCCACGGCATCCAGGAGATCGCCACGCCGCGTCGCCGACGCGCCGGCGGCGGCCAAGAGGCCCGAAGGGTCCGCGCCGCCGGTCACTCGCGTGCGCCAACCGATGCGCCGTACCTCGGGTTGGGGGTGGGTCAACAGGGCGTCGATGGCGCCCGCGGCCTCGGCCAGGGTCGAGGCGTCAGCTTCGACCAGGAGCGGCACCAGCGCTTCGAGGGCCGCTACGTCTTCGGGGCTCTTCGCATCGGCCAAGAGCGCCGCGACCTCCGCAGCCTCGTTCACGGATCCGCCCGCGGCCAGGGCGCGCAGGACGTCACGGCGCAGCTCTAGGGGCGCTTGGGGGGCGCGCAGCAGGGCCCGGTTCACCGCATCGCTCGGCGGCAGGGCGCGCAGGGTCTCGATCGAGATGCGGTCCAGGAGCCAGGCCACGCCGGCCACGGGGGCGTCGAGCGCCATGCCCGCCGCGAGCTTGGCCACGGCCCCCGAAGCCAGGGGCGCCACGGCCTCGTTCCACACGTAGACCAGCTCGGGGTAGGCCTCGAACTCGCGGCCGAAGAC
This sequence comes from Engelhardtia mirabilis, assembly GCF_007748095.1. NCBI lineage: Bacteria > Pseudomonadati > Planctomycetota > Planctomycetia > Engelhardtia > Engelhardtia mirabilis. Next base: position 1,979,317 of record NZ_CP036287.1, read on the forward strand.
CTGCAGGGCGGCCTCGGCTGCCTCGGGCGAGCCCCCGTGGAAACTCAGGGACAGCACCGCCTCGAGCCGCACCCGCGGCGACTCGTCCGCGGCGCGCGCCGCGAGCAAGGCGATCGGATTGGCGACTTGGGGCAGGGAATAGCGCAGCAGGTGCGTGGCGCCGGCGCGTACGCGCTCGTCACTCGCCTCCAGACAGCGCTCGAGCAGGTCGGCGTCGACTGCGTGGGCACCCTGCAGCACCCACAGGGCCTCGAGCCACAGGCGCTCGCGCTCGGGACCCGCGGACAGCCCGTTGGCCCACTGGAGCGCGGCGGCGGCGACCTCCTCGCGATCGCGCGCGCGCAGCTCGCGGCGCGTCCGATACCGGGCGCGGTCCTCGGGCAGCTTCAGGTTCTCGAGCAGCTCGGCGACCGACGCACCCGCGATCGGCGGCGGCTCGACCAGGTCGCGGCCCTCGTAGGTCACGCGCCAGATGCGCCCGTGGCTCTTGTCGCGCCGCTCGTCGAACAGCGAGTACTGCATGTGGCCGATCAGCGGGTTGAACCAATCGACGATGTAGAGCGCGCCGTCCGGACCGAAGCGCAGGTCCACCGGCCGGAAGTTCGGGTCCGACGAGGACAAGAGGTCGGGCAGCTCCTGCGAACCCCAGCCGGCGCCCTCGCGGAAGATGCGGTGGCGCTTGATGCCGCGGAAGCCGATCGTGTTGTCGATCAGCAGGTCCCCTTGGATGTCGTCGGGGAAGTGCCGCGAGGCGACGATCTCGGCGCCGGCGGTGGGGCGCACGCGGCTGGTGAAGGGCGCGATGCGGCGGTGGGTCCGCGGCCAGGCCAGGTTGCCGGAGATCTGCGTCCCGAAGACGTTGTCGCCGCCCGAGGCGTCGGCGATGAAGTGGTCGCCGAAGCGGTCGTGAACCTGACCCCAGGGGTTGGCGAAGGGGTAGCGCACCAGGGCGTCGACGCGCCGCGAGTCGGGCTCGTAGCGGATGATGCCGGCGTCCTTGAGGCGCGTGGTGCCGAAGGGCGTCTCGATCTGGGTGTGGTGGAAGGTGCCCTCGGCCATCAACAGGCCGCCGCCCGGATCCCAGGCGAAGGCCGAGAGGGCGTGGTGGGTGTCGGTGGTCGCGAAGCCGGTGAGCTGCAGCTCGCGGGTGTCGGCCACCCCGTCGCCGTCGGTGTCGCGCACGAGTAGGAGGTCCGGCTGGCTGGCCACGAACAGGCCACCCTCGCCCAGCTCGAGGCCCGTGGGCAGGTTGAGCCCGCGCACGAACACGGTCGAGCGATCCGCCACGCCATCGCGGTCGGTGTCCTCGAGCACCAGCACGTGGTCGTCGGGCACGTCCCCCGGATCGACCATCGGGTAGCTGGGCATGCAGGCCACGAACAGGCGTCCGTCGCCATCGAAGCACAGGGAGACCGGGTTCTCGAGCTCGGGGAACTCGCGCTCGGATGCGAACAGCTCGATGCGGTAGCCCTCGGTCAGGGTGAACGCGGCCAGGGCCACGTCCGGGTCGGAGGAGGTCAAGTCGACCTCCCCGCCGTTGTTGGGCTCCTGGAGCGCGGCCGCGGGGGCGGCGAGCAGGATCAGTGCGTGGGCGAGCTTCAACGGACACCTCCGACGGCGTTCCAGATGTCTTCGTCGGCGGCGACGAGGCGTTCGGCCAGGGCCGCGAAGCGTGGTGGGAAGTCGTCCACGCCGAAGGGCTTCACGCGGCGGCCGTGGACGTACTCCGAGTTGCCGGTGCGAAAGCGGGCGAACCACAGGTGGTCCTTGGCGCGGGCCAGGGTGGCGAGTTCGTCGAGGTCGGCGCCTTCGGCTTCGGCGACACCGAGGGCCTGCGCGATCACCTCGGCGCAGAGCCGATAGCCCGCGGCGTCAGGGTGGATGCCGTCGCTGGTCAGCGGACCCTCACCGGCGTCGATCGCCGCCCGGGTCGGGGCGTAGAGGTCGACGAACAGCAGGTCGCGCTCGCGCGCGACGCGCGCCATGACCTCCGTGTAGCGCGCGACGTCCCCGTCGTGTGCGCTGCCGTCGGGCATCGGGAAGCCCAGGCTCTCGTGGGCGACGGGCGAGACCAGCACCACCTGGGGCTTCGACTCACCGCCGTTGAAGGAGCGCCTGTCGAGCTCGTCCAGGAAGTGGTGCAGGTCGGCCTCGAAGTCGGCGAGCCCCGCCTCGCCGGCGAAGGACTCGCTCATCCCGAAGCAGGCCAGGATCGTGTCGGCGCCGACCTCTGTCAGCCAATCTTCGCGCGTCGGCACGCCGAAGGGTCGCGTCTGGGGCTCGAAGTCGTCGCCGCTCCAACCGCGCACGATCGAGCCGCCCCCGAGCCCGGGGTACTCCAGATCCGCGAAGCGCGTGACCTCGTCACCCTCCCAGCCCAGGTTGCGCAAGCCGACGTTCATCTCCGCCAGCCCGGCCTGCAGCCTGGCTTCGATCTGCCCGTCGAAGCGCGTGCGATCGGCGAAGCCCCCGCCGACCAGGGCGATCACGTCACCCTGCGCCAGCTCGAAGGACGCCGACGAGCCCCGTCGCGGCGCATGGGGGAACAGGCCCTTGCGGTAGACCTGGCCGAAGCCCGAATTGCTCGGGTCGTAGTCCGGCGCTTCGACGGGCACGCCGTCCTCGCCGATCAGGTCCTCGCGCTCCAGGGCCCACAGCATCCCCTGCACCGCCAGTCGACGCATGTTCTCGTCGCGGAAGTCGTAGGGGTGCCCGAGGGTCGTGAAGAACACCCGCGCGTAGCCGCCGGGGAAGCGGTGCGACTTGGTCCAGGCCACCGGGTTGACCTTTGGGAAGCGCTCGAACTCCGCCTCGTGGCTGCTGCGCAGGGCCTCGCCGAACAGCAGGGGCTCCGCGCTGATCGGCAGGGTGTCGCCGCCCCCTTGCACGTGGTACAGCCACGAGAAGGCCTGGAACGGCTCGACCCCGCGCAGGATCGAGCGCTGCTCGGCCCCGGGCGCGATGGTCACGTCCGTCAGCGGCTCGTCGCCGTCGTCGAAGTGCCCGTGGTGGGTGATCCACTTCTGGCCGAAGACCCGCTGGGGCCAGATCTCGTTCATGGCCGCCGCCCGCGGATGGTCGTCCGGATAGCGGAAGGCGTGGGTCGAGGTGCGCAAGCCCACCAGCGGCTTGCCGGAGTCGACGAAGGCCAGGATGCGGTCCAGCTCCTCGTCCGGCAATTGCCGGAAGCGCGTGAACAGCACCATCAGGTCCGCGTCCTCGAGGGCCTCGAGCCCGTCGATGTGATCCAGTCGGTTCGGGTCGATCTCACCCTCTTCGGAGAGGGCGTAGCAGACCGTCGTGCGGAAGCCGAACTCGCGCTCCAGGATCGAGGCCAGCATCGGCATCGACTCCTCCGAGCGGTACTCCTCGTCTCCGGTGACGAAGACCACGTGGGGCGGGACGCTGTGCTGCTCGGGGGCTGACCCCGCTTCGGACTCGGGGGTAGGGGAGGGGGCGGACCCGCCGCAGGCGGCGAGGAACACGAGGGGCACCGTGGGAAGTCGCATCACTGGGGCGCCACCCTAGTGTCTCGGGCTGCGGACGGGAGGGGGCCTGGCCGCTCCGCGGCGCGCCGGCGGGCCCCGTGGGACCGGGGGGGTCCCGCGCGGGGGAAGGAGTGTGTCCCGCCGGCGGTCGGGGCTGGGGGGCGCCGCGAGCCATGGTCGAGGCACTCTCCGGCGGCGCCCGCGGAGCGCTCCCGAGCCATGACCCACACCTTCTGCGTCTACCCCTGGATCCACAGCCACGTCGGGCCCAGCGGCCTGGTGAGCCTGTGCTGCTTCGCCAGCGCCGAGCCGCGGCCGGAGCTGGTCGACGAACGGGGCCGACGGCCGAACCTCCAGGACGTGGCCTTCGGGGAGGTCTGGAACTCCGACGCCATGCGCGAGATCCGCCGCAAGCTGCTCGCCGGCGAGCGGGTCCGCGAGTGCTCGCACTGCTACCACAAGGAGGCGGTGGGGGGCTCGAGCCCGCGCAAGCAGGCCAACGGCGAGTGGCTGGTGCAGCACCCCCGGGCCGCCGAGCTGCGCGCGCGCATCGAGCGCGCCGAGGCGCGCGGCCACCGGGTGGAGGAGGGCCTCACCTACCTCGACGTCCGCCCGGGCAACGCTTGCAACCTGGGTTGCCGCATGTGCGGCGGGATGGCGTCGAGCTTCCTTGCCAAGGACGCGGTGCACGCGACCTGGGAGCTGCACGGGGGCGCGCCGGTGGACGAGCTCCGGGTGGTCGCGACGCGCAGGGACGGCGGACGCTTCGCCAGTGGCAAGCCCTGGCACCGCCACGAGGCCGAGCTGATCGAAGAGCTGCTGGGGCGCCCCGAGAACCTCGACAAGGTCTACCTGGCGGGCGGCGAGCCGCTCTTCAACGGGACCGTGGCGGCGATCGTCGAGCACCTGGTCGACTGCGGGGCGGCGCGCCACGTGGACCTGAGCTTCTCGACCAACCTGACGGTCTGGAACGAGGAGCTGATCGGCTCCCTCGAGGCCTTCCGCTCCGTGGTGTTCCTGGCCTCGATCGACGCCGAGGGCGCCACCTACGAGTACCTGCGCTACCCCGCCGGGTGGGACACCGTCGTCGACCACGTCGAGCGCCTGCGCGCCCTGCCCTTCGTGCACCTCGAGCTCACGCCGACGGTGCAGAACGCGAACGCCCTCGACCTCGCCCGCCTGCTGCGCTTCGCGGAGCTGATCGACGTGCCCTACAGCCTGGCCACCCTCTACGAGCCCACGCATCTCTCGGTCCACGCCATGCCGGCCGCCGCCCGCGAGGAGGCCGCGACGCGCCTGGAGTGGTTCATGGCCCGCTCGCGCCTGGCCGAGCACTACGAGTACCTGGTGGACTCCGCCAAGGTCCTGCTGGCCGACATGCGCCAGCCGTCGCCCGCGCCCTACCGCGAGCTGATGCGCACCTTCAACCTCTTCACCAACGACCTCGACGCCGACCGCGGCCAGAGCCTCGCCGCCTCCTGCCCCGAGCTGTGGCAGTACATCCGCGAGGACCCGGACTACACCTGGACCGACGAGCGGGTCTACGCCCCGCGCGCGCAGGGCGCGGAGCCCGCCGCCTGAGGCCCGCGAGCGCGGGGAGCTGCCGCGCAGCCCTCCGCCGACTCATGGGGCGGACCCCGCGCTATGCTGCGCCGGCGACGAGTCGTCGCGTGGGCCCTTAGCTCAGTCGGTTAGAGCAGGCGACTCATAATCGCTTGGTCCAGGGTTCGAGTCCCTGAGGGCCCACCACCCGATCGCCCGCGGGATCTGAAATGTAGGGCCTCACCTCCCCCGCGTGGGGCACTGTCGCGACGCCAACATCGCTTCGGCGATCGAACGGACGGCGTCCTCCTCCGGTTGTGGAGTCAAAGCGGTCCGTTCGGAATCGAAGCGGTCAAGAGTCCTCGGGGGGCTCGGGCTCAATCGGCCGGGCATAGACTCGAGCCGCACTAGTTCCGGAGCGAGCCGTCATGCGACGAGCCAGGTCCGTTAGGGCGAGTGTGCAGACGCTGTTGGCCACCTGGGCCACGGGCCCTAGGCCCATGGCGTTCAGGGCGAATCCCATGAACAGGCCAGTCGTGGCGCCGAGGGCCCTGGACACGTAGCGCTTGCGCGCGAACCCCAAGATGCCGACGTTGGTGCTTTGGTCTTCGTAGGCGACCTCGCACAGCTTGCGGCCGTAAAGCTGCAGCGCTTCCGCGAAGTCGCACGCCGCGGCTTCGGTGGGGGAGACCATCCAGGCTCTCAACGCCTCGACGTAAGTCAGTGCTTCGGCGCTGGCACGAAGGAGCTCCAGATCGATCGAGGTCAGCCTCTCCAGCGCCTTGGTCGACGGCAGGGCGACTTCGCCCAAGAGCGTGCCACCCTCCACACCGGATGCGTCGTCGCGGGGGCCTTGGGTCGCTGCGGCGCAGTCGTACTCGAGGTTGACCGATGCACACTGACACCGAATTCGACTAGCGAAGTTCTGGTCGTAGACCTCGGTGACGATTCGGAAGAACAGATTGAGATCCCGCTTGGCGACGGGATCGTCGACGCCATCGATCAAGCTGGAGACTTCGATGAACTCGCCGCTCAGGTCGCGAATGCCGAGGGACTCCCGGGCTTCTCGGAGCAGATCGCTGACCCGAAGGCCCCGGTGACCATCTTGTCGGGTTCGCTCGGCTGCCCGGTCCAGCCAGTTGGTGCGCCAATCGGCTCGGCGGTCCCAGAAGTCCAGCAGCGCCCTCCCGGTCTGCTGGGGCCCGAGGTAGTCCGACCATAGGGGAAGGGGGCGAGTGATTCGATCAGCGAGGCGCAATTGGAAGGTCTCTCCGAACGCGCGCGTGTCGACATCAACCGCAATGCTCCAAGGTGCTCTCCTCACCACACTCAGCGAGTCCAAGCGGGCTCCTACAGCCGCCGACTCAGGGTGGCCGGCGGCAAAGCGAGATAGACCCTCACCGATATCCCTGAGGGAACGCTCGTCGCGAGTGCGAACGACCACCCATCCGTTTCTCAGTCCGCGCTCCAGCCAACTGGTCCCCGGACCGGCATTGAGGTGCCTCAGGAAATAGGGGTGGGCGAGCAGACCACCGTCAGCAATGTGCAGTTCGGGCAGCAAGAGCAGCGAGATACCCAGCGCGCCGGTCCAATCCGCGTAGGTGATGTGGAATCGCGAGGTCGGCTGGGACGCGGCGAAGTAGGTGCCGATCGGAACTCCCGACTCTCCATCGCTGTTCTTCATGCGGTCGCGCCCCTCAAATTGGGCGCGACCTGATACGCCGTACCTCGCTGGGCATTCTGGGGGCGGACGACCTAGCGCAACAGTGGCATCTGAGGCCGTCCAAGCGCCCAGGACGCGAGCACACCTTTTCGCAAGTTGCGCGGGGGGGCTCCGATTGGGGACGCCCCCCCCGCGCTCGGTCGCTCTAGTGTCCTGGATCAGAAATTCGGCGTCACTGCCCGGAGGTCCGATCGATGCTGGCTAGGCGCGCGGACGACGCGTATCCGCTGCGATACTCGGATGAGGCGCTGGCGACGCCAGCGGCGATCGGAGCCCGGGAAGTGACGCCGAATTTCTGATCCAGGACACTAGCTCGATTTGGACCTCAGCCCCGCCGCGGCTTCGTCACCACCAGCGACGGGATGGTCGGGATGGGCGGGTAGCGCAGGGACATGCGGAAGACGCGGAAGTCGTCCAGGTTCCAGTCCAGGCGCTGGCAGACCTTGCCGAGCATCTCGGTCCAGCGGGGGACCTCGTTGCCGCCGAGTTGGTCGCGGCCGGGGCCGAGCTCCTCGAGGCGCGGCGGGACCGGGAGCAGGTAGGGGCTCTGCTTGTAGCTGCCGCCGCCGACGCCGATCTCCATGCGGCTCGTCACCTCCACCCGGGGCGGCAGCTCCCACGGCACGTCCTTGTGGATCAGAAGATCCATGGTGGCGAGCTCGGTGGGGGTGTTGAGCGGGATGTTGTAGGCGACCGAGGGCTCGTCGTCGTTGCCGTAGACCGACTGCTCGCGGCGCACGAACCAGGCGAAGGCACACGAGAACGCGGCGGTGTTGCCGACCTCGCCCTCGGCCAGCTCGTAGACGGTGCCCAGGGGCACCTCCACGGCGCGGATCTCCGGTAGGGGGTCGGTGCAGTGGTCGAGCAGGAAGGCCGGGCCGTCGCGCCCCTCGAGCGAGCGCTCGATCGGCTTGGCCACGTCGTCCTTGCGTCGGCCCTCGCCGTCGTAGCGCACGTTGAACGACAGAGGCCACTTGGCGTCACCGCGCAGGCGGCGGAAGTCGCACAGCCCGCCGATCGACGCGTAGTCGATCACCGTCGGGTCTTCGGCGCACGGCGCCACGAATTGGGCGCCGAAGCGCACCCGCGCCTGGACGCCCCAGGTGGAGCTGTTGCCCTGGAAGGACAACTTGCGGTTGGCCTCCTGCAGCGGACTCTCGGCGCCGCCGGGGAAGCTGCTGCCGACCATCAGCTCGAGGGTGCCGCGGTCGCCCGCGTGCAGCTCGACCATCGTGTCGAAGGCGTCGCAGGCCTCGCGCGCGGCGCGCAGGGCGTCGGTGCTGGCACCGGCGCGCTCCATGGCCTCCAGGAAGATCTTCAACCCCGCACGACCTGGAACGTGGGGGAGGGCCTCGGCGGCGTCTGGTGTGGACACGATCTTGGCCGCTTTCCAGGCCAAGTTCTTGTTCACACCCAGCTGGCGCGCGAGGCGGCGAGGAACACTGGGGTCGGCCTCGACCGAATCGAGCAGCTCGGTCAACGCATTGCGCAGACCGTGCATGGCTTGTTCCAGATGGCGCTGGAAACTCGACGATTGGCGCGGGGGGGCGGCCTGTAGAGTTTTGTCAAACATGGGCAGATGACCGGGGCAAGAGTTACCCGGGTCGGGCGAGCCTAGGCGAATCCCCCCGTGGCGAGAACCACGGGTTGGCGCGTCTGGGCTGAGTGGGGTCTGAGGGCCCTGGGGAAGGGTCCGAGGGGGAGGCGGCCTTGCCCGCCCCCCACCCGAGCCCGCGCCCCGAAGGGCACCCCTCGGCCGGCTTCAGAGGGACGGATAACGTCCCGGGAAGCGGTTCTGAACGTCGGCGACCAGACGATCCCGCGTGCGGTGCGACTCCCCTTCGGAAAGCAACAACCAGGGCACGATGGCCTCCTCGACCTGGCTGTCAGTCAGCTGGTTGGGCTGCCAGCCAACCGCGCGCCAGAAGGGGTCGTTGCCCTCGTCGCGGCGCTCGAAGAGCGACTCGAGGGCGGCTTGGAAGGCCGGATCGCTGGCACCGCCCAGGCGCACGATCTGGTTCACGCAGGCGTGGGCCGAGTAGTCCGGCTGCTGTTCGAGCGCGGGCAGCAACTCGAGTCCCGCTCTGATTGCGTCGTCGCCGCCGGCGCGCAGGCGCAGGGCCGCGATCTGCAGCTCGCCCACCTCGCGCGGATCGAGGGCAGCCGAAAGGCTGGCGGCGTCGCGCGGACTCAGCATGTCTACCGCGCGGCGGAACGACGTCTCGTCGTTCGCCAGCAGTTGCATGTACTCGACACGCTCGTGCTCCTCGACGTACAGCACGTGACCGCTGAGCTGGGAGCGGAAGTCCTGGGTCAGCTCTTTCTGGTCCGTGGATTCACGGGACTCCAACTCGCCGAGCTGCGCCACGAGCGACTCCGCGTTGGCGCGCCAATCGCGGTGCAGCAAGAGCGAGGCCGCCCGCGCCCGCGCCAGGGGCGCGACCTCGGGGTCGGCGATCAGCACCTGGAGCTCGGGCTCGATCGCCAGCGAGGGCTCGGTGGCCCAGGCTTGCATGAGGCGGATCGAGTCGATCTGGTCGGATTCGCCGACGATGCGATCGCCATTGCCGCCCTGGGCTTCGACCAGGCCCACCAACAGCTCGGGCGTGGCGAAGCGTCCCAGATCGTCGAGGGCGACGAACAGCACGCGGCCGTTACCTTCCGAACCGGTGACGAGGCCCAGGGCGCTCGCGATCAGGTTCGTCGGCGTCCACGGCGCGAAGTCCGCGGGGGAGATCTCCGCGTCGATCACCGCCCGGTTGAGCAGGGCCGCCAAAGCCATATCCAGGTGCCGATCGGCTCGCTCGTCGGCCATGAATTCCAGCAGCCTCTCGACGCTCTCGGGCCCGCCTGCGAGCCATTCGTCGATCAAGACTCGAGCGCGATGCTGATCTCGGTCGGTCAGGGCCTTGGCGAGCTGCTCGAGCAGCTCGCCGTCGCGCTCAACCGTCGCAATTGTTTCTCTCACGGCGGGGCGACGGCTGCTGGTCTCCAGGGGAGCCAGTTGGTGGTTCACCTCAGGGCTGGCCAGCGGGTGCTGGGGCTGGCTCTCGCCCGCGTGACCGGTGCTCACAGCAGCGGGGCCGAACAACACCGCTGCCACGGCGCCCACGAAGATCGACGCGAGCAGTCGCGAGCGCCGATCGATCTCATGTTGCTTTCGGATCATGGGGCTCATCAGTTCGAACCTCCGATCAGGCCGTCGCACTCGATCTCGCTGAAGGTCTCGAAGGAGTCCGGCGAGACATCCTGGTCACCGTCCTTGACGCAGTAGGGCGTGAACGGCTGTCCGGCGCAGTAGTAACTCTGGAACTGGTAGAAATCGACTCCGGAGGTCAGACGCCTGAAGCCGTCTTTGGGGGCACGACCCATGTGTGTCGGCTTGATCTTGATCTTCGAGGGGCACTTGGGCTCGCTGTGAACCACGTCGTTACCGTCCGCGTCCTGACCGATCACGCTGTCGACCAGGCTCGCGTCGGCGCAGGCGTCGGGGCCGACCCAGACGACCGCTGCGGGCTGCGACGCGGCGCCCTCATTGGGGCAAGCGCTGCCGGGCTCTTCCTGATAGCCGCCGGAGGGGGCCGTTGCGTTCTGGCTGTGACCGGTGGGGGACGTCGCCGAGAAGAGAGCGAGCGCGCTGAGGGCTGCGATCGCGTGGGAGGAACGGAATCGAATCATCGAAGGATGGAGGTTGGGCTCGAAGGCTGAGGGGGACACCTTTCGGGGAGCACCCCGTTCCAACGAGGCAGCTCCTTCACCGCGTCCGAATGGACGCAGTGACTTCGAGCGACGACCGGGTACGGCCTCCCGGCGGCGCCCTGGTCCCTACCCGTCGCGGCGGATGGCCCCGCCCGTACGACGCGAAGTGACCAACTCCTCCAACTGCTGGTCTGTCAGACGCTCGCGCTTCAGGAACAGCGTCGCCAGTGCTTGGATGGCCAAGACGGCGCCGCATCCGGAGGCGAGCCAGGCGCCCGGCGCGACGTATCCCGCGAGGCCTTCGAGCCACCACGGGCGTGTTGCGAAGGCCGCAACGACGAGGCCGCAGAGCACGTCCACCAGCGCTTGGATCCGGTGCGCGTGGTGGGTGCCGAGGACGATCCGGAGACCGATCGGCAGGACCAGGAAGGCCGCGATCAGCGCACCCAATCCGCTCTCCCAGCCGGTGTACGGTCCGCTCTCCGAACGGATCCAGACCATGCCGAGGGAGGCGATGCCGACGGCGCAGACGGCCACGGCCAGCCAGGACTGGCGCACGGCCAACTCGTTGGCCGCGGCGCGCGCGGCCAGCACTCGGGCGGGCTCCCGGCGCGCCTCGGTGACAGGGCGGTTCAGTCGGCGGATGGCGCTGAGTGTGTCGCCGATACTGCTGGTGCGGCTCTCAGGATTCGGATCCAGGGCGCGCAGGATCGGCTCGTCGAGCTCTTCGTCGACACCCGCGGTCGATGACGGGGGCGAGAAGTTCCCGACCGAGAGGCTCCCGGTCAGCATCTCGTAGACCACCGCGCCGAAGGCGTAGACGTCCGCGCGGGTGTCGACGGTGGCGCCGATCTTCATCAGCTCGGGCGCGATGTAGACGCGCGAGCCGAGGGTCTGGTTGGTCTGGGTCAGGGACTCGAGGTCCGGATCGAGCACCTTGGCGATGCCGAAGTCGGCGACCTTGACGTGACCTTCGTCGTCGATCAGCACGTTCTCGGGCTTGATGTCCCGGTGCACGACATTGCGCTGGTGGGCGTGTTGCAGAGCCGCGCCGAGCTGCGAGGCGATGTCCAGCACCTCGGTCTGGGTCAACTGTCCTTCGCGCAGGAGCTCCCGCAGGTTGGTGCCGTTGACGTACTCCAGCACCATCCAGGCGAGCTCATCGTCCTGCCCGAAGTCGAACACCGTGAGGATGTTGTCGTGCTGGAGCTTGGCCATGGTCCGCGCCTCGGCCTCGAAGCGCTGACGCCATTCGGAGGCACGCGACGGGTCGGAGGGGGGCAGCAGGACCTTGATCGCCACCGGGCGGTCGAACTTCTTCTCCGTGGCCAGGTAGACGGCTCCCATGCCGCCCACTCCGAGCAGTTCCTTGATCTCGAACCCGGGGAGCCGCTTGGCCAGGCGCTGGCCGTAGTCCTCGAGGTCGACGACCGGCCGACGCTCGAGGGCCGTCGTGAGGACACGAATGGCCCCCGCTGCGGACGCGCGTCCGACTTGCTTGGGGGGGGTCATGGTCGCGAGCATGGGAGAAGTCCTGTCTCGACCTCCCAGGAACGCAGTTTCCCGCGCCCGTTACGGTCGGGAGCCGGGATTTCGCAATTCGCCGCCCAGGTTCTCCCGGCGGAGGCAGCGAGCGCCGCTATGGCGGGGGAGCTGCCCTTCCGGCGGCGATTCCCCAGGGATCCGCAAGCGCCAGTTGGCGGGGCCTTGGGTCCCGATTCGCGGTCGATCCGGCCTTGTCGGCAGCGGCCGCGGGGGCGTCGACCCCGCCGATGGGCGCATCGGAACCAGGGGGGGCCGGGTCCGCTCTGGCTGGCTCGGTCCAGCGGCGGGCCGCGCCGGGACGCCCTGCGAATCGGCCCGCCCGACGGGCGGCCGGCTCAGCGGCCCTTGGGCCCTTCCAGGGCCTGGATCAGCTCGCGCAGCTCCTCGTCCTCGTCCAAACCGGACCCCAGGGTCGCCCGAGCTTGGGTGCGGAGCTGGTTGGCGAAGCGTTCTCGCAGGCGGTGGCGGGCGACCCGCATCGCCACGGGGGTCATCTCGAACTCGGCGGGATCGACGCCGGCGGCCCGGTCTCCGGTTTCGAGCTCCGATGACAGGGCGTCGAAGAGCCGCCGCTTGCCCGCGCGGATGTATTCGGTCTGGAGCGCGTCCCGGGCGCGATTGATGACCTCGAGCGCCCACTCCTTGCGGTAGAGCGCCTCGGCATCGAGCCCGTCCTCGGGCTCCAGGCGGTAGCGAGCTTCCGCGCTGTCCAGGTCGAGGGATTGCGGCACGAATCCGCCGCCGCGCTTGATGCTGGTCGCGCGCCGGTATTCGTCGCGCAGGTAGTTCTCCAGAGACGTCAGCAGCCAGGAGCGGAAGCGGCCGTTCGCCTGGTCGAGGCGCGAGATACCGCTGCGGCTCAGCAGGGTCGCGAACAGCCCCTGGACCGCGTCAGCGGCGTCGTCCATCGACTTGCCGCGGCGCCGCAGGTAGGCGTACAGCGGATACCAATAGATCTCGATCAGCGTGCCGAGCGCCGCTCTGCCGTCGTCGGAGCCCGAGTCTCCGGCTTGGCGGACCAGGTCCCAGTGGGTGGTGTGGAAGTTGCTGTCGAGCTGCACCGCTGCGTTCTCCTCCCCGGGCGGAGCGCCCTCGGGGATCGCATCAAAGACTACCCCGCCCGGAGCCGATCGGGTGCGCCAGGGTCGCGCCTGCCTTGAACCTCGGACGCCGACGACCGCACTCGTCCCGGACCACCGCGGTTCCACCTGCGCTCGGCCCTTGACCCCGGGGACACGATTGCGATCCTGAACCGGTGCAGATCCAGCTCGACGGCAATCCGGACTTCGGTCGCGCGTCCCTGGTCCTGGGCTCGCACGAGGTGGTTCGGACCGAGTCCGGTGCGATGAGCTTCGCCGATCCTGGTCTCGACCTGCGGGTCGTGGTCCCCGGCGGACTGCTGGGGGGCCTCGCCCGTCGGCTACTGGGGGGCGAGAGCTTCTTCCTGGGCGAATACCAGGGGCCCCGCGGCGGGCGACTCGGCATCGCCCCGAGCCTGCCCGGCGAGGTCATCCACCGGACCCTGCGCGGTGAGACCCTGCGCCTCACTGCCGGCTCGTTCCTGGCCTGCTCCGAGGGGATCGCCACGCGCACCCGCTTCGGCGGCTTGCGCAGCCTCTTCTCCGGTGAGGGAGCCTTCCTGATCGAGGTCAGCGGCGAGGGCGAGCTGCTGTTCAACGCCTATGGCGCGATCGTCGAGCGCGAGCTGGACGGCGAGCTGATCGTCGACACGGGGCACCTGGTGGCCTTCGAGGAGTCGATCGAATACGAGATCTCCGGCTTCGGCGGGCTCAAGAGCACCCTGTTCTCGGGCGAGGGGCTGACCATGCGAATGCGCGGCCGTGGTCGCGTGTGGTTGCAGACGCGGACGGTGCGCGGCACGGCCGGTTGGGTCACGCCGTATCTGCGGGGCTGAGCGCTGACACGTGGAACCCATGAAGATCACCATCGACAGCGTGGGAGCGTTCGGATCGGCGTTGGTGGCGCTCGAGGGCGACGAGCGCTTCGTCAGTGAGTCGGGCGCCCTGTACCGCTCGAGCGTGAACGTCGACGTCGACGTGACCACCCGCACGCGTGGCCGGGGCGGGCTCCTCGGTGGACTGGGACGGCTCTTGGCCGGCAACAGCTTCTTCCTGTCGACCTACACCCTGACCGATGGCGGCGCGGGCGAAGTGGCCCTGGCGCCGACGCTCGAGGGCGAGGTGCGGCGGATCGACTTGAACGGGGACCGCTGGACCTGCGCCGGTGCGAGCTTCCTCGGTGCCGGCAGTGAGGTCGGCCTCGAGACGCGCTTCCAGGGTCTGCGCGGCATGGTCAGCGGCGAGGGCCTGTTCCTGGTCGAGGCCCATGGCACGGGCCCCCTCCTGGTCAGCGCCTTCGGTTCGATCCACGAGCTCGAGGTCGAGGACGAGTTGGTCGTCGACACCGGTCACCTGGTCGCCTTCGAAGAGGGCCTCGATTACACGATCGACCGCGCCGGTGGTTCGTGGATCCAGTCCTTCCTCGGCGGCGAGGGCTTCGTCCTGCGCCTGCGCGGTCGCGGCCGAGTCCTGCTCCAATCCCACGATCCCGGTCGTTTCGGCGCCCTGATCGGCAAACTGCTCCCGCCGCGCAGGCAATAGCCCCGACAGCCGTGCAGCACCGCATCACCCACCGTCCGGCCTATTCGATGCTCGAGTTCGACCTCGAGGCGGGCGAACACGTGGTCGCCGAGGCCGGCGCCATGGCTTGGATGGACCCCTGCATCGACGTGCTGACCTCGACCCGCGGCGGTCTGCTCAAGGCGCTGAAGCGCCAGGTCCTGGCGGGCGAATCGCTGTTCCAGAACACCTACACCGCGCGCGGCGCGGGCAGCCTGACCCTGGCCCCGGGCGCCGCCGGCGATGTGATCGCCTTGCCCCTCGACGGTGAGCTGCTGCTCGAGCGCGGCGCCTACCTGGCCCACGCGGGCGAGATCGACATCGACGCGAAGTGGGGCGGCTTCAAGGGCCTCTTGGCGGAAGGTCTGTTCCTGCTCCACGCCCAGGGCCGCGGGGACCTGTTCTTCGACAGCTACGGTCGCATCGAGGTGCTCGACGTCGACGGCGAGGTCACGGTCGACAACGGTTTCGCCGTGGCCTGGGAGCCGAGCCTCAGCTATCGACTGACGCGGGCGCGCAAGATCCGTTCGTTCCTCTTCGCCGACCAACTCCTGATGCGCTTCAGCGGACGCGGCCGGCTGTGGGTCCAGAATCGATCGACGCCGGGGTTCGCCAACTGGGTGCATCCCTTCCGGCGCGTGCAGTCCCGCAAGGATGGGGACTGACCGGTGAGCACCGACAACGGCGCCATCGGACCGGAGGTGCGGGCCGCGATCGACGCGGGTGACGCGGACGCCCTGGCGCGTCTGATCGCATCGGACGAGCTGGCCGCCAGTTGCCAGATCGTGTGGGGCGAGCCCGGGGACGACGGCGAGGCGCCCAATCGCTGCTCGGCCCTGCACTACGTGGCGAATGCCCGCTTCCACGGCACCTGCTTGGACGGGGACCCGGTCGAGCTCGCGACCCTGCTCTTGGACGCCGGAGCCGACGCGGACTGGGGCGGGCGCGTGGCGATCGGCGAGACCGTGCTGCAGACGGCGGTCAGCCTCTACGAGCGCGACCTGGCCGAGCTGCTGCTCGATCGCGGCGCGAGCCTCGAGACTCTCGGGGGCTGCGTGGACAACGGCACTGCCCTGGCTCTGGCCGCCCACTTCGCGGCCACCGAGGCGCTCGAACTGTTGGTCGAGCGCGGCGCGCGGATCTACAACCTGCCCCTGGCCGCGGCGGTGGGGGAGCTGTGGCGCTTCGTCAAGCCGGCGGGGGTCCTGGCCACCGCGCTCCAGCGCCATCCGGCCGACCCGAACCGTCAACCCCTGTACCGCGACCTGGGCCAGGCCCTGGCCCGCGCCGTGCACTACGCGGCGATCCACGAGCGGGCGGAGGTGCTCGACCGCCTGATCGAACTGGGCGCCGACGTCAACGCGGTCGAGGGCGGCGCTACCGCCCTGCACCGGGTGGCCTGGTGGGGGCGCGAGGTCGGGGCCGAGCTGCTGCTCGAGCGCGGCGCGGACCGCAGGCTGCGCGACGCCGGCCACAAGACCACCCCGGCCCAATGGGCCGAGGTGCGCGGTCACGGGGAGCTGGCGCGGGTGCTGGCGCGCGGCACCTGGTAGGTGCCGACCAGGGCGCCGAGGAGCGCGCCGACCAGGCCCCAGACCACCGGCAGGAAGCCCAAGAGCGACGGCCGCATGGCGGAGTCGAGTCCACCGGCCGCGAACAGGGCCGCGAAGTAGCAGCCGTTGCCGACCAGGATCGAGAGCACCGCGCCGCGGGCGTTGAAGCGCTCCCAGCGCACGCCGAACAGCATCGTCGGCACGAGCGTCACGTAGCCCGAGAAGGCCACCGAGGCCAGGCTGTAGATCGACGCGCCGCCCACGCGCCAGAGGGCGAAGACCACCAACGCTAGCAGGCCGCCGAAGAGCCGGCCGCGCAGCACGTCGACCTCCTCGCGCCGGTTCGGCATGAGCGGATCGAGCACGTCGCGGGTGACCATCGAGCCCAGGGTCAGGATCTGCGCGTCCAGGGTCGACATGACCGCCGCGAGCACCGCCACGAAGCTCAGGGCCTCGAGCCAGGGCGGCAGGAACGCGCCCGCCATGGTCGCGAAGATGCGGTCGGAGTCGCGGCCCACCAGGCCGGGGAACTCGAGCGCGCCGAAGGTGCCGATCAAGACCACCGGCAACCACAGCAACACCAGGGCCAGGGGGTACAGGCGGCAGACCGAGCGCAGGCTGCGCTCGCTCTCGGCCGCCATCAGCCGCACCAGCATGTGCGGGAAGGCGATCACCGTGAGCGCGATCGCCAGGCTCCAGGAGGCGAAGGCGCGGGGCTCGAACAGGCCGCCCTCGGGCAGGGTCGTCAGCTCCGGGCGCTCCTCGACCAGTCGCGCCATGGCGCCGGCCAGGCCGCCGTCGCCGCCCACCGCGCGGGCGTAGAGGAACACGGCCGCCAGCACGAAGCCGAGGAAGATGACCCCCTGCACGACGTTGGTCCAGGCGGTGGCGCGCATGCCGCCGATCGACGTGTAGCACAGGGCCACGGCCAGAACCGCGGCGCCGCCGAGCCACTCGGGGATCGCGCCCTCGGTGGAGCTGGCCAGGGTCACGGCCGCGCCCTGCACGGCGGTGACCATGTAGGGCACGGTGTAGAGGGCGAAGACGCCGAACAAGAGCAGGCCCACGCTGCGCGAGCCCAGGCGCTTGGAGTACAGCTCGGCTGGTGTCAGCGCGCCCAGCTCGCGGCCCAGGCGCCGGGCCGGAGCGCCGATGGCCCAGAAGGTCAAGGGGATGCCGAGGGCGATGATGGGGGCGTTGATGCTGAAGATGCCGAGGCCCGAGTGGTAGGCCTGGCCCGGCACGCCGACGAGCACGAAGGCCGTGCAGTTGGTGCCGAACAGGGCCATGAACAGCACCGCGGTGCCCAGGCCGTTGCCGGCCAGGAAGTACTCCCGCGGCGAGCTGCCCGAGCGGCGCGCGGCCAAGAGACCGACGGCCAGCACCACCGCCACGTAGAGCACCAGGCCGACCACCAGCGGCCTGTCGACCGCGGCCAAGACCGGCAATCCGAGCTCGAGCGGGCTCAAGCCTTGCCCTCCCGCTCGCGCCAGACCCGCGCCGTGAACCAGAACAGGTAGGCCGTGGCCAGGACCATCCAGGCCAGGCGCCAAGCCAGTTCTTCGGGCACCAGACCGGCGATCAACCGCGGCTGCGCCGTGCGCCAGAAGTCCAGGTGCAGGGCCACGAGGACCAGGGCCCCGGTCCAAGCGACGTAGTCGACGGCTCGGGTCGGCCTGGCATGGTTCGGTTCAGCGCGGTTCGGCATGGCGTCGGCATTCTGGCGAATCGGCAGCGCGCCGTGCCCGTGGCGCGGGCGGTGGAATCGACCGCGGGGGCTCGACAGACTTGCCCCCATGCTCCGACCCGCGTTATTCGTCGGCTTCACGCTCGCCGCCGCCCACGCCGCCGCCCACGCCAGCGGCCAGGACGCCGCCGAGCCCCGGCGCTCGCCCAACGTGGTGCTGTTCATGGCCGACGACCTGGGCTGGGGCGAGGTGGGCGCCTACGGCCAGACCAAGATCCGCACCCCCGCCATGGACCGCGTGGCGGACGAAGGCATGCGCTTCACCCGGGCCTACTCGGGCAGTCCGGTCTGCGCGCCGTCGCGCTGCACCCTGCTCGGCGGGCTGCACACGGGCCACTCGATCGTTCGCAACAACTGGGAGGGCGGCGGCTGGGGCCGCGATGCGGTCGAGGGCCAGTACCCCCTGCCGGAGGGCACGCCGAGCCTCCAATCGACGCTCCGCGCCGCCGGCTGGGCAACCGGGGGCATGGGCAAGTGGGGACTGGGCGGTCCGGGCACGAGCGGCGCCCCGGAGCTCCAGGGCTTCGACCACTTCCTGGGCGTGCTGTGCCAACGCGTGGCCCACAACTTCTATCCCACACACCTGTGGAGCGACGGCGAGCGCCTGGACCTTGTGGGCAACGAGTGGTTCTCCGCCCACCAGAAGATCGATGCGCCGCTCGAGGACGAGGCCGAGTACGCGCGCCGCTACACCGGCACGACCTACGCCACCGAGCCGATGATCGACGCGGCGCTCGAATTCGTGCGCGCGCACCGCGAGCAGCCGTTCTTCCTGTACTACCCGACGCCCCTGCCGCACGTGGCCCTGCAGGTGCCCGAGCCCTACGTGGACGCCTACCCGCGCGAGTGGGACACCGAAGCCGCCGGTGGGGGACCCTACCTGGGCCAGGACGGCTACCTGCCGCACCCGCGGCCGCGCGCGGCCTACGCGGGCATGATCTCGCGCGCGGACGAGGAGCTCGGCCGCATCCTCGACCTCTTGGACGAACTCGAGCTCGCCGGCGACACGATCGTGATCGTCACCAGCGACAACGGACCGACCTACGCCGGCGGTGTCGACCACGAGTTCTTCGACAGCGCCGGGGGCCTGCGCGGCCTCAAGGGCAGTCTGTACGAGGGCGGCATCCGCGTGCCGTTCATGGTGCGTTGGCCCGGGCAAGTGGCGGCGGGCAGCGCCTCGGACCAGCCGCTGTACTTCCCGGACGTGGCGCCGACGGTGGCGGCCCTGGTCGGGATCGATTGGAGCGCCGCGACCGACGGGGTCAGCGTCGCGCCGACGCTCCTGGGTCAGGGCGTGCAACAGCCCCGGGACTACATGTACTGGGAGCACGGTCCGAAGCAGGCCCTGATCGCGGGGCCCTGGAAGCTCTTGCGCACCGAGCTGCGCTCGCCGTCGCCGACGGTCGAGCTCTATCGCCTCGACCGCGACCCGAGTGAGTCGACGGACCTCGCCGAGTCCGAGCCCCAGGTGCGCGAGCTGTTGCTCGGGCTCTTGCGCGGGGCCCACGTGCCCTCGCAGCCCTTCCCCCTGCCGCTCGCGGACGACGGCCAGTGAAAGTCCGCGGCCCTGCGCGTCAGACGCGATAACGCCGCGAGCGGCGCGCCAACCACAGGGTCTGGGCCAGGCCGGCCAGGGTGAAACAACCCAGCGCCACCGCGACCCCCGGGCCCGGGTCCAGGTGGACACCGGCCGCGAGGAGCCCCGCCGCCAGCACAAGGTACAGGGCCACCGCCTCGGTCACCGGCCGGGTGTCGCCGCGGGCGACGAGGATGCCCTGGTAGAGGCTCTGGAAGGCCTGGTAGCCCGGCATCAGCACGGCCAGGATCAACACACTGCCAGCGAGCTGCGCCAGCTCCGGGCTCAGGCCCGTCAGCCCCGCGAACCACAGGGAGTGGAGCGGCGTGAGCGCGAGCAGCGCCAGTCCGCCGACCAGCGTGCATCCCAGGATGCGCGTGAAGCGCACCAGCGCCGCCTGTCCGCCCGGCTCGCGCACCAGGGCCACGACGACCTCGTTGAGGGCGAAGCCGGGGCTGCGGAACAGGAACACCAGGCCGTGCAGCGCCGGCCAGACGGCCAGGGACTCCAGGTCGCGCGGCATGCGGCTCATGGCCGCCGCGCCGATCGGTTGGATCAGAAGCGTCAACAGCGGCGTCATGGCCAGGGGCACGTAGAAGCCGAGGAAGCCGCGCAGAGTCAACAGCGCCTCGCCGTCGGATTTCGGCAAGCGTTCGCGCCGGATCTCACCCACGGCCCAACCGGCGAAGATCGCCTCGGCGCTGACCGCCAGGGCCACCGCCGTCGCGCCGACCGCGATGCCCACCGCGCCCGGCACCCGCATGCCGACCTGCAAGGCGGTCACGAGCGTCACCACCCGCACCACGGTCCCGACGCCCACCGCGCGGCTGGCGCCGAAGCGGATCATCACGCCCTGCTGGAAGCGCCGGTAGGCGATGGTCCAGGTCCAGGGCGTCATCAAGAGCAGCCCCAGGCGGCCCGGCTCGAGGATCTCCGGCGGCACGCCGATCAGATCGCGCGCGATCAGGTCGTAGAGCGGCGTCAGCGCCACCAACAGGTGCAGAGCGGTCAGCGCGGCGCCCGCCGCGTGCATGAAGCGCGCCACCTGGGCGTAGCGCGCCCGCGTCGTGCACAGGGCCGTCGAAGCGGCCAGGAGCATGATGATCGGCGCCTCGATCACCAGGCAGATCGGGAACACCAGGGCGCCGTAGGCCGCCAGGCTGACCTCCGGCTCCGCCAGGCGCGCCATGTGGGCGGAGACGAGCGGCAGCTCGACGCCCATCAACATCCAGCTCGCCGCGAGCGGCCACCAGGTGCGCCGCACGCGGGCCAGGTCGACGGGTTCGCTCACACTTCGCCGCGCACGAGGTCGATCAGGCGGCCGAGGACGCGCTCGCCCTCCACGCGCAGGCCGCAGTGCTCGAACTCGTCCGTCAACCACACGCGGCAGCCGCGAATGGCCTCGGCGGTCTCGAGCGACAGCTCACGGTCGACGAACATGTCATTCGCATAGACCGCAGCCGCCACCGGCACCTCGTTCCTCGCCAGGACCTCGGGGTCGTAGAGGCGCGGCCAGTCACTCTTCTGCGCCAGCAGGTCAGCCGCACCGAGCAGCGGGCGCAGCACGCTCGAGTCCTCGAACGTCCAGCGAAAGACCATCTCGCCCGTGAAGGGGAAGGGCTCCGCATCCGGCGCCAGGTCCCCGAGGGGCTCGACCGTGCGCTGGGCAGACCAGCGGGTGGCCGATCCTTGCGCGTAGCAGGCCTCGTGCACCAGGGCGTAGAGCGGATTGGTATCGAAGGACTGGATGTTCTCGACCCCGCGCAGGAAGGCCCGTGACAGGTCGCGCTGCGCCCCGCGGCCGGACCAGGCCGACTCGAGCAGGTAGTGGATCTTGGCCGGACCGTCGCGGAAGCCGAGTTGGATCCCGAGGGACTGCAAGCGGCCAACCGTGAAGTGATCGCCGCCGGGCAGCATCACCGGCGAAGCGGCCAGGCGCGCCGCGATCAAGCGCAGGCGCTCGGCGTCACCGGGGAAGCGAGCGTGGTACTCGGCCGTCTTGCGACGCAGGGTCTGGGCCGTGCGCGCGTAGACCGGGTCCGGGTCGTCCACCAGGGGCGGCAGGCCGCCGGTGATGAAGGCCTCGCGCAGACCCTGGGGCGCGAGCGAGAGGTAGGTGGTCGCGCAGAAGCCGCCGAAGCTCTGACCCAGGACGGACCAACGCTCGACACCGAGGGCGCCGCGCATGGCCTCGAGGTCGCGGACGATCGAGTCGGCGCGGAAGTGCGTCAGGTGCGTCGCGATCGCGTGGTCGTCGCCCAGGGCCGCGATCACGCGCGGGTCCAGGGGCGTGCTGCGCCCGGTGCCCCGTTGATCGACGAGCAGCACGCGGTACTCGCGCGTCGCCCGCTCGATCCAGCCGCCGCGGGTCTCGGGGCGCGGGGCCTCGAAGCCGGGTCCGCCCTGGAGGAACACCAAGAAGGGCCGCTCGGCCGCGCCGGCCGCCAGGGCGCGTACCTCGCGCGCGTAGACCTCGATCGAGCCCCCCTGGGCCAGCGTGTGGTCCAGGGGCAGCTCGAAGCGGTGGTCGACCAGCTCCAGCCCGGGCAGACGCAGGCTCGGACCGCTCGTGTGTCGGATGTCGACCATGGCTCGATGGGTGGCGCTACTCGCGCTCGAGGTAGCCGAGCTCTTCGAGCTGGGCCCGCCGTTCGGGGCTCATGTCCTCGGCGAGGGTCAACTGGGACGCGCGGTCCTTGTCCTCGGCGTTGAGGGCCAGGATGTCCTCGATCACGGCGATCAGCTCCTCGCGCTTGGCCCACTCCTCGTCGGCCAGGTTCTCGAGCTCGAACGGATCACTGTCGAGGTGGTACAGCTCGTAGTGTTCCCCGAGGCGGCGATCGAGCTCCTTGCGGACCTCCGGGTGGTCGCCGAGCCAGTCCTTGATCTCGCCCGCCGACATCATCCGGCCGACCAGATCGGGCGCGAGCTGCTCCATCCAATCGGCGGGCAGGCGCCGGTGGCGGATCTTCGACTGGGGCGAGGCGAAGCGGTCGTCGGACCAGATCAGCTTCCAGCCGTCCAGCTCCACGCAGTGCTGGCGACCGATGCCGCCCTCGCTCCACAGGGGCACCGGCTCCAGGGCTTCGCCCCGCATCGCGCCGGCCAGGGAACGTCCGCGCAGGAAGTCGTAGACCGGCAAGCCCACCAGGTCGAGCAGGGTCGGGTAGAGGTCCACCAGTTGCACCGCCGTCTCGACCTCGGTGCCCGACTGCGCGCCGCCCGGGAGGCGGAAGATCAGCGGGACGTGCAGGGTCTCGTCGAACAGGGTGGCGTGGTCGAAGTAGTACTCGTGGGTCAGGATCGACTCGCCGTGGTCGGCGCTGAGCACGATCAACAGGTCGTCGTAGATCCCGCGCTCCTTCAGGGACGCGAAGAGCCGGGCCAGGGCGTCGTCCACGTGGCGGATCTTGCGGTCGTAGGCGTCCGCGAACAGGCGCGTGCGCATGGACGCGGGCAGCTCGCCCTCGGGCACCTCGCCCCGGGCCACGTGGTCCGGGATCACGCGGAAGGACTGGATCTGGCCGATGCCGACCGGCTCCTGGCGCTGGGCGTCGTAGAGCTCGTCGCCCGCGAAGAGCTCGGAGTACTCCTCGCTGACCACGTAGGGCGCGTGGGGGTCCAGGGCCTGCAACATCGCGAAGAAGGGGCGCTCGTCGGTCCGCTCGTCGAGCCAGCCCTCGAAGGCCGCCGTGATCCCGTCGATGCCGCCCGAGGTGTCCCACAGGGGAATCTCGACCATCGAGCGGTCGAACAGGTCGAAGCCCTGCTCCATGCCCAGGGCGGGCTCGAGCCAGGGGTTGTCGACCCAGGCGGCCGTGTCGTAACCGGCGGCGCGCAGGGCCTCGGCCACGGTCCAGCGGTTGGGCGCGAGGTTGTACTGCTCGTAGATCACCGGCGCACGGCGCATGGCGTCGATGTCGCGCTTGTGCGCTTCCGGGTAGAGCCCGGAGAACTGCGCCATGTAGCTGTAGGCCGTCCACGGCGCGTTGGCCACGCAGCGCTCGAACTTCACGCCGTCCGCCGCCAGGGCGTCCATGGCGGGCGAGGTCGGCCGACCGTAGCCGTAGGTCGACATGTGCCGCGCGGAGAGGGTGTCGATCGAGATGAACAGGATCGACGGCCGCGGTGGGGCCATGTCGGAGTCGACCGCGGCGCGGCGCAGGTCGAGCCGCCCGCCCTCGTCGGAGAACCAGCGCAGGGTCAGGGAGGTGACCGAGTCGGTGTTCTCCGGGATCTCGAGCGTGGCCGCGAGGGGCCCGGCGTCGACCTCGACGATCTGCGAGCCCAGGACTCCGGGCTTCAGGGACCCGTCGGCGGGGTTCAGCAGTCCGAACTCGACCACCAGGTCACCGGGGCGATTGCAGTTGCCGGCCAGCTCGAGCCGCGCCGCCGGGGGCAGTTGCACCAGGTAGCGCAGCGCCGTGCCGTCGACCAACTGGGCGCTGCCGCGCCGCTCGTCGAGCTCGACCCGACGGGCCTCGCCGTACTCCACCGAGATCAGCCCGAAGCCCACGTCCGCCGCCGGCTCCGCGCCGCGGTCCAGGGGCCGCAGCTGCTGCGCCTGCAGGCGCAGGGCATTCTCGCCCTCGCGCCACAGGGGCGCGTGAGCCTCGAGGCGGTACTTGGCCGGCTCTCGGCCCAGGATCAACTCGCCGATCGGCAGGTCGTTGAGCTCGACCGTGACGCGGTCGGCCACCTCGCCCTCGGCCCGGTCCGCGCCCGGGCTGCACAGCTCGAGGGTGATGACTCGATCCTGTGCCGCGACCGCGGGGAGCTGCAACCAGACGGTGCGCGCGCGGCTGAAGGAGTGCTCCCCGACCCCCGGCACCCGCGAGCGGATCCACTCCGACCCGGCGCCCCAATACAGGGCGTCGCTGCCGAGCACGTCGCCGTCGAGACTGCCGAGCTGCTGGATGACCGAATCCGGCTGGCGGGCCAGGAGTTCGATCCCGGAGCCGGCCGGCGCGGGCTGCGGGGGCTTGCTGCAGGCGGCGAGGGCCGCGAGACCGGCTGCGAGGAGCAGCGGCGCGGGTCGACGGCCGCACCGGCGAGTTTGGGCGTGGGACCCGGACATGGGGAGAATCTGGGATACCGGTGGGCCTGGATCGAGGGGTCGCCACGCTCGCCGTGGGACTCGGGCCAGGAGTCTAGCCCGCAGCAGGCAACAGGATCGGCGCCCAGCGGACCCAATCGTCGACCCGCGCTCCCCGCTCGTCCGCCGCTGGCACCCTGCGAAGCGACCGGTTCTCGGTGGAGCGTGGCGCCCGACAGCCGAGGATGGTTCACGGGCCGTTGTCGGCGATCGCGTCGGCGGCATTTGCCGCGCGTCCCCCGTGGGATGGGGCGCGGCGGTTTCGCTCGCGGCGCTCGGACGCCGAGGCCATCGACCTGCCGGGCCCGGCGGACCCTCGCCCCCGGGTGGAGCGGCGCCCTCGGCGGTCATGCCGGCGCCGTCGCGCGCCAGGGTCCCCATGGCGCATGATGGGCGCCATGGCGGGCAGGACCGGGAAGCGATTGGAGCGGGCGATGGTCGTCGCTGTCCTGTCGTGCGCGATCACGGCCTGCTCCGATTCGAGGGCCGGGGGCGATGCGGCCGGTGGTTCCACACTGTCGGGGGGATCCTCGACCGATGGTGCTCCGCCGAATGGTGCGGCTCGCGGCAGCGCCTCCGAGGCTCTCTCGGATGACGGGGCGCGGCTCGGCGGTCTGGGCGACCTGCCGCGACCGGCTGCCGCGGCGCCGCGCATCCTGGAAGGCACCGACCGCGACGACCACCTGGGCCATGCCCTGTCGGCCCCCGGGCGGATCGCCCCGGGGGGCGCGACGATCCTGGCCGTGGGCGGCGGCACCAAGTGGGAGGAGTCCCGGGCCGAGCGCAACCTGAAGCGCGATTGCCTGGCCCTCTTCGCCCTGGGTTCCGGAGCCCCCGACTTACCCCTGCTCACGATCGAGGGCGTGCGCGGCGGGGATCGCTTCGCCTTCGACCTGTGCCTCGCGCCCGGGCTGCTGGGCGATCCGGGCCTGACCGATCTGGTCGCCGGCGCGCCACGCGGACCGGTGGTCAAGCTCGGCGACGAGCAACGCCCGGCCGAGCGCGGGGCGCTCTACATCTTCGCGGCGCAGACCTTGGTGGCCGGGCGCGGCGGCGAGTTGACCTCGGCCGAGGCCGACCTGGTCCTGGTCGGACCCAGCGACGGTGGCCGGCTGGGTTACAGCGTGGCTGCCGCCGGTGACCTCGACGGCGACGGCATCGGCGATCTCGTCGCCGGCGCGCCCGGCGGCCCCCTGGCTGCGGCCGACGGGGGCCGGGTGCTCCTGATCTCGGGCGCGCGGCTGCGGGCCCTGCGCGAATCCGGGCGCCGCCGGGTGGCGGTCGACGACGCGGAGCTGGCGGCGCGCACCCTGTGCGTCGGCGCGCCGGGCGATCTGCTGGGCAGCGACGTGGCGGTGGTCGCCGCCGGGAGCGGGCACGGGTTGATCGCCGCGGGCGCGCCCCAGTGCGCCTGGGACGCGGAGGCCGACACCTTCCTGGCCACCGGCGGCGAGGGCCGCGGCTACGTCGTGGTCGCGGACGGGTCGGCTGAGGGCGCGGGGGCCCCGCGACGCATCGGGGGCGGCGATCCGCTGGCCTCGTTCGGCAAGGCCGTGGCCTGGCTCGCACCGCCGGGGCGCTCGCCGCTCCTGGCCGTGGGCTCACCCCTGGCCGCGGCGGAGGCGGGTGCCGACTCGGGCCGCGTCGCGATCCACGACCTGGATCGGGCCGAGGCCCTCGCGGTGCTCACCGGCGAGCGCGCCGAGGGTCGCTTCGGTTGGAGCCTGGCCGCATCGAGTGACGGTGCCTGGCTCGCGGTCGGCGCGCCCAACGACTCGATCGCACGCACGGGCGAAGAGGCAGCCATCGGCTATCGGCGTGGGACGGTCTCGTTGGTGCCGGTGCCGGCCTCCGGAGTCGTCGGCGAGCGGACCGCCTTCCACGGCCAGGACGCGCGCGACCACTTCGGCTACGCGGTGTCGCCCCAGGAGGCGCCGGGGAGCTTCTGGGGCGGCGCCTTGGCCTGGCCCGGGGAAGGCGGCACCGAGGTCGGTCGCGTCTACGCCCTGACTGCGGACGGCTGAGGCGGGCCCGCCAACGGCGAGGTCCCGTTCGCCGACGACCGGGCGCTGTCTGTCGACGTCGGCAAGCTGTCCAACGACGGCTGGGCTCTGTCCGCCGACCAGCGGGCTGAGTCCTCCGACCGCAGGGGCTCGCCGGCCGACGGATGGCTCGGCATCGCCGCGGCGGGTCTCGGCG
Source organism: Engelhardtia mirabilis (assembly GCF_007748095.1). Taxonomy (NCBI): domain Bacteria; kingdom Pseudomonadati; phylum Planctomycetota; class Planctomycetia; genus Engelhardtia; species Engelhardtia mirabilis. The sequence goes on from NZ_CP036287.1 coordinate 2,006,123, forward strand.
CTCCCACGGGGGCTATACTCGCGCGCCGCGGCAGCGCCCGTCCCCCCGATGAACCCGAGTCGCCAGTGCGCCCACGCATCGTTCCACCTCGCGCGTGGACCGGTCGACCCAACGGGTGGGCGACGGACGGTCGTCCGAGACCAATCGTGAGCAGCGCCGAGTCGCAGATCGGAACGGGCACCCTCGGGCTCGAGGACGCGGAGCCCGACGGTTCGCGCCCGGTGATCCGCGGGCCGATCCTGCGTCAACTGCTGGCGGTGCTGGTCGGCGTCCTGGTGGGGATGGTGCTGGTCGATCAGCTCGTGGTCTGGTGGGACATCGACCAGGAGGGCGACGACGAGAACCGCCCGATCATGCAGCACGAGCACATCGGCTGGGTGAATCGGCCGCACTTCGTGAACCCGGAGTTCGAGACCGAGCTCGACCGCTTCGGTCTGCGCAACCCGGAGATCCCCGAGGACTGTCCGCCCGACGAGGTCCGACTGGTCGGCTTCGGCGCCTCGCGCACCTTCGGGGCCGGCGGCGCGATGCAGTCGTGGTGCTGGAACTACGCCCTGGAAGAGCTGCTGGCCGGGCGCGGCTTCCGCGTGCTGAACGGGGGCGTGAGCGGCTACTCGCTGTTGCAGTCCTGTCGCCGCGCGGAGGCCTATCTGGACCCGCTCGAGCCGGACCTGGTGTTCGTCGTGGCGAGTCCCGGGGCCCAGTTGATGCTGGACTCGTCCCTGGCGCGGCGCTGGGTGCGCGCCGGCGACGACTCGGACGAGATGATCCCCGCGGACGTGGTCGAGGGCTGGCCCGAGGCGCTGGTGCCCCTCGTGATCGACGCGCACCGCTACCTGAACTCGGTCTCGGGCATCTACCGCCGACACCGCGCAAAGTTCCAGACGGGCGGCAACCGGGTCGCGTCGGTGCAGCGCTGGATGGTCAGCCGCGACGAGCCTTCTGAAGTGGCCGCGCAGATGCTGAGCGCGACCCTGGACGAGGCCCAGGCCCTGGGCGCGGCCTGCGCCGAGCGGGGCATCGAGCTGCGGATCCTGGTCCTGCCCGAGATCTGGCAGGACTCCGCCGTGACCTGGCGCTCGTTCCTGCGTCGCAACCAGCAGGCCGGCGCCCCACCGGTCGACACGCCCCGGCGCGAGCCGACCACGGTGCTGGAGGAGCTCCTGCAAGAGCGCGGACTGGCCACCTGGAACTTCTTCGACGAGGTCGACCGCATGGGGCGCGACCGCGAGCGCTTCGTCATGGGCGACAACCACCACTGGTCCAAGGCGGGCCACGAGGTGATCGCCCGCGGGATCGTGGAGCGCCTGCGCGAGGAGGGGCTGTTGCAGTCCCTGCGCGAGCGCCGCGCCGCGGCGCCGCGCACGCGCCCCTTCGGCGAGAACCCCTTCCCCGACACCGGGGCTGACGGGAGCCGCACGCCTTGAACTTCCACAGCGTCGGGTTCCTCGCGTTCCTCGCGATCGTCGTGCTGCTCTTCTGGGCCCTGGCCAACCGCCGGGAGCTGCGGCTGACGATGCTGTTCGCGGCGTCGCTGGTCTTCTACGGCAGCTACGAGGCCTGGTACCTGAGCCTGATCCTGTTCTCGACCCTGCTCGACTACTGGTGCGGGGCGCAGATCCACCGCGCGGCCCAGGCGGACGACTCGCGGCGCAAGCGGCGCTACCTGCTGATCTCCCTGGTCGGCAACCTCGGCGTGCTGGGCTTCTTCAAGTACACCGACTGGATCGTCGAGAGCGTCCAGTTGCTGTGCACGACGCTGGGTCTCGAGGTGGACCTGTGGGCCGCGCGCACCTCGCTGCTGCCGGCGGGGCTGCTCGACTCGAACTTCGGGCGCATCATCGTGCCCGTCGGGATCAGCTTCTACACCTTCCAGACGCTCAGCTACACGATCGACATCTACCGCGGGGTGCTCGCCCCGGCCAAGAACCTGCGCGACTTCGGCCTGTTCGTGGCCTTCTTCCCGCAGCTCGTCGCGGGCCCGATCGTGCGCGCGATCGACTTCCTGCCGCAGCTCGAGCTGCGTCCGCGCTTCGATCGCCAGCGCCTGCGCGAGGGCCTGTGGCGCATGGTCACGGGCCTGCTCAAGAAGGTCGCCATCGCCGACATCCTGGGCGCGTACCTGGTCGATCCGGTCTACAACAGTCCCGGCGACTACTCCTGGGTCGTGCACCTGCTCGCGGTCTACGGCTTCGCCTTCCAGATCTACTACGACTTCTCGGGCTACTCCGACATCGCCATCGGCGCCGCCAAGCTCTTGGGCTTCGACCTGCCCGAGAACTTCGATCTGCCCTACCGCTCGCGCTCGGTGCGCGAGTTCTGGCGTCGCTGGCACATCAGCCTGTCGACCTGGGTGCGCGACTACATCTACTTCCCCCTGGGCGGCTCGCGCGGCAGCGAATGGCGCGTGGCGCGCAACCTGCTGATCACGATGCTGGTGATCGGCGTCTGGCACGGGGCCAGCATCCTGTGGGTCATCTACGGCCTGATGCAGGGCCTCTCGATGATCGGCGAGCGCTTCTTCGAGCGCCTGCGCGGCGGTCGGCCCTGGGCCACGACGCGGGCCAAGAGCGCCGTGTCCTGGTTCCTGACCTTCAACTTCACGGCCCTGACCTGCATGTTCGTGCGCGCCCTCGATGCGGACCAGATCCTCGGCGTGGCGACCGAGTTCGGCGACGGCGCCCTGGGTGCCATCGGCGAGTGGGGCTGGTGGGCGCTGATCGGCGGCGCCCTGCTGCACTGGTACCCGCCGGCGATCACCGAGGCCGTGCGGCGCGCCTTCCACCGCGCGCCGACGCCGGTGGTCGGGATCATCACCGGCCTCGCCGCGGGGTGCGTGGCGGTGCTGGTGGTGGGCGAGACTCCCTACATCTACTTCCAGTTCTGAGCGCGCAGGCGCTCAGGCGTCCTTCGGACGCCCGCCCGGCAGCCACAGGTCGAGGGTGATCAACACCAGCCCCAGACCCAGGCCGATGCCGAAGGCCGCGCCGCCACCCAGGATGGCCCAGACCAACGCGGCGTGCTCGCGCGCCAGGAGCTGGCCGCCGAGGTCCGCGAAGGCGCCGAGTCCGCCGGCGAGCAGCGGCAGGCAGCGCAGGGGCGTCCAGAAGCGCGTCGCCGCGGCCAGCAGCCCGATGATCGCGACCAACATCCCGATCGCGGTCGCGTGGGTGTGCATCGACATGATCAGGATGTCGCGCGGCACCGGGATGATCTCCTTGTCCGAGACCATGCGCGACACGTCCTCCCAGTAGACCAGGGGCAGGGACTGGGCGCCCACGACGCCGCTGTCCGCCGCGTGGCACTGCACGCAGGAGCGGGCCATGATCTCGGCCGGCGCCATGAAGTCGAGCTCCAGATCGTCGTAGCCGTCGATCAGGTTGTCGCCGGCGAGCCAGTCCTCGAGGGCCTTGCGTTCCTCCGCCGGCAGGTTGGCGGGGTGGGAGATCTCGCGGGCCAGGACCGCCCGCAGGGGCGCCTCCACCCGCACGCCGTGGTACGCGCCGAGCACGTCCTCGAAGGACAGCCCGGGCTCGCCGTCGTTCTTCTGGTGGTGGGTCTCGAGGTGGCGCATCGACGACCACAGGCCGATGGCCAGGGCGCCGACCACGCCCGTGAGTCCGAGGCGGGCGAAGAAGGGCAGGCTGCGCAGGCGGAAGCTGGTCACGGATCGAATCGGAGTTGGGGGGAGGGGGAGCTCGCCGCGCGCGGCTCGCGTTCAGTCTTGACCCGGGGTGTCACCGCCGGGGGGGTCACCAACAGGGGCGGCGCCGCCATCGTCGCCATCGCCTCCAGCGCCGGCATCGGCCGCACCATCGGCTGCCTCACCACCGACCTGATCGTCCGCATCGTCCTTGACGTCAGCCGGATCGACATAGCCCAGCAGCGCCAGCTCGGCCAACACCGCTTCGGACATCTGGTTCTCGCTCTGGTCGAGCTCGGCCAGGAGCTGCGACTCGACCGTCATGGTCTCGGAGTGGTCCAAGAGGGCGCGCAGGGTGGCGACCATGTCCGGCCGCGCCGAGGCCAGGTCGTGCTCCTCCAGCGGGTCGTCGGCCAGGTTGTAGAGCCGGTACACCGGACCCCGGTCCTTGAAGAACATCTTGGTCTGCCAGAAGACCTTGGGGTGCCGCTCGTCGAAGGCCTCGAAGCGCTGCTGGTCGTAGCGGGGCGGCTCGCTCAGGTCCGTGGTGCCGGCCAGCTCGGCCGCCAGCTCGGGGAAGGCCTCGGCCCAGGGCTCCCACATGTAGTCCCAGGTCAAGGCCGACGAGAGGTTGGGGATCATCCACGGCTCGACGAAGATGAGCTTCCAATCCCCGTGCAGCACGGCGCGCTGGTTCTTGAAGGTGGTCTGCACCACCACCGGTCGCGGCTTCAGGCTCTCACCGCGCAACAGCGGCACCAGGGAGCGACCGTGGAAGGAGAAGGGCTCGGGATCCAGCCCGGCCAGCTCCGCCAGGGTCGGCATCAGGTCCACGAGCTGGACCCGGTCCTCGACGCGCACTCCGGCCTTCTGGGCGCCGGGCAGGTCGATCAGCAGAGGCACGTGGATCGACGGCTCGTAGACCGAGCCGTGGCGGAAGTACATCCCGCGCTGGGTCGTGACCTCGCCGTGGTCGGCGGAGAGCACGAACAGCACGTCGTCGCGGAGGCCGCGCTCGGCGAGGGCGTCGAGCAGCTGCGCGATGCGCGCGTCCATCTCGAGCACCTTCTCGTCGTAGGCGTCGAGGATCGCGCCCACCGGCGCCACGTCGGTGCGCTCGAAGCCGAGCTCCTGCGCGCCCAGGGCCACGTAGTCGGGCACCGACCCCCGCGCCGTCACGAAGGTCCCGGCCAGGGGCGCCAGGGGACCCTGCTCGGCGGACTTGAACGTGCCGCGCCAGGGGGCGGTGGTGATGTAGGGCCCGTGGACGTCGAGCACTTGCAGGAACAGGAACAGCGGGCGCTTCTGGTCCCACCCGTCGATCCACTCCAGGGCCGTGCGATTGACCAACTGGATCCCGCCCTCGAAGTCCTTGAGCTCGCGCTCGGAGGGCGTGATGTCGAAGCGCTCGAAGCCCTGACCGACGCCGCGCAGGTTGGCGATGAAGGGGTTGTCGACGATCGCGCCGGTCTCGTAGCCGGCGGCGTTCATCAGCTCCGCCATCGTCAGGCGGTTCTGGGTCAGTTGGAACTCGCTGTAGATCGTCGCGTCCTCGCGCCGCTCCGCGGTGGTCACCCGATGGGAGTTCGGCAGCAGGGCGGTCAGCTGCGAGATGTAGCTCGGCAGGGTCCAGCCCGAGTTCGAGGTGGCGCGGTCGAAGACGAACGAGCTGCCCGCCAGGCGATCGAGGCCCGGGGTCGTCTCGCGGCCGTAGCCGTAGAGCGACATGTTCAGGGCGGCCAGGGTGTCGACACTGAGGAAGATCACCAGGGCGGGCGGCTTGCCGGTCGCGCGGTTCAGGTCCGCCCGCACCAGCGTCGCGGATCCGCGGTCGTCGTCCGGGTACCAGCGCAGCTCGAGTTCCGCCAGGGGCGGCGCGTCGCTGGGCAGCTCGAGCTCGGACGTGGTCAGCTTGCCGGGCGAGACCCCGACGGCTTCCTCGAGGGCCACGCGGCCGGCCAGGCCCGTGGTCGGGTTCAGCTCCACGAGTCGAATCAACAGCTCGCCTCCGACCTGCGCCTCGAGCGCCACGGTCAAGCTGCCGCCGGCCGTTCCCGCGACCTGCATGCGGACGGCGTCGGCCGCTCCGAGGCGCTCCGTTCCGGGGGTCGCCGACCCGGGGGAGGGCTTCGGCTCGGCCGCCCCGGCGTCGTCAACGGCGTCCACGTGCACCGACGCCACGGCCAGGAGACGACTCTCCTGGTTGCCCTCGGGATGGGCCTGCAGGACCAGGCGATTGCCACCCTCGGTCCAGTGCTTGGCCGGCACCTCGAAGCCGTACTCGCGCCATTCGCCGGACAGCTCGCCCAGCTCGAAGTGCTCGCCACCGAGCTCGGCCGAGAGGGTCGCCGGCTCGGCGCCCTCGAGCCCGGGCCCGCGCGCGGCCTCGAAGGTGATCCTGCGGTCCCGAGGCTGGCCGGCCGTCAATCGCAGGCGGCCGAGGCCGTGGACCGTGATCACGCAGTCGCGTCCCTGGTGGACCTCAGTCAGGTGTCGCCAGCCCCCCAGGCCACGCTCACCGAAGCCCTCGGCTTCGGGCTCGTAGGCGGCGACGTCCGCCACGCGCTCGAGCGACGCGCGGGCCAGCAGGGGCTCGACGAATTCGTCGGACTTGGAGAGCACGCCGGGTTGGCCGGGCGTCACCGGGCCGTTCGAGCCGCCACAGGAGGCGGGCAGGACGGCTGCGAGGGCCACCAAGAGCAGGCCTCGCGCCGGGTCGTTCAGTTGCATGGGGAGGATTCTACGGCCGGCAGTCGCCGGAGATCGGGCCCGGGCACCGCGCGGGACCTGGAGCGCTACAGGTGCGGCCCGGGAAGATAGCGGCACCCGCCTGCCCCGGGGTCTTCGCGGCCGGCCGGTGAGCTGGATTCGTCGCCGCGGGGACGGCAACTGAAGTCGGCGCACAAGTGCGCCTCAACCCTGGCCAGTGTCGGACGCGGCTGCCGGCTCTGTGGTCGAGGGCTCGCCACCGACCGGCGGGCTCGCCTCCGGCCCGTGCGGCCCGTCCGGACTCGGCGCGGGGTCGTCGTCGCCGTCGAGGTAGCCGAGGGCCTCGAGCTCCTTCAGCGCCTCGTCGGAGAGGTGCTCGATCAAGTCATCCGGGGCCACCGCCGCGCGGGCGCTGACGGTGAGCTGCTCACTGATGCCCAAAACATCGACCAGCGCATTCATGACCTCCGGGTGGGCGGCGGAGACGTCCGTGAGCTCGCCCGGATCCTGGGCCAGGTTGTAGAGCGAGACACTCGGGCCGAGTCCGTGGAAGAAGTGCCGCGTCGCGCTCGCGACCTTCGGATGTCGCGCTTCGAAGGCGTCGAAGCGTTGGCGGTCGTAGATCGGCGGTTGGCTCAGGTCATCGCTTCCGACGAGTTCGCGGGCGAGCTCGGGGAAGCGCTTCGCCCAGGGCTCCCAGTACTGGGGATAGGTCAGGCTGGTGGCCAACTCGGGCATCAACCAGGGTTCGGACAGCACCAGCTTCCAGTCGCCGTGAATCACCGCGCGCTGGTTGCGGAAGGTGGTCTGGATCACGATCGGCCGTGCTTCGAGGGCCTCCCCGCGCAGCAGCGGCACCAAGGAACGGCCGTGCTGGGCGAAGGGCTCCGGGTCCAGGCCGATGAACTCGGCCAGGGTCCCCATCAGGTCCACCAGTTGAACGCGGTCCTCGATGCGCCGACCTTCGAGTTGGCCGGGCGGGTCGATCAGCAGCGGCACGTGCGTTGACGGTTCGAAGACTGGCCCGTGGAAGAAGAGCATGTCCCGTTGGGTGGTCATCTCTCCGTGATCCGCGGACAGCACGAAGAGCAGCTCGTCGCGCAGGCCCCGCGCTTCCAACTCGGCCAAGAAGGCCTCGATGCGGGCATCGATCTCCAGCACCTTCTCGTCGTAGGAGGCCAGCAATTGGTCGATCGGCGCCATGTCCTCGGCTCCGTCGAAGCCCATCTCCCGAGCGCCGCGGGCGATGTACTCGGGGACCGAGCCGCGGGCGCTGCTCTGGGGGCCGCTGATCGGAGCGAGGGGGCCGGGCTCCGCGGGGCGGAACGTGTCGCGCCAGGGCGCGCTGGTCAGGTACGGCCCGTGGACGTCGAGCACCTGCAGGAACAGGAACAGCGGGCGCTCGCCGTCCCACTCGTCGATCCACTCCAGAGCCGTGCGGCTGATCTGGACCATGCCGCCTTCCAGGTCGTAGTGACCCTTGTCCGAGGGGGACACGTCCAGGCGGTCGAAGCCCTGGTCGAGTCCACGCAGGTAGGCCAGGAACGGATTGTCGACGATCGCGGCCGTGCGGTACCCGGCCGAGTTCATCAACTCGCCGAGCGTGAAGCGACCCGAGCTCAGTTGGTACTCGCTCCAGATGGTGCGATCGATGCGCTCGTCGGGATCGACCAGGCGATTGGAGTTGGGCAGCAGCGCCGAGAGCTGCGACACGTAACTTGGCAGGGTCCAGCCCGAGTTCGAGGAGCAGCGGTCGAAGACGTACGAGGAAACGGCCAGCTGCTCGAGGAAGGGCGTCGTGGGGCGCTCGTAGCCGTAGAGGGACATGTTCTGGGCCGAGAGGGTGTCGACGCTCAGGAACACGACCAGGCGCGGGGGTGCGGGCGTGGTGCGGGCCAGGTCGGCGCGGATCAATCGCGCCGCGGAGCGCTCGTCGGACGGGTACCAGCGCAGCTCGAGCTCGGCCAGGGGCGGCGCCGCTGCGGGCAGGCCGATCACGATCGGCCGCGGCGCTCCGGCGTCGATGGCGAGGAACTCCTCCAAGACCGTGTCACCCAACAGGCCGGTCACGGTGCTGCGCGGTGTCAGCCGCACCGCCAGCTCGCCATCGCCGGGCGATTCGACCGCCAGCGTGAGCTGCGCCCCGTCGATCCCCGTCAGCGGCAGGCGCACGGCCTCGGAGGGGCTGAAGAGTCCGATGTGCTCGGGGTCGGTCGACCCGTCCGAGGCCACTGGCTCGACGGTGTCAACGTCGAAGGAGTCAGCCGAGTCGACCGCGCCCGCCGTGCCGCTCGGCAGCACGCGCACCCGTGCCACCGCCAGGAGTTCCTGGGGCTCGAACTCGTCGCCGGTGGCGTCGAGGGTCAGTTGGTTGTCGCCCTCGCGCCAAAGGGCGGCCGGCGCCTCGAAGGCGTACTCGCGCCACTCTTCAGTGAGCTGGCCCAGCTCGATGGTCATGCCGCCCAGGGTCGCCGACAGCGGCCCGGGAACCTGATCCTTGCCGCCGCGCTTCAGCTTGCCGATGCGCGCCACGATCTCCACCCGGCGGTCGCGGGCATCGGCCGCCGAGAGGCGCAGCCGTCCCAAGCCCTGGTTCGTCGCCACCGCCGATCGTTCGCCGATCTCGTCGGTGATGTGGCGCCAGCCGCCGAGGTCGCGGTCGCCGAAGCCGCCGTCGTCGCTGGGTAGGTAGTCGACCACATCGCGTACGCGCTCGAAGCGGGTGCGCGCGAGCAGCGACTCCACGTTGGACTGCTCGGGCTCAGCGGCCGCCTCACCTGCGGCGCCGGACGAGGGCCGCGGCGGATCCGAGGCGCCGCAGCTGCCCAGACCCCAGGCGGTCAAGAGCACAAGGCATCGGGCGGCGACTTGGCGGACACTCATTCGGACATCCTAGCCCCCGATCAGCGCCTGCATCCGAGGCCAGTGGTCCAACCCTTCGGCCGGCGCCGCCCCGCGGACCGATACTCCGTGCGGGACCGCCAGGGGGCGGGCCGCGCCAGTCGTCACCGGGCGGCGGGCGGCGAGCGACGGCCGGCGGACGACGGCCGCGGAGCCGCCGCCCGACCCTGCCGGCTCTCAGACCTCGAACAGGCCGGGTTCGATCGTCAGCTGGTCGCCCGAGTCGATGGCGCGCTTGGCCACGATCGCCACCGCCGCCGCGCGCAGGCCTTCCTCGGCCGAGCACTGGACCTCGGCGCCCTCGGTGACGCTCTTGAGGAAGCTCTCCAAGCCGTAGTAGATCGGCGGGTAGGGCAGGCCGACCCCGTCCTTGAGCTTGTCCTGGGCGGCGAGCTTGGTGGCGTCCGCGATCAGGGTGATGCCCTCGTCGTTGTGGAACTGCTGGCGGTTGGCGTAGACCTCCCAGCCCTGGGTGGCCGCGTCGGCCTCTTTGAACAGCCAGCCCCAGCTCCACGCGAGCTTCATGGTGCCCATCGAGCCCTCGATCAGCTCGTAGGTGCTCTCGAACGAGTTGGCGATCGAGGCCGAGTACTGCAGGGTCAGGCCGCTCTCGAAGCCGAAGGTCGCCGCCACCGTGTCGTGCACCTCGCGACCGTCGTCGTGCAGCATGATCGCGCCGCGGCCGGAGACGGAGGTGGGGTAGGCCTCCAGGAACCAGTGGTAGACGTCGAGCTGTTGGGTGCCGAGCTCGCCGATCAGGCCCAGGCTGACGCTCGGGTCCAGTCGCCAGTTCAGCGCCGGGTCGGAGCCGACCCGCCAGGACGTCTTGTCGTGGCTCTGGGCGCGCAGGGCCACCGCATTGCGGATCGAGCCCGTCTTCCAGAACTTGTGGGCCAGCTTGTAGATCGGGTTGACCCGGCCGAGCATCCCGGTCTGGAACACCTTCCCACTGGCGCGCGCCGCACGGACGATGGCCTTGGCGTCGTCGATCGTCGAGGCCAGGGGCGACTCGCAGTAGACGTGCTTGCCGGCGGCGAGGGCCGCTTCGGCCACCTCGCGGTGGGTGTGGGTCGGCGTCGCCACCAGGATCGCGTCGACCCCCGGCTCGCCCGCCAGCAGCTCCTTGACCGTGGCGTAGCCCTTGGCGTCGCGCACCCGGCGCTGACCGCTCGACAGGCGCGACTCGACCGTGTCGCAGACCGCGACGACGGTCACGTTCTCCATCTTCGCCAGCTCGGCCAGCATCTCCCGCCCCTGCCGCCCGCAGCCGACCAGGGCCACCGAAACGGGGGCGTTCGCGCGGAACAGAGCCGCCGCCAAATCGAGCTCGGAGGCCAGGGCCAGGGCGGTCGCGCCACCGAGGCTGGTGCGCAGGAAGGAGCGGCGATCGGTCGGAGTCATGGTCGTTCGTGGGCCGGGTGTGGGCCTTGGGAGGGACGGCGAAGGCGACAGGCTAACCGCAGTCGCGCCGGCCTCGGCGCTCCGCGCGCGGCGGAATCAGGTCGCCGATTCGGACGGCTCGCCCCGATCCAGGGCGAAGAGTTCGATACCCATGCTGCGCGCGGCCTGCTCGGCGCCCGGATCCACCACCAGCGCCGTGGACCAGGCGTCCGCGGCCGTGGCGTTGGGGGCTCGCACTGCGATGGGCCCGAGGTCGGCGGCCGGCCGCCCGCGCCGCGGATCGCGCAGGTGCCCTTCCGCCGCGTCCGCCCGCCGGCCGTGTTGGGCCGAGACCGAGAGGGCGCGGCCGTCGAGCCGGATCGTGCGCGCGCCGCCGCCGGCCAACACCCGCACACCCCAACCCTCCTCGCCGGGGGGCGAGCCCAGCGCCAGCACCGTGGACGTGCCCCCGTGCAGCAGGGCGCGCTCGATGCCCTCCTCCCGCAGGACCGCGATCGCGCGGTCGATGGCGAAGCCCTTCCCGATCGCTCCGAGGTCGAGTTCGACCCCGGGCCGCTCGAGTCGCACGCTGCGCTCCGCGCGATCGACGCTCAGCCCACCGCCGGAGCGGTGGGCCACGTCGAACGCGCCGCCGCTCGCGATGCGCACGTCGTCGCAGACGTCGAACAGCTCGAACGTCTCGTCGTCCAGCTCGATCGCGCGGGCGTGGCCGTGGCGCTCCAGGTGGGCCACCAAGCTGTCGCGGCGGTAGCGGGTGAGGCGACCCTCCCAGAGGGTCACCTCGTCCAACGCCGCCTCGCCCACGGCCCGCAGGAACCGCTCGTCGTCGCCGTCGAGGACGAGTTCGAAGCGGGTGGCCATGGCCGCCCGAGCGAGGGTCAGGATCATCGACTCACCCTCGCGGGCGCCTGGGGTCAGATCGCGGTGACGACCGCTTCGGCGGGGTCGTAGGCGAAGGCCTTGCGCTCCCACAAAGAGCGCGTGCCGAGCTCGACCACGACCATGTGCTTGAGCGCGAAGGCCGTCGTCGAGCGGTTCTCCTCGCGCGAGCGCACCGAGCCGAGCCAGTCGCGGCGCAGGGCGTCGTGGGTGTTGCCGCCCTCGGTCGCGATCGTGCGCGGGTCGACGTCGTCCACGTAGGGCGCCTGGGGCACCAGCTCCACGTTGCGACCGCCGAGCAGCAGGTCGCCGCGGTGGCCGCGGATCATGACCTCGAGGCCACGGTCGTTGATCGTCGACCCGGCCACGACCATCGTGTGGTCGCCCTCGAATTCCACGGTCAGGAAGACCTGGTCGTGGTTCTCCATGTCCTTGTCGATGTAGTGCCCGCCCGAGCCGGTGACGCGGATCGGGAAGCCGAGGTCGAGGGAGTAGATCAGCGGGGTCATCTGGTGCACCAACAGGTCGCCCAGGATGCCGGTGGAGAAGTCGCGGTAGCGGCGCCAGCGGTGGTAGATCTTGGTGTCGAACTCGTGCTCGCCGAGGGGCCCGCACCAGGCCTTCCAGTCGAGCATTTCGCCCGGCTGCACCTGGGGGTCGATGCCGTAGTAGTTCCACTCGCCCGAGGGCGTGTTGCGGCAGTAGCTGGTCTGGCTCAGGGTCGGCTTGCCGATCGCGCCCTCCTTGATCAGCTTGCGCGCCTCGACGTACTTGGGGTCCATCATGTACTGGGTCCCGACCTGCACGACCTGGTCGTTGGCCTGGACCACGCGGTCCAGCCACAGGGCGTCGTCGAGGCGCAGGCACATGGGCTTCTCGACGTAGACGTCCTTGCCGGCCATCACGCAGTCCACGGCGTGCTGCGCGTGCCAGTGCTCCGGCGAGGCGATCAGCACCGCGTGGATGTCGTCGCGCCCGATGATCTCGCGGTAGTCGCGGTGGGCGGTCACCTCGACCCCCTCCTGGCGGCTGCTGCACTTGGCGTGGGCGCCGTCGAGGCGCGGCTTGCAGACGTCGGCCAGGGCCACGATGTCGACCAGCTCCTCACCCCGCTCGCGGAAGCCCAGGAAGGCGTCCAGGTGCGCCCCGCCCATGCCGCCGGTGCCGATCACCGCCATGCGGATCGGCTGGTCCTGGGGGACCTGAGTGAAGCTCTTCCCCTTGGCAACCGGCCGCTTGGCTCCCTGCAGAACGGTTGACTTGGCGGTGCCCGCCAGGCCGACGAGGCCGGCCGCGGCGGCCGTGGTGGAGAGGAAGTCGCGACGCGTGGGCTTGCGATGGGTCATCGGGCGCTGTGGGGGTAGGGACTTCGGAACGGGACGGCAGTTCCGCGAGAGAGGGCCCGAGGCTGGGGGGCCCCGAGAGCGGCGCAGATCCTAGCACCCGTCGGCGCAGAGGGCCGGATCCGGCGCGTGCGTCTGGCCGGGTGCGAACCTATCCTCGGGCTATGGCCCGCTACGTCGCCCCCAAACCCCCCCGTGGCCGGTCGGCCGCGGGGTACCGCAGTCCCAATCAACTCCTCGGTCGAGGCGTCGACTCCGCCGGGGAGGGGCCGCGCGCGAAGCTCGAGGTGCACGGTCCCAAGGACATGCACGTGGGTGCCGGGACCCCGGCCGTCGTGGCCGTCGACTCGAGCTCGAACGGGGCCCGGGCCGCCAGCGCTCGGGTGGACGTGGCCCAGGCCGATGCTGCCGCCAAGCAGCGCATCGCGGCCCTCGAGACGGAGCTGAACGCGGCCCGGGCCCTGGAGCGGTCGGCGGTCACGCGCCTGGAGCGGGCTGAGGCCGGCTCGCGCTCCGAGCGCGAGGTGATGCTGGTCGAGGCGCGTTCCGAGCGCGAGCGCCTGCAGGAGGAGCTGCGACTGGAGCGCGAGCGCCACGACCGCGAGGTCGGCAAGCTGCGCGCACTGGTGGATCAGCGCGAACGCGAGCTGCGCACCCTGGCCCTGGAGATGGGCAAGGTGCAGGGCCGCCTCGAGGTCGCCGAGCGGCGCCTGGTCGACGCTCGCGAGGGTCCGGCCGCCCGCGCGGGTGCCGGGGCGATCTCGGTCGCCTCCAGCGGACAGCGGATCGAGCGCTTCGTGCTGCTGCCGATCCTGGCCGCCGTGACGATCCTGATCGCCGTCGTCGGCTGGCGGCACTTCAGCGCCGAGACCCCCGAGGTGCACGCCTCCGGGTCCCTGGGCGCACTCGCCGACTGAGCGGAGGACCGGTTCGCCGAGCGCGTGTCCGATACGCGCGCGCGCAGCCTGGATCCCTGGTCGCAACGACACGTTGCGACCCTTCGGACTCCCGCCGCGCGCCGGGCGATCGAACCGACGCCGAGCGGTCGTCCATTGTGCAGACCGTCGGCGCGCCGCAACCTGACCGAGGACCATGGACGCGCGACCAAACGGCGAGGAACGAGGTGGGCTGGCCCCGGCGACCTGGCGCTGGACCCGGCGTCTGGCCCTGGCGCTGCTCGTGGGCTCTCTGGGTCTCGAGTTGGCCCTGCGACTCGTCGGCACGGCGGCGGTCGACGGGCGCTTGGCTGCGGCACTCGCGAGCTTCGACCGGCAGTTGCCTTGGGAGGTCGCCGATCACGGAGACAGCGCCAAGGACGAAGCCTTCGCCCACCCCTTCCTCGGCTATGAAACGGTCGAGCGACACGAGCAGCTCACCGGCCAGCTCGCCTTCCTGGCCGACCTGGGGCCGGCGCGCGAGGCCTGGGAGGCGCAGCATTTCGTCGTGCTGCTCGTGGGCGGGTCGGTCGCTCGATTCGTCGGCGATCCAAGCGTGGGCGGCCTCGACGCCATGGGGGCCGAGCTCCGCGGGCTCCCGGCCCTGGGCGGTCGCGAGCCCTACTTCCTTTCGGCAGGTCGTCAGGCCTTCAAGCAGCCCCAGCAGCTGCTGCTCGTGGGCTACCTCGCGACCCTCGGCATCGAGCCCGACGCCGTGGTCAACCTCGACGGCTTCAACGAGGTCGCCCTGGGGTCGTCGAACCTGGACTACGGCCTGCATCCGATCTGGCCCTCCCACTACCACGCGGCGCACCTCGGCGGTCTCGACGTGCGTTCGGCGCCGCAGGTCGAGGCGACCGCGCGCCTGTGGAATCTGGCCGATCGCGCGCGCCACATCGGCCGTCGAGCGCGCTCGGCGCCGCTGTCTTGGAGCGTCCTGGCGCGGTTCGTCGCGGCCTGGCGCATCGAGCGACTGGCCGACGCCGCCGAGCGGGCCCGCGCGGACTTCCGTTCTGCACGTGCCGCGGACGACGGTTGGCGACAGTCCGAGGCGCTCCCGGCCCCGCCCGGCTCCGAGCTCGGTCTGACCCAGTGCGTCGACGTGTGGCGGCGCGGCTCCCTGGCCCTCGCGGCCCTGTGCGAAGGCCGCGGGATCGCGTACCTCCACGTGCTGCAGCCGGCGCTCGGTCACGATGGTTCGAAGGTGCCGGCCCCGGAGGAGGTGGCGATCCTGGCCGCCGCGGAGGCTGAGACTGGTTGGGCTGCCGCGGCCCTCGCCGGAGTTCGCGCCGGCTATCCGCGTCTGCGGGCGGCGGGCGCCGAGCTGGCCGCCTCGGGGGTCGCCTTCGTGGACGCCACCGACGTCTTCGCCGCGCGCACCGACGCGATCTACTACGACCTGTGCCACTTCCACCGCCCCGGCACCGAGCTCGTCGGCGAGCGCATCGGCGCGGGCCTGGCGGAGCTGTTGTCGAAGCGTCAGTCGCGCTGACCGTGCCAGACCCCGATCCAGCGCTGGACCTCGGCGCGCTCGGCCTCGTCCAGGTCGCCCGAGTCGTCGCTGTCGGCGACGCGCAGCAAGAGCTCGGGCTGGTCCCAGATGCCGTCGACCAGCAGTGAAGCCGCGGCGTCCTCCTCGGCGTCGAGGGAACCGTCGCCGTCGGCGTCGAACTGGTCGACCAGGGCCTGCCAGACCCGGTGCTCGTTGCCGGCGCCGCGAACGGCGTCGACGAGCGCCTCGCGCAGCCGGCCGAAGGCCTCCGCGTCCCGCGCGACGACGTGGCAGAAGACCTCGGCCATCTCCTGGTCCGAGCGCGCGCCGAAGATCACCCGGCGCGGTGGCCGATGGGGGTTGCGCGGGTTCGAGGCGGAGTTGTCGAGGGTGAAGGCCAGCTCGACCGCCGTCCCGGCCGGCAGGATCGGCGGGTCGACGAACCAGTAGGTCGACTGCCAGGCCGGGTCCCAATCGTCGATGGCGATCAGCGATCGGGAGTCGCCGTCGGGCAGCCGAGCGGTGATCTCGAGCCCGCGGCACACGTAGTGGGCGTGGGGTGTGATCGCGATCAACTCGGTCTCCACTGGCAGGGTGGTGGTCGAGCGCACCGAGTAGTCGCGCTCGCCGGGCAGCACGTGGATCGCGCCGCCGGTCAACTGGATCACCCCGAGCGGGCGCTCGGGCGGCTCGGTCGCGAAGTGCAGGCCCAGGCTGGTGCGGATCTCCTCCGGGCGGCCGGTGGTCACGAAGTGGTGCTCGAAGACCAGATCGGCGCCGGCGGGGAGCAGGGCGGCCGTGTGGTCGGGGAAGGCGCGCGCTTCGATGCCGGGGATCCAGCCCCCGAGGATCTCGCCCGGCGCCGCTTGGTCGACCTGCACCAGGCTGCCGGGTCCGGCCGCGCCCGCCTCGGCCAGGTCCCGCAGGGAGCCCTCGGGATCGATCCACAGGATCACGTGGTGGACCGGCTTGGCGTTGGCGTGGCGGATCTCGACGCCGCGCAGGTAGCGGTCGCCTCCGAAGTCGGTGGACACGGCGAAGGAAGCCCACAGCTCGCCGCCGTCGGCGGGCACCAGGAAGGGTTGGTCCATGGTCAAGACCACATCGGGATCGCCCAGGGCCCAGCCGGGGGTGGGGGCCTCGAGCGCAATCGCCTCCGCGCCCTCGCCGGCAGCAGCGCCGTCGCGGCTCCAACGGGCAAGCAACCCACGCTCGTCGGCGGTCAGTCCGCGCGCACCGTGGAACACGTCGCCACCGGCCCGCGGCTTCCACGGCGGCATCGAGCCGTTGGCTGTGACCTGCGCGATGGGCCCGGCCTTTCTGCGCGCGTCGTCGTAGTCGAGCAGCGCAAAGGGAGCCGAGCCCTGCGGGTTGTGGCACCCCACACAGTGCCGCGCGAGGATCGGAGCCACGTCGTCGACGTAGGTCACCGGCGGCGGGTCGGCGCAGGCGGCGAGGGCTGCGGCAAAGGCCAGTTGCAGGGCGCGCTGCACGGCTAGTCGCGGGCTCCCTGGGCGGGGAGGTCCGCCAGGCGGCAGCCGACCGCCGGGGTCCGCGCCGGATCCGGAGCGCGGCCGGCGAGGATGCTCTCGAGGGCCAGCTCCAGGTCGCGCCGACCGGGCCCGGGGCGCCGGACGCCGAGCGCCACCGCGCGGTCGTCCACGCGTCCGCGGTAGACCACGTCACCGTCGACGATCACCGCGGCCTCGGGCGAGATCGTCGCGCCGAAGCGCTCGACCCAGACGTGGCCGGGATCGCGGACGGCCACGGCGTCCAGCGCGTAGTCGCGGGCGTGCTCGCGGATCGCTTCCACGGTCAGCGTGCGGTCCGGGTAGACGTGCCGGAAGGCGATGCCCTCGGGTGCGAAGCGTGCGCGTAGGCGTTCGAGCTCGGGCGCCATGGCGTTGGCGACCGGGCACTCGGTATCGAGGAAGACGAGTACGGTCGCGATCGCCCCCGGCTCCTCGGCGCGCACGGTCTGGCCCGCCAACCCCGTGGGTCGAGGCCGGAAGGGCGCGTCCTCGAGGTCCCAGTCCGCGGGGTCGCACAGGCCTCGAAGCGCGGACGCCGATTCCGCCGCTGGCGGACTCGCAGCGGCGCCACCGTCGCCGCAGCTCGCCACGAAGATCGACGGGCCGATCGACAGCAGGGCGAATGCGATTCGGCGAAGCGTGGGCAACGTATTCGTCCTTGGTGGGGAGGGCTCACCGTCCTCGAACTCGAGCCCCCGGGGCCGTCCTGAATCCCCAGACCCTAACGCGTCGAGTCCATTCCGCAATCGAACCACCGACGGCGCCTGGGCCCGTGGCGGATCGTCGCCCGCGGATCTAGGCTCGACCCGATGAATGAGTTCCTTTCCCCATCCCTTTCCGAACCCCTTGCCGCAGGACGTGAGCTGGTCGTCGGCCGCTACCTCCTACGCAACGTCCGCCCCGGCGACGAGGTCGGACTCGTGCGCCTGTTTCGAAGCTGCTTCCCCCCCGATCCTGGCGTCTTCCAACCGAGTTCCGAGAGCCTGTGGCGCTGGAAGTACGGCGCGCCCGAAGGGCCGCTCTCCTGCCTGGCGGAGACCCTCGACACCGGCGAGATCGTCGCCCACGTCGGAGGTCTGGCCATGCCCATGCGCTGTGACGGCAAGCGACGCCTGACCGTGCAGTGCGCCGACCACATGGTGGATCGTGAGCACCGCCGCTCGCTCGAGGGGACCAGTCTCTTCACGCGGCTGATGTACCTGTGGATCGAGAACCACTGCGGCATGGGCGGTGCATTCCTGGCCTGGGGCTTTCCGTCGCCACGGGACTCTCGAATCGGCGAGCGTCAGCTCGGCTACCGAGCGCTGCAACCGGTGCGTCCTCTGGTGCGCGGAATCGACCGGGGCGCCGGGGCCAGGTCGGCCTCGGCGGGTGTCGTCGACCGATTGCCGGCCGACGCGGGCGAGCTGTGGGAGCGCACGAGCACCCTGGTGCGCCACACCGTCGAACGCAGCCAGTCCTACCTGGAGCGTCGCTATGGGGACGGGACGGACAGCCCCTACCGCGTCGTCGCCCTGCCGGGACGCGGGCTGGCGGTAGTTCGGCCGGGCGGCCTCGAAGATCGGGTCGCCCACGTGCTCGAGTGGATCGTGGACCGCGACGACCACGAGGCGGCCGAACTCCTGCTCGACGGGATCGACCGCGTCGCCGGGGCGCTCGACTGTCCACAGACGGGAACCTGGCTGCCCACATGGGACCGAGGGCACGACTGGTTCCGTTCCCAGGGGGCGGTGGTTCACACCATCGCACTGCGACGCACCGGACGGTCCTGGGATCCCGAGCTGCCGATCGAGGAGCTCGACGCCGGCGCCTACTTCTCCCTGGGCGACATCGACTTCCTCTGATCCGCTGGCTCGAGGCGCCGCTGATCGATCGCGGTCAGGTGCCGCGGTGCAGACCCGTCAACGGCGCGTAGCTGGGCCGCGCTCCCTGGCGACGGGGCCCAAGGCGCGCGGCGATGGCGCGCCAAGGCGCCGATCGTCCGGCTGCGGCGCGCAGGTTGCGTAGCGCCGTACGGGCGACGAACGCGCGCTCGAACAGGCGCCAGTCCAACCACAGGCCGAAGCGGCGGCCCTCGTAGCGCCACTTGCACCAACGGCGTAGGAGTCGGAAGTAGGGCCGCCAGGGCAGGCCGGGCTCGGCTGCGGCGTAGGCCTGGTAGAAGCACCACACGATCGCCTGCAACTCGCGCCGGTCGGGGCGGAAGACACTCCTGGGCGGCGGCGGGTAGTACCAGGGCAGTTCGAGGAACAGCGGCTGGAGCCGCGCGTGCTCCTCGAGGGTCGCCGGGTCGGTGAGCTGGCCCTCGTCGATCAACCGGTGCCAGAGCTCCGTGCCCGGCGCCGCCATGAACATGTACCAGCACACGTCCATGTCGGGCTGGATGGCGTGGATGCGCTTGAGCGTTTCGAGCGAGCGGACCAGGGACTGTGGCGTCTCGCCGGGCAGGCCGACCATGAAGTTGAGCGACAGGTGCAGGCCCACCGCGGCGAATCGCCGCGCGGCCTCGTAGACGCTCTCGACATCGATGTCCTTGTGGACGCCGTCGGCCACCTGTTGGTCGCCGGTCTCGTAGCCGACGTTGACGCTGCGGCAGCCCGAGGCCACCAACAGCCGCAGTTCGTTCTCGTCGAAGGCCAGGACCTGGTCCAGCCGGCCGTTGCTGTACCACTCGATCCCGAGGCCAGATTCCAAGAGGCGCCGGGCCAGGTCGACCACCCGCGCCTTCTGGGTGAAGAAGTTGTCGTCGTAGAACAGCACGGTGCCCGAGCCGCGCTGCTTCAGCTCGGCCACCTGCTCGACCACCAGCTCGGTCTCGAGCGGCCGGAAGGTCCGCGTCCCGACCGGGATCCCACAGAACCCGCAACGGTGCGGGCAGCCGTGGCTGGACATGTAGTTCACCAGCCCCTGGGCGGTGATGTAGGCGTCGGGGTCGTCGATCAGGTGGTAGGGCAGCAGGGCGTGGCTGGGATCGGGCGCCGTCGGACGGTCGGGCTCACGCACCAGGTCGCCGCCACCCGAGCGGTGCGACAGCCCCGCGATGCCATCCAGGCCGCGGCCGTCGCGCAGGCGGTCGGAAAGCTCGACCGCGGTCACCTCCGCCCGGCCGCGCACCACCACGTCGACCCAGGGCGCCAGGTGCGGCGCCTCGTAGAGGTGGGCGAGCAGGGTCGGATTCCAGCCGCCCCAGACGATCGGGACGTCCGGCCAGCGGCGACGAATGCGCCGCGCCAGGGACAGGCCGGTCCGGATCTGCCAGCCACCGATGATGCTGAGACCGACCCACAGGGGGCGCTCCATCGAGCCCAGGCGCCCGGCGATGCCCGGGTCCACGTTCTGGTCGACGGCGAGGACGTCATAGCCGTGCTCGATCAACGAGCGAGCCAGGGTCAGCGGGGCCAGGGGCAGGCCGAGCAGCTTGTCCCGGTCCGGCTGATCGGGCTCGACGCGAGGAAAGAGGAGCAGTATTCGAGCGGTCATGGCAAGTGCCCCGCAATGTACTCCTGTCCGAGTCCAGTGCGCGGTCAATCGCTCCGCCCGGCCGATCTCTTCGCCCGGTCGGCCCGCTGTCCCGCCGACCCGGCCGTGCGGCCGGCGGATGAGTGGCTCAGACCAGGCCGTAGGCGACCATCGCGTCGGCCACCTTGACGAAGCCGGCGACGTTGGCGCCGCGTACGTAGTCGATCGAGCTGTCCGGGCGCTCGCCGTAGTCCACACACTTGGCGTGGATGCCGGACATGATCTGTTGCAGGCGGCGATCCACCTCGTCGCGGTCCCAGAAGTAGCGCTGGGAGTTCTGGCTCTGTTCCAATCCGCTGACTGCCACTCCACCGGCGTTGGCCGCCTTGCCCGGGGCGAACAGAACCTCTTGGGACTGGAAGTGGTGCACGGCCTCGTTGGCCGTGGGCATGTTGGCGCCCTCGCAGACCATGCGAATGCCGTTGAGCGTCATCTGGCGCGCGGCGTCCAGGTCGATCTCGTTCTGGGTCGCACAGGGGAAGGCGGAGTCGGCCTCGAATTGCCAGGGCTTGGCGCCTTCGTGGTACTCGATGCCGTCGAAGTGCTCGGCGGCCTCACTGATGCGGCCGCGGCGGACCTCCTTGAGGTCCATGATCCAGGCCAGTTGAGCCTCGTCGATGCCGCCCGGCGCGTAGATCGTCCCGCCCGAGTCCGAGAGGGTCAGGACCTTGGCCCCGAACTGCTGCAACTTCTGGGCGGCGTAGGTCGCCACGTTGCCCGAGCCCGACACGAGGCAGCGACGGCCCGAGAGGTCCTCGCTGCGATGGCCGAGCATCTCGCGCGCGAAGTACACGGCTCCGTAGCCCGTGGCTTCGGTGCGCACCAAGCTGCCCCCGTAGGACAGGCCCTTGCCGGTCAACACGCCTGTGTAGCTGTTGGTCAGGCGCTTGTAGTGACCGAACAGGAAGCCGATCTCCCTGGCGCCGACGCCGATGTCGCCGGCCGGGACGTCGCGGTTCTGCCCCACGTGGCGGAACAGCTCGGTCATGAAGGACTGGCAGAAGCGCATCACCTCGCGGTCGCTCTTGCCCTTGGGATCGAAGTCGCTGCCGCCCTTGCCGCCGCCCATGGGCAGGCCGGTCAGGCTGTTCTTGAAGATCTGCTCGAAGGCCAGGAACTTCAGCACGCTGAGGGTCACCGACGGGTGGAAGCGCAGGCCTCCCTTGTAGGGCCCGATGGTGTTGTTGAACTGGATCCGGTAGCCGCGGTTGAGCTGCACCTCGCCGCGGTCGTCCTCCCAGGTGACCCGGAAGCTGATCACCCGGTCGGGTTCGGTGATGCGGTCGAGGATGCGCGCCTTCATGTAGGCGTCGTTGCCGAGCACCATCGGCATCAGGGACTCGACCACCTCTTCGACCGCCTGTTGGAACTCCAGCTCACCGGGGTTCCGGTAGCGCACGGTGTCCATGAAGGTATCGAGGTCGGTGGGGGTGGTAGCGGTGGGCATGGGCGCTGCGGGTTGCCGAGGTCCGTCGAGTCGGGTGGGTCCGGGAGGTTAGGTCACCGCTCGGGCCGGTGGAAGGCTGGCTCGAACGGTCCAGGAGGACGCATCGCGTCGTATCGCTCCCCGTGCCGTCGACCGAGTCGGACCCGAACTCCACCGCCGCGACGCCCAGACCGGTGCCGTTCTCCTGCGTGGGAAACTCCTGCCGCCGTCATCTGGCGGGTGCCCAGGCGCGGCGGACCCTCGCAGAGTGCCTCGCGCTCCACTGCGCTGGTCCGACCCACACGGGGTCGACCCCCCGGGCCCGCTCCGCCCGGGGGCGCGCGGGTGGGGGCATGCCCGACTACGATCGCGTGCGCGGCGAGATCGCCCGGCTGGTCGCGCGCCCGCCCTTGCTGAGGGGCCAACGAACCGAGGAACCGAATCCATGACTGACCGAGATCACGAGCGCGACGCCGATGCCATCCGAGCTTCCGTGGCCGGGGGCTACGGGGCTATCGCGCGGGGTGAAGCACTCGCCGCGTCCGCCGAGGCCGAGGCACCCGCGGCGAGCTCCGGTTGCTGCGGGCCCGCTGCATCGGCGACGTCCCCCGCGGCGGGGACCGAGGCCGCAGGCGGCGGCTGCTGCGGTCCGACCATGGCCGTAGACGAGTTGGCCCAGGCCCTGGGCTACGACCCCGCGGAGCTGGCGGCCCTCCCCGGCGGCGCGAACCTGGGCCTGTCCTGCGGCAACCCCGCGGCGATCGCAGCCCTGTCCGAGGGGGAAACCGTGCTCGACCTCGGCAGCGGCGCCGGCTTCGACGTGTTCCTGGCCGGTCCGAAGGTCGGCGCCGCGGGTCGCGCCATCGGCGTCGACATGACCCCGGACATGCTGGCCCGCGCGCGCAGGAACGTCGCCAGCTACCGCGAGCGCACCGGACTCGACAACGTCGAGTTCCGACTGGGCGAGATCGAGCACCTGCCCGTGGCCGATGCCAGCGTCGACGCGGTGATCTCCAACTGCGTGCTCAACCTCGCGCCGGACAAGCGCCAGGTGTGGGCC
Organism: Engelhardtia mirabilis; assembly: GCF_007748095.1. Taxonomy (NCBI): domain Bacteria; kingdom Pseudomonadati; phylum Planctomycetota; class Planctomycetia; genus Engelhardtia; species Engelhardtia mirabilis. The sequence goes on from NZ_CP036287.1 coordinate 2,028,963, forward strand.
GAGGTGGCGCGGGTGCTGAGGCCCGGCGGGCGGGCGGCGATCAGCGATCTGGGCCTCTGCGAGCCCCTGCCGCCCGGCACCGTCGATCACCTCGAGGCCCTGATCGGCTGCGTCGCCGGCGCGGAGTTGGTGGATGACACCTGCGCCCACGTGGCCGCGGTGGGGCTGGAGCTGGTGCGACTCGAGCGGCACCCCGCCTACGTGGACAGCCTGGTTGGCGCCAACGACCCGCTCTACCACAGGCTTCAGGCGTCCCTGCCGCCGGGCCGGCGCATCGCCGAATACGTGACCAGTTTCGTGGCGGAGGTCCGTCGGCCCCGCGGCGGCTGCTGAGCCTGGACGGGACTCAGAGACCCGTCTGGCCGAGCCGCGTCGGGTCCAGCTCGAGTTCGGCAGTCAACTCCGCTCGAAGCTGCGGATAGAGGGCGAGCTGGCGCCAGGAGATCGGCGCACCGCGGTCGACTTCGATCTCGAGCTCGAGGGCGTCGATGAAGGCCTCGGGGGTCGTGGCCAACTGGGACTCGCCGCTGCGTAGGGCGCGATAGGCCCGTGCCAGGCGGGGCCACAGGTCGCGGTGGTCCACCAGCCACAGGGCGTCTTCCGGTCGCAGCGGTGGCCGCAGCGCCAGTCGGCGCCCCTCCGGCGTCGTCGCCCCCGCGGCCTCCATGATCCAATCGATGGGCACTCGCGCCAGGCCCTCGGCCTCGGCTCGCAGGCACAGCCCGTGCAGGGCCCCGATCCCCCCGCGCCGCACGATCGTGTCGACCAGGGCCAGGCCGACGCCGTACAGGCGCAGCTTGGCGGCGCGCCCGGAAGGGTAGAGCTCGTCGCCCAGGGGGTAGGCCAGGATCTCTTCGACCGAGGCGTCGGAGGCCGAGGCGATGGCCAGGGTCAGGGCGCGGTCGGGCAGGGCCACCGGAGCGCCGGCGAGCACCGCGCCGAGCTCGATGTGTGCCATGCGATCGGGGGCCGCGGCGAGGAGCTTGGTCACGCGCTGGTAGCTGCGCGGCTCGATCTGGGTCGCGACCCATGTGGCCAGGCCCTCCTCGAGCGCCGTCGGCAGGCTCTGCCAGCTCGGCCCCAGCAGGGCATGGACCAGCTCGTGTGCGATCAGGTTGCGCCGCTCGGCGTCGGTGCCGGGGTCGGCCGGCAGGTGGACCCGCGGCGTGCGGCTGCCGCCCCAGGTCAGGGTGTAGGCGTCGGCCCAGCCGTCCTCCTGACCGTGCTCGCGCAGGGTCGGTCGCTCCTCGAGCCAGATGTTCACCGGCCCTTCGCGGGTGTCCGGCAGGAGCGCGATGATCTCGGTCCGGAACTCGAGGAACTCCGGCGCGAGGATCGCGGCGGCGCCCCGATCCGTGGCCCGGATCACGCCGAAGGGGGTCACCTCGGCGATCGGCGGCCCGCTCGCGCAGCCGGCCAGCGCCAGCAGGGCGACCTGGGCCGCGAGGGCCAGGGGGCGTCGGAATCGGGTGGGGAACGGCATGGCGGTTCGCTGGGGCGCGGGGCCCCAGGGGCCTCGGCTACCGCCCTCCGCAGGGCATCGACCAACGGCACCACCGATCTCTAGGCTGGCTGACCGAGACCTCACAGGCCTCGCTCGACGGCCCTGCCCGATGGAGGTGCCGGACGGGTTCGCTGGACGGAATCGCTCCGCGGCTGGGCCCGGCGGCCCCGCTGACCGGCTCCGCTCGACGGCCCGCCTCGAGTGGATTCCTCTCAACGCGTGCCGCAGGCCGAACTTCGCCATCCACCTGGAACGATCAGGGCTTCCCCCGCCGCTGCGCTGGTCACGACGACCGGACCGTGGACTTCCTCCTCCCGATCCGACTACGGGTCCGCGGCGCGACAAGTTCCCCGCCCTGCGCGTCCACCGACGGCTCATGCTCCCGGGGAAACGCGTCCCCGAGCAGACGCCATTCCGCGCGGGTCGACGGCAGGGCCAACGGCGGGCTCAACGCCCGTAGAACTCGACCAAGTCCTGGCGCAGCGCCAGCAGCTCGGCTTCGCGCACGTACATCATGTGTCCCGCCTCGAAGTAGCCCATGGAGATCCGGTCGCGGTCCTCGGGCTCGAGGAAGAGGTGATCGAACGTGTACTCCGTAGCGAAGTAGGGCGTGGCCAGGTCGAAGTAACCGTTGGCAACGTAGACCCGCAAGTTCGGGTTCGAGGTCATCGCCTTACGCAGGTCCTCGCCGACGTTGAGGTACTCGTTGGCGACGTTGGAGTAGTTCCAGGGTTGCACCCGGCCGGTCAGGATCTCGTAGGGCAGGTCGCTGCGGTAGCCGAGCACGCGGCGCACGTAGGTGTTCAAGAGGGTCGAGTAGGGTCCCTCGATCGCAGCCATGCTGGGATCGAACTCGTAGCGCTCGCCGGCCGCGTCGCGGTCGCGGCCGGTGTAGCGGCTGTCGAGGCGCCCGACCGTCGTGCGCTCGTCGCGCCGCAGCTCCTTGCAGAAGCGGCTGATGTTGATGCGGAGGTTGGTCTGCAACAGATACTCCGCATCGAGACCCGTGAAGCGCGCCAACTGTGCCGCGATCCGCGCGCGGCCCGCCGGGTCGAGTCGGTCGCCCGCCATCAGCGCGCTGGCGTACTCGCCGCGGGCGAAGGCCTCGACCTGATCGAGGGTCGCGCGCAGGTCCGCTTGCAGCTCGGGCGCGAGCCGCCCGTGGAACCAGGCGGTGGCCGTGTAGGTCGGCAGGAACAGCACGAAGGGCAGGTCGTTGCCCACGTCGAAGCGCGCGGTCGCGAAGTTCAGGATGGCCGAGACCAACACCAGACCGCGGGGGTAGATCCCGAAGGTGCCCTGCAGGTGGTCAGCGAGGGCCGCGGCGCGGGTGGTGCCGTAGCTCTCACCGGCCAGGTAGATCGGGCTGGTCCATCGATCGTTGCGCGCCAGCCACAGGCGGATGAAAGCCCCGACCGACTCCACGTCCTCCCGCTGCCCGTGGAACTCCCCGTCGTTCACCCCCTTGGCGGCGCGACTGAAGCCGGTGGTGACCGGATCGATGAACACGAGGTCGGTGAGGTCCAGGAGCGTGCCGGCGTTGGGTACCAGCTCGTAGGGCTGGGTGAGGTCGAAGCCCTCGGGCCCCAGGTCCACGCGCTCGGGGCCGAAGGCACCCAGGTGCAGCCAGACCGACGAGGACCCGGGCCCGCCGTTGAAGCAGAAGGTCAGCGGGCGTGCGTCCGTGTCCTCGACGCCCTCTCGCAGGTAGGCCACGTGGAAGAAGTGGGCGCGGGCCTTACCGTCCTCGGCGGCCAGGGTCGTGCGGCCGGTGACGCTGCGAAACTCGACCGCGGTGCCGTCGACCTCGATCGAGCCGAAGCGCTCGACCAGCTCGTTGTCTGGAGTCGGGGCGGAGTCGGACGGCGCAGCGGCGTCCGACGGCGCAGGGGACTCGTCCGCCCCCCAGGTCGGGGGCTCGGGAATCCCGTCGAAATTCTGGGCCGCGCGAACCGGCAGGACGAGGACGAGTGAGGTCAGGGCCGCGGCGGCGGTGCGCAGGATCGATTGCATGGTTGCTGGTCGTAGCGGTCGCGTCAGGTGGGCTGGCATCGTAACCCCGTCCGACGGTCGCGCCCGCAGGGCCGGTCCGCTTCGCGCACCCCCGACCGAGCCCGCAATCCCATGGCCACGACCCAGCGCACCGATCGACTGACTTTCCCCAACGGCCGCGGCGAGGAGCTCGCGGGTCGACTCGAATGGCCGGATGGCGAGCCCCGCGCCTTCGCCCTCTTCGCCCACTGCTTCACCTGCTCCAAGAACGTCACCGCCGCGACCGGGATCGCCCGTGGCCTGGCGGCGCGGGGCATCGCCGTGCTGCGCTTCGACTTCACCGGACTGGGCAACTCGGACGGTGACTTCGCCAACACGACGTTTGCCTCGAACGTCCAGGACCTGGTCGCGGCGGCGCGTTTCGTCGAGACCGAATACAGCGCGCCGCAGCTCTTGGTGGGGCACTCCCTGGGCGGGGCGGCGGTGCTGCTCGCGGCCCACGAGCTGCCCTCGGTGCGGGCGGTGGCCACGATCGGCGCACCCAGCGAGCCGAACCACGTGAAGAACCTGATCGAGCCGGTCATCCTCGAGCTGCGCAAGCACGGCGAGGCCCAGGTCGAGCTGGCCGGGCGGACCTTCCGCATCAAGGAGGAGTTCGTCGACGACCTGGACCGTCACGGGCTGCGTGGCGGCCTGGGGGACCTGCGCGCGGCCCTGATGGTGATGCACTCACCGATCGACGAGGTCGTGGGCATCGAGCACGCGCGCGAGCTGTTCGACGCGGCACGGCACCCCAAGAGCTTCGTCTCGCTCGACTCGGCCGACCATTTGTTGACCCGCCGGCGCGACTCGCGCTTCGTCGCCGACGTGCTGGCGGCCTGGGCCAGTCGCTACCTCGACGAACCCGACGGGGCGTCGTCCGAGGACGCTGAGTTGCCCCACGGCACCGTCGAAGTGACCGAGGCCGTCGGCCTGCGCCAACGAGTTCGTATCGGCCGGCACGAGCTGGTCGCCGACGAGCCCGCGTCCTCGGGAGGGACCGACGCCGGACCCGACCCCTACGGCTTCCTCCTTGCATCCCTGGGGGCCTGCACCTCGATGACCCTGCGGATGTACGCGCGGCACAAGGGCCTGCCCCTGGAGGGCATCAGCGTGCGCCTGGAACACGACCGCGTCCACGCCCGCGATTGCGAGGACTGCACCTCGACCGACGGTCAGGTCGACCGCATCCGCCGCGAGCTGACCCTCGACGGCCCGCTCGACGCGGCCCAACGCCAACGCTTGGTGGAGATCGCCGACCGCTGTCCGGTGCACCGCACCCTGAGTGCGAACGAGGTCCGGGTGACGACCATTCTGGCGAGCGTCGATTGAGCTCGGGACCGCCGAGGCCTGGCGCGAGCTGTGTCGATCCGGCGTGACCATCGCCGGGACCGGGTGCGCCGGGCCGAATCTCGGTGCGCACGGATTCGCGGACTCCAGGGCCCATCGGCCCGACGGGTGGGGTCGGCACCGCGCCCACGGCCATCGCCCTGACGACTTCGAGTGCCCGCCAATTGGCCTCTCCTTTCCCCGGAGCGACCGAGCATCCGGCGACCGTCCCGCGGCCGAAACTGGTCGCCATCACCGCCTGTTGTGGGGGGCCTGTCCGCTGGCACCTGCGCGCGGACAGACCCCGCGAGGTTCCGCCTTCCCGGATTGGTCTCCGGGCCTACCATCGGGCCTCGGTTCTCGACGTCGGTGCCCCGAGCTTCTGTTCGGCGAGCAACCGGCCTCGAGACGCTCTACGGACAATCAGCGTCCGGTGGCCCCGCGACCGGCGCCCGCGTGAGCGAGCACCCGCCCGGGGCTCGACAGGGGGCGATGCCAGATGGCGTCGTCCCCTGTCGGCATTCGGCGGGTGCGTGCCCGCCTCGGATCGGCGGCGCGATCAGATCATCTGTGCGCGCAGCTCGCGCGCCAGCTCGATGAAGACCTCCGACAGGGTCGGGTGGTACCAGGGCATGGCGATCAGGTCGTCGACGGTGCCGCCGAGGTGCATGGCCGTGGAGACCACGTGCACCAGGTCGTCGGCGCGCGGGCCGAGCATCTGGCAGCCGACGATCCGGCCGCTGCCTCGATCGGCCATGAGCTTGACGAAACCCTCGTCCGGGTAGACGCCCATCACGATCCCGCGACCCTGGTTGGCCAGATTCTTCTGGGCGCTGATCACCGTGTGGCCGCGCGCTGCGGCCTCGCGGGCGGTGAAGCCGGCCTGGGCGTAGGGCGGGTGGGTGAAGATCGCCCGCACGGGGGTCGCCTCCTCCCAGGGCACCAGCTCCTCGCCCTTCGAGTGGCAACGCAGGTTGCGGGCCACGTGGCGACCCTCCGCGTTGCCGGTGTGCAGGATCAGATCCCGTCCCGTCGCGTCGCCTGCGGCGAAGACGCGCGGGTTGGTGGTTCGCAGGGCCTCGTCGAGTCGCAGCACTCCGTGACGGTCGAGTTCGATCTGGGCCGCCTCGAGGTCGAGGCCGCGGTAGTCGGGCACCCGACCTGCGGCGAGCAGGAGCTGCTCCGCCTTGAAGATCCGCTCGCCGCCGTCGGGGGCGATGGCGATCACTTCGACGCCGTCCGCGGTGCGGCGGGTCTGCTCGAGGCCCATCCCCAACTCGACCCGCACGCCGGCGCGCTCGACCACCCGTCGATACTGCTCGGAGAGGTCCGGCTCCTCGCCGCGCTCGATCAGCGGCGAGCGGGAGACCAGGGTCACCTCGGTGCCCAGGGCCGCGAAGAAGGTCGCGAACTCGAGGCCGATGGCGCCGGCGCCGAGCACCAACAGGGAGGCCGGCGCCGATTCGAGCTCCATCAGGCTGTCACTGTCGAGGTAGCCGACCTGGTCGAGCCCGCGGATCGGCGGCACGGCCGTGCGCGAGCCGGTCGAGATCAGGAAGGCACCGGCGGTCAGCTCGCGCCCTCCGACCTCGATCGCATCGGGGCCAACGAAGCGTCCGCGCCCGTCGATGATCTCGTAGCCGCCGGCCTGCATGCCGGCGATCTTGGCCCGCTGGAAGCGCGCGACCTGCTCGCGCTTGCGCTCCATGATCGCCCCGAAGTCGATCTCCGCCGGGGGGAAGCGCAGGCCGAAGCGGTCTGCGTGGCGCGCCTCCAGGAGCGGCTCGACCGCGTGCAGCATCGACTTGGTCGGCATGCAGCCGCGCAGGATGCAGAGCCCCCCGAGCTCGCCGTCGTTGACCAGGGCCACCCGCTCGTGGCCGCACTTGATGGCTTCGGCGGCACAGGCGGAGCCGGCGCTGCCGCCGCCGATCACGATCAGGTCGTAGTTGGAGTCGCTCATGGTCGCGGGGCCGGGTCGGGGCCGCGCAGCATAGCGACGGGGTCAGGCCGCGTCGCTCGCCGCTCGGCCGGCATGCGCGCCGCGCGGAGCGAGCTGATGGATCAGGTAGGCCGGCAGCCAAAGAGCGGAGGCGACCAGGTGGGTCCAGATCCAGATCGAGCGCCAGCGCTCTTCGACCGTCACCTGCAACAGGTAGCCGCTGGCGATCATCGGGAAGACCGCGGCGGCCAGGGTCACGCCCGTCGCGCGGCGGTGGGGGTAGCCCGAGCGCAGCCGACCCCAGACATGACGGACCCACAGGAGACCCGCCGCCAGCACCAGGATCGGCGCCGAGAGCACGTGCAGGTGCAAGAGGTGCGGCTGCCAGGGGTGGTTGACGATCGCGAACTCGTCCACCGGCTCGGCGAAGTACAGCATCCAGGCGTAGACCAGGCCACTGGCGCCGACCACGACCGTACCGAGGTGGGTCGTCCAGGCTTCGCCGCGCGTCACGGATGCGACCCGTCGACTGGAGCGGGCGGCACGGGTTTGGGCTCCGGCTCGGGCACGGGTTCGGGCACGGGTTCGGGCACAGGCTCCGGCTGCGGCGCGGGGAACAGGATCGTGTGCAGGGCCAGCGAGCGGCGCGCCGCGTCGACCGTGGCGCGGGCCGAGAGGGTCGCGCCGGCGATGGGCTTGATGCCGCGGCCCAGCTGCAGTTCCTCGTCGAGGCCGCGCCCATTGAACTGGGCCATCCAGCGCGCCGGCGGCAGGTACTCGCGCGGCTCGCCGAAGGCCAGGACCTCTGACCGGCGCAGCTCGACCGCGGGCGTGACCACGAACATCAGGGTCTCGCGTTGGGTCCGAACCCGGTGGCTGTCGAACCAGGCCACGCCGAGCAGCTCGCCCTCGGCCGTGGCTACGTAGGGCCGCGCGATCCCGCTGGGCAGCTCGTCGCCGAGCAAGGCCTCGACCGCGGCGCGCTGCTCCTCGGTCAGGTAGACCGTGCGCTTGTCGATCTCGGCCTCCTCGCCGAAGGCCAGGGCCAGGGCCTCTTCGACCGAGAGGAAGACCTGCCCCCGCAGGGCGGCCTCGGAGCCCGCGCGCAGCTCCGGCGCGGGAGCGGTCGGGCTCGGCGTTGAGGGGGAATCCCCGTCGATCCCCGTGGCCGCGGAGGCCCCGAGGACGATCAGGTTCGCGAGGCGAAGCAGCGTGGGGCGCATGGTCGTGGTGCAAATGGCGCGTCGCGCGGCCCGGTGGCCGACGCGACGCGGGGCGAGCAGCCTCAGAGGCTAGTGTCCTGGATCAGAAGATGTATCCGAGGGACAGGCGGAACAGGTCCTGGCCGCTGTCTGCACCGTTGTCGGCGTCGACGTAGTCGGCCTTGACCACCACCTGATCGATCGGTTGCCAGGCCAGACCGAAGGTCCAGGACTCGCGATCGCCGGCCGGATCGTCGATGGCGCCTCCGAGCAGGTCGCCCTGCTGGGTGTCGAAGCTCTCGAAGCGCACGAAGGGCGTCAGGGACTGGTCGCCGCCCTCGAGCACGTCGTAGCCGGCTTCCAGGTAGTAGCCGCCCATCTGCTCGCCGACGTTGTTGCCGAAGGCCGCGTTCAGGGCCGCCGTGTCGTCGATCTCGGCCATGGCGTACAGGCCGCGCAGGCGCAGGGGGCCGGTCTGGTACTGCACGTGGGCGTCGTAGATCGTCGTCGACACCGAGCCCACGCCCGCGGCGCCCTGGCCCGAGGCGCCGTGGTAGGCCGAGACGCCGGCGAGCAGGCCCGTGGTGCCCACGTAGTCCGCGCGGCCGACGATGGCCCAGTCCTCGGCCTTGGCCTTGCCGCCCTTCTGGCGACCGCCGCGCAGGCCGTCGCTGGAGAAGCCCTCGGCGTCGAAGCCGTTGACGACGTAGACGCGGTATTCGAAGTCCTCGCTCGAGCCGGTCACGCCGATGCCGTTCTCGCGCCAGGTGGAGGGGATGATGCGTTGCTCGAGCTCGGGGCGACCGGCGCTGAAGAAGGTCGTGGGCTCGTGCAGCTCGTTGACGAAGCCCATCGGGATCAGCAGCAGACCCGCGCGGACCGAGAAGTTGTCCGTGGCCAGGTACTCGACGTAGGCGAACTCGACCGAGACCGAGCCGGGGGTGGTGTCGCCGCTGCCGTCGTTGTTGTCCTCGACCGTCGCGTGCTCGAACTCGAACTCCGTGTTCAAGAGCCACTGGTCGTCGAACTTGTAGCCCACGTAGAGGATCGCGCGCAGGAAGTCGAGCTGGTCGGTGCCGGTGCCCCCCTGTTCGTTGGTGTAGACCATCTCCCCGTAGCCGCCGATCGAGAGGGGGCTACTGGCGTAGTAGACCTTCGACGCCGCCGGCGCGAGCCCGCGCGTGCCGTCGCCGACGGGGGTGAACAGGCCACCCAGGTCCACGGCTTCGACGTCCTCACTGAGCAGGTCCAGGCGCCGATTGAGCTCGGCGTTGTTCGCCTCGAGCTCGGCCACGCGACGGGCCAGGGCGCCGAGGTCTTGGGCGCTCGCGTCGGAGGTCGTCGCGGTCGCGGATTGGGGCGCGATCGCCGCGGGTAGGAGGGCCAGGGTCAGGGTGCAGAGCATCGCTTCGATCACGGCACCGCGCGGGTGCCGCTTGGGGGGCTGGGGTGGGTGGGGGACGGACTTGATGGGGGACGGATGGAGACGGTGCGCGGTCGCCGTGCGGCAGACCTAGGGGGGCGACCCACTGCTCGGTGGATCACTGCGCGGTGGATCACTGCGCGGTGGATCACTGCGCGGTGGATCACTGCTCGGTGGATCACCGCGCTGGGGGTCGATGACGGGCGCGGTCGTGGAACTCTCGGGTGGCGAGTCGATGCGCTCGAAGCGACCGACGAGGCCGCTGGAGCAGCGCAGTTGCAGGTCCGCGCCGGTCCGGGCGCGCTCGAGGACGAGCACGTCGACGCCGTCCAATCGCTCGGCGGCGGCCAGGGCCGCGTCGGGACCGAGGACGAAGAAGCCGGTCGACAACACGTCGGCCGCCAGGGCACCGATGCCGCTGCTGGTCACGACGGTGATCGAGCCGAAGTCCCGCGCCGGCCTGCCACTGCGCGGATCGAGCAGGTGACCGCGCACGATCCCGGCAGCGTCGCGGGGCCGTTCTGAGTTGCCCGAAGTGGCGGCGGAGACCGTGTCGGCGGGCAGGGCGAGGGCCACGACCGGGCGCGCTCTCTGGTCGGGGTCGGCCACCAGCAACCTGCGCTCCGCGGCTCCGAACCAGGCCATCTGCCCGCCCAGGTCCAGACGCGCGCCGTGGGCCCCGCTCTCGGCCAGGGCGGCGAGGGCGGCGTCGAGTCCGGCGCCCTTGCCGAAGCCGCCCTCCTCGAAGCCGGCCTCCGCGTGCAGGCGCGTGGCGGAGCGATCGGCCCCCGCGACCGCGATCGCTTCGGGTCCGACCGCGTCCCTCGCCGCGGCGAGCTCCGCGGCGGTCGGGACCCGGCCGACTCCACGCAGGTCCCAGGCGCGCACCAGACTCGCGCAGACCGGCTCGAAGGCGCCCGCGCAGGCCTCCGACCAGCGGCGGGCGGCCTCCAACTCGCCGGCCAGGGCCGGACTCAGCTCGAAGGCCTGGCCCACCGGCGCCCGGTTCAGCCGCGACAGCTCGCTGTTCGGCGTCCAGGTGGAGAGGCGCGCCTCGGCGGCCTCGATGGCGCGCAGGGCGGCCTCCGAAGCACCCAGGGCGCCGGGTCGATCGGTCCCGTCGACCTCGATAGTGAGGTCGGTCCCCATCACCGCCAGGTGCCGCTCGACCCGGACCGCGTCGCCGCTCTCGGCGGGTTGCGGGGTGGTCTGCGCCATCAGCGCGGTGATCAGGAGCGGAGTCAGCATGGGGCGGCGAGCTGGGCTTCAACTGGAGATGAGACCCAATCTCATTTGAGAGCGGAAGCATAGCCGCGACGACGTGGATGGGAACCCCCCTGCGCCCAAAACTGCGCCGCCCGCACCTTCGGCCCTGCGCCGTCGCCGCCGAACGCCGCAAGGCGACCCCGCAGTGCCAGGTCCGCGCTCGGGGCTGGTAACCTCCCGCACCAAGGCGCGCAGCCCGACACGACCCATGGAGCACGAGCGACTCGAACCCGGCACCCACCTGCGGAAGAACCAGAAGCAGATCCTGGCCATGCTGCGCGCCTCCGCGGCCCGCGCCGGCCTCGTCTGGGATGCCAACCAGCAGACGGGCAGCCGCACCGCGGCGGTGGTGCGGCGCGAGGAGGGCGGCGACGAGCTCGCCACCGCGACGATCGAGTTCAGCACCGACGGCGTGCGCTACGGCGCGACCCCGACCGCCGGCGAGGCCGTCGAGGCCCTGGCCCTGTACACCGACACACGCTGGATGATGGAGACCCACGAGGCCCTCTTGGCCGCGGTGGGAGGCTCGTGAAATCGTCCAGTTGGATCGGCGCCGTCGTGCTCCTGATCGCCCTGGTCCTGGCCTTCCTCTTCCGAGGGGTGGGCGAATCGACCCTGCCGGAACTCACGACCCTGCCCGCGACCCCCGGCCACCTGGACGTGCGCGTGGCCTGCACCGATTGCGGTTGGCCGGAGCTCAATGCCTTCACCGAGCAGATCAGCAACCTGCTCGTGCGCGAGCTGCGAGTCAGTCCCGCGGACATCGCTCACGGCTACCCGTCGATGATGATGGGCGGTCCGTTCGGGAAGTCCGCCGAGTCGAGCCTGACCTGCCCAGTGGCCGCGGTGGATCTGTCCTTGATCGAGCCGGCTCTGTTGGGTGCGGCCATCGAGAGCTTCAGTTGGGTCGATGACCAGCGGCAAGTCCTGGTGCGACTCAGCCTGACCGACGCCTCGGGCCAGTCGAGCAGTCGCGACCTCGTGCGCAGCGACGGTCGGGTGCGGTGGGTCGACACCGTCGCCACACCGTGAGCGGTCTGGGGCGCCGGTGGCGCCGCGTCCTGCTCGCGACCGCGGCCCTGGTGACCCAGGCCTGCGCCGCGACGCGCCCCGCGCAGACCGCAGGGCCGGTGGGCGATCGTCCCGCGGTGATGGTCAAGACCCTGCGGATTCCGACCAGCGAACCCTGGTACACGCGCTTCGCCAGCCACACCTGGATCGACGTGCGCGAGCGCCGCGGCGGCGCCTGGCGGCGGTTGGAGATCCCGACTCCCACGAGCGGCGCCGTCGACGCCCCGATCGCCCGCGACGAGGCCTTCGAGGACGAGCGTTGGGGGCGGTCGGTGCGCGTACTGGCGCTGATCGCTGGCGACGACGCGAGCGCCGTTGCGACGCAGTTGCGCCAGCGCACCGCGAGCTACGACCAGACCTACCGCGCCTGGCCGGGCCCCAACTCGAACACGTTCGTCGAACGGCTCCTGCGCGAGACCGACGGCATCGCGGCCCAGCTCGACCACAACGCGGTCGGCAAGGACTGGGCCTTTCCCGGTCGCATCGGCGGCACGGCGAGTGGCTGGGGGGTCGAGCTGGAGCTGCCCGGCCTCGGCGTGCAGCTGGGCCTGCTGGAGGGCGTCGAGCTGCACCTGGCCGGGCTGACCCTGGGCGTCGGTATCTATCCCCTGTCCCTGAAGCTGCCGTTCCTGCCCGCCCTGGCGCTCGCCGAGCGCCCGAACCTGTCCTACGGTTGGTCGCCCGCGGCCGAGCCCGCATCCGAGCCCGCATCCGAGCCCGAAGACGAGCCCCCCCAATGAGCGACGCGACCCCCGACAGCGAGGCCACCGGGCCCCTCGGCCTCGACCAGGCGGACGTGCGCGAGTTGCGCTCTACGGGCCTGCTGGGCATCGCCTGGGCGGTGCTGCCCGGCGTACTCGGGATCACGCTGCTGTACCAGCTCGGCCCCGTCTCGGAGTGGCTCGACGCCAGGCCGGAGCTGGGGCTGTTCCTGTACCTGGTGGCCTTCTCGATCACGGCCGGCCTGGGGCTCCTGCCGACCTACGCCCAGGCCACCCTGGGCGGCTGGGTCTACGGCTTCGGCGTGGGCTTCTCCGGAGCGCTGGTCGGGTTCACGGTGGCCTCCGCCATCGGCTACGGCGTCGCACGCCGGGTCTCGGGCGACCACGTGCGGCACGTGCTCGCGCGCCACCCCCAGGCCAAGATCATCGAGCGCGAGTTGGTCGGGCGCGGCGGGCTGCGCGCGCTCCTGGTGGTCACGCTGCTGCGGGTGCCGCCCAACTCGCCCTTCTCCCTGACCAACCTGGCCTTCGCCGCCGTGCGCGTGCCCCTGCCGATCTACCTGGTCGGGACCCTGGTCGGCATGGCCCCGCGCACCGCCGTCTACGTGGGCTTCGCGGCCGCGGCCAAGGCGGCCGGCGCCCAGGACATCCAGTCCTTCGTCTCCGACGGCCCCGGCTGGTGGGTCTTCGTCGGCGGCATCGTGCTGATGGTCGCGGTCTTCGCGATCCTCGGTCACATGGCCAACCTGGCCCTGGCCAAGTACGGCGGCGAAACCCAGCCCGGTCCGGGGGACGTCGCGCCGTGAGCCGGCTGGGGTTCGAGATCGACCCCGAGGTGAGCCGGGCGCAGACGCCGCCCGCGCGCTTCTATCGCGACGCCGAGCTGCACGCGCTGGTCGTCGAGCGGGTATTCGGGCGGTCGTGGCAGATGCTCGCCGACACCCTCGACGTTCCCGATCCGCGTGGTGTCCTGCCGGTGACGCTGTTGCCCGGGTCGTTGGACGAGCCACTGGTCGTGACCCGCGACGACGGGCAACTGCGCGCGCTGTCGAACGTCTGCACCCACCGGGCCCTGTGCGTGGCCGAGCGCGCCTCGGCTGCCCGCGACCTGCGCTGTCGCTACCACGGTCGCCGCTTCGGCCTCGACGGTCGATTCCTCGCTGCGCCCGGCTTCGAGGGGGCCCAGGACTTCCCGCGACCCGAGGACGACCTGCGCGGCCTGCAACTCGAGCGGCGCGGACCCTGGCTGTTCACGTCGCTCGATCCTTCGGGGCCCTTCGACGGCTGGTGGGGCCCGATCGCGCGGCGCAACGCCCATTTGCCCTGGGAGCGGCTCACGCGCGATCGGTCGCGCGACCGCGACTTCGTCTTGGACGCCCACTGGGCGCTCTACGTCGAGAACTACCTCGAGGGTCTCCACATCCCCTTCATCCATCCGGGCCTGACCCAGACCCTGGAGTTGGGCCGCTACGACTACGAGTTGTTCGACTCCGGCGTCTTGCAACTGGGCGAGGCGGGCCAGGGCGACGTGGCCTTCGAGTCGCCGCCCGAGGGCCATCCGGACGCGGGTCGCAGCGTTGCCGCCTGGTACTGGTGGCTGTTCCCCAACCTGATGGTGAACGTCTACCCCTGGGGCGTGTCCACCAACGTGATCGAGCCCCTTGGGCCGGCGCGCACCCAGGTCCGCTTCCGCAGCTACGTCTGGGATCCGTCCAAACTCGATACGGGCGCCGGCGGCGATCTGGTGTCGGTGGAGCTCGAGGACGAGCAGGCCGCCGAGAGCGTCCAGCGCGGCCTGGCCTCGCGCCTCTACGGACGCGGCCGTTACGCGCCCGCCCACGAACGGGGCACGCACCGGTTCCATCGTTTGGTGGCGGCGGCGGTCGAGGGCGGTTGAACGCCGCGCGGGTGCCGGCTCGCCGGAAGCGGCGCGGACCCCCCGCTCGCGGAGATTCGGTTCACAATGCTACGCCTGCGAAGGGGCTCGACGCCCTGGCCACGGCTCCCGATCGCCGATGGGATCGCTCGACCCGCGATCGACCTGGGCCAGCGCCGTGGCTCGCCGACGTTCGCATCGGCGAGGCCGTCCGTTCCCTCGAAGTATCGCGTCGACCCGTGACTGCACGTACACGACTGCTCAGCCCAGCGAATCCAATGCACGCGTCCGCTCTGATCGTTCCCGCCCTCGTCGCCACTGTTCTCGACGTCGCCGCGCCCAGTCTCCACGCCCTGCAGGCTCCCATTGCCGAGGTGGCCAAGGTCTACGGCAGCGCGACGGGTTCGTCCGACCTGGCGGGCATCTCGGTGGCGATCTCCGGACCCACGGCCCTGGTTGCCGCCCAGTCCGACGGCAGCGCTGCCCCGGGGGCCGGGTCGGTCTACAGCTTCGATCTGCAGCCAGACGGCTCCTGGCTCGAGACCCAGAAGTTGACGGCGTCGAACGCGGCCGCGGGTGACACCTTCGGTCGATCGGTGGCCATCTCCGGCGTGCGCGCCATCGTCGGCGCCTCGGGCAAGGACGGAAGCCTCGGCGGCAACGAGGGTGCGGCCTACGTCTTCGAACGCGTCGGTGGCGTGTGGGGCGAGGCCGGCGCGTTGGTCGCGGCGGGGCCCATCGTCGGTCAGGAGTTCGGCTGGTCGGTCGCCATCGACGGCGACTTTGCCGCGGTGGGGGCCTACCGCAACGCGACCCAGGGTTCCTTGGCCGGGGCGGTCTACGTGTTCGAGCGCATCGCGGGCAACTGGACCCAGACGCAGGTGCTGTACGCCAGCGACGCTTCGGACGGCGCCCAGTTCGGTTGGACCCTGGCCATGGACGGCTCGACGCTCTTGGTTGGCGCCGACCTGCAGGGCCCGCCCGGCAACGGTGCCGGGGCGGTCTACGTGTTCGAGTACAGCGGCAGCAGCTGGGTCGAGACCCAGCGCCTCAAGGGTTCCGACACGATTCCGCTCGATTACTTCGGTTGGTCCGTGGCCCTGGAGGGTGACTTCGCGGCCATCGGTGCCACGGGCTCCGAGTCCGCCGGCGAGCCCTTCGGCAAGGACGAGGGCGCGGTATACGTCTTCCAACGGGTCGGGAGTTCTTGGGTCCAGACGGCGAGGCTGGAAGCGAGCGATGCCGCCGCGAGCGACGAACTCGGCTACGCCGTGGGCATCGCCGAGGGCCGGGTCCTGGCCGGCTCGCCGGACCAGGACGAGCTCGGCAGCAACGCCGGCGCGGCCTACCTCTTCGAGCGTGACGTGTCCGGAACGTGGGCCCAAACGGCCAAGGTCCTGGCGTCGGACGGGCAGTCCGGTGACCTGCTCGGAAGGGCGCTCGGGCTGTCCGGTGACCGGGCGATCGTCGGTGCCCGCGGCGACGACGACCAGGGCTCCAGTGCCGGCGCGGCCTACCTGCTCGATCTGGAGCCCCTGAGCGCTGCGGTGATTTCCATCTCCCTGTCGGCGGGTGGCTTGCAGTCCCTGACCCTTGACGCGGGGCGCGACCACGGGGGCGAGATCTACCTGCTGTTGGGGTCCCTATCCGGAACGGCGCCGGGCGTCCCGCTGGCCCCGGGGGTCGCGCTGCCCCTCAACGTCGATCCCTACCTGCTCCTGACCCTCGACAACCCCAACCAGCTCCCGCTCTTGTCGAGCTTCGCCTCGCTCAACGCGGTGGGCCATGCCAGCGCGATCTTCGCTGTGCCTCCGGGGAGCAGCGGTGCCCTGGCGGGACTCGTCGCGCACCACGCCTTCTTCACCATCGACCTGACGACCTTCGGCGTCGCTTTCGTCAGCAACGCACTGCCGGTCGGTCTGCTTCCGTAGGCGGCGCGGCGGCCGCTCCGACGAGAGAGCCCGCGGTCCCTCGACTCGTGTCGAGGGACCGCGGGCTCTGCGCGTCGGTGGGCCAGTTTCGGTGGCACTGGCTCAGTGACACCGTTTCAGTGGCCCGTCTGGGCGGTCGAGCATCAGGGACCGACGACCACCTCCAGACCGGAGCTCGCGTGCAGTCCGGTGACGTCGATGGTCACCGCTTGCACGTCGAACTCGAGGCCGGCGAAGGCCGGGCCCAGGAGCACCGGCAGGGAGAAGGAGCCGGCGCCGTCGGTGAAGAAGGGCACCAACAGGGCGAAGGGCTGCGCCACGCGCAGGGCGCAGTCGCCCACCAGGGGCTCGAAGGTCTGGGCGGTGCCGACCGCTATCAGGCCGGGCAGGCCCGGGGCCACATCGCCGACGGCGAGGGCGAAGGGCTGGTCGACCTGGGGCATGCCGCTGACCGAGAGGCTCGGTGCGCCGACGCCGCAGGGGTTGCCGTAGGGCTCGGCGACCCATTCGCCCAGGGCAGTCAGGTTGGCGACGTGCAGTTCCTTGCCCGTCACGCCATCGGTGGCCGTGAACAGGACCTTGCCGCCGAGGCGGATGACCTCGGCCGGAAGGGACGACGCGGCACCGGGGGCGACGTCGAAGAGCACGCCGGTGCCCTCGGCGCTGCCGTCCGTCGACCACAGCTCGTACCCACTGGCCCCGTCATTGTTGGGGAACAACATGGTCGGGCCAGAGGCGATCTGATTGAAGTCCAGGAAGTCGGCGCTGAAGGTCGGGGGCGTGAGCACTTCGATGAGCTGCGTTCCGGCGACGGTTCCGTCACTGGTCCAGAGCTGGATGCCGGTGGACGACGGGTTGATGCGGAAGAAGGCGGTGTCGCCGTTGCTGTTGAGACCGATCAGCACGCCGAGGGGTTCGTCCGTCAACTGCACCGTCTGCGCGGCGGTGCCGTCGGTGGAGAAGACCTGGAAGAAGCCGGCCGCGTCTCGGGCCATGAACAGCAGTCGGTCGCCGACGACCGCGAACTCGCGCGGCGAGCTCGGGTCGCTGCCCGGGGCCAGGTCCGCGACCAGGCTGGTACCGGCTGCGGTGCCGTCGCTGCGCCACAGCTCGAAGCCGGTGTTGCCGTCGTCAGCGGTGAAGTACACGTCGCCTCCGAACTCGATCAACTGGTCGGCGATGGCCAGGGAGCCCTGTTCGCCGGGCAGCAAGTCGATCACCAACTGGGTGTTGGCCGGGTTGCCGTCGGTGCGGTACAGCTCGGTGCCCACTCCGTTGGGAACTTCCTGGGCCGAGAAGTAAAGCCAGTCGTCGGTCGCGAGGGTCGGGCCGACGAAGAAGGCGAAGGTGTCGCCGCCGAAGAAGAGCTGCGTCCCCTCCGAGGTGCCGTCGGTCACCCACAGGCCGAAGCCCTGTTCGGTGAGCGCGGTGAAGTACAAACGGCCCTCGAACACGGTGTTGCCAATGCCGGCCCAGAAGGAGTCGACGGGACCGGGTGTGAAGTCCTTCAGCAGCGTGGTGCCGGCGGCGGTGCCGTCGGTGACCCAGAGTTCGGCGCCGTACTCGGGTGTGCTGGCAAGGAAGACAGCCCGGTCTTCGAGGGCCACGAAGGAGTTGGCGGCGGAGCTGAACTCGCCGGGATAGAGGTCGAGCAGCATGTGCGTGCCCGCCGCGGTGCCGTCGGTCACCCAGGGTTCGGAGCCGTGGACGCCGTCGTCGGCGCCGAACAGCACGATGTTGCCGAGGCGAGTCAGCGAGCGGGGCTCGGAGCCCAGGGTGGTCGCCGGCGGGAAGATCTCGAGCACCAGGTCGGTGCCGGCCGCGGTGCCGTCCGAGCCGTACAGCTCGGTGCCGGTCGTGCCGTCGTCCGCCGCGAACCACAGCTTCCCGTCGAATGCGTAGAGCGAGCCGATCGACGACGGGTTCGTCCCGGGCTGCAGGTCGGACACCAGTCGCGTTCCCGCGGGGGTGCCGTCGGTGGCCCACAGCTCGGTGCCGTGGACCCCGTCGTAGGCCGGGAAGTACAGCTCGCCGTCGAGCTCGGCGCTGGAGTCCTCCAAGAAGATGCCGACCGAACTGCCCGAGAAGGGCGAGAGGTCGCCCAGGAACTGGGTTCCGGCCTGGGTACCGTCGGTGATCAGCGGTTCGCGCCCGGTGGCCGGGGTGCTGGCCGAGAACACGAAACGGTCACCCAGTCCGCCGATGGGCTCGGGATTCGACGAGTCGAAGAACAGTCCGCCCGAGGCCAGGTCGGCCACGAGGTGGGTGCCCGCAGAGGTGCCGTCGGTGACCCACAACTCGGTGCCGAAGCTCGGCTCGGTCGCGGCGAAGAAGACCTGGGTGCTGGTGGCGAAGAGCCCCGTCGGGTTGGCGTCGCCTGCGGGATTCAGATCCACGATCGGGCCCGTGCCGGCGACGGTGCCGTCGCTGACCCACAGTTCGCGTCCCAGGCCGTTGCGCGCGGAGAAGAAGTACTTCCCGCCCATCTCCACGACCTCTTCCACCGACTCGAACACGGCGTTGTCGAGGCTCGCCAACTTGATCGTGTTCTGGATCGAACCGTCCGTGAGCCACACGCCCCAGCCGGCGCCATCCACGTGGCCGGGGACGAGCAGGGTCTGACCATCGGTCTCGATGTCGCCGAGCTGGGTGAACGCGTCGGCGCCACCGGGCCCGACCTCGATCTCTCCCACGAGCTGAGTTCCGGCGGTGGTGGCATCGCTACGCCACAGCTCGTAGCCGTGTACGCCGTCGTTGGCCCAGAAGAAGACCTCGTTGCCCCGCGCCGTGAGGTCGGTGGGGTAGGAGCTCGAGGGTCCGGCGTTGATGTCCGCCACCAAGCTGGTTCCAGCGGCGGTGCCATCGGTCACCCACAGCTCGACCCCCTGGCCTGTGGCGGTGGCCGTGAACAGAACCCGCCCGTCGGGCAGGGCCGTCAACTTCGCCGGCGAGGAGGAGGTCGAGCCGGGCGACAGGTCGACCAGCAGCGTGGGCTGGGTCGCAGGCGGCTGCAGGGTCCAGAGCTCGCGGCCGTGGGTCAGGTCGGTCGCGGAGAAGAACAGCCGGCCGCCGGCCGTGACGAAGTCACTCGGAGTGGCGCTCGGGTTCACCTCCGGCGGACCGGTGTTGATGTCGACGAGCAGCTCCTGGGGCGTGAAGCCCTGGGCGACGGGTGCGGCCGCGGCGAGGGCGGCCAGGGCAAGATGGGTGGGTCGGGGTGCCATGGTGGCGGTTCTCAGAGGGTCCAGGAAGGAGTCAGCGGGACCGGCGCATGCCGGCCTCGGCGAGGCAAGCGGCGGCCCCCGCGGTGCCTCGCGCGGCAAACGGCGTTCCTGTCGCGGCTGCCGATCTTCCGCCGTCCGGCCCTGCTTCGGGGCATGATTGGGGGTCTTCAGATTTCCCAGGGTTTGTGCGCGAGGGCGCCGAGCGCGGGACGCTCGCCCCCCTGGAGGCCCCGCGAAGCCGTCGACCCCCACCCGGACCCGATCCATGAAGCTGCCCGACCTTCTGCTCGCCTCGACCGCCGCCGTGGTCCTCGCGACCACCGCCAGCGCCGAGGCCTCGAAGCTCTACGTCGTCGCGCCCTCGGGGAACGTCTACTCGGCGCCGCCCAAGAGCGGCGTCTTCACCCTCGAGGCCTCGAGCCACGTGCCCCTGCACTCGGTGGTCCAACTCGACGGCGCCCTGTGGCTGGGCAGCCCCAGCGGCGAAGTCCGCCGCTTCGACCTGACCTCACACACCCTCTCCCTGGCCTTCACCGTGGCCAACGACGCCAAGTCCCTGGCGGTCCACGGGGGGGACCTGTTGGTGGCCGGCAGCAACGGCACGGTCGTGCGCGTGGATCCGGACACGGGCCTGGGCAGCACGATCCTCTCGGCGGGCCAATCCATCGCGGCCCTGGCCGTGGACGGCGACACCCTCTGGGCGGGCTCGCCAGTAGGTGAGTTCCAGCGCGCCGACCTGGCTCTGGGCAACGGATTCGAGCTGGCAGGAGTCACCGGCGGCCCGGTCGAGTCCATGAGTCAGACCGCTACCGAGCTCTACCTGGGCTCCTCCGACGGCAACGTCTGGGTCTTCGACAAGCTCTCGGAGCTCGCGGTCTACGCCTACCCGGTCGACGGCGACGCGACAGCGATCGTGCGCGACGGTAACAACTTCTTGATCGGTGGATCGAACGGCCTGATCCACCGCGTCGTGCAAGTCTTCGGCTCCGTGGTCGAGACCTACGTGGCTCCCGAGCCTGTGGCGGCACTGTGGCTGGAGCAGCCGCTGGGCGTGATCCATTCGGACACGATGTATGCCTCGACGGTCGCGGGCGCCCAGGTCGACTTCGAGCTGGGCGTCCCGCTGGAACAAGCCGGCGCGTTCTACCTGCTGCTGGGATCCATGTCCGGCACCGAACCCGGCGTGGGCACCCCTTCGGTGCACTTGGACTTGAACCCCGACGTCTACTTCAACCAGCTCATCAACACCGGCGGCGTGGGCCTGATCACGAACGCCATCGGCGTCTTCGGCAGCACCGGCGCGGCCACGGCGAGCCTGACGATTCCGCCCGGTGCGGCCACCAGCCTGGCGGGTATGCAACTGCACCACGCCTTCGTCGTGCTCGACCCCTTCGCCTCCGACCTGATCGTGGGAGCGAGCGATCCCGTCGTCCTGTTCCTCTTCTGATCGAGAAAACGGCCCTTGCGGGTCGGCGGACGCCGGCGTCCCCCTCTTCCCGGGGGGCGCCGGGGCCGCATCGCGGCCGATGGGGCGGAGTGGCCGCGGAATTGGGTTAGCGGCCGCGCTCGAGGAACGAGATCGCGCCGGCCACCCACTCGACGTCCAACTCGCCGCCATCGCGCTTGCGCGTCCCCAAGGTGGTCTGAATGCCCCAGCGCTCGAGCTGCGCGAAGGTGCGCGACAGGTAGCCCGAGGTGCTGAGTTCGGCGGGCATGCCGTCCGGGCGACGGGCGGGATCGGCCAGGATGGCCGCGCGCAGTCCCAAGTTCCCCAAACGCGGCACCAGGTCCTCGATCAGCTCGATCGGCACCGAAGCGTCGACCATGAGGCAGCCTCGGAAGAGTTCGGGCGAGCGCACCGCGATATGGAAGGCCAGGGTTCCGCCCAGGCCCTCGCCTGCGATGAACACCCGCTCGGGGTCCAGGGTCCACTCGCGGCGCACGACGGTATCGGCCGTTCGCACGGGGGCCTCGTAGTAGCGGCTCTGGGCGGCGTAGCGGGCCAGGCTGTCGGTCCACAGCATCCCCAGCTCCGGGTCCAGCCGAGCCGGGATACGTCCCGAGGGCGCCACCAACAAGAGGCCCAGGCGATCGGCCAACTCGCGCCAGGGGCCGGCGAGCACCGCGTCGGCCGTGCTGCCGTCCGCGTGCAGCACGTACAGGGCCGGCACCGGTCGACTCGCGTCGAGACCCGCGGGCGCCCAGACGCGCGGCTTGGCCGCGAAGGCCTCCGCGGCGTCCACCAGCCCCTGCATCCGCACGATCAGACGTTGGAAACGCGGCTCGCCGCGCAGGTTCGCGAGGTCCGGATCGGAAGCGGTCAACTCCACCGCGCGCTCGCGGAAGGCGTAGCCCCGCTCGACGCTGCGCTCCAGGGCCGCGAGGGCCTGGGCCGTCTGCCCCAGGTGGGCGTGGGCGCAGGCTGCGTTGTAGGGCGCCACCGGATCGTCGGGGCGCGCGGCGGCACACAGCTCGAACGCGCCGATCGCGTCCGCCCAGCGCTCGGACTGCAGGCAGGTGATGCCCTGCTGCATCGAGGCCGAGTAGGTGTCCTCGAGCAGCGAGCGGTAGTCGAGCCCGACGGTGGTCGAGCTGTCCCTCCCGCGCCGCTGCTCGAGGTCGGTGGCGCCGGCGAGCAGCTCCTCGGCTCGCCCCGACTCACGCAGCTGCAACAGCAAGAGGGCGTTGCGCCGCA
The DNA here is from genome assembly GCF_007748095.1 of Engelhardtia mirabilis. NCBI lineage: Bacteria > Pseudomonadati > Planctomycetota > Planctomycetia > Engelhardtia > Engelhardtia mirabilis. The sequence continues at coordinate 2,051,179 of NZ_CP036287.1, forward strand.
GACGCTCGGGCAGGTCGCGGTCGGCCGCCGAGGCGCGCTCGATGCGCTGGCGGAACCACAGGGTCAGCGCTTCCAGGTCGGTGCCGAGCGAGGTGCTCGCGCTGCGGTCCGCGCGCGCCAGGTCCAGACCCAGTCGCGTCTCGAACAGGTCGTCGACCCAGCTCGCCTCGGGCGAGGCCATGCGCGGCAGGCGCGCCGCCTCGGCCAAGCACTGCTGCGCCTCGGCCTCGCGGCCCTCGAAGGCGGCCACGCGCGCCAGTCCCACCAGGGCCCGTCCGCGCAGGCTGACCGCGCCTTCGATCCCGTCGGCTTCGACCAGAGCTCGCTCGAACGGACCGCGCGCGTCGGACAGTCCGAGTTCCAGACGGTTCTCGCCCAGCAGCACGCGGCGCTCGAGGGTCAACCGCCGGCGCACGGCGTCCGGGTCAGCCTGCTCGGCGTCGAGGGCGAGCAGGCGCTCGAGCAGCTCCGCCGTCCCCGCGTCGATCGCTTGCCCCGACTTGCGGCGCAGGTCCAGCGCCCGCTCCAGGGCCAGGGAGGCGTCGCCGGCGCGAGCCAACGCTTCGTAGGCGCGACCCAGCAATTCGAGGCCCTCGACGGCGTCGAGCCCGTCGGGGCTCCAACCATCGGAGCTGGCGTCGACGCTCTGCTCCAGGGCACGCGCGGCCGCGGCGGGGTCGCCGAGTTCGAGGTACAGGGAGCCGATCGAGCGCAGCACCCGCGCCACCGCGGTCTCCCGTTCGCGCGGCAACTCGCGGTAGCGTGCCACCGCGGCCTCCAAGTGCCCCAGTGCGTCGCCCCCGCGCCCGTCGATCCGCGCCAACGCCGCCAGGTTCTCGTCCGCCAGTGCCCGCGCGCGCGGCGCCTCGTCGAGCACCGCGATCGAGCGCAGTCCGCGCTCCACCAGTCCGCGCGCGCTCAGCACGTTGCCCAGCTCCAGGTGCAGGGCCGCCAACTCCTGCAGCGTCTGCGCCGTCTCGAGGTGCCCCTCGCCGAGCTCCGTCTGGCGGATCGACAGGGAGCGATCGAGCAGCGGCACGGCCTCCGCCTCGCGCTCCATCCCCACCAACACCCGCGCCACCGTCGCCAGGAGGCTGGCGCGGGTCAGGGGCCGCAGGGAGTCGACCGCGGCGAGTCGCCCCTGGGCGATGGCGATCAGCTCGCGCGCGGCCTCGCGGTCGCCCTCGCGACCGGTGCGTTCGAGGCCCAGGATCAACGACTCGAGAAAGCGCGAGACCTCCAGGTTCTCCGCCGCCTCGCGTCGAGCCTCGGCCGCCGCCTTCTCGGCCACGTCGCGCTGCTGACCGATCGTGCGGCTGTGCTGCCACAGCCCCAGCGGCGTCCCCAACAGGATCGCCGCGCCCAACACCGTCGCCGCCGTCGCCGCGCGGTTGCGCCGGGCCAGGCGCGCCAGACGCTCGACGCGACCGATGGGCCGCGCCAGGACGGGTCGGAAGTCGAGGAAGCGCGTCAGGTCCGCCGCGAGCTCGGCCGCGCTGGCGTAGCGCCGCGCCGGGTCGCGCTCCAGGCAGCACGAAACGAGCGTTTCCAGGTCGCGCGGCGCCCAGGGCGCCACGGCGCGCAGCCGCGGCGCGTCCGCAGTCGCGATCTGACGCAGGATCTCGGGGCTGCCCGAGCCCATGAACGGCGGTCGCAGGGCGAGGGCCTCGAACAGGGTCGCGCCCAGGCCCCACAGGTCCGTGCGCGCGTCGATGGCACCGGACGGGCCCACGACCTGCTCCGGCGCGGCGTAGTGGGGCGAGCCCGCGAAGTCGCCGGTGTGGGTCAGCCGCGTGTCGTCGACCAGGTGCGCCAGGCCCAGGTCGAAGAGGTTGCCGCGGCCCCTGGCGTCGATCAGGAGGTTCGAGGGCTTCACGTCGCGGTGCACGACGCCGACCGCGTGAACCGCTTCGAGGCCCCGCGCCACATCGAGCACGATGCGGCAGACGACCTCGACGTAGCTGCGTCCGGGCAGGGTCAGGGGTGGACGGGCGGCGTCCCGCTGCCAGGCCGCCGCGAGCTCCTCGATCGACGGCGCGCGACCAGCCTCGCCGCCCTGGCGCAGGTGCGTCAACAGGGCGCCGAGGGTCGCGCCCTCGACGAAGGGCATCGTGAAGTAGGGCAGGCCGGCGCGCTCGCCGACCTCGAGCACACCCACCACGCGCGGATGGTCCACGCGCCGCACCGCGTCGATCTCGCGCCGGAAGCGCGCCCGCAGTCGATCGGTCAGGGCCAGGCGCGGATCGAGGGTCTTGAGCGCGACGACGCGTCCGTCGCGGCGATCGCGCGCCCGGTAGACCACGCCCATGCCACCCGATCCGAGGGGACCGAGCAGCTCGTAGGTGTCGTCGTTCTCCCTCGGCGCCAGCTCTGGCGGCAGCATCCCGAAGCGCTCGAGTCGCGCCAGGTGGCTGCGGATCGAATCGGCGCAGGCCGGCTCCTCGTCGCAGACCCGCTCGATGGCCGCGGGGCCGAGCTCGAGCGCGAGCTCGCACACGCGCGCGACCAGGGCCTCGATGCGTTCGTCGTCGGGTGTGTCGCCTTCCATGTGTTGCGTGGGCGCCCGGGCGGGTGCCGACACCTAGAATAGGCCACTCCTGGCTGCCCATGACCTCACAGGACGAATCGCCCCCCGAGCCCGACCGCACCGCCGCTCTGGTTGAGCGCGCCGGTCGCGGTGATCGCGAGGCCATCGAGGCCCTGCTCTTGCAGCACCTCGCGCGCCTGCGCGCCTTCGTGCGACTCAAGATGGGGCCGGTGGTCCGCGGGCGCGAGTCGTCCGAGGACCTGGTGCAGTCCGTCTGCCGCGAGGTGCTCGAGGGCCTGGACGGCTTCGAGTACCGCGGCGAGGCTGGCTTCCGTCAGTGGCTCTTCCGCCGCGCGGAACACAAGGTCATCGATCGCGGCCGCTTCTGGCGGCGCGACAAGCGCGACGCCGCGCGCGAGGTGCCGGCCACGCCGCTGGGGGACGAGGGCGAGACCCTGCGTGGGCTCGAGTCCCTGTTCACCCCCAGCCGCGACGTGGCCGCCCACGAGGAGCTGGGTCGCCTGGAACGGGCCTTTGCCGAGTTGCCGCCCGACTACCAAGAGGTGATCCTGCTGGCGCGGGTGCTGGAGCTCGGCCACGAGGAGATCGCCGAGCGCATGGGACGCTCGGTGTCGTCGACCTGGTCGCTGCTCTCGCGCGCCCTGGCGCGACTGGCGTCGAAGCTCGAGGACTGAAGACCGATACCCGACGCGTTCGCCACACTCGAACCTGAAGTAGCGCAAGAGCCCGATGAGCCATTCCGACGACCACGGCCGCATCATTCACCACGACCTCAAGACCACCGACGTGGGGCGCTCGATCGCGTTCTTCGAAGCCCTGCTCGGTTGGAAGGCGGTCGAGGTCACCCCCGGCGGTCCCGAGTCGACGCACTTCCAGATGCGCGTGGGCGACCGCATCGCCTGCGCGCTGATGGGCTTGGACGCGGACCTCGGCGTGCCCTCCCACTTCGTGCCCTACATCGCCTGCGACGACGTGGACGCCGTCTGCGCCCGCTTCGCCTCGGCCGGCGGCGAGGTCCGCATCGGACCGATGGACCTCGGCGAGCACGGCCGCTGGGCGGTCTGCAGCGACCTCGGCGAGGGTCTGGTCTCGCTGTGGAAGGGCACGGACCCGCCCGCGCCCCGCGACGAGACGGCGATGCCCTTCGGACTGTTCTGCTGGGACGAGCTGCTCTCGACGGATGCCGCGCGCGACGCGGAGTTCTACGCGGGCGTCTTCGACTACGACGTCAAGACCATGCCGACGCCGGACGGCGATTACCTGGTGCTCGAGCGCGGCGGCCTGATGCACGCAGGAGTGATGCAGAAGCCGGCCGAGGCTCCGGGACCGTCGACCTGGCTGTCCTACGCGCGCGTCGAGGACGTGGACGCCATGACCGAGAAGGCCAGGAGCCTCTCGGCCCAGGTCTGGGTCGACCCGCGCGACATCCCGAACATCGGGCGCTTCGCAGTCATGGCCGACCCGACCGGGGCCCTGTTCGCGCTCTTCCGTGAGGCCTCGACCGCGAGTTGAGAGTCGTGGAGCCGATTGACCGGGTCTTGATCGGTGCAAGGGCTCGAGTCGTCCGCGGCGGGCCCTAGGGTCGAGCCATGCCCGCCTGGGGCAGGACTCGAGGGTCCGAGGAAACAGCGATGAACAGAGGATGGCAGCGGGGATCGACGGTGGCGGGGATCGGGGTCGCGGCTCTGCTGCTCGGTGGCGCTTGGCAGGTGGGGCGGGCCGCCCAGGGAGGCGCTGACGGAGGTGACCCTGCCCGCGAATCGTCGTTCGATGAGCCCGTCGAGCAGCCGAGCGTGGGTGAGCTGGAGCTGCGCTGTGAGCTGGCCATCACCGACGGTCCGCTGCCCGCTTCGATCGACGTGATCGCGTGGGAGACCTGGTCGAAGGACGGGCGGATCCGGCGGCGCTCGTCACTCGATCGGGTGCGGGTGCAGCCGGCCGTGGACGGCTCGCTCGTTAGCCTGACTGTTTCGCTCATCCACCGCGCGTCGGGCGCGGACCTGCCCGACGGAATCGAGCTCGAAGCGCGCGCCAGCGTGCAGCCCGCAGGCGCCTGCCGGGTGGAGCGTCCCTTCCCGGTCGACGGGAGCGTCCTCGACTTCGGTGAGTTGCGATTGGAGCGGCCGGCCCTGTTGGTCGAGGGCCTGGTGGTCGACCGCGGCGGGGGCCCGGTCGAGGACGCACGCGTGACCGTTCGCCATTGGCACCCTCTCAGCCACAGCTGGATGGCCGTGCACGGCAGCCCGGACGGTCGCACCGCTGCGGACGGGACCTTCAGCTACTTCGTCGACCCGCTCCAGTTACGGGGCGCGGACGCAGCGCCGATGGTCGAGGTCGAGAGCCCCGACGGCCAGGTCGGCGCGGCCTCGATCCGGGCCGCAGGCGAGGAGCTGATCCTCGAGCTCGGTACGCCCCTGGACTTCGAGTTGCGGGTCCCGCAGCTAACGGGCATCCGTTCCCGCCTGGAGGTCTTCGCCATGCCGCAGGCCGCGGTGCGGACGTTGTCTTGGCGACTCGTGCCCTGGAGGGTGGAGCGCGGCATCGACCGACTGGCCTTCGAGGGCCGAATCCCCTTCGAGGGCGACGTCGCGTTCGCCATCGGTGGGCCGGACTGGGTCGGGGAGCCCGCCCCCCTGCGCGTCGTGCCCCGGCCCGATGGTGATGGCAGGCAGGTCGTGCTCGAGCTCGAGGGTGGACTGTCGAGCGCGGTCGTCGACCTGATCGAGTCCCCGGGCGGCGGGTCCCTGCCCTTCGAGATCCTGGCCGGCCGTCAGCGTGAAGCGCGCCGCATGGCGGGTCCCCGTCGGGTGTACTTCGGCGGCGAAACGATCCAAGCGACCGTGGTCGCGGCCGACCGGCGCGGGCTGGACGTCGAGTTGACCTCCGGCAGCACGGTCACTGTCGAACAGCCCAGCGACTGGTAGGCGCCGCGGCCCCGTTGGGCGCCCTTGCCCGCGGAACCGACCGAGCGCCGATCGCTCACGAACGACGCGAGGCCGTCGCGATCGCCCCAGGCGCTCGCGACGGCCCCGTCGCCGAAGTCGGCTCAGTCCTCGATCGCGATCACCTGCACCAGGAAGACCAGGTCCTCGTTGGGGCCGATCATCGGGCCGGCGCCCCTGGGTCCGTAGGCCAGGTCCGAGGGGATCCAGAGCAGCGCCGTGCTGCCGGCCGGGAGCTCGAGCAGGGCTTCGGTCCAGCCCGGGATGACCTGGGTCACGCCGAAGGTCGAGGGCTCGCCGCGTTCGAAGGAGTTGTCGAACAGGGTGCCGTCGGAGGCCAGCCAGCCGGCGTAGTGCACACGCACCTTCTGGTCGGCGCGCGCCGGCTTGCCGCTGCCGGCGATCACGGTCTGGATCACCAAGCCGCTGTCGGTGATGTCGGAGCCCTCGCGCTTCGGTTCGACGAACTCGGGCACCGGCAGGGGCTCCAGCACGTCGAGCAGCTCCAGGCGCCAGATGGTGCTCGCGCCGGGCTCGATGCCAGGCGGCTGGCGCTCGCCGAAGCTCTGCTCCGGCGGAACCTCGGCCACCAGGACGGAGCCCGGCGCCATGGTGAGCGGAAGCTCCTTCATGAAGGGCAGGAGCAGTTGATCGGCCTTGGCGGTGAGGGAGCCCTGGGGCGTGTTCAGGCTCGAATCGATCAACTGGCCGTCGGTGGTCCAGTAGGTGAAGCGCAGCTTGAAGGTCTGCTCCGCGGTCGGCGGCGCGCCCTCGCCGGGCTCGAGCGTGAGGCAGCGGATGCCGCTCTCGGTCACGGTCGCGCCCTCATCGGGCACCGGCACGAAGTCGGGCAGGACCGGGTTGCGCGCCACGTGCAGCACTTCGATGCGCCAGATCGTCGAGTCGCCCTCGCCGATGCCGGGGACAGCCGCGTCGCCGAAGCCCGCGGAGGGCGGGACCTCGACCAGGGCCACGGTGCCCGGCTTGACCACCGGCAGCAGCTCCTCGATGAAGGGCAGGGGAGCCTGTTGCGTCGAGCACATCAGAGGACCGTTGTCCCACTCGCTGCAGTCGATCGGCTGTCCATTCGGTCCGTACATGGCGAACCACAGCTTGACCGCCTCGTCGGGCGCCGGCGCCTCCCCGCTGCCGGGTTCGAGCACCTGGTAGCGGATCCCGCGCGCCAGCATGATCGCCTTCTGCGGGTCGAGGGGCTGGAACGCCGGGGGCCGCTCGCCGGGCGTGAAGCCGATCAGCTCCACGTCGAAGATCAGGGTCGATCCGGGTGTGATCTCGCCCCGCGACTGGTCGCCGTAGGCCAGGTCGGCCGGCACCGTCAACTTGAAGCGCGAGCCCGGGCTCATGAGCTGCAGCCCCTCGTTCCAACCCGGGATCACGCGTCCCAGACGAAACTTCGCGGTCTCGACCTCGCCGCCCGGCTGCCGCGCCACCCGCGAGTTGTCGAAGATCGTCCCGTCGGTCAGCCAACCGGTGTAGTGCACCTCGACCATGTCGCCGAGCGCGGGCTTGGGCGAGCCTTCGAGCCCGGGCTCGAGGATCGAATAGACCAGGCCTGACTCGGTCGTGACCGCAGTCGCGCCGTCGGCGGGGATCGCCGCGGGCCCGTCTTGAGCCGCGGGCTCGTCCTGGTTCGTTCCGTCCTGGATCGAACCGGCGATCGGCGCACCCGCGACTCCCGTCGGCGTGGCCGCGGTCGTGAGCGGGATCGAGCCGCTGGCGGCGCCGAAGTGGGGCGCTGCCAAGAGGGTCAGCGCAGTGAGGGTCGAGAGAGACATCTGGCGTCCTGAGTGACTTGGGGCGATCGATCGGTGACCCCGTGCGGGTCGACCGTTGCTTGGGGGCGAGGATCCTAACGGCACCTGGCAGGTCGGTACGCCCCCGGCGCCGCGGAGTTGGCCCCGATGGGCCGCCGGGGTGATCGGAGTCCGAACGCGAGCCCGTGCCCGGTCGATCGTCGGGCGCGACGGCGTGGACCGCACCGGCTCGGAGCCGTCGCGCGAGCGCCGGGCGTGGAGCCCTCGGCCCCTCAGCGCTCGCCGAACGAGATCGCCAGGGCGCTGCGCTGGGCGTCCGTCGCGGCGCGCCCGGAGATTCGCAGCTCACCCTTCAGATCCACGCCGTCGGCGAGGAAGACGCGCCCGTTGGGCTTGGGTCCCGGGCGGTCGCCGGTGTACTCCGGCTCGAGGTCGAGGGCCACGCCGAATGCGCCGGCTTGGAAGACGTTGTCGGCCTCGATCACGACCCGCTCGCAGGCCGAGATGGCGACCGTGGCGCGGTCGCCACAACCCTCGGCGAAGCGGAACTCGTTGGAGCGCAGCACCAGCGAACCGTTGGGGAGCTTCTCGCCGCCGTCCCAGGCCACCAACGCGCCGGTGCCGTAGGGCGCGCCGCCGCGGGTCAACTTGCGGAGGCGTTGATCGAAGCCGGCCTTGTACGTGTTGTCCTGGACCAGGATCGTGCAGTGCTGCAGGCCTCCCGCGAAGGTGAAGGCCGTGCCGCCCTTGAAGTCGTCCCACTCGGACAAGCCAGTGTCGGAGACCTTGTTGCCTCGCACGACGATCAAGCCGCGACCCGGAGGACCCGAGCGCTCGCGCGCGGTGATCTGCACGAAGCAGCGCCCCAGGCGCGTGCCATCGATGTTCTCGAGGGTGATGTCCCCGCGCGGGCTCTGCAGGTAGAAACCGTGTTCCAGCCGCACGTCGCGCACGAAGGCCCGGCCCTCGCGCCCGGCGAAGACGAAGTCGGCCAGGTCGTGGCCGAGGATGCCCCACTTGCTGGAGTTGCCCGTGCCGGCCACGTGGTCCCAGCCGCCGTCGATCCCGCAGTCGTAGAAGTGGAAGCCGGTGTGCTGTTCGTTGTCGGCCAGGTCGTAGAACATCACCGCCGAGCGCGTGCCGGCCTCGATCACCACCTTTTCGAAGGTGATGTGGGCGACCGGGAACTGCTGGGAGATGCCGATGGTGTCGCCGCGGCCCTGGGCCTTGAAGCGCACGATGCCGCGCCCGCGTACGGTGATCGGCAGCCCGGGTTGGCCGCCGACCGTGCGGGCGTTGGAGGGGTCTTGGTTGTTGAACCCGATCATCAGCGGCGCGTAGTCACCGGGCTGCAGCTCGATCAGCGCGCCCGGCCCGGCGAACTCGAGGGCCTTGGCCACCGGGTAGGGGGTCTCGATCCGACGCGCGCCGTCGACCTCGACCCAACCCGGTCCGCACACGATCAGTCCGCCGATCGACCCGCGCTCGGGATCCTGGGGCGCTGGGCTGGGGGGCAACGCGGCGGCGCCCGACGGAATGCCGGCGACGAGGGCCAGGAGGGCGGCGCCGGCACGGAGCGAGGGTCGGGGGCGGATCTGCATTGCGATGGTCGTCGGCGTCGCGGCGGAAGGGCTCGAGCGGAGGCTAGCGCAGGGACGAGGCCCGACCGGGCACAGTTACGGACAGGTCACTCGCCGTTTGTGCGCAAAGCGTCAGGATCCGGTCGCCAGGGCGGGGGTACCAGGCGGCGCTTGCCGTCCGGGGAGCGCCGGATGGCCCCGTCCGAGCCCCCGGGGTCGGCGGCCTCGAAGTCGCGGTCCCAGAGTTGGCAGGTGACCTGCTGGTGGCGCTGGTCGAGGGCCTCACAGTAATTCGTGAACAGGCAGCGGCGGGTCTGGGCGCCCTGTCCACGTTCCATCTTCAGCCACCAGTCGGGGTCGGCCAGGCTCTGCCGCGCGGCGGCGATCACGTCGCAGTCCCCCTGGGTCAGGGCCCGCTCGGCCAGCTCGAAGGAGTTGATCCCGCCCGCGCCGACCACCGGCGTCTCGAACCCGGCGGCCCGCAGGCCCTGGCGCACCGCACGGGACACGGGCAGGTTGCGGCCGAAGGGCCCGCGCTGGTCGATGCGGACGGTGGGCATGCACTCGTGGCCGCTCTCGCCGGTGTAGGGGTAGGCGGCCTCGCCGACCTTGGGCTGCTTCGCGTCGTCGAACTTGCCGCCGACGCTGATCGACAGGAAGTCCATCCCGGCCCGCGCGAACTCGGTGCCGTAGTAGACGGCGTCCTCGACGCGACTGCCGCCGGCGATGATTTCGTCGCCCAGGAAGCGGCAGCCGACGCAGTAGTTGTCGCCCACGCGTTCGCGCACGGCGGCCAAGACCTCGAGCGGCAGGCGCACACGGTTTTCACGCGATCCCCCGTAACCGTCCGTGCGCCCGTTCGTCCGACTGAGGAACGAGGACATGGTGTAGGCGTGGGCGTAGTGCAGCTCGACGCCGTCGAAGCCGGCCTCGCGGGCGCGCCCCGACGCGTCGGCGAACAGGCCGGGCAGAACATGGGGGAGGTCCGCCACGTGGGGCAGTTGCAAATCGTCGACGCGCTCGCGGTAACCCATCTCGAGGTCGGAGACCTCGCGCGGGCTCAGGATCTCGAGCAGTCGTTCGTGGGGCAGGGCGAGCAGCGCGGCCCGTATCGCTGCGTCGTCGGCGTCCGGTGCGGTACCGGCGTCCGATGCGGTGCCTGCGTCCGATGCAGTGCCTGCGTCCGATGCAGTGCCAGCGTCCGATGCGGTGCCGGCGTCCGATGCGGTGCCTGCGTCCGATGCAGTGCCTGCGCCGGGCGTGGCCGCCAGGCCGTCCCGGTGACGCGTTGTGATTTCCAGGAAGCGCTGCACGAACTTCTCGACCGTCGGTCGCCGCTTGATGGCGAGGAAGTCGATGCACTGGATCAGGAGCCGGGTCTGCCCCTCGGAGCGACGTCTGACCGTCTCGACCAGCTCGCGCAGACCGGGCAGGAAGCGGTCGTGCCCGATCCGCAGCAGGGGGCCGCTGGGGACGTCACGGATGCCCGTAGCTTCGATCACGAGCACGCCGGGTCGCCCGTCGGCGAAGCGGCCGTACCACTCGAGCACCTCGGGGGTCACGAAGCCCTCGTCGGTGGCGCGCCAGGGCACCATGGCCGGGACCCAGGTACGCGTGCGCGCGCTCAGGGGGCCCAGATCGACGGGGGAGAAGAGTCGGCTCGACCGCGCCTGTTCGGCGCTGGGCCAGACGGCGGGAGCGATCTCGTGCCGGAACGGCGTGCGGGGAGTATTGGCCATCGTCGGCGCCGATCAGCCCTGGTCCGGCGCCTGGGTCGATGCGGCGAAAGGATCGTCTTCGACTTGCTCGCGGACCAGGGGGGCGGGGCGCTCGAGGGTGTAGACGTGGTCGAGGAAGGGCTCGAGCGCTGCCCAATAGGCGCCGCTGTCCTCGAAGCGCGCCCACAGTGCTCGCGATCCGTGGTTGCCCTCGGTCTCGGGCAGGAAGTACCAGCGACCCTCGTTCGGAGTGGAAGGCAGGTTGTCCCAGATCTCCTCCCAGTTGCCGCGCTCGCGGCGGGCGGAAGTCAGGAAGCCCGGTTGGGTCACTCGCAGCGCGGCGGATGCGATCCAGTCCTTGGGCTTGCCTTCGCGCTCGAAGTAGTCGCCGGGGGCGAAGGCGACCCAGGCGTCCACCAACTCGGGGTGGTCGGCGGCCAGGCGCAAGACCAGGGCCGAGGAGTAGCTGCTGCCCCAGGCCACGAGGGTGCGGCCGTTGGCGAGGTGCCGGCGCACCGCGGCCAGGGCGGCGACCATGTCCTGCTCGGCATCGGTGAAGCGCGTCGGCAGTTCCGCCGCCACCGCGCGGGCGTTGGTGGCGTTGACGACGTCGTTGACCGCGCCGCCGGAGCGCTGGTCCACGGCCAAGCAGTCGAAGCCCAGGAGCACGAGCTGGGGGGCGATCTCCCGGTACTCGCCGCGGCTCCAGCCGGCCTGGTGGAAGAGGACGATGAAGGGCCGCTGCGAACGTTCCTGGGGCGAGGAGACCTCGCCGACATAGAGGTCGGCGGTGATCTCCAGGCCGTCGCCACTTTGGAACGTGACCGTCCGGTACACGGTCGCCGGTGCGGACACCGCCGAAGGGGCGGCTGCCGGGGGGGCGGGCTCCTGGGTCGTCGCGGCGAGGGCCGCGGCGGCCACCAGCGTGATCAGCGATGTGAGTGCCATGGTTGGGGGAGAGATCCTACCGCCCCACGGACTCGGGTTCGGGCCAGCCCCGACGGCTTCGACATGGAGCTCCGCGAGGGCAGTGGTCCCGATCGAGTCCCGGATGGGCCGCTCGTGGACACGGGCCGAGGGCGCGATCCTCGTCGCGACCGGCCGAGCTCCCATCGGGCGAGGGAGCTGCGTCCGAGCAGCCCGGGCTCGGGTCGAGGACTACTCGAGACGGTCACTGGGGGGCGCAACTACGTGTCGCCGGGCACCCGACGCCGAGCGGTCTCGCAACCCGCGCTTGGTGGTGCCAGAATCCCGGCCATGACTCAGCATGTCGCGCTCGTCACCGGCGGCAGTCGCGGCATCGGCGCCGCGATCGTCGAGGAGCTCGTCACAGTGGGGGCCGCGGTGATCGTGGCCGCCCGCGGTCTGCAGGACTGCGAACGGCTCTGCGCACAGATCGAGGAGGCGGGAGGTTCGGCGCGGCCCCTGGCTCTGGACGTGGCGGATCGCTCCTCCCTGCGCGCGGCCCGAGTTCGCATCGAGCAGTTGGCCGGCGAGCTCGGTCCCGTCGATTGGCTGGTCAACAACGCCGGGATCGCCATCAGCGCGCCGCTCCTGCGCGGCACGACGGACTCGGGAGAAGACCTCTACGAGCGGCACCTGGCGGTCAACTTCCACGGCCCACGGCTCCTGGTCGAGGCGCTGTTGCCGGGCATGCTCGAGCGGGGCGCCGGCCGCATCCTGGCGATCGCTTCCTCCGCCGGGCTGGTGGGCTATCCCTATGTCAGCGCCTACTGCGCGTCCAAGCATGCCCTGCTCGGCTTCACCCGCGCCGCCGCGCTCGAGGTCGGCCCCAAGGGCGTCGCCTTCGGCGCCATCTGTCCGCACTACGTCGACTCGCCCATGCTCGCCGCCTCGATCGCCAACGTCGTGGCCAAGACCGGCAAGTCCGAGGCCGAGGCGCGCGCATTCTTCGCATCACAGAATCCGGGCGGCGCCCTGGTCCAACCGTCGGAGGTGGCCGGAGTCGCTCGCCAGTGGCTCGAGTCGGGACCGAACGGCGCGGTGATCGAGTTGGACGGCGCTCGTCAGCACCTGCGCCAGTAGTGGTCCAGGGCACCAGTCGCAGAGGGAGGGGCGCCGTGGCGGAGCGACCCGCCCGCCCAGCTCGCGGTGGAACCAGATAGTTCTGGTCCAGCGCCGCGAACCCCGAAGTTGCCTGCGAGGTCAGAGCGGTGGGGGGCCGGTAGGGCGCTTGGAGCCCCTCCCACGAGTTCCGAGACTTGATTTGACAGGGCTAGACGACCGGTCTATTTTCCCGCCCCCATGTCTCGCCCGAAGACTCCCCTGGACGAAGGAGCGACCTCCGAAGCGGTTGGCACGCAGGAGCGAATCCTCGCCTCCGCCCACGACATCGTCAGCGCCAAGGGCTTCAACGGCTCGGGCCTGAACGAAATCCTGCAGCGCGCCGGCGTCCCGAAGGGCTCCTTCTACCACTACTTCGCGTCCAAGGAGGCTCTGGGGGTCGCGCTGATCGAGCGCGCCCGCGATGAGCACCTCGAGCACATGGGGCCGCTGCTCTCGGACCGGGGGATGACCCCGTTGCAACGGCTGCGGGCAGTCTTCGATTCGGGCTTCGAGGAGTGCAGGGACAGCGGCACATCGTGTGAGTGCCTGATCGCCAAGCTCGCCCTCGAGACGTCGAATCTCAGCGACTCGGTGCACGCCGCGGTCAAGGGCGCCTACCAGCAGTGGAGCACGGGGCTCGCCGGAGTCCTGAAGGAGGGGCAGGCGGCCGGTGAGATCGCCGCGCGGCACGACGCCGACCACCTGGCCAACGTGCTGGTCATGCTCTGGATCGGGGCGACCACGCGCATGCAGATCGAGCGCAGCCTGCAGCCACTCGAGGACTTCCTCGACTTCGTCTTTGGGACCCTGCTCCCGCATTCACCCTGACGACCACGCATTCCAGTCGGTGGGGCAACGCGCACCAAGATCATCGACCCAGTCGACTTGCATACCCATGACTCACGCTTCCCTAGCGCAAGAGCCGCGTCCGTCGAGCTCGGCTCCCGTCGATCGGGAGGCCGATTCCCGCGACCTGCCGAGCCCGCCGCGTTACGCAGCCTGGATCGCCTCGCTGCTCCTGCTCGCCGTGATCGTGGGCGGTGGTCTCGGCCTCACGGCCTGGCGCCGAGGCCAGATGGCGGCGGCCGCGGCAGTTCAGCAACCCGAACCGGTCGCCGTCGTGACCGCTGACCTGGCTCGCATACTGCCCTACCAGCGCACGAGCACCGCGATCGGCACGGTGCTCGCTCTGCGCTCGGTGACGCTTCGCAACGAGGTGGCGGGCACGGTGGTCGAATCGCGCCTCGAGGCCGGAGCCATCGTCGAGGAGGGAGAGCTCCTGGTCGCGCTCGACGTGAGCGTCGAGCAGGCGGAACTCGCCGCGCTCGAGGCTCGAGCGGCGCTGGCGGCCACGCTGCTGGATCGCACGGAGCGCGCGAGCGCCAGCCGGGGCGCGAGTCAAGCCGACGTCGATCGTGCTCGCACCGAGCGCGAGGTCGCTGATGCCGATGTCGCGCGGACGAAGGCGGAGATTCGACGCAAGACCCTGCGCGCACCCTTCAGGGCGCGGATCGGCCTCTCGGACGTGCACACAGGTCAGTACCTGGACCAGGGAGCCTCCCTGACCACGCTGCAGGGCGCCGATGACGCGGTACACGTCGACTTCTCGGTACCCCAGGACACCGCCGCCGGCCTCTTGGTCGGGCAGCAGGTCTCGGTCGTCGCGGGACCCACGGAGTCGTTGGTCGAGGCCCGCATCGTAGCCATCGACGCGCGGGTGGACCGCTCGACCCGCAACAGCCTGGTGCGGGCGCGCATCGAGGGGACTCCGGCAGCCCCCGGCTCCTCGGTTCGCGTGCGGGTCCCGCTCGGGCCCCCGCGCGACGTGCTGACGGTGCCCGTGAGTGCGCTGCGTCGGAGCCCCGCGGGTGACCTGGTGTTCGTGCTGGTGGACGACGGTCAGGGCGCGACCCGCGCCCATGAGCGGCGAGTCGACGCGGGCGCCGTCCTGGGTGACGCGGTCGTGATCGAGAGCGGGCTCGTGGCGGACGAGCGAGTCGCGGTGATCGGCTCGTTCAAGTTGTACGAAGGGGCGCGCGTCGACGTGGCTCAACAGTCCCCGGCCGCTGGCGCGAGCGCGGCGAATTAGAGGTCTCCCTTGCGCGCTTTCACGGACATCTTCATCAAGCACCCGGTCCTGGCGGTCGTCGTCAACCTGGTGATCGTGCTCGTCGGTCTGCGAGCTGTCTTCTCGCTGCCGATCCAGCAGTACCCCAAGCTCGAGAGCTCGTCGGTGATCATCACGACGGCCTACCCGGGCGCCAGCGCCGAAGCCGTACGGGGCTTCCTGACCACGCCGATCGAACGCGCGGTCTCGGCGATCGGCGGGGTGGATCACATCGAGTCCACCAGTCGGGCCAACCTCAGCACGATCACCGTGCACCTCGAGCTCGGTCACTCGACGACCGAGGCCTTGGCCGAGGTCACGGCGCGGATCCAGCAGGTGCGCTCGGAGATTCCGGGCGACGCGGAGCCGCCGCGAATCGAGGTTCAGCGCGCGGACCGGCCCTACGCGACCTTCTACATCAGCTTCTCCTCCGAACGGCGAAGCGTGTCGGAGCTGACCGACTGGCTGGGACGGACGATCCAGCCGCAGTTGGCCACGCTGCCGGGGATCCAGCGCGTCACGAACTCCGAGGGCGGGCGCCCGATCGCGATGCGGGTCTGGATCGATCCCGACAAGCTCGCGGAGCTCGATCTGTCCCCGGGCGACGTCTACGGCGCCCTGCAGCGCAACAACTACCTCGCGGCTGTCGGTCAGACCAAGGGCCGCGAGGTCCAGGTCGACCTCTTGGCCAACACCGATCTGCGGACCGTCGAGGAGTTCGAGGACCTGATCGTCGCCGACCGCGACAGCGCCGTCGTGCGGCTGTCCGACATCGCGCGCGTGGAGCTCGGCGCGGAAGAGGCGGACCTGATCGCCAAGTACAACGCGCAGCCCAGCGTGTACCTGGGCGTCTGGCCCTTGGTCGGCGCCAACGAGATCGAGGTCGCCGCCGGCCTGCGGGCGGAGATGGAGCGTCTGCGTCCGACCCTGCCGGCCGACGTCGAGATGCGCCTGGTCTGGGATGGCACGGTCTTCATGCGCGACGCGCTGAAGGAGATCACCAAGACCCTGGCTGAGACGATCGCGATCGTCGGCCTGGTGGTCTTCCTCTTCCTGGGCTCGCTCCGCACCGCGCTCGTGCCACTGGTCGCCATGCCGGTGTCGCTGATCGGTGCGGTGATGGTGATGATGGCGCTGGGGTTCAGCCTGAACCTGCTCACCATCCTCGCCATTGTTCTATCGGTGGGCTTGGTGGTCGACGATGCGATCGTGGTCGTCGAGAACGTCGAGCGGCACGTGCACCTGGGCAAGACGCGCGTCGACGCCGCCATCGCCGCGGCGCGGGAGCTTCTGGGGCCGATCATCGCGATGACGATCACCTTGGCTGCGGTCTACACCCCGATCGGGTTCCAGGGCGGCCTGACCGGCAGCCTGTTCCTCGAATTCGCGATCACCCTGGCGGCGGCGGTAATCGTCTCGGGCATCGTGGCGCTGACTCTCTCGCCCGTGATGAGCTCGCGCTTCGTCCGCACGAGCGGCAAGGAGAGCCGGCTGACCAAGCTCGTGAACAAGGGCTTCGATCGCGTCCGGCGGATCTACGCCTGGTGCCTCGCGGTCGCGCTCGACATGCGCGCCGTGGTCGTCGTCGCCGCGCTGCTGGTCATGGCCGCCGCCTACCCGCTCTACTCCCTCTCGAGCCGCGAGCTGGCGCCGGTCGAGGATCAGAGCCACATCAGCATGTTCTTCGACGTGGCGCCCGACGCCACGTTGTCCGCCGTGGACGAGGGCTCGCGGCAGGTCGCGACGGCCATCAATGCGCTCCCCGAGGCACGCTTCATGTGGTCCCTGGTGGGCAACTGGGGCGGGTTCGGCGGGGTGGCGATGAAGAACTGGAAGGAGCGAGAACGCTCGACCGAGGAGCTCTACGGCCAGGTCTACGGCGTGGTCTCGCAGATCCCTGGCGTGCGCGTCTTCCCGCGGCTCGATCCGCCCCTGCCCACCTCGGGTCAGTACGACGTCGAACTCGTGCTGCAGAGTGACGCTCCCTTGGAGGAGATGCTCCCGCTGGTCGGGGCCGTCGTCGGCGCGGGCTGGCAGAGCGGCAAGTTCCTGTACGTCGATACCGACCTCAAGGTCGACCGGCCGGAGGCACGGGTGATCATCGACCGCGAGCGGGTCGCGGACCTCGGGCTCGATCTGGCTGGCGTCGGACGCGAGCTCGGCATCCTGCTCGGCGGCGGGTACGTGAACCGCTTCAACCACTTCGATCGCAGCTACAAGGTGATCCCCCAACTGGGGGACGCGGAGCGCGCGACGGTGGGACCGCTGCTGGACCTGAAGATCAAGACGCCCGCCGGCGACTTGGTACCGGTGTCCACGTTCACCCACATCGAGTCCAGCGTGGCACCGCGCGTGCTCAACCGTTTCCAGCAGCGCAACGCCGTGCGGGTCTTCGGCGGCGTGGCTCCGGGCGTCACCAAGGAGGAGGGCCTCCGCACGCTGGAGTCGGCCATCGCCAAGCTGGGGCCGCGGGGCGTCGAGACGGACTACGCCGGCGAATCGCGCCAGATCCGCAAGGAGGGTTCGGCACTCGTCGTCACCCTCGGCTTCGCGATCGTGCTGGTGTACCTCGTGCTGGCGGCCCAGTTCCGCAGCTTCCGCGATCCGTTGGTCGTGCTGCTCGGATCGGTTCCGCTGGCGATCTCGGGGGCCCTGCTGTTCAGCTTCCTGGGCCTGACGACGATCAACATCTACTCGCAGGTGGGGTTGATCACCCTGGTCGGCTTGATCGCCAAGAACGGGATCTTGATCGTCGAGTTCGCGAACAGTCTGCAGGAGAGTGGCCTGGAGAAGCTGGTTGCGCTGCGCCAGGCGGCTGAGATCAGGCTGCGCCCGGTGCTCATGACCACGGCGGCGACCGTCTTCGGTCACCTGCCGCTGGTGTTCGTCACCGGTCCCGGGGCGCGAGCCCGCAACAGCATCGGGATCGTGTTGGTGGCGGGCATGGTCATGGGCACGGTCTTCACCCTGTTCGTGGTGCCGGTCTTCTACTCCCTGATCGCTGTCGATCACCGCGCGCGCAACGCGCGCCAGGCGCAGGCGCAGGAACGCGAGCGCCGCATGTTGCCCACGCCGGCCCTGGAGCCCGCCCGATGAGTTCACGAACCGTCGACGTCCGAGCCCTGCGTCGGGTGCTTCCGCCCGCGTTGCTGCTTCTGGCCGCCTGCACCACGGTCGGCCGCGACTACGAGCCTCCGACGCTCGAGGTATCCGAGGGCTGGCGCGAGGCGCGGTCCGCGGGCCTGTCGGGCAGCGAGGTCGATACCGCCCTCTGGTGGCAGCGCTTGGACGACCCTCTGCTCGACGAGCTGGTGGCGCTCGCGGTGAGCGACGGATTGGACCTCCGAGCGGCCCTGGCGCGCGTGCGCGAGGCCCATGCACTGCGAGGCGTGGCCCTGGGGGAGCGCTACCCCGCGGTTCAGGCGACGGGATCCTACGCTCACAGCCGAGCGAGCGAGAACACCCCGTTCGGCGCCTTCGCGACGGAGACCGACATCCACTCCATCGGCATCGGAGCGTCCTGGGAACTCGATCTGTGGGGCCGACTGCAGCGCTCCTCGGAGGCGGCGAATGCCCAGTTCGAAGCGAGCCTCGAGGACGCACGCGCCGTTCGTGTGGCGGTGGCCGCCGAGATCGCCTCGGCCTACGTCGACCTGCGCGCGTTCCAGGCCCGCCTCGCCATAGCGCGCAGGAACGTCGAGCTGCAGGAGCAGACCTTGTCGCTGGTCGAGGCGCGCTTCGACTCAGGTCTCGTGAGCGAGCGCGACGTCGCCCAGGCCGGCACGAACCTCGGGTCGACTCGCGCGCGTGTCCCGGCCCTCGAAGCGGGCCTACGCGCAGCCGAGAACCGCCTCGCCGTGCTGGCCGGCGTCCCGCCCGGGGCCCTCGCCGCGAAGCTGTCCGCCGTGCGCCCGATTCCCGTTCCGCCGCGAGACGTCGCGACGGGCCTGCCGGCCGAGTTGCTGCGTCGCCGGCCGGACATCCGGTCGGCCGAGCGCCGCTACGCGGCCGAGGTGGCACGCGTCGGGGTGGCGGAGGCGGAGCTCTACCCCCGCTTCGAACTCACCGGCATGCTCGGCCTCTCGTCGAATGGCGCCGGCAAGCTGTTCGAGAGCAGCAGCAGGACCTACGACTTCGGACCGTCCATGACCTGGACCCTCTTCCAACGCGGCCGTCTGCGCCAGCTCGTGGAAGCCCAGGACGCGCGCGCCGATCAGGCGGCCATCGCATGGGAGCAGACCGTGCTGTCCGCGCTCGAGGAGACCGAGAACGCGCAGACCGCGTTTGTTCGGGAGCAGACCCGTCGGGAGGCGTTGGCGTCGGCGGCGGGCCAGGCCTCGCGGGCGGTCGAAGCCGCTCGCAGCCAGTACACGGAGGGCTTGTCCGACTTCCAGGCGGTGCTCGATTCCGAACGCGCGCTGGCCGAGCTCGAGGACCAAGTCGCGGCCTCGACCGCAGCGATCACCTCGAACCTGATCGACCTCTACCGCGCCCTGGGCGGGGGCTTCGAGGCTCAGACGGACGGCACGCCGGTCGGTGAGGCCGATTAGAGCGTCGCGCACCAGGGTGACGGGTTCCGGGCCATGCGGCCAGTCGCGGTCGGAGGTCGGGAAGCGTGCGCGGGCCCGCAGGGGGGTAGGGAGCGCGAGAGGGGCGGGCTCGGCTCGGCGCCGATCGAGCGCGCGTCGAGAGGGCCGCCGCCCGCTGACGCGACTCGGACCGGGTCGCTCGCCGGGGGGCGCAGCGCCGAGGTCGCGCGGAGGTCGACGACCGACGCGGGCCGGCGGTAGGACCCGAGGTTGTGGCGCGACGTCCGCCTCGACTTGCGGCGCATCGACGCTCGTCGGCTCTTGACTGTTCCGCGCTGGCGCGTCCCTGTCTCGCCCGCGCAGGGGCGCGGCGCCGTCTCACCGAGCCGAAAGTGCTCGCAGCTCGAGATTCGAGGTCGGCGCAGTTCGGTCCGATCGAGGTGGGACGTTCACAAGCACGAAGCCGCCGATCGGAGTCGGCGGAGTGAGCGCGGACGAACGACTGACTACCTGGGGAGGTCCTGGGGGAGAGCGTCCGCGGACTGTCCGGACCCGATCCGCGCGAGGGCGCGCGGCTGGCGGCGGCTTCGTCCTTTACCCATGCAAACTCAGACTCTGTTCCGTTCCGTTCCCACCTGGCGGGGCCTCGCGGCCGGCGCCCTCTTGGTCTCCGCCCACCTCGCCGTGCTGCCGGTGGTCGCAAGCGCCCAGTCGATCGAGGGCTTTGACGTCAGCGCCGCCGCCCAGGAGCGTTCGGGTGACGTCCAGTCGCCGTTGCGCGCCAGCCAGTTCCGCGCCGCCGGCGCCGAACTGCTCGGCGTCGACGCGTCGAACGCACAACTCATCCTCGACCGCATCGAGGGTCCCGTCGTGCTGCCCGAGACCGGTCGCACGCTCTGGATCGCTTCGGTTCTCCTCGGCGACGAGCGCAAGGTGACCGTGGCCCTCGACGCCCTGGGGCAGAGCGTCGACCTGGAAGCGGCGAAGATCGCCGAACGCGTGGTGGCCTTCCAGCGTCGCGGCAAGTTCACCGCAGCCCTGGCCGAGCGCATCGACCTCGCCCCCGGCGCGACCGTGCGAGTCGCCGCCTGGATCGACGTCGAGGACGTGGACGCCGCGCGCCTCGAGCACGCCGCTGCCATTGAGGCCCTCGACGAGGCCGGCCAACTGACCGAAGCCGACGTGGACTACCACCTGGCCGAGATCGCCCGCAAGGTCGCAGCCACGATCGAGCCCGAGACCGCTCGCTTCGCCGAAGACCTGCGTGGCCTCGGGATCGTCGCCGGCGCCGATACCCAAGCGCCCCTGGTCTTCTTCGAGACCGACCTGGCTCGGTTGCAACAGATCGCCGACGACCCGCGGGTGCTCGTCCTCGACGCCGCGGACACCGACTTCGCGCCGCGTCTCGAGAACGCCTTCGAGGAGGTTCGCGCGGACAAGGTCTACTCGAACTACTCGTGGGCGAACGCGGACTACAGCCGAGTCGGCATCGTCGAGGGCGGTCGGCCCTGCGCGGGCAGCTTCCTCGACATCGTCGAGTTCCGGCAGAGCGGCAGCAACTCGAGCCACACCACCGGCGTCGCCTCTTGCGTCGCCAGCTCGCACCCGACCGAGACCGGGGTTGCCAAGGGCGCGCGCCTCTACGCTGCCAACGGTGCGACTTTCTCGTCGAACCAGACCTTCACCTCGGGCTTCCAGGGTTCGGTCGACGCGATCACCTGGGCCATCTCGCGCGGCTGCCACATCATGAACCTGTCCTACGGCGCCGGCGCCCCGGGCAGCAACGTGACCGGCTTCGACAAGTACCTGGACTACGTGGCGCGCTACAACGCCCGTACCCTGGCCATCGCCTGCGGAAACTCCGGCGCCTACGCCGGTGACCCCGGGGCCGGCTTCAACCAGATCGCCGTCGGCAACTTCACCGACCAGAACGACTACAACTGGACCAGCGAGTCGATGGCCAGCTCCTCCTCGTGGCAGAACCCGACCACTGGGGTCGAGACGCCTCAGGTGGCGGCGCCCGGCACCGGGCTGACGATGCTCGACTGCTCCAACGGCACCAGCTACAGCGCCAGCGGAACGTCCTTCTCGTCGCCCATCGTCGCCGGTATCGCGGCGCTGATCGTGGATCGCGTGCCCAGCCTCGGGAGCTGGCCCGAGCCCGTGCGGGCGATCGTGATGGCCACCGCGTGGCACAACATCGAGGGTTCCAGCCGCCTGTCGTCCAAGGACGGCGCCGGCGGCGTGAGCGCCTACGCGGCCTTCCGCGTGGCCGGCCGCGGCAAGGGCAACGGCTACCAGTACGGGACGCTCTACCCGAGCAGCTTCGACTCCAGCGGGCTCTACACCACCAACACCGTCTGGGTCTCGGCCGGAACCAAGGTGCGCGCGTGCCTGTCCTTCGACTCGCAGGTGAAGAAGAGCTCGATCTTGTCGTTCACCTGGTACGACAGCACCCTCGACAGCGACTTGGACTTCCGCTGCTACAGCCCGAGCGGCGCGCTCAAGTCCAGCTCCTCGTCGAGCGTGCAGCCCTTCGAGATGCTCGAGTTCACGGCGACCGAGAGCGGCTACCACACCTTCAAGGTGCGCAACTGGAGCTTTGGCGGCTCCAGCGAGTACTTCGGGACCGCCGTGTCGCTCTCCTACGAGAGCGGCGAGTGAGGCCGATCGGCGACGCTCAACGAGCGTCGCCGCCCCGTGCTCCTGCTCGTGGCGGTCGTGCCGGGTGCAGGGGTGGGAGTCGGGATCTGATGGCCTGACTCCGCAGCTCGTCGCGGCCGTTCGAAGGCTCGGCCTCGCCACCGCCACGGGACGTCGGATTCCGCTCCGGTCCTGGGTCGATACCTCGACGTCCCGCGGCGGATCGACGCTGGTGAATTCCTCCGTCAGGAGTCCCCGCGGACAGCAAGCCGGGCCGCCGGGGGCTCTGACCGGAGACAGTCTCCGGCGACAGCGATTCCCGCGCCCCCCCCGATGGACGGCGAGGGTCACTTGGTCGCGGCAGCCCCTCGAGGTTGCCGCGACCTCTCGCGTTCGGGGCGGGGCCCTTCGACTTCGGTGCGAGAGATCGAGGGCCGACGTCGCTACGCTGCTGCCGTGGCGATGCGATTCGCACGGAGCCTCGGAGCCCTGGCCGCCGACCGACCGCGGTTGGCGCCTTTGCTCGTGGGCTCCGGCGCAGCATTGGCCGTCCTGTGGCTGCTCTGGGCTCTGCGCGCAGAGGTCGGGGTGAACGTGCGCAGCTCCCGAGCCACGGTCGTGGTCGAGCGAGGTCGATTCGATCTGGTCGCCTCCGTCGAGGGACGAGTGGCGAGCGCGTCCCTGGAGCTGGGTGCCAGCGTTGGCGCGGGCCAAGTGCTTGTCGAGTTGGAGGCGGGTGATCTGGACCTGCGCGCCGAACGTGCGGACGGGCGCCTCGTTTCAGCGCAGGCGGAGCTCGAGCGCGTGGATGCCGAGCGCGAAGCGCGCGAGCTGGCCCTGCGCGAGGCGAGTGCGAGCGCCACCGCCGCGGTGGCTGCCCGCAGTGCCGGTCGTGAGCGCCTGGACCTGAATGCTCAACTCGCCGCCGAAGAGCTCGAGCGCAAGCAGGGGCTCTCCGCCAGCGGCGGGGTCTCGGAGCTCGAGTTGTCGGTCTACCGCACGAGGCTGGCCATGGCGCGGGCGGACTTGGAGGTCGATCGGAGCGAGTCCGAAAGTTCGGCCGCTGCGACGCGACAACAGGACGCCGAGCGCGGCGCCGAACTGGAGGCGCTGGCCGGGCGCCGCGAGCAGCTCGCCGGCGCGATCGCCCAGGCTCGGCTGGATCGCGCCCAGGTCGAGATCGAGCGGGAGTCGCGCCGGATCCGCGCGCCCAGCGCCGGTCGCCTGGCGGAAGCGCGACGCCTACCCCCGGGAAGTTGGGTCGCCGCGGGCGAGACCCTGGCGACCGTCGTCGAGGCCGGCCCGCTGCAGGTCGTGGCCGAGCTGCCCATCTCCGCCGCGGCCGGGCGAGTCAGGGTCGGCCAGCAGGCCGAGATGGAGCTCGACGGATTCGCCTGGAGCCGCTTTGGCCGCCTGCCCCTGGTCGTCGCGCGCGTGGCCGCCGAGCCGCGCGACGGCGCGATCCGAGTCGAGCTCGCCCTCGACGGCGAACCACCTGCGGGTCTGCCACTGGAGCACGGCCTGCCGGGAACCGTCTCGGTGCGCGTCGAGGAGCTCACACCGGCCGAGTTGCTGATCCGGTCGGCCGGGGGCGGGCGATGACCGACCGGCGACCGGACCCGCGTGCGCGGCGCTGGGTTCCCGAGGTCGTGCAGACCTCGGACCTGGACTGTGGACCGGCGGCCCTCGCGGCCCTGCTCGAAGGCTGTGGCATCCCGACCTCGGCAGCGCGTCTGCGCGAGGCCTGTCAAACCGACGTCGATGGCACGTCGATCGAGGCCCTCGGCGAGGTCGCGAGGCTCATGGGCCTTTGCTGCGAACAGCAACTGGTTCCGCTCGACGGCCTGCTCGATCGAACCGAGGGCGTCGCGCCGGCGATCGTCGTCACGCGCGGGCCGGGTGGGGGCTTCCACTTCGTGCTGCTCTGGGGCACTCGCCTCGGTCGGGTGCAGGTCATGGACCCCGCCGTCGGTCGCCGTTGGTTGGGCGCGGACGAGTTCCTCGGCGAGGTGCACCCGCACCGCGCGCGCCTGTCGGAGGAACGCTGGAGAGCCTTCGCCCAGGGGCCGACCTGGCGGGCCCTGGTCCTGCGGCGCCTGGCCAGCCTGGGCTGCGGCGCCGGCCTCGCGAAGCGCCTGGTCGACCAAGCGCTGGAGGACACCAGTTGGCACGGGCCGGCGCGTCTCGAGGCCGCGATCGACTTCGGTCGCCGACTCGTGTCCGTGGGCGGTGCGCGCCGCGGGCGCGAGGTGCTTCGTCTGGTCGAGGCGACCCTGGCCGAGGCCGCGGCCGAACCCGAACACGAGTTGGAAGTGCTGGGCGAGGCCCACTGGGCTACGCGGCCGACCCCCGGTGTCCCGGGGGAGCTGCTGGTCCGTGGCGCAGTCGTGCTGCGTGCGCTGGGTCGGAGCGATGCACCAGCGCCGCTCGGCCTTCCAGCCGCTGCGCGGGACTCGCACGGGCAGGCCGCGACGGAGGACGACCGCCCCGGCCACAGGCATGAGCCCATGCCCCGCGAACGCCCGGCGGCAGCGGCCTCCCGCTCCGCTGCCCTCGCCGCGGCCCGGAGCGAGCCGCGGCCGCGACCCTGGCGGGCGATCTGGAACGCCCTGGCCCCCGATGTGCCCAGTGTCCTGCCTTGGCTCGTCCCGGCCCTGCTGTTGGCTGCGGCGGCTGTGATTGCCCAGGGGCTGCTGTTCCAGGGCCTGATCGAGGTCGGGCGATCCCTGGGCGGGACCCTCGAGCGCGGCATCGCCGTCTTCGCCCTGGTCCTGTTCCTGATCGCGGCGCTGCTGCTCGAAATTCCGGCGATGTCGTCCCTCCTGCGCCTGGGTCGACGGCTCGAGGCTCGTCTGCGCCTGACGTTCCAGGAGCGCCTGCCGCGCGTCGCTGAACGCTTCCTGGCGAGTCGTACGACCTCCGACGTGTCGGAGCGCGCCCACGCGGTCACAGCCCTGCGCCAGCTCCCGATGGTGGCCTCGCGCGCGGTGCGCGTCACCGCGCAGCTCGTGTTGACGGCCGCGGGGCTGGTCTGGCTCGACCCAGCCAGCCTTTCGCTGGTGGTGGCGGCCTGCCTACTCGCTCTGGCGATTCCCGTCCTGGCCCAACGCACCCTCGGCGAGCGTGATCTGCGAATGCGCTCCCACGGCGGCGCGCTGACTCGCTTCTATCTCGACGCGTTGCTCGGCGCGATCCCGATTCGCACCCACGGCGCCGGCCGGGCGCTGGCGGGCGAGCAGGAGGCGCTGCTGGCGCGATGGCAGCGGGCCGGCCGCTCGCGCCTGACCGCCGGAGTCTGGGTCGACGCGGTCCAGGCGGGACTGTCCCTCGGGATCGCGGCGACGCTGGTGCTTTCTCACCTGCTGCGCGACCCCGGTTCCCCCGGCCTGCTGCTCTTCGCCTACTGGTCCCTCGGGCTGCCGACCCTGGCGGCCGAGCTGATCGCGGTGGGGCAGATCCTCCCGGCCATGCGCGCGGTGGCCCTGCGTTGGATCGAGCCGCTCGGTGCGCCGGAGGAGGAGTCGACCGTGGACGTCGAGTCCGTCGATTCGATCGCCGCGAGCGACCGAAGGGGTCTGCCCGCGGGCGAGACCGGCCTGCGAGCGGCGGGGGCCAGCGGCGCAGCGACGATCTTGCCGGGTCCCGGCTCGCCGTCGACCACGCCTGGCGTGGCAACCGGGGTCGCCATTCGGTTCGAAGGCGCCGCGGTCATGGCCGGTGGGCGCTCCGTGCTCGAAGCGATCAACCTCGACATCGCCGCCGGGGAGCACGTGGCGATCGTGGGCGCTTCGGGGGCGGGCAAATCGACGCTGCTTTCGCTGCTCCTGGGATTCTCCTCGCCCAGCGCTGG
Organism: Engelhardtia mirabilis; assembly: GCF_007748095.1. Taxonomy (NCBI): domain Bacteria; kingdom Pseudomonadati; phylum Planctomycetota; class Planctomycetia; genus Engelhardtia; species Engelhardtia mirabilis. The sequence goes on from NZ_CP036287.1 coordinate 2,076,938, forward strand.
TCAGCTTCACGTGGACGGCGCCAGCCTGCGGGGCGAGCGCGTCGCGGAGCTGCGACGCGCCACGACCTGGGTCGATCCCGAGCTGCAGATCTGGAACCGCTCCCTCGCCGACAACCTGCGCGACGGCCTCGCGGGTGGCGTCCCCGCGGACCTGGCCTCGGCGATCGATGCCGCTGAGTTGGAGTCGGTGGTGGAAGGGCTGCAGGGCGGACTGCAGGAGGCGCTCGGCGAGGGCGGGCGACGCCTCTCGGGTGGCGAGGGCCAACGGGTTCGACTGGCTCGCGCTTTCCTGCGCGACGCACGCTTGGTCCTTCTGGACGAGGCCTTCCGCGGACTGGATCGCGCCCGGCGTGTGCGCTTGCTGGCGACGATGCGAGCGCGATTTGCCGGCTCGACCCTAGTGTGCGTGACCCACGACATCGACTGCGCCCTCGATTTTCGGCGGGTGGTCGTGCTCGAGGCCGGGCGGGTGGTCGAGGACGGCGACCCGCGCGAGCTCGAGCGCGCCGATTCGCGCTTCGCGGAGTTGCTCGCCGCCCATCGCAGCTTGGTGGAGCGCTTGGGTGGAGACAGCGGCTGGCGCCGGTTGGTGCTGCGCGACGGGCGGCTTCGCTCCGAAGGCGCGCGGCAACCCTTGGATCGGCGCGGCACCTACGAGGTTGGTGCTGCCGGAGACGACGGCCCGCCCGAGGACGGGGAGCCGCGGTGAAGCACGACGTTCTCGTGACCTGGGACGTGCGCCGAGCGGGCGAGGCCCTGGCAGCGCTGGCGCGGGTGGGCGGGCTCGAGTGCGACGGCGTCGAGCGCGCCGCAGGAGGCGGGGCTGCCCCCGCCGAACGTCGCGAACTCGACGTGTTCCTGCGCCGCGAGGGCGCGCGGCAGGCCCTCGACGTCGAGTCGCTCGAGTGCACGTGGCGAGAAGTCGCGGACGCCGCGCGCTTCGCCGCGCCGTGCCTGGTCGAGCTGCCCGACGGCGAAGGGGGACTGCGCCTGCTAGCGCTCCTGGGGGGGCGCGGACGCCATCTGCGCGTGGTCGAGCCGAGCGGGCGGGTGCGCCGGGTGTCGACGCGAGCGGTGGTCGACGCCGTCCGCGCCGGACTCGACGCCGTGCACGGGCCGCGGGTCGAGGCGCGGCTCGCCAACGCAGGTCTGCGCGGGCATCGACTGCGCCGCGCGCGGGAGGAGTGGCTGGCCCAGTCGCTGGGCGCCGTGCCGCTGTTCTTCGGCTGGGTCCTGCGGCCCCGTCCCGGGTCGCCTTTCCTGCGCCAGTTGCGGAGCTCGGGCGCCCTGGCCGACCTCGCGCGATCGGTCGCGACCCACGGGTTGGCCCACGTGACCTTCGTGGCGGCTTGGATCGCACTCGGTCGCGGCGCGCTGACGGGCCATTTCGAGCCGGGTTGGGTGCTGTTGTGGTTGCTGCTGCTCGCGACCCTGCCCCTGCTCGGCGCCCTCGAGTCCCTGTGGGACGGCTTGTTCGGCCTCCGCGCGGGGACCCTGTTGAAGCGGCGCCTGCTCCACGGGGTCCTGGCGATGGAGCCTGACGAGCTGCGCGCCGAGGGCGCTGGCCGCGGCTTGGGTCGAGTGCTCGAGAGTGAAGCGGTCGAGCACCTGGCCGTGGCCTCCGTGACTGGCGTGCTGTTGGCGGCGATCGAGCTGCCCGTGGCGTTCTGGGCCCTGGCGGCTGGGCCGACCGGTGGGCGCGGGGCGGCCCTGCTCGCCCTGTGGGTCGTGGGCTCGGTCGCCGCCAGCGCCTGGGTCCTGCGCGCACAGGTGCGCTGGACCCGCGGTCGGCTCGCCGCGACCGAGGACCTGATCGAGCGCATCGGTGGACACCGGACTCGCGTGGCGCAGCAAACTTCCGACCGACTGCACGCCGGCGAGGACGAACTGCTCGATCGCTACCTCGCCGCCGGAGCCAAGCTCGATCGGCGGGTCGTGTTGGGCAATCAGCTCCTGTCGGCGACGTGGCTGATCGTCGGCTTGGCCGTTCTGGGGTCGCACTTGGCTGCCGCAGGGGTCGGGGCGACCGCGGTCGCCGGCGGACTCGGGGGGTTGCTGCTCGGAGTGCGGGCCCTGGCCAGGGTCGGTGCGACGGGAGGCCAGGTGGCCGGCCTGGTCGCCGCCTGGGACCTGGTGGGTCCGCTCTTCAACGCCGCGGCCGAGCCCGAAGCCGCGGGCGACCCAGCCGCCGTTCCGCACCCACAGCGCCGCGACGGTGGGGAGCCCGCCGAGTGCGCGCCGCGCACGCTGCTGTCAGTGCGCGGCTTGGGCTTCGGTTGGCCCGGGCGCACCCGCGCGCTGTTCGAGGACGTGGACCTCGAGCTGCGGCAGGGCGATCGCGTGCTCCTGGAGGGCGCATCGGGCGCGGGCAAGTCGACCCTGGTCGGAGTCCTGTTGGGCCTGCGGCGACCGACGTCGGGCGTCGTCCTGCGTCCCGAAGGGGATCGCGCGACGGTGGGCGCCGAGGGGTGGCGCCGCGGCTTGTCGGCCGCGCCCCAGTTCCACGAGAACCACATGTTCGCGGCCAGCCTCGCCTTCAACCTACTGATGGGGCGCCGATGGCCGGCGAGCGACGAGGACCTGCGGGAGGCGGAGGAGGTCTGCACCGAGCTCGGGCTCGGCCCGCTGATCGAATCGATGCCCGGCGGCCTGCAGAGTCAGGTCGGCGAGGGCGGCTGGCGACTCTCCCACGGCGAACGCAGCCGCGTCTTCCTCGCCCGCGCGTTGCTGCAACAAAGCGACGTCGTCGTGCTCGACGAAAGCCTCGGGGCGATGGACCCGGAGAACCAAGAACTCGCGGTGGCCTGCGCGGCCCGGCGCGCGCCGGCCCTATTGGTCGTCGCTCATCCTTAGAGTCGTCCCGCGCTTGGCCAAGCGCTGGCCCCAGGGACGTCGAGTTGCGCCACGTGCGCGAGTCCCGGTCTCAGGCCGCCACGGGTGGTTGATGGGCGCGGATCCTGGTGACCGAACCGGGCTACAATCGCGCGCACCGCTGCAGCCCGACTCGAAGTCCCCGGCGCGCTCCACAGGTGTGGCGTACCGACCGGTCCGGACTTCGGGGCTGCCTCCCGCGGCGTTCCCCAGTCGCGGAGCGATTCGATCGCGCCGCAAACCCAAGGAGTGACCAGGATGGAGAAAAGACAGGACGAGCCCTTCTTCGCGCGCTTTCTCGAGGGGCAGTTCCCCGCCGTCGAGAGCAACTTGAGCGCCGGCAAGAAGGGTGGCGGAGGCGGCGGTTTCCCGCCCGTGACGACGATGAAGTACCCGTCGGACGACGACGAGGAAACCACGATGAAGTACCCGTCCGACGGCGACGAGATCTGAGCTGAATCCGTCTTCTCGGTCCAACTCCGAGATGCTGAGCTCGCTCAGGACGCAGGGGCCCTCGCAGCGATCGGTTCGCAGCGGGGGCTCCTCGCATGGATCCGCGACCGAGCTGCGGAACTGAATGCGTCAGTGAACGGCACAGTCGAACCGCGTCTTCGATCGATGCATTCGCAGCGAGTCGTGGGGCAGGCCGCGGGAGGAGGTCGAACCCCGCCGCTGCTGACGGGTTCACGGACGGGTCAGTGGGTGGATCCGGGCAGGAGCTTCGATGGGCGGCCCCAGGGGGGGACGACTGCGATTCGGGGGGGCGCACCGTCCCCGGGGACGCAGCGTGCGTGCGTGCAGTCTTGGCTCACGTCACGCCCGAACCCCGGCGCTGGCGAGGAACCTGCGGCAGGCGTAGTCTCCACCGGTCGCGCGCCCCTGGCGTGTGCAACCCGCGTCCCCACGCGATGCGTGACCCCCGAGACATTCACGTCTCCAGGTCATTCGAGCGCGGGGACCTCCCGCGATGCGGCTGGTCCGCATCCAGAAGAACCGGAGATCCACATCCCATGCAGAAACCCGAGAACAAGCCCTTCTTCGCTCGTTTCCTCGAGGGTCAGTACCCCGAGGTCCAGACGGACATCCAAGCCGGCAAGGGCGGCATCTGGAGCACCAACAAGTACCCGTCCGACGCCGACGAGGACGTCACGATGAAGTACCCGTCGGACGGCGACGACGACGGCCCGACGAGCTGAATCCGGACCGACCGATCGCCGCAGCTCATCTGCGGCGAGTCTCCGATGCCGCGCGTCGCGCTCCCCGCGGCGCGCGGCATCTCGATCGATGCACTGACGCAGAGTGCGCGTCCCGCGTCGCGAAGCTCCCCACCTGATCCGATGCCCCCCGAAGCGCGAGATACCGTGTTGGTGCTGACGCACAGTGCCGACGAGTACGTGATCGATCGCGTCGATGCGGGCGTGCGAGCGAGGGGTGCGCGGACCTTCCGGTTCGATACGGATACGTTTCCCGGCGAGCTGCGCCTCTCGATGCGAGTCGGCGACCGCTGGCGGCGTGTCGCGCGCGACATGCGCGGCGGGACCCCGCGGGAGCTGGACCTGGAGCGGGTCTGTGCGGTCTGGTCGCGCAAGATCTGGCCCGGCAAGGGCGATCCGAAGCTCGATCCGGCCTACCGCGCCTCTTGCGACGTCGAGTCACGCGCCGCCTTGACCGGCTTCCTCGATGGTCTCGACCAGGTGCCGTGGATCAACCGGCCCGCTGCGGCCGCGCTCGCGGCGGACAAGCTGCGCCAGTTGCGAGTTGCACGGGAGGTGGGTCTGGAGATTCCTCCGACCCTGGTGACGAATGATCCGGAGGAAGTGCGCGCGTTCGCCGCGGACGTCGCGCGCGGGGGCGGGAACCTCGTCGCCAAGTTGCTGACGCCTCTGAGCATCTCCATGGGAGCGCCGCCCGTCGCCGTGCGCACCAGCCGCGTGCCACCCGCCGCCCTGGAGCGCGAGGCGCTCGAACAACTGCGCCACGCTCCGATGGTGTTCCAGGCCGAGATCCCCAAGCGCACGGAACTGCGCATCGCCGTGGTGGGCGAACGGGTCCTGGCGGGCGAGATCGTGTCGGACGGCGACGATACGCCTGGGATCGACGTCGACTGGCGTCGCGGCGATGCGAAGCGCGGGAGCTGGCGTCCCGCCGAGGTGCCGGTGCATGTCGCGGAGGCCTTGGCCCGGCTGCATCGGCGCCTGGGGTTGGTCTACGGCGCCGTCGACCTGATCGTCACCCCCGACGAGCGCTGCGTCTTTCTCGAGACCAATCCCGGCGGCGAATGGGGCATGCTCGAGCGCGATGCCGGTCTGCCGATCGGCGACGCGATCGCGGCGGCCCTGCTCGAGCCGTCGACCGGGAGCCGAATCGAAGTCGAACCTCAACCCGAGAGCTGCCCTTGAAGGTCCTGATCCTCACCAAGTCCGACGACAATCAGTCCATCGCCGACGTCACGCGCGCCTTGAACGAGCGCGGGGCCGAGGTACTGCGGTTGGACACCGATCACTTTCCGGGCGAGGTACGCATGTCCGAGCGGGCCGGGGCGGAGGGGGTCGAGCTCGAGCTGACGACCCCCGCCGGATCGGCGCGGCTGTCCGAGGTCGACGCGCTCTGGCACCGCCGCCTGGCCTTCGGAGCTCGGCTGCCCGAGGGCATCGACCACCAACAACGGGTGGCGGCGATCGAAGAGAGCAAGCGCAGCCTGATGGGCGCACTCGGCGCCGCGCCCTGCTTCAAGGTCGATCCGATGTGGCGCATCCGGCACGCCGGACAGAAGTCGCTCCAACTTGCGGTCGCGCGCGAGGTCGGACTCGATCTGCCGCGGACCCTGGTCTCCAACGACGCCGACGCCCTGCGCGAGTTCTGGGATGCGTGCGACGGCAAGGTGGTGGCCAAGATGCAGTCCTCGTTCGCCATCTACGACGACGATGGCAACGAGAACGTCGTGTTCACGAACACCCTGTCCCAAGCGGACATCGACGACCCCCAGGGTCTCGAGCTCTGCCCGATGACCTTCCAGGAGAAGCTGGAGAAGCGCTTGGAACTGCGCGTCACCGTGGTCGGCGACCGGGTCTTCAGCGCCGCGGTGGACTCGGCCCGCATGGAGGGCGCCGAGGTCGACTGGCGCCGCAAGGGCGCGCAGTTGATCGGTGCCTGGAAAGAGCACCAGCTTCCGGCTGACGTCGAGCGCGGCTGCCTGGACCTGATGGACCGGCTGCAGCTCAACTACGGGGCGATCGACATCGTCGCTACGCCCCAGGGGCGCCACGTTTTCCTCGAGGTGAACCCCTCCGGGGAGTTCTTCTGGCTCGAGCGCGAACCGGGGCTGCCGATCGCCGCTGCCCTCGCGGATGTGCTCACAGGTCGCGCACCGCGGCGCGAGGAGCTGCACGAGACGATGTCGGGGGCGGGGATCGCGGCAGTCATGCCGCAGCGCGCCTGAGACCGCGGCGGGGGCGCGGGGGGGGCGCGGGGGCGAGGTCCGCGGCGACTCCGGGGTGAATCCCGAGGCCAGCCGCGGTCCCGCAAGGTTCACCGCGAGCGCCCGTCGTCGAGCGCCGCGACTCTCTGGGGTCGCGGCGCCCCCGAAGGTGCCTACGGGCCTTCGAATCGGGCGCCGATCGAAGCTCGACTCCTGCGGCGGATCAGTGGATCGGCCACGAGAGTCCACTCGTTGCGGCGATCCCGGAGCTGGCGCCGCCGTCGACGACGAACCACTGGCCGGCCAGTCCCAGTCCCACCAGGGCCGGGGCATCGGGAAGCGGCAGGGGCACGGTCGCGTGGCCGAACCCGTCCGGCCCGGGAGCGGTGGCCGTCGCGGCCGCAACCAGCAGCTTGCCCGGATCCACGTAGACCGACGCGTCGAGCAGGGTCGTGCCGAGCGGAGCCTGCGAGGCAGAGATCGCCAAGAGGGCGGTCGTACCGGGCAGGGCCTCACGCAGGCCGAGCTTGAAGTCCGGGCTGCCGGCGGCCGCCGGGGCGGTGCGGATCCAACGCGGTGTCACGCCTCCCGTCCCAGGGTGTCCCGGCCCGAGCTCGACCAGCTCCGCGGCCACGCGTTCACTGGCTAGGACCGGCCTGTCGAAGGGGAACAGTTCGTTCGCCACCCGCGGGTCGGTCAGGCCGTTGGCCAGGAACTCGACCACGTCGGGCAGGGCCGGGGGCGGGATCTGAACCGCCTGGACCAGGGGATCCTGGTTGAACGGGAACTGCTGTACGCCCGGGCCGTCGACGTAGAAGTCGAGCACCTCGGCCAGACTCGCCAGTTGGCCGTTATGCATGAAGCGCGGCTTGAGCCCGACGTTGCGGAGCGTCGGGACCTTGAAGCGACCGCGGTCGGCCGGGTTGCCCGTGACCTCGAACCGGCCGGGATCCTCTTGCCACGGGCGCAGACCGATGTTGCGGAAGGTCTGGTCGGAGAACAGCGGCCCCGAGTGGCACACGTTGCAACTCGTGGCCGTGAAGGCCGTGAAGCCGGCTTGCTGGCTCGGTGTGAGCGCGTTCGGATCCCCCGCGATGAAGGCGTCGAACGGCGTCTGGTCCGGGATCAGCGTGCGTTGGTAGGTGGCGAGCGCCCGCCCGATACGGTCGGCGTCGATGGCGGGGCTGCCGAAGGCGGCGGCGAACAGCTCGGGATAGGTCGGGTCCGCTGCCAGAGCCGCCGCCATGTCCGGGGGCAGTTCGGTCGCCAGGGCCATTGGCCGCACGGCCGCGAGCTTCGAGCGCACCTGGTCCCAGGTGCGGCCCGCGTGGGCCATCTCGACCTCGGACAGGATCGGCCCTACGGCCTGGGATTCGAGGGCGGCCGCGAAGTTCAGGGAGATCGCGCCGGTCTCCGGATTCACGAACTGGTTCGGCGCGCGGCCGTCCCAGAACAGCTCGGGCGAGTAGGCCGCGCCGATCATGGTGGGCGCGGTGCGCGGGGTGCTCTGCTCGTCGAGGCCGAAGACCGCGTCGGGCTGGTAGTCGTTGTTCGCGTCGGCGCGCACCACGCCCGGCGAGCCGAGGGCGTCGTCGAAGGGGCCAGGGAGCGCGCCGGGGTCCAGACTGAAGCGCGGATCGGCGCCGCCGCTGGCGGGCAGGTGACAGGTGGCGCAGGCCACGGTGTCGTCGCTGGAGAGCTGCTCTTCGAAGAACAGCAGCTTGCCGAGCACCCGCTTCGACTCGGTGATGGGGTTCCCCGGCGGAACCGGGACGGGCGGGAGCTGGGCGGCGACAAGGGAACCCGAGGAGAGCACCGCGAGGCCGATCAGAGTCTGGCGAATCATGGGGATGGTCGGTCGAGGGTCGATCGACCTCGCGCCGGTCGCGGGCGAGGTCGGTGGCGGAGTGGTCCTGGGGTCTCGATCGGCGTTGAACCGCTTCCGGGAGGGCGGGTTCCGATTGGGTTTGTCCGGGCGATCGGTAGTCGATGGTCCGCGCACCAACCCCTAGTCTCCCCGCGTGAGTCACCTCGCCCTCGTCACCGGCGGCAGCGCCGGCATCGGTCGCGCGATCTGCCTGGCCCTGGCTGCGCCCGAGCGGACCGTGCTGGTGGCCTCGCGGCGCCTCGCGGCCTGTGAAGCCGTCGCCGAGCAGATCCGCTCCGTCGGGGGGCGTGCCGCCGCGCTGGAGCTGGACGTGACCCGCGCCGATTCGATCGCGGCGGCGGCGGGGCGCGTGGCGGAGCTGGAGGACATCGGCGGGCCACTGACCGAGCTGGTCAACAACGCAGGCGCGGTCGACGTACACGGCGCCTTCGAGCAGCCGGCGGGCCTAGCGGGCGATGTGTGGAAGCGGCAGTTCGACGTCAACTTCCACGGTCCGCGGCGCCTGATCGAGGCCTTCATCGGGCCCATGCGCTCACGCGGGATCGGTCGCATCGTCAACGTCGCCTCCGCTGCGGGTCTGCGAGCCTTCCCCTCGATCGCGGCCTACGTCGCCGCCAAACACGCCATGGTCGGCTACACGCGCGCGGCGGCCATGGAGCTCTCCGGCAGCGGCGTGACCATGGCGGCGGTCTGCCCCTACTACGTCGACTCGCCGATGATCGACCGCGGAGCGGCCGAGCTGGCCGCGGACCGGGGCTGGAGCCGCGAGCGCGCCTTGGCCGAGTTCGCCGGGCGCAACCCGGGCGGGCGCCTCTTGTCCATGGATGAGGTGGCCGCCGCCGTGGTCGACCTGTTGAAGTCCGGCTGCAACGGTCGCGTGCTGGTGCTCGACGGTGGCCCCCCGCGGGAGGCTTCCGAGGAGCCGGAGCCCTAGCCGGTTACCATCCCCCTATGGAACTCGAGAGCATTGAGCCGCAAGGCTGGGCTGCGCCCAAGGGCTACAGCAACGGCGTCCGCGTGCGCGCGGCCAGCGAGCTGCTCTTCGTCGCCGGACAGATCGCCTGGGATGCCCAGCAACGGCTCGTCGGACGCGGCGACTTCCACGCCCAGTTCCGCCAAGCCCTGGAGAACGTCTGCGCGGTGGTCCGCGCAGCCGGCGGCGAGCCCGCGCACATCGCACGCCTGACGATCTACGTCACCGACAAGCGCGCCTACCTGTCGGACCTCAAGGCGATCGGCGCCGCCTACCGCGAGACCATCGGCCGACACTTCCCCGCCATGGCGCTGGTGCAGGTCGCGGACCTGCTGGAAGAGGGCGCGATGGTCGAGATCGAGGCGACCGCGGCGCTCGGCTGACGTCGGGCGGACGGTGAGTTTGGTCCGTGCGGTGGGGCGTACGGTGCCGTGGGACGTACGGTGCCGGGAACAGTTGTCCCAGCGGCGACTAGCGGCGTTGCGGAACGCAACGCCGCTAGTCGCCGCTGGGACAACTGTTCCCGGCACCGTACGTCCCACGGCACGGACCAATCACCGCACGCAGCACCCCTCCCGCGGCGGCGAGTCGCTCCCGGGCCCGCTCGGGCGTCTCCCCCGTGCGCGCGGCGACGACGGCGGTCTTCAGCTCGCCGTCGCAGCGCGCGAGTAGCGCCTGCGCCGCAGCGCCGTCGATTCCGCCGATCTCGCCCAGGATCCGCAGCACCCGCCCACGCAGCTTGGCGTTCTTGGCCTGCAGGTCGACCATCAGGTCGCCGTAGGTCTTGCCCAGCCGGACCATCGCGCCGGTGGAGAGCTGGTTCAGCACCAGCTTCGTCGCGGTGCCGGCCTTGAGGCGCGTCGAACCGCTGACCACCTCGGGGCCGACGACCACCGTGATCGCGAGTTCCGCGGCGCGCGACAGGTCGGACCCCGCCACGCACGACAGCCCGATCGTGAAAGCGCCCCGCTCGCGCGCACGCGCGATAGCGCGCAGGACGTAGGGGGTGCTCCCGCTGGCCGCGATGCCCACGAGGACGTCGCGCTCCGACAGCTCGATCGAATCGAGGTCGCGCACGGCCGATCCGCCGTCGTCCTCGGCGCCCTCGACCGCGCTGGTCAGGGCCTCGCGGCCGCCGGCGATCAGGCCGATCACCTGTCCCGGCGGCGTGGAGAAGGTCGGCGGGCACTCGCTGGCGTCGAGCACGCCGAGCCGGCCCGAGGTGCCGGCGCCGATGTAGACCAAGCGCCCACCCCGCCCCAAGCGCAGGGCGATCGCGTCGACGCCGCGCGCGATCGCCTCCGAGGCCTCGCCTACGGCGGCGGCGACGCGGGCGTCCTCGCTGTTCATCAGCCGCACCAGCTCGAGGCTCGAGAGGCCGTCGAGTCCGGCTGCGGCCGCGAGCCGACCTTCGGTGGTCGCGAGCGCGACGTCGTCGCTGGGGGAATCGGTCATGGAAGTCGTCGCGCGGGGTCGCCATGCTCGGCGCGGCTCTCGATCGTACTGCGACCGAGCTCCCGACCATGACCCTCGGCGCGATCGACTTGGCCGTCCTGGCCCTCTACATGGCGGGCGCCCTGGTGCTCGGGCTGTGGGTCGGTCGCGGTCAGCGCAGCGTGGACAGCTACCTGGTGGGGGGGCGCGACCTGCCCTGGTGGGCGATCCTGGGTTCCATCGTCGCGACCGAGACCAGCACGGCCACGGTGCTCTCCGTGCCCGGCCTGGCCTACGCCCAGGGCACCGGCGACCTGCGCTTCCTGCAGTTGCCCCTGGGCTACCTGGTCGGGCGGGTGCTGATCACCCTGTTCCTGCTGCCGGCCTACTTCCGCGGCGCGATCGTCTCGGCCTACGAGATCCTGCGCGAGCGGTTCGGCGGCTCGACCGAGCGCACGGCGTCGCTGATCTTCCTGGTCACCCGCAACCTCATCGACGGCCTGCGGCTGTTCCTGACGGCCATCGCCCTGGAGCAGGTCCTGGGCTGGCCGCTCTTGACCTGCGTGATGCTGATCGCGTCGGTGACGATCGTCTACACGGCCTTCGGGGGCATGCGTTCGATCGTCTGGAACGACTGCGTGCAGTTGGTCGTGTACCTGCTCGGCGGCGTCGCGGTCCTGTGGGTGGCGGTCGACGGCTTGCCCGGCGGCTTCGACGAGTTGGCGCGCTTCGGCGCCGAGACCGGGCGTTGGCGGGTGATCGACCCCACCTGGTCCCTGGCCGATCCGATGGTGCTGATCGCCGGGCTGGTCGGCGGCACGTTCCTGACCCTCGGCGTGCACGGGACCGACCAGATGCTCGTGCAGCGTTACCTCTCGGCCCGCAGCCAGCGGGACGCGGGCCGAGCCCTGATCGGCAGCGGCTTCGTCGTCATCGCCCAGTTCGCCCTGTTCCTGGTGGTCGGCGTGGCCCTGGCCGCCCACGAGTCCGCCCACGGCGTCCAGCCCGTCTCCGGCGACCGGGCCCTGGCGCGGTTCGTGGTGGAAGAGCTGCCGCGCAACGTCGGCCTGGTCGGCCTGATCCTGGCCGCGATCTTCGCGGCGACCATGTCGACCCTCTCGAGTTCCCTCAGCGCCAGCGCGTCGACCCTGGTCAGCGACTGGATCCGGCCCCTCTGCAAGCGCGAGCCCGAGCCCCGGCGCCTGCTGGCCTGGACCCGCGTGGCCACGGTGGCCTTCGCGGCGCTCCAAGTCGTCGTGGTCCTGGGCGCGGTCGGCATCAGCCGCAGCGTGGTGACCGAAGCCCTGGCCGTGGCCGGCTTCTCGGCGGGCCTGTTGCTGGGCGTCTTCGCCCTGGCCCTCTTGGTTCCGCGCGCGGACCAGCGGGCTGCGCTCGTCGGCCTGGTGGCCGGCACACTCTGCTTGCTGGGCGTGCGCTTCGGCCTGCCGCACCTGGGGCTGGCCGTCGCCTGGCCCTGGTATCCGGTGGTCGGCTCCCTGACGGTGGTCACCGTCGGCGTCGCGTCCGCGGCTCTGCGACACAGGGACGCTTGACCACCTCGACCGGGCGCACCACGCTTCCACCCATGGACCGCGACCTCCGTCCCTTCGTCCCCGTCCACGAGGGAGGCTCGCGCGTCGCCGCCGGCTGCATGACCGGCACCAGCATCGATGCGCTCGACGTGGTTTGGATCGAGGCCACCGGCTTCGGCCTCGACCTGCGTGCGAAGGTCGTCGACTACCGCCGGCGCGACCTCGGTCCCCTGCGCGAGCCCCTGCGCAGCCTGTGTCGCCAGGAGCCCGCCACGGCGCCGGCGATCGCGCGCCTGGCGCGCGACCTGGGCGCCCTGCACGCCGACGTGATCGCCCCCGAGGACCGCAGCGGCGCGCCGCCGCACCCGGACCTGATCGTCGTGCACGGCCAGACCGTGGCCCACGACGGCGAGGCCTCCTGGGCCCTGTTCGATCCACGGCCCCTGATCGCGCGGGTCGATTCGACCGTGGTTACCGACCTGCGCCTGGTCGACCAGGCCTGCGACGGGGAGGGCGCGCCGATCACGCCCCTGGCCGACTGGATCTTCCTGCGCGGGCCCGAGCCGCGCTGCGTGGTCAACCTGGGCGGCTTCTGCAACGTGACCTTCCTGCCCGCCGAGGACGAGCCGCACTCCCACGTGGAGGGGCGCGACGTGGGGCCGTGCAACCAGCTCCTGGACGAGGCCGCGCGGCGCTTCCTGGGCGAGCCCTTCGATGTGGACGGCGCGGCGGCCGCGGGCGGACAGGTCCACGGCGACGTGGCGGCCTCGCTGGTGCGCGGGCTGATCGCCATCGGCGGCCGCGGTCGCTCGTTGGGCACGGGCGACGAGGGCTTCCACCTGCTCGACGCCCTCGAGGTCCTGCCGCCCGGCGACGCCCTGGCGACCCTCTCCACCGCGGTGGCCCTCTCGATCGCCCGCGGTCTGGTGGGGCGCGGGCGGGTGCTCCTGTTCGGTGGGGGAGCGCGGAACCTGGCCCTGGTCGACAACCTGCGGGGTGCCGTGCCGGACCAGCCGGTGCAGATCGGCGACGACGGCGCGAGCGGCCTGACGCCCGAATCGCGCGAGGGTGCCGCCATGGCCGTGCTCGGCCTCCTGGCGGCCGACGGCGTGGCCGTGACGCTGCCGGCGGTCACCGGTCGCGGCGAGACCCTGCACCTGGACGGACGCTGGATCCTGCCGAGGTAGCCGCCAAACGCCTGCGCCGCGATCCTTCGCGCGTGGTTGCCTCGGCCCGCCACCCGGGCGGCTATCCTCTCCCGCGCCCATGACTCCCAAGCACTTCGAGTTCGAGCAGGCCGACGGCGTCGGCATCGTCCGCCTCAATCGTCCCGAGCGCCTCAACGCGCTGACGTTCGATTCCTACGCCGAGTTGCGCGACTTCTTCGTCGAGCTGCGCACGCGCGATTCGGTGCGCTGCGTGATCCTGACCGGCACCGGCCGCGCCTTCTGCTCCGGCGGGGACGTGAAGGACATCATCGGCGCGATGATGGACATGCCCGAGTCGGAGGTCTTCGCCTTCACGCGCATGACCTGCGACCTGATCGAGAACATGCGCCTGCTCGAGAAGCCGATCGTGGCGGCGCTCAACGGCACCACCTGCGGCGCGGGGGCGGTGATGGCGGCGGCCAGCGACATCCGCATCGCCACCGACGCGGCCAAGATCGCCTTCCTGTTCACCAAGGTCGGCCTGTCCGGCGCCGACATGGGCGCGGCCTGGCTCTTGCCTCGCATCGTGGGCCTGGGCCACGCCTCGGAGCTGTTGATGATGGGCGACTTCATCAGCGCCGAGCGGGCCCACGAGATCGGCCTCTACAACCGCGTGGTGCGCGAGCACGCGCTGATGACCGAGGCCGGGCGCTGGGCGCGCAAGCTGGCCGACGGGCCGACCATGGGCATGGCCGTGACCAAGCGCATGCTGAACCAGGAGGCCTCCATGACCCTGCGCGAGGCCATGCAGGTCGAGGGCTGGATCCAGGCCGAGTGCATGAAGCACCCGGACTATCGCGAGGGCTACGAGGCCGCGCTCGAGAAGCGCGCCCCGAACTTCCGCAAGCACGGCGGGTCCTGACCGTGGGTGCCGCCGAGCAGATCGACGGACTGCGCACGCGCGCGCGCGTCCTGGGTGCCGCGGCCGATCCCACCGGTCACGGGACCGACGCGGCGGCCGCCGCTCGCGGAGCCCTGGCCCAACTCGCGGCCGCCGGCCTGCTCGGCTCGACCGTCCCCGCGCGGGATGGCGGCGCCGCCCTGCCGGAGTTGATCGGGCCCGAGGGCCTGACCGTGCGCGGGCTGTGCGTGCTGCGCGACGAGCTGGCCTACCACGACGGCCTGCTCGACCTGATGCTCGTGATGCAGGGTCTGGGGAGCTTCCCGATCGCCCGCGGAGGGCAGCCGGAGTTGCGCGCCCGGGTGCTGCCCGAGGTGGCCTCGGGCGAGTCGATTGCCGCCTACGGCCTGACCGAACCCGGCGCCGGTTCGAGCCTGGACGAGATCGCCACGCGCGCCGTGCGCGACGGCGACGGCTGGCGCCTCGACGGGCACAAGACCTACATCTCCAACGCCGGCATCGCGGACTTCTACTCGGTCCTGGCGCGCACCTCGGGCGAGCCCGGCGATCGCGGCACCGACCACCTGTCGATGTTCTTCGTGCCCGCGGACGCCGCGGGCCTGCGCGTCGAGCCCTTCGAAGTGATCGCGCCGCACCCCATCGGTGAAGTCTGCTTCGAAGGCGTTCGCGTGCCCGATGCCCAGCGCCTGGGAGCGGTGGGCGAGGGACTGGACCTGGCCCTGGCGACCCTCGCCACCTTCCGCACCACGGTCGCCGCCGCCGCCAACGGCTTCGCCCGCCGCGCCCTGGACGAGTCCCGCGCGCACCTGTCCACGCGCAAGCAGTTCGGTCGCCCCCTGGGCGCCAACCAGGGCCTGCGCTTCGACCTGGCCGAGATGGACACGCGCCTGCGCGCGGCGCAACTCCTCGTGCGCGAGGCCGCGGAGCTGACCGACGCCGGCGACCCGTCCGCGCCCCACGCCGTCGCCCGCGCCAAGCTCTTCGCCACCGAGGAGGCCGGCTGGATCTGCGACCGCGCCGTCCAACACCACGGCGGCTCGGGCGTGCGCCGCGGCGTGCTGGTCGAGCAGCTCTACCGCGAGGTCCGCGCCCTGCGGATCTACGAGGGCGCCAGTGAGATCCAGAAGGTGATCCTCGGCAAGGGCGTCCTGGCCCGCGAGGGCGCGACGCCTGGGGGGTGAGGCGACGCCACCCCTGGACGGGCGCGATGTCGCCCGTGATCCCCGCCGAGGGGGGCCACCGAGATCGCTCCCTTGGGCGCGAGCTGTCCGCAGAAAGGACAGTCGTCCAAGTCCTGGACCCTTGGCCCCGGGGAGCTCCCGGGGACGGTGGTCACCGAGCGAGCTGCGCGGCGGCACGGCAATTGTGAGCGGAGTATGGTTGGCCCGACCCTCCCCCTCAGAACACCGCCCCGATGTCGACTGTCTTCATCCTTCGTTCCGTGGCTGCACTGCCCGCCACCGTCCTCCTCGCCGCGCCGGTCCAGGCCCAGTTCTCCTCGTGGCGGAGCTACGAGGTGGGCTCGCCTGACCAGGCCAAGCTGCCGACGGACGGCCGTCTGGCCGACCTGAATGGCGATGGTGCCCTCGATCTGGTCGCGACCCACTGGTTCCAGGCGCCCGCCCTGTCGGTGGCCCTGGGCGATGGACACGGGGGCTTCGAGGCTGCCCAGCACTACCCGGCAGCGGCAGCCAATCACCTGGTCCTGGCCGACTTGGACGGCGACGGCGACGTCGACGTCGCAGTCAGCGAATACGGCAACAACGGCGAGAAGACGACGGTCGGGCTCTATCGCAACCAGGGAGACGGGAGCTTCACCGGACCCTTCCCGATCCCGGTCGGTGCGGGCCTGCAGGGGCTCGTCGCGGCCGACCTGGACGGCGACGGGGACCAGGACCTCGCGGTCTGCCGGCACGGGACGCTGGCCTCTCCCCAGAACTCCATCGCCGTGCTGCTCAATCAGGGCGCGGGGAGCTTCTCCTCCACGGTCACCTATCTCGCCGCCGACCCGAGCTCCCTGGTCGGGCTGTCGATCTCGCCCTGGCGGATCGAGGCCGGCGACATGGATGGCGACGGTGATACCGACCTCGTCGTGGCCTGCAGCCGCCAGCGACTCAGCGTCCTGCTGAACAGCGGCAGCGGCACCTTCGCGGCTCCCCTGACGGTCGCGGCGACCGGCGCGATCCCGGATATCGACGCCGGCGTGGCCCTGGCCGACGTCGACGGCGACGGCGATCTCGACGTCTTCTACTCGAGCACGGAGACTACCGTTCCCAGCGGCTCGTCGGGAGGCGGCAAGGGCTACGTCCTGTTCCACAACGACGGTACGGGTCAACTCGCATCGCCGATCGGGATCCTGCCGCCGACCGGGACCAACGGCAACGCCCGCCTGGCCAGTGGCGATGTCACCGGCGATGGCGCGCCGGATCTGGTCGCCAGGTTCGGCGATGGTTGGGGCGTGTTCGCCAACTCAGGGACGGGGAGCTTCGCGCCCGCCGGTTGGCTGCCGACGGGCGAGGACCCCTTCGCGGTGCGGCTGGGTGACGTGGACTCCGACGGTGACTTGGACGTGGTCAACCTCTGTCGGGGGTCGCTGGTCGCTGCCGTGCACCTCAACACGGGCAACGGGGACTTCTCGCCGCCGCCCTCGTTCCTTGCCGGTGGCCTCGGCAACCGCCACCTGGATGCCGGTGACGTGGACGGCGATGGCGACGTGGACGTGGTCGTGGTCGGTGGACTGGGCGGTTTCGGCGGATGGGTCGACTTGCTGCGGAACGACGGCAGCGGCTCCTTTGGTGTGGCGCAGAGCTACGGCATGCCACAGGTCGGGCGCAACGTGAAGCTGCGCGACCTCGACGGCGACTCGGACTTGGACCTGGTCTGGGCCGACGACGTCGACGCGCCGCCCTACGACCTCAAGACGCGCATCAACGACGGCGCGGGCAACTTCGGGCCGCTGCAGAACTGGACCGTGGGCACCTGCGGCACCTGGGACCTGGAGCTCGTCGACGTGGACGGAGACGGCGACCTGGACGCGGTCCTGGCCGAGGCGCTGGCGTGCTTCGGGTCCTTCGTCCAGTACCTCTACGTCAGCCGGAACGACGGGAGCGGCGCCTTCGGCCCGCCGCAGATCGTCGCGGGTGACACGACCGGTCTCTGGGGCGTCGCGGGCGGCGACCTCGACGGGGACGGCGACAACGACTTGGTGGCCACCACGACCCTGGGCCTGGTGGTGCTCGGGAACCTGGGCGGCGGTAGCTTCACTCCGGCCGTGCAGATCAGCCTGCCGGAAGGACAACGCGAGGTGGCCCTCGGCGACATCGACGGCGACGGGGACCTCGACGTCGTGACCCAGCAGCAGACCAGCACCACCGACCCGTCGGTCTGGGTGCTGCGGGGCAACGGCGACGGGAGCCTGGCTCCCGCGGTGCGCTACGGCGTGGCTTGGTCCGCCAGCTTCGGGGCTTCGAACCTCGAGTTGGTGGACGTCGAGGCCGATGGCGACTTGGACATCGTGGTCAGCGCCTATGGTCCACGGGACGTGACCGTGCTGGTCAATGGGGGCGACGGGACCTTCGACCAGAAGCGGCGCTACGGCGGTCAAGGAGAAGTACTCGACCTGGCCGCGGCCGACTTCACCGGCGACGGTGCGGTCGACTTGGTGGTCCTCACCAGCCTCGCCCAGGACGTCTTCGGGAGCATCAGTGGGCAGGGTGTGGGCCTGATCCCGAGCCTGGCCCCGTGGGTCGACGTCGGCGGCGGCCTGGCCGGGTCGGGTGGACCGTCGCTCCTGTCGGGAACCGGCGGACTGGTCACCGGCGCGCAACTCGACCTGCGACTCGAGGACGCGCCGCCCGGGGCGCCGGGCGCCCATGTGATCGGTGCAAGCACCGTCGACCTGCCGCTCTTCGGCGGACTTCTGGTGCCGTCGCCGGCCCTGTTGACGCCATTCGTAACCGATTCGCAGGGCGCGGCCGCGCTGTCGGCGACCCTGGGAGTGGTCGGCTCCGGCCTTCAGTTGTGGGTGCAGTCCTGGTTCGCGGATGCCGGTGGGCCGGCCGGGTTCGCCGCGTCGAACGCCGTCACCCAGAGCGCGCCCTGAACTCGGCTGGGCGAGCGGGGATCGTCCCCGCTCGCCCGGCGTTCTTTCGAGGGGCTGGTGGAATGGTCGGCGGACCTGTGCGATGGGTCCCGTCATGACTCGAAGCTCGACCTCGACGGCGGGGCCCTCACCCTTGGCCGCCGCCCGCGCGCTGCACCTGCTCGACCACATGGGGGTCGGCGGTATCGCACGCTCGGCGATCGAGCTGGTGCGCCATGCGCGCATGGATGGGATGGGCGACGAGATCGTCCTGGCGGGACGGCCGCTGGACGTCGACGTGGACTTTGCGGCGCCCGCGACCCCGGTGCACTTCCTGCCGGCGCTCGATCTGGGCGAGCGGGCCGCCGCCCAGCGTCTGGTGGACCTGGCCGCCTCGAGGGGAGCGCGGAGCTTGCACACCCATTCCACGGCGACCCTGCGCCTGGGAGCGCGCGCGCGGCGGGCGGGTGCCGGTCTCGCGCTCCTCGCGACCCTCAACGAAGCGCCGCCCACCGAGCTGGGCTTCGTCGCTCGGCGGGCCCTGCGCCGGGACCTGCGCTCGGCTGACAGGCTCATCGCGCCGTCGCCGGAGCTGGCCGAGGCCTGGAGTCGGCTCGGCGCGGAGGTCGAGCTGCGGCTGGCGGCGGTCGACCTCGGGCGCTTCCGGCCCGGGGCCCAGCCCTCGGCCTGGCGCTCGAGTCGGGGCATCGGGCCTCAGACCCTGCTGGTCGGCTGCCTCCTGCGGGCCACCGACGACAAGGACACGGGCCTCGTGCTCGACGCCATCGCCGAGCTGCGCGAGCGCGGCCTCGACGTCGCCGTTCAGTTCGTGGGCGACGGCCCGCAGCGCGCAGCACTGGTGGAGCGCGCCCGGGGTCTGCACTGGATGCACGTGCGACGCCGAGTCCTGGACGTGCCGAGCTGGTACGCGATGGTCGACGTGGTGGCCTTCGCCTGCGAGGCGGAGTTGGTCCCCTTCGCGTTGATCGAAGCCATGGCCAGCGGCCGGGCCGCGGTGGCCGTCGACCCCGGTGGGCTGCGTGGCCTGGTGGGGGAGGCGGCGCACCTGGTCGCGCCCGGCAACCCGTCGGCCTACGCGGAGGCGCTCGGGGCCCTGGCGGAGCCCGAGGTGCGATCCCGGCTCGGTCGAGCGGCGCGCCAGCGGGCGATCGAGTTCCACGACCTCTCCTCTCTTCGAGCGGCGCTGGCACCCGCCTACCATGGGTGAGCGCTCGGCCTCGTCAGGCCGATCTTCGTCCGCCGGCTTCGTGCGAGCCCCCGACTGCGTCTTCCCCGGACTGTGCCCTCCCCCCGACCGTGCCCTGCCCCCGACCGTGCCCTCCCCCCGACCGTGCCCTCCCCCCGACCGTGCCCTCCCCCCGACCATGGCCAAGTTCGAACGTCACCTCTTCGTCTGCACCAACCGTCGCCCGGATGGCAGCCCCCGGGGCTGCTGTGCCTCGAAGGGTGGTGAGGAGATCGCCGCGGCCTTCAAGGCGGCGACGTTCGAGCGTGGACTCAAACGCGTCGTTCGTGCCCAGAAGGCCGGCTGCCTCGACCAGTGCGACCGGGGCGTCACCGTCGTGGTCTACCCGGACGAGGTCTGGTACGGGGGCGTGACCCTGGCCGACGTGGACGAGATCGTCGACAGCCACCTGGTGCGCGGCGAGCCCGTCCAGCGGTTGGTGATCCCCGACGACCAGCTGACCGGCATCGAGCGGCCCTCCGCGTAGCGCCGGAAGGGTCGCGCCAAGACCCTCGGACCCTGGACGCGCGGCCCGTGTCGGCGGCCCGAGGCGAGCGACGGATCCGGCTTTGACTCGGCCCCGCGGCTCGGGGTCGCTAGGCTCGTACCTCCGCGACGTCCCCCTACCCCAACCGTCGCCAGCGCAGGAGCCCCCCATGGTCTTCCAGTCAATCTCCGAGATCGGAGACCTCGTTCCCGGCAAGCGTCTCGCCGACCGCTTCGAAATCGTCAAGGCCAACCGTCAGGGTGGGCTGTCGGTCGCATTCGAGGTGCTCGACCTCGCCAGCCAAGAGCCGCGCGAGATGCAGTTCTTCCCGTCGAGCCTGTTCGACGGCGAGCGCGAGGCCCGCGAATTCGCCTCGAGCTGGGAGCCCTGGCGTCGGGTCGACTCGCCCCACGTGCAGGCCCTGCGAGAGGTCCTGCCCCTGGGGTCGTCGAGCCTGTTCCTGATCCACGACCTGCCCGCGGGCGTCTGCCTGCGGGACCGCGTGGGCAAGGGCGAGCGGGTCGAGGCCGGCGAAGTGGTGGACCTCGGCCTGCAGTTGCTGGACGGCCTCGGTGAGATCCACGGCCACGGCCTGGTCCACGGCGACGTCAAGCCGACCACGGTCTTCGTGCAAGCGCTTGAAGGTGGGAAGTCCGGCTGGTCGGCCCAACTGGTCGACGGCGGCACGACCCACGGCCTGTGGACCGCCAAGGACCTGGGCGAGCGCACGGCGCTGATCGGGACGCCCTACTACGCGCCGGTCGAGCAGTTCGGCGGCGACCCGCCGACGGTCCAGTCGGACCTCTACAACGTCGCGACCCTGCTGTTCGAGCTGGTTTCCGGTGCCCAGCCCTGGGCCGGCAAGTCCTTCCTCGAGGTCTTCCAGGCCAAGCTCGAGCGCAAGCCCCCGTCGATCGCTTCGCGAGCGCCGGGGATCGAGGTCGACCCCGCGCTGGAGGCGGCCATCGCCGGCGGCCTCTACGCCGACCTGGACAGCCGCTACGCCTCGGCCCGCGAGTTCCGCGACCGGCTGGCCGCCTGCGCCCGCTGAGGCAGCTTCGGCGGGCCCTTGCCCGCCCTTTGCGCTCGCCCACGGGTCCACTACGCTCTGACCGCCGAGGCAGGCGATGCAGACCCAATCCGACCTGATCCCGGGCCCCTGGCCCGAGCGTTTCAACCTCGCGAGCTACTTCCTCGACGAGCGCCTCGACGAGGGCCGCGAGGGCAAGGTGGCCCTGCGCTGTGGCGACGAGCTGCGGACCTACGGGCGGCTGATCGACCGCTCCTGCCAGGTGGCGGCGGCCCTGCGGCGGGCTGGGGTGCGCCCCGAGGACCGGGTGCTGATCGCCCTGCCCGACGGGATCGAGTTCGCGAAGACCTTCTTCGGCATCCTGCGGGCCGGGGGCGTCTTCGCCATGGTCAACCCGCTGCTCAAGCGCGAGGACCTGCGCTACTACCTCGACTACACCAAGGCGCGCGTGGTCGTGGGCCACGCCGAGTACCTGGACGAGCTGGCCCCGGCCTTCGAGGCCGCGCGGCACTGCAAGGAGCTGTGGGTGGTCGGCGGGCACTCCCGCGAGTACACCTCCTTCGAGGACGCCCTGCAGGCCGAGGACGCGACCGGCGTCGCGGCCGAGGTGGAGCCCACCGGGCCCGACGACCTGGCCGGCTGGCTTTTCACCTCGGGCTCGACCGGCAAGCCCAAGGCCTGCGTCCACACCCAAGCCGACTTCGCCTTCTCGACCGAGACCTACGCCAAGCACGTAGTGGGCTATGGGCCCGACGACGTGTGCCTCTCGGTGCCGAAGCTGTTCTTCGGCTACGCCACCGGGACCAACCTCATGTTCCCCCTGCGTTTCGGGGGCTGCGCGGTGCTGTTCCCCGGGCGCTCGACCGTGGACGAGCTCCTGGAGCAGATCGCCGTGCACCGGCCGACGCTCTTGACCGGGGTGCCGACCATGTTCTCGAACCTCCTGCGCTCGCCGCGCATCGAGGAGCTGGACTTCGGGCCCCTGCGCGCGACCCTCTCGGCGGGGGAGGCCCTGCCGGCCGAGCTCTACCGCGAGTGGAAGGAGCGCACCGGCGTGGAGATCCTGGACGGCATCGGCTCGGCCGAGATGTTCCACATCTACATCACCAACCGACCGGGCGACGTGAAGGCGGGGAGCCTGGGGCGACTGGTGGAGGGCTACGAGGCCCAGATCATCGACCCCGAGGGCCAGGTGCTCGGCGACGACGAACCCGGGCGCCTGCGCGTGCGCGGCGGCTCGACCGCGATCTGCTACTGGGGCGACCGCAAGAAGTCGATCGAGACCTTCCAGGGCGATTGGTGCACCTCGGCCGACGTGTTCCGGCGCGACGCGCAGGGCTACTTCTACTACGAGGGCCGCAGCGACGACCTGATCAAGGTCAGCGGCATCTGGGTCTCGCCGCTCGAGATCGAGAACGCGCTGCTCACCCACGACGCCGTGGCCGAGGTCTGCGTGGTCGGGCGCGAGGGGGACGACGAGTTGGTCAAGCCCCTGGCCTACGTGGTGCCCGTGGCCGGCGTGTCCGGCGACGACGAGCTGGCGGCCGAGCTGGTCTCGCACCTCAAGGCGACCCTGGCGCCCTACAAGTACCCGCGCTGGTTCTGCTGGCGCGAAGACCTGCCGCGCAACGACCGCGGCAAGATCGCCCGCCGCGTGCTCGTCGACGAGGCGCGCAGCTTCCAACCCTGATCGGCGCAATTTGACCGGCAACGACGAACTGCGCCTGACTCGGCGCACCTGGCCCGAAGCCCGCGCGCTGTTCGGACCCGACCTGGTGGCGATCGTGCCGGTGGGCTCGACCGAACCCCACGGGCCGCACCTGCCCCTGGACGTGGACGTGACCATCGCCGACGCCCAGGCCATGCGGGCGGCGGAGCTGCTGGTCGAGCAGGGCGTGTCGGCGATCGTGCTGCCGCCGGTCAACTACGGCGTGACCTTCTTCACCGACGGCTTCGAGGGGCGCGTGACCCTGCGGCCGGGGACCCTGTGGGCGGTGCTCGAGGACCTGGTCGACTCCCTCTCCGAGCAGGGCGTGCGGCGCGTGGTGCTCTGCAACGCGCACTTGGAGCCCGGACACATCAAGGTGCTGCGCGGGATCGCCAAGGACTACGCCGAGCCGCGGGCGGAGAAGGCCGTGGTGGTCTTCCCCGACAACACCCGCCGCCGCTGGGCGGGGACCCTGGGCGCCGAGTTCCAGAGCGGCGACTGCCACGCCGGTCAGTACGAGACCTCGATCGTGCTGGCCGCGGACCCCGGCGGCGTGCGCGCCGAGGCCCAGAAGTCCCTGCCGTCGGTGCAGGTCGACCTGGTCGAGAAGATGCAGGCGGGCGCCCAGAGCTTCCGCGAAGTGGGTGCGGTCGACGCCTACTGCGGCGATCCGGCGGCGGCCACGGCGGCCGAGGGGCGTGAGCTGATCGACGCCCTGGCCGAGATGGTCTGCGTCACGGTCCGCGAACGATGGCCCGACCTGTTCGAGCGGGCGGCGGAGTCGAACCGATGAGTGGCCAGATCTTCACCTGCCAGCAGCAGGTCCGCTTCGGCGACGTGGATCCGGCGGGCATCGTCTACTACCCGCGCATCTACAACTTCATCCACGCCGCCTTCGAGGAGGTCTGGGACATCCACGTGGGCGAGCGCTACTACTACCTGATCCGCGAGAAGCGCATCGGGTTCCCGCTCGTGCACTCCGAGGTGGACTTCAAGAACCCGCTCTACTTCGGCGACCGTCCGATCGTGAAGGTCACCGCCTTCAAGGTCGGCCAGTCCTCCCTGGGGCTGCGCTACCGCTACGAGGTGGGGGACAAGGTCTGCGTCGACGCGCGCATGACCACCGTCTGCGTGCACCTCGACACGCTGGAGAGCTTCCCCTTCAAGGACGAGTACCGCGCCAAGTTCAACCAGTTGCTCGAAGGGGCCGACGACCAATGAGAATCAGCCAGATGCACGGGCTGGGAGCCCCCGTCTTCAGCTTCGAGTTCTTCCCGCCCAAGACGCCGGAAGCGGTCGAGGAGCTGGTCAGCACCGTCGCCGAGCTGCGCGACATGCACACGCCGGACTTCGTGTCGGTGACCTACGGTGCCGGCGGGTCCACGCGCGAGACGACCCTGGCGACGATCGCTCGGATCCAGAACGAGCTCAAGATCACGGCCATGGCCCACCTGACCTGCGTCGGGCACACGGCCGCCGAGTTGAAGACCATCGTCCAGCAGCTCGTGGACGCCGGGGTCGAGAACATCCTGGCCCTGCGCGGGGATCCGCCCAAGGGCGAGACCGAGTTCACGCGCACGAGCGGGGGCTTCGGCTACGCCTCGGAGTTGGTGGGCTTCCTCCAGCAGAACTTCGACGTCTGCATCGGCGGCGCCTGCTACCCCGAGTGCCACCCGGAGTCGAAGACCCGCGCCGACGACCTGGACTACGCCCGCCAGAAGGTCGCCGCCGGCGCCAGCCACCTGACGACGCAGCTCTTCTTCGAGAACCGCGATTACTTCGAGTACGTCGAGCGCGCGCGCAAGATGGGGATCGAGGTCCCGATCGTGCCCGGGATCATGCCGATCACCAACGTCAAGCAGATCCAACGTTTCACCAAGATGTGCGGCGCGCAGATCCCTGAGGCGCTGCTCGGGCGTCTCGAGCGCGTGGCCGACGATCCGGGCGCCGTGATGGCGATCGGCATCGAGCACGCGATCCTGCAGTGCCGCGACCTGATCGCGGGCGGCGCGCCCGGCGTGCACTTCTACACGCTCAACAAGAGCTACGCCACACGCTCGATCCTGGCGGCCCTGCGTGGACTCCGTACGCGCTGAGGACCGCGCGCCGCGCTTCTGGCGGCGAGTGGGGCGCTGGGGAGCGACGGTCCTGGGCCTCTTGGCCGCGGCCTCCGGCGCCGTCGTGTACACGGAGGCGGCTGCGATCGAGCGTGCCACCGAACGTTGGCACGCCAGCGGCGATCCGGCCACCTTCGACGACCTGCGGCGCGCGGACCAAGGCGTCGGTTCGGACTTCCTCGCATTCGACGCGGCCCTGCGCCGGGCCGACGGCGAGCGGCCGATCATCACCGACCTGATCTACGACTACCCGGCATCCCTTGCGCCGGGTGGCGAGGGCGAGGGTCTGTCCGCCCGGGCTGCGGGGCTCGTGGCCCGCGCCGCTGAGGTTGGCTTCGGCGAGATCGAGCAGGTCTTCGGCCGAGAGTTCTACGGCGACCTGGGCGCGGCCTACAGCGGCTTGGAGCGGACCCTGGCACTTCCCGCGTCCGACAGCGCGGAGCACCTGCTCGTGCAACTGGCCCTGCTCGAATCGGAGCCCGTGCTGGCCGCCTACGACCGGCTGGAGCCCGTCGCGCCCCTCGATCCGATCGTCGGCTTGGCCCAGAGCGAGTCGAAGACCGGCTTTCCCCTCGAGCCAGGGCTCTACTTCTACGTCGAACTCGCCCAGGGACTGGCGCTGCGGGCGACGGATGCGGCGATTACCGGCGGCGACCCGGCCGCGGACCTCGAGCGACTCTGGAACCTGATCGAGGGCTTGCGCGGCTTGCCCTTCGGGAACAGCTTCATGCTCCGTCTGCTCGGCTTCGAGCGCTACTTGACGACGGTGGCTGTCTGCGGGCCCGTGCTGGCTCGCAGCGACCTCGAGCGAGCGAGGGCCAATCTGGCCGCCGTGAATCTGCGGGCCGAGCTGCGCGCGGTGCTGTGCGGCGAGCGGGTCCTGGGCCACCACGTGTACCGACTGATGCGCGGGCTGCTCGAGCCCGACGACCTGATCGACAGCTACCCGCCGGGACACACGGCGCGGATCTTCCTCGAGGGCCGAGGCGGGCTCGACTGGCTGCGGAGTCTGGCCTCCCACCGCCTGTTCCTCGAGCGCGCGGCCGAGGCCCTGGAGCGCCTCGATGCCTGCGGGCTCGAAGCGCACCTGGACGGGGACTTGACTGAGCTCCCGTTGCCGACCCGCTCGCGCTGGGTCTCCGAGTGGGAGCCGCTGTTCGGGGCCAGCTACTCCAGGATGGCCGAAGCTCTGGTCGCGACTGAGACCCGCCGGCGCCTGGCCCTGTGCGGTCTCGCCCACGCGCTCGATGGTGAGGCTGGGCTGGCGGAGGCACTGTTGCGCCATCCCGACCCCCACGACGGCTCGACCTTCGCGCGGACCCCGAGGGGGCCGTCGGGCGAGATGCTCCTGGCGGCGGGCATGAGCGCGGCCAGCGGCGGTCGCGATTCCCGTTGGCCCTTGTGGGGACGCTGATGTCCATGAATCCCAGCTCACGCCGCCGAGTCGTTCTCCTGGCGGTGGTCGCGCTCGCCGTCGGTCTGCCGTCGCTCGTCCTGTGGCGCGAGCACGCGCGGGTCAGCCGCGCCCTCGATGGGTGGCGCGGCTCGGGCCAGGCGATGACGATCGACGAGTTGCTCCGCGAGCCGGTGGGCGCTGGGCGACCCTACGTCGAGTTCGACCGGGCGCTGCGGATGGCGCAGGGCGCCTGCCCGAGCCTCGCCGACCTGCTCGCCGGTCCCCCGTACCCGTGGGATCAAGTGGACGAGCCGCTGGTCCTGACCGAGGCCCAGGTCGAGGGCATCGAGCAGGCCCTCGGCGACCTGGTCGGTGACCTCGACGATCTCGGCTACCTCCCCGACGAAGATCCGCTTCCGCAGTTGCGGCCGACCGTCCCCAGCGCGACCTCGGCCCTCGCCGCCTCGATCGCGGAGCGCCTGGGGGAGGGGCCCGTGGTCTTCCTCGGGCAGCAGCTCGAGCTTCCCAATGTCTACGCGATCGCCTACACCCTTCGCGACCGCGGGACTGTGCCGGCAGAGGACTCGATCGACGCGGACCTGCTGCGCCTGGCCCTGCTCGAGTTGCGGCCCTTGGCCGCCGTGGTCCACGAGTTCGGCCAGCCGGCCGCGCCCGATTGGAGGGCGATCTTCGCCGACCAAGAGCGCCTGGGTGCCTTCGCGGACGGGCGCGCGCTGACGGGAGTCGTGTCGCTCGATGCGTGGTTGACGCTGGCGACCGCGCTCGCGGCCGTGGAGGCGGGCGAGGGGTCGTTCCCCGGGCTCGCCGCGGCGGAGCTCGATCGGCGCTGGTCCATGGCTGGCCTGTTCGAGGACTCGCCCGTGGGCGAGGGGCTCGGGTTGCGATTGGTGCTGTTGCGCTTCTATCTGAACGCGCTCGAGTCCTACCAAGGCCGGCTCGACGGCGACGCCCTCGCGGCCGAGAGCGCGCGCCTGGCGAGCCTCGACCTCGCCCGCGAGGTGCGGCGCGCCGTCGAGGGCGAACGGGTCCTGGGTCATCGGGGCTGTCGCCTGCTGCGCGGGGACCTGGGCGCGGACGAACTGCTGGGCGAGTACCGCGAGGATCACGCCGCGCGCGCCCTCGGCGGCGGCTTCGCCCCGTGGCGCAGGCTGCGGGCCCTGGGCAACCACGGGCGCTTCCTGGCCCACGCCAATCGCGCGAGCGCGGCCCTGCAGTCGGCGGGACTCGAGCTCTTTCGCCCCGGGAGCATCGTGGACCTGCCCGACCTCGAGCTCGAGCCCGTGGTCTGGCTCTGGGCGCCGACGCGGGGTGACGAGCTCTGCGACCTGGCGGTCAATGGAGCCGAGGTGGAAGCGCTCCGCCGCATGGCCCTGTGCGCCCTGGACTGGCGAGAGGGGGGCGAGCGGGCCCTCGAGGCCTCGCTCGCGGAGCACGTCGATCCCCTGACCGGCTTCGAATTCGAGCGGCTCGACGACGGCGCGGGGATCACCACGCTCCACTCGGCCGGACTGGCCGTCTCCGAGCCGGAGGGGGTTCGCAGGTGGCGCCGGTCGCTCGACTGGACCCTGCCCCGGCCCTGACCGGGTCCAGTCCGGGCCGAGCGCGGCTCCAATGCCTCTCGCCACGAGTCCGTGAGCCGGCGCGAATTGCGCTCGGTCCTCGAGTGGCATCGGCCTGCCGCGTCGGGATGTTCGTCGGGCGCGGCCATGCACCGACGTCGCGGCAGCAACGCGAGCTGCGCGGCGGCGCTGGCGATCCCCCTTGTGACAAGCCCACTCCTGTTCTTGAAACTAAGAGACCAAGCTCAACCAGAACGCCGCCCGATCTGGGACTCGCCGCCACGGCTCGATGCGGCTAGCATGGCCAGTCAAACGTACCAAGCGGCCGCGGTGCGGCCACCCACCTTGTGCCGTCGACTCGGAGCCATGGGGGAGCCGCGCGGACAGGCCCGGATAGTCATCCCACTCGTAGAGAAATTGGAACAGCAATGACCCAGCACGCAGATTCCCGCGACTCAACGTCTCCGCCCGCCGCCCAGCCCCCGAAGCCCGCCCGCCCAAGTCGTCCTAAGCCAGCCCCTACGAACAATCCGGGGACACGCGGCGTTTCTCCGGGGACAACAGAATCTCGATGAAGAGCACCGAAGTCTGGGAGCAGTACCGGGAGTACACAGAGGCTCTCTCTGAGAACTGTCGAAAGCTCGGGTTCGCAGCGGTTGCGATCTGTTGGGTCTTCAAGGGTTCGGGTGTGCTCCCAGCTGTCCAGCTCCCCGCAAGCCTGCTCCTCGCCCTAGGTTTGGTCTCATTTTACTTCTTGTTCGACGTGGCTCAGTATGCCGTCGCGTCTGCCCTGATTGGGGGATGGATGCGGCGCCAAGAGCGTAGTCAATGGCATGTCAGGGGAGTCTTGGTCGAGGAGGTTGAGAAGCCTGCTTGGATTGACGCCCCCGTTGCGACCCTCTTCTGGGGAAAGCTCGTTTTGATTGTTCTTACCTATTTGGCCATTGCCTTTCACGCCATCGGCCGCGCGGTCGTGGTTTGACGGGTCTGACGGTGTCGCTTCTTGTCCGTATACGGACCGTGAGTACGAGGTCACTCGGGAGTGTATCGAGAGCCTTCGTTGAGCTAGGCCGGTGCCTTGCCGACGCTCGAATGGCCGCGCGTTCACATGCTCCTCCAGCAAGCCGACTTCGGAGTAATCTCTGGCGTTGGCGCGTGGCCGGAGCATCTGGGTGATCCTATCTCTGCAGGATCGCCCGCCTTTGAGGCGCCCCGCTGCAACTTGCCTGAGCGGTAAGACCCGGCTGTTGCATAGTTGCGAGTCGCGATCCTCGCGGATCTGCCGCTGCGGCCCGAGCATCCAGTGGATTGCTGGCTCGCCGTGATGTCAGGGTAGCTAACCGGTGGTGAGATCCAAGGGCACGCAGCAAAGCTTATGAAGTCGATCGATAGATGAAAAAGGCGGGGCTTCAGGGGCTCGTGTGGGATGGCTGCCTGCCGGCCCCCAGGGACGGCCCTGGACAGGTGGAGTAGCTTGTCCCGGATGCAGAGCAGCGAGATCTACGCCCAGGTCCTCGGGCTGAAGGAACCCTGGGGAGTGTCGAGCGTCGATCTGGGCGCAGGAGAGGAGGAGGTGAGGGTCTCCATCGAGGTGAGGCAGGGAGCTCGACTGCCGTGCCCGAAGTGCAAGAGAGAGTGCGGCGTTCACGACCGACGGGAGCGAAAGTGGCGTCACCTCGACACCTGCGAGTACCGCACGGTGATCATCGCCCAGGTGCCGCGCATTCGCTGCTCGGAGCATGGCGTTAGGCAAGTCGCCGTTCCCTGGGGCGACCCCGGTTCGCGGTTCACCTCTGCCTTCGAGGCGTACGCCATCGGCTGGCTGCTCGAGGCGCCGATCGCGGCAGTGAGTCGCCGCTTGCGAATCTCCTGGAACCAGGTCGACGGGATCATGCGGCGGGCCGTCCAGAGAGGTCTTGAGCGTCGAGAGGATGTCGCGCCTCGTCGCATCACTGTGGACGAGACCTCTTTCCAGAAGCGCCACGAGTACGTGACGGTCGTTACCGACATCGACACCGGTGGTGTGCTGTACGTCGCCGACGATCGGCGGAAGGAGAGCCTCGGCAACTTCTTCGATCAGTTCGATCCCTCCGAGATGATGGAGATCGAGCCGTCTCGATGGACGTGTGGAAGCCCTACATCGCGGCCACAGAGTTCTTCCTTCATCGAGCTGACGAGAAGATCTGCTTCGACCGACTCCACGTCGCGCAGCATCTCGGCGACGCCGTCGACCGTACTCGACGTGGAGAGCACAAGGCGTTCCTCGCCGAGAGAGACCGAACGCTCGTTGGCACGAAGTACACGTGGCTTCGGAACGCGAGCGACATGCGCGACACCACCCGTCGCAGCTTCGAGGCCGTTCGGCGGGTCGCCATCAAGACGGTTCGGGCCTGGAGTATCCGCGAAGCGGCGAAGGGGCTCTGGAGCTACCAGAGCAAGACCTGGGCGAGGAAGGGCTGGACCAAGTGGCTGGCATGGGCGAGGCGCTCCAGGCTGCCCCACATCGTTCGTGTCGCTCGCATGGTCAGCGACCACCTCTACGGGATCCTCAACGCCGTCGTCCTCGGCGTGACCAACGGAGTGGCCGAGTCCGTCAACGCCAAGATCCAGCGCGTGGAGCGCATGGCATGCGGATTCCGCAACAGGGAGCGATTCCGGAACGCGATCTACTTCCACCTCGGCGGGCTTGATCTCAAGCCTTCATCCCACATCAAACCCTGAATCCCCCTCGAAAAAAAGTGCGCTCGCATCTACTACCCGCTCTTCGCCGTCATGGCCCAGACCGGCCAGGCGTACGACATCCTGCATCGCGCAGGCAACTGCCACGACACCCGAGGCGCGCTAGAGTTCATGCTGGAACTCCAAGATCGCCAGCGTGAACCCGGATTCGTGGGCGCGCTCGAGCTGCGTATCGATGGCGCGCACTACAGCGACGCGACCTGTTCCAGCCTGCACGGGACCGGGATCGAGTTCCCGGTGAGCGTGCCCTTCGAACGCATCTCCGAACTCGAGGCGATCGTCAAGGACCGGCGGCTCTAGTGGCGAATCAACGACGAGTGGAGCTACTTCGTCTTGTTGTGGCGCCCGAGCAAGGAGTCGCGGAGGTCCTACTGCTGCGTTGTCTATCGCCGAAGAGTCGCCAAGCTTTGCCAGATTCGGATCCAACTCGACCTGTTCGAGCCGGTCGAGCGCG
Organism: Engelhardtia mirabilis; assembly: GCF_007748095.1. Taxonomy (NCBI): domain Bacteria; kingdom Pseudomonadati; phylum Planctomycetota; class Planctomycetia; genus Engelhardtia; species Engelhardtia mirabilis. The sequence continues at coordinate 2,107,962 of NZ_CP036287.1, forward strand.
ACTTGGAGTACAAGATCGCGATGGCGAACAAGCGTCTGTCGCACGCGGCGCTGCTGCTCTTCCACAACGGTCGCGGCTCGCAGGAGGCTACCTGCGCCGAGGATAAGTCCCAGCTCGCGTTCGCCTACCTCCGTCGCGCCTGCAGACCGGCAACCAGATCTACATGCTCTGCAACCTCATCGCGCACGCCCTGGGCCGCGAACTGCAGATGCAGGCCGTCCAGTCGCGCACAACGAAGAACACGACGACGAGGGCATGCCTTGGGCGTTGGAGCGAATCGATACCGTTCGCAAGCGACTCATCGAGCGTGTCGCGCGTTTCATCCGTCCGCACGGCCGCCTCGTGCTCACGTTCGCCAGGTGCGACGACGCCGAGCGAGACCTCAGGCGCTTGCTTCATTGGCTTCCACCGGCGGCGTGAGGCCAGGACAATGCAACATCAGGGAAGAGTTTTCCATATCTGAAGCCTCAACATCACGATAACGGCTGTAAATTGGGCTATGTGGTAGATCTTGATTGGCGGGATCACCCACGCGACTGTAATCGACAGCCCCCCCCAGCAAGATATCCTCGACTCGGCTTGACCAAATGTCTCGGAAGGAATTCGCGAAGCTGAAGGCAACAGGTCACCTCCCCTCGCCTAGCGGCGTCGGCTTGCGCATTCTCGCGCTCACGCAAGGGGAGGACTGCTCGATCGTCGAGCTGATCGAGACGATGGAGGCCGACCCGGCCCTCACCGGTCGGATTGTCAAGCTGGCGAGATCGGCGCAGGGCGCCACCGGTCGTCCCATCTCGAACCTCAACGAGGCCTCGATGCGCCTGGGGCTGAAGACGGTTTCGACGGTCGCGCTGGGTTTCACCCTGGTGACCGGCAACCGGTCTGGCATCTGTGCCCGCTTCGACTACGACGGCTACTGGTCCAAGTCCCTGGCACGCGGGATCGCCGCGTCCATGCTCAGCCGCGAGATGGGCCGCGCGGACCCGGCCGAGGCCTTCACCTGCGGCCTCATGGCGGGCATCGGCGAGCTAGCCCTGGCCAGCACCCACCCGGGGGACTATGCCCAGATCCTTGACCGCATGGCGGCGGACCCCAGCACCGATCTCAAGCTGCTCGAGGGCGAGGCCTTCCGCATCAACCGCAGCAAGTGTCAAGGTTCGGCTGGTCAGGTCCACCCTCAGTTCGGCCAAGCTGGTCCAGCTCAGTGCCCTCGGAAATCAGTCATTGAGTGCTCGGCAAGGGAGGTTCGGAGCGCCAGAAAGGGGCGCCCAGGAGGGGCTGGAAAAACAGATCCTCCAGTTCGGCCAAGCTGGTCCACCTCGATCGGGGCATCAGACAGCCTCGCGCCCTTTGGTCGGCGGGTTGCGGTAGGAGCTCCCTTCCATCACCAGGACGTGCGAGTGGTGGAGCAAGCGGTCCATCGCGGCGGAGGCCATCAGGTCGTCGCGGAAGAGCGGGTACCACTCCTCGATGGCGCGGTTCGACGTGACCACGATCGAGCCCCGCTCGTAGCGAGCTCGGATCACCTCGTACAGGTCGATCGGCTCGTCACCTTCGAGCGGCCGCAGGCCGAGGTCATCGAGGATCAGCACGTCCGGCGTTGTGTAACGCAGGAGCCGCTTGTCCCAGCCTTGGTCGGCCCGTGACGACCGCAGCTGGGTGAGCATCCGGTGGGCGGTCGTGTACAGCGCTGAGTGGCCAGCGCGGCAAGCGCGTTCTCCCAGCGCCTGGGCGATGTGGCTCTTGCCGACGCCGGCAGGCCCGATCAGCAGCACGTTCTCCTGCTTCGCGACGAAGCCACAGGTCGCGAGGTCGATGATCTTGGTCTTGGGGATCTGCGGGTTGAAGGACCACTCGAAGTCGTCGAGCCGCTTGGTGGTTTCGAAGGTCGCGCGTCGCAAGCGCATCTCGAGCTGCTTCGAGTCGCGCCGCTCGACCTCGTCGCTGCAGAGGCGGAAGAGGAATTCGGAGTGGCTGAGATCCGCATCGACGGCTTCCTTCGTGCGCAGGTCGAGCGTCTGAAGCACGCCCGAGAGCCGGAGCTTCTTGAGTACGGGGACGAGGTCATCGGCGATCGCCATGGGTCTTCTCCTGGATTGCTGTGAGCGTTTCGCTCGGGTTGCGGGCGAACATCGATCCCTGAGACCACGCTCGCCCGGACTCCTCCGGCAGGGGCTCGAGGTCGAGCCCCTGCTTGAGGATGCTCTTGATGCTGCGGTACTCGAGGCAGCCGAAGTGCAGCGCGCGTCTGGCCGTCGCGCGTGCGCGCTCGCGCGGAAAGCCCTCGAGATGCGTGACGACCGCCTGCACCTTGCGCAGCTGGTAGAGCACATCGTCGGAGTCGAAGATCGCGGCAGCGAGCACTTCGACCTCCTCACCGATCACCCGAGCACGCACGATCCAGTGCTCGCGGCTGCGGTGCCGGAGGTCACGGCGGTGCTCGGGGAGATGCGACTCGATCGTGCTGCGCTTGCCGCGCGGCACACGCGAATGAGCGTGAAGACGGCAGTCCTCGGCGTAGATCACAATCGAGTGCGTCGTGCAGCGCAGCCAGAGGTCTTGGCCCAGCAAGGTCCACGGCGCGGAGTAGAAGGCGCCGTCGACCTGGACGTGGCTGTCACGATGCAGGCGTGCCTTCTTCCAGATCACGAGCTCCCACCGCGACTGCGGCAAGCTCAGCAGGGCAGCGCGCTCTTCCTCCTCGAAGTACTCGAGCGGTGCGCGGCCAGTCGTCCCGTGCCGGCGCCGCCCTGCGATCTCCAGCGTCCAGCGCCGCAGCGCCCGCCGGTCCTCGTGGATGTCGACGGACTCGTGCGTAGCGAAGAAGTTTCCCTTCGTGTAGCGCACTCCGCGCTCGACCTTGCCCTTCTTCTCCGGCGCGCGTGGCGGCGTCGGGTCGATCTGGAATCCGTAATAGCGTGCGAGTTCGACGTACGTGCGGTTCAAGACGGGTTCGCCGTCCACGCCGAACGAGGCCCGAATCACTGCCGCCTTCAAGTTGTCGGGCACGATGACGCGCGGCACGCCGCCGAAGTACTCGAACGCCTCGACATGCAGCCTCACCCAGGTCTCGATCTTCTGGTCGAAGACGATCTGGGTGTGCATGTGGCGGCTGCAGCCGAGCGTCATCACGAAGAGCCAGCTCTTGCGCAAGACGCCGCGCTCGGGGTCGTAGCGCTTCCCGACGTAGCCGAAGTCGACCTGGGCCACCTCGCCCGCGGTCGTCTCGACGGAGATGGCTACGTCCGTCGGCTTGGGACCCTCCGCGTCGGCGAGTCGCAGCACCAGACGCTTGATGGCCGAGAGGCTGCCGTCGAAGTCCGGCTCGTTCAGGCGTAGCCAGTCGTGGATCGCACTCGGCCCGGCCCCCTTCTTCCGCAGCCGCTCGATCGTCGCGACCCACCGCTCGACCGAGGAGCGCTGCTGCGGCGCCTGCCTCGACTGGACGTGCTCCTCGACTGCCGCTCGCAGCTGATCGAGGTCGGGCAGCTCGTTAGGCGCGCCCTCGAGCAGCCCCGCCGTAGCGAGCGCGCGCATGTAGGCACGGATCGTGTCCCGCCCAATGTGCAGCTGTCGCGCGATCCCTCGCGATCCCTGCCCCAGCCTGTGCAGGCGGAGCATCTCCTGAAGTCTGTGCATGTCGGTCCTCCTGGCGCCCATCCATCCTCCTTGGCTCGTGGGAGCCGAAGAGGATGAGGGCGGTCAGTAGACCGGCGGGAGGACCTTCGGGACTGGCGGCGGTGGACCAGCTTGGCCGAGCTGAGGTGGACCAGCTTGGCCGAACCAGGGTGGACCAGCCTGGCCGATCTCACCCGCCCATCACCCCGCCGCCGGGGTGGACCAGCTTGGCCGGGCTACAGGTGGACTTGATACCCCGAGCTGCAACAGCAAGGTCGCCGCGTACCTGATGGCCGACTGGGGGCTCCCCGAGCGCTTCCAGGACGTGGTCATGAATCTGGAGGACGAGACCGGCGAAGACCTGCTGGACGAGAGCTCGATGCAGCTCCTCCAGGTGCTGGTGGACGGCTCGATCATAGCCAATTACTGCGTGGCCGGACGCCAGGCCGATCCGGCCCTGCTCGAGCAGCTCAACCTGCTGCGTCGCCGTCTCTACGCCTGTGACATCGACCTGGCGGAGCTTTGCGACGAGGTCGTCGCCGACTGGGTCGAATGGGGCGCGGTGCTCAAGCTGCCCACCGAGGATATGGCAGAACGGGTGCGCTCGGCCAACCTTGAGCAGCAGCTGTCCGGCAACAAGCAGCTGTCCGGTAATAGAGTGGTCGAGCCCTTCGAACCGCCGGTGCGCGTGCTGGCGGTGGACGACGACCCCCTCTCGCTCCGGGGCCTGGTCCGGCACCTGAAGGAAGCTGGTCACGAGGTCCACACGGCCCGCAATGGTCGCGAAGCCTTGGCGGTGACCCTGAAGCTGCGCCCGCAGGTGATCGTCACTGACCTGAACATGCCCGACCTGAACGGGCTTGACCTCTGCATGGCTCTGCGCCGCTCGCGCTTCGGCAAGCGCATCTACATACTGCTTCTGACCGGCGACAGCAACGAAGAGCTGGTCCTCGAGGGCTTCGAGGCGGGCGCAGACGACTTTATCACCAAGCCCTTCATCCCGCGGGTGCTGCTCGCGCGGTTGCGGGCGGGGATCCGCCTGGTGCGCCTGCAGGAGCAGGTCGAGCGCGACCAGGAGATCCACATGAAGAACGCCATACAGATGACGCGCCTCAACCGGCAGCTCAAGGAGGCCGCCAACACGGACTTCCTGACCAAGCTGCCGAACCGGCGCTGCGCCATGGCGCACTTCGAGCGCACCTGGAAGCACGCCATGGATACGGACACGTCGATCTCGGTCGTGGCCCTCGACATCGATCACTTCAAGCGGGTCAACGACGACTACGGCCACGACGTCGGCGACGTCGTGCTGCAGGAGACCTCCCGGGTCCTCCGGCAGTCCCTGCGGCGTCAGGACCTGGCGGCGCGCATGGGCGGGGAGGAGTTCTTGGTGATCTGCCCGGGCGCCGCGATCGATGTGGCCACCCACACTGCCGAGAGGGTGCGATCGGCCGTAGAAGAGAACGTGGTCGAGTTTGGCAGGTTCAGGCGCAACGTAACGGTCAGCGTCGGCGTGGCCGAGTACGAGCCGGGAATCCTCGACATTGAGCATCTTATACGCATGGCCGATGGAGCCCTTTACTCGTCCAAAGAGCTCGGGCGCAATCGAGTCACCATCGCGTCGCATTCGAGCACTGATTGAGAGCGTTGGCGCGGCCGCAGGTGAGGCAGCACAGCCCGGATACGTCACTCTCCATTCCGCAATCGCACCATCAGGGCTTCTGCAACTTCCCTGTCTAGCCGGCCCAGGGTTGCCGCTGCCCGTCGAACGACGTAGCCCTGGATGTATCGGACACCGAGAGCGTACAGGTCCTCGATTCCCAATAGGCTCTCACCGTCGACGCCCTCAACTATCACTCTTGCAGGTCGAAGCCTCTCTTGACCCGCCAATTGCAGTACAAACTGGATCGTCGCGGCAGCAAACCTATTCTGAAGGACGCTTCGGTCGACCTTTACGCACTCTGGAGACAGGCCGGTTAGCCTCTCGATCGAACCTTCGCCGACTCCGAAGTCGTCGATTGCAAAGCTGACGCCTAATCGCGCCACGAACTCACTAAGTCTAATCCGGAATCGAGCCAGGGTTTCGCCGCGGTCGGCCCCCGCCATTGGTATCTGAGTGCTTTCGGATATTTCAAGAATTAGGCGCTCGGGAAGGATCAGGCCGTCAGCGAGGATGTCTTCAAGCGCATCTTCGTAGGCTGCTCGATTTAGTGTGGAGGCAAATACGTTTACTGAGAGATCTTGAACATCCTCAGGGCGCCGTTGATCCCTGGTCGCCGATCGGGCCTCTCGATATGACTGCACCGCCTTCCTCAAGAGCTTGAGGTCGAGCTCGGTAGAGAAATCCACACCCCAAAGTTTTGCGGCTTCGAATAGGTCAGTTGGGGCGACGAGGGACAGTGGATCACGCGCAAGCGCTTCCCATCCGCAAATATGAAGCTCCGTCGGGCTGAGGCGGACAATTGGTTCGAAGTGGATGATGAGTTCATTAAGGCGGTCCGTGAACAGCTCAAAGCGCCTATCAATGTGTGGCTTCGGTAGGAATCCGTAGGTGGACTTGAGCTGGTCGAGGGCGTGGCCTTCGATGAGAGCTGGGTTGATAGACGTAAGCTGCCTGCTCGATTCGTACACTGCCTGAACGAGACGGCCGAGCCAGTCGGACTTGATTCCGAATTCTGCTTCCTTCGAGCATAGGATCGCAGCCTCTCGCGGGTTCTGGCTGGTTAGCGGGACACCGAGCACCTCGCCTTTGTCGGGATGCCGAGCGATGATTCCGTGCTGGAATCGTGAGAATAGAGTTCCATTCTCAAGGCTAGGGCCGATTGCGCGGACAGCGCCCTCAAGCAGGCTTCCTCGGTTGCCTTCCGCGACGTCGTTCGGGCTCCGACCTCGTACGGCCCACGTCTCCCGTTCCTCGCGCAGAATGAAGGTTAGGGAAGCACCAGCGCAGGCGGATAGTGCACGCAAGATAACTGCATCAAGGTTAGCGCCTTGTTCAGCAGACGCCCGGTCGAGCTCGCCTCTGAATCTCGTGCAGAAACTCAGTGAGGAGTCGAGGTGGTGACTGAGCGGCGTCACAGCTGGCGCGTCACCTGGAGCTCGCTCGCTGGAGATTTGGAATCGAATTGGCGCAGTTGATGGATCAGTCCTCCCTGTTCCCGGACGGGAGAGGACAATCCTTCCAAAATCTTGACCATAGCGGCCCGGAGGCTGATCGGCTGGAGTCGATGTGCGGACATGAGCCAGGAGGCTATCGACGGTGACTTCGCCGGTGTCGATCTCTGATGCGGCACCCCGCAGCCCGCGAATAAGAAAGTGTGTAAACACGCCGTTCTCGAGTGAGGGACTCTCCCTTGAGACCGCATCATGGGGGCACGCGACAAGGGCAATGCGCCCGGTTCCGTCGGCCAGGAAGCCTCGGTCAACCAGGTCGGTGCCGGTCTGATCGGCTGATCGACGGAGGGTCGCTGCAGGTGCGTAGAGAACTCCGTCGGACCCAGACTTTGTGTCGCGAATCGGTGCGGGGACAATGGACCCGCTATTGCAGCAGTCCAGAATACAGATCACTCGATCTGCTGCCCCCTGTAGCAATATCTCACGATGGAGGAAGTCCATTCGAAGGCCGCGCTGCGGATTCGTCAGGAGGGATCGGATTGAAACGTCGTGCGTGGCAATGTACGCGTGCCTGCGGCCGCCAATGTCACGAGTGAATCCATGCCCCGAAAAGTAGACAAGAACCGTGTCGCCCGCTTGGCGTTGACTGACTACAGTTCGATGTAGAGCCGTCTCTACAGCGTCGGTGGTCGCGTCCTCGCCAAGCAAGAGTTCGATGTTGGATGGATGGAAGCAGCCCCCGGCTGGATCTCCTAATGCGTCACGTAGATCGGAGCAGTCTTTCTCGGCAAAACTCAGGGGGGGCAGTTGTGGATCGACATACCGGTTAACTCCAATAAGCAGCGCGAAGTAGCGCTCATTCATGCTCAGCTCCCTATGGCTTTCGGGTTCCTGCAAGCGGGCTACCGCAAGGGTAGCGCGAATTGCGCAGCCCCCCAGTTTGGGCTACGAAATCCTTGGACGCTCGGCCGCGTGCTCTGCTCCCCATCTTCGGTCCAGGGCCTCGAGAGGGGGCGTGGGTCCTGGGGTTGCTTGTCAGATGGCTAGACTCCCCGCAGCACCAGCCCTTCCGCCGGCTGGATACGTGGCCGGCGGAACGGACCCAGCGAGGAATGGGGCGCATGGGACAGTAGTTCATCCGCCAGTCTTTGAGGACGTTGTGGGCGGGCCGGAGGGGTGGTCGAGTCGCTGACGCCGGTTCAGGGCGGCCCTGGCTAGGAGCCTGCGGATGATGCTCTGTGCCCTGGCCGGGTTGAGGGGTGGCGAGCCGGCCTTGGCCGCCAGCCTCGCCTCGCGCACGGATCCCTTCACCGGGCGGCCCTTCGATCGGGTCAGCCTGCCGAGCGGTCGCGAGCAGCTGCGCTCGCCCGCCGGGGGGCGCGAGCTCACCTGGCCCCTGCGGCCCTGATCGAGTCCCCGGCGCCCGCGGGGCTGCGATGTTCGTATCGTGCTGGCGCCCCCCGCGATCCTCTCCAACTGGTGCCGACCGTGAACAGACTCCAAGCCTGCGTCCTCGCGACCCTTGCCCTCCTCCTCGGGGCGTGCAGCTCGACCTCCGGACAGCTGGAGGAGATCGGCGAGGTCACGGTCAGCTCGATCCAGAAGGCGGGCATCGCCCTGCCGGCCAGCGGGACCTACTCCTTCGCCCGCGGCTCGGGAGTCCGCTGGTCGGTGGACTCCGAGCGCCAGGCCGTGGACCAGGCCTTCCGCGAGGCCTTCGACGCGGCCATGGTCGACCGGCGCTGGCGGCGCATCTCGTCGGAGGCCGCGACCCTGCGAATCGCCTACGTGGTGGGCTTGGACGAGGAGCTGAAGCCGGACGAGATGCCCGATCGCTTCGGCCTCTCCAGCGACTGGGTCACCGAGCCCTCCGAAGGCCGCGCGAAGGGCTCGATCGTCGTCCTGGCGGCGGACGGGCTGACCGGAGACCTGCTCTGGCGTGGCGCCCTGACGGGCATGGCCTCCCGCACGATGCCCCTGGAGCAGCGCGTGGCGCGGATCCGCGAGCTGGCCGCGCGGATGGTCGCCGAGCTGCCCCTCGGCAGTCGGTGAGAGTGGGATCGCGGTGAGCGCGGACTTGCACTGAACTCACGACCCGGGGCTCGTCGGCCGATAATCTCTGCCGCCATGACCGCGACCAGCACCCCCCGGGCCGCCGCCGACCTGCGGCAGATCACCACCCTCCAAAGTCACATCCTGGCCGAGGAGTTCAAGCACCCCGGCGCCTCGGGGACCTTCTCCTGGATCCTCTCGGCCCTGGCGGTGTCGGCCAAGATCATCGCTTCCAAGATGCGTCGGGCCCGGCTCGAGGACGTGCTCGGCGCCCTGGACTCGGACAACGTCCAGGGCGAGCAGCAGCAGAAGCTCGACGTGATCGCCAACGAGGTGCTGATCCGCGCCCTCGGCAACCGCGAGGGCGTGGCGATCGTCGCCTCCGAGGAGAACGACGAGCCCCTGGTGATGCGCGACGATCCCAGCGGCCAGCGGCGCTACTGCGTGCTGTTCGATCCCCTCGACGGCTCGTCGAACCTGGACGTGGCCGGGGGCGTGGGCACGATCTTCTCGATCCTGCGCCACGACCGTCGCGCGCCGAGCGCCACCGCCTCGGTGCTGCAGCCCGGGGTGCAGCAGGCGGCGGCCGGCTACATCCTGTACGGCTCGTCGACGGTCTTCGTGCTGACCACGGGCTCGGGCGTGCAGATGTTCGTGCTCGACCCCAGCATCGGCGCGTTCCTGTTGGTGGAGCCGAACCTGCGCGTGCCCCAGACCGGCAAGACCTACTCCTGCAACGAGGGCAACCGCAAGCAGTTCCCCGAGGGCTACCAGCGCTACCTGGACTGGGCCCAGGACAACGGCTACTCGTCGCGTTACGCCGGGGCGATGGTGGCGGATGTCCACCGCACCCTGCTCAAGGGCGGCGTGTTCCTGTACCCGCCGACGAAGAAGGCCCCGAACGGCAAGCTGCGCCTGATGTACGAGGCCAACCCCATGGCGATGCTGATGGAACAGGCGGGGGGCAAGGCCCTGGCGGGAGCGGGTCGCCTGATGGAGATCGAGCCCACCGAGGTGCACCAGCGCACGAGCGTCGTGATGGGCAGCGCGGACGAGGTCGACCGGGTGGTGAGCTTCCTGTAGCGAGCGGGCGGGCGGCGGCGCGGGCGTACCGGGCGTACGGTGGCGGGACCATTTGTCCCACGCAGCGGGCCCCCAGCATCGCCGTCGGCGATGCTGGGGGCCCGCTGCGTGGGACAAATGGTCCCGCCACCGTACGCCCGGTACGCCCGCGCCGCCCGCTACTGCAGGATCGGCAGCTCCGAGAACTCACGCACGGCCACGCGCTGGGCCAGCTTGCCGGCGATCTCGCGGAAGATGCGCGCCTCGAGGGCATCGGGGTCCGCGATGATCACCGGGTCGCCGCCGTCGCCGCCCAGGCGCACGATCGGGTTGAGCGGGATCCGACCGAGCACCGGGAAGCCGTGCTTGTCGGCCAGGGCCTGCGCTCCGCCGGAGCCGAAGACGTCGACCACGGTGCGGAAGATGCCCTCGGCGTCGGTGGCGACCTCGAGGTTCCCGAGGCCCGTGCGGATCGAGACCTTCTGGCCCGCGCCGGCGCCCTCGATTCGGCCTTCGACGGCATAGCCGGCCATGTTCTCGACGATGCCGAGGATCTCCACCCCGACCTGGGCGAACATCCCGATCGCCTTGCCCACGTCGAAGGTCGACACGGCCTGGGGCGTCGTGACCAGCACCGCACCGGTCAGCGGCACGATCTGCGCCAAGCTGAGCTGCGCGTCACCCGTGCCCGGGGGCATGTCGACCAGGAGGTAGTCGAGCTGGCCCCACTCCACGTCGGAGAGGAACTGTTCGATCAGCTTGTGGACCATCGGTCCGCGCCAGACCACCGGCTTCTCGTCGGCCAACAGGTAGCCGATCGACATGGTCTTGACCCCGTGCCGCTCCTTGGGGATCAGCTTGCGATCGGGCGTTGTCTGCGGCTCGCCCTTGAGGCCCATCATCATCGGCACGTCGGGGCCGTAGACGTCGCAGTCGACGATGCCGACCTTGGCACCGGTCTGGGCCAGCGCCACCGCCAGGTTGATCGTCGCGGTGCTCTTGCCCACGCCACCCTTGCCCGAGGACACGGCGATGATGTGCTTGACCTCGGGCGCGATCGGGCGCGTCTCCTTCTGGCCGCGCACCTCCGCGGTCATCTCCACGTTGACCTGCTTGACGCCGGGCAGGGCGCGGATCAGGTCCTCGGCCTTGGCCTTCATCTGATCCTTCACCGGGCAGGCCGGCGTGGTCAGGTTGATCGTCACGCCGACGATGCCGTCGCATTCGGCGACCTTGGTGATGAAGCCGAGGCTGACGATGTCGCGCCCCAGGTCGGGGTCGATGATCTTCGCCAGCTCGGCGAGGATCTGGTCTTTGGTGGCGGTCATTTGGGGAAGGGCTCGGGAGCGGGTTGCCAGGCAGGAGCGGGGTCGCAGCGCAGCGTTTTGGGCGCAGGACTGTAGGCCGGCGGCCAGTGCCCGACAAGGCGACCGGGCTGGCGTGGGCGGCTTTCGGGGAAGCGGCGGCGCCCAGCGTCGTCCCAAGCCGCGAGGCGGCCAATGGGGAGTCGCCTGCCCTCGTCGCGTCCTTCAACCGGAGATCGAAATGAACTCACCCCTGGCCGTTGCAAGCGCCTTCGCCCTCGCCCTGCCCCTCGTCGCGCCGTCGCCGCGAGCTCAGGTCGAACAGGCGTCGCTCCCGGTCCTTACTGCCCTGCTGGAACCCCAGGAGGTCGCCGAGGCGAGCGCGCCGGAACCGGTGCTGCCCCTGCCGAGCGGGCCGCTCGTGATCGGAGCGGGGCGCGCGAACCTGTCCGAGCTGGTGGCCCAGATCTCCCAGCTCACGGGTGTCTCGATCCGCGCCTCGGCGTCAGCCCTGGGGCGCCTGGCCGAGTCGCCCACGGGTCTGTTGGCGGACACACAGATCGCACCGGAGGCCGCTTGGTCCTTCTTCGAGAGCCTGATCTCCCAGGAGGGCTTCCTGATGGTCGAGCTGCGCGCCTCGAGCCCGCGACTCTTGGCGATCATCGACAACTACAACGGGCAGAGCCGCAACGGGCCGCGTCACTACCGGGCGATCCCGGGCGAGCGCCTGGACGACTACGCCGAGCACCACGCCCTCCTGATCGAGACGGTCCTGCACCTGGAGTACGTGGACGTGCGCCAACTCTCCAACTCCCTGCGGTCGCTCGTCACCGACCAGAGCAGCCTCAACATGGTCCCGGCGGGAACCTCGGGGAGCCTCCTGGTCCAGGGCACCGGGGCCAACCTGGCCGAACTGGCGCGCATGCTGCGCACCGTCGATACCGCGGAGAAGGCTCGTTTCGCACGGGTCGGCGAGTCCGGGGACACCGCCCCCACGGACGGCACCACCAACGGCTGATCGCACTCGGGCGGACGTCGTTTCCCCTCGCCGCCGAGGCTATCCTCGGCGGCGATGGACGATGCAGCGAAGCGGCCCGCCGCGGTGTGCCTGGCCTCGGGGGGCATGGACTCCGCCGTGGTCCTGGCCGAGGCGCGGGCCGCCGGCTTCGAGCCCCACGCCCTGAGCTTCCGCTACGGGCAGCGGCACGCGGTCGAGCTCGACGCCGCAGTACGGGTCTGCGCGGCGCTCGTGGTGGCGGACCACCGGGTGGTCACGATCGACCTCTCGGCCCTCGGCGGCTCGGCCCTGACCGACGCCATCGACGTGCCCAAGGACCGCAGCGACGAAGAGATCGGTCGCGGCGTCCCGGTGACCTACGTGCCCGCGCGCAACACGGTCTTCCTGTCGGTGGCCCTGGGCTGGGCGGAGATCCTCGGCGCCAGCGACCTGTTCATCGGCGTCAACGCGGTGGACTACTCCGGCTATCCCGACTGCCGCCCCGAATTCCTGCGCGCCTTCGAGAACTTGGCGCGCCTGGCCACGGCCGCCGGTGTCGACGGCCGCTCCAGCTACCGCGTGCACGCCCCGCTGATGGACCTGTCCAAGGCGCAGATCGTGCGGCGGGCGGCCGAGCTCGGCGTGGACCTGGGTCTCACGCACACCTGCTACGACCCGCGGGTCGACGGCGAGGTCGTGCTGGCCTGCGGACGTTGCGACGCCTGCCGCCTGCGCCTTGCGGGCTTCGAGCAGGCCGGCGCGGTCGACCCCGTGCGCTACGCGGAGGCCGAATCCTGACCGGTGTGCGCCACAAACTGAACGCGCTGTTGTCGCCGGCCCCAGCGGGCTCGCGCGGCGCGAGCCACGCCGTCGACGTCGCCATCGTCGTGGTGATCCTGCTGGACCTCCTGTTGTTCGTGATCGGTGCGGAGAGCGGTCTGCCGCCGGCCGTGCACCGCGTGGTGATCGGACTCGAGGATCTGATCGTGGTGCTCTTCGCGATCGAGTATCTGGCGCGGCTTTGGTCCTGCGTCGAGGACGAGCGGTATCGGGCGCCGGCTGGTTCCCGGCTGCGCTACTCGATGACGCCGATGGCCGTGGTCGACCTGCTCGCGGCCCTGCCGGTCTTGACCCTGATCCCCGGCCTGGGGCTGGTGTTCCCGCTGGGCATGAGCACGCTGCGGGGCTTTCGGGTCCTGCGGTTGGTGCGCGTGGGCAAGCTCGTGCGCTACTCGCCGTCGATGCGAGCGTTCGGGCGGGCGATCCACCGCGTGCGCGAGGAGCTGATGGTGGTGCTCGTGTTCGTCACCGTCCTGGCGTTGACCGGTGCCAGCCTGATCGTCTACTTCGAACGCGACATGCAGCCCGGCGTCCTGGGCGACTTCGCCGACGGGATCTGGTGGGCGATCGTGACCATGACCACCGTCGGCTACGGGGACGTGGTGCCGATCACGCCCTCCGGCCGGCTGGTGGCCGCCGTCCTGGCGATCGCCGGGATCGGGGTGTTCGCGGCGCCGGCGGGCCTCTTGGCCGCAGCCTTCGGTGAAGAGATGCAGCGGGACCGCTCGCGGAGGGAGCGGCGGCGCGAGCGTGAGCGCCGCGACCGCGAGGAGCGTCGCCTCGGTCTCCTGGTGGAGGAGGCCGTGGAGCAAGCGATCGACGAGACCCTGGGCGGTGCCCTCGACCCGTCCCACACCGGCCGGGTGATCGCCGCTGCTCGGGCCGCCGCCAAGTCGGCCTCGGCGTCCGTGAACTTCTGCCCCCACTGCGGCGAGTCGATCGGCGACCACCGCTGAGCCGGCCAGGGCGGGTCGCTAACCTGGCGCCAATGAGCGCTCCCCGCCCCCTCGAGCCGGTCCCGTCCACCCCCGACCCGCGCACGGATCAGCTCCTGCGCCTGATCCGCATCGTCGAGCGGCTGCGCGCGCCGGACGGCTGCCCCTGGGACCGCGAGCAGACCGTCGAGTCCCTGGCGCCGACGCTGATCGAGGAGGCCCACGAGTTCGTCGAAGCGATCGAGTCGGGCAACAGCCGCGCCTGCGAGGAAGAGGCCGGGGACGTGCTCCTGGTGGTGGCACTGTTGTGCCAGGTCGCCCAGGAGGACCAGCGCTTCGATCTGGAGTCCGCTGCGCGTGGGGTGGGGGACAAGCTGATCCGCCGCCACCCCCACGTCTTCGGCGATGTCGTGGTGGACGATGCCGCCCACGCCATCGCCAACTGGGAGCAAATCAAGCAGGCCGAGCGCGCCGCGCGCAAGGGCGACGACGCCAGCGCCCTGGCCGGCGTGCCCCTGGCCATGGGGGCGGTCCAGCGCGCCCAACGCCTGGGCGCCAAGGCCATGGCCACGGGGTTCAAGTGGGCCGATGCCCGCGGCGCCATGGCCAAGCTGCGCGAGGAGCTCGACGAGTTGGAAGAGGCCTTCGAGAACGCCGGTTGCGCCGCAGACGGCCGGGCCCCGCTTCCGGGCCCCGAGCGCGATCGCGTGGAGGCCGAGCTCGGCGACGTGCTCCTGGCCGCGGCGCAGCTCGCCAACTACGTGGAGGCCGATGCGGAGGCCGTCGTGCGCGCCGCCGCGCGCCGCTTCGAGGCGCGCTTTCGCGCGATGGAGAACGAGCTCGCCGGCGACCTCCGCGGCCGTTCCCTCGACGAGCTGATGGCCGCCTGGGGCCGCGCGAAGATCGCGACCGCGTAGGAGCGCGACACAGGCGCCCTCCTGCTTGCCAGGCGACAGGCAGGACGACGACCGCGGCCTCGACCGCGGCCCCGGCCTCGACCAGCGGCGTGTCGGGCGCGGTGCTCGCCGGCAAGCCCGCTCCGCTGAGGCCGCCGGAGTTCTGCACGTGGACGATGCCCGCACCGCCACTGCCGCCGGCGCCCAGGGTCACCGGGTTCTCGCCGCAGTGGGATTGGCATGGAGGTCGGGACGATCTGGGCACCTCCGTCGACCTCGGGTGTTCTCTCGCGCGGAGATTGTTCCAAGATGACCGGGATCCCTGCGGGCGTGGGGGCGCCAGCCCCCGCCCAGCCCGCTCCGCCCGTCGACAACGACCCCAGGCCTCGCTCCCGTGACCACTCGCAGCCGCATCGACGAGTCCTCCGACCAATCCGGTCTCGACGACCGCAAGCTCAGCCGAGCCTTCCTGCTCCTCTCCCTGCCTTTCGGGGTGCTGTTCGTCGTGACCCTGATCACCGTCTGGATCCTCGACTTCGACCGCGAGACGGCGGGGGTCGTGATGGGGGACGTGGTCGAGCGCCGCCAGCAGGGCCTGATGGACACGCCGCCCGAGGACGCCGCGGCCCTGATCGCGGTGATGCAGGTGCCCCAGGGGCCCTGGGACGAGGACCAGGTGGCCGCGCTGCGCCGGCTCCTGGTGCGGACCGGCTGGCCCAACGGGAGCGACGCCGAGCAGGTCGTTACCAACTCGCGACTGACGTCCACGGCGCCCTCGGAGTGGAATCCAGCCGAGCGCGCGGTCGCCGTCGAGATCGTGCGCGAGTTCGAGCGCGCCTGGTTCAGCCACACCCCGCGCTGATCGCGGCTCTCCGACTCCTCCTCAACCCACGCTGCCAATGACTGCCTCCGTCGCGCTTCAGGGCGTCTTCAAGTTCCACGGGCCCTCGGGCTCCCAGACGCCGATCCTGCGCGAGGTCAGCTTCGAGCTGGGCCAGGGCGAGTTCCTGTGCGTGATGGGTCCCAGCGGCTCGGGCAAGTCCAGCCTGCTGCACCTGATCGCCGGCCTCGACTCGGCCTCCGCCGGCACGATCGAGCTGGCCGGGAAGAACCTCGAGGCCCTGCCCCAGGCCGAGCGCACGCGCCTGCGCCGGGAGCAGATCGGCTTCGTGTTCCAGTTCTTCAACCTGCTGCCGAACCTCAACGTGCTGGAGAACGTGGGCCTGCCGATCGCCATCCGCGGCGAACGGCCCGAGCGCGAGCGGGGCAAGTTGAGCGGTCTACTCGAGCGCTTCGGCGTGGGGGGCAAGCAGCGCTCCCTGCCGCACCAACTCTCCGGTGGCGAGATGCAGCGTGTCTCGATCGCGCGCGCGTTGGCCGGGGACCAACCGGTGCTCCTGTGCGACGAGCCCACCGGCAATCTCTCGCAGCAGGCGGGCCTCGAGATCATGAAGACGCTGCGCCAGGTCTGCGACGAGGACGGCAAGAGCGTGCTGCTGGTGACCCACAACCCGCGCGACGCGGCCTTCGCCGATCGGGTGCTGTTCCTCGTCGACGGTCAACTCGACCCGGCCCACGCCCTGCACGGCCCGAACATCCCCGTCGAGGACGTCCACCGCACCCTCGCGGAGCTGCACATCTGATGGGGCTGTCCCTGACCGTCGCCCGCGGCAGCCTGCGCCGCCGACCGGGGCGCGCGATCTTCTCGGTGCTCGGCGTCGCCATGGGCATCGCCACCGTGGTCGCGATCTTCACCGTCGACTTCAACACGATCGCCCACAGCCAGCGGCCCCAGGGCGACGCGGGCTGGAAGGCCGACCTCGAGGTCCAGGCCCGGGCGGGCGTCGACGATGCCGGCACGCGCCTGGCGACCATGCCCGGCGTGCGCGGCTCGACGGCGGTGTTGCGCGCCGAGGGGCGCCTGGTCACCGCGGACGACCTGGCCGATGGCCAATGGCGCGGCGCGGCCGTGCAAGTCTTGGCCGTCGAGTCCGCGACGGCGGCGGCCATGGGCGTCTATCGCCTGGAGACCGGCGAGGGGCTGCCCCTCGACCCGGAGGCCCGCGGGATGCTGCTCGGGCGGCGCGCCGCCGAGCGCGCCGGGCTGGCCCCCGGCGACCAGGTCTTCCTCTCACGACCGCCGCGGGCGCCCAAGAAGGTCTGCATCGAGGGTCAGGTGATCGAGCGCCAGGCCGAGGGCCCGGCGCCGCGGCCGATGCGCTTCACGGTCACCGGCATCCTGGCCTACGAGCAGCTCGGTCGGACCGCCAACGGCGACGTGGCCGTGATCGACCTGGTCAACGGCCAGAACGTGTTCGAAGGCGTGTTCGTCCAACCGTCCTTCTGGATCGCGCGGGATCCCGAGGTCGACCTCGAACGCCTGCAACAGGGCCTGGGCGAGGACTTCGCCTACGACCTGCGCCAGGGAGCCGCGGTGGGGCAGGCGGCCGACGAGCGCGCCTTCCGCAACGGCGTGCGCCTCTCCGGGCTGATGGCCCTGGCCCTGGGTCTGTTCGTCATCTTCCACACCCTCTCTATGTCCCTGGTCGAGCGCCTCAAGGAGGTCGCGACCCTGCACGCCCTCGGCACGTCGCGGGCGCGCATCGGTCGGGCGTTCTTCCTCGAGGCGCTGTTGATCGCGGGCTTTGCCGGGGCTCTGGGGCTGTTCGGTGGACTGCTCCTCGCGCGGGAAATGCTCGAGCACGGGATCACGTCCCTGGGCATCACCCACACCGTGGCCGGCCAGTTCATCGTGCCCTGGACCCAGGTCCTGCCCCTGGTGGCCCTGGGGGTCGCGATGGCGCTGTTGGGCTCGGTGTTCCCGCTCCTGCGGGCCGGGCGCGCGGACACGGTCACCGCCCTACGCGGTGAAGAGAGCGGCACGGGCCACGGGGTGGCGCGCGGCTTCCACCTGTTCGCGGCGCTGCTGCTGGTGGGCGTGTTGCCGATCACCTTCCTGTCGGTCGTCGACCTCGTGGGGGAGAGCAGCCGCGAGCTGGTCGGCGTAATCCTGTTGGGCGTGGGGGTGTTGGCGCTCCTGGTCGGCACGCCGCTGGTGGTGCCGTCGCTGATGGGGCGCATCTCGCGCTGGGTGGCGGAGCCCTTCCGGCGCGCCGCGCCCTTCGCGGGCCTCTTGGCCGGGCGCGCCATCGAGCGCGGACCGACGCGCGTCGCGGCCTCGGTCGCCGCGGTGGCCCTCGTCACGGCGGCCTTCGTCGGCCTGCGCGGCATGACCCACAGCCTGTACCTGGAGACCGACGTCTGGGCCACCGAAGCCGCGGTCGACAAGGTCTGGGTCTCCGGCCTGCCCGGCGGGACGTCCTGGCGCAAGGTCGCGAGCGAGCTCGAGCAGTACCTGGGCGTCGTCGGCGTGGAGGTCGGGACCCACCGGCTCAGCGCGCCCTTCCGGATCCTCGGCGTCGATCCCGAGCAGGTCCGCCGCTACGGGCCCCTGGCCAAGGACAGCTCCCTGGTCGCGGCCCTGGGCGAGGCGCGCGGCATGATCGTCAGCCGCCGCCTGGCCAAGCAGCGCGGGCTCGAGGTCGGCGACCAGGTACCGGTCGCGACCCCCGACAGTGGGGTGGTGACCTTCGACGTGATCGCGGTCACGGATGCCTACGGCTACCACCCCGATCCCCACGAGCGCGCCTACGGCCTGATCGCCAATCGGCACGTGGAGCGCTACTTTTGCGTGGACACGGAGGTTGCCGATCGCATCGCGGTGCGGCTCGAGGCGGGAACCGACCCCCTGGTGGTCGAGACGGCCCTGGCAGGCTTCATGGCGGACGGGCGCGAGCTCGGGTTCCGCTCGGGGCGTGAGATCCGCGCGGTGGAGCTGGCCGACATCAACCGGGACTTCCTGGTCTTCGACGTGATCCTGCTCCTGACGGCGGTGCTCGCGGGGCTGGGCGTGCTCAACGGTCAACTGCTGGCGGCGACGGAGCGGGCCAAGGAGCTGGGCGTGCTGCGTGCCCTGGGCGCCAGCGCCGGACAGATCGCGGGCTCGGTGATGCTCGAGTCGACCGTGATCGGCGCGGTTGGCGGCGTGCTCGGGACGGTCCTCGGCAGCGGCCTGGTGCCGGTCATCGTCCGTGCCCTGCGCGTGCTGTCGGGCCTCGACCTGCCCCAGGCGGGGCCGGGCCTGGCGGTCCTGGCGGCACCGGTCGCTGCACTCTTGGTGACCTGGTTGGCCGCGCTCTACCCCATCTGGCGCATGGGTCGCATGGACCCGGTCGAGGCGGTTCGCACCGGCTGACCGTCGGGCGCGGGTGAAGGCCTGCGCTCGCGGACGGATTAGGTCCTGAAAGGCGTTGACCCCCCCGGCGGGCCCTGTTTAGAGTCCTCGCCCCAACGGTGGGGGCGTAGCTCAATTGGTTAGAGTGCCGGCCTGTCACGCCGGAGGTTGCGGGTTCAAGTCCCGTCGCCCTCGCCACCGTTTCCCCTCCTCGCCCGCGCCCGCCTGGTGCGCACGACTGGGGGAGCACGCCGCGATTCGTCGAGCGCTGCCTACACGGCGCTCCGAAGTGCCTGCCTGAACGGCGCTCCGAAGTGGCGGCGAAGAGGAGCTGCCATCAGGTTGTGAGGTGGCGCCCCTGGGACGGGTGCTGTGCTGATTGGCGCCGTGGCTGATTGGCGCCGTGGCTGATCGGCGCCGTGGCTGATCGGCGCGCTGATGATGAGCGCCCGCCGGTCGGCGCCCCGCCCCGAGCCGCCCGAGATCGAGCGGCCTCCGGGGGTCCGAGGAGAGGGTGGATCGGAATCGGCGAAGGTCTGTACCCGCCGGCGCGCCGATTGGAACATGGTGCACCCGGACGGCGACGTCTTCGAAGGGCTCTGTTTTCGAAGGGCACTGTCTTCGAAGGGCACTGTCTTCGAAAGGCGCCGTCTTCGAAAGGCGCCGTCTTCGGAGTGCAATGCGCTCGAGCGAAGCCGGGTCTCGAGCCTCCCGCGTCCCGGTACTCTTCTGCGTCCCGTCTTTGCGCCCTCTTCGGTCCATCCCACGCCAAACTCTGCTGCCTTGAGCCTTCCTCCGCCCACCTACGTCGACGACAAGCGGTCGTTCAATGCCCTGCTCGATCGTCTCGACGACGTCGACGAGCTCGCGGTCGATACGGAGGCGGACTCGTTCTTCAAGCACCGCGAGCGTGTATGCCTGATCCAGATCACCGCGGACGGCGAGGACTTCATCGTCGATCCCCTGGTGGGTCTCGATATCGAGCCGCTGGGCGAGGTCTTCGCGGATCCGCGCCGGGTCAAGATCTTCCACGACAGCGAGTTCGACGTGCTGCTGCTCAAGCGGCACCACGGCTTCGAGTTCGCGGAGCTGTTCGACACGCGCGTGGCCCTGGCCGCCATGGGCTACGAGTCCCTGGGCCTGGCCGCAGCGCTGCTGGACCAGTTCGGGGTCAAGCTCGACAAGACACAGCAGCTTTCGGACTGGGGACGGCGGCCCCTGACGGATAAGCAGATCGGCTACGCGCGGCTCGACACGCACTACCTGATCGAGCTGCGCGAGCGACTCGAGGTCATGCTCGACGAGGTCGGTCGGCGCCACGTGATGGAGGCCGAGTGTGACCGCCTGGAGCGTCTCGAGCCGGTGGACCGCCCCTTCGAGCCCGACGAGTACGTGCGCCTGAAGGGCGCGCGGACCCTGGATCGAAGCCAACAGGCGGTGTTGCGCGCGCTGTTCATCGCGCGCGAGCGCATGGCGCAGGAGCGCAACGTGCCGCCCTTCAAGGTCCTGGCCCACGGCGGGCTGGTCGACCTGGCTCGGGCCTGCCCGAAGGATGCCGAGGGCATCTCGCGCGCCGCCAAGATCAACTCCAGCGCCGCGAACCGCCTCGCCAAGCCGCTCCTGGCGGCGATCCGCGAGGGCCTGGACGCCGGACCCATCGACTCGATGCCCCAGTTGCCGCCCAAGGACGGGACCCTGGGCTTCGACGAGTTCGACCACGAGCTCCACGACCGCCTGAAGACCCTGCGCAAGAAGCTCGCGGAGCGGGACCGGATGGACCTGTCCCTGGTCTTCAACCGCAAGACCCTGCTGGACCTGGTGCGGTCGGGCGCGCGGGATCGCGAGGCCCTGGCGCGGGTCGAGGACCTGGCCGCCTGGCAGCTCGAGGACTACGGCGCGGATTTGATCCGGGTTCTGGAGAAGTTCGACCGGGACCGCGCCAGCGGAGCCCTGGACGCCAAGCCTCGCAAGCGACGGCCCGAGCGGCGGCGCTGAGAAACAGCCGCTGGGTTGCGGGCACTGGTCGCGGCTGTTGGCGTTCGTACGGTGCCAGGCACAAAACCACCGCCTAACGGGGCTCCCGCGGCCGCCAACGGCGGCCGCGGGGCCCCGTTAGGCGGTGGTCCTGTGCCTGGCACCGTAGGAACGGGCACCGTACGAACGCCAACAGCCGCGACGCCCGGGTCGGGCATCGCGGCTGCTGTTGATCGGGTGGTGGAGACGATGGGACTCGAACCCACGACCTCTGCGTTGCGAACGCAGCGCTCTACCAGCTGAGCTACGTCCCCGAACGCGGGGGAGTCTAGCGCCGCGCCTGGGGCGAGGGAAGGCCTTGTGAGGGCCTGGCGTTCACGCGGGCCCTGTCCCACTGCTGCCCCAGGCGGCTGAATCCGGTGGGCCGTGTCACTAGACTGGCTGCCCTCGAAGTCGGGTACCGCCCCGCGCCTCCGGCGCCCGACAGTCCCTTCCGAGACCCCCGGAGCGCCCCCCGCGCGGGCGCCACGCCCCGCGCGAGCAGCTCCTGCGAGCCGCTTTCCTGCACCGCCCATCGCACCGTCCAATGACCGACAGCTTCAGCGCCCACAAGTCCTTCGAGCACCAGGGCAAGACCTACCGCATCGCCAGCCTGCCGGCCCTGCGCGAAGCGGGCATCGACGTCGATCGATTGCCCTTCGCGATGAAGGTTCTGCTCGAGAACCTCCTGCGCCGCGAGGACGGGGACGTGGTCGACGCCGACGCCGTGCGCGCGGTGGCGAATTGGCAGCCGAACGACGGCGAGCGGCAGGAAATCGCCTACATGCCCGGGCGCGTGCTGCTGCAGGACTTCACGGGCGTGCCCGCAGTGGTCGACCTGGCCGCCATGCGCGACGCCATGGTCAAGCTCGGCGGTGATCCCCAGCGCATCAACCCGCTGCAGCCGGTGGAGCTCGTGATCGACCACTCGGTGCAGGTCGACGCCTTCGGCCGCCCGGACGCACGCACGATCAACTCCGACCTCGAGTTCACCCGCAACCGCGAGCGCTACTCCTTCCTGCGCTGGGGTCAGACGGCCTTCGAGCACTTCAAGGCGGTCCCGCCGGACACGGGCATCGTGCACCAGGTCAACCTCGAATTCCTGGCGCGCGTGGTGATGACCGACGAGGCCGGCGGGTCGAACTGGCTCTACCCGGACACGGTGGTGGGCACCGATTCGCACACCACCATGATCAACGGCCTGGGCGTGCTCGGCTGGGGCGTGGGGGGCATCGAGGCCGAGGCGGCCATGCTGGGCCAGCCCGTGTCGATGCTGATTCCGGACGTGGTCGGCGTGAAGTTGACCGGCAAGCTGCCCGAGGGCGCGACCGCGACCGACATGGTCCTGCGCGTGACCGAGATGCTGCGCGCCCACGGCGTGGTCGGCAAGTTCGTCGAGTTCTTCGGTCCCGGCCTGCCCGAGATGTCCCTGGCGGACCGCGCCACGATCGCCAACATGGCACCCGAGTACGGGGCGACCTGCGGTCTGTTCCCGATCGACGCCGAGACGATCTCCTACCTGCGCTTCACCAACCGTGTCGCCGAGGCCGAGCTGGCCGAGGCCTACGCCAAGGTCCAGGGGCTCTATCACGATTCGAACTCGGTCGAAGCCGAGTACACCGACCGGCTGGAACTCGACCTGTCGACGATCGTGCCCTCCCTCGCGGGTCCCAAGCGTCCCCAGGACCGCGTGGCCCTGGGTGATGTGAAGGCCAACTTCGCCGAGGTCCTCGAGGGGCAGATGGGCGCGCCCGCGCGCACCGGCGGTGTGCCCACCGAGTACGCCGGTCGCTCTTTCGATCTGGACAATGGGGCGGTGGTGATCGCCGCGATCACGAGCTGCACCAACACCTCGAACCCCTCGGTGATGTTGGCCGCGGGTCTCGTCGCCAAGAAGGCCGTCGAGCGCGGCCTGACCACGGCGCCCTGGGTCAAGACGAGTCTTGCGCCCGGTTCCAAGGTGGTCACCGCCTACCTCGAGCAGGCGGGACTGCTCGGCTACCTCGACCAACTGCGCTTCAACGTGGTCGGCTACGGCTGCACCACCTGCATCGGGAACTCGGGTCCCCTGCCCGAGCCAATCGCGGCCTCGATCGAGAGTGGCAAGCTGGCAGTGACCTCGGTGCTGTCCGGCAACCGCAACTTCGAGGGTCGCGTCCACGCCTTGACCCGCGCCAACTACCTGGCCTCGCCGCCGCTGGTGGTGGCCTATGCCCTGGCCGGTCGGGTCGACATCGACCTCACCACCGAGCCGATCGGCACCGACAAGACCGGCAAGGAAGTGTTCCTCAAGGACATCTGGCCCAGCCAGGCGGAGATTCGGGAGACCGTGCGCTCCAACGTTTCGGCCGAGCAGTTCGCCCGCATCTACGCCGACGTCTACACCGGTAGCGAGGCCTGGCAGGCGATCCAGATCCCCGAGGGCGCGACCTACGCCTGGGACGCCGGGTCGACCTACGTCCAGCACCCGCCCTACTTCGAGGGGCTCTCGACGACCGTCGACGAGGTCCACGACATCGAGGGCGCGCGCGTCCTGGCGCTGCTCGGGGACTCGGTCACGACCGACCACATCTCGCCAGCCGGTGCGATCAAGGCCGACAGCCCGGCGGGCCGCTACCTCCAGGAGCACGGCGTCGAGCCCGTGGACTTCAACAGCTACGGCAGTCGCCGAGGCAACCACGAGGTGATGATGCGCGGCACCTTCGCCAACATCCGCATCCGCAACCGCTTGGTGCCCGGGGTCGAAGGCGGCTACACGGTGCACCACGGAACCGGCGAGCAGATGTCGATCTACGACGCGGCCATGGCCTACAAGGACGCCGGCATCCCGTCGATGGTCATCGCCGGCAAGGAGTACGGCACCGGTTCGTCGCGCGACTGGGCCGCCAAGGGGCCCATGCTGCAGGGCGTACGGGTCGTGATCACGGAGAGCTACGAGCGGATCCATCGCTCGAACCTGATCGGTATGGGCATCCTGCCCCTGCAGTTCGCCCCCGGCGACAGCGCGGAATCGCTGGGACTCACGGGGACCGAGACCTTCGACGTGCGAGGACTCGCAGCGCTCTTCGCTGGCCGTTTTGCCGGGGGCGGGCGCGTGGCCGTGACGGCCACCGGCACTGACGGCAAGGTCACGAGCTTCGAAGCCTTGGTGCGGATCGACACGCCCAAGGAGGGTGAGTACTACCGCCACGGCGGCATCCTGAACTACGTCCTGCGCAGTCTGGTCGACTGAGCGCACTGGCCGACCGAGCGAGTCGGCCGAACCACCCGCCAAGGAGCCCCAGACTTGCCCAAGTTCGCCGAACTCGACTGGTACGAGACCCCGCGTTGGTACGACGCGATCTTCGACACCGACACGCCCCAGGAAGTCGACTTCCTGGAGCAGGTCTTCGCCAAGCACGGCACCTGTGATCCGGGGCGACGCAAGCCCAAGGTGCTCGAGCCCGCCTGCGGCAGCGGTCGTCTGATGGTCGAGATGGGCAAGCGCGGCTGGTCGGTGGCGGGGTTCGATCTGTCGAAGCCGATGCTCGACTACGCCCGCGATCGGCTGCGCGCCAACGGCCTGCGGGGCAAGCTCGCGGTCGGGGCCCTGGAGGGCTTCGACCTGGGCACCGGCTTCCACCTGGCGCACTGCCTGGTTTGCACCTTCCAGTACGTGGCCTCGGAAGAGGGCGCGCGCAGCCACCTGCGCGACGTGGCCAAGGCCCTGGCCCCCGGCGGCGTCTACGTGCTCGGCTTCCACCTTTCGGACTACACCGACGAGCGGGTGGCACGCGAGCGCTGGACCGCGAAGGCCGAGGGCAAGGACGTGATCTGCACGATCCAGGGTTGGCCCGCCGACAAGCGCACGCGGACCGAGCAGGTCCGCTCGCGCCTGCGGGTGGTTGCGGGCGACGGATCCGAGCAGCGCTCCGAGACCAACTGGACCTTCCGCAGCTACGACGCGCGTCAAGTTCGGAAGATGCTGAAGGGCGTCCCCGAACTTGAACATGTCGCGACCTACGACTTCTGCTACGACATCGACAGCCCCCGGGAGCTGAACGACGAACAACTCGACGTGGTGCTGATCCTACGCAAGCGCGTCTGAGCCTTCCGGGTTCGCACGGCTGGCGTCATTTGGCGTCCATCCGGGGGATTCCGGGCCGGATCGAGGTCGGGCCCTGGTCGAATAGGCCGATCATCCCCGCGTAGCGGGGACCACTGCGGCGCCCGACCGGGCGCCGAGCTTCTGCCCACGGATCCTGCGCCGCGCCTCTCGTTTGCGGCGCCATCTCCGGCCGCCCCGCGCGGTGCCTCCCTTGCCGCCCTCCGGCGGCTACCCAACTGCCGCCCGCGACTCGGTCGCCGGGCGGAACCGACCATGAGCGACCAAATACCGGACGTCTTCCCGCCCGAAGGTCTCGGGGGTGGTGATCCGCCCCGCAGGGGGCCCAGGCCCACTTCCGGCGGGGGCGGCGGCCCTCGCAATCCCGGGGTCAAGCTGCCGATCCGCGCGGTCGTCGCCCTCGCACTGCTGTTCATGCTGTTCACGGTCGGCGGAGCGATGGCGATCAGCGGTCGCCTGGGCTTCACCACGATCGACCCCGAAGAGGTCGCGGTGAAGGTCAACTACCTCACCGGCAAGACCACGGTCATCAACCAGCCCGGCTATCAGATCTTCCTGCCCTTCGCGGAGGAGATCTTCAAGCTGGACCGGACCTTCCAGAGCTTCGAGATGCGCGGCAACGAGTTCGTCGGGCAGTCGGTGGTGCCCAAGCTCACCGTGCGCGCCAACGACGGCTCGAACTTCCGCTTCGAGTTCCTCTCGATCCAGTACGCCCTGGTGCCCTCGGCGGCCGCTGTCGTCCTGGCCGAGAGCGGGCCCGGCGACGGCTTCAAGGCCGAGTGGATCAAGGCCCACGCGCGCTCGATCCTGCGCGACGAGTTCGGGCGCTACACGGCCGAGGAGATCGCCGACCCGGCCAAGCTCCAGACGGCCTTTGCCGCGGGCAAGCGGCGCCTGGACCTCGCGGTCCAACCCTTCGGCCTGCGCGTGATCGAGATCCCCCAGAGTCGCCCGAACTTCGACGACGAGTACGAGCAGGCGATCGAGGAACGCAAGGTCACCGACCAGGACGTGGAACGACTGGTCGCCATGGAGGACCAATTGCTCCAGGAGCGCGAGCAGCAATTGGCCCAGGTCGAGCGCGAGAAGTCGATCGAGATGGAGTCCCTGAAAGGCGACCTCGAGAAGGCGCGCCTGGGCGCCGAGCGTGACGCGATCCAACAGAAGAAGTCGGCCGACGCCTACGCTCTGGAGCGGGTCGCCGACGGTCAGGCCGAGCGCGCGCAGCTCTTGGCCAAGTCCCGCGGATTGACCGAGCGCTACACCAAGGAGGCGGAGGGCGTCGAAGCCCGGGCCACCGCCCTGGCGGAGCGCGGCGAGGTCGTCGTCCGCGAAGCGATCATCGACAAGCTGCGTCAGATCCGCTTCACCTTCGTGCCCTACAGCCGCGATCCGGCACCCCAGCGCCTCGAGCACTCGGGGGACGCGGGCGGATCCGATGCGTCCCGCAAGTCGTCCGTGGAGGGCAACTGACATGAAGAACATCAAGACGATCGCGATCCTGGCCGCCCTCTTGGCCTTCCTGGGCGTCGTGGGCAGCGGGATGCTGCTCGAGCGCATCGGCCCGGCGACCATCGGCGTGAAGCAGAATCTGCTCGGCGGTGGAATCGTCCAGAAGGCGTACGGCATGGGCTACCACGTCGGAATCATCGGCGTGCACCGCTGGCACCGCCTCGACGGGCGCGTGCACTTCCTGAACTTCACCCAGGAGTCGGCGTCCAAGCGCACTCGCAACGGCAACGTCGAGTTCGCCAGCGCCCTCGACATCCGTACCAGTGACAACAACACGGCCTCGCTCGACGTGACCGTGCTGTACGAGATCATCGATGAGCAGGCTTGGATGCTGGTCAACGAGGGCCTGACCCTGGCCTACCAGGACCGGGTCCGCCAGGCGGTCGAGGGTCTCTTGCGCGAGGAGCTCTCCAAGCTGAGCCCGGAGGACTTCGTCAACACCGACGTGCGCCTGGCCAGGGCGGAGGAGTCCCTGCCGCTCTTGCGCGAGACCCTGCGGCAGTACCACGTCGAGCCCCTCGGGATCCTGATCCGCGCCGTGCGCTTCCCCCCGGAGTACGAGGAGAAGCTGCAGCTCAAGCAGCTCACGCGCCAGAACTCGATGCTCGCCACGGCGCGCCAGGCACAGGAGCGCCAGCAGCAGCAGACCCAGTCGATCGAGAAGATCACCGAGGCCATGGAGAAGGAGGCCCGCGGCGAGTGGGACAAGCGTCTCCAGGAGGCCCAGTCGGAGAACCAGGTGCAGATCGCGCAGATCAAGGCCGAGGCCGAGGTCTATGCGCGCACGACGACCGCCGACGCGGACGCCACCCAGGTGACCTACCTGGCCGAGGGCCAGCTGGCGGTCGAGCAGGCCGAGGCGCTGCGGGACGAGCTCCGCAACCGGGCGCTGGACACCGTCGGTGGACGCATCCTGCTAGCGCGCCAAGCGGCCGAGAACCTCGACGTGCGCGAGGTGACCCTCAACAGCAACGATCCGGCGGTCCCGACGATCATCGACGTCGACCAACTGGTTCGTCTGTTGGTGGGATCCGGCAACTGAGGTCTGGGCTCAATCGTTCGGCGGCCAGGCTCGGGAAGAACTCGAGCAGGGCCGCCGAACTCCGTTGCCGGAGCGCGCCGGGGCCACGGGCCGGCATCGATCGAGGTGACTGCAGACGGCCGCTCGAGTTCCGGTTCCTCGCGCGGAGCTCCTGTGCGCGGCCCGTTGTTTCACGGCCCGTCGCGACACGGCCCGTCGCGACTCGCGATCCGCGCTTCGCCAGCGCGCCGTCGCCAGGACGTCCGTGCAAGGTCCGAGAAGTGCGATAGGATCGATCGGCAGTCGCTGGGGCGAGCCCCCCGTCCATTCCCATCGATCCGAGCGAACCATGAACCTGATCCGCGGACTGATCTCGATCCTCATCCTGTCGATCCTCGTCCTGAGTGGCTTCGGCATCGCTTGGTGGGGGAATCCGCCGGCAGCGATTGCGGCCTACGCCGTGGGCGGCAAGGTCATCCTGGGCGTGCTGATCGCGCTCGGAGTCATGGGGCTGGTCGTGCTCTGGCTTCCGCAGCGCGAGCCCGGCCTCAGTACCTGATCGGGCACAGCCAGCGGACCCGATCGAGCACGGCTCACTGCTGCTCCAGCGCTCGCGCCGAGCGGTCGTAGCTGCGCTGGGCGGCCAGCATCCGGATCCAGATGCCCCCGACGATCAGGAAGGGGAAGGCGAACCACAGGATGTCGAGCGCGCCCAGTCCCGCCGGCGTGACCTGGAGGTCGTAGTCGAGCTGGCCGAGCGGTTCGTCGCTGTCGACCTCGCGGAT
Organism: Engelhardtia mirabilis; assembly: GCF_007748095.1. NCBI lineage: Bacteria > Pseudomonadati > Planctomycetota > Planctomycetia > Engelhardtia > Engelhardtia mirabilis. The sequence continues at coordinate 2,136,447 of NZ_CP036287.1, forward strand.
CGAGAAGTGGGTGGGCCAGGTGCCGCGATAGGCGAACTCGAGGTTGCCGATCTGTTGGAAGGGTTCCTCGGGCTTCGCGGCGCGGCTGGCGGAGACGACCCGAGGCGATCCGTCGTCGGCGGGGGCCGCCGAGAGGGCGATCCACAGGTCCTCTGCGGAGCGGCCCTCGGGCGGATCGACGTAGAAGTAGAAGGTGCCGGTGCCAACGTCCGGATCGGTCCAGATCGACAGGGTCCAGGAGCCGATCTGCTCGTCCACGAAGATGGGATAGGGCGGTCCATCGTGGGCGTCGGCGAGCGATGCCAGGGACGCCGCTGCCAGGACGGCCGCGGTGAGGTGACAGGGGAATCGGAGCCGTCGTTTCACAGGTAGGTGCCTCGCATCTCCATCGGTTGGGCCAGGAGCCAGAGTGCTGTGCCGGCCAGAGCCAGCAGCAGGGCGGCCCAGGGCAGGAAGGCGCGCGGCGCGAGGCGCCCGAAGTCGCGCTGGGCCAGTCGCCATGCCAAGGCCAGCGAGCCCGCGCCGCCGAGCGCGAGGAAGCCGATCTCGATCGGCCAGACCTGGGTGTCGGTCAGGCCGCCCAGGCCCCACTTGGGCCCGCCGAGCAGGCCGACGCCGAGGCGCTCCAGGGCGAGCTGGGTGACCGGTACGAAGGTCCACAGGCCGGTCAAGAAGTGGAAGCTGTAGTGGGCCAGCCACACGCCGAAGCCCAGGGGCGCCAGGCAGTAGCTGAAGCGGCGGGCGTGGGCGAGGGCCGAGGTCCCGGTGCCCAGTCGCACCGTCCACGTCACGAGCCCGATCGCCAGGGCAGGCACGAGCGCGAGGCCCAGCGCGAACAGGATCGCCAGCACCAGGAACTCGCTCTGGGTGCCGAGCGACTCGGCCAGCCAACGCTGGAAGGCGTAGACCGGACTCACCATCCCGAAGGCGTTGAGCAGTGCACCGAAGCTGAACAGCACGACCAGCGCTGCCAGGTCGTTGCGCCGGCTGATGCGTCCGATGCCGGAGCGCACCGGATCCACCGCCAGCTCGTCAGCCGGCAGTCGAGAGCCGATGGCGACGTTGTCCTGGGGGCAGGCGTGGACGCAGTCCAGGCAGAAGGTGCAGTCGATGTTGCCGACCTTCTCGGGCAGGAACAGGGCCAGCTCGCAGCCGCGCTGGGTGACGCGCGCGGGCGCCTCGGGGGCCCGCGTGCCGCGGATGCAGTCCTTGGTCGCGCAGGAGTCGCAGGTGCTGCGCTCGCGGATCTTGACCTCGAAGGGGGACAGGGTCGAGGCCACGAAGTTGAACTGCCCGATGGGGCAGATCCACTTGCAGAAGGGCGCTCCCTTGAAGAGGGCGTCCACCAGCAGGGCGGTGGCGAAGTAGACCAGGATCAGGATCGCCGTCGCCGCTGGGCTGGCCCACAGGTCGAGCCACTCGTAGGTGAACAGGACCGCCACGAGCAGGCCGAGCCCGAGCCACTTGCGCCGCAAGGCCCGGGGCAGACGACGGGTCGGCGCGCTGATCCTGCGCGCGAGCTCCCGGGGCAGCACCAAGGGGCAACCCATGCAGAAGACGTTGCCGACCGCGAGGAGTGCGATCACCAGCAGGCCGCGCCAGTGGACCCAGACCAACAGGGTGGCCAGGTTCTTGGGGGCGAGCTGCGGTCCGAAGAGGCCGTGCAGGACCAGCACCGCTGCCAAGAGCAGCAGCGGGACCTGTAGGCACAGGCGCGCGTGGCGCCAACGCAGGAAGGGCCCGAGCAGCGGGACGCGGAGGAGATCGAAGCCCCGCGCCGCGGGCGAGCCGCGGCGCGGGGGCGAGTGAGCGACGGTCATCGCTGCTCGCTGTCGGTCGTCGTCCCCGGGCGCCTGACGCTGACGGCAGGAACGTCGATGACCCGCTCGAGTTGGCGTCCGTCGGCCAGGTCAGCCGACACCACGACGAACCAATCGCCGCCCATGGTGAACTCGAAGGGCGCTTCGTAGCGCCCCGCCGAGGCCTCCACGGCGTCGCCGAAGACGGGCACCATGCCCGCATGGCTCATGTTGCCCTCCACGTGGACCACCGCACCCGCGACGGGCTGACCGTCGGGGCCGCTCAGCTCGACGACGCAAGTCGTCGGGCCCGTGCTCGCGGCCGGGTCGAAGGACAGGGCCACGTCGATCTCGTGGTCGCCCGCGTCGTCGCGGCCACAGGCTCCCGTCGCCAGGACCACCAGCAGCAAGACCCCGGCGGTGCCTGACCGCGAAGCCCACGAAGGCGCCTTGCGAACAGGCCCCGAAGCCTGTTCGTCGCCGAACTGATTGGCCATGGGATCAGCTCGCCGTTCTCGCCGCCGAAGCGCGCTTCTGCTTGGGCTTCCACGCGCAGCTACAGACCGCGCCGTGGGTCACCTCACCGGCCGGCGGGAACATGTGGAAGTACATGCCGATGGCCATCGGGATGAAGACCACGGTGTTGTAGAAGAGGTGCAATTCGACCCTCGGCACCCACAGTTGGATGATGCTCATGGGGACCGGCTTGTCGAACAGGTTGTGGCCGACGAGCGCCTGGCCCTGGAGCAGCGCGTGCTCGATGTGGTGCCAGAACTGGATCCAGAAGGCGATCATCCACCAGGTGCGCGAGCGGCCGGTGAAGCCGGTGCGCAGGACCCACAGGCCGATCAACATCACGATCGCGTAGCCATAGTGCAGGGCTTCGCTCCTGACCAGCCATGGGTACCAGAGGCCCAGCACGCCGCGTGATTCGGGCACCGGCCAACCCAGGGCGTAGATCTGGATCGCTTGGGTCAGGTGTTCGGCCCAGTGGGCCAGGACGACCAGCATGTAGCCCTGGAGGGCGCGCTCGTGCCAGTTGGAGTTGAGCTTCTCGAGGAAGCTACGAGAGCTCGGGGCGGCGAGTGTTGCCGCTGCGGACGGATTGGACATGACGCTGTCGGGGCGGGCCGGCGCTGCGCCGGCGGTACATGTGTGGATCCGCGCGTCCGCTCCGCGGAATCCACGGAGCCGGCGCACGGGAGACGAAGGAGGAGGACCTGGATCCGCGCTCAGCGCGCGAATCGAGCCGTCAGCGGCTGGTGCTCCTCACCGACGAAAAAACCCTGCACGGGCATGAATTGCTCACGAGCAGGGTTCCTTCGCGGAGTCTCCCTGCCGATCGAGTTGACGCTGGTTCCCACGGCCTGGCGTGGACTCACCTTCGCGGTGAGCGGTCCAGCGGCAACGCGTTCGGCGCGCCGGCTGGACCCACGGAAGGGTGGGATCGCAGAAAAGGATCGAGAGCTGTAGACCTCGAGCTTCCACATGGCTGGTTCGTTCGCGACCGGAGGGCCGCGACAAGGGGATGGGTGGTGGCCGCGCTGGCGCGAAGGCCAGGAATCGGGGACACCAGTCGAAACCTACACCGACCGGCGCGGGCGCGCAGCCCCCTGGTGGCGATCAGCTGCCCCGTGGCGACGGCGGCCGGGGGCCCATCAGAGGCTCCGAACGGGCCTCAGAGCTCGAATGAGCGCTGGATCCAAGCGGGGCGGCTGAAGTCCCAGTTGGACTCCGCCATGGCGCCCACCAGGGCCGGGTAGACGCGCTCGACTGCCCGCTGGTACTCGGACGGGAGCTCGAGGCGAGCTGAGTAGTCCGCCAGCGCACTGCGCTCGAACTCGCGCAAGGCCCCGTCTCGCGCCAGGCGCCAAGCCCAGGCCACGGTCGAGTCGGCAGCCTGCTTGCGGTCGTGAACGATCAGGTTCAAGAGGTCGAAGTAGGGCAGGTCCGACAGCTCGTGGCTGCCCCAATCCATCAGGCCGAGCACGGAGCCGTCCGCGCGGACCTGGACGTGCTTCGCGCGCAGGTCCGCGTGGTAGAGCACCAGTGGAACGGCTGCCCCCAGGGCCAGGTTGCGCGCTTCGTCGAGCAGTTGCCCCAGGCGATCGGAGATCCGCGAGTTTCTCGCGTGGCGTTGGACCAGCTCGACCTTGGCGCCGAAGAGGGCGTCGAAGCGCTCGTCGTCGAGGACCACGGGGGCGTCGGTCACCAGCGAGGCGAACTGTGCTACGAGGTCGGCGTAGGTCCGCTGCGCCGCCGCCAGGTCGCCCGTGAGCTGCGGGGCGGAGAGGCCCTCGAGCCGCTCTTCGACGTTGACGTACTGGTCGTCGACGGTGCCCTCCCACACCGGACGCGGGGCGGGGAAGGCCGCAAAGCGCTCGGCCAGCAGTCCCAAGGCCGAGTAGTGACGGCGCGATTGGCGCTCCTGCGCCGGCGAGAGGGCCAGGTGCATGGCCCAACGGGCGCCCGTCCCCGCGGTCAGCACCACGCAGGTGTTGCCGCGAGTGGTGATCAGGTGCTCGGGATCGGGAGTGGGGACGCCGACCGCCGACGCGACCGTTTCGAGCAGCCGGTCGATGCGCCGTCCTCGCAACGGGTCGGACCCGGCCCGCAGGGCATAGCTCGGCGCGAGCAGGGGAAAGAGCCCTGCGCGGTGGGCCGCCATCTTCACCACGTTGCGGCGCTCCATGGGCCCGACCGTGAGGTGCGGACCGCGGCCGTTCAGATCGACGGCGTGGCTGAAGTCGTGCCGGTGGGGGTAGAGGGCCAGGGACTCCACCGCCGGGTGGCCCACCCGCGCCAAGGCGCGGCGCCAAGCCGCCGCGCTGCGCTCGCCCAGGGGCGGCGAGAGCGCTGCACGCATGAACTCCAGGGGCCGCAGGACGTGGAAGTCCGCCCGGCGACCGGAGGAGCGCTTGTAGGCGAAGCGGTTGTCCGCGACCACCAGCAGCTCGCCGCGCGAGACGCGCGCCAGCTCGGCCAGCTCGGCGTCATCGGCTCCGCCGCGCTCGTCGACGACCAGGTCGAAGCTGCCATCGGCGAACGGCAGACGTCGGCGCGGATCGGCGGCCACGAAGTCGGAGGCTCCATCCACCAGCGCCCGGTCGCGATGCCGGCACCAACGCAGGCGGCGCGGCTCCGGGTCCACGACCGTCAGGTCGAAGCCGTTTCGGGCCAGCGCCACCGCCGTCCCCGAGAGGGCGTCGCCCACCAGTAGCGCTCGCCCGCCCCTCGCGCCGATCAACGGCAGCCATCCGGCGCGCCCCTCGCGCACCCGCTGCATCAGGATCTGGGCTCGATCGTCGGGCAGCCCGCGCAGCAGCTCCTCGAGGGTTGCGCGCCAGTCCCCGCCGGAGTCCAAGCTCGCCAACGCGGACTCGAGCTCCGCTCCGTCGAGGGTCGGCAGGCGAGGGTCGTCGAGATTCATCGCCCGACGCTCACTGGGGCGAGTTCCCGCCCAGCCAGTTGAGCAGCAGGAACAGCCCCGCATGGACGGCCGCGGCCACCGCCATGGGGCGCCGAGACGGGCGGGGCACGACAAGGATCAGCGGCACGAGGGCGAGGGCGGCGGTGACGAGCATCCACGGTCTATCGGCGACCACCTCCAACCCGCCGGAAAGGCCCGCAAGCACGGCCAAGAACCAACACCGCCGGTCACCGAGCCTGGCAGCCAGGCCCGCGAAGACCGCGGCCGGGAGCATCATCAACCCCATGGCGAGTCCCACGACGACCCAGGTGGATTGGCCGGGTGGAAGCGCCCTCTCGTTCTCCAACAGGGTCGCGGCGCCGGCGGCCAGGACCAGGGTCATCGACCGCCGCTGAAGTACTCCCACTGCACTTGCGCGCAGGGCGAATGCACACGTCCCCGCGATCGCCAGGGACCAGAGGGCATCGTCCAAGGCGCGCCGGCCGCCGCCCAGCAGGAACGGAGCCATTGCCACGGCGACCACACCCAGACTCAGGCCGGCAGCGGCCAGGGGCCTGACCCCGTGGCCGTCGGGATCGTCCGCGCGCAGCGGCCTGCGCGGACGCATGGCCCGGGGCCCGAGCCCTCGCAGCCCGAGGGCCAGGGCGACGGGCAGGGCCAGGATGGCGAGGGTCCAAGCCTCGTTCGCGTGGACCGCGGTGGCGACGGCCCGCAAGAGGCTGCCGAGCAGGAACGAAGCCGCGAACGCGCCTGCGATCTCGGTTCGCTCGCCCAGCCCGGGTGCACCCGGGGGCAGCAAGCTCAGCAAGCAGGCCCCCGAAACCAACCAACCGAGCGCCGCGACGATCGAGTCGGGGCTCCAGGCCAGGGCTTCAGCAGCGGGACCGATCGCGGCGGGCGACATGGCGACATCCTACTCACGCGGGCCCGGGTCTCGCACTCGGGTCAGATTCGACTTCGGGCGCGAATCGCCCGCGCGACAGCGGCGCCGATGACCTGTCCGTGGCGGGTGGGGACGACTGCGGATTCGCGGCGTTCGCCGCCCGTCGAACGTCCCGTTCGATGTCTATGTCGAGCGTTCGATCCCAACCGATCCCGCGCGACGACCGTGACCCAGACGCGCCGGTGGTGCGTCGGCCGCGAGTCCGTGGGGGCACGGAAGGGGAACCCAGAAGGAGAGTGAGACATGGCTGACAAGCCGTCCGGCTTCGTCGCTGCGCTGGTCAAGGACCCCGCGCACCCGCCGAAGACCAAACTGTTCACCGGCTACGTCGGTGAGTCGAGCAAGCCCAAGCACATGCGGATCTATCTGGATCCGGAGCTGGCGAGCTTTGTCGAGGTGCCCGATGGCGCCGTGCTCTACCGCACGGAGGCTGCGGACGCTGCCGGCCTGGGCGCACACCACGTGTGGGTCGACGCCAAGCTGCTGGACGAGATCGACCTGGGCTCGGGGCAGAAGTTGACGCCGATCTCGCCGGTCTTGCCGACCTGCCCGACGACACCGCCGACGTTGCTGCCGGTTTGTCCGACCAGCTTCCCGCCTGCCTGCGGCTCGGGCTTCACGCCGGTCTGTCCGACGCAGAGCCCGCTGCAGTGTTTCACGCAGACTCCACAGCAGTGCCTGACACAGCCCCAGGTCTGCTTCCTGACCCAGTCCGGTCCGCTCTGCCCGACGAACGGCCACCCCATCTGCCCTGTGGCGTCGCAGCCCGGGCCGTTGTGTCCGACGGCGGGCAATCCCATCTGTCCGACGAACGGCAACAAGTTCTGCCCGACCGGTGGCAGCCCACTGTGCCCCACGGCAAGTAGCCCGCTCTGCCCGACGAACGGCAACCCGATCTGCCCGGTGGCTTCGCAGCTCGCCCCGCAGTGCCCGACCGGAGGCAGTCCGATCTGCCCGACCGGAGGCAATCCCTTCTGTCCGGTGCAGACGACGACGGGGCCCGCCTGTCAGTTGATCACGCAGAATCCTGCGGTCTGTGGCCTGCAGACGGCGAACCCGCTCGCCTGCAACCCCGGACCGTCGGCGGTCGACGCTTGTCCCTCTGCACCCGGTGGGTGTTTCGACCTGACGCCGCAGTTCACGGTGACGCCGGTCGCGAACGCGACGGCGAACTTCACGGCTCAGTTCGGCGGTGCGTTCAACGTCACGCCGGCCTTCCGCCAGCCCGGGACGATCGGCTGATCGCGACCCACCGCGGATCGCGCGGCGCGCGCCGTCGAATGGCGCGCGCCGCCTTGCCCGCACAGCACGAACACACGAAGCTCCCATGCAGCTCTCCACTCCCGAGTTGATCGACTACCTCGTCGAACGTCGCTTGGTCGATGGCCGGGACTTGGTCGATGGCAAGGTGGTCGTCGCCGACGTGACACGCCGCAACCGCAATCGCCGGGTCGAGGTGGAGGGGGCCCGCGGACTGTTCATCAAGCAGGCGGGGGAAGACGATCAACGCAAGCGCGACTCGCTGGTGCGCGAAGCGGTGACCTACGAGTTCGCCGTCGCCGGGGGCGAGCTCGAGGGACTCGAGAGCGTGACGCCGCGCTACCTGGGCTTCGACCAGCAGGCCGGGCTACTGGTGCTCGAGCTGCTCGACGCCCATGCGAGCCTGGGCGACGAGCTGCGCGCTTCCTACGGCGTGCGGCCCGAGGTCGCGGCCGCCTGCGGGGACGCCCTTGCCGTCGCCGCTCGCTCGGGGATGGGGGTCGCCTTGGGAGGTGGAGCGCCGGCGCTACCCCGGGCCTTGCCCTGGCCCCTGGTCTTCCACGGCGCCCAGCCGATGCCGGGGGTCGAGGGGTCTGCCGGTCAGTCCCAGCTCCTGGCGGTCGTGCGCGCCGACGCCGCCCACGTGGGAGTCCTGTCCGAGATCGCTCGGGGCTGGCGGGTCGAGGCCCTCGTCCACGGCGATCTCAAGTGGGACAACTGCGTCGTCGTCGACGGCGGCAAGCGCTTGGTGCTGCTCGACTGGGAGTTGGCCGACCTCGGCGACGCCGCCTGGGACCTGGGCTGCCTGCTGCAGGGGGCGCTGTCCCAACTGATCGTCACCTCGCCCCAGCAGAACCTGGCGGCCTTCGCCTCCGGGCAGCCGGGGCCGCAGGTTGCCGCCCACCTGGCGCCGTCCAATCGCGCGCTGCTGGAGGGCTACGCCCGCACGGCGGGGCTGTCCCGCGAGGCCTTCGCGGACCTGCGCCTGCGCGCCCTGCGCTACGCAGCCGCGCGCATGGTGCAAACCGCCTACGAGTTCTCGATGGGGGCCGCCGAGCCGCCGCCCCAGGCCTGGGCGACGCTGGCCTGCGGCCGCGCCCTGGCGCTCGAACCGCCCGCTGCCGCGCGTCTGCTCTTGGGGGAGGGCAACTGAGATGGAAACGACCACCATGCAGGCCGCTGGCACCGTCGCGGGCGAGGCGGGGACCAGCCGAGTCGAACGCGAACTCGGGCCGCTGCTCAGCGCCCTGAGCCTCGACGACACCGGCCGGCCGGCCGTGAATGGCGAGCCGATCGCGGCGGTCCATCCCACCGCCTACGGCGAGCCCGCGCCGTCCGATCCCCAGGCGGGGCTGCTGCAGCAGCTGACCTACGCCATCTACGCGCGCTTCCATTGCGCTGCGCCCGGGGAGCCGCCGGCGGCGCAGGGCGCTCCGACCACGGCGGCGCAGTGGGCGGAACGCACCCGCGCCTACCAGGCCGCCAATCGCGGTCGCGACGGGTGGGACGCGGGATGGACCGTCGAGGGGCTGGAGCCCGATGGCGCCGTGCGATTGGCCAAGGGCGATCGCCGGCGGCGTGAACTCCCCGGTCGCTTCGCCGCGCAGGACACGGGACGCCCGTGGCTCCAACCCGGCGACCTGGTCTCTGTCGCGGCGCCGTCTAGTTCGACGGCGGTGCAGCCCGGGTTCTTCTTCCTGCTCGGTCAGCGCGCCGGATCGGCCGACGACGAGCATCGCATCGCCCGCATCTACTGGAACCTGTCCGCCGAGGGCGCGGAGCCCTGGATCGCGGCCACGTCCCACGCCCTGCAGCGGGCGGGTCTGCCCTTCCGAGCCAAGGTCCTGATGGATCCGGTCGGGTTCGCCCGCTGCGACTCGGCCGTGCTGTACCTGGCCCGGCGGCACTTCGAGGCCTGCCTGCCCCTGGTGCGCGAGATCGCGGTCCAAGTGGGGGATTGGCTCGGGGAGCGGACGCCGCCCTTCACCCTGCGCCTCGCTCCCGGTGTCGCCGTGGCCGAGGACCCTGGCGAGAGCTTCGGTCTGCACCGCGCGCGCCTGGTCGCCGAGGGCCTGCTAGCGGCGCGGTCGACCGGGAGCGACGCGGATCGAGCGCGAGCCGTGGTCGACGCCTTCCGACGCGCGGGCCTCGATCCCGATCGTCCCTACCTCAATCCCGGCAACTTCGATCGCTACCAACAACATGCTCACCACGATCTCAACGCGACGATCTGAAGCCCCGTCGATCCCGGCCAGCGTCCCGCAGTCGGACAACGAGCAGCGCGGCCGCGACCTCGGCGTGGCGGCCTCGATCGGTTGGCGACTGGTGCGCGAGGCCCATTGGGACGGGCAACGCTGCAACTGGATCGGCGCATCGATGGAGCTGCGACCCGCCGGTTGGCAGGCCGTCGAACGCAGCTTCGGCCCGGACCTCTACGCGGGCACCTCGGGCATCGCGGTGTTCCTCGCCAGGCTCTACGCCCTGACCGGCGAGGCCTGTTTCGCGCGGACGGCCCAGGGTGCGATGTCGCAGGCCCTCTCGCGCTTCGATCGCTTCGAGGGTCCGCTGGGTCACGGCTTCTACGCAGGGAGCTGGGGCGTGGTCTGGGCTGCCCGGGAAGTGGGCTCGATGGTGGCAGACGGCGCCCTGGTCGAGTGGGCTGCGGATCGAGTGCGTCTGGGCTTGCACGCGGACCTCTCGGCGGCGCCCACGGACCTGATCGGCGGCGCGGCCGGAGCGATCGGCGCGTTGCTCGATCTGGAAGGCGAGTCGAAGGACGGCTCGGCAACGGCCCTCGCGCTGCGCTACGGGGAGCACTTGCTCTCGAAGTCGCGGGCCGATGGTGACGGAATGGTCTGGGACACCATGGAGCAGGGCGTTCTCGCGCCGCTCTGCGGCCTGGGGCACGGGGTCGCTGGCATCGCCTGGAGCCTGTTGGAGCTCGCGCAGGCGACCGGCGATGGGCGCTTCCGGGAGGCCGCGCGGGCCGGACACCGCTACGAGCGTCGATTGTTCGACGAGTCGCGTGGCAATTGGCCCGACCTGCGCGATCACAGCGCCTTCGGGGGCGCAGCCGGGGAGCCGTCGTTCGGCGTCGCCTGGTGCCACGGCGCCGTTGGCATCGGGATCGCGCGGGAGCGGTCGATGCGGCTCGATTCGAGCGATCACGAGCTCGCACGCGAGTACGCGGTCGCCGCTCGCACCACCGCGGCCCACATCCACCAGCTGCTCGACGCGGGTGGTGCCGACGCCTCGCCCTGCCATGGCTTGACCGCGGGGGTGGAGCTGCTCGCGAGTCTGGGCGAGGCGGCTGGCGACCTGGATCCGCGCGATGGGGTCAGCCGCTTTCGGACACTGGGTCTGACCCACGAGGCCGAGGGGCGGGCTTGGCCCTGCGGCGTGCTCGGCGGGGGCGAGGCTCCGGGCTTGATGCTGGGCCTGGCCGGGATCGGGCACGCATTCCTGCGCCTGGCGGATCCCGTCGGCTGCCCGAGCCTCTTGCTGGTCGGACCGCGCTGAGCGGCGGGCTGGGCTTTTGGCGGACTGGGCTTCTAGCGGACTGGGCCTTGCGCGTGCTGGGCCATTCATCGCCTGCGTCGCTCGAGCTCATTTTCGTTCGCGGTCAGCGCCGCACGCGGTCGGTGTGATGGCGAGTAGAGTGCGCCCGTGCGGATTGGAGCCTGGCAATTCGATGTGCGTCGCGGAGAGCTGGCCGCCAACCTGGCCGCTGGCATACGCGGCCTCGAAGCCGCGTCGCGCGCGGGCCTCGAACTGGTCGTCCTGCCGGAGATGTGGCCGACCTCGTTCCTCAGCGCAGGTGGCCCGGCACCGGTCGAGGCGGACCGCAGCGCCTTGGACGCGGCGGTCCGCGCGAGTTCGGAGTCCGTCGCGCGGTTGGTCGAGCGCGCCGCCGAGCTCGGCGTCGCGGTCGCTGGGAGCGCCTACGGTGCCGCGCCGGAGGGGGGCCTGCCGCGCAACCGCTTCAGCCTTTGGTCCCGCGGCGAGGAGCTCTCGGCCTACGACAAGGTGCATCTGTTCTCCGTGACCGGGGAGAACCTGGGCTTCTCCGCGGGCGAGCAGGCACCCGCGGCCGTCGCCCTGGGCCCGGCCACCGTGGCGGGGGTGATCTGTTACGACCTGCGCTTCGCCCCGGTCGTCGAGGCGGCTCGGCGGGCGGGCGCCGACCTGTTGTTGGTGCCGGCCCAGTGGCCAACCCCGCGGGCCAGCCACTGGTTCTCGCTCCTGGCCGGGCGCGCCGTCGAGGCCCAGGCCTTCGTGTTGGGGGCCAACCGCACCGGCGTGGAGCTGATGGGGCGGCGGAAGCGGGCGCTTGCCTTCGGGGGCCACTCGGCCTTGGTAGGTCCGGATGGCGTGACCCTCGCCCGCGGCACGGGAGTGGGAGCCGAGGAGCTGGTCTGGGCCCACGTTGACCCGGACCAGGCCCGCGCCCTGCGACGGGAGGTGCGGGTCGCCGACGACCGCCGGCCCGAGCTCTACACCCGCTGGCAGGGATAGGCCCCGGCCGGGCGCAGGAGAGGGCAGCTCCTCTGGACCCTGCGGATGAAATCCCCACGGAGAGGCCGGATGAAACCCCTGCGGAGAGGGCCGCCAGGGCCCTTTCGGCCCTCGATCGGGCCGGGCCCGTCGGCGCCGGGCTCCGGCCGAACGAAATGAGCCGGCGACCCCGAAGGAATCGCCGGCCTCTCACTGTCTCTCTCAGGGGGGCTTCTAGCAGTCGCCCGCGCCGACGAAGAGGCACTCGGCCCCCTCGACGGGTGGTTCGGCGAGCAGTCGCCTTCGACCCACCTGCGCCTAGTGAGCCGGATCGGGCCCCCGGCCCGCAACGAATTCTCCACCATTTTTCCACCGATCTCTCCACTGTCGCGCAGTCGGCGCGACGGCCTCGCGGGGCTCGCCCTAGTCCTCGGTCCCCCATGGGCGAGGCGCGCTCAGGCGCTTATGATCTTCCGCCCTCAGGGTCCTCTTCGCCCGTCCGACGCCCCCCGGGTCGGACTCGACGACGGCCTCTCCCCCCCTCCTCGCGACCGCTCGATCCACTGCCCCCGGCGGTTCCGAGCGAATTCGCCGCGCGCCTTGCCCGGGCGTCGCGGTGGACGCGGGGTCGTCCCCGGTCCTTGGACCCCAGAACCCGTTCCACTCAGGAGACCCGGTGAAGGAAGCGGTCATCGTCAGCGCCTGCCGTACGCCGATCGGCAAGTTCCAAGGAGGCCTCAGCGGCTTCCGCGCACCCCAGTTGGGGGGCTTGGCCATCGCCGAGGCCCTGCGCCGCGCCGGAGTCGACGCCGGTCTGGTCGAGGAAGTCATCATGGGCAACGTGCTGCAGGCGGGCTTGGGTCAGAACCCGGCGCGTCAAGCGGCGATTGCTGGCGGTGTGCCGACATCGGTGGGATCGGTCACGATCAACAAGGTCTGTGGGTCGGGACTGAAGGCCGTGATGCTCGCGGCGCAGGCGATCCGCGCAGGTGATGCGGACGTGCTCGTCGCGGGCGGCATGGAGTCGATGACCCAGGCGCCGTACCTCTTGCCCGAGGCTCGCGCCGGCGTGCGTCTGGGGCACGGCAAGTTGCTGGACTCGATGGTCAACGACGGCCTGTGGGACATCTACAACGACTTCCACATGGGCATGACCGGCGAGCTCGTCGCCGACAAGCACGACATCAGCCGCGCCGCCCAGGACGAGTTCGCTGCGAACAGCCACCGCAAGGCCGCGGCGGCCACCGAGGCGGGTCGCTTCGACGCCGAGAAGTTCACGGTCGAGGTTCCCCAACGCAAGGCGGACCCGATCGCCTTCACCACGGACGAGACCATTCGCGCCGGTATGACGGCGGACTCGATCGCCAAGCTGAACCCGGCCTTCAAGCGCGACGGCGGAACCGTGACCGCCGCCAATGCCTCTGCGATCAACGACGGCGCCTGCGCCCTGGTCGTGATGAGCGCCGAGAAGGCCGCCGAGCTCGGCTGCAAGCCCATGGCGCGGATCACCGGCTACTCGACCGGCGGTCTCGATCCCGAGTGGGTCATGATGGCGCCGGAGGTTTCGATCCGGAAGCTGTCCGAGAAGCTCGGGCGCAAGGCCTCGGACTTCGACTTGCACGAGATCAACGAAGCCTTCTCGTCGGCAGCCTGCGCGCTCACGCGCGTGCTCGACCTCGATCCGGAGAAGGTCAACGTCAACGGTGGGGCGGTCGCACTGGGCCACCCGATCGGCGCGTCCGGAGCGCGGATCCTGACCACCCTGCTCTACGCCATGGCCCAGCGCGGCGCCCAGACGGGCATGGCCTCGCTGTGCCTCGGCGGCGGCAATGCCGTCTCGCTGGCCGTGGAGGCGCTCTGATGGGCTGCACCTACAAGCGCGTCGCCGTCATCGGCGCGGGCACCATGGGCAACGGCATCGTGCAGACCTTCGCCGCCGGCGGGGCGCAGGTGACGATGATCGATCGCGACGACGCCGCCCTCGAACGCGGCGTGGCGACGATCGGCAAGAGCCTCGCGCGCTTCGTCGCCAAGGAGAAGATCGACCAGGCCACGGCCGATGGCATCTCCGCTCGGATCTCGACCTCGACCAGGGTCAAGGACGCCGCCGACGCCGAGCTGGTGGTCGAGGCCATCGTCGAGCGCCTGGACGCCAAGTCGGCCCTGTTCGCGGAGCTGGACGCCGTCTGCAACCCGGGCGCGATCCTCTCCAGCAACACCTCGTCGATCTCGGTCACGGCCCTCGGCGCGGCGACGAAGCGCCCCGACAAGGTCGTCGGGATGCACTTCATGAACCCCGTGCCGCTGATGAAGCTGGTCGAGATCGTGCGGGCCCAGGAGAGCTCGGACGAGACCGTGCGCGCGGTGATCGAAGCCTCGGAATCCCTGGGCAAGACTCCGGTGGAAGTGAACGACTACCCCGGTTTCGTGTCGAACCGGGTGCTGATGCCGATGATCAACGAGGCGGTCTACTGCCTGATGGAAGGCGTGGCCGAGAAGGAAGCCATCGACACGGTCATGAAACTGGGGATGAACCATCCCATGGGTCCCCTGGCCTTGGCCGACCTGATCGGATTGGACGTCTGCCTGGACATCATGAACGTCCTGCACCGGGACATGGGCGACAGCAAGTATCGTCCCTGCCCGCTACTGCGACGAATGGTGACCGCAGGGAGGCTGGGACGCAAAGCCGGCAAGGGCTTCTACGACTACGAGTGACGCCTGCGTCGGCACCCCCCGACGCGACGACCCCACAAGGACCGGCGAGAACGAGCAATGGATTTCGACCTGAACGAAGACGTCCAGATGGTGCGCGACATGACGCGGGATTTCGCCGACGGCGACTTGATCCCGCGCGCCACCCAACACGACCGCGAGGGGACCATCTCGAAGGAAGTCTTCGAGAAGATCGCCGAGCTGGGTCTGTGGGGCCTGACCATCCCCGAGCAGTTCGGCGGCGCCGGCCTGGGCAACGAAGCCCTGACCGCGGCATTGATCGAGCTCAACCGCGGCTGCGCGGCGACGGGCGTGACCCTTTCGGTTCACAACAGCTTGGTCGGCGCGCCGATCAACAAGTGGGGCACCGACGAGCAGAAGGCGCAGTGGCTGCCGCAGCTCGCGACGGGCGAGATCATCGGGTCCTACTGCCTGACCGAGGCCAACGCGGGCTCGGATGCCGCCGCGGTCCAGACCAGTGCGGTGCGTGACGGTGACGGCTGGGTCATGAACGGCACCAAGCTGTGGGTCACCAACGGCGGTTGGGCCGGCGTCTTCCTGGTCTACGCCCGCACCAATCCGGACGTGTCCAAGGCCAAGGGCATGAGCTGCTTCATCGTCCCGAAGGACACGCCTGGCGTGCGCGTCGGCAAGACCGAGCTCAAGGCCGGCATCCGCGGCTCGTCGACCACCGAGGTCGTGTTCGAGAACGTCAAGCTGCCGGCCTCCGCGGTGCTCGGCGAGGTCGACAGCGGCTTCAAGGTCGCGATGGACACCCTCGACGGCGGCCGCATCGGTATCGCATCCCAGGCGGTAGGTATCGGCCGCGCCTGCCTCGAGGCGTCGATCAAGTACGCCGGCGAGCGCGAGCAGTTCGGCCGCCCGATCGGGCACTTCCAGGCGATCCAGTGGAAAATCGCCGACATGGCCTCGCGGCTGGACGCGGCCGAGCTGCTTTGCTTCCGCGCTGCCTGGCTGCGCGATCGCCAGCGACCCTGCACCCGCGAAGCGGCCCAGGCCAAGCTGACCGCGTCGCTGGCCGCGAACTTCGCGGCCGATGAGTGCCTACAGATTCACGGCGGATTCGGCTACACCGATCACAGCCACGTCGAGCGCCTGTTCCGGGATGCGCGAATCACCGAGATCTACGAGGGCGCGACGGACATCCAGCGCCTGGTGATCGCCCGCAATCTCATGGGTTGAACCCCCCCGAAGGTCGGAGCCGCGAAAATCCGCCAGGCCCGGCCGGAGACGCTAAGGTGGGAAGCGGCAGCCAGGCGGCGCGCTTGCCCGCGACCTGGCCCCTTCGGTCCGCCGCCTGCCAGGGCGGAACGGGGGGAAGCGCTGGACGACCCACGACGGCGGAATGAAGTGACTCGGTTCGCTCCGCAATCGACGACGGTCAGCCTGCCAACCGTCCACCGAGCCCCCCCCACGAAGAACCGAGACGGCGCACTGGAGCGAGAAGCCTTGCGATGAGCGGAAGCAACGACCCCGACATCCTCAACATCGAGCAAGCCGCGGCCCTCTTGGGAGTGAGCGTGAAGACCTTCAACAAGGTGCTCCACTCCCAGGACCTGCCCGCCCGCAAGATCGGCCGCGAGTGGAAGTTCTCGCGCAGCCACCTGATCGACTGGGTCGGCGCGGGACGCAGCAGCGAGTTCTACAAGGACAGCCAAGCGGACAACGCCGACATGGTGAGCCCCCAGCCGCCGACCTCGAGCAATGGCACCAGCCAAGCGGAGTCTCCTGCTGGGCGGCGCAGCTCGGAGCCGTCCGAAGAACGGCGCACCTCGGGCTGGCGCCTCTCGCTCGACTGACCTAACTGTCTCTTCTTGAGTTCCAGCTCTTCTTGAGTTCCGGCTCTTCGTGAGCACATCGTCCCCCCGATCGCTGCCTCTGCGGAGCTGCGCGAACTTGGGAGGAGCGGCCCCGGGGCGACAACCCCGGGATCTCGAGCCCGATCGGGCCCTCACCTGATGACCACCGTCTCCCCCAGCACCTCCGATCTTCCCTCCATCGCCCACGGCCTCGAGTTGACCGAGGACCAGCGGATGATCCGCGACATGGTCCGCGAGTTCGCCCAGGCCGAGGTCGCCCCGATCGCCCACGAGATCGACGAGGAGCACCGCTTCCCAGTCGAGATCTGGAACAAGATCGTCGAGCTCGGCCTGCCGGGGATCCCCTTCTCCGAGGAATACGGCGGGTCCGGCGGCGGCACCCTGGCCTACGCGATCGCCGTCGAGGAGATCGCCAAGGTCTGCGGCTCGACCGGTCTGACCCTCGCGGCCCACGTCTCCCTCGGCACCTGGCCGATCTACGCCTTCGGCAACGACCGGCTCAAGCAGCTCTACGTACCCAAGCTGATCGCCGGCGAGTACATGGGGGCCTACGGCCTGACCGAGCCCAACGCGGGGTCGGACTCCGGTGGCACCCAGACCACGGCGGTGCTGGACGGCGACGAGTACGTGCTCAACGGCCGCAAGTGCTTCTGCACCAACGCCAACCACGCGGGCGTGTTCATCGTCACGGCGGTGACCGACAAGTCCCTGGGCTCCAAGGGCATCTCGGCCTTCGTGGTGCCCCGCGACACGCCCGGCTTCAGCCTGGAGAAGGGCGAGGTCAAGCTCGGCATGCGCGGCAGCGACTGGGCCAGCCTGGTCTTCGAGGACGCGCGCATTCCGCGCGACCACCTGCTCGGGCCCGAGGGCCAGGGCTTCAAGACCTTCATGAAGACCCTGGACGGGGGCCGCATCTCGATCGGCGCCCTGGCCCTGGGGATCGCAGAGGGCGCCTACGAGAACGCCCTGCGCCACGCCAAGGAGCGCGAGGCCTTCGGCAAGACCCTGGCCGACCAGCAGGCGGTGGCCTTCAAGCTGGCCAACATGGCTCTCGACATCGAGGCCTCGCGGCACCTCGTCTACCACTCAGCGCGGGTCAAGGACGCCGGTCAGCCCTACACGCTCGAGGCGGCGATGGGCAAGCTGCACGCGTCGGAGACGTCCATGCGCGTGACCTACGACGCGATCCAGATCTTCGGCGGCTACGGCTACTCGCGCGAGTACCCGCTCGAGCGCATGTGGCGCGACGCGAAGCTGTGCACGATCGGCGAGGGCACCAGCGAGATCCAGCGCCTGATCATCTCGCGTCAGATCCTGCGGTGAGCGTTTCGGTCGGGGCCGGAGCGGTCGCGGCGGGGGCGGGCGAGACCCGCACCGTCGGCGGCTGGACGGTCACGGCCCTGTCCGACGGTGAGTTCCGTCTGGACGGCGGCGCCATGTGGGGCGTGGTCCCCGCGAACCTCTGGCGACGGATGACCCCGCCCGCGGACGACAACACGATCCGCATGGCGCTGCGCCCGTTCCTGGCGCGGCGCGGCGACGCGGTGGTGTTGATCGAGGGCGGCGTCGGCGACCGCTGGAGCGACAAGCTGCGCGGCATCTACCACCTGGACGGTGGCGGCTCCCTCGCCGCCAGCCTGCGCGCGGCCGGGGTCGAGCCGGGCGAGGTCACCCACGTGGTCGCCTCCCACTGCCACTGGGACCACATCGGCGCCCTGGTCGACGCGGACGGTGCGCCCCTGTGCCCCAACGCTCGCCACGTCGCTCCGCGTATCGAGGTCGAGCGCTGCCTGAAGCCCGACCACGTGCGCCGCGGCTCCTACCGCCCCGAGGACCTCGAGCCGATCGTCGCCGCTGGGCTGATGGACCCCTTCGACGGCGAGGTGGAGCCGGTGCCCGGGCTCACGGTCCACGCCCTGGGCGGCCACTCCGACGGGGTCAGCGTGGTCTGCCTGCGCGAGCCGGGCCGCGACCTGGATCGAGCCGGCCGCGACGCCGCGGTGTTCTGGTCCGACGTGGTTCCGACCACGCACCACGTCCAGCCGCCCTACATCATGGCCTACGACATCGACGTGGAGCGCTCCTTCGAGCAGCGCAGCGAGTGGATCGCGCGCGCGGCCGAGGCGGGCTGGCTGGGGCTCTTCTACCACGACGACGCGCAGCCCTTCGCGCGCATCGAGCGCGGCGAGAAGCGCTTCGTCGCGACGCCTGCCTGAGCCCCGCGCGATGCGCGTCGTCTCGCTCTGCCCGTCAACCACGGAGACCCTGTTCGAGCTCGGCGTAGGCGCCTCGGTCGTGGGGCGCACCAAGTTCTGCGTCGAGCCGGCGGGGCGCGTCGAGGCCGTAGCGGTGGTGGGGGGCACCAAGGATCCGAAACTCGACCGCATCGTGGCGCTGAAGCCTGACCTGGTGCTGCTCAACGAGGAGGAGAACCGCCGCGAGGACGCGGACTCGCTGCGGGCGCGCGGCGTGCCTGTGCTCGTGACCTTCCCGCGCGACGTGGCCGAGACCGCGGCAGCACTACGCACGATCGCCGCCGCGGTCGGCGCCGTCGAGGCGGGTGAGCGCATCGCGGCCCGGATCGAAGCGCTGCGCGGCGAGATCGCCGCGCGCGCCCGAAACCGAGCGCCGGTGCGCTTCGCCTACTTGATCTGGCGCAAGCCATGGATGGCGGCCGGCGCGGGCACCTTCGTCGACGCGCTGCTCGCGACCGCGGGCGGCGTGAACGTGTTCTGCGCCGGCGAGGAGCGCTATCCGGCCACGACCGCCGCGGACCTCGCGAGCCGCGCTCCCGACGTCATCCTGCTCTCCAGCGAGCCCTTCCCCTTCGCCGCCAAGCACATCGACGAGCTCTGCGAGCAGACCGGCCTCGCGCGCGAGCGCTTCCAGCTCGCCGACGGCCAACTCCTGTCCTGGCACGGCTCGCGCACGCTCCTGGGCCTGCCCCACGCCGAGCAGTGCCTGGCTCTGACGAGGCCCGCGGGGGCACGCCAGCGGATCGACGGGGAAACGTGAGGCAACGCGTGTCGACCTCGGAGGTGCAGGCGACCTCTCGGCGGCGCTTCACGAAGCGCTCGGTGCGCCCCTGTCCGACACCTGCTGGCTGTCGGAGGCCTTGTCGAATCCGGGGGGGGTAGTCTCGCGTCAGAACGGCTTGTCCGTGGATGAAGTCCGCTGGCCCAGTGATCAGCGCACTTGCAGCCCAGACCCTCTCCGGAGTGTTTTCGATGTTGTCCGATCGCGTTCCTTTCCTCCCGAGCCTCGGCGCCTTGGCCTGCCTCGTCTCGCCCGCTGCGATCGCGCTCAGCGACAACCCGTGCCCTGGCTGTGAGATCTCGATCACCGACAATGCGCCCATCGCGAGTTTCGGGGCTGGAAGCCAGGCGATGAACTACATCTCCATGGTGGACCATGGGGACTGCTTCCTGCAGGTACTCGAAGGTTGCAAGGACGGCTCACCGTGTACCTTCTTCCACCAGTGGTCTTTCGCGTCGGGGACCTGCGGAGATGCCCAGGCAGGCTGGGGCTATCGGTACTGGGACATCGACGATCCGGGCCAGAGCCATGGCGCCACGGACAGCGGAACTGGCCAGACCACGGGCTCCAACTCGATTTGGATCGCCTGCAACTCCGAGTACGAGTCGGCGATGGTTGTCACCAATGCCTGTGATCCTCCTCAAACCTGTTTCGCCCGTTCGGCTGCCAAGTGCTCGGACTGCGTAGGATCTTCGAAATGAGGACCAAGTGGAGAGTCGTCTCAGCGCTCGGGTTGGTGGCCTTTGGCGCTGCCTTGGGAGTCCTGTTGACCAAGGGGGCGGGCGCCGGAGGTGGCGAAGCTCCCCACCCGAGCGCGGCCGGCGGTCCTGAGCCTGCGGGGAACGTCGAGCTGGCTGGCTTGACGGGCGCGTTGCGAGCGCCCTCCGGACCCGAACCGGCGGCCGACGAGCCCGAGGCGAGCGTGGCACCGACCGGGCCCGCGTGGATCTCCGATGGCTCGCAGATCCGAGTGCGCGGCCGGACCATGGAAGACGTCATGCGCGATTGGCACGGCGCGGACTGGCCGCTGGTCGAAGAAGTCGTGCTGAGGTCGCTGAACGATCCCGAGAACATCGGCCTCGATCGACCGCTCGAGCGCGACAGCCTCGGCGACATGGACGGGTGCCTGGAGCGCGCGCCGGAGCTCGCGCTGAAGTGGTACGACAATGGGCCCGCACCCGTGGCGATCAAGCGCTTCCCCGGCTCCCACGTCCCCTCGACGTTTCCGGCCGAGCTCCTCGCGCGGCGCCTGGTCCGGGAGCCGTTCCTGTTCCCGGGTCAGCTCCCCTCGTCTCCCGCTGCGGCGGATGTCGACATGGAGCACCCCGACTGGGATGCATTCGTGCAGTGGCTCGCTGGCGAGCGAGAGACCTTCCTCGACCTGGGCAACTCATTGATCGAGGCCCAGCGAACGTGCATCCGCGAGACGCTGGAGGCGACTACGCGCTTCGAGCGACCCGCCCATGGGGAGCTGTACTTCGCCCCCTTCATCACGCCGCACTCGCCGCAGGCGGACCCTCAGGATCCCGCGTACGAACCGCCCAACGGGATCGTCCTGCTCATCGGCGAGGGGAACGGCCCCTGCGGGATGTTCGGCGGGATCTACTACCTGAGCTTCCGCGAGGTGCCGGCGGTCGCCGGGATCCTGGCCGACTGGCGGGCCTACAGCGCGATCCTGTCCGAGGAGCTGTTGGCCCGGGTGGAGCAACTTCCGCTGCTCTAGGCTGCTCGAGGGCTGCGTGCCGAGCCGAGTCAGGTAGGGGCGAGACCGTCAGTCGTCGTCGGCCTCGTCCCACTCGACCCCGTCGGCTACACGCGTCCGTCGGGCGCGCGCGAGTCGACCCGCGGCGCGGGCTGCCTCAGTGGTGGTCTTCGGAGACCAAGTTCCGGTTCCAGCGGGGATCTCGACCGCCGCGTCGCAGCTACTGCTTGTCAACGAGGGCTGGCGGGTGGCCCACAACCTCTGGATGGACTTGTGGTTCACCGGCCAGCCCTCGTTGACGAGCAGTCGGTGGATGCGTCGGTAGCCGTACCAGGGGTGCGCCATCGAGAGTCGCCGCATGTCCTTGACCAGCACGAGCTCGTCATCGGGAACTGCGAGCTCGCGCCACTGTGTCGATCGAGCCTGCCCGACGAGTCGGCAGGCCGCCCGTTCGCCCATGGAGTGATCCTCCATCGCGTGCCGGACAGGCCGACTTCTGCTCGTCGGGCTCAAGAGTTTCCCTCTGCGATGTCCTTCAGCACCTGGTTGTCCAAGGCTTGCCTCGCCACGAGTCGCTTGAGCGCTGGGTTCCCGCGCTCTTCCGCGTCGCGGAGCTTCGCCAGGATCTGGTCGGGGGTGTGTCGTCGTTGGGCCATGCTCGGTCCGTTCTGCCGAAGATGGGGCAGTTGGACTCGAACAGTGGCTGGGAGCGTTCTTGGCGGTCATTCCACTGCGTTTCCGCTTCATCTGGCTCCTGCTGCCCCTTCTCTTGACAGCCGCCGGGATTGCTTGGCCCTTGGCACCGGTTGGCCAGACCGACTCTCTCACGGCGGCCAATTCGCGGACTGATTACCATCGGCCAACGAATGGAGCATCCCCGGACCTGGTTGCGCCTGCCACACAAGCGTTGTCCCTGGAGACGCTGTGCATCGCCGAGAGGTTGGATCTTCTGCGTCATTCGCAGGTCACCCCTCGCTCAGCCTCGATAGACTTCGAGAATCGGGAGGGGTTGGTCGGCTTGTCCGCCGATGGTGACCTTTGCCCTCCTTTTCTTATCGCTCCGTTCGATCGTGAACACCTCTTGGGCGGGCCCCTCAATAACCGGATGCCATGTTCCAGTCGCTACTTGCCCTGGCAGGACCGACCCTCAGTTCAACGTCAGTCACGCCAGTTGAGGCTCAGGGATTCGTCGATATCACCTCTGGCGTTTACGAGCTGTCCCAGTCTCTCGTTGTCGACTTCAGTGGAAGCGGGCTGCTCGAGAACACCTTGAGCCCGTCGATCTTCGTCAACGGTTTTGACGTTTCTTCGTCAGCAATGATCACCTGGGGCTCACAGGAGTTCATAGATGACGACGGCGATGGCCTGGCAGAAGAGTGCTCAGCTGAGTTCTCATTCGACCTGTCGCTTCTCAGCCTCGTGCCTCGTGACGTGATACGAGTCGACGTCACCGCCGGAACGGCGACAGGCCCAGATACATGGGCAGACGCCGCCAGCGTACATGCCAACGTGGAGGTTCACGGCTCTTCCAGGCTGTACGACGGCGAGGCCGACTACGACATCGCCGTCTCGCTGTACGCGCTGGAGCACGTCTCTGGTGCCTACTCGATTGAGGTCAATGGAGTTGACATCTCGAGCTTGGTCCCTGTCTATGACGAGGCGGCGCTCTATGACAACGCCGATGCAGCAGGCTTCAGTCGAACCAAGTTCCTACGCGCCCGACTCGACTTCTCGTCTGTCACAGTCGTGGAAACAGACTCCGTCATTATCTCTTACTCCGCAGCTACCCCGACCGCGACCTCGACAGGCCACTTCGAGGTGTCACGGATTTCTGATCCGGTGCCCGGCCCTCCCCCTTGTCCGAAGGAGAAGGTCGAGGAGGCAATGGACAAGCTGGAAGAGGCAATCAACGAGGTATGACCAGAAGCGGTGGACGGTGAACTGAGAGGAAACGCGACGTACCCTTGGTGCTCGACATCACTCGACACCCAAGCCCCCAACGCGGGGGAAGGACACGCCGCATGAAGCAGCCTAGCGACTCGATCCAGTTCCAGCCAGACGCCCCGACCGCGGACATCCTCCAGGACGTTCTCCGAGAGGGCGCCCGGAAGATGCTCATCACGGCCCTGCAGGCGGAGGTCGCCGAGTACATCGACGCCCACGCGGACCAAGTGGACGAGCAGGGCCGCAGGCTCGTGGTTCGCAACGGCTCGTGCCCCGAGCGCACGATCCAGACCGCGTTGGGCGACATTCCGATCGCTCGTCCTCGAGTCGATGATCGTCGCTTGGACGACGGCGGCAATCGTATCCAGTTCACCAGCAAGATCCTGCCCCCTTACCTGCGCCGCTCGAAGACCATCGAGGAGCTGATCCCGTGGCTGTACCTGCGCGGAGTCTCGACCGGCGACTTCGGCGAAGCGCTCGGTGGCCTCCTCGGCGAGGGGGCCGCCGGTCTCTCGGCCTCGACCGTGGTGCGCCTCAAGCAGGCGTGGGAAGAGGAGCACCGGACCTGGAGCAAGCGCGAGCTCGCAGGCAAGCACTATGTCTACCTGTGGGCCGATGGCATTCATTCGAACGTGCGCCTGACGGACGAGCGCGCCTGCATGCTCGTGATCATGGGCGCCACGGCCGACGGCAAGAAGGAGCTGGTGGCCGTCCACGATGGTGAGCGCGAGAGCGAGCAGTCCTGGACCGAAGTGCTGGTGGACCTCAAGGCCCGTGGCCTCTCGATCGCTCCGAAGCTGGTCGTCGCGGACGGCGCGCTCGGCTTCTGGAAGGCCAGCGCCAAGGTCTGGCCAACCGCGCAGGGGCAACGCTGCTGGGTCCACAAGACGGCCAACGTCCTGAACAAGTGCCCGAAGTCGATGCATCCCAAGATCAAGGCTTCGCTGACCGAGATCTGGAACGCCGAGACGCGAGAGGACGCCGAAGCGGCCATGATCCTCTTCCAGTCCATCTACGGCGCCAAGTACCCGAAGGCGGTCGAATGCCTGCTCAAGGACCGCGAGGCAATGCTGGCCTTCTACGACTTCCCGGCCGAGCACTGGCGCCACCTACGCACCACCAACCCCATCGAATCCACCTTCGCGACGATCCGGCTGCGAACCAGCCGGACCAAAGGCGCAGGATCCCGAGCCGCCTGCCTCGCCATGGTCTACAAGCTCGCCAAATCGGCCGAGAAGACCTGGCGGAAGCTAAACGGCCACGAACACCTCGGAGACGTCATCCGAGGCGTCCAGTTCAAGGACGGCATCAAGGTCGCCGCGTGACCTCCCCGGGAATTCCATCCACAGCTCTTGGCAATACCTCGCAATCAACCCAACGAGTGATCCCGAGCCTTCCGATGAAGAACGCGCCGAGGCAATCAAGGCCGCTGTGGCAGTGCTCTTGGACGATTGCCCAGGCCTGAGAGATCGCAAGGTGAAGCACCTGGAGGGCACAGACTCGGACAGAACCCTCGGAATAGATCACGACAGCAACGGTTCATCGTCGCTGACCAGCGATGACGATTTTGTGATCTCGGTTGGAGGGAACCGCGACGACGACCCTGGCGGCGACGGGCACACGGCATCCGCAACAGCGACCTCGGATCATGGAGCGGCTATTGCCTGTGGCGGCAACGGAGGTTCCGCCGATGGAGCTGAGCCGGCAGGAAAGGGTGGCAAGGGGAAGGCGGTCTCGGCTGCCGGGGAAGCGTTCGCCGCTGGCGGTACTGGAGGAAGTGCCTGGACCGGCGGACAGACGAGCACTCCTGGCGGCCAGGGCGGAACGGCATGCGCCAAGTTCGACAACGGAGACGACGCCGGACAGGCTGGTCAGATCGGAAGCCAGTCGGGGGGCGGGGGCGGATACTTCACGATGAAGTCGGCCACCAATCCAATGTCGGGGTTCATGCCGACTAGCTAGGCACCTACCCCGGCTTGACAGGGAATGGAGGCGTGCGACTGAACGGAGTTGCACGCCGACTGCTTGTTGGCTGCCCGGCGAGTGGCGTTGGTGCGTTGATGAGAGCGCCCCATCCGTCTTCCCCGTCTCCTCGACGTTCCCGGCCGAGGTCCTCGCGCGGCGCCTTGTCCGGGAGCCGTTCCTGTTCCCGGGTCAGCTCCCCCCGTCTCCCGATGCTGCGGGCGTCGACATGGAGCAGCCCGACTGGGATGCATTCGTGCAGTGGCCCGCTGGCGAGCGAGAGACCTTCCTCGACCTGGGCAACTCGCTGATCGAGGCCCAGCGAACGTGCATTCACGAGACGCTGGGGGCGACCACGCGCTTCGAGCCGCCTGCCCATGGAGAGCTGTACTACGCTCCCTTCATCACGCCGCACTCGCCGCAGGCGGACCTTCAGGATCCCGGGTACAACCCGCCAGACGGGGTTGTCCTGTTCATCGGCGAGGGCAACGGTCCCTGCGGGATGTTCGGCGGGATCTTCTGCCTGAGCTCCCGCGAGGTGCCTGCGGTCGCTGGGATCCTGGCCGACTGGAAGGCCTACAGCGCGGTCCTGTCCGAAGAGCTATTGGCCCGAGTGGAGCGGCTTCCGCTGCTCTGAGCTGCTCGAGGGGGCAAGCGAGCCGCGCCAGTCAGGGGCGGGACGCAGCCGACGTCCGACTCGGCCCAGGCGCGCGCCTCGCTCGCGACTCGGCGCGCGGCGCGGCCCCGCTCAGTGGTGGTCTTCGGAGACCAGGTTCCGATTCCAGCCCGGGATCTCGACCACCACGTCGCAGCTACCGTCGGGGACAGTCTGACAGGCCAGACGCGACTCGGTGGTCAGACCGGGCGCGTGGTCGAGCTGGTCCTCCTCGTCGTCGCTGGCCTCGTTGCAGCTCTCCAGACCCTCGCGAATGATCACGTGGCAGGTGGAGCAGGCGCAGACGCCGCCGCAGGCGTGGTCGATGTCCACGCCGTTGCCGCCGGCGATTTCGAGCACCGAACCCGGCAGCCCGTCGCGGGAGTAGGGCAGTTTCGAGGGATCGACTTCCACGACCTTGCCCTCCGGCATGAAGGTCATGCGGTAGGAACGGGTGGGCAGCCGAGTCTCGGCCTGCCGGATGAAGGGGTTGGATCCGCCCATGGGGGTGTGCTCAGTCGTCGGTCGAGGGGTCAGAGGCCGGCGCCGAATCCACCTGCGCCAGAGTCGTCGGACTTGCGAGGGGCCCGTTCGGATTTCTCGCCGGCCGAGCGGCGCGGGCGCTCAATGCGCTCAGGACGCTCCTGGGACTCACGGCGAGCGGCACGCTTGGGCGGGGAAGGCGACTCATCGAGGCCCATCCCGAAGCCGCCACGCGCGGGGGCCGATTCCTCGGAGCCAGTTCTCGGACGCTCGCGCCGCGGAGCCCGGTCGGCCGACTCGCGCCGGGGACGCTCCTCACGCTCTGCGCGAGGAGCCTCATCGCGGTTGCGCCGGGGCCGCTCTTCGCGCTCGGCGCGCGGCGACTCGTCACGACTGCGACGCGGACGCTCCTCACGCTCTGAGCTGGGAGCCTCGTCACGACTGCGACGGGGACGCTCCTCCCGCTCGGTGCGGGGCGACTCGTCACGACTCCGGCGCGGACGCTCCTCACGCTCTGCGCTGGGAGCCTCGTCACGACTGCGACGGGGACGCTCCTCCCGCTCGGTGCGGGGCGACTCGTCACGACTGCGGCGCGGACGCTCCTCACGCTCTGCGCTGGGAGCCTCGTCACGACTGCGACGGGGACGCTCATCCCGCTCGGTGCGGGGCGACTCGTCACGACTGCGGCGCGGACGCTCCTCACGCTCTGCGCTGGGAGCCTCATCACGACTGCGACGGGGACGCTCCTCCCGCTCGGTGCGGGGCGACTCGTCACGACTGCGGCGCGGACGCTCCTCACGCTCTGCGCGCGGCGACTCGTCGCGACTGCGACGCGGACGCTCCTCACGCTCAGAGCTGGGAGCCTCATCGCGGTTGCGGCGGGGCCGTTCTTCGCGCTCGGCGCGCGGCGACTCGTCACGACTGCGGCGCGGACGCTCCTCACGCTCTGCGCGCGGCGACTCGTCGCGACTGCGACGCGGCCGCTCTTCACGCTCGGCGCGCGGCGACTCGTCGCGACTGCGACGCGGACGCTCTTCACGCTCGGTGCGCGGCGACTCGTCGCGACTGCGACGCGGTCGTTCTCCGCGCTCCGCTCTCGGCTCTTCGTCGCGCGAACGACGGGGGCGCTCTTCCCGCTCAGCACGAGGCGCTTCATCTCGACCGCGGCGCGGGCGTTCCTCGCGCTCGGGCTCCTGGGCGGGTGCTTCCGCGGCGCCGCGCTCCAGCAGGATCTCGGGATCCGTGAACATCACGCGGCGCAGGTCGCGCTCGGCGATCTCGTCGACGGTCCAGGTCATGCGCCCGGCGATTTCGCGCCAGCGGCGGGTGTCCTGGTTCGGAACGAAGGTCAGGGCGTGGCCGCTGCGACCGGCCCGGCCGGTGCGGCCGATGCGGTGGGTGTAGTCGGAGACCTCGCGCGGGACGCCGAAGTTGATCACGTGGGTCACGCCGGAGACGTCGAGGCCGCGCGAGGCGACGTCGGTCGCGATCAGGGCGCGGACTTCACCGCCGCGGAAGGCGGACATGACGCGGAAGCGGGCCGCCTGGTCGTAGCCGCCGTGCAGGGCCTTGACGCCGAAGGGCAGGCGCTCGAGGCGACGGAAGAGTCGGTCGACGTCGGTGCGGCGCTCACAGAAGACCAGGAACAGGTCGTCCGGACCCGAATCCATCAGCAGCCGTCGCATGACGTTCGCGCGGTCCTCGTCGTTGACGAAGCACACGTGCTGCACGATGCGATCGACCGTGGCCACGCCCTTGGCGGTGGCGAGCTCGACCGGGTTCTTGGTGTGCGAGCGCGCCAGTTCGAGCAGCGGCGGGGGGAAGGTGGCCGAGAAGAGCAGCGTCTGGCGCTCCTCCGGCAAGAGGTCGAGGATCTTGCGGACGTCGTCGAGGAAGCCGATCTCGAGCATCTCGTCCGCTTCGTCGAGAACGGCGAATTCCGTCCACGGGAAGTTCAGGAAGCGCTGGCCGGCCAGGTCGAGCACCCGCCCGGGGGTCGCGACCACGAGTTGCGCGCCGGCGTGGAGGGCCTTGACCTGGGGCGGGATCGGGTCGCCGCCCACGAGCAGCGCGACCTTGATGCCCCGGGCGCGGCCGAGCTCGGTCAGCACTTGGGCCACCTGTTGGGCCAGCTCGCGGGTGGGGCACAGGACCAGACCGAGGACGGTCGAGCGGGCGGGATCGAGCTTGGCGATCATCGGCGCGCCGAATGCCAGGGTCTTGCCCGTGCCCGTCTCGGCCTTGGCGATCACGTCGCGTCCCTCCAACACCGGCCCGATGGCCAGCTTCTGGATCGGGGTGGGCGAGGTGATGCCCATGTCGGCGATGGCCTGCTGGACCTCGCGCCCCAGATCCCATTCGCTGAAGCTCTCGATGTCCGGGGGCTCGTCGTTCGGGTGGAGCTCCTCGACGGGCTCGGCGGATCGCTTGGTCGCGCCGCCCGTGCGGCCCTTGCCGCCGCCGCCACGTCGCGGGCCGCCCTGCTGAGGGCGCCCCTTTCGCATCTGGGTCATTGTCGATTCCTGAGTCGGGTGTCTACCCGAGATCTGCGGACAGCGGCCCGCGATCAAGCCGAGCAGTATATCGCCTGGCACCCCCGGTCTGGAGGGCCGGATCGAGCTGGTTGGGCCCTTGGCCCCGATCTCGGGGGGCGAGCGGGACGCACTGGCGGCCGCTGACCGCTAAGCTCCCGCCCATGCGCTGCGCGACCTGGAACGTGAACTCGATCCGCGCCCGCCTTCCGCGGGTCCTGGAGTGGCTGGAGCGGCAATCGCCCGATGTCGTCTGCCTGCAGGAGACGAAGTGCCTGGACGAGGTCTTCCCGCGCGAGCCGATCGAGGACCTCGGCTACAACATCGAGACCTTCGGTCAGAAGACCTACAACGGCGTCGCCATCCTGGCCAAGGGCCGGATCGAAGAGGTTCACCGCGGACTGCCGGGTGACGAGTCGGACATCGAGGCCCGGGTCATCGGAGCCCAGGTGGAGGACTTCCTGTTCCTGGACCTCTACGTGGTCAACGGCCAGGAGGTCGGGGCGCCCAAATACAGCTACAAGCTCGAGTGGCTCGAGCGCGTCCGGCGCCTGATCGACGAGCGCTACGACCTGTCGGAGAAGGTCGTGGTGACCGGCGACTTCAACATCACCTTCGACGACCGCGACGTGTACGACCCGGAGAAGTGGCGCGGGAAGATCCTGTGCTCCGACGCCGAGCGCGAGGCCCTGGCGCGGATCATGGACCTGGGCCTGATCGATGGCCTGCGCCAGCACACCGAGGAGGCCGGGATCTACACCTGGTGGGACTTCCGAACCAGGGGCTTCCAGCGCGGCAACGGCCTGCGAATCGACCACTTCCTGCTCTCGGAGGCGGCCTCCAAGGTCTGCACCGCGGTGGAGGTCGACACCGAGGAGCGCGGGCTGGAGAAGCCCAGCGACCACGCGCCGGTGATTGCGACCTTCGAGTAGCGCGCGCCGCTCAGTCGCTCGCGAGGTCGAGCGCTATCTCCGCGCGGCGCTCTGCGTCGAGGGTCGAATAGAGCTGCTGCCAGGTCTGGTGGGGCGGGTTCAGCCGCAGGGCCAGGAGGTCGGCCAGGCAACCGATCGGGAGGTTATCGGGCAGATTCAGCAGGTCCTCGCTGCGGGCCAGGATCGCGCCGGTGAGCTTCTCACGGAGCTCGCTTTCCCGCGTCACCGGCGCCGGGGTCTCCTCCAGCTGCGCCGCCGAGACGAGTCGGTACTCATGGTCGCTCTCGCACTCGGCGATGCGGACCCGCGACTTGCCCAGCAGCATGATCAGGAAGCGTCCATCGGGCAGTTTCTCGAACTGCACGATTTGCCCCAATCCCGCCACGGGATGCACCGGAGGCGCGTCTTGCATGTCGGACTCGTGGCCCTGGACCACGGTTCCGAGCACGAGTTCGCCGGACCCGTCGAGCACCGCTTCGACCATGGCGCGATAACGCGGCTCGAAGATATGCAGCGGCATCACGGCGTGGGGCACGAGCCACACGTTTGCCAGGGGGAACAGCGGAACGACCTGCTCCTTCGCAGGCAGATCGTCGGGCGGCGGCCAGCAGTCGGGGACGTCGATCAATGCAGGTGCCTCAGGCGCTCTCGGGATCGGCGTGGGGGTGCTGGCTGCGGCTGCGTGCGACCGTCTCGGCCACACGCCGCAGTTGGCGCGCGGTGCCGTCGTCACCGCGGACCGTGTGGCCATTGGCGAGGTTGAGGACGTGGCGCTGGAACAGGGCGGCGTCGTCCGCGTCGCGGAACCAGTCCGGGCGCGGCGCCAGGCCGCGGCGCATCAGATAGGAGAGGCACTCCTTGCGTGTGCGAACCACCCCGGCGTGGAAGGGATCGACGAGCATCGAGCGCTCACCCGCGTGCAGCCGACACATGACGTGCCCGGGGAGCGGCACCCCGGTGGCGTCCAGGCCGGCGCGACGGGCAGTGAAGATATAGATCGCCACGAGGGTCAGCGGCAGCCCGCGCCCCAGCTCCAGGGCCCGATGCAGATGCACGTGGTCGGTGGCGTGGTAGTTCTCCCCGGGGCCGCGCAGCCCCTCCTCGCCGGCCAGGACCGTGACCAGGGCGTGGGCCTGGTCGAGGCCGGGCTCGCGCTCGGCGCTCCGCTCCCGAACCCGCTGGCCGAGGTCGTCCAGGCGCCGACGGGTGGCGCGGGCGTCGAAGTGGGGGTCGTCCACCGCGGCCAGGCGGTAGAGGGCGGATTCCAGGTCGTCGATCCCCCGCCCGGCCTGGGACAGGAGTCGGCGCAGGACCTCCCGCCGCTCCATCTGGGCCAGGATCGAGCGCGCGCGGGCCCGCCGGCGGGGCGCTTGGCCCCGGGCCGCCCGGTCGAGGGCCGGTCGAGCGCGGCGTCCGGCCGACAGCAGCTCGGCTCGAACCGCCTCCCAGGTCGCCGGGGCATCGTCCTCCAGGAGGTCCACCAGGGCCGTCAAGCGCGCCTTCTCGACCCCGGCCAGGCTTCCCGAGGGGAGCTGCGACGGGGTCTGTGGATCCAGAGCCAGGGTGGGGCGCTGGAGCCCGCTGGGGTCGACGGAGGGCTTGCGGGGGCTCGGGGTCATCGCTGGGTGGTCTCGGCACCCTCGGTCGGACCGAGGGATAGGAGCTCGTTTATAGGTGCAGACGGGCCCGGGCTGTAGCGCCCGATCGGCGGGATGGTCGTCCTGCGGCCCCGGCGCGGCCATCGGCCCGCCTTGCGTGCCCCATTGGACCCCCCTATCCTGGTCCGCCTGAATTCGCGGCCGATCCCGTCGGTTGGCCCGAATCCCCTCCGAACGGCCCCGGCGCAACACCCAGGTGGTGCCAACCGGCGTCGCGATCCAGTCCATGACGTCCAATCCCTCGCCCACCGCCGGAGCGCGCTCCGCGGCCTCGCCGGTCGTGATCACCCACGCCCTGCGTACGCCCATCGGCAAGTACCTCGGCGCGTTCGCCGAGTTGAGTGCCGCCGACTTGGGTAGCGGCCTCGTCGCCGAGCTGCTGCAGCGCTCCAAGGTCGAGCCCGGCGAGGTCGGTGAGCTGATCTTCGGCAACGGTCGCCAGGCCGGTGGCGGACCGAACGTGGCGCGTCAGATCAGCGTGCGAGCCGGGCTGCCCGTCGAGGTTCCGGCGCTGACGATCAACATGGCCTGTGCCTCGGGCCTGAAGTCCATCGCCCTGGGCGCCGACTGGATTCGCCTCGGCCGCGCCTCCGCCGTGGTGGTGGGGGGGGTCGAGTGCATGAGCGGCCTGCCCTTCTTCCTGCCGAAGATGCGGACCGGCTATCGCCTCGGACACGCCAAGGTCGTCGATGCCATGTACCAGGACGGCTTCGACTGCCCCCTGGCCGAAATGGTCATGGGCGCGACCGCGGAGGGTCTGGCGCAGGAGCTGGAGATCTCCCGCGACGAGCAGGACCAGTTCGCCCTCGACAGCCAGCGCAAGGCGGCCGCGGCCGTCGAGGCCGGGCGCTTCGCCGACGAGATCGTCCCGGTTGCGGTGCCCCAGCGGCGTGGCGACCCGCTCGTGGTCGCTGCCGACGAGCACCCCCGGCCCAGCACCAGCCTGGAGTCCCTGGCGAAGCTGCCGGCGGTCTTCGCGAAGGAGCACGGCACCGTCACGGCCGGCAACGCCTCGGGCATCACGGACGGAGCCGCGGCCCTGATGCTGATGACTGCCGAGCGCGCGGAACAACTGGGGCACACGCCCCTGGCCTACGTCGGCGAGTGCGCCGAGGCCGGGGTCGATCCGCGCCGCATGGGCATCGGCCCCGTGCCGGCCATGCGCCAACTGGCCGAACGCTGCGGGCGTCGCCCCGGCGACTACGATCTGATCGAGTTGAACGAAGCCTTTGCCGCCCAGGTGCTGGCCTGCCACCGCCAGGAGCCCCTGCCCCTGGACCGGCTCAATGTGAATGGCGGCTCGATCGCCCTGGGGCACCCGATCGGCGCGACCGGCGCGCGGATCGTGGTCACGATGCTGCACGAGTTGGCCCGGCGCGGCGGCAGCCACGGCCTGGCGACCCTGTGCGTCTCCGGCGGAATGGGGCTCGCCGCCGAGTTCCATCGAGAAGGCCTATAGGGCTCGCAGCGCGACTGAAATCGCCCTACTGAGCCCTGAACCTGGCTGAGCGCCCGCTGCGCCCCCCGGCTGCTCGCCCCCCGAATCCACCCATCGCCCGCCCGCCTGAACGCGGTCGGCGCGGACTCGAGTCCCCAACCCCACCCCGCAACAGAATCCTCCTCATGGCAATCAAGAAGGTCGGCGTGATCGGCTGTGGCCTCATGGGTCACGGCATCGTCCAAGTCGCCGCACAGTCCGGCTTCGAGGTCGTAGCCCTCGAGTCGACCCAGCCGGCGCTCGACAAGGGCCTGGCCCGCATCGAGAAGAGCTTGGCGAAATTCGCCGAGAAGGCCGTCGAGAAGGGCAAGCAGACCGAGGACCAGGCCAAGGCCTTCGTCGAGGCGGCGCGCGGTCGCATCCTCGGCTCGCTCGACAAGCAGGACCTGGCCGACTGTGACCTCGTGATCGAGGCCATCGTCGAGGACCTGGACGTCAAGAACGCGCTCTTCGCCGAGCTCGGCAAGATCTGCAAGCCCGAGACGATCCTGGCGTCGAACACGTCGTCGTTCCCGATCTCCGAGATGGGGGTCGCCTCCGGGCGCCCCGAGCGCATGGTCGGCCTGCACTTCTTCAACCCGGTGCAACTGATGCGTCTGGTCGAGGTCGTGCGCGGCGAGCAGACGGCTGAAGACGTCTTCGCCCAGGCCAAGGCCTTCGGCGAGGCCGTCGGCAAGACGCCGGTTTCCTGCAAGGACACCCCGGGCTTCGTGGTCAACCGACTGCTTGTGCCGTACATGAGCCAGGCCCTGTTGATGCTCGATCGCGGCGACGCGACCAAGGAAGACATCGACGCGGCCATGCAGTTCGGCTGCGGCTACCCCATGGGCCCGTTGACGCTGACCGACTACGTCGGGCTCGATACGACCCTGTCGATCCTCGAGGGCTGGGTCGAGCGCTACCCGAACGAGCCCGCATTCGTCATTCCGCAGATCCTCAAGGACAAGGTTGCGGCCGGGAAACTGGGCCGCAAGTCCGGTGAGGGCTTCTACAAGTGGGAAGGGGACAAGAAGTCATGATCGCAACAGCAACCATCGCCGCCCTGGCCAGCGCCCTTGGGGCCCCCGCGTTCGCCGCTCCGGCCCTCGGAGTCGAACCGACAGCCGTGGCCCAGGAGCAGGCTCCCGTGGTGACCTTCGAGGCACCGACGATGTACGTCGCCGGGATGCCCTACGTCGTCGACGTGCGGATCCAGGCCCCGGCCGAGGGCGCGTCGGCCGCGGGCTGGTGGCTCTCGCCCGCCGGCTTCCTGATCAACGGCGAGCCGGCCCAGCGTCGCGAGAGCGAGGCGCTGATCAAGCTGCCGCCCAACGCCTTGATGAGCCTGAGCTTCGACCTGGGGCCCTTCATCACCGCCACCGGCAACTTCGAGTTGTCCTTCGCTCGGGCGGCCTACGAGGGTGGGCCGGTCGCGGTCGACTACTTCGTCGCGGTGCCCACCGAAGGCGAGGCCAAGGTCGACTTCATGACCATGCCCCTCGAGCAGTTGGACGACTACCAGGTGGTGCTCGAGACCAACCGGGGCACGATGGTCGCCGACTTCTGGCCGGAGGTCGCGCCCAACCACGTGCGCAACTTCCTCGACCTGTCCTACACGGGCTTCTACGACGGCACGCTGTTCCACCGCGTGATCCCCGGCTTCATGATCCAGGGTGGCGATCCGTACACCAAGGATCCGAGCAAGTCGCGCCTGTGGGGAACCGGCAATGGTCCGCGGCAGCTTCAGGCCGAGTTCAACGACCGCCAACACGTGCCCGGCGTGCTCTCGGCGGCGCGCTCGCAGGACCCGAACTCTGCCTCGTCGCAGTTCTTCCTGATGCACGCCCGCTCCACGCACCTCGACGGTCAGTACAGCGCCTTCGGGCAACTCACCCGCGGTCTCGAGGTGGTCGACAAGATCGTCAAGTCGCCGCGCAACGGGCAGGATCGCCCCGATCAGCCCCAGCAGCTGATCCACGCCATCGTAGTCAAGAAGAGCTGAACGGAGAACCAAATGGGAAACTACGACGACGTGACCGCGGTGCTCGACACGACCGCCGGCGAGATGAAGCTCGAGTTCTTCGAGGACAAGGCCCCGGGCCACGTGAAGAATTTCGTCGAGCTGGCTGAGAAGGGCTTCTACGACGGCACGATCTTCCACCGCGTGATCCCCGGCTTCATGATCCAGGGCGGTTGCCCCGAGGGCTCGGGCCGCGGCGGCCCCGGCTACCAGATCAAGGCCGAATTCAACGACGTGCCGCACACCCGCGGCGTGCTGTCGATGGCTCGCTCCCAGAGCCCCGACTCGGCGGGCAGCCAGTTCTTCATCTGCCACGGCGACGCCGGCTTCCTCGACCGCCAGTACACGGCCTTCGGGCGTCTGGTGGAGGGGGACGACACCCTCGACGCGATCGCCCAGGGCGAGACCTTGCCCGGCGGAGAGAAGTCGAGCCCCAAGAACCCGGTCAAGATCAACTCGGTTCGCATCGAGCGCTCACAGGGTTGAGTTTGACTGGACTGGGCCCGACTGGATCGGGCCCGACTGGGCCGAGCAACGAGTCGCCTCGAGGTCGTCGCTACCTGGCACGAGCCGCCGCAACGGGCGCGCCCGGCCGACGGTAGTGGCGGCCACCCGGCGCGCCGCCCCGCGGCCGCTCGGGACCCCCTCGATCCAACCACCGCACCCCGCATCCCGATCCGAGATCAAAGTGAGCTACGAGAACATCCTGCTGGAGGCCGCAGAGGGCATGGCGACGGTGACGATCAACCGTCCCGACAAGATGAACGCCCTGAACGACGCCACGCTCCACGAGCTGGCCCACGCCTTCGACGCCGTCAAGGCTGACGACGACGTGCGCGCGATGATCCTGACGGGCTCCGGTGACAAGGCCTTCGTGGCTGGCGCCGACATCAACGAGCTGGCGAAGATGAAGCCCCTGGGCGCCAAGGACCTGGCCTTCTTCGGCCAGAATGTCCTGAGCCGCCTGGAGACCATGGGCAAGCCGACCATCGCAATGGTCAACGGCTTCGCCCTCGGCGGCGGGCTCGAGCTGGCCCTGGCCTGCACCCTGCGGACGGCTTCCACGTCGGCGCGGGTCGGCCTGCCGGAAGTGAGCCTGGGGATCATCCCCGGCTACGGCGGCAGCCAGCGCCTGGCGCGCATCGCCGGGCCCGGTGTGGCTCGCGAGTGGATCCTGACCGGCGACATGTTCGGTGCGGAGGAGGCCCACCGCGTGGGCGTGGTCAACCGCCTGTTCGCGCCCGAAGAGCTGCTCGAGGGCACGCACAAGATGGTCAAGACGATCCTCTCGCGCGGTCCGATCGCGGTGCGCCTGGCCCTCGAGGCCATCCGTCGCGGTACCAACATGAGCCAGGCCGAGGGCGAGTTGATCGAGACCGACATGTTCGCTCTGGCGGCGACCACGCAGGACATGCAGGAGGGCATGACCGCCTTCCTCGAGAAGCGTCGCCCCGAGTTCAAGAACAACTGATCCCGCCAGGGACCTGAAGACCAAAGACCCATGAGCAAATCAATCGTCCTCGTCGGCGGCGCTCGCACGGCCATGTGTGAGTACAGCGGCACCCCCAAGTTCGGCAAGTTCAAGGACGTGTCGGCCATCGACCTGGGCGCCCACGCGGCCAAGGCGGCCCTGGAGCGTGCCAAGGTCGGCGCGGACACGGTCGACCACGTGGTCATCGGCAACGCGCTGCAGACCTCGAACGACGCCATCTACGGCGCGCGTCACGTGGGCCTGAAGGCCGGCACGCCCCACGGGGTCCCGGCCCTGACCGTCAACCGCCTGTGCGGGTCCGGTATCCAGTCGCTGATCAACGGCGCGCAGATGATTGCCCTGGGCGAGGCCACCACGGTCCTCGCCGGCGGCATGGAGAACATGAGCCAGGCGCCCTACGTGCTGCACGGTGCGCGCCAGGGCTTCCCCTTCGGCACCGCGCCGCAGATGGAAGACCTGCTCTTCGCCAGCCTGCAGGACCCGTTCTGCGGGCTCTACATGGCGCAGACGGCCGAGAAGGTCGCCAAGCGCCTGGGCATCAGCCGCGAGGAGCAGGACGCCTACGCCCTGCGTAGCCACCAGCTCGGCGCAGCGGCGGTGAGCGAGGGTCGCTTCGCTGAGGAGATCGCGCCGTACACGATCCAGACCCGCAAGGGCGACGTGGTCGTCGACACCGACGATCACATCCGGCCCGACACCACCCTCGAGGGCCTGGGCCAATTGCGCGCGGCCTTCGGCAAGGACGGCACGGTCACCGCGGGCAACGCCAGCGGCATCGTCGACGGAGCCGCCGCCGTGGTGATGACCACCGCCGATCGCGCTGCTGCCGACAAGTTGGACGTCTTCGCCCGCGTGCTCTCCTACGCCACGGTCGGCGTGGACCCCTCGGAAATGGGCATCGGCCCTGTTCCGGCCATACGCGCCTGCCTCGACCGGGCCGGCGTGGCCCTGGGTGACGTGGATCGGATCGAGATCAACGAGGCCTTCTCCGCCCAGTACCTGGGCTGTGAGAAGGAGCTCGAGCTCGACCGCGACAAGGTCAACGTCAACGGCGGCGCGATCAGCCTCGGGCACCCCCTGGGCGCGACCGGCAGCCGCCTGATCCTGACCCTGATGTACGAGCTGCGCCGCTCGGGCAAGCGCTACGGCGTGGCCAGCGCCTGCATCGGTGGCGGTCAGGGCATCGCGATGCTGATCGAGAACCCCGACGCCTGAGACGCGAAGCGACGCGATTCCAAACGTCGACCGGAAGGTCGGCGGTGTCCGCAGCGCCGGGAGCCGCGTGCTCCCCGGCGGAAGGTTTGACCCCTCCGTGAACTCTCTGATCCACACCCACGACGACGGCTCTCGGGTCGTGAAGCTCGACCCCGACCACAGGGTTCTGTTCCTGTTCAAGGACCTCGAGCAGATCCGCCGTCAGCTCCGCGGCGAGGTCGCCTTCCGCATGGCGGACATCGACCCCGCGGACCTCCTGGACGACATCAACACCGACGTGATGACGCCCGCGTGGGTCTGCTTCCGGCACAAGCCCGAGGACATCGCCCTGGACGCCTACGCGGGTCTCCTGGATGACTCCGGCGAGCGGGTCTTCGGGACCCGGGCGCTGATGGATGGCGGCTTCAAGGCGATCGTGTCCGGTCAGCGCAAGGGCACCGGGTCCAGCCGCGAGACGGCGGTTCAGTGCGAGAAGTGGTCGGGCATCGAAGCGGTCTTCGCCTCGTCGTTCGCGCCGATCCACGAGCGCAACAACCTCAATC
Source organism: Engelhardtia mirabilis (assembly GCF_007748095.1). Taxonomy (NCBI): domain Bacteria; kingdom Pseudomonadati; phylum Planctomycetota; class Planctomycetia; genus Engelhardtia; species Engelhardtia mirabilis. The sequence continues at coordinate 2,174,578 of NZ_CP036287.1, forward strand.
TGGGCCAGCTGCTGGGTGGCCACGAGTTGATCGTGCGGCTGCAGGCCGGCGAAGCAGTGCCCCTGGCGGAGTTCACCGGGGAGTACGACCCGGTCACGCGCACGATCGTGGAGGCGGGCGGCCTGTTCGCCTTCGCGGCCAAGTACGAGGCGGGCGAGGCGACGGTTCCGCTGCCCGACACCGCCCGCCGCCCGATGACCATCGCGGAGAAGATCATCGCTCGGCACCTCGTTGGCGCCGATGCTGCCGCGGAGCGCTTCGTCGCCCCCGGCGACGCCTGCCTGGTCAGGGTGGACGGCGGCTACAGCCACGAGTTCACCACGGCCCAAGTGCACTACTTCCTGCAGTCCGAGTACGGCGACGACTACGGCATCCCCGACGCCTCCAAGTTCGCGGTCTTCGAGGATCACCTGCTCTACGCCGACGGCGTGGCGCGCATGGCGCCCTTCGCGCCCCAGATCCAGACCCTGCGCGACCTGCAGCTCGAGTTCCAGCGCCACACCAAGGTGCGCGACTACTCGGCGAAGGATGGCGTCAGCCCGGGTATCTGCCACCAGGTGGCTCGCGAGCACTTCGTGGACCCGGGGGACTTCATCCAGGCCACCGACAGCCACACCTGCATGGGCGGTGGCAACAACGCCCTGACCTACGGCGTGGGCGCGACCGAGTACGCGGGCCTGATCTACTCGGGCTTCACCTTCGTGCAGGTGCCGGAGTCGATCCGCTTCGAGCTGGTCGGCGCCCTGCGCCCGGGTTGTACCGCCAAGGACGTGATCCTCCACATCCTGCGGACCCACGCGGTGGCAGAGGAGACCCTCGACCGCTCGATGGAGTTCGGCGGTCCCGGGCTGGCCTCGCTCGACATGGACGAGCGTGCCACCCTGACCAACATGGCCACCGAGTGCACCGCGAAGACGGGCATCTGCGAGGGCGACCGGATCACGGCGCAGTGGTTGGCCGCGCGGCGCCCGGGCCAGACCATCGAGCAGATCGAGGCCAGCTTCGTCAGCGCCGACGAAGGCGCGACCTACGACGGCGGCGTGCACACCATCGATCTCTCGACGATTGAGCCGATGGTGGCCGAGCCCGGCGACCCGACCTACGGGAAGAACATCGAGGACCTGGGCGAAGTCGCGATCGACATCGCCTACGGCGGTTCCTGCACCGCGGGCAAGGAGCGCGACCTGGACTTCTACGCCGAGGTGCTCGCCGAGGCCCTGGACGCCGGTGCGCGCATCGCCCCCGGCGTGCGGATGTTCATCCAGTACGGCAGCGAGAGTGTCCGCGACTACGCCCGCGCCAAGGGCTACGTGGAGATCTTCGAACGCGCCGGTGTCACGGTGATCGACCCAGGCTGTGGAGCCTGCATCGGCTGCGGACCGGGCGTCTCCGACGACGCCGAGCAGGTCACCGTGAGCGCAATCAACCGCAACTTCCGAGGCCGCAGCGGCCCCGGGAAGCTGTACCTGGCTTCACCTCTGACGGTCGCGGCCAGCGCCGTGGTCGGACGCATCGCGGCTTACCGGCGCGGCATGTTCGCCGCCCACGCGACCGGAGTCTCCTGACTCGAGCCCCGCTCGAGTTTCCAACAGAACACCCCCCACCCGGATCGTCGGAGACGCATCTTCGCGCGCCCGTCAGGATCCCCCCAAGACCCATGAAGCAGTACGACATCGCGTCCATCGGTGGTGATGGCATCGGCCCCGAGGTGACGGCCCAGGCCATGCGGATCCTCGACGCGGCAGCCGAGCAATTCGGCTTCTCGCTGAAGATCCAGGATTACCCCCTGGGGACCGACTACTACCTTGCGAACAACGAGATCTTCCCCAGCTCGATCTTCGAGGAGTGCAAGCAGCAGCACGCGATCTTCCTCGGGGCGATCGGCGATCCGCGCGTGCCCGTGGGCATGATCGAGTTCGGCATCATCGCCAAGCTGCGCTTCGAGCTGGACCTCTACATCAACCTGCGTCCGGTCAAGCTTTACGACGCGCGGCTGTGCCCGCTCAAGGACAAGACGCCGGAGGACATCGACATGTTGATCGTGCGTGAGAACACCGAGGGTGCCTACTCGGGCATGCACGGTTTCGCGCACAAGGGGCAGCCGCTCGAGGTCGCGACCCAGACCATGGTCTACACCCGCGAGGGGGTCGAGCGTGCGGTGCGCTACGCCTTCGAGCTGACCAAGACGCGGGCCGAGCGCAAGGTGACCCTGGTCGACAAGGCCAACGCCATCCGCGCCCAGGACATCTGGACCCGCACCTTCGCCGAGGTGGCGGCCGAGTACCCGGACGTGGCCACCGACCACGCCTACGTGGACGCCGCCTGCATGTGGATGATCAAGAACCCCGAGTGGTTCGACGTGATCGTGACCCCCAACCTGTTCGGCGACATCATCACCGACCTGGGCGCCAGCTTGCAGGGCGGCATGGGCATCGCGGCCAGCGGCAACATCCACCCGGGTCAGGTCAGCCTGTTCGAGCCGATCCACGGCTCCGCGCCCAAGCATGCAGGCAAGAACGTGGCCTCGCCGGTGGCGGCGATCATGGCCGCTTCGATGTTGCTGGACTACGTCGGCGAGAAGGAAGCTGGCGCCGCGATCGAGACCGCCATCGTGGACCTGGTTCGCGACGGCAGTATCCGCGGCGTCTCGACCGCCATGCACCGCACCGACGAGGTCGGGGACATGGTGCTCGAGCGCATGCGCTCGACCGCGGGTGTCTGACCGCGACGAGACCGAGCCAGGTGAGGCCTGGCGGTGAAGGGACCCGGGGTGATCTGCGATCGCCCCGGGCCCCTTACCATTGGCCCATGTCCGCCTCCGAACCCCTGCCCGGGGCCAGGTTCCACCTGGCCTTCCCGGTCGACGACCTGGCCGCGGCCGAAGCCTTCTACGCCGTGCTGCTCGGGTGCCCGATCGGTCGGCGCTCACAGGCCTGGATCGACTTCGACCTGGGCGGGAACCAGCTCACCGCCCACTTGGTGAGTGGGACGGAGCAGGGCGTGGGCAGCAACCCGGTCGATGGAGACCAGGTGCCGGTGCGCCATTTCGGCTTGGTGCTCCCATGGGAAGTCTGGGAGGCCCTGGCCGAGCGCTTGGCCGCCGCGGGCGCCGCCTTCCAGATCTCACCCCGCGTGCGCTTCGTCGGTGAAGTGGGGGAGCAGGGGACGTTCTTCATCCACGATCCCGCCGGCAACGCGCTCGAGTTCAAGGCCTTCCGCGACCCGCGACGGCTCTTCGCCCGCTGAGTTGGCCCGCGAGCCGCTCGCCTGGTGGTGCGACCTCGGTCAGGGCGCCAGGCGGAAGGTCGCGAAGGTCAGGTCGTCGGGCTTGGACGGAGCCTGGCCGCCCGGTGCGTTCATGCGCTCGGTGGCGACCGACTCGAGCTGCTGGCACACACTGGCCAACTCGCCGCCTCTGGACAACTCGCTCAACTCGGCCAGGGTCAGGTTGTCGAACAGCCCGTCCGTGGCGAGCAGCACCGTGTCGCCGGGGTCGAGCTCGATCGCCGACGAGAACTCGATGTGGATGCGCTCCAGTCCGAGGCAGTTGAAGATGATGTTGCGGTGGTCGTGAAAGAAGGCCTCGGCTTCGGTGATCAAGCCCGACTCGAGGGCATAGCCCACCGGCGAGTGGGCCACCGTCTGCAGCCTCAACTCACCGTCAGCGTCGAAGATCAGGATCGCGCTGTCGCCCGCGTGGTAGGTGCGAAGCTGCCGGCCGAGGATCTCGACCGCAGCCAAGGTCGTCGCACCGCCGTCGCCCGTCTCGCGGATGGCCCGGTGTGCCAGCTCGATGCCGTCGAGCACCGCGTTCCGCAGGCGGCTCTCGGTCACGTCGCCCCCGAGTTCGCCGAGGGTCCGACCGATCTCCTCGAGGGCTCGGGTCGAGGCCATCGCGCCGCCCGGTAGCCCGCCCACGCCATCGGCCACGGCGATGACCACCGCATCGCCGACCCGGAAGACGGCCGCGCCGTCCTCGTTCCGATCCGGATGCAGGGGCGAGGGCGAGGTGTAGACGACGAGCTCACCCGCGGTGAGATCGATGCCCTCGCAGATCCGCCGGTTGCAGCCGGTGTAGAAGCGAGTCGTGAACGCGTCCTGCGCGGAAAGGGGAGGTCCGGGGAGCATTGGGCCTCATGGCCTTGATTCGGTTGGGGAGTCCTGGCTCGATCGCCAGTCAGCGACGAAGTCAGGTGCAGATCGGAGTCGGGGCAGGTTGGTAGGGGGCAGGTTCGTCAGGGAGCATGGGCATGAACCCCGTCAGCGGAGCTGCCCGGATGTCATGGCCGGGGAAGGGCTGGTAAGGCCACCGCTGTTCGCGCGGATTCGGCCGCGAGTCGTCGCGTCGGCGCCCTCGCGTCGACGGTCGATGACTCGGAAGGCGCAGTCGAGTACGAGTTCGCCACGGCGCGCGATCCCGTTGGGCGCGGTGACTTCCAGGCTGTGGACGATCAGCGGACCGAGGCCCACCTGCCCGCGGGCCAAGGGCTGGCGGTCGATCAGCCAGCTCAGGGGGTGCGGATTGAGGACTCGACCGCCCTCGGCCAGGAACAGCTCGGCCTGGCGCGTCGAGACGAACATCGAGCGCTCGGTGCGCGGACCGGGGGTCGCGCGAATGCACACCCGGCGCGGGCCGGAGCGAACTTCGACCTCCAGGTCGCCCCTTGCGGTCTCGTTCCACTGGGAGTGGCGCGGCGGACGCTCCGCACTGCGCGGGACGCCCCAACGCTCCGGCCAGCCGGCGCCGATCCGCGCGCTCGACCAGCGGTCGAGTACCCACAGGCCGCGGGCGCCGTCGGCGCGCGACACCGGCACTCGCCAGGCGATCAGGGCGACGTCGCCACCCAGGGGCAGATCGATCGGCGCGGCGCAGGCGAGCTCCAGCAGAACCCAGCCCTCACGCTCCACCGCCGTCAGATCGCTGGGCAGCGCTTCTCGAAGCGCGCGGGCGGGTGCGCGATAGAGGATCGAGACCTGGCGTGCCGGCGGTCCCGCGAGAGCGGAGAACATGCCCATTGCGCGACACTGTACCCCGGGCACCCGCTCCCGGTGCAAGGGGGCCAGGGGGCGGCCATCGAGCCCGCGAGTACGAGTTGGCCGCCGCAGGGACACACTCGATCCGCGCCAGGCCCGACCCACGCCCGGGGACGGCCGTGGCGGCCCTGGCACGGTCGATCGGAGTTCAGTCCGCCGTACCGGATCCGGTACGAGTCGTGGGCACGGCACTCGGCTCCGCCACGGCCAGGCCGAAACGGCGCGCCCGATCGAAGAGGAACTGGACCGGCTCCAGCCCGGCGGCCCGCAGCTCGGCGCCCACGTCCGACGGCGAGAATTTGCCCGAGACTTCCACCCGCAGGTACTCGCCCCGCTCGAAGTCCAGGGTCAGGTCGAGGGCCTCGATCCGCACGGTCATGGCCGCTGTCGCCACCAGGCCGATGTCCATGCGACGCGCGGCGGCGTCCCAGGTGCCGCGGTAGCGGAACCGTTCGGGGTCGAAGTCCGCGCCATAGTCGCGGTTGAGCACGACCAGCACGTTGCGGATGAACTCGCGGGTGACCCCGGCAGCGTCGTTGTAGGCGGCCTCGAGGGCCTCGCGGTCCTTGACCAGGTCGAAGCCGAGCAGCAGCGCGTCACCGGGTCGCAGAAGGCTGTGGACCTGCTTCAAGAACGCTCGGCGCTCGGACTCCATCAGGTTGCCGATGGTCGAGCCCAGGAAGGCGACCACGCGCCGACCGGGGTGGGGCACGGCGTGGAGGTCGGTGTGGAAGTCACCGACCACGCCGCGCACTTCGAGCTCCGCGTAGTCGCGGCACAGCACGTCCGCGGCCGCACGCACCGCGTCGTCACTGACGTCGAAGGGCACGTAGCGCGACCCGCCGTGCTCCAACATCGCCTCGAGCAGGGCGCGCGTCTTGCGCGACGAACCCGAGCCGATCTCGAACAGCTCCTCGGGCCGGTAGCGCTCCATGATCGCCGGCGCGTGCTGCTCCAGGATCTCGGCCTCCGAGCGCGTGGGGTAGTACTCCGGCTGGCGCGTGATGCGCTCGAACAGCTCGGATCCGTGCCCGTCGTAGAGCAGCTTGGGTTGCAGCTCCTTGGGACTTCCCGCCAGGCCCGCGCGCAGCTCGTCGAGCGCCTCGCGCTCCTGCTCCTCGGGCCCCTCGAGTCGGCGAATGATCAGGGTCGGCGTGGAGTCGTCGCTCATGGTTCCGGCGGGGGAGGTTCGCTACTCCGCGGGGGGGCTCGGTGCACCGACTTCGAGGGCCACCGAGCGGAGGGACTCCGCGGGCCGATCGACGCACATCCGGACTTGGGTCTGGTCCGGAACCGGCTCCCAACTCGCCGGCGGGCTCTTAGTCGATCCCGGGTCCGGAATCGAGCCTTGCAGGGGTTCGGAAGCGATCTGCGCGCTCTCCGCTTCCTTGTCCGCCCGAATGTACAGGCTGTTCGGAGGCAGGCCAACCGCCGAGCGGATCGCGCTCAGGCTGCCCCCGTCGACCGCCACCGAGACCAGGTTGGCGCGTACCCCGGCGGCGACGCAAATCTCGGCGAGCTCCGCGGTGGCCGCGGCGTGGGCCTCGGCGAGCCCGGCCGCGGGACGCTCGCGCAGGTGGCGGCGCAGCAGCGCGAACAGCACCAGGGAGTCGGTTCGGACCTGCAGCTCGCCGAAGAGGTCGTCGGGCAGCCGCGCCAGGACACTCCTCGCGACGGCCCGCTCGAAGTCCTCGACGAAGCCGTTGTGGGCGAAGGCCACGCCGTCGGCGACGAAGGGGGCCACGGCGGCGGCGCTGAAGGGCATGCCCGGCGTGGCCGAGCGCACCGCGGCGAGGATCACCTCGGCCTCGATTCGCGGCGCCAGTGCCGGCAGGTTCGGATCGCTCCAGGGCGGCCGCTCGGTGACGTAGCGCAGGGGCTCCCCCGCGCCGCGCCGCGGCCACCAGGCAACGCCGGTGCCGTCCACGTTGACGTGCCCCGAGCACATCTCGCGCGGCCGGTAGGCCTGGACCTCGAGCGAGTGCTCTGGATCGTAGAGCAGCGAACTCAGCGGGACCCGGACCCCGACGTGAGCGCCCAAGCGGCACATGCTCAGGCGTCCCAGGCCAGCCGGCAGCCGGCGAAGATCTGGCGTCGTTCGGGCAGGTCCCAGTTGCGGTAGGTCACGCGCGCCAGGGCCCCGGCCGCGGCCCACGACGAACCCCGCAGGACCCGATAGCCACGGTCGAAGAACACCTGACTGTACTCCGGGTAGGGGAAGGGCTCGAAGCCGCGGTAGCCGTCGAAGCTCGACGCGGTCCACTCGTGCACGTCCCCGAGCATCTGCTCGATTCCAAGGGGCGAAGCGCCGCGCGGGAAGCTGCCCACCGGCGCGGGGCCGTCGCGCCGGCCGTCGCAGTTGGCCCGCGCCTCGTCGATCTGGGGCGTGCCCCAGGGATAGGGGGCGCGGGCGCCGCCGGCTGTGGCTGCGTGCTCCCATTCGAACTCGGTGGGCAGGCGTGCACCGACCCAGGTGGCGAAGGCCTCGGCCTCGTGGCAGGAGATGTGTTGCACCGGCTCGCGCGGATCGACGGCGATCTGCCGCCCGAAGCGGCGCACGCTCCAACGCCCGTCGTCGTTGCGGGTCCACCCCGCGGGCGAGCGAGCGCCACAGCGCGCCAGCCAGGAGCGACCCTCAGCGGTCCACAACTCCGATCGCGCGTAGCAGCCCGCTTCGACGAAGGCCAGGAAGCGGCGGTTGGTCAGCGGATAGCGATCCAAGGCGAAGGGGGCCAGCTCGACCGCATGGCGCGGCCGCTCGTTGTCGTAGGGGCCCCATTCGGTCTGCCCACCGATCACGACCTCGGCGCCGGGCAGTTGGATCCGCTGCTCGTCGTCGACGGCCGGCGCCTGCTCGGCTCGGGGCTCTCCGGCCATCGGATCGGCCGTCGGAATGGCGACGCCCAGGTGTTGGAGCGACTGAAGCAGGGTCTCCTGGTGCTGGGCTTCGTGCTGCACGAGCATCGACCAGACGTAGCCCGATCGCACGAGGTCGTCGCCGTCCGTGAGCCGCGCCCGCTCCAGCCCCTCGAGGGTCCGCGCGCGTACCCGCTCGAGTAGTTCGAGGGCACCGTCGCGATCCAGGAGAGGCAAGTCACAGCGCTTGGACCTGGGCTGCTCGAAGGCGTCGTAGAGCTCGTCGAGCTCGGGGGCCGAGACCCGCTCGGACTCGCCCAACACCCGCCGCACGCCCCACAGGTCCTCGAAGCTGGCCAGGTGGCCGAGATCCCAGATCCCCGGACCCAGGGCGGCGTCCGCGCGACGGGCCAGATCCGCAGCCGAGGTCGCTTCGACCAACTCGAGGGTGCGACGGCGCGCAGCGGCCAGCTCGCGACGCAGTCGCTCCCGCAGGGCGTCCATCGGCGTCAGACGGCGGCGCTGCAGCCGCTGCCGTCGGCCCAACGCAGTGCCGCCGCGGGGCCCACGGCTACGGCGGCGCGCAACTCGTCGACCGGGGCCGCGGTGCGCGCGAAGAAGCGCTCGGCGAAGGCGCGCGCATCCGACATGTGTTCCTCGCGCATGAACTGCGGGCCCAAACGCTCCATGCCGTCGAGGGCCGTGCGCCACAGGAAGTCGACCTCGTCGCGCAGGCGCGGGATCTCGAGTCCGCGCTCCGCGCTGTCGCGCCAACGTTGGTCGAGACCGGCCAGGCTCGGCGCGAGCCGCTCGAGGGCCAGTCCGCGCGCCCGCTCGTCGTAGAGCAGGCCACAGACGAAGGCCACGGCCGCCGGTCGCATGCAGTAGGGCAGGGCGTCGATGCCGCGCAGCTCGAAGAACCCCCGCGGACGCACCTCGAAGAAGAGCGTCGTCAGGTGGTAGTCGAGGTCGTCGATCGTCGGCCAGCCGTGGACCGGGTGGCCGCGCTCGATCCAATCGCGGAAGCGCAGGCCGGGCTCACCCGTGACCGCGTGGCCCGCTTCCGTGCGGAACAGCAGCACGTCGGCGTCCAGAGCCGCCGCGGCGTACTGGCGCTCGGGCCCCTCGAGGCTGCCGTCGAGGAGCCCGGCGGGGAACCCCGTGCGGGTCGGGTCGATGGTCTGCCAGACGCGGGCGCGCCGGCAGTGGAAGTAGTCCTCACCCGCACGTTCGGGCGAGGTCGAGAAGATGCCGACCAGGGCCGGGCTGAGCAGGTTGCCCAGCAGCCAACGCTCGTCGCGCACTTGCCTGGAGCCCAGGTCGACGTTGACCTGCAGGCTGCACGACAGGCGCATCATCCACGGACCGCTCGGGCCGCGGGCGTCGAAGTAGGCCGCCATCGATCGGTAGCGGTCGGCATCGAGCTGTTGCGGCACGTCGCCCGGTCCGAACCAGGGGTCGAGGCCCAGGGAGATCAAGGCCACCCGGCGCGGACCGAAGACCTCCTCCAACTTGGACACCACCGCGCGCACGTCGTCCAGGGCCGCCGAGGCACTGGGATGGACGGCGGTGGAGTGCTCGATCTGGGCACCGGGCTCGAAGGTCAGGCTGCCGCCCTGGGTCAGGCCCACGGTGGGCGGGACCCGCTCGGGGTCGCGGGCCTGGATCAGATCGTCGCGCCCGGCGACCTGATCGATCGCCTCGAGTACGCCGCCGGGACCCGCGAGGGGTAGGCGTCGCAGGGGTCGCCCCTGGGCGTCCATCTCGATCGCGAAGCGCTCCGGCTCGAGGCCCACGTCGCGGGCACCGGCTCGGGACTCGTCGATCTCGGGGAAGGCGCGGGCAGCGGCCCGCTCCAGCGCCTCGTCGACGGTGATGGTCAGCTCAGGGTCTTTGGTGGGCATGCGAGTTCTCGGGAGGGCCCATCTTAGGTGGGCTCGGTGGGACCTCAACCGAGGTGCTACGAACTCCGGTGCCCGGCCGGACTTCGATGTGGAGCCCGGTCCCCTCGGACCCGACCCGGGCCCGATCCTGTGGCCTCGCTCATGTCCCCCGGGACCCGCGCCACTCGGCGGGTTAGTCTGTGGGCGACCATGCGAATCCTGCTCATCGAGGACTCCGAGCGGCTCCAGCTCGCCCTGACCACCGGCCTTCGCAAGGAGGGCCATGGGGTCGACGTCGCGGGGGACGGCGAGGCTGGCCTCAGCTACGCCCGCAACAACCAGTACGACGCCATCGTGCTGGACCTGATGCTGCCCAAGATCGACGGGTTGACGGTGCTCCAGACCCTGCGCGAGGAGGGTAACGACACCCACGTCCTGGTCTTGACCGCCAAGGACACCGTCGACGAGCGGGTCACGGGCCTGCGCCGCGGGGCCGACGACTACCTGGTCAAGCCCTTCGCGTTCGACGAGCTCCTGGCCCGACTCGAGGCCCTCGGGCGGCGGGTCTACAACGCCAAGAGCCCCGAGGTCACGGTCGGGGACCTGATGATCGACACCAGCGCCAAGTCGGTGGAGCGCGCCGGCCGCCGCATTGACCTCTCGACCCGCGAGTACGCGCTGCTCGAGTACCTGGCGCGGCGCCTGGGCGAGACCGTGTCGCGGATCGAGATCGAGGACCACCTCTACGACGAGACCAGCCTGCCCACCAGCAACGCCGTCGATCGCGCGGTGTGCAGCCTGCGGGCGAAGATCGGCGGGCCTGACGATCTGCCCCTGATCCACACTCGCCGCGGGCTGGGTTACGTGCTCGAGGCGCGCGAGGACCGTTGAAGACCCTCGTCGGTCGCCTGACCCTGTGGTTGGTCGGCGGGGTGGGGGCGACCCTGCTGCTGGTCGGGCTCCTGATCTGGACTCGCGTGGACGCGTTCCTGATCGACTACTTCGACGACAACCTCTACACGCGGGTGCTCTCCCTGGGCGCGGCCGCGCAGTGGGACTCCGACGGGATGGTCTCGCTCCCCTACGAGACCGCCCTCTACAAGGACTACGAGGGGCCCTTCGAGCGCGACGTGTTCCAGGTCGTGGATCTCGAGGGCGAGGAACTCGCGCGCTCGCCCACCCTCGGCGTCGGTGCCGACATCACCCTGGATCCCGAGCGCATCCAGCAGGCCTGGGCCAGCAACAGCGCGGTGACCGCGGACCTCGAGCTCCCCGGCGGAAGCTCTGGACGGGCGGTGGCCATGGTGCTCGAGGTCGCGGACCCCGAGGGTGAGCCGCGCCGTGCACTGTTCATCGTCGCGACGCCGCGCCTCATGCTCAGCCAGGCGCAGAAGTCGTTGTTCGTGCCCCTGTCCCTCGGAGCCCTGGCGGCGTTGATCGGGCTCGGGGTGTGGGTCCGCGCCGTGGTTCGGCGGGGCCTGCGGCCCCTGGAGGACATCGCCGATCGCCTCGGCGACCTCGACGAGGACACCCTCGAGCGCCGTCTCCCCGTGGTCGACCTGCCGGGGGAACTGCGTCCCATCGCCGGTCAGGCCAACGCCCTGTTCGACCGCCTCGACGCCGCCTTCGAGCGCGAACGGCGCACCACCAACAACATCGCCCACGAGCTGCGCACGCCCATTGCGGAGCTGCGCGGCCTGACCGAGGTCGCCCTGCGCCTGGGTGATGACCCGGAGTTCGCTGCCAAGACGGTCGCCGAGGCCTACGCCATCGCAACCGAGATGGATCGCATCGCGACGACCCTCCTGCGCGTGGCGCGGGCCCAGGCGGGCGAACTCGAGGTCAAGCGCGAGGTGCTGAGTTCGTCCGCGGTGCTCGAGCGCGCGATCCGCTCGGTCGGCGAGAGCGCCCGCGGCCGCGGGATCGAGTTCGAGCTGAAGTTGCGCGACGACCTGGAGCTGGCCGCCGATCCCGACCTGCTCGACCTGATCCTGATCAACCTGCTGTCGAACTCGATCCAGCATGCACCCGCGGGGGACCGGGTCACCTGCGAGGTCTGGCGTGGCCAGGACGACGTGCAGTTCGTGATCGAGAACACCAACCCCGGACTGGAGCCCGGGGACATGAAGCACCTGACCGAGACCTTCTGGAAGAAGGACGACGCGCGCACCGACGCCGTGCACACGGGTCTCGGGCTGGCACTCGTCGATCAGCTCGCGCAGACCTGCGGCTACAGCTTCAGCATGGCCCTGGCAGGCGACCGCGTGCGCGCCCGGGTCACCGTTCCGCTCGACTGACGCGGCCCGGGAGGGCCAGGCCTCCAGCCTGATCGGGCTAGTGTCCTGGATCAGAAATTCGGCGTCACTGCCCGGAGGTCCGATCGATGCTGGCTAGGCGCGCCGACGACGCGTATCCGCTGCGATACTCGGAGGAGGCGCAACGACGCCAGCGGCGATCGGAGCCCGGGAAGTGACGCCGAATTTCTGATCCAGGACACTAGGCGCGCCGACGACGCGTATCCGCTGCGATACTCGGAGGAGGCGCTGGCGACGCCAGCGGCGATCGGAGCCCGGGCAGTGACGCCGAATTTCTGATCCAGGACACTAGTCCGTGATCGGGCGCAACAACCGCCGCACCCGGTGGTCGTCGGTCAGGTGCAGGGAACGGGCCTTGCGCACGAAGGCGTAGCTCTCGTGGCGGCCGACGTCGGACGCGAGCAGAAGCCGACCGCGCGCGCTGCTCCAGACCCCGCGGTCGCCGGCGTCCTGGCCGGTGAGTCCGTCGCTGGGCTTCGCGGCCGGATCGGCGGGACCGCGGGCGAAGTGACCCTCGGGCGCTAGGAGCAGCAGCACGGTGTTGGTCAGGGCGAAGCTGGTTTCGTCGCCGTGCTCCGTCCAGGCGTAGAGACCGACCAACTCTCGGTCGCGGGGCGCGGACTGCGGTGCGCGTCGCAGCCCGGGGACGGCGACGTCCTGCTCGAACCGCCGCCGAGCACGCGGCGTTCGCTCGAAGGCGCGGTGGATCGCGTCCACCAGCTCGCCCAGATGGTTGGCGCGCCGTGGGTCCGAGATCAGCCGCCCGATGCTGAGCAGCTCCTGTTCGCTCGGCTCGTTGTCCAAGGCGATCGCGAGCTGCTCGAGATCGTCGGCGCAGGGATCCAGTCCGGCGTCGATGCGCCGAATGCACGCGGCGATGAGGGGGGCGAGGGTCGGCATGGAACGATCGCGAAGCTAGCAGAAGTCCGCGTCGGGCGATTCAACGTCCCAATGCTCGCGCCGACCGGGCACTGGGGGTCGCGGGAAGTTCGGACCCAGGGACGCCGCCCATTGCCGCCCCGCATCCGGGACGGCGACGGGGGCCAATTCGGCCTCAGCCAGGGCCATGGGGCCGCTGTCGGGGTCCAGCGGTCACTGCACGGCGCGATCCACCCTCGGACGGCCCGGCAGCAATCGCTGGACCAAGCCCCGCGCGTCCTCCTGGATCAGGTAGAGCGACGGCACCAGCCCGAGGGTGATGAACGTGGCGAAGGCGACCCCGAAGGCCAGGGAAATGGCCATCGGAATCAGGAACTTGGCTTGCACCGAGCGCTCCAGCATCAGCGGGGTCAGCCCCGCGAAGGTCGTCAGGGAGGTCAACAGGATCGGCCGGAAGCGCGTCCGACAGGCATCGATCGCGGCCTGTGAGGCCGACTTGTGCGGGTGGGCGATGCGTTCGCGGTTCACGAAGTCCACCAGCACGAGGCTGTCGTTGACGACCACACCGCCCAGGGCGACGACCCCCAGGACCGAGATCATCGAGAGCTGGTAGCCGGTCAACAGGTGTCCACCGACCGCGCCCACGAGGCCGAAGGGGATCGCGCTCATCACGATCAGGGGTTGGAAATAGGACCGGAACGGGATCGCCATCAGCGCGAAGATGCCCAAGAGGGCCACGGCGTAGAGCCGCGCGAGCTGCGAGATCGTCTCGGCCTGCTCCTGCTGTTCGCCCACCATGGACCAGCGGCTGCCGGGGTAGGCGGCGACCAGGCGCGGGAGGATCTCCTCCTGCAGCCGCGCGCGAACCGCGTTGGGGTCCGCCATGGCGTCGTCCACGTCGGCCGTGACCTCGATCGCGCGCATGCGGTCCGCGCGCATGATGGTCGAATCGCCGCGCGTCTCGAAGGCGGTGGCGACCTCGCCGAAGGGCACCTCGCCACCGTCCGGCGTGCGCACGCGCATGGCCGCGACGTCGGCCAGGGACAGCCGTTCGTCCTTGGGGTAGCGGACCATCACGTCCACGTCGTCGCGCCCGCGCTGGATGCTCTGGGCCTCGTCGCCGTAGAAGCCCTGTCGCACCTGCCGCGCCAACTCCGCGCGACTCAGACCCAGGGCCTGGGCCTGGGGCTTGACGTCCAAGCGCAGCTCGCGCTTGCCCTCGCGGAAGGTGTCGGCGATCGCGAAGACGCCGGGCAGGTCGCGCAGCTCCGCGCGCAGGTCGTCGGTCAAGGCACGCAGCCGCGACGTGTCCGTGGACTGCAGGCGCACGTGCACCGGCTTGCCGGAGGCGATCAGGTCCGAGTCGAACTCGAGCTCGATCGCACCGGGGATCTCGCCGACCAGGTCACGCCAGCGCTTGGCGATCTCGAGCGAGGGCACCTCGCGCTCCTGCGCCGGGGCCAGCTCCAAGGTCACCTCGGCCAGGTGCTCGCCGGAGAAGCTGCCGCCGATGCGGCCGCCGTTCGAGCTCTGATCGCCGCGGAAGGGCTGGGAGCCGACGGCGGTGAACCAGTGCCGGATCAGGTCGGGCTGACCCTCCGCCGCCAGCTCGTCCTTGAGCTCCACGATCGCGGCCTCGAGCTGGGCCGCCGCGGCGGCCGTGCGTTCGATCGGCGTTCCCAGGGGCATCGACACCTGCGCCGCCACGTTGTCGGCCTCGACCGGGGGCATGAAGTCGAAGCGGATGTGCCCGCCCGCGACCGTCTCGAGCGTCAGGGCCAGGGCCACGAGCCCGGCGCTGAGCGTCGCGTAGCGGAAGCGCAGCGCGGCCCTCAGGGTCGGCGTGAAGAAGCGGTCGACGAAGGTCTCCTGGCCATCGGCGATGCGCTTCTGGAAGCGCACCCACCAGACGAAGGGCGGGCGCTCGGAGAGGCGGTCGAGCAGGTGCGAGCTGTGGGCCAGGTGGGCCGGCAGGATCAGCAGCGACTCGATCAAGGAGAACAGCAGGGTCGGGATCACCACCGCGGGGATGATGAACCAGATGCGCCCGCTGAACCCGTCGAGCAGGGCCATGGGCACGAAGGCCAGCACGGTGGTGAAGATCGCGAACTGCACCGGTTGCGACACGTCCAGGGCGCCGCGGCGACTGCCCTTGATGCCGCCCTCACCCCGTTCCTGGAAGCGGTGCACGCTCTCGCCCACGACGATCGCGTCGTCGACCACGATGCCCAGCACGAGGATGAAGGCGAACAGGCTGATCAAGTTGATCGAGCCACCCAGGTGGGGGAGCATCGCCAGGGCGCCGAGGAACGACACCGGGATGCCGAGCGCCACCCACAGGGCCAGGCGGAAGCGCAGGAACAGCGCCAGCACCACGAACACCAGCCCCAGTCCACTCAGGCCGTTCTGGATCATCACCCGCAGGCGATCGCGGAGGATGATCGACTGGTCCTGCCAGGTGTCGATGTTGAGTCCCTGGGGCAGGTCGAGGCGCGTGCGTTCCACGTAGTCGCGCACGGCCGCGGCGATCTCGAGCGCGTTCTGGTCGCCCACGCGGTAGACGCGGATCTGGGCCGATGGCAGCCCGTCGAAGCGCGTGCGTTCGTCGGTGTCGGCGAAGGCGTCGACGACCTGCGCCACGTCGCCCACCGTGAGCCGACTGCCGTCGGGGGCCGTGCGCACGACCAGGGCCTCGAAGGCCTCGCGCTCCTTGGCGCGGCCGGCCGTGCGCAGCAGGATCTCGCCGCCGCGGGTCTTGACCGAGCCGCCGGGCAGCTCGATCGAGCCCCGCCGCACGGCGGCAGTGACCTCGTCGAAGGTCAGCCCGAACTGGCGCAGGCTGTCCTCGGAGACTTCGATCGAGATCTCGTAGGGCGGCGCGCCGGCCAGTTGGGCCTGGCTGATCTCGGGCAGGGCCGAGAGCTCCTCACGCACCCGCTCGGCCAGGCGCCGCAGGGTGAACTCGTCCGTGCTTCCGAAGACGGTCACGTCGATCACCGGCTTGCGCGTGACCAGCTCCGCCACGATCGGTTGCTCGGCCTCGTCGGGGAAGGTGTCGATCGCGTCCACCCGGACCTTGACGTCGTCGAGGACCTCGCGCGCGTCGGCGTCGCTGCGCACCTCGACGGTCACCGTGGCCATGTTCTCGGCGGCGGTCGAGGTGATTTCTTCGACTCCCGAGACGTCCCAGATGGCCTCCTCGATCCGCACGCAGATCGACTGCTCGGTCTCCTCGGGCGCGGCACCGGGGTAGGGCACCTGGATCGTGACCATGTCGGAGGAGAGCTCCGGGAAGACCTCCACCTGGATCGTCGGGATGGTCACCACGCCGGCTACCAGGATCAGGGCCATCAGCAGGTTGGCGGCGACGCCGTTGCCTGCGAACCAGCGAATCCACTTGTCCATGGCCTGGCCTCAGTTGCGCGCGGGAGCGTCGGGTTGCTCGACCGCGACGGCCATCCCGTCGACCGCGAGGTCCAGGGCGGAGGTGATCACCCGCTCGCCATCGGACAGGCCGGACTCGATCACGACATCGTCGGTGCCGCGTTGGACGACCTGCACCGTGCGGCGCTGCAGCCGCTGGTCGGCGTCGACGATCCAGACCTGATCGGCGCCACGCAGGGCTTCGGTGGGAATCGTGGCCGCGCGCTCGATCTCGCGGCCCGCGATGCGCGCGCTTGCGAAGGCACCCAGCCGCAGGGGCGCGGAGCCCTGGTCCAAGGGGGCGTCGATGCGCGTGATCGCCATTAGACTCCTGGAGCGGGGATCGAGCTGCGCCGCGGTGCGCACGACGCGGCCGCTGAAGGTCGCCGGTCGCCCGTCGACCTCCACGCTCAACTCCACGGCTGGGCCGTCGATCTCGCCCACGCCGAGGGGCTCGAGGCGCGCCAGGTCGGCCGCGCCCAGGGGCAGGGCCACCTCGTAGGCCTCCGTCGCGATCAGTTGCGCCAGGGGCGTGCCCGCCGCGATCACCTGCCCCGCGTCGACCAGGCGGCGATCGACGACCGCGTCGAAGGGCGCGCGCAGCACCGTGCGCTCCAGATCGAGGAGCGCCTTCTCGCCAGCCGCCACCGCGGAGTCGAAGCGCGCCTGGGCCCGGGCCAGTTGCGGCTCGCGGCGCGCGAGGGCGCTGGGTTCGTCCACGCCCGAGGCCAGCAGGTCGCGGCGCGTGATCTCGGCTTCGGCCTGCTCGAGCTCGAGCGCGGCGCGCGCTTCCGCCACGGCCGCGGACGCCGCAATGCGCGCGATCTCGAGGTCGCGGCGATCGAGCTCGACCAGCACGTCGCCCTGGTGCACCCGCGCGCCCGACTCGAGCGGGGCGGCGATGCGGGTGATGCGGCCACCGACCTCGGCCGCGATCGTCGCCTCGCGCGCCGACTCGACCATGCCCTGGCTCTGGACCTCGAGCACCAACGGCGAGAGCTCGATCCACTGGACTTGGACCAGGGGCACCACGGCCTCGCGCGGCTCGACCTGGACCTCGCCACGGGAGGCGACCAGGGCGCTGACGCCTGCGGCGCCCAGGGCCAGGATCACGGCGCACAGGGCCACTTGGAACAGAACCGGCTTCACTCCTGCACCTCCGCGGTGGCGTCGAACCCGCCACCCAGGGCCAGGTGCAGGTCGATCCGGTTCTCGAGCCAAGCGCGCCGCGTGTCGAGCCAAGCGCTCTCGGCGTCGAGTCGGGTGCGCCGCTCGATCAAGAGCTGCAGCAGGTTCTCGAGACCGGAGCGGTAGCGCTCGTCGACCAGCGCCTCCGAAGCGCGTGAACTCTCGACCGCCGACGCCAGGTGCGTCACCTGCAGTGCCAGGTCGTCCTCGGCGTCCAGGGCGATCTCGACCTCGGCGCAGGCGCGCAGCACGGCTCCGGCGAACTGGGCGCTGGCCTCGCTCGCGAGCGCGTCGCTCGATGCGATCTGCGCGCGGATGCGACCGCCCTCGAAGATCGGCTGGACCAGGTTGCCGGCCAGGCTCCAGACGCGGAAGTCGCCGTCGAGCAGGTCGCCGAGCTCGTTCGAGCTGGTGCCGCCCGACGCCGTCAGCGCCAGCCGCGGGTACAGGTCGGCCCGGGCAGCTTGGAAGCGCTCGTCAGCCGCGCGCAGGCGCAGTTCCGCGGAGAAGAGGTCCGGGCGCCGGGAGACGATCGTGGCGGGAATGCCGACCGGCGGGCGCTCCGGCGGGTTCGGCAGGCTGTCCGCCACCTGCAGATCGCCGGAGGGATAGCGGCCCATGAGGATCTCCAGCCGCCGGATCGAGGCCTCCGCCGCGCGGCGCCGCCCGGCGACGAGGGCCTCCGAGTTCGCGAGCTGGGTGCGGGATTGCTCCAGCTCGAGCCGCGGCGCGAGGCCGCCCTCGAAGCGGTCCTGGACCAACTGCAGCGAGCGTCGGCGAATCTCCACTGCGTCGTCGGCCACCCGCAGCTGGGCCTTTGCCTCCACCGCGCTCACGTAGGCCTTGGCCACCTGACCCGCGATGGACAGGCGCACCCCAGCGAAGTCGGCGGTGGTGGCGTCGCGCTGCAGCTCCGCGGCCCGCTCGAGCGCCGACAGTCGGCCCCACAGGTCGAGCTCCCAGGAGAGGTTGAGCGACAGGCCGAAGGTCGTCGCAGTCGAACTCAGCACCCCGCCCGAACCGGGGATCGGCAGGCCCACGTAGTTGCGTCGCGAGCGATCGGCCGAGAGCCCGGCGCTGACCTGGGGCCGACGGGAGACGCCCGCGAGCTCCGCCTCGGCGTCGGCCTGGGCCACCCGCTCGAGGGCCGCGCGCAGGTCGTAGCTGCGCTCCAGGGCCTCGACGATCAGCGCGTCCAGCTCGGGTGTTCCGAGCTCCTCCCACCAAGCGTCGGCGGCCTGCTCGGCGGCGGGCGGGGCGCTCTCGTCGGCCACGAACACATCGGGCAGGGGCGGCGCCTCGACCCGAGCTCGGGCCTCGGGCGGATCGATCGCGGCGCAGGAGCCGAGGGCCAACAGGCCGAGCAGCGAGGTCGCAAGTTGCTTCATCGGTCGGAATCCAGGTTCGATGGACGGCCGGCACGGGGACCGGTCGGCGAAGCGGTGGCCGGGGCGCGCAGGCCCGCGGCCGTGAAGGAGACGATCTGCTCGACGACGGTGCCCACGTCGTCCGGATCGCACAGGCCCCCGGTCGCCAGTCGCAGGCGATCGGTGTCGGACAGCACCATGCAGAGCGAGGCCAGCCCGAAGTGCAGGCGCCAGACCAGGTCGGCGGTCGAGAGCTCCGGGCAAAGCCGCACGAAGACCGGCATGAACTCCGCCTTGACCCCTTCGAACTCCCGTTCGATGGTCTTCCAGTGGGGACCGTCGGCGCTCAGCGAGCGTCCGATCAGGCAGGCGAAGGAGCGCCCGGCCGGCGTGGCCCGCAACGCCGCCGCGGGTTCGACCAGGGCGCGCAGCACGTCCTCCAGACTCGGCTCGGCGGGCGCGGCCGCGGTGAGCAGCGCGCGCAGCCCTTGCAAGCGTCGGTCGTTGACCGGTCCGACGCGCCGGTGGAACACCGCGCGGAACAGCTCGTCCTTGGACCCGAAGTGGTAGTGGACCGCGGCGATGTTGGCGTCGGCCGCTGCCGTGATCTGTCGCAGGGACGTCGACGCGAAGGTGCGCTCGGCGAAGAGTCGCTCGGCGGCGTCGAGCAGGCGCGTGCGGGTGTCGCGGCTCACGTCGGACGACGGATCGACCTGCCCCCGGGCGGGCGACTCGGCCGCGGGCGAGGCCGGGGGCTGAGCGGGCGGCTGCTGATCGTCGGAGTCCAACATGTGTTTCAAACGATCGTTTGATAGCGGGCTCCAGGTGCGCCTGCAACACCAAATTTCAGCCTGGGGGCCGGATTCCGCCGGCGGCGGCCGGCAACCTCGGGAGCCATGAAGCGCCTTCGCAGGTTCCCCCGAGGTCCCTGGACCGGGGTCGACGGCTGCCGGGCGGGCTGGGTCCGGGCCCGGCTGAGCCCCGCGGGTCGGATCGAGATCGACCTCGTCAAGTCGGCTCGGGCCCTGATCGCGGACCCCGCCGATCCCCTGGTGATCGACATGCCGATCGGCCTCTTCCCCGGCGGCCGCGCGCGCGCCCGGGACTGCGACCGCGCGGCGCGCGAACGCCTGGGCCCGCGCCGCTCGAGCGTCTTCAACCCGCCGACCCGCGCGATGCTCCGCGCGCGCGAGCACGGCGAGGTGGGGCGCCTGGGCCTCTCGATCCAGGCCTTCCACCTGATCCCCAAGATCGCCGAGCTGGATCGAGCTCTGAGCGCGGACGACGCGTCCCGAGTCCTCGAAGGCCATCCGGAGCTAGCCTTCGCGTGCCTGGCCGGCGCGCCGCTCGAAGCCCCCAAGCGCACCACGGCCGGCCGGCACGCGCGCGCGCGCCTGCTCGAGGCCGCGGTCGCCGGATCCCTCGACGCCTTCGCGGACTTCGCCGCCGCGACGCGGCGCAAGGACGTAGCCCTCGACGACATCCTCGATGCGATGGTCCTGGCGGTCGCGGCCCGCGACGTGGCCGCGGGCACGGCGTTGCGATTGCCCGAGGGCGAGCTGGACCGTGATCGACGCGGCCTGCCGATGCAGATCTTCGGCGCGTCGTCGGTCCCGACGCCGGTCGACGATCAGCGAACTCGGATCGACACCCTTCGCCCGTTCGGAATGGCGCGACGGCCGGCTGTGCGGGGCCAGACGGACGAGCGCAGAGCACGCGTCCTGGCCACGGTCGACGCGATCCCATCGGGGAAGGTGGCGACCTACGGTCTCGTTGCGACCGAAGCGGGGCTCCCGCGTCGTGCGCGCTTCGTCGGCGGTTGCCTGCGCGACTTGCCCCCGGGCACCTCGCTGCCCTGGTGGCGAGTGGTCAACGCCTCGGGTGGCATCAGCCCCCGCGGCGACGGCTCGAGCACCGGTGAACAGCGACGACGTCTCGAGCGCGAGGGGGTCCAGCTCACCGGGGGTGGGCGCGTCGACCTCAGTCTCCACCTCTGGCGGCCCTGAGGCGGTGTCCTCGAGGAATCTCGCGCTGGGCTCCAGCGGCGTCACGCGCCGCGCCGAAGTGGCGTGCGGGACCAATCAAAGGGGGGCCCACATGTTTCAAAGAATTCCTGCCCCGTTGCCCGGGGACCAGGCGCCGCGCCCGATCTCCGAGGTGCGGCAAGTCGATCAGGCGGCTGGGGGGCCGCCGGATCGGCGGACGGCTGGTGAGCTGCCGAAGGCTCGGCGCGTCGACGAGATCGCCATCTCACGTGAGGCGGAAGACCGCCTCTTGCGCGAAGATCAGTCGCGCGCCGCCGCGACCCAGCGGGACGGTACGTCATCCCTGCGCGAACGCCCGCAGGGGACCGAGGCGCGCGAGCGCACCGAGGGTATTCAAGCGCGCGAGCGACCCGAGGGCGTTCAGACGCGCGAGGGACCCGAGGGGCCCGTGGAGCGTGAGCGCCCCGAGGGGCCAGCCGCGCGCGAGCGGGTGGATCGCCCAGAAGCCCGCGCTGAACAGGCGCGGGAGCGAGAGGTGAGTCGAAGCCGGCCCGATGACGGGGTTCGGACGTCCGCTTCGCGTGGCGAGGCGACAGATCGCTCCGACGCTGCGCCGCAGAGGGACGCCGAGGGCCCGAGGGCACCTCGGGAAGTCGCCACGGAACGCATCAACGAGCGGATCCAGGCCGCGCGCGCGGACGAGGAGACCCGCACCGAATCGCGCCAGGACGTGGTCGCACAGCAGCGTGCCGTGGTGGAAGAGCGAGGGATCGGGGGCGATGCGCCCCGCGGTGTCGCGGCCGTCGACGAGGCGACTCGCATCGACAACCAGGCCGCCGACCGGGCGCGCCGGGGCGAGGCCGACACCTTCGAGGTCGAGCGCAACCGAGACAGCGTCGAGCTCGTCCGCGAGGACGTCGAGCGCGGCATCGAGCGGCAGGCGTCGACCGAGCGCCAGATCGAATCGGAGGCTCGCCTTCGGAGCGACGACGTAGCCGTGGACGAGCGGTCGAGGGAGGGCAGCGAGCGCGTGGCCGCCGAGCGTTCAGAACGCGAAGCGGCGACCCGCGACGGGATCCTGCGCAACCGCCTGGACGAGGCCAGGGCCGTGCGGCCGAGCGATTCGCGCTCGGTCGAGGCCACTGCGGTGCGCGGCGACGATCTGGACCGACTGCGGGAGTCCGCCGCGAGGCAGCGGGTCGCGGCCCAGGCCGAGTCGCGCCCGAACGGGGCGATGGGGGAGGAGCGTCAAGACCGCGAGGTCAAGCTGCCCTTCCCGGACGGCGGCCGTACCGACTTCGGGCCCGATGCGGCGACGCTGCTCGAAGAGCTCGACGGTCGACCGGATCCGCCCGAGTCGACGCTGCCCGAAGAGTTGTTCGGCTGAGTCGCGACGACGGCCGGCGCGCGGACCCAACTCCCCGCGTCGGTCGTCGTCGGTGCCGATCTCGCCGCGGTCGTCGTGCCACTCGCGCGGGGCGCCCTGTCGCCAGCGGTGGCCCGCGCCTGGCCCTGGCCGTCGACGCCCGATTCCAGGTCACCGGTCCGCGTCGATCCCCTGGATCCACAGCCGGCGAGTTCGGCTGGCCCCGCGGGGTTGTCCCGCGGATCGACGAGCACTCCGGAGCGCCGTCGAATCCAGCCGGGCTCGGCTCGCGGACCTGCGCCGGGCGCGAGGGTCGGCAATCGAGACAGGTCGAGCCGATCGACAGCCAAGATCCACTTCGCGACCGCCCAGGGGCGTGCCCGAGAGTGCCAGCCGTTCCGGGCTAGTGTCCTGGATCAGAAATTCGGCGTCACTTCCCGGGCTCCGATCGCCGCTGGCGTCACCAGCGCCTCCTCCGAGTATCGCAGCGGATACGCGTCTAGCCAGCATCGATCGGACCTCCGGGAAGTGACGCCGAATTTCTGATCCAGGACACTAGAACCCAGCCGCGTGACCGTCCTTGCGCGACTCGCTGGCACCGCGCAGGACACCCGTCTGCGGATCTCGCCAGATGGCCTGGTAGCCGCCGTAGGGGCCTCGAGCCCATTCGATCCGGTGACCGCGATGCATCAGCTCGCGCACGACCTCGGGCGCGAAGCCGCTCTCGAGGTTGACCACGCCGCCGTCCTCCATGCGCTCGCCGGTGGGCTGCGACGAGCCCGAGTGGATCAGTCGCGGCGTGTCGCCGGCCTCCTGCAGGCCCAGGCCGAAGTCCACCAGGTCGACCACGATCTGCGCGTGCATCTGCGGTTGGGTCGCGCCGCCCATCACGCCGAAGGCCATGCGCGCGCCGTCGGCGCGGGTCAGGAAGGCGGGGATGATCGTGTGGAAGGGACGCTTGCCGGGGGCGTAGCTGTTCGCCCGCCCGGGCGTCAGGTCGAACAACTCGCCGCGATCCTGCAACACGAAGCCCAAGCCCGTGGGGGTCATGCCGGAACCCATGCCGCGGTAGTTGCTCTGGATCAGCGAGACCATGTTGCCGGCGGCGTCGGCGGTGCAGAGGTAGACCGTGTCGCCCTGGTCGGGAAAGCCCGAGGGCAGGTGCTTCGACGCCCGCTCGCCGATCAGGGCGCGGCGTTCGGCCGCGTACTCGTCCGAGACGAGCCGCGCGATCGGGGTCTCGAAGAAATCCGGGTCCGCGTAGAGCCGCGCGCGGTCCTCGAAGGCCAGCTTCTTGGCCTCGACGAACAGGTGCAGGTACTGCGCGCTGCCCAGGCCCATCGCGGCGATGTCGTAGCCCTCGAGCACCTGCAGGATCTGCTGGGCCGCGATGCCCTGGCCGTTGGGCGGCAGCTCCCACAGGGTGTGGCCGCGGTAGTCGACGCCGACGGGCTCGACCCATTCGGAGTGGTGCGCGGCGAGGTCCTCGTAGGTGAGGAATCCGTCGTTCTCGGCCATGAAGGCGGCGATCGTGCGGGCGATGTCGCCCTCGTAGAAGGCGTCGCGACCGCCGGCGACCAGGACCTCGTAGGTCCGTGCCAGGTTCTCGTTGCGCCAGATCTCGCCCTCTTCCGGCCCGCGCCCGTCGATCGTCATCTGCTCGCGGAAGCCCGGATAGGGGTGCAGGATCCGCGCGGACGCCTGCCAGTAGTAGGCGATGGTCTGGGTGACCGGGAAGCCCTCGCGCGCGTAGCCGATGGCCGGGGCCAGGATGCGCTCCATCGGCAGCTCGCCGAAGCGCTCGTGCAGCGTGAACCAACCGTCCACGCAACCGGGCACGCTCACCGGCAGGGGACCGTGGGGCGGGATCGATTTCAGCCCCCGCCGCTCAAACTCCTCCAGCGTCAGGGAGCGCGGACTGCGACCGCTGCCGTTGAGCCCGAAGAGCCGGCCCTCCTCCGCGTCCCAGACGATCGCGAACAGGTCGCCGCCGATGCCACTGCCCGTGGGCTCGGTCAGGCCCAGCACCGCATTGGCCGCGATCGCCGCGTCCACCGCGTTGCCGCCGGCGCGCAGGATCTCGAGCGCGGCCTGGGTCGCGAGGGGTTGGCTCGTCGCCGCCATCCCACCGGTCGCGAGAACTTCCGATCGCGTGGCGAAGGGCGCGCCCGTGATCCGGTCCTGGGCCGCGAGGGCGGTGGGTACGAGGAGCGCGAGGCCGAGGGCGATCGACGTGGGATTCATCGCCGCAGCCTAAGGATCCGGCCCGCAGGGCCCCACGGGGTGGAGACAATCGGGCCCGCGGTACAGGTCCCGGGGCGTCCCGGCGTCCGAGTCCGCGCCCGCCATGTACGGCATTCGGAGACCTCCGTTGCTCGGCCCCGATCGCCAGCCGCGGATCGTGACCGGGGGCTCCTCCGCGGCCAGCCTTCAGTGGGCGGTCGTCCGGGGCCGGACTTCAGCGGCCCTCCTCCAGCGTTCAGTCGTCAGTCGCCCAGGCCCTTGGGCACTCGCAACTGCACCGGCCCACGCTCGTCGCTCGAAGGCTTCTCGTCGTCTCGACCGAAGTTCGGCACCGCGACCTCGGGAATGGCGACCTCAAGCAGCCCCGAGGCGGTCCCGCTCGCCATCGAGTGTCTCTCACGCTCGGGCCCGGCCTCCGGCGCCGACGTCAGCTCGACCAGGGCCGCCACCGCACCGATGGCACCGAGCAGGATCAGGATCTTGTTCTTCATGGGGTTCTCCGCCGCGCCGGCCCGCGAGGAATCGCAGCCGCGCGGCCACGGTCCGACGCCCCTCGCGGTCGCATCTTCCCGAAGAAGTCGGGGCGCCGGACGCGGCGCCTCAGCGCGGCGCTCCGCCCTCGCCAATGTCCGCATAGCCCGTCAGCTCGACGAAGCCCACGCCGCGGACCGGGCGGCCGGCGCGCGTGCCTTCGATCTGGACGGCGCCTTCCCAGTAGACGACGGAGAGGGGCAGCTCCTGGTCGGGCAGGAGCGGTGTGATCCGCAGCTCGAGACCCTTCTCGGGCACCACGGCGGTCCAGCCGCTGGGGTAGGGCGCGCCCGAGCGCGGGCTGTGCCAGGTGTCGGCCGAGCGGAGCGTGTAGCCGCTGCCCTCGAGCTTTGAGTGCGAGCCGTCCTTCTCCGTGATCGATCCGTGACTGGTGGCGTCGACGCCCCCGTCCGCTAGGCGCATCTGGTACAGCATCACGTCGGTGCCGTCGTCCAGTTGCAGGGCGAACCAGTCCCAGCCGACCTGGCCCTGGCCGAGCACCGAGGTGCTCCACTCGCGGTCGAGCCAGGCGCTGCCGTCGACGGCGAAGGTCTCGCCGCCCACTTCGACGGAGCCCGAGGCCGTCAGCCGAGTCACGGCGTAGTAGTACGAGGCCTGGCCGGGCGCTGAGCCCTTGATCGACAGGCCCGCGTCGCCCTGGAGCACCGCGGGTTTGCGCGCGGCGAGGTTCAGCTCGAGGGCGTCGTCCCCAGCGCGGGCGACCAGGCGCAATCGCGGCAGCTCGCCCGCGCCGAGTCCGTCGACGAAGGCCAGCTCCCAGTCCTCGAGCCAGACGCGCAGTTGCGAATCGCCAGCACCATCGTCGCTCCACGCCGCGCCTGCCAGCCCGCCAGCGCCGCGCGCGGTCCGCTCGTGGGCGTGGACCTCTCGGCCCGCGCCGTCGGCGATCGCGAAGTGCGCCATCCACAGGTCGCTGGGGGCCAGGTCGCTCGCGCGACCCTCCGGCTGGGCCAACCCGCGGCGGAAGAGCGTCAGGTGGAAGCCGAACGGGCGGCCATCCGCCGAGGTCAGGTTGCCGGTCACGTACCACCACTCGGTCCGAAACCCCGGGTGGGGTCCGTGGTCCGCGGGGAAGGTGAAGTCGCGTGGTCCGTCCGCGCGCGCGAAGCTGGCCGTGTCACCGGCTCCCAGGAGGTCGGACAAGGCGACCGCCGGTGTCGAGGGCTTGGAGCCGCCGCAGGCGGACAGGGCCAACAGAGCCAGAAGGAGTGAACGTCTACTCATCGCGCAGGGCCTCCACCACGGACGAGCGCGACACGCGGCGCGCGGGCCAGGCTCCGGCCAAGACCGCGACGACCACGCTTCCGACCACCGCCGTGGCCACGGCACCGTAGGCCGGCTCGAGATCGAGCAAGGTCCAACCGAACGCCTGTCGATTGATGACCGCGACCATGCACCAGGCCAGGGCATAGCCGAGGGGGATCGCGTACAGACCCGCCGCGGCGCCCAGGAGGGCGTGTTGAGTCGACAGGGTGCGCCACAGTTGGCCGGGGGTCATGCCCACGGCGCGCAGGGTCGCCAGCTCGCGTCGCGCGTCGAGGCCCAGCGCGGACAGGGCCGAGAAGACGCCCACCAGGGCCACCACCAGGGTCAGCGCGCGCAGGACCGACGTCACCGCGAAGGTGCGATCGAAGACCCTCAGGGTCTCGGCGCGCAGGGAGCGGTTGGAGCGGATCTGCAGGTCCTCGTCGGGAGCGAGTCGCTCGCGCAGGCCGGCGATGACCGCGTCGACTGAGGCGTCCTGGGCCACTTCAAAGGTGAACGAACTCAGGCGCTCGTCCTCGAGCAGTCCGTTCAGCAGCTCCAGGTGGACCACGACCACGCCGCTGTCGGAAGCGTAGTCGCGAGTCACCGCCCCGATCGGCAGGGTCAGCGCGCCGCCCGGCGACTCGATCTCGAACTCGTCGCCCAGGCTCAGGCCGTGGTGGAAGGCCAGGGGCTCGGTCACCACGCAGGCGCGCCCGGCCGCGAAGTCGTCCCAAATGGCCGCGCTGCCCTCGGCGAACAGGTAGCGCTCGAAGCGGGCGCGGTCGATGCCCACACCGATCACCTGCACGCGGCCCACGGAGGTCTGCAGCACTCGACCGCGGAAGGTCTGGGTGCCGACGATTCCCGGCGTGCGCTCCAGCCGTTCAACCAGCGACGGATCGATGCTGCCGGTGGTGCGGGTCGCGGTCAGGCTGGGCGAGGTCACGAAGACGTCGCCGACCAGGGCGGAGTCCAACCAGGTCACCACCGTGGCCCGGAAGCTGGTCACGAGCACCGCGACGCCCAGGCTTGCGGCCAGGGCCACCGAGAGGGCCGCGACGGCAACGGAGGTGCGCGAGAGAGAGCGTCTCGCCCCGCGCGCCGCCATGCGTCCGGTGCCGCCGAGCAGGCGCGCAAGGGGACCCTCGGCAAGACCCAGGAGCAGGTCGGTGGCGCGCGGCGCGATCAGCGCTGCGCCCACGAGGCCGGCGAAGAGGCCCGCGTAGCTGATCTGGATCGAGCGGCCGGCGGCGGCGATCACGGCGGCGCCGAGGATCAGGAGCACGGCGCCCAGCACCAACCCCAGTCGCGCTCGGGATTGGGCGCGTTGCTCGAGACTCGAGCGTTGCAGTGCGCGGTGGGGCTCGATTCGCAGGGCCTCGCGCAGGGGAGCGAGCACGGCCACCATGCTGGTGACCAGACCGAGCACCGCAGCCTTGCCGAGGGACCCCGGCGCCAGGGTGCTCGCGCCGACCTCGAGGCTGAAGTAGAGATCGTTGATCGTGCGCAGCACCAGGTGCACGAGGCCCGCGCCCAGGGCCGTGCCGAGCACGAGGCCCAGCACCACGCCGACACCCGCCAAGAGGCCGGTCTCGATCAGTATCGCGACGCTGACCTGGGCCCGGGTCGCACCGAGCGTGCGCAACAGGCCCAACTCCTCGCGCCGCTCGACCACGGCGAAGGACAGGGCGTTGAAGACCAGGAACCCGCCGACCACCAGGGCCAGGAGCGAAAGGGCCTGGAGGTTCAGCCGAAAGCCGCGGGTCAGTCGGGCCAGGGTGCCGACGCGCGCTCCGGTGGATTCGATGCGCTCGCCGGGGCCGAGCAGGGCTTCGACCTGTGCGCGCTGGGCCTCGCCCGCGGGCCCGTCGTCGAGCACCAGGTCGATGCGGGTCAGACGTCCCAGGCTCCCGGTCAACTCCTGGGCCGTGGCGATGTCGCACAGCATCAAGCCCCGCAGCAGCTCGGCGTCGAACCCGTCGCGGGGCTCGAGCACGCCGATCAGCTCCACCGACCGGCGCTCGGCGCCCAGGCGCAGGTCGAGGCGCGCGCCGACTTCAACGCCCAGGCGCCGCGCCGTCTCGGCGCCGAGCAGCACGGCATCGGGCGAGGCCAAGAAGCGGTCCAGGTCCACCGCGAAGCCCGATTCGGCCGAGGCCAGGTAGGGGCGAAAGGGCGCTTCGCAGAAGGGATCCAGGCCGAGCAGGCGCAGGACCTCGTCGGGCGCGGGGGCCGCGGTCGACTCGGCCGGAGAGAGGGCCACGTCCCGCTCGACCACCGGCGCCGCGGCTCGCAGGCCGAGATCCGCCCGCAGGGTCCGCAGCAGTCGCTCGTCCACATCCGGCGATCCGACGACGGAGTGGGTCGCACGGCCCGCCGCTCGCTCGACCGACAGCTCCATCGCGCGCAGGGACGCAGCGTTGGCCAGGTCGATGCCCAGCACCACCGCCACGCCGAGGGCGACACCGAGGATCGCCAACAGGGCGCCGCCCGGCCGGCGCCGCGCGTGGCGCGCGGCGCTCGAGAGCAGCGCGAGCATCAGCCCCCGACCAGCCGGCCGTCGTCCATCTCGAGGGCGCGGTCCGCCCGGCCGGCGGCCTCGGCGGAGTGGGTCACGACCAGGAGCGTCACGCCACGCTCGCGCACCAGGCGCTCGAGCAGGTCGAGTACCCCGTTCCCGGTCTCGTGGTCCAGGTTTCCGGTTGGCTCGTCGGCCAGCACCAGGGCCGGCTCCCCGGCCAGGGCGCGGGCCACGGCCACCCGCTGCTGCTCGCCGCCGGACAGGCGGTCCGGGAAGCTGTCCGCGCGATCGCCGAGACCGACGTCGACGAGCAGCTCACGGGCCCGGGCGCGGGCCGCGCGGTCCGCGCGCCCGTCGAGCTCCAGGGGCAGCAACACGTTCTCGAGCACGGTCAGGGTCGGCACCAGGTTGAAGGCCTGGAACACGAACCCGATCCGCCGCCGCCGCAGGACCGTGCGCGCGGTCTCGTCGAGGGTGTCGACCCGCTGGTCGTCGATCCAGATCTCGCCCTCGTCGGGTGCATCGAGCCCGCCGAGCAGGTTGAGCAGGGTCGACTTGCCCGAGCCGCTGCGGCCCAAGAGGGCCACGAACTCGCCACGCTCCAGGCGCAGATCGACTCCCCGCAGAATCTCGCGTTCGACCCCGCCCTCGGACACGCGCCGCACGAGTCCGTGGGTCTGCACGGCCGCGGGTCCGCCGGTGTTGTGGATCTCGGGGGCAGTCATCGATCGGCTTCCGAGGCAATCTGGGGCGCCCGCTCGGCTCCCACAAGGACCTCCCAGCGATACCGCTCCGATGTGGCCTCGGCTCCTGCGACGCAAGCGAGCCGTCGTCTACGGAGGGTCTGGCTCCCGGCGCGACGGAGATCAACGCGCAGCGCCGCCGACAGCCGCTGCTGCGGGCTCGATGCCCCGCGGACTCATTCAGCCTCTTCGCGGTTCCACAGGGACGGTCCCTCGGCCGCGATGACCTGCTCGTAGCCCTCGCGGAAGGTCGGGTACTTGAACCGGTAGCCGGCCGCGCGCAGGCGGGCGTTCGACACGCGCTTGTTGCCGCCGCGACCCAGGACCGGTTGGGCCACGTGTCGCGGACGGGGCGCGTCGAGCCGGTTGGCGAGCCAGCTCAGCACCTCGCCGCGGGGCGCGGGCCCGTCGTCCACGCCGCAATAGATCGGGGCCGGCCCCTCGGCTTCGAGCAGGTGCACGGTCGCCAGGGCCGCGTCGTCCCGGTGGATGCGGTTGGTGTAGTTGGGGGGCTCGGCGCGAAAGTCGCTCTCGCCGTTGAGCACGCTCTCGATCAAGCGCGTGCGCCCCGGTCCGTAGAGGCCGCCCAGGCGCAGGCTGATCGGCGTGTCGACCCGCGCGCGCAGGTGGGCCTCGGCCTCGAGCAGGGTCGCGCCGCGGTAGTCGGCCGGGACCGTGGGCGAGTCCTCGTCGACCCATTCGCCGCCATCCTGGCCGTAGACCGCGGTGGACGACACGAACAGGGCCCGGGAGGGCAGCGCGCCCGCGCGCTCGAGGGCGTCCAGGACCCGCGCGAGTCCGTCCACGTAGATCGCCCGGTAGCCGGCCTCGCCGCGGGACGACGGCGCGGCCGCGAAGACCAGCCAATCGGCCGGCGCGAGCTCCAGCCCAGGGTCGGTCAGGTCCCCCCGCACGGGCTCGATCGAGTCCGGCAGGCCGGCCGGATTCCGGCGCAGGCCGCGCACCGGGTAGCCGAGGCGCGCGAGCAGGGCGCCGACGGTGGTCCCCAAGTAGCCACAGCCGGCGATCAGGATGGTCTGCATGGTGGTCGGCAGCCGATCCGCCCGGGCCGAGTGCCGCAAGGGCTATAGCACGCTCGGAGCGCGGATCCCGTGGTCATTTCGGCGCCCGGCGGATCCGCTCGGTTCGTGGCTTTCACGCGGGGGAGCCAGGGTCCAGAATCCCGGGGCGCGCGGGCGGGCCCCGGGGGTCCGCGCCGGCCAGGCCATGAACTTCTGCTCCCACTGCGGCGACGCCGTCGACCTGGCCGTACCCGTGGGCGACGACCGGGCTCGGCGCGTCTGCTCCGGTTGTGGGGCGATCCACTACGAGAACCCGCGGGTGGTCGTGGGCTGCGTGATCGAGGAGGGCGGCAAGCTGCTCTTGTGTCGGCGCGCGATCGAGCCGATGGTCGGGCGCTGGACGGTGCCGGCGGGGTTCCTCGAGCTGGAGGAGAGCCTGACCCAGGGCGCCGCGCGCGAGACCTGGGAGGAGGCCTGCGCGCGGGTGCGCGTGGCCGCGCCCCTGGCGAGCTTCGACCTGCTCCACATCGGTCAGGTCTACACGCTGTTTCGCGCCAGCCTGGCGGAGCCGGGCTTCGCGGCGGGACCGGAGAGCCTGGAAGTGCGCCTGTTCGAACCCGAGGCGATCCCCTGGGACGAGTTGGCCTTCCCCGTGATCGACTTCGCCCTGCGGCTGTACCTGCAGGACCGCGCGTCGGGGCGGCCGAACCTACACCTGGGTCACCTGCGCTGGAACGGCGAGGGGTCGCGCTTTCGGGCGGCCAACTACGAACTCGGCGACCACCGGCGCGTGGGATTGGATCCGGACGGCACATGAGCGGCCCGGCGATCGGGCACGCCCAGCCGCGGTCGGGGCCGGCGGCGCGCTTGCTGCTGGCTCTGAACGTGGCCAGCCTCGATGCGCCCCTGGTCGCCGTGGTCTGGGCCGCGCTGCTGGCGCGGGCGGCCGGGCGTCGGGCCGAGCCCGCGGAGTTGGCCCTGCTCGCCGCGGGGGTTTGGCTCGGCTACGCGGCCGATCGTCTGCTCGACGGCCGGCGGCTGGGAGCGCGGGCGGCCACCGCGCGCCATCGCGCCGCCGCGCGCCATCCCCTCGCGATCGGCAGCCTGTGGCTCGTGGTACTCGTCGCCGCGATGGTCGCGGCCTGGACCCAACTCGCGCCCCAAGTCCTTCAACGGGGCATCGCCCTGGCGGCCCTCGTTGCGGCCTACACCCTGGCGGTGGCCCTGTGGCCAGGTCAGGTGCGACGGCTGATTCCGCGCGAGTTGGTGGTGGGGGCCCTGTTCGCCGCGGGCACTTCGGTCTTCGCCTTCGGGGCGACCCTGCCCTCGGCGTCGGCGCTGCTGTTGGCCTCGGGGTTCACGGCCCTGTGCGTCGTCGATTGCGCCGCCGTGGCCCTGGGCGAGGCCGCCGGCGATCGTGCCGCGGGTGAAGTGTCGTGGGCCACGGAGTGGCCGGGCCTGGCGTCGGCCTTCGCGCCGGTGGCGGCGAGCCTCGGCTTCGTCGCGCTCCTGGCTGCCACCCTGGCGAGCGGATCGGCCGTAGCCACGGGCTGGCTCGCCCTCGCGGCGGCGGCGGCCGGCCTGGTCGCGTTACACCGCTCCAATCGGCCCATCTCGACCCTGCCCACGGCCGCCGACCTGTGCCTGTGTGTTCCCGCAGCACTGGCCCTGCTCCTATCCTGAGCGCGAAACTTCGGCCCACGAACATCGATCCATGCTGACCGCCGCCCTGTTTGTACTCGCCCCCCTCGTCGCTGTCCCTCAGGAGCAGGACTCGGGCTACCTGCCGGGGTACATGGACTTCCTCGACGGCGTCGAGTTGGTCTCGCCGTGGGCCAACGGCCTCAGCTTGGAGCTGGCGCTGGAGCGCCGGATGGAGCGCCTACAGGTCGGCCAGTGGACGACGGTCGGCGGCAAGTCGTCGACCATCGCCGTCGATGCCGTGCGGTCGACCGAGAACGGCCGCTGGCTGCTCGACATGACCCTGTCGAGCAGCCGCTCGCTGCTCGCCGCGCCCGGTGACGACGGGTCCCTGGCCCATCGCTTCGCCGCCCTGGCTGACGGGGTGGAGTTCCACCTGCTCTGCGACGAGTACGGCGTGCCGGACACCCTGGTCGAAGTCGAGGGCACGGTCGACGCGTTGAACCGGCGTCGCGGCGAGCTCGTGGCCGGTCTGCCCGCAGACCTCGGTCCTGTCGCAGCGGAGTTGGCGCCGACCCACGACGTGCTGGCAGCCGAGCTGATCGATCTGTGCGAGGCCTGGTGCATCCCGATCGGCTACTTCCTGGTCGCGGACGAGCCCCTGGACCTCGAGTACTACGAGTCGCCGGCCTGGTCCGTGGTCAGCTCGACCCGCACGCTGACGTACCGGCTCGAGGATCATGACGAGCTGACGGGACGGTGCCGGGTCAGTTGCGACGACCGTCCCAGCGCACAGGATTCGCTCCTGACCGAGCGGCTCGAGGACGCGGGCCTGGCGGGGCAGACACCCCTGGGTCCGATCATCCGCACCGAGTGGGACTTCGACCTCGACACGAGCCTGCCGACGCGCGTGAAGCGCGTCAGCCTGGAGTCCACGGGCGCGATCTCGACCCGCGAGACCCTGACCCTGAGCGTGCGCTAGGCGCACCCGATCGGGCCGACCCTGACCGCCGACTTCGACCCCGTGGCGCGGGCCTTCGCGCCCCTCGAGCGGCTGGCGTTCGGCGGCGCGATGCAGCGTTGCCGCGTGCGCTTCCTCGATCGGGTCGTTGGGGCGCGGCGCGCGTTGACGGTTGGGGAGGGCGACGGGCGCTTCCTGCTGGCGCTGCTCCGCGCGGCGCCGGGGGCGCAGGTCACCGTTGTCGACGCCAGCGCGCGGATGCTGGAGCTCGCCCGTTGCCGCCTCGAACGCGAGGCGCCCGACTGGCTCGCTCGGGTGGAGTTCGTGCAGGGGGATCTATCCGCGGTCGCGCTGCAGCGCGGGGCCTTCGATCTGGTCGCGACCTGCTTCTTCCTCGACTGCTTCGAGGGGGACTCCTTGACGGAGATCGTCGAGGGGCTCGACGCGGCGGCGGCACCCGAGGCCACCTGGATCGTGGCGGACTTCCACCGACCGCCGTCGGGCTGGCGCAGCCTGCACGCGCGGGCCTGGTTGGCGCTGCTGTACGCCTTCTTCGGCGTCACGACCGGCTCGAGCGCCCGCCGCCTGGAAGATCCAGCACCCCGCTTGGAGGCGCGCGGATGGCACCGCACCGCGACCCACGACGAGCGCGCGGGCCTGCTGCACTCAGAGGTTTGGCACCGAGCAGCGCGCTAGCGCGGCTCGCAGTGGGCACCGAGCAGCGCGCTAGCGCGGCTCGCAATGGGCACCGAGCAGCGCGCTAGCGCGGCTCGCAGTGGGCACCGAGCAGCGCGCTAGCGCGGCTCGCAACGGGCACCGAGCTGCGCGCTAATGCGGCTCGTCCGAACTGTCGTCGGCTCCCGCCTCTGGGGATCCGTCGCCGCTGGGGTCGGATTCATCGTCCTCGACTTGCCCGTCCTCGACTTGCCCGTCCTCGACTTGCCCATCCCCGACTTCGCCATCTCCGACCGCGGGTGGGCGCAGCGCCGCTTCCAGGGTGGCGCGGCCCCACTCGGCCAGGACGTTGTGTTCCTCGGGCGCGAACACCGCGGACACCTCCACCAGCAGGGGCCCGTTGACCAGCAACACGGTCGTGACCTCCAAGGAGTCGATGGGCGTCTCGACGGTCTTCATCGCGGCCAGGCCGCGTTCGCCGCCCTCGAGGGCGATCTCGAGGTACTCGGACTCGGCGATGTGGATCGGGCCCTCGGCCATCTGCTCGTCGCGGAACTTCAGCAGGGCGCGCTCGAGGGCCAAGCCAGCCAGGGCCTCGCCGGCCGTGCCGAACTGGAACAGGCCGATGCTCCGCATGGCGCCCGGCTGCTCGGGGTCCGTGGCCACGACCAGACGGCACTCGATCATGGCCTCCTGGAAGCGCCGTACCTGGAGCTCCGGGAGGCCCGCGAAGATCGCCCGGACCTGGCTAGGCAGCAGATTCAGCCGCTGTTCGCGCTGGCCCTCCTGGACCACCAGCTCGACGAACCGATCGAGGCCGCGTTCGAGGTCGATCTCCGAGGCTGGGCGCAGGCTGGGGTCCAGGTACCAATCGGGCCGCAGCACCTCGATCGGGCTGCGGGGCGGGGAGCTGAACAGCGCCTCGATGCCCTCCTGCCCGCGGGCCGCCGCGACCGCGTCCACGAGCCGCTCGCCGTCGTAGTAGGCGAAGGCGAAGGACTGGGCGGCGACCTCCATCGTCATGCGCGCGATCGGATCGTCGATCCCCGGCGGCACGGCGTCGATCAGGTCGGTGAACTGCAGGAACCCGGCGCTCCAGCCCTGATCGGCACAGACGGCGCGGGCGACGCGCTGGGCGTGGCCCTCGATCACGGCATTGCGCGCGTGCAGCGCGTCGACGTCGGACGAGCTGTTCAAGAACTCGGCCAGGTCGTGGGTGCGGCTGTCGTTGGCGTGAACGAACTCGTGCACCAACACGGCGCGCAGGATTCCGTCGTCGGTCAGGGACTCGTCCTCGAAGAGCTCGGCCATGAAGTCGAAGTTCTCGGGACAGACCAGGATGGCCTGCTCGGTCCAGCAGTAGCGCGCGAGGACGGCGAAGCCGATGGTCTCGGCGAAGCTCCGGGCCTGGTTGGCGGCGACCTCCTCGTCCTCGAACTGCATCCTCATCTGCGGTCCGAGGTCGACGGTCATGGTCGCCACCAGGCGGTCGCGGTCGACGATCTTCACCGCGACGGGCTCGGCCCGCTGCTGCTCGCCGTAGCGCGCGGCCACCGCGAGTCGGGCCTGTTCGATCAGCGCCAGCAGCTCGGGGTCTCGGGCCCGTTCCGCGTCGGCGACCGGGGCGGACGCTGCCGGGGGCGTTTCCTGGAGCGGCGCGGCGGGGAGCCACAGGAGCGGCAGGAGCAGAATCGTCGAGTGCAGTCGTTGCATTGCAGCGGGGACCTTCGGAGCTGGTGGATCGAGCCCGTATGCAGCGTCGGCGCGACGCTCGGTGCTGGGTCGAGGGCGCCTGGCGTCGCTCAGTCGTCGCTGGACTCGGCCCGGTCGAGGATGCGCTCCTTGATCTGCTCCGCGTCCGGCACGCCGACGAAGCGCACCTCGATGCCCGCATTGCCGGCCGAGGAGATGTCGATCGAGCCGATGCCGAAGATCCGCTGCCACACATTCTGGTGCAGATTCACCAGGCGGATGTCGCTCACGTGGAGCTCGGCGGTCATGCGCGTCAGGAGGCCGTGCTGCTCGCGCACGTAGCCGTCGTGGGTCAGGGCGTAGCGCGTCCCGAGGCGTCGGATCAGCGCGCCGCCCAGCAGGAACAGGCTGATCGCCAGTAGGCCGAGACAGACGTACCAGACCCACGGCGAGTGGATCTGCAGGCCGCTGCCCGCGGTCTGGGCCGCGACGGCTCCCTCGGCGGGTGCCGCGCCCTCGGTGCCCTCGGCCCCGGGAGCCCCGCCCCCGCCCAGGAGCAGATTCCAGATCAGCGGCAGCAGCGGCAGGACGGCGGCCAGGATGTAGCGCCACACGAAGTAGATGTGGCTCATGCGCCAGATGTGCTCCGTGCCCTCGGCCACCGCCGCCGCGCGGGGCGGCGCGCCCCCGTGGCTGGCGGGGCGGTCCATGGGGTGCCCGCAGTGGGGGCAGGCGGGCGCGGCGAGGGAGACCAGCCCGTCGCAGGCGGGACAATTGGTGGTCTTGGGTTCGGTCATGGCTGGCTCGAGTCTCGATGGGTTGCCCGGGAGGAACCGCGGGCCTACGCGCCGCCTTGGCGCGCATTCTGGCGCCGTCGCTCCACCGACGGCCCTGCCGGAGTCCTTGGGCAGACGGTCGTGCTCCTTGCGGCGGTCCGAGCCTAACCGGCGGGTGGGCCGGAACCACGGGCGTGGGCCGATGGCGGGCTCAGCGGCCCGCTCGGCCCACGGCGTCGACCAGCTCGGGGATCAGGGGCGCGGCGTAGCCCTGGTCGTGGAACCAGGTCACGCGCCCCTGGGCGTCCAACAGCAGTACGCGGGCGTTGCGCGGTCCCTCGGTGCCCGTGAAGCGGGCGATCTCCGCCGCGTCGCCGTAGACCGTGACCACGTCACCCCAGAAGCGCTCGGGAATCCCGCCGCGCATGCCCTCGTCGATGGTCCCGGACAACAGGCCGGGGACCAGCCCGCGCACCGTGGGCACCTCCACCGTGCGCACCGCCACCTGGGCCTGAATCAGCCCCAGCAGCCAGCGATCGATGTCGAACTGGGCGTCCTGCACGTAGCCCACGAGCAGTAGGGCCGGCTCGCCCAAGAGGTCGTTGGGCAGGGCCACTTCCTCGCCTTCGAGGGACTTGCCGACTGCGGCCGGGAAGAGCTCGCCGGTGGGGTCCCGACGGGGCAGGGGCGACGAGCAGGATGTGACGGTGAGCAACCCGAGCAGCGCCAGGGCAGCCGCACCGATTCCGACGCGAGCGAGTTTCGACATTGCCTGGGTATGGGCCCGGCGGACCGCTGATTCCAGTCTCTGGCGGGCGGCCGATGGCACGGCGAGTCCGCGGTGATTAGAACGAGCGTCGCCAGCGCTCTCTTCTTCCGAACTCGGCGCGCGCCCCTCCCAACCATGGACCGTCCCATCGGCCGACCGTTCGCCGCCCGCTCGACCGTCTACGCGCGGGGTGGTGTCGCCGCCACCAGCCAGCCCCTGGCGACCCAGACGGCGATCGAGCTGCTGCGCCGGGGCGGCAGCGCGGTGGACGCGGCCATCGGCGCCAATGCGGTGCTCGGTCTGGTCGAGCCCACGGGATCCGGCGTCGGGGGCGACCTCTTCGCCCTCGTGTGGGACGCGGAGAATCGCAAGCTCTCGGGCTACAACGGCAGCGGTCGGTCGCCCCTGGGCCTTTCTCGCGAGCACCTGCTGGGATTGGGCCTCGATCGGATTCCGGCCCACGGCCCCCTGTCGGTCAGCACCCCCGGTTGCGTCGACGGCTGGGTCGCCCTGCACGAGCGCTTCGGTCGCCTACCCCTGGCGGACCTCCTGGAGCCGGCCATCGCCTACGCCCGCGAGGGCTTCCCGGTCTCGCCGGTGATCGCCCACGAGTGGGCCGCAAACGCGCGGCGCCTGGGGGGCTTCGACGGCTTCCGCTCGCAGTTCATGCCCGGCGGTGCCGCGCCCCAGGCTGGGCAGGTCTTCAGTAACCCGAATCTCGCGCGCACCTACCGACGCATCGCGACCCACGGGCGCGAGGGCTTCTACCGCGGCGACGTTCCCGAGCGCATCGAAGCGGCCATGCGGGCCGAGGGCGGCTTCCTGTGCGCGCGCGACCTGGCCGAGCACCGGGGGGAGTGGGTCGAGCCGGTGGGGGCCAACTACCGCGGTGTGGACGTGTGGCAGATCGGTCCGAACACCCAGGGCATCGCGACCCTGCAGATGTTGGGGCTCCTGGAGCACTTCGCCCTGGACCGGCGTGGGCCCGACGACCCGCGCTGGCTGCATCTTCTGGTCGAGGCCAAGAAGCTGGCCTACGCGGACCGCGCGCGCTGGTACGCGGACCCCGACCAAGCCGAGATCCCCGTGGCCGAACTCGTCTCGAAGGACTACGCCGCGGCGCGGGTGGGTTCGATCGACGAGCTCCGCGCGGCGACCGACGTGGCGCCCGGCGATCCCCGCTTGGACGCGGGCGACACCGTCTACCTCGCGATCGGCGACGGCGACGGGAACTTCGTGTCCCTGATCCAGAGCAATTTCCGCGGCATGGGCTCGGGGATCGCGCCCGAAGGCCTCGGCTTCGTGCTGCAGGATCGGGGCGAGCTCTTCGACCTGGCCCCGGGACGACCGAACACCTACGCCCCGGGCAAGCGCCCGTTCCACACGATCATGCCGGGCTTCGCCACCCGCGACGGCGAGCCCTGGATGAGCTTCGGGGTGATGGGCGGCGCGATGCAGCCCCAGGGGCAAGTCCAGATCCTGGTCGGCCGAATCGATTTCGGCCTCGATCTCCAGGAGGCGGGCGACGCGCCCAGGGCCCTGCACGAGGGCGGACCGGAACCGACCGGCGCCGAGCGCCGCGGGGGCGGCCGCGTGTACCTCGAGAGCGGATTCTCCCAGGGGACTGTTCGCGATCTGCTCGCGCGAGGTCATCGTGTCGGCGCCGCGCGCGGCGTCTTCGGTGGCTACCAGGCCGTCGGTTGGGATCCGGTGGCGCGTGTGCTGAGCGGGGCCTCCGAGTCCCGCAAGGACGGCCACGCCGCGGGATTCTGATCCGCACCCCTTCCGACGATGGAACTCTCTCCCACCTCCCAGCTCGGGCTGGTCGCCGCCCTCGGCGTCGGCAGCCAGTGGCTCGCGACCCGCCTGCGGTTGCCCTCGATCCTGCTCCTGTTGCTGGTCGGCTTCGCCGTCGGACCGGTCCTGGGCTGGCTCGATCCCGACGAGCTGATGGGGCCGATGCTGTTCCCGCTGGTCTCGCTGTCGGTGGGCACGATCCTGCTCGAGGGCGGACTCAGCCTGCGGCGCTCGGAGCTGACCGAGATCGGCCCCGCCTTCAGTCGCCTCTTGACCATCGGCGTGGCGGTGACCTGGACCCTGTCGAGCGTGGCGGCCCACTGGACCCTGGGCTTCTCCTGGCCCCTCTCGACCCTGATCGGCGCCCTGTTGGTGGTCACGGGTCCCACGGTGACCCTGCCGCTGCTCAATTTCGTGCGGCCCAAGGGCCCGGTGGGCTCGCTGGTCAAGTGGGAGGGCATCGTCAACGACCCCATCGGGGCCGTGCTCGCGGTGCTGGTCTTCGGTTGGATCAGCGCCGGAGGGGGCAAGGCCGCGACCGGTGACGCGTTCATCGAGCTGTTCGCGGCCGGTGCCGTGGGCGTCGTGATCGGACTGGCCGTGGCCGAGGGCTTGGCCGTCGTGCTGCGGCGCCACCTGATCCCGGACTACCTGCAGAGCGCCGTGGTGCTGATGACCGGGCTGACGGCGTTCGCCCTGTCCAACGAGCTGGCCCACGAGTCGGGCCTTCTGACCGTGACCGTGCTCGGCATCTCCCTGGCCAACGCCAAGGGCGCGCGCATCGAGCACATCGTGGAGTTCAAGGAGAACCTGCGCGTGGTCCTGATCGGGACCCTGTTCGTGCTCCTGGCCGCGCGCCTGCGATTCGACGACTTCGCCCCCCTCGGTTGGGGCAGCGTCGGTTTCCTCGCGCTCCTGATCCTGGTCGTCCGGCCGCTGGCCGTGTGGCTCTCGTGCATCGGCACGGGCCTCAATTGGCGCGAGAAGGTGTTCCTCTCGGTCATGGCGCCGCGCGGGATCGTGGCGGCGGCGATCTCTTCCCTGTTCGCGATCGAACTGTCGCACGCGGGGGTCGATCGCGCCCGGGAGTTGGCCCCGGTGGTGTTCGTCGTGATCGTCGGTACGGTCGTCGTCTACGGCCTGCTCGCAGCGCCCATCGCCCGCAAGCTCGGCATCGCCGACATGGAGCGTGGGGGCCTCTTGCTGCTCGGGTCCCACCCCTTCGCGCGCCAGCTCGGGGTGACCCTGACGAAGTTGGGCGTGCCGGTGATCCTGATCGACACCAACCGCACCCAGGTGGCCACGGCGCGGCTCGACGGGCTGAAGGCCTACCACGCCAACGCCCTTTCGGAGTACGTCGACCAGCGTGTGCCGTTCGACGGCATCGGTCGACTGCTGGCGCTGACGCCCAACGATGAGGTCAACAGCCTCGCGGTGGCTCGCTTCGCCGGCCGCTTCGAGCGCTCGGGCCTCTACCAGCTCCCGCCCGAGTGGCTCAGCGACGGTGAGCCGCAGTCCGAGGCGGCCCGCAATCGCATCACCCAGGAGATGCAAGGGCGCCTGCTGTTCGCTCCCCAGGCGAACTTCTGGGAGCTGGATTCGCGCCTGGTCCAGGGCGCCCGCATGCGCGTGACGCCCTTGACCGAAGACTTCGACTTCGCGTCCTACAAGGAGCACCACGGGGACCGGGCCTTGC
Organism: Engelhardtia mirabilis; assembly: GCF_007748095.1. NCBI lineage: Bacteria > Pseudomonadati > Planctomycetota > Planctomycetia > Engelhardtia > Engelhardtia mirabilis. The sequence continues at coordinate 2,215,211 of NZ_CP036287.1, forward strand.
CCCTGTTCCGCATCGATCGCAACGGCGAGCTGTTCGTGGCCTCCGTGGACGTGCCCTTCGATCCCAGGCCGGGTGACCAGGTCGTCGCCTTGGTTCTGGAATCGGACACCGAGGTCACCTGATCCCAAGGGGGCCGTTGGAACCCGCCCGCCGGCCCCGGCAGGCGCGGTCGCCAGGCCGCCGGGGGCACCGGCGACCCCGGCGACCCCGGCGGCAAGCGGGTCGGGATAGGCTCTGGGGGCGTTCCGCCCAGGCGGTGGGAACCAAATCGTCCCCAGGACCTTCCAAGGGGACTCCCCTCGCATCGGGAGCGGCCACCGGCGGCTCTCACTCGAATCCCAACACTACCCACACGATCACGTTCATGAGATCCCACGCCGTCCTGGCGGCCCTCTTCGGGGCCGCCCTTTCTTCGTTCGCCAGCGCGGCACCGCAGCAGAACGTGATTCCGGGCACCGATGTCGCCCTCGGCTTGCTCAACGACCTGACCGCCGTCAACCGCTCGGGGACCTTCCCCGGGGGCATGAACGCCGTCGCCATGTCGACCACCTCCTGCAACAAGGGCACGGTCGACGTGCCCTGGCTCGCGCCGATGCAGGAGGACCACCCGATGATCGCCTTCCTCGTCGTGCGCCACGACGACTCGGGACGGATGATCCAGATCTCCGACTACTCCTACGTCAAGCACGGCTTCTTCGCCCTGGCCAGCAGCCAGTGCGACACCTGCACCGTGAGCCCCTTCGGCCACGACGGGACGTACCTCGGGATCGGTTGCTCGGACACCTACGCGGTGTCGAACAACAGCAACAACTTCTACCTCGCGCCCCCGGACGAGATCGATCCGTGGCTCGGGCAGTGGACCGCCCAGTGCTCGTTCTTCGACGCCGGACTGAACCCGACGCCGGGCACCATGTGCGACGGCAACCGCAGCTTCACCATGGGCCAGGCCGGCAGCCTGGGTCCGATCGGCAACCGCATCCACATCCCCGATGCGGCCTTGGATCCGGTTCTGAACCCCAGCTTCGCCTACTCCAGCTACTACGTGATCCGTGGTGAGCCCGAGGCCCGTCGCGGCAACAACCTGGGCTTCCGTCCGTTCAACCCGACCTGGAACGGTTCCAAGTGGAACTTCTCCAACACGGGGCCGCTGGTGAACGACACCGTGCTGTCGATCTGGCCCGGCGCGTCGGTCGATTCGAGCACCAACGGCAACGACGACGGTCGCGTCTTCGTGGCCTCGAAGGTCACCGGTCCGAACGCGAACGGCCTCTACCACTACGAGTACGCGCTGCACAACCGCGACAACGCGCGCGGCATCGACGAGCTGCGCCTGCCCCTGTGTGCCTCGGCCCAGGTCTCGGGCTTCGGCTTCAAGGACGTGGACCTCGACCCGGCCAACGGCTGGAGCTTCAACCACGTGGGCGGCGAACTGGTCGTCTCGACCGGCAACAACCCGCTCAACTGGAACTCGATCTACAACTTCTGGTTCGACTCCTCCGCGGCGCCCGAGTCCGGCCTGGCCTCCCTCGGCCAGTTCCTGCCCGGCACCGGCGCGGACAGCTTCGCCGTGGCGACCCAGGTGCCCACCGGCCAGTACGACCTCGTGCTAGGCCCGGGTTGCGGCAGCTCGAGCGTGCCGACCTTGGCGGCCAACGGTCAGGCGACCCTCGGCAACGCCGGCTTCGCCCTCGACATGACCGACAACGCCCCCGGCGCGACCTCGGTCCTGTTTGCCAGCCCCCTCGCGACCAACCTGCCCCTGGGCAGCGGCTGCACCCTCTACCTGGGTGGCGTCTTCGGTGCGCAGATCTCCCAGGTCGGCTCGGCGATCAACGACGGCGCCGGCGACGGTTCCTTCGCCCTGCCGGTGCCGAGCGACGTGGCCCTCGAGGGCGTCGACCTGAACTTCCAGGCCTTCACCCTGACCGGCAGCGGTCCGGCCTTCGCCCTGGGCGACCTGACCAACGGTCTGCTGGTGCGCCTGGGCAACAACACTGCCGGCTGCGCCAACTGAGCGCGGCGACCCGCTCCGGTGACCGCGCTCGCGCGCTGACCGAAGCGGGCGATCGACGGGGCCGCGTCCGGCACTTGCCGGGCGCGGCCCCGCGCCATTCGCGGTCGGCCGATCAGAGCTCGGAGGCGCGCGCCTCGTCGAGCAGTCGTACCAACCGGGGCTCGCCAGGGAAGCGTTCCAGGGCGCGCTCGAGGTTGGTGATCGCCGTGTCGCGATCGCCCAGGGCCAGCTGGATGCGCGCGATGCAGAGCCGGGGCTCGACCGCGTCGGGCAGCTCCTGGACCAGCCGCACCACCAGCGGCGCGCGGGCGGCGGCCTGGGCCGCGTCGGGCGGCGCAGCTTCGAACTGGTCCCACAGCACCGCGGCGGCTTGCGCCAGTCGCTCCTGCCGCACCAGCAGTTCGAGCAGGACCTCGCGGGCGACCGTCATGGTCGGGTCGGCCTCGACGGCGGCGCGCAGGTCGGCCTCGGCTTCCTGCTCGCGCCCCAGGCCGAAGTAGGCCTGACCGAGCTGGTTGTGAAGTCGCTTGGGCACCAGCAGTCCGAGGTGACGCGCGCGTTCGAGGTGTACCAGGGCCGACTCGATCGCGGCCGTGCGCTGCGGTTCGGCGCCGGGAGCCGTGCGCAAGAGGCGTTCACCTTCGATCGCGCTGAAGCGCACGAGCGCCGAGTGGACCGCCAGCAACAGGAAGCCGCAGCTCGCCACGAACGCCACGCCGCCGCGGGGCGTCCAGCGGCCATTCGACACGAGCACCGAGCGTTGGAAGCGCAGCTCGACCCGGCGGGCGAGGCGCAGGCCCAGCACCGCAGCGAGGCCGGCGAAGCCGCCCAGGGCCAGGGAGAGGAGGAAGGGCACTTGGTCGTAGAGCCCGCGGAAGGCCCAGACCGACGCCAGCGAAACGCTGCCGAGCAGGAACTCCTCGGGCCAACTGAAGTCGAAGGTGCGTGCCGGCTTCGCGCGCCCATCCGCGGGTCGCTTCGGTGGCAAGCTACCGAAGCCGAAGCTCAGCGCGTCCTTGGGACAGGCGCTGACGCAGTCCATGCACTTCATGCAGCCCGGATCGGTGACCTGGCCAAAGAGCGCCACCTCGCGGTGCACGACCACGTTGCTGGTGCAGACGGCGGTGCAGTGCCCACAGCCCTCGCAGGCGTCAGCATCGACGCGGATGCGCCCGGGCGCCACCCGATCGGCGAGCCCGAAGATCGCGCCGTAGGGACAGGCGTAGGTGCAAAAGCCCTTGGCGCCGAGCAGCCAAACCGCGACGAAGCCACACACGACGAAAGTCGCCAGGGCCACCGGCCAGTCCGGGAAGCGTGCCCACAGGTCGTCGGTGAACAGGTGCCACTGCCAGGCTGGACGCGGGCCGTCGCCGACCATTCGCAGCACGCTCGGCACCACGAACATCTCCAGGGCAGCGACGGCCGGGAGCCAGGCCAGGAGGCGCGAGCGCAGCGGCCGGGGGCGCAGACCGAGGCGCCCCAACAGCCACGCGGCGCCGTCCTGCAGCGCAACCAAGTGGCAGGCCCAACCGCAGAAGAAGCGACCCACCACCAGGGTGGAGAGGGTCAAGAGCACCATGAACACGAGGCCGGCGTTGATCACGCCTTGGGCCAAGGAGTGGCCCGCCTCCGAGGGTTCGAGGGCGCTGAGCGTGCGCTCGGTGGCCAGCCAATGGGCTACGCGCACCGCGATCACCGCGTGGACGGCGACCAGCACCGCCGCGCGCCAGCGCCCGCGGGTCGAGCGCGGGCTGGCCGGGACCCCGGCCTCGGGGCCACAGCCGGCGCGGTGCTCACTCGCCCGCGGCAGGTCGCGGGCCGTTGCGCTCGGCGTGGCGGCCATCGGCGCTACTTCTGCTTCGGACGGAAGACCTCGACCACCTCGGGGTTGCCCTCGAGCCAGGCCCCGCCGATCAGGTCGATGCAGTAGGGGATGGCCGGGAACACGGCGTCGAGGCAGACGCGGATCGCCGCCGGCTTGCCGGGCAGGGTCACGAACAGGGTCGAACCCAGGGTCCCCGCGGTCTGGCGCGAGAGGATCGCGGTGGGCACGCCCTCGTCCAGGGACGCGCGGCGCATCTGTTCGCCGAAGCCCGGGAAGAGCTTGTCGCACACCTCCTCGAGGGCCTCCGGTGTGACGTCGCGCGCCGAGGGGCCGGTGCCGCCGGTGGAGCAGACCAGCGAGCAACCCTTGGCCGCCAGCTCGCGCAGGGCGGCGCAGATGCCCTCCCGGTCGTCGGGGATCACCACCCGCAGGTACTCGCAGGGCGTGGCCAGGTAGTCGCGCAGGGCTGCTTCGATGGCCGGGCCGGAGAGGTCTTCGTACTCGCCGCGGCTGGCGCGGTCGGAGATCGTCAGGACGCCGATCTTGGGGCTGTCTTCAGTCATGGGGAGCACGGCCCTCGTTCCGGCCGGCGGCGCACTGTAGAAGGGGGGCGCGCGAGCCGTCCACCGCGGCGCGCCGGTCCAGCCTTGCCCCCGACCGAATCCAACCCCCAGCCCGCGACCGGGACCCCGGCGGTTCTCGAACGCAACGTCCTCGCTCTGCAGCGCCGCGCGCCGGCCCTGCTCGCGCGTTTGGATCTGCCGGCGCGGGAGGACCACCTGCGCGCGGAGCCCGGCGGCGTCGGGATCGACTGGCGCGGGACGTGGCAGCGGCTCGATCTCGAAGCGGCGGCCGCGGACGGCGCCACGCTGGACTTGGCGGCGCGCTCGGGCAGCCGGGCCGAAGGGAGCCTCCTGTTGTTCGGCGTCGGCCTGGGCGAGACCCTGGCGCGCGCCCTCGCGGGGCCTGCGACCCGGATCCTGGCCTGGGACCGCGATCCGCGCCTGCTGCGGCTCTTGATCGAGCGCCTGGACCTGGCCGAGGCCATCGACGGCGGGCGGCTCGAGTTGCTGCTGGGCACGGACCTCTTGGCCTGGACCGGCCAGCAGATCCCGGCGCAGGTGCGTGCCCACCCGATTCTGGGCTCCATGTGGGCCCGCGAGCGGCGGCTGGTCGAGCGCGGCGCCGTCGGTCGCCCGATCGCCCTGGGCGAGGGGCGCCTGTTCGTCGATCAGGTCGGGGAGTGCCTGGAGCGCCTGGGCTTCTGGCCCTGGACGGTCGACATCCAAGGCCTGGCCGTGGAGGAGATCGAGCACCAGGTCGACGCCCTGGACCCGGTGGCCCTGGTGACCGTCAACCACACCCATGGTGTGGCCGAGTTCTGCTCCGCGCGCGGGCTCCCCGCGCTGACCTGGGAGATCGATCCCTCGACCGACTCCCTGGCGCGGCTCGAACGCCCCTGCCCGACCAGCCATGTGTTCACCTACCGGCGCGCCCACGTGGACGCCTTCCGCGCCGCCGGCTTCGAGCACGTCACCTACCAGCCCCTGGCCGCGGACACCCTCGCGCGCAGGCCGGCGCAGCTCGCCGGCGCCGAGGCCGAGCACTACCGGGCGCCGGTGGCCTTCGTGGGCGCGAGCATGGTCGAGCGCGGGCGACGGGCCCAGGACCAGTTCCTCGAGCTCTACGGCGCCTGGGCCCGCGACGAGGGGGCCACGGACGCGAGCGGTCGCGCAGCCCTCGAGCAGGCCCTCGCGGACCAGCGGGGGGATTTCTCCCGCTACCGCCTGGCGACCCTGCTGCGCCCGACCTTCGGCAAGTTCCTCGACGACTGCGCGGCCGAGGCGGAGGCGGGGCACTCGACCCTGCGACCGGAGTCCCTCGCCGCCGAGGCGGCGGCCGCCGAGAAACGCCTGTCCTGGGTGGGTTCCCTGGCCAGCTTCGACGTCCAGGTCTGGGGCGACGAGGGTTGGAAGGCCCTCGAGCCCCACGGCGTGCGCTACCGCGGCGGGGCGGGCCACGCGCTCGAGCTCAACCGGGTCTACTCGGGCGCGTCGATCAACGTGGACATCGGACGCCTGTACCAGGCGGACATCGTCACCATGCGGGTCTTCGACGTGCTGGCCTGCGGGGGCTTCGCCCTGGTCGAGGCCTCCGAGGCCCTGGCGGAGTGCTTCGCGGTGGGGGAGGAACTCGCGGTCTACCGTGACCTGGCCGAGCTGCGGGCCAAGATCGCGCACTACCTCGAGCACCCCGACCAGGCCCGCGCCATGGCCGAGCGCGGCCGGGCGGCGGTGCTCGAGCGGCACGACATGACGGCGCGCCTGGCGTCCATGCTGCGCTCGGCCGGGGTCGATCGCGGCACCGGGGCGACCGATCCAGAGCCGGCCGGAGCCTGAGCGGGCGGGGAGCGGGTCGCCGCAGGGCTCCGCGACCCTTCGAAGTCGCTTCCGGGCACGGGGTCCCGGGAATCGGAGCCGAGGGTGGGAAATGGGTGAACTCCGGTGGGTGCCGCGGCCGATGCAAGGGTGGCCGTGGTGCGTCTGGCCGATTTCCCCTGATCAACTCTCCATGGCCCGAAGCAAAGTCGTCCCCGTCGACCGCAGTGCGGATTTCGACCTCTCGGAGCTGTTCTTCTCCACGACGGACCCGAAGGGTCGCATCAAGTCGTGTAACGACGTCTTCCTTCGCATCGCCGGTTACCCGGCCAGCGAGGCGATCGGCGCGCCACACAGTCTCGTGCGGCACCCGGACATGCCGCGCTGCGTGTTCCGGCTCCTGTGGAGCTACCTCGGCGCGGGCAAGCCGATCGGTGCCTACGTCAAGAACATGACCAGCAACGGCGAGTTCTATTGGGTCTTCGCCGTGGCCTTGCCGATCGAGTCCGGCTACCTCTCGGTGCGACTCAAGCCGACCTCGGGGGTGATTCCGGCCGTGGAGGAGCTCTACGCCAAGCTGCTCGCGACCGAGGCCGGCTTCGGCACGGACACGCCGGCGGCGATGGACGCCTCCACCGCCCAACTCGTCGAGGCCCTCGGGACCCTGGGCTACGAGAGCTACGACCGCTTCATGGTCAAGAGCCTGCGTAGCGAGATCATGTCGCGGCGCACGCTGATGCCGCGCACGAGCGCCGCAGAAGGTTCGAACAAGACGGGCCGCATGTTCGCGATCCTCGAGGATCTCGAGCTGCTCGATCACCTTCGCGACGTGGCCAACGACCAGGCCCGGTCCTCGGACGGCGTCAGCCGCTCGGTCAACCGCATCGCCCTCAACTCGAGCATCTGCGCGGCGCGCATGGATGAACGCGGTCGCGCCCTGGGAGTGGTCAGCGAGCAGACCTCGATCATCTCCGGGGACATCTCCCGCGAAGCCCGCATCCTGGAGACCGAGCAGTCCGTGCTCGACGAGACCATCGAGCAGACCTCGCTGCAGGTCTCGGTGGCGACGCTCCTGGTCGAGACCGAGGCCTACTTCCTGTCTCGATCGCACATCGCGGATGCGGACCGCGCCCAGCAGATCGAGGACTTCGGTGCCACCTGCGAGGAGCTCTCGTCGATGCTCAAGCAGAGCTACTCGGCGGTGGCCGGATCGGCAGCCGAGGGCGTGGCCCAGCTCCGCAAGTCCCTGCGCACCTTCGGGGCGATCACGGACCGCTTCAGCCGCATCCTGCTGACCGCCAAGGTCAACCACGTCACCGGGCGCTCGATCTCGGAGACGGTCGAGGGCGGGCAGCAGTTCTCGGGGCTCTTGGACGAGCTCGCCGGCGTCTCCAACGCCGCCCGCGCGTCCTTGGACGAGCTCCAGGACCTGGTCGATTCGGTCGACCGGCGCGTCAAGCGCTGGAACCTCCAAGCCGTCGGCGCCTGAGATCAGCCCGCACGCACCGCCGATCGCGCCCCCCTGGGATCGGTGGCGAGACCGCGGTGCCCCGACATCGGGGGCAGGGCGAGCGGAACCGTTGCCCGGCGCTCCTCGGCAGGGATCATTCGCCGCCTGCCCCGCCGACGACGAGTGCCGATTCCGTGCGAGGCGGGAGTCTCTGCCCGCCAAGTGTCCTGGATCAGAAATTCGGCGTCACTTCCCGGGCTCCGATCGCCGCTGGCGTCGCCAGCGCCTCCTCCGAGTATCGCAGCGGATACGCGTCGTCGGCGCGCCTAGCCAGCATCGATCGGACCTCCGGGCAGTGACGCCGAATTTCTGATCCAGGACACCAGCTCGATCCGCTCGCGCAGGACCGTTCCGAGTCGCTGGACGCCGACACCCTGGCGGTAGAATCCGCCCGCCCCCCTCCCGGCGCCCTTGGCCCGGGACCTGGATGGGCGCCCCATGGCACGCATCATCGGCATCGACCTCGGCACGACGAACTCCCTGTGCGCGGTCTTCGGGCCCGGTGGGCCGCGCCTTCTGCCGACCGCCGGCGGCGGACTGCTGACCCCCTCCGTCGTCGCCCTGCTCGACAGCGGCGAAGTGCTGGTCGGACAGGCGGCCCGTGAGCACCGGGTGGTGCAGCCGAGAGCCTGCGCTTCCTTCTTCAAGCGCCTGATCGGGACGCCCCGGCAGCTCAGCCTGGGCGACCTGAGCCTCGATCCGATCGAGCTCTCCAGCGTCGTCCTGAGGTCGCTCAAGGCCGACGCCGAGGCGGCGCTGGGCGAGGCCATCACCGAAGCGGTGATCACGGTCCCGGCCTACTTCAACGACCACCAGCGCCTGGCCACCCGTCAGGCGGGCAGGCTGGCCGGCCTGAACGTGCGGCGCATCGTCAACGAGCCCACCGCGGCCGCCCTGACCTACGGCTTCCACGACCGGCATTCGGAGCGCTCGCTGCTCGTGTTCGACCTGGGCGGCGGGACCTTCGACGTGACGCTGATGGACGTCTTCGAGGGCAACCTCGAGATCGTCGCCACCGCTGGTGAGAGCCAACTGGGCGGCGAGGACTTCACCGACGCCCTGGCCGCCTGGGCCCTGGAACAGTTCGACCTGCAAGCCGAGGCCACGGCCCTGGGCGAGCCCGAGCGCTGGGCACGGCTGCGGCTGGAGTGCGAGCGCTACAAGTGCGCCGGCGCCGCCGCGCAGGCGATCCGTCTACCCGCCGCCGACGGGACCATCGGGCCCGACGCGCCGAGCCTGGCGCCGGACGGCGAGGTCATCGATGCAATCTTCGCGCCTCTCGTCGAGCGGCTGGTGGGGCCCCTGACGCGGGTGCTGCGCGACGCCGGACGGCAGCCGCGGGAGATCGACGAGACGATCTTGGTCGGAGGCGCCACGCGCCTGGCCCAGGTTCGCGCCATGGTGGCGGCGTTCACCGGCGGCGAGCTCCTGCAGCGCTTCGACCCCGACCACGTGGTGGCCCTGGGCGCCGCGGTTCAGGCGGCCCTGATCGCGGACGATGCCGCGGTCGAAGACCTGGTGGCGACGGACGTCTGCCCCCACACCCTGGGCGTCGAGACGGCCAAGGAGATAGCCACCCAGTTTCGCAGGGGCTATTTCCTCCCGATCATCCACCGCAACACGACCATTCCGGTCTCCTGCGAGAAGTACGTCTCGACGGTCCATGCGGGTCAGACCTGCGTCAAGCTCGAGATCTACCAGGGCGAGTCGCGCCGCGTGGAGGACAACCTCCGCATCGGCGAGCTGGAGGTGCGGGGCATCCCGTCCGGGCCGCCGGGGCAGGTGGTCGGCATCCGCTTCACCTACGACTTGAACGGTCTGCTCGAGGTCGAGGCGCGCATCGAGGAGACCGGTCAGGTGTTCCAGACGGTGATCGAGCACGCCGTCGAGGGCCTCAGCGAGGCGGACGTGGCCCGAGCCGTCGAGCGCATGCAAGCGATCAAGTTCTACCCCCGCGACGAGCTGGCCAACCGCGAGCTGTTGGCCTTCGCATCCCGAGTGGTGGGGGAGGTCGAGCCCTTGCAGCGCGAGGGATTCGAGGGCGTCGTCGACGACTACGAGCAGGCCCTGGCCGGCAGCGAGCGCAGCACCTTCGTGGCCATGCGCGAGCAGCTCCTGATCGCCCTCTCGGCCCTGGGGTTCCCCTACGTCCCACCGCGCGCGCCCGATGGCGGACAAGACTGAACGCCGCCGCGCCCTGCTCGAGATCATCGAGGATCCCGAGCGCGACCCCTGGTCGTTGATGCGGCGGCACGGAGGCCTGCCGATGCTGCCGCCCGATTCCCGCGACGACGAGATGGGGGCCATGGTCGCCGCGCGCTTCGATCGCATGCAGCGCCTCGCGGACCTGCGCGAGCGGTTCGAGGAGCTCGACGCCGAGACCTTCCGCGCGCGCCTGGCCGAGATCGAGGTCGAACGCTTCCCCGACCTGTCGCATTGGTCGGCGCGCCTGGAGCTCGCGAATCGGGCCCGCCCCGAGTTGGAGCGCCTGGGCACCGATCGGCTGGTGGCGAGGCCCCTGGCCGAGATCCTGCGCCGGCTTCCCGCCGCCCCGTCGGACGTCGCCCGCGCCCATCGCGCGGACCGCGCGCGCCTGACCTCCGGCGACCGCTCCACGTCCCGTCAAGCGCTGATCAAATCGTCGGTGGCGCGCATCTCCCGCGAGTACCCCCACCTCGCGCGCCTCGAGGGGATTGGCTGCGCGAGCTGGCGCCGATCCCGGCGGCCGGCGTCGCGCCCGCCCTGGCGCCGGTGTTGCGACGGGCGGCGGCAACAGTCTTCTTCCTGCTGTGGGGGCTGGCGATCCCGCTCCTGCTCGTGGTGGCCTTCCTTCCGCTGCTCGCCAGCACTCTGGTGCGGACCTGGCGCCTGTTGCACGGTCGCGTCGAGGCGGCCCGAGCCCGGCGGAGGCTCCAATGAGCGCGGCCGAGGAGGCGCCGGAGCCGGACTGGAACTTGCTGCCCGACGATCCCCTGGGCTTCTTCGGACTGTCCTCGCCCCTCGACCAGCGCGAGTTGAAACGGGCCTACAACCGACTCGTCCGGCGGCACAAGCCCGAGCGCGACCCCGAGGGATTCCAACGCATCCGCGCGGCATTCGAGCAACTCAGGCAGGGCCCCACAGACCAGCCGTCGTTCGAAGCTCCGCCGCAGGTCGCGCGCGCGAATCGCGATGCGGAGCTGCGCCGAGCCGAGCTGCACGGGGAGCGCGACGACGCGGCCGAGACCGCCTGGCCCGCTGAGCCCGGGCAGAGCTCGCCCGCGCGTCAGTTCTTCATCGACTCCCTGCGTCGCGACATCGCCGCTCCGGATTCGGCGCCCTCCTTCGACGATTTGCTGGTCCAGGCGCTCGACCGTTGGCCCGACGACGGGGTGTTGCACTTCCTGGTCTGGAAACGCGCGCGCGGCGAGGACGACCCGGGGGACTTGCTGGCCTTTCTCGAGCGCGTCCAGCGGGTCCTCGGTTCGCGGCCACTCCTGCGTGGCGTCTGCGATCACCTGATGCGCACGGCGTCGGGCGCCGATCCGGACCCTTGGCAAGAGTTCGTCGACCGCCTTGCCGACGACCCGGAGCTGCGCTTCGACCGCTCGCGGGTGTCGTTCCTGCTGACGATTCTGCCCACGGCGACGTGGATCGCCGAGCGTACCTGGGTCGAGGCGCGCTTGGCCGAGGTCGACGAGGAGTTGGGCTTCGACGACGACAGTCGGCTGATCGATGTCGCGCTCCTGTTGGACTACCAGGCCGAGCGCCAGGCTTTCGTCGCACCCTCGGGGCGTCGCCACGGGGTCCATCCCCTCGTGGCCGAGCTGGACGAGTTGTTGCGAGAGCTCAGCGGTCCTGCGCGCCCGCGCGTGGATGAGCGGGTGGTCGCCCTCCTGGTCCAGGTGGCCGACGATCCAAGGCCGCTGCTCGACGCCGTCGGAAGCGGTCGGCCGGGCTCGGGGCGATTCGTGCCGGCCTTCGTGCACCTGGCCGCCCAGGCCCTTGACCGCACCGACGCCGAGGAACGCGAGCCCATCGGCTTCTCTTCGCAGCAGGCCGACGAGCTGGTCGAGGCTTTCCTGGCCCGGACGGAGCGCGCCCGCACGGACTCGCTCTCGTCGCTCCTGCGCTCGGCTCTGCTGGGGCTGAGCTCGCTCGCCGCGATCGTACTGGTGTTCAGGATCGGCTCGGACCTGGGCGACGTGCTCGTCGAAGCGATGCCCGACTGGCTGGCCCAGGCCCTGGCTTACGTCAGCGCCGTCGCCATCCTCGGCTTGCTGTGGCTGTTCGCGAAGGTCCGCATCGATGGGCTCTTCGGCCGTCACCTCTGGCGCAGATGGTGGCGTCCGATGCTGCACGAGTTCGTCATCCGATCGGGCCTGCCGGCGACCGAGATCCTGGCGCGCTTCGAGGGCTTCTCGAGCCCCCCGTTGACGATCTCGGAGCAGCTCTCGATCCACGCCGCGGACGACGAGGTCTTGGCCATCAGCGAACTCGCGCGGCGGGTCGTGCGCTGAGCTTCGCCCCGGTCACCGGATCCCGTCAGTGCTCGGTCGCCCTGCGCGCGGCCCGCACCCAGTTGCGGACCTCGCGGTCGTAGGGCGCCGGGCCGTAGCGTCGCAGCAGGGATTGGGCCACCGGTGTCGCGCTGCCCGCCAGGCTGACGACCCTGCGCCAGTCGAGTGCCGCGAGTTCGTGGGCGTTCTCGACGCTGATCGCGTCCAACCAGGCCACGCCCCGTGCTCCCATCAGGGCGGTGTTCATCAGCTCCATCTCGGACTCGGCCGCGGCGCGCAGTTGCGGCGGCAGGCTGCTCCATGCGGTGGGAGCGTGGTCCCCGTGGATCACGGCCAGGAGGTCGCGCACGTCGGTGTAGCCCGCGCGCGTCAGGGCCGTCTGGCTGCCGCTCGGCAGGGACTTCATCTCGCTCACCAGAGCCCGCGTACCGCGCACCACCTCGGCGTCGGTGGCGAACATCATCGGGACGGCCAGCACGGCGGCGGCCAGCGCACCGAGGGTGGCTCGGGTCGTCGTGGTGCGCGCGGCGTCCTCGGCGTCGAAGCCTTCATCGAAGGGCGGGCAGAGCCCGAGGGCGACGAGGATGCAGGCGAAGCTGTAGCACTCCAGGGCAAACGGCGGGAAGCCGAGGAAGCCCAGCAGCGGCATCTCGAACAGCTTCAGGTGCTCGAAGAACGGCACCGTGTACATCCACTTGGCGCCGGCGAAGAAGTTCCAGGACTCCCACAGGCCACCGGTGACGAAGCCCGCGGCGAGCAGTTGCAAGGCGGGGCGCGGATCCCCGGCGGCCAGGCACACGATCAGCCCACGCTGGCCACGGTGCACCAGGAAGGCCTCACCGAGGAAGAAGGTGGCGCCCCAGACGAGGGGGTAGAAGTAGGTGGGCCAGATCAGCGGCAGGGCGGTGAACAGCACGCCGCACAGGGCCAAGTTGCGCGACGCGCCGGCGCCGATCGGCCGCGCGCGCAGCCTCGCGCCCGCCGCGAAGCCCAGGGCGGCGATGCAGTCGCGGGTGACGAAGACCCCGGGCAGTACCGTCGCGAAGCAGACCGTCATGCCCAGCAGGCGCCCGGCGAGGGTCGGCATCGAGCCGACGTAGTACCAGTTGTCGAGGGCGATGTTGAGCACCTCGAACAAAAGCCAGAAGGTCACCGACCACAGGGTCAAGAGGCCGAAGGCGCGCGGCCTGGTGAACAGCAGCGAGCGCCCCGCGCGCGCCTGGGTCCAGCCGCTCGCGGCGGCGATCCAGCCCCACCAGACGAAGGCGTAGAAGTAGGTCCGGAAGGGCTCCACGCCCAAGGCCAAACCCACGGCGCCGACCAGGGCCAACAGCAGTCCGCCGCGCATGGCCCAGCGGGGGCCGGCTGCGGGCGGGGGCTCATGCTCGGTCGGGGCGCGGTCGCGGGCGGTGCCGTCGGGGGTGATGCGGTCCGGCGCCGCGGCGGGGAGGGTCTCGAGGGGAGTCATCGACCCGGATTGGATCGACCACTGGTGGCGTGGCGCTCCAGGTCGATTGGCCGCTCGACGATTCCGTTGCGGATCGGGAACAGATGCTGGTCGGGGCGACGGCGCACCGGGTGGGCGTGGGTGCCCGAGCCGAAGGCCGGCAGGACCAGGCCGCGCCCCTCGACCAGGAAGGCGGGAGCGCGGGGCGCGTCCCGTGGCCCCCCGAAAGTTGCCGCCGGGTGCAGGTGGCCCGCGACCCAGCCCGCCGGCGAGACTCCGGGATCTCCCGGCTCCGGCGGGTAGTGGTGCAGGGTCAGGGGGCCTTCGGGCCGTCCGGGCGCGTGGATGTGGAGACCGGGCGCGTCGCTCGGGTCTCCGGCGGCCTCGTCCTGGTTGCCGCGCACCATGTGGATCTCGAGTTCGCCTCGCGCGGCGAGCCACACCGCCAGCACCTCGTCCGCCGCGCCCAGGCCGGACGCGCTCGAGTGGCGCAGGTCCCCGAGGATCCAGAGACGGCGCGCCCCGAGCTGATCGAGCAGCTCGCCGAGGCGGGACAGATCGGCGGCGGCGGCGATCGTCGGATCCGTAAGGTAGGGGTCGTCGGTCGGCGGGCGGCCCAGGTGCAAGTCGCTCACCAAGAGGGTCGACTCCAGGGGCCACCAGGCCGCCCGCTCGGCCAAGAGCCACAGCTCCTGCCCGCCGACTTCGACGCGCCGGGCGCCGGTCCGCGGGGCGCGCCTGTTCTCGCGATCTCCCATGACGCGAGGTTATCGGCGGCAGCGGGGACGCGGGTCGCCGCGCCGTCGCGGGCCGCCCCGACCTGGGAATGCCCCACGACGAACAACGCCCCCACCGCGCACAGGCGCGATGGGGGCGGGGTTGGGACGCCCGCCGGGCCGCAGTCCTCACGGGGCGGTCCGGCGGGTTTCGTCGAGGCGACGGCTCAGATCGCGCGGCGGTCGATCTCGACTCCGCGCGAGCGACGGTGGGGCCCCGCTTCGGCCGGACCTTCACGGCGGCCGCCGTTCTGGGTCGGTCCGCGCCGCTCGTCGACCCGGGTGCCTTGTCGCAGGGCGTCACGATGGGATTGAAGGCGCTCGCGCAAGCGTTCGATCGCGGCCTTGCGGCGCTCGGTCGACTGGGTCTCGCGCTCCTCGCTGCGGGGTTGGTCGACCTGCCCCAACTGCTCGTCGTCACGTTGGGAGCGCCGACCGCGCGCGTCCTCGAAACGATCGCGCAGGTGTTCGCGGAGCTGTTCGCCCGGTTGGCTGCCCGCCTCGCTCCGAAGCCGGTCGGGCTCCGAGCTGCTGCGAAGCTCGGACCCACGCTCCCGTCCGTCGTGAGGCGCCGGGATACGGTCGGCGCGACCTGCCCCGAAGCCAGCCCGCCGGCCGGCCTCACGCCCGGCCGCGCCGCGTCCGATGAAGTCGCGTCCGATGACGTCGCGTTCGACCGCACCGCGCCCGAGCCTGTCGCTTCCGCTGACCCCACGATCATCCTCGCCGGGTCCCGTGGCACCGCGACCGCTTGCACCGCGGCCGATTTCACCGCGGCCGATTTCACCGCGACCGCTTGCATCGCGATCGAGTCGGCCGCGTAGGCCGGCACCACGATCGTCGACAGTGTGCCGAGACCGGCGATCTGTCAGCGGTGACGGCTCCCGGTCTGCGCCGCGAGGCCGCTCGACGCGTTCTTGCCGGAGGCTGCCCTGGGGGATGCCGAAGCGTTCGCGCAGTTCTTGAACTCGATCGCGGAAGCGTTCGACGCGCGCGTCGTTGCGCTCGCCTTCGGTGTCGGAGTCGAAGCGTTCCGCGCGCCGCTCGAAGCCGTGTTCGGTGCCCGGGCGTTGCTGGGCGTCGGCATGGCCTGGGGTCAGGGCCAAGAGGGCCAGGGCGATGGCGGTCGCAGGCCGGCGGAGTATCGCGGGCCGGCGGAGTATCGTGAGTCGGCGGAGCATCGTCGAATCCTCGTGATTCATGGCTGCGGAAGCAGCGTTGGTCTGATCGATGCCACCCTCAACCGCACGGCTCCGCGGCGGTTCCGGCGCGCCGCCACATTTGGATCGCTCAGGCCTTCCTGCGCCCGACGCGGTCACCCGGTGTCCACATCCCCTTGCCCAGGGAAGCGCCTCCGTCCTGGACGAAGACCTCGCCGTTGACGTACGCGCAGGCGGGGGAGAGCAGGAACAGGGCGTGGCTGGCGACCTCGTCCGGCGTGGCGAAGCGACCCAGGGGCACGCCGCGCAGGATCGCTTCGCGCACCTCTTCGCTGGGCCACAGGTTGGCCTCGGCGCCCTTGCTCTCGAAGGGGCCGGGGGCGATCGCGTTGACTCGAATGCCGTGGCGGGCCCACTCGACGGCGAGGGTGCGGGTCATGGCAAGGACGCCGGCCTTGGCCGAGGCGGAGTGCACGACTCCGGGCATGCCCGTCCAGGCGTAGGTCGCGAGCACGTTCAGCATCTGCCCACCGCCCGCCGCGATCATGTGCCGACCGAAGGAGCGGCTGCAGTAGAAGGTGCCGTCGAGGACGATCCCGAGCACCGCTCGCCAGGCCTTGGCGGACAGCTTCTCGGCCGGGCAGACGAAGTTGCCGGCGGCGTTGTTGACCAGGATGTCGACCTTGCCCTGCTTCTCGACGACGCGGTCGGCCAACTCGCGCACGCGGTCCGCCTCGCGCACGTCGACGGTCTCGGAGTAGACCCGCCAACCGGCGGCGTCGCCCTCTTCGAGCAGTGCTTGGTGATGCTCGGCGGAGCGGCTGGCGATCACCACGGTGGCGCCCAGGGCGGCCAGGCCGCGACTGATCTGCAGGCCCAGCCCGGTGCCGCCCCCGGTGACGACGGCCACCTGGCCGGAGAAGAGGTCGGGGGCGAGGAAGCGGATGGCCTCGGGCGGGTCGGACTGGCTCATGGGGGCAGGGTGACAGACTCGCCCTGGCCGTGGAAGCTGCGCCGGAAGGCGTGGGGGCGACGGCGGATTCGGAGGCGGGGTCGGATATCCTGTTCGCCCCCGCGCCCGGCGCGCCACCCCCCGAGAGCCCCATGATCAAGCTCGAGAGCTACCTCAGCGGCACCTGGCAGACGGGCCAGGGCGATCCCCAGGTCCTGGTCGATCCGGCCACCGAGATGCCCCTGGCCGAGTGCGCCAGCGACGGCATCGACCGCGGCGCCGCCGTGGCCTACGCCCGCGAAGTGGGCGGTCCGGCCCTGCGCGCCATGACCTTCGCCGAGCGCGCCGCGGCCCTGAAAGCCCTGTCCGGCGCCATCCACGAGCACCGCGAGGCGCTGATCGAGTTGTCGATCCAGAACGCCGGTTCGACCCGCGGCGACGCGAAGTTCGACCTCGACGGCGCCACCGGAACCCTGGCGGCCTACGCCAGCTTCGGCAAGCGGCTCGGCGACCGGCCCTTCCTGACGGACGGCGAGGGCCAGCAGCTCGGCCGCACCCCGCGCTTCTGGGGCGAGCACGTGCTGGTGCCGCGCCCCGGCGTGGCGGTCCACATCAACGCCTTCAACTTCCCGGGTTGGGGCATGGCCGAGAAGATGGCCTGCTCGCTCCTGGCCGGGATGCCGGTGATCGAGAAGCCCGGCACGCCGACGGCTCTGATCGCCTACCGCATCGCGCAGATCGTGGTCGAGTCGGGCGTGCTGCCCGAGGGCGCCTTCCAGTTCCTAGCGGGCAGCGCGGGCGATCTGCTCGATCACCTGGGTCCGATGGACGTGGTCGCCTTCACCGGCGGTTCGAAGACCGCGGCGCTGATCCGCGGCCACGAGAACCTCGTGCGCCACAACGTGCGCGTGAACATCGAGGCCGACTCGCTCAACTCCTCGGTCCTCGGTCCCGACGTGGACACGGACTCAGAGCTGTACGGCGAGTTCCTGGCCAATGTGATGCTCGACATGACCCAGAAGGCGGGTCAGAAGTGCACGGCGGTGCGGCGCATCCTGGTGCCCAAGGACATGGTCGAGAGCGTGGTCGCCGACCTGACCGCCGACCTCGAGCGTCAGAAGCAGGGTAGCCCCGGCGACAAGGACACCCGCGTCGGGACGCTCACCTCGAGTGGCCAACTGCGCGACGTGCGCGCGGGAATCGAGAGCCTGGCCGAGAACGGCCACGTGCGCTGCGGCGGCGCCGACAGCGTTGGCGATGCGGGCTACGGGATCCGACCGACGCTGATCGAGGCCATCGACGCCGACGCCGACACCTTCCACGAGTTGGAGGTCTTCGGACCCGTGGCCTCGGTCCTGCCCTACACCGGCGAAGCCTCCGAGGCCGTGCGCCTGGTCAACCGTGGCGGCGGTGGGCTGGTGGCGGCCGTCTACTCCGACGACGCCGATTGGACCACCGAGGTGACCCTGGGCATCGCCCCCTGGCACGGACGGGTCTGGATCGGCTCCAGTCGGGTCAAGGGTCAGTCGACGCCGCCCGGGTTGGTGCTGCCCCAATCGGTCCACGGCGGCCCCGGGCGCGCGGGCGGCGGCGAGGAGCTCGGCGCCCTGCGCGGGCTGTCGCTCTACATGCAGCGCACCGCGGTCCAGGGCTTCCAGGGTCTGGTCCAAAAGCGCTTCGGGGCACCAACCGCCGACAGCGAAGACTGAGCCCTCTCGCCACCCGGACGCACTGCGCCCCGTCGGTCACGGACCGGCGGGGCGCTGTGCGTTCGGATGCCCTGGCAGCTCGAGCGCGGCCGCTCGAACGCGCTCGTTCGGACGCACTCGATCGGACGCAGCCGCCGGGACGCGATCAGTCGGTCGGAGATCAATCCGGGGTGGTCGGCGCGGGCTGGTTGACCGGGTTGTAGGGCGAGTTCGCCCACCAGGCTTCCCAGTCCGACTTCTGGCTGCCGATGTCGACGCCGGCCAGGTGCTCGATCGATTGGCGCAGCACCTTGCGCTGCCGGGTCGACGAGCCGCCGCCCGAGACGCCGACGACGCGCACGTCCAGCACGGCGCCCGACACCAGGGTGTTGATCACCGGGTCGGCGATGGACGACCCCGTGGCGACCTCGACGTCGTAGTCCTGCACGTAGGCGGACTGGTTGCCAAAGAAGACGTAGCTGCGCGGCGGCGGCGCGTAGCTGCTCGAGCTCGAGGAGAGCAGCGCGTTGGTGAGCGGCGCGATCGCCTGGCTGTAGCCCATCGAGCCCAGGGCCTGGGCTGCATTGAAGCGCAGGTTCGCGTTCTTGGCGGAGAGGGCACGCACCGCCGGCGCGGCCACCGCTGGATCGCCAACGAGGGACAGGGCCAAGGCGCTCTGGCGACGAACGTCCTCGTCCGGGTCGAGCAGGCTGCGCTCGATCAACGGATTCGCATCCTGTCCCGGTTGTAGGCGTCGCAGCACCAGCGCCGCGAAGGCGCGGGTCGGAGCACGCTCGTCGCGCAGCTTCGCGAGCGCCGTCGAATGCACGAACTCCGGGTGCACGGCTTGTTCCAGTCGCCAGACGACGACTTCACGTGCGCTGGGCGGGAGCGGGCCGGCCTTGGCGAAGGCCTCTTCGATCGACGCTTCGAGCGCGGTCTCCTCGAGCTCCCAGACCCGCGGCGGCGCGGGGAGGGGCAGGTCGATGACCAGGGATTCGCGCAGCTCGGCGATCAGGTCCAGGGCGCCGGCATGGTCGGGCTCGAGGACCAGGGCCCGGTCCAGGAGCTTGATCGCGTCGACACCCAGTCGCGCAGCCCAGGCCTTCGCCGCGATGGCCGCGAGTTCGTCGGCCGAGGCGTCGCCCCGGCGCGCGACCTCGCGCACCTGGCCCCGCACGTCATCGGTCGGCGCGGACCGCTCCGCGCGCAACGCGATGTGGGCCGTCGATTGGGCAACCCGGCCCTGGGACGCCGTGGCCGCTAGGGCGTCGCCGGAGAGAGCTCGGCTCGGAGGAACCCCGCCGGGGGCGCCCGAAGCGGTGGTCCCGGCGGCGACGAGGGTGAGCACGCAGATGGCGGTGGGCTTGGCGCTGAACATGGCATTCGAGGCTAGTCGAGCCAGCGCACGGGGTTGTCATCGGACCTTGGTGCCGATTCGAGGACCGCGCGCAGGGGGCCCAGGGCGCCGGTGGAAGACCACCTCTGGCCCCTGCGGTCGAGCTCTCCGGCCATCGCTGGCCGCGCCGCGCCGCTGACCCAGACTTCCCGTGGCTCGACCTGGTCGAGCAGGGCGCAGACCGCGGTGCCGTGGGACCCGTGGTGGGGGAGCAACAGGATGTCGATCGGCGCCTGCAGGTGCCCTGCGGCCAGGCTGGCGGCCAGGCCCCCGTCCACCGCATCCCCGCACAGCAGCACCCGCCGACCACTCCACTGGACCAAGAGGCTGCAGGAGCCCTCGTTGCCCTCGCCGTCGCCACCGCGGATCAGGGTCAGCTCCAGGCCGCTCGGCGTGCACAGCCGCGCCTGTCCCGCCGGGCTCCCATCCAACTGGAGGTGTCGCGTGCTCCGTCCCTTCAGGTCGTCGTCCGTCCAGCCCAGGTGCCACTGCGGCTCGAGCCGCGTCGCGATCCACGGCGCCGCGCTGCGGTGGTCGTGGTCCGAATGGCTCAGGCACAGGTTGACCGACTGCACCTCCCAGGCGCGCATCAACGGCGCCAGGCCCTCGGACACGAGCCTAGGCCGATCGCGCGTCCCGGCGTCGAAGATCCAAGTCCCCGACCCCGGCGCGCGCAGGGCCACCGCCGTGCCATGCCCCACGTCGAGGGCAACGACCTCCAGTCCGCGCGGCCCCGGTCGCAGGGGCAGGACTAGCACCGCCGTCAAAGCCAGGGCGAACCCCGTCGTCGGAAGTCGCAGGCGAGTCGCCTCGCGCATCGCGAGCAGCGCGAACCAAGTCAGCGTTGCGAGCCAAGGCAACCAATGGGGACGGTCGTGCACCAGCCAAGGCGTGCCAGGCAACTGATCCATCAGGCCGAGCAGCGCGATCAGGCCGCGCTCGAGTGCGCCCGTGAGGTGAATGACCCAAACCCATCCGGTCCAAAGCGCGAGCCACAGCAGCGGCAGCAGCAGCGCGATGATCGGAACGCTCAAGACCGTCGCCAGGATCCCCACCGGGGCGATCTCGCCGAAGGCGTTCCAGGCGACCGGCAGGGTGGCGACCACGGCGGCGACCGAACAAGCCACGCCCGTCACGAACCACGCCTGCAGGCGGTCGCGGGCGATCGAGGCCGCGATGATCGGTAGTGGGCGGTGCCAACGCAGCACTGCGACCGTGCGCCGCTCTTTCCCGCGCCGCAGGGCGAAGCTCGAGCTCAGTCGCGTCGCCGCGAGGAGGATGCCGAGGGTCGCCGCATAGGAGAGGGCGACCGACAGGGACTGGACCGCGCGCGGATCGAGGGCGCACTCGAGAGCCAGGGCTCCGCCCCAGATCGAGAGGGCGTCCGCCTGGCGACCCTTCCACGGAACGCCTACCGGACCCGGCAGGTGTCGCGCGGCCAAGATGGCGCCGAGGGCCAGGGCTGCTCGCACGACTGGCGGCGCCGCCCCCGCCACGAGGGCGAAGCCGCAAAGCCAAGCGACCCGCGCCAGGTCCGCCACCAGCCGCGAGTGCCGCGCGCCGACCCCGACCAGGCGCGCGAGCCGCGCTGCCAGCGCTCCCAGGGGCCAGAGCACGACCGCGGCCAAGAGACCCACGTGCAGCCCCGACAGGGCCAATAGGTGCCGGGTGCCCGTGCGTGTGAACAGATCCGCCAAGTCGCGGTCGAGGTTGCGGCGGTCGCCGACCAGCAGCGCGCCGGCCAGCCCCCGGTCGGCGTCGAGGCCCAGCTCCTCACAACGCTCGACCAGGGCCCGCCGGACGCCGTCGATGCGTTCGCCGCCGGGCCGCCGGTCCGGCTCGCTGACCCGCACCAACTCGTCGATTGCCACGCGATGCATCCCCATCAGGTCCCCACGTCGACCCACGGAGCCCGGCTCGGGCCCTCGCACGAAGGCGCGCAGGTCCCCCGGGGGCAGCAGCAGCACCTCACTGCCCACCGCGGGCGCCGGTCCCTCGAACTCGAGCAGCCACGGGTGGGGTGGGTCGCTGCGAAGGCGCAATTGACCGCCCTCGGCGACGATGCGGCCGGCCACTGGCTCGGCCAACTGGACTGACCGGCTGATTCCCTGCTGGATCGGTGCCGGGGCGTCCACCGCCGCGCGGGCCGCGGACCCCAGCAGGCCTGCCAACGCCAGCAGCACGGCCGCGCGACCCCAGATCGCCAGTCCCAGGGCCAGGGCCGCGCAGCACACGAGCCAGATCGCGGCCGCGCCTCCGAGGAGCCGCACCCATTCGAGCCCCCAGGCCTGGCCCGCGGCCAGGACCAGGGCCGTCGTCAGGGCCGGCCGTGCGCGGAGCCCGCGCTCGATCCAATCGAAGACCGTATTCACACCCTGCGGACGGTCGGGAGCGCCGGTGGTTTCACCCGAACTTTCGATCCGTAGACTCGGGGCCCCATGGCCGACGCAACCGACCGCCCGAGCCACGCCCTGTTCCCGGGCACCTTCGATCCGCCGACCTTCGGTCACTTGGACCTGATCCGCCGCGGCCTGGCGCTCTTCGATCGGGTCACGGTCGCCGTGGCCGCGCACCCCAGCAAGCACGCCAGCCTCACCGCCGAGGAGCGCATCGCCCTCCTGGAGGCAATCACCGCCGACCTGGAGGGCGTCGTCGTGACGCGCATCGAAGGCCTGGTCGTGGACGCCGCCGAGCAGCTCGGGTGTTCCCAGATCCTGCGCGGCGTGCGCAGCGGCACCGACTTCGACTACGAAGTCACCATGGCACGCACGAACCGCGAGCTGTTGCCGCGCATCGACACGGTGCTGTTGGTTCCGGACGCGCCCTACGCCCACATCACCAGCACCCTGGTGCGCCAGATCGCGGGCCTCGGCGGCAGCGTGCGCGCGTTCGTGCCGGCCGCCGTGGCCGAGGTGCTCGAGGCTCGCCGCCCAGGCGCCTGAGCCGTGTTCGAGCGTCGACCTTTCCTGCGCCTGGTCGCGGCCCTGTGCCTGGCGCCCTTCCAACGTCGCGCGGCCCGCGCCGCAGACGATCCGCTTCCCATTCATCCGACTCCCCCCGAAGCTTCCCCCATGACCGAGCGCACCAAGATCCACTCCGACGGCGCCCCCGCCGCGATCGGCCCCTACTCCCAGGCGATCCGCGCCGGCGACACCCTCTACTGCTCCGGACAAGTGGCCCTCGATCCGAAGACCGGCGAGTTCCACGCGGGCACGGCCGCCGAGGAGGCGCGCCACTGCCTCGAGAACCTCAAGGCCGTGCTCGCCGCCGGCGGCTCGAGCTTCGACCGGGTGGTGCGCTGCACGGTCTTCCTGGTCGACATGGCCGACTTCGCCGCCGTCAACGCGGTCTACGGCGAGTACTTCACCGGCGACACGCCCCCCAGCCGGGCCTGCGTCGCCGTGGCCCAGCTCCCCAAGGGCGCGCGGGTCGAGATCGACGCCATCGCCCTCTGCGGGTGATGCGGTGAGGTCCACTTGAGCAGCCGCGCGGTCCTCGTCGCCTTCGCCCTGGCCCTGGGGATCGCGGTGCTGCTGCTCGCAGGGCGGGGCCCGTCGGAGGAGGTTCCGACCGGGCCCGGGCTCGAGGCGGCGCCCCCAGTCGCGAGCGGGACGGCGGCCCTGGCCGAGCTGCGCGAGCGTGCCGCCTCCGAGGCTGTCGGCGAGCGGCGCGCCCTGGCGGAGCATTCGCCGCAGGCCGTCCCGGCGGGCGAGGTCCGGCTCCGATTCCGCCTGGTCGACTCCCTCGGCGAACCCCTCGCCGCGGCGTCGGTCGATCTGCGCGCGTGGCCGCGGGGCGGCGGCCCCGCCGAGGACTTGAGGGCCGTGCTCGAGGGCGACGGCGAGTACAGCGTTCGCGTCGATCGTCGCTTCGAACGGGTCGAGTGCACGGCCCGTGCTCCAGGGCGCCTGTCGGTCCTGTTCGTCGCCTCGCCGCCCGCTCAGGAAGCGGAGCACAGCTTCGAGTTGAAGCTGGTTCCCGCCGCGATCGTGCTGTTCTCGATCGTCGACGCAGAGGGTCAGCCGATCGATCGGGCCCAGGTGTCCGCGACGGCTACCGGGAGTCCGAGCGAGGACGAGCTGAAGCTCTCCGTGGTCGACGCCGAAGGGTTACTGAAGGGCGTGGGCGGCGAGCACGTCCGCCTCGAGGTCGCGAGCCCGCGACACGGCCGCGTGGTCCAGTGGATCGACCTGCCCTTCGATTCCGAGCCACTCTTCCTGGGGCCGATCGCGATCGGCGGGGGACAGCGACTCGACGGGCGCCTGACCGTGGACGGCGGCACGCCCCTGGCCTTCGTCGGCGTGACCGTGCGGGCCAGCTCCGGCGCGACGATGGCCGGTCTGGTCGAGGCGACGACCCGCACCGACGGGCACGGGCGGTTCACCTTCGCCAACCTCGCCGACGCGAACTTCCGGCTCACGGTGGACCCGCAGGTCGACCCCCTGGGTCTGATGGACGCCGACGTCACGCCTTCCACCGAGCCCGTGGTCGTGAATCGCAGCGCGTGCATCCTGCAAGTGATCGGTGTCGATCGGATCGGCAATCGGTTGCAGCTCCAGCGGGTCAGCCTGGCCGAGACCGCGCAGGGGGCGAACCTGGCCGACCAGAGCTCTGCGCCGGACTACATCGGTCAGGTGAACTTCGTCCTGCCACTGGACAGCCGATGGTTCCTGCGCGGAAGGGTCGAGCCTGCCGGAGACATGCGACGGGAACCCGGAGCGTTCCAGGAGCTGTCCGGCGAGGTCGAGATCCATGCCGAGTCGCAGCTCGAGCACGTGTTGCGATTCGAGGACGGCGACCTTTCGGCTGCGGTGGAGTTCTCGGTCGAGCGCAATGGAGAGGTCGGGCCGCTCGAGCTCACCGTCGCGTTCGAAGCGGACGACGGACATTCCCTTTCGCGCACGGGACGGATCGGCGCCGAGGCTTCGACGCTGCGCTTTCGGGACCTCCCCGCGGGTGCCTGGCGCTGGACCGCGCGCGTGGTGGGCGCTGACGGGAGCCCGCTCTCGGCGAGTCCGCGCCCTTCGCAGAGCTGGGCGAGCTCACGCCCGCTCCCGAGGGAGCTGCGCCTCGAGGCTGGGCTGGTCTCCACGGCCTGGCTGAACCTGAGCCGGGAGGAGCGGCTGCAGATCGACCTGACCGCGGTCCCCCGGGAGTCAGCGGGAGTTCCCGTGCAGGTCAGCGTCGAGCGGATCGATGGCGATCGCGCAGGGCTCCAGCAGCTGGCCTTCTCGACGGCGCACACCTTCGCCCTGACCGTCGCCTCCGACGGCGGCGACCCCGCGCGCGGCCTGTTGACCACCGGCCAGCTCTGGCAGACGCGCACACCCCTGGCGGTGGGGCTCTATCGTGTGCGTCTCGAGCAGGCGGATCGGGAGCCGCTCGAGTTGGAGGTCGACCTCGGCGACGGTCGCTTTCCGCGAGTCGAACCGGGCGATTGGCTCCTGCCCGACGGACGCTGAACGAACATGCGAAAGATCCTGCTATCGCTCTTCGTCGCAATCGGCCTGTCCCTGGCTTGGCTGCTGTTCCGAGGATCGGGCGGCGATGAGCCCGCGCACGAGTCGCAGGCCGGCGCCGAGCGCGCGCGGGCGGGTGAATCGGCGGGTAGCGAGCTACCGACGCTCCGCGATGCCCCCTCGATCGCGACGCCCACGTCCAGCACCGACGACGCCCGCGAGGTGGTCGAGCCGGCCGGCGCCGTGGCGGCGAGCCGCATCCTGACCGCGCAGTTCGTGGATCCCGACGGCGCGCCCGTCGAGGGCGTCGTCTTGACCCTGCTGGCGAATACCTTGAACGCCGCCAGCCCAGACGCGGTGCGCCTGGTCGACCACCGGGTCGTGGACGGCGAGGTCGAGGTGCCGATCGGCGACGACGTGACTCACGTCGTCGCGGCCGCGAGCGCGCCGGGCTTCTGCCCTCTCAATCACGCCCAATCCGTGGCCCAGGGCCCGCGGCCGCGATTGCGGTTCATGTTGCAGCCGGGCGGTGCGGCCCGCCTGCGGGTGGTCGACTCCGCCGGCACCGCCGTGGCCTCGCCGCGCTTCCAGTTCATGCCGAGCCCTGGTAGCGGCAACCTGAGCTTCACGCACGGCGGGGGCGAGGGCGAGTTCGTGCTGTTCACCCGCGAGGGCGGGAACTTCGCCGTCGACGTCTCGCAACCCGGCTCGGGGTCGGCCCACCTCGACCTCCAACTGCACCCTCCGGACTCCCTTGACCTGGGCGACGTGGTCCTGGAGTCGGGGCCGACCTACCGCGGCCGCGTGCAGCTCGCCGACGGCACGCCGGTGGCGGGGGTGACCGTCGTCGCGGTCGACCCCGCGTCGCGGCCACCGCGCTTTCAGAACAACGGTGAGGCGCGGACGGACGCCGACGGGCGATTCGTGCTCGCCACCGACGCACCCGGTCCCTTCGAGGTCGCCGTCAGCGACGGCGACGATCCCTTCGCGACGACCTTCGTGATCCCGGACGCGGGCGACGGTGAGCTCGTGCTCAGCTCGCAGGCGATGTTCGTCGTGCTGCGGGCTCTGGGGCCCGACGGACCCCTACCCCTCGAGCGAGTGACGGGGACCTATCAACAGACCGACCTGCCCTTCCAGGAGTGGGGCACGCGGAGCCTGCCCAGCGGCCTGGACCGAGTGCTCGGCGGCGAGACGGAGTTTGCTGTGCTGCTGCCCACGGCGTTCCTCTGGAACTTCGCCGCCGAGGTCGCGGGCGCCGACGGGGGCTACTTCGGCAAGCTGGAGTTCGACCGCCGCTCGAGGCGGGTCGAGCTGGACCTCCTGCCGAGCCTCGGCGCGGCGGACGGGACGATCGCGGTCCAGGTCGAGTTCGCGCCAGAGCTCGGGCCCGGGACCTTCAGCGTCAGCTTGTCCTGCGACGAGCTCGGACTGCAGCGCAGCGCGTCGATCGGAGGCCCCGACGAGAGCATGGAGTTCACGGGGCTCCTGCCCGGCCGCTACGAGCTGTGGGCCTTTCCCCGCGAGAATGGAACCACTGGCCCGCGGCTGTGGACGGTCAACCCCGCCAGCCTGATCGTCGATCTGGTCGCGGGCGACACGGCCCAGGCCCGTTTCGCCGTGGAGCTCGGCGGTTGGCTGGTGCTCGACCTGACCGACTTCCCACCGGTCCTGCCCAACGGCTCGGACACCGCCTGGGTCACCCTCGCGGGCGTCGACGAGCTGCGCTACGACGGCCGCGGGCTGGAAGCCTTCGAGCGCTTGAAGGACGACGGCGAGACCGATCGCGCGGACCTCAGCGACTTCCCGCGCTTCGGGCAACGCTGGCGCTCGAGCTCGGTGATCCCACCGGGCCTCTACACGGTGCGGGTCGCGGCCCGGGGCTTCGAGTCCTGGAGCGCCCAGGTCGAGATTCTCCCCGGCGCCGCCATCACGGTGCACCCCGAACCCAGAGAGCAGAGCGAAGAATGAACGGCGGCATGCGGATCGGATCGGGTTTGGTCATCGCCTGCGTACTCGGTGGGGTCCTGTGGACCCTGCTCGGCGAGGGCGAGGAGGGCGCGGGCGAGGCGGCCGTCGTCGCACCTGTGGATGTCCCGAAGGAATCGCCGATCGAGGCCGAGCTGGCGACGCCCGAGGCGCGCAGGCCGGCGGCGCCCGTGCCCGTCGAGGCTCGGCCGGACGAGCCGCCGGAAGTGGCGGAGTCTGTTCCCCCGGGCGACGGACTGCCGCTGGCCGGACGGGTGGTCATGGTCGATGGTCGCGGGCTGCCCATGGTCGATGTGCACGCGCCCGCGCTCGATCTGCGCGCGCTGACCAGCGCCAGTGGCGAGTTCCGCATCGAGGGACTCGAACCCGGTGAGGTCGAGTTGGAGGTCGGTAGCTCCCGTTCCGGCACGGGCGACGGCTACGAGATCGTCGGTCGGCGCACCTTTCGCGCCGGTGACGAGGCCGTGGAGCTGGTCGTGCGCGCGTGTCTGCTGCGGGTGCGTGCGGCGGACGAGTCGGGTGCTCCCGTGGCGTTCAACTCGGTCGAGGTGACCGATGTCGGCGACGACGGCTACCTGAGTTCGATCCTGTCGTGGTCGTCGGGGGGCGGGGCGCAGTTCGCGGACCTGCCGGTGCCGGTGGATCGCAACCTGCGAGCGCGGGTCCAAGGGGCCGCTGGGAGCTTCGCCGGGCTGGTGCACACGCCAGTCGCGGGGGGCGCCGTGGAGGTGGTGCTCGAGGTCGACTCCCCGAGCATGGCGACCTTGGAGTTGGCCCTTGGCGGACCCTTGGACCGGGTCATCGGCGCACGACTCGACGTCAGCCTCGTGAACCTCGATCGAGACGACCGCATCGACCAATCCGACGCGCTCTCCGAGCGGATCCTCATCCCGGGCCTGACCACCGGGCTGCACACGCTCGAGGTCTCCGTCGCGCAGCCCCAGGGCACTCGCCAGTCCCAGATCTTTGCCCTGGTCGGCGCGCCAGCCGAGATCGAAGTGACCGGCACCGGGCGCATCCCGATCGCGCTCGAGTTGGTGCCGGGGGGGGAGCTCGAGCTGGTGCTCTCCGCCGACCTCGACTTGCTGCCGAGGGAGATGCTCCCCGTCGTGGTTCAGGTCGAGGTTCGCCCTGAGGGGCGTAGCGAGGCCCTCGACCTGCGCTGGACGGGTTGGCACGGCGGTGGCGCCGTGAGCCGTCCGACGATCGGCGGGGGCTGGGTCGCTGACCGCTCCCTCCCCCCCGGGCGCTACGACGTACGGGTGCAGGCCGAGGGCTTTCGCCCTTCGCAGACCACGGCTAGCGTGGTCGGGGGCCAGGCCTGCAAGGTGGCGATTGAACTCCTGCGGGAATGACCCGTTGGATCCAATGATGATGTCGAACAACCACAGGCGCACAGCGGGCGGCACGCTGGCGGTCATCGCGGGGTTGGTGGTCGTCGTGTCCTTCGCCATCTGGGCTCTGGCCGGCGCGGGACCCGGCGAGGGCGGATCGGCCGTCCCCGGCGCTGCGGCCGCGTCTTCGCAGCCGGAATCGGAGGCCGCTCTCTCCCCTCCGCTCGCGCCCAGAGCACAGGCCACGGCCACCATCGGGACTGGCTCTGCGTCTGCTCGCGTTGCAGCCGTGGTCGAAGACGAGCAAGAGGTCGTCGAAGCTCCGATGAGCACGCCGCCGCAAACCGCGGCCCTGGCCGGGCGGGTTGTGATGGTGGATGGCCAACCGGTTGCGAGCGTGACGGTCCGCGTCGAGGGGCTGGGTCTGCACCAAGCGGTGGCTGGCGACGGGAGCTTTCGCATCGAGGAAGCGCCGCTCGGTCAGCACCGACTGTCCGTCGGGACCGGCGAGCGGGACGGCGGCTTCGAGCTCATCGGTCCGGACCACTTCGACGCCGGCGACGAAGCGATCGTGTTGGTGGCGCGCGTGAGCCAAGTGACGTTCACGGCGCAGGACCGCGATGGCGCGCCCGCCCTGTTCCGCTCGCTCAGCCTGGAGGTCACGCCGCACGACGGCACGCCCATGGGCGGGGGCGGCGCCTACTCCTCGCGGGAGCGGTCGTCGACGACCAGGGCCCTGCCGCCGAACTGCACCGTGCGCGCCTGGGCCAAGGGCTCGCAGGGGATCTTCGCGGGGACGATCGAGACGCCCCTCGACGGCGGCGCGCTGGACCTGGTGTTGCGATCGGACTCCGAGGACACGGCCACCCTGGAGTTGCGGGTGAGTGGTGGGATCGAGCGCCTGGTCGAGCCCCGGGTTCACCTGCGCGTGAGAGGTCTCGATGCGCACACCTACATCGCGGCGGAGCAGGCCCTGGAGCGCACGATGTTGGTACCGGGTCTGGCGCCCGGTCGCTATTCGTTGGAGGTCTCGCTGATGCAGGCTTCGGGCACCGAGCCTGAAGAGGCCCTGGCCTTGACCGGTCTGCCCCGCGAGTTCGAGATCGAAGGACCGGGGCCGATACCGATCGACGCGGTCCTCGCACCTGGGGCGTTGGTCGGGCTGGAGCTGGTTCCGAGCGACTCGTGGACCGCCGAGGGCGGGGCCGAGGGCGCGGTGACGGTCGAGGTGACGCCGCAGGGGGCGGAGCGGCCGCTGGAGATGGAGTGGTGGCAGGTCACCGACGCGCCCTTGATCCAGTGCGCCTTCGACATGCCTCCGGTCGGTGTGCGCGTGCGCTCCGACCGTTCCCTCGCGCCGGGGGCCTACGAGTTGCGGGTCGAGGGCGAGGATTTTCAGCCCTTCATCCAGGACTTCGAGGTCGGCGTTCAAGGCGGGCTGGTGGAGCTGCTGGTGCCCTTGGTCACCAAATAGAACGGGGGTGTAACCGATCTCGAGCGGGTCGGTAGATTCGGAGCGAGGCCATGGCGCTCTTCACCCCTCCGCATTTGCCGCATCCGATATCGCTCGTACCGAGTGCGCTCAGCCGGGCATCGTCGGTGCGTGCTCTGCTCGGATCGTGCAGCCTCGCTCTCGTGGGCTGTCTATCGCCGGCCGATCCGGCGAAAGCTCCGCAGTCGCGCGACCAGGACGAAGCGGCGCCGGTTCGAGAAGGTGAACTCGACGGCGCGAGCGAGCAACCGGTTCCAGCCGCGGACCTCTGGCGCGGCGAGCGGCCCGATCGCATCGCCGGTCGATTGATCGACGTCGAGGGCGAGCCCCTGGCGGGGATCTGGATCGGAGCCAGGGCCCAGGACCTCTACCCGCGGCCGGGGCGACTGTCAGCGCACACGGAGACTTCGGCGACGGGTGAGTTCGCGTTCACGGGACTAGCGCAGGGCGAGTACACCCTGTCGATGCTCGCGCCTGGAGCACCGGTTGCGCTGACCGTGCGCAACGTGTCGACCGACTCCCTGGAGCTGGTCTTCGGGATCGTCGAACCGATGCCTGCCGACCCGCTCCAGTACCACTCGCATGCCAATCCCCTGAGTGGCGCGGTCGCACAGGTGGAGTTGGATGAGAACGGACGCGTCCCCGCCGACTTCGATCCACGCTCGGCGAGCTTGAGCTTCGAGTGGACCGCTGACGAACCCGGAAGGGGTCAGTTCCTCGAACTCGAGATCGAGGACCTCGCGTCGGGGATCGGCGGGCCCTACTTGGGCGAGCTGCAGCGCAACGGACTCGTGCAGCGGGACCTCTTGCCGGGTGACTACCGCTGCAGTTGGCGGTTGCGCGGCGACTGGCACGTCGGAATGACCTACGTCGCGGGGGACGCCGAGGCTCGGGTCAGCGTCGGTGCCGAGGAGCAGGCGCGGGTTCCGGTTCAGCTCGAGGTTGGTGGCTTGATCAGGCTCGACCTGGGTTCGGAAGCCAAGGCGGCACGGACCTCGAGCACGGGCACGATCGAGGGCTGGGCGAGGCTCAGGCCCCAGGGACAGGCTGATTGGATCCAGACTCCGATCACGGTCGCGGGGCGCGAGCTGTTCGTGGGCCGCGTGCATCCGCCTGGCCTGTGGGAGCTCGAATGGCATCCTCCATTGGGTGAGGAGCCGATTGTCGAGGTCCTGGAGGTCCGGCCCCGCGAGACGGCCGTGTTCGAGGTCGACTTGCCCGGGCCGCGCTGAGAGGGCGACGCGGCCCTCCGGCTGTGGTTCCGGCTGCCGCCCGGTCCTGTCGACAAGGCGTCGTCGCGGCGCAGCCGAGAGCGGGGTTCCCATCGAGAGGACGCGCCCACCGAGGCGCGCGAGGGCAGGGCCGATCGACTCCGGAGCGTGGATTGCGAGGCTTCGATGGCCTCGGGCGCGTCCGGGGCAGTTCCTCCATGCATCATGTCCACCATGGTCACCCGCTCAGCCATCGCTGTCCTGGCCTTGGCCCTCGCGCTTGGGCTGGGCTACCTACTCTTCTCTCCGTTCGGGGACGGCTCCACGGACGGCGCGGCCATCGGCGCGGCGCCGGACGTCGGTCGCACGTCGCGGACCGTCGAGGCCAGAGGCGGTGGGACGCCGGCCCTGCGCTCGGCGACGTCGCGGGAGCTCCAGTTGCCAGGTAACAGCGAGACCCAGCGCGAGGCGGCCCCCGTTGCGACGGCGGATGCTGAGCTCGCGGCGAAGAAAGGCGTCCTGGCGCGCATCGTTGTCGTGGATGTCGATGGCGCGCCCATCGAGGGTGCGTGGTTGGACGTGGCTCGCTTCAGCGACAGCTTCGTTCAACTCGACACACTGCTGTCGGCGGAACCCATACCCTCGTCAGGCCTTCTCGAGCAGTCCATCGACGCGCAACCCGAGGACCTGCTGGCGGTGCGCGCCGGTGCGCCGGGCTATCTTCCGCAGTTCGCGAGGCTGCCGTGGACAGGGGATCGCGTCGAAGCTCGCCTGGAGTTGAAGCGGGGAGCGACGGTGGTCGGCCGCATGGTCGACGTCGGCGGAGCCCCCCTCGGCGGGGGATGGGTGCGCTTCGATCCGATCGGTGAGGACCGTGATCCGATCTTCCGTCAGGTGATCATGCCCCGCGACGGCTACTTCGCGGTGCAGGCTCCCGATCCGGGGGGCTATCAGGTCAGTGCCGAGCTGATCGGTCTCGGCACGAGCGCGCAGGTGCGCGTCCGCATCGATTCCTCGGCCGAGAGTGACGTGGGCACCCTGACCCTGGTCGGGCCCGGGTCGATCGCCGGTCGTACGGTGTTCCCGAGCGGTGAACCGGTGCCCGGCTTCGGCCTGCGGCTCGAGGCGATCGGGGCGCAGGGCCTCGGCTTCCGGTCGGCCGTGGTCGAGACGGACGAGGAGGGTGGCTTCGTCTTCAAGGGCCTGGCCCAGGGGCGGTACGACCTCACGGGCCAGGACCCCAGTGTGCCGGTGGACGCGCCCATCGCATCGACCGGCATGGGGGACGTCGAGGTCGTCGTTGACGCCTGGCTGCTCACGATCGGAGCGCTCGACGAAGCGGATCGTCCGGCGCTCTTGGCCAAGCTCGAAGCCGTCCCGCGCTCGACCGTCGACGCGGCGCCGTCCACCGCACTCGAGCTGCCCTTTCTCGCCAGGTCCCAGCTCTTCTCCACGCCCGTGGTGCAGACCGAGCAGTTGGTCGCGAGGCTCCCGCTCAAGTTCACCGCCGAGGACGAGGCCGGAGCGCACTACTTCGGGCAGGTGGACGTGGACCTGCTCCCCGGACGCCACGGGGTCGTGCTGAGGCCCTGGGATCCGTCCCTGGCTTCCTTGCGTGTGCGCGTCGGTGGCAGCGGCGTGCCCGAAGGAGTCGCGATCAGCGCCAGTCTCCAGCCCCTCGCCGAGGGCGCCTTCACCTGGGGGGCGAGTGACGAGGGGCAATCGGAGTTCATGCTGAGCGGCCTGACGCCGGGCCGCTACCTGGCGAACTTCTCCGTCTCGGGCGACGACATGCTGCTGCTCGAGGGCTCCGGCGTGGAGCTGGAGCTGACGGCCGGTAGCGAGCAGACGGTCGACATCGCGATCGTCGCCGGCGGTCAGCTCGAGTTCGAGTTCGCCGTGGCCGGACTGGACGACCAGGCCGCACTCGGACTCGAGCGCTCGGCGGTGGGGAGGATCCGTGCAGCCGGAGAGCTCGAGTGGCAGCCGCTGCTGCTGAATCTCGTCCGCGACGACGGCGGTGTCTCGGTCGTCGCCAAGGCCAGGTTGGGGCAACGCTACGAGCGCTACGGCGTGCTGCGCGCCGGCAGCTACGAGCTCGAGGTCGAGGCCACCGGCTTCACCAGGCACAACCGGCAGCTCACGGTGATCCCCGGCGAGACGAACGTCGTGCGGGTCGAGCTGGTGCAGGAACCCTGAGTCCAAGTCGGAGCGCACATCGGTGAAGAACACGCTCTACGGCCTCGTCGCGGCCGCGATGGTCGCCCTCTGCTGGTGGGCCCTGGCGGGGAGCCGTCCGGACGCCGAGGTCCCCGCTCGAGCCACGGACGCGGCCGTGCAGGGGTCTTTCGCGACCAGCGACGGTGACTCGGGCGGGGGCGGCGTCGCCCTGGGAGAGGCGAGCCTGGCCACGATCAGCCCGGTGGGCGACGCAGGGGAAACGTCGATCGAACGGCGCGCGACGACCGCGTCCCTCGGCCCCACGCCCGCCGCTGACGGCATGCTCGAGATCCGCGTGGTCGAGGCGGGTCGCGGCGTCGCGATCGGGAGTGCGCGCGTCGACGTCTACCTCACCGGTCCAGGCGGCGATCCCTCGGAGATGCTCGTCAGCGGCGGGACGGCCGCCGAGGACGGCACCCTCCTGATCGACGTCGACCTGCCCGCTGAAACAGCCCTCGCCGCACGCGCGGTGGCCGAGGGCTTCACGCCGGGTACCGCACGTCTACTCTGGCGCCCCAACCCCGGTTCGCCGAGGCCGCTCGAGGTCTCCCTCGCGCGAGGGGCGACCTTGGTCGGTCGATTGTTCGACGGGGCGGGCGAGCCGCTCGGGAATGGCCGCGCTCACCTGGAGCCCCTGGCGACAGGTGGAGACGATCACGACTTCAACCTGCCGTGCCTCCGCGACGGCAGCTTCGCGGTGGCGCCGCCGGCCCTCGGGGAATTCGAGCTGCTGGTGTCGAAGACTGGTCTGGGTACCTCGCCGCTCGTTCCGATCCGGATCGAGGCGGGTGAGCTGATCGACCTGGGTGACCTCGCGATCCTTGGATCCGGGGTCCTGGAGGGACGCGCCCAGTTCCCCGACGGCTCCCCTGTGCCTGGTCTATCCATCCGCGCCATGCCGAGCACGGGGCAGGCACCCGGCGGGCAGGGTTTCACCCGCGGTCAAGTGGGGACCCAAGCGAGCGGCGCCTTCTCGATCGCTGGCCTCGCACCGGGTCTCTACGACCTCGAAGCCAGCCCGCACACCCACGTCGCGGTACAGCGCATGGAGCGTGTGGTCGCACCCTCGCGCAATCTGGTGGTGACCTGCGAAGGCTGGCTGGTGGAGATCACCGCCCTCGACGACGGGGGCCAAGTCGTCGCCATGGACGAGCTCGAGATCGGTGCGATCGACCACGCGGCAGCGGGCTTCGGGGCCATCTCCAAGCGCCTGGGCTCAGCCACCAGTCACACCGCGCTCTTGCCCAGGACGGCACTGCTGCTGCGGGCCAAGGACACGCGGGGCCGCGTCTTCGTCCACCGGCTCGCGGCCGACCTGCCATCCGGTCACCACACCGTCGAGCTGCGTACCGACGACCCGACCCTCGCCAGCGTGCGCGTGCGAGTCACCGGCGAGGGCCTGGTCGGTGAAGAGCGCTTGTCGGTGATGCTGCTTCCAAGGGGTGAAGGGTCGATCGCCACGGAAGCCGGCTCCCCCGGCGCCTCGGAGCTGATCGTTCAGGGCCTGACTCCCGGCACCTATTACGTCCGCTCCTCCGTGCTCGACGCTCGGTTCTCGGTCGCCGACGCCGAGCCCGGGCAGATCGAGGTCCGCGCGGGCGAGCAGGCGACGATCGACGTGCCGACCTCCCACGGCGGTCGCCTGGAGTTCGTCGTTCGCCTGGCGGATGCGGGAGACGACAGTTCGCAGGCGGCCAGCCTGCCGGTCGAGATCCACCTGCGCGGCGCCGGGGAACCGGATTGGACGCGCAGCGCCGCCGAGTGGGCCAATGCCTGGGGCGGGGTGACCACGAGCATGTCGGGGCGCCTGGTGGCCCCCTTCGGACTGGGCCTGATGCTCGTGGGGGACTACGAGGTCAAGCTCGAAGTCGAGGGCTATCGCTCCGAGATCGTCGCAGGCAGGGTGCTCGCCGGACAGGTCACCCCGGTGGCGGTGGACCTGGTCCGCGCGCCTTGACGGGGTCGGCACTTCGACCCGCGGTCGCGCGAGACGAGGGTAGGATCGGCACCGGTGAACGAGCTCGTGATCAAACCCGCGCGAGGCCTCTTCAGCCGCGACCTCGAGGTCTCCTTGGGCGGCCGCAGCATCACGATCCTGGAGCGCCGGGCCTTCCAGCGATCGGCGCCCTTCGACCTGGCCGGCGCCACCTACGCCATCGCCCGCAAGGGCTGGACCAGCGGCCGCGTCGAGTTGACCCGCGCAGGCTCGTTGGTGGCCTTTGCCGAACGCAAGTCGGCCTTCTCCAGTCGCCAGCACGTCACCCTGCTCGAGCCCTCCGAGATCCCCGGAGGAGCCCTGGTCCTGCGCAGCAAGGGCTTCTTCAG
Source organism: Engelhardtia mirabilis (assembly GCF_007748095.1). NCBI lineage: Bacteria > Pseudomonadati > Planctomycetota > Planctomycetia > Engelhardtia > Engelhardtia mirabilis. The sequence goes on from NZ_CP036287.1 coordinate 2,250,889, forward strand.
CTCGACCAGCGTGGTCGAGGCCGGTGACGTGCAGCTGGGCGAGATCGTCCGTCGGGGCCTGTTCAAGTCCGGCCTCATCCTGCGTGTCGACGAGCGGGTGCCGCCGGCGGTGGCCGTGCTCCTCGGCTTCATCGCGACCGTGCAAGTGGAAGATCAGCAAAGCGGAGGCTGAGAGCGCCGATCCGCCGGCGCCGCTCGAATCCCCATCGAGGCCGTGCCCTTCGAATCGCGCGCGCCCGGCCGCGTAAGATCGGCGCCATGCAGAGCCTCGAGTTTCGCTGCCGCGGGCTGTTGGCCCGCCACTACGACGTCCTCCGAGACGGCCGCAAGGTCGCGCTGCTGGATCGATCCGTTTGGGGGGAGGGCGCGACGATCGAGCTGGAGGGAGTCGACTACCAGATGCGCGCGCGCGGCTTTCTCCGCAGCGAGATCGATCTGGCGCGAGGCGGCGAGTTCCTGGTCAGCGCCGTGCGCCCATCGGTTTGGTCTTCGACATTCGAGCTGCGCGACCTTCATCCCGAGCTCGCCTTCACCGGTACGGGTGAGGAGCTCGAGGACCTCATGCTCACCAGGTCGTCGCTCTGGTGCTCCAGCTACGAGATCAACTGTGGGCGCCGGCGAATCGGTTCGATGACCAGGACGAGTCTTTGGTCCCGCGGTGCGGTGCTCGAGTCGCGCGAGGAGCTACCCCTGGTTCTGGCGGTCTTCATCGGCTCCGTCGTGATCTCCCTGTGGGCGCGCCAAGCCGCTGTCGCGGCGACCTGAGGCAGGGGGAGGTCTGGCGTGCGGGCCTGGACAGGGCGAGTCGGCTGCACTGGGCTGGGCCGCGCCCAACTCTTCGCAGCCCCCTGTCCGCGCGCCGGCTCCGAAGGGCGCTGGGCCGCAGACGACGAGTCTTCTCGCAACTGCCGTCGACCTCCTCGGGGGTCGCACTAGACTCGCTCGAACCGGGGTCGTTGCGCGGTTCCGGGATGCTTCGAGTCAGGCCGTCGTCGGGTCGATCCCGGCGCCCCCCCTCGAGGCCGGTTGCCGGCCCTTCCGCCATGCGAATTCTCTGGGTACTGCTCGGCTTGCTGGTGCTCGTCGGCGCGTGCCTGCTGCTGCCGAGGCACGCTGGGGAGGAGCTCGACGCGGCACGGCCTGAATCCGGGGTGACCGCGTCCCGACCCCCCGAGCCTGAGGGGGCCTCGACGTCGGTTGCTCGTGGGATTCCAATGGTCCCGAGCAGCACGCGCCAGGTTGTAGCGATCGCGGAAGTCGGTGCACCCTCGCCGCCAACCTCGCCGGTGGTCGTCGAAGCAGGCGACGACTCTGCCACGGAGCGCGTCCCGCTCGAGTTGTTCCTGCTGGAGGTTCGCGTGGTCGACAGTCGGGGATTCGACCTCCCGGGGGCCGTTGTGGAGGCGCGAGCCTCGCACCAGACATCGACCAGCGTCTGGCGACTCGACGCCGAGGCCGCGGCGGCCTTCTCGGCCCGCACCACCGCGGATGTCTCGAGCGACGCAAGGGGTTGGACCCGGCTCGCCAGCAACTGGCGTCCAGCCGAATCCACGCCATCCACGAGCTACCGCTCCAGCCGATCTTCGCTGAGGGTCGAGGCCGGCGGCGTTCACCGCCTGGCCCTGTGCGCCACGGGCTCGCTCGAAGTCACCCTGCGCGCCGAGGCTCCCGGCTACCTGTTCCGCTCCGCTGAGCCGATGGTGATGGGGCCCTTCACCGAGCAGGTGCTGGTCCTCGATCGCGCGCCCGTCGTCCGCGGCCGGATCGTGGACGAGTGGGGGACCGCCTTGGAGGTGGGGGCCCTGCACGTCGCCTGCCAACCCGGTCTGCCCGACGACCCGCGGGCTCGCACCGACACCCTGCGCCTCGCCGTCGACGCGAGCGGCCGCTTCGAGGCCAGCTTGCCGGTTGCGAGCCGCGTCGACCTGCGCCTGTCCTCTCCCGGCCACGGCTACTCCGCGACGACCTCGATCACGGCCAGTCCGCAGGGCGAGTACGACCTCGGCGACGTGCAGGTGGGCGGATCGGCGGCCATCCGTCTGCGCCTCGAGTTGGCGGACGGCACCCCCCTGGCCGGGAGGCTGGTGCGCCTCGAGTCCCTCGACAGCCCTCCACGCCTGGCGCCGGTGCATCGCACCACGGACTCCGCCGGTCGGATCGAGTTCCGCGGCCTCGCTGCGGGCTCCTACGCGATCGCGCCCACGTCCCTGACCGGGCCGATCGAGCCGATCCGGAGGGCTGCGGTCGTCGGCGCACGCGAGGAGACCGCGATCGTGGACGCCCTGCTGGTCCAGTTCGAGCTCGCCGAGCAACCCGATGGGCGCACAGGTTCGTCGCCCCTGAGCCTGGTCGTGACCCCATTCGGAACCGGTGCGGGCGGCCCCTACCCGCGCACCATCAGGCTGGGAGAAACCCTGCTGCTGCCCGGCGGCGTCGAGATGCACGTCGCGGCCCAGGGGGTGACCGGGATCGGCTACGAGGGCATCGTCAACGCCGGGCTCCCATCGGGACGGCGTACGATCCTCTTGAGCAGGGTCGCCCGCGGCCCGCTGGACTCCGAATGATGCTCGCGCCGACCTTGTGCGGCGCACCCAACCAATCGAACCACCATGCTCTGCACGATCCTGCTGCTCGCTGTCCTCTCCTCGAGTCCGGTCCAGGACTCGACCCCCTCGACCACAGCTGAGCGCGCCATCGCCCTGGCCCAGGGGGGCGACTGCGCGGCCGCTTTGCCCCTGCTCGACGTGGCCATCGATGCCGCGCCCGACGCCGTCGACCTGCGGCGTTGGCGCGGGCACTGTCGCAACCTCTTGGGCGACTACGCCGCCGCGCTCGAGGACTACGACCGCGCCCTGGCCCTCGACGACACCGATCCCTGGACCCACTACGCGCGGGCCATGTCCCTGCACAACCTCGGGCGACTGGACGAGGCGGTCGCCGGGTACACGGCGGCGATCGAGCGCAGCCCCGACTACCTCAAGGCGATCCAGTGGCGCGCGTTCACGCAGATGCTCTCAGGCCAGTATCGCGCCGCCCTCGCCGACTACGACCGCGCCCTGGGGCTCGCGCCTAATGACGCGTGGACGCTCGAGAACAGAGCCCAGACCAAGGTGCGCCTGCGCGACTTCGAGGGGGCGGAGGGGGACTACACCGCGCTCGAGACCGCGTACCCCGACGAGGGGCTCTTCGCGCTGTACGTAGCCCTGGCCCAGACCCTGGCGGGGGAGCTCGACCAGGCGCGCGTGGGCTTCGACCGCCTGCTCCGGCGCGATCCGGAGGCGGACGGCCACGCGGCCCTGTGGCGCTGGTGGGTGGACGGCGATCGGGCCCGCGCCGAGCGTGAGCTGCGCGCCTGGCGGGGCGAGCGCCAGGGCTGGGAGGCACTGGTCGCGGATCTGCTCCTGGGCCAAGGCTCGATCGAGCGGCTCGAGGCCCACCGCCTGGCCCAGCCCGCGCAGGAACAGGCGGGCCTCGCCTGCGAGCGCGACTTCTACCAGGGCCTGGCACTGAGGGCCGCGGGACTGGGAGCGCGGGCTGTTCCGGCGCTGCAGGCGGTGATCGCCTCGAACCAGCGCGCAAGTTGGGAGTGGGACGCCGCACGAATCGAGCTGGGCTCCCTCGCGGCGGAGCTGGGACGCCCCTCGGCCCTGGGGTTCGAACTCGGGGAGGACGGGAAGGTGAGCCGCCTCGGGGCCGTCGCCGCCGGGGCGGGACTCGAGATCGGCGATCGAGTGCTCTCGCCGACCCCGGCCGCGCTGGCGGAGAATGAAGCCGGCTTCGGCGCGGGTCAGATCCTGACCCTGATCGTCGAGCGCGGCGACCGCTCCCTCACGATCGAGGTGCCGATGATCGTGGCCCGGGGCTGACGCTACACTGCGCGGCTCGGCCGACCCCGTCAGGGTCCGCGCTAACCCCTCCGCCAGCCCCTCCCGATCGCCCATGAGCCTCGCCGCAGGCATCGTCGGACTGCCCAACGTGGGCAAGTCGACGATCTTCAACGCCATCACCTCCGCGGGCGCCGAGAGCGCCAACTACCCCTTCTGCACGATCGAGCCCAACGTCGGCATCGTCGACGTGCCGGACGCGCGGTTGGAGGTGATCCACGGATTCATCAAGACCGATCGCGTCCTACCGGCCTCGGTCAAGGTGGTGGACATCGCGGGCCTGGTGAAGGGCGCCTCCACCGGTGAGGGTCTCGGGAACAAGTTCCTCGGCAACATCAAGGAGACCGACGCGGTGCTGCACGTGGTGCGCTGCTTCGAGAACTCCGACATCGTGCACGTGCACGGGACGATCGACCCGCGGGCGGACATCGAGGTGATCGAGCTGGAGCTCGGCCTCGCGGACCTCGAGACCTTGAACAAGGCCCACGAGCGCGTCTCGAAGAAGGCCCGCGCCGGCGACAAGGACTCGATCTTCGAGCGCGACACCTACGACGTGGCGCGCCAGCACCTGGAGGCCGGTGGCCAACTGCGCGCCCGCGAGTGGTCCGACCGCGAGCGCGCCGCCCTGCGCCCGCTGTTCCTGATCACCATGAAGCCGGTGCTGTACGTGGCCAACGTGGCCGACGACGACTTGGCCGGCGAGTCGCCCCTGGTCGGCGCGGTACGCGCCCACGCCGAGGCGACCGGTTCGGGCGTTGTGGTGCTCTCCGGCGACATCGAGGGCGAGATCGCCGGTATGGACCCGGCCGACCGCGCCGAGTTCATGGCCGACCTCGGTCTCGTCGAGTCCGGCCTCGAGCGCCTGGCCCACTCCACCTACGACCTGCTCGGCCTGCAGACCTATTTCACCGCCGGCGAGAAGGAGATCCGCGCCTGGACCATCCAGCGCGGCTGGACCGCGCCCAAGGCGGCCGGGGTGATCCACACGGACTTCGAGAAACTCTTCATCCGCGCCGAGGTCTACTCGGTCGATGACCTGGTGCAGTTCAAGACGGAGGCCGCCATCAAGGCCGCCGGCAAGCTGCGCGTCGAGGGGCGCGAGTACGTCATGCGCGAGGGCGACGTCTGCCACTTCCTGATCGGGAAGTGAGCCGGCCGGGGCGCTCGGATCCCCATCGGGGGCGGGTGGGGTGGTCGCAGATCGCCCCTGGCGGCGCCCAGGGGGCCTGGTCCAACCGGATTTCCAGGGCGCTCGCGGATCGGGCGGCAGTCGGCTAGGGTGGAAATCGACACCCGCTAGCCCCCCTCGACCGACTGCATGCAAGCAACTTCCATCCACCCTGCACCCTGGGCCGAGCTGCGACCGACCGAAGGGCGTGGTGAGGCCTGGCGACAGGCCCATCGCGCCGCCTTGGTCATCGGCGAGGTCGGGATGCTCTGGGGCCAGACCATGGCGGACCACCGCCACCTGGCCACGACCTACCTCCACGGCCCCCGCGCGCTGGTCGGCTGCCGGATCCGCGGCGAGCGCGACTTCCACGTGGGGCTGCGCCTGGCCTCGCCGGGCTTCGTGGTGCTCGACGACAAGTACGCCGTCTTGCAGACCTTCGATCTCGTCGGTCGGACGATCTTCGAGGCGCGCAAGTGGCTCCTGGAGCGGGCCGAGAAGCTCGTCGGCGGTCCGGCGCGCAACGAGGCTCACCTGGACGCGAGGCTCGACGCCCACCCCCTGATGGAGGGCGCGCCCTTCGGCCGGGGCTGTGAGGAGGGCTTCTGCGAAGTCGATCGGGCCTACTCCAACGCGGACGCGGTCCTGCGTCGGATCCTGGGCGACATCGCGCCCGGTACGGCGGTGCGCTGTTGGCCGCACCACTTCGACATCGCCGCGCTGGTGGAGCTGGACTCGGACGGCGACGAGCCCATGACGATCGGGCTGGGCATGGCGCCCGCGGACGATCGACAGGACCGCGCCTACCTCTACGCCTCGCCCTGGCCCCATCCGCGCGCCGGAACCGTCCTGCCGCCCCTGGCCCATGGCACCTGGCTCGAGGACGGCGCGCCCCTGGCCGTGCTGCCGATCTACAAGGTGGCGGAGGCCGGCAGCGGTGCCCTCCAGGCGCGCATGGCGGAGGAGTTCCTGCGCTCGGCCTACGAGGCCTGCGAGCAGGCGCTCGAGGGCTGAGTCGATCGCGGGTCTCGCCCTCGTCCGCCGCTCGTGTGAACCGCGCAGCGGCGGCGAGGGTGTACGCGGGCGGGAGCCGCAACGGCGCGGGCCTGCCCGATGCCGGAACCTTCGGCCCTTCGGGCTCTTCAACCGGCGAATGAGGAGGCTCGACGCCCACCGCCATGGCGAAGCTCGGCGGCGCGCGCGTGGCCCTCGAGGCCTTCGACGCGCGCCAGGCTGGCGGCGTCGTCGACGAGCACCTGGGCGGCCTTCGGATCGCTGATCCGAAGCTGGGTGCGGGCACGCAGGAACGTCGACACGCTGAGCCCGGCCTGGTGCCGCGCGCTGCCGCCGGTGGGCAGCACGTGGTTGGGCCCGGCGCCGTAGTCGCCGAGGACCTCGGCGGCGAGCTCGCCGACGAAGAGCGAGCCATACCTACGCAGGCGTGAGGCCACGGCCTCCGCTTCGCCGACGCAGAGCTGCAGGTGCTCGGGGGCGAGGCGCTCGCACAGGTCGATGGCCTCTTCGAGGTCCGCGGCTGCGACGCAGAAGCCGGAACCGATCGCCGCGCACGCGGTCGCCGCGGTGCTGAGGCCATCGAGTTGGCGTTCGAGCTCGTCGTTCACCGCTCCGAGGTCGCAGCCAGGCAGCGCGATCAGGATCGGCAGGGCGTCCTCATCGTGCTCGGCCTGGGCGATCAGATCCGCGGCCACGCAGGCCGGATCGGCGCCCCCGTCGGCGACGACCACCAGCTCCGAGGGACCGGCCAGCATGTCGATCGCGACGCGACTGGAGACGAGCTCCTTGGCGGCGGTCACGAAGCGATTGCCCGGGCCGACGATGGCCTCACAGGCAGGCAGCGGACCGGCGCCGGAGGCCAGGGCCGCGATGGCCTGGGCACCGCCGGCGGCGAGCAGGCCGTCGGCCCCCGCGATCGCGGCGGCGGCGAGGGTCGCGGGCGCGGGCTTGGGAGAGGCCACCCAGACCCGCTCCACGCCGGCCACCTTGGCGGTCAGCGCCGTCATCAGCACCGACGACGGCAGTGGGTGCCGGCCGCCGGGGGCGTAGCAGCCCGCGGACGCCAGCGGCACGAAGCGGTGGCTCGCCACGCAGCCGGGGATCGCCAAGTCCACGTCGGCCAGGGCTTCCCGCTGGGCGCGGGCGAAGGACTCGATGCGCGCGGCCGTCCGCTCGAGCAGCGCGCGAGTCCGCACGTCGAGTGCATCGCGGGCTCGCTCGAGGTCGGCCCGTGACCAGAACAGCCGCGCTCCGGGTTCCAGGTCGCCCAACTTCTCGGACCAGGCCCGAAGCGCGGTTTCTCCACCGCCGCGGACCTCGTGCAGAATCTCACGCGCCACCTCGCGGGCCGCCGGGTCGACGGGCTCGCGATCGAGGCCGGCCACGTCAGCGGGGGTGATTCGTCGCAGCATCATCGCTCGGCTCCGGTCCTGTTCGGCTTGGCGTCGCCCGGCCGGCGGCTGACGCGCAGGGCCCGCGCATCGAGGGCACGCTCGACATCGGCCAAGGGAACGCCGGCGGCGCGCAGCTTGGTCAGGGTGAAGAACAGCACGTCGGCGGCTTCCTGCACGACCTCGTCGCGACCCTCGGCGGCGATCAACTCCTCAACCTCCTCGCGCAGCTTGGCATCGAGCAGCGCCGGGTCGTCGAACAACCGAGCTGTGTAGGAACCGTCGGGCGCCGATGCCCGTCGTTGCCGAAGCGTCGTTTCGAGTGCCGCCAGGCCTGTGGCGTCCCCGAAGCAAGTCGCGGTCCCCCGGTGGCAGAAGCCGGCGCCGGTCTGGCGCACGATGAAGCGCAGGGCATCGCGGTCGCAGTCGACCTCGACGCGCAGCAATTCTTGGGTGTCGCCGGAGCTCGCGCCCTTGACCCACAACCCGCGCCTGCGCGAGTGGTAGGCGCCGACACCCCCGTCGATCGCCGCGCGGACCGACTGGAGATCGGAGTAGGCGAGCCCGAGCGCTCGACCCGTCTCGTCGCAGACCACAGTGGGCCACAGGCCGTCGGGCCGATCACTGGAGAGCGGCGCGGTGAAGCCCTCCGCCAGATCCAACCGTCCGGTGTAGAGCGCCATCCCGACCTGGGCGTCGATCCCCAGGCGGTCGAGCACGGCCACGTCCGCGGGCGTGGTGACGCCGCCGGCGTAGGTCAGTGAGCGGTCGCCGGCCGCAGCGCGCAGGCTGCGCGCCAAGGTCTCGTCGACGCCGCCGAGCCGGCCCTCGCGTTCGACCACGGTGACCAGGAACCCGGACACGAAGGGCGCCAGCTCGGCCATGCGTTCGGCCACTCGGGAGCCGGTGCCGACGGTCCAGCCCTCGACCACGACCTCGCCGTTGCGGGCGTCGAGGGCGGCGATCACTCGCTCGCGGGGCAGCTGGCCCAGGAACTGGGGTGTCGCGGCGGTGCCGACGACGACTTGCTCGGCCCCGCGGTCGAGCCAGCGCCGCGCCGCCTCGACCGAACGGATGCCGCCGCCGACCCGGACGGGGCCGAGGTCCACGAGCTCATCGATCAACGCCGTGTTCTCACCCGCGCCCAGGGCCGCATCCAGGTCGACCACGGCCACGGGACCGACCCGCGCAAAGCGCTGCATCAGCGGCCGCGGATCGCCCGCCTCGAGCTCGAGGACCGCGCCGCCGATCAACTGCACGGCCTGGCCGCCCTGCAGGTCGATGCTGGGCACGATCACGGCCGCACCTCCACGCCGCCCTCGAGCAGGACGCGCTTGACGTCGGCGACGGTGAAGTCGCCGTCGTGGAAGAGCGAGGCGGCGAGGAGCGCCTGGGCTCCGGCGCGCGCGGCGGACACGAAGTCCGCGGGGGTGCGCGCGCCGCCGCTGGCCACCACGGGCACCGAGACCGCCGCGGCGACGCGTTCGACGAGGTCCAGGTCGTAGCCCTCGCGCGTGCCGTCGCGGTCGATGCTCGTGAGCAGGATCTCGCCTGCGCCCATCGACGCGACCTCGCGCGCCCAGGCGACCGCCTCGAGCTCGACCGCCCGGGTCGCGCTGGCGACGCGTACGCGGTACGCGCCTTCGACGCGCTCGGCGTCGATCGCCACCACGATGCACTGGGTACCGAAGCGCTCGGCCAGGCGCCCGACGAGGGCAGGATCCGCGACCGCGGCGGAGTTGACGGCGACGCGATCGGCCCCGGCGTCGAGCAGGGCGCCGGCGGACTCGAAGTCGCGAACGCCTCCGCCCACGGTCAGGGGGATGCCCAAGCGCTCGCGCACGCGGCGCACCGTGCGCAGCTCTGCCTGGCGTTCCTCGATGGTGGCGGAGACGTCGAGCATCACGATCTCGTCGGCGCCGGCGGCCTCGTAGCGCGCGGCCAGCTCGGCCGGGTCGCCGGCGTCGCGGAGCCCTTGGAACTTGACGCCCTTGACCACTCGGCCGCCGCGCGTGTCGAGGCAGGGCACGACGCGGCGCGCCAGGCCCGAGGTCCGAGCTTCGCCTCCGACGATCACGAGTCACCTCCGCACAGGGCTGCTGACGCCGTGCGTCGGCGAACGCTCGAGCGCTCGAGCCAGCGCTCGATCAGCGCGGCGCCGAAGGCTCCCGACAGCTCGGGGTGGAACTGGCAACCGAGCACGGCACCGCGCTCGAGGGCGGCGATGTACGGCCCCCCGTGGTCGGCCCAGGCGACGCGCCAACCCACGGGTCGCTCGGTCAGGCGATAGCCGTTGGCAAAGGCGGCCCAGCCTGTCTGCAGCAGCTCGCAGTCCGGGTCCGCCTGGATCCGGTTCCAACCGATCTGCGGCCGCAGGACGCCGTCGGGGAAGCGATTGACCCGCAGGTCCAGCAGGCCGAGCCCGCGATAGCCGCGCGCTTCCTCGCTGGTCGTGGCCAACAGCTGCAGGCCGAGGCACACCGCCAGGGTCGGCGCGCCGGCGCGGATGCGGTCGGCGAGGGCCTGGTCCAGCTCGGCCAGGCGCAGTTGCTCCATCCCGGCCGCGAAGCTGCCCACGCCGGGCAGGATCAGCGCGACCGCATCGCGCACCTCTTGCGCCGTCTCCGCCACGCGCAGTCCGATTCCAAGGCGCGCGAATGCAGCACGCAGGGAGGCCACGTTGGCCACTCCCGTCCGGACCAGGTCTACGACAGGCGGCGAGGCTTCGGGTTCGTTCGAGTCGTTCACAATGATCCCTTCGCGCTGGGGACGGGGTTGGTCTCGCCGGCGAACTCGCCCGGCAAGGGGTCCGCGGCAACGGCCTGGCGCAGGCAGCGCGCGGTGGCCTTGAAGGCGGCCTCGACCTTGTGGTGATCGTTGGCGCCGCGCAGCACGTCCACGTGCAGGGTCGCGCGCATCGCCACGGCCAGGGATTGGAGGAAGTGCGTCGCGTTCTCGGTGGCGAGGGCGCCGATGCGCTCGCGCACCAACTCGAGCTCCACCCGCGCGAAGGGCCGCCCGGAGAGGTCCAGTGCGACCTGGGCCAGGGCTTCGTCGAGGGGCACCAGGGCCCAGCCGAAGCGCCCGATGCCGCGCCGCTCGCCCAGGGCCGCGTCGATCGCCTGACCCAGGGCCAGGGCGCAGTCCTCGGCGGTGTGGTGGTCGTCGACCTCGAGGTCGCCGCGACAGGTCAAGCTCACGTCGATGCGCGAGTGCAGGGCCAGGCTCGCGACCATGTGGTCGAGGAAGCCGATGCCCGTCGAGACCTCGGCCGCGCCGCTGCCGTCGAGGACCACCCTGCACTCGACGGAGGTCTCGCGGGTGCTGCGCGTCACCTGCGCGCTACGAGGGACGGTAGTCGCGCTCACGAGCGCGCCTCCAGGCCCGCGCGGGCTCCGCTCAGCTCGCCCAGGGCGCTGTCCAAGGCCGCGGCCAGGCGCGCCGACCCCGGATCGTCGACGGGCACCGATATCCGCAGCAGGTCCGCCAGGTCCGCGCGTCCCTCGAAGCGTCGCACGAGCACGCCCCTGGCGCGCAGGGCCTCGAAGAGCTCGGTCGCGCGAGGCGTCCGCACGCCGACGAAGTTGCCGCCGCTGGGCGGCGCGTCGATGCCGGCGGCGATCAGGCGCGCGCGCAAGCGCTCGCGCTCGGCCCGGATGCGTCGGATCGCCGATTCGGTCGGAAGCTCGAGGTCGATGGCCGCCCGGGCAAGGATCAGGGCCGGACTGGAGCAGGGGTAGGGCGGTGCGACGGCCCTGATGGCCGCGATCAGATCCCGCGGGCCCAGGGCGTAGCCCACCCGCAGCCCCGCCAGTCCCAGAGCCTTGGAGAGCGTGCGCAGCACCACCACGTTGGAGCGGCCCAGTGCCGCGGCCGTCGGGTCATTGGCGCCGAACTCGACGTAGGCCAGGTCCAACAGCAGCGGGTCCGGCGCGCAGGCGTCGGCGACGGCGAGGACATCGTCGATGCCGGCCTCGCCACCGGTGGGGTTGTTGGGCGTGACCAGGGCGGCCACGGCCCCGGGCTCCGCCGCCGCCTCGGCAAAGGGATCGCGGGGGAAGGCCCCGGCGCTCCACTCGACGGGGAACAGCGCGGCACCGAGCAGCTCGGCGCAGGCCGGGATCATGGCGAAGGTCGGCGCGGTGTGGACGAAGCGCCGACCCGGGACCACGAAGGCCGCAGCGAAGGCCGCGATGGTCCCGTCGCCGCCGGTGGTCACGAGGACCTGTTCGGGATCCACGCCGTGCAGTTCGGCCAGGCGCGCCTCGAGCTCCGACTTGTCGGGGTAGCGACGCAGGTCTTCGGGGTCGAGTGCGACCAGGGACCTCGAGAGCTCCGCGGGCGGCGCCGGTCCCTCGTTGCCATCCAGGCGCAGCAGCCCCTCGCCCTGGGGGCGGACGGGTGCGTCGTCCATGCGCGCTCGCGTGGTTCGATTCGAGTTCATGGCAGTCGAGCTCACGCGACGATCTGCGACAGGGCGGAGACGACCACGTCGCTGCCGCCGCGGGCCTTGCGCGCGGGGATCAAGCGCGGCAATGCGGAGCGCGGCACCGCCGCCTTGACCGCGTAGCCGCTGCCGCCGAAGAGCTCGGCGATGGTCGGTTGGCGCATGCAGGGCAGGACCTCGACCACGGCGTCGAGGCGATCGACGGGGACGTTGACCTCGAGCATCACGCGGCCGCGCGCCTCGATCACCGAGCCGATCACCAGGGCCAGGTCGCGCACGCGGGCGGCGCGGCCCTCGTCGTCGAGCACGGCGCGGCTGGCGTAGAGCCGGGTGCTCGATTCGACCAGGGTGTCGAGCACCACCAGACCGTTGGCGCGCAGAGTTGCGCCGGTCTGGGTGATGTCGCAGATCAGGTCGGCGTCCTCGGGCGGGAAGACCTCGGTGGCCCCGTTGGAGCGCACGAAGGTCGCGTCGAGACGGCGTCCTTCGATCCAGTTCGCCGTCAGTCGCTCGAACTCGGACGCGACCACCAGCGGCCGGCGGGGCAGGGCACCGTCCTCCAGCAGCTCCGCCGGGGCCGCGGCCACCAGGCGCACCGGATCGAGGCCGGTGTCGAGCAGTTCGACCACGTCGGCGTCCAGCTCGGCCACCCAGTCGGCCCCGGCGAAGCCGACGTCGCGCGTGCCGCTGTGCAGCATCTCGACCACGGTCCGCGGCTTGAGGACCTTGACCTCGAAGCCCGGGCCCACGGTGGGGCGGTAGTTGCGGCTGGAGGCGCGCACGGGCAGGCTGCCCTCGGCCAGGAGCCTCCAGATGCCCTCCTGCATGCGGCCCTTGGGCAGGGCCAGGCGCAGGTCGTCGTCAGCTCGTCGGGGTGCAGGGTTCACGGGGATCGTCGCTGGTCGGGGGTGTCGGTCGGTCCTGGAGCCGACGGAGCGCGACGACGGGCGATCCCCGAAACGCGCAACGCCGGCCCGAGGGGCCGGTGTTGCGGTGTTCGTGGGTCGTGAAGAGGACGGCCTACGCGCTCACCGGCGCCAGCCCGCAGAGCGCGGGATGGACGTGGTGATGGCGATGGGTCGGGGCGGTCTTCACGGCGCGAGAGGATGGGACGGGACCGGGAGCGGGTCAACCGCTCGAATCGAGATTCGGAAGCGTGGGCAGAACGGCACGCCCGTCACCTGGACAGCTCAAGGCCACTCGGGGACGGCGACGTCCGCTTCGAAATTGGCCCAGAACATCAGCTCGGTTCGCGTCTGACGGCCCTCGATCACGTCGAAGGGCGCCGACCGGGTCGTGCCTCCGCGCCAAGTCAGCTCCACGCGGTAGCTGCCGGGGACGAGCGGCAGGTGGGGCTCGACGAGCAGCAGTCCCTTCTGCGTCGGCTCGCTGTTGCGCGGACCGACGACGAATGCGGGGCCGTCGCCCATGGGAACCACGCGCAGGAGCCCCGCGAGGACCTCGGCGGGCGAGATGTCGGTGACGAAGGCGACGCCACCTGCCGGATTCAGGGTGATGGCGCGACTCACGGTCTCGCCGGCGGAAAGGGTCACATCGATCCAGTTGGCGGCGGCAGAGGACTCCCAGACCTCACCGGGGTCGGCCCACATGGCCGCATCCGACTGCTCCAGCACGACGCGGTAGCGCCCGGCGGGTAGCGACAGCTCCGCCCGGCCCGAAGGCGGCATGATCAGGTCGTCGGCCACCCAGGTCCCCGAATCGAGGTCGAGCACGCTGCAATCGACGTAGGAGCGCAGCCCCTCCGGCAGCTCCGTGTCGCCCGGGATGTACTCGATCGTCAACTGTGCGCAGCGCTCCGGCTCGGGAAAGCGCAGCACCAGCGGCGATGGAGGCAGGGCCCCGACGTCGACCGTCGCCGAGGCGACGCCCCGGGTCGGGCTGAACAGGCTCAAGCGGTGCCTGCCACCGGTGCGAAAGGAGATCCAAGTAGCGTCGTCGCCGTATCCGATCGCGCCGATCGACCCGACCTCGCTCAGCTCGCCGATGCCGAGCCGGGAACCGAGCTCGTCCCAGCGCAGGGTGATACGGTCCCCGTAGAGCAACGCCAACTCGTGGCCACCGATGCGGCCGATCTGCAGCCTTTGGCCGTCGTGGGTCTCGGCCCGCACCTCCAGGAGCAGCGGGCGAGCGACGATCGTCCCCACGTTCGACGGCGCCTCCACCTCGTGGGGCAGGAGCAGGGCGTACTGGTCGGCGAACGATCCGTCCGGGTCGGCCCCTGCCAGGCGATAGGGACCGGGGCGCAGGCCCGTGAACTCGAACTCGCCGTCCTCGTCGGTGGTGGCCGGCGCGCAGAGCCTGCCGCCCAGTGGGTGATCGTCGTCGACGCTGAGGGTGCCCGCGCCCAGGGCTTCGATGCCGAGGTCGTAGTCGGCCAGGGGCTCGCCCAGCCCGTCGACCACGCGCCCGACGACCGTCGCGCCGACCAAGCGCAGGACCACGGGTGCTTCAAGGTCGCTCGCATCGATCCACGCGGTCGAGCCGAGCCGGTCGTGGGAGGCCTTGAGCCGCGGGTTCTTGGCGCCGACCGCGACCTCGAAGCGACCACGGACATCGGTCTGTTCGTTGGCCAGCATGCTCAAGGGCTCGTTGCCCTCCAGCCACACGTCGGCCTCCGGCACCGGCCGCCCGGCGAAGTCGACCACCCGCCCGCGAACCGTGCGGCCCAGGGCCACCAGGAGTTCGACCAGGGGCGGTTCGTCTGCGGTGGCGGCGACCGCCGGAACCCGTTCAGCGCGAGTCGAATAGTGGCCCAGGGCGCGCACGTCCAGGATCGTCCCGTCCATCAGCGCCGCGCGCGGTAGCGCGAACTCGAGCATCGAACGCCCGGCGGCGTCCGTGCGCCCGTGTGCGATGGGGTCGTCGCCGAGCAGCACCTCGACCTCGACGTCGGGGCGCGGGATGTGCTGCTCGCGTCGACTGCCGCGGGCGAAGACCTCGATGTGTGCTGTGATCTGACCCACGGCGAGATCGCGGCGTAGTGCCTCCGAGGGGGCGGCGGCTGGCGACTCGGTCAAGCCGGCCATAGGCGCGGCGCCGCGCGAAGTGGGGAGGGCGGCAGTCGCCGAGGATGCGGGTGCAGCGTCTCCACCTCGATCGGCGAACCACAGGACGGCGACAAGGGCCAGGATCACCGCGGCGCCAATGAGGATTCGCGACGCCCTCACCGGATCGCCTCCGCTGACTGGCGGCGATGGGCGGGGGGCGTCGGCTCCACGGCGCGGAGAACCTCGGCGCGGAGAACCACGGCGCGGAGAACTTCTGCGCGGAGGACCTCAGCGCGGAGAACTTCTGCGCGGAGTACTTCAGCGCGGAGGACCTCTGCTCTGAAGACTCCGGCGCGAACGGGCGACTGTCGTTCACCGACTTTCGACGGCCCCATCTGGCAGGCCGTCGTAACTCCTCTTGGCGCGGTCTCACCGGGCGTCATCGCATACCCTGATGCGCCGTCGACCAGCCGACTCACCGTGGCGACACGGGTCATCACTGATTGCGGGCCTCCGACGAGGCGCTGCCACCGGCCGTTCCGGTGTCAGCCCGCAGGTGAAGTACGAGGCTGCGTACCTCCCCGGGTCCGAGTTCGACAACCTCTTCGGCCGTCGCTCCAGTTGCGAACAGGCCCTTCTTCGCTCGAACGCTCAGGGACCCGGCGGGCACGGCGACAGACGCCGGTCGACCGACGTAAATCACCTCCAGCGCCACCATCTCGCCCGATCCCGAGTCGCTGATCGTGACGACGGTCGGCGCCGTGGAGGGGGCGGCCGGGTCCTCGTCGACCTGCAGGTCGAGCCGAGCCGGGGCGTGTCGTCGCTCGAACTGCAACTCGATCGACTGCATCGAGTTCTGGGGGGTGACCAGGGCTTCGGCGATGGCGACGCCCCACTTCGGGTGGGCAGCGACCACTCGATAGGCGCCGGGTTCGGCGAGCAGGAACCGGGGCGGGCCCACGCCCGGAAGAACCGCAGGACCGGACCTGGCGCGCGACGAGTGACCTGTCGCGTTCGCTCCGGATGCAATCGGCAAGATGGTCACGATCGGCGGTCCGTCCTGGTCGAGGTCGTCGAGACCAGCAAAGCGCTGCGCGGACTCGAAGGCCAGGCTCGACCCGTCCCAGTCGAGCAGGTTGACCTCGATCTGCCGGCGCGCCACGACCATCTCGAGCGCGACGTTCGGCGGCCGGATCAGTCCGCCGTCGAAGACTTCGCTCTCACGGCCCCAACTCGCGGACAGCTCGAACTCGCCGTCACCCACGCGCGGTACCGAGAAGAAACCGTTCGCGTCCGAGGTCGTCTTGGCCTCGCTCGCGCCTCCGAAGGCCTCGAGCCGTTGCAAGTCGTCCCACTCGGCGCCAGCCGGTGTCAGCGTTACTCGCCAACCCGGGACGGCTCGCCCCAGGGGATCCACCAGGCGACCAGCGACCGAGTTCCAGCTCCGCAGCCGGATCTCGAATGTCGCGTGCGGATCGATGCGCTCGGGATCGACTGGAGTCAGAGCTGACCAACTCTCGCCCGGTGTGGCCTGGAGGAAGCGGACCCTCGGGAACCGCTCGGCGTCGAAGTGCATCAGGCCGAAGAACTTCTGCGACGAGAGCGCTTGGATCCACTGACCCTCAGCGTCGTAGGCGCGCACGGCCGAGGTTGCGAACGAGCGGCCGGACAGGTCCACCACCCGGAAGCGGATCGAGCCACCGGGCACGGCGCGGGCGGTGCCCGAGAGGCGCTGCACACCGCCGAGCTCCGGCACCTTGGCGGAAAGGGCCGTCATCCTGGATTGATAGCCGGGGGAGTCGACAACGAGATCCAGTTTCAGTGACTCGCCGCCGGCCGAGCTCGCCGGTGCCTCGAAGGACAGCGCCGCGCGTCCGGAGCGGTCGGACACCCCCCGCGCCATGGCGACGCCCTCGTGCTCGACGCGAACCGCGATCCCGCCCACGCGCTTGCGGAAGTCCTCGCCGGTGGTCGTGACCGACACTTCGATGCGTCGTTCCGTCGGAAGGGGCGCCCCCTCCGATCTGCGGAGGGTCTCGACCGTAGTCGAGTTCGAAGCAGGCTCGAGCCCGGCGGCGGTTGCCGCTCCGAGCACCTCGTCCCGGGCCGACTCCGGGAACGGACCGATCGGGCAAACCGGAGCCTCGGCTACGCCCCCGACCGGAGTCAGCCACAGGGCAAACCCGATCCAGAGCACCACGACGAGGGCGGTCATCAGGCTGAGCAATCGCATCACTGGCGCGCGTCGCGCACCGACCTTAGTCGCCGGGGGTCGAGGGCAACCGTCGGCGCCGCGGATTTGGGGTGCGCCACCCGACCGATCACGCTCCAGAGGCGGGTCCGCGCCCGAACCGAGCTCGCGGACCCGGCGCGCAGGCCCCAACCAGCCCGAGGAACAGCCAGCGAAGAGCCGGAGATGGGCCTGGCCGACCTCGATCGGCGGAACCAGGCCGAGGGCAAGGCGGCCGGTGTCGACTGCTTCGACGCTTCGGACTCGCGTCGACGCCCCGCTACGATCCGGACCTCGGTCGTCGTCACTCTCAGCGCTACACTCGTGTCCGCCTGTCTCCCCGTCACACGAAACCGCCACGCGCTCGCTGGTCAGGCCGAGACCAGCCATACGCTCAACACCATGCCGTCGCCGCTCAAAGACGCCGATGACCGACGTCCCGGTGAGTTCTACGAGGATTGCGCGTATCACCCATGCCTTTGCACGGCAACCGACATGGGGACAGTCGATGGGATTTCCCTCGTGGACGGCTCTTATCCGCGCAACTGCGGAGTTCCCCACTGCGGCGTTCGGAAACTGACCTTCGAGGAGGCGGTTCAGTGGCGCCTTCACGGTCCAGCAGACCTGCCGCCAGAGGTCGAGGCTCAGATGACCGATGCCCAGAAGTGTTGGCTGAAGCCCGCCAATGACAATCGCGTCTGACCATGGGCCGTGGCGAGCCGTTCCGGGCGCACACAGCCTGTGCTCGCACTCGCAGGCCGGCACACGTCTTCGTTCCGCGTAGGCGGTGCCGCGCTCCGGAGTCGCCGGAGGGCTTGCCAGAATGGGCGCACCGGGCGCGCCCGTGTTCCCTGCTTGCGAATCATCCGGGCCAGGGTCCTCACGCTCAGAAGCGGGCCAAGTCACGCAGCGGGTCGGGGTTCTGCTCGAGATCGACCCGCAGGGCGGTCGCTTCCCCGGCTCGGATCTCGACCGTTCCCGTGAATCCCAGGTGCCGCGGCACGCGTACGCGCAGTGCGTACTTCCCCGGGGGCAGGGTGACCCGTTGGGGGTGTAGGGCGGCGCCCCAGTCGAACAGCTCGTGCAGCTCCTCGGCCGAGAGTGCGTCGGCCAGGCTCTCGTACTGGGCCACCAGCGCGGTGAGCTGCTCGGGTTCCAGCCGCACTCGCGCGACGTCGAGTTCGAGGGTCAGGGGCGAGGCCGACGAGCCTAGAGGCGTCAGCACGACGTGCCCGTGCAGGTCGCGCGCGAACCAGCCGTGTCCGTCCTGGGCTCCGCCCGCCGGCGTGAGGTAGCCGGGATCGATCGGGGCCAGGGTCACGCCCAGGGCCAACTCACCCGCCGGCGGCAGGTCCGCGCGCACGGTGGTGATCTCGCTGGTGACGACCTCGAACTCGAGTCGCCGCCACAGTCCGTGGGTGCGCGAGGGGCTCCAGTTATCGCCGCCGCCGAAGCCCTCCGGGCTCAGCTCCACGTCGTAGGAGGCGTCGGGCAGCTCGAGCCGGGTGCCGGAGCGCGGGGCGAAGGTGCCCTCCTGGACGATGCGTTGGGACGGCGCGTGGCGTATGCGAAAGCGAACCTGGCCCGGGACCGCGACGTCCTCGGCCAGGCCCAGGTCGAGGGTTCCCGTTCCGGTCGGCGCGATGAGCGGCACGTCGAGCTCCAGGGGCAGCGAGGGCTCGATGCCAGCGGGGATGCGCGCGAAGGCCACGGAGCGGTCGGCGTTAAGGAAGGAGACGACCAGCTCCTCGCCCAGGGGCAGGAGCGCGGTCACGGAGCCGTCGGGCTGCTCGACCGCCCCGATCGGCGTGCGCTCGGAGGACGCGACGCGCTCGATCCGCAGCAGGGAGTAGCTCGCGTCGAGATCCAGAGACTCAGGTCGGGCCGAATCGACGCGAGTGGGCTGCCAGTTGCCCTGGCCGTCGACCGGACGGATGCTCGCGGGGCAGAAGTTCAGGCTCGCGTCAAAGCTGTCTGCATCGATGGCGAGTGGCGTGTCCGTCAGGAGCCTGCTGCCGAGCAAGGGGTTCGACGTGAACAGTTGGACCGCGTCGGACGCAGGCGCCAAGAGCTCGAAGGCTCCGTCGCGATCGGTCACCGCCAGGGGGTAGCCGTACAGCAGGCCCGCCTCGCGCTGCGGGTCGAGGGCGCGGCCCGACTCGATCAGCCAGGCCAGGTCCTGGGGAACCTCCGCGGGCAGGGCCACCAGCGTCAGGCCGACGAGGGGCTCGCCCAGGGCATCGGTCAGGAGGCCCGCGATGGGACGCCGCTCGCCGAAGCGCAGGTCGGCGCCGCTCGCACCGGGGGCGATCGTCACCGGACCGGCCAGACCGAGGCGCGCGCTGTAGCCGACCAGCTCCAGGCCGCGATGACCCGCCAGGTGCAGGCGAAAGCCGCCGGTCGCGCGCGACGGCGCGGTCGCCACCGCCGAGGGCCCCAGGTCGAGCGAGCCGGCCTTGCCGACCGCGGTGACCTGCACGCCCTCGACGGGCAGGCCGTCGGCATCGGTGACGCGACCCTGGAGCGTGACGCCGGGCAGGGCGACCACCCGCAGGGTCACCAGGCGCCGCTGACCGGCCCGCAACTGCCCGAAGCGCGGGCGCGCCTGCCAGCCCGGCTCGTCGACCATGGCGCGTAGGACCGAGTCGGGACCGATTCGGTGCTCGGGGATCGAGACGCGGGTGCGGGCCACACCCTGCTCGTCGGTGACGAGCACGGCCAGGGGCTCGTCCGCGAAGCTGAGGGACACCCGGCGGCCGGGCACCGGCTCCCGGCCCTCCTCGCGCGTGTCCGTGGTCAACACCACCACGTCGACGTCGAGGGAATCTTGGCGGCCGTCTCGAGCGACGGCGGCTGAGACGAGGGCGGCGAGCAGCAGCAGAACGGGAACGCGAATCATCGAGCGGTTGGCGGTGGGAGAGGCCCCGCCGCTCAGCGCTTCACGCGACTGCCCGGCACGAGGTCGAGCGCGCCCGATTCCTCGAAGCGCACCTGGCACTTGGTGCCGCCATCGTAGTCGCGGGCCTCCACCAGCAGGCGGGCGGGCTGGCCGAAGGCCGTGCAGGGCTCGTCGCGCAGGTCATCGACTCCGCGCCAAGCGCGCACGAAGGGGTTCGACTCCCACTCGGCGCCGATGGTGGTCTCGTCCACGTGACCCGGGTTGACCAGGGTGCCGTGGGGCAGGGCCATGAGGGTGCCCATGACCGACTCGCGCAGCTCTTCGAAGGTCCCGTGCCCCGGCGCGCGCGTGCCGCCGACGCTGCCCTTGAACAGGGTGTCGCCGGTGAAGACGCGGGACTCGTTGACCAGGAAGGCCAACTGGCCCTCGGTGTGCCCGGGGATGTGGAGCGCGCGCAGCACCAGGTCGCCCGAGCGCAGCTCCTCGCCCGCGGCGAGCTCGCGGTCCAGGTCTCCGAAGAGCTCTGCCTCCGCGGCGTGGCCGCAGATCGGGCAATCGAAACGCTGCTTGTAGTCGGCGTTGTGGGTGACGTGGTCGTGGTGGTGGTGGGTACACAGCACGTGGGTCACGGTCAGGCGGTGGGCCTCGATCGCGGCCAGGATCGGCTCCATCGGACCACCCGTGTCGATCAGCACCCCGTGCCCGCCGGGGCGATCGCCCACGAGCCACGTGTTCGAGAGCCAGCGGGGATCGAGGCTGCGTTCGACGATCATCGCTGTTGCTCCGAGGCGCCGCCGCGCAGGTGCTCCTCGAACAGTTGCAGGATGCGGCTGTACTCGTCGCGCCAGCTCGCGGGTTCCTCGAAGCCGTGGGCCTCGACCGGGTAGAGGGCCAGCTCCCAGCCGTCCTTGCCGAGATCGATCAACTTCTGCGCCAGTCGGATCGAGTCCTTGGCGAGGACGTTGTCGTCGACCATGCCGTGGCAGATCAACAACGGGTCGGCCAGGCCCTCGGCGAACTCGATCGGCGAGGAGCGCTCGAAGGCCTCGGGATCGCGCTCCGGCGTGTTGAGGATGTTGGCGGTGTAGCCGTGGTTGTAGTGGGCCCAGTCGGTCACGGGCCGCAACGCCGCCCCGGCCGCGAAGACCTCGGGCGCCTTGAACAGGGCCATCAGCGTCATGAAACCGCCGTAGGAGCCTCCGTACAGGCCGACGCGTTCGGGATCGACCCCGTGGTTCGCCACCAGCCACTCGACCCCGTCGACCAGGTCCTCGAGCTCGGGCGTGCCCATCTGGCGGTAGATCGCCGTGCGCCAGTCGCGGCCGTAGCCGGCGGAGGCGCGGTAGTCCATGTCGAGCACCACGTAGCCGCGCCAGGCCAGGAGGCTGTGGAACATGAACTCGCGGAAGTAGCTCGACCAGCCGTGGTGCGCGTTCTGCAGGTAGCCGGCGCCGTGCACGAACAGCACCGCGGGGCGCTGGCCCGCGGCGGCGGCGACCTCGGCGGGGGGCAGGTACAAGCGCGAATGGATCGGACGACCGTGGTTCGAGGGCACCGCCACGAACTGTGGTGCGACCCAGGGCAGGGCGGCCCACTGCGGCTCGACCGTGAAGGTCATGCGCTTGGCCTGGGCGCCGGGCCGCGCTTCCTGCAGGTACAGCTCGGTGGGGCGCAGGGCGCGGTCGTTGTCGAGCAGCAGCCACTGGCCGTCGGGCGAGAGCACGAAGCCCGTGCGCCCGTCCAGGTCCGTGATCTGCTCGGCGGCACCGGTCTCGGTGTCCAGTCGCCACACGTCGTAGATCCCCGGGTCGTCGACGTTGGCGCGGTAGTACAGGTGCGGCGTGGTCCAGGAGGGGCTCACTCGGCTGACCTCGAAGGCGCCGGAGGTCATCGCCGCGCCCTCGCCCGTGGTCGGGTCCCACAGGTACAAGTGGCTGTAACCGCTCGCCTCCGACAGGAACCACAGCCGCCCGTCGTCGAGCCAATCGCTGTCGCGGAAGCCGCCGTTGACCCAGGCCTCGTCGTGCTGGTGGTGGATCAGGCGCAGCGTCGGGGTGCTCTCCTCGCCGGGGGGAGGCGTCTCGAGCGCGACCAGCCACAGGTCCTTGTTGTCGTGGGAGCGCAGGGTGGTCACGGCGCGCCGCGAGTCGGGGGACCAATTCAAGCTCCCCGCGGTCACGGGGCGGGGCTTGGCGGCGGGGGCTGCGGCGGGCTCATGGCGCGAGTTGTCGCCCTCGGTCGCGTCGCCTTCATCGTCGCTCTCCTCCTCGCTCGCCTCGCCGGGCGGCTCCTCGTCGAGGAAGGCCAGGGGGTCGTCCGTGATCATCGGCAGGTCGCCGAAGTCGAACTCGTAGAAGCTGCGACCGGCGGCGTCGACGAGCATCAGGCGCGTGTCGTCGCGCTCGGAGTAACCGACGTGCGCGCGCACGGTGCGGTTCTCGACCCAGCTCGAATCGGTCACGAACTCCGGCATCGAGTCGCGCTTGCCGCCCGAGGACTTCGACTTGGTGACCTCCAAGGCGAGCCAGCGCCCGTCCGGAGACAGGCTCCTCGACAGCTCGCGCCAACCCTTGCCGACGTAGATCGGCCCCGGGGGGCGAGTGGGGTCGGCGTCGCGCAGCTCCTCAGCCCGCTCGCGCCGCCGCTCGTTCCGGGCGCGCTCGTCGCGCACGCTGGCCAGCAGGCGTTCCTGCTGGAGGGCCAGGTAGTCGCGGTCCTCCGCCTTCTCGTCGCCCTCGGCCTCGGGGTCGTCGGCGTAGCTGACGTCGACCAGCTCCCACTCGAAGCCGTCGGTCAAGTCCCGGGCCAGGAGGTCGCCGCCGCGCTCGAAGACGATCGCGTCGACGCCCTCGAGGGCGAGGGTCCCGTCGTCGAGGAAGCCGATCGGCCGCTCGTCGACGGAGGTGCGCGTCAGGACGCGCTCCTGCCCGGTGCTGCGGTCGAGCAGGATCAGGTCGCCGTGGCGCTCGAAGAGCTTGCGCGCCCGTTCGCGATCGAAGACCCCACCCCGGCCGGGGACCAGGCCCAGCTCCTCGTCGGGCAACCGCCGGGTCTCGCCGCTGATCAGGTCGACCTGGAACAGGTCGGTCAGGCCGAAGTCGTCGGCGCGCTCGCGTCGGTAGTAGAAGGACAACGAGTCGTCCGCCCACATGGCCCCGCTGGGGGAGCGAGCGATCCACGCGGGATCAGCCATGATCCGCTCGAGGGTCAACTCGCTCGCGGCCGCGCTGGCCGGAGCCTGCTGCGGCTCGGAGACAGCTGTTCCCTGGGTCGCCAGTGAAGCACAGGCCGGGAGCGGTGCCGCGCCGGCGGCGAGGACCATGAGCGTCGGAATCAGAGGGCGCATGGGCGGGATTGTGCCCCAAGCAACCGGTGCCGACGAGGTTTCGGTGGGGAGCCGGGGGCCGCTGTCCGGCGCTCCCCCCGGCCCTGCCCGCGCTCAGTCCGACAGGGCGCCGAGCAGCTTGAACAGGCTCGTGCCCACGAAGTAGTAGGTGCGGTCCTGGTCGACGCTCAAGTCCTGACCCACGCCGACGAACAGCAGCCCGTCCCAGAAGCGCAGCTGCACGCCGAGGCCGAACTCGGCGCCCTCGTCCACGTCCAGATCGACCGAGGCGGCGTGGACGCCGAGCCCCGGATCGAGCCAGTTCACGAACTTGCCCCAGCCGCTCTCCGGCTGCCGGTAGCGGTAGTGCCAGCTCGCCATGGCCGCCACGTTGGGCTTCCACTTCTGCGCCGAGTCCGGGCCGGAATCCCCGCGCACGAAGATGGCTTCGCCACGCACGCTGCGCCGCCAGCCCATCCAGGTCACGCGGAAGTCGAACTCCTCGCGCTCGAGCTGCTCGCCGTCGTCGCCGAGCGTCTGCACGACCACGCGTACACGGTCTCCGATGTCGACGTTCGAGCCCAGCTCGACCAGACCCTCGCGCAGGTCGTCGAGCCTGCGGGGCAGGCTGACGCCGTCCCCCGCTGCCACGGCGCTCGCGGCCGCTTCCAGGTTGCCGCTGGTCAGCTTCAGCACCGCGGCCGCCTTGGTGACGACGTCGACCCACGGCCCCACGTCGTCCAACCAGCCGTCGATCCCGACCCTGAGGGACTCAGGCACCAGAACGGCGTAGGCCGCATCGGCGTCCGCTGCGCTCAGCTCCGCGACGAGGTTACTCAGGTCGTCGATCTCATCGGGAACGTCCCGGGCCGCATCGAGGGCGGCTTTCAGCTTGTCCCTGGTCGCCTTCGCCTCGTCGATCAGCTTCTTCGCGAGGTCCGGCAGGGGTGAATCGTGGCCCTGGAGCAGGTCCGCGATCTCCCTCCTCACGTTGAGCCTGGTGATCTTCTTGCCCGTTGCGACCAGGGCGTGGACCGAGTCCGCGGCCTGGGCCGTGGCACCGACGAACGCCACCAAGGCGTCGCGAGCTTCGCGCGCAGCCTCGAGCGTCGGCGGCTCGCCGTCCGCCGCCGCGGGAATCGGAATGCCCTCGAGCGCCTGCTTGGCCCGCTCCAAGGTGAGCTGCACGGCGCGCAGCTCGTCACCCCCCGTGGCCGGGACCGGGATGCCCTTGAGGGTCTGCGACAACGCGTCGGCGAGTTCGTCGACTACGTCGCGCAACTGACCGCCGAGGTCGCCACCGGTCTCGACCAGCTCGCGAATGCGCTCGTCGATGTCGTCCAGGACCACCGTCGCCTTGCGCGCTTCGTCGAGCTCGCGCACGACCCGCTCGCGAGTCTCCGCCGAGAAGCTGAAGCCGAGGTTCTTCGGCGCCGTCGAGGACGCGCCTTGGATGTCGTCGTAGTTGCGAACGTGGAGTCGCACGACGTCGTCACCGGACCCGTCGGCGAAGGCCGAGACCATGACTCGCACCTGTCCGGCGTCGTCGAGAGTGTCCCTGACCGCGCGCCGACGCTCAGCGAGCCGCTCCGAGAAGTAGCCCGAGTAGCCGGCGAAAGCCGTGCTGCCGTAGGCACCGAGGAACTCGTCCAGGGGCGCAATGGCGGTGTCGTCGAGCTCGGAATCGTCCAAGAGCACGGATTCGTCCGCGAGGGCCCCGTCGTCGAGTGCCCCGTCGCCAAGACCGAAGAATGCCTTCTGCCGCGCCTCGAGTTCTGGCTCGAGCTCGAACAGTAGCGCCTTGGCCTCTTCCGCCAAGGGATCGATCGTCTTGACGTTGAAGTCCTCGGCCTCTTTCACCAATGCGCCGAGGGTTCCGCCATCGCGTGCGGCGACGATGCGCTCGGACAGGTTGGCCGATTCGACGGCGAAGGTGTCGAGCAGCGCGAGCCAACTCTGGATCGTTGTCCAGGTCTCGTCGGCGACCGGCGTCCGCCCGCGAGTGGGCCCATTGGACGCGAAGTCGACGACGATCATCGAGTTGCGGTCGACGTAGCCACCTGGCCGAACCAAAAAATCCTTGGCGTCGGCCGGAAGGTTGGCGGGGCGTTCGTAGAGCGCGAACTCGACCGGGCCGACGTGGCCGTCGAGCGTCGCGCCCGAGGGAGTGGACGCGCAGCCGCCGAGGAAGGGCAGGAAGCAGAGTGCGCCGACGAGGGGCGCGATCTGTGTTGCTCGTTGGGTCTGCATCAAACTGTCTCGGTGGCGAGCTTGTAGGCCTTGCGGAGCCAGGTATCGCTCAGCGCGCTGCGACCGGTCATGACGAAGGCGGTGGAGCCGCCCTTGTTGAAGAAGACACCCTTGGGAGCCGAGTTGCCGAGGGGCTCGCCGTTGGCCATGCGGCGATCGGACGTCCAGCCCTGGGGCCGAGCGGCATCGGTCCAGGTCAGGGAGTCGAGCTCCGCGGCGTCACTCAGCAGGAACAGATCGAGCAACTTGTGCTCGCTGAGGTGGAACTTGGCGGTCTTCCAGGCTCCGGAGGCCTCGTTCCCGAAGGTCACGTAGACGATGTTGGTTCCGCCTTCGATGGCGGCCGCGATGTTGGTGAGGGTCGTCATGGCAGTCGATTGGTCAGGCATCGCCGGTTGGTAAGGCGTCACAGCGAGCGTCAAGCTCAGATCGCGTGGTGTGGGCACGGAGGTCCGCTCACGATCAACTCTTCTAACGGTCGGCGTGGTCGAACCGATCGGGCCCGCGCCGATTTAGCCGCCAAGGCTGTCCCCCCGTGCGCGCTAGCGCAGGTAGGGATCCCAGGGGATTCCCATGCTCGGGTCGGTCAACTGCCGCACGTCCGGGAGCAGCAGCTCGGCAATGGCGCGCTCGACCTCCACGGCGGTCTGGCTGAAGCGATCGACGACGACCCGCGCCCCGTTGGCCTTGGGCCGCAGGAACAGCACTTCGAGGGCCTCGCCCTCGACCGGTTGGATCGTGAGCGTGGCGTCGGGGCGCTCGAGGGCGCTCGGTTGCACGCTGCGCGGATCGATCGGCGCCGCGAAGGTCGCGTGGGCCAGGAACAGCTCGAAGCCGGTGGCCAGCACCGGGTGGGCTGCCGCGGACTCGCCGGTCTCCGCGTCGACCACGGTCCAGGTGCCCGTTGGCCGACCGTCGGGGCCTGGGGGGCCCGGTGCGGCCTCGCGGCGCAGCTCGAAACCGGACCCGTCGGCCCGATCCACGAAGACCCGCGCGATGCCGCTGCGGAAGCCCGGCCAGGCGTTGGGGATCACGTGGCGGTCGATCAGCGGAGGTGTCGGCAGGCCGACGACCGGACGCGAGGTGAACCGCAGGCCGGCGGCCAGATCGCGATCGAGCTCCAGCACTTCATCACCGCCGATCCGACGCGCGAAGACGCCACCGCGTGCGAGGGAGCGCCCCAGGTCGACGGCGAACAAGACGTCGCGTTCCTCGTCCTTCAACACGTCGACGCCGTGCAGCGAAACGCGCACGCAGGCCCCGGCGTCCAACCCGTATTCGGCGAGGGTCGGATCGTCGGCCGCGAGGTCGGCCACTCGCACCACGCCCTTGGCGTCGATGACGCTCTGCACCAGACCGAGCACGGCGTCCTGGTCCGCTACCAGAGCCAGGTGTGTGGTGCAGCGCCACAGTCCCGACACGCGCGCGTAGAAGAACGACTCGCGGCCCCCGCGGCCGTCGGTGCGCTCGACGGTCACGGCGGCGACGGGGACCATCACCTCGCCACGCTCGTCGAACAGTCGACTCGAGGGGCGATCGACCAGGGCCGCGACTTCGCTCCCGCCGGCACGGCTGTCGGTGTCGCGTTGGGTCAGACTGGCGCTCCAGCGGCGCAGGCCGATGGCGAGCGCGGCGAGCGCGACCCAGAGTGCGAACAGGCGCAGTCGGGAGCGTCCCATCAGAGCGGCCCTCCATTGCGCTGCCGCGTGGCGCGACGCATCCGGGCGGCCGCCAGCAGTCGCAGGGCCAAGCCGATGACGAGCACCCCGGCGGGGCCGCCCGCGAGGACCGCGACGCGCCAGGCCAGGCGCTGGTCCGGCTCCACGTACTCGAGTCCACGGGGCACGTCGCGACGCGCCGTGAGCGCGGCGACCTCCGGCGGCAGGGTCAGGTGGGCGACCGCGTTGACCAGGAAGTGGTCGCTGCGGAAGCCACCCTCGAGCAGCCAGCGGTTCTTGAAGCACTCCGATGCGCCGATCAGGACCAGGTCGCCCGCTCCGGGCGCTGGCGCCAGGGGCGCGGGATCCTCGGCGGTGCCCGGTCGCAGGGGCTCGGCCGGCAGGGGAAAGCGGCCGCGCAGGCGCACGGCGAGGTTGCGCCGTCCCTCGTACTCGCCGTCCGGCGGACCTTCGAGCACGTCTTGGGGCAGGTCGCCGCCCTCCCAGTCGAAACTCCAACTGCGCTCGCTGGTCTCGATCAGGACCTCGCTCTCGAGGCCCAGGGCTGCCAGGCGCTGGGGGTCGAGGTCGATCGCGTTCGCGAAGGGCAGGGCCAGGTCGCCCACGCCGCCCATCATCGGCGAGTTCGCGTAGTCGGCGCTCGAGGCGCGGATCAGGAAGGGCAGGGCCGAGGCCTGGGCCTCGTAGTCCCGCTGGTTCGTCTCACGATTGACCTCCGTCGCCAGGTCGGCGCTGAACTTGAGCTCGTCGAAGACCACGGTGCGCTCGAGCTCCACGCCGAACTCCGGGAACCACAGCTCGTCGATGTCGGCGGACTGGGGCTGGGGCCAGTAGGCCAGCTCGAACTCGCGACCGCGGTAGCGCTGGGGGATGATCCGGAAGTGCTGCGCTGCGACCAGCGCCGAGCCGCCTCCATGCAGGTGGTTGGCGAGGGCCTCGAGGACGTACCGCACGTCCCGGCGCGGCTGCAACCAAACCACGGTGCGCGTGCCCTCGGGCAGGGTCAGGTGCGAGGGCCCCTCCGGCGCCGGCTTGTTGTCCACGTGCTCCACATCGAACCCCGCCCGCTCGAGGGCGCCCCGCGCCAGGCTGTAGACGTCGGTGCCGCTGGGCGCGAAGAGTTGGCGCAGTTGGTACTCGGTGTGGGCCTCGGCGGGGGAGAGGCGCGGCAGGTCGCTGGCCAGGGCGACGACGGGCCGCTCGCCCGTGCCCAGGCGCCAGAGGGCGAAGGCGACGCGGAACTCGGTGTCCTCGAAGGACAGGGCGTCGGGGAAGGCCAGACGCTCGACGCGCCCGCCCGCGCGCAGCTCGAGGGTCGCGAAGATCGAGCGCACGGTGGTCGCGCCACCGTCGGTGGTGCGCGTGCGGAAGGGCGCGATCCCGCGCTCGGCCAGGCCTCCGAGGGCATCCGCTTCGAGCTCTTCGGGCACCGTGCGGGTCAGCTCCACGCCCTGGGCCGAGCCCGCCAGGTCCGCCAGCCGACGGGTCGCCGAGCGGGCGGCGGCGCGCATGCGCGGCGGCAGGTCGGCCTCCCGCGACAGGATCCACTCGAGCTCGAGGCCTCCCGACGAGGCAGCCTGCTCGGCCAGCTCGATGGTGACCTCGGCCGGTCGATTGAGGCCGTCGCCGGAGAAGTCGGCTCCGACCCCCGCGGGCTCGAGCATTCGTCCGAGGCCTCCCAGAGCGAAGCCGACTGCAACGAGACCACCGATCAAGAGCAGCGGGCGCATTGAGCGTTCGACGCTCTGTCCGCGCGGTCGCAGGGCGCCGCGCAGGAGCGCGATCAACAACACCAGCGCGGGTCCCAGTCCGACCACCGCCGCGCGCCAGGCCAGGCGCTCGGATCCGGTCAACTCCGGCAGGGGTTGCGGGCGCGGGAAGTCGGCCCGCGCCATCACGAGGCGCTCGTCGCTGGTCAACTCGTCCAGCAGGATCGAGACCAAACGGCGGTGGGCGTAGCCGCTGGAGTCGAGGAACTCGTCGGCGAAGGGACTCGCGGAGGCGGCTGCGACCACCGAGCCCTCGAAGCTGGTCGGCGGCGAGAGCAGCACCAGCAGTGGTTGCTTGGGCAGGTTGCGCCCCGACTCGGGCACCAGGGCCGAGACGCGCAGGGGTTCGGGGTCGGTGATCTCGGCCAGGCCCGGCAGGGACCAGGACAGCTCGGAGCTGGTGGCCAGGACCTGAGCCTCGAAGCCGCGCTCGGCCAGGGCCTCACCGTCGAGCTCCAGGGGCGACGGCGTGGCGAACAGCAGGTTGCCGTTGGGTTGGCCAGGCAGCCCGCGGAAGTCCTGGTTGGGCGCGATGCAACGGAACAGGAAGGGCACCGGCACCGCTTGACCGTCAAGGATCAACGACTCGCAGCGGCGGTCGAAGACCGGGCTCTCGACCGCGCGCAGGCCGAAGGTCGCCCACAGGGCCTGGACGTCGATGTCGCGCGGTCGCAGGTCGACCGCGGCCTCGTCCTCCACCGTGCCGAATTCGCCGGCGCGCGCGCTGGCCGCGATCACGAGCCCGCGCCCCTGCGCTCGCCAACGCTCGACCGCGTCGAGCCTGGCGGCGGTGGGGGCCGTGGGCTGCATCCAGAACAAGAGGTCCGCGTCGTCGGGCAGGCTCGCGCCGCCGTCCAGGTCCACGTCGAGCACCTCGCCGCGCTGGGCCAGGGCGCCGCGCAGTTGCGAGAACCCGCTGGGCGCGGCGAAGGCGATGCGCGGTCGCGCCGGCTCCTCGAGCTGCTTCAGGTGCGCGCAGATCAAGGACTGCAGGCGCGGGAGGTGCTCGGGCAGGAGGCCGTTGACCACCGCCGCGTCGCGCGCGCCCAGGGAGATCTCGAGCGTCGACCAGACCTCGCGTTCGGTCCAACCGTCGCGCTGGACCGTGCGCACGCGGAAGGGCGCCAGGCGGCGCTGGGTCGCGAAGGCGGCGACCTCGGGCCGCTGGGCCGGGTCGACGATCTCGAACCGCACGCGCTCCGGCGCCACCTCGCGGATGGCCTCGAGGACCTCGAGCACGCCGCGCTCGAGGTGTCGCAGCTCGCTCGGCATGCTGGCCGGCTCGCTGGCGTAGTAGACGATGCGGACCGGATCGGCCAGCTCCTCGAGGAAGGCGCGGTTGCGGTCGTTGACGTCGCGCAGGCGCAGGTTGCCGACCTCGATCGAGGCGTTCTTCTGGCGCGCGACGTCCACGGCACCGCTCACGACGGCACCGAGCAGGCCGAGGGTGATCAGGCTGGCGAGGAGGGCTCCGGGCTTCATGCGCGGGAGATTCGCAGCACGAGGGCGTTGGCCCACAGCAGGGCCGCCGAGAGGCCGACGAAGTAGAGCACCGCGGGCAGCTCGACCAGGCCGCGCACGAAGCTTTCGTAGGGCGGCAGGACGGCCAAGGTGTCGTACAGCGTCGAGCCGATCGTGAGGCCGGGGAAGAGTCCGTCGAGGACCGAGACCACCCGTTCGTCGCCAACCAGCACCAGGGCGATGCCGGCCACCGTGGCCAACACGTAGGCGACGATCTGGTCACCGGTCAGGGCCGAGGTGAACATCCCCAAGGCCAGGAACATGGCGCCGAACAGCACCAGGCCCAGGTAGCCGGAGACGATGCGTCCGACGTCGGGGTCGCCGAGGACGCCGATCATGATCGGGATCGGCAGGGTGCAGGCCAGGAACACGCCGTACAGGGCCAGGGCCGCCGCGAACTTGCCGAGCACCGCTTGGGCCGGTCGGATCGGCAGGGTCAAGAGCAGCTCGATCGTGCGCTTCTGCGCCTCCTCGGCCCACAGGCGCATGGTGATCGCCGGCAAGAACACCGCCAAGAGCAGCGGCAGGAGATCGAAGAACGGCGTCATGTCCGCGCGGCCGGCGAGGAAGAACTCGTTCATGAAGATCGAGCCCGCCAGCGCCACGAAGGCGATCGTGTACACGTAGGCGATGGCCGAGTCGAAGTAAGCGCCGAGCTCTCGTGTGGCGATCACGCGCACGCCACTGAGGAAGCCGGGGGCGGGGCCGGTCGCGCTGGCGCGCCCCGTCGCGGATGCCGCAGACGGTGCAGTCGATTGCGCCATTGCGGTTGCCGCGCTCTGCGCGTCAGGTCGGGGGGCCTGGTCGCTCACGCCGCACCTCCACCGGGGCGCGCGCCGCCGCGCAGGGCCGCCTCGCGGCCGCCCGAGCGCTCTTCGACGATCTCGAGCACCAGCCGCTCGAGGTCGATGCCGCGCTCAGCGGCCTGGGCGCGCAGGTCGTCGAGCTTCGCGTCGGCCAACAGCCGCCCGCGGTTGATGACCAGGATGCGTTCGCAGATGGCCGCGACCTCCGACAGGATGTGGCTCGAGAAGAGGATCGCGCGGCCGGGTGCCAGCTCGTGGATGAAGTCGCGGAAGGCGACGACTTGCAGCGGATCGAGGCCGTGGGTGGGCTCGTCGAGCAGGAGCACCCGCGGGTCGTGGATCAGGCTGGCGGCCAGGCCGATGCGTTGGCGGTAGCCCTTCGAGCACTGGTTGACCCGCTGGCGCAGGACGTCCTGCAGCGAGCAGGAGGCCACGACCCAGTCCAGGCGCTCGGCCAGGCGCGGGCCGAACAGGCCCCGGGCCTTGCCCATGAAGCGCAGGAAGTCGAACACCCGCATGGTGTCGTAGAGGGCGTTGTGCTCGGGCAGGTACCCGAGCTCGCGCCGCGCCTCGAGGGCCTCGCGTTCGACGTCGAACCCGGCCACCCGCAGCGACCCCGAGGTCGGCGGAAGCCAGGTCGAGATCATCTTCAGGACGGTGCTCTTGCCCGCGCCGTTGGGGCCCAGGAAGCCGACGACCTCGCCCGCGCCGAGGCGGAACGAGACGTCGTCGACGGCAAGGGCGCTGCCGTAGCGCTTGGTGACGTGCTCGACTTCGATCATGGGAGTCCCGGCGGCTGAGCGCGGGGCCCGAGATCATAGGCGAGGAGGGCCTCCCGATCCCGTGAGCGCCGGTGTCAACGATGGTCGGTCGCCGATCCGGCTCGCCGAGGGTTGTCGGGTCAGGCTGCGCGCTTGCCGGTGCAGCCAGCCGCGCACCTCGCCCGCCGCTGCTCTCGACGACGGCGGACGAGGTCCGGGGCCAGCTCGAGGGGCACCGCCAGCAACAGGCAAAGGCCGGCCCCGAGTCCGAGCAGGAGCAGTCGCACGAGTCCCGGGCGGTCTTGCATGGAGGGTTCCCCGGCCGGCGCGACGCGCGCCGAGCCTTCGGAGCGGACACTACGGCGCACCAGGTCCGATCTGCCCCACGGGTCGGCGGGGTTACGGGCGGGTGACGAGATGCGGATCCGAGCGGTTCGCGGTCTGGCGGGGAGACGGCCGAGCATCCGGACTCGGAGCGACTCCTCCAGCACCGAGGCTGCTCGCTCGTGCCACCACGGATCGGAGCTCTCCGACGTGCTCGGCGCCTTCGATCGGAAGGCCGGGCAGCATCCGCGACCCGACCGCCAGAGGCCCCGTCGCGCCACCTCGCGAGGGCGCGACGTGGATCGGTCCTCGTGCACGCCTCTCGCGCTGCCGGAGCTCAGCTCCGCGCTGCGTCCCGGCCCCGGCGGCGGCGGTTCACCCGTGGGCCCCACAGCGACGACCCCTGCTCGGCACGAATAGCGCGGGTCGTCACGGACCGTGGTTGCTGCCGACGATCTTTGGAAACTGGACCCTAGACTCGCCAAGCATGTCCGCCGCGCTTTCCCAACGCCCGTCGCCCTGGCACTGCCGGGCCTTCGTCGTCCTCGCGATCCTGCTGCTGCTGATCGCCGGGCGCGGTTGGGAACGGGCGATCTCCGAGCGCGGCAACGACCTGACCATCTACTTGGACGCAGCCGCCGCGATGGCTGGCGGCTCGCTGGTCTTCGACGTCGACGGCTATATCTACCTTCCGTTCTTCGCCGCCCTCTTGGCCTGCCTCGCATGGTTGCCGGTGGCCCTACAGGCAGCGATCTGGCAGCTCGCCAGCTGGGCCTGCGCGGTGGGCGGCCTGGTCGGCGCGGCGCGGCTGGTTGACCCCGCCGGGCGTTGGCCCTGGCTCGGCTGGGTCACGACCCTCGTGACCCTGCGACTGTGGGACTCGAACCTCTCCTACGGCCAGGCCAACGCCTTCACCTTCGCGGCGCTGATCGGCGCCCTGCACTGGATCGTCGCCGGTCGTGGCGGACGCGCAGGGGCACTGATCGGGCTGGCGGCGGCCTACAAGGTGCTGCCGGGGATCGGGTTGGTTCTGCTGCTGGTGCGTCGCTCGGTGCGCGGTCTGGGCGTGGGCCTGGCGACCTTGGTCGGACTCTCGCTGCTGGT
Source organism: Engelhardtia mirabilis (assembly GCF_007748095.1). Lineage (NCBI taxonomy): Bacteria > Pseudomonadati > Planctomycetota > Planctomycetia > Engelhardtia > Engelhardtia mirabilis. The sequence continues at coordinate 2,284,469 of NZ_CP036287.1, forward strand.
GCCGCCCCTGTTCCTCGGATGGGCGGGCTCGCTCGACGCCCATCGCGATTGGTTTCACGTCGTGGCGGAGCCCTACCTGCGTGGCGGCCAGGCCCTGCTCGAGGCCCGTCCCTACGTGGCCGGACAGAGCCTCTTGGCCAGCGCCTACCGCACCCTGGCCGCGACGCCGGTGACCAACTCCGATCCCGCGGCCCGCGCGGCCCTGGCCGAGTTGGATCCGGGGCTGGTGCATGGAGTCGTGCGCGGGCTGGTGGCGGCGCACTTCTTGGCGCTGTTGTTCGCGCTCTGGCGTCGACGCGACCGCACCGATGCCGAGTCCGTGGCCTGGGCCGGGGGCCTGACCCTTTGCACCGCGCTGATCGCGGGACCCCTGGTGCATAAGGCCCACGTGTGCTGGGCCGCCCTCGGCTTCGCGGTGTGCTTCGCCCGGGCGGCGGACGCCCGAAGCGCGCGGGCACGGGCGTTGGTGCTCGTGCCCCTGGGCCTGTCGACGCTGCTGATCTCGGCTACGACCGCGCTGCTGTGGGGCACGGACTCGGCCCAGCAGCTCGTCTCGCGCAACGCGATCTATCTGGGCGTCGAGCTGCTCTGGCTGTTGTTGCTGTACCTCGGCCCGCCGCCGCCGACGGACGGTCGAACTTGGAGCGCGACGGGGCACTCGCGCTCAGCCGCCGGCCAGCAGTCCTTGGAGCTGGTCGAGGTCGAGCACTGACGGCACGCCCTCGTCGCCGGGGTCGAGTTGGACCCGCTCGATCGTCAGGCCTTGTGCCGCGCGGCGCGCGAGGAACGCTTGTCCGCCGGGGCGGGCGAGGGACTCCAGGCGCAGGCGCTGTGACTCGGCCTGGGCGTCGGCGACGGCGCGTTGGCCCGCGGCTTCCGCCCGAGCCAGGGCGCGCTCGGCCTCGGCCTTGATCGTCGCGGCCTCGAGCTTGGCCTGGCCGACTCGCTGCTCGAGGTCGCGCTCGACCTCGGCTCGACGCTGCGCGCGTTCCAGCGACGAATCGGCCAAGAGGCGGGCCAGCTCGGTCTGAGCCTCCTGCTTCAGTTGCTCCAGCTCGCGTTGGACCCGCTCGACCGCGTCGGAGGCCTCGGCCCGGCGCAGGTTCTGGACGGCCGACTGCTTCTGCTGGAGCTTCTTGGTGTATTCGAGGCTGAACTCGACGTCGAGCAGCACCAGGTCCACCAGCTCCACTTCGAGCGGCGCGAGGGCCTCGGCCAGGCGCGGGCTCATCTCGTCGAGCACGCCCCTGCGCGCCGCGACGTCGAACCAGTCTTCCGAGCCCAGGCGCGCGAGCTCGGTTCGCGCCACGTCCTCGATCACGTCGCGCACGCGTTCGGGCAGGCGCTCGTCGAGTCCGCCGGCGACCACCGACCAGGCTCGGCCGGGCGCGATGCGCCACAGGGCACTGGCCGCGACGCGGGCGGTCTGGTCGTCGCTGGTGCGGATCTCGAGCGGCTGCCCCTCGTCGCCCAGGTTGAAGCTGGCGTCGCGCGTGCCCGCGGGCAGCAGACGCCATTGCGAATCGCCGGGTGCGACCCAGTGGCGACCCGCCTCGTACTCGACGGGGATCACCCCGCGGCTGTCGTCGACCAGTACGCCGACCATTCCCACGGGCACCCAATGCAGGCAGTTGGCGACCAGGGCTCCACCTGCGAGCGAGAGGGCGAGACCGCCCAGGCCTCCGGCCCACAGGACCCCTTCGATCGCGAGCCTCATCGGGCGTCCTCCTCGCCGCGACGCGGCGCGATCTCGAAGCGGACCATCGCGAGCCTCTCGACCAGGGCTTCACGTACCGCCAGGTCGCCGTGCTCGGCGAAGGCGTCGACGGTCGAAGCCAGCGACTCGGCCTGGGCCTGACCCTCGGCCAAGGTGTTGGCGGCCAGGGTCGCGAGCTCGGTCGTGCGCGACGCGGCCTGGAGGCCCAGGGCCGTGGATCGGCGTTGGGCCTCGTCGAGGATCTGGGCCACGGTTTCGTCCTGCTGGCCCTCGAGCACAGCCAGGGCTTCCTCCTGCTGGGCGGCCGCCAGCTCCAGCTTGGCGCGCGTCTTCTCGAACAGGGCGCCGCGCTGGGCGGAGAAGCCCTGGCGTTCCGTGGCCAGGCGTTCGGCCTCCTGCTCGAAGAGCTTGCGCTGCTCGATCGCCGTCTCGTACTCGCGGTCGAAGCGCGGCTTGGGCGCCGTGACCTGGATCAGCTCGAGTCCGTGTCGCTGCAGGTGCCGCGCCAGGTCGGCGCGGGCCAGCTCGAGCGCGTCGCGGGCGCGCAGGGCGTCCGCCACCTCCTCCGACTCGAGCACCCCGTAGGCGTCTCGCATGGCGCCGGCCGCCAAGGCTGCCACGCGGCCCGGCTGGTGGGGATCGCCGGCTCCGCCATCGGCGAGGGCCTGCGTGATGTTGTCCGGGTCGACGCGCCAATGGACCTCGAGCTCCTGCATTTGCAGCACGCTGCCGTTGCGCGCACGCACGCGCAGCGCCTCGCGCCGGTCGGAGCTGGCTTCGTCGTCGTTGGCATCGGCGCCGAAGACGATGCGTCGCGGCCGCAGGTCGACGACCTGCGCCTGGACGAGGGGTGCCAGGATCCGGTGATGACCGGCGCGGACCAGAATTCGCGGCTCGTCGCCGGGGGAGCCGGCGAGCACTGCGGCCTCGCCCGGTTCGAGGTCGACCGCGAGCCGAGTCTCGGTCAGAGCGATCGTCGTCAGGATCGTTCCGGGAACGGCGAGCGACAAGGCCAGGGCGATAGCGGCGACGGTTGTTGTCGTGGATCGGGACATCGGTGCCTCGAGCGAGTGGGGGAGCCCGCGGGGCGTGTGCCAGCGGTCGACCCCGACCCTAGGACCGTCCGAACCCGGACGCGTGCAGAACCTCACCTGGTTACCGGGAGGTGACGCGACGGCGTTACCAGCTCGTGACCTCGGCAGCGCTCAGCCGACGACCGATCTTCGTCACCCGAGGTGTCTCAACCCGCGGGCAGGAACACCGAGCGCGCGTAGGCGCCGATCAGGTCCGCCAAGTCACCGAAGGCGTCGCGATCGATCGACTTGACCACGTATGCGGCGACCTGTCGGTCATAGGCTCGGTCGATGTCGGCGGCGAGAGTCGACGAGGAGAAAACGAACACTACCGATCTGCGCAGCAGCGGGTCGGCGCGCAGGTGCTCCAGGAACTCGATACCGCCCATGCCCGGCATGTTCAAGTCGAGCACCAGCAGGGGCAGGCACTCGCGTCTTCGGCCCTGGTCGCGCAAATGCTCCAGTGCCCGTTGACCGTCGCTGGCGCTGGCGAGGTTGACCTCGTCGTCGCGTTTGACCAGTGCTCGGCGCAGGGCCGAGACGTCGATCGGGTCGTCTTCGATCATCAGGACCGAGAGCTGGGTCTGGAGCTTTCTCACCCCAAGATTGTCGTCTGTTCGCTGCTTCCTGATCCGATCGGCCACAGGAAACAGAAACGGGCGCCCCTCGGTTCGGCGGGCTCGACCCAGATTTTCCCGCCCTGGATCCGCACGTCACGAGCCGCGAGGGCCAATCCCATCCCATCGCCGACAGCACCGTCGGAAAGGCGCGCGAACATCTCGAAAATGTGCTCGCGGCTCCCGGGGGGGATCCCGGGATCGTCGTCTTCGACCGTGAACCGATAAGCGTCACCTTCGCGGTTGGCGCCCACTCGAATCGAACCCTGGTCTCGATCGTGGTGGGCGACCGCGTTCGCGATCAGGTTCTGCAGTACCCGTTGCAGCGGAGCCCGGGGTGCCTCCAAGTCGGGCAGGTGCCCATCGATCTCGAGACGGAAGCCCGCTGGCGCGGCAACCTGCTTCCAGGTCTCCTGCACCAGGTCCCGGGTGCAGACACGCTCGAGCTCCACGCCTCCAGAACCCGAGCGTGAGTACTCCAAGAGGCCGCGCACCATGCGCTGCATCTGGAGCGAACGCTCGCGTAGCTGACGCAGATGCTCGCGGCCGGCCTCGGACAGGCTCTCGGCCTCGTCCTCCTCGATGAAACCCGCCAGCAGGTACATGCCTCGCAGCGGGGCTTGCAGGTCGTGCGCGGCCGCGGAGGCGAAGCGGTCCAGGTCGTCGTTGCGATTGGCCAGCTCGCGCCGGGCCTGCTCCCGCTGCTTGACTTCGCCTTCGAGCCGATCGGAAAGGGCTGCGCGGCCGGGGAGGTCGAGGGCTCTGGGGAGGGTCGTGATCAGCGCACCCACGGTGACCCCGGAGACGCTGGCCGTCACGACCTTGAACAAGCCGGACAGGCGGTACCACGGATGCCAGAAGAGCGTCGCCTCGATCAGGTGAGTCGCGCCGCAGGCGAAGATGAAGGCGACGAACAGCCACGCCACCCGCGGAAAGGGCAGGTCGCGACGTCGCATGGCAAAGACGGCGATGACCGCCGGAATGGCGAAGTAGGCGGCGAAGGTGGCCGTGTCCGCAAGGATGTGGATCCAGCCCTCCAGACTGGTCCAGTTCCCGCAGTGCCAGCGGGCCGGGAAGTCAGAGGTGTCGAAGAGCTTCGTGAAGAAGTCGACGAGCGAACCGGTGTCACGGTCGGCCATGGGGAAAGGGTCCATTGTGGACTTGGGGCTCAGGTCGCCCGAGCCGGAATGCCGAGCACTGTAGTGCGGACCACGGATTGCTACCCCCGAGACTCCCGGCCAGGGCTCTGCCCCGAGCAGGACGCAAGGGTTGGACGGATCCCGCGCCTTGCGCAATGTCTCTGGGGAAGGAGTCCGCAAGACAATCCATTTAGCGTCCAGGGCGCGGGGTCGAACCGGGCTGGCCTCAGGGCGCGCTGAAGGTGCCCTAGATCTTAGGATTGTCAACCTCACCCCGCCCCTCGAACCATGCCCGAGGCCAGCATCGACCGATCACGGGACGATCGACCCGTTGTGCTCTACGTCGACGACGATTCCGTCGACGTCGCGAGCGTCCGTCGCGCGATCGATCGCAGAGGGTTGCCGCTCGATTTCCGAAGCGCGCCCGATCTCGCCACGGCTCGGCGAATCCTTGACGAGTCGGAGGTCGCGCTGATGCTCGTGGATCAGAGCCTGGGGGATGGGCGCGGGATCGACTTGCTCAAGTCGATGCCAGGCATCGCTTCGATCATCTTGACCGGGGGCGGCTCGGAGGAGCTGGCGGCGGAGGCCCTGCGGCGCGGTGCGGCGGACTATGTTGTCAAGCGTTCGGATGGGAGTCACCTGGACGGCCTGCTGGGCAGCATCATGGCGACCCTGGGCAGCCTGCGCGCCGAGCGGGCGAGGGCCGAGGCGGCGCGGGACCTGGCCGACGCCTATCGAGAGTTGGAGGTCGTGACGCAGGGGCTGGATCGGGCGCTCAGCGCACCGTTGCAGCGATTGGAGGAGCTCGGATCGAGACTGCGAGAGCAGCTCCCCCCGCAGTTCGAGGAGGCGCGGGCGAGCACTGCCGAGATCGAAGCGATCGGACGTGGCGGCTTCGAGGTGGTGCGGCAGCTCACTCGATTGGCGACCCTCAACCCGAGTGCCGAGCAATCTTGTCGGGTCGAGTTCAGCGACGTCGTTCGTCGAGCCGCCCGCCGCATTGCGATCGACTATCCCGATCGCGTCGAGGTGATGTTGGACGCCTCCCACCCGATTCAGGCGCGGCCCAATCAACTGCAGATGGCGATCGAGAGCGTGTTGGAGTTCGCGGCCAAGCACCGGCACCCGGACGGTCGCCCGGTCTCGGTCCTGGCGACCTGCGAATGCGACGAGGACTGGGTCGAGATGCAGTTCATCGATGGTGGCATCGACATCGGCCGAATCGATCGCGACGAGGTCTTCACGATCTGCGGCCGCGGGGACCTCGGCAGCGCCACGCCCGAACTCGCCGTGTTCGATCGGGTGGCGCGGCTGCACGGGGGGACGGCTCGGGTCGACGACGGGATCGACGGCTTCGCCTGCTTCAGGCTCCGAATTCCGCGCTCGCCGCGCTGAACTCGCGTCGGAGTTTGCGTCAGTCGCCCAGACCGACCACAGCGAGCAGGGTCACCACCAGCACCAGCAGTGTGGCCGACTCGAGCAACAGACCTCTCAGGAGTGCGCGGCTCCCGCGCCGTTCCACACGGCGGGTCCGGGGCCGGCCGCGGGGGTCGCGTTGGGGCTCACCGTCGCTGTCGACAAGGGGAATCCTGCGACCGTTGCGCCACAGCAGCAGCATGGTCAGGGGCGAGGCCAACAAGCCCGTGGCGGCCGTCGAGATCCAGATCGACCACCAGACCGAGCGCATCTCGATCTGGTCGGGGGCGGTGAACGCCAGGCCGATCGCGATCGCGAGGCTGATCGTGCCCACCAGCCGCGGCAACAGCAGCAGGGTCGGCGAGAGGGGGTCGGGGAGCGGGGCCGGGTCGGTCACGTGTTCAGCGCGGTCGATGGGGAGTACGGGCGATCGGGAGCGGGTCGGTGCGCCTCAGCGCACCGCGGGCGGGTGGAGCTCGAACCACTTCTCGTAGGACGCGAAGTCGTCGCCGAAGTCGGCCTTCGCGAGGCGCGCGAAGTGGTGGCGGTAGGGCAGGGCTCCGACGGACCCGGCGTCCGCCCAGCGTCGGCCGGCGTCGAGCAGGATCGGCAGGCCCACCGGGTCCCCGAGCTGGGCCAGGGCACTGGCCGCCGCCTCGGACACGGCCGGGTCGCGGTCCTCGAGCGTCTCACGCAGGGCCGACTTGGCCTCGACCCCGCTGAGGTGCGCGACCACCTCGCAGCCGAACACGCGCCAGCGGGGATCCAGGTCGTAGAGCAGCGAGACGACGGCCGAGACCGCCCGCGGGTCGTCGGCGCCGTTGACCATCTGGGCCAGGTACAGGCCGGGAACGCCGTCCGGTGACACGGCGCCGAGGCTCGCGTCGCGCCGGTCGACCAGGGCAGCCAGGACCTTGGGAGCCGGCGGGCGGCCGGCGCGCTCGCTCCAGTCGCGGACGGCCCCTGTATCACTCGAGCTGAGGGACTGGACCAGTCCGCGCAGGTAGTCTCGCGCGGCCTCGAGCTCCGCGTCCGTCGCCGGCGCGGCGTCCATGGCGGCCAGCTCGGAGAGGCGTTCCCGGTTGTCGACGGGGTCGTCCTGCGACGCCGCGCAGCCGACGGCGAACGGCAGGACGGCGAGTCCGGCCAGGAGCGATCGGTGGGCGCGAGTCATGGGGCGATGTTGGCGTGGGGGCGCGGCAATTGCACCCGCCCAGGCGCGGTACCGGGAGCGTAACGACCCGGAAGCGGCGGCGCGCCGCGCCGCTGGGGGCGCTAGTCTCGACGGCCGTGGGTGGCCCACGCAGTGCGATCCCCGCGCAGAACCGATTGTCGAAGGAACGTCCCGTGATTCGCCGTCGCCGTCCGATCGCCTCGATCCCCCTCGCGCTCCTCCTGTGCTGCGCCTGCGCCGCGACGCCGCCGACGGACAGCGCCGGGGCTGCCTTCGACCGGGCGACGAGCTACGCCTTCACCGGAGCCGATGGAGAGCTGCATCCGGTGCCGCTGGACGGGGACGAAACCCTGTTCGAGGCCTGGGCCGGGGCCGTGGGGCAGGGGTGGATCGAGCGCTCCACCACGCGGCTCGTGCTGGTGCGCGGGGAGGGCGAGGACGCCCTGGTGATCGCGGTCGACGTGGCGCCGATGCTCGCGGGGGACACGACGTTGAACGTGCTGGTGGCCGCCGGGGATCGGATCGGACCGGACCGCTGAGGCGCGCGGGCGGCGGCGCGCTGGGGGCTCAGCCGCCGACCGGGACGCGCGCCTCCTCGAGCTGCACCAGGTGGCAGGAGGCCTCGCGGCGGCCCGCCCCGGCCAGGGCCGTCAGGTGCGGCTGCTCGGTGGAGCAGCGCTCGCCCTCGACCTCGCCGCGCAGGTGACAGCGCGGGTGGAAGGAACAGCCCGAGGGCGGGTTGAAGGGCGAGGGCACGTCGCCCTCGAGCACGATCCGGCGCCGCGCGCGCTCGACCACCGGGTCTGCGACGGGGATCGCCGACAGGAGCGCCTTGGTGTAGGGGTGGCGCGGGTTCTCGAACAGCTCGTCGCGGTCGGCGATCTCGACGATGCGGCCCAGGTACATCACCGCCACGCGCTGGCACAGGTGACGCACCACGGCGAGGTCGTGGGCGATGAACAGGTAGGCCAGGCCGAAGCGCTCCTGCAGGTCGGCCAGGAGGTTCAGGATCTGGGCCTGGATCGACACGTCCAGGGCGCTGACCGGCTCGTCGCAGATGATCAGGTCGGGCTCGAGCGCGAGGGCGCGCGCGATGCCGATGCGCTGACGCTGACCCCCCGAGAACTCGTGGGGGTAGCGGTTCACCTGACGCGGGTTGAGGCCCACCGCGTCGAGCAGTGCCAGGGCCCGCAGGCGCCGTTGGCGGGGCTTGACCGTGCGGTGGATGCGCAGGGGCTCGGTCAGGATCGAGCCTACCGTCTGGCGCGGATCGAGGGAGGCGTAGGGGTCCTGGAAGATCATCTGCATCTTCCGGCGGTAGGGCAGCATGCGGCGGCGCGAGAGGCCGACCAGCTCGTTGCCCTCGTAGCGGATCGAGCCGCTGGTGGCGGGGTGCAGGCCGACCACCGCGCGGGCGGTGGTGGACTTGCCGCAGCCGGACTCGCCGACCAGGCCCAGGGACTGGCCGCGCTCGACGGCGAAGGAAACCCCGTCGACCGCGTGCAGGTAGCCCGCGGGTTCACCCCAGATGCCCTTGTGGCCAACGGGGAAGTGCTTGTGGAGGTCGGTGACCTCGAGCAGCGGACGGCTCATCGTTGGACCTCTTCGGCGCTGTTGGTCGGGGCGGGCAGGGAGGCCCTGGAGTCGAGCAGCAGGCGGTCGAGCTCGAAGCAGGCGCTGTAGCGGCGATGGACGCCCTGGCCCTCGCCGGCAAGCTCGAGCGGCGGCTCGCTCTCGCGGCAGCGCTCGTTCGCCAGGGTGCAGCGCGGGGCGAAGGAACAGCCCGGCGGCAGGTCCGCCAGGTCCGGCGGCTGACCGTCGATGGAGAACAGGCGCTTACCCGGCGAGCCCTCCAGGGTCGGGATGCTGGCGAGCAACCCGCGGGTGTAGGGGTGCATCGGCTGGGCGAAGAGCGGGTCGGCGGGGGCCTTCTCGACCACCCGACCGGCGTACATCACCTGCACCCGATCGACCATGCCGGCGACCACGCCCAGGTCGTGGGTGATCAGCACGATCGCCGTGCCGTGCTCCGCCTGCAGGCGCTGCATCAGCTCGAGGATCTGGGCCTGGATCGTGACGTCCAGGGCCGTGGTCGGCTCGTCGGCGATCAGCACCTTGGGGTTGCAGAGCAGCCCCATGGCGATCATCACGCGTTGGCGCATGCCGCCGGAGAGTTCGTGGGGGTAGGCCGCCAGGCGCTGCTCGGGGTTGGGGATGCCCACGTTGTCCAGGGCCGCCGCGCAGCGCGCGCGCGCCTTGCGCCCGCGCAGGCCCTCGTGGATCGCGAGCACCTCGCCCAGCTGCTTGCCCACCGTCAGGAGCGGGTTCAGGGACGTCATCGGGTCCTGGAAGATCATCGACAGCGCGCCGCCGCGGATCTTCCGCATCTGCCGCTGGGGCAGGGTCAACAGGTCGCGGCCGTCGAACAGCACCTCACCGGACTCGACCACCGCCGGCGGCATGGGTAGAAGGCCCATGATCGCCAGGCTGGTGACGGACTTGCCCGAGCCGGACTCGCCCACGATGCCCAGGGTCTCGCCGGGCTCCAGGGTGAAGCTGACGTCGCGCACGGCGCGCACGGCTCCGATGTGGGAGTCGAAGCGCACGCCCAGGTTGCGCACGTCGAGGACGGGCTTGGTGTGGTGCACGGCGATCGTCGTTTGGTCGTCGGCCATGGTCAGTCCTTCCCTCGCAGCTTCGGGTCGAGGGCGTCGCGCAGGCCGTCGCCGAGGATGTTGAGGGCCAAGAGGGTCGAGCCCATGGCCATGGCCGGGAAGACCACGACCCACCAGAAGGTCTTGACCGCGCTGATGGCCTCGGTGCCGTCCACGGCCAAGAGGCCCCAACTCACCTTGGGTGGCTCGACGCCCAGGCCCAGGAACGACAGGAAGGCCTCGAATAGCATCACCGCCGGGATCGTGAGGGTCAGGTAGACGATCACGATCGAGAGCACGTTGGGCACCAGGTGCACGAACAGGATGCGCGGCGTCGAGGCGCCCAGGACCCGCGCGGCTTCCACGAACTCCTGGTTCTTGAGGCTCAGCACCTGGCCGCGCACGACGCGCGCCATCGTCAGCCAGTAGATCGCGCCGATGACCACGTAGAACACGGTCATGTAGCCGATGCCGTAGTCCGCCAGGTCGGTGCGGTACTCGTTGATCAGGGTGATCAGGAAGATCACCACGAAGATGAACGGCACCGAGTACAGCACGTCGACGATCCGCATCATCAGGTTGTCGGTGCGGCCGCCCACGAGCCCGCTGAAGGCGCCGTAGGTGACGCCGATCAACAGCGAGCAGAGGGTCGCGACCAGGCTGACCTGGATCGAGATGCGGCTGCCCCAGACGATGCGCGCGAGCAGGTCGCGGCCCTTGTTGTCGGTGCCGAGCAGCGGCCCGGTCTGCCACAGCCCGAAGACCTTGGTGCGCACCCAGACCAGGGCGCGGTCCAGGGGATTGAGGTCCCAGATGCCGTCCAGGTGGGACATCTCCAGCAGCGCCGCGCGCGAGCCGCGGGAGGCGATCTCGGCGCGCACGGCGCGGGCCAGGTCCGCGTGGTTGTGACCCTCTTGGCCGATGGCGGGGACCGCTTGGCGTCGCACGACGATCGAGCGCTCGCCGTCCTGGGAGACCACCTGGAGCTCGGACAGGTGCTGCAGGTCGATCTGATCGGCGCTCTCCAGGGCTGCCACGAGGTCGTCCGCGGCGTCGGTCTGACCGTCGAGGCCGGCGGGGTCCGCGCCGCCGTCGACCGACCAGCTGAGCGGCACCCGCTCGCCGTCGATTCGAAGTCGGGTGACGGTGATCCCGTCAGCGCCTCGGACCTCGGCCAGGTAGCGCCGGTCGCGCAACTGGTCGCCCTCGTCGCCCAGGGTGTAGACCAGTTCGATGCCGTCGCCGGAGGTGCGAACCTCGTAGGACTCCAGTGCCCCGCGGTCGAGGTCGACCTCGAAGTCGACCCAGGCCTCGCGCGCGCCAGCGTCGCGGCCGACGACCAGGACCTGGGCGGTGCCGTCGAAGCCGGTGGGGCGGTACTCGACCCGCGCCCGGTCGCCGTCGCGCAGGGGCACGGCGTGGCGCTCGATCACCGTGCCGGGTTCGTCGCCATCCTTGACGAAGACGGCGCTGGAGCGGCCCGAAGCGGCCTTGACCAGGTCGCGCAGCTCGTCGCCGCCCGGCGGCGGGTCCCCGGGCAGCCACTCCGCTCGCAGTTGGAAGTCGAGGAAGGTGCGGTGGCGCCAGGCGTTGTCGGCGAAGGCGCCCAGGGACGAGGTGGCGCCGGTTCCGAACTCGAAGCTGCGCCCGGGGGGCAGGTTCTCGGGCAGGCGCGGGGAGGCCTCCCAGGGCAGGAAGGGCGGCTGGGGCTCGGACTGGGGGTCCAGGGCCATCGGCGACGGCAGGGGCAGGACCGGCGCGAAGAAGCTCAACCCCACGAACAGGGTCAGGAACACGAGGCTCCACCAGGCGCCACGATTGCGGCCCAGCCGGCGCCAGGCGTCCTGCCACAGGCTCTCACCCTTGAAGCGCTTGGCCTCGTTCAACAGCGCCTGGAGCTGGCCGGCGTCGAGGTCGAAGCGCCCGCTGCCGGAGTCGTAGCCGGCGGCCTCTTTGTGCTTGGAGGCCATCAGGAGTTCTCCAACTCGATGCGCGGGTCGAGCAGCGTGTAGGCCAGGTCGACCAGGGTGTTGAGCCCGTAGACCAGCACCGTGTAGAGGATCGTCACACCCATCGCGAGGGTGTAGTCACGGTTGAGCGCGCTGCCCACGAAGTGCGAGCCGGTGCCCGGGATGGCGAACATGCGCTCGATCACCAGGCTGCCGGTCAGGATGCCGGCCGTGGCCGGGCCGAGGTAGGAGACCACCGGCAGGATGCCGCCCTTGATCGCGTGGCGCAGCAGCACCAGCCACTCGGGCAGGCCCTTGGCGCGGGCGGTGCGGATGTAGTCGGCGCTGAGCACCTCGAGCATGCCCGTGCGGGTCAACCGCGCGATGTAGGCCGCGAAGGGCGCTCCCAGGGCCAGCGCGGGTAGCGGCAGGTAGCGCGGACTGCCCCAGCCCGCCACCGGCAGCAGCTCGAGCTGGAAGGCGAAGATGATGATCAGGAAGGCCGCGATCACGAAGTTGGGCAGGGCGATGCCGACGGTGGCGAACAGCCGCATGCCCAGGTCGAGGGCCGTGCCGCGCCGCAGGGCCGAGACGATGCCCGCGGTCAGGCCCAGGGTCAGGGCGATCGCCATGGCCACCGAACCCAGGGCGATCGAGATCGGCAGGGACTGGCCGATGATGTCGTTGACGGTGTAGTCGCGCAGCTTGAACGAGGGGCCCAGGTCACCGGTCAGCACACCGCCGAACACATTCGAGTTGTCGCCCCCGAACAGCACCAGGCCCTCGTGGTCCAGGTTGAACGGGCCCACGTACTGCAGGTACTGCTTCCAGACCGGCCAATCGAGGTGGTAGCGCGCCTCCAGGTTGGCCTCGATCGCCGGGTGCAGGGCGCGCTCGTTGTCGAACGGTCCGCCGCGCACGGCGCGCATCAGAAAGAAGGAGATCGTGACCACGCTGAAGAGCGTGATCGCGAACCACAGGAGGCGTCTGAACAGGAACTGGAGCATCGTCCGTGGTGGGGCGGCTTGGTGGCGCTGCGTCGAGGGCGGGGGCGGGGCGGCTTCGTCAACCCGTCCGGGAGGGCCGCGATCGAGGTCTCTCGCGAACGGAGGCGTCCGCGAGAGGGACCGTCCGCGTCAGTCGAGCTGGAGGGGAGAGAGACTGCGGCGGGGATCACCCACCGGGAACACGCCGGCGGGGGCATTGGGCGGATAGAGGCCGTCGGCGGGCCCGGGAGCGTCGACCAGCTCCCACTCCGGGGGCTGGCTCGCCCGCGCGGCGGCCAGCTCTTCGTCGCTGCGGAAGTACCACCACTTGGGGAACTGCTCGTCGAGCAGGTTGCCCGGGAAGCCGCCGACCCGCGGGTTGATGATGCTCTGGGTGGTGTAGGAGTAGATCGGCAGGATCGGCAGCTCGTCGGTCAGCACGCGCTCGGCTTCGTAGAAGTACTCGAAGCGCTGCTCCGGGTCCGTCTCCCGCTTGGCGAGCTCGATCATCTCGTCGTAGCGCGCGTTGCCCCAGCCGGTCTTGTTGTTCTCGCCACCGGTCACGAACATGTCCAGGAAGGTGTTCGGGTCCAGGTAGTCGCCGATCCAAGCCGCGCGCGAGACGTCGTAGGAGAGGGTGTTCTGGGTGTCGAGGTAGACCTTCCACTCCTGGTTCAGGAATTTGACGTTGATGCCCAGGTGCCGCTTCCAGCCGTCGGCCACCAGCTCGGCCACGTCGCGGTGGGTCTCGCTGGTGTTGTAGTGGATCTCGATCGTGGGGAAGGTCTTGCCGTCGGGGCCGTAGCCCGCCTCGACCAGGAGCGCCTTGGCGGTCTCGATGTCCTTCTGCAGGCCGGACTCCCAGTTCTCGCCGACCTGCGCCGCGTGGGGTAGGGGCTGTGGCGTGTAGCCGGCCATGCCGTAGGGCACCAGCGAGAACCACGGCATCTGCCCCGACTTGGTCACGTACTTGGTGATCGCGTTGCGGTCCATGCAGAGCGCCAGGGCGCGCCGCACGCGCGGATCGTCCATCGGCGCCCGCGTGGTGTTGACGCGGTAGAAGTAGGTGCCGAAGTAGGGCGTGGGGTTGAAGTCCTCGCGCTGCAGCAGGCGTTCGATCAACTGGTTGGGGATGAAGTTGATCCAGTCCGCGTCGCCCTGGAGGTACAGGTTCAGGTTGGTCAGGTACTGCTCGACCGCCAGCACGTCGATGGTCTCGAAGGCGACGCTGTCGCGGTCCCAGTAGCTGTCGCTCTTGCGCAGGCGGATGCGATCGTTGACCCGTCGCTGGACCACCCGGTAGGGGCCGTTGGTGACGATGTTCTCGGGCCGCAGCCACTCGAACTGCCAGGTGTCCGGGTACAGCTCCTGGGCCTCCTCGATGCAGCGCCGGTTGACCGGGAAGAGGGGGTAGAAGCCCGTCAACTGGATGAAGAAGGGCGTCGGTTGGTCGAGGACCACCTCGAGGGTGTGGTCGTCCAGGGCGCGAATCCCGACCGTGTCGAAGGGCTGCAAGGGGTGGCCCTGGTCATCGAGCTCGGTGGAGTAGGCCTTGGCGCCCTTCACGTACCAGAGCTGGTAGGCGTACTCCGCGGCCGTGCTCGGGTTGAGGAAGCGCTCCCAGGAGTAGAGGAAGTCCTGGGCCGTGACCTCGTCGCCGTTGGTCCAGCGGGCGCCGTGGCGCAGGTGGAAGGTGTAGGTCAGGCCGTCCTCGGAGATCTCCCAGGTCTCGGCCATGCCAGGCATCGGCTCCAGGGTCGCCGGGTCCTTGACCGTCAGGCCCTCGAAGATCGCCCGCAGCACGCGGCCTTCGGGCACGCCGGTGACCGTGGCCGGGTCGAGGGTCTGGACCTCGGTGCCGTTGATGAAGGTGAAGTCCGCCGGCTCGAGCCGCGTGGTCGTCGTGATCCGCGTCCCCAGCGCGATGGCGCCGGCGAGCAGTGAGATGGGGACCACGGTGCGGATCCAAGCGGCCTGTCCCGAAGTACGCATGCGGTGGATGCTAGCGGGTTGACTCGCCATGGCTCTGCGTGAGGCGGCGAGGGAAGCGCGGGTGCGTGCCCGTTGTGGGCGTCTAAGTCGTTTGCATGGAGCGACTTGTGGCTACGAGTTCGCATCGGTGTGCCCAGGGCCGAGCGATCGTCGCGGGGGATTGTCGGCGGCCCGTCGGTCCGTGGGTAGGGCCTTGTGAGCGAGGGCTCGTGTTCGACCTCGGCCGACCCCTCGCCCGCGATCAGGGCGGGCAACGGGGCCGCCGCGCGCGTATCCTGTGGGCCCCCGCACCCCTCCCTGGGCACGCGAGACCCTCTCCGGCCCGGCCGACAGCCACGCCGACTCCGAACCACAACGCTATGTACGACGCCGCCCGGCCTGCGTCCTCGGCGCTGCGGCGCCTCGCGCCCGCTTCGCCCCTCCTGCTGCCGACCGTCCTGTTCTCGGGCTTCCTGAGCGGCTGCTCGTCCGAGGGCTGGGAGGCCCCGCCGGCGGTCACCCGCCAGGACGACGCCAACGTCGCGCTCGTGAACAAGCTCACGGACGTCATGGAGGAGAGGCAGCTCTGGGCCCTGGAGATCGAGGACGGGGCGGTCCGGGTGCACTTGGACCGCCGCGAGTCGGGCGGTGGCGGGATGCCGATGATGGTCGCGCCCGGTTCCTACGCCCCGGGTGGGGGCGCGGCGAACTCCGGGAGTTCGATCGCCGCGGGCGGCGCAGCGAGCAGCGGGGGCGCGGGCGGCGGGCGGAACACCGGCGGCACCAGGCCTGCGCCGGCCAAGACCACCGACGAGGCCGGCCCCGGCGCCGCCCCGGTGGACGTCTTCCACCCGGACAATCGCCTCCTGGCGGACGGCTCGACGCCGGCCCAGCCGGACCCCCTCTACGGCGGGCGGGTGATCGTGCACCTGTCAAACCTGCCCAAGCACACCAACTACGTGACCGAGAACTCCGCCGTCACCCGGCGGATGCTCTACGAGGTCCACGAGACGCTGGCCCCCCAGGACTGGGAGTACCACGATTACAAGCCGCGCCTGGCGACCGGCTACCAGGTCGAGGACATGGTGGTGCTCGCCGACGGTGCGGAGGTGCGCTACGACGACGCCAAGCCCCTGCGGGTGCGGCCGCTGGGCTTCGAGGAGCCCTTCGACGGCCACGTGCTGTACGGCAAGGTCACCGAGCTGGCGGACGGCGGCTGGCGCGTGGAACCTCAGACGGACGGTGGGTCGGCCCTCGAGTCCCTGATCGAGCTGCCCGCGGGCGACGTGATGAGCGTCGAGCTGGGCTGCGTCCTCACCTACCAGCTGCGCGACGATGCCCTCTGGCATCCGGCCGCGGGGGAGGCGAACGGTGCGGCCTACTCGATCGCCGACCAGAAGATGGACGCAGCGGACGTCTACTTCTCGTGGGCGCTCTACTCGAACATGGGCGTCGACTGCGACGAGAAGCGCTTCAACTTCGAGAAGGTCACCGACTGTGAGGTGCTCGGCGACCACGAGGTGCGCTTCTTCTACCAGGAGCAGTACTTCTCGACGATCCACACCCTGGGCGCGAACCTCACGATCCTGCCCTCGCACATCTACGACCTGTCGGACCCCGACTGCCCCTGGTACGACCCCGAGGCGACCGAGGCGGCCCAGGCCGAGCACATCAACGAGAACCCCCACAACCAGCTCTGGATCGGGTTGGGTCCCTACCGGGTCACCGACTGGAACCAGTCCTACGTGGAGGCCCAGCGCTTCGACGGCTACTTCGATCCCGACAACGGCGGCTACGTCGACACGATCCGCTGGCGCTACATCGGCGACGACAACTCCGCCTTCCAGGCCCTCCTGAACGGCGAGCTGGACTACTTCGAGCGGGTCAAGTCGACGGACTACTTCGGCGCGGCGACCGAGAAGCCCGACTTCGTCTCCCAGTTCTACAAGGGCTACAAGTACCTGGGGAGCTACGGCTACACGGGTTGGAACACCCAGCGGCCCTACCTGTCGGACAAGCGCGTGCGCCAGGCCCTGGCCCACGCCTTCCCCTTCGACGACTACCTGATCACCAACTACAAGAACCTGGCGCGCCAGATCACGGGGCCCTTCCCCTACAACTCGGCCGGCTACGACCACTCGGTCAAGCCCTTCCCCCACGACCCAGAGCGGGCGCGGGAGCTGCTCGAGGAGGCCGGCTTCTTCGACAGCGACGGCAACGGCATCGTCGACCGCGACGGCCGCGACCTGGTGATCGAGTTCATGATGCCCTCGGGCAACGACGCCTCGAAGTCCCTCGGCCTGGTCATGCAGGAGAGCTTCGGCGAGATCGGCGTCGGGCTCGAGTTCGCGGCGCTGGAGTGGGCGACCTTCCTCGACCGCATGAAGAAGCGCGAGTTCGACGGGTGCAACCTGGCCTGGGTGCCCGAGCTCGAGAGCGACCCCGAGCAGGTCTGGCACAGCAAGTGGGGTGCGCCCGAGGTCGAGGGCTCGAACAACTCCGGTGTCCAGGAGCCCGAGCTCGACGCGCTGATCCTGGCCGGCCAACGGGAAGTCGACTTCGACAAGCGCCAGGAGATCTGGAAGGCGATCCACCGCTTCCTCTACGACCTGCAGCCCTACCTGTTCGGCTACAACGTCCCGCAGAAGTTCGCGATGTCCAAGCGCATCCGCGGCTTCCAGGCCTTCGCGATCGACCCGGGCTATTCCATCCGGCGCTGGTACTTCGTCGACCCGAGCGAGCCGGGCACGCGCCCGAATCGCTGAGTGGTGGTCTCACCAGGGTTTCCCTTCCGCCACGAAAACGAGGTCTGACCCTTCGTGCTTGCGTTCATCCTGCGGCGTCTGCTGCTGATGATCCCGACGACGTTCGGGGTCGCTCTCGTCATCTTCGGGATCTACCACGCGGCCCCCGGTGACCCGGCCACGGTCATGATGGGCATGAGCTCCGGGGGCAACATGTCCCAGGGCTCCGACGCCGGCGCGCGCATCGACGCCTTCCGGCGCGAGTTCGGCCTGGACCGCAACGTGGTGGTCCAGTTCGTGAACTACATGGGGCCGTTCAACCTGCTGCGGGACGGCCATCCCTGGTTCTCGTCGCCCTACACGGAGCGCGAGTCCGAGCGGATCGAGGTCGACGGCGTGGGGCAGGTGGTGGTGGGCAAGGCCCTCGACATCGACTACCTGCCGGGCACCTCGGACGAGCGCCGCACGCAGATCGACACCGCCGTGAAGGGGCTCCTCGGCGCGACCGACACGGACGCCGCGGTGGCAGAGGTCGCCGGCTTCGGCGACGACGCGATCCCGGCCCTGTTGACCGAGCTGCACGCCGTGCGCCGGGCGCGGGGAGCGGACGTGCCGACCCGGGCGCGGTTGCTGAACGATGCCCTGGTCGCCGTCACCGGTCACGAGCCCGCTGTGCCGGTTTCGGTCGAGGAGGAAGCGCCCCGACAGCTGCTGATCGACCACTGGTTCGGCTGGTACTACACCGCGGGCGGTGGCGACCGCGTGAAGAACAGTGGCGAGAATCCCTGGGGCGGCCTGCTGTACTTCTTCGACCTCGGCAAGGAGATGCAGACCAAGACGCCGGTGGCCGAGGAGCTCGCCAAGCGCCTCAAGGTCACGGTGCCCCTGGCCCTGGTCTCGACCCTCTTGGGCTACTTCATCGCCCTGCCCCTGGGCATCTTCAGCGTCCGACGTCAGGGCACGCGCATCGACGCCCTCACCACCACGGGCCTGTTCATCCTCTACTCGATCCCGACCTTCTGGGCCGGTCTGATGCTGATCCTCCTGTTCGGCAAGACCGGCGTGGATCTCCTGCCGGTGATCGGGCTGCACGACAAGGACGCCGACACCTTCACGACCGGCCAGTACATCTGGGATACGGTCCTGCACTCGATCCTGCCGATCGTGACCCTGACCTACGTCAGCTTGGCCTACCTGTCGCGCCAGATGCGGGCCGGCATGCTGGACGTGATCCGCCAGGACTACATCCGCACTGCGCGGGCCAAGGGGCTGAGCGAGAACGTGGTCGTCTACAAGCACGCCCTACGCAACTCGATGATCCCCGTGATCACGCTGCTCGCGTCGATCCTGCCGATCCTGATCGGCGGCTCGGTCATCGTCGAGCTTGTGTTCGACATCAACGGCATGGGCAAGTACGCCTACGAGGGGCTCCTGCGGCGGGACTTCTACATCGTCATGGCGACGACGATCTTCGTCGGGATCATGACCCAGATCGGCATCCTGCTGTCCGACATCACCTACTCCCTCGTGGATCCGCGGATCCGGCACAGCTAGGCCAAGATCCATGAGCAGCATCGTCAGCGAGAGCCCCGATCCGGGCCCCCGTACAAGCTCCAGCCCGGGCCCGCGTGGGCCCGCACGGCTGATCGACGAGGGCGCGAATTACTCCAAGGACT
This sequence comes from Engelhardtia mirabilis, assembly GCF_007748095.1. NCBI lineage: Bacteria > Pseudomonadati > Planctomycetota > Planctomycetia > Engelhardtia > Engelhardtia mirabilis. The sequence goes on from NZ_CP036287.1 coordinate 2,303,588, forward strand.
ACTGGGACCTGGTCTTCGAGCAGCTCGCGCATCGCGGGATGTTCAAGTTCGGCATGTGGGTCCTCGCGGTCCTCTACGGACTCGCGATCTTCGCGCCGCTGATCGGCAACGACCGGCCCTACAAGCTGGTGGCGATCGACTACGGCGGCTACGAGCGCGCGAACCGCGCCATCGGCGGCCTGGTCGGCGCCGCGGTCGATCGCATAGCGGCGGCGCAGACCGAGGCCGATCTGGAGCAGGCGGCGACGGCGAGCGAGCGCGAGCTCGAGGCGGTCTCGGTGCGAATCGAGACCATGCGGACCTACCTGCCCGCGCAGGAGCACCCTGCGCTCAACGATCTCGAGGCCGAGTTCCAATCGCTGGTAGCCAGCGCCAGGGAGGGCCGGGCTCCGCCGCAAGGGGAACTCGACAGCCTCGCGTCGGCCGCCCTGGCCGTCAGCGCCGAGTACGTCTCGACCGGCCCGAAGCCGACGGCCGAGAGCACCGGCAAGCGTCTGATCGCCCACCGCAGCTACCCCCTGGCCGAGGGCCTCGGTTGGGGCTCGGTGGTCTTCATCGTGCTCTGGGTGATGCTGGTCACCTACCCGGGCTGGAGCAAGGTGTGGAACCGCGGCTGGCTGGGCGGCGACCGTGAGCGCATTCGCGACCACAGGCGCTACAAGCTGGCGCTCGTCATTGGCGTCCCCGCCCTGGCCGGGCTCCTGTGGGCCGCGTTGATCGGTGGTGGCGCTCCCGCCTTCGACCTGTCGCCCTACAAGCGCGCACTGACCGACGGGACGATGGTGGCCGTCGAGCCCCCGCTCCTGGCGCCGGTGCCGATCGGCTACTCCGAGACCCACAACGAAGAGAACTTCCGTCCGCCTACCTGGCTCGCCAGCTCGCGACTCGACTCCAACGGCCGGTACATGACCGGCCTGCGGGTCGCCAAGCCGGACCCGATCACCGGCTACCTGCCGCCGCCCACGCCGACCGAGGTGCGCTTCGGCGAGGCCTGGCCCAACGCGCCGCACCGCCACCTGGCGGGCACCGACGAGCTGGGGCGCGACTTCTTCGTACGCCTGTTGTGGGGCGGTCGCGTCAGCCTGGCCGTGGGCATCCTCTCCGCCTTCCTGCTGACGGTCATCGGCGTCGTGCTCGGCTCCCTGGCCGGCTACTTCGGCGGCTGGGTCGACGTCGTGATCATGCGCGTGATCGAGGTGCTGCAGTCGATCCCGGCCTTCTTCCTGATCCTGGCCTCCCTGGCCTTCATCGACCCCAACAAGGTCGGCATCCCGCCGATCATGATCGTGGTGGTGGTGATCGCCCTGGTGCGCTGGACCGGCACGGCGCGCCTGGTGCGCGGTGAGTTCCTGCGCCTGCGTGAGCAGGAGTTCGTGCTCGCCGCCCGGGCCCTGGGCTTCTCGAACCTGCGCACGATCTTCCGCCACGTGCTGCCCAACGCCCTGAGCCCGGTGCTCGTGAGCGCCGCCTTCGCGGTGGCGTCGGGCATCCTGACCGAGTCGGCCGTCAGCTTCCTGGGCTTCGGCGTGCAGCACCCGGAGGCCTCCTGGGGCAGCCTGGTGAACGAGTCCAAGAGCCCCGAGTTCTGGTGGGTGCAGGTCTTCCCCGGGGTCCTGATCTTCGTCACGGTCACCTGCTACAACCTCGTCGGCGACGCCATCCGCGACGCCCTGGATCCGAAGATGAAGGTCTGACCTTGGCTTCCGAACAGACGACGGCCGCCGGACACGGAAGCGCTTCGGGTGAGAAGCGCGTTCTGCTCGACGTTCAGGGCCTGCAGACCTACTTCTTCTCCGACGAGGGCACCGCGCGTGCCGTCGACGGGGTCAGCTACCAGATCTTGGAGGGCGAGACCCTCGGTGTGGTGGGCGAGTCCGGCTGCGGCAAGAGCGTCACCTCGCTCTCGATCATGCGGCTGATCCCCGACCCCCCCGGCAAGATCGTGGGCGGCCACATCAAGTTCGAGGGCCAGGACCTGGTCAAGCTGTCCGAGGAGAAGATGCGCCGCATCCGCGGCGACGACATCGCCATGATCTTCCAGGAGCCGATGATGGCCCTGAACCCGGTCTACACGGTCGGGAACCAGATCATGGAGACGGTGATGCTGCACCGCGGCATCGACAAGCACGCTGCGCGGGCCCACGCCATCGACATGCTCGAGAAGGTCGGCATCCCCAGCCCCGAGCTGCGGGTCGACGCCTACCCCCACGAGATGTCGGGCGGCATGAAGCAGCGGGTCATGATCGCCATGGCCATGAGCTGCGATCCGAAGCTCCTGATCGCCGACGAGCCGACCACGGCCCTGGACGTCACGATCCAGGCCCAGATCCTCGACCTGATCCGCAAGCTGCAGGACGAGACGGGTATGAGCGTGCTGCTGATCACCCACGACCTGGGGGTCGTCGCCGAGACGGCGCACCACGTGGCCGTGATGTACGCCGGCAAGGTGGTCGAGTACGCGCGCGTCGAGGAGCTGTTCGGTCGGCCGCGGCACCCCTACACCATCGGGCTGTTTCGCTCCCTGCCGGACCTCGCCCCGCCGGGGCAGCGGCTGAGCACGATCCCCGGCATCGTCCCGGCGGCTACGCGCTTCCCCGAAGGCTGCCGCTTCCGGACCCGCTGCACCATCGCCACCGACCTCTGCGCGTCGGTCGAGCCGCCCCTGCTGCCGCTCGACAGCGACGGCGGTCACACCGTCGCCTGCCACCACCTCGAGGAGGCCGAGAAGCTGTGAGCGCCACCACCAAGACCGCCCCGCTGATCGAGGTCCGGGGTCTGAAGAAGTACTTCCCGATCAGGCGCGGTGTGTTGCAGCACCACGTGGGCGACGTGAAGGCCGTCGACGGGGTCGACTTCGACATCCACCGCGAAGAGACCCTGAGCCTGGTGGGGGAGTCCGGCTGCGGCAAGACCACCGCCGGGCGGACCCTGCTGCGGCTGCTCGACCCGACGGGCGGATCGGCCCTGTTCCGGCCCGAGCCGAACGAGCGCCCGATCGACCTGTTCGAGCTCAGCAACCGGGCCATGCGCGTCCAGCGCAGGAACCTGCAGATCATCTTCCAGGATCCCTTCGCCTCCCTGAACCCGCGCCTCACCATCGGCAACGCCATCGGTGAAGCCCTGGACGTTCACGGGGTCGCTTCGGGGCACGAGCGCGAGCGCCAGGTCGCGGAGCTGCTCGAGCACGTGGGCCTGCGCCCGACCGTGGCGAACCGGTACCCGCACGAGTTCTCTGGCGGCCAGCGTCAGCGCATCGGCATCGCTCGGGCCCTGGCCCTGCGGCCGAAGTTCATCGTCTGCGACGAGGCGGTCAGCGCCCTCGACGTCTCGATCCAGGCTCAGGTGATCAACATCCTGAAGGACCTGCAGGCCGAGTTCGGTCTCTCCTACCTGTTCATCGCCCACGACCTCTCGGTGGTGAAGTACATCTCCGACCGCATCGCCGTGATGTACCTCGGTCGCATCGTCGAGATCGGCGACACCAAGGAGATCTTCGAGTCGCCCGCGCACCCGTACACGAAGGCGCTGCTGTCGTCGGTGCCCGTTCCGGACCCGACGGCCAAGCGCGAGCGCATCTTCCTCAAGGGCGACGTGCCCTCGCCGGCCAACCCGCCCAAGGGCTGCCACTTCCACACGCGTTGCCCGGTTGCCGAGGCGCGCTGCCGCGAAACCTACCCGTCCCAGGTGGCGGTTTCGACGACCCACACGGCGGCCTGTCATCTGCTGACCTGAGGCGTTCGTACGGTGCCAGGCACGAAACCGCCGCCTGAGCGCCACTCAGATCACCGCCGAAAGCGGTGATCTGAGTGGCGCTCAGGCGGCGGTTTCGTGCCTGGCACCGTACGAACGCCTCAGGCCACGCGCGTGCCGCGTCGCGTTCACGTCGTGCGTTGGCGGGCGCTCAGTCGTTACCCGATCGAGCTCATCCAGCGAGGAGCGCGACCGCGGGCGGCTCAGAGCGGGACGGCGTACTCGTCCCGCAGTATCTGGCGGAGCTGCTCGAAGTCCGAGACCACGTGGTCGGGTTCGATCCCGGTGCCCTCGAGTCGGTGCTTCGCGGCGCGCTCGGACCAGACCGTGACCATTCCCAAGGACTTGGGCGGAGCGATGTCGTGCTGCGGGCTGTCGCCCACGTACATCACGCGCTTCGGCGGCAAGCCCATCTGGCGCAGCGCGGCGAGGTAGAGCTTGGGATTGGGCTTGGCGATCCCGATCTGGTCGGAGATGAAGATCGCGTCGGCATCGAGGTGGGGGACCAGGCCCAGTCGGACCAGCTTCTCCGCCTGCTTCGTCGTCCAGCCGTGGGTAACAATCCCCCGGCGCAATCCGGCGCGCTCGATCCCCTCCAGCAGGGGGAGCACGTCGTCGAAGGGCTTCAGCTCGCGGTACTTGGTGTCGTGGTAGGCCACGATCCCCGCGGCCACGATGATCGCCGGGTTGCGTCCGCCGAGCCCCTCGGGCTTGACCCGCTTGAGGAGTTGGTCGAAGTGGCGGTCGTAGTTCGATGAGAACTCGCCGATGATCTCGCCGAGCTCTTCCAGCACTTGGTCGGGGTCGGCATCGAGTCCCGCCGCGACCATGGCCTCGACGGACGCACGGCGCGCCCGTTGGGCGAACTCCGTGGTCGAGAAGAGGGTGTCGTCGATGTCGAACAGGACGGCGTCCAGTCGGGCCATGGGCAGCATGGTCCCAGGCGGACCCTTGGATTGCCATCGGCAAGGATCGATCCGATGCAGCTCTGACACAGGGCGACCGATCCTGCCTCGGGCCACCGTCTATGCGCCTCGCCGAACGCGAGCGGGGCCCGCTCCTCGTCTGAGGAGCGGGCCCCGCTCGGGTCGATGTCAGGAAGGGGAGCGGATCAACGCCGCTCGAGTCGGGCGATCTCTTCCTGGACGTCCGTGATCCAGGCCTTGAGCAGGATCATCAGGCTTTCTTTCTCGTCGCTGTAGCCCTCTTCCTTGAAGAAGAAGCCGACGATCGGGATCTTCGCCAGCCACGGCACTTCGGCGCGACGCTCGATGTTCCGCACGCGGCTGAGACCGCCGAGCAGGATCGAGCCGCCGTCCGGAATGACCGCCGTCGTGGCGATGTGCTGGACCTCGAGCTCGGGCAGCTCGAATTCCACCGGCTGACCGACGGTACCACCCAGGTTGGTGGAGAAGGTGGTCAGGCTGACGACCTCGGCAACCGTGGGGCGGATCTCCATCCGGATGTACTTGCGGTCCTGGGTGATGGTCGGGCGAACCTCGAGCACGACGCCCTCGATCAGCACGTTGATCACCGGGTCGGCGATGGCCTGGGCCGTCGCGACCTCCACGTCGAAGTCTTGGATGTAGGCGCGCTGGTTGATGACCGAGACGTAGGAGCGCTGGGTGTTGAACACGCTCAGGGTCTGGTCGTTGACCACCTCGACCTGCTCGTCCTTCTCGATCATCCGAAGGATGAAGGAGAGTTGGGCGTCGTCGAGCACGGTCCACTGGGTGGTCATCCCGCCGACGGTGGACAGGGCCTTGCCGAGGGAGGTGCCGAAGATGTTCGACGTGCTGCCCTTGAAGTCGCCGTCGCCACCGTCGTCGTAGAAGAAGCCTGCGCTGGGCGGACCCGCGGCGTTGGAAACGTTGACGCCCCCGCCACCGTTGTCGAAGCCGGCGTTGGCGTTGTCGTCGAGACCGTTGGTGACGTCGTCCAGGTCGGTGAAGGGATCACCGGGGTTGTCCAGACCGCGCCACTCGACGCCGATCTCCTGGATGAAGTTGTCGGCTACCGTCAGGAACTTCGACTCGATGGTCACCAGCGACGAGTTGAACTTTCGCAGGTCGTCGAGGAACTGGCGAACTTCGGCCTGGACCTCGTTGGTGTGGACCGCGACGAGGTAGCCGGTGTCGAGCACCTGCAGGCTGACGCCGTCGTTGTCCCAAGTACCGATGGCGACGTTCTCGCGCACCAGGCCCTCGAGGGTGTCGGGCTCCATCAGGGTCTGACCCTCGGTGAGGCCACCGAAGGGACCGCCACCGTCGTCGTCCTCGATGTCTTCGAACAGGCGCAGGCGCTCGAGACGGGGGCTGAGGAAGTTGGTCAGCGCGAACAGGATGTCCTGGACGTCGTGGACCTGCGGGACGTGGTCGCCTTGGGCCTTCTCGATCGTCGTGACCAGGACCGCCTCGTGGCGCACGGTCCAGGTCACCTGCTCGCCGGCGAGGTCGGTGATCAGGTTCAAGACCTTGTCGACCGACATGGGGTTCTCGAGGCGCAGGTCGAAGATCACGCCCTCGTCGTAGGCCGCCTCTTCCGCGGCGGCGTCGACCACCAGGGCCAGGCCCGTGATAGCGCGCAGGTTGCTGATGACCGCGCTCAGGCTCTCTTCGTCCTGAACCACCAGGCCAGGGATGGAGCGCTGTGCGAGGTTGGCGCGCAGGGCCACGTCGGCGGCCGACGTCTGGCTGCCACCACTCAGGGTCGCCTGACCCCGGGTCTCGCTGATCTTGGCCCAGAACTCCGCGTCGGGCAGGCCGATGATCTCGGTATCCGCAATCCGCAGGGCGCGGATCTCCTGCTCCCAACGCTGGAACTGCTCGCGCTTGCGTTCGATGTAGCTCTCGCGAACTTCCTTGCGTCCTGCCTGGAAGGCCGCATCGCGAAGCTCGATCGCGCGGTCGTTGCGCGGATCCTCCTGCAGCACGCGGTCGGCGAGCTCGATCGAGGTATCGTAGGCGCCGGCATCGAAGGCTCCGATGGCCTGCTCGAGGACGGCGTTGACACGGTTGGCGCGGCGGGCGTCCTCGGCCTCACGCTCTTGGCGCAGCAGTGCAGCGGTCTGCTCCTCAGCCTTGGCGCGTGCGGACTCGGCGGCGTCCGTGCGTGCGGTGCGAGCCTGGGCCAGGAGCGACTCGGCCCGCTCGGCGATGCCGTCGTCGGCCATCTCGACCGGCGCGAAACGCGCGTGCTCTCGGGCGAGGACGAACTCGTTGATGGCGGCGTCGTAGTTGCCGCGGGCGAGTTCTCGCTGACCGTTCTCGAGGGCCGTCTCGGCCTTGGCGCGTAGCTCCTGTTGCTTCAGGTTCCAGCGCGTCTCGAGGTCGTCGGTCGCTGCCGAAGCCACGCCCTGGGTGTCTCCGAGAAGTTGCTTGACCTCCAGGAGTTCCTCTCGGATCTCCTGGTTGTCGGGCGTCAGCAGCAGCGCGCTCTCGAGGGCCTCGGCTGCTTCGTCGAAACGCAGGCGCGAGCGCTTGTCTCGAGCGGTGAGCAGGAGTTCCTCGGCGATGATGGCTCGCTTCTGATCGCGTAGTGCAATCTGGCCGATCTCCTTGTCGAGGTAGCCATCTTGCGACATGCCGCCGCTACCGGCCGAAGCATCGGTCGCGCCGGCGTCCGCAGTTTCAGCACCCTCCGCCGGCCCGTTCGAGTCGGTGGCTTCGATGTCGGTGCCGTCGCTGTTCGTGCTGCCGCCGTCGGGCGTACCGACAGCGTTGCAGGAGGCGAGGGTCAATGCGCTCAGGGACAGCGCGAAGGCGACTTTCCTCATCGGTTCTCGCATGGGGCTTCTGGGTCCGGTCTGGCTCGTCGTTCGCGGCGGTGAGGTGGGGACGTCACCGCGGTCCGCGATTGGGGGGACCGACTCGGGCCTTGGGGCACTCGGGGATGGGGTTCTGACGGGTGGCGATGGTCGCCTCGCAGAGCTGGACGATCGGTCCTGCTCTGCGTGTGGTCTGGCCGTTGGTGGTCCGGCCCTGCGGATGGTCTGACTCGGCGAGTCGTCTGGCTCTGCAGGAGGAGTCGATTCGGCCGACGCGGCCGGACCTCCTCGCGCCCCAGCGGGGCTGCTACGACTCGGATTCGTGCTCACGAATCCGGCGCCGCAGATCGGTGCCGTAGAGCGATCGATCGGGTCGCACACCATGCCACGACGCGCGCGTCGCGGCGGAGTGTTGCCACCCGTCCGAAGTGATGCGGACGATAGCAGTTGACGGTTGTCGTGACTAGCGTCGAGCCGCGAAATAAGGGCCGTCGTGTCAAGGGGTTAGAGCGATTGAGCGGGCCCGGCCTCGACTCTCGACGCGGACCTTGGAGCTACCCCTCCCCGACCCCTGGGTTTCGTTCCCAAGACACTTGTCAGGGGTCTTTCGAGTCGACCCTCGAGCTCCGGTCAGGGACGGGGCGGGAAACGGAGGCCCGCCCGAGCGCGGGACGCCACGGGCGACCGAAGAATTCGAGTCCCGACGGCGCGGGTGCGCGGCCCCGATCAGGGGGACACCGCTCCCGGTAGGTGGGCCGGGTCGGAACCACGACTCGGAAGACCAGCCTCGAGCAGTGAGCCGGAGCGGAGAGTCGGAGCAGAGGCCCAGTGCTGCGGGCGCGCTGATCGGCCGGGCCCCAGCCGAAGCCCGCCGGGGAGCCAGGAGGCCGAGACCGACCACAGCAGACGCGGATTTCGCATCCAAGGTGCAACCCACTCCGCGCCCGTTCGTCTCCCCGGGTGGTTGGGGGCGGAGGTGGGTCGGGCCCCCCGCCAGGTCCCCGGGGGAGTCGCAAGGTCGTTGTGCCTGGGTTGGTCGTCGTGCCTGGGTTGGTCGTCGTGTCTGGGTTGTCGGCTCTCCCGGAGCACGCGAGGCGTCGGGGTCCGACCTCACTCGGAGGAACCGGTGAAGGTGATCCCGTCCAGTCCGACGCGAGTCGCCAGGTCCACGACCTGAATCACGTCGGCGTAGGTCGTTCCGGGGCGGGCATCGAGCTTGATGCGCCGCAAGGGGTCCTGTGCGTGGAGCTCTCCTACGCGGGCGATGGCTCGCTCGGGCGAGGTGTACTGGCGGGGACCGACCCGGTAGGTGAGCTCGCGCGCCCCATCGAACTCGAAACGACCCTGACCGGTCCAGGCGACGCCGGTCCGCGGATCGACTCGCAGCCCCGTCGCCGCCACGCGGACCTCGATCGTGATCGGTTCAGGTTGTAGGGCGGAACGCAATGCCGGACCGGTGTCCTTCGGCAGGTAGGCGGCCAACCGCCCTTCCAGCGTCCTGAACTGGAGCGTGCACATGAAGAAGATCAGTAGTAGGAAGGTGACGTCGATCATCGGCGTCATCTCCATCTCTGCCTGCGGAGCCTTCTCGTTTCTCTTGGCCGAGCGGTCTCGGCGTCGCTTGGATGTTCCCAGCATCACAATCTCCCTTCGCGCTCCAGGGCGCGCTTCGGCGTTGTTCCGGCGATCGAGGACGGCGGCAGTCCCGGGGGCAATCGTCTCGCGTCGCAGGTCGAGTCAGGGCCGAGCCTCGAGATACGAGGCTCCTTGCCACCGATGAATAACCCACTCCCACCGAGCGGTTTCGCGATCCGAGCTCTGACCGACGTTCGAGCAGCTCCTGAACGGGAGCGGGGCGCCCTCCGTTCTCCGGAGGGCGCCCCGCGCCGCGATCGTTGGCCGGCCCCGGGTGGGGCGGCGCTGCCGGCCTACTTCTCGTAGGACCCCGCGAACGTGATCTCGCGGAACTTGGCCTGGATCGCCGCGTCGAGCACCTTGACCACGTCAGAGTAGACGACGCCCTTGCGGGGGTCGATCGTGACAGGGCGAGGGTCCGTCGGGTTGTAGAGCACGATCAACCGATCCTTGACCTCGGCCACCGTCGAGAAGCGGACAGGGCCGACCGAGTAGCTGAGCTCGCGATCGGCGCCGTACTTGTAGCGACCCTCACCCTCGTAGGGGCCGGTCCCCTTCGCGTTCAGCTTCGAGCCCTCGTTGGTCACGGTCAGCTTGATCTCGATCTTCTCGATCGGCTCGGCCTTCGAGGTGTTCACGCCGACGTCCTTGGGCAGGTAGGCGGCCAGCTTGCCCTCGAGCGTTTTGAACTTGATCGTGCACATGAAGAAGATCAGCAGCAGGAAGGTGACGTCGATCATCGGCGTCATCTCCATCTCGGCCTTGGTGGCCGTCGCCTCTTCCATCTTGCGCTTGCGTCGGTTCGCCATGGGGTGCTACTCGGTCTAGGTGCGGTCGTGGTCGTTCGAGGTGCAAAAACAGCGTGGGCCGGGTCAGATGCCCGGGCCTTCGTCGGGCGGCCGCGACGCAGCCAGCTCCACCTTCCAGATCTGGATGCCCTTCTGTCCGCAGAGCTCCATGATCTTCTGGATCATCTTGAAGGGCGTGTTCTCGTCGGCGCGGATCAGGATCGGATCGTCCGGCACCATGACGCTGAGGCCCTCGGGGGTGTCCTTGTCCATGAGCTGAGCCATGTCGACGAGGTACTCTTTCAGACGGGTGTAGTCGTCCTCCTCCGGCGTGTAGATCACCTCGCGCCGGACAATGATCGTCCCGTCCTGCTTGATGTTGACGATCGGACGACGCTCGTCCTTGTCGGGCTTGTCCTCGACTGCCTCTACGGCCACCGGCAGGACGAGCTGCTCCAGCTCCTGCTGGGTCAGGTCCGTGATGATCATGAAGAAGATGATGAGCAAGAACACGACGTCGATCATCGGCGTCATGTTCATCTCCATATCCGTCTCCGGATCGTGCTTGGACATCTGCATCGCGGTCTCCTTGTAGGGAGTCGGCCCGGGGGGGAGGGGGCCGTCTGGGTGGGGCCGGCTGGGTGGGGCCGTCTGGGTGGAGCACCGTCTTGGGGAGGTGCCGCCGAGTTGAGGCTGGATCCTTGCTGTGGGATCCATCGGGGATGGGGCCGCCGGCGGTACGTCCGAGCCGCGCGAGACCCGCGGCTCCCCGATGGCGGGGGACGGGTCCGGTAGGAAGTACCCGGAAGGTCGTGCCGGGCAACCGTCCTAGCGGGTTCGAATCGCCGGACGGTGCGTCGAGGGCGCGGGACAGCGAGAGGCCAGACCTGCCGGGGGGAGAGCAGGGGGCGACCTTCCAGGGGAGTAACCCATTAGTGGGCGCCGAAGGGGCGTCCGCGGCGGTCCCGTGCCGCGGACGCCCCCGGTCCAGTGAGACCTAGCCCTGGCTGGGGCGGAAGCGCTCGAAGAGGTCTTCGACGATCGCACCCACCTCGATCACGGACTTGATCAGGGTGTTCCGCAGGTAGGCGAAGGCCGCCGTGGTCGGGATGGCCACGACCAGACCGAACATCGTCGTGAGGAGCGCCTGGGAGATACCGTCGGCGAGCTCGGCCGGGGAGGCCTGACCGTTGGAGCTGGCGATCGTCTTGAACGCCAGAACCATACCGAACACCGTACCCAGCAGACCGAGCATGGGGGCGACGTTGGAGATCAGCGCCAGCCAACCGATCTTCTGGTGGAGGCGGATCGACTCTTCGTCGCCCATCTCCTCGATGGTCTTCTCGATCACCGCGAAGTCGTGGCCGATCTTGGAGATGCCGGCGCCACAGATGCGGGTGAAGAAGGCCTGCTCGGTCTCGCAGAGCTCCATCGCTTCCTGGAACTGCTCCTCGTCGAACAGAGCCTGGATCTCGTCGATCAGCTCCGGCGGGGCGAGCTTGTCGCGCTTCAGCGACACGAACGCCTCGATGATGAGGGCCAGGGCGAGGATCGAGAGACCGATCAGAATCCAGCCGAAGATACCGGAGTCGGCGATCAGGCCGCCGACCGAGAGACCCGGCTCGGGCGCGCTCTCCGTGTCCTGCGCCAGGACGGGGGATGCCGTCAGTGCGATTGCGGCCAGGACCGGAAGGGACCGCACAGCGGTCCGAACGACTTGGGGGGTTCTGAGCATCATGCTCGCGGGACTCCTTGAGGGTCTTGGACCTGGTGCCGGCCGAGGGAGTCGGTCCGGTGGGGATGGTCTTCGACGGGGCGTCGGTGAATGGGCGCCGCTGAATGGGCGCCGCTGAATGGGCGTCGAGATGGGGTCGACCCTGTGGAGCTGGCGTCACACGCCGGTCCAAAGAGTTGATTCGTTCTGCCGCTGCGGCGGCCGTGGCCGATGCTGGGCTCGGGCGCGCGGCGGGTCGAAGCAGGCGGGTGTCCTCGAGACGGGGCAGTCCAGTGGCGGCCGCCCGCTCGTGAGGCGCCAGAGTCTACAGATCGCGGAGCAAGGTGTGCGCTGCCGGTGCGGCCAGGGTGTCGCCTAATTCTCGCTGGATCTGTTCGAGGCATGCGCGGGCCTGTTCACGCCCGCCGCTTCCGGCTGCCAGAGAGGCCTCGGCCAGGCCCAGGAGGGCGTCGGCCAGGAGGTCGCGGTCTCCGAAGACGGTCGCGCTGACACCGGCAAACTCGATCTGCGCCTGGCGCGACTGCTCGAGGGCGAGCAGGGATTGGGCCAGGCCGAGGCGGGTCGCGGCGCGAACCGTTTCGGTGGCGCCCTCGGCGACTTCTAGGCGGGTCTGGAAGAAGCTCCGCGCCTGGGTCGAGCGACCCCGGGCCAGGAGGGTCACGCCCTCTCCCAGTTGGGCCAGGCCACGCAGATTCTGGAGCTCGGGAAGCCTGGGATCGTCCGCCTCGAGGTCCGAGATCACCCCCGGAAGGGCGCTGTCGAGCGCGGCGAAGAGGGTCTCGGCGCGGGCGGCGTCGTCGGCGGCCACTGCCGCATCAGCCGCCAAGAGACCCGCGCGATAGCAGGTCAGCACGTCGTAGCCCTCCGGCACCGTCGAGCCCTGGGCCTCGCGGAAGAGTGCTTCCAGGTTGTTCGCGGCTCCGGAGGCATCTCCCGCGAGGAGTTGGGCGCGGCCGAGAAGCAATCGCGCCTCGGGCAGGTCCCGATGGTTCGGATGGCTCGAGACGAACCGTTGGGCCGCTGCGACGGCATCGGAGGCGCGGCCGGGATCCGTGGCGGTCAAGCGAAGCAGGCTCTGGGCCGCGCGCAGGCGGGCGACCGCAGCAACCACCGGACTCGCATCCGAATCGTCCGCCGCCGCAGCGAATGCGGCGGCGGCGTTCTCGAAGTCGCCGGACTCCGCGCGAGCACGACCCTCCTTGAAGGAGTCCGGGACCTGGTTCAGGCTCACGCGGACCACCTCGTCGGGGCTGAAGCGTCGCTCGCGGTCACCGACGTCGATCACCACACCACTCAGGTCCGCCGAGATGACGACGCCCGTGACCGGTCGCACATTGCGGCGCTCACGCACGAAGACCTGGTCCGGCCGCCCGCTGAGTTGGGCACTCGTCGCGGACGCCGAGCTTGCGACCGAGAAGGACGCTGCTGAGGCCGGAGTCGCGAAGTACGTCGTGGTACCGACGGTCAAGGCCGTGAGCGCAAGCGCGACGGAGACAGTGGAGCGCTGGATGATCATCACGTTGGAGCGGGGGTGCCGTGCGGGGGTGCCGTGCGGGGGTGCCGTGCGGGGGTGCCGTGCGGGGGTGCCGTGCGGGGGTGCCGTGCAGGGGTGCCGTGCAGGGGTCGTAGCGACGTCGATGGGGTGCGGGTGAGAGACGGCTCGGTCGCTCACAGCTGCTGGTCGAGCCAACGGAAGAGGTCGCGCACGCGCGGATCGTCGTCGCAGTTGTCCTCGACGAGCGCGAAGCTCGAACCCGTCTCGGTCTTGATCACGCGCACGATCTGCTTGGCCACCTCGAGCTTCTCGCTGTCGAGCTTCGAGTACTGGTAGTAGTTCCAAGCTCGGTTGAACTCGGTCTGGTACCAGTCGCAGTCGAGCCACTTGGTATAGCGGTTCGAGATCTTGCGCCACCACTGGCCCGCCCGATCGAGCTGGGCCGCGTCGCCGACGCCCGGGACGATCGTCGGGTTGGAGGGATCGCCCTCGACCCAGCCAGCAACCGCGCGGCAGAAGGTCTCGATCGTGGCCTGGGCCGGGACCTTGGCTTCCTTGTCCTCGGGGTCGGGTACCAGCGGGACGAGCAGTTCGAGGGCCTCGGCGCTGCGGCGCTGCTCGATCAGGCACAGGGCCAGGTCGGGGATGACCGAACTCTCGATCGTGCCGGCTTCTTGGGCGTCGCTAGAGTTCGCGTAGTCACGCGCCAGGCCGGCGAAGATCACCTCGGCCTTGGACCACTCGCCCAGGTCGCGCCACAGGCGCGCTTCCTGCAGCAGCGAGCGGAAGGACGGCGTGGTGGCCAGGCTGTTGGAGATCTCGAGGTAGCTCGCCATCTCCCGCAGCATCTGCTTGGCGACCTCCACGTCGCCGGCCTGCAGGGCGCGATCACGGGCGTCGGCGACGTGGTTGAACAGGCGCGTCGCCCCGTTGCCCGTCCACTGGGCGGTGGGGAACTCCTTGACCAGCCGCTGCTCGAAGCGCTTGGCACCCGCCAGGTCGTCGAGTTCCAGGCTCGACTGGATGCAGTAGTAGAGCGTCGCAGCCGCGAGGTCGCTCTGGCCGGGGAAGCGGTCCGCGAAGTCGCCGTAGAGCTTGACGACGTCGGCGTGGCGCCCCTGGTCCCAGGCGATCTGGCCTTGGAAGTAGACAGCCTCCGCGGTGGCCTCGTCACGGGCGGCCTGCCTGGCCGTCTCGGTCGGACCGAGGCGGTTGCGCGGGTCGGCGACGAAGTTCTGCAGGTAGGCGTCCAACTCGGCCAGCGCCTGGTCGAGCTTGCCGGTCTCGTAGAAGCAGCGGGCAGCCTTGACCAGCGACTTCTCGTAGTTGGTGGCCTGGCTCTCGACCTGCTGGAAGGTCTCGCGCGCGAAGTCGAAGTCCTTCTCGTCGAAGGCGCGCATGGCCTGGGTGTAGACGATGTCGGTGTTGTCCCCGAGGCTGGCCTTGTAGGACTCGGCCTCCCGGAAACGACGCTCGATCTCCTGGTCGTCCTTGATCGTCCGACGCACGAGCTGCATCGCGCTGTAGTACCCGTTGGCGTTCTGGGCGTCGTACTCGGCGTCGCCGCTCCAGCGCTCGATACCCTCGCGGAAGGCCATGGCCGCCTCCAACTGGCGGTCGAGGCGCTGGAAGGAGCGACCGATGTACCACAGCACCTTGGGGTAGTGCAGGCGGCGCGCCGTCTCGTCCTTGGCGGCGGCCATCACCGAGCGGAAGGCGCCGATCGCGCGGTCGTAGTCCTGGCTGTTGTAGTAGCCCTTGGCCGCTTCGAAGAGCACGGTCAGGTCGACTTCGACCCCCGGACGACCGATCGCGTCGGCAATCAGGCGCTGGGCGCGGATCTGCAGCGTGTTGCCGACATTCTGCTCGTTGACGAGTCCAGCCAACTCCAAGGCCAGGTCGGCCGAGGGGCGGATGCGCCGGTCGTTGTTGCCCGCGTCCTTGGCGGCCTCGTAGGACTCGAACCAGGCCAGCTCCTCGCGATCGCCGCCGAGGAACCCGCCGACGTCGAGCAGGGTCCGCGCCACGGACAGCATGGCCAGGTAGCCCTGGGGCGACAGGTTGAAGCCCTCGCGCCGCCAGGTGTTCTGGAAGTGCAGGGCCGAGGTCAGGGCGCCCTCGGCGTCGCCGGCGGCGAGCTGGGCCTCGATCAGCTTCGGCGTTCCGAGTTCGACGAAGTACCACAGGCCGTCCAGGCGCGCCTGGGAGGGCTGGGCCTCGGCGATCCATGCCGACCACGCGCTACGGTCGAAGGGGATCGTCGTGTCGACGACGAAGACGTACATGTCCGCCGCGTCGGCCGGCGCACCCTGGGCCTTGTAGACGTCGCCCAGGACCAGATAGGCCGAAAGGCCCCAACCGCTGGTGGAGCCGAACGCGAAGGTCAGGTCCTCGACGAAGGTGGCTGCGCTGTCCAGGTAGGAGGAGTAGTCGTCACCCAAGCGCCCGTAGGTCAGGGCCATCTGGGCGCGGTAGAGCATCAGCTTGGCCAGCTCTTGACGTTCGCGCTCGGTCAGCCCGGTCACGGCGTTCAGCTCGGCGACCTGCTCGCCGGCGTACTGCAGCAGCTCCTCGAGTCGGTCGGCCAGGGTCTCGCGAATCCGCGTGGCCTCTTCGCCCACGGCGTCCTCGAGCGCCATCTCCATCGAGGCGATGTAGGCGGCCCCCAGGTCGACGTAGGAGCGCTTGGCGTCGGCGATCACCGGTGAGCGCTCGTTGTTGTCGATGTAGTTGCGGTACGAGTCCAGGGCCTGGACGAAGAGCTGCTCGCGCAGGTTCGGATCGGCGCTGTAGCGGGCGCCGGCGCCGTAGACTTCGCAGCGGGCGAGCTCGAGCTCCTGGCGCAGATCCCGGTCCAGCTTCGAGCTGGCGAGGCCCTCGAGCACGGACTCGGCCAGGTCGATGAACTGCCAGTCCGCCGCCAGTCCGCGGGCGAAGTCGATGTCCTCGCGCAGCTCGGTCTCGGTCTTGTCGACCGCCTGGCCGCCGAACGCGCTGGTGCTCGTCGGCACCATCGCGGAAGCGCTCGTCAACATCGCGGAAGCGCTCGTCAACATCGCGGAGGCGCTCGTCAGCATCGCGGAAGCGCTCGCCAGAGGGTTGGCCAGAGCCAGGCTCAGGGCAGCGGTCGCGGCAGTGCGGAGAGGACGGGAGATCGGAATCATGATCGTCGCCAGTGAAGGGTCGGCGGGTCGCGGCAGGCGACCGTTGGGCACGGGGTCCCGGGGGGGGGGAGGTGGACGGCGTGCGCGCCGTGGTCTGACTCGCGGTAGGGGAGCTTCGAAGCTCTTTGTCAGCGTTGACCGGCCGCCGAGCGTCACCGCGACGTTTCAGGACTCCGGGAAGAGGTCCCACGAGGTCCGGCAGCGGGGTTACTGGAGGGCTGGTAACGGTCCGGCGCCGGCGGGCATCTGGCCCTCACCGGCAGTTGTGGCGCATAGGTTACCCGAACACCGGCCGGTGGTTTCGTCCGAACCTCGCGCTGAGTCGATCGCATTTCGAGATCGCCTCGATTCATCTCCGGGCCTCCCCGAACGACCGCGGGCCGATCCCTGAAGGACCGGCCCGCGGTTCTGTCCCCGAGTGGGGGCGACGTCCTCTGCTCGAGGCTCGTCAGCGCGTTCCGGCGAAGGCGTTCATGGTCGCCTCGCTCGGCTCGAACTCACGCGGGATCACGATGCCAGCGGTGAGCAGGATCAGGAGCTTGCGGTTCGCGATGAACGTGCCCTTGCGCTCGAAGAAGAAGCTCAGGATCGGGATCTTGTTGAGGATCGGGACACCTGCGGAGTAGTTCTGCTCCGTGTGCACCTTCAGACCGCCGAGCAGGACCGTTCCACCGTCGGGCAGCGGGACCGTCGTGCGGACCTTCTGGATGTCGAGCTCGGGCAGCTGGATCGTGACCGGCGTCAGGTTGGCGAGACCCGTGGTGATCTCGCGGATCGGACGTTGGAGTTCGGCGACCGTGGGCCGCAGCTCCAGGGTGATGTAGCGGCGGTCGGCCGAAACCACCGGGCGCACGTCGAGCACGACCCCCTCTTCGACGACGGCGATGATCGGGTCGGCGATGGAAGCACCGGTGGCGATCTCGACGTCGTAGTCCTGGACGTAGGCCTGCTGGTTCAGCACCGACAAGTGCGAGCGGGCCGTGTTGAAGATCAGGATGCGCGGCGCGGTGACCAGCTCCTGACGCTCACTCTTGCTGACCGCACGCAGGATCAGTTCGAACTGCAGGTCGTTCAGGTAGGTCCACTGGAACGAGAGGCCGCCGGCACCGTTGAAGGAGTCGCTGCCGAGCCCGTTGTCGTAGAGGTTCTCGATGCGCGACTTCACGTCCCCGTTGCCGGTGTCGAAGAAGGCGCCGGTGTCGAGGTCGGTACCGATGATGTCGTCGTCACCGGCCAGGCCGCTGATCGCGCTCGGGTCACCGAAGTCGTTGAAGAACGCGTCCTGACCGAGGCCGGGCTGGCCCAGGCCGCGCCAGTCGACGCCGATGTCCTCGAGGAAGTTGTCTTCGACTTCGAGGAAGCGGGCCTCGATGTCGACCATGATGCCGCTGGAGTCGCGCAGGTCCTTCAGCAGGCTGCCGATCGCGGCCTGGACCTCGGGGGTCTGGTTGACGACCAGGGTGCCGCTGTCGGTGACTTCGATCGTGTTGCGATCGTCGTTCGCCCAGGACTCGGGGGCGATGTTGTTCTGGATCAGGTCGGTCAGGTCGTCGCCCGTGAGGACCAGGGCGTCGCGCTCGGGAAGATCCTCTTCCGGATACTCGATGCCCTGGGACGGCAGCACGTTGATCTCGCGGCTGACGTAGTCCTGGATCGGGGTGACGAGGTCCTTGACCTCGAACATGTTCAGGACCTGGCCCCCGGTCATCTCCTCGGCGACCACGAACTTGACCACACCGTCCTGGATCTTCCAGAAGAGACCTTCGGAGGTGTCGGTCATCAGCTCGAGCAGGCTGTACACGCTGCGCGCGGGCAGGTCGAGGGTGACCGTGGTCTCTTCCTCGTCGAGCTCGTCGATCACGCGCGGGCTGACGACGAAGTTGATTCCGGTGCGCTGCTGCAGGTAGGCGGCGACCACGGCCAACTCGGCGCCGTCGTCATCGGCGCCGAAGCGCGCCTCGACGCGGGTGTCGCGCAGAACCTGGAGCACGGCTTCGCGCTCGGGGTCCGCGTTGGAGCCGACGCCGCCGAACTCGTAGGCGGTCCGCTGGCTGACGCGGTACCAGCGCTCGAGGTCGTCGATCACGACCACGTCGGTCTGGGGGATCGCCAGGGTGTCCAGGTCCTCGAAGGTGCGGATCCACTCCTCGCGGTAGCGGCGGCGCAGTTCCGTGTCGGTCTTGCGGTGACGGGCCGTGCGCGCGATCTCACGCATCTCGCCCGCGGCCTCGTTGGCCGGATCCTGGAGCAGGATCTGGTCGGCGAGGGCCTCGGCGTCGCCGTAGCGCTCGGCCAGGAAGGCATCGTTGGCGCGCTCGTAGAGCGTGCGCAGGGTGTTCTCGCGGTAGCGACGCTCTTCTTCGACCTTGGCGGCGGCCGCGGTCGCAGCCTCCACGGCCCGGCGCTCGGCGGCCTCGAGGCGCGAGTTGTCGCGCTCCTGCTCCGCGGCGGCGACCAGGCGCTGGACGCTCTGCAGGTCCAGGTCGTCGGAGCTGATCAGCGGGTTGTAGCCCAGGATCAGTTCCGCGCGCTTGAACTCCAACACGGCGGAGTCGTAGTCGCCGTCGCGCATGGCCTGTTCGCCCGTGGCGATGGCGCGCTTGGCCTCGATGCGGGCCTGGGCCCGGCGCACCACCTCGCGCTCGACCTCGTCGTCGAGCAGGGAGCTGGCGGTGGCGTAGTCGTCGCCCATCAGACCTTCGACCCGCTGCAGGCTCTCCAGCGCGGTCTGGTCACCCGGAAGGAGATCCAGGGCGTTGGCGATGGCCTCGAGCGCTCCAGCGTAGTTCTCGGCCTCGATCTGGGCGGTGGCGTCGCGCAGGTACTCGTCGACGAGCACGCGCTTGCGCTGTTCGAGCAGAGCACGGCGCTGGGCGGCGTCCTCGAGGATGGAGTCCTGACGCAGCGAGACGCTGGCGGGCTGGGCGGAGGGCACGGCCGACGCGGCGGAGACCTCCAGCAGAGCTTCGCGCGGCTGTACTTCACCGGGATCCTGCTGGGCGACCGGCGCGGACGCGTTGACCCCGTCCTGCGCGGTGCCCTGCTCGGCGTCGCCGGGCTGGGTCGACTGGCAGGAGAGGACGGGGAGCGTCAGGAGGGACGGGACGAGGAGTGTGCGGAGGCGCATCAGTTACAGGACCTTCCTGTGGGATCCCTGCTCGAAGGTTGCGCGGCGTCGTGTGAACCGGCGCTGGCGAGTCGGTCGCGACCGGGTGCAGTCGAAACCGATTGGGGGGATGAGTCTGCACCACACCTGCCACGGGACCATTGCCGGAAGGGCAATTGTCCGCGGGGCGAGTGCGGAAGCGGGCGAGTGTCGAACTCGTCCGGACCGACCGGGGTGGGGACCCGGATGCGGCGCGGCCTGAACGCGTTGCAGGCCGACCGCGGAGCGGCGCAGTGGATGATGGGGAAAGAGCTGAGTCGAAGGTGTTCCTGACGGATGCATCCGTCGACCGACTCGAGGTGCCGTGCGCGGGTCCCAGGGTCGGCGCTCGCGAGCGCCTGTAGTGCCTGCGGCCCGGGCGGGGGGAGGATAGCCGTGCCCCAGGGGGGGGTCAACACGAGCGCGGCGCCAGTGCGGTCCCCACGGAGCAAACGCCTCTACCCCCGGCCGTCCTCTCGGCTACGCCGCGCTTGCGGGATCGGCAGGCCGATCTCGCGCATGGCGAGTTGGATGTCTTCCCAAGTCGCTCGCTTCTGATCCGGGCTCCGCAGCAGGTAGGCCGGATGGAAGGTGGGCACCACGGCCCGTCCCCGGTGGCGGTGGACCCGGCCACGCAGTCGGCCCATCGGTGCGTCGGAGCCGAGCAGGTGCTGGGCCGCGTGGCGTCCGAGGGGGATCAAGACCTGGGGGTCGACCAGCTCGATCTGTCGCTCGAGGAAGGGGGTACAGAGCCGCTTCTCCTCCGGTTGGGGGTCGCGGTTCCCGGGCGGGCGGCACTTGAGCACGTTGGCGATGTAGACGTCGCCGCGGGCCAGCCCCATGCCTTTTGTGATGATGTCGGTAAGTAGCTGCCCCGCTCGACCCACGAAGGGGGTTCCTTGGAGGTCCTCGTCGGCCCCCGGGGCCTCGCCCACGAACATCACCCGCGCCTGCGGATCCCCGTCGGCGAAGACGGTCTGGTTGCGGCTCTCGCACAGGCTGCAGGCCCTGCAGGAGGCCACGGCGCGGCCCAGGGCGTCGAGGTCCGCAGCCGCCTGGGCAACCGCGGCCGTCGAGGGCTCGCTGACCGGGGCCGTCACCGCCGGCTGGGGGGCGGGAGGCCGGGCAGCGGCGGGTGAGGGCCTGAGGAGTTCGGCCGGCGTAGCCTCGCCGGAAGAGACGGCCGAGGGCCGGGCGGGGGGCGCAGAGGCGGGCGATGCGGCGGCCACGACCGGGTCACCCGCTGCCGACTTCGGCTGGGGCCCGACATGGGCCCCGGGAGCCATGGCCTGGACCGTCGCTGGCAAACGCCGGCGGCCGCGATCGCGCTCGCGGCGCAAGTGGCGCCGCAGGGCTCCGGCCAAGAGGGCGAGCTCGCCCCGGTCGTCTTGCTCTGCGCTCATGGACGGGCTTCGAGGTTGGTGGAAGGGGGCCCGCCGACCGATCCGCCTGGCTGGGCCTGCGGGCATCGGACGGGGGACGCCCCGGGATATTACGCGGGCGCCCCGGCGCCGACGCCGCTGGGGGCAGGCACAATCGCCCCGTGGGATCCGCAGCGCAGCGCCGCGCCTCCGGCGAACTCGACTCTATCGTGGCCGAGCGAGTGGCCCTCGTGGCGGGGGTGCTGGCGGCCGCGCTGCTGGGCGGCGTGGCGACGCTCCTACTCGGGACTTCGGGGTCCCTGGGCCGGGGGGTGCTGGCCGAGAGGGCGGCGAATCGCTCCGGCCTGGTGGAGGCCACGTGGCGGCGCATCGCGGCGGATCGGGAGCTTTGGTTCGGGGAAGCAGAGGGAGCTGTCTCCAGCTTCGACCCCGCCGCGAAGCCGCCGGGCGCCGATCCCCTGGCGCCAGAGGACCTGGGCCCCGACGCTCCGGCCTTCTCCGCCCTGCTCGACGAGGCTCGGCGCCTGCGCTCGGCTGGAGTCGACCCACTGCGGGTTCACCAGGCACTCGATGGCGCGGCCAACCTGGCCCGCGGACCGGTACGGGCGGCCGAGGTGGGCCTGGAGCGGCTCCGCTTCGAGTCGTCCGAGCAGGTCTTGGCCCCGTCGTTCGACGATTTCTGGGCCCAGACTCCGCCAGCGGTTCTGGTCGACGGCTTGCCGGCCGTGGCCATCGGCTACTTGACCGTGGCCGAGCGCCTCGATCCCGATCGACGACGCGAGTGCGCCCGCCAGCTCGCCGAGTGGATCGCCAACGGCGCCCTGGCACTGCCGGAGCAGCCAGCACGTTGGAGCCTCCCGCGCGGTGGTGGGCAACCGACGCTGAGTCGGTCCCCCCGTGTTCGCTCACTCGTCGATTCGATCGAGGGGCTGGCGGGCGTGCCGCTCGAGGGTGCTCGGGCCGCGTTGGACTCCGCCGCCGTGAGTGCCGCGACCCACGAGCACTTGATCGAACTCGGTTGGACCTCCAAGCCTGGGCCGAGCTTCATGCCCGAGGGCGGGGGCTTCTGGGCTGCCGCGGCGCGCGCAGAGGGCGGGTTCGGGGCGCGCTGGATCTCGACCGGCGAGTTGGCCGCGAAGCTCCGCGATTCGGTCGCCTCCGGGACCATCGAAGACGGCGAGTTGGCGGTGGCGCTGGGTCCGGACGACATCGGGCTGGGCGCGGCGGTGGGGCCGCCGATTCGGCTCGCGGGTCTGCCGCTCGAGGCCCAACTGCGCCACCCCGACCCTTCGTTCATGGCGGCCTCCGGCGGAGCGCGGGTGCGGGCGATCGCCTTCGGGCTCTATGCCCTGGCGGCCCTGGCCCTCGCGGCCGGTTGGACCACGCGCAACTCGCTCATGCGCCAGCGGCGACTGGCCGCCCTGCGCAGTCGCTGGGTCGCCGCGGTGAGTCACGAGCTGCGCACGCCCGTCGCCGCCCTGACCCTGACCGCGGGGCGACTCGAGCGCACGCGCCTGGAGCACCCCGAGCGACTGCCGCGCTACCACGAGGCGATCCGCGCGGAGTCCGAGCGGCTCGAACGGCTGGTCGCACAGGTGATGGACATCGCGCGCATCGAGCGCGGACGCCCGCCGGCCCTGCGCCTGGAAGCGTTGGATCCGAGCGCGGTGTTGGAGGGAATCGTCGAGCGTGGCCGCCTGGCCCTCGCCGATCGGGGGCTCGAGCTCGAGCTGGATCGCAGCGAGCTGCCGGCGGTGGTCGTGCTCGACAGCCTGGCCCTGGGCCGCGCCCTCGAGAACCTGATCGAGAACGCCGCTCACCATTCCGGTGGCGAGGTCGTGCTCGTGCGCTGGCGCCGCGACGGGTCGAATCTCTTGGTGGACGTGCGCGACGACGGCCGCGGCCTGCCCGACGACTCGCGCCTGTTCGACGCCTTCCACCGCGGCGAGGGCGCGGATAATGCGCGAGGCGTAGGCCTCGGGCTCGGGATCGCGCGGGAACTCGTGCGGGCCCACGGCGGCGACTTGACGGCGCTCGCGGGTACGGATGGGCGCTTCAAGGGGGCGGCCTTCCGCATCCTCCTGCCCCTGCGCGCCGCGCCCGGCGACGAGCGACGTGATCAGAGCGAGGAGCGCAGCGCGTGAGCGAGCGGACACGGGTGTTGTTGATCGAGGACGAGGCGTCGATTCGGATGCCTCTGGTGGACGAGCTCTTGGACGCCGGCTACGAGGTGCTCGAGGCAGCCGACGGCGAGCTCGGTCTGACCATGGCCCTGCGCGAGGACCCCGACCTGATCCTGCTGGACCTGATGCTGCCTGGGCGCGATGGCTTCTCGGTCCTGCGCGCCCTGCGCGCCGATCGCGTCGTCGCACCAGTGATCGTGCTCTCGGCCCGCGGCGAGGAGTGGGACCGCGTGCAGGGCTTCGAGGTCGGCGCCGACGATTACCTGGTCAAGCCCTTCAGCGCCCGCGAGCTGCTCTTGCGGATCAAGGCCTTGCTGCTGCGCTCGCGCGGCGCCGCGCCGGGGGTCGCGGCCGGCGGCCTCGTGCGCCTCGGTGCGGCCACGATCGACTTCGGGGGCTACGGCGTCGAACGCGGTGGTGTCCGCCAGGCGCTCTCGCGTCGCGAGTTGGATCTGTTGCAGTACCTGCTCGAGCGCGAGGGCCGCGCCTGCTCTCGCGACGAGCTCCTGGATCAGGTCTGGGGGTTGGAGGCCGACGTGACGCCGCGCACGGTCGACCAGCACGTGCTCAAGCTCCGCAAGAAGCTCGAGCCCGACCCCGACGCCCCCGTGCACCTGCTCACGATCCGCGGCGTGGGCTATCAGTTGGTGCGCTGAGACGCAGCCTGCGCCGGTGACATGGCGTTGACACGGCGTGCGCCGGCCCGTGACGGCTCGCCCCTTCGATCGTCGTCCAATGCGCCCTTACGACTCCGCACGGGAGCCCGCACGGCGGGCCATTTCACACGAGGGGCATATGAAACGAATCGCAATCACGAGCCTGGCCGCGATCCTCTGGTTGGGGAGCGCCGCGGGGGCACAGGGGACCGACCAGCGCGACTACGAGACCTTCACCCGCTGGATGACGGCCCAGCCGGCCGTGGTCAAGCTGAACGAGAAGCTCCAGGCCTACTCGATCGGCACCGGGGAGTGCCGCGAGAAGCTGGAGGAGGAGCTGGCCGGGATCGAGTTGATGGTCGCCACCGAGAACGTATCCGCGTTCGTCGTGGAGCGACTGGAGCTGCTGCGTCTGGTGGCGTCGGCCGACCTCATGCCGTCCGCGCTGCGCGGCGAGCCGATCACGGACCTTGTCGGGCGCACGGCTCGGCTCGCGGCGCGGGCCCACATGGCAGTGGGGGAGGTGGACGCTGCGCGCGAGGTCCTGACCGAGTTGCTCCCCGACGAGGAGAGCTGGCGCAGGGCAACGGGGCAGGTCTTCGCGGGGGATGCGCCCGCAGACGTGAAGGCGCTGGCCCTGAGGGCGCAGGCACGCACCGGCCTGGATGCGCAGCTCGACGCCCAGCTCGCGCTGCCGGAGCACGCCGCACTCCTGGAGCGCGCGAGGTCCATGCAGCAGGGCGGCGCTCCCGACTGGCTCGGCGAGATCCTCGAGCCCTTGGCCGCGGAATGGGCGAGGGCGCATCTCGACGTGCCTTCGCGCGAGGTCTACGACTCGGTTCGCCAGATGGGCGTCTCCGGGGGTCGGGCCTTCGAGTCCTGGCAGATCGCGAGCGCGACGATCTGGATCCTGGCCACGGATCGGTGGGGGGCGAACTCCACCGACGTCTTGTTCGACAACCTGTGCCAGACGGATCCGGAGCTCGCTGGCGAGCTCGATGCGCTGATCGCGCCGAGGGAAGGCCTCGCCTGGCGTCGAGCCGCCGTCTCGGGGGCCTCTTCGGCCTTGGGCCGCAACACCGACGAAGCCTTGGTCCTGGCCCTGTCGCCCCTGGTCGTGAGGTTCCTGGAGGATGACCGACTGATCGGGGATCCCAAGTTCAAGAGCGTCCTGAGGCGCGTGGCCCAGGGGCCGGCCTTCGTCCCGGTGGAGCTCGTCGAGGCCTGGCGCGAGGCCATCCGCACCGGCTCGGTCGACGACGCGTTGTTTTTGATCTCGATCTGGGGGGCGATGCCGCGGGATCCGTGGGGAGACGCGCGCCCGAGGTTCCCCAAGAACGAGGACTGGAATCGGGACGTGCAGGCTGCGTGTTTGGAGCACCCTGCCAGCGAGATCCGCCTGCTCGCGGCACCGACCTTCATCGGCACTGGTGAGGGCGAGGCGATCTACGGTTGGGCGGGCGACGCGGACCCGCGCCTACGCCAGATGGCGCTCGAGCGCCTGCGCCATCGCAATGCGTTCTCGAGTTGGCCGATCGAGCCTTCGAGTGCGGAGTTCGAGGCCGTGCTGCAACTCGTGGCCGACCCCGAGCCGGAGATTCGAGGCGCTGCGGTGGAGGACGTGCTGGGTGCGCGCAATCCCATCCCGGCGTGGCTCGAGGCCGCGCTCGAAGCGGCGACCGACGAAGAGCGTCTAGGGCTTGTGGAGCGCCTGGTGAGGCTCCCCCTGGGCAGCGCTTGGAGTCTCACCCTGGCGCAGAACGGCGGGCTGCGGGCGCGGATTGCCGCCGACCCCGACCCGGCCGTGCGGGCAGCGCTGGTGGGGGGGCCGTGGCAGACCCCCGAGACGGTCAGCGAAGTCGTGGGACGCGCCGCCGCAGACCCCGCGCCCGAGGTCCGCGACGCGGTGGACGCTTGGCTCGAGTACTCGGAGAATTACGACGGTCCTTTCGGGGAGGTGCTGCTGGCTCGAATGCGCGACGCGATGTCGCCGTTCGACTTGACGACCCTTCCTCGGGAGAGGGCCTTCGAGCTGGTCGCTCGGTCGGGTGCCCTCGGCGAGCTGCTAGGCCTTGCACTCGATCGAGGTGACTCGCTGCTGCGTCAGCTGGTGCTCGAGTCGCTGGCGGCCACTCCGAAGTCAGCCTTCTCGGATCCTGACCGCAGGCCCGCGATCGTGGATGAGGTCGGCCTCGATCTGGTCATTCGGGGGGCTCGCGGAGGCTGGTCCTCGCTCGCACCTGAAGTGCAGGGCAAGCTCGCCTGGAGACTCGCGATGCTCGGTGAGAGTCAGGCGGCCATCGCTGCCGATCGAACCAATCCGCCGGAGCTGCGCTGGGCGGCGTTGACCCAAGCGCCGGAGGCGGACCGGCCGACGGCAGCCGAGTTCCTGGCAATGCTCGATGAGTCGCTCGCCGGTGAGAAGCCCTTCCAGGCCTTCCCGCCGGCGGAGCTCAGGCAGATGGTACGGGACAGCCGGCTCGCCGGGGCCAACCCCAATCTCGCCGCTTGGCTCGCGTCCCACCCGGCTGAACCGGCCGAGGCGCTCTGGCGGGCCGAGACCCGCGGTCTCGTCTACGCGCTGCTCGATGATCAGGGCGAGGGGGCCACGGAGGCGGCGACGGCGATCCTCTCCGACTTCTGTCACTCGTTATTCACGGGCGCGAACGGTGGCAACGCCATTCCCGACAGGCTGCGTTCGGTCGTCCTCGCGCACGGAGAGGACCCGCAGTTGATCGCCGAACTCGGGCGGGCGTTGCGAGAGAGGCCCGATTCGAGGTTGGTCGGTATCGCGGCGGCGGCGCAGTCGGAGGAGCTGATCGATCCACTCGGGAGCTTGGTGGAGATGAGCTTCGACCGCCTGCTCGAGCTGACTCGGTCGACGGAGGGCTCGGTTCGATCGGAGTTGATCATCGCCATCCAGCAGACCGCCGCCAGTGGGCTGCGCCGCTTTCCCGGCAACCCGCGGGCCAACGAGGCGCTGCGGCGGGGCATGCTCCAGGGGAGCGAGAGGTTGCGAGACACCTGCGCGGGTGTCTTGGAATCCCATGCGGCCTACCTCGAGCTCGAGCAGAGCAGCGGCCAGGTCGAGACGGTCGCGGGCGCCAAGGCGCGCCTGTTCGCGATGCTGAAGGGTGACGACGCCGCGCAGGCGGCCGAGGCGGCGCGGGCTCTGGCGACGATCGGTGCGGTGGAGGCCCTGCCGGATTTGATCGGGGCCCTGGCCCACCCGGACGCGGGGGTGCGAGCGGCGGCGCGGGAGTCGATCGATCGGCTGAACGCCCGGGAGCCCTTGCGCGAGGCACCGGCAGTCGAAGAGTCGAGGCGGACGGACGGGGACTGATTCGGACGGCGACGCGCGAGGCGACGACCGGCCACCCACGGGAGGTCGGGCGTCGCCTCGTTTCCGTTGGCGGCGGCGCAAGAAAGGCGCCCGCGGGCCAGCGGACCGGGCGCAGAATGTTCGCCCATGTTCGGCCGCCGACCCATCGCCCTCGCCACCGTCGTGACCCTCGGACTGCTGCTCGCCGCCTGTGATGGTGGGGAGGCGCGCGGCGCGGGGAACTCCGCGCCGACTCGCGTCGAGCGTTCCGACGACCCGCGCGCCGCGGCCCTGCGCACGGCCCTGGAACAGGGCCAGACCGGGGCGGCGCGGACCCTCTACGACCAGGTCGCGCCGCGGCTCGGGGCCGAGGGCCCGACCCTGGAGGCGCGGCTCTTGGTGCTCGAGGGCGACGTGCTCGGGGCCCTGCGCGTGCTCGAGGCGGCCAAGACCGACTGGCCCGGCGACGGGCGGCCCTTCGCGGCGGCTGCCGAGCTGTATGCGGGTCTCGGCCGGCTGCAGGCGGCCCAGGACGAGGTCGATCGCGGCCAGGCGGTGGTGGGGCGCACGCCGGCGTTGATCCGCGCCCTGGGGATCGTCGGCATCGCTACCCCCGGCGGTGCCCAGTCGGGCCTACAGCTGCTCGAGGAGGCGCGCCGCGCGGACCCGAACCTGCCCTTCTGCACCGAGCCCCTGGCCACGGCGCGCACGCTCGTGGCTCGGATCGCCCTGCAGCAGCCCGATCTGCCCCGGGCCGAGGCCCTGGCGCGGGGGGCCCTGGAGCTGCGGCCCGGGGACGCCGACGCGCGCGTGACCCTGGCCGACGTGCTCGAGGGCAAGGGGGACTTCGAACCGGCTGTGGTCCTGATGGAGGCGCTCTTCGAGGAGGGCGAGGTCAGCGTCGACGACCTGCGCGAGCTACTGACCCACGCGGCCACCGCGGCGATGGTGGAGCGCGACCTGGCGCGGCAGTTGGCGCATCTGTTGCGCGCGCGGGAGTTGGGCGCCACCGAGGCCCAGTTGGGCTTCGGCGCGACCGTGCTGCGTCGCGAGGCCCAGTCGGCGATCGACCGCGGGCGTGAGGCGCAGAAGGCCGCTCGACTGCTCGACGTCGAGGGGGCTGATGAAGAGCTGCGCGCCATGCGCGCCGAGAAGCTGGCCGAGGCCGAGGGGGAGTACCTCTACGCCCGCCGCCTGGACCCCGAGGCGATCGAAGCCTTCCACCGCCTGGCCCAGCTCGAGTGGGACCGGGGGGACTACCGCGAGGCCGCCCTGGCCTGGGAGTCGGCGGCGGCGCGGGTCCGCACCCTCCCGGAGGGCTCGCCGCGGCCCGCGGTGCCCCTGCACGAGAACGCCGCCCAGGCCTGGCGCAAGGCCGGCCGCCCGGACCTGGCCCGCGACACCCTGACGGGCTACCTGGCCGAGGAGCCTGAGGGGGAATGGGCCGCGAGCACCCGCGCGCTGCTGGTCGAGATCGAGGCCGCGGACGAATGAGCCCCGGTGGGTGAACCTCGGCGGCCCCCTGCGGGCCGCGGAGCTTCGCCCGGTTGACATCCGGCGGCCGCATCTCGAGGACCGGTCACCGGCGGCCGAGAATCGCGGGGCCGAGATTCGCGGGGCCGACGCCCGGACCGTGGGGGCCACGCCGCCCGGAGGGCTGCTCCGGTGGGGCCTCGTCTCGAGGGTCCGCGGGCAGAACTCCCCGCCATTTGCCTCTCGGGCCGACCTGACCGCTGCGAATGGGGGAAACTTTTGCCATCCGGGCCAGTGAGCCGAGTCCGGAGGGAACCTGGGGACGCCCCGCCGGGTCACTACGCTGTCGTTCCCCCGCGGCCCGGACTCCCCCGGGCCCATGAGCGCCTCCGCGGCGCATCAAGCCCGCTCGATCCACCGATCAGACCAAGCCCCCGGACCTACTTCGGTTCGCGGGTCGACCTCCCTTTCCAGGGCGGGATAGCGTTGATCGGAGGCTCTCGAGATGGGGCGGTCGTGCGACCACAGGTCACGACCTACTGCCAAACGGGCCACTGCCCAACGAGCCACCCCGCGGGGGGAGATACGGCGCCGGCGCGCCAGATTCTCGACTCCTTCGGATTCGGCCAACCGACCCGATCGAACACATGCTCGACGCCCGCATCAGCGCTCTCGTCGCCCTGGCGCTCTCCAGCAGCCTGGCTTCCGCTCAGATCAAGTCCGAGGGAGCCGCCGCGGCGGTCGCCTACGGACTGCCGACGGCCGAGGTTCCGACGGTCTTCGTCCAGCCCCCCGACGTGGGGGCCTACCTGGCCGAAGACGAGGTTCGCGGGCCGTTCCCGCTGCGCTACGGCGCGCTGATGGACGTCGACGTGGCCTGGGCCAACGACGGCGTCTGGGACCAGCTCGAGAACGGCGACTGGGCCTGGCGCTTCAAGGTGCTCTCGCCGGGCGCCAAGTCGATCGGCCTCGAGTTCGACGAGTTCTGGCTGCCCGAGGGCGGCCAGATCAACCTCTACGACGACACCCTCGAGACCGTCTTCGGCTCCTACACGTCGGTCAACAACCAGCCCCACGAGCAGATCCAGTTCGAGCCCTTCCCGGGCGAGAGCGTGATCTTCGAGTACGTGCACCCGGCGGGTGCGCGGGAGATGGCCAAGTTGCACCTGGGCACGGTGATCTACGACTACCGCGGCCTGTTCGAGCTCGAGAACCAGCTCGACGACGGCAGCGGCGGCGGCACCGGGGCCGGTAGCTGCCTGGTCAACGTCAACTGCCCCGAGGGCGACCCCTACGAGCTGCAGAAGCGCGCCACGGTTCGCACCCTCTCCGGCGGCTCCCTGTGCTCGGGCGCGCTGATCAACAACACCGCTTTCGACGGCGAGCAGTTGGTCCTCACCGCCTGGCACTGCGGTCAGGGCAGCAACACCGTCTTCCGCTTCAACTACCAGACCTCGGGCTGCAGCGGCGGCAGCGCGCCCACCGGGCAGAACGTGTCCGGCGCGACGAACCTCGCCAGCTACCAGAGCTCCGACGGTCGCCTGCTGCGGATCAACAGCAACATCCCGTCGAACTACAACCCGTACTTCGCCGGCTGGAACCGCACGACCCAGAACCCGACCTTCGCCATGTCGATGCACCACCCCAGCGGTGGTGTGAAGAAGATCTCGATCGACAACAACGGCGCCACCAAGGTCTCGGTCGGCTTCCAGGGCATCGGCACGGTCCAGGCCTGGAACTGCAACTGGAACGTCGGTGACACCCTGGGCGGGAGCTCGGGCGGGCCTCTGTTCGACCAGAACGGGCAACTGCGCGGGGGGCTGACCGGCGGCCCCGGCGGGAACTGCCCGATGATCGACTACTACGGGCGCTTCTACACGTTCTGGAGCAACACCAACATCGACACCTGGCTCGACCCCCTCGGCCTGGGTGTGACGTCGATCGACGGCTTCGATCCGAACAACCCCGGCGGAGGCCCGGGCGGTACCACCCCGCAGATCGACTCGATCTCGCCGGCGACCATCGCAGCGGTCAACCCGACCTCGCCGGTGACGATCACCCTGACCGGTGACGGCTTCGACGGCGTGACTTCGGTCGAGGTCGACGGCGTTCCGCTGAGCGCTTTCCCGCCGGAGTTCTCGGTCCCGAACAACTCGACGCTCGTGGTCACCCTGCAGCCGCCGTACAACGTCGGCACCAAGACGATCAAGGTTATCGAGGGTGCGCTGAGCGACGAGGTGGTCGTGCCGGTCACGTTCAACTTGACGCCGACCATCGACCTGGTGAACTCGGACCCGAGCTTCCTGATCTCGGCCTTCCCGCTGGAGGTCTACATGGGCTCGTTCCCGAACGACCTGGCTTTCCTCCTGGTGTCGACGAGCCTGGTGCCGTCGACCCTGCCCGGGATCTTCAGCGCCTCGATCGGTAACAACCTCACGAACCTGTTCCTGGTGAACAACTTCGTGATCAACCCGGCCACCGGCTACGCCAAGGTCGACATTCCGATCTCCGGCCTGCCGACGGGCACGAAGTTGTACTTCCAGGCCGGGGTGCTCAGCTCGGTCCTGCCGAGCCTGCCGCTCAACATGTCCAACGTGGAGTCCGGTACCGTCCTCTTCTAGGTATCGCTCCGCACGATCCTCGGGCGCTTCGCTACGGTGGAGCGCCCGATCCCGTTCTCTGGTGGCTGACGCACGACGCTGATTGGCGCGACAGGCGGCCACCCGAACCCCCCGAGGTCCGGCAAGGGACCTCCCCATCCGACCCGAACCCCCACGCCCGATGCAGTTGAACCAAACCGCTCGTATCGCCGGCCTCGCCGCCATGGCTGCGGCCGCCACGGCCGCCACGGCCAACGCGCAGATCAAGGAGGCGGGCAGCCCCGCCGCGATCTGGGCCGATCTGCGCACCGAAATGGTGCCGACCGAGTTCGTGCAGCCCCCGCAGGTCGAGAACCTCAAGCTCGAGGACGAGCTCAACGGGTACAAGCCCCTGCGCTACGGGGCCATGGTGCCGATGGACCTGACCGCGGATCAGGCCGGCATCTACGACGAGCTGCCCGACGGCACCCTGATCTGGCGCTTCCGGATCTACAGCCCCGGGGCCTACTCGATCGGCCTCGAGTTCGACGACTTCGTGCTGCCCGAGGGCGCGCAGGTCTTCATGTACGACGACACCCTGGAGACCGTCCTGGGTGCCTACGGGGCCATCAACAACCAGCCCAACGAAGAACTGCTGTTCGAGCCCTTCCCCGGCGATCATGTGATCTTCGAGTACCAGCAGAAGCCGGGCGTGATGGGCACGCCCGAGCTGAGTCTGGGCTACGTGGTCTACGACTACCGCGATGTGCTGAACATCTCCGACGCTCAGCTGGAGCAGTGGGGCATCGGTAGCGGCTGCGGCGATGTCGACGTGAACTGCCCGGTGGGCGACAACTGGGAGCTGCAGAAGCGCGCCACCGTGCGCACCCTCTCGGGCGGCGCCCTGTGCTCGGCCGTGTTGCTGAACAACACCAACGACGACGAGACCGGCTACGTCTACACCGCCAACCACTGCGGCCAGAGCAGCAACACGACCTTCCGCTTCAACTACCAGAAGTCGGGCTGCAACACCGGCAGCGCGCCGACGGGTCAGAACGTCTCCGGTTGCACGGTGCTGACCAGCACCTCGACCTACGACAACCGCTTCCTGCGAATCAACAACGCGATCCCGTCGAGTTACGACCCGTACTACAACGGCTGGACGCGAACGACCCAGAACCCGACCTACGCCTTCTGGATGGGGCACCCGGGTGGTGGCGTGAAGCGCATCGCCTACGACAACAGCGGTGCCACCAAGGGCACGCTCGGCGCGCCGAATTCGGCCTGGTTCGTCGACTGGGACGAGGGCTACACGCCCCCCGGCGCCTCGGGTGGCCCGCTGTTCGACCAGAACGGACAGGTGCGCGGCACGGCCTGCTGCGTGAACACCTACAGCTGCCCCGGGCAGGTGGCCTGGTTCGGTCGCTTCGACAAGTTCTACAGCGCCAACAACCTGGCCCAGTGGCTCGACCCGGCTGGTGTGAATCCCACCAGCTTCGACGGCTTCGACCCGAACAACCCCGGTGGCGGTGGCGGCGGCGGCACGACCCCGCAGATCGACTCGATCTCGCCGACGACCATCGCTGCGGTCAACCCGACCTCGCCGGTGACGATCACCCTGACCGGTGACGGCTTCGACGGCGTGACTTCGGTCGAGGTCGACGGCGTTCCGCTGGGCGCTTTTCCGCCGGAGTTCACGGTCCCGAACAACTCGACGATCGTGGTGACCCTGCAGCCGCCCTACAACGTTGGCAGCAAGACGATCAAGGTCATCGAGGGCGCGCTGAGCGACGAGGTGGTCGTGCCGGTCACGTTCAACTTGACGCCGACCATCGACCTGGTGAACTCGGACCCGAGCTTCCTGATCTCGGCCTTCCCGCTGGAGGTCTACATGGGCTCGTTCCCGAACGATCTGGCCTTCTTGCTGGTGTCGACGAGCCTGGTGCCCTCGACCTTGCCGGGGATCTTCAGCGCCTCGATCGGCAACAACCTCTCGAACCTGTTCCTGGTCAACAACTTCGTGATCAACCCGGCCACCGGTTACGCCAAGTCGGAGATCCCGATCTCCGGGCTGCCGACGGGCACCAAGCTGTACTTCCAGGCTGGGGTGCTCAGCGCGGTCCTGCCGAGCCTCCCGCTCTCCATGTCCAACGTGGAGTCGGGGACGGTTCTGTTCTAGGGCGCGCTGTCCTGGAGCGGTAGCGCTCCAGCGCGCGTCTCGATCGACGGAGCCAGCCGGGCTTCGGTCGATCGCAATCATGGCCCCCGTGGCGTCCTCGGATGTCGCGGGGGCCGACTCATTCGGGAACCCAAACGCATTTGGCCATTTCCACGGCTCCCGTTCGGGCTCTCGACGGTCAGAAGTAGTGCGAGACCCTGTCGTCCCTCCGCTCCCCCTACGGCGCACGTGTGGCCGTGCCGCGAAGGACCATCCAACCCGACCATCGACCATGCGATCGCTTCCGTTCGTTCTCGCCCTCGCGGCGACCCCTTCCCTGGCCCTGGCCCAGATCGAGTCCGACGGCACGCCCTGCGCCCTCACCGACAACCTGCGCACGGAGCTGGTGCCGATCGAGTTCGTCCAGCCGCCGGACGTGGGTGCCTACCTGGCGGAGGACGCCGCGCGCACCGAGGCTGGCCCCCTGCGCTACGGCGCGCTGCTCGAAGTCTCGATCAACCCCTTCGACAACGGGGTCTGGGACGAGTTGGCCGACGGGACCCAGGTCTGGCGCTTCAAGGTCTACAGCCCGGGGGCCAAGTCCATCGGGCTCGAGTTCAGCGAGTACTGGATTCCCGACGGGGCGCAGATCTACCTCTACGGCGACACCCTCGAGCGGGTGCACGGGGCCTACACGTCGATCAACAACCAGCCCCACGACCAGATCCAGTTCGCGCCCTTCCCGGGTGACAGCGTGATCTTCGAGTACGTGCAGCCGGCGGGCGTCGAGGGCCAGGCGCGGCTCGAGCTGGGCACGGTGATCTACGACTACCGCGACCTCTTCGCGCTGGAGGCCGGCCTGGACGCCACGGGCGGTCTCGTCGGCGGCAGTGGGGCGGGCAGCTGTCTGATCGACGTCAACTGCCCCGAGGGCGACCCCTACGACCTGCAGAAGCGGGCCACCGTGCGGACCCTCTCGGGCGGCGGTCTCTGCTCGGGCGCGCTGATCAACAACACCTCCCAGGACGGCACGCGCTACGTGCTCACGGCCTGGCACTGCGGACAGAGCAGCAACACGGTCTTCCGCTTCAACTACCAGACATCCGGCTGCGGCACGGGTGGCGCGCCCACGGGCCAACAGGTCTCGGGTGGCACCAACCTGGTCAACGATCAGTCGGCGGACGGCCGGCTGATGCGGATCAACAACAACATCCCGGCCAGCTACAACGCGATCTTCGCGGGTTGGAGCCGCTCGACCCAGAACCCGAGCTTCTGCATGTCGATGCACCACCCCAGCGGCGGTGTGAAGAAGATCTCCATCGACGGCAACGGGGCCACCAAGGCGACCGTTCCGATCGGCGGCATCGGCAACGTGCTGGCCTGGAACTGCAACTTCGTCGGCGGTGTCCAGGGTGGTAGCTCCGGGGGGCCCTTGTTCAATCAGAACGGTCAGGTGATCGGCGACTTGAGCGGCGCCAACTTGGGGGTCTCGTGCCCCCAGTCGACGTCCTATGGTCGGCTCTACAGCTTCTGGGCCAACGTCAACGTGGCCCAGTACCTGGATCCCACGGGCACTGGCCTGACGTCGGTCAACGCCTTCGACCCGGCCAACCCGGGTGGCGGGCCCGGCGGCACCGTGCCGCAGATCGATTCGATCGCCCCGACGACCATCGCCGCGGTCAACCCGACTTCGCCGGTGACGATCACCCTGACCGGTGACGGCTTCGAGGGCGTGACCTCGGTCGAGGTCGACGGTGTGCCGCTGAGTGCCTTCCCGCCGGAGTTCTCGGTCCCGAGCAACTCGACGATCGTGGTCACCCTGCAGCCGCCGTACAACGTCGGCACCAAGACGATCAAGGTCATCGAGGGTGCGCTGAGCGACGAGGTTGTCGTGCCGGTCACGTTCAACTTGACGCCGACCATCGACCTGGTGAGCTCGGACCCGAGCTTCCTGATCTCAGCCTTCCCGCTCGAGGTCTACATGGGCTCGTTCCCGAACGACCTGGCCTTCCTCCTGGTGTCGACGAGCCTGGTGCCGTCGACCCTGCCGGGGATCTTCAGCGCCTCGATCGGCAACAACCTCACGAACCTGTTCCTGGTGAACAACTTCGTGATCAACCCGGCCACCGGCTACGCCAAGTCGGAGATCCCGATCTCCGGGCTGCCGACCGGGACCAAGCTGTACTTCCAGGCTGGAGTGATCAGCGCGGTCCTGCCGAGCCTGCCGCTCTCGATGTCCAACGTGGAGTCGGGGACGGTGTTGTTCTAGCCGGTCACCAGGATCCGCGCCCAGCACGCCCAAACAGCGATCTGCGGCCGCCTCTCGCCCGCTGACGGCACCTTGCAGACCGACCCGTCGCGGTCGGGGCGTGAAGCCCCGACTGCGGGGACTCGGTCCGCAAGGCACCGCCAGCGGACGAGTTGGACCCACTGGACACGAATCCTGGTGACCGAAGCGGGCTGGGACCCAGCTCCGAGCCGGCGGCGCAAGCGGGGCTGACCGATGTTCCGCCCCCGCGCCGTTGGGAAACGGCGCGGGGGCGGTCCCGTTCAGGGGCAGCCCGTTCCCGGTTCAGGCGAAGTCCGGCCGGCTGAGGCATGCTGGAGCGGCCCCGGCGCAAGCTCCGCCCTTCCCCGCGCACTTCGGTCCACCGCCACCGCCCATGCGTTCGACCACGCTCCTCTTCGCCCTGTTGGCAGGCCAAGGTCTGGCCTCGGCCCAACTCGAGTCCGAGGGACTGCCCGCGGCGATCTTCGCCGGCCTGACGCCGGATCAGGTCCCGATCCAGTTCGTCCAGCCGCCGGACGTTT
This sequence comes from Engelhardtia mirabilis, assembly GCF_007748095.1. Classification (NCBI taxonomy): domain Bacteria; kingdom Pseudomonadati; phylum Planctomycetota; class Planctomycetia; genus Engelhardtia; species Engelhardtia mirabilis. The sequence continues at coordinate 2,339,630 of NZ_CP036287.1, forward strand.
CCGCCTACCTGGCGCAGGACGCGGCGCGGACTGCCGCCGGGCCCCTGCGCTACGGCGCGCTGCTCGACGTCTCGATCGATCCCACGACCCACGGTGTTTGGGACCGACTGCCGGACGGCAGCTTGGTCTGGAGGCTGTTGCTCTTCAGCCCCGGCGCCAAGTCGATCGGGCTGGAGTTCCGGGAGTTCTGGCTCCCGGACGGGGCGCAGGTCCACCTCTACGATGAGTCGCTCGAGGTCGTCCACGGGGCCTTCACGTCGATCAACAACCAGCCCCACGGGCAGATCCAGTTGGCGCCGTTCCCGGGGGATCGGGTCGTCTTCGAGTACCTGCAGCCGCCCGACGTCCGGACGACCGCGCGCCTCGAGCTGGGCACGGTGATCTACGACTACCGGGACCTGTTCGCCCTGGAGACGCAACTCGCCGGGGCGACGCCGACCGGTGGCTCGGGCGATGGCGCTTGCCTGATCGACGTCGATTGCCCCGAGGGCGACCCCTTCGAACTGCAGAAGCGCGCCACGGTGCGGACCCTCTCCGGGGGAGGACTGTGCTCCGGTGCCCTGCTCAACACCACCGCCCAGGACGGTGCCGGCTACGTCCTCACGGCTTGGCACTGTGGTCAGGGCGCGAACACCGTCTTTCGTTTCAACTACCAGCTCGACGGCTGTGGCAGTGGCGCGCTCCCCGAGACCCAGGAGCTCGCGGGCTGCACGGTGCTCGCCAGCGACAACCCGTCCGACGGACGCTTGCTGCGGATCAGCACGGCCATTCCGGCGAGCTACGCGCCGTACTTCTCGGGCTGGAGTCGGTCGACGACGAACCCGAGCCTCGGGCTGTCGATGCACCACCCAGGCGGCGGGGTCAAGAAGCTGTCGATCGACGCCGACGGAGCGACCAAGACGACGCTCTTCATCATCGGGATCGGGAACGTGCCGTCCTGGCGCTGCGTCTTCTCCGGTGGCTTCCAGGACGGTAGTTCGGGTGGGCCCCTGTTCGACCAGGGTGGGCGCCACCGCGGCTTCCTCAGCGGCGGTCCGAACGTGGCCTGTCCGGTCGAGGCCTACTTCGGCCGGCTCTACACCTTCTGGGACAACGTCGACCTGAGTCCCTGGCTGGACCCGACCGGGACGGGTCTGACCGCGATCGACGGCTTCGACCCCGACAATCCCCGCGGTGGACCGCCGGGGACGGATCCGAAGATCGACTCACTCTCGCCGGCCTCGATCCAGGCGGTCGAGGCCGACTCGCCCGTCGCCGTGACCCTGTCGGGAACCGGCTTCGAGGGCGTGACCTCGGTCGAAGTGGACGGAGTCCCCCTCAGTGCCTTCCCGCCGGAGTTCTCGGTCCCCGACAACTCGACCTTGATCGTCACCTTGAAGCCGCCCTTCGACCTGGGCTCCAAGCACATCAAGGTCATCGAGGGGGCGTTGACGGCGGAAGTCGACCTGCCCGTGGACCTCAACGGCGAGCCGACGATCGACCTGGTCAGCTCCGATCCGAACTTCCTGATCTCCGCCTTCCCCCTGGAGATCTACATGGGCGCCCAGCCGAACGACGCGGTCTTCCTGCTGGTCTCGACCAGTCTGGTGCCGACCAGTCTTCCGGGCCTGTTCGAAGCCTCCATCGGCAACGGCTTCGCCGACCTGTTCCTGGTCAACAACTTCCTCGTCAGCGGCGCGTCGGGCTACGCGAAGGTCGAGATCCCGATCGCCGGACTGCCCACGGGGACCAAGCTCTACTTCCAAGCCGCGGTGCTGGCCGCGGTCGCGCCCACCCTGCCCCTGGCGATGTCGAACGTGGAGAGCGGGACCGTCTTGTTCTGAGTGGGGGGGCACTGTCACGAAGAGGGCCCGAACCGGGTGGAGCCGCAGGGGTCGCGGCCAACGGCGACCCTGGGGACAGCCGGGCCGCACGATCCGTTGCGGCGCGACGGGCACGGTCCCGAACACGAGTTGAGACCTAACAAGTCCGTTACCACTCGAGGAGTTCGGTCGCGTCAAGATCTGCACCACGTATTCAGTCGGTGTTCTGCGAGAATGCGCCGGTGACCTCGCTCTTCCCGAGGCGGCCGCTGAACCGTCCGCGCGAGTGCGGGGCTATCGCGCCCAGCCCTCCCAACCCAAACCCAATCAGCCCCATGCGAAAGCTCACGCTTGGCATCGGCCTCGCCCTCGCGGCGTCGCCCAGTCTCGCCCTGGCCCAGATCGAGTCCCCCGGGTCGCCGGCCGCGCTGCTCGCGGACCTGCGCACCGACGCCGTGCCGATCGAGTTCGTCCAACCCCCTGACGTGGGCTTTCTGAAGGCCGAGGACGCGACCCGCACCGAGCCCGGACCCCTGCGCTACGGCGCGCTGTTGCCGGTCGACATCAACCCCGCCGAGAACGGCGTGTGGGATCAACTCTCCGACGGCTCGATGGTCTGGCGCTTCAAGGTCTACAGCCCCGGCGCCAAGTCGATCGGTCTCGAGTTCAGCGACTACTGGATCCCGGAGGGTGCCGAGATCTTCCTCTACGACGACACGCTGGAGCAGGTCCACGGCGCCTACACGTCGATCAACAACCAGCCCCACGACCAGATCCAGTTCGCGCCCTTCCCGGGTGATAGCGTGATCTTCGAGTACGTGCAGCCGGCGGACGTCGATGCTCGCCCGCGCCTGGAGCTGGGCACGGTGATCTACGACTACATGGACCTGTTCGCCCTGGAGGCCGAGCTGATCCTCGAGAACGAGGGCCAGGGGATCGGCGCCGGCGCCTGCGACGTGAACGTCAACTGCCCAGAGGGCGACCCCTTCCCGCTGCAGAAGCGCTCGGTGGTCCGCACCCTCTCGGGTGGTGGCCTGTGCTCGGCCGTGCTGGTCAACAACACCGCGGGCGATCAGACGCGCTACGTGCTGAGCGCCTGGCACTGCGGTCAGAGCAGCAACACCGTGTTCCGCTTCAACTACCAGACGGCGAACTGCACCGGCGGCTCGGCGCCCACGGGACAGCAGGTCTCGGGCGCGACCCAGTTGGTCTCGAACCAGGCCTCCGACGGCCGGATCATGCGGATCAACAACAACATCCCGGCCAGCTACAACCCCTTCTACGCGGGCTGGAGCCGCTCGACGACGAATCCGTCCTTCGCCATGTCGATGCACCACCCCGGCGGTGGGCCGAAGCAGATCGCGATCGACGGCAACGGCGCCACCAAGGCGAACGTGAACATCGGCGGCATCGGTGTCGTGCCGTCCTGGCGCGTCGTCTTCAGCCCCGGAACGACCGAGGGCGGCAGCTCCGGTAGCCCCCTGTTCGACCAGAACGACCGCGTCCGCGGCACCCTCAGTGGCGGTCCCGCAGGGACCTGCCAGGCCGAGGGTTTCTACGCGCGCCTCTACGACTTCTGGAACAACGTCAACATCGCCCAGTACCTGGATCCCCTGGGTAGTGGCGCGACGGCTATCGACGGGTTCGATCCGAACAACCCCGGTGGCGGCGGCGGAACCTTCCCCGACATCACCAGCATCTCCCCGACGTTCATCACGGCGGTCAACCCGACCTCGCCGGTCTCCGTGACCCTGACGGGTACGGGCTTCGAGGACATCACCTCGGTCGAGGTCAACGGCGTTCCGCTCTCGGCCTTCCCGCCGGAGTTCTCGGTGCCCAACGACACGACCCTCGTGGTCACTCTGCAGCCGCCTTACAACGCGGGCACGATCAACATCAAGGCGATCGAGGGCACGCAGAGCGACAACATCGACCTCTCGGTCACGTTCAACACCACCCCGACCATCGACCTGGTCAGCTCGGACCCGAACTTCCTGCTCTCGGCCTTCCCGCTCGAGATCTACATGGGCGGCTTCCCGGGTGACTCGCACTTCCTGCTGTTGTCGACCAGCCTGATTCCGTCGACGGTGCCCGGGATCTTCAGCGCGGGGATCGGCAACAACCTGACCAACCTGTTCGGCCTCGGGGTCTTCACGGTCAACCCGGCCACCGGCTATGCCAAGGTCGAGGGGCCGTTCACCGGAATTCCCACCGGGACCAAGCTCTACTTCCAGTCGGGCGTGCTGAGTGCCGTCCTCCCGAGCCTGCCCCTGACCATGAGCAACATCGAGTCGGGCACGGTCCTCTTCTAGGGCCGCTTCTGCCCGAGTCGGTTCCCCGGGTCGGACTCTCGGGGACTGGGTTCACCGGGCCTTCGCTTCGAGGCCGCCCGCCTGAGCCCGGCCCCGAGGGAGTCCCACCCCTGCGCAACCGACCGACTTCTATCGGGCCCCGCCCCCTCCAGGGGGCGGGGCCCATTTTCGTACCTGCAACCCACTGAGCGGGCCTCGAGGGGCGTTTGACGGGTAGGTGACGGAATCGACACCTACCTGGCCCCCAATCCGGGCCTAGTATTCAGGATTCCACCGATTCGGGCGCGACTCTCGGGGGCCCGGTACCGTCCAAGCCGTGCCTGAGGAGCGAGACGGCTCCCCCCCGGATCGCCTTCCTGGCCGCCGCTGGCGGGGCCAGGTTGGACCGTCCGACGCCGTCGGACCGATCGCTCGGCCCTGGAGCCGCCCCCGCCGGGGGCACGCCGGCGCCCCGATCGGTCCAGAACAACTCTCTCCGCTGATCCCCATCGCCACGACCCAGTCAGCCCATTTCATGCGTAGCCAATCCTGGATCCTCGTCAGTGCCCTCTTGGCCGCCCCCGCGGCGGCCCAGATCGAGAGCGAAGGCTCTCCGATGGCCGTCCTCCAAGACCTGCGAACCGACGGGGTCCCGATCGAGTTCGTCCAGCCGCCCGACGTGGGCGCCTACCTGGCCGACGACGAGGTGCGGCCGCCCCTGCCCCTGCGCTACGGGGCCCTGATGCCGGTCTCGATCAACCCGGCCGACAACGGCGTCTGGGACGAGTTGGCGGACGGAACCATGGTCTGGCGTTTCAAGGTCTACAGCCCTGGCGCCAAGTCGATTGGCCTCGAGTTCGACGACTTCTGGCTGCCCGACGGCGCCGAGATCTACCTCTACGACGACACCCTCGAGACGGTCTTCGGGGCCTTCACCTCGATCAACAACCAGCCCCACGAGCAGATCGCCTTCGCGCCCTTCCCCGGCGACAGCGTGATCTTCGAGTACGTGCAGCCGACCGGCGTCGAAGACGGCGCGCGCCTGTCCCTGGGCACGGTGATCTACGACTACCGCAATGTCTTCAACCTGGAGGCCGAGCTCGACGCTCAGGCCGCTCAGGCGGGTGGCAGCGGCGCGGGAGGCTCCTGTACCGTCAACGTCAACTGCTCCGAAGGCGATGCCTGGGAGCAGCAGAAGCGCGCCACGGTCCGCACCCTTTCCAATGGCGGGCTGTGCTCCGGCGCCCTGGTCAACAACACCGCGGGTGACGGGACCCCGTACGTCTACACCGCCTGGCACTGCAACCAGGGCAGCAACACCGTCTTCCGCTTCAACTACCAGACGGCCAACTGCAACGGCGGGAGCGCGCCGACGAACCAGAACGTCTCCGGCGCCACCAACCTGGTCAACCACCAGAGCTCGGACGGGCGCCTCTTGCGGATCAACAACTCGATTCCGAACAACTACCTGCCCTTCTACGCGGGCTGGCGGAACACGAGCACCAACCCGACCTTCGCCATGTCGATGAACCACCCCGCCGGTGGTCCCAAGAAGATCTGCGTCGACAACAACGGGGCGACCAAGACCACGGCCAACTTCCAGGGCATCGGGAACGTCTCGGTCTGGCGCTGCTTCTGGAACGTGGGTGAGAGCCAGGGCGGTTCCTCGGGCGGCCCACTCTTCGACAACAACGGTCGGGCGATCGGCGCCCTGTCCGGCGGGCCGGGTGGCACCTGCGTCGCCACGACCTACTTCGGGCGGCTGAACGTGTTCTGGAGCAACGCCAACGTGGCCCAGTACCTGGATCCCCTGGGGACCGGGGCGACGGCGATCGCCGGACTCGATCCCTTCGGTGGTGGCCCCGGCTCCTTCCCGACGGTCGACTCGATCTCGCCCACATCGATCCAGACGGTGAGCCCCAACTCTCCCGTGGTCGCGACCCTCACGGGCACGGGCTTCGATGGAGCGACGGCGGTCGAGGTCGATGGCACGCCCCTCCCGGCGAGCGACTACGCGATCGTGAACGACACCACGATCACCGTCACGCTCTACCCGCCCTACAAGGTCGGGACCTACGTGATCAACGTGGTCGAGGGCCTGCTGGACGACAGCATCAACCTCGGTAGCTCCTTCGCGCTGGTCCCCACGATCGACCTGGTGAACTCGAGCCCCGCGTTCCTTACCAGCACCAGCCCGGCCGAGATCTACATGGGCGGCTTCCCGCTCGAGACGGTCTACCTGACGGGTTCGCTGAGCAACGTGCCGTCGGCCTTCCCCGGGGTCGTCAACCTCGGGATCGGCAACAACGGCCTGCAGCTGGTGATCATCGGCATCTTCACCGTCGATCCGCTGCTGGGCTACGCCAAGACCGAGGTCAACCTGCCCCTGCCGGCCGGCACGACGGTCTACTTCCAGGCCGCCAACCTCAGCGCGATCTTCCCGACCTTCCCCCTGACGGCCTCGAACATCGAGACCGGCGTGGTCCTGTTCTGATCGCGCCGAAGCCTGCCGCCTGATCAGGCGGCGCTGCGAGACCATGGCCCCTCCATCGCAACGGCGGTGGGGGGGCCTCGTCATTCTGCGTGCTCGGCGTGGACGCCTCGGGCACGGCCCGTTGCGACTCCATCGTGGTAGACACCGGGGCCCGGTTTCGATCGCCCGTGGGGCCAGGCTCGAATTCAGAGCTCTTCGTCGCCGCCGAGCGCGCGGTAGCGCTCGTAGGCGGCGGCGGAGTCCTCGGTGCGCCCGGCGTCGCGCAGGGCCCGGGCCAACTCGAGGTGAGCGCCGAGGAACAGCGGGTCCTCGGCCGCGTCGCTCGAAGCCACCGCCGTGAGATCGGCCAGGGCCTCGTCGTTGCGTCCGGCCGCGCGCAGCAACAGAGCCCGGTTGAGGCGCGGGCGCATGTCGGTGGCATCGCACTCGATGCACGCACCGTATGCCTCGATCGCTCCGGCTGCATCGCCGCCCAGGCGCCGCGCCTCGCCCAAGTGAAAACGAGCGCGGCAGTAATCGGGCTGGATCGCGAGCAGGGCCTCGAGTTCGGCCGCCGCGCGATCCCAGGCCTCCACCTGCATCCAACCCAGGGCCAGGCCCAGGCGCGGCAGGGGCTCGGTGGGGGTCTGGCGCATCTGGAGCCGCCGCACCCGCATGACCTCGTGCCATTGGCGCAGTTGGTTCGAGCGCTCGAGCAGTTCCTGGGCCTCGGCGCCGGCCCCGCGCTGGGCGGCGTCGCGCGAGAGCAGGTGCCACGCGCTGGGCGCGTCCTCGTGCAGGGGCGCCAACTCGAGGAAGCGCCGCGCAAAGAGCGCGGCCTGGTCCAGACGACCCGCGCGGGCCTGAACCCGAGCCAGCAGGATCCAAGCGGCCGGCAGTTCCGGATGGCGCAGGGGCGTGGTTCCGCCCGATTGATCGATCAAGAGCGCGCGCGCCTCGTCGAGCTGGTCGCGCTGCAACGCGATCCAAGCCCGTTCGAGGTCTACCCAGCCGATGGTGTCCGGGCTCACGCGGGCCCGCACCAGCAGGGCGTCCGCCTCGCTCTCGCGCCCGGCCTGGAACAGTGCCCGCGCGACCGTGGCCACCGCGCGACCGTCGCCGGCGAGCATCCCGCCCTCGGCCACCAGGGGCAGACCCAACTCGAGAGCAGGCCCCTGGAGCCCGAGTTCGAGCCTGGTGAGCAGCTCCTGGAGGGCCTCCACGGCGGCGCGGCTCTCGGCCTTCAGGGGCTGGTCCTGCGTCGCTCCGGACACCTGCGTCTCCGCGATCAGCGCACAACCGGGCCCCGCCCCCAGGGCGGGGGCGATGGGGGCCGAGGCCATGAACACGAGCGTCGCGAGGCGGAGTTGCATGGGGCGGTCGAGCCTACCGTGGCAGGCCGAAAGCGAGCCTGACGAACGGGCCGCTGAGGTATTCGCGGGTCGGGATCTGACTCTGGAGCAGGGGCCCGGTCAGGCCGCGCTCCAGGATCAGTCGTAGGGTCTCGGCCACCCCGGCGGCAGTGGTGGACTGGATCGCCCGCAGATGGCGTCCGCCGACCTCGATCGGATCGCAGACCCAACCGCGCCGCAGGGCGCGCCGGCGCCCCTGGGAGTCGAGACCCTCGACCGAGGCGAAGATCGCCACCTCGTCGTCGTCGCAGTGGGGGATGGCGGCTTCCATCCGCTCCTGCAAGCGCGCGGCGCGGTCGGTGCCCGCGCCGATCTCGGCCAGTTGCCGGTCCACCCAGGCGTAGTGCCCGAGGTGGCGCAGGGTCTTGTAGTCCAGGTGTCGCACCCGTCCTGCCAGGGCGGTGGGCAGGTCAGCGGCGCCCCCGGAGGTGAGGTCCTCCTCGAACTGTCGACCGTCGACCAACAGCGTGCGGCGTTCGGAGAGGGACTTCACGCGCAAGGTCTCGCCCTCGCGCACCACGATCGCGTCCTCCACGTACTCCGTGGCCACGCCCACCGGACTCCAGGTCCAGCCGTAGAAGTGCGGTGCGGTCGCGTGCCGGGTCAGCGCGCCCACGCGCATCGCGATCGAGTCGACCCCGTTCACCTCCCAAGTCTCGCAGGCGCGCTCGAACAGCGAGTTCGCGAGCACGTTGATGTAGCCGGGTGCCAGGCCGCACTGCAGGGCGAAGCAGGTCGACGCGCCCTGCGCCAGGCCTTGGATCTCCTCGGTCTCGCGCACGTACTCGGTCAGGTTGAGGTAGTGCAACCCGTGCTCGAGGGCCAGGCGCGCCATGCGCGGAGCCTGTGCTCCTGGCAGGCAGTCGATGATTGCGTCGGCGCTGGACAGGGCGGCGGTCAACTCCGCACTCACGCCGTCGGCCGGCATGGCGATCGCGACCGGCGGCGGATCCTCGCCGTCCGCAGTCGCGAACTCGGCCGCCGAACGCGCGGCGTCGAGGGAGAGGTCTCCGATGGTGACCGCGCAGGGCAGGGTCGGTTCGTTGCGCAGCAGGAGGGCCAGGGCGCGGCCAATGCCGCCGCCGCCGGCGATGAAGACGTGGTGTCGATCCGTGGCAGTCATGATCGCGCGGGTCGGACCCGCGCCGGACAGTTGGCGCCGCACGGGATCGCGCGGGCAGGGAATCCGCACGCAGGCGCGCGGCTGGATTGGAAGCGCTCGGGGCCTGCCCGAGCTTGGAAGTCGTGGCCGGAAGCCCTCAATGAAGGGGGCCCGCCAGCGCTGATCGAGCGCAACAGGTTAGCGACTAGCGCAGTGGCGAGTCCTCGACCAAGCCCTGGCCCTCACGGATCACCAGCCGGCGATCGGCGGCTCCCGGGCCGAGGCTTTCGACCCGACCCGAGGGCCAACGCACGTCGAGGCGCGCATAGCCCTCGAGGTCGCCGAGCCCGAAGTAGAGCTCCGGCGCCGAGGACGACTGGTAGCCCTGGGCGGTCATCACCTCGGCCTTGAGCGCGAACTGCTGGGAGTCAGGCGTGCCGCGCGGGAAGGCGGGCACCAGGATGACCGTCGCACCGTGACCGTCCGCTGGCGTGCGCGGGCCCTGCCCCTCGGCGTGAACGCTCGGCCCCAAGCAACGCACCACCAGGCGATGGGCGTCGGACCCGGTGCGGTTCATGCCCAAGGCTGCGGGCCCGTCGATCGTGACCAGGACCAGGTCGGGCGCGCCGTCCCCGTCCAGGTCGCCCACGGCGGTTCCGCGAGTGCCGACATCACGCGCCAGGATAGATTGCGCCGTTGCGGGTTCGACGGCCTGGGCCCGGGCGTAGGGACCCAGTCGCCAGAGGCCGTCGGGCTGCCCGTACTTGGTGCCGGTGCTGGGCTCGTCCGCCTGGGGATACACGTGCCCATTAGCGGTGAACAGCTCGAGCCAGCCGTCCCCGTCGAAGTCGACCAGATGCACTCCCCACGACAATAGCCGGCGCGTGGCGTTGCCGAGGCCGAGCCTGTAGGTCTGCGTCGTGAAGCCCACGTCGGCCCCGAACAGGACCTGGGTCGGCTCGTCCGAGAAGTTCGTCACCGCCAGGTCGAAGCGCCCGTCGCGATCGACGTCGCCGACCGCGACGCCCATGCCGGCCTCGGGCATCCCGTCCTGGTTGACGGCCACGCCGGCCGTGGGGGCGACGTCGCGCAGCCGCCCCGTGCCGTCGTTGATCAAGAGCAGGTTGGCCACCGAATCGTTGGCCACGTAGAGGTCGTCGTCGCCATCGCCCTCCGCGTCGAAGGCCACCACGCCGAGGGTGAAGCCCGCCGTGTGGTCGGGTAGCCAGGCGGCGGTCTTGTCCTCGAAGGTCCCGTCGCCGCGGCCGCGCAGAATGCGATCGGACTGGGCCACGAGGCCCCGCGGTCCGCAGTAGACGCTCAGGCCCTTCCATTGGCAGGGCACCGACAGCACGCCATCGCCCAGGGTCCCGATGGGGGGGGCGACCGGATCCAGGTCGAGGTACTGGCCCAGGTAGGCGTCCAGGTAGCCGTCGCGGTCGGCGTCGAACAGGGCCAGGCTGGTGGTCCACAGGGGCACCGAACCGGCTTCCCGGGGCTGGCCGACGACCAGGCGGGCGCCGGGGGCCTCGGCCTCGGTCGGCATGGTGCCCGGGTCGGCCACCGGCACGAGCCCGCCGGCCTCGCTCTGGAGCAGGACGGCCACGTCGCCGAAACCTCCGACCATCAGATCCGCGCGCCCGTCGCCGTCCAGGTCCCCGGCGCCCAGGCCTGTCCACCAACCCGAGAGTCCGGGGCCAGGGAGGGGCTCGAAGTGGCCCTCACCGTCGTTGACGAACAGCTCGACGTCCGCGCCGGGGCCGGTGATCAGACTCCCGAGCGTGTCGAGGCCCTGGGAGAAGGCCAGGTCCAGGTCGCCGTCACCGCCCAGGTCGAGCAGGGCCACTCCGGCTCCATTGGCCTCCAGGATGGTCGCCTTGCCGGGTTCGCCGCTGTGGTTGCGGTAGGTCAGCCCGCGGGCGGCCGCCTCGTCCGGAAAGCCCCGCGGCTCGGTCTCGGGGGACTTGTCCTGGACGCGGGCGGCCGTGCCGGTGTCCGTCACCGGGGCCGAGACCGGGTCCGGATCGGAGCAGGCTGCCAGGCCGGCCAGGGCCAGAAGGGTCGTCAGGCCGAGCGGGGCGGGGCTGTGTGAGGTCATGGGGAGTTGCAGGTCGCGGGGCGGCCGAGGATCCTAACTGCCGCTCGAGGGTCTCCGGCCGTTGACCGTCGGCGCTTCGGGGCCGTAACCTCTGCGGTTCGCTCCGCGGCTCGATGGTCTCCACGGACCCTCCCGCGACCGGTACCCGATCTCTATGGCACGCAAGGACCTGATGCAGGCCTTTCGCGAGCTGGAAGCCCAGCGTCGCGGGAGTGCTGACGGTAGCACCGACGGTGGCGCCGATCAGCGCGCCTCGGTGACGTCGTCCGCGGCGGCGCCTGGCGCGGCGGGCCCGTCGTCGGTAGCCGAGCCGCCTGCGGTCGCGCCGTCTCGTCATCAGGCCCCTGGCTCCGCTGCTGCCGGTGGCGTAGCCCGCGCCTCGCTCTTTCTCCCACTCGTCCAGCCGATCGTGCTGGCTTGCCTCGCACTGGTCTTCGCCCTGGGGTTCTTCCTCGGCAGCAACCGCGCCGCGGGCGTGTCCGCCGCTGGCCCGGATTCCGGTTCCGGATCCGCTCGCCCCGTCGAAGATCCGAACGGGCGCTCCCTCGACGACGACGCCTCGGGCGCGTTCTCCGAGGTGAATGCTGCCCTGCTCGACCGCGACAACCGCTACACGGTCCTGGCGATCACCTACGACACCAACTCCGCGCGCAACCGCGAGTTGGCGGGCGCGACCGTCCAAGCCTTCCGCGACGCGGGCCTCCCCGCTGCCCGGCCCCAGGCCAGTGGCGCGGCGCTGGTCGTGGTCGTCGGTGCCGCACCCACCCAGGAAGACCTGTTCGACCTGCGCGAGGCGGTGCGCGGTGCAGCCGCCCCCAGTGGCCGGGTGGGTGAGTTCTCAACTGCCGGCATCTACGCCATCGACAATCTCATCGAGCGCTAGATCTGATCGAGCGCTAGCTTCCCAGCCCATTCAGCCGTCGCGTCGGCGCCCCTTGTGGGCGACCACACGCGCGCGGCGAGCCTTCTCCTGACTGACCGACCGGTCCTCCGCGGCCGAGCGCACGCGACCCTTCATCGGCGCCGACGAAACACGGCGCCGACCAACCACAGCGCCGACCAACAGCCATGTCCATCCACAGAAGCCTCCGTGGCGTCGACACCCTCAAGGGTGAGCGCAGCGTCCTCACCCGCTTCGAGCGCATCCAGAAGATGATTGCCGACGGTCGACTCGACCCCGCCGGCGACTCGTCCTTCGGGCTCCCGAAGATGCGGACCAAATTCAAGATCGTGTCCGGCAAGAAGGCCAAGGCCCTCGCCGATCAGCGTGCCGCCGACGCCAAGGATGGCGACGAAAAGGGCAAGAAGGCCAAGAAGAAGTAGTCCGGTCCGCCGCCGGTGCGAGCCGGCGGCGCGCGGGCTGCGTGCGTGGCGCCGGGCGGCCGGGTCGCAGGACCCCCGTTCGGCGGGCGCTCAGCGAGTTGGACATGCGGACCTCCACCCCAGCGGCGGCGACGCGCAGGCGCGGCGCGCGTGCGCCGGTCCTGGAGGTCTTTGCCTCGATTCAGGGCGAGGGACGCTATGTGGGCGAGCCCCAGGTGTTCGTGCGCCTGCGGGGCTGCCCCCTGCGCTGTAGTTACTGCGACACGCCCCATTCGTGGCTCCTGCGCGAGGGCGATCGGGCCCATATCGCCGGTGGTGATCCGACCGACGACGCCTGGGCCAGCCCCTTCCAGGTGGCCTGCTGGGTCGCTCAGGCCGAGCCCGGGGTCCCCCGAGCGGTGAGCCTGACGGGCGGCGAGCCGCTCTTGTGGCCGGACTTCCTGGTGGAGCTGGCGGGGATGCTCGGTCAGCGGCCCCTGCGCCTGGAGACCGCCGGCGCCCACCCCGACGCCCTGGAGCGGGTGCGCGACGTGATCGCGCACGTGAGCCTGGACTTGAAGTTGCCCTCCGACCTGGGCCCGCCGGTCGAGCTACCGCGCGGGTCGTCGGCGCCGGAGGGCGAGCTGCGCCACGAGCCCGTGGACGACGCGGTGCCCCGCAACGCCGCCGAGTGGCGCGCGACCCGCCGGGAGACCCTGCCGCTTCTGCGCGGACGCGACGCCGTGGGCAAGTTGATCGTGACTTCGCAATCGCCGGTTGCGGAGGTGCTCGAGGTGCTCGAGGACGTGGCCGAGCTGTGCGCGGAGCTGCCGATCGTGATCCAGCCGGCGACGCCCGTGGCCCGCGCGGGCCAGCCCTCCGCGGCCGAACTCGACGCCGTGGTCGAGCTGGCCCTCGAGCTGGGCCTCGAGACCCGCTTGCTGCCCCAGCTCCACCGACTGATGGACCGGCCCTGAAGGCGGCCCCTCCAGGCCGCCCCGGCGTCCGAGCCTGATACCTTCCTAGGCCCGAATCCCCTGCCGACTCGCCCGTGACGGGCCCCGGCGCACTCCGATGTCCTCCCCCGATCCCTATCGCATCGCCATTGTCGGCCGACCCAACGTGGGTAAGTCGACGCTCCTGAACCGCCTGTTCGGTAGTCGGGTCTCGATCGTCGAGCCCACCGCCGGCGTCACCCGTGACCGCATCGGCGTGCGGGTGGAGCTGCCCTGCTACAACCGCACCCGCGTGGTCGAGGTGATCGACACGGGCGGCATCGGCATCGTGGATCGCCACGACCTGGGTCCCCACGTGGAGGAGCAGGTGCGCGTGGCCACCATGGCCGCGGACCTGATCCTGTTCATGGTCGACGTGCGCGACGGCGTGACGCCGCTGGACGTGGAGGTTGCGAGGCGCCTGCGCGGCCTGTCCAAGCCGGTCCAGTTGGTCTGCAACAAGGCCGACACCGAAAAGTTCAACTGGGAGGTCGACGCCTTCCGGCGCCTGGGCATCGTCGGCGAGCCGATCGCGATCAGCGCCCAGAACGGCGACGGCATGGTGGCCCTGGTGGAGCGCATCAACGAGCTCTTGCCGCCGGTGGAGGGGGAGGCCGAGCGCTTCCGCCCCTCGCTCAAGCTGGCGATCGTCGGGCGTCGCAACGCGGGCAAGTCGACCATGGTCAACGCCCTGGCCAAGGAGGAACGCATGATCGTGTCGGAGATCCCCGGCACGACCCGCGACGCGGTGGACGTGATCCTCGAGCGCGACGGCCACACGATCGTCGTGATCGACACCGCGGGCATCAAGAAGAAGAGTTCCTTCGACGACCCGATCGACTTCTTCAGCGACACGCGTTCCTACCGCGCCGTGCGGCGGGCCGACGTGGCCCTGTTGTTGTTCGACGCCACGGCGCCCCTCTCGGGTCTCGAGAAGCGCCTGGCGCGCTACGTCGTCGACCACCACAAGCCGCTCGTGCTGGGCGCGAACAAGTGGGACCTGGCGCGGGGCAAGATGGAGCCCGAAGCCCTCGAGACGTACCTGGCCACGCAACTGCCGGGGGTGCCGTGGGTGCCGCTCAGCTTCCTCTCGGCCAAGAGCGGCTGGCACGTGGAGGAGACCTTCCGCCTGTGCGAGGAGCTCTTCGAGCAGTCGTCCCTGCGGGTCGGCACCGGTGAGCTCAACCGCGTCCTCGAGCGCGCGTTGCAGGCCAAGAACCCCAGCTCGAAGGGCCACCGGGTGCAGATCCGCTACGCCACCCAGGTCTCCGAGCGTCCGCCGCGCATCCTCTTGTTCGTCAACGACAAGCGGCTCGTGACCAAGGACTACCTGCGCTACTTGGAGAACCGCTTCCGCGAGGAGCTGCCCTTCAAGGAGATCCCCATGCATTTCGTGCTGCGCGACAAGCAGGACGCCGTCCTCGAAGAGACTTGAAGCCGATGAACATCGAATCTGCCCTCGCGCGCCTGCTGTTGCTGGTGCTGCCCCTGTCGGTCTTCGTGGGCTGCTCGACCACGCCCAGGGAGCCCAAGCCGACCTGGAGGGAGGCCGAGGTGTCCGCGCCCAGCGAGAACGTGCTGCGCGTCATGTCGATCGGAGCCCTCGAGCGGCTCGGCTACAAGAAGGTCGAGTCCGACCCCACCGGCCTGCAGATCACCTCGGGCTGGCGCAACTCCCTGGCGCCCTTCAGCGGGGACGGCTACCGCGTGATGGCCGAGATCGAGTACGAGCCCCTGCGCGCCGGCGCCTGGAGCGTGCGCGTGCGGGTCAAGCGTCAGGTCAACATGTCGATGGTCAACCCCAACGATCCCGCGTTCGCCAAGTGGGAGTGGGGGCCCGACGACGTCCAGGAGGCGGGGGTGTTGCTGCAGCAGTTGCGCTCGTCCCTGGACCCGGTGGAGGACTTCAAGGTCGGCAGCGAGGTGGACCGCCGGTACCTGCGGTGACCGCTGAAGGACCTCGGAAGGGTGCGCGAGCCAGCACCTAGGTCGAGGCCCCGCCCACTCACGCCCCGGCTGCCAGAGACCCCCCCCAAGAACTTTCCGCAGAACCTTCGATGACGCCCCCTCCCGAAGCGATTGCCGTGGATGCCTCCGACGACGGTTGGATCACCTCCGACCCGCCCGGCCCGGCCCACGTTGTGCGACGACTGGTCGGCTTGCCGACGATGCTCGCGCGGCACCGAGACCTGATCTACACCTCCGTCCGCCGGGAGCTCGAGGCGCGCTTCACAGGGACCCTGCTCGGGTGGCTGTGGCCGCTCGTGTACCCGGTGTTCATGTTCGTCGTCTACTACTTCATCTTCGCGCGGCTCCTGGACCTCAAGCTTCCGGATCTGCCCGAGGGGCTGGAGGCGTCGATGGGCATCTACATGTTCACCGGCATCTTGATCTGGTCGGGCTTCGGCGAGGGCTTGGTGCGCGCCACCAACGTGATCGTCGAGAACGGCAACCTGATCAAGAAGCTGGCCTTCCCGACCGAGATCCTGCCGCTCAACATGGTCCTCACCCATCTGGTGACGATGATGTTCGGCGTGGTCGCCTACGTGGCCGTGCTGCATGGCTCGGCCCTCTTCATGGAGACGCCGATCTTCCCGCCGCCGACGGCGATGTTGGCCTGGATCCCGGTGCTGCTCTTGTTGCAGATCGTGTTCACCTTCGGCTTGGGCCTGCTGTTGGCGACGCTGCAGGTCTTCGTGCGCGACACGATCCAGGTCACGACCCTGCTGGTCACCATCTGGATGTTCATCACGCCCATCTTCTGGGTCGCGAACCCCGAGGTGATGAGCAGCATCGAGCCCTTCCTGGACTCCCTTGCCTTCAACCCCCTCTACCACCTGATCTACGCCTGGCGCGTGGTCCTGATGTCCCGCCAGCCTGAGATCGCCTTCGTGGGCGAAGACTCATTCATCGGCTCCCTGGGGATCTTCGCGGTCTGGTCGGTGGCCGTCTTCCTGGTCGGCTACACCTTCTTCGTCCTGTCCCAACGGCGCTTCGCCGACGAGGTCTGAGCGTGACCGGATCCATCTCGAGGAGTGACGGTTGGGCGATCGAGGTCGAGGGCCTCGGCAAGGCCTACCGCATGTACAAGCGCCCCCTCGACCGTTTCGTCGAGTGGGGCAGCGCCGGGCGCTTGCAGCGCCACGGCCAGTTCTGGTCCCTGCGGGACGTGAACTTCAAGCTGCGTCCGGGCTCGTCCATGGGCCTGTGCGGGGCCAACGGCGCGGGCAAGTCGACCCTTCTGAAGGTGCTCTCGGGCATCACTGCCCCGACCGAGGGTCGCCTCAAAATGCGTGGCCGCGTGGCCAGTCTGCTGGAGCTGGGCGCGGGCTTCCACCTGGACTTCACGGGCCGGGCCAACATCTTCATGAACGGCGTGATGATGGGCTTCTCGCGCCGCGAGATGGCCGCCAAGGTTGACGAGATCATCGAGTTCGCGGAGCTCGGCAACTACATCGACGAGCCGGTACGGACCTACTCGTCGGGGATGGGCCTGCGCCTGGGCTTCTCGATCGCGGTGGCCGTCGACCCGGACATCCTGATCATCGACGAGGTCTTCGCGGTCGGCGACATGTACTTCCAGAAGAAGTGCATCGACAAGATCTACAGCTTCAAGCAGCGCAACAAGACGATCCTGTTCTGCAGCCACAGCCTCTACGACGTGCGCCAGCTGTGCGACGAGGCCCTGTGGATGCGTGACGGTCGGGCCGCGGCCCAGGGTGATTCGGTTTACGTCACCAACGAGTACACGGCCTTCCAGCGCGACCACATCGGCGAGCAGAAGGAGGTCCTGGGTGACGAGATCCCCAACGCCTCCGACCACCTCGGAGCGAGCGTCAAGCTGCCGCGCATCCGCGACGCGCGGGTCTACCGCCTCGGCACCGAGGAGGAGACCTACGAGATCACCTCGGGCGACAGTGTCGAGATCCGAGTCTGGTGGGAGAACCCCGATCCGGCGGCGACGCCGATTCACCTGGGGGTGGGCTTCTTGCGCCAGGACATGACCACCTGCGGCGGCATGGGGACGCACCTGGACGGCCTCGAGCTCGAGGGTACCTCCGGCTGTACGGTGCTCGAGATGCCGAACGTCAAGCTGCTCGCGGGTCAGTTCCTGGTGCCGATCCTGCTGCTCGACGAGGGCGGCGTGCACAAGTACCAGGAGTTCCTGCTGCCGGAGAACCTGGTCGTGCGCTCGGTCACCCGCGACGTCGGCCTGTTCCGACTCGACCACGCCTGGCGTCTGAACGACGACCGGCCGGTCCCCGCACCGGTGGAGCGCGAGGCGGAGGAGGCCCGTTGAGCGAGGCGTCCGCCGCGCCGGCGCCCGAGGTCGGTGTGGGCCCGCGCCACCACCGGCGATTGTCGGCCCTGGTGGTGAACTACAACACCGGTGCCTTCGCCGTGCAGTGCGTGCGCTCGCTCCTGCGCGAATGGCGCGACGAGGGGCGACGGCCCGAGGACCTCGAGGTGGTGGTCGTGGACAACGCCTCGCCGGCCGACCAGAGCGCCGCCCTGGCGGAGCTGGAGTCCCTGGGCGTCGTGGTCGTGGCAGCCGGCGACAACCTGGGCTACGCCGGCGGCATGAACCTGGCCCTGGAGCACACCTCCGGCGGGCCCCAGGACATGGTCGCCCTGCTCAACCCGGACCTGTTCATCCTGCCGGGCGCGATCGGCACGATGCTCGAGTTCCTGGTCGACCACGCGGACGTGGGCGCCGTGGATCCGCGAGCCACGATCGATCCGGGTCAGGCCCTGAACCTGCCACGCAATGCCCTGCCGACGGTGGCCGAGCACGCGCTGATGAACCTGGCCCAGTGGCGGCCCTGGTTCACCCGCGCGTACAGCAAGAGGCGCACTCGCGCGGCGATCGAGTGGTGGACGGCAGACGGTCCGATCGACGCGGACATGCTCTCGGGCTGCTGCGTGATGCTGCGGCGCGAGGTCATCGCCGAGCTGCCCTACCCGTTGCTCGACCCGCGCTACCCGCTCTACTTCGAGGACACGGACCTGTTCCGGACCTTGAACCGACTGGGCTACCGCAACGTGCACCTGGGCAACGCGCGGGTGTTGCACCACTGGTCGCGCTCGGCCGGCTTCGGCGCTTCCTTCGCCGGCGAGCCCCAGCGACGCCAGCACTTGGCCCAGGCGGCCTACTTCAGCAAGTTCTACGGACGCCTGGGCGCGCGCCTGGCGGCCTGGCTGTCGAAGAAGGGCGCGCAGTGGGAGGGTGCCGGCGGCGAGCTGCACCCCATGGTCGACCTGGGACCCTGCGCGGAGCCGCCGGAGCTGGAGTTCGGCTCGCGCCGACGCTTCGTGGTGGAGGTGGGGCTCTCGCCCAAGTTCCTCCTGGCCTGCGGGGTGGTCGGCGAGGGCGACCGCTGGCGCTGCGCCGACGACACCTGGACCTGGTGGTTCGAGGGCGCCTACTACCTGCGCGCGCTGGACCTGGACACGGGCGCGCTGATCGGCGCGTGGCGCCTGGTCAAGACGGCGCCTGGGCGACTGGAACCCATGCGTGAGGACGAGTGGGAGTCCGCCGCCCGCACGGCGGACGGGGTGAGTCGATGAGCGAGCAACGCTCGCCCCTGCCCGAGGTGGTGGGGGAGCTGCGGCGCGGGCCGGTGCTGCTCCTGGCCCCGCACCCCGACGACGACCTGATCGGACCGGGCTGCACCGCCGGCCTGCACGCCGCCCAGGGCGACCAGGTGCACGTGGTCGTGGTCTACGACGGCGCGGCCGGCAACGCGGGAAGCGACCTGCCGCGCGAGGAGTTCATCGCCCTGCGGCAGCGTGAAGCCCGCGCGGGCGGCGCGCACCTGGGGCTCTCCAGCTACGAGTTCTGGGGCTACCCCGAGGGTCACGAGCCCGGCCCGGCCGAGTTCCAGGCCGGAGTCGAACGCCTGGCGGCGGTGATCGCCGACAAGCGCCCCGCGACGGTCTACGCCCCCTGGATCGGCGAGCACCACGTGGACCACCACGTGCTGGCCAAGGTGACCCGCGCCGCCCTGGAGCTGGCCGGCTTCCAGGGCGAAGCCTGGGGGTATGAAGTCTGGTCCGCGCTCGTGCCGACCCGCGTGGTCGACATCACCGAACTCTTCGAGCGCAAGGCCGCGGGCCTGCGCGAGCACCGCTCACAGCTCGCCCACACGGACCTGGTCCACTGCATCCGCGGCCTCAACGCCCACAGAAGCCTCTACCTGCCCCGCGGCGGGGAGGCCTACGCCGAGGGCTTCGCGCCCCTGTGAGGCGACAGAGTAGGCGGACGTCAGGTGCCAGGCACAAGACCGCCGCCAAACGGCGCGCCCCGTCCGGAAGCGGGGCGCCCGCCCGGGCCTCGAGACCGGCACGGCGGTAGACTTTGCCGCTCTCCCTGGCCCAGAAAGCGCTCTTGAAGCCCCTCTTCCCCCCCCTCGCCGACCCGTCCTCCCTCCCGCGGCGCGTGCTCTGCATCGCTCCCCACGCCGACGACGAGGTCTTCGGCTGCGGAGGCATGCTGGCCTTCCACGCCCTGCGGGGAGACGAAGTGCGCGTGGTCGTCCTGACCGACGGCGCAGCCGGCGACCCGGGCTCGAAGGAAGCCGACATCCGGGCGGCCCGCGTGGCCGAAGACCGGGCCGCCGGCGAGGCCCTGGGAGTCACCGACCAGCGCTTCCTGGGCCTCCCCGACGGGACTCTGGGCGCCCTTCCGGACCTGGTCGCGCGGATGTCGGCGGAACTCGAGGCGTTCGAGCCCGAGTTGGTCTACGGGCCCTCGCCCCAGGAGATGCACCCCGACCACCGCGCCGCGAGCCATGCCCTGATGGCGGCCCTGGCCCGCGGTCCCGAGCGCCGCGTGCTGCTCTACGGGGTCAACAACCAGGTCACCGCCGGCGTGCTGTTCGACACCACCGCCCAATGGGATGCGAAGGTCGCCGCGATCCGCTGCTTCGAGAGCCAGCTGCGCTACCACGACCTGGTGGGCAAGGCCGAGGCCGTCGACCGTGCGCGCACGGTGAACATCGAGGACGCCAGCGTGCGCTTCGTGGAGGGCTTCGCGGACCTCTCGAGCGACGACCTGGCCACCTACGAAGGCCGCGTCGGCGCGCTCCTGGACAGCCTGTTCGGGGCCGGCCACGGCCTGCCCTCCAACGCCGCCAACCCGGGGCCCTGGAGCGGCAACGCGACCAGCGGCCAATCGGTCGCCGCGCGCCGCGGCCTGCCCGAGACCACGGCGGTGATCTCCACCTGGAACAAGGTCGAGGACGTCTGCGCCAACCTGGACGCGATCCGGGCCCAGACCCTGCCCTTCGCCGAGGTGGTCGTGGTCGACAACTGCAGCTCGGACGCGACCGTGCGCACGATCCGCGAGCGCTATCCCGAGGTGCGCGTGGTGTCGATGCCGCACTCGGCCTACGGCGCCTGCGAGACCTTCAACATCGGCTTCGCCTGCGTCACCACCGAGCTGACCGCGATCCTCGACGACGACATCGTGATGCCGCCGGAGTGGCTCGAGAAGACCACCGCGCGCCTGCTGAAAGAGCCCGCGAGCACCGCGATCGTCTCCACCAAGATCGTCGAGCCGGGCATGCCCGAGAGCTACAAGAGCTCCGAGCGCGTCAACACCGAGCGCTACATGAGCACCTTCCGCGGCTGCGCGAGCCTGGCGCGCTCGGCGGCGATCCGCGAGGCGGGCTACTACGACGAGCGCCTGTTCATCTACGGCAACGAGCGCGACCTGACCTGCCGCCTGCTGAACCGCGGCTACCGCGTGCTGCAGTACCCGGGGGTGGAGACGTTCCACCGCACGCCCTTCGGCATCAAGATGGGCAAGCGCAGCCTGTACTTCCACGCGCGCAACGCCTGGCTGACGATGTTCAAGTACGCGCCCCTCGGTGACCTCGTGCGCCTGCCCTGGCTGGTGCTCACGCGGGTGCTGCTGCGCGGTTCCAAGTCGGAGGCCAAGGGCAGCGTCACCGACGCCACCGGGACGATCGGCATCGGCCGCTCGATCCGGGAGACGCCCGGTGCCTGGTGGGTGCTCGTGCGCGCCGGCTGGAGCGTGGTCGTGAACATTCCGTACTGCCTGGCCCACCGCGAGCCCGTGCGCGCGGACGACTTCGAGTTGCCGCTCAAGTGACCGCCGACGGACAGCCGGTCGCCGGGGGGGGGCGTGACCAGGGCGCACCCGCCGGGCCGCGCATCGCCGCCGTCAGCGCGGTCGTCTGCAACTTCAACGGCGAGACCTATCTGGCCGCCTGCCTGGACGCGCTGCTGGCCATGGGCGAGGAGCTGGACGAGATCCTGGTGGTGGACAACGGCTCCACCGACCGCTCGATCGAGATCCTGGAGCGCGATTACCCGAGCGTCGACGTGTTGGCGCTGGGGGTCAACGGGGGGCCTGGGACCGCGCGCAACGCGGGCATGCGGGCGGCGCGCAACCGTTGGGTCCTGGCCGTGGACAACGACGCGGTGCTCGAGCCCGATGTGCTCGCCAAGCTGCGCGCGGCCCTCGAGGCGGACCACGCCGCGGTCCTGGCCCAGCCCCGCTCGCTGGTGCATTCGGACCCCTCGACGGTCCACTACGACGGGGCCAGCTTCCACTACGTGGGTCTGTTCACCCTGCGGAACTTCTGGCGCCCCCTGGCCCAGGCCGAGGGCCACGGCACCGTGCCGGTGGACGGCCTGGTCTCGATCTGCGCCCTGATCGATCGCGATATCGCCCTCGACCAGGGCGGCTACGACGAGGACTTCTTCATCCTGTTCGAGGACTTCGACTTGAGCCTGCGCCTGCGCATCGCCGGGCATCGGATCCTGTCGGTGGAAGACGCGATCGTGCTCCACAACGCCGGTACCCCCGGCATCAGCTTCCGCAACGAGCAGTACCCGCGCCGGCGCGCCTTCTACCACTCGCGCAACCGCTGGATCCTCCTGATCAAGAACCACGGTTGGTGGACGCTGCTCTTGAGCTCGCCCGGGATCCTGGTCTACGAACTCGCGTGGCTCGTGTTCGTCCTGCGCTCCGGGCACCTGGGCGTGCACCTGCGCGGCAAGTGGGTCTTCGTGCGTGATCTGCCGACGACCCTGCGCAAGCGCCGCCGGATCCAGTCCGGGCGCCGCACCCGCGACCGCGACCTGCTGGTGGGGGGGCCCCTGACCCTCTCGCCCCAACTCGTGGCCAAGCCCGTCGCCGCGCGCCTGGCGGGCCTGCTCGACGGCGTCCTGCGCCTGTGGTGGGCGCTGGTCCAGCCCCTGGTGCGTTAGCCTCTTGGCCCCATGCGGATCCTCTTCGTCAGCCACAACTTCCTCCCCAAGCACCCCGCGGGGACGGAGATCTACACCTTCCAGTGCGGGCGCGCGCTGGCGGAGCGTGGCCACGAGGTGCACGTCTTCACGACCGAGAAGGACATCGGCCGCAAGCACCTGACGGTCAACGTGCGCGAGTACGAGGGCTTGCCGGTCCACGAGCTGGTCAACAACCTCTTCTACAAGGACTTCCGCAGCACCTGGGACAACCCGGCCATCGCGCGGACCTTCGCCGACTTCCTCGACGACCTGAAGCCGGACGTGGTGCACTTCATGCACCTGATGTACCTCTCGGTCGGCTGCCTCGAGGAGGCGGCCAAGCGCGCGCCGGTCTTCTACACCCTGCACGATTATTGGCTGCAGTGCGCGCGCTTCGGCCAGCGAGTGCACGCCGATCGCTCGATCTGCCACACGATCGACACCGATCGCTGCGGCCGCTGCATGGTCGACTTCAAGTTTCGACAGAGCGACACCCAGCGCCGAATGGCGAAGGTCATTGCCGCGGTCAACGGCGCGACCGGGATCGACCTGGGGCCGGCGGCGCGGCGCTTCGAGGCGCGGCTGCAGCCCTCCAAAGGCGCGCTCGAACAGGCGCCGCCGGGCTCCCTGCGGATGCCCGACGGCACCGAGCAAGCGCCCGTTGCCGCCGAGCCCCTCACGCCCGAGGAACAGGTCATGGCCGACTCGATCCGCGAGCGCGACGAGGCCCTGCGTGCGCGCATCCTGCCGGCGGTCACGCGCTTCATCGCCCCCAGCCGCTTCCTGCGCGGTTCCTTCGTCGAATGGGGCATCCCCGAGCAGCAGATCCTTCACATGCGGACGGGGATCGACCTGCGCCGCTTCGAGGGGCTCGAACGCCGCCGGGGCGAGAAGCTGCGTGTGGGCTTCATCGGCACGATCGTGCCGCACAAGGGCCTGCACGTGCTGTTGCAGGCCTGGCAGCAGCTTCCCGCCGACCTGCGCGCCAAGGCGGAGCTGGCCGTCTACGGTCCGACCGAGCACAACCCCCCTTACGTGCGCGCGGTGCGCGAGCTGGCCACGTCGATGGGGGTGCCCCTGCGCGGGCGCCTCAAGGCCGGCGACGTGGCGGAGATCCTGCGCGGGGTCGACCTGTTGGTCGTGCCCAGCGTGTGGTACGAGAACTCGCCGCTGATCATCCTCGAGGCCCTGGCCACGCGCACGCCGCTGATGGTCTCGAACCTGGGTGGCATGGCCGAGCTGGTCGAGCCCGAGGTGACCGGCTTCCGCTTCGAGGTGGGCGACCCGCGCGACCTCGGCCACCGGTTGCGGTTGATCCTCGAGGAGCCCGGCCAGCTCGAGGCGCTGTACCCGGACCACAAGCAGATCCGCTCCGCCGAGGACGATGCCGAGGCCCTCGAGGAGCTCTACGGGGCCGCCCTGCGTGGGACCGTCGACCAGGTCGTGATCGGAGGACCGGGTTGAAGGTGGCCCTGGTCCTGCACGGCTATCCGCCGGAGCAGGTGGGGGGGACCGAGCTCTCGGTCCGCACCCTGGCCCACAACTTGGTCGCCGAAGGGCTCGAGGTCGTGGTCATCGCGGGCACCCTCGATTGGTCGCCGGGCTTCGCCACGACGACTTCGATCGACGAGGGCGCGTCGCGTCCGATCACTGTCTACAAGCTCCATCGCGGCGATCTCTACTTCGATCACTGGCAGAAGGGACGTGAGCCCCGCGTCTCCCGCGCCTTCGCCGAGATCCTGCGCAGCGAACGGCCCGACGTGGTCCACGTGCACCATTGGGTGCGGCTCTCGAACGATCTGGTGGCTGTCGCGGCGCGCTGCGGCATTCCGGCCGTGGTGACCCTGCAGGACCTGTGGAGCACCTGTCTGTTGACCTTCCGCGTGCGGCCGGACACTCGCAGCTTCTGCGAGGCCGAGATGGCGCCCGACCCGTGCCTGGACTGCGCGAGCGTCCTGCGGCCGCGTACGCCGTGGATGTCGCGCGCCCAGGCCGAAGCTCGCTTCGGCGAGCGCACCGCGTTCCTGCGTCGCGAGCTCGACCTCGCGCGGATCCGCATCGCCGCCTGCGGCTCGCACGCCCAGACGGTGCGGCAGTTCCTTGGCGTGTCCGATGTAGAGATCGATCTCTTGCCGCCGGGGGTCGACGTCCAGCTGGCTCGCCGAGCGCCCCGCGCTCTGCCCGGCGAGGGGGAGCCGCTGCGCATCGGCGCTTGGGGGCACCTCGCGCCCCTCAAAGGAGCCGACGTCCTGATCGAAGCCCTGCGGCTGCTGCCGAACCCGAACGCTGTGCGGCTGGAGTTGGCCGGCGGCGAGGTCGACCCGGCCTTCGCGGCGCACCTGCGCGAGCGCAGCGAGGGCCTGGACGTCCACTTTCATAGCGCCTACGAACTGGCGGAGCTCGACCGCAACTCGGTCAGCGACGTGCACCTGATGGCGACTGGCACCCGCGCCCACGAGTCCTGGGGGCTCGTGCTCGACGAGGCCCTGCTGATGGGACTGCCGAGCCTGCTGCCGGCCGCCGGCGCCCTGCTCGATCGCGCCCAGGGCCGGGGCTTCGCGGCCCTGTACCGCCAGGGCGACCCCGCCGACCTGGCGCGGGTCATCGGCGAACTCTTGGCCGACCCCGCGCGCATCGAGGCCATGCGTGCCGCAATCCCGGCTCCGGACGATTGTCGTCTGACCGGCGTCGACCACGCGCGGCTCACGGTCACGCTCTACCAGCGCGCGATCACCGCCGGCGCGCCGGCAGTCGAACCCGTGGACGAGGCCGACGAGCAGCGCGCCATCGAGTTCCAGGACGCCTGGGACGAGGGACTCAAGGCCGCTTCCGCCGTGGAGCTCGGCTTCGAGGAGGAGCCGTCGTGAGGATCCTCGCCGTGGTCCACGACTACCTCCCGGCCCACATCGGCGGGACGGAGATCCACGCCCACCAGATGGCCTGCCACATGTTGGCCGCCGGCCACGAGGTGGCGGTGGCCTTCACCGAGCGCGATCTGAGCGCGCCCGAGGGCCAGGTGCGCCGCGGCGAGCTGGACGGCGTTCCAACCTTCGAAGTCGTGCACCAGCGCGAGTACGGCGACGTGCGCGAGACGTTCCGTCCGCCGGTCACGCCCAGCGTCTTCGCGCAGCTGCTGGCCGAGTTGAAACCGGAGCTGGTCCACTTCCAGCACTTCGCCCACTGGGGTGCCGAATGCGTGGGCCTCGCCCGGCGCTCCGGCGCGGCGGTGGTGGTGACCCTGCACGATTACCACCTGATCTGCGACGCGGCCACCCTGATGCGGCCCGACGGGTCGCTCTGCACCACGGCGTCCAGCGGCGACTGCAGCGCGTGCCTCGAGCGCTACCCCCACGCGGCCGTGGGTGAGCGGCCGGAGCTGGCGAGTTTCCGCTGGGCCGAGGTGGCCCGCGACCGCATCGAGACCCACCGCTGGTTCCTGCGCGAGGCCGACCGGGTCATCTGCCCGTCGCACTTCCTGGCCGCACGCATGGTCGAGGCGCGCATCCTGCGCGAGGACCAGGTGGAGGTCATGCAAGCGGGCTATCCGGGCACCTACCACCCCCTGCGCCCGGCGCGGCGCGGCGCGGCGCTGCGCGTCGGCTACATCGGCGGGATCTACCCGTCGAAGGGCGTGCACGTCCTGGTCAACGCCATGCGTCATCTGCCCGCCGGTGTGGCCGAGCTGAACGTGCACGGGATCCTCGAGTGGTTCCCCGACTACGTCGAGCGCCTGCGCGCCGCGGCCGAGGGCTTGCCGGTGACCTTCCACGGACGCTTCGAGCCGGCGGAGGTCGATCGGGTAATGCAGTCGGTCGACGTGCTCGTGGTGCCCAGCGTCTGGTACGAGAACATGCCGCTGACGATCCAGGAGGCCTTCCGCAACGGGGTGCCCGTGGTCGTCACGGGCTTCGGCGGCATGGCTGAAGCCGTGCGCGACGGCGTCGACGGCCTGCACTTCCCGCGCGGCGACGCCGAGGCCCTGGCCGGGGTTCTCACGCGACTAGCGGGCGACCGCGAGCTGCTCGAGCGCCTGTCCGCCGGCCGCCCGCCCGTGGCCACCGTGGAGCAGGTGGGCGAGCAGCTCGAAGCCATCTATCGCGCCAGCGTCGACCGTCGTCTCCGCGAAGCCTGAGGCTCCCCTTCGGCGGGCTGGGGACCGGCCGGGATGGCCTACAATCCCGCGATGGCAATCCTGGCAGGCGTCCTGGGTCGGAAACTCGCCGGCACCTCCCGGGCCGCGGGCGGCGATGCGCCACGCGCGCGGATCGCGGCGGATTCGAGCCCATGCCGCGTCATGCCCGGGACGACCCGGACGCCCGCGCACGACCGCGATCGAGTGAAGCGCGGCACTTCGCGCTCGCGGTTGGGACCGGCGGGTCTGCTCCTGGCCCTGGCCGCCGGCTGCAGCACGCCCGAGGGTCCCAAGCGAGTCTCATTCGACCAGCTCCCCCCCGAGTACCGCGCCGCCCTCGCGGCCTACGACGAGGGCGGGGAGACTTGGAGCGCGACGCGGGAGCAGGCCCTGGCGAACCCTGACTTGGCCCGGTTCCTGGTCGACAACCTCTCGGTCAAGATGGTGCGCTCCTTCGAGACGGCGAAGATGGGCTCGCCGGAAGCGCGCAACTTTCCCTTCCAGCGGGCCCAGTCGGAGCTGGTGCTGATGGCCCAGTACTCCCTGCCGTTGATGACCGGCATGGTCGCCACGGACGACGAGATCCTGGCGCACCTGGGGGCGGAGACCTGCGCTCGGATCGGGGTGTCGGCCCTGGAGCCCGCGATCGAGCTGCTCGGCCACGAGCGTTCCCAGGTGCGCCGGCGCGCCGCCGACCTCCTGGGTCGCCTGCCGAGCGCTGGCGAAGGCGAGCTGGAGCTGATCGCGGCCCTGGCACGCACCGCGAGCGACGATCCCGATTGGGTCGTGCGGGCCCAGGCGGTACGCGCACTCACCGCGCGCGCCGGACACCAGTTGCGAATCGGCGCCCTGCGCGAGGCCCTCGAACGGGCAACGCGCGATCGAGATCCGGCCGTGGCGGGGGAGGGTGCACGAGGCCTGGGACACCTCGGTGACCTGGAGGCGATCCCGACCCTGCTGAGTACACTCGAGCGCGCGTATGAGGACGGCGAGATGACCCTCTGGAACGACACCCAGGACGCGCTGGTCGCCCTGGCCGGCGGCCCCAAGCGCGATCTGGCGGGTTGGCGCCAGTGGTCGAAGGACCAACGCCGCCAGGACCGCAACCGACGCTGACGAACCCGCGGACCGATCCGCACGCGACCTCCCCGACAGGCCATGAGCCAATCCACCTGGAAGTACTCCCGCCGCCATCCCTCCTGCGTCGACTGCGAGCGGGAATTCGCCGATGGCGAGGCCCACTACTCGGTCCTGCGGGTCGACGACACGGCGGCGCTCCTGCGGGACGACGTCTGCAAGGCCTGCTGGAACGAGGAGCGCGAGGGCAGCGGAGACCTGTGGTGGAGGACACGGCGCCAGATCGAGCGCCGTGGTGGCCTGCAAGTCGACATGGAAGCTCTGGAGCACGTGTTCCACCAGTTGGCGGAGCGCGACGAGCCGCGCCTGCGCGAGCTGCGCTACGTCCTGTGCCTGCTGCTGATGCGTAAGCGACGCCTGCTCCTGGGTCGCGCGACCCGGCGCAAGGGCGGCGAGTACATGCTCGTCCGCCGGCCCCGCCGCAAGGAGGAGATCGAGGTCGAGGTCTTCGACCTGGGCACCGAGCGGCTGGACGAGGTGCGCGCCATGCTCCAGAGCCTCTTCGAGGGGGAGGGGCTGACCGAGGAGAGCCAGCTGACCGGCGAGGGCGAGCCTTCGGCCGACGGCAGTGTTGGAGCCAGCGACGGCGACAACAGCGACGACAGCGACGAGGCCGACGAGGCCGACGAGGCCGACGAGGCCGACGAGGCCGACGAGGTGGTTGCTGTTGCATCCGAGCCCGCGGATGCCGGCGACGGCTCCGAGGGGCGTCAGGACCTTCCGACGGGCAACTGACCCGGGCGCCGCGGAACCGGTCGGCCGGTCGCGGCGGCCGCGCCGGCAGCCGGGCCGTTCCACTTTCTGCCACCGCGCCGCGCGGGGACTGGTCGCGGCCTGGCCGCGAACGGCTCGTTCGGGCGCCTGGGCCTGGTCGAGTGCTCCACTTTGCCCCACCGCCTTGACGGGGTCGTGGGGGCCCCTCGCCGGCGCCCGGAGTGGCGCCAGCCGAAACCCCACCCCGGCCAGGTCCCCGGAATGGCCCTCGAATGCGGGATCTATTCCAGGACGAGGGGATTCCTACCACACGAGTTGGCGCTCGGTGGCATGATGTGCCGATAGGTGGTGGAGGGTGGAGCGAAGTGCTCAGCGCGTCTGGGCAGCCCCCGAGTGGGGCTCGCGACGATCGTTCCTGACCCGCCCGGCCGTGGGCGCCCCGACGGGGTGCCTGGACGTCGACGAGATCGACGGACGGTCCCGCGGGCCTGAACGCCGCCGCCCCCCCGACCCGGTCGGGATTCGCGCGCTGAAAGCCATTCGGTCGTGTACGGAAAGTCCACTCACAGTCTCGACGCCAAGGGTCGCGTCTTCGTTCCCAAGCGCCTGCAGTCTCACCTGCCGGTCGGGGACGACGGCCAACGTCTTGGAATGTTGTCTCGCGGCTTCGACGGCTGCCTGGCTCTGATGAGCCCGGAAGAGTTCGAGCGCGAGATCGCCCGTTTGGAGACCGGCCTCTTCGCCGGGCCCGAGGGCCGTCGTTTCCAGCGCATCTTCTTCTCGTCGACCTTCCCGGTCACCCTCGACAAGTCGGGCCGCCTGCAGATCCCCAAGGAGCTGCGGTCACTGGCAAAGCTGCCCGAAGAGTCGAGCGTCGAGCTGATCGGCATGCGCGGTCGGATCGAGATCTGGGGCGCCGACCACTGGCGAGACGAGGTCGAGTCGCACAGCGACGACTTCGATTCCATGGCCCCGCAGGTCTCCGATCCGTGGTCGTCCCAGAGCGGGACGGCTGGCGGCGGCGCGGGAGAGGGGGCGAGGTGATCGCCGTGGCGGAAAGGCAACCCGTCCACAGCCCCGTCCTCGTGGCTCCGATCCTCGCGGCCTGCGAGCGGGTGCTCGGCACCGATCCCCGGGGTTGGTTCGCCGACGCCACGGTGGGGGCGGGCGGGCACTTGACCGCCGCCCTCGAGCGCTTCGAGGGTCTCTGCGGTGTCGGCTTCGACTGGGACCCCGACTCCCTGGCGGAGGCCCGCGCGAACCTCGAGCCCTTCGGCGATCGAGTGCGCCTGGCGCGGTCGGCCTTCGCCGAGCTCGAGTCCGGCCTGGCGGCGACCGAGGTCGAGCGCCCCTTGGCGGTCCTGGCCGACCTGGGCGTGTGCTCCCTGCACTTCGACCGCCCCGAACGGGGCTTCTCGGCCCTCAAGGACGGTCCCCTGGACATGCGGATGTCGCCCGACGTGGAGCTGACCGCGGCCGAGATCGTCAACTCCTGGTCCGAGGAGCGTCTGGCCGACCTGTTCTTCATCGAAGGTGGCGAGCGCCGCTCGAGGCGCGCCGCCGCGGCGGTGGTGGAGGCGCGCCGGCGTGTACCCTTCCAGCGCACCATGGCCCTGGCCGAGACGGTCGAACGCGCCCTCGGCCCCGGCGGCAAGGTCCACGCGGCGACTCGCGTGTTCCAGGCCCTGCGCCGCGCGGTGAACGACGAGGGCGGGCAACTGGAGCACGGCCTGGCGGCCGCCGAGCGCGCCCTGGCCCCCGGGGGGCTGTTGGCGATCATCAGCTTCCACTCCGGCGAGGACGGCGTCGTGAAGCGCTTCCTCGCCGCAGCCGCCAAGGCCGGCCGCTTCGAGTCGGACGGGAACAAGCCCGTTGGGCCCGAGCGTTCGGAAGCTCTGGCGAATCCGCGTTCGCGCTCCGCGCGCCTGCGTACGGCCCGCCGCACCGACGTCCCCGCCCCCGCGGAGGAACGCCCGTGACCCGCGGCGTGCCCCTCTACCTGCTCGGAGTGTCCTGCGTCGCCTTGGGGCTCGCCGTGGCCTGGATCCAGTCCGAGAACCACGCCGTGGCCGACGAGCTGCAGCGCACCGAGCGCGCCAACCTCGACCTCGAGGTGCGGATCGAGGCCCTGGACAACGACTGCGTGATGGAAGTTCACCGGGTCCTGGCGGGCGAGCCCGCCGTCCTCGAGCCCGGCATCGACGGCGAGGTGATCCAGTGAGCCCCGCCCTGCTGGATCGTCGTCAACGCAACGTCACCGGCGCCGGCTTGTTCCTGCTGCTCAGCCTGGCCCTGGTGGGCGTGGGCGCGCGCATGGGCACCCTGGCCCAGACGGTTCCGACACCCGCCAAGCGGCTGACCCACGATCGCGGCGAGTTCAAGCAGCCGCCCTTCTTCACCCTGCTCGATCGAGACGGGCGCGCCCTGGCTCGATCCCTGCCGACCTACGCCGTCGAAGCGTCGCTCTACAACCTGTGGCTCGGCCACACGCCGGAGCGGATCATCGACGGCCTGGCCGAGGCCCTCGACCTGGACGACGCGGGCCGCGACGAGCTGCGCGACACCATGCTCGACCTGGACCAGGCGGGGGAGCGGCGTGTCACGCGCTGGCCCTTGACCCAGGTCGAGGCCCTGGCCCTGTCCGAGTGGATCGGCGCCGGGGGCCCCGGCGACTCCGGACGGCCCGTGCCCGGTTTCCGACTCGAGCGGTACGCGCCCGATCCTGACGTGGCCGACGCGGTCGCGCTCCTGGCCGATGTGTCCGGCCCCTTCTTCGAGCTCGTCTGGCGGCCCCAGGTGGTGCTGTCGGAGGAGACTCGCGAGCGCGTCTGCTCCGAGCTCGATGGCATGCGCGGAGCGGCGGCCCGTTGGGTGCGCGTGCTCGGGCAGGGCCTGGCGCCCTTCTTCGAAGCGGCGCGCGAGAGGGAGCTGGCCCTGATGCGCGCCAAGGGTGAGGCCGACGCACCCCGCTACCACGTGCTCGCGGCGGACATCGCCCCCAGCCGTGGTCTGGCCGCCGAGCTGCGCTCCATGCTGGTCGGCGACGCCAACGCTCCCGATCCCGACGAGTGGATCTTCGTCGGGCCCCTGCACGAGTGGGTCTTCGACGGCCTGATGCCCCGCCGCCACGCGGAGCTGGCCGCCCTGCTGCCCGTCGAGCACCTCGAGACGGTGCGCGCGTTGATCGAGTCCGAGGACATCTCGGCCTACCAGCTCTGGCTCCAACCCACCGCGGAGCGCGTCTATCCGTTGGGGGAGTCCGGCGTCGTCGGCTCCTGGGAGTGGTTGCCGCCGCTCGATCCCGAGCCCACCGTCGACGGGCGCGATCCCGATCCGGTGCTGCGTCCTTCCCGCGGCCTGGAGCACCTCGGCTTCACGGTGTTGCGCGCGATCGAGCAGAGCGAGGGCCCCGAGATCCCCCTGGTGGAGGACGGCCTGACCCTGCGCTTGGATCACCTCGTGGCTGGGGAAGGCGACGAGCTTCAGCGGCTCCTCTTGCGCCCGCGCCGACCGGGCACGCCGCGCGACTACTACCTCGACCGCCGCGACGGCATCCATCCCGCCGAGCTCGAGACCACACTCGACCTGGACCTGCAGGCCTACCTCGGCCAACGCCTCCAGCGCGTGGTCGAGGGGCAGGACGCGGCCCTGGTCATGGCCGTGGCGATCGAGTTGGAGTCGCGCGAGGTCCTGGCCATGGACTGGCGCTCGAAGTACGGCTCGATCACCTTCCCGCCGCTGCAGCACGGCTTCACGCCCGGCTCGACCTTCAAGCTGGTGACGATGGCCCTGGCGCTGCAACAGGGAGTCGTCACGCCGAATGAGTTGATCAACGTCGGCGAGGGGCAGTTCCAGGTGAGCCCGCCCGAGGGGCGTCGGGGCAGGGCCCGCATCATCCGCGAGGCCGAGGGCTTCGCGCGCGGCGTGATCACGGCCGCCATGTGCGTGGCGCGCTCGTCCAACGCCGGCATGGTGCAGATCGGCCTGCGCGTCCCGGTCGCCGTGTGGAAGCGCGCCACCGCGGACCTCGGCTACGGCACCGCGGCATGTCCCGAGCTGCTCGCTTCGGGCCTGCTCAACGTCGACGGGCAGATCGGCGAGAGCGACACCCGCGGGGGCGACCCCTGGGAGCGCCGCCGCAGCCACGCCTCGGTCTCCTTCGGCGATTCGATCACGACCACACTGCTGCAGCACGCCGCGGCCATCTCGGCCCTGCTCGACGACGGCGCCTGGCGTCCACTGCGTTTCGCCCGCGGGCTCGAGGTCGATGACGGCTACCACGAGCTCGTCGACGCCCGCAGCTGCCAGGTCGTGCGCCCCGAGATCCCGGGTCAACTGCGCGCGATGATGGCCATGGGCGCCACGATCGGAACCGGCAAGGACCTCGTGCGTCCGGCCGGCTTGACCCTCTACAGCAAGACGGGCACGACGGAGAAGCTGGCCTTCGACGTCTGCGAGCACAAATACCGCAGCGAGTACTCCCACGCCCTCGAAACGGGCGCGGACTGGGACGACGCCGCGGTGCGCAGCCGACTGCGCGGGGACTTCTCCCCGCGCCGGGCGTGCTACGTGCCTTCGATCGTCGTCATGGCCGCGCACCCGGAGACGGGGCGCGAGGTGCTGGTCATGCTGGTCGTGGACGACCCGCACGGCGACGAGAAGTTCGGCTCGAAGGTCGCGGGTCCCGCCGCGGTCGACGTTCTCTGCCGCGCGCTCGGACTGCGCGCGCCCTCCGAGCCGGTCGCGCAGGCGCAGGAGCAGCCGGTCCTCGATCTGGCCCCCGGCGCCGACTTGCCCTGGGCCCCCGCCGCCTCGGCCGCAGCGGAGGTTTCGCCGTGGTGAACCTCGGTCACCTCGTGCGCGACTTCGGCGGGCGCGCCGTGGGACTCGACGGGCCTGGCCCCGACGTGACCGACGTGCGCCTCGACAGCCGCCAGGTCACCGCCGGCGACCTGTTCGCGGCCCTGCCCGGTGCGGCCGCCGACGGGCTCAGCTTCGCGGGACAGGCCGTGGCCAACGGCGCCGTGGCGCTCCTCGCTCCCGAGGATGCGGGCGCGCACCTGGCCAGCGTCCCCGACCTGCGCGGCGTCCCGGTCTGGCTCCACGGCGAGGCCCGCCGCGCGGTGGGCGAGGCCGCCGCTCGCGTGCACGGCGACCCCTCGGCCAAGCTGGACGTGATCGCCGTCACGGGCACCAACGGCAAGACCACCGTGGCCTGGCTAGCCACGCAGTTGTTGCGGGCCGCCGGTCGCCGCCCGGCCTTCGTCGGCACGGTCGGACACGAGCTGAGCGCCGGGACCCTGGCGCCGACCCGCAACACCACCCCCGATGCCTGCGATCTGCAGCGGCTGTTGGCCGCGCACCTGGCGGCGGGGGGCGATTGCGTGGCCCTCGAGGCCAGCAGCCACGCCCTGGTCCAGGACCGCCTCGCCGGGTTGCACCTGGACGTGGCGATCTTCACCAACTTGACCCGCGACCACTTGGACTACCACGGCGACATGGCGAGCTACGCGGCCGCCAAGCGTCGCCTGTTCGAGTCCCTGCCCGAGGGCGGCACGGCGATCGTGCCGGCCACCGGGGAGTACGCGGAGTTCATGGCTCGCGCCGCCGCCGAGCGCGGCGCGCGGGTCATCACGTACGGCATGGGGTCCCGAGCGGACCTGCGTGCCACTCGACTTGTCGTGTCGCCCGAAGGTTCCACCTTCGCCATCGCTGGAATGGGGATTCCAACAAGCTCGGATCTGGTCACTGTCTCCGGGCGACACAACGTCGAGAACGCACTGGCGGCATTCGCCGCCGTGCTGGTTACGGGAGCGAGCCCTGACGCGCTGCGTTCAGGGCTGCGTTCCTGTGACCCCACGGCCTCTCACGACCGAATCTCTCTCTCTCTGCCCCCGGGGCGTCTCGAGCGCGTCTCGGCCCCGGGGCACCCCTTCCGCGTGTTGGTGGACTACGCCCACACGCCGGACGCCCTGCGCGCGGTGCTGACGGCCCTGCGGGAGGAGCTGGATGCTGCGGGCGAAGGCCGGCTGATCTGCGTCTTCGGCTGCGGCGGGAACCGCGATCGCGGCAAGCGAGCGCCCATGGGGAGCGTGGTGGGGGAGCTGTCCGACGTGGCCGTGTTGACCAGCGACAACCCGCGCGGCGAGACGCCCGAGGCGATCATCGACGAGGTGCTCGAGGGCCTCGTCGGCGCCCAGACGGAGCTGTTGGTGGAGGTCGATCGCCGCGATGCGATCGAGCGCGCCATCGGCCTCGCCCGGCCGTGCGACGCGGTGCTGATCGCCGGCAAGGGGCACGAGGACTACCAGATCCTGCCCACGGGCCGGATCGAGTTCGACGACCGCGCCGTGGCACGGGAGGTGCTCGGATGATTCGACTGACTTTCAAGGAACTGCTCGCGGCCACCGGTGCACGGGAAGTTCGGCCGCACCACGGCGAACCCATGGTCGGTGTCAGCACGGACTCCCGTTCCGTGCGACCTGGCGAGCTCTTCGTGGCCCTCTCCGGCCCCAACTTCGACGGCACGCGCTTCGCGCCCGGGGCCGCCGCGGCCGGCGCGGCCGCGCTGCTGGTGCGCGAGGGCGGCATGCTCGACCTCGAGGCCCTGCCGCCGGGCATCGGCGTCGCGGTGCACGACGACCCCCTGCGGGCTCTCGGTGACCTGGCGGCCTGGCATCGTTCGAGACTGAAGGCACCCGTGATCGCGATCACGGGTTCCTGCGGCAAGACCTCCACCAAGAACATCCTGGCCCAACTGCTGCAGCAGGCGGGCGAGACCGTCGCCAGCCCCGGCTCGTTCAACAACGCCATCGGCGTGCCCCTGACCCTGTTCCTCGCCGACGAGGACACGGACTTCGTGGTGGTCGAGGTGGGGACCAGTGGACCGGGCGAGATCGCGGCCCTGTGCCGCATCGCGCGACCGGACGTGGGCCTCGTGACGAACGTGGGGGCCTCGCACCTGCTCGGGCTCGGCTCTGTCGACGGTGTGGCCGAAGAGAAGTCGGCCCTGCCGGCCAGCCTCTCCGACACGGGCCTGCTGATCGTCAACGACGACTGCCGCTACTCGAAGCTGATGCGCTCGCGCAACCGCGGACGCACGATCGGGTTCAGCGTCGACGGCGACGGCGCCTCGGACCTGGACGCCACCGACGTGCTGTTCCACTCCGGAGGGACGAGCTTCCGACTGGACGGCGTCGAGGTGGCCTCGCCGCTCCTGGGGACGCACAACGTGCAGAACCTGCTGGCGGCTCTGGCCGTGTGCGACGGGCTGTCCGTCCCGCGCGCCAAGGTCCTGCCCGCGGTGCAGCGCCTGGCCGGCGCCCGTCGGCGCATGGAGCGCCACGAACTCGGTGAGCTGACCGTGTTCGACGATTCGTACAACTCGAACCCGTCCTCCGCCCTCGCCGCCGTGCGAGTGCTGGAGGGCCTGTTCGGCTATCGCCGCCGCGTGCTCGTGCTCGGGGACATGCTCGAGCTGGGGGAGCTCGCGGCTGAACTCCACCATCAGGTGGGAATGGAAGCGGCCCGCGCGGGCCTGGAAGTAGTCGTCGCCGTGGGGGAATTGGCGAAGGCTGCTGCAGCGGGCGCGCTCGAGGGAGGGATGCCACCGGAGGCGGTGCACCACCTCGAGCGCGCCGAGGATGCGGCGCGCGTCGTGCCGGACCTGGTCCGGCACGGCGACGCCGTCCTCGTCAAGGCCAGCCGCGCGCTGGCCCTCGAACGCGTCGTCGACGCGCTCATCGCTCGCCACCGCCGCGAGGCCTGCTGAAATGCTCGCGGAACTGCTCGGTCGCCTGTTCGGCTACTCGCTGTTCGACTACCTGTCGTTCCGCACGGCCATGGCGGCCATGACGGCGTTCGCCCTGGCGCTGATCACCGGGGGTCCGACGATCGCCTGGCTGCGCGCGCGCAGCGTGCGCGACAACGTCGACACGAGTGGTTCCGCGGACCTGGCCGAGAAGGCTCGGCAGGGCGGCAAGAACGACACCACCACGATGGGCGGGGCCTTCCTGATCGTCTCGCTCCTGGCGGCGGTGCTGCTGTGGGCGGACGTGACCTCGATGCCGGTCGTGCTGGCGGTGGTGCTGACCGCCGGCCTGGGCGCCGTGGGCTTCGTGGACGACTACCGCAAGCTGACCGAGCCCGAGAGCCGCGGCCTGACGCGTCGGGCCAAGCTGGTGGGCATGAGCGTGGTCACCCTGGCGGTGCTGGTGGCCCTGGTCCAGTTCGCCCTGCTGCGCGAGAGCGAGACCCTGCTTGCGCTCTATCCGCCCCTGTTCAAGGACGCGCGCATCGACTTCCTGGCCTGGGGTCCCTTGGGCTTGGTGGTCTTCGTCGGCTTCCAGTGGCTGGTGGTGGTGGGCACCGCCAACGCCGCCAACATCGTCGACGGTCTCGACGGCCTGGCAGCCGGCTGCATGGCCATCTCGGGCCTCGCGCTGACCCTGTTCTGCTACGTCACCGGTCGCGCCGACTGGACCGCCTACCTGAGCCTGCCCCACGTGCCCGCCGCCGGCGACATGGCCGTGGTCGGTGGGGCCCTGTGCGGCGCGTGCCTCGGTTTCCTGTGGTTCAACGCCTACCCGGCCAAGGTCTTCATGGGCGACTCCGGCTCGCTGCCCCTGGGCGGCCTGTTGGCCTGGATGGCCGTGGTCTCGAAGCAGGAGCTGGTGCTGCCCCTGATCGCGATCGTGCTGGTGGTCGACCTGGGCTCGTCTTGGTTGCAGACCTTCTGGTACCGCCGCTCGGGCGGCCGCCGCATCTTCACCTGCGCGCCCGTCCACCACGGCCTTCAGCTCTACGGCGGCGTCTTCAAGCGGCGCGCCGAGGGCATCCACGAAGTCACCGTCGTGATCCGCTTCTGGATCCTGGCGATCGTCGGCGCTCTCGCGAGCCTGGCCCTCTTGAAGGTGCGCTGAATGGTCCGCGTGCCCCTCCCCAGGTCGCGCCGCGACCCCGCCGCCGACAGCGGTCTGAAGCAGCTTCGCATCGGCGACGTGCTCCAGAGCGTCGTGCGGCATGTTGAGGACGCCGACCCCTCGCGGCCGGCCCGGCGCCTGTTCGCGGTGACCCTGGCGCTGCTGGGCTTCGGCCTGGTACTCCAGGCCAGCCACGCCGCGACGACCCTGGGCCCGGGTCAGTTCCGCGTGGACCTGCTCTGGGAGGTCGCCTTCCGCTCCGTGGCACTGGGTGTGCTGCTGGTCGCCGCCATGGTCGGTCCCGCGCGCCTGCGCCCGCTCTTGCCCCTGGTGATCTGTGGCGCCATCGCGCTGCTCGTCTGCGTCTGGGTGCCCGGCCTCGAGGCCCCCTACAACGGCGCCCACCGCTGGGTGCACCTGGGTTTCAGCCTGCAACCGTCGGAGCTGGCGCGCGTGGCGCTGATCCTGTGGATCGCCGATCGCACGGCCAAGATGGGGGACAAGGGGCGCACCTACGGTCGCCCTGTCTTCAAGACCCTGGCCCTGGTGACCCTCTTCGCGGGCCTGATCGGCCGTCAACCCGACCTGGGCGGGGCGCTGGTCCTTCTGATCTGCGCCTTCGCGACCATGTGGGAGGGCGGCGTGGACATCAAGCGCGCCGGTGCGCCCTTCCTGCTGCTGGTCGCCACGGTCTTCGGCTTCGTCGCCGCCGTGCGCCCCTACGTCCGCAGCCGCCTGGGCATGTGGTTCGGGGACGTCCAGAACGACCAGGTCGCCGCCAGCATCGAGGCCCTCTCGAACGCCGGGCCGGTGGGCACGGGTCTCGGCCTGGGCGTGCTTCGCAACCAGGGCTTCCACTACAACGACTCGGACTTCGTCTTCGCTCTGGTGGCGGAGGAGTTCGGTTGGTTCGGCATGGCCCTCGTGCTGCTGTTGCTGTTGGCCTTCCTGGCCTTCGCGCTGCAGCTCGTGGCCTCGATCCGCGATCGGTTCTGCGCGACCGCCGCATTCGGGCTGTGTATCTCGGTCCTGTTCCAGGCCCTTGTACACGTCCAGGTCGTCGCCGGAGTCGCGCCCCCCAAGGGAATGACGTTGCCGTTCTTGAGTGACGGCGGCACATCGTTGATCGTGTCCTCACTAGCGGTCGGTCTCGCCATAGGCGCCGGTCGCAGACACCGCACGGAGTGAAATCAGATGCAGGAGATCGAACGCTACGGACTGATCACGCTGCTCTTCCTCGTCGTCTCGGCGGTGGCCGTCTCCCTGTGGGACGGCTCCGACTCGAACGCGACGAGCGAGGGCGGGCCCCTGCCCCTCGTGGCTGACGTCGACCAGGCCCAGGTGGGCCGGGACTCGGCGGCGCGCGAGAACCGGCGTCGGGAGAGCGAGCGCCTCACCAGTGGGGCGCCGGTCGCTGAGCCCACGGGCCCCGCCGGCAACGCGAGTGCCCAGACCCGCGGAACGGCCGCAACGGCCGCAACGGGCGCGGGAGAGGAGCGGGGCCAGCGCGGACCTGGCGCGGCCGATTCCGAGGCCAACCGCCTGGCCAACGCCAGATCCGCGGGTGCGGTGCCCCAGGACGGGAGCAGGGGCGAGGCGCCGAGCCCGACTTGGTCGCCGGACGGCCGTCGCTTGACCCCGGCCGATGCCGACAAGGACCCGGCCCCGACCGCGTCGGAGCGCGAGGCACTCCTGGCCGCCCGAGCTGCCGCCGAATCGAACCGGACCGGCGACCGACGGGAAGGTCCCGTGTCTCCGGTGGGCGATGGCACTGTCGAGCGCCCGGGCGCCCGGAAGACCGCGGGAGCCCATGGCCTCGGGGGTGCCGCCAACGCGCCGCTGCAGGTCAAGCTGCCCGAGGGGGAGACCCTCTCCCACCTGGCCCAGCGCTACCTGGGCAAGGCTTCGCGCTGGCAGGAGATCGCTGCGGCCAACCCGACCCTGAACCCTGACAACGTGTTGGCGGGCACCCTGGTCACGATCCCGCGCACGGACGATTCCGTCCCCGCGGCAGCCCCGTCTTCATCCGGCAGGGACGCCGATTCCAAGTCGGCCGAGCCGAGTGCGTCCCTCGCCGAATCGGCGCGGGCCAAGACGGCAGCCGCCGACAAGGCCCAAGGCGCGGGCATGCCGTCCGGGACCCGCGCCTATGTGGTGGCCCGTGGCGACAGCGCCTGGAAGATCGCGGAGCGCGAGTTGGGCAGCGGCGCTCGCTACGTCGAGTTGGCCGCCCTCAACCCGAGCCTGAACCTCGATCGCCTGACCGAGGGCGCGACGCTCTACCTGCCGCTGGGGGCCGTGGCCTCGAATGGTCCCGGACGACGGAGCGGCGTCCGATGAGCCGAGGGCTCCTGACCGTCCTGCTGCTCGGTAGTGCGGCTGTGGTCGGCGCTCACCTGGGATCCTCGATCGACTCGGCCGCCGGCGCCGTGGCGCGGGCGATCGAAGTCGGTCGCGGTTCCACCGCCCTGATCGACGCGGCCCAGGCCCTGGGGCTCGGCGACGATCCCTCGGCGGCCGATGCGTCGGGGATCGAGGGCGTCGGAGCCGTCCTGATCGCTACCGAGGGCGAGAACGAGACGATCCTCGTCGCCAGCGCAGTAGAGCTCGACGGCCAGGGGTGAGTATCGTCGTGGCTTCGCAGCGCGCAGGCCACACCGAGACGCCCCCCCTCCGTCCTTGACCGCCTCCATCCAACCTTCGATCCCGACCCCCCTGCGGCTGGCCCTGGCCGGCGGCGGGACGGGCGGGCACCTGGCTCCGGGTCTGCACCTGCTCGACTGGCTGGTCGAGGCACGCGGCCTGGACGACGTCCTCTGGCTGGCCGGGGACCGTCGCGTCGACCGACGCATGCTGGCCGACCTGGCGGCGCGCCTGGACGGGGTGCCGGCGCGGGTTCGGTCCCTGGGGATCGAGGGCGGCCGCGACGCGGCCCCTTCCCACGGGACCCAATTGGTGCGGATGCCCGTCGCGTTCGCGCGCGCCCGTCGAGCGCTGGTGGAGCACCGCAGCGAGCTGCTCCTGGGCCTGGGCGGCTACGTCAGCCTGCCCGCGGTCCTGGCAGCACGCAGCCTGGGGATCCCGGTCGTGTTGCTCGAAGTCAACGCGGTGATGGGCGGAGCCACCCGACTCCTCTCGCCCCTGGCGGCGCGGATCCTGCACTCGGTCCAAGCGAGCATGCCCACCGGCGCTCCGAAGGACAGCCGTCACCGCGTCAGCGGCCCGCCCCTGGCGCCGGTCTACACCCAGGACGATGGGGCGGCTCAGGCGGAGGCGTCGGCCTTCGTTGCCGCGCTCGGACTCGATCCTGCGCGGCCCCTGCTGCTCGTGCTCGGGGGCAGCCAGGGGGCGGGTCCATTGAACGGCTTCGTGCGCGAGCACCTGGATCTGTTGTTGGAGGGCGGCGTGCAAGTCCTGCACCAGGTTGGACCCGGTCGTCGCGACGAGGGGGCGGCGGACCGGCCGGGCTACCGCGCCGTGGAGTTCGTCGATCCGACCCATCGGGCCCTGCGCGCGTCGACCGCGGTCCTGGCCCGCGCCGGCGCTTCGAGCCTGGCGGAGATTGCCGCGCTGGGCGTGCCCGCGGTGCTCGTGCCCTACCCCCAGGCCAGTGGCAATCACCAGCAGCTCAACGCCGCGCAGCTCGGCGCTGGCGTCGTCGTGCTGCCCCAGGCCCAGCTCGACGCGGAGCGCGCCTCGGCCCTGGCGCGCCTGATTGGCGAGGAGGGCGCAGAACGCAGGACCAGCATGGCCGCCGAACTTCGTCGCCGCGTGCCTGGTGACGGTTCCGCGCGACTTGTCGTCAAGCTCGAAGAGCTGCTCGGACGCACGATCGTCGAGCGCGCGCCCCGCGAGGTCGCGGTCCCCGCGGGGGGCGAGCCCCTGCACCCGGCCCTGCCGCGGCGCATCCACCTGCTCGGCGTCGGTGGCGCGGGCGTGTCGGGCATGGCCCGCCTGCTGGTTGCCCGCGGCCACCGGGTCAGCGGGCACGATCGCAGCCCGTCGCCCGCGCTCGAGCGGCTCGCCGCCCTCGGAATCGAGGTGCGCCACGGCGACTCGTCCGCCGACGGCCTGCCGCCTGAGGCCGAGCTTGTGGTGCGCTCCGCGGCCGTGCCGGAGGACGATCCCCAGGTCGAAGCGGCGCGGGAGCGGGGCATCCCGGTGCTGAAGTACGCGGCCGCCCTGGGGCGGCTGGCCCCGGCCGGCCGGACCCTGGCGATCACGGGCACCCACGGCAAGACCACCACCTCCTGGTTGACCCTGCACGCCCTGCGCGCGGCGGTTCATGAACCCACTCCCGGTGGGCTGATCGGCGGGGTGTGCCTCGACCTCGCCACCAACGCGATCCCGCCCGGACCCGACGGTTGGTTCGTGGTAGAGGCCTGCGAGTTCGACCACAGCTTCCTCGAGCTGCGTCCCACCGCCGCCGCGATCACCAACGTCGAAGCCGATCACCTGGACTGCTACGGCGACCTGCAGGGGGTGATCGACGGCTTCAGCGCCTTCGCGGCGCGGGTCGACCCTGGCGGACTGTTGGTCGTGGGGGCCAATGTGCCCGAGCGGGTCGAGCGGGCGGCGCGCTGCGCGGTCTGGCGCCTGGGGCGTGAGTTGATCGTGACGCCGCGCGGCCAGCGGGACGGCCACCACGCCTTCGCCCTCGCCGGGCCGGGCTTCGAGCTGGACCTGGTGGTGCCCGGGGTGCCCGGCCGCTTCAACGTGGAGAATGCGGCCCTGGCACTGGCCCTGGCCGTTCACGCAGCCGGCCCCGGCCGGGCCGCAGCGGCCGCCGAGGGCCTGGCGCGCTTTCGCGGTGCCGGTCGCCGCTTCGAGCGCTGGCTCGACGAGGAGGGCCTGGCCGTCGTCCACGACTACGCGCACCATCCGACGGAGGTCCGCGCGACCTTCGAAGCGGCGCGCGAGGTGTTTCCCGATCGACGCCTGGTGGTGCTCTTCCAGCCGCACCAATACAGCCGCACGGCGCACTTCCTCGAGGAGTTCGCGGCCGCATTGGCCCTCGCCGACGAGGTGCTCGTGTCCGACGTCTACGGCGCGCGTCGGCCCGCTCCCGGTGAGCCCTCCGCCGAAGCGCCGGATCTGGTCGCGCGAATCCAAGTGGCGGGCACCGCGGCCCTGGCGGCGGGTAACCTCTGCGCTGCCACCGAAGCCCTGGCCCAACGCTTGACGCCGCCCTGCGTCGCGATGGTCATCGGCGCGGGCGACGTGGAGTCCATAGCCCATGATCTCCTTGGAAGACTGGCCCTGCGCGGCGGTTCGCAACGCTGACCTCGCCGCTCGCACCACCCTGAAGGTGGGGGGCACGACACCCCTCTTGCTCGAGCCCGGCGATCCCGAGGAGCTGCGCCGCGCGGTGACCTGGGTGCGCGAGCGCGGCTTCGAAGTGCGCATCCTGGGCGGCGGTGCGAACCTGATCATCGCCGACGGCGAGGTGCCCGGCCCGGTGATCGCCACCGATCGGATTCGCCGCGCCTTCCGCTACGTGCCCTTCGAGCTGCGGATGGACCTGGGCGGCTCGCGCGAAGAAGAAGAGGCCGACCCCTTCGTCGAGGTGCAGCCGCGCCAGCACTTCCCCGAGTCCGAGCCGACGCCGCGCCTGGTGGCCTGGGCCGGCGCTTCGATGCCCGGCCTGGTCGGCATGTCCAAGCGCCTGGGTTGGAGCGGGATCGAAGGCTTGGCCGGGGTACCCGGCTCGATCGGGGGCGGCGTGGCCATGAACGCCGGCGGCTCGTGGGGCGACCTGTGGGACGCGGTCGAGCGCGTGCGCGTGATCGACGAGACGGGGGAGTTCAAGGATCTGCTGCGCGCCGACTGCCAACCGAGCTACCGCAACGGCAACCTCGGTGGGGCGATCGTGGCCGGCGTGGTGCTCGAGTTCGAGCCGAGCCACCCCAGGGTGGTCGACGAGGAGGTGCGCCGCTACCTGCTCCACAAGC
The DNA here is from genome assembly GCF_007748095.1 of Engelhardtia mirabilis. NCBI lineage: Bacteria > Pseudomonadati > Planctomycetota > Planctomycetia > Engelhardtia > Engelhardtia mirabilis. Next base: position 2,383,221 of record NZ_CP036287.1, read on the forward strand.
GCCAGGTGCAACCGGTCACCGAGCAGTCGGCTGGCTGCGTCTTCAAGAACCCCGACCCCGAGCTCTCGGGCGGCCGCAGCGCGGGGCAGCTCGTGGACGAGGCCGGCCTCAAGGGTCGCACCCGCGGCGGTGCCCAGGTCTCCGAGAAGCACGGCAACTTCGTGGTCAACCGTGGCGGCGCGACCGCCGCCGACGTGCTCGCGCTGATCGAGGAAGTGCGCCAAGAGGTCGCCAGCCGCTTCGGCGTGGAGCTGGCCACCGAGGTCAAGCTCTGGGGCGTCTGAGCGCTCTGGCCCGGCCGCCGTGCGGGGCCACCGCGCGGGGCCACCGCATCCGGAGCCGCCGGTCGGAAACGTCGGGGCCGACGTCAGCCGGTGCCCGTGGCGCACCGATGGGAAGCCGGAAGCTCTTTGTATCGAGAGGGTTAGCGCAGCCAGTCCGGCAAGCGGGGCGCAGCGTGGACTGAACCACCAAGGTTCTGGGCCCAGCGCCCGATACCTGGTGTGCGGCCGCGGCACCCACCGAAGCCGACCCCCACCGCAGGGCGGACCGACCCCCACTTCCCCGTGTCCCCCCGGGCCCCGTCTCGCACGGAACCCATTGCCCTGCGACCCCCCTTTCGGAATCTCGCGGGTGCCGCGGCCGCAACTCCATTCGCCGGTCGGAGCTGATCGGTGCGGCGTCAGCCCTCCAGGATCAACGAGGTCGTGAAGGAGATCGCCAGCACGTCGCCGGCGCCGGGCACGTCGAAGACCAGGGCAGCGTGCCACAGGGTCGAGCCCGCGAGGGTCGCTGGGGCGCCGCTGGGCAGGGCGAAGGTCGCCGTCGCTGAACCGTCGGGCGCGAGGAACCCCGAACTCCCGATCAAGGGCGCAGTGCCCGGATGGGAGAGGGTGAGCAGGGTGTAGCCGTCGACCGTGAGGGGCAGGGTCAGGCCATCGACGAGGGGACCCGCGGCTGTTCCCGTCGCGCTGCCGAGCACCAGGTAGAAGCGGTTGCCCAGGCCGCCGCAACCGTCCAGCGAGAGGGTCTGGGTCCCGCCACTCGCGAGCGAGAGGCTGGCGGGTGCGCTCGACAGGGCCAGAGCCTGGGCGGCTGCGGTCCCGAGCACGTACACGGCGCCCGAGCGGGGCGCCGATGGATCCGCCAGCGGAGCGCCGACGAACGCGCCCAGGGAACCGAGGGCGACGGACCGTCCGAATTGATCCAGAGTCTGGGTGCTGTCCGGAACGACCTGCGTGTGTTCCGTGAAACCATTCGGCGTGCGCTCGAACAGGTGCGCCGAGCCCTGGCCGAGCGGACCGCCGCCCGGCGCGCCGGCCAGGATCCAATCGCCGCGGATGTCCACCGAGGTGCCGAGTTGGGCGTTGCCCGGCACACTGGTCGAAGCCAGGGTCGCGACCTCGACCCAGCCCTGGCCCGCGACCCAGTCGTAGACCGCGCAGGCACCGGACAGGCCGGCGGTGACGTTGGCGAGGGGCGCGCCGATGACCGCTGTGTCACCGTCCACGGCCACCCAGGCTCCGGCGAATGCGGGGCCCGAGGCCACCTGGGGCACCAGCTTCTGCTGCTCGACGAACAAGCCCGCCTGTCGCTCGAAGTAGTAGACCGCGCCGGCGTCCTCGCCGCCCTCGTCGTCGTGCCGCGCTCCCACCAACAGCCGGTCGCCGTCGAGGGCGAAGGACAGTCCGAAGTGGTCGTGCACGTGCGAGCCCGAGGACGCGAACGTCTGCACCAGTTGCCAACCGCCGGGCCCTGGCTCGAAGTGGTAGGCCCGGCCGGCTACAGGGGCTACGTCGTCGGCCACGTGCATCCCGACCAGGATCGTGTCGCCGTCGACGGCGCAGGACTCGCCGAAGCGTTCCTTGACCAAGGGCTGGGGGGCGACGAGCTTCGCCTGCTCGGTCCACGTGCGGCCGGTGCGCTCGAAGACGTAGGCCGCGCCCGCCTGGACCACGGTGCCGTCCGCCGTGTTGGCGCCCACCACCAAGCGCTCACCGTCGAGGGCGACCGAGTAGCCGAAGGTGTCGTTGGGCGCCGCGTCCGAAGCGGTCAGGACAGTCTCGAGGGTCCATCCCGGGGGGCTCCACTGGTAGACGTAGACCGCGCCGGCACCGGGGCCGGCGCTCGAGTCGAAGCGGGCGCCGACGACCAGGGTCGTGCCGTCCACGGCCAGGGCGTAGCCCAGTTGGGAGTTGAGGTCCCCGTCCGTCAGCAGGTCCAGTTCACACTGGGCTGCTGCAGTGGGCGCGGTCAGGGCAAGGGCGACGAGCAGGCTTCGGACCTTCGAGTGGCGCATGGCAAGAACTCCTGGATGCCGCGAGGCTAGGCCGTGTCGACGGCTCCAGCCAGGCCCCCGATCGCAGATCGCTTCCAGGTCAGGGGGCGAGAGGCCGCCGGGGGTGGGCTAGACTCTCACCCTCGCACGCCATCGGGGACGGCGTGCGACGTCGGCGTCCCAGGTGGGGGCGCGCGACGCGCCCAGATCCCCGCTTCATCCCGAAGGAGATCCGACATGGATCCCGCTTCTCAAGTCGCGTCCGGAGCCGAGTCGGCTGCCGGCGCTGACGCCTCGCAGGGCCCCTTCCCCCTCTCGACCCTGCGCCACTCGGTGTCGCACTTGATGGCCTCGGCCGTCGAGCGGCTGTACCCGGGCACGAAGTTCGGTTTCGGTCCGTCGATCGAGCACGGCTTCTACTACGACATGGAGCTCCCGGAGCCGCTCGAGGAGAAGGACCTCAAGCGGATCGAGAAGGAGATGCGCCGCATCGCCAAGCAGACCCCGCAGATGGTCTGCACGGAGCTCTCGCGCGACGAGGCCAAGGCCAAGCTCGCGGCCCAGGATCAGACCTACAAGGTCGAGGCCGTGGACCTGATCCCGGAGGACGAGACGATCACCTTCTGGTCCCACGGAGACTGGGCCGACCTGTGCGAAGGTCCCCACGTCGACCGGCTCGACCGCGAGTTCCACTTCAAGCTGCTCAGCCTCGCCGGCGCCTATTGGCGCGGCGACGAGAAGCGGCCGATGCTGCAGCGCATCTACGGCACCGCCTTCTGGACCAAGGAGGACCTCGAGGCACACCTGGCCTGGCTCGAGCAGGTCAAGCTGAGCGACCACCGCCGTATCGGCACCGACCAGGACCTGTTCTCGGTCCACGCCGAGGCCGGTGCGGGCTTCGTCTTCTGGCACCCGCGCCTGGGCGTCGTGCGCAAGGAGATCGAGGACTTCTGGTGGCACGAGCACCGCGTGCGCGGCTACCAGCCCGTGTACACGCCGCACGTGTCGCGCGAGGACCTGTTCGCCGTCTCGGGTCACCTCGAGAACTACGGCGAGATGATGTACGCCCCGATGGACATCGAGGACATCCCCTACCGGGTGAAGCCGATGAACTGCCCCGGGCACATCCTGATCTACCAGAACCGTGGGCGCAGCTACCGCGAGCTGCCCCTGCGTTGGGCGGAGCTCGGCACGGTCTACCGCTTCGAGAAGTCCGGCGTGGTCCACGGCATGCTGCGCGTGCGCGGCTTCACCCAGGACGACAGCCACATCTTCTGCACCCCCGACCAGCTCGCCGACGAGATCGCCGGGGTGCTCGAGCTCGTGCGCACGATCCTGGACGCCTTCGGCTTCAGCTTCACCGCCTACCTGGCCACCCGGCCGGAGAAGGCCATCGGCGAAGAGGACATCTGGGAGCGCGCCATCGACGCCCTGCAGCGCGGCGCGCAGAAGGCCGGAATCGAGCTCGAGCTCGACGAGGGCGGTGGCGCCTTCTACGGCCCCAAGATCGACTTCAAGGTCAAGGACGCCATGGGTCGCGAGTGGCAGCAGTCGACGGTCCAGTGCGACTTCAACCTGCCCGATCGCTTCGATCTGACCTACACCGACACGGACGGTCACAAGAAGCGGCCGATCATGGTGCACCGCGCCATCCTGGGCAGCTTCGAGCGCTTCGTCGGCGTCTTGATCGAGCACTTCAGCGGCAAGTTCCCCTTCTGGCTCGCGCCGGACCAGGTGGCCGTGATCCCGATCCGCGAGGACCACGCGGACTATGCCCGCGAGCTGACCGCGCGTATGGAGCGTGAGGGTTTCCGTGTCAACTGCATGGATGACCCGAGCCACATGAACAAGCGCATCAAGCACGCCCAAGGGGATCAGACACCGTTCATGCTGATCGTCGGCGAGCGCGAAGCGGCTGAAGGCACCTGCGCCGTGCGCCCGCGCGGCACCCGCGACCAGGTGGACATGCCCTTCGAGCGCTTCCTCGACCTGGCCCGCGACCTGCGCGCCAGTCGGGCCCTGGAGTTGCCGAACCTGTCGCCCGCGACGTAGCGGGGGTGAGACTCGGAGTTCCGGGTGCCTGACGCGCACCCGGAGCTCCGATTCTCGACCTTCGAGCTGTAACCTCGAGCCGCGCGACCAGTCCTGAGGCTGGAGACCTGACTTGAGCCTGTTCCCCATCTACGACTTGAGCTCGGCGTCGGTGGACCCCGAGCGGCCAGAGCCCGAGGGCACGAAGGCGAAGTTCTGGTTCGAAGCGACCGACGAACTGGCTGCCCGATTGGGTGTGCGCGTCGAGGACGCGGTGCTCTACAAGTTCCATCGCCTCGATCAAGGCCGCTACCGCGGCGAGGACTGGGCCGAGAAGATCGCGGCGGAGCTGGCCGGGTTGTTGGGGTTGCCCGCAGCTCAGGTGGACCTGGCACGCTACGACGGTCGTCGAGGTATCGTCAGTCCAAGCTTCCTGCGGCGCGAGTCACCCACGGGCAATCGCCAGTACGCCGCGCTGACATCGGGGGATCGACTGCTTCAGGAGGACGATCCGGACTATCCGATCGACCGTCACGATGGTCGGCAATTCCGCCGGGTCTCGAGGCATACGCTGGCGTCGATCCTTGCGGCCATCGACCGCCGCCCCGACGGGACCGAAGTGGGCGCACCTCGGACGGGACTCGCTCGATCAGACTCTGCCCCCGCCGGCGGGGGCGTTGAGGTCCGCATCCCGGCAAGCTTCTTCATGGTCGGCTACCTGATGCTCGACGCGTGGATCGCGAACACGGATCGCCACCATGGCAACTGGGGCGTGGTTCAGGAGCCGTCCGGCGGGCTGACCCTAGCGCCCACCTTCGACCATGCTGCGAGCTTGGGGGCGAGCCTACTCGAGGCGAAGCGGGCCGCGAAGCTGACCGGGGGGGTGACCATGGCGTCGAGGGATTCGCCCGATCCACCAAGAAAGGAGCCCGCTCAGCGATCTTCCTCTCTGAATGCGCGGAGGCTCCGGCATTCATGCACGACGTCTGGCGTGCGGCGTCTGAGCGCTACCCCGAGGCGGGCTCGCGGTGGCTCCAGGCTCTCGAGGCAGTGGAGCCCGAGGCGATTCGGACCCTGTGCGCTCGAGTCCCGGAGGAGTTCATGAGTCAGGACGCGCAGGAGTTCACCTGGCGGCTACTGGTCTACAATCGTCGGCGACTCCTCGAAGTGAACCAATGAGCGAAGCAACCCTCTATATCGCCTGGCAAGACGCCGAGCGGCGACGCTGGTACCCGGTAGCGCGTCTGGATCGCAGCGCAGATCACTTCGTCTTCGAGTACCTGCGCGGTGCTGCAGCCGCGGCGACCGAGAGTGAGTTCGGTGGATTCCTCGAGTTTCCGTCGACGTTGGATCGCTACCGATCGAAGGAGCTCTTTCCGTTGTTTCGCAATCGGATCCTCTCCAAGAGTCGACCGGAGTACGCCGACGTGATGCATTGGCTCGACCTCGAGGCAGGCGAGCTCGAGCCGATCGACGCCGAGCTGGAGGTTCTGGGGCGCTCCCACGGATTGCGTGGGACGGACCGGCTCCAGCTCTTCGCGCCGCCTCGACTCCGGGAGGATGGCCGGTGGGGCGTGACCTTCCTCGTACATGGCAGTCGCCACCTCAAACGGCGCGGGGGCGAAGTCTTCGAGGCGCTGGCCCCTGGCGACCGGCTACTGCCCATGCTCGACATGGAGAACGAGCAGGATCCCGGAGCGGTGTGCCTGCGGACGGACGATGGCCACAGCTCGGGGCTCCTGGTGGTGGGCTACTTGCCGCGATTCTTCGCGCCATTCGTGTATCGAGCGCTCGAATCGCAAACCGCCGAGATGCGAGGGCGGGAACCCATCGATGTCGCCATCGAAGTCGTGCGGGTCAACTCAGCGGCGACGACGCCCATGGCCTACCGCTTGCTCTGTCGGATGACGTGGCCGTCTGACAGCGTGGTAGGGGCGAGTATGCCGGGCGAGTCGTTCGAGAGCGCGGTGGGAGATGAGGGCGTCGCCGCGCAGCTGAATCCTCTGCGCCGGCATCCCGCGTGACCAGCACTTCCAGCGCAGTGAGTCGACGCGGTGAGGCGCCGGTCGTTGCGGTCCTCGCCGGGCTGCTGGCCCTGTCGCTTCCTGCCTGCTCGGCGGGGGATGATCCCGGGGCCGGGCGCGGGCCGGACATCATCCTGATCAGTCTCGACACGGTCCGTGCGGATCGCCTGAGCTGCTACGGGAACCCGGCCGAGACGACGCCGTTCCTCGATCGCACCGCGGCCCTGGGTGTGCGCTTCGAGCATGCCTACAGCTCGGCGCCGCACACGGCGCCGAGTCACATGAGCCTGTTCACCGGGCTCGATCCGATGGCCCACGGGATTCCCAACAAGCCGGCCGGGCGGGGGGAGCTGCGGATGGTCAATCCGGGGGTTCCGACCCTGCCCGAGGTGTTGTCGGCCAACGGGTACCACACCCTGGGCATCACGGATCGCGGGCAGCTCTCGCCGGCCATGGGCTTTGGGCGCGGCTTTGACGAGACCTACTTCAAGTACTCGAAGTTCGACGAGAAGCTCGACGCCTTCGGGGACCTGGTGGCCGAGGTGCCCGACGACGGCGCGCCGCTGTTCGTCTTCTTCCACAGCTACGAGTGCCACGCGCCCTACCTGCCGCCCCTGGCCGTGATGCGTCGCTTCTGCGACATGGAGTACCGGGGCGAGTTCCGTACCCGCTACGACAGCCTGCGGCGCAGTCCGACGGGCTTCCTCACCACCCAGGCGGGGCGCTTCCTGGAGCGCTTCCCCGGGATGGGGGACGAGGACCTCGCTTGGCTGCAGAGCCTCTACGACGCGAACCTGTCCTTTGCCGACAGCCAGGTGGCGGAGCTGTGGCGCCGGTGGGCCGAGCTGCGCGATGCGGACAACACGGTCCTCATGGTCGTCTCCGACCACGGCGAGGGCTTCGGCGAGCACGGCTTCCTCGGGCACCCCGCACGCCTCGAACGCGAGCTGCTGCGGGTGCCGCTGATCGTGCGCGGTCCCGGCGTGGGCGTGGGCGTGGTCGACGAGCCCGTGCCCACCAGTGGCCTGCTCGCGACGGTGCTGGAGCTGATCGGTATCGACGCACCGAGCCACGCCGAGCCGAGCTTCGTGGACGCCCTGCGCGATCCGAGCCGCGCCCCGGCACCCCGCGCCCTGCATCAGCAGCTCGTCGGCATCCCCGGCGACCGGCGCAGCGATGCGGTCGCCGTCGGCGGCGTGCGCCTCCTGCGCCGTCCGGGTCCCGAGGACGTGCTGTTCGATTTCCCCGGCGATCCGCTCGAACAGTCGCCCCTCGAGGCCGGCGAGGCGCGCCTCGAGCCCCTGCGCGAGGCGATCAGCGAGCGCAGGCGAGTGGGCATGGAGTTCCGCGACCGATTCCCAGCCGAGCTCGCCGATCCGGACGAGACAGATCGCGCAGACGAGCTCGAGGCCCTGGGCTACATCGAGGGCGCAGACGAGCGGTGAACTCGGGTTGTAGACTCGTGCCCATGATCCGGCGTCCCTCGACCCCTCTCGCCGTCGCCGCGCTCGGCCTGGTCAGTGCCTGTGGTGGCGGCGGCCCCGAGAGCCCGCCGGACATCCTGCTGATCAGCCTCGACACCCTGCGGGCCGACCGCGTGTCCGCCTACGGCTCGAGGCAGGAGACGACCCCCAATCTGGACCGCATCGCGGCCTCCGGGGTGCTCTTCTCCGAGGCCTGCTCGCCCGCCTCGCAGACCGCACCGAGCCACGTCAGCATCTTCTCCGGCTTGGATCCCTTGGCCCACGGAGTGCGCAACACGTCGCGCTACGACGAGAGCTCGACGCGCCTGGCCGACAATGCGCCGATGCTCAGTGAGCTGGTCCAGGCCGCCGGTTGGTACACCGGCGTGATCGGCGACACCGGCAACGTCCATCCGGACATGGGCTTCGACCGCGGCTTCGACTTCCAGGTCTTCGGGATGCAGCAGCTGCCCGCGAAGCTGCCCCAGGTGAACGACTTCTGTGACGAGGTGCCGGACGGCCAGCCGGCCTTCCTCTTCGTGCACACCTATCAGATCCACTCGCCCTACGTGCCGCCGGCGCGCTACTTCGGCAAGTTCGCCGACCAGGAGTACCAGGGGGTCTTCCGCCAGCGCTACGACCGATTGGTCGGCAAGCCGATGTCGGCGGTGTTCGGCGAAGCCGCCGAGTTCCTGACCGAGTTCGAGGGCATGGGGCCGGACGACGTGGCCTGGCTGTCGGACCTCTACGACGACAACGTGCGTTGGACCGACTTCGGCATCGGCAAGCTGCTCGAGATCTGGAGGGAACGTCGCGGCGAGGACTCGATCGTGATCGTGCTCTCCGACCACGGCGAGCAGTTCGGCGAGCAGGGCAACCTCGGGCACCGCACCGGCCTGACCCGCGTCTTGACCCATGTGCCGTTGATCGTGGCCGGCCCAGGAGTCGGTCGGGGCGTCGTCGATCGGCCCGTGAGCTTGACCGGCATTCCCGCGACCCTCTGCGACCTGCTCGGGCTCGAGATGCCTGCGGCCTTCCAGGTTGGCTCCTTCGCCGATGCGCTGCGGGATCCCGCCACCTTCGCGCCCGGCGGCCCGGCCTTCGAGCAGCTCCTGATCGGTCGCAAGGCCGGCTTCTTCGAGGGTGTCACCGACGACCGCTGGCACCTGGTGCGTGCGTCGGTGGACGGCGACGTGACCGAGAGCCTGTTCGACCTGGACTCGGACCCCAGTGGCCTGCTCGACGTGCGCGACCAGCACGAGGAAGTGGTCGGGTCGCTGCTCTCGGAGCTCTCCGACCGGCGGCGGCAGAACGTGGACCTGCAGACGCGCTTCGCGACCCTGCGCGGCCCCAGGCTCTCGGTCCAGCGCCAGCAGGAGCTCGAGGCCCTGGGCTACACCGATCGGTAGGGCTGCGGGCGGATCTGCCCTTCAGCAAGCACGATCAAGCACCGCGGACTTGGCCGGCCGAGGCTGGGGCCATGCAACAGACTCAGCCGACCGTGACCGAACCCCCCGCCCGCTCGGACCAGGACTATGCCGCCCGCATCCGGCGGGCCCAGCGCCTGCTCGAGGAGCGGTTGTCCGAGGACCTGCCCCTGGCCGAGGTGGCCGCGGCGGCGGGCCTTTCGCCCTTCCACTTCCACCGGCTCTTCCGCGGGCTCGTCGGCGAGCCGGTCGCGGCCCATGTGCGGCGCCTGCGCCTCGAGCGTGCCGCCCACCGGTTGGAGCAGACCGACGCCGACATCCTGTCGATCGCCCTCGACGTCGGCTACGGCAGCAACGAGGCCTTCACCCGGGCCTTCGCACGGCAGTTCGGCGTGGCCCCCTCGACCTACCGAGCCGAGGGTGCCTCCAGCGGTGGGGGCGGCGATAGGGAGGGTGACGGCGGAGGCGACGATCTGCCGCCGATCGACGTGCGCCTCGAGCCACGCGAGCCCGAGCGCGTGGCCTGCGTACGCCACGTGGGCCCCTACTCCGATGTCGCGAGCGCCTGGAAGACCCTCTTCAAGTGGGGTTGGCGACACATGATCTTCGGCCGCCCGGCGATGTTCGCCCTGTGCCACGACGACCCGGAGGTGACCCAGCCCGAGCGCTGCCGCTACGACGCCTGCCTGGTGGTCAAGGCCAGCGCGAGGATCGCCGGACCGGTCAGCGAGATCCGCCTGCCCGGCGGCAACTTCGCCGTCGTCCGGCACCGCGGACCCTACGACGGGTTGGGCCAGACCTACGCCGCCCTGTTCGCCCGCGTCGCCTCGGGCCCGATCGACGGCGAATGGCGCCGCCTGGGCGACCCGCCCTCCCTCGAGCGCTACCTCAACGATCCGCGCAAGACGGCACCGGAAGACCTCGAGACCGAGGTTTGGATGCCGCTGGTCTGAAGAACTCGCGGGTAGATCGAGGGGTCGCGCCGAGTTAGAGCAACGCCGTCGCGCGCGTCAGGCCCGGGTCGTCACCCATTGGCCCCCGCGGCCCCGGGACCTGTTCATTGCTTGCCGCCCGCGTTCCGAAGCCGATCCGATGCGGCCAAGCCGCTTTGATCGGAAGCCCTACGCGCAGCAGCCCTCGATCACCCGCCTGGTGCACCCGGCCAGGGAGAAGCGCTCCTCGTAGCCGAAGTCGCGCACCGCGGGCTCGATCGAATAGGTGTGGTCGAGGGCCAGTTGCTGGGCCACGAAGCGCGTCATCGGCGGCTCGCCCGAGAATCGCAGGAGCTTCCACAGTCCTTCGAGCGCGGCGCCGAGGCGGTAGGCCGCGGGGGCCGACAACCGACGGCCCGGGCGAGGTGCGCCGGCGGCGTCGAGGATCTGGCCGATCCAGTCCCACAGCACGACTTCCTCGCGCTGGTTCACGAAGTAGGCGCGGCCGGCGTGGGGGGCGTCGGGCGCCAGGCGCGCTGCCGCCTGGACGTGGGCGGCCGCGGCGTTCGCCACGTCGGTGATCGAGACGCGATTGCGACCGTCGCCGACGATCGCCAGGCGGCCGGCGCGGGCGCGGTCGAGCAGGCGCGGAACCAGATGGGGATCGCCGGGGCCCACGATCAGGTGCGGGCGCAGGGCGACCGTGGCCAGGTCGCCGCCGCCGGCGAGGGGGCTGCCATTGGCCGTGAGGACGCGACGCTCGGCCTCGGCCTTGGACTCGGGGTAGGGCGACAGGAAGCGCGTTGGGTAGTCGAGCTCGTCCGCGGTGGCGCCCAGATGGCCCCTGCCGCCGAAGACCACGCTAGGACTCGAACAGTGCACCAGGCGGACGACGCCTGCGTCGACGCAGGCGTCGAGCACGCTCTGGGTGCCGTCGACGTTGGTGGTCCAGAAGTCGGCCCGGCGGCCGAAGACGCCGGTCAGGGCGGCCACATGAAAGGCCGTGTCGTGTCCGGCGAGGGCGGCTCCGACGGCCGTGCGGTCACGCAGGTCCACCGCCGCGCACTGGGCGCCGAGGCGCTCCACGGCCGGATGCCTGCTGCGGCTGGCGCTGGTGACCTCGCAGCCGGCCGCGCGCAACTGGCGCACCAGTTCGAGGCCCAGGAACCCGCCGCCGCCGGTCACGAAGCAGCGCCCGAGTTGCGCCGACAGACTGCTCAACGCAGTTGCTCCGTGGCCCATTCGGCAAGCAGCGGGCGATCGATCTTGGCGTTGTGGCGCACGTCGACCGGGAAGCCGGGGTGGAACAGGGTTCGCGTCACGCGGCTCGCGGTCGCCACCCGATCGCGGCCGTGGGCCAGGATGGCGTCGGCCAGGGCCTCGGTCGGCCGCTCGCTCGGTTCCAGCTCGATCACCAGCACCGGCAGTTCGGAACCCCGTGCTCCAACCCCGACCAAGGCCGTGCGCCGCACCGCCGGATGGGTGTTGAAGGCGTTCTCGGTGGGCACGCAGGGCAGCACGCCCAGCTCCGTCTCCAAGCGGTGACTCTTGCGACCCTGGAACCAGAACCGACCGTCGCCGTCGACGCAGCCCAGATCGCCCATGCGGTGCCAGACGCCGCCGCGGCCGTCGTCGATCTTGGCCAGGGCCGTGGCGCCGGGGTCCTCCGCATAGGCCGGCGTCACCACCGGCCCGCGCACGCAGAGCTCACCCAACTCGCCGGCTGCGACCTCGAGCTCGTCGCTCCAACTCGCGATCGGTCCGTCGTCGATGCGGATCACGCGCAGGTCCATGCCCGGGGCCGGTCGGCCGATGCAGTTGCCGCCGCCTGTCTCCGAGTGGGAGCGGATCGAGGCGTCGACGATCTCCGCGCCGGAGACACTGGACACCGGCAGGGACTCGGTCGCGCCGTAGGGAGTGTGGACGTCGCCGCCGTCGGGCAGCACCGCGCGCAGCGCTTCGACCAACTGCGGCGGGACCGGGGCTCCGGCCACGAGCACGCGGCGCAGCCCGCCCAGGCGTTCGCCGCGGGCCGCGCACCAGGGCGCCACCCGGCGCCAGATGGCGGGCGAGCCGAAGGCCAGGGTCGCCCCGCTCTCGACCACCGCCCGGTGGATCAGGGCCGGATCGCACTGCGCCGGGCGCGTCGGATCCATGTCCGGGAAGACGCTCGTCATCCCCAGGGCGTTGTCGAACAGGGCGAAGAGCGGGAAGCAGGCCACGTCGACCTCGCCCGGCTGCAGGTCGTACAGGTCGCGCAGGGCCGCGACCTGGGCTTCGAAGATGCCGTGGGTGTAGACCACGCCCTTGGCCGGACCGGTGCTGCCGCTGGTGAACAGGATCGCCGCCGTCTCGCGGGCGGTGGTGTCCGCGTGGGTGAAGCGGCCGTCGCCGGCGGCTTCGAGGGCATCGAGGCGCAGCGCGCCGAAGTGCGGGCCGGGGCCGACGCCGACTCGCACGCGGCAGGTTCGGAAGGCGTGGCGGAAGAGCAGCCGAGCCACGTGGGCGCGGCGCACGCCGATCAGGGCCGCCGGCGCCATGCGCTCGACGCAGGCCAGGAAGGAGCTGCGGCCCATGCCCGGATCGATCAAGACCGGCACGAGCCCCGCGCGCAGGCAGGCGTAGGTGATCGCGATCAGGTCGATGCCGGGCTCCACCAAGAGGCTCACGCGGTCGCCCCGCACGAGCCCCTGGGCCAGGAGCCCGGACGCGATGCGCCGACTGCGCGCGGCGAGCACCGCGAAGCTCTGGGACTCCCACTGGCCCGGTCGCCTGCGCACGGCAGCGCGCACCGCCGGGCGCTCGGGGGCGTCGGCGGCGAAGCGGTCCAGGTGGCGCGCGACGTTGGCGATCCCATCGCCCGCAGTCCCATCGCCCGCAGTCCCTCGTCCCGAGCCGTCGGTGTCACCGCGCGATCGGCGCGGAGCCCCCGCCGGCCCGGTCACGCCCCGCTGGCCCCGGGGGCTGCCGCGACCTCGACCGGGTGGGCTTCGAGGAAGGCCGCGATGTGGTTCAGCACCTCTTCGGGCGCGTCCTCGAGCACCCAGTGCCCCGCGTTGGCGATGGTGTGGACCTCGGCGGCGGGGAAGAACTGCTGGTAGCGATCGCGGAACTCGGTGGTGAAGCACCAGTCGCGCGCGCCCCAGACGATGCAGGTGGGTCGATCGGCGAGCCCGCTGAGGGACTCCTCGATCGCGACCAGGTCGTTCCAACTGCGATGGGAGGGGTCCATCGGGATGTCGTCCACGAACGCCTGGATCGCGACGCGATCGGCCCAGGAGGCGTAGGGCAGCAGGTAGCCGCGCCGCTCGGCGCGGGTCCAGCGCTTGCGCTCCACCGCCCACATCAGGGCCAGGCGCGAGAAGAGCCCGAGGCCGCGGATGCCCAGGCGACCCAGGAAGGGCACGCGACCCATGGCGATGCGCCCGGGCATGCGCGTCGAGCGAAAGGCGCCCGAGTTGAGGATCACGAGGCGCTCGACCAGCTCCGGCCGACGCGCCGCCAGGCCGAGTCCGATGGCCCCGCCCCAATCCTGGACCACGAGCGTCGCGCGCTCGATGCCGAGCTCGTCCACCAGGGTCTCGAGCGAGTCGATGTGCCGCGCGAGGCGGTAGTCGAAGTCGGCCGGCTTCTCGGAGAAGCCGCAGCCGATCAGGTCCGGGGCCACCACGCGGTGGGTGAAGCGGAAGCGGTCGATCAGGCGACGCCAGTGGAAGGACCAGCTGGGGTTGCCGTGTACGCAGAGCAGCACCGGCGCGGCGGGGTTGCCCTCGTCGACGAAGTGCATCCACGGGCCCCCGTCCACGCGCACGAAGTGGGGCGTCACCTCGTACTCGGGGACCAGCTTGTTCTTGAGGCGGCGGCGGTCGTCGGCGAGGTCGAGCGGAGCCCGCTCGGCGCCGCGCTGACGCGACTTGCCTCCGGCCGGACGCACGGTGCGGCCCTGGGCGGCGGGCTCGGAGGTCGGATCGGTGGAGGGCATGGGAGGTGGGGGGGCGCGCAGAGGATAGCGGCCCGGCCGCCATCGGGAGCGATCAGACTCCGTCGGGTCGCGTGGCGCGGCTCACGATCTCTTGGTCGAAGTAGTTCAGCTCCATCCCGGCGTCGACCACCAGGCCCTGGCCGTTGAGGCCGCTGGAGCGGGGCGAGAGCAGGAAGACGGCCGTGTCGGCGACCTCCACCGTCGCCAGGCCGCGCTTTCTGGGGATGGCCGCCTCCGCGAAGAGGTAGCTCTCCAGGTAACCGGGGATGCCGGCGGAGGAGCTGGTCTTGAGCAGGCCGGCCTTGACGGCGTTGAAGCGCACCTCCGTGTCGGCCGAGAAGCTCTTGGCCAGGAAGGCCACGGACGAGTCCAGGGCGGCCTTGACCGGGGCCATGTAGCCGTAGTTCTCCGAGGCCATGCGGGTGGTCGAGATCGAGATCGTGACCACGGAGGCGTCGTGGGCGAAGAGCGGCTTGAGCGTGCGCGAGAGCTGCACCAGGGAGAAGCACGAGACGTTGATCGCCTGCAGGAAGTCGTCGCGGCCGGTCTCGTGGAAGGGCTTGGGGCCCTCCGAGTAGTTGGCGAAGGCGATCGAGTGGCACAGGCCGTGGAGCTGGTCCACGCCCGCGTCGCGCAGGGCGCCGGGTAGGGCCTCGATCTGGCCCTGGTCCTCGACGTCGCAGACCACCACGGGGCCGTCGCCGGGGAGCTTGGCGGCCAGCTCGTCGCGGCGCTGCTCGCTGCGAACGCTCCAGCAGACCCGAGCCCCGGCCTCGACCAGGCGCTTGCCCACCTGGAATCCGACGCTCTTCTTGTTGGCCACCCCGGCGATCAGGATGCGCCGGCCCGCGAGGCCCATGAAGTCGGTGGCGCTCATCGGTCCACGCGACCCATGGCGCCGGCGGCGCTGAGCACGAAGGAGAGGTCCACCGCCTTCTTGCCTCCGCAGCGCACCACGCCGCGCAGGATCCAGGCCGGGCCGAGGCGCTCGACCAGCTTGACCTCGGTCTCGACGGTCTCGCCCGGCAGCACCATGCGGCGGAAGCGCGCGCCCTCGAGCTTGGTGACCACGGGCACACCGTCACCGGCGTCGAAGCCCGCCAAGGCGCGGCTGACGAGCAGCGCCCCGGACTGCAGGGCGTGCTCGCACAGCAGTACCCCCGGAGTCACCGGCTGACCCGGGTAGTGCCCGCGGAACCAATCGGCATCAGCGGGCACGGTCCAGCGCGTGACGATGCGCTCGTCCTGCGCCTCGAGCACCTCGTCGACCAGCAGGAAGGGCTCGCGGTGGGGGATGGCGGCTTCGATCGCCGCGCGATCGGCGGGTGCCTCGAGTCGGGTGGACTGGGTCATGGGAGCGGTTCGCGCGGGGTCAGGCGCTGACTTCGGCCAGGGAGTAGAGCCAGGCGTCGACCTTGTTGGCGCAGATCGCGCCGTAGTTCGCCGCCCCGAGCCAACCGGACATGATGATCCCGACGCTGCCGGCGTGGAACAGGCCGCCGATCTCGTCGGGCAGCTGGGTCGAGACCTCGAGGCCCTCGAACTTGGTGCCGAAGGAGGTCCCGGTGGGGTGCTCGGTGTAGAAGGCGAAGGTGCGCGGCGTGGCGACCTCCACGTGGTCGATCAGTCCGCCCACCCCGGGCACGTAGCCCTCCAGGCAGGCCAGGGTGTCGGCGGCGAGCTTGTCCTTGGCGGCGTCGTAGGCGGCCTGGTCGAGCTCGGCCCAGTCCTCCCAGCGCGCGTTGGTGGAGCTGACCACGCTGTAGCGCGGACGACCCTGGGGGCGGGTCTTCGGGTAGTAGAAGGAGAAGGTGCGGCTCTCGCCGTGGAAGTCGCACAGGGACTCGGACGTGAAGGTCGGCCGTGTGGACGTGAACAACAGGTCCGTCACCCAGGGCAGCTCGGCGCCATCGCGCACGCCCATGTAGACCTGGCAGCTCGACGTGTTCAGGCGCACCTTGCCGGCCTTGGCCACGAAGTCCGGGTCGAAGTGCGCCGCGCCGACCAGCTTGTGGACGGTGGTCAGCACGTTGGCGTTGGAGACCACGGCCTTGGCGGCGATGAAGCGTCCCAGGGCCTCGACGCCGGCTACGCGGCGCTCACCCATGGGGCTCTCCTCGATCACGATCTTGTCGACCAGCACGGAGTTGAAGATCTCTACGCCGTTGGCGACCAGCTCGGCCTTCATCTTCTTGATCAGGGTGTCGGTGCCGCCACTGAAGGTGTACACGCCCTTGCTCATGAAGTTCGAGAAGACGATCCCGTAGCTGATCGCCGGGTCGTCGAGGGTCGAGCCGTTGGCGTAGCTGATCGGCTCCATCAAGAGCCGGTGGACGTCGTTGCGCCCGGGGAAGCAGCGCTCGAGCAGCTCGCCCGTGGTCTCGGTGGTCGGGTCGAAGAAGTCCATCCGACGCAGTTCGTCGTAGAAGGCCTCGACCTTCGCGCGCTCGAGCCCGAACACGTCGACCAGCTTGTTCGTGAAGTCGACCCGCGTGAACTCGGTCTCGAAGGAGAACTGCGGGTTGTCGAAGCGCACCCCGTCGAGCTGCTCGATCGAGTCGGCGATCTCCTGGGTCCAGTACTTGCGGCACGTCTTCTTCATCCCGATCGGGAAGCCGTGCAGGGAGATGTCGAACGTGTGCCCGCCCTTGCGGCGGAACCAGGTGGCCAGGCCGCCGAAGTTGTAGTGCTGCTCGAGCAGGGCCACCCCGTGTCCGGCGCGGCCGAGCACGTTGGCCGCGGTCAAACCGCCCAGGCCACTGCCGATCACCACCAGGTCGTAGGCGGAGGCGGCCCCTTCGAGGGGGTCCTTGGTCAGGGGCCGCTTGCCGTCGGTGCTGCCCTTGAAGTAGCGCACGTCGCGCTCGCCCCGGGGGCGCGGGATCTCGTCGGAGTGAGTCATGGCTGGAGTTCGGGGCTAGCGGGCGGCCATCGCGTGCTGGGTGGCGATCGAGATCCCCGAGACCGCCGCGCCGATCACGCCCAGGAAGCCCTGGTCGGTGCCGCAGAGGTACAGGCCCGCCACGGGGGTGGAGCCGTCGGGACGCTTGCGCGGGCTGCCGTAGATCGCGCCGCCGAGCTTGCGCGTGTACTTGGTGAGCGTGCGCGGTGTGAACACGTCCCGGAAGGTCTCGTGGGGGCGCACGTCGGCGCAGAAGGCGGTCGTGGCCTCGAGCGCTGCATCGGACAGGAGCTGCTTGCGGGCCACGTACTCGTCCTCTTCCAGCGCGACCCAGCGCTCGTGGTCCGCCAGCACCGTGACGCGGAACAGCGGCTCGCGCTCCGCCGGCGTGCCCGCGAAGTTGGTCGGCATCGAGATCACGCCGGAGCTCACGTCCACCAGGCGGTCGGGCCGCTCGTAGCGGAAGCGCTCACCCGTGGAATAGAAGATCACCGCTGCGTCCATGTCCGGCCCCAGCTCGTGGGGCCAGCGGTCGAGCACGCAGATCGTCTCGACGAACGACAGGCGGCCGGCGTCGCCAGGGCGCACGTGCTCGGACTCGAGCGCCTCTCCGCACAGGTGCATGGTCTCGACCCAGCCGGCGGAAGAGATCACCCGGTCGGTCGCCAGCCGCGTCCCGTCGGCCAGGACGACCGCGCGAGCCGCGCCGCCCTCGACTTCGATGCGCGCCACGTCGGACTTGAGCCGCAGCTCGGCACCGGCGGCGACGAGGCGGTCCTTGAACAGGGCCAGGAAGGGCCGGATGCCCTCGGCGGGCATGGCCAGGCCTTCCAGGAAGATCGAGCGGAACAGGATCACGAACTGGTCCCAATCCACGTCGTTCTCGCGCGCGCTGCCGTAGTAGCAGGTGGGCACCAGTAGGAGGTCGACGAGGTCGGCGTCGCCGAGGCGCGCCGTCAGGCGCTCGCGCGCGCTGGACGGGTCGGGCTCGCCCAGGGGGGCGTCGCGGAGCTCGTCGACCAGCGCGACAAAGGCGTCGACGCGCGCCGGGAAGCAGCGACCGATCTCCTCGATCAGGAGCTCGACCTGATTCGAAAAGCGCACGCGATGCCCGGCACAGACGACCTGCGACGTCTTCTGGGGCAACAGGTTCAGCTCGTCGTGGCTGATCCGCAACTGCTTGCAGACCCGGGCCAGGGGCGTGCCCCGGGTGCCCTTGGGCACGTAGTTCGTCAGGGCGTGCATCCCGGTGTCGAACAGGTGCCCGCCGCGCTTGTAGAACGAGTTGAGGCCGCCCCAGAGGTAGTGTTGCTCCAGGACGGCCACACGCTGGCCGAACATGGCCAGCCTGATCCCCGCCGCCATGCCACTCAGGCCGGCGCCGATGACGATCGTGTCGTAGCGCTCAGGGATCATGGAGAGGGACCATCCGCCGACAGCAGGCGCCCATTCGGCGCATGCTCCAACGCCGCCAGGCGTTGGGCCAACAGTACCTGCGCTACTCGGGCTATGCCCGAGAAGCGCAGTGAAGCTCTTTGTCCGCGAGCTTCGGGCCGAGGTAGTCGACGCAGCCCTGCAGGGTGCCGAGCTCCTTGTAGTCCTCCTCGGGGACCTGCACGCCGTAGAGCTTGCGCAGCTCCATGACGATGTCGAGGAAGTCCATGGAGTCCAGCTCGATCTGGTCGCGCAGGCGCTCGTTCATGTCCAGGCCGTCGACCTCCTCGTCGGGGGCGATGGTCTGGATGATGTCCTTGATGGCGACGACGACTTCTTCCGGGGTCATGGCGGTGGTGGGGTAGGCGGTCAGGGGTGGGGTGGTTCCAGGTGAACTCAGCCGCGGTGGTACTTCTTGACCACGACGGCCGAGTTGATTCCGAGCATCCCGAAGGACATGTTCATCACGTGCTCGACCTCGCCGATCCGGCGGGGCTCGTTCAGCACCAGGCCGCGCAGGTCGCACTCGGGGTCGAGGTCATCGACGTTGATCGTGGCGTGGACCACGCCGTCCTCGAAGCTGGGCAGGTTGCCGGCCAGCTCGAGGGCGCCGGCCGCGCCCATGGCGTGGCCGATGAAGCTCTTGGTGTTGTTGACGTGGACGCGCGGCTCGTCGCCGAAGACCTCGCGCACGGCTCGGCACTCGACGGTGTCGCCCGAGGGCGTCGAGGTGGCGTGGGTCGACAGCACGTCGATCTCGCCCGGCTCGATCCCGGCGCTCTCCAGGGCCAGGCGCATGCAGCGGTTCTGGCCGTCGGAGTCGGGCAGCACGAAGTCGGTGGCGTCCGAGTTGACCGAGTGCCCGACGACCTCGCCGTAGATCCGCGCACCGCGGGCCAGGGCGTCGTCCAGGCGCTCGAGGGTGTAGAGCGCGCCGCCCTCAGCCACGACGATCCCGTTTCGAGCGGTGTCGAAGGGTCGCGAGGCCTTGGTCGGGTCCGCGTGGGTGGCCAGGGCGCCCTGGGCGTTGAACGAGGCGAAGATCCCGAAGGTGTGGATCGACTCCGAGACGCCGCCCGCCAAGGCCAGGTCCACCTGCCCGAGCTGCAGCATCTGCATGCCCTGGATCAGGCCGAGGTTGCCCGCCGCGCAGGCGCCGCCCAGGCAGTAGGCCGGCCCGCCGATGCCGAGGTTCAGGGTCACCTCGCCCGCGGGGTTGTTGGCCACCGTGCGCGGGTTGTGGTGGTGGGACCAGTAGGAGCAGTCGTAGCCGTACTGGCTGATGTTGAAGACCTCGGCCTCGGTCTCCACGTTGCCGTGCTCGGTGGTGCCGATGTAGATGCCCACGCGGTTGCGGTCGCGGGTCTCGAGGTCGATCCCGGCGTCGGCCAGGGTCTCGTTGGCGCAGAACACCGCGATCGAACCGGCGCGGGTGCCGCGGCGGACTTCCTTGCGCTTCTGGTAGCGCAGGGCGTCGAAGTCGCAGATGCCGGCCAGGGTCTTGCCGAAGTAGCGGATCTCGTAGGGCTGGACGCCCGAGACGCCCGCGAGCAGGTTCTTGCGGTACTCGGCCAGGGAGTTGCCGTTGGGGCTCGTCAGCCCGATCCCGGTGATCACGACGCGGGGCAGGTCGATCACGATCGGGCCTCCTGCGGCTCGTCGTCGCCCGACGGACCCTCGAGGGTGGACTCGGCCTGTTGGCGGGCCTCCTCCTCGGCGCGGATCGCGGCCAGGGCCGGGGTGGCGAGGGCGACGAGGTCGTCGGTGGTAGCGTCCTTGCCCTTGCCGCCGAAGCCGACCTTCAGGGCGGCGTGGATCGCGCGGCTCAAGATCGACTGGCTGTCGCCGAGGGCGTTGGCGACCGCGCCCACGAGCAGGGTCATCAGAGCCTCCGCGATCTCGCAGGCCGAGATGATCGAGCGCAGGGTCAGGACCCGCGGGTCCCGCTCGCCGTAGCGCTTCTGGACGAACTTGAGGGAGCGGTCGGCGGTCAATCGGAACTGCTGGAAGGCCACCGCCTCGCGCCGGCGCAGGATCGTCGCCGCGATCGAGAGGGCGTTGCCGACCGGGCTGTGGAGGTGGCAGCGGCGGTGGCTGTCGAAGGTCCGCGTGACTGCGCCCCACTCGACCAACTCGCCCAGGGTGGTGCTGGCCGCCCCCTGGCTGATCTCGATCTGCTCGCAGATGTCCTTCGCGGACAGGTGCTGCTCGGAGAGCACCAACAGGCCCCAGACCCGGCCGTGGACGCGCTTGAACCCGAAGGTCTTGAAGAACTGCTCGAACGCCGGGAGCTCGGCCGCAAGCTCGGGGTCGAGCGGCGTCAATCCACCGCCGGTGGCAGTGGAGGGGGGGTGGAGGGTCGAGGACATGGCTGGCGGGGCCCCGGATTTCAGGAATCCCTGAAATCGGGGGCGGGGGTTGTCCCACAAGCCGGTTGCCCTGTCCACCGGTCCAGATGCCTTTTCCGCCAGCCGGGACCAGCACCCGGCGACGCGCCTCACCGGCCCGAGCAGCGGCCGGGACAGGCGCGGATGGCGGCTCGGCGTTCAGGGCACTCGGGCCTTGCCCCCGAGCCGGGGTGGGCCGGCAGGGCCCCGCCCCTGGTCAGAAGGACGGGGCTCGAGCCCCCTGTGGAAGCCCCCAGGTCCTGCGCCCCTCAGAACATCGAGTACAGGAACGGCGACAGCAGGGGGAAGGCCGCGCCGATGCCGATCACCGAACCGACCAGGACCAGGGCCAAGACGATCACCAGCATGTGACGGTTCTCGCGCCGGGTCGCTTGCCCCACCAGATCGGCGAGGGTGGAGAGCTTGTCCTTCATGCGCTGGGCTCCAGGGTCGCGCTTTCGGCCGGGACGGGAACCGGGTCCTTGGCCGGTCGAACGAGGTGGGGGTAGGCGGCGAGCAGGCCCAGCCCGCAGCGGCGGGCGGAGCGCAGGCCGTCGTCGAGGCTGTTGACGATCGGCTCGCCCGCGTCGTTGAAGCTGGTGTTCACCAGGGCCGGGATGCCGGTGAGCGCGTGGAAGCGGGCAAGGACCCGATGCAGCAGCGGTCCGTCGCAGGGTCGCAGGCACTGCACCCGCGCCGAGCCGTCCACGTGGGTCACGGCCGCCAGGCGCCCGCGCCACGCCTTCCGGGTCGTGACCGTGGCCAGCATGTGCCGCTCGAGCTCGCGCCCGGGGCACAGGCCCTCGAACAGCTCCTCGGCCCACTCGTCCAGGACCACCGGGGCGAAGGGCCGGAAGTCCTCGCGGTGCTTGACCATCCGGTTGAGCCTGCGCTGCTGCCCGGGCGAATCCGGGCGGGCCAGGATGCTGCGCGCTCCGAGCGCCCGCGGACCCCACTCGGCGCCGCCCTGCATCCAGCCCACCACCTCGTCGTCCGCGAGGGCCTGGGCGACGTGCTCGACGAACTCGTCCTCGCTCTGCGTTCGCTGGAA
This sequence comes from Engelhardtia mirabilis, assembly GCF_007748095.1. Taxonomy (NCBI): domain Bacteria; kingdom Pseudomonadati; phylum Planctomycetota; class Planctomycetia; genus Engelhardtia; species Engelhardtia mirabilis. Next base: position 2,405,132 of record NZ_CP036287.1, read on the forward strand.
CGAGTCGGAGCCCGAGTCGGAGCCCGAATCGTCGAACGTCAGCCCCGCGAACTCCGCGCTAGACACGTCCAAGCCCAGGAAGGGGCTGAACGCTCCAGCCGGTCGGTAGATGCCGTGGCTGGCGCAATAGGCCAGGGCCGCTCCCAGGGCGCCGCCCGCGTCACCTGACGCCGGGTGGATGAGCAGGCGCGAGAAGGGACCTTCCCGCGCCAGCTTGCCGTTGGCGACGCAGTTCAGCGCCACACCGCCGGCATAGCAGAGCACCGACTCCCCGGTCAGCTCCCGCGCGCGCTCGAACAGGCGCAGGAGCTCCTCTTCGAGCACCACTTGGAGCGACGCCGCGATGTCCGCGCAGCGCTGGAACTCGGTGCCCTCGCGCCCCAGCCGCAGTGGACGGCCAGGATTGCGAGGCGGGCCCAGGAGACGCTCGAGCTCCGCCGACCAGCCGCGAGTGACCGAGCGGTCGTGGCTGAAGTAGCGCAGGTCCAACTCGAACAGCCCATCGTCCGGGTGCCGGATCAGCTGCCGCAACTCCGGTACGAAGCGCGGCTGGCCGTAGGGCGCCAGGCCCATCACCTTGTACTCGCCCTCGTTGACGCGAAAGCCGAGGAAGGCGGTCAGGGCCGAGTACAGCAGGCCCAGGGAGTGGGGGAAGTCGACGGACCCGAAGACGTCGTAGACCATGGCCCCCTCGGCGCGCGACAGGCGACCCAGGGTCGTCGAGGTCCACTCGCCCACGCCGTCCACCACCAGCGTCGCCGCCGAGGGCACGTCGTGGGTCAGGAACGCCGCGGCGGCGTGGGACAGGTGGTGGTCGGAGAAACGCACCCTGTCGAGCGGGACTCCGAGGGCCTTGGCGATCTCGCTCTTGATCCAGAGCTTGCTCTCGAACCAGGAGTGCAGGGCGCCCTTGAAGGCGCGGAACCCGCCCGGCGCGTTGGCGAGGGACGTCGAGACGATGCGATAGAACTTGCGGAAGGGCTTCTCGTAGAAGACCACCGCGTCCAAGTCGGTGGCTTCGATGCCGCCTCTTTCCAAGCAGAACGACGCCGCGCGGATCGGCAGGCTCGAATCGCCCTTGCGCCGGGAGAAGCGCTCCTCCTGGGACGCGGCAATCGGGCGACCGTCGATCACGAGGGCTGCTGCCGAGTCGTGGAAGTGGGAGGAGAGACCGAGGACTTTCAAAGACGGCTCCGGGCTACTGCTCGGCCCAATAGGTCGAGTCGAGCTGAACGCGCTGGGGCGCCACCGGCCCGTCTGTTTCTGTTCGGCGTAAGCGGTCGCGACGGGCGAGACCCAAGAGTCGCAGGCCGAAACCATAGGGCGTGACGAGCAAGAAATAGAACAGGCTGCCCATCACCGCCGAGCCACCGACCTGGATCAGCTTCGAGAGGTCGACGAGGTCTTGCCGCGCGATGTAGACAGCCACGCGTGCGGCGCCCCTGATGCGCGCCAGGGGCGCGCGGCGAAACTCGCGCCAAGCGTAGTGCAGCGAATAGGCCACGTGCCGCTTCTCGTCCACGAGCACGCTGGGGATCCAGGTTCGGCAGCGCTCGTCGTAGCGGTTGAGCCACTGGTAGAGCTTGAACTGGATCACCGCCCGACTCTCCGACAGGAAGATGTAGAGCATGTAGTCCCCGAGCTCGGGCAGGCGCCGGTTGGGCGCGGCCTCCTGCTCCGCGGACCAGCGCACCGATCGACGATCGGGCTGCTCGACGCCATCGGGGTCACCGAAGTTGACGCCGTTGTTGTGCGAGGCCGTATAGGGCGCAACCCGCTGGGCCCACTCCTTGAAGATCTTGTAGTGGCGGCCCTCGTCGCTGGCGTGGCGCTCCATGGCCTCGCGCACCTCGCCCTCCTGCCGCCGCGCCACGGCACCGATGTCGTAGCTGGTGTACAGCTCCGTGTACGCGAACTTCAGTAGCTGACGACTGAAGCGCGGTTTCGACAAAACCACAGCGGGCGAAATCAACCCAGCAATGAACTCTCGGATGTAGATCATGGCGAGCGCCTCGTGTGCCCGGACCGGGCGGGGGGCCCGGACTGCGAGTTGGGCCATCCTAGGGGCGGCAGAGCGGTCCGTGTAGGGGTGGCCGTGAAGTCCCACGAGGACTCGAATTTCGGGCAAAACCCACCGCGCGCCGATGGCGAGCGTTGGTCTAGGGTGGGGCTTCGATGAGCGGCAAGATCCCTAATCCCAGGCGGCTTTCGGGCCGGCTGCTCAATCGGTTGGAGTCCAGGCTGGGGCGCGAGCGACTCCATTCCAAGCCGGTTGCCGTCGATGTCGTGTTGACCAAGGCCTGCAACCTGGCTTGCAGCTTCTGCCGCGACTACGAGCTGGTCGGTGCCAAGCGCATGACCGTCGAAGGCATGGAACTCCTGGCGGCGGAGCTGTTCCCCAATGCCGCCTGGGTCAACATCTGCTCCGGTGGCGAGCCCTACCTGCACAAGGGCTTGGAACACCTGCTGCTCCTGGCCCAGGGGCACGGGGCCCAGCGTTGGGTGCTCTCCAACGGCATGCTGCTGGAGGGTCAGCGCATGCAGTCCATCGTCGAGCGGGACCTGATCACGCTCCACGGCTTCTCGGTCGACGGTATCCGTGCAGACACCGTGGAGTCGATTCGAACCGGCGCCGAGCTGCCGCGCATCCTCGCCAACATCGAGCGCTACCTGCGGCTCGGCGAGCAGATCCACGGCCGTCGCTCGCGGGTGGTGATCCGCTACGCGCTGATGCGGCGCAACGTCGACCAGTTGGCGCAGGCCGTGCGCTACTGGGGCGAACGCGGAGTCGAGCGCATCGACGCGGGCTACCTGGCCCTGGCCAACGGGATCGATCGCAACGAGAGCCTGTTCTTCCACCAGGACCACATGCGGCGCGCCTTCGACGGGGCCCGCGCGGTGGCCGAGGACTATCCCGAGACCGAGCTGCGCCTGCCCCCGACGGTGGAGGAGGACCGTGCCCGGCGTGACTCGCCCAAGGCCTGCCGCGCGCCCTGGGAGTTCGTGATGATCGACGCGAGCGGTGCGGTGCTGCCGTGCTACCGCGCCTTCGAGGCGATCCAGATGGGGCACGTGCTCGGCTCCGAGGCGCGGCCGTTCAACGAGATTTGGAACGGACCCCTGTACCGCGAGCTGCGCCGGAACGTCAACGTCGATCGCGACACCGGAGACCCCGCCGCGCCGAACCGCAAGGGCTATGGCTACTGCCGTGTGTGCGAGAACCGCTTCGGTTGGAGCTCGATCGAGCCCCACCTGGGCGACGACACGTGGCAGCGGACGGCCATGGGCGAGGGGGGCCAGGCCATCGACCACCGACGCCAGGGATTCAGGGACTGGTCACCCGAGGCCAGGCCCGCTGGCGGGCCGATCGACGGCCAGCGGGATGGAGAGCAGCGCGCCTGAGGCGCGCGCGGTCGAGGGCGGCCGCCGACGGGAGCATCGATGCGTAGACGGACCTTCTTCCTGACCCTGGCGGCGATCTTCGTAGGTGGTCTCGGCGCCGCCGAGTGGGTCGTGCGCCTGCGGGCCCATTCGATCTACGGCGAGTACCTGGACATCTACGAGATCCACGAGCGCCTGCCGGAGCTGGACCTGATTCGTCCCCTGCCGAACCTGGACGTCGTGTTCGGCAAGCGCAGCCGCATCGAGACCGACTCCCACGGCTTCCGCAGCCCGGAGCTGGCCGAGCCCAAGCCGGGAGGGAGCCTGCGCCTGGCCTTCGTGGGCGGATCGACCACCTTCTGCGCCCAGGCCGAGACGAACTCCGGCACCTGGCCGGCGCGGGTCGTCGAGGGGCTGGGCGAGCGCTTTCCCGAGGTCCAATGGGAGTACCTGAACGCGGGCGTGACGGGCTACCGCACCGTCGACTCGCGCACGAACATGGCCCGGCGCATCGCGCCCCTGGAGCCGGACGTGGTCGTGATCTACCACGCCACCAACGACCTGGCCGTGGACAGTCGACCACTGGCGGTGGACGCGGGGCTGGTGGACGAGGTCGAGCCGCGGCCGCCGTCGGGGCCGTCGCTCCTGTGGAACCTGGTGGTGAAGAACCTGCGCTACATGGCGGCCCAGGAGGCAGGTCGCGACGATGGGCGCAAGTTGAGCTACGACGCGGGTGAGTTGGCGCGCACATTCCACGGCCACCTGCTGGAACTGGTGCGGGAGTGCCAGCGATCGGCAGACCTGGTCGTGCTGGTGACCTTCAGCCAGAAGGTCCGCCGGGACCAGCCGCGCGAAGACCAACTCGAGAACCTGCAGCAGGCTTTCACCTTCATGCCCTACTTGAGCGTCGAGGGCATCCTCGAGGGCTACGAGGCCTTCAACGCCACGATCCGCGCGGTGGCCGCCGAGACGGGCGCGCTCTTGATCGAGGGCGAGGCGTCGATCCCCGGCGATGACGCGCACTTCATCGACTCCGTGCACTTCACCGCCCTGGGCTGCGAAGCGATGGCCCAGCGGGTGCTCAGGGGTTTGAGCGAGTCCGGGGCTCTGTCTGCGCTCGCATCCGAAGCCGCGCGCCGCTGACGGCCGGCCTAGCGCTTCCGCACGGTCGCGCCGATGTAGACGCCGCCCGGGTGAATCGGGTTGGCGAAGTACCGTTCGACCTGATCGGGCGTCAGCACCTGCCCCAACTCGTCCACGAACGTCTCCTTGTCGGCCCTGGCCCTGTCCGCGAGGACCTCCTTGTCGACCCGGTCACGCCACAGTCGCGCCTGGTCTTCCTCGCGCGCGACCTTGGCATGCAGGACCGATGCCAGCCTCTCGGCCTGGTCCGAGGTGATGCCCAGGTCCTCTGCGAGGCGGGGCATGACCGTCTCGATCGTCGAGCGCTCCGCAGCGAGTCGGGAGAGCCACTTCTCCACGCCCTCTTCGTGCTCGAGCTCCTCGATCGCCGCGGCCACGCGCTCCCGGAAGCGCGCGGGATCCGCAGCTCCGTCGGTCGTTCCTGCATCGCGCTCGGTCAGGGCAGCCAAGAGCTCCGCGCGCAGGGCGTCGAGATCTTCGCTCGACGCGGCGTCCGGGGAGACGGCGACGCGGGCGCTGCTCACTGGGCGCAACTCGAGGGCGTCGAGCCGCTCGCGGAGGTCGCGATTCTCCGCGGCGAGTTGGTTGACGCGATCGAGCAGAAGGGGCTCCGGCACGGCAACGGCTTGATCGAGCGTGCGGACGGGAGAGGGGCGCAGGAGCGTCAGCGCCAGTGCGGCGCCGCCGAGGGCCATGGCGAGGGCGGATGCAGCGTGGGAAGGGTTCATCAGCCTGCTCAGTCGTGTGGGCGCACGGCCGGGCCTCTAGACCTCGACCCCCAGCATCAGGCACTGTAGCCCCGAGCCGATCCCCAGCAACGCCACCCGCTGCCCCGCCACGATGTGCCCCGCCTCGCGCGCCAGGGCGTAGGTCGCCGGAAGGGACACCGAGCCGATGTTTCCGAGCACCTCGACCGTCGGCCAGTCGAGCTGCGGATCGACGCCGATCGAGCCCAGCAGTGCGCGCCGGTGGGCGACGCCCACCTGGTGGGTCACGATGCGGTCCACGTCGCTCGCCGACCACTCGAGCTCCTCGAGGAACCGTGGCCAGGTCTCCGCCGCCAGGGCGCATCCGGCCACGAGCAGCGCCTCGCTGTCGGTTTCCATCAGCGGACCGCTCGCGCCCTCCACCCGGTCACCGCGGCAGAGGTGGTTGTGCTCGGTCGCCGCGCGCAGGAGGCCACCGCGCAGGCGCGCGCCGTCCGGGGCCAGGTCGGCGTGGCACAGCACCGCCGCCGCACCCCCGGAGCCGATGGTGAGCGAAGCGAAGGCGCGCTTGAGCTCCGCCTTGCCCACGGACTCGGCCCCGAGCAACTGTTCGATCGTGGCTTCCACCAGCGGCCCCCCGTCCTCACCGGCCACCACCAGCGCCGCCTCGAGGTCGCCGCGCTCGATCTGGCCCGCCGCCACCGTCATCGCGTGGGCGAAGCCCAGGCAGGCGTTGGACAGATCGAAGGCGGCGCAGTGGTGGGCCAGTCCCAGAGCAGCGTGGACCACGGTGGCCGTGGCTGGCTCCATGAAGTCGCGGCAGACAGCCGAGTGCACCACCAGACCGATTCGAGCGGGGTCGATCCCCGCCTCGCCCAGGGCCCGCCGGGCGGCCGCGATCGAAGCGTCGCTGGGCAGTGTCCCCGGATCCCAGAAGCGTCGCTCGCGGATGCCGCTCATCAGCTCCAGGCGCCCGACGCGCAGCCTCAGCGCCTCGTAGACCGGGCTCAGCCGCTGCTCGAGCTCCTCGGACGTGACCACCCGTTCGGGCAGGGCCGGGGCCAAGGCGGCGATACGTACGTCGCGGAAGCGCATGGGGGCGTTAGCTTACCCGGTTCCGCAGGGGAGATTCCCCAGCCGCGACCACCCCCCATGACTGCCGCCGCACCGGATCCCAAGATCCTCCACGTCGACATGGACGCCTTCTATGCGTCGGTGGAGATCCGCGATCGGCCCGAGCTGGCCGACCGGCCGGTGGCGGTGGGGGGCACGGCCGAGGGCCGCGGGGTGATCTCCGCCGCCAACTACCCGGCGCGCGAGTACGGCGTGCGCTCGGCCCTGCCCACGGCGCGCGCCTTGCAGCTGTGTCCGGAGTTGGTGCTGCTGCCGCCGGACTTCGACAAGTACACGACCGTCAGCCGCGAGATCATGCGGATCTTCCGCAGCTACACGCCGCTGGTCGAACCCCTCTCCCTCGACGAGGCCTTCCTCGACGTGTCCGGCTGCGAGCGGCTGCACGGCAATGCCGAGACCATCGGACGCAAGATCCGCTCGGACATCCTGCGCGAGACAGGCTTGGTCGCCTCGATCGGCGTGGCCCCGACCAAGTTCCTGGCCAAGCTCGCCTCCGACCTCGACAAGCCCGACGGCTTCCGCGTGATCCGCGGGCCGGAGCTGCGCGAGGTGCTCGACCCCCTGCCGGTCTCCAAGATCTTCGGCGTGGGCGAGCGCACGGCCAAGCGCCTCGAGTCCATGGGCGTGACCACCATCGGCCAGCTCGCGTCGAAGTCGCGCGACGAGGTCAAGGCGACCTTCGGCGCGACCGGCACGTGGATCCACGACCTGGCCCACGGCATCGACGACCGGCGGGTGACGCCCAACCGGGTCGAGAAGAGCCACGGCAAGGAGCGCACCTTCCCCGAGGACGTCACGGACCGCGAGCTGCTGCGACGCTGCCTGTACGACTTCGCCGAGGAGGTCGCCTACGACCTGCGCGACCGCGGCCTGCGCGGCAAGACGGTCTCGGTCAAGGCGCGCTTCTGGAACTTCAAGACGGTCACGCGCTCCAAGACCCTCGACTTCCCGACCAACCTGGGCCCGCGCATCTTCGCCACCGCGCGGGAGCTGCTCGAGCGCGTCCCGGCCGGGCCCCTGCGCCTGCTCGGCGTACAAGTCTCGAACCTCGAGGACGTGCGGACCCCGGTGCAGACCGGATTGTTCGACGACGGGGCCGCTTTCCAGGCGCCGCGGGAGGACACCCGCCTGGGCCGCGCCACGGAGGGCGTCGACCAGTTGCGGCGGCGCTTCGGCCGCGACGTGGTCAGGCCCGCCAGCTTGATCGACGCGCCCGACGAGCGGCGAGGATCGCGCGACCCGCGCCCCTGACCTTCCGCGGCGCAGAGTACCTTCTAGCCTCCCGCAGACTGCCGAGGCGCGCTTGCCCCGGCCGCGAGGGCGCGAGAACCAGCGATGACCCAGGTGGCGATTGGCGACGACGAACAGCAGCAGCTCCGTGCCCCGCGCGCGGCTGGGCTGGTCCTATTGGCACTGACCGCCCTGTGCGGCGCCCCGGCCTGCGGCGGTGGGGGTGGCGGAGGACCGGCCGCCACCAGCGTCGGTCCCGCGAGCCCCAACCCGCTGGGGATCTCGATCGTGCCGCCGCCCGCTGCGACCCTGGCCCCGGTGGTCGTCGTCGCCGGCAAGGCCTCGGCCGCGGGGAGTGCGGTCACGGTCCAGGGCGGCGCGAGCGAGGCGAGCGTCGTCGCGGGCACCGACCGTTCGTTCAGTGTCAACGTGCCGCTGGTCGCCGACCGCCGCAACGCCCTGTTCCTGCGCGAGACCACACCGACCGGCGAGGGCCTCCCGGCCGTGCCGCTCGAGGTCGTGCAGGACGGAACGCCGCCCCGCGTGGCGATCGAGTTCCCCGCCGACGGCGCCACGTTGACCAGCTCGACCACGGCGGTGAGCGGTCGCGTCGGTGACCTGTTGAGCGGCTTCGCTGGACTCTCGGTCACCGTCGACGGCGTCCCGGCCGTCGTCGACCGCGGCTTCGGGTCCGACGGGAGCTTCTGGCTCGATGGCGTGGTACTCGATCCCTTCGCGCCGACGCAGATCGAAGTCGTGGCCACGGACGCCGTCGGCAACGAGTCCACGACGAGCGCCACCGTCGTCTTCCAAGAGCCCGCCGGCTTCACCCTCGCGGCGGATGGCGGGGACGGTCAGACCGCCGTCGCCGGTCAGTTCGCCGCAGCGCCCTTGGAGGTGGGTCTGTCGCGTCCCGACGGCAGCCCCCTGGCGGGCAAGTTGGTCCGCTTCGAGGTCGCCGCCGGCGGCGGGAGGCTGGCGCCGGACGACGGATCCGGCGTGGATCCGAGCTCGCCCCAGCGGGTGCAAGTCCTGACCGACTCGATCGGCGTCGCGCGCGCCCGCTTCGAGCTCGGGTCCCGCGCCGGTCGCGGGGTCCACCGCGTGCGGGCCGACAGCGTCGACGTCGAGGGCCAGGCCTGGTTCCTGGCCTCCGCCGTCGCCGGATCCGAGCTGCAGGTGCACGCGGTGACGGGCGAGCTCCAGTCCCAGGTCGCGGGCGGCGTCGCGGGCCGCATGCTCGAGGCGCGGGTCACCGACGGGGCCAACCCGATCGCCGGGCGCGCCGTGCGCTTCCAAGTCATGGGTGGCACCGGAGTCGTGCGCAATCCCGCCACGGGAGTCCAGGCCGCCGCGGTCACGGCCAACAGCGACGCCACCGGCCTCGCTCGAGTCCAGTACTTCACGGGCGCCGAGCCCGGCATCGAACGGATCGAAGCGCGGCTCGACGGGCTGCCCGAAGCGGGCCTGACGCAGTTCACTCTCCGGGTCCTGGCGGCGGGGCAGCCCGCGACGTCTTTCGGCGGCTTCGTCATCGACGGTGGGCTGCAACCCCTCGTCGGCGGCACCTGTCGGTTGCAGCTCGGCGAGCTCGAACTGACCGCGGTGACCGACGAGCGCGGTCGCTTCCTCTTCAGCGGCATCGAGGGCGACGGCCCGGCGACGCTCACCATCGACGGCGATACGGTTTCGGCGGTGCTCGGCCCGGCGGGCTTCGTGCCGGTCAGCGTGGTCGCGCCCTACCCGACGGTCACACGCGAGGTCTTCATCGCGCCCGGGGTGGCCGGCAGCCTGCCGGGTCCCCTGGTCCTGCCGCGCCTGCCGTCCAGTGGTGGCCAGCTCTACAACGGGACCAGTGACGTGACGCTGACCCTGGCCGGGCTGCCGGGCTTCCGGCTGACGATTCCCGCGGGCTCCCTGACGCTCCCGCCGCACACGGTGCTGGGCGACGGTTCCTCGCTCGGCGCCACGGTCACTCCCTCGCCCGGCGATCCGCTGCCGGTGCCGGCGATCCTGACCGCGGTCCAGGTCGCCATCGACGACCTGCCCGCGCCGCTTCCGGACGGCGCGCCGGCCCTCTTGGGCTGGTACCTCTCGCCTGGTGGTGCGAGCGTCTCGGCGCCGACGACCCTGAAGCTGCCCAACCTCGGCGGCCTGCGCCCCGGCGCGCGCGCGGCGGTTCAGTTCTTCGACGAGGCGGGCGGACGCTTCGAGCGCTTCGCCCTCGCCACGGTCGAACCCGACGGTCGAAGCCTCGTGGCGAGTCTCGAGGGCGGCCTGGCGACGAGTGGCTGGATGGCCCTCTCCGCCGGCGGCGCCGCGGGGATCGCCGCGACCTTCGACGAGAGCGCCGCCGCTACACCGAAGTTCAGCCCCCTGTGGTCCATCCGACTCGGTGGCCGCGTCGTCCCCGGCGGGGCCCAGGGTGGCTTCGAGCTGCGCGACGTGCCCGTCCGCGACGGCATCGGCGATCAGGGTGCCGGCGGCGTCGCCGATGGCCTGGCCGATCGAATGCTGCGCGTCACCGGCGTGCGCGAGAGCGGCGGCGGCCTGCTCTTCGCGACGACCGCGCCCCTGACCTTCTCCGCCGGCGAGAGCCTGGCGGTCACCCCCGGCTCCCTCTCGAGCCTGCCGCCGAACCTGCCGGCCTCCCTGGCGTTCGGTCTGGACCTGACCGCCCTCGTCAGCGGCGGCGTGGCCTTCCCCAGCTTCGTGGCGACCCTCTCCAACGGCGCCAAGGTGAGCGTGGTCTCGGCTGCCGCGGGGGCGACCTACGTCAGCACCGATGCGCACGTCGCCACGGTCGACGACGGCGGGGTGGTCACGGCGACGGGCGCGGGCAGCGCCACCATCGGGGCCTTCAACGACGGCTTGGCGGCCTCGGTCGACGTCGCCGTGACGAATCCTGCGCCACTCACGGTCTCGGTGGTGGGGTCGGTCGTGACCGCGGAGGGCGCGCCGGTGCCGGGAGCCACGGTGAGTCTCGGTGGTCTGGGTGTTTCGGTTCTGAGCGCCGCGGACGGTTCCTTCGCATTGGCCGACCTGGTGGTGCAGCAGGGGGCGGGTTTGTCGGTGACCGCGCTGCTCGAGGTCGGCTCGAGCCTGCTCCTGGGCAGCGCCGCGCTGCCCGCACCGGTCGACGACGGAATCGTCGATGCGGGCCTGTTGTCGCTCCAGGTCGCCGACCGCGCGCTGGTCTTCGGCGAGCCGGTGGACGGGACCTTCCAGGCCGAGCTCGTGGCGGACGCCCTGACGGCGGCGGGTCTCTTCGCGGAGTACCTGCCCACCCTCCCGACCGACCTGGACGCCTATGCAGTCCTGTGGTGCGCGGAGACCTTCGGCTCCCTGACCCTGGCGCAGGAACAAGCACTGGTCGAGTTTGTCCAGTCAGGTCGGGGACTGCACCTCTCCGGTGAGCGCGATGCCTGCTGCTCGGCGGCCAACGCGTTCGTCCAGCGCATCTTGGACGGGTTGCTCGTGAACGGTGTCACGGTGGGCGGGGCGGGCGACGTCTCCGGGCCCTACCTGGTCAATCCCTCCGCCGCGGGCAACGCGGACAGCCAGCCCAACGACCTGGCGCAGCTGCCCCTGTGCGCCGCCGGCGCGCTGGTCGGCAGCATTGCGCCCAAGAACGTCCTGGCAGCCGGCGTCACCGATCTGGTCGTGGCCGCCGTCTTCGAAGGCAGCGACCTGATCGGCGGCCTGGGCCGGGTGAGCGTGGTCATGGACACCGACTGGGAGTTCCTCGCCGGCTGCGAGAATCCCAACGCGGACGCCTTCGAGGCCATCGCGAACATCGCGTCGTTCCTGGCGCCCTGATCGCGAGCGCGGCGCCGCGCGATGGGCGGCCTGGACCGGGGCCCGAGCTCGCCGGCGGACTCTGCCAGTTCCTGGCAGGTCGTCAGGTCGATGTCCTCGAACTCCTGCCTGCGCTCGGGGCGCGCGATCACCAGTGTCCCTTGCCGTCCAGGTCGATCCGGACATCGACCCCATGTGGCGCGGAGTTCGAGGCACGGCCGGGAGATCGGCAGCCCCGAACCGTGTTCACGACCGCGGGATGGAGCTCCCGTTGCTCGAGTCTGAATTCGACTCTTGCACCCAGGTCCGTGATCGGACTCCTGTCGCTCGGCCTGGCATTCAGAAGCGCGAACGAAGCGACTCCAGGACCCGAGCCGCTCGAGAAGAGGTCCACCGCCACTTGGATCCGGTTGTAACCTAGACCCGGGGACTGCTTCCTTGGAACGAGCTGACTTCAAGAATCGACTGGCGGCAGGCGTCGTCGGGGTTGCGCTGGGGCTCTTCGTGACGGAAGGAGTCGCCTCCTTGCTCGTGGGGACCTCGCTGCGGCAACTGCGCGTCGAGGTCGAGGGCAGCGGGCCCGCAGGGGTGCTGGGGGAGGCCGAGCGCCGGGCAGCCGGGGCACTCACGGAGGGGCCCTACCGACTCAGCGTCGACCCCCTGGTCTGCTACGAGTTCAAGGCCGACTGGAACGCCGCCTACTTCGGCGTGCCCGCCAGCACCGACGCCCAGGGACTGCGTTCGCGCCTTGGACCCGAGCCCACCGCCGACGCGCCTCGGATCGTGATTCTCGGCGACTCCGTGGCCTTCGGCATGGGGGTGCGAGATGACGAGACTCTCGCGCACCATCTCGAGGCGATCTTGACCGAGGCTGGTGGCGTCCGTCCCATCGTCCGCACCGTCGCATGCCCTGGCTGGAACTTGCTCAGTTCCACGGCCATGCTCCGCGCGCGGCTCATGGAGTTGCGACCGGACGTCGTCCTGCTCGTCCCGGTCGGCAATGACCTCAGCGATTCCATGGTGGTGACCGAGACGGGGCACCTCACCGTGGGCTGGAGCCCGGCGACCGGGATCGCGGCCCCCTACATCTCGGACGCCTTTCCGCAGTTCTTGTATTCGGAGCTGGCTGAGATCCTCCCCGCAGCGCAGTACCGCGAGCTGACGAGGCCGGCGATCAGCATCGCACTCATGGGGGCGGTGACGCCCGAGTCGCTGCGCCGCTACCGCGAGGCGGCGCAGGCCATCATCGGTCTCGAGCGGCAACTGCGCGAGTTGGACTGTGAGTTCGGACTCGTCTTCACATCGGAGGGCTACTTCCAAGAGCGGCTGCAGCAGGTGGTGGCGGCCACCGGCGCGACGACGGCTGTCCTGCCGGTCTTCGAGGGCTTCGACAATGCCCGCGACCGTCTCAGCGACAACGCTCACTTCACCTCCAGCTGCATGCGTGCGATGGCCTGGCGGCTGGCCGAGGCCCTGGTCGATAGGGGCTGGTACGAGCTGCCGCCGGGCGCCGCGCTGCCCCCCGAGGATGAGGACTACGTGGGCAATCGCGGCCGCTTCCCTGTCGGGGACGAGCTCGTGGCCGAGAGGCTTCGCATGGACGCGCAGGCCGCCGCCCTGCTGCGGCCGCGAATCGACATGACGACCGGGACCGGAATCGACCAGGTCTACGGCGGCCTTCGACCCGACGGCCACTTCGGTATCTCCTGCCTCGTGGCCCTCGCGAACCCCGGAGGGGGCCGCCTGCGATTCGAGCTCGAGCCCCTCGCCGACTCCCCGGGGCTGTATCCGCTGGAGCTCGCGATAAGCGTGAACGGTCAGTTGGTGGCGGCCATCGAGGTCACGGACGGATCCTCCGCCTCCCACTCTGTCGAGCTGCCACCGGAGCTGCGCGGGGCCCCCTCGTTCGACGTCTTGATGTCTGCGTCGGCCTGGATCCGCGAGAGCTATCGAGGGCTACAGCGGCTCGGGTCGGTCCGCTTGCTGCGGATCGAGGCCGAGTAGCGCGCGGACGCGTAGTGCCAGGCGGAGCCGAGCGCTGGCGCGAAGGCTCCGACGCCTGACGGGACCGCAGCAGGCCTCAGCGCGAATGGGCGGCGAGCCCGACCGATTCGCAGCTCTCGGCCGAACCTGGGATCGCGGGACGGTCACGATGGCGCCCAGGGCCGAGATCGAGAGCACGACCGGCGTCCGTCGGCGCGCGCCTGACTGGGCAGGGCCAGGTGTGCAGGCAGGACGGTCTTGGGCGTCGGCATGGGAGCGCGTCTCGGTGGACGGTCGGGCCGTCGCCATGGAGGCTCCCGCGTCACGCAGTCCCCATGGGCCGCGGTCACCGTTCGGGGCCGCGATGGGTTCGGCGCTCTTCGCGGCCCCCCGAGCACCGCTACTCGCTTCGACGTGCTGGCTCCAGCTCGATGGTCAGGTGCTCCTCGCCCCGCCGCAGCTCGAGCAGCAAGGTCGCGCCGCCGTTGAGCGCGGGGCCCAGTGCAGCCATCGGATCGGGCCAGATCGAGCTGCCGTCGGCCCCGACGATCACGTCACCGGCGCGGATGCCGGCCGCCGCTGCGGGACCGCCGGGGGTGACCGAGGCCACCACCAGGGACTGGGGCGGTTGGAACTCGAGCTCGAGCCCCAGGGTGAAGGGCGGCCGGGCCTCTGTCAGGCACAGCTCGGCGATCGGCTCGGCGACGCCCGCGAAGGCGTCCATGGTGTCGGGCCCCACGGAGTTGCTGACCACGAACATGTAGGTGTCGGGCCCCTCGGTGTAGAGGATCTCGAAGCCCCACATGTCGCCGCCGTCGAGCACCGCGCCCGGCGGGGACCAGTAGCGGGCCAGGAACTCAGGGCTCAGGATCTTCCCCGCTCGCAGGGCACGGAACCAACGGTCCATGTCACGGGTGGTGGAGACCATGCCGCCCGAGCCCATCACGAGCCACGAGGTCGGTCCCCAGTGGGGCGGCTTGTTGACCTCGCCGGTGGTGCGGAACCCGTAGCCGACGGCGACGCGTTCGTCGGGCAACTCGACTCCGAAGAACTCGGTCGAGGCCATGCCCGCGGGGCCGAACAGGCGCTGCTTGGTGAAGTCGGGGTAGCTCTTGCCGCTACGCAGCTCGACGATCGCGGCCAAGAGGCCCCAGGCCGCGTGGCTGTGCTCGTTACCCGTGCCGGGTTCGAACAGGAGTTCTTGACCGAGGATCCGGCGCACGGCCTCCGCACGGTCGATCCAGAAGTGGTCCGGGTCCCGGTCCGTGGGCAGGCCGAGGAAGTCCTGCAGGCCCGACGCGCCGCTCATCAAGTGCGTGATCGTGATCTGCCGTTTGTCCGCCGGGACCCGCTCGCCGAAGAATGCCGGCAGCTTCTCGTCGAGGGTCAGCTTGCCCTCCTGCGCCAGGAGCAGGATCGCGGCCCGCGTGAAGTCGATCGGCGTCGAGCCGATGGCGAAGATCGTGTCGGGCGTGCAGGGGATCTCGTGCTCGCGGTCGGCCAGGCCGTAGCCGCGGTCGAGCACCACCTCGCCGTCGCGGATCACCAGCGCCGCGCCGCTGAATCCCGCGGCTTCGGCGGCCTCCAGGTGAGCGGGGAGCTGCTCCCAGGTGAGATCGGGGCCGCTCGCAAGGGACTGGGTGGGGTTGGCGAGGGCGAGGGTCGCGCCCAGTAGACAGACCGGTAGATACATGGCGGATCGCTCCATTGCGGTAGATCGGACTCGCGCGGCGCGCAACGCGCCGCGATCAGCGGGGACGCTCGGGCTCCAGGCGGACCTTGATCCGCCCGTCCTGTGTCTCGAGCGTGGTGGGGGGCGCAGGCGCTTGCGCGGCGCCCTCGGAGAGGCGCACCAGCAGCTCGAGGTCGAAGGCCTGCGCTGCACTCAGGTGCACGGCCAGGTCGCCGCCGTCGAGCAGCTCGCACTCCACCAGCGGCGCCGAGTCCGGAGGGAGGTCCGGCAGGCGGCTCGTGACCACGGCTCGGCCGGCGTCCTGGTGCGGCCGGAAGAGCAACAGGCGCGGGCCTGCGGGGCCGCGGTCCAGGTACAGCGTCGCCACGTGCCCCTCGGCGTCGCGACCGTCGAAGATGGGCGCGAGGCCGTCCAGGTCCCCGATCGAGACCCATTGGAGCTCGCGGACCGGCGCCCCGAACACGTCGTCGGACTCCTCGACCTCGACCCGGCCGTCCTCGCGGTGCTCGATCGACATCTGGCGGCGCGACCCGCCCTCGGGCAGGGACTCGTTCGACACCTGGACGCGGGCCTCGCCGCCGGAGTCGGTGGTGAAGAGCAGTGCCTGCTGCTCTCCGTCCCCGAGGGGCCCCTCGACGCGGGCGCCATCGACCTCGACCGTGACCCACAGGGAGCGCAGCCAATCGACGCCACCCCCGGCCGCGAAAGCTATGCCGGTCAGGGCGCTGGTCGCCACGAGCAGCGGCAGCAAACGCGGCCGGCGCCGGGTCCAGCGGTGCTGGGCGAGCAGGCGCACCTCGAGCGTGCGATCGGCAGGCTCCAGTCCTTCGGAGTCGCGCAGGGCCTGCAACGCGAGATCGACTCGATCCTGGCTCACGACGTCACCTCCGCGGATTGGACTTCCAGCCGCGCGCGCAAGAGCTCGCGGCCTCGGGACAGGCGCGCCTTGACCGTCCCCGGCCGGCAGCCCATGACCCCGGCGACTTCCAAGACCGACAGGCCCTCCAGGTAGTGCAGGGCCAGGGTCGTCTGGTAGCGCGCCGGCAGCGACAGCAATGCCACCCGCGCCGACTCGGCCGCGTCCACGGCCGGCGCCTCGCCAGCGTGGGCCGGCTCCGCGGTCTCCTCGAGGCCGCAGTGGCGCCGGTGCACCGAGCGCCGCAGCCAACGTCGGATCCCATTCGACGCCAGCCCGTAGAGCCAGGAGCGGAAGGGCAGGCCCCGGTCCCGATAGCGCCCGAGCTTGGCCAGGGCCGTCGCGAAGGTGTCGGCCACGAGGTCGTCGGCCGTGTCCCGGTCGCCGACGCGCCGCCGGATGTAGCGCGCGATGGCCGGGTGGTGCAGCCGGTAGAGCTGGCCGAAGCTGTCGGGGTCGGTGCGCGCCCGACGGACCAACTCGGCCTCGCTCGAAAGCCCCGGGTCCGGCAGGTTCCCGGTGCCCGACAGGCCTGGCAGGGTCGAAGGGGTGCTGGCGCGCATGGCGGTCACGCCCACCAGAAGCGCCGAGGCCCCTGCGAGGTTGCACGAAAGCTCGAAAATGGTCGATCGGGCGGGGTTCTTCCACGCCGCGCCGATCAGCCCAGGCCCGGCTCGAACAGTGTCTCGTAGGGCGTGAACGCGCCGACCGGGATGAACCGGAATTCGATCAAGCCCGCCTTCACGAGCGGGAAGGTGTCGGTGATCGACCGGGCCTGCTCGACCGAGTCGACCTCCATCACGATCAGCGCGCCGGGCTTGTCCGTCCGCAGGTAGTTCTCGCGGATGACGCCCTGCTTGTAGAGCTCCCAGGCATGGCGGGCCTCCTGCTTCAGAAGCGGCGCAACCTGCTCGAGCGTCACGCCCGGCTTGAATTCGTCGAAGGCGAATACCTTGGCCATCTCGAGCTCCTGTCGGCGCGTGGGCGCGGTCAGCGACGCAGCAGGCCCCACGCGAAGCCCCGCTCTTGTCCGTGCTTGGTCACCAGCTCGATCCAGAGCACGGCGTGGGGCTCCAGGAGCCGAGCGCTGGTCAGCTCGCCGACCTCGATCGCCTCGAAGCCCAGTTCGCTGACGAGCGCCGTCGTGGTCGCCCGCGCGTCGGCGTCGTCGCCGGCCACGAACATCACGGCCTTGCGACCCGCGAACACCGGGTCGGCCATGTTCTCGAAGCCCGTCTGGTTGAGGGCCTTGGTCACGCGCCCGCCCTTGGCCCAGGAGGCGATCTGCTCGGCGCCGGAGGTCTCGAAGCCGAGCTTGAGGCCCTCGCCCCAGACCCAGGGGTTGGTGCAGTCGATCAGCACCTTCGAGCCGAGGTCACCCAGGGACTCGACGGCGGCCTGCGCTGCACCCCACGGGACCGACAAGAGGATCACCGCGGAACCCGCAGCGGCGTCCTGCACCGTTGCGACCTCAACGGATCCCTCGCAAGCGCGGGCCAACGCATCCGCCTTCGCGTCCGGAAGCGACCGCACGCCGAGGGTGACCTCGTGGCCGAGCTCAGCCCAGCGCGCAGCCAGTGTTCCGCCGACGTTCCCCGCACCGATGATCGCGATCTTCATGTTGCCGCCTAGGAGTTAGAGCCCGAGCGCCTTGGCGACCGCTTCGCCCACGAGGCCGCCCGAGAAGTTGTTCTGGCCCGTGATCAGCCGGCCCTCGCGCGCGACGGTCAGGTAGGGCGTGAAGGGGTCGCCTTCGCTGTACCGGCCGCCCTTCTCGATCAGCGCGTCCTGGAGGTAGAAGGGCATGTACTTCTGGCCGATCTGCTCCTCGGCCATGTGCTCTTCCCGGTTCGAGAAGCCGGTCACCGACTGGCCCTCGATCAGCGGTCGCCCGTCGGCCTCGACACCGAGCAGGGCCGCGGAGCCGTGGCACAGGGCCGAGACGATCCCGCCCCGCTTCCAGATGGTCTCGGCGCTGCGCTTCACGTCGCGGCTCTCGGGGAAGTCGAAGATCGCCCCGTTGCCCCCGGCGAAGACGATCGCGTCGTAGTTCTCGAGCTCCACCTCCGACAGCTTCGCGGCCCCGTCGAGCAGGCCCGACTGCTCGGCCAGGAAGCGCTTGGTGACCTCGTCGTCCTTGGTCTTGCTGACCTCCGTGCCGGGGTCCGAGAAGGGGTCGATCGGAGGGCGGCCCCCGGCGAGGGTCGCCAGGTGGACCGAGGCGCCGGCCCTGGTCAGGGCGTCGAACGGATGGGCGACCTCGGTCAGCCACACGCCGGTCGGATAGCCGGTGGTGCCGAGGGTGTCGTGGCTGGTGGCGACGACCAGGACCTGCTTGGTCATGGGGAGCTCAACGGGTGACGGGGCGGGGGGATGACTGGATTACGATACGGTGCGGTATCGTAATGCTCAATGGGCGGAGCCGTAAGATCACCAGCCTGACCAGGAGCGGACTTGCCGAGCGAGAACCACCAACAGACCGAGCGCAACGCTCCCGGACGCCGCCGAGATCCGGACATCGACGAGGCGATCTTGACCACGACCCTCGACCACCTCGGTCGGATCGGTTTCACCGCCATGTCCATCGCGGGGATCGCCCGCGACGCCGGGGTGACCAAGCCGGCGATCTACCGCCGCTGGTCGTGCAAGGCGGACCTGGCAACGGCCGCCCTCTCGCGCCTGCAGGCCGCCGAGGGATCCCCGTCCACCGGCTCCCTGCGCGGCGACCTGATCGCCCTGCTCGACAACTTCCAGGGCTCCCTGACCCGACCCCAGGGCTTGGCGATGATCGGCATGCTGCTCAGCGAAGAGTCGCGCATGCCCGAGCTGATCGCGCACTTCCGCGAGCGCATCACGACCCAGCGTCGGGCGATGTTCAGGGAGGCCTTCGAGCGCGCGCAGCCCGACGAGTTGCCGCCGGGCTTCGACGTCGACGCCGCGGTCAACATGCTGATCGGGTCGCTCTACGCGAAGTACATCGCGGACGGTTCGATACCGAAGCGCTGGGCCGCGCGGGTGGTCGACACACTCCTGCCGCAGTCGGAGACCTGATCGCGGCGACCGACGCGGGCCGATCCGAAAGCGCGGCCCGCTGGGGGACGAGCGCCGACGCCCGCCGGGCGGCTCAGTGCGCCTCGAGCCAGTTGGCGCCCGTACCGATGTCGACCAGGAGCGGCACGTCCAGGGCGACCGCGTTCTGCATGCCGGTTCGCACCAGCTCGGAGAGGGCCTCGACCTCGGACTTCGGGCACTCGAACAGGAGCTCGTCGTGGACCTGCAGCAGCATCCGCGCCGAGAGCTCCGATGCCTTCAGCGCCGCGTGAACGTCGATCATGGCGCGCTTGATGATGTCTGCCGCGGAACCCTGCACCGGCGTGTTGATCGCGGCGTTCTCGGCGAACGAGCGCTGGCGCGGGTTCTTCGAGTCGATGTCCGGGATGCGGCGCCGGCGCCCCAGGAGCGTCTCCACGTAGCCCTTCTCGCGCGCCTCGGCCAGAACCCTGTCCATCCAGTCGCGCACGGTGGGGAAGGACTCGAAGTAGCGCTCGATGAAGGCCTTGGCCTCCGGCACGGTCATGTCGTTCTCGCGCGCCAGGCGCTGGGGCCCCATGCCGTAGAGCAGGCCGAAGTTGATCACCTTGGCGCGGCTGCGCATGGTCCGGTCGACCTTGTCGGGCTCCACGTCGAAGATGATCGACGCCGTCGAGGCGTGGATGTCCTGGCCCTCGACGAAGGCCTGGCGCATCAGCGCGTCGCCGGACAGGTGCGCCATCACGCGCAGCTCGATCTGGCTGTAGTCGGCGGCCAGGTAGACCCAGTCGGTCTCGCCCTTCGGCCCGCGGGGCACGAAGGCCTGGCGCAGCTTGCGGCCCTTCTCCGTGCGCACCGGGATGTTCTGGAGGTTGGGGTCGCTCGAGGCCAGTCGCCCAGTCGCCGCGGCCACCTGGCTGAAGGAGCAGTGCACGCGCCCCGTGTTCGGGTTGACGTAGCGCGGCAGGGCCTCCACGTAGGTGCTGCGCAGCTTGGAGAGCTCGCGGTACTCGAGCAGCACCTCGACGATCTCGACGCCCTCGTAGGACTGCTGCAACGTCGCCGCGTCGGTCGAGTAGCCCGTCTTGGTCTTCTTCGGGTTCTTGACCCCGGCGGCGTCCTGGATGCGGAGCTTTTCGAACAGGATCGTGCCCAGGACCTTGGTCGAGTTGACGTTGAAGACCTCGCCGGCCAGGTCGTGGATCTTCGACTCCAGGCGGTCGATGTCCGCCGTCAGCTCCTTGCCGAAGACCTGCAGCATCTCGGTGTTCAGGGCGATGCCGTTGAACTCCATCTCGATCAGGGTCGGCACCAGGGGCATCTCCAGCCCCTCGAACAGCTCCCGCGCCCCGGCCTCGTCCAGCTCCGGGTCGAGCACCTCCACCAGGCGCCAGGTGGAGTCCGCGTCCTCGCAGGCGTACTC
This sequence comes from Engelhardtia mirabilis, assembly GCF_007748095.1. Lineage (NCBI taxonomy): Bacteria > Pseudomonadati > Planctomycetota > Planctomycetia > Engelhardtia > Engelhardtia mirabilis. The sequence continues at coordinate 2,425,570 of NZ_CP036287.1, forward strand.
GGCCACCGTGTCCACCGGCACCTCGGCCATGGTGATCTGCTTGGCGCCCGTGCCGATCAGCTCCTTGGTGGGGATCTTGCGCAGGTTGAAGTAGTGCAGCGACAGGCTGTCGAGGTTGTGTGCGCGGGTCGAGCCGGCGATCGAGAAGCTGGCGACCATCGTGTCGAAGTCCGGCGGCGGGCAGTGCACGCCCTTGCCGGCGAAGACCAGCCAGTCGTACTTGGCGTTCTGGGCGCAGCGCTCGAGCTGCGGGTCGGTCAAGAGGCCCTCCAGGCGCTTCAGGAGTGAGGCCGGCCCATCGGGATCGACCGGCGGGTCGAGGTTGAAGGGCACGTAGAAGGCACGGCCGGCCTGGCCCGAGAACGACGCACCGACGATGTCGACCTCGAGCGGCTTGAGGCCGGTGGTCTCGGTGTCCACCGCGAACTTGCCCAACTCGCGCAGCTCGGCCTCCATCGAGGCCAGCTCGTCCAGGTTGCGGATCGTGACGTAGTCGCGCTCCTGTTCGACCTTGGGCGCGTTGCCCCCGAGGTCCGCGAGCAGGCTCTTGAACTCCAGCTTGCCGAACAGCTCGGCCAGGATCTCCGCGTCCGGCTCGGCCGGGCCCACGACCTCGAGCCCGGGATCGAGGGGCACGTGGGTGTCGATCGTGACCAACTCGCGCGAGAGGGTCAGGTTCTCGCGGTCCGCCTCGATCTTCTCGCGCAGCTTGGGCGTCAGCTCGTCCAGGTGCTCCAGCACCCCGTCGACCGTGCCGTACTTCTCGATCAGCTTGATCGCGCCCTTCTCGCCGATGCCCTTGACCCCCGGCACGTTGTCCGAGCTGTCGCCCATGATCGCCAGCACGTCGATCACGTGGTCCGGCGTGGTGCCGAACTTCTCGGCCACGGCCTCGACGTCCTGGATCAACAGGTCCTCGCCCGCCTTGAACACGTTCCAGAGCTTCACGCGGTCCGACACCAGCTGCATGAAGTCCTTGTCGCCGGTGACGATGAAGACCTCGTCCCCGGCCGCCTCGGCCTCGCTCGCCAGGGTCCCGATCACGTCGTCGGCCTCGAAGCCCGGCACCTCGAAGATCGAGATCCCGTGGGCCCGAACCACGTCGCGGATCCAAGGCCCCTGGGCGATCATCTCCTCGGGCGCGCGGTCCCGGGTGGCCTTGTACTCGGGGTACTGCTCGTGGCGGAAGGTCTTGCCCTTGTGGTCGAAGGCGATCGCGATGCGGTCCGGGTTGCCTTCCTTGAGGATCCGCCGCAGCACCATCGTGAAGCCGTAGGTGGCTCCCGTGGGCTGTCCATCGGCCGTGGTCAGCCCCATCCGGGCGAAGGCGAAGTGGGAGCGGAAGGCCAGGGCCGTGCCGTCGAGCAGGAATACGCGCGCCATGGGCCGGAAGATAAGGGCGCGGGAGCCGCCAGCGAAGCGGAGTGACGAGTGAGATCGTCCGGCCGCCGGTCCCATCGGCGCGTGGGCCCCGTAGGCTCGTCCCACGGCCATGCAGGAACCCAGACCCCAGCGCAACGTCGACCGCGGCGAGCCGGCACCCGGTGACGGTCCGCGGCCGGTGGGCCAGCCGCTTCCATCGAGTGGCCCGCAGCCCCTGGGGCCGGTGGACCGTCGTCCGCGCCGTCCGACGGAGGCCGACCTGCCGCCGACCCGCGTGGTCGTGTTCCGCGGGCCGAGCCCGCGCTCCTGCTCGGAGCCCTCCCTGGTGCTGTCGGCGGTCGGGATCCCCAGCGAGCTGGTGCGGATGGACGGCACGACCCTGCTCACCGTCGCCGAGGAGGAGTCCGAGCGCGCGCGCTACGAGCTGCGCCAGTACATCCACGAGAACCGCCGGCGCGGGGTGGTGACGGAAGAGTTCCACCCCCTCTCGGACGGCGTGGCGATCGGCGCGGTCTGGTGCCTGTCCCTGATGTTGATCCGCGCGGCGGCCGTCACCGGCGCCGGGGGCTTCGACTGGAACGACCTGGGCGGGATGCGAGCGGGGCTGCTGCTGGAAGGGGAGTGGTGGCGCGCGATCACGGCCCTGTTCCTGCACGTGGACGCCCTGCACCTGGGCAGCAACCTGGTCTTCGGCACCGTCTTCGCGGTCTTCCTGGCCCAGCACCTGGGCGGCGGCGGCGCGGCGTTCACGCTCGTCGCCGCGGGCGCCCTGGGCAACTGGATGAACGCCCTGGTGCTGTCCCCCGATCACCGCTCGATGGGCGCTTCCACCGCTGTCTTCGCCGCGGTCGGCGCCTTCGTCACCGACGAGTTCCTGCGCCGCCGGCGCACCTCGCGCGAGGCCATGCGCCGCTGGGCACCCATGGTCCTGGGCGTGCTGATCCTGGGCTGGTACGGCGCCGGCGACGAGCGCACGGACGTCTCCGCCCACGTCTTCGGCTTCCTGGCCGGCATCGGCGTGTCGGCCTGGCTGGCCCTGATCGACCGCCACTGGTCCCTGCGCGAGCGCGGCATGCAGGCCCTGGGCTGGAGCCTCGCGGGCCTCGCGTCGACCGCCGCCTGGTTGTGGGCCTTGGGGTTGGTCTGACGCGACGGCCGCGGAAGTCGTACGCGATAGGGGGAGTGCTACGCTTCGTGGCCACGACCTGGAGCGATAGCCATGAACCTCAGCCTCGACTGGCACAAGCCGATCGCCGTGAAGCGAGTGACCGCTCGCACGCTGGAGTACGCGATCGACATCGATCTCGTGCCGCGTGAACCCGGCGTCTACATCTTCGCCAGGAGGTGGGGAGCGCGGTACGAGGCGCTCTACGTCGGCAAGGCGCGCAGGTTGCGGGGGCGGATCCAGAGCCACCTGAACAACCGCAGCCTGCTCAATCACTTGGCGGACGCTCGGACGGGCAAGCGAGTGCTGCTCCTCGGCCTGTTGCAGTCGCGGCCCGGCCAGCAGTTGGACCGCTGCCTGACCGTCGCGGAACGGGCGCTGATGCGGCACTTCCTCAGCGAAGGGCACGACCTGGTCAACATCCAGGGCACCAAGATCCGGCGGCACGTGGTCGAATCCACGGGACACGCGCCGAAGCGTTTCCTGCCCCAGGAAGTCCAACTAGAGGTGGGGCGCGGGGAGTGAGACCCAGGGCGCGGGTCTCGAGGTTCTGAGTAGGCGCGCCGTCGCACGTCGAAAGTCCGGACGGGATCCGAGCCGAGGCCTCGAGTGGCAATCGACCCGTCGCCCCCGGGGGCTGGCGCCCCGGACCGACGGACCGATCACCACTCGACGCCTCGCGAACTCAACCCGCGCCCATGCGCCGGTACGCGTCCCAGCGCGCCCTGTCGAGCTCGCCGCTCTCCAGGGCTGCGCGAACGGCGCAGTCCGGTTCGGAGTCGTGGCGGCAGTCGCCGAAGCGGCAGTCGGCGGCGAGGGCTGAGACCTCCGGGAAGGCCTCGTCCAGGGCGGCTAGCTGCTCGGTGGCCAGGCCCAGGGCGCGGATGCCGGGGGTGTCGATCAGGACCGTGCCGTTCGATAGGCGCCGCAGCTCGCTCGAGGTCGTGGTGTGGCGGCCCTTGCCGTCGCTCTCGCGCACCTGGCTCGTGACGCGCTCCGCACCCTCGGGGTCGAGGGCGTTGAGCAGGCTCGACTTGCCGACGCCGGAGTGACCGACGGCGACGATCGTGCGCCCGGCGATCTCGCGGATCAGCTCGTCGAGCCCAAGGCCGGCCGAGGCCGAAACCAGGTGCACGCGCACGCCCGCCTCGCGGTAGGGCGCGAGCCTCGCCTCGAGCTCCGCTCGCGCGTCCTCGTCCGCCAACAGGTCGACCTTGTTGACCACCATGCGCGGCTCGATGCCGCCGGCGATCAGGGCCACCTGGAAGCGGTCGAACAGGCCCGGCTTGAAGGGCGGGCCGACCACCGAGAGCACCACTAGGGCCAGGTCCACGTTCGCCGCCAGCACCCGGCGACGGCCGGGCATGGTCGGATCGGCGCGGGCCAGCTCGGTGCGCCGCTCGTGACGCCCGACCAACCGCGCGAGTTCAGTCGTCAACGGGATCACCCGGGCGCGGTCGCCCACGGCCAGGTCCTCCTCGCGGCGCATCGGCACCTTCAGGGTCTGGGAGCCGCACACGACCCGCGCGCCGTCGCGGGCCACGGCGATGACCGTGCCGTCGAGGGCGCCGGGGGTGTCTGGCGGACCCGCCGCCACGGTCGTCGAGGAGACCCTCGGCGCGAGGGGACCCTTGCGGCTGGAACCCATGGGCTGGAAGTCCTCCAGCTCGTCCCAATCGTCCTCATCTCTCACGCGCTCGCGCGCCCGCGGCTCGTCGCCGCTGCGGCGGGCCTTGCGTTCCTTGGCGCGCTGCTTGCGTTGCTTCTGCTCGTCGAGGCTCACGGCGCGGTCGAAGTTGGCCATCGCCCTGCGCCGCGTCTCGTCCTTCTCTTCGGGGGTCATCCCCCGTCCACGTTTTTCCAATGGATCGATACTCGTGCTGCTCCCGGATCTTGATCGATCGGCGGGGAGCGCGCACCGTGCGCACTCACCCGCGGCCCCAGCTCGCAAGCTGGATCGGGCGGCGCGATCGGACCGGTCGCGAGCGGCGGAGGAGGGAGCGAACCTCTGGCGCTGGACGAACGGGAAGCACGCCGCCGAATCGGCGGACGGTGCCTCCAGCGCGCGCGGACGGGACGGGACCCTCGGGGCCCCGGGCCAGCTCAGCGACGCGCGGAGGCGCGTGCGGCGGTGACTTGCTTGTTCGTCATCGGGGGCCTCCAGTGTGTTCGTCGGGTGCGGGTGGCGGGCCGCGCTGACTCGCGCGCCTCGCCGGGCGGGATCGCGACGCTCGCGATCCGACGGCCGCACGCTACCCCGAATCCGGGGCGGCGTCGAGGGGGCACTGGCGCGGGCGCGCCGCTATCCTGCTCGGCCCTCCCCCCGACCCGACCCCCGTCCGCGCGCCCCGCGCCCCCTCTCGATGAAGATCGGCCTCGTCTACGGCAGCACCACCGGCAACACCGAGGATGCCGCCGAGAAGATCCGCGACCACTTCGACGACCACGTCGACGAGTGCCTGAACATCAGCGGCCTCGACCTCGAGCGCCTGAAGGCCTTCGACGTGCTCCTGATCGGCATCCCGACCTGGAACATCGGCGAGCTGCAGCAGGACTGGGACGAGGTCTTCAACAAGCTCGACCCCGTGCGCTTCGACGGCATCCGGGTGGCCTTCTTCGGCCAGGGTGACCAGCGCGGTTACCCCGACAACTTCCAGGACGCCCTGGGGATCTTGCGGAACAAGCTGGTCCAGCTCGGCGCGCAAGCCGACCTCGGGCACTGGTCCACCGAGGGCTACTTCTTCCAGCGCTCCCTGGGCGTGATCGACGAAACGAAACAGCACTTCGTCGGCCTGGCCCTCGACGAGGACGGCCAGCCGGAGCTGACCGACGAGCGCATCGAGGGTTGGTGCGCCCAGGTCAAGTCCGAGCTGGGGCTGGAGTAGCGGCGGCGCGGTCCCTCCTCGACCGGTGCGTTCAGCTGGGGAAGTGCCGCGACGATGCTCACGGGGTAGGCGGCGACGCGCCTGCCGATCGACGCCGCACGGACGCCCAACCGACGAGGATCCCGGTCAGTCCGAGCAGCGGGTTCGAGATTCGCGTGACCAGCGGCTCGCGTCCGTGCTCGGCCAACGCGGCCATCACCTCGCGGGCGCTCGCGCCCTCGACCCGGGGCGGCGGATCGGGCCGTCCGTCGCCCGCGATGGCCGCTCCGGTCCCGAGCACCAGGACCGCCGCGGCAAGCACGCGCGCGGGCCCGGTGCCGCGTCCGATCAGGGTGCTGACGACGCCCGCGCACAGGGCGGCAACCAGGGTGATCCCCGACGAGATCGCGATCCACAGCGGGCTGGCGTCGTAGCTGCCAGGCCGCAGCACGCGCTCGAACCCCAGGGCCATGGAGCCCAGGGCGAAGCCGGCCATCACGACCACGGTCAGCACGAGCCAACCGGCCAGCACGGCGAGGACCTTGCGACTCATCGCTGCACCTCCCCAGCGGCGAGCAGGGCGGCGTGGGCAGCGCGCTCGGCCTCGATCGCCGCGAGGAGCTGCCCCCGGAGGGACGCGTAGAGCTCGAGGGCATCGTCCCGTGTCAACTCGCACTCGCCCGTCGCGGCCTCCAGCCGGCCGCGCAGCTCGTCCCGCTCCGCCTCGGCGGCTTGGGCGTCGAGCAGCTCCGCGTAGGTGTCGAGCATCTCGCAACCGGAGCGGATCGCGGGCACGTCGCACTCCGCGATGGACGCGCTGATCGTGCGCCAGCGCTCCGCCGCCGCATCGAAAGCCCGAGCCGCGGCGGCCAGGCGATCGTTCCCGGTCAGCGGCGCCGCCTCGCGCAGGAACTCGGCGTAGAGACCCCGACCGGCGTGGGGCGGGGTCAACTCGTGCTCGAGCCCCTGGTAGGTGCGCCGCAGGGCCAGGCCGGCCCGCGCACCCTCGGGGAACAGCGTGGGCCAACCCTTGGCGTCCTTGCGATCCACCAGCAGGCGCGCCCACTTCTCCATCCCGGCCAGTCCGAAGTTCGAGGCGAAGCCCTTGTAGGGCGATTCGGTGTAGCGCCGCGCACAGTCGGCGACGGCCGCCTCGATCGCCGCCGATAGGTCGCCGTGCCCATGTCCTGGCGCAGCCGTGACCATGTGGTGCTTGGCCTTCTTGAAGGCGGCCCGCGCCGCGGCGAACACGTCGGCGTGGATCAGCGCGGGGTCTGAGCTGCCCTTGTCGATCAAGAGGTCGTCACCCTCCCGACCGACGACCGCGACCAGGGTCGGCGCCGTGCCCAACATGGCAGAGGGCGGATCGGTCCGCGCCAGGGCCAGGGCATCGACCACGCACAGAGCCGGACTGCCGGCGTCGATGGCGGCGTCGAGGGCGGCGCGCGCCTTCTTGGCACTGGTCGTCTGCAACGAGTCCAGCTCCAGCCCCAAGCGTTCCACGGCGCCCAGGGCAAAGCGGTCGGCCGCCGAGTCGAAGCGAGTCAGCACCGAGAGCAGCGGTGGCGTCCCCGTGTACTCGAACACGATGTAGAGGAAGCCGACGCCGCCGGCGAGGCCGGTCAGCATGGCCTCGCTCAGCGGGTCGGCGCTCCCGGTTGCCCGCACGCTGAGCGCCGCGAGCCAGTTCCGAACCGCCCCGGTATCGCCGCACACGCCGGGCTGGAAGGGATAGCCGGAGCCCGCCGTCGCCTCGCGCGTGCGGTAGCCGAGCTTGGCCAGGACCTGTGCTCGGGCGGTGGTGTAGCGCTCGCCTGTCTTTTCCATACGCGCCCTCACGGCGCGCTTGAAACTCTTCGCTCTCGTCATCGGATCATCTCGCTGCGGCGAAATGCACCACGACCCGTCCGTCGCCGTGCCTCCGCCGGTGTGCTGGGTCGGCCGATACGTCGATCGACCGGACAGCTGGGATGATCGGTAGTGGCGAACGCATCCCGGGGAGTCGAGCTCCTCTTTGCTCCCGTGGAGAGGTCCTGGACGGCGGACCGTTGGGAGTTGGGCGGGGGATGGACCGCCGAGGGGAATGGTCGTCGGGGATGGCCCGAGCGTCAAGGGGGCCGTCGCACCGGACCCCGGCCCCCCAATCAACGGGGCGCGGCGTCGAGGGCCGCCGACAGGCGCTCCAACTGATCGCCGTCGGCCCGACGCATGTAGCGGACCAGGGGCCCGACCAGGAGTCGGCCGAGGAGATTGGTGGGCTCACCGGTGCAGTCCATGGTCAGGTCGGTGCCGCCTTGGCCGTCGTCTGCGAAGGTGTAGCGGTAGCAGCATCGCACGCCCATGGCGGCCGACGACGCGGCGTGGACGAAGGGCGGCTCGTGGCCCTGGGACGGGCCCGAGTGCTCGACGATCGAGATCTGTGCGGTGCACTCGCGCCGCCCGATCTTGCGCGTCTCGCGCAGCACTGCGCCGTCACGCATGGGCCCGCCGCCGACAACCTCGCAGGCGAGCACATCGGGGAGCCAGGTGCGGATCCGCGCCAGGTCCGTCGCGAAGGCGAAGACTTGGGCCGGGGGGTGGGGAATCGACTTCTCGAGGCTGAATCCGGCCATTTCCGCAGCGCAGTTCGCAGGGGGGGCGTCGCGATCCTAACCCGCACCAATCGGTGTCCGCGCCCAGCGCGCCTGAACAGCGGGCTGCGGCTACTCCTCGCCCGCTGACGGCACCCCTCGAGCCGACCCGACCTCGGCGGGTCCTCGGCCCGCAGGGCACCGTCACCAGACGAGCTGTGCGGGCTGGCTTCCACGTCCCCCCGTCTTTAGCTTCCTCGCCCCGTGTCCACCTTCCGAGCCGAGCTGCGCACCCAGGTCCGTCTGGCGGGCCCCGTGGTCCTGGCCCAGCTCGGAATGATGGCCATGGGGACCGTCGACACGGTCATGGTCGGCCACCTGCCCGCCGACGGCACGGCGCGCATCGCCCTGGCCGCCGTGGGCATGGGCAACGTGATCTTCTTCGCGGGCGCGTCCTTCGCCATGGGCGTGCTGATGTCCCTCGACCCGGTGGTGTCCCAGGCCCTCGGCGCCCGGGACCGTACCGCCATCGGCCTCGGGGTGCAGCGCGGCTTCGTGCTCGCGGCCCTGTTGACCCTGTTGGTGCTGGCGCCGGTGCCCTTCGCCGACCGCATCCTGGCCCTGCTCGACCAGCCCGACGAGGTCGTCCCGGTGACCTCGGCCTACCTGCGGGCCATCGCGCCCAGCGTGCCGCTGTTCCTGATCTTCGCGGTGCTGCGACAGTCGCTGCAGGCGATGCACGTGCTGCGGCCGATGCTGATCGCGATCGCGATCGCCAACGTCGCCAACGTGCTGTTCAACTGGGCGCTGATCTTCGGCAAGTTCGGCTTGCCGGCCCTCGGTGCGGTCGGGTCCGGTCACGCCACGACCCTGTCGCGGCTGGTCATGGTCGCAGCGCTCTTGGTCTTCAGTTGGCCGGTGCTGCGCGAGCACGTGCGGCCCTGGCACCGCCAAGCCCTGAGCCTGAAGCCGCTCTTGCGGATGCTGAAGGTCGGGGTGCCGGTGGGCTTCCAGAGCTCGCTCGAGTTCTGGGCCTTCGGCATGGTCACGCTCTTGATGGGGCGCCTGGGATCGCTCGAGCAGGCCGCGCACATGGTCGCGATCCAGCTGGCGTCGATCAGCTTCATGGTGCCCCTGGGTGTGAGTGCGGCCGGAGCGGTGCGCGTGGGCTACAACGTCGGCCGCGGCGACCCCCCGGCGGTGCGGCGCTCGGCGGCGGTCTCGCTGCTGCTCGGACTGCTGGTGATGAGCTTTTCGGCGATCCTCTTCCTGCTCCTGCCCGAGACCCTGACGGGGCTCTTCTCGAACGACGAACAGATCGTGGCCCTGGCCGCTTCGCTGTTGCCCTTGGCCGCGGCCTTCCAGCTCTTCGACGGCACCCAAGTGGTGGCCCTGGGCTGCCTGCGGGGCGTGGGCGACACCATGGCGCCGATGGTGATCAACTTGATCGGCTACTGGGCCGTGGGCTTCCCGGTTGGCTACTGGCTCGCCTTCCACGGGGGCGCGGGGCCCCACGGATTGTGGTGGGGGCTGGTGGCGGGACTCGCGACCGTGGCCGTGGTCCTGGCCCTGCGCGTGCGCTCGCGCCTGGCGGGGGAGCTGCGCCGGATCGACCTGGAGGGCGGCTCCGAATCCGAGGGCTATCCGGGCTGAACTCGGCTAACAGGCGATCGGCGTCGTGGCTCTAGGGGTTGGCGCGCCGAAGTGCCGCGCGCATCGATCCAACCCTGACCCGACGGAGTCCGCCATGCTCGCCCTGCTGCTCGCCACGCCCCTGGTCCTGCCCCCCGCTGCCGCTCCGACCCTCGGGTGTACGGCCTGGGGAGCAGTGCCGTCGCTCGTCGTGACCTCGAGGGTGGCACCAGCGAGCGCAGGCCCCCCCGGCCTGTGCTTCCCCTTCAGCCTGCCCCGTGGTGCAGCGAGCCTGCCCTTCGGCAACGGAGCGTTCGAGATCGATCCCGATTACGACCTGGGCCAGATGGTGGGCGACACCCTGGCGATCCTGCGGGGCTCGGACGATCCGCTGGTCCACGTGGAGACGCTGCGCCGCGCGATCATCTATGCGGACGGCAATCTGGGCGCGCCGGAGCGATCCTCGGCGCCCTCGCGTGCGTTCCTCGCCGACGCCCTGCGTGCGAGCCTGATGTTCGAGCTGCACGCATTCAGCGAGGACGTGGCCGCCGGACGCCGCCCCGCCGACGAGCGTCGATCGGCGTTGCTGTACTTGGACCTGGGTTACTTCCAGGGAGCGACCCAGCAGAGCGGCAGCCGCCGCTTCGACGACACGGGCGACCTGCTCCGGTCGGCCGTTGAGTTGGCGCCCGGCGACGGCGCCCTGCGACTGGCCGGCGCCATGGGCGGATTCGATGCGCTCGAGCGGCACGAGTTCGAGCGCTGGATGCTGGCCGCGCTCGACGGACCCGAGCGCGCCGACGGCCTGATCGCCGACAACGCACTACAGGTCGGCAAGCGCTTCTACGGGGCCGAAACGGTGGCCGCCCTGCGCGAGCGGCTGCGGAGGGAGATCGGCTGAGCCGAAGCGGGTGATCGAGGACGACGATGTCGCAGCGGCGCCCGTCGCCGACGAGGTGCGGGCGGCGCGGTCGGGAGACCGCGCCGCCTTCCGGCGTTTGTTGGCCCGCTTCGGCCCGGCGGCCCACGGAGCGATCGTGGCCCTGGCGGGCGTCGTCGAGGCGGAGGACCTGATGCAGGATGTGTGCTTGACGAGTTGGCAGAAGCTGGACGACCTGCGCGAGCCGTCGCGCTTCGGACCGTGGCTGCTGAGCATCGCACGCAACGCGGCGCGGCGCTCCCTGCGCGCGCAGGGCAGTCGCGTCGAAGTCGGAGCCGTCGAGGTCGAACCCGCGCAGCTCGCAGGGGACGACGATGCCCTCGCCGCGACCGAAGTGCTGGCACAGCTCGCCAAGGTGCCCGAGGCCTTTCGTGAGGTGCTGGCCATGCGCCTGGTCGACGGACTCAGCGGCCAGGAGATCGCCGCGGCCACCGGGCGCAGCCACGGCGCCGTGCGCGTCGCCCTGGCGCGCGGCATGGAGCGGCTGCGAGAAAGGCTGATCCAGGAAGGTTGGCGGGCATGACCGAAGAGCACGAACTCGAGCGACTTCTCGCGCGGCACGCATGGAGCGGCGAGATCCCCGAGCTTCCGGAGCGGGTGGTCGCGCCGGTCCGTCGGCCGCCCTCGCCCAGGCCCTGGCTGCGTCCCTTGACCCTGGCGGCGGTGGCCCTTGGCGTGGCATCGATCGGGCTCCTGTGGCTGTTGACCCGGATGGTGGAGCAGGTCGGAGAGGTCGCAATCGAGGGCCGCAGCTACCCCGTGGCCTACCTCGAGGGCGGCGCGGGCTCGCAGCTGCGCCGCATCGAGCGGGGCGACACGATCGCCACCGGCACCGGGGAGCGGCTCGAGATCGAAGTGGGGGACATCGGTCGGCTGTTCCTGGAGCCCGGTTCGCGTCTGACGGTCGCAGAGCCCACGGGCGAGGGCGCGAAGCACCAGCTGCGGCTCGATCTGGGTACGGCGCGGGCTTCGATCGTCGCCCAGCCGCGCGCCTTCCAGTTGGAGACGCCGGCGGGCGTGGCGGTGGACCTGGGCTGCGTCTACCGCACCGAAGTCCGCGTCGACGGGACGGCGCGCGTCGCGGTCGAATCCGGTCGGGTGGCCTTCGAGCGCTCCGGCCAGCGGATCCTGGTCCCGGCCGGAGCGGAGGTCGAGGTGGCGACGGGCGCGGTATTCGTGCTGCCGGTCTGGAGCGACGACGGCGACGCAATCCGTGAACTCTGCCGGCAGCTGGCGCGGCCCGCCGTCTCGCCCACAGGCCTGGCCGCTGGTCTGGTCCAGCTCGAGGCCGCCGGGGCGCGGCGCGGGAGCCTGGCCCTGTTCCACCTGCTCGACCATCCCGACCAGCGCGTACGCCTCGAAGCGTGGCGAGTTCTCACGCGCCTGGTCGATCCACCGGTCGAGGCCACTCGGGAGCGGACCCTGGCCGGCGAGGCCTCCGCGCGGCGACTCTGGGAACGCCGTTTGCCCTGGCCGGGCTGAGACGTAGACGTCCCCAGGGCCGCGGATCCCCCTCGTAGGGCCCGCGGAGCCCTATCTCGGATCGCCGGCACCGAGGTTGGCGGAGGAGGAGTAGTCTCGGTTCGGCCCGAGTTCCCTCGGCCATCAACCATCGGCGATGCCTTCCGCTTCCCCGCGGAAACCACGGATCGCCGGCCCCCCGTCCCGGTGCGCCCTCCAGCCCAGGGGCACTCCCAACCCCCACACCAAGCGATCGTGAACTCGATGCAGCTCCACACCCTCCGTGCTCCGAGCTTGATCTGGCTCGGTGCCCCGCTGGCCCTGATGGCGCCCTCCGCCATGGCCCAGGACATCACCCCCATCGGCTCCCAACTGGTTCAGGCCATCCAGACCGGGGTCAACCCCTACATCGCGGGCAAGTCGACCATGGCCCGCGTCGCGCTGAGTGTCGAGGGCACCCTCCCGGCCGGCGCCGGGGTCGACGCGCTCATGCGCGTCTTCGTCGGCGGCGTCGAGGTCGCCGAGTCCCCGTACTACTCGGTCAACGGCCCGATCGATCCGACCCTGTCCCCGGCCCAGACGGACCTGGACACCACGGTCAATTTCGAGTTCCGCCCGCCCCAGGGCACGGACGTGACGCTCGAGATCGAGCTCAACCCCTCCGGCCCGGGCCAGCTCTTCGAGACCGACTACTCGAACAACACCCTGGTCCTGGGTCCGATCAACTTCCAGTGCCGCGGCCTGCCCGAGGTCGTGTACTCGCCGATCGACTACCGCCCCAGCGGCGGCGCCACCCCCAACCCGCCGAACCCCCTGCTGATCGAGCCGGGCGTGGGTGACAACTTCATCCAGGGCATCTGGCCGTCGGAGGACATCGAGTACCACCGGACCGACGCGCCGACCAAGCTGTGGACCAGCTCGCTCTCGGGCTCGGGCTCGGCCCTGAACTCGTCGCTGCTCAGCGACCTGAACATGATGAATCCCCAGCCGGACTTCATCTACGGCTGGATCCCCGGCTCGCTGCCCTACAACGGCCAGGCGATCGGCATCCCCGGCAAGGCGGCCATGGGCAACACGGATCCGATCCGCCACCAGCGCACCTTCGCCCACGAAGTCGGTCACCTGTTCGGGTTCAGCCACATCTCGAGCAAGATCAGCACCGTCGGCATCGACGTCGAGGAGCACCTGGCGATCACCGAGGGCCTGGGCCAGATCAAGGTCTCCTCGCTGAACGACATCATGGTCGCCGGGCAGTTGACCAACACGGCTTGGATCTACTCCCCGAACTACAACTCGATGGCGGCCCACCCCGCCTTCACCTGCGCCGCGCCCGACTCGGCGGACGTCGAGCAGCGTGAGTCGTTCATGCTGGCCGGGGTCTGGAACCCGAACGCGGGTACGGTCGAGGTCGTCCACGCGGTGACCTTCCCGGGCGGTCGGGCGACCGCCAGCGATCCGATCGCGGAGTCGCAACTGGCCCTGCGCGCCTACGCCGGTGGCCAGCTCGTCAGCGAGGTCACCCTGCTCGCCAACGGCGCGCCGGACTGCGCGGTCAACGAGGTCGACCACGAGCACGGCGAGGCCTGCGAGCACGGCGACGAGAGTGGTGCCGACAGCGAGGTCGAGCTCCCCGACGTCGGCTTCTCGGTGGTCTTCCCGGCCTCGGTCGATCCGGCCACCCTCGAGCTGGTCGAGGTCGTCGAGCTCGCCACGGGCAAGGTGCTCCGCAGCCTCGTCGCCAGCGACAGCGCGCCCGCGATCAAGCTCGTCGAGCCGCGCCCCAGCGCCGTTCTCGGCGGTCAGGTCGAGGTCATCTGGGAGTCGAGCGACGCCGACGGCGACGCCCTGCAGCACTTCCTGCGCTACAGCCCCGACGGCGAGCGCATGGTGCCCCTGGCGTCGAACGTCGAGGGCAGCCGCTTCCTGGTCGACTTCGACCAGCTTCCGAAGCTGGTCCCCGGCCAGGGCTACCTCGAGGTCCTCGCCACCGACGGCCTGAACACCTCGCGTGCGCTCACGGTCGATCTGACCGGCGCCGGCCTGACGCCGGAGGGCGGCGGCAGCAACGCGCCCTTCTGTCACATCCTGACCCCCGACAGCGGCAAGTCCTTCCCCAAGGCGGCCAACGTGCTGCTGCACGCTTCGGGCTGGGACCTCGAGGACCGTGGCCTGCACGGCAGCTCGATCGTTTGGACCAGTGACCTCGACGGGCTCGTCGCCGTCGGTCGCACGACCGCCATCGCGACCCTCTCGGTCGGCGTCCACCAGCTCTCGGTGACCGCCACGGATTCGTCCGGCATGACCACCACCGACACCCACACGGTGACCATCACCGACCGGGTCGTCCCCGACGGTGGCGGCAGCGGCGTGACCTGCCAGACCGACCTGGGCTCCCAGGGCCCCGGCGGCGCGGTGCTGACCCTGTGCGGCGGCAACCTGTCGAGCGGCACCACCGCCGACCTGGAGCTCGTCGGCGCGGCCCCGAACTCGATGCTCTGGATCGTGCTCGGCGCGGGCAACAGCCCGACCCCGCTGTTCGGCGGCACCCTTGTGCCGACCGCTGACAACGTCCTGTTCGACATGGCCGATGCCGGCGGCGCCTGGATCGCCCCGAACATCCCCGGCGGCGGCGGCCCGGCGACCCTGTACCTGCAGGTGGTCTTCGACGACGCAGCGCTCGCGGGCGGCTTCGGCTTCTCGAACGCGCTGCAGGTCGACTTCCTGCCGTGAGCCCGATCGGTGGCTGAACGATCAGCCGCTTCGAGTGCAACGGGCCCCCCGCGGTGTGAATCGCGGGGGGCCCGTTGCGTTCTCGGGGTGGTCCTCGTGGAGCGGCCCTACTCGCGCCCGACCGCCCGGCGCAGTTGGCGCTTGATCTCGTCCGGCAAGGACCCGATCGGCAGATCCGCCAGCCCCGACTCGATCGCCCACAGGAGGTTGAGGGTGGGGGCGTGCCCCGCTTCCTCGACCGCCAGGAAGGCCCGGGCGGCGCCGGCTCGCTCGAGGGCGGCTCGGTCGCCGATGCCCGCGTCCTGGAGCATGCGGCGAGAGGCCGGGCCCAGGTTGCGGACGGAAGTCAGGCTGGCCGGCTTCGAGCTCTTGCACCTGCGCGCGGGTTTGCGCGCAGCGGCGGCACGGGCCTCGGCCAGGGAGGACTCGATCCACGGCCTCGCGCGCTCGGGCGAGTCGAGCAGCTCCTCGGGCAGCTCGCGGTAGGCCATCGGCTTGCCCTGGCCCATGGGATCGAAGTGGGCCGCGTCCACCGCGTCGAAGCGCGTCCGGTTGCCGTCGCCCACGCGCAGGAAGACGGAGCCGTCGTGGATCACGCCGACGAAGACCTCGTCGACCCAGAGCCCGACGCCCCCGAACATGCGCTGCAGCCTCGGCCGGCCCACGGGCGCGAGCAGCTCCCGCGTCGCCAGCACGATCGGATCGTCGAGGGACATGCCCATGGCGGCCGATGGTAGTCCGGGGCCCCGCGCCCCGTGGCAGAATGCCCGGCTCCGCCGAGCGCGGCCCAGACTCCCCGGTCCCCCCAGCCCACGCCCCCCGTGTCCAACGCTGATTCCCCCAGCGGCGCCCACGCGTCGACCCACGCCCCCTCACCTGCTTGGCGCACCGCGCTCGGCGGCTTCCTGATGGGCCTCGCGAACCTGGTTCCCGGGGTCAGTGGGGGGACGATGATCCTCGCCCTGGGGCTCTACGATCGCTTCATCTCGTCGATCGCGGAGCTGACCACCCTGCGTTGGTCGAAGTCGCTGTTCGTCTTCATGGCGTTGATCGGCAGCGGCCTGTTGGTCGCCCTCTTGTCGATGTCGGGTCCGGCCGTGTGGCTCGTCTCCGAGCACCGCTGGATCGCCTACAGCATCTTCGTCGGGCTGACCCTGGGCGGCGTGCCCGAGCTGATCAAGCTCTGCGGCGGCCTGCGCCCCGGGGCGCTGATCGCCGGCGCGGTCGGGGTCGCGATCATGGTCGCCCTGGCGAATTCCAGCGCCAGCAGCGTCCCGCCGACCTGGATCAACCTGGTGTGGATCGGCGCACTGGCGGCGTCGAGCATGATCCTGCCGGGCATCTCGGGCTCGTACCTGCTGCTGATCTTCGGCCTGTACGAGACGGTGGTCGGCAGTCTGTCGCTGCTGAAGGAAGAGCCGGTCGAGGCGATCGGGATCCTGGTTCCGGTGGGCATCGGCGCGGCGATCGGGATCGCGGCCCTGTCGAACATCCTCAAGGTCGCCCTCGAGAAGCGGCCGGTGTCGTCGCACGGCCTGCTGCTCGGGCTCCTCGTCGGCTCGGTGGTGGGGCTGTGGCCCTTCCAGGAGGCGGTGCACCCCGACCTCGCGAACCGTCCGATCCGCAAGGGCATCGAGCTGGTCGTGCTGGAGGGCGCGGACGCGGCGCAGGTGAACGAGGAGCGCGGCCTGGGCTGGACCGACGAGGACGTGGCACGCGCGACCGCTGAGTACGGTGGCAAGACCAAGAACGAGCTGAAGGCGCTCTCGAACGAGCTGCGTAGGTTCGCGCCGTCGGGCGGGCAGATCGCCGGAGCGGTGGGACTGTTGGTGCTCGGCTTCGGGGCGACCTTGCTGCTCGGGCGAGGACGCCCCGGGGCCCGGTAGGCGTTCGTACGGTGCCAGGCACAAAACCGCCGCCTAACCAGGATGGCCCCAGCCGCCGAAGGCGGCTGGGGCCATCCTGGTTAGGCGGCGGTTTTGTGCCTGGCACCGTACGAACGCCTACCGGATCCCACGCCCCAAGGGACTACCCGGGTGTGGCCGAGCCGCGGTGTCGGATGAATCGACTCATCGCGAGCCCCCAAGCTCCGCCGCCCGCGAGCCAGATGGGCAGGCTGGCCGCGGCCAACAGCGGCAGGTCGTCCCAACCCCAGTCCATGGCGACGATCATCAACGGGCACCAGACGATCCAGACCGGGAGACCCCACCACAGCACGCCGCGCTTGATCCACGCCTGGCGCCTGGCCTGTGCCCCCTGACTCTCGGACTCGTGAAGGGTCTGATCCATGTCCTCGCTCCCGTCTCTAGCTGATCTTCGGGTCGTCGCCGACCTGGAAGTCGAGCGCGATCAGCTCCAGGTTCGTCTCGCCGCGGAAGGTATTCCAACGCGGCGTGTGCACCAGGTGCAGGGGTGCGCCGAGGACCAGCTCGTCGGCGCGGTGACCGGCGGAGAAGGCCATGGCTTTCAGGACGTGGGCGCCGCTGCGCACGCGCATCATGACGTGACGCCGATCGGCCCCGACCAGGCGCGGCTCTTCCGCCAGGCGCACGTTGCGCGAGAGCAGCACCGGCTTCTCGTTGGCGGCGCCGAAGGGTTCGAGTCGATCGAGCTGACGCATCAACGTCGGTGTCACGTCGCCGAAGGCGATCTCGGCGTCGATGGAGAGCTCCTGCTCGGGGTGCTCGGCGCCCTCCAAGATCGACTTGGCGCGCTCGCAGATCGCCGCGCGCGCCGCTTCGATGTCGACGGCGCGCACTTCACAGCCCGCGGCCTGCTCGTGGCCGCCGTAGCGGCCGAAGATGCCGTCGGCGCCGCGCATGGCGTCGAGCACGTTGAAGCCGGGCACCGAGCGCGCGCTGCCGCGGCCCTCGTCGCCGTTCAATCCGATTACCAGCGCCGGCCGGCCGTACTCCTCGGTCAGGCGCGCGGCGACGATCCCGACCACGCCCTGGTGCCAGCCCTGGTCGGCGAGCACGAGCACCGGCGGGTCGCCAGCGGCCATCAGGGCCTGGGCCTGCGTCCGAGCCTGCTCGAGCACCTCGCGCTCGATCGTGCGCCGGCGGGTATTCAGCTCGTCCAGCTCCGCCGCCAGGCGCCGCGCCGTCGGCACGTCGTCGGCCAAGAGCACCTCGACCGCGCGCTCGGCGCTGCCCAAACGGCCCGAGGCGTTGATCCGCGGACCGATCTGGAAGCCGACGTCCTCCGCGGTCAGAGGGCGCCCGTCGATGCCCGCCGCGGCGCACAGGGCGCGCAGGCCGGGGTTGGTCGAGGTCCGCAGCGCCTTCAGACCCCAGTGGGCGAAGACGCGGTTCTCGTCCACCAGCGGCACCACGTCGCAGACCGTCGCGATGGCCACGTAGGCCATGGCCTCGGTCAGGAATTGGCGCAGGTCCGGCCGCACCTTGTCGGTGCCGGAGATCTTCTTGGCCAGGCCCCAGGCCAGCTTGAACGCCACCGCGCCGCCGCACAGCTCGCGGAAGGGGTAGGTCGAGCCGTCGAGCTTGGGGTTCACGATCGCCGCCGCGTGGGGCAGGGCGCCGTAGACCGGGTGGGGCAGGGGCGGCTCGTGGTGGTCGGTGACCACCGTGTCGACCCCGGCCGCCGCCAGCTCGGCGATGGTCTCGAAGGCGCTGGTGCCGTTGTCGACGCTGACGCCCACGGTCGCGCCGGTCTCCCGGGCCCGCGCCACGCTGTGGGCGCCGAAGGAGTAGCCGTCGGTCAGGCGGTTGGGGATGTGCCAGCGCGCGTCGGCGCCCAGCATCCGGAACAACCGCATCAAGAGCGAGGTTCCGGTCACCCCGTCCACGTCGTAGTCCCCGTGGATCAGGATCGTCTCGCGGTCCACGATCGCCCGGTGCAGGCGGTCGCAGGCGGCCTCCATGCCCGGCATCAGGTCGGGCTCGTGCAGGCCCTGGGCGCTGCGGGCCAGGTGCGCCGGGGCGGTCTCGAGGGTCTGGCCCCGCAGGACCATCAGCCGCGCGAGCAGCTCGGGGAGCTGGTGCTCGACGGCCAGGGCGCGGGTCAGAGCGCCGTCGGCGGCACGCAGCTTCCAGGTGACTTTCGTTTCGGTGGGCGGCACCGGGCCAGTGTCCCGTCCGTCGCGCAGGGAAGCGAGGGCCGTGGGGCGCGAAGCGCCGCGGGCGCCCCGAATCGTGGCGCGGGGACGGGTTTGCGATCGATCGCGCCGACGGACGCGCAGCGGCGAGCGGCGAGGACGGCGCGACTTCCCGGCGCCCTGGGCCCGGATTGGCCGCCGGCCTGTCCGACTGACGACGCGGTCCCGTAACCTCCGTCGGAACCCTGGCCCGCCGAGCTTGATCGCGCGCTGTCAGGGCCTAGGAAACCGACCATGCTGACGACTCGACTGCTCGCCGCCCTGGCTCCGATCGCCCTGACCCTCGCCGCCTGCGTCAACCAATCCGACGGGACGTCGGGGGTCGCGATCGGCGGAACGGCCAGCGGGAACGCCGCCGGCGGGGTTTCCGAAGCGAGCCCCGGCGAGTCCGACGCGCCGACTCGGCCCGGCGAGTTCGTCAAGCCCTCCGACCAGGAGCTGCGCGAGCTGCTCACGGACGAGCAGTACCGCGTCACCCAGCAGAGTGGCACCGAGCGCGCGTTCAGCGGCGAGTACGACAAGTTCTGGGAGCCCGGGATCTACGTCGACGTGGTCAGCGGTGAGCCGCTGTTCAGCAGCCTCGACAAGTTCAACTCCGGCACCGGCTGGCCCTCCTTCACGCGGCCGATCGAGGCCGAGAGCGTGGTCGAGCTGGAGGACCGCGACGGGCGCTGGGTTCGGACTGAGATTCGCAGCGCCAAGGCGGACTCGCACCTCGGCCACGTCTTCCCCGACGGGCCCCGCGAGGCCGGCGGCATGCGCTACTGCATGAACTCGGCGGCCCTGCGCTTCGTCCCCCTGGACGAGCTCGGCAGGCGCGGCTACGACGAGTACCTGGGACGATTCGAGGCGGCGGGTCTGGTGCCCGCGGCGGATTCCGCGACCGATCAACAGGCGACGGGCGAGCAGGCGATGGGTGAACAGACCGAGAAGGCAATTATCGCGGGCGGCTGCTTCTGGGGCATGGAAGAGCTCCTGCGGAAGATCGACGGCGTGCTCGACACCGAGGTCGGCTACTGCGGCGGCTCCAACGCGGATGCCACCTACCGGAACCACCCCGGCCACGCGGAGGCCGTGCTGGTGACCTTCGACCCGTCGAAGATCAGCTTCGAGCGGCTGCTCACCGACTGGTTCTTCCGCATGCACGACCCCACGACCCTGGATCGCCAGGGCAACGACCGCGGTTCGAGCTACCGCAGCACGATCTTCTACTTCGACGCCGAACAGAAGCGCGTCGCCGAGGACGCGATCGCCGAGGTCGGAGCGTCGGGCAAGTGGAGCGACCCGATCGTCACCACGGTCGAGCCGGTCAAGAACTGGAGCGTGGCGGAGCCCGAGCACCAGGACTACCTGGCGTCGCGGCCCAACGGCTACACCTGCCACTTCCTGCGGCCTTGGGACGAGGGCGTCACGAACCAGCGCTGAACTCGCGGACGAGCCGGGAACGCCCTGACCGCACCCGCGGATGGACGCTCCTGGGGCGCGCTCCTCTGGCTATGGTGGACCAATGCCGAGCGCTGCCGACAACCCCTACCGGGCCTTGCCGTCCGTGGACGCCCTCGCGGCCGAGCCTGCCCTGGCGGATCTGGCCGGTGAGTTCGGCCCCGAGCTCGTCACGCGGCTGATCCAAGGTGCCGTCGACCGCATGCGTTCGCAGATCCGCGAGCGGGACCTCGATGGATCCGCCGTGCGCGCGCGGGTCGATGCGGGCGACTTGGTGCGCGACGTGCAGGCCGCCGTGGCCCGCGAGCGCCGCGCCGGCGTCGTGCCGATCGTCAACGCCACCGGGGTCGTGCTGAACACGGGGCTCGGACGGGCGCCGGTGCACCCCGAGGCGGCGGCGGCCATGGCGGCGGTGGCGGGCGGCTACTGCGTGCTCGAGGTCGACCGCGAGAGCGGCAAGCGCAACCGCCGCGACGATCGCGTGGGGGAGTTGGTCGGACGCCTGGTCGGTTGCGAGGCAGCGATCGCCGTCAACAACTGCGCCGCGGCGGTCTACCTGTCCCTACAGACCTTCGCCGGGGCGCGGGCGGCGGTGCTCAGCCGCGGTGAGCTGGTGGAGATCGGCGGCTCCTTCCGCATGCCGGATGTGATGTCGCGGGCGGGAGTCAGGCTCGTCGAGGTGGGCACCACGAATCGCACCCGCGGCGCCGACTTCGAGCGCGCCCTGGACACCGAGCCCGACGTCGCGGCCCTGCTCAAGGTCCACACCAGCAACTACCGCGTGGTGGGCTTCGTGGAGGAGGTCAGCCCGGCGCAACTGGCGCAGATCGGCGCCGCGCGCGGCGTGACGACGATCTACGACCTGGGCTCGGGCCGCCTCGACGCGCCGGGCACGGCCTCCCTCGATTTCCTGGGCGACGAGCCCGACGTGCGCGAGGCCGTGGCCAGCGGCGTCGACGTGGTCTTGTTCTCCGGCGACAAGCTCCTGGGCGCCCCCCAGGCCGGGATCCTGGCCGGCAAGGCCGAGGCCATCGGTGCCCTGCGCGCCAATCCGATCTACCGCGCCGTGCGCCTCGACAAGGTCGGCCTGGCGGGCCTCGAGAAGACCCTGGAGCTGCTACTCGCCGGGCGCGGCGACGAGTTGCCGGCGCGCGCCCTGCTGACCGCCAGCGCGGCGCAGATCGAGCCCCGCGCCCGGGCCCTGGCGGCGGAGCTTGCCGGGCTGCCCCAGCTCACCGCGGAGGTCGTGGGGGAGCTCTCCCAACCCGGTAGCGGCAGCGCGCCGGACGTCTTCCTGCCCACGTTCTGCATCCGCGTGGTCCATGAGCAGCACTCGGCCGAGGCCCTCAGCCGCGCCCTGCGCCGCGGCGAGCCGCCGGTCTTCGCCCGCGTCCACGACGATCGGGTGCTGCTCGACCCCCGCACCCTGTTGCCCGGCGACGACGCGCGCCTGGTGCAGGCCTTCGCGATCCTCACCGGAGCCTGAGCCGTCGCGGATCCCCGCGAGCCACGTACGCCGCCCACGGCAGGCAGTATGCTGCCGACCCTTCCCATGCAAACCGAACCGAACAAGCGACTGACCGACTACGCAGCCTGCGCCGGGTGAGCAGCCAAGATGCCCTTGGGGCGGCTCGCGCAGGTCTTGCGTAGCGTCAATCGTCCGGGTGACGCCCGGTTGCTGGTCGGGCCTGACACGCTCGATGACGCTGGCGTCGTGCGCATTCCGAACGCGGATCCGACCGCGCCGGCCCTTGTGCAAACGGTCGACTTCTTCCCGCCGGTCGTCGACGACCCGTACTACTACGGCGCCGTCGCAGCGGCGAACGCCCTGTCCGACGTTTACGCCATGGGCGGCCAGCCCCTCTGCGCCCTGACCATCGCCGGGTTCCCCAAGGACTTCGACGAAGGGACCATCGGCGAGATCATGCGCGGCGGCTTCGAGAAGGTCGCCGAGGCGGGCGCGGTCGTCGCCGGGGGCCACACGGTCGAGAGCGACGTGCAGTTCGGCTTCGCGGTGACCGGCCTGGTCGATCCCGCGGCCGTGACCGCCAACACCGGCGCCGCAGCGGGCGACCGCGTCTACCTGACCAAGCCCGTGGGCATGGGCACCATGACCACCGCGGCCAAGCGCCAGGTCATCGACTGGCCCACGATGCTGCCTGCCGCGGTGCAGATGGCAACCCTCAACGCCGCCGCCGCCCAGGCCATGGTGTCTGCCGGCGCGCGCGCCGCGACCGATGTGACCGGCTTCGGCCTGATGGGCCACGGCCGCAACCTGGCCCGCGGCAGTGGCGCGACCCTGCGCCTTTGGCCCGCGTCGATCCCGGTCTTCCCGGGCGCCCTCGAGTTGGCCCGCCAGGGCATCGCCTCGGGCGGCTCCAAGCGGGGTCAGTCGACCCTGGCAGACGAGGTCTCCGTGGGCGCTGACGTGGACCCGGCCCTGGTCACGATCTGCTTCGACTCCGAGACCTCAGGCGGCCTGTTGATCGCGATCGCTCCCGAGCGCGCCGCGGACCTGGAGCGGGAGCTCGCAGCGCGCGGCGTCCCGGTGGTCGAGGTCGGCGAGTTCGTGGCCAGCACCGGGCGCCTGGTCGAGCTGGGCTGAGCGAGGCGGGGTAGCGGTGCCGAGCCGCGCCGAGCCGCGCCGATCGGCGCCGGTCGCGGTACGTCGCGCGTCCTCGCACCCTGCGCCGCGGCGTGCCGGCGCAAGTGCGCGCCGGCTGCGAGCTCGGGCGGCAGGGCTGCCAGGACCGCAGGGCTGCGTAGCCGCACGGCCGCGCCGATCACACCGCCGCGCAACCCGCACGGCCGCATGGACCGATCAGTGCCTCAGATCGGGCGGCAGAGCAGGGTGCAGAGGTCGGCCGGCACGTTGGCCGCGGTGATCGGCTCCAGTCCGTGGCCGCGTCCGTCCTCGCCGGGACCCACGCGCAGGGTCTCGTAGCCGGCCTTCCACAGGGGGCGCAGGGCCTCCACCGGGGCGTGACCGCGCGACAGGATCATGGGCGGGTGGAAGGCGAGCTGGATCACCGGGCGGACCTTGGACAGCAGTCCGGCCATGCCTGAGATGCCGGCCACCTCGTGGCCCTCGATGTCCATCTTGATCAGCTTCGGAGCGAGGCCCTTGGCCTGGCAGTAGTCGTCCAGGGACACGGCCGCGCGGGAGTTGCTGTCGGCGAAGTTGGTGAAGCTCACCGCTTCCCCGCCGGAGCCGATCGCGGCGCGCTCGACGGTCACGTTGTCGAGGCGGTTGTTCTTGGCGTGGCGCTCGATCTCGTCGGCGAAGTCCTCGAGGATCTCGAAGGCGACCACACGGCGCCCGGGGTTGTCGGCGGCGGCCAGCAGGCCGTAGTAGCCGATGTGCCCGCCGACGTCGAAGAACGTGTCGACGCCGGGCAACTGACTGCGGAACAGGCTGGTCTCCTCCGGCTCGTAGTCGAGTCGGCCGTCCGTCGAGTTGTGGAGCACGAAGTTGGCCGTCTCCCAGGTATCGGCGCGCAGCTTGACCGCGCGGCCGCTGGTCTCGATCTCCACCTCCCGGGGGCTCTCGCGGATCACCCGGCGGCGGGTGACCGTGTGGCTGTAGAGCCGCCGCATCGGGCCCACCAGGCCCGGGGCGGCGTCGTTCAGGAGTTCGAACAGGGTGCGGGCGGTCTGCTGCATGGTCGAGCCGGGGTGGTGCCGGGAGGGTGGGGCCTGCTCCTGGTTCGGCAGGCCGCCGCCCTCCCTGAGGGACCATCTCCCGCTCCGGGAGCCCGGGGTTCCGAGATCGAGACCCCGGGCGCCGCCGGGCGAGCTACTGGACCGTCACGGCGACCGAGTCGCTCCAGGTCCCGTCGAAGACACCGTCGGCGTCGTTGTCCACGTAGAAGTGGATCGTGTAGGTGCCCGCGGGCAGCACCGCGCCGTTCAGCACGCCCACGCCGGCGAAGTCGATCAGGGGGAACTGCAGCAACAGCTGGGGCGCGAAGGACGGAACCCAGGTCAAGGTCGGCAGCAGCCAGAAGTTGCCGAAGGGTGTCTCGGCCAGGACCCACCAGTCGGCGTTCTGACCGAAGAGGCTGCCCGCGTCGAGGCCCAGGGTCACGTTCAGGGGCGTGCCCGCCGGAACGGTCAGGGCCACGTCCGAGCCGTTGATCTTCACGTCCGGCTGGGGCACCGCGAAGGCGTAGTCGTGGACGAAGACGTCATAGAACCCGTTGAAGTCGTCGGTGACCAGATTGGTGGCAGAGGAGTCGTACGTGACGAACTTGCCGTCGGCCGAGATCTCGGGGTCGTAGCTGTGGTTGTTGGCCAGCACCGCGGTGGAAGAGACGGTCACCTGCTCGACCTCACCGGTGACCCGATCGAGGACGAAGACGTCCAGGTAGTTGGGACCCGCGGGCGGGCCGATCAGGTTGCTGGCCCAGGAGTGGAAGGCGACGTAGCGCCCGTCGTCCGAG
Source organism: Engelhardtia mirabilis (assembly GCF_007748095.1). Classification (NCBI taxonomy): domain Bacteria; kingdom Pseudomonadati; phylum Planctomycetota; class Planctomycetia; genus Engelhardtia; species Engelhardtia mirabilis. The sequence continues at coordinate 2,450,317 of NZ_CP036287.1, forward strand.
AGCGACGCCGTGGTGCTCCGGCCGTTCGCCGCGGAACCGTCGTAGCCCTGACTGACCCTGGTCGTCTGACCTGTCACACGATCGCGCAGGAACACGTCGGGGAGGATGTTGGTGTCGCCGGGCACCAGGCTAGACGAGTACGAGTCGAAGGCCACGTAGCGGCCGTCGGCGGAGACGGTCGGATCCCAACAGTCGGAGTTCGCCTGCAGGCCGAAGGTGCTGATGCTGATCAGCTCGGTCGCCCCCGTCTGACGGTCGTACAGGAAGATGTCCTGCCAACCGTTGTTGTCGCCGGGAACGATGTTCGACGCATGGCAGGCGTAGACCACGTAGCGGCCGTTGGCCGAGACCGTGGGCTGGCGTGAGTCGCTGTTCGGGTTGACGCCGCCGACACCCTTCGTGACCAGCTCCGTCACGCCGGTGGTCATGTCGCGGGCGAAGACGGCCCACTGCACCGGGTCCTGGAGGGTCAGGTCGCTGGCGTGCGACAGGAAGACGACGACGTTGCCGTCGGCGGAGATGTCCGGCTCGTAGCTGTCCCAGTCGCCGACGGTGCCGTCGAGCGCGGCGCTGACCAGAGCCGTCGTGCCGGTGAGGCGGTCGTAGCGCACGATGTCGCGCCGGTTGTTGTCATCGCCGGGGATGATGTCGGTGGCGTAGGTCGCGTAGACGATGTAGCGGCCGTTGTCGGAGATCGCGGCCTCTTCGCAGCTCTTGTCCGGGTTGCCCCCGCCCGAGTCGCGGCTGACGACCTTGGTCGAGCCGGTCAAGCGGTCGTGGAGGTAGACGTCGAGGTAGAACTGTCCCGGCGTCGTGTCGCTCGGGTCGAGGTTGGCATTGGTCTGGAAGGCGACGTAGCGCCCATCGCCGGAGATCGACGGATGGTTGCTGGAGCCGGCGCCTTCGAGCCCGGAGCTGTCGACGCTGACGCGCGTGGTCTGGCCCTGGGAGATGGCGATGCCGGCCGAGAGGGCGACGGCGAGGGGCAGGCGGAGATACTGGAGACGGTGTGTGTTCATCGGGTCGGGGCCCTCCCTCGGGCCGTGGGTGTTCGCCCCCATATCCGCAGCCGCGCGCGCCCGTGGCACGGAATCTCGATCGAATCACGCCGCCGTGGCCCTCGGCTCGCTCGCGGAGCCCGCGCGCCCTGTGGCTCGGCCGCCGGCCCGGCCGTAGGCTCTGCGCCCATGCGCGAGGCCTCCGAGCTCGAGAGCGATGCCCCGCTCTTCATCCCGGGTCCGCCCTGGATCCTGGGCCACCGCGGCAGCCCGCGGGAGGCGCCCGAGAACACCACCGTGTCCCTGCGCCGCGCCCTGATCCACGGCCTGGACGGGTTCGAGTACGACGTCCACGGGACCATCGACGGGGAGCCGGTGTTGATCCACGACGACACCGTCACCCGCACCACCGACGGTCGCGGCGCGGTGGGGGACAAGCCCCTGACCGAGCTGTTGCAGCTCGACGCCGGCGGCTGGTTCCATAAGCGCTTCGCCGGCGAGCCCCTGCCCCTGCTCGAGGAGGTGCTGCCCCTCGAGCGGCCGGGGGATAGCGCGCTGGACCCGCCGATCCACATGATCGAGCTGAAGGAATCTGGCCTGGTCGATCGCGTGGCCCAGTTGGTCGAGGCCTTCGCCCGCGACCGCTCGATCCGCATCGCCTCCTTCCACCGCTCGGTGGTGTTGGCCGCCCGCGACGCGGGGCTGCCGACCATGCTCCTGGCCCACCGGCCCGACGAGGACGACCTGGGCTTCGTGCGCCGCGAGCGCATCGACGCCCACGGCCTCGAGGCGGGGGGCTGGGCCTGGCCCGGGGGCGATCGGACCTGGCCCTGCGAGCGCTGGGAGTGGAGCGTCGACGACCCCGGCGACCTCCTCGCCGCCTGCCGACGCCCGCTGTTCGGCTTCAACACCAACGAGGCCCGCCGCGCCCTGGCCGTGCGCGCCCTGTGCCACCTCACGCCCGACGACGAGGGCGGCTACCCCCTGGCCGTGCCCGAGCTCGAGATCCTGCCCGGCGATCCCTTCGCCCCGGCGGGGGAGTGGGCCGGGCGCTGGACCCTGGTGGCGTCGATCCGCAACCCCTTCCCCCACGCGGTCGACGTCGAGCTGGGCTTCGCCGGCCGCAATGGCGCCTTCGAGGTGGCCGCCGAGCCGAGCGCCATGACCCTGGCCGCAGGCGAGGCCCGTCCGATCGAGCTGCGCCTGGTCGGCGGCTCCTTCTCGCCCGGCGCGGATCCCCTGCTGTTCGCGCGCTTCGCGTGGAAGGCCGGTCCGGGGCGGTCGGCGGGGGCGCTCTTGCTCGACGCGCCCCTGACCCGGCTGCGGCGGGTCGTGCTGCGCGACCACTCGACGCGCCTGGACTGCCTGCGCGAGTCTCCGCGAGCCCGGGCCGCGTCCCTGTCCATGCGCCGCAGTGGGCGCTGGCTGATGCTCGCGATCGAAGACGCCGGCGGCCTAGCCGAGGCTCAGGTCGTGGCGCACCTGGACGGGCGCACCCATTTCGGCGCGCGCAGCCTGCGCCTGCCGCTCCCGGACGACTTCGACCACCGTCGCGGCGGCGTGTCCTTCAGCGCGGGGCTCGTGGGCCACGGGGAGGGATCCACCGATCCGCTCTACCGCCGCTGGGCCGGGGGTCTGCCCGCGGACCTCTTGTCGGGCTCGCCGGGGCGCCTCCTGCCGGCGGTCTGAAGCGGCGTCCCGGAGCGGCTTCCGCGGCGAGATGGAACAGGGCCGCGCCACGACGCTTGCCGGAGGCACCCCCGCGGGCGATCCTCCAGGCCCATGCGCGTCCCCGTCCGATCCCTGCTCGTCTCGAGCCTGGCCGCGCTGCCGCTCTGCGGGTGCGGCGTGGGCGGGGACGGGAGCCCTGGGCACGGGGTGCTTCTGATCGCGGTGGAGTCCCTGCGCGCCGATCACCTGTCGAGCTACGGCTACGACCGGCAGACCACGCCGGGGCTCGACGAGCTCGCGGCCGGCGGGGTCCTGTTCGAGCGCGCCCTGGCGGCCTCGCCCCTGCGCCTGCCCTCCCACGCGGCGCTGCTGACCGGTTCGGACCCGAACCTGTCCCGCCGCATGGTGCCCCAGTGGCGCGAGGCGACCCTGGACCAGGCCTGGAACATCCCGCGCGAGGTGCCGCGCCTGGCGGTCGAGTTGGCCGTGGCCGGCTACCGCACGGCGGCGTTCGTGGACGATCCCGAGCTGGCCGGCGGCTTCGGCTTCGACGCGGGCTTCCACACCTACGTGCACGGCTGGGAGGCCGACGATCCCCAGGCGCGCGGCATCGACAGCCAGTCCTTCCGCCTGCGTCAGTGGCTGCGCGGGGTGGACCGCGACGAGGACTGGTTCAGCTTCGTGCACCTGGCCGATCTGGAGCGCATCTGGATCGAGCCGGACGCCATGCGCGACACCTACTTCGAGCCGCGTCCGGAGCTCGACATGATCCCGCCGGTGGGGGGCAGCGACCCCTGCCTGTTCGCGATCCCGCCGTCCCGTTGGCTCGGCGGGTCGTTCACCCTCGGCCAGCAGGAGGCGCGCTACGACGGCTCCCTACGCAGCCTCGACGAGAACCTCGCCCGGCTCCTGCGCGACCTGGACGCCGACGGTCGCCTGGAGAACACGACGATCTGCATCGTGGGTAGCTACGGCGTGCAGTTCGGCGAGGCCGGGATGCTGCTGGACCACGGCCGGCTGTCCGCGGCCGACCTGCATGTGCCTTGGATCCTGAAGCCGGCCGCCGATCGCGCCCTGGCGGGCGGCGTGCGCGTGGACTCCGTCGCCAGCCTGTGTGACGTGGCGCCGACGCTGCTCGAGCTGTGCGGCGTTCCGATCCCGCCGCGGATGCTGGGGCTCAGCCAACTCGCCGTCGCGCGCGGCGAGGCCGAGGCGCCGCCACGCGAGTACGCCTTCGCCTCCTGCGCCATCCAGGGGGGCTACGCCGTCTTCGAGCACGACTGGGCCCTGGAGGTCGTCTTCCCGACCGAGGCCTCCGAGCGCCTGGTCGAAGCCTGGTACGGATTCACCCCCGAGCAACCGGGCGAGGTCCTCGAGCTGCACTACCGCTGGTTCGACGATCCCTACCCCGCGCTCTACGGAACACCGCCGCGCACGACCGCGCGCGCCCGCCTGCGCCGCGCAGGGAGCAGTTGGATCGGACACGTGGAGAACCTGCGCTCGGAGGTCCAGGTGGCGACGCCTTTCTTCCTGCCCGAGGCGCCGGAGGACGCGCCTTGAAGGACGGCGTGCGGCCGCTTCGCGTTCTGTTGGCCACCCTGCGCTACCCGCCCCACGTGGCCGGCGGGTACGAGCAGTTGGCCCAGGACGTGGCCGAGGGCCTGCGCGCCCGGGGTCACCGGGTGGATGTCCTGTGCGGCAACAGCGCCGATCTGGCCGGGATCGAGGGTTGTCATCCGCGGCTCGCCCCCGCGATCGACACGGACGAGAACCTGTTCGAGCTCGGCTATCGCAGCGGCAACCTCGAACGGCTCAAGCTGCACTTCCATCGCCCGGCCAATGCCGAGGCGACCCGGCGCGTGATCCAGGCCGTCCGACCGGACGTGTTCCTGTACCTCAACCTGGCGCTGGTCTCGCTCGCACCGCTCCTGGCCGCCAAGCGCGCCGGACTGCCGCGGGTCGGCATCGTCTGTGACCTGTGGCCGGGCAACCACTGGCTGCGCGACTGGCGCGAGCGCGGCGGCAAGACCGGGCGGTTGCGTCTCTTGGAGCTGGCCTGGCGCCTGTGGTCGCGCCACGTGGGTTGGGGGCGTGTGCTGACGCCCAGCGACGCCATGCGCGGGGCCCTCGCGGCCGAGGGACTGGACCCGGCCATCGTGGAGCGCCTGCCCACCGGCATCACCCCCGCGATCGAGGAGCGCGCCTTCGCCCATTCGATCGCCGTGCGCCGGCAGGGCGAGCCCCTGCGGATCGCGTCTACGTCCATGCTGTGGGAGGGCAAGGGCGTGCACGTGCTGCTCGAAGCGGCAGCGCTCGCCGTGGAGCAGGGCGTCGACCTGCAACTGCGCCTGGCCGGCGGCGGCGAGGGCGAGTACCTCCAACGCCTGCGCCGCCTCGCCGGAGTGCCGGCCCTCGGGGGTCGGGTCGAGTTCCTCGGCCTGCTGCCCCAGACCGAGCTCGACGGACTGCTGCGAACCAGCCACGTGTTCGCCTTCCCCAGCCTGTGGCACGAGCCCTACGCGCGCGGGCCCATGGAGGCCATGGCCTTCGGTCTGGCCCTGGTCGCCACCGACGCGGGCGGCACCCCCGAGCAGTTCGAGCACGACGCGAGCGGGCTCCTGGTGCCGGCGGGCGACCCCCGCGCCATGGCCGACGCCTTCGTGCGCCTGGACCGCGACGAACTCCTGCGCGAGCGCCTGGCAGCGGATGCCCGCGTCCACGCGCGCACCCACTTCTCGATCGATCGCTTCCTCGAAGGGCTGGAGGCGATCCTGGTCGAGAGCGCCGACGGGATCGGGGGGGCGAAGCGATGAGGATCCTCGTCGTCTCCAACGGCTTCCCGCCGCGCGGTCGCTGGGGCACCGAGTTCTACACGGCGCAAATGGTCGCCGGCCTGCGCGAGCGCGGGCACGAGGTCGCCGTGCTGCACCCCGATCGCTCGGGCTCGTCGCCGCGCTACACCGTCGAAGAGGTCAAGGGCGAGGGCGACGTGGACGTGTTCCTGCTCCACAACACGGGCGATCCGGGCAAGGCCTTCGACGATTCCTATTCGAACCGGCAAGTCGATCGCGTCTTTGGCGAGGTGATCGAGCGCTGGCAGCCCGAGCTGGTGCACTTCACCTACCTGCTCTGGGGTCTGTCGATCGGGATGCCCGAGGTCGCGCGCGCGCGCGGCCTGTCGACGGTGCTGACCACCACGGACTACGGCCTGTTGTGCCACCGCGGGCAGATGTTCGATTGGCACTACCGTCGCTGCGGTGGACCGCACCCGGCCGAGGTCTGCGCGCGCTGCGTGCGGGAGTTCTCGCGCGACGACGCTCCGCCGGTGGAACGCGCCCTGCGCCGCGCCCTGGTGGCCGGCTTGGCGGCGATGGGGGGCCTGGGCATGGTCGTCACCACCGCCGACCTGGAGCAGCGCGCCGCGCGGGTGGCCGAGGCCCTGGCCGCCGTCGACCACGTGATCCTGCCCACGCGCGTCCTGGGCGAGGCCTTCGCCCGCTCCGGCGTGCCGGCCGATCGCATGACCGACCTGGTCTACGGGATCGATGACCGCCCCTACCACGCCGCGCGCACGGCGCCGCCCGCGGAGCCAGTGGTCTTCGGCTACCTGGGGCAGTTCACGCCGCACAAGGGTCTCGACGTGTTGGTGGAGGCCGTCCACATCCTGCAGCACCGCCTGCCCGAGTCCGTCGAGCCGTGGTTCGTGCGCCTGTACGGTTCGGCCGCGGGTGGCCGCCACACGCGCTACGCGCCACGCGTGCTGGGCAAGCTCTCGCCGCGCATGGTGACCATGAAGGCCTTCTCGCCGGAGCAGGCGCCGACCGTTCTGGCGGAGCTGCACGCGCTGATCATGCCGTCCCTGTGGGACGAGAACGCGCCGCTGACCTGCCTGCAGGCGCGGGCCGCGGGGATTCCGATGTTGGCCAGCGACGTGCGCGGCATCTCCGAGGTCATCGAGCACGGGGAGCACGGGCTGCTGTTCCCGCCGGGCGACGCCGCCGCCCTGGCCGACGCGATGCGCGAGGTCATCCTCGGCCGCCTGGGCCGCCACCCGAACCCGTCCCTGCCGGTCGGACTCGACGAGCACCTGGACGTGCTCGAAGGGATCTACGACCGCGTCGCCCACTGATTCCCGCGCGCGCCGACGCGCCGCTCCGAGCCCCACTCCCAGATGCCCGCCGACACCTTCCAGTACGCCCGCGGCCGCGGCCTGAACATCGGACTGATCGCCATGGGCTGGCCGCCCGACGTGGGCGGCGTGCCCAGCCACACCGCCGACCTGGCGCGCGAGTTCATCGCGCGCGGTCACCAGGTCTACGTGCTGTGCCTCGACACGCGCGGCGAGCTCGAGCCCCTGTCGACCTTCGACAGCGACGTGGACGGCGTCGAGGTGCGGCGCGTGGCCTACGCCTACGGCGACCACGCGAAGCTCGCCGACCTGATGGTCCACGACGGCCTGCGCAACGTGATCCTGGGTTGGATGGCGGAGACGCCCTGCGATCTGATCCACGTGCACCACGTGACGGGCTTCGGCGCCAGCGCCCTGCACGCGGTGCACGACGTGGGCCAGCCCCTGGCCCTGACCCTGCACGACTACTGGCTGCTCGACCCTCGCGGGCAACTCTTCGGCAGCGACGGCCACGCGCGCGACGCGAACGACCTCGAGGGACTGACCGCGGACATCGCGTCGAGTTGGAAACACCTGTTGCCGTCGGGGGGCGGCGCGGCCGTCGGACCCCTCGGCGAAACCCTGACCGACGACCTGGCGGCCGTGCGTGCCCACCGCGAGTACGCCCTGGGGGCTCTGGCGCTGCCGGGCCTGTTGGTCGCTCCCTCGGAGGCGGCGCGGGCGGTGTACGAGTCGGCAGGAGTGCAGAAGGGGCGCATTCGCGTGGTGGAGAACGGAGTCGAGGCCGAGGACCTGGCCGCGGAGGTCGCCCGCCTGCGCGCGGCCGCGCCGCCGCGTCCGGCCGACGAGCCCCTGCGACTGGGATTGTTCGGCACGACCCTGCCCAGCAAGGGGGCCGCCGAGCTGGCCGAGGCCTTCGTCGAGGCGGACCTACCCAACCTGCGGCTGGTGATCGCCGGCAACCGGCCGAGCTTCCACGGGGACAACTCCTACGTGGAGCGGCTCGAGGCCCTGGCCGCCGCGCACGACTCGATCGAGCTGCGACCGGAGTACGCGCGCAGCGAACTCGCCGCGCTCTTGGCCGAGGTGGACGGTGTGGCCGCACCGTCGCGCTGGGAAGAGGTCTACGGACTGACGGTGCGCGAGGCGCGCGCCGCCGGTCTGCCGGTGCTCGTCAGCGACCGCGGCGCCCTGCCGGCGGTGGCCGAAGGGGGGCGCGCGGGGCTGGTGGTGCCAGCTGACGATCGCGCTGCTTGGGTCGATGCCCTGCGCCGGTTCGCCGCGGACGACGCCGCGCGCGCCACTTGGGGGTCACACGAGTCGAGCCTGCGCACGGCGTCGCAGATGGCGGCCGAACTCGAGGGCCTGTACCTCGACCTGGTGGAGGAGTCGACCGGCATCCGGCCGGACCTACGCCGCTCGGAGCCGGACGGGGGCGACGCGGAGCCCGCAGCGCCGAGCGCACCGGAGCAGCCCGCCAAGCGCGGCTTCCTGGGGCGTCTCTTCGGTCGCTGACGGCTACTCGTTGTCGGCGGGGGTCTCGAGCTCGAGTTCCCCGTCGCCCGACGGCCGCTCGCCCGAGATGGAGAAGTCGTCGGCCTCGCGGAAGCCGCGCAGGTTGGACTCCTTGGCGGCCGCGGCTTGGGCCGCCTCGGCCTCGTCCCAGGCCTGCTTGCCGGAGTAGACCGTCCACAACAGCCAACCCAGGCCGGCGATCAGGACGGCGTCGATGATCAGCAGGCGGCGGCGCCAGGTGGTGTCCATCACCTTGGGACCGTCGTGGGCGCTCGTGGAGGACATCGTGGGGGAGTGGGGGTCAGTCACGGGAGTTCTTGTAGCGGGTGGTCCGACCGGGCTCACCCCGCCGGCTGGGAAGTTTCGGGCCCGGTCCCCGCGGCGATGCGTCGCCACTGGGCCACCAGGTCGTGGGCCAACTCCGGCCATCGAAAGCGCCGCTCGGCCTCGATGCGACCGGCGCGGGCCAGGCTCGCGGCCTTGGACGGATCTGCCAAGGTCTCGACCAGGGCCGCGGCGATGGCCGCCGGCGTGTCCGCCAGGCGCAGGTGCCGGCCGTCCACGAGCTCCAGGCCCTCGGCTCCGACGCGGGTGCTGACCACCGGAGTCTCCATGGCCAGGGCCTCGGTGATCTTGAGTCGCGTGCCGCCGCCCACGCGCAGGGGCACGGCCAGGGCAGAGGCCCGCGCCAGGTGCGGGCGCACGTCGTCCACCGGCCCGACGATCTCGATGTCCGGCGCCGCCAGGGCCAAGACGTCGGGGTGCGGCGCGCGGCCGACCACCTCGAGCCGCGCAGCGGGGCGCGCAGCGCGCACCGCGGGCCAGACCTCGCGCACGAACCAGACCAGGCCGTCCACGTTGGGCGCGTAGGAGAGCGAGCCCAGGAACAGCACGCGGTCCGTCGCCCGCGGTCCGGCCAGGGGCGCGAAGTACGCCGGATCGAAGCCGTTGGGCACGATGCTGACGTCGAGTCCGTCGTGGCGCGCGAGAAGTTGGTGGCGGTCCTCGTCGCTACACACCAGGTGGTGCCGGAAGCGCCGCGCCGCCGCCCGCTCGAGCTGGGCGACCTTGGCCAGGTCGAAGCGCGCCATCAGGCCGCCGTCCGTGGCGGTCGAGCGTTGGAAGTCCAGGTCCAGCTTCGGATGGTGCAGGAGGGTGCGCGTGCGGTGTCGCCGGGGCAGGGCCCGCGCCAGGGGTAGCTCGTCGAGCTGAATCAGGTCGTAGGCTCCGGACTGGTCGGCCTCGCGCACGCGCCGCACCAGCTCGGCCGAGTGGAACCAACGCTCGATCTTGGGTCGCGCCGCCTGGCCGGGTACGCCGACCCGCGCGCGCGGGACGATCTCGAAGTTCGCGAAACGACCCGTCAGGGCCGCGCGGGCGCCCGCGTGGTCGACCTCTTCGTCCACCGCGAGCAGGTCGACCTCGACCTCCGTGGCTGCGTGGACGTAGAGCTGGTAGGAGCGGATGCGCCCGCCGGAGTCCTGGGGCCAGGGGACGAAGGGGGAGGCGATCAGGACTCTCACGGGTCGCGCCGGCTCCCTTCGTGCGCGTCCGCGGGCGGCGCCGACGGCATGGCGGCGAGGTCACCGGGGCGCACGCCCATGTGCTCGTCGCCGATGTCGTGGTTGCCCGGATCGGCGACGTTGCTGGCCAACAGGCGCCAGCCGTCGGCCGAATCTTCCAGGGCCACCGCGCGGCCCTTGTCGACGCGCAGGGCGAAGGAGCGCGCCGGCGGCAGGCCGAGGGCGCAGCCGGTCAGGACTCGGATCACGTTGTAGTGCGCGGCGATCACCAGCACGCCGTCCCCGACCTCGGCCAGGGCGCCGAGCACCAGGGGCCAGGCCCGCTCGGCCACGTGCCCGTCGCCCTCGCCGCCGTGGCCGTCGAAGTGCCACGGATCGGCGTAGAAAGCGCTCACCTCGGCGGCGCGGTCGCGGTGCAGGTCACCCACGTCCAGGGAGTGCCAGCGGCCTCGATTCACCTCGCGCAGGCGCGGGTCGAGGCGCAGGGGACAGGCGGCCTCGCGGGCGGCCCGCTCCGCCAGGTGGCGGGCGCGGCTCAGATCGGAGCTCAAGATCAGGCGCGGCCCCAGGCGTGCGACCGAACTCGCGAGCTCCGCGCTGCGCCGCTCGCCCTCGGTGGACAGGGGCACGTCCTGGTCGCCGCCGTAGGAGCGTCCGACCCAGTCCGCGTGAACCTCGGCGTGGCGCACCAACCACAGGCGAGCGCCGCGCGCAAGGCCGGGTCGAGGCCCAGCGAGGTGGGGCGGCGGGGGGAGCGGGGAGGACATCGGGGCAGGAGGGTAACCCCTCGGGCCCGATGCCGATCCGGTCGGGCGACCCACCCGCGCCGACAAGGCGAGGCCGGACTCGCCTTTGGCCCCGCGCGGCCTCGGCTTGCAGATCGCGGACGCACGGGGCACGATCCCGGCCGGCGCTCGCGCGCGTCCGCCTTCGAGAATCCCCACTGCCCCCCCGAGACAGATGCCCAAGATCACCTTCGAGCCCACCGGCATGTCCTACGACGTCGCCGCCGGCACCAGCTACCTCGAGTTCTGCCAGGACAACGAGGTTCCCCACGACTTCGGTTGCACGGTCGGGAGCTGCGGCACCTGCCGTTGCGTCGTCGCCGCCGCACCCGGCGCCGTGAACGAGATCAGCGACGACGAACGCGACACGGTCGAGATGGCCACGGACTTCGACGGCGCCCGCCTGGGCTGCCAGCTCGTGATCAAGGGCGACGTCAGCATCCGCCCCGTCGACTGAGAGCGGGGGGGGGGCACCGGGCTCACTGCTCGGGCCCACGGCTGGGCCGTGCTCGAGCCCGGGATGTGTTCCAGCCCGGGCCGTGCTCGAGCCCGGGCTTCATCCGTTGATTCCATCCCTCGAAATTCCATGGTCCGCGTCGGTGTCCTGTTGTCCGGTTGTGGCGTCTACGACGGCGCCGAGATCCACGAGTCCGTCCTGACCTTGCTGGCCCTCGAGCGGGCCGGAGTCGAGGTGGTCTGCATGGCCCCGGACATCGACCAACGGCACGTGATCGATCACCAGACCGGTGATCCTGCGCCCGAGACCCGCAACGTGCGGGTGGAGTCCGCGCGCATCGCCCGCGGGCCGGTGCGCGACGTGGCGGAGGTCGGCGCCGACGAGCTCGACGCCCTGGTTCTGCCCGGCGGTTTCGGCGCGGCCAAGAACCTGTGCAGCTTCGCGGTGGACGGCGCCGACTCGGTCGTCGATCCCGGCGTGGCGCGGTTGATGGGCGCCATGCTGGACGCCGGGAAGCCCCAGGCGGTGGCCTGCATCGCGCCGGCGGTCATGGCGACCGTGGTTCGCGATCGCGGCGAGAGTGTCGAGTTGACGATCGGCAACGAGCCCGGTGCGATCGCGGCCCTCGAGGCCATGGGCGTGCGCCACGTGACCTGCGACGTGCGCTCGGTCCACGTGGACCGCGAGCGGCGGGTGGTCAGCACCCCCGCTTACATGTTGGCGGCCAACGTCTGCGAGGCGGCCGACGGGATCGAAGCCATGGTCCGCGAGCTGCTCGCGCTGGTTGGAGCCGATGCCCGCACTCGCTGAGCGACCGGGGCGCGGCGGCGCGCGCGCGCTGCTGGCGAGCGTGACGTTGGGGGCGTCGCTCGGCCTGTGGGGCTGCGTGACGCCCGTCTGGCTCGTACCCGTGGACACGGTCTACGCCGACGAGGAGCTGGTGGAGGTCGAGTCCCTGACCAACGAGAACAAGACCTTCGCCCGGCACACCGCCCACATCTACGCCGTGGACGACCAGGTCTTGCCGGAGTTCGCCGACGCGGTCGTGATCGAGCCGGGCGAGCGGGAGTTGCGCGTGTCGGTCCGGCCCTGGCCGCGGACGGGAGCGGGGCTCCAACGCTTGAGCGCCCGGTTCGAGCCTGGCGAGCGCTACTGCCTCAAGGTGCGCGCCTCGGACCACGGCAACTCCACCGTGGTCGACGTGGTGCGGCGCGAGGGCGGGGAGCGCGTGGCCACGTCGGAGCTCCATCTGTCCGAGCTGGAGTCGGATCTGCCCGCCGCCGCGGCCCTGCCGGACGCCAGAGTCGTCGGCTACGGCGAGATGAGAGCGACCGGAGTCCTGCGCCGGTGGGTGACCGCCGAGGACGGGCGCGGCGTGCGCCTGCGGCTGCAGACCACGGCGCTCGAGGGTGCGCGCGCGCAGGATCGGATCGGGCCCGCGTGGCTCCTGGCGGGCGAGCTCGCTTGCTATGGCTTCGAGTTCGACATCGACGATCCGCGGACCCGCGTTCGCGAGAGCGGAGTCTGGTCGGCGGAGACCACGGTCGTGGACGGCAAGCGCAGCTTCGAGGTGTGGATCGCGAGCAACGGCCGCGACGTGGTCGTGGCAGAGGTGCCGAGCGGGCCGACCGCGCCCTTGCTGTTGGCGGAGCTGACCGGTCCGCAGATCGAGCGCCTCGCGCGGGCCGGGGCCGCGCGATGAGGCTCTCGGTCCTGGTCGCCTGCTTGGCCTCGACCTCGTGCGTCGCATTCGGGGGCAGTCTGGACGACGTGCTCGAGCCCGAGCGCCCCGCACTGGCGGGGGAGATCGTGGAGGGGCGCTACTTCGGTCCCGGGGGCGCCTGGTCCGTGACCTTGCCCCATCCGCCCCTGCTCGCCGCGTACGGTTCGATCGACGAGTACGACGCTTGGGCCGTTCCGATCACCGTGGAGGTCCCGGCCGAGGCCCCGATCCAGGCCGTGCGCTTCGCCCCGGTGACCAGGTTCACGTTCGAGACGGAGTTCTTCGTCGAGGTGGCCTGGTTGCCGCGCGCGGGCGGACCCACGTCCGATTTCGCGAGCTTCGAGGCGGCCGCCGTCTCGGGCTTCGAACAGGCCGCCGCGCGTCAGCCGGGGGGGCCGGCGCAGCTCTTGGTGCACGCACCCCTCGAACTGCCGGGCGGCCGGGGCTCGCGCTGGATCTACCAGCTCCATCGCGAGGGTTGGATCCTGCCGTACCTGCCCAGGGAGCGGTCCTTCTTCGTGATCCGGGACCTGGTCGAGTTCGAGCAGGGCTTCGCGGCCTGCATGGGCGTCGTCAACCTCGTGGACCTGGCGGGGCTGGAGTCCCGCGAGGACCTCGACGAGCTGCTGCCCACGGCGCTGGCGCGCTACGGCCCGACCCTCGACGCGGTCACCGCCAGCTTCCGGGTCCACCCCCAGCCCGCCGGTCCAACCGACTGAGTGCTGCTCGGGTAGGCGTTCGTACGGTGCCAGGCACAAGACCGCCTACCCCACCGCAAAACCTGCTCACGCTCCCGGCCGATCCGACCGATCGGACCTTGAGACGCCGAACACTCGCCTCCCATGCATCGCCTCTCCACCGTTCTCCCCGTGGCCTTCAGCGGCGCACCCGGTGCCTACAGCGAAGAGGCCGCCCTGCGGCACTTCGGGCCCGGCGCGCCGACCCTGACCTGCCCGACCGCCGCCGACGCCATCCTCGCGGTGGACGATGGAAGAGCGGGCCATGCGGTGGTGGCGGTCGAGAACTCGATCACCGGCCCCTTCGCGGGGGTCGCCGAGGCGCTCATGGACTGCAAGGTCTTCGCGGTGGGGGAGGTCATGCTGCCGATCCGCCACTGCCTCCTGGGCGCGCCGGGGGCGCGGCTGGACGAGATCGCCGTGGTGACCTCGCACCAGATCGCCCTCTCCCAGTGCCGTGACTTCCTCGCCCGCTGGGGCGTCGCCACACGCACCTCGCCGGACACCGCCGACGCCGCCCGCGAGCTCGAGCGGACGAGCGACGCCGCCTTGGCGGTGATCGGCAGCCGGGCCCTGGCGGACCTCTACGGGTTGCAGGTGCTGGCCGAGGGCGTCGCCGACCACGCGGACAACACCAACCGCTTCATGGTCATCGCCGCCAAGCCGACCTCGCCCGACGGCGCGCGGCGGACCGCCGCCCTGATCGGTCCCGGCGTCGCCCCCCGGTCCCTCAAGACCCTGCGGATCCAGCTCGAGGCCCACGGCGCCAGCCGCGTGCGCGCCCCCTTCCTGGGCTCCAGCGACGGCTCGCGCTACCTGGTCGAGTTCGATCATCGCGCCGGCTACGGCCCGGAGCTGGTCGAGCGGGCCTGCGCGCGCCTGCCGCACCGCTACCTGGGCTCCTGGGACCCCGAGAGCTGATCGAGCGCAGTCCGTCGGCGAGTCCGAGGCTCGCTCGAATACGACTTCGTTTCAATACCTAGCATCTCCAGGGAAAGTGGGCCCCAGCGGCGCGCCAGTTCGGCGAACCGTTCCTGGGGAGAGAAGGAGGCGGGCGCAAGCAACCTTTCCAGGGTCGCAATCTCAGCCCGCCAGCCACTCTCGAAGATGCTCAGCCTCCCCCTGGCGATTCTCGCCCTGACCCAGTCCGGACCTCCGCCCCAACCCGGGAACGGTGTCGCCTTCTTCGTCGACACTTTTGGTGCTACGCCCAACGATGACTCCGACGACGATGCCATCGCCATCCGGCAGGCGATCGATGCTGCGTCGTCGACCGATGACGACGTGATCGTCGTCTTCTCGGACGGCGTGTATCACTTGAAGTCGGCTGCACCCTCCGGCGGGACTTGCGGTGCCCACGCGCAAGCGTTCGAGATTGGATCTGGATTCGATCCGGCCTACGTCGCCGACTCCTTCCACTTCTCGGGCAACGGTGCCGAGTTCGTCATGGTGGACGGACCGGACTTCTGCGTGGAAGGTCTCGGGCAGAAGTCCATGGCCGACCTCAGCTTCATCCAGGTTCGAGTAGCCGAGAACTTCAAGGCGTCCGACTTCAGCCTGGACTATCTGGATTCCGCCGGCGATCCCGTGACCTCCACCATGGCGACGATCATCGCGGAGGCGAACAACGTGTTGGTTCCAGGCAGCAATCCACCCAAGTACGTCAGCACGACTGACGTGCAGATCCTGGCCGGGTACGGGCCGCCGGAGGTCGGCAGCTTCAGCAACTACTCGTTCAACGTGGTCATCGACCCGGCAACGCTCAGCGTCAAGCCGAGCTGCGGAAATCGCAGTGTCGGGCTGATCGAGACGATCGATGCACCGACCGGGCAGTACAGGCTCTACCACCAGAACATGGATCCAGGGTTCGACCAGGCAGCCGTCGGTGACCTGATCAAGATCCCTAGGCCCCAGATCGGAACTCAGGTTGCGATCAGGGTCGTACGCTCGACGGGAGTCGTGATCGAGGACGTCACCGTCCACTCCGCGCCGTTCTTCGCACTGCACTTCATCGGCACCACGGATACGGTCGTGGAGGGAGTGAGCATCGTTCCCGGCCCGACCCCTGCGCTGGCGACGATCCCCCGTCTGTTCTCCGCCAACAGGGACGGCATCCACTTCCAGAGCCCTCGTGGCGTCGTCGAAGTAGTGAATTGCGAGATCACGCACACGGGTGACGACGCGATCGCGATTCACGGCGCCGGGCTGATAGTCGACGGCATTGGCGCAGATCCCCACGATCTGATCGTCGATACCCAAGTGCTCGGTGGCGGCGCGGGGCCGATGGTCGGCGATAGTCTGCGCGCGTTCTTCGACTCGCCGACGCCTGGCGGGGACACGTACACCGACCTGACCGTCACGGCGTCGGCCTACCTCTCGGGTTCCACGTTCGCGATCTCGACTGCTCCAGCCCTGAGCTGGGGCGTCGGCACGTGGATGGAGAACTTCGATGCCATGGGTGTGGGCTACTTGGTAAGTGGCAACACCTGTTCCGAGATCGCAGGTCGCGGAACCATGATCCACTCGGGACCAGGGACGATCTTCGGAAACTCGATCGACCATACGGTCGGGACCGGGATCGCCGTTCACTCGGCGATCTACAACACCACTACCGACGCTCCGATTGCCGGTGTACCTCGCGGCGTCACGATCGACGGCAACTACGTCACCCACGCCGCCCTGCGCGAGGGACCAGAGGACTTCTACCGCGGTGCTATCTCGGTCTATCACACCACCACCAAGAAGCAGCCGCAGAACTGGACCTCAGCCGATCTGATCCAGAACGCGGTCATCACCGGCAACGTGATGCGGAGTACGCACGGCCCGGACCTGCTGATCTCGAACACCACGACTGCGACGGTGGTCGGCAATACGTTCCTGCTCTCGAACGTCCAGCCGCTCGGTGTGACGGATTCGTTCCGGATGGCGAACCTGGCGAGCCTGGTTGATCTCGAATGGGTGGACCAGATCCATTTCTCGGGCAACCATGTCCACGCATGGGGCAATCCCGGGGGCACGATCGTGGCCGAACGCAACACGTCGAGCGTGAGCCCGTCGCCCGCGAGTGGCGGATTCACGATCCACTGATCAAGGGGCTCGGAACTGAGAGCGAGGGGGGGGGCGGATCAGCCGCCCCCCCAGAAGAACTCGCACCCGGACGAGGGGAGCGCTTCGAGGCGACGGGGCCGACCCGAGCCGGGTCGTCAGGGGGCGACCGTCGGCGAAGAGGTGGTGCGCCCTGCGCAGGGGTCGTGGGCGTCCAACCGCCGGCCCGGGGAGGTCTGGGAGCGCCGAGCCGAAGTCCGCGTCGGACCGGCGGCTGACGGGGTTGCGACCGCTCGTGACCGAGCCTGAGTCTGGACAGCGGGCGCCTCCTTGCCTCAAAGGAGA
This sequence comes from Engelhardtia mirabilis, assembly GCF_007748095.1. Classification (NCBI taxonomy): domain Bacteria; kingdom Pseudomonadati; phylum Planctomycetota; class Planctomycetia; genus Engelhardtia; species Engelhardtia mirabilis. The sequence continues at coordinate 2,467,245 of NZ_CP036287.1, forward strand.
TATACGGGTCGAAAAAGCTGCTCAGAGTCCACGGGGCAGGCGATAGGGTTTCAGGCGACTTGGAGGTCTCGTTATCCAGGCGGCCGGCGGGCGGCCGCCGCGGACCTCCGAAGTGCCACAGCGCCAGTCCCTCATGGCCACCACCGTCCCTCCCTCGCCAGCGGTCGAGACCTTCCGCTACGACGACGACATCGTCCGAAAATTCGTCTTCGCCACCGTCCTCTGGGGCGTGGTGGGGACGTTGGTCGGGCTGCTCCTCGCTTTGCAGTTGGCCGCACCGGCCCTGAATTTCGACCTGCCCTGGTTGAGCTTCGGCCGCCTGCGCCCGCTGCACACCAACGCGGTCATCTTCGCCTTCGCCGGCAACGGCATCTTCGCGGCGATCTACTACTCGTCCCAGCGCCTGCTCAAGGCGCGCATGTTCAGCGACCTGCTCGGTCGGCTGCACTTCTGGGGCTGGCAGGCGATCATCGTCGCGGCGGCGATCACCCTGCCCCTGGGGATCACCCAGTCCAAGGAGTACGCGGAGCTCGAATGGCCCATCGACATCGCCGTCGTGGTCGTTTGGGTGATCTTCGCGATCAACTTCTTCGGGACCCTGGCGCGGCGGCGCGAGCGCCACCTGTACGTGGCCATCTGGTTCTACATCGCCACGATCGTCGCGATCGCGGTGCTGTACATCGCGAACAACCTCGTCCTGCCGGTCACGGCGACCAAGAGCTACTCGGTCTACGCCGGGGTGCAGGACGCGTTCATGCAGTGGTGGTACGGCCACAACGCGGTCGCGTTCTTCCTGACCACGCCCTTCCTGGGGCTGATGTACTACTTCCTGCCCAAGGCGGCAGGGAGGCCGGTGTTCAGCTACCGGCTCTCGATCCTCCACTTCTGGTCGATCGTGTTCATCTACATCTGGGCCGGCCCGCACCACCTGCACTACACGGCGGTGCCGGCCTGGATGAGCACCCTCGGGATGCTCTTCTCGCTGATGCTGTGGATGCCGAGCTGGGGCGGGATGCTCAACGGCCTTCTGACCCTGCGCGGCGCGTGGCACAAGGTCACCGAGGACCCGATCCTCAAGTTCTTCGTGGTCGGCGTGACCTTCTACGGCATGAGCACCTTCGAGGGCCCGATGCTCTCGATCAAGAGCGTCAACGCCCTCAGCCACTACACCGACTGGACCATCGCCCACGTCCACGCCGGCGCCCTCGGCTGGAACGGGTTCATGATCTTCGGGATGCTCTACTGGCTGGCGCCGCGTCTGTACCAGGCGCCGCTGCACAGCCGGGCATTGGCTACGACCCACTTCTGGATCGGCACGGTCGGGATCGTGCTCTATATCGTCCCGATCTACATCGCCGGCCTGACCCAGGGCCTGATGTGGCGCGCCTTCGACGCTTCCGGGGTGTTGTCCTACGGGGACTTCCTCGAGACGGTCCTGGAGCTGCGTCCGCTCTACGTGCTGCGCGCCGTGGGCGGGTCGCTCTACATCGTCGGCCTGCTGATCGGTGGCTACAACCTGATCCGCACCTGGGGCGCACGCCCGGCGAAGTACGCCGAGCAGGTCGCCGAAGCCGCGCCCCTGGCCCGCAACTTCGTCGATCCGCCGGTACCGGACAGCCCCCTGGAGGGCGTCTCCAACGTCGGCCGCAAGCTCGACTACTGGTTCCGCGCCGACTGGCACCGCCGCTGGGAGCGTCGCCCCCTGCGCTTCACGGTCTGGGTCGCGATCGCGGTCGTCTCCGCTTCGCTGTTCGAGATCATCCCGACCTTCGCGATCAAGTCGAACGTGCCGACGATCGCGTCGGTGCAGCCCTACACCCCGCTCGAGCTGGCCGGGCGCGACCTGTACGTGTCGGAGGGCTGCTACAACTGCCACTCGCAGATGATTCGGCCCATGCGCCACGAGACGGAGCGCTATGGCGAGTACTCGAAGGCCGGGGAGTTCATCTACGACCGGCCCTTCCAGTGGGGCTCGCGGCGGATCGGCCCGGATCTGGCGCGCGAGGGACAGACCAACACCTCGATCGCCTGGCACGTGCGCCACATGAACCGGCCTTCCGATACGAGCCAGGGCTCGATCATGCCGGCCTACCCGTGGTTGCTCGAGGACGACCTCGATTTCGAGGGCATCCAACGCAAAGTCGACGTGATGGCGGCCTTCGACGTGCCCTACGGCCCCGAGTTGGGTGATGCGCCGGGAATGGCGCGGGTCCAGGCCCAGGAGTTGTTCGACCGCTTCATCGCGGAGCTCTCGGAGAACGAGCGACCCGAGTGGGAGGGCAGTGGCCTCCAGGACAAGCAGATCATCGCCCTGGTGGCCTACCTGCTGCGCCTGGGGGTCGACATCAACAAGCCGATCCCCGGCACCAAGGCGGCCGAGCTGGCCGCTGCGGCCGCGAATGGCGCGTCGAAGGAGGTGCCCAGTGGTACTCGCTGATCTGACCGCCGGCCTGCCGGCCCTGCTCGGCCTGGTCTGGCTCAAGGACCTGGCCACGGTGCTGTTCTTCCTGTTCTTCGTGGGCGTGATCGTGCTCCTGGTGGTGCGCGGCAAGGCGCACTACGAACCCCAATCCAGAATCCCCCTCGAAGACGACGTGGTCGAGCCCCGGGAGGTGCGCTGACATGAGCGAACCCGAGAACGAACTGCTGCTGGACCACGAGTACGACGGCATTCGCGAGTACGACAACCCTCTGCCGGCCTGGTGGGTCTACACCTGGCTGGCGACGGTGCTGATCTGCTTCCCGTACGTCGCCTGGTTCCACGGCGCGGAAGGGCGCACGATCCAGGACCAGTACGAGCAGGAGCTGACCGACTTCGCCCAGGCCATGATCGCCACCTACGGTGATCTCGACGCCGACCAGGACACGATCCTGCGCTACATGCAGGACGACGTGGCCATGGCCGGGATGGCCAGCCAGTTCAAGGGCAAGTGCGCCACCTGCCACCGCGCCGACGGCTCCGGCAACGTGGGGCCCAACCTGACCGACGACTCCTGGATCAACGTTACCAAGGTCGAGGACATCGTCGGCGTGATCCGCAACGGCGTGCCGGCCAAGGGCATGACCGCCTGGGGCGGGACTTTCTCGGACACCCAACTGGTGCTGATGGCGGCCTACGTCGCCTCGCTGCGACTGCACCCGGTGGACGGCAAGGCGCCCCAGGGCAACGAGATTGCGCCCTGGCCCGAGCTGGCGCCGACGGCGAACGCCTCCGGCGCTCCTGCCGCCGACGCGGGGACGCAATAGCGCCCCGTACCCGGGCGGGCGTCACGACGACCGACGCCCGCCCGGGTCCGACCGATCCTTCTCGTCCGACCTCCCAGTCACCACCGTCCCTCCCGGGAGGAGGCCATCGTGAGCCCGCTCACCGACCACAACGCACCGTCGCGACCCCAGGATGGGGTCCTCGCAACCCTGAACGAGGACGGCAGCCGCCGCTGGCTGCGTCCGAAGCTGGCCAAGGGCCGCTTCCTGCCGCGCCGCGCGGTCGTGGCCTGGGCGCTGATCGCCCTGTTCACGATCACGCCCTTCATCAAGATCGACGGAACACCCCTGTTCCAGTTCGACGTCGCACACCGGCGCTTCACCTTCTTCGCGACGACCTTCAACGCCGACGAGACCCTGCTGCTCGCGCTGCTGGTGGTCTCGATCTTTGTCGGGATCTTCTTCGTGACCGCGCTCTTCGGTCGCGCCTGGTGCGGCTGGGCCTGTCCGCAGACGGTCTACATGGAGTTCGTCTACCGGCCCCTCGAGCGCTTCTTCGACGGCAAGCACTACACCAGCGGCGGGCGCACGCCCATGCCGAACTGGCGGCGAGCGCTCAAGTACGTCGCCTTCACGTTGATCTCGCTGCACCTGGCCAACACCTTCCTGGCCTGGTTCGTGGGCGTCGACGCCATGTTCGAGTGGACGCGGCAGTCGCCTTTCGAGCACCCGGGTCCCTTCGTCCTGGTCCTGGTGGTGACGGCGCTGATGATGCTCGACTTCTGCTTCTTCCGAGAGCAGATGTGCACCCTGGCCTGCCCCTACGGCCGGCTCCAGTCGGTGCTGCTCGACAAGGACTCGATGATCGTCGGCTACGACGCCCGGCGCGGCGAGCCGCGCGGCAAGCTCAAGAAGGGTGCGCAAGCCGAGGGTCGCGGCGACTGCGTCGACTGCAAGCTGTGCGTGCAGGTTTGCCCGACCGGCATCGACATCCGCGACGGACTGCAGCTCGAGTGCGTGGGCTGCACCCAATGCATCGACGCCTGCGACGGCGTGATGGACAAGATCGGCAAGCCCCGGGGCCTGATCCGCTACAGCTCCGAGAACCGCCTGGCGGGGATCGCGCCCAAGTTGCTGCGCCCGCGGGTGGTGCTCTACCCGATCGTGCTGGTCGTCATGCTGAGCGCCTTCGGCTTCGCCCTGGCCAAGCGCTCGCCCCTCGAGATCGAGCTCCTGCGGGTGCGTTCGACGCCCTACGAGGTGCTCGAGGACAGCCGGGTGTCCTCCAAGGTGCACGTCAAGCTGACCAACCGCGACGACGCGCCCCGCCGCTACAGCCTGGCCGTCGACGGCCAGGGCGCGGAACTGCTGGCGCCGGCCTTCCCGGTCACGATCGAGCCCGCCGACGACTTCGAGTCGACCGTCTTCGTGCTCGTGGACCGGGAGCGCTTCGAGCGCGGTCGCGCCGACGTCGTCTTCCGCGTGGTTGACGACCTGGGCCGCGAGACGCTGAAGCGGGGCTACGTGATGGGGCCGCTCTTCAGCTCGAGTTCGAAGGCGGGTGACCAATGAAGATCCAAGCACACCACCGTTGGGTCGGGATGATCGTGGGCCTGTTGGGCATGAGCTTCGTGATCCAGTTCACGGCCCTGTGGTTGGCGAACAGCGATCCGTCCTTCGCCGTGGTCGAGGACTACGAGCGCAAGGCGCACGACTGGGACGACTTCCAGGCCCAGGTGGCCCACAACGCGGAGTTGGGTTGGCGGGCGGACCTGCGCACGAGCCCCCTGGCCCGCGGCGTCGAGGTCGTGTTGACCCTGACCGACGGGGAGGGGGCCGCGATCGAGGGCGCCGAGGTGGCGCTCGTGGCCTTCCACAACGCACGCGCAGGCGAGAAGCTCCGCGTCGCCCTGCCGCACATCTCGGGCTCGCGCTACGGGATGGCCCTGCCCCTACAGCGCGCAGGCCTGTGGGAGTTCCAACTCGAGGTCCGCAGCGGCGATGACCTCTTCACCGACACGATCCGCAAGTCGGTTGCGGTGGGGGGCTGACCCATGTGGGAGCTGACCCTCGCAGTGGCCCTGGCGAGTCTGCTCGGCTCGGTGCACTGCGCCGCGATGTGCGGGCCGTTCGTCGCACTGTTGGCCCGGCCGGGCGAGCGGCGCCTGCCGGCCGACCTCGCCTACCAGGCTGGGCGGCTCGCGAGCTACGTGGCCCTCGGCGCGCTGGCTGGCGGCATGGGGGCGGCCCTCGACCTCTCCGGTGCGATCTTCGGCCTGCAGCGCGCTGCGCTCGTGATCGCGGGGGCGGGTCTCGTGCTCTTCGGCCTGGTCTCCCTGGCGCGCAACTTCGGCTGGCGGATCGGCTTCGGACACGGAGGCCGCCTCGCCCGCCTCGCCCGCGGGCTGCAGGTGCGCGCCGCCAAGGCACCGCCACGCCGGCGCGCGTTGTTCGTGGGCCTCGCGACCGGCCTCTTGCCCTGCGGCTGGCTCTACGCCTTCGTGCTGAGCGCCGCGGCGACTGGCGACGCTCTGCACGGCGCCCTGACCATGGCGGCCTTCTGGTTCGGCGCCCTCCCGGCCCTCAGCGCGGTGGGCCTGTCCGCTCGCCGGCTGCTCGGGCCAATGCAGCGTCGCGCACCCGCCGTCGGCGCCCTGGCCCTGGTGGCCCTGGGACTGGTCGCGCTCTCCGGTCGGTTCAGGGTGCCGGCGCTGAGCGCCCAGGGCGGGCGCGCCGGGGACCAATCGGCCCTCGGACTCGCCGAGGAGGCGGCGCTGGCCACTCCCTCGTGCTGCGCCGCCGATGGGGACGCCGTCGATGGCTGACACCAGCACGGAGCGACACCGAGTCTTCCGCGGCGCCGCGGTGCTCTGTGACCACTGCCGGCTGGTGGTCCCGCCGGGCCTCGTCGATCCGTCGGCGCAGTGGCAGTTCTGCTGCAACGGGTGCGCCACCGTCTTCGAGGCCATCCACGAGGCCGGCCTCGACCGCTTCTACGACCTGGCGGCCGACGAGGGCGAGGCGGCGACCGAGCCCGCCGCCCCCAGCGGCAAGCGCTACGACGAGTACGACGACCCCGCCTTCCGCGCTCTCTACGCGCGCGAGCTGCCGGACGGATCGAGCTCGATCGAGCTCTTCCTCGAGGGCGTCCACTGCGCCAGCTGCGTCTGGCTTGTCGAGCGCCTGCCGCGCATCGTCGACGGCTGCCTCGAAGTGCGCCTGGACCTGCGACGTCAGGTGGCGACCGTGCGCCACGACCCCGCGCGCGTGGAGCTCTCGGTCGTGGCCAGGGCCCTCGACCGCCTGGGCTACCCCAGCCATCCGTCGCGCGCGGCGGAGCACAGCGCCCTGCGCAAACGCGAGGAACGCGGGCACCTGCTGCGCCTGGGCATCGCCGGGGCCTGCGCGGGCAACGTCATGCTGGCGGCCTTCGCCCTCTACGGCGGCGCGGCGAGCGGCATGGACCCCTGGACCCTGCGCCTGTTGCGGGGCTGGTCCCTGGCCTTCACCCTGCTGGCGGTGCTCGGCCCCGGGCGCGTGTTCTTCGTGGGCGCTCTCGGCGCGATCCGCGCGCGCACCGCGCACATGGACCTACCCGTGGCCCTGGCCCTGACCATCGGGACCCTCTGGGGTGCCGTCAACACGGTTCGCGGCCGGGGCGAGGTCTACTTCGAGTCGCTCACGGCGGTGGTGTTCCTGCTGCTGCTCGGCCGCTGGTTGCAGCACCGTCAGAGCCGCGCCGCGGCCGAGGCGGTCGAGCTGCTGTTCGACCTGACGCCCTCGTCGGCCCGCCGGCTCGAGATCGGCGACGACGGAGCGGAGTCGGTGCGCGAGGTGCCCCTGGCCGCGATCGAGCCGGGCGACCTGGTCGAGGTGCGGCCCGGAGACTCGGTCCCGGCCGACGGCGTGGTCGCGAGCGGCCTGAGCCACGTGGACCTCTCCCTGCTGACCGGCGAGTCCCTGCCCGTGCCCCTGGGCCCTGGCGATCGCGTCCACGCGGGGACGGTCAACCTCGAGGGACGCCTGGTGGTCGAGGTCGAGGCCGCCGGGGCACAGACGCGCGTCAGTCGCCTGATGCAGTTGGTGGAGCGCGGCGCCGCCGACCGCCCGCCGATCGTGCGCGTGGCCGATCGGGTGGCGCATTGGTTCGTGCTCGCGGTGCTGGCCCTGGCCGCCGTGACCTTCGGCCTGTGGTGGAGGGTCGACCCCGCCCTGGCCGTGGAGCACACCGTCGCGCTGTTGATCGTCACCTGTCCCTGCGCCCTGGGTCTGGCCACGCCCCTGGCGGTCCAGGCGGCCCTCGGCCGCGCGGCGTCGCGCGGGATCCTGATCCGCAGCGGTGAGGCCCTCGAGCGCCTGCGCGGGACGGGAACGGTGTTGCTCGACAAGACCGGCACGCTCACCGAGCCGCGGCTCCATGTGATCGAGTGGATCGGCGACTCGCGCTGGCGCGCCCACGTGGCGGCGGCCGAGGCACAAGTGGCACACCCGATCGCGCGAGCCCTGGCCGCATTGCAATCGGAGCTGCCGTCGATCGAGGTGTGTGACCTACGCTCCTTCGGACGCGGCCTCGAGGCCCGTGTCGGTGATCACAGCCTGCGGGTCGGATCGCCGAGCTTCGTCGCGGCCCGGGCCAGCGCCGCGCCCCAGGCGATCGAGGCGGCCACGGCGACGTCGATCGCAGCCGGGCGCACGGTGGTCTGGATCGCCGTCGACGGCAGCACCGTGGCGGCCGCGAGTCTGGGCAACCCGCTCCAGGAGGGCGCGGCCCAGGCCGTGGGCGAGCTGCGACGCCTGGGCTTCGACGTGCGGGTCCTGTCCGGCGACGACGAGCGGGTCGTGCGCGCGGTGGCGGCCGAGGCCGGCATCGGGCCCGAGGCCTGCGAGGGCGGAGCCAGCCCCGAGCGGAAGCTGGCCGTGGTCTGCGAGCTGCGCGCGCGCGGCCCCGTGATGATGGTCGGCGACGGCGTCAACGACGCCGCGGCCCTGGCGGCGGCGGACTTTGGGCTCGCGGTCCACGGGGGCGCCGAGGCCAGCCTTGCGGCCGCCGACGCCTTCCTCTCGCGGCCCGGCATCGGCGCGATCGGCGACCTGATCCACGGAGCCCGGCGCGCGGTCCGCGTGATCCAGCGCAACTTCGCCGTCTCGCTGGTGTACAACGCCGTCTCGGCCAGCCTGGCGGTGGCCGGGATCATCCACCCCGCGGTCGCGGCGGTGCTGATGCCGCTGAGCTCGCTCTCGGTGGTGACCCTCTCCTACCGCAGCCGGACCTTCTGAAGGCGCGCCCGCCGTCGGCGGCGTTGTTCCCGCGGTGTCGCGTCGAAGCCGGGGCCTAGCAGCCCGAGGGTCGAGGCTCGACGCTAAGCCGCAACCTCGCTGACGCTTAGGGAAGCGCAATTAGAAGTTCGCATTGTTTTTTGGCCAAGCCGGGCTGGCGACCGCGTGGGGTTCCGTTCATCTCCAAGGACCCCAGCCCATTGCCGTCGTTGCCGTCCGAGTGTGATTCGGCGTGGCGCGACCACCGACAAGATCGGCGCCGAATCGCTCAGCGCTGCTTCGATCGAGCCCGTGTCATTCGAGGAGAGGGACGACCGGACCGTGACCATCTACGATCGACTCGCCGAGAGCCCCACGCCCTCCGACGTCCTGCTGAAGACCTTCTGGGGCACCCCCCCGCAGACGGATCAGTGGGCGGAGGTCGTCTACAAGCTCGCCTCCGACCTGTCGGGCTATCCCCACTCGACCCACGTCTTGATCCACGGGCGCTACGGGGTGGGCAAGACCAGCTTCCTGCTGAGCCTGCGCGAATGCCTGCGCGAGCGAGCCCGGGCGCGGGGCGCCGACGAGCCGCCGTTGCTCGACCTGTGGCTACACATGCCTATGGTGACGGCGAACTCCCCGGCGTCGGCGGCGTCAGTGATCGGAGCGATCGTCGAGAACCTGTGCGGACGACCGATCGTGCCCAGCTCGGGCATGGACGACCTGGAAAGCGTACGCAGCTGCGCGCCGGACGTGGAGGGCTTCTGCGCGCACCTGCTCGACGCCTTCGAAGAGCTCTGGAATCGGACGATCGAGAGCGGCCCGACCGTGGAGGCCACGTCGGAGCGCGAGCCGCCGCGGCCGACCCGCCTGGCGGGCAGTGAGGTGCGCCGGGCCAGCCGTACCTACCGCGCGAACACGATCGAGCAGCTGATCGAGCACCGCCTCGGCTGGTGCCCCGACGGCACGCAGGGGGCGCAGCTGGTCGTCTACCTGGACGACGTCGACCGCTGCCACGCCTCCGTCTCACGGGAGATCGTCGACCTCCTGCTGCGCTTCCGCGCCAACCGCGCGGTGCGCTTCGTGATCGCCTGCGACCGGACGCTGATGGAGAAGGGGGTGGCCGATTGGATGGAGAACAACGGGACCGTGGCCGACGGGCACCCGCTGGTCAACGCCAACTCGGCGCTCGAGAAGTACCTGGACCACATGGTCGAGCTGCCCGATCTCGGGCAGCACCCGATGGTCCCCGGCACGGCGCGCTTCGTGGCCTTCGACACTCGGATGGTCGAGCTGCTCATGACCCCCGTGCCGGGGGCCTCGGGTGGTGGCATCGAGCCGCTGATCCCGAGCGTCGACAAGGAGCTGTCGGGTCGTGGGCCGATCCTCGGGGACTTCCTCCTGACCTGGCTGATGCAGGACCTCGAGGAGGCCGACCTGCTGCACCGCACGCGGGAGGAGGAAGTCGACCGCCCGGGCTTGACCCTCCCCCAGAACCTGCCCGAGAACCTGCCCGAGAACCTGTCGTCGTCGGAGCAGGAAGACCTCGGTCCCCCCAAGGCGAGCGACCTCGGTTCCACAGTGCTGGAGCCGGAACTGGAGGCCCGAGTCGTCGAGGAGTTCGAGTCCATTCCGACCTCCGATCCCGAAACCGCTCGCAAGGACCGAGCTCACTCGGTCGAACAGGACGACGAGCCGAGGGCCATCACCGACCAGCATCGCTACGTTATCACCGACCAGCATCGCTACGTTCCCGAACAGAGCAAGGATGCGAGCATCCTCCGCAAGCCGCTGACGGCTCTCGCCGAGGGCCTTCGCAAGCTGTGTCGGATCGACCCGGAGTTGCGAATCCTGCGGCTCGTCGGTCGGTACCGGTCCTTGGCCTCCGTGCTGACGCCGAGGCAGCTCAAGGCCTACCTCCGCGCGCGGCTCTTCGGCACGACCTCGGCCGAGGACAACCCGGAGAGCACCCTGCTCCAGCAGGTCTTCCCGGCCTTCTACGAGCTCCGTCAGACGGAGCCGGTGCGCTTCGAGTACGCGACCAAGCTCGCGGCGACGACCGTCAAGTTCCGTCCACCGTCGGGGTTCCAGATGCAGGTCTTCGTCAGGCAGCTCGAGTGCTTGCTCGAAGACTCGGCCGTGCTGACCAAGGAGCGGCTGCGCACCGCCTGGCCCGCGAAGAGCAAGGAGCGGCTGCTCCTGATCTACCTCTTGGCCTTGATCGACTGGGATGGAGGCGCGGTCGCGGCCGTCGACAGCAGCACCGTCGGTGCCATCGACGGGATCGTGGGGGGGCAGGATCGGGAGTTCCTCGCCTGGGTCCAGCAGGCCGCGGGGGTCACTCCGGAGGGACCGACGCTCCAGGACCAGCTCTCGTCCTACCAGGACGCCGTCCTGGCGGCTTTCAACCGTGGTGACCAGGGGGCCGCGCTGACCGTCGCCGACTACGCCGGTCGCTTCGTCACCCGCCACATGCCCTATCTGGGTGAGCGTTCGGCGACGACCCTCTCGAACCTGGCCGTGTTGCTCAACGACCTGGAGCCCTACGAGGTCGAGTGCGACCGGCTGTTCGGCTTCGCGATCCAACTGGATCCGTCGGAGTCGCGCATCGCTCTCTACTACGCCGAGTTCCTGCTCGATGTGCTCGGGAAATCGCCTCGTCTGCAGCGGCTCCTCGGGGGCGATCGCTACGACAGCAGCGCCGACTTGATGGTCCTGATCGAGGAGCTGCTGCAGAGCGCCTCGCGCATCGGCGACCCGGTCAACCGGTTCTACCTCGAGCTACTGCGGCTGCGCCTGGCGGGACTCCAAGGGATGCCCCAGGCCAGCGTCGTCGATCGCATCGACGAAGTCACCCGGGAGCACATCCCGCTGCTGGTGACCACGGCGAAGAACTGGGACAACGAGCCCTTCTCGCGCTTGGTCAGCGCCCTCGATGAGGCTGTCCCGGCGAAGCAGGAGAACGCCGTGGCCCTGGCGAGAGTCTTCGGTCGGGTCTGGGGTGTGCTCGAACGGGTCGGGGCTCCCACGTGGGGGGCGATCAGCAACATCGCCAACTCGTTCATCGGCCAGAGCAGGGCCAACAGCCAGGAGGAGACCCTGGGCCTGCGGATGAACCTGGCGCTGATGACGGACCGGGACCTGATCGAGCTCAACAAGCGGCGCGTCTCGGCGATCTGGACCCAGTCGATCCTGACCTGGGCGCGCAGGTCGGCGGGCAAGACGCCGGAGTCCCGCCGGCGCGCGGCGCTCGGGATGTTGGCGTCGCTGGTCTACGGGATAGACAACCAGTGGGTGCCCCGGGCGCGCATTCTGTGGGACACCCTGGCGGGCACGGGGGAACCGACCTCGGAGGGGTTCATCCGGACGCTACAGGAGTCCGGCGATGTCGAGCGGTTGTTCGGCATGCTGAATGCGCTGCAGGAGGATCCGTCGAGCCCGGAGGCCATCGTCGAATTCGTGTTCGAGGGCGACCTGGGCCAGCCCCTGCACACGGTGGAGGAATTGGCGAGCGAGCAGGCCTGGCCGTTCTGGGATGAGTTGAAGCGTGAGATCGATAGCGACGCCGAGCGCTACCTGGAGCAGTCAAGCGGTGGCGACGGCGCGCCGGCAGAACTCGCAGAGCCGGAAGAGCGGGACTCGGAGGAGGAGACCAGTAATGACAACTGAGCGCGTGTTGCTCGACCGGACGGCCGTGCTCGGCCGCATTTGTGACAGCCTGGGCCTCGACGGGGACGCATCGGATGGAGCGGAGGCGCCGTGCCGCAACGTCCTGCTGGCCGGGCCCTGGGGTTCCGGTAAGACGACCATTCTCAAGCTCCTCGAGGCGCGAGCCGGCGCGGAGGAGACGGCGTACCACGTGCTGCGCTTCTCGCCCTGGGCACAGCTGGGCGACGAGGACCCGCGCCGGGGCTTCCTCAGATACTTGGCCACCCAGGTCATCTCGACGACTCCACCGCCGACGACCGCCGGCGAGGCCAAGCGGGCTTGGAGCATCTTCCGGGACTGGGGTGAGCGTTTCATCACGGACGGCTGGGGTCAGGCGGCCGTGGAGTCGATCGGGTCCATCGCCCCCGGCGCGCCGGTTGCGTTTGCGCTCGCACGCCTCGCCACCGACCTCGCCAAGGGCGGCAAGGAGCCGGCCGATGGCGATACACAGCCCCAGCTGCCGCCGCAAGGCGAAGCGCTGCGGAAGCAGCTTTCCGAGGTCCTCGAGACCCTGGCCGCAGCGAACGGAGCCAAGCGGCTGCTGCTGCTCGTCGACGACCTGGATCGGACGCGGCCGGAGTACGCCGTCGCGGTGCTGGAGCAGCTCCACCACCTGTTCCTGCCCCAGGAAGGCGAGACCGATTGGCCGCTCAGCAGCGTCTGGGCCGTGAACATCGAGGTCCTCGAGCAGTTCCTCTACGAGCACTATCGCCATCAACCCTCCTTCGATCCGACCGCCTACCTCGAGCGCCTCTTCGACCGCAGGGTGAACGTCCCGCCGCTCTTCCAGACCAAGGACTCCCAGGCGCCGAGCGAGCCAGAGCGGCTCTGGCGCGACTCCCTGGAGAAGTTCGCCGAGGACCTCTCGGCGCTCGCCGAGCGATCGCCCGAACGGAGCGAGGCCATTGCCGCCGCGTCCGAACAGTGCCGGGGATCGCTGGCCCGCGACCTCGCGGACGGCCTGAGCTACGCCTGCGTCGGGAACCTGCGGCTCTACGAGTCGATCCGCGAGGGCTGCGTCGACTACTGGCGTACCCAGCTCAAGGCCGGCGAGGAGGATTGGGACGCCGGGCGCTCGAAGCGACTGGTCGAGGACGCTCGGCGCATCACCCTGATCCTGGCCTACCCGGGTTTCCGGGAGAGCGTGGCGCTCTTCGACGGCATGTGGCCGTTCTTCGTGAACCGCCTCAACGACCGGATGTCGAGCACGGTCACCGAGGCCATCGTCCACCCCTCCTACCGGCACCTCGACGACCCGAACCTGGCGACCCTGCTGCAGGACCTTGGCGCGCTGCGCCACGAGGACAAGGCCGAGCGTTACGTGATTCAGTGGGAGGGGGTCAACCGGCTCTCGCGGGGGCTGGGCGACATGCTCCGGCAGGGGTTCTAGGCGCGGCCCCGACGCGGGCTCGCTGTCCCACGGCCGGCGGGGCCGAGCTCGAATCGCGGCAGTGTGGGAGCGACAGAGCGGCCCCGCTCGTGTAGAACGCGGCCCTGGGCCGGTCGCGGTTGCCGCGGGCGCGCGCTCCAGCAGGCGTCGTCCCCGTCGATGAATCTCCTCCTGATAGTCATTCCGATCGCGGGCCTGATCGTGATCGCCGCGCTGCTCGCCTTTCGCTGGGCGGTCAAGGACGGGCAGCTCGACGATCTGGAGACGCCGGCCCTGCGGATGCTGCACGACGACGAGCCTGGCCCGCGGCGGCGACCAGTCCCGGACCCCCCGCCCGGCGTGGCCCAGGAGGCCGATGACCCGGGCGCCGATGGCGGCGGCGATCCAGCCTCCGCGATGGTCGTCGCCGCGGTCCTGGCCGCAGGCGTCGAGGGAGATGCCGATTTGGACGGCGAGGCGAACGAAGGGGCGCCTGTCGGCGACGGGCCTGTCGACGACTCGTCGCGCGACTCTGGCGACTCTGGCGATGGTTCAGGCGGAGGAGACGACGAATGACCATCGTGCTCGCATCGATCGCCGTCGGCATGGTGGTCGCCATGCTCGGGGTCTACGCCGTCGCGCGGACCGAGATCAAGGACGGCCGCCCCCTGGGCTTCTCCTGGCGGCTCGGGTTGGCGTCGGTTCAGGCCTACATCTCCACCTGGGCGGTGGTGCAGATCGCCGCCGGCCAGGTCTTCGCCGGCGCGCCCTTCGACGAGCGCACCAACCAGCTCGTGACCTTCCTGCGCCGGCTGACCATGGCCGGGCTCGTGGGCTGGGCACCCTTCGCCATCGCGACGCTGACGATCGCGCTGCTGGCTGCCCGCCGCGGCGATCGGGACGCCATGTTCGCGCCCCTCGTCGCCGCCGCGATCTACGCCGTGGCGCTGATGGCCCTGTTCACGTCAGGCTGGCTCACGGGGCCGATTGGCTGAGCCTGCGCGCGTCCACCGCCAGAAGCTCGTCCGGCAGTCGGTAACTGCGCTCGCGGTAGAGGATCGACGGCAGGAGCGCGTAGGCCAGGGCCCGGCGCGCGAACTCGGGTTCGAGCTCGACAGGATTCAGGGCCTTGCCGTCCCAGAGGTACTGCGACGCGGGTAGCTGTGGCTGGTGGACGACGACCCGCTGCCCCTCCATGTAGGCCTGGTTCGAGCCGTACTGCATGATCGCTCGTCCCTCGGCGTCGTCGGGCAAAGCCGTCAGGTCGGTCCCGACCATCGGGTGGACGGAGTTGACCCCGATCAGGGACAGGAGCGTGGGCGCGAGGTCGATCTGGCTGACAACGCGCGAGTCCCTGCGCGGAGCGACATCGGTTCCGACGATCACCGCCGGGATGTGGAAGTGCTCGATCGGAACCAGGGAAGCGCCATAGACCCGCGAATCGTGGTCGGCGACGACCACGAACACGGTGTTGTCCCAGTAGGGCGCCTGACGTGCCGCGCCGAAGAAGGTGGATAGGGCGTAGTCTGCGTAGCGCACTGCGTTGTCGACGGTGGCCGGATCGTCGCCCTCGGTCTCGATGCGGCCTTCGGGGTACTCCCAGGGCGAGTGGTTGGAGACGCTGAAGACGACCGAGAAGAACGGCTGATCGCCGGCCGCGAGGAACGTCTCGTGGGCCTTGGCGAAGATGTCCTCGTCGCTGACGCCCCAGGAGCCCTCGAAGACCGGGTGCTCGAATTGACCGTTGTCGATGATCTCGGAGAAGCCGTTCCCGGTGAAGAACCGCTTCATGTTGTCGAAGTGGCTCTCGCCCCCGTAGATGAACTGGGTCCGGTAGCCCTTGCGGCGCAGCAGCTCGCCGAGGGTGAAGAAACCCTGTTGCGACAGGCCGAGCTTGACCACCGAGCGCGCGGGCGTGGGCAGGAACCCGGCGACCACGGCCTCGATACCGCGCACCGAGCGGGTTCCGGTGGCGTACATCTGCTCGAACCACCAACCCTCGTCGCGCAGGGTGTCGAGGAACGGCGTCGAGGGCTTACCGCCCAGGGTGCCGACGTATTGGGCGCCGAGGCTCTCTTCGAGGATCACCACCAGATTCAGGGGGCGCTCTCGCGCTACCGTGGCGATCTGCTGGTGCAGGGTGGGGATCGAACCTGGCACGAAGGCCTCGCTCGGGACTGTGACCATGGAGGCGCGAACCTCGTCGAACACGGCGGCCTCGCTCTCGAGCGAGCCGTAGACCGTTGCGGCGTCCTCCTCGTCCTTCATCTGCGCGACCGCGTAGGCCACCGAGTAGACCGAGCTGAGGGGCAAGTCGTTGAGCAGATGGTCGCCGCTGAAGGCCACCGAACTGGGGTTGGCCGCGCGGTGTTGGAGGCTCGACCGCGCGCCCAGGAAAAGGAGCGGCGCGAGGGCGACGAAGAGCAGGGCGCGCTTCCAGGCGGCGGTTGCGACCGTGGGTCGGACGTACCTGCCGTAGAGTCGCCAGACGAGCAGGGTTGCGGCGGTCGTGACGAGCGTCGAGACCAGGATCTCGAGCTTGTAGCCGCCGACGAGCATCGAGCCGACTTCCTTGGGGTGGACCAGGTACTCGACGAAGAGGCGGTTCGGTCGCGAATCGTACTCCTGGATGAAGGGCGGGGTCAGGACCTCCATGAACACGAACAGGGCCGTCAGCGCCGTCAGGTAGACGCGCACGGCGGCTGAGACCATGGGACCCGTTCCCGTGCGACCACCCGCGACCAGGGACAAGAGGAAGGCGGGGGCCACGGCGTAGCACAGGACGATCAGGTCCATCCGCACGCCCGAGACCAGGATCCTGCCGATACTGGCCGGATCGGGGACGCGCGCGCCGATCCAAGCCAGAAGTCCGAGCCGCGTCAGGGTCAAGAGCACCAGCAGCCCCACGACGAAGCGTGCATGGGCGCTGAGCAAGGCGACGGGGCGTTCGAGAGTTGGAGCGACGGTCTTGGTCGAGGTCATCGGAGCTCTCAGGACGATTCGAGAATGGCGATCCTGAGGGCCACACTGGCCTTGCCGACATGACGGGATCCTTAACCGCGCCGGATTGCACCGGGGAAATCCCTCGATCGACGCGTTGCCGGTCCGATGCGACGGTCGGGCGGGCCGAGCTGCAATCCGAGCGTCCCGGTTCTGTTCCTCGACCGACGGCTGCCCGCGAACCGAACTCACCACCCCGTCTCCGATCAGCTCGGCCGCCCCGGCAGGGGAACCGAGAAGACCGGTAGGTGCAGGACCCGGGCGGGGCCGTCCGCGGCCTCGACGGCTGCCAAGCCCCAGGCGCCGGCCGGTGCGAAGCGCGGGTCGGCGACCACGCGCGCCAGCCAACCGCCTGTGGCTTCGGTCTCCGAGTCCTCGAGCAGCAGCTCGTTGAACAGGGCCATCGAGGCGATGTAGGCCCAGAAGACTCCCCACGGCGCGAGGGGCAGCGCGAAGGGCACGGTCCAGTTCATCCAGGCGCCGTACCACCAGGCCGCCAGGTAGCCGCGCGGTTGCCGAGCGATGAACGGCAGGCTGCGCCGCAGGTCGAAGGCCGAGCGGAAGCGACCGGTCGAGCTCACCCGCAGGAAGCCCGCCGGTATCAGGAAGATGGCGGCGCTGAAGGCCGCAAGGAGCGCGGTGGCTTCCAACGGCGAGATGCGAGCCTCGCCCGCGATCGGGGAGGCGAGGAGCAGGCAGGCGGTGGGGAAGGCGAAGTTCGAGAAGAAGGGCAGGGCGACGAAGAAGGCGGCGACGCCCACCGCACCGAGGCCCGGTTGCCAGCCGCGCGAGAACGCCAGGGCGTAGAGCATCAGGTGCACTGGCGCCGTGTAGCCCAGGATCACGCCCATGGCGCGCAGGCCATTGGCCAGGTGCTCGCGATGGCGCCCGGTCCAGTCTGGCAGGCCCGTCGGCCGGTCCTCGAAGAAGTGCGGCGCGAGGGCCTTGCGGAAGCTGAGCAGCAGCGGCCAGCCGACGAAGGGCACGAACAGCAGCCAGCCGCCACGGCGCAGCTTGCGACGCCAGTCGGGATCGGCGAGCAGGTACAGGCTCGACGGGCGCGGACCGACGCTCACCAGTGTCGCCGCTCCAGCACGAACCAGATGTCGGCGATCGAGGTCGCCCGGTCGAAGGCCAGGATCCCGAGCAGGGCTGTGAACCACGCACCCCGCCGGCCGAAGCTCGGGAGCGCCAAGAAGAGCAGCGCGTAGGTCGGCCCACGCCGGAAGTGAATCACCAGCTCCGCCGGCGACTCGACCCACTCCCGCAGCCCGTGGAAGGCGGCGGTGTCCGTGGCGCCCAGGACGCCACGGCGAGCAGCGATCGGCTGGGGACTGTCACTTCATCCGAACCGGGCTCTCGGTCCTCACCAACCCCGCTTGCGCTTCGGGGCCCAGGTCAGCCACTGAGCCAGGCTCGCGTCGAGCACCAGGTCGAGCCCCAGGAAACGACCGGCGCCGGACATGAAGCAGCCGAAACAGCAGGCCGCCAGGAGCAGGTGCAGCAGCGCGGACTCCGCCGCGCCGAAGAGCCAGGCGTTCAGCATCAAGAGGGTCCCGATCGCGCCCAGGGGCCGCGTGAGGGCGCCGAAGACCAGGCCCAGGCCCACGGCCAGGACCAGCCACTTCCACAGGAAGGCGATGGCGTCGGGGTTCTCGAGCAGGACCGACTCACCCCACCAGCGGGCGAGGCCGGGCAGGTCCGGGAGGGCGGCTTCGACGCTGTCGCGGATGTAGGCGCCGCCGGTGGTCTCGCCAGGCAGGCCGAGCAAGCCGGCGCGGGTCAGGAGGGCGCCGGCGGCGACGCGGATCAGGACCAGGCCGGCGGTGGGGCGGGGCTGGGAGGAGGAGGCCATTGGGACGGATGCTAACGTGGCCCTCCGGCGGCAAGCCATGTGGACGGCCTTTGCGGTCCATTCGGCATGGTGATCCCCGCGATGCGTATCGCCCTCGGGCGGCGTTCCGGCCGCCACTGAATGCCCATGCACGATCAGAACAACGAGTCCGTGGCCCTCGCGGCCCAGGCCCTGCGCCGCCGAGCCCGCCTGGCCGCGGCCTGCGGCGAGGCTGCTCGCCTGGGCTCCTTGGCGCTGGTCTTGGCCGGGGCGGCGGCGCTGCTCGGCCGCGCGTTTCTCGGTTGGTCGATGGGTGAGGCCGCCTGGACCTTGGCGCTTCTCGTCGTCGTGCCGCCCGTCGCTTGGATCCGGGCGGCGCGGCGCACGCCGAGCCTGGAGTCGGCGGCGACCTGGCTCGACATCCACACCGGGGGCAGCGGCGCGGTCGTCGCGGCCCTCGAGCGCCCGCTCGACGGAGTCTGGGCCAGCAGCGCGGATTCGCGCCTGGCCGCCGGCCGCTCCGCCGGCGACCTGAAGCTGCCGCGCCTGCGGACGGCGCCGCTGCTGCGGCCTTCCGCGCCGGCTGCCGTCTTCTCGATCGCTTGCCTCTTGATCCCGCTCGGCTCGGGGCTGGTGGAGCCGCCGGACGCCAAGGCGGCCATCGAGCGGCGCGCCGAGGACCTGCGCGAGCAGCTGGAGGTCCTGGACGAGACCATCTCCCTCGACGACGACCGCGTCCAGGAGTTCGAGGACCGATTGCGCGCGGCCCTGGAGCAGGCAGCCGACGGCAACACCGAGTCCTCCTACGAAGCCATGGATCGGCTCGAGCTCGATGCGGAAGCCCTGGCCCAGCGCGCCGCCGAGGCCGCCGAAGAGGCCCTGCGCGCCATGAGCGACGCGGCCTCCGACATGGCCAGCGATCCCGCGGGCGCGCGCGAGCAGCTCGACGCCATGGCCGACGCGATGCAGGCCGCGGGCCTCGACCCCGGCGAGCTGTCGCCGGAGCTGTCGGCGGCGCTCGACGAGTTGGCGTCGCAGCTCGAGGCCCTGCCGCGCGGAGCGACCGGCGAGGAGGGCCTCGCGGCCCTCGAGCAGCTCGCGCAGGAGTTGGCCAAGATGGCCGAGCTCTCCGAAGAGCTGCGCGAGGCCCTCGCCAAGAAGCTGGGCGAGCTGGCCGAGGCCGGCCTGCTCGAAGGCGCCGCGCTGCCGAAGATGGAGATCGATCCGGCCATGCTCCAGGCCTTGATCGAAGCCCTGAAGAACATGGACCTGGACAAGTCCCTCTGCCCTCCCTCGCTCAAGCCCGGTGGGACCTGAATCGGCGGCAGTCTGGGCGGCGCCGGCGGCGCTGCCATCATGGGTCTGCAGGGACTCGCCCAGAACGAGGGGCCGGGGTCGGAGTTCGCCCGCGCCCTGGCCGAGAAGCTGAAGGCCGCCGGCGGCGGTGGGGTCTCACGCGGGCCCGGGGAGGCCTCCCTGGACTTCACCGGCGAGACCGCGCGTTTCTCCGAACAGTTCGAGGCCACGGCCCTGCCCAGTGGTCAGTACCCGGACCTCGAACACTCCCAGACCATCGGCATCAGCACCGGCGATCCCCAGGTGGACGTGGTGCGCCAGGGCGCGGCCCTGACCGAGTTCGGCACCGAGGGGGGGCAGTCCTCCTGGCGCCGTCGCCTGGCCCCGCGCCACCGCGACGCCGTACGCCGCTTCTTCCAGACCGACGAGAACCAGCGTTGACCGAATCGGCCGAGATCGACCCGTCCCAGCTCGCGCGCGCCAGCGAGCGGGCGAACGCCATCCTCGCGGCGCTCGACCGCACCATCCTCGGGCAACCGACTTTGACGCGGCTGGTCGTCACGGCCTTCTTCGCCCGTGGTCACCTCTTGCTCGAGGGACTGCCAGGGCTGGGCAAGACCGAGCTGGTCAAGGCGCTCGCGGCCTCGATCGGCCTGGACTGGCGCCGCGTGCAGTTCACCCCCGACCTGTTGCCCGGCGACATCACCGGTGGGGCGATCCTCGAGGAGCGCGACAACGGTCGGCGCGAGCTGGTCTTCCACCCCGGTCCGGTGTTCACCCACTTGCTGCTGGCGGACGAGATCAACCGCGCGAGTCCCAAGACCCAGTCCGCCCTGCTGGAGGCGATGCAGGAGCGCAATGTCACGGTGCTCGGTGAGACGCGGCCGCTGCCGCGTCCCTTCGCCGTGCTCGCGACCCAGAACCCGATCGAGCTGGAGGGCACCTACCCCCTGCCCGAGGCCCAGCTCGACCGCTTCCTGTTCAAGCTCGATGTGCGCCGCGTCGGCGCCGCGACCCTGGAGGCGATCCTTACCGAGCGCCGCGGCGGGGCGCCGCCGGCCCTCGAGGCGGTGGTGGACGCCGCCGAGCTCGACGAGGTCTTCGCCGCCGTCGATCGCATCTTCCTGCCGCGTCCGGTGGCGGCCTGGATCTCGCGCCTGGTGGAGAACAGCCACCCCGACGTGTCCCGCGCGCCCGAGGTCGTGCGCAACTACGTGCGCTTCGGGGCCTCGCCCCGCGCGGCGATCGCGATGGCCGAGGCCGCGCGGGCCCACGCCCTGCTGGCGGGCAAGCCCAACGCCGGCTTCGACGACGTGCGCGCCCTGGCGGCGGCCTGCCTCGGTCACCGCATGGTGCTCGACTACCGCGCGCGACTCGACGGAGTGACCAGCGCGGCGGTCGTCGAGGCGCTGCTGGACGCGACCCCCGAGCTGCGCGAGGATCTGCCCGCCGAGCTCGCCCGCTGAGATTCGTCGCTGCGCTTCTCACCGCCGAGTCGCATACCCCACGCCCCGCACCCAGCCTTGCCCCCTCTCAGACTCCTCCGCCAACTCCGTTCGGCGATCGCGCTGGTCGCCTTAGCGCTCGGGATCGCGCTCCAGCCCGCCCTGGCCCAGGGTTGGCAGAACTTTGCCCCACGGTTGGAGGCGCGTGTCTCGGTTGAATGGCCCGAGGGGCTCTCCAGCGGCTACGTGCCGGCCCGGGTGGAGTTCCGCTCGAGCCGCGCGGAGGAGGTCATCGTCGTCGCCCGCTCGTGGGCCGGCAACGACGTCCACTCGGGCACCACCAGCGTCAGCGGGATGCTGCCCCCCGGCGGCTCGACGACCCTAGAGCTGCCCATGCTGTCCGGGATCGTCGACGACCACGGCCTCAATGTCATGGCTTCGGTCGATGGCCAGGACGTCTACCTACACGCCTACGCGCGCAACCCGCGCGACGATCTGCGCGGGATCCTGGTCGTCAGCGAGCGCGCCGAGGGCGCCGGCTGGCCGGCCGATCGCGCACAGGCCCTCACCGGCGTCGTGATCCCCGACCGCGCGCCCTTCCGCGGACTGGCTCCGGCGTCGGCGGCAGCGCTGGCCTGGCAGATCGGTCTGCCCCTGCCCGAGCTCGTGCACCCCGCCACGCGCGCACCCGGACGTCCGGGCGCCCTCACGGGCACCTTCTCGGTGGCGCGGATCTCCGGTGCGTTGCTGCCCCGCAGAATCGAGAGCTACACCAGCCTCGCCGCGCTCGTGATCGACGGCGACGCGCCCCCGGCGAGCGCCGACCTGGGCGCGGCCCTGCGCTGGATGCACGCAGGCGGCACGGTGGTCTTCGCCGGCGCCGACCCGGAGCGAGCGGCACGCACGGTCCTCGCCGACGAGATTCTCGAGAATCGGTTCGAGCTGGCGCGCTTCGGCGAGGCGCGCGTGCTGCGGCGCGGCCTGGGCTACCTGATCCTCGCGCCCGGATCGCCCCTCGTGAGCCAGGACCAGGCGGACGCGATCTATTGGGTCGTCGAGCGCGCCGCCCGCTGGGTGCCCTCGGCGCCGATCCGCCACACGTCGTTCCGACCGAGCACGGGCATCGTCACCAGGCCGCCCGTGCTGGCGCTGCTGACGATCGTGACCCTGTTCACGATCATCGTCGGACCGCTCAACTTCGCCTACGCGCGCAAGCGGCGTCGGCCCGTGCTGCTGCTCGCGACGATTCCGCTGCTCTCGGTCTCGGCTGCCGTGCTGCTCTTGGCCTACGGGACCATGCGCGACGGATTCGGCTTGCGGACGGCGACGAGCTCCCTGGTCGTGCTCGATCAGCGCACCCACGAGCTGGCCGCGGCCAGCGCCCGTGAAGTCTTCGCGGGGCTCTTCAGCGAGCGCACCGCGAGGCCCCACGCGGGCACCGTGGTGCTGCCGGAGGTTCAGCGCTCCGACCTCGAGCGCCGAGCGCGCTTCCGCGTGGACTTCGGGACCAACACCGAGTTCAGCGGCGACGTGATCGGTACCCGCTCCGTGCGCCGCCTGCGCACGGTGGAGCAGCGCACGAGCCGACTGCGCCTTGACCTGCGCCCCGAGGGCGACGGCTGGCGCGTGACCAACGGCCTGGAGACGGGTCTGCGCGACCTCGTCTTCCGTGACGCCCAGGGCTCGCTGTTCACCATCGACCGCTTGGACGGTGGCGGCGAGGGGCTCTTGACGCCGTCGGGGGAAGAGCGCGCGCGGGACGTCCTGGCCTCCCTCGGCGTGGGCGATGGCGTGCCGCTCACGGACACGTTGTTGCCGGGTACCTACGTGGCCCTGGTCGAGGGCGGCGCGTTGATCGACGACCTGGGCCTGGGCGGCCGCTCGCTCGCCCAAGAGCACGGCTTGATCGGAGTCGTCGATTGGTCGACGGCGGGGGGGGCGGTCCGATGACGGCGATTCTCGAGGTCGAGCGGCTGACCAAGACCTTCGACGGTCTGACCGCGGTGGACCAGATCAGCTTCGAGGTCGGCGCCGGCGAGATCTGCGGCTTCATCGGGCCCAACGGCGCCGGCAAGACCACCACCATGCGGATCTGCGCCACGCTCGAGCTGCCCGACGAGGGCGACGTGCGAATCGGCGGCCATTCGGTGCTGGAGGAGCCGCGCTACGCGCGCCACCGGACTGGGTTCATGCCCGACCACTTCGGCGCTTACCCTTCGACCACGGTCGAGGAGTACATCGACTTCTTCGCCCGGGCCCAGGGCCTGCGCGGTGCGAAGCGCCTGTCGGCGGTGGGGGACGTGACCGAGTTCACGGGCCTCTCGCCCCTGCTAGGCAAGGCGGTCAGCGGACTCTCGAAGGGCATGCGCCAGCGCCTGTGCCTGGCCAAGACCCTGCTGCACGATCCCAAGCTCCTGATCCTCGACGAGCCCGCTTCGGGTCTCGACCCGCGCGCCCGGGTCGAGCTGCGCGAGCTGGTGGTGGCCCTGGCCGAGCTCGGCAAGGCGGTGCTGATCTCCTCGCACATCCTCACGGAGCTGTCGGAGATCTGCACCAGCGTGGCCGTGATCGAGCTCGGCCGCATCAAGGCCCACGGGAACTTGAAGGACATCCGCGCGCGGCTGTCCGGCGCGGGTCGTGCCTTCCTGCGCTGCATGGAGTCGCCCGAGCAGGTCGAGCGCGCGATGGCCGAACTTCCCGGCATTCAACAACTGGTGCGCGAGCAGGGCGGAGTCAGCTTCGACTACGGCGGCGGCGACGAGATCCTGGCAGGCATCGTCACCCGCCTGGTCACGGGTGGCCTGCGTCCGGTCGAGGTGCGGCAGGAGTCGGCGGACCTCGAGGACGTCTTCCTGGAGCTGACCGAAGGGCAGGTGCAATGAGCGACGAAGCCCAGATGTCCGTTTCGCGGATCGAGTTGCTCAGCGATCGGGTCAACCCGATCGTGGTCAAGGAGGTGCGCCAGGCCCTGCGCGGGGACGCCTTCTTCAAGTCCCTGTGGGGCGTGCTGATGCTCTCGGCCCTGGCCTGCATCGTGGCCCTGACCTTCGTCTCGAGTACGAACCAGGTGGAGCAGTTCGGCGTCGGCTTCTTCAGCACCGTCTACGTCTGCATGTGTATCGCGCTGATGGCCTTGACGCCCATCGGCGCCTTCCAGTCCCTGGCGGGTGAATGGGACGACGACAGCTTCGAGCTGCTCGTGGCCTCCGACCTCGGCCCGGGCCAGATCATCCGCGGCAAGCTCCTTTCGGCGCTCGTCCAGGGCGGACTGCTGGGCGTGGCCTTCCTGCCGATGCTCGCCGTCGCCCTGTCCCTGCCGGGACTCGACGTCCTCGCGGCCGGCAGCCTGATCCTGATGCTGGCGCTCGGAAGCTCCGCCGCCACGAGCCTGGCGCTGGGCATCGCCAGCGTCGCAAGACGGCGGCCGGTGCGGATCCTGGCTCTCGGTCTTCTGGTGGCCTTGACCCTGGCCCTGGCCGTGTCCCTGATCCAGTTCGGGGCGATCGTCATCGTCGATCCAGGGGAGCTCTTCGACTACGACGTCCTCGCGGCCCTGGCGACCCTCGGGAGCGCGGCGATCTTCTTCGCCGGCTACGCGGTGTTGGTGGCCCAGGCCCAGATCTCTCACCCGGAAGAGAACAAGTCGTCAGCGCTGCGGATCTGGACTGTGCTGGCGATGGTCTTGGGCGTGGCGATCTGCGGGCTGGTGCACCTTGTTGGCCCGACCCGGTCCGACGTGCTGGAGATCGCGGTTCCGATGGTGCTGGTGGGCGTATCGCCGGCCCTGTTCACCTTCGCCACCGAGTCCAAGCGCCTTCCGCGACGTGTCGAGTACGAGTTGCGCTCGGGCCGCGGTGGCCTGTCCGCGGATCTCTTGATGCCCGGTGGGGCGCGGGGGCTGCTCCTGGCCTGGGTGCTGGTGCCGATGCTGCTCTTGGTCGCCTCGATCTTCGGAGTCCTGTCCGGAGACCTCGGGGACCTCTCACCGACCTTCCTGATCGCTGTCTACTTACTGACCTACCTGTCCCTGGGCAGCTTGTTCGTGCGCCTGGTGGGTGGCAGCCGCCGGACCGGCAAGCTGCGCGTGGGCTTCGTCCTGATGGTCATCGCTTCGATGATCATTCCCTCGGTGATCGGGTCGACGCTGGGTAGCGATTCGATCGCGAGTGGACACCATGTCTTCAATCCCTTCTGGGTGCTCAGCGAGTACGGGGGACAGGACCTCGATCTGTTCGATCTCGCTGGGCCCCTGACGGTCTTCCTCTACATGGGGCTCGGCCTGGCGCTCCTCATCAACTTGCCCGGGATATTCGCAGCAATCCGGCACCGCAGGCGGCTGCGGCGGCAGGGCTGACGTGGCGGCGGCCCTCGAACCGGGACAGCGGCTGCGGCCGGGCCTCGCCGCGCGCGCCTTGCTCGACGCTTGGCGGCTGGTGCCGCCCCAGAAGCCGGTCGGTCGCCTTCCCGGCTCGGAGTTGGCATCGGGAGTCGGGGCCTCGCTCGAGATGCAGGACCGGCGCAGCTACGCGCCCGGCGACGACGTGCGCCGCTTGGACTGGGGCGCCTTCGCGCGGACCGACCAGTTGATGGTTCGCCAGTACCGCGAGGAGGTCGCGCCGAAGTTGGAGCTGCTGCTCGATGTGTCGGCGTCCATGGGCGTCGACGCGGACAAGGCCCAGTTGGCGGTGGACCTGGCCGCGTTGTTCTGCGGCCTGGCCCGCTCGGCCGGGGCCCCGGCGCAACTGGTGCTGCTCGGCGATCAGTTGACCCTTTCGGAGCCCGAGGCCCTGGACCACGGCGTGGCCTTCGAGAGCGAGCGCCCGGTCAGCGAGCTGCTGTCCGACGCCGCCGCCCACGCTCGCCCGACGGCCCAACGGGTGCTCGTCAGCGACCTCTTGAGCGAGGTCGACGCCAGCGGAGCCACGCGCTCCCTCGCCGGTCGCACCGAGCGCCTCTCGATCCTGCAGGTGCTGAGCCCCTCGGAGGTGGAGCCCGAGGCGTCCGGTCCCTCGCGCCTGGTCGACGCGGAGGGCGGCAGCAGCCTCGACGTGATCGTCGATCGCGGCGCGATCGAGGCCTACCGGCGCCGGCTCGAGCGCCTGCAGCAGTCCTGGCGCGAGTCGTCGCAACGCATCGGCGGGCGCTTCCTGAGCCTGACCTGTGGCCCGCCCCTGACGAGCCTGTGCCGCGAGCGCCTGGCGGTCGAGGGCTGGCTGGAACCGCGCTGACCGGCGTCTCCTCGCGCGCAACCTGCCGCGGTCGTGCGCGAACGTCAGCGATCGAGTCGCCGCGCCGATGCGCCGCGCGCCTTGCGCAGGGCGGACCCGAGGCTCGGTTGCTCGGGGCTCGGACGGGAGTCGGGAGCGGTCGAGGTCTCGACCGACGTCTCGCTCGGCGTCTGCCCGGCCTCCGCGTCAGGACCCGGCGCCGTCGCCCGCTGATTCGGCGTTCCGCGGATCGGCTGCACCCGGGCGCGCGCGCCGCGTCGCGGCAGCCTCACCAGGCCCCAGAGGTCGAGCCGTCGGAACCCGATCTCGATCAACAACACCAGGATCGCCGCGAGCAGCAGCGGACGACGCAGGGGGCGTCGGCCGGTGCCCGAGCGGGGACCCTCGAACAGCTCACCGGCCGCCGGTTCGACGCGGCCCCCGGAGAGGTCCGCCAGCCGCGCCAGGCGCCGCCGACCCACGTCGGGATCGGGTCCGCGCTCGAACTCCGGGGAGTAGGGCAGGCCGATCACGGGCAACTGCAGGGACCGGTCGTCGCCCAGGCTCACGGTGCCCACCACCACGCCGGCTTCGTCGATCGGGACCCGCGCCTCGAAGGAGCGCGGGCCGGTGCGCTCCAGCGCGACGACGCGGTTCTCGCCGCTGGGCAGGCGCAGGTTGGCCTCCAAGCGCGCGAGCTCGGTGTCCAGCTCGGCCTCGGGATCGAGCTCGACGGTGACCAGCGCCTCGTTGCCGCGGCGCTCCACGTCGGCGAAGACGCCCTCGGGTTCGCCCATGCCGACGAGCCAACGCACGATCGACGAGAACAACGCCTGGAAGCCGGGCCAGGCCACGATCGCGCCCCCGGACTCGCCGCCCACCTGCCCGGTGTAGGCCAGGCTGCGACCGAGCCCGTACCAGGCGTAGGCGATCACGGGCGCCTTGTAGTCGTCGGTCGTGACCGCGCCCGCGGTGGCCTCGGCCTGCAAGTAGGTCAGGTTGTAGCCCGCGAGGATCGGCAGGGCGTCGGTGGGCAGGTCGCCGATGCCGAGCAGCCCGGGCAGGCTGCGCACCTGGGTCGGCTCGTCGACGAAGCCCGAGCGCGCGGCGGTCAGGGTGTCCTGGCTGAACAGGCGCGGCAGGTCCTCGGCCTTCTCTGTGAAGTAGGCCTCGCCGCCGCCGGCCGTCGCAACCGCCTGCAGGAACTTCGCGTCGCTGTCGGTGTCCCGGCCCAGGGCGATGACCGAGCAGGTCATGCCCGCGCGGCGCAGGTCGAGCAGCAGCTCGACGCAGCCGTCTTGATCCTCGGAGTCGGCGGCGTCGGCGAACAGGATCAGGTGGCGGTTGATCTGCGGCGCCTCGAGGAGCGTGGCGGCCGCCGCCTCGATCGCGGCCTTGACGTAGATCCCGCCGCCGCTGGATTCGATCTTCAGGATCTTGTCCGCAATCGCGCCAGGCTGATCGACCTGGGTCAGCGCCACCACCTCGTGGGCAGCGGTGTCGACCGCGAAGACGACCACGGCGTCGAGGGGCGAGAGCATCTCCACCGCCGTCGCGGAGCCCTCGTTGGCCAGGTCCATCTTGGTGCGCCCGCCGGTGACGGGCGCCATCATCGAGCCGGAGCGGTCCAGGGCGATGCCCAGGGCCACACCGACCTTGCGGTGCTCGCGGCGCATCTCCAGCGACACCGGCAGGACCGGATCGAGGGGCGAGTTGTGGTAGCCGCCGCGACCGAAGCTGGCCAGGCCACCGGTCACCAAGAGGCCGCCGCCGCGGTTCTGCACGAAGTCGGTCAGGGCGTCGAGACCGTCGTAGCCGATGCGTCCTGCGTCGACGTTCTCGAGCACCACGGCGCGGAACCCGGCCAGGGACTGGGGCGTGATGCGGACCTCTTCGGGCGCCAGCACCACCGTCGGCAGGCCGGCGCCGACGAGGGCCGCGGAGAGGGGCGAGGTCGCGCCGCCGTCGTTGAGCAACAGGACCCCGCGCTCGCCGCGCACGCGCACGCCGGCCAGGGCGCGGTCGTTCTCCGGCGCGCGATCGCCTGCGGAGTCGACGCGCACGGCGTAGCCGGCGATGCCCGCGCTGGCCAGGCGGTCGCGGAAGACCACCCGGTTCATGCCGGGCTCGAGGACGCGCGCCTCGCTGCGCAGCTCGGCGCCGTCGCGCTCGAGGGTCACGCGCGCCTCGGTGCGCTCGTCGGAGCGCACCCAGGCCACGAACTGGAAGGTCTCGCCGACCGCGACCTCGTCGGGCAACTCGACGCGCTCGACCGACACGTCGGCGCCGTCGTTGCGGGCGGTCGTGCGGACGTGGACGGGGATGCCGCGGGCGAAGGCGTGGCGCGCGGAGCCCTCGAGGTCGCCGCCGCGGGCTTCGCCGTCGGAGATCACGACCAACGCGCCGGGGCGGCCGATGGGGATCAGGGACAGGGCGGTCTCGACCGCGCCGGCCAGGTCCGATCCGTCGGCGTCGGGCGCCGGGCCCAGCTCGCCCACCTGACCCTCGCGGGCGGGGCGATCGACGATCACCCCTTCGCCGAAGGTCACCAGTCCGAGTCGGTCGCCCGTTCGCGACGAGGCCTCGGCCAAGCGCGCGACCTCGAGTCCCAAGCGCTCGCCGTCCGCGGGCATCGAGCGCGAGCGATCGAGCACCACGATCAGATCGCGACCCAGGGCGCCCTCGCGCAGGTAGGGACCGGCGATGGCGACGGCCATGAGCGCGATCGCCAGGAAGCGGATGGCCGTGCCCGGGCGCGAAGCGCTGCGCCAGGTCCACGCGACCCACAGGGCCGGCGCGGCGAGCAGCAAGAGCTCGGGGTGCTCGAGACCGATCAAGCCACGCCTCCGCCGCGACGGCCGCGCAGGGTCCAGATGTCGAAGGCCACGGCCAAGAGGGCCAGGGCCGCGAGCCAGGCCGAGACCCGATCCGAGCTGATCGCGACGCTGGCCACCTGGGCCGCGCTTTGGCGCTCGCCGCTGGAGCGCTCGCGCAGCTCGGAGACGCTCTCGTCGGCGAAGGACTGGCCCAGGAGCGCGACCCGCTCGCCGTCGCGTTCGAGGGCGTAGATGCCGGGACGCTCGAGGGTGGCGAAACGCAGCTCGCGGCCCTTGTCGGTGGTCTGCTCCGCGGCGACGGGGCCGGAGTCGGCTTGGTCGAGGGGGCCGCGCAGGGTGTAGGTGCCGGGCTCCTCGACCAACCAGACCAGGGCCTCGCCGGCGCGCAGGTTCGTGGCCCGTGGTCCGGGCAGGGCGCGGCGCGCCTGCTCGATCAGGTTGGCCAGCAGGATCGGCCAGTCGGGCGACCGTTGCAGGGTCGAGCGGGTGGGGTCGAGATCCAGGTGCAGGTCGACGCCGCCCGAGCGCTCGACGCGCGTGACCAGGGCTTGGGAGCCCGCCGCGACCACCGGCGCGCCGGGCAGTGGGGACTGCTCGTGGCCGGTCCAGACCACGCCCTCCAGGGTCAGGCCGTCGAGGGGCGGCGTGGCACGCTCGACCAGGAACGGACCGACCCAGGAGCGCGTGGCCTCGCCCGCGGCCGGTGCGTGCAGCACGAGGCGGAAGTTGCTCCCCCGGTTGCTGTCCGCTTCGACCAGCGCCAGTTGGGCGACCTCATCGGCACCGGCCAGGCGCACGTCGGGCACGAGCTCGAACAGGTGGTCGAGGGGCGAGCCGCCGGCGGAGCTCAGGCCCAAGAGTCGCTCGGTGGCCGCGTCGAGCTCGCTCGCGATCGACACGGTGCGGGGCGGGGCCGGCGCCAGGAAGGCCTGGTCGTCGACGGCGAGTAGGTCGCCATCCAGCGCCAAGCGCACCGCGCCGGTGCCCTCGGGGAGGGCGAGCTGCAGGTGCGAGCGTCCCCCCGCTACCAGCTCGACCTCGCGCTCGAGCAGCGGCGAGTCGGCCGGGATCGGCGCGGTGAACGCTCGCAGGGTACGCGTGGCGACGGCGTCGCCCAGGTTCGCGACCACGATCGAGATCGACTCCGCGCCGGCCTCGCGGCTGCGGTGGGCGCCGACGATCGCGACGTTGGGCGCCGGCCGCCCGAAGGCTTGGACCCCGACCAGGTCCGGCTGGCGTTCGGGCTCGAAGCGGTCGGTGTAGAGCTCGACGGCCACGTCGGCGCCCGGGGTCCGGGAGCTGGCCAGGCGCAGGGCGAGGGTCAGGGCGTCGCCGAGGTCGTGACGCGCTGCGGCCGGTTGCCAGCCGCCCAGGAAGTCGCCCAGCTCGCGCGCCAGGCCGCCGGGGCCCACGCGCACGGCCGCTTCCGGTCCGCTCTCGATCAGGGTCACCCGCGCGTCGCCGGGCAGCTCGTCCAGGCGCGCGCGCAGGGCTGTCGTGGCTCGCTCGGCGGGTGAGCCACCGGGCAGCTCGGCCGCCATCGACGCCGACCCGTCGATCACCGCGACGAGGTGGGGGACCTCGCGCGGACCGCTGCAGCGCGGACCCGCCAGGGCCAGGGCCAGGGCCAGGGCGGCCAAGAGCTCGGCCAAGAGCGAGGGCGAGCGGATCAGGCGCTCGCGAGTGCGTCCGCTGGCGGGCGTGCGCTCGCCGCCGCCCCACAGGAACAGGGCACTGGTCACGCGACGGCGGTAGCGCCGGCGGAAGTAGTGCAGCGCGAACACGGCCGGCAGGGCCAGGAGCGCGAGGAGTCCGAGGGGGTTGACGAACACGGCTGGAGGGAGCCTATACGGGCGCGGGGGCCCTCCATGGCCGCGGCGTCGGAAAGGGGGCCCGCGTCGCGCTCCCGGACCCGGCTTCCGGCGGGAGAGGCCTCGCCCGAGCCTCGGCGTCGGCCGATGGGGTGGTTAGACTGCGCGCACTCCAGCCACCCCGACCGGAACTCCCGCGATGACCCCCCGATTCGACCTCGGCCGCACCGGCCTCCTGCTCGCTCTGGCGCTCCCCCTGACCTCCTGCGACCCCGTCTTCGGCTCGCGCCCGATCGGCGGCGGCGAGTGGAACGGTTCCCTGGCCAAGATCGAGGCCCCCGCGGCCGACGTCTGGACCGCGGTCAGCGAGGTGCTCGAGGAGCTCGACGCCGGCAAGGCCACGCCCTACCCGGAGGGCTCCGCGACCTCCGTGCGCGTGTCCTGGCAAGGCAGCTGGGCCAAGGTCGCCGTGGACTCGGCGCGCCCCTACGACAGCGTCGTTTCGGCGTTCACCATGGGTCAGGACGATCACGGCGACCACAGCCACGGCGGCGAGGAGCTGTTGAGCGAGCTGCTGGCCGGTCTGAAGTCGCGCGGTTTCGCCGTGGACGAGACCTGGGAAGGCCACGGGCCCCACTCGGCCGTTCCCGCCGGTGCGTTCCAGACCGTCGGCAAGGCCTACCGCATGCCCGGTTGGGAGGAGTTCCACGAGGAGCTCTACGGCGGGCACGGTGGTGGGCACGGTGGCGAGCACGGCGATGCCGGACATGGCGACGCCGGACACGGTTCCGCCCCCGCGTCCGGTCACGGACCGTCCAGTCACTGATCTCGAGGATCCGTCGATCGTGAGCGCGTCCACTGCGAACACGCGCTCCGTGCGGGTCAAGCGCGCCCGGCGCGTGGCCGTGACCGCCGCTGCCATCCTGGTTGCAGCGACGATCACGGCCACGTTCATTTGCACGCGGGTCGCGGAGGGCCAGTTCCCCTTCGATCCGGGCGACGGCTTCGAGGCCCACGCCCTCGAGGTCGACGGGGTGAGCCTGCGCACCATCGAGATCGGTGAAGGCCCCGCCATAGTCTTCCTGCACGGCGCCTACGGTGGAGCGGAGGACGCGATCGAAACCCTCGCCCCGTCCCTCGCCGCCGACTTCCGCCTGATCTCGATCGACCGCCCGGGCCACGGCTACAGCCAGCGCGGCGGCGCGCGGCACGACGATCCACGCGGGCAAGGCGAGACCATCGCCGCAGCCCTCGAGGCCCTGGGTCTCGAGCGACCGATCCTGGTGGGCTTCTCCTACGGCGGCGCGGTGGCGGCAGACCTAGTCGCGCGCGATCCGTCGCGGGTGGGCGCGCTGGTGCTGATCGCCGCGCCGCTGTTGCCCTGGGGCGGCGGCTCCGACGCCACGGATCTGGTCCTGGGTGCTCCGGTGGCCGGCCCGGCCCTGGCTTGGTTGGGCGCGAGCCTCTTGGCTGAAGCCATCGCCCCCGCCGAGCTCGACGCCGTCTTCGCCCCGGAGCCCGTGGCCGAGAGCTTCGACCGCTCGCCTACCGCCCTCGCCGTGCGCCCCGGGTCGCTGGTGGCCAACTCCCGCGACATCGCCCACCTCAACGACGAGCTGGCGGAGTCGGCCGCACCCTACGCAGACATCGACGTCCCCGTGGTCCTGCTCCACGGCCTCGAGGACCGCACGGTCTGGTTCGACTACCACTCCGAACCCGTCGCGCAGATCCTGCCCGACGCGGACTTGCGCCCGATCGAGGGCGCGGGGCACCTCTTGCTCTACACCCGCACGGCCGAGGTGGTGGACGCGATTCGAAGCGTGGCCGCTCGCGCGGCGAGGTGACCCCGCGGGCGCGGCCGCCGGGAGTGCACGACGCGGGTCGCGGTCAGATGACGGCAAGCCGCGCCGCCCCGGGGCCCCAGGATGCCCGCGGCCTGGAATACGCCGACTCAGCGTTGTCGGCCGCCTCGCTCGCGGACTAGGGTCGCCGGGTCCGCGCGCCGCGGCACCGGTAGGACGACGGAGTTCGAAGCTCATGTGGGAACGAGTACGCAGCGTCTGCGCGGGGCGCGCCAAGTGGATCGCCGTCTGCGGCCTGGCCGTGGCCGTACCGCTGGTCTGTGACGCCAGCGTTTCCTGGTCGACCCACGTGTTCGACGACAGCGCGACGATTCCGCACCGCTCCGTGGCCCTGGTCCTGGGTACCTCGCCGACCCACGAGGGGCGCCCCAACCGCTTCTACGTGGCGCGCATGGACGCGGCGGCCGCGCTCTTCACCGCTGGCGCCGTGGACGGAATCCTCGTCAGCGGAGACAACGGGCGCCCGGACTACGACGAGTCGAGCCGGATGCGCGCGGACCTGGTCGCGCGCGGCGTTCCGGCGGAGCTGATCACCTGCGACTTCGCGGGCTTCCGCACCCTGGACTCGGTGGTGCGTGCCAAGGAAGTATTCGGCCTGGATGAGGTGACGATCGTCTCCCAACCCTTCCACGCCGAGCGCGCGGTGGTCCTGGCCCGCAGTCACGGTCTCGACGCGATCGCCTTCGGCGCGGCCAACCCGGCCCTGGGCTCCTGGCTCAAGGTGCGCGCCCGCGAGGTGGTCGCGCGCACCCTGGCGGTCGCAGACCTGGCCATCGGCCGCAGACTGCACTTCCTGGGGCCGGGGGTCGCCGTAACGACCAGGACGCCGCGCCGGGGCTGAGCGCGACGGCTGCGGTTCAGGTCAGGGCAAGCTCGCAATGGTCCGATGAGAGCCGTGAAAGGAGGATCTCCCGCTCTCCTGTGAGGGCAGCGCGAACACTTCGAGAATGGTCGGCACTGACGCGGTTCGCTTCCTCAGGGGAGCGGTGGTCTCATGAGCGACACACTCTTCGAGCCAGGCGGCTTTGGCGCGAGATCGGGACATCGTCAGCGCAGGGCGGCGGAAATGGGGATTCTCGGTGCCAGTGAGACTGCCGAACG
Organism: Engelhardtia mirabilis; assembly: GCF_007748095.1. Lineage (NCBI taxonomy): Bacteria > Pseudomonadati > Planctomycetota > Planctomycetia > Engelhardtia > Engelhardtia mirabilis. The sequence goes on from NZ_CP036287.1 coordinate 2,501,178, forward strand.
ACGCCGAGCCCCCTACCTGAGTCTCCTGCCTGGAATCCAGGCATGGCGCATTTGGGTGTCAGTCAGCGTGCACTTGAACCGCCGGTTCAGAACCGGAGACGGGCAGCCGGCCGCTGAAGGGACTAGCCTTGTTCGACACTTTATCGAGCGAAGGCGACCGAGAATCGATTGAGTCCGGCTACCGAATGGCGATTTCGAAGTCGGCTCACGGGAGCCGTCAATATCAAGGTCACCACTCGAAGAAAGGTGTCGGCATGATTGCTCTGATCGTGCTCACGGCGACAGCGCTACAAATCGATACGCCGTGTGCCTCGGCGTCGCTCGAGGCTGAGACCCCGATTGCTGGGGCGATGTATGGGATCGAGCTAGAGTCGCTCGACGATGGCCGCGTCTTCGTGACGACGCTGAAGAACATCGGAGGCGGCGTCGGAGGCGGGTCGGTGGAAGTGCTGAAGCCAGGGGGAGGTGGACTGGGGTCGTCGCTCCTCCAGACCTTGCCGACAGTTCCGAGCTATAGCGGTCCTGAGAACTTCGGCCTGGCTCTCGACTATTCGGACGGTCTGCTCGCAATCGGGGCGCCGGGGTACAACCCAGATCCTGACGGAATCGGAACGAAGCCCGGGCAGGGAGCGGTTTACCTCTATGAGGTCAGTGGATCGGAATTCGTGGAGCGGATCAAGATGTTGTCTCCCATAGAGTTCGGGCAGAATGCGCATGACTCATTCGGGATTGATGTTGCGATCGATGGGGACTGCCTCGTGGTCGGGTCATCGGGTCGGCCGGTGGCGTGTTCGACGGGAGGGGTCTGCGACAACGCTGGGCAGGTGTTTGTCTATGACGTTTCGGATCCTGGGAATCCAGCCTTCATTCAGGCCCTGAATGCGCCGTTCGTCGACGATGATGGCCGTTTTGGGGCGGCAGTCGATGTCGAGGCGCTGAGCGGCGGCGGCGAGAGGCTCGCGGTGGGCGCCTTCTACGCCAACAACGGCGGCGTGGCACGGTCGGGGGCGGTGTATGTGTTCGAGCGCACCGGCGGGCTGTTCTCGAGCGCTGCCGTGAAGATCACGCAATCCCCTCCAGTGGCGCACGCGACCTTCGGTAAGTGCCTGGACTTGGAGGGAGATCTGCTGGTTGTCGGAGCGCCGAGCGTGAGCGTCGACCCAACGATCGAGGGGGCGGCCTACCTGTTCCAGGAGTCGGGAGGCAGCGGCTGGGTGGAGATCGGGGCGCTGACGCCAAGCCTCGGGTTCGCTGGCGACCAGTTCGGAGTCAGCCTGGATTTCGACGATGACCGAATCCTGATCGGAAGTCCCGGCCCGCCGCCGCCCGACTCGTCAGCGGTTGCGGGGAGCGCCTATCTGTTCGTGAAGCCCCACGCCGGCTGGAGTAGCGGGAGCGAAACGGCCGTAATGTTGCCAACCGCGCCCTCGCTCTCGGCGGGGGAGCGTTGGGGCCACGCAGTTGCGCTCGATCGCTTCTCGGGCTACGTGGGGAGGACCGGAGCAAAGCCCAATGGGATTGTCGATGCCGGGAGCGCTCAAGCGTTCGTGATTGGAGGACTGAAGCTGCATTCCTGCCCCTCGACGATCGTGCTCGGGAACGGTGGCACGCAGGTTCAGTTCATCGACTTCGACGATGAGATGGCTGGAGACGTGTACATCGCGCTCTACAGCAGCGAGGTTAAGGAGGTGGGGCTTGGCGGCGACCCGCAGGGGTTGCAGCTTCCCATCGGGGTTGGAGATCCCTGGTTCGGTGCTTCGCTCAGCGGGGCCGGGGACCCTCCGTTTGTCGGTTCATTGGGCCTGCTGGATGCGGCCGGGGATGGGAATGCGTCACTATTCACGCAGGCGCTCAACCCTGTGCCGCTGCCCCTCGTGGGGGTCGAGCTCTTTACGGCGGTTCTATCGATCGACCTCTCGGCAGGGGTCGTAGACATCTCCAACGCGACCCGGGTGCGGCTCAACTGATCCGAGTCCGTAGGTTCGGGCCGGGGGCCGGTGCACTCGGTTCGTCCGGTCGAGCAGGGGGCGGCGAGACAGCGGCTCGCAGTGCGAGCGACTGTCCGCATGTCGTGGGCTGAGCCGCTCCCGCGCGCGGCCGCGACTTCACTGCCGCAAGGGTGAGCTCCAGTCGATTGGCGGCGAATCGGTTACGGCGTAGCTGGTGCCGCGAGGACGAAGGGCATCGGCCGAGACGCACCAACACAGGGCGTCCTCGAGAATGGCCCCAATGAAGAGCGCCCGGATCGACTGCGGTCGATCCGAGCGCGCGGTGGGCCGAGAGCTTCGGCGTTGCAGCAGATGCCCCGACCCTCAGGCCAGAGCCGGCTCGCGCTGATCGGTGCTGTCCAGCTCCTCCTGCTCGGCCAGCTCCTCGACGGTGGGGCAGGTGCAGATCAGGTGGCGGTCGCCGTAGCCGTTGTCGATGCGGCCGACGAAGGGCCAGAACTTGAACTCGCGCAGCCACGGCACGGGGAAGCCGGCGGTCTCGCGGGAGTAGCCGCGGTCCCAGGTGTCGCCGGTGATGTCGGCCAGGGTGTGGGGGGCGTTCTCGAGGGGGTTGTCGCCCCGGGCCCAGCGGCCTTCTTCGATGGCGCGGATCTCGCCGCGGATCGACAGCAGGGCCTCGCAGTAACGGTCGAGCTCCGGCTTCGACTCCGACTCGGTCGGCTCGATCATGACCGTGCCCGCCACGGGCCAGGACATGGTCGGCGCGTGGAAGCCGTAGTCCATCAGGCGCTTGGCCACGTCCTCGGCGGTCACACCGGCGCTCTTCTCGAAGGGGCGCAGGTCGACGATGAACTCGTGGGCCACGCGACCCTTGGCGCCGCGGTAGAGGATCGGGAACTCGCCCTCGAGGCGCCGCGCCATGTAGTTGGCGTTGAGGATCGCGAGCTGCGACGCCTCGCGCAGGCCGCGGGCGCCCATCAGGGCGATGTAGACCCACGAGATGGTCAGGATGCTGGCGCTGCCCCAGGGGGCCGAGGCCACCGGCCCGGTCTTGCCTCCGTTGTCCACCAGGCCGTGACCGGGCAGGAAGGGAGCGAGGTGCTCCGCAACGCCGATCGGGCCCACGCCCGGACCGCCGCCCCCGTGGGGGATGCAGAAGGTCTTGTGGAGGTTCAGGTGGCACACGTCCGCCCCGAAGTCGCCCGGGCGGCACAGCCCGACCTGGGCGTTCATGTTGGCGCCGTCCAGGTAGACCTGGCCGCCGGCCTTGTGGACCAGGTCGCAGATCTCGATCACCGACTCCTCGAAGACCCCGTGGGTCGAGGGGTAGGTGATCATCAGCGCGCCGAGCTGGTCCTTGTGCTTCTCGACCTGGGCGCGCAGGTCGGCCAGGTCGATGTTGCCGGAGGCGTCGCACTTGACCGCCACCACGCGCATCCCGGCCATCACCGCGCTGGCGGGGTTGGTGCCGTGGGCCGAGGTGGGGATCAGGCAGACGGTGCGATCGCCTTCGCCCAGGGACTGGTGGAAGGCGCGGATCGCGAGCAGCCCCGCGTACTCGCCCTGGCTGCCGGCGTTGGGCTGCAGGGACACCGCCGCGAAGCCGGTGATCTCGGCCAGCCAGCGCTCGAGGTCCGCGAACAGGCGCGCGTAGCCGCGGGCCTGACTGAGCGGCGCGAAGGGGTGCAGGCCGCCGAACTCCGGCCAGGTCACGGGCACCATCTCGGCCGTGGCGTTGAGCTTCATGGTGCACGACCCCAGGGGGATCATCGAGTGCGTGAGGCTCAGGTCGCGCGCCTGCAGGCGGTGGATGTAGCGCAGGAGCTCGTGTTCGGAGCGGTACTCGTGGAAGACCGGGTGGGTCAGGTACGGGCTGGTACGCAGGTGTGGGCGCCCGAGCTGGGCCTCCATCGTGCGCACGACCTCTTCCACGTCGTGGGGCTTGGCCGCGATGCCGAACAGGTCGAGTAGCGCGACTACGTCCGCCAGGGTCGTGGTCTCGTCCAGGGAGATGCCCACGAACTGCTGGTCGATGTCGCGCAGGTTGATGCCGCGCTCGTGGCCGGCGCCGACGCGCTTGGGCGCACCTCCCGCGCCGCAATCCACGCGCAGGGTGTCGAACACCGGGCCACCGTCCACGTCGAAGCCGGCCTCGCGCAGGAAGGCGGAGACCGCTCCGGTCAAGGCGTGCACGCGGCGGGCGATACGGCGCAGGCCCTCGGGGCCGTGGTAGACCGCGTAGAAGCCCGCCATCACGGCCAAGAGCACCTGCGCCGTGCAGATGTTGCTGGTGGCCTTGTCGCGGCGGATGTGCTGCTCGCGCGTCTGCATCGCCATCCGCAGGGCGCGGTTGCCCTTGCTGTCGATGCTCACGCCGATGATGCGCCCCGGCATGATGCGCTTGAACTCGTCGGTCGTGGCCAGGAAGGCGGCGTGGGGGCCGCCGTAGCCCATGGGCACGCCGAAGCGTTGGGCCGACCCCACGGCCACGTCCGCACCGAACTCGCCCGGCGGGCGCAAGAGGGTCAGGGCCAAGAGGTCCGTCGCGACGACGACCCGGGCGCCGGCCGCGTGGGCGTGCTCGCAGATGGCGTCGAAGGCGTCGATGCGGCCGTAGGTGTCGGGGTACTGCAGCAGCACACCGGCCACGGGCGTGCCGGCGAAGTCGAAGCTCTGGGCGTCACCCACGTGGACCTCCGCGCCCACCGCGGCGGCGCGGGTGCGCACCACCTCGATCGTCTGCGGGTGGCAGCGCTCGGACACGAAGTAGGCCGCCGGGCTCTTGCCGCGCCCGGCCGCCAGGCACATGGCCAGGGCCTCGGCCGCGGCCGTGCCCTCGTCGAGCAGCGACGCGTTCGCCAGGGGCAGTCCGGTCAGGTCGGTGATCGCCGTCTGGTAGTTGAGCAGCGCTTCGAGACGCCCCTGGCTGATCTCCGCCTGGTAGGGCGTGTACTGGGTGTACCAGCCCGGGTTCTCGAGCACGTTGCGCTGGATCACCGGCGGCACGATCGTGCCGTAGTAGCCGGCGCCGATGTAGCTCTTGGCCACCACGTTCTGCGCCGCGATCTGCCGCAGCTCGGCCAGGAGCTCGTACTCACCGCGCGGCGGGCCGAGCTCCAGCTCGCGTCCCAGACGGATCGTGGCGGGGATCGTCTGCGCGACCAACGTCTCCAGCGAGTCGACGCCGATGGCGCCGAGCATCTGCTCGACGTCGTGGGGGCGCGGACCGTTGTGGCGATGGACGAAGGTGTCGCTGGGGCCCAGGGCGGGCTCGAGGTTGAGAGCGTCGCTCACCGTGGATCTCGGGCTGGGGGTGGTGGGGGACAGGCGCGCGGCGCCCGCCGTGGGACGGGCGGTGTGGTCGGATGCGAACCCGATCGGTGGCCCGGGAGCCGCGGATTGTAGCCCTTGTGGGGCCCTCGCCGTCCGTCCGCTAGCCCCCGGCCCGGGGCGCCTCAGCGCGACCCGTCGGTCGACGCCGGCCAGAGCTCGGGCCGGGCCTCGAGCCAGGCCAGCACGGCCTCGGCCACCCGGGCGTTGCCGTAGATCGACAGGTGCCCGGCCTGGCTCACGTAGATCGACTCGAGCTCGCTCCTGGGCGCGGGCAGACGCTGTGTCTCGCGCTCCAACTCGGCCAGGGGCTCGGCCAGGTCGATGTAGGGAATGCCCCGCTGGTCGAGGGCCGCGAGCAGGCCGCTCCAGTAGCGCTCGCCGGTGCGCTCGAACTCGAGCAGGTCCTCGTGGCTGTGGAAGATCACCACCGGCGCTGCCTTGGCGCCGCCCTCCAGGGCCTCGCGGTGGAAGCCCTCGAGCACCGCCACGCTGGTGCGGAAGGGTTCGCCCTCCGGATCCATCCACATCGTCCGCGGCTGCCGCGCCAGGTGGGCCAGCACCAGGCCCGCGACCCGCGCCGTGCCGAAGATCGCCAGGGGTCCGAGGGTCGGTCGCCCCGTCCAGTAGTCGTCCGGCGCCGTGAGGCGCGCGACCTCGCCGTCGCGCACCGCCCGCGCGTAGGCCATGCGATCGGGGTAAGGCGGCGGCAGCAGCAGCTCGAGCTCGTCGTTCTCGCGCAGGACGAAGCGCGGCTTGGCCGCCGGGCGCAGGGTATTCGGGCTCCAACGCGGGCGGAAGCGGTTGACGTTGCGCCCTATGTTCTCGAGCAGGATCCCGATCGCCACCACGTCGGGCTTCCACGTGGGCGAATGGCGCCGATGCAGCAGCCACGCCTGGTCGGTACCCCCGCCCGGCAGTCCGAAGTTGATCGCTTCGAGGGCGAGCCCGCGGGCGGCGGCCTGGTCCTCGAGCTGGTACGGATAGGCGGCGTGGTCGGGCACCTCGTCGCCGTAGGTGAACGAATCGCCGTAGCAGCACAGCCGCAGGGTCCCGCTCGGGGTCTCGCGCGGGTACTCGCGCGGCCCGCGCATGCCGTCGGGGGAGACCGATTGGTCGCCGTCGCCGGTGCCGCCGGGGCGCAGCGCCCAGCCGATCTCACGGTCCCAGATGCCGACACCCTCGGCCGGCTCCGGCTCGTAGACCGCCGTGGCCAACCAGATACGCTGGGCCTCGTTGGTGGTCGACCCGAAGGGTGGCAGGGGGTAGCCCATGAACGAGCCGTCCTGGATGCCCCAGACCGAGAGCCACAGCTCCAGACCGACCGCGGCGCCGAGGGCGGCCAACAGCAGGCGGGTGAAGGTCGGGCGCAGGCGCGATCGTCGGGGCGAGGCGGGCACGAGGGTGGCGAGGATAGCCCCTCGCGCCGGACGGCTCCCGCCTCGGGCGCGGAATCGACGGCGGGCCCCTGGGGGGCGAGCGCAGTAGACTTCGCCGACCAGCGCACCGTGACAGACAGCGACCAACAGCATCCCGGCGTGGAGCCCGCGCCGATGGCGGACCTCGCGCGACTCGGTGAGGACTCCGAGGCGGCGCCTTCCGACGCCGGGCAACTCGATCCCGAGCCCGCGGCGGCGCCGGCGGCGACGCTGCTGGAGGTCGAGGACCTCTCCAAGCAGTACGCCGAGACCCGCGCGGTCGATCGGCTCAGCTTCGCGGTGCGCGCCGGCGAGATCCTGGGGCTGGTCGGCCCCAACGGCGCCGGCAAGACCACGACCCTGCGGACCATCGCCGGGGTCCTGCCGATCCAGAGCGGGCGGGTCGCGATCGCCGGCTACGACCTGGCCACGGCGGAGCGGCGCGCCAAGTTGCAGCTCGCCTGGGTGCCCGACGATCCCCAGCCCTTCGAGGCCATGACCGTCGACGAGCACCTGGAGTTCACCGCGGCGCTGTACCGGGTCGGCCGCTGGCGCGCGCGGGCGGAGGAGCTGCTGGCGCGCTTCGAGCTGCTCGAGAAGCGCGGCGCCCTGGGCGGCGAACTCAGCCGCGGCATGCGTCAGAAGCTGGCCTTCTGCTGCGCCTGGCTGCCGCGGCCGCGCGTGGTACTGCTGGACGAGCCCCTCTCGGGCCTCGATCCCCACGGCATCCGCTCGGCCAAGGCCGCGATCCGCGACCTGGCTGCGGAGGGCTCGGCGATCGTGCTCTCTTCGCACCTGCTCGACCTGGTCGAGGAGCTGGGCACCCACCTCTTGGTGCTGCGGCGCGGCCGCAAGGTCTACGACGGGACCATGGAGGGCGCCCACCGCGCAGCCGCGGCGGCGGAGGGCACCAGCCTCGAAGAGGTCTTCTTCGCCGTCACCGGCGGCGAGCTCGGCCGCGATCCGGAGCGCGCGACCGCGACCGAGGGCGAGGCCGAGGGACAGGCGTGACCGCCATCCTCGGCGCGCCGGCCCTGCGCCGACTGCTCGGCCTCAAGGCGCGTGGCATGCTGCGCCGCGCCGGTCGGCGTCTTCGCACTCCGTCCGGGGCGGTCTTCGCGTTGCTCGGACTGGGCTTCGTCGTGATGTGGCTGACCAGCATCGGCGTCGCCTTCCAGGTGCGCGGCGATCGCGGCCTCGAGCCGCGCCTCGCCGTCCCGGTGGCGCGCCTGTCGGTCACGGTCCTGTTCCTGCTCTCGGTCTCCGGCACCATCGCCCACCGCGGCCTGTACCTGCCTGCCCAGGAGATCGAGCGTCTCTTCGCCGCGCCGGTCTCGCGCGCCGACCTGGTTCGCCATCGGCTCCACATCCTGATGGGGCAAAGCCTGGTCGGGGGGCTGATCGTGGCGCTGATCGCGTCGGTGCGCCTGCCCCATTCGCTGTGGGCGGCGGTGGGTGCGCTGCTCTTCGTGATGACCATCGCGATCGCCGGCCAGACGGCGTCGATCCTGCTCGGCGCCCTCGAGCGTCGACTGCCGGTCAAGGCCCTGCGCCTCGCGGCACGGATCTTCAGCTTGGCGCTGCTCTCGGCCGCCGTCGGCGTGTACGTCTTCATCGACAAGCTGCCGAGCGACCTGCAGACCAGCTTCGAGGCCGTGGTGACCCACGACGCCGCGCGCATCGTCTCCGCACCCTTCGAGCCCTGGGCGCAGTTGATGAACGCAGCCAGCCTCGCGAGCGCCGCGCCCTGGCTGATCCTGTGCCTGGTGGTGCTCCTGGGTCTGTTCGAGCTCACGGCGCGACTGCCCTTCGACTTCCGCGAGTTGGCCCTGGCCAACTCGGCCGACGTGGCCGCGCGCATGCGTCGTCTGCAACGCGGCGGTGGCGCCTCGGCCCACAAGATCTCGAGCGCCGGCGGTCTGCGCCGCGTGCCTTGGCTCTTCGGGCGCGGGCCGGTGGGCGCCATCGCTTGGCGCAAGACCGCCTCGATGCTGCGCCGCGCGCGTGCAACCCTGGGCTTCTCGGCCTTCCTGTTGACGGTCCTGGTGATCGCGGCGGTGGCCGTGGGCGACGGCGGCGAGCGCAGCACGCGCATCGCCGGCGCGGTGTTGGTGGGAGTGCTCGGCACCTTCTATCTGTGCAGCGGGCTGCGCTTCGACTTCCGCGAGGAGCTGGAGCGTATGGACGTGCTCAAGGCCTGGCCCCTGGCGTCCTGGCGCCTGTTCGCGGCCATGCTCCTGCCGGAGGCCGCGCTGATCACGGCCATGGTGGGCCTGGGCCTGGTCGCACACGGCTTGGCCACCGGCGGCGTCGACCCGGTGGGTTGGGTCGTGCTGGCCTTCATCCCGCCCTTCGTGGCCACCTGGCTGGCCCTGGACAACGCCATCTTCCTGCTCTGGCCGGTGCGTTTCGCTCCGGGGCAGGAGGGGGCCCTGCAGAACATGGGTCGGGCCGCGGTGGTCGTGCTGCTGCGGTTGGTGGTGCTGGCGGTCCTGGGCGCGATCGGTGTCGGCATCGGCTTGGGCCTGGTCTGGGTCGCGGGGAGCCTCGCCGACGCCTCGCCGACGGTGGCCGCGGTCGTGGGCCTGTTCGGCGGCTGGACCTGGCTGGTGGTGGGCTGCTGGGGCGCGATCGCCCTCGGCGGCGAGGTGCTGACGCGCTTCGAGCCCGACTCGATCACCAACTGACGCCCCGCAGGCGGTCCCGTTCCGCGCGACGCTTCGTAGCGCCCCGCATGCACTCCACCGCACCCCTCACGCGGGTCGCGGCGGCCGGACTGGCCCTTGCCCTGACGTCCTGCGTCGGGCCTTCGGCCGGAACCCTGCCGCCCGAGGCTGCCCACTTCAACGTCGGCCGCGAGCACCTGGCGCTCGAGGGCTGGGACCCGGTCTCCTACTTCCCCGAGGGCGGCGGCGAGCCGGTCGAGGGCAGCGAGAGCATCGAGACGACCTATCGGGGCCTGATCTGGCGCTTCGCCAGCGAGGACCACCGCGAGCAGTTCGTCGCCGACCCCGAGCGCTTCGAGCCCGCCTACGGGGGCTGGTGCGCCTGGGCCATGGTCGACGGCGAGAAGGTCGAGGTCGACCCGCAGAGCTTCCTGATCGAGGACGGCGAGCTGCTGCTCTTCTACGACGGCTTCTGGGGCGACACGCGCCAGATGTGGCTCGATGCCGGACCCGACGCGCACCTGCGCGACAGGGCGAATCGCGAGTGGGCGTCGATCCGCGCGATCGACTGAAGCGAGCAGCGTTCTACGGGGGGACCGGCGCGGCTCCGATGGCCGCGGCGCGCAGGGCCGCTGGAATCCGCCTCGATCGCAGATGCTGACCGGAACGCCGGTCCCGCTCTGGTTCTGACCGCGTACCCGCGATGGCGCCCGTTGGCATCCGCATCCGCGCGCGCTTCAAGAGCCCGGTACCAAGACCAACGGCCCGCGAACGGCGGGCCCCGACCACCACCGCCATGCGTAGCTTCCTCGCCGCCCTGTTCCTCGGAGCCTTCTTGACCCCCTTCGCCTCCGCCGTTCAGGGTGACGAGGCCCGCCCCGCCATCGACCAGTACAACCTCGGGCGCGATGGCCTGGCGCTCCAGGGCTACGACCCGGTGGCGTACTACGAGGTCGGCGGCGGCAGCCCGACCAAGGGCGACAAGCAGTTCAGCGCCGAGCACAGGGGCGTGACCTACCGCTTCGCGAGCGACGCGAACCGTCAGCTCTTCCTCGCCGCCCCCGCGCGCTTCGAACCGGCCTACGGCGGATGGTGCGCCTACGCCATGGCCAGCGGCGACAAGACCGACATCGACCCCAAGTCGTTCCTGATCGAGGAGGGGCGCCTCTTGGTCTTCTACAACGGCTTCTTCGGCAACACCCGCAAGAGCTGGGGCAAGGAGCAGGGGCCGGTCGAGCTGCGTCCGAAGGCCGACCAGGCGTGGCGTGAGTTCAGCGGCGAGGCTGTGCCGCGATCCCTGCGCGAGTTCGACCTGCAGCAGGGACTGGCGTTGAAGGGCATCGACCCCGTGTCGATCGCGACCGGTACTCCGGTCGCCGGCCTGCCGCGCATCGCCGTGGTGGAGCGCGGAGTGACCTACTACTTCGCAACCGAAGCGAACGCCGCCGCCTTCCGCGCGAACCCCGCCGCCCACGAGCCGGCCTTCGGAGGCTGGTGCGCCCGTGCCATGGCCGAGGGCAAGAAGGTTGCTGTCGACCCGCGCTTCTTCGTGGCGGAGAGTGAGCAACTGCTCCTGTTCGCGGGTGGCAACGCGCGCCAGCAGTGGATCGATGGGGGCGAGGCCCTGGCAGCCCGCGCCGAGGCGGCCTGGACCAAGCTGAACGCCCCCGTGGGCCAGGGCTGAGCCGCCGCCGCGACTGGCGCGGGCTTTCGAACCCCGTCACTCGCCTTCGGCGGGCGAGAGACAGCGGATCTCATGGGCGCGGCCGCGGAGACCCGCGGCCGCACCCGACCCCTTCATCGCACTGCTTCCCAGGCGGCCTTGCGCTCGCCGTCGGCCACTAGGCTCTGACCCGTGTAGAGCTCGTGGTAGCGGCCGCGCAGGGCCAGTAGCTCTTGGTGGTTGCCCTGCTCGAGGATGCGACCGGCGCCGATCACGAGGATCCGGTCGGCGGAGCGCACCGTCGACAGGCGGTGGGCGATGACGAAGCTGGTGCGGCCGTGCAGGACGGTCTCCAGGGCTCGCTGCACGGCGCGCTCGGTCTGGGTGTCCACCGAGGAGGTGGCCTCGTCGAGGATCAGGATCTCGGGCTCGGCCACCAACGCGCGTGCGAAGGAGATCAGCTGCTTCTGCCCGGTGGACAGGCGCGCGCCGCCCTCGCCGACCCGCGTGTCCAGGCCCTTCTCGAGCTTGTCCACGAAGGTCTGGGCGCCCACCAGTCGCAGGGCCGCGCGCACGTCCTCCTCGGTCGCGTCGAGCCGGCCGTAGCGCACGTTGTCGAGCACCGAGCCCGAGAACAGGTGCGGCGTCTGCAACACGATGGCCAGCTTGGAGCGCAGCCAGGCCAGGCCGCGCTGGCGGTAGTCGACGCCGTCGAACAGGATCTCTCCGGCGGTCGGCTCGTAGAACCGGCACAGCAGGCCGGCGATCGTCGACTTGCCGCCGCCGGTCTCGCCCACGAGCGCGATGGTCTGGCCCGGCTCGACGGTCAGGTTGAAGTCGGCCAGCACCGGCTCGCCCGCGTCGTAGTGGAACGACACATGCTCGAAGCGGATCTGGCCGATGCGGTCGGGCAGGCCGTCGGCTGCGAAGCCCGCCGGGCGTGCACGCCCCTCGCCCGCGGCGAGGATCGCTCGCACCTCGTCCGAGTCGCCGATCTCGGGCACCTCGTCGATGAGTCCGAGGATCCGCTCGGCGGCGGCCTGGGCCATCAAGAGCTCGGCGAAGCGCGCCGCGACCTGCTGCACCGGTTCGAAGAATTGGCGCGCGTAGGTCATGAACGCGATCAGGGTGCCGAGGGACAGGGCGCCCACGGCGACATGCTGTCCACCCAAGCCCAGGGCCAGTGCCAGGGCCAGGCTCCCGATGGTCAGCACCACCGGCAGGTAGACCGCCGCTTGCAGGGCATTGGCGATCGAGTGTTGCGCCATGCGCTCGGTCAACTGCGCGAAGTCCGCGTGCTGCTCGCGCTCGCGCGCGAAGCCCATGGTCGTGGCCACGCCGGCCAGGTCCTCGGCGTAGGCCGCCGTGATGCGGCTGTTGACACCCCGCACCGCCCGCGAGCTCTGCAGGATTCGGCGCTGGAACCACAGGCTGATCCAGGCCAACAGGGGCACGAAGACCAGCACCGCCAGGGCCAGGCGCCACTCCAGGAACAGCATCGCCGTGGCGATCCCGCTCATCACGGTCGCGCCCCAGACCACGTCGAGCACGCCCCAGGCGAGGATGTTCGAGAGGCGCTCGCAGTCCGACGTCATGCGCGCCACGAGCCAGCCCGAGGGCCGGCGGTCGTAGAAGCGCAGGGACAGGCGCTGCAGGTTCGCGTAGGCGTCGCGCCGGATGTCGCGGGCGATGCGCGGCCGCAGGATCCCCGCGCAGCGGATGAAGGTGAAGACCCCGCCGGCCAGGGCCAGGCTCACCCCGGCGTAGGCCAGGGCATAGGGCCAGAGCAGCTCGAACGTGTCGATCTCGGGCGGCGCCGCGGTCACCGCGTCGATGGCCCCTCGCGTCACCAAGGGGATGCCGGTGTCGGCCGCGCCGACGACAATCGCCGCGGTCACGAAGATGCCCAGGGTCCTGGGGTAGCGCTTGGAGTAGGCCAGGAGGCGCTTCCAAAGCCCCCAGTCGATGCGCGCCGCGGCGCCGGAGTGCTCGTCGTCCAGGATCTCGTCGGTCATGGCTTCACGCTCCCCTCGGGTGTGCCTTGGGCGATCTCGGCGCCCGCGGTCCGTTGCAGGTCGTCGTCCAGCTCGTCCTCCAGCGCGGTCTGGATCTGCCACAGGCGTTGGTAGGGCCCGTCCAGCCCGATCAACTCCTCGTGCCGACCCCGTTGCACCACCCGGCCACCGTCGAGCACGGCGATCTGATCGGCCGCGACCACCGACGAGAGGCGGTGGGAGATGACCACGGTCGTGGCGCGCCCTCGCCGCCGCTCGAGGGCGGCGAGGATCTCGGCCTCGGTGCGCGTGTCGACCGCGCTCAGAGTGTCGTCGAGCACCAGAATCGGCCTGTCCGCCAGGAGCGCCCGAGCCAGGGAGAGGCGCTGGCGCTGGCCGCCCGAGAGGGTCACGCCCCGCTCGCCGACCAGGGTCTCGTAGCCCTTCTCGAAGCGCTCGATCGAGGCGTGCAACGCCGCGTCCCGCGCGACGCGTTCCAGCTCGTCCGCGCCCGCGTCGCGCCGGGCGTAGGTCAAGTTGGCGGCGATGGTGCGCGAGTAGAGGAACGGCTCCTGGGCCGCGAGGCCCACTTGCCGCCGCACCCACGAGCGCGGGAGGCGCGCCAGGTCGATCCCGTCCAGGGTGATGCGCCCCCGGTCGGGGTCGTCGAAGCGACCGAGCAGGCGCACCAGGGTCGACTTGCCCGAGCCGGGCGGACCCACCAGCGCCAGGCTGCTGCCCGCCGGCACCGTCAAGCTGATGCCGTCCACGGCCCGCGTGGACTCGTCGAAGGCGAAGGTCACGTCCTCGAACGCGAGCTCTCCCCGCACGGTCGCCGGCAGGGTCTGATCCAGCTCCGGATCCTGCTCCACCGGCTGGTCGAGGACCGCCTCCAGGCGCGAGATCGACACCAAGGCCTTGCCCGTGTCGGCCAGGACGCGACCCATGTGCCGCACCGGCCAAAGGAAGATGCCCACGAAGGCGATGAAGGCGAACAGATCGCCGACGGTGAGCAGTCCCGCGTGGACCCGCGCCACCCCGTGCAGCAGCACGAGGCCCATCTGGGTCATGCAGAGCACGTCCGAGAGGCTCCAGTAGATGGCGAACAGGCGCAGCAGCCGCTCGGTCCGCGCGCGGAAGAGGTCGTTGCAGGCGTCGAAGCGCTCGAGCTCGAACTCCTCGCGCCCGAACGCACGCACCACACGCACGCCCGTGAGGTTCTCCTGGATGGCCGTGGTCAGCTCGCCCTCGGCCTCGTCGACCTCCGTGAAGCGCTTCTGGATGCGCCCGAAGAAGGACACGGCGAAGACCAGGATCACGGGGATCACCACGATCGAGGTCACCGCCAGGGTCGAGTCCAAGAGGAACAGGATCGGCGCGGCCGTGAGCAAGAGCAGTGCGGCGTGGCCGATCTCGACCACCTGCTGGGCCAGGAACACCCGCAGCGTCTCCACGTCCGACGTACAACGCTGGACGACGTCGCCGGTCTCGGCCCGGTCGTGCCAGGACATTGGCAGCTCGTGCAGCTTGCGGTGCAGGCGATTGCGCAGACCCTCGACCAGGCGCTCGGACGCCTGGGCCGCCCAGCGACCGCGTAGGTAGGTGAGCAGCCCCGCGCCAGCGGTGATCAGCACGGCCGCTGTGCCGTGGAGCCACAGCACGCGAGGGGGCACGACATCGCCCGCGGCCAGGCGGTTGATGGGCTCGACCAGGACCAGGGGCACGCCCAGGGTCAACAGGCCGCCCGCCCACAGGGCGAGCATGGCGCCGCCATAGCGCAGCCGCTGGCCGCGGGTCAGCTCGAGCAGGGTGCGGTGGCGCGCGAAGCGGCCCGCCGCGGTCGATTCGGAGGCAAGTGAGGTCACGTGGATCCCTGGAGGCACGAGTCGGAGCCTTCGCCGGAGGGCCCCCGGAGGGGCGAGCGAGCGGCGGGTCATGCGGCCGGCGAAGGCACAAAACACAAAGACCCGCTCGAGTTGCCGTCGAGCGGGTCCAGGGGAGGAGAGCTGTGGGCTCTGCTTACTCCACTCGAGGGACCCCTCGATCCGCGGCGACCTTCCAGCCACCGACGACGCCACCGACAACGAAGACGCCGACGCGATAGCGCGGGGCGACGTTGCGGGGGTTCATGGGCTGGATGCGGATCATCTGGGTGTTCTCCTCGTTCGAGGTCGCGCGGCGCCAGTGGCTGGACCGACGTCGCGCGTCAGGAGGCTACGACGGAAACGCGGCGCGCAGCGTTCGCGAAATCCGAGTTTTTCTCGACGGTGCGCGTGAAATCAGGCCTCGGCCAGCTGCTTCAGCCGCGCCAGGTCCTCGGTCTGCTTCTGATCCAGCTCCGAGCGGATCTTGCCGGACATCAACTTCAGGGCGAAGTTCCCGAGCCCGACGACGGTCTTCTGTCGCATGCGCGTTCCGGACCCAGCGGCGACCAGTTCGACCTGGACCGTGAAGGTCACATCGCGGCCCTCGGCCTCGAACCCGAAGCGAATCGGCGCCTGGGCGACCGTCACGCGCCCCTCGAGGTCGATGTGGATCGGCCCTCGCTCCAGGCGTTGGCGGAAGCGCGTGCCGACCTCCGGGAGGGCGTCGGCCGATCCCTCCGTGGGGGCCGCCGAGACCAGCCCGCCGATCCACTCCAATTGCCCCGCGGAGGTCGCAATCCGGGGGTAGAGCTCCGCGGGAGGGACGGCGATGTCGATCTGGTGCTCGATTTCCATGGGGCGGTTCCGGTGGGGCGCGGGGCGGACGGGATCGGGCTGGCGCCCGCACTTGGCAAGCCGCAAGGTACGGGCCGCCGTCCGGCGACCCAAGTCCGTCCCCCTGTCAGACCCCGATGAAGACCCTGCCCACCGTCTCCACGACCTCCACCCTGGCCGCGCCCCGCAGGTTCGGCGTGGACCTGCTCTCGGCCGGCTGCGTCTGCTTGCTGCTTCTCGGCTGCGCCTCGACGGGCAACTCCCACGAAGGCCCCGGCGCGCGCGTCGCCGCCGCCTACGGCGTGGACCACTTCGGCGAGCTCGAAGCCCTGCGCTACACCTTCAACGCCGACCTGGGCGAGCGCGAGATCGCCCGCCAGTGGGAGTGGGAGCCCGGCACCGGCCGCGTGGCCCACCGCAAGGGCGACGAGCTCTTCGTCTACTTCCGCGGGTCAAACGGTGCCCCCGAGTCGCCCCGCGAGGTCGACGGCCAGTTCATCAACGACCAGTACTGGCTGCTGTTCCCCCTGCACCTCGTCTGGGATAGCGGCCTCGAGATCACCAGCCAGGGCACCGCGACCGGACCGATCACCGGGGCGGAATGCGAGCACCTGATCTGCACCTACTCGAGTGAAGTCGGCTACACCCCCGGCGACGTATACGAGCTGTTCGTCGACGAAGACGGCGACGTGCGCGAGTGGATCTTCCGCGCCGCCGGCTCCGAGGAGCCCACCCGCACCGCGGCCTGGAGCGAGCCCACCGCCATCGGTCCGATCCGCGCCAGCCTCGAGTTCCCGGGCCCCGACCCCGAGGCCTTCCGCATCTGGTTCACCGACGTCGAGTACAAGCTCGCCGGCGGCGAATGGACCGCGGTCGAGTGAACGCGGAGTCCGAGGTCGCGGACCGAACCGCCGCGAGCCGATCGCGCCCGCCGGCCACCAGCACCGGCGCGCTCCTGATCGCCGGCGCCGCGCCCCTGGTCGCGGTCGGCGCGGCGATCCACGTGGTCGCAGCCAACGCGCCCGATTGGGTGGCCGAGTTCTTCGACCCGATCTTCGCGGTGGCGGGCGGGGCGTTGGCGCTGGGCCTGGTCGTCTGCACCTTCGTCGCCGTGCGCGGAATGCGCCGCGGCGATCGCAGCGCCCTGCCCCAGGTCGCGGTGTGCGGCCTGGTGCTCTTGTTCGCCTACCTGTCGAGCATGTGGGCCCTCTTGCGCGGGCTCGAGTAGCGGCCGCTCGAGCACCGGCGCGATCGCCGCGCAACTCGCCGGCCTGTCTCCGCACCCCTGGCCAGCAACGCGTCCGGTTTCGCAGCCAGCGGCCGCCGCCGGTCACCGACACCTGTGCGCCCAGTCGGTCCTACCAGAGCTGCGCGATCTGAATCGCGTTGAGGGCCGCGCCCTTGAGCAGTTGATCGCCCGCCGCGAAGAGCTGCAGACCGCACGCACGACCGTCCGCATCGATGGCTTGGCTCGGATCCGCGCGCAGGCGGCCCACCAAGACCACCACCCGGCCGGCGGCCTTGAGCGGCGTCGGGAAGTCCCCGCGCCCGCGGTCGTCGACCAGCTCGAGTCCGGGGGCGCGGCCCAGGACCTCGCGCGCATCCGCGACACGGGCGGGCTCGGCCAGGGTCAGGTCCAGGGCCGTGCAGTGGGCGCGCATCACCGGCACGCGCATGCAGGTCGCCGCGACCCGCGTGGTGTCGTCGCCCCACAGCTTGGCGCTCTCGGTGACCAGCTTGCGCTCCTCCTCGTTGAGCCCGGTCTCGGGGTCGACCGGCGAGTCATGGCTGAACACGTTGAAGGCGCAGGGCTCGGCGAAGACCTGCGGCACGGGCGCCTCCCCCGCGAGCACCGCCGCGGTCTGGTCCCGCAGCTCATCCATGGCCCGTCGCCCGGCGCCGCTGACCGACTGGTAGCTGGTGACCGACATGCGTTCGAGTCCGAATGCCCGCCGAATCGGCGTCGCGGCCAAGAGCGCGATCACCGTGGTGCAGTTGGGGTTCGCGACCAGCCGGCCCGCGTACCCGCGCAGCACGTCGCCGTTGACCTCCGGAATCACCAGGGGCACCGCCGGGTCGTCGCGAAAGGCGCTGCTGTTGTCGACCACGCGGGCGCCCGCTTCGACGGCCACGGGAGCCCAGCGCCGCGCGGCCTCCTCACCCGCCGCCATGAAGACCAGGTCCGCACCCACAAGCGCTGCGCGCGAGGTCGGCACGAGCTCGACGGTCCCCGCGCCAAAGCCCAGGCGCTGGCCCGCGGATGCCTCGGATCCGCAGGCCCGCACTCGTCCAGGCTCAACGCCCGCCCCGGCCAGCACTCCCAGCAACTCCGCGCCCACGGCCCCCCGCGCGCCGACCACGGCGATCTCGAGCTCGGTCAGGTTCATCGCGCGGAGCTTCGACCGGCGCCGCCCACCGCGCAAGGCCTCGGCCGGCTCAGCTCGGATCAGCCCGCGGGTCGCTGGATGGAGCGATCTTCTGCGCCGAGGTCGACGACCGGTCCCGTCGGCTCGGCGGGGAGGGCCGGCGCGGGGCCGGGGGGTTCGTCCACGACGCGGCAGGCGATCCGCATGCCGAGCATCGGGGCGAGCATCTCGCGGCGGGTGGTGCGGGGCTCGAGGCGAGTGGTGGCGGGCAGGGGCATGGGAGCTCGGGGCGTGGGCGCTGTGGGGGGCTGGTCGGGATCCCCGACCCGATCGCGCGGGGAGACTAGGCCCGCTGGGTCAGCGCTCGGCGTCCGCACCGCAAAGAGCCTGCTAAACAGTCGCCGGACCATGGAGCTCGTCTTCGGACGCCGTCGACGCACAGGGCGTCAGCGGCGCTTCCTCTCGAGTTCGAAGCGCACCTGGCCGCCGGTCTCGTCCGTGTCGATCGTCCGCATGTGCGTGCCGACGTCCGGGGAGGCGATCAACAGGTGCAGGGTCCCGGGCGGGTGGTCGAGGGACGCGCGTCCGTCGACGACCTCGGCGTCGCGGGGAGCGATCATCAGCGGCGAGGCCTCGCCATCCTCGACCGAGACCCAGCGCAGGACCGCGTCGGTGAGCGGCTCGCCGGTAGCCCTCGAGACCAGGTCCAGCTCCAGGTGGGCCGTGGGCGGCGGCGCCTCGATCGTGATCTCGTTGGCGCCGGGCGCGAGCTGCAGCCGGCGCTCGCTGCCGCCGGGCTCGATCCGCAGGGCGTGCTCGCCGCTCGACAGGCCGTCGAGCCGGGCGACGAAGCCCGCGCCGTCGGGCTCGAGCACCAGCGGCCGGCCGATCGGATCGTCGCGGGTCTCGCGCCGCTGGGCCAGGGCTTCGTCCAGGGCGAACAGGGTCGCGCTGGGCGGACCATCCCCTTCACCCGCGGCGCGCAGGTGCAGCTCCAGGCTGGCCGGCGCCGGCGTGACGGTGCGCAGGTCGAAGGCGACGCCGTGGTGGCGATTGGGCAGCAGGCGGAAGCGCCGGGTGGCCTTCGAGGTCTGCGTCGAGAGTTCGATCGCCACCTCGCCGGGATCCAGGAACCCGACGAAGATCTGGTCGTCCACGGCCGTGCGCGGTCCCAACTCGCGCTCGAACTCACCGCCCGCCTCGAACTCGATCCGCATCTGGATCGGCTCGTCGCGGTCGTCGCTGAGCACGTGCAGCCACAGGGCGGACTGCTCGAGGAACACGTCACCCTTCGCGGCCGGATCGAAGCCGGGCCAGACGTCGTCGGCCACGGGCGCGCGGCTGCACGCGCAGGCGAAGAGGGCCGAGGCGAGGGCGGCCAGGGTCCGGCGACGGGCGGCGATGGGCGGGGCGACCCGATGGGGAGCGGGGCGTTGCATCGTCCTTCCCATCGACCCCCGGGACGGCCGACCTGAACCCCGCCTGCTTCAGCCGTCGACGCGGGGCCACCAGGCGAGGCTGTCCTCGAGTCCGCCCGGGCGCGAGCCGGCGAGCCAGAGGCGGCGGTGCTCGGCGCGCACCCGCGCGGGCAACTCCCCGGTCGGCTCACCGGCTCCGGTGCGTGCACCCAACTCGGCCTGGTCCAGGGCGTGGTCGAGCTCGGCGTCGAGCTGGGCGTCCACGGCCGGTCGCGCGGCGCGCAGGTCGGCGAGGCGCTCGAGCGCCGCGTGCCAGGGCGCGGGATCTGCGGGCAAGCGGAAGGGGAAGCCCGAGGGGTGCAGCCGCTCGAAGAGGGCGGTGGCGTTGGTCAAACGGCGCGGCGAGCCGTCCGCCTCGGGGACGCCCGACACCGCGCGCAGGTCGCGGTCGGCGTCGCCCAGCTCCGCGAGCCAGTCCGCGAGCCGCAGGCTCTCGTCGCCGAAGACCTGCAGGCTGATCGCGCGCGGGTCCGGCTGCGCCGCCGGGTTCCAGGCCCGGCTCGCGAACTCGGCCAGGGCCAGGCGACCGATGGGCTCCACCTGGCGGTGCCCCACGTCGCCCCACTCGGCGATCTGCACGCCTCGGGCGCCGTGTACCGCAGCGGCGGCGATGCAGCCCGCGAGGTTGGCGCGGCGCTCGGTGGTGCGCCCGGTGAAACTGCGCCAGGCCGAGGTGCCGCAGCACAGGTGGAAGGGCCGACCGCTCGCGGCCAGGGCACCGGCCTGGGCGTCGAAGGGGTGGTCGGGCTCGTAGCCCCAGGCCACCGGCACCAGGTCGGCGGAGAGCTCGGCCAGCCGGTCGGGGAAGTGCAGGGCGATGTCGGCCCAGAAGCGCGGCTCGAAACCCCGCTTGCGCGCCGCGGCGGCGACGCCGTCGAGGTGCCGGCGATACACCTCGAACACACCCACGGCCTGCACCTCCGCGCGCGAGCGACCCTGGCCCACGTCCTGGGTCTCGTCGCAGCCGACGTGGACCACGCGCGAGCTGAAGTTCTCGAGCAGCTCGTCCAGGAGGCCTTCGACGAAGGGCAGGCTGCGCCCGTCGGTGGGGCACAGGCTGAAGGGGCCTTGCAGCTCGATGCCCTCGAACACGAAGCACCCCAGGGTCTCGGCCAGGGGCGCGTAGCGCGGCAGGCGCAGCCAGCGCTCCAGGTGGCCGAAGCAGTTCTGGTTGGCGGCCAGGCGCACGGACCGACTCGCGAGCAGGGCATCGAGGCCGCGCACGTCGGCCGCGGTCAGGGGCGAGGCCGCGCGCCAGACCTCCTCGTGGTCGCGGTAGGCGAAGGTGTGTTCCGTGTACAGCTCGAGGTGGTTGAGCTTGAGCGCCGCCGTGCGCTCGGCGAGCTGGACCAAGAAGTGATTCGTCGGCACGCGATCGCGGCTGACGTCGAGCATGTAGCCGCGCTCGCCCCAGGCCGGCGCGTCCTCGATCGTGAGCCGCGGCAGGCGCGTGCCGTACTGGCGCCGCAACTGGGCCAGGGTCGCCTCGCCACGGGCGAAGCCGGCCTCGCCGAGGGCGGTGATCAACACGCCGTGCTCGTCCACGTCTAGGCGGTAGGCCTCCTCTGCGTAGCGGGTGTCGCGCCGACGGTCGGCCACGTGGTCGGCGCGCCAACCCTCGCGTCGGGTGAGCCGGCTGGGCGCCGGCACCAGCAGCGGGTCGAGCTCGCGCAGGTCGCTCATCGGTCCAGCTCGACGTCGAGGGTGGCGACCTGGAACGGGGCCAGGCGCAGGTGCGGCCGACCGTCCTTCAGCTCGACGGCGAGGCGCGGATCCGCAGCGCCGCGCAGGTCCACGGCGCGCGCCGCGCGGACGGGGGCCGGGAAGCTCGCCGAGACGTCCACCGGTGCTCCGACGCCCTCCCAGATCCGCAGTCGCAAGCCGCCATCGATCAGCCGCAGCGACGACACGAACGCCGCGCCGCCGCCGGCAACCTGGACGAGCTCGAAGGGGCCCGCCCGGCGCGCCGAGTCCACGTCGATGCGCGCCGGATCACCGCTCCAGGGCAGGGCCTCGGCGCGGGCGGTGATCTCCGCCAACGGCGCGGGTCCGTCGTGGGGCACGAGCTCGATGCGAAAGCTGAGCGGCAGGGAGCTGTCGGCGGCCGGGTCGGGGAAGCGCGTCGCGCGCAGCAGCGACAGGCCGAGGGTGTCGCCCGCGCCGCTGGCCCCGTACTTCGAGTCGTTCAACACGGCTAGGCCCGCGTCGTCGCCCGACAGATCCATCCAGCGTTGGATCGGCACCTCGAAGCGCGCGCGCTCGGAGGGCGTGTCCAGGGTCAGGGGCCGCTCGAGGAAGCCGAAGGGGATCGACGCCTTCCAATGGTCCGCGCGCACGGCGACGGGGAAGGCCATCCGCAAGAGCTTGCGCTCCTCCTTCCACGGGGTGCAGTGGATGCTCGCGCCCAGGCCGCGGCCGTCGGCGCTGGCGCGCCAGGTGATCTTGATCACGGTGCCGGTGGCGAGTCGGCGCTCGAAGACGAGGCCCGGACCGCCGGTCAGGGGCTCGATCTTCGTGCAGGGGCCGTCGAGCTCCGCGAAGCGCGCGTGGTCCTCGGGGTCGATGTCCCAGGCCTCCCAGCGACGCGGGCGGTCGTCGTGCAGGCGCAGGGCCGCGATGGGGCGGCCGTCGATCGCCAACTCGCGCCCGGCGGCGGTGACCAGCGAGCGCACGCGCCCCGCCTCGTCGAAGGTCGCGCGGAAGTGATCGGTGACGAGGGTCAGGTCGTCCAGCTCGCCCGCGGCGACGGCGCGGCTGCCGCCGGTTCGCAGGGTCAGGCCGAGCCCGGCGAGCGGCTCCTCGCCGAAGCACAGGACCTGCGCCCGGGTGGACGGATTGAAGACCACCTCCGTCGGGCGCGTCGCGTCCTTCTTCCAACCGCGGTCCAACTCGATCAGGGCCTCGATGTAGGCGTCGACCGCCTCCTCCACGACCTCGCGCGTGCCCGAGCCGGGGAGGATGTCGTGGAACTGGTTCAGGAGCAGCGTCCGTTGAACCCGCTCACAGGTGGCGGCGCGGTCCTCGTCGCCGGTCAGGGCCGCGATCACCTCGGACCCGCGCAGGCGCGCCTCGAGGAAGGCGTTGAGCTGCTTGAGCGAGGCCTGGCTGGTCCAGGTGCCCCGGTGCAACTCGAGGTACAGCTCGCCCTCGTGCACCGGCAGCTCGCGCCCGGCGTCGCGGGCGGCGGCGACCTCGGCGTGCAGGTGCTCGCAGAAGGCCGCGGTGCCGCGCGTGTCGACCCGCGGCAAGCCCTCGGCATCGGCGGCCAACTCGGCACGCCAAGCCTGTTCCGGCGTCGGCCCGCCGCCACCGTCTCCGAAGCCGTAGGGCAGGAGCCAATCGTCCACGCCCGCCGTCTCGCGCTCGGCCGTGATGCGCTCGCCGCGTCGCAGCTCCACCGGGTGCACCGTCGCGTTGTAGTCCTGGCCGGGCGTCAGGTGCGCCAGGATCTCGCTGCCGTCGAGCCCGCGCCAGGTGAAGGTCGTGTGGGGGAAGGTCGTCGTCTCGCTCCACCACAGCTTGTTGGTGATGAAGGTGTCGAGGCCGGCGAGGCGCGCGAGCTGGGGCAGGCTGGCGCAGAAGCCGAAGGTGTCCGGCAGGTAGAGCAGGCGCTGGCGACCGCTCACGCCGAAGCGGCTCTCCATGTAGCGCGTGCCCTGCTCGAGCTGACGGCACAGGCTCTCGCCCGAGGGCATGTTCGCGTCGGGCTCGATCCACATGGCGCCCAGGGGCTCCCAGCGGCCGGCATCGACGGCGGCGCGCACGCGCTCGAAGAGCTGTGGCGAGTCCTCCTCGAGCCAGGCGTACTGCTGGGGTTGGCTGCACAGGAAGTGGAAGGAGCCCGAGTCCTCGATCGTGCGCAGGGCGGTGGAGAAGGTCCGCAGTGCCTTGCGGCGGGTCTGCGCCGTGGTCCAGAGCCAGGCCGTGTCCAGGTGGGCGTGGCCCACCGCGAAGCAGCGGCCGGCGTCGTCGGTCGCTCCGTTTGCGAGGACGCCCGTGAGGTGGTCGAGAGCGGCCGCAGCACCCACGCCGGGCTCGCGCGGATCGACGAGCGTGCGCACGTGCTCGAGCGCCGCCTGGAGCGCGTCGCCCCGTGCCGTGCCGTCGCCCAGGTCTTCGACCAGGTCCGCCACGAACAGGAACGCGTGCAAGAGGCGCCAGGCCACCGGGTCGCGTCGACACAGGCCCGCGCCCTCGAAGCGCCCCGGGTTCGGCTCCGCCCAGCGCCGGCGGACCTCGGCCTCGTCGAAGAAGAAGGTCGTCGCGCCCAGGGGCCGGTTGCAGTCGGCCTCGATCAGAAGCTCCACCGCGTCGCCGGGCGCGCCCACCGGGTCGATCGGGATCCGGCGCCGGTTCTCGTCGAGCCCGTGGGTCGGCGCGCCGTCGCGCCAGAGCAACGCTTCGGTCCCCGAGCAGAAGCGCAGCCAGGTCTGCCCCGGATCGAGCCCCTCGCGAACCTCACCTCGCAGCCGGAACCAGGCCGTCGACCAGACCGGCCCCCAGCGCCAGCCGGGCTCCACCGGCTGCCAGCCCTCGGACTGCGCCGCCTCGCGGGCCGTCAACGCACGGCCGGGACGCAAGACCTCGGCCCGCAGGCGTTGGTCGACGGGGAAGGCGGCCGGTTCGAGGACCTGCTCGGCGTAGGTGCGCGCCCGCAGGGCGGCCAGGAGGGCATGGGTCACCACGCCGCGAGTCTAGTGGGGGCGGAGACGATCCGACGCCGCCCGGGCGCTCAAGGAAGGAACTCGAGCGGCGTCGAGCCCGAGGCAGCGCTGACTCCCGCCGCGCCGAGTGCGATCGCCGCGTGGTCGGCGCGCAGGCCCACCAGTGCCGCGGGCGCGCCGGGGGGCAGGGCGATGGCCGCCTGGGCGCGGCCGTCCTGGTCGAGGATCCCGAAGGTCTCGACGAGGGCACCCTGGTTGGCTGCGGTGAGGGTCGTCGAGGTGTAGGCGTCGAGCACGAGGGGCACGACCAGGCCGTCGACCGGGAGCCCGGGGGAGGTACCCGAGAGGCTGCCGGCCACCAGGTACGGCCTGCCGCCCTGGGTCGCACCCAGGTCGAGGGTGAGGTGCTGGGCGCCGCCCGCTGCCACGGACAACTGGGCCGTGTCGACGGTCAGGGCCTGGGCGCCGCGCTCGTGGGCGCCCATGTCGACCAGCGGTGCGCCGCCCGAGCCCACGTCCGCGGCCGGGTCGTCCTGGTTGCGTCCGCCACCCGTCAGGTCGAGCAGGGCCAGGCCCGCGACCAGGTCGTTGCGGCCCGCGTCGACGCAGGGCGAAGTCGCCGACAGGTGCAGGTCCCCGCCGACGCCGGGGACCACGAACAGCGGGTCCTGGTCGGTGCAGCCGGGCAGCTTCGAGGGCTCGATCGGGTCCTCGCCCGGCGCGTGGGGCGCGAAGATCGTCTCGACGCAGGACCAGGATAGATCGAAGCTGCCGCCGAGCTGCTCCTTCCAACCACCTTGGATCTCGACGTTGGAGGCCTGGTTGCCCCACAGGATCGAGTTGTCGATGGTCATGGTGGCGTTGTTGCCGGCGTAGAGGCCTGCGTACTTGACGGCCGTGTTGTGGGCCACGGTGCAGTTGACCATCCGCAACTCGGCACCGGCGTAGGAGTTGACCATCGCGGCGCCGCCCCAACCGCCCTGGTCGGTGATCGTTCCGGGCACCTCGAAGGCCACGTTGTCGGCGAATACCGAGTTGACCACCAGGGTCGGACCCCAGGTCATCAGGCCGGCCCCGAGCTGCGAGCGGTTGCGCCGGAAGACGCAGTCGCGGATCTCGACGCCCGCCAGGAACGACGACAGGCCGCCGCCGTGGGTGGGGTAGTTGCTCACCGAGTAGAACTGCTTGGTCTGGTTGTCCTCGAACAGACAACCCGTGACCTCGACCGGGAGCGTCCCGAACAGGTAGACGGCTCCGCCGGAGGCGTCACCGCTGGCGGCCACGGCCACGTTGCGGGCGAAGCTGCAGCGGCGAATCGTCGGCTCGCTAGCGCCCGCCACGTACAAGGCACCGGCGTTGCCGAGGTGGGTGTAGTTCTCGAGGAAGCTGCAGTCCTCGAAGATCGGGCTGGCGTCGAACACGTAGGCCGCGCCGCCCGAGGCGAAGGCGGCCTCGCAGTGCGCGAACGTGACGTTACGCAGGACCGGGGACGCGTCCCGGCAATAGAGACCGCCGCCGACCATCAGCTCGGAGCCCGCCGGTGTCCCGGCCGGGCCGAGCAGGCCCGCCTCGACCGTCAGGCCATCGACGATCGTTCCCGCCCCCACGTTCTGGGCCCGCAACACGTGCCCCGAGTTGGCGCTGTGGATGTTCCAACTCAGGTACCAGGACAGGCCGCTGCCGACCTCGTCGTCCTGCCCGATGTCGCCGGACAGCCGAGTCGGGTTGGCGATCCAGTCGCGCTGGGCCAGGCTCGTCTCCCCGCCCGCGAAGCCGCCGTAGAGCGCGACCCCGTCCACCAGCACGAAGCTCGCCGTGGCGTCGATGTCGGAGGGGGTGTAGACCCCGGCCGCGATCCAGATCTCGTCCCCGGCCGAGGCGGCGGCCAGGGCGGACTGCAGGTCACCGAAGGCGTCGGTCCAGGTGGTGCCGTCGGCGGCGCCGGTGGCCGCGGCGTCGACGTGGATCGTCGCCGCCTCGGCGAAGGGAGCCGAGAGGGGGGCCGCGAGGGCGATCGCGAACAGGGCTCGGGGTGTGTTCATGCGAGGGGGGAGTGCCGGGGTGCGGCGATAGTTCAGCCAATCACGGTTTTTCGTACGGTGTGCGCCGCGCTGCCGGCGCCAGCGGCCGGCGAGGAGCCGCGCCCCACCTTGGATGCCTCCCCCGAGCCCACCGCCCCCGGCGCCAGCGTCAGCCGTCGCGTCGCCCTGGGCCTGCTCGGTGCGGCCGGCGCCGCGGCCCTCTTGACTCCCGGCCGCCGTCGGACCGTCCCGGCCGGGCGCGTGCACCTGCGCTATTGGGAGAAGTGGACCGGCGCCGAGGGCGAGGCGGTCCAGCGCATCGTGGATCGCTTCAACGCCAGCCAGGACCGCTCCTGGGTCGAGCGCGTGCCCGTGGCCGAGATCTTCTCCAAGGCCATGGTGGCCATCGGCGGCGGTGACCCGCCGGACGTGGTGGGGCTGTTCTCCTGGAACGTGCCCTACTTCGCGGAGGCGCGCGCGCTGATGCCCTTCGACGACTTCCCCGGTGGGGCGGAGCTGGCGAGCGGCTACTACGCTCCGGCCATCGAACGCCTCTTGCAGCACGAGGGCCGGCTGTGGTGCGGCGCGAACACCTGCTACAGCCTGGTGCTCTACGCCAACCGCGCGCGCCTGGCCCAGGTCGGCCTCGACGCGCCGCCGGCGACGATCGAAGAACTCGACGCGGTCTCCGAACGCCTGGTCGAGCGCGGCGCCGACGGCCGCATCACCCGCGCGGGCTTCCTGCAGAACATTCCGCTGTGGTGGCCTTACGTCTGGCCGAGCCTGTTCGGCGCCGAGCTGATGGAGCCCGGTCACGGCGAGCGCCCGCCGCGCATGAGTCTGGCCTCGGAAGGCTGCCGCCGCGCCTACCAGTGGGTCTCCGACACCGCCGAGCGCCACGGCCGCGCCGCTTCGCGCTCCTTCGGCTTGTCCTGGGAACGCACGATGCTGTCCGCCGCGGATCCGTTCCTGTCGGGCGGGGTGGCCATGACCGTCCAGGGACCCTGGATGGCCAACTTCGCGCGGCAGTTCACGCCGAACCTCGACTACGTCGCCGCGCCCGTGCCGGTGCCCGCCGCGGACCTGGACCCGGCGCGTCCGCGCGGCCTGCTCGAGTGCGACACGATCGGCATCCCCCGCGGCTGCCCGCACCCGGAGGAGGCCTGGGAGTTCGTGCGTTTCACCCAGACGCGTGAGTCCCAGGAGGAGTTGGCTCGCGCCCACTGCAAGCCGAGCCCCCTGGCGACGACGTCGCCGGACTTCCTGGTCGGGCACCCCAATCCCTTCGTCGCCGTGCACGAGGCCGTGGCCAAGAGCCCGGCGGTGTCGGTCTTGCCCGAGACCCGCGCGTGGAAGGCGACCAGCGACCTCATGGTCCAAGCCTTCGACGCGATCTGGATGGGCGCGGACGTGGGCACCGAGCTCGAGCGCGTGCAGACGCGCGCCCAGGGTTTGCTCGAGGCCGCGCGCGAGCGCTACCGGGCGCGGCGGGAGCGAGTCTGAGCCGTGGCTGCTGCCACGAGGCGCGCACCCGTGGCCTGGGTGCTCAACTTCGATGCCGAGGAGGAGCTCGCGGTGCCGCGCCGCTACCAGCCCACGGCGGCGATGCTCGCCGTCCTCGCCCGGCAGCGAGCGCGACTGGTCGAGGAGTCGGCGCGCGGGCGCAGCTTCCTCGCACCCGGTGACCTGATCGTCGACGAGCGCACTCCGCCCGGCGCGGCCGCCGGCCTCGAGGGTCGCGCTTGGTGTCCGACCCCGCGGGCGGTGGGTCTGCTCGAGCGGGCGGGTGCGACGCCGCGCGGCGTCCTGGACGTCGACGTCCTGCGCCGCGTCAACGCACGCCCCTTCGCGGCGGAGCTGCGCGAGCGCCTGGAGGGCCCGGCGTTCGAGAAACGGATTGCTTCGGACCTCGACGAAGCTCTGTCTCTCGTCGCACGCCCGGCCGCCCTGGGCTGGCTCGTGCGCCGGACCTTCGGCGCGGCGGGCCGCGGCCGCCGCCGACTCGCGGCCGGACGCGTCGAGGGCCCCGACCGCGCCTGGCTCGCCGCGAGCCTGGCCCGCGGGCCGGTAGTGGTGGAGCCCTGGGCCGATGTCGTCGAAGAGCTCACCGTCTGCGGTGCCGTGACGGCCAGTGGCAACGTCCAAGTGCTCACCCCCGGCTTCCAGCTCACCACTCGCCAGGGCGCCTGGACGCGAACCGACGCGGCCGACCCGAATCACCTCGGCCGCGCGGACGATTCCACGGTGCTCGCCGCCTGCAATGAAGTCGGCCGCGCCCTCGCTGCCGCTGGCTACCGCGGTCCCTTCGGAATCGACGCTTTCCGCCACCGCCCCGCCCCGGGAGCCGCGCCGCACCTCAACGTCCTCAGCGAGATCAACGCACGCCTGACCATGGATCGGATCGAGTCGGTCGGAAGCGACAACCGCTGACCGAACCGCGCTCCCGGTCCGAAGCCGGGCCGCGGATCAGCCCTCCCGCGCACCGCGGACCGAGTGCGATCCGAGATCGTGTGGTAGCGCCACGGGTGCCCGGATTCCCGAGACCCTCCGGCTCGTGGCTCGAGGGACGGGCCTGCAGGCCTGCGCCCGCCGTCGCTAGGATGCGACGGTGAATCCCGGGCTCAACGACTGCGTGGCTCCTGCTCAGCGCGCCAGGGGCGTGGGCGAGGTCACAGGGTGAGTCGCGCTACCGAGCACCGCGCCGGCTGGATCTGGGCCTCGCCCTTCCTGGTGGGAGCCGTGGTCTTCCTCGCCGTGCCGGTCGGGTTGGCGCTCTACACCGGATTCACCGACTACGCCCTGATCGAGTCGCCCCTGTGGATCGGACTCGACAACTACCGGGAGATGGGGGACGACCCCGTGTTCTGGCAGAGCATCCGCAACACCGCCGTCTACACCGCCGCGGCGGTGGCGCTCAACTTCCTGGTGTCGCTGGGCCTGGCGCTGCTGCTCGAACAGCGGCTGCGCGGGCGCGAAGTGGTGCGGGCGGTGGTCTTCGCGCCGGTGCTCGTGCCGATCGTTGCCTCGGCCATCGGCTGGATGTGGCTCTACCACCAGGAATTCGGGCTGTTCAACGTGGTTCTGCGGCGGCTCGGGCTGTCCGGCGTCGACTTCCTCGGTGACGGGCGCTTCGCCCTGATGTCCCTGGTGGTGATGGGGGCCTGGGTGGTCGGCTCCCAGGTGCTGGTGCTGACGGCGGCCCTGCGCGGCGTGCCGCGGGAGTTGATCGAAGCGGCGGGCCTGGACGGTGCTTCGGCCATCTGGCGGCTGCGCGCGGTGGTGCTGCCGGCGATCGGCCCGGCGCTGATGTTCAACCTGATCGTCTCGATCATCTGGGCGGCGCAGGTCTTCGCCGCGCCCCTGGTGATGACCCGCGGCGGTCCGGCGGGGGCGACCCAGGTCTTCACCATGTCGATCTTCCAGAACGCCTTCCAGTACGGCCGCATGGGCTACGCCAGCGCCCTGGCCTGGTTGCAGTTCTTGGTCATCCTCGGGCTGACGGCCATCGCCCTGCGGCTCGGACGACGCTTCGTGCAGACGGAGGCGGTGTGAGGCGCTCGCGTTTGCAGGCTTGGCTGCTGTATCCGTTGCTGGTCCTGGTGGGGGCGGTGTGGGCCTTGCCTCTGTTCTGGATGCTGTCGACGTCGCTGAAGCCGGAGAGCCAAGCCCTGTCGGCGGACGTGGGGCTGCTGCCGGTGGTGGTCGACGCCGAGGGTGCGCCGCGCTCGGCCCTGGAGCCCGCCTATTGGGCGGAAGCCGCCGCGACCGCCGCCGACAACTACACCGACGTGTGGACCAGCCCCTCCGCCGACTTCCCGCGCTACTTCCGCAACTCCGTGCTCGTCGCGAGCCTGTCGACCCTCGGCATGACCCTCTCCAGCGCGATCGTGGCCTACGCCCTGGCGCGCCTGCGCTGGCGGGGGCGGCAGCTCGTGTTCGGCATCGTCCTGGCGACGATGACCCTGCCGTTCACCGTGTTGATGGCGCCCCAGTACCTCCTGTTCAAGCACCTGGGCCTGATCGGCACGCTCGTGCCCCTGTGGCTGCCGGCCTGGTTCGGCGGCGCCTTCTCGATCTTCCTTCTGCGGCAGTTCTTCCTGACCCTGCCCAAAGAACTCGACGAGGCCGCGGAGATCGACGGCTGCGGCCGCTGGGCGACCTTCTGGCGGGTGCTGATGCCCAACGCCGTGCCGGCCCTGGCGACGGTGGCCCTGTTGCAGTTCGTGGCCTCCTGGAACGACTTCATCGCGCCGCTGGTGTTCGTCAACCACCAGGAGCAGTACACCCTGGCGCTGGGTCTGCGGATGTTCCAGAGTCAGCACGGCGGCACCCAGTGGACCGAGCTGATGGCCGCCAGCGTCTTGACCACGGCGCCGGTGCTGGTGCTGTTCGTGGTCTGCCAGCGCTTCTTCGTCCAGGGCTCCGCCAGCGAGGGGCTCAAGGGCTGAGACCCCCATAGAGATCCATGCACCCCAGCGACCTGGACCCCGAGGACGAGACCGATCTGGCGCCCTACGAGCGCGAGCTGCCGCGGCGCCAGGTGCGTCGGCGCTACACCGCCAAGCGCGCGGCGGAGACCTTCGAGATCGACGGGGACCTGACCAAGAAGGCCTGGGCCGCAGCCGAGTGGACCGAGGACTTCGTGGACATCGAGGGGCCGCTCAAGCCCGAGCCGCGGCACCGCACGCGGGCCAAGCTGCTGTGGGACGCCCAGCACCTCTACATCGCCGCCGAGCTGGTCGAGCCGCACCTGTGGGCGACCCTCACCGAGCGCGACGCGGTGATCTTCCACGACAACGACTTCGAGGTCTTCCTGAACCCCTCCTGCGACGGGCTCAACTACTACGAGCTAGAGGTCAACGCCCTGGGCACCGTCTGGGACCTGGTGCTGCGTAAGCCCTACCGCATGGGCGGGCCGGCCGACAGCGAGTGGCGGATCGAAGGGCTCCGCACGGCGGTGCAGCTCGACGGCACGCTCAACGACCCGACCGACACCGACCGCGGCTGGACGGTGGAGATCGCGATCCCCTTCGCGGCCCTCGGGATCCACACCGAAACGCCGGCGGCGCCGGAGGTCGGCGACAGGTGGCTACTCAACTTCAGCCGCGTGCAGTGGGACCTCGAGGTGCACGAGGGCGCTTACCGCAAGGTGCCCAAGACCCCCGAGCACAACTGGGTCTGGTCGCCCCAGGGCATGGTCGACATGCACCTGCCCCTGCGTTGGGGCTGGCTCCACTTCGCCGAGTGAGCGCCAACTGCAGCGTCGAGGTCGGCGGCTGGACCCTGCGCCAAGCGGGACGGCGGCCCCGCGTCGAGGGCGAGATCGCGGCGGTGGTGCCGGGATCGGTCCAGGCCTCGCTGCTGGCGGCGGGGCTCCTGCCGCCGCTCGAGGAGGGTCTGGCCGAACTCGATTGGCAGTGGGTGCCGCGGGCCACTTGGAGCTACCGCGACGAGCTCGCGATCCCTGCCGAGCTCGCCGCTGCGCGCCGCCTGCGCCTGCGCTTCGGCGGGCTCGACACCCTGGCGCAGGTCCGACTGGGTCGACGGGATCTGGGCCGCACCGACAACGCCATGCGGACCTGGGACTTCGACCTGACCGGCTCCAAGCCCGGCACCCACGCCCTGCGCGTGGACTTCGAGCCGATCTTCGCCTACCTCACCGAGCGCGATCTCGAACGCAACCTGCCCGCCTGGGGCGTCGGCGCCGACAAGGACCACTCGGGGGCCTGGGTCCGCAAGCCGCCGGTGCACTTCGGTTGGGACTTCGCGCCGAAGGTCGTGCCGGTGGGGATCACCGGGAGCGTGTGGTTGGAGGCGACCGACCTGGCGCGGATCGATTGGGTGCGAGTGGATCAGGAGCACCGCCGCGGTCGGGTCGACCTGCGCCTGGGCGTCGAGTTGGATCGCGTCGGCCGCGGGTCCGTCGTCGTCACCTCACGGCTGTCCTTCGCGGGCGAGTCGATCGCAGAGGCGACCGCAACGGTTGGCGGCGCACGGTCGGAGCTGGGTCTGCGCGTCGACGATCCCAGACTCTGGTGGCCGCGGGGGCTGGGCGACCAACCCCTCTACGACCTCGAAGTCGTCGCGCACGATCGCGATGGCGCCGAGCTCGACCGCTGGAGCCGCCGGATCGGCCTGCGCCGCCTCGAGCTCGAGCGGCGCCCGGACGCCGATGGCGAGGGCTTCGCCTTCGTGGCCAACGGCCGACGCTTCTTCGCCCGCGGGTCGAACATCGTGCCGCCGCTGGCCCTGCCGACCCAAGGCGGCGCGACCGCCGGGGCCGAGGCCGCCCTGGTCGACGAAGCGGCCGCGGTCCACATGAACTGCCTGCGCGTGTGGGGCGGCGGGCCCTACGCCTCAGACGCCTTCTACGACCGCTGCGACGAGCTGGGCCTGATCGTCTGGCAGGACTTCCCCTTCGCCTGCTGCACCTATCCGACCTTCGACCGCGAGTGGATGGCGAACGTGCGCGCGGAGGCCACCGAGCACGTGCGGCGCTTGCAGCACCGGGCGTCGCTGGCGCTGTGGTGCGGCAACAACGAGCTGGAGAACGGCCTCTCGGGTCCGCGTTGGACCGATGTACGCATGTCCTGGAGCGACTACCGTCGGCTCTTCGACCGGCTCTTGCCCGAGGTCGTCACCGCCCACGACGGCACGCGCCCCTGGTGGCCCGGCAGCCCGCATTCGCCCTCGGGCGATCGCATGGCGTTCAACTCGCCGGACTCGGGCGACGCACACCTGTGGGGAGTCTGGCACGGGGGCGAGCCCTTCGAGAGCCAGACCGCGAGCCGCCACCGCTTCGTGAGCGAGTTCGGGTTCCAGAGCTTCCCGGCGCCGGCGACGTTCAACGCGCGCATCCCGGCCGCGCAGCGCAGATTGGATTCGGACGCGGTGGGGCACCGCCAGCGTTCAGGCGTGGGCACGGCGCGCCTGCTCGAGTACCTGCGACGCGAACACCGCCTGCCGCGCACCTTCGCCGATCAACTCTGGCTGACGCAGATCCTTCAAGCCGAGGGGATGCTGCTCGGGATCGAGCATTGGCGGCGCTCGGCGCGCTGTTCTGGCGCGCTGCTCTGGCAGCTCAACGAGCCCTGGGCCGCGCCGACTTGGTCGACGATCGACCGCGACGGCCGCTGGAAGGCCCTGCACTTCGCCCTGGCGCGGGCCTTCGCGCCGCGGGCCATGTCCCTGGCCCAGCGCGGCGGTCGGGTCGAGGTCTGGGCCCTCGACGACGGCGGTGCGGCCGAGGTGGAAGGCAACGCGCGGTTGTGGAAGTCCGACGGAGACCTGGCGCGGGAGTGGAGCTTCGGCGGGCAGATCGGTCGCAGCGGGCGGGGCAAGGTCTGGACCCTGGACCTGGCCGCTGCCTGCGCGGAGGTGTCGCTGCCGCAAGGCGAGGCCCTGTTGGCGGTGGACGTGACGGTCGCGGGTGAGTCCATCGCCAGGCCGCAGCTGGCGAAGTTGGTTCCCTGGCGCGAGGTTGCACTCGGTCATCCGAACGTCCGTCTCGTGGAGGTCGCGCGCGAGAACGGCCGCGTGCGCGTGCGCGTCAGCTGCGACCGCCCGGCGCCGTGGACCTTCGTCCAGGCGGGCGCGGGCGTGCGCGGCGAGGCGCCCCGACCGATCGCGGGGCAGGAGGGCGGACAATTCCTGCATCTGTTCCCCGATGTCGAACGGGATCTGGTCCTCGAGACCCGATCCCATTCGCTCAGCCCGCGGTCTTTGCAGTCCCTGACCTGAGGTCGGGTCTCCGATCGACGACATCCGAGCCGCCACCTGAGTCGAGGGACGTCGAGCGCTCAGGAGGGGCTCCGCTCGAGGTCCTCGAGCAGCTCTCGCCAGGCCTGGCGCTCGACCGGCGGGGCGAAGCGCGGTGCGAGTTCGCGGCTGCGCGCGCGTAGGTGCTCGAGGAATGCCCCGTCGTTCTCCGCGCGGCTCAGGATCGATGCCAGGGCCTCGGCATCTCCCGCGGGGAACAAGCCCGGGTGATCCTCCCCGAGCACGCCGACGTTGCCCGGCACGCGCGAGGCGACCACGGCGACGCCTGCAACGATGGCCTCGGTCAGAACCGCGGCGCCGCCCTCCGCGAGGGAGGGAACCAGGCAGACCTTGGAGTGGCCCAGGAGCTCGGCGGCGGCGCCGCGATCGAGTGCACCCAACCAACTCCATCGCGGCAGGTCGCGGCTCAGCTCCGCCGCCCGCTTGCCCAAGCCCGGGTCGAGCACGGCGCCCGCGTGCAGGATCCGGATGCGCGAGGACTCGGGCAGCAGCTCGGACGCCTTGGCCGGCAGGAGCGGGTCCTTGACCGCCCGCAGATGAGCGAGGACACAGACCTCGAAGACATCGTCCCTCGGCGTCGGATGGACCTGCGGGCTCGCCGCGGACTGGAGGATGACGCGCGTGCGCGCCTGAAGTCCGGCGGGAAGCGCTCGGCGCGACTCGGCTTGCAGGGTCACCAGCGCATCGCACTCGGCCACGAGCTCCGCGTCGATCCCCGGCTCGAGGTACAGGTCGGTGCCCGAGACAGCGCCGATCAGGTGTGGACGGTGGGGCAGGTCCGCCACTGCGCGCAGCAACGCGGCTCCGCGGCGCAGGTGCAGGACGATCACCAGGTCGAAGGCCCCGAGGTCGAGCTGCCCGGGATCCGCTTCCGCCGTCACCCGCACGGAGTGACCCAGGGAGCGCAGTCAGCGTGCCCAGCGCAGGACGGTCCGTCGGTTGCCTGCCAGGGATCCCCGCGGCGCCGGACTGGCGATCAAGATTCGCACGGGACGGAGTGTACGGCTCACACGAGCCGGCGCAGCGGGGCACCGTACGAACGCCTACCCCGCCCGCCAGGTGCAGTTTCTCCCGGATGCTTGCAGCGCTTGATCCCTCGGCGGCGAGTGGGGGTGAGACTCGCCGCTTCACCACGAAACCTCCGGCCCATGCAACTCGCTGCACTGTCCCTCGTCGCGCTGCTCCTCTCCGCCTCCCCGCTTCCGCGCCAGGAACCGCCCATCGCAGCCGTCGACACCTGGGGTCTGCGGAGCGTCGATCGAGCGACTGTCGTCGCGGCCCTCGGCTGGGCGCTGGGCGACATCAGCGAGCTGGACCGCGACGCGGCCCTGGCGCGACTCCAGGCCCTCGAAGGCGTAGCCGAGGTCAGCCTGATGGAGATGCTCGGCCCGGGGGAGCGGATCGTGATGGTCGGCATCCGCGAGGTCGGACGACCCCAGCGCAGGCTGCTGCCCGAGCCCGACGGCGATGCCCGACTCGATCCGGCACTGGTCGCCGCCTACGACCGCTCCATGGAGCTCCTCGGCGAAGCGATCGAGGCGGGGGTCTGGGGCGAGGACCACGTGGACGGTTACTCACTCTCCAAGTACGAACAGCGCCGCGCCGTCGAGCTGCAAGCGGTCGCGATCGCCCAGCGCCAGACGGCGACTGTCGCGCGCACCCTGCGCGAGTCGGCCGACGCCCACCACCGAGCGGCGGCGGCTTGGGCCCTGGCCTTCGGCGCCGACAAGGCCCTGGTCGCCCGCGAACTGGCCCGCGCCGCGTCCGATCCGGATTCCTCTGTGCGGAACAACGCCACCCGCGCCCTGGGGGTGCTGGTCGACCACGCCATCGCGCACCCGGAGTTGGAGCTGTCCATCGACCCCGAGCCCTTCGTCCAGATGCTCGATTCGATCGAGTGGACCGACCTCAACAAGGCCAGCTTCCTGCTACTGAGCCTGACCGCGCGACACGACGAGGTCCTCTACGCCGAGCTGCGCGCCACGGCCTTGGACGGACTCGCTGATATCGCCCGTTGGAGCTCGAAGGGCCACGCCTACCCCGCGGTCGTGACCCTCGGACGGCTCGCCGGTGTCGACGACGAGACGATCCGCGCGCGCATTGCCGAGGCGAGCGGGGTGGACGACCGCCGAGCCCTGGCGGAGGAGTTCCTGGCTCGCGCCGAGGCCGGAGCGACCGCGGCACGGCGCTAGGATGGGCCCATGCTGCGCCTGATCCAGTCCCTGCCGCTGATCCTTGTCCTCGCCTCGCCGCCGTCCGCGGTCAGCCGCGACAACCCCACGACCCCGACCGCCGCGAGCGCTTGCCTCGTCGGTCCGTCCGCCGCCGAGACCGACTACGCCGCCGACATCGACTTCGCCCTCGACCAACTCGAGCAGCAGTGTGGCCACTTCTTCGACCTCAAGCAGATCGACTGGAAGAAGGTCTCCAAGCAGTTCAAGAAGGAGGCCAAGGACGTCGAGACGGATCAGCAACACCTCGTGCTCCTGGTGCGCCTGTTGGCGCGGCTCGAGGACGGTCACGCACAGGTGCGGCCCCTGCCCGCCGGCGAGGACGTGCGTTGGCCGGAAGAGCCGGAGCGGACCGGCCCAGGCATCTTCTTGTGCGAGTCGGGCGGCAAGGTCTACCTCAAGAACGTCTGGAACGACGCGGCAGACCTGGGCCTCGAGCCGGGCATGGAGGTGGTCGCGATCGACGGCGTGAAGGCCGGCAAGTGGCTCGACGGGCGCGTCGAGACGCTCTCGGACACGCTCAGCTTCTCCACCGACCATCAAGCGCGCTTCTACGCCATGCACCAGGGACTGGCCCAGGAAGTCGGCACGCGGATGGACGTCGAGCTCAAGACTCTCGAGCGCAAGAAGAAGCAGCGCACCATCACCTACCGCAAGTCCAACCCGACCCCCTGGGGCCCGGCCTTCTACCCCGAGGGCCTGAAGTCGACCGATGACCTCAACTACGGCCTCTTGCCCTCGGGCCACGGCTACGTCCAGGTGCGGCGTTGCAAGGACACGGTCGTGGAGCAGATGGACACGGCCCTGGCGGCCCTCGGGCAGGTGCCCGGTCTCGTGCTCGACTTCCGCGGCAACTCCGGCGGCGGCTTCGACCACGAGCAGCTCCTGGGCCGCTTCGTCCCCGAGGGCTACACCCTCGAGCACGCCAAGCCCCAGGGCTCGACGGGCGCGAACCAGTACGGCGGCCCGATCGTCGTCATCGTCGACGCCACCTGCCGCAGCGCTGGGGAGACAGGCGCCGGCATGTTCAAGGAGGACGGCCGCGCCTACATGATCGGCGAGAGCCCGACCGCCGGCATGAGCTCGAGCAAGACCACCATCGACTTGCCCTCGGGCCTCTTCTCGCTCTACGTCTCGGTCGCCTCCAACAAGGGCCGCTTCAACGATGGCCGCGGGATCGAGGGCATCGGCGTGATCCCCCACGAGCTGGTCGAGTACGACCCCGAGGACCTCGCCGAGTCCCGCGACACCCTGATCGAGCGCGCGGCGGCGCTACTCGACGACTTCCCCCAGCGCGAGGTGTCCTACGACCCGAAGGACGCGGGCTGGGAGCATGGAGGCTAGTGTCCTGGATCAGCAATTCGGCGTCACTTCCCGGGCTCCGATCGCCCCTGGCGTCGCCAGCGCCTCCTCCGAGGATCGCAGCGAGTACGCGTCGTCGGCGCGCTATCCAGGGAGCTCGAGCAGACCGGACAGGTCTGACATGAAGTGGCGGTGCGGGCGCGGGATGAGGCGAATCTGTTCCCGCTGGCGCGTCGCTTGGCGCAGTCCGGCGCTCTTGGGGCGGTAGGGACGGTCGAGTAGCGCGCCCCTTGACCTCGGTGGAGTGCCCCCGTCGCTGCGGGTCCGGAGGATTCCTAGCCGACGACCGGCGTCGAGTAGGTAGCGCCAGTAGACATCATCGTTCTTGACGCGGCTCGAAGCGTGTATCGCTGTCTGGATCAAGCCTCGGGCTCGCTGGACTCGCTCGACTTCGCTGGTGACGCTCGAACGCAAGACGGACTCTGCCGCTTGGAATCCGGTGAGCGCCGCATTCCAAACGTCGCCGATTTCCATCAGCTCGAGAGCGCCCGCTTCCAGACGCTCGGCCGACTCGCCGAAGGAGCCGAGCTGGAACAGGGTATGGGCCACATTGAGTGTTCGGCGAACCTCGGGCAGGGCCCCCTGTCCCTCGACGCGATTGGCGACGGACTCGGATCTCGAGACCAGGGAGCTCGCGCTGGGGCGGAGCCCTCTTGGGTAGCTGGACCAACGAGCGACATCGCGTAGATGAATGAAGGCGTCGAGGTGGACGAGCGTTCGCTCACCATCTACTCCGATCAGTCGCAGTTCGTCCCGCAGGTCGTCCAGTTGCCCCATCCGGACGAAGGCCTTGGATGCGCGTCCAGACGTCATCAAGTGGTTCGCGAGCTCTGTCGTCCGCTTGGTGCGAATCAGAGTCTTGAAACGAAGAGAGAGCGGAGCCCGGTCCACGTAGCAGATGCTCTCCTCGGTCAGCCCCACGGCCAGGCTCATGTCGCCGAACATCTGGGCTGCCTGCGCGGCGATCGAGAAGGCTCCTGCGAGTTCGATGTCATCGTCTTGGTCCGTTGCTCGGAGGAGCCCCCGAGCGGCTCGCCACGCCTCGGCAGCCTTACCCTGCGCCAGGAAGATCTCCGCCTCCTCGGCCAACAGGCTCGGCCCTCCAGGAAAGCGAGCCTTCAGTTGCCAGATCTCTGAGCGAAGGTTGCCTCGTGGCTCGGCGTGGATCGCGCTAGCGATCGCGATGCGCTCGTACTCCGCCGTGGGAAGGGCCTCGCCCGGTCGACCACGAACATCGTCGAGGGCGAAGCGCAGGCGTTCGCGGCCATCGGTGCAATCGAATTCGCGGTGGTGTGGGAGACACAGGATGAAGACGTTCTCCGGGTCCGTGGCGCCACCCTGGGACCAGGCGCAGAAGTGTGCCTCCTCGATCTGGAAGTCGACGGGCAGAGCGGCCGATTCGCCATTGAAGCGCGCCTCGCGCAGGCACTCGAAGCATCGCCCGCCATCCCGCTTCAACACCTCGCGGCGCTCGGCTCCATTGAGGCGGCGCTTGATCGGCCTCGGTCCCGCTGAATTGTCGGTATCGCTTCTCGATCGCATGTTCGGCAGATCCGTTCTCGCGCGAAGTCGATCCAAGGCATTGCCGTAGGTCACCGTCGCCGGCGCTTCGTCTGTCGGACAGCGTCGCACGGGCCGGACCGGATCGTCGAGTGTCAGACTGCCGTCAAAGTGCGGTTTTCGCCGCCACTGACGGGCGCGGCCGGGCGGAGCGCTCCACCGACCGGCGAGGACGCCCCACTCACCTGGGAGAAGCCCTCGTTGGATCGATCCTCGAGATGGCCAAGGCCACCGGAAAGGTGCCTGGAACGAGCGCCCGACCGCCCTTGAGATGGTCTGGCCCTGTTGGTGGCAGCGCGGATTTCGAGCGGGATCACCGGTGGGAGCCGACAGAGCCCTCCCCGGAACGCGGAGGCCTTCAGGTCGCGCGTCTCGATCGGGCGTGGGCGGACGGAATGGTGCAGCGCTGGCTGCCGAGTGCTCGCAGGGGCGCTCTTGTGCCAATCGAGTAGCGGGCGAGGCTGTCAGGGGCGACGGGCAACCAGGCCCAGGAATGCCCGCCATTCGCACAGGAGCAAGAACACGGCCAGGCCGACCACGCCCAGGAACATCGGCTCCATCAGGCCTTCGCCGCCGGTGATGAACACATGGAAGGCGACGATGTTCACGATGATCGGGCACAGGATCAACAGACCCAGCCGGCGCAGGCGCGGGATCATCACCAGCGCTCCGCCGGCGACCTCGCAGACCTTGACGAAGGCCATGTAGCCGGTCGGGACCATGGCGCCCATGAACAGGGCCATGGGGGAGCCCTCGGGCGGGTCGGGTTGCTCCGGGACCATGTCCAGGAGGAAGGTCAGGCCGGCCGCGAGGAAGGCGAGGCCGAGCAGGACGCCGGCGATGGCCGGGACGACGGAGGTGAGCTTGGTGCTCTTGTTGGCTTTGGACATGGGGTTGGGGCCGATGGGGAGCATCGCTCGCCAGCGCAGCGTCGACAGGGTACGCCCCGGGTGGCCGCGCATCACCGGGTCGCCGCGCGCGCCGGCTACCGGACGCCACCGTGGCGGAGCGGCGGCGCAAGGGTCGACAACGGAACGTCCTCGCGCAGGCGCCGGCCGTCCTCGGCAGTCGCGGTCAAGCTCACCAGGGGATCCGGGCGCTCCCAGTCGATCTCGACCAGCCCCCAGTTGGCGACCCAGAGCGGCGAGCCGACGCGGTGGGGGTTCTCGATCTGGGTGAACTCCCAGCCCTGGTTCATGCCGCTGGAGGTCAACTCGAACAGGGGGTAGCCGACGCCGGAGTCCCAGGGATCGACGCGGCTCAGTTCGGCCCAGTGGGTGTCGCCCGAGAGCAGCACCACGCCACCGGCGCCGCTTTCGCGGATCGTGTGGAGGAGGCGTTGGCGCTCCAGGGGCATCATCGCCCAACCCTCCCAGTGGCAACCCTCCGAGAGGGCCTGCAGGCTGGTGCCGATCAGCCGCACGCGCGCCGGGGTCCGCAGTTGCTCTTCGAACCAATGCCACTGCTCCTCGCCGAGCATGGTGGCGCCGGGGTCCAGGTTCGGCGCGTAGCCGCCGGGGTGCCCGTCGCCGCGGGCGGGACCCTCGTGGCGTCTGACCCAGGGCGACTTGAAAGTGCGCAGGTCGAGCAGGATCACCTGCACCGAGCGCTCCGGCGGGCCGAAGGTCCACGAGCCGTAGACGCCCTCTCGCGCTCGCCGCGGGGAGTCGGCCGGGACGTCGAAGTGCGCGAACATGATCTCCTTGGAGTCGCGCTTGCGCGGATAGCTCGCGCCGCCGTCGTCCTGTCCGAGGTCGTGGTCGTCCCAGGTGGCCAGGACCCGGGTCCCGGCTCGCAGGGCCGCATACCCGGGCTGCGCCGCGAGCAGGGCGTACTGGGCGCGCAGGTGGTTCATGTCGACGGTGTCGCCGTAGACGTTGTCGCCCAGGAACAGGAACAGGTCCGGGTTCGCGGCCACGACGTGGTCCCACAGGGGCGTGGGCCGGCGCTGGTCGTTGCAGGAGCCGAAGGCGATGCGCGACAGGGCGCGCGGATCGACGACGTCGGGCTCGATTGCCGGGGCGCTCAACTCGTCGAGGAACAGGCGCCGTCGCATCAGCACGCCGCCGTCGCCCGCGTCTCGAACGGACAGCTCCACGTGGGGGCGCTCGGCGTCGAAGTCGATCTCGACCAGGCCGAAGTTCGGGCCGAACCACTGATCGCCCAGGCGCAGGCCGTTGCGCTCGGGCGCCCAGGTGCGCGACTGGTTGAGCGCGCTCGAGGTGACGTCGAACAGCGCATAGCCCGCGTCGAGCCCGTCGCGCTGCGTGGGCAGCACCGAGAGCTCGGCCGCGTGCCGGTCTCCGGAGAGGAAGACCACGCCCTTTGCCCCCGTGGCGGCCAGGAGGCGATTCATGCGCCGGCGCTCGTGGGGGAAGTTGCCCCAGTTCTCGCCACCGCTCTCGTGCGCGACGAACTGGATCGAGGAGCCGATCAGGCGCAGCTCGGCGGGTTCGCGCAGTTGCTGCTCCAGCCAGGTCCACTGGGTCTCGCCCAGCAGCGTTCCCTCGCCATCGGGGCCCGCCTGGTAGGGCGCTGCCCACTTCCATTCCTCCAGCGGGCCTTCATTGCGGGTCAAGGAAGTGCGGTGGTAACGGGTGTCGAGCACGATCACCTGCACTCGCTCGCCGGGAGGACCGAAGACCCGGGCGTGGTAGACGCCCTCCCGCGCACGGCGTGGCGAGTCGTCGCCCACGCCGAGGAAGTCCAGGAGCGCCGTTTGGGACTGGGCCTTGATCGGGAACTCGGCTCCGGCGTCGTCGCGCCCGTAGTCGTGGTCGTCCCACGTGGCGAGGAGCTCCACCCGTTCGCGCAGCCCTGCGAAAACCGCAATCGCCGCCAGCCGGGCCCAGGCCGCGGCCAGCTCGCTCGCATCGTCGCTGTCGGCGTAGACGTTGTCTCCCAGCAGCACCAAGAGGTCAGGCTCGGCTGCCGCGATGGTCGACCAGACCTCGGCAGGACCCTCCAGGCGATAGCAGGAGCCGAATGCGATGCGCCGCGGTCCTTCGTGACCGACGCTCTCGGCGATCGAGGCGCCCTGGGGGAGGAGCGCGCAGAGGGTGACGAGCAGGAGCTGCAGCATGGTGCTAGTGGATCAGCCGACCGTCGCGCCGCCCAGCACATGGCTCCCGACGACCATCCCCAGGAAGGTCCCGGTCGCCGTGCCGAGGCTGCCGACCAGGATCGCCGGCAGGACCAGGTCGGACCGCCCCAGGCTGCGCGCCAGGGCCAGGGCGCTGGACCCGCCGCCGACGCCCGCCTGACTGGCGACCGAGGCCAGCTCGGGCGCGATGCCGAACAGGCGTGCGGCGCCGAAGACCAGCACTCCGTGCACCGCCAGGGTGATCGAGACGAACAGCAGCATCTGCGGAGCGAGCGCGCCGAGGGAAGCCAGGGCGTTCAGGTCGCACAGGGCTCCGATGGTGGCCAGGAACAGGTAGACCGCGAACATGCCCAGGACGCGCGTGCCCTTGATGCGACCGATGGCCGGAACCTGGGCCAGTAGCAGGGCGATCAGGGTCAAGATCAAGTTGGGATGCAGGTGGACGATGTCCCGGACGTCGAGCTGAAGCGAGATCGCGCGCGACGCGGCCAGGGCCCCCAGTCCCAGGCCGAGGGCGAGGCCCAGGTCGATCGGATGCAACTGCTCGGAGTCGTCGTCGAGCCCGAGGTCCGGTCCTGAGCTGCCGTCGGTGTCGAGGGCCTCGGCTACCTTCCCGCCGCGCCCGCCGAGCATTCGCGGCAGCAGCACTCCGACCACCATCCAGACGGTCGTCATCAGGCTGTCGACCACCGCCGCGCCGGCGTAGAGGGCGCCGTCGTCCATCACGCGGTAGATGGTGGCGAGGGTGTTGAAGTTGAGGCTGCCGCCCGTGTAGGTGCCGACGAACATGGCGCCCAGGCCCGCGCCGTGCTCGCCGAAGGTCGCGGTGCCTCCGACCGCCCACATGGCCACGGTCACGCCGAGGGCGATGCCGATCGAGCCCACCGCGAACAGCCCGAGCATGGCCGGCCCGGCCCTCAGTACCTGGCGCAGCTCGACCCGCAGGAGCAGCCAGAAGATCGCCAGAGCGATGACCTCTCCGAAGAGGGCGTCGTAGAGCGGCGTGCCATTGCCGTAGGTCGGCACGATCCGCAGGTTGGCGAGGACCGCCGTGACCACGATCACCAGCAGCGCGGTGCCCACGTGGCGCAGGAAGGTCCGGCGCACCAACCACTCCGAGAGGACGATCGCGCCACACAGAACTGCGAGCACGGGCACGGTTCCTTCGAAGGACGGCATGGACGTCGATTCTAGGCGGCGACCCGCCGACCGCGAAGTCGTCGGACGGGGCCCACGGCTCCGCGGCCACGAAGCGGGCCCGACGCGAGCGGTTCGCGTCGGGCCCTGGGATTCCTCTCCTCTTCTGCTGGACGGTCCCCCGCAGGGGGACGCTCAAGCCGCCGGCTGCACGCTGCGCGCGCCGCGCGGCTTGGCGAAGGGC
The DNA here is from genome assembly GCF_007748095.1 of Engelhardtia mirabilis. Taxonomy (NCBI): domain Bacteria; kingdom Pseudomonadati; phylum Planctomycetota; class Planctomycetia; genus Engelhardtia; species Engelhardtia mirabilis. The sequence goes on from NZ_CP036287.1 coordinate 2,544,842, forward strand.
ACCAGGCCCGGAACGCGGCGGGCGTAGTCGCGGTAGTCCTCGCCGTGCAGCTCGACCAGGGTGCGCTCCTCGATCCGCGTCCCGATCAGCACGTAGCCGGTGAAGGTCAGGCTGAACATCAGGTGGCTGACGGACATGACCGGCGTGGCCCAGAAAGCGATCAGCATGCCCAGCATGAGCGGGTGGCGCACGACGCGGTAGAGCGAGCGCTCCACGTAGCGCGGGGCGGTGTACTGGCGGCCGCGGAAGGCGAGCCAGGTCTGGCGCAGGCCGAAGAGGTCGAAGTGGTCGATCAGGAAGGTCGACAGCAGGACCATGCCCCAGCCGAGCCCGTTCAGGCTCCACAGTCCGATGGCCAGGGCTTGGTTCTCGACGCTCCAGACGGTGCCGGGCAGCGCGCGCCACTGGGTGAAGATCAGTGCCAGGCAGACGCATGTGGCGACCATGAAGGTCGAGCGCTCGATCGAGGCCGGCACGAGCTTGGTCCAGCGGCGCTTGAAGGCCGGGCGGGCCATGATCGCGTGCTGGATGCCGAACAGGGCCACCAGGGCCACGTCGATGGCGAGCGCGAGGCCGGTCGAGGTGACCGGAGCGCCGTCGAGGGTGAAGGGCACCTGGGGCAGACCGACCACGAAGGCGATCAGGTACAGGAAGGTGCCGAAGAACAGGGTGTAGGCGGTCAGGCCGTAGGCGAGGGTGGCGATGCGGGCGATCACGGCAGGCTCCGGGAATCGAGTTCTGGATGTTCGGGGACCCGTGTGGGTCACCCTCCCGTGGCGCGCATCGCCGCTGCCACCTGCCAGGGAATCTCGATTTCGCCGGAGCGCCGTCCGCGGCCCTTCCTAAACCCCGAGCACCGCCCGCAGGTGGGGCGCGAGCCGCCGGGCCGTGGCCGGGTTGTGGAAGGCCGCGAAGGCCACCGGGGTCAGCGTGTCGAGCTCGAAGTCCAGCTCGGAGCCGTCCGGGGCCTCGACCACGCAGCCGGCCTCGCGGGCGCAGAGCACGGCCCCGGCCAGGTCGTAGGGCTTCGAAGGCCGTGTGCTGCGCCCCAGCCGAGCCGCCACCAGCGGCCGCGCGTCCACGACCATGCGATAGCGCCCGAGCATCGTCAGTACGAGTTGGCCTGCCGAGCAGATGTACTGGTCGTCGAAGCAGTGCTCGACCAGGGCCTGCTCCTGGGTCTCGAGCCGCTGCAGGAAGGCCGACTCGAGGGCCGCGATGGGCGCGCGCAGGTCCGGTGCGTAGCGGAAGAAGGGGAAGTAGCCGTGGTCGGCGCGGTCGTCGTCGTCCGCCGTCAGCCTGCGCTCGCCGAGCAACCGGCCGTCCGCGACTTCGCGCTCCTCGATGCGGCAACCCTGGCCGCGGGCCGCGCTGACGACGCGGAAGCGCCCGCCGCGCGAATCGGGCAGCTCGGCGACGATGCCCGCACAAACGTCGCCCAGCCGCGGCGGCCCGGCACCGGCGTCGCAGTAGCTGACGAGGGTCCAGGCGCTGCGCAGGTCGTGCATCAGGTTGCGCGTGCCGTCGATCGGATCGATCGCGATGCGTGGCCCGCCGTGGTCGAAGTCGGGCAGCTCGCGCACGCCACCGCTCCCGTCCGGGCCGCGGTGGCGCCAACCCGAGTCCTCGGTCATCAACGACAGGGGAGCCCTTGCTGCAACGCGCTCGAGCCAACCGTCGAGCAGGCGCTCGGTGGGCACGTCGAGGCCGAAGGCGAAGTCACCGGCGCCGATCCCCTCCGCCCGCCCGAGGGCGTCGAGGCTTCCCGCCTCGAGGGCGCCGGTCAGGGAGGTTCGCACGGTGGCCCGCAGCTCCTCGCAGAGCGCACGCAGGCGCGGTTCCCAGGTGTCGCGGAAGGCGGGGGGGGCGTGGGTCGAATCGCTCATGGGTGGAGGAGTCCGCCGGAGCGGGTGCCCCGCCTCGGAACTCCCGATCCGGGACACTAGACTAGTCGCCCCCCTCGGCCGAACCGAGGCCCCAGCGGCCCGGTGGCCGGTCGCCCCGCTCCCGGGGCCCGCCCACGACCCATCCCCATGACCGATCTGCGCAACGTCATCATCGTCGGCTCCGGCCCCGCCGGCTTCACCGCGGCCATCTATGCCTCCCGCGCGAACCTCGAGCCGCTGATGCTCGAGGGCGAGCCGCGGCCGGAAGCGCCCGATCTGCTCCCGGGCGGCCAGCTGATGCTGACGACCGAGGTCGAGAACTACCCCGGCTTCCCCGAGGGCATCACCGGTCCGGACATGATGGACCTGTTCCGCAAGCAGGCCCTGCGCTTCGGGACCGAGGTGCTGACCTACGACGTGGCCCGCGCCGAGCTCGAGGGGCCGGTCAAGAAGCTGTGGACCACCGACGGCAAGGAGCACCACGCCAAGGCCGTGATCATCTCCACCGGCGCCAGCGCCAAGTGGCTGGGCCTCGAGTCGGAGACGGCCCTGCGGAACCGCGGCGTGTCCGCCTGCGCCACCTGCGACGGAGCCTTCTTCCGCAACAAGGTCGTGGCCGTGGTCGGCGGCGGCGACACCGCCATGGAAGAGGCGACCTTTCTGACGCGCTTCGCGTCCAAGGTGCTCGTGATCCACCGTCGCGAAGAGCTGCGCGCGTCGAAGATCATGCAGGACCGCGCCAAGCACAACGACAAGATCGAGTTCGTCTGGAACTCCGAGGTGGTCGAGGTGCTCGACGTGGAGGCCGGGCGCGTCACCGGGCTGCGACTGAAGGACACCCGGAGCGGCGACACGCGCACGATCGAGTGCGGCGGCCTGTTCCTGGCCATCGGCCACAAGCCCAACACGGGCTTCCTCGAGGGGCAGCTCGATACCGACGAGCTGGGCTACGTGACCGTGAAGGGCGGCACGCGCACGAACATCGAAGGTGTGTTCGCCGCGGGCGACGTCTCGGACAAGGTCTACCGCCAGGCGATCACCGCCGCGGGCATGGGCTGCCAGGCGGCGATCGACGCCGAACGCTGGCTCGAGACCCAGGAGTAGAGCCGCGGACCGCTCAGGCCGGCGGCGCCAAGGGGTCGACCGGGCCCTCGGGAGCGGGACCGTCGGGTTCCGGCTCCCGGGCCATGCCGCCGGACGAGTCCGAGAGCCGCCGGTGGAGCCAGGCGCGCGCGAAGTTCCAGTCGTGGCTGGCCGCGCGTCGGCTGATGGACAGCAGCTCGGATACCGCCGTGAGGTCCAGGCCCCCGAAGTACCGCAGCTCCACCACGTGTGCGTGGTGGGGGTAGCAGAGCGCCAGATCCTCGAGGGCCGCCGACAGGTCGAGCAGGTCGATGGCCTGGGAGTCGTCGACCGCGACCTCCTGGTCGTCGAGGGTCAGGCGCGCTTGGTAGCCGCCGCGCTTGGCGGCAGAGGCCGCGCGGCGCAGGTCGGTCAGGGTGTTGCGGAGGGATCGTGCCGCGTAGGCGCGCTTCTCGTTGTCCGACAATTCGAGCCAGCGGTCATGACGCGCGAGGCGCAGGAAACACTCGTGCACCAACTCCGTCGGCTCCGGGTCGTCGAGACGGCGGGAGAAGGACAGGAGGCGGCGGGCGAGATAGCGCAGCTCCTGATAGCGAGGGTCTGCGATGTCGGGCGGGGGGGGCGGGGACATCGGGGTTCCGGGCGCAGATTGTGCCCCAGGATCCGCGCCGTCCCCACCCCCTGGGTCGGGCGGCGCGCCGCTCCGGCTGTCCCCGCTACCTGTCGCCGACTTGCCAAGCGCCTGACAAGGCCCGGACCGTCCTGAACCCGAGATCGCGGTTGGTCTCGAGGCCAAACATCTCGTTGCGCGCGCCCGAGCGGCCGGCGGACCTGGCCTGGCCCTTGTGACGCACCGGGTAGTGGGGCCCGTAGGTGTCCTCGGGGTCGGGGTGTCGGTACTCGCCCGTTGCGGGGTTGAACTCACCCCTCTCGCGATAGCCCCAGTACTCCTCGCGGCACCACTCGCCGACGTTGCCCACCGTGTCGTGCAGGCCGAAGGCGTTGGCGGCGTAGATCCCCACCGGCGCGTGCAAACTGAGGACCGGCCAGTGGCCGGTGTGATCCCCGTCCACGAAGTCCACCGGTCCGCTGAGCGAGGTGTCGACGACCAGGTCGCGACCCGCTTCGAGGCGATCGCCGAACCAATAGATCGTGTCGGTCCCCGCGCGATTGGCGAACTCGAACTGCGCCTCTGTGGGCAGGTCGAGGCCGATGTGCTTGCCGAAGAGCACGGCCTCGCCGTGGCGCACGGTTTCGACCGGGTGCCGCGCCGTCACGACGTAGTCGAGGTGCCCCTCGCCTGGACGCCAGTAGCTCGTGTTGAAGCCCATCACGCGCTCGAACTGTCCCTGAGTCGTTTCGAACTTCGAGATGAGGAAGGGCGCCAGGGTCAGGTGCGAGCGGTCACCCAACCACTCGTGGGGCAGCGCCTCGGGATCGTAGTTCGGACCGTCGGGATCCTGCGCTTGGCGTCCGAACCAGAAGCTGCCACCGGGCACCAGCACCAGGACCACCGTTGTCTGCGACGTGCATTGAATCCTGTCGTCGGGCCCGGCGCGTTCGGGAATCTCGCCCGCGCGGCCCCACACGGCGAACTCCTCCAAGCCTGAGTGGGGATCCGGTCCCAGAGGAATCAAGCCAGGCTGGGGTTCGATCACCAATCCGCCGTAGGTCGGCGCCTGCGCGATGCGCTCGATCGTGGCCATCCACTCCTCGCCGAGCGCGCCGACGGTCGCCGCGTCTCGCGCGGCGGCGTGGCCGCGTCGATTGAGCACGTCGTAGTAGCCCCCGTGCTCGCGGGCAGGATCGAACAGATCGGTTGCGACCTCCTCGGGCTCACGGTCGCGCGGGGGGAACTCGCCCACGGGCCGGTCCCGCCACCGCGTGGTCGAAAGCTGAGGCTGCAACCGCTGGGCCAAGCGGTCCGCCTCGTCGAGCCAAGCGTCCAAGTCCCCGAGCCGACTCGGGTCGGCGGGCCACAGGCTGCGAGCCTGCTCCTCGAGCACCCGCGCACGGTCCAAGGCTGCGTTGTGATCGATGGAGCGGTTGAGGGCGCTGACCTTGCCGAGCGAGCCGAGGGTCACACCCAGGGCGATCGAGAGCAGCACGAACGTCGCCACCAGTCCGGCAAACAGACCGCGGTTGCGGCGCACTAGGGACTGCAGTCGGTGGAAGCCCGTCGCGCGGCGGGCGCGCACCGGAAGGCGTGCAACCGTGCGTCGCAGGTCGTCCGCGAACTCGCCCGCCGTGCGTGGGCGCAGCTCCGGATCCTTGGCCAGGGCAGCGCTGGCCAGCACCTCGAGGTCGCGCGGCAGGTCCGGGCGCACGCGCCGCAGCCGCCGCGGCGCGGTGCGCGAAATGCGCGCGATGGCCGAGGCCGGGTCGAGCCCCGACAGGTCGATGGGGGAGTGACCCACCAGCAACTCGAACAGCATCACGCCCAGCGCATAGACGTCGCTGCGCTCGTCGACCAGCTCCACGCGACCCTCGGCCTGCTCGGGGCTCATGGTCGCCAGGGTGCCGACGATCTGCCCGCTGAAGGTCAAGAGGGTCGAGCGGTCGGTGCCCGTGATCGCGGCGATGCCGAAGTCGAGCACCACCGCACGGCCCTCGCTGGTGACCAGCACGTTGCTGGCCTTGAGGTCGCGGTGGATGATCCCCGCGGCGTGCGCGACTTGAATGCCGTCGGCCACATCGGCCAGGGTCTCGACCACGCGCTCCCAGGTCCAGCCCACGCAGGCCCTGTCGATGGGCACACCTTCGATGCGCTCCATCGCGAACCAGGGCACGTCGACGCCGGCAATCGAGTCGACGCCTGCCGCGTAGATGCGCGCCAGGTTGTCGTGTTGGAGTCGCCCGAGGATCTCGGCTTCGCGCTCGAAGCGCTTGACGGCCAGGGGCGCGTAGCGATCCCAGCGCAGGACCTTGAGCGCTACGGTGCGCCGGGGACGCTCCTGCTCGGCCAGGTAGACCACGCCCATGCCGCCCCAACCGAGCTCGTCGAGGATGCGGAAGCCGCCGATGGAGTGGGGCCGCGCCGGCGGTGGACCGGGGGCCATGCGCTCGGGCGAGTCCTCGAGGAAGCCGGCCGCCTGGTCGTGGTGATCAAGCAGCTCGCGCAGCTCGTCGACGATCGCGGGGACCGCGGAACGGAGCCGGGCGAAGTGCACCTCGCGCTCTTTCATGCTGAGCGGCGCGAGGCGAGCGAACTGCTCCACCAAGCCGAGATCGGATTCCGAGGGCGCCATGAGAGCGCCGTGAGGCTAGCGCGCATGGGCCGCCGGGATCCAATCCGGAGCGGTCCAACCGGTTGCTGGCGGCCCCCGATCGCCCCTTGGCGGTGCTCTGTGAGTCGGCGCGTTGGCCGGTCGCGCCCGCGAGATGGGTTGCCGGGCACAGCCGAGGGCCCGTTGGGTCGAACGGTTGCCGAAGTTCGGGATCGATGGCGCGGCCACCCGCGTTCGCAGCCCTGGGCGACTCGGTCTAGACTGCGCCCCTGACCCTCTCCAGCGACCCTGACAGACCGCTCCAGCCATGTCCGCAACCGCCCGGCACCGCCTCACAGACCGCCACGTCCTCGTCACCGGAGCCGGTACCGGCATCGGCCGCGCGATCGCCCTGCGGCTGGGAGCCGAGGGCGCGCGCCTGACCCTGGCGGCGCGCACCGTGGAGCGCCTCGACGAGGTGGCCCAGCAGATCCTCACCGCCGGCGGGCACCTGCCGGGGACGGCCGCGCTCGACATTCGTGATCGCGCCGCCGTGGATGCGGCGTTTGCGGCGGCGGCGGCGGAGCGTGGGCCGCTCTACGCGCTCGTCGCCAACGCGGGCATCGGTGGCGCCAACGAGCCGGGCCCCGACGATCGCTTCGACGACCTGGTCGCGACCAACCTGACTGGGACCTACTCCTGCTGCCGCGCCGCCCAGCGCCACCTGGCCGAGGGGCCCGGGGCGCGGCACCTGGTGCTGATCGCGTCGATCCTGGGGCGCATCGGGGTCGCCGGCTACACCGGCTATTGCGCGTCGAAGACGGCCCTGACCGGGCTCGCGCGGGCCCTGGCCATGGAGCTCGCGGCGAACGAGGTGCAGGTCAACGCGGTCTGCCCCGGCTGGGTCGACACGGCCATGGCGCGGGAAGGCATCGACGGCATCGCGGCCGCCGTCGGCTGCACCCACGAAGAGGCCTACGCCATGGCGATGCGCGACGTGCCGCTCGGGCGAATGTCCGAACCCGAGGACGTGGCCGGAATGGTGGCCTGGCTCCTGTCGTCCGACGCGCGCGGGGTGACGGGTCAAGCGCTCGACATGAACGGCGGAGCCTTCATGCTCTGACCGCGGTTCGGCTGCCATGCCTGTGCGGGCGAACTCGCGCGGGGAGCAGCCCCCTGCGGTCCGATCCGCTCACGCAACCCCGTCCGGATCGGCGGCTACTTCCGCTGCGGCAGCGGCAAGGCGATCGCCGCGATGGCCGGGATCGGCGGGAAGGGCATCGAGAAACGCCAGCCGCGCAGCTTCTCCGACGACCAACCGACCTGTTCCAGGGCGTACGCCACGATTTCGGCGCATCCGGGCACCTGGGCCGAGGCGAGTCCCGTCAATCCGCGTCCTAGATCGACCACGCGTTCGCCGAAGGGCAGGCTGCGACCGGAGCGCTCACCGGCGGCGAAGGGTGAGTGCCCGTCCATGCGACCCAAGAGCCGCACCTCGGGGAAGGGCGGCAGTTGCAGGTCTTCGTGCACGAGCACGTCGAGCTGCACGTGTTCGACCGGTGTGATCAGGTTGGTCCCGATCTCGCTCCAGCCGTCATCCGTGTCGACGGTGGCCGGGCCGATCTCCCGCGTCACGGTTGCGTAGACGCAGGTGAGTTGTGCGGTGTTTCCGATCGGCCCGCCGGGCAGCACGTAGCGAACCTGGTCGGAGGTGGGCTCCGCGTCCACGCGGGGGAGGGGCGACGTGCAGAACTGGGGCAACAACGGTGCGCCGCCCGGACCGCCGGCGGGCGGCACGATCGGCTCGGACTCCGACGGCTTCGGGAGGCCGGCATCGAGGTCGTAGGACTGGCGTCCGAAGAGCTGCCAGCGCACCTCCGGTCGGATCCGGCGGAAGTCGAGCAGGCCGCCGATGTCGAGGGTGTCGACCCAGCCGGGCTTCGAGGCACTCGGGTAGAGCACGGTCGCCGACAGTTGCACCCGAGCCTGGACGCCCCAGATGGCGCTGTTGCCCTGGAAGGCCAGGCGCCGGGCGGCCTCGAGGGTCTCGGGCTCCAGGCGCTCGTGGGCCAGGCCCTGGACCAGCATCTCGAGCGAGGAGCGGTCCCCCGCGTGGCGGTTGACCATGGCGTCGAAGCGCTCGATGGCGGCGGCCAACTCGGCGTCCCGCTCGGCGCCGGCCATGCTCCCCAGGGTGTCCCGGACGATCTTGAGCCCACTGTTGCCCGGGACGAATCGCAGGGCGGCGGCCGGATCCGAGGAGGCGATCAGGCGCGACAGCTTCCAGGTCAGGTTCTTGTTGAGCCCGAAGCGGCGACTGAGGTCCTGGGGGCGGCTCGGATCGGCGTCCAGGGACCGCAGGAGCCGGTCGACGGCCTGGCGCAGCGACTGGACAGCGACACCGAATTCATCGGCGAAGGCGCCCGGGTGGGGCGGCGCGGCGGCTTGGGGGACGAGCTCCATGGGGGAAGTGTAGACCAGCGGGGGGGAATCGGAGCATCTCCCGCGATATTACCGGGGGAAAGTTGCAGTGAAGTGTCCGCGAACGCGGTACAACCTCCCACGGCGACCGCGCTCGACCCCACCAGGTCCCCGCTCCCGCCGAGAGACCCCCGCACAAGCGTCCCAACCAGTCGTCGGCCGAAGGCGACTCGGGACCTCCGACCCGCCCGGTGCGGGTCGCACTGAACCTCGCTACCCCAACCGCTGGACCCTCGGAACATGCAGAAGCTCACTCCCCTCGCCGCGCTCTTCGCCGGCTCGATGCTGGCCCCGGCCGCCCTGGCACAGGCCGAACTGGTCCAAGCCCTCGGCAACGGCGGCGCGATCGACGTCAGCCTCGACGGCTCGGTCGTCGTCATCGGCACCAACACCTGGACCGAGTCGGGCGGCTTCGTGCCGGTCGCCGGCACCAATGGCCTGGTCGCCATCGATGCCGCTGGCGTCAGGCTCGCGGGTCAAGTCGTCGACGGCCTCGCCTTCAACAACGCCGGCTACTGGGACGGCGCCACCTGGACGGCCCTGGGCAGCGTCAGCGGCAACTGCGACGCGAACAAGTCGTCGGCCTACGACATTAGCGCGGACGGCGGCACCGTCGTCGGCCTGGCCTGGGACGGCTGCACCGCGCGCGCCTTCTACTGGACCCAGCCCTCGGGCCTCGTCGCCCTGACCGGCGCCGGCAGCGGCAGCTACCGCGCCAACTGCGTCGACTTCTTCGGCAGCACCGTGGGTGGCTGGGACCGCATCAACGGCTCGAGCAACCAGCCCGCCGTCTGGACCGACCTGTCCATGCCCCCGACGATCGTCGGCGCCGACGGCGAAGTGCGCGCCATCTCGGCCGACGGCACCGTCTTCGCCGGTCAGGAGAGCTTCCAGGCCGCGATCATGCGGATCGGCCAGCCGGCCGAGTACATCCCGACCCCGGCGGGCGTCGCGGCGGGCAGCTCGATCCTCTACGACTGCGATGCGGCCGGACAGGTCTTCGTCGGCCAGGGCGGCGGTGCGGGTCCCTTCGCCGCGCCGGCGGCGATCTACTACCGCGCGGACGTGGGCTCGATCGCCCTCGCCGACCTCGCTGAAGGTCTCGGCGCGACCCTCCCCGTGGGCGCGACCATGTCGGTCGCCTCCGCGGTCTCCGCCGACGGCCTGACCGTCGTCGGTGGCCTGCAGACCTTCGCGCCGTTCCCCAGCGACGCGTTCATCCTGCGTCTGCCGGACGCCTTCCTGCTGCGCGACACGGCCGACATCTCCCTGAGCCTCGGCGGAACCCAGAACCTCGACGTGCTCGCGGGTCCGGACAAGGCTGGCGACCTCTACTACGTGCTCGGTAGCGCCAGCGGCTCCGCGCCCGGCGTGGTGGTCGACGGGATCAACATCCCGCTCAACCTCGACTCCTACTTCCTGTTCACGCTCAACAACGCCAACACGTTGATCGCGAACTCCTTCGGCTTCCTCGATGCCACGGGCAAGGCCAGCGCGTCGATCACCCTCCCGGCCGGCTCCGACGCGAGCCTCGCCGGCCTCAGCGTCGACCACGCCTACGCCGTCATCGACAGCACCCTCTTCGGGGTCAGCGCGGCCAGCAACACCCAGTCGCTGAACCTGATCCCCTGAACTCGAGCGGCGCGGACGGCGAGTGATCGCCACCCCGCCGCCAACGGTTCCCCCCCCGGCTGGCCCGGCGCGCTTCGGTTTCACCGTCGCGGGTCGGGCCGGCTTCGTTCGGGCTGGTCTGGATCGGCTTTGCCGCAGCGGGTCAGCGCTGACTCTCGAGCCACTGGATGTGCTTCTGCATCTCCAGTGCCCAGCGCTCCACTTCGTCGAAGCGGCGCAGGAAGGCGTCGGCCGGTGCGAGCAGGTCGTCCAGACCGTCCGGACAGGTCACGGGCCCGTCGGCCAGGACCTGGTCGTAGAGCTCCAAGAGGCTCGCCATGTGGCGCTCCTTGGTGAAGCGCGCCACGGAGTCGAGGCAGCCCTGTTGGATGCGCCGCTGCAAGGCGCCGTCGCCGAGCAATTCGAGGATCTTCGCCGCCAGGTCGCGCTCGTCGCGTGGGCGTGCGAGCAGGCCCGTCTCGCCCGGTCGCACCATCTCCGGCAGTCCGGCGATGTCGCTGGCGATCATCGGCAGGCCGCTCAAGTAGCTCTCGTAGGTCGTGACCGGCGAGTTCTCGCACCACCACGACGGCAAGACCTGGCAGGTGGCGCGGCCCAGGTGCTCGCCGACCTGCTCGTGGGGGACCCGGCCCAGGAAGATCCCGTCGGCGTCGAGTCCGAGTTCGGATGCGAGGGTCTTCAGCGGCTCCAGCTCGGGCCCACCGCCGACCACCGACAGAACCGCGTCGGGCCGGGCGGCGAGCACCAGGGGCCAGGCGCGCACGAGGGTCTCCACGCCCTTCTCGCGCACCAACCGGCCCAGGAACAGCACGCGATTGGAGTCCCTGGGGGGCAGGTCCGCCGCCGAGCGCGCCGAGTCGTCGCCGCCGTCGGTCCACAGGGGCACACCGATCGCGCGCGGGAAGCCGTGGGCCGCGAGCTGCTCGGCCAGGAACTGGCTGGGGCAGGCGAAGGCACGCAGGTTGCGCTTGAGCGCCTCGTAGCGCAGCTTCCAAGCGGTCACGATGCGGCCGTCGAAGGGATAGTTCGCTTCACAGCCGTGCTCGAAGCACTTGCGTCCGGGTCCGCCCGAGCAGACCGTCCCGTCGCCCCAGGTCATCCACGAGTTCGGGCACAGGTAGCCGAAGTCGTGGGCGGTCATCATCACCGGCACGCCGAGCCGAGCCGCGGCGCCCAGGAAGCCCACCGGGAAGTGGTGCACGTTGTGCAGGTGGATCAGGTCCGGGCGGAAGCCGCCGGCGAACTCGGTGAAGGTGCCCTCGAGCTCGGGGTCGTGCACCAGCCGCGCCGCGTCGAACTCGGGCCGCTGCACGATGCAGGTCCGATCGCTGCGCTCGGATCGCTCGGGGTCCCCGGCGAAGAAGGCCACGTCGTGGCCGCGCGCGCGTAACTCGTCGATGAGCCCGTGGCAGTAGATCTCGGCGCCGCCGACCTTGCCGGCGAAGGAGTTGACCTGGACGATCCGCATGGGGGGGAGTGTAGGAGGGAGGGCGCGGGACTCAGCGCAGCTTGCGGAGCAGTCGCGCGGCTCGGCGGCGAAGGCCGCGCAGACCGCCGGCCAGGGAGGGCCCACGCTCGAGATCGGAGCGGTGCCTCGCGAGCTCGCGCGCCCACGCGGCGACGCGCAGGTGATCCGCGAGCAGGTGCTCGGCGGCGGCGAAGAGGTCGTCGTCCACGGGACCCTGGCCGACGGGGCCCTCGGACGCGGGCGTGGCCAGGGCCGCCAGCACGCCTTCGATCGAGAGAGGCGGGCCGAGCAGCGCGACTCGCAGGGCCGCGGCCAGGTCCGGGTGGGGTGTGAGTGCGGCTGCCGCTTCGATCGGCACGGACGGCTCGCGCGGGCTCGCGGGCTCCGCGTCGCCGGCCCCCAGGGGCGCTTGCCCCAGGTTCACGGCTCCCAGGCCCAGGTCGGCGGGCAGCCTGGCGGGGTGGACAAGGACGGTCCGATCGGGGGCGAAGCTCGCCACCGCCGCTGCATAGGCCTCGGTCGCCGCCGGGCAGTGCAGACCGCGTGCCGTCGCTGACGACGCCGCTTCCAGGGCCATTCGCCGCACTTCGTGACCCGCCGCCGCGAGGGCCCGGGCCAGGTCTCCGGCCAGTGCACGCGCGGAGGGCGGGTCCGCCGCTGGGGCCCCGGCGGGGATCGGTTCGACCAATAGAAGTCGCATGGGGGACTGCGGCCGCGACGGGCGATCCCGGCGGGGCGTCCGGGAAGCTAGCCCACATCCGTCACCGGGATCCACGGCCAGCACGTCCAATCGGTGGCCCGCGGATGCCTGTCGCTCCCTGACAGCGCCTTCCGAGCCGCCTGGCAGGCAGAGCGCCGAGCCCCGGTAGCGGGGGGAGCGACGCGCATGGGCCGCCGACTGACGAGAGGCGGCCGTAGGCACGCCGTTTGGGCGTGCTGGGCGCGGATCCTGGTGACCGAAGTGGGCTAGCATGGGAGCCGATGCGCATCTGCCTTGTCGCGCACGGCTTTCCTCCCCACGAGCTCGCCGGCGTGGAGAACTTCACTGCCGGGTTGGCCCGTGGACTCGCCGCTGGCGGCCACACGGTGGAGGTCTTCGTGCCCCGTCGTCGCCCGGACCTGGCCGACCTGTCCCTGCGCCGTGAGCAGCGGGACGGGTACTCGGTGCAATGGCTGACGGTCAACCAGGGCGCGACGAGCCCGAAGGAGGTTCTCGAGCCGCGCGAGCACGCGGCCCAGTTCGGCCGCTACCTCGATCGCTTCCGGCCGGACGTGGTGCACTTCCAACACGTGTTCCGGGTCGGCGCAGCGCTGCTCGAGTCCGCCAAGCTGCGCGGCCTGCCGGTGGTCTACACCGGCCACGACTACTTCCCGGTCTGCCACCGGATCACTCTCCTGCGACCGGACCTCGAGCGTTGCGAGACGATCGGTGATCCCGACGTCTGCGCCCGCTGCGACCTCGGACTTTCGTTGCTCAACCAGCGCGAGGAGCTGGGCGACTACCACATGGGAGCCTTCGCCGAGGATCTTCCGGACGAGGTCCGGGAGCGACTGGCCGCGACCCTGGTCGGTGACGAGCCGGCTTCGGGCTTCCCGAGCGAGGAATGGACGGCCGCGCGCGAGCGGCGACGCGGCCTCGATGCCCGGCGCGCGGAACTTTATGGCCAGGTCGACCGCTTCCTGTGCCCGACGCGCTTCCTGGCCGAGCGCCTCGTCGAGGGTGGGATCGATCCGGACCGGATCGTGCACTTGCCCTACGGCATCGACACGTCCGCCCTCACCGGATTGGATCGTCCGACCGTAGCGGAGCTGGCGCGGCGCCCCCTGCGTTTCGGATTCATCGGCAGCCTGACCAAGCACAAGGGCGTGCACGTGCTGCTCGAGGCCTTCGAGCGCGTGCGTGGGCGCGCCGAGCTTGTGATCCACGGCGACTCGACCGATCGGGTCTACGTGCAGCGCATGGCCGAGCGCGCCGCGAGCTTGGGAGTGCGCCTGGCCGGCGCCTTCGACCAGCGCGAGCTGCCGACCCTGTTGGCGGCGATCGACGTGCTCGTGGTGCCGTCGATCTGGGTCGAGAACTACCCGATCGCGATCCGCGAGGCCTTCGCCGCCGGGCGCACCGTGATCGCCAGCGACGTGGGGGCCTTCCCCGAGAGCGTGCGGCACGGGGTGGACGGCCTGACCTTCGCCGTGGGCGACGCCGTGGCCCTGGGCGATTGCTTGGAGGCCTGCGTCGACGACCCCGAGTTTCTCGTGCGGCTGGTCCGCGGCATCGAGCCGGTTCACACGCTCGAAGCCCACGTGGCGGAGCACGAGCGCATCTACGACGAGCTGGTCACCGAGCGCATCGCGGCGCGGAGCCATGCGGTGGATCAGGTGCTGCCACACCTGCGCGGCATCGCCGCGCGCTACGAAGAGCTCGAGTCGCTCGCTTCCGAGGACCTCCTGCGGCGGGCCTTGGACGAAGTGGGCCGACTGGCGCAGCAACTCGGGGCGCCCGCTGCCTCGGCGGGGGAGTGGATGGCCAGGGCCCTGGCGCGGGACGTGCGGACCCAGGATCTGCTGCGCGATCGCGAGACCGAGGGGAACTATCTGCGCGCAGAACTCGAGCGTCGCGACGAGGTGTCCGCGGAGCTCGAAGCGCGCGATGCCTGGCGGGCGGAGCAGCTCCGGGGGGCCACGGAGAAGCTCGCTTGGCTCGAACAGCAGCTCGTCGGCCTGCGCGAGGAGAATGCCTGGCGCAAGGAGACGACCGAGTCCCTCGAGGGCACGGTGGAGTCGCTCCAGAGGTCGGTCAGCTCGCTCGAGGCGGAGCGCGACTGGCGCGTGGGCACCGAGGCGGCCGCCCAGGAGCAGGCGCAGCGTGCGTCGCGTCGCCTGATCGAACTCGAGGTCGAGTTGGACGGGCTCACGGCCGAGGTCCGCGCCCTGCGCGACGTGGTCGCCCAGCGCGAGGAGCAACTGGGCGAGTTGCGCCTGGTCCACGGTCGCAGCGAGCAAGAGCGAGCCTGGCGGCAGTCCGAGATGGACGCTGCGGTGGCCCTCGTCCACGGTCGCCTGCGGGGTCTGATTCCCGCCAGTTTGGCCCTGCGCGACGAGCTGCGGCGCTGGCGCGGAGAATCCGGTTCGGTAGTCGGCGATGAGCCTTCGGAGGCAGGGGCGTGAGTGGATCCTCGGACGCCAACCCGTCGCGACCGGTCTCGGTCGTGATGCCCTGCCTCGACGACCGCGAGCTCCTGCGCGAGCACCTGCCGCCGCTCCTGGCCGAGTGCGCCCGGCGAGGGCTCGGCGACGAGGTACTGGTCGTCGACGACACCGGGCGCGACGCCCTGTCGGCCTGGCTCGCCGAGCACTTTCCACAGGTGCGCTGCGTCGCGCGCGAGGTCAACGGCGGCTTCGCCCGCGCACTGTTGGACGGCGCCCAGCGCGCGCGGCACGAGCTGCTGTTCGCCATGAATCCGGACATCCTGGTACACCCGGGGTTCCTGGAGCCGCTCATCGCGCAGCTCGCCGAGGACGAGGTGCACTCGGTGGTGCCCAAGATCCTGTTGCGCGGTCAGCCCGACGAGATCGAGTCTCTGGTCGAGATCGACCACCGGCGCGATCTGGCCTACGTGCGACAGCGCGGCCTCGAGGGCGAGGCTGCGCGTTTCGACGGAGCGGCCCGCGACGTCAACTACGCCATCGGCGGCGCGATGCTGGTGCGGCGCAGCGAGTTCGTCGCGGCCGGTGGCTTCGATCCCCTCTACGAGCCCTTCTACTACGAGGACGTGGACCTGGGTTTCGCCGCCTGGCGCGCCGGCCGCCGCGTGGTGTACGAGCCTGCGAGCGTGGTCGAGCACCACCATCGCGGGACGATCGCCAAGCACGTGGACGAACGCTTGGTCGTGGCGGTGATCGAGCGCAACCGATTGCTGTTCCAGTGGCGCTTCCTGGATACGCCCGAGAGCGTCGAGCGGCACCTGTCCGGGCTCTACCGGGCGATCCTCGACGCGCACCTGCGCGACGAGCGGCAGGAGTTGATCTGGATCGCCCTGGCCCTCGAGCAGCTCGAGGCGCTGCGCGAGTCCCGCGCCCGCCTGGGCCCTGCGGCGCGGACCTACGACGAAGTCTGCGAGCGCAGCCGACCGAGCTGAACCTGCACGGCGCCTGCCGTCTGATCCCAGGTCCAACCGGCCGCGTGGGCGCGGGCGGCGGCCTCCCGCTGGGGCGTTCGATCGAGCTCGAGGCCTTCGCGCAGGGCCTCGAACCAACCGTCGACGTCGAGGGGCGCGATGTGCACGGCCGCGGTTCCCAGCACCTCGTTCAAGACCGGTTCGTCGGACGCGATCACCGGGCAGCCGTGGGCCATGGCTTCGAGCGGGGGCAGGCCGAAGCCCTCCGCAAGACTCGGGAAGGCGAACAGGCGCGCGTCGGCGTAGAGCGCCGCGAGCTCGCGCTCGTCCACCGATCGACGCCATTCGATCCTGTCGGCGGCGGGCGAGTCGCGCAGCGCCGCCGCGATCGCATCACAGCGATAGCCGGGCGGGCCGGCGATGATCCAGCGGTGGGGGAGCCCGGCGGCCACCAACCGCTCGAAGGCACGTAGGACCGTGACGTGGTTCTTGCGAGGGTCGAGCCTGGCGACCGTCAGCAGGTAGGGGCCGCGCGGGGTTCGGCCGAGGTCGGGAGTGACCCGCGTGGCGTGGTCGCAGCCCAGGGGCACGACGTCGATCCTGTCGGGATCTGCGCCCAGTTGCGCGGCCACGAGGTGGGCCACGTGCTCGGTCGGAACTTGCAGACGCGCGCACCGCTCGACCAACGCACGGGCGTGGCGCTCCATCCGCGCTGCCGTCGGCGGGTCGACGAAACCCGACCCGCCGTCCAGGTACAGGGTGTCGAAGATCGTCGCCGTCTCGATCGCGCGGCGCACGGGCAGGTGGTTGAGCTGGGTGTGGTGGAAGACGTCGACACCGCCGAGCAGGTCGTCCGCTCCGAGGCCGGTCAGGCGCCGCAGCGGGCGCCAGATCCGTGAGGGCACTCGCACCCGGAAGAGCCGCGCACTCGCAGGAAGATCGAGCTCGGATGCGGCCAGGCGCGGAGCGGCCAGGGTGGCGCCGAAGAGGCGCAGCCGGATCGCAGGCTCGCCCGCTCCGAGGGCCCGCACGGTCTCCCGAGCAACCCGGCCGATGCCCTCGCGGTTGACCAGGGCCGGCCTGAAGTCGATCCCGAGCCTCGTGGGACGCCCCTCGGGCGCCTCCCAGGCGCATTCCTTGGGGGCGAATTGCAAAGAAGTGCCGGGCTCAAATGGGTTGCAAGGGGCCCCTATCGGTAGTCTTAGTGCCCGAGCCCACGGCGACTGTCGCTGACTTGGACGCTTCTTGACCGGACCTTCTTCCCGGCCCCCTACCGTGGGCGGCTCGCGGCGGGCCGGTGGGCGTCGCCGTCGCGGTATCGGCCAAACCCTCGACGCTCGATTCGGCAACGAACATGAACTTCAAGACACTACCCCCCCTCACCTGTGCCGCGCTGGCGATCGCTCCGTTTGCGACCGCTCAGGACAGCGTGGCCATCGGTGGTCCGCTCCCCGGCGATGCCGTGGGCCCGTACATCACCTCCGAACAAGGCAACCGCTACACGGTCGACCTCCAGCCGCTCTTCAGCACCTGGGGCACCGAGTTTGCGATCGGCCCGATCTCGAAGTCGAGCAAGACTTCGAGCTCGTTCACGACCAACCTCATGGCGGCCTCCGGCGTCAGCCGTGAGATCCAGGTCAACGTCCCGCTCACCGGGACCTGGGCCGAGCTCACCGTCCCCGGCGTCGGTGTCAACGACGATCCCGGCGTGAACCTCGCCCCCGTCCAAGTCGCGGCCACCGCTGCCACGGGCGTTCAGCTCGCGGCCGGCTTCGCCGAGTTCGGCACCACCGACGGTGGCGCCGGCTTCGACGGTGCGATCGCCAACATCATCAACTACGACCCGACCAACCCCACGCGCCTGTACGTCAACCGCGTCAACGCCGCTACCAACGGCTGCAGTGACACGGACGAGCTGACGAACGTGGCCTTCGGTGCGATCAACGCGACCGGCGAGCTGCTGGTCCGCTCGGACGACTTCGGCACCTCCGGTGTCGGCTGCGCGCCTGGCACCACTGGGAACAACCTGTTCTACGTCAACGCGGCCACCCGCGATCTGACCAAGGTCAACGCCCTTTCGGGCTCGATCTTCACCTCGGGTGACTTCCTTTCGACCTTCGAGCCGGTCAGCGCCGCGACCGACACGTTCAGCACCCCCGCGATCATCGACATCGCCGGTGTGCCGTACATCGCGGCGACGAACTTCTCGAACGAGTGGGTCACCAAGCCGGCCCAGCTCGGCGGTCCCTTCCCGGGCAAACTGACGCACTTGGCCCCCGGCGTGACCAGCACCCGCGGCACCATGTCGGTGACCGAGGACGCCTTCCCGTTCCTCGGCGCCACCGAGGGCGTCGGCGCGATGATCGGTGACATGGGCAGCGGCACCGACACCATGAACATCTTCGGCATCGGCGCCGGCGGAGCCGTGACCGGCACCCTCGCGCTGACCCTGCCGGCGGTGATCACGGACAATCTGACCGGGTTCACCAACCTGGCCGGCGCCAACGAGATCGACCACTACCACAGCCAGGTCGCCTTCAACGGCGGCAACGGCCAGATCGCGATGAACGTCGACCACCTGGGCAACCTGCTCTGCGCCGTGGTCGTGGATCAGCCCAGTGACGGTGGGGCCGACTGGCCCGTGCACTACATCGCGGTGGCCCGCGTCTCCCCGACCGGCACGGTCGCCTGGACCATGGCGGCCTACCAGGACGGCGTGGGCGGCGGCAAGCCGTACACGGACGGCGCCGGCACCACCCTCGGTAACCTCGCCGAGCTCGGCGCGGTCACCGGCGGCGCCCCCCTCGGCCCGTCGACGAGCTCGCCGATGATCGATTCCTACGGGAACGTCTACTTCTTCGGCGCCTCCTTCGACCTCGGCCCGTCCGGCTTCGACACCGGTCTGTTCCGCGCGGTCTACGATCCGGCGACCTTCAGCTACGAGCTCGAGCAGCTCTTCAAGGTCGGTCGCGTGCTCGACAGCGGTCTCGACGCCGGCGGCACCAAGGTTCCCTACCAGATCCAGTTCGTCACCCTCGCTGACAGCAACTCGATCAGCAGCACCGCGCCGTTCAGCCAGAACATCAGCTCGGACGGTCACGCCGGTCAGACCCACTTCGGTGTCTCCGGTCGCGACTCGCTGCACCTGGGTGGCCTGGTCCTCTCGGCCAGCATCACCTACGACGTCGACCTCGACGGTGACTTCGACGACGACGCCGTGGCCGACCCGACGACGCTGGACCAGAACTACCAGGTCCAGCTCTTCATCGGTTCGCCGACGGCCTGTCAGCTCGACCTCGGCGTGGGTCAAGGTCCCGGCGACGCGAACCTGACGGTCTGCGGCACGGGCCTCGGCGCCGGCCAGTCCAGCCTGATCAAGCTGACCAACGTCGCGCCCTTCACCGGCGTGTTCGCGATCCTGTCGTTCCCGGGCCAGCCGAACTTCCCCATCGGTGGCGGCAGCCTGATCTCGGCCTTCGGCCTGGTCGGCGGCTTCCCCCTCGGCTTCAACGCCGACGCCAACGGTGAGTTCAACTTCACCCTCGGCGGCAGCGGCGTCCCGAACGACTTCGTGCTCCAGTTCCTGGCGGTCGACCTGCTCGCCCCGCCGAACTTCCTCGAGCTGTCGAACGCGGTCCTGCTCAGCTTCGGTTGATCCGAGCCGCGGGCGGTGATCCACCGCCCGCGGCCATGGACGAACAAGCGCCCCCGGCTCGATGCTCGAGCCGGGGGCGCTTTCCGACCCGGACGTCCCCCCGAGAGGCTCAGGGCGCGAAGACGGCGTTGATGGCGTTCGAGATCGTGAAGCCCTGGGTCTGGCTCGCGTCGAACACCACCACCTGGATCTGCAGTTGCAGCGGCCCGCCCCCGCCCACCAGTCCCGGAAGCAGGTACTCACCGGCGCCGTCGGTGACGAAGGGCAACAGGATGTCCGGCTTGGGCACGATTACCCCGCCGGCGAAGGGCAGGAACTGGGGCGAGAAGCTGGCCACGAAGGAACTCAGGGCGAGGGGCGGCGCGGAGGTCACCGCGATGTCCGAGCTCTGCCCGCTGCCGAGGCCCGTGCCGCACACGCTCAGAAGCGCGACGCCCGGCCCGCTGAAGCCGAGGTCCGGCTGGCAGATCACCGGCGGAGGGGTCGAGACGAGCGAGTAGTCCACGATCACGGGCCGGTGGTCGGACGCGATCCCGCTCAGAAGCGTCGGCAGCGCGGCGGTGGCGAGCTCCGGCGGCAGATTGCCGCCGGGCAGGGTGTTGGTCAGGAAGACGAACTGACGCACCGTCGTCGCGATGCTGTCCTGGGAGCCAATGTGGTCCAGCTTCGAGTTGCCCTGGGTCTTGGTCGTGCCGCCGAAGAACTCCGTGGCGGAGTCGTAGACCATGTCCGATCCGTCGCGGTCGGTGCCGTCGGTTCCGCCGGAGCTGTCGGCCACGTTCGACTTGGTGATCCAATCCGCGGGGCCCTTGGTGGCGCCGTTCTGGGCCTCGTCCTCGTTCCAGTCGCCGCCGAAGATGACCGGCGTCGCGGCCGGCAGCACGTTCTGCGCCATGGGGCTGTCGGCGATCTTGTTGAAGGGGTCGGGCGTCCCCGTACCGGCGCCGTTGAACCAGTACTCGATCACGTAGGAGGCGCGCTGGGCGGCTTCCACCCGCTGGTCGTGGTCGCTGCTGCTGCCGCCGGCCTTCAAGTGCGCGTTCATCACGACCACGTCGCCGTCGTAGCTGCCGTCGGGCAGGTCGATCTCGGCCACTTGGATCCCGCGCAGCCCGCCGGTGCCCGAGGCGTCGATCCAGGAGGCGGCGCTCGAGGCCACGAAGGGAATGTCGGAGCGGGTCGAGAATCCGTCGCCGTTCAGATCCGCGAAGGGGTAGC
Organism: Engelhardtia mirabilis; assembly: GCF_007748095.1. NCBI lineage: Bacteria > Pseudomonadati > Planctomycetota > Planctomycetia > Engelhardtia > Engelhardtia mirabilis. The sequence goes on from NZ_CP036287.1 coordinate 2,565,586, forward strand.
GGCTCATCACGACATTGCGGTTGAAGCCGTCCGAGATGGTGCTGACGAAGACGTGGGGCAGGTCGAAGGCGGGCGCGTACTTCTGCACGTAGGCCGTGACCGTGCCGCCCAGGAAGGGGTCCGAGCCGCCGTGCATGAAGCGGTCCAGGACCGTGTTCATCTCCGAGACGTTGTCGGCCCCGCCCACGGCGTCGGCGGTCTCCTGCAACAGCAGCACGTCGGGTTGGAGCACCGCCACGATGCGAGCCAGGGCCTCCCACTGGCCGCTGTTCTGGAGCTTCGGCACGGAGCTGGCCAGGCCGTCCTGGACGTTCCAGGTCATCACCCGCAGGTGCAGCGGGTCGTCCTTGCCCCAGTCGCCGGTGGGCGGGTTGAAGCCCTGGGCGAGGGCCTGGCTGGCGAGGGCGAGGAGGGCGGAGGTCAGGAACACGGGCTGTCGCATGGGGGAGTCTCGGGTGGGGGCAGGGGGGGCGCACGATCGGCGGTCCAAGTCTAGTCCGCCGATCGACATGGCTCGGAGCGAGCCCTCTCCCGGACGTCAAAGGCCCCCCTCAGGTGCCCCTCACGGCGTCCGAATCAACAGCACGCGGTTGTCGAAGGGCATGGCCACCGGCCCCGGCAGGCCCAGGGCCGCCGCCTGCCCGCGCTCCGCCAGGACCCGCACCAGGTTCCGGTGGGTGGTGCTACCGAAGGCGATCTACTGGTCGACCTCGGTCCGCGCCCCGGGCTCCAACAGGCGCGAGTCGACCCAGGTGCCCTGGCGCAGGAAGTAGGCCCGGTCGCCCAGGGGGATCACGCCGGTCAGCACCACCTCGTGGGACGTGCCGTCCAGGTGGCGGTTCATGCGGTTGAGCACCGCCTGCTGGCGCATGGAGCCCGCGTTGATCGACTGGGTCACCGCCGCCCGCCCGACCCGCGCGCGCAGGGCGCGGTCGGTGAGCAGCTTCAGGGTCAGTTGCAGCCACTTCTCCTGGGGCTCGGTGGCCTGCCCGTCCAGGGTCAGGAAGGCCGTGTACTCGGTCAGGGCCCCGAAGCGCAGGCCCAGACGCAGAAGCTCGACGGCGTACTGTTGGAGCTTGGCCGGGGTGTCGCCGCCGGCCCCGGCCGAGCGGATCGTGTCGATCAAGGCGGCGTTGCGGCGGGCGGCCCACAGCTCCGGCACATAGTCGTTGCCCCCGGCCGCGCGGGCGGGCTCGAGCGTCGTCCGGAAGGTCTGCGGCTGGCCCAGGAAGTCCCCCTGGAGCTCGAGCGCGATCGGCGCCAGGCCGGAGTAGCGACCCAGGACCAGCAGTTGGTCGTCGGCGAACATATCGGGCAGGTGCTCGGGCAGGACGTGGGTCACCGCGTCGACCAGCTCGCGGCCATGCTCGTCGACGGCGCGCAGCACGGGACGCGCGAGAATCCCTCCGGTCAAGCGCTCGAGCACCTCGCCCACCGCAAGCTCGATGTCCTCCTCGGGTGCAACGAAGCGGCTGGAGGCGCCGGAGCGATTGGCCAGCCCGTCCAAGAGTGGCGCATTCAGGTCGTCGCCGACGCCGAAGGTGAACAGGCGCCGGCCCGCCGCGTTGCGCTCGTCCGCGAGGGCCAGGAGCGTGCGCTCGTCCTTGACACCCATCGTCGGTCGGCCGTCGGTCAGGAACAGCACGAGCGGCAACTTGCCCGCCGCGGCATCGGGTCGCAGGGCGTACTTCAGCGCGTCATCGATGTTGGTGCTGCCTCCGGTGCTGGCCTGGGCCAGGAAGTCGCGGGCCTCGCTCAGGTGCTTTTCGTCCGCGGCCACCGGCGCGGCGAACAGGGGCTGCACGTCGCTCGCGTAGAGGATCAGGTTGAAGGACTCGTCCGGCCGCAGGCTCTCGAGTACCTGCCGCGCCGCCTCGCGCGCCTGCTCGAACTTCTTGCCGGCCATGGAGCCGGAGGTGTCGAGCACGAAGGTCACCTCCCGTGCGCGCCCGCGCGCCGCCTTGCGGACCGCGGCCGACGGCGCGGCGATCAACGCGAAGTAGCCCCCGGCCTCGGGCTTGTCCGGCAGGGTCGGCGAGGCCACGAGCAACGTGTCGAGCATGTCGTTCGAGGCGATCGGGAACAGCACCAGGGGGCCCGGCTCCGGGTAGCGTCCAGCCGTGGAAGTCAGGCGCAGCTCGTCCAGGGCCACGCGCTCACGCTCGAGCCGGTGCGAGGGGCAGAACACGTCCGCGAGGTCCGAGTCGAGGGCCACGCGCACGTCGAAGATCCACGGCACCTCGAAGCCCTGACCTGTCTCCGAGCGCGGCAGCTCGTAGACCCGCGCCGGGCGGCCGGCGTCGGCGCTGCGATCGGGCAGGGCGTGCTCGTAGGTGATCACGATCGACTGGCTGCCCGTCGTCAACTCGAAGGGCCCCGCCTCCAGGAGCGCATGGCCCGCGAACTCCAAGGGCGCGGGCGCGGCGACGCGCTTGGCCCAATCCATGGCCGAGTCCGGCGCTGAGTCCCGCGCGATCACCCGATGCGCGAGTTCGGCGCCGTCGTCGCCGTGCACCGCAGTCGAGGTCGGCGCGGCCGGCAGCGGCATCCACAGCACCACCGCGGTGGGCTCCTGGGCCGCGGACTCGATGGCAACCGTCAGCCGCGTGGTGGCGGAGGTCGCGCCCACGCGGCAACTGGCCGAAACGCTCGACAAGGTCGGCAGCGTGTCATGCGCGCCGATCGGAGCCACCCCGAGCTGGGGAACGATCAGGAACTGGGGCTCGGGTTGTGGCGACTGGAGCGCGAGCAGCGCGAGGGCGAGGACAGCGAGACCCATGGACGAGATCCTGTGGGGGGTTGAACGGCGGGTACCGCTCGATTGTCGACCACGCTCTCATTCCCCGCGGTCACCGGCGGGTAACGGCCCTTCTCGGCCCATGCTCGGATGCCTGCGACGGCGCTGCTGCTCACGGCACCGATTGCGATCGTGACGCGGGCGATCGATCAGTGGCCGGCGATCGCGCCGCTCGCCGCTGCACCGAGGGCGAAGCCGACCGGTCCGAGCAGCCAGGCCCAGGGGCGCGTGCGCGCGAAGCTGGGCGCGTGTACGGCCAATACCGCCGCGCTGGCTACGGCAACCGCGATCTCCGTGCCCAGGGTCGCGATCGCCGCGCCCTCGTGTCCGTACATCGGCACCAGGATCCCGTTGCCGACGACGTTGAGAGCCAAGGCGCCCACGGCGATCATCAACACGAACTTGGGCCGCCCGAGGGAGACCACCGCGGTCAAGAGCGTCGCGCCGGCGTAGACCGCCGCGGTCGCGCCCAGGAGCCACTGCAAGCTCGCCGTGGCAGCGCCGAAGGGCTCGCCGAACAGACCCTCCAGGATCGGGCGCGCCAGGGGCAGGGCCAGGCCACAGCCCAGGCCGGCGATCGCGCTCAGCGGCTGTCCCAGTCGCGCGGCCGCGACGCCCAGGTCGCCCGCCGCTCGCCGACGAGTGAGCCAGGGCAGGCCGGTCAGGGACGCGTACTGCGCCACCATGATCAGGAACGACATGACCCGGACCGCTGCGTTGTAGCGGCCCAGCTCCACCGTGCCGTCGATGGCCCGCACGAAGACGTTGTCCACGTAGAAGTAGGCCTGCTGCGCGATCAGCGCGATGCCGAGGGGCCAGGCCTCGGCGAAGACGCCCCGCGCCGGTTGGATCGCGATGGTCGGCTTCGGCAACAGGGGCCAGGCGGCGCGGTGCAGCAACAGGTTGGCCAGGGCCGAGCCGGCCGCGGTCGCCGCCAGGTAGGCGCCGGGGGTCTCCACGTCGAAGGCCAGCAGCGCGAACACGGCCACGAGGCGAAAGGTCGCCGCCGCCGCGCGGATCGCCACCGGGATGCCCCAGGCGAGCCTGTTCTTGAACACCGTCGCCGACAGCTCCCAGACGTGGGTGAGCGGGTAGAGGGCGGCGATGGCGATGAACTGCGCGCCGGGCTCGCCGATGGCGAAGGCGAAGGTTGTGACCGCGGCGAAGCTGACCAGGGCGATCCGCAGCCGGATCGAGCGCGCGGCCTTCAGGACCGGCGCCGTGGCCCAATTGTCCGCGGCGCTGCGACGCACCGCGACCGTGCCCGTACCGAAGTCGACCAGCGCGTCGAGCAGGGCGAAGATGGCCAGGTAGAACGTGTAGCGCCCGAAGTCCTCGCCCACGAGCGCTCGGGCCAAGAGGGCCAGGGTGACGAAGGTGCAGGCGGACCCATAAAAGCGTCCGGCCACCTGCAGGGCCGTCGCGCGCCACAGGCGAGCGGGGACCGCGTCGGTCTCGGCCGCGGACTCCGAGACTCCATGGCCCTGGGGCATCGCGGGGTCGCGCTCGATGGGGGGCGGCAGGCTCACTGCCGAGACGTTAGCGTGCGAATGTGCACGGCCGCCCCGCGAGGCTCCCAAAGGCGGTCTTGGACGAGCGACCCGACAACGGAGCGGGCACGAAGTAGGCCGCTCGCCCGCGCGGAGCGGACGAGCGGCCCGTGAAGGAGAAGGGCCGGCGACAGGCCTGACACCCTTCAACTTCGTCCTGGAGCCGTCGCCCCCCGCGTCGACCCCAGGATTCTCGTATCGGGCCTTACGCCCAGTCGCCGGGCCCGTGACCGCGGACCTGCATCTGCTGCGCCGGCGGTCGCAAGTTCGCGCGCCGCCGGCTGATAACATCCGCCGCGCCCATGCCGACCACCTTCTGGATGCTGCTCGCCCTGGCCACGACGCTGCCCCAGGGACCGCCGACCCCGCAGCCCGGGGGACCGACCGCACAGGTGTCGGTGTTGTGTAACGGTGCTTTCGATGAGACAGCACCCGGCGGCGATCAGCGCCTGCCCTGGTGGCGCGTCATCGCGGGCACGCCGCGCATCGAGACCGACGTGGCCGGCTCGGCCCTGGTGACCGCGGCCGGCGAGATCGTGCAGCAGCCCCTGCCGGCCATGGCCGGGGGCGAGTTGGTCATCCGCGGCCGACTGCACGGAGTCGGCACTCTGACCCTGATCGACGGCCTGGGCGGCTCGGCCAGCGAGACCTGGGACGGACCGGGGGACGAGGGCTTCGAGTTCGAGGTGCGCGCCTCGGACCTGGCCTCCGGACTGATGCGTGCGGTCGAGCCGCGCTTCGTGCTGCAGCTCGCCGGCGGCGACCCCCTGGTGCCGGGCGGGCAGGCGCGCTGGAGCGAGCTCTCCGCCCGGGCGACCTTCCCCTGTCCGACCGAGGACGACTTGCGATCCGAGATCCTCGGCCTACTGGAGTGGAGCTTCGACGAGCACCTCTCCCGCAGTCTCGACGACCTGGGTCCGCGGCCGACGGCCTTCGTGGCCCGCGAATTCGACGTCGACACGGGCGAGCCCGTCGGGGCGCCCATGGGTCGCGTCACCTTCCATCCCCTCTACGGCCAACTGCTGCGCGCCTGGGCCGTGGAGCCGCGGGCCGAGTGGGGGGCGGCTCTCGAGCGCTTCGTGCGCGACTTCCTGGAGCTGGGCCTGCACCCCGAGACCGGCTTGCCGCGCTACTGGGACCCGGTGGCCGACGTGCCCCTCGACGACGCCGGGATGGAGATCCGAGTCCACATGGACTTCCTGCTCGACGTGGCGGAGCACGGCCCCGAGGATCTGCGCGCCGACTGCCTGGCCGCGGCCACGCGCATCGGCGAGCACGTGCTGCGTGCCGGCGTGCTGCCCGACGGGAGCGTGGCCGCGCGCTACGTGCCCGGCGACGGGCGCCCGACCGGCGGCACGGTCGCGATTCGCCGGCTGGACGTGCCCTCGGTGCTGGCGCGCCTGGGCGGGATCCTGGGCGACGAGCGCTACCGGGACGTGGCGCGCGAGGCCGTGCTCGAGCTCTCCTACGACCACTACTGGCCGGGCACCTGGGACCGCATCGACCCGGGCTTCGACGACAACTACGGCCACTACGGCGAGCGCGCCCTGGTGATGTGGGAGGCCTGGCCCGACGAGCCGGCTTTCCGGCAGTTGGCCCTGTCCGGGCTCGATCACTACGCGCCCCTGTGGCGCGACGCCCTGCGCTTTGGCGGCAACATCGCGGCCGACCAGGTGCGCTGCTGGCGCATCGCCGCCGGCATCGCCGAGCTGGAGCCAGATCGCGCGGAGCTGGTGCGCGGTCTGCTGGCCGCCGCCGCCGACGTGCACCTGACCGGCCAACAGACGAACGGCGGTCCGTGGATCGACGTGACGGTGGTGAACTTCGATCCCCAACGCCTGCCGGTGGGGGACACCGCGGGCGTGCCCCAGAACCTGCTCGAGGGCCTGGGCCTGGTCTACTCCGACGAGCTCGGTCGGCGCACCGAAGCAGACCGCGCGGCTTTCACCGGTGTTGTGCGCCAGACCCTCGCCAGCTTCGGCGGACCCCACGGCCTGATCGGCACCACCCGCCGCGCCGCCGCCGAGACGGGCAACCCCGCCCGCGGCTCCCTGCGACTGCACCCCGGCCTGCTCGCCATGCTCGAGCAGCTCGATTGAGCGCATCGCCCTTGTTCCAACTCGACGACCAGACCCGTCCGCCCCAAGCCGAGGCCGAAGGACCTCCCGTCGTAGAGGACGAGCACGCCCCCGCCGGCCCGATCCAGACCTTCGAAGTCCTGGTCGAGGTCGAGCGCGCGCACATGTACTACGGCCTGCACCGACCGCCATGGAAGCGCGTCGCGCTGACGGTTCTCGGTGTCGTGCTGACCGTCGTGGGCCTACTTCTCTGGCTGACCCCGGTGCTGCCCGGCGGCTTCCTGGCCTACATCGGCATCCCCCTGCTCTTCGCCGCCTCCCCGCGCATCGAGTCGCGGATCCGGCGCTGGATCAAGCACCGCTTCCTTCGCCTGCGGGTGCGCTGGCGGCGGTGGCGGAGCCGAGCCGGGGAACGTGCGGACACCTAGGTTCGCAGAGCCTCCGAGCCGAGTGAGTCCGAATGCCGATCCTGATTCCGTCGGGTCGGGCCAGGTGCCGGCTCGACGCGCGATGAACGGTGCCGATCGAATCCAGCAGGCGGACGATCCGCCGCCTGTCGGACCGCCGTTGCGGGATGGAAGCGGAGAAGATGGTGAGGCTCCTGAGGAACTCGAATCGGAACTCGAGCGATTCCAAGGAGCACCCGACGAGCTGTACGTCGATCGTCGGATGCTGAAGGTCCTCCCACAGGGATCCTCTGCCGCGGGTTCGGCAACCACACTTCGCAGCGCCCCTGCATCAACGAATCGACGCCTCGGAGCGGCACCAGAGTTGAAGTCGTCGGCCGCGGTCGTTACTCGCTTCCGCAGGGAAGCATGTCGGCGTAACTCCAGCAACTACCCGTTGTGACCGTCACCTTCTCAGACCCGGTAACCCCGCCGCTGCAGATCAGCTCGTAGATGTAGTCCGTCTCGATGGGGTAGAGGTTCTTCTGACCGCACATTCCAGGATGCTGCGCTCCGGCGGACTTGGTCACTCGCATCCGCTTGGTGAACGTCGTCTTGGTCCCGACCTTCGTCGATGCTTCGAATCCGAGCTCGAGGACCTTTTGTGTCGCTGTGGCCGAGAACGAGTGTTGGGCAGCAGAATCCACCGTAACGCTGTAGGTCACCTCATTGTCAAACTGCATCGTGCCGTCGAGTGTTCCGCAGGGATCACAAAGGTAGGTCGCAGAGTCGATGGCCGGAGCGGTTCCGGTTCCGCAAGGTTTGGGGTCGATCGATAGGAGCTTCCACTCGCAGAAGTAGTGGTCGCCAAATGGATCGCCGATAGACAAGTCAGTCGAAGCCCCCGGCTCGGGAACCAGCCCCACCGACGGTCCGACTGGGAAGACCTGGAATCCTCTCACCCGATCGACTTCAACAACGACCTGGTCGCCGGCTTGGGAGTAGTCCAAGCTCTGGATCGCTGCATTGTCCCAGGCCAGCGCGCCGAGGTCGAACGACAGGGCCTCGAGGTCTCCTTGACCGGTGAAGGGCTCATCCACCCGTGCGGAGCCGAGGCTGACTCGAATCGCCTGTGGGAGCCCTCCGATGTCTACTGCGAAACCGTCCTCGTCCAGCAATACCATCCGCAATCCCGCAAGGCTCTCCTGGTAAGAGACGTCTTCGTTCGAGGTCAGGGGGTGCGAAGGCAAGAACACGTTTACGGTCGCAGAATGCGCGACAGGGGTAACTCCCAGGCGATATCTCGCGGTCCAGGTGCCCGGAGCAACTTCAACGGCGACGTTCTGTAAGAACGGTGCGCCGTCCGTGGTCTGTCCCGTGTCGTGGGAGAAGCGGAACACGCCGCCCGAAGGGCCAATGAATGGCGAGACGTACATGCTCTCCGGACACACGCGGAGCACTACGCCAGGATCGACTGCATCGATACAGGGAGTTGGGCCATGGACTGCGACAAGCTCCACCTTGCGAAAGTGGGGCGGGTACCCCGCCGCGACCACCTCGAAGACATGGGCGCTGGCCGCGCCCATGCCAGCGGTGAGAACGCCCAGGCCATTGGGGCCGGTCGTCACGAGATCGTCAGTGGTCAAGTCGTGGATCAGCGCATTGGAGATCGGCGCACCGGAATAGCCGTCAACGACATAGACGGACAGTTCTGTGCACGACTGTGAGGCGCTTGCGGGTACGAGGCTCATGCCCAGCATGAATGTCGGGATGGCGCAGGTCGGCAACGAATAATGCATGAGAAGGTCTCGTGACAGGTCTTGGCTCGCCGGAACTCTTAGTGGAAGCCGGTGGGCACGGCGCAGGTCGTTCGGGAATGTTCAGTCGGCGAGGCGCGACGGGAAGGAGCGACGGTTGCCGAGCCTCAGAACTCCCGTGGCGCGTGCGCCCCATCCTACATTTCGGGAGCCCAGGCCCAGGCCCAGGCCCAGGCCCTGGCCCTGGGCCTATCCAATGGTTTCGGTTCGGGTTAGGGCGCCCAAGAATTCGTGCTGGAGCTCTCGGTCATGCTTCTTGTGTCGTTCGGAGCTCTATTGCCTTCGCGGCCGTGATGATTCGCCTGATTGATGCTATCGAGATGAACCGTGCGCCAGGGGTACGAGATTTGATCAACCTTGACGATTCTACAAAGGCGGGCGCGCGCTGATGAACTCGAGATCGGCGTGCCAACAGCATAGAACTCGAAGGGGTTGGGGGGCTCGGATTGAGATCGTCGCAGCCGGCGTGGGCAAGGGCCACACTCGAACTGAGGCCGAACCAGATGCGAGTGGGGATTCCGGGTTGGATGTGCGCTGACGACATGAGATCCAGCCCGTCGAAGTAGAAGTAGATCGCATTGCGGGAGTGCACCCTCAGACAGAATCCACAGGCCATGCGCTTCACGCGTTGGAGCTTGGCGTCGACCGAGTCGGCGACGCCGTCCGCCAGCCCTAGGACGACGGCGTCGAGGATGCCGCAGAAGTGCTCGCTGGCCATCCTGGCGACAAATTCGACGTGGGGCAGCCTCGACCACCTCGCCCTGGCAAGCCAGTTGCCCAAGGCCCACTTGGTTCAGGTCTTGCTCTTGTAGGACCACAGGCCTCTCGCCGCCTCTCGGATGCTCCATGCGCGAGCGGTCTCGAGGGGCACTCTCAGCATGACCTTGAAGCTCCGGCGCGTGCTGGCGTCGAGGGTCCCGATGTTGCGGATCGAGGTGCACCTTGTGCCGACCTAGGTTCTGTCGCGCTCGGCCATCCAAGTGCGCTGCTGGCGCATCGCCGCCGGCATCGCCGAGCTGGAGCCAGATCGCGCGGAGCTGGTGCGCGGTCTGCTGGCCGCCGCCGCCGACGTGCACCTGACCGGCCAACAGACGAACGGTGGTCCGTGGATCGACGTGACGGTGGTCAACTTCGATCCCCAACGCCTGCCGGTGGGGGACACCGCGGGCGTGCCCCAGAACCTGCTCGAGGGCCTGGGCCTGGTCTACTCCGACGAGCTCGGTCGGCGCACCGAAGCAGACCGCGCGGCTTTCACCGGTGTTGTGCGCCAGACCCTCGCCAGCTTCGGCGGACCCCACGGCCTGATCGGCACCACCCGCCGCGCCGCCGCCGAGACGGGCAACCCCGCCCGCGGCTCCCTGCGACTGCACCCCGGCCTGCTCGCCATGCTCGAGCAGCTCGATTGAGCGCACCGCCCTTGTTCCAACTCGACGACCAGACCCGTCCGCCCCAAGCCGAGGCCGAAGGACCTCCCGTCGTAGAGGACGAGCACGCCCCCGCCGGCCCGATCCAGACCTTCGAAGTCCTGGTCGAGGTCGAGCGCGCGCACATGTACTACGGCCTGCACCGACCGCCATGGAAGCGCGTCGCGCTGACGGTTCTCGGTGTCGTGCTGACCGTCGTGGGCCTACTTCTCTGGCTGACCCCGGTGCTGCCCGGCGGCTTCCTGGCCTACATCGGCATCCCCCTGCTCTTCGCCGCCTCCCCGCGCATCGAGTCGCGGATCCGGCGCTGGATCAAGCACCGCTTCCTTCGCCTGCGGGTGCGCTGGCGGCGGTGGCGGCAGTAGCCCCAGCGGGGAGCGGCACGAGGCGCTGTCGACCGGGGAGTTCGCCATCGACCTACCGCTGGGCTCGGCGCGCGAAGGCAAGTGAGGTCAGCGCGGCAAGTTGTAGATCACCGACAGGTCGTGGCTGAAAGCGTTGGCCACCAGGAGGTCGAGGCGGCCGTCGGCGTTGAGGTCGCAGAGTTCGATCCCCAGGCAGCCGAGGCCGGCGCCGAGGTCGGGCCAGCGCACGAGGCTGCCACCTTCGGCGGCGAGCCAGACGTTGGCGTTGTGGGAGTTCTGTGCGGCGACGGCCAGGTCGCAGCGGCCGTCGCCGTCGAGGTCGCCGGCGACGATCTCGGCCGGGGCCAGGCCGGTGGGGTACTCGGGTCCGGGTTGCAGGGCGCCGTCGCGCGCGAGGTACAGGCGCAGGAATCCCTGGGGGTCGCCGGGGGCGCGCCTGGCGAGCCAGGCCACGTCGGTGCGCCCGTCGCCGTCGAAGTCGCCGCAGGCCAGGTCGGCGGGGTCGCCGTTGGCGGGGGCGTCGGCCAACTCGCGCAGCTTGCCGCCGGCGAGCTCGTACAGCACGAGCTTGGGCGAGCCGCCGCCGAAAGCCACGGCGATCGCGTCGCGACCGTCGGGAAGTGCGAAGGGCGCGACGGCGGAGGGGGCGCCGCCCACGGGGATCGGGGTCGCGGTGGGGGTCCACCCCGCCGGCAATGGGCGCGGCACGTCGACGATCACGAGCCGGGCGCCGAAGGGATCGGCGACCACGAGCTCGCGGCCACCGTCGCCGTTCAGGTCGGCCAGGGTCAGGTCGCTCGCATCGCCGCCCAGGTCGACCGCCGCAACGGCCGAGCCGTCCAGTGCGCCCGTTCCATCGCCCACGAGGATGGCGAGCCGCGCTCCCTCGGGCGGACGCACCAACGCCACCGCGTCGTTCTTGCCGTCGCCGTTCAAGTCGACCACGACGACTTCGGTCGGGGACGGACCCACCGCCACGTCGCGCCGCTCGCCCAGGATCGAATAGCGATTGAGCAGCACCGAAACAGTGCCGTCGCTCCCGTTGGCGACGAGCGCCTCGGGATGTCCGTCACCGTCGAGATCGCCGGCGCCGACGGCCAGGGGGTTGGTGCCGACCGGGTTGCGCCGCGCCTGGTAGAAGGACTCCTTCTCGCGCGCGGCGAGGCCGGTGCCCGGCAGCATGCTGACGCGCCGCGCGTCGCTGTTGGCGATGGCGAGGTCGCGCGTGCCGTCGCCGTCGAAGTCGGCCACGGCCAGGTCCACCGGGGCTTGCCCCGCGTACTCGGACAGACTCAGGGCGAAGCGGCGCGCCTGGGAGTTCCATTTGCCGACGGCACCGTAGCCCGAGTCGTAGAACTGGATCGTGAGCAGCTCGGGGCTCCCGTCGCCGTCGAGGTCGGCGGCTTCGAGGGCCACGGGGACGAGTCCCGGTGCGCGCTGGCGCTGGGGGGCGACCTCGCCCCAAGCCTGCGACCCGCCGCCCGCATCGATGCCGAGCAGCCACAGGTCCTCGTCGCCACCGGCGCAGACCAGCTCGGTGTCCCCGTCGCCGTCGACATCCGCCTCGGCCAGGGCGCGGGGGATGCCGGCGAGATCGATCGAGGCGATCGGCTGCGCCGCGCCGCCGGCCAGGTCGCTCGCCGAGTAGCCGTGCAACTGCGGGGGGAGCTGAGTGCCGACCCAGACGGTCGCGCCGTCACGGGCCACGAGCACACAGGTCGGGCGAGTACCGCGCAAGTCCGCGCTCCAAGCCTCGCCACCGGCGCCGAAGCCGTGCAGTCGCTCGCCCTTGACCGCGACCACGACGTCGGCGCTGCCGTCGACGCCCAGGTCGCCCGTGGCGATGGCCCGGGGCGACGCCCCGAGGGGCCAGCGCTCGACCACGGCGCCGCTGGCGTCGACCCGTTGCAGTTCCTCCGTCGTGCGCGAAGCCACGAACAACTCCCGCCCGGCGCTGTCGTGGGCGACCACCGCCGGCAGCGGGAACCCGCCCACGTCGACGCGCCGGGGCGCCGCGGCCAGGCCGCCGGTGGACGAGGCGAAGACCATCAGGGTCCCCGGCTCCTCCAGGGTCACCACCAGGTCCGCCCGGCCGTCCCCGTCGAGGTCGGCCGCGGCGGCGCCGATGGCCCGGCCCGGGACCTCGACCTCCTGGCGCGCGAGCAGGCGCGGGGGGCCCTCGTAGGTGGGCCGGGCGGTCGACGCAGGAGCTGCCCGGTCGACGTCGGCGTCCGCGGGCGCCCGCGTGCCCGCGGCGGGCCCCGGGGCCGCGCCGTCGTTCGAACAAGCCGCAAGCGCCGCGCTCAACAGGGCTGCGACGCCGAAGCGACGCGTGGGGGACTCGCGTTGGACGACCATGGTCAGGATTGTGTCCGCCCGTCCCCCGGGGTCCAACGGGGCAGGCGCGGGACAGGTAGACGATCGGTGCCCGTGACCCCGGCCTCATCGGGGACTAAGTTCATTCCCCGCATGACAGCTTCGAACCCCACCTCCGGTCGCGCGTCCGCCCTGCTCCTGGCCGCCGGAGCGATTCTGGGCGCGGTCGTCTTCACCCTCGTCTTCCTCAAGGACGGCAACCTCGGCACCGACGCGGTCGAACAGCCCGAGGTGGCCCTGCCGACGCCGAGCGTGCTCCAGCAGGGTGGGGCCGCTGATCCCGCGCGGATCGTCGAGCTGGTCTCGGTGGCGCCCGATGAGCGCAGCGACGAGCTGCAGTACGGCCCCAGCACCGTCCTTTGGCCGCTCGAGATCCACCTGGACCTGGTGCGCCCCGCGCTGCTGCCGGACGTGCCCAGCGGCCCGCCCCTCGGCACCGGCGCCACGGCCCAGCTGCGCGGCCGCATCACCGACCTCGACGGCGCCGGAGCCCAGGCCACGATCAGCCTCCTCGGTGGCCCCAACGACGGACGCGAGCTGACCACCGGCGCCGACGGGGTCTTCGGGGCGATCGACCTCTACCCGGGGCTGGAAGTGGTGGAGGTGCGCGGCCCGCGGATCCTCGGTTCCAAGCGCGAGGTGCGCTTGCAGCAGGACAAGGAGACGCTGCTCAACATCGTCTACGCCCAGCCCGGTGGAGCCCAGGGGCGGGTGCTCGACCAGCGCAACGAGGCGGTCGCCGGGGCGACGATCACCATCGACGGCCAGTCGACCCTGACCGACGCCAAGGGCAACTTCCTGATCCCGCACATCGCCGCCGGTCGCTCGGTGTTGGTCGAGATCGACCATCCGGACTACTCGCCCTTCCGCGGCGAGACCGGCATCGCGCGCTCCTTCGTGGCCGAACCCAGCCGGCTCGTCTTCAACATGCAGGACCCGGCCACGGTCGTGTTCGAGCTGGCGAACGACGTCGGCGGACCGGGCCCGGCCCAGGTGGTGCTGGTGCCGACCCACGGGGGGCTGAACCGCACCTACCCCTGGTACCGCGTCAACCCGATCGAGCTGGGCTCCGAGCCGGTGACGGTGACGGGCCTGCCGCCGGGGACCTTCTACGCCTACGTCTTCCGCCCGGGCGCCGTGGGCAACCCGGACCGCACGCGGGTGACGATCGCGGCCGGCGAGACGCGCCAGGTGAGCCTGGGCCTCGAGGTCGCGCCGACCCTGCGCGGCCGGGTGGTTCGCGACGGCCAGGTCATCTCGGGTGCCACGGTGCGCCTGGTTGCCGCCGACCCGGTGCGTGCGACCCTCGACGTCTTCCGCGAGGAGCGCGGCTTCCTGGAGACCGAGGTCCTGCCGGCCCTGCCGGCGGTGCGACAGACCACCACCACGGACTCCAACGGCGAGTTCCTCCTGACCCGCGGCGCCGATGTGTCCACCTATCGCCTGCTCGAGGCGGTGTCCCCCGATGGCCGTACCCGAGCGGTGCGCGCGGTGGGCCCGGACGACGAGCAGGTGGAGCTGGAGCTGGTGCCGGTGGAGGAGGGCGAGGCTTCGCTGCAACTGCTCCTGTCGGGTCGCTTCCAGCCCCTGCCGGTGCAAGTGATCCTGGACGGACGCCCGCGGGAGGTCTTCGAGCTGCCGCCCGATCGCGACTTCGAGCTCGGTGGGCTGGCCGCGGGCAAGTGGAACTTGCGCGTGGTCTGGTGGGCCGAGGAGCTCTTGAGCGTCGACGGACTCGAGCTCGACGGCGTCGTGCAGCGCAACCTGGCCCTGCCCGAGGATGCTCGCGTCGGCCAGGATCGCGAGACCTGGACCCGTGCCGGCCGTCGCTGGCCCATGGATTGACGGATCGGCGCCGCGCGAGGTCAAAGGGGCGGCGGCGCGGCGTGCCACGCGGCGCACGGCCGGTATGATCCCGGGCCCATGTCCACCCCCGTTCTGGCCCTCGACGGGCGCTCACTGTCCCTTTCCGACCTGCAGCCCCTCTTCCGGGGTGGCGACCTCGAGCTGACCCTGACCGACGCGGCGCGCGCGGCCGTCGCGAGCTCGCGAGCCCTGGTGGAGCGAACCGTCGAGTCCGGAGCCGTGGTCTATGGCCTGACGACGGGCTTCGGGCGCCTCAAGAACGTCGCCATCGAAGCGGGCGACCTGGACACCCTGCAGCGCAACCTGGTGCTCTCGCACTGCTGCGGCGTGGGCGAGCCGATGCCGCGCGCCGAGGTTCGCACGGCGATGGTGCTGAGGATCAACGGCCTCTCGCGGGGCAACTCGGGCGTGCGCGTGGAGCTGCTCGAGCAGTGGATCCGCCTGTTCCACGCGGGCTTCGTGCCCTACGTGCCCCAACAGGGCTCGGTGGGGGCGTCCGGCGACCTGGCACCCCTGTCGCACCTGGCGGCCGCGACCATGGGCTACGGGCGCGCGTACCTGGGCGACGAGCTGCTGGATGCCAGCGAGGCCCTTGCCCGCCTCGGCATGGCGCCGATCGAGCTGGTCGCCAAGGAGGGCCTGGCCCTGATCAACGGCACCGAGATCATGAAGGCCACCGGCGTCGGTGTCGTGCTGCGCGCGGCCGAGCTTTCGCGCTGCGCCGACGCCATCGCGTCCCTCTCCCTCGAGGGCCTGTTCGGCAGCGTCAAGCCCTTCGACCCGCGCCTGGCCGAGCTCAAGGGTCACGCCGGCCACGCCCGCGCCGCCTCGAACATGCGCGCGCTGCTCGCGAACAGCCAAGTGCTCGACAGCCACACGGACTGCGATCGCGTGCAGGACCCCTACTGCCTGCGTTGCATCCCGCAGATCCACGGCGCGGTCAAGACCGCCCTGGCGCACGTCTCCGAAGTCCTGGCCGGCGAGATCAACGCCGTCACCGACAACCCGGTGCTGTTCCCCGAGACGGGCGAGGTCATCAGCGCGGGCCAATTCCACGGTCAGCCGGTCTCGATGGTGCTCGACTACCTGGGCCTGGCCCTGTGCACCCTGGCCAATGTGTCCGAGCGCCGCGTCGAGCAGATGGTCAACCCGGACCTCTCCAGGCTGCCCGCCTTCCTGACGCCCAAGCCCGGACTGAACTCGGGCATGATGATCGCCCAGGTCGCCGCCGCGGCCCTGGCCAGCGAGAACAAGATCTACGCCCACCCGGCCTCGGTGGACACGGTCCCCACCAGCGCCAACCAGGAGGACCACGTGTCGATGGGCGTCACCGCCGCGCGCAAGGCGCGCATGATCTGCGACAACGTCGAGGCGGTGCTCGCGATCGAGTACCTCTGTGCGGCCCAGGCCCGCGAGTTCCATAGCGAGCTGCGCGCCGGCGTCGGCGCCCAGGCGGCCTACGACCTCCTGCGCGAGCGGGTCGAGCCCTTGGACGTGGATCGCTTCCTGCACGACGACATCGAGGCGGCGCGGGCGTTGATCGCCAGCGGCGAGGTCACGCGCCGCGCGGAAGCCGCCATGGGGGCGCCGCTCGAGGCTTGAGGCCGTGTTCGACCTCGCCGCTGCCTCGACCCGCTCAGGCCTGACCCGCGGAGTGCTCCTCGCCTGCGTCGTCGCCGCCGGCCTCGCGTCCTGCGTGACGCCCGAGTCCAATCCGCCCGGCCCGGTGGACTACCCCGGCTGGCGCGAGGACGGGCAGATGCACTTCGGCACCCGCGACTTCGCGAACACCGACCTGATGCCCGGGGGCGAGGACCAACTGGTCATGGGCCTCGAGCTCTACGGAGCGCCGGAGGCGGCCTTCCTGTCGGTCGAGTTCGGCCTGTGGACCTCGGCGCCCTACGACGGCTCCCTCGACGACTGGTTCGACTCGATCAGCGGCTACCCGGACGAGGAGACCGAGGACCCCTCGATCTTCGTGCCCACGGTCGAGGGCTCGTCCTCGATCGAGGCTTCCCTGGGTCTGCGCAAGGAGCTGGCGCTGTTCGACGGGTTCCTGCGCCCCTACGTCTCCGGCGGCGTGTCCCTGCTGCGTGCGCGCTCCTTCGTGGCCACCGGGGCGCAGGGCGTGGAAGAGGGCGACACGACCTGGGGTTACTACGGCCAGGTCGGCCTGCAGTTCGCGCTCACGCCCAACGCCAGGGTCGGGATCGCATGGCGCGCCTTCGAGGGCCAGCCGGTGGATCTGCTCGGGGTCAGCGGCCGGCCTGACTACCGGCAGCTCTCGTTCACGTTGGGCTTCAGCTATTGACGACCGCAGCTATTGAGGACCGCAGCTATTCAGGACCGTGCCTTGCGGCGCGCCGCCCCGGGCGGATGATGGCCCCATGGAGCCGCCGATCTTCGCCCTCGACCGCTACACGGTCCTGGCCAACTCCCCGCGGATCCTGACCAAGCCCATCGCCGGCGGCAATCAGGAGCTGCTGCGCGTGGGCTGCTTCATGGCGGTCGACGAGACGGGGAGTACAGTGGCCTTTCGCACCGACGAAGCGCCGCTCCTGCGTCCGCAGTTCGAGGTCTTCACCAACGGCGAGGCGAGCGAGCTGATGCTGCATGTCGCGCCCGAAGGCGAAGCCCAGGTGGTGCGCGCACCGGACTCGGCGGGCGACGTGGTCGGGCGTTTGCGTCCCCACGCGCGCGGTCCGCTGCTGGCGCGCTCGTGGCGCGTCGAGGGCCCCGACGGCACGACCGTGGGCGAGTTGGCCGATCGCAATGCACGCACGGCCCTGGCCCGGCGCTGGCGCCGCCGCCGCGCGCGAGAGGCCTTCGAGCTGCGGCCCGCGGGCGGTGGACCGGTGGCCTGGCTGCTGCGCGACCCCGACCCGGAGCCCTACCTGCTGCGGGTGGTGGCCAAGGCGGGCTTCGCGATCGACCGCCGCCTGCTCTTGGCCTGCGCCCTGGTCGTCCCCGCGCTGGAGGGGATGACGGATTACCTGCGGCCCCGGTCTCCGGTGCGCTGATGGCGGGCCTGCGCGCGCTCGGCCGGTGGATCGCAATCGTCGGATCACTGCTCGCACTGGTGTGTTCCTGTGGTCGCGAAGCGGAGCGGGCCCGGGACGAGGCCCTGGCCCAGGCCGCGCGCGCGAAGGCCATGCTCGAGGCCACGCGCCTGGAAGGAGAGCGGCTCGATGCGCTTCGCGCTCGCGATCGGCTGTCGACGGCCGAGGTGGAGTCGGCTCCCACCGCGCCCACCGATCGCCCCTACGTGCTCGTCCTCGGCACGGCCCAGGATGGCGGGCTGCCCCAGCTCGGCTGCCGGCGCGCGTGCTGCGTGGCCGCGCGCGAGGATCCCTCGCGCCGGCGGTCGGTGACCTCGCTGCTGTTGGTCGACCCGCGCGCGAGGCGACGCTGGCTGATCGACGCCTCGCCCGACATCGATCGGCAGCTCGAGGTCGCGGTCGACCATCCGCGAGGTTGGAGCCCGCCCGCGGCGCAGGGTGGTCGCCCGCCGCTCTTCGATGGGATCCTCTTGACCCACGCGCACACCGGTCATTACGCCGGCCTGCTGCCCCTGGGGCGCGAGGCCTACGGCGCCGCGGGGCAGCGGTTGTACGCGACCGAGTCCATGCAGGCCTTCTTGACCGACAACGGTCCCTGGTCCCTGAGTGTCGCTGGTGGCGGCTTCGACTTCGCGCGTATCGACCCCGAGCACCCGCTGCGGGCGGGCGAGGACCTTGTCGTCGAGGCCCTGCGCGTTCCCCATCGCGACGAGTTCTCCGACACCCTGGCCTTCGTGATCCGCGGGCCCGAGCGGTCCCTGCTCTACCTGCCGGACATCGACAAGTGGGAGCGCTGGGAGACGCCCGTGGAGGAGGTCCTGGCCGGGGTCGACGTGGCCCTGGTCGACGGGACGTTCTTCGGGCCTGACGAGCTTCCCGGGCGCGCCATGGCCGAGATCCCGCACCCCTTCATTTTCGAGAGCCTCGAGCGCTTCGCGCCCCTGTCGGAAACGGACCGGGCCAAGCTGCGCTTCACTCACCTGAACCACTCCAACCCCGCCGCCGACCCCGCCAGCGACGCCGCGCGGCAGGTACGCGACGCGGGCTGTTCCATCGCGCAGGACGGCGAACTGCACGCGCTCTGACTGCCGGCTGTGGGCTTCGGTCGCGCCAGTCGGGCTGCCGCACACACCGGCTGCCACACACACCGGCGGCCCGGCAAGCTCCATGACTCCCGACAACCGAATCGACGCCGCGACGCTCGTCCGCTCGCCTCGCACAGCCGTCGCCACAGCCCTTGCGCTCGCGGCCCTCTGGAGTGGGTCGGCGAGCGCCGTGGCCCGAGCGCTCCAGCCGCAGGTTGGCGAGACGGCCACCGCGGTGGACGACGCGCTCCTCGCCGAGCTCGCCGCCCGCTGCGGTTCGCGGGTCGACTGGGCCCCGGACTGGAGGCAGGCGGCCCTGCGCGCGCGGCGCGACGGGCGACGAATCCTGCTGGTGGCCTACCTCTACGGCAACCTTCAGCTCGGCGTGGACCTGACACGCGTGCCGATGTTCACGACCTTCGAGGACGACGAGGTCGTCGCCCTGGTCAACGAGCGCTTCGTGCCCCTGTGGTACCGCAGCGGCGATGCCGTGCCCTTCGTCGGTGCCTATGGTGTCGGGCCCCTCGCCTTCGGGCGGGGCATCTTCGTCGTCGAGCCGGACGGGCAGGTCGTCGCCGAGCTCGAGCGGGTCGATACCCCGACGATGGTCGACGCCTTCCTGCGCGAGCAGCTCGCGCCCGCGACTCCGCCCGGGCCCGAGGCCGTGGAGCGGGCCGATCCCCCGGAGCGCTACGCGCGCGCGGTCGAACTCGAGCGTGGGGGCGACCTCGACGCCGCCCTCGCTTGGCTGGCCGGCGTCGACAGCTTCGACGCTCTGACCCTGTCGGGCGACATCCACGCGCGACGCTTCGAGGCCGAGCCCGCCTTGACCGCCTGGCGTGCCGCGCGGCCCCTCGATCCCTCGCGCCTGGCGCAGCTGCAGGTGCGCGAGGCCGCCGTGAGGATCGGCCTGGGGGAGCTCGACGAGGCGGCCACGCTCTTGGCCGCGTGCCTGGCCAGCGACGACGGGGAGGTGCTGGCGAATGCGCTCACCCTGCGCGCGACCCTGGACCTGGCGGCCGGTGAGCCGGCCGAGGCCGACGCCGCGCTGCGGCGGCTGGTGAGCGAGTTGCCCGACCAACCACGTGCCCGGGCGGCGGCCGGGGTGATCGTCAGCGGACTGCTGGAGCTGGTGGAGCAGTCCGATCCCCGCTGGCCGAGTCCGACGCGCTTCGACGCGGCGGTCAGGCCATCGGCGCCCGCGACCCTGCCGGTGCGTCAGACCTCCGAAGCCATGCGAGCAGCCGTCGAGTGGCTGATCCGCGCGCAGCGCGCGGACGGTTCCTGGGCCGCCGGACACGAGCTGCGCGACGAGCCCGCGTCGGTGGCCCACGCCTTCACGGAGTCGGCCACCGCGGTGGCCGCCCGCGCCCTGCTGCGCGCTCCGGGAGATCGCGCGCGCGCCGCAGCGACGCGGGCGGTCGCCTACGTGGTGGGGCGCGCCCGATCGCGCGCGACAGCTCGTCCGCAGCCCGCGGGCATGGACTACACGCCCTGGGCCGACGCGATGCTGCTCGATGCCCTGTCCGCGGCGCGGGCTGCCGAGTTGCTCGATCCCGAGACCTTCGCCGAGGCCGTGGACGCCGTGGTGGGGGACCTGGCCAGTCGCGTGCAGCGCGACGGCGGATGGGGCTACTACGCCCCGGCCACGGACGATCCGGCGGGCTCGCCGTCGATCTCCATGAGCTTCACCACGGCCGCGGTGCTACAGGGCCTGGCCCGCGCGCGCGAGCAGGGTGCCGCAGTCGACGCCGCCGTGATCGAGGGCGCGATCGGCGCCCTGGAGGGCATGCGGTCCGCCGACGACTGGTACGGCTACCTGGCCGTCGAAGGCGTGCGCCAACCCGGCGATGCGGAGCAGCGAGGGGCGACGGGGCGCGGGCCCGTCTGCGCCATGGCCCTGTGGCGGGTGGGTGAGGTCCGGGGCCCGGACCTGGCGCTCGCCCTCGAGCGCTTCTTCGACGGCCTGCCCCTCCTGGCCCGCGAGCGCGGCAAGGTCCTGATGCACTGTGGCCCCGGGGGACTGGGCTGCCACTACCTGTCCTTCGATTACCTGTCGGCGGCGGAGGCCATGGCCTGCGGTGATGTCAGCCCCCGTGACGCGCTGGTGCTGATGGAGCGCGTGCTCGAGCTGCGCCGCGCGGACGGCTCGTTCAGCAGCACGCCGATCCTCGGCGCGAGCTACGCGACCGCCGCCGCGCTGATTACCCTCGACGAACTGCGCCCGCGCTCGGCGCGTTGAGCGCGCGTCGCGGGCGACCCGCGCTCAGATCGACACCTGCCACAGCTCCCGCATCCAGTCCGGCTGCACGTCGGGGTTGCTGCCGCGCACGATCTCGCCCAGGGCCAGGCCGTCGCGGCCGTCGACCAGGATCCCGGCCGCACCCAAGAGGGCTGCGCGCGTGCCGGCCGCCACGTCGTCGCGCCCGAGCAGGCCTACGGCCTCGCCCAGGGCCTCGACCGAATCGTGCAGGGCCAGGGCCACCGTGAACTGTTGGCGCAGCTCCGGCGCGGCCGAGGTCTCGATCGCCCGCGCGAGCAGCCCCGCGTCGGGGGCGTCGCCGATCATGCCCAGGCCCAGGGCGATGCCCGCGCGGGGCAGGTCGGAGTCTTCGCTCGTGAAGGCCTCGCGCAGCACGCCCCCCGTCACCGGCTTGCAGATCAGGCCCAGGGACAGGGCCGCGTGGTAGCGGTCGATGTTCCCCTGTGCGTCCTGCAGGCGATGTCCCGAGGCCTGCAATGCCAGCTCGTCGCGGGCGATTCCGCTGGCGACCACGAGGGCGCCTTCGGTGACCGAGGACTGGCGCTGCGAGAGGGCGGCGCGCAGGGTCGCGCGGTCGCCCGGGTCGTTGAAGCGCCGCGCGTGGATGCCGAGTGCGAGGGCCGCGTAGGGCCGCAGGTTGCTCGAGCCCTTCAGCAACTGGCGCTCGATGAACTCGCTGTGCTCCTCGCGCCCGCAGCCGCCCAGGGCGAGCAGCGCGTAGCCGCGGGTGGTGAGCTCGGCCTCGAGCTCGAAGGCCGTGGCGATCGCATCGGCGGCGAGCGGGTTCTGGGCCGACCCAAGCGCCAGTAGGGCCGAGCGTCGCAGTTCGATGGGGCCCTTGGAGGCCGCATCGAGCAGCTCGGCGATGATCCCCGCGTCGTTCGCCCTGTCCAGGGCCTCGGCCGCCTGGCAGCGCAGCAGTAGACCGGCGTTCTCGTCGTTCAGGACGGCTCGGGTGAAGGGCACGAGCTGCGGTGAGTCGGTCAGCCGCTGGTAGGCGAGCACGCCCAGGGTCTGCGGGTCGTGACCGCGCCCGCCTTCCACGCCCCGCGCGGCGTGGGCGACGATCGTGTCGAGCACCTCCGCCGGCATGTGTTCGCGAGCGAGACCCAGGGCGATCCCGGCGTAGTACGCGCCGTAGGGCGAGACCTCGGCCACGCGACCGCGTTCGTCGCGGCCGACCAGCAGCGCGCGCAGGTAGGGCACGTGCTCGGAGCGCCCGCTGAGGCCTAACCCGAGCACCGCGCAGTGGCGGACCTGGCTGTTCGAGTCGTGCAGCAGGGGCTCGAGCAGCTCACCCGCGCGCTCGGGCTCGACACGTCCGACGACCAGCGCCGCCGCCGCGCGCACCTCGGAGCGAGCGTGCTTCAGATCGTCGGCCGCGAGGACGGTCAGGGCTTTGGTGAGCGTCGCGCGCTCCGCCTCACCGGGACGGCCGTAGCGCTCGAGGTCGACCGCGCTGATGGTCCGCTCGACACGATCGGGCCGCAGGTAGTCGAGCTTGTTCATCTCCCACCACATCCACCAGTCGCCCACGTCGGCGCCGCTGGTCGTACCGGTGGTGGCCCCCGAGGGGTTGTTGCCCCCCGTGGACGGACCGGAGACCGATCCTCCGGTCACGACCCCTGGGGCGACGCCGATCCCCGGCCGCGGCACGGTCACCGGGCCCTGGATGCGCGCGGCTTCGCTGGCCGTGAGTCCGTTGTGCTCGAGCCACACTTGCAGCCGCGGGTCGTCCGCCAGCTCCACCAGCCAGGCGTGGTTGTGCTCCGCGGCGATCGAGTCCACGAGCGCGTCCTCGCCGCTGCGGTGCAGCAGCCAGGCCACCGCGCAGCGCCGCCCCTGCGGATCCACGAAATAGGGCGGACGCCCCCCGAGCTCGAGCAGGTCCTGACCCAGGTCGGCCCGCTCGCGATACTCGCGCAGGTAGCCGATCAGGGCGGCACGACGGGCAGCCGCCGCGGGGTCCAGACCGGCGGTCGGCGCCGCCAGCAACTCGGCCTCCACGGCCGCGTAGTGCGCGACCAGGGCCGCGGTGTCCGTGGCCCCCTCGGCCTGAAAGGGGTCCGTGGGGGCTCCAGCCTGGTCCTGAAGCGGCCCCAGGGGCTCCGTGCGGGCCGGAAGCGACAGGGCGAGCGCGGCGGGAAGGCAAAGGATGAGGCGCTTCATGTCCCCCCTAGCCCGCCACGGACCCGCAGTCTCAGCAGCCCCTGGTTGAAGTTTCTCGGCGCGGTCCGGCGTCCTGGTCCCACCCGGCGCCGGAACCAGCGCCGCGGGGTTCAGTCGACGACCTGCTGCAGATCCCGAGCGATCCGCAGGCCCAGGGCGGCGCCCTCGGCGTCGGGCGTCGCGCTGGAGCGTTGGACCAGGCGCGCGTCGAGGGCGCTCGAGTTGTAGGCCCCGCCTCGGTAGGTGCGTCGGGTCGAACTCTGCGGGTCGACCAGCGGATCCTCGACCAGGGCCGTCGAAGCCGGCAGCCGATCCTGATAGCCGTCGGCGCACCACTCCCACACGTTGCCGTGCACGTGGTGCAGGCCGAAGGCGTTGGCGCGGAAGTCGTCCACCCGCGCCATCACCGTGTGCCCGTCGTCGAGCCACTCCAGGCGCCCGGCCCAGTTGGCGCCGCCATTGGCGCCGGCGTAGCGGTCGGCGAGGTTCACCGAGCCGGAGAGTGAACGGGGATCGCCACCGGTCGACCAGGCGGTGCTCGCTCCGGCGCGCGCGTCGCACTCCCATTCGGCCTCCGTGGGCAGGCGCAGGCCATGCCGAGCCAGGGCCGTCGTGGCCTCGTCCCAACTCACATTGGTGACCGGGTGGGCCAGGTCCACCTCGCGTCCGCCCCAGGTTCCGGGGCCGTAGCGGCTGGGGTTCTCGCCCACCAGGCGCAGCCACTGACCCTGGGTCAGCTCGTGCTTGCCGATGAAGTGCGGCGAGAGCTCGACCTGCCGCGGGGGGCCCTCGGCGTCGGTGGCCAGGGGGTCGAAGTTGGGGCCGCCGCGATCGCGGGACTGGGCGCCGATCCAACAGCGACCGCCGGGCACCAGCACGAGCACAGCGGCGCTGTCGCCGCCGAGCTCCAGCCGCCCGTCGGGTCCACGCGGGGTCGCCCTGCCGCTCGCCAGCCAGGCGAACTCGAGCAGGCCGCTGTCGGGGTCGGGACCCAGGGGCAGCAACCCGAGCTGCGGCTCGAGCTCCAGTCCGCGGTAGTCGTCGGACGTCCGCGCGAAGCGGATCGACTCCGCCCACGCCTCCCGCGCGTCGCGGTCCTCCAGGGACCGGTCGACCACCGTCTCGGCGAAGGCGATGCGGCGCGCGACGCCCCAACCGAAGCTCGGCGACAGGCCGCCCAGGGCCCCGTGTTCGGGGTCGAGCAGCGCTTCGAGCTGGTCGACCAGACGGCCCAGTCGCTGGGCCCACCAGAGCTCGTCGGCGCTCGCTTCACCGGCGGCGATGCGCTGCTCCAGTCGCGCCAGGGCCGAGCGGTCGTGGTCGAGCCCGGCCAACTCGGCTTGTGCCGCGCGGATCCACGCCTCCATGGCCGGCACCTTCTCGGGCGTCGCCGGCCACAGCTCGTCGAGTTCGGCGACGAGCTCGTCGAGGCGCGCCGCGGAGGCCAGGCGCAGGAGGTCGTCGCGCTCGGTGCGGGCCTCGGCCAGCCGCTCTTGCACCACGGCCTGCTCGTCCTCGAGCGCCTGCCTGCGCGCGAGCGCGGCTTCCACCTTGGCCCGCGCGGCCTCGACCTCGAGCTGCCGTGCGGCGGCCAGGTCGGCGAGGCGCTCGTTCTCGGCCAGGGCCGCGTCGCGCTCGCGTTCCAACTCGGCTCGACGCTCGGCCGAGAGGACGAGTTCGGCATTGGCGCTCTCCAGGGCCGAGATCGCTTCCTCGAGTCGGAGGCTCGACGCCTCGGCTTCGGACCGGGTCGCGGCCAGCGTCGCCCGGGCCGCGCTCAGGTCCGAGCGGGTCACCTCGAGCGCCGCGGCCTGCTCCTCGAGCTCCGAGCCGGCGCGGGCCGAGGCCAGTTGATCGCTGACGTCCCGCAACCGCGCGGCCACCGCGGCTGCCTGCTCCTGGGCGGCGGTGGCGCGACGCTCGGCGTCCTCGCGCGCGCTGATCTCGGCCGCGAG
This sequence comes from Engelhardtia mirabilis, assembly GCF_007748095.1. NCBI lineage: Bacteria > Pseudomonadati > Planctomycetota > Planctomycetia > Engelhardtia > Engelhardtia mirabilis. Next base: position 2,590,776 of record NZ_CP036287.1, read on the forward strand.
GCGCGAAGCGGGGCTCGCCGCGCCCATCGCGTCCATGCCCGCCGCGCCGAGCGCTGGCGACGGAGCGTCCCCGGAGGACGCCCAGTATCCACCGCCCAGGCCCGCGCCGAGTCCGAGTAAGCCGACGACCAAGGTGCGTGCGACGACGCTCATGGCGCGATAGTACGATCCGAGCGATGTCGAATCGCGCCCGTGAGTTGCTCCTCTGCGTCGGAGTCGTCGTAGGCCTCGTCGGTTGCGCCGTCGATCGCGAGACCTCGCCCGCGCTGACCTGGCGCCCCGGCTTCGAGCAGCGCCTGGCGCAGCTCGACGCGGCCCTGGAGGCCTCCGACCGCGAGCTGGAAGCCCGCGAGCCGCGCATCGACGACGTGGACTGGGTGGTGGAGCAGTTGGCCCTGCTCGGCGCTCGAGACCGGCTGGTCCAAGAGTCGTGGACCTCGATGTTGGGCGACGTCCCGCCCCTGCAGCGCAGCTTCGTCCGCCAGCGCCTCGCGCGCCGGGTCCACGAGACGCAGCTGCGCAACGCCGCCCTGATCGAACCCCTGCTCGATCGCCACGGTTGGTTCACGATCAGCGACTTCGGCCCCCAGGCCGACCGCGACGCCTGGCGGGTGATCCAGCACGCCGACGGGCGGCCCGAGCTCCAGGAGCGCGTCCTCCTGGTCCTGGACGGGCTGGTCGAGGTGGGGGAGTGCGACCCGGCCCACTACGCCTACCTGGCCGATCGGGTGGCCATCGGCCGCGGCGAGCCCCAGACCTTCGGCACCCAGGGCGAGTGCGTGGGCACCGGAGTCTGGCGGCCCTTCGCGATCATCGAGCCCGAGAACGTCGACGCGCGCCGGGCCCAACTGCGCCTGGCGCCCCTGGCCGAGTACGTGGCCCTGGCGGGGGAGATCTGTCCCTGATCCCGACGGAACGCCCTGAGCAGGCGTGGACGCGACTGAAGCTCCTACTCCTGACCCCAGGACTCGGCCAGTGCTTCGAAGCCGCCCTGCTGCAGGAGTCTGAACGAGTCGCCAATCTGAGCGCCACCAGTCGCGTTCCAATCGGGCGCCGACATCACGTCCGTCAACCCCTGGTCCTGGATTGCACCGAGCACGGGCGGGGAGAGGAGTTGGTCGAGCAGGTCGGCGTTGGCGCGGACGACTCGTCGAGCACGGATCGCAATCATCTCGGTCCTTGGAGTTCCACCCGTCGTGACCCAGAACTTGGAGTCGGTGTAGATCACGAGTTGGATGACGAGCAGCGCCTGGAACTCGGGAAGCTCCTTGGATGCTCCCGACAAGAAGGCGCGCGTAGCGTCGTTCCGCGCGCTCGCGTTCGGGTCTCGCAATGCGAGTGCGATCAATCGGATCGCGTCGAGGGTTGCGCGGGCAAGGATGCTCTGGTCCGAGGCCTGATTCGCGTAACGCGCGAATCGATCTTCCATCTCGACCGACCAAGTCGACGGGTCGCCCAAGCTCCCGATCATCACCTGGCCGAAATGGGTAGCCAGGGTGCCGCTCGAAAGCGTGCTAGAGAGGATCATTTCCGGAACGAGCTCGTCGAGCTCTGCGAGCGTGTCGACCTGGTCCGCCGCAGCGAACGATGAGACGACCTTCTCCAGCGCCAGCGAGAAGCCTGCCGAGGCACGCACGGACTGGCTCGCGGCGACGACGCGAATCGCGCTCATCACTCGCTCTCGCTCCTCGATCGAGAAGGATTTGACGGCATCGAGCCTCGCGGCCATGTCCTTGAGGTCCAGTAGTCCATCGCGCGCCGTGAGCTCTCGCTGCAGCCCGCCGATATTGGAGTCCACTGCGGCATGCACCTGCTCGTTCAAGATCGTCTGCATGGCCTCGGCCTGGCGGAGGCTCTCGGTCTTGTAGTTACTGAGGTCGCGCGCGACCTTGTCGCTCGCGTCCTGAGCTCCTGCGGCCAAGGACTCGGCGCGATCCGCGGTCGCGGTGACCGGACCGACCACAGTCGTCTTGAGTTCCTCGCGCAACGTGCCGGCGATCGGTGTCGTGACCAGTGCTGCGACTGCGGAGAATCCGACAAAGCCGAAGAAGACAGTCAGGATCCCATAGAACCGTTGGGCTCGCTGTTGGGCGGCATGCAGTCGGCCGTAGACTCGTTCGGTCGTTTGGCTCGCGATGTAGTTGACCACGTGGTCCCGACTGACTATGAGGTCGTCGGACAGACCCGATCGCTCCTCAACCCCGCGGACTTGCACGCCCAAGACCGCCCCGGAGTCGACCGCCCCGGAGTCGACCGCCCCGGAGTCGACCGCCCCGGAGTCGACCGCGTGCGGCACGGTCGGTGTCGTCCCATCGGTCTGGAACGGTGTCGTTCCGTCGGTCTGGAGTACGGCCGTGGGTACGGCCGGGGGTACGGCCGGGGGTACGGCCGGGGGTACGGTCGAGGCTGCTGTCTGACATGAGGCTCCGGCGGCCTTGGAAGCGGCTCCGTCGGGGTCAGGAACAGCAGCGCCACGCGGCGCTTGGGGACGCAATTCGTCGTTCGACGACATGTCTGCTCTCCTGTTGCAGAAGGTCTGTCGATCTGAACGCAAATCTCCGCCGAGGCCGGCCAAGGAATCTCAATGCAGCCTTCGATCGCAACGATTGGTCCGGGGTCGTTGGCCGCTCTCGTGGCCAATCAACTACCCGGGCGACGAGATCCTCGGCCGGTCCCTCGTCGCCTCAGCCCACGGCGGGAGTCGGGACTTCTGCGCGGGTCTTGATTGGCGCGGACCGGCGCGCGAAACGCGGCCGCTCGCGGTGCAGCATCCGATAGGTGCAGGGCACGAAGGCCAGGGCCAGGATCGTCGCGCCGACCACGCCGAAGCCCAGGGCCACCGCGAGGGGCGGCCAGAACTGACCGCCGGCGATGATCAGCGGGGTGAAGCCGGCCATGGTCGTGATCGTGGTCGAGAGCACGTGGCGCGTGGAGCGCACGACCACTCGGACGATTGCCGCGGCATCTCCGGTGCGGGCCTCGAGGTCGTCGCGGATGGCGGCCAGGACCACGATGCTGTCGTTGATGGCCACGCCGATCAGGCCCATGGTGCCGATGATCGCCATGAAGCCGAACGGGAAGCCGAAGGCGTACAGGGCCAGGGTCGACAGGCCGGTCGAGAACAGGCCCACCGCGCCGATGATGGCGGCCATCCGGAACGAGTTGAAGGACAGCACCAGCACGGCGACCATGACCACCAGCAGCAGCCCGACGAAGGCCATCAGATTGCCGATGGCCTCGTCGCGTTCGGCCGATTCGCCCCCGACGGTGAGGGTGTAGCCGGGGGGCGCCTCGAAGCCGGCGGCGTCGAGCGCGGCCAGGAAGCCCTCCAGACCCGCACTGGGCAGGATGCCCGCTTCGAGGTAGCCCTGGACCGAGTTCTCCCGTTCGCCGTTGCGGCGGCGGATGGAGGCCAACTCCGGCTCGAGTCGCACTTCGCCCAGGGCGGCGAGTGAGGTCCAGGTGGGCGCGCCGTCCGCGCTGCGGACCTGGAGCGGCAGACCCTGGATCGAGGCCAGGTCGGCCCGGTCCTGGTCGCGCAGGCGCACGCGCACCGGCAGCTCCTCGCTGGCCTCGAGCAGGGAGCCGCCCAGGCGCCCGTCAAGCAGCCCTTCGAGGGCCCGGGCCAGGGCGACGCGGTCGAGCCCGGTGCGCGAGAGCTGCAAGTCGTCGGCCTCGAACCACAGCTTCGGGCGATCCGCGGCCACCGTCGTGCGCGTGTGCACGACACCGGGCACGCTGGCGAGGATCCCGCGCAGCTCGCGACCGAGTTGGTCCAGGCGTTCGACGTCCGGTCCGGAGATCTGCACTTCGACCGGCGCGTCGAAGGGCGGACCCTGCTCGAGCAGGCGCACCACGGTTTGTACGTGGGGGAGGGCTGCGTCGAGCTCCCGTTGCAGGTCGAGCGCCACGCGCTGGGCGCCCCGCGCCCCGCGCAGTTGGATCAGCGCCTGGGCATAGAAGGCCGCACCCTCGGTGCCTTCGGGGATGTTGTAGTAGAACTTCGGCGAGCTGGCGCCGACGAAGGCGTGCACCGCGGCGACATCGGGATGCTCCAGCGCGACGCGGCGCAGCTCGGCCACGGCCGCCGAGGTCTCGTCGATGTCGGACTGTTGCGGCAGCCACATCTGGACCTGGAATTGGTCGCGATCGGTAGGCGGGAAGAACTGCTCCTGCAGGCGCGGCATGGCCGCCCAACCGAGGATCGGCAGCACGAAGGACATGCCCACGCCCAGCAGCGGCCGCTTCACGATCCCGGTCAAGAAGCCGCGGTACACGCGCAGCAGCCCTGCGCTGTGCACGCCGCGGTGCCACCAGCTCGGCGTCTCGCCGAGGCGGGAGGCCCTGGCCATCAGGGCGGTGAACGAGGCGATCACGGTCACCGAGAGGAACAGCGAGCTGATCAGGGCCAGAGAGACCGTGATTCCGATCGCGCCCACGAACTCTCCCGCGGGCCCCGGCATCAGCACGATCGGCATGAACGCCAGCACGGTCGTCAGGGTCGAGCCGAGCAGCGGCACGAACAGCCGCCTCACGCTCTCGTTGACCGCCGCGCCCGGCGAGTGTCCCTGGTCCAACTCGTGGCGGACCTCGTCGACCATCACGATCGCGTTGTCGATCAGAAGACCCAGGGCGATGATCAACCCGGTGACCGACATCTGGTGGATCGGCACACCGAGGGTCCGCATGCCCTGCAACACCATCAGGGTCGTCAGCGGCAGGGCCAGCCCGACCAGGACCGCCGAGCGCCAGCCCATCATCACCAGCAGCGAGAGCACGACCAGCAGCGCACCGAGGCCCAGGTTGGCGAACAGGTTGTCGAGGCGCTGTTCGGTGTAGCCACTCTGGTCGAAGATCACTTCGACGCCGATCGAGCCGGACAGCTCAGCCTTGAACTCGGCCACCGTCTCGCGCGCACGCGCCGCCCAACGGTCCACGCGCACCGTGTTCTCGAGGATCGCGCCGACGGTCACGCCCGGCCGCCCGTCGATCCAGGCCAGGTCCCGGGGCGGGTCGGCCACGGTCTTCTCGATCTGCGCGACGTCGCCCAGGCGCACCACCTGCCCCGCGGGACCGGTGGCGACGATCGCGTCGCGCACGCGCGCCAGGGAGTCGAAGTCGCCGGTCACCTCGAGGGCGACCTCGGAGCCGACGGCGTGCAACCGGCCTGCGGAGACCTTGGAGTCGTCGTCGGCGACGAGGCTGCTCAGGTCGGCCATCGACAGGCCCAGGGAGGCGAGGCGCGCCGGGTCGATCTCGACCAGGATCTCTTCCTCGGAGTCGCCCAGGATCTCGGTCTCCTTGGTGCCGGGCAGGGCGCGCAGTCGGTCCTCGAGGTCTTCGGCCAGGCGCGACATCACGCCGCGCGGCGCGGGGCCAGCGCCGTTCCAGACCACGGCCGCGATCAGCGCCTTGGCGTCGACCTCCTGCTCGTCGAAGACCGGCTTCGAGGCCTCGGTGGGGAGCTCCTGCTCGGCGCCGCTCAGGCGATCGCGGACCCGCGACCAGACCTCGTCCACCTCCAGCACCTCGTCGGCCAGCTCGACGATCAGGGTCGAGATGCCCGTGCGCGAGTCGGACTCGAGCAGGTTGATCTCCTCGACGTCCTGCAGGGCCTCCTCGAGCTTCTCGGTCACCAGGGACTCGACGCGCTCGGCGCTGGCGCCGGGCAGGCGCGTGATGACCGTGGCGAAGCGTCCGGTGAGTTCGGGGTCCTCGCGGCGCGGCAGCAACTCGTAGGACGACAGGCCGGAGACGACGATCAGCGCCAGGGCCAGGAACATCAACCGCGGGTTGCGGAAGAACAGGGTGCGCCAGCCGCCGGGGGTCGCCTCCGCGGGGTGGCTGATCTCGGTGCGGGACGCTGTCACCGTTGCACCTCGACTTCGGCCGCCAGGCGCACCGCTTGCCCGGCCGTGACGCGCTGGGCGCCGTCGGCCAGGACCAGTTGGCCCGGGGCCAGGTCGCCGCGCACCAGCACCCGAGCGCCGTCGGTGGCGAGGCTCTCGAGCTCGCGGCGCTCGACCCGGTGGGTCGCGCCGTCGACGCCCGCGTCGTCGCCGGCGGCGAGGGGCGTCAGCACGTAGGCCGCCCACAGGCCGCGGCGGGCGTTGACGAGCCCTTCCGCGGAGAGCCACAGGCCTTCGAGCGGGACCCTCTCGACGGTGACCAGCTCGGCCAGTTGGCCGGGAACCACCGCGCCCAGCTCGACGTCCGCGAGGCGCAGCACCGCGGTGCGCGTGCGCGTCGTCGCATCCACGCCGGGCAGGCAGGCGATGAACTCGCCCTCGAAAGAGCGCTCGCCGATGCGCAGCTCGCGGCGGTCGCCGGCGGTGAGCTCTGCGGCCACCTCGGTCGGCAGGCCGATCCAGGCCTCGAGGTTCACGGCTTCGACCAGGGTCACCACGGGCGCCGCGGGTGCGGCGACCGAGCCCACCTCGGCCAGGACCCGCTCGACGACCCCGTCGAAGGGAGCCTCGATGCGGCTGCGGTCGAGGTCCACGTCGATCCCGACCAGCTCAGCGTCGAGTTCTGCGACGCGCGCCTCCTGGGCGCTGAGCTGTTCGGGGCGCGTGCCGGTCTCGAGCTCCGCCAGCTCGGCGCGGGCCATGGCCACCGAAGCGCCCAGGGCGGCGGCGTCGAGCCGCGCGGCGTCGAGCTCCTCGGCGGAGATGGCCTCGCTGGCGACGAGGTCGCGGCGGCGGCCCTCGACGATGCGCGCCAACTCCAGACGTTGTTCGAGTTCGTCGACGCGGGCGGCGGCGGCGTCGATGCGTTCGGTCCGCGGACCCGCGCGCAGCTCGTCGAGCTGGGCCTGGGCAGCGTCCCGCCGGGCGGCGACGGCGGCGCGCCGGGCCTCCACGTCGCGCACGTCCAGAGCGGCGATCAGGTCACCGGCGGACAGGCGCTGGCCCTCGTGCACGGCGAGGGTCGCGATGCGCGCGGAGCGTTCGAAGGCCAGGTCGCTGGCGCGCCGCGCCCGCACCTCGCCGGCGAAGGTGCGGCGGCGCTCGTAGCCGTCGACGGGGGTGACCCGCACGGCGTTGACCGGCAGCGCGTTGTTGCGCTCGGGCACGGCGCGGATGCCTCCGCTCTCGCCGTCGTCCGAGCCTGCATAGGTCACCGCGCCCCAGGCCGCAGCTCCCAGGGCCATTGCCCCCGCGGCAACCACCAGCACCAATCGCAGGCTGCTGCGTCCACGGGTCTCGGTCGCCGGTTCGATGCTCACGTCGCGCTCGCTCATGGCTTGTCCTCGCACGGTCAGTCCTTCTGCACGGGGCTGGCCGCGTCGTCGTCGCGCGCGGCCAACTGTTCGAATTCGTCAGCGAACACCTCCGCGCGCACGCGGGCGTAGGTCGCGTTCCAGTCGTGCTCCGTGAAGAGCGGACGCCAGCCATAGCCGTCGAGCAGGGCGTGGCAGTGGCGCATCAGCAGCTCGGGGCTGTCGGCGATGCCGAGGTGCTCGAGCGGGATGTCGAGCTGCGAGAGGGACTGGGCACCCCAGTGCAGGGACCACAGCCCGTGGGCCACCATGCCCGGCACCACGCCCGGCGGCAGTTGCAGGTCGCCCGCGGCGGCGGCCTCGAGCACCGTTCCGACCACGGCACCGGCGCAGGCCTCCTCGCACACCTCGAGCGCCTCGCGCCGCTCGGGCCGGACCTTCTCGCCCAGGGACTGGGCCTTGACGATCTGGGTCAGGCGGATGTCCTCGGGGTAGAGCGCGGCCCACAGGCTCGAGCCGATGCCGATCGCGCAGCAGCGCTCGCGCGTCCCACCGTCGAAGGCCGCCGCCCGCTCGAAGAAGCGGCGCTTGGCCTCGACCACGCGCAGGCCGAGGGCGGCGACGACCTCCTCCTTGTTGTCGAAGTGCAGGTAGACCGTGCCCTTGGAGTACTCGGTGGCCTCGGCGATGCGGTCCATCGTCAGGCCCAGGTAGCCGCGCTCGAGCAGGATCGAGCGGGCCGCGTCGAGCAAGAGCTCTTCGCGCTCGGCGATTTCGCGTTGCTTGCGGGTGGGGGGGGCGTCCATGGGGCGCACCTTCTCGCCGGCCGTCCTCCAGAGTTCAACTGACGTTCCGTCAAAAAATGACCAAGCGTCGTCCCCAGGGCCAGAATCACCGCCTGCGGCGCTCAGAGGGGCCTTGGACACCAAGGGAAGGCCGGAGCCCGCTCGGAGGCGGGTTATCCTGCCCCGCTCGCGCCACCACCCACGACGGCACCCCATGACTCCCCCCAGCACGACCTCCGCCCCCTTGCAGATCACCCCCGGCCCCCAGGTCGCGCCCCGCGGCCCCGAGCGGCGCTGCAAGACCTGGAAGGCCGAGGCGGCCCTGCGGATGCTGCTCAACAACCTCGATGCGGAGGTGGCCGAGGACCCGGGCAACCTGGTGGTCTACGGCGGCACCGGCAAGGCCGCGCGCACCTGGGACGACCTGCGCGCGATCGTGCGCACCCTCGAGCGGCTGGAGGCGGACGAGACCCTCCTGGTGCAGTCGGGCCGTCCGGTGGGGGTCTTCAAGACCACCGAATTCGCGCCGCGCGTCTTGATCGCGAACTCGAACCTCGTGGGTCACTGGGCCAACTGGGCCCACTTCCGCGAGCTGGAGGAGGCCGGGAAGATGATGTACGGCCAGATGACCGCGGGCTCGTGGATCTACATCGGCACCCAGGGGATCCTGCAGGGCACCTACGAGACGTTCGCGGCCTCGGCGGCCAAGCACTTCGGCGGTTCGCTCGACGGGCGCCTGGTGGTCACCGCCGGCCTGGGCGGGATGGGCGGGGCCCAGCCCCTCGCGGCGACCATGAACGGCGGCACCTGCATCGCCGCCGACGTGGACCCGGCGCGGATCCAGATGCGCCTCGACACGCGCTACTGCGACGAGCTGAGCCACGACCTCGACGCGGCCATCGATCGGGCGCTCGAGTGGAAGGACGCCAAGGTGGCCAAGTCGATCGGCGTGGTCTGCAACGCGGTGGATCTCTTGCAGCGCCTGATCGAGCGCGGGATCACGCCCGACGTCCTGACCGACCAGACCAGCGCCCACGACCCGATCGGGGGCTACGTGCCGTCGGGAATGAGCCTCGAGCAGGCCCTGGCCCTGCGCGCCAGTGACCCGGCCGAGTACGAGCGGCGCTCCTACGCCACGATGGTGCGCCACTGCGAGCTGATGATCGAGTTGCAGGCCAAGGGCGCCGACACCTTCGACTACGGCAACAACCTGCGCGGCCACGCGAAAGAAGCGGGCCTGGCCAACGCCTTCGACTTCGAGGGCTTCGTGCCCAAGTACGTGCGGCCCCTGTTCTGCGAGGGCAAGGGGCCCTTCCGCTGGGCGGCGCTGTCGGGCGATCCGGCGGACATCGCGGTCACGGATCGGATCGTCAAGGAGCTGTTCCCCGAGGACAAGGCGCTGTTGCGATGGCTCGACATGGCCGCCGAGCGGATCCAGTTCCAGGGCCTGCCCGCGCGCATCTGCTGGCTGGGCTACGGCGACCGCGCCAAGGCCGGGCTGGCCTTCAACGAGGCCGTGCGCCGCGGCGAGATCTCCGCACCGATCGTGATCGGCCGCGACCACCTCGACTGCGGCTCCGTCGCCAGCCCGAACCGCGAGACCGAGGCCATGAAGGACGGCACGGATGCCGTGTCGGACTGGCCGATCCTGAACGCGATGCTGAACGTCGCGTCCGGCGCCGCCTGGGTCAGCTTCCACCACGGCGGCGGCGTCGGCATCGGCTACAGCCTGCACTCGGGCCAGGTCTCGGTGGCCGACGGCACCGACGAGGCGGCCCAGGCCCTCGAGCGCGTGCTGACCAACGACCCGGGAACGGGCGTCATGCGCCACGTGGACGCGGGCTACGAGATCGCCGAGAACTGCGCCCGCGCCAAGGGCATGGACCTGCCGCTGCTCGAGAGCTGATGGAACCGATCCTCGATCACATCCAGATCACCGTCCGCGACATGGCCGTGGCCGAGCCCTTCTACGACCGGCTCATGCCCCTGCTCGGCTTCTCGCTCGAGCACAAGGGCGGGACCGTGATCGATGCGCACGAGTTCCACGTCGTGGAGTACTGCCACCCGCGCCTGGCCTTCGCGATCACATCGCCCCGCAGCGCGTTCGCGGACGAGCAGGTCCATCGCCGCCGGCCCGGGTCGGTGCACCACATGGCCTTCCGGGTCGATTCGCGGGACGAGGTCGATCGGCTGTACCGGGAGCTCGTGGCGATCGGTGCGACGATCGTCACGCCGCCCAAGGAGTACCCGGAGTACGTGCCGCCGGGCTACTACGCCGTGTTCTTCAAGGACCCCGACGGGATCAAGTACGAGATCGTCTGCGCGGGCGAGCGGGCGGGGTAGCGTCGAGGGGGCCGGTGGCGTGGGACGCACGGTGGCTGGGCGTACGGTGGCGGGACCATTTGTCCCAACGGGGCCCGAACCGCCGGCAACGCCGGCGGTTCGGGCCCCCGTTGGGACAAATGGTCCCGCCACCGTACGCCCACCCACCGTACGCCCAATGGTCCTGCCACCGTACTCCCACGCTCGAGCTACCAGAACACGACGTAGAGCACCACGGTCGCCGCGAGCACCGCAGCGCCCATCAACCCCGCGCGGGGGTGGGGCGTGAGGTCCACCACCGAGCGGTCCGCCAGCACGCACGGCTCGGCCAGGGGCGAGCGCCGCTCGAGCCAGAGCATCAGCGCCACCAGCACCAGGAACAGCACGAACATGTGGTAGAGGAAGGCCATGCTCGCGTAAGCGTAGAGCGCCGCCGCGATCGAGCCCGCAGCCTGGGCCTCCTCCGCGCTCCAGATCCAGGTCGGCGCGCGCGATGCCAGATACAGCAGCGGGCCCGCGAGCAGGGCGAACTTGGCCGCGGCCGCCGGCGCGCGCGGACGCAGGAGGCCGACGGCGAAGACCGCGCAGGTGGGGGCGGAGACGAAGCCCCACAGCTCCTGGATGTAGTTGAAGACCCCGTCGAAGCGGTGGATCACCGGCGCCCACAGGCACGCCGCGATGGCCAGCACCGCCGTGGTGATGCGACCGACCCGCACTGCCCCGCGCTCGGAGAGGTTCGGGTTCACGTGGCTGGCCCACAGGTCGAGCGACACGATCGTCGCCGCCGAGTTGAGGCCGGAGTTGAAGGTGCTCATGACCGAACCGGCGATGGCGGCCAGCATCAGGCCCAGCAGCCCGGCCGGCAGCAGCTCACGCAACAGCGCCGGGTAGGCCCCGTCCAGTTGGTCGGCCGGCAGCCGGTCGCCCAGGGTTTGTACCGCCATCATCCCCGGCAGCACGACGATCAGCGGCAACAGCAGCTTGATCGCGCCGGCGAAGAACAGGCCCTTCTGTCCCTCGGCCAGGGAGCCCGCGGCCAGGGTGCGCTGGGTGATGAATTGGTTCAGGCCCCAATAGAACATCACCGGGATCCACAGGCCCGAGATGAGCGACAGGCTGGGCACGTCCGGATCGTTCCAGGGCCGCACCACGTGCAGGCGCTCGGCGTTGGCCCCAGCGAAGCTCCGCCAGCCGGCCAATAGACCCTCCCCGTCGCCGAGCACGTTCAGGGCCATCACCGCAACCATCGCGCCGCCGATCAAGAGGGCCGAGCCCTGGATCAGGTCGGACCAGACCACCGCCTTGAGCCCGCCGACCACGGTGTAGATCGAGGCGGCGAAGCCGATGCCCCACACGCCGAGCTGGAAGGCCACGGCCTCGGCTCGGTCCGGCTCCAGACCGTAGCTCGACTGCAGCCAAGCGGGCACGTCCAGCACGTTCGACAGGAACGTCGCGCCGGAGTACAGCACCGTCGCCAGCACGGTCAACACGAAGAAGACCGCCATCAACAGCGCCAAGATCGAGCGCGTGGTGCGGTCGAAGCGGTACTCCAGGAACTCCGGGATGGTGAAGATCCCGGCGCGCAGGAACTTCGGCAAGAGCCACCAGGCCACGAACACCAGCGCCGGCGCCGCCAGCCACTCGTAGCTGGCCACCGCGAGGCCCGAACGCGCCGCGTTGCCGGTCATCCCGACGAAGTGCTCCGTCGAGATGTTCGAGGCGATCAGGCTGAAGCCGATCAGCCACCAGGACAGGCCGCGTCCGGCGAGGGAGTAGTCCGCGCGGTCGCGCTCGCCGCGCGAGGCGAGCAGCGAGACCGCCGCCACCAGGGCCAGGAAACCCACCAGCACCGCCAGGTCGAGGGTCGTCAGCACGACTAGAGGAACTCCGGGAGGTCGGGGACGTCGAGCTCGAGATCGGAGAGGGTCAGGCCCTCGGGGAGCTGGAAGTCCTGCGGCAGGGTCTCGTAGATGGCCTGGCGCCAATCGATCATCAGCCGGGCGATCACCGACGACTCGTCGTGGTCGACCAGCGGCCAGGTGGGCCCGAGCCACTGGCCGGATCGGACGAGGTCGCGGAAGGCCAGGGCTTCGAGGGCGAAGCAGTCCAGGGGCGACGGAACCTCGCGGCGCTCCACGTGGCCCTCGCGGTCGATCAGGATCGCGCCGACCAGGCCCCGCCTGCGACCTTCCGGCATGAAGGGGTGCTCGAGGGTCGCCGTGGCCCGGCTGCCCACGACTCGCGCCGAACAGCCGCCGTCGCGGGTGATGGCGGCGCGCAGGTGGGCCTCGATCTCGCCGATGCGGACGGTCGCGCGCGCGTCGCCGATGACCATGGACGGGGTCAGCTCGCCCTCCGCGGCGACCAAGGCGGCCGACTGGAGGATGTCCGACCCGCCGCCGGCCTCGGCTCGCGCGACGCCCAGGGCAAGCGAAAGGGGGTAGCCGCCCACGTCGAGGATCGCCCCGCCGCCGAGGGCGAACTTGAACAGGCGGTGCTGCGGGTCGAAGGGGCAGTCGAAGGCGAACTCCGACTCGACGCGACGGATGGTGCCGAGCTCCCCCGCGCTGATCAGCTCGAACAGGGCCGCGACCTGCGGGTGGGTCCGGTACATCCAGCCCTCCATCAGCGCCACGCGCGTTCGGCGTGCGTGCCGGATCAGGCCCGAGCACTTGCCCAAGGGCAGCACGAGCGGCTTCTCACACAGAACGTGGATGCCGCACTCCAGGGCCAGGCGCGCCGGCTGCAAGTGCTCGGTGTGGGGGGTCGCGATGTAGACCGCCTCCATCGGCGCGGCCGGGTCCTCGTCCATGAAGAACGCGAGCCTGTCGTCGAAGGCCCGGCCACCGAACTCGGCCGTGAAGTCCTCGAGCCGCTCACGACCGCGACCGAGCACCCGGGTGATCCGCGCCGCGCCGCTCTCGATGGCCGCGGCCGCGAAGACCCGCGCGACCTGGCCGGGTCCGACGATCCCCAGGTTCAGGGGCGCCATGTCGCTCACGGGGCGGCCTCCACGACGACGAGGTTGGAGAGTGCGTCGCCGAACAACTCGTGGTCCTCGAACTCCCAGACCAGCTCGCCCGCGGGGGTCAGCTCGACCGCCTGGGGTTGGCCCGGGCCCGCGTGGCAGTTGCCGACGAGCAGGTTCCCGCCGGACAGCTCCTGCAGCGCGGTGGTCCAGGCCAGGCGCACGCCGTACACGTCGTCCTGACCCAGGTGCCAGCGCAGGGAGCCGCTCGGCCGCACGCGCAAGAGGGACGAGCCGTTGCCGGTGGAGATCAGCGTGTCGCCGTCCGCCAGGCGCAGGGCGCAGAAGACCTGGTCGCCGTGGGCCTCGGGTCCGTGGCCGGGCGCGGGCTCGCGGTCGAAGAGCGGCACGTCGTACTCCCAGACCACCTGGCCGGTGCGGTCGTACTCACGCACGACACCGTCGCGCTCGTGGGCCACGAGGAAGGTGCCGGTGGGGGTCGGGCGCACCAGGCGCGTATCGCTGTGGACGCTGTGGCCGTCCAGGGTCAGCGGGAACTTGTCGACGATCTCGCCGGCCGCGTCGACGAACACCACGCGCCCGCGCCCGGACTCGGCCACCATCGTCGTGCCGTCCTCGAGCCGGCGGAAGGCGTGGACCTCCACCGGACCCTCGCCGCTGGCGGCCGCGTCGTACTGCCACAGCACCTCGTCCGTGGCCGTGTCGACCTCGAGCAGGTGGGTCCAACTGTCCTGGAACAGCACGCGGCCGTGCTCGCCGGTGGTCGCGCCGAGCCACTGGATGTCGTGCAGGTCGCGGATGGGGTGCTCCCACAGGAGCTCCGCGTGGCCGATGGCGACCTCGCGCAACAGGGCGATGCGGCCCGTCGACGCGTCGGCGGCCAGGACGCGGCGCACGGGGCGATCGGCCAGGGGAGCGCTCGGCAGACCGCCGTCGAAGCTGACCTGCAGGTCCTGGCGCTCGGCGGTCAGCTCGGCGACGTCCGCCGGCGTCAGCGCGGTGTCGAACAGCACGAGTTGCTCGAGCCGCTCCAGGCCCTCGATCGCCGGCAGGGCGAGGGACGTGACCCGCGTGGAATGCAGGTTGAGGTAGCGCAGGCGCGGCGCGCGAGCGGCAAGGGTCGCCACCTCCGCGTCGCCGGCGCTGGAGCGTTCCAGGTGCGCGCGGTCCAGGGCCGGGAGCTCGCCCAGGCCCGCGAGGCCCTCGCCGGCGAGGTCCAGCCCGGCGAGGCGCAGCTCGACCACGCGCTCGGCGATGGGGGCCAGGGCGGCGAGGTTCGCGGCGTCGGGCGTGACGCCGGTGCCTCCCCAGTCGACTTCCAGCCGCCGCTCGGCAGCCGGTGCGCCGAGGTCGATCACGAGGGCCGCGATGCGCGCGCCGCTCGCGAGGGCGACGTCCGCGACCGTCGACTCGGCCGCAGCGGCGAGGGCTCGGTTCGTCGAGAGCTCGGCCTCCACGTCGATCTCGGTCGCGCCGCGTTCGATCCAGCGCGCGAGCGCCGCGATCTCCGCCTCCGCCAGGGGCGCGCCGGTCGGCGGCATGGCGTCCTCGTCGTCTCGGGGCAGGGTCACGCGCTGGTAGATCGTCGAGCCGAGCGGAGCTCCGGGGCTGACCACCGACAGCAGCCCGTCGAGGAGGTCCAGGCGCAGGTCGCCCTTGGACTTCGACTCCCCGTGGCACTCGAAGCAGCGTCGCTCGAGGGCCCCGAGCACGAGCGTCGCATCGGCGCGGGCGGCGGTGCTGCCCTCGAACTCGCCGTCGGACGCCGCCAGCAGGCTGGCCGCGGAGCCGTCCGTGGCCGCAGGCTCGCGCGGCGGCCCGCCGAGCAGCACCGCCAGCACCGGCGGCGCCTTCTCGCTCAAGAACCTCGCACCGTGGGTCAACTCGCCCCCGTGGTGCCCCGCGATGACGGTCAAGCCTGCGCAGGCCACCAGGGCCACACGCCGCGCGACCGAGGACCACTCCGAGCGGCCGAACAGGTCGAGCAGCGCGACGAGGGTGGCGACAACGGCCACGGCGATGCCGAGCAGGCGGTGCTCGTCCACCAGCTCGCCGGCGTAATCGGCTTCGCGCCCGAGCAACCAACCGCTGCTCGCCGCGATCGCGGCCGAGAGGGCCAGGCCGACGATCACCAGCCGTCGCGGGACCGCGGCCGAGGCGCGGAAGGCGGAGACGGCTTCCAGCAGGAACGCTGCCGCCAAGAGACCGATCGGCAGGTGCAACAGCAGCGGGTGCAGGCGCCCGGCGAACTCCAGCCACTGCTCGGTCCCGAACACCTGCGCGGTGCCTTCGACGCTCAAGCCAGCACCTTGTGGATCGGCTCCGCGCCCTCGACGCCGACGAGCTTCTGGTCGAGCCCGCTGAAGAAGTAGGTCAGCCCGTTCGGGTCCAAGCCCATCAGGTGCAGGATCGTCGCGTGCAGGCGTTTCACGTGATAGCGGTCCTCGACCGCCTTCGAGCCCAGCTCGTCGGTCGCGCCGACGCTGGTCCCACCCTTCACGCCACCCCCGGCCATCCACATGGTGAAGCCCCACGAGTTGTGGTCGCGCCCGGTGCCCTCGGCGTACTCGGCCGTGGGTTGGCGCCCGAACTCGCCGCCCCAGACGACCAGGGTCTCGTCGAGCAGCCCGCGCCGCTCGAGGTCGACCAGCAGCGCCGCGATCGGCCGATCGGTGCGCCCCGCGTGGCGCGTGTGGTTGAACACCAGGTCCCCGTGGGCGTCCCAGTTGTCGTCGTTGTGGCCGCCGCCGGAGTAGATCTGGATGAAGCGCACGCCGCGCTCCACCAGGCGTCGCGCCAGCAGACACTTCGAACCGAAGTCGTGGGTGACCGGGTCGCCCAGGCCGAAGAGCTCGCGCGTCGCGGCACTCTCGGCGCTCAAGTCCACGGCTTCGGGCGCCGCAGACTGCATGCGGTAGGCCAGCTCGAACTGCTCCAACCGCGCCGCCAACTCGGGGTTTCCAGCGCGCGCCTGGGCGTGCAGCCCGTTCTCCTGGGCCAGGTGATCGAGGAGCAACCGCTGGGCGGCTGCGTCCATGCCCTGCGGGCGTTCGAGGGCCAAGATCGGGGCGCCTTGCGTCCGGATCTGGACCCCCTGCAAGGACGCCGGCATGTAGCCGCTGGTCCAGTTCTTCGCACCGCTGATCGGACCGCCGCTCTCGTCCAGCATCACCACGTAGCCCGGCAGGTCGCGGTTCAGCGTGCCCAGGCCGTAGTTGACCCAGGAGCCCAGGCTCGGGTGGCCGGAGATGATCCGGCCCGTGTTCATGTTCAAGAGCGCCGAGCCGTGGATCGGACTCTCGGCGTACATGCCGTGCAGGAAGGCGATCTTGTCGACCTGGGTACCGAGGCAGGGGAACAGGTCCGAGACCTGCTTGCCGCACTCGCCGTAGGGCCGGAAGCGCCAGCGCGGCGCGACCAGGCGCCCGCCGGGCCGCTTGCCCTGGCGGCCGAAGGTCGGCACGTCGACCGTGCGACCGTCGAGTCCGTAGAGGTGCGGCTTGTGGTCGAAGGTGTCGATCTGGCTCGGCCCGCCGTACATGAACAGGAAGATCACGTGCTTGGCGCGCGCGATGCGCTCCGCGCTCATCGGACGCCCGGCGACGGGGTTCGCGCCCGAGCCGTCGGCCGCGCGGGCCTGGGCGCCGAGGAACTCCGAGCCGAGCATGCCGGTCAACGCCACGGCGCCGAAACCACCGGCGGTGTCCCAAAGGAACTGACGGCGCGAGGTGACGCAGGCGCGACCGTGGGGCGCAGCAGCGTCGCGAGAGGGCTGCGGTTCGTCGGCGTGCATCAGTCGAGCCAGAGGAACTCGTTGCGATTCATGAGCGCGAGGGCGAACAGCTCGAGGGCGCGTCGCTCGTCCAGGGCGTAGCCGTCGCGCAGATCGACCAAGAAGGCCTCCGCGCGCTCGACCTCACCGTCCAGGGGCGCGCGGCACAGGGCGCGTTCGATGCCGAGGGAAAGGCGGGCGCGCGGATCGTCCGTAGCGGCGATCAGGGCCTCCGCGAGGGCGGCCGCACGCCCGTTCACGAACTCGCCGTTGAGGGTCAGGAGGGCCTGGGTCGGCACGTTGGTCGGAAAGCGCGCCGGGCAGGGCAGGTCGGGGTCGGGCTGGTCGTGGGCCGCCAGCAGCGGCTCGCGCAGGGAGCGCTTGACGTGCACGTAGAGGCTGCGCCGTGCGGCCTGGGCCGGGGTCGCCTGGCCCCAGGCCTCCGTGGGCCGCGAGGCGGTCGCCAGCACCTCGGCGGGTAGAGGCGGGAAGACGCTGGGACCGAAGCGCTCGGGCTCGAGCTCGCCGCTGACCGCGAGGGTCGCGTCGCGGAACTCCTCGGCCGTGAGTCGGCGCGGCTCGTAGCGCCAATAGAGGTCGTTCCGCGGATCGGCCGCCAGGGACGCGTCCGGACCGACGGTGGCCATGCGGTAGGTGCGGCTCTCCATCAGGTAGCGCTGCAGCGACTTCCTGGACCAGCCGCGCGCGATCAGCTCGCAGGCCAGGTGGTCGAGGAGCTGCGGGTGGGTCGGCAGGTCGCCCAGGCGGCCGAAGTCGCCGGAGGTGCGGCACAGGCCGCGGCCGAAGACCGACTGCCACAGGCGGTTGGCCTCCACCCGCGCGGCCAGGTGGGCGCCGCCGTCGAAGAGCCAGCCTGCGAGGGCGCGGCGGCGACCGCTCGACTCGGCCTCCAAGGAGACCTCGGGGAACGCGAGCGGGCCCGCGCCGGTTCGGGTGCCCACGGACCAGGCCCTCGGCGTCCCCGGTCCGACCTCGTCGCCGGGGGCGTGGACGCTGCCGCGCAGGTGCACGAATTGCGCCGGGGGCTCGCCGCCGCGCTCGTAGGCGACCTGGGCCGGGAAGGGCTCGGCCACCGGTGCGGTCAGCAGGGCCGCGCGTTCGTCGAGCGCGAGCTTGCAACGGCGCGCGAGGCCGTCGTCCGCGCGCTGGGGCAACAGGTTCTCGAGCGCCGCGAGGGTCGCCCCCTCCGCATCCCCGTCCCGCCCGGTGTCGAGGCCCGCGTCCAGGTACTGCCCGCCGGCGGTCTGGGTGCAGTCGAGCGCCAGCACGTTGCGCCCGACCACCAGGGCGGCGAGGGCGGTGTCGTCCAACTGGAACTCGCCGTAGTCCACGCGATAGCCCTCGCGGTGCAGCACGCGCTGGCCGTTGAGGAACACCGTCACGTCCTCGTCGTGGTGCAGGGCGAGGCGCAGAGCGGACGGGATCGCGTCCAGGCGGAAGGTCGTGCGCAGTTGGATGCGCGCGCTGTCCCAGACGGTTCCGACGCGGGCGCCGGGGGTTCCGACCGTGCCGAAACCGCCGGGGCCCTCGCTCCAGGTGCTGTCGTCGAAGGCCGGGTTGGTCCAGCCCTCGGTCGCTGAGCCGAAGTGGTAGCGCCAAGCGGCGCCGGCCCCCCGTGCGTCCGCGACCAGGACCTGACCGGCGCCGCCACTGGGCAGGCCGAAGTCGGCTGCGAACTGCTCGAGCTGCGCGTCGAGCTCCGCGACGCGCGCGTCGCGCTCGGCGGCCGTCGGCAGGAGCGCGGCGTCGGGAGCGCGGACGTCGCGCGTGGCTCCCGGACCCTGGCCCTGGCTGTAGCCACCCCCGCCGTAGCTGACCAGGCCGGCGAAGGTGGCGGTGAGCCCGTAGTACTCGCGCTGGCTGATCGGATCGGCCTTGTGGTCGTGACAGCGCGCGCAGCCCATGGTCGTGGCCATGAAGACCTGCGACGTGGTGTCGACGATGTCGGCGATCTCGTTCGCGAAGGCCTGCTCGGGATCGGCGGGCTCGTCGTCCCACACGCCCAGCCGGTAGAAGCCCGTGGCCAAGAGGGCCTCCGCGCGCGCCGCCGGGTCGTCGAGCTCGGTCGCGATCTCGTCGCCGGCCAACTGCAGCGCGGCGAAGCGGTCGTAGGGCAGGTCCGCATCGAACGCACGCACGACCCAGTCGCGATAGCGCCACACGTTGCGCTTGGCCCCGTCGCGCTCGTAGCCGTTGGTCTCGCCGTAACGCACCAGATCCAGCCACTGCCGCGCCTGGTGCTCGCCGTAGTGGGGGCTCTCGAAGAGCTCGTCCAGGAGTCCGGACCAGGCGCGCTCGAAGCCGTCGGACTCGACCCGCTCGAGGAACCTCGCACGGTCGTCGGAGCTCGGCGGCAGGCCGGTCAGGTCGAAGGTCGCCCGGCGCAGGAGCGCCTCCGGCCTGGCCTGTTCGGCCGGGCGCAGGCCCCGCTCGTCCAGGCGGTGACCGATGAAGGCGTCGATGGAGGACCGCGACCACTCCTGGTCGAGCACCTCGGGCACCACCGGCGGCACCAGCGGGTCGTAGGCCCACCAGGGATCGCTCGGCGCGGGCCCGTGGCGCTCCATCGGGTGGGCGTCGGGATCGGCCAGCTGGCCGGCCGCACCCTCGGGCCAGGTCGCGCCCGCGAGGACCCAGGCTTCGAGCAGGGCCCGGTCCGCCTCGGCCAGGGGCCCCGAGGGCGGCATGGCCAGGCTCGGATCGCCGTAGCCGATGACGCGCAGCAGCCGACTCGCGGCTGGGTCGTCGGCCTGCACCTGCGCTCCGCGAGCTCCGCCGAGGGCGAAGGTCGCCCCGTCCGCGAAGGACAGCCCGCTCTCGCGCTTGGCGCCCCCGTGGCACTCCAGGCAGTTGCGCTCGATCACCGCGCGCACCGCGGCGAACCCGTGACCGTCGGCCTGGGCCGCCGAGGCCAGCGAGGGCGAGGCGAGGGCCGCAAGGAGGAGCGAGGGAATGGGCTGCATGGATGGGGGAGAGCCGCTCTCCGGCGACCTTGACGGTACTGTGGGCGCCGCCCGCGCGGAACGTCCCCTTGGCCACTGACCCGGACCCCATGGACAGCGATCGACCCGACCGGACCGCCTCGGCGGTGGCCTGCGCGGGGTCGGCACCGCCTCGGACCGGACGCTCGGTACTCCTGGCCCTGTCCTGGTACGACCCCCGGGTGCACCGGGGCGTGGCCCGCTACGCGGCCGAGCGCGGCTGGCGCCTGGATGCCCGCATGGCCAACTCGCGCGAGCCGGTCTGGGGTTGGCAGGGGGACGGGGTGCTCTGCAAGCTCGGCTGCACCGCGGTCGACGAGCAGGTGGCCCAGCTCGTGGCCAGCTTGGGCTTGCCCGCCGTGGACCTCTCGGTCTTCGGTCCGCACCACGGCGTGACGGCGATCGAGTTCGACCCGGACCACATCGGCGCCCTGGCCGCCGACCACCTGCTCGCGCGCGGGATCCGACACCTCGCCTTCTTCCCCGACCTCGACGCCCCGCCGGTGCGGCTGCGGCGCGAGGGCTTCGCGCGGGCCCTGGCCGAGCGCGGGCTGGGCCTCTTGGACCTGGCGCCGGTGCAGACCGACCAAGTGGACGGCTGGATCGCGGCCGAGGAGGAGCTCGGTCGCCGCCTGGCCGAGCTGCCGCGCCCCGTCGGCGTGCTGTGCTTCAACGACACCTGGGGGGCCCAGGTGGTCCATGCGGCCGGGCGCGCGGGGCTGCGGTGTCCCGAGGACGTGGCCGTGCTGGGCGTCGACAACCAGGCCCTGGCCTGCGAGGCCCTGCCGGTGCCCCTGTCGAGTGTGGCCCTCGATCTGGAAGCCTGGGGCGAGCGGGCGGCCGCGCGGCTCGACGCCCTGATGGGGGCGCGCGAGCGCGGGGAGCGGCCGACCGAGCCGAGCCTGGAGCGCCTGGCGGTCGGCACCGTGGTCGCGCGGCGCAGCACCGACCTGGTCGCCGTCGCACACCGCGACGTGGCCGCGGCGGTGGCGTTCATCGCGCAGCACCTGGCCGATCCGGTCCGGGTCGACGCGGTGGTGGCCGCCGGGCGCCTGTCGCGCTCCGGCCTCAAGCAGGCCTTCGCCCGCCACCTGGGTCGCTCGATCCAGGGCGAGATCGAGCGCGCGCGGCTCGAGCGCATCCGCGGCCTGCTGCTCTCCACGGATTGGTCGCTCGAGACCATCGCCGGCGAGGTCGGTCTGTCGAGCGCGCGCAGCGTGCACCGCCTGTTCACCCGCGGCGGCGAGGCCGGCCCCGCCGAGTTCCGCCGACGCTACAAGGGCTGAGCGGCCGTGGCCGGCGTCATCGTCGGCGACTCGTGCCCGACCTCCGCATCGGCGGGCGGCTGGTTGAGTGCCTCTTCGGGGTGGTGGGCGGCGTTCTTGTAGAACTCGTTCTCCGACCAGTTGTTCGCGTCCACGCAGGTGCGGCAGGGTGTCAAGTCCTTCCCGCAGCCGGTCCGCGAGCGCAGGTGGTTCGCGATCGCGCCCCGGTAGGCCCCGTGCAGGGAGTCGCGCATCACGTTGCCGATCGCCAGGTCCATGTTCGTGTCGAGGTTGCAGGGCGAGAGGTCGCCGCGCCAGTCGATCATCAGGTAGCGCTCGTTCCAGATGTTGCAGGCGTGGGCGCGCACGGCCGGGTCGGCCATCTTGCCGCCGTAGCTGAGCATCTGTTTGAGCAGCACCACGTCCTCGGGACCCAAGCGCGGACGCCAGCGCTCGACGAACGGCAGGCGTTCGCCGGTGTTGTGGGAGCTCTTGACGAAGACCAGGCGCGTGGGGCAATGGTCCGCGAGGCCCAGCCAGTAGTCGATCTTCTCGTTGATCGCATCCATGCGATCGGCCTCGTCCACGATGTTGCCGTCCAGGTCGCGGACCTGCCCGGGCCGGGCGCGGT
This sequence comes from Engelhardtia mirabilis, assembly GCF_007748095.1. NCBI lineage: Bacteria > Pseudomonadati > Planctomycetota > Planctomycetia > Engelhardtia > Engelhardtia mirabilis. The sequence continues at coordinate 2,612,764 of NZ_CP036287.1, forward strand.
TGAAGACCTCGGGTGTCACCGCGTCCACCGACAGGCGCGCCAGGTCGAGGCGCACTTCGATCCACTTGGCGAGGGTCTCGCGGGTGACGAGGGACAGGTTCGTGTTGAGCTCGAGGGCGAAGCTCTCGCGGCGCCCCAGGCGATCGAGGTAGTCGAAGTAGCGCCGGTGCAGGGTCTGTTCGCCGAAGAAGCCGAGCTCGACCCAACCGGCGACGCGCTCGCACTCCTCGACGGAGCGCTCGAAGACCTCTGGCGACATCATCCCGGTGCGACGGTTGTAGGGCGCGCCGGCCTCGGTGACCCTGTCGCCCGTGAAAGCCTGGGGGCAGATCGGGCACTTGAAGTTGCAGGCGTTGGTCAACTCGAGGTCGACCCGCAGGCGTTGTTCTTGGGGGTAGATCGGCGAGACGGGCGCACTCATCGCGCGCCCCCGGGGACGCCGATGGAGCGCAGGCCGCCAGCGTTGGTCGGAGCGGCCACGGCGACCTTCTTGGCCACGATCGTGACCCGCGCTCCGTCGGCGTAGTCGTCGGCGTGGTCGACCCCGAGCGCCGAGCCGAAGGGGCAGGGCAGCACCTGGGGCTCGAAGCCGAGCTCGCGCAGCACCGCCAGCAGCTTGGCGCGGTTGGGGGTCACCTTGCGCCGCGTCTCGCGGATCGCGTTGAACTGCACGTCGCCGGGCTCGTCCACCAGCACCTCGGGGCCGTCCTGCACACGGGTGTCGACGATCAAGGTGCCGGTCGTCACCGCGGCGGCCCAGCGCAGGATCTCCGCGTAGTTCTCCACGTGGTAGAGGATCCCGGCGCAGAGGGTTACATCGAACGGACCGCGGTCGCGGATCGGGGCCCAGTCGGCGGAGTCGGAGATGTTGCCGCGCACGAACTGCGCCGCCCCGGCGGGCAGGAAGCCGTTGGCCTCCCAGTACAGGCGCGCCTGCTCCACGTGCCGCTCGCGCCCTTCGAGGCCGAAGACCGAGGTCGCGCCGGCGCGGGCGTAGTAGCTCGACCAGAAGGCGCAGTTGCAGGCCAGGTCGAGCAGGCGAGCGCCGCGCATGTCGATCGCGGCGAGCACGCCCTCGACCAGCAGCTGGGCGCGGTTCGCGGCGCGCGAGGTCAGGTACTCGGCGCTGCACGGACTGCCGATGCCCGGAAGCACGACATGGTCGCCGAGCTCGACGGGATAGAACCAGGGGTGCAGTGCCGCCGCTCGCGCGGCCAGGTCACGGTCGAGGGTCGCACCGGGGCCGACCAGCACGCCGCGTGGAGCACCGCCCGCCGGGGTGCCGTTGATCAAGTCGGTCAGCTGGCCGGGATCCTCGATGCGCGGTAGCTCCAGGCGCGCGTAGGCCCCGCGCAGGGTGTCGCTCGCCAGGGCGATGCGCACGCTCGAGCGCGCCTGCACTTCGCGCCAGCCGCTTGTCTCGCGCGGCGCGAGCACCAAGCCCACGGCCAGCGGTGTATCGCTGCCGAGCACGCGGCCATGGGCGCCCTCGATCGCGGCCAGGACCTCGCCCTCGTCGCCGTCCTGGCGCGGCTCGTAGAGCAGGGCCAGAACCGTGTCGTCGCGGTCGCTGAGCACGCCGGCGAAGGCGCGGAAGAACGTGTCCAGGACCTGGGGGTCGTCGTAGCGAGGCCAGGCCAGGACGATGGTCGGGTCACCGCCGCTCGTGTCGTCGGCCTGGACCTCGCGGGCAGCTCGGTCGACCTGGTCGGCCGCCTCGATCGGATGGCTGGCGATCGGGGCGGGGTCGTCGACACTGGCGCGGCGGTTGGTCGTCACCGTCAGGCCGAAGTCCTCACCGTGGGCGATACGCGGCGGGTCGAACCCCGCGGCGGACAGCTCGGCCGCCAGGCTCTCGCGGGTCCAGGCCCAGCGGCGGCCCGCTCGGTGCGGCGAGTCGGGATGCCCGAACAACGCCGCCAGACCCTGGTCGACCCCGTCGACCAGTCGCCCGACGAGGGCCGCGGCCACCGCCGCGTCCGGTGTGCGCAGAGCCAGGCTCCCCCCGGGCGCCAGGACCCTGCGCCACTCGGCGAAGGCGCGCCGGGCGGTGGGCAGGTCCAGGTCGCACAGGGGCGGGCGCAGCTCCAGGGCCCCGACCGAGCCGTCGGCCACGGCGACCAGCGCGATCGGGTGGGCCACCAGATCGGGCGCGTGCACCGGGTCCTGGTCGACGCGGGTCCAGCCGTCGCGGCGCTCGGGGCCGCATTCCAAGAGGAGTTTCTGCACGGGGGTCGGTGGGGGTCGTCGGGAGCTGGCCGCGCGCCCCGGGTGGGGCGAGGCGACCGAACCTCAGGTCGACCGGTGGCGGCCCGGTCTGGAGCGGTCGCGCGCGCCGGCACCCGCCCCTGGGAACCGCTCGGCCAGCGCTGACCGCGGCCCGCCGTTGAATGCCCCCCCGCAGGCGGCGTAGGGTCCGGGCTGCGTCCCGCCGGGCGCCGTGCCACCGCAACACCTGCCCGCCCGCTCCATGCTCTACGTCGTCCTCGGAGTCATCGCTCTGTTCGCCATCGTTCCCTTCTTCTGGGGCGTGGGCATCTACAACAAGCTGGTCGCCCTCCGCAATCGCTTCGAGAACGCGTTCGCGCAGATCGACGTGCAGCTCAAGCGCCGTTACGACCTGATCCCCAACCTGGTCGAGACCGCCAAGGGCTACATGAAGCACGAGAGCGAAACGCTCGAGGCGGTGATCGCGGCGCGCAACCAGGCGGTCAGCGCCGAGAAGCACGCGGCCGCCAACCCCTCGGACGGCAAGGCCATGGCCGGCTTGATGGGCGCCGAGGGCGCGTTGACCGGAGCGATGGGGCGCCTGTTCGCCGTGATGGAGGCCTACCCCGACCTCAAGGCCAACCAGAACATGATGCAGCTCTCCGAAGAGCTGACCTCGACCGAGAACAAGGTTGCCTTCGCGCGCCAGGCCTACAACGACGCGGTCACCAACTACAACACCAAGCGCGAGTCGTTCCCGGCCGTCGTGCTGGCGGGCATGTTCAACTTCGACGAGGCCTCGCTGTTCGAGATCGACGATCCGGCCGCACGCCAGGCGCCCAAGGTCTCCTTCAGCTGACGCGCGCCCGCGCGGACAGGCCCGGCGCATGGACTTCTTCGAGCACCAGGAACAGGCGCGCAAGCGCACCGGGCGATTGGTGGTGTTGTTCGCCATCTCCGTCGCGCTGATCGTGGTCGCGGTCTACGGGGTGGTCAGCGCGGTGCTGGTCAACACCCTGGTGGGCGACGGTCCGCAGGTGACGGTGCCGGCCTTCTTCGACCCCCTGCGCTTCGCGCTGGTCGCCGCGGGGGTCTGCGCGGTGGTCGCCCTGGGCTCGCTCTACAAGACGGCGCAGTTGGCCTCGGGCGGCCGGGCGGTGGCCGACATGATGGGCGGGCGCCACCTGGAGGGCGGCAGCGCGGACCCCCTCGAGCGGCGGCTTCTGAACGTGGTAGAGGAGATGGCGATCGCCTCCGGCATGCCCGTCCCACCGGTCTACGTGATGGACCGCGAGGACGGCATCAACGCCTTCGCGGCCGGCAAGCAGCCCGGCGATGCGGTCATTGGCGTGACCCGCGGCTGCATGGAGAAGCTCTCCCGCGACGAGCTGCAGGGCGTGGTGGCCCACGAATTCAGCCACGTCTTCAACGGGGACATGCGACTGAACCTGCGCCTGATCGGCGTGCTGCACGGGATCCTCGTGCTGGGGCTCGTCGGTCAGTACGTCTTCCGCAGCGCGATCTACGCCCCGCGGCGCAGCAACCGCGAGGGCGGCAGCGCGGTGGTGGTGGCCCTGGCGGCGGGCGCGGCCCTGGCGGTGCTGGGCGCGATCGGGACCTTCTTCGGCCAGGTGATCCAGGCCGCCGTCTCGCGCCAGCGCGAGTTCCTGGCCGACGCGTCGGCGGTGCAGTTCACCCGCAACCCGGGCGGTATCGGCGGCGCGCTCAAGAAGATCGGCGGGTTCCCGAGCCACGCCAAGGTCATGGGCAGCCACGCGGCCGAGGTCAGCCACATGCTCTTCGGCGAGCCGGGCACGATGAACTTCGGCGGCCTCCTGGCGACGCACCCGCCGCTGTTGGAGCGCATTCGCCGCATCGAACCCGCCTTCGACGGCAGGGTCGAGCGCCTGGCGGAGCCCACCGATGCCGAACTCCAGGGCCTGCGCTCGAAGGTCGCCGCCGAGCTGGCCGCGCGCAACGCGAGCGGCCCCGGCGCGGTGGCCATGGGCTTGGCCGCCGATGGGGCGCTCTTCAACGCCGCCGACCTCGCCGCCGCGCGGGCGCGGGCGGGCGACGTCGATCAACTGGACAACGAGCGGGCACGGGAGCTCCTGGCGTCGATCCCTCCGCTCTTGCGAAGGTCCGCCGGGGACCCTTTCGCCGCGCGGGCCGTCGTCCTGGCCCTCGCACTCGAGCCCGAGGACGCGGGTCGCGCGCGGCAGTTCGAAGCCCTCGAAGCGCTCGGCGACCTGCCCCTGGTGCGGGAGTTGCGCCGGCTGGTGCCGTCCCTCGGCGGCTTGGCTCCCGAGGCGCGCCTGCCCCTTCTGCAGTTGGCCCTGGCTCCCCTGCACCAGCTCGATCCGAAGCAGTACGCGGCCTTCGTGCGCGCCCTGGATATGGCCATCGAGTCGGACAACCGCGTGGAGCTGTTCGAGATGACCCTGCGCCGCATCGTGCGCCACCACTTGGATCGGGCCCATGGCCTCGACGCAACCCCCGCCGGCGGGCGGGAGCTGCAGCTGAGCCAGGCGGGCGCGCGGGCGGCGGTGGTGCTGGGGCTATTGGTGCGGGCGGGCCACGGCAACTCGCGCTCGGCCGAGCTCGCCTTCCGAGCCGCCGGCGCGGCCCTCGGCGTCCAGATCGGCGACCGCGTGCCCGATGCCGGTTCGACCCTGCGGAGCTTCGACACCGCCCTGGAGGCCCTGGCCCGGCTGCGGCCCGGGGACAAGCGGCGCTTCCTCCAGGCCTGCGAGGCCGCCATCGCCCGCGACGGGCAAGTGACCCGAGCCGAGGCCGAGCTGTACCGGGCCATCGCCGAGACCCTCGACTGCCCGGTTCCGCCGCTCGTCGCGGGTCAGCCCCTGGCCGTTGCCAGGTGATCCCGAATGGTTGCCGGCGGGGCCCTGAAGGGCGACAGTGGGGGCGTCCCGCGCGCCAGCGGGAAGTCAGCCGTGACCACCGCTCCCGATCCAATGTCCATCCAGGCCCCACAGGTCGACGACCAATTGGCCGCCGCCGCCGACGGTCTCTCGCGCCAGGTGCGTGAACGCCTGTCGCAGCGCGAGCCCGAGGCGCTGGAGCAGTTCTTCGACGCCTACTTCGACCGGATCTACGCCTACGTGCGCGGGATGGTGCGCTCGGACCACCTGGCGGAGGACCTGACCCAGGACATCTTCCTGCTGCTCTACCGCGGGCTGCCGACCTACGACCCCTCGCGCGCCCTGCGCCCCTGGGTCTTCACGGTGGCGATCAACCGCGTGCGCGACCACTGGCGCTCCCGGGCCCACCGCGACTCCCAGCGGGAGGCCTCGATCGACGAGGACGAGGCGGCCGAGATCGAGGGCGAGGGGGGCAGCCCGGACCTGCCCCTGCTCCAGCTCGAGGACGCCCAGATGGTCCGCGACGCCGTGGACCGCCTGCCCGACGGCATGCGCGAGACGGTGCACCTGCGGGTCTTCGAGGACCTCTCCTTCGCCGAGATCGGCGAGCTGCTGGGTCGCAACGAGGTCGCCGTCCGCAAGCGCTTCAGCCGGGCCCTCGAGGAGCTGCGCCGGACCCTGGGCGCCGAGCCCCGCACGGCCGAGGGCGAGGATCACTGAACCGAGCGGTCACGGCCGTCCGAAGAGAGTCGTAGCCCCCGCTGGCACGGCGAGCACTCAGAAGCAATTGGAACGACGTCTACGGGAGATCCTGGCCCGCGAAGGGGCGCGAGAGGGGTTTGCGAAAGCCCTGCGCGCGAGCTTCGTGTCCGGCCAGTTCGAGGGTGAGGCGGTCCTGCGCGGAGCCCCCGCGGCCGGGGCCGACCCCGAGTTCCGCGCCGAGCTGCGGGCTGGCTTCGCCGGCGGCTCGCTGGAGTCCGGTGGGGAAGGCGAGCTACCGCAGGCCCTGAGTTCCGGTCTGGCGCCGGCGCTCTCGAGCGTGCCGTCCGATGGCGGCTTCCGGGCCCAGCTGAAGGCCCGCTTCGTCCTGGGCGAGCTCGAGGTGGAGGGAGCGGGCGGTTCTGCGCCGGCGGGTGAGGCTGCACCGATCCACGACCTGGCCGCCGCTCGCGCGGGGACCTCGGTCCGGCGTCGTCCCACGCGGCATCTGTCGAGCGTTGCCGCCCTGTTGGTCGCGGCGGTGGCGCTGTTCGCATTCGTTCTGCCCACGTTCCTGGGACCCGATTGGCTGGTGCGCCACGCGCCGATCGAGGCGACCTCGGTTCTGTTCGACCGCACTCCACTGGATCCGAGCGTGCAGCGCCTGGACGTCGAGACCGGTCGGGTGCTGGCCTGCGGTCCCGAGGCCCTGCGATTGGCACTGGACGACCGCGCACTCGTGGAAGCTGCGCCCAACAGTCAGGTCCGATTCTGCGCCCCCGTGCAGCGGATCTTCGCGGACGCCCTGGCGCCGGTGCACCTGGACAAGGGTGAGCTGAACGTCCGCACCCTGCCGGGCGGGGCGGTGACCCTGACCATCGACACGCCGAACGCGATGATCCGCCTCCGCGACGGCGCCGTGTCGGTGCTCGCGACGGATAAGGGCACCTGCATCTGCGTGCTCGAGGGCCAGGTTGAGGTCAGCCCGGCACAGGGCGGCGCGCCGCGCGTGGTCCACGCCGACGAACGCATCTTCGTGCCGCTGGGCAAGGGCAGCTGTCAGTTCGAGGTGCACCTCAGCGAGGACCCGCACCTGGCCGAGGGCGAACGCCTCGAGCGCATGCGCCGGATGCTGGTCGACATCGACGCCGGCGTCTTCTGATCCGCAGGCCACGCGACGCGGGTCGAGATCCCCGGCTGTCGTCCATCCGCTCCTCCGTGCGCGCCCGCGATCCAGACCCCGCCGGTCGGTCGGCGCTCGGACAGGCTCGTCGATGCTGGGTCAGGCAATCGATCCATCGCCGCGGCCGAGGCTTCCGGGGGCGGATCCGGGTCCGGGACAGGCTCCCGCCGACGCTGGGGATTCGACACCGGCCCGTCACTCGCGGCGGTTGAAGCTTCTATGCGGGCTGCGGAGTCCCTATACCGGCTCCCATGATCTCCCCGCTCGCGGCGATCCTGCTGCCCCTGGCTCCCACGCCGCTGCAGGACACCTATCCGACGACACCCCCGGCGCTCGAGCTCTCGGCCGCCGCAGTCGTCACGTCCCCCCAGGACGGGGAGCTGTTCCCCTGGCAAGAGCCCGGCAGTCAGTGGGCTCCGATCGAGATCCACACCCTGATCCGCGCCCGGGCCGAGATCTCCGACGTCAGCTCGGAGATATCGAACGACGGTGGCCGTGTCCGCCTCGACGACGCGCGCCTGTCGATCAACGGCGGGCTGGTCGATGCCTTCGAGTTCCAGTTCACCCTGGATGGGGGCGACGCGGGCAGCCAACCGGAGGGCGAGCTCGAGTTGCTCGAGGGCTACGGCGACTTCCCCATCGGCGAGCGGCACTCGATCCGCTTCGGGCAGTTCAAGCAGCCCTTCCTGCGCGGCGCCCTGACGCCCAAGGCCAGCCTGACCTTCTTCGACCGCTCCGCGGTTGCCCTGGGCGCCAACGGGTACGACCTGGGCGTGCGCGCGGATGGTCACTACGAGCTGCTGGACCTGACCTTCGCCCTGCAGAACGGAGGCGACGACGGCGGCAACGAGAGCCTCGCCACCGCCCGCGCCGAGCTGCATCCCCTCGGGGGCGGGGTGCCCCTGACCCAATCGATGTTCGGCGACACGGGCGAAGCACGCCTGAGCTTCGGCCTGGCCTTCTCCGACGACTCGTCCATCGATCGGGGCTCGTCCTGGGCCCTCGATGCCGCCTGGCGCGCGAACAACTGGCAGCTCCTGGGCGAGTACGTCTCGAACGACGAAGACGTCGGCGACAACAACCCCTTCGCGTTGACCATGACCCACATGCTCTTCTCCGAGGAGTGGGAGTTCGGCGCGCGCTTCCAGGACCTCGACGACGTGGGCGGGTCCCAGGTGTACTCACTGGTGCTGCGGCGCTACTTCCTGCGCGGTCGCGTCTCCGCGCACTTGCAGGCCGACTACGCCGACTCGAACGACGTGGAAGTCGAAGGCACGCGCGGGCTGCTCGGCCTCACGGTCAACCTCTGAGGCTCGGCTCTGAGGCTCGGCTCCGGCGCGGCGATCACTCGCCGACGAGCAGGAACTCGACCACGGCGTTCTTGACCGCTTCCGCGTCGCAGTCCCAGCACAGGATGTGCTCGGACGACTCGGCGATGAAACTGGCCGGCTCCACGGAGTTGGTACGTGCCAGGGCGTCGAGCGAGCGCTCCGCCCCCGCCACCGGGTCGTCCGGCGCGGCGATCACGAGCAGCGGTTCCGTGACCCGCGCCAGGAGCTCGTCCCGGTCGACGGCGCGACCGATGGCGTCCGCTTGAACCACCGCGGCCAGGGGCAGGGCGCGGTACTTGAGGAACTCGTCCTCGTGCTCGCGGCAGCGCAGGGTCCTGACCCCCGGTCCGCTGTCCACGTAGGGCAGGATCCGCTGAAGCCCCGCCGCCAGGCCTCCGACCGTCCAGCCGAAGGGGCGCGGGTAGGGCAGGCCGAAGAAGGGTGCCAAGACGGCTACGCGGCCGAACTCGCGCTCCGCGGCCAGCTCCACCAGGAGCGCGCCACCCATGGAGAAGCCCACCCCGTCGACCCGGGGGAAGCGCGCCGCCAGATCGTCGAACTCCGCTCGCACGGCTCCGCGCCAATCCTCGGCCGTCTGGGCGCCGAAGTCCTCGGGACTCGTGCCGTGGCCGGGCAGGCGCATTACGCGCACGTGGAAGCCCCGGGCCTGAAGGCGCTCGGGAAGATCCGAGAAGTCGGTGGGGCCGCTGCACCAGCCGTGGACCATCAGGACCGCGGTCGTGGCGCCGGGAGCCTCGAGGGTGCGCGCAGCCATGCCGGGCCGCACGCCGCTGGCGCTGTCGAGGGGGAAGGCCGCCAGCTCGTCCTGGAGTACCTGCAGGCCGCGCAGACGGGCCAGGAAGATCCCGACGACGATCAGCGCCAGGCCGAGCCCGATGGCGGCCAGGGCCGCCAACACCAGCCGCCGCCGGCGCGACTGGGCCTTGGCGATCAACGGCCCCAGTCCCTGGAGCTGGCGTGTGCCTTCCGGCTCCGCCGCGAGTGGGTTGATGGGGCCGGGGCCAGCGGTCGGATCGGTCGGGTCCATCGACCCAGTCTGCCCGCCGCGCCATCCACGGCGCTATCCTGCCGCGCCATGACTGCGCTCCAAGCCCTCGAATCCGCCACTGGTCTGCTGCTCCTGGCGGCGATCGTCCACTCACTGCGGTTGCGGGCGCGGGCGCAACGGTTGCTCGGTGAGCAGCTCGGAGCCGAGTGGGGACGGGTCTGGAGCCGCTTTGCCGTGGCCGTTCCGGCGGCGACGGCCGCGATCTGGATCGCGCTATCCGTCGGCTTGGCGTCCGCGGCCCCGGAGCTCGCGCTCTTGGTCGGTGCGGTGGTGCTGGTGATCGTGCGACCCTCCTTCGACGATCGCGTCTGCGGTTCGCTCGGCCTGCGCGCCGGGTGGCACGTACTCGCCCACGACGAGCTGGAGGAGTGGCGCCTGATCGGCGAGCACCTGCGCTTCCGGCTCTTCGGCGAATGGGTCGCCGTGCCGCTTCCGGTCGAGCACCAGGTCGCCGTCCGCGAACGCCTGGTAGCACTGGTGCCCGAGCGCGAGAGCGCCTTCGGCCCGGGCACTGGCCGACCGGCCTACGACCCGGTTCCCTGAAACCGCGCACGGAACGCGAGCACGATCCGTGCGAGTTTCGCGGCCTTCCGCTCGCTAGAATCGCAGCCGCGATGTCGGGACTGAGCTGGATGGACGTGGCCGGATCGAACGATGCGGCCCAGGACCCGAACGGTTGGCCCGCGGAAGAGCAATTGCTCGAGGGGCTCAACCCGGCTCAACGCAAGGCCGTGGTCCACGGTGGCGGTCCGCTGCTGATCCTGGCCGGCGCCGGATCGGGCAAGACGCGCGTGATCACGCGCCGCATCGCCTGGCTCGCGGCCCGCGGCGGCGTCGGGTTGGACGGCATCTGCGCGATCACCTTCACCAACAAGGCCGCGCGCGAGATGCGCGAGCGGGTCGAGACCCTGCTGCCCACCCGGGGCTCGTGGATCAGCACGTTCCACGCCATGTGCGCGCGCATCCTGCGGCGTGACGTGGAGACCCTCGGCTTCGAGGACGGCACGCGCTACACGCGCGACTTCTCGATCTACGACACCGCCGATCGCAACTCGCTGATCAAGCGCATCGTCAAGGACCTGGGCTACGACACGACCCGCTTCCGCCCGGCCCAGGTAGGCGCCTGGATCAGCGAGCAGAAGAACCTGGCGCGCCGCGGCGAGGGCGAGGACAGCCTTGTGGAAGGCATCGAGCACGAGGTCCTGCGCCGCGTGGGGGAGCGCTACCAAGAGACCCTGCGCGCGGCCAACGCGGTCGACTTCGACGACCTCCTGCTGCTGGTGCTCGAGCTCTTCGACCGCCATCCGGGAGTGCGCGACAGCTACGCCACGCGCTTTCGGCACGTGCTGGTGGACGAGTACCAGGACACCAACCACGTGCAGTACCTGCTGACGCGGCACCTGGCCAGTGCCCACGGCAACCTGGCGGTGTGCGGCGATCCGGACCAGTCGATCTATGCCTGGCGCGGCGCCGACATCCGCAACATCCTCGACTTCGAGCGCGACTTCCCCGGGGCCGAAGTGGTGCGCCTGGAGCAGAACTACCGCTCCACCCAGGCGATCCTCGACGCGGCCCAGGCCGTGATCCGCCACAACTCCCAGCGCAAGGAGAAGGAGCTCTACACCGAGGGCGAGGCCGGCGAGCCGCTGGGGCTCTTGGAGTGCGGTGACGAGAACGAGGAGGCCGACCAGATCGCCCTGCGGATCGCCAAGCTGCGCAGCGAGGGCTTCGGCTACGGCGACCTGGCGATCTTCTACCGGGTTAACTTCATGCAGCGCGCCCTGGAGCGCGGCCTGCGCCTGGCGGGCATTCCCTACCGCATCGCCGGGGGCGTGGAGTTCTACCAGCGCAAGGAGATCAAGGACCTGGTCAGCTACCTGAAGCTGATCGTCAACCCCGACGACGACGTGGCCTTCCTGCGGGTGGTCAACGTGCCGGCGCGGGGCATCGGCGACCGCTCCCTGGAGCTGCTCTCCGGTTGGGCTGCCGATCGGCGCGTGTCGCTCCTGCGCGCGGCCGCCTCGAGCGAGGCGCGCTCGCAGATCCGCGGGCGGGCCAAGAAGGGTCTCGAGGCCTTCGCGGGGCTGATGGAGAACCTGCGCGACTTCGCCGGCCGCAGCGCGTCCGAGGCCCTCGAGGCGCTGCTCGAGGAGACCGACTACCTGACCTGGGTGGTGCAGTCCTCGGAGGAGAACGCGGAGACGCGCGAAGAGAACATCGAGGAGTTCCGGGCCAACGCGGAGACCTTCGACAGCGACGACCCCGAAGGCGGGCTGCGGGCCTTCCTCGAGGACATCGCCCTGGTCAGCGAGGTCGACTCCCTGGGGGAGGGCGAGGATGCGGAGGGGCGTGTGACCCTGATGACGGTCCACGCCGCCAAGGGCCTCGAGTTCCCGGTGGTGTTCCTGCCCGGGCTCGAAGAGGAGCTGTTCCCGCACTTCCGCGCCGTGATGGACGAGGCCGGCGTCGGCCTCGAGGAGGAGCGGCGCTTGATGTACGTGGGTCTGACCCGCGCCATGAAGCGGCTGTTCCTGTCCTGGGCCCGCACGCGGACGCACTTCGGGCAGAGCTCCTGGCGCGAGCCCTCGCGCTTCCTGCGCGAGCTGCCCCAGGACCTGGCCGCGGAGTCCGAGCCGGACGAGGTCGATCTGCTCGGGGCGTACGACGACAGGGAAGCCGGCGCCGGTCTGGGCGAGGGTGACTGGGTCATGCACGAGCACTTCGGCCGTGGCCAGGTCGAGCGCCTGCGCGGCAGCGGCGTCAACGCGCGCGCGACCGTGCGCTTCCCCAGTGCCGGCACAAAGACCCTCTTGTTGCAGTACGCCAAGCTGACCAAGCTCGGGGCGGGCTCGTGAGCCGGGGCGAAGGCGACGTGGGAGACCTCGAGCGGCGCGCGCGGGCCCTCGCGGCGGATGCCGTCGCGGCCGGCCGGGGCGACGAGCTGCGCGCCTGGATCGACGAATCTCTCGCGGAGGGCGCGAGCGGTCCGAGCGAGCCGGTCAAGGTCAAGCAGCCGATCCCCGGCCGTTTCGGGATGGTCGGCGACAGCCCGCCGATGCACGCGGTGTTCGACCTGATCGAACGCGTGGCGCCGAGCGACGTGCCCGTGCTCGTGCACGGCGAGACGGGCACCGGCAAGGAGCTGGTGGCCAAGGCGATCCACGACAACTCGAAGCGGGCCAAGAAGCCCTTCGTCGCCGTCAACTGCGCCGCCGTGCCTCCGAACCTGCTCGAGAGCGAGCTGTTCGGACACGTGCGCGGCTCCTTCACCGGCGCCGTTGCCGATCGCCCCGGGCACTTCGTGAGCGCCGACGGCGGCACCCTGTTCCTGGACGAGATCGGCGACATGCCGCTCGACATGCAGGCCAAGCTCCTGCGCACGCTGCAGGAGGGCGAGGTGCGCGCGGTCGGCGCCAGCAGGACGCGCAAGGTCGACGTCCGCATCGTGGCCGCGTCCCACCGCGACCTGGCCGCCATGTGCGCCGAGGGGACCTTCCGCGAGGACCTCTACTTCCGCCTGCACGTGATCCGCATCGAGCTGCCGCCCCTGCGCGACCGCGGGGGCGACGTGGCCCTGATCGTGCGCGCCCTGTTCGCCGGACTGGCGCGGGAGATGGGCAAGCCGGAGCCCGTCCTGTCCCCCGAGGCCATGGACGCCCTGTCCGCCTGGTCCTGGCCGGGCAACGTGCGCGAGCTCGAGAACGAGCTGCGCCGCGCCATCGCCCTCAGCGGCGATCGGGTGGGTCTCGAGGACCTGACCCCGGCCCTGGCCCGCGGCTGAACCAGGGCTGAACGGGCCGGCGGGTCGCGCTCGGTCCCTCGGGTCGTGGGGCGTCAGCCCGGGCCAGATCGCTCGCGCGGAGTGGGGGAACCCGGCCCGATCGGGGCGCCGCGCCCCTCCGCCGGGCCTGGGGCGTCCCCATCGGCGAGGTCAGCAAGTAAGCTCTGCGCCCCGCTCCCCTCTGACCCAGAGCACAACGACCATGCCCCGACTGATCGTCGACGACGCAGGCCAGAAGAAGGCCTTCCGCGTCTCCAAGGGTCGCCTGAGCATCGGCTCGGCTGACTCCGCCAAGCTGAAGCTGACCGCAGGTGGCGTCGAGCCCGAGCACGCGATCCTGGTGGTGCGCCCCGAGGGCGTCCAGGTCCAGGTCCACAAGCCCGTCAAGATCGGCGGCCAGTCGGTGGATTCCGGCGAGGTCGACCTGCCCTTCGGCGCGCCCCTGGCCGTCGGCGGGGCGACGATCACCGTCGAGGCCGACGAGGCCCCGGCGAAATCGGTGCCAGCCAAGGCGGTCCCCGCCCGGGCGATGCCGGCCAAGCAGGCGGGCCCGGCGGCAGCTGCGCCCAAGGCCGGCGCTGCCCGGGCTGGCGCGCCGAGCGCCGGAGCGGCCAAGCGCGGCGCGGCTCCGTCCAAGGCCGGCGCTGCCCGCGGCGGCGCGCGCGCTGGCGCCGCCGGAGGCGGACGTCAACGGGGCGGCGATCGCGGTGCGAAGAAGCAGGGTCTGCCGGCCTGGGTGCCCATGGTGGGCGTCGTCGCGGCGCTGGCCCTGGCGGTCTGGGTATTCTCCGGCTTCGGCTCCAGCAGCAAGGCGGACAACGCCATGACCGCCGCCACGAGCCAGTTGGACGACGGCAACCTCAAGACCGCGCGCGCCAGCCTGAGCTCGATCAATCCGGCCAAGCTCAAGCCCGAGCAGAAGACGAAGTACGAGGCCTTGATGGCCGAGCTCGAAGGTCGCGAGGCCTTCAAGGACGGATCCGAGGCGCGGCTGCGCGCCATGCGCGAGGTCGACGAGCAGCTCAAGGGGTTGGTCGATCGGCAGTTCAAGACCGATCCGGCCGAGCCGGAGAAGGTCCGCCTGCTCTGGGACCGCATCGCCGCCTGGCGCGAGGACTGGCCGATGTATAAGGATCCGATCTGGCTCGAGGATCCGAACTGGGCCGCCGACATGGCCTGGATCGCCGAGCAGGAGCAGAAGTTCGACTCGGTCATCGCCAAGGACGCGCCGTACAACCTGGCCGACGCCGAGTTCCGCGCGTACTACTTCCTCGACTCCGGGATCAAGCGCTACAACCTCGTGATGCCGGTCATCGCCGCCGCGGCCAGCAACACGACTGATTCCACCGAGCGCGAAGCTCTCGAGGCGCTCAACACACTGCTGAACGAGGAGCAGGTGGCCTACGCGCAGGAGCGCTTCGACAAGGCCCGTCAGTACTTCGAAGAGGGGCAGGAGGTCCAATCCGCGGCCATCCTGGTGGCGGACATCCGCACCCTGACCCAGCCCCAGTTGGTCGACCGGGCGGCGACCCTGTTGCTGGGCTTCCCCAAGATTCGGCCCATTCTCGAGGGCTACGAGCGCACCAAGCCGGAGACCTTCTCCGAGCTGATGCTGAACGGGAAGATCGCGGCCTTCGTGCGCGCGAACCTCAGCGACGCCGGCGAAGAGGCGCAGCCCGAGGGCTGATCGGCACCGACGACTCGGGATCGCGATCGCGCGGCCCGGTGAACGCGATGGGCGCAGCCTGTGCCCGCGCGGACACCGGGCCGCTCGCGTCCAGGCCGCGATCGGCGCTGCAGTCCGAGGGCGGCCAGCGATCGGGGGGCCGGGGTCCGTGCTCCAACACGGCCCAAGCGGGCGGACCTGGGGCGTGGCACAGCGGGGATGGGCCCCGCAGACGGTGTTCGGCATGGCGCGCCGCGCGGTTCCAGATCCGCGCGACTTCGTCCCGCTGGCCTGTGACGAGCGTGCAAGCGGGGCCGTGCCCGGTGGGCAGGGGGCGGGTGACGAACTCGCTCGGCCTGCCGACGGCCATGCGCGCCGCGCGAACGATGGCCGCAATCCGCTCGGGGCTCGCGCCTCGGGCCACCAGGACCCGCTCCCCGTCGACCGTCATCGACGCCACTCGCCCGCTGGAGCGCGACCAGCGATCCAAGTGGCGCTCGACGCGCGCGCACCGCGCCGCGCGACTCTCCCGCGCCAGCTGCTCGACCAGAGCGCGGCGCCCAGCGGGGTCATCCACGCCGGCGGCGCGCGCGAGATCCGCCGGCAGGGCGCGAGCCCAGGCCAGGGCCGCGGTGGCGAGCAGGGCCGCGGGGACGCGCTCGCGGGCCTCGCCACCCAGTGAAGCCAACTCCGCCCGGGCCCGGCGGTGTTCGAAGGCGACGATCCGCGCCTGGTGGAAGTCGATCGCGAAGAAGCGCCCGCGGCGGTCGAGCATCAGGTTGCCCAGGTGCCAGTCCGGTTGCCGCAGGCCGGCCGCGTGGAGCGCCGCCAGGGCCTCGCCGCAGCGCCGAGCGAGCAGGCGCGGCGCGTCCGGGAGCGCGGGCCACGGCGCGAGCCAACGCTCCAGTGTCCTTGCGCCCGGCAGCCAGGCAATGCGCGCGCAGGCGGCGCCCGCGCGGCGCTCGAGGCCCAGGGGCTCGGGCGTCGGCGCGCCCGCCGCTCGCAGGGCAGCCAGCACGGCGACCTCCCGCGCCGCCCGAGATCGATCGCGCAGCCGCGCCAAGGGGCCTGGTCGCCGGAAGGCCTTGACGAGCACGCGCTCGCGCCCGCGACCCTCACACCAAACGGCACGCCCCGGCAGTCGGCGCAACAGCCGCGCGCCGGCGGGAACGGCCGGGGAATCGCCGACCTCCCCGCCTCTTCTGCCGAGGATCCCCACGCCGCGCAAGTTACCCTCCGCGCCGTGACGCTGCTGCTCTACATCCTGCGTCAGCTGACCGTTTCGACGGCATTCGCGGTGGGGGCCCTGGCGTTCGTGGTCTTCCCCGGGATCGCGGTCTCGGCGGTCCAGCGCCTCGGAGGCGTCTCGCTCCAGGCGGTGCTGACCTACATCCCCCTGGTGGGGGTCGAGCTCGCGCCCTACCTGGTGTCCCTGGGCTTCCTGCTGGGCATCGTGAGCACCTTCGGCCGGCTGGCCGCCGACCGCGAGTGGGTGGCGATCTCCATGTCGGGGATCCACCCCTTCCGGACCCTGATCCCCGGGGCGATCCTGGCGGTGATCCTGGGCTTCGGGACCCACGCGCTGCTCGCGGACGTGTCGCCGGTGTGGAAGCTGGAGCAGGGCAACTTCCGCGGGAACGCACTCCTGGAGGCCTTCCGCAACCTCGCACCGGGCCGCTCGGAGTTGGACCTGGGGCCCTTCTACCTGGGCGCCGTCAGTCGCGACGGCGACGCCTTCGTCGACGTGCAGATCCACGTTCCGCGCGACGACGGCAAGGAGAACCTGGTGCTGGTGGCGGAGCGCGCGGAGCTGTCGATCTCCGAGGACGAGCTGTTCGTCCAACTGATCCAAGCGCGCACGGTCAAGCGCGACGAGATGCTGAGCAACGCGGCCCCCGCGGTGCAGATCAAGCTCTCGGACCTGATCACCCCGCGCCTCAAGGACCCGACCCGGGCCAAGCACCAGACAAGTTCCGCGATGCGCGCGGCCCTCGCCGAGGGCGAACTGGATCCCGAGCGTGAGCTCGAGTACCGCTTCGAGATCCAGCGGCGGATGGCGGTGGGCGCCACCTACCTGGTGTTCCTGCTGGTCGGCATCCCGACCGGTCTGTGGCTGCGCAGTGGCAATCAACTGGTCGGCATGGGGGCCGCGGCGATCTATGCCTTCACCTACTACATCCTGAGCTTGCGGCTGGGCAGCTCCCTGGCCCTGGCGGGCACCGTCCCGCCTGCGCTCGCGGCCTGGACCACCAACATCCTCGGGGCCGCGATCGGCCTGGTGCTGACCTGGAAGTTGGTGCGGCGATGAAGATGCCGCGCCGCAGACTGGCCCTGTTCGGGATCCTCGACCGCTACGTGGCCAAGCTGTTCCTCTCGGCCTACCTCGTGGCCCTGATGATGATCGTCGGCCTGTACCTGGTCGTCGACCTGGCCAGCAACCTGGACGACTACCTGCGCCCCAACGACCAGGGCACCTCGCCGGGGATCCTGGCGGTGGCGCGCTACTACACGCTCCACGTACCGTTCCTCTACCTGTCGGTCGCGCCCTTCGTGACCCTCATGGCCGCGCTGTTCACCGTCGCCAAGCTGCAGAAGGCGCGCGAGGTGATCGCGGCCCTGAGCGCCGGCATGAGCGTGCGTCGCCTGCTCCTGCCGCTGTTCGTGTCCGCCGCGTTGATCGCGGTCTTCATGGCCGGCCTGCGCGAGGTGGCCACGGAGTCCATCGGCTTCGAGCGCGACGCCCTGCGCTACTCCCTCGACAAGCACCTGGCCGAGGTCGAGATCGAGACCATGCGGGTCAAGGACGTGCAGGGCGAGATGATCCAGCTGGGGTCCTTCCGACCCGGGATCGGGGTCGACCCGCGGGGCGTGGAGCCGTCGGTCTTCCACGACCTGGACGCGATCCGCTTCATCGACGGCAACTGGTTCCACTTCGTCGCCGAGCGCGGGCGCTGGATCGGCGACCACCGGGTGGGGCACTGGGAACTCGAGGGTGGCTACCAGGAGCGCGTCAGCGACGAGGACCGTATCCGCACCCCCCTGGTGCAGCTCGACGGCCAGCTCGAGTTCAGCCCGCGCGACGTGTGGAGCGCCTGGAAGGGGCGCGGGAACGCCCTCGAGCTTTCGCTCCGGGAGGCCCGGAGCCTGTCCCGCCGGGATCCCGACAACGTCCAGTACCAGACCCTGATGAACTACCTGGTCACCTTCCCCCTGGCCAACCTGGTGCTGCTACTGGTGGGGCTGCCCTTCCTGATGCAGTTCGAGCGGGGGCGGGGGACCGAGGGCCTGGTGGCCGGCTTCCTGCTCTGCGTCGTCTACTTCGCCGCGGACTTCGTGACCTTGAACCTGGGCCTGCAGGGTCACCTCGACCCGCTCCTGGCCAGTGCCCTGCCGCCCCTGTTCTTCGGCAGTCTGGGCCTGGTTCTGTTCGGCTCGATCCGGACCTGAGCGGCCCGTCGGGAGGCTCCCGGGCCCCGTCGGCCCAGACCCTCCACGGGAGGGGGGAAGAAGGGGCCACTGTCGTCGTACCATTCCCCCGTCGGCCCCACGGCCGGCCTTCACACCGCCGAATCGGCCCGAGAGACCTCCCGTGACCCGACGCTCGATCTCCCGTCCCGCCTTGCTCCTCCGTTCCACCGGTCTGGCCACCGGCCTGGCCGCCCTGGCCCTGGCGACCGCCTGCGCCAGCCAGCCGAGGAAGGAGGTCACGGTCTCCTACCTGATCAACCAGGCGGACTACAACGGAGCCCTGGCCCTGGCCCAGGAGCGCGCTGCGGACGCTCCGGACGACCAGGCGACCCAGGCCGACCTGACCCGGGCGCAGGTGGCGATCCTGCTCGACCGGGCCCGCCGGGCGAACTTCGAGGGGCGCTACGCCGACTCGATCGAGCTGCTCGAGCAGGCCGAGGCCCTGTGGCCGGGGCAGAGCGAGATTGCCCTGTGGCGCACCAAGAGCGTGGCCCAGCAGGCGGAGTATCTGCGCGAGCACGCGCGCGACGCCGAGGCCACCGGCGACTTCGAGTCGGCCTACGCCGACTTCGCCGAGGCGGACCGCATCGACCCCGACTCGCCTTCGGCCCGCATCGGCACCGAGCGGGTGCTGCTGCGAGCGAACCACCGCGAGGGGCTGGGTGACGCGTACTACCGCAAGGGTGTGCGGGCCCTGCGCGAGTACCGCGCCGCCGAGGCCGTCCAGAACCTCGACGCGGCCCTCAAGTACAGCGACGACCCGCGCCACGTGGACCGTCGCAGCGAGGCCGCGAGCCTCTTGGCCGAGGAGCGCATGCGGATCGCGGAGGAGTTCGAGCGTCAGCTCCTGTTCCGCGCCGCGCGCAACGAGTACCGACTGGCCAAGCTGATCGTCGACGACCTGCCCGACGCCGACGGGGGACTCGAGCGAACCACGGTCGAGATCCAAGTGCTCGACTTCCTCGACGAGGCCGACCGCGCGCTGATCCTCGACAAGTTCGACCTGGCCCTGGTGCGGGTCGAGCGCGCCGCGGCGATCACCACCGTGCAGGCCGACGCGGTGGAGGCCAAGCGCAAGGAGGTCGTCGAGGCCAAGCTGCGTCACCTCTACCAGGAAGCCCGGGAGTTGGAGAGCGACTACGCGGTCCTGCCGGCCATCGCCGCCTACGACGAACTGCTCGAAGAGGCCGAAGGCTTCTACGACGACGCGATCGCCCGTCGCGACTCGCTGCAGCAGAACGTCGAACTCGCGGGTCGTCTGTACCAGCTGGCCAACGAGGCCGAGAGCACCGAAGACCAGCTCGACTACCTGCGACGCATCAACCTCTTCTGGCCGACGTACCGCGACGTGGCGACCAGGCTGAAGGCGCTGGGAGACAACTGATCCAGATCGACACGCGCCGCCGGTGGGGTTCATCCCCGCCTGCGCGAGAGGGCCTCGATCACCTGCTCGGCACGAATGCCAGCGGTGCATACGGGGCCCTCTTCGTGTTCGCAGCGGCGTTTGATGCAGGGGCGGCAGGGGGGCGCGGGGTGCGACAGCACGACCCGGTGGTGGCCGCCGCTGGGCGGGTAGGGACCCGTGCGCGCCGGGTCCTGGGGGCCGGCGATGAGCGTCACCGGAAGGCCGACGGCAGCGGCCAGGTGGCTCGGGCCGGAGTCGGTGCCCACGAAGTCTCCGCCCCGCTCGGCGACGGCGGCGAGCAACGCCGCGGTCTCGCGCCCGCCGCCGCGTTCCAGCACGGTGGCGAATCGACCGGCGCGGGTCTCACCCGTCCCTGAGAGGGCTGCGGAGAGGACCGCCAGGGCCTCGCCTTCCACGGGTCCGGCCAGGACCAGCACCGCTCGCCCCGCGGCGCTCAACAGCCCGGCGCACTCGGCGTAGCCGCGCAGCGTCCAGCTGCGCGGGTCCCCCGGGGCGCCGAGCTGGATCGCCACCGGGGCCGGTTCGTCGCCCAGCAGTCCCCGCAGGCGCTCGCGACCCGCGTGCCGCTCCGGCGCGGACAGCTCCGGATCGAAGCGCGGTGGCGCCTCTCGCCCCGTGAGCCAGCGCGACAGCGCCAGGCCGCGGTCGACCACGTGGGGACCCGCAGCCCGCGGGGCGTGGTGGGTCAGCGAGCGGCTGCCCATGGATTCGCGCCAGTCGTCGGGGTGCAGGCCCACTCGCAGGGGCGCGCGGCTCGAGAGGGTCGTCGCGGCGCTCTTGAGGTTGCCCTGGACGTCGACCGTAAGGTCCGGCGCGAAGTCCCGCAGCTGCCGCGCGAGGCGCCTCCAGGCCCCAATCCCGCCGCGACGCTCGAAGCTGCACACGCGCGCGATCCCGGCCAGACCCGCGACCAGGGGTGCGTGCTCGGTCTGCACCGCCCAGGCCAGCTCGGCCTCGGGCCAGCGGGCGCGCAAGCCGTGGTAGAGCGGCAGGGCGCAGACCACGTCCCCCAGAGCCGAAAGGCGCACGATCAGGATCCGGCGCGGCGGGCCGCAGTCGGCGAGGGGATGGGGTTCGGAAGCGGGCACGGCGTCGGGGATCGGTGCGCGATCGACGACGCCCGGTGGCGTAGGATCGGGCCCGTGTTCGGCAGCATATCGACCAAGCTGCTGGTGGCGGTGCTCGCCACGGTGGCCCTGCCCTTCGCCGGGTTCGCCTTCTTCATCGAGCATCGCGTGGCCGACACGCTGATGCTCGAGCTGGTGCGCCAGACCCTCAAGGGCCTGGCCGCGGACCTGGCCGACCAGGTGGATGCCGAGCTGGAGGATCGCCAGCAGGACGTGCGGCTGTGGGCCGCCGAACCGATCGCAGCCTGGGCCGTGAAGGAGCACACCGATGGGCGCGACGCGCTCCAGTCGGGCACCACCGGCCTGCTCGACGGTTGGGGGCCGGAGGCCACCCTGGAGTTCGCGCGCACCGACGGGGATTTCTTCACCTACAGCCTGTTCCGGTCGGCCCAGGTCCGCAGCTTCGACAACTACGTGCGCGAGCGGGAGCACTACGCCCTGCTGCTGTTGGTCGACTCCCAGGGGGAGCTGGTCGTCTGCAACTCGCGCGACCACGAGGGCCGCCCCTTGGAGCGGGCGCTGCTCTCGAGGTTGTTCGACCACGACTGGTCCGCGGAGGGCTGGTTCGACGAGGCCCTGCAGCGGGGCACGGCCCAGGTCGACCAGCACGTCTCCCCCTGGCTCTTTCCCGACGGCGCAGCCGGCGGAGCGCCCGAGGCCGAGGGCTACCACATCGGACTCGCGAGCTCGGTGGGCGACTACCTGCAGGACGACGTGCGGCTCGGCGTCCTCGTCGCGTTGGTGGACTGGAGCGCCTTCCAGGACCTGGTCTCGACGCCGGTGATCCAGGAGACCTTCCGCGGACTGGTCGCCTCGAGCCAGGTGCCCTCGCCCTACGGCTGGATCTGGGCCTCGGACGGCGACACGATCCTGGCCCACAAGGAGCGCGACCTCTACGGCGTGAAGGTCTCCTCCATGGGCCTTGGTCAGATGCGCGACGACGCCCTGTCCGCCGACTCGGGCCTGTACCGCGAGTACACCTTCGAGGGGGTCGAGAAGAACGCGGCCTTCTGCCACACCGACGGCCCGGAAGCGGGCGGCTTCGGCTGGATCGTGGGCGTCGGCATCGACAATGCCGACATCTATGCCGCCACGAGCAGCCTGCGCGACGAGCTGTTTCGCGGCACGGTGTTCCTGCTGCTCGCTGCGGTCCTGCTCGTGATGTTCGTCGCGCGGCGCATGACGGCGCCAATCCTGGCCCTCGAGGCCCACACCCGCCGCGTGGCTGGCGGCGACCTGGACGCGCGCATCGACATCGCCAGCGCCGACGAGGTCGGGCGCCTCGCGGCGGCCTTCAACCGCATGACCGGGCAGCTCGCCGAGCAGCGGCGCAAGCTGGTCAAGGCCGAGAAGGACGCGGCCTGGCGCGAGATGGCGCGGCAGATCGCCCACGACATCAAGAACCCCTTGACGCCGATCCAGCTTTCCCTCGATCTACTCGAGCGGGCGCGCGCCGAGAACTCGCCCCAAGCGGACGAGATCCTCGAGCGCACCATGGCGATGATGCGGCGCCAAGTGGCTGAGCTGCGCGAGATCGCCACCGACTTCTACGAGTTCACCGGCGGCCGCCGCGCGCGGCCCGAGACGGTCGAGCTGCGCGTTCTGGTCGACGAGGTCCTCGCCCTGCACCGCGCTTGGGCCGAGGAGCACCGCGTCGCGGTCGCTGTCGAGGGCCGGGGGCTGGTCCACGCCGATCCGGGCAAGCTGCGCCGGGTGCTGACGAACCTCGTCTCCAACGCACTCTTCGCCATGGGCGAGGGAGGCGACCTGGAGGCCACGATCACCCACGAGGGCAGCGGCGTGGTGCTCGAGCTGCGCGACACCGGCGTGGGCCTCGACCCGGCGGTTCTCGAGCACCTGTTCGAGCCCTACTTCACGACCCGCAGCGAGGGCACCGGCCTGGGCCTGGCCATCTCCAAGCGCGCAGTCGAAGAAGCCGGCGGGACGATCGACCTGCACGCGGCTGCGGACGATGGCCGCGGCGGGACGGTCGCGCGCGTGTGGCTCCCGGGTCCACCGACAGGGGCAACGGCGCCCCGATGAGAGTCGCCTTCGTCACCGGCGCCACCGGCTTCGTCGGCGGGCAGCTCGTACCGCGCCTGCACCGCGCCGGCTTCGCTGTGCACGCCCTGGCCCGTGCCAGCTCCGAGCGCGCGCACCTGGCCCAGTACGGCGTCACCTGGCATCTGGGTGACCTGTCGGATCCCGCCTCGATTCGCGCGGCCGTGGTCGCGTCCGCGGCGGCGGGGCGGGCGGCCCTGTGCGTCCACGCGGGCGCCGTGATCAGCTACCGCCGCGGCGACGGTGCCCTGCAGGAGCGGGTCAACGTCGAAGGCACCCGCGCGCTGCTGGCCGCCGCCGCCGAGGCCGCCTTCGAGCGCGTCGTGCACGTGGGCTCGGTGGTCGCGGTGGGCGTGTCCTCCGACGGGCGCGCGCTGCTGGACGAAGAGGCAACCTGGGACCCGGCCCTCGAGGTCGTCGACTACGTGCGGACCAAGCGCCGCGCCGACGAGTTGGCATGCGCGGCCCGTGCCGTGGTCGTCGATCCGGGCGCGATCTTCGGTCCCGGTTCGATCGACTCGAACACCACGCGCTTCCTGGACCAGGTCCGGCGCCGCGGCGCGCCGCCCCTGGTGCCGCCCGGGGGGCTGTCGGTCGTCGGCGTGGCCGACGTGGCCGACGGCATCCTGGCGGCGGCCCAGAACGGTCGGCCCGGGCACCGCTACCTACTCTGCGAGAGCAACTGGAGCCTGCGTCGGCTCTTCGGCGAGGGCGCCGCGCGGGTCGGCAAGCGCGGGCCCTCGGGGACGCTCCCCTCCGCCCTGTGGTCGGCCGTCGTGAGTGCGGCCACCGTCATCGACCGCCTGCATCCCCTCGACCTCTTGGCGCCCCAGGGGCTGCGCCTGTTGGGTCAGCACTACCGCTTCGACGCGTCGCGTGCCCGGTCCGAGCTGGGCTGGTCGCCGCGACCCTTCGACCGAGTTCTGGACGAGACCCTGGCCTGGCTCGAATCACGGACCTCGACCCGCGCATGAACCCCGGTCCGGGTCCAATAGCTCCCCCGTGCGAAGTCCCCTGCCCAACTCCCCCCGCTCCCGACCGACACCTTTCCGCGCCGGGCGTACCGCGGGCGGTCTGGCCATCGCTTCCGTCGCCCTGCTCGCGGTGTTGATCGCCCTCTACCTGTGGCTGCGGCCGACGGCGGGCTCGGAAGCGGCGACCGACCTCGGTCCGGCCCTGCCCCAGGTGGGCTCGAGCACGGCCTTGGGGTCCCTGCAAGGCGGCCCCGACTCCGGGCTGGGCACTTCGCCGATCGAGTCCGCGAGCCTGCGGGTGGGGGCCTCGCCCGGTGTGCGCCTGGCCGGGGACGGCGTGCTCGAAGGGCGCGTGGTCGACGTGGACACAGGTCAGGGCATTGGCGGCGTCACCGTTGACCTCCTGGCCCTGCCGCCCCTGGTGGGTGTCGAAGTCTCGCGCTTCCTGCAGTTGGGCTCCTTCCGCGGCGACATCCAACGCCGCACTGCGCCCATCGCGACCACGGTCTCGTCGTCGGACGGCGGCTTCGCCTTCGCCGGTGTGCGCCGCGGACGCTACTTCCTGAACGCCCACGGGGACTTCCACGTGCCCCTGGCGCCGGTGACGGCGCGGGTGGTGCCCTCCGGCGCCGGTGGGCCGGTCGAGGTCCCCGTGCGCGCGGGCGGCGCGGTGGCCGGCGTGGTGCTCGATGGCGACGGGCGACCCGTGCCCGGCGCGGAGGTGGCCATCTACCAGGGCATCACTTCCATCGTCGACGCGCTGCGCCGCGGCGATGCGACCCTGGTGCAAGGGCGCACGGATCGCTCGGGTCGTTTCCAGTTGGTCGGCGTGCCGCCGGGTGCGGGTTACGACCTGTCCGGTTGGGGCGCGCAGATGGCCCTTTCGCACACGCTCGACATCAGCGTGCGCGCGGGGGAGACCACCGAGGTCGAGCTGCGCGCGCGCGAGGGCGGCAAGGTTCGTGGCGTCGTCGTCGGCGAATCGGAGGAGGGCAGCGAGCTGGCCCTGCCCATCGCCGGCGCCCTGGTCGGCGCGGTGCCGCGGGGCCTGCGCGATCTGACCTTCGTCGCGTCCGTGCTCGAGCGTACGGCGTCCAAGACCGGCGCCGACGGCAGCTTCACCCTCGGCGGCGTGCCGCCCGGCGAGGTCGACGTCGTCGCCTGGGCGCCTGGACACTTGCCCCTGCACCGTGCGGGCGTCGCCGTGGCCCCCGGCGGCAGCGCCGACGTGGGCGAGTTGCGCCTCGGAACGGGCCCGATCCTGCGCGGTCGGGTGGTCGACACCGCGGGCCAACCGATCCCGGACGTCCGCCTGCGCTGGGACATGGTCGATTGGCGCAGCCTGGACCTGGACTTCAGCTTCGCGCCCTTCCTCTACCAGGCGCTGGACGAGTTCCTGTTCCCGACCACCGACGCGGACGGGCGCTTCGAGGCCGGTCCATTCGCGGGCCGACCTGCCTACGAGCTGTGGTTGCTCGCGACCGGCTTCGGCTGGGAGCGCTACCGCTGGGATCCCGCACGCGAGGCGGGCGAGGTCGAGATCGTGCTGACCCGCGGCGGCGCGGTCGAGGGCATCGTGATCGACTCCGAGCGCGCGAAGCCGGTGACCAGCTTCACGATCGAGTCCAGCCTGCGGGTGGAAGAGGCCTTCGACGCGCCGAGTCCCTTGAACCCATTCAGCGGCGGCGCCGAGGTCGAGCACCCCGAGGGGCGCTTCCGTCTCGACGGCCTGCTCCCGGGTCCGCGCTCGATCGTGGTCAGCGCGGAGGGCTACCGCGCCGAGCGCATCAGCGACCTGGCCATCGTCGAGGGCGAGACCCTCAAGGGCGTGATCGTCAAGTTGAAGCCGGGCCTGTCCCTGACCGGCACGGTCGTCGACGCCCAGGGCCAGCCGGTGGGGGGCGCCGTGGTGGTGCCCTTCGACGATCGAGGTCGCGCCTTGAGCGGTCCGCGCCGCGAGGCACTCGAGGACACGCCGCTCGAGTTCCTCGACGAGCTGCGGCGCCGAGCGCCGGTGGACATTGCGACGGGCTTGGGTGTCTTCGCGAGCGGGTCCGACCTGACCGACGCGGCCGGGCGCTTCGAGCTCACGGGCCTGGCGCCGGGCACGGTCGAGGTGACGGCCGTGCACCGCGACCACGCCCCGTCCTCCGCGGAGCTGGTGGTGTTGGTCGAGGGCGAGGAGGCCCCGGACCTCACGCTCGAGTTGCGGCTGGGTAGCACGATCGAAGGCCGCGTCACCGACCTGCGCGGCGGCCCGGTGCCCGGCGCCGTAGTGCTCGCCGCGCGCGCCCCCAATCGCGGCAGTGGCGGGCGCACCGGCGTGTACCAGAGCACCACCGACGCTGGTGGCGACTACCGCATGGACAACGTCGTGGCCGGGTCCTACTTCGTGGCCCTGACCCGTGGCGACGAGGCCCTCGACCCCATGAGCTTCCTGAGCTCCCTCGGCTTCGACCTGGTCACCGTGCCGACCGAGGGAACCGTGCGGCTCGACCTGGTCGATCGTTCCGCCGCCGCGACGCGGGTCTACGGGGTCGTGCGTGGCGGCGGTCAAGCGGTCAGCGGTGGGGGGCTCTTGGCCTTCGACTTCGACGGCGACAACCTGCTCGGGCTCGACGTCAAGATCACCCGCGTCGGCGCCGACGGCGCCTACGAGTTCCCGGGGCTCGCGCCGGGGACCTACCGCTTCCTCTATCAATCCGGGCGCAACGAGTCCGCGCTCGAGGTCGAGGTGCCGGAGCTGCCCGAGGTGCGCCTCGACGTGGACCTGCCCTCGGGCCGCATCGAGGGCAAGGTGGTCGACGCCCGCACGGGCGATCCGCTCGAGCGCTTCGAAGTCACCGCGCGTCGCGAGCGCTCGAGCCAAGGGCAGGGCCTCTTGGGCGGACTCCTCGCGCGCCAGTCCAGTGACGAGAACGACTACACCGACGCGGAGGGGGCCTTCGCCTTCGACGACCTGGAGCCGGGCACCTGGACCCTGGTCGCACGGCCGTCGCGATGGACCCGCCCCAGCGGCAGCTTTGCTCCGAGCGAGCCGCTCGTCGTCGAGCTCGGTGACGGCCGGACCGAGAGCGGCCTGCGGATCGAGCTGGACGCGGGCGCGAGCCTCGAGGGCTGGGTCGTCGACGAGTACGGCGCGCCGGTGCCGGGCGCGGACGTGACCGTGGTGCCGCGCGGCGACGGCAGCTTCGACCTGCGCGTGACCGAGACCGACGCCCAGGGGCGGTTCACCCTCTCGGGTCTCGCGGCGGGCCTGGTCGACCTGGTGGCCGAGGTCGCCGACCTCGCGCCGGCGCGCCTCGAGAACGTCACGGTCGGGCCCGAGCCCACGGGCCGGATCGAGATCGTGGTGACCCGCGGGACCGAGCTGCGCGTGCGGGCCCTGGTGGACGGCGCACCGGCGCCCGGTGCCGTGGGCCGGGTGGAGCGGGTCGGCTCCAACCCCGCCGAGCGCCAGCGCGTGGCCGAGAGCCTGTTCCGCGGCGTGGTCGACGGCCGCGGCGTGGCTGGGACCGACGGGGTCCTGGACTTCGGTCGCGTGGCCCCCGGACGCTACCGTGTCGAGGTCTCGCGCGGCTCGCTGCGGGCCGTGCTGGAGGAGTTCGAAGTGGACGGTCCCCAGCCCCTGCTGCTGCGCGTCGACCTTCGATGACCGTCTCCTGACGGGCCCAACCCCCGGCCCGCATCGCCCGTAGCCTGCCCCGCGGACGACGCTTCCGACTCCCATGCTCACCTCCGCACAGCTCCTCATCGCCGCCCTGGTCCAACTGGCCGGCGGCGCCGCCTTGCCGCACGCGCCCTCCGGGATGGCCCCGCAGTCTTCGACGGCCGGCGTTTCCCAGGAATCCCAGCGTCCGTCGCCCGGTGCCCGGCCGGGGACCTTCGACCCCTCGGAGTCGCTGCTGGTCGACCCGATCATCCAGACCGACGAGCCGCCCGAAGCCCTGTCCCTGCGACACCTGCAGCTCGTCTACAAGGGCAGCCTCGGCGCGCCGGCCAGTGTCCGCAGGAGCCTCGAGGAGACCCTCGAGCTGGCCGGCCAACTGCGTGAGCAGCTGATCGGCGGGGCGGACTTCGCGCAGCTCGCGCTGCAGTACTCCGCGGCACCCAACGCCGGCCGCGGCGGGGTCATGGGCACCTTCCCCAAGGGCGTGCTCGACCCGCGCATCGACGAGTTCCTGTTCAGCGCGGAGCTCGGCGAGATCAGCCAGCCGCTGCAGACGCCGACAGGAATCCACGTGGTCCAACGCGTGGAGCGCTGGGCCGCCGCACGGGGCATCCTGATTCGCGGCAACGGTCCCGATGCGCGCGCAGCCATGGCGCGGGTTCAAGAGCGGGTCGAGGCCGGAGAGGACTTCGCCGAGTTGGCAACCGAGGTCTCGCAGGACCCGATCACCGCCGCGCGCGGCGGCGCCCTCGGGATCTTCGAGCGCGGTCCGGTGGACCGGCTGCTCAAGTTGGCGACCTTCGAGGCCGAGGTCGGCGAGGTCGTAGGCCCGATCGAATCGCCCCTGGGCCTGCACCTGATCAAACGGGTACCCACCCAGGAGCTGAACGAGAGCCTGCGCGAGCGCAACTGGGCGCGGGTGCGTGCGATCGTGCTGATCCAATCGGACACGCCGCTCGCGATCCCGACCGGGAACCGAGACTCGACCGCGACCCTGCAGTTGGCCGAGGCCCTGGCCGCTCGTATCGAGGCGGGCGAGGACTTCGCGGCGCTCGCGAGCGAGTACAACGACGACTTCGCTGACGGCCGCGGTCGGGCCGGGGACCTGGGTTGGATCTACCGCCGCCAACCCAGCATGAGCCCGGCGCTGTCGGGCATCTTCGACGTCGAGCCGGGGGTCGTGATCGGTCCCACGCCGACGACCTTCGGCTGGATGCTCGTCAAGCGCGAGCAGTAGCGCGGCAAGTCACCGCAAGCGACGCTCAGGTGTCCGCGATCTCGAAGATCGGCGCGTAGGGCCAGCAGGGCTCCGCCGGCGCGAACAGGGCGCGCACCCGAGCCCAGCCCCGATGGTCGAGCTCGGAGCGGGCCAGGACCTCGGGGTTGTCGGCGAGGTCGCGTTCGCTGCGGTGACCCGTGACGAGGGAGCCGCCCCAACCGTTGGGGACGTGCAGGTGGCTTCCCGGTTCGCGTCCGGTGCTGACCTCCAGGCCCTCGGCCCCGATCGCGACGCGCAGCTCCTGGCCGTCGACCGCGATCGAGAGGGGGCCCCCGTCCGCGCTGCGCAGACCGCTCGACCAGGAGTCGGCCGTGTCTCGCACCAGGCCCGCCCAGTCGAAGACGCCCAACTGGGCCTCGTCGCCGAAGGCGCTCGAGCAGGCGAGGGCGCCGCGGTGGAACAGGGCGCGGGCGACCGGGTGGGGCGGCGGGACATGCACGTCGAGCCCGCCTGCGTTGTGCGCCTCGGCCTGGAACCGCAGGTAGCGCAGCAGGGATTCGACCGCGTCGGCGTCGGCCGCGGCGCATTCGCGCACGTTGAACGACCCGTCGGTCCGAAAGCGCAGTTGGGCCACCGGCAAGCCGTCGCGCTCGAGGACGTGGCAGTGGCCGGTGGGGATCGCGCTCTCCCAGTCGAGGGCCGCGGGGGCGCGGCGCTCGTAGCCGGGTGCGCCGCGGTAGCTGCGCTCGAGCAGGCCCGGGAGCCAGTTCAGGTCCTGGGCGGCCAGGGAGCGCCAGCCTTCGGCGCTGGGCGCGGGCAGGTCCTCGGTCCGCACCTGCACGGCGTGCAAGCGAAAGGCCGGCGCGTAGCCCTGGCGGCCGAAGAACGCGCGCCCGCCCAACACCACCGCGCCGCGCACGCCACGGGCCAGGCACAGCTCGCGGCCGCGCTCGAGCAGGGCGCGGCCCACGCCGCTGCCGCGCGCCTCGGCTCGCACCACGAAGGGGGAGGACACGGCCATCGTCACCCAGCTGCCGCGCAGCCGCAGTTGGCGCGGCAGGAACAGGGCCCAACCCAGCGGTCGACCGCCGTCGAGAGCCAGCAGGGCCAGCTCCGGGTCGAAGGCCGGGTGCTCCGCCTCGAGCCGGGCCACCAGGCGCGACTCCTGGTCGGCGCGCTCGAAGGCGTGGTCGAGCAGCTCGCGCACGCGCGGGTCGCGACCGGGTGATGCGGGGACGATCTCGATGGTCATGTGAGGCCCCCCTGGGGGCCAGCAGATGGCGGACTATACTCGGCGAATGACGAGCGGGCGCAGACGGCGTGTGGGCTTGGTGATTCCCGCGCTCGACGAGGAACAGGCTCTACCGCTGGTTCTGGCCGAGTTGCCTCGGGATCTGCTCGATCGGGTGGTCGTGGTCGACAACGGCTCCACCGATCGCACGGCGCAGGTGGCGAGGGAAGGTGGAGCCGAGGTGGTCTCCGAGCCGCGCAAGGGCTATGGCCAGGCTTGTCAGGCGGGCTTGGCGAGACTGCTCGAGGTTGACGAGCTCGCCACCGCGGAGGATTCGACCGACGGCGGGTCGGTGCCGGGTGACGCCTTCGAGGGCGTAGCTCGATTCACGCCCCTCGGAGCGGACGACGTGATCGTCTTCTGCGACGCGGACCACTCGGACTTCCCCGCCGACCTGGCGGTGGTGCTCGCGCCCGTGCTCTCCGGCCGGGCCGACTTCGCGATCGGCTCGCGCGTGCTCGGCGGCGCGGACATGGCGGCGCTCCTGCCCCAGGCCTGGTTCGGCAACCGCCTGGCCTGCGGTCTGATGCGCCTTTTCTTCGGCGCGCGCTACACGGACCTCGGCCCCATGCGAGCGATCCGCGTCGATGCCCTCCGACACCTCTCGATGACCGACCGGGACTTCGGTTGGACCGTGGAGATGCAGCTCAAGGCGCACACGGCCAAGCTCACGGTGCTCGAGGTGCCGGTGCGCTACCGGCCGCGCACTGGTCGCAGCAAGATCACCGGGACGATCACGGGCACCATCGGTGCAGGCGTGAAGATCCTGGGCTGGATCTTCACCTGGCGGCTGCGCCTGATTCGTCCGTCGGGACGAATCCCCAGGTTCCCGTCACGCGCGCGTACCTGATCCCGATCAGGTCCAGAAGCCAATCGACCGGACCGAGATTGGGGAAGACCCACTCGCTCTCGATGATCATGTTGGGCTGGCGCGAGTCGCTCGCGTTCTCGCGGGCGATGTCGATGGCGCGCTTCGGGAAGTCGTAGGCGAAGAGCGTCAAGGCCGTCCCGCTGGAAGTGAAGCTGCCCGACGTCTGGGTGTCACGGGTGAACGAGACGCTGGCGCAGGAGCCCAGGGTCGCGCAAGCGGCGAGCAACAGGGCCGCGGTCCCGAATCGGCGAAGACGCATGTGGGCACGATAGCCCCGGGACGGGAGCGAGGCCAGGGCACGCTGTCACCAGGGAGTAACCCCGGCGTCGGAGCCGACCGCGGTGATCGGGGCGGCGTGGCGACCGAACCGGGGGCTAGACTAGGCCCCCCCCGATGACTCTGAGCTTCCCCCGACCCCCGATCGACAGCGAGCGGTCCGAGGCGCTGCGAATCGCCTTCGCCGAGCGCTTCGGTCCGGGTGCTCCGCGGGCCCATTTCGCCCCGGGACGCGCCAACCTGATGGGGGCGCACTTGGACTACAACGGCGGCCCGGTGATGCCGATGGCCGTCGATCGCGGCACGTGGGTCGCCGTGCGCCGGCGGACCGATCGACGCGTCCGGATGGCCTCTACGGTGGAGGAGGGGGAGGTGGAGTGGTCCTTGGACGCCCTGCCCGACGCGCCCAGCGGGCGTTGGTTCGACTACCCGCTGGGCGTGTTGCGAGCGGTGCTCACACGGCCCGGGGAGCTGCCGGGCTTGGACGTGCTGTTCGGCGGCGACCTGCCCATCGGCGCGGGCCTGTCCTCGTCGGCCTCGATCTGCGTGGGAACCGCCCACGCCTTGACCGCAGCGGCTGGGGGCGAGCTGGAGCCGGACGAAGGTGTCGAGCTCGCCCTGGCGGCCGAGCGCGGTTTCGTCGGCGTGCAGTGCGGGATCATGGATCCCTACGCCGTCGCCCACAGCCGCCCGGGACACCTCCTGTGGCTCGACTGCAAGGATCGCTCGGTGGATCACGTGCCCCTGGACGCCACGCAGGTCACGGTCGCGGTGGCCGATTCGTTGGTGCGCCGAGAACTGGCCCAGGGGGCCTTCAACGAGCGCGTGGCCCAGTGCGCCGAGGCGTTCGAGCTCCTGCGCCTCCATGTACCTGCCGCCACCTGCCTGCGGGACGTGCCCCTGGGCGTGGTGCGAGCGCACCTGTCCGAGCTCGAGCCTGCGGTCGGGCGCCGTGCGCTGCACGTGGCCGGCGAGGTGGCGCGGACATTCGAGGCGCGCGACGCCCTGGTGCGCGGGGACGTGGCGGCCTTCGGCTCCGCGATGCTCGCCAGCCACGAGTCCCTGCGCGAGCAGTATGAGGTCTCTACCGACGAGCTCGATTGCCTGGTGGACGCCGCGGCTTCGGTCGACGGCGTGCTGGGCTCGCGACTGACCGGCGCGGGCTTCGGCGGCTGCACGGTGGTGTTGCTGCGGGCCGGGGCCGAGGACGACCTGCGCGCCGCCCTCGAGCAGCGCTACGCGGCGCGCTTCGGCCGCACGCCGACGGTCGCCTTCTACCGCGGCGACCCGGGCCCGCGCGAGCTGGACTGACCCGAACGGGCGACGGCCCGCCCCCGCGGAGGGAGCGAGCCGTCGGCTTCGGGTCGCAGCGCCGCTCAGGCGCCCGCGTGCAGGCCCGCGGACTCCGCCTGCAGCTCGGCGTCGGACAGTGGGCGGTTCCAGATCTTCACGTCGTAGATCACCCCCGCGAAGGCGCGGTTCTCGGTGGACTCGTTGCCGATCTGGAACATGCGGTCGGTCCAGACCGAGAGGTCGCCGCCCACGTTCCACGAGGCGATCTTGACCCCGTCGACGGACGCGCGCAGCACGCCTTCGCCGTCGTAGCACATGGCCAAGACGATCAGGTCGCCGAGTTTGAAGCTGTTCGACAGGCCGATCTTCGGGTGGTGCACCCCGCTCGAGCTGACCAGTCGGTACTCGGTGTCCATGCTGGGGCTGCCGTTGGGGAAGGCGTGCAACGAGAAGTTGCGGTCCGCGAGGGCCGTGCCCGACGAGAAGCTGACCAGGCGCGCGTAGCTGTGGGCCTGACCGTCGAGCTGGAAGGCGACCTGCACCGTGAACTCACCACTGCTCTGGATCGCCTCGCGCATCCAAGTGGCGTCGCCGGTCGAGCTGGTGCGAATGCAGGCGTCGCCGCTCGCGTCCTGGTCGAACTCGATGCCGCGGCCGTGGCCGTCGACGACCCAGTTCAGGTGCTCGTGACCCTCGTCCAGCCACAGGTTCATGTTCCCGGCGCGGTCCACGACCTTGTCGCCGGCCTGGTCCTCGAAGTCCCAGTGTGAGATCGGATCGAGGGAGTTGGGGACCTGGGTCGGGCAGGAGACGATGTCGACGTTGAAGTCGCCGTTCTTGTCGGAGATGTGCGGCCCGTTGCAGGGCTGCTCGAGCACCGTCATGTCGAACCAACCCGAGAGGCCATAGTTGGCGTTCTTGACGTTGGCGCCGACCCCGATCTGGAACGAGGGGCCCTTGCGCTCGATCGCCACCACGGCGCAGTCGAAGTCGCCCTTGCCGATCAGGACGCCGGTGGTCTCGGTGTAGTAGTGGAACGTGCTCGGGTCGACCGGGCCGCCGTGGCTCGCGTAGAGGTTGTCGCACAGGCCCAGCTTGGGGCTACCCGCCGGGGGGTAGTTGGCGTCGCCCGGCTCGACCAGGCCGCTCAGGAACACGTCGACGCAGAAGCGCTGGTTCGGCGACTGGGTGTTGTAGATCTCGCCCGAGAGGGTCGCGGTGCCGTCGGGCGCCTCGAACAGGTCGCCGGTGCCGCCGACGAAGCGCCAGTAGGCACCGAGCTCTGCGAACCACACGGCGTGGTCGCCGCTGGTGCAGTACTGACCGCCCGCCTCGGCGTAGGTCACGCAGATCGGGCCGTCGTCGCCCATGGGGCAGGTGCCCACGTCGATGGCGATGTCACCCATGCCTTCGGCGCCCAGGGTGGTGCCCGTCGTCGGCTGGGTGTCGACGCGCCAGGCGAGGTCCGCCGACAGGCCGTAGCCGCCGTTCAGGCCGTTCGCGCCCTGCCCGACCTGGGCCGGGGTTGCGCCGGGGAAGAAGTCGAGGCGCGCGCCCAAGCAATCGCCGCCCAGACCCTCGGCGGTGCCGCGGGTGACGATGTAGTAGTGCCACAGGTCGGTGTCGATCGGACCGCCGTTCTGCTCGTAGGCACCGGGGAACAGGTCCTGGACCGGGCTGCCCGCCGGGGGGTAGGAGGCGTCGAGGGGGTTGACGCGCAGCTCGAGGTCGAGGTCGAGGTACAGCTTGCAGTCGGCGTCGTCGACGGCGACGAGGATGCCCGTCACGCTCGCGCTGCCGTCGCCGAATTCGGCGAACTCACCGCCGCCGGCGAAGCGGAAGTTCTCCAGGGCGCCGAGGCCCGCCAGACGCAGACCGAAGTCGCGGTCGGAGGCCGTCAGGGCCGCGTCCGGCTGGGGGTCCGCGGGGCACAGGCCGCAGTCGGACGCCGCGCCGGAGAGCACGACCACTTCGGTGACGCAGAGGCCGGCGTCAGCGGGGTCGATGGTCACCACCTGCAGGAAGCAGGGCGCCTCGAGCAGGGGGCTGCCGCAACTGAGGTCGCAGGTCGCCGTCAGCACGCCCGAGGCGGGGATGTAGCCGAGGTTCAGGATCTGCAGACCCGCACCGAGGTCGACGCCGAGGGTCGCAAGGCCGGGCAGGACCACCGTGGCCGCGCCGTTGGAGGCCAACAGGTGCGCCACGTCACCGGGCTCGCCGGTCAGGGTCAGCAGGATCTCCTGGTCGGGCTCGTACTGGGCGAAGTCGAGGGAGAGGGTCGCACCATCGGCCAGGGCCGTGGAGCCGAGGACCAGGCTGGCTGCGAGGGAGAGGAGGGCGTTCTTCGAGCGCATGGGGGAGGGACGGGCGGAGGGGACGGCGCCGCGTGGACGCGGTCCGGGCCTCGCCAGGGGGCCAGGTTGAAGGGTTTTCCCGCTTGCGGGACGACCCCACATGGCAGCACCTGTCCAGGACTTCCACAAGGCGGCCCGGCCGAAATCCCCCGCCCATCAAAAGAAAACTCCTGCGCCATGGGCCGTCTGGAGGCGCCTGCGGTGCCTTCGCCGAGCTTGGCGAGGCGCTTGGCGCAGGTCGGCACCTACTCGCCCGAGCTCGCCGCGTCCGACTCGGCCCTCGGCGGCCTCACTCCGGCGCCGCCGACCAGGACCCCATGGGCGCCGCGCCCGCTCGCGTCGGCGATCCAGGGCCCGAACTGCCGATCGGCGTGGAGCAGCAAGAGGGCTCGGTCGTCAACCGCGTGCCGCCGCTCGGGCGCAAAGGTGTCCACCCCGTAGCGCGCGCCGAGGGACAGGCGCACCTCGTCGACTTGTCCGGCGAGCAGGGAGGTTCCGTTGCCATTGCGATCGACGTCGCCACCGACGACCAGGGGCAGGTCGTTGGGGGTGCGCGACCCGCTCGCCGCTGCCTGGGCGACGAGCTTCCCGTCCACGTAGAGCCGCACCTCTCGACCGTCGAAGACGCCTGCCAGGTGCTGCCAGCGGTCCGTGGCGAGCACGACGTCGTCGGCCGTGGCATCGGTGTAGCTGCCCCCCAGGTGGACCGTGAAGGACGGGGTGCCGCCGCTGGCGAAGATCCCGTACTCGCTGTTCTCGGTCTTGGTGACGATGCCCTGGCGAGCCGCGAAGCGCTCCCCACGGACCCAACACTCGAGCGTGAAGGGCCCATCCGGCAGGTCCAGGTCCTCGGCCGGCACCCGTGCGTAGCCGCCGTCCAATGTCAGCGCGCCAGCGGCGTCGTCCGCACTGATCGCCGGCAGCTCGCCGTCCAGCGGCACCACCGTGCGGCGCTCGGGCAGGGGCAGCCGGGCGGACTCGGCCAGGTAGTCGCTCCGCAGCACCAGCTCGGGCAACTCCAGGTTGCGGCCGAAGCCGGTCGCGTAGCGCGACGCGCCCAATCGGAAGCTGCGCGTCTCGCCGGCGCCGAGCGTGGCGTGCTCGTGGTCCGGCACGAAGACCCAGTCCCGATCGCCCGACTCCAGCGTCAGCTCGAGCTCGATCGGACGCGTACCCGGGTTGGAGAGGGCGACCTCGACGACTCCGGCCGCACCCCCGTCGGCGCCGATCGCGGGCAGGTCCGCGAAGCGCGGCACCAGGCCCGCTTCGAGGGCGTAGATGTCGGCGTTGACGTCACCGGTGATCGCGCGCGGATCCAGGGCGTCGCCGACAGCATAGGCGGTCACGTCGATGCCCGACGAGCGCACCGTCACCACGTGGTACTGGTGCAGGAAGCCCGCGCGCGGCGCCAGGCCCGGCTGGTGCCCGCCGACCGTGGCCAGGGCGAAGTACTCGATCCCGTCCAGGGGGTCGTAACGCATCTCGTGAATGTGCCCGCCGAACACCGCGCTGACGTTGCCCGCCGCGACCAGGCGCTCGTGGACCCGCCGCCAGTCGTCGCCGTAGTTGCGGCCGATCCAGCGCGGGTGGTGCAGGAAGACGAAGACGTGCTCGGCGCCGGTCGCGCGCTCGAGGGTGGCCTCGAGCCAATCGAGCTGCTCGGGGCTGATCCGTTGGCACTCGGCCTTGTTGAAATTGCGCTCGCCGGTCTCGGGGTTCGCCTCGTCGCTGTAGAGCACCACGAACCAAGAGCCCTTGTGCTCGAAGGCGTACCACAGGGGTCCGAAGTGCAGCTCGTAGTCGCCCTCGTGCTCCTGGGCGGGGCGATCGTCGCCGCGGAAGTAGATGTCGTGGTTGCCGGCCACCGGGAACCAGGGCATCGCGAGCCCGTCCATGATCCCGCGGAACTCGCGCATCTGCGTCATCCAGGGCTCCACGTCGTTGTAGCCCTCGACCAGGTCGCCGACGGTCATCACCAGGTCGGGCCCCAGCAGGTTGGTGTCGCGCACCGCATCGGCCAGCACCTCGACACCCTCGGCCGGGCCACCGGTGCGGTCGCCGAAGACGACGAAGCTGAAGGCGTCGTCCTGGGAGGGCAGGGACAGATCGCGCGGGTCGGGGCGGTTGGTGTGGATCTGGCGCTCGTCGTCGCCGGGGGCCACACAGGTGAGGATCGCAGCGATGAAGGCGGTGGGGCGCATGGCGACACTTTGCCCGCTGATCCCGGGCAGGTCATCAACCCACGGTGAAGAGCCCGTGCGGAGCGCGGCCCCGAGCGCTCAGGGCTTCGAATCCCGCAGCTCGATCTCGCCGAAGCCGACCCCGGCGTAGTCCGGGTGATCGGGGTGCACGCCGGTCACCTCGCGCACGCGGATCTCGATCTCCTTGATGCGCCGGCGGCGCCCGAGGTCGACCTGGGTCTTGGTCCAGTCGTCGTCGATCAGTTCGACTTCGAAGGTCGTGTCGCCGTTGAGCGTGATCGTCACCGCGGCGACGCGGCCCGTGCGCCAGGGTGCAGCCGACCAGGGCTCGTGGGCACGGCTCAAGAGCAGGGTGTCCGCCCGCACGGGCTCCTCGAGCTCGATCTTGATCGAGGGCCGCGAGTCGTCGTCGGCGCTGATCCAGCCCTTGGCCTGGAGCCCGTCGGTGGCCTTGCTCGCGTTCCATTGGCCGCCCAGCTCGCTGGAGACCTGGGTCCTTCGCTCGGCGCGGGCCAAGAGGTTGTCGCCCGAGTCGCGCGCGTAGTCGAGCAGCTCGGGTCGGTCGACGAAGTCCGTGTGCAGCGTCACAGGCTTCGAGCGCAGCGCCACCCGCTCGCCGTCGGCGAGCAAGGCCTCGACGGTCACACGCACGCGGTGATCCCCGCGGTCGCGGAAGCGCAGCTCGACCGGGAAGCGCACCAAGAGGGCGTCGCGATCGGCCACGCCGTCCACCCGTTCGAGCACCTCGAGCACCTGCCCGGCGCTGTCGACGAGTTCCCAGCGCACCTCGGCCACGCGCAGTCCGCCGCCGTCGGGCCACTGGACCTCGTCCAGTGCGTCCTCGGAGTAGCCCTGGATCCAGATACGCCAGGGGGCGTCGCCTGCGGCGCGCACCTGCACGTCGTCGTCGGGGCCGCCCGAGCTCGCGGTGGGGCGCCGGCCGCCCGAGCTCTCGCCGGTGGTGGCTCCGGTCGCGCGGCTCAGGAACAGCAGCGCGAAGCACGAGTCGCTGACTTCCTGGCCGTCGTCGCCGTAGGCGCGCGGGGTCCAGACGCCGTACTCGTTCTGATGGTCCAGCAGCATCCGCGCGCCCTGGGCGTACCAATCGTGGGGACCGATGTGGTCCAGGTGCAAAAGGCCCGCGACGCGCTCGAGTCCGTAGAGGTAGTAGCCCCACCAGCGGTCCTGGTCGTCGTAGGCGGCGCCCGGGGCGCGGGCGGGCTTGGGGTTGCGGGTCACCGAGAACTCGCGCGCGAGCCACAGCACGCCCTCCTCGACGGCACGCTCCCACTCCTCGGTGTTCTTGCCCACCTGCTCGGCGGCGATGGCCAGGATCGTGATGCCCGCGGCCGTCATGGCCCCGGTGGGATCATGCCCGACGCGATAGCCGAAGCCCGTGGCGGGGTCCGAGCCCTTGCTGCGCTCGCGGTGCTTCAGCGTCGCCTTGGCGGCGTTCTTCCAGACCTTGGACGGGATCTCGACGCCGAGGTCCGCCGCCGTGCGCAGGGCGAGCAGGGCGTACTGGGTGTTCGACAGGTCCACCTCGGCGCTCGGCGTGACCGGATAGGCCCAGCCGCGCACCTCGGTCTCGACCAGGTACTCGGCCAGCTCGTCGATCCGGCCCAGGTTGCCCACGGGATCGAACAGGGCCAGGGCCATGATCTGGATCGAGGCCACGTACACGTTGTCGCCGGGATGGGCGAGCACGTACTCGATCCCGCGCACGACGCTCGGATGGTCGCGACCCACGCCGCACTTGATCAGGGTGTACACCGCCAGGGCCGTGCTGCCGGTGCGGTTGGAGTCCTCGAGGTAACGCCACGACCCGTCGAGCTGTTGCCCGCGCAGCAGGGACCCGACGCCACGTCGGATGGCCTGGTCGACCGCCGCCGCCAGCTCGGCGTCGACCTCGTCGCCCATGGCGCCCAGGCGCACGCCTGCCTGGGGATCGCGGGTGACGGAGATGCGAAAGCGCCCCAGGCAGCGGTTGTCGGCGTGGTTCTGGTCGAGCTCCACCCGCAGGATCCCTCGACCCTTGTCGGCCAAGGGTGCGCCCAGGAAGAAGACCCCCTCGAGGTCGCGCTCGACGGTCCTGCTGGGCCCCCAGGCCGTGGCGACGTTGGAGTCGGCCGCGTGGCGGGCGGGGCCTGCGAGGTCGTCCGGCGTGCCCACGGCGGCGATGATCGGGACGGGTTGGGTCGTGCGGCTACGGGTGCTGCTCGAGACCCCGACGCGCACCTCGGCCAGCTTGAACAGGCCCCCGTCGCCCAGTCCCGGCCCGCCGGCCGGCAGGCGTTCGTCGCGCAGGGCCTCGACTCGCACGGCGCTGATGCCGGGCAGCTCGAGCTCGAAGTCGACCACCACCGTGTCGCGGGCGGCGAACTCGCCGACGGCCAGGATCGAGCGATCCTCGAGCAGTTCGTGCTCGACACCGTTGACCGAGGTGACGCGCGTCGGCTGGAGCACCTCCCAGACCACGGCGGTCTGATCCACCGCACCCTGGGTAGGGGCGGCAGGGCTGGGCCAGGCCGCGGAAGCGGCGGTCGAGAGCAGGGCGAGGACGAGAGCGGCGGGGGGGAAACGCTGCAGCATCGCGGCCCATCCTACCCCGGGCGCCTGGGGCCGCCGACGCCCGGGCCGTCGACGGCCCGACGACGCCGGCCGGCGCCGGCTCAGCGGGCGTCCAGCTCCAGCATCACCTGCAACCGGATGAAGTCCACGTCGACGACCTTGACCGCGACCGCATGGCCCTCGGTGAACGAGAGCACGCGCCGCCCGCGGTTGATCGTGATCGTCGGGCCCTCCAGCCTGACCCGGTCGCCGATGGCCTTGGACGGCAGGAAGCCGCGCACGTTGAAGTCCGTGAGCAGCACGTCCATCCCGGGCCGCGAGACCCGCAGCACCTTGGCCTCGACCTTCTCGCCGATGTGCGGCTCCATGTACTGGCAGACCTTGAGGTCGTCCATGGCCGTCTCGCACATGTCGGCCACGTCCGCCTGCATCGAGGCGTGTCCGGCCATGGCGTTCAGGTCCTCCACGAAGGCCTCGGCCTTGAGCTCCTCCTCGGCCTCCGCGCCCCGGCTCTCGATGGCCCACAGCCAGCGGTGCACGATCAGGTCGGGGTAGCGGCGAATGGGGGAGGTGAAGTGCAGGTACGCCTTGCGCGCCAGACCCCAGTGCTCGGCCACGTCCTCGTGGTCGCGCACCTCGTAGTAGGCGCGCTCGACCAGGCCCATGATGCGGCCGATCAACGCCTCGGCGTTGGGCTTGCGGCGCGCGGCGCGGATCAACCGCCCGATGTCGCGTCCGGTCAGGCGGTCCTTCTTCGGCACGCGGATGCCGAAGTCGTCCAGCATCTTGGTCACCGCGTCGATCTCGTCCTGGTCCTTCTCCGGGTGCACGCGGTAGATCGTCGGCAGGCCGCGCTCGCGGAACAGGTCGCCGACAGCCTGGTTGGCGGCCAGGGCGGTCTCCTCGATCAACGCCATCGAGAAGTAGCGAGGCGCGTCGACGATCGCCTTCACGTTGTGCTCGTCGTCGAAGACGAACTTCTTCTCGGTCGACTGGATCCGCAGCGAGCCCTTGGCGTCGCGGATGCGCTGCTGCTCCTTGGTCCAGCTCTGCAAGAGCTCGAGGGTGGGGCGCAGGAACTCGATCTCCGCGGTCTCCGCGCTCTGCACCCCGTCCAGGAGCTCCTGGACGATGCGGTAGGTGTTGCGGTGGGCCGAGCGGATCACACTCTTGTGCACGCGCTTGGCGACGCGGGCGCCGTCCTTGTCGAACTCCATGTAAACGGAGTAAGCGAAGCGGTCGCGCTTGGGCACCAGGGAGCACAGGCCGTTGGAGAGCTGCTCGGGCAGCATCGGCACCACCTGGTCCGGCAGGTAGACCGACGTGCCGCGCGCCAGGGCCTCGTCGTCGAGGGCCGTGCCCGGGCGCACGTAGTGGGCCACATCGGCGATGTGCACGCCCAACTCCAGGTTGCCGTTGGCCAGGCGCACCATCTCGATCGCGTCGTCGTAGTCCTTCGCGTCGTCGCCGTCGATGGTGAAGATCGTGCGCTCGCGCAGGTCGACCCGGCCCGCGTACTCGGACGGGGGCGGGTCGGCGGGCAGGGCGGCGACCTCGGCGGTCACGTCGGGCAAGAAGATCGTGCGCACGCGGAAGGAGTGCAGCAGCTGCATCTCCTCGGAGTCCGGATCGGCGTAGACCGCGGGCCCGTGCTCCATCGGTCCGAAGGCGCTGGGCCGCGCCGAGATGCGATCCCGGGCGTCGGAGTCCGGCGCCGGACCCTCGGTCAACTTGGACGGGTCGACCTCCGCGCCCTGCTCCTCCAAGTGCCAGCCGCGATCGTCGGCGTGCTCACCCTCGGTCTCGGCGTCGCCGCCGCGCGAGCGCAGCAGATCCTTGAAGCTCTTGAATCCGTCCTTGTCGGTCATGGTCGCGGTCCCTCGGGAACCCGGGCGAGCATATCGCCCCACGCGCCCGGACCCACGTCGCAGTTGCGAGGGGCTTCGCGAACGCCGGCGGGGCCGCCCCCGTCGGAGGCAGCCCCGCCACTTCGGCCTCGAGCCGTCGTCCGGCTCAGCCGCCGTACTGCAGCGTCTGCGAGCGGGCCAGGATCACCCCCGCGGCCTGGTCCTGGGCCAGACCGACCGCCAGCGCGTTGTCGAGCAGGTCCACGGCGGAGGCCGGAGCACCGGAGAAGAGCAGGTTGGCGGCCAGCACCAGGCGAGCCTCGTCGTCGGCGGGGTGGTCTTCCAGGTACAGCTCGAGCACCGCCAACTGGCGGTCGAACTCGAGCGGATCGCTGTAGAAGTTGCGCTTGTCGACCTCGCTCTCGATCAGCTCGGGTTCGAGCTCGAGGGCCTTGCGGATCGAGAAGGCGGCGTAGCCGTAGTCGCCCGTGGCGAAGAGGGCGTCGGAGAGCACAAGGTAGAAGACCGCGACATCGGGCTCGAGCTCGGTGGCCTTGGCGTAGAAGTGCACCGCGTCGGCGAAGCGCCCTTCGCGGAAGGCCCGGTCACCGAGGGTCAGGTAGCTGTCCGCCGCGGTCGAGACCGAGAGCGGCACGCTGCCGCGACCGATGGGGCCGCCGTCGGGTGCGGGAGCCGCCGCCGGGGCCGCCGCCGCGGGCTGCTCGATGATCACGATCGTGGGGGCGACCTCAGCCGGCTGCTCGACGATCACCACAGGCTGGGACTGGTAGCCGCCGTAGTAGCCCCCGTAGTAGCCGCCGCTGTAGTACGCGCCGCCGTAGTAGGAGTTGTGGTACAGAGCCGACGAGTAGTAGATCGACGGGCACCACGAGTAGCCGTAAGGATGGCCGTAGTAGCCAAAGCCCCAGTTGCAGTAGGGGTTGTACCAGTAGGGGTGGCAGAAGCTGTAGCCGTAGGGGCTGGCGTAGCCGCCATAGCCCAGGTAGGCGTAGGGCCCATAGCCGTTCGGCCCCCAGTAGAAGGACAGCCCCAGGTCGAAGTACCAACAGTCGTCCCAGTAGTAGTCGGGATAGCTGCTGTAGCCGGGGGGCTCGCTGCCAGCTGCCGCTTGATCGACCGCGGCGCCGGCGACGGCACCCGCCACCGAGCCGGCGGCCAGGGAGAGGGAGGCGCGGGTCGCGCGGGCGATCGCCAGGCCGGAGGCGGCCAACTCGCGGGCCGCGGCCGGGTTGTCGTCGGCCAGGGCCGTCATGCCCGCCAGAGCGCGGCGCGACGGTGCCTCGCGGTCGACCATGCGCGAGGTGTCCTCGCCACGCTGCTCGGCGAAGCGGCGCAGGGGGTCCGCTTCCCGAGCGAGCAGCGGCGATTGCCCGGGAATCGCGCGAGCCTGATCCCGGCGAATGGCCTGGGACTCGGCGAGGCTAGCCTCCTCGCGGGCGTTCTGCACGCGGGCCGTCTTGCTGCGCGCGGCCTGCACTCGCGCCGTCTTCTCGCGTGCATCCTGGATCCTCGCCGCCTGCTCGCGGGAGGCTTCAGCTGCCGCGCGCGCGGGCGGCTCGGCATCGGGCCGCTCGAGGCGATCGATGGGGCCGCGGTCGTAGGCGTAGCGGTAGGCCCGGGCCGAATAGCGATCGTCGAGGCCGGAGCCGCCGCGCACGCTGGATTCGGAGGCCGCGGGCACCCGCGAGTAGCGCTCCATCAGTCGGTCGAGATTGCGCGCGGTCGTCAGCCGCAGCGGGGAACCACCGTCGAGCTTGCTCCGCAGTCGCGCCCACTCGCCGGTCTCGACCGCATCGCGGTAGCGGTCCACGGCCCGCTGGGCCTCGGGGCGCGAAACGTCCACCGGCGACGAACCGCGGTAGGGGGCCGGCACCGGCACGTGCACGGGTCGCTGCGAGGGCTCGATCACGATCATGCCCTCGCTCGAAGTCGACGACGTCCGGGGGAAGCTCGCGGCGCCGCGCTCGGCGGAGACGGCCGCGGGTGCCGACGATCCAGAGCTGGAAGCTGAGCTACGCAGATCGACGGCCGAGGGAGCCTCGTCGACGCGCGACGAAGCCGGAGCCGGGGCGCGCTCGGCCGAGGGCGAGACCAGGTAGCCCGCGTCGCTGGCCTCCGAGGGGCTGAGCCGGATCACGCGCGGGGTCGAGGCGTCGCGCGAGCTCGACGAGCTGCCGTAGCTGGACGACGAGGTGACCGGCGCCGGGCTCGAGGAACGGCTGGACGAGCTGC
This sequence comes from Engelhardtia mirabilis, assembly GCF_007748095.1. Lineage (NCBI taxonomy): Bacteria > Pseudomonadati > Planctomycetota > Planctomycetia > Engelhardtia > Engelhardtia mirabilis. Next base: position 2,656,482 of record NZ_CP036287.1, read on the forward strand.
CGTAGTTGGTGCGCGAGGTCGAACCCGTCGGCGCGGGTGTCGGGCGACTGGGCGCCGGCCGACTCTGCGGAGCGGGCGCCGGCGCGGGCCGACTCTGTGGCGCCGGGCTCGGCGCCGGCCGACTCGGCGCCGGACCTCCCTGCGACGGGCGCGACCCGCGCTGGGCTGCGTCGGCGCCGGGGCCGAAGCCACCGACGGTCAGGAGGGTCAACAGGAACCAGACACTTGCTTGGAGTCGTCGCATGGGGTTTTCCTCTGGGGTCACCCTGTTGTCACAAACAGCGTGCCAAGCCGGGGGGGCAACCTGGTGCCCGTCGAGAGGGGTCGCCGCCGCCGTCGTCCCCTCGAGAGGACACCCGCCGGGACTCCCCTGGAGGACGCCAGTACCCCTTCATTGGACCCCGTTCAGCGGCTGCACCAGGGTCGAAGGGCCGCCCTCGGCGCCGATCCGAACGTAGGGCGGCGGAGGGTCGCCTCCCGCAGGGACCTGAGCCGCCAGGCGTGCGACGTCGGGCGCGCCGATGCGATCGAGTCGCTCGAACCACAGGCGGGCCGCTCTCCCAGCTGGTCGGGCCTCCCAGCCCGTCGGCAGTGGACCGGCGGGGAACTCTTCCAGCGCCAAGAGCACCGCCGTCGGCCGACCCTGCCCGTCGACCTGCATCAGCCGCGTGGGGCGCAGGATCCGGCCGCTACCCGCCAACTCGGCGGCAACCTCGCCGCGCAACCGCGCCTCGTCCTCGAGGGCGGCAGACCATTCGCGCCGCTCGCGCGCGAGGGGGATGGCGCGGACCACCAGCGCGGTGATCTCGCCCACCCGCACTTCGCCACCGACCCCGTCGCCCGCGATCCGGTCCACCGGCAGGAAGTAGTCGTCCCGGAAGTTCACGTTGAGCGCGACCTCGGCGACGCGCTCGGTCCACACCGCTTGGCCGGCCATCTCGAGGCGCAGCTCCGTGGGGTGTTCGCGGCCGTCGGTGGAAGCCCAAGCGCCCACGGTCAGGGTCGCGTTCACCGAGCCGTCGGCGCTTCGGACCGACATGCTGCGCGGCCAGCCGTCGTCGTCGAGGGTCGCGACGAGGGACCCGATCGGATCCCCCGCGGGCTCGAGGAACAGGTCACAGCGCCGCAACGCGCCCTCGGCCACCCAGTCGAAACCCTGGGGCCACAGGAACAGGGCGCGTCGCAGCTCGAACATACCGAGGGTGCTGGCGCGCGACTCGCCCTCGAGCTCGACCGACTCCGAGTTCGCGTCAGCCTGGGCGAACAGGCGCGGACCCAGGTGGAACTCGTTGGATCGATCGGCCGGCCGTCCGCCGACCAACGCCAGCTCGAAGCGAGCACGGTCGGGGAACATCCAAGTGGCCGTGAGTCGATGGGGCCATTGGGGCGCGGAGTCGAAGGTCAGGTCCGAGACCACGCTCATTCCGCGCAGTCCGGCGATCGGTGCCAGGGACTGGGGGGCGAGGGGGTCGGCGCTCTGTGTCGCGACGGCCGGCGCCACCGCGTTCGGCGTGACTGTCGGTGCCGCGTGGGGATTGCCGCGCGGAGCCGCCGGCTGCGGCTCCTTGTTCCCGCAGGCCGAACCGGCAATGGCGAGGAATGACGCCGCTACCGACAGCGCTCCGCGACCGTGGGACCTTCGACCCCTCATCCCAGACGCTCGCGCAGGATCGTCGCCGCGCTCTCGAGGGTTTCACTGCGCTTGGCGAAGCAGAAGCGGATCAGGTGCCGACCGTCGCGCGGGTCGGCGAAGAAGCTCGAGCCGGGCACCGTCGCCACGCCGCCGCCCCGCACGAGCTCCATCGCGAAGGCCACGTCGTCCAGCTCCGTGTGGCGGCGGATGTCGACCATCGCGTAGTAGGCACCGCCCGGCGCGAAGACTTCGAAGCCCACCTCCTCGAGCACGCTCACCAGCGCGTCCCGGCGCGCCGTGTAGTCGACCGCGAGCCGCGCAAAGTACTCGTCCCCGAAGCCCAGGGCGTCCGCGGCCGCCTCTTGCAGCGGCGCGGCGGCCCCCACGGTCAGGAAGTCGTGCACCTTGCGGATCGGCGCCGTCAGCTCCGGCTGGGCCACGCACCAGCCGATGCGCCAACCGGTGGCGCTCCAGGTCTTGGAGAGGCCGCTGATCGTGACCGTGCGCTCGGCCATGCCCGGCAGGGTCGCGAGCGAGACGTGCTCGCGGCCGTCGTAGAGGATGTACTCGTAGATCTCGTCGGTGATCGCCAGCACGTCGTGCTCGACGCACAGCCCCGCGATCAGCTCCAGCTCGGCACGGCTCAGGACCTTGCCGGTGGGGTTGTGGGGCGTGTTGACGATGATCGCGCGGGTGCGCGGACCGAAGGCCGCCGCCAGCTCCGCGGGATCGAAGCTCCAGTCCGGCGCGCGCAGGGACACGAAGCGCGGCGCCGCCCCGGCCAGCACGCAGTCGGGCCCGTAGTTCTCGTAGAAGGGCTCGAAGACGATCACCTCGTCACCCGGGTCGACGGTGGCGAGCAGCGCGGCGATCATGGCCTCGGTCGCGCCGCAGCAGACCGTGACGTCGGTCTCCGCGTCGGTCGGGATCCCGTTGTAGGCCGCCGTGCGCCGCGCGATCGCCTCCCGCAGGCGCGGCGCGCCCCAGGTTACCGCGTACTGGTTGATGTCGGCCTCGATCGCGCGGCTGGCCGCCGCCTTCATGGGCGCAGGCGCCGCGAAGTCCGGAAAGCCCTGGGCCAGGTTGACCCCGCCCTCCGCGCGGCAGACCCGCGACATCTCGCGGATCACGGACTCGGTGAAGCGAGAGGCCTTCTGGGAGCTGAGCGGTCGCACGCCCCGATGCTATCCGCCCCGGCGCCGGATGTGACGCGCGTCGGTCCGCGACGGGTCGCTACGGCAATCCGAACGCCCAGCGGCGCCAGTACTTCATGTCGCCGCCGTAGTCGTTTCGCGCGAGCTTGGCGGCTTCGCGGCGCAGGAACTCGCGGCGGGTGGTGGGGGCCTCGTCGAGGGCGGTGACCAGCTCGCGGGCGACCGGGCCCTCGAGCGAGATGTCGCCCACGGCCAGGGCCGAGAGGGCGTCGAGGGCCGACAAGAAGACCATGTCGACGGGATCGCTGAGCAGGCCGCCGAGGTCGTCCACGGCATCGCTGTCCACGATCACGCCCAGGGTGCGCGCGGCCTGGACCCGCACCGGGGCTTCGGAGTCGAGCAGCGCCCGGCGCAGAGCCGGCCCCACGTCGGCGTCGCGCCCGCCGGCCCGCGCCACGCGATAGATCGCGTAGGCGGCGTTGACCCGCACGTAGCCCTCGAACGCCGAGCGCAGCTCCTCGAGCAGCGGGTCGAGGGGGGTGTCGGCGTCGGCGCGGATGCCCAGTCCGAACAGGGCCTGGCCGACAACGTCGCGGTTGGAGTCGCCGAGGGCCGCCAGGAGCGGACCCAGCACCTCCTCGTCCCGGGCGAAGCCCAGCCCGGCGGCGGCGATCCAGCGGTTGCGCAGGGGCCCGGACTCGAGTTCGAAGACCAGCTCGTCCGCGCGCACGGAGACGAAGCGTTGGATCTCGGCCTCCAGGCTCTCGCGGCGCCGGTCGTCCTTGGCCTTGCCGCTGGCCTTGAGGGTCATCCACAACTGGATCCGCACGTCGATCGCCGCCAGAAACTGCCCGATGGGCTGGTCGCTGGAGATGATCACCTCAGCGTTCGGAATCCGGCCCAGGTCGCTGTTGGCCAGGTCGCGTTCGTGCTCGCTGTACTGGTCGCCGGTGGAAGAGCAGCCGACCACGGCCGTCGCCAGGACCGTCGGCATCAGCAATCCTCGGCCCAACCTCGCGGCAAGGACTGCCAGCGGTCGAGCGGCGGAGTCGCGCGGACCGGCGTTGCCACTGCTGGTGGAGTCGGCGCGGGGGACGTCGGAGTGGTCGGAGGATCGCAGCATCGGCGGAAGGGGGCGGAGAGGGCGGCGGGCAGATTGGCCCTGGGACGACGCTCGAGCGCGGATCTTCCCAACCGGCGCCGCTGGGGAGCCAGGGTCGCGAGGCTATGCTCGCGGGCTGCCCCATGTCCATCCGACTGCTAGATGCCATGGCCCGCGAGGACTTCGAAGAGGTCGTCGCGGTCCAGGACCGGCGCTCCGGCCTGCGGGCCGTGGTGGCCCTGCACGACACCTCCGCGGGCCCGGCCTTCGGCGGCATCCGGCGTTGGAACTACGCCAGCGAGGCCTCGGCCGCCTTGGACTGCCTGCGCCTGGCGCGCGCCATGACCTGGAAGTGCGTCCTGGCCGGGCTGCCCGCCGGCGGCGCCAAGACGGTGGTGCTCGACCACGGCGGCCTGGACCCCGAGTCGGCCTACCGCCACCTGGGGCGGGTGATCGAGCGCATGGGCGGCCGCTACTACACCGGTCCGGACGTGAACACCGGCGAGCGCGAGCTGGCCTGGCTGGCCGCCGAGACCCGCTACGCCACCGACCCGGGCCCCGAGGGGCCCCAGGAGCTGGCCGAGTCCACCGCCGCCGGGGTCTTCGCCGGCATCGCCGCCGGCCTGCGGCACTTGGACGGCGAGGAGGACTGGTCCCGACGCTCCGTCGTGATCCAGGGCCTGGGGTCGGTCGGTCTGCGCCTGGCCCGGCGCCTGGTCGAGCAGGGCGCCAGGGTCGTCGGCGCCGACATCGACGAGCGCACCGCCCAGGTCGCGGTCACCGAGCTGGGCATCGAGACCGTGGCCCCCGGCGACGAGCTGGACGTGCCCTGCGACGTCTTCAGTCCCAACGCCCTCGGCGGCCTCGTACACGACCTGACTTTGGTGCGTCTGCGGGCGCGGGTGGTCTGCGGCGGGGCGAACAACGTGCTCGCCAGCGCGGCCCACGGCGATCGCCTGCACGCTCGGGGGATCCTGTTCGTGCCCGATTTCATGGTCAACGCCGGCGCACTGATCCGCGGCGCCCTGTTCCACCTCGAGGGGCGGCGGGAGCCGGTGGTCGAGATCCAGGCCCGCGTCGACGCGGTGGCCACCGAGCTCCTGGCCCTGGCGCGCGAACTCGGGCGTCCGCCCTCGCGGGTAGCCGTGGCCGAAGCCAGCCGTCGCCTGGCCGCACGGCGTAATCGGCTGCGCGGCTGCGACGACGCGGCGGCCCTCTCGGACAAGGGGCGGGTCAGCGGGAACCACACCACGAGCCCCGCCGACACCGATCGGAAAGACTCGGACGCGTAGCTCGAAGGTCGAAACAGATGAAGATGCAACGCACCACTGCCAGCGCCGTGCAATCCCTGAACCCGCTCGAGGCGGCGCTGCTGTTCGGCGCTCTGCTGTTCGGGGTCCCGGCCAGCGCTCTCGGCGACGACCAAGCCACCGCCGACGGCTTCGTCATTGATCGCGGGGCGGAGTCTGCGCCGCTGTCGATCCCCCGCAACGAAGTACTGCACTACGACGTGCGGGTCGAGACCGCCTTGATCAACATCAACGCGGGCACGGTCGAGCTGTCGTCGGGTGTCGAGCTCAAGCGCCCGTCGCTGCTCGGCAATCGCAGCGCGGGCGGGGCCGAGGTGGGTTGGGTCAAGGCCCACGCCTACGGCGACTACTCCCTGTACGTGATGGACGCGACGATCCATACGCGCTTCCAGCACGACGCGTGGCCGCGCATGATCCACAGCTACCGTCACGAGGGGACGGAGAAGCGCCGGCGCGAGATCCTGACCGGGGTCAAGGGTGACGCCTGGATGGCCAGCTACCGCTCGGACACCAAGACCGGCGCGCCCCAGGGCACGCGCATCTGGCGTCCGGCGGACGAGTTCTCGGTGCCGGCCGATGCGGTCGACACCTTGGGTGCCGTGTACCTGGTGCGCCATGCCTTGGCCCGCGGCGAGCGCAACCTGATCTTCCACATGCTCGACAACCAGCGCATCTGGAACGTCGAGGCGCGCTTCGGTGAGCTCGAGGTCGTCGAGACCGGCGCCGGTCGCTTCGAGGCCCGGCGTGTGGACCTGATCACCCACGAGGTCGCGAAGGAAGACATGGGCCTGCCGCCTATCTCGGAGGCCGATCGTGAGGCGGCGTCCACCGACGACGAGGAATCCAGCGGCTCCGGCAAGTTCGAAGGGCCCTTCGGCCTGCGCGGCGAGATCGTCCTGTGGATGGAGAATCGGACCGGCATTCCGCTCGTGATCCACGGCTCGATGCCGATGCTGTTGGGCGAGATCGAGGTTGACATTCGACTCTCCAGCACCGAAGGGGCACCGGCGCAGTTCGTGCCCCTCGCGAGTGACGAGGACTGAGCCGCTCCCGGTCGACGCGGTCCTGGCCGAGCTGGTCGAGGTGCTGCGTGGCGGGCGCGCGGCCGTGCTGCGCGCCCCGACCGGTTCCGGCAAGACCACGCGGGTTCCGCCGGCCCTGCTCGACGCGGGGCTCGGTCCGGTGTGGTTGGTGGTGCCGCGGCGCATCGCTGCTCGCGCCGCGGCCCGGCGCATCGCGGACGAGCGCGGCGGGCGCGTGGGTGAGGAGGTCGGCTACGAGGTGCGCTTCGACCGCCAGGTCGGTCCGCGCACGCGATTGATCGCCATGACCGACGGGGTCCTGCTCCGCAAGCTGCGCGAGGATCCGTTCCTCGAGGGCGTCGGCGCGGTGGTCTTCGACGAGTTCCACGAACGGCGCCTGGCGACCGATCTGGGGCTGGCCCTGGCCCGGCGTGTGCGCGCGGAGGTGCGGCCGGAGCTGGCCCTGGTGGTGACCTCGGCGACCCTCGATCCCGTGCCCCTGCGCGAGTTCCTGCGCGGCGCCGACGGCCATCCGGCGGCCCTGGTCGAGAGCGAGGGGCGCAGCTTCGAGGTGCGCGTCAGCCATCGCCCGGTGCGTCCCGACGAGTGGCTCGAGGAGCGCGTGTTCGGGGCGCTGGAACAGGTCGGCCCCGCGCCGGACGGCGGCGCGACCCTCGTGTTCCTGCCCGGTCGCGGCGAGATCGCCGCCTGCGCGCGGCGCCTCGAGGGCACGCCGATCGGGCGCGCGCACACCGTGCTCGAGCTGCACGGCGACCTCGCGGCCGGTGCCCAGGACGCCGTGTTCGAGCGCAGCGAGCGGCCCAAGCTGATCCTGGCCACGAACGTGGCCGAGAGCTCGATCACGATCCCCGACGTGCGCCGCGTGGTCGACACCGGCCTGTCGCGCACCATGCGGCACGATGCGGGCGTGGGCGTCGATCGCCTGGAGCTGGGCCGCATCTCCCGCGCGAGTGCCGAGCAGCGCGCGGGCCGCGCCGGGCGCACGGGCCCCGGCGAGGCCCTGCGCCTGTGGAGTCCCGCCGAGGAGCGCTCGATGGCCGAGTTCGAGGCGCCCGAAGTCGCGCGCTTGGACCTGTCGGCGACGGTGTTGCAGCTGATCGAACAGGGCGAGCAGGACCCCGCCGCCTTCGGCTGGTTCGAGGCGCCCGCGCCCCTGGCCCTCGAGCGCGCCCTCGAGCTGCTGGCGCGCCTGGGCGCGACCCGAGCGGGCGGCCTGACCGACCTGGGACGCGCCCTCGCGAGCCTGCCCCTGGCCCCGCGTTTGGGCGCACTCTTGATCGAGGCCGACCGCCGCGGCCTGCGCCGCCACGGCGCGGTGGCGGTGGCCCTGCTCGCCGAGCGCGATCCCTTCCGGCGCCTGGGCCGCGAGGAGCGCGGCCGCGTGCGCGACGCGGTCGACTCCGACCTGCTCGAGGACGTGCGCGCGCTCGAGGGGACGACGCGGCCCGATCGCCACCTCGATCGCGGCGGGGCGCGGCAGGTGCTGCGCGCCGCGGCGCAGCTCGAGCGCCTGCGTTGGCCGAAGGTCGGCGGCAAGCTGTCGCGAGGCGACGACCCCGACGAGGGCTTCCTGCGCGCCGTGGCCGCCGCCTACCCCGATCGCCTGGCCCGCCGTCGCCGCGCGGGCGAGCCCCGCGCGCTGATGGCCGGCGGCATCGGCGTGGAGCTCGGCGCCGAGAGCCGCGTGACCGACTCGCCCTTCTTCGTGTGCGTCGAGCTCTTGCAGACCCGCGCCGGGCCCGGGCGCGAGCCCCTGGTCGCTCGCGCCAGCGCCTTCGACCCCGAGTGGCTCGACGAGGACCGCATCGAGCGCCGCGTGAGCGTGGCCTACGACCCCGCCCGCGACCGGGTGGTGGCCACCGTCGAGCGGGTCTTCGGCGACTTCGTGCTCGGCGCCGACGAGCGGCCGGTGGAGGACATCGCGGCCCTCGAAGCGGCGCTGGTCACCGCCGCCGCCCTCGACGTGCCGCGCGCCCTGGACCTGGCCGACGAGGAACTGACGAGCTTCGCCGCGCGGGTCGCCTGCCTGGCCCTGTGGCGACCGGAGCTGGAGCTGCCGCTGATCGACGAGGACTTCTGGCGGGGGCTCTTGCCGGACCTCGTGCCTGGCCGCCGCAGCTTCGCCGACCTGCGCCGCTCGCCGCGCCTGGCCCTGGCGAGCGCGCGCCTCACCGGCCAACAACTCGCCGCCCTCGATCGCGACGCCCCTGAACGCATCGCCGTGCCCAGCGGCAGCCGCCTGAAGGTCAACTACGAGCCCGGCCGTGCGCCCCAACTCGCCGCGCGCATCCAGGAGCTATTCGGCCTGCGCGCGACCCCGCGCGTGGGCGGCGGGCGCGTGCCCGTGGTCATGCAGTTGCTCGCGCCCAACGGACGGCCCCAACAGGTCACCGACGACCTGGAGTCCTTCTGGGCCAAGACCTACTTCGACGTGCGCCGCGAGCTGAAGCGCCGCTATCCGAAGCATTCCTGGCCCGAGGATCCACTCAACGCCGAGGCCGAACGCAGACCGGGCCGACGCCGCAAGTGACGGCGCCTGCCCGGGACTGCCTCGGCGGACCGAGCGCGCGCTACGGAACCAAGGTCACCGACACCGCCTCGCTGGTGAAGACCGGCGCGAAGCCCGAGTCCAGCTCGACGAAGGCGTGGTGTAACACCAGGCCCGCGAGGCTCGGGTCGAGCCCCGTCGGAACGTCGATCCGGGCCCAGGCGTCGCCCTCGGCATCCAGGAGGCCGAGAGTGCCGACGAAGGGCGCCTGGTTCGGACCCGTCAGCATCGCGAGCAGGTAGGCGTCGACCTCGAGCGGCAAGACCAGCCCGCCGAGCGCGATGCCCGGACTCGTGCCCGTGGCGCTGCCCAGCACCAGGTACGGCGCAGCGGCCGAGCTCTGCGGCCTGTCGAGCCCCAACACAACGTTCGAGGGCGACGCGAGGGAGACCTCCGCGGGTCCGCCGACCAGGTCGTCGGGATCGAGGCGCACGACCGTCGCCGTTCCGCTCGGCACGATCTTCGTCGCGTCGAGCAGGGCCAGGACCTCGCCACCGTGGACGGCGAGGTTGCGGGCGCGGTCGCCCTCGGAGCCGCCGTCGAGCAGCGCGGTCCAGAGGGTCACGCCGCTCGCGGTGTCGAGGGCCTGGACCTCGGCCTGGCCGTCAGTGCGCTGGAGACTCAAGTAGAGGATCGCTCCGCCGGCGCCGGGGGTCGTGTCGAGCAGGGCCCGGGGGTCGGCCGCGTCGCCCAGTACTCGCTGCCAGGTCGCGGTGCCGGTCGCGAGGTCGAAGCCCGAGGCCAGGACGCGCGGCGCCGCTTGGCTCTGCGGCGCCTCGACCACCGCCGCGAGGGTGCCGCGGCCCTCGTCGAGCACCAGCTCACCGAAGTTGTAGAAGCCCGTGGGGAAGGGATCGATGGCCACGCCCCAGGCCGGCGCGCCGGTCACGCTGTCGATGCGCGCGAGCACCACGTGGGCGGGCGTCTGGGTGGTCCCCAGGTACTTGCCCAGGACGTAGGTGTCCGCGCCGTCGCCGCCGAGGGTCAGGTCCATGGGGATCGGATTGCCCAGCTCGACCCCGGGGGCGAAGTCCGAGTCCGTGAGCAGATGGGCTGCGATCAGGGCGCCGCTGGAGAGGTCGCGGACCACCACGCGGAACTCGTCGATCGGGATCTGCGCGCTGACCAACGTCGACACGCGCCCCCCCGGCCTGTCGACGGCGAGGGCCGAGGCGAACCAGGTGTCGAAGCTGCCGACGGGCCAGCCCTCCGTCCAAAGGATGTTCCCCCCGAAGTCGGTGGCCACGATCGCCGTGTCGGTGGCGGACGGATTCTGGTCGAAGAGGCCGACGGTCATCGGCGTCAGGCCTGGCTCCTCGACGACGGCCAGGTCGCGGGGCTGACCCATGCCGGGCAGATCGATGGTCCACAGGGACTGACCGGTGGCGCCGTCGAGGGCCGCGAGCTGGCTGGGTACGAAGGTCGACTGACCGTCGCGCACCAGGAAGACCGTCGAGCCGTCGTCGGTGGCGGCGAGGGGCGTGCCCGCGCCGAAGTTCACGAAGTCAAAAGGGTTGAAGCCCAACGGGACCTGCCACGCGAGGACCCCGCTGGCGAGGTCGATGGCGGCCACGGTGCGCTCGGCGTTGGAGCCGATCACTGAGGCAAAGGACCGCGGCGAGCCCTCCGGCGCGATCAACGCCTCCGCCCGCGGAACCACGGCGTCGAAGGCCTGGACGTTGGCCCAGACCGACTGGCCCGCGTCGGCGGTCCAACTGCGCACACCGAGGTCCGCGCTGTCGTCCTGAATCGAGCTCATCGCCCGCGCCGCGACCACCAGAGGCGTCCCCGCGAGGTCGACGAACTCGGCCCCGGCGATGCCGATGTAGTCGACGTCGCTCGCAACCGTCTGCGTCCATCCGGCGGCGCCGTCGACGGTGCTGAACACGTGGACCGTGGAGTCGTCTCCGGCGACGAAGCCGGGGGTGGAGGTGGAGTCGTAGTGGACCGCGCCGAGCTGGCTGACGGGCTCCACGCGCAGGTGCAGGAAGCCGCCGTTGCGCGCGGGCGGCCCCGCCGGGACGGACCACTGGACCACTCCCAGGGTTGGACGCACCGCGTGCAGCTCCAGGGGTGCCAGGATCCCCTGGTCCATGTCTTGGGTGACCGCGATCAGGTCCGGCCCGACCGGGTCGTAGGCCAGGCGCCGCACGGCATTGGGCAGCTCCGCGACCCACTGGACCGAGCCGTCGGCCATGGCCAGGCTGACGAGGTTCTCGGCGAACCCGTTGGTCGGGCGCGAGCCGACGAAGACGCGCGAGCCGTCGGGCGACATGCAGATCGCCTGGGTCACGGCCTGGTCGAGGATCGGCGCCAGGTTGCGCGTGAACAGGACGTTGCCGGTCGCGCCGTCGATCCCGAGCACGCGGTCGTTGGCCAGGGGGCCGACGCCCTCGAGCAGGACCGCCAGGCGCGTGCCCGACACGTCGCTGGCAAACGCCACGGGCGAGGCGTCGCCGGGCAGCTCACGGGCCCAGATCGAGGCGCCCGTGGCCGGGTCGTGGGAGACGAGCAGGTTCGAGGGCGAGTTGCGCTGGAGCAGGGAGAAGACCCGCGAGCCGTCCGGCGGGCCGGTCAGGTCCAGCACCGGCTGGTAGGGCAGTGGGTTGAAGCCGAAGGGGTTCTCGAGCACCACCGACCAGGTCTGGGTGCCCCCGTCGATGCGCACGATCCGGATGTCGCCGTCCAGGCTGTGGGCCGACGCGAAGACTCCTTGCCCCTCGGCGGGGACGAACATCCCGGCTGCCAGGTAGATCGAGTCGGTCGCGACCCAGCTCCATTCGACCGACCCGTCGGGGGCCAGGGAGGTGACGAAGGGCAGGCGATCGAGCCCCTGGGCGGAGTAGGAGCTGCCCAGGACGATCGTCGAGTTGCCGCGGCTCGCGGTCAGAAGCGGCACGTCCTGGAGCTCGGCCCCCAGGGGGATCGGCGTGGCGCCGACCAGGGCCACGTCCTCGTCGAGGGACTGGCCGGAGGCGGGGACCGCGACCGCGGCCAGCGCGGCCGTGAGGCGGAGGAGTCGGGTGGGGGCGTGGCGCTGAGTCATGGTGATTCCTCGGGGGCAAGGGAAGGGATCGCAGGGGGCCTGGTCGCCAGGCGGGCCGTCGTTACCGCGACACTGGGGTCAATCGCCGGTGCGTGGGGAGTCAGGCCCGCTGAGCATCGCAGCGGATTGCTGCTCGTGGGAAAGGCGGGGCTGTAATTCGGCGCGCGACGAAACGACTGAACCGACTCCCCTCGACCGTCCTCCCCCGATTCTCGGGGCTGTGCCCCTCTTGCGAGCGGTGGCCTTCCCACGCCCGACCGAGGGCCTAGTCGGCGCGACGGTCGCGCGCATCCGTCTCGACCGGGCCGCTCGCGACCTGGAGGGAACCCGCCCCCGACCGGAAGGCCGCCCGAGGTCGAGCGTCCCAGCGAGTCGAGCCGGACCGCGCGCGTTCGGCCCGCTCGACATGAGGTCGACCCTCGCGCGCCTCGCGAAGGTCGCTGCTGCGCCCCCAGGACTCGCCCTCACGCGGTACGTCGCGACCGGCGCGTACTGGAAGTACCGAATGACCCGTCGGCACGAGATCGTCGAGACCCTCGATCGACCGACCCCTGTCCTCGGGATCGAGGACGACTCGATCATCCTCCCCGGCGGGCGGCACCTCGCGATCCCGGGCGCGCCGCTGTCCCAGTCCGCCACAATCGTCGCTTGGGAGACTTCGCGCCATGGACTCGAGCTCGGCCCGGACGGTCGGCAACGGGGCTTGATCGAGGTCTTCCGCCCCAGCGGCACACCGCGGATCCGGCGCCACCTGGCGCGGGTGCCGGTCTTCGAGCTCGTCGCGCAGCTGGAGGACGAAGCAACCCGCAAGTCTCCCGGGCGGGCGACGGTTGTCCCCTTGGGGTCCGAGGAGCCCGCCCCGGCGAAGGGCCGCAGTAGCGATGGGGCCGCGGATCCACTCGCCCTCCAGAGGTGCCAAGACCCCTGGACGGGTGCATGGGGGTCGGCAGAGCCCCCCGCAGCTCCTTGCTCCGCCCAGTCTCGCTCTGCATGATTGTCCAAAATATTTGGACATGCGTGCATGAACTACCGAGATACTCAACAGGCCCGACGCGCCCTGGCCAGCACCGCTGCCGATCAAGGTGGCTACTTCACTGCCAAGCAGGCGACCGCAGCTGGCTATTCGCGTCAGCACGTCAGCTACCACGTCGCTGCCGGCAACTTCGAGCGCGTTGGGCGGGGGCTCTTCCGCCTTCCGACGATCCCGCTCGACAGTCACGACGACCTGATCCAGCTGTCCCTCTGGAGCCGAGGCCGCGACGACCTCCCGCAGGCGGTCGTGTCGCACGAGTCGGCGTTGTCGCTCCACGAGCTCAGTCAAATCCTGCCGGGCAAGGTCCATCTGACTGTCCCCACGAGCTTTCGCAAGCAGCCTCCAAGCAACTGCGTCCTGCACCGCGGTGTCGTCGGATCGGACGACCGGTCGCAGTGGACGGGGTTCGCCGTGACGACGCCACTGCGCACGCTCGTCGACATTGCACGGACCCGCGAGATCTCTAGTGCGCAGCTCGGCCTGGCCGTCGAGGACGCCCTCGATCGCGGGCTGGTTCGTAGGCGTGCGATACGAGCTGTGGTCGCCGGCAGCGCCGATCTGGAGCGGCTCGAGGAGGCCCTGATCGCGATCGACTGAACCGTCATGACCAAGCAGTACGACGACCCGGTTGCGTTCCGAGCGGCACTCCTCGCGCGGCTGCGGAACGTCGCCGCGGAACGGGGTCAGGCGATCCAGGATCTCCAGCTCCGGCTCCTGATCGAGCGCCTGCTCGCCCGACTCTTCATGGATCCCGATCCGCCGTGGCGTCTCAAGGGCGGGTTCGCGATGGAACTGCGCTATCGGCCTCGCGCACGAACGACGCGAGATCTGGACCTCACGATTCGCACAGTCGAGGCGGACTCGAACGCCACAGGGATCGACGAGATCCGCGATGCGCTCCAGGAGGCCGCGGAGTTTGACCTCGGTGATCACTTCGAGTTCCGAATCGGCGGGTCGACACGCGCACTGCCGGGGGCGCCCCTCGGTGGGGCCACGTTCCCCGTCGACGTCGTCCTGGCCGGCCGCTCCTTCGGCCGCTTCCAGATCGATGCTGGCCTGGGTGATCCGACCGGTGGGGCGGCAGAGCAGCTTCACGGCGACAACCTGCTGGCATTCGCAGGGATCGAACCGGTGACCGTACTCGCGGTGCCGAAGCCGCAGCAGTTCGCGGAGAAGCTGCATGCCTACACGTTCCCGTGGACAGGGCGCGTGAACTCACGCTCGAAGGATCTGGTCGACCTCGTGCTGCTCATCGAACGGGGCGACCTCGTACAAGCCGAAGTAGCCGCCGCCGTGGCCGAGACCTTCGCGAGGAGAGCGACGCATGAGCTGAGCGTGCCCATCCCCGCGCCCCCGGCGATCTGGCAGATCGAATTCGAGGCGATGGCGAAGCAGGTGGAACTCAGCGCAGCCACGCTCGAAGTGGCTTTCGAGAGGCTCGGTCAATTCGTGGGCGGGTTGTGAGGCGCGAGCGCTGGGACTGCACGGCCGATCCAGCGGAACGCTGGCTTTGACCTCCACCCCGCGATCGAGCCCTGAGCGAGGCGTGAGCCGGGTTCACTACAGTCCGAGGGAGCGGCTGATGGACCTGAGGGCTCGACGCGGCCTAGCTTCTGCGACGCCCTCGGTCAGATTCAGTCTCACGCCAGTCATCATGGACCTGCAGCCTGGAGTGGAGATGCTCGATCCGTTCGTCGAGCGGCGGAGCTCTGCCGGCAACCGATCGAGCACATGACGCCGCTCCAACGCCCACTCCCATGCCCCAAGTCGACGAGCAACTGAAGCGCGGGCGCGCGCCGCGCGGGCGCGGGCTCCTCGAGTCGGCGCTGTCCGTCGTGCACTCGGGTAGCTGGATGGCCCGCCTGTGGGGGCTCTGGCCGGGCTCGACCCGGGTGCAGGTCGTGCGTCACGAGCTGGGCCTACTCCCGCCCGGCTCCCCCCGCCTCCTGGTGGCGTTCCTGTCGGACATCCACATCGGTCCGACGACGCCGCCCGCGCTCCTCGACAACGCTTTCGAACTCGTCGAGCGTGCGACCCCCGACGTCGTCGTCCTGGGCGGCGACTACCTCTTCCTGAGTGCGACCGACGCGCGATTGGCGGAGCTGGAGCGGCGCGTCGGCAACCTCACCGCTCCCGTCAAGCTCGCGATTCTCGGGAACCACGACCTCTGGAGCGACTTCCGCGCGATCGAACGCGCTCTGGAGCGGGGCGGGGCCGAGCTGCTCACGAACCGATCGCGGCGACTTCCAGCGCCCCACGAAGAGGTCGCCTTCGTCGGACTCGACGAGCCGCAGTGGGGAGTCCCCGACCCGAACGCCGCCGTGGCGCACTGCGGCGACGCGGCGCTGCGGTTGGGGGTCTGCCACTCCCCGGATGGTCTGGATCTGCTCGCCGACGCCGGGCTCGCCCTGCTCCTGTGCGGGCACACCCACGGAGGTCACATCGCGACCCCCTGGGGGGCGCCCTTCGTCCCAGGCCGCGCGGGCCGGCGCTATCCCCACGGCCTCCACCGAGTCGGCGAGACACACCTCTATGTCTCCCGTGGCCTGGGCGGCATCAGCATTCCCTTCCGCACCTGGGCTCCACCCGATGTCGGAATCATTGAGCTGAGAGGTGTCTAGCTCATTGGCGTCCGCGCCGCTGGCCACGATTCCGTGGCCGAGACAAGAGACTCGAGCAACTGCTGCGCTGATCGAACTCAGGCGTACTTCTCCGCGGACTCCTCATGAGGTCCCATGGTCGTCGTACTCGACGAAACACCAGCTAGGTGATCCGAGCCGTGGCATTGCTCATACTCTGCCCCAGAACACGGCGATCGAATCGAAGGCGCGACAGGTCATGGCGGGTTCACCCTCCCAAGGATGTCCGCCCTCCTGAGTCGCGTCACCTCGGTGCACCCGCGCTCGATGTAGCGGCTGGTTGAGAGTCCAGAGTCGAGTAGCTCCTGAGGCGAGCTCTGCAAGCTGCACAGGAGCCTGAGGGTCAAGCACGAGTTCTGGGCCACGACGCAGGTTGAGGGGCTGGCTGGCTTCCGAACGCACCTGCTCGAGGCCTCGCGGGGGAGGGCATTCCACCGCCGGTCGGCAACCGGTAGCCTCGAGCCCTCTTGGACGTCCGGTCGAAGCCACGACTGACGATGCGCGTGGGGGTGACCAACAGGGAGCGGATGAAGCACTACACAGTGGATGGTGAACGGTCGAGGCGGTCGGCGACGCGTCCCTTTGAACTCGGCTGGTCGGGGCGGCTCCTCTCGGTACTGGCGGTGCTGGGATCTGCTTTCGCAGGCGGCCTTGTTGCCGTCGCCATTCTCGGTGGCCCGGCGCTCGACACCGATCTGAGCACTCGCCCATCCAGCGGTCCTCGGACGAGCGCCGCGCCGAGCGATGGCAATGAGCTCGACCAAGACCCCGTACGCCAGCAGGTGGCTGTGCTCGAGACGCCTGCAGTCGACCAGCGCACGGCACGCGACTTCCTTTCCGGTCGATCTGACGGTGAAGCCTACATCGCCGAGTTGGAGAGGAACGGGATCGACGTCGACGGTCTCCCCGCGCTCGAGCCGATCGACGCCGTGCTCCCGGAACTCGCGGATCGAAGCCGGCGATCGGAAGAGCGGATTGATGGGTTCATTGACGACATCGTCAATTGGACCGAGGGTGCTTCGGTCGAGCAGCTCGCACGGGACTTGCTCCTGAACCTGCGCGGGAAGGAGATCCCGCTGCCCGAGTTCGAGGCCGCTGCCGAGGTCTACAACGATGAGCTTCGCGGCGCCGCGCGCGCCGAGGCGGTGGCGAGCAATGCTGCAATCGACGTGGCCATGTCAGGCGGTGACTACGTCCTGTCGCCGTACCTGCACCTACCCGGTGCCGTTGAAGCCCACAGCACCAACCGCGGCGGGCGCATCTTTCACACGAGATCGAGTCAGCTGCGCGGATGGGTCATGACCGTCGCCCTCGACTCGGAGCGTTATGGGTTCTTCAAGGAGGCCACGGAGCGTAGAGCCGAGGCCAGCGATGCCAGGTTCCATGGGATGCAGGACTTCATCGACTCCTGGTGACCTCTCGGGCGCTCCGCTCCAGCCCGCGACGTAGGGCCGCGCGGACGCGCGCTCAGAGCCCGTCCGCTCGATGTAGCGCAGTCTCGCTGACTACTCGAACTCGCCGGTGATCGGACGCGCGCCGGCGCGTTGGGGGAGGGCCACGACGCGCGCCGTGCCCTCGGCGCCGTCGAGCTTGAACTCGGTGCCCACGGCCTGGTGGCGGCGTTTGACGTAGGCGAGCACCAGCCCCGTGTCGAGCACGAACGAGTAGGCCCAGGAAGTCACGATGCCCAGCTCGCGGTCCTTCTCGAGCTTGTCGTCCCAGGCGATCAGCTTGGCGCCGCGCGGCACCGGGTCGTCGTGGCTCACGGCCAGGGCGACCAGGCGCTTGTTGAGCCCGCCGTAGGTGTCGATCTTGGCCACGACCTCCTGGCCCACGTAGCAGCCCTTGTCGAGGGCGAAGGCCTCCTCGAGGCGCGCCTCCTGGGGGTAGACGTCGTCGGTGATGTCGACGCCGAAGATCGCCGCCCCGGCCTCCACGCGCAGGCAGTCGCGGGCGACGATCCCGGCGGGCTGGGCGCCGGCTTCGCACAGGGCGCGCCAGAGGGCTTCGGTACCGGCCGGACCGGCGTCGACACGCCAGCCCCAGGAGCCCGCGACGGGGACGCGCGAGAGCTCGACCGGCATGCCGCCGTGGTCCAGGCTCGCGAAGCCGTAGTCGCTCACTTCGGGCAGCGGGCCCAGGACCGCGCTCAGCACCTCACCCGCCTTTGGACCGCACAAATCGAGCGGGGTGTGTTCGCCAGTCACGTCGGTCAACTCCACCTTGTCGGCGAACAGGAACATGTCGAGGGCCTGGGCCAGGGCCGGCGCGGCGCCGGGCTCGGTCGAGAGGCGAAAGCGATCGGCCTCGAAACGCAGCTCGAAGTCGGCGAGGACCTTGCCCTTGGGCGACAGGAGCAGCTGGCGATTGCCCTGACCGGGCTCGAGCCCGCGCACCGTGTTGGCGAGGATCCGGTGGCAGAACTCCAGCCGGTCGTCGCCGCCCATGTCGAGGGCGCCGCGCCCGGTCGCGTCGAACAGGGCGCAGCCCTCGACCCCCGCCTTGTACTCCGCGGGCACGTCGCCGTAGGTCAACAGGGGGCTGCCGGGGGCCTCGCCGGCGAAGCGGGCGCCGGCGGCGCGGTGGACGGGATCCAGGATCGATGCGGCGGTCACGGGGGTAGCGCTCGGGGTCGTGGGGGAGGTGCGGGCGGGCGGGCCCTGAGAATAGGCCGTCCCCGGCGCCGATCCGCCCCGGGAGGTGGCATGTGGCCCCGCATTTCGCCGAAGAAAGGTCGATCGGCCTTTCACGGCCCCCCTCGCCGGCCGTCCACTGCCCCGCCGGCGCATTCCTTGGACCCGACCGATAGCGATCTCGTACGAGCGACCCTGCGGGGTGATTCCCGAGCCTTCGAGGCCCTGCTCGGCCGACACGGCCGGGTGGTGTGGGCGTCCGTGCGGCGCCTCTGCGCGGACCCGGAGGAGGCGCGCGAGCTGTACCAGGATGCCGTGGTGAAGGCCTACGAGAATCTGGGTGAGCTGCGGGAGGTCGAGCGGCTGCGCTCCTGGTGGCTCTCGATCGCCATGAACCTGTCGCGCGAGCGGCTGCGGCGCGGCGGGCGACGCGCCCGCTTGGAGGGGGACGGGGAGCTGCTCGACCAGGTCGCCGACGGCGCGGAGCCCACCGAGGCCGCCCTCGAGCGCCGGGAGGAAGCGGGGCGGCTGCGCGCCGCGCTCGAACAACTCCCCGAACGCCAGCGCGAGGTTTGCGACCTGCGCCTGGCCCAGGGCCTGTCCCACGCCGAGATCGGCGCCGTGCTCGGGATCACCACCGAGGCGTCCCGTGCCAACTACTATCAGGCGGTCAGACGCCTGCGCGAGAGACTGTCCGACGCATGAATGACCACCGAACCGGAACCCGGAATCCCGAGGCCTGCACGCGCGTGCGCGGGCGGCTCGAGGCGTTGCTCGACGGTGCCCTGTCGCCCCTGGACCGGGCGCGCGACGAGGGGCACCTGGAGGGCTGCGTCGAGTGCGCCGCCGCGCGCGACGGGGCGGCCGCGTTCCTGGAAACCCTGCGGAGCGAGTACGGCAATGGTGTCGATCCCAGCTGGCGCGACGCCGGCCTGGCCGCGCGCCTGGCCGCCGCCACACCCCCGCGCCAGCCCTGGAGCGTGCGCCTGGTCGGCCCCCCCGGCGACCGCGCCGGCCTGCCGGTGCTCGCGGCCGCGGCGGCGGTGCTGGCCTTGATCGCGCTCGGCTCGAGCGGCGCGGTCGACGACTTGACCATGGAGGTGCGCGAGCAGGTTCAAGTCACCGACGGCGAGCTGCGCGAGTTGCTCGATGGCGCCACGCGCACCGACCGTTGGTTCGAGACCCTTCTGAACGCGCCCGACCAGGCGGTGCCGCGATGAGCGCTCGCAAGCACCGCCGTCCGCTCTACCCCGCGGCCTGTGCGTCGGGCGCCCTGGGCTTCGCCGTGGGAACGGCCACCGAGAACCCCGGAGCCGGTCTGGTGGTCGCGTTCCTGGCGGCCCTGTTCGGGCTCTACGTGAGCGGCGTCCTGCGCCTCTTCCCTGTGCACCCGGCCGCGTTCCCCCTGCTCGGCGCAATGCTCGGGCCATTGCCCCTGTCGTTCATCGGGCGCCGGACCGGCGAGGCCGGCAACATGATCATGGTCGGGCTGATCCTGGGCCTTGCGCTGGGCCTGCTGGAGTGGGGCGTCGAAGCCGGGCGCGGCTACAAGGGTGCCGCTCCAAGCGAGCAGGCGCCCGCGGACGAATCCGCGGACGCCTGATGTCGCACTGCTCGAGTTTGCGCGACCTTCCCCCCCGGGAGGCCGCGCCGCTCGTTCAACTGCCGATGGTGATCTCGACCGCGTCGGCCAGCCCGATGAACACGCCGCCGGCCGCGACCGGATCGACGATCAGACCCTGGGCGTAGGCCTTCAGGCCGACGAGCACCGGGTCGTCCGGGATCGCCAGGCTGACCGTCGAAGGGCTGCCGGCTCCGCCCCAGGCGGTGCCGGGGATGAACAGGGACGGGCCCGCGGTGTCCACGAGGACCTCGCCGGTCGCGCCGGGGCCGCCCATGCCGAAGCCCGCGACCGTCAGACCGCAGGGATAGGCCGCCGAGGGCGCGAAGGCCACGAACGCCGCGGCGAGCGAGCCCGGCGCCTGGGTGCCGAGGGGGTTGTCCACGTCGATCAGTAGGGTCTCACCGATCGACGGCGAGCCGCCGCTGACCGCGACGCTGCCGACCGGGTTGACGCCGCAACCGAACACGGTCGCCGAACCGGTCAGGATCTCGGTCACGGACATCGACTCGAAGATCAGGCCGAAGGGGTTGAAGGGCCCATCGTCGATGGTCCAGTTGAAGACCGTGAGGCCGGTGAAGTCGTAGTTGCCCACCGCGTCAGCGATGTCCAGCGACGGCAGCTCGTCGCCGCCGTAGGTCACGTAGAAGTTGTGGTTGAACGGTCCGAAGCTGCCGTTGATGTCGAGCGGCACGCCGATCGGACCGTTGACGTCGGTCGAGATGTAGAAGCCGTCCACCGCCGGATCGTTGTTGCGAATGGTGAACAGCGGGTCGTTGCCCGTGTACGGAGCCTCGAGCGGCACAGCGCCGCCCGGAAACTGAAGCAGGTACGACGCCTTGTCGATCACGTAGCCGCGCACCGGGAACGACGGGCTGTTGACGAACAGGTCCGAGTCGACGGTGAAGGTCAGCGTGGCGTGGTCCCCGGGGTTGACCTGGGACAGGGGGCCGGAGCCGATGGCGTTGTATTCGACCTGGCCCTCGACGCGGATCTGGTACTGGGTCCCGGCCGAGGCCAGGGCCGGAAGGAGGGTGGCGGCCGCGAGGCTGCCGAGGAATTGGGATCTGGTGATCAAGGTTGGATCGCTATGGGGGGGATCGGAGCGGTCGCCGCCCGCTGGGGGAGGGGGTCCACCGGGGACCCGCGGCGACCGAATTGGAACGTCGAAGCTATGGGCGCGGGCCAGGCCCCGCAATGGCACTCGGGAGGGGGCGACTGCGATCGGGCCGTAGCGACGTCGGGGACCCCTCGGCGGGCGATAGGCCCGCCCCAGCTGCTGGCTACCCCGCCGGTGCGACAATTTGCCGTCTTCCACCGCCCCCCCCGCGGAACGAGACTCTGGGGTCCTGGCCCATGGGCCAGAGTCCCACGGCAACCGCCTCGACCCCACGAGATGACCCGTCCCCGCACCACTGGCTCACCGGCCGCCGCCACGGCGGTCCTGTTCGCCGCCGCTGCGCTCGCGCTCGCGGGGTGTTCGAGCGGTGGAGGCGCGGCGACCTACCAGTGGGGACTCGCGCCCGAGGTGCGCGCCAAGCTGGCCGGCGACCCCGAGGCCATCGCGCAGGTGGAGGCGACCCTTGTCGAGCTCTTCGGAACCCCCGCCGCCCCGCGCCCCGCGCCCCTGGCGGACGGCTCCGAGCCGTGGCTGCTCACGATCGACAGCCTGTCCGAGCGCCTGGCCAAGTCGGTGCGGATCGACAACGCCCACCGCTTCCACGACGACCTGGCGGCCCTCGCGAGT
This sequence comes from Engelhardtia mirabilis, assembly GCF_007748095.1. Classification (NCBI taxonomy): domain Bacteria; kingdom Pseudomonadati; phylum Planctomycetota; class Planctomycetia; genus Engelhardtia; species Engelhardtia mirabilis. The sequence continues at coordinate 2,677,991 of NZ_CP036287.1, forward strand.
GGGCAGGTGATCGGGGTCGACTGGTCGGAGGTGATCGAGGACCAGGGCGAGGTGTGGGCGGCGGCCGTGCACGATGGCGGCGACGGCAAGGCCATCGCGGCCCAGGGCGAGGCGTACCTGCGCGACTGGCTACCGAGCCCGTCGCGCTCCGAGCGCATCTACAAGAGCCAGTGCGTCACCTGCCACGGCATCGAGGGCGGCGGCAACGGTCCCTCCGCCACCTACCTCCAGCCGCCGCCGCGCGACTTCCGCTCCGGCGCCTTCAAGTACTTCCACGAGTCCAACGGCCCGCGGCCCCGGCGCGACGACCTCGTCGACGTCATCTACGACGGGGTGCGCGGCTCGGGCATGGCGGCCTTCCGATCGATCGCAGCGCCCGACTTGATCGGCCTGGCCGACTACGTGCGCTTCTTGTCGGTGCGCGGCGTGACCGAGGCGGGACTGGCCGAGCACCTGGCGGCGGGGAGCGAGTTGACCCCCGAGGTGGCCGCAGCGATCTATGCCGAGGCCTGGGAGCCTTGGCTGGCGGCCCTGAACACGACGAGCCCTCCTGAAGTGGCCGAGGAAGGCACCCGATGACTGCCACCGAATCGACCGCGGCGCCTTCAGCCTGGCCCTACCGCTTCAGCCTCGGGGCGGTGCTCTGCGCCGTGCCCCTGTTCTTGTTCGGCGGGGTGATCACGACCATCGGCGCCGGCATGGCGGTCAAGGGCTGGTGGAACGCCGAGGGGCACTTCATGCCCCTGTTCCCGATCGACATGTGGCTGCGTGACTTCGGCACCTTCGTCGAGCACACCCACCGGCTGTGGGCCATGGCGGTCGGACTCTTCGCGCTCCTGGCGGTGGCCTTCGCCTTCCGCTCGGGCCGTGGCGCCTCGGCCCGTTGGGCTACGGTCGTCGCCCTGTTGGCGGTCATCGGCCAAGGCACCCTGGGTGGTTTCCGGGTGCTCGAGAACAGCCCCGATCTGGCCTTCCTGCACGGGGTCGCGGCCCAGGGGGTCTTCGCGATCCTGGCCGCTTCGGCCTTGGTCCTCTCGAGGCGTTGGCGGGTCGCTCAGCCGGCTCCGGCGGGGGTGGATCTGGGCGCGACCCGGGCCTTGGCCTGGCTCCTGGCGCTGCTCGTCTACGGTCAGATCGCCGTCGGTTGCTGGTATCGGCACGGCCTGCGCCAGATGGTCGGTGACGGTGTCGGCGGGCGGCTCCACGTGCACTTGACCCTCGCCTTCCTCGTGCTGGCGGCGGTGATCGTGGTGGCGCGCAAGCTCGGGGCCAATTCCGCGGCGGCGGGCGACAGCGAGGCCGCCGGCCGGCTGCGAGGACTGAAGGTTCGGCTGCACGCCCTGGTGGGGGTGCAGATCCTGCTCGGGCTCCTGGCCTGGTGGGCCTACGATGCTCCGGCGCCCGGGGATCCGAAGACCCACAGTGAGTTCGAGATCACCCTTTCGGTGCTCCATGTCCTCGGCGGGGCGCTGCTCCTGGCCCAGTCGGTGGCGGCGGCCCTGTGGCTGGGGCGGCTGGGCAACTCGGTCGCGGACGGCGCCCGCACGTCGGACGCCGTCGCCTGAAGCCCCGTCCCGAGTCAGCCCGCGCCCCACAAATCCGATGAGCGAACCGAGCACAGGACTGAAGACCAGCGCCGGGGCCTCCGAGCCCTCGGTACTCGTGGATTGGGTCACGCTGCTCAAGCCGCGCATCTCGAGCTTCGTCGCCCTGGCCGCCTATGTCGGCGGCTGGCTCGCGAGCGACGGGAACGCGAGCACGGCCCTGCTGATCGAGTTGTCCTTCTACGTGACCCTCACAGGCGGCGCCGCCGGCATCTTCAATCAGGTCATCGAGCGCGACACCGACGCGCTGATGCCGCGCACGGCCAACCGGCCCCTTCCCACGGGTCGCATCAGCGTGCGCGACGCGATCGCCGCGGCGGCGGTGATGGCGACGGTGGGGACGGTCGGCCTCGGCCTGCGCTTCGAGCCCCTGTCGGCGGTGTTGGCCCTGGCGACGATCGTCGCCTACGCCCTGGTCTACACGCCGCTCAAGCGTCACACGTCCTTCAACACCCTGGTCGGCGCCCTGCCCGGTGCGATGCCGCCGCTGCTCGGCTACGCCGCCATCGCGGGGGACGGCGGTGTCTGGGGTTGGAGCCTGTTCGCGGTGCTCTTCGTCTGGCAGTTCCCGCACTTCATGGCCATCGCGTGGCTGTACCGCGAGGACTACGCCGCCGGTGGCATGAAGATGCTGCCGAGCCTGCCCGGGACCGAGGGCATGGCCGGGCGGCAGGCGCTGCTCTATTCGGTGGTGATCCTGCCGGCGGCGCTGCTGCCGCTGGTGCGGGGCGAGGGCACGATCGTCTACGCGGTGGGGGCCACGGCCGCGGGGCTGGCCTACGTGGCGGCCTCGATCGCCTTCGCCATGGACGAGAACGTGGTGAGTGCGAAGCGCCTCTTGCGGACGTCGCTGCTCTACCTGCCGGTGATCTTCGCCCTGGCGATCTTCGACCGCGCGGTGATGCTGTGAGCGTCGGTGCGATCGCGTCCCTGGTCGCGATGCAAGGCGATGGGGGGGCGGGCACGCCCCTGCATCCCCTGGTGAACGCGTTCATGAACGGGACCGCGACGGTGTTGCTTCTGGCCGGACTGGCGGCGATCAAAGCCGATCGACGCGAGCTGCACGCGCGCCTGATGACGGGCGCCTTCGTCGCGAGCTCGATCTTCCTGGTCAGCTACCTGGCCTACCACTTCGGCCCCCAGAAGGAGCTGGGGCCCACTGCGTTCAACGGGCCGGGACCATGGAAGGTCGCCTACCTGGTGCTCTTGATCACGCACTTGATCGGCGCCGTGGTGAACCTGCCGATGGTGCTGCGGACCTTCTGGCTCGCCCACCGTGAGCGGTGGGAGGACCACAAGCGCTGGGCGCGCTGGACCTTCCCGATCTGGCTCTACGTCTCGGTGACCGGGGTCGTGATCTACCTGGTCCTGTACCCGTTCAATCCGCCGCCGGCTTGAAGTTCGAAGCCGAGGTGTAACCTCGGGCGATCGCGTTCGTCCATTCGGTGTGGGACGGACCAGTGGGGGCGATGGGGACCGAGGGCGGTTGGCGCACTTGCCGCTAGCCGCGCGAATGAGGCTGCTGGCGCGGCGGCTCGAGGCCGTTTGGCGCCTGACCCGTCGGAAGTCTGCGCGGTGGGTGCTTTCAGCTCGGAGGGCGGTGCTGGCGGGCTTGGCGGTGCAGTTGAAGGCGGTGCAGTTGAGGGCGGTGCTGGCGAGGGCGGTGCTGGCGAGGGCAGTGCAGTCGAGGGCAGTACGGAGGTCCATGTCGATCGCCCGCACGTGCCTTGCCAGGGCGAAGGACGTTGCCGCGCGATTGGGGGCGTGGCGGCCACTCGCGCTCTTGTGTTGTGCCGTGGCCAGCCTGGTCCTGGCGTTCGCATCGGGCGGGAACTGGGTCGCTGACGGCAGTCGAGACGCTGCGATCTGGGTTGCCGATCGGGACGGCAAGGCCGTCTACCGATTGGACCGGCGTCTGCTGGTGACGCGGCGTTTGGAGGTGCCCTCTCCGGTGGCTCTGGCGCCGAGGGCCTCGGGAGGAGTTTGGGTCGTGGCGGCCGTCGATGGCGATCCGGCCGGGGCCCTCGAGCTCTGGGAGCTGGACCGAGAAGCGACCCTGCGATCGCACGGCCCTTGGACGGCTGGGGGAGGTCTGGAGCGTGGACTCGATCCGCTCGCCGTCGAACGACTCACACGCGTTGCGGCCGGCGGAGCAGGCGGGGATTCGGGCATCGAGACCGTCGCCGGGCTCGGTTCGGAGTTCGAGGCCGAAGTCGACGCCGGCAGCGTGGAAGCGCGGATCTGGCGCTCGACGAGCGACCTCGACGGACTCGTTCGGGTTGCGCGCTTGGGTGATGGCTACCTGGCCCTCTCGCCTGGCGCCATCGCCTCGTTCGACGGGGCCGGTCGCGTCCTGCGCTCCCAGGGCGGTTTCGACTGGGCCGCGGACGCGATCGTGGTCAGCGGCGCAGCAGCAAGGCGGCGGCGACGAGGGTCTTGGCGTCGCGGCAGGGCAGGGCAATCAGCTCCTCGAGTCCGAGGGTCACCGTGGAGAGCTCCTCATCGTCGTCCGGCGACAGTCGATCTGCGCCCGCCGGGCTCAGGTCGCGCGCGACGTAGAGGGACATGTACTCGCTGCAGAAGCCGGGGGCCGGGAAGAACTCGGTCAGGAGCTCCAGGGAGCCGCAGCGCAGACCCGTCTCCTCTTCCAACTCTCGGCGGGCCGCCAATTCCCTGGGCTCGTGGGCTTCCACTCGGCCCGCGGGAATCTCGATCAGCTCCTGTCCGGTGGCGTGGCGGTACTGGCGCACGCAGACCAGGCGACCATCCGCGGTCAACGGCGCGACGGCCACAGCGCCCTGGTGGAGCACCAACTCGAGGTTCTGCTCGAGTCCCGAGGGCAGGCGAATCCTCTCCCGCACGAGGTCGAAGACCCGACCTCTATGCAGCACCTCGCGCTCCAGGGAGTCGGCGCCCTCGGCGCCCCGAATCGGGTCAGGGGGGTCAGTCTGCACCGGAAGTCTCTCGCTTCGAGTCGGGAAGGGGCGCGGGACTGTCCGCGCGCGGCAAGTATCCTCTCCGCGAGCTGATGAGCGAGGACGGATCCAGAACTGATCGACCGAAGCGGGTCGCCCTGAGTGCGCGACCACTCTGGGGGCTGATCGTCGCACTCGTGTTGGCGGTGGGCTTGTCCTGGCCCCTGGCCGTGTCCGGCGCCGGCTCGGTCCAAGCCCATCCCCTCGGGGAGTCCAGCGCTACCGCTTCGGGCCACGTGTTGGCCTGGGGTCTCTGGTCGGCGGGTGGTCCCAGCGGTCCCTTCGTCGAACGACGAGTGGCGAGCCCGGGGGGCGTGTTCCTCGGGGACGGCGAGCACGGCGCTGTGTGGCGCCTGGTCGGTTCCGAGTTGGCGTCGATCGTCGGGGTGCACCAGGCGGCCAACCTGTTGACCCTGTCGATCCTGATGGCGAGCGGAGTCCTGGCCTACCTCGTGGCGCGCAGGCTGCGATTGAGCCGGATCCAATCGATCCTCGCGGCCGTCCTGTGGGTCGCATCCCCCGCCTTGATCGAGCGGGGCCTCGCATCCCACGCCGGTCTGGCGCCGCCAACGGTCCCGGCGGCGGCGCTGCTGGCCGCGGCCCTGGTTCGATTGCGACGGCCACTGGCGGCTGCCATGGCCCTGGGCGTGGTCGGGGCGTTCGCAGCCGCAGCGGGCGAGGGAACGGCGTTGGCCGCCGCGCTCGCTGCCGCAGCAGGGGCGTGGTTCGCGCGACCCGCGATGCCGCGGGTCACGGGCGGCCCCACGGTCGTGGCCCTCGGCCTCACCCTGGCACTCAGTACGACCCTCGCGGCAGCACTCTGGCTCGACTGGGCTCGGGACGAAGCGCTCGGATCCGCGGCCGGCCCCGATGCGGTCGCACTTGTCGACGGTCCTGCCGAATCACCCGGCGTTGGTGGCGGGTGGCCGAGTTCAGCCCTGCCCGAGCGGATCGGGAGCGCCCCGATCGATAGGCGTCCGATCGCCGGTCCCTCGCCCTTCCATCCCCTCACACGCTTGCTCGTTACCGGGCACCCGGAGGGCGGGACTGGGCAGCCTGCGGAGCGGAAGAGACCGGCCCCGGCCCTGGGTCTGGCTGCGATCCTGCTCGGCGCCGTGGTTGTGCTGCGCGTGCCGACCTGGCGTCGACCCGCGATCGTCGGTCTCGTGGCCCTCTCGGTGGCCGCCCTGGCGCGATCGCTCTGGCTCGAGGCGGCCGTCCTGCCCCTGGCCACCTTGACCATGGCACTGGTCGCTGCCCGGGGAGTCGCGGCGATCCGATCGCGGCCGATCGCCATGGCTATCGGTGGGCTCGCGCTGCTCGAAGCCGTGGCCCTTCCTTGGCCTCTCCAGCGCTGGGCTCCGTCGAGCAACCTGGAGCAGCTCGCGGCGAGTCCCGTGCCGGGAGCGATCCTGGACCTGCCAGTGCGAGCCGGTTCGCAAGCGGCGCACTCGCGCCAGGTGATCCACCAGCGCTCGACCCCCCTGGCGCTCTTCCCGGAGCGCTCGGGCGGTTCGCTGGAGGCCTTGGTCCGGCGCGCACCGAGCGTCGGGCACCTGCTTCTGGGCCAGGTTCCGCCGGAACCCGAGCAACTCGCCGCGGAGCTGGAATGGGTAGGCGTCGGCCACCTCATGGCCGAGAAGGGCGCGCTGCTCCCTGCCATGGTCGACGCTTTGGACGCGCTCCCCGGCTGGGAGCGCGCCCCCGACGATGCGGTCGTGCACTGGTGGTACCGAACCCGAGGGCTTTGGACAGCCGACGCGCACGACATGAACCCTTCCGTGAGCGCGGCGCGCTGACTAGTGTCCTGGATCAGATCTGAATGCGCCCCGGCACCGCGACCGGCCGCGCAGCAGCCTGGCCGCACAGCAGCCACCGGCATGGCAGCCTGGTCCGGAGCAACCTCCGACAACTCGGGTCCACGGCGCGCCCGGGTCGCTGTCGTGAGCGCGGCCCCGCCAGCAAACATGGCCTTCGAGCTGCCTGTTCGCAGCAGGCCCCTCCCGTAGCAGGGGCGATTGCATCTGGACGCCAAGGCCCGGGACGGTGCCCGCGGCCGGGTCTTCCAGCGCTATGTGGCTCTGGAGCGAACGCGGGCCCTCGAGCGGGGGCAGCCGCTCGAAGGATTTCCGACCCTCTAACGAGCGAAGTCGCTGGTCGCGGAGGCCATCGCGTTCTCGAAGGCATCCAACTCGGCCTGCTCACTCTTCGTGGGCTTGCGCTCCTCCTCGTAGATGCGGTGCAGGCCCGCGAGGAACATGCTGGTCGAGTTCGCGATGTCGGGACGATCGTTGTCCATGGCGAGCTGCGCGAACCTCTGAAGTCGCTTCTGGACCTTCGGAATCTCCTGCACGACTGGAGAGAGAGCCCGAGCCTTCAGGTGGCGCTGGCGAATCTTCTCGCGCTGCTCCTCGATCTTCTGCTCGAGTTCGGCGATGCGCTCTTCGTCGGTGCGGCGGTTGTACTGACGCTTGGCCATTTTGGGTTCGTCCCGGAAATTTCGGGAGCTTCGCGACTCTCGGGTCGAATGGGACCTGAGGCTCGGAGATCTGAGTCTCCAGAGCGAGTCGGGTTTCAGACCGGTCCGTGAGACCGGTGCGTCGGGAGAGGGAGAGGGAGTTGGTTCTGAGTCAGCCCGGGAGTGGGGGAGCCACTCTCTTGGGCCGCTTCGCGCGACGGAGAAGAGCTTTTTCGACTCTTCCAGATTCATTACGGAGGGGCAGACGCTCCTGCCTCTTGTTGATCTCTTCTCGGGCAGCGTTCACCGATCGCAAAGAACCCTGCGTCGATGGCACCAATCGGTCAGGTCTGGTCGAGTGGCAACGGGACGACTTGCTCGGGGTTGCCGAGCTAGCTGGGGTTCTGAGCGAATCGGAGCCGGACGATTCGGATCCACGCCAAATCGGTCTCGAATCCGGGCGCCTCTTCCTTCGGACACCTCGATCTTCGGACGCCTCGAACTTCGAACGCCGTCCCCGATGGCCCGGATGAGGAGGGTCCGGATCGCCAGGGCCCGGGTGGGGAGCACGATTCGCGCCCCGCCGTCCTCGGGAGGGTCCACGGATTCACTCCGAGACTCCTCGAGCGGCCCGAGCGTGGCTCGGGTCACTCCGGCAGGGGGATTCTAGTGTCTGAACTCGCACGAAGGACCGTCCACCCCGGTGGTTTCGGCGAGAGCGAGTGTCCGCTAACCTGTCGGATCGACCCGAGGGCGATGAAGTCCTCCGACCGCCTCCCCCGCGGTCCCGTTCCCGCGGTGCCCGTCCAATCCTGCGCGGGCGACCTCCTCGACCCTCACTCACGGCCGATTCCAAGTGCACGACGACATCGAGACCGTCCTCTTCGACGAACGTGAGATTCTGAGTGGGATCGATCGGGTCGCGGCCGAGCTGACCGCCACCTACCGGGGCGCCGACTTCACGGTGGTCGGTGTGCTCAAGGGGTCCTGCATCTTCGTTTCCGACCTCGTCCGGCGCATTCCGATCCCCCTGGAACTGGCCTTCCTGGCGGCCTCGAGCTACCGCGACGGGACCACCTCCGGAGAGCTCGACCTGAACTTCTTCCCCTCCGAGAACGAGATCGCGGGTCGCCGACTGCTGCTCGTTGACGACATTCTCGACACGGGGCGGACCATGTCGTCCCTGCGGGCCGAACTCATGTCGCGCGGCGCCGCCGAGGTCCGGACCTGCGTCTTCCTCGACAAGCCCGCCCGGCGGGCGGTGGAGCTCAACGCGGACTTCCGCTGTTTCGAGGTCGACGACCTCTTCGTCGTGGGCTACGGCCTCGACTACGCCGGGCGCTACCGGAACCTGCCCTACGTGGGCGCACTCAAGCCCGAGGTCTACGGCGCCAGCGTCTGAAGTCCCATCGAGCTGCTGGACTCGACGGCCGGTTCCTTCCGAGCGAGGGACCGTCCGCCATGAACGCCCCGCGCCGCCAATCGCCGCGCTGCAGCCCGATCCCCACTGCATAACTCGCTCTCTACCGCCTAGTGTCCTGGATCAGAAATTTGGCGTCACTTCCCGGGCTCCGATCGCCGCTGGCGTCGCCAGCGCCTCCTCCGAGTATCGCAGCGGATACGCGTCGTCGGCGCGCCTAGCCAGCATCGATCGGACCTCCGGGCAGTGACGCCGAATTTCTGATCCAGGACACTAGCGCGGACCCCCGGCGCCGAGCATCCGCGCCGCCCCATCGCAACGACTGGCGACGCTCCCCGCCGCCAACTGCCCGACGACCTGTCGCCGGGCAGCGCTCTTCTCAACCAGGAACGCCTCCACGACGCGCCGCGCGCGTCCACGCCACCATGTCCACCGGCTTCGAAGGACTCGAAGACGCCGAGTACCACGTCGTCCCTGACGACTACCACGGGCTCGAGCTCGATGAATACCTGTGCCTGCTCTTCGCGGGGCGGGCCAAGGGGTTCCTGCGTCAACAGGTTCGCACCGGGCGGGTGTTGGTGGATGGCGAGCCTGCCCTGCCCTCCCAGCGAGTGCGCGGGAACCAGGTGCTGGTCCTGGCCATCGACCAGAGCGAGGCCGGCGCGGCGCCGGTGGCGCCCGAGTACGAGGTGCCGGTCCTGTACGAGGACGAGCGGCTGATGGTGGTCGACAAGCCGCCCGGCCTGGCTGTCGAGCCCGAGCGTTGGAAGCGTGACGCGGCGACCCTGGCCGGGGCTCTGCTGGCCCGCGCGCGGTCGGCCGGAGTCGTCCCCGCCGAGGAGACGGACGCCTCCGAGGGGGAGGACCCGGAGGCGACGCTCGAGCGGGCCCTCGGATTCCGTCCGCGCATCGTCCACCGTCTCGACAAGGACACCTCCGGGTGCGTCGTGGCGGCGAAAGAGCTGGAGACCGAACGCCTGCTTCGTGCGGCATTCGAACGGGGCATCCCCTCGAAGCGCTACCTGGCCCTGGTGGAGGGCGAACACCCCCTGCCCGACGGCGAGATGCAACTGATCGATCGGCCGCTCCTGGTCGACGCCAAGAAGGGCGGCAAGGTGCGCGTCTCCGGCGCCGGCAAGCCCTCCCAGACCGAGGTGCGCGTGGTCGAGCGATTCCACGGCTACACGCTGCTGGAGTGCCGCCCGCGCACTGGAAGGACACACCAGATCCGCGTCCACCTGGCGACCGAAGGCTTTCCGCTGGTGGTGGATCCCCTCTACGGCCGGCGCGATGCCCTGCTGCTGTCCGAGCTGAAACGTAACTACCGCGCCAAGCGCGGCCGACCCGAGCGCCCCCTGTGTGCTCGCCTGACCCTGCACGCGGCTTCGATCGCCGTGCCCACCCGACTCCCCGACGAGCGTCCGCTCGCCCCCGTGCCCGAGCAGCTCGGCACCGGACCCAGCCCCGACGGGGATTGGATCCGCGTGGTCTCCGAGACACCGAAGGACCTGCTCCAGACCCTCCGCCAGCTGCGCAAGGTGCGCCCCCTACAGCGATGAGACTCAAACAACGTGTCGGCGACTTCGTGGTTCGTGAGCTGCTGCGCTCCGAATACCTGGTCGACCATGGCCCCTTCCGCGTGTACCGCGTCACCAAGCGCAAGTTGACCACCCCCGAAGCGGTCTCGGTGCTGGCCGAGCAGGCGGGCGTGGATCGCGAGCAGATCTCCATCGCCGGCCTCAAGGACCGCCAGGGGATCACGGTCCAGCACATGTCCGTGCCCACGGGCCCGGAGCTCGTGATCGATCTGGGCGACATCAAGATCGAGTCGATCGGCTGCGCGACCGAGGCCCTCGAGAGCTCCCACAGCGACGGCAACGCCTTCGAGATCACGGTGCGCGCCCTGTCGCGCGGCGAGGTCGACGCCCTGCGTGCCAACCTCGAGGACCTGCGAACCTACGGCCTGCCCAACTACTTCGACGACCAGCGTTTCGGCAACCTGCGCTCGGGCCAGGGTTGGGTCGCGCTCGATCTCTTGCGCGGCGACGTGGACGGCGGACTGCGGCGCATGCTGTGCGAGCCCTCGCCCTACGACGAGGATCGCGTGCGTCGGGTCAAGCAGGAGCTGGACGAGAACTGGGGCAAGTGGGACGAATGCCTCGAGGTCGCCCGGCGCCTGGGCCTGCACCGCTCGATCTTCGAGCACCTGGTCGACAACCCCGAGGACCAGGCGGGCGCCTTCCGCTTCGTGGCCTCGCGCCTGCGGTTGATCCAGCTCTACAGCTTCCAGTCACACCTGTGGAACCGGGCGGTCACCGCCCTGATGCGCGAGTCCGTTCCGGTCGAGGAGCGTTTCGTGCTCGATTCGGTGGAGGGGCCGCTGGTCTGCCCGAGCGGCAAGCCGCCGATCTCCGACGGCATGACCGAGAGCTTCCCCCTGCCGGGGCCCGGCCTCGACGGGGTCGACAATCCGGTCCACGAACGTCTGTTGGCCGACGCTTTGGCCGAGCACAAGTTGGTTCCCGACCAACTGCGGATCGATAACGTGCCCGGCTTCCAGCTCAAGGACGAGCCGCGCCCGCTGATGATCGTCCCGCGCCACCTGCGCGTGCGCCCGGCCGAGTTCGACACGGAGAACCGCGGATCGAAGATGGTGCGGGTCAAGTTCGAGTTGCCGCGGGGGGCCTACGCCACCCTGGTGATCAAGCGCCTGTGCGCGACCCGCGTCGGCAGCGACGCGGAGGCAGACGCGGCCGCACGGGCGGGCGAATCGCGCGACCTGCGCGGACCGCGGGATCGCGACGGCGAGACGCGTGGTGGCGGTCAGGGCCCGGGCGGCGGCTACGGCCAGCGCGACTCCGGTCCGCGCGGCGGGGGCAACTTCGGTGACCGCAGCGGCGGTCGCCGGGAGTTCGCCGGAGGCGGGCGCGACGACCGCGGCTTCGGCGGCGGCCGGGGCGGCCCCCGAGATCATGGTGGCGGCTACCGACGCGACGATCGCGGCGGCTACGCCCGCAACGACCGCGACGGCGGTCCGAGCCGCGGCGGTGATCGCTACCAAGGCGGCCGCCCGAGCGGCGGGCCGGGCGATCGCGACGCACGAGCCGGCGGCGACCGCGGGGGTTACCGCCGCGACGACCGTGACCAGCGCGGCGGCGGCTACTCCGGCGGTGGTCGATCCGGCGGTGGCGGCTACGGCGGTGGCGGCTACGGCGGTGGCCGGCCCGGAGGCAGCGACTCACGTGGTGATCGGCCCGGCGGCGGCTACTCCGGCGGTGGTCGATCCGGTGGTGGCGGCTACGGCGGTGGCCGGCCCGGAGGCAGCGACTCACGTGGTGATCGGTCCGGCGGCGGCTACTCAGGCGGTGGTCGATCCGGCGGTGGCGGCTACGGCGGTGGCCGGCCCGGAGGCAGCGACTCACGTGGTGATCGGCCCGGCGGCGGCTACTCCGGCGGTGGTCGATCCGGTGGTGGCGGCTACGGCGGCAGCCGTTCCGGCGGGAGCGTTGGCGGCGGCGGATACAGCGGCGGCGGCCGGTCCGGCGAGGGCGAATCACGCGGTGATCGACCGGGTGGCGGCTATTCGGGCGGCGGCCGGCCCGGCGGCGGAGGCGGCTACGGCGGCGGCCGTTCTGGCGGAGGCTATGGCGGCGGCGGTCGTTCCGGCGGTGGCGATTCGCGCGGTGACCGGCCGGACGGAGGCTACTCGGGCGGAGGCCGGTCCGGTGGTGGCGGTTACGCCGGCGGCGGCCGATCCGGCGGAGGCCATGGCGGCGGAGGCTATGGCGGCGGCGGTCGTTCCGGCAGCGGCGCCTCACGCGGGGATCGACCGGGCGGCGGTTACTCCGGAGGCGAGCGCTCCGGCGGAGGCGAGTCGGGTGGCCGACGCTACGGCGGCGGCAGCTACGGCGGCGGAAGTCGACCCAGCGGCGGCTACTCGGGGGGCGGTCGATCCGGCGGAGGCTACGCGGGCGGTGATCGCTCCGGCGGTGGCGGATCGGGCGGCGGCTACTCCGGCGGGAGTCGCCCGGGGGGTGGCTATTCCGGTGGCGGACGTTCGGGTGGCGGCGGCTACTCCGGCGGAGGTGGCAATCGACGCGACGATCGCTCCGGTGGCAGCAGGTCCGGCGGCGCAGGCTGGGGTCGCGGCGGCCCGTCCGGTGGCGAGCGCACGGGCGGCGAATCCTCGGGCGGCGACCGGCCGGGCGGCGGCGGAGGCTATCGCGGCGGCGATCGAGACAGCGGGGGCGGCTACCGGCGGGATGACCGCGGCAGCGGCGGTGGCTATCGCGGTGGCGGTGCTGGCGGCGGAGGCTACCGAGGCGGCGGCGGCGGTGGCGGCGGTCGATCGTCGGGTGGCGGCTATTCCGGCGGCCGCTCCGGCGGAGGGTACGGAGGCGGCGGCGACCGCAACCGTGGCGCATCCGGCGGCGACCGCGGGAACGATCGCGAGCAGGGCCGCGGCGGTTGGGGCAAACGACGCTTCGATGCCGGTGGCGATCGACCGAAGTCGGGGCCCGATCGCGGATCCGACGGAGGTGATCGCAAGGGCTCGGACTCCGGCGGCTCGTCGGAGAGCTGATCGAGGCCAGGCGGCCGCCCCGATCCCCACCGCTCGCTGCGCCAGGGCGCGGCCAGAGCGGTGGGGGGGGCGGCTTCCGCCGCCTTGTGGGGCGAGGGGCCCGCGGCCGGAGGCGACCGTGAGGGCTCGGACTCCCGTGCTTCGACGCTGAACTGCTCGAGTCCCGGCGGAAGGGCCATCGCAACCGCTCGCTGCGCAAGGGCGCGGCGAACGCGGTGCCGAAGGCTGCTCTCGTCGTCTCTCAGCGCGATCGGCTTCGGGCGCTCCGCGAGCAACGCCGCGGCCCGCGTGGGCCTGCTTCGGGTGCGCTCGCGCCGCGGCAGGTCACGGTGTAGAGTCCAGCGCGCGGCCGCTCCTGCGGGTCGCCCCCGCCCCTGGCCTGCAACTCGCAGCCGCAACTGCTACGCCCTGGAACATGACCCAATCGGATGTTGTCGTCGGTGTGATCGGAGGCTCCGGCCTCTACGAGATGGACGGTCTCGAGGACGTGCGCGAGGTCAGCCTCGCGACGCCCTTCGGCGCACCGAGTGACGCCTACATCACGGGCACCTTCGCCGGCGTCTCGATGGCCTTCCTGCCGCGCCACGGACGCGGCCATCGCATCTCGCCGTCGGAGCTCAACTTTCGCGCGAACATCTGGGGCCTCAAGAAGCTCGGCGCGACACACATCGTGTCCGTCTCCGCCGTGGGGTCCATGCGCGAGGACATCGTGCCCGGCGAGTTCGTGGTCATCGATCAGTTCTTCGATCGGACTCGCCATCGTCCCGACACCTTCTTCAGCGACGGGATCGTGGCGCACGTGCTGTTCGCCGACCCGGTCTGTCCCGACCTGCGTCTGTTGATGCTCGAGGCCTGTCGCGAGGCGGGGATCAAGGCCCACGACGGAGGGACCTACCTGAACATGGAGGGCCCGCAGTTCTCGACCCGCGCCGAGTCGAAGATCTACCGGCAGTGGGGGGTGGACGTGATCGGCATGACCAACCTCCAGGAGGCCAAGCTCGCGCGCGAGGCCGAGATGAGCTACGCGACCCTGGCCATGGCCACGGACTACGACTGCTGGCACGAGGGGCACGATGACGTCACCGTCGAGGCTGTCCTGGAAGTGGCCCATCGCAACGTGGGCAACGCCAGGGCGGTCGTGAAGGCGGTCGTTCCCAAGATCGCGGCAGGTCCTCCCAGCCGCTTTGCGAATGCCCTCGAGCACGCGATCATGACCTCCAAAGAGCACATCTCGCCCGAGGTTCGTGAACGGCTCGGGCTGCTGATCGACAAGTACCTGGACTGAGTCTCACCCCTCGCCGCCGCTCCCCTGACCCCAGCAGCTCCCATGCGACGCCCCGCGCCACTGCCCAGCGCGTTCGATACCGACGACCGGTCGACCCTCGCCGCGGAATCCGCGCGGCACCGAGTGGTGGGATCCAAGCGCGGGGTGGCGGAGGGAAGAGCGAAGCGAGCGCTTCGGACGGCGTTACTCACGAGCGCGGTCGCCTGCGTGGGCGGGCTGGCCCTGTGGGGTTGCCGCAACGGTCCGTCCGCGGATCTGCTCCAGCGCAGCATCGCCGAGGCCGATCAGATGCGCGAATCCGAGGAGGCCTTCGACCCGCGCGGCGCGGTCGAGGCTCCGGCGTGGCATCGGGGACCGGGCGTGGTCGTCGAGGACACGGGCCCGGCGCGCTTCGTGCCCAAGATTCACGGCGCCTTCGACCCCGACCGAGCTTTCGAACGCGTGCGTTGGATGGAGGCCCAGTACCGCGCGCCGGGCAACGATGATTACGAGGCGGCGATGGACCGCTTGATCGAGGAGCTCGAGGCCCACGGCTTCGTTGCCGATGGCGGCTCCAGCGACGCGACTGGTCCTGGCGACTCGAAGCGGGACCGGACCCTCGAATTGCGTGTGATCGAGACTCCCGTGGACCTGCCGGCTTGGAACCCGATCTCGGGGTCCCTGACCCTGGAGGAGGCCGACGGCGAGATCCACCTGCTGCACGGCTTCGACGACGTCGCCGAGACGGACCGGACGATGTTGCCGATCAACGGGCCGGCGGGGGACGTGTCGGGTCCGATCGCCCTGAGCCTGGACGACCTGCGCCCGGGCGACGTTCTGGTGACCGAAGTGCGTCTGCCCCAGGTGGTGCGGCGGGCGGAGGCACGGGGCGCGGTGGCCGTGGTCTCCTCGTCATTGGGGAGCTACAACGTCGATCCGACCGGCGCCGACCGCCACCTGGACGCGATCCAGTACCGCCAGCTGCACACGGTTCCGGGGATTCCCGTCTGCCAGATCTCCCAGCGCTCGCTCGAGGTCATCACCGCCGCGACGGCCCGTGGAGGGGCACAGTTGCACCTGAAAGTCGAGGTGGAGTTCGCGCAGCGACCCCTGCGGACGCTGGTCGCCGTCGTCGTCGGCCGCAGCAAGGGGAACGAAGTCATGGGTATCTCGGCTCACCTGCATGAGCCGGGCGCCAACGACAACTCCAGCGGCGTCGCGACCTTGATGGAGTGCGCCGTGCTTCTCGCCGACGGCATCAAGGACGGCAGCCTGCGCCGGCCCGACCGCTCGATCGCTTTCATCTGGGGCCACGAGTTCCAGCAGACCGCCGCCTTCCTCGACAACACGGAGCGCACGGTGGTCGCCGGGATTTCGGCCGACATGACCGGCGAATCGCTGGAGCGAACAGGTGCCATCGCCCTGCTCGAGCGCATGCCCGATCCCGGTGCGCTGATCACCCTGCCGCCGGACGAGCACAGCGCCTGGGGCGCGGGCGACGTGACCGAGGACAAGCTCGTACCCAGCGGTCTGGCGGTGATCGCGCGCTGCGCGATGATCGACGTGGGCTTGGGCGAGGGCGGTTGGGAGTCAGCCGACCACCCATGGGAGGGTGGCAGCGACCACGACGTCTACTTGGCCGAGGGCGTCCCGGCGGTGCTCTTCTGGCACTTCACGGACTTCGCCTACCACACCAGTCTCGACCGCCTGGAGATGGTCGATCCGCTCGAGATGCGGCGCATGGGCTCGGCGATCCTCGGGACCGCCATGGCTGTCGCCGCTGCGAATCCAGGCGACCTCGACCGCTACGTGCGGAGCGTCGAAGTCGAGCGCTCCGTGCGCGTGAAGGCGGCGCGCGAGGCCTTCGAGTTGGACACGGCGCAGCAATGGGAGAGCTGGTCGAACGGCGCTCGGTCTTGGCTGCGCCGGCTGTGCCTCGGTCTCACCGAAGACGAAGCCGAGCCGTTCATCGGTCGCTGAAGGGCCGCTTGACGGCTGACTTCGGCGTTATCCCACCCCGGGTGCGCGCTCAGCGTTCGGGGCGCTTGCCGCCGAGGGCTGCGTCGAGTTCGGCGCTGCTCAAGGCGCCGTCGCCGTCCAGGTCGAGGCTGGCGACGACCGTCGCAGGCCGCACGGGCAGGGTCATCGGGAACTCGAGGGCGGTCAGGTCCTCGACGGTGATGCCGCCGTCGCGGTCGAGGTCCAGTCGCGTGAACGGCGGCACGGGGCCGGCGATGCGCGGCGGCATGGGCACCTCGCCGAGCCCCGCAGGACGCGAAATGGGGGTGCCGAAGAGGCCTTCGAGGGTCGTCGCCTCGGCGCCGAAGAGGTGCACCGGCGACGAGCGCAGGGTGTCCAGCAGCGTGGTCAGGAACCCGATCTCGTTGAGTTCGAGCCTTTGGGACGAGTCCGCGTCGAGCTGGCTCAGTGCCAGGGCGGGATCGATCTCGGGCACGTCGTAGTCGTCGAGCAGTCGAGTCAGCTCCGCCAGGTCGAGGGCACCATTGAGATCGGTGTCGTAGGCGTTGCGCAGTTGGTCCGTGCCCCGCGCCGGTGCGGCCACCGCTTCAGCGGGGGGGACCGGGGGCTGGAAGGCGCCCACGCGCTCGATCGCGGCCCTGTAGCGAGCTCCGAACTCCGCCTGACTGACGCGGCCATCGGAGTCGGTGTCATACCGACCGAACTCGTCGCGATCGAGCAGCAGGGCCTGCTCCGCCTCGCGGAAAGAGATCCAGCCGTTGGAGTCGTAGTCGGCGGTGCTGAAGTACTCGCGCTCTTGCACGGTCTGCACCGCGTCCGGGGCGGGGGCCGACTCGGCGGCAGTCGGTTCTTGCCCGGCCCCGGTAGCACCCCGGCCAGCTTGAGCCGCAGTCACGCTCCGAGCCAGAGGCAGGGCCGAGGCGAGGGCGCCGCCCGCACCGAGGGTGCAAGCGATCGCGATGGAAATCCCGGGTCGACGCATGCCCCCTAGACTACCCGCACGGGTCGAACGATCGCAGGCCCTGCACGCAGTGCCGATCGGAGTGACCGGCTGGTGACGGCCGATCCGGAGTCGGTCGCTGGAGCCTCCGCCCCACGGGCTCTCCTCGGCTGCTGTGGTGCCCCGTTGCCCGCCCGTCCTCTGCGGGGACGAGTCGGTGGGTTAGCGGGGGCCGGGCCGGCCCCGTGCGGCTCGGGGTTTGGACCCGCCCTCGTCAGCGCCGGGTCTCGGCCCCGGGGAACGGCCCGAGCCCCGTCCCCGGCGCGGCAAGAGAGCCAGCTCGAGAACCTCGTCGATGCGGCTCACTAGGTGGATCACCAGGGGCTCGCGAACTTCGCTGGGCAGCCGCATCAGCTCCTCGGCATTGCGACGGGGAACGACGACCTCACGCACCCCGGCCCGCGCAGCGGCCAAGAGCTTCTCGCGCAGGCCGCCGACGGGCAGGACCGCACCGTGCAGTGAGACCTCGCCCGTCAGCGCCAGGTCGTGCCTCGCAGCGCGCCGCGACAGCAGCGAGTACAGCGCCACGACGATCGCCGCCCCGGCGGAGGGTCCGTCCTTGGGGATCGCGCTGGCGGGGAAGTGCAGGTGCAGGTCAAGTTCGTCGAGATGGTTGGCGGCGAGTTTCAGTGAGCCGAGGCGCGTGCGGCCCCAGGAGAGCGCCGTCTGGAAGGACTCGCGCATGACCTCGCCCACTTGACCCGTCAGGATCGTGCGACCGCTGCCCGGCATGGCCAATGCCTCGATCGGCAGCAGCGCCCCGCCCGTGGACGTGTAAGCCAGACCGAGCGCCACGCCGATGCGCGGACGTCGCGCGCGCACCTCGCTCTCGACCAAGGCCGGGCCGAGCAGGGTGCGCACGTCGCTGCGTCGCACGCGCAAGCCGCTGCCGCCGCGCAGGACCTCGGCCGCGGCCTTGCGCGCGAGCGTGTCCAGCCTGCGTCCGAGTTGGCGTACCCCGGCCTCCTCGGTGTGCTCTCGGATGATCGCGCGCACCGCTGCCGGCGTCGGCGTCAAGGACGGCGCGTCGATCCCCGCCCGCGAGCGGGCGCGCGGCAAGAGGTGTCGACGTGCGATTTCGACCTTGGCGCGCTCTGTGTAGCCCCAGAACTCGATCACGTCGAAGCGGTCGATCAGGGCCTCGGGCATCTCCTCGTGATCGTTGGCGGTCGCGATCAAGAGGCAGCGCGAGAGGTCGAAGGGCAAACCCAGGTACTGGTCGAGGAACTCGCTGCGAAGGTCGGAGTCCAACAGTTCGAGCAACGGTCCCCCGGCGTCGCCGCCCCCGCCCAACTGCAGCTTGTCGAGCTCGTCGAGCAAGATCACGGCGTCGGCCCGCCCCGCGCGGCGCAGGCCCTCGAGGATCGCGCCCGGGAAAGCGCCTTCTTGTCGGTGGCTGACGCCGCCGAGCTGGTAGTCGTCGGTCATGGCGCCCGTCGCGAGGTTGACGAAGGGTCGCTCCATGGCGCGGGCCAGGGCCCGGGCGAGGCTCGACTTGCCCGTGCCGGGCGGCCCCACGAACAAGAGGGCGTCCCCGCGGCCAGTGCCGCCCAGCTTGGCCACGGCCAGGGACTCGAGCACGCGCTGAACGACCTCGTCGCAGCCGGCGTGGGTCTCGGCCAGGTGTCCGGCGATGCGGTCGAGATCGGGCAGGTCGCGCCCCTCCGGTGTCCCCGTCGAGCCGTCGCCAGGGCCTCCCGGCCAAGGCAGGGAGAGGACCCAGTCGATCCAACCGATCAAGCGGCCCGCTGTGGCCGAGGTGGGAGGCAGGTCGGCGAGTTGGGCGAGCTCTCGGGAGAGGGCGGCACGGTGCCCGGAGGGCAGGTTGCAGGACGCCAGGCGCTCCTGCAGGTGGTCGGTCAGCCTCGCCCCCGTATCGACCCTCGAACCACGCTTCGACCGATCTAGAACCCCCTCTAGGGGGCCCAGGGGCAGAAGTTGGCTGTCGTCTTCGAGTCGGTCGCTCATTGGAGAGGGGTCCTCGCTCGGCCTCGGGGACGCTCGCTGGACCTGATCCATGGTGCGCGGTTGGCGCCCCTGGAAGGGTCCGAACGGGGGAAGCCCGAGCAGCGTTAGGACCGCCTTCAGTATCGACCGGTTACAGACCTCGGGCGGGATCGAGCACCAAACGGCGCGTCCTTGCGTTCAGACCTGGGTCCGGACGATGCGCCAATCCTCGAAGGTCCAACGGGTTGGGGTCGAGGACCTGGCCGGGGTCTCCGGCGTCGACCTGGCGCAGGACTCCCGGCTGGGTTTGGGCCCACCCCTCCGGCTCCGTCAACCGGGTGCCGTCCTGGGCGGCACTGGCGGCACTGGCGGCACTGGCGGCACTGGCGGCACTGGCGGCACTGGCGGCACTGGCGGCCCGCGCCCGGCCCACGGCGCGGCGTCCGCCAGGCCCCGCAGCGCGGTCGCACGGCGCACTCGAAATCCGATCCGCTGGGGCCCCGAGGCCGAGTCGGCCGAACCACGCGAGGGGACCCGGCCGCGGCCCGCCGGGCGCCCGCCCTGGCCCCGCGCAGCGGTCAGCCCGCGGCCGTGAGGACCGCTTCGGCCACCCGATCGACGTCCCCGGGCTCCAGGAAGGGATGGATCGGCAGGCACAGGACCTCCCGCGCCAACTGCTCGGCGCCGGGGAAGTCCCCGGGACCGTAGCCCCAGTCCTTGGCCGCCTCCTGGACGTGGACGCAGCGGGGGTAGTGGACCGCCGCCGAGATGCCCTGGGCGGCGAGGGCCGCTTGCACCCGGTCGCGCGCGCCGTCCTCCCCGAGGATGCGGACCGCGAACTGGTGGAAGGCGTGGGTCGTGCCGGGCTCCACCCGCAGGGCCGAGACCGTCTGACTGCCTTCGAAGGCCGAGTGGTAGCGGGCGGCGTGCTCGCGACGCCGGGCGTTCCAGGCGTCCAGGTGGGGCAGCTTCACGCGCAGCACCGCCGCCTGCATCGCTTGCAGGCGCGAGTTGGTCCCGACGCGCCCGTGCATGTACTTTGCCACGCTGCCGTGGTCGCGGATCTGCGACGTGTCGCAGGCCACCTCACCGCTCTGGGTCAACACCATGCCGCCCTCGCCGGCAGCGCCCAGGTTCTTGGTGGGGTAGAAGGAGAAGGCCGCCGCGTGTCCGTGGACTCCGCAGCGCCATTCGTTTCCGTCGGCGTCCGTGCGACCGGCACCGTGGGCCTGGGCGCCGTCCTCCAGTACCCAGAGACCCTTCGGATCGGTGATCGCCCGCAGGGCCGGGATATCGACCAGCGCGCCGTAGAGGTGGACCGGGACCACGCCCACGGTCTGGTCGTCCAAGGCGGCCGCGACCTGGTCGAGACGCATCAGCGCCGTGTCCGGGTCCACGTCCACGAAGGTCGGCCGCGCGCCGGACCAGGCGATCGCGCCGGCCGAGGCGAAGAACGTGAACGGCGTGGTCAACACCTTGGCCCCGATCTCGAGACCCAGTGCGCGCATGGCGACCACCAGGGCGTCGGTGCCCGAAGACACGCCGACGCCGTGGGCAGCGCCCTGGTAGGCGGCGAACTCGCGTTCGAACGCTTGGACCTCGGGCCCCAGGACGTAGACCCCCGAGGCGAGCACGCGCTCGAGGGCTTCGATCAGGGCCGTTCCACATTGGGCGCGTTCCGCGACCAGGTCGAGGGGAGCGATGGGGCGGGGTTTCGTGGTGGTCACGGGAGTATGGGCGTTGCTGTGGGGGGCGCGGCGCGGCGCTTACTTGTAGGTGGGCATGTCGCCCGAGCGGAACAGCTTCCAGTAGTCGTCCAGGTCCGCCTTCACGCCCCCCGCCAGGAAGTAGATCCCGAAGATGTTCGGGATACACATGGCCATGATCATGGTGTCGCCGAAGGCGAGCATGTTGGTGGCGGAGAGGATCGAACCGAGAAAGGTGAAGGCCAGGAAGATCAGCTTGTAGACGATCGAGCTGCCCTCGCCGAACAGGTACGACCAGCAGCGCTCGCCGTAGTAGGACCACGAAATCATGGTCGAGAAGGCGAACAGCGCCACGGCGATCGCGAGCACGTACTTGAAGCCGGGGATGACCTGGTTCATCGCGGCCGAGGTCAGGGCGGCGCCGTTGTTGCCGTCGACGAAGTGGGCGTACTCCGGGTTCTCGTAGGCGCCGGTGATGACGATCACCAGGGCCGTCATCGTGCAGACCACGACCGTGTCGATGAAGGGCTCGAGCAGCGCGACGATGCCCTCGCGCACGGCGTAGGGCGTCTGGGCGGCGGAGTGGGCGATGGCCGCGGAGCCGACGCCGGCCTCGTTCGAGAAGGCCGCGCGCTGGAACCCGACGACCAGCACGCCGACGAAACCGCCCCAGGTCGCACCGGGGTTGAAGGCGCCCTCGATGATCTTCATGAAGGCCGTGGGGATCTCGCTGAAGTTGACCACGAGGATCGTCAGGGCCGCGAGCACGTAGACCCCGCACATGGTCGGGACGATCTTCTCGGCCACGTTGGCGATGCGTCGGATGCCGCCGACGATCACCAGACCCACGGCGAAGGTCATGACCGCGCCGTAGACCCAGCTGTTGTCCGCCAGGAAGGGGATCGTGGCGCCGATCGCGCCCAGGCTCTGGTTGACCTGGAAGCTGTTGCCACCGGCGATCGAGCCCCCGATGCAGAGCACCGCGAAGAGCACCGCGAGGGGGGCGCCGAGCGTCCCCAGACCCCTCTCGCGCAGGCCGCGCGAGAGGTAGTACATGGCGCCGCCCATCACGTGCCCGTCCTCGCGCACCTCCCGGTACTTCTGGCCCAGGGTGCACTCGACGAACTTGGAGCTCATGCCGAGGAGACCGGCGCAGATCATCCAGAAGGTCGCGCCCGGGCCGCCGATGCTGACCGCGATCGCGACCCCCGCGATGTTGCCCAGACCGACCGTCGCCGATAGCGCCGCCGAGAGGGCCTGGAAGTGGGTCACCTCACCCTCGGCCTGGTGGTTCGGGTCGGTGTACTTGCCGCGCACGACGTCGATGGCGTGCTTGAACCCGCGCAGGTTGATGAAACCCATGCGGATGGTGAAGAACGTCGCCCCGATGATCAGCCAGACCACGGCGAAGGGCACCGTGCGGGGCGACCCGTCGGCCTTTGTCCCGATGAACGGGAGTGGGTAGAAGACCAGGTTCTCCAGCGCGCCGTTGATCCCACCGAAGGTGTCGTCGAGGGCCTGCTGCCAGGCCGGCAGCTCCCGGACGACGGGATTCTCGATCGCGTCGCCCGCGCCGTCGACCATCTCGGCCGCCCCCTGGGGCGGGGGAGACTCGCTCTCCTGGGCCGACGCGGGGGCGTGGAGCAGGGCACCGGCGCAGAGGCCAACCAGGAGGAGCTGGGCGAGGAACGAGCTGAAGTTGCGTCGGCGCATGGGATGGGGCAGGGGGTCCGAGGTCGCGAGATCGTGCCAAGGGGGCCCGGCCGGTGCCAGGACGGCCCTTCCAACCGGCCTGGTCGTGCGGTTTGGCCCGACCTCCAGCGGGAGTCGAGAGTTGCGGAGACCCCTCGAGAGAGCGCTCCTTTCGCGACCCGCTTCCGAGTCGCCGGATAGGATAAAGCGGCTACCTATTGACCGGACCCCCCCCTCGACCCGGCATTCGCCCCACCTCGCGGCCTCGTCCGTACCTGCTCCAACAGCCATGGCCAAGTTCTCTCGTTCCGCAGCCTGCCCCGCGCTCGCGGCCTTCACCCTTCTCGCGGCCTCCGGCCTGGGTCAGGCCCAGACGGTCGTCGTGACGACCCCGCCCCCCGGCTCGCAGACCAGTCTGGTGAGCGCCGAAGTCGAGGGCCTGGTGGTCGGCCTGCCCGGCCCCGCCCCGGTCTCGTCGGTCTTCGTTCGGACCCGCTACCCGAATGGGACTTCCAACCCGCCGATGGCCAAGGACGGGGCCTACACCCCCGGCGTCCTCGGTTGGGAGTACGACCTCGACTGGAACGAGCTGACCGGCCTCGGGACCTGGAAGGGCCGCTGCCAGTGGCTCGCCAGCGGCACGAACTTCATGGACGTGTACCTGCCGACGGACACATTCGGCTCGCCGTCCTACACCCAGAGCCTGGTCTTCCAGGGCGCGGGCATCAACGTGTCCGACGTGATCGCGGCCATCCACCCCGTGCAGCGCACGGTCGACGTGGTGCGTGCCGACGGTAGCGACGGCGCGATCGAGTTCCTGATGGACGTGTTCAACACGACCCAGAGCCAGACCTACACGGTCGACGTCGAAGCCAAGATCGAGCTGCCCAGCGGCCAGATCGTCCAGCTCCCCATGGGCGGCCCGGGCATCGACGCGGTCAACTACACGATCATCCCCGGCGACTTCCAGTACACCTCCGTGGTGGACCCGGATGGAATGCGGTTCGCCTTCGACCTGACCCAGGCGCCCTTCCCGCAACCCGTGCAGGAGGGGGCCTACCGCATGGAGGTCTTCGTCTACGACGGCCCGGCGCTGATCTACCTGGACGAGGACGTCGACTTCTGGGTCACCGATCGCAGCGGCAAGGACTTCCGCGACGTCACCCGCGGCAGCGGTCTCGACGAGGTCTACCTGACCGGTGGCAACCTGCCCTCGGCCGGCAACGGGATGGCGGCCTTCGACTACAACAGCGACGGCCTGACGGACATCTTTTTCACCAACCCTGCCAGCGACAAGGCGTTCATCGCGATCGGGCCCAACTGGCCCTTCCCCGGTGGCCGCAACTACCTGATGCAGAACAACGGTGATGGGACCTTCACCGACGTGACGGTTGCCGCCGGTGTCGATGGCGATCCCACCGTCGGCTCCTACGGTGCCGCCTGGGGCGACATCAACAAGGACGGCTACAACGACCTCGTCGTCGGCAACCGCGACAGCGCCATCTACACCTACCGCAACAACGGTGACGGCACCTTCACCGACGTGGCCCTCAACTCCTTCGGCGGGCCGACCTCCGAGTGGAACATGGTGCCGCGACTGGGCGACTACGACGCCGACGGTGACCTCGACCTGTACATCGGCAAGTACATGGGCGGGTTCAACACGACCTGGGCGGTCACGGGCGATCGGGACCGTCTGTTCCGCAACGAGTTCGTCGAAGGCAACCTGGATCCGACCTTCACCGACTGGCCGCTCTTCACCGACGTGACGACCGTGTCCGGCACCGGCAACTTGGGTCTGGCCCTGGCGGCGACCTTCGCCGACGTGAACAACGACGGCAACCTCGACATCGCGGCCCACAACGACTTCGGCGCCTTCGCCATCCCGAACCAGCTCTACATGGGCGACGGTGCGGGCCACTTCATCGAGTCGGGCGCGACCACGGGCTACGACAAGCGCGAGTTCTCGATGGGAGTCTCGCTCTCCGACCTCGACCGCGACGGTTGGCTCGACTCCTACTCGTCGAGCATCGGTCGCAACTCCCTGCTGCTCTCCAACGGCGACGGGACCTGGACCGACTCGGCTACGGGCTCCGGCGCCGAGGGCGACTTCATGGCTTCCGGCCCCGAGGCCGACGGCCTGAACCTCGACGACAACTGGGGCATCATGTCCTGGGACTACGACCTGGATCAGGACACCGACCTCTACGTGGCCGGCTCGGACCTCTCGGTGGGCTACAACATGCCGATCGCCGAGCTGCACCCGGACTCGGTGTACGAGAACGACGGCACGGCCCACTTCACCCGTCGCGCCGTGGACCTGGGTCTGGCCAACGGAGCGCGGACCCGCTCGATCCTGTCCATCGACGTCGACCTCGACGGCGACCTGGACGTGATCACCTCGGCCGAGAACGAGGGCGTGACGTTGATGCGGAACGACCTCGTGACCACCAACCACTGGCTGCGCCTGCGGCCCAGCACGTGGCGGTCGGCCCCGGGCGGCTTCAACACGAAGTTCACCGTCAAGACCCCGGGTGTGACCCAGTACGGCGAGGTCATGACCGAGTCGGCCCACGCGACCTCGCCCGACAACACCCTGACCTTCGGGCTCGGCCCGAACACCAAGGCCGAAGTCGTGGCCCAGTGGCCCCGCGGCGGCTCGACGACCTGGTTCACCCGCAGCGGTGACACCGAGCATCTCCTGTACGAGACCGTGATCCAGGTCGCGGGCGGGATCGACGGCTCCGTCAACACGGGCAACATCCCGGACCTGAAGGTCTTCGGGCCCCCCGGGCACTTCGCCTTGGCGGCATTGGGCAACCCGTTGGTCGGCTTCGGCCTGCCCCTGCCCACCGGCGGCTCGCTCGACATCTTCCCCTTCTTCGACTACCCCCTGGCCCAGATCCTGCCCTTGAGCGGCAGCGGCGAAGCGAACTGGATCCTGGGTCCGGTGCCGGCCTCGGCCTCGGGCCTGGTCTTCGAGTTGCAGATGGTGACGCTCAACCCGGCCACCCTGGTCTTCGACTCGAAGTCCGGTGTGAGCACGTTGACGATCAACTGAGCCGAGTCCGCGCGCGCCGGCGGCCCCGTCCTTTCAACGAAGGGCGGGGCCGTCGGCCGTTCGGGGACTCGAAAGCTACGGGCCGTCGGAACGTAGGGCATCATCTGCGACGACCGCGGCCACCGGGTCGCGCACCGAACCATGCTGCAATCGAACCACCATCGCCTTCCCTCCCGTGCGGCCTCGACCTTCGCCCTGACTCTGGGCGGCCTGGGCTGCTGCATCTCGCTCACCGCGTGCTCCGGCGCTTCGGCCCAGGAGCCTGCGCAGAGCGAAGAACTCGCCGCGATGACGAAACTGGCGCGCGAGATCCAGGTCGAGGTCGCCGTGCTGCGCGGGCTCGACTTCAACGCCGACGTGCCGGTCGAGATCGCGACGTTGGAGGGCTTCAGGGCCTACGCAGCGGAGCGCATGGAGTCGGTCGGGAACCAGACCCAGCGTGAGGCCCAGGAGCTGGGCGCCAAGATGCTGGGGCTGATCCCGACCGAGATGGACTACTGGGGCGAGACGCTCGAGATCCTCGGCGGTCAAGTGGGGGGCTACTACGACCCCGAGCGCGACACCTTCTCGATCATGGCCGGGGTCACCGGCGCACTGGCCCAGAGCGTGCTGTCCCACGAGCTGGTGCACGCGCTCGACGACCAGCACTTCGACCTCGGCGGGGCCATGGAGAGCCGCGCCGAGGACACCGACCGACTGACCGCCTACCACGCCGTGGTGGAGGGCTCGGCGATGGTCGTCCAGACGGTCTGGACCATGCAGCACATCGGCGACTTCTCCGCCGCCGACATCGCCGAGATGAGCGATGTGACGCCCCAGGAGCTGTTCGAGACGGCGCCGTACATCTGGATGCCGGTGCTGTTCTCCTACCTGCGCGGTCAGTGCTTCCTGCAGCGCACCGAGTCCCTGCTGGCCGCCCAGACGCGCAAGTTCGATCCGGCCGACCTCGACCGGGCCTTCCGCGAGCCGCCGACCTCCACCGAGCAGATCCTGCACCCGGCGAAGTACTGGGATCCCGAGCAACGGGACGAGCCCGCGGTCGTGCGCGTCACCGCCCCTGAAGGCAGCGTTTGGCAGCCGGTCCACAGCGAAGTTCTCGGCGAGTTCGGGCTGCGCCTGGTCGCCGCGGCGCCCGACTCGATCGAGGTGCCCGACGCCGCCAACCCGATGTCCTTCCTGTCGATCGAGTTCACGTCGGACGAGTCCGATGGCTGGGAGGGCGACTGCGCCCAGCTCTTCGAGCGCGACGGGGCATCGCTGTTGGTGTTGGCGACGGTGTGGGAGACCGAGATCGACCGGGACGAGTTCGCCGAGGCCATGGACGCCCGCCGCGACGCCCTGTTGACCGCGGCCCAGGCCCTCGGCCGACATCGAGGCACGACCCTGGCCAGCGTCGCTGCGCAGCCGGTGGGCGAGCTCGAGTTCCAACTGGTGATCGGGATCGGCGTGGGCTCCCCCGACTTGGTCGGCACGGGCTTCGAGGTCGTGATCGAGCGCTGACCCTCGGTCGCCGGCCCGACCTCAGGGGAACCGCAGATCCAACCGGGTCGTTTCCCCGGCCGTCACCTCGGCCCGGGCCTGGAGGTCGTCGTCGGGGTTGCCGGGGCCCTGCGGCAGCACGCGCAGGTCCCAGGTTCCCTGCGCCAGACCGCCCAGGGCGACGGAGCCGTTGACGATGGAGTCCACACGGCGGTCCTGCCCCTGGGTTCCCCGGCGGGTAGCCTCCGCGATGTAGCGGCGCGGCGCGGAACCATCCGGATTGGCGACCGACACGAACAGGGTTCCGCCCACAACCAGCTCGAGATCGACGTCGCCGCAGACGACATCCCGCGCGACCTCGACCGGGCCGGCAGTGCCGGCGAGGTACTGGCCGCCCCAGGCCACGACGGTCAAGGGCGTGTCGGTCGGGACGCCGCGCAACACGTAGCTCCCGTCCGCTTCGGTGGTCACGCGTTCGACTGCGGGGACGCCCTCCTGCTCCATCAAGTACCGCTCGGGTCCCGTTCGGCCGGGCAGGGCTCGGATGGTCAGGTTGCTGAGGGACCCCGGCACGAAGCCGCCCTCGAAAACCGCGACGCGCATGCCCGGCAGCGCGGCGCCCGACGCGTTGCGTACCACCCCTCGGATCTCGGTCACTGGCAGGTCCAGGTCGAGTCGGTTGTCGCCCGGACTCAGCAGCAGCTGCTCCTCGTGGGCGGAGAGACGATCTGGATGGGTGATCCGCAGCAGGTAGCTGCCGACCTCCAGGGGCGGGAAGCGATAGGTCCCCTCGCCGATCGAGGTCGTCGAGGCCGCTGCGGGTGAGCTGGCGTCCCCCGGGTGGAGGGCCAGGCGTGCGCCGATCAGAGGGCGACCGCTCTCGGTGACCTGCCCGGTGAGCTCGCCCGTCGCGGGGGCGTGGACCGCCACGGTCGCCGTCTCACCGTCGACGACGTCGACCTCGACCCAGCCGCCTGTACCGGGCTGCTCGAAGTCGACGATCATCGACGAACCCGACAACAGGGTGGGGCTGATGGAGCGGCGCTCGAGGCGAAATCCGTGGCGGCCGGCTTCGAGTCGATCGATCAAGACTCGGCCGGACGGGTCGGTGACGTGGCGACGGCCCGTGCCCGGCGGCAGTGGCATCCGGGCGGCGTCGCGCTCCGCTGGCGGGCGGCGCTCGATACGGACATTCCGCAGGGGCTCGCCGTGCTCGTCGAAGGCCTCGACCAACACGGAACCTCCGGCGACCAGCAGGGCCTCGTAGTCCAGCAGCGGCTCGGAGGGTGAGACTTCGATGCCCTCGACCTCCAGCACGGCGTGGTGTGGCGACTCGACGCGCAGCACACACGGACCCAGCGCCGGTGCGGTCAGCACGGCGACTCCGGCAGAGTCCGTGCGCTGGACTTCGGCCAGGTCAGGGTTGCCGCTCTGCAAGCTCGCCTCGCCCCATTGCGCGGCGATAGCGTGCTTGAAGCGCCGTTCCGATGCGGCGAAGGGGTCGTCGCGCTGGGGACTCAGGGAGACGCTGGCCCCGGCGACCGGTGAGCGGTCGGCGGCGTCGAGCACCGTGACCCTCAGGGTTGGCACCGGCTCCAGGAGGATGTCGCCCAGCGAGAGCTCTGCACCGGGCACCAGGGCGATGTCGCGCAGCTCGCGTTGGGCGAATCCCGCGGCCTGAATCGTCAGCTGCAGGCGATCCTCCTCGTCGAAGGTCCCCAGGTCCTCCAGGAACACGCGCCCGCCCGGGTGCACCGAAAGGGGCGTGCCGTCGAAGTCGAGCAGCGGCCGCTGGAGCGCGTCGCCGTAGTGCACGACGAACTCCGAGAGGGGAGCTCCCGTCCGCCCGTTGAGGACCCGGAAGGAGAGCCCGGCCCCGGTTGTGTAGGCGAGGAGCACTCCGCGCTCGCCGGCGGATGCACGTGCGGACTCGGAGCGGACCAAGGCGCCGGCGAGGGCGCTCGGAGCGTTGTCGTACTGCCGCTCGAAGGCCTGAAGCTCGTACTCGCGGCCAGCGAGGAGGCCGGTCAGGGCGAAGCGACCTTCCCCGTCCACCGCGGCCATCGGGGTCCGGCGAAGCCCGGGAGCCTCCAAGGCGTCGTCCTGGCCGAGGGGTGACAGGCGGGCCTGGACTCGGACTCGTTCCAGCACGAACGACGGCGCGCCGGTCACGCGACCTTCGATGTCGGCACCCCGCTCGAGCGCGAACTCGAGACCGCTGCGCCGCTCGCCGGGTCGCTCGGCTCGGCCGTGGAAGTAACCGGACGGATGGCCCGCGGCCGTCACCTCGATCGACCACGGACCACAGGCCAGGCGGTCGATGGTGAAGGTCCCCGCGGCGTCGGAGGTTGCGAGGGGCGCGGGTGCCAGCAGGGCCGCGTCTTGGGTCGGGCCTCGTTCGTTCCGCAGCAACCGCAGCTCGGCTCCCACCACCGGCGCTCCGTCGAAATCGACGACCCTGCCTGCGATCTGCGCGCCCTGCACCAGGGCGATGGTCCGCAGCGTGGAGTCTGCGGCGAAGTCGCCGGTCAGGTCGTCGTCCTCGTAGGGAGCGAAGCCCGCGGCCAGGACCGCCAGGCGGAGGATCTCGGTGGGGGTGGCCGCGAGCTCGAAGCTGCCATCGGCGTCTGTCAGCGCCTCGCTCACGCCAGGTTGTAGCCGCGCGTTCCCGCGAGCACCGATCGCGGAGGGAGAGTCCGCATGGACGTAGTCCAAGGGCAAGCCCGGCCGCCCCGACGCCAGAACCCGCGCACCAGCCACCGGGTTCCCCGACATGTCGACCACGTGCCCCCCGGTTCCGATCGTCTCACCCTGCGCTGCGTCGTACGAAGTCGGCTCGGGCGAGGCCAGTGCTCGGGACCGACCGCCGGGTCGCTCGAGCTCGCCCGGGGCACCCAAGGGGCTCGGGTCTGAAAAAGCCGGTGTACCGACAGCGCTCGGGATTGCGCCACTGCTTGCCCTCGAAGCTCGGGCGTCGCCGTCGTCATTCTTCGGCCAGAACACTCCGCCGATCTTCGGCCAGAACACACCGCCGATCGTCACGACCAGAGCCGCGACGAGAATCGAAAGACCGGCCCGATAGTTCATTCTGATCTCCCTCGAGCGCGTCCCCAGGGCCAATCTCCGTCGGTTGTTCGAGGAGCAGCGGGAGGGGCAGCGCAAGTTCTGTTCAACGACTTCCCATCGCGAGGGCGACTTGCCCGTCGTCGATCGCCATCGCTTCAACGCTTCGATGCCGAGCCGAGCTTAGCCCGATTGCCGAGGGCCGCGAGGACTTTGTGGCGCGACCGGCCGACGCGCGAGAGCGGTCGATCGAAGCAGCCGTTGGGCTTTCGTATGTCGCCTGAATACAGCTTTCTTTGAACGGACATTGCTACTTCGAAAAGCACAAATCGTGCCACTCGACTTCACCGGCTTTTCTGGAATTGGATGCACTTGCGAGCCATGCAGGTGTGGCTAGCATCGCGATCGCTTTCCCGCAGGCTTCTCCCCGATTCGGTGTACGGCCTGCACTCAATGAACTGCCCGACGTGGGCATCTACGAAGGAGACTTTGATGAACGCACTCAAGAACTCGATGAAGGTCGCCGCCCTGACCTGCCTCTTCAGCGGCGCCGGCATGGCCGCTCTCGTCAGCGCGCAGGACGACACGCCGCCGGTGCCCCCGGGCTACGAGCACACCGGCGTCAAGTGGCACACGGGCCAGGTCGGCTACCTCGAGAAGCAGAACGACGACGGCACGTGGGTCCACACCGGCATCAAGGTCTACAAGGTGGCCTACAAGCTGAAGAAGATCGAAGTCGATCCGACCAAGTGAGACGCCTGACGTGACGTCCACCCGCCGGTGAACTCGAGGTCACTCGGCGACGTGGGCGCAGGTCGCGGAGGGATCGATCGATCCCCCCGATGCCCGGGTTCCCCGCGAACTGAGCGGGGAACCCGCGGCTGCGCTCGAGAGGACGGAGGGGTTCAAGCATGCACGCGATCGACCTTGCTCGGAACAACGGACCAGCGCTCTTGGGGGCGAGTCTTGCCGTGGTGGCAGTCGTTGTCTTTGCGGCCATCCGCGCTGGCTCGCCCCAGGCGGCGTCGGCGCCCAGCGCGGATCCGAATCGTTCCCTTACTCCGCTCCTGGTCGACAGGGTTCCACTGGGGCTGGATTGGGAGCCGGCGTCCTACCGCGGCCGAACCACGATCGAACCGGCCACGGTGGCTCTCGGCGAACGGTTGTTCTTCGACCCGCGCTTGTCGCGGTCCGGGCAGATGACTTGCGCGACCTGCCACCAGCCGGAGCGAGCCTTTACGGACGGCCGGGCCCTCGGCCGTGGCGACTCCGGCGAACTCGTGGGACGCAACGCCCCGACGATCCTCAACCGCGGCACCGGGACCCACCAGTTCTGGGACGGCCGAGCCGAGGACCTCGCCGCCCAGGCCCTGGGACCGATGCTCTCCGAGGTGGAGATGGGGTTGACCCACGAGCTGTTCAGCGAGCGCTTCGGCTCGGACCCCGAGATGGTCAGAGAGTTCCGCGAGGTCTTCGGCTCCGGGCCAGACCTGGAGCTCGCCGCCCGCGCCATTGCGGCGTTCGAGGCCACGCTGGTCACGGCGAATTCCCCCTTCGATCGTTTCGAGTGGGGTGGGGAGCGCGAGGCCCTCTCGGAGGCCGCCCAACGCGGCCTGCGCCTGTTTCGTCAAGAAGCTGGCTGCACCACTTGCCACACGGGAACCAACTTCACCGATGAGCTGTTCCACAACCTCGGCGTCGGTTTCGACGGCACGTCCAGCCGGCCAGGTCGCTTCGCCGTGACCGGGGACCACGACGACCTGGGGCGCTACAAGACTCCCACCCTTCGCAACGTGGAGCTCACGGCGCCCTACATGCACGACGGGAGTCTGGAGACCCTCGACGATGTGCTGACGTTCTACAACGAGGGCGGCCGAGCCAATCCGAACTTGGACCCGGAGCTGCGGCCCCTCGACCTTTCGCCGGCGCAGTTGGAAGACCTGCGGGCCTTCCTCGAGAGCCTCACCGGCCCGGTCTTCCGACTGGACAGCGGCCTGTTCCGTGAGGGAGCAAGGGACGGACATGCAGACTGAGCGCAATCGAGTCGCCGCCCGGGCCCTGGTCGCGCTCGCGACCATGGCGGCGGGATTGGTCGTCGGATGCGGCGCGGGCGATGCCGTCGAGCCCGCAGTGGTCCGGGCCGAGGCTCCCCTTGGCCGCGGCAGTCTGCGCTGCGAGGTGAGGTTGGTGGGTGAGGCGCCCGATGCGCCGCTGATCGTGGCGGACAAGAACGTGGAGCACTGCGGAGCCGAGCTGCGCGACCCCGTCCTGCGCGTCCAAGGCGGACGGATCGCCGACGCTGTCGTCTCGGTGGATCCGGGCGAGCAGGTCGCTGCCGGTGAAGCCCTGCACCTGGACCTGCGTTCGGCGGGCTGCCTGTTGGAGCCCCGCGTGCAGACCGCACCGGTGGGCAGTCGACTGCTGCTCACGAACCGCGACAACATCACCCACAACCCCCACGGCTGGCTCGATGGCGAGCGCACTGTGTTCAACGTGACCCTGGTGGACGAGGGCGTATCGCTCGAGCGGACCCTGCGCGATGCGGGCGTCTACCGCATCGACTGCGACACGCATTCGTGGATGCGCGCCTTCATTCACGTGTTCGACCACCCCTTCCACGGGGTCACGGGCAGTGAAGGTGAAGTACGGATCGACGGGTTGCCGGCTGGCCCCCGAGAGGTCGTGATCTGGCACGAGGTGCTCGGCTCGCGTCGGATCCAAGTCCAGATCGAGCCGGGGCGCGAGACCGCGGTCGTGGTCGAGTTCGAGGCGATCGACACCCGATCCGTCGAGCTCACGCCCCCGGGGATGGAGCCTTGGATCGCGCGGATGGATCCGCTCGAACTGCAGGAGGATCACAACTGATGGGCAAGTCCGCCGAACGATGGTTCAGCTTCGACTCCATCTGGGTCCAGCTCGGCCTGGCGTTGTTGCTGGCGACGACCTTCACCCTGACCTTGGGGCCGCGCCTGCTCGCGGCCCACGAGCCGGCCCCTCCACCGCCGGTGCTCGATCGGATGGTCACCACCGAGCGTCCCCGCGGGCTCTTCGACCTGGAGGACCTCATCTACATGGTGAGACCCGCCGAGCTCGGCATCGGATCCTGGGAGCCGGGTCAGTTCGCCGACTACCGACTCCTCGAACGCGGGGACGAGAAGCAGCCTGGTGAGGAGCGATACCTGCGTGACGTGCGCGCCGAGGTGCTGCGTGAGGCCGATCCCGCCGATGCCTACACGGCACAGTTCGGGATGGCCTTCCGCCCGATGCACTGGCTCCGGATCGCCGGTCTGCACGCCTTCCGCGGCAGGCTCGAGGAGACCTACCGACTGGCCAACCCTCGCGACCTGCGCATCACCGAGGCCACGCCGGCGGTGTCCTACCAGGACGGCTACATCCCCTTTGTCAGCACCGAGGGGCCGCAGGAGATCACCTCGGGCTACGAGTTGCGCGAGGGCCAGCAGGTCGAACTGCAGGTGGGGGATGGGAGCCTGCCCTGCAGGACGTTCGAGGTCTTCCTCCTGGATGCCGGTTCGGAGTCAGGTGACGAGTTGGTCGGCAAGCTGTGGTTCAGCGCCGACGTGGCCCCCCTGGGCATCGTCCGGCTCCAGACCCAGCGCGAGGCGGTCGAGTTGATCGCTTGCGGCAAGGGGGGCGAGGCCGCCTTTGCCGCGGACATGGCCCCCCTGATCGAGGGGGCATCGACCTTCACCGGCTTCTGCCACGCCTGTCACGGAGAGACCTTCCATGAGCGCATCTACCCGCCCCATTGAGTGCGAGCGTCGGCCGGCGGGGCGCGGCGCCCGGGGTCGGATGCTCGGCGTCGCGGCCCCCCTGGCACTGCTGGCATTCACGGGTGGTGCCCAGGACTCCGGCGGCGGCACCCGCATCGAGTTCGACTTGCACGGCGAGTTCGTCTTCGACGTCGACCTGACCGAGGACTTCTACCACCGCTACCGCGCAGGCCTGTTCGTGCCCGAGAGCGAGCCGCTGGTGATGCGCGCCACGACCCTCGACGACGACGGCGACGTGATCATGGCCGGCGGTAAGTACCTCCGCTTCACCTGGGACCAGGGCACCTTCGACGTGCGCATCGACCGCAACGGCCTGGTAGTGCTCCACATGGACGACCAGGCTGCGATGAGCCACCTGACCACCGTGCTTCCGCCAACCGTGTCGAGCATGGCGCGGGAGTTTCCCGAGTACCCGAACCACCCGATCCAATGAAGCTCTGCCGAGGTGCAATCCTGGCCGTGGCCCTCTCGGTCCTGCCCTTGGCCGGCTGCGGCGTGGCCGGAGCCCAGGACCAGCGCGAGTTCCGCGGCCCCTTCCCCCTGGCCGAGCTGATCGCCGCGGGCGTCGAGCAGGTCGGTCCGGACACGGGGGTCGAGATCCGCATGGAGGTCAGGGGCGCGGACGGGGCGGTGGTGCCCTACGCCCTGGTGCAGCTCGACTGGGGCGATGGCGGACGCACCGCCTTCCAGTCCGACGTGGAGGGCGTGTTCTGGATCCGCTTCCCGCCCTTTGCGCTCGACTCGGAGGCCGTCGTCTCCCTCCGGACCATCCCGCACGGCACGGATTTCGTCGTCGAAGACTACGCGAGCTTCAGCCGGCCGCTCGAGGGTGGGGTCGCCGCGGTGCGCTTCTCGAGCTACGTACCGGCGGCGACGCGCGGCTGATTCGGACGCGACGGGCGAGGTTCCTGCGCGCGCCACTACCGGCGCACAGCCTCGAGCCGATCCGCGTCGGCCTCGCGGCCAGCGGCGCGGAGCGCTTCGGCGCGCGCGAGATCCCGCTCGGCGGCGAGGCCCGACAACTCCTCGGTCCATGGGTCGGCCGGTTGGCCCGCGAGCCATGCCCACGCGGGCCCCACCGGTTCCGGCTCCGGTGGGGGCGGGGCGCCCACGAACCACAGTCGCTCGTTGGGGGTGATCGGTCGGCCGCGCAGGACGTTGGCGCCCGGTCGCTCCACCAACACCACCGGCCGCGGACCGTCGAAGACTGTCTGTAGGAATTCGGCCGAAGCCAGACGTGCCTGGCGCGGGTCGCCGAAGCGCTCGGGATCGGCGCCATAGGTGTTGCCGAGGGCGAGGATCGCAGGCGCGAGGTCGGGCGCACGACCGGCGAGCTGCTCGCGGTACCACGGCGTGGTCAACAGCGCGCGGTCGATCGCTGTCACATCGGGGCGCAGGCCCAGGGCCACCTGGCCGTAGAGCACGGGGAAACCGAGGATGTCGGTGAAACCCATCCTGTTCAGCACCAGGATCGCGTCGGGGGGGCAGGCCTCGAGGGTCTCGCGCAGGTAGCGCTGGGCGCCGTCGGCCCGGGACATCCGCACTGCACCGGAGGCGACCGATGGCGCGGGGACCTGGGCCAGGGCGAGCGCTGCTGCCACCAGCAGTGGAGCGGTGGCGGCCCCGGCGCGCGCGCGCAGGCGTTGTTCGAGCGCAATCAACGCGGTCCCGCCGAGGGTCGAAACGAGCAGGACCAATGGAATGAAGGTCGGCGCTATCCGTGTGCGCAGGGCCAAGGGCGTCACGTCGTAGGGCACGGCCAGAACGCCGATCACCGCGCCGAGGACGAGGGTCGCTGCCAGTGAGCCGACCATCGCGGCGCCGACCCCGCGTCGGCCCAGCCAAAGGGCCAGGACCAACGCGAGGGCTGCGATCGCCGGCCATTGAAGCAACGCCTGCTCGAGCACGAACTGGATCCGCGGGCCCAGCGCGCCGCCGTCGCCCGCGTAGCCCTGTCGGGTGAGGTGCTCCAAGAGCCGCTGGCCCGTGCGGGCGTCACCCCAGTTGACCGCCGGGTCAGCGGCGGCCGCCAAGGGCACGTAGACGAATGGAAGGAGCCCCGCGACGCCGCCCGCGCTCGCAAGGGCAAGACCCCTGAACCGCGCTCCGCGCCAGGCTGCGATCGCCGCGACTGGCGCGAGCAAGAGCGTGCTGGCGTGGGCGCACAACCCCAGCCCGAAGAGCACACCCACCCGCAGTGATCGCGGCCGCGGCGCGAGGGCGACGGACAGGGCGGCCACCTGCACGAAGGCCGCCAGGGCGTAGACCTCGACGATGAGCGCTTGGGAGGTGAAGGTCGGCGCGGCCAGGGGCAAGAGGCCTGCTAGAACGGCCACTGTTGTCGATGCTCCCCACTTGCTGGCCAACCTGGCCAGGAGCGCGCAGGTTCCTGCGGCGCAGGTCGCGCTCAGCAGCACCAGGGCCCGCGCCGGGTCGAGGCCGATCCAACTCGCAAGGTGCGCCATGGGCGCCGCCACCAGCATCCACAGGGGATAGCCTGGCGGATGGGGAACGCCCCAACAGGACGCGGCCGCTGCGAGTTCGCCGGCGTCTTCGAAGGTCACGCCCGGCGCCGTGCGCGGAATCAGGAAGGCCAGGGCCAGGACCGCGGCGCCCAGTGCGGCGCGCGCGGGACTGCCGGGTTCGCGAGATTGGGCGCCGGTCATTCGCCGAGACGCTAACAGTGCCCGCAGGGCGGTGCCAGGCGCCGTGTCGGCCGCTGCCGCGAGCCTGGGCGAGCCATGCTGCCGCGAGCCTGGGCGAGCCATGCTGCCGCGAGCCTGGGCGAGCCCGGTGACCGCGAGCCCGGTCGCCGCGAACTCAGCCGAAGGCCCGACCCAAGCGACGGGTCGGCGAGGGCAGTCCGCCACTGATGCGACCACTGAACAGGAACGTCCCGCGCAGCCAATCACCCACGGCCGGCGTCCGCAGTCCGTCCGCCTCCAGCTGCCAGCGGCTGACGAAGACCGAGAGGGGCGTCCCCGGCGCGTGAACCTCCAGGCGTTGGACGGCCAGACCGGTGATCGGATTCTCCAGCTCCTCGGCCGCCAGGATCGGCAGGTGCAGCTCCACGCATCCGCCCGGGTCCTCATCGCCGCCCAAGGGCGAAATCCGTCCCTCGGGTCGCAGCCCCCTGGGCCTGCCGCCCACTTGGGCGATGTCGAGGGCGAAGCCGGCCGTACTGACGGCCAGGACATGACCGCTCTCGAGGGGGCGCGGCAGCCGGCGTCGATCGCCGACCCAGGTGGTGAAGCGGAAGCTGGTCTCCGAGTTCGCGAAGCCCGGTCGTGGAGGATTGGCCAGGCCCCGCAGCAGCCCGTCGAATGGCGCGTCGGGGATCAGATCGACACTGTCGACCGCCAGGCGCAGGCGCCCGGGGGAAGCATAGAAGGGCCACACGTCGGGACCGGCGAGCTGATCGCCCTCGTCGAGGCGCAGCTCGAGACCGCCCCCCAGGGCCAGACGCCGGTCGGCGCCATCGGGATCGCGCCACGGGGTCGCCTCGCCGAGCTGGCGAACCAGGTCGGGCAGACCGTCGTGGTCGTACTCGGGCGGGAACCCGATGCATTCGAGCAGGAAGTCCAAGGCGCTGGGCGAAGGTGGTTGTCCCCTCTAGCCCCTTGGACGGCCGTCGCCTACCGGTGAGTTCCACAGAGCGGGGTCCGAGGGCAGGATTTGCACCCAGGCCCCCCCCTGGCGCGGGTTCCGAGACGGCCGACCGGCGCTCTGGGCGACCCAGGGCCGGGGATCGGGTCTGGCGGGCGGCGGGACCGAGGCGCATCATCCCGGAGACGAACGCGGGTTCCCTCGCCCCCCGGAAGCGTCCCGCCGAGCGATCCCGCTCACGGTCGGGGCCCGCGACAACCGACAACCGACACCATGAGAAGACTCGCGGCACTACTCGCTGTGCCCTTGCTGGCCATCGGGCTGGCGGGCCCGGCCGACGCCCAGGTGGGCAAGGTCGTCCCCGACAACATTGAGCTCGACGATTTCGCGAACACCGATGCGAACGATTTCGGCGACTTCACCGGGCGCACGATCCTGATCGAATTCTTCGCCTACTGGTGAGGCCCCTGTGGGGCCTCGGTTCCGCACCTGAACGAGCTTCAGGCTGAGTACGGAAGCCGGGGACTCACGATCATTGGCGTGACCAATGAAGGCAAGTCCGACACCGAGAAGTGGATCAAGGACAAGGGAGCCACCTACCCCTACGCGTACTTCAAGGGCAGCGACCTGCAGAAGTTCGCGGAGATGAAGGGCTGGCCCCACGCCATCCTGATCAACCCCGAGGGACGCGTGGTCTGGGCCGGTCATCCGGGCAACCTGGGCGGAAGCATCATCGAGCAGAACCTCGACGGCGCCCTGCCGGTGCCGCTGTTCGACTTCCCCAAGAAGGCGAGCAAGATCAAGAAGGCCATCCAGGACCGCGAACTCGCCGTGGCCCTGGCCGAAGCCAAGGAGTACGAGGCCGCGGGTGAAGAGCTCGCGGTGGAGATTCGCTCGGCGGTCGAGACGCTGATCTCCTCGCGGGTCGACTCCCTCAAGAAGGCCCACGAGAAGGGCGACTTCATGACCCTGGTCGATCGCGGCCCTGACCTGGTCAAGTCCCTGGACGACCTGCCCCAGGCGGCGGAGATCCAGGCGCTGCTCGACCAAGTGGACGAGGACGACGACGCTCAGGAGGTCGTCTCCGCCCAGCGCGCCATCGCGAAGATGCGCGAGGGGCTGGAGAAGCTGAAGAAGAAGAAGGAAGTCGACAAGCTGGTCGAGAAGCTCGAGCAGCTGTCGGAAGAGTTCAGCGGCTCATTCGCCGCCGAACAGGCGCGCGACCTGATGGCCGAGTTGACTCAACTTCGACCCCAGCTCAAGTGAACTCGCGCTGACGAGCACGGGCGCCGGCCCTCCGTCCCGAAGCGGGCGGGGGGGCGGCGCCCGTCGCGTTCGGGTCCCTGTGGGTTCGAGAAGCCGGCTCCCGCGCTCGCTCGCCCGGGGGACGGGCGACGACCCTCAGCGCCGATGCAGGATCAGCGTGCGCAGCTCCGTCATCTCTTCGATCGCGTAGCGCGGCCCCTCGCGGCCCATGCCCGAGCGTTTGACGCCACCGTAGGGCATCGCGTCCGAGCGGAAGGTGGGCACGTCACCCACGACCAGGGCGCCCACCTCGAGCTGCTCGAAGGCGCGCAGGGCGCGATCCAGGTTGCCGGTGAACAGGCCCGCCTGGAGCCCGAAGGGGCCCTCACCGGCGCAATTCAGGGCCTCGTCGAAGTCGTCGAAGGGCTCCAGGACGGCGACGGGCCCGAAGGCCTCGGCGCACCACAGGGGTGAGTCGTGGGGGACGTTCTCGAGCAGGGTCGGTTGCAACACTGCGCCCTGCCGCTCGCCGCCGATCAGAGTTCGCGCGCCGCCCCGGGCCGCGTCGGCGATCCAGCCCTCCAGTCGCCGCGCGGCGTCCTCGTCGATCAGCGGGCCGACGACGGTCGCATCGGATCTGGGGTCGCCCACCACCAGCTTCGAGGTGGCGTCGATGAGGCGCTCGCGCAGCTCTGCGAAGAGCGAGTGATGGCCCACGATGCGCTGCACGCTGATACAGCTCTGACCGGACTGACCGAAGGTCCCGACGATCAGGCGCGAGACGGCGTCCTCGAGGTCACTGCCCTCGTCCACGATGCACGCGGCGTTGCCGCCCAGCTCGAGCGCCACCCGCCGCGGCGCCGCGCGCCGGGCCAGTTCCCAACCCACGCGGTCGGAGCCGGTGAACGACAGGAAGGCCACGCGCTCGTCGTCGATCAACGGCCCGGCGTGTTCGACCTCGAGCGGCAGGACGTTGATCGCTCCCCGGGGCAGGTCCGTCTCCAGCAACAACTCGCCCAGGGCCAGGGCCGAGCGTGGCGCCTTGTCCGACGGCTTGAGGACGAACGGACAGCCGGCCGCGATGGCCGGCGCGACCTTGTGCGCCACCAGGTTGAGCGGGAAGTTGAAGGGCGTGATGAGGCTGCACACACCGATCGGCACCCGCCGCGTCAGGGCCGAATAGCCCTCGGTCGCCGGCAGATGGTCGAGCTCCATGCTCTCGCCCCCCGCGCGGCTACACTCCGCCGCGCTCAGCCTGAAGGTCGACACCGCCCGAGAGACCTCCCCGCGAGCATCCCGCCGGGGTTTGCCCACCTCGGACACGATCAGCTCGCAGAACTCCTCCGCACGGGCCTCCAGGGCTTCCGCGGTTTGTCGCAGGGCGCGCTCGCGCGCGTGGCGGGCGAGGGCCGCGCATTCCCCACGGGCCGCGGCGCTCGCCGCCAAGGCGCCCTCCACGTCCTGGGGTCCGGCCAGGGCCACCTCGGTGGGCGGCCCGGCACCCGAGCGATCGGGTACTTCGAGGTGGCGCTCGCGGTGCTCGGAGCGCCCTGCAAGAATCAGCGGGGTCTGGTTCGCCATGGTCGTGGATTTGGGGTCCACGAAACATAGTCCCGATGGGGCACCTGCGACACCGCCCCGATCGCGTCGGGTCGGCGCTCGCACCCAGGCGCCGGACCACTCGCATTTCTCGACCGAAGGATGACTCCGATGTTCCTGCACACGCTGGCGGCCCCCGCCCGGGCCGCCGCCGCCGCGCTGGCCCTGTCCGCCCTTTGCCCCGCCCAGGTGGGCATGGAGATGATCGAGCCGCCCCTGCGCGAGTTCGGCAATACCGCCGCCGCCGAGTACCAGGACTACCTCGGGCGGGCCGTGCTGCTCGTCTTCGTGCAGCCCGGGGAGCAGACCTCGGATCAGCTCGTCTCACACTTGAACGTGCTGGTCGACACCTACGGTTCGCGGGGCCTCTCCGTCGTCGCCGTCACCCCCGAGGACGACGAGGCCGAGCTGCGCACGTGGATCGAGGTCCGCCAGGCGAAGTTCGGCTTCGCCCTGATGCGCGGAGAGGAGCTGCAGCGCTTCGCGCTGATCGCCTCCTATCCCCACGCCTTGCTGGTGGATCCGGCGGGCACCGTGGGTTGGTCGGGCTACGGCGGACAGGTCACGGCGGACGTGATCGCACCCCACATCACCGGCGCCCTGCCGCGGCCGATGTTCGATTGGCCCCGCGACGCCGACAAGGTCGCCCAGGAGATCCGCAAGGGGCGACTGGCGCAGGCACTGGAGGCGGCGACTGCCGTCAGGTCCGAGAATGGCGACCTGGGCACCGAACTGGTCGAGTCGGTCAAGGGCTTGGTGACCTTCCGCGTCGAGCGACTCCGCGCCGCGCGAGCCAGCGGCGACTACGCGCGGGTTCTGAACGAAGGCGACGACACGGTCCGCATGCTCGAAGGCCTGCCCCAGGCTGCGGACGTTGAGGCGCTGGTCGAAGAAGTCGAGGGCGACGACGCCGCAGTCGAGATCGCCGGGGCCCAGCGCGACGTCGCGCGCCTGCGCGGGCGCTTCGACAAGCTCAAGAAGAAGCGCGACGCCGACAGTCTGGTCTCGAAGTTCGAACGCCTGGCCGCCGACAACGTCGACAACCACGCCGGCGAGGATGCGAAGCGCGCTCTGGACGAGCTCAAGCGCCTGCGTATCGGCTTGCAGTGATCCCGCAATGGCCGGCGCTTCGTTGCAGCGCGAAACTCATTCAGGCCGGCGCTCGTACAGACGCAGGGAACCCTGGCGCGTCGGCGGGTCGCCGGCTTGGGGCGGGGTTCCGCGGCGACCGGGTCCGCCGATGGCGATGCCCACCGGGGATCCAGCGTCACGGGGGTCGCGCAGGACGGCCACGTTCCAACCGAGCAGCTCACCGCGCAGGCGAGAGGGAATGTCCTGGATCAGGGCGCCGTCGACTCCGCTGTAGCAGCGCAGCGCGCCTGCCCGTCGATCCGTACGCCCGATGCGCTGCGTCGCATAGGGCGATCCAACGATCAGGTCGGGCCAGCCGTCGCCGTTGACGTCGATCCCTCCGGCCAGGCCGCGGCCGAAGAAGTCGCCCGCGCTGCTGCCGTTCAGGATGAAGCGTCGTTCGCCGGACCGTCCGTCGAAGACCTGCACTCGGCCCACGTCGGCCAGACCACCGAACTCGGCCGAAGGCGAGGCCACCGCGTACTCGGAGCGTCCGTCGCCGGTCACGTCGCCGATCCCCGCTACCCGCGTGCCGAAGCGTTCGTGGGGCAGCTCGCCGTAGAGGGTTCGCAAGGGGCGCTGTGTGCGCGCGTTGAAGATCCGCACCGTGCCGGATTCGGGGTGGACTCCCCGCTCGTTCGGCGCGCCCACGATCAAGTCTTCGCGCCCGTCGGCGTTGACGTCACCTGCGGAGGCAATGGCACTGCCGAAGCGGTCGCCTGGGCCGCTGCCCCGCAGTACGGCGATCGGCTCGAGGGTCTTGCCCGAATGGATCCGTACGGTGCCCGCGTCGCGCGCCTCGCCGGGCGCTCCCACGGCGATGTCGCGAATTCCGTCGTCGTCCAAGTCGCCGATGATCGCCAGGGCGCTGCCGAACATGGCGTGGTCCACCTCGCCGGTCAGCAAGTGCTTCATGGGTGCCATCGTGCGTCCCGAGAAGAAGCGCACCTCGCCCCGCCGCAGTCCGCCGCCGGCCGCCGAGCGCACACCCACCAACAAGTCGCCGACACCGTCGTGATCGACGTCGAGGTCCCCGGCGATCGCGTATCCGAACTCCTCGCCCGGCGCGCCGAAGAAGTGGGCCAACTCGCGCCCAGTCTTGCCCGACAGGACCCAGACGGCGCCAGGGGTGTCCTCCCCGAGCGCCGGCGCCGACGCCGCCGCGTCCGCGATGCCGTCGCGATCCCAGTCGCCCACACCGGTGACGTCGAAGCCGAAGCCCGCCGTGCGCTCGCCGCGGGCGGCGTTCTCGGTCGCGTACAAGCGGCCATCGGCGGGGGGCGGAGGCGCGGGCGCCGCCTTCGACTCGGGCCCGGGTTCTTGGGTCGATCCGGCAGCGACGTTGGCGACCAGAGTCAGTGAAACGAGTCCGCGAAGCAGCAAGCAGGAGCCGCGGAAAGGGGAGCAGTCGTGGGGCATGGTTCCAACCCTATCCGACCCGACCTGCCCCGTTTCCATTCGGCCCCCGCCCGTCGCCAGGATCTGCGCTACAGACGCCCGCCTCGCCCTGCGGCGGCGCCCCGCGTGCCGCCACGACCTGGAGCTGGCGTGACGAGCCGGCTCGGGAGGGGCCCGCAGGCCTGCGCCAGCGGAAGGACGGAGCGCCCTGGTGGCGTGTACCTGGCGCTCGCCGCCCTCAGCCCGCAGTCAGGCGTCCGAAGGCGTCGAGCAGCTCCTCGGCGGCCAGGCCGCGGCCGGCGAGGCGGCCGCGCACGGCCCGCAGGAGGTCCGCGGGCTCGCCGCCCCAGGCGCGCAGGGCGCGGCGGGCGCGGGCGTCCATGGCGCCGGTGCGGTCCGGCGCCTCGAGCTTCGCGCCCAGGGTCAGGCCCAGGACCTCGATGGCGTCGAGCAGGGCCTCGCGGCTTGGCTCGGCGTCGAGGATGCGTTGCCAGAAGTCGGTCGCTGCGGCCAGACGGTCGTCCGGCTTCTGGGTGTCCTGAAGGGCCAGTCGCAGGGCGGCGGCGGCGTCGGTCCAGCGACCGGCCTCGCCCAACAGCTCGCACCGCAGGAGCGCGAGCGGGCGGTAGGTGCCGGCGTCGAAGAACAGGTCGTTGCCCTCGCGGGCGGCGTGGGCCTGCTCGGCCACCTCCAGCGCTTCAGCGTCCCTTCCGAGGGCGCGCAGAGCCAGGGCCTGTCGGAACAGCAGAGCCTTGTGGGCGGCGTCGGCCGTGTGGACCGCGAGGTCCAGCGCCTCCTGGGAGCGCCCCGCGGAGAGCAGCGAGTCGAGCTCGACCACCAACATGCTCGCCATCCGATCGACGCCGAGTCGCTCCGAATAGACACGCATCCACTCGATGCCACGATCCGGCC
Organism: Engelhardtia mirabilis; assembly: GCF_007748095.1. NCBI lineage: Bacteria > Pseudomonadati > Planctomycetota > Planctomycetia > Engelhardtia > Engelhardtia mirabilis. The sequence goes on from NZ_CP036287.1 coordinate 2,721,904, forward strand.
GGCCCTCGGCGCGGAAGCCGTGCACGGCGTCGATCAACTCCCGCCTGGCGCCCACGGGGTCGCTGTCCACACGCTCGATCGCGCGGCGCGCCACCTCGTCGAGAACGACCTCGAGCGGGATCGCAGGTCGCCCGTCCGCGCCCGCGAAGGCCAGACGCGGCAGTCCCTGTTCGTCGGGGGACAGCTTGACGGTCGGCAGTCGCTCCCAGGGCGTGCCGTGCACGAGGCAAGCGCGAATCAACGCTTCCAACGCCGCTGCATCGTCGCCCTCGGCCAGGTCCATGGTCGCCTCGAGCACCTCGAAGTCAGCGCGCTGTTCGCCGAGCGGGTCCAGCTCCCGTGCCTTGGCCAGACTGCGTCGCGCGGCCGGCAGGCGAAGTTGGGCGAGCTGCTCGCGCGCCAGGGCCAGGTGGGCGCTGGCGTTGCCGGGAGCGGACTCCACACGTCGCTCGCGCAGGGCCAGGGCCACCTCGCGCCTGCCCATGCGCGCGGCCATGCGCGCGACGGCCGGAAGTCCGCCGGTGTCGCCCGGGTCGATGGCCAGGGCTCGTTCCTGAACTGCGAGGGACTCGTCGGGCCGGCCGCGGTCGTGCAAGGCGATCGAGCGCTCGCGCAGGGCCGCGCCCGCCAGGGGCTGCGCGACGGCGAAGACCAAGCCGACGAGGGCCACGGCGAGCACCCCGGCGACCGGGGCTGGGGCGACGCGATGCTCGCGCACGGCCGCCGCTGCGAACCAGCCGAGCGCGATCCAACCCAGGGTCGGAACGAAGGTTCCCTGGCTCTGCCCCAGATCGAGCAGGTTGGACGCGTGCAGCGCCATCAGGCTGGCCAGGACCCCCGCCGGGAGCGCCCGATCGGCACGGGTCTCGGCGGCGCGCAGGGTTCGTCGCGCCGCCTCGATGGTGCAGAGCAACAGGGCTCCGTAGAGCAACAGCGCCGGCCAACCGGCGCCCTCGGCGATCCCCAGGGGCAGATTGTGGGTGTGGAGCGTCTGCGTCGTGCCGTCGTAGAAGGAGGGCAGGGCGTACTTGGCGTGGACGTGGTACTGGTTCGGACCGACGCCGAACCACGGCGACTCGCGCAGGGAGGCCAGGGCCATGCGCCAGAAGTGGTAGCGCTGGCCCAGGGCAGAGAGGCCGCCAGCCATGCCATCCAAGCGGACCCGCAGGCCGTCGGCGGCGGGCGAGGCCCAGAACCCGGCGCCGGCCGCGATCAGGAGCACGGCGCCCGCGTACCACGGCCGGCCGTCGCGCGGCGCGCGGCTCGTGAAGGCCAGCGCGAACGTGGCCAGTCCGGCGCCGAGGCCCAGCAGGCTGGCGCGGCTGTCGGTCTGTATCAGGGCGGCGACGGAGCAAAGGGCCAGGGCGACGCTGCCCCAGCGAACGGCTCGCGAGGACCCCCCGGCGAGCGCGAAGCCCAGGCCCAGGGTCGCACCGCCCGCGAAGAGCGGGCCGATGCCGTTCGGGTGCATGTCGAACAGCCGCAGGCGCGAATCCAGCAGCGCGGTCCAGCCGGTGACCTGCGCCGTCTCGGTGTAGCCGACCGCGAGCAGGGTCAGGCTCGCGCCGACGCCGGCCAGCAGGGCAACGGCCACGGCGCGACGACCGCTCGAATCGAGCAGGAGCCCCAGACAGAGGGCCAGGGCACCGCCGGCCGCGACGCGTGCGAAGACTCGCAGGCCCTGACCGACGCTGTCTCCGAGGAGCGCGGCGACGAGGACCCAGAGGGTGAAGCTGAGGCCGACGCCGAGCACCACGCGGCCTCCGCGACCCAGGGGCCGCAGGGGCGTTCGTGCCAGCTCGAGCACGAGCAAGAGCACGCAGGCCGCCAAGAGGGCGAAGACGGCCTCGTCGTGCCGCGAGAAGAGCTTGCCGTTGGCGGTGGCTCCGAACACGGCCAGCACCGCCAGCCGCGCGCCTGCGTCCTTCGGCCCGGCGAATCCCAGGGTCGCGAGTCCCAAGAGGGTTCCGATGGCCAGCATCCACGGCCACAGGTAGGGCGTGTCGCCCAGGTCGAAGTTGGTCGCGAAGGATGGCAGCTCGCACACGGCGCTGGTGCCGAGGGCCCACGCGACGACCGCGCCGGCCACGGAGGTCCAGCCGGGTCGCCGCCAAGCCGCGGCAATGAGTAGCAACGCCAGGCTCGACCGCGACACGACCGGAACTCGATCGGTCCAGGACGCCGCGCCCGGGAAGGTGCCAGCGAGGATCAGGGTCTCCACGGCGTAGAGGCCGTAGCTCGCTGCGACCAGGCCGATCGCGATCGCGACCACATCGGTTGCGGCGCGTCCGATCCTCGAGGGCTGGCTCATGCGGACGGTTCCGGGGTGTTGTTGTCGCTGGACGCCTGCACCGCGGCGCCCCGGCGCTCGCGGCCTCGAGCCCACAGCAAGCTCATCGAGACCACGATCGCCAGGGGCGCCACGTGCAGGATCAAGCGACCCGGAATGGTCGTGGTGTAGAGGTGAGCCAGGTCCCAGGGCGTGACCAAGAGGATCACGGCGTACATCGCGAACGTCGCGACGACGAGGATCAGCAGCGGGAGCATCGGATGACGCATCAGTGCCAGGGGACGGCGAATCGTCCACCAGCCGGCCGCGGCGCCGAAGACCACCCACAAGAGGTCCCAGCGCAGCACGTGGCCGAGCGAGGTCGCGAAGCCGAGCAGCACGACCGGCAGCCGAGCCAGGGCCCCGGCCAGATCGGTGGGGGTGTTGTTGGTCACGCCTGCGCCCGGCGGAGGCTCACCCAGTCCCGCCAGCGCGGCCAGGGCGCGGGGGTAGTCCTCGTCGATCGACGGGATCTGGCCCCGGATCGCCAGCCACGGCGCGATCAACAGGGCGCAAGTGAAGCCCGACACGACCAGGGCGACCAGCGGTCGAGTGTGCGCGGCGTCGGCGCTGGAGCGCACGATGCGTCGCCAGGGGATTGCGGCGCCGAAGATCGCGAAGGTCACCGCGGCCAGGGCCAGGCCTTCGTTCTTGACCAGCGCGGCGCCGCCCAGGCACAGGCCGGCCAACACGGAGTCGGCGCGGTCCGAGTCCAGCCCGCTGCCCGGGGAGCGTCGCAACAGGAGCACCGCGCCGGCCGCGAGGAGCACCGCCAGGGGCAGGTCGCCGGCCCCGTCGAGGGTCCAGCCGTCGGGCATGCGCCAGCCGGGCGTACCGACGTCGTCCCAGACCAACAGGCCGGCCGCGGAGCGCAGGAGCTCCAGCGGCACGACGGTCAAGGACTCGACGAACTGCGACTCGGCCACGCCGGCGTCGGTCGACCAGGACACGTAGTTGTAGGGCAGCCGCGAGTAGTAGAGCAGCGGCAGGGAGGCCAGCATCAACACGCCGTACAGGGCCGGCGAACGGCCGCGCGGTCGCAGCACGCTCCACAGCACCGCCGCGCCGATCAGGACGTACAGGCCCATCAGGCTGCGCGTCGCATCCTCGTCGAAGTGCCCGCCGACGGTGGCCACGGCCGCGTGCAGCGCGGGAATCCCCGGCGGGTAGTTGGGGTGCGTGATCGGTCGGCCGACGGAGCGGTGCGCTTCCAGCTCGGGCGGAATCACCATCCACGATTCGGTGCCGAAGCCCTCCTCGTGAACCAACTTGCCCTTGTAGGCGAAGTGGAACACCGGATCGAACAGGTGCATGGGCAGGGTCGACGTGTACACCTGCGCGAAGCCCAGGAAGAAGAGGCAGCCGGCGGCGAGACCGATCTGGGTCGGGCGCCAGGGCTCGCGCGGCAGGGGCGCACCGCCGCGCCGCAAGCTCGCTAGCCCGGGCAGGCCGACCAGTCCGAGCCCGATCACCAACCAACGCCCCGCTCCATTGGAGAGGGGACCACCGACGGCGACGATCGCGGTCCACAGGGCGGGCACGATCGACAGACCGAGCGCCAGTCCGAGGCCGAGGCGTTCCACGCGGGAGCGCGGGCGCCCGCCCCAGAGTCGCTCGATCAGGGCCAGGACGCCCAGGCCGAAGGACCACAGGGCGAAGCCGACCAGCAGGGAGGCGGGAGTGATCACGCGCCACCCCCTTCATCTTCCAGGGCTTCGGCGGCGGCCTCGGCGTCGAGCTCGGCCTGGGTCGGACCAGAGCCGATGCGCGGCGCCAACTCGATCGGCACCCACTCGCCATCGACGCGCTGGGCGAGGTCGACGCGGTCGATCAGGAAGCGCTTGGTGACCGGGTAGCGCAGTCGGTACTCGATCCCGAGGGCGTCGATCGCGGCCTCATCCCGTGCGACCAGGGACTCGCCGTCCTCGCCCTCGAGTTCGAGGAAGTGGTAGTCGAGCCAGCGCGGGTAGTCGACCAGCGTGCCGCTGGCCAGCTCGGGTTGTCGCACGTACACGCGGGCCGGGTAGGCGTAGTGGTTCAGGTACAGGAACCAGCGTGCCTGGCCGGTGTACTGCCAAATGCTGCGGCCGTCCGGCGTGATCTGGGGCTTGGGCTCCACGAGCACCTTGGAGCCCCGGGGCAGGGTGCGGGCCAGCCGCTCGTTGAACTCGAGGAAAGTGCGCTTGAAGAAGGGCACGCCGAGCAAGGTCGCGCGTTGCTCGTCGATGTCCTTGCCGGCTCGCACGCGCAGGTACCCCTGGGTGTAGTGCACCGCGAAACCCGCTGTGAAGACGGCCATCAGGGCGCTGACGCCGACCAGCACGGCGAAGAAGCGCCCCGGCGGATCGGCCAAGGGCGGCGCGATGTGCGGGTCGGTCTCCGCTCTCGCCGCAGGTCCTGAAGTCGCGCCGATCACTGCTCACCTCCCTCGTCCGGTCCACCGTCGCCGTCGTCCACCAGGTAGCCCGCGGCGATCAACTGCTCGCGCAGCGCGCTCGGCAACTCGCCCGGCGAGGCGCCGGCGCGCAGCGCGGCCAGGGCGTCGAGCTCGCTCCACAGGGTCTCGGCGCGTGCGAAGCGCGGGTCGGCCTCGCGCTCGGCCTGGGGCGGCACGAGGAAGCGACGCTCGCTCGGGTCGCGCCCGAGGTCGAAGAGGCCCGGCTTCAGCCCCGGCCCGGGTCGCAGGACCTTCCAGCCAGGTCCGCGCACACCGCGCACATCGAGGGACAGGGGCCGCACGGTCAGCTCCAAGGGCAGCGGGCGTTCCACCTGCGCGCCACCTTCGATCGCGGGGCGCAGGCTGTGCCCGAAGACGCCGCTGCCGAAGTCGACAAGACGCGCGTAGTCGGCGATCGTCGGCGCCACGTCGACCAGGCCCACCAGCGGCGCGATCGTGCGTCCGGCCGGGATCGTGCCGGGCAGTCGCAACAGCAGCGGCACCCGCAGAACCTCGTCGTACAGCCCGTTCTTGTGGCCGAAATTCTGGTGATCGAGGAACTCCTCGCCGTGGTCGGAGGTGACCACCACCAGTGAGTCGTCGAGCCGACCGCGCGCCTCGAGGGCAGCGAGCATGCGACCGATGTTGTCGTCCGTGTAGCGGATCTCGGCGTCGTACAGGGAGATCAGTCGCGCCAGGTCGCGGTCGTCGAGGGGCTCCTTGTCGACCAGGAAGCGCCGTCCGTAGTCCTTGAAGTCCTGACCGTCGATCGGACCGTCGTAGCGCTCGGCGCCGGGAAAGAAGATGTCGAAGGCGCGCGGCGCGTTGTAGTCGTAGTGCACGTCCCACATGTGCACGAAGGCGAAGTAGCGCTCGTCGTCGCCGATCTCCGCCAGGCGCCGCTCGAAGGCACCGACTACGGCCGGCCCGGTGACGCCGTGGTGGGAGCGCTCGTGCAGGCTGCGGACGTCGCCCCAGGCTTCGCTGCCGGGCGCAACGCCGTCGACGCCGAACATGCCGTCGGCGTCGGCCACCGCGACACTCGAACAGTCGTCGTAGGTCTCGAATCCGCGGCCGAAGCCGAACCAGGGGTGCAGGTTGGGTCCGGACCAGATGCCGAAGGTCCGCCAGCCCTCGTCGGCGAAGGCTTCGGCCAAGAGTTGGTGCTCAGGGCTCAGCCGATCGGGCAGGTCGCGCACCCCGTGCACCTCGTCAGGCTGGCCCGTGAGCAGGGCCAGGTGGGACGGCAGGGTCCAACTGGTGGTCGAAACGACCTGTTCGAAGCGCGTGCCCTGGTCGGCCAGCAGCCGGTCGATGTTGGGCGTGGTCGCTTCCGCAGGTGCCGTGCTGCTGCGGTAGCCGTAGGACGAGAGGTGGTCCGCGCGCAGGCTGTCGATGCTGATCAACAGGACCCCCCGCGGCCCGCTCTCAGGGCCACCGCCACAGCCCGTCGCCAGGCCGGCCAGGATCGCGAGGGCGGCCGCCCCGCTGTGGGGGCCCGCGACCGGTCGTCGATCGGCGGGTTGGATCGCCGCGGGTCGCGATCGTTGGTCGAAGCTGGGCATCTGGGGTGAGGGGCGGTGGGAGGGCCGGGCCAGCTCCGAATCGGGTCCGCGACAGGCGCAACCGTAGGTGGACCCCCCAGGGGCGGTCAAGCCGACCGATCGGTGCGACGGAGCGCTGCGGAGTCGGCTCCGGGGGCGCGGACTCGTTAGGATGCGCCGCCCGCTCTACAAGCTCCATGATCTCGTTCCCGCAGCTCCCGTCGGCCGTCGCGCCGGTCCTCCTCCTCGTCGCATCCACGCTCCTGGGCGGCTGCCGGTCAGCGACCGTCGACGGGCGCCCCGAGGGTGCCTCCGAGCCGGCTCCCGAAGCGCCGCCCGTGGCGTTGGAGCACGTCTCCCTGGCGCTCTCCGTGGATCCCGAGGCTCGGGTCATCCACGGCCTCGCCGACCTTCGGGTGCGGGCCGACGCGCCGCGGGTGGAGTGGTTGCCCCTGCGCCTGGAGCGCCTCGCGGTCGAATCGGTGACCGACGCCGCGGGCGCCGAGCTGCCCTTCAGCCACCAGGACGGCGAGCTGGCGATCATGCTCGGCGGTCCGCTGCTCGAGGGCGAGACGATCGAGGTCCAGGTTGCCTACAGCGGCCGCCCCGAGCGCGGCCTGGCCTTCGTCGACGAGCCTGCCATCGGCGGTCGCGTGGCCGTGACCGACGGCCGCCCCGGCACGTCGGCCTGGTGGTACCCGTCGGTGGTGCGCCCCGGGCAGAGGATCACGTCGGACCTGACCCTGGACCTGCCCGCGAGCTGGATCGCCGCGGGCTCCGGCCGACGCCAGCGCACCGAGGCCGACGGGCGGGCGACGGTGCGATTCGACTCGGTCACCAGCCACGCTCCCGATCAACTGGGCTTCGCCGCGGGACCCTACCTGCGCGTCGCGACGAACGTCGCAGGGGTGGAACTCTCCGCCCTCGGCGCGCCCGTGCGTCGCGCCGACCTGGAGGCCGCCCTGGCCGAGCTGGTCCGCGCCCTGGCGTTCGGCCGCGAGCTGATCGGCGCCGCGGCCCTGCCCCCGTCCATGAGTGTGGTCCACGCCCCCTCGGCCCAGCGCCCCGGCGCGGGGGCCTTTGGCGTCGCCTTCGTCGAGGATCTCGGTCGCTCGGCGGTCGCGACACGGACCCTCGACAGCGCCCTGTGCGGAGCGCTGGTTGCGAAGGAGTGGTCCGACGTCTGGTTGGCGCCGGCCCTGGGTCGCTACGCCACGGCCCTGTACGTCGAGTCCATCGGTGGGCGCGAGGCCCTCACGGCCGCGCTCGAGCAGGCCGCCATCCAGGGAGCTTCGCGCCGTCCCGACGGTCCCACCGGTGCCCTCTCGACCGAGGACTTCGTCGACCCCAGTGACTTGGTCGACGGCGGCTGGCGCGGCGCGGTCGGCGCGCAGGTGCTGCACCTGGTTCGCGGAGTTGCCGGCGACGCGGCCTTCGTCGAGGGCCTGCGCGAGCTGATCACCGCCGGGCGCGAGGGCGCGGTCACCGACGACTTCTTCTTCGCGCGGGTCGGCGCCCTGGCGCAGCTCGACCTGACCACCCTGCGCGAGCAGTGGGTCGACGCACCCGGTGCCCCCGACATCGAGGTCTCTTGGGACTACGACGCCAGCGCCGGCGAGGTCGCCCTGCGCGTGCGCCAGCGCCAGAGCGGCGGCGACGGGACGCCGCGGGTGTTCGAGGTGCCGGTCGAGGTCGAGGTCGTGGTCGGCTCCCAGACGGACGTCCACCGCACCGCGATCGGCGCGCGCAAGGAGACCCTGCGCTTCACCGCGACGTCGCGGCCGCGTTGGGTGCGCTTCGACCGCGGCGGTTGGCTGCCCGGCACGATCGTCGAGCAGAAGTCCGACGACGAGTGGATGGCCCTGACCACCGCCCGCGACGACGCCTTCGGGCGCGCGGTGGCGGTGCAGGCCTTGGCTCGCACGGCGGTCAACGCGCGGGAGAGCGAGCGCGCGATCTACTTGACCCAGCTCGGCGGCCGCCTCGAGCGCGACGACAGCGCGCGGGTCCGCAGGGCAGCCGCCCACGGCCTGGGCGACATGGGCGGCAACGCCGCGCGCCTGTGGCTCGAGCGCGCCGCGAGGGTGGACGAGGATGCGAGCGTGCGCGCCGCGGCGCTGACGGCGCTCGAGGCCTTCGCGCCCTCGGTCGACCTGGCCAACCTGGCCGTGCAACGCATGGAGCAGGATCCGGAAGTGGCCGTGGCCGCCATCGGCCTGCGGGCCGCCGCCGAGCCCGAGAGTGCGGCGTCCTTCCTGCGCTCGCGCTGGTCGGCCGCGCCCGACCCGCGGGTGCGCGCCGCCCTGGTCGAGGCCTTGGCCGCCAACCAGGGCTCCGAGAGCGAGCCGTGGCTCTTGACCACGGCGCGCGACGTGAGCCAGCCGACGATCGTGCGCCGCGCGGCCCTGGGCGCCCTCGCCGATCGGAGCAGCGTCACCAACAAGACCGCCGACGGTGTCGCGGCCCTCTTGGACGAGGCTCCGGTGGGGGTTCGCGAAGCCGCCGTCGAGGCCCTCGCCGCCTGGCCCAACGCACCCGCGCGCCGCGCCCTCGAGGCCCACTACGCCCACAGCGTGGAGCCCGCCGAGCGCCGCGTGATCGAGGCCGCCCTGCGCCTCGACCGATGAGCGCCCAGCGGCCATGAGCGCGGCGGACGGCGAGACGGAGCGGCGCGAGGCCGAGCAATCGGCCCGTGTGCCCGAGCCGTCCAGCGCTGACCTCGATCCGGGCGAGCGGGTGCCTTGGTCCCTGCCGCCCGACGTCAACGTCGACCTGCTCGGGCCGCTCGTGCGCGACATGGGCTTCGCCCTGCGCTCGGAATTCGGCGCCTACAGCATCTACATGCTGCTGCCCCTCGTCGCGCGCAACGCTGAGCTGCGCCGCCTCTTGGTCGCCCTGCGCGACGAGCAACGGGAGCAGGTCGCCGGGCTGCGCGCCCTGATCTCCGACCTGGGCGGCAACCCGCCGGCCAGTCGTTGGACCCGCGCCGTGGCCGCCTGGGGCCTGTTCGCGATCACACCGGTGGTCGGCTCACGCTTCGCCCTGCGCCTGTGCCTCGAGGCCGAGCGCACGGTCATGCGTTGGTACGCCGAGTACGCGATCCACCTGGCCGAACGGGGATTGATCGAGCCCGCCATCCGCTGCCGCGAGTTCTGCATGGTCAAGCGCATCCACGCCTCGCGCCTGGGGACCTTCGTGGATCGGGTGCGGAGCTAGTGTCCTGGATCAGTCCTTCGGCCTCATATCCCGGGCTCCGATCGCCGCTGGCGTCGCTAGCGCCTCCTCCGAGTCTCGCGGCGGATACGCGTCGTCGGCGCGCCTAGCCAGCATCGATCGGACCTCCGGGAAGTGACGCCGAATTTCTGATCCAGGACACTAGCCCGCGTCGGTGCGCGCAGGTCCACCGTTCGGAGGGCGATCGCGGCTCACCCGAGACGAGCTGCGCGGGGCACCGTCGACTTCGGCGGCGTTCGCGAGTGGTGGATCGGACCCCGACTTCGGCCCGGGGGCGCGTCGATGGGGCGAGGGCCCATGTCGGCGAGTGCAAGTAAGGCCGCCGTTCAGGGGCCGCGAGCCGAGCATTCAGCCGCCGCTGGCAAGGGTCCTGGGTGGGCAGCGCGGCCCGATCGCAAGGAGCCGAGCGTCCGGGTCGGGTCGCCGAGCCTATCCTCGAACTCCGACGTCGCGTTGCTTCCGATCGGGGAGAGCCTCGATCCGCGCGACGCTCTCTTGCTCGACCTTGAACCGAGGACTTGTCGTGAACTTCGATCTACGTTACGCGCTCCCGGCAACCTGTCTGACCGCCGCCCTCGCGACGCCCGCGATGGCCCAGTGTCACCGTCAATCCGTAGTCGATCCCCAGGCTGCCGGAGGCGATCGATTCGGAACCGCGGTGGCGTTGCACGGCGACCGCGCCGCCGTGTCCGCATCGCGGTCGGCGTTCGACCCCCTCGGCCCGGGGCGCATCTTCGTCTACCAACGTGTCGCGGGCGGCGAGTGGCTACCGGCTGGCTTCTTGGACGCACCCGCTGGCGAAGAGGTCTTGCTGTTCGGGCAGGCCATCGCCCTGGGCGGCGACTTCCTCGTGGCGTCGGGATACGCTCCCCAGATTCCCGGGGCCACCGGCACCAACGGCCTGTTCGTGCACGCCTGGAACGGGAGCGAGTTCAGCTTCGTCCAGAAGCTCGAGACCGAGCAGCCGATCAGCAGCGCCCAGGGAGGCATCGTCGTGGCGGACGGGGATCGGATCGCCGTCGGCTTCCCGGACGGCTCGCCGAAGGGCTTCGTCAAGGTCTTCGCCCGCCAGGGCGGCCTGTGGTCCCTGGAACAGTCCTTGGGCGCGCCCCACTCGCTCGACGTCTTCGACTTCGGTATCGGCCTCGACCTGGACGGGGACGAGTTGGTCGTCTCGGCCCGTCGAAATTTCGCCCTGCACTACCAGCGCGGCGCCAGCGGTACCTGGGACCTGACCCAGACCATCGAGCTCGAGCGCTGCTACGAGGCCGAGCTGGCGGGAGACGTCCAGCTCGTCGGCGACGACGTCCTCGCGGTCGTGCGTGCCGGCGGGCCGATCGACGACAACTGCTTCTCCCGCGTCGAGGTCTATCGCCGACCCGCGCCCGGGCAGCCCTTCGCCGCGATCCAGTCGATCCTCCAGCCGGCTGCGACCCTGGATCAGGCCTTCGGCATGGAGATGGCGGCCGACGGCGAGCGCATGGCCATCGGAAGCTGGGAGCCGGACTTTATCGCGGCCGTGCCCAATGGCGACGTCTGGGTCTACGCCCGCGAGAACGGCGTCTGGGGACCGGTCGGGTCGGTGGGCCCGCCGTGGCCGGCGAACAACTACACCGGCATCGGCACGGTGCTCGCTGCCTCGGGTGACACGCTGCTGACCGGCGCCATGGAGGACAACACCGTCGACTTCCAGGCCGGCTCGGCCTCGTTCTGGTCCCTCACGGGAGCGGGCTGCCCAAGCCTCTCCGCCCACCCGCCGGTGAGCTCGATCGACTACATGAATGGGGTGCCGAGCTACGCTCCGGCGCGCCGTCAGGACCTGGTGCTCGACGCTGGCCCGAGCCATGGGCTGGAGCTGTACCTGCTGCTCGGTTCTCTCTCGGGGACGTCGCCGGGCGTCGCGGTCGACGGGCTCCTGCTGCCGCTGGTGGCGGACTCGTGGTTCGCCCAGACCCTCGGCGCGCCGAATCAGCCGCCGATGGAGCACTCCTTCGGCGCCCTGGACGCCCAGGGACGAGCCCTTGCCGCGATCCAGGTCCCGGCGCCCTTGGACCAGTCGTTCGCGGGCGTCGAGTTCCACCACGCCTTCGTCACCATCGCCTCCGCCCCGGCCCTGGCCGTGACCGGCGTCAGCGAGGGCGTCGCCTTCACCCTGGTCCCCTGACGGGCGGCCCCCCGGCCGACGTCCCTCGCGGCGGGAGGCGTCGGTTCGGGCCCGCCCCCGCCGCAGTGGCTCCCCGTCTCCGAGCGGCGTAGGATCGCGCCCAATGGCGTGGATCCGCACCGTGTCCGACGACGAGGCCCAGGGCTTCCTCGCCCGGCAGTTCGCCGCCGCGCGTGCGCGGGCCGGGCGGGTGTTCGGGATCGTGCGGCTGATGAGCCTGCAGCCCAGGACCCTCGACGCGTCGATGGGGCTGTACCAGGCCGTGATGTTCGGCTCCGGCGGGCTCGCTCGGCGTCAGCGGGAGATGCTCGCCGTCGTGGTCAGTCGCGCCAACCAGTGCCACTACTGAACACGGGCGCACCAGATGGACCTCCGTGCCGAGCTGTCCGACTTCGACGAGGCCCGCCGCCACGCGTTGGTTGAGGCCCTGGGCGATGATTGGCGTCGCGCCGAGCTCGACGAGGTCGACGTGGCCCTGTGCGAGTGGGCTGAGACGCTCACGCTCCGTCCCGCGGACTGTGGTCCGCAGTCGCTCGATCGACTGCGCGCCGTCGGCCTGGACGACGTGGCGATCCACGACGCGGCCCAGGTGGTGAGCTACTTCAACTACATCAACCGCCTGGCCGATGGGCTCGGGGTGGACCTCGAGCCCGAGATGGACCCGCCGCCGTCGCGCTGAGCGGCCTCGCCCATGAGCAGCCCTGTTCGCATCGCCCTGGCCGCGCTCTTGGCGGCACCGACGGTGGCCCACTCCGTGTACCGCGGTGGCGACTCGGCCTGGCTCTTGGCTCTGCTGTTCCTATTGCCGATCGCCCTCGCCTGGCGGGATCCGGTGCGAGGACTGCTCGGCGGCATGGCCGGGGCGTTCCTACTGCCGCTGGTGCCGGTGATGTTGCACCTCATGCCCTTCGCGGCGGAGCGGGTCTGGCTGCACGGGACCCTCGCAGGGTTGGTGCTTTCGGGAGCGGCGACCGCGCGTGCGACGGGGTCCCTCGCGCCCTGGCTGCGCTGGACCGTAGCCCTGGGCGCGGCCTGGTCGATCGCCGCCGGCGTGCGCGGCGTGATCGTGGCCCTGCCCGAGGGTGCGCCCTGGGTGGGGGAGATGCTGGCGGTCGCCGCGCGCGATCTGGTCCTGCCGCGACCTCAGATCGAGGCGATCCATCCCTTGGCCGTGCTCGAGCTGCGGCTGGAGTACCTGACGCTGCTCTGGTTCAGTGGCGAGCTCCTGGCCGGACGCGACGACGCCGTGCGCCGACTGACGCGAGTGGTGGCCGGCATGCTGCTGGTCGGCCTGCTCGTCGGCGCCGCCGACTTCGTGATCGCCGCGCTGTACCGCGGCGAGAACTTGGTGGAGCGGCTGCAGGCCCAGTTTCCGCGCAACCACCGACCCCTGCTTGACCACAACGCACTCGGCACCACGATGGTGCTGTTGTTGCCGGTGCTGCTCGGGTGTGTGACCGCCGTGTTCATTGGGCGGCGCAGGGCGCAGCGCCCGCCCCTCGGCCCGGCCCTGGCTGGCGCGGCCTTCAGCTGCGCGACGCTCTACCTGATCTCCTCTCGCTCCAAGGCCGCCCTGGGCGCCTTCGCCGTGTCGCTCTTGCTGTTCGGGCTGGTGACGTTCGGCGTGCGGCGGGCCCTGGGGACCTGGTGGATCGCCGGTCCCCTGCTGCTGGGAGCGGTGAGCGCGGTCGGTCTGCAGTTCCTCCCGGTCGAGACCGCCCAACGCCTGGCCAGCAACCGCTACCTCGCTGATGCGATTCGCGTGGGCCGCCTGGACGCGGCGACGAGCTACCTGCGCGCCAACCGTTCGGCCCCCTGGAGCGCAGCCCTCGCCATGGGCGTCGACGCGCCCCTGCTCGGTCAAGGCCTCGGACGGACCCCCGCGCGCATGGTCGACTTCCGCGATCCCGAGCGCCGCGTGCAGTTCAACCCGCTGCACGAGAACGCCCACAACCAGGTGCTGCAGTCCTTCGCGGAAGAGGGCGCGGTCGGTGTGGTGCTGCTGTTGATGCCCTTCGGCCTGGCGATCGCAGGTGCCCGGCGCGGTCTACGTCGGCGGCGTGCGCTCGACGACGACCGCGAATGGCCAGTGGTGGCGGGCTTGGTGGTCGCGCCAGTGGCGCTGTTGATCAACTTGCAGGTGGGCCACGCGCTGCTCGAGCCGTCGGTGGCCTACATCGTTGCGATCCTGTTCGGCGCGGCGGCTTCCCTGGGCATGGACACCGGGGAATCCTCGCACGACGCCGCTACCGGCCGCGCGCGGCGCTGGTCGGCGATCGCCGTCGTGGTCTTGCTCGGTCTCTCTCCGGCCCTGTGGACCAGTCGCCCGCCCCTGGCAGGTTTCTCCTTCGGCTGCTTCCCCTGGGTCGAATGGCCGGGCGGGCAGCGCGATCGACTGCTGGGCCCCGACGCCCGCTGGATGCAGGTCTGGGGCGATGGCCCGCGGATCAAGATGCCGGTCAAGGACGGTCGCTCGGCCCTCTACACCACGCCCTGGTTCACGGACGTGGAGCTGAACGGTGTACGCGTGGTCGAGGACTACCAGCCGCCCCGCAAGGACCCGGCCGTGCGCGAGTTCCCCAGCGCGATCCTCTTCGCCGAGGCGCCCGAGGGCATCGTCGAGGGCGACCTGGTCGAGGTGCGCGTGCTGACGAACCCGCCCTACGCCGAGTCCATGCACTACGACATCGGTCGACCCTGGTTCGGACTGCGGATCGGTACGCCGTTCTTCCGCCGGCCCCAGGGCGAGTAGCTCGCTCCTACTGCTCGCGCAGCTTGGCCAGGGCGTTCTCGGCCGGTCCGAAGCCGGGGTTCAAGTACAGGGCCTGGCTGTACTCGCGCTCGGCGCTGACCTTGTCCTCGAGAGCTGCGTAGAACTTGCCGAGCCAGAAGTGGCCCATGGTGCGGCTGTGGTCCTTGATGTCGGCGCTGTCCATCAGGTCGACCACCGCGTGCAGGGTGCCGAGGCCCTGGCGGATCCAAGCCTCGCGGGTCGTGTCGTCCACGCCCGCCAGGGGACGCAAGTAGACGCGACGGTGCTGGTCCATCAGCCGCGCGAAGGTCTGGTCGTACCACTGGCGGTTGATCGGGTCGGAGCGCTGGATGCGGGCCCACTCGGTCTTCCAGTGCTGCACGGGGGTCGGCCGCTCTTCACCGGGCAGCGCGGCCAGGCCCTCGGGCGAATCGGCCCAGCGGTAGTGGAACTTGGTCCAGGGATTGACGGCGCCCAGGGCCGTGGCGGCGAGCGAGATCAGCAGTCCCACGACCAGCAGTGGCGCTGCGATCGGACCCGGTCGCCAGGGTCGACCCTCGGCATCGCGGCGGGCCAGGAACTCGGCCGGGAACAGGGCCAGCAACGGAACGAACACGGCGAACCAGCGCATCCCGAAGGACGAACCGCCGTAGTTGCTCGACTGGAAGACGTAGAAGACGGTGATGCCGATGGCCGAGAGGGCGGCCGCGGGCAACAGGCCGCCGATCAGTTGGGTGGAGCGCTTGGCCGCACCGTCAGCCACGCGCCGGCGCAAGAGCAAGAGCAGCCCCGCGGCGACGGCGAACAGCAGTTGAGGGTGGTGCGAGAACAGACCGCTGTGGCCGAAGGTCGTGCCGAGCAGGTAGGAGAAGCGCTGCCCCTCCGCCTGCACCTGGTCCACGCCCGTCAGGGACATGAACATGAACGGCGACATCGGGTAGCGGAAGGCCTCGTCGTGCATCCCGAAGGGCACCAGGTCGCCGGCCACGGCCCAGTTGACCGAGAAGTGCAGCGCGAGGACCGGTAGGGCGCCGATCCCGTAGCGCACCACGCCGCCCATCCCGCTGTTGCGGACCACGGGCCACAGGCAGGCCAGGGCGGGGAACACCGCGGTCAGATCGATGGTGGTCGCGAGGGCCAACAGGACCCCGGCCGAGATCCAACTCGCGCGCTGCAGGCACAGGAAGGCCAGGGCCACGAGACCCGCGGCCGTGCCGTGCTGGTTGAGGACCAGCGAATAGGGCAGCAGGAGCGTGGCGAGGCCCAGGCTCGCGATCAGCGCCGCGTTCCAACCGGGTCGGCAGCCCGTGGCCGCGATCAGACGCGAGATGGCCCACAGGCCGAGCAGCACCGGCAGACCGACCAGGGACAGGGTCAAGAGGCGGTAGGTCGGTGCCTGGTCGATCGCCAGGCCGAAGACCTGGTGCAGCAGGGCGAATGGCAGGGCACCGACCATCGCCATCATCGGCGGTTGGTGGCTGTAGAAGTGGGGCTCGAACCAGACCTTGTCGCCCTGCCAGACGTAGACCGAGTCGTCGATGGCGAGGGTGCCGCGGGTGACCAGGGAGTCGATGGTCGCCAGGCGCGTGGCGTCGGCCCAGGAGCCGGGGCCGTCCTTGGTGAAGACCAACAGCACCACGGCGATCAGTCCCAGCACCAGCCACACGGCGCGCGGCGTGGGCGACGGCGGGGCGAGTTGGTCGGGGTCGCTCATGGGCGCTGGAGATTAGCGCGGCCGCCGCTCACTCGGAGCCGCGGAGTTGCGCCGCCCGGGCCTGGCAGTGACGCACCGAGCGACCGAGGCGGAACTTGGCGCAGGCCTCGGCCAGTGCGTCCCAAGCCGCGGGGTCGCTGCCGTCGCTGGCGTGGACGGCGCGCAGGAACGGGTCCAGGGCCGCGCGGACCTCGGCCGGGAAGAAGCGCGGCTCGCGCACGTCGGGGTCCGCTGCCAGCAGGGCCACCTCCACGAAGCCCTCGCGTGCGTCGAAGGGCAACCCCTGCGCCGCGTGCCAGCGCTCGAGGCTGGCCAGGGACTCGGCTTGGTCCGCGCGCAGCCAGACCTCGGCCGTGTCGTCGGCCCAGGCGCGGATCCACTCCACGTCGGCGTCCGGCGGCCGCCAGGGCCGGGCCTGGCCGTCGCGCACCACGAAGCGCTTGAACACGATCACGCGCACGTCCCGGGCGCGCAGCACCTCGCGCGCGAAGTCCGGATCGCGCTCGGCGCGCCAACGCTCGGGGATGATCTTCTCGAACAGGACCGTGCGGCCGTCGATGAAGGTCGGGTTGGCGTCCCCGAGGATCCAGCCCAGGTAGCCGCCCCATTCGTAGGGGTGGAACAGATTCCCGGTCAGGCCGGCCTCGCGCACCACGTCCGCGGCGAAGACCGGGAACAGGCGCGGGTCGACGCTCTGGGCGAAGTGGTCCTCGGCCAGGTCCCCGGCGGCGCCGCCCACGTAGTGGGTGGGGGCGAGCACGGCGAGGGCCCCGGCGGCGGTCGCGCGGGCCAGCCAGGGCGCGCGCTGGCGGCCTGCGGTCCAGCGCGCCGCGAACTCGCGCAGGGGGAACCACAAGAGCCAGAAGAAGCGGCGCGCGTCGAGAGCCAGGAAGCCGCAGGCGCCCAGGAAGCCGAGCTGCTCCCAGCGGGGCGCACGCCGGCCCGTCAGGCGCGCGAGGCCCCAGGCGAGGCCCAGGGCTCCCGTGGCCAGCAAGCACGCGGCGACCAGCACGAACAGGGGCACTGTCAGCGGCTCGAAGCGCGGGTCGCCGGGCAGGATCCAGGAGGGGAACCACTCCTCGATGTACTGCTTGGGGACGGAGCGCCGGAACAGGGCGTAGGTGTGGGGCGTGAGGCCGAGGGGCGAGACCAGGGTCCCGGCGAGGGCGCTGGTGAAGACGGCGGCCCAACGGACCAGGTGCGTGGGCCTGTGGGCCACGCTCGCGCGACCGAGGCCGCTCAGGCAAGCGCCCATCAGTCCGGCCAGGGCCATGATCGGTGCGAACAGGGCTTCGGCGTGGAGCTGTACCCATACGCAGGCGAGCAGGCCGACCTCGGCGACGGTGCGCCAGCTCGGCGTCGGGGCCGCTCCGGGGGCGAAGAGCGCGCGGTGCAGGCGCAGGACGAAGAATGCGCTCAGGAGGTGCGGCCGCAGCTCCCACTTGAGGGCGAAGAGCGCCGCAAAGATGCAGGTGGCCGCCGCGGCCCAGGCCGACGAGAGCTCGGCGCGCGCGCAACGGTAGGCATAGACCACGAGCAGAATCGCGAGCAGCGCGCCGACCACGCGCAGCCCACCCAAGCCTGTCGCCCCATGCAGTAGGGCGAAGAGCACCTGAGAGCCGTACTCCTGCAAGACCCACGGCTCGTCGCCCGCCGTGTGACTGAACGGATCCGTGGCCGGCAAGGCTCCGTGGGCGAGGATCCAGTCCCCGGTCCGCAGGTGCCACCAAAGGTCGCCCGATCGAATCGGTCCAGCGAGACCAAGGGCAGCCAGCAGGGCGGCGGCTGCGACCAACAGGAGATCGAGCGGGCTCGACGGCGCGGAGGAGTCGAGCCGACCGTCGTGCGCGCCAGACCGACCAGATCCGGTTGACCCTGGCGAACCCGTCGAACCGAGAAGTCCAGCGGTTGCGCCGGCAACTGCGGGCGCGTTCGGAACGGTGGACCCGCCAAGCTCGCTCGCGGCCTCGGACGCCGTCGAACCCGACCGTCCGCGCGAGCCCAGTGGTCTTGACGGACCGCTCGCGGCCCGCTGCTCGTCGGCGGTCATTCGGACTCGGGCTCCGCGATGCGGGTCCACTGGTCCAGTTCGACGGTGTGGCTCGAGGTCGCGCCAGAGGGCCACTGGATCTCGACGGTCGCCGGCCCCTCGCGTTCGCCGAAACCGAACAGCAGCTCGGGCGGGTTGCCTCCCAGGTAGCTGCGCCCCGCACGCATCGAGCGCAGTTGGGTCAGGTCGCCCACGGTGACCGTCACCCGCGCGCCGATCGCCCGCGTGTTGCCGTCCGCCCCGCGCAGCTCGATCCCGAGCCAGCTCGGTCGGTCCGCGCCGTCCGTGGCGCGGTTCTCGAGCAGCTGCAGCGGCCCGTTGTTCGTGGTCACCACCAGGTCCTCGTCCCCGTCGCGGTCGAAGTCGCAGGCCACCACCGCGCGCGAGGGCAGGGCGCGGTCGACGTCCGTCAATCCCTCGACCAGGGTGAAGCGAGCCTCGCCGTCGTTGACGAACAGGTGGTTGGGCTGGCCGACGCAGATACCCGTGCTCTCGTAGTCCGGGCTCGTGTAGCCGTTGGCCACGAACAGGTCCAGGTCCCCGTCGAGGTCCAGGTCGAAGAACTCGCAGCCCCAACTCGTGAAGCCGACCGAGTGCGGCCCGAAGCCCGCCGGTACCGTCACGTCGCGGAAGGTCGCCACGCGGTGGCGCTGGCTGCGGTGCGAGAGCCGGTTGTTGCGGTAGAGCGCATTGGCCTCGAGTTGCCAGTTGGTCAGGAACAGGTCCTCGTCCAGGTCCCCGTCCACGTCGGCCACGTTGACGCCCATCCCGCCGCGCGGGTCGTCCATCCCGGTCTGGAACGACACGTCGTGGAAGTGACCCTCGCCGTCCCCCGACCAGAGCACGTTGAAAGACACGTCGTTGGCCACGTACAGGTCCTCGGCCCCGTCGGCGTCGAAGTCGAAGAACAGGGGCTGCATCCCGCGCCCCTGCTCGTCGAGCAGGCCCAACTCCTCGGTCGCGTCGACGAACCTCATCCCCTCGGGCGTCGACTCGTTCCGGTAGTAGACGTTGCGCTGGCCCGGAAAGGCGAAGGGCAGCATCTCGATCGGATCCTCGCGCGAGAGCGGCAGGTCCTCGACCGGCGGCATCAGGGCGGGGTCGTAGGTCAGGTAGCTCGTCACGTAGAGGTCCAGGTCACCGTCGCGATCGGGATCCGCAGCGGCGACGCCCGCGCTCCAGCGGTCGCCGGTGATTCCGGCAGCCGCGGTCACGTCGCTGAAGGCCGGAGGTTCGAAGCCTCCGCCGAGCGCGAAGTGATAGCTGTTCCAGTGTCCGTAGAGGACGTCCTCGCCGTAGTTGGCGACGTACAGGTCGAGGCTTCCGTCGCCGTCGCCGTCGAAGAACAGCGCGCCCATGCCGTTCCCCGTGTCGGCCGCTCCCGCGGCCATCGTGATGTCCTGCAGGGCCTCGCCGTCCCACTGGAACATGCGGTTCGTGGGGGCAAGAGTGCCCTCGCGCCCGCCGCCCTGGACCACGTAGAGCTCGGGAGTACCGTCGTCGTCGACATCGCCCCAGGCGATGCCGGGCCCCATGGTGGGGCGGATGTCGAGTTGCTCGTCGGGGCCCTCGAAGTGAACCAGCCGTGGCCCCTCGCGCGGCAGCATGTCGACGAGGACGTCGCTGTCCCCCTCGCGAGCGTGGGCGATGGTGAGCGCGCCCGACGCGACCGGAGCCTCGTCGCCGGGCCGCGGTGGGCCCGCGCCGCGAGGAGCGTCGACGAGCAGGGTCCAGGTCCTGCCCTCGTCGCGGGGTGGGATCGCCACCCGAACCTCGGCGCCCTGGGGGTCGAGGGTCACCTCGAGCTCGGTGGGATCGCGAGGGACCCTCACGTCGGCCACGAAGAGCTGGTCGATCGTCGAGTCGACCAGGCTCAGCCTATGCCGCCCCTCGGGGAGCACGAGGGCGAATGCACCGCAGCCGCCGAGGCGCTGGCAACCGAAGGGAATCGTTCTCTCGTCCAGCTGACCGAGCGCACGCACGACGATCTGGGGCGCACTCGAGTCGGCCGTGCCCCGCGGCGCGGGGCCCGGGACGAGGATGAGCGGGCGCTCGACCGTGGTCGGAGTCTCGAGGAAGACCTCGAGCCCCTGCTCGGCGGTCTCCCCGTCCTGGTAAGCGATCAGCGCGACGAACTTCGCGTCGAAGTAGCCGACCCTCGGCGGAAGCTCCGGCGGCCCTACGACCCGGGGTTCGCCGTCGATGAGCAGCACTCGCTCGTCGGTCGAGTGGGCCACGGCGCGAATCCGCCACTCGCCTTCGATATCGGGCCGCACTCGCAATCGGGCCCCGACCGGACCCGGTGTCGCGCGGGCCACCAGCGGCGATCGAGTGTTGAGCGGGACGATCCCCGGCCCCAAACCGGAAGCGTCGGATACGAAACGCCACTCCCCATCGTCCCAGACTTGCAGCTCTAGGACCGGGATGGCGACGGCGGCCGCTAGAAGGACAGAAGCGATCATCGTGGCGCTGAGGCTAACCGACAAAAGAACGCCCCGCGCGAGGGATCTCGCACGGGGCGTGCAGGGTCGGAAGTCGGTCGAGTCTGCCGGGCATCTGGCCCGGCTACGCTCCAACGGCGCCAGCTGTTGGGCCAACGGCAACTTGCCGGGCATCTGGCCCGGCTACGCTCCAACGGCGCCAGCTGTTGGGCCAACGGCAACTTGCCGGGCATCTGGCCCGGCTACGCTCCAACGGCGCCAGCTGTTGGGCCAACGGCAACTTGCCGGGCATCTGGCCCGGCTACGCTCCAACGGCGCCAGCTGTTGGGCCAAGGGCAACTTCTGATCGGGTCAGCTGCTGTTACATCGAGCAGCGGTTTCGCTCCCGATCAGAACCGGACGTCGCGCAGCTCGTCGATGCCGAAGTCGAGGCTGAGCTCCTTGTCGACGTCGATCAGTCGGCCGGTGCCCTTGAATTGGTTGAAGACGAGCGCGCCCGTGATCTGTCGGCCGTCGCGGAACATCAGCGTCACGCGGTCGGCGGTGCGGGCGCCGAGGAGCATGTCGTAGAGCAGTTCCGTGTCGACGGCGGTCGTGCGCCGTGCGGAGGTTGCGGTGGCCATTGGGTCCCGACGTCGCCGTCGGGCCTCCTTGAGGGTGTCGTCCGCGTGGAGCCCGGCGGGCTCCGCGGGTCGGTCGCCGGGGCGACCTGAGAGAGTGAGTGAGAGAGAGTCGCGGCCGCGGCGCGGCTGCGGGGTCGTCGGCGTCGCTCAGCGAGCGGCGGTCGACGCAGCTCCGGAGGCATACTCCGGGATCAGTTCGTCGAGTCGGTCGAGCATCTGCGCCGACCAGGACTCGAAGTTCGCGCCCGCGTCGCGCATGGCGCGCAGCTCGTCGGGCGTGCGGAGCTCGCCGACCAGCACGTCCTGCTCGCGCACGGCGATGCGGGTGGGGTCGTCGACTTCCAGGACTTGCACCAGCCCCACGTGGACGGCGCCCACGGGGTTGGTGTCGTCGTTGATCATCCCGACCGGGCGCGGCGGGCCGCACTCGGGCAGGAACAGTTCCTCGGCGAGCTCGCGGCGCGAGCCCTCCGCGATCGGATCGCGATCGCCGCCGTCGGCAGCAATCGCGTCCGGGGGTTCGACGTGACCACCCACGCCGATCGAGAGCTTGTCGTGCAGTCGGGCATCACCGCCGGCCTTGGTGCGACGCAGGCACAGGATGCGAATCCCGTGCGCCTCGTCGCGGCCGAAGACCAGCGTGTAGGGGATGACCTGCTTGAGGTCGGGGTCGAGCTCGGCGCGGTCGCGCTGGGCGAAGAAGCCGTGCTGGCTGACCGTGGCTCGGAAAGACTC
This sequence comes from Engelhardtia mirabilis, assembly GCF_007748095.1. Taxonomy (NCBI): domain Bacteria; kingdom Pseudomonadati; phylum Planctomycetota; class Planctomycetia; genus Engelhardtia; species Engelhardtia mirabilis. Next base: position 2,743,927 of record NZ_CP036287.1, read on the forward strand.
GAGGTCGTAGCCGCCGTTCGCCCGGGGGTCCCCGTCCGACCCGAACGGCACCAGGCCGTGCGGGTAGCAGGTGGGGAACAGCGCGCGACGCGGGACGGCGTAGACGAACTCGAGCATGGTTGTGGGGCGGGCGCGGGCCCTGTCCGGGCGCACTCGTCGGGGCGACTGGCCCGTGGCCCTGGGGTCGGAACCGCCGCGCGGGCGGGATCGAAGGGGCTGGGTCGGGTCGCAGCTCGTCGGACCGGTCGGAGTCGGGTCGCGCCGGGGATGGCCTCGCGGGCCTCTCGGTCGGACGGGACCGCGCGGGTCACGTCCAGGCAGGACTCGTTGCCGAACGGCCGCGGGAGCGGCTCTCGGCGGGTGCGATTCAGAGGCCGGAGTATCCGCCGACCCCGTCAAACCGTCAAGGCCTCCAACTACGGGGTGCGTGGTTGGGACACTCCACCACAAGATCTTGGGGGTCCCGACCCGCTTCGACCACCGGGCCGTGTCGGGGCCAAACTGCCAGCTAGCGGGAGGTTAGTGGACGCGAGCCACCCTGTAAGCCGGATCCTGTACCCCCGAAGGGGTGGCGACCATTTCTCTGGGACCGCACTCACGCACGGCCTCTAACGACCTACCCGGGGACCCTGGGCTGAGTCGACGCCGGTCCCTCTACGCGGTCTTTCTCCGGGCGGGGTTTACCCTGCCAGCCCTGTCACCAGGACCGCGGTGCGCTCTTACCGCACCGTTTCACCCTTACCTGACGCCACCGAAGTGGCGCCGGGCGGTCTGTTCTCTGTGGCACTTTCCCTAGCCTCACGGCCGGTTGTCGTTAGCAACCGCCCTGACTCGTGGAGTCCGGACTTTCCTCCGCGCGATCCTCGCCGACGGCCGAAGCCACGACTCGAAGCGCACAGCGGCCGCCCAGGTGCCTCGCGTCCGCTGGGGATCGTAGCTCGGCGCCGAGGCCCTGACGAGAGCGGCCCTCACGAGAGGGGCAACTGAACGTTCCGCGACGGGCGGACGGGCTCTAACCTGCCCGGCCCGCTTCTCCCCCGACGCCAGGTCCCGGCGCCACACCCCCCATGAGCGAGATCCTCAGCACTGTCACCAACCTCGAGCTGCGCGAGTCCAACCCGGACGGCAGCGAGGGCGCCGGCCTGTCCCACACGGCGGAGGGCATGTTCCTGCTGCACTGCCTCGAGATGGCGGGGGCGGGCGAGCCCCGCGGGGGCGTCACGATCGTCCACGACCTCTCCGACCATGGGGAGCGCTACCGGGGTCTGGGCGCGCGCCTGACGGAGGACGACTGGGCCCTGGCCCTGCCGGACATGCGCGGACACGGCCGCTCCGAGGGTCCCCGCGGCCACAGCTGGGGCATCAAGGAGCCGGTGCGGGACATCGACTCCGTCCAGGACCACGTGGCCTACCGTCTGCCCGACCACCCCAAGGTGATCATCGGCGTGGGGCTCGGCGGGCTCTACGCCCTGGCCTACGCCCAGGCCCATCCGGACCGGGTCCAGGCCCTGGTCCTGGTGGGGGCCATGCTGCAACCGACCTTCCCGGTCGCGGCCAAACCCGGCGGCCTCAAGGGGCTGTTCAAGAAGCCCACTCCGATCGATCAGGCGGACTTGGACTGGTCCCCGGACCAGATCTCCAGCGACGCCAGCGCCCAATCGGCCTGGACCGGCGATCCCCTCGTGCATCGCAAGGTCAGCCGTCACGTGGCCGAGCGGGTCGTGGCCGAGGCCGCCGAGGTGCGTCGCCATGCAGCGTCGATGACGGTGCCGACCCTCGCCCTGCACGGGTCCGACGACACGATCGCATCGGTCGACGCCGTACGCGGCATCGAGCGCGCGGGACTGGAGCTGCGTGTCCTCGACGGGCGCAGGCACGACCTGTTGCACGAGGCCGGCGCCAAGAGCCTGTACGACGACATCGCCCACTGGATCGACGGCGTCTGCCCGCGCTGACGCTCGCTCGCAGGTCGGCCCGAAACGAGAACGCCCGGCTGGATCAGCCGGGCGTTCTCGTTCGGGGCCCTGTCGAGTTCGGGGCCCCGTCGAGTTCGGGGCCCCGTCGAGTTCGGGGCCCCGTCGAACCGCCTGCTTAGCTCCGCCCGCCGCGCTTGGGCATCGCCTGCGCTTCGACCCAGTCGGACACATCCTTGCGAAGCTTCTTGTCGGTCAGGACCTCGGCCCCTTCGGAGCGCACTCCGACGATCGAGATGTAGCCGTCGCCCTCGACCTCCTCGACCAACTCGTCGGCCGCATCGCGCTGGTCGCGGCCGGCCACGATCATCACCGGCAGGCCTTCGACGTCGCGCAGGTCCGAGGTCAGGTCAAAGCCGTACAGCTCGCTCTCGAGTCCGACGATGCCGACGCAGCGGACGTTCTCGTCGTGAGCCGCGTGGCGCACCGCCAGGGCGCCGCCGGCGCCGACGCCGATCACGGTCAGGTTCGTGCTGTGGATGCCCTCGTGCTGGGAGAGCCAGCGCGCGGCCGTGTCGACGTCGCGGGTCGCGAAGGCCCACAGGGTCTTGCGCGCTTCCGCGTCCATGTCGGACCAGTCGAGATTCTCGGCAACGCTCTCGCCGTGGCCACGAAGGTCGAGCGTGAGCACGGCGAAGTTCGCGCGCTGCAGACCCTCGGCCATGTCCGTCAGGGTCGAGCGGTCGCTGCCGGCGCCGTGGATCAAGAGGACCGCGGGGGCGCGCCGGTCATCCTCGCGGGGCGCATAGAAGTCTCCCTTGAGGGCGATCTTGTCCGAGGTCCGCAGGGCGACCGGCTCGAGACCCGTCCGACCGCGTTGGGCCAGGGGCCGCGCCACGATCGGCGGACCCACGGCGATCGAGGGTCCTGCCGGAATCGAATGGGAAGTCGTCGTCGCACAGGCCGAGGGGAACTCGACCTGCACCGGAAGCAGGGGGCCGCTGAGGGCGGCTACGAGGAGGGAACTCGTCAGCATCGCTCGCGCCGGGCGCTTGCTGTTGGTCTGGCGGGACGGTTCAGGGGAGCCCGGTGGGGGCGGGCTGGCTCTGGCCGTTCGCGGGGATGATCGAGCCGGCCTGGGGCAGCCGTACCCGGGGAAACTTCGGCAGAGGGTAGTCGAGACCGGCCACCCTGCAAGCCATGCGGTACCTAGTGTGCCCTCCGGAAGCGGTTTACCAAGTTCCTGTCCACGGACTTACGTCGGTGGACCAGGCCCGACCTCTGCGGCCCCTGGGGGGAAGATCGCGGGGGAGGGAGGTCGGCCCGCAGTTGGCGAGCGAGGAGTCCCCGCCGGGACGCGGGCCGCCTCCGCGAGGATCCCCAAGCCAGAGGAACCCGGGAACTCGCCCCGGGCCCAGGGCGGCCCGTGGCGCCTTCGGGGTCCGGGAGGGTGGGTCGCAGCCCCCGTAGCCCCCGTAGCCCCCTTAGGCGCCGTAGGCGCCCGGAGCCCTCGAGCCTCAGCCCAGCTCGAGTTGACGCCTGGCGTCGACTTCGTCGCGGTTGATCGCGGCCATGGCCTCGTCCAGGCGCTCGACCAGGTCGAAACTGGGGTCCATCGCGCGCTTGACCTGGCGCATCAGTTGGATCGCCATTCGGAAGCAACGGCAGAGGTCGCCGGCCGTGGCGTCGGTCGTCTCCTCGAGTTCCTCGAAGGAGGCCCCCCGGGCCCAGGCGCAGACCGCGGGCGTCAGTCCCCAATCGACCGTCTTCATGGGCGTCGGGATCCCGTAGTGGGCTTCCTGCGCCGAAAGGCGGGTCAGGATCTGCCCGATGTGCCGGCGCACGCCGCCGTACAGCCGCGGGCTCACGAACGTCGGCTCGCCGCGCCGGCGCTCCTCGAATACGAGGGCCACGAAGACGACGCACAGGGCCTCGGCTCCGAGATTCTCGAGCGCCCCGCGCCACAGGAGCTCGGTGATCTGCAGCTCGTAGCCGACCAGCAGTCGCCCGATCTTGCCCTTGGCCGTCAGCTCGTCCTCGCCCTCGATGTAGCCGAGCTCGTACAGGAACTCCAAGTGCGCCTCGACCAGGCGCCGCTGCTCGCGGCTGTTGCGCTCGCGCGCCTTGCGGTTGCCTCCGCGGTGCTGCCAGGAGTTGAAGGACTTCTCCCAGGCCTCGAACAGGCGCTCGCGACCGATGCGGTCGATCAGGTGCAGGATCGACGAGTAAGACAGGCGGAAGCGGCTGTTGACCGGCTCGGGCTTGTTGGCCAGGAGGCGCTTCAGCGGCGCGTCCTCGAGGTCGCGGAACTCCAGGCGCGAGACCACCAGCCCCTCGTCGTCGATGCCCTGACGCCCGGCGCGTCCGGCCATCTGCATGTAGTCGCGCGTACGCAGGTAGTCGAAGTTGACGCCGTCGAACTTCTTCAGCCCGAAGAAGATCGCGGTGCGCGCGGGCATGTTGATGCCGAGCGCGAAGGTCTCGGTCGTGAACAGCAGCTTGAGCAGGCCGGAGGTGAACAGGCGCTCGACGACTTCCTTGTGCACCGGGAGCATGCCCGCGTGGTGGTAGCCGATGCCGTGCGAGGCCAGGCGGAAGATCTCGCCCTGCAGCTCGCCGTCGTGGAGCTGGAACATGTCGAGCAGCTCGCGCTGCAGCCCCTGCATGCGCTCGTACTCGGCATCGTCGAGCAGGTGGCGCTTCTGGTTGGCCAGGGCCAGCCGCTCGCAGTCCTTGCGGCTGAAGCAGAACACCATGGCCGGCAGCAGCTGCTTCTCCTGGATCTCGTCCAGCAGGGTCGAGAAGCTCGCCGCTTCGCGTCTGCGGTTCTCGTCGCGACGCTGCTCCCAGTCTCCGCGACCGCCGCGCCCACCGCGCTTGTCCTTGCCGCGTTTGCCACGTTCGGGCGCCCGAGCCTGGCGCTTGGCCCAGTCGAGCTTGTGCCCGTCGAACATGCCCAGGTCGGGCAGGTAGAAGCGGTGCCGCAACGGCACCGGGCGCTTCTCCGAGCGGATCACTTCGAGCTCGTGGTCGCGCAGTTGCCGCATCCACGCGCCCAGCTCGTCGAGGTTCTCGATCGTCGCCGACAGGCACACGAAGCGGATCGCGCGCGGGGCGAAGATCAGACTCTCCTCCCAGACCGTGCCGCGCTCGATGTCGTCCATGAAGTGGACTTCGTCGAAGATCACGAACTCCACGTCGTCGAGGGCGGCGGGGTTCTCGAAGATCGAGTTGCGCAGGATCTCGGTGGTCATGATCAACACCTGCGCGTGGGGGTGGATCGTGACGTCGCCGGTCATCAGGCCCACGTCGATCTTGGGGTCGTCGCGGAAGTCGCGGTACTTCTGGTTCGACAGGGCCTTGATCGGCGCCGTGTAGATGCAGCGCTTGCCGCGCGCCACGGCGTCCTCGATGGCGTACTCGGCGACGAGCGTCTTGCCGGCGCCGGTGGGGGCGCTGACCAAGACGTTGGCGCCGGCGCGGATCGCCTCGACCGCTTGGAGTTGGAAGCGGCTGAGACGGAAGCCCTTGTAGGTCGGCGCACCCACGGGGGCTCGTTCGACGCTCGTAGGTCCATCGGGGGCGCCACGGTGGGGAAGGGACCCGCCGGAATCAGCCAGCGCGGAGGCATCCCTGTCACTCGCAGCGCGCTGCGGGGCGACGGCGCCGAACTCGTGGCCGGGGCGTTTGCGTGCGGGCACGTCTTCGGCCGCTCGCGGCGATTGCCCGGTGCTTCCTCGGCGCGGGGCGCGGGGCGCTGAGTCGGAGTCGGAGGAGTGGTCGCGGCGGCGCGCCCGCTGTGGGCGCTCGTCGTCCCGGCGGCGCGGTCGGTCGGATTGCATCGAGGCAGAGCCTATCCGCCCGATGGGAGCGAGGAGAAGCTGCGCAGGCTGCGAAGACGGTTCCTGGCGAATCGAGCGCTATCCTCTCGGCGCTCCCGGAGCCTCCCCGTGCCATGGGACCCCGACCCAACCAACGATCTCGACCGCGTCCCAGGCGCCTGCCCCTGTGGCTGCCCTTGGCCGCGATCGTGGTGCCCCTGACCTGGATCGGTCTGCGCTCGGCGGACGACGCGCGCGCCAAGGGCTTCGGAACCCTGGATCCGTCGCAGCTGGAACTCGAGTTCCCGCAGGAATGGGTCGACCCGCGCTGGGAGGACGAGTTGGTGGCGACCTTCGAGGACTTCGGCCAAGTGGCCCTCGACGACGGAGCGCGCCTGCGCGAGTTGGCCGCTGCACTCGAGGGATTGGCATTCGTGGCGGAAGTGGCCTCGCCGCGGATCGTCTGGCCGGCCGGAGCCTCCTTCGCGATGCGGCTGCGCCGACCGGTGGCCTGCGTCGCCGTCAGCGATCGATTTCTCGCCGTGGATGCAGCCGGAGTGATCCTGCCGGGCTCCCACGCCACCCCGCCCAAGGTGGCGGGGGGCTTCCTGCCGCTGCTCGGTCCGAGGGACGGCCGTTTCCTGGACGCCTTGCCTGGGGATCGCATCGAGGACGATGCGGATCTCGATGGGCTCGCGATCGCCGTCAGCCTGTGGGAGTACCTGGCGCGGGAGGAGCGCGGGGCCCTCGGTCGCATCGTGATCGAAGCCCAGGACGCGGCGCGGTCGTCGTTGACGAACCCCGGCGCGGTCCTGCGCCTGGTCGAGGGGCGTGCCGTGGCCTTCGGCCGCTCGCCGCGGGTGGACGAGCCCGGCGAGTTGGCCCTGGCCAGCAAGTGGGCGCACGTGGCCGCCGCCTTGAGGGAGTTGGAGCAGGGCGGTGCCTCGGATTGGATCGTGCTCGACGCGCGCATGGACGACCCGGAGTACATCCGTCCCGTCCCCGCGCTGACGGAGTCCGAGGAGTCGCCGTGAGCCTGGGGCGGCTCCTGGTCGCCTGGTGCCTGGCCCTGGTCGCGCTCTTGGTGATCGGCGGCGCAGGTCCCCAGACGCCCTTGGCGGCCCTGTCTCCCACGGCAGTGGTGGCCCTCGCGTTGATCGTCGTGGTCGGGATCCCCGCCAGGGAGACGGAGGGCATCCGGCAGCACACGGGCCTGGCCTTCGCATTGGGCCTGTCCGCCCTGGCCCCGCCCCTGGCCCTGGCTGCCGCGGTCGACGGCGCTCGGGGGGAGCCGGCCGCGGCCCGCGCCCTGGCCTTCGCGGCGGCGGCGTCGATTGCCGCCCTGGCCTGGGGCGCCCGTTGGTCGGCCCGTGGCCGAGCGGCCCACCGGGTCCAGTCGGCCCTTCACTTCGGCATGGTGCTCGGACTGCCCCTGCTGGCGGCCGCCCTGGCCTGGGCCGGAAGGCCGGGCAACCACACGGTGGCCCTCTCCTCGTGGGTCGGTTGGAGCCCCGCCGGCTTCGTCTTCGGGATGGCGGGCGAGCGCGGCCTGCCGGCGCCCGCGGAGCTGCCCTGGATTCCGCCCACCGCAGTCGCGCTCTTCGGCGCCCTCCTCGTGCGTGGAGTCGCGGCCGGCGCGGGGCGCTCGCCGCGCGCGGCCACGGCGGTCGTAGGGGCGTTGGTCGTCTGTCTGGGTTTCGGGAGCCAGGCCCGGGCGGGGGAGCAACGCTTGTTCCCAGCGCGGGTCGAGTTGACCGGGCCCTTGACGAGTGTGCGCTTCGATGCCGGCACGGCGGGGAGCCTGGCGCTCGACATCGATCTCGCTCCAGGGGAAGTGCGCGAGTTGGTCCTACCCCTGCCGATTCTCGGGGAGTTGGCGCGAAGCCTGGGTCCGGCTCCGACCGTGGTGGCGAGCGGCGGCGGCGGCGCGCGCTTGGTGGGCTGGGTCGAGAGCGATCCCCTCGGTCGCGCCTGGGAGCGGCTGCCGCGTGGGCTCAAGTCGCGCGCCGCGCCGGTTCCGAGCGGAGCTCCGGGCGGTTGGAGCACCGCAGGTCTGCTGGTGCTGGTCGCCTCGCTCGTGATCGCAATTGGGGCCCTGCGGCGCGGAGGGTCGTTGGCCTGGGTCGCCATCCCTCTCCAGTTGGCCGTCGCGGCGTGCCTGCTCCTGGTGCCGTTCGGCATCCGCGATCCGGACCCCGGGCGTGTCGAGGTGCAGGACCTGGATCTCGACGCCGGGGTGGCGGCCCGGGTCTTCGCCGCTCGCGATCGAGTGGACCTGGGGGCCGCCCCTTGGCCCGAGCGGGTCGAGACGATCCCCGATGGCGTGCCGGTCGAGGTTCGAGCGGCCCTGCGCGGAACGAACGTAGAGGTCGAAGCGGTTGCGGCAGGGGCGATCCTGGTGGGGCGCTCGGCCTCGACCCTGGATCGCGGGTCGTTCGCGCCTCGGGATGGCCGTTCAGCCCTGGAGGCGGGCCTGGGCCCCGGGGTCGTCGGGCACTGGCGCGCGGCTGACGGGACCTGGCAGGTCCCCGACGGTCCGCCGCCGGCCTGGGCCGCGGCCGGCTTGCCGCCGGGAGTTCCCGGCGCGGTGCTGCGCTCGGCGGACGGCCGGCGTTGGCGCCGGGCCAGCGGTCTGGAGATCGGATCGATCCTCCGGGCAGGACAGGGCTTGTGAGCGCCTTGGCACGTGGGTAGCCTGTCGGGCCCTTTTCGACGCCGATGTCGTCCGCGAACGCCACGTTCGCTGCGAGGCGCCGCCCCGGGGACCCCGATCCCGGCCAGGCCGCTCCTGACTCGACTGAGCTTGACTCAAACGCGAGTCCGACGACGAGCGTCCGCCCGAACAGCTCCGCCCCGCCACCAAGCCTGACGTCACCGCCGAAACGAAGAGGCGGAGGCCCATCGACCCCCATGAAATCCACTCACGTTCGCGCTGCCGACATCCAGGAGCGCTGGTACGTCTTCGACGCTTCGACCCAGCCCCTGGGTCGCATGTCCGCGAAGATCGCGACCCTGTTGATGGGCAAGGACCAGCCCACGTACACGCCGAGCGAGCTCTGCGGAGCCCACGTCGTCGTGATCAACGCGGCCAAGGCTCAGGTGTCCGGCAAGAAGGACGACCAGAAGACCTACAACTTCTATTCCGGCTACCCGGGTGGATTGAAGGAACTCAGCCTCGAGACCATGCGAGAGCGGCGTCCCGCCGACATCGTGACCCTCGCCGTGCGTCGCATGCTGCCCAAGAATCGCCTCGGTCGTCAGATGCTGAAGCACCTGAAGGTCTACAGCGGCAACGACCACCCGCACACCGCCCAGCAGCCCGTGCCCTACGAGGCCCCCAGCCAGGGCTGAGCCCCTTTCATTCCATGACCGTCAACAACCCGTACACCTGGGGCCTCGGCCGCCGCAAGAGCGCTGTCGCCCGTGTTCGCATCAAGCCCGGCTCGGGAGCCTTCAACGTCAACGGCAAGCCCGTCGACGAGTTCTTCCCGACCATCCGCGATCGCAAGGCGTCCCAGTCGCCCTTGGCGCTGCTCGCCGAGGGCGAGAGCTACGACATCAACGCAACGGTCCACGGGGGCGGTCCCCACGGGCAGGCCGGCGCCGTGCGCCTGGGCCTCGGCCGCGCGCTCAAGGAGGTCAACCCGACCCACTTCGAGGACCTGCGCGAAGGCGGGCACCTCACCCGCGACCCGCGGATGAAGGAACGCAAGAAGCCTGGTCGTCGCGGCGCTCGCCGGGGCTTCCAGTTCTCGAAGCGCTGATCGATCCACGAGCGTCCTGCGCGGTCTTCGGATCCGCTCGCTCGTCGCTCTCGGAGCTGTACTCTTCGGGCCGTGCGCCGTTCTTGGTGTGCGGCCCGTTTTCTTGGACGGCCCGAGCGCAACGTTCTTGCCCGACGCCTTGAAGTCCGCCGGGCGCACCGCACTGACCCAGCCCATTCCTCCAGCCCCTCGCCGCCTCGGCCCCAGCCCAACCAGTCCCATGGCAGGTCATTCCCACGCCGCGAACGTCGCGCGCCGCAAGAACTCGGTCGACGCCAAGCGCGCGAAGATCTTCTCGAAGTGTGCCAAGGCGATCATCTCGGCCGTCAAGCAGGGCGGTCCCGATCCCGATCAGAACCTCAAGCTGCGCTACGCGATCGAGAAGGTCAAGGGCGACAACATGCCCAAGGACAACATCCAGCGCGCGATCAAGAGCGCGTCGGGTGACAAGGGCGGGGAGATGGAGGAGCTGATCTACGAGGGCTACGCGCCGGGCGGGGTGGCGGTGATGGTCACGGCCCTGACCGACAACCGGGCGCGCACGGCTTCGGACCTCAAGCACATCTTCGACAAGCGCGGCGGCAACATGGGCTCACCGGGATCGGTGGGCTTCCTGTTCCAGTTTCGCTCGGTGTTCGTGGTCGAGACCGGGGAGCGGGACGAGGACGAGCTGACCGAGTTGGCCCTGGAGGTCGGCTGCGACGACGTGCAGGTGGCCGACGGCGCGGCGACGTTCTTCGCCGATCCGACCGAGTTCCTGGCGGTCAAGGACGGGCTCGAGGCCGCCGGTCTGGCGTTCATCAGCGCCGAGATCGGCTACGTACCGGAGAACGACGTCGAGGTCCAAGACAAGGGAGACGCCAAGAAGATCCTGGCCCTGGTGGACGCCCTCGAGGACAACGACGACGTCCAGAACGTCTACGCGAACTTCTCGATCGACGACGAGTGGATCGACGAACTGACCCGCTGATGCCAGCGGCGCGGCGTTTCTCCGCCGAGGTCTGGGCTGATGGTTGAGGAAGGGGCTCCTGTCCCAGCTAGGGGAATGGGATCTTCTCTGTCGGGGCGGGAGGAGCGGGGGCGCAACTCCGCGGACATGCTTGGACGATCCCCAGGGAGGCCGCCGCGCGCGGTCCAACGACTACGGAGGAAAGCTTGAGCGCAGCAGCCGATCAGGACGCGCCCGCACGGCGCATGTGGGTCATCACCGAGGACGACAGCCTCTTCGACGAATGCGCGCGAGCGGCGTCGTCCATGGATGGTTGGGCGGCCAGCGGTCCACACCGTCTGGAAGAAGTGCTCGAGGTGCCCGCCGGCGCCGGGCTGGCCATCGTGGACGGCAAACTCGGCGGATCGGGGCCCTTCGTGGCCGCGCGACTGCTTTCCCTCGCGGGCGCGCCTCGCACGGTTCTAGTGCTGCCCGATAGCGACGATCTGGTCGAGCCGATCGCGCGCTTCTGCGGCGCGGCGGGGGTACTCGCACGTGGCTTCGACCCTACGGAGCTGGCCGACATCGCGGCCGCCGTGGAACGCTTCTCGGGTCAGGGCAGCCACCCTGAAGAGCAGGCCGATCCCGTACTGCCGATGGCGCTGCTCGAAGAGCTGTCCGGCCAGGCGTCGCGCGGTGCCCAACTGATCGAGGCCCTCGCTGACCCCGAGACCAGCCTCTTCAACTACGAGTTCCTGACCTACAAGCTGGACGAGGAGTTCAAGCGCGCGCGGCGCTTCGGACAGCCCCTGTCCTGCGTGATGCTCGGGTTCGACGGCGAGGCCGACAGCGGCGTGCTGGGCAGCCTTGCCAGCATCTTCCTGCAAGCGGCCCGCGACACCGACATCCTCGGTCGCTTCGACATCTCGTCGTTCCTGTTCCTGCTGCCGAACACGCCCGCCCGCGGGGCCGAGGTCATGGCCAAGCGCATCCGCGAGTCGGCTGAACGCCTGGGCTTGGCCGACGTGATCGGCGACAGGCTCGAGCTCTCTGTCGGCATCGCGACCTTCCCCCACGCCAAGATTGGCCGCGCCGACGACCTGTTCCGTCTTTCCCGCGAGGCCTTCCAGCGCGCTCAGGCCGACGGATCGGGAGTGCTCCACTCGATCTGAACTGCCGGCCCGAAGGGGGCGTGCTGCAGGTCGGGCGGCGTGCTCTCCCCCGCTTCTCTTGAAGCCTCGCGCCCGCCGCGGACGAGAGTCCAACCGGCCGCTCTGGCGGAAATAGACCCGACCCGAGCCGCGCAATGGCTTGCGTGAGTCCCGCCCTCCGCGAGCACTCGGCGGCGGCAGATCCGCCCTCCGGGATCCCGGTCGTGTCCTTCGAGGAGGCCCGATCGGCCCTTGCCGGCAACGAGCCCGAGGTCGCCCTCGCGGCGGCCAAGGCGGCGCTCGAGGGGGATTCCACGCAACAGGACCCGCGACTCGACGATTGGGAGCGACTGCGCGACCAGGCCTTGAGCGACGTTCGGATGCGTGCCGAGCGCCACCGACGCGCCGGCGAGCCGGGTGCCGCCGCCCGCTGGCTTGGACTGCTGCTGCGCTACGACGCGCGGGCGGCGAACTCGGTGCACTTGGCGTGGGACCAGCCGGTGCCGGTGGATGCGCCGCCGGTCGACGGATCGGACGGAGTCGGCAAGAGCAGCGCCGCGGGGCTGCCAGGGGGCCGAAGGACTGCACCCGTGGGGGGCCAGGGGCCTGTGCCCGTTGGGGGCCAGGGGCCTGTGCCCGTTGGGGGCCAGGGGCCTGTGCCCGTTGGGGGCCAGGGGCCCCTTGCCATCGGCGCCGCTCGGCGCTTTCGCTGGGCGATCGACGCCGCGGGCGAGTTCCTTTGTCTGGTCGTCGACGAGGTCGTCCTGGCAAGTGGGGGCGAGACCGCGCCGCGCCTGGTGCGCCGACCGTCCCTTCGCGGCGGCGGAAGCTGGTGCCTGGTCCGGGGTGCCGCAAGCGCCCTCGTGGACGGCCGCGAGCCCCAACGGGACTGCCTGCGTCTGCGTTCGGGCGCGCGGGTCGAGCTGGCGTCCACCGCGGAGCGACCGCGGGTCTGTTTCACCCTGCGCTGCGACGACCCCGGCAGCCAATCGGCCCGGCTCGAGCTGGAGCGGGGCCTCGAGGCCGAGGGTGCCCAGGGGTTGCTGCTCATGGCAGAGGGGCGCGCCGGCCGCGTCAGCGTGGGAGCCGGGGTCCGTTCGCTGATTCGCTGCGACGACCTCGACCAGGCCCTCGAGCTGTGGATCGAGGGGGATGGGCTGCACCTGCGCTCGCCCCGCAGGGGCACGCTGCAGCGCGGGGAAGAGAGCCTCGCGGTCACCCCCGGTTCCGAACAGCACTTGGCCTGGCCGCTGCGCTCCCGGGCAGACCTCGAGCTCGCCCCGACCCGCCCCGGAAGTCCGCCGCTCTGGATGCGGGTCGAGCCGCTCTAGAATGTCCGCCCCGTCGCGCGTGAATCCCGCGCGGCTGCGAGCCGATGGTCGACTGGGAAACCTTCTACTCCGACTTCCGCAAGCCCGACTTCGTCCCGGGCTACGAGATCCTGAACCGTCTCGGGGGCGGCGCGTTCGGCGAGGTCTACAAGGCGCGCAAGCGGTCGATCGGCAAGGCTTACGCGATCAAATTCCTCAAGGTCGGCGATCCCCAGGCGGCGCAGATCGTCGAGCGCGAGCTCTCCCACGCGCGCCTCTTCGCGGCCATCGAGCACCCCAACCTGGTCGCGATCGAGGACCTCGGCTCGGTCGCCGGTGTGCCCTATGTGGTGATGGGCTACGCCGGCGAGGACACCCTCGCCCGTCGCCTGCGTGACGGCGCCCTCGAGCGCCGGCTGGGCTTCGATCTGTTCGTGCAGGTCTGCCGCGGGGTGCTGGCCCTGCACGATCGCCAGTTGGTGCACTTCGACCTGAAGCCCTCCAACGTCTTCCTGCGCGGCGACGTGGCGCGGGTGGGGGACTACGGCCTGGCGAAGCTCTTGACCGATGGTCGCCAGACCCTGTCGATCGGTCGCGGCACGCCGCACTACATGGCACCCGAGGTGCTCAAGGGCCGGGCCGACCAGCGGGCCGACCTGTATTCGCTGGGCACGATGCTGTTCGAGGTCTTCGCGGGCCGCGTGCCGTTCGAGGGCGAGAGCGGCATCGCGGCGCTCCTGCGCGACGAGCGCAGCGAGATCGAGTACCCGGCCGACTTCCCGCCGCCCCTGCGCGAGGTGGTGGAGCGCTGCTTGGCGGTGGAGCCGGCCGAGCGCTACCAGTCGGTGGCCGAGCTCCTGACGGATCTCGATCAAACCGGGCGGCCGGGCGACTCGATTCGGTGGCCCTTCCCCGGCAAGGAGGGCTCGATCCCCGCCGGTCGCTTCGACCGTGCGCCGACCCCGCGTCCCGTGGGGGTCCCCGTCGGCGCCGACGTGGTCGAGTGGGAGACGCTGGACGGGCACTCGGGCAGTGGCTCGGACGAGGTCGGCGACGACCTCCTCGAGTGGTCCGCCCTCGACCGAGCGGGCGCCGAGCGCGAATCCGCGGATCCGAGCCTTCGACGCAGCACGTCGTCCTTCGGCGAAAGCAGGGCGAGCTTCGCCAGCGCGCCCACCGTGCCCGTGCCTCCTCGACACGACGGGGGCTTCGTGGGCGGCGTCGTGGCGGTGGGGGCCCTGGGCGTCGAGATGGTAGGGGCGATCTTCCAGGGACCCGCAAACCTGGCCTTCGCAGCCGGCTCGCGCGGCGTCGGGTCGGCCCTGCGCGGTCTGGGTGGGCTGGTGCGTTGGGCGGCCTTCAGCTTCCTGTTCGGCGGGCTGGTCGCCGTCGTATTGGTCGTGCTGCTCCTGCGCTGAACCGCCGGGGCTGGCGTGCTGCTAAGATCGCCGGTCGAAATTCTCCCGTGACTGCCTCCGACTCGACTCCCACCCACTCCGATTCCGCGGAGCCGGCCCCCGCCGTCCCCGGTCCCGACTGGTCGCCCGACATCGCCCGCCTCCAGGGTCACGACGACTCCGAGTGGTTGCAGGTCGAGCGCAGCTTTTGCGGACGCTTGCAGGCCTACGCCCAGCGCCGGACCGGTGACGTCCAGGCCGCCGAGGACATCGTCCAGGAGACGCTCCTCGGCGCGGTGCGTGGCATCCCGGACTTTGATCCGACCTACAGCTTCGAGCAGTTCCTGTTCGGCATCTGTCGCAACCGCACGATCGACCACCTGCGCCGACGCCGGGCGCGGGCGATCCAGGTCTCGGAGGACGAGGACGGGACGCCGGGTCTCGACTCGATGGTGCGCGAGAGCGAGACGCCCTCGGCGATCGTGCGGGGCATCGAGCTGTCGGAGCGCGCGCGGGGCCTGTTGGGCGAGATCCTGCGCGACTGGGTCGAGGAGACCTGGGCCGCGGGCGAGTTCGTCCGCCTGGCCGTGATCGAGGCGCTGTTCTCCGGGGGCTGGCGCAACCGCGATACCTGGAAACGCTTCGGCCTGCGCGACGAAACCGCGGTGGCCGGGATCAAGTTCCGGGCCCTCAAGCGCCTGCGTCAGTTGGCCGCCGTGCGTGAGTCGGGCAGCGACCTGCTGCGCCTGTTGGCGGCCGCCGAAGAGGGCCACCGCCTGCTCGACATGGACGTGCAGGAGATCTGGCGCGAGCGCCGGGTGAGCTGCCCCGCCAGGCACTGGTTGGCCCTGGCGAGTTCCGGTGGCCTGGAAGAGGGGCCCGCCGGGTACATCAAGTTCCACCTGGAGGACATGCGTTGCCCCTGGTGCCTGGCGAATCGCGACGACCTGTCCGACCCGGCCCTGGGTGACCAGCTCCGACCGCTGCTCGAGCGCCTCGAACGTGAGACGCTCGACTACCTCAACGAGCGACGCGACCCGGTCTGATTCGGCTCACGCCGACCGCACCGTTGCGTACTCGAGCCCTGACCCGGCCTCGGCCGACGACCGCTGCATCTGACGATGATCGATCTCCTGCGGACCTCCCGTCGCACCCTCGCGGGTGCCCTTGTCGCCGGCGCCGTGGTGTACGCGGCGAACTTCGCCGCGGGCCAGTCTCCGGCGGTCGCACCTGCGGCGCTCGCCGAGGGCGGTGCGGTCACGCCGGTCGACGTCGACGAGATCGTCGGAACACCGCTCGAGCGCGCCCTGGCCACGATTCGCCCCGAGAACATCTTCGCGGACCTCTCGTTCATCGCCTCGGACGAGATGCATGGGCGCGACACGCCGAGCCCCGAGCTGTTGATCGCCGCGCGCTACATCCGCGCGCGCCTGCAGCGACTGGGCTTCCAGCCCGGTGGGCCCCTGGGCTCGTACTTCTACGAGTACCAGCTGGCCCACTCGCCCCTGGCCATCGACCGCTGCGAGGCGACCTGGACGGCGACGGACGGCACCACGGCGACCCTGCAGGCCGGGCGCGACTACTTCTTCGCCAGCGTCGGTGACGCCGGCGACCTGGTCACCAGCGGCGACCTCGTGTTCTGCGGCTACGGCCGCCGCGCGGACTTTCCGGACAACGCTCGCGGCAAGTGGGCACTGTGCGTCGACAACGGTAAGGGGCGCGGCCAGCGCTCGAGGACCGCGAGCCAGGCGGGCGTGGCGGGCCTGATTACCTTCCCTGCCCACGACTACGAGGGCGAATCCTACACCGAGCGCTTCGGCGGGGTGATGAGCATGCTCGAGCGGGGCCGCGTGAGCTGGCCCGGCGGGCGCGAACCGCGCGAGATCTTCCCGAGCCTGTTCATGACCCGCGAGCGCGGCCTGGCGCTGCTCGACGCGGCGGGCCGTCCCCCGGGCGCGGCGGAGGACTGGATGCCCGAGCAGGGCGCCGAGCTCGGCGTGAATTTGGAGGAGCGCCGCTCCCTGGCCACCCAAGGCGGCATGGCGACCCTAGAGAACGTGTGCGGATTCTGGCCCGGCAAGGACCCCGAGCGTTCGAAGGAGGTCGTGATCCTCTCGGCCCACTACGACCACGTGGGCGTCAGTGGCGACGACATCTACAACGGCGCCGACGACAACGGCACCGGGACCTGTGGCCTCTTGGCCCTGGCCGAGGCCCTGGCGACCTATGGGCCGCTCGATCGCTCGGTGCTCCTGATCTGGGTCTCGGGCGAGGAGAAGGGCCTGCTCGGCTCCAAGGCCTGGGCCGAGAACCCCTGGCTCCCCGAGGGCTGCAAGCCGGTGGCGAACATCAACATCGACATGATCGGTCGGAACGACCCGACGCAGATCCTGTACACGCCCACCGAGAAGCTGGAGCAGTACTACAACGACCTGGCCCAGGTGCTCGAGCGCCATGCAGCCTCCGAAGGCTTCACCAACCTCGGCAGCGCCGACGACTACTACCACCGCTCCGACCAGGCCTCCTTCGAGACCCTCGGCATCCCGGTCATGTTCCTCTTCGCCGACGTGCACGAGGACTACCACCAGCCCAGCGACACGGTCGAGAAGATCGACACCGACAAGGTCGCCCGGGTGACGCGCCTGGTCCTGCGGATGCTGGTGGACATCGACGACGAGGCGATCGAGCGGTAGGGCGCGGGCGGTGGTCCGCCCTTCCGCTAGCGGTGGCAGCCCTGACCGGCGCCGACCACGTCGGACCGACGGCCGCCGTCGACTCCGTTGCCAGGTCGGAAGGGACGACCGCGGCCGCAGTACTCATCCTGAATGTGACCGCGAGGGCGGCCCTGGCCGCCGGCGATGGGCTCTCCGGGAGGGACGCCACGCCGCCGCTGATGCCCGGACTTGGTCGGCGCGGTTGGCGGCGGTGGCCGACGACGAGCTGACGGAGCTGGCGTCGTTCCTGGCCCGACGCTTCAACGGGAGCCCTCGAATGGAGCCGCTCGAGCCGTCGTCCGCCGTGGCCGCCCTCTTGCCCGAGCCGGTCTTCGTCGGGCCGTTCGCCTGGTTCGATTCCGCGGAGCGAGCGGTGCAGATGCTGTTGGTCGCCGAGTTCCTGGGCGTCGAGACCGACGAGCCCGAGCCGATCGACGACGGGCGTTGGTTGCGGGATGGCCCAGCGGCGATCCGCGTCGACGCTCCGCTCGCCCTAGTCGGCGACAAGGTGCTCGTCTTCCGGGTGGTGAGGCCGGTCAGTCGCAATGGCGCGACGATCGACTGGAGTTGCGGCAAGCTCTGGGCCGCGCGCTCGGCGCCGGAGTACCTCCCTGTCTACCTCGAGCGGCCCCATCACCCTTGGTTCCTGCCTCGAGCGCAGCGGGAGATGGAGTCCGTCCCGCCAAGGCGCTCGGGGCAAAGGGGGGGCCGCAAGCCGCTTCGATCGCCAGGATTCGTGTCCAGTTCGTCCAACTCGTCCGCTGGCCGCCGATTGGGCGTGCTGGGCGCGGATCCAGGACACTAGGTCCGTCGGTCTGGACTTCGAGTGGTGAAGTCGATCCCAGGGCGTACAGATCCTGGACTCCCCGAATCTAGCGCTTGGAATCCGAAGCTTCCGAGGCGCCTCACGGCCTGGGGACGTGCTGGCACACCAGTTGCTCCAGGTGGGGGAGCCTTCGATCGGAGACGCGGGCGATCCGCTCGGCTCTGACCCCCGTCGACCCAGACCAACCGAAGACCGCCATGCGCCCCACACCCACCGCGCTGTTCGCTCCGCTCGCCCTCGCCGCCTTGACTGGCCCGGCCGTGGGCCAGGGCACCGAGCTGCTCTACTCGAACCCCTCGAACAGCAGCTACACGGCGGTGCAGAGCTACAGCACCCCGGTCTCGTCCTTTCCGTTGGAATTCGAAGCTGCCGACGACTTCAACGGTTCGGGCTTGGTCCAGCGCCTGACCGTCCACGGCAAGCAGTGCTTCCCGTGCCAGCCGGCGGACGTGGCCGAGGTGGTGGTGCGCTTCTACGAGTGGACCACGGCGGGTCCGGGTGCGCTGGTCTCGATGCAGTCGGTCGCGGCCGGCGACCCCGGCTTCGTCTACGACCCGACCGGGGTCGACGACCTGGAGATCGTTCTCCCCGCCCCCTACGTGATCGACGGGCCGGGTTTCGTCTCGGTGCAACTCACCATGGGGCCGGCGGACGGGTACTGGGGCTGGTGGATCAGCAACAAGGACGCGCCCAGCGGTAGCTCGGTGTGGTTCCGCAGCGCGACCCAGGGCGGCCAATGGGGGCCGGTGGACCAGATCGTCGGCGGCGATCTGGTGGCCGACTTGGCCTTCTCCTTGTGGGGTTCGACCGGCACGGTGCCGACGCCGAGCACCGATCCCTGCGGACAGTGGGGGATCCTCACGACTCCCCTTCCGTCCGAATCGAACAAGTCGATCCTGCGCGGTGTTGCCGCGATCTCCGACGACGACGTGTGGGCGGTGGGCGAGGCTGCCGTGACCGTCGCGCCCGGGGACGTCGACAACGTCGTCCAGGCCTTGCACTGGGACGGGAGCGGTTGGACGTCCGTGCCGGTTCCGGTACCCGATCCCTACCCGGGAGGTGGGAACGCCTGGCTGTCGGCGGTGGCGGCGACCTCCAGCGACGACGTCTGGGCGGCGGGTACCTACTCGGCCATCGGTGGCGATGGGTTCGTCACGCAAGAAGTGCTGATCGTGCGTTGGGACGGAAGCGACTGGTCCCTGGTGCCAAATGCTCCCAAGCTCGAACCTGGCGTGAGCGGCGCTTGGATCCGCGGCATCGAGATCTTGGCCCCCGACGACATCTGGTTCGTGGGTGACTTCCCCCGCGTGATCGATGGCTTCGGCGTGCGCTACGCAGGTGCCATCCATTGGGACGGCAGCGGCTTCACGATCTTCGACACGCCGCTCAACAACACCGACGAGAACGGACTGTCGGGCGTCTCCGCCGTCGCCCCTGACGATATCTGGGCGGTCGGCGGGCGCTATGGGGACGGCTTCCTGATCGATCCCTACGTGCTGCACTACGACGGGAGTTCGTGGCAACTGGTCACGACCCCGAAGCCCGGCATTACCCACTCCCTGTTCGACGTGGCCGCCATCGCCAGCGACGACGTGTGGGCCATCGGCCAGACGAACACGGGCGCCGGGATCGTCGGCTTCGCGCTGCACTGGGACGGCTCGTCCTGGAGCGAGGTGCCCTTCAGCGGCGGCTCCCTGGCCCTGCACGCCTTCGCTTCGGACGACGTCTACGCCGTGGGCGCGGTGGTGTCCCACTGGGACGGCGGCTCCTGGAGCGTGGTCGAGGACTTCGACGGTGCGAATGGCGTGTCCCTGGGCGCGGTCGACGCCTCGGCCCCTTGCAAGCTGTTCGCCGCCGGGCGTCACGCGGTGGCCGGCAACCTGGTCAACATCTCCGCCAAGCTCGACGCCGACCCTTGGACGGACCTCGGTGGCGCGTCGCCCCTGAACCCGGCTCCGTCCCTGGCCGGCGTCGGCAACCTGGAGGCCCAGAGCGAGGTCATCCTGCGCGCCGCCGAGCTGCCGGCCACGGCGCCCACCTGGCTGATCGTCGGCGCTTCGACCCTGAACCTGCCCATCGCCGGAGGGACCCTGGTGCCGAACCCCGATCTGGTCCTCTCAGGCCTTTCGACGGACTCCTTCGGCCGCCTCGACTACGAGGTCACCTGGGCACCGGGCGTTCCGGCGGGGGCTAGCCTGTTCGTGCAGATGTGGTCTCTCGAGCTTGTGGGCGGAGGCCTCGCGGCGACGAATGGCCTCCAGGGCGTGACTCCCTGAAAGCCGCCTCCCGTGCGGGCGGCTCGGGGCGCCTGGCCGGCACCGCGAACCGCCCCCTGACGCTCGGTGAATGGTGGTCTTGAAGGCCACGCGCGTGTCGGCTGAGGCTGCTCCGAGCAGAACCCACGTGCCGGTGTGCGCCCCTGGGACGCAGTGCGCTAACGATCTTCGACCGTCATCTCGATCTCGAGTCTGCCGCTGAAGGTCAGGCGGCTCTCGTAGGGCGGGCCCTCTTGCCCGTCGTCCTTGCGGGTCCGCAGTTCGCGGTCGATGGCGCCCGTGAGGTCGAGCTCGACCGGCAGGCCCGCTGCGATCGACCAGACCAGCGCGCCCTCGAGGGCGATGGTGGAGGTCTCGGTGTCGGTGGCCTCGCCGGAGGCGATGGGGACGTTGCTCAGGTCGCCCTGCTTGACCAAGGTCTCGACCAGCTCTCCGCGCAGGGCGATGCGGGCCAGGCCGTCCTCGACCGCGACGAGGGTCAGCTCGATCGTGCCGTCGAGCTCGCGCTCGCGCACTCGGGGCTGGTAGCGAGCGTCCTCGTCTGAGAACTCGAAGTCGAGGTTGCCGCAGGGCCAGATCAGGGCGGCGAGGGACTCGGCCGGCGCCTCCCACTTCGCGCCGATGGCGACGGGCGAATCGGGCAAGAGACCTCGCAGGTCCAGGTCCTCGAGAGTTCCCTCGGGAACCTCCTCGGCGGTCGGCTCGAGTGAAATCCCCTCGACCCGTTGCGCCCGAGGCTCGTCGTCGCCTTCGCTCCACTGGAAGTAGAGATGGTCGCCGACGAGGGGTGAGTCCGCCTCGTACTCCCAGGCCTGCGCCTCGACGCCTTCGCTGGCGGCCATCGAGCCGCTGCCCGTGTGGCTGGCCTGTTCGATCGTCCGCAGCAGTGCGCTCGGTCGACCGGACCCGGGCTCCAGATAGCGGTCGATGCACTGGACCCGAATCGTGTCCGTGAACTCGAGGTCGAGCCGCGGGAGGAACGCGGCCGGCACCGGCTGGCCGTTCATCCACACCTCGAGGTTCCCGCCGGACAACTGGGAACTGCGGCTGATCGAGCGCGACCAGCTCGAGTCCTTCGTGGGGCCGAAGGTCAGATTGTGGTCGGCCTGCAGCGGAACCAGACCGAGACCCAGGCCGAAGACGATGGGGGAACTGGAGCGGAGCAGTCCGAGGAGGGACGCGGCAGGTTGCATCTTGAGGTCAGGGTCGGCGTTGCGGGGGCCCGGTCGGGCCGGGATCGCGGGCCTGGTGACCTCGCCCGCTCAGATCCTTCGCGCGAGTCCAGAACTTTCGGCCATCGACCGGCGGATCCACGCCGGCGGACGAGCACGGCGGCCGTGAATTGCCGCGGGCGCGCCCTGCCGATCCAACGGATCGGGGGAGCGCGCCCGCTCGCTCACTTCGGGCCCCGCTGCTCTACTCGAGGTGCGCGGAGAGCATCCAGACGTTCTTCTGGTGCAGCTCGATGCGACGGATCGCCAGATCGGCCGTCGCGTCGTCACCGCCGGCTTCGGCGGCCTTGACCAGGGCGCGGGCGGACTCCACGACCTTGCGACCGTCCTCGGCCAGGATGCGGATCATCTCGGTGGCCTTGGGGATGCCAGCGGTCTCCTTGACGCTCGAGAGCTCGAGGAACTCCGTGTAGGTACCGGGGGCCGGGACGCCCAGGGCGCGGATGCGCTCGGCGATCTCGTCCACGGCGAGGGCAAGCTCGTTGTACTGGGTCTCGAACATCAGGTGCAGCGTCGAGAACATCGGACCCGTCACGTTCCAGTGGAAGTTGTGGGTCTTCAGGTACAGCACGTAGCTGTCGGCGAGCAGGTGGGCGGCCTTCTTGGCGATCTCTTGGCTTGCGTCGGGCATGGGTCTCTCTCGGTGGTCCGCCACGGGGGGGCGGCAAGGGGTGAAGGAGCCGGGGACTCCGTCTCCTAGGCCCGCCCATCCTGGCCCGAAAGGGCCCGCGAGTCGAATCGCAAGTGGCTATCCACGCGATAGCCCCTGGCAATCACCTGGGCGATGGTGATAGCCAGAGGCTGTCGATCAGTGCCGCAACCCCCGCGTCGCCGTCGAGCGCCGACGGTCCTCCACGTCGCCGCCCTTGGGTCCGTGGCGCAGCGCCGCCTGGGCCGCCGCCAAGCGCGCGATCGGCACCCGATAGGGAGAGCACGAGACGTACTCGAGCCCCAGGCGGTGACAGAAGTCGATCGACGACGGATCGCCGCCGTGCTCACCGCAGATGCCGAGCTTCAGGTCCGGCTTCACCTGGCGCCCCTCGTGGCAGGCGATATGCATCAGGCGACCCACGCCGACCTGGTCGAGCTGGGCAAACGGATCGTGGTCGAAGATCTCGTTCTCCATGTAGGCCGGGATGAATTTGCCGGCGTCGTCACGGCTGATGCCGTAGGTCGTCTGGGTCAGGTCGTTGGTTCCGAAGGAGAAGAAGTCCGCCACGGCGGCGATCTTGTCGGCCACCAGGCAGGCGCGCGGCAGCTCGATCATGGTTCCGAGCAGGTAGGGGATATCGATCTCCAGACGCTTGCAGACCGCGGCCGCCTCCTCGCGCACGACCATGGCCTGCAGCTCCAGCTCGCGCACGGTGCCGACCAGCGGGATCATCACTTCGGGGCGCGGCTTGCGTCCGGTCCTCTTGGCCACCCGGCAGGCGGCCTCGAACAGGGCGCGCACCTGACAGCGGGTGATCTCCGGGTGGGCGATTCCCAGGCGGCAGCCGCGGTGCCCCAGCATGGGGTTGAGCTCGGACAGGTACTCGACCTTGGCGTGCAGGCGTTTGAAGGGCACGCCCATGGCCTTGGCCAGCTCGCGCTGCGCCTCTTCCTCCATGGGCAGGAACTCGTGCAGCGGCGGATCCAGGGTGCGGATCGTCACCGGCCGCTGGCCCATCTCCATGAAGATGCCCTCGAAGTCCTCGCGCTGCAGGGGCAGGATCCGCGCCAGGGCCTCCTCGCGCGCCTCCTGGTCCTCGGCCAGGATCATCTCGCGCACGGCTTCGATCTTCTCGTCGCCGAAGAACATGTGCTCGGTGCGCGTCAGGCCGATGCCTTCGGCCCCGAAAGCGATCGCCGTCTCGCACTGGTCGGGTTGGTCGGCGTTGGTGCGCACGCCGAGCTCGCGCACCTCGTCGGCCCACTTCATCAGCGTCAGGAAAGCCTTGACGATGCCCGTGGCGGGGGCGTGCTTGGTGGCCTTGCGCGCCGGCTTGGTCTCGGCCGCGAAGAGGTGCTCGATCACCGCCGAGGGCTGGGTATTGACCAGGCCCTGGTAGACCTCGCCGGTGTTGCCATCGAGGCTGACCCACTCGCCCTCTTCGATCACGCGCCCACCGGCGGTCATGCAGCGACGCGCGTAGTCGATCTCGATCTCGCCCGCACCGGCCACGCAGACCAGTCCCATCTGCCGCGCCACGAGTGCCGCGTGGCTGGTCATGCCGCCGCGTGCGGTGAGGATGCCGACCGAGGCCTGCATGCCCTTGATGTCCTCCGGGCTGGTCTCGATGCGGGCCAGGATCACCGGCTCGGGGTGTTCGGCAGCGCGCCGCTCGGCCGCCTCGGGGCTGAACACGATGCGACCGGTGGCGGCGCCGGGGCCGGCGTTGAGGCCCTTGGTCAGAAGGCGCCCCTTGGCCCTGGCGACGTCGAGTTCCTTGGGGTCGAAGACCGGACGCAGGAGCTGGTTGAGCCCCTCCGGATCGACACGCAAGAGCGCCTCGTCCCGCGTGATCAGCTTCTCGCGCACCATGTCGGTGGCGATCTGCACGGCGGCGAAACCGGTGCGCTTGCCCGAGCGGCACTGGAGCATGTACAGGCGTCCCTCCTGGATCGTGAACTCCAGGTCCTGCATGTCGCGGTAGTGCTTCTCGAGCAACTTCTGGATGCGCTGCAGCTCGCGCCAGGCCTTGGGCAGGGTCTTCTCGAGCGAGGCGATCGGCAAGGGCGTGCGGATGCCCGCGACCACGTCCTCGCCTTGCGCGTCGATCAGGTACTCGCCGTAGAAGCGCTTCTCGCCTGTGGCGGGATCGCGGGTGAACGCCACACCGGTGCCCGAGGTCTTGCCCAGGTTGCCGTAGACCATCGCAACCACGCTGACCGCCGTGCCCCAGCTCGAGGAGATGCCCTCCATCTGGCGGTAGGCAATCGCGCGGTCGTTGTTCCAGGAGCGGAAGACGGCCTCGATCGCGCCCCAAAGCTGTTCCTGGGGATCGTCCGGGAAGGGCTCTCCGGTGCGGTCGAAGACAATGCGCTTGAACTCGCCCACGAGTCGTTCGAGGTCGGCGGCGGAGAGCTCCGTGTCCTCCTCGACGCCGACGCGGTTCTTGAGCGCTTCGAGTGCCATGGTGAAGGGGTCGTGCAGCTCGCCGTCGACTGCGCCGACGCCCAGGACCACGTCGGAGTACATCTGCACGAAGCGACGGTAGGCGTCCCAGGCGAAGCGCCGATTGCCGGACTTGGCGGCCAAGCCCTCGACTGTCTTGTGGTTCAGACCGAGGTTCAGGACCGTGTCCATCATCCCGGGCATCGAAACCCGCGCTCCCGAGCGGACCGAGACCAAGAGCGGATCGTCGGCGTCCGCGAACTTCTTGCCGATCGAGCGCTCGACCTTGACCAGGGCGGCGGCGACCTGCTTGCGGACACTCGCGCTGAAGACTCCCTTCTCGGCCAGGAAGTCCGTGCAGACCTCGGTCGTGATCGTGAAGCCGGGGGGCACCGGCAGCCCCATGCGGCTCATCTCCGCCAGGTTGGCGCCCTTGCCGCCGAGCAGCTCCTTGTCCTCCTTCGACCCGTCGGCGACGCCGTCGCCGAACCAATAGACGTCACGCCTGGCGCGGGCTGCGCGGGCTGCGCGGGCGGCCATGGCCTTGGGCGGGGCCTTGGGCACTGCCTTCTTGGTCGCCTTGGCAGCGGGTTTGCGGGTCACGGTCTTCTTCGGGGCGGTGCCGCGCTTGGCGGCCTTGCGCTTGGCCATGGTGGGGGGGCTGGGCGGGGAGACGTCGATGCCCGCACTCCTCGCGGCGGGCCGACGGGAGGCTTCGGCCGGGGAGCACGCGGAACTCCAACCATTAGACCGACGATAGTGCCGAGGCCCACGTGAAGAGCCCGTGGGCGCCCCGCGCCGCCTCGCGGTTCGCGTCAGGAACCCTTCGCGATGAGCTCCTCGGCCTGTTCGCGCTCCAGGGGCAGCAGGCTGTCGATCTTCCATTCCCGCCCCACGCGCAGCTCGTCGACGGCGTCGGGGTCTACGGGCGTTGCCAGGCCGAGGGGGTCCTCCACGTCGACCCAGGCCCACAGCAGGGGCTTGCCCTCGCTCTCGTCGAGGAACAGATTTCGGCCCAGGTCGACGGCCCCGTCCAGCACCCGCCTCTCGCCGACGTAGAGCTCGAAGAACTCCTCGGTCACCAACTCGACCAGCAGGAAGCGGTGGATCCAGAGCACCTTGACCTCGGCCACCAGGGCCCAGCGGTCTGCGCCCACCGGCCAGGAACGCCGCACCTTCGCCGCGGCCACGCGCTTGAGGCCGGGCGTCGAGGACAGCAGCTCATCCCGCGCGATGCGGTAGGTGGCGCTGTCGATGCCCTCGCGCAGCTTCATCGAGGTCGCCAGGCAGCGGTACTCGAGGTCCTCCTGGTCCGTGGCGAAGGCCGTTTGGAAGGTACGGAAGCACTGCTCCGGGGTCCGGAAGCCCACGTCCAGCCAGGCCTCGGGTGTCGGGCGCGGCGCGCTGCAACTTGCGAGCAGGGCCGCGCCACAGGCGAGCAGGGTCGTGAGCAGGTCGTTCGCGCGGCCGCGGGAGCGCGAGGCGTGGAGCTGATGGAGGGCCATCGGGGCAGGTTAGCCATCGGGCGTGCCGCCGTCCCGCACCGGAATCGGCGGCCTTCGGCCCTCACGCAGCGGCGGCGCTGCCCGTAGTCTCGTGAGCCATGACCGGTCGCCACGCTCTGCCCATGGTTGGGCTCCTGATCCTTCCCCTCGCTGCCTGTGGAGGCAGTGAGCCCGGTGTCGCAAACGGCTCGACGGGATCGTCGCCGACGAACTCCGGTGTCGCAGCCGCGGTCGCGGGGCCCGCTGCCGCGCAATCGGCCGGCCTGCACTGCGCCGAGCCGGCCTTCAACTTCGGCTCGATCTGGGAGGGACAGATCGTCGAGCACACCTTCGAGCTGGTCGCCGCCGGCGATGCGCCCGTGAAGGTGGAGGCGGTGCGAACCACCTGCGGCTGCACGATTCCGCGCTTGAGCCGCTCCGACGGCCGGACCTTCGTCGAAGGCCAGACCCTCGAGCCCGGGGAGGGCCTCTCCCTCAACGTACGCTTCTCGAGCCTGCAGCGCACCGGGACCCACGACCGTCCGGTGACCCTGTACGGCAACGTGTCCCCCGAGGGCCGCTACCAGGTCAAGCTCACGGGCGTGGTGCAGCCGCGGCTCCAGGCGAACCAGGAGGTCGCGGAGATGGGGACCCTGCTGCGCTCCGAGACGGCCCGGGCCGAGGTCGAGCTGGTCTCGGCGGACGGTGAGCCCGTGCTGCTGCTGCCGCCGCGACCCCCGGGTGGGCCGGCGGGGAACAGCGTCGCCCCCTGGCCAGCCGAGCTGGGCTTGCAGCTGGTGCCCGAGGATCCCGATCAGCGCGGACGCTCGGCGCACTGGACCGCCGTCCTCGAGTTGTCCGCTGGCGGTGAGTCCGCGGCCTTCCACTGGCCGGTCAGGATCGAGATCGCCGACGAAGACGGTGACTACACGAGCACCGGCGCGACGATCTACGCCCGATGGAACCGGGTCCGCCCGGTGGAGTCCATGCCCCGAGCCCTGGCCCTTGGGGTGCTGCGCCAGGGGGTCCTCAAGTCGGCGTCGGTGCGGCTGGTAGCCCACTCCGAGGACGTCGACCTGGCCGGGCTGGACGTGGCCGGGGCGACGATCGAGGCCGCCGTCCAGGGCCAGGAGGTGGGGGAGTTCCTCCAACTCGTCCTCCGTCCGGGTGAGACGTCGGCAGAGGCGAACCTGGAGCTGGTGGTCGACGGGCTGCCCAGCGGCCTCACCGGCCCCCTGCGCGGGCGTGTCCTCCTGCCCCTGGGACGCGAGGACCAGGAGTTCCTCGAGGTTCGGCTCGACGGTGTGATTGCCGCGGGTTGAAGCACTTCGCCAGGTGCCTCCAACCCTCTTGCCGCTCGGCCGTAGGCCCCTTGGAATCCCGCTCCGCGGCGCCGCGGACGGTTCCGATTGTCGATCTGGCGGCTAGACTCGCCTGGCCGCGATGCCCCCGACCACCTACGGTCGAACGACCCCGACACGCCATGCAACGACTCGATCGATCCGCCGCCCTGGCTGCCCTGCTCACCGCAGGCCTGGCTGGCGCCTGTGCCAACCCGTCCGACGCCTCCGAGAACGTGCTCGAGGTCAACGCCTCCGGATCCGCGCTCGCGGCCGCGGGGAGCGGAGTTTTCACGATCAGTCCGACCGGTGAGCGCCACTCGCCCTGGAGCCCGCCCGTGCTCGAGACCGGCGTCGACCTCTCGGGTGTGCGCCTGCCCGTGGGCGCCGCGCCCGCCCCGGCGCCGGTGACCGGCCCGCCGGCCGTCGGTCCGCAGCCCGCTCCCGGCGCCGCGGCTAACCCCGGGGCCCCGGCGAGCACCGCGGTGTTCAACGGTCCCGACGGTGCGTTGACCATCGAAGAGGGCGGCGACTCCCACGACTTCGGGCCCCTCGTGCAGGGTGCCGTGGTCGAGCACACCTTCACCCTGCGCAGCACCGGTGAGAGCCCGCTGATCGTCCAGAGCACGAAGCAGTCCTGTGGCTGCACCGTCGCCACCTCCCAGCGGGTCAGCGCCTCGGGCGAGAAGGAGCCCTACGTCTTCGGCGGAGAGATCGCTCCCGGAGAGTCCCTGGAGATCACCGCGCGGGTCAACACCGAGGGCAAGAAGAACCAACTGCACAGCACCGTGACGGTGTTCTCGAACGATCCGGCGCGCACGCATCAGTTGAGCCTGAGTGCCGACGTGCAGCCGTTCTTCAACTTCGAGCCCAACGCCTACATCCAGTTCGGGCGCCTGTTCGCCAACGAGACGCGCACCGAGCAGGTCCGGGTGACCAGTGGGGTCGTCGACCATTTCGGTCTTAGCCTGGCAACCGAGGGCATTCCGGAGCACCTCTCGATCGAGCTGCGTCCCGTCGATCCGGACGCCGACGGCCGAGCGGCCGCCTGGGACGTGCTGGCCACGATCCTTCCCGGCGCGCCCGAGAGCCCGAGCCAGAACTTCCCCCTGCGCCTGGTCTCCGACGTGCCCGTCGAGGGTGCGCCCGCGATGCCCGACGGCAGCGCCCGGACCCAATCGGCGATCTGCTACACCGTCGCCCAGGTGGTCGGTCTGGTCTCGGCCAACCCCTACTACGTGTCCTTCGGTCTGGTGCGGCCCGGCCAGGAGCTCGAGCGCTCGTTCACGATCGAAATCGCGGACGACGAGTTCGTCGCGGGCGAGATGCCGGTGACCCTGCGCGGTCGCCAGCCCCAGGACGAGGAGCTGCTCGCCGATCGCCTGACCTGGAGCGTGGTGCCGGTGGACGGTGATCCGCACAAGTACGAAGTGCGCCTGACCCTGGCTGACTTGCCCGACAGCTACACCGGCCCCTTCGGCGGGTACGTGGACGTCGAGATCGGTCACCCGACCAAGCCGACCCTCTCGATCCCCTTCTCCGGTGTGGTCCGCACCAACGTCGTGCGTCCCCAGGCGCCGCCGGCGACGCCCATCCCCGGAACCTCGGGCCCGGGAACTTCCGCGACGGGAACTTCCGCGACGGGGAGCGGTAGCTCGACCACCAGCGGCAACTAGTATCGGGGGGCCGGGTCGCTCCACACCCGAACCTCCAGCCACTGCGGGCCAAGCGGTCCGCGCAGGCTCCATAGCCAGCACGGGACCCGCCGCGGAACATCACCGCGGCGGGTCCGTTTCCCCACCTGTCGGCGCATCCCCTGGCGCCGGACTCGCAACGCATGACCGACCGACTCGGTGAGCTGCTCGTCGCCGCCGGCGTGATCGACGAGCGGCAACTCCGCGAGGCCCAGGCGCACCAACGCGGTAGCGGCGACCTGGGACAGGCCCTCCTGGACCTCGGCTTCGTGGACGAGGTGCAACTCGGGCGGGCCCGTGCCAAGGAGCAGGGACTGCCCTTCGTCGACTTGACCCGCGGCCGAGTGCCCGACGCGCTGCTGGAGATGGTTCCCGCGGACGTCGCCAGGGAGTACCTCTTGGTCCCCGTGGCGGAGCGTGACGGAACCCTGATCGTCGCCATCGACGACCCCCTGCGGCGCTTCGTCGCCGACCAGTTGCAGTTCCAGCTCGGACGCAACGTCGCCTGCGCCCTGGCAGCGCCGAGCGCCCTACGGGCGGCGGTCACCGAGTACTACGGGGCTCCCGACGCGGCTCCCGATCCGGCCGCGGAACTCGCCAAGCAGGCCGGCAGTGGTGACGAGGCCGACGCCCCGGTGGTGCGGCTGGTGACGCGCACCTTCGCCGACGCCCTGGCGATGCGTGCCTCGGACATCCACTTCGAGCCCTTCCACGACACCCTGCGCGTGCGCTTTCGCATCGACGGGGTGCTGCGCGTGGTGGCCGAGCATCCCGGGCACCTGGCGGCGCCGCTGCTCACGCGCCTTAAGGTCATGGGCAGCCTCGACATCGCCGAGCGCAGAAAGCCCCAGGACGGGCGCATCGCGCTCAAGGTCGGCGGGCGCGAGATCGACGTGCGCGCCGCGATCCTGCCTTCGAACCACGGCGAGACGATCGTCATGCGTCTGCTCGATCGCTCCGCCAACCTGATCAGCCTGGCCGAGCTGGGCTTCGAGGGCGACGACCACGTGTGGTTCAAGCGCCTGATCTCGCGGCCCAACGGGATCGTGCTCGTGACCGGTCCCACGGGCTCGGGCAAGACGACGACCCTCTACGGCGCCCTGGCCGAGCTGAACCGGCCCGACGTCAAGATCATCACTGCCGAGGATCCGGTCGAGTACCACATCAGCGGCATCAACCAGGTGCAGGTCAACAACAAGGTGGGGCTCAACTTCGCCCGCATCTTGAAGGCCATGCTGCGGGCTGCGCCCAACGTGATCCTGGTGGGGGAGATCCGCGACCTGGAGACGGCCGAGACGGCGATCCAGGCCGCGCTCACCGGCCACCTGGTCTTCTCCACCCTGCACACCAACGACGCGGTCAGTGCGCTGACCCGCCTGGTCGACATGGGCGTGCAGCCCTTCATGGCCTCGGCGGCCGTGCAGGGAGTCGTGGCTCAACGCCTGGTGCGGCGACTTTGCAATCAGTGCCGCGAGGCCTACACGCCGGACGGGGAGGAGGTCGCCATGCTCGGTCTGGACCCGTCCAGCGCCGCAGGGTCCACCTTCTACCGCGCGCGCGGCTGCCGCGCCTGCGAGGGCGCCGGCTACCGCGGTCGAGTGGGCCTGTTCGAGCTGTTCGAGCTCGATGCGGACCTGCGCGAGCTGGTCTACCGCGGGGCGAGCCTGGACGCGCTGCGCGCCGCGGGGCGCTCCTCGGGACGCCTGCGCGAGATCATCGTGGACGGCGCGCGCAAGGTCGTCGACGGCCACACCACGGTGGACGAGGTGCTGCGCGTGACCCGCGCCGCCACGGACCATCTGATGAACAAGTCCGTCTGAGTCGAGCTAGCCCAACCAGCCCGCGCAGGTGGCCTCGGCCGGACCCGCGCTCTCCAACCTCCCGATCGATCGACCCAAGATGGAAGTCGTCCAGCTCCTCGAAGCCGCCCTGACCCGCGGTGCGTCCGACATCCACGTGAGTCCCGGCAGGCCCCTGACCCTGCGGGTGAACGGCCGCTTGCAGTCGATCAGCGACCGTCCGGTGACCCCCGAGGTGTCGGAGCAGATCGCGCGCGGGCTCACGCCGGAGCGCCGCTGGCCCGAGCTCGAGGAGTGCGGGACGACCGACTTCGCCCTGGCCCACTCGACCGGCGACCGCTTCCGGGTCAGCGTCATGCGCCAACGCCGAGGCTACGCGGCGGTGCTGCGCTTGATCCCGGACGACCTGCTCGACCTGAATAAAATCGGCCTGCCAGAGGCCTGCCGCAAGCTGCTCACCAAGCCGCGCGGGCTGGTCCTGGTGACCGGGCCCACCGGCTCGGGCAAGTCGACGACCCTGGCGTCGATGGTCGACTGGATCAACACCAACCTCGACCGCCACATCATCACCATCGAGGACCCGGTCGAGTACTTCCACGAGTCGAAGATGGGCGTGGTCACCCAGCGCGAGGTGGGTGAGGACGTACCCGATTTCCCCGAGGCCCTGCGCCGCGCCCTGCGCCAGGATCCGGACGTGATTCTGGTCGGCGAGATGCGGGACCTGGAGACGATCTCGGCCGCGATCACCGCCGCCGAGACCGGGCACCTGGTCTTCGGCACGCTGCACACGACTGGCTCCTCGCGCACGGTCGACCGAATGATCGACGCCTTCCCGGCCAACCAGCAGGAGCAGATTCGCGCCCAGCTCTCGGTCTCGGTTCAGGCGGTGATCAGTCAGTTGCTGCTTCCGCGCCTAGACGGTGCAGGGCGCGTGGCGGCCTTCGAGGTGATGCTGATGACGCCTGCGATCGGCAACCTGATCCGCAAGAACGAGACCAACAAGATCCAATCCACGATCCAGACCTCGCGGCGGATGGGGATGATCACCCTCGACGATCACCTGCTGGACATGGTCAAGCGCGGCATCATCGCGCCCGAAGTGGCCCTCGACGCGGCTCAGGATCGCGCCGACCTGGAGGTTCGACTCGGATGAGCGGCAGCGCGGAATCGGGCAGCGGGGGAAGGCGCCTCTTGGGGCAGATCCTCAAGGCGCGCGGCGTCGTGCGCGAGGGGCAGATCCAGGACGCGCTGGAGGCACAACGCAACGAGGGCGGGCTGATCGGCCAGCACCTGGTGGCGATCGGCGCCTGCAAGGGTGGCGACGTGGCCATGGCCCTGGCCGAGCAGGCCGGGATCGAGTCCGTCGATCTGTCTTCCGTCAGTCCGACGGACGAGGCCCTCGAGCTGATCGACGGGACCACCGCCTACGCCTACGGGATCCTGCCCTTGCGGATCAGTGGGGGCGAGTTGCTGGTGGCCCTGGCCGATCCGCTCAACCTGGCCATGTTGGAGGACCTGTCCTTCTCCACCGGTCGCACGGTGCGCGGCGCGGTGGGCGACGCGGAGCTGCTCAAGGTCAAGATCCGCGAGGCCTACGGCGAGGAGAAGTCCCTGGCGGACGTGATCGCCGAGGCCGCGCGAGCGGGGCTGGGTGACGACCCCGAGTCGGCCGGATCGAGCGCGCCGGTGGTGCGGCTGCTCAACTCGATCCTGTTCCGCGCGATCCGCGACCGAGCCAGCGACGTTCACTTCGAGGTCTACGAGAACGCCTTCCGCATCCGCTACCGGGTGGACGGCTCTCTCTACGAGGTCGAGTCGCCGCCGGCCCACTTGGCGGCGGCCCTGCTCTCGCGCATCAAGGTGCTCTCCGACCTCGACATCGCCGAGACCAAGGTGCCCCAGGACGGTCGCATCTCCCTGTCCATCGACGGTCGCCCCGTCGATCTGCGCGTGGCGACCCTGCCGGGCATCTCGGGCGAGGGGGCTGTGCTGCGCGTCCTCGACCGGGCGGCCGTCAACCTGGACCTGGCGGCCCTGGGCTTCGACGCCGCGGACGAGGCGGCCCTGCGGGCCCTGACCAAGCTGCCCAACGGGATCGTGCTCGTGACCGGTCCGACCGGGTCCGGCAAGACCACGACGCTCTACGCGATGCTCAACGAGGCCAACGACCCGGCGGTCAAGATCATCACCGTCGAGGATCCGGTCGAGTACGACATCGACGGCATCGTGCAGGTGCCGATCAACCCCGACATCGGCGTGGACTACGCGGCCGTGCTGCGCACGATCCTGCGCCAGGACCCGGACAAGATCCTGGTGGGGGAGATCCGCGACGGCGAGACGGCCGCCACGGCGATCGAGGCCAGCCTGACTGGTCACACGGTCTTCGCCACGGTCCACACCAACGACGCGCCCAGTGCGATCACGCGGATGCTGGACATGAAGGTCGAGCCCTTCCTGCTCACGGCGACCCTGGAGACTGTCGTGGCCCAGCGCCTGGTGCGGACCGTCTGTCCCCACTGCCGCACGTCTTTCACGCCGGACGAGGAGTTCCTGTTGGAGCTGGGCCCCGACGCCGACCGCATGCGGGGACGCGAGCTGAAGTTCGGCAAGGGCTGCGCCGAGTGCTTCCACACCGGCTACCTGGGCCGCACCGCCCTGTGCGAGATCATGCACCTGGACCACGACATCCGGGCGGCGATCCTGGAGGGCGAGTCCACCGCCGCGATCCGGGCCCGCGCGCGGGCGACGGGCATGCGGAGCTTGCGCGAGGTCGGCCTGGATGCTGTCCTGGCCGGCATCACGACGGTCGAAGAGGTCCTGCGCGAGACGGCCGCGACCTTCTGACGGTGCCGCCCGACGGGGCCACGGCAAGCAGCAAACGCGCCCACTTCCACTCCGACCCATCCGAATGGCCAAGCGGATCCAACGCAACGTCAACCGCGGCAGCACCGCCGCGCCCCCCAGCAGCTCCGGCGAGGCTCCCCGTCGTCGGGCGAGCGCCGTTGGTCGGCGCGTCTCCGGTCAACTGGTGACCGAGTTCACGGTCCAGCTGGCCACCCTGACCTCGGCCGGCATTCCGGTCGTGCGCTCGCTGACGATTCTCCATGGCCAAGCCCGTCCGGGGCCCTTCAAGGAGGTCCTGGCCGACCTGGTCGAGGACGTCTCCGCCGGCACGCCCCTGTCGGAGGCCATGTCGAAGCGTCCGCGGGCCTTCGACAACCTGTACTCGTCCATGGTGCGGGCCGGCGAGACCGGGGGGGTGCTCGGGGCAGTGCTCGAGCGGGTGGCCAAGTTCCGCGAGCGCGCGGCCGAGATCCGCAGCAAGGTCACCGGCGCCATGATCTACCCGGTCGTGGTGCTGGTCGTGGCCCTGTCGGTCGTGGCGGCGGTGATCACCTTCGTGATCCCGCGCTTCAAGGAGGTCTTCAAGTCCTTCGACATCGAGATGCCACGGCCGACCCAGATCCTGCTCGACGTCAGCGACGTTACGGTGCAGTACTGGTACCTGGTCTTCGGCGTGCCGCTGCTGCTGCTCGTGCTGCACTTCGTCTTCCTGGCCCGCGGGGGCGCCTATCGGCGTCTGATCCACCGCTGGATCCTCAAGATCCCCTACCTGGGTCAGGTCATGGTGCGCTCGAACGTGGCGGCCTTCGCGCGCACCTTCGGGACCCTGGTGCAAGCTGGCGTCCCGCACCTCGACGCGCTCGAGATCTCCCGCGAGACGGCCGCCAACGAGACCTTCCGCCTGGCCATCGAGGACGTGCGTCGCACGGTGCGCGAGGGCGAGACCATCGCGCGACCCATGGGCGAGAGCGGCGTGTTCGACGACCTGGTCACGAACATGGTCGAGGTCGGCGAGCAGACCGGGGAGCTGGACTCGATGCTGCTGCGGGTCGCGGAGGCCTACGAGGCCCAGACGGAGCGCAAGATCGACGCCCTGTTCAAGGTCATCGAGCCGGCCCTGCTGATCGCCCTGGCGGGCTTCGTCGGTTTCATCGTCGTGGCCTTGTTCGTGCCGCTGACGAAGATCATGAGCGCCGTCAGCGTGGGCTGACTTCGATGCCGCAGGTGCCAAACTCGAACGCCGACCCTCCCGTGGCAGGAGTCGACGTGGCGGTGCCCTCCCACGCGAGGCCGTCAACTGCGGCATCTGGCGCGCGGCCTGGTGAGACCCATCCGACCGCCGGTCGACGACGTGGCATGGGCAAGCCCGGGCTCGGCACGCGGGTTTTTCTGGTCGTGGCGGGGGTCAACGCAGGGGTCTTCGGCGTGGCCGGTGGTGTGCTGTTCGAGCGCCTCTCCTCGGCCAGGAACGAGGTCGCCGTGGAGTTGGCGGACAATCTCGTCGCGACCCTGCGTAGCTCGGTCCGAAGCGACGAGGCCAACGTGACCAGCATCCTCGAATGGCCGGGTTGGAAGGAGGTCGACGACGCGGTGCTCGTGGACCGCAACCTGCGCGACGACCGCGGTGCACTGCGTCCGCGCGGGGTCCTGGTGCACCCCGTCGGCTCGTCCAGGCGGGATCCGGGCCTCGACATGAAGCAGCTTCTGGCGGAGCTCGAGGCCTGCGTCGTCGAGGAGCAGGAGTTCCGCGTGGCCGGCGGCCGGGCCCTGCCTATCGCGGCGGGGAACAACGTCTGGGGCGCGGTCTGGCTGCGGATGCGCGGGCGCGAGGACGTCGGCCAGGCGGTGCAGACGCTCTTGCCCTGGTTCATGCTCTCGACGGTGCTCTTGACGGGCGGCACGTTCCTGGCGGTCCGGCGGTTGGTCTTGGTGCCGGTCGAGCGGTTGGTCGCTGGTTCGGACGCGGTGCGTCGAGGCGACCTCTCGGCGCGGGTGCCCGAGACCGGACGCGACGACGAGCTGGGCGAGCTGATCGTGTCGTTCAACGCCATGACGGCGCGGGTGGAGGGCTTCAATCGCGAGCTCGAGCAGCGCGTGACCGAGGCCACCGCCCAGGCCCGGCGGGCCGAGCACGAGGCCATGATCCAGCGCCGATTGGCGGCGATGGGGGAGCTGGCGGCGGGCATCGCCCACGAGATCAACAATCCCCTGGGCGGGCTGCTGAACGCGGTCGAGGCCCTGCGCCGCGAAGAGCTGCCGGACGAGCGACGGGCGCGTTACCTGGATCTGCTGCGCGACGGGCTCGAGCGGATCGGAATCACCGTCGGTCAGGTGCTGCGGATGGCACCGCGTGAGACCCGGCCCGACCGGGTGGAGCTGCTGGATGTGGTCGAGGACGCCCTGGCCCTCGTACGCCACCGAGCCGAGTCCGAAGGAGTAACGATCGAGCGCGTCGTCGACGAAGGCGCCGCGCCGACCACTGTGTTGGGTGCTCGCAACGAACTGGGTCAGGCGCTGTTGAACCTGCTCGTCAACGCCCTCGACGCCCTGGCGGACCGCGGGAGGCCCGGGCGGGTGACGATCCGGCTCAGTGGCGACGAGTCTGAATCGCCGCCCAGCCTGCGCCTGTCGGTGCAGGACGACGGCCCCGGCGTCGACGCTGAGACGCTGGAGCGCGCCACCGACCTGTTCTTCTCGACCAAGGAAGTCGGCCGCGGGTCGGGACTGGGGCTCTCGATCGTCCACAACGTCGCCGACAGCCACGGCGGCCGGCTCGAGCTGGCGAGTGAGGTCGGTCGGTTCTTCCGGGCGACGTTGGTGGTTCCCCGCGCGAGGCGGGAGGGGCGGACGTGATCGACGCTCCCTTGTGGCTCTACGGCCTGTTGGCCGGACTGCTGGGCGCGTCGGCCGTGTGCAGCGCGTCGGAGACCGCGTTCTTCTCGCTCGAACCCGCCGAGCGCGCGCGCGCCGGTCGAGCAACCAGTGTGCTCCACGATCGCCAGCGCGACTTCCTGGTCACGGTGCTGCTCGCCAACCTGGTGATCAACATCCTCTACTTCGCCTTCGCCGACCGGCTGGGCGCGGGCCTGGTGGGTTACGAGCACCTGGGGGTGATCCTGGCGACCCTGCTCGCCCTGCTGATCGTGGGCGAGATCATGCCCAAGACCGTGGGCCTGCGCGGTCGCCTGTTCCTGGCCCGCACGATGGCACCCTTCTGGCTGGTGATGATCGGACTCGTGGCGCCCATCCGCCGCCCGCTCGTGCGCCTCTTGGAGGGCGTTGGGCGGCTGGTCGTGGCGCGCGCGGGCGATGAACGCGACCTGACCCCCGAGGAGCTTGCCGACGTGCTCGAGCGGAGCGCCGCCGAGGGCGACCTGCTCGACCACGAGGCCGACTTGATCGCCGAGGTGGTCGAGCTGCGCTCGATCCGCGTGCGCGAGATCATGACCCCACGGGTGGACGTGATCTTCGTCGAGTACGACGGCAGCAACCGCGAGCAGGCGGCGAATGCGGGCTTGGCGATTCGCGCCACTTGGCTCCCAGTGGTGGATGGCGGGGCCGATCGGGTCGTCGGTCAGGTGCGCGTGCGCGACCTGTTCGTGCACCCCCTGCGCAGCGTGGCGCAGCTCAACATGCCGGTGCAGTTCGTACCCGAGGTCGCCAGCGCCCTGGACCTCTTGCGCGTGCTGCGCGACGAGCGCACGGCCGAGGCGGTGGTCGTCGACGAGTGGGGCGGAACCGCTGGGGTCGTCACCATCGAGGACATCCTCGAGGAGATCGTCGGCGAGCTGCGCACCGAGGGCGAGGCGCGCTTGGTCAACGCCGTGCCCCTGGGCGAGGGCGTCTTCCGGGTGCCCGGCGGGCTCTCGATCCGCGATTGGAACGAGCACTTCGGGCACCGCGTGGTGCCGACGGAATTCGAGACGGTGGGGGGCTTCGTCACGGCCTTGATGGGCCGCATTCCCCGCGCCGGCGATGTGGTGCGCTTCGGCGGTCTGCGCCTGGAGGTGCACGAGGTGCGCGGGCGGCGTGTGCGCTTCGTGGACATCCAGGTCGAGAGCGAACCCGCCGCGGGTACCGGAGGTCCGAGCGCATGAGCCTACCCGCGACCCTCTTCGCCCTGGCCCTGTGCCTCTTCCTGTCGGCCGTGTTTTCAGGCTCCGAGACGGGCTTCTACGGGCTTTCGCGTGTGCGCCTGGAAGCCGATGCGCGGGCCGGCCGGCGCTCGGCGCGACTGGTGGAGCGCCTGATCGGCGACGACCGTGGGCTGTTGATCACGATCCTGATCGGCAACAACCTCATGCTCGAGCTGGTCACGACCCTGGGCGACGATTCCTTGGTCCTGGCCGGCGGCGTGCCCACGGCCTACCGGGAGTTGGTGCTGACTGCGATCTTGACGCCCGTGGTCTTCGTCGCCGGTGAGCTGCTGCCCAAGGACCTCTTCCGCCACCGGCCCCACACCCTCTTGGGCTTCGCGGCGCCGATCGTCGGGGCAGCGCGACTGCTGTTCATGCCCCTGGCCCTGCCGCTGCGGGGCCTGGCCGTGTTGCTCGAGCGCGCGCTCGGCCTGGGGGGCGAGGAGGTCAGTCGGGCCCTGTCCCGCGAGGCCGTGCTCGACATCATCGACGAGGGCGCCCGCACCGGCGCCCTGGCCACCCACGTGCAGACCCTGGCGCGCAACGTGCTGCAACTGCGCTCGATCCCGGTGCGCGAGGTGATGGTGCCCTGGAAGAAGGTCCAGTCCATGGAGGCCGAGTGGGCCGGCGAGCGGCAGTGGGAGGCCCTGCTGCAATCCCCGTTCACGCGCCTGCCGGTGTCGGCCGGCGACGGTCGGGTGGTGGGCTACGTCCACGAGCTGGACCTCTTGGGGGACGGCTACGCGCCCGAGCCCGTCACCCGCCTGCGGCCCATGGTGGCCCTGGACCCGGAGCTACCGGTGGACGCCGCCATCTCGCGCATGCGTACCGCCGGACTGCGGATGGCCCTGGTCGGGACCCCGGAACAGCCCCAGGGCCTGGTGACCTTGAAGGACCTGGTCGAGACCATCGCCGGGGACCTCGCAGGTTGGTGACGGGGCGACCATGCGGTCGCCGCAGGACGTGGTGGGGGGCCCGATCCCAGCTCGGCGGTCCGAGGCTCGGGCCCGGCGGCCGGCGCCTGCCCGGGCGATCTGGATCCGTCGGTAGAGCGGCCCGGTCCCGGTGGATACGATGTCCCGCCGGACGACCACCCGGCTCGCGCTCCGGCCCCACCGGACCGCGGTCGGCTGTTCCCGAACCCCCAGCGCCCGACCCGGGCGACCCATGGCCATGATGCCCAAAGCCACCACAGTCTCCCTGCTCGTCGCGGGCTTCGTCGGAGGCCTCTGCGCCAACTCGATCGTGGGCGCCGCCCCGACCCAGGGCGGGGGGACGGTCTCCGTGCCCTACCAGATGCCCGCCTACGCCACCGGGGACTCCAACGGCGCGATGATCGCCGTGACCGGAGTGGACCTGACTGGCTCGTCGGTGCTCTATCTGGTCGACACCGAATCCAAACAGCTCGCCTGCTACCAGGCCACCGGCGGCAGCTCGAGCACCCAAGGCCTCAAGCTGATTGGCGCGCGCAGGATCGACCTCGACCTGCAGCTCCACGGCTTCCGCGACAAGAGCGAATACTCCTACCGCGATCTCGAGAAGCAGTTCGCCGGCCTCGAAGAGGGCGAGTGAACGATGGGCGAGGACCGCTACCGCCGGTAGCCTCGCTCCGAGCCCTTCGCCGATCGAACTGACCGAGCCCAGCATCCCCCGGCCGTCCGCGGCCGCTCCAGCAACCCGACCCCGGAATCACAACCCGTGAGCGACACTACCCAAGACTTCTACAGCTTCGACGAGGCTCTCAACCAGCTCCGCCTGAAGGAAGAAGAGCTCAAGCGGCTCGTGTCCGAGGGCGAGATCCGCGCCTTCCGCGAAGGCGACACGATGAAGCTGCGGCGACGCGACGTCGAGCAGCTCCGCGACGAGTTGACCGGCGGCGAAGTCGTGGAGCTCGGCACGGGCGGCGACGACGCGCTGGTCTTCGAGGACGACCTCGAGGATCCGGGTATGGCCACCGAGGAGCTCACCGCCGCCGACACCATCGTCGACGAGGACCTCGAGATCGAGGAAGCCCTCAGCGTGCTCGACGAGGAGGAATTCGAGGAGGTCGAGGACGAGCCCGAGGAGTTCGCCGCGTCGGCGGCGCCGGCGGAAGAGGTCCAGGACAGCCCGTTGGTCATGGCCGCGGCCCTCGGAACCCTGCTGCTCTTGATCCTGGCCGGCCCGCTGTTGGTCTCGATTACCACCGGCAACATGTCCGACTTCGCCAAGTCGATCGCCGGGATCTTCACCGAGATCGACGGATGATCGGCCGTTCGATGATTAGCCGCGGAATGGATCGATTCGGACGCACGCTGGCGGCGGCCGCGGTGCTCGTCGGCGCCTCGACCTTGGGTGGTTGCATCACCCAGGGCGAGTACGACGAGCAGATCCGCAACGCCGAGAACTTCCAGCTCCTGTACCAGGACCTGCTGGGCTACGTGGACGAGCTCGAGGCCGAGCTGGCCCGCGAGCGGGTCGAGACCGTCACGCCGACGGAAGCCGCGGTTCTGATCCCGCTTGCCGACGGTCCCGACGCCGCGGAGCTCGAAGCCCGCAAGGCGGCGCTCGAAGCCCGCATCGCCGCTCTGGACGGCGGGCTCGGCGCGCTGACGGCTATCGACGTCGAGGGGGGCTACGGCTTCGCCTTGGCCGAGAACATCGTCTTCGACTCCGGTCGCGCGGAGCTGCGCGACGAGGGGCGCGAGCTGCTGGTCAGTCTGGCGCGGCAGATCGCGGGCGAGGAGTTCGACACCATCTGGGTCCGGGGCCATTCCGACGCGATGCCGGTGCGCCGCGCCGAGACGCTCGAGCGCTTCCCCCACGGGAACCTGCAGCTCTCGGCCGCCCGCGCCGTCGAGGTCGCCGCCGCGATGATCGAGGAGGGTGGCCTGCCGACCGCCAAGGTCATGGTCTCGGGCTTTGGTCCCACCCGTCCGATCGCGGACAACGGCTCGGCCGAGGGCCGCGCCCAGAATCGCCGCGTCGAGATCTTCGTGATCCAAGCCGGCGAGGACGCCGACCAGCGCGGCGGACTCTGATAGACGACCCGAGGAAGGTGCGCGGTTTGTCCTCGGTAGCGGCCGCGGCTGACTCGAGCCGATCAGGTGTTAGGGCGCTCGACGGGGCGCCCCTTCGCGTGGGGGGGCGCTCGCGCGAAGTCGGCGCCGACGCATCGTATGGCGCCGCCGGCGCGCTCGACATGCCACCCGCCGGCCGAGGCCGCCGCCGGGTAGGGGCCCGTTTCGGTGGATGGCCCCGCGGTAATTGGCCCCGCGGTGGGGCCGCCGCGCTGCTCGCGTTGGCTGGCGCGGCCGCCCAGGCGGGTTGTGCGGCGGAGGAGGACGGCTCCCGGTCGCTGTTCGAGGTCGAGCGCATGGCGTTCGTCGCGGCCGGGTCCGCGCAGCTTCCGTTCGAGGCCGCCGCCGGCGCGGACTACGGCAGCTCGGTCGACCTGCTGGTGGACCGCTTCGAGGTCGCCCGCGAGGACTGGGCCCACTGGACGGGGGCGCCTCCGGAGCCGGACGGGCTCTCCACGGGCCTGGCCTACACCGGGGCGGGTCGCGAGACCTGGCCGGCCTTCGCCAGCTTCCACCAGGCGCGGGAGTTCGCGCAGTTGCGCGGGATGCGCCTGCCGACCGCGCGGGAGTGGCTCTGGATCGCGGCCGGGCCGCGCGCCCTCGAGTACCCCTGGGGGGTCCTGCCCCAGGCGTCGGTGGCCAACACCTTGGAGCTGGACCTGCGCCGACCCGTGGCCGTGGGCACCT
Source organism: Engelhardtia mirabilis (assembly GCF_007748095.1). Lineage (NCBI taxonomy): Bacteria > Pseudomonadati > Planctomycetota > Planctomycetia > Engelhardtia > Engelhardtia mirabilis. Next base: position 2,785,399 of record NZ_CP036287.1, read on the forward strand.
TCGAGCAGGGGCGCTCTCCCAACGGCTGCTACGACCTGGCGGGCAACGTGGCCGAGTGGGTCGAGCTGGACGGGATGACGTTGGGCCAGGGCCTGATGCCCCTGTTCGACGTCGAGACCGCCGTGATGGGCGGGTCCTACCTCAGCAAGCTGCGCCCGCTCTTCGGACGCGAGCCCGGATCCACCCGGCAGCGAATCGCGGGCGAGGTGCTCACGCCCGGGACCCGCGGCGTCGAACTGGGCCTGCGATGCGTGGCGGACGCGGAGAGCTTCCTGCTGGACACCAGTGGCGAATGGCGCGACGTCCCGGACGCGCGCGAGCGACTCGAGCGGTTGGGCCAGCGTTGGGGCACCCCGGCGCGCCCGCTGTTGGAGCGGATCGCGGATCCCTCCGACCCGCGCGATCCGTTGAACTGGCTGTTGGAGGGCGCGCGCCCGTGAGTGGTCGACCCGAGAAGTGGAGTGCGATCCGCGCTCACCTCGAGTCCGTGGGCTTTCGCCCGTCCCGGCGCCTGGGGCAGAACTTCCTGCTCGAGGACAACGTCTGCGAGGCGATCGTGCGCGACGCCGAGCTGGAGCCGGGCGAAGTCGTGCTCGAGGTCGGCGTGGGCCTCGGATTCCTGACGCGCCACCTCCTGGCCACGGGCTCGCCCGTGATCGGCGTGGAGATCGATCCGCGCCTGTCCGACTTCGCCGCGGACCGCCTGGCGGGGGAGGGCTCGTTCGAGCTGCTGAGGACCGACGTCCTGGCGGCCAAGAATCGCCTCTCCGAGGCCGTCCTGGCCGCGGTGCCCAAACAGGGGCGTTGGTCTCTGGTCTCCAACCTGCCCTATGCGGTGGGGTCCCCGGCCATGGTCCTGCTCTCGCGCCTGGCGGTCCCGCCCCGGCGCATGACGGTGCTAGTGCAACTCGAGGTCGGCGATCGCCTCTGCGCGGATCCGGGTACACCGGAGTGGGGCGCCCTGGGCGCGCGCCTGCAGGCGGTCTACGAGGCCCGACTGGTGCGACGGGTGGCTCCCGAAGCTTTCCGGCCGCGTCCGAAGGTGGACAGCGCCGTGATGCAGCTGGACCTGAGGGAGGGTGCTCCCGACTCCGTGGAGCTGGTTCGCTTCGACAGGCTCCTGACGGCCCTCTTCCCCCAACGACGCAAGCGCGTCCGCAACCCCCTGGCCAGCCACCTCGGGGGTCGCGAGGCGGCTGACCGGGCCCTGGCCCAGGCGGGACTGGACCCCGAGGCCCGGGTGGCCTGGCTGACCGTCGACGACTGGCGTCGCTTGGCGGCGGCGATCGACGCCACCGCCCCGTCGGGTGTCGGGGGTGTCGAGTAAAAAGTCGAGACGCTCGAGCGATTTCCTTCCAGGAACTGGGTTCATTTGTCCCTCGGGATTGGGCCGACCCGGATCAGGTGCTACCTTTCCGGGTCCGAGGCGATAGCGCGGTCAAAAGAGCACAGGGCGTGCCCACTACCCGTTTCACGGCAGCCCTCCACCCCGCTCGGCCCCGGATGGCCCTGGCGTCGTTGCGAATCCGCTGGAGGATTCGTTCCCCGATGACGCCCCCCGTGTGCTCCTGACCGCCCCCTGATTTCACGGCCCCCGTGCCGTGTGTCCTCAACAATCGCCGCTTCTCGCGCAGAGAGCCGCCTCGGCTTCGCGCTCCCGGACCAATCGCTGCGTCCCCGCCCTGTGTCGGGGGTCGTTCCGAATCTTGGTCCTCGGGCCCGGAAATCCTGTCGTTCCCGAATCCTCCGTCCGTTGGGGGATTGTGGGGCACTCGATGGGTTGCCGACCGCGGCCCTCGGCCCGCAAGCCCTTCGCTGGTCGTGCTCCGCGGAACAACGCCTTCTCGGGCGTTGACTCGCCGCACGCCGACGGGGCGCCCAAGGTCCACGGCGCGGGGGCAGTCGCCGCCAGCTCCGTGCTCTCCGCGCTGTAACGACCGAATCCACCCTTCCGGCACGCTTCCCGATTCCGCCCGGGAATCGCGCCGGCAGACCGTGATCGCCTTGGACGACTCCGAATTCCGACGCTTCATCGAACGAGTCAAGCTCGCCGCCCCCGTGGAGGAGGTGGTGAGCGCTCGTGTCGGTGCCCTCAAGCGCTCGGGGTCGAACCTCAAGGCCTGCTGCCCCTTCCACGACGAGGACACGCCCTCCTTCGTGGTCACGCCCAGTCGCGGCACCTGGCACTGCTTCGGTGCCTGCAGCGAGGGCGGCGACGCGATTTCGTTCGTCCAGCGCGACGCGGGGCTGAGCTTCCGCGAGGCCGTCGAGGAGCTGGCACGGTCGTTCGGCGTGGACCTGCCCAAGGGGTGGGGCAAGGGCGGCGGGTCGGATCCCCGCACGGAGGCGGCCTTCGACGTGCTCGCCCGGGCGGAGAAGTTCTTCCAGCGCAAGCTCAAGGGCGAGGAGGGCGCGCGGGCCCGTGCCTACCTGGCCGAGCGTGGCCTGGATCCCGCGACGACCGACGCCTTCGGCCTGGGCTGGGCGCCCGGTGGCAACCAACTGCTGCGCTCCGCCCAGGGTGGCGGCGCCGCCACCACCGCACTGGTCGACGCCGGACTCGTCCGCGAGGGTGACCGTGGCGCCTTCGACTTCTTCCGCGAGCGCCTGACCGTTCCGATCCGCGACGCCTTCGGGCGCACGGTCGGGTTCGGTGCGCGACTCCTGCCGGGGGTCGATGGGCCCAAGTACGTGAACACGGCCGAGACGCCCCTGTTCCAGAAGGGGCGGCTGGTCTACGGCTTGGATCTGGCCCGCGAGGCCATTCGGCGCCAACGTCACGTGGTGCTGGTCGAGGGTTACACCGATGTGATCGCGGCCCACCAGGTGGGGCTGCGGCACGTCGTCGCCGTGCTCGGCACCGCGACCACCGCGGACCACGCGCGCCTGATCCGCCGTCAGGGCGCCCATCGGGTGACGCTCCTGTTCGACGGCGACGCAGCCGGCCGACGGGCGGCGGCCAAGGCCCTCGACGGGCTCTTGACCGTGGGTGAGCTCAAGGTCGATGTGGCGGCCCTGCCCGAGGGCATGGATCCCTGCGATGCCTTCCTGGGGCCGGAACGTCCGGCTCTGGAGGCTCGTCTGGCCCAGGGCCAGCCCTGGTTCGAGTTCCTGGCCGATGGCCTCGTGGGCCTGCCGGCCGACGAGATCGCGAAGGGGGTCGGGGAGCTCTTGACCCTGCTCGAGCGCCTGCCCAATGCCGTTGAGCGCGACGCTCGAGCGGGCGAGTTGGCCGACCGCCTGGGCCTCAGCCGCGAGAGTGTGCGTGAGCAGGCCCGCGGGGTTCGCCGGCAGACGGAACTCCAGCGCGAACGCGACCAGCGCCGCGCCAGCCTGGCCTCTCGTCCCGGGGCCGGGGCGGTCGGTTCCTCTGGCGCGCCTATGGACGGTGATGACGACTCCGGCTCGACCGCGGCCAGTCGTGGCGCCTCCAGCAGCGGCAGCGGGAGCGCCCCCGGCGGGGGACGGGGCGAGTCCGACGGGAACCCGACGGATCCGCAACACGTCCAATGGCGTCGGACCGAGGCGCGCGCCTGGGGCGAGATCGTTGGTGCGCTGCTGCTCGACAACAGCTTGATTCCGATCATCCGAACTCGACTGGAGGCTTGGGGTGGGCCCCGGGGCTGCGGCGACCCGCGGATCGCGCGCGTGCTCGAGGTGGTGCTCGCCATCTACGACGCCGACGAAGAGGGCGAGGAGACCATCGACGCGTCGCGCGTGATGACCGAGCTCGCCGACGACCCCGCGCGCACCCTGGCCGAGCGGGTCGAGGCCTACGCCGCGCGGGCGGAGAGCCCGCGAGCGCTGGTCGACGGCTCCCTCAAGACCCTCGGGCGAGTCACGTCCGAACGCCGTCGAAGGGTCGAACTCGAGCGCGCCGCCGCCCATGGTGATGGGGGTGAGCAGTTGCTCGAGGCCGCCAATCGAGACCTGGAGCGCATGCGCTCCCTCAAAGGACATGCGGCCGGCGCCTGATTCGCGCCGGCCACGAACCCGTACACGACCGACATGCCCGGCGCACGCCGCCCGGTGCCACCGCTAGGACCGATAGCTTCCGATGGCCGAGAAGACCGAAGACATCATCAAACTCCTCGTCGACGAGGGCAGCCGTCGTGGGTTCTTGACCTACCAGGAGATGAACAAGCTCCTGGAGGACCAGTTCCTGCCGCCCGAGAAGATGGACGCGGTCTTTTCCGCGCTCGAGGACGCCGAGATCGAAGTGGTGGACGAGAGCGACGCCGACCAGGCGGAGCTGCGTGCGCCCTCCGAGAAGGTGGCCGAGCGTGCGGCGGGACTGGTTGCCGCCCGGGTCGAGGCTCCCACGACCAAGGGGGTGGTCACGCCCGAGAAGATCGACGATCCGGTGCGGATGTACCTCACCCAGATGGGTGAGATCCCGCTGCTCACCCGCGAGGAGGAGATCTTCCTGGCCAAGACGATCGAGATCACCCGCAAGCGCTTCCGCAAGAAGTGCCAGGGCTCGGGGCTTTGCATGACCGAGTCGATCGCGACGCTCGAGCAGGTGCAGCGCGGTGAGCTGGCCTTCGACCGCACGCTGAAGGTCAACCCGAACCCCAAGCCCGACGACGACCCCAAGATCGTCGAGACCCTCGGCAAGCCCTTCCTGGCCAAGCGACTGCCGGTCAACGTGGCCACGATCAAGCGCCTCTTCGACGAGGTGCGTGAGGCCTACCGTCCGCTGCTCGATCCGAAGCTGCCCAAGAACAAGCGCTCGGAGTCGGTGCTGCGGGTCCAGAACCTGCGCCGCAAGCTGGTGATCCTGATCGAGGAGTGCCACCTGCAGGTCAAGAAGGTGCGCCCCTACATCGACGACGTCGAGGAGCACTACCGTGAGATGCGCTCGGTGGAGCGCAAGATCGCGGCCATGAAGGCGGCCAAGCGCTCGGGTCAGCCGCTCAAGGAGCTGCAGGACCAACTGGCCGAGTTGGAGTTGGTGGCGCTCGAGCCGACCAGCGCCCTCAAGCGGCGGGTGGAGCAGGTCAAGCTGCACCACGACGAGTACGAGGAGGCCAAGCGCCTGCTCTCCAGCGGCAACCTGCGTCTGGTGGTCTCGATCGCCAAGAAGTACCGCAACCGCGGCCTCTCCTTCCTGGACCTGATTCAAGAGGGCAACACCGGCCTGATGAAGGCCGTCGAAAAGTACGAGTACCGTCGCGGCTACAAGTTCTCGACCTACGCCACGTGGTGGATTCGCCAGGCGATCACCCGCTCGATCGCGGACCAGGCGCGGACCATCCGCATCCCGGTGCACATGATCGAGACCATGAGCAAGCTGCGCAACGTCACCAAGAAGCTGGTCCAGGCCAAGGGTCGCGAGCCGTCGGTCGAGGAGGTCGCCGAGGCGGCCGAGATCTCGATCGAGGAGGCCAAGCGGGTGATGAAGATCTCCAAGCACCCGATCTCCCTCGACCGCCCGATCGGCGACAGCGAGGACAGCTACTTCGGTGACTTCATCGAGGACGAGTCCGCGGAGAGCCCGGTCCAGGCGGCCGGTCACGAGATGCTGAAGGAACGCATCAACGACGTGCTCTCGACGCTGACCTTCCGCGAGCGCGAGATCATCAAGCTGCGCTACGGCATCGGGGACGGCTACACCTACACCCTCGAGGAGGTCGGCCGGATCTTCCGCGTGACCCGCGAGCGGGTGCGGCAGATCGAGGCCAAGGCCGTGCGCAAGTTGCGCCACCCGGTGCGGGCACGTCAGCTCTCCAGCTTCCTGGACGGCATCGTGATCGACGACAAGGGCGCCGACGAGCCCCTGAATTGAGGCCGACGGGTGCCCTGATCCGAGGTCGACTCGGGCGGCTCACCGAGAGCGGTGACTCGACCCCCTGACCGACCGAATCGCGTCGCCGCGGGCGTCATCCGGAGATCCCGGGTGGCGCCCGCGGCCGTTCGGGCGCGCCAGCGCCTCAACTCGGGGACACGGGCCGACGGGAAAGCCGGATCCGCCGGGGGGGGACCGTTCCCGGCGCTCCGAGGCGCTGCGGGGGGGGCGGCGGTGGGAATCGCGGGGGGGCCCCGGTAGACTCTTCCGCCGCGCCAGCGCCCGGGAGCCCGGGGGCTGGCGCTGTCGTCCCCGCCGATCCGCGACGCGCTGCCTTCCGCGAGACGCCCCGTCTCCCTCGAACCAGCGTCGCCCAGAAACCCGACCCAGCCCGCCCCCCCCATGAAGGACGTCATGCGAACCCTCCGCGACCTCCAGGAAATCGACGAGGACCTCTTTCGCGTGAAGGGTGAGCTGAAGCGCCTTCCTGCCGAGCGTGACAAGCGTCGGGCGGTGATCGACGCGCGCTTGCAGCGGATGAAGGAGATCGACGCCGACATCTTCAAGCTGAGCTTGCAGGTGAAGGAAGTGGAGGACATGACCAAGGCCAACCGCCAGCGCATGATGAAGCTGGAGCGCGAGGCCGGGAACACCGCGGACCAGGCCCTGCTCGCGGCCTACTCCCACGAGATCCGATCGCTCAAACGGGAGAACGCCGAGGCCGACGACGAGGGCCTGAAGCTGATCGAGCGCAGCGACGCGTTGCAGGCCGAGCGCGACGCGATCCAGGCCCAGGTCGACGAGGAGGAGGCGGCCTTCGCCGTGCTCGCGGCCAACGTGGAGGCCGAGATCGCAGTCGCCGAGCAGAAGCGCGAGGGACTCGACGCGCGCCGCAAGGTCGCCATGGGCGACGGTGTGCCTCCGGACGTGCTGACCACCTACGAGCGGATGCTCGAGGCGCGCGAGGGCATGGCCCTGGCCGCTCTCGAGTCTCGAGTGTGCCAGGGCTGCTTCATGGGCGTGCCGGCCAACGTCGCGGTCAAGCTCACGCGGGGACGCGAGCTGGTGCAGTGCCCGAACTGCCAGCGCATCCTCTACACCTGGGAGTGAGACCGCAGCGGGGCGCCAGGTGTGCGCAGTCGTTCCGGGCGTAGTCGCGTCGGCAGCGCAAAGTGGGCTCGGGCGGGGCGCTGCGTTCCTGGTGACTATCCGCGAGCCGATCGTCCGCGCGCGGGTGTTTCGTCACCGCCCGCCGCGTTCGACCCCCGGTAGGGTCGGGTGGAGCGATCCCTGCCGAGTGCCCCGCGCCGCGAGTTCGGCGTTCAGTAGGTCCCGCACGGCGCTCTTGTGAAGGTCCCAGCGCGGAGCGAGGCGCTCCTCGAGCGGGGCGTCGCCGGTGATGCGGTGCAGCACCTGGTCGGGCCCCAGTCGTTCGACGAAGTCGGCGAGCCAGGACACGTAGGTCTCGGGCTCCAGGATCTCGACCTCCCCGTCGCGCCACCAACGCTCGAGCACGGTCCGCCGCAACACCATCAGGTTGTGGACCTTGACCCCGGCGCACTTGCTGCGGGCCAGCACCTCCGCCGACCGCCGAGCGCCGTCACGACCGTCCCCGGGCAACCCGAGGATCGCGTGCCCGACGACCTCGAGGCCCGCCGCGTGGCAACGCTCTACGGCCTGTTCGAACTCCTCGACCGTGTGAAAGCGCTTGATTCGTTCGAGGATTCCGTCGTCGGCAACCTCGAGCCCCAACTCGACCCACACGGACACCCGCTCGGCGAGCCGACGCAGACGGTCGACGGCCCACTCCGGCAGGGTGTCGGGTCGCGTCGACACGGCGACGACTTCGATCCCGTCCTCGAGCCGCGCTTCGACAATGCTCAGGACCTGATCCAGCCGCTGGGGCTCGACGTAGGTGTTGGAGTAGCTCTGGAAGTAGGCGATCACCCCGAACTCGGGGTCGCGCCGCACCACGCGCCGGATGCCATCGCTGAGCTGCTGGGCCAGTTCGCTGCCCGTGCGCAGGGCGCCGGTCCCGGACCCCTCGACGTCGCAGTAGACGCAGCCGCCGTAGCCCTTGGTCCCGTCCCGATTGGGACAGGTCGAGCCCGCGTCGAGCGCGACCCGGTGGATCGGGTGCCCGAAGCGCTCGATCAGGTAGGGGCGCAGGGGGCGGAAGCGGAGGTCGGCGTGCATCGGTGCGGCTGACATGACCCGGTCGAAGATAGGGCCCGGTCGAAGATAGGGCCCGGTCGAAGATAGGGCCCGGTCGAAGATAGGGCCCGGTCGAAGATAGGGCCCGGTCGAATGGGGCCCGGTCGAATGGGGCCCGGTCGAGGCGGGGCGGCGGCGGCGCAGTGTAGTCCAGGCCCACCAACCCCCGCCCAGCCACCCTTGTGGACCGCCATTTCCAGCGCCGGTTACACCCAATCTCGACGCTGATACCCGCGCGGAAGCCGGGGCTAAATCGAGTGGTCGCCCAGGCTCATCGAGGACCCGTCCAGACCCCCCCCTAGCGGCCACCAATCGATGACCATGCCTGCCATCGGACGCCGGCCACGTGTTGTCCGGCGCAGCCTCTCGGACTTCGACTGTCAACTCCACTGCCCCTGCCTCGTCGCCGCCCCTGGAGTCCAGGTGCGCTTTCCTGCCGCTGAAGGCCTGCCATGCATCTCTCGCCGAGTCGTTGGGTCCCGCCCGTCCTGGTTCTGTTGGTCTGCCCGCCCGCCCTGGGCCAGGGGCCGACCGTCACCTCGGTCGAGCCGACTCTTGCGGCGACGCCGCAGACGATTGTCGTCACTGGCTCGGGCTTCGGTCCCGAGACGACCGTGACGATCGGCGGTCAGCCCGCGACCGTGACTCAAGCGGGTTCCAATAGCCTGCACGTGCTTCCAGCCCCCTCGGATCCCGGCTTTGCTGACGTGGTTGTCAGCGCGCCCGGTGGCACCGTCGTCGCGTCTGGCGCAGCTCAGATGTGGCCGACTCTGACCGCCAGCAACACGGGGTTGGGAGGGACCGCCTCGATCGAGATCGCCATCGGTGACGCGGGCACCTACGACCTGGCCTTCGCCATGGCCAGCCTCGACGAGCCCCTCTCCCTCGGGCCCGAGATCGCCTACGGCCTGCTGCTGGATCCCGCCGGACCGCTGGTGTTGCTGGCGTCGGGTCTGGCGCCCAACCTGGCCCCGAGCCAGTTGAGCTTTCCCGTCCCCGCGGGCCCGGAGCTACTCGGCGTCGAGCTCCCGCTGCAGGCACTGACCCGGCGCGGCCTGATCGAGCCCACGAGCTTCAGCCTGACGAACCTGGCTGTCCTCAGCTTCGACAGCGTCGCCTACGGACCGCCGACGAACATCGTCTACGCCGCGAACCCGGTGACCTACCAGTTGGGCCAGCCCGTGGCGCCCAACGTGCCGGCGGTGGATGGCTACGTGGAGTCGTGGGGCATCGCGCCCCTGCCCCAGTTCGGGTTCTACCCGCTCCCCGAGGGGCTCTTCCTCGACTCGACCAACGGCAACATCGTCGGCACGCCGACGAAGATCCAAGGGCCCAAGAACCACCTGGTCGTCGCCGTCAATGCGGCGGGTTCCACTTCGACGGCACTGAAGGTCAGTGTCGACGGCGCGGCGCCCCAACTGCTCGGGTACTCCACCGACCCGGCGGTCTACGACTTCGGCGCGGTGATCGAGCCCAACCTTCCGAGCGTGCAGGGCTACGTAGCTGACTGGGCGATCGAACCGGAGCTGCCGGCCGGTCTCGAGTTCAGCGCCGGGGCGATCACAGGCGCCGCCCTCGAGGGCAGCCTTCCGCAGCTCTACACGGTGACCGCATCCAACGAAGTCGGCAGCGATTCGACGACGGTCTCGATTGCCGTCACGGGCTCCTTGAAATTGACGGACATATCCGTACCCAAGGGCGCCACCTGGCAGATCAACCGTCCGATCGACTTCGACTTCTCGGCACCGATCGATCTCGCGACGGTCAATTCGAACACGCTCTCGATCAAGACCACTTCCGGGCTCTCGGCCCTCGGCACCTTCTCGGTTGATCCGAGCCGGCCCAGCAGGGTCCGCTTCCAGCCCTTCTGCCCTGGCAGCGGCGAACCGCTCGGCTACGGCTTGATGCCGGGCGGCGTGTCCTACCAGATCACGGCCTTCGGTTTGAAGTCCGGTCCCACGACGATCCAATCGGTCGACGGCCAGAGCCTCGGCGCGACGACCTCGGTCTCGTTCCAGACCCCCCTCGGGACGAGCCCAACCGAGGTCTTCTTCGACACGCAAGCTGGGCCACCCGCACCCCTCGTCGGAGGGCCAGGTGGGACCGCTGGGCCGGTGACCGCGCTGCTCGTCGCCGGTGTGGAACAGCCCTTCGAGCTCGACCTGGCCGGCCAGGCCATCTCGATCGTCGACGTGCCGCTCAACTTCTTCAGCGACCTCGCCGCGCAGGTGAGCGTGTTGCTGCGGTTCGACCAGCCGATCTCGCCCTCGGCAGGGAACCTGGCGCCGAGCATGGTCGGCATCGAGCGGTCGACAGGAGGTGGCCAATGGGATTCCATCCCGACCGAGGCTCAGCTCCTCTCGAACTGCGTCGAGGGTGGCGCGGTCGTCGCGTTGAAGCCCCTTGGCGTGTTGCCGCCCGCCACGGACCTACGCGTCCGAATCGGTGCCGGCTTCGAGGACTTGACCGGTGAAGGGACCCGCTCCCCGTCCGCGAACTTCGCCCTGCTACGGACCATCGATCCGAGCGATCCGGCCTTCACGCCCCCGGGCGACCTGGCCGACGAGATCTTCGAGTCCTTCAACGTAGGGGGAGCTCAAGCGTCGTCCTTCGAGGGCCCGCCCGACCCGCTGATCCCGGCAGCTGTTTGGGCCGATGGCCTGCTCACGGCTGCAGTCAGCTTCGAGGGCACCGGAGGTCCGGGGGGCGACTTCGACTGGCAGGTTCCCGACGGGACGGTCCAGGTCCTCTCGACCGACTCGTCCACGATTGTGGGTGGTCCAGGCTTCGTCCCCACCGCGGTGCAGAACGTCGTCGACGGCGTCGTGAACGTCCGCAACCTCCGCATCGGCGAGGGCGCGACCCTGCGTGTGATCGGACCCAATCCGGCGAAGATCCTGGCCTCCGGCAACGTCGAGATCCTCGGACGGATCGACGTCAGCGGACTCGATGCGCTGCCGGTGAGCCAGCCGTTCTCGCCGAACATCCCCAGTCCGGGCGCTGGAACGGTGGCGGGCAGTGGCCGGGGGGGCTCGGGTTCCCCCCTGACGGCGGCTCCCAGTCCGTCCGGTGGGGCGGGTTTCGGAGCCTTCCAGGTCCCCGGAAAGGGCGGCTCGGGCGGAGAGGCGGGCTACTCGCCCAGCAACAGCTTCGAGTCCAATCGTGGCGGCGGCGGAGGCGGGGGACGATTCGCGGCCGACTCGTCGACTCCTCCGGACGACCACTTCAACGCGCTCATCGGGGGGCCGGGCGCGCCCTCGGCCACCGGGGCCCTGACCGGACTGATGCCGCCCCAGCCAGGGGCCAACGGGCCTTCGGTCTTCGTGGACGGCGATCCGTCGAACGACTTCTGGGGGCTGCTCTACGAGCCCGGAGACCCGGCGGACCCCGCTGACGACCTGATCGTGATCGGGGAGCTGCCCCAACCCTGGGCCGGCGCCGGTGGCGGCGGCGGTGGTGACTCGATCAAGGCGTCTTCCTGGCCGCCGCCGACGCTCGTGCCTTCCGACAACAAGCGCGCCGCCGGTGGCGGCAGTGGAGGCGGACAACTACAGCTGCAGGTTCTCGGCGACATCGTCCTCGGCGCCCAGGCCCAGTTGGTCGCAAACGGCGGCGACGGCGCCGAGGGTGAGTCTACTTCCGGCACCAATCAAGTCGGCGGTGCCGGCGGCGGAGGGTCGGGCGGGCACCTGATCCTGCAGGCGCTCGGGCGCCTGGACCTGTCCGCCACGACGGGAGTCGTGCTCGAGGCCATCGGTGGTCAGGGTGGCATCGGCAAGGGCGATGGTGACAACGACCCGCCGGACGTGGCCCAGAGTTCCGGAGGCGACGGCGGCGCGGGGGTGATCCAGGTTCACCTGCCCGACTTCGCCGAGTTCGATCCCCAGTCCGGCGCCGGCCATGTGATCCTGCCTTCGCCCGGAGGCGACGTGGCGGCGGCCATCGCTGGCATCAGCGCGCCGAATGCCTGGCAGCTGTACCCGTCATTCTCCCAACGCTCCCGCGCGCGGTCGATTCCGATCGCCCTCGGGGCTGGGATCGACAACCCCCTGTCGGCCGCGCTCCAGCCCCTGTTCGACTTCGACGGGACCGTCGCGGATTCCGCCGCGCCTGACGCCGGTCAAGTGCAGACCCTGCTTGACCAGGTCGCCAGTCTCCCGAGCATCCTCTCGGGTCAGCCACTCAGCGTGGACCCGGTCGCCCGGACGGTCGTGGTCGACGCGACAGCACTCCTCACGGACGCCAGCGGGCCCTTCTCGAAGGACGTCTATCTGCGCAACCCGCAGTTGCTGCGGCAGTTCGAACTGGAGCTCGTCTCGGGCTTCACCGAGCTCTCGTTCACGGTGGCCAGTGCCGACTTCGATGCGAGCGACTCGAACCTGACGCTGCACCTGGACCAGAGCGGCGGACCGCTGTCGTCCTTCGGGGGCCGGGGCACGAGCTTCGAGTTGGTGCCGCGCTACTTCCGTGTGCGTAATGACGGGCTCCAGGATGTGCTTGCCGCGCCAGCGTCGATCATGATCCGCTTCCAGGGCTTGGCTGCCGACTCTGGCGGCCTTCCGCGCCTCGACAACCCGCTGGTCCCGTGGACGAGCGACGTGTCCAAGTTCAACGACCCCGGCATGCCCGCGCCCATCGAGTTCGTGCAGTTCGAGGTCACCTTCGACCTCGGGCCCTCGGGGAACTCAGCCAGCCCGCTGCTTTCGCTGGAGTTCATTCGCCTGCCCTTCCGCTTCTGAGATCGAGGACCGTCGGTCCGCAACCAGGCCCCTCGGAGCACAGCTTCGGGGGGCCTGTTCCGTCTCCGTCTCCGTCTCCGTCACGCTTGGCCCCGCTCCCGCTTGGCCCCGCTCCCGCCCCCTGCCGGGCCCACCAACCCCCGCCCAGCCACCCTCTGGACCGCAGGAATCGCTCCGCGGTAACACCTCGATCCGAGAACTCCCGCGCGGCGTCCACTAGGATTCGCCCCGTGGAGATTCAGCCTGTCGTCGTCGGCACCGCCGGTCACATCGATCACGGCAAGTCGACCCTGGTCCGGGCCCTGACCGGGATCGATCCCGATCGGCTCAAGGAGGAGCGCGAGCGGGGGCTCACCATCGATCTCGGCTTTGCCAACTTTGCCCTGGCCGACGGGAGGCGGGTGGGCATCGTCGACGTGCCGGGGCACGAGCGTTTCGTTCGCAACATGGTGGCGGGTGCGACCGGGGTGGACCTGGTGGTGCTGGTGGTGGCGGCGGACGACGGGGTCATGCCCCAGACTCGCGAGCACCTGGCGATCATGGAGATGCTGGGGCTGGAGCGGGGCTTGGTGGCGCTCACCAAGATCGACGCAGTGGACCCGGAGCTGGCCGAGATGGCGGCCGAAGAGGTGGGCGAGTTCTTGGCCGGGACCTTCCTCGCCGATGCGCCCGTGATGCCGGTCTCGGGCGTGACGGGCGCCGGTTTGGAGGAGTTTCGCGAGGCCCTGACCGCGCTGTGCCTCGAGGCACCGACACGCTCGGCTGGGGGCGTCTTCCGCATGCCCGTGCAGCGCGTGTTCAGCGCCAAGGGCTTCGGGACGGTGACCACGGGCATCCCGGTCAGCGGGACCGTCGAGCCAGGTGACGAGGTCGAGGTCCTGCCCCTGGGCAGGCGCAGCAAGGTCCGCGGGACCCAGGCCTACGGGCAGACGGCCGCGCGGGTGCGCGCCGGGCATTCGAGTGCGCTCAACCTGTCGGACATCGAACACGGCAGCGTGCGGCGCGGCGACGTCGTGGCGACGCCGGGCTACTTCCGCGCCGCGGACATGTTCGCCGTGCGGATCCGCGCCCTGCGCGACCTACCCAGACCGATCAAGGACCGCACCTTGGTGCGCTTCCACACCGGCACGGCCGATCCCCATGGCGAGCTCGTGCTGCTCGATGCGAGCGAGCTGAGACCGGGGGCCGAGGTTCTGGCCCAGGTGCGGCTGTCCGAGCCGATCGTGGCGGCGGCGGGGGATCGGTTCGTGCTGCGGCTGCTGAGTCCCGAGCGAACCCTGGGCGGCGGGGTCGTGCTCGAGTCGACCGAGCACCGCCTCAAGCGCGACCGGCCCGAAGTGCTCTCGCAGCTGGCCTCGGCCGAGAAGTCCCTCGACTCACCTGCCGCGCGAGCGCTCGCCGTCATGGAGCGGCGCGGACCCAAGGCCGCGTCACTCGAAGAACTGGCTGCCGAGCTCCAGCAGCCGCGGGCTGAAGTTCAGGTGCTGGTGGAAGAGTTGCGCGAACAGGGCTTGGTGCTCGCGCTCGGGCGTGCCGACCGTTTCGCCGCCGTCGGCGCGGTGGAAGACGCCCTCGCCCAGCTCGAGATCCATGCCAAGGGCTTCTACGCCGACCACCCCCTGCGTCTGGATGTGGGGGCGGGCGACCTGCGCGCGCGGACGGGTTGGGCCAAGGGCGAGCTCGAGCCGCTGCTCGAGCGCGCGGCGCAGGTGGGGCGAGCGGAGCATCGCGGCGCGGGAGCCTGGCGCTTCGACGCCGTCCGTCCGGCGGACCCCGCGGGGCTGGGCGCGGAGCTGGAGGCGGTCCACTCGAAGCTACGCGCGGGGGCCCACCGGCCTCCCGCGCCCGACGAGCTCGGCGGCGACGCAGCTCGCACCACCGCGTTGCTTGACCGGCTGGTGGACGAGGGCCGCGCCGTGCGCGTGGGTCCGGAGTTCTACTTCGATCGCGGGGCCTTCGACGCGGCCGTGACCGCAGTCAAGGAGAACTGCGCCGCCAACGGTTCGCTCGATATCCCCAAGCTCCGCGAGCGGCTCGACACGACGCGCAAGTGGGTCATCCCGCTGCTCGAGTACCTGGACGGCATCGGCGTGACGATGCGCCAGGGATCCCACCGGGTCCTGCGCTCGCGTTAGGACCCACGGCGCCCCTGCGCCGTCGCGAACTCGCGCGCGACGTTCAGCCTCCGACGATCGCGCGGGCCCATGTCAGGCGCGCCCGAGCGTCACCTGTCGACTCCGCTCGACAGACCTGCCCGGCGGGAGCAAAGCGTTCCAACAGGCCCTCGACGATCGACTGGAAGCGCAGTTGGGTCCAACGATCGGTCGAGCGCACGCCGTCGTTCTCCAGCGGAATCGCGCCCCAGGGCAACAGGAGCACGTGGTCGTACTCCCGGCCTTGCTCGAGCAGGCGCGCCATCGTGCGTTCGGTGCGTTCGCGGTCGGCCATGAAGCCGTAGTGCAGCCAGAACGCCGCGAAGTCGTAGGGCGAGCGGTCGGCGACGAAGCCGGTCGCGGCACAGGCCACCTGCTGTTCGTATTGCTCGTCCCACAACTCCTCGATCAGGTCCTCGTAGTCGCCTGGCCCGAACTCGTGCAACCGCAAGCCGCCCTCGAGCCTGCGACGCATGCCCTCTTCGATGAAGGGCAGCCCCAGCTCCTGCGCGAGGCGACGCCCGAGGGTCGTCTTGCCCACGCCGGCCGAGCCCGAGAGGGCGATGCGCGGCCTCAAGGGCGAGGCTCCAGCCAGGGTCGTTCCCCGAGGCTCTCGAGCACGCAGCCCGGCTCGCTCCAAAGCAGTCGGGTGTGGCTGCCGGTGGCCGGGGCGAAGCGCAGGCACTGATCCAGGGGACTGCCGAGCAGGGTGGCGAGCAACACGCGGATGACTCCCACGTGAGTGACCACCGCAGTGCGGCTGTCCAGCAACTGCTCCCGCTCCGCATCCCACCAGGCGCCCACGCGATCCGCCAGGTCGCGCAGCGACTCGCCCCCGGGCGGGCGGGTGCCCGCGTAGTCGTCCCAGTAAGCCGTGACCCGCGGGCAGTCCTCGGCGCTGATCTCCTCCCAGGTGCGGCCCTGCCAGGCGCCCATGGACTGCTCCCGCAGGGACTCGCGGAAACCGGGCTGGATCCCGGTGCGCGCTCCCAGGGCCAGGGCCATGGAGCGGCAGCGCGGGAGGTCGCTCGAGACGATGCGGTCGATCGGTCCTTCGCAGGCCGCGAACCAGTCCACCAGGGCCGATTGTTGCCGCTCGCCCTCCTCGGACAGGCCGGTGTCGAGCTGTCCGCGGACCACCCTGCGCTCCAGGTCCCGCACGGCCCCGTGCCGCAGGAGGTGCATTCGAGCCACCCGCGTCTGGGGCATCATCGCCTCCGTCGCGCGTCCGAAACGCTCTCCCGCCGCCTGGCCGCCGTCCACGGGGCAGAGCTTGGGGGGTGGGAACTCGCGCGACAAGTCCGCGTTGGACTCCGGTCCGAGTGGCCCCGCGGCCGATACCGGAGCGGCGAGCAGGCTCCCCCCCGCAGCGCGCGCGGCTCCAGGAGCAACTCCCGACCCACGAAACCATGGTCGGCCCTGACCCCATGAATCGCGATCAAGACGCGGGCGAACCCCGTGAAGACCACCTCGAGCTCGACCTCAACCCCGGCAACGCGGGCGGTGACGCCCCTGCGTCCCCGTCGGTCAACCGGCCGGCGGAGGGGGCCAGGGTGGTGACACCCGGCCAGGCCTCCAATCGGGCACCCGGCGGGGGAGGGGACTTCCTGGACCTGACGGGAGCCGTGGCGGACGAGGATCCGGCCCCCGCTTCGGCGGACCATGCTCCTCTGAGCCTCGAAGACGAGGCGCCCGACATCTATGCCGGCGTCGACCGTTCGATGCTCGACCTCGAGGTCGATGAACAGGAGCCCGGGCCCACAGGGGCGGACGCCGCCTCGGACTTCGACGCCCAAGAGGTCCAAGCGCCCGAGGCCATGGAGCCGGTCGCGGAGATCGACGAGCAACCGTCGGCGGACGATGGCGCAGGCTCCAACCTCGACCTGGACCTCGACGTCGACGACCCCGCGCCGCGGATCACCACCGCCGCGACCGCTACCAGCGAGCCCAGCGGGCTCGAGGCCGACGCGGACGACCTGGAGATCACGGACGACGCCCCCGAGGGCACCTACGAGCGTCCGCCCGAGGCCCAGGGCATGGGCGCGCCGGCTGTCCCCGTGGCCATCGGCGACGAGTCCGAGTCCGGGGTCACCGAGGACGAGGGGATCTTCGATCGCGATGGTCTGGGCATCGACTTCGACGCGCCCGCCGAACGCATCGGACCGCCGCGCGGCGCGATCGTCGGCGCAGCCCTCGCCGGCGCCGTGTTGACTGCCGCCCTCGCGATCGTCGATCCCGGCGGCGAGCCCGAACTGATCACGCCCGAACTGCGCGTCGCTAGCGTGGACCCGGCTGACCCCCGCACGACGGATGCCGAGACCGCGGCGGTCGTCGACGAGGACCGGTCGGATGCCGAGATGGACGCCGGTGGCGACGCGCCGGAGAGGACCTTTGGCCTCTTCAACCGCGACTTCGCGAAGCTCTTCAGCGACCCCTTCGGACAGGAGTCCGCGAGCGTGGGCAACGACGACGAAGTGGTCGAACCCTCCTATTCCCCTGAGGAGCTGGCCGCCATGGCCCTCACGTCGGGCGGAACCGGGGCCCTCCCCGCCGGGCTCGGCCAGCTCTCCGCGAATGCCGACGGCTCCCTGGTCAACGACGCGGCCGAACTCGATCGCGAGAGCCGCACCGCCGAGCTCAGCATCCTCGAGCAACTCAACATCCCCGAGGACATGTCCGGCCTGCGGATCATGCAGCAGGAGGACCTCGAGGACATCTGGCTCGGCAACGTCCTGCCGCCCCGCGGCGTCGACGGACGTCGCAATCGACTCACGCCTCACGTGGGCCCCGTGCGCCTGACCACCGACCTGGGCGAGATCTTCGAGGGCGACCTCTACTCCATTGGCGGCGGCGAGGTCTCGCTGTCCACCCACCTGGGTCGCATCACTTTCGAGGCCTCACAGGTCGAGTTGGTGCAGCGCCTGCCCGATGTGGCCGGCGCGGCGGCTGACGGCGACTCGAGCCAGCCCGGTGAGCGCGTCCGGGTCCAGACGCCCGGCGGCTGGATCCAGGGGCGATTGCTGTCCCGGGACGGGGCGCGGGTAACCCTGATCACCGACACGGGCGGACGGATCACCCTCGAGGGCGCCAACGTCCAACTGCTCGGGCAGCGCTCCGGAGGCGCGTTCTTGGCCCCACCGCGCCGCTGATTCTCTGGGGCGCGGCCCCCTGGGGCCCGATTCCCGGCGATCGCGGTTCGAACGCGAAACCGGGACACCCTGGGGCGTTAGCCTGTGGGCATGAACTGGGGTCGAGTCCTGCTCGCGCCGCTCTTGATCTGCGTCGTGGCCCTGTCCGCGAACGCCGACGAGACCGTCAGCGACTTCAAGAAGCTGTTCAAGAAGTTCAAGGAGCGCTCGGAGCGCATCGAGGCGGTCCTGGCATTGACCGGGATCGACGAGCCCGATGTGGTCGGGGCTCTGGCGCCCGTCATCACCGACGACGATCCGGAGGTTGCCCGGGCGGCGATGGACATCCTCGCGGCCCTGCGCGACCCGGCGTCGGTCCAGGCGGTGGTCGGCGCCTTGGTCGGCGCCAAGAAGGCACCCGAGCAGATCGCCTGGCTGCGGGTGCTGACGGCCAGCGGCCAGGAGCCCGGCGAGGAGGGTCGCGAAGCCCTGTTCGACCTGGTCAAGGAGCGCGATTGGCAAGTCCGTTTCCGCGCCCTGCAGACCCTCACCGCGGTTGGCGGGGAGGGCGTGGTGGTGGCCCTCATCAAGGCCCGGGGCGACGACGAGTTGGCCGTGCGTTGCGCCGCCATCGATGGCTTGGCGGCCCTGAAGGCGCCCGAGACGGTGGACCAGGCCCTGGCGGCCCTCGCAGTCCCGGACTGGCAGGAACGAGCGAGTGCCGTGGCGGCCCTGGGCAAGGTGCGTGAGAAGCGCTCCGTCACGCCGCTCATCGAGCGCATGGCGCTCGAAGAGGGGCGGCTGCGCGCGGACATTGGCGCGACGCTCGAGGGCCTGACCGGGCGTGGGTTCGGCGCGCGCCTGGAGCTGTGGAAGAGCTGGTGGGGGGCCGTCGAGGCCCGCTTCGAGCTGCCTACGGTCGAAGAGCTCGCAGCCGCTGAAGAGGCTCGTGCCCGCGATTCGGCCCAGTACGCGCCGATCGAGGAAGTCAGCTACCACGGCGTCAGTACGCCCAGCCGTCGCATCCTGTTCGTCCTGGACGTGTCGGGTTCGATGGACAACTTGGTCACCGATAGAGAGCGCTTCAAGGCCGAGGACTACCGCTCCTGGTCGCGGATGGACGTGGTGCGACGCGAGCTGCAGCGGGCCGTCGAGGGCCTGGCGGACTACGTCGAGTTCAACGTGGTGGCCTTCGCCTCCGAGGTTGATCCTTGGCGCAGCAAGCCGGTCAAGGCCAACGTCCTGCAGAAGCGAGCGGCGATCGACTGGCTCGACGGGCTCGAGACGATCGGCGGCAACGAGGACCAAGACCTGGCGGCTGTCGGACTCACGGGTTCGGCCAACCTCGAGGCGGGCAAGACCAACTCACACCTGGCGATGATGTATGCCCTGGGCGTGATGGACGAGCGCGGCAGGCGCCTCAAGGCCGACGAGTACGCCCTCGAGGTCGACACCATCTTCTTCCTCTCCGACGGCGACCCGTCCGTGGGGGAGTTCGTGGACCCCGACGACATCCTGCGTGAAGTGCGCGAGGCCAACGAGCTGCGCAAGATCGTGATCCACACCTTCGCGTTGGGTCACTTCCGCAAGACCTTCATGGAGCGCCTGGCAGCGGAGAGCGGCGGAACCTTCGTGGACCTGGGCAAGTGATGGCGTGTCTCCGGGCTTGCCCCGGAGGCGCTCGGCGCTACGGCCCGCGTCCACGACCGAGCTCGGGCCGTTCGGTTCACGCCCGGATGCGGCTGTCGAGCAGTCTGGAGGGGCGAGGACGCTCGGGACTGGATCCCTGGGGGCGGGACCCCCGGAGCCGGGGCATCGAGTGACTATCTGCCCCCGCGGAACGACTATCTGCCCCCGCGGAACGATGGGAGGATCACCGGCCTTGACTGCGGCCCCTCCGCTGCTATTGTTCCGTGTCCCAATCGGGGTGTGGCTCAGCTTGGTAGAGCGCTGCGTTCGGGACGCAGAGGTCGGAGGTTCAAATCCTCTCACCCCGACCACGACACTTCCCGAGGCCCTGGCGGACCCTCCCTGGTTCGGACCACAAGGACCTCGAGCTGCCCGAGCGCGCCGGAATGCCGGTCTCGCGATGATGGGCGGACAGGCACGGGCGGGCAGGGCAGTCAGGCAAGGAGTCGAAGTCGGGCCAAGTGTTCGACCCGCGGCCGATGCCGCGGCATCCCTTGGGCTGCCTGAGCTGACGGACCCAGCCGAGTGATTCCGCTGACGGCCGCTCGAAACGGAGTCGAGTCGGACGGTCAGCTTCGCCCGGAAGTTGACTATTCTCGACGCGCGACGTGAACTCGAGCAGCGTGAACTCGAAGCCTGCAAGGCCTCTCGATGCCTGCACGCGGGGGGGCCACGGAGACTCCTCGAGGAGCCGGCCGAGTGGCCTGTTCATCGCGGCCCTTCCAGGGTCGTCTCCCACCGAACGCGATCGAGAAGCGGGTAGACCATCGCCCCGAGCGCCGGGCTCGCCCACCGGCGGCAAGTGCCGAGCGGGGACGTGACCAGAGAGTGGCTCGACGACGAGACCCTTCTGAACCCTTGAATCCGGCCCGCTGAGTCCGACCCGATGGTCGTCAGCGGCCCTCTGAGAAACACCGCTCGGGTTCACCCGGGCGAACTGACTGCGGCTGACCGGGTGACCTGCGGCGTTTGTGCCTGCAAGAGCGCCCGTCAGGGAGCCGCAACCGATCCGAACGCGGTTGGCCTCTCCCACGCCATTCGAGGGCTCCTTCGAGCCTCGATTGCGCTGAAGGGGACTCGCCGCCGCAGCCACGGACCCGAGCCGAGTCGCCCCTCGGGGCGTCATCAGAACGACTCAAACAAGAGACAAGCCCGTGCCTGGTGGTCGCCGATGCGACCTCACGGGCCGGAATTCGCGACCGATCTCATCGGTCGCTCGGGATGCCGCCGCGAGGGTGGCGTCGTGAACGGACCCCCAGCGTGACCTCAAGCAACAGCACTTCGGACTCCAACTCGGAGACCGTGCCCTTCGGGGCCCTCGAGCCGCCCAAGCCCGGCGCGAAGCCTCGGCGCAAGGCCGTCGGGAAGAAGAAGGCGACCCGCAAGCCCAAGGTGGCGGGTGGAGCCGCAGATTCACCGGCAGGGGGCGATGCTTCGCCGGCGAAGGCCGAACGGCCCGCGCGATCCAAATCCAAGTCGACACCGAAGGCGGTTGAGGAGGCGGCGGACAAGCCGGCTGCGAGGCCAGTCGCGAAGTCGGCCGAGGTGTCCTCGAGTGCGGACACAGCGAGCGAGGGCGGGGAAGGGCGCGACTATCGGCGACCCGATGCCCGTCGGGGGAGTGGACGTCGCGGCGGTCGCAATCGACGCTCGCGCGGGGGCGAAGGCGGCGAAGCAGGCGAGACCCATGACCAGGGTGCGCCCCGTGTCGCGAACGACGACGACCGGGGTGGTGAGGCCAGGTTGGCCGACGGCGATTCGAGTGGGGGCCCCGGCGGTCGCTCGCGGCGCCGTCGGCGCCGAAATCGGGGCGGTGGGCGCGGTGACGACGAACGCCCGAGCGGGGCGCAGCAGGGTGGCCAGGGCAAGGGGGCCCAGGGTCACCGCCAGGGACAGGGCCAAGGCGGCAAGCAGGCGTACGGCAAGCACAAGGGTGGCCCGAAGCATCACGGCTCGCAGAAGCCTCACACTGCCCACAAGCACGGCGGGCAGGACCACAAGCACGGCGGGCAGGATTCGTCCGCGCTGAAGCACGGCGGCCCCAAGCCTGGCCAGGCGATCGGCGAGTGCGAGGGCCTGTTGGTGACCGACAAGGGCAACCACGGGAAGTTGCGGCAGAAGAAGAACTACTACCTGCCCGACAACAAGACGGACGTGCACGTGGCCCCGCGCACGATCGAGAAGTACAAGCTGCGCGACGGCTGCCTCGTCAAGGGCAAGTACGGCGCGGGCTACGGCAAGCACCAGTTCGACCTCTACGAGGTGCTCGAGATCGACGGTCGCCCCCCGGCCGAGTCGATGACTCTGCGGCCCTTCAAGTCGCTGACGTCGATCGATCCGGACTTCCACTACGCGGTCGGTGACTTCACCAAGGACACCTGCATGCGCGTGATGGACATGATCTGTCCCGTCGGGCGTGGATCCCGGGGTCTGATCGTTGCGCCGCCGCGTAGCGGCAAGACGACCTTGATGCGGAAGTTCGCCAAGGCCATCGAGGACTTCTACCCGGACGTGCACCTGATCGTGCTCCTGGTCGACGAGCGCCCCGAGGAGGCCACGGAGTGGAGTCGCTCCACCAAGGGCGAGGTCTACGTCAGCACCAACGACGAGCTGCCCAAGCGGCACGTGGAGCTGTGTGAGGTGGTCTGGAAACGCTGTCAGCGGCTGGTGGAGCTGGGCGAGGACGTGATCCTGCTGCTCGACTCGATCACTCGCATGGCGCGGGCCTACAACAACGTCCAGGGCAACAGCGGCAAGACCATGTCGGGTGGTCTCGACAGCCGCGCGATGGAACGTCCCAAGCAGTTCTTCGGTTCGGCCCGCAACACCGAGACCGCCGGCAGCCTCACGATCCTGGGCACGACCCTGATCGAGACCGGCAGCCAGATGGACCGGGTCATCTTCGAGGAGTTCAAGGGCACCGGCAACATGGAGCTGGTGCTCTCGCGCAAGCTCGCCGACCGGCGCATCTATCCGGCCATCGACATCGAGCGCTCGGGCACCCGCAAGGAAGAGAAGCTCCACTCGGCGGTCCGGCTGCGGCGGATCACGACCCTGCGCAGGGTCCTGGCGCGGATGAACTTCATCGAGGCCATGGAGCTCTTGGTGACCAAGCTCGACGACATCGAGCGCAACGACGACTTCCTGGCGCGCTTCGACGTCGACCCGGAAGCGTGACCTGGTCTCGATCGCGCGGATTCCGAACCGCAACCTTCCCCGCGAGCCCCTCTAGATCTCCCGACTGCTGAACGGTCGATGATCCGCGTATCCGGACTGACGAAGAGCTATGGCGCCCACCGGGCCCTCGCTGGTGTCGATTTCGAAATCGAGGCCGGTGAGGTCGTGGGCTTCTTGGGGCCCAACGGCGCCGGCAAGTCGACCACGATGCGGATCCTGACCGGGGTCCTGCGGCCGGACGAGGGACAGGTGAACGTCGCCGGTCGCGATGTCCTGCGCGAGCCCCTCCAGGCCCGGCGTCAGGTCGGCTACCTGCCCGAGCACACGCCCCTGTACCGGCGCATGCGGGTGGGGGACTACCTCGAGTTCGTCGGCCAGGTTCACGGCCTGGCGCGGCGCGAGCGGCGTGCGGCCATCGCCCGGGTTCACGGACAGTGCAGCCTGGAGGGCACCCTCCGCCGGCGTATCGACGAGCTCTCCAAGGGCTATCGCCAGCGCGTCGGTCTGGCCCAGGCGCTGCTCTCCGACCCGGCGGTGTTGGTGCTCGACGAGCCCACGAGCGGACTCGACCCCAATGAAGTGGCGCGCCTGCGGGCGCTGATCGCGGAGTTGGGGCAGACCAAGACTGTGCTGCTCTCTACCCACGTGCTGCCCGAGGTCGAGGAGGTTTGCAGCCGGGTGCTGATCCTGGCTGGGGGGCGCTTGGTGGCCGACGACAGCCTCGAGGCGATCGGTGCGTCCCAGTCCCAGAGCCTGCAGGTGGTGCTACGCGCACCTGCCGGTGCGGCGCACGAACTCCTGGCTGGCGTGGTTGGCGTTGCCAGAGTCGGTGTGCCCCGAGACGTCGTCGACGCCTGTGTGGCCTTCGAACTGGCGATCGACGGTGACTCGCGCACCTCCGAGCGCGTTTCGGCCGCCATTGCGTCGAAGGGCTGGGCCCTGGTGGAGCTGACCCGCCGCACCGAGACCCTGGCCTCAGTCTTCCAACGCTCGACCGCGCGGGTGGTGGACCAGCGATGACGCCGATCCTCGCCGTAGCCCGCCGCGAGCTCGCCGCGGCCCTCGAATCACCGACCGCCTGGATCGCCACCGCGGCGTTCGTGGCGGCGCTGCACGGACTCTTCTTCGTGGTCGGATATCCCATCGGCCAGCTGCAACTGCCGCCCTTCTGGGCCGGCGGCACGGCGAGCCTCGCAGTGGCCTTTGCCTGGATCCCCCCGCTGCTCGTGGGCCTGGCGCCCGCCCTGGCCATGAGCGCCTGGGCCGAGGAGCGCCGCAGCGGCACCGAGGAGCTGCTCTTGGCCTGGCCGATCCGCTCGGGCGAGGCGGTGATCGCCAAGTTCCTGGCCGGCTGGGCCCTCTTGGCGCTCTTGATCGTGGTCGCCATCGCGCCCCTGGCCCTGGTGGTCGCGAGCCTCGGCGACCTCGATTGGGGCGCGACGCTGACCGGGATCGCCGGCGCGATCGTCCTGGGTGGCGCGTGCCTCTCGATCGGACACCTGGTTTCGGCCCTCGCTCGCGAGCAGCTCGAGGCCTTCTTGATCGGCTCCCTGACCTTGGGCGCCCTGTGGGCCCTGGGCCTGGCGATCGGCAACCTTCCGGCGCCCGCCGCCGCCCTGGCCCACCTGTTCAGCCCGGCCGCGCACTACCTCGACGGCGCCGCGGTGGGCCTGCTCGACCTGCGCGACGGGGTCTACTTCGCGCTGCTCACAGCGGCCGCCCTGCGCGTGACCTACCTGGCGGTGGAAGGGCGGCGATCGCGATGAGCCTCGGCGCGAACAAGGCACCCACGCCCCGTTGGCTGCGCGGCCAGGCGCTGATCGGCGCCGTGCTGGCCCTGGCCCTGTTCATCGTCGGAGCCCGCCTGGCCGAGCGTCACCTGCGCCTGCGCGCGGATCTGTCCGAGGACGGGATGCTCAGCTTCTCGCCGGCGACCGACTTGATCCTCGGGCGCCTCGAGGACGTGGCCCAGCTCGAGATGTTCGTCACGGCCGAGATCGAGAACGGCGCGGGGCAACTGGCGCGCACGCGGCTGATGGAGCAGTTGTCCGAGCTCGAGGAGCGCTCCGGCGGCCAGCTCCAGGTGATCCTGCGCGACCCGGCCAGCTCCAGCCAGGCGAGGCTCGAGGCCCTCGACTACGGCATCCCCTACGAGAACATCGCCCGCGGCGGCAGCGGTGTGCTGATCGCCCAGGAGGTCTTCATGGGCGGGGTGCTGCGCTATCGCGGCGGCGAACGGGTCCTGCCGCGGCTGTACCCCGACGCCTTGGAGTACGTCCTGCTCTCGAGCCTGCACGCACTGATGCAGCCCCGGCCCATGCGGGTCGGCTGGTATGTGGGGGGCGACGACCCCCAGGACTTCTCGGTGGCCCGCGACCTGCTCGCGCGGCGCGTGGAGATCATGCCGGTGGGCGGCCTGGCGGAGGGTCGGCCCGTGCCCGATGTCGACGTGCTGATCCTCGTGCGCCCGGTGGACCTGCACCCGCGCGCGGCCTTCGAGGTCGACCAATTCGTCCAGCGCGGCGGCGCCCTGTTGGCGTTGGTCGATCGCAGCGCCGGCAACATCGCAGAGCGCAGGTTCGAGGCGATCGACTCGGGACTGGAGGACGTCCTCGAGTCCTGGGGCGTGTTCGTCAGCCGCGCGCACCTTTGGGACCAGCTCGGCCACCGCGCCATGCAGATTGGCGAGGTCAACCCGAACACGGGCGAGGTCGTGAACTACGTTCGCGTGCCCAATCCCATGTGGATCAACATCCTGCCCGAGGGGCTGGATAGCTCGCACCCGAGCACCGCGCGGTTGCCGGGCTTGGCGCTGACCTGGGCCCATCCGATCGAGCCGGGCGAAGCACCGCCGGGGGCCGAGCGGATCGAGCTGGCGCACACCTCCGATCGCACCTTCCTGGTCCCGCTCGAGCCCGAGATGGAGCTCGACAACGACAGCATTCGCCTGCGGGACACGAACTTCCTCGCCGCGGGCGGCGAGGCCAGCTACCCCGTGATCGTGGCGCTGACCGGCCCCCTGCCCTCGGCCTTCGCGGACCTGGGCCGACCCCCGGCCCGGGACGCCTTCACGGGCGAGGATCGCGTGGGCGAAGCGGGCACTGGCGCAAACGCCGCACCGGTGCTCTCAGGCGAGGGCGACTCGCGCGTGGTGGTGGTCGGGGACGCGGACTTCCTGGCTGCCCGCGGGCGAGACCTGCGCGTGGATCCCGTGTCGCAGCTCTTCCTCGAGAACATCGTCGACTGGCTCGGGGCCGCGCCAGAGCTCCTGGCGCTGCGCTCGAAGCTCCCGCGCGATCGCTCGATCACCGACTTCGTGGCCGAGGAGTTCCGCGCGGCGGGCCTCTCGAGTGTCCGCGGCAACGTCGGGCGTTCCGAAGCGCAGGGACCCAACGCCAACGAGAGCTCGGCCATCGAGCGGGCCGACAGGCGGCGCCGCCTGCACGTCGGCGCGACGGTAGGCGGCTCGGCCGCGGCCGCCCTCGTGCTCGCCCTCGCGGCCGCCCTGCGTCGGCGCCTGCGCTTGACCGCACTCGGTCGGACCGTCGGCGAAGGGGGCGGAGCCTGATGCTCAGCCGAGCCAACTTGCTGGCCCTCGTGGCCCTGGTCGCCCTGGTGGCCCTGGACCTCGCGACCCGCCCGGTCCCGGCGACTCGCGCGATCGGTGAGCGCCTGTTCCCCGACCTGAGTCTCGAGACTGCCCAAGCCATCACCGTCGGCAACGACGCGGGCGAGTCCTTGCGAATCGAGCGTCGCGAGGGCAGTTGGGTGCTTCCCGCTTGGGACGGCTTTCCCGCCGACACCTGGCTGGTGGAAGAACTCATCGCCGCGCTCGAGCAGCAGACCGACGCGACCCTGGTGGCCCGCACGCCGAGTGAGCCCGAGGTCTTCGGCCTCGGCGCGGCCGCTGGACCGCGTGTCGTCGTCGACGACATCGGCGGGCGACACCTGGCGAGCTACCTGCAGGGCAGCGACCTGCCTCGGGGCCCGGGGGCGTCCACCGGCATGCACCTGACCCGCGAGGGCGAGCAGGCGGTGTACCGCGCGCCCCTGGTCCCGCGAGTCTCGACCTCCGCCGAGTCGTGGATGCGTACGCGGACCATCGACGTCCCCACGGCCGCGGTCCTGGCCCTGCGCCTGCGCTTTGCCGGCCAGCGGCAGCTCGAGTTCCGGCGCGGCCCCGAGGGCCGCTGGTCGACGGAGGTCGGCGAAGCCCCGCAGGTCCCCTTGGATCGGCTGCTGTCGGGTATTGGGAGCCTGTTCCATTCAGGCCTGGCCGAGGTCGACGACCTGTCGACGGCCGGCCTCGCGCCACCCCTGCTCGAGATCGCTGCGGTGATCGCGGGCGAGGGAGGGAGCGAGACCGAGCGTTCGATCGCCATTGGCGGCGACCGCGCAGACGGCGGCAGCTACGCCACTTCGCCCCAGTGGCCCGAGCCCTGGATCGTCGTGATCTCCGCGCCGATGCTCGGCGATTTGTTGGAGGCGATCGAGGGTGTCGTGGCCCGCGCGACCTTCCCGGAGGGTCCCGAGAGTGGCGGCGGCGCGGTGGGTCCCGCGGCGCCGGGCGCCAACGAAGGCAGCACCGTGGAAGGCCGCAACATCGAAGGTAGCGACGGATGAGCGGCTGGTCGTCCACAGGTGTCGGCCGGCTGGCGGGTCTGTTCCTGCTGCTGGTCCTACCACTGAGTCTGCGCTGGCTGCCGATCGGCCACGGCCTGCCCCAGAACCACGTGCCGGACACCCACGTGGTGCGCTGCGCCCTGGGCATGGCCAAGGACAAGGACCCGTTTCCGCCGGTGGGTCGCTACTCGACCTATCCGTACCTGCTGCCCTACACCCTGCTGCCGGTCTACGCGGCCCAGTACGCGGTGGGGCGCGCGACCGGTGAGTGGAGCGGCTCCGGCGAGTTCGCGAACCGCGTGTTGGAGCATCCCGAGGACGTGCATTTGACAGCACGCTTGGTGCTCGCCGCGCTCAGTGCCCTGGCTCCCTGGCTGGTCTACCGCGGCGCGCGCGTCGCCGGTCTGCGAAGCGGCGCCTGGATCGCCGCCTGGCTGGTGGCCACAGGTCTCCTGCATCTGCACTTCTCCGTTCAGGAGCGACCCTGGGGGCCGATGATGTCGTTCTTGGCCCTGTCGATCTGGCCCGCGGCGCGCTACGTACGCGGCGGCGCCCTGCGCGACCTGCTGCTGTGCGGCGCGGCCGGGGGACTCGCGGTCGCCACTCACCAGGCCGGCCTGCCGCTGTTGTTGGTGGCGGGCATCGCATGGTTCGCGGGTCCCCACGGCTTCACGGGCGGCGCGAGCCTGCGCCGGCGACTGGGGCACGGTCTCGTCGCGGTGGGTGCCTTCGCCTTGGTCGGGCTACTCCTCGGCTATCCGTACCGTCTAGTGCACGGAGCGACCGATGCGGGGCAGGTGGCCGGGATCGCCGAGGCCGGCGAGTCGGCCGAGTCGAGCGGAGGCGTCGACCTGACCCTCGGCGGCCAGGGCATCGCCTTCGACATCCGCTGGGAGTCCCTGGAGCACCTCTCGAGAGCTCTGGTGGGCTACGACCCGGTGCTAGTGCTGCTGGGGGTCGCGGGCATCGCGCTCTCGGTTCGTCGTCGGGTCCTCTGGCCCGCCGTGGGCATGGGCCTGTTCTGGTTCGCCTTCTTCGGGACCAATCAGAACGACCACGTGCGCTACATGCTGCCCATGTCGGTGCTGCTCGCCTACCCGGCCGGGCTGGCCGGCGAGCGCCTGGTGCGCAGCGGCAACACCGGGCGTGCTCTGCTGCTCCTGCTCTTGGCGGTGCCGTTGATCCAGGCCCTGCGCCTGGTCCACGTCCTGCGCCAGGAGGACACCCGCACCTTGGCCCTCGCGCCCCTCGGCGACCTGCCGGCGGGAACCGTGGTCGCCATCGATCGCTACGGACCGCAGGTTCCCATGAATCGCGCCAGCCTCGAGCTGCTGGCTGGCCTGCGTCCACTCGGGAGCCGTGAGGCACACAGGTTGGAGCTGCTCGAGGCCAGCGCCGAGTACGACGTCGACCTCGATTCCATCGGCGGCCCCGGGATCGGCGTGGTGCCGGTGGGTGACCTGTTCGAATTCGACGAGCGCCATCGGGGCTCGCGCGTGGCCCAGGCCGCGATGGGCCTGGGCGATGGGTTCGACGAGGTCCTGCGGGGTCTGGGCGTGACCCACGTGTTGCTGGTGGACCGCGATCCGACAGACGACGTGCCCTCGCTGCTGGTGGATGAGGGCTCAGCCCTTCTCATCGAGCGGGGTCAGGGCCGCGGGGAGCTCGCTCCCAAGTTGAGTCCACTGTCCACAGGCCGGTCGCTGTGGACCATCGATCCGGCGCTCGGGGCATCCGGTGGCGAAGCACGCCTGCCGACCGAGCTCGATTTCGCGGCCACGGCCATCTGGCGCGTCGAGCGCCCCGGTCCGCGTCTCGAGCTGCGAGCCCTCGGCGGCTGAGCGTGCAACCCCGGCTCGCAGACCTCAGAGTCCGCCGCGCTCAGAGTCGATCGCGGGCGGCGACGCTGCGGCGTGTTCGCGGTCGCAGCGCGATTCAGTGGATCGCGCGCGTCTGCCAGTCCGGGAACAGCTCGTCGATCGAGCGCTGCTCGACCTGATCGCGCCCCGGCGGCCGCGGCTCGACGCTGGTGCCGACCAGCGTGATGCCCGCGAAGCCCGCCACGGTCTCGCTGGGGTGGTCCAGGCTGGATTCGAAGTGGCAGTCCTGGAAGTGCAGGGTGAAGCTGGTACGCAACTTCGCGGAGCTGAAGTAGGTGTCCCGGAAGGTGCAGCGATCAAAGCGCGCCATGAGCGCGCCGGAGAGCACCGAGAAGATGGCGCCCGAGCCGGGGGCAGGTCCGAAGCCGCCGAGGAACTCGGTGTCGCTGACCCGCAACATGCCGCAGGGCATGTGAAACACGGCCGCCTCCTCGGCTTCGTGATCGAAGCCGACGACCCGCGCGTCGGCGATGGTCATGGTCCCGCAGCCGTGGCTGTAGCTGAACAGGTCGTGGCCCTCGGTGTCGATCGTGCAGTCGCGCAGGGTCAGGCGTTCGATGGCAGCGTTGGCGCGCAGGTCAGAGAGCAGCAGCAGGGTCTCGTCCTTGCCGGCACCCTGCACGGTGAGGTCGGCCGCGGGCCGGTCGGGGGTCGCCAGGAGCGCCGAGAGGTCGACCCGGAACACGCCCGGGCCAAAGGTCAGCGTCGCTCCGTCCACGACCGCGCCGAGCAGGTCGGCGCCGAGGGTCATGTCCTGGAGCTCGGGTCCCACGTGCACGGGAGTGAAGAACTCATCGAAGCGGTTCGCGTCCTCGACGAGTTCGTTCTGGGGGCCACGCGGCTTCTCGATCATCCAGGACAACAGACTCTGGGCGTCGCCCGCGGGGCGTTTCGCGTCCGGGTCGAAGGCCAGGTAGACGCCGGTCGCGACCACCGCGACGCCGATCGCGATCGAAAGCGGCTTGGGGCCAGCCTTGGTCGGTTTGCGCTTCATGCTTCGGGGCTCGGTGGTCGGTGGCGTGGGGATGTCGCGCTCAACGGTCCAGGTGCGCGAGGGCGTAGAAGAGGGTCAGGGCGGTGAAACCGTCGGCGAAGACGCCCGCGTACAGGCGTCGCTCGACTTCGGCGCGCTCGAAACGGCGCAGGACCAGTCGCTCGGCGGCGTCGAGTTGTAGGTCGCCAACCTGGCGACAGCCGAGGGCCAAGAACGCGTGGGCGTAGTGGGCGCTGATCCCGTTGGTCGGGAAGAAGCCCGGCAGGCGCACCATCTCGCGGGCCTCGCAGCCGGCCTCCTCGCGCAACTCGCGGGCGGCGGCCAGGGCCGGGTCCTCGCCGCCGTGGATACGGCCGGCGGGGATTTCCCAGTGGCTGCGGCCGCTGGGGTAGCGGTACTGCCAGACCATCAGGAACGAACCGTCCTCGAGCACCGGCAGCACCGCCACGGCGTTGGTCACCTCGAAGACGTGGTAGTCCTGCTCGTGACCATTCGGGAGGCGGATGAAGTCCTGGCGCAGGCCGCACCAGGGCGAGTCGTAGACCCGTCGGGAGTCGGTGCGCTCGAAGGGCGGGAAGGCCGGCGGGTCGTCCGATTGACCGCGGTGGGGTTGGGGCTCGGCGCTGGTCCAATCGCCGTCGCCCACGAGGTCGGCGACCTCCTGGGTGCGGCGTCGCCGAGCCTCGTCGCCTGCTGCGCTCAACTGTCGCCCTGACCGGCGGGCCACAACTCGCGCCAGTGGGGGCGCGGACCCCCGCTCTCTCCATTGGCCAGGCGAGCGCGCAGGGACTCGGAGACGACGATGTTCTCGAGGGCCGTCTCGGCCAGCACGCGCCCGCAGGCGTCGAACAACGCGTCGGCGTCGAGGTGCTGGTAGGTGTACACCTGGTCGGGGCGACCGCACTTGCTGAAGCGGCGCACCGCACAGGTCACCTGGCGCACACCGACGATCGAACCCAAGTTGTCGAGCAGTCCGGCCTCGCCGTCGCACACGGCCACGATCGGCACGCGCCGACCGGCGAGCCCGATCAACTCGGCCTCGGCCACGACCTCGGCGGTGGACAGGTGCAGGTCGCCGTCGATGCCGAGCTCCACGCGCAGGTGACGGTAGTCCTCTTGGTCAGCCAGGATCCCGCACAGGAGGTCGGGCGAGGTGACCACGATCACGTTGGCGTAGATACCGCGCTCGAGCAGCCTGCGGCTGGCTTCCACGGCCTCGGTGGTGACCGATCCCATGCTGAACAACTGCACCACGTTGTCACCGGGCTCGTAGCCGGCGTAGCCGCGCCAGTCGATCAAGTAGTAGGCGCCGGCCAGGCAGGCACGGCGGACCGACTCGAGGATCTCGCTGTCGGGCTTGGCCTGCAGACTGGCCTCGTCGGTGCCCTGGTCCAGGAGCTCGGAGTCCGACGGCGTCAGGGTGACGCCGGCAGGGAGCTGGGCCTTGTGATTCGCGTGGCGGCGCAGGTGCTCGAGCATCTCGCTCTGCTTCAGCGCCCGCGTGACCCCGCGGATCAGCACGCCCGAGCGCCCCTCGTTGCGCTCCTCGATCTGCCTCGCGATGGCGTCCGACAGGATCCAATCGACCTCGACCGCGTAGAACGGCTCCCAGGCGATCAGGTTCGGCATCTGGATGTCGGACTTCCAGGAGTGCTGGGCACCCTCGGGCGAAAGGGTCACGCCGCTGGGCGTGCCGATGATCACGAACTCCGCACCCCAGTAGAGGTTGTAGTAGAGCTGGTCGAGGGCGCGCTTGAGGAAGAAGTCGTAGACCGTCATGACCGGCATCAGCGGCACGCCGGTCAGCTTGCCCATCATTCCGAACGACCCCGCGGCGCTCATCGCGTTGGCTTCCGCGATCTCGAAGCGCACGTGGCGTGTGAAAGCCTGTGCACGGGTGGCCAGTTCGGGGTGGCGGGCCTTGAACTCGTTGTCGTGCGAGTCAGCGTTGCCCGAGTCGTCTCCATCGGCGACCTCTCCACCGGGGCCGTAGATGCGCGAGTTCATCGTCGGCGCGATGTTCGTGCTCGTGCCCACGTCGGGGGAGAGGGTCATGAACAGCTCGGCAGCGGGCTGCCAGCGGGCCTCGAACTCGGTCAGCTCCTTCTCCGCGGACGCCGCGCCGCCCAGGGGCGCCCCGCCCTGGCCGTGGGTGCCGATGCGGATCAGCTTGGCGGCCAACTGACCCCACATCTGCTGGGTGTGGACCATGGGGAACATCGACAGGTCGATGGCCAGGGTCTCCGGGGTGCCGCCGGCGTCGTCGGCGCGCTGGCGATAGCCGTCGCGCTGGCGACGGGCGCGATCGGTGCGGTCTTCGATCCCGTCGCGGAAGCGCTCCTGGCGCTCGGCCAGGAAGGCGGCCTCGTCGCTGCCCTCGTCGAAGTGGGCGAAGGGGTCGTCCCACGACAGGCCGTTGCGCTCGAGGATCTCGGTCACCTCCTGCTTCGAAGGCAGGCTCGAGTGGTTGGCCGGATCGGCGAAGCACTCCAGACCCCAGCCCTTGATCGTGTGCGCGATGATCAGGTACGGCACTTCGGGCTCGGTGCGCGATTGCTCCAGAGCCTCGATCACGACCTCCATGTCGTGAGCACCCACGTCGCCGATCGCGCGCAGCACCTCCTCGTCACTCAGACTCTCGAGCAGCTTGCCGGCCTCCGCCGACTTCGCGCCGATCATCGAGCGCGTCTGCGCGGCGTCGCGGCGGAACAGCAGCAGCTGGAACTCGTAATCGGTCAGGTCGTGCTCGATCACGCGGCGCAACTCGCCACCGCCCTCGAGCTCGAAGAGCTCCTGACGGTAGCGCCCGTGTCGCAGTTGGATCACTTTCCAACCGTTGGCCAGGGCGGTGCGCTCGATGCGGTCGCAGTCCTTGAGGTCCGTGCCGCCCTCGTTGGTGATGCGCGTGCCGTCGAGGCTCTGGCGGTTGTAGTCGATGATCCAGGTCACGTTCCCCAGCTCGCGCTCGGCCGCTTCGGGCATGGCCTCGAGCAGCGAGCCCTCGCGGAACTCCGAGTCGCCCATGAGCGACCAGAAGTGGGCGTGCTTGGGGACTTCGTGGCCGTGGTCCGCGGCGAAGCGGTGGGCCAGGGCCAAGTAGATCGAGTTGACCGGCGGGATCCCGACCGTGCCCGAGGGCAGGAAGTGGAAGGAGTCAGGGTCGGTCTTGGCGTGGTAGCTCTGGAACACGTCCGACTGCCCGGCTTCCGCGAACTTGCGCAGGCGCTCCATGGCCGCCTTGCCGTCCTCGTCCGTGAGCCAGGTCCCGTCCTGACGGCGGAAGAGCCGCAGCAGGTTGTGGTAGGCGTGGTCGATCGGCGAGGCGTGGGGCTTGCAGGCCACGAAGTCGTCGACCTCACGCACCACCAGGTGCAGGGCGCCGAGCAGGTGGAAGCAACTGGCGCAGGCCGCCGGATGCCCGCCGACCTTGGGATCACCCGGCTGCTTGTCCTTGCGATTGTTCGCGATGTGGATCATCGCGATCATCTGCGCGAAGGCTCGATCGGCGATCCGGTTGAGGACGTCGAGGTCCACGCGTTCGAGGGACTGGGTGGTCATGGGCTGGGGGCGTCTTGGGGCGGCGATCCCGGGAGTCGGCGAGCCTTGGGTCGAACCGCCTACCTTAAGCCGGCTGCGGCCGCCTTCACAGGCCCCAGGGCCGCTCCATAGAGCTCGGAGTAACGTTTCAGCATGCCCGCGAGGGAGTAGCGCTCTTCGACCCGCGCCCGATTCTCCGCCCCCTGGGCCCGGCGCATTTGCGGCGACCCGAGGAGGGTCGCGGCGGCCGCGGCCAAGCGCTCGACCGCGTCGGGCGCCGTGGGTGCGACGATGCGCTCCTGCGAGCCGGGGGGCAGGATCGCGCGCACGTCGCCCACGTCCGAGGCGATCGCAGGCAGGGAGCTCGCCATGGCTTCGACCAGGGCTAGGGGCATCTGCTCGGTGTCCGAGGTCAGGGCGAAGAGGTCGAACAGCGAGTAGTAGGGCCGCGGGTCGCGAACCAGCCCGACGAAGTGGCAGCGATCGCCACCGGGGCCACGGCGGGCGCGGGTCTCGAGGACCTCGCGCTCGACGCCGTCGCCGACGAGGACCAGGTGCGCTCCCAACTCGGGCGGAAGGCTCGCGAAGACCTCGACCAAGCGCCCGAAGTTCTTCTCGGGCCGCAGTCCGCCGACCGACCCCAGGACCGGCGCATCGCGCCCGATGCCGAGTTCGCGTCGCAATGCCGGATTGCCGTCGGCGGGGTGGTAGTTGGGCAGGTCGACACCGTTGGGCACCAGCTGGACCCGACGGCGCGGGAAGCGCCAGTTCTCGAGGGCCACTTGCTCCAAGCGGCGCGAGGGCACGATCAAGGCGCTGGCACTCGAGAGCACGATGCGGCGCCAGATCGAGCGGCGTCTGAGCGGTCTGGCGAGCTCCTCGCGACCGAATCCATCCTCGTGGTGCACGTGGGGCAGCCCACCCGCGAGTTGCCCGGCAATGGCTGCGTCGGTCGAGCCCCAGTTGTAGGTGCAGAGCAGGTCGGGCCGACGCGCGCGGAGCAGACTCACGAGGGCTCGCGCCGTAGCGACGGTACCCGCGCGCGTGGGCGGCTCGATGAACTCGACTTCGCGCTCGGCGGGCAGGAACTGTCGCGCATCCGTACACCCATCGAGGGGCAGGATCGCGTGCCGCAGTCGAGCGTCGAGACCCCCGATCACGCGCGCCGTGCGGAGTTGGGCTCCACCGGTCTCGAAGCTCGGGAAGACGTGCAGCGCCAGGGGGCCGGGGGCCATGGCGCGGACCATAGCCGGCGAGGCCGGGGCTGACGAGCACCACCCCCTGGGGAGGGGGGCGCCGGGGAGCGGGGAGGGTCTGCCAGTCCCTCTCCCGACCCTCGATTTCCGAATCAGGAGACTGCCGGAGCAGGTCGAGCACCCCATCGGAAGGGGCCCTGAGGGCCACTGGAGGCCGAAAATCCCCCGGATCCTCCCAAGATCGACGCAACCTGCGCGGGAAACCGGAGTCGACTCCAGCCCGGGAGGCGCGACTCACGATACCCTTTCTATCTCCTCCTTCTTCTGGGGCCCGGGCAAGGCACTTCGGTGGCTTGTTCGGGCCCTTTTTAGTGGCCAGGGGGTGGTGGCGAGCTTCGGTCGGCGCGGGGGCGATCGGTCCTTCTCGAGGGACTGCGCCGAAATCCGGGCCGAGACCCGGCGGGCCGCCTTCCCGAGGCTCATGGTTCGAATCCCGAGGCCCCGGCGAACTTGTCCATGCCTCTCGCCGGCTGCGCGCGATGCAGCTCGTTGCCGGATTCAGTATCCGGTGGGGAACAGGAGCTGCGGCCGGTCCGCTTGCCCGTCGGACGGTCGCAGGCCGAGCCCTGGCCGGGGGCTCTCGCCGCTCCGCGGAGGATGGTTGGGCTCGCCCGGTACCGACATCGAGCGGGGGGCCGGCCGCAGGCCGCCGTTTGGACGTGCTGGGCGTGGATCCCCGCGACCGCTGGGGGCTAGACTCCCGGGCTTCATCCGACGGCGACGCGCCGTCCACGGCCCCTGCCGATCTCTCCCCGCCTCGCAGTCCACGGACCCGTGGACCAGGGCGCCCGGTCGGCGCTCCACAGCGGAGCCAGGGGGCCCGCGGCGGTCCGCGCCGCCGGCACGCCCACAGGACCCGCTGCCCGCGCCAGACGGCCGCCTCCCGCTCCGACCGTCGCGGCAGCCCCCTTCGCCCGTCCGTCCGTCCCACTGCTCCCGGTCCAGCCCCAGACCGGGTTCGGCCGCCGCCCATGGTCCTCGAGTTCCCCGAAGGTCTCACCTTCGACGACGTCCTCCTCGTCCCGCGTCATTCCGACGTCCTGCCCACGGACGTGGATGTGCGCACGCGCTTTTCGCGCAACGTTTCGTTGGCTATCCCGATCTCGTCGGCGGCCATGGATACGGTCACCGAATGGCGATTGGCGGTGGCCCTGGCGCGCGAAGGAGGCTTGGGTGTGATCCACCGGAACCTCCCGATCGAGCGTCAGATCCGCGAAGTCGACAAGGTCAAGCGGTCGGCCAACGGGATCATCGAAGACCCCGTCACCCTGGCCGAGAACGCCACCATGGCCGAGGCCCGCAAGGCCATGGCCACCTTCAACATCTCGGGCCTGCCGGTGGTTGACACCGAACGGCGCGTGATCGGCATCCTGACCAGTCGCGACTGCCGTTTCGAGACCTCGGACGACACGCCGGTGCGCGAGGTGATGACCCACGAGAACCTGGTCACCGCGCCCCCCGGCACGTCCCTCGACGAGGCCCGGGACATGCTCTTCCGGCACAAGGTCGAGAAGCTGATCATCGTCGACGGTGAGGGTCGCCTGAACGGCCTGATCACCATGAAGGACGTCGACATGCTCGAGGCCTTCCCCAGCAGCGCGACCGACGCCCGCGGGCGACTGATCGTCGGCGCGGCCATCGGTCCGCGCGATCAGGAGCGCGCCGAGGGCCTGGTGGAGGCCGGGGTCGACGTGCTGGTGGTGGACACGGCCCACGGTCATTCCAGCAACGTGCTCGAGAGCGTGCGTTGGCTGAAGTCGAAGTTCTCGGTCGACGTGGTCGCCGGCAACGTCGCGACCGGCGAGGCGGCGGTGGCCCTGGTCGAGGCCGGGGCGGACGGCGTCAAGGTCGGCATCGGACCCGGCTCGATCTGCACCACGCGGGTGGTCGCGGGCGTCGGCGTTCCACAGCTCTCGGCGATCCTGGACGTGCGTGCGGCTATCGGCGAGTCCGACGTGCCGATCATCGCCGACGGCGGCATTCGCTTCTCGGGTGACGCTGGCAAGGCCCTGGCCGCGGGCGCGTCCTGCATCATGCTCGGGAGTCTGTTCGCGGGCACCGAGGAGAGCCCGGGCGAGCAGATCCTCTACAAGGGCCGCACCTTCAAGACCGTGCGCGGCATGGGATCACTCGGAGCCATGGTGGAGGGATCGAAGGAGCGCTACCGCCAGGGCAACGTGACCGACACCCAGAAACTGGTGCCCGAGGGCATCGAGGGCATGGTGCCTTACAAGGGCCACCTGTCCGCCTTCGTCTACCAGATGGTGGGCGGTATCCGCGCTGGAATGGGCTATTCCGGGGCGGCGACGATCCCCTCCTTCTGGGATCGCGCGCGCTTCACCCGTGTGACGGCCGCCGGCATGCGGGAGAGCCATCCGCACGACGTGACGATCACCAAGGAATCACCGAACTACCACCACGAGTGATGCCCGAAACGAAGAGTATCGAGACCGCGTCTGCGGTCCCGGCGACCGCTCCCGATGGGATTCTGGTCGTCGACCTGGGCGCGCAGTACGCCCAACTGATCGCGCGCCGCGTGCGCGAGGCCAACGTGTGGAGCGAGATCGCGCCGCCGTCCCTGGCGCTCGAGACTGCCGCGCGCATGAACCTGAAGGGCATCGTGCTCTCGGGTGGTCCGGCCTCGGTCTACGCCTCCGACGCTCCGCAGATCCCTACCGAGTTGCTCGAGCTCGGCGTCCCCGTGCTCGGCATCTGCTACGGGATGCAGTGGATGACGCAGACCCTGGGCGGTGAGGTCCTGCCGGCCAACGCGCGCGAGTTCGGTCGCACGTCCATCGCCGTGGCCGAGCCCGAGGCCCTGTTCCGCGGTCTCGACGGTCATACCGTCGTTTGGATGAGTCACGGGGACCAGGTCGCCGAGTTGCCCGAGGGCTTCCGAACCTATGCCACGAGCGAGAACTGCCCGTTCGCTGCGGTCGGGGATCCGGAGCGCGGGTTCTTCGGGATCCAGTTCCACCCCGAGGTGACGCACACGGTCCGCGGCCGCGAAGTGATCGACAACTTCATCCATGCGGTCTGCGGTGCCAAGGACGACTGGTCGCCCGACAGCATCGTCGATGCGCAGGTGGCGCGGGTGCGCGAGCAGGTCGGCGAGCACGGTGAAGTCGTGCTGGGCCTCTCCGGTGGCGTGGACAGCTCGGTGGCGGCGGTGATCCTGCACAAGGCCATCGGCGACCGGTTGCACTGCATCTTCGTGGACAACGGACTGCTGCGGAAGGGCGAGCGACAGGTCGTCGAGACGCTCTTCGGCGAGCACTTCCAGATGGACCTGACGGTCGTCGACGCCGGGGCCAAGTTCCTCGCCGAGCTGGCCGGGGTCACCGACCCCGAGCGCAAGCGCAAGATCATCGGCCACGAGTTCGTCGAGGTCTTCCGCGAGGAAGCCAAGCGCTTCAAGCAGGCGAACTTCCTCGGCCAGGGCACGCTCTACCCCGACGTGATCGAGTCGATCGCCGCTCACGGGGGCTCGACCGACGTGATCAAGAGCCACCACAACGTCGGCGGCCTGCCTGACGACCTCGAGATGGAGCTGATCGAGCCCCTGCGGGAGCTGTTCAAGGACGAGGTGCGGGCCATCGGTCGGCAGCTCGGCCTGGCCAGCGTCGTGGTGGACCGGCAGCCCTTTCCGGGACCCGGGCTCGCGGTGCGGATCGTGGGGGAAATCACCCCGGAGAACGTGCGTCTGCTCCAGGAGGCCGACGCGATCGTGACCTCCGAGATCGAGGCCGTGGGCGCCGACGAGGGCCTGTGGCAGTACTTCGCCGTGCTCCTGCCGGTCAAGTCGGTGGGCGTGATGGGCGACGCCCGGACCTACGAGAGCTGCTGCGCCTTGCGAGTGGTCCAGTCCGAGGATGCGATGACGGCCGACTGGGCCTACCTGCCCCAGGAACTGCTGCAGCGCATCTCGAACCGCATCATCAACGAAGTGCGCGGGATCAACCGAGTCGTGCTCGACATCAGTTCGAAGCCGCCGGCGACGATCGAGTGGGAGTGACCGAGTGGGAGTGATCGCGAGGGGGTAGATCCGGCTGTTGGGCCAGGAGGTCGAGGACGATGGACAGGGTGACGACGAACACCGTCGAGTACTGGGATCGCGTCGCGGAGTCCTCGCGCTTCTCCCATCCCCTCGACGCGAGCGCCCTGAGCGCTGCGGTACCCCGCAGCGCGCGGTTGGTGGACCTGGGCTGTGGCTACGGTCGTCTGCTGGGGGAGCTGATCGACCTCGGCTACCGCGATGTGGTCGGGGTCGATCAGTCCGCGGCCATGCTGGACCGCGCCCGGGCGCAGCATCCCGCGGCCCAGCTGATCGAGGCGCCCCTGGACCGCTTGCCCCTGGCCGACTCCAGCGTCGATGGGGTGCTGCTCTATGCGGTGTTGACCTGTATTC
The DNA here is from genome assembly GCF_007748095.1 of Engelhardtia mirabilis. Classification (NCBI taxonomy): domain Bacteria; kingdom Pseudomonadati; phylum Planctomycetota; class Planctomycetia; genus Engelhardtia; species Engelhardtia mirabilis. Next base: position 2,824,985 of record NZ_CP036287.1, read on the forward strand.
CGGCCGATGACCTGCAGCTCGCAGTGATGGCCGAGATCGAGCGCGTGCTGGTGCCCGGCGGGCACTTGTTCCTCTCGGACCTGCCGCTCCAGACGGATCGGCGCAATCGGGCGCGCTACCGGCGCGACGCCGACCACTGCGGTCAGTTCGGCGTGTTCGATTCGGGCGACGGGACTCGCTTTCGCCACCACGAGGAGAGTTGGCTCGATCGACTGACGGCCAACTTCGAGGGGCGCGGATCGCGATCGGTTCACACCCGGACCATGCGGGGGAACCCGATCCTGGTGGTCCAACGCCACCTTCGGCTGGTGCCTTGATCGCCTCGGGGCGGCGCCGCTTGCGCGTCGTCCTTCGTGCGCCTACCTTGCCGCGATGGTCGACCTCGCCAGCCTGCCCGCCTTCGCGAGCCCACCCGTCGTCGAGGGTGGCTGGTCGGAGGTCGATTGGACGGCGCTGGGCCTGACCCTCTCGATCGCCGGCAGCTTCCTGCTCGCCAACGCCATCCTGCTGCGTCACCCGCGCGACCTGGTGGCCGAGCACTTCGGCCAGACCCGCCAACGGCTGGGGTCGATCCGCGGCTACGTGTTCCACCGCGTCCAGGTCGCCCTCGGCTTCGGGTTGCTCCTGGCCGGGTTCGGACTGCAGTTGGTGGGGCGCTACACCCCGGGGTCCGAGGGCGCGGTGGGTGCGGCGGTCGTCGGCGACGGCTCCGGTGAGTTCCCGATCGGTTGGGTCGGCTTGCTGGTGGTCGGTGTCGGGTTGTTGCAGCTCGGGGGGTGGTGGGTGTCCCAGCGGCTCTTCCGTCGCTACGTCCGCGACTACCTGGTCGAGCGCGAGTCCGATATCGAGACCGACTCGAAGCTGGCGCGTGAGGTGGGCGAGCTGTTCGGGCTGGAGATGCTGCCTGAAGACACGGTGCAGAGCTACGTGGCACGCCTGCGACAGCGGCTGAACCTGCCGCGTCGCGAGGCCCACAGCGCTGGCGGGCGCCGAGCAGCCACCGCGCGGACGGTCGCGGCTGCCGACGACTTCAGTTGAGCTGACCGCGCGGATTTTGCTCACAGGGATGTAACCGGCGCGCGTCCCACTCGTTCGTGGGGTGTGGGGACCTTGACCGCCATTCGAAGGCGCGGCGCGGAGCTCGGGCGGCAAACGCTGCGAGAGTTCGTGGACGTGCTCTACCCGCCACGCTGCCTGGTGTGTGGCAGGGCGACTGGGGGAAGGTCGAAGGGAGCGTTGGGGCCTGAGCTGAGCGGTGCAGGGGGAGGGCGCAGGGGGCGCGGCTTTGCCCTTGCGGGCGGTTTCGATCTGGACGGTTTCGATCAGGGTGATGTCTGCGCGGATCACCGGCTTCCGGATCCTCGGGGTTGGTCGAGCTGTGGACGCTGCGCGGCCGGACTGCCGCGCGCGGTGCCGGACGGCGAGTTGTGTTCGCCTTGCCGGCGGGGGGAGCGCTACCCCGCGCCCGTCGTGGCCCTGGGTGACTATTCGGACGAGGTGCTGCGCGAGTGGGTCCTGGGGCTCAAGCACGGTCGTAGACCTGACCTGGCCCGTCCGCTGGGGCTGCGCCTCGCGCGAGAGTTGAGCTACAGGAGGCGGCCGGAGATCGGGAGCGGTGCGGGCCTCGGCGCGGACCCGAACCGACAGGCAGGGCGTGGGCTCACCTCCCGGGCCGACGAACCGACGCCGAGCGTTGGCATCCTGTCGACCGGATACAGATGGCAGTCGGCCACTGGATCCGCAGTCGTGGTACCGATTCCGCTCCACCCCTTGCGACGGTTGGAGCGCGGCTACGACCAGGCGCGTCTTCTGGCGGATGGCGTCGCGGAAGGGCTGGGCCTCGAGTTCGCCGAACTCTTGCGTCGAACCCGGGCGACACCGCCGCAGGGATCACCGGGTGTAGCCAGTCGCGCCGCAAACACCAGGGGCGCCTTCGCCGGGCGGCGCGGAATCCCACCCTGGAGTGGAGCCGGCCGCTGGAGGGGTGCGGACGCGATCCTCATCGACGACGTCATGACCAGCGGCTCGACCCTACGGGAGGCGTCGCGAGCCCTACGTCGGATGGGGCTGCGGCCCGTGGTCCTCGCTGTCGTGGCCAGGGCAGGTCGACGTCGATGAGCGCGCAACTGGGGCTCTCGTCACTGTCGCCCCGGCATCTCGCCCGGCGCGCTCAGGTTCGTTCCCCTGCTCTCGACCCCATCCGCTCGGCGAGAGTCCCCGCCGGCGTGCGCTGGCTCAGAACGTCGGGACCGTGCGCGGCTTCTCGACCAGGTGCCGCACGAAGCGGTTGTCGCCGTCGACCAAGATGCAGCGGGGCTCGGAAGGCCGCTCGGCCAGGTTGTAAGTCATCAGAATGACCTCGTCGCCGGCCTTGACCAAATGGGCGGCGGCGCCGTTGATGCCGATCACGCCCGAGCCGCGCTCGCCCCGAATGGCGTAGGTCACCAGACGGGCGCCGTTGGTGTTGTCGACGATGTGGATCTGCTCGAACTCCTGGATATCGGCCAGCTCCATCAGCTCTTCGTCAATGGTGACGGAGCCGACGTAGTCGAGGTTGGCCTCGGTCACCCGGGCCTTGTGGATCTTGGAGTGCAGGTAGGTACGCATGGGATTCGCCCTGGAGGAGGAATAGGGCGACTCGAGGGCGAAGTGTAGCCCCTGTCCCCGAAGGGTCCATCGCCCGCCGCCGGAGCTGGGGCGATCGTCTCCGCCGTGGCGAGCAGGTCGGGGCCGCCGAGGGTGGGGGGCGGGCCAGAGGAAGGGCATCGGGGGGCCTCGCGACTCGGTCCGGCGAGGGGCCTCGGGCCGACCGCGCCCTGGGGCTGGATTGGGGGCGGAGCGCCTCGCGATGGCGTGTAGCATTGCCGCCCGACCAGTCCTCCCGGACCCACTCGCCATGCGCCAAGACCGACCCCTCGACCGCCTTCTCGTTCACTCTTCGCCCGCCTTGCTCCGCGCTACTGGGATCCGCGCAGCTGGGATCGGGGACGACGGCTCCTCCCGCTGCTTCCGCGCGAATCGCCCCGTCGACGGGGCGCGCGCGGCCAGGTGGGCCGGGCTGGCACTGATGGCGGGTCTGGGTCTGGTGACGTCCGCAAGTGCGTCAACCTCCGGTCCCGCCGGGGGCTCGTCGTCCTCGATCGCCGCAATTGGCTCCGTGTCCTTCAAGCAGGGGGCCTCCCAGGGGGGCTCGTCCACGACCGAAGGCGCCGAGTCTGAAACGGTGCGGCCGATCTTGCGCTACGTCCGCGCCCGCGAGGGCGGGGCCACGGCGCGCAACATCTACGACGTGAAGGGCGTACCGGTCATGGAAGTCTCCGGAGGGGGGCTCCTGTCGGTCTACGACGAGCGCGGTGGCTGGCTCAAGGTGGACATCCCCGGGGGCTTTCCCGCCTGGGTCTTCGGACGCTATCTACGGGCCACCTCGACTCCCGACGTCTTCGAGGTTACCGAGAACCAGATCCTGATGCGGCCCACGCCCGGCACTGGCGGCTATCCGCTCTCCGAGCGCTTGCAGGCTGGTGATCGGGTGACGGGGATCGAGACCGAGTCCGGTGCGAGCCTGAACGGAATCGACCTCTCGCGCACGTGGGTCAAGATCTGGAGCCCGCCGGGCGCCTGCGTCTGGGTCCAAGAATCGCGCACCGAGTCGCTCGGAGCCGACGAGGACGGCGCCGCCATGTGGCGCGCCGCAGAGGCCGCTCTGCTCGAGGCCGCGATTGCCCGCGGCGACACGAGCGCCCCGGTAGGGGCTCCGGCCTCCACTGCCGCATCGGGTGCCGATCCCCGTGCGACCGTGGCCGAGGGCGCGGCCCCCGTCGAGCCGCGGCCGTCCGTACGGGATGCGTCGCTAGCCGATCCGGATCGAGCCCGTGAGGCTCTCGCCGGTGCCCGTCGCTTGCTGTCGACCGAGCGCGAGAAGCCGGTCCCCGATTGGGGGGCCGTGCGACAGGCCCTGGAGGGCGTCTTGGCCCTTGGTCCCGATCCGGTGACCGAGACCGCCACTCGCAACGAGTTGGAGAAGGTCGATCTCCTGGCCGAGGTCGCGCGCCTCGACGGGCAGTTGGCCATGCGCGACCAACAGCAGCGCGAAGCCCTTCTGCGTCGCCAAGAGGATGTCTGGAGTCAGATCGAGGCCAACCATCCCTTCTACGGTCGATTCGAGCAGCGCGGGGTGTTGGAGCGGTTCCGTGCCGCGTCCGGCGATGTGAGCTACCGGGTCGTGCGCGCGGGTCAGATCCAAGCCGAGCTCGTCTCCCGGGCCGGTCGCTACGACCTCGACCTGTTCGTGGGCGCCGAGGTCGGCGTGCGCGGCGAGGGGCTGGGCAACGCCCGTCATGCCCCGGGCGTCGCCCAGGTCGACGCCACGCGGATCGAGGTCCTCGCAGCGCCCCGACGCTGATCGACGCCGCGACGCTGAGTCGCTCAGTCCGACGCGGGACGGCCAGCTCGCCGGTCGCGCCGACCTGACGAGCACCGACCGCACAGGCGGCCGAGCAGACGATCTGCTAGGCCGTCGTCCGTTGGATTGCGCCCAGGATCTCTTCGCGCAGGGCCACGAAGGTGCCGCCCTCGATCGCGGCGCGCATGCGCTCCATCATGCGATGGAAGTAGCGCACGTTGTGGATGCTGAGCAGCACCCCGGCCAGCATCTCGCCGGTCGTGCACAGATGTCGGATGTAGGCGCGGCTGAAGCGCTGGCACACGGGACAATCGCAGTCCCCGTCGAGGGGGGCTCCGTCCCTGGCCCAACGCTGGTTGCGGAGGTTGATCCGACCGATGGGGGTATAGGCCTGGTGGTTGCGGCCGTGGCGCGTGGGCGTCACGCAGTCGAACAGGTCGACCCCCTCGGAGACCGCCAGGAAGAAGTCCTGGGGGGTTCCGACTCCCATCAAGTAGCGCGGCTTGTCGGCTGGCAGGTGGGGCGCAGCAGCCGCCACGGCCGATCGCACGGACTCGCGATCCTCACCGACAGAAACACCGCCGATCGCGTATCCGGGCAGGTCGTGGGCCACGACGGCGTCCACGGACCGGCGCCGCAGGTCTTCGAAGGCACCCCCTTGGCAGATCCCGAACAGGGCCTGGGGACCGTGCGGGGAGTCCTGGCTGCGGAAGTGCTCGACGCAGCGATCGAGCCAGCGGTGGGTGCGGCCGGTCGCGGCCTCCACCTCCGCGCGGTTGGTCGGATCGGAGGGGCAGTGGTCGAAGGCCATGATCACGTCGGCGCCCAGGGCGCGCTCGATGTCGATCACCGATTCGGGGTTGAGCAGCACGGGATCGCCGTCGACCACCGAACGCAGGACGGCACCGTGCTCGGTGACCTTGGTCAGGTGCTTCAGGCTGAAGACCTGGAAGCCGCCGGAGTCGGTCAGGATCGGGCCGTTCCAGCCCATGAAGCGGTGCAGGCCGCCGAGCTCCGACACGACGTCCTCACCCGGACGCAGATGCAGGTGGTAGGTGTTGGCCAGCACCATCTGCGAGCCGATCACCTCGAGCACATCCGGCGTGATGCCCTTGACCGTGGCCTTGGTGCCGACCGGCATGAAGGCGGGTGTGTCGACCGGGCCGTGGGGCGTGTGAAAGCGACCGCGACGCGCGCCGGTCTCGGCGCAGGTGGCGATCAGCTCGTAGGAGAAGTCGTCGCTCAAGGTCAAAGGGGGTCCAAGGCCGACAGGTCGGCGATCGAAGCGCCGGCGTAGTAGTGGGCGAGGATGCGTCGCGAGGTCCAGCCATCGTCCGCCAGGTCGCGCGCGCCCCGTTGGCAGAGTCCGACCCCGTGCCCGGAGCCGAAGCCGTCGAGGCGCATGCCGCCGGTGATCGAGCTGCCGCTGCGCGGCCAGGTGGAGTGAATGCGACCGCTCTTGACCTTCGACCAGCCGATCTGGCGGCGCAGGTCGACCATCGACATCTCGCTGCGACCGCGGTCGCCGACCAGGGCTACGCCCAACCAGCGGCCCGTCGCGTCGACCCTGCTGGGCTCGAGGAAGCGCAGTTGCGCTCCGACGCCGGCCTTCGCGGCCAAGGCACCCAACTCCGCAGGCGTGGCGGTGTAGGCCCAGTAGAGGTCCGAGGTCCCCGGCGGAAGCTCGGCAGCGCCGCGCGACAAGGCGGCGATTGCCGCGGCGGCGTCGGTGGAGCAGCCGATGCAGGGCCGTGGAAGTTGGGCGGGGGCCACGGGAGCGCCGAAGACGTCTACGAAGGAAGCGGTGCTTCCGCCACAGGCTCCGTGGAACCGGGCGTCGACGACCCGGCGGGCCACGGACAGGACCTGGCCGCGCGTACTGTCGATGGCCGCGCGCAGACGCTGGTCGATGCCCCGGTTGCGGGCGGCGGCGTCGGGTTCGAAGGTGCCCCGGTAGGCCTGGTCGAGCACCCCGTCGATCAGCGTCGGGCGGCCCCGCCGCGCGCGGTCAGCGAGACTGGCAACGGCGTAGGAGCGCGCGGCGATGGCTTGGGCCTCGAGCAGTGCCGGCGGCGCGCTCCAGAGCACGACCTCGGCCGCCACGACGCCTTCGACGTAGTCCTCCAGGTCGAGCCACGCGGTGACGCGTAACCCACCGTTCGGCGCCGGCTCCACGCACAGGGGGCCCGGATAGAGGCGGCCGTTGATGCGCCATCCGTCGCTGCCGCGGGCGGGCTCGAGCACGTGGAAGGGCGCGCGACGCAGATCGCTGCCGTCGACGGCGGACCCCTGACGCCAGAGCTCGACGCGCTCGCCGCCCGACTCGAGGGCGACCGAGACTCGCCCGTCGAGGTCTGAGATCCTCAGGGGGACCCGACGCGTGCTGCTCCAGGGGTCCGGCGGGACGGCGGACTCCGCACGCACGATCGAGCCGACGCCGGGCGGGCTCAGGCTCCCGGCGATACACGCCCCGGTGGTCAGTCCTGCGAGCAGCACCAGCGCACTCGCGGCGATCGATCTGCGCTCGCTCACGGGGACGCGGTACCGCCCGACCCGGGCGCTTGGGTGTCAGGCTCGACACCAATGGCACGGCAGCCGTCCGCCGTCGCGACCCGACCGCGGGCCGTGCGGTGCAGGAACCCGAGCCTGAGCAGGTGGGGCTCGAAGACGTCCTCGATGGTGTCCTCGGCCTCGCCCACCGCCGCAGCCAGGGTCTTGAGGCCGATCGGAGTCGAGCCGTTGCGGGCCAGCACGTGGAGGATGCGCCGGTCGAGTTCCTCGAGCCCGTGGGCGTCGACCCCGATGCGGGTCATGGTCTCGTCGGCCAGGGTGGCGCTGAGTCGGCGCTCCTGGCGGACCTGGCCGAGGTCGCGCACGCGGCGCAGGAAGCGGTTCGCGACCCGCGGTGTGCCGCGTGCGCGGCTGGCCAAGAGGGTCGCTGCGTCTGGCTCGAGCTCGACGCCCAAGAGCCGCGCCGAGCGCTCGAGGATCCGAACCAGATCCTCGGTGGGGTAGGGGTCCAGGCGCTCGAGCAGGCCGAAGCGGGCCCGGAAGGGGCTGCTGAGCAGGCCCTCGCGGGTGGTTGCGCCGACCAGGGTGAAGCGCTCGACGGTGAGCGGGATGACCCGGGCGTGGGGCCCCTCGTTGAGGGTGAACTCGACCCGGAAGTCCTCCATCGCGCCGTAGAGGTACTCCTCCACGCCCGCCGGGACCCTGTGGATCTCGTCGATGAAGAGCAGGTCGCCCCGTTGCAGCTGGGTCAGGATCCCGACCAGGTCCTTGGGGCGTTCGAGGGCCGGCCCGCTGGTGGCGTGCAGGTGGGTCCCCAGCTCGGCCGCCAGGATCCGCGCCAGGCTGGTCTTGCCCAGCCCCGGGGGGCCGGCCAGGAGCAGGTGGTCGGGACTCTCACCCCGGCCTTTGGCGGCCTGCAGGGCCACGCGCAGGTTCTCGACGGCCCGCCGCTGACCCACGAATTCGTCCAGGCTGCGGGGCCGCAGGCCGAAGTCCTCCTCGCCCTCGCCGAGCAGCGTGGCCGGGTCGGTCCAATGCCCCTCGGGCGGGGAAGTGGCCTCACCCGCGGACCCCGCCGCGGGGGCCGGGGTCCACTCGCGGCGGTGCCCGCCGTCCTCGGTGCCCCTTGATTGGCTCATGGGGGGCGATCGTAGCCAGCGGATGGGCCGGCTCCTCGCCCCCGGACGCCATTTCGGCTCGGGCGGGGCCGGACGCCGATCGCAGCCGTCCGGGTGCCAGGGCGGATGCGAGAAACAGGAACTCGGGCGAGGGGTGACCGGGCCGGTCGCGGCAGCTAAACTCCGACCGCTCCGTCGCTTTGGTCCGGTGAGGTCTGGTGCGTTCGCGTCCTGACCCCGCTCGCGGACGTGCGACTACGCACACCCCACCTGTGCCCCTATGGGTTCTTCGGCCTCCCGCGCATCGCTGGCGGGAACGAAGCGACCCGGAAGGGTGCGACCCGTTCACTGAGAATCAACTCCAACTCCTTCCCCCAAAGGGAGTTGGGCACGCGTATCGGTCCTCGGCCCGCAATGGCCGCTGGGCTGGCACGCCCCTTGTCCTGTATCCAGCGACGGCCCCTTCTCCAGACCGGACCTCGGCACGAAGTCGGGGTTCGATCCACCTACCGGTGGAGCCCGCCGCTGGGTTCCGCTCCGAGTTCCCAATCCGATTCGCTTGGCCCCTCGATCCGACCGGGATCGAAGCCAAGACCCGGTCCTCGCGGTCCGCATCGTCACTCGCTGGCGATCGGCCACGGCGGCCGCGAATCGTGGTCGGGTGCGAGGGGTGCCCCGGACTCGCAACATCCCCACTTTCGACATGCGACTCGACCTGTATCGAGCACCCGTCATGAACGATCCCCACGTCGAGCTCTTCGGCGCGCCCGCGCGCTCCATTTCGCTGGCGGTCCTCGCCGGCTCGGCCGCCCTGTTCCTCGGGGCCTGCGGCGGCGGAAGCTCGTCCGGTTCGAGTGCGACCAAGGACATGCAGATCCTCGAGGTCAGCAACGGCTTCGGGCTCATGCTCCCGCACCGAGTGCTGAAACTCGAGAACGGCGTGCCCAGCCAGCAAGTCTTGGCGATCCGCTCGATCGGCGACCTGATGGCCAACGTCACGCCGACCAACCCGGTCATGCCGGTGACGGCCTGGGACGAGAACCCGGTCCTGCCGACGGGGGCTCCGGGCAACCACTTCATCTATGCCCGCTTCACCCAGCCGATCGACCTGAACTCGGTCTTCGCGCCGGGTTCGGCGATCACCTCGGACCTGAGCGGTAGCGTCTCGATCGTCGCCACCGACCCGGCTACGGCCACGTCGCAGTCGATCTCGGTGCGCGCATTCGTGGGCGGCATCACCGCCGACACGGGCGCCGGCGACGGTTCGCTCAGCTTCGTCAAGTGGGTCGGCAAGGACGCCGGCAAGCCGGTCGCTCTGGACGTCGAGGGCGAGCAGCCGGGCTTCGGCTTCCCCGGGACCGACGGCAGCTTCCCTGGCGACGTCGACCTGGTGCGCGCCGACACGCTGGTGATCGTGGCGGACTCGGACGACGACCTGTCGACCTACGAGACCTTCCCGGCGGGGCTGCAGATCGCCCTGACCCTCGGCGTCGGTGTGCGCAGCACGACCGGCAACGCCCTGCAGGCGACGGGCGTCGGCGTGGCCAGCGGCACGGTGGGCATCGACCAGATCCGGCCCGAGGTGGGCATCGACCTCTCCGGCGCGGGCTCCTTCCCGCAGATCACGCCGGGTGGCGGGGCGATCGAGGTCGATCCGCAGACCAGCATCAAGATCAAGCTCACCGAGGCGATCCAGCCGACCACGCTCGGTCCGCTCGACAACGGCCAGCCGGCCGGGGTCGGTTCCGCGGTCCTGGTGACCTTCGGTCCCGATGCTTCGAAGACCACGGTGCCCTTCACCGTGCGGCCCTTCAGCCCCTTCGACCTGACGACTTTCGAACTGATCCCGGGCTTCTCCTTCCCGGGCACCGGTCCGACGATCGCCTCCTGCGGCACGTTCAGTCGCGTCGACATCTCGATCACGACCCAGCAGATCGGTGACCTGACCGCGAACGTCAACGCCCAGGCGGCGAACACCTTCTTCGAGACAGGCCAGGGTCCGGGTCTGATCAACGCACCGGTGGCGCCCGACGTGGTCTACATCGGCCGCACGGGTTCGGTCCCCGGTATCTCGGTGATCGACCTCAACGGCTTCGGTGGTGGCACCGGAAACCCGACCTACGACGAGTTCAACCCGATCGTTCTGGGCAACTCGAACTTCCCGAACAACCCGAACGTCAAGACCCAGGGCAACCTGCTGCTGCCGCCGCTGCAGCCGGGGACCTGCACGTTCAACGGGGGCTCCCAGGGCGTCTTCACCCTGGCGCTCGACAGCTCGCTGAACGACAAGCTGATTCGCCCGCCGCTGATCGACTCGGTCGGCGACATGGCGATCGGCCAGCCCCTGGACGTGAACTTCAACAACGGGCCGCCGCCCTTCGGTTGCCAGGCCGGCTTCCCGAACGTCTGCGCCTCGAGTGGTCTCAAGCAGCCCACGCCGGTCGTCGGCAACTTCGGCTTGTCGCCGTCCCAGCCGGGTCAGTTCAGCTCGGTGCCCCCGGGCGCCGGCAACTTGATCGCCTGGGCTCCGCACCCCAACCCTCCGCCGCTGATCTTCCCGCCGCCGTGCATTTCGCCCTTCATCGGCGGACAAGAGCCGACGTCGGTCGAGGTCACGGGCTCGGGCGCCCTGGGTCTGACCCTCTCGAACCTGCTGCCGCCCCTGGGCGATCCCTTCGGTAACCCCGCGAACGGCATCCCGCCCAGCGGTCTGCTCGGCACCGAGCAGAACGCCTTCTTCGTCGGCCCCTCCCTGCCGGCTGCGTCGGTCTCGAGCTGCTCGGCCTACCAGATCCGTCAGCAGGTCGGCCACTTCCTCTACATGATCGATCGGGTCAGTAGCGAGGTCGTGGTGATCAACTCGAACCGCTTCACGGTCATCGACCGGATCTCGCTGCCGGATCCCACCAGCATGGCCATGTCGCCCAACGCCGACTTGCTGGCGGTGACCAACCGGACGGCGAACATCGTGTCGCTGATCGACATCGACCCGAAGTCGTCGGCGACCTTCCACAAGGTCGTGGCTTCGATCCCGGTCGGCAAGGGTCCGAGCGGCATCGCCTGGCAGCCGGACAACGAGGACATCCTCGTCTGCAACGAGCTGGGCAACTCGGTGTCGGTGATCAACACCTTCTCCCTGCAGGTCCGCAAGACTCTCAACACCTCCCTCAGCAGCCCCTTCGAGGTCTGCATCGGGCAGCGTCAGATCCCGGGCATCAGCATGTCGCGGGGGGTCTACTTCGCCTTCATCCTGATGCGGAACAACCGCGTCGCGGTGTACGAGTCGGGTCCCGACGGCATCAATGGCATCGGCGCGGACAACGTGGTCGGCCAGGTGCCCCTGGAGTTCAACGCTCCCAAGGGCATCTTCATCGACACGCCGCTGTTGACCGACGGCTTCTACGTGCTGCACGAAGGCAAGCTCGATCCGGTCACCGGTCAAGTGGTCGGATCCGGTGGTGCGCTGACGCAGATCAACCTGGAAGGTGCCATCGGTATCCTTCCGCTGGTCACCTCGCAGACGGCCGTGACGGTCCAGTCGCGCGACCTGGAATTCAAGGTCCGCGCTTCGGTCGGTGCCGGTGGTTCGGGGGGCATGACCGGCGTTCCGGTCGACCTGGCCTTCGACAACATGGTCAACCTGGGCGGCACTGCCGGCCTGACCACGACCTTCTCGCCGGGCATCGTGACGCCGGTCAACAGCAAGTCCGTTGTCAGTCTGGTCGGCGGGGGGCCGCGACGCTCGGTGAGCCCGCGCTTCGTCTTCCTCGCGATCCCCAACTCGAGCGAGGGCACCGGCGCGGTGGACGTGCTCGAGATCGGCAGCGGTCTGCAGCGCTTCGACGTGAACGCCTTCGAGCCCGGTACGCAGTCGATCCGCGCCTCGGGTGCGACCTTCCTCTGCGACTACTGGCGCCAGTAGGCACCTGGCGGGTCGGGCGGCTGGACCGGTTCTCCGGGTCGGTGAGGGCGCTTGATCGGCTCAGTTGAACCCAGCGGACGGCGAGCTTCCCTCGGGGGAAGTTCGCCGTTCTGCATTGGGGGAGGTGGGGCCGCGGAAGAGTTCCCACCGAACCCGCCATGATCGGCGGAGGCGGGGTCGAACCGCGGGCCATTGCGGCGCACACTAGGGCTCGGCGATCCGGTCCCAGATCCATGCCCGACCCCTCCCAAGTGCGTCCGATGTTCGGGCGCATCGCCCGTCACTACGACCTGTTGAACTGGCTTCTGACGGCCGGCATCGACCGGCGTTGGCGTGCAGCCGCGGTCGAGGCGGCAGGTCCCCTGGAGGGTGCGGTGGCGGTCGACGCCTGCTGTGGGACTGGCGATCTGACCCTGGCCCTGGCCGGGGCCGGGGCGCGGACCATCGGCGTCGACTTCACGCCCCAGATGCTCACGCGCGCGCGCACGAAGTGCAGCGAGCGCCGCTTCATGCAGGGCGATGCGCTGAAGCTGCCCGTGGCCGACGGCCGCGCCGACGTCTCGACGGTTGCCTTCGGCATCCGCAACGTGGCGGACCGGCTGGAGGGGCTGCGGGAAATGACTCGAGTGGTCAGGCCGGGTGGTCGGGTGGTGGTACTCGAGCTCTCGACGCCTCCCGGTGCCGTTCTTGGCGGGCTCTATCGGCTCTACTTCACTCGCATCCTGCCGCTGATCGGCAAGCTGATCTCCGGCGATGGGGGGGCCTACCGCTACCTGCCCGAGACGGTGCTGGCCTGGCCCAAGCCCGAGGAATTCGCGCGTGAGATGGCCCAGGCCGGCCTGGTCGACGTCGAGTACCGCCTGCTCACTCGGGGCATCTGCGCGCTCCACGTTGGACGTCGCCCTCAGATGGCAGAGGTGGTCCAAGCATGACGCCCCTCTTCTCCGTCCTGGCGGATGATGACGAGTTCGAGGAGGAGTACGACGAGCGTCCCTCGGCGTCGATCGCCCTCGGTCTGTTGGCCACGGTACCGCTGCTGCTCTGCTACGAGGCCGCAGTCGGGACGGCCGGAAGCCGGAGTCGCAACATCGCCGAGGTCGTCCTCTCGGCCCCTTTCACGATCCTCGCGCCCCACGAGCACCTCCTGCGCGTCCTGCTCTGGATGGCAGTCGCTGTGGCCGCGGCGGTGGCTGCCCATAGGCGGCTCGGCCACCTGGGTCCGCCCCTGATGCGGGTGGGGGTGGAGGGAGCCATCGGCGCCCTGGTCCTCGGTCCCGCCCTGATCCTCGCGGCGTCCCTGTTCGGAACGGCCGCGCCAGCCCTGCCCCTCAACGAGTGGTACCCCGATCGAGCTCCCGACCTGGCGGCCGTCGGCTTCCTGGCCGGGGGCGGCGCCTACGAGGAGCTCGTCTTCCGGCTGGGCGGCTTCAGCCTGGTATTCCTCGTCGTGCGTCACCTGATCAGCTTCTTCGGCGCGCCCTTGGTTGCTGCCCGATGGGTGGCTGAGGTCGCCGCCACAGTTGGCTCGGCCGTGCTCTTCGCCGCCTTCCACTTCGAGCTGGCGACCCGCTGGTTGGGCTGGCGCGGCGACGCCTTCGACGCGGGGAGGTTCTTCTGGTACGTGCTGGCCGGACTGCTGCTCTGCGCGCTGTTCCGCTGGCGCGGTCTGGGGGTGGCCGCCTGGACCCACGGCCTGTTCAACGCGGCGATGATTCTTGGCGCCGGCCCGGGTGTCCTGCGCGGGCACTGACCGTCCGCCTCTTCGCCAGCCCGTTCAAATGACCATGTCAGACTCGAAGGAACGAACCGATCGCCGCAGCGTCTTCGTAGGCCTCACCGGAGGGTCCGGTCACGCCTACGCCGAGCGTCTGATCGTCGAGCTGGTGCGACTGGGCTGCGACGTCTCCCTGTCGATCACGCCCGCCGGCGCGAAGGTCTTGCGCCACGAACTCGGCGTCGAGGCTGGCGTGGCCGGCGAACTCCTGCCGGCCGCCCTGGTGGGTTGGCTCGGCTCCGAGATCGCCCCGCACGTGCGCGCCTTCGCCTCCGAAGCGGTCGAAGCGCCGCCGTCGTCGGGCACCTCCCTGACCGGCGGGGTCGTGCTCTGTCCCTGCAGCATGGGCACCCTGGCTCGTGTCGCCGTCGGCTTCAGTTCGAACCTCGTCGAGCGCGCCGCCGACGTGGCCTTGAAGGAGCGCCGCAACCTGATCCTGGTGCCGCGCGAGACGCCCCTGTCCGAGGTGCACCTGGAGAACATGCTGCGCCTGGCGCGGATGGGTGCGACGATCCTGCCCGCCATGCCGGGCTTCTACCATCGCCCCCGCGACCTCGACGACCTGGTCGGGCACGTGGTCGGCAAGATCCTCGATCGACTCGGATTGGCCCACGGAGTCGGCGCTCGGTGGCGCGGACTTCCCGACGAACCCGCCGATCCCGCCGGCTTCGATCCGCCGGCGCCGCTGGAGTTCGGCGACGGGAGGCGACCGTGATAGCGGCGCTCTCCGACCACCTACGGCTGGTCAAGTTCAGCCACTCGATCTTCGCCCTGCCCTTCGCCCTGGCGAGCGCCTGGGTCGCGGCCGGCGGTCCGCCCAGCGCGCGGTTGGGTGCCTTGGTCGTGGTCTGCGCCGTTGCGGCCCGAACTGCAGCCATGGGCTTCAATCGGCTGGTGGATCGGCACATCGACGCCAAGAACCCGCGCACCATCGGACGCGAGCTACCCAGCGGCAAGCTCACCCCCGCGCAGGTCGGGGCCCTGGTGCTGATGAGTTGCGCCGTGTTCGTGATCGCCGCGATCGCCCTCAATCCCCTGGCGGGGCAGCTCTCCCCGGTGGTCCTCGCCGTGCTCTTGGGCTACTCGTTCGCGAAACGCTTCACTTGGGCCGTGCACCTATGGCTCGGGCTCTCGCTGGCGCTCGCACCCCTGGGAGCCTGGGTCGCCGTGCGCGGCAACCTGGAGGGCGATCTCCTCGCGCCCCTGGCCCTGGCGGGCGCGGTCCTGACTTGGGTCGCGGGCTTCGACCTGATCTACGCCTGCCAGGACGCGGCTTTCGACCGTGGTCAAGGTCTGCATTCGATCCCCGCGCGCTTTGGCGTGTCGCGTGCGCTGAGCCTCTCGTCTCTGCTCCACGTCGCCACCGCCCTGCTGCTCGTCGCCTTCGGGTGGAGCGCCGGACTCGGCATCGCCTTCGCTCTCGCGTTGCTGGTCACCGGTTCGCTGCTTGTCTGGCAGCACCGCTTGGTTCGGCCGGACGACTTGTCGCGAGTCGACATGGCCTTCTTCTCCCTCAACGGTTGGATCGGTCTGCTGCTCTTCGTGGGCGTGGCCGTCGACCTCGCCCTGGGCTCCGGCATCCAGGGAGTGCACTGATGGCCACCGCGAAGAAGCGAGAGTCCCCGCCCCACGTCCAAGTGGCGGCGTTCGAGAAGTCCCTGGCTGTCGCGTCGCAGCTCGCCGCCGGCTATTTGGTGCGCGGCGACGAGGGGTACTTCCGTCGCCGAGTCCTCGATGCCCTGCGTTCGCGGAGCGAGGCCTTGGACGTCGAAGTCGTCGTGCACGACGCCTCGGATCCGGACTTCGACCCCCAGGTCCTGCTCGGCGACCTGGCGACCCCGCCGATGTTCGCGAGCGCCCAGCTCATCATCGCCCGCGAGGTCGACGGCCTCTTGAAGAAGGTCGGCTCGAAGGATTCGCCCTTCGTGCGCGGGATCCTCTCGTTCCTCGAGCGCGCCGAGGCCGGCCGCTCGGTGGCGATCGCAGCCAACGCCATGCGAGCCGACCAGGCCATCGCCAAGCGCTTTGCGAAGCTCGAGCTCCCCAGCCTCTCCGTTCGGCGTCTGTGGGACTCGCCTCCGCCCTGGAACCCCGATCCGCGCCAGGTGGAGCTGGTGCAGTGGCTGGTGGCGCGCGCCCGCGAGCTCGGCGTGCGACTCGACCCGGACCAGGCCGTCTACGTGGTGGCAGCGACGGGCAACGACCTGGATGCGATCGAGGACCAGCTCGAGCGCCTGCGTCACGGCGGACAGCGTGCCCTGCAGGAGGTGATCCGTTGGCAGGCGGGGGGCTCGCCCTTCGCCGTGGCCGACCACCTGTGCCGCGGCGACCTGCCCCGCGCCGTGGACGCCATCGAATCCCTGTTCCAGGGCGGAATGACCGGGCGCGACGGCGGCAAGGTCGTCGACCGCGCGGCCCTGGGGGCCATCTTGATCGGCTCCCTCGCCCGCGGTGTTCGCCAGGGTCTGGCCGCGGCGCGGGACGTGGAGCGCGGTGTGCCCCCGGCGGGCGCCGCGGCCAAGGCCGGCGCCGGCGGGGAGCGGGCCAAGACCGAGCTATTGGAACGCCTGCGCCGCCGGCCCTCGGCGGCCGAGTGGGCGCGCATGCTCGAAGACCTCGCCGACGTGGACCGTCGCGCCAAGTCCGGCGCCGGGGTCGACGCTTCCGACTTCACCTCCCTGGCCCTGGCCTGGTCGGCTCCGGCCCAGCCCGGGCGGCGCTGATAGCATCCTCCCATGGCGACCGAGACCAACTCCGTGATCCGCGAGCTCCCTGAGGTCGTACGCAACCAGATCGCCGCGGGCGAAGTGGTCGAGCGCCCCGCGTCGGTGGTCAAGGAGCTGGTCGAGAACGCCCTCGACGCCGGCGCCCGGAACGTTCGGATCGACCTCGAAGAGGGCGGCGTGCGCCTGATCCGCGTCACCGACGATGGCTCGGGCATGGGGGCGACCGACCTGGCCCTGGCGCTCACGCCCCACGCGACCAGCAAGCTGCACGAGCTCGCCGACCTCGACCACATCGCTTCCCTGGGTTTCCGCGGTGAGGCCCTGGCCTCGATCGGCGCCGTGGCGCGGGTGCGGATCCTCAGTCGAACTGCGGACCTGTCGACGGGATTCGAGATCCGTGAGGAGGGCGGCAAGCGCAGTGAAGTTCACGAAGCCGGCGCGCCCCTGGGTACCTCGATCGAGGTGCGCGACCTGTTCTACAACACTCCCGCGCGACGTCGCTTCCTCAAGCGGACCCAGACCGAGCTCGGCCGCTGCCTCGACCTGATCCAACGCTTGGCCCTGGCCCACGTGGGCGTGGGCTTCGTCGCGACACACGACGGTAGGCGGCTCTACGACGTCGAGCCGGAGATGGACCTGCGCGACCGGGTCCGGCGCACCTTTGGCGCGGAGCTCGCGGACTCGCTGGTGCCGGTCGAGATCGTCGACGGGCCGATCCGACTCAGCGGCCTCGTCGCGCCGCCCCGCTTCGCTCGCCGGGACCAGTCGCGCCAGATGTGGTTCCTCAACGGGCGGCCCCTGCGCGACAAGGTGCTGACGAGGGTCGTCAAGGAGGGCTACCGGGGCTTCCTCGAGGAGGGGCGCCAACCGGCCGCGTTCCTGGCCCTCTCGATGCCCCCGGAGCGCGTCGACGTGAACGTGCACCCGATGAAGACCGAGGTGCGCTTCCGCGACGAGCGCCCCCTGTTCGGCTTCTTGGTCAACGCCCTACGCGCCGCGGTGGCGGAGACCGACATCGCGACTCCGGGCGAGAAGTTGTTGGGCTCCGCCGAGAAGCGCGGAGGCTGGACGCCCCCGACCGAGCATCCGGGCCAGCGTTGGCTACCGGCGTCGGGTGCGGTGGGTTGGTCCGGCGGTGGTTCTGGCGGTAGTTCTGGAAGCTCGAGCGGCGGATCTGGTGCCGGCGGACTGGCCCACCAACCCCCGCCCTTCCACCCTGGTGGACCGTCGTTCGAGCGCGGGGTTACACCTCAATCGCCGGATCGCTTGGAGGTCGTGGAGCTGCGGCCTCGCGAACAGGGAGCCGGTCCGGCTGTCTTGGGTCGCGCACCCCAGGCGGGGGGGCACGGGGCGAGTGGGTCGGACGGTTGGGCGCCGCGGGACGATTTCTCGGGGCCGTACTTGCAGGTGGCCAAGACTTACGTGGTGCGTGCGGTGCCGGAGGGCTTCGAGATCGTCGATCAGCATGCCTTGCACGAACGTCTGACCTACGAGGGTCTGCGCGAGGAGCTGCGACGCGGTTCGATCGCGGTTCAGCGGATGTTGGTGCCCGAAGTCGTCGAGTTAGGGGCGGACGAGGTCGCGCTGCTCGAGGAGCACTTGGAGGCCATCGCGCGCTTGGGGATCGAGTTGAGCGTCTTCGGGCCGGATGCGATTGCGGTCCAGGGACTACCGGCCCGACTGCGCAATCCTGATGCCGCGGGGATCGTGCGTGACCTGCTCGCGATCATGGGTACGCGCGGGAAGCTACCCGAGGCGGAGGACGTGCTCGAGGAGGTGTTGCACCGCACCGCCTGCCGCTCGTCGGTGATGGCCGGCGACGTGCTCGACCAGGGGCAGATGCGCGCCCTGCTCGAGCGGGCTGCGCAGCTCGAGACCGATCAGACCTGTCCACACGCCAGGCCGACACGGGTGCGGTTCACCATCGCCGACTTGGAACGGGCCTTCCACCGGCGGTAGCGCAGCATGGCGCGCAGCGCGCGGTCAGCACCCTCGCGCAGCACGCGACGACATCGATCAGCTCGACTCAGCGCCAAGGCGGCGGAATGAACTCGTGGCGCTCGAGGCCAGTGCTCAGGCGCGCATTGATCAGGTCGATCTCCTGGGCCGGCTGGTCGGAGTAGGCGCTGATCTCAGGCACGTGGGGCCAACGCTGGTAGACGTCCAGTCGCCACGGGACGTACAGCCCTGAATCGCGGCGAAACTCTCGCAGGCGGATGCAGTGCTCGACGACCTGCTCCGCGGGGTTGGCGGTGTCTGTGCCTCGAACTCCAGTGCCCGCTTCGTCCGTCTCGACGGCGCTCAGGACCAGCACCTCGGGCAGGTGGCTCTTGCGATCGATCCCGATCGCGACGCGGAACATCGGCTCTGCTTCCGCCTGCTCAGCGCTCGCGTCCGCCGGCGTTTGGGCGCCAGCCTCGGCTCCCGTCGGTCGGGAGGGGACCCGGCGCGGCGGCGTGCGGGGTGCCGGTTCGTCGTCGCCCTCGCGCCCGGGGGGCTCCGCCTGGAGCACGTTGAAGTCCGGCGTGACGACCTCGACCCAGTCGAGGAAGCGCGGGTTGAGTCCACGCACGTCGGGCAGGTTCGCGGGCGGCTCGGTGAGTTCAATCAGGCTCGCCAGGCGCACGCGATGGGGTGCGCTGAGGGCCAGGTAGTTCTTCGCCAGGGCGAGGGTCTGCTGCAGCATCCGTTGGTCGGAGGCGTACTCGCGACCGACCAGGCCCAGGAAGCTGCCGTCGCTCTCACGCAGCCAAGGACCGGCGGGGCCGATGCCGATGGCGCGCCTGGAGGGCAGCTCGAGGGCCAGGCAATCGGGCCGCAGGTAGCGCGCCTCGATTTGCAGGTCGTTGGTCTGCAGACCCGCGCGCGCGCGCAGGTCGAAGTGGATCTGGAAGCCCTCGATCGGCGTCGAGCGTCGCGCCGGCTCGCGCAGGGCATCAACCATGGCGCTCCACAGGGCCTGGGCCTCGGGGGGGCTGCCGGCGGGCAGGGCGCCGGGAACCAACTCCTGGGCGCCGGCTTCGGCGGCGGGTGCCTTGGCTTCGGAGGGGCTCTCTTGGGGCGGCGACTGCCCGACCAGAGCCAGGGCACAGCAGACGGCGGCGATCGACATGGCAAGCGAGGTTACGCGCGCCGGGATGAGACTGCGAGGCCGGATCGCATGCCAAGTGCTTGCCAAGGACGAGCCCCTCTCGGTCCCGTGCGCTCGAGCCCAGCGTGCTCATTCGGCGTCTTGCGCCCACCTATCGCCTCCGCGCGGCGCACGGTCGCGCGAACCGTCCTCCTCGCCGGGTCGAGGCCCGCCCGCGCAGAGAAGTCCGCCAGCGGCCGCTGGCGAGCGGGTCCGATGCACCGGCAGCGGCGCCAGGTTGCCGCTGGGGGCTCGACCGGGACGCTCGACGCTATCCGAGGGCCGTGCGCGGATCTCGATCGCCGCCGGCACCAGACCGCCAGTTGGACGCGCCCGGCGTGGATCCTGGCGACCGATTGAAG
Organism: Engelhardtia mirabilis; assembly: GCF_007748095.1. Classification (NCBI taxonomy): domain Bacteria; kingdom Pseudomonadati; phylum Planctomycetota; class Planctomycetia; genus Engelhardtia; species Engelhardtia mirabilis. The sequence continues at coordinate 2,844,930 of NZ_CP036287.1, forward strand.
CTAGTGTCCTGGATCCGAAATTCGGCGTCACTGGCCGGAGGTCCGATCGATGCTGGCTAGGCGCGCCGACGACGCGTATCCGCTGCGATACTCGGAGGAGGCGCTGGCGACGCCAGCGGCGATCGGAGCCCGGGAAGTGACGCCGAATTTCGGATCCAGGACACTAGCGTGTGTGCGATGAACGCAGCCGCTCACGACCTCCTCGACGGACTGCGCGTGGACGCGGTGGTGGGGCCTACCGCGGCCGGCAAGACCGCCCTCTCCCTCGAACTGGCCGAGCGACTGGGCGCCGAGATCGTCTCCTTGGATTCGATGCTGGTCTACCGAGGCCTGGACATCGGCACGGCCAAGCCCAGCGCGCTCGAGCGCGCACGCGTGCCTCACCACCTGATCGACCTGGTCGATCCGCCCGAGCGCTACGACGTCCAGCGCTACCTGGACGACGTGGCGCAGGTAGTGGGGGATCTACGCCAGCGCGGCCGGCGTGCGTTCTTCGTCGGCGGGACCGGCTTCTACCTCAAGGCCCTCTGCCACGGCCTCTTCGACGTGCCGCGACCCGATCCGCAGTTGCGCGCGGCCCTCGCCGCGCGGGCCGAGACCGAAGGCGCCGCGACGCTCCACGGGGAGCTCGCGCGGTTGGATCCGCCCTCGGCGGCGCGCATCCATCCCAACGACACAAGGCGCGTGCAACGTGCCCTGGAGGTCATCGAGCAGACCGGCACTCCCCTCTCACAGCTCCAGCGCCAGTGGCGTGACGAGCAGGGGGCGCGATCGGACGGCCGGCCCCGCAGGTTGGTCGGGCTCCAGCCCGCCCCGGAGGTGCTCGAGCGTCGGATCGTCGACCGGACGCGGAAGATGCTTGCCGCCGGCTGGATCGAAGAGGTCCGCGCGATCCTGGCCTCAGGTGGGTTCGGCGAGACGTCCGGTCAGGCCCTCGGCTACCCGCAGATCCAGGCCCACCTGCGCGGCGAGCTCGCGCGCGAGGACCTGGAGCCCGAGATTGCCGTGCGCACGCGCCAGTTCGCGCGGCGGCAACGCACCTGGTACCGCCACTTCGACGACATCGTGTGGTTGGATCCCGACGCCCCGCACGCCCTCGAGCGGGCCCTCGCGGTCATCGAACCCTGAGCGCGGTCCCGGCGCGCCGACATCGGATCCCTCCGCGCACTGGCGCCGAACGGGCCGGAGCCGCGCGGCCTTCAGGCTGCGCGGCTCCGTGCTTCTGTCAGCGTCTGGCTCGTACCCCGATGCCGGGTATCCGACTCCCGGGGCTCCGACTCCGCAGTCTCTCAGTCGAAGACGCGACGGGGAGCGTCGGCGCTCTCGACCTCGAACTCGGACACCTTCGGCGGCTTGGGCGCCTTGTGGGTCTTGTACGTCGTGCTCCCCTGGAAGGGGTTCTCGGCGTTGTAGTTCAGGAAGTGGCGCCCCAGGGTGGTCCCGATCGAGCTGAGGTCCTTGCCGACGTGGTGGGCCAGGCTGCCGTCTTCGGGGCCGCGGTAACCGGTCAGCTGGTAGCTGATGCGGCCGGGCACCGACGCCAGGTTCCAGTGGTCTTCCTGGATCTCGTGGGTCGCGGTGCAGCCACTCAGGCCCGCGAGGGCGCCGGCGGCGGCGATAGCGAGGACGGTCTTCGCGTTCATCGGTAGTCGGGGGTGGGGAAACCGCCGGCGGGGATTGCGGCAGGTGGTCGATCGACGGACAACGTAGCTACACACGCTCCGTCGACCGGTTACGCGGGGGAGCTGGGGAGCCCCGTCCGCGGGGCCAGAGTCTAGCCGCCATCCCTCACCAGGATCCACGCCCAGCACGCCCAATTGGCGGCCTGGGGCCGGCGCTTCTCGCCCGCCAATGGAACCTTGCCCGGGAACCCATCCTGAGCGGGGCTCGAACCCCGCCGGCCGGTGGGGCGGTCCGCAGGGCGCCGGCAGCGGACGAGTTGGACGCGCCGGATCCGGATCCTGGTGACCGATGGCGGCCGTGGTGCCCTGGGGGGTAGGGCCAGCGCGCTAACATCCCGCGCGGTGACGACCTGTAAACCTGACGACGGCCGTGGGGCCGAGGCCCTGGCGGCCTACGCCAGCCTCTCGAACCAGGCCCGCGCCGCCCGGCGTCTGGGCCTCTTCGGCGGGTCCTTTGATCCGGTCCACCAGGGGCACCTGGACGTGGGCAAGGCGGCCCGCGAGGCCCTCGGCCTGGACCACGTGGTGTTCGTCCCGGCGGCCCTCTCGCCCCACAAGACCGGCCTGCCGCCGGAGCCCGGGTCGGCGCGGGTTGAGCTCCTACGCCGGGCGCTGGGATCGGTCGAGACGGCCTCCTGGGCCTCGATCTGGACGGTCGAACTCCTGCGCCGGCCGCCGTCCTACACCGTCCTGACCCTCGACGACCTGGGCGCCGCCCGCCCCGGTGCTGGACAGCCATGGCTGATCCTGGGTGAGGACAACCTCGCCGGGCTGCCCTCCTGGCGACGGGTGGGGGAACTCCTGGAGCGGTCCCGGCCGATCGTGGTCCAGCGCAGCCCAGGCACCGATCTGGTTGCTGCGGTCGAGGCCCTGGAACTCGATCCGCAGGCCGTGTCCAGGCTGCTCGAGGGCATGGTACCCCTGGAGCTGCCCTCGCCCTACAGCTCGACCGCGGTGCGCGAGGCCTTGGAGCTCGGCCGCGACCCCGGTTCGGCCCTGCCCCCCGGGGTCTGGGATGCCATCGTCGAGCTGGGCCTGTATGGCCAGGCGCGGGGACGCTGACGCCGTGCTGATGTCGATCCTGCTCGTGGCTCTCCTGGGCGCCCTGGGAACGGCGCTTCTATCAGCCCTCGCTCCGCACCTCGGGTGGCTCGATCCGCGGCCGGGTTCGATCCCCATGGAGCGCAAGTCCCAGGTGATTCCGGCGGCGCCGGTAGGGGGGGTGGTCCTGGTCACGATCGCCGCGCTGGGCCTGCCCACGGCCCTCGCGACAGAGCTCACGCTGCCCCCGCTCGGCGGACTGACCGGCCCGTCGCTGATCGCGGTGCTGGCGGCCTTCGTCCTGGGCTCCCTCGACGACTGGCTGCCGACCGGACTCTCGCCCTGGTCCAAGGTCTTCGGCCAGTTCGCGGCGAGCCTGCCACTGCTGGTCGACGGAGGGCCCTGGACGGTGGTCGTCGCCCTGGTGGCCATGAACGCGGTCAACACCTTCGACAACAGCGACGGCGCGGCGGCTTCGTTCGGCGCAGTCGCCCTGCTCTTGCCCGGCCCGGCCGCCGCTGGCGCGCTGCTCGGGTTCCTGCCTTGGAATCTGCGGCGCGGCGGCCCGGTTCTGCCCAAGGCCTACCTCGGCGACGCGGGCAGCCACGCCGTGGGCATGCTGGTGGCCGTGCACCCCGCGGCGTGGCCGGCCCTGGCCCTGCCGGTCATGGACCTCCTGCGCGTGCTGCGGCTGCGACGCCTCGCCGGCCAAGCTCCTTGGGTGGGAGATCGGCGGCACCTGCCCCAGGCCCTGGAGCGCGCCGGGCTCGGCGGCCCCGCGCGCTGCGCACTGATCGCGGCGATCGCCGCGCCGGCGGCCCTGGCGTCGGCCATCGTCGCCGACTCGTCCATGACCGACTCCGGCGCCGCCAACTCGTTCGCGGCGGTGGTGGGCGTCGTCCTCACGGGCGCGGCCTTCCTCGGCCTGTGCGCGCTGATCGCGCGCCGGACCGAGGAGGCCTGAACCCGCCTGGCGTCAGTCGCCGAGGCTGAACTCGCGGCTGACGTCGACGATCTTCTCGCCGGTGTAGCGGACCTCGACCGGCCCGCTACCGCGCACGATCCAGCGCAGCTCGAGCTCGCCCTTGCCGTCGATACCGTCCTCGCGCACGACGCGCTCGGGCGAGTGTTCCACCAGATCGAGTCGCTCCGGCCGCCAACGGTCGGTACGTCGCCCGGCGGCGAGCACCTCGATGCCGGCGCCAGCGAACTCGATCACGTCCGGTAGACCGACGTGCTTCTGCGCGGCCATGGCCGAGCGCGTGGGGATCACGGCCTCGTTGCGGAAGCGCAGATCCACGGCCCAGATCCCGTCGCCCAGGTCGGTCAGCTCGGGTTCGTCGATCGTCACCCGCGGCATGGCCTCGGCGTGGCGAATGCAGAACAGTGCGTTGCGGTGCAGCTCCTCCTCGATCAGGAACGAGGGCGGAACGCGCCCCACGTCCTTCGCGAAGCCGCCGATCTCGACCTCGCCGTAGAGCGGGTGGTCGTAGGGCGTCCAGTCCGTGAAGCCCGCACCCATCAGCAGGGTGTCGTCGAAGAAGTGCCTGTCCTCGGTGGAGTTGCCGAGGCGCTCGTCGGGGCTGTTGCGCTCACCGGCCCAGAGTTCGTTGGTGAAGCTGATGATGCCCAGGCCTTCGTAGGTCCAGTTCACGAAGCCGCCGAAGACCGAGTACAGGTCGCGCCAGATGATCCAGTAGTTGTAGAAGGGCAGCATCTTTTCGCCGTCCGCGCCGAGGGCGTCGTACACGGCCACGTCCGAACGCGGGTAGTTGCCGTAGTCCTCGAAGCCCGGGCCGCGCAGGATCATCCCGCCCGAGTTGTGGAACGACTGGGCCGCGGCGATGTTGGGACGCGCTGCGATGTACTCGGCCACGCTGCGCGTCTCCGGCCAGAACAGCGGGTAGGCGCCCGCGCCGCCCTGGACGTGCTCCGGTTGCCAGCCGCTGGGCCAGGCGCGGTTCATGTCGTAGCCGCCCGCGTCGTCCTCGTTGGCGCGGCCGTCGCCGTCATCGTCGATGCCCTCGCGACCGAGCATCAGCCAGTCGCCCGGCTCCTCGTCCGGGCCCAAGCGCACCATGATGCGCGGATCATTCGGGTCCAGGCGGTAGTTCCCGCGCCCGGGCGCGAACTTCCGCATCGACGTGATGTTCCCGTCGCCGTCGAGATCGTTGGGCGGATCCTCGTCGAACAACCCGTCCAGGTCGTCGTCGGTCGGCAGCTGTCCCGAGCGGAACATGCTCGCCGTGGCCGGCCCCTCGAACCAGGCGCCGCGACCGTCGGGGTTGATCGACGGCATCAGGTGGAACGAGGCGCGCTCGAGCAAGGCGTGCACGCGCTCGTTGCTGTCACGGTTCTCGAGCAGGTACCAGGCGGTGTAGAGCACCGTCTCGGAGGCTTGGACCTCGTTGCCGTGCACGTTGCCATCGATCCACATGGTCGGCTTGGAGCTGACCTGGCCCGTGGCCGGGTCGTTCAGGGTCCAGACCCTCAAGGTGCGGCCCAGGCTGCTGGTGCCGATCACCTCGGCGCTCAAGAGGTTCGGCCAACGGGCGGCGAGGCGCGCGAAATGCGCGTCGATCTCGTCCGGCCCGTAGAGTCGGTTCCAGGGAATCTCGACCTGGGGTGCGCGACCGGCAGCCAAGCCGGGGAAGCCGGCGGGCCGGCTGTCTTGCGCCGCTGACACGGGGGCTCCTGCGGAGGCTCCGGCCGCGGGCGGCTCGTTCGCAGGCGGTGTGGAGTTCACCACCGGCAGAGCGGACGCGGGCCAGGCGAGGGCACCGATGGTGCTGAACAGTGCGGTAGCGATCATCGGGACTCACCTCGCGAGACGGTGGCTTGGGCGCTCGCGCTGCCCGCATGGGTGCTGACCAGGTCGGCGGAGAGGGTCGTGACGTCGGCGGCGCGCACGATCCAGCGTTCCTCGTGGCTCTCGCCGCTGGCCAGGGTCGGCACCACGTTGATCGGGTCGCCCGCGATCAGGCTGGTGCCCTCCGGCAGGCGCAGGAAGAGTCGAGTGGGGCGCTGGATCCGCGCGCGGCGGGCCGCGTCGGATGAACTCGGCAGCCAGCCGTCGTTGCGCACGCGCGCCTCGAGTTGCCACACGCCCGCGGACAGCTCGGTGGCCTCGAACTGTTCCAACACGAGTCGCGCCGGAGTGTCGGCGAGGCCGTAGAGGAACTCGAGCTGGCCACTCGCGATCTTCTCCCATTCGCCGCGCGGAGGCAGGGCCATGGCGGCGGGGGTGAAGCCGCCGATCTCCACCGGTCCGAGATCAGGGTGTTCGAACGCGGTCCAGTCGGCGAAGCGCCAGGCCTCGCCGGTGGCGTCGATCCAGGCCAGGCGACCGGCGTCGTCGCTGGGCTTGCCGGGGAGCTTGACCTCGTCCTCGGCCTGGCTTTCCGTCGGTGCGTCTTCGGCGTTCGCCTCGACAACAGCGTCGGCTTCGATGCCCGCTTCGGATTCCGCGTCCACTGCGGCCGGGACCTCGACGGCCGGGACTCCAGGGGCCGACCCGTTCGTCGATTCCTCGGCCGGCGCCGGTTCGCTGGCGCCGTCCTCCCTGGCGGCCTCCTCGGCCTTGGGTGCCTCGGTGGGCATCGTCCACGGGCGGGCCGAGAGGGTCCACAGGCCGCGGTGGTCGTAGGCCCAGCGTTGGAAGGTCCCCGCGCCGTCCGCATTGTCGGCCTGCTTCACGCCGGTCGCCTCGCGGTAGCGCTCGCCCAGTTTGGTCAGGTACTCGAGGTCCTCCTCGGTGGGCCCGCTGGCCGGCACGCGTCCGCTGCCGCGACCGGCGGCCTTGGGCGGGGAGACGAGCACGTCCTGGGCTCCCAGGGCGACGACGACGACGAGATCTTCGTGGGCGACGACGAAGTCGCACAGGGCGCGCACCGCCGGGTCCTGGGTGGCCCAACCGCCGGCGCGCGGCTCGTGTTCGGGCCAGTCGGCGGGGAAGTTGGCCTCGAACAGTCGGTCGCCGGCCGGATCCTCCGCGATCTTGCCGTCACCGTCGGAGTCGCGGGCCTCGCGCTCGAGGCGGAAGCTGTGGGGCAGGTCGGCCAGGACGTCGGCCTCGACGTTGGCGCGCGGGTCGTGGGGATCGGCGGTCCAGCCCCCGTCGGGGTCGGGCACACGCATCCACAGAATGCGGCCGTCGCCGTCCACGTCGGCCCAGGGGTCCTCGCCGCGCCGGCCGTCGCGGTCGTCGTCCACGTCCGGGCCGTCGCCCACGTGGCTGCCGAGGGGGCTGGCGGCGGCCCGCGCGAGGCCGTCGGGGTTCGGCGCCGGAAGCGAGTAGATCGTGTAGGCGTCGAGCAGGGCCAGCGCGCGTGCGTCACCCTTGGCGTGGGCGACGAGCAGGCGCTCGCTCAGCTCGAACACCAGGTTGGCCTCGAAGCTGCGCTCGTGCTCCAGCCCGCCGATCAAGAGCAGTGCCGGCTTGGACGGATCGAGGGGCGTGGGCGCGATCCGCAGGGCGTGGATCTCGCTCCCGGCGGCGGAGGTCCCGACCGGTACGCGCTGGGCCAGGCCGGGGTACTGACCCTCGAGCCGGACGAGGCCCTGGGCCAGGGCCTGGGGCTCGGCGAGCTCGAACGGAGGGCCCTGCACGGGAGCCGTGATGGGCGCCCAGAGACTGAGGGTCAGGAGCAGCATGGGGGGATGGTTGGGGTTGGCTCCGTGCGCGCCAGGGGCGGCGCGCGGCGCGCGGGGGGATGCGGGCGTGATCGATGCGGCCCGCACGGGGGCGGAGGTCCGCCTCGGTCTCGATCAGTAGGTGCGGATCACCGCTTCGCCGAACAGGCGTGCGCGCAGGTCGCCGCGCTCTTTCCAGGAGGCCGGCTCGTCGGCCAGGGTCGACCTCAGCTCTTCGCGCACGTCGTCCAGGGACGTCGCCGTGCGCTCGGTGACTTCGATCAGGTGCAGCCCGGCGGTCGTCGCCACGGGCCCGGTGGGCACGCCGACCTGCGCGGCGCGCACGGCCGCGGCCATGGGCTCGCCGTAGCGGCGGTAGTTGTAGCCGGGGATCATTCCGCCGTTCTGCTGCACGGACAGGTCGTGGCTGTTGGCACGCGCCAGGGCCTCGAAGTCGGCCCCCGAGCGCAGTTGCTCGAGCAGCGAGGCGGCCTTCGACGCGAGGGCCGCCTCGACCTGCGCGGTGCCCAGGCTCGCCGGGTCGGCGCCCGAGCGAATCATGTCGGCCTTCAGGCGCGCCCGGTTCAGGAAGATGTGCCGGACCTCGACGCGCACGCCGTCGACCCCGAAGTCGCGCTCGAAGCGCTCGCGGATCATGTCCTCGGTGACCTCCCGCAGGACCAGGGCCTCGCGCGTCTCGAGCAGCGTGATGTGCTCCTTGACGCGCAGGGAGCGCCGGTAGGACTCGCTGGTGTAGCCGGCCTCGCCCAGCTCCGCCTCCAGGGCCTCCAGTCGACCCTGGTGGCGCACGGCGAGCAGTTGGTCGTAGACCGCCTGGACCGCGGCGTCGACCTCGGCCTCGGTGACCTCGATCGAGAGGGCGGCGGCCTCGCGCTCGAGCAGGCGCAGGTAGACGAGCTCCTCGAGGGGGCGTCGGCCGTAGATCTCCAGCAGGTAGGTCTTGTACTCGTCGAGGGTGATCGCGATCTCGTCGTCGATCAGCGCCGCGATGCCGTCGGGGGCCGGGACGGCCTCCGGTCGGGTCGAGCCCAGGGCCTCGTCGGCCACGGGGCCGACCTGGACCGAGCCCTCGGACGGCGGGGCGGTGGACTCCTGGGCGCGGGCGGCGCCGGGTCCGGCCAAGTGGCAGCTCGAGAGTGCAGCGCCGACGGTGGCCAGGGAGGTGATCAGAAGGGAGCGGAAGATCGTGCGGCGCATCGGTGTCGCGGTTGGCGGTCGGCTGGGTGGCGGGGCGCGTGGAGAACGGTCGTGGGGGGGCCGGGGCGCCCCTCGGAGGCGCGGCCAGGCGCCCCGGCGGGCGGCCCATGGTAGGGCGAGAGGCGGACGGGCGTCCCCGCGGCCTTGCCCCCGCCAGGGCCCGTCCGGATACTCGTCGCCTCACTTCGCCGGGGGGCGCGCGCGTCCCTGGGCCGATTCGGGCATCCCCTGGCTCCCGTGGACTATCCCCTCACCGCGATCATCTCCGACCTCCACAGCAATCTGCAGGCTTTGGAGACCGCGGTCGCCGACGCCCTCGGGCGCGGTGTCAGGCGGTTCGTTTGCCTGGGCGACATGATCGGCTACGGCGCCGATCCGGTGCCCTGCCTCGAGCGCGTGGTGGCCCTGACTTCCGGCGCGCCCGGGGCCGGTGGGGCGACCGAGCTGGTCCCCGGGCTGTGCTTGATGGGCAACCACGAGTACGCACTGATGAACTCCGCCGAGGACTTCAACCCGCGTGCCCGTGCCGCGATCGAGTGGACCCGTGCCGCGATCCGCGCCGGGCGCGACGGCGCCGGAGACGGTTCCGACTTCCTGTGGGACTTCCTCGGATCGCTCGAGCCCTCGGCCTGCGACGGTCCGGCCATGTTCGCCCACGGATCCCCGCGCGATCCGGTGCGCGAGTACGTGATCCCCAGCGACGCGCGCAATCCGCAGAAGCTGGAGGCCATGTTCGAGGCCTGCCTGCGACCGGTGTGCTTCGTGGGCCACAGCCACGTACCGGCGGTCTACTACGAGGACCAGCGCTTCTATCGCCCGCGCGACACCGAGGGGCCCTACGACCTGACCGTCTCCGACTCGATGCGGGCGATCGTCAACGTGGGGTCCGTCGGTCAACCTCGCGACGGCGACTCTCGCCTCTCCTACGTGCTGTTCGACGGGACGCGCGTGACCTTCGTTCGGCTGGCCTACGACGTGGAGCGCGCGCAAGCGGCGATTCGCAACGTGGGTGAGCTACCGGACGACCTCGCCGACCGACTCGCCTTGGGGCGTTGAGCGGCCCAGCGCCGCGACCCCACCTCGACCACCGCGCGCCCCGGGCGCCCGTCCCCTCCGACTCCCTCCAACTTTCGTGGAAAAGCGACTCCCGCTCGCGATCATCCTCTCGCTGCTGGTTCTGGTCCTGTGGCAGGTGATCAATCCGCCTCCGGTGGACAACTCCGGCTCGCGCGACGTCCAGACGGCGGTCGGCGGTGCCGAGCGCCCCGATGAGAACGCGAACAGCGCGCCAGGACCCGACGCTCCCGCGCCAGCCCCGAGCATGGGGACGGCCGAGGTCGAGGAGCCGCTGATCGCGGACTCCAAGCCGCGCGACCTGACGATCGAATTCGGTCGTCGCGGCGAGGTCGGCCACTTCCGCGCGACCTTCGAGAACCGGGGCGCGCAGCTCATCGACCTGCGCACCGGAACCTTCTATCGGCGCGTGGGGCTGACCGAAGAGGAGCGCGCGCGGCCCGAGAACTGGCTGCGTCTGATCGAGCCCTTCGAAGCCCTGAAGCCCACGGCCGCGCGGGGCGCCTTCGCCCTCGACGGCTTCGTCTCCGGCGAAGACATCACGCCCCGGCGCCTGTCGGAAGTGCTGTGGGAGATGAGCGAGCTGAAGGACTCCGATGGGACCGTACGCGGGGTCGAGTTCCGCTACGCCGGCAGCAACGGGGTGCTGTTCACCAAGCGCGTGGAGGCCGTGCCGGGGACCTGGGACCTGGGCCTGAGTCTGTCGATCCAGAGCCCCGAGATCCTTCCGGAAGACATCGCGCCGGGTCCGCGCAGCTTCGCGATGGTCGCCTCGGGCACCATCGGCGTGGAGGTCGTCGACAGTTTCTACAAGCAGCCCAAGGCCATGGCCGTGGGCCCGGTCAGTGGTCGCGACTACAAGCTCGACAGCCAGATCGCCGAGCTGGACCCGCGCAAGTCCTCCGGGGTCCTGGACGCCATCGGCCCCCTGGCCCTGGTGGGCGGGCACAACAAGTACTTCGCCGTGCTGCTGCGGGGACTCGACGACCAGGGGAAGGGCTCGATCGGGACCGCGACCTGGCGCATCTTGGCCGGCTTCGGCCCCCTGGATCCCGACCACCTGGCGGGCACCGACCCCAGCGCTTCCCTGGCGCCGCAGATCGAGCCCTACATCGTCGCCGAGGCACACCTGGATCTGGCCCTGCCCGAGCCTGGTCGGGTGGAGACCTGGAACTACCGGCTGTACGCGGGGCCGAAGGACCACAGCGGCTTCGTAGCGGCGTCGCCCGCGCACCGCGAGGTGCTCGACTCCGACCTGAACTGGTTCAGCGGCATCGGCAACTTCCTGATCGACGTGCTCGGTGTGCTGGAGCGCTTCACAGGCAACTGGGGGGTGGCGATCATCCTGTTGACCTTCTGTATCCGCCTGCTGCTGTTCCCGCTCAACCGGCGGTCACAGACGGCGATGGCGCGCTACCAGAAGAAGATGCAGCGCGTGCAGCCCAAGCTGACCGAGATCAAGGAGAAGTACGCCGACGATCTCCAGAAGCAGCGCGAAGCCCAGGCGCGGATCATGCAGGAAGAGGGCGCCTTCCCGCCCCTCGGCGGTTGCTTGCCGATCTTCCTGCAGATGCCGGTCTTCTTCGGACTGTTCGCGGCGTTGCGTACGAGCTTCGACCTGCGCCACGCGGGCTTCGCCGGTTGGATCCAGGACTTGTCACGCCCCGACCAGTTGCTCTATTTGGGCTGGAATGTGCCGTTCATCGACCTGGAGTACCTGAACCTCCTGCCCCCGTTGATGGTCGTGCTGTGGATTTGGCAGCAGCGCACCATGCCCCAGCCCACTGACGAGCAGGCCAAGAAGATGCAGCGCATCATGCTGTTCATGCCGGTGGTGATGGGCGTGTTCCTCTACAACTACGCCGCCGGCCTGTCGCTCTACATGATGACCCAGTCCGGACTGGGTGTCTTCGAGCAGAAGGTGATCAAGAAGCTCTGGCCCGTCGACGACACGGAGCCGGAGAAGAAGAAGTCGGGCTGCGCGCCGATGGCGGCCATGATGGAGCGGGCTGCGGAGCAGCAACGGCTGCAGCAGAAGAAGCTCGAGCAGTCCAAGCGCCAGCAGTCCGGTTCCAAGAAGAAGAAGCGCTGAACGCCGACACGATCGTCGCCATCGCCTCGCCGCCGGGCCGAGCCCTGCGCGGGATCCTGCGTGTCTCGGGGCCGCGCGCGCGGGCGCTCGTCGAGCCGCGTTGCGACCTCGAGGACGGTTGGCCGCAGGGCCGCGCCGCGCGCAGGGGGCGCTTCGACGACGGCGGTGGCAGCCAGCCGCTGCTGCTTCTGTGGATGCCCGGGCCGGCCAGCTACACCCGCGAGGACGTGTGCGAGCTGCACCTGCCGGGCAGTGTGCCGCTGCTCGAGCGGGCCCTCGACGCACTCCTGCGCGCGGGGGCCCGGCGCGCGGAGCCGGGCGAGTTCACGCGCCGCGCCTTCCACTCCGGCCGCCTGGACCTGACCCGCGCCGAGGGCGTGCTCGAGTTGGTGCGCGCCCGCAGCGAGGACGAGCGGCGGGCGGCGACGGCCCTGCTCGGCGGCGGCTTGGGCGAGCGCGTGGCGAGCCTGCGCGACAACCTCGACGGCCTGCGCGCCCTGTGCGAGGCCAGCCTGGACTTCGACGAGAGCGACACCGGCCACGTGGACGTCGAGGAGCTGCTGGCCGTCGGGGAGCGGGCGCGTGGCGCCCTGACCGAAGCCCTGGGCTGGGAGCAGGCACGCCCGCCGCGTGCCGGGCTGCCCCGAGTCGCCCTGGTGGGGGCGCCCAACGCCGGCAAGAGCTCCCTGTTCAACCGTCTCGGTCGCGGCGCCGCCGCCATCGTGAGCGACCTCGCGGGCACGACCCGCGACGCCCTGCAGGCCCGTTGGGGGCTGGACCCCGACGGCGGGGGCGATGTGGAGCTCCTCGACCTGGCCGGCCTCGACCGCCGCGACGCCCGTGGCGAGGACCCCGTCCCGCGCGGGGCCCAGGACCTCGCGCGCCGGTTCGTGGCTTCGGCCGACCTCGTGCTGTGGGTCGTGGACGGCTCCCGGGCCGACGCCGGCGGCCTGGCCGCGGAGTCCGAGGACCTCCCGGTGGGGGCCGACGTGTTGGTGGTCTGGAACCAGATCGATCGGATCGACGGCGCGGCCGAGCCCGCTCCGGCCCTGGCCGCAGTCCTGGGCCCCCGGCCACGGGTGGCCGTCTCGGCTGCTACCGGGGTCGGGATCGAGGCGCTGCGCGAGGCGGCACGGCGGGCGGTCGCCTCGCGGCCCCCGGCGGGATCCCTGGCCCGCGAGTTGGCCGGGCGGCACCGGATCGCCCTGGAGCGGGGTCTGGAGGCTTTGGGAGATGCGTTGGCCCTGCTCGAGGCGGGCGGCGAACTCGACCTGGTGGCCGGCGAGATGCGTCGCGCGGTCGCTGCCCTGGACGAGATCAGCGGTCGCACGAGCCCCGAGGACCTGCTCGACCGGATCTTCGCCCGCTTCTGCATCGGCAAGTGACCGGGGCCTGGCGCGCCCTGGTGCCGCCGACCCGGGACACAACTGCATGTTGGGTTCCAAGGCGGGTCGGCCCGATTGACACACAATATCTGGAGTGGTCTCCTAACTCTCGACGGTGCCCTCGAGACCCCCCGCCCGCCGCGGGGGACGACCCCGAGCCCCCCGATCCCGACCCTCCCGCCGCGCGCGTCGCGGCGCCTTGGGTTGGGTGTCGCCGGGCCTGGGCCGCTGACCCAAGGAGCACCCTTCCACGTGGCCGACCCCCCGGCCCACCTGGCTCGACCCCTCCCCGGCGCCCGCGTGGCACCGGCGTCCGTGACCCCGCTGGGGTCGCCTCGGGCGGTCGATCGGGCGGGCGGGGCAAGCAGGTCCGCGTTGGGTGGGGAGCATTCGCGGTGCAGGCGGCGAACGGTCGTCCGAGGCGCGCAACCCGTCGCAGCCATCGATGAAGTGCCCGCGCTGTGGAGCCAACAAGGACCGGGTGGTCGACTCGCGAGAGTCGGCCGAAGGAACGGTCATTCGTAGGCGCCGCGAATGCCTGAGCTGCTTCCTGCGCTTCACGACCTACGAGCGCATCGAGACCACGCCCCTGCGAGTGGTCAAGAAGAACGGCGAGCGCATGCGCTTCGACCGTGAGCGGATCCTGGCTGGGATGGTGCGGGCCTGCGAGAAGCTGAGCGTGCCGATCGAGGTGCTCGAGGAGGCCACCAGTCGGATCGAGGCCCACTGCCAGGAGGAGTACGACCGCGAGGTGCCCAGCGCGGTGATCGGCAACCTGGTGATGGACGAGCTCAAGCGCGTGGACCACGTGGCCTACGTGCGCTTCGCCAGCGTCTACCGCGAGTTCAAGGACGTGTCACAGTTCCTCGACGAGCTGCGCCCGATCCTCGACGTGCGGCGCGCGGCCGAGGAGGCCGGGGAGTGAGCCGCCATGGTTGATCGACGTGACCAGGAACGGCCCGAGCCCCTGCGTTTCGTGCGCAAGCGCGATGGGCGTGTCGTGGGTTTCGACCGCGGCAAAATCTCGGACGCCGTCCGGCGCGCGACGAGCGCGGCGGGCGAGGAGGACGCGGCCTTCGCCGACGACGTGGCGGCCGTGGTCGAGATGGCCCTGGCGCGCGGCGCCGGCCGCCAGGCGAACGGCGACGAGCACCGCATGGGTTCGGACGGCCCCCCGGTTCCGGAGATCGAGGCGATCCAGGACTGCGTCGAGCGCGCCCTGATCGAACTCGGCCGCGCCGCTGTGGCCAAGGCCTACATCCTCTATCGCGACCGACGCGCCCGCGCCCGCGAGGCCCTACGGGTGCGGCCGCCGACGAATGCCGCCCACGATGTCGAGGTGCTCGAGGCCGACCGCACCGCGGCCTGGAGCAAGTCGCGCATCGCGGCCGCGCTTGTGACCGAAGCCGAGTTGCCCCGCGACGTGGCCGAGACCGTCGCTACGCGGGTGGAAGAACGCGTCTTCGCGGCGGGTCTGGAGTCCATCTCCACGAGCCTGATCCGCGCCCTGGTCGACAACGAGCTGGTCGACCTGGGCCTGACCGCGGCCCTCGAACGCCAGGAGCCGGTGTCCCTGCCGCGCCACGACCTGCGCCTGTTGTTCGGCGGCGAGGGCGAGCGGTGTTGGTCCCCCTGGCTCGACCTGCGCGAGCGCGGCGACACCGGCCCGCCCGAGGCCCTCGAGCGCTCCGACCTGGAGCGCGCCCTGGCTGGCGAGGCCCTGCGGCGCTTCGCCCTGCGCGACGTGCTCGACGCGCGCGGTCGCGAGTTGCACCTGGGCGGCGACATGCACGTGGAGGACCTGCGCTCGCCGCACCTCTACCTGACCCTCGGCATCCCGGCCGAACTGGCCGCGGCCGGCAGCGCGGGATCCGACGGTCCCTTCGGCCTGCTCGCGTCCCTGCCCTCGCTCCTGGCCAGCACCGCCCGCGGCATCGCCCTGGAGGACACCGGCGCCCTGCTCGGAGACCTGGCCCGCGCCACTCGGCCGCGCTCGCCCCTGGGTCTGGGCGGCTGGCTGCGGGCCGTCGCTGCGGTGGCCGAGGCCTCCGGTCGGCGCGTCGACGTGCACTCGCCCGGAACGCGCCACGCCGCCGCGCGCGCGCGGCTGCTCGAGGAGTGGGTCGAACTGGACCAGGCGCCCCTCTCGCCGCGACTCCTCCTGGACGAGTCCGAGGTCGCCGAGTTGGCCGCCTCGTCGTCGGGGGAGCGCGCGCGCCTGTTGCGCCTGCTCGAGTCCGGCCGCGCCGTGGCCACCTTCGGTCGCGAGGGCGAGCAGTTCGCGGCCCCCGGTTGCCGCCGCCAGGCGCGCGAGCGTGGGCTGGTGGCCTGTGGCGGCGCGGTGGCCATCAACTTGCCGCGCCTGGCCCGGGCCGCCGGCCCCTGGCGCGAGGAGCGCATGATGGAGGACCTCTTCGGCCTTCTGTCCTGCGCCGTCGAGACCTGCCGCGCCCTGCAACGCTTCCAGAATTCCGCCGCCTCCGCGCGACCCCTGACCCTGCGTCCGCGCGTCGGCTACGCTCTGGTGCCGGTGGGCCTGCGCGAAGCACTGCGGGTGCTCGGCGACGGTCAGGTCGACGCCGAACAGGGCGCGCGCTTGCTCGGATTGATGGTCGAGGCCGCCAGTCGTTTCCCCGGACCCGGCGCGCCGGCGATGGTGGTCAGCCCCTTCTTCGGCGAGCGCGCGCGCCTGCGGTTGTTCGGCCTGGACGTGGAACGCAGCGGCGCGCCCGGCGTGCGCCAGGGCCTGCTGTTCGACGGCGCGGCCGACGTGCCCGGCGCAGACTGGGCCGAGGGTGCCGGACGGCGTCCCTACGGGCTGGGCTACGCCCTCGCGGTGCGCGGGCGACTGCGACCGGGCGAGGGTGAGGCGGAGCTGATGCGAACCCTGCCCAGTGGCGCGCTCTACCCCGCGCTCCCGGCGTCGGTCGACGAGCCCACGGCCCACGACCGCTTCCTGGCCGCTCGCGAGCGCCAGCGGGGCGTCGACCCGGGCGAGCTGTTGCCGCTGGAGGGCGAGCGTGCGCGGCTGCGGCTGCTCGGCGACGACGAACGCCTGGCCGAGGTGGTCGCCGCAGTGAGCGGAGCGCGTGACAACGATGCGACCAAGGTCGCCCCGAGTAGCGTCGGGATCGAGCAGGCGAAGACAGAGGATCCCCGCGAAGACCGCTGAGGAGCGGCGGGAACACAAGGAACATGCGTCTCAAACGACTCGAACTGTTCGGCTTCAAGTCCTTCGCGGACCGCACCGTGCTCGATTTTCCCCATGCCTTCACGGGCATCGTGGGGCCCAACGGCTGCGGTAAAAGCAACGTCGTGGACGCCGTGCGTTGGGTGTTGGGCGAGACGCGCCCGACGTCCATGCGCGGCGGCGAGATGACCGACGTGATCTTCAAGGGCTCGACCTCGCGCCCGGCGGTGTCGGTGGCAGAGGTCACGCTGGTCGTCGACAACACCTGCGGCACGATCCCGGCCCACGGGGCCGAGGTCGCCGTGACGCGGCGCGTGTTCCGCTCCGGCGAGGGCGAGTACGAGATCGACGGCAGCCGCGTGCGGCTCAAGGACGTGCGCGACCTCTTGTTCGACACGGGTCTGGGCAGTCGCGGCTACTCGGTGCTCGAGCAGGGCAAGATCGACGCGGTCCTGTCCGCCAACCCCCACGATCGCCGCGCGATCTTCGAGGAGGCGGCGGGCGTCAGCCGCTTCCGCCAGCGCCGCAAGGAGACCGAGAGTCGCCTCAAGCGCGTAGACCAGGACCTGGAGCGTCTGGACGACGTGGTCGGCGAGCTCGAGTCGCGGGTGCGCTCGCTCAAGGTCCAGGCCGGCCGCGCGCGGACTTGGGTCGAGGTGCGCGACGAGTGGCGCGAGCGCGGGGTCAAGTTGGCCCAGCACCAGCTCTTGACCCTCGACGGCGCCCTGTCGACCACGGACGAGGAGCTGCTCGAGGTCGACGCGGTGCTCGCGGGCCTGCGTGAGCAGCGCGAGAGCGCCGAGCACGACCTGGCCGAGCGCGAGGCCGAGCAGGCGCAGCTCGCCGGGCGGGTGGACGAGGCGGGAGCAGCCCTGAGCGAGGTCTCGGGCGAGCTCCTGACCCTCGACGAGCGCTCGCGGCAGCTCTCCGCGCGGGTCGACGCCTGGCGCGCCACGGCCGAGGCCGAGGCCCGTCGGGTGGACGAGTTGGGTGAGCGACTGGGCCTGCGTGGGGCCGAGCTCGAGGCCGCCCGGGCCGAACGCGAGCAGGCGACCAGCGACGCCGAGCGGGCGGAGTCGGCCCTCGAGGAGCTCGGTGGAGCCTTCCGTGAGGCGGCCCGTCGCTACCGCGAGGCGCGTCACCAGAGCGAAGAACAGTCCAAGCGCGTCAACGGACTGATCCACGACAAGGCCTCGGCCTACAACGCTGCGCGCCAGCTCGAGTCTTCCCTGGGTCCGCTCACCGAACGGGCCGAGCGCGCGGAAGTGCGCTTGACCGAGCTGCGCGAGCGGCTGGCGGCGGCGCGCCAGGAGTGGACCTCCGCCGAGGGCGCCCTGGCCGAGGCCGAGGGCGCGTGCACGGCGGCCCAGGAAGAGCACGCGGAGCTGACCGCCGGTCTGCAGCGCCTGCGCGAGACCGAATCGGGCTGCAAGGAGGAGCGCCGCCGGATCGAGGTCGAGCGCGCCGCCCTGCGCAGCCGCGTGGAGGCCCTGCTCGACTGGGAGCGCGAGCGCGAGAGTCTCGACGCGGGCGCGCGCAGCCTGCTCGAAGGCCAGGGGCCGATCGACGCAGACGTTCTCGGGGGCCTGTTGGCCGACCACGTACACACGACACCCGAGTACGCCCGCGCCCTGGACGCGGCCCTGGGTCTGTCGGCCGAGGCGATCGTGTTGCAGGACGAGTCGGAGGCTGCCGCAATCGGCGCCTGGCTCAAGGAACGCGAGATCGGCCAGGCACGCCTGGTCGTGCCCGGTGGCCTGAACCGCGGCAATTGCGAGCCGGTCATCCCGGAGGTCTCGATCGACCTGCGCGAGCACGTGCACGGGCTCTTGCTCGAGCACGTGCGCGTCTCGACCGAGCTGATCCCGGTGGCGCACCTGCTCCTGTGCGACTGCATCCTGGTCAGCGACCTCGAGTCCGCCCTGGCGTTGACCGAGGAGCTGCCCGGCTGGCGCTTGGTGACGCCCGAGGGCGATCTGGTCGACGCCACGGGAGTGCTCGCCGGCTACCGCGAGGTGCAGCAGGGCGCCGTGGGGCGCCGCGCCCAGGCGGCCGAGCTGGAGTCGGAGGCCGCGGCCTTGGACACCCGCCTGGACGAGCTGGCGGTTGAAGAGGAGCGTGCGCGCGCCGAGCGCGAGGCTCTGGAGGTTCGCCTGACCGCCGCCGCCGAGGCGGTCGAGCGCGCCCGCGCGGCCTACGCGTCGGCGACCAGCAGGCTGCGGACCGCCGAGGTTCGCACCGGGGACGCGGAGCGCGGTCTGGGTGACGCCGAGGCGGAGTCGGTGGGGCTGATCGACGAGCGCGCGCGCGCCGAGGAGCGGCTGGTCGAGCTGCGGCGCGAGCACGAGCACGCCGAGCGCGCCTTCGAGTTGGAGAACAGTCGACTCGAGGAGCTCGAGAAGAGTCGTCACGCGATCGAGGCCGAGCGTGACGAGACCGGCCGCGAGGAGCACCGCGCGCGGGTCGAGATGACCCGTGCCCGCGAGCAGGCCCAGGCCCTCGAACGGCGCCTGTCCGACCTCGGGCGCGTGGTCGAAGAGCTGCAGCTCGAGATCGAGCGGGCCCGGCGCCTGGCGCGCGAGAACGAGAGCCAGGCCGAGGAGGGCGGCGAGGAGTCCCAGGCCATCGGCGCGCGGCGGGCGGAGCTCGAGATCGAGCGCAGCGCCGCGGCGGAGGAACTCGAGCGTCGCCGCAACGAGGAGCGCTCCGGTCGCGAGCGGATCGACACGCTGCGGCGCGGTGCCGACGTGGTCACGCGCGAGCTGGAGGGCCTGATGGCCCGGCGAGGCGAGCGGCAGCTCGACCGCCAGCGGGCGGAGCTGTCGCGCGAGGAGCTGCTGCGGCGCTCCGAGGACGACTTCAAGTTGGACGCGGAGGCCCTGCGTGAGGACTTCGAGCCCAGCCCCGAGTTGCTCGAGGCGGAGCACCTCGAGGCCCTGGAGGTCGACGTGCTCGAGCTCAAGCGCAAGCTGGATCGACTCGGGCCGGTCAACCTCGAGGCGGTCGAAGAGCTCGAGGGCGTCGCCGAGCGACTGGAGTTCCTGACCACCCAGCGCTCCGACCTGATCGAGGCCAAGTCCGAGCTGGTCAGCACCCTCGAGACGATCAACTCCGAGAGCGAGCGCCTGTTCCTCGAGGCCTTCGAGGAGATCCGCGGCCACTTCCGCACGATCTTCCGTCAGCTCTTCGGCGGCGGTAAGGCCGACGTCGAGCTGGCCGAGGG
The DNA here is from genome assembly GCF_007748095.1 of Engelhardtia mirabilis. Lineage (NCBI taxonomy): Bacteria > Pseudomonadati > Planctomycetota > Planctomycetia > Engelhardtia > Engelhardtia mirabilis. Next base: position 2,864,467 of record NZ_CP036287.1, read on the forward strand.
CGAGCCGGTGCTGGAGGCGGGGATCGAGATCACCGCGCGTCCGCCCGGCCGCGAGACCCTGCCGATCGGCCTGCTCTCCGGTGGCCAGCGCACGATGACGGCCCTCGCACTGCTGTTTGCGGTGTTCAAGTCCCGCCCGAGCCCCTTCTGTGTGCTCGACGAGGTCGACGCCGCCCTCGACGACGCCAACGTGGGCCGCTTCCTGTCGATGCTCGACGGCTTCGTGGCGGACACCCAGTTCATCGTGGTGACCCACAACAAGGGCACCATGGCCGCCAGCGACATGCTCTACGGCGTGACCATGGAAACCAAGGGCGTCTCGCGCAACGTCTCCGTCGAGCTGTCCGACGTGGACAACTTCGTGCCCGAGGCCATCGGTGATGCCCGCGCCGCGGCCCAGAGCCACGCGGACACCTCCGCCGCCGCAGCCCAGGTGGGGGACGAGGACGCGGACGACGAGCCGGTGGTGGAGCTCGCGCCGCACGAACCGACGAGGGTCGACGTGCCCGAGAAGGTCGAGTCCCGCTAGGACTCGAATCGCGGGGTCCATCGGTCAGCGGGGCTTCTGGAGGGTCGTACGGTGCCGCGACCAATTGGCCCGTGCGGGTCGTACGGTGCCGCGGCACCAGAAGCCCCGCCGACGCTTGACCCCGCCGGCGTTCAGACCCCGTAACGCCCGTCACCTGCCGGTCATCCACCTGGGGACCTTCCGGCAGGGGCGAGTCGGAAAGGAGTTCGCACTTCGGGACGTTCCGGCTTCCCAACCGTGGAGCGGGTTTGCCTGTGCGAGTCCCGTCTCGAGCGCAGCAGCCCCACGCCACCTCAAGGCGCCGACGCGGTCATCCGAAACCGCAGAGGACGCCTTCAATACTCCCCGCGCGTGGGTGGACCTCCCCGACCCGTCGCGCGTGCAGCCGACGAGTCGGTGCTGCGACCTCTCATGAGCGAACAAGACCCCAGCCTCTACGACCTGGCCCTCGACCGCTTCCCCCGTGACGAGTACGCGGCGCTCGGCTGGGAGGGATCGCTGCGCGAGTACCTGGGGGTCGTCGAGCAGCGCCCGCTCGTGATTCGCAACGCCTGGCAGCGGCTGCTCGACATGGTCGAGAGCCACGGTTGCCACGCACCCGAGCGCAAGGGCGGTTGGAGGCGTTGGAAGCTGTTCGAGGATCCCTTCGACGGAGGGCGCGACGCGGTCTTCGGGCTGGACGAGCCCCTGGCGCGGTTGGTGCGCACGATCCGCGCGGGCGCCCTGGGCTACGGCCCGGAGAAGCGCATCCTGCTGCTGCACGGTCCCGTCGGCTCGGCCAAGAGCACCATCGCGCGCCTGCTCAAGCGCGGGCTCGAGAGCTACTCCAAGTCCGACGCCGGGGCGCTCTACACCTTCTCTTGGGTCATCGACGGGGAGACGATCCCCTCGCCCATGAACCAGGAGCCCCTGCTCCTGGTGCCCGAGGAGGCCCGGCGGGCCCTCGAAGAGCGCATCAACCGCCGTCACGACCGGGCCTATCGCCTGCGCGTGGATGGCGATCTGGATCCGGTCAGCCGCTACTACTTCCGCGTGCTGATGGAGCGCCACGACGGTGACTGGAACAAGGTCATGGACCACGTGCGCGTGCGCCGCCTAACCCTCTCCGAAGCCGACCGCGTGGGCATCGGGACGTTCCAGCCCAAGGACGAGAAGAACCAGGACTCGACCGAGCTGACCGGCGACGTCAACTACCGCCTGATCGCCAAGTACGGCTCGGACTCCGACCCGCGGGCCTTCAACTTCGACGGCGAGTTCAACGTGGCCAACCGCGGCCTGCTCGAGTTCGTCGAGGTGCTCAAGCTCGACGTGGCCTTCCTCTACGACCTCCTCGGCGCCAGCCAGGAACACTCGATCAAGCCCAAGAAGTTCGCCCAGACGTCGATCGACGAGGTGATCATCGGGCACACCAACGAGCCCGAGTACCGCAAGCTCCAGTCCAACGAGCTGATGGAGGCCTTCCGGGACCGCACGATCAAGATCGACGTGCCGTACAACCTGGCGACCTGCGACGAGGTCTCGATCTACGACCGCCAATTCGGCGGCGACCGCCTGCGCTCGAAGACCCTGGCGCCGCACACGCTCGAGATCGCGGCTCTGTGGTCGGTGATGACGCGCCTGGAGGACCCGACGCACCCGAACTTGACCCTGTTGCAGAAGGCCAAGCTCTACTCGGGCGAGGAGGTCCAGGGCTTCAGCGCCGAGAACGTGCGCGAGATGCGCGCCGCCTGCCCGCGCGAGGGCATGGACGGCATCAGCCCGCGCTACGTCCAGGACCGCATCGCCGCGGCTCTGGTGGTGGACGGCGACCACGTCAACCCGCTGCAGGTGCTGGAGTCCATGGCCGACGGCCTGGGGCACCACTCGCTGATCTCCAACGAGGAGACGCGCAAGCGCTACACCCAACTGATCGGCACGGCGCGCGAGGAGTACGACGAGATCGTCAAGCACGAGGTGCAGCTCGCGGTGGCTGCCGACGCGGAGGCCATCGACCGCCTGTGCGCCAAGTACGTGGACAACGTCAAGGCCTACACCACCCACGAGCTGATGCTGGACGACCACGGTCGCGAGCGGGAGCCCGACGAGCGCCTGATGCGCTCGATCGAGGAGAAGGCCGGGATCCCGGACGCGCGCAAGGACGACTTCCGCCACGAGATCATGAACTACATCGCGGCGCTGCACCTGGAGGGCAAGACCTTCGACTTCAGGAAGAACCAGCGCCTGCGCCGGGCCCTCGAGCTGAAGCTGTTCGAGGACCAGCGCGACGCGGTTCAGCTGACCAGCCTGATCTCGAGCGTGGTCGACCCGAACACCCAGTCGCGCATCGACGCGATCCGCGACCGGCTGGCGAATCGCTTCGGCTACACCCGCGACGCGGCGGAGGAAGTGCTGCGCTACGTGGCCGACCTCTTCGCCCGCGGCGAGGCCAAGGACGATCCCCGCGAAGTGGCCGCCTGACAGGAACTCCACGTGTCGACACCGCTCTACCGCATCGACGCCGACCACTCACGGTTCCGCGACATCGTCCGGGGCCGGATTCGGCGCGACCTGCGGCGCTTCCTGGCCAGCGGCGAGCTGATCGGGCGCTGTGGCGAGAAGGCGGTGTCGATCCCCCTGCCGCAGATCGAGCTGCCGCGCTTCCGCTTCGGTGACAACGACGGCGGCGAGGGGCAGGGCTCGGGCGAGGGTGAGTCCCAGCCCGGCCAGCCCGCGGACGGCGAGGGCGGCGGCGGCCAGGCCGGGGACGGCGAGGGCCAGCACATCCTCGAGGTCGAGGTGGACCTGGACGACCTGGCGGAGATGCTGGGCGAGGAGCTCGAGCTGCCCAACATCCAGCCCCGCGGCCGGCGGGAGATCGAGGCCGACGGCGCGCGCTACACGGGCGTCCGGACAGCTGGGCCGGACTCCCTGCGCCACTTCCGCCGCAGCTACAAGCGCGCCCTCCTGCGCGAGGTGGCCAGCGGCACCTGGGACGCGGACCAACCGATCATCGTGCCGGTGCGCGAGGACTTCCGCTTCCGCGCCCGCAAGCTCTCCAAGCAGCCGGACTCCTCGGCCGTGGTCTTCCACATGATGGACGTCTCCGGCTCGATGGGGCGCGAGCAGAAGGAGATCGTCCGCATCCAGGCCTTCTGGATCGACGCCTGGCTGCGCAAGCAGTACCGCAACCTCGAGGTGGTCTACATCGTCCACGACGCCGCCGCGCGCCAGGTCGACCAGCACACCTTCTTCCACCTGCGCGAGTCGGGCGGCACCAAGATTTCCTCCGCCTACGACCTGTGCCTGAAGCAGATCCTCGACCGCTACCGGCCCGAGGACTGGAACATCTACCCCTTCCACTACTCGGACGGCGACAACTGGTCGGCGCGCGACACCGACCTTTGCGTCTCCCTCTTGCGCGACGAGGTGCTGCCGCGCGCCAACCAGTTCTGCTACAGCCAGGTCAAGAGCGCCCACGGGTCCGGGCAGTTCAAGAAGGACCTGGACTCGCACTTCGAGGACGTGCCCGAGCTGGTCACGGTCAGCCTCGAGGACCGCAGCGGGATCCCCGAGAGCATCCGCGCCTTCCTCGGCGCCGGGAGGTGATCCCATGCGCCTGCGACACGACCTGCCGACCGCCCTCAAGTACCACGCCCTGGTGATCGAGAAGGCCGCCGCCGAGAGCGGGCTGGATCACTTCGACGTGTGCTTCGAGCTGCTCGACGCCCGCGACGTGAACGGCGTGGCGGCCTACGGCGGCTTCCCGGTGCGCTATCCCTCCTGGCGCTTCGGCATGGACTTCGAGCGCCTGCAGAAGGGCTACGACTGGGGCCTGTCGAAGATCTACGAGCTGGTCATCAACAACGACCCGACCATCGCCTACCTGGTGCGCTCCAACTCGCTGCTCGAGCAGAAGCTGGTGATGGCCCACGTCTTCGGCCACGCGGACTTCTTCAAGCACAACGCCTGCTTCGCGGGCACCGACCGGCACATGCTCGACACGATGGGGCGGCACTCGACCCAGGTGCGGCGCATCATCGACTCGGTCGGGCTCGAGAAGGTCGAGCGCAGCCTCGATCGCCTGCTCTCCCTGGACGGCCTGATCGACCCCTACCTGCACCGCCACACCCAGGCCGCGCGGCCCAAGCCGCGTCCAGCCATGTCGGAGCGCTCGTTCCAACTGCTCGAGCAGATGAGCGAGCCCCTGACCCGCGACAAGCCGGTGGCGGAGCTCTTGCCGGTGCCCGACGCGGACCTGCCGACCCTCGACATCCTGGGCTACCTCGAGAAGCACGCGCCCCTCTCGCAGTGGGAGCGCGAGCTCTTGCGGATCGTGCGCGCCGAGGCCTACTACTTCGCGCCGCAGCGCCTGACCAAGATCGCCAACGAGGGCTGGGCCTGCTACTGGCACAGCAAGATCCTCACGGGCGGCATCCTCGAGCCGTCGGAGGTGATCGACTTCGCCGACGTGCACTCCGGGGCGACGTCCGCGGCGCCCGGGCAGCTCAATCCCTACCGCCTCGGCCTGCGGCTGATGCGCTACGCCGAGTCGAAGGGGCACGACCTGTTCCTGCTGCGCAGCGTCCACAGCGACGTGAGCCTGATCGACGAGCTGGTCGACGAGCAGTTCGTGCTCGAGTACCTCGGGATCCGCAGGCGCGACCTGCAGGCGGCGCGCCAGGCCGGCCTCGACTGGGTCAAGTGGAAGGAGAAGCTGCTCGGCGACCTCGCCTGGGGCGGGCTGCCCAAGATCGAGTTGATCGCGCGCGACGCCCACACCGGCTGCTTGCGCCTGCGGCACCACCACGACGGCCGCGACCTGCAATTGGCCCAGGCCGGCGAGACGATCAAGAACCTCGCGGCGGTGTGGGGCGGTCCGGTCGAGATCGAGACCCTGGTCGAGTCCTCGCCGCGGATCCTGCGCGCCGCCGACGGACAGTTCGAGCTGGTCGATCTGGACGAGCCCCCCTGCGACACGCAGACCCCGCCCGCGGGCCCCGACCTGCCCGCCGCCCGCGCGAGCTGAGCGCGCGCTTGCGACGGCCGCCGTCGCAACCGAGACTCGTGCGCGATGGCATTCGCACACGAGCTCTCATGGTCCGTCTCCCGCAGCGGCACCTTCGCCACCTGCCGGCGCTCCTACTACCACAACTACTACCTGTCCTGGCTGGGCTGGTCGTGGGACGCGCCGCCCCAGCGCAAGCTGGCCTACAAGCTCAAGAAGCTCACGCGCCTGCCCATGTGGGCCGGGGACTGCCTGCACGAGGCCCTGGCGGCCTGGTTCGAGGAGAAGGCCGGCGGTCGCGAGCGCGACGCCGCCTGGGTCGAGGCCCACGCCCTCAAGGCCCTGCGCGACGGCTACAAGCAGTCGCGCGACGAGGCCGCCGCCTGGGAGAAGCGCCCGGCGAAGAACATCCGCCTGGCCGAGCACTACTACGGCGAGCCCAGCGTCGACGAGTCCAACGACAACGCCAAGGAGTACGGCACCCGCTACGTCGAGCGCATCCGCGAGGGCACCCGCGCCTTCTTCGAGGCCCCCGAGCTCGAGCGCGTGCGCGCCGCCTCGCCCGAGGACTACCTGGCCTGCGAGGAGCTCGGCACCATCGAGCTGAACGGGACCAAGGTCTTCGCCATCCCCGACTTCGCCTTCCGCGAGGGCGACGACGTCTGGATCTACGACTGGAAGACGGGTTCGCCGCGCGAGCAGGACCTGTTCCAGCTCGCCATGTACTGCCTCTACGCCGAGCAGAAGTGGGGCGTGGATCCCTCGGCGGTGCGCTGCGTCGACGCCTACCTACCCAGCGGCCAGTACGTGGAGAAGACCTTCACGATCGCCGACCTCGACGCGACCCTCGCCCGCGCCACCGAGTCCATGGCCGCCATGCGCGCCGTCCACTTCGACGCCGACGCCGGCATGGGCGACCCCGCCGACTTCCCCCAGATCCCGGCGGACTCTCCCGAGGCCCGCGAATGCCGCACCTGCCACTTCCGGGAGTTGTGCGACCGGGTGTGAGCGAGGCCATGGCTGCGACGCCCGCCGCTCCTTGCCTCAACTGCGGTCAGTCCCTGCACGGCGTGTTCTGCAGCCAGTGCGGCTAGGCGGCCTCCGTGGGTCGTCCGTCCCTGGCCTCCTGGCTGTGGGAGGTCCTTTGCGCGGTCTTCTCCCTGGAGTCGCGACTGCCCCGGACCGTCGTGGGTCTGACCCTCGATCCCGGCGGCTTCGCCCGGGCCCATGCGGCCGGCCGTCGGGTGGTCTCGGTCGCACCCCTGCACTACGCCTTGGCCACGAGTGGCCTGTGGTTTCTGGCGATCGCCTTCGTTCACCCCGGCGGCACAGATTCACTCGACGCCGACCAGGGTGAGCTGGTCGAGTTCATCGTCAGCCATGGTCAAGCGCTGAACCTCGTGCTCTTGCCGGTGATCGCCGGCGCCTTCCAGCTCTGCTTCCTGGGCACGCGCACCCGCTACGTCGAGCACCTGTGGCTGACCCTGTACTTCGCCGGCCACATCTTCCTCTGGCGCGCGCTGCTCGTCTTGGCTGCCGGCCTCGCCGGCGGTCCGGAAGAGCTCTTCGTCCTCGCCGACCAGATCGTGTTCCTGGTCTACCTTTGTTGGGCCCTGTGGGGCTTCCACTCGGGCACGTCAGGTCGGGTCAGCCGCGCGATCCGCATCGTCGCGAGCATCCTCTGCGTGTCGGTCGTCTCGGGGCTCGCGACGGCCCTCGTGCTGGGCTTGATGGGCATCGACCCGCTTGACCTCGGCGCCGATTCCGGCGCGCCGGCGCTCGGAGGAGCCGCCAACTCCACGCCAGCGCCGACCGCCGCCGGTCCGATCAACTCGGGCGCGACCGGCGCGCGTTGAACCAGATCAGGCCGCCGATCAGCGCGATGCCGAGCGCGGCGAGGCACTGACCGACGATCTCAGCCGCGCTCGCAACACGTGTCGCAATCAACTCGGGCGCCATGTCCGGCGACACGCTGCTGATGAGCGCTCCGACGGTCGCGCCCAGGCCGTGCTCGGTCCACGCGGCCGGGTCCAATCCGGGTGCGGCGAGCAGGACGATGCCGAGCAGCAGCTCGAACGCGGCGGCGCCGGTGATCAGGCCCGCGGCGGTCAGGATCGCTCGGCCCTGGGGGGCGCCCGACTCGCTCGTTCCGCCGCCGCTGCCGAGCAGGCGGAAGATGGCTCCGATCAGGATGCCGACGCCGAGGACCGCGGGCAGGTAGATGCCCACGGCCAGGGCCATGGCCGGCAACTGCAGGCCGCGGCGGGCGCCGAGGATCTCGCCCAGCACCGCGACGAGCCCGAGCCCGATGCCGATCGCGATCGGGTACCAGGGCAGGTCGCGCTCCAGCAGCAGACCGTCGACCAGGGTCGCGAACATGGCGCCCTGGGGGGCGGGCAGGTCGGCGCTCCCGAGTTGGTAGGCCTCGTGGGCGACGTAGATGGCGAAGGGCACGGCGAGGGCTCCGGCCAAGAGGCCGAGGCCCTGGGCGAGCAGGCCGTCCTTCACCGGCAGGCCGCAGAGCTGCAGGGTCTTGTAGTCCTGGCTCGAGTCGTTGGCGGTAGCGACCGCCACGCACGCTGCGACGAGCAGGGGCGTGATCAACGTCACGTCGACCAGCGACCGGCGCCCGACGAACAACGCCGTCGCGCACAGCACGAGCGTCGTGACGAAGACCGTCCCCGAGACCGGCGAGGCGGAGCTGCCGATCTGCAGCGAGAGCAGCGCGCCGAGGGTCACCATCACCGCCGCGCAGGCGAGGACGGCCGCGCCCATGCTCAAGCTGAAGGGCGTCGGGCCGTCCACGGCGAAGAGCCAGCCCACGACCATCGTCACGCCCAGGGCGGTGCAGGCGCCCAGGGCCACGCGCCAGTTGCGGGGCAGGTCGATCGAGCCTTCGCCCGGCGCGGGGTCGTACTTGGGCCGCTTGTCCCGCCCGACCTCCGCGAAGCGCGCCAGGGACCACAGCACGGCCACGGTCATCGCCCCGCCGCCGACCCAGCGCATGGTGTTGGCGGGGAACTGCGCCGCCCAGGCCGAGTCCGCCTCGATTGCACCCAAGGCCGCGTTGCCGAGCAGGTTCACGAAGCTGCCGCCGAAGACCAACAGGGCCACCGACGCACTGAGCAGCGCGCCGATGCCCAGGTAGATCGGGTTGAAGGGCAGGTCCAGGTTCACCGGCCCCGGGTCCTCCGCGTCGCGGGGGGGCCAGATCCGCAGGCTCTCGCGGGCCAGGTCGAGGCGCACCAGGAAGGGCGCGATGAAGCCGAACAGGGCCGAGAGGCCCAGGGACGCGGCCAGGGGCGGGCGCTCGGACTTGGCCGAGGCCGCCGCCGTGATCAGGGTCGTGCAGGCGTGGGCCTCGGGCGCCGGCAGGCTCGGGTCGCCGAGGAACTTGCGCGTGCCCAGGCCCACGAAGCCGAAGCCGATCAGGGCTCCGGCCAGGTTCATCCAGATCAGCGTCGGGATGTCGATCGGCGGGGCCTCGAGGCCGCGCTGCTCGAACAGGATCGGCACCAGGGGCACGGTGAAGCAGGCGCCCACGGCGACCGCCATGCCGGCCGAGCCGGCCACCTGGGCGATGTTCAGGAAGCGCCGCCCGCCGCCCTGGCCCACGCGCCGGGCGAACAGGCCCCAGGCGAAGAGCACCACCAGGGGGCTGACGCCGGGAAAGATGCCCGCCTTGAGGCCGGCGATGGTCAGGGTGCCGGAGAGCACCAGGGCGATCAGGAGCCCGAGGGCCAGGGGCAGGCGGTCGGCGGCCATGGGGGGGAGATTAGCCGGCAGCGGTCGTCGGGATCCACGGCCAGTGCGCCGGACCGGCGGTCACCCATCGCTCGCGAGCGGCGGCGCGCGGACCGAGAGGTCCTCGGTGGGGCGCTCCTCGCTGCGCGGCCAACGGACCAGGCCGCCGCGATACCGCGGATCCCGTGACGCGCGGCCCGGGGCCGCCGATCGAGTGGGGGACCGTATCCGGACCCCGGCGGCGGTCGGCCGCGAAGGCAATCGACCCCCCTCGGTCGAAAAGACTGGGCCGCGCCCGCGTAGAAAGTCGCAAGCTGCACCCGCCCCCCCGCCCATGCCCGCCCCCCTCGTCTCCATCGTCCTGCCGACCCTCAATGGTCGCGCGGACCTCGAACGCCTGCTGCCGCGCCTGGCGGAGCAGGAGCTGGAGGGCGGCTTCGAGCTCCTGGCAGTGGACTCGTCGTCCAGCGACGGCAGCGTCGAGCTGCTCGAGCAGGCCGGCGCCGACGTGCGCCGCATCCGCCGCGAGGACTTCTCCCACGGCGGCACCCGCACCGAGCGCGCCGCCGACGCCAAGGGCGAGTTCCTGGTCTTCCTGAGCCAGGACGCCCTGCCCTCGGACTCCCACTTCCTCGCGCGGCTGATCGAGCCCTTCGCCGATCCGCGGGTGGCCGGGGCCTACGCCCGCGTGCTACCAAACCCCGGCGACGACCTGCTCACCGCGCGCACGGTGTTGGACCTGCCCGAGGCCTCGCCCGAGCCCGGCGTGCGCGATCTCGACCAGGTCGCGGGCCTGTGGGAGCTGCCGCCGATCCAGCGCGTGGCCCACATCCGCTTCAACAACGTGGCGAGCGCGATCCGTCGCTCGGCCTTCGCAGAGATCCCGTTCCCCACGATCGACTTCGGCGAGGACGTGGCCTGGGCCGCCCGCGCCCTGACCAGCGGCTGGCGCCTGGCCTACGCGCCGGCGGCGGTGGCCTACCACGCCCACCGCTACTCCGCCCGCAAGGCCTTCGCGCGCTACCGCCAGGACGCGCGCTTCCACCGCGCCGCCCACGACTGGGCCATGCGCCCGACCCTGGGCTCGGCGGCGCGGGGCTGGTGCTTCGAGCTGGCCTCGGACCTGCGCGAGGTGCGGCGCGCCGGGGTCCTGCGGCACCTGGGCGACCTCCTGCGCGCGCCGGTCCTGCGCGGCGCCCAGATCCTCGGTCAGTACGTCGGCAGTCGCGGAACAGGTGGACGGCTGCGGCCGCCGATGCCGATAACGATCCCGCCCGGTCCGACCGCGGCCGAGGATCTGCGCGCCTGAGTCGGCGGGTCTTCGCACGCCCAGGGCCGCCCGGGGCCGCGACATCGGCCCGCGGGCCCCGTATCCTGGCCCCCCCGAGGACCCCCCCGACCCTTGACGTCCCAACCCCGAAGCGGCGGCGAAGTGCTGCCGGCGGCCACCAGGCCCCTGCGCTCCGTGTCCGTCCTGATGCCCACCTGGCAGGGGGCGGAGTTCCTGGAGCGGGTGCTGGGCGTCCTGGCGCGGCAGGATCTGGAGCTGGACTGGGACTTCCTGGCCATCGATTCGGGCTCCTCCGACGGCACGCTCGAGATCCTCCAGCGCGCGCGGGCCCGCTTCCCGGTGCCGCTCGAGGTCGAGCGCATCCACCAGGAGGAGTTCGACCACGGCGACACGCGGAACCTCTTGGCGGCGCGCTCGCGGGGCGACCTCTTGGTCTACCTGACCCAGGACGCGATCCCGGTGGGGGACGACTGGCTGACCCGCGTGGTGGCCAATTTCGCCGACCCCCAGGTGGCCGCGGTCACCTGCCGCAACGTGCCGCGGCCCGACTGCGACGACGTCACGCGGGTGGTCAGCGCCACCGACCCGGGCTATTCCGACCAGCGCCGCGAGACGCGCCTGCCGCCCTGGGAGGAGTACCTGGCCATGACGCCGGAGGCGCGGCGGCAGCTGTGCCTGTTCAACGACGTGGCCTCGGCCATTCGCCGCGAGCTGTGGGAGCTGCACCCCTTCCCGCGCACCAGCTTCGGCGAGGACATGCTGATGGCGCGGGCCCTGCTCGAGGCCGGCTACACGGTGGTCTACGACGCCGACGCCGTGGTGGAGCACAGCCACGACTACACCCCGGCGGAGTCGAGGTCGCGGGCTGTGATCGACGGGCGCTTCAACGTCGAGTGGCTCGACCGCCTCTGCATCCCGACGGTGCAGCTCGGTCGCGCGGTGGCCAAGCGCGCTGCGGCAGCCGACGCGGAGACGATCCGCGAGCTGGGCTTCGAGGGCACTCGCGCGCGCGAGCTGCAGCGCGAGGCCGCGGCCCTGCGCGATGCGACCTTCGACGGACTCTACGAGGGCGGTCAGAAGTCGCGCGGCCGGCGCGAGAAGTCGCGGCTCTTGAAGAGCGCGCACTTGAACGTGCTGCTCGTGGTGCACGGCTTCCCGCCCGACACCTGGGCCGGCACCGAGATCTACACCCTGACCCTGGCCAAGGCCCTGGTCGAGCGCGGGCATCGCGTCACCGTGCTCGCGCGGGTGCCGGACGGGCGCAGCGAGGCGCAGGGCGGCGCGCCCGAGTTCTCCGTGGTCGAGCGCGAGTTCGAGGGCCTGCGCGTGCTGGCCCTGACCCACCGCTTGCAGCACCGCAACCTGGCCGACAGCTACTCGCGCGAGCAGATAGAGTCGGCCTTCCGCAAGGTGCTGATCGACGAGCAGCCGGACCTGGTGCACTTCCAGCACCTGATCCACCTCTCGGCCAAACTCGTCGGCATCGCCAAGGAGCTCGGCTTCCCGACCATCGTCCACTGCCACGACTACTGGGCCGTGTGCGCACGGGTGCAGTTGATCCGGCCCGACGGCGAGCGCTGCGAAGAGAACATGGGCGCCGGCTGCCTGCTCTGCGTCAAGGAGCGGCACCTGGACCAGATTCCGCGCATGAAGCGCCTGGGGCGCGTCTTCGGCGGGGCCCTGGACGCCTTCGCGGAGCGCGCCACCCGCGGCAAGCTGGGGGACCGCTCCCTGCGCCGTTGGGAGGGCTACCAGGACCTGCGTCGGCGGCCCGAGGTGGTGCTCGGCGCCTACGCCTGTGCGGACCTGTTGGTCTCGCCGAGTCGGTTCCTGCGCGCCAAGCTGCTCGAGACCGGCGCCTTCGACAAGGATCGCTTCGTCTACAGCGACAACGGCCTACGCACGGACCACGTCGAGGCCCTGAAGAAGCAGCCCGATCCCCAGGGGCGCGTGCGCTTCGGCTTCGTCGGGACGCTGGTCTGGTACAAGGGCGGCGAGACGCTGGTGCGGGCCATGTCGCACCTCTCTGGCGCGGCCGCGACCCTCAACGTCTACGGCGGCTTCGACCCCGAGCACGACGAGCACCACGCCCAGCTCCAGGCCCTGGCCGGCGACAACGTCCACTTCCACGGGCGCTTCGACAACTCGAAGTTGAGCGAGGTCTACGCCGAGATCGACGTGCTGATCGTGCCCTCGGTGTGGTTCGAGAACTCGCCGATCACGATCCACGAGGCCTTCCTGACCAAGACGCCGGTGATCGCCAGCGACATCGGCGGAATGGCCGAGTACGTGCGCGACGGGGTCGACGGGCTGCACTTCAAGACCGGCGACGACGTGGACCTGGCGCGCATCATGCGGCGCTTCGTCGACGAGCCCGGCCTGGCCGGCCAGCTCTCGGGCGACTGGATGCGGATCAAGACCATCGCCGAGAACGCAGCTGAGACCGAGTTCCGTTACCGGGCCCTGGTGGCCGGGCGGGATCGCTCCAAGGCGGCGGTGGTGGCCGAGTACGTGGGCATCGAAGCGGCCAAGCGCATCGGGCCCGTGGACCAGCAGGGCACCGACATGCTGCTGCTCCGTCCCGGCGGCGCGGCGGTGCTCTTCGACCTACCCGTGCGTCGCCCGGGGCGACACGAGGTGACGGTGCAGATCTACGCCCTGGCGGCGGAGAAGGACACGCAGCTCGGTGGACGCCTGCTGGCCGGCGAGCGGCAGTTCGGCGACATCGAGCCCTTCGTGGCCGAGGGCGACACGGACTTCCTGCGCAGCTTCAGCTTCGAGGTCGAGCTCGAGGGGCCGCAGACCCTGCGGATCGATGGAGCACGGGGCCACGGGGTGCCGGACTGCTTCCTGCGGCTCGCGACCGTGACCGTGCGGGAGCTCGATGGAGAGCGCGTCTGATGGGTAAGGGACGCGGAAAGCACGGGGCCGGAAAGCGCGGCGGGAACAAGGCCGGCGCGGACAAGAGCCGTGCCGACAAGGACGGCACGAGCGAGGCCCGGGCTGTGAAGCGCGGTTCACAGACGGGCGATTCAGGCAAGGTGAAGGGCGGCGCCGCTTCGAAGGCTTCCTTCCCGGCCAAGTCCTTGACCACGGTCCTCGACCCCGGTCCGCCCCTCTCCGACGGCGACCTGCCCAAGGTCGCCATTGTGATCCTCAACTACAACGGCCTGCACCACCTCGAAGGCTGCTTCGAGAGCCTGCGCGCCATGGACTACCCGCGCGAGCTGGTCGAGGTCGTGCTGGTGGACAACGGCTCGTCCGACGACAGCGTCGAGACCGTGCGCCGACGCTGGCCCTGGGTCAACCTCGTGGCCAACCCGCGCAACGTGGGCTTCTCAGCCGGTTGCAACCAGGGCGCCCAGGCGGCCGACGACCCGGCGCTGTACGTCTTCCTGAACAACGACATGCGCGTGGAGCCGACCTGGTTGCGCGAGCTGGTCGGTCCGGTGGTGCGCGGCGAGTGCGTGGCGGCCACGGCCAAGATGCTGTCCTGGGACGGCAAGTTGATGAACTCCGCCGGCGGGGGCATGAACTTCCACGGCATCGGCATCCAGAAGGGCTACTTGGTCAAGCCCGGGCCGGAGCACGACGTGCCCACGCGGACCCTCTTCGCCTGCGGGGGAGCCATGGCCGTGGATGCCGACGTCTTTCGCGAAGTGGGCGGCTTCGACGAGGAATTCTTCGCCTACTACGAGGACGTCGACCTGGGCTGGCGCATGTGGGTCCAGGGGCACGAGGTGCACTACGCGCCGCGCGCCGTGTGCTACCACCACCACTCGAGCACCTCGCGCACCTTCCCGATCGAGACCGTGCGCCTGTTGCAGACGCGCAACCCGGTCCTGGCCTGCTTCAAGAACTACGACGACGACCACCTGCGCCAGGTCATGCCGGCCATGTTCGGTCTGTTCCTGCGACGCATGCTGGTGGTGGCCGGGATCGAGGACTCCGGGCCCTACCGCATCGAGCGGGCCGAGCCGCGCTCCCACGGGGTGGTCGGCCGGTTGTTCGACCGCGCCCGCCACGCAGTCCAGGACACCCAGGGCGTGCGGCGGGTCTGCGCGGCGGACCTGATCGGCATCAACGACTTCCTGGGCAACTGGGACCACTGGATGGCCCGGCGTACCGAGGTCCAGGCCAAGCGCCGCCGGCCGGACGCCGAGATCTTCACTCTGTTCCACAAGCCGGGCTGGTGTATCGAGGACGAGCCGGGCTACCGCCAGCTCCACGAGGGGCTGGCGCAGTTCATGGGCCTCGACCGCCTGTTCGACGGCCTCGAGGCCGAAGGTGCCGAGCCGCACCGCTGATTCAGCTGTCCGTCACCGCCGAAATCGAATCCAGGATCGATCCGCGCCGGCCGGAACACCGATACTGCCCGCCCCCCGAAGGCCCCGCTGCCCCCGCCCAAGACATGAAGCTCTCCATCGTCATCCCGGTCTACAACGAGGAAACGACCCTCGAGGAGATCGTGGAGCGCGTCCAGCAGGCGCCCTACGAGAAGGAACTGATCCTCGTCGACGACTGCTCGAAGGACTCGACGCCCGAGATCATGGCGAAGCTCGAGCAGCAGTACGACAACGTGCGCTGCTTCCGGCACGAGGTCAACAAGGGCAAGGGCGGCGCCCTGGCCACGGGCTTCAGCAAGGTCTCGGGCGACGTGGTCCTGATCCAGGACGCGGACCTCGAGTACGACCCGGCCGACTACCCCGTGCTCTTGCGCCCGATCGAGGAGGCCGGCGCCGACGTTGTCTACGGCAGCCGCTTCCTGGGTGGCCCCTACGTGCGCGTGCACCTGTTCTACCACTACCTCGGGAACCGCTTCCTGACGTTGATGTCGAACTGCTTCACCAACCTCAACCTGACCGACATGGAGACCTGCTACAAGGTCTTCCGGCGCGAGGTGGCGGACAAGATCGACATCCAGTCGAGCACCTTCGCGGTGGAGCCCGAGATCACCGCCAAGGTCGCGCGCCTGCGCTGCCGGATCTACGAGGTCCCGATCAGCTACGCCGGCCGCGACTACTCCGAGGGCAAGAAGATCGGGCCCAAGGACGCGGTCATCGCCCTGTGGGCCATCGTGCGCTGGAGCCCGCTGTTCTTCAGGGGCTGAGCTCCCGAAGGGGTGATGCCGAGCGCGACCGAGTCCCGGTGGACTCGGTCCGGCCGCCGCGATCCCCGGCCCCGCCGATGCCTGCGCATCGGCGGGGCCGGGCGTCGATCGCCGCGCGCCCCGAGGTCCTCAGGACTCGCTCGGCGGGAGCTGGCGCAGGAACCAGACGAAGCCGGTGCCGTCCTCGTGGAGGATCTCTCCGCGGGCGTCCCAGAGGGCTTGGTAGTCGGCCGTGAGCTCGTCGGTCCACTCGGACCCGGCCGCCTGGAAGCGCTCCATGAACTCTGCCTCGCGCAGGTCCCAGGCGTCGAGCCGCTCGCGGGCGGCGGCCTCGTCGAGGCCCTCGCCCGGCGTGGTGACCTGCGCGCAGTCGCCGACGAGCAGGTCGAAGCGGCCGTCGCCGTCGACGTCGTCGACCCACACCCGCAGGGAGCCCTGGGGACCGTCGATGTGCCCCTCGCCGAAGACGATCTGGCCGGACATGACCGCGCGGCTCACCGGGACGTCGAACAGCTCGACGGGCTCGGCGAAGTCCGCCGGCCCCGCGCCGGTGTGCTCGAAGAGGTCGATGCCGCGCACCGATCCGCTGACCAGGTCCAAGTCGCCGTCCCCGTCCCAGTCGAAGAAGACCGGGTCGCTGTGGTGCTCCACGACCAAGGGCTCGCCCCCGCGGGTCAGTTGTACCGAGTCCGGGGCGAAGGCTCCGTTCCCCGCGCCGCGGAACAGGTGGAAGGTGCCCTCGAAGTTGCCGGAGACGATGTCCAGGTGCCCGTCGCCGTCGAAGTCGACCGCGGTGGGGCGGGTGCAGATCTTGCCGATGGACTCGTCCACGCCGCTGATGATGAGCGGCTCGCCGTCGGTCCCGAGCAGGGTCTCGGGCTCACCGAAGCCGCCGCCCTCGAGCCCGGGCAGGACCCAGAAGAGGCCGGCCATGTCCTCCTCCATCCGAGAGTAGGAGCCCGAGAGCAGGTCGATGCGTCCGTCGCCGTTGACATCCACGAACTGTGGAGTCGAGGAAGTGCATCACCAGACGCCGGGCACCTCGACCACGTCGCCCGCCGCGCGCAGCCAATCGCCGGCGCCGAACCGCCCCTGGCCGAGGCCCGGATAGACCATCATCTTCCCGCCCTTGAACTGCCCGACGACCAGGTCTGCGTGGCCGTCGCCGTCCAGGTCGTGGAGGGCCGGCGCGGCGTAGCCGGGCGCCTCGGTGCGGATCACCGCCCCGGCGGCCTGCAGGCGCACCGGCGGGGCGAACTGGACGGACTTCGCCGATCGGTTCGGCTGGGCGGCTCGAATCGGGGCGACCCCGGCCGCGTCGGGCCCTTGGGCCAGGGCGGCGGCCAACATCACGATCAACATGCTTGCCTCACTTCGGAATCAGAGGGTCGAGGGTCGTTCCGGGCCAGTCGGCGCCGGTGGTCAGTGGGGTCCGCCCGCGTCGGGGCCCGGGGACGCGGGGGCTCGGCGAGTGGGCTGCGCGGGGCGCTGCAGGTACATCCAGACGAACCCGGCGCCGCTTCCTTCCACGATCTCCGCGCGCTCCGCCCACAGGGCGTCCCAGGCCGCCTGGAATGCCTCCTGGGTCAGCTCCGGCGTCACGGTGCGCCGCTGGAGCGCCTGGCTGCGGGCGTTCCATTGGGCGAGCCGGGTCGCGGCCGTGGCCTCGTCCAGGCCTTCGGCCGGGTAGGTCACCGTCGCCTTGTCGCCGACCAGGAGGTCCACCAGGCCGTCCCCGTCGAGGTCGCCCGCCCACACGCGCAGGTTCTGCTCGGGGGCGCGGAGGTGGGCGTCGCCGAAGCGCGGTGGGTCGGGGGAGTGCTCGGGCAGGACCCCCTCGACCAGGGTGCGGGGCTGGCCGAAGACCGGAGCGTGGACGTCGCCCTCGTTCAGGAACAGGTAGACGCCCCGCGAGGAGCCGCTGACCAGGTCCTGGTCGCCGTCGCCGTCCCAATCGATGAAGAACGGGTCGCTCTTGGACGAGACCGCCACGCGGGATCCACCAGTCCGGCGCAGCTCGTGGCTGCGCGGCGAGAAGCGGCCAGGACCCTCGCCGGCGAAGACGTGGAACGTCCCGGCGGAGTTGCCGCTGACAATGTCCGGCCAGCCGTCGCCGTTCAGGTCGACGGCGGTGGGCCGGGTGCAGCTTCGCTCCGAGCTGGTGGCGTCGGGGGAGCCGATCACGAGCGGCTGGCCGTCGGACCCCTCGAGCACCTCGGGGGCGCGGAAGCCGCCACCCTCGACCCCGGCCATGACCCAGAACAGGCCGAAGCGGTGGTCGCCCTCGCGCTGTCGGAAGGAGCCCGAGAGCAGGTCGACCAGCCCGTCACCGTTGACGTCCACGAACTGTGGAGTCGCGCTGGTGCATCACCAGACCCCGGGCACCTGGGCGATCTCCCCGCCGGCCATGAGCCACTCACCCTCGGCGAAGCGGCCCTCGGCCAGGGCCGGGTAGACCTTGATCCGTCCATCCTTGAAATGTCCGACCACCAGGTCGCGCAGACCGTCGCCGGTCAGATCGAAGAGGGTCGGCGTGGCGTAGCCGGGCGGGGGAGTGCGTACCGGCTGGCCCGCGGCGACGAGGCGACGGGGAGCGCTGAAGTTGATCCGCTCGAGCGGTGGACGCTCGGCCTGGGCCGGCGCGCGCGGCGACTCGACCAGTTGGCCCGTGGCAACCGACAGCAACAGGGTCAGCATGGGAGGCTCCTCGGCTCGACGTTCGAAGGGGCGCCGGGCGAGTCGCCGGCGGTCGGGCGATCCTACCAGCGGCCCCGGCCGGACTCGGTATCGGCCCGGTCACGGGAGTGGCGCTTCCGCGCAGGTGTCCTGGGCTCGCTCGGCGTTCCGATCGAGCGGTGCCGGCCGGCGCGTCGGATCCGCCGCCAGCCGACTGGAAAATCCTCTGACCAAGCGTGAACCGGCCGGGGTGAACTCCGTTCCCGGGCCCCACGCAGCGACTCCGTTGGGAACGACGGGACCGTGGCGGCTTCGGGCTGATCGGCTACCTCGACCGGACCATCGTTCGGGGTTGGTCGACCTCGGCACCTCCCCCCGTACCGGCGCTCAAGCGCCCTCCCCAAGCGCCGGCGCGCGGGCCAGGCCCGCGTCGAGCCGTCCATCGAGGAACACCATTGCGCGGTCTGACTTCGCCCCTTCGTGTCTGCATCCTCACCGGCTCGCTCTTGGTTGGGTGCGAGGCCCTGGCCTTCGCGTCGCACCAAGTGTCCGGCTCGGCCGACCCCGGAGCCGACCCGGGAGTGGTCGCTCGCCCGGCCACCGATTCGGCCGAAGTAGCAGGCGCAGGGGTCGTTGGCCGCGATGGGCGGCAGGCAGCCACTCCCGGAACCGACGCCTCCGAAACCGTGGTCACCGCCACGCGGCACCCCGAGCGGCCGTTCGACATTCCGCTCGCGGTGACCGTCGTCCCGCGCGAGGAGTTGCGCGAGCAGAGCGCGCGCACCGCCGCCGAGGCCCTGCGGCGCAAGCCGGGGATCTGGGTCCAGAAGACCGGCCACCTGGGTGGCGCACCGATCCTGCGCGGATTCATGGGAAACCGTGTCACCTACCTCTTCGACGGCATCCGGCGCAACACGGCCGGGCTCTTCGCGGGTCCCAACTCGTACCTGCAGAACATCGACGCCCTCGATATCGATCGGATCGAGGTCGTGCGCGGCCCGGGTTCGGTGCTCTACGGCTCCGACGCCATCGGCGGGGTGATCAACGTGATCAGCAACGAGGTTCCCCGCTTCGCACCCGAGCCGAGCCTCGGCGGCAACCTCTACACCCGCTACGGGAGCGCCGACCAGGAGTGGTCGAGCCGGGTCGAGAGCTACTACTCGGACGGCGACGTCTTCGCGCACATCGGCGGCACCTCCCGCGAGATCGGTGACGTCGAGGGCGGACAGGGCGTCGGGGTCCAATCCCCGAGTGGCTGGCGCGAGCGCGACCTGGACGCACAACTCGACCTGCGTATCGACGCCAAGTCGTCGGTCGAGCTGTTCCTGCAGTCCTTCTCGCGGCCCAGGGGTTATCGCTATGACCGCCCGAACTGGGTCCAGTCGAACGACCGGGACCTGTACGGCGCGCGCTACCGGGCCGAGGATCTGGGCGGCTTCGTGAGCGAGCTGGAGGTGACCGGCTACTTCCACGACCAGGAGGACTTCATCGACGAGAAGTTCTTCGACTCCGACTCCGACGAGGAGACCCTCGGTTTCGAGGTTCAGGCCACGTCCTACGTCGGCAGCGACGTGCGCCTGATCTACGGGCTGCACGTCCATCGGGATCAGATCGAGAAGAGCAACCCCCAGGCGGGCACCGTCGATCCGGACGTCGAGTGGATCAACCCCGCCGCCTACGTCCTGTCCGAGTGGCAGGCGACCGAGCGCCTGCGCCTCGACCTGGGTCTGCGTTGGGACAGCTTCACCCTCGACTCCAGCGCGCCCCAGTTGGGGCAGCTCGATCCGGTGCTGCAGACCGCCATCGGCAACGGGGCCCTGTCCCTGAACGACCTGGAGCTGAACGAGAGCGACCAGGCCGTCACCGGCGGGTTTGGCGCCGTCTATGCGCTGACCGATCACACCAACCTGGTGGCCCACGTGGGGCGCGCTTTCCGCGCCCCCAACAAGAACGACCTGCTCAGCTTCGGGCAGTTCACCTTCGGCTTCAACGTGCCGGCCACGAACCTCGAGCCGGAGTCGAGCTGGACCTACGAGCTGGGCGTGCGTACCGAGGACGAGGATTACTCGGCGGCTGCGACGGGCTTCTACACGGAAGTCGACAACGCGATCGTGTCGGCCCCGGGCACCTTCGACGGCTCGACCTTCGTCGACGTGGACGGCAGCGGCTTCGAGGATCCCGGCGAGGCCGTCTACGTCAAGGGCAACTCCGACGGCACCGTGCGTGCGACTGGTGTTGAAGTCGAGGCCCGGCGCTGGTTGCCGCGGGACTGGAGTCGGGCGGTGGTCGACGAGGGCGAGTTCTCCTGCTATGGCAACTTCGCCTGGATCTACGGCGAGGACTCGGGCAGCGGCGAGCCCCTGGATCGGGCCTATCCGGCCAACGGACTGGTCGGCCTGCGCCTGGACGAGACGCGCGAGGCGAGCGAGAGCCGCTGGTGGCTGGAAGCGGAGCTCTGGCTGGTGCGGAAGTTCGACCGCATCCCCAGCAACCGCAAGACCAGCGATCCGGCCTTCTTCGTCGATCCCCAGGACCCCTCGTCGGGGCTGATCGGCGGCGACGGTTCCCTGCCCGGCTTCGGGGTGGTCAACCTGCGCGGCGGACGGCGACTCGGCAAGCACTCGACCCTTTACGTCGGCGTGGAGAACGTCGGCGACAAGGCCTATCGAGTGAAGGACTCGCGCATCGACGCCCCGGGCATCAACTTCGTCCTCGGCATCAGCGCGAGCTTCTGAGCGGTATGCAGACCGTCGGAGGGATGGACTCGGGCATGGGCGGAGATCCTAAGGTTCGGGGCGAGTGCAGTGAGGCGGTGCGGCGGCGTCCGCCGCGGTACGGGCGGAGCTTCGTGGGACTTCTGGTCGCACTACTCGTGCTCGCGGGGGCGCCGCTCACCACTCGAGCTCAACAGGAGGGCCCGTCATCCGCCGCGGCGCCCATCGGCGACCTGCCCCGGCTCGGCTTGCTCGGACTGCACGGCGGGGCGATCGAGCCGATCGTCGCCGGGGCGCGGGGTCTGGGAGCCGAGGCGGTGGGCCTCGACGAGGACTTCCACTCGAGCGAGGCGCCGGATTGGTCCGATCTGGACGCCGTTCTGATTCAGCATCTGCGCGCCGAGGACGCCGTGCAATGCGCAGGCGCCATCCGCCGCGCCCGCGCCGCGAACCCCGACCTGGTGGTTCTCGCCATCAGTGGCGGCCTCGACAACGTACTGCCGGAGCTGACCGCGGACGGAACCGTGGTCACCGATCCGCGGGTAACCGCCCTGTACCGCGCGTCCGGTCCGGAGAATCTGCGCCGACTGATCCTGTACGTCTTGGTGGCCCACCTCGGCCAGGCCGGGGAGGTCCTGCCGCCCAGGACCGAGAGCGGAGCGACTCTGTTCCACCCGGAGGTCGACGAGGGCTTCGCCGGCGTGGCCGCCTACCTCGACTGGGCCTCTGAGCGCACGCCCGGCGCCGCCGACGCCCCCCGCGCGGCGATCGCCGTGCACCACATCCACCGCCTGATCCAACAGCCGCGGGTGGTGGCCGCCCTGGTCGATGCACTCGAGACGCGCGGCATGACGGCCCTGGTGATCGAGGACGGTCAGCCGGCCTACCGGGAGCAGATGCTGGAGTTCGCCCCCGACGTGGTGCTCCACATCTGCCACAGCCTGGCGGAACCGAGCCTGCGCTCCGAGCTCGGTGTGCCGCACCTGCACTCGATCTTCTTCCGCCTGCAGTCGATCGAGGAATGGAAGTCCAGCGACGAGGGGCTCGACGCCAGCACGGTCGCCTTCCAGATGACCTCCCAGGAGGTCTTGGGCGCTATCGAGCCCCAGGTCGGGGCGGGCACCCTGCGCGGGCGCAACAGTCCGGAGGACCTGACGCCTATCCCCGATCGGATCGACCACCTGGCCGACAGGGCCGTCGCCTGGGCGCACCTCGGTCGCAGCCCCAACGCGGACAAGCACGTCGCGATCGTCTACTACAACCGCGAGCTGGGGAAGGCCGACCTGATGCGCGGCAGCGCGACGGGCATGTTCCTGAACGCGCCGCGCAGCTTGATGGCCGTTCTGCGACGCATGCAGGCGGAGGGCTACGCCACCGGACCGCTCCCGACCGACGAGGACGACCTGCTGGAGCGCATGGTCGACCACGGCCAGCAGATCGGCGCCTGGGCTCCGGACGAACTCGACCGCCTGGCGCGCAGCGGCCAGGCCGTGTTGATCCCGGCCGAGACCTATCGGGCCTGGTTCGAGGAGCGGGTGCCGCTGCACCGTCGCCGCGAGCTGATCGAGAAGTGGGGGGCGCCGCCGGGCCGCATCCAGGTCTGGAAGAACGACGAGGGCGCGGAGTTCATGGTCCTGCCGCGGGTCGAGCTGGGCCCGGGCGTGACCCTGCTGCCCCAGCCCCTGCGCGGCGAGGCCCACGATCCGTCCCTGGCCCACGATCGGCTGGTGCCGCCCTCGCACAACTACTTGGCGACCTACTTCTGGTTGCAGCAGGAGTACGGCGCCGACGCCCTGGTGCATTTCGGCACCCACGGCACGGAGTTCCTGCTCCCGGGCAAGTCGAACGGCCCCGCGGAGGACGACTGGACCGACCTGATCCTCGGCCGCGTGCCGAACATCAACCTGTGGGTGGTCAACAACCTGGGTGAGTCGACCCCGGCGCGCCGCCGCGCCTACGCGGTGCTGGTGGACCACATGGTGCCGCCCAGCGTGTCCGCGGGGATTGCGGACGAGCTGCTCTCCCTGCACGACGACATCGAGAAGTGGATGGCGCTCGAGCCGGGCGCGCTGCGCGAGGAGTTCCGCGCGACGATCACCGAACGCGCGCTGGCCGAACGCTTGGACCGCGACCTGGAGTTGGCGCAGGACGACGCGGGCCTTCTGACCGTGGATGCCATCGCCGCGGTCTCCGACTACCTGCACGAGGTGCAGAACGAGACCACGCCGATCAGCCTGCACACCCTGGGCGAGCCGCCCGCGCAGGAGGTGCTGGTGCCCTACCTGGTCACCTGCCTCGGCTCGCGCTTCCTCGACGACCTGGCACAGGCCATCGGCGTGCCGGCCCGCGGCGGCGCCACGGCGGGGGACTGGGACCAGCTCCAGCGCGGGCGCGCCGAGCGCCTGCTCGAGTTGCACCTGATGCGCGGCCTCGACGGCGAGTCCGCTCTGCACGCCATCGGAGGCGAGGCCGCCGCTGTCCGCTTGACCGAGGGCGTGCGCAAGGGCCTCGAGCTGGCGGTGCGCCTGGCCGCGGGCCTGGCAGGAGCCGGCTCGGAGATCGACGGTCTGATGACCGCCCTGTCCGGCGGCTTCGTCGAGCCCGGGCCCGGCAACAGCCCCGACCGCAACCCGGGCGTGCTTCCGACCGGGCGCAACATGTACCTGCTCAACCCCGAGGAGATCCCCAGCCGTCCCTCGTGGGAGTTGGCTTGCGCGCTGATCGACCAATTCCTTGTGGCGCAGCTCGAGGACCAGGGCCACTACCCCGCCAAGGTCGGCTTCACCCTGAACTCCTTCGCGAGCTTCCAGGACTACGGGGTGATGGAGGCGCAGATCCTGTACCTGCTCGGGGTGCGGCCGGTGTGGGACTCCCGCAACCTGGTCAACAGCCTGGAGCTGATCCCGAGCGAGGAGCTGGGCCGCCCGCGCATCGACGTGTTCATCTCTGCGCTCAGCTACTACCGCGACTTCCTGCCCAGTCGCATGCACCTGCTGGACGAGGCGGTGCGCCTCGTCGCGGCCCTCGACGAACCGCAGAACCGCGTCTTCGAGAACACCGCGCGCACACGCGACGAGCTGCGCGGCCTCGGGATGGCTCCTGAGCGTGCGGACGTACTCTCCCGCGCGCGCCTGTTCGGCTACCCGCCGGGCCAGATGGGCAGCGCCGGCTACTACTACCTGGTCGAGCGCTCGGGTGAGTGGGACTCGGAGCAGGAGCTGATGGAGACCTACCTCTCCCACGTGCGCCACGTCTACACCGAGGGCGCCTGGGGCGAGCACGCGCCCGAGGCCTTCGAGCGCCAGATCCAGGGCACCGAAGCGATCCTGCGCAGTTGGTCGGACCGCACCCGCAGCCCCCTGTCGAACAAGTACGACTGGTACCAGGGCGGCAGCCTCTCGCGGGCGGTGAAGTACCTGACCGGGCGCGAGCCGCTGTTCCTTCTGACGGACGTCCGCGATCCCGACCGCGCGCAGATCGTCGATGCGCAAGAGGCCCTGCGGCGCGACTACCGCGTGCGGCTGTTCAACCGCAAGTGGATCGAGGGGATGATGGCCGAGGGCCACGCCGGTGGCGACCAGATCGCCGTGCACGTGTCGAACACCCTGGGCTGGGCGATCATGCGCGAGTCGGCGGTGGACGCCGCGACTTGGGAGCAGATCGTGGAGACCTATGTCGACGATCGCCTGGACCTGGGCCTTGGCGAGTGGTTCGAAGAGGAGAGTCCCTACGCCTACCAGGAGCTGCTCGAGGTCACTCTCGAGGCGATCCGCAAGGGCTACTGGGACGCGAGTCCGGCGTTGCGCGCGAAGTTGGCTGGCGAGTACGTGGACTCCTTGGCGCGACACGGCGAGGGCGGCGGCTTGCGCGGCGGAGGCAACGTGGCCTTGGCCGAGTTCCGGGCTTCGGTTCTCGGGCAGGTGCCAGGCGCAGTCGATGCGGGTGTGCTGGTGCAGATCGCAGGCACGGCCGATGCCGTCGCGAATGCAGCGCAGGCGCTCCAGGCCGCGTCGGCGCAGCTGGTGCCGGCGCGGGTGGCGGCCTCATCCGAAACCCGACCGAGCGAGGGCGCGAGCGCGCCCCCCGATGACTCTCCGCGAAGCCCGTCCGCTTCCGGCTCGACCGAGGTCCGCGGTCGGGTGCTGGAGCCGATTGCGTCCGGCGAAGCCCCGCCCGCCGATCGCACGGTCTGGATCCTCGCCGGCGCCGTGGCCCTGCTCCTTTGCGGCGGCTGGGTCGCGGGTCGAGGGGCGGCGCGCGTCTGATCGCACCCGAATCGCCATGGAGCAGCTCACCGAGATCCTGTTCGTCGTGTCCACGGGCCTCTTGGTGCCCGTGGTCGTCGTCTTGCTGTTGCTGGCCGCGTCGTCGGTCTTCGCCCTGGGCGGCTTTGGTCGCGAGGCCTTCGAACGCCGGCACGTCGCGAGCCCGGGCGAGTTGTCGGAGGCGATCGCCAGTGGCCGACCCCTGGCCGGAGAGGCCCGGGAGCCGGTGGCGCTGTTCGTGCGCCGGGCGCGCCAGCTCGGCGTGGCTCCGCCTTCGCTCGAGCCGCTGCTCGACGAGATGGAGATCGACCTGGCAGCACGCCTCTCGAGCCTGTCCCTGCGCGCGCGGCTGGGTCCGATGCTGGGCCTGATGGGAACCCTGATCCCCCTCGGGCCGGCCCTGCTGGGACTCGGCGACGGCCGCGTGGAGGAACTGGCCGCCGGCCTCGTGGTCGCCTTCAGCACCACGGTCGTCGGGCTGCTGGTGGGGGTGCTGTGCGCCTGCATGCTGCACGCGCGCCGGCACTGGTACGCGCGCGACCTCCACTCGATCGAGCAGGTCTGCCTGGCTCTCGACGCCCGAGGCCAAGCGTGAGGGAACCTACGAATCGCCGTCGCCGCCGCCGCGGTCACCGCCGGCTGCTCGACCTACCCGACGAGGATCCCCTGGCGGGCATGGCCAACCTCTTCGACGCGGGGCTCGTGTTCGCGGTGGGGATCCTGGTGGCGTTCGCCCTGCGCCTGGTCCAGGGCGAGTTGGCGGACGCCAAGGACCGGACCCAGGCCGAGCAGAGCGCGGCCCTGGAGCAACTCCTGCGCGAGGGGCTCGAGCTCGACCGCTTCCGCGAGGGCGACCGCACCGTCGGCGGCGAGGGGCAGCGTATGGGCACCGCCTACCGTCTCTCCAGCGGAGAAGTGGTCTACGTGCCCGATGGGGAACAGCCCTGATGTCCGATCGGCGAGCGCTGCTGCAGTCCCATCCCCTGGCAACCTCCGCAGTGGTGCACCTTGGGGTTCTGGCGGCTCTGGCCTGGGCCACGGCCAGGTCTGAAATTCGCTCGGTCCCACTTGAAGTCGGCTTCGAGCCGGCGCCGTGGTTCGTGGAGCCCGAGTCGAGCTTTCCAGACCCGGAGCCTGCTCCGGTCGTGCGGGACGAACCCGTGACCCGGACGCCGCGACTGCTCGAGGACGAGACGATCACCATCGAGCCCCTGCCGCCGCCGCCCCGCGCGCGGTCGATCCTCCCCGGCGGTCTGCCCGACGTGCGCGTGATGAACCGTGACTACACGAGGGAGCTGGCCCAGACGTCGCCCGAGGAACCGGCGCCCGACCCTTGGGCCGATCCGCCCCTCGAGCCCGCGCTGCCGGTCCCGCCGGTGGCGGTCGAGAGTGATCGTGGACCGGAACTGCTCGAGGGTGCACCTCCGGCCTACCCTCGCTCCGCCGTCCGTCGTGGCCAGGAGGGCACCGTCGTGTGCCTGTTCACCGTGGACTGCAAGGGCCGAGTGCAAGCGGTGACCGTGCGCGAGTCGAGCGGCCATCGACTGCTCGACGAGGCCGCTTGCGAGGCCATTTTGACCTGGCGCTTCAGCCCCGCGATCGTGGACGGCGTCGCGGCCTCCGACCAGGTCCTGCACCGCATCACCTTCGAGCTGGATGGCTGAACGCGCGCGCCCGCGCCCGACGCCAGTCGTCGATGTTCGTTGCGCTGCAAGGCACAGGCGCGATGTCTCGACGAACGCGTGGACCTGACGCAAGCAAGATTGGGCGCGGAACGGAACCCGTCCCGCGCCCGAGCTGGATCTGATGGGCCCGAGGGCAACCTCGTGCCCGGCGGCTCTACTGCTCGAGCCAGTCGACCCGGCCGGAGCCGAGGTCGTAGACGCCGCCCACGATGGCCACGTCGCCGCTGGCGACCAACCCGGCGATCACGTCGCTGCGCTCCAGGATGTCGGCCATGGTCTGCGCCACGTTGGCCTCGACCGCCGCCGCGATCAGGGCCGGGTTCTTGGAGGATTGGTCACCCGAGGTACGTCCGCGGGCAGCGGCCAAGGCCGGATCGAGGTTGTCGAGCATCGCGGTCAGGTTGCCGAGCTCGACTCCATCGGCGGCGCCCTTGATCGCGCCGCAGGAGCTGTGGCCCAAAATTACGATCAGAGGCGTCCCGGCTGCTGCCGTGGCGAACTCGAGGCTGCCGAGCATGTCGACGTTCTCGAAGTTACCGGCGATGCGGCCGACGAAGATGTCGCCGATGCCCTGGTCGAAAATGACCTCCGGGGGCACGCGGGAGTCGAGGCAGCTCAGCACCACCGCTTTGGGGTACTGACCTTCGGCCGTGGTGTCGGCCTGGGAGAGGTAGTCGCGGGGGGTGAGGTGGCCGGCCATGAAGCGCGCGTTGCCGGCTTTCAGGTCGGCGAGGGCGTCCATCGGCGCCATGCGGGCTTGCACTTCCGAGGTCATCACCGCGGACGACAGTTCGCCCTCGTGGTGGTGCGGAGCAGTGCAGGCAACCAGGGGGGCGAGGGAAACGGACACGACGGCGGCGAGTCGCCAGTTCATCATCTCAGAGAGGGCAGGGCCTGCCGCGCTGGTTCGCACCAGCGTGCGGCTCGGACCGGTCTGGGGTTGGAGGGGTCGCCAGCCCGTGCTGGCGTGGTGATTCATGGGATCGAGATCCTGGCGATTCCAGACGAATCCGGCGGATCGGTGGTGCGAAGCCCGGCTCCTGTTTCGGCCCTCCGGCCGGGTTGCCTCGGCAACAGCGAAGGGCTCCTCGAGCGCCAAGAGCGAGCAGGTTGCCGCACGCATCGGACCGGGCGCGGTCGGTGCAAGTGGCTCCTGCGCGGGACTATTCGCGGCGGCGATCGCGCCAGTCTTCCACGGTCAGCGCATGGCGCACATGGTCGCGCCAACGCCCGCCAATCTTGAGGTAGCGCGGGGAGTAGCCCTCGCGGCGGAACCCGGCTCGCTCGACCAGGGCCAGTGAACGCGCGTTCTCCGGTTGGACGTTGGCCTCGACCCGGTGTAGACGCAACTCACCGAACACCTCGCGCAGCATCAACTCCAGGCCCTCGCCCATCAAGCCGCGCCCCTGGTGCGGCTCGAACGCGTAGCAACCCATGTAGGCGCTCTTGAAGTTGCCCTGGAAGACCTGGCTGAGGTTGTAGACGCCGACGGGCGCGTGGGTCTCGCGGTCGACCACCAGGCGCCCTTCGAAGTCGTCGTCGCCGCAGCGCCGCAGCCAGCCGCGGAAGCCCTCGTTGTCGGCGGGCGGGTGGGTCCACGGTCGGTGGAGCTTGCGACTGCGCTTCACCGCGGCGAGGAAGTCAGCCTCGTCTGCTCCAAGGGGCTGGCGCAGGAAGACGCGCGGAGCGGGCTTGGGGCTCATTCCAGGTTCGCTCCCTGACCCGTGTAGGTTGCGTTCAAGTGCTCGCGGATGCGTTTGCTGAAGCGCCGCCAGATCGCGCCCGACCAGTTGTGCCCGGGCTTGCCGCGCTCGGTGTAGTAGGCGGCCATGCGCTCGTCGTACTCGTCGGTGGCGGCGAGCACCTGGTCGTCTGTCGGGTAGCGATCCTCGTGCATGACTGCGTCCACCGACAGGCGCGGCTTGAGAGTGGGATCCTGGGCCGGCACGCCCACGCACAGACCGTAGAGGGGGTAGACGCCCTCTGGGACCTCGAGCAGATCCACAACCTCGGGCAGTCGATTGCGCAGCCCTCCGATGTAGCAGATGCCGTAGCCCTGGGATTCGAAGGCCAGCACCAGGTTCTGGGCGAAGAGGCTCGCGTCGATGGTGGTGAGCAGGAAGGTCTCGAGGTTGGCCGCGTGGTCGACGCCTTCGCGACGCGCCAACAGTCGGTGGCGCCGATCGTCGCCGCAGACCACGAAGAAGGCCCCGCAGTCGCGCACGTAGGCCTGGCCGCCGGTCAGCTCCACCAGCCGCTCGCGGTTCCCCTGCGCCCGGATCCGCAGCAGCGAGTAGCCCTGTATGTTGCTCGAGGACGCCGCCATCTGCGCCGCCGCCACCGCGGCCCGCACGTCACCGTCCGGCAACTCGCCCGGCTCGAAGGCGCGGATCGAGCGGTGACCGCCCATCAACTCGAGGGTGGGGTTCATGGTCGGGATGATAGGGGCTCGTGGAGCCCGAAGTGAACTCGCAGCGGCGGTGGAGGACAGAGGGGAGGTTCACTGGACCGGCCGCTGGCAGCCCCGGTCGCCGCGCGCCGCAATCGCGAGCCCGGCCGAGCGGTCTCGTCGAGTCGTGACGACCGCGTCGTCGCCCCCCGGACACCCCGTCGTCCGGTCGAACGAGGCATCGACACCGGGCGCGCCTGCCCGTACACCTCGCTACAGCCATGGACAGCCAAGACCAACCGGCCTCGCCCCCGCGTGTGCGTCGTCGGGCGTGGGGGACGGCGCTCGCAGCGGTGCTCGCAGCGGCCCTCGCGATCCTCGCCTGGTGCGTGGCGACGAGGAATGCGGGCTCCCTGGGCGGAGGCGACCTGTCGGTCATCGATCGGCACAGCCTCGAGCAACACAACCGTGCGGACCCGGCCCTCGTCATGCCCGCCTCGACCGAGCTGCCCCGGCGCGCGCTCGGCGGCTCGGACCCTCTCGCATCCGGCCGGACCGATGACAGCAACCCCGTGGTGATCGAGATCCACGCCCTCTCCGGGGCGGGCGTCCGGGTCAATGCCGAGGTCGAGGTCATCGATTCGAGCGGGCGCGCGCTGGTCGGGCAGACCCTCGTCGACCGCGCGCTGCGAGTGTCGCTCGATTCGTTGACGCTTCCCGCCGCCATCCGCGCCAAGGGCGAGGGGCAGCCTGTGACTCTGGGGCAGTTCGACCTCACTGTCGAATCGTTGTTCGCGGTGGTCGAGGTCGTGCTCTCCGAATCCGGCAGGATCGAGGGCGTGTTGGTGGATGAATCGGGCCTTCCCGTCACCGGTGGAGGAACGGTCGTCGCCGTGGCGGCCGGGCAGCTTGCGGCGCAGGTGTGCGATGCCATCCTCACGGGGACACCCGCGGGTCCCGGTGAATGGGCGGCGGCGACCGTCGATCCGGACGGCACGTTCGCCGTCGATGGACTCTGGTCCGGAACGGACTACCGCCTCCACGCGGCTGGCCCGGGGCGGGCATCGTCAGCGTTGGGGGGGGGGCAACGGGTGGCAGCGGGAACGACCGGTGTGCGCGTGGCCTGCTTGCCCGTCTACGGTTGCCTGCTGCGGCTGGTGGGCGATGGAGCCGCAGAGACTCTCGAGGAGCTGCGCCAACGGGGTCGGAGTGGGCTGGACCTGCACGGCCTGCCGGCGCTTAGCAGTTCCTTGCCGATTCGGGCCCATCCGGCCGTGGCGGCGACGATCCTCGGGCGGCAGATCCATGCCCTCGAGCCGGGCCCGGAGATCGCCCTGCTTCGGACGATGCCCGCGGAGGCCGAAGGCCTGGACGGCACGCTCTCGTTGGAGTTCCCGTGGATGTCCGGCTCGGGCCCGGCTCCAATCCGCATCCCGCGGCTGAGGGGTGAAGGCTTGCCACTCGTCGAGGTCGAAGCGCAGGTCGTGGGCGCGGACCACCGCGGCTCGATTCGGTTCGAGGCGATGCTTGGCCCGGGCTTGAAGCGGCTGGACGAATCGACCGTGGTTGCGTGGTTGATCCTGGCGCGTCCAGGCGTGACGTCGAGCTTCGAGCTGACGATCGGGGATCTGCTCGGTGGCGGCCGCATCGACCTGCTCGCCAGCGGCGTCTTCGAGTGGCGGCTCGAGGCCGCGGGTGGGGGGCGGCTGCTCCCGGACGACGGGCGAGCCTTCGGCTTGGTGGACGTCGAGGGCGATTCGGCGACGTTATTGTTCGACCTGCGCGGGTTCGGCAGCGCCGTGCTCACGGTGTTCGACGAGGAGGGCCGGCTGTTCGTGGGTGGTCTGACGGCGCGGCTGCGCGAGCTGACGTGGAGGGCACCGTTTCCCGGAGGAACGCAGCTGCGCTCCTTCACGGACGTCGCCGACCAGTCTTGGTCGCATCCCCCCTTCGTCGTGCCGTTCGTGAGCCCCGGTGAGAGGTTCGTCGCGGTGGACGCCGACATGGCCGGCCTGCGGTTGGGGCAGACGAGCCGGGCGGCTGAATTCCGCGCAGGTGAGCTGACCCGAGTCACGATTCGCTGAGCGCACCGGGCCCTCGGCCCTCGACGAACCGCTGCCTCAGACCTCGAGCTCGGGTCCGACCTCGTGTTGTGGCGCGACGAGCACCTCGACGTCGGCGCGACCGATGCGGGCCAGGCAAGCGTGTGCCGCGGCCAAGGCGAGTTCCGGCGTGTTGTTGGTCTCGGAGAGGTGCGCGAGTACGAGGGTGTGCAGCTCCGGCCCAGCCATCCATTCGAGCATCTGGGCACCCTGGGCGTTGGAGAGGTGTCCGTGGTCGCCGGCCACGCGCCGCTTGAGGGGCGGGGGGTAGGGACCTTGGGCCAACATCTCGTCGTCGTGGTTGAACTCGAGCACCAGCACGTGGGAGCCCAGCAGGGTCTCCGCCACGCGCTTCTCCGGTCGCCCCATGTCGGTCAGGATCACCGCCTGACGCCCATCGGCGCGGATCCGCATGGCGAAGGTCGGGTGGGCGTCGTGGGGCAGGATCTGGGCCGTGAGCTCCATACGCCCGCGGCCGTCGTCCTCGCCGAGTTTCACGGGCACGCCGCCGCCGAGGGTGCGGACGAGCTTGGCGCGGCGGATCGACGAGTTGTGCTGGATCGCCTCGGAGCAGTGCAGGAAGGCGTGGTAGCGCTTGGAGAGCAGGCCCGCCGAGCGCGCGTGGTCCAGGTGCCCGTGGGTGACCGCGATGTGGTCGAGGCCGCGCGCCGGAACGCCCGCCGTGGCGAGGCGCCGCTCCATCTCGGTTCCCGTCAAGCCGGCGTCCACGAGCATGCGGAGTTCGTCAGCCCGGATCAGGGTCGAGTTGCCCTTGCTACCGCTGGAGAGGACGCGAAGTCGCATGGTTCAGGGCCAATACTCGCTCGACGGTGGACCAGGCCACCAGCAGCAAGAACGCGAGCGCCGCCGCGGCCAGGGCTCGGCGCCAGTAGGGAGGGGTGTAGGTGAAGCCGAGGGGACCCGGGTCGCTCCACTCGTGCAGTTTCACGAGCCCGCTGGGATCGGCGCCCGGACCGCCGATAGTTCGTGGCCAACCGTCGGACCAGCGGGAGGAGCGGCGCGTGCCGTTGGTGTGGACGATGGATGCGATCGCGAAGTACGCGACCTTGGCGACCCTCCAGGTCCCGTCGCGACGCTCGACCTCGATCGCCTGATAGGGCGCCGCGAGCTCGTCACCGCCGTCAACCGCCCAAGCGTCCGGCGCAGCGCCCAGGCGGCGATGGACCGCAAAGCCCTCGAGCCAGTAGCTCAGCTCGAGCCGTGGGTGTTCGATCGGCTCACGGGCGAGGATGCAGGTGATCCGCGCGGCGTCGAGGCGCTCGTGGTCGACAAGGTCCAGGCTCGGCAAGCGGCCGACGCCCGAGCGCACACGGGTCGCCGGATCCACCCCCGCGAAGAAGTCCACCGCGCCCTTGGGCGTGAAGGCCACGTAGGCCGAGGCGTCGCGGCCGCCGTAGAGCGCCACCATGTTGGGGCGCGCCAGGTCGACCACGTCCTCGAGCCCGGATGGCGAGGGGTCGTAGCGCAGCACGCGCCCGTCCCCGGCGGCGTCGAGCACGGCGCCCATGGCCTCGCTCTCGGGCACCAGTGGAACCCCGCCCAGGTCGCGGCGTTGCACGTGGGGCGACGACACCGTCACCGCTTCGAACAGCAGCACCAGGCCCGCGGCGGCGAGGAGCGGGCCGTGGCTCCGCCGCCGTCCGGCGATCACCGACGAACCCGCGAGCAGCAGGGCCGCCAGGCCCGTGACAACGAAGCCGGTCGACAGGCGCTCAGCCGTCGCCGCGGACTCGAGCGGCGGCAGGACCTGGCGCACCTCTTCGAGGGGCGTTCCGTGGGCCGCGGACCAGCGTTGCTCTTGGGCCTGGATCAGGGCGTCGCCGTTCATGAAGGCCGCGCCGAGGGCCAGGGCTCCGACGCCCACGAGGCCGAGGGCGCTCGACGCGCGCCGACCCGCGGAGCTACGCAGGCCGTCCACTCCGACAGCCGCGAGCCAGGCCCAGCCGATCCAGGCCACCGCCATGGCCCGCGTGGGCGCGCCGCCGCCGAGGCCGGGGATCCGGTACAGCAGCTCGAAGCCCGGCCAAGCCTGGGCCCAGCCAAAAGCGAGCAGGACCAGCGCCGCCGGAGCGATGGCGCGACGACCGCCGCAGACCACACCGGCGAGGGCTAGCAGCACCGTGACCACACCGGCGAAGGGGTCCCACTCGAGTGGCACCGAGGTCTGGGCCCGCTCCCATTCGTCGTTGTCGCTGAGCCACCAGGCGGCGACCGGACCGAAGGGCGGCGCCAGCTCGGTCGGCTTGCCGAACAGCTGCGGAACGACGAGGCCGAGGCTCGTGGCCGGTGGGGCGGCCTCGGCCGCGATCGCCTCGGCGTCCTTGACCGTGCGGTAGCTGTCCGCACTCGCGGCCGCGCTAGGCACGAGTTGAGGCAGGGCCAGGGCCAGGCCAAGGGCACAGGCTCCGGCGAACCCGGCCCAGGCGCGGGCTGAACGCAGCCGCACGATGGCAGCCAAGCCCGTGGCCGCGAGCACGAAGGCCGCGATCGGCGGGAAGCCGGCCAGGAAGGAGCAGGCGATGAACCCGGCCAGCAGCGGCCCGCTGGGGGCTCTGCGCGCGCGCAGGCCCTCGACGGCCCACAGACACCAGGGCAGCCACAAGGCCGCGTCGACCTTCATCCCATAGTGCAGGTTGGCGACGCCCCAGCCCGTCGTCTGCAATGCGATGGCTCCCACCGCGCAGGCCGCCTCGCTGGTGCCGAGCCGGGCGAGCAGGGCCCACAGCCCCGCACCGGCCAAGAGCAGCGAGAGGATCGCGAGCGGACCCGCCGCGCGGTCCGGGGGGGCGATCAGCGCCAGGAGGTTGGGCGGATAGAAGGGCCCGTGGATCGCGTTGCCGAGAAGGGGCAGGCCCAGGGACTGGTCGTCGTCCCACAAGAGGCTGCGCCCGGCGAACACCCGCTCGCGGAACTCGAGTTGGTCGTAGAGCACCGGGAAGATCCGGTCGCCAGTCCAGTAGTTCAGGCCCACCCGAGCGCGCGCGGCGGCCTCGGGATACTCCAGCGAGAGGGGCGGGTAGACCACCGGCGCCTGGGGCAGGAAACGGTAGCCCGGCAGGAGCGAGGGCCCGATCAGGAGCAGCGGTGCGACCAGGAGCAGGGCCAGCCGCAGACCTGTGGGCAGCCGTCGCTGCTCGGGGTCGGGGGCCGCAGCGTGGTCGCTCATGGACGGGCATCCTAGTGCACCGCGGGGTAGGCGGACGTCAGGTGCCAGGCACAAAACCGCCGCCTACCCCGCGGGCACGCTACCCTTCCCCCGTGAGTGCCTTGTCACCCGACGGCGGGTCCCTCCCCGCGCCCCGTGCCAAACGGGCCCTGCTGCTGATCCTGCTGCTCGGTCTGGCAATCCGTCTGGTCGGCTTCACCGATCCATGGAGCGGGCGCGCCGACGACTTCCACAGCCACTTCGGCGCCTTCGCCACCGGCGGGCCGGCCACCAACTTCGCCGAACACGGCTTGGCCGAGTCGCTCGGCATGCCCTACGACTGGCGCCTGGCCCTCGAGGACGGGACCTACATCCACGGCTGGTACTCGCACCACCCGGCCCTCTACATGTGGCTGTCGGGAGCCTCGGTCGCGGTCTTCGGCCTCGAGCCCTGGGCCCTGCGACTACCCGCCCTGCTGTTGAGCCTGTTCTCGATCCTCGCCGTCGAGCGCCTGGCGAGCTTCGTGTGGGGGCGGCGGATCGGAGTGCTCGCCGCCCTGTTCATGGCCGTGCTGCCGTACTCGGTGCGCCACGGGATGCAGGTCTGGACCGAGCCGGCCATCGCGGGCACGACCTGCCTGCTGGTGCGGGACTACCTGGCCTGGCTGCGCGACGGGCGCTTGCGTCACCTGGTCACGGGTGCGGGCTGGCTCGCGGCCGGCGGCCTGCTCGACTGGCCGGCGCACTTCATCCTGCCCGCCATCGGCTTGCACGCGCTCGTGGTCTGCGTACGCGACGGCGGCTGGCCGCGCCTGCGCCAGACGCTGATCCTGCCGGTGGCCTCCCTGGCCACGATCGGCCTGCACGCGGCGCACATGCACTTCGCCGTGGGCGCCGAGGGCAGCGCGGCCGACCGCGGCCACACCCTGTCCGGCGTGATGGGGCTGCCCGAGGGCATGGAGCTCTCGGTCTTCGTCATGCGTCAGCTCGGCAACGTGCTGCGCTACTGCGGCGGGCCCGCGACGGCGCTCCTGGCGGCGGCCGCCCTGTGGCAGTCGGTGCTCGCCCTGCGCGGGCGTTTCGACCGCGAGGACTGGATGCTGCCGGCACTGGCCCTGCCGGGCGTGATGTACGTGGCCTTGTTCCCCGGCCGCAGCCACAACCATGACTTCTTCCTGGTCGTGTCCCTGGGCTACATCGCGATCTCGCTCGCCCTGGCCTGGACCGGCGTCGAGCGCCTCGCGGCGCGCGCCCTGGGACGCTCGGCCCAGACGGTGACGTCGATCCTGCTGGTCATGCTCGGCAGTTGGTGCCTGTGGCTCGACACGGTGGAATGGTTCCGACACCGCTCGCCGCAGATGGCGGAGCTGGTCGAAGAACCGTGGCTCGCCGAATGGATCGACGACCCGGACGCCGTGATCCTGACCCACATGGGCCGCGGCATGGCCCTGCCCTTCTACAGCCGCGCCCAGGTGGTCCACAGCGTCGACCGCGCGGCGCGCCTGCGCTACCTGTGCGACACGGTGCTGCCGGAGCTGAAGACGGGCACGCGGGTGGCGATGTTGGTGGACCTGACCTGGGCCCCGGCCTTGGCGGATTGGCCGCAGATCGAGCAGGAGCTGCGCGGGCGCGGCGAGTTGCGCCTGTTCGAGACCGAGTACGGGCCCTTCGCCCTGGTGGATCTGTCAGCCGCAGTCCCCGACTCGTCGCCGACCGATCACTAGCCCATGCGCCGCGCGCGGCTCAGAAGCACAGGGTCCCGCTCAAGCCGTTGCTGAGGTGCACCTCGCCCGGCTGGGGTCCGATGACCACGGCCTGTAGGAAGAACGTCGCTCCAACCAGGCCCGTGTCGTTCGGCACCTGCACGCTGACGGCGCCGGTTCCGGCCAGGGTGTTGAAGTAGAGCGGCGTCACGCCGCCCGGATCGATCAACACCGTGCCACCGAACAGGGGCACGGCCGCCGACGCCGTTGCCAGGCCGAGGATGCCCAGGGTGAAGGGCGGCGCGCCGGCGACGGAGAAGACGTGGGTCTGGCCGATGGCCGTCGTGCTGGCGGAGTCGAGGACGAGGTCGTTCACCCCGCCCAGGCCGACGCCGAAGGCCACGTAGTTGCACGGCGGTTCGATCTCGTAATCCCAGATCCCGCGCCCGTAGGTGCCAAAGCGCATGGTCTGACCGTCGGGCAGGGCTTCGACACTCCAGTAGGGCACGGCCGGCGCGGTGCCGCCCGAGATGTCGTACCAAGCTCCGCCCGGGTCGCGCCGGAAGACCTCCATCTCGGTGCCGGCGAAGACCGTTCCCGACCCGTCGGGGGCTTCGCCGAGGCAGTAGACCAGCGTGCTCGGCAGGCCCGTGGACCAGGCCTGCCACGACAGGCCGCCGTCGGTGGTGCGCCACACGCCAGGGCCCGAGTAGCCGCTGCCGCCGACCCAGGCCGTGTCCACGTCGGTCGACGAGGCCAGGATCGCGGTGCCGTAGAAGTACTGGGGTCCTGGCCCGCTCCCGCTGCCCTGGGCCCAGGTGACACCGCGGTCGTTCGAGGCCCAGAAGCGCCCCTTGTTGGTCACCGCGAAGGCGCGGTCGCCGTCCACGGGCGAGAAGGCCAGGCCCGTCAGGTACTCGCCCGAGGAGAGGGCGAAGTTCTGGTTCGAGTACTGGCTCGCTGTCCAGTCGTTGGTTCCGGGGACGCGCGTGTAGTGCCACAGGTGCGTCGCGCAGAGGAAGAAGTAGTCCTTGCGCAGGGGATCGGCCGTCAAGGACGGCATCCACGAGTAGGCCTCACCCGCGGGGAAGTCCTCGGTGTACAGGCTCGGGTTGTCCTCGCCGCGGCTGATCAACACGAAGCCGGGATAGACCGTGAACACGAAGTCGTGGGTGCCGTCGCCGGACACCGCGTGTCCGTAGTCACCGCTGATCGACTGGTCGAAGGCGAGCAGCTCGGTCCCCGCCGCCGGGGGTGCGTCGGCGCGCTGCCAGCCCTGGTCCTGGCTCCCGGCGACCACGTGGTCCGGGTTGGCCGCGCTGGTGAGCGTCGTGTAGTACTGGCTGATCCCGAGGCCGTCGAGGGACAGGTTGGCCACCGTCGACAGGCCGTCGGTGGAGCGGAACAGGCCACCGTCGGTGCACACGTACCAGACCTCGCCGCCCGCGCCGTCGGGCCACACGTCCATGCCCGGCAGGTCCGCGTGCAGCTTGCCGGCGGGGTTGCCGTAGTACTCGCCCCAGCCGTTCACGACCTTGAACGACGCGCCGCCGTTGGTCGTGCGGTGGCACTCCACACCGCCCCAGGCGAAGAGGTCGGCGTCCACGATCGAGGCGTTCAGCGTGCCCCAGTAGTCCGACAGGGTCTGGATCGCGGTCCAGCTCTGGCCGGCGTCGTCGGAGCGCCGCAGCAGCTCGCCCGACCCGGTGTGTTGCACCGCCCACAGGCGCGGCGCGCCGGCCTCGGATCCGACCAGCTCGGCCTGGCCGCTGCCGACGCTGGGTAGG
Organism: Engelhardtia mirabilis; assembly: GCF_007748095.1. Lineage (NCBI taxonomy): Bacteria > Pseudomonadati > Planctomycetota > Planctomycetia > Engelhardtia > Engelhardtia mirabilis. Next base: position 2,902,612 of record NZ_CP036287.1, read on the forward strand.
GTCCCGCGCAGGCTCCAGCTGTCGCCCTGGTCGGCGCTGACGAAGCACTGGTTGCCGTCCACCAGGTACAGGAGGTCCGCGGGCACCTGTCGCGAGGTCCACAGGTCTCCGGCGTAGCTGCCGAGGTCGCGGACCTTGGTGAAGCTCTGCCCGCTGTCGGTGGAGCGGTAGACCGCCCAGCCTACGCCGCCGGAGCCGGACTTGCGCCCGACCACGAAGACCGCGGGAGCCGGCCCCGCGCCGCGGATCACGCGCCGGATCCCGGAGCTCTGGGGAATGCCGGTGGGTTCGAACCAGGTCGCGCCGTCGTCGAGGGACAGGTGGATCGAACCGCCGTCCGTGGCGCGCAGCACCGCCGGCGCTGCGCCGCCCGCCGGGTGGGGCAGCACCGCCAGCCAGTGGGCGCCTCCGTAGAGGTCGTCGCCGATCGGCTCCCAGCCGGTGCCGTCCAGGGTGCCGTGCCAGAGCCCACCCTTGGCCGAGCCGACGTAGAGGGCCTGGCCGTCGGGGGAGTGGGCCGCCACGTGGACCCGGCCGGCCTGGTTGCGGCTGCCGCGCTCGGTCCAGGGCGGCGCGGCGGCGGCCATGGTCACCAGCTGGTTGCCGCGTTGGCGCAGCCGGTCGCCGTTGCGTCGCTCGAGCTCGTTCCAGTCGACGCCCGGTCCGGCCCAGTGGCGCTCTCGGATCCAGGCCTTGCGGAGCGAGCTCTGACGACCCTCGGCCCGATCGTCGAGCCAGTTCTCCGTCGGCATCGGCAGTGGCGGCGCAATCGAGGAGCTGGGCTCGGCGTCGGCCCGCTGCTCGCTGGTGACGGCCCCCGAGGCGTCGACGCCCGCCGCCGGGGCGCTCGGCGCAGGTGCCGCCGCGGGGGACGCGGCGCAGGCCAGGACCAGAAGCGGACAGAGGATCGACGCCGCCGCGACGGCGAACGAGCGGGGAGAACGCTGCATCGACCGAGGATAGAGCCTGGACTCGCGCAGCGGTGTGATCCGCTCAGCAGGTCGGCTCGAAACCGGGCACGGGGCGGCGGTGCAGCGCGTGCTCCAGCGCTTCCTCGATGGTCGTCAGCGGCACGATCTCGATCGCGTCGAGCACCCGGTCGCCGACCTCCTCCAGGTCCGACACGTTGCGCGCGGGCAAGAGGACCTTCTTGATCCCGGCGCGGTAGGCCGCCAGCACCTTCTCCTTGACCCCGCCCACGGGCAGCACCATCCCGCGCAAGGAGATCTCCCCGGTCATCGCCACGGTGGGGTGGATCTTGCGCCCGGTGAAGACCGAGACCAGGGCGGTGACCACGGTCACGCCCGCCGAGGGGCCGTCCTTGGGGATCGCGCCGGCGGGGAAGTGGATGTGGAGGTCGCAGGTGTCGAAGGCCTCGCGTTGGATGCCGAGTTGGTCGGCGCGGGCCTTCACCAGGCTCAGGGCGGCGCGCACGCTCTCCTTCATCACGTCGCCGAGCTGACCGGTGATGATCAGGTTGCCCTTGCCGGGCATGCGCGTGGCCTCGATGAACAGGATGTCGCCGCCGGCGGGCGTCCAGGCGAGTCCGGTGGCGACGCCGGGCACGGAGGTGCGCAGCTTCAGCTCGCTCTCGAACTTGCGCGGACCCAGGATGCCGTGCAGGTCGCTCTTCTTGACCGTGACCTTCTTGCGCTCACCCGACGCGATCGCCGTGGCGGCCCAGCGCGCCACCGAGCCGATCTGGCGCTCCAGCCCGCGGCAACCGGCCTCGCGCGTGTAGTGGCGCACGAGCTCCTTGAGCGCGTCGTCACCGAGGGCGAAGTTCTTCGCGCTGAGCCCGTTGTCCTCGGTCTGGCGACCGAGCAGATAGCGCTTCGCGATCTGGAGCTTCTCCTCCTCGGTGTAGCCCGACAGCTCGATCACCTCGCAGCGATCGCGCAGGGGACCGGGGATCGTGTCGAGCCGGTTGGCAGTGGCCAGGAACATGACCCGCGACAGGTCGAAGGGCACGGCCAGGTAGTGGTCTCGGAACGAGCTGTTCTGTGCCGGATCGAGCACCTCGAGCAACGCCGCCGACGGGTCGCCGTGGAAGCTCTGACCGAGCTTGTCCATCTCGTCGAGCATGAACACCGGGTTGTTCGAGCCGGCGCGCTTGATCGACTGGATGATGTTGCCCGGCATGGCGCCCACGTAGGTGCGCCGATGCCCGCGGATCTCCGACTCGTCGTGCACGCCACCCAGGCTCAGGCGCACGAACTCGCGTCCCATGGCCCGCGCCACGGACTTGCCCAGGGAGGTCTTGCCGACGCCGGGGGGCCCGACCAGGCACAGGATCGGGCTGGTGCCGTCGGGCTTGAGCTTGCGAACGGCGAGGAACTCGAGGATGCGCTTCTTGACCTGCTCCAGGCCGAAGTGGTCTTCGTCGAGGATCTTCCGAGCACGGGTCAGGTTGATCGAGTCCGCCGTGGACTTGCCCCAGGGCAGCTCGGACAGGGTCTCGAGGTAGTTGCGAATCAGGCCGTACTCGGCCGCGGCCTCCGGCATGCGGCGCAGGCGTTGCAGTTCCTTCTTGGCCTCCTTGCTGGCCTCTTCGGGGAGCTTGGCCTCGTCCAGCTTGCGTTCGAGGTCAGTCAGCTCGGGGCTGGCGTCCTCGCCCAGCTCCTCTTGGATCTGCTTGAGCTGCTCGCGCAAGAAGTACTCGCGCTGGGCCTTCTCCATCGAGCCCCGCGTGCGCTGACGCAGCTCGTTGGTGAGCGACAGGACCTGCACCAGGTGGGCCAGCTTCGAGGATACCGCGTCCATCCGCGCCCGCAGGTCGACCGTCTCGAGCAGCTCCTGCTTCTCGTGCGGCGGCAGCTCCATGAAGGTCGCCACCATGTCGGTCAAGGAAGCCGGATCGGTGGCGTTCTGGATGGCGGTGTCGAGCTCCTCGGGATGCTCCGGCAAGAGGCGCACCGCTTCGATGGCCTGGTGCTTGAGGTGCATCATGCGCGCGGCGATGTGCTCGTCGTCGTCGGGCACCTCGGTGCGTTCGATGACTTCGACGCGCGCGATCAGGTAGGGCTCGGTGCTCACGTACTCGAGTACGCGGAAGCGGTTCTTGCCCTGGACGATCACGTGGTGGGTGCCGTCGGGCGCGGTCACGTAGCGCAGGATCTCGGCCGAGGTTCCGAACTGGAACAGGTCGTCGGTCTCCGGCGCCTCGTCGTCTGGATCGCGCTGCAGCAGCAGTCCGATGTTGCGCTCGCCCTGGATCGCCGCCTGGATCGCCTTGATCGAGCGCTCGCGCCCGACCACCACCGGCAGCACCACGCCCGGAAAGAGCACCATGCCGCGCACCGCGACGACGATCATCTGGTCCGCGGGCCAGTCGTCTCGCTCGCGCGCCGACTTCGAGCCGGCGCGGGACTTCGTCTTGCCCTTGGCCTTCGAGGCCGTCTTGGTCGCGCGCTTGCGCCGGCGCGGCGGACTCGCCGGCGCCGCTGATTTCGCCTGTGCTTCCGCAGTCTCGACGACCTCGGTGCTCTCCGCGGCCTCGTCGCCCTCGGCGGCGGGGTGGATCTCGTCTTCGGGGAGCTTCATCGGAGTCAGCCGACCTTCTTGAACTGCAACACGACACAACCGTCCACCATCCGCGGCTCACCCGGCTCGAAGCGGCCTTGGGGGAGTTGGATCAGGCGTTCGAACAGGCCGTAGGGAATCTCGAGCCGGTGTACCGAAGCGCGGCGGAAGGCCTTGGGCAGGGCGCGTTGGCCGGAGACCTGCACCACGCCGTCGGTGACGCTGATCTGAACCGTCTCGAGGGGTACGCCGGGCAGGGCCACCAGGATCCACAACTCGGTCGCCGTCTCGAAGATGTCGACCGGCGGCTCCCAACTGGCGCGTTTGCCGCCGGGGGGGGCGATGTGGAAGAAGTTCCGCTGAAGGCGATCGGCGCGGTCGACCATCGACCGTGCGCGCTCCCACATCCAGCTCTCGGGGTCCTTGGGTGCCATGGAATTGCGGCGGGCGGGCACGAGCCTGGGACGTGAGTGGCGTCGGATCAAGTCCTGCCGTCCGTCGGTGTCGAGGCCAGGTCCTCGTCGGGCCGAGCCTCCGACTCGTCTGTGTGGGGGTAGGGGCGCGTCTCGCCCAGCACGCGAGCCGGACGGGGGCGGGGCGCCCGCTCGGCCGGTGCGATGCCCCGGATGTGGTCCAGGGCCTGGCCGACGTCGTCGGTGAACAGGAACAGGTTCGGATCCGAGGGCGAGATCGTGCCCTCCTCGACCATCCGCCCGCGCACGAACGCGACCGCCTCGGCCCAGTAGTCGGTGCCCATCAGCACGATCGGGAAGTTCGGAACCTTGCCGGTCTGCACCAGGGTCGCGGTCTCGAACAGCTCGTCGAGGGTGCCGAACCCACCGGGCAGGATCGCGAAGGCCAGGGAGTACTTGACCAACATCACCTTGCGCACGAAGAAGTGGTCGAACTCGACCATGCGGTCCAGGTAGGGATTCGCCGTCTGCTCGTGGGGCAGGGTGATGTTGCAGCCCAGGCTCAGACCGCCGCGCTCGTGGGCGCCGCGATTGGCGGCCTCCATGATCCCTGGACCACCCCCGGTCATGGTTCCGTAGCCGGCGTCGGCGAGGGCCCCGCCAAGCTCCCGCGCCAGGGCGTACCAGCGATGGTCCGGTCCGAAGCGTGCCGAGCCGAAGACCGTGACGCAGGGGCCGGCGAAGGCCAGGGCGCGGAAGCCTCGGATGAACTCGCCGAAGATGCCCGCGGCCCAGCGCAGGTCCTCGAGTCGCCGCTGGGGGCCGGCGAGGAAGCGGCGCGTGTCACGGTGTCGCTTCGACGAACCGCGACCGGCTTGGCTCGGCTTGGTCAAACGCCGACCTCAGTCCTTCCACTGGGCGATGAAGACGTTGGTCTCGCCCGGTAGGGTTCCGCCGCGGTTGGAGGAGAAGGCCAGCCAGCGACCGTCGGGACTGAAGATCGGGAAGGAATCGAACCCGTCGTAGGTCGTCACCCGACGCGCCTCGCCGCCGCTGGCGGGGATCGAGAACAGGTCGAAGTTGCGCGAGCGCCCTTCCACGTGGTGGTTGCTGGAGAAGATCACCCGCGAGTCGTCGGGATAGTAGAAGGGCGCCCAGTTGGCGCGGCCCAGGTCGGTCAACTGGCGCCGGTTCGAGCCGTCGGCGTCGCAGACCATGAGCTCCATGTCGCTGGGGCGGACCAGATCCATCTCCATCAGCTGCGCGAACTCGGCCTGCTCCGCCTCGCGGTTCTCGGCCGAGAACTTGGTGCTGCGGAAGATCAGCTTGGTGCCGTCGTGGCTGAAGAAGGCTCCGCCGTCGTAGCCGGGCGAATCGGTGATCTGGACCACGTCCGTGCCATCGAGGGCGCAGGTGTAGAGCTCCGGGTCACCGGTCCGCGTGGAGGTGAACACGATGCGGTCGCCCAGGGGGGACACCGTCGCCTCGGCGTCGTAGCCGGGGCCGCCGATCAAGAGGCTCGTGACCCCCGTCTCGAGGTTCGTGGTGTAGATGTCGTGCTCGGGGTAGACCTGCCAGACGTACCCGAGGCTGCGGTCCGGCGGGGGCGGGCAGGTCTCGTGGGCGGCGCCGGTGGAGGCGTAGATCACCTCGCGGCCCGAGGGCATGAAGTAGGCGCAGGTGGTCACGCCGCGTCCGTCGGAGACCTGCCGCAGGGCGCCGGTGCCGGGGTCGGTGGCGTAGATGCGGTCGCACTCGATGCCGGCGACCAGGTTGCGTCGCTGCAGGGAGAGGCGGCTGCCGTCGAAGCTCCAGTAGGCCTCGGCGTTCTCACCGCTGGCGGTCAGCATCCAGAGGTGGGCGAAGTTGCCCTCGTCGCCTTCGATCAAGTGATCGGAGAGCACCGCCCCGGGGATCGGCGGGGAGAGGACCGGGATCGACTGCGTCTCGTCCACAGCCGACACGTTCGTCGAAGTAGCAGCCTCCTCTTGGCCAAGGGAGTTCGTGAGGGCGAACAGGGGCGCGACGGCGGCGAGGGCGAAGCTGCCCTTGATGATGGGAGTGGAGATCACGGGATCGAGCTGTCGTGGGTAGGGGCGGATTCGCGGCTCTCTTCGGCCATGGACGCGCGGGGTTCCATGCGCGCGGTGAACCAGGAGGTCACAAGGCGCGCTGTCGCAGGGGTCCTGCGGTCGAAGGGGCTGTTCGGGACGGGGTCGAGGCCGGGGTCGCTGAAAGGATGGCAGCGCAGCACTCGGCGGATTCCGAGCCAAGTCCCGCGCAGGACCCCGTGCAGCTCGATCGCCTCGCGGGCGTAGCCGCTGCAGGTGGGGCGGAAGCGACAGGTGGCCGGGGTGTACGGCGACACGAGGCGCGCGTAGGCGCGGATCGGCAGGACCGCCAGCCAGCGGGCTGCGCGGGCGAGGGCGGGGGGACGCAGGGCCTGCGTGGTCACGACGAGCGGCCTCCGCGCCGGCGGCGGCGCTTGGCCAGGGCCTCGTGGCTGAGCTGCACGAGCTCGGCGCGCAGGTCGTCCAGGCCGGGACGAATCGCTGGATGGGATCCGATCACGATCACGTCGACGCCGGCGGGCAGGTCACGGTAGCTCAGGCGGAAGGCCTCACGGACCAGGCGCCGCACCCGGTTGCGCGGCACGGCCCGGCGGAACACGCGCTTGCCGATCGAGAGGCCCAGGCGGGTGCAGCCCAGGTCGTTGGGAGCCACGGCCAGGGTCACCCACTGCCCGCGCGCGCGGCCGCCGCGACGGTAGACGCGCTCGAACTCCCGCTGGAGCCGCAGTCGCATCCAGCCCTCGAAGCGCTCGCCGCGCTGCTGGGGCGTCGGAGCGGGGGCCTCGGCGTCGCCGGCGGGGGCTTCGGGGTCGTCGGATGACACGAGCACGGCGACTAGCATGCCCCCTGGCCACCCCGCGGCCAACCGGCGCCAGGTTCGAGTTGAGGCCGGCGCGCTCGGTCCTGGGCCGGGGCGGCGCCGGTCGCCATGATGTGCGCCGTGCGAGGACATCTGATCGGGGGCGAAGAGCGGCCGGGGGCCGGCAGCGGTGCAGTCGAGGCCGGCGGCTCGTCCTGGTCGCGGGCCAACTCGATCGACCTCGAGCGGGCCCTGGGCGAGCTGTCCCCCGTCGAGCCCGACTCGGCTCTGCGCAGCTTGGCGTTGGCCGGGGATTGTCTGGCGGAGTCGGCGGGCGAGTGGCTGGGCCTGCGCCTGGGCTTGAGCGCCGGCGAGGGGGTGGTGCTGGCCGCGGAGGCGGCGGCCCAACGCTCGCCTGTCCCGCTGTCTGACGGGGAGGCCGGTCGAGGGCCCCGAGTGTTGCGCGCGGGCTGGCGCGGCCTCCTGGGCGACCTGGCGGCCGCCCTGGGCGAGGCCTTCGCCGCCGGACGCCCGGCCTTGATCCTGGCCGATCCCCTGCTGCCCGAGTTGGCGCACAGCTTCGGCGAAGTGCTCCTGGAATGCGGGCTACCGGCGCACGCCGTGGCCGTGCTGCACGCTTGCGGGGACGACCTCGACGCGCCCTTGGAGGCAGTCGGACTTGAACCGCGTCCGATCGTCGCCCTGCGCGGGGGCGTGTTGCGGGTGGGGCCCGAGGACGATCCCGAGGCAGCCGCCAGCCACGCGATCCAGGCCGCCTTCAGCCGTGTACCCAGCCTCGTGGGACAGCGCGGCTTCGGGCCGCGTCTGGTGAGCTGCGAACCGCGACTGCTCTCGGTCTTCACCGAGAGCCTGCTCCTGGAACTCGAGGAACTAGGTCGCGCCACACGCTTGGCCGCCATCGAGCCGCGGAGCAAGCGCGCCCTGGAGCGCGCGGTCGAGCGCGCCCTCGACATCGGGGCGACGCCGATCTGGGGCTGCGAAGGCACCTTCGGACCCTGCGTGATGACCAACCTGGAGCCCGGTACCCTGCCGCCAGCCCCGGGACTGCCCCTGTTGCTGCTCTCGCGCTCGTGTCCCGACGAGTGAAGGCCGCGTGACGGCGGGGGCGGGACGGGGGGAGCGGGGTCGGAACGGCGCGGCCCAGGGGCTAGTATCTGGTCTCCGAGCCTGCCCCAGTGCCCCGGGGCCGGCTCCAGGGGCTCCAGGCCCCACCCGGGGACCCTGCTGGCGCGTCGCGCGACGGCGGTCTCCTCGATGGGTTCGCAGGCGGGCGGAATCCACGGGCGCTCGACGCCTCGACCAGCCCGCGCGCACCCGTCCGAGGGCGCATTTCTCCCAGGAGACCACGATGATCCGACCGACCGACGTCCACGAGCACCTCGCTCGCCACCAGTTGGCCGACGGCTTCCCCATGGTCCTCGACCTCGAGAAGTCCCACGGCGTTTGGCTGCGAGACTCCGTGTCCGGGAACGAGTACCTCGACTGCTTCACCAGCTTCGCCTCGTGGCCCTTGGGCTACCGGCACCCCGGTCTCGACGACCGGGCCTTCCGCGACGAGCTGCTCGAAGCGGCGCTCAACAAGCCGGCCAACTCCGACCTCTACACGACGTCGATGGCCGAATTCGTCGACGCCTTCGCCTCGCGCGTGACGCCCGCTTCGCACCCGCATCACTTCTGGATCTCCGGTGGAGGTCTGGCGGTCGAGAACGCGATGAAGACGGCCTTCGACTGGAAGGCGCGCAAGCTCGGCCGAACCAAGATGACCGACTCGGTTCAGGACCTGGTCATCCTGCACTTCCGCCAGGCCTTCCACGGGCGCACCGGCTACACCATGAGCGTCACCAACACGCTGCCGGACAAGGTGGGGTTGTTCCCGAAGTTCGACTGGCCGCGGGTCCATAACCCCGCGATGGTGGTCGACAACCAAGGCAAGATCGTCAACGACATCGAGGCCGAGGAGGCGCGGGCCTGCGCCGAGATCGAGGCGGCGTTCGCCCAGTCGGGCCAACACGTCGCGGCGATCCTGATCGAGCCGATCCAGGGCGAGGGCGGCGACAACTACTTCCGACCCGAGTTCCTGCGCAAGCTGCGGGCCTACGCCGACGAGCGCGAGGCCCTGTTGATCTTCGACGAGGTCCAGACGGGCTTCTTCGGTACCGGTAGCCCCTGGTGCTGGCAGATCTACGGCGTCGAGCCCGACGTCGTGGCCTTCGGCAAGAAGACCCAGGTCTGCGGGATCTACGCCAACCGACGCGTCGACGAAGTCGAGGACAACGTCTTCCACCGCTCCAGCCGCATCAACTCGACCTGGGGCGGCAACCTGGTCGACATGGTGCGCTGCCGGCGCTTCATCGAGATCATCGAAGCCGACGGTCTGGGTGAGAACACCGCCGCGCGGGGCTGCCAGGTGGTGGGTGGGCTGCGCGCGGTGGCAGCCGAGACCGGTGCGTTCAGCAACGTGCGCGGGATGGGCTCGTGGGTGGCCTTCACATTCGAGGACGGACCGACGCGGAGTCAGTTCCTGGCGCGCCTGCGCGACGAGGTCAAGATGTTGGCCCTGCCGTCGGGCACGAGCTCGGTGCGTCTGCGGATGCCGTTGATCCTCAGCGAGAGCGAAGGTGACGAGGTCATCGGGCGGATCCGCGCGACGGCGGAGAAGGGCGCGAAGGCGCCGGCCTAGTCACCCCCCCCCGTAGGCGCTCGTGCGGGACGTACGGTGCCGTGGACGTACGGTGCCGGGATCATTTGTCCCAACGGCCGCCGTCCGCGCTGCGATTCGCAGCGCGGACGGCGGCCGTTGGGACAAATGATCCCGGCACCGTACGTCCACGGCACCGTACGTCCCGCACGACCTGCTCAGCCGGGCAGGTGCTCCTGGCGCAGTTGGCCGCAGGCCGCGTCGGCCTCGAGCCCGCGCGACCAGCGCACCGTCGCCACCAGGCCGCGCTCTTCGAGGTCGGCCCGGAAGGCGTCAACCGTGGCGCCTGACGGCCGGCGCCAGCGGTCACCGGGCACCGGGTTGTACGGAATCAGGTTCACGGTCGCGCGGCGACCGGAGAGGCGCTCGGCCAGGTGTGCGGCGTGGTCCGGGGTGTCGGTCTCTTCGCCCAGCAGAACGTACTCGTAGGTCACCTCGCGCCCCGTGGCCCGGAACCACTCGTCACCCGCCTCGAGGACCTCCTCGATCGGCACGCCCGCCATCAGCGGGACCAGCTCGTCCCGTTGGTCGTCGTAGGGCGTGTGCAGCGAGATGGCCAGTTGGAAGCGGGGACGCTCCTGGGCCAGGCTGCGGACGCGGTCGGGGAAGCCGACCGTCGAGACGGTCAACTTGCGTGCGCCGATGCCCATCTCGTCGTGGACCACGCCGAGGGCGAAGCGCACGGCGGACAGGTTGAGCAGCGGCTCGCCGATCCCCATCACCACCGAGCGGGACAGGGGGCCGGTCTGGGCGCCGCGCACGTACTGCTCGAGGATCTCGTGCCCCTCGAGGTTGCGCTCCAGGCCCCACTTGCCGGAGGCGCAGAAGGGACAGCGGACCGGGCAACCCACCTGGGTCGACACGCACAGGGTCGCACCGCGCCCCGAGCGGAGCGACGGGATGTAGACCGTCTCGACGCTGCCGCTGATCCCGCGGCGCGGGGTCAACCTCGTCAGGAGCTTGATCGCGCCGTCGCGGGCGGTGTGTCGGTCGGCCTCGGTCCCGGTGAGGATCGGCAGGTCAGCGGCCAGGGACTCGCGCAGGCGGGCCGAGAGGTCGGTCATCGCGCCGTAGTCCACGAGGCCGCGTTCGAAGACGTGCTTGCGGATCGAGCGCGCGTGGAACGCTCGACCGCCGCGGGCGACCACTTCGGCCTCGGTCTGTTGCGGCGTCAGGGCCAGCAGGCTCGTCGGAGCCTGGTCCCGTTCCTCGCCCTGGGGCGGGTCCACTGAATCGAGCTCGGTGTCGTCCACGTCGGCCTCGCGGCTCAGGCCTGGGCCAGGCGCTCTCGCAGGGCCTTGGCGATCTCGTGGGACGCGTTGATCGCCGCTTCCAGGCTGGGCGGGTTGGCTCCGCCTACCGCCTTGTGACCACCGCCGCCAAAGGCCTCCATCAGCTCGCCCACGTGCAGCGGGTGCTCGGGCTTGTTCCAGGGATTCTCTCCGGCGGAGACGTGGAACCCGGCGCGGGTGGGGATGACCCCCACGCAGTAGTGCACTTCCGGGTAGTGGTAGAAGGGAGCGAAGCGCTCGCGGCGGATCTTGTTGCTGGAGGCGTCGTACAAGAGCACGTCGTTCTCCACCGAGTGCACGGTGGGGACGAACTGGCGCAGGGCCTTGTCGCGATTGCGCGCTGCGCGCTCGTAGGCCCGCTCGACGTCGGGCCGCGCCGCGATCTCCGCCAGGCTCTGCGTTCGCATCGCCTGGGCCAGGGTGTCGGTCCAGTTGGGCTCCGGCGGGACCGAGAGCGAACGCATGATCCGCAGGGCCGGATCCTCGCCGAACAGGGCCTGGTCGACGCTCTCGAAAAGTGCGGCGTCGATGATGTCCGACCAGCGCGCCATCTCCTGGAAGCGCGCGTTGGCGACGTAGCCCCAGTGCTCGGCCGCGTGTCGCAGGATCAGGGGCGGGCAGGAGGGCGAACTCTCGTCCCAGGCCCAGCGGTCGCTGGGCTCGTAGGCCGCGCGCAGCTCGGGGGTCAGGAACGTGGTCGGGTGGTGGTCGAACCAGTATTCCGCCCGCGGGTGGAAGTGGAAATCGACCACGGCGAAGCGCAGTCCCTCGGCGAAGGAACTCCAGTTGGTGCGCTGGTCGTAGTTGACGCTGCTGAGCCGGATGTCCTGCTCGCCGCGCACTTTCTCGAGAACCCGGGCCAGGACGGCCCCGGAGACCATGCCGTCGAAGTCTCGGTGGTACCGGATCCAGAGGGGTTGCTGCTCAGTCATAGTCGCCGCCCTCCCGGACGGGCCGAGACCATAGCACCTTGGCGATGGGGGAGCACCGCCCGCTTCGAGCGCCGGCCGTGGAACGTGCGCCACCGCGGAGTGGGTCGCGCGCCTCTTGCGCGAGTGGGCGCGCCCGCCTTGCTGACGACGGGCGCTCGACCCGCCCTCTCTGCCGGCTGGTCCCGTCAGGCGCTCTCGCGCTCGACGTCGCCGTCCTGGTCTTCGCCCTCGGAGTCTTCGTCATCGCCGTCGGCGTCCCGAATCACGACCCCGTCCTCGTCCAAGCCCTCGGCGACCAGCCCGCGGGCCAGTTGCTTGCGGCCGCGGACCACGTCCTCGTCGACGGTGAAGAGGTGGGTGTCGGTGCGGTTGGGGAGCTCGTAGAGCAGGTCCAGGAGGATCTCCTCCAGGATCGAGCGCAGGGCTCGAACCCCGGTCTCGCGCTCCAGCGCCACGTCGGCGATCGCCGCGAGGCCCGCCTGGTCGAAGGCCAGTTCGGCCCCCTCCATCGCGAACAGGCTCTGGAACTGACGAATCAGAGCATTGCGCGGCTCGGTCAGGATACGGACCAGGTCGTCGCGCTTGTGGCGGTCGAGGCTGACGGTCACGGGCAGGCGCCCGACGAACTCGGGGATCAGCCCGAACTCCACCAGGTCACGCGGCGACACGAAGCGCAGCAGCTCCTCGCGGGTGAGGTCGCTGGTCAGGCGCGGCTTGGTCTGGTTCAGGGAGCCGAGCAGGGGGACATCCGCTTCCCCGTTGTCGATGTAGCGCGAGAAGCCCACCGGATCCTGGCCGATGCGTCGCCCGATCACGTCCTCGATGCCGCTGAACGTCCCGCCACAGACGAACAGGATGTTGGACGTGTCGACCTGAATGTAGGCCTGTTCGGGGTGCTTGCGGCCGCCCTGGGGCGGCACGTTCGCGACGGTGCCCTCGAGGATCTTGAGCAGCGCCTGCTGCACGCCCTCGCCGGAGACGTCGCGGGTGATCGAGACGTTGGACGTCGTGCGACCGATCTTGTCGATCTCGTCGATGTAGACGATGCCCTGCTGGGCGCGGTCCTTGTCGAAGTCGGCCGCCTGGAGCAGCTTCAGCAGGATGTTCTCGACGTCCTCGCCGACGTAGCCGGCCTCGGTCAGCGTCGTGGCGTCCGCCATGGCGAACGGTACGTCGAGCATCCGCGCCAGGGTCCGTGCCAGCAGGGTCTTGCCCGAGCCGGTGGGGCCCACCAGCAGCACGTTCGACTTCTCGATCTCGACCTCGCCCATGCTGGCCGGGTCGAGGCTTTGGCTGCGCAGACGCTTGTAGTGGTTGTAAACGGCGACGGCGAGGACCTTCTTGGCCCGCTGTTGACCAATCACGTACTCGTCGAGCCGGCGCGCGATCTCGATCGGGGTGGGCAGGCGCCGCGCCTCGAGGGGCTCGGCCTTGGAGCCTTGCCCGACACCCTCGGCGCGTTTGGCCGCCTCGCCCGGGCGCTGCTCCCCGGCGCGCTGGCCGGTCCCGCGCCGCTCCTCCGCCGTCCGACCGCGGGCCGCGTCAGGCGAACGCCGCTGCTCCTCCTGCAGGATCGAGTTGCAAATATCGATGCACTCGTTGCAGATGTAGATCCCCGGAGGACCCGCGATCAGGGACTGGACCTGATGGCGGGTCTTCTCGCAGAAGGTGCAGCGTTCGACGTGGCGGCCGCGGCCGGAGGTGCGGGTCATGAGGCGATCGTAACCCGATCAGGCGGTGGGCGCAGCGTCGGGGCGGCTGACGACGTGGTCGATCAGGCCGAAGGCCTTGGCTTCGTCGGGGCTCATGAAGTTGTCCCGATCGCAGGCCGCGGCCAACTCCTCGGGGCTCCGGCCGCTGTGCTGGGCCAGGATCGCCTCGAGGTTCTTCTTCATCTTGAGGATCTCGGCGACCTGGATCTCCATGTCCCGAGCGGTGCCCTGGGTGCCGCCCCACGGCTGGTGGATCATGACCCGGGAGTTGGGCAGGGCGTAGCGCTTGCCGGCGGCACCCCCGGCCAGGAGCACGGCGCCCATCGAGGCGGCCTGCCCCAGGCAGTAGGTGCAGACGGCCGGCTGGATGAACTGCATCGTGTCGTAGATCGCGAGCCCCGCGGTGACCGAGCCACCAGGGCTGTTGATGTACAGGTGCACGTCCTGCGCCTTGTTCATCTTGTCGAGGAACAGGAGCTGCGCCATCACGATGTTCGCGATGTTGTCGTCGATCCCGGTCCCGATGAAGATGATCCGCTCCTCCATCAGGCGGGAGTAGATGTCGTAGGCGCGTTCGCCGCGACCGGTCTTCTCGACGACGTAGGGGATGGTGAAGCTCTGGGCGTCCATTCTTGCTTTCTGCACTCGAGGGCAGATGTGCGTTGGGCTGAGGGTGTGTGAGTTCGAGGGGGCTCGTCCGTCGACGAGTCCAGGCACGCAAGAGCGTTCCGTCCTCCAGTCGGTGATAGCCCTAATGTCGACCGGGTACCAGGGGATTCTGAGGGGGCTAGCGGGGAAGATCTTTCCTTACCCGGGTCGGAACACCAGATCTTGGAATCACGGCTGGTCCGCGCGGCTCGATCCGACGGTTGTCCTGCAATCGCGGGCGAGCCCGTCAGGCGAGGTCGACTCCCGCGCGGGCGGCAGCTGCGCGCGGCGGCAGCGATCCCGCGCGCCTGCAACTGGCGGGGCGGAGGGCCGTGACTTGCGGCGCACGCCGCTGCGTCGGGGCCCTCTGCCTCGAAGCTCCGGCGACTGGCCGGATGCTCGAGGCCGAGGGCCCGGCGCTCAGGCCGGCGTCGCGATCTCGGCCGACTCGCGGATGTGCTTGCGAACCTTGCGCTCCAGCAGCTCGACGGCGAGTTGCTGCATGAGCTGGTTCTCCTGGTAGTACTTCAGGACCTCGTCGAACTGGGCGCGGTTGCGGCCGGCAATCTGGCGCAGCTCGGCGATCATGTCGTCGCGGCTGACCTCGATCGACTCCGTCTCGCCGATGGCCTCGACCAGGAACAGGGCGCGCAGGGACTTCTCCGCGGCGACCCGGGTGGCCTCGGCATCCCGCTCGACCGCGGTCTGGGCGTCCTCTTCCGAGTTGCCCTGGCCGACGAGCTGTTGGACCGCGCTCGAGATGCGGGCCTGGATCTGCGCTTCGAGCATCTGCGACGGCAGGTCCATGGGGTGGTTCTCGATCACGCGATCGAAGAGCTCGGATTCGAGGCGCTGCTCTTCCTGGCGCTGCTTGAACGCAGTCACCTGCTCGCGGACCTTGACCCGCAGGTCGGCGGCGTCGTCGGCTCCGAATTGCTTGAGGAGATCCTCCTCGGGGGGCAGCTCGAGCTTGAAGACCTGGCTCAACTCCACGCGGCAGGTGCCCTTCTCGCCGCGCAGCTCCGCCCGCTCGAACTCGTCGGGGAAGACCATCTCGAAGTCGTGGGTCGAACCCTCGGCCGCACCGGTCAGGGCAGCTTCGAAGGCTTCGGCCTCGACACCCATGGGCGGGGTGGTCGGGGAGAGGCGCAGACCCTCGCGGGCGGCGACCTCTTCCTCGCCGTTCAGGAAGGTGATCTTGGCCAGGGCCATGCCGTCCTTGGGCAGGCCGTCTTCGCCGGCGGCCTCGGGGCGCGCCTGCTGGCGACGCACGTCCTCGATGGTGCCCTCGACCTCCTCGTCGGTGACCTCGATCGCCTGGCCTTCAATCGCCAGGCCCTGGTAGCCGGCCAGCTCGAACTCGGGGCGCAGCTCGATGGTGAAGGCGTAGGAGAGCTCGGAGCCCTTCTCGAACTTCGGCTCCTCCTTGATCCGCGGTGCGGCGGCGGGACGCAGGGACTCCTGCTCGACCGCTTGGCGCAGGGCCGAGTCGAGGAAGTGGCGCACGGTGTCCTGCGCCACGGCCTCGCCCGAGAACTTCTCGATCACGTGGGCCGGGACCTTGCCGGGTCGAAAGCCCTTCATGCGGACTTGCTTGCCGGCCTTGGCCAACCGCGACTTGTACTGGGTCGCGACCTCGTCGGAGGGGGCGGTGAACTGGATCCGGGCCTCGCAGGGACCGGTCTTCTCGACTTGGACGTCCACGGTGGGAGTGGGCTGGTTCGGGGCAGCGCGGCGTGCGCGGAGGGGTTGACAGGGCTCGACCGGGAGGCGCGGGGAGGGTCCGAGGGATCCTCGGCGACCGCGGACGAGCCCGAGAGAATAGCGCCGGTCGCCGTCGCCCGTCCACCGCGGGGGGGTGGCGTGGCCGAGAGTCGGAGGCCGCCCGGCTCGATCCGACCCGCGCCTGGCAGGATCGAGGGGGGGGGGCCGGTTCGCGATGGCCGGCCGGCAGCGCGGCCGGGGCCACCGGGCGTCGAACCGCACGGCGCAGCGCCGCGCTTGCCACCTGGGCGTCGGAGCGCGCCCAGGGGTGGGGCCGCGGCCGGCCCGGGTTGGGGTCAGCTATGGATGGCCCGTCCGTCCACGTCCATGGCGGCCTCCTTGAGGACCTCCGCCAGGGTCGGGTGGGCGTGGCAGGAGCGGGCGATGTCCTCGGCGCTGGCGCCGAACTCCATGGCCACCGCGGCCTCGGCGATCAGGTCCCCGGCGCGGGCCCCGATGATGTGGACCCCCAGGACCCGGTCGGTCTCGGCGTGGGCCAGGACCTTGACCTTCCCACTGGTCTGGCCGAGGGCCTTGGCGCGGCCGTTGGCGATGAACGGGAAGCTGCCCGAGCGGTAGGGCACGTCGTCGCGCTTCAGCTCCTCCTCGGTGCGTCCGACCGAAGCGACCTCGGGATGGGTGTAGACCACGTTGGGGATCGCGCCGTAGTTCACGTGGCCACCGCCGTTCGCGATCCGCTCGGCCACGGCCACGCCCTCGTCCTCGGCCTTGTGGGCCAGCATCGGTCCCGCGATCACGTCGCCGATGGCGTAGATGTGTGGGACGGCGGTGCACCGGTGGTCGTCCACGGCGATCCGACCGCGCTCGTCGGTCGACAGGCCGGCGGCTTCGAGGCCCAGGCCCTCGGTGTTCGGGATGCGTCCCACGGCCAGCAGCACGCGGTCGCAGCGGATGGGGTCGCGCCCCTCGACCTCGACCACGGCGCCATCGCCGTCGGCCCGTGCACCCGTGACGCGCGCGCCGAGCTCCAACTTCAGGCCCTGCTTCTTGAAGAGCTTCCCGGCCTCCTTGGAGATCTCGGCGTCCATCCCCGGCAGGACCCGGTCGGCGTACTCGAGCACGGTCACTTCGGCGCCCAGGCGGTGCCAGACCGACCCCAACTCCAGGCCGATGGCGCCGGCTCCGATCACCACCAGGTGATTCGGAACGGCGTCGAAGGACAGGGCTTCGGTGCTCGTCACGACCCGCTCGCCGTCGACCTCGACGCCGCGCAGGGGCGCGACCTTGGAGCCGGTCGCGATAACGATGTCGGTCGCCGTGAGCTCGGTCCGGCCATCGGCGCCCTCGACCAGCACCTTGCCTGCGCCGAGCAGCTGACCGCTGCCCTTGAAGTGGGTCACCCCGTTCTTCTTGAACAGGAAGGCCACGCCGCCGGTGAGCCCCTCGACCGTCTTGTCCTTGCGGGCCAACATCGTCGCCAGGTCGAGGGTCGGCGCGGGCACGCCGATCCCGTGAGCCGCGAAGTCGTGCCCGGCCTGGTGGAACAGCTCGGAGGACTCGAGCAAGGCCTTGCTGGGGATGCAGCCGATCCGCAGGCAGGTTCCGCCGAGGGCGTCCGCCTTCTCGACGCAGGCCGTCTTGAGCCCGAGCTGCGCCGCGCGGATCGCAGCCACGTAGCCGCCGGGGCCAGCGCCGATGATGACGACGTCGAAAGTGGTCTCGCTCATGGGGTGGGTCGGGTGTGGGTGTGTCGGCCGAGGGGACCGCTCACACCTCCATCAGCATGCGGCTGGGATCCTCGAGGCACTCCTTGACGCGCACGAGGAAGGTGACGGCTTCGCGACCATCCACCAGGCGGTGGTCGTAGGTCAGGGCCACGTACATCATCGGTCGGACGACCACCTGACCGTCCACGGCCACCGGCCGCTGCTCGATCTTATGCAGTCCGAGGATGCCGCTTTGGGGCGGGTTGACGATCGGGGTCGACAAGAGCGAGCCGTAGACCCCGCCGTTGCTGATCGTGAAGGTGCCGCCTTGCAGCTCCTTGAGCGCGATCTTGTTGGCCTTGGCGCGAGCGCCGAAGTCGGCGATGGTGGTCTCGATCTCGGCGAAGCTCATGGCCTCCGCGTTGCGCAGGATCGGAACCACCAGGCCCTTGCCGCCGCCGACGGCGATGCCGATGTCCTGGTAGTGCCGGTAGGCGATGTCCGTACCACGCACTTCCGCGTTGATCGCCGGCACCTGCTTGAGGGCGTCGACGCAGGCCTTCACGAAGAAGGACAGGAACCCGAGGCGGGCGCCGTGGCGCTCCTCGAAGGCATCCTTGTGCTGCTTGCGAAGGGCCATCACGGCCGTCATGTCGATCTCGTTGAACGTGGTCAGAAGGGCAGCGGTCTGCTGGGCCTCGACCAGGTTCTGGGCGATGCGGCGGCGCAGCATCGACATGGGCACCACCTCCTCGTCACGCGAGCCGGCCGGCGGCGCGGCGGAGTCGGAGGCGGGCTTCGAGTTGCTCGCCGCAGTCTTGGAAGCAGTCTTGGAAGCGGTCTTGTCGGCGGGCTGGGCCAGCGCACGCTGGACGTCTTCCTTCAGCACCCGACCACCCGGACCGGTGCCCGAGACCGAACCCTCGGCCAGACCGGCTTCGTCCATCAACCTGCGGGCAGCGGGCATCACGTGCCCCGTACCGCCCGCGGCGGCAGCGCTCGACGTGGCTGCGGCCAACTCGGCCGTCCTGTTCGACGCGGCGCCCGCCTTGGACGGCATCGCCGCCGGAGGATCGGCCTGGGCCCCGGACTGCTCGGACGACTTCCCGCCTTCGGGTGACTTCCCGTCAGCGGTGGGAGCCGCGGACTCGTCGACGTAGCCGATCAACTCGCCCACGGCAGCCATCTCACCCTGCTGCTTCAGGATCTGGGTGACCACCCCGGCCACCGGCGAAGGCAGCTCGACGGTGGCCTTGTCGGACTCGATCTCGACCAGGGCCTCGTCCATGGCGACGCCCTGACCTTCGGACTTGAGCCAGGTGCCGATCTGGACCTCGGTGACGGACTCCCCGACCTCGGGGACTCGGAGTTCAGTGGCCATCGAATCGATTGCTTGGTGGGGGTGGAGGACCGCTCAGGCGGTTCCGAAGGCGCGGTCGACCAGCGCCGCCTGCTCGAGCTTGTGAGCGGCGGGCGAGCCCGTGGCGGGGACGGCGGAGGCGGGGCGGTAGACGCCCATGAAAGGATGCTTGCGCAGCACGTTCTGGTTGAACTGCGCCTGGGTCTGCAGGTACGGCCAGGCGCCCATGTTCTCCGGCTCTTCCTGGACCCAGTGGATCGGGAGGCCTTCGGCGTAGGGATCCAGGGCGTGGCGCAGGTCATCCTCGGTCAGAGGATAGAGCTGTTCCAGGCGCAGGAGGGCCACGTCGGTGCGCTCGTCCTGCTCGCGGCGCTCGATCAGGTCGTAGTAGACCTTGCCGGAGCAGAGCAGGATGCGCTCGACCTTGGCCGGATCGATCCGCTTGCCGTTCACTTCGCCCGCATCGGGCAGGACCCGATGGAAGTGCCCCGCGGCGCACTCCTCGAGAGTCGAGGTGGCGCTCGGCGAGCGCAAAAGGCTCTTGGGCGTCATCACGATCAACGGCTTGCGCCAGGGGCGCAGGACCTGGCGACGCAGCACGTTGAGGTACTGGGCCGGGGTGGTCGGGTTGACGATCTGGATGTTGTCCTCGGCCGCCAGGGCCAGGAACCGCTCCAGCCGCGCGCTGGAGTGCTCGGGACCCTGACCCTCGAAGCCATGGGGCAACAGCAGCACCAGACCCGACAGGCGTCGCCACTTGGTCTCGGCGCTGACCAGGAACTGGTCGATGATCACCTGCGCGCCGTTGACGAAGTCGCCGAACTGCGCCTCCCACATCACCAGCACGTCCGGCCGATCCAGGCTGTAGCCGTACTCGAAGCCCATCACGCCGACCTCCGAGAGGGACGAGTTGTGGATCTCGATCGAGCCCTGCTTCTCGGTCAGGTGGGCCAGGGGCATGTACGTCTCCCCCGTCTCGTAGTCGTGCAGCACGGCGTGGCGCTGGCTGAAGGTGCCGCGCTGGGAGTCCTGGCCGGTCAGGCGGATCGCGTTGCCCTCGGTCAAGAGCGAGGCCAGCGCGACGGCCTCGGCCGCGGCCCAGTCCAAGGGCCGCTCGCCGTGGGCCATCTCCAGGCGCTGGGCCAAGAGCCGCTTGATCTTCGCGTGGGGGGTGAAACCCTCCGGAACCTCGCACAGCCGCTCCAGCAGCGCCCCGAAGCGACCGGCGTCGCAATCGGTCACGATGCGCGGAACTTCGTGGTCCAGCCCGCCGCGGTAGTTGGTCCAGAAGCCGCCGAGGCTGCTGGTGTTCTTCTTGAAGTCGTCCTTGCGCGCCTCCGAGAGCTGCTGTTCGAGCACCTCACGGCGCTTGGCCTCCAGCTCGTCCGCGTCGGACTGGCTGATACCACCCAGGCTCGTGAGGCGCTCGAGGTAGCCCTCGCGCACCGACTTGCGCTGCTTGATCGCCTTGTACATCAGCGGCTGGGTGAACTCGGGCTCGTCGCCCTCGTTGTGCCCGTAGCGCCGGTAGCAGTACATGTCGATGACCACGTCCCGCTTGAAGGTGCGGCGGAACTCCAGGCCCAGCTTGACGACCTGGGCCACCGCCTCGGGGTCCTCGCCGTTGACGTGGAAGATCGGCACCTGCAGGAACTTGGCGATGTCGGTCGCGTAGGTGCAGGAGCGCGAGTCCGCGGGCGAGGTCGTGAAGCCGACCTGGTTGTTGACGACCACGTGCACCGTGCCGCCGGTGGCGTAACCCTCGAGCTGCGAGAGGTTCAGACTCTCCTGCACGACGCCCTGGCCGATGAAGGCCGCGTCGCCGTGGATCAGCACGCACATGCCCTCGCGCCGCTCGGTGTCGCCATGGCGATCCTGCTTGGCGCGCATCCGACCCAGGGCCACGGGGTTCACGAACTCCAGGTGGCTGGGGTTGAAGCACAGGGTCAGATGCACGTCGTGGCCGGCCTGGGTGGCGCGGTCGGACGAGTAGCCCAGGTGGTACTTCACGTCCCCGCGGCCCATCTGGTCCTCGGGGTTCTTGTCGGAGAACTCCGCGAAGATGTCGGCCGTGGGCTTGCCCATGATGTTCGCGAGCACGTTGATACGCCCGCGGTGGGCCATGCCGAAGACCACCTCCTGGACCCCGTGCCGCGCCGCCTCCTCGATCGCCATGTCGAGCAGCGGGATCAGGCTCTCGCCGCCCTCGAGGCTGAAGCGCTTGGCCCCCAGGAACTTCTTCTGGAGGAACTCCTCGAAGATCACCGAGTCGGTCAGGCAGGTCAGGATCCGCAGCTGCTCGTCGCGGGTGAGCGTGACCCGGTTGGTCGTGCTCTCCATGCGCTCGGTCAGCCAGTTCTTCACGTTCAGGTCGTCGATATGCATGAACTGCACGCCGATCGACCGGCAATAGGTGTCGTGCAGGCGCTCGATCGCCTGGCGCAGGGTGCCGGACTCGAGGCCGTAGATGGTCGCCGTCGAGAAGCGCCGATCGAGGTCCGCGTCGCTCAGGCCGTAGAAGCTCGTCTCGAGCTCGCGTTGGGGCGCGCGCGGCAGCCCGAGGGGGTCCAGTTGGGCGATCAGGTGCCCACGCACGCGGTAGGCGCGGATCAGTTGGTCGACGCGGTCCTGTTTGACCAGGCCCTCGTCGGTGACCGACCCATCGAGGGCGTGGGTGCCGAGCGCGCGACCGTTGCCGGAGGGGGCACCGGCCGCGGGCAGGGCCGCCCGAAACAGCCCGCTCTGGTGCCGGGCCGGCCCGAGCTGGGGGGTCGCCGCGAAGGCGTCGTCGCGCCGTAGGCGCTCGAAGTAGCTGCGCCAGTCGGGATCGACGGAGACGGGGTCGGCCAGGAACTGCGCGTACAGGTCCTCGGCGAATCCGAGGCTGGCGGCGTTCGGCAGGGGCGCTTCTTCGGACATGGGCGGGGGTGGGCCGTGCGCGGGCTTCGGGGGCGTTCGCCGGGGGGCGGCAGCGGTGGGGGGCGGCGCGCCCGGGAGCGGGCGCGAGAGGGCCTCGGCGATCGGACCTCGGGTGGTCGTCGACCGCGTCGTCGGCTCCACCGATGGGGAGAATACGAAAGGCCCACTTGCTAGTCCCGAGCACGGGGCGAATCCTCGCCCTGGGACCGACCATGAGCCATCGAACGCGAGACGACCTCCGAGTGGGCGGGGTGGTGGTGCTCACCGGAGCGGGCATCTCGGCCGAAGCTGGGCTGCCGACCTTCCGCGACGCCGGTGGCCTCTGGGAGGGGCACCGTCCCGAGGAGGTCGCTACCCCAAAGGCCTGGGCGGCGGATCCGGAGCTGGTCTGGCGCTTCTATCAGGCCAGGCGGGCCCGGCTCGGTGCAGTGCAGCCGGGACCCGCGCACCACTCGCTGGTCCAACTCGAGACCCGCTGCCAGCGAGCCGGTCTGGCCTTCACGCTCGTCACCCAGAACGTGGATGACTTGCACCAGCGGGCGGGATCGACGGTCCTGGCCATGCACGGACAACTGCGGCGTCTGCGCTGCGAGTCCTGTGGCAACGCCGTCCAGGACGCGGACTCGTTGGAGCCGAATCGATTCGTGCCCTGCGCCGCCTGCGGTTGGCACGCCCTGCGACCGGACGTGGTCTGGTTCGGCGAGGTGCCCCATGGCCTCGATCGGATCGAGCAGGCGCTGCTCGAGTGCGGCGTGTTCCTGAGCATCGGTACCTCCGGCGCCGTCTACCCGGCTGCTGGGCTGCTCTCGGTCGCCCGAGCCGCGGGGGCGCGGACGATCGTCAACTCCCTGGAGAGTCCCGAGAACCTGCATCCGGCGGATGACTTCAGACCCGGCCTGGCCAGCGAGGTGGTGCCGGCGCTCGTCGACGAGCTGACCGCGGACCTGCGACTGCCGCGCTAGTGTCCTGGATCAGAAATTCGGCGTTACTTCCCGGGTTCCGATCGCCGCTGGCGTCGTTGCGCCTCCTCCGAGTATCGCAGCGGATACGCGTCGTCGGCGCGCCTAGCCAGCATCGATCGGACCTCCGGGCAGTGACGCCGAATTTCTGATCCAGGACACTAGCGCGATCGGCGACGATGGGCGTCAGCGCCCCGGACGCTGCTCTTCCCAGCGGACCATCAGCGGCTTCAGCGCGCCTTCGAGGCACTCGGCCCAGCGCGCGTGGCCCAGGTCGTTGGGCAGCAAGCCGTCGCTGGAGCCCTCGCCGTCGGCGCCCGTGGGATCGGGGTTCTCGAGCAGGAAGATGTCCGTGACACCCTGGGCCTGCATGCGTTCGTAGCTCTTCACGAGCGCGGTACGGCGAGCTTCCCACTCTGCATCGAGCGCGGGCAGGACCGCCGCCGCAGCGGGGCGCGTACCCTTCACCAGCAGGATCTGCATCCGTGGCCGGGCTGCGCGCAGGCTCTGCACGAAGGTGCCCAGGTACTCGTCGATCGTGCCCACGTCACACTGGCCGACGATGTCGATCACGATCGCGGCCGCGTTGACCTCGGACAGCATCGCTCCGGCGGCCATGTCGACGCCGCCGGCGCCGAACAGGCCGATGTTCACCACGTCCCTGGCCATGCGACGCCGCAGGCGCGGGCCCAGGGCCGAGCCGGGGCGCGAGGCGCCGGCACCTTGGAAGGCGGCACCGCCGTAGAGCAGGATCGGGTACTCGCGCCCGCCCGTGAGGGCCGGGGCCGGCGTGACCTCGGCGTTCCCGGGGATCCCGAGCTCGAGCTTGCGCAGGCCGCGCAGGGCGGGGAGGCACAGCATGTACTCGGACTTGCCTTCGGGTAGCCCGACGACGAGCGCCGCGAGCTGGTCCTCGGCGGCTGCACTGGGCGTCGCGCCGGACAGCCAACGCCAGCCGAGCTGACCGTCGCGCACGTAGAGGTCCAGGCCACCAGCCAGACGCGCAGTCGATTCGGGGATCCCGGCCGCCGCAGGGGTCAGGGACCAGCGCACGAGGATCTCGTTGGCGTCGGTCTCGAAGCGGGCGGTGATCCCGGCCGGGGCGTTGCCGGCGCTCCAGGCGCTGGCGGACAGCCGGTCCCGCGCATTCGCTGGCAGGCGACCGAACGGCGTCGAGCGCTCCGGCCAGCCGATGCCCTCGATGGTCAGCTCGGCGACGTCGATCCAGTCCCAGGCGTCCGAGTTCGCCGGAGCGTCGGCCGTCGACTTCGGGGGCGCGACCACGGGGGCGACCTCGTCACCCCACGCAGCGGTCCCCAGGAGGACGACACCGACCAACCCCAGCCAACCCGCGAGCCGTTCCATCGACAGGCTCTTCGGCCACGGGAGGGAGCAGGTATGTAAGGAACGTGGAAATCGGAGCGCTTCGCCGCACAGTTCGGTCCGGGTCGGGAAAGTCTGCCGAGCTGCCGGCCCCGGCACGATTCGATGGGGCGCGAGCACGCGCCTCGCGAAGCGGCGCTCGCGCGCTCTTGGTCGAGATCGAGAACGCGGTCGCGGTCGCGGTCGCGGTCGACGCGGGTCGCGGGCGGAAGAATCTTCCCGCCACGGGCCGCGCGTTCGGGCTCAGGCGGATTCGGGCCGGCGAACGGCCCAGGTCCCGTGGGCCCGTGCCACCACGACGCCGTCATCTCGGATGCACTCGCCCTCCATGAAGGCGATGCTGCGCCCGGCGCGCGCGACGCGAGCGCTGGCGGTCAGCCGACCCTCGGCGGGGGCCAGGAACTGCACCGAGAACTGGACCGTCGCCGCCCGGGCGCCGGGCTCGAGCGAGCGCACCGCGGTGCGTCCCATGGCGCTGTCAAGCAGGGCCATGGCCACGCCACCGTGAACGACTCCCAACTCGTTGCGGAGGTTGTGCCCCTCCGGGAGCCGGACCAGGGAGGTGCCGTCCTCACGATCCTCGACTTCGAAGCCCAGGTGCTGGTTGAAGGACGAGAGCGGGGCCGGGTCCGGGGACATGGGAGCGGGCTCGCTCAACGGTTGGGACCGAAGGCCAGGTCGAATAGGCGCCGAACCGATTGATCCACCTCGATCTCGTCCAACTCGTGTGGCGCGACCCAGCGCAGCTCGATCGACTCGCTGCTCGCATCGATGCGAGCGCCCTCGGGAGCGCGCAACAGGAAGCGCACGTCGAGATGCAGGTGTTCGGGCTCGTCCCCGTGGGCCGGGATCGAGTGGACGTCCACGTCGACCACCCGCGGATCCACCTCGAGACTGTCGATGCCCGATTCCTCGATGGCCTCGCGCAGGGCGGCGGTGGCGAGGTCTCCGTCGCCGTCCACGTGCCCACCGAGCTGCAGCCATCGCTCGAGCTTGCGGTGCAGGGTCAGAAGGCCGCGCTCGCCGGCGCGGTCGATCACCAGCCCCGAGGCGGTCAGGTGCCCGTCGCGACAGGTGCGATAGAGGGCATCGGGGTTCGAGTCGATGAAGTTCAGGATCCGCTCGCGCCCGGCGATCTGAACCAGATCGTCGGTGGAGTAGGAGGCGACGGTGTCGCGCGAGCGAGCGAGCTCACAACGCTCGCGTTCGGACTGCCCGCGGGCTGCCTCCTCGGGATCGTGCGAGGAGCCCTCGGACGAGCTTGCGGATTGGTCGTTCATCGCTCGACGGAAAGACGCGAAGGGAGATGAGGTGCGCACTTCAGCTGCGGAGGAGTTTGCGGTAACGCCCGGCGCGGGACTCGGGGCCGAAGCCCATGCGCTCGCGCCATTCCTTGCGCCACTCGGTGTAGTCCTCGTAGGTCCCGTGGTGGAAGTTGACGTAGCCGTCGCCCTCGAAGGCCAGGATGTGGGTCACGATCCGGTTGAGGAAGTAGCGGTCGTGGCTGACGACGATGGCCGAGCCGGGGAAGTGCTCGATGGCCTCCTCGAGCACCCGCAGGGTGTCCAGGTCGAGGTCGTTGGTGGGCTCGTCGAGCAGGATCACGTTGGCCCCGTTCTTGAGCATCCGCGCCAGGAGGACGCGGTTGCGCATCCCGCCGGAGCACTCACCCAGCAGCTTCTGCTGGTCCTCGCCCTTGAAGTTGAAGCGCGCCACATAGGCGCGACCGTCGATCGACGAGTTGCCGAAGGGGATGCGTTCGTTGCCCTCGGTGATGTTGTCGAAGACCGTCTTCTCGTCGTCGAGGATCATGCGCGACTGGTCGAGGTAGGTCAGCTGCACCGTCGAGCCCATGGTGACCTTGCCCTCGTCCGGCTCTTCCTTGCCGAGCATGATCTTGAGCAAGGTCGATTTGCCCATGCCGTTGGCGCCCACGACCCCGAGGATCGCGCCGCCGGGCATCGAGAAGGTCAGGTCCTTGATCAGGGTGCGACCGCCGAAGCCCTTGGTCAGGTGCTCGACCTCGATCACCTTGTCGCCCAGGCGCGGCCCGGGCGGGATACGCAAGTCGACGGCCTCGACCTGGTCCTCGACGCGCTGCCCCTCGAGATCCTTCAGTCGCTGCAGACGCGACTTGCTTTGGGTCGTGCGGGCCTTGGGGGTCTTGGCCTTCCACTCGCGCTCGGCCTTGATCAGCTTGAGCAGCTTCGAGTCGCCTTGGCGCTTCTCGCTGAGCCGCTTGGCCTTGGCGTCGAGGTAGTCGGAGTAGTTGCCCTTGTAGGGGGTTCCGTGTCCGCGCTCGACCTCGAGCATCCAGCCCACGACGTTGTCGAGGAAGTAACGGTCGTGCGTGATCAACATCACGCAGCCCGGGTAGGTCTTCAGGTGCTCCTCGAGCCACTCGATGGTCTCGGCGTCGAGGTGGTTGGTGGGCTCGTCGAGGAGCAGGATGTCGGGCTGCTCGAGCAGCAGCATGCACAGGGCCACGCGACGCCGCTCGCCGCCCGAGAGCTTCGAGACGTCGGCGTCCATGGGCGGCAGGCACAGGGCCGTCGCGGCCTGCTCGAGGCGGCTGTCCAAGTTCCAGGCATCGCGGTGCAGGATCTGCTCGTCGAGCTTGACCATCTCGTCCGAGAGGGCCATCAGCTCGTCGTCGTCGGTGACCGTGCCCATTTTTTCGGCGACCTCGTTGTAGCGGTCGGTCAGGACGCGCACGTGGGCCACCGCTTCCTCGAGGTTGCCCGCCACGTCCTTGGACTCGTCCAGGGGCGGCTCCTGGGAGAGGTAGCCGATGGTCGCGCCCGCGGCGGGCTTGGCGACGCCTTCGAACTCCTTGTCCTCGCCCGCGATGATCCGCAGCAGCGTCGACTTGCCGGCGCCGTTGGGACCGATCACGCCGATCTTCGCGTCGTCGAAGAAGGACAGGCTGATCCCCTTGAGGACCTCCTTCTGCCCGTAGAACTTCTTGAGTTCTTGGATGTTGTAGATGATTCGCTCGGACATCGATCGGGCTTGCGGTGCGGCGGGCTTGGGCGGTGCGGGTGGGGCGGCTGCTCGATGGACGAACAACTCTCGAGTGGCACGGGCGGGTCGGAGCGGCGGCGATTCCGGGGCGCCCCGTGGGTCGGCCGCTACGAATTTCGAGCCGAACAGGCTAACGGGGCCGGGCGTCCGTGACCACGCAGGTCCCCGGAGGATGGCGCCCGGGCGAGACTCGACCGGCATCCCGCGGGCCGAGCGCGGCGCCTGGGCCCCTGGCCGCGCTGGCGGCGATCAGGCATCCTGTTCGGCCCGATACCGTGCCGCGGGCCTCGATCGTCCGCGCGGTTCACCCCGGAACCAGCCCCGAACGACTGCCATGACCGCTGCCACCGCCGCCCGCGACGTCCAATCCATCCTCCGCGAGCTCGGCCTCGACGGCCAACTCTCCGGCGCCTACGCCGGGGAGTGGATCCCGACCTCGGGGCCCGAGCTGGAGGTCCGCTCCCCGGGCACCGGCGAGGTTCTGGCGCGCATCCCCCAGGCCGGCGCCGCCGAGTACGAGCGCTGCGTCGAAGCCGCCCAGGCGGCCTTCCTGAAGTGGCGCGAGAAGCCGGCGCCCCTGCGCGGCGAGATCGTGCGCCGCATGGGCGAGCGCCTGCGCGCCAAGAAGGACGCCCTCGGCGCCCTGGTGACCCTGGAGATGGGCAAGATCCTCCAGGAGGGCCTGGGCGAGGTGCAGGAGGCGATCGACATCGCCGACTTCGCGGTGGGGCAGTCGCGCATGCTCTACGGCCTGTCGATGCACTCCGAGCGCCCCGGACACGCCATGCGCGAGCAGTGGCACCCGCTGGGGATCTGCGGGGTGATCTCGGCCTTCAACTTCCCGGTCGCCGTGTGGGCCTGGAACTCGATGATCGCCCTGATCTGCGGCGACGCCTGCATCTGGAAGCCGAGCCCCAAGGCGCCCTTGTGCGCCATCGCCACGACCAAGATCCTGGCGCCGGTGCTCGAGGAGGAGGGCCTGGGTGCGCTCCTGGGCCTGGTGATCGGGACCAACGAAGAAGTCGGCGAGCGCTTGGTGGCCGACCGTCGCGTGCCCCTGATCAGCTTTACGGGCTCGACCCGCGTCGGTCGCGAGGTCGCGGCGAAGGTCGCCGGGCGCCTGGGCAAGTCGATCCTGGAGCTGGGCGGCAACAACGCGATGGTCGTGACGGAGAACGCCGACCTGGACCTGGCCATCCCCGCGATCGTCTTCGGCTCGGTGGGGACCTGCGGCCAGCGCTGCACGACCACCCGCCGGGTTCTGGTCGCCGACGCCATCGCCGACGAGGTCGAGCGGCGCCTGGTCGCCGCCTACGACCAGGTGCGGATCGGCAACCCCCTGGCCGACGGCACCCTGTGCGGGCCGCTGATCGACAGCCACGCCGTCGAGGGCATGCAGCGCACCCTCGAGGAGGCCAAGCAGGAGGGCGCCGAGCTGGTCTACGGCGGAGAGGTCCTGAGCCTGGACGGCGACGAGTCCGGCGGCCACTACGTCAAGCCGTGCATCATGCGCGCCAGCAACTCCATGTCGGTGGTCCAGCACGAGACCTTCGCGCCGATCCTCTACCTGATCCGCGTCGCCGACCTGGACGAGGCCATCGCCCAGCACAACGACGTGCCCCAGGGCCTGTCCTCGGCGATCTTCAGTTCGGACGTGCGCGAGGCCGAGCGCTTCCTGTCGGCGGTGGGGTCGGACTGCGGTATTGCGAACGTCAACATCGGCACTTCGGGCGCCGAGATCGGCGGCGCCTTCGGCGGCGAGAAGGACACCGGCGGCGGCCGCGAATCGGGCTCGGACGCCTGGAAGGCCTACATGCGCCGCCAGACCAACACGGTGAACTGGTCCCGGGAACTGCCCCTGGCCCAGGGCATCAGCTTCGGCTGACGTCCTCTGGGTAGGCGTTCGTACGGTGCCAGGCACAAGACCGCCGCCCAACGGGAGAGGGCCACAGCCGCCGCAGGCGGCTGTGGCCCTCTCCCGTTAGGCGGCGGTCTTGTGCCTGGCACCGTACGAATGTGGCACCGTACGAACGCCTACCCAGTGGGGCGCGTGCGAATCAACTCCCCGCCGAGGTCTCGTGGTCGGGCTCGCGCAGCTGCTCCTGCTGGTAGCGCCGCAACTCACGGATCTTGCAGGCCAACTTCGGGAGCGCGCGGTTGTAGCGCATGCGCGCCGCGTCCGGGCTCGCCAGGCCGAGCGACTCCGAGATCTCCTCGAACGGCTCCTTGTGGTAGTCCCGGCGCAGGATGATCGCGCGGTCCACGGGATCCAGGAACTGCAGCGCGAGCTTGACCCACTCCCGCTGCTCCTGCTTGTCCGCCAGCTCGTCGGGTCGGTCCTCGCTCGACGGACCGACCGGACGATCACCGCTGGCGAGGGGCGAGATGATGCTCTCCTCGCGGTCGATGTTGCGGCGGTTGGCCGTCAGGTGATCGATCTTGTCGCGCAGGGCGTCGAGCAGGGCCTTCTTGAACAGGGCGCGCATCTGCGCCTTGTTGGCCGGGGGGTGACGCGGGTTGTAGCGCAGGATCCGCATCGCGCCCTCCTGCACCACGTCCATCGAGTCGAAGCGCCGCCGCAGTCGGGCGTTCAGGTGCTTGCGCACATAGGTCTGCATCCACGCGAGGTTGTCGCTGAGCAGCTGCTCCAGCGCGTCGTCGTCCCCGTCGAACCAGCGGTGCAGGCGCAGCACGGTGGACTGGTCGGTGCCGTGGTCGGCGCAGACCACCGCGCACACGGCTCGCGTCTGCTCGTCCGGCAGGGAGCCGTCGTCGCGGACTTCGATGCGAATGCCCGGGCGCTCGCTGAAGGCCACCGGCACGTCTTCGACCGGCAGACCGTCGATCAGGAGCGGGATCAGGCGCATGCCGCGCTCTGCTTGCCCGAGCAGCAGGGCATCGCCACCGGTGCTCCACCAGCTCTGGCGCCAGGCCTGGGTCAGGAAGCCGAGCACCCGCCGGCTCCCGGCCAGCTCCGCCGACAACTTCTCGATCGCCTCCGGCGTCGGCGCGTCGTCGGCCGCGAAGCGCAGGATCTGCCGGCCCTCGTCCGAGAGGATCGCGCACAGCCGCTCGACGGCTGCCTCGTCTTCGCGGGCGAAGCAGACAAAGGCGTCGTACTCAAAGGCATCGCTCATGGCGGCGCCGTTTCCGGGCTCCATGGTCCTGGCTCCTTCTCTCGAATGGGGGCGGCCGTCGGCTCCGTCGGCGGGGTCGCCGGGCGAGGGCGGAGCCGATCGGAGTCTAGCCCGGTTCGGTCACCAGAATTCGTGTCCAGTGCGTCCAACTCGGTCGCTGGCGGTGCCTTGCGGACCGAGCCCCCGCGGCTGAGGCTTCACGCCCCGCTGAGGACGGGTCGGTTCGCAAGGTGCCGTCAGCGGGCGAGAGGCGGCCGTAGGCCGCCGTTTGGGCGTGCTGGGCGCGGATCCTGGTGACCGAACCGGGCTAGCAGGCTCACCGCCCGGTCTGGATGGCCCCAATCGCTCCACGGGTCCGGAAGCCGGCCTCGCCCGACGCTCGTGGCCCGGCTGTCCGATCGGCGCGGGCCAGGTGGCGGGGATGCAGACCGCCGCCGGACCCAACGGCCGATCGGGCTCAGCGATTGCGCGGCAGGGGTTGCTCGCGGTCGGCTACCGCGTGGACCAGGACCGCGATGGCCGCCGCCCCGAGGCGCAGCTCGCGCTCGCTGACCTTGTCGAGGGTGTCGTTCTCGGTGTGGTGGTAGGCGAAGTAGCGGGCTCCATCGGGCAGGAACCCCGCGAGGGGCACGCCGCTCGCCGCCATCTGGGAGATGTCGGCCCCCGTGCCCCCGGGGTCGACGCTGCCCGCGTCGATCTCGTCCAGAGGCGCGGCCAGCTCTCGCAACACCGCCAGGGCCTCGTCGCCCGCGTTGGTGCTGAAGCCGCGCGGCGTGAAGCCGCCGCGGTCCGACTCGATCGCGAAGACGTGCCGATCCAGCTCATCGGCATGGTCCCGCGCATAGGCCCGCGCCCCGGCCAGACCGTTCTCTTCGTTCATGAAGAGCACC
Organism: Engelhardtia mirabilis; assembly: GCF_007748095.1. Taxonomy (NCBI): domain Bacteria; kingdom Pseudomonadati; phylum Planctomycetota; class Planctomycetia; genus Engelhardtia; species Engelhardtia mirabilis. Next base: position 2,933,824 of record NZ_CP036287.1, read on the forward strand.
ACGCGCACCGTCCGGCGCGGCCGCAGGTCGAGGTCCAGGAGCAGTCGCACCACCTCGAGGGCGTGGGCGCAGCCGCTCCCGTCGTCGTGGGCGCCGTGGCCCACGTCCCAACCGTCCAGGTGGGCGCCGACCACGACGATCTCCTCGGGCGACTCGGTACCCAGGAGGTCACCGACGACGTTGAAGGACGGCGCGTCCCCGTGCCAGCGGCAGTCGAGCTCCAGGTTGAGGCGCACGGGGCCACGGGCCACCAGAGCGTCCAAGCGCTCGGCTGCGAGGGTGCTGATGGCCGCGGCGGGAATCCTGGTGACCCCGTCCTGGTAGTTCGTGCCGCCGGTGTGGGGGAAGTCGTCGATGGCGCTCGCCACCGAGCGGATCACCACGCCCACCGCCCCGGCCTTGGCGGCCTCGACGGCGCCGCGGCTGCGCTGGTCCACGGCGCCCCCGTAGCCCTCGAAGGTCGAGCGCAGGGCCAGGTCGAAGGGCCGGTTGAAGTACACGATCTTGCCGGCGACGTCGGCGCTGCGCTGGGCCAGCTCGTCCCAGCTCGAGATGGCGATCACCTCAGCCTCGATTCCACCTTCGGGCGACGGGACGCTGCCACCGAGCGCCAGGCAGCGCAGCTCCACACCGGTCACGCTGGCCGGGGCCGTCAGCCGCACGCTCTGCACCTCGCCCCGCTCCCAGTGGGGCACCGTGCAGGGCTCGAGCCTGACCTCGTCGAAGCCGATCTTGGTCATGCGCTTGCGCGCCCACTCCACCGCCGCCGCCGCGCCGGGCGAACCGGACAAGCGGTGGGGGGCGGCCGCGACCAGGCTCGCCAGGTGGTCGTAGGCCTGACCGTCGAGCAAGGACGCCGTGACGATGCGCGCGGCGACCTCGCTGGCGTCCCGGTTGGCCGGCTCGGGGGGCTGCGCCCCGCGATCGGGCACGAGCCCGGTCGCCACGGGGATCAGAGCGAGGATGGGAACGAGCACAGCGGCTCGACGGGTGCGGGTTGAATGAAGCATGGGCGGCGATCCTCCTGGATCGCCGCCCATGCTAACCGGCCGCGCGCCTCGACTTCAGTGCCTGTGTCGACCGGGCTCGCCCGGTCTAGAGCACCGAGTTCAGGACCTGGACCACCGCCAGCAGGGCAGCCCTGTTCTCGACGTTCTCGTCCCCATCCGCCATGGCCTCCGCGAAGGTGTCGCCATTGAAGATATCCCCGGCCTTGGTGATGAAGGTCGGATCCCCGGTCAGCATGTAGCCGTACCCCAAACTCGAGATCGTCTGGTAGGTGTTGGTCTCGAACAGCATCCCGTCGGACGGGATCGACGCCGGGTTGCAGTAGGCCGGCAGGCTCTCGTTCAGGGGGCCGGTGGCGTACATGCGCGCGGGTCCGTCGAGCACCGGGTGCCAGGCGAAGTCCGAGATGAAGGCGTCGTAGAAGTCGCGCAGCACGTCCTCGGTCAGCGCCAGATAGCCGTTGTTCTCACCGCGGAAGACCGTCTCCTTGATGCCCCACATGGCGTTGTCGCAGATCGAGGTCTCGAAGGCCTGGGCCCCGCGGTAGTTGCCGTCGAGGATCTTGAAGTTGATGTCGGCGTAGATCAGGCCGCTGCAGGCCACCTGGCCGGCCGAGACCATGTCCATGTAGTCGGTGAACCAGCTGAAGTAGTAGTCGCGCCAGGACTCCTCGGCCAGCGCGTAGCAGGCAGCCATGGTGTCGGCGGCCCAACCCTCCTGGCGTCCGTAGGGGAAGCCGTTGCCCGGGTGGCTGTTGACGTACTCGATGTCGTACCGCATGCCGGTCTCGACGTAGTTGCCCCACTGGCTGTTGTAGTGGGGCGAGTACGACATGGCGCACAGTTCGGCCTGCATCTGCAGGTCGTCCTTGGCCATCGGGTCGTTCATGGTCCAGGCCAGCGTCTTCAAGAGGCGCGTGATGCGGATCAGATGGGCCAGGTCGTAGGAGTCGTAGGACAGCAGCTCGGCCTCGTAGTCCGGTTGACGACCGGCGGTGGCCACCGCGTTCACCTGGAACGGATCCGCCGTGGCATACCCGAAGGGATCGTTGCTGCCGGGCAGCAGGATCATGAACAGGTTCATCGGGATGTAGGAGATCGAACCGTTCACCGCCAACCAGTCGGCCAGGGTCGTCGGCCGGCCGTCGATGTGATAGAGGGCGTTGTGCTGCCGATCGATCGCCATGCGGTGGTTCGCCTGGACCTTGCGGATGCCGTCGACCGAGGCCGACTCCACCGTGCGGATGCCGTCGAACAGGAAGATCTCGTTGCCGCCAGTCATGCCCCCGTAGGAGGCTCCGAAGGGATGGGCCCAACCGAGTTGCCCGGCGATGAACGGATAGAGACCCGTGGTCGTTCCGTTCTCGAGGTGACCGATGAGCTCGTTGGCCTCGTTGGTCAGGGCCGTGCGCAGGTTGGCGTGCCCGACGTGCTCCAGGGAGGGCAGCAGGAAGTTCTGCGGGAAGTAGCGCGCGGTACCCGGGTTCCACCAAGAGTAGTAGTCGTCGCCGCTACCCGAGTCGACGCCCCGGCGGGCGAAGGCCAGACCCTCGAGGTCCAGCAACTCGCGGGCACGGTCGACCTTGGAGTTGGGCGCGATGGCCAGGCGCCGGTGCGTCTGGGCCTGGTTGCCCATCACGTGCAGCTTGTTGCCCGCGAGGGGCTTGACCAGCGGGAAGTAGCGCTTGGAGCCGATCGTGTACGGCGTCCCCATGCCCGGGTCTTCGAAGGTCTGCACCACGCTGTAGCCGACCGGGACCGAGATCTCGAGCGCTTCGAAGTAGAGCTTGCCCTGGGGGTCGTCGTTGACGGAACCGGTGGCGCCGTCCAGACCGTTGTGGATGCGTAGATCGAGCAGCAGCACGTCCTCCTCGGCCAGGGTGGTCGAGTAGCCGTGGACTCCGAACATGTGCTCGAGCGTGCCGCTCGAGCCACTCACGGGCGTGAACGGCTGCATCACGTTGTGGGTCCGCACCGTTGTCTCGAGCGGGCCAAAGCGCAACACCTTGGGGTTGTGGGCCTCCTTCAGGGGGGTGAAGGTGTAGACGTGCCCGAAGGCGTCCCAGGTACGCAGCTTGACGGAGCTCTGATCGGCGAGCAACGCGGCAACGCCGGTACCGATGGCTTGGGTGCCTTCGAGGTGTGCGGCGACAGCCTGGGCTGTCGGCGTTGGCACGGCGAGGCCGCTCGCGACCGCGGCGACCTCGAACTCCATTCGATCCCCCGTGACGGCTCCGGTCGGGCGCGGAACCCGCGCGATCACCTCGACCACATCGGCCCCGTCCTCTTCACGCGGGTAGCGGCTGACGATCTCCAGTTGCGTCGGAACCGAGTTGCCCTCGGCGTCCTTGACGGTCAACGGGTAGGTCGTGCTGCTGTCGGTGAACAGCCCCTTCGGGATCGGCAGGGTGCCCCGCAGGGTGAACTCGCTCGCGTCGGGGATGACGACCTCCATCACCGCCACGGTCTGGCCCGCGGCGGGCGGCTCGAGGTTGATCTCGGGACTTGGCCCGGACGGTCCAGGATCGTCGAGGTTGTCGGTGAAGAAGCCGTCGGTGACACCACCGCCGCAGCCTGCCACGAGGAACAGTCCTGCGACCGCCGCGGCCAAGCCGAGCGGGGAGCTGCCGATAGGTTGCCGCCGCACCACCCCCGTGGTGCAGACCGGCGGATAAGCCGACATCCGTTGAGACCCCTTGAGTCGGGAGGCAAGTCCGGTGCAGCCTTCCCAAGCCGCGTTCTACCGGTCGCCTCGTGCAGCCAGGGATCGGCCCGCGCGCCGCGCGCTCTGGAGCCGCCGGCGCGAAAAGCCACGGATTGCCGTTCGGTTGCGCGAGCTGCCGCCAACAGGGCGGCCTCGGCGGCCTCAGTGACGCTCGGAAGGACTTTCCATTTGGAGCTCGAGTCCTCCGCGGACGGGCGCCCCCCCCGGTCGGTCGAGTCGTCGGACCAGGCCCCTGGGCCTCGCTGTCAACCGGTGTGGACTCAGCTGCCCAGGGTGGTCACGCGGCCCGCGGCCGAAGGCACCGGCAAGGGCCGCCCGGCTGTCGGCGGCATGGATGGGCCTGCCGCCCGTCGATCGAGTTCAACGGGCGAGGAGCTCGGCGCAGGCGCCCAGCGCCCGCGCCAGGTCATCATCCCCCGCTGCCTCGGCTGCCTCGCGGCGCGCGTGGCAGTGCTCGACCGCGGTCCGGCCGCTGGCGTCGGTTTGGGCCGCATCGGCGCCTGCTGCGAGCAGGGCCTCGACCTTGGCGCTCGAGCCCAGGGCCGCCGCCAGGGGGGTCAAGCCCGCGAAGCCGGCGGGGTCGAAATCGGCCGGCAGGCAGCGGTCGACGCGCGCTCCGAGTCGCGCCAGGGCTGCCACCTCGTCGGGCGTGCCGTGGACCACCGCGAACTGCAGGGGGGTGAGCCCCTCGGCCTGTCGGGCCTCCAGTTCGGCGCCTGCGTCGACCAGGGGCCGCGCGAGCTGCACCGGCTCGTCCCCGAAGCCGCCGTCTCCTTCGACGTCGACGATCAGGTGCAGGGCGGTCTCGCCGTCCTCGGTGGTGGCGTTGGGGTCGGCGCCGGCGGCCAGCAGTGCTTCGATCATGCGGGGGTCGCGATCGATCCCCATCAGGACCCGCATCAGGGGCGTCAGCCCGCCCTCGTCGCGTCGGTTGGCCAGGGCGCGGTCGGCGGCCAAGAGCCGTCCCAGGGCAGCCACGTCTCCGTCGTCGATCGCGTCCTGCAGGGCCTGACTGGCGTCGTCCATCGGCGGCAGCATAGCGACCGCCGGGGCTCTGAGCGCCCCCGAACGCGCGCACGCCCGCCGGTTCGGACCGGCGGGCGTGCGTGACAGTGTCGGAGGAGTCCGGACTAGAGCTTCACGTACTCGAAGTCGACTTCCTGACCGTTGACACCCTTGGCCGGCGGGGCGATCCAGCCTGCGTACTTGCCGCGCTCGAAGCAGGGCACCATCAGCGACTTGACGTAGGCCTTGTCTTCGGCGGTGGGCAGCCACTCGCCGACCTTCTGGTTCCAGGTCTGCTCGTCGATCAGGTTGCCCTCGAGATCGAAGCGACGGCCCGCGTACAGACCCACCGAGCGATTGAAGCGGCGGTGGGGCAGGAAGAAGCGGAAGTCGACGCCGGCCTTCTCACAGATCCGGTTCCAGTAGGCGATGCCCTTCTCGTTGTCCTTGACGTACTCGTCGCGCAGGACCTCGTTCATGGCGTTGCGCAGCGGGATCTCGTCGTTGGTGACGCGATCGCCGTCGATCACGGGCAGGTCGTAGTGACCCTCGAGGGCGCGGTGGTCCTCCAGCTTGGACTCGTTGGCGCGGCCCTTGAGGCCGGCCCGGAAGAAGTTGGAGGCGTTGCTCGAGACCTCGGAGCCGAACAGGTCGGTGCTCGAGGAACTCCAGAAGCTGATGTACTTCTGGATGATCTCGAAGGGGATCGCACCGACTTCCACGGGGTCCTTGCCCTCGTTGACCACCTCGCAGGTGCGCTGGATCACCCGCCCCACGCCGGTCTGACCCACGAACATGTGGTGGGCCTCCTCGGTCAGCATGAAGCGGCAGGTGCGCGCCAGGGGATCGAAGCCAGACTCGGCCAGGCTCAGGAGTTGGAACTTGCCGTCGCGGTCCGTGAACATCGTGAAGCACAGGAAGGACAGCCAGTCCTCACAGGGCTCGTTGAAGGTCTGCAGGATGCGCGGGTGGTCCGGGTTGCCCGAGCGCCGCTCGAGCAGCTCGTCGGCCTCCTCGCGGCCGTCCTTGCCGAAGAAACCGTGCAGCAGGTAGACCATCGCCCACAGGTGACGGCCTTCTTCGACGTTGACCTGGAACAGGTTCCGCAGGTCGTACAGGGACGGCGCGGTGTGGCCCAGGAGGCGCTGCTGCTCGACCGAAGCGGGCTCGGTGTCCGCCTGGGTCACGATCAGGCGCCGCAACCAGTTGCGGTACTCGCCGGGGACCTGGTCCCACACGGGCTCGCCGAAGTGGTCGCCGAAGCCGATGGTCGCCTCGCCCTGGCGCGGCTCGAGGAAGATGCCCCAGCGGTAGTCGGGCATGGCCACGTAGTCGTAGTGGGCCCAACCCTTGGCGTCGACGCCCACCGCGGTGCGCAGGTAGATGTCCTTCTCGTTGAAGTCCGTGGGCCCCATGTTGGCCCACCAGTCCAGGTAGTTGGGCTGCCAGGACTCGAGCGCCCGTTGCAGACGCTTGTCGGACTTGAGGTCGACGTTGTTCGGGATCTTCTGGCTGTAGTCGATGCCGGGCATGGTTGCGTGTGAGTTCGGTGGAAGGGCCAGGAGAAGAGGGTGAAGTCGTGTTCGGTGGGGCGGCCGCGGACCGACGCCGAGTCGGTGCGGCGTCGGGTCAGGTGCGCTTGTAGTCGAACTCGGGGGCCTGGGGCGTCCCGTAGCACTTCAGCGCGCCGCGCTCGCCCACCGCGTTGGGGCGTTGGAAGATCCAGTTCTGCCAGGCGGTCAGTCGCCCGAAGATCTTGGTCTCCATGGTCTCGGGTCCGGCGAAGCGCAGGTTCGCCTCCATGCCGGTCAGGGCGTCGGGCGAGTAGGCCGTGCGCTCTTCGATCGCGAGGCGGATCTCGTCGTCCCAGTCGATCTCGTCCGGGGCGCTGGTGGCCAGGCCGAGCTCGTCCGCGGTCTCCGCGTCGATCGCCCCCTGGTGCTCGAGGATGCGGGCCGGGGCCGTCTCGTCACCGAGGAAGCGGGTCTCGAGGCGCGAAATGCCGTTGGACATGGGGAACAGCCCGCCGTTGGCCGTGCCGGAGATACCCATCTGCACCGGGAGCTCCGGATCGTTGAGCAGGTAGATGCGGTCCGCCGCCAGGGCCATCTCGAGGAACAGACCTGCGAAGGCCGTGCCCTGGTCGGCGATGGCGTAGAAGCTCTTGGCGGTGTTGTCCTGGCGCTTGAGCACGCGCTTGACGAAGTTCCGCACCTCGACGGTGAACCAGTGGCTATCGGCGAGCAGGGCGTCGGCGCCCAGGGCCACGTCGATCGAGCCGACGACCCGCAGCAGCACCACGGCGACTTCAGGCAGGTTCATCCGCAGGTGGCAGAGGGCGTCGTCGACCTCGCGGAAGGCCTGGAAGACCCACCACGACGCGCCGGCCGCGTGGGCCTCGGCGGCCGTCTTCGGGCCGACCTCGGCGGGCAGGTTGACGGTCAGGTGCGCGGTGCGACCGTCGTCGGCGATGGTCAGCTCCACGTACTCGTAGCTGCGACCCTGGCCGGCTTCGGTGTACTCCAGCCGCGTCAGGTCGATGCCCTGGTTGCCCGAGGCGTCGGGCAGCTCGTCGGCCAGCTCGCGCGCCATGGCGGACACGGACTCGCTCCACTTGGACAGGGGCGCGATGCGATCGACCAGGTCCCACTCGACCGCGCGCTTGCCCTTGATGCCCTCGGCCAGGGTTGAGAACACGTCGGTGCGGTCGCGGCGGATCTTGCGCTTGTCGGCGATGCGCGTGAGGCCGCCGGTGCCGGGCAGCACGCCCAGGAGCGGCAGCTCGGGGAAGGACACCGCGCTGTTGCGGTCGTCCACCAGCAGGATCTTGTCGCAGGCCAGGGCCAGCTCGTAGCCGCCACCCGAGGCGGTGCCGTTGAGCGCGGCCAGGAAGCGCACGTTCGAGTTGGCGCTGGCGTCCTCGATGCCGCAGCGCGTCTCGTTGGTGTACTTGCAGAAGTTGACTTTGAACCCGTGCGGGCTCGTCGACAGCATGTTGATGTTCGCGCCGGCGCAGAACACGCGGTCGAGCCCGCCGGTGACGACGCAGGTGCGCACCTGGGGCTGCTCGAAGCGCAGGCGCTGGATCGCGTCCGCCAGCTCGATGTCCACGCCCAGGTCGTAGGAGTTGAGCTTCAACTCGTAGTCGCTGCGCTGACCCCCCTCGGGATCCACGGCCATGGTCAAGGTGGCGATGTCGCCGTCGACCTCCAGGCGCCAGTGCTTGTACTGCGCCGGTGCGGTGCGGAAGTCCTGCACCATGGTGCTCGCGGGCGTGCTGGTCGTCGCCCCGGGGGCGGCCTCCGTCGTCGCGCTGGTCGTCGTCACGGGTCGTGGTTGGGTCGGGGGTTCGGGACGGTGCCGCTGCGTCCGGGCCCGGGCGGGCGGCGTGTGGGTTGAGCTGAGCAGTCTCCGCCGCCCCGAGCGATCCTGGTCGTTCGGCGTCGATCGATCGGTAGGTATCGATCGACGTCGCAGGGGATTGAATGGGAAATATAGTTCCCGTTGCGTCAGCAGGTGGGCATGATACCGCCCAACTCGTGAAGCATCACCCCTTTCTTCGAGAGCTCGGTCGACGGCTGCGCGCCGCCCGTCAAGCCGAGGGCTACTCGGTCGCGGAGCTGGCCGACCGCGCCGACCTCTCGCGGCGCTACCTGACCGATGCCGAGGCCGGGCGCGCCAATCCCTCGGTCCTGGTGCTCCTGCGCCTGGCCAAGGCCTTGGGTACTTCCCTGGCCGGACTGGTGGACATCCCCTTGCGCGAGCGCTTGGCGGAGCGGGTCGCCCTGGTGGGGTTGCGCGGCGCCGGCAAGACCACCGTGGGGCGGCAGTTGGCCCTGGCGCTCGAGGTGCCCTTCGTCGAACTCGACGAGAGCGTCGAACGCTCCGCGGGACTGCCCCTGGGGCAACTCTTCGACCTGCACGGGGCCGAGAGCTTCCAGCGCTACCTGCGGGACGCCCTGGAGGCGGTCCTGGCCCAAGGCGAGCGTCTGGTCCTCGCCGCCGGAGGCTCGATCGCCGACGACGAGCAGGTCTTCTCGCGCCTGCTCGAGACCAGCCGAACCGTCTGGCTGGCCGCCGACCCCCGCGAGCACTACGACCGCGTCGCCGCCCAGGGCGACCTGCGGCCCATGGCCGGTCGGCCGCGCGCCTTCGACGAGCTGGAGCAGCTGCTCGAGCGCCGTCGCCCCGCCTACGAGCGCTGCGAGCTCAAGGTCGACACCAGCGGCCAGACCCCGGAAGAGGTGACCGAGCAGATCCTGGCATTCTTGAGCGCGAGCTGAGTAGAGCGGGCCCGACTGCCATCGGAGCGCTGAACATGGAGCGGGCGCCGCCCGGCGATCGATCGCCGGGCGGCGCCCACTTCAGTTCGGCTCGAGCGCGAATCGAGTGGCTGGGTCCATATGGACTCGCAGCGGCGAGGTTCGCCGCCTCGACCGCGGACTCGGCCCCGCGGCTGCTACCGTCCGCCTTCGCCTCGTTCACCGCGCGGGCTGCGCTCACCGCGCTCGCCACCACCGCCCTTGAACTTGTCGTGGCCCTCGCGCTCCATGGGCCGCACTCGCTCGTCGTAGATGGCCTGGGCCGCTTCGAAGTCGCCGTCCAGGAAGGAACGCTCGAGGTCGATCAGGTTCGTGAGCAGCGTCAGCATCGTGCGCCGGTAGTCGGTGACGAATGCCGGACGCTCTTCCTCGGACTTGGCTTCGGCGGTCTCCGGGATCTCGCCCTTGGCCTGGATCACGGCCGCTTGCATGTCGCTGACGATCGAGAGGCAGCCGGCGGCGTCCTGGCGGGCCATCATCGCGCGCAGCGCGCGGGTACCACCCTTGAGGCGCGACATGGCCTGTTCAAGGGGCCCCTCTTCCTCGTGCTCCTCGCTGTGCTCTTGCGTACCCCGCTCCTGCTGGAGGGTGCCGGAGTTCTGGACGATGGGCAGGAGCAGCGGGGCGGCGATGGCCGCGAGCATCAGGACGGGTCGGCGGAGCATGATCGTTGGTCGTAGTCGGGTGCGGGGTCGGCGTGCCACCTACGGAGCGGCACGGTGTGCGTGGGCTTGGGCTCGGATAGGGTCGTTTCAGTCGCGATCAAGACCGCTCGGATCGATCGCCGGAGGCGGACGCGCAGCCTAGCAGCTCGGCCACATGGGCCGTGGCGCTGGCCGCCAGGGCGGTGAGGTCGTAGCCGCCTTCGAGCACCGACACGACGCGCCCGCCGCAGGCGCCGTTGGCGAGCTCGACCAGCCCGGCGGTGAGCGCGGCGAAGTCGTCGTCGACCAGAGCCGTCTGCGCCAGGGGATCGTCGCGGTGGGCGTCGAAGCCGGCCGAGATCAACAGGAGCTGCGGCCGGAACCGATCCAGGGCAGGCAGGACGTGGTCCTCGAGCGCGGCCAGCCAAGCGGTGCCGTCGCTGCCGGCGGGCAGGGGGCAGTTGAGCGTCGCGCCCTCGCCCTCGGCCACACCCCGCTCCTGCGCCCGACCGGTCCCCGGATAGAGCGGGAACTGGTGCAGGCTGGCGTAGAAGACCGACGGGTCGCGCTCGAACAGGTGCTGGGTGCCGTTGCCGTGGTGGACGTCGAAGTCGACGATCGCGACGCGCTCCACTCCGGCGTGCTGCTGGGCCCAACGGGCGGCGACGGCGACGTGGTCGAACAGGCAGAAGCCCATGGCCCGGTCGTGCTCCGCATGGTGCCCCGGCGGGCGGGACGCCACGAAGGCCGCCTTCGCCTCGCCCGACATCACCGCGCGCGTGCCCTCGACAGCGGCGCCGCTGGTGGCCAGGGCGGCGCGGAAGGATGCGGAGGTGGTGAAGGTGTCGGGATCGAGCATGCGCCCGCCGGCCCGCGAGGCCGCCTCGACCTGGGCCACGTAGTCCACCGCGTGCACCGCCTCGATCCAGGGTCGCTCGGCGGGGGCCGGGGTGCGCTCCACCAGGCGCGCGGCAAGGCTGCTGGCGCGCAGGGCATCGACGACCGCCGCCGCGCGCTCCGGCCGCTCGGGGTGCTCGGTGGTGGCGCGGTGCTGCGCCTGGGCGTCGCTGTGGAAGAGGAGCAGGTCGGTCACGTGGGTGCCCAGTCTGACAGGGCGCGGGGCACGGGTCGATCCGGTGGCGCGACCTGGGAGCGGTGTGAATGAACTTTCACGCCGCGCGCCGCTGGGGGAAGGACCTTCCTGCCGCCCAGGGAAGGATCTGCCCGGTACGGAAGGTTCTTCCGCCCCGCGACACGCCGAGTCGCGAGCCGAGGAATCCACTGGCCCGCGGCGCTCGCCAGACGGGGGTAGTTTTGAGTGCACGGCCAAGTGGGGTCTCCGTGGGGGGGATCGGCGCGGCGGTGTGGGGGTCAGCACGACATCAGGGGGGCGGCGCATTCCGATCGCGCCGCCTGTCGAGCGGGCACCGTGACTCGAACCAAAGGGCGGGACCCAGGTCTCGCGACTTCCGATGTTCCGACGCACCGCCGCCGCGGGCGCGTTCCTGGTCCTCGCGGCCGGGAGTGCCTCCGCTCAGTCGATCGTGCGACCCGTTCCGCGGGTCGCCACTCACGAGTTGGCCAGCCTCTCGATCACGCCCGACCTGGGTCAGGGCCCGGGTTCGACCTGGGAGATGATCGGGCCGCAGCCCGACTCCGCGTCGGCCTCCGACGGGGTCACCGCGGCCTTGCAGGGGCGCCTGTGGCTGCAGCCCGACGCCGACTTCTCCGACACGGCCGGCACCGTCGCGACCCAGCGCGCCGGTTGGGACGTGGTCGTCGGTCGCCGCACCGAGTCCGGCCTGCTCCTTGCCGTGGGCCTCGAGAGCGAGGCCTCCTTCTACGACTTCGGCGGGACCCTGGGCCTGGTGCCCGGTGCGCCGGACCCCTTCAACGACCTCTACTCCACGCGCCTGGGCACGACGCTCTACTCGCCGCTCAGCAAGCGCTTGGACCTGTTCAACGGGGTCGAGTTGACCTTGGCGGGCGAGGACAACGTCGATCCCTTCGACGGGTTGACCGTGGGTGGCTCGACCGGCCTGGCCTATCGCGCCGACGACGACTTCGAGCTCTCCTTCGGCCTCGCGGCGGCCTCGCGCCTCGAGGACGACGCCTACCTGCTGCCCTTCATCGGCATCGACTGGCGCGTCGCCGAGGGGACCCGGCTGGTGGCGGAGGGGCCCGAGGTGCGCCTGGAGCAACGCCTCACCGACACGGCGACCCTGACGCTCAGCGCGGAGTACGAGATCCGCCAGTTCCGGCTGAACTCCGGTGGCGTGCTCGACGACGGCGCCTTCCGCGACGAGCAGATCGACCTGGGCGCGAGCCTCGCCTGGCAACCGACCGCGCGCACCCGTGTGGAGTTCGGCGCGGGCTACACGGTCTGGCGCGAGCTGACCTTCCTCGGGAACGACGGCTCGAGTCTGGGGCAGAGCGAGACCGAGCCCGCGCCCTACGGCGCTCTGACGATCTCGCTGACGTTCTGAGCGGCGTCGGTCCCTTGCGGCGCTCGGATCGACGGCGCCGGGACCATCGGACCGCACCTGGCTGGCGCCGAAACCGGCGCCGGTCAGTTCCAGACCGAGTTCGGCGTGGGCCGACGGGCGGCCTCGCGCTCGGCCGCCGTGCCGGTCATCTTCTCGTGCCAACGCCAGCCGTCGAGCTTGAGCATCGTCACGGCGGTGCGCCAGACGATCCACAGGTCGAGGCCCAGGCTCAGCCGCCGCACGTACTCGGCCGAAAGCTCGAGCTTCTCGCAGTAGGCCTCGACGCAACGCCCGGTGTAGCCCTGTTGGACCTGGGCGTAGCCGGTGATGCCGGGCTTGGCGACCAAGCGCTGGGCGAAGCCCGGAACGGCCTCCTCGGCCCAGGTCTCGATCTCGACCATCTCCGGCCGCGGACCGATCAGGCTCATGTCGCCGAGCAGCACGTTGATGAGCTGGGGCAGCTCGTCCAGGTGCGAGTTCCGCAGCAGCTTGCCGAAGCGCGTCACGCGCAGCCGGTCATCGCCGGAGTGCCACGAGTGGTAGCTCCCCGAGCGGCTCTCGCGCATCGTGCGGAACTTGTAGATGCGGAACTCACAGCCCCGGTGACCCACCCGCGTCTGGGCGAACAGGATCTCGCTCGGCCGGCGGAAGAGGCAGAGGTTGACCAGCGCGATCGGAACGGCGAGCGCCAACGCCAAGGGCGCGGTCAAGACCAGGACGGCGAGGTCGAACAGGCGCTTGCCGCGACGGGCGTAGAAGTTGCCGGGCAGTTCCCAGCTCGGAGCGTCGGGCGCGGTCGCATTGGCCATCAGGGCCGCCACGGAGGTCCCCGGCAGGGACTCCTGGGGCAGGGCCGGCCGCGGCTCGATCGACGGGCGCTCGACGCGCTTGGTCTGTCGCTCGCCGCTGGGGCGCAGGGGGGGATAGGTGACTCGTTCGATCATCGCGCTGACCTTGGACGGTGCCACGAGGGGGCAGCCGCTCCGAGGGCATCGGCTCACCCGACGACCGGCCTTAGCGCCCAGCGGCCGGTTTCTCGCGACTGGCAGCGCTCGCAGCCCGCCCGCGGCCAGCGGTGAGGCCGGCGAGCCTTCCCCTGCATGGGATCCGCGCCCGCGGCGTCCGTCCGGCGCTCATCCGTTCCGGGACCTGGCGCCGATGAGCGCCCGGGCCCGACCCCCTTTCCCCTCCGCACGAGCTGACCGACCCCCGTTCGAATCCATGCACGGACGCACAGTGATCCTGGGCCTCAACGCCTGGCACGGCGACTCCGCCGCCGCACTCATCGTCGATGGACAACTCGTGGCCGCGGCCGAGGAGGAGCGCTTCCGGCGCGTGAAGCACTGGGCCGGCTTCCCGTCCCAGGCGGTGCGCTACTGCCTCGAGTCGGCGGGCCTGACCCTGGCCGACGTGGATCACGTGGCCATCAACCGCGACCCCCGCGCGAACCTGCTCTACAAGCTCGGCTACGCCCTGCGTCGTCGGCCGAGCTTCCGCCTGCTGCGCTCGCGCCTGGCCAACGCCAGCCGGGTGCGCGACCTGCGCGCGGAGCTGATCCGCGGCCTGGGCGCCTGCGGCGACGACTTCCGCGCCCGTGTCCACCACGTCGAACACCACCGCGCGCACCTGGCCAGCGCCTACCTGGTCTCGCCCTTCCAGAGCGCCGCGGTCGTCTCGGTCGACGGCTTTGGCGACTTCTCGAGCGCCATGTGGGCCCACGGCCACGGCACCGACATGGTCGAGCTCGGCCGCGTGCGCTTCCCGCACAGCCTGGGCCTGTACTACCTGGCCCTGACCCAGCACCTGGGCTTCCCCAACTACGGCGACGAGTACAAGGTCATGGGCATGGCCGCCTACGGCGAGCCCGTGTACCTCGACGCCCTGCGCAGGGTCGTGAAGCTGCGCCACGACGGCGGCTTCGAGCTGAACCTCGACTACTTCGTGCACCACAAGGGCGGCGTGCCGATGACCTGGGACGGCGGCGAGCCGCGCCTGGGCCGCGCCTTCTCGCCCAAGCTCGAGGAGCTCCTCGGTCCGGCGCGCTTCGTCGACGAAGCACTCGAGCAGCGCCACTACGACCTGGCCGCCTCGATCCAGGCCATGTACGAGGAGGCGTTCTTCCACATGCTGTGCGCCCTCCATGCCCAGACCGGCGAGACGTCCCTGTGCGTGGCCGGCGGCTGCGGCATGAACAGCCTGGCCAATGGCCGCATCACGACCCAGACGCCCTTCGAGGAGGTCTACGTCCAGGCCGCCGCCGGCGACGCCGGGGGCTCGATCGGCGCCGCCGCCGAGGTCTGGTGCGGCGTGCTCGGCCGCCGGCGTCTGTTCACCATGGACCACGCCTACTTCGGGCCGCAGTTCGACGCCGAGGAGATCGGCGCAGTCGTCGCCGCCGCCGAGGGCCGCATCGACTCCGAGGGCTGCGAAGCCGTGGTCGAGTCCGACGAGGGCGCCCTGTGCGAGCGCGTCGCCGAGGCGATCGCCGAAGGCAAGGTCGTGGGCTGGTTCCAGGGCCGCATGGAGTGGGGCCCGCGGGCCCTCGGCAACCGCTCGATCCTGGGCGACCCGCGCCGCAGCGACCTCAAGGACATCCTCAACCTCAAGATCAAGCGCCGCGAGTCCTTCCGGCCCTTCGCGCCGTCCGTCCTGCGCGAGCACATGTCCGCCTGGTTCGACCAGACCGGCGACGTGCCCTTCATGGGTCAGGTCTTCCCGATCCGCGAGGAGAAGCGCGACAAGGTCCCCGCCGTCACCCACGCCGACGGCACCGGCCGCCTGCAGACCGTCGAGCGCGCCACCAACCCCCGCTACTGGCGCCTGATCCGCGCCTTCGAAGAGCGCACCGGCGTGCCCATGCTGGTCAACACCTCGTTCAACGAGAACGAGCCCGTGGTCTGCCACCCGCGCGAGGCCCTCGATTGCTTCCTGCGGACGAAGATGGACCTGCTCGTGCTCGGCGACCACCTGATCGAACGCGTCTCCGTGGCCCAGGCCGCGAAGAGCGTTGCGGCGGCGCTGCCGGCATCGGGCGGCGTACCGGCCGAGCCGAAGCGCGGTTGAGGCGCGGGCCTGACCGCGGCCGGGACCCTACTTGGCGACCGACGAAACGGGTCGTTCGTAGACCGCGCCGACTTGCTCCGCGATGGCAATCAGGATCGAGTCGTCGACGCCCTCCAGGGCCCGCCGACCGAGCACTGCCTTGGCCAGGAGATCGGGCGATCGGTCTTTCCCTAGTGAACGCAGGATCTCCCTCGCGAGCTGATAGCGGGCCACGAAGCACCGCACCGACCGTGGACCGGAGCGACTCGGACCCTCCTCGTGTCCGAGTCCGCGCGCCGCGGAGCGAATGGCCCGGCGTTCCTCAGCGGTGAAGACTGCACTCGGCTCGAGAGGCGCGGCCGGTTCCGGTGGCTCAACGACGTGCTCCTGGAGCGGCGGGTAACCGGAGCCGTCGGACCCGCGGAGCTCTAGCATCGCGGGAGGCGTCGCCCGAGACTCTTCGTCCACGTTGCCGGTAGCGGCCTCGAAGTCGTCGACGTCATCTGCATCTTGGTCGGACCCGCCCTCGGACGGGGTCGACTCCGCAGATTCGGTTGGCCTCGCCACGGGCTCCTCCACCTCCTCTGGGCCGAGAATGCCGGCGGCGACCTCGTCCAGCTCGTCGGGCGAGATGGGGCCCAAGCGCAGGTAAGCCACGAAGATCTTCTCGAGGTTCTCTTGCAGCACGTCCAGGTCGTCGAGACCCTCGAATGCGGTGCTCTTCGCCTGCTCGTTCGACGCACGCAGGGTCTCGTACTTGGCGAGGATCGCGCGACCGAACGCGACCTCGTCCACGAGCATCACGACGAAGAGGCGCCCCTTTAGCCTCGGTTGCTCGAGGAACAACTTAAGGGACTCTGCAATCTCGAGCATCGCCTTGGGTTCGCAGCGGTCGAGGTCGTCGACGACGAGGATGACGCGGTCAGGATGAGGACCGCCGTGGGCGGCGGCGATCCAGAACCAATAGGCGATGAGCCAAGCGACGCACGCTCCAGTGCCGAGCGCCAAGACCGCGATACGCCCGGTCCAAGGGTCCGCTCCAAGGACTCTTGTGGTCACGGCGCAGGTGACGACTGCGCCGACCACAGTCGCCACTGAGACGAGAAGCGCGCCGCGCCAGGCAGCGAAGGCCGCTGTGGTCTCGTTCTGATCGTCCGGGCCATCGCGGGCGGTCGGTGTCCAGGCGCGGATGAGTGCTTCCAAGTCGTTCCCGAGTACCGCCTGAAGGCCGAGATGCGCTTCGTGTCGGGCCACCGCTAGAAACCGCTTGCGAAGGAGGCCCGCCCGGCTGGTCATGGCGGCCAGCAGGTTGAGACCAGCAAGCAAGCCCCCAGCGCCCGCCAGCACGTCGAGGGCTGCTGACCCTCCGTCCTGGAGCGGCACCAGAACCAGCAGCACGAGTAGGAGAGACCATACGAGCGGCGCAGTGCCGTTCTTGATCAGGGCTGTTCGAAGAGCCAAGCCCAAGCTGCGCGCCGTCGAACCGTCGACCGCCCGTCCGCGAACGGTCTCATACAGATTCACCCAAAGTCCTGGCGTCGAGGGGTACTTCCAGGCGCTGAACTGAACCGTGGCCCAGTTCTCTCGCTCCAAGCGCTTGCAAACCAAGTCCATCAGGAAGGTCTTGCCACGTCCCCAGTGACCCAGCAGTCCGAAGCACAGCTCATCCTGCGCCCCGGCGAAGAACCGCGCCAAGGCCTGTGCGTACTCCCTTGCGTGCAGACATGCCTCTTCGGGCGTCGCGTTGGCCCGGAACCAAGCTGGTAGGCGCGATGCCAAGACCTGGACGAGTTCCGGTGCCCTCTCGTCTGCGGCGCTGGGCGTGATCGCGCCTGAGTCCGAGACTTCCGCGCCCAGGTCCACAGCCCGTCGCTCAGCCAGATTGAGGACCTCATTCAGCCCTTCGATGCCAAGTCCAGGCGGCAAAGTGCGCAGGGCGCGTGCGAAGGTCGCCGGCATCCAGTCGGCGGTGGAGAGGGTGAGCCCCTTCCTGGCCATCTGGAGCGCTTCGTCGGGGCGACCGCGGTAGAGTGCGATCTCGGCGAGGTCGAAGAAACACCAGGGGGTGTCTTCGGGGGGGTCTGCGAAGGCTTGCTCCGAACGGTGTTCCTCCGCCTCGTCCAGCAGGTCTGAAAGAACCTCGAGCTCGAGCTTGCCGCTCGCTCGTGCCTGGAGCTTCACCGCCATCAACACGGGGTACGGGTCTCCCTTGGAACCGATCGCCGCAGTGAGATAGCAGTCGAAGGCCTGCTCCTCCTCACCGGCCCTGTACAGGAGTCCCCCCAGGCTCGCGAGCGCATCGAAGTCCTGCGCGTCGATCTTGATCGCCCGGCGCAGCTCCCGCTCGCCCGCGCGGGGGTCCTTGCGGCCGTCGAGCTTGTTGAGCGCGATGCCCAGCTCTCGCCAGGCAGGAGCCGAGGATTCGTCGATCTCGACCGCCTGGCGGAGCGAGGTGACGGCGTCGATCCAGCGACCGTTGGCCTTGGCCTGGCGAGCGATCTCGAGGAGCTCGGCCGCCTCCTTGGGCGACGGCGACTCGGAGCGAGGCGACTCAGTCATCGTCGGCGTCGGAGTCTCGGATCGATGCGGTTCGGCATCTCCGTTCCGACGCGCCTTGGCCAGAACGTCGCGCATGGTGCGGGCCAGAGCGTCGGACGACCTCTCCATGGAGTCGGTACTTCCCAGGTCGTACGCGACATTTCGAGTCATCGGGCGGCGCGCAGGGACTTCTACCGAGTGGGGACGCAGGACGACCGTCGACAGCCCTCGCGCCTGACGGTCCTCGATGGCCTTGTCCAGCAACAGCCGAGGTGTCCAGTGGAGATCCACGACGGCGATTGGAGCCTCGAGCACGGCCGGCCAGAAGTCGATCATCTCGATCTTCTGGTCGCGGGACCGAAGCGAGACGTGGGCCGGGCGGTAGATATCCAATCCCGCGGAGTCCCGACGCGTGGCACGCTCGACGGCGGGCTTGACGACGACCTCGACCAACTCGTCGAGATCGATGACGGCGTCGTTCTGGATGAATGAGTGCTTGCCGGACGGAATCAGCACCAAACAAGTGCGGTCCAGATTCTCCGGAGGGGGCAGGTTCGCTTCAGGCAAGGCTCGCGTCTCCTCTCTCGTGGCTGGACGATACCAGCCGAGCGAGCAACCATCGTCGATGTACTCCTGGCCTGGCATCGCCCTAGAATCTCGCCCGCCCCTCGCATCCGCTGGCTGCCCTCCCCTTGACCTTCGACTGGCTCGACGTCGCCGCCGCCGGTGGCACGGACTTCACGCCCACGGCGACCGCCGACTGGCGGCGTGCGGTGGAGTGTTTGCCGGTGCCGCTGTGCGGCGATCCGCGGCTGGACGAGCTGCACGCGGTGGTGGATCGGTGGGGAGAGCGGCGCGGGGCTCTGCGCTGCGATCCGCTGCTCGAGGACGCGGCGCGCGCGCGCATGTTGAGGAGCGTGGATGCGGAGGCGGCGCGGGAGGTCGAGCCGTTCCTGCCGCTCCTGCGCGAGTCGCCGATCCTCTTGCAGCACGTCTACGTGCTCGCCAAGCAGACCCAGGAGGAGGCGCGGCTGCACTTCCTACCGCGGGCCCTGGTGCGTTTCGGGGAGCGACTCGCCGACGTGCCGATGGGCAGTGACGCGGAGCTCAGCCTGCGGCGAGCCCTGCGCGCGACCCTGGACGATCTGCTCGCGCGCTACGAGGGCCTGGCCCTGGTGGCGGGGGAGCTGATCCACGAGGGGGTCCAAACGCGCCGCGGCGAACGGGCGCGGGCCGGGCTCGAGGACTGTGAGTACGCGGCCCTCGTCGAGCTGGGCCGCCAGCGGGGGCTGTGTGACCTCGACCCCGAGGGCGAGGATCGGGGCCACCGACTCGACGCGCAGCTCGACTCGCAGCTGCGGCGACATCCGATCAACACGCCAGCCCTGCGCGCGGTGGCCCGGCGGGCTTTCGAGGAGGGTCGCAACGATGGTCACGAGCTGGCCCTGGATGCCTACGGGCGTTCTCTCGAGCTGCTCGAGGCCCTCTCGCGGCGGGTGGACCTGCGGCGCATGGCGCGCCTGCGCGAGGGGCTCGAGGGCACGGACGAGCGGCTGCGGCAGTTGACCCTGGCGGAGCTCGCGCGGCACCTCCACACCGACCATCGGGGTCAGGCGACGCCCGAGCAGCTCGCGCGCCAGGCCCTGGCCGCGGTGCTGCCCAAGCGCGGTCCGCGTCGGCGCTTTGCCGAGTGCCTGCTCGACGGGGACCGGGACGGGGCTCGCGCGACCCTCTTGTTGCTCGAGTTGAAGGGACTGCCCTTCGACCGCGGTCGCAAGGTCGAGGCCCTCTATCGCGAGGCCGGCTGCGAGGGCATCGCGCGGCTCGAGCAACGCTTTGCGGCCGAGTACGCCGACACGGCCCGCGACGCGACCTGGCTGCGTCTGGTCAAGGGCGCCTCGCGCTGGATGGCCCTGGCCCTGGGCGACGCGGGCCGCGCCGAGCGCCTGCGGCCGGTGGGCCCCGGACTGCCCCTGGCGACGCTGTTGGATCTCAAGCTGCGTCCGGCCGACCGTGCGGCGGTGGAGCGACTGCGGCGGGGCGACCGGGCCGGTGCGGAGCTCGGTCTCCTGGAGCGCGCGGTCGAGCAACGCAGCGCCGAGGGCGTGGTCGCCTGCCTCGAGGGCGTCGACCCCGAGGATCTGGAAGAGGTCTGCGCTCGCTTCCTGAGCGACAGCGGTCGTCCCCTGGATCGGGTGCTGCACGAGGTGCTGGCTCCCACGCCCCTGCGCGACCTCGCGCTGCACACCGTGCGGGGCGAGGCGCGCCTGGCCAGGGCGGCGCGCCTGCGCGCCGCCCTGGCCGAAATCGGCGGCGTGACCCTCGAGGATGCCTTCGCCGGACTCAGCTCCGACGAGCGCCACCTGTTGGTGGGCGACTACGACCTGGTCTACGCCGGCGCGGCCCAGGGCACCCATCGCACGCGTCTGCGAGGCATCTTCGAGCAGGACCTGCGCCGCTTGGTGGGTCGCGACGTGGCCGAGTTGGTCTCGGTCCTCGTGCGCCACGGTGGCCTGCCGCCCGAGGACCTCGCGCGCTACTACATGCTGGGCCTGGGCACGAACGTGGCGGGGCTCGTGGACCTCCTGCGGCGCTTCGACCGCGAGGGCATCGCCGACCTGGAGCGGCGCTACGACCGCAAGTACCGCCTCTACGGGGCGCGCGCCCTGGCCCGGCGTGAGACGGGCTCGCGCCTCGCGCGGGCCATTGCCGCGGAGCGGGCGCGCTTCGGACCCGCGGCGAGGCTGGTGGACGTGCCGCTCGTGGGCAGCCTCCTGCGGCGGGTCAGCCTGATCGACGGCCTGGTCGGCGACCTGCGCGGCGAGCTCTCCGGCGACGGCTGGTTCGACGTGCGCGACGCCCTGCGCGGCAAGCCCGAGGTGGATCGTCCGGGCGAGCTGGCCTCGCGCCTCGAGGAGCGGCGGGCCCACGAGTTCAGCGGCCGCCTGATGCGCTCGGCGCGCTTCTTCAAGCAACTGCGCCGCGCCGTGGACACGAGCCTGGCCAGCGCGCGGTCGGTGTTCCCGGTGGGCGTCGTCGACGGCGAGCCGATCGTCGCCCAGCTCGGTCAACGCCTGCGCTACCACCTCTACGCGCGGCGGGTCCTCTTGGCCTTCGACCGCTTCCGCGCCGCGAAGAACCGCGCCGGCGCCGCACTCGGTGATCGACTCGGAGGCGTGGGGGCGACCCTCGGCGCCCTGCTCGGCGCCTTCGTCGAGCGGTCGCTCTCGGGCCAGGTCTCCCTGTTGACCCTGGCCCTGGCCGGCACCGTCGGCGCCTTCATCGGCAAGACCCTGCCCAAGAAGTTGATCGCCGGCGACGCCCTCGGGACGGAGGAGATCGGCCTCGATCTCGTCCACGCCCTGATCGAGGGCGCGGGTCGTATGTTCAGCCGCCTGCGCCGCTTCGGCCGCTTCGCCGTGGACGGGATCCAGCGCGGCTTGGGTCGCACGGTGTTCAAGGTCGGCGCCAAGCGCACCATCGACCAGGTCACGCGCGGCCTGGCCTCGCGTCTGGGCGCGCGTCAGGACCGCCTGCCGCAACTGCGCGTGACGAGCTTCCGCCTGCGCGACGACCTGTCGCCGATCACCAGTGGCGCGGCGCGGGCGCGCTCGAACGTGATCGGCGCCGCACTCGATCACGAGCACGACGCCGGTCTGGAGCGGGTCTTCGACGGGCTGGTGGGACAGTGCCTGTGGCCGCTCGGGGACCGTCAGCTCCCGAACTGAGCGAAGAACTCCTTCAGCTTCGCCAGGCCGAACCCGAACGCCTGGGACGCCTGGATGCGCGGGGGCAGGGTGATCTCGTCGGGGTTGACGCGCACGTCGAGCAGGAACGGTCCGTCCTGGACCAGCGCCTCGCGCAGGGCCTCGTCGAGCCACTCGTGGTCGTCCACGCGGCGACCTCTCGCGCCGCAGGAGAGGGCGAAGTTCACGAAGTCGAAGGCCTGCAGCGCGGTCTCGTTCTCCGGGAAGCCCTCGACCTCCTGCTCCATCTGGATCAGGCCCAGCTTGCCGTTGTTGAAGACGATCAGGGTGATCGGCAGCTCGTGGCGCACGGCCGTCAACAGGTCACTGGGCAGCATCGAGAGGCCGCCGTCGCCGACCAGGGCCACGACCGGACGCCCCGGATGGGACAGGGCCGCGCCGATCGCGCCCGGCAGGCCGAAGCCCATGCTGGCCAGGTTGCCGGAGAGGGTGAAGCGCTGGGGCGGCGTGACCGGCATGTGGCGCGCGACCCACGCGGTGACTGCGCCGGTGTCGCAGACGAAGATCGACTGGGGATCGGCCAGCTCGCCCACCCGGCGCGCCAGGTGCTGGGGGTGGATGGGGGAGTGGTCGGCGTGCTCGAGCATGCCGCGCAGCTTCTCCCAGTGGGCCTTGGACTTCTGACAGCCCTCGAGGAAGGTGCGCTCGCCGCGCTCGGGAACGCGCTCGAGCAGCCCGCGCACCGCGGGCCCCACGTGCCCGAGCAGTCCGACGTCGATCGGAAAGCGCCGGCCCAGGCGTTCGGGGTCGTGGTCGATCTGGATCGCGGCCGGCCCGCCGTCGGGATAGAACTCGCGGTAGGGGAAGTCGGTGCCCGCGAGCAGCAGCAGGTCGCAGTGCTCCATGGCGTGCACGGAGGCGGTGGTGCCCAGCAGGCCGTGGCCGCCCATGGAGAGCTCGTGACTGTCGGGCAGGACGTCCTCGGCCTGCAGGGAGCGCACGATCGGAGTGCCGATGCGTTGGGCCAGGGCGACCACGTCGTCGACGCAAGCGCGCGCCCCGCGTTCGACCATGATCGTCGGCCGCTGCGAGTCGGCGATGCACTTGGCCGCGCGCGCGAGCTGCTCGGCCGCGGCCGTCTGTTCGCCGACCTCGATGGCCGACGAGCTGCGCTGCTCGCCGCCGGGGACGGACTCGCTGACGATGTCCTCGGGGATCGTGATCCGAGCCACCCCGCGCCGCGCCTGGGCCGCGCGACAGGCGCGGATCGCCACGTCGGGCATCTGCTCAGGGTGCACCACCGTCTGGCCGTAGACCTCGACCCCCTGGAAGAGCGCGTCCAGGTCGATCTCCTGGTGGGCATCGGTGCCGAGGTTCGCGCGACTGACCTGGCCCGTGATCGCGATCACCGGCGCGTGGTCGGCGCGGGCGTCGTAGAGCCCGTTCAAGAGGTGGATCGCGCCCGGCCCGGCGGTGCCGATGCAGGCCGCGGGGAGACCGGTGAGCTTGGCCTCGGCGCTGGCGGCGAAGGCGCCGGCTTCTTCATGGCGCACCTGCACGAACTCCAGGCGGTCCTGACGCCGGATGGCGTCGAGCACGCCGTTGACCGCGTCACCGGGGACTCCGTAGATGCGTTGCACGCCCGCATCGGCCAGAACCTCGACCAGAACTTCAGCGACGTTCACACCCGACCCCCTTCGCGGTGGGCAGGGGAGTGGGGGAGGTCGATTGGCAGTTGGTCGAGGCTCGGCATGGTCGAACCTGCGGCAGCCCGGCGGGCGGCTCAAGGGTCAAACTGGCCCGAACCTGGACGTCAGGGCTTCGAAGGGACCGAGTCGCCGCGATCCGTGCGCGCCCGCTTCTTGACCCCGGCCGTCAGCGCGATCCGCAGCCCGTCCTCGACCGACATGTCCAAAGCGATCACTTGCGAGCGCGGCACGACGACCATGAAGCCACCGATTTGGTAGCCCATTGGCAGGTAGACGGCGATCGTGTCGGCGCCACCGTCGTCGCCCAGGAGGTCCGAGGCGGGATCGCGAGTGACCAGCCCGATCAGCTTCGCCCCGTCGAACTCCACCGCGACCACAGCCTGCATCTCGTCCCCCTCCGCCCGGGAGAACATCGAGAGCACGTCCCGAATCGCCCCATAAACCGACTTGACGATCGGGGTGCGCTCGACGAGGCCCTCCAGAGCCTGCCCGATGACCCGCATCAACCAGGCGTGGGTCAGGGCACCGATCAGGACGATCAGGGCCGCGCCGGCCACGAGGCCCATGCCGGGTCGATACCAGTCCTCCGGCAGGACCAGCAGCAGGAGGGCCTTGGTCAGCCGCTCGACCGTCGAGCCCAACCACCAGACCAGATAGAGGGTCAGCCCGGCTGGTAGGACGGTGGAGAGGCCGCGCGCGAAGTAGCTCGCCAGTTGCTTCATGGTGCCGCGGCTCCGGACGAGCACGCCGCCGCAGCTTAGCGAAGATCAGCCGCCGTCTTCGGCCGCTAGTGGGGGCGACGGACTTCGGTCCTGGGTCCTACGAGGCTCCCTAGTGGCGGGCGTCGACGCCTCTCGTTGTGATGCATCCTTAGAGGCAGCCGCAGATCCAGGGGGCTTGTAGCCCGGATGTCGCGGCTGCCTCGGATTCATCTCAAGCACGATCGCTCTCAGGGAAGAACACAGCCAAGAGCGTACGAGGTGTCGCTATCAGGCAACCCAATCCATTCGCTCGCGTCGTCCGGCATACCCAAGCTCATCCATGCCGAAGGCAAATTTCCGGACTGCTTATCGTCGACTCGGCCGCGCTTCGGCACCTCACCATCGCTCACATGACTGGCCGAAGCGATCGAGGCGTCGTCGATAGACAAGAATCGAAGGTGGCTGCGATCGAGGTCGATTCTCTCTCCTCCTTCGAGCACGATCGTTGCGCGCAGGCTCCGGTATACCCACGGCGACGAGAGCTGGAATGTCAGCAGATCGCCCGGGAAGAACCGCAGAGAGTCGGATCGCCACGCGAAGACTCCCTCCTCGGCCATAGATTGCAGGATCTCTTCACCATTCAGGAAGATGCTCGGCCTGTATCCATTGAACACCAGAACAAGCTGGCCTTCCAAACCTTCCAGTTGGCGATTCTTGAAATCAATCTGGTCCTTGAATACGGACGCTTCCTGGCCCGTTGCCAGGTATAGCTGGGTGTCACCAGCTTCTCGCGCCACTTCCTGAGCCTGCAGCACGAGCTTGAGTTGCTCGCTGAGTTGCAGGATCTGCCCCTTGATGTACTTGACGCGGGCCTTCTCTACCTTGGACTTGTGGTCGTGGAGAATCTCTGAGAGCCGGGCGGTTGTCACGCTGACGCCGACTGGGTGCCACGGGGTCAATGGGGGGCTTGTTTGATTCGCCGTTGCCCAGTCGTCGAGGTGATCTGCGACTGCAGAGAGCTGCGCCAGATCGTCAGCTCGACGCTGCCGCAGTGCCTTCGCCTCCTCGTCGGCCACCTTCTTGGCGAGCCGGCCGTCGAGCTTGGAGAGGGCCGCCTTGTACTCCGCCAGCAGCTGTACTTCGTTCTCGCCGGCAATCTCGGTCTGAACGCCTTTGGTCTGAATGTCGGCGTTGGGTTGCTGTTGAAGCGCCATTCCGCACTTCGTGCCAGCCAAGACTGATAGAGACGAGGCCAAGAAGACGGTTGTAAGACGTGCGACCATCGGGTTGTCCTTCTGTTGCCGGTCGAAAGTGTAAGGAGCTTCCAACTTGGAGCGCTCGCGCCAGGGGTGAGTGTATGTCTTTCCCGAGATGTGGCGCTGTCTGAATCCTGCTCTAGATCGACACTTCGGCGGTTCGCTCCTCGGTCCGCCTGCGCGTATGCCTTCTCATGACTCCTGGCCAGTTGGACGCGTTGATCAAGAGCTACATGTCTCCGTTGGCGCAGAAGATGGCGGGCCTGGTCGACGGGAAAACTCGACGAGCTTGTGTCAAGAATGGGAGTGGGCTCGGAAGAGCCGCTTCCGGAAGGCCCATTAGTCCCTGGGGTCGGCCCTGACTTGGGCTTCGTCCAGTCCTCGGCCCTAGGAGGCGATTGGGGACCGAGGCACTTCTGAAGGCTGCTGCGCCGCGAACAGCAGCGTGTCGCCGGCCAGCGCAGGCAGGTGCCCGGCCAGGCGCTCGGCGCACAACGCCGGCAGGGCCAGTCCCGCGGCCAGGGCTGTCCGCAGGGGGCGGGAGTCGCTCCCGAACCACCTTCGCGCCAGGCCCGTGGCCAGGTTCTTCACCAGGAAGTCTCCCGCGGGCTCAGTGGCGCTGAGCGTGAGGGGCTCGGCCAGTCCTGCATCCTCGGCCGCGGTCGCGAACGACTCCGGGCCCAGGTAGACCCGGTGGAACTGCGGGATGTCGAAGCCGTGCCACGTTCGCCCGAGCAGTCGCAGCCAGGAGCTGTCGCCGTTGGGGGTCGAGCCAGTGACCCAGCCCCCCGGGCGCAGGTGCTTGGCGGCGGTGGCCAGGAACGACGCGGGTCGGTCCATGTGTTCGAGTAGCTCCCAGGCGACGACCAGGTCGAATTCCGAGCCGCAGCCCGCGGGCAACTCGCCGCGGGCGTCCGCCGTGAACAGGTGGCCCTCAAGTCCTCGCCTCCGGCCCTCGGCCACCGCCCCCTCGGCCAGGTCCACGCCTCTCGCGTCGTACCCCGCAGCCAGGGCGGCCTCGACGAAGAAGCCCTTGGCGCAGCCCAGCTCTAGGACTCGCAATGGGCCCCCGTCCGGCGCGGCCGAGCCCATCGCTCGCCGCAGTCGGCGCAGGTGGCGCACCTGGACCGCGGCCCGCGCGCGGCAGCGCCGGTCGAACTCCGGCCCGTGGTAGTAGTAGTCCGCGTCGTAGCTGCCCTCGGGCACCAGGCTGACGCGGGCGCCGCAGGCTCCGCACGCGGCGTAGGCCGGGCTCTCCGAGGCTCCCGTGGCCGCGTCGCAGACGGGGCAGGGGCGCGGCGCGGGGGCCTGGGCGCTGGGGCCGGTCACGCGCCGCGGGGCGGCAGTCTCGGGAGCGTCGGTGGGGGTTGCGTGCATGGATCCGCAGGGCCGATCGGACGCCCGCGCCCATCGCTGAAGCTCCGCGCGTGCGCCGCGCATGTTGCTTCCCTACCCGCGGAATGGCCTCCAAGGGCCTTCGGCCCGAATCCGGGTCGGGCCGGTGCCAGCTGCGAGAACCGGCGCCCGGCCGCTAAGGCCGCGGGGCCCTGTGCCCGATGGACCGTCCGGCGGGGGAGCCCAGTCCCCGACCGAGACCCTCCATCCATGGGAATGAACAAGATGAAAGCCGCATCCAAGCGCACTGCCCTCGTCGCCGGGGGCGGCGGATTCATTGGTGGACACCTGGCCAAGACGCTGCTCGAGCGCGGCTTCTCCAAGGTGCGCTGCGTCGACGTCAAGCCCTTCGACCAGTGGTACCAGTTCCACGACGGCGCTGAGAACCGGGTCCTCGACCTGCGCGACATCGACGCTTGCCGCCAGGCGGTGGACGGCGTGGACGAGGTCTTCAACCTGGCCGCCGACATGGGCGGCATGGGCTTCATCGAGAACAACAAGGCGCTCTGCATGATCAGCGTGCTGATCAACACGCACCTGCTGATGGCCGCCGAGGAGAGCGGCTGCGAGCGGTACTTCTACGCCTCCTCCGCCTGCGTCTACAACGGCGACAAGCAGCAGGAGGCGGACGTGACCGCCCTCAAGGAAGCGGACGCCTACCCGGCCCTGGCCGAGGATGGCTACGGTTGGGAGAAGCTCTTCTCCGAGCGCATGTGCCGCCACTTCCGCGAGGACTACGGGATCGAGACCCGCGTGGCGCGCTTCCACAACGTCTACGGCCCCAACGGAACCTTCGACGGCGGGCGCGAGAAGGCCCCGGCGGCCATGTGCCGCAAGGTCATCGAGGCCCAGCTCGCCGGGACCGGTGAGATGGATATCTGGGGCGACGGCGAGCAGACCCGCTCGTTCATGTATATCGACGACTGCGTCGAGGGCATCCTCAAGATCCACGAGGGCAAGTTCACCGACCCGATCAACCTGGGCTCCTCCGAGCTGGTCTCGATCAACCAACTGGTCGACATCGTCGAGGACATCGCCGGCATCCAGCTCGACCGCAAGTACGACCTGTCCGCGCCCAAGGGCGTGCGCGGTCGCAACAGTGACAACTCGCTGATCCTGCGCGAGTTCGGCTGGGAGCCGAACACCAGCCTGCGCGAGGGCATGGCCAAGACCTACGCCTGGATCTACGACGAGATCGTCTCGCGCTACGGCGCAGCCCTCCCCAAGGCCCGAGCCGCGACCGCCGCGGCCCAGGTCGAAGGCAGCGCGGCCTGAGGCTTCTCCCGTGGCTCGCATCCTCTTCGTCAACCAGTACTACTGGCCGGATGTCGCGAGCACGGGTCAGCACCTGACGGACCTGGCCGAGCACCTCGCCGCCCACGGGCACGAGGTGCGCGTGGTCTGCTCACGGGGCAAGTACGACCGCGGCCAGGCCCAGGCGCCGGCCCGCGAGGTGCGCGCGGGCGTCGAGATCCGGCGCCTGCGCGCGACCAGCTTCGGCAAGCGCCGCACCCTGGTGCACCGCGCCCTCGACTACGTCTCGTTCCACGCCCTGGCGGCCTTCGAGGTCGCGCGCAGCCGCTGGGCCGACGTGGTCGTGACCCTGACCACCCCGCCGCTGCTCGGTCTCTGCGGCCGCCTGGCGCAGATCACCTCCGGAGCCAAGCACGTCCACTTCGTGATGGACCTGCACCCGGACGCGGAGTTCGAGCTGGGCATGGTCTCGCCCCGCTCAGCCCTGGGCCGCCTGCTCGATTGGGGTTGCGGCCATCCCATGCGCCGCGCCGAGGCCAACGTCGTCTTGGGCCCCTACCAGGGCGCGCGCGTGGCCGCCAAGGGCGTCGATGCGGACCGCATCCACGAGATCCCCGTGTGGAGCCGCGCGGACGAGGTCACACCGATCGACCACGCCGACAACCCGCTGCGCGAGGCCCAGGGCTGGAGCGAGCGCTTCGTCGTCATGTACTCGGGCAACGCCGGGCTGGTGCACCAGTTCGAGGAGCTGCTCGATGCCGCGCAGCGCCTGGACCGCGAGGCCCCCGAGGTGCTGTTCGCCTTCGTCGGCGGCGGACCGCGCCGGCCGGAGATCGAAGCCCAGGCCCGCGCCCTAGGCCTGTCCAACGTGAGCTTCGCGGACTACGTGCCGCGCGAGCAGCTCAGCCACTCCCTGTGCGCGGCCGACGTGCACTTCATGTCCCTGCGCCCGGAGCAGACCGGCGTGGCGGTGCCCGGCAAGCTGCAGGGCATCCTGGCCTCGGCCCGGCCGGTGCTGTTCGTCGGCGCCGAGCGCTGCGAGTCGGCCGACACCATCCGCGACGCCCGGGCGGGGCTGACCTTCACCCCCGGCGACGGCCAGGCCCTGGCCGATGCGATCCTGGCCCTGCGCGCCGAGCCCGATCGTCGGCGCATGATGGGAGAGCGCGGCCGCGCGGCGTTCCTGGAGACCTTCGAGCAGGGCCGCTGCTGCGAGGCCTGGCGTCTTCTGCTGGAGGAAATCTGCGGCTCGAGCGTCGAAGTCGAGCCGCTGCCCCTGGCGCGCGCCGCCTGATCCGGTCACGTGCGCCGGCCGGGGCGGCCCCGCCGCTATCCTCCAGGCCGCCCGTGACCGACGACGACCTCACCGCCACCACCCTCGGGGACCCCGCCGCAGTCCCCCTCGTGCCCGCAGCGACCCCGACGGTCGCGACGGGTGCACGGCGCTTTCGCACCGTCGGCGTGGTCGGGCTCGGCTACGTGGGCCTGCCCCTGGCCGGCGCCTTCCTCGAGGCCGAGCGGCGTGTGTTGGGCTTCGACGTGGACGCCGAGCGGGTCGCGATGCTGGCGGCCGGCGGCTCCTACCTCGAGCACCTCAACCCGCGCACCTGGCGCGGCGGCGAGCCCGGTGGCCTCGAGGCCACCTGCGACCTGTCGCGCGTGGCCGAGTGCGATGCGGTGTGCCTGTGCTTGCCGACGCCGCTCGACGCCGAGGGTCGCCCGGACCTGGGTCCGCTCGAGCGCGCGGCCCGCGCCCTTGCGCCGCACCTGCGCGCGGGACAGCTCGTGGTGCTGCACTCGACCACCTGGCCGGGGACGACCCGCGAGGTCCTGGCGCCGCTGTTGGCCGGCGATCGCCTCCAACTCGGATCGCAGCTCCTGGTGGCCTACAGCCCCGAGCGCGAGGACCCTGGCCGCGACGTGCGCACGCGGCGCATCCCGCGTCTGGTGGGCGGCCTGTGCGAGGCCTCCGGCGACGCGGCCGAGGACCTGTTGAGCCTGGCCGTCGAGCGCGTGCACCGCGTGGCCCGGGCCGAGATCGCCGAGGCCGCCAAGCTGCACGAGAACGTCTACCGCGCCGTGAACATCGCCCTCGTCGACGAGTTGGCCGAGCTCTACCGCGCCCTGGGCCTCGACCCCCGCGCGGTGATCGACGCGGCCGCCACCAAGCCCTTCGGGTTCGAGGCCTTCCGCCCGGGCCCCGGCCCCGGCGGCCATTGCATCCCGGTCGATCCGCGCTACCTGACCTGGGCTGCGGCGCGGGTGGGGGCGCGCTCGGAGCTGCTCGACCGCTCCATCGCCCGCAATGCCTCGACGCCCCTGCGCGTGGCCGCGCGCGTCGGTGAAGCCCTCGAAGCGCGCGGCCGCTCCCTGGTCGGCGCGCGGGTGCTTCTGCTCGGCGTCGCCTACAAGGCGGACGTGGGGGACGCGCGCTGCTCGCCGGCCCTGCCCCTGGCCGGCGCCTTGCACGCGGCGGGGGCCCAGGTGGTCTGGTGCGATCCCCACGTGCAGCGCCTGCCCGCCGGCGAGCACCACGGCCTGCCGCAGACCCTGGTCGACAGCCGCCCCGTGCCCCTGGACCGGGCCGAGGTCGAGAGCGCCGACGCGATCGTGATCGTGACCGACCACCGGGCCCTGGATCTGGACCTGATCGCGGGACACGCCCGTCTCGTGATCGACACCCGCGGCGCCCTGCGCGGATACGCCCTGCCGCCCGAGCGTTACGTCCCGGCCTGATCCGGTCGATCCATGGAAGTCGACCCTCCCTCGGGGGAGGGGACGCTTCCATGTGTGGCATCGCAGCCTTCTTCGCCTGGTCCCAGGCGGCCGACTCCATCGACCCCGGTGAGGTCGAGCGCGTCACCGACGCCATGGCCGTCCGTGGGCCGGACGGTCGCGGAGTCTGGATCGGCCGCGATCGGCGCGTGGCTCTGGGTCACCGGCGCCTGGCGATCCAGGACCTCGACCCGCGCGCCGGCCAACCCATGGCCTCGGGCGACGGGCGCCTGCGCCTGGCCTACAACGGCGAGCTCTACGGCTTCCACGAAGACCGCGCCGCGTTGGAGGTGGAGGGTCACCACTTCGACACCACCTCGGACACCGAGGTGCTGCTGGCCCTGCTGGCGCGCGACGGGGAAGCGGCCCTGCCGCGGCTGCGCGGCATGTACGCCTTCGCCCTGTGGGACGAGCGCCGCGGCGCGCTGCTGCTCGCGCGCGACCCCTACGGGATCAAGCCCCTCTACTTCGCCGAGAAGAACGGCGTGCTGCGCGCCGCGTCCCAGGTCAAGGCCCTGCGCGCGGGCGGCGCGATCGACGGAGCCGTCGACGACGCCGGCCTGGCGGGCTTCTACCTGACCGGGAGCGTGCCCGAGCCCTTCACGCTGTTCCGCGAGATCCACGCCCTGCCCGCGGGGCAGGCCCTGTGGGTCGACGAGCGCGGCGTGCGCGGGCCGCGGGTCTTCTACAGCGTGGCCAGCACCCTGGCCCAGGCCGTCGCCGCCGATCCCGCGCCGAGGGCCGAAGTCGCCGAGCGCGAGGTGGTCGACGCCCTGCGCGACAGCGTGCGCCGCCACCTGATCGCCGACGTGCCGGTGGGGCTGTTCCTGTCGGCGGGGATCGATTCCGGTGCCCTGCTCGGTCTCGCCAGCGAGGTCACCGGCGAGCCCCTGCGGACGGTGACCCTGGCCTTCGACGAGTACCGCGGCACGACCGACGACGAGTCGCCCCTGGCCGAGCGGGTCGCCGCCCACTACGGCGCGCGGCATTCGACCCAGGTGCTGACCCGCGCGGACTTCCGGGCGGCTCTGCCCGAGCTGGTGGGCGCCATGGACCAGCCGTCCATCGACGGCGTGAACACCTGGTGCGTGTCGCGCGCGGCCTCCCAGGCCGGGCTGACCGTGGCCCTCTCCGGGCTCGGCGGCGACGAGCTCTTCGGCGGCTATCCGGCCTTCCGCCAGGTGCCGCGCTCGGTGGCGAGCCTGGGCCTGCCCAGCCGCATCCCCGGCCTCGGTCGCCTCTCGCGCGCGGTGCTCGCGGCGCTGTTGCCCTCGGGCCTGTCGCCCAAGTTGGCGGGGCTGCTCGAGTACGGCGGCGAATGGGCCGGCGCGTACCTGTTGCGTCGCGGCCTCTTCCTGCCCTGGGAGCTGCCGGCGCTGATGGGGACCGAACGCGCGCGCGCGGGCCTCGAGCGCCTGGCGCCCCTCGAGAACATCGGTGCGGCCCTGGATCCCGATCCCGGCGGCGCCTTCGCCCGCGTGGTGTCGCTGGAGTCGAGCCTCTACATGCGGAACCAGTTGCTGCGAGACACCGATTGGGCGTCGATGGCGCACAGCCTGGAGGTGCGCGTACCTCTGGTCGACACCGAGCTGCTCGAGCGCGTGGCGCCCCTGATCGCGGCGCGGGCCATTCGGCCGGGCAAGGCCTTCCTCGGGCGCAGCCCGCGGCGCGCCCTGCCGAAGGAGATCACCGATCGACCCAAGAGCGGTTTCACCGTCCCGATCGCGCGCTGGCTCGAGGACGAGCCCGAGCTCGACGTCTGGCGGCGCCTGCCGCAGCTCGCTCGCCCGGGCTGTCCCTGGGCGCGACGCTGGGCCTACACCGTGGCCAGCATGGAGGTCGAGCCGTGGGCGGCGTGAGTCTCACCGTTGGCGCCGATCGGGCCAGCGACCCGTCGCGCCGCCGCGGTGGCGTGCCCCTGTGGTTCGTCGCGGCAGTCGCGGGTTGCATCTGGGCCATCGCCCGGCGCGACTTCGGGGCCGAGGGCTACTTCGTTCCGTGGCTCGGCTCGGCCGTGGTGCTGCTCGGTCTCTCACCCGCCCTGGTCCGCGACCTGCGTCGTCGGCACGGCCAGGCGGTGCGACCGATCCCCTTCGTGCCGCTGATCGGCGTGATCTTCGCCGTCTACTACGGGCTGCCGGTGCTGATCTCCGACCGCGTCACCGGCCTGCAGTTGGAGGCCGAGGTCTGGTCGATCCACAAGGCCCTGAGCCTGGCGCTGATCGGGTGGGCCGCGGTGCTCGCCGGTTATCTGGTCAGCGCCCTGTCGGTGCGCCGCGTCCGGCCCCTCAACGTCGACTGGGACCCGGCGCGCGCGCGCCGGTTGGCGCTGCTCCTGATCCCGATCGGGCTGGTCGCCGCCGGCGCCCACCGACTGGTCGACCTGCCGCCGAGCATCGCCCAACCGATGCGCCTGGCCTCCTCGCTGCTCCCGGTCGGAATCGGCATCGCGATCCTCCAGGGCCGGCGCGGGCAGATCTCGCGCGGGATCTACCTGTTCGCCTGGCTGGTGCTGGTGCCGACCTGGCTCGCGATGGAGCTCTCGGGCGGACTGCTGGGCGCCGTGGTCGTCGGCGGCCTTCTGGTCTGCATGTTGATCTGGGGCACGGGCGGTCGCA
This sequence comes from Engelhardtia mirabilis, assembly GCF_007748095.1. Taxonomy (NCBI): domain Bacteria; kingdom Pseudomonadati; phylum Planctomycetota; class Planctomycetia; genus Engelhardtia; species Engelhardtia mirabilis. The sequence goes on from NZ_CP036287.1 coordinate 2,967,008, forward strand.
TCCCGCTGTGGCTCTTCGTGGTGGGGGCGATCACGATCATCTCCCTGCGGGCCGGCGCGCGCGACTACCGCCGAATGATGAACAACGACGAGCACCTGCTCGCGTCGAACCCGATCGAGCGCGCGGGCCAGTTGGTGGCCCTGTCCTTCTCGGCCATGCCGAACCAGGGTATGGGGGAGCGCTTCGAGAAGATCGCCGACCGCTTCAGCCAGTTGGTGCCCTTCGCCTACGTGATCGAGCGCACGCCGGCCGCGATTCCGCACTGGGGCGGGGAGACCTACGCATCCCTGCCGAGCACGTTCATCCCCCGCTTCCTGTGGCCCGACAAGCCGGTGAAGGACGTGGGCCAGCGCTTCGGTCACCGCTACGGGATCATCGACGCCAGCGACCACTCGACGTCGATCAACCTGCCGCAGCTCGTCGAGTGCTACGCCAACTTCGGGGCCATCGGCGTTCTACTGGGGATGTTCACCCTGGGCGCCGGCTATCGGTTCCTGGACCAGCTCCTGAACGGTGTGGCTGCCTCCGACGCCAGCGTGCTCGTGGCCGCGGTCGTGTTCAGCTCGATGGCGAACATCGAGACCGACCTGTCCATGGTCTTCGGACTGGTGCTCCAGACCCTGGTCGTGGTCTTCATCGTGCTGCGCTTGGCCCAGCGCGATCCCGAGGGCTCGCGGTTGCCAAACCAATCGTTGCAGCCGCAGTCTGGATCCGCGGTCGTCGGCGCCGGGGGCGGCGCGTGAAGATCCTCCAGGTCGTCCCCAGCTACCTGCCCGGGGTGCGCTACGGCGGACCGATCCGTTCTGTCCATGGACTATCGCGCGCGCTGGTGGAGCGGGGTCACGAGGTCAGTGTCTTCACCACTGACCGCGACGAGGGTGAGCGTTTGGACGTGCCCCTCGGGCGGCCGGTGGAGATCGACGGGGTCCGTGTGCGCTACTTCGAGGTGCGCGGACCGACGCGCCTGCGCTGGTCGCCGCCCATGGGGCGCGCGCTGCGGCAGGAGATCGAGTCCTTCGACCTGGTCCACACCCACGGGTTGTTCCACTGGCCCGGGACGGCGGCCGCGCGCGTCGCGCGCCAGAGTGGGACGCCCTACGTGATCGCGCCCCGCGGCATGTTGATCCGCGACATGCTCCTGCGCCGTGGCAAGCACCGCAAGCGCGCCTGGCTGGGCCTGATCGAGCGGGAGAACCTGGAAGGCGCCGCGGCCCTGCACCTGACGGCTGAACTGGAGCGCGAGCAGCTCCCGGATCTCGGTTACCCCCTTCCGGCGAGCTTCGTGCTGGAGAACGGCGTGGAACCCCTCACGGCTCCCGACCGCGGCGCCGTGCGCGAGGACGTGGCGAGTCTGATCGACTCGCCGCGGCGGCTGGTGCTGTTCCTCGGCCGTCTGAACTGGAAGAAGGGGCTCGATCGTTTGGTCGCCTCCGTCCCCGCCTGGCCCGACGACGTGCACCTGGTCATCGCCGGCCCCGACGACGGCGCCGAGGCCGGACTGCGGCGCCTGTTGGCCCGACTCGGTCTGGCGGGCCGCGTGACCCTGACCGGCGCCGTCAGCGGCGACACCCGCGCGGCGCTCCTGACCAGCGCCGAGCTCTTGGTGCTGCCCTCCTACAGCGAGAACTTCGGCAACGTCGTGCTCGAGGCCTGGTCCGCGGGCACGGCCACTGCGGTGACCCCGGAGGTCGGCGCCGCCGCCCTCGTGGCCGAAGTGGGGGCCGGTGCGGTCGTGGACGGCGGCCAACTCGCCCGCGACCTGACCGACCTCCTGGGTCGTCCCGGCCTGCTCGAATCGATGGGCCTGGCCGGCAAGCGAGCCGCGAGCGAGCGCTACTCCTGGCGAGCGATCGCGGAGCGCGCCGAGGGCGAGTTCAAGTCGCTCGCCGGCCGCCTGCGCGCGGCGGTCTGACAGTCGGGGCCGGGCGAGATCGTGTGAAAGGGCCGACGCGGCTCCCGGCACCGAGTGCGATCGGGACTCGATCCTCGCTAGGATCGGCAGCCCCGCGACCGCCCCCCGACCCGACTCTTCCCTACGAACGTGATCGTCCCCCGCACCTCCCGCGCCGAGATCCTCGCCAAGCTCCGGGCCAAGATCGACGCCCGCATCCCCGTCCTGATCTCCAGCGCCGGCAGCGGCCTGGTGGCCAAGCTCCTGGAGGAGGCCGGGGTCGACTGCATCAACACCTTCTCGGGCGCACGCCTGCGCGCCAACGGCATGGGCACCATGTCGATGATGTGGCCGATCCTGGACTCCAACGAGCAGGTCCTGCGCTACACCCGCGAGGACATCATGCCGGCCATCCGCGGGGACGCGTTCATCTGCGCCTGTCTGAACGCCAACGACCCCCTGCGCGACATGCGCACGGTGCTCGAGGACTGCCGTCGCATGGGCGTCGAGTCCGTCTCGAACATCAGCCCCTCGATCTCCTACGTGGACAAGGGCTCGGAGATCCGCCGGGTATTGGAGAGCGCCGGGGTCACCCTTCAGAACGAGATCGACATGCTGGCCCTGGCCCAGGAGCTGGAGATGGTCTCGATCGGCCTGGCCTTCGACATCGAGGACAGCCTGAAGATCGTCGAACAGGCGCGGCCGGACGTCTTCTGCTTCCACGCCGGCACGACCAAGGGCGGACGCACCGGCTACGACTCGGGCGAGACCATCGAGCAAACCGCCGCGCGCACCGAGGAGGCCTACCGCGCGATCCGCGCGGTGCACCCCGAGGTGATCCTGATCGCCCACGGGGCGGCGTTCGAGACGCCGGCGGACGGGCAGTTCATCCTTGACCACACCAGCGGCCACGGGATCTGGACGGGTTCGTCCACCGAGCGCCTGCCGATCGAGCGCGCCGTCTCCGCCGCCGCCGCCGAGTTCCGCGCCCTGCGCTTCACCGAGAAGGCCTGAGCCATGAGCACCAAGACCATCGCGATCCTGGCTACCCTCGACACCAAGGCCGAGGAGGCCGCTTGGGTCAAGGATCGCATCGAGGCCCTGGGCGGCAAGGCGCTGCTGATCGACTTGGGAGTCGTGGGGCAACCGGGCATCGCTCCCGACGTGAGCCGGGAAGAGGTGGCGGAGGCGGGTGGCAAGCCCCTGGCCCAGCTGCTCGCGAGTCCCACGCGCCAGGAGGCCTCGCCGGTGATGATCGCCGGCGCCACCAAGCTGCTCCTGGCCAAGGTCGAGGCCGGCGACGTCCACGGCGTGCTCGGCATGGGCGGCACCCAGGGCACCTCCAACGGCTGCGCGATCCTCCAGGCCCTGCCCTACGGCTTGCCGAAGGTGATGGTCTCGACGGTCGCGTCGGGGGACACGTCGTCCTTCGTCGGCATCAAGGACATCGCCATGTTCCCCGCGGTGGGGGACCTGCTCGGGCTCAACCCCTTCACGCGCCGCATCCTCGCCAACGCCGCCGGCGCCGTGTGGGGCATGGCCCAGGTCGAGTCGGTGCCGGTCGCGCCGAAGGGCGACAAGCCCCTGATCGGCATGACCAATCTCGGCGTGTTGACGGAGGGCGCCATGCACGCCGTCGAGCGTTTCCGCGAACGCGGCTACGAGGTGATCGTCTTCCACGCCGTCGGCGCCGGCGGCCTTGCCATGGAGCAGATGATGAAAGAAGGCATCATCGGCGCGGTGTTCGACTACGCCCTGGGCGAGATCTCCGACGAGCTGTTCCACGGCCTGCGCGCCGCGAACTCCGAGCGCCTCACCGTTGCCGCGTCCCTGGGCCTGCCCCAGGTCCTGTGCCCCGGCGGCGCCGAACACATCGGCCTCCTGGTCGAGCCCAACCAAGTCCCCGAGGCCTGGAAGGACCACCAGGTCGTCTTCCACAACCCGATCATCCTCGCGCCCAGGCTCAGCACCGAGCAGTGGTGCCAGGTCGCCCGCGAGATCGGCAAGCGCCTCCAAGGGGTGACCGGCAAGACCGTGATGATGCTGCCCCACAAGGGCACCAGCCGCTACGGCATCGACGGTGGGCCCCTGTGCGACCACGCGAGCGACGAGGTCTTCTTCGCCGCTCTGCGGGAAGCCCTGCCCGGGTCGGTCGAAGTCATCGACCGCAACCTGGCTGCCGAGGATCCCGATTTCGTGGACGAGGCAGTGGACCGCCTGATCGGCCTGGTCGAGGGCTGAACGACTCGGCCGCAGACGCTTCCAGAGTGGGAGCTGTCAGCGCGTCTCGATCGGCGAAGTGCTCGGCCGGATGACAGCGAAGGCGATCCCGTCCGGCGCTGCGCCCACCGGAAGGCGGTGTGCGACGACTCCGCGCTCCAGGTCGACCACGGCCACCTCGCCGGCGCCGATCAGGGAGACGTAGGCCCAGGTGCCGTCGGGAGAGAGGACGAAGCCGGTGGGGCCGCCGGGCACCGCGATGCGCTCCGTGATCTCGCGCGTGGTGGCGTCGCAGATCGTCAGCCGATCCTGTTCGGGCTCGGTCCAGTAGGCGGTCGCGCCGTCGGGTGCGAAGGCGATTCGAAAGGGAAAGCTCCCGGCGTCGATGGTCGCGGTGACCTCGCGTTTGGTGGTGTCGACGATCGACAGGACGCCGCCCTTGCGGTGTCCGAGCCAGACCTCGCCGCCGTCGGGAGACAGGGCGATGGCTTCGGGTTCCGGAGCGGTGGCGACCGTGGTCAAGCCGCCGGGTCCGCTCGAGCCGGGCGCGGTGGAGAGGATCGAGAGGTCGTGGCTGGCGATGTTGGCCACGTAGATCAACTCGCGCTCGGCGTCGCGAGCGAGCATGTGGCCGATCGAGCCCCCGTGCCCGAGGATGCGGTCCACCGCTCCGGTGTCGAGGTCCAGGTGGGCAACGGCGCGATTGGCTTCGACCGTGATCCATAGGCCGTCCCCCTCCCGCGCGATCCCGTGAGGTCGCGAGAGGGGAGTCAGGTCCATGACATGGGTCAGCTCGCCGGCCTCGAGGTCGACCACCGCAACCCGAGTTCCCGGCAGCGGTCCTCCGTAGAGGGTGACCCACGCGGTGCGACCGTCTTGCGACACCGCAACTTCGTGAGGCGTCTGCTCAACTTTGAACTGAGCCCTTCGTTCGAGCGTCTGCCCGTCGATCACGGTCACCGAACTGTCGCCTTGGCCCAGCACGATCAGGCTCGATCCAGCCGGCGCGACGTTGGGGCGCGACTCGGCCGGCGACACAGCCGGCGACACAGCCGGCGACACGGCCGGCGAGACAACCGGGGCAGGCGTGGGCTGCTGGGCGGAGCCGGTGCCCAGGAGCAGCAGCGCGGAGGTCAGTGGGGCGAGACAGCACATGGGGATCCCTGGGAGTGAGCAGGTGGAACGGCGCCTGCTGCGCTGGGAAGGGCTCGCCATTTCTCGCGCGTCGCACGCAGAGCAACCCGGCACACACCGGACCGAGCGCTTCAGCGCAGATCCCGGACACCGGCCCGACCCGCTCGACCGAAGCTGTGACAGGAGTCGGCCGGGACGGCCGAGCCCACGCTCCCGTCAGAGGGTGCCGATGACGATGTCCAGGGCATTCGTCAGGGAGAGCGCGAAGGCGGCTGCGGAGAGGGCCTGTGCCGCGAGGGCCGTGCCGAGCAGCTCGCAGTCGTCCGGGATCGGCACCGCGAAGGGCTGGCCTGGCGCGGTCGAGACCAATACCGGCGGTGGCGCGAGACTGCAGAGCAAGGTGCCGATCGCGGTCGGCACGTTGACCGCGCCGGGGGACGTCGTGCTGATCGCGAGGACGTCCATGATGGAGTCGGGGACGAAGCTGGAGTGGTCCACGACAGGGTCCCAGGTCCCGCCGATGACGGGCCCGCTGGTCGATCCGGGGAGCAGGGCGCTCGGGTTCGGCGGACTGCCTAGCCGGACGAGTTCGGACGCCGTGCTCGCAGGTGGTCCGGCGAGCAGCACCGCTGTTCGGTACTCGTGCAGTGCTGTGAGCAGCCGGCAACGCTGGCCGGGGGTCAGCACCGCCGTGCTTGGGAAGATCCCACCGCTGCCGTGGTAGGACATCACGTTGGCCAGGATGTCGGCCTGTTGGGCGGGCGAGTAGCCCTGTTGCAGCGCGAAGGCGAGGAAGTTCTGGTCGTGCTGGGCCGCGGTGGTCGTCGGTTGCGGATCGGTGTCATCGACGGTGTCGTCGACGCAGTCGCCGTCGGTCGCGCCTCCACAGCCGCACTCGGGCGCCTCGTGGTTTGCGTGGGTGTGCCGCAGGTCGAAGTAGTGCCCGAGCTCGTGCGCGAATCCGACACTTCCGTGCAGCGGGCCCGGGCCCAGGATGACGATGTCGTTTTGGTCCGTGGGGCAGGGCGGGGACGAGCAGATGGCGCCTGCGTCGCCACCGGTTGCATCCTTCAGAGAGTTGACGAGGTACACGTTGACGGCGTCGGTGCGCCACTTGAAGGCGGCCGGGTCCGCTTCGGCGGCATGCTCCATCGCGGCCTTCGACGCGACCAGCGGGTCGAACCAGGAACCGGGGACGCCCGGATCTTGGAGGTCGACGATCTCGTCCAGAACGAAGTTCAAGTTCGACGAGAGGTAGATCTCGTTCAGGTCGTCGAGCCAAGCGCAGATCGTCTGGTGGTTCCATTTGGCGTTCGGCGCCTGGGCGGGACCGAGGACGCGCTTGACCGAGACCCGCGCGAAGAGCGGCAGACCCAGGGGGTCCGAAGGTGGGCCGGTGCTGGGGCAGAACGCGAAGTCGTCGGTGGACGCCAGCCAGGGTGTGCTGGAGTAGGCGGAACCGTCGCCTGCCGGGGTGAAGGACCACAGCCACGGGACCGATCCCGGGGTGGAGCCGGCGATCGAGACCCAGTACGGCGTGCCGCCGGCCAGGCTCAATGGGGTGGGCAGCAGCAGCTCGTACCGGGTCTCGGGGAAGGCCTTGGCGGGCCATGGTCCGGGGGCGAAGGGCACGGCCGAACCGGTCGGCGTGCGCAGGATGCAGGCATTCGTCGGGACTGTGTAGATCAACGATCCCGGGACGCCGGCCGAGTCGGTCCAGAACTGGATCTCGAAGTCGGTGGAAGCGAGCCCGGCGGCCCAGACCCAATTGGTGCCGTCGTACGTCAGCTGTTCGTCGGGCGCCGTGCCCCACCAGGTCAAGCGGGTCAGCGCGCCGCTGCTGGGCAGGGAGAAGCTCTCCGCAAAGTGCTCGTCGGCTCCCAGATCACTGGCGAAACCACCCGACCCGGCGTTGGGGTTGCAGCCTCCGGCTCCCTGTGCAGCGAGCGGAGCCGCCATGGGCATGCACACGACCAGGGCGAGCGCGATGCTGAACGAGCGAAACAGGTCGAGAAAGGTCGCGATCATTGTCGGCGTGGGTGCAGGAGCCGTGGGCGAGCTTCGCGCTCGAGTTCACCGCTGAGGGCGGCTAGCGCGGTCCTCGAGTGAGCCTAGCAGCCTCGATCGCCCGCACGGGGCGGCCGAGGCGGGCAGCACGCGCGGCCGAGCCAACGGTCCGCCGCGACCCTCCCCGGGCCCGATCGGGGTCGGTCACCGCCCGCGCTCAATCGCGCTCGGCTGCCCGCAGCCCGGCCAGGGCCGTGACCAGGCCGAAGGCGAAGGCCAGGGAGAGCCCGATCCCGACTGCACGCACGCCTAGGCCCGGCGCGAGCAGAACCAGTCCGAGCCCCAGGCCCAGGCCTAGGAACTGCGCCACGCGGGCGATCACGAGGATCCGCGCCCGTCGGGTGGCGAGGACGTACATCTTCGCGGTGGCGAAGAGGCTCGTGCCGACGATGCAGCCGACCATCGTGGCGAGCAGCGGCGCGGCATCGGCCCAGCGCTCACCCAGGAGCCACGGCACGAGTGAATCCGCCAAGAACCAGGTGGCGACGCCCGCGGCGAGCAAGGGCCCCGCCAGGGTCAGCATCAAACGCCTGCGTCCCGTGCGGCGCGCGGCCTCGGTCTCCGCGCGGCTGAACCAGTTGTAGGCGAGACGCCCGGCCAGGGGCGCCAGCAGTTGGTGCGGGACGGTCGCGAGGCGGTGAGCCTGGAAGAAGAGTCCCGCGCCGGCGGGGCCGCCGATGGCTCCCGCGGCGAGCACGAGCACCCGTGCGAAGCCCCCCTCGAGGGCGCCGTCGAGCCACACGTCCTTGGCCTCGTGTGCCAGGCCGGCCCAGTCGCGCGGCCGCAACCAACGCCAACGCACGGTGGGCAGGGCGCGCAGGCTGGCGAGGCCGATCAGGCCCACCAGAGCCAGGGCCAACTCGCGGGCGTAGAGCGCGGCCGCTCCCGCCCCCAAGAGTGCCAGCGCGACGGCCACGCCATGTCCGGCGAGCTGGGATCCGCTCTCGAGCACGCTCAAGCTGCGGTAGGCCATCTGCCGCTCGTGGAAGGCCTTGAGGTTCGACAGCAGGTGGGCGAGCAGGAGCGCTGCGAGCAGGACCCCCGCGGCCAGGTCCAGTTGACCGGCGACCAGGGTCCAACCCAAGGCCAGTAGCCCGCAGAAGATCGTCTCCTGGTAGAGGGCGTTCACGAACAGGTCGCGACGCTCGGGTGCGATGGCGCCGGCGCCGCGGGCGCCCTCGCGGATCACCAAGAGGCCCGTCCGCAGTGACAGCACGGCCAGCACCAGGCTCACGCTGGCCATCAGGAGCGCGAAGCGCCCGAAGCCCTCGGGGCTGATGTGCCGCACGAGGATCAGGTTCGCCCCGAAGGCGACCCCGCTCTGCACCACGCCGCCCGACAGCATCCAGCCGGCCTGCCGCACCGCGTCCCTACGGGTCGGGAGGCCGGTGGTCTCCACCTGGCCTTCGCGCACGGGGGCCTTGGCGACCAGGGTGCCCATGGGGCCTAGACGTAGCCGAAGGACCGACGCAGGGGCGCGGTCGCAGTCCACACGAAGCTGCGCGCGGCCGCGGGCAGGCGTTCGCGCCAGGATTCATCCAGGCGCACGTTGGCGGTGCCCCAGCGCATCTGGTTGCCGGACACGGCGTGGTTCTCGGTCCGGCGGAAGTCCTCAAGGGATTCCTCCAGGCCCTCGAGCCCGAGCCACTCGCCGAGACCGGCCAGGGTCGCCCGGGGATCGCCGGCCAGGTCCTCGTAGCGCAGTCGCCGCACGGCCCCCGCGGGCAGGGCGCGCTCGCAGACCGCGCGCATCAACGCGTTCTCGATCAGCCAGCGCGCCGTGAAGCGCGCCACGCGCTGGGGCGAGAGCCCGCCCGCGTCGCGGGTCATCGAGTGGACGAAGGCCCGCGGATCCTTGGTCAGGTGCACGACGCGCAGGTCGAAGCGGTCGCTGGCCGCGAGCCACAGCAGACGGTACGGGTCCTTGGAGGCGTCGATCAGCCAGCGCACCTGTCCGCCGCGCCGCGCTTCGGCTTGGGGTAGGACGCGTTCGAGTAGTTCCGCAGTGCGTGCGGCGTACTCGGTTGCGAGCCCCCTGTGCTCACCCAGCGGCCGGCCCGCGAGCAGGTCGCGTACGTGGTCGGTGCGAATCACCCGGCCGAAGCCGTGGGCGTCACGGAAGTGGTGCAGCGGCGCGGGGCCCCGCTCGAAGGCGCGGCCCTCGGTCAGCGGCGCCCAGAAGTCGCACTCGTCCAGGAACCGGCCGCAGCCGCAAGGATCGCGGTGTTCCTCGAGCTCCCAGGGCAGCACTTGCAGCTCGCCCACGCTCCAGGCCTCGGCGTGGCTGCCCAGGAGCAGATCCAGCAGGGTCGATCCACTGCGTCCATTCGACAGCACGTAGACCAGGGGGATGCGTCGTCCGTCGTTCGACATCGCGCTCACGAGGCCAGGGCCGTGTGGATCTCGAGCGGGCTGTCCGGAGCGCAGCGCCCATCCAGCAGCGCCCGGTAGGCCGCTGCCGCGCGCAGCCCGTAGTCCGACCAGGAGAAGCCGTCGCGCACTCGCAGGGCCGCGGCCGCACCCATCTGGGCGGCGCGCGCCTCGTCGGCGGCGAGGCGCTCGATGCCGTCGCGCAGGGACTCGGCGTCGCCCGCGGGCACCATGAAGCCCTCGACCCCGTCGCGCACCAGGCCAGCGGCGCCGGTGTTGGGGGTCACCAGGCACGGCAGACCGCTGGCCATGGCCTGGATCGTGACCATGGCCATGCCCTCTTGGATCGACGGCAGGCAGAAGGCGCTGGCCAGGCGGTAGGCCTGGGGCAGCTCGGACTGGGGCACCGCGCCGTGGAAGTGCACGCGATCGTCGGCGAGGCGCTCGCGGAAGGGCTCGATCTCCGGCTCGATCGGACCCACGAAGTGCAGCTCGGCGTCCTTGCGCTCGAACTTCGCGAAGGCCTCGAGCAGCAGGTGACTGCCCTTCTGGATCGAAACCCGGCCCACGGCCAACAACCGAAGGCGGCCGGGGCCCACCGCGGCCGGGGTGAAGCTGTCGATCGAGACGCCGTAGGGGTTGACGATCAGCTTCGAAGCGGGGATGCCGCGCTCGACGAAGCTGTCGCGGGCGAAGCCCGAGGGCACGGCAATGGCGTCCGCCGCCTCGTACTCGGCCAGCTCCTTGTCGATCACCGCCGGGTGGGCGGTGCGCGGCTCGATCCCGAAGCGGCCGTACTCGGCGCGCAGCAGGCGCGTTTGCTCTTCGATGTGGGCGCTGCCGCGCTCGAGCACGGTCAGTGCCCCGCGCCGCTTGGCGGCTCGGATGCCGGCCAGCGAGACCCCGGACCAACCGACGAACACGTCCATCTCGCGGGGCAGGTGCCGGGGCACGGCGCGCTCGTAGAGGGCGTGGATGGTGGGCTCGAGGGCGTCGCGGCGCGCGACGGGCAGGCGCTGCCACAGGCGATGCACCGCCTCGATCGCGGGGAGGCCCTTGATCCGCCAGGGATCCACGCCGAAGCGCGGGCCGAGCTGGCGCGGGTAGGAGGTGATCAGCCGCTCGAGCACTCCCTGGGCGTCGAGTTCGCGGGCCAGGTCGAAGGCGTGGAAGCGGCCCAGCACGCTGATTGCGACCTTCATTGCACCAGCCTCCGGACGAAGTCGCCGGGGTGGGGTTGGTCGTCGCCGCTGACCGCCGGCAGCGGGGCGGCGGGGCGCTCGAGCTCGGCGGCGAGGCGCGCCGCCCGTTCCAGACCTTCCGGGGACAGGGGGCTGGGATGGGGCGTCGGGACGCCGACCGAGCTCAGGACTCGGATCAGGCAACCATGGTGGCTGTAGTCGCTCGACAGGCAGCGCTCGCGGGCGGCGCGGGCGATCTGCTCGCGCTCCTCGTCCGCTGCCAGGTAGTGCTGCACCTTCGCGACGAGTTCGTCCGTGCCGTCGAAGTAGGCCGCCTCGCGACCCTCGGCGAACAGCTCCAGGTGCTCCTGGGTGCGCTCGGCCAACATGAAGCGCCCACAGGCGGGCACCTCGACGCTGCGGTCGGTGTGCTCGTCGCGGTTGGCGACGCGCAAGAAGCCGAGCTGGATCTTGGAGGCACAGATGGCGCGCACGTAGTCCTGGCCGGCCACGGCGTAGCCCTCGATCCTCAGGTTCTCGTGCCCTCCGCGCGCCGTGTCCCAGCCGTTGCCGAAGACTGTGACTTGGAACCCCGCGCGGGCCAAGGCCAGGCAGCTCGCGGCGCGCTGGGCCTCGTAGGTCCCGATGAAGCCCACATCGCAGCCGAACTCCTCGCGCACCGCCGGCGTGACCTCGACCGGTCGATGGAACTGCGGGTCGAAGGTCTTGGGCTCGTAGCGCACGCGCTGGGCGCCCAGACGGGGCAGCTCCTGCGGATCGGCGTTGCGCCGCTTGGTGGTCACCACCAGGTCGTAGAGCGGCAGGCAACGTCGGATCCACTCCGACTGGTTGTGCCGCATGGCCATGTCGTCCTCGCTGAAGAAGACGAGCGCGCAGTCGGGCTGCAACTCCCTGAAGGTCTCGAGCGTGCGGGGCCGGATGTTGCTGCCCATCTCGATCCACAGCACGTCGTAGTCCTGGGCCTGGGCGCGGCGCAGGAGCCGCTCGTTGACGCCCACACGGTCGAGAGGGCGTCCGAGCCGGCGCGCGATGCGCTCGCGCAGGAGCGGCCGCTCGGGGGCTTGGCTGCTGCGCCGGGGACGGACGAAGGAGACCGCGGTGACCCTGTGGCCGAGCTCTTCGAGCGCCCGACGACGTTGGTCGCCGCGCGTGTTCGGGGTCAGGTCGCAGACGTAGAGGATCGAGCTCAAGCGGCCACCTCGGTGGACTCGCAGAGCACCACCTGTTGCAGCGCGGCCTCGAGGCCAGCGGCGTCGGCGGCGAAGTCCCAGGTGCCCACACGCTCGGCGGCGGCGCGGCCCAGGGCACGGCCGCGGTCGGGCAGTGCCAAGAGGCGCGCGATGCGGTCGGCCAGGGCCACGGCGTCCCCGACCGGGAAGCGGAAGCCCGTCTGCCCCTCGACGATCAGGTCGACGCCTGAACCGACCGCCTCCGAGGCGATCACCGGTCGTTCGGCGCACATGGCCTCGTTGACGACCAGTCCCCAAGGCTCGTACTGGCTGGGCAGCACCAGCGCGTCGCACAGGTCGTAGTAGCGGGGCAGCTCAGTCTGATTGATGAAGCCCGTGAAGTGCACGGTCCCGGCGGGGAGCGCGGCCGCGCGCTGCTCGAGCTCGTCGCGTTGTTCGCCGTCGCCGACCATGACCAGGTGGGGCAGGGGCTGCTCGCCCGCACGGTGCAGGTGTGCGAGTGCGTCGAGCACGTCGAGTGGACGCTTGCGGGCGCTGAACTTCGAGGCGTAGAGCAGCACCGCTCGGCCCTGCTCGAGGCCCAACTTCGAGCGCAGTCCCTCGCGCCCGGCCGTGGCCTCGCGCGCCTGGGCCGCGAAGCGTCGGTTGTCGACCGCGTAGGGCACCCTGTGGATGCGCTCGGGCAGGATGCCGTAGTGCTCGTAGAAGTCGCGGTTGGCGCTGCCGATGGCGAGGAAGGCGTCGACGCGTCGCAACAGGCGCGGCAGGGCCCAATCGCGCAGCCTGGACTTCAGGCCGGCGGGGTCCTTGCCCAGCAGCAGCGACTCGCCGCGCAGGAGCACCGGCAGGTCCAGTCGCCTGGCCGCGGCCAATGCGCGCAGGTTGGTGGGGTGGACGTAGCCGTGCAGCCAGACGGCGTCGTAGTTGCCGCGGCGCAGGGCCGACTCGATGCCGCGGTTGACGGGCCGCAGGCTGGTGAGCTGGTCGCTGCGGCCGAGGGTCGGGAGGAACTCGTGGGCGTAGCCGCCGAGCAGGTCGACGTCCCACTCGACCTCGCGCCCGAAGCCCTCGTCGCGGTAGCTGCGACAGGAGACGTCGGAGAGGAACAGGGCCGTTACGTCCACAGCGCTGTGGGAGGTCAAGTACCGCAGCAGCGGCGCCTGGTACTGGATCGGGTGCGAGACCACGTAGGCCACGCGCCAGCGCTTGCGCGGCGCCGCGATGGGCTGCGGACCCGCGCCAGCGGCCGACATCAAGGTCGCCAACCCACCCGGGGGCAGGGGCGGCGCCAGGGGCGCACCCGGACCGTCAGAAGCGCTCGTCGCGTGCGCTCGCACTGGCCACCTCCCGTTCCAGTTCGCTCGGCAAGGCGGCCTCGACACCCTCCAGTGCCGGGGGGCCGCCGTCTCCGCCCGCGTCGGTGTAGCCGTATCCGTAGTCGCCCTGGTAGCGGTCGGATGCGCTGCTGCGGTCGGCCCTGTGGGCGTTCATCACGCAGCCGACCAACTTGGCGCCGGCCTGTCGCAGGCGCGTGGTGGCGAGGGAGACGGCCTCCCGCGGCAGACCGTCGCTGCGGTAGAGCAGCAGCACGGCGTCGAGGCGGTGGGCGAAGGTCTCCACGTCCGCGACGGCCAAGGCCGGGGGCAGGTCGAAGACGACCAGGTCGTAGGACTTGGTGAACTCGTCGATCAGCTCCTGGGCCTTGGTCGTACCCAGGGCGTCACCGGCGGAGGCGCGTAGCACCCCGGCGGGGATCACGGACAGCAGCGGGTTGTCCGTGGAACGCGCCACGTCGCGCCACTCCGACGTGCCCGCGAGCACCTCGGCCAGGCCCGGACCGCGGTCCAGCTTGAGGTAGCGGTGCACCGAGGGCCGGCGCATGTCGGCGTCGACCAGCAGCACCCGACGACCGCCGCTGGCGAAGGCCCAGGCGATGTCGATGTTGGTGGTCGACTTGCCCTCGCCCGGCGCGCAGGAGGTGGCCGCCATCGTGCGCAGGGCGTTCACGTCGCCGACCGCGAAGCGCAGGTTGGCCCGCAGGGAACGGTAGGCCTCGGCGACCACGCCGTGCGGATCGTCGCGCAGGGCGATGAAGTCCGTGGTGGCCTTGGCCACGCGGTGCTTGCCGTGCTTGAAGTCGGGCACGGTGGTCAGCACCGGCAGGCCGGTGACGGCTTCGAGCTCGCTGGGGCCCTGGAGGCTGCGGCGCAGGCTCTCGCGCAGCCATGCGAGTCCGAGACCCAGACCCAGACCGAGCACGGAGCTCAACATCAGCGTGAAGCCGATGCGCGGCGAGTAGCGCAGGTCCGGCGCCGCGGCCGCGTCGATGAAGTCGGCGGCGGCGACGGTGGAAGCACGGGTGATCTCCGCCTCTTGCAGACTGGTAAGCAGGAAGGCCGCGATCTGTTTGTGGGTCTCGAGCCGGCGCATGGGGGAGGCCAGGCGGCGCTGCTGCTCGGGCAGGTTGCCCAGGCGTTCCTCTAGGACCGCCACGTAGCGGCCGAGCTCGTCGTTCTCGAGCGCCACCGCGTCGAGGCGGCTGGCCAGCTGGCGCTCGACCCGCTCGCGCAAGTCCTCGAGGGCGGCGCGGTCCACCCGCGCGTTGGCGTCGGGCAGATCGGTCGCTGCCAGGGCGGCGGTCTTCGCCAGCTCGGAACGGTCCTCGAACAGCCGCTGGAGACCGGTCAGCCGGCCACGCAGGCTGTCGCGCACCTTGGCGCGCAGCTCGTCGAGGGCCGCGATGGCCTGGGCCAGGGGCGGGTAACCGGGCAAGAACTCGTGCTGGAGCGAGGCGATCTCGCCCTCGAGCCGCGCGATCTCGGACAGGTAGCCGGTGGTCAGGGGATCGACGGTGATGCCGGGCGCGTTCGAGTTGGCGGAGAGGAAGCCGTAGGCGCCCGGGACGCCGTCGTCGATGGCCTGGATCGTCTCGCGCACCGCCACGATCTGCATCGCCAGTTCCCCGGCGCGCTCCTCGAGCAACTCGGAGCGCTGGGCCAGGAGCAGGGCGTAGGGGTCACCGTCGGAGCGCCCCTTGAGCAAGAGGCGCATGTGGAGCACCGAGAGCTGCTCGAGCAGGCTCTTGGCCAGGGGGTCGTCAAGCTCCTGGGCGATGCGGCCCAGGGCGTCGAAGTCGCCGCCGCGCAACAGCGCCAGGGACTCGGACAGGGACGAGGCCTGCAGATCCAGACGCATGCGCTGGACCTCGAGGTCGGACAGGTTGCGGATCAAGGACTCCGCCGTCGCCACGCTGTCGATCGCGTCGAGGTTCTCGGCCTGCAGGTCCACCACCTCGTGCTCGGCGGTCTCGAGGGCCGCGAGCTGCTCGTCGAGCTGGGACTGGATGAAGCCGACCGTCTGCGAGGCGCGCTTGCGACCGCGCTCCACGTTGAGGTCGAAGTAGTTGTGGCACAGGGCGTTGGCCACTGCCGCGGCGCGCTCGGGATCGGAGTCGTCGACGGTCAGGGCGATCACGCCCGAGTTGCGCTGGCTCTCGACCACGCGGGTGTCGGACAACAGGCGCTTGACGGCCGAGGCTTCGCTCACGCGCCGCACGACGAACTCGCGTCGGCTCACGTCGCCGCGCACGGCCAGGTTCAGCTCGACGCCGCCGACCCGGTAGCGCCCGTCGGGCCGCTGGGGGCGGGCTTCGCGGGCGTCGTCGTCCGGGCTGGCGGCCACGTCGACGGGCGTCAGCCGGATCTGACCCTCCCCGTCGAAACTCACGCGGATCGCCTCCGCGGCGCCGTCGGCCAGCGCGCGCGCGCGTGCGTGCAGGGCGCCCTTGCCGCGACGAATCCCGACCATGCGGTCGAAGATGCGCCGCACCGGCTGCTGGTCGGGACTCTCGACCACGGTGGTCAGACCCTGGTTGCGTTGGGCGTGGGGATTCTCCGGCGTCGGAATGCTGCCGTCGGGCGGCGATTGGATGGTCTTCTCGGCCAGGGACCGCGAGCGCAGGAGCGCGATCTCGGAGGCCGCGGCCGGCGCCGAACTGAGCGCGGCCAACTCGCCGAGCACGCCACCCGTGGGCTGCGACTGGTCGAGCAGGATCGTGGCCGTCGCGCGGTACACGGGCGGTTGCAGGCTGAGCCAACCGATCCCCGCGGCCACGGTCGCAGCGGCGCAGGCCCCGATCGCGAGCCAGCGCTTGCGGATCAGGTCGAGGATGGCGCGTAGCTCGGGGACGGCGTCCCGGACGCCGCCCGCGGTGTTCTGGTCGTGCCTGAACATCAGTTCTTGAGGGCGTCGGAGACGACGATCAGGTTGGTGATCGCGCCGAAGATCGGCGTGGAGGCTTGCAGCACGGGGATGATCTGCTCGCGGAAGGCGCCGGACTTGGAGATGCGGACGAAGATCAGGTCGTCGGGCTCGACCACCACGAGCCCGTCGAGGCCCGGCGTGTCGGCATTGAAGATGTGGACCTGCAGCTCGTTGTCGCGCACGCGCAGCAGGGCCACCTGGTCGCGGTCGCCGCCGTCGCCGACGCCACCGGCCAGGGACAGGGCCTGGAGCGCGGTGATCGGTCGATCGAGCACGTAGGCGCCGGGCTTGCGAACTTCGCCCAGGACGAATGCGCGCCGCGCGGCGTACTCCTCGACCGAGAGCCCGACGGCCGGATCGATGAGGTAGGTGCCGAGGGCCTGCTCGATCTGTTCGCGGGCTTCGACCACCGACTTGCCGGCGATCTCGATCGGACCCGTCAGGGGCAGACTCAAGTTGCCCTGGGGGTCGATCCGCAGGGGGAACTCCGGCGGCGCGAGTTCCGCGTGGCCGAAGACCGTCACGCGCAGGAGGTCGCCCGGGCCCAGTGTGTAGGGCGCCAGGCTGGCGCTGTCCGTGAACGACTCCGGCGGCGCCGTGCTGCTCGCCAGGGGCGGCACACTCGCGCATCCGGCGATCCAGAGGAGGCCGGCGACCAGGGCCGCGGTGGCGGATCCCCGCCTCGAGCTGCTTTCAATGTCCATCGCTGATTGAGGCGAGGACGGTGGCGCCTTGGGCCCCTTCCCCTGCCTGGGTGGCCTATCGGTCGCTGGTAGCGGGCCGCTTGGGTGCCGGCAGGACGGGACCTGCATTCCGTTCCCGATCCTGGAATGACTCGGCCGGCCGCGTCTCGCTCGCGGTACGCAAGGTCCCCTCAAGGGAGGGAGAACCGACCAGGGCCTGCAGTGCGTCGACGGCGCGGGAGGACTCGATGCGATCGAGACAGATGCCGCCCCGGTCGCAGCTCTGCGCGAAGCACGGGGAGCATTCGACCGTCTCGCGCAGGGCGACGAAGCGCTCGCCGAAGGGGTGCCAGGAGCCCTCGCGGTCCCAGCCGGAGAAGACAGCCACGGTGGGGCAGCCGACCGCCGCGGCCAGGTGCATGGTCCCGGTGTCGTTGGAGACCAGGGCTCGGCAGCGGCGCAGGAGCTCCGCGGACGTCGACAGACCCGCGCGGCCGCAGAGGTTCACGACGCCCGGCCCCGCGGCGGCGGCGACGGCGTCCCCCAGCTCGGCCTCATCCGGTCCCCCGAGCACGCAGGCGCGGCCGCCTGCGTCGACCCAGGCGCGCGCCACGACCGCGAAGCGCTCGGCGGGCCAGCGCTTGTGGAGGCGGTTCTGGCCCGGCCCGAGGGCGAGCAGGGGCGCGCGGTCGAGCCCCTGTTCACAAAGCAGCGCCGCGGCTTCCTCGCGGGCCCGCGGGTCCGAGCCCAGGTCGCTGACCGGCCGATCGATCACGGCTCCCGAGCGGGCCACCAGGTCCACCAGGCGGCGCCATTCGGGATCGAAGCGCGCCCCCAGGTGGTGCGCGCGCGCCAGGGGCCCCGGCAGCCAGCCCCCGTGGGAAAGGGCCGTGCCGCGCACCCAGCCTGCGCCCGAAAGGCGCAGGAAGAGCAGGTTGCGGAGCTCGATAGCGGGGCTCGTGAGCTCCTGGGGCAGCAGGTAGATGCGGTCGAAGCGCTCGGCGCGCAGGCGTCGCAAGAGTCCCCACTGACCGGCCAGGCCCCGAATCTCCTCGGCGTGCCAGACCAGGCAACGGTCGACCGCCGGCGCGTTGGCGAACAGTTCGCGCGCGCCCGCTCGACCCCGGGGACCGGGGGAGCTGAGCACCACGAGCTCCGCCTCCGGGTGGCGCTGGCGAACCGCGTCGATGGCGGGCAAGGCAGCCAGGGAATCGCCGATGAGCCCGACGCGAAGGACGGCGATGCGCTCGGGGCGGCCAGGACGCCGGCGCGGGGCAAGGGGCCACAGGGCGCGCTCCACGAGCCGCAGGGAAGTCTCGGCCAGGGACATCAGGCCGCTGGCGAGGCGCGTCGCGCCGCTTGCGCCCGCTCGCGCCCGCGCATGGGGCGGGTCGACGGGGGGGCACAGTGCGGGGCCGCGATGGGCCGTGCTGGATTCGGCGGGCGGCATCCCCCGGGGCATCGACCGCCCGGGCGCCCTCGCTCGACCGACGGGCGTTTGGACCGTCCCAGGCGGGGCACGCGGCGCACGGCCTCGGTCGCGAGGCCCCCGGGCGCGGCGCCTCAGCCTTCGGTCAGAACCGTCCCGTAGCGCGAGTCGACCAACTCGGCGAAGTCTCCATCGCCGGCCAACTGCTCGCGCTCCTTCTGGTTCAGCTTGGCCGCTTCCAGGGCCTTCGCGGCCGGGGACAGCTTGCCCTGCTGGGCGCGCGCCCGGGCCAGGCCGATGTAGTAGTCGCGATCCACGAAGCCGCCCCAACCGCCGTCCAGGACGATGGCGCGGTCGAAGTCGCGCTCGGCCTTCTTGGGCCGACCGACCCGTAGGTACATCTGCGCCCGCGCGCCGTAGGGCTTGGGATCTTCCTTGTCGCGCGAGTTGTCGATGCGGTCGGTGTAGTAGTCCTCGAGACTGCGCAGCGCCTTGGCGTCTCCGAGGCGAGCGCGACAGACGGAGGCGGCCTCCGCGACCGAACGCCGCTGGATGCCCTGCAAGACTTCGAGCCGCTCGTCCAGCTCGTCGCGCAGGTCCAGGTCGAAGGTGCCCAGGCGCTCGAGCAGCTCGACCGATTGTTCGTCCGAGAGCTTGCGAGCGGCCACCAAGACGAGCAGCGAGGCTGCGCGCTCGACCGTGAGCTCGCTCGGTTGACCCGCGAAGAAATCGAGCAGGGGGGCCAGGAACTCCGCGCAGCGCTCGAGATCCTCGATCAGGGGGCCGACCAGGACCGCCAGCTCGGGGTCGGGGAATCGTCCGAGCTCGATCAGGGCTTGTTCGACGCGATCGCGGTCGGTCGAGGACAGGGCCGAGGCGAAGACGCGCTCGGCCGACTCGCCACCGAGCTGGGCCAGGGCACTCAGCGCGGCCTCGCGGTCACGCTGGCGCCCACTCTCGTAGATGCGCTCGAGCCGCGGCCCCACGATCGCCGGGTCCGGCCAGTGACCGAGCACCGCGATGGCCCGCGGCCGCCCCTCCAGGGAACCCTCCTCGGCGATCGCGAGCAAGGGCGGAAGCAGGGCCATGCCGTGCATCGACCCGAGCACCTGCGCGGCCTCGCGCGCCCGGCGCTCGATGCCGAGGGGGGCGTTCAGCCCCGGGTCGAGCATGTCGATCAGCACCAGCCCGGCGCCGGTCCCCAGGTCGACGATCTTCTTGCGCAGGCGGTCGACCTCGCGCTGGTTGTGCTCGGCGGATGCTTCCAGAACCCCGGCGAGAATCGACTCGACCTCCGGCCGGAGGCTCGCGCGCTCGGCCTCGCGCGCGGCGCGGGCGGCCTCGAGGACCTCTTCGATCGACTGCCGGTCAGCTCGCAGCGGTGCTGCGACGCCGGCCAGGACCAGAGCGGTGAGCAGGGCGCGGTGCATGCCCGGCATGGTAACCGTCCCGGCGCGGTCTCTTCAGTCCCGCGGATCCGGGGGGCGCAGCTCGACCACCGGCAGGCGCCCCGGAGCACCCGGGCGCGAGACCCGGGGCTGCGGATCGTCCCGGCGCGCCGGACGCGGGGCGGCCGGCTCGTCCAGGTCGAGATCCTCGTCCGCGTAGGCCTCCACGGCTGCCATCAGGGCGGCCATGGCAGGTTCCGGGGGCAGCCCGTAGAGCGACCTCAGGCTGTGACGATGACGGAAGACCCAAGACAGCACGGGCGGTCCATCGACCCTCCGTGCGCCCGGATTTGAGGCTCGCGCCCCTTTTGTCGCCCGCCGCCGGCGGCTTGAATGTGGGGCTGGCCAAGGCGCCCATGATTCTCGACGAACCCGACAGGTTGCATCCCCACCCCGCGCCGACGCCCGATCCCGAGCGCCGCTTCGACGTGCTCGTGGTGGGCGGGGGTCACGCCGGGGTCGAGGCGGGTCTAGCCGCGGCGCGGCTCGGCGCGCGCACGGCGCTGTTGACCTTCCGCGCCGACAGGGTCGGCGAGATGAGCTGCAACCCCGCCATCGGCGGCCTGGGCAAGGGGCAGCTCGCGCGCGAGATCGACGCCCTCGGCGGGGCCATGGGGCTCGCCACCGACCGCACCGGAATCCAGTTCCGGATGCTGAACACGGCCAAGGGCTACGCGGTCCAGGCACCGCGGGCCCAGTCCGATCGCCACCGCTACCGCGAGGACGTCACGGCCCAGGTCCTGGCGGCCGACGGGCTCGAGCTGATCGAGTCGGGGGTCGAGGACCTCCTGATCGAAGGTCCGGCGCACGCGCCGCGCGTGGTGGGGGTGCGAACCACGGCCGGCGTCGAGCTGCGCGCCGCCGCCACGGTCCTGACCACGGGCACGTTCCTCTCGGCGGTGATGCATACCGGCGCCGAGCAGACCGACGGCGGTCGCGTGGGCGAGGCTGCAGCCAAGGGCATCTCGAAGGACCTGCGCGCCCTGGGTCTGGCGCTCGGTCGGCTGAAGACCGGAACGCCACCGCGCCTGGCCCGCGAGGGCATCGCCTGGGAGCGGCTCGACGAGCAGTGGGGCGACCCACAGCCCCAGCCCTTCTCCTTCCGCACGGACGCGGCAGGTTTCCCGGCCCTGCCCCAGATCGCTTGCCACGTCACCTGGACCAACGAGCGCACCCACGCCACGATCCGCGACAACGTGCACCTGGCGCCCATGTACGCCGGCCGCATCGCTGGCGTCGGCCCGCGCTACTGCCCGTCGGTGGAGGACAAGGTGATGCGTTTCCCCGACCGGGATCGACACCAGATCTTCCTCGAGCCCGAGGGCCTGGACACGGACGTGGTGTACGTGAACGGCGTGTCGACCTCCCTGCCGGGGCCGATCCAGGAGCAGTTCCTGCGAACCATCGACGGCCTGGAGGGTGCGCGCTTCCTGCGCCACGGCTATGCGGTCGAGTACGACTTCGTTCAGCCCAGTCAGCTCGATCCGACCCTGCACTGCCGCGACGTGCCCGGGCTCTTCCTGGCGGGGCAGATCAACGGCACCAGCGGCTACGAGGAGGCCGGTGCCCAGGGTCTGCTCGCCGGAGCCAATGCCGCCCTGTGGGGCGCCGATCGCGCGGCCTTCGTCCTGGGGCGCCACGAGGCCTACTGCGGCGTGCTCGTCGACGATCTGACGGTCACCAACCCGACCGAGCCCTACCGCATGTTCTCCAGCCGCGCCGAGTACCGGCTGATGCTGCGCCAGGACAACGCCGATCGGCGGTTGGTACCGCGCGCGGCGGCGATCGGTCTGGTCGACAGCGAGGCCCGCGCGCGGGTGGCGCGGCGCGAGGCGCGCATCGCCGAGGCGGTGACCCTGCTCGGGCGGTTGCGCGAGCCCGATGGCAAGCGCAAGTCCCTGGCGGAGGTGCTGCTGCGGCCCGGTCGGACCCTCGACGACCTGGCTGCCGGCGCGCCGGAGTTGGCCGCGTTGGAGCTGACCCGCGACCTGACGATCGCGGTCGAGGCCGACGTCAAATACGCCGGCTACGTGGACCGCGCGGTGGCGGACGTCGAGCGCGCGCGACGCCAGGAGTCGACGGAGATCCCGGGCGAGCTGGACCTCGGGGCACTCGTCGGTCTGCGCAATGAGGCGCGGGAGAAGCTGCAACAGATGCGGCCCCGGACCCTGGGCGCGGCGGGTCGGATCGCGGGCATCAATCCCCCCGACGTGGCCCTGCTCGCGATCCACGTGGAGCGCTACAGGCGGGCTCGCGCCGAGTCGGCGGGCTGAAGTCGAAGGGGGCGCGGTTGGGGCGCGGCGCCGAGCAGGCCGCAAGGGCAGACGACCGAGCGTGGGGTTGTCGAGCGCAACCATCGGTCCTGTGCCGACTCGAACCGTGTGCGACGAAATCGCGAACACCTTGCGAAGTTCGTGCTCGGTCGAACTTGCATTTGACGTTCCTGGGGATGAGGGCCCAGTGGAGGGCTCCCCAGATTCGCTGGACGAGACCACCCATGCAGAGCCCCGAGACCTCCAGGAGGGCCGTGAGCGCCGCCCTCGAGGCGCTGGCCGCCGATTCAGCCAAGCTCCGTCGTGACGTGGGCGATCCCTCGACCGCGATCCGGCTGGCCCTGGGGCATCTCGCCGGGGCCCTCGGGGAGTCGTCGACCGGCGTTCTGCGGGACCTCTGTGGTCGGCTCGACCGGGTGGCCCTGCGCTTGGAGGAGTTGGCCGTCCTGGCGTCGGTCGGTGCGGGGACGCTCACCGTGGTCGACCTGTGCCCGACCCTACACGGGGTGGCAGCCGACGCCCGCGCCGCCCACGGTGAACGCGTCGCCATCTGCTCGGACCTTCCGATTCGCTGTGTCGCCCGGGTGGACCTGGACTTGCTCCGACGGTTTCTGTCGGTCTCGATCGAGTCGCGAATCGCCCA
Organism: Engelhardtia mirabilis; assembly: GCF_007748095.1. Taxonomy (NCBI): domain Bacteria; kingdom Pseudomonadati; phylum Planctomycetota; class Planctomycetia; genus Engelhardtia; species Engelhardtia mirabilis. The sequence continues at coordinate 2,989,821 of NZ_CP036287.1, forward strand.
GGGCTACACGAATGTGCACCTGCGCGCGGTGCCGGGCTTCGAGGGACTGTGTCGCATCGAGTTGCGCTGCGGCCCTTCCGGGGCACGCGGTGCCGACCGGGGGCGCTGCGCCGCCCTCGAGCGGGCGGGCGAGTTGATCGCTCGGCAATTGGGCACGACCTACAGGGCGCGGCTCGTCCCCGTGCTCGGCACCCTCGATGTGATCGAGTTGCCCGAGGGGTCCACCCGCTGCATCGAAGGCGCTGGGGTCATGGACCAGCCCTTGGAACGCGCGAGCGAGTCCGCCTGACGCGATCGCCGTCGCGGCTCGGCATACGACTCAGCGCAGGCTGCCCTTGCGTTTGCAGCCCCGTCGGCTAATCGGTCTGCTGGCCTGAGCCGGGTTCGATCGGAGTCGTGCGCCCGCCCTTGCTCGAGTCGGGCCGGGCCACGAGCATCAGCCCGCCGATCAGCAGGCAGACTCCGAGCAGTCGACCGAGGTTTGCCGGGGAGCGCGGGAAACCGAGCCAGCCGAAGTGATCGAGCACCAGGGATGCGGCCATCTGACCGGTGAAGATCAGCGCCACGAAGTAGGTCGCGCCGATGCGCGGAGCGACGATCATTGCGGTCGTCACGAACATCGCACCCACCGCGCCGCCGCCCAAATAGAGCCAGAGGGGCGCCCCATGGAGCTGGCTCGGCCGCGGAAGGCCGTGACCCGATACGAGCGCGATCAGGCACAGCAGCGAGCAGCCCACGCCGAACGAAATCACCCCGGCGCGCAAGGGCGTGCCCAGGCGCGCGGCGAGTTGCCCGTTGATGCCCGGTTGAAGGGCCACGAATGCGCCCGCGAGGAGGGCAGCCAGGACCGAGATCACGGTGACGAGTTTCATGCCCGCGCAGGTTTGCAGAGCGGAGGCCGCGGGCCAAAGCCAAACGATGGGTATCTCGACCTCGTCGGCACGATCTGAAGTGCGCGAAGTCCGGATGCCCCAGGCCTGGTCGAGTCCGCGGCCAGGAGCGATCGCGGCGAGCGATGCCGCAACTCGGAAGCCGACGCGTGCCTCCAGGGTCGACCCTCGCGCAGGATCCGAACGCTCGTCGATTTGCCCGACCGGTCGTGCGAGGAGCGAGCACCCCGACCAGGGGTCTCGTCCGGCATCGACGTCGGCGATTGGGCTTCCTCAGGCCCGCGCGCTGTGTCGAGTGCCGGGACCGGGGGCGGGTGACGGGCCCTTGCGACTGCTCGAATCTTGCTCGGCTGCGTCGCGAATGTTCCGCAGCATGCCCTCGAACACGAAGCCGTGCAGCGGGACCACGGAGTACCAGTAGGCCAAGCCGACCAGGCCGCGCGGGCGAAAGCGGGCGGTCTGTCGCAGGGTGCAACCACCGCTCGGGCTCTCGTCGATATCGAAGGTCAAGCTTGCCGCGCCGGGCAGCTTCATTTCCGCGGTCAATTCCAGCCGTCGGTCGGGCTCGATGGCCGTCACCCGCCAGAAGTCGAGTGCGTCCCCGTAGCCGACGTGGGTCGGGTTGCGTCGCCCGCGCCGCAGGCCTGGGCCACCGACGAGTTTGTCCATCCAGCCGCGCAGCCTCCAGAGCCAATCCCCGGCGTACCAACCGTGACCACCGCCCACCCGACAGATGGCGCGGAACACCGCCGCCGGCGGGGCGTCGACTTCGATCGAGCGGGGGTCGACCATCACGCGCCCCCCGGCCCAGTCGGGATCGCCCGGAATCACGCCGGCGTCGCTCCAACTCGATTGCACGTCCGCCGCCGCCTGCTTGCCGAGCGCGGCGACGATCGCCTGCTCGACGCTGAGCAGGCGCTGGGGCATCAAGCGGTGGGCTTCGTCGTCGCGGCAGACCACGCGGTTTCGGAGTCCCTCGGTCAGGGGGCGCGCGAGGCGGCGATCGACGGGAGTCACCACATGCAGCCACAGGGAGCTGAGCCTGGGCGTCAGCAGGGGAATCGGGATCAAGCGCCGGGGCGGCAAGCCGCGCACCCGCGCCATGGTCTGGATCAGGTCGGCGTAGCTGACGATCTCGGGGCCGCCGATGTCGAAGGTGCGATCCACGGTCCGCGGCTCGTCCAGGCAGGTCACCAGGTAGTGCAGCACGTTGCGCACGGCGATCGGCTGGCTCTCGGTCCGCACCCAGCGGGGCGTGAGCATCACCGGCAGGCGCTCGACGAGGTAGCGCAGGATCTCGAACGACGCGGAGGCCGAACCGATGATCATGGCCGCGCGAAAGGCCGTCACCGGGACGGAGCCGGCGTGCAAGAGCCGTTCGACCTCGCGCCGCGAGCGCAGGTGGGCGGAGAGGTCGTCGCCGACCTCGCCCAGCCCGCCCAGGTACACGATGCGCTCGATTCGGGCTCGCTCGGCGGCGACCGCAAAGGTGCGGGCCAGCCGGCAGTCGGCCTCGGCGTACTCGGCGCCGGCGACGACCATCGAGTGGATCAGGTAGTAGGCCGCGCCGCAGCCCTCGAGGGCCCGCGCCAGGGCTTCTTCGTCGGAGGCATCGACCTCGACCAGCTCGACCTGCGGGTGGTCGGACCAGGGGCGATTCTCCAGCTTGCGGCGGTTGCGTCCGAGGGCGCGAACGCGGAATCCGGCAGCCAACAAGAGGGGCACCAACCTGCCGCCGATGTAGCCGGTCCCGCCTGTCACCGCCACCGGTCCCCGCTCTTGGGTGTCGCTCACCCGGTCCCATAGCACAGCCGGGGTCGGTCCACAGGGTCTGAACCGCAGGTCCGATCCCGGCGCTGCCGGATTCAGTGGAGTCATCTCTGCAGCCAGCCCGAAAACGCGACGGCCGGGCCGACCGCCGCGCCCGCGGACCACGGCTCGCTCAAGTGCCCTTGCGCAGCAGCACCGTGCGGATGGTCTGCACGCAGATCGAGATGTCGAACGGGATCGAGTGGTACTTGATGTAGAAGAGGTCGTACTGCAGCTTCTGCAGGGCGTCCTCGACCGTGTTCCCGTAGGGGTACTTGATCTGCGCCCAACCGGTCAGCCCCGGCTTCACGATGTGGCGCTGGTGGTAGTACGGAATCTGCTGGCTGAGCTCGGCGATGAAGTGCGGGCGCTCGGGGCGCGGTCCGACCATCGACATGGAGCCGCCGAGGACGTTGAAGAGCTGCGGCAGCTCGTCCAGGCGGGTCTTGCGAATGAAACGGCCCACGCGCGTGATGCGCGGATCGTTCTCCTGGGCCCAGACCGGTCCGGTGGCCTTTTCGGCGTCGGTCCGCATGGAGCGGAACTTGTTGACCACGATCGGCTGGCCGAAGCGACCCGAGCGCTCCTGGCGGAAGAAGGCCGGACCGGGCGAGTCCAGCTTGACCAGGACGGCGGTGATCGCCATCAGCGGCCAGGTCAAGAGGATCCCGAACAGGGCGCAGGCGATGTCGAAGGTGCGCTTGGCGATCTCGCTGAACGGGTGCTGGACGAAGCCGCGGTTGAAGATCAGGTACGAGGGCCGCATGGCCTCGACCGCGATCTTGCCGGTCACGCGTTCGTAGATCGCCTCGCCCTCCTCGACGACCAGGCCGGCCAGTCGGCAGCGCAGGAGCTCCTCGGTCGGCATGGTGCCGCGCCGGTCCTCGAGCGAGACCACGATGTCGTCGGCGTTCAGGCGCTGGGCGAGCTGCAGCAGACTCTCCCCGGGCAGGGTCCCCACCAGGGGCAGCTCGGAGTCGTCGAGCTGGGGCTTGGTCACGGGCCGCATGGGCAGCGGGCGGGCCGAGCGTTCCTGCCCGATCTCGGTCTGTGCCTTGGCCATCACCTGGACGTTGGAGCGGGAGCGCCGTTCGACCAGCGGCGTGACCTCGGCCGGCTGGCGGCCCGCCGGTCCACCGTGGTCGCCGAAGCGCATGGCTCCTCCCAGGTGGTCCGTGTCGCGTCGCTCCGACGGCGCGGGGTCCGGCAGCACGCCGACCACGCGGTAGCTGTCGCGGCTGGTGAGTTCCTCGACCAGGGTGCGCGCCACGCGACCGCTGCCCAGGACCAGCACCCGCTCCTCGAAACCCCAGATCGTGATCAGGCGGTGGAACAGGGCCCGCCAGAGGTAGAGCACGAAGAACCCGACCGAGAGGCTGAAGACCAGTACCTGGACGGTCTGGGACAGGGTCAACCCGGGGAAGTCGAGGACCGAGTCGAGGCGCCAGAAATTGCACAAGAGGACCAGGCTGACCACAGCCAAGAGGGCCAGGCCGGCCGATCCCACGAACCCCGCGAAGCGCTCGACCCTGCCGGCCGAGCGCCGGAACTCGTAGAGCTCGTTGAACGCCAGGGCGCCCTGGCCGATCAGGGCCGCCTGGAAGGCGCCGAAGAGGCAGCGCAGCACCGCGTCCGCGTGGGAGTAGCGGTCGATGGCCACCCGGCGCAGCATCTCCTGATCGGGGTCGAAGAGCAGGTGGGCCGTCATCCCGAGCGCCACCACGAGGGTCAGGAAGACCGTCTCGCTGGTGATCAGCAGCGCCTTCCGCAGGGGGAGGTAGTGCCTGAGGATGTTCAGCATCGGGGGGACGACACGCCGGGGCTGGCCTTCGGTGGGGCGGGACCGCGCCATCGCGCCGCCCGCGGTGTTCGGGGTCCGATCCTAACGGTTCGACCGATCGAGGTCCGGAGATGAAACCCGCCTGGGTGACGGATAGAGCAGTGCGTCGGGGCCCGTGGCGGGCTCTGCGGCGCTCGCGCGCGGGCCACGGGCCAGGTCGGTCAAGCGGATGGTGACCCGTCGCCGCGGTCCGGCGACCAGTACCTCCGCGGCGGTGAGCCGCCAGGGGCAGCGCCCCGCAGCCAACGAGATGGAGCGGGCGGCCCGCTCCAGCGACGCGCGTTGGCGTGGACCGATCGACTCCCGCGGACGGTAGGGGAGGTGCTCGAGGGGCACGTCGCGGTCGAAGCGGCGGGTCTTGACTTCCACCAGCCGCAGCTCCGAGCCCCGGCGAGCGAGCAGATCGACTTCGGCGAACTCGGTTCGGAGCCTGCGGCCGACCACGCTCCAGCCGGCCCGAGTGAGTGTCCGCTCGGCCAGGGCCTCGCCCAGACGGCCGAGGTCGTGGGGCGCTGGCTCGACCAATCCCAGGGCCAAGCGAGGCGCGAGAACGGCCAATCCGCGCACGAGCAGGGCCAACGGACCCGGGGCCACCATGGGGCGAGGCCTCGGTCGGTGCGGGCCGGTGCCGCCCGTCGCAGCACCGCGCGGCTCGAGACCACTCGGCGCCGGACCCCGCGGCCCGGCGCCCTGCGCGGCCCGCCCGCTCAGCGACGGGGTTCGGTGACCTCGCCCGCCGCCTGATCCTCGTTCTCGACCACCTGCTGGACCGCCCAGCGGGCCGCCTTGACCCGCACGCCGTCCGCCAGTTGCAGCGTCACCACGTGTTCGTGGATCTGGGCCACGCTCGCGAACATTCCTGAGGTGGTCAGCACGCGATCGCCCTTCTTGAGCTGCGCCAGCATCGCCGTGCGCTGCTTCTGACGCTTGCGCTCGGGGCCCAGCAGGAGGAACCAGAAGATCATCCCGATGGCCAGGAAGGGCAGGAAACCCATCAGGCCGCCGCCGGGGGTCGGAGTCGCCGCGCCAGTCCCCTCGGCCGCGCCCTCCCCGACGCCGCCGACTCCCTCCTGGAAGAGGGGCGCGATCAGGATGGCGAGCTGGGTCTGGGCCTGGATCAGGAGCGTCATCGGTCGGGTCGAATGGGGGTTCGTCGGGCCGGGTCGAGCCGCGCACCTTACCAACGGCCTCCCCGCGGGCGTAGCCCTCGCGAGGGACCAGCTGCTCACCGCCCATGGGCCAATCGCCGGTCTCGCCAGCGGGGGAGCAGCGCCCTGCCCTGGCCCCCTCCGCGGCGCTGTGCTCTGCTGTCGGGTCGAATTCCGACCGACCAGCGCCCAAGATCGGTTCCTCCGCGTTTCCTCGATCCATGTCCGGTTCCTCCGATCCCGCCGCTGACCCGGCACGTCCGGCTGCGACGCACCCAGCCGCGGCTTCGACCCTGCCGAGTGGGCCCGTGACTGGGTCCATGAAGGGGCCCGCCGCCAGCCCTGTCGCCGGCCCTGTCGCCGGCACTGTCGCCGGCCCTGCTACCGGCCCTGCTACCGGCCCTGCTACCGGCCCTGTTACCGGCCCTGTCGCCGCTCCCGTGGTCTACGACGCGCGGGTCTACGACCCGGCCGAGCGGCTCGTGGTCGCCATGAGCGGCGGCGTCGACTCCTCGGTTGTGGCTTGGATGCTGCGCGAGGCGGGGCACGAGTTGGTCGGATTGTTCATGCGTAACGGCGTGAAGGTCCCCGAGGGCGAGGCGTCCAAGAAGTCCTGCTGCTCCGCATCGGACGCGCGGGATGCGCGCATGGTTGCAGGTGGACTCGGGATTCCTTTCCAAGCGGTGGATCTGAAGCGCGACTTTGCGGAGATCATCGACTACTTCGTCCAGAGCTACCGACGCGGTCGCACGCCGAACCCCTGCGCCGTGTGCAATCGCGACCTGAAGTTCGATCGGCTACTCGAGCTCGCCGACGAGCTCGGCGCGGCGGGCGTGGCAACAGGACACTACGCGCGATTGGCCATCGTGGACGGGCGCGTGCACCTGCGTCGGGGCGTGGACCGCAAGAAGGACCAGAGCTACCAGCTCTTCGCCGTTTCCGAAGCGCACCTGGCGCGCACACGCTTGCCGCTGGGGGACCTCGAGAAGCCGGCTGTGCGCGACCTGGCCGCGCGAGCCGGCCTGCGCACCGCCGCCAAGCGCGACAGCCAGGAGATCTGCTTCGTGCCCTCCAACGACTACCGCAAGCTCCTGGCCGAGAAGGGCGTCGAGCTCACGCCGGGAGTCATCGTCGACACCGCTGGTCGCGTGCTGCGCGAGCACGACGGGATCGAGAACTTCACCATCGGCCAACGCCGCGGCCACGGGGTCGGCGGTTCGGTCGAGGCCCTGTACGTGGTCGAACTGATCGCGGCCACGGGTACCGTCGTGTTGGGCGGGGCCGAGGAGTGCCGCTCGACCCAGATGGTGGTCGAGGACGTCAACCTGATCGGCATCGATCGACCCGCCGACGGCGTGCTGCACGCCGACGTGCAGATCCGCTACCACCACGGCGGCACCCCGGCGCGGATCGAGTTCGAAGCGGACCGGGCCGTGGTGACCTTTGACGATCCACCCATGGCCGTCACCCCCGGCCAGGGCGCGGCCTTCTATCTGGGCGATCGCCTGGTGGGCGGCGGCTGGATCGAGAGCGCGACCCGTTGGGAGGGCAGCCAGGTCGGCGAAGTGGCCGCGGCCGACGCCGCACGCACCGGCCCGTCGGCCGCATCCCAGACGGCCGCATCCCAGACGGCCGCATCCCAGACGGCCGCATCTCAGACGGCGGAGCGCGCCCGTTGACCCAGGGCCGCGGCCCGGTGCCGTTGCTCTGGCTGGCCGCAGTCGTCGCGGCGGCGACGGCGGCCCTGGCCTGGCCCACTTGGCGCGTCGAGGGCGAAAGCCTCGCGAACCAGCGGGTGGTGTTGGTCGACATCTCCGATAGCGTGGTGCGACCGCGGCCGTCGTGGCTGCCCTGGATCCGCGAGGAGCTTGCGCGCCAGGCTGAGGCGGCCAGGAGCGCCCAGCAACTGCTGACTCTGGTGGCCTACGCCGACGGGGCCCAGGTGCTCGAGCAATCCCGGACCCCGGCCCAGTTCCTCGCGGACCTGCGCGGCGAGAGCGGCGCGCCCCTCGACCCCCGGGCGGTCGGCCTTCGTCGCGATGCCACCGACCTGGCCGCCGGACTGCAGGCCGCCCTGCTCAGCTTCGAACCCTACGTGCCCGTCGACAGCAGCTTCGTCGTGATCGGCGACGGCGATCGCGGGCGCGCGGGCGCCCAGGCGCTCCTGACCCGCATCGCGGCCGGCGCGGGGAACGGCTTCGAGCGCGTCGACGTGCCCGCCGCCGAGCGGGTCGACGTGGCCCTGTGGAAGCTGCGACTGCCCGTGGACCCGAGCGTGGGCCAACCCCTGGCGGCCTCGCTCGAGATCGAGCTGCGACCGCCGCCGACTTCGCCCACAGCGCTGGTGTTGGACTTCGAGATCGACGACGCCGAAGGCAACCGCACCGCGCGGGCCGAGGTCGACGCGCCGCCCATCGCGGGGCCCTTTCGCGTGACGGTGGACCTGGGTCCGGCCCGCGCCGGCCACACCGAGGTCCTCGCCAGCGCGGCCCTGGCCGGCGAGGCGGCCCCCGATCCCCTGCCGCCCAACGACTCGGCGCGGGCGGCGGTGCGCGCCGACGGTCTGCGGGTGCTGGGCCTGGTGTCGAGCGCGGATCGCAGGGCCCAGGCCCTCGACTTCTTCCGTCGCGGCGGGGGACCACCGGGTGTGCAGGTGATCGAGGTGGAAGCGGCGGACCTGGTGCGTGCCTTACCCCTCTTGGATGCGGTCTGCACCTTCGACCTGCCCCTGGCCGACCTGCCGAGCGAGGCGCTCGTCGCCGCGGTCGAGGGCGGCGCCGGGTTCCTGCGGATGATGGGCTGGAACCACCGCAACCCGGACCGCGTGGCGGGCGCCGAGGCCCTCGAGTCGATCATGGCGCTGCGCTCCAGTCGGCCCTCGCGGCCGCCGCGCGACGTGCTCCTGTTGGTGGATGGATCGGGCTCCATGGCGGGTGAGCCTTTCGAGCAGGTCGAACGGGCGGCCGTGGACCTGGCCGGTGCGGCGCCGGCGGACGACCGCCTGCTGCTGCGCTTCTTCACCAGCGTCCTGCAGCCCAACGTGGTGCTCGAGGACGAGAGCGGTCGCGGCCGCGCCGCCGTGGCCGAGCGCCTGGTGGGGGCCCGCGCGGCCAGTGGTCCGACGGCGCTCCTGGCCTCCATCGAGCAGCTCGCCGCAGAACGCCGCGTCGACCACGAGCGGGCCATGCTCGTCTTGCTGTTGACCGACGGCCGTGAGGCGGGCGGTCCGGTCCACGAGCGGGAGCGTCGCGCCGAGCTGCGCTCGACCTTCGCGTCGACTGACACCGACCTACGCGCCCTGGCCGTCGGTCCGCGCGCGGACCTGAGCACCCTCGCACCCCTGGTCGCGCGCCCCGAGTACCTGTCGCGCGTGGCCGATGCCGCCGACCTGGCGACCCTGGTGGTGCGCGCGGTGGCGGACGAGGACCTGGTGCGCGGGCCCTTCGGTCTCGAGCGGGCGGCGGCGCCGGACTCCGGGCTCGTGGCGCAGGCTCTCGATGCCGCCAGCGAGCCTCCGCCGGTCGAGCTGCTGGTTCGGGCTGAGCTGGCACGCGGTTGCGAGCTGGCCTGGGCCGGACCGCGGGGGGAACCCGCCCTGGGTCTGGGCCGGGTGGGGTTGGGCCGCGTTGCCAGCCTGGCGACCCTGCCCCAGGCCGATTGGGCCCCGGCCCTGGCGCGGGGCCCCTCTGCCCTCTGGCCCTTGATCACCTGGCTCTGCGCGCGGCCGGGCGGCGGTGGACCGCGGGCGGTGGTCGAGGGCGATTGGCTGGTGCTGCGCGACCTACCCGCCGACGCTCGGCCGAGCCTGACCGGGCGCCTGCGCGACCCGGTGGAGGGCCAGGAATGGAGCCTGAGGTTCGACGCCCCCGCGCCCCTGCTGCGCGTCGACGAACGTCGCGCCCCCTGGCCCCCGACGAACTTCGATCGACGCTCCGTCGCCCTGCGATCAGTCGCGGATCTGGAACTGCACCTGGATCTCGGCGGCGCCCGGGTCCTGTCGATTCCGCGCCCTCTGCCAGACGAGTTCGAGCGGGCCCGGCCCCTTGTCCTACCGGTCCCGAGGGAGGGGGGTAGCCCCGATTCGGCCCAGCGCGGGCCCCAGCGGGTCTGGCGTGCGGCGGCCCTGTGGGCGGTGGCGGTGGCATCGCTGGGAGGACTGGCCCGGCTGCTGGCACTGCGGGGGATCAAGCTCCCGGCGCGACCGCGCCGATGATCGGCCCAGGCACCATCGCCAACACCGACCGCCGTCCCGCCGACCCCACTGGAACCATGCGCCGTCGAATCACGACCGCCCTCTGCGCCATCGCCCTTGCCGCCTGCTCATCGACCGCCGAGGTCAAGGAAGGATCGCCCAAGGGCTTCTGGGTGGCCCCGTCGGCGGTCATGGAAGCGCAGATCCGCGACGAAGCGGAGCGACTGCCCTGGACCCGCGGCATCGAGCGCATGGAGCAGATCCGTTGGTTCGCCTCGCTCGGCGAGCCGGCCTACGAGATCCTGCTCGAGCTCCTGGCCGATCCGCGCGACGACGTGGCGGCCTCGGCCCTGTCGGCGCTGGGGGCGACGGGCGACCGACGCCTGGTGTCGCACATCCGCGCGGTGCCCTTCGACAAGGAGCAGCGCGGCTTGGACCTGCGCCTCGAGCGCGCCCGCACTCTGCTGCGGCTGGGCGACTGGGGCGAAGTGCCGGAGTTGATCGCAGGCCTCAGCGACAAGCGCCTCTTGACCCGCGCTCTGTGCGCCCAGGCCCTGCAGGAGTCGACCAACGAGAGCTTCGGCTTCGACCCGAAGGCCGACGAGACCGCGCGCCAGTTGGCCGTGGATCGCTGGGAGCGCTGGTGGCTGCGGTTCACCGGCGACCCGCTCAAGACCCGCGGTTGAGCCTCGCTGGACCGGGACCGGTCTCGTGGCCTGAGCAGCGCGGCGTCCGTCAGGCCCGCAGTCGATCGACCAAGTTCCGGAAGCGCGGATCGTCCCGCAAGCACGCCAGGTCGTCGTCGGCGAGCATGAAGTCGGCGTCGTCGTAGCCGATCTCCAGGCAGTGCTCGAGGGTCGCAAGAGCCTCGTCGCGCGCCCCGGTCAGGGCCAGGGAGCAGGCCAAGTTGTAGTGCACCGTGGGCTCGTCGGGGAGCAGGTCGGCCAGGCGCTGGTCGACCACCAAGCCTTGCTCGTAGCGGCCCAGCTTGGTCAACAGGTGCCCCAACTCGATCAGGACCTCGACGTTGTCGGGGTCCGGGGCCCGGTCGACGTAGCGGCCGAGGAAATCGGCGACGAACTCATCCCCGTAGGCGTCCAGCCGCTCTCGGAGCGAATCGGGCAGCTCCATGGGTTGCGGCTTGTCGGGGTCCATCGGTTGGCCCCGGGCGTGGGGGTCGCGTCATCCTAGGAAGACGGGGGGGCCGAGGGCAGGGTCGGGTACCCGTCGGACCGGGAGCGCCCAGCGGAGGTGTACCGACGGGGCAGCGGGGGACTAGGGTATTCGTTCCCGCCGCCGGCCCCTGTCCCCGAACGCCCCATGGACATTCGCTTCTGCGACATCTGCAACGAATCGGTCGCCCAGGTCCACTTCGACGAGGGCCGCGCGGTACTCCGCGAGGGGCACGTGGCCGTGGCCTCCAGTTCCCAGGAGCCCCGCGCCGCGGGCCGCGCCGCCCAGGCACGTTCTTCGGGCGCTGAGTGGATGGCCGCGGCGGCCATCGTCGTGGCGACCGCCCTGGGTTGGATGGCCTTCCAGCGCGCCGAGGTCAGCGAGGCCCGGATCCAGCGTTCCATGACCGAGGACCAGGCGCGCCTGGCCGCGACCATCGGGGGTGTTTCCGCCGGCCTGGCGGACTTCGACCAGCGCGGCGAGGACCTGCGCCAACGCATGCTCGGCGAGTTGGCCAGCCTGCGCGCAGAATCCGGCGCGGGGCGCGTGCGGGTGGAGGAGTTGGCCGCGGCCTGGCAGGGACAGCTTTCCGCCCTGAGTGCAGAGGTCGCCGAGCTTCGCACCTCGCGCAGCGATGACAGCTCTGAGCGACTGGCCCGGATCGAGACCAGCCTGGCGCGCTTGCGTGGCGACGTCGAACTGCTCGGCGGGGCGGTGATCGATGCTCTCGAGGGGCTCGCCCTGGCTCCGGTGCAGATCGGTCAGAGTGTGCCGGCGGCGACGGAGGGCGTGGCGCCCAGTTGGTCGACTGCCCTCGCCGGATTGAGCTCGCCCGATGCGATGGTGCGCTGGGACGCCGTCGACCAACTCTCCCGCTCGGGTGACGCGGGGGCCGCCGAACCCCTGCTGCCGCTGCTCGACGACCCCGACCTGGTGGTTCGCATGAGCGTCGCGCGGGCCCTGTCGGAACTCGGCAACCCGATCGCCGTGCCGGCCCTGATCGACACCTTGGAGGATCCAGAGTCCGCGGTACGTGAAGCGGCTGTGGTGGCCCTGCGCGAGTTGACCGGTCGCTCGATGCGCTTCGACCCGGCGGCTTCGGAGTCCGACCGCGCCCGCAAGGTCGAGGCCTGGCGCGATTGGTGGGAGCGCGCAGGGGTCGAAGAGCTCGACGCGCCCTGATCCGGAGCGAGTGCGCAGTGTCGATCCGACCCTCGGGCAGTGAGCCGGCCGCGGGCGTCGATTCCACACGGGGGGCGATTCCACCCCGGCGGCGATCCTGATCGGACCGGCCGAGCGCGATCGCGATGGGGGATCGCCCGGCCCCCTGTCACGGCCCATCTTCGGTGGGCAGACTGGTGGGCGTGACTCGCCGACCGTCCTCCGCCGCCGGTGCCGACAGCGCGCACAGGTCGATTCTCAAGCGCTGGTGGATGGCGCCTGTTGCGGCCATTGCCCTGCTGTCGCTGCTCGAGGTCGGCTTGCGGTTGGCGGACTTCGACTACCCGGAACTGAAGCCGCCCCTGTTGATCTTCAAGGCCGAGGTCGACGCGCAGATGCAACGCGACGACAGCCTGCATCGGGTCGACCTGGAGACCATGTGGAGCCTGCGGCCGGGCGCGCGCATCGACGAGGGGTCGGATCCCGCGCTCGAGCTGGTCAACGGGTTGGGCATGCGCGGGCCCCTGCCCGGTGAGCGCGGGCCGTCCCACCTGCGCGTGGCTTCACTGGGCTCCTCGACGAGCTTCGGCTACGGGGTCGAGTGGCCCGAGATCTTCGCCAGCCGCGTGGCGCAGAGCTTCGCCGCCGACGGGCGCTCGACCGACGTGCTGCTCAGCGGCGTCGTGGGGCATTCGATCTTCCAGATCCTCGAGCGCTATCGACGGGACGTGAAGCCCCTGCGCCCCGACCTCGCGATCGTGGCCCTCAACGGCGTGAACGAGCACTTTCCCAGCCCCTCCGGAAGCGACGAGCTGCACCGTGAGCGCGTGCGCGAGGAGTTCTCGCGCTGGGAGCAGTGGCGCGGCCGGCTGCGCGACGGCCTGCGCGTGATGCACCTGATCGGTTGGATCTCGGACCGCCGTCAGGGCGGGCGGGAAGAGTTGGTGCGCCAGTGGCTCGAGGGCCAGGAGCGGGAGAACCGCGCCTGGTTGGACCGCGGCCAGCCGAGCTTCACCGGCGCCCGCCGGGTGACCCCGCAGCGCTTTGGCGAGCTGCTCGCGAAGCTGGTGGGGGAGCTGCGCGCCGAGGGCACGGCCGTCGTGGTCGTTGCCATGCCGCGTCGGGCCGAGGTGCTGGAGAGCTCCCCGGTCCTGGCCGAGTACGACCGGGTCCTGCGCGAGCGGGTCGAGTACCTGCGGATCGACTTCCTGGACGCGGACGCCCTCTTCCAGCGCCTGCCCGACGGTCCCGAGGCGCTGTTCCTGGACGGCCTGCACCTGACGCCCCTGGGACACCGGCGCCTGGCCGACGCCCTGGGGACCGTGGTGCGCCGGGCGCTCGACCGCCGGGGCTGAACCAGGCGCCGATCCGGACTCGGGGCCAGCCGGCAAAGCGGCTAACCTGTCCGGCCCGAGGACCCATGCAAGCAGTCACCCAACGCAAGATCACCGTCGTCGGCGCAGGCTTCGTAGGCATGTCCTGCGCCCATCGCGCCGCCCAGCTCGAGTTGGCCTCCGAGGTCGTGTTGATCGACGTCAACGGCAGTCGGGCCCGGGGCATTGCCCTGGACCTGAGCCAGGCGGCGGCGATCGAGGGCTGGGGCACGCGCGTGTCCGGCACCGACGACCCCCAGGCCACGGCCGACTCGGACCTGGTGATCGTCACCGCCGGCAAGCCGCGTCAACCGGGCATGAGCCGTTCCGACCTGCTCGAGGTCAACGGCCGTGTGATGATCGCCGTGGCCGAGTACGTGCGCCGACTGAGCCCCGCGGCCCACGTGATCGTGGTCACCAACCCGCTCGACACGATGGTGCACCTGTGCCGCCACGCCCTGGGCTTTCCGGCGCGTCAGGTCACGGGCATGGCCGGGGTGCTCGACTCCGCGCGCCTGCGGTACTTCATCGCCGAGGCCACCGGCACCGGTGTGGTCGACGTGGACGCGATGGTGATGGGTGCCCACGGCGATTCGATGGTGCCCCTGCCGAAGCGCTGCTCGGTCTCGGGGGTTCCGGCCCTCGACCTGATCTCGCCGGCGGAGTTGGACGAGCTGAGCGATCGCACGCGCCACGGCGGCGCCGAGATCGTCAAGCTGCTCGGCACCGGCAGCGCCTTCTTCGCGCCGGCCGCCGCCGCCGTTGCCATGGCCGCCTCGATCCTCAATGACGAGCGACGCCTGTTGCCCTGCGCCTGCCTGCTGAACGGCGAGTACGGCCTCGAGGGGATCTACATGGGCGTACCCGCGATCCTCGGCGCGCGCGGCGTCGAGCGTATCGTCGAGCTACCCCTCGACACCGAGGCGCGCATCGCCATGCAGAAGACTGCCGGCACGATCGAGGACGACCTCGACGCCCTGCGCGGCCTCGGCCTCTTGTAGCCGCGTCCGACCGCGCGTCCTGCGAACCCGTCCCAGACCCCCCCCAGCCCAAGCTCACGTGACCACCCGTACCGAGACCGACTCCATCGGACCGATCCAAGTCGACGGCGACCGCCTCTGGGGCGCTCAGACCGAGCGCTCGCGGCAGAACTTCAAGATCGGCGGGCAGACCTTCCCGCGCGCGTTCATCCGCGCCCTGGGCCTGGTCAAGCTCTGCGCGGCGCGGGCCAACGCCGAGTTGGGGGAGCTGGACTCCCTCGACGCCGGGCAGCGCGACGTGCTCATGCAGGCGGCCCAGGAGGTCGTCGACGGCAAGTGGGACGAACACTTCCCGCTGGTCGTGTGGCAAACCGGCTCGGGCACCCAGACCAACATGAACGCCAACGAGGTGATCGCCAACCGGGCGATCCAGATCCTCGGGGGCGAGTTGGGGTCCAAGACTCCGATCCACCCCAACGACCACTGCAACCGCTCCCAGTCGTCGAACGACGTCTTCCCGACTGCCATGCACGTGGCGGCGGCGGAGCAGGTGGGTGGCCAGCTCCTACCGGCCCTCGAAGCGCTCGCTGGCGCCTTCGACGGCAAGGCGCGGGAGTGGAACCAGGTGGTCAAGATCGGTCGCACCCACTTGCAGGACGCCACGCCGCTCACCGTCGGGCAGGAGGTGTCCGGTTGGGCCCAGCAGCTGCGCGACGGAATCCGCGCCCTGCGGGCGATGCTGCCCGGCGTCTACGAGCTAGCCCTGGGCGGCACGGCCGTGGGCACGGGCCTGAACACCCACCCGCGCTACGCGGGGCTGGTGGCCGAGCGCATCGCCGAAGCGACGGGGCTGCCCTTCGTCACGGCGCCGAACAAGTTCTCGGCCCTCGCGGCCCACGACGCCCTGGTGGGCCTCTCGGGTTCGCTGCGGCAGGTCGCGATGGCCCTGATGAAGATCGCCAACGACGTGCGTTGGCTCGGTTCGGGGCCGCGCTGCGGTATCGGCGAGCTGCGCCTGCCGGCCAACGAGCCGGGCTCGTCGATCATGCCCGGCAAGGTCAACCCGACCCAGTGCGAGGCTCTGACCATGGTCTGCACCCAGGTCTTCGGCAATGACGCAGCGGTGGGCTTTGCCGGCAGTCAGGGCAACTTCGAGCTCAACGTCTTCAAGCCGGTGATGATCCACAACGTGTTGCAGTCGATCCGGCTGCTGTCGGACGCCTGCGACTCCTTCCGCACCAACTGCGTGGACGGCATGGAGCTGGACGCGGCGCGCGTGGACGAGCTGATGCGTAAGAGCCTGATGTTGGTCACGGCGCTCAACCGTCACGTGGGCTACGACAATGCCGCCAAGATCGCCAAGCACGCCTACAAGGAAGGCCTGACCCTGCGCGAGTCGGCCGAGGCCCTGGGGCTGATGAGCGGCGCCGACTTCGACGCTGCGGTGATCCCCGAGCAGATGGTCGGTCCCCGCGAGGCTTGAGGTCGGCCGATCGGCCGGCCGCGAGCGCTAAGCTCTGGCAATGAGTTCCTCTCCAGCGGGCGGTCATCCGGTGGTCGACGTGGCGCTGGTCGGCGCCGGGATCATGAGCGCGACCCTCGGCGCGATCCTGCGACGCCTGGAGCCCGGTTTGTCGATGGTCGTGCTCGAGCGCCTCGACCAGGTGGCGACTGAGAGCTCGTCGGCCTGGAACAACGCAGGCACCGGCCACTCGGCCTTCTGCGAGCTCAACTACACCCCCGAGCGTGCGGACGGCACGATCGATATCTCCAAGGCCGAGAAGGTCGCGGCGCAGTTCGAGCTCAGCCGCCACTTCTGGGCCTCGATGGTCGAGTCCGGCGTCCTGGGTGACCCGCGCCGCTTCCTGCACTCAGTGCCCCACATGAGCTTCGTGGTGGGGGCGGAGGGCGTCGACTTCCTGCATCGCCGCTGCGAGGCCCTGTCCCACTCGCCGCTCTTCGCGGGCCTGCAATTCTGCGACGACCGCAGGGTCCTGGCCGATTGGCTGCCCCTGATGTTCGAGGGGCGCGAGGGCGACGAAGTCCTGGCCGCGACACGCATGGACGCGGGCACCGACGTGGACTTCGGTGCCCTGACCAAGCGGCTGTTCGAGTCCCTTGCGAGCTCGTCGACGGTCTCCCTCGGCCTGGAGCAGGAGGTTCGCGACCTCGTCCGCAAGGACGACGGCCTCTGGCGATTGAAGGTGCGCGACAGGCGCTCGGGCGAGGACCGCATCGTGCGGGCGCGCTTCGTCTTCATCGGCGCGGGGGGCGGCGCCCTGCGCCTGCTCGAGCGCTCGGAGATTCCCGAGGCCGAGGGCTACGGCGGCTTCCCGGTCAGCGGTCAGTGGCTGCGGTGCAACAACCCGCAGGTGTCTGCGCGCCATCGGGCCAAGGTCTACGGTCGCCCGGTGGAGGGCTCGCCGCCGATGTCGATGCCGCACCTGGACACGCGCGTGATCGACGGCCACCGCGAGCTCTTGTTCGGACCCTATGCCGGGTTCAGCACTCGCTTCCTCAAGCGGGGCTCGCTGCTCGACCTGCCGCGCTCGGTGGACCTGGGCAACCTGCTGCCGATGCTCGAGGCCGGCGCCGACAACGTCGGGCTGATGGGCTACCTGCTGGGGCAGGTCCTGGAGTCGCGGGAGGAGCGCGTGGAGGCCCTGCGCGAGTTCTACCCCGCGGCGCGGGACGCGGACTGGGAGCTGGTCGTGGCCGGGCAGCGAGTCCAGGTCATCAAGGACGAGCCCGGTCGCGGGGGCGTGCTGGAGTTCGGGACCGAGCTGGTGGCCTGCGCCGACGGCTCGCTCGCGGCCCTCCTGGGCGCTTCGCCGGGGGCGTCCACGGCGGTCGCCGTGGCCCTGGAAGTGCTCGAGCGATGCTTCCCCGAGCGCCTTGCGGGGGCCGACTGGCAGGCCGAGCTGCGGGTCCTGGTCCCCGGCCACGGCCTCGGACGCGACGAGCTGCGCACCCGCTGCGGCGCGCTGCGGGCCGCCGACGCGCGGGTCCTGGGCCTCGACGCCTGAGCGTCGGGACTCGTCCTGAGCGCCGCCCGGACCCCGATCCGGTCGCCAGCCGGCTCCCGGCGGCCCGAGTCCTGGGGCCGGGGGGCTCGACTCGGGAACCTGCCATGGATAGTCTCTTGCCCCCGAAGTCTCCGAGACAGGTCCCCACGATGAAGATCAAGATCCGCAAGAGCCGCGCCAAGCACGCGAAGACCACCGGCTTCCTGAGCCGCCAGCGCACCAAGGGCGGTCGTAAGACCAACAAGCGCCAGCGCGCGCGCCACGGCGCCTTCTGAGCTAGCGCTCGGCCCCATCGGACTGGGAGGCTCGGCTGCTTTCCACGCGGCCGGCTTCCGAGCCGCGGCCCATCAGTCCACGCGCCTGTCCCGCGCCGATCACGGATTGACTCCGGGAGTGCACCCCAGCCAGGGGAGCGCTCCCGGTCCCCGTTCGGGGCTCCCGGTGTCCATTCGGGGCTCCCGGTGTCCATTCGGGGCTCCGCCGCGGGCCCTGGTGGGTGAACGGCGCGGCTCCGGGGAGGCCGAGCGTCCTGGAGCGCACTTGGTCGGCGCAGCGCCGGCTCCGCGCGCGGACGGCGGTCGCGTGTGTCAGAGCGGGTCGGTGCCGTCGTGGATCGCGCGCAGCTTGCCGCTCCACTCGCCGTCGCCCGGGTCGATGGCGCGGGCCCGCTCCCAGCAACGTCGGGCGTCCTCCTGGCGACCGATCATCCAGTAGTGATCGGCCAGGTCGCCCCAAACCTCGTCGTTGCTGCGGGCGCCGCGTTCTGCGTTGTGGAGCGCGGGCTCGAGGATGCC
Organism: Engelhardtia mirabilis; assembly: GCF_007748095.1. Taxonomy (NCBI): domain Bacteria; kingdom Pseudomonadati; phylum Planctomycetota; class Planctomycetia; genus Engelhardtia; species Engelhardtia mirabilis. Next base: position 3,008,207 of record NZ_CP036287.1, read on the forward strand.
AGCGTTGGCGAGTGCCGTCTCGCGGTCGAGCTGGGGAAGCCAGCCCATCTGTGCGTTGCCCTCGCCGATCGCGTCGAGCAACCGCACGTGCAGACCCGCGGCCCGTTCGGGTCGCCCGGCCTCGGTGTACAGGTCGATCGCGCTGGACAAGAGCTCGATCGATGAATCGTCGGCCAGCGAGAGGTTGGCCCGATCGATCCAATCGTCCATACGCAGAGCCACCTGCTCGATCGGCAGGCCCTCGATCACTTGCTGCAGCATCCCGTGCACGCCGGGGGCGTCCGTGGCCAGCAACTCGTCGACCATCTCGATGGCCTCCTCCGGACGGCCCTCTTGGATCAACAGCGAGGCGAGCTGGGCACCCAGAACCGGATCGGCCTCGTTGGCCCAGGCGTCGGCGAGGATCGCCTCGGCCGCGTCCGGATCCAGGTCGGCCAGCACCCGCAGGGCCTCGACTCGATCGATCGGGTGCTCGAGCATGGGCGCCAAGAGCGCCCGCGCCTCCGCCTCGCGGCCGGCGGTGATCAGGTGCCGGGCCAGTTGCAGGCCGTCGCCGACCTCCTCGCCGGAGAAGAACTGCTCGGCCAGCACCGCGGCGGCGGCGGGGTCGATCCCGGCGATGTTCTGGATGATCCCGGGGATCTCCCGGCGCTGCCAGCGGCTGTTCGGCTGATCGCCGTTGCCGTCACCCATCAAGATGTCGAACGACCGGGTCCAGGCCGCCACGGCCTCGGCGGTGCGACCGGAGCCTTGGAACTTGGCCGCCAAGCGATTCCACTCGCCCGAGAGGCCCCCGAAGGCCTCGAGCACCTCGTGGGCAGCGTCCAGGTCACCCATGTTGAGGTACTGGGTGAAGAGGAAGCTTTTGGCCGAGGCATCGCTCTCCGCGAAGTAGGCCTCGAGGCGCCCGGAGGTGAGCAGTGCGGTCAGCTTGTCGTAGAGCGCCCCCTCCTCGTCGCCACCCGTCGGGATACTCACTGGGCTCCCATCGGCGGACGGCGCGACGGCGGTGCGGGCGTTCGGGACCGGCGCCTGCGGCCGCGCCGCACTCTGCGCGGCGACGAGATCGGAATCGGCGCCGGGGGCCTCGTCAGCGTGGCTGCCAGGGGCCGCGGCCGCCCGGGTGACGGAGTCACCGGACTCCTCGCTGGCGACGGCCACGTCGGACCCGAGGGCCGCGTTGCCGATCCAGCCGAGGGCCAACCCCACGACTCCTGCGACCGCGGCGACGAGGGTGGACTGCTTGGCGCCATTGCTCATGGAATTGCTCTTCAAAGGGGGTCGGTTCCGTTCTCGACGGCAGAGATCTTGTTGGTCCACTCACCGTCGCCAGGGTCGATCTCGTTGGCTCGCCGCCAGCAGGACTCGGCGGCCTGGAATTGACCCAGGCGCCAGTAGGAGTCGGCGATATCACCCCAGTACTCGTCGTCGGTGCCCGCGAAGGTCGTCATGCGGTCGAGCCGCGAGACAAAGGCGCCCTGGGCCGCCTGGGCCACGCCCTCGGGGATCAGTGGGACGTTCCCACCGTTGCCCGACGCGGCGACGTCGTAGATGCTCAAGTAGGCGTCGGCGGCGGCCTCGTAGTTGCCTGCGCGCGTGTAGAACTGGGCGATCTCCGTCTGGACCGTGACGTTGTCGGGCGCGTTCGCGGCCCAGGCGTCGACCTGCTCGCCGACCAAGTCGGCGTCCATGGTCCGCATCGCTTCACGCAGGAGATGGGCGGGCAGTGTGCCGCCAGCCGCGCGGTCGAGGATCAGCGCGAGGGCCTCCTCCGAGCGTCCGCTCGAGTTCAACACGCGGAAGTACTCGAGCTCGATCTCCGCGGAGGGGTTGCTGGACATCAGGCTGTTCAGCAGCTCCTCGGCGCGCTCCGGGTTCAACTCGCGCAGCTCCTGGATGGCGGCGACGTTCACTTGGCCCTCGGCCAAGAGGGACTCGACCTCGGCCAAGGCCTCCTCCACGCGCCCCGACTCGCGCAGGCTCTGGATCAAGTCGATCCGCATGCCCGAGTCCAACTCGCCGTTGCTCGCCTGCTGCTGGAGAATGTCCGCGGCGACGTCGGGACTCGAAGCGCGTAGCTCGTCGAGCCAGGCGTCGGTGTCGTTCTGGTAGCGCTGGAAGATCTGCCACAGGTTCCCCGGCATTTCGCCGCCAGTGCTGTCGCCGGCCAGGGCGAGTCGAATCGCCTGGGCCAGGGCCTCGTCGGCCAGGTCGGTCCGACCGGCTCGCCGCAGCGCCTCGGCGACGAAGTTCCAGTTGCCGGGGCGGGTCTCGACCCGCCCGAGCAGGCCGTAGGCCGCCCCCGCGTCGCCCACCTCGAGATAGAGATCGATCAAGCGGTCGACGACCTTGGACTGGTCGGTGGCGAGCGCCTGCTCGATCCGACCCGAACGCAGGATCGCCGTGAGCTCCGCGACGAGGGAATCCGCTCGGCCGAGTTCCTCGGCGCTCGCGAGCGGCTTCTCGGTCTCGCCGCTCGCTTCTTCCGAGGCTGCCCCGAACTCCCGCCGGGTCGCGGGCTCGGGAGCTTCGTCAGGCCGTGGGGCGCTGGCCTGAGGGAAGGCGGCCGCAGCGGTCGGTCGGGCCAGGTTTGCGTTGCGATCCACGCCATCGGGCCGAGCGACAGGCGCGGGTGCGTTGGACGCGGCCTGGGTGGCAGCGGTGGGGAAACCCAGTTGGCTGGTCAGGAGCGCGCCGCCGAGCCCACCGATGAGCAGGCACGCGGGGGCAATCAGGGCGAGCGAGTCGGATCGAGCCACGGTCTGTCGTCTCCGGGTGGAAGGTTCTCGAAAGGGCCTGTCTCTCCCAGGCACTTGGGGTGGGTCGTTGGAGCCCGCTCGGGCTCCGTCCCCTGCTACCCATCCCCGAGGTCTAGTAGACGCACGGAATCCCCCGAGGCCAACGCCGCGGACAGCTCGTTGTTGACCGGAACCTCGGAAATCCCGTCGATTGGCTCTGCGGATCGGCGCGATCGACCCGGAGGCTCGGCAGCCTCGGCGCCGGATGCGGGTCAGGCGCGGAACGGCCGCGCCAGGGTCAGGTCTTGATCCCCATAGCTGGGACCCGGACGCCCGTGGCCGTAGAGGTTGCGCGGCCGCCCGCTGGCGCGGAAGAAGCGCAGGCGGAAGAAGACCTGACCGTCCTCCAGGAGGAAGGGCACGTCGTGGGCCCGGACCTCGAGCACCGCCGGGGTGCCGCAGCCCAGGGCGCGGCCGTGCTCGTCCTCGCGCCAGCCGAAGCCGTTGTCGAAGAATCCCGCGTAGTTGTTGCGCAGCTCGCCCACGCCCACGTCCACCGGCAGCATCTCGGCCGCCAGGTGAGGCGGGATCACGATCCGTTCGCGGCTGGCGAAGATGTAGAAGCGCCCGGGGTCGAGGATGCAAGCGCCGCCACTGCCGCGGGAGTAGACCGACTCCCAGAAGTCGAAGCGGTCGTGGACGCCGTCGGAGGCGAAGTCGACCACGGCCGTGTGCAGGGCGGCGCGCCAGCCGCAGGGCTTGCGGCCGGTGAGGCCGATCCGCAGTTCCAGGGAGCCGTCCTCGGTGAAGCGGACTTCCTCCTCGGGCAGGGCGCGGTCTCCGTCGAAGGCCAGGGGCGTCTCGCGATAGACCGCGCGCAGCTCCTCCTCGGTCAACGCGCAGGGGCCGTCCTGCAGACGCAGCTGCACGAGTCGGTCGCCGCGACGCAAGCGCACGGGGAACGAGAGCGGAACCACTTCGAGCCACAGGGGGCCGCGGTAGCCCGGGGGCGTCTCGTCGAAGCGTGGATGCCCGGGAACCAGCACCCGGCAGAACAGGTCACAGCGTCCGCTGGAGCTGCGCGGGTTGAAGCGCGCGACCACGCCCGGGGGAAGGTCGAGGTACTCCGCGAGCGGGATCAGGTAGACCTGCCCGCGCTTGAGGATCGCGCCGTCGCCGCTGAGCTCCTCCTCGTGGATGGTCAGCTCCGCCAGGCGCGACTCGAGGTCGGAGCGCTCGGGCAAGAAGCCACAGCGCAGGTTGGTGACGCGCCCGCCCAGGCGCAGGTCGAGGCTGGCCGGCTGGATCTGGCGGACCTCGATCGGCGGCGAGCCCTCGGCGCTGCGCAGCGCGGTGCCGAGCAGCGCCTCGAGCTCGCGATCGACGAAGGTCACGCCGCCCTCGGACGCGCCGCTCACGTCGATGGGACCGCTCGGGTTCGCCTGGGTCTGAGTCATCCGCGCATGGTGCGGGCTCGGCCGCCCGCCAGGCAAGCGCAGACGCCGCTCCCGAGCCCCGCGGGCGCGCGGCATCGCCGCGACAGGCGAACTCTCAGCCGCAGGCGCTTGGCCCGAGCGTCAGCCATGGAGGCCCGCCCGGGCCGCGATTCGCGCTCAGTCAAGCTCCACGAACCAGGGCAGCTTACCGTCCGCCAACTGGTCCTTGGCGAGCTCGATGTCCTCCAGGTCGAGCTCGGTCTGATCCGCGACCGAAGCCCTGGCGTGCAGGCGATCGGTGGCCCGGCGAGCCAGCTTCCAGTCGCCGCTCCGAAGGGCCGCGCTGACGGCGTGCTCCCACTCGGCCTCGTCCAGGGGATCGTCGCAGATGCGTCGTAGGGCGCGCATCGACAGGGGCGAGAGGCCTCCGATGCGGCCCATGCGATCGAGGGACGCGGCCACGGCCGAGCGTCGCCGCAGGGCGTCGAAGGCCCCGTCCCCGGCGTCGAAGGTCCGCTCGAGGGCCCGATCCACGTGGCGCGCGAGCAGCGGGAGGTCCGTGGCCTCGAAGTCCTGGATGAAGTCCACCATCAGGTCGTTCGTCGGGTCGACGGATTCGACCCACTGTCCCAGGAAGCGGTCCGCGGCGGCGATGGAGCGGTCCTCGGTCGACTGGGCCAGCATCTCGCCGATCCAGCCGACCTCGTCCGGCATCGTGGCGGCCAGGTCGAGGGCCAGGTCAGCCGTTTCATCGATGCGGCCTTCTCCGACCAGCAGTCCGAAGAGCTGCTCGCGCACGTCCGTATCTCCCTCCGCCAGGCGCACGCGCAGGAGCTCGATGCGCTCGCCGGCGGGCAGACCGTCGAACTCGAGCTGGCGCGCGAGAGTCCCCAGGAGCGGGTCGCTGCGGTAGCCGGCCACGAAGGCCTCGGGGTCCAGTCCCACGGCGGCCAGGACGTCGGCGCCGTCGGCCAGTCTCAGCTTGCCGGCGTCGATCGCCGCACGCACCCGGGCTTCGAGCACCTCGACCGGGGGCGCGGGCAGGTGGGCGAGCACGCTGAGCAGACGCGCCCGGTCGTGGCTGGGCCAGCGGTAGGTGTCCGCGATGCGCCACATGGCGTTCACGAGCTCCACTGCGCGCTCCTGGTCGCCGCGCCAGGCGACGCCGAGGGCAGCGGACCGGAACAGTTCCAGGGCCCGCTCGGGGCTCGCGTCGCGCGACCCTCCGATGGCGCCGCGGACCACGAGGCCCTGGACGACCCACTGGGGCTGGGAGCCGTCCGCCCTGGTCCAGGGGCGCGGCGGACTCGCGGCCGAGCCAGTGGGCCAAGGGGTGAAGTTGGTGGTCGAGATTCGATCCCACGCTGAGATCAGGAGCGCCGCCACCGGCTCGGGGTCGGATCCGAGCATCCGGCGCTGCTCGCACAGGGCCAGGATCAGCGTCATTTCGGCCGGACCCCCCGCCGCCTCGTCGAGCAGCTCCCGCAGATCCGGGGGACTCCCGACTCCGAGCGTGGGGGCGGGCGCTCGTCTCGGTGCCGCGGCAGTGGACAGTGCGACCCCCGGGCTCGCAGGGTCCGACCGCAGGCGTTCGGAGTCGGCAGCAGATGCCGCGGCCTCGCGCAGGTCGGCGGCAGCTTCGGCCCCCGCGTGCCCGACCGGGGTCGAGGTCGGCCGGGACCCGGGCACCGCGATCGACGCCGGGGTCCCTGGATCGGCGGCGCCCGGGCGGTTCCCCACGAGGTACCCGAGGCTCGCACCAAGCGCGAGGGCGATCGACAGGGCGGCCAGTGATGGAAGCGAGCGAACCATGGAGCACGGTTTACCCCGCGGGTGCTCCGACCAGTGCGGGGGCCCCGCCTTCCTGGCCACCGGCGGGCCGCGCCGCTATTCTGCTGCGCCCGAAAGCCACCTCGGCGCGCCCCCGGCGGGCGCTCGGGCCCCTCCACGCGGCTCCTGCCGAGCCACCCCGGCGGTCGCCGACTCGCGCCCGCGGACGCCCCCCACAAGCCCATGAACATCCACGAATTCCAGGCCAAGGAGCTGCTGCGTCGCTTCGGCGTGGCCACCCCCGACGGCCGCGAGTGCACCAGCGCCGACCAGGCGGCGGAGGCCTACACGGCCCTCGGGTCGAAGGTCGCCGTCGTCAAGGCGCAGATCCACGCCGGTGGCCGCGGCAAGGCCGGCGGCGTCAAGCTCGCGAAGAGCGCCGACGAGGCCCGCGCGGCCGCGGCCGAGATCCTCGGCAAGACGCTGGTGACCCACCAGACCGGTCCCGGCGGTCAGCTCGTGCGGCGCCTGTGGGTCGAGCAGGGCTCGCAGATCGCGTCCGAGTACTACGTCGGCATCGTGGTCGATCGCACCACGAACGGCCCGGTGATGATGGCCAGCAGCGAGGGTGGCATGGACATCGAAGAGGTGGCCGCGCACACCCCCGAGAAGATCCTCAAGGCGCCCTTCGGGTCGGACGGCCTGTTGGCCGACGACGCCGCGAAGCGCCTGGCCGAGGGCATCGGCCTGCCGGCCGAGCTCGTGCCCCAGGGCGTGGCGCTGATGCAGCAGCTGGCCAAGGCCTTCTGCGAGCTGGACTGCTCGCTGATGGAGATCAACCCGCTGGTCCACACCGACGACGGCAAGGTCATCGCCCTCGACGCGAAGATCAACTTCGACGACAACGCCCTCTACCGGCACCCCGACGTGGTCGCCCTGCGCGACCTGCACGAGGAGGACGCCAAGGAGATCGAGGCCAGCAAGTACGACCTCTCCTACATCGCCCTCGACGGCAACATCGGCTGCATGGTCAACGGGGCCGGCCTGGCCATGGCGACCATGGACGTGATCAAGCTGAACGGCGGCGATCCGGCGAACTTCCTGGACGTGGGCGGCGGCGCGACGGTCGAGAAGGTCACCGCGGCCTTCAAGATCCTGCTCTCCGACGCCAACGTGAAGGGCGTGCTGGTCAACATCTTCGGCGGGATCATGAAGTGCGACGTGATCGCCGAGGGCGTCATCGCGGCCGTCAAGGAAGTTCAGCTCGGCGTGCCGCTGGTGGTGCGCCTGGAAGGTACGAATGTCGAGCGCGGCAAGCAGCTGCTCGACGGTTCGGGTCTTCCGATCATCACCGCCAACGATCTCGACGAAGCGGCCGGCAAGATCGTCGCCGCAGTGGCCTGAGGCCGCAGAAAGCAAATCCAATGAGCGTCTGGGTCAACAGCGACACGAAAGTCATCTGCCAGGGATTCACCGGGAAGACCGGTACGTTCCACTCCGAGCAGGCCATTCAGTACGGCACGCAGATGGTGGGGGGCGTGACCCCCAAGAAGGGCGGTCAGACCCACCTGGGGCTGCCGGTCTTCGACACCGTGGCGGAAGCCGTCGCGGAGACCGGGGCCAACGCCTCGGTCGTCTACGTCCCGCCGCCCTTCGCCGCGGCGGCGATCATCGAGGCGGTGGACGCCGGCATCGAGCTGGTGGTCACGATCACCGAGGGCGTGCCGGTGTTGGACATGGTCCGCGTGCGCGAGCACATGGCTGGCACCTCCGCGCGCCTGATCGGGCCCAACTGCCCGGGCATCATCACGCCCGACCAGTGCAAGATCGGGATCATGCCGGGCTACATCCACAAGGCCGGTCGGGTCGGTGTGGTCTCGCGCTCCGGCACCCTGACCTACGAGGCCGTGTGGCAGCTCACCAGCCGCGGCATCGGCCAGTCGACCTGCATCGGCATCGGCGGTGACCCGATCAACGGCACCAACTTCATCGACTGCCTCAAGGCCTTCAACGAGGACGAGGACACCGACGCGATGATCATGATCGGTGAGATCGGTGGCACGGCCGAGGAAGAGGCGGCCGAGTTCATCGCCTCCGAGGTCAAGAAGCCGGTGGTCGGCTTCATCGCCGGCGCGACCGCGCCCCCCGGCCGTCGCATGGGGCACGCCGGAGCGATCATCTCCGGCGGCAAGGGCACCGCGGCCGACAAGATGGCGGCCCTCGAGAAGGCCGGCGTCGCGGTCACTCCGACCCCCTCGCGCCTGGGTCTGCTCATGGAGCAGCGCCTCGAGGAGGCCGGTCTGCTCGCCACCGCGCGGGGTTGACCACGAACCGCGAAGTGGAGCGCGGTTGGCGACCTGTCCGCACGGCGGACGGGTCGCTGACCGCGCTCCACCCCATTCACGGCCAGGCTGCCCACGACCTGGAGGGGGCGCGGTCGGAGGCTCGGTCGCGCTACGCGCGGCCCTGCCTGCTCGACCTGGTGGAGCCCGGGGCGACGGTGCGACTGCTCGACGTGGGCAGCGGACTGGGGTTGAACCTGGCCGCGGCGCTGGAGGCCGTGGAAGGTCACGGTGCCCGACTGCAGGCGGTGGGACTCGAGCTGGACCGCCGCGCGCTCGAGTGTGCGGCGGCCATGGGGCCCGATCCGGAACCCGGGTTCGAGCGGGCCTGGAGTGCGGTGCGCCTGGCCTTCGTCGCGGCCCTCGAGGGGCGCGGGGGCGTGCTCGGCTTCGGGGCGCGCAGCTCGATCGAGTTGCACCTGGGCGACGCCGCGGCGGCCCTGGCGGGGGACCGATTCCCGGGACCCTTCGACGCGATCTTCCTCGACGGGTACGCCCCGGCCTTGGGTGGAGCTCTGTGGGACCCGCCCTTCCTGGCGGCCCTGGCCGAGCGCCTCGCCCCGCACGGCCGGCTGGCGACCTACACGGCCTCGGCGCGGGTGCGCGCCGGAATGCTGGCGGCGGGCCTGGCGCTGGGACTCCCGGAGCGGGTCGGACGCAAGGGCGCGGGCACCCTCGCGGGCTGGAAGGCCTTGGATGGACCGCGGGTGAGCGCCCTCGACCGAGCCCAGGCCGCCAAGCTGGATCGTCGGGCCGAGCGACTGCGAGTGTCCCCGGGGGGGGGAAAGCCGGACGGCGGGGCCTGAGCTTCAACTATCATGGCGCCGGCCAGTTGCGTCCGTCGGACGTCCGACGTGACAGGGCTCGCAAGGCGCCCAATCGAGGCCTAGAAACCCGCAAGCGCGATCCCACAGGAAAGCGCGGCCCACCGCCAGACCATGACCCACATCGCAGCCGGAACGATCGCCGCCATCACGCCGTTCGTCGGCTCCCCGTACCTCGCCATGCCGGGCCCGACCGAGCTTTGGATCGTCCTGGGCGTGGTGCTGCTCATCTTCGGTGGACGCAAGCTGCCCGAGCTCGCGCGCGCCGCGGGCTCGAGCATCACCCAGTTCAAGCGCGGGCTGAAGGAAGAGGAGAGCGCCGAGCCGATCGAGGGCCCCGCGGGCAAGGCCGAGAAGGAAACCACCTGAGACGGGCTCGCCGGGGCTGATCCCCGGGGAGACAGGAGAGGAACCTAGTCATCGCACCCACCGAGGATCTCCCCCGGCTCCCCGCCGAACGGCACTCGAGCACCGACCGCCGCACGGGCGGCGGGCCGGTGAGTGGAGTCGTGCTCTGCGGGGGTGCGAGTCGTCGGATGGGCACCGACAAGGCCCGGCTGCGGTGGGAGGGCTCGACCCTTCTGGCGCGAGCCGTCGAGGCCCTGCGCCCCCTCTGCGATCGCGTGCTCTTGGCCAGCGGTGAGCGGGCGCGCTACGGCGACCTCGGACTCGACGCCTCGGAGGTGCTCGACCGGCGCGCCTCGTTCGGGCCGTTGGCGGGGATCGAAGCGGCGCTGCTGGCGGCGAGCGGTGAATGGCTCGTGACCACTCCGGTCGACATGCCGGGAACGGGTGCCGCGGTGTTCGGCGCCCTGATCGATCGCGCGCGCTCCAGCGGGGCCGACGCCGTGACCCTGCGCAGTCCCCGGGGAATCGAGCCCCTGGTAGCGGTCTATCGCGTGTCGGTCTGTGCGCCCCTGGCGCAGCGTCTTCTGGACGAGGGACAGCGGCGGCCGGTTGCCCTGGCTGCGGCTCTGTGCGCGGTCGAGATCGACGTCGCCGAGTTCGGCGAGGACGTCCAGTCCCTGTTGCGCAATGTGAACGCACCTAACGACCTGTTCACGCCGGCTCGGGGCCGAGCTGACGATGATCTAACCACCGGAGGGGCCGCGTGAGCGATCCGAGCGGCGAGTTGCCCAACCTGTTGGCGCCCATCGAGGCCGACCTGGAGCGGACCCGCGAGGTGCTCGATCGAGAGCTCTCGGACAACTCTCCGGCGGTGCGGGACATGCTCGATCACATCAGTCGCTTCCGCGGCAAGCAATTGCGGGCGGCGATGGTGCTGCTCTGCGGTCGCGCCTCGGGCGCCTGGGGTCCCGAACATCCCCAGGTCGCGGCAGTCGTCGAAATGATCCACCTCGCCACCCTTGTCCACGACGATGTGCTCGACGGCGCCTCCGTGCGGCGACGGGTCGCGAGCGTCAACACGCGTTGGGACAACCAGGTGGCGGTGCTCCTGGGGGATTGGCTCTACGCCCGAGCCTTCGCCCTTTCGACGCGGCTGCAGTCGCCCCTGGTCAGCCGTCACCTGGCGCTCACCACCCAGAAGATCTGCAAGGGTGAAATCGAGCAGGCGGGGCACCGCTACGACTTCGACCTGAGCCGCGACGGCTACGAAGCCATCGCGGGCGCCAAGACCGCATCGCTCTACGCGGCTGCCTGCGAACTCGGAGCCCTCTACCCCGATGGCGACGAGCGCACCGCTTCCGAGTTGGGGCTCTTTGGGTGGGAGGTCGGCCTGGCCTTTCAGATCGTGGACGACGTGTTGGACCTGACCGGAACACAGGAAGAAGTGGGCAAACCCGTGGGCAACGACGTCGACGACGGGAAGGTGACCCTGCCGGTGCTGCACGTCTACGCCAGCGCCGACAACTCACAACGTGCCGCCATTCGCGACGCGTACACGGAGCCCGGGCTGGCCGATCGCGTCGGGCGTCTGCGCGAGGTGTGCGACCTGCGTCCGGGCCTCGAGGCTGCTCGAGGTCGCGCTGACGAGTTGCTGCGAACGGCGCTCGGCCGACTGTCCGTCCTCCCCGATGGACCGATTCGAGAGACCCTGGCGAGAGCCGGGAGTTTCGTCCTACAGCGACGCTACTGAACCGTACGAGACTCCCATGCACGGCAGCTCCTCCCGACGACCCTTGAACCCGCGCACCGCTCACGGGAGCGGCCAGTCACCCAAGCGGGTGCTCTCGCTGCTCGGGGTGAGCCTGCTTGGCCTGACGCCGCTGGTCAGCCTGGGCTGCAGCAACGGCGACGGGCCGCTGGTGCTCGAGCCGAAGACCCTGACCAAGACGCGCATGGCCTCGCGCGTGGTGGTGCCGGCCGACCTCTCGGCCACTAGCGAGGACCGCTTCGGGAACCCCTTCGCGCCGGCCAAGAAGGTCGAGCCGGAAGCCCCCGCGGGCGGCTACGAGTGGGACGTGCCCGCGAGCTGGGTCGAGGTTGCGCCGCGCAGTCAGTTCCGCATGGTCGACTTCCAGGTAGCGGGGGTCTCGACGGCCGAGTGCTACGTCACCAAGCTGCCCGGCGGCGCAGGTGGCGTCATCGGCAACATCAACCGTTGGGCCAGCACCCAGCTCGGCCTCCCGCCTCTGACCGAGGCGGACGTCGCGCTGCTCCCGAGGCACTCGCTGCTGGGCCGAGAGGGCGTCCTGTTCGAGGCGGACGGGGACTTCTCGGGCGTGGGGGGCGCGAGCCTCGAGCAGGCTCGAATGATGGGGCTCGTGCTCGAGGACCCGATGTTCACCCTGTTCGTGAAGATGACCGGGCCGCGCGACCTGGTCCTGGCCGAGCGCCAGGCCTTCCTCGACTTCGCGGCCTCCCTGCGGGAGAGCGAGGATCCGCCCTCGGGCAACAGCGCCGCGCCGGCCGCGCCTGGGGCTGGGGGCGGCGGGTTCGGGTTCGACGAGATCGACTACGAGCTACCCGAGGGCTGGACCCGCGGCGGGCCGCGCCCGATGCGGCTGATGAGCTTCGTCACCGCCGATGGCGGCGACGTGTCGGTGAGCACGGCCGGGGGCACCTTGGACCAGAACTTGACCCGTTGGTACGGCCAGGTCGGGCTCGCTCCGCCCCAGGGCGCGGCGATCCTCGGTCTGGAGCGCATCCCCGTGCTCGGCCGCTCGTCGATCGTGGTCGACGTCGAGGGCGACTTCACCGGCATGGGGGACCAGAAGGTCCCGGACCAACGCCTCTTGGGCATCATCGTCCCGCTCGAGGCGAACGACGAGAGCCTGTTCGTGAAGATGGTCGGCGACCGTGAACTGGTAGGCGCCGAGCGTGAACGGTTGCTCGCCTTTGCCCGCTCAATGACCAAGACGCCCGAGTCCCAGGCCACGACCAAGGGCCGCTGAGCGGCGCTGCGATCATGAAGCCTATTCGCGCAGTTATCGACGTCCTGGGGTCCTTCGGACTCTCCGTGGCCGTCCTGTCCGGGATGCTGCTCTTGACCTTCCTGGGTACGGTCGAGCAGCAGAACACCGGCCTGTACGAGGTTCAGAAGAACTACTTCGAGTCGTGGATCGCCATGCATCCGACGCGCTGGGGCGAGATGCCCCTGCCCGGAGGCGTGCTGCTGATGTCGCTGTTGGCCGTCAACCTCGCCATCGGCGGGTTGGTTCGCATCCGCAAGTCCAAGCGCACGGCGGGGATCATCATCTGCCACGTGGGCATCGCCCTGCTGATGGCTGCGGGCCTGGTCAAGCTGACCAACAGCGACGACGGCTTCCTGGCCCTGGTCGAGGGCGAGTCGTCGGACGACTTCGTGAGCTTCTTCCACTGGGAGGTCGCGATCTACGACGCTGAAGCGGACCCGGACGCGCCGGTGCAGGAGATCTTGATCGACGACACCGACCTGCGGGCCCTGTCCGGCGGCCGATCGCGGGTCTTCAGCCATCCGGACCTGGGCTTCCAGCTCGAGCTCTCGAACTACGTGCCCAACGGGCGCCCGCTCCCGGTCGGGCCCCAGTGGCGGTCGGAGTATCCGATCGTCGACGGCTACGCGACCTACACCTTCCCCAAGGCCAACCAGGCGGAGGAGAACGTGCCGGTGGTGTACGCCCGCGCCCTCGTGGGTGGCCAGGTGACCTCGGCGGGGATCCTCTACGGCGGTGAGGCCAGTCCGCTGATCCTCGGCAACGGGGACGAGCTGATGGCCCTCAGTCTGCGCAAGCAGCGCTTCCAGATGCCATTCACCGTGCACCTGGACGACTTCCACATGGAAGAGCACCCGCGCACGCGGATCGCGTCGGTCTACCGCAGCGACATCACGAAGCTCCAGGACGGCGTCGAGGACAAGGTGCGGATCGAGATGAACCGGCCCCTGCGCGACTCGGGCCTGGTGCTGTTCCAGTCGTCATACGGGACTCGCATGACGGACTTGGGGCCTAGGCCCTACAGCCAGTTCTCCGTGGTGCGTAACCCCTCCGACCACTGGCCCCTGTACGCGTGCATCGTGATCGGGGTGGGTCTGCTGTTCGCCTTCGTCCAACGACTCACGGCTTTCCTCAAGAAGCAGAACGCCGCCCGGCGCGCGGCGGCCTAGGTGAATCCCATGCAGTTGAGCCGAGTTCTGCTGATCCTCGTCGCTTCGTTCGCCGCGCTGGGTGCGGTGGCGGTGGCCGAGCCCCAGCCGCCGAGCGTCGCGACGCCTCCGGTCGCCGTCCAAGGTCAGACGCCCGAGGCCAGGGCCGAAGCGCTCTACCGCGGGATCCCCCAGCGTGCGCTGCGAACGTCGCCGTGGCCCGAGGAGACCCTGGCCATTGCCGCGGAGATCCCGGTCCAGGACGGAGGTCGGATCAAACCCCTGTCGACCTTCGGTGCCTTCCGCCTGCTCGAGTTCAACGGCAAGCGCTCGCTGAAGGTCGTGTTGCCGGGCGGGATCGAAGAGAAGCTCACGCCGACGGCGTGGCTGCTCGACGTGCTCTTCTATCCCGACCAGGCCCGTCGCTATCAGCACTTCCTGGTGCGTGACGACTCCACCCTCACGGCCCTCGGTCTGGAGATCAGCGGCCGCAAGCGCAGCGACCGCTACAGCTACGACGAGCTGTTGCAGGCCCGGCCGGAGCTGGCCGCGCGGGCCGCGGCGGCGTCGGAGAAGGAATCGTCGTCACTGACCCGGCTCGAGCGCGACTTCCTGATCCTCGGGAGCAACGTGGTCGATTTCGAGGACCTGGTCGTCTCCCTCGAGTTCGCCCGTGCACCCCTCGCCTTGACGGCGACCGAGTTCCTGCGCGGGGTCTTCCCCGAGGCGGGGTTGGGGGTGACGTCCTTCCTGCAGCAGGTGGACGTGGTGCGGGAACGCTGGGACCAGGCGGAGTCGGGAGCGCTCGACCCCCAAGTGGCCCAGGCCGAGTTGTCCGCTGCCAAGCTGATCCTCGACAACTTCGGGCGCGCCATGGAGCGCGCCACCTACGGACCCGGCCTGATCGCGCCGGCTGCCGACGCCGAGTCGGTGCCGGCCTGGTTCGACCTTGGCGACGCCCTACAGCACGCCTTTGAGCAGGGCGACGACCTCGAAGCCCTGCCGATGCTCGCCGCCTTGGAGCACGCCGAGGCCGCCAAGGGCGACCCCGCTGCCTTCCGCAGCGCGCTCGGTGAGTTCAAGCAGCTCTCGCAAGCTCGTGCCGAGAGTCGCGGCGAGTATTCGAAGGTCCCGCTCGAGGTCAGCTTCTACCGCTGGGACTTCTTCATCTGGGCCCTGGGCCTCTTCCTGCTCGGCTTCTTGGCGGTGGCGGTGACCTGGATGCGGCCCATGTTGCCGGTCACGGCCATGGCGTGGCTCTTCTCGAGCGCCGGCCTGGCCATGTTGATCGCGGGCATCGTGATGCGTTGCATCCTGCGCTCGCGTCCTCCCGTGTCGACTCTGTACGAGACGATCCTGTTCATCACGGGCGTGGTCGTGCTGGTCGGACTGTTCATCGAGTGGGTCACGCGCCAACGGATCGCCCTCTCGGTGTCGGCGCTCGTCGGTGCCGCCGGGATGTTCCTTTCGACTCGCTACGAGTTGAAGGAGGCGATCACCGCCGGTGACACCATGCCGAGCCTGGTGGCCGTGCTCGACACGAACTTCTGGCTCTCGACCCACGTCACCAGCGTGACCGTCGGCTACGCGGCCGGCCTCTTGGCGGCAGTCTTGGCCAACGTGTGGCTGCTCGGGCGAATCCTCGGGATCGGCAAGGAGAACCGCGCCGTCTACGCCTCGATCACCCGCATGGTCTACGGCGTGACTTGCTTCGGGCTGCTCTTCGCCGTGGTCGGAACGATCCTCGGCGGGGTCTGGGCCAACTACTCCTGGGGCCGCTTCTGGGGCTGGGATCCCAAGGAGAACGGCGCCCTGATGATCGTGCTCTGGCAGTTGATCATCCTCCATGCGCGGCTCGGCGGCTACGTCAAGCAGTTCGGGATCAACGTCCTCGCGGTGATCGGCGGTTGTGTGGTGGTCTTCTCCTGGTGGGGGGTCAATCTGCTCAACGTGGGCCTTCACACCTACGGCTTCACCACGGGCGTGGGGGCGGTGACCAAGGCCGTCTACCTGATCGAGGGAGCGGTGGTGTTCGGGGCCCTGCTGTGGTACTTCTTCGTCGGTAGCGCGGTTGCCAACGGTGGCAAGCGCGAAGTATCCGCGGCGAGCTGAGAACCGACGGCAACATGGCGGCGGAGACCATCGACGGCAAGGGGATCGCGGCGCTGGTGCGAGCCGAGGTCGGCGTTGCGGCGCAGCGACTCACGGCTGCGGGCCAGCGGCCCGGCCTGACCGTGGTGTTGGTGGGGGAAGACCCTGCCAGCCAGGTCTACGTGCGAAACAAGGATCGCGCCGCCGATCGGGCCGGCTTCCGTGTGGAGACCCGCAAGCTCCCGGCCCAGACACCCCAGGCCGAGCTGCTGGCCCTGGTCGCCGAGCTGAACGCCGACGAGGCGGTGCACGGGATTCTGGTCCAGCTGCCCCTGCCCGGTGGCCTCGACGCGGACGCGGTGGTGCGCGCCATCGACCCCGCCAAGGACGTGGACGGGCTGCATCCGGACAACGTAGCGGCCCTGTGGATGGGGACGCCCGGCCACCGGCCCTGCACGCCCTCGGGCTGCGTCGAGCTGCTCGACCGCACGGGAATCGACATCGCCGGGCGCAATGCGGTGGTGATCGGCCGGTCCCTGCTGGTCGGCAAGCCCCTGGCGGCGCTGCTGCTCGCCCGCAACGCGACCGTGACCATCGCCCACAGCCGCACGGCGGACCTGGCGGGGCTGGCGCGCGGCGCCGACATCTTGGTCGCCGCTGTGGGGCGCGCGGAGCTGGTGCGGGGCAACTGGATCAAGCCCGGGGCGGCGGTCCTGGACGTGGGGATCAATCGGGGTGCCGATGGCAGCCTGGTGGGGGACGTGGCCTTCGACGAGGCGCGGGAACGCGCCGCCGCGATCACTCCAGTCCCCGGCGGGGTCGGGCCGATGACCATCGCCATGTTGTTGCGGAACACGGCGGCCGCGGCGGCACGCCGGGCCGGTTTGGATGCCGAACAGGTCTTCGCCGAGGCCCGGCTGATCGCGGCGGAGCGCTCCGCGAGCGCGGCCGGTTCGGGGCTCGCCCGCTGATTGGCGATGCAGACGAGTGAATACCAAGGCGGGGGCTCCTCCCTGGCTCTCCCCGGCTTGACCCCCGTGGTCAAGTGGCTGCTGATCTCCATGGCCGCGGTCTGGGGGGTGGAGCTGGTGATCAGCCTCGTCAACCCGGATTGGATCTCGTCCGTCACGCTGGGGACCAGGGTGGCCGACGGCGCGTTGGTGCCCGAGGCCCACTGGGGCGGACTGTTCGGCTACTTCGGTGCCACCCCCGGCATCTGGTTCGACCGCTTCCCTTGGCTGTTTCCGTGGCAGGTGCTGACCTACGGCTTCCTGCACGGGGTGAGCTCGCCGCTCCACCTCCTGTTCAACCTGCTCGGCATCTACTTCTTCGGGACGATGGTCGAGGGGACCATCGGCAGCCGGCGCTTCCTGCAGTTCTTCCTGATCGCCCTGGCTGCGGGCGGGATCACGTCACTGCTGCTCAAGCCGCTCTTGATGGGGAGCAGCGGGCCTACCGTGGGTGCCTCGGCGGGGGTCATGGCGATTCTGTGCTGCGCCGCGACGATGCAGCCCCGAGCGACGGTCCTGCTGCTGTTCTTCCCCCTGCCCCTGGCCTGGCTCGCGATCGGTCTGGTGGGCATGGACGCCTTCTTCCTGATCCAGGAGTTGGCTGGCCGCGGCACCGACTTCAAGGACCACCTGGCCCACCTGGCAGGTGCCGGCTTCGGCTTTCTTGCGGCCCGACGTGGGTTGATCTGGCAGGACTGGGGATCGGTCGTCGAGGCCAAGGTCGCGGAGCACAAGGCCCAGGGCGTGGCCAACGACGAGGGGCGGCTCGACGAGCTGCTGATCAAGATCCAGAAGGAAGGCATCCACTCCCTCAGTGAGCGTGAGCGGGCCTTCCTGAAGCGGATGTCCGATCGTCGCTGAGGCGGCGTGCCCTCGATCGAGTCCGTGGCGCGAGCCGCGGAGGGGCCCGGCGGGCGTGGTCGATTCCCGGCGTGGCCCGCTCCGAGCCCGGGCGGCTGATACGGGTGGTGAAACGGGTTCAGGAGCCCCGGTGCGAGACCCCATCGCCCTGGGCAATGGGCCGCAGACCGGGGCTACACTGTGAACCCGCTGGGGCCGGGTGGCCTCGGTGGAACAGAGACCACCGCCATGACGCGATTGACCAGCCTGTCCGCCCTCGCCCTGCCGTCGCTGCTCCTACTCGGCCTGCCGCCCGCTGCGGTGCTTCCCGCTGCGGTGCTCCCCGCTGCGGTGCTCCCGGTTCCGCCTGCGGAGTTCATGGGGGCGACTACGCCATCGAGTCCCGCAGCCCGGGCCCTCAGTGCAGTTGCTGCCGCGGCCCAGGAGTTGAGCTACGAGGACTTCAAGGCCGAGTTCCGCCAGGCCTCGAAGATCGGTGACACCCGTAACGTCGGTCAACTGATCCGGCGCAACGAGATGAACACGCGCAACTTCGTGATCTTCACTGCCGAGGCGATGGGGGAGACCCCGGGTCCGGACCTGGGTCAGGACCTGAAGTGGCTCAAGGCCGGCTGGAAGGAGGCCCATGGCACGTCATTCGTGTCGAAGATGGAGACTTACTACCAGCTCATGCGGCCCGAGGTGCGTCGGGCCCACGTGTCCGCCAAGGCTCGCTACGACAAGGTGCGCGAACAGATCATCGCGGCCAAGGCGCAGGAGCGCTCCGACGAACGCTCGCGCAAGCTCGAGGGCCTGGCGGAAGAGGCCATGGCCATTCACAAGAGCTTCGACGAGATCGGCGACCACTACTACGCGTCCGAGATCGTGCTGCTGGCCGGGACGTCGGTCAACGCGGAGACGCTCACCGAGGAGGAGGCCAACCTGCCCCTGGTGCTCGAGGCCTACAAGGCCTTCATCGAGCACCGTGACTCGATCGAGTTGGAGGGCGCGAACTACACCGCCGTCAAGGAGCAGATCGCCTACCTCGAGACGCTCGGTGCCGCCCTCGATCCGAACACAGCGGCGGGACTCTCCCTGGGCAGCGGTATGCCCTTTGCGTCCACCTTCACAACGATCGAGGAGCTGACTGCGATCGAGCGCCCCAACTACTGGGCCGACGATGCGGCGCTCACTTGGCAGGCCGTGGGAATGGGGCGTGTCGGTTCGGACGTGAAGGTCGGCAACATCGATGGGGGACCCACCATCGAGCGCAGCGCCTTCGAGACGATCACGATCCGGCCGCTTGAGGGCGACCCGATCGAGGTCGCGCTGAGTGGTCGCACCAAGCTGATCGAGACCACGGTCGGGCGCAGCTCCGAGTTGCGTCCCTGGGCCTTCCTGATGCGGAACGCGACCAATCCCGAGTACCTGTTCGGTATCTCGATGAACTACTCGCCCACGGACGAGTTCCTGACCGTCTACTTGGCGCCGGCCGCGGCCGCGGAGTTCGAAGTCGACGGCGTGAAAGTTCAGGTCATCGATGACAACCTCGACGGGATCTACGGCAGTCCGCCGCTGCTCTACACGCGCTACGGCATGCGCGAGAAAGAGTACGAGCCGGTGGTCGACTCGGTCGTGATCGATGGCGCCAAGAAGGCCCTGCCCTGGAGCACGTTGGTGCAGATCGGCGAGCAGTGGTACCAGATCGACTCGATCGCGCGGGGCAAGTCGTTCACCCTCTACCCCGCCGAGCTGAACACCGGGACCATCAAGCTCGATGCCAAGGGGGTCGAGTTCGCCTCGCTGCTGATCGAAGGGGTCGACGCCCTGCAGGGCGCGGTCTTCGATATCTCCGATGCGAAGAAGGGCCAGCAGGTCCCGGCGGGCAAGTACCAGATCCTGGGAGGCACGGTCCGCGAGGGCGGTCGTTCGATCGTCAAGGCTGGGGTGACCGCACCCCTGCGGGGCGGCGCGATCTACGTGCGCCCTGACGAGGAGGTCGAAGTTCAATTCGGTGCGCCCTTCGGCTTCGACTTCGATGCGGAGCTCGACGGCGACCAGATCACCGTGATTGGGTCTTCGGTGGTCCCCGTGGGGGTCGCGGGTGAGCGCTACCACCGAATGTGGGAGACGCGCAATTCGCCGGAGATCTCCATTCGCAAGGCCGGGAGCGGGCGCGGAGGCAAGGGCACCAAGATGCAGGTCATCGGCGATGCACAGACCATCACCGACCTCGGACAGGACCAGGCCTGGAAGCCCCTCGATCAGTCGGTCGAGAACAAGTACGGGGCCGAGGTCGAGATCATGCTGACGGAGAAGAAGAACAAGCTCCTCGGCAAGATCGAGTCCGATTGGAAGCCGCCGGTCCAGTGAGTCCGGGCGGAGGGCGGCCCTGACATCGAGCCTGCCTGAGGTAGGGCGCGATCCCGTTGTGGCCGCCCATCCGGGCGCGGGTCGGGGCCTCCGCAGGGCGTAGAATCTGGCCCGCCACCCGCTTGTCCGCACTCCGTACGAAACCCGAGCCCCCCCGAGACCCAAGTTGCTGGACCTGAAGTTCATCCGCGCCGAGCCGGACGCCGTTCGTGCCGCGGCCGCCAAGAAGCGCATCCCTTGCGACGTCGACCGGATCCTGGAACTCGACGTCGAGGTACGCGCGCGGGGGCAACGCTTCGACGAGCTTCGGGCCGAGCAGAAGGCCACGGGCAAGGCGATGGGCAAGGCCAGCCCGCAGGAGCGCGAGCGGATCATCGCCCAGCAGACCGAGCTCAAGGCCGAGCTGAAAGTCCTCGAGGATGAAGTCGCGGCGCTCAAGGCCGAGCTTCAGGGGCACCTCGATCGCGTCCCCAACATTCCGGCCGACGACGTTCCCGACGGGGTAGACGACAGCGACAACGTCGAGATCAAGCGGGTGGGGGAGCCCACTAGCTTCGCCTTCGAGCCGCGCGACCACGTGACCCTGGCCGAGGGGCAGGGTTGGCTCGACACCATTGCGGGCGCACGCATCGCCGGCAGCCGCAACTACATCCTCAAGGGCGATCTTTCGCTGCTGGAGGGGGCCGTGATGCGCTTCGCCCTGGAGCACATGGTCGAGCGGGGCTTCACGCCCCTTTCGGTACCGACCCTCGTGCGCACGGAGGTCATGTACGGCACGGGCTACTTCCCTGGTGGCGAGGACCAGGCCTACCGCTGCGACGAGCGCGACGATCTGTGCCTGGTGGGAACCGCCGAGGTGCCGGTCACGGCGCTGCACGCGGAGGAGATCCTGCCGCTCGATCAACTCCCGCGGCGCTACGTGGCCCTGTCCTCCTGCTACCGGCGCGAGGCCGGTGCAGCCGGGCGCGACACGCGCGGCCTGTACCGGGTGCACCAGTTCCAGAAGGTCGAGCAGGTGGTCATCGACATCGCCGACGCCCAGCGCTCGATCGAGCACCACCAGGCCATCCTCCAGAACGCGGAGGCCGTAATGATCGCCCTGGGATTGCCATACCGGGTGGTCAACGTCTGTGGCGGTGACCTGGGCCAGCCCCAAGTGCAGAAGTTCGACATCGAGACGTGGATGCCCTCACGTGAGGGCTACGGCGAAACCCACTCAGCCTCGCGCTTCCACGACTTCCAGGCGCGGCGACTGATGCTCAGGTACCGGGACGGCGAGGGCAAAGTGCACTTCTGCCACACCCTCAACAACACCGTGGCCGCGAGCACGCGGATGCTGATCGCCCTGCTCGAGAACTGCCAACTGGCCGATGGCCGGATCGCGGTCCCCGAGCCCTTGCGACCCTACCTGCGGGGTCGTGCAGTCCTGGGCCAGCCGCTCTGAGCGGCTGGGCCCGCTGAGGAGCTGGGCCCTGTCGTGAATCAGCCGCCACCACCGAACAGCGGCGGGACCGACGTCGGCCCGTTGCCACCGCCGGACAGGATCTGGGTGAAGCTGCCGGTGTTGCCGCCGCCGCCCCCACCGGGGAAGCCGCCGCTGCCGCCGAAGCCGCCACCGTCCCCAAGGCCCTCACCGCCCGCGCCGCCGTCTGCGATGCCTCCGCCGCCCAGGTCGCCGGCGCCCGCCTGGGGTGGGCCGATCACAGGGATCTTGGGCAGGGGCTGAACGACCATCGCGTTGCGAAGGTACTCGGGGAAGCGGATCACACGCCGGTACTCGACCGTGCGTTTCTCGACATCGGCCAGCTTGATCTGTTCGCGCACCAGGCGGGGCGCAAGCTCCAGGGTCAGCGTGATCTCGATCCGCGCCGGCAGTCCCACCTGTTCATCCTCGGCGGTCCACTCGTCGAGCGGTTCGGGATCCTCTTCGGTCTCGTCCGCGTAGACCTCGATGTTGAAGTCCTTCACGCGGTCGTGGAGGAAGGTGTAGCGACCGCCGCTGAAGGGCTCGTTGTCGACCCCGAAGCCCTCGCGCCGGTAGATCTCCAGGAAGTCGTCGTTGCGCGGGTTGGGCCGCAGGCAGTAGCCGACCTCGTTGAAGTCGGAGTGCAACCTGTCGTTACCGACGAAGATCGGCGCCAGGCTGCCCGTGCTGGTGACGAAGTCGATGCGGTCGCCGTCACGCCCGGCCAGGGTGCGATCCTGGATCCGCAGGGCGTCGGCGGGGGGCCGACCGAATACGAAGATGCTACGCAGGTCGCGCTCGATGTTGTCGAGGATCGCCGGGCCCGCGAGCTGGTTCTCTTGGATGTTGTGGATCAGGTCCCGGGTGGCGCGCGCGCTCGCCAGGACGCTCGAGATGCCGACCAGGATGCTGGACATGATCACCGTAACCACCAGCACTTCGGCCAGGGTGAAGCCGGCGCGCGGCGCACCCAGGGACCGGGCTCGGTGGACGAGGGTCGAAGCCCGCCGCGCTAGCCCGTCTTGGAGTCGCCCGTCGTGGAACACCTTCATCGCGCACCGCCCCCTTCCTCAGGCTTGCCGTAGACGAGCTCCCATTCGATCCACTGCTCCAGCATCAGCTCACCCTTGTACCTGCCGGTGGTGGGGAAGGTGACGCGGATACGGACCTGCTCGTAGGGCTCCTCGAGTAGCTCTTCGTCTCCGTCCGAATCCTCCAGCTGTTCGCGCTCGCGTTCCCTGCGTGCCTCGATCGCGTCGTAGGGCAGATTGCTCTCGACATCCTCGAGCTCGGGGAACTGCTCGTCCCCGACCAGCACTTCCCAGTGGAACAGGGGGTAACCCTGGTCCGCGTAGGTCTGCTCGTCGAGGCCGTCCTCGATCTCCTCACGCCACTCGCCACCGGCGATCTCGCCCAGGGTCATCAGGGCCAGCTCGCGCGCCACCTTGAGGTTGCGAGTGTGGGCCGCTTCGAACTTGGACTTGTTCAGGCCCTCGACCAGCATTACCAGGGCGACGCCGACGATCACGATCGTCACGGCGACCTCGGCCAGGGTGAAGCCGTCACCTCGGGAAGGACCGCGTGTGGATTCGCTTGGCACTAGCCTGCGTGGGAGTCGCATGGGATCAGTCGAAATCTCCGTCGTCGACCAGCTCGCGACGGAAGTTGGGATCTTCGTGGAATCGGAGCAGGCCGGTCAGGGCCAGCATCTCGATCGTGTGGTATTGGTCGAAGGTCTCGTTGTGCAGCAGGATCGTGACGTCGTCCGTCGCGCCGAGAGGGTCGAAACGCAACTGGATCGTCTCGTCCGCGTACTCCTCGCCGTTGATCGTCACGAGGGCGAAGCGCACACCCTGATGCAGCTTGGTGCGCTGCATGTTGACTCGCTGATCGACGTTGGGCTCGAACTCGCCCTTCGCGTTGAAGGGCGTCTCGAGCCAGTACTCGCCACTCGTCATGTCGATGTGGACGAAGTACTCCGAGCCTCGCGAGATCGCTTCCGATCGCGCACCAGAGATCCGTGCCGCGATCACGCGGATGTCCGCCGCCAGGTTGGCCCGGGGGAGGACCGAGCGCCAAGAGACGGCGACCACGCCGACCAGTAGGCCGATCAGTACCAGCACGACGAGCAGCTCTACCAGGGTGAAGCCCTGCGTGCCGCCGCTCGACCGTGCCGTGGCACCGCGCGCTGCTGCACCGCTCACTGCTACACCCTTCACAGCGCGACCTTCCATAGAAGAGCGGCTAGCCATGGTCCCAGCTGCCGGGCGATCGGGCAGGCGCATCACGGGGACGGACTCACTCGTCGTCGCTCAGGCCCTTGGCCCAGTTCTGGTCGCGGTCGGCCGCCTTGCCCTCGCCGCCGATCTGGCCGTCCTCACCCATGGAGTAGACGCGGAAGTCCTGTCCGCCGGAGGGCGGGTCGTACTGGTACTCGTTCTTCCAGGGGTCGGTCGGAATCTTGCCGCCGGACTTCAAATAGGTCTCGCCCGTCTCGTCCTCTTCGACCAGGGCGTCGAGGGAGTCCGGGTAGACCCCGCCGTTGCTGAGGGCGTAATTGTCCAGGGCGCCTGCGATCGAGACCAGGTCGGACCTCATCCGAGTTTCCTGGCCCTTGAACAGGTACTTGAAGGCGTTGGGGGCGACGACGCCCACGAGCAGGCCGATGATCACGATCACGACCATCAACTCGGCGAGCGAGAAGCCTTCACGCCGCGAGCGTCGGAGGATGCGGTTCTTCATGGTTGGAGAGTCCGTTGTTTGGATGTACGGGGCCGAAGGCCCGGGGTGAGCGTCCGATTCGCCGGGGCCGAGGCGGCGCCGAGGATCAGCCGATCTGGGTGGTTTGGAGGATGGGCAGGACGATCGAGATCACGATGAAGCCGACGATCACGGCCAGCACAACGATCATGATCGGCTCGAGGACCGTGGTGACCCGTTCGGTCACGACGTCGACCTCCTCGTCGTAGGCGTCGGCCACGCGGTCGAGCATCTGCTCCAGCTCGCCCGAGGCCTCCCCAACGGAGACCATGTAGCCCACGCTGGCGGGGAAGACCCCGGTCGCCTTGAGCGGACTGGCGATGTCCGTGCCCTCGATGATCTTGTCCTTGATCTCGGTCGTGGCCTTGGCGATGACCTGGTTGCCGACCACGTCCGCGGTGATCTCCAGGGCTTGGACCGCCGGCACCCCGCTCGAGAGCAGGGTGGCCAGGGTGCGCGAGAAGCGGGAGACGGCGCGCTTGCGGAAGAGCTCGCCGAGCAGCGGCACCCCGAGCAGGAAGCGGTCGATCTTCATGCGCCCCTTGGGCGAGCGGTAGTACCGCTCGAGCAGTGCCGAGATCGCTGCAACCGCCAGGAACAGCACCCACCAGTAGACCTTGAAGAACTCCGAGACCCCGACGAGGATCTGCGTCGGCAAGGGCAGGGTCTGGCCGGTGTCCTTGAGCATCGCGGTGATGCGGGGCACGACGACAGCCATCAGGATACTGACGACGATCACGCCCAGCCCGACCATCAGCAGGGGGTAGGTCAGGGCCGAGACGACCTTGCGCTGCAGGGCCCGTTGAGCCTGGAGGAAGTCGGCCAGGCGCGTCAGCACCACGTCCACCTGACCGGTCGCCTCACCGGCGCGAACCATGTTCACGTAGAGCTCGCTGAACAGTTCCGGGTGCTCGGCCAGGGAGTCGCCCAGGCTGTTGCCCTGGGTGATGCGTTCGCGCAACTCCCGGAAGAGGGTCTCGATCCGTCGAGACTCGGCCTGCTCGATGATGGCGCGCAGTGCCTCCGCCAGCGGAATGCCGGCGCCCAGCAAGGTGCCCAGTTGCCGCGTGATCGCACCCACCAGCTCCAGGTCGCGCCCGGACGCGCCGCCGGAGTTGGCCCGCCGGTGCTCCATGTAGCGGGTCAGGAAGCCCGGCTTGCGGTCCTTGCCGCGAGAGTCGCCCTTACCCTTGGCCGAGACTGCCGGGGATCCACCGCGACTCTTGCCGCGCTTGCGGACCACCCGCAGGTCGGAGACCAGCAGCTTGTCCTTCCGCAGACGCTGACGCGCCTCGCGCGGCGTGTCGGCGTCAATCACACCGGTGCGGGTGGATCCGCCCTCGGCGTAGGCCTTGTACTCGTAGATGGGCACGTTTGAGTCGGAAGGGGCCAGGGCCGAGCCGCGGCTCAGCCCATTTCGAGCTGCGTCATTCGCAGCACTTCGTCGGGCGTGGTGTGGCGGTCACGGATCTTCTGGCAGCCATCGAGGCGCAGGGTGATCAGACCCCGCTCGATCGCCGAGCGCTGGATCACCGAGGCGGTCGCGCCCTCCATGACCTGGGTTCGCATGGCTTCGTCGACGGGCAGGAACTCGTAGATGGCGGTCCGGCCGCTGTAGCCCGTGTGGTAGCACTCCTCGCAGCCGGCACCCACGGCGATGCGTCCGCCGAGCTCTTCGCTGGTCATGCCGAGCTTCTTGAGCTTGGCCGCCCACTCGTCGTCGATGTCCTCTTCGGTCCGGCAGTGGGAGCAGATCGTCCGCACCAGCCGTTGGGCGATCACGAGCACGATCGAGCTGGCCACCAGGTACGGCTCGACGCCCTGGTCGACCATCCGCACGATCGTGCTGGCCGCGTCGTTGGTGTGGACGGTCGAGAAGACCAGGTGGCCCGTGAGAGCGGCGCGGATCGCCACCTCGGCCGTCTCCAGGTCTCGAATCTCACCGACCATCATCACGTCGGGGTCCTGGCGCAGGAACGAGCGCAGGCCGGCGGCGAAGGTCAGACCCTTCTTGGCGGCCACCTGCACCTGGCTGATGCCGGCCAGGGAGTACTCGACGGGATCCTCGATCGTCAGGACGTTCTTCTGCGTCGTGTCGATCTCGGTCATGGCCGCGTACAGCGTGGTCGTCTTGCCCGAGCCAGTGGGGCCGGTGACGAGCACGATGCCCGAGGTGTAGTTGATGAACTCACGCAGCATCGCGCGGTTCTTCTCTTCCAGCCCGATCTCGTCGATCGTGTACAGCCGGGCCGACTTGTCGAGCAGACGCATGACGATGCGCTCGCCATTGCTGGTCGGCACCGAGCTGATCCGGACGTCGACCTCACCCTCGCCCAGTCGGATCGACGCGCGACCATCCTGGGGCAGTCGCCGCTCGGCGATGTCCATCTTGCCCATGACCTTGACGCGACTGACGATCGCTTCGTGGGCCTTGCGCGGGATGGAATCCATGTTGTAGAGGATGCCGTCGATGCGGAAGCGGACCTGCGTGCGGTCGGGGTACGGATGGAAGTGCACATCCGACGCGCGCATCTTCAAGGACTGGAACAGGATCGTGTTGACCAGCTTGATGATGGGGGCCTTGTTGGAGACGTCGAGGACGTCTTCCGCGTCCTCGACCTCCTTGGCCAGGCCGGCGATGTCGGCGTCGTCCGCCACATCGGCCAGTGCCTGGTCGACCCCGTCCGCCTTGTGGCGGTAGGCGCGGGCGATCAACGTGTTGATCTCACCCAGGGGCGCCAGGACCGGCTCGACCTCGGTGCCGAGCATGGCCGCGAGGTCGTCCATCGGGTTGGTGTCGAGCGGTGAACTCGTGGCCACCCGCATCACGCCCAACTCGTCCTGCTCGAGGGCTACCAGGCTGTAGTTGCGCGAGAACTGGACCGGGATCCGATCGACGAAGCCCGCCGGGACCCGTAGGCCGTCGAGGGACTCGCGCACTTCGTAGCCGAGCAACTGGCCGTAGGCCTGCAGTACCGCGACCTCAGGCAGGTAGTCCTTCTTGACGATGACGCGATCGAGGGATTCGCCGGACGTCGAGGCGATCCGACGGCACTCGTCCAGCTTCTCGCGGGACAGGCCCCTTTCGACCAGGATGTCGGCAACCGAGGTCACTGGTCGTCGCCTCCGCTAGTTGCGGCCGGTACCAGCTCGGGGGTGGCTCCACTCGCGGTGGTTTCCGGTGTCTCGGGAACCATGTTGATGCCATAGACGGCGTCCTGCGCTGCCGCTTGCTTGGCAGCTGCCTTCTCGGAAGCACCGTCGAGCATCTCGCGCCGACGCTGGGCGTCGATGCCGACGTCGGCGGGATCGACCTCGCCCACCGGCGGGCGGCGGTACAGCGGCACTTCGAAGCCCATCAGCGTGTTCTCGTCGTCGCCGATCCCGAAGTCGGGGTCGATCACGCGCAGGCGGTCGGCGCCGATGATGTCGGACGCCTCGAGCTTCTTGCGATAGGAGATCTCGGCCAGGTCGGCGAAGTCCTCGTCGGCCAGGATGTGGGGCGTGACGAAGAAGTAGAGCGTGCGCCGGTCTTCGGTCTCCTGGTCGCGGCGGAACAGGGCGCCGATGATCGGCAGGTCACCGAGCCACGGCGTCTGCTGCCGCAGCAAGGTCGTGTTGTTGGTGATCACACCGCCGATGATCATCGTGTCGCCGTCGGGGACGTTGATCGTCGTCTGCAGGCGACGCGTCACGCGCGGCGGGGGGATCGAGGCGTTGGTCGTGCTGCCGAGGAAGTTGGAGACTTCCAACTCGACGCCCAGGCGCAGGTAGCGCGAGGCGCTGATCGAGGGCGAGATGGTGAGCGTGATACCCGCCTCCTGGTAGCCCTGGAAGTTCTCCTGGGTCTGGCCGCTCACGCCGCCGGTCGCGGTGATCTGGGTGAAGGGGCGCTCGTCCAGGGTCGAGACCGTGGCGCTGTCGTTGTTGTTGACCAGGATCGACGGCACCGAGAGCACGTTGGCGTTCTCGCGCGTCTGCAGGAGGCGCACCAGGAAGGGCAGGGCGAAGTCGTCGCCGTCGAGGATGCCGGCGGTGATACCGCTCGCGAAGGTGGGCACCCGGGCGTCCGGGATGCCGTCCAGGTCCAGGTCCTCGAGGGTCGAAAGGCCCCAGCTCGTGATGCCGAAGCCACCGGTCTCGCTGGTGCCCGGAAGATCGGCGAAGCCGAGCTCGACGCCGATGTCCTGGAAGTCGTTACCCGACAGCTCGATCAGCGCGGTCTCGATCAGCACCTGGTCCGCGCGGCGGTCGAGGTCCTGGATCAGCTGAACCACCTCGGCGTAGCGAGTCTTGTTGGCGGCGATCAGCAGGGAGTTGGTGGCCGGTTCGGGCACGACCACGACCTCCTCGGTGCTCGAGCTGCCGCTGGAGCCACCCTGCTGGGAACTGCCCGACGAACGGTTCGCGCTGTCGGTCACCCGCGCGGCGTCCTCCAGGAAGCTCTCCAGCACGTCGGCCAGCTCCTCCGCGCCCACGTTGGCAAGGGTGTAGACGTTGTAGGAGCGCTCGGGCTCGATCACCTCGGTGTCGAGGCGCGCGATCAGCTCCTTGATTGCCGGCAGGTCCTTGGGAAGCGCGACGACCGCGAGCGAGTTCGTTCGCCGGTCGACGATGATCTTGGCGCTCGATTGGTTGCGGGCCTGGGGCGTCGTGGTCTCGCCGGCGGCCTGCCGCGCGACCTGCTCCGCCTCCTGGCTGGCCTCGAGCAGTTGCTCGACCATGTCGGAGACGTCGTCGGCCGAGGCGAACTCGAGCGGGACGTAGTCGAACACCGGCGGATCGGGGGGCGGGATGATCGACTCCTGGTCGATCAGGAACAGCAGCTTGGCGAGCTGGACGATGTAGCTGCCGAAGCCCTGCAGGATCAGCGAGTCGCTGTTGCCCGCGGGGACCATGTTCAGGGTGTTCTGATCGGTGATCAGGCTGCGCAGGGAGTTCGACAGCTGGCGCACGTCGGTGTGCGGCAGGGTGACCACGGTGGTGATCAGCGTGGCCGGCTGGTCCGCGTAGCCGTCAAGCTCCTCGGGCAGCACGTAGATCGACTTCTGGCGGATCGAACCCTGGGTCCGCGCGTTGCTCGAGGCCAGGCTCTGGATCACGGTCACCGTCAACGGCGGGGCGCCGACCTCGACGCACGCGAAGTTGTGGATGAACATGATGATCTGAAAGAAGCTGTAGAAATCCTGCTTGGGGATTCGCTTCGTTCCGATCATCCGCACCGTCTCGTTCTTCAGCTCGTCGCTGGCCTCCTTGGGCACGATGAACTGGAGTCCTGTGGCCTGCTCGCAGGCCTTGATGAACTCGAGCAGGGACATGCCCTCGTCATCCTCCTTCTCGGCGAAGTTGAGGATGAAGAAGTCGCCCTCCGCCTGGATGGGGGGGACGGCGCCCTCTTGGTTGGCCGAGTTGCCGCTGGCGGCAGCGTTCCCGCCTCCTCCACCTCGTCCGTTCTGGACCAGCGGTGTTGTCGACGCAGGGGCGACAGCCGCCGACGTCGATGCAGCCGTGACGGCGGGGGCGGGCGCCGGCGAGGCGCTGAGCAGCAGAGAGGCGAGCAGGGTGGCGATCATGTTCGAGCGTCGGTCGGCGAGTGGCTTCTGCGGTCGCGGGCGTGTTCGGTGGAAGGGCCGAATTCGGCCGATGGCCGGCATTCTTGGCCTGAGGCCCCGAGGCCTCGGCGCCCGTTTCGGTGACCGGAGGTCGCCGAGTCGGTCGAGGACGTGAGCCGGGCGAGCCAGGCGCGTGGCCCCCAGGGGGGCCTTGCGGCGCGCCGCGACTCACCGTTTGGTTGAGCTTATCTCGTTGTGCTGTCTTGATTTAGGCGCCCCGATCGGAGGCGATCGCGGGCACTCTATGGAGCCGCCGGTCACGTGTCAAACCCGCGACCTGTGGAGAGGATGCCTCGCGATGTAGTGCGACGTTCGGGGAAGCCTAATCTTCCCGCCGAAGCATCAAGAGGGCCGCCTCGCCCTTCCAGACCATCTCCGACGTCGGCACCATGTTCGGCCCACGGCCGCCGCTGTCCCCGTCCCGCTCCCACCCTCGATGCGCCTTTCCGAGCTCCTGCGACAGGAGGACCTGTTGGTCCCCTTGGAAGCCGTTGACAAGTGGGACGCGATCGCGCGCCTGGTCGCCCACCTGGTCAAGTGCGGGCGGATTCCCGAGGACGCCCGCGGCGAGCTGCTGGAATTGGTCCTGGCCCGTGAACGGTCCATGTCCACCGGCATGGAGCACGGGATCGCGATCCCCCACGCCGCCGTCGACGCACTCGACGAGCTGGTGGCCTGCATGGGGGTGGTGCAGTCGCCCGAAGGCTTGGCCTTCGAGGCCATCGACGCCCGGCCGAGCTACCTGGTCGTGGTGCTCTTGATTCCGCGCGCCCAGAAGCTGCTGCATATCCGCACCCTGGCCGACGTGGCCCGGGTGCTCAGGCAGGAGTCCGTGCGCCAGGGACTGCTGAGTGCCCCGAACTCCCAGGGTGCTTGGAAGGTCCTCGACGAGGCCGAGGCCGACTGACGAACGCCTCAGGCCCAGCTCTCGCCACGGGCGCTGACCATGGCGGCGATCGCTCGGGCGCAGCGTTGGTAGTCGTCGAGGGAGCCGCCGACCGGGTCGGGAACGTCGCCCCCCTGCGGATCCAGCAGGTCCAGATGGTCGGCGCGCCCCGGCGGCAGGGACATCCGTAGGGCCTCGAGGTGGGAGCGGGTCAGGCAGTAGACCCGGTCGAGGCTGGCAATGAGTTCCGGGGTGGCCGATCGCGAGCGATGTCCTTCCAGGTCCAGTCCGCGCTCGGCCATGGCCGTAACAGCGTGGGCCGAGGGCGGTGACCCCGGTCCAGCGAACACGCCCGCCGAGACCACGCTGAAGCCGAAGCGCGTGAGGTCGTCACTGGCGAGGCGTCGCGCCAGGTCAGCCCGGGCCAGGGTCTCGGCCATGGGGCTGCGGCAGGTGTTGCCGGTGCACACGAAGCCGATCGAAAGGCCCGCAGTCTGACGCAGGCTCTCGATCGGTAGGAGCCCCTCGCGGGTCAGCTCGAACGCCCCCGGCCCGACGCGCAGCACCGCCGCCGCCTCCGCCAGCCGGGTGGGGCCGCCGTCGGCGAGCAGGCGCAGGCCCGAGCCGTGGACCCGCTCGACCGCGTCGGCGTCGGTCAACGCGGCGCCCTCGGCGTCCGACGCCGGCGTCCACACCAGCCCGTGTCCGAGCGCCTCCACCAGGCCTCGGGTCCCGACGTGGGCCGTCGCGCGGAATGCTCGCCGGCGGGCGTCCGAGGCGATGCCGTCGATGGTCAAGGGGCCCGGCCAGTAGCGCTCTACCAGGCGCGCCACCAGTGGCTGCAACTGCAGATCGCCGGTCGCCCGGTTCGGTCCCGCAACGGCCTGCACCAAAGGTGTGGCGTTCGAGCCGAACGCGGCCAGGACCCCCGGGTCGTTGACGTCCGCCGCCAGGACGTAGCCGCACTCCGTCGGCAGGCCGACGACTCCGCCGCCGTCCAAGGCCTGCGCGATGGCCGAGACGGCCTCGTTCGAGGGAGCTCGGTCCGGGAGGGGGATGCGCTTGCAGGTGGCAGTCATGGGGATTCGAGGCCTCGCGGAGGCCGGATCGGTGCCGGGGCGGGCAGCGGCCCAAGTAGAGTACGCACCTGCGCGCGGCGCCTCCAACTCGCGCGGCACCCCCAAGCCCAATGACCCCCAGCGATTCTGGCAGTGAGGCCGAAGCGGCCGCCGAGAAGCCGGTCCCCCAGCCTCCGTCGCCGAGCCCCGACGGGCGCGGTGGGCGCGATGGGGCGGCCGACGCCCCCCGCGCGGAGCCTTCCCGCGCGGAGCCATCCCGCGCCGAGACCGCCCGGGTCGAGGCCGACGACCAGTTTGCCTTCCTTTCGCGCCTGGCCGGGGGCCTGGCCCACGAGATCAAGAATCCCCTCTCGACCATGGCCATCAACCTGGCCCTGCTCCAGGAGGATTGGGAGCGGGTCGCCGCCCAGCGCAGCGCGGACGTGCCCCTGCCGCCCCGGGAGCAGCGCACCTTGAAGCGGGTCACGACCCTGCAGCGCGAGGTGCAGCGGCTCGAGACCATCGTCCAGGACTTCCTCGACTTCGTGCGCGGCGCCGCCGTGAACCGTCGGCCCCAGAACATCGGCGCGATCGTCCAGGAGGTGCTCGATTTCGTCGAGCCGGAGAACGACCAGGCTGGCGTCCGTCAGCGCACCGACATCGTCTTCGGCCTGCCCTTGGTGTTGGTGGACGAGGCGCAGATCAAGCAGGCCCTGCTCAACCTGCTGATCAACGCGCGTCAAGCCATGCCCACCGGCGGCGAGATCCTGGTGCGCGTGCGGCGGGTCGGTAACGACGCGGAGGTGTCGATCACCGACACCGGCATCGGCATGACACCGACCCAGGTCGAGCGCTGCTTCGACGTGTACTGGTCCAACAAGAAGGGCGGCACCGGTCTGGGACTTTCGACGACCCGGCGTATCGTCGAGGAGCACGGCGGTTCGATCCACGTGATCACCGAGCAGGGCCGCGGGACCTCGTTCCTGGTCTGCCTGCCCCTGGCCGTCGAGCTGACCGGCGACAACCGTAGCGAGGTGCAGGTCGACCCGACCGAGCCCCGCACCTTCGACGTCGAAGCACGCGAGCGGCGCCTGGACGGTGCCGGAGAGGACGACGAACGGGCATGACTCCCCCCAAGGACGAAGTTGGCAACGCGGGACGCGTGCTGATCATCGACGACGACGAGGGGCACGCCGAGGCCCTGGCTGACGGGCTGGAATTGGACGGCTACGTCTGCACCCTGGCGCACTCAGGGGAGGAGGGCATCGCCAAGATGGGGGACGCGACCTACGACGCGGTACTGACCGACCTGGTCATGCACGATCGCGACGGGCTCGAGGTCCTGGCCGAGGCCGGAGCCCTCCAGCCGGAGGCCGCGGTGCTCTTGATCACCGGCCACGGGTCGGTCGAGACCGCGGTCGACGCCATGCGCCGCGGCGCGGTCGACTACATCGAGAAGCCCGTCCGCATCAACGAGCTGCGTACGCGCCTGGAGCGGGCGATCGAGAACCGCCGCCTGCGCCGCGAACACCGCGAGCTGCGCCAGCAGGTCGATCGCCAGTTCCGGCTCGAGGGCATCGTCGGCCACAGCCCCGCGATGCAGCGGGTCTTCGACGTGATCCAGCAGGTCTCTGCGACCAACGCGACGGTGTTGATCCTGGGCGAGAGTGGCACGGGCAAGGAACTGGTAGCGCGCGCCATCCACCGCGGCAGCCCGCGCTCGGAGCGTCGCTTCGTGGCCATGAACTGCGCGGCCCTGTCCGAGGGCCTGATCGAGAGCGAGCTCTTCGGGCACGTGAAGGGCTCCTTCACCGGCGCCGTGACCCACAACGAGGGCCGCATGGTCTACGCCGACGGCGGAACCCTGTTCCTCGACGAGGTCGGGGACATGCCCCTCGACACCCAGGCCAAGCTGCTGCGGGTGCTCGAGACGCGCGAGGTGCAGCCGGTGGGCGGCAACACGACCAAGAAGGTCGACATTCGCCTGCTGGCCGCGACGAATCACGATCTGCGCGATCTGGTCAGCAAGGGCAAATTCCGCGAGGACCTGCTCTACCGCCTGCAGGTGGTGACGGTCGACCTGCCGCCCCTGCGCGAGCGCGTCGGCGACGTGCCGCTGCTGCTCGACCACTACGTGCACGAGCTCTCGGCCCAGCACGGCCGCGAGGTGCGCGGCATCACCCCCGAGGCCCGCGCGGTGTTGGTGCGTTACGCCTGGCCGGGCAACGTGCGCGAGCTGCGCAACGTGGTCGAGAACATGGTGCTCTTGACCCGCTCCGACGTGATCGGCATCGACGACGTGCCCGAACAACTGCTGGACGGCCCGCGCGTCGAGGGCGGCGGCGGCGGGGGCTATGACCTCACCGGGCGCAGCCTCCAGGAGGTCGAGCGCGACCTGATCGCCGCCAACCTGTCTCTGGTCGAGGGCAACCGTCAGAAGGCCGCCCAGATGCTCGGTATCGGCGAACGGACGCTCTATCGCAAGCTCAAGGAGTACGGACTCTCCTGACGGCGAGTTGGAGTGGCGTCGCGCACTGGCCGTGACCGGCCCGTGCGGAACCGAGGCCCTCGCGGGCGGTGTTCGGTGGCTGCGGTGATCGAGAAACGGGGCAATGGGCAAGCGGGCTTCATCCGAGCGCGCGAGCCGCGCGGTTCGATCGGCATCTGGTACGGCCCGCGACCGACGTGGCTTCGGCCTGTCGAGGATCTCCGCGCGGCGAAGCTGCGGGAGTCGCGCCCAGAACCAATCCGGCGGGGCAGCCCAGGATCACTCCGAATCGGGGAGCGAGGACTCGGCCAACTCGGCCAACTCGGCCATGAGCTCGACCAGGGAGCCGTGATCCAGGCGCGCCAGATCCAGGTCGCCCGTGTCCGAATACTCGAGCAACTTCCGTCGGCTTACCTCACGCATCGAGAGGAAGCCCATGGACCAGTTGCTGAACGTCCGTCGCTCCACGTCTTCGCAGCCGACCAGGTTGATCTCACGGTGCCGGTCGTCCGCCATGATCCTCTCGAGCAGGCGCGAGACCTGCTCGCGTCCGCCCTCGAGCACCTGGACGAAGCAGTCATGGCGGTAGAGCATGAAGCCCGTGATGGATGCCTCTCGATTGCGCACGCGGGCCACCCCGAGGATCTCGTTGATCTCGACCAGCGTCGTGCCGTCCGCCGGGCGACTGAAGTAGCTGAGTTGAGTCATCACCATGATCCAACCGGGGTCGACCGTCGTCGATCGCAGACTTGAGTGGACCGGAACCTATCTGACTGAGCGCTGGGGGTGGCGGGCTCGCGTTCCGCGGGTTCGCCCCCCCCCCCTAAAGTGTTCGCCAAGCTCGCCCTTGGAGCCGCGATCTTGGGGACTGGCGCGAGGTGCGCGGGGTCCGCCGCTGGGCCAGTCGAACCAGGTGCAGGGCGATCGAGCCCGGCCAAGGCCCTGGATCCGAGGTCCTTGGCCCGCATCGGTCACCAGGATCCGCACCCAGCACGCCCAAACGGCGGCCCGCGGCCGCCACTCGGCCGCCACTCGGCCGCAGACGGCAGCTCGCGAACCGATCCGTCGTCGGCGGGGTTTGTAGCCCCGCCTGCGCGGGCTCGGTCCACAAGGCACCGTCGCTGACGAGTTGGAGGCACGAGCCCCGGGGAGGTGACGACGAATTCCTGATCCAGGACTCTAGGATGAGCGGCGTGCCGCGCTCCTCTCGATCGCATCACCTCCCCATCCACGATCCATGACCATCGAGCGGAATCTCGGCGAACAGCCCCTCGCCCGGCTCTTGATCCAACTCGAGCTGAGCCCGGCGCAATTGGTGCGGGCTTCGACCGAGCAGTTGAATCACAAGATGGTCAGCCGCGCGACCAAGGGGCGGCGCTTGACCCCTAGTGTCCAGGGCAAGGTCCTGCGGGCTCTGAACGCGGCCAGTGGCCGTGAGTTCCAGCTGGGCCAGTTGTTCACCTACGGTCCGCCGCCGCGCGCTATCGGCGAGTAGGGGTCCTCGGTCCGACCGCTGGGGGGCCCTCCGATGCTCCTGCCGTATCGGCAGCGGCTGTTTGGAGCCCTCAGCAGCGAGCTGCCAGATTGGCGGGGTGGGCCATGGCGGGGTCGTCGAGAAGGCTTCCATGGCCGCATCCGGCCCGATCGCGCTCCTGGCACGACCCTTGCAATCCCACGGCGCGGGCCCAACCAGCCAGGCAGCGGGCTCGACCGCGCCGCGCACGCCCGTGCGCCACTAGGCCAGGAGGGGCCCCGACACACCATGAGCAAGCAGACCAAGATCATCGGCATCGACCTCGGTACCACCAATTCGGTGGTCGCGGTCATGGAGGGCGGCGAGCCCGACGTCATCACCAACCTCGAAGGGGCCCGGACGACCCCCTCGGTCATCGGGTTCCAGAACGACGGCAGTCGACTGGTCGGCGCGCCGGCCAAGCGCCAGGCCGTGACCAACCCGACGCGCACGATCTTCTCGATCAAGCGCTTCATGGGCCGACGGCACGGGGAAGTCGCCGACGAGGAGAAGCAGGTCCCCTACAAGCTGGTCGGCGGTGCCGATGAGCTCGTGAAGGTGCAGATCGGCGACAAGCAGTACACCCCGCCGGAGCTCTCCGCCGTCGTCCTCTCGGCCCTCAAGGAGGCCGCCGA
Organism: Engelhardtia mirabilis; assembly: GCF_007748095.1. NCBI lineage: Bacteria > Pseudomonadati > Planctomycetota > Planctomycetia > Engelhardtia > Engelhardtia mirabilis. Next base: position 3,044,573 of record NZ_CP036287.1, read on the forward strand.
GGCGCACCTGGGTGAGACCGTCGAGAAGGCCGTGATCACCGTCCCGGCGTACTTCAACGACGCCCAGCGCCAGGCCACCAAGGACGCGGGCACGATCGCCGGCCTCGAGGTGGTGCGGATCATCAACGAGCCGACGGCCGCGACCCTGGCCTATGGCCTGGACAAGAAGAAGGCCGGCAAGGTCGCCGTCTTCGACCTGGGCGGCGGCACCTTCGACGTGTCGATCCTCGATATCGGCGACGGCGTCTTCGAGGTGCTGGCCACCAACGGTGACACGCACCTGGGTGGCGACGACTTCGATGAGACCCTGATCGCCTTCGTGGCCGACGAGTTCAAGAAGAGTTCGGGGATCGACATCCGCGGCGACGCGATGGCCCTGCAGCGCCTCAAGGAGGCCTGCGAGAAGGCCAAGATCGAGCTCTCCAGCACGAACTCGACCGACATCAACCTGCCGTTCATCACCATGGACGCGTCGGGTCCCAAGCACCTGACCCAGAGCTTGAGCCGGGCCAAGTTCGACCAGCTCACGGCGGCCCTGGTCGCGCGCACCAAGGAGCCCTGCCTCAAGGCACTCAAGGACGCGGGACTCGACAAGAGCAACATCGACGATGTGATCCTGGTCGGCGGCTCGACGCGCATCCCCGCGGTCCAGGCCTTGGTCACCGAGCTGTTCGGGCGTGAGCCCAACCGGTCGGTCAACCCCGACGAGGTCGTGGCGGTGGGTGCCGCGATCCAAGGCGGCATCCTGGCCGGCGAGGTCTCCGACGTGGTCCTCCTGGACGTCACTCCCCTGTCCCTGGGCATCGAGACCCTGGGCGGCGTGATGACCAAGTTGGTCGAGCGCAACACGACCATCCCGACCTCCAAGAGCCAGGTCTTCTCCACGGCCATGGACAACCAGCCGTCGGTCGAGATCAAGGTCTTCCAGGGCGAGCGCGAGTTCGCCAAGGACAACCGCCTCCTGGGCACCTTCGTGCTCGACGGCCTGGCCTCGGCGCCGCGCGGCATGCCGCAGATCGAGGTCTCCTTCGACATGGACGCCAACGGCATCCTCAACGTCAAGGCCGTGGACAAGGGCACCGGCAAGGTGCAGACCATCCGCATCGAGTCGTCCTCGGGCCTCTCGGAGGACGAGATCGAGAAGATGCGCGCCGACGCCGAGGCCCACGCCGAGGAGGACAAGGCCCGTCGCGCGCTGGTCGACCTGAAGAACCAGGTCGAGCACGTGGTCAACGAGACCGACAAGCAGCTCGCCGAGCACAAGGACAAGCTCGAGGAGTCGGACGTGGCCGCGATCGAGGCCGCCAAGACGAAGCTCCAAGAAGTCGCCCAGGGCGACGACAAGGCAGCCATCGAGGCCGCTCTGCAGGAATTCCAGACCACGGCCCAGAAGCTCGGCGAGGCGATCTACAAGTCCGCCCAGAGTGAGCAGCCTCCGGGGGCCACACCCGGTGGCGGAGCCACGGAGACCGACGACTCCGACGAGCCGGTGGACGCCGACTTCGAGGTCAAGGCCTGACGGGTAGGGTCGACAACGCGACCCGAACTCAGTTGGCAGCGGGCCGGCACTCCGAGGGGAGTGCCGGCCCGCTGTCGATCCGTAGAGCGACTTTCCTGGTCACCCTTGTGGCTGGCCGCCCGGACTCACACCCGTGACCGCGGGGCCGGCGGCGCCTCAACCACGGCCGACAGCCAGCAGGTCGGGAACCGTCCCCTGCGGCGATGGGGGGCCTCCGCGAGCGGATGGCTCGGCACCGGACTCGATTGCGAGGCAGTCGCCCTCGCCGACCGCGCGGACCCTGGCGCTGGATTGGGGCTAGGATCGGGTCCCCCCCCGATCACGGCCCTCTTCCAGACCCCGTCCCTCGATCCACTCCATGTCGACTCCGCAGCCCCGTCGCCGCCGGGCGTCCCTAGTCTCCACTTCCGCGGTGCTCGCCACCGTCGGCGCGCTGGTCCTGGTGCCGTCCGTCGAGGCCCAGACCTGGCTCGACCTGGGAAATGCCCTGCCAGGATCCGCTGGCACGCCACAACTGGTGGGGCAGGGCACGCTCATCGGCGGCACCCACTACTCCCTCGAGCTCACCGGCGCCGCGCCCGCCAGCCAGGCCTTCCTGGTCTTCGGCCAGAGCCAACTCCTGCTGCCGATCGCCGGCGGAACCCTGGTGCCCTCGCCCGACCTGGTTGCAGGTCCGCTCGAAACCGGGGCGGGCGGCGGCTTGGCGGGCGAGTTCACCTGGCCGGTCGGCATGCCTGCGGGCGTGCAGGACTTCTGGCAGGTCTGGATCGCGGACGCCGGAGCGCCCGGCGGCTGGTCCGCCTCGAATGCGCTGCGGTCGACCACGCCGACCCAGCTCGGGGGGACCTTCCCCGACGACTGGATCTACGGCGGTGACTGTGCGAACGACCCCTTGATCCAGGTGCACCGCTACAACCAGGACACCTTCATCCTGCGTCAGTCCATGTGCACGAACTTCGAGGGCCCCTTCATGTACCTGCTCTTCGGGCAGGACAAGGTGCTGCTCGAGGACACGGGCGCGGGCGGCATCCCGATCGCCGCGACGGTCTACTCGCTCATCGACACCTGGCTGCTCGAACAGGGCAAGACTTCGATCGAGCTGATCGTCGCCCACTCCCACGGACACGGCGACCACATCCAAGGGGACGGACAGTTCAACGGTCAGCCGAACACGACGGTGGTGGGGACCTCCATGGGCGCGGTGGCCAACTTCTTCGGCATCGGTGCGGTGACCGACGTGGTGACCTACGACCTCGGCGGACGCGTGCTCGACGTGATGGCGATCCCTGGCCACCAGTCGGCGCACATCGCCCTCTACGACCGCAACACTGCGCTGCTGCTCACGGGCGATTCCCTGTACCCGGGCTTCATCTTCCTCTCCAGCTCCACCTGGAACGACTTCCGCGACAGCATCTCGCGCCTGCGCGACTTCGTCGAGGACAAGCCCGTGGCCTGGGTCATGGGGACCCACGTCGAGATGAAGTCGACGCCCTTCGAGGCCTACACCTACGGGACCAAGAACCAGCCCGAGGAGCGCGATCCGCAGCTCGAGAAGAAGCACCTGCAGGAGCTCGACGAGGCACTCGACCAGTTGCCGACGGCCACGACCGAGGTCCACGCGGACTTCATCATCAACGGCTGACGGACCCGTCCGCGGCCCGAGGCTTCCCCGCCTCGGGCCTGATCCGGTCGAGGTCACCTGAGCGGTCAAGGACCCGCCGGCGAAGTGTCGATCGCCTCCCGAGAGGAGCGCGCTCGCCATGAACCCCGGAGAGTCCAGGACCGCGTCGGAGATCCCGTCGGTCGTCCAGACGTCGCGTCTGCGTCGGGGTGCGGCCCTCGCGGCCGCTGGTCTCGGTGGCCTGACCGTGGGGCGGCGCACGAGTGAGGCCACCCGCCGCAAGTCGGCCGAGCACCTCGCGCGCCGCCTGGGGGGCCTGCGGGGTCTGCCCCAGAAGGTCGGCCAGATCCTCTCCATGGGGGCGCAGGACTCGATGGCCGAGCCGTTCAGGGCCTTGACCGACGGGGCGCAAGCCGTACCGCTGGCGGACCTGGCACCGGTCCTCGAGCAGGCCTGGGGACGGCCGCTGGCCGAGGTCGTGGCCGACATCGATCCGCAGGGCCGTGCCGCGTCCATCGGGCAGGTCCATCGCGCGACCCTGCTCGACGGTCGCGACGTGGCCATCAAGATCCAATACCCCGGCATTGCCGCCGCGATCGACTCCGACCTGTCCCTGATCGGATTGATCGCCCAGCCCCTGGCCGTAGGCGCCAGCGGGCTCGACCAAGGCCGCCTGCGCGCGACCCTCCGGGAGGCGCTGCTGGAGGAACTCGACTACCGCTGCGAGGCCGCTTCGCAGATCGCCTATCGGGAGGCCTGCGCCGCGCAGTCGGTCCGGGTTCCCGCGGTCGTGGAAGAGCTCAGTGGCGACCGGATCCTGGTCAGCGTCTGGGAAGAGGGCCAGACGATCGAGGAAGCCCGCGCCTGGCCCGCCCAGGATCGCAGCGCCCTGGCGCGTCTGCTGGTCGAGCACTTCCTCCAGCAGCTCTTCGACCGTGGCATGGTTCACGCCGACCCCCACCCGGGCAACGTGCGATTCCGTCGCGGCGCTGGGGGCCCCGAACTCCTGCTCTACGACTTCGGGTCTGTCTACCGGGTTGATGCGCCCACCCGACTGGCCCTCTTGCGACTGATTGCCGAGACCTTCGGTCGGCCCGAGGTCGACCCGTTCCCGCTCATGGTCGCAGTGGGTTTCGACGCGGATCTGCTGCGCCCACTGCGGGCCAAGCTGCCCGCCGTGTGCCGGGTCCTGTTCACCCCCTTCGGAGCGCCCACCAAGTTCGATGTCTCAGGTTGGCAGCGTTCGGAGCTACTCGCCGGTATCCTGGGCGACGACCGCTGGAACTTTCGGATGAGTGGGCCGCCGGAGTTCATGCTGCTGGTGCGCGCGTTCCAGGGACTGCTCTACTACCTGGCTGAGCTGGGCGAGGGGGTGTGCTGGTCGCGCCTGCTGGATCCGCTCGTGGCCAGGCACGCCTTGGAGATGGGGGCCCTGGCCTTGGCCGAGCCTCCGGATCCTCGAACCACGTTCAACTCGATCGCACGGCAGCTCTGCATTCGGGTCATCGAGGCAGGTTCCGTAAGGGTCAAGGTTTCCCTGCCGGTGACGACCGTCGACTCTCTCGACGACTGGCTCGACGGCGAGATTCGGCAGCGCATCGCTGCCCGTGGGATCGATCTGGCGGACCTCGTTCGAAGGGTCCGCAGTCGCTGCTACGAGCCGCAGTCCCTGATTCGCTTGGAAGACGATGCCAAGCAGTACGAGGTCTGGCTCGAGTGACGCCGTGGCCCCGGGCGGCCTGAACCGGGGCCTTGAAGGTTCCTGACCCCGCCCTCCCTGCGGCGAGACCCAATCGGATCTCAAGGACCGAAATTGCCGAGAGGTTGGGATGGCCGGCAGCCGATAGGGGCGTTGCCCCGTCCGAGTTGCCGCCGGCTCCGCCCCATTCCCCCGAGGCGCCCGCGACGATCCGCCCTGGAGGCGAACAGTCTCCCCCCCCAACCCGCCCCAACGATGTGAACTCGGTGTCGGCCGCGGCCCGGAACGCTGTGCCGGCCGACAGACGATCGAAGCCCCAGGATCAAGCGATTTCCAGCCAGTCCAGTGACGAGTCCAAGGAACCCGCGAGCCGCCTCCTCGGCGAGCTCAATCGGATCGTGACCTCATCGAATGCCCCCGAGGGCAGTCGACCGATCGACCTCGAGAGTCTCAACGACGCCGATAGCAAGGTCCTGACCCTGATCGAGGATCTGGTCGAGCTGCTCGAGAACCGAGTCGTGCGCGCCGAGGCAGCCGTCGGCGGGTCGGCGACGGCCTGCATGCAGATCGATCGCGACCTGGTCGTCACCTACGTCAACCCGGCGACGGTGAAGCTGGTTCACGAGAACCTGGCGGTGTTCCAGGGTCTCTACCCGAACGTCGACTTCGACGACCTGATCGGAACCTGCATCGACGTCTTCCACGTCAAGCCGGAGCTCCAGCGAGCCATCCTCGGCAGCGCGGACAACCTGCCCTACGGGGCCGAGATCCAGGCCGGACCGCTCAAGTTCCTGCTCAACATCTCCGCTCTCATCGACGCCGACGGGGAGTACATCGGCGCCCACCTCGAGTGGCAGGACGTGACCGCCCTGCGCGCCAGCGAGATCGCGACCGCGCGCCTCGAGAGTGCGGTGGCCGGTTCCGGAACCGCATCGATGCAGATCGATCTGGACCTGGTGATCACCGGTGCGAACCCTGCGACCATCGAGCTCGTCAGCAACAACCTGTCGACGTTCCAGAAGGCCTTCCCCAGCGCGGACTTCAGCAACCTGATCGGGGTCTGCATCGACGACTTCCACAAGGACCCGTCACTCCAGCGCCGGATCCTCGGCAATCCCGCGAACCTCCCGCACCAAGCGGAGATCCAGGTCGGCGACCTCCGCTTCGCGCTCAACATCTCTGCGATGTTCGACAACGAGGGCAACCACATCGGTGCCAACCTCGAGTGGCAGGATGTGACCGAGATGCGTCTCAAGGAGGACGCTGCGGCTCGATTGGAGAGTGCCGTGCTCGGTTCGTCGACGGCATCGATGCAGGTCGACCGGGACCTGGTGATCACCTCAGCGAACCCGGCCACGATCAAACTCGTCCGCGAGAACGTCGATACGTTCCGCCGGGTCTTCCCGGGGATCGACTTCAGCAACCTGATCGGGGTCTGCATCGACGTCTTCCACGAAGATCCCGGCCTCCAGCGCCGGATCCTGAGTGATCCAGGCAATCTCCCGTACCAGGCCGAGATCCAGATCGGCGAGCTCTTCTTCGCCCTGAACATCTCGGCCATGGTGAACCGGGACGGCGACTACATTGGCGCCAACCTCGAGTGGACCGAGATCACCGAACGGAAGCTGAACGAGGAACAGCAACGGCTGGCGAACGGCGCCATCGCCGATCTCGTCGACGCGGCCTCGCGGGGCGACCTCGCCACGCGTGCCGAGACCTCTGCCTTGACCGGGCAGTTCGCGACCCTCGTCCACGGCGTCAACGAGATGCTCGACGCTATCCTGGCGCCCATCAACGAGGCGAGTGCGGTCCTCGAGGCGGTGGCCGGCAAGGACCTGCGTGCCCGGGTACGCGGCGCGTACGTGGGGGACCACGAGAAGATCAAGCGCAACCTGAACCTGGCCGTCCAGAACCTCGACGAAGCCCTGGCGCAAGTGGACGCAGGAGCGGTCCAGGTGGGCTCGGCCAGCGATCAGATCTCCCAGGGCAGCGCGACCCTCGCCGATGGCGCAAGCAGCCAAGCCAGCGCGATCGAGGAGATCTCCGCGTCCCTCGAGCAGATGTCCTCGATGACGTCGCAGAACGCCGAGAGCGCTCAGCAGGCCAAGACCTTGGCGATCTCCGCCAAGGAGTCGGCCGATCGTGGCGACGAGCAGATGCTGAGGCTGAAGGAGGCCATCGACACGATCAAGGCCTCGAGCGACGAGACCGCCAAGATCGTCAAGACGATCGACGAGATCTCGTTCCAGACCAACATGCTGGCCCTGAACGCCGCGGTGGAGGCAGCCCGAGCTGGCGACGCCGGCAAGGGCTTCGCCGTGGTCGCCGAGGAGGTGCGCTCCTTGGCCCAGCGCAGCGCTGAGGCGGCCAAGAACACGGCGTCCTTGATCGAGGGCTCGACCCGGAACGTCGAGGGCGGCGTGGTGCTCACCGAAAGCGTCCAGGCGATCCTGGCCGAGATCAACCAGGGGGCGAACCGCGTCACCGACTTGATCACCGAGATCGCGGCTGCCTCGAAGGAGCAGTCCGAGGGGATCGGACAGGTCGCCGTCGCGGTCGATCAGATGAACAAGATCACCCAGGACAACGCCGCCGGTAGCGAGGAGTCCTCGGCCGCAGCTTCGCAGTTGAACGATCAGGTCGCGGATCTGATCCAACTGGTCGGGCAGTTCCAGATGACCCGCCATGGCGATGGCGCCGAGCCGCCGATGACGATGTCGCCCGACGACGTTCCCGGCGCGGTGCCGTCGGGGCGCCAGAGCGAGGTGTCCTCGTTCTAGACAGGCTGAACCGTATCACCGGCGACGGTTCCTGGCCCCGGGGGGGAGCCAGGCTCGCTGACCGCCGGCGACTAGACTGAGCAGTTCCTGGCAAGGACCCGCGGCCGGCGCCGCGGGTCCTCGCTCGTTCGGGCCGATCGCGCGACGGCTGTCAGCCCCCATGGCGATCGGCTCGGGTAGTGCTGCGGTGAGTCGGGTGCGCCGACTCTGAGGTTGCCGGAGGAAGCGCCGCGCGACCGATGCTTGGCCGGTTGGGCGAGGCGGCGCCTTCTGATTCACGGCAGTAGCAAGAGTCCCACGGGGTTGCTGACGAAGGAGACCACCGCACCCGCCGGAGCGGCCGGATCGAGCAGACCGAAGGCGTGGTCGAGCGCCAGGCCCGCGAGGGCGGGGTCCGTCGCCGCAGGCAGGGCGATTGCGGCCGTGGCCCGGCCGTACTGGTCGAGTTGGCCCAGGGTGTTCGACAGCACCGCGCCGTTGGCGGCCGTCAGGGTGAAGAGGGTGTAGGCGTCGAGGTTCAGGGGCCAGAGGGCGCCCCCCAGGCTCGTGCCCGGGCTTACGCCGCTGGCCGAGCCCCCCACGAAGAAGGTGGCGAACTGGCTCTGCGCGCCGGCACGCAGGTCGAGCTGCTGGCTGCCTCCGGATGAGAGCGACAGCCAGACCAGGTCGGCGGTCAGCGGCGCCAAGAGATTGCGGAACAGGACCACCGACGAGCCGCCTGTGGTGGCCAACAGATCCGCGTCCCCGTCGTTGTCGACGTCCTCGGCGACCAGGGCCCGGGCGAGCCCAGCCGACGTTTCGACCCGCACTGCCGAGGCGAATGCCCCCGAGCCATCGGTGTTCTCGAACCAGAGGAAACTCTGGTCGGTCCCGGCCTCGCTCGAGGCCGCGAACAGATCGAGGTCGCCATCGCCGTCGAAATCCGCCGCCGCGACGTCGAAGATCGCGGTCGACGTGCTGCTACCCGGATCGACGGTCACCACCGGACCGAAGCTGCCCAGGCCGTCCAAGTTCTCGATCCAGACCACTGCGGCGTCGCTGATCGATCCCGGGCTGTACTCGCCGGCGGCGATGTCCAGGTCCCCGTCGCCGTCCAGGTCGGCGAGGTCGAAACGTGCGCCCGGCAGGAGTAGGTCCGTGACGAGTTGACTCGATCCGAAGGCTCCCGCGCCGTCCACGTTCTCGAACCAGGTCAGGCTGTCGCCGAACGCCACCGCGGTCGCGACGACCAGGTCGGCGTCCCCGTCCCCGTCGATGTCCGCGGTCCTGATCTGCTGGGGTGACTCGATCGACCCGCCGATCTGCTGGCCCGCACCGAAGCCGAAGCCCGAGATGTTCGGGTACCAGACGACGCGATCCTGGGTCTGCTCGGCGATGACCAGGTCCTGGTCGCCGTCACCGTCGAGGTCCGCCGTGGCGGCGGCACTGGGGGATCCGGTGACCAGGGTCAGGATCGTCGGCGCACCGAAGACTCCATTGCCGTTGTTCGGGTGTAGCCGGACCAAGCCGTCGCCGGTCGAGACCGAGAGCAGGTCGACCGTCCCACCGAGATCCAGCTTGGCGGCCACCAGGCTCACCGGTCCGTCGACCCCGCTCGCCACGTTCCAGGCCGGCCCGAAGTTCCCGAGACCGTCGGTGTTCTCGTACCAGACGATGCGGTCGTCGAAGCGGGCGGCGACGGCCAGATCCAGGTCTCCGTCGGCGTCCAGGTCGACGGCGACGGGCGACGTCACCCCGCTCTGGTCCAGGTCGAGCTCCACAGCGGCGAAGAGGGGCGCGGGCTGGGAGGGAACGGGGGCGAACGAGGCCTCGAGGATCAGCTGCGCCCGGGGCGGGCCGTTGTGGGTCAGGACGCCGCCTGCGTCGACGAACTGGGCCTGGACGAAGCGCAGTCTGGCTTTCGCGCCGGCCGGCAGGGTGGCCGCGGGCAGGGCCGCGACGGTCTTGCCGTTGGGCAGGAGCAGCGCGGACGTGGCGAGTTCGCTCGGGCCGAGGCTCCAGGGCAGGTCGGTGGCGTCCGCATCGAGCTGCACCAGTAGGTCCGGCGAGGCGTAGACGTGTACGGCCTCGAGCGGCTCGCCCGTCAACTGCACCGTCTGCGGATGGCCCGCGAAGCCCACGCTGTTCGATGAGAGCACCCGCGCCGAGCTGGCGTGCTCCGTGTAGGGCCCCTGCACCGCCTGCCCATTCGCCGTCCCGGCGCACTGGTGGAAACCCGCGCTCAGGAGACCGCCGAAGCCGCCCACGGCGGAGCCGCCCTGGGCCACGATTGCCTCGGTCGAACCGTCGCCCGCGCCGCCGACGATCTCGCTATCGGTCAGGACTAGAGCGCAGAATTCCGTGGCCACGATGGCGCGCGCACCGAAGAGCCAGTCGCAACCCCCTGCGAAGCAGTTGCAACACAGCGCGCCACCGTCGCCGCCCGCAGCCGTGGCCGAGGAGAGCAAGATCGAGGAGCGGGTCAGCGCCATGGCTTGCAGCCCGTCCGCGCCGCCGTCGCAGTGGTCGCCGCCGTCTTCGCCGTTCATTCCCGTCACCGTCGTCGTCGCGAGCACGATCGCGTCGCAGTCGGAGGCGACCAGAGTCGCCGAGGTCGGAGTGCCGCCGGCGGCGCCGGGCAGGATCGTGCAATCCTGGAACAGGACCACTCCAGCGTCGTTCGTCAGTTGCACCGACGGAGTCAGAGCGCTCGTCACGTTCTCGAGGCGCAGCCCGATCCCGACGAAGACGTCGCTCGCCTGGAGGTCGCGCACGAGCAAGCGCGATAGGGCGACGTCGCCTGCGGCTCCCGGGTAGGGTGCGAGGACGAGCGACTTGGCCACGACCAGCGAGTCACCTTCGAAGGCGCCCGGCCCGATCAGGACCACGTCGCCCGGTTGGGCGGCGTCGATGGCGGCCTGGGGACTCGAGAAGTCCGGTGCCAGGGCTGCGTCGCTGCTGACGACCAGCACGTCCGTGGGGGACGCTTCGGCGGTCGAGGGGTGGGTGACGGCGAGGAGAACCAGTCCGAGCGCGATGGGGGAGAGCTGCATGGGTGGGCAAGGTCGACGTCGTGAAAGGGCTCGGCCAATCCTGCGTCGGGCGAGCAAGCAGGGTCGATCGGACCTCGCTAACTCTCCCCGACTGCGACGCGCATCTGCGCCAGCCGTGCCTCGAGTTCCGCGCGCCGCCCGGCGTAGGCGGGGTCCGCGTGGACGCTGTGCAGCTCGTGGGGGTCGGCCTCCAGATCGAACAGCTCCACGGCCGCTTCGGACTCGCCCTCGACCCCGGGGTAGACGATCCACTTGTAGCGCTCGGTCCGAACCCCGAAGTGGGGCGCCACGTTGTGGGTACCCCACTCGTAGTAGTGGTAGTAGATCGCCTCGCGCCACCCCGCGGGCTCGCGGCCGGCGACCAGGGGCACGAGGCTCCGGCCTTGGTTGAGGGTCGGAGCCGGAGTCCCGGCGAGCTCGCAGAGGGTCGCCGCCAGGTCGATGTTCTGGACGAGAGCGCCTTCCCGTCGACCCGCTTCGATCACGCCCGGCCAACGCATCACGAGGGGCAGGCGCAGGCTCTCCTCGTACATCCAGCGCTTGTCGTACCAGCCGTGCTCGCCCAGGTAGAAGCCCTGGTCGGAGGCGTAGACGATCAAGGTGTTCTCGGCCAGGCCCAACTCGTCCAACTCCGCGAGCAGCCGCCCGACGTTGCGGTCGACCCCAGCCACCGAACGCAGGTAGTTCTTGATGTAGCGCTGGTAGTTCCAACGCACCCGCTCGTCGCCCTCGGGGGGATCCGCCAGGAACGCATCGTTGCGCGGCCCGAAGTGGGCGTCCCAGGCGGCGCGCTCGTCGTCGCTCATGCGGTCGAGCAGAGCCTGGGCCCAGCGATCGGGACCCGTCAGCTCGACACCCGCTGGAATCGGCAGCTTCAGATCGTGGGCCGGCCAGAGGTGGTTCGCGATCGTCATCTCCTGTTCGGCGGCGGCCGGCGCGCGCCCGGACCAGTCGTCGAACAGCGTCGCGGGCTCGGGCAGGTCCTCGTCGGCCCACAGGGAGAGCTCCTGGGGCCCGGGCATCCAGGTGCGGTGGGGCGCCTTGTGGTGCACGTGCAGCAGGAACGGCGCATCCGGATCGCGCTCCTCGCGCAGCCACTCGACCGCCATGTCGGTGACCACGTCGCTGACGTAACCGGACACGGTGAACTTCCCGTCGGGTCCGATGAAGTCCGGCGAGTAATAATTCCCCTGCCCCGGCAGGATCGCCCAGTCATCGAAGCCCTGGGGATCGCTGCCCAGGTGCCACTTGCCGTAGAGGGCCGTCTGGTAGCCGGCGTCGTGGAGCCGGCGCGGGAAGGTGTCGAGGCTCGGGTCGAAGGAGTTGCCGTTCTGGCGGAAGCCGTGCACGTGGCTGTAGGCGCCGGTCAGGAACGCCGCGCGACTCGGCCCGCAGAGGGAGTTCTCGCAGAAGGCGTTCTCGAACAGGAGGCCCTCGGCGGCCAGTCGATCGAGGTTCGGCGTGTAGGCGCGCTCCGAGCCGTAGGCGCCGAAGCCTTCGATCGCGTGGTCGTCGGCCAGGATGAAGACGATGTTGGGGCGCGACGTGAGGCCTCGCGCTTCACGCCTTTCGGAGTGATCGGCGGCGTCCGGCGCAGAGCACCCCACCAGGGCGAAGAAGAGGACAGCGGCAACTCGTCGGGCGGGGGCGCAGCGGTGCATGGTCGGATGGGGGGCTGATTCCGCGGGGCGACTGCGGCCGACACCGACTCACAGTCGCCCCGCAGTCTAGGGCCCCAGGTCCCGAACTCCGTGGCACCGGCCCCGCGCAGGTCGCCGCTGCCTGCCCTGCGCCTGCTTCCCCGATTCGCAGCGAGCACCCGGGTTCGGCGCGTGCTGCTGCTCGGGGCGATCAGGGGACGAGCGTGAGGGGCGTCGCCTGGCTCGCGGAGGTGAGCGCCAGGCCCAGCCCCGCGTCGATCGTCACGAAGGCGTGGTGCAGCGTCAGACCAGCCAGGACGGGGTCGAGCGGTCCTTGGAGGTCTAGAGCCGCCAGGGCCCGACCGTCACCGTCCAGGACGCCGAAGGTCGACTCCAACGGCGGGAGGTTGGGCGCGGAGAGGGTCGCCAGGGTCCAAGCGTCGAGGACCAGGGGAATCAGGACACCGCCGAAGGGAATGCCGGGTGCGGTGCCGCTGACCGAACCCAGGACGAGGTACAGCTCGCCCGCGTGGTCCGGCCCGGCGTCGAGCAAGAGGTCCTGCCGGCCAGCGCCGGACGGGGCCGCAGAGGCGTTGATGAACGAGATCGAGCGGGCCCACGGAACGCCGAGCATGTCGGGGCAGCCGACACCCGCGAAGGACCACAGGGACCCCGAGCCGGCGCTGACTTCGAGCGAATCGTCCAGGTAGGCACCGACCGCGACGGTGTCGCCGGAGACAGCGACGTTCGAGCCGAACTCGGTGGTGTTCGACGGCGGCCAGCTCGGCGTCAGGACCCCGGCCGGTTCGAAGCCCGTGACGCCGTCTTGATAGAGGTAGACCTTGCCGTGCGCCCCGCCCTGTGCGGCCAGTGCCAGGGAACTACCGACGGCCAGGCGTCCCTCGTCGAGATCGATCGACTCGCCCCACGCTTCCGACGGGGTCCCGAAGGGTTGAGGGACCTGCTGCAGCAGGTTGTAGGAGCCGCCCGATCCGATCGGCGCGAGCACGTCGACCCGGGCCCCGCAACCGGGGTCCGGCGCGCCCGCGGCGACCTGGAGCGAGACAGCGATCAGCTCGCCGTCGAAGGCCAGATCCACCAGGTCCGTGTCGGGCGTGCAGAGGCTCAGCAGCACCTGCTCGGAGAGGAACCAGTCCCCATTGGTGTTGCGGTCGTAGATGAAGACGAGGTTCTCGTTCGACGTCACGACGCAGCGCTCGCCGCGAATGTCGACGTTGTCGCCGTGGACCTTCGGCGGCTGTCCGAACGCGCCGAACTGACCTTCGAGGGACCAGGTACCACTCTGACGCCCGTAGATCCGGGCGTAGCCGACGCCACTCGGGTTGAAGGGGAAGCCGGCCACGAAGTGATCGCCGTCGGCGGCCAGGTCCCGCACGAGCGCCGCCGCGGCGGGCACGGCCGCGGTCACGATCCGCTCCTCGAAGGTGAACTCGTCGCCGACGCGGTCGAAGACGTAGATCGCGTCGGGGGCGACGAGGCTGCCGCCCTGCAGGTTGCCGACCCCGACCGTGACCAGGAAGTCGTCCGCGATCGCGACCCGGCGGCCGAAGCCCTGGACGGTTTCGGTGGGCGGCGCGGTCAGCTCCTGGCTGAACTGCCACTGGCCCTGACCGTCGCGCAGGTACACGAACAGGCTTCCGGTGGAAGTCGCCCCGGGATGCGCCTTGCGGTGGGCCGAGAAGACGGCCACGTCCCCGTGAACGGCTATGGCGCGGCCGAACTCGTCCCCGGTCGAACCGCCGAAGTCGGTCACGTGCTGGAGGGGGCATTGGGCGGCGGCGACGCTGGAGGTCGCCAGGGCCGCGAGGAGCAGCGAGCCGTGGCGCAGTAGAAGTGAGATGGGTTGCATGGAGTCGTTGGACCGGAACGGGCCGGGCTGCAAGGGGTTGGCGGGAAGAGGAGGCAAGCCGGCCGTGCGCTCGAGCCGCCGACTGCCAAACTACCCTGGTCGGTGGGGACCCGCCGTTACCGCCCAGAGAGTCGAAAGGGTCGCTGGCCTGGCCCGGAGGCGGTGGGGCAGGCCCAGGGGCTATAGTCGCTGCCCTGCCCCGGCGCCGCGCCGACGCCCCCACATGACCGAAGTCCCCTCCGACGCGACCTGCCCCAACTGCGGAGCCCCGCGGCTCGATCGCTTCTGCCAGGTGTGCGGCCAGGACAACGTCTACGCGCGGCTGCGAGCCCGCCAGATCGTGGGCGACCTGCTCGGGGGCATGTTCGGCTGGGAGTCGCGCGTCGCCTTGACGGTGCGCGGGCTGCTGCGGGATCCGGGCGGCCTGGTGCTCGACTTCCTGCGCGGTCGCCGGGTGCGCTACGTCCGTCCCGCGCGCTTCGCCCTGATGTGCCTGGCCCTGTGGCTGGTCCTCGGGCGCCTGCTCGACTTCGATCCCATGGAGTCGAGCGGCATCACGATCGGTGCGACGAACGAGGTCGCCGTCGAGCTGCGGGCCTTCCTGACCCGGCACTTGGACCTGTTCCTGTACCTCAGCCTGCCCCTGCGCGCCCTGATCCTGAAGCAGATGTTCCGTCGCCAGGGTCTGGACCTGGCCGAGGAGCTGGTCTTGGTGCTCTACCTCGAGGGCCTCAAGTTCCTGATCGCCGTCGCGACCTTCCCCCTGGTCCTGATGGGAGTCGAGGGCATGCTGCCCTTGCAGCGCCTCGTCGCCCTGGTCTGGTTCATCTGGGCGGTGAGGCGGGTGCACGCGGTCGGCTGGTGGACGGCGATCTGGCGGGGGACCCTCGTGGCCTTCCTGCACGCGGTCGGGACCTTCGTCCTGATGACGGCGGTCGCGCTGCCCTGGGTGCTGTTCACGCGCTGACCGGGGCCTGGGGATCGCCGGTCGGGGCTTCGCGCCGGGGCTGGGGAGCGTCGGCTCGAATCGGTAACCTCTGCGGCCCATGGCCAAGATCCGAGCGATCAGCGGGTTCCCCGAGTGGACCCCCGAGCAGCAGCTCGTCGAGAACCACGTGCTGGACCAGGTGCGCCGGCAGTTCGAGCTGCACGGTTTCACGCCCCTGGAGACCCGCGCCGTCGAGCCCCTCGACGTGTTGCTCTCCAAGGGCGAGACCAGCCAGGAGGTCTACGTCCTCAAGCGCCTGCACGCCAAGGGCGACGAGCCGGCCGAGTTCGGGCTGCACTTCGACCTGACCGTGCCCTTCGCGCGCTACGTGGCCCAGAACCGCGGCAACCTGCCCCTGCCCCTGCGGCGCTACCAGATCCAGAAGGTCTGGCGCGGCGAGCGGCCGGCCCTGGGGCGCTACCGCGAGTTCATCCAGGCGGACATCGACGTGATCGCCTCGGAGAACCTGGCCGTGGAGTACGACGCGGAGGTGCTGCGCACGCTCCACAACGTCCTCGCGAGCCTGCCGATTCCCCCGGTCACCCTGCGGGTCAACAACCGCAAGCTGCTGCAAGGGGCCTACGAGGCGCTTGGCTTCCGCGAGCTCGACGAGGTGTTGCGGCTGGTCGACAAGCTCGACAAGGTCGGCCCCGACGAGGTCGCGAAGCTCCTCGTCAAGGAGCTTGGTGCGAGCGAGGACCAGGCGCGCTCGGTGCTGTCGATCGCCAAGGTGCGCGGCACAACCCCGGCGGCCCTCGAGGCGGTGCGCGCCATGGGCCTCGCGAACGCGACCCTCGACGAGGGTCTGGAAGAGCTCTCGACCCTGCTCGAGAACCTGGCCGACCTGCCCGAGGGCGCGGTCCTGTGCGACCTCTCGATCGCGCGCGGATTGAACTACTACACCGGCATGGTCTGCGAGGGCCAGATGCGCGGCTACGAGGACATGGGCTCGGTCTGCAGCGGCGGCCGCTACGACAACCTGGCCTCCATGGGCTCCAACGAGAAGCTGCCGGGCGTCGGTCTGTCGATCGGCGTCACGCGCATCCTCGGGCGGCTGTTCTCGGAGAAACGGTTGGTGGCGAGCCGCGCCACGCCGACGACGGTGCTCGTGGCCCTCGACGCCCCCGAAGCGCGCAGCGCCGCCGACGCCGTGGCCGTGGCCCTGCGCGCGCGCGGGATCGCGACGGAGGTCTTCGACCGGCCGCTCAAGTACGGCAAGCAGATCGCCTATGCCGACAAGAAGGGCATCCCCTTCGTGTGGTTCCCCACCGGCGCCGACGGAGCGCACGCGGTGCGTGACATCCGCACGGGCGAGCAGACCGAGGTCGACCCGGCCGCGTGGGAGCCGCCGGCGGAGGATCGCGGCGTCAGCGTGCGCCTGGTCGACCAGGTCTGAGGCCCGACGCTGGGCTCAGCGCTCGGTCGCGGCTTCCAGGGGTTCGAGCGCGATCGGCGGCAGTTGCAGCCGATCGCCCGGCTGACCGGCGGGCACGGTGACGACGACGGACTCGTAGCCCTCGAGGTGCAAGGCGATCTCGGTCGGTGTTCCGATGGGCAGGCCGCCAAGCACGAGCCGTCCTGCGCGGTCCGTCGGCGCACCGGCGGGTTGCGCCGCCTCGAGTTTGCCACCCTCAGTGGCGCGCTCGGCGAGGGCTTCGGGCAGGGGGGCGCCGGTTCGGGAATCGACGACTGTCGCGACGGCGATGACTCCGTCTGGGGCCAAGTTGAACGGATTCACCAACCGGACGTGTCCGTAGTATCTGCAGACGTAGGACGGAAGCAGGGCGACGCCGTGGCGACCATCGGTGCGCGGGTCGAATCCGCTGATCACGTTGCGCTCGCCGTAGCCGACGTCGATCCAAGGCGGAGGCTCGTCGCCGACCACGACCGTCACGTCGTAGGGCAACTCGGCGCTCACCACGGGAAGGCCCACCGACCACTGCTCGGCCAGGCTCCCTTCGGCGCGCTTCGCACGGACCCTCAGGTCCACTGGGTTGGATCCACTCGTGGAATGGACCGCGCTCAGGTCCAAGGTCACGCTGGCGAGGGGCCTGGGGGCGAGGTGAGCGACCTCGAGTCCGTCAGCGACGGATTGCACGCTCGCGCGGGTGGGTGCATGTCCCACCAGGTCTAGCTCGACCTCTCGAAGGCGAGGCTCGTCGACCTCCTGCCAGGCGGTCATGCGGTCGCCGTCCACGTGCTGAGCCCACGCCGCACGCCAGGCTCCGTCCTCACCGAGCCAACGCAGGGCGGCTCCGACACCCTCGCGCTGGTAGGGCACGTCGCGATCCCGGGTCGGATCCACGCAGCGATGCTCGGCGAGGGACGCGAAGCTGCGCTCGAGCGCCACGTGCAGGTCGATCCGACGCCTCGGCCGCAACCGCAGGATCGTCCCGTCGCAGCGCTCACCCTCGAGAACCCGGGGCATGGGGACCAGCTCGTCCCGGTTGTCGCGCGTGTAGACGCTCAGGATCTGTCCGAAGGCCCAGCGGGCGAGGTCGGTCGGGATGGTCAGCTCGAAACGGCCGTCCTCGCCGGTCCGCGTGCGCGGTCGGGAGCGTGCCGCGCCTCGGTAGCTGAGCTCGCCGGGGAGGAGCGCGCCGGTCTCGAGGTCGACCCGCCTGGGGGTCACGACCACCAGGGCGTCCACCAGGGGACTGCCATCCGAGTCGAGCAGGATCCCGCTCAAGACCGCGCCTTCTCCTTCCCAAGGCGAAAGCTGCGGCAGCGGGTCGACCGCAGTCGTCGACGTCTGCGGCAGCGGGTCGAGCGGGGACCGGGCCGGATCGAGGTCCCCGGCACCAGGTGCCGCGAGGACGACGACCCCCGCAGCCAGGCTCGAGATCAGCGTGGACGCGGCGCAGCAGGCGATCAGCCGCGAGATGGGTCCTGATTGAGTCACCATGGATCGGACCCAACGGCCCGGGGAGTGCGCGGTTCAGTCGAGCGGCGTCGAACCCCACCAGTCGGGCGAGCGGGCCCGCCCGGTGGGGTCCAGGCCCCCGGCGACCGGAGATCTGCGCGCGAAGCGCCTGCCTCGGAGCTCAGCCGCCGGTCGACGCATCCACGACCTGGCGCCCTGTGCCGGGCTCGACGGTGAACTCGAAGGCATCCGTGCCGCTCACGGGCCCGCCGAGTCGGTAGCGCCCTGCGGGCAGGTCGAGCAAGAACCACGCATCGCGGCGAGGCGCGTCCTCCAGGGGCGCACCGAAGAAGCCCAGGTCCGGCAGCCAGTCGACACCCGCCTTACGCAGATCCACGTCGATCAGTTGGAAGGGGCGACCCACGCCGCCCTCGATGCGCAGCTCGACCGAACGGACCTGGGTCAGGCGCAGGGTCACCTCGTCCGGGCCC
Source organism: Engelhardtia mirabilis (assembly GCF_007748095.1). Classification (NCBI taxonomy): domain Bacteria; kingdom Pseudomonadati; phylum Planctomycetota; class Planctomycetia; genus Engelhardtia; species Engelhardtia mirabilis. Next base: position 3,063,076 of record NZ_CP036287.1, read on the forward strand.
GTGGGCGGGGCGAACCGCCAACCGGGCTCACGGCCCACGGTGACGAAGCTCGTGTCGTAGGGCGGCCGGCTCGGGAAGCCGACGCGACCCTCAACGTCGGTCTCGCGGGTCAACTGCCCGAGGGCGACGGCGATCCCTGCGACCGGCTCGCCGTCGGGTCCGAGGACCCGCAGCCGGTGGCTCGGCGGCTCGGGCTCGAGCGCAACGTGACCCAGGTCGTAGCGACTGCCCGCGGCGAGGGGCGGGACCTCGACGGTCTCAAGGCGGTAGCCGGGCAGGTCGAAGCCCACGGTCGTGGCCACGTGCGGCGGCAGGCCCCCGGCCAGGGTCCGACCGCGACCGTCGCTGGGCGCACTGGCGGGCCGCTCGATCGTGAGCGGACCGCCGAGACCGGAGCGCACCAGCACGACCCCGGCCAGGGGCTCGCCACTCACCGCGTCGATCGCGGTCCCCGCGACGGTGACGGTCTCGGGCGAGAGGTCGAAGCACGAGGGTTGTCGCGCCGTGGTGCGTGGATCGGGCGGCGGCCAGGCCCCGACGGCGGGGATCTCCACCGACAGGGGGCGAGGGTCGAGCTCGGGTTCGCAGCTTGCCAAGAGCTGCTCGGATCCGTCGGGCTCCATCAGGACCACCTCCAACAGGTCGATCGACCGGCTGCCCAGGGCCACGACGACTTCGCGGGGCAGCTCCTCGAGCCGAACTCTCAGGTGAGCGGCCCAGTCGTAGTGCTCGCGCGACAGGCTCGGCTCTTGGTTGCCCCGCACCTCGAGCCGGACCTCACCCTCGCGATGGCCTGCGACGGCGGAACGCACCCGCAGCGTGAGTTCGCGCTGGGGCGGCGCAGACAAGCGCGCATGAAAGGCGTCGACGCCGGCGCGGGTCACGGGAGCCGACGCCAGCTCGCGCCCCGGAATGGTCAGCTCGACCTCGAGCGGCGCCGAGCCCTCGGGATCGAGCCAGGCGGTCAGCCTGCGGCCGCCGGTCTGGACGGCAGTCAACGCGGTGATCCGGCCCTCGCCGTCGACGACGTGCCCCGTCGCGCCGACGAGCCCGTGGTCGCGATACACGTCCCAGGACCAGCTTCGGTCGCGGTCGAAGTCGACGTAGCGGTCTTGCGTCAGCCGTTGCAGATCCACGTCGGGCACGTCGATGTCGAGCCGGCGCGCGGCGGGAAGGCGCAGGATGAGGTCGTCGACACGATCTCCGCTGCCCACGCGGGGCAGCTCGAGGGACTCCCAGCGACCGTCGGCGGTGACGACGGTGAGCCCGTGCCCGAACCCGGCCCGCGCCGTGTCCTCGGCGAAACGCAGGTCGAACAGGCCATCGCCATCGGTCACGACGGCGTCGAAGGCGCCCGCAGCGGGCCGCGACTCATCCGCCCCGAGGAGGTAGAGGAACGACGACGCGGGGTCGGGTTGAGACCTCACGCGCAGAATGGCGCCCGGCACCGGCCGACCGTCGTGCTCGACCAGCCGGCCCGTCACCCGGGCACCGGGCCCGTCGAGAGCGCTGAACACCGGGGTGCCATTCTCGTTCGGGTCGACCTGGCCCTCGATCGGGGGGGCGACCTCGCGCCGCTCACCGACGGTCTCGACGGGTGGCCGCGCCTCGACGGTGTCCCTTCTCGGGTCGGTCTGCGGCACGGCGACGGTGGCGTCGCCGGCCGGGTCGACGGGGTCCCCGCAGTCGAACAGGAGCCAGCCGAGCAGCGACAACGCCGCCAGGGCCGATGCTCCACCTACCGTTCGCCAGTTCATGGTTCAGCCGAGGACTTGCTGGATGGAGCAGTTGCCGTGCCGCAACGGAGTCGGGTGGCGCGAGTCGAGCGCACGCATCCCGGCTCCGCTGCGCGCCAAGTCAGGGCAACAGGCTCAGGGGCGCTGCTTCACTCGCGAACGTCACCGTCGGCAGCGGGACCGTGCCGAGGGTCACGAAGGCGTGGTGCAGAGTGAGCCCGGCGAGGGCGCCGTCGAGGGGCGCTGCCAGCTGGATCGCCGCCAGGGCGCGGCCCTGGCTGTCCAGGACTCCGAAGGTCGACTGGAGCGGGCCGCTGTTCGGCGAGGACAGGGTGAAGGCCGTCCAAGCGTCGAATACCAGGGGCAGCACTTGTCCGTCCAGGTTGATCCCCGGCGCCGTGCCGGTCACCGAGCCCAGCACCAGATACAGCTCTCCCGCGTGGGCCTGGCCGGCATCGAGCACGAGGTCCTGACGCCCGGCCGGCGCGTAGCCCGGCACATCGTTGACGTAGCCGATGGAGCGCGCGTCGGGCACCCCCGCGAGGCTGGGGCAGCCGCTGCCGTCGATCGACCAGAGGCTGACCGAACCGGCGGCGACGCCGACCGAGTTGTCGGAGTAGGCTCCGTTGACCACCGTGTTGCCGACCAATGCCAGGGATCTCGCCGCGCCCGTGTGGTTGTTGGCCGGCCAGGACGGCGTCAGCAGCGCACCGGCGACCCAGCCCGACGGCCCGCGGTCGTAGACGTGGACCTCACTGTGGGTGAAGGGCGCGCTGGTGTCGTTGGACGGACTACCCACGACCAGTCGGTTGGGCTCGGCGACCATCTTCTGACCCCAACGCAGCTGCGGATCGGTCACCGGCGACAGCAGGGTCTGGCTGGCCGCGAAGGGCAGGCCCGCCGCGGGTCGCTCGAAGATCTCGATGTGGCTGGGGCAGTCCGCTGGCGTCTCGTAGACGCTGACGAACGCCTGGTTCCCGGCGAGGGCGACGTCCATCACCCCCGAGTTCTGGCTGCAGGCTGACGTCGCGAAAGTCTGGGTGTACTGCCAGGTGCCGGCGGAGCGCTCGTAGTGGTGAACGAATCCGGGCCACTGGGCGACCAGCAGTTGGTTGCCGTCCAGGTCCACGTCGCCGCCGAAGTTGGCGTTGCCGAAGCCGGCCGGGGCGGAGATGGTCGGACCGGAAATCCACAGGCTGCCGCTGCGCTCATAGGTGGCGACGGCGCCACCGGCCCAGCCCAGGCCCAGGTCGGAGTAGCCCGCGACGATCGTCGCGTCGTTGGCATCGACGGCATGGACCGCGTTGAAGCCGAGGGCGTCGCTGACGACGCCGGTGTCGAGCTGTTGGGACAGGACGAAGTCGCTGCCTTGGCGCTCGAAGACGAAGATCGAACTGGAGACGGGAAGCCCGGTGGGCCCTACCGCCCCAGGTTCGTTGCGCGTGAGCACGGCCAGGACGTCGCCACCGAAGCCCAACTTCTCGCCGAAGAAGCGCAGGCCGGGGGCCGACGGCATGGTCACCGACTGGCTCAGCTGCCAGCCGGCGGCACCCTGGTCGCGGAAGAGGTGGACGATTCCCTCGGTCCCCTGGGAGCCGGGTACCTCGACGTAGGAGGAGACCGCGAAGCGGTCGGCGCTGGCCGCGATGCGCAGACCGAAGCCCCCTTCGGCGGCTCCGGCGGGCGGCGTGATCGTTCGCACCTGGCACTGGGCGGACGCGATCGAGGTGAGGGTTCCGGCGGCGAGCAACAGTGCGCCGGCGCGGGCGGGGGAGAGGGTGGTCATGGGGCCTCCTATTGGCCTGCGGGAAGTTGGCTCGGAGATCCGGAAAGGCGGATTCGAGGACCGGGCCGAGTCCGAGCCTAGATCGCCGGCGGCCGGCGGCAAGCGGGGATGGGACCCTCTGCTCTCGCCAGCGGCCTGCCAGCCGTCAATTCCAACGGCGTGGGCCGACGCGGATCGCGCCAGGAAACCCCTGAACTCTGTCCGAACAGGGTTCCAGGCCCACTTGGGGCCGCCGCTCCGCCAGTTGCCCGCGCCCCGACGGCGCCTAGTGACCGCGACCGATCCGAGGCGACGGCGATCAGCGTTGAGACCCCGCTCGGCATCCCGGTACCCTCCCCGGCTCCCTTCCCGCCGGCCAACGCTGTGTGGGTCCCTCCGTATCTCCTCCCAGCGCCACTCGAGCCCCCCTTGATCGACGCACGCGACCTGACCAAGACCTTCGGTGCCCACACGGCGGTCGACGACATCTCGTTCCGCCTGGAGCAGGGCGAGGTGGTCGGCTTCCTGGGCCCCAACGGCGCCGGCAAGACGACCACCATGCGGATGCTCACCGGCTACCTCCCGGCGACCCGCGGGACGATCCGGGTGGGGGGCTTCGACGTGCTGCGCGAGTCGATGCAGGTGCGTCGCCGGCTGGGCTACCTGCCCGAGAACGTGCCCCTGTACCGCGAGTATCGGGTCGAGGAGATGTTGCTGTTCCAGGCGCGGCTGCACCGCATGTCGAAGGCCGACGCCAAGCGCCGCTGCGGCGAGGTGCTCGAGCAGGTCGGCCTGACAGACCGCCGCCGCTCGCGCATCGGCGACCTGTCCCGCGGGCTGCGTCAACGGGCGGGCCTGGCCGTGGCGCTGCTGCCGAATCCGGACGTGCTGATCCTCGACGAGCCCACCAGCGGCCTGGACCCGATCCAGCGGCTCGAGGTGCGCGCGCTAATCCGGGACTTGGCAGCCCAGCACACGGTGCTCTTGTCCTCGCACATCCTGGCCGAGGTCGAGGCCGTCTGTCCGCGGGTGATCATCCTGGCCGAGGGTCGCATCGCCGCCGACGGCACGCCCGAGCGCCTGGTCTCCGAGCTGGGCGGAGGGGGCCACGTGCGCTTCGAAGCCGTGGTCGGTGACGCCGCCGTTGCGCGCGAGATCCTGGAGTCCCTGCCCGGCGTGAGTCGAGTGGAAGACGACGGGCGCCTGGGCATCCACCACCAGTTCGACGTCTACGGCTCCGAGGACCTGCGCGAGGACGTGGGGGCCCTGTCGGCGGCCAAGGGCTGGGCCATCCGCGAGTTGTCCTGGCGCCAGCCGACCCTCGAGCAGCTCTTCGCGCGCATCGCCCTGGGCCTCGACAAGGAGGCACAACTGCCGAGCGACCGGCCGGTGGTGACCGCGCCCGCCGCCGACGAGCCGGTCAAGCTGGTCTACAACCTCGATCCCTTCGCCGGCGGCGCCGAGCGTCCACTGGATGCACCCGTGGATGCGGCCGCCGCCAAGAAGCCCGCGGCGCCGACCCTCAACCCCTTCGAGAACTTCGGACAGTCCGCGCCCGCCGCGCCGCCCAAGCCCGCGGGTCCGACCCTCAATCCCTTCGAGAACTTCGGACGACCGGCGCCCTCCGAGGACGACCCCAACCGCGACGTCGGGGGTGAGGGGTGAGCGGCGCCGTCGCGATCTTCCGGCGCGAGTTGTCGGGCCTGTTCTTCCAGCCCCTGGCCTGGGTGCTGTTGTTCCTGGCGCTGCTCTTCAACGGCTACCTGTTCACCTACTACGTGCAGGCCACCGAGGGCGACGTGACCGAGGCGATGCTGCTCTCCCTGGGCCAGGCCCTGCCCTTCTGGGGCGTGCTGTGCGTGCTGGCGCCCCTGATCACCATGCGGATGATCAGCGAGGAATCGCGCAACGGCGTGCTCGAGTTCCTCTTGACCGCGCCCGTGACCGACGCCGCGGTGGTCGCCGGCAAGCTGCTCGCCGCGACGTTCTTCTTCGCCGTGCTGTGGTCTTCGGTGCCGCTCTACGGCCTGGTGATCGACCTGCTCGGGACCTCGCCCGACTGGGGCCAGCTGCTCACGGCCTACGCCGGTAGCGTGCTGCTCTCGGCCTTCTTCTGCGCCCTCGGCCTGTTCGCCAGCACCCTCACCTCGACCCCGGCCCTGGCCGCCTTCCTGGCCTTCCTGCTGAACATCGGCTTCCTCTTGCTGCCGCTGCTCAAGCGCGTGCTCGTCGGCGTGGTCTCCGAGGACCTGCTCGAGGCCGCCGTGGCCAAGGTCGACGTGATGACCCGCTTCCAATCGTCCTTCATGGTCGGCGCCCTCGACACGGGCCACCTGGTGTTCTTCCTGGCCTGGACCGGCGCGCTCCTGTTCGCCACCGTGCGCCTGCTCGAGACGCGGAGGTGGAGCTGATGGTCGCCCGCACCTTCACCCGCTGGACCCGCGCGTCGCTCTCGATCCAGGTCGCCTTCGCGGTGCTGCTGTCGATTGCGGCTGCGGTGCTCGTCATCGGCCTGGCCGAGCAGCCGCGCTTTCGAGCCCGCGTCGACCTGACCGAGAGCGGGCGCAACAGCCTCGACTCCCAGACCGTGGCCCTGCTCGAGTCGCTCGAGGAGGAGGTCCAGGTCGACCTCTTCTTCCGCGCCCAGACCGGCGCCCTCGGCCCGCCCCTGGCCGAGGTGCAGCAGCGCACGCGCGAGCTGCTCTTCGTGGCCGGCGAGGCGGTCCCCGGCTCCCTGGACGTCACCGACCACGACCTCTACTCGCGCGAGGGCCGAGCCGCGGCCGACGAGCGCATGCGCGAACTCGGCGTCTCCGTGATCCAGGTCATGGTGATCTCGATCGGCGAGCGGCGCGCCGTTTTGGGCGTGGACACCGACCTCGCCACCTTCGATCCGGGCGACCCGAACCCGCGTAGCTACCGCGCGCCCTCGGTGGCCTCCTACCGCGGCGAAGAGGCCTTCGACGAGGCCCTGGCGCGGCTCTTGAGCGAGCGCAGCCCGCGCGTGCTCTTCGCCACCGGCCACGGCGAGTACGGCATCGACCCGGTCCCCGCGGCCGAGCGTCAGACCCTGCGCGCGGCCTCGTTGCTGGGCGCCGAGCTACGCGGCGAAGGCTTCGACGTGGGCACCTGGGACCCCCTGCGCGACGGAGGCGTGCCGGCCGACTGCGACGTGCTCGCGATCATCGGACCGGACCAGCCCTATCCCGCCAACCACGCCGACGCGGTGGCGGCGTTCGTGGAGCGCGGTGGCGGCCTGATGGTCGCCGTGGACGACGGCCTGTTCATGCGCGACGACGCCCTCTCGGAGCTGCTCGCGCGCTACGGCATGGGCATCCAGCGCGGCATCGTCAATGCCCCGGTCCGCAATCCCCTCTCGGGCAGCCTCGAGTCCGGCTTCGAGCAGTGCGCCCTGTTGGACGTGTCCGAGGATCGACTGTCGAACGGCCACCCGATCACCGCGCCCCTGCGCGAGCGTGGCCGCCGCCTGCGCCTGTGGCGCTCGCGCAGCTTCGAGCGCTTGCCCGCGCCGGCGGGCGCCGTGCTGTTGGACCTGGTGCAGACGCCCGAGAACGCCTGGCGCGACCTGCCGGACGACTTCGGCCGTTGGAACTTCATCTACGAGCCCAAGCGCGAGGATCGCTCGCCCGCTCACCTGGCCTTGGCAGCGCAGATCAGCGTCGACGGATCCAGCGCGGTCGATGGGGGGCTCGGCGCCGCGGACGACGATGCACGCATCGTCGCCGTGGGGGCTGCCAGCGCCTTCGACGACGAGTTCGTGACGATCAACCTCGACTTCGCGCGCAACGCCTTCAACTGGCTGGTCGACCGCGACCTGCGCATCCGCGTGGCCGAGCGCGACCCATTCGAGGCGCGCATCGACACGCGACGCGGTACGGCCTTCCCGGTCCTCTCGAAGGTGGCCCTGTTCGGATTGCCGGGCCTGTGCCTGGCCCTGGGCTGTTTCGTGGCCTGGCGTCGCCGCCGCTGAGGACCGCCGGTCCCGCTGTCTCCGCTACCAAGAACCGATGCACCTCCGTACGACGCTCGCCCTGCTCCTGGTTGTCCTCGCGCTCGGCGCCCTAGCCTGGTGGGGCGGTGACGGGCAGGAGACGGATCCGATCGCGCAGTTGGATCGCCCCCTGTTCTCGGGGCTCGAGTCCTCGCGCGTCGTGGGCCTGCGCGTGGACTTCACCGATCGCGAGCTGACCCTGGAGCTGGAGCGGGGCCCGTCGGGGAGCTGGTCCCTGATCGCGCCGGTGAGCTTCGCGGCGGACCCCGGGCCGGTGAAGCACCTGCTCGACCTGGTCACCCGCAGCCGAGCGGAGCTGGCGCCCCTGATGACGCCCGACGCGGTCGGACTGGATCCGGGCGTGGTCGAGATCGAGGTGATCGAGTCCCTGGCCGACGGGAGCACGCGCAGTCGATCGATCCAACTGGGCGAGACCGACTTCGACGGCGCCCAAGTCTTTGCCACGATCCGCGCAGGGGGCGCCGACGACGAGCTGGCGGACGCCGTCTACCGCGTGCCCCGCGCCCTGTTGACGGCGGTCGACCTGCCCCTGGTGGAGTGGCGTGAGCGGCGGCTACTCCAGGCCAGTTCGCGCGACGTGATCGTCTTCCGCCGGCGCGGAAGTCTGCCGGAGATGGACGGCTCCTTCGATCCCGCCTTCGCCGGTGAGCTCGACCTGGACTTCGAGTTGGCCGCGAACCAGTTCTACGCCACCGCGCCCTACCGCGCGCGGCTGCATCCCTCGGCGGTCGAGCCCCTGCGTCTGGCCATTGCCGGCGCACGGGCGCGACGCTTCCTGGCCGACGACACCAGCGACCTGCGGCCATTCGGCCTCGAGCCGCCGGCCTTCACGATCGAGGTCGAGCTGCGCGATGGCGTCCGCCAGCGGGTTCTGTTCGGCGTGATGCCCGACCCCGGGGCCGACCCTGCGGACCGGCGTTGGACCGCGTTGGTCGAGGGGCGCCCGGTCGTCTACGAGTTGAACCCGGTGGATGTGCGCATCCTCTCGGCGCCCGTGGACCAGCTCCTGGATTACGACGTGATCAACGTGCTCGCCACCGGGGTCTTCGGGCTCGAGCTACGAGTTGACGGTGCCGAGGTCGGCCTGGAGCGCGACAACCTCGGTTGGACCGTCGCGGACTCCGCGGCGACGGGCGACGAGCCCCGGCGCGCGGACGAGGGCGCGGTGGCCGACCTGTTGGGTGAAGTCCTGAGCGCGGAGGTGGCGGCGTTCCTGACCGAGCCCGAGCAGCGCGAGCAACCCGTCACCGGCCGCGTCTCCGTGCGGCTCGAGGGCGGCGAGGAGATCGGCGCCGACGTGGGGCCGCGCATCGAGTACCGCGGTCTCGAGGGGCGTTTGGTGCGGCGCGACGGCGAAGACCTGTGGGGCCTGGTGACCGTGGACCTGGACGGACTCGCCACGACGGACCAGAGCTCCCTGCTCAGCGCCTACGTGTTTCGGTTGGACGAGCTGAACCAGGCCACGATCGAGCTCGCCGGCGACGAGCGCAGCGCGACCTGGCGCCGCGACCCGCAACAGGGCCTGTGGAGCCGCGCGGGGGCGAGCGGCGAGGATCGCGAGTTCGCACTGCAGGTGGAGAGCATTCTGGCACCGCGGGTGCGCCGCTGGCTCGAGGTGGACTCTGGCGCCGTGATGGAGAGCGCGCTATCGGTCGAGATCGTCGATCGGGCCGGCCGCAGCCAGACCTACGAGCTGGGTCGCATGGCGGTCGGCGGCGAGAGCCTTTCCGTGGTGCGCGCCGGAGTGCGGACCGGTGAGATCGCTCCGCGGTTGACCGAGACTCTGGTCGACCTCCTGGCGCGCTGAGCGGCGGGGGCTGGCCGCTCGGCGGGGCCGAGTCGCCCCGCTGTGGCCCGGATCGAGGGGACCGTTGCCGCCCACGGCTCCGCCGGGCTAGGCTGCGCCCTAACGGAAAGCGAACGCCTCCGTCCCGCCATGAGCCTCGATCAAGACCCCGAGTTCCACCGGCCCCTGGGCGTACCCCGAACCCCCCCCGTGGGCGCGGGCGCCGGTCCCGGCGCGTCCCCCTCGGTCACGCCCCGGCCCGACCGGGGTGGGCCACGGAGGGCGCGGCGCGTGCACGGGGTCGACCGCATCGTCGACGCGCTCAAGGCAGATCCGGAGCTGCGCGATCGCTTCCTGCACTGGCACGAGGCTCCGCCCAGACCGGCTCTCGTGCAGGACCTGCCCGCCAGCTTGGATCCGCGGCTGGTCGCGATGCTGCGCGCCCAGGGCTTCGATGGCCTCTACGCCCACCAGGCGCGCGCGATCGAGTTGGCCCTGGCCGGTGAGGACGTGCTCGTCGCGACGCCGACCGCGTCGGGCAAGACCCTGGCCTACAGCTTGCCGGTCTTGCAGCGCATGCTTGAAACCGGCGGCCGCGCGCGCTCCCTTTGGTTGTTCCCCACCAAGGCCCTGTCCCAGGACCAGTCGGCCGCGCTGAACGCGCGCATCGAAGGCTTGGCCGCGACTTGCGCCAGCGAGGGCGGCGAGCCCTTGGACTGGCACTCGTTCACCTACGACGGCGACACGCCGCCGAGCGTTCGGCGCACCCTGCGCGATCGCGGCAACGTGATCCTGACCAACCCCTGGATGCTGCACCAGGGCATCCTGCCCAACCACGGCAAGTGGTCGGAGCTGTTCCGCGACCTGGCCTTCGTTGTGATCGACGAGGTGCACACGCTCTCGGGCGTGTTCGGCTCGTCCGTGGCCAACGTTCTGCGGCGGCTCGTGCGATTGGCACGCTTCTACGGTTCCGATCCGAAGTTCCTGCTCTCCTCGGCCACGATCCCCGAGCCCGCGGCCCACGCGCGGGCGTTGATCGGACGCGACGTGCAGGTGGTCGACCAGGACGGGTCGCCCGCCGGTCGCCGCATCTTCGGCGTCTACGATCCGCCGCTGGTCAATCCGGTGGCGGGGCTACGAGCCAGCGCGCTCGAAGAGGCTCGCCGCCTGGCGGCCCACGTCTGCGGGCCGAAGCACCAGACGATCTTCTTCTGCAACCGGCGCACGGCGGTCGAGGTCCTGACGCGCTACCTGAAGGAGGGTGCGTCGCGCATGGGCCTCTCGCCGGACGAGGTGCGCGGCTATCGCGGGGGCTACCTGCCCAACCTGCGCCGCGAGATCGAGACGGGCCTGCGCGACGGCAGCGTGAAGGTCGTGGTGACCACCAACGCCCTGGAGCTGGGCGTCGACGTGGGGGCCCTCGACGTGGCCGTGTTGGTGGGCTATCCCGGCAGCCAGGCATCCTTCTGGCAGCGCGCCGGGCGCGTCGGTCGACGGGCCGGGGCCAGCCTGTGCGTGATGATCGCGCGCTCGGACCCGGTGGATCAGTTCCTGGCCCAACACCCCGATTGGCTCTTCGCCGCGCCCAAGGAGCGCCTCGGGGTGGACCCCGACAACCTGGTGCTCTTGTCCGAGCAGCTCAAGTGCGCGGCGTTCGAGCTGCCCTTTAGGGCCCAGGACGACAGCGGCGGCGGCGAACCGACGGTGGGCGACTTCGGCGACAGCCCGCACCTGGTGGACGTGCTCGACTACCTGGCCGAGGAGGCCGGCTTCCTGCACCGGCGCGGCGATGCCTGGTACTGGATGGCCGACGCCTACCCGGCCCAGGACGTCTCCCTGGCCGGCGGCGAGCCCGACAACGTGCTGGTGATCGACCTCGAGACCCAGAAAGCGATCGGTGAGGTCGACCGCGAAGGCTCGATCACCACGGTGCACGAGGGGGCCATCTACCAGGTCGAGGGCGAGACCTGGAAGGTGGAGCGCTTCGACTACGCCGGGCGGCGGGCCTACGTGCGCCAGACCGTCAGCGACTACTACACCGACGCCCAGACCGACACGGAGGTGCGCGTGCTGCGCCTGGAGGAGCGGCGCGCGCGCGTGCTGGAAGGCACCGACACGGAGGACGCGTCGCTGTTCCGCGGCGAGGTGCACGTCACGACCCTGGCCACGCTCTACAAGAAGATCCGCTTCTACACCCTCGAGAACGTGGGCGCCGAGGACATCCACCTGCCGGCCGAGGAGCTGGACACCGAGGCCTTCGTGCTGACGCTCTCGGAGGAGACCGCGGCGACGCTCGAGTTGCACCAGGGCAGTCGCGGGGCCGCGTGGTCAGCGGTGGGGGGCCTGTTGCGGCGTGTGGCGCCCCTGTTCCTGCGTTGCCAACCGGCGGACCTGGGGCTCTCCTCGCAAGTCAAGAGCGGCCACTTCAACCGGCCAGCGCTGTTCCTCTACGACCGCGTCCAGGGCGGCGTGGGCTTGTCGGCGCTGCTCTTCAACCACGCGCGCGAGTTGATCGGCGCGGCCCTCGAAGTGGTCGAACGCTGCGCCTGCCTGAGCGGCTGTCCGGCCTGCGTCGGTCCGACCCAGGAGGCGGGGGTGTTGGGCAAGGAGACCGCGCTGGCGATCCTGCGACACTTGCACGGGGGCGCCGGCTTCGAGCCGGCCGAGATCGGCGAGGACGAGGTCGTGCACGCGCCGGACGACGGCGAGACGTTGGCGAGCGGCGGCGAGAAGGCGGCCGCGGAGAGCTCGGGGTGAGCGGCGGGGACTTCCGCGCGAAGCTCCGCCGGCTGCGGCGCGAGGAGCCGGCGCAAGCCGCGGCGGGGGGCCCCGGGGCCGCCGAGGCGAGCGCGGTCGGAGCGCCCGACCCGGGCACCGGGGGCGAGCCGACCGGCGACCGAGCAACACCTGTCGCGGACCCGGGGCTTGGCGGGGCCCTGGACGGGGCGGAGGGCACGGAGGTCGAACAGGCTGCCGGAGGGACCGCCGAGCGGGCGGAGCTTGTCGTCCGCTCGGACTCCACCGACGAACGAGTCCCTGCGGTTTCGCCCCGGCTGGTGGTGCCCACCGGACCGGCGCCGCGCGGAGAGCTGCCATCCTGGCTCCGCTCCCATCTGGGCCGTGGCGCTCGACCGATCTCGTCGGGTGGATCCATCGATCCACCTGCGGGTCTGGAGCCCGTGCTCGTGGACGGCGTGCCCTCGCGCGCCGTCGCGCGCACCACTCGCTTCGAACCGGATCACCGCCACGGCGCCTGGCGCTTGGAGGCCGTGCACGGGGCCGACTGCGCGTGCCTGTCCTTCGTTGCGCGGGATCCGGCGGTGGCCGAGTTCGACAGCTCGCGGGCCGTCTTCCTCGACATCGAGACCACCGGCCTGTCCGGCGGCGCGGGGACCTACCCGTACCTGGTGGCCCTGGGGTCGTTCGCCGAGGACGGGCGCTTCGAGCTGTGGCAAGGCTTCCTGCGCGAGCCGGACGAGGAGCGCGACCTGCTGCGGGAGGTAGCCCGGCGCGTGGCCTCGGCGGGCCAACTCGTGACCTTCTTCGGCAAGTCCTTCGACCGCCACCGGCTCGAGGACAAGATGCGCCTGCACGGGGTGGCGGCGCCCTTCGAGTCCGTGTTGCACCTGGACCTCTACCACCCTTGCCGACGCCTGTACCGCGAGGGCTTCGTCGACGGTCGTCTGCAGACCATGGAGCGCGGTCTGTGCGGCTTCGAGCGCGTCGACGACCTGCCCGGCTCGATGGCCCCCGCGGCCTGGTTCGACTTCATCGGGGGCCGGCCGCACCAGTTGGAGCGGGTCTTCGACCACAACCGCGACGACGTGTTGTCGCTCGTGACCCTGACCGCGCACCTGGGCCGGACCGTGCTCGAGCGCGACGCCGACGGCGGTGAACTCGAGGGCTGCTCCCTGGCCCGCGCGAGGGGGATGGGCAAGCTGGCCGGCGCCGCCGGTGAACGCGCGGCTGAGTTGCAGTGGGTCGAGCGCGCCCTCGAGCGGCTCGAGCACACGCGCGGCGACCGCGATCATGCGCGGCGGGAGCACCTGCTCTGGCGCGCCGCGACCATCGAGCGTCTAGGGGACCGCGCGCGAGCCTTGGAGCTCCTGGTCGAGCTGGCCCAGGAACGACTGGACGCGAACGCCGCCCACGCCTGGGCGCGGGCCTCGAAGCTGCTCGAGCACCACGCCCGCGACTTCGACGGCGCCGTGGAGGCCTGCGATCGGGCCTCGAGCTTGGCGGCGAGGACGCTGCTTGGTCGTGAACGGCGAATGCTCGAAGCCGAAGTGAGCAAGCGTCGCGCCCGCCTGGAGCAGCGGCAGGCCGATCCTCGTGCGAACAGCACTCGCGCGGATGGACCTGGCCCGGATAGCCGTCGAACCGACGAACCTCGGCCAGCCGATTCGGAACCCGCGCCGAACTGACGCGGCGGTCCCTCGTTCCGACAGCGGACTCGATCAAGTCGAGTAGCGCTCAGCAGCTCGCCCCCGTGCGCCGCGGCGCGAACCCACCGGGCTACTCGTACTGCAAGCTGGCTTCGGTCGTCGTGCCTGCCACGACCTCGAAGGTCGTCGAGAGACGAGTGGGCTCCCTGCTCAGCCGTGCGGTGTAGGTCCCCGGGGCGATCGGACCCAGGTTGATCGACCAATCGCCTTCGAGGGTGCGATCGTCAGCTCGCGGGGTCAGCCAAGTGAAGAAGCTCCGAGGTGCGTCCGTGTCCGACGAACGGATCGCGAGCGGGGCCGGCTCGCCTTCCGCCAGCGTCGATTCCGCGGGAACGTGGACCGTCAGTGCGCCCGTCTCGAAGTCGAGCTCCTCGTCGAGCGCTCCACGTACCTCGAACTCGCGCGAGACTCCGACCGACAACCCGCGGCCGTTGCGCAGGTCGAAGCGCAGTCGCGAGCCGTCTTTGACCCAAGCCACGCAGCGGCCGTTCGCATCGGTCTTGCCGAGCTCGTCGGCGGCACTCTCGCCCTCGATCTGCTGCAACCTCCACACCCCGAATCCGGCCGCCGGCTCGCCATCCACACGCACGGCCAGGCGGGCTTCGACCGTGGCGCCGGCCGTCAGGTCGACGAGTAGCTCGCGTCGCTCTTGCGGTCCCAGGTCCACGCGCTCGCGGTAATTCTCGTCGAGGACGCCAGGCGCGGCGTGCACCCACAAGTGGTAGCGACCCGGGCGCAGCCCGGTGAACTCGAAGCGGCCCGCCGGGTCCGTCTCGGTGAAGGGCTCGTCATCGGGGTAGTTCTCGCTCCCCAGGCCGACCCGCAGACCCTCGGCGGAGTGTCCCGTCGCCACCACGATCGTTCCGCCCAGGGCGGCGCCCGGGGAGCTGGGTACGTCACCGAGATCGAGCACGTCGCCCCGCGAGATTTCGAGCAACTCGACCCAGGTGGTGGGGGCGCCGGGCCCCCGCAGCTCGAGCTCCCAGGTGCCTGCCGCGAGCCCTTCGACCTCGAAGGTCCCGTCCGCGCTGCCGCGCAGGCTGCGCTCGCTGCCTTGGACGTCCCCGAGATCGCGCCGGGTGTCCGCTTCGAAGATGTCGTAGCGATCCTCGGGTGCACCGGGGACCTTCGGGATGCGGTCAGCGCGCACCGAGACCATCGGGTGGGGAACCGGCCGACCTTCGTGCACGAAACGTCCGCGAATCCCGCTCTGCCGCTCGAGTTGCACGACCAAGTGGCCCGCGGCATCGGCTCGATCGAAGGTTCCCCGCTGGAGCACGAAGCCTGGAGCGAAGACGGTGAAGTCGTCGACCTCCGGATCGGCCTGGACCTGGGCCGATCCGCCTGGATGGGGGACCACGGCCGCGGGCGTCCCGAAGACGCTCGAGTGAATCGTCCCTCCGCTTGTGGTGCGGACCTGGATCACCCTCAGCCCGAATTCTTCGACTGCCTGCCCCTCCGCGTCCTGCACCGAGATGCGGAAGCTCGGCTTGTCGGCAACGACGAGCTCGACCTCGCGAGCGCCGGGCGGGAACTCCTGCCAACGGCCGTCCCACATCGGCGGGGTCTGGTCCGGTCTACCGGCAGTCAGGCCGTACCGGCGGTCGACGAGCAGCGACACCTCGAAATGCCCCTGGTCGTCGGCTTCAGCGCTGATCGAGTACCCGCCCCGTTCGGGCACGCCCCAGACCTGGGCCGCGGCGATCGGCCTGCCCGAGGCGTCGACGACCCGCCCGGCGATCGTCGGCGCGATCTCGAGCACGATGGTCGGTTGCTCACAAGTTCTTCCCGGTTGCACCTCGACGGACTCGAACTCACGGGTGAGGAAGCCCTCGCAATCCGCGCTCAAGACATGGGATCCGCCGGGCAGGTGCTCGAGGACGAAGGAGCCATCCGGGCCGGAGCGAACCCGTTGCCCTCGGCCGGGCCCAGCCACACCGATCCGCGCTGCCTCGACCGGCGCGCCGTCGGGCCCCACGACGAGGCCGTGCAACAAGCCGCACTCGGCCAACTCGATCCGACCCAGGTCGTTCTCGCCCGCCTGCAGCGGGGGCTCGTTGCGCCCCCCCGCGCGCCCGAAGTCCCGTCGTAACTGCGCGCGCATGGGCGGCGATGCGGCCGTGAGGGCGACCCAACTGGACGTCGGGAGGATCGTCCCGAGGGCAAAGCGACCCTCGGCGTCCGTCTCCGCCACCAGGGGCTGGTCCGGGTCGAACCCGGCCGGCGGCGTGAGGTGCCAGGGCTCGCCCACGGACTCCAGGCGCAACTCGATCCCCTCCAGGCCTTGACCGAACTCATCGATGAGCTGGCCGCGCAGGCTGAACCGCGGGAGGTCGTCCGGGGTCGCGGCGACCCCATCGTCCTCGCCCGAGAAGGACTGGTCTCCCACGACGACCGTCCGCTCGACCAGAGCACCGACCGGCGCCTCCAACTCGACGGACGGCGCGGAGGGAGCCGAGAGCCTCGCCGGCCCCACCCCCGGCTGCTCGGGAGCCGCCGTTTCACGCTCCGCGGCCGAGCTCCCCAGGTTCGAGATGACGGCGACCACCAGCACGGCGAGGATCGCCAGAACCACAAGCAAGGCTGGCCGGATCGAGCCGGCGCGGGAATCGTCGGTGGACATGGGATCGATCATGCCTCGGTCGTGGATCCTCCAGATCCTTCGGAGCCTCCAGTGACAGACCCGTGACAACTCGGGCTGCGTCAGCCATCGCCGCGCACGACGCGGCCGGCGACGAAACGCACCTCGCCTGCCAGGTGCTGGCGTAGGGCTTCGGGGAGGGCGATGCACTCCTCGTCGAAGACGCGGCCGGCCAGGCTGTGGACGTCGTCGTCGGGGCGCACGTCGACTCGGCGTTGCAGGATGATCGGGCCGGCGTCGAAGACGTTGTCGACGTAGTGCACCGTGCAGCCGGTCACGGCGTCGCCCGCTTCGAGCACCGAGCGGTGCACGTGGTCGCCCCAGAAGCCCTTGCCGCCGTGGGCCGGCAGGAGAGACGGGTGGATGTTGAGTACGCGGCCCAGCCAACCCGCGGGGATCGGGAGGTGTCGCAGGAAGCCCGCCAGCACCACCGTTCCGCAGGCCGCGGCCTCGACCGCGTCGAAGACCTGTGCCGAGAAGTCCTCGGGGCCGTCGCAGTCGCGGGGTCGGATGACCTGGGTCGGGACGCTCGCCGCCTCGGCGATCTCGAGCCCGCGGAGCTTGCCCCGGTCGGCCACGACCAGGCCGACCTCGGCGTCCAGCTCACCGGCCGCGCACACCCGCAGCAGGTTCTCGAGGCTGCGACCGGTGCCCGAGATCAGCACCGCGATGCGCGAGGGACTCACGAGCGGCGCGGGCGCGGCGTGCCGAGCCCCTCGTCGTGGTCGGTCTGGCGAGCGATCGGGCCGGCCAGGTGCACGATCAGCTCCTCGATGGCGGGGGCGCTGCGCTCGGCGCGCTCGAGGATACGCCGCAAGTCCACGCGCTCCTCGGCGGAGGCGGCCAGGGCCACGATGGCGACGCTGGAGAGGCCGGCGTGGGCGGCAGCGATGTAGGGCCAGGCGGCCGATTGCACCGCGACGTCGGCACCGGCCTTGGCGAAGTAGCGACACTCCGCGGGGGTGTCGAGGCTCGGGCCGGCGGTGCAGGCCACCACGGCTTCGCGCGCTTCGATGCCGTTCTCGGTGCAGACCTCCAGGGCGGCGTGGCGCAGCTCGCGGTCGTGGACCGTGGTCTGGTCGGGGAACAGGGGGCCGAGGGTCGTGGTGCCGAGGCCGGTCAGGGGCGAGCGGCCCGAGAGGTTGATGTGGTCGCTGGCGAGGGCCAGGCCACTGGCCCGGGCTGCGGCGCCGGTGCCGAGGGCGACTCCGGCCGAGACGTGGACCATGACCTGCGCGCCGCAGGCGGCCGCGAGCCAGACGGGCAGGGCCCGGCGCCAGTCCGGGCCGCCGTCGTCGAGCGCTTCGCCCGACAGGTCGTCGAGGACCCAGACCGGGAGCGGTCCCAAGCGGCCCGCGACCAGGGTGGTCGTGGTCCAGGGCGCCGGAACGCCGTCCAGCTCCGCCAGGGGCACGCTGGTCGAGGCGGAGCAGCGCTCGGGCAAGAGGCCCACGCCGGTCGCCATCAGGAGCAGCGCGCGCGGCGCCGGAACGTCGTGTTCGTCGAGCTGCGCGCGCAGTCGTTCGACACTGTCGTCGAGGTTCGGCGGGCTGGCGATCAACGGGGGTCCTCGTTCGTGGGGGGGGGATCGGTCGACTCGGCTTCGTCCTCGGGAGTGACCGGAACCTGCGCTTGCATCGCCGCGGCTTCGTCCACGCCGGGCAGCGTCGGCGGCCAGTGGGCGGGTTCCTCGAGCGGACGCCCGTCGGAGAGGATCATCACGAGCAGGGAGGTGGTCTCCTGCTCGAGCAGGGTCTCGAAGGCGTGGGCCGCGCTGGTCCAGTCGTCCTCGTCGAGGGCTCGCAGGGCAGCGCTCAACAGGGAGCCGGCGTGGGCTTCGGCCGCCGCGGCGGCCTCGGCCTCGCCTCCCGCTCGGGCACCCCAGTCCGTGGCTCGCGCGAAGGCGTCGGCAATCTGTCGCGCCTCGGAAGGGCTGAGCCGAGACTGCCGCTCGGAATCGAGCACGGGATCCGCCAGGACCAGGGCCTCGTTGACCGCGGCGACGCGCAGCAGCGTGGCGACGGCGGTCAGCTCGGCCGTGACGAATTCGCGCTGTAGGCGCGATTCGTAGAGCTGCTGCAGGGCGTCCGTGTCGGCGGCGAAGGCGGACCAGGGCAGCGTTTGCGGATCGCCGTCGCCCGTGCCGAGGACCAGGCCCGACGAGATCACGCCGCGCGCCTCGACCACGCTGCGATCGGCGCCGGGCAGGGCCAGGGACTGTCGACGCCATTCACCCTCGCTCCAGGCTCGAGCCAGGGTGGCGAAGGCCGACGGCGCCGCGCGCAAGTCCCGCGCGAGGTCAGCCAGTGCCTCGCCGTACTCGGGCGAGCGCGCTTGGCCGGCGAGCGCCTCGACGGCCGTCGCAGCCGCGGCGAAGTCGAAGCCGCGCAGGTCGCGTTCGACCTTGCCAGCCGGCAGGGTGCGAGCGACCAAGGCGCGGTCCGCCTGGCGCATGGCCAGGGCGTGGGCTTCGATCCAGGTCGGGAGGGTGGCCAGGCGCGAGCGTACCAGGGTTACGCGCGCGGGCAGGGCCCAAGCGGTCGTGCCGGCGCTGCCACCCAGTTGCTCGCGCAGCTCCTCCGGAGTCTGGGGCAGTTCGGAAGCCTCAGCGTTGTCGTCGTCGGTCGCCGGAGCATCGTCGCCTCGGCCGGCCACTCCGTCCTGGCCGTCTTGTCCCGAGCCACCTTCCGTGTTGCCGTCGGTCTTGCCGACAGCGGGGGCAGCGGGTGACTTCGCGCCGGATTTCGCTGGTGGTTGCTCGGTGAGCCAGGCCAGCAGTTCTTCATAGCCTGCCTTGGCCGCCTCGAAGTCGCCCGCCGTCAGCAGCGCGTCGATCGGCACCAAGCGTGAGTCCGCTTCCGCGCGCAGTTGGGTCGAGACCTTCTCGCGCAGGGCTGCATAGCCCTCGAAGTACTCGGCGTCGGCCACGTAGCCGGGTGGCAGGGTCACACCGGCCAGGGCAGCCAGGGCCAGCTCGGGCGCGAGCAGCGCGCCGTCGGCGTCGCGCGTCGCCGCCTCGGCGGTGGCCAGCAGGGTCTGGGCCACGGACACCCCGGTCGAGCCCGCATCGTCGGTCGCGGCGGTCGACTGCTCGGGTTGTTGCAGCTCCTTGGCGCGCGCCAAGGCCACGGTCGCCGCGGTCGTACCCGGGAACTCGGCGGACACTGCGTGCAGGGCTTCCGTACGTTCGACCGGATCGACCAGGGACTCCGTGGCGAGCAGCGCCGCCGCAGCGCGCTCCTCGAAGCGTTGAAGTTGAGCCTCGGCTTCGGCGGCGTCGAGGGTGTCGGGCTCACCGACTTCTGCGCCTGGATCCTCGCTCGCGTCGACGGACGGCTGCGGGTCGTTGGTACTCGTCAGGTCCGCGACTTCGGTTCGGCCGTTTCGTTCGCCGTCGATCGAACCACCGTCGCCGTTGCTCGAGCTGCCGTCGCCCGTGGTGAGCAGCACGACCCCAATCGCCACGGCGGCCAACAGAACCAGCGCGCCGACGACCAGACCCAGCTTGCTGCCCTTCTGCGAGCCGTCGCCGCCAGCCGAGTTGGCCGCGGAAGCGAGCTCTTCGACCCGAGCGCGCAGCACGCTCGCCGAGCGTGGCCGGGCATCGGGGTCCTTGGCCATCAGGCCGTGCACCAACGCAGCCACCGGCGGCGGCAGGTCGGGCACCAGTTCGGTCAGGGGCCGCGGCTCGTCCTGGACCACGGCCCGCAGGATCGCCTTGCTGGACGCCCCTTCGAAGGGCGTCTTGCCCGAGAGCAGGCGGTAGGCGGTGGCTCCCAGGGCGTAGAGGTCCGAGCGCGCGTCGACGGCCATGCCGCGCGCCTGCTCCGGCGCCATGAAGTGCGGCGTGCCGCGGATCTTGCCGTCGCTCTCGGCCTCGGCGGCCGTGGCCAGGCCGAGGTCGACGATCTTGGTCGCGCCCGCGGCGCTCTGCATCAAGTTCGCCGGCTTGATGTCGCGGTGCACGATGCCGTGCTGCTCGGCGAACTCGAGGCCCGCCGCCGCGTCGCGCAGGATCCCGAGCACCGCGCGCCAGGGCAGGGGGCCCTCGGCCGCGAGTCGGTCCTCGAGGCTCCCGCGCTGCATGTACTCGAGCGCGAGGTAGTGCTGGCCCTTGTCCTCGCCCACGTCGTAAACGGTGACGACGTTGGGGTGCGCGAGCTTCGCCGCGGCGCGTGCCTCGGCCTGGAAGCGCGCCACGAAGTCGGCGTTCTCGCAGAGCTGGCGGCGCAGGAGTTTGAGCGCAACTTCGCGATCGAGGCTCTCCTGCACGGCGAGATAGACCAGTCCCATGGTCCCCTTGCCGAGCAGCTTGGAGACGCGGAAACCGGTCACGTCGACCTCAGCGCCCCGGCTGGCGGCAGTCGCATTCGCATTCGCATTCGCAGCCGCAGTCGCAGCCGCAGTCGCAGTCGCAGCCGCAGTCGCAGCCGCAGCGGGGCGAGCGCGCTCGGCTGGCGCCGCTCCCCGGGCCTCGATGGTCAACTCCACGGACCCCAGGCGCAGTCGTGTGCCCGCGTGCAGGCGCGCCTTGCGGACCGGGTGCCCGTCGATCTCGGTGGTTGCCCCATCGTCGAGTGCGACCACGCCGTGGCCTCCGCCGCGCACCGCGGCCAGGGCCACGTGCTCTGGTGCCACACCGACGCCGGCGAGTTCAAAACCGCCCTCGCCCGGCGCGCTACCGACGACCAGTCGCCCCTGGGGCGGGATCTCGGCCGTGCGCCCGTCGGGAGCGCGGACGACCAAGCGATCGGATCGGGCGGCGCTCATCGTCGAGCCTCCTGCGCCGACTCGACGAACAGGGCGGATCCGATCCGCAGCCAATCGCTGCCCTGGTCGACGGCCTGTTCGAGGTCGTCGCTCATGCCCATCGAGAGCAGCGCGCGGCCCTCGATCCAGGGCGCGTCCCCATGGCGCTCGGCCAGCTCGGCCAGGCGACCGAAGGTGCGGCTAGCGGACTCGGCACGGCGCTGGGGATCGTCTTCGAGGGGTGCCATGGTCATCAGGCCGGCCAGGTCGAGGCAGGACGGGTCGCTGGCCTCGATCGCCTGGGGCAGCTCACTCGGGTCCAGCCCGTGCTTGGTGGCCTCGTCGGTCAGCCGTACTTGGAGGTAGATGCGCGGCCGCAGGCCCTCCTCGGCGCAGACCCGCGACAGGGTCCGGGCCAGGGCGACCGAGTCCACCGCGTGGATCTCGTCGGCCAGGCGGGCCACGCGGCGGGCCTTGTTGCGTTGCAGGTGCCCGATGAAGTGCCAACGCACCCTGCGCCCACCCTCTGATTGTCCCGACTCCAACTCGGCGTCGAAGAGCCGCCGCTTGGCCTCGAGACCTTCGGGACGGTTCTCGCCCAGATCGAGCTGACCGAGCCGCGCCAGCGCCAGGGCGACTTCGGGCTCCACGGATTTGGTCACGGCGAGCAGGCGCGCCTGGCCGCTGCGAGTCGCGGTCCGTCGGGCGCGCTCGATCCGCGCGCGGACGCGCTCGAGGTTCTGTGCGAGGGCCAGGGCCAAATCGGGAGCGGGGCGGTCGGGCCGGCGGGGCGTGGTGAGCGGGTCCCGGCGCGTCTGGCGCCCCCCCGTTGCTGGTCGACGAGGGTACCCCCCGAGGACCGTGAAGTCACCGCGCGGGGCGACTCCGGGTCCCTGTCGCTGTGGGCGCGGCGGAACTCGGCGCCTCGGAGCGGGGCGCGGGCCGGTGATCGGCGCAGGCGGACCCGTCCTCAGCCCGCCCGCGCGACCGCGCCGCACAGCAGCGTCAGTCTCAGGCGTCGCTCCGTCGTCGAACTCACCCGCAGGCGCTCACAGGGCCGCAGGCCCACCACCCACAGCACTTCGTCGCCCGCGCACACGACGGGCACCCGCTGTCGTTCCTCGCGCGGCACCCCGGCGTCGGCCAGAAAGCGCCGCAGGGTCTTGGACCCGGGCGCGCCCAGGGGGTGGAAGCGATCGCCGGGCCGGGGCCAGCGAACCTGCAGCCCCGATGCGAGCAGGTCCATGCCGATCGCGTCGGCCGAGAGCTCGACCTCGTCGCGCGCCTGGGGGATCGGCGCGCCGGCGGGGCTCTCGATCAGCTCGGCCACGATGCGGCGGCCGTCCTCGAGGCTCGCGACACCGGGAATGGGCAGGTGGCGCGTGCGGTCGATCTCGTCGGCGGCGGCGCGCCGGGGTCCGAGGTCGGGGAAGGGCAGGTGCAGTTGGATCGATTGGGCCGGATCGGTGGCCTGGGCGATCCGCGGCCGGCGCTCGAGGGCCGGCGGCGGCGGGATCAGCAGCAGCTCGGCCGAGCGCAACACGATGCGCCAGCCCCCGGGCAGGGTGTGCCGGGCGCAGCGACCGCCGCGCAGGTCCGTCACGATGAGCTGCAAGAGGTGCTTGCCGGGCGCGCGACCGCTGCCCTCCGTGATCAGGCGCCACAGCGCTCGGCGCGCCAGGGCGGCCGGCAGGCTCATCAGGTCCGAGCGCGGCATGGAGCCGCCCAGGTCCGCGGCCGAGGCGTCCCGGCTGGCGCCCGCGAAGGAGGGCCGGCGCCAGGCCAGGTGGGCGGTGCTCTTGGCCAGATGGTTTTCGAGCCCCTCGACCGCGCGGGCGAAGGCCGCCAGGGCCTCGCGACCGCCGGCTTGCTCGAGGGCCGGGACCAGGCCGTGGCGCACCCGCGAGCGGGCGAAGCGCGGGTCGCGGTTGCTGGTGTCGTCGACCCAGGTCAGGCCCCGCCCGCGCAGCAGCGCGCGGACCTCCTGGCGCCGCAGGGTGGCCAGAGGGCGCACAACTTCGACGGGCTCCAGGTCCTCGGGACGCTCCTCGGGGGCCTCGCCCGGGCGTCGCCCGCGAATCACCAGGCTCCGCCGAGCGCCGCGCAGGCCGCCCAGCTCGCTGCCGCGCATCCAGCGCAAGAGCAGGGTCTCGAGCTCGTCGTCGGCGTGGTGGCCGGTGAGCAGGGTGGTGTGGCCCGAGGATCGGGCCTCGCGGGCCAGCAGCTCGTAGCGCGCCTCGCGGGCGCGTTCCTCGAGCCCCGACGTGCCCGCCGTGGGGTCGAGATCCGCCTCGAGCACCGCCAGGGGCACGTCGAGGGAGGTGCAGAGGTCCTCGCAGAAGGCTCGGTCGCGCCGGCTCTCGGCCCCGCGCAGGCCGTGGTCGACGTGGACCGCCCGGAAGGTCGGCCGGGGCCGGGCCGCCGCCAGAAGGTGCAAGAGGAGCACGCTGTCGGCACCGCCGGAGAGGGCCAGGGTCAGCCGGCGCCCCTCGTTCAGGCCCGCGCCACGGGCCAACTGGGACCAACGCTGCCCCCAGGGGTCGACGTGGTCGGTCATGGCGCGGGGATTGATCACTGTTGGGGTGGGCCTTCGTTGGAGGGCCCCCGCGTGCGAGGGCCTGAGTGGGGCGAGAGCCCCCGTGGTCGAGAGCCCCCGTGGTCGAGAGCCCCCGTGGGGTCCGGTTACGCAGGTCGCGGGCGGGACGACACCCCAGCCCCGTGGCCGGCAAGATCGCGCACTGTCGGAGTCCGGCACCGCCAATGCGCAGTGCGGAGGCCCTGCCCGAGATTGATGCCATCGGCGGCCAGGGCTAATCTGTTGGCCCGTTTTCGCCAGGAATCGTGGCTTTCGGAAGTCGGGACCCGGGACCTTCCGAGCGGCTCTCGACTTGCAACGGGCCGAGAGCCGTCGGACCTCGATCCGCGCGGCTCCCGACAGCGAGACTGGACCCCGGGGTCCCGAGTCCTCGACTCGGCTCGGCCCCGAGCCACCCTCTCCCGTGGCCCCAGCGAGCCAACCGCAGTCCGCGCGCGTCGATCCTGGCGCGAGACCCTTCGATCACCGGCCGGAACCCCGGCCGAGACAACCAGTCGATCCCCGCCGCCCTCTCGGGCGGTCCAGCCCCCCCGGCAAGGAAATTCATGTCGATCCGCATCGCCATCAACGGCTTCGGCCGCATCGGTCGCACCGTGTTCCGCATCGCCGCCGGTCGCGACGACCTCGAAGTCGTGTCGATCAACGACCTGACCGATCCGGCGACCCTGGCCTACCTACTCAAGTACGACTCGATCATGGGTCGTTTCGACGGAACGGTCTCCTCCGGCGACGGCTACATCGAGGTCGACGGCAAGCGCATCGCGGTCAGCGCCGAGCGCGACCCGGCCGCGCTGAAGCACGCTGACAACAAGGTCGACATCGTGGTCGAGGCCACCGGTGTCTTCTCCAGCCGCGCCGACTGCCAGAAGCACATCGACGCGGGCGCGAAGAAGGTGGTGCTCACTGTTCCGCCCAAGGACGCGATCGACAACATGATCGTGCTGGGCGTCAACCACGAGACGCTGGAGAAGGAGCACCGCATCATCTCCAACGCCTCGTGCACGACCAACTGCTTGGGTCCGATCGCGCGCGTGCTGCACGAAGCGTTCGGTATCGAGCACGGTCTGATGACGACCGTCCACGCCTACACCAACGACCAGCGCATCCTCGACTTGCCGCACAAGGACCTGCGCCGGGCGCGGGCGGCGGCCGAGAACATCATCCCGACCACCACCGGCGCGGCCCGCGCGGTGGGCAAGGTGCTGCCCGCCCTGGCCGGCAAGCTAGACGGCATGTCCATGCGCGTTCCGGTCAAGGATGGCTCGGTGGTCGACCTGGTCGCGACCCTCTCGCGCGACGTGACCATCGACGAGGTCAACGCCGCCGTCCTGGCCGCCTCCAAGAGCGAGTCGTCCATGGGCGTGATCGAGTACTGCACCGACCCGATCGTCTCCAGCGACATCATCGGCAACCCGCACAGCTCGATCTTCGACGTGGCCTCGACCATGGTCATGGCCGGGCGCATGGTCAAGGTCGTGAGCTGGTACGACAACGAGTGGGGCTACTCGAACCGGGTCTGCGACCTGATCGCCTTCGCCCACTCCCTCGGCTATTGAGCCGCTGAAGTGACTGGTGCAGGGGGCACGCTCGGGACGACCTCCCGGTCGTGCCTCCTTCCCGTTCCGGACCAATCTCCGCCCGGGCCGCCCTTGGGTCCGGGGATCCGATCTCTCCCTTCCGCCAACCCAACGTGAAACTCTCGATCCCCGGTCTCGACACGCTCGACGTCAGCGGCAAGCGCGTGCTGGTGCGCGTGGACTTCAACGTGCCCCTCGACGGTGACCAACGCATCACCGATGACACGCGTATTCGCGCGGCCCTACCGACGATCCAGGCGCTGCTCGAGCGCGGCGGGCGACCCGTCTTGATGAGCCACCTCGGTCGCCCCAAGGGACAAGTTGTCGACGAGCTGCGGCTCGACCCGATCGCCGATCGCCTGGCGCAACTGCTGCCCGGGCGTCAGGTGATCAAGCTCGACGCCTGCCGCGGGCCGGAGGTCGAAGCAGCCGTGGCGGGCGCGCCCGCGGACGCGGTCGTGTTGCTCGAGAACATCCGCTTCGAGCCCGGCGAGACCAAGGGGGACGAGCAGTTGGCCGCGGACCTGGCGCGTCTTGGCGACTGCTTCGTGAACGACGCCTTCGGCACCTCCCATCGCGATCATTCGAGCGTGTGCGGCGTCGCGCGCATCCTGCCGGCGGCGGGCGGGCTGCTGCTCGAGCGCGAGATCGCGGCCTTCGCGAGGGTGCTCGAGGATCCGGCGCGTCCCTTGGCAGCCGTGCTGGGCGGGGCCAAGGTCTCCGACAAGCTGACGGTCATCGAGCGCCTGCTGGACGTCGTCGATCGGCTCCTGATCGGCGGCGGCATGGCCTACACCTTCCTGGCGGCGCGCGGCGGGTCGATCGGTTCCTCGCTGGTGCAGCCCGACCAGTTCGACATGGTGCGCCGGGCGATGGCGATGGCCAAGGAGCGCGGCGTGCAGCTCCTGCTGCCAGTGGACCACGTGATCGGGCGCGACTTCGCCGAGGGCACCGAGCACCGCACGGTCGAGGGCGACATCCCCGACGGTTGGATGGGGCTCGACATCGGCCCGAAGGCCTGCGCCGCCTACGCCGCCGCCCTGGCCGACGCCAAGACCATCGTCTGGAACGGCCCCATGGGGGTCTTCGAGTGGCCGTCCTTCGAGGCGGGCACGCGCACGGTGGCAGAGGCCGTGGCGGACTCGCCCGCCTACTCGGTCGTGGGCGGCGGTGACTCCGTCGCGGCCGTGGAGAAGTTTGGCCTGGCCGAGCGCATGGGCCACATCTCCACCGGTGGTGGCGCATCCCTGGAACTGCTCGAGGGCAAGGTGCTGCCCGGGATCGCGGCCCTGCAACGTTGATCGACTAACCTCGAGGGCCTCTCCGACCCGCCGCACGCATCGGTACGCAGATCCAATGACCGACTCCGATCGCCCGATCCTGATCGCCCCCTCGCTGCTGTCCTGTGACTTCGCCCGCATCGGCGAGGAGGTCGCGCGGGTCGAGGCCGGGGGCGCGGACTGGCTCCACGTGGACGTGATGGACGGGCACTTCGTGCCCAACCTGACCATCGGCCCGCCGATCGTGAAGGCCATCCACGCGGCGGCTCGGATCCCCCTCGACGTGCACCTGATGATCTCGGAGCCCGTGCGCTACGCCGAGGCCTTCGTCGACGCCGGGGCCCACGTGCTGACTTTCCACTGGGAGGTGACGGGCGCGGCGGGCACCGGAGCGGCGATCGAGGCGATCCGCGCCACGGGCGTCCCCGCGGTGGGCATCTCGGTCAATCCGGATACGCCGGTGGAGCCCCTGGAGCCCTTCCTGGACAGCCTGGATCTGATCCTGGTAATGAGCGTCTTCCCGGGCTTCGGCGGTCAGAAGTTCATTCCCGAGGTCCTGACCAAGGTCCGGCGACTGCGGGAAATGGGTTTCGAGGGCCTGATCGAGATGGATGGGGGGGTGGCGCCGGCCACGATCGCGGACTGCGCGGCGGCCGGAACCGACGCCTTCGTCGCTGGATCGGCTATTTTTGGGTCCGAGGACGTCGCGGCGACCATGAAGGAGATGCGACGATTGGCCGCAGAAGGACGCCAGACGGCCGCGATCTGAGCCGAAGTCACCAGGGGGACGCTGGTGCCGGCGAGACCATCGCGGACAGAGCGACCCGTCACAGCCTCCCGAGTCCGAGCCTGAACCCGAGACCAGTCGAGCTGCCATGAGCAAAGAACCCGATCCCAAGGAAGTCGCGGAGCAAACCGAGGACCCGTCCGAGCGCAAGCCCGGCCGCCTCTCCCGCCTGCGTTTCTCGAAGAAGAAGGACATGCCGGGCGGGCTGTGGCTGAAGTGCGAGAACTGTAGCTCCCTGATCTACCGCAAGGAGCTCGAAGCCGCCGGGCGGGTGTGCCCCTCCTGCAGCTTCCACTTCACCCTGCCTGGGCGGCAGCGCGTCCAGTCGCTCTTGGATCCGGGCTCCTGGGAAGAGGTCTTCGCCGACATCACCGGCCTCGACCGCCTGTCGTTCACGGACAAGATCCCCTACTCCGAGAAGCTGGCCAAGACCGCCGAGCGGCTTGGCCAGAACGAGGCCCTGATCTGTGGGCGCGGCAGCATCGAGGGTCGCTCGGTCATCCTGGCCGTGCTCGACTTCTCCTTCATGGGCGGGTCCATGGGCGAGGTCGTGGGCGAAAAGCTGGCCCTGGCCAGTGACCTGGCCCGCGTCGAGGGCCGGCCCCTGGTGATCTTCACCAGCTCCGGCGGCGCACGCATGCACGAGGGCGCCCTGTCCCTGATGCAGATGGCGAAGACCTGCTCGGCCCTGCAGAGCCTCTCCGACGCAGGCGGCATGTCGATCTGCGTCATGACCCACCCGACCACCGGCGGCGTCACGGCCTCCTTCGCCAGCGTCTGCGACCTGGTCCTGGCCGAGCCCGGCGCCCTGATCGGCTTCGCCGGCCCGCGCGTGATCGCGGCCACGCTCAAGCAGGAGCTGCCCCCCGGCTTCCAGCGCGCGGAATTCCTGATCAAGAAGGGCATGCTCGACGGCCTCGTCTCGCGTTCCGAGCTGCGCCCGATGCTCGGTCGCCTGCTCGACTACGCCAAGGGCTCCCACGTGGGCGGCGACGTCGAGGACGACCTGGCGGCAGACGAGGTGCCGAACCGCTTGAGCGGAGGCCGTACCGATTCGCGCACGCCCAGCGAGCGCGGCAAGGTTCGTCTCGACGTCCCCTCGGCCGAAAGCTCGAACTAGCGTCCTGGATCAGAAACTCGGCGTCACTTCCCGGGCTCCGATCGCCGCTGGCGTCGCCAGCGCCTCCTCCGAGTATCGCAGCGGATACGCGTCGTCGGCGCGCCTAGCCAGCATCGATCGGACTTCCGGGCAGTGACGCCGAATTCCTGATCCAGGACACCAGACGCCCGATCCGCGGGTGATCGTCACCCCGGAACGGGCGAGGGCCGCGCACGACAACCGGTCGTGCGCGGCCCTCGCTCGTTCTCGCGCGCCAATCCGTACCGCAGCGGGGCGGATCAGCCCAGCGTGGACGGGTCCCAACCCGTCGGCACGTCGAACTCCATCACCCAGGAGTCGAACTGGCTCGCGAGCCCGTTGCCGGACATGCGGTCAATGGCCGTCAGGCCGGCATTGGCCCAAACCAGGGGGTGCGACAGCAGTCCGCCGAGCTTGGTCTCGTTGACCTGCATGATCTGCGGCATGGGCCAGGTGGCCTGGTAGCCGACGGTCTGCTTGTGGACGAAACCGCGGGCCTCGAGCCAGGTGCGCAGCTCGGACGGCCGGCGACCGTTCAACTCGCGAATCGGCAGGATCGGCTTGGCGCCGCGGCGGCGGTGGAAGCCGCGTGAGTCGGGGTTGATGTCGCCGACCACCAGCGTGCCGCCGGGCTTGCAACAGCGCACGAGGCCGCGCATCCAGGCCTCGAAGTCGGGCGAGAAGCTGACCACGCCCGAGCTGATCACCAGGTCGAAGGGCTCTTCGCCCTCGGCCGGGAAGGGCGGGGCCTCGCCGAAGCCGACGCGGCCGGTAAAGTCGGTCACGCCTTCCTTGGCGGCGTTGGCGGCGGCGATCTTGACCATCTCCGGGGAGGGGTCGAAGGCGGCCAGGGCGATGTTCTTGTGACCTGCGGCGGCCTCGATCCCGACCCAGCCGGCGCCGCAGCCGAAGTCGATGATGCGCTGGCCGTCGGCGGCGGGGGCGAACTTGCCCACGAGCTTTCGCATCCAGCGGAAGTGCGGGTAGCCGGGGCCGCCCGGCTCGCCGTTCCAACCGCTGGCGTTCTGGTCGAACTTCTCGCGCGTGGCCTCGGGCGACATCACGTGACTGACCCGCCGCATGGCCATCACGGTGCCGCTGCCAGGGCAGGCGCCCAGCTTGGTGCGCCCTTGCAGGCTGCGTCGAACCAGCGGATCGCCCAGCTCGTAGATGGCGACCACATGCAGCAGCGGCCACAGGTCGTTGCGCCAGCGCGCGAGCTCAGCATCGTCGGGCTGGCCCTCGAGGACCAGCAGTACGGCGCCCGCTGCTCCCAGGCTGGATTTGGCCTCGGCCAGGATTCCGCTCGCCCCGCTGCGACTCGACAGGGCCAGGCTGGCGGTGTCCGCGGCGGCGGCCCTGGAGCCCTCGAGGGCGTCAGCCGGCAGGCCGAGGTCGGCGAGGATCGGGGACCAGTCGAGGTCGATGGGGGCGCTGACGGCGGGCACGGCTGGGCTGAGGGGGGACGCGGGGAGCCGGGGATCCTACGCGGAGGCCTTCCCGGGACGGCGCTCCGGCTCCCGAAAGCTAACCCGTCGGTCCGGCCCGCGTCGTACGCTCTGCGCCCTCTTCGGACCCATCGGACCCGAATCGACCGCCCCATGAGTGCGACTCCCCCCCCGCCCCGGCGGCGCAAGGTGACGACCGAAGCCCTGCGCCGCATGAAGGCCAAGGGCATCAAGATCAGCGCCCTGACCGCCTACGACCACCAGATGGCGCAGGTCCTCGACCTGGCCGGCATCGATGTGATCTTGGTCGGCGATTCGGTGGCCACCGTGGTCCAGGGTCGTGATTCCACGGTCACCGTGACCATGGAGCACATGCTCTACCACGCGTCGATCGTCTCGGGCGCGGTGGCGCGGGCCCTGGTGGTGGGCGACCTGCCCTTCATGAGCTTCCAGGTGAACTCCGACGAGGCCCTGCGGAACGCCGGCCGCATGGTGCAGGAGTCCGGGGTCGAGGCGGTCAAGGTCGAGGGCGGCGAGAAGGTCGCGCCGACCGTGGCGCGCATCGTCGACGCCGGGATTCCGGTCATGGGGCACGTGGGGCTCACACCACAGTCGATCCACAAGTTCGGCACCTACAAGGTGCGCGCGACGAACCCTGCCGAGGCCGATGAGGTCCTGGCCGGTGCGCGCGCGCTGCAGGACGCCGGGGCCAGCGCCGTGGTGGTGGAGAAGGTGCCGGCGGCGCTCGGCAAGCGCCTGGCCGACGAGCTCGAGATCCCGGTCATCGGCATCGGGGCCGGACCCCACTGCGACGGGCAGATCCTGGTCAGCCACGACATGCTCGGGCTCTACAGCAAGTTCCACCCGCGCTTCGTGCGGCGCTACGCGTCCCTGGGGGATGAGATGCAGCGCGCCTTCGAGAGCTACGTCGCCGACGTCAAGTCGGGCGAGTTCCCGACCGACGACGAGAGCTACTGAGCGGGCGAGGAGGGCTCCCCGGGCAGAGTGGCTCCGGGTAGGCGTTCGTACGGTGCCAGGCACAAGACCGCCTACCCGGACGCGCGCGGGCCCCGTTCAGCGGCGCGTGAGCTTGGTGGTGCTCGACTGGGCCGAGGCCCAGAGCACGAGTTCGCCCACGTTGACGCGTTGGGGACGAGTCGCGATCCAGACGATCGACTCGGCGACGTCCTCCGGTGTCAGCGCATCCACGCCGTCGTAGACCGCGGCGGCGCGCTGCTCGTCACCGCGAAAGCGCACGCGGCTGAAGTCGGTCTTGACCATCCCCGGATCGACCGTGCTGAAGCGCACGCCGCGCCCGCCGGCGTCCTGGCGCAGGCCCTCGTAGATGGCGCGCACCGCGTGCTTGCTGGCGCAGTAGACCGCGCCGCCCGGGTAGACCTGGCGCCCGGCCACGCTGCCGAGCAGGATCACGTCGCCGCGGCCGGCGTCGAGCATCGGCTGTAGGGTGGCGCGAACCGTGTTGAGCACACCCTTGACGTTGGTGTCGATGACCTCGGACCACTCCGCGGGGTCGCCCTCCTGCAGGGGCTCGACCCCGCGGGCCAGGCCCGCGTTGGCCACCACCAGGTCGAACTCGCGGCCCGCGAGGGCGGCGGTCACCGCGGCGCTGTCGGTTACGTCGAGGGCCAGGGCCTCGGCGCCATCGAGTTCGGCCGCGATGGCCTGGACGCGCTCGAAGCGGCGGGCGGCGAGGGTGACGCGGGCGCCGGCGGCGGCCAGGGCGCGGGCCGTGGCCTCGCCGATTCCGGCCGAAGCCCCGGTCACCAGGGCACGTCGTTGGGAGAGGTCGCTCATGGGCGACAGGTTAGCCCGAAAGCCAGCGCGGCTCCGTAAGCTCTGCGGCCATGGTCGAGATCCACGTCACCTATCGCGGCGAGCTGCGTTGCGGCGCGGTCCACGCTCCTTCTTCGGCCGAACTGGTCACCGATGCTCCTGTCGACAACCAGGGGCGCGGCGAGTCCTACTCGCCGACCGATCTGGTGGCCACGGCTCTTGGCTCGTGCATGCTCACGATCATGGGCATCCGGGCCCGGGACGAGGGCTGGGACCTGGACGGCGCGACGGTCAAGGTGACCAAGCACATGGTCGCGGATCCCCGTAGGCGGATCTCGAAGCTGGAGGTGCGGTTCGCCCTGCCGAACCTCGCCGATGAGGCCCGCGACGTGTTGGAGCGCGCCGCCGAGACCTGTCCGGTGTTTGAGAGCATCCACCCGAACATCGAGGTCCCGGTGCACTTCGGATGGGCCGAACTCGTTCGCTGAGGGGCGGGCGATCGTCGGTGTGGATCGCGGCCCTGGCCCTGGTGGTCACCGGCTTCGGTTGTTTGAACGCGCTGCTGCCCATCGACGGAGCGGCTCGACTGTTGTGGTCGGCGGCCCTCGGCGATGCCCCGGCGAGCGGCGCGGCCAGCCTGGCCGCCGCGACCTGGCGCACGGTGCTCTGCCTGGTGGCGGCGGGCGCGGTGGTCGGGATGGCAGAGGGCGGCTCGACCGACGCCCGGCGGCGCTGGCCGAGCCTCTCGATCGTGGCCGCGAGCCTCGCGGCCAGTGCGGCGGCGGCGCTGGTGCTCGAGCGCGGCGAGGTCTGGCCACCGACCGCTAGCGTCTTGCGATCAGTGACCGCGGCCCTCGCGGCGATGGCGGCTGCGGCCCTCTCGCTTCGATGGACCCGCACTCGGCCCGCCCTGGCCCTGTGCTCGGCGTTGCTGCTGGCCGCTGCCCTGTGGGGCTGGCTGGGGTTCGTCGCCGCAGGGGCGCCTGAGGCCCAGGCCTCGCGCGGGCGCTTTCTGCTCGGCGGGTACTGGGCGCCATCGGTGACCGACACGGCCCTGGCCCTCTTGGGCTGGGCAGTCACCTGTCTGCCAGGCGGCGCTCGCCGATGGGCGCCCTTGGGAATGGGTCTCGTGGCGGCGTCGGTGGGTCCCTTGCCGCTGGTCGGCGCCCTGGCCCTGGTCCCAGGCGCGGCCGCCGGCCCGCTCGCGCGGGGACTGTGGGGGGGATCGGCAGCTCTGCTCGCGGCAACGGTGTCGGCCTTGATCGCGCCCTCTGCCTCGGTTCCGGCGGGTGCCCTAACCCTCCTGGTCGGGTCGCTTTATCTCGCGGGGCGCCTCGTCTGGAGCCGCGCGCGTCCGGGATCGGTCTGACCTGGGTATCCTGCCCCGCTCGCTCGACCGGAGTGCGACTCCGAGCGACACCGCAGAGACCGTCCCCTGTCCTCCCGTTCCCCCTCCGACGCCGGTCTCCGACCCCCGTCGCACCGCGCCTTCGACCCGCAGCGCAACGCGACACGCCCCCGATGAGTGAAGCGATCTGCGTGCTCGGTGCGCTGCACATGGACCTCACCATCGAGGTCGAACACCTTCCGTCCGTCGGCGAGACCGAGATCGGCAAGGGCCTCGAGGTCCATCCCGGCGGAAAGGGAGCGACCCAAGCGGTGGCCGCGGCGCGCCTCGGGGCCAGCGTCAGTCTGGTCGGTGCGGTCGGCGACGACGGTTGGGGAGCGGATTTGCGCTCGGCGCTCTTGGCCGAGGGCGTGAACCTCTCGGGGGTCGTCTCCTCCAGCGCTGCCGTGACTGGCGTGGCCCTGCGCGCTCGGCACGCCTCGGGCGAGAGCGCGACGGTGATCGGTCCGGGTGCCAACCGCATGGTGGACGTGGCGGTGATCGAGGCCGCGCGGGAGGCCTTCGCCCACGCCAAGGTCTTCCTGTGTCAGCTCGAGATCGGCGAAGACGCCCTGTCGGCCGCGGTCGAGTTGGCGCGGGCGTCGGGCGCCCTGGTGGTGCTGAACGCTGCGCCCGCGCGCGAGTTGTCGCGCGAGTTCCTGGCCAAGATCGACGTGATCGTGGCCAACCGGCGCGAGGGCGCTCGGCTGGCACGGGTCGAGAAGGACGAGTGTTCGGACTCCGGGCTGATGCGCCGCATCGCGGCCCTGGGACCGTCCAAGGTGGTGCTGACCCGGGGCAAGCGCGGCGCGATGTTCTTCGACGGCGAGCGCACCTTCGAGCAAGCGGGCTTCCCCGCCGAGCGGCTCGACTCCACCGCGGCCTCCGACGCCTTCTGCGGCGCCCTGGCAGTGGCCCTGGCCGAGGAACAGCGCTGGGACCAGGCCCTGCGCTTCGCCTGCGCGGCCTCGGCCCTGTCGGCGGAAGTGCAGGGGTCCTTCCCCAGCCTGCCGACGCGGGACGTGCTCGAGCCGCGACTCTAGTGTCCTGGATCCGAAATTCGGCGTCACTTCCCGGGCTCCGATCGCCGCTGGCGTCGCCAGCGCCTCCTCCGAGTATCGCAGCGGATACGCGTCGTCGGCGCGCCTAGCCAGCATCGATCGGACCTCCGGGAAGTGACGCCGAATTTCGGATCCAGGACACTAGCTCGCTTCGGCCGCCGGTGTCCGCGGCCAGCGCCGGCCCACACTTCGGCTACCGCATCGAGCGCAATAGCGCCGGCGGGATCGACGCGCGTAGGACCATGCCGCCGGGCACGGGGTTGCCCTCGAGCCAGATCACGCCACCCTTCTTGAGCGGCAGGGAACTGGCGGCCTCGGTCGAGCCAATGGTCAACCACGCGGCGAGTTCCCCCAGCCAGGGCTGATGCCCGACCAACGCCAGTCGCTCGGCACCCTGCTGCTGGAGCTCGGACAAGAGGGTGAACAGGGGCCGACCCGGCGGCCGCGCGAGGAGGTCATCGACGCGGATGTCGTCACAGAGCCCGGCCATCAACTCCGCGCTCTCTACGGCGCGCAGCAGGGGACTGTGCACTATCGCGTCGTAGCGCGGGCCGATCCGACCCAGGCCTCGGGCGCACTTGCGGAAGCGTCGCTTGCCCTCCGCGGTGAGCGGGCGGGCCGCGTCTCGCTCCGCGCCGGCGCGCTCGGCTGCGATCGCATGTCGAACCAGGTGCAGGTGCATGGTCGGATCGTGGCGCCCTTCAGCGGCTCCGTCCAGCGGTCTTGCCCACCAGCTCGCCGCGGCATTCGTGCCATGCGGCCAGTGCGTCCACGTGGGCGTCGTCGATGCGGGCCGCCAACTCGCGGGCGAAGTCGTCCAGTTGCTGGCGGTCGTCGAGCAGGCCTAGGCGGCGCCGCAGCTGCTCCAGATCGTTGAGCTCTCCCAGGGCGGTCTGCAGCCGCTTCAGGGCAGGGTCGTTCTCTCCCAGCCATTCGCGGGCGTAGCGCAGCCGTCGCAGCGCCCGTCGCAGGGCATGCAGCCGTCGGCGTTGGGCTCGGGAACTCTTGCGCTCGCGGTCGACCTGCTCGCCCCGCCGGCGGACGACATCGACCAGTCGGGCCACGCCGTCGGCTGCGCTCCGCGCGGAGAGGGCCGACAAATTCTCGAGCGCGGCCAGCAGGCCGGTGAGTCGAGTGCTCTCGAGCTCGTCCACGAGCTCCCGTCGTGCGCCGTCGCGCCGGGCCGCGAGTTCGCTGCCCAGGCGCTCGGGGAGGGGCTGCATCATCAGCACGTCGAGATCCCGCACTTCGCCAGCGACCTTGCGTAGCCAATGCAGATCCCCGGCCAAGGTCCGCCGCTCGGCCAGCTCGAGCCAGACGGCGATGCGTCGCGCGGCCACGCGCAACTGATGGACTCCCTCGGGATCCAGGCCCTCCAGTGCCGCGGGCAGGTGCCCACGCAGGTCATCGAGGGCGGGTCGCAGCGGGATGGTCCGGGGCATCGGGGGCCGGGCATATTAACTTGCCCGGCGGCGATGGGGGGCCGAGGCTGCGAAGTCCAGCGACCGGGCACCTTCGGCCGATGAGAGTGTCCGAGCAGATTCGACCCGCGCCGTGAAGCAACCCGAGCACCAGCCTCCGATCGACCTACGCCAGCCGGAGCTGTTCCTCAACCGGGACCTGTCCCTGCTGGAGTTCAACCAGCGGGTCCTGGCCCAGGCTCAGGATGAGCACAACCCGCTCTTGGAGCGGCTGCGCTACCTCGCGATCTGCACCACGAACCTCGACGAGTTCTTCGAGATCCGTGCAGCGGGTCTGCGCCAGCAGGTGGTGGCGGGCGTCACGCGGCCTCCCGGACCCGACGGGAACTCACCGCGTGAGGTCCTGCAGGCCATCTCGACCAAGGCCCACGAGCTGGTCGACGAGCAGTATCGGACCCTCAACGAGATGATCCTGCCCGCCCTGGCGGCGGAGGGCATCCAAGTCGTGGCCCGGGACCAGTGGAACGAGGACCAGGCTGCCTGGGTGCGCAAGCACTTCCGGCGCGACGTGCAGCCGGTCCTGACGCCCATGGCGATCGACCCGGCCCATCCCTTCCCGCGCATCGTCAACAAGAGCCTGACCTTCCTGATCTCCCTGCAGGGCAAGGACGCCTTCGGGCGCAACGACGGGTTGGCGGCCCTGAACGTGCCTCGCTCCCTGCCGCGGGTGATCCCGCTCCCGGAGGAGGTCGCGACCGAGCCCAACTCCTTCGTGCTGCTCTCGTCGGTGATCCACGCCCACGTGGACGAGCTCTTCCCCGGCATGGAAGTGCGCGGCTGCTACCAGTTCCGAGTCACGCGCAACAGTGACTTGTGGGTCGAGGAGGAGGAGGTCGACGACCTGCTGCACGCCCTCGAGGGGGAGTTGCCCCGCCGCAACTACGGTGACGCCGTGCGGCTCGAGGTGGCCGACAACTGCCCGGTCGAGATGACCGAGTTCCTGCTCGACCAGTTCAGCCTGGGGGAGCAGGACCTGTACCAGGTCAACGGCCCGGTCAACCTGCACCGCCTGGCCGGCTTGATCGACCTGGTGGAGCGCCCGGACCTGCGCTTTCGCAGCTTCGTGCCCGGTTGGCCCGAGGGACTCGAGCAGGGCGCCGACATGTTCGCGGCCCTGGGCGAGCGTGACCTGCTGGTGCACCATCCCTACCAGTCCTTCCAGCCCGTGGTCGACCTGGTGCGCCAGGCGGCGGCCGATCCGAACGTGCTGGCGATCAAGCAGACCCTGTACCGCACCGGCGAGCACTCCTCGGTGGTGGAGGCGCTGATCGACTCCGCCGAGGCCGGCAAGGAGGTCACCGCGGTGGTCGAGCTGCGCGCACGCTTCGACGAGCGCGCCAACATCGACCTGGCCCATCGGCTGCAGGCGGCGGGGGTCAACGTGGTGTACGGCATCGTGGGCTACAAGACCCACGCCAAGATGCTGCTGGTGGTGCGGCGCGAGGGGCGGCGCCTGCGACGCTACGCGCACCTGGGCACGGGCAACTACCACCCGGGCACCGCGCGGACGTACACGGATTTCGGCCTGTTGACCAGCGATCCGGTGCTGTGCGAGGACGTGCACCAGCTCTTCCTGCAGATGACCGGCATGGGCAAGGTGCGTCGACTCAAGAAGCTCTTGCAGGCGCCGTTCACGCTCCACAAGACGCTGGTCGAGATGGTCGACGCGGAGGCCGAGGCGGCGCGGGCGGGTCGACCGGCGGCGATTCGGGCCAAGATGAACTCCTTGACCGAGCCCGAGATCGCGATCGCCCTGTACCGCGCCTCCCAGGCTGGGGTGAGCATCGACCTGATCGTGCGCGGGGCTTGCTGCCTGCGCCCGGGCATTCCCGGGGTCAGCGAGAACATCCGGGTGCGCTCGATCATCGGGCGCTTCCTCGAGCACCACCGCGTCTTCCACTTCCACGCCGGGGGCGAGGACCGCGTGCTGTGCTCGAGCGCGGACTTCATGTCGCGCAACTTCTTCAGGCGCGTCGAGTGCTGCTTCCCCGTCGAGGATCCGAAGTTGAAGAAGCGTGTCCTGCGCGAAGGGCTGGACCTACCACTCAAGGACAACCTGCAGTCCTGGTTGATGCAGGCCGACGGCAGCTACGCTCGAGTCCACCCGGCGCGGGCGCGGGACCGAGCGTCGCAGCGGGAACTATTGACCCTCTTGGCCGATTTCTCCGACCCGCAGGTCGAACCCGACCGCCGCAAGCTGGGACGCCTCGACCGCGAGGTCCGCGCGGGCGAGCGGCTGCGCGTCAAGCCAGCCGGGCGGAAGGTCGAGGGCAAGCGCGGAGCGAGCCGCTCGAAGCACGAGCGGGGGTAGGGCTTCGACGCGGCGGCTGCGGTGCAGTAGCACGGACAGCCGCAGGAGCGTGGTGAGCTGCAGGGCCTTGCGTGCGGTGCCCGGACCCAGGGCGGCGAACATCTGCTTGGTCAGCTTGCGCCGGTGGGCGCGCACCATCACGGCCAGGAGTTCCTGGTCGTCGCGACTGAAGCCGGGCAGGTCGCTGTTGGCCACCAGGTAGGCGCCGTGCTTGTGGTAGCCCGAGTGGTTCAGGGCCAGGCCGATCTCGTGGAGCTGGGCAGCCCAGGAGAGGAAGCGGCCGGCCTGCTCCTCGTCCAGCTCCCAGATGGCGGCCACCTGTCGCAGCGCGCGGATCGCCGTGCGCTCGATTCGCGAGGCCTGGTTGCGGTCGACCTGGTAGCGCTCCTGCATGCGCTGGATCGTCCGGTCGCGCACGTCCTCGTGGCGAATGCGACCGATCAAGTCGTACAGCAAGCCCTCGCGCAGGGCGAAGGACGAGAGCTGCATCCGTTCGATCCGCAGCGAGGAGAAGATCGCCTTGAGGATCGCGAGCCCCCCGGCCAGAACGGGCGTGCGATCGGGTGTCAGACCCGGGAGCACCAGCTGGTCGATGTGTCCCGCGGCGATCATCTCGCGGCGCAGATTCTTGAGGTTGGCGTAGGTGATCCCGCCGCCTTCCCAGCCGGCCTCGTCGATGATCCGACCGATCGAGTTGATCGTGCCCGACGAACCGGCGGCGTCCTCCCAGCCGAGGGCACGATAGCTCTCCTGCAGGCCCTGGAGCTCGAGCCCCGCCGCCAGCTCCGCGGCGCGGAAGCGCTCGCGGGTGAGTTCACCGTTGTCGAAGTAGCGCTGGCTGAACGAGACGCAGCCCATGTGGAGGCTGTCGCGCAAGAGCGGCTCGAAGCGCCGTCCGATCACGCACTCGGTGCTGCCGCCGCCGATGTCGACCACGAGGCGACGGCCGCCGTCGTCCGACAGGTCGTGGGCGACGCCCAGGTACACGAGTCGCGCCTCCTCCTGGCCGGAGATGATCTCGATCGGATGGCGCAGGGCCTCCTCCGCGTGGCGCAGGAAGCTGCGCGTGTTGCGCGCCTTGCGCAGGGTGTTCGTGCCCACCACCCGCACGTTCGAGCGCGGGACGTCCGCCAGCCGGTGCCCGAAGCGATCCAGGCACTCGAGCGCCCGTTCCCGCGCCGAGCGCCGCAGGCGGTTGTTCTCATCGAACCCAGCGGCCAAGCGCACGGGCTCCCGCAGGCGGTCGACGATCAAGAGCTCGTCGTCCACCACCCGGGCGATCAGCATGTGGAAGCTGTTCGAGCCCAGGTCGACGGCGGCGTACTGCGGCTGGGGGAGGCGATCGGGCGGAGGGGCCAAGGGCGCGAGTATCGCCCGGCGGACTCCGTCGGCGCCAGCGTCCAGGGGGCATGCCGCGGACACGGCGAAGTCGTAGACTCCCGGGCCCATGGCGAAGAACACCTCGAACAGCGACGGGGCCGCGGAGGAGCTCGGATTCGACGAGCGCCTCGAGCGCCTCGAGTCGATCGTCAGCGAGCTGGAGGCCGGCGACCTGGGGCTCGAGCCTGCCATCGAGCGCTACACCAGCGGAATCGAGCTGCTCAAGAGCTGCCACGCGACCCTGGCTGCCCAACGCGCGCGGGTCGAGGAGTTGACCGCCGACGCGGATCGAGCCCTGCGCCCCTTCGAGGGCGATCCGGACCTGGCGGGCGGCGAGTGAGCGGCGTGGCAGCGGACGAAGACAGTTCGACCCGGGCCGAGCGCACCCTCGCATCGCAGGCGGGCGACGCATGGATCGAGGCCGCGCAGGCCTGGATCGAGCAGGGGCTGGCGGAGTTGGTCTGCGCCGAGCGGCGTCCCGAATGGCCTGGTCTGCTACGCGAGGCCATGGAGTACGTGCTGCTCGCCGGCGGCAAGCGCCTGCGACCGGCCCTGGTGCGGATGGTCTGCGAGGAGCTCGGCGGGACCAGCGAGCTGGCCCTGCCGGGGGCCCTGGCGATCGAGCTGGTCCACACCTACAGCCTGGTCCACGACGACCTGCCCTGCATGGACGACGACGACCTGCGCCGCGGCCGGCCCACCTGCCACGTGGCCTATGGCGAGGATGTGGCCGTGCTGACCGGCGACGCGCTCTTGACCCTGGCCTTCGAGGTGCTCGGGGGTTGCGGCGCGCGGGCCGGTGAGCTGGCACTGGTCCTGGCCCGGGCCGCCGGGTCGGGCGGCATGGTGGGGGGGCAGGTCCTGGACCTGCGCTCGGACCTGCGGGCCCCGGGGCACGAGGGGATTCGCGAGGTGCACCGTCTCAAGACCGCGGCCCTGATGGGAGCAGCGTCGGAGCTGGGTGCCACGGCCGCCGGCGCGGACGCCGACGCTCGGGCGGCGGCGGCTGATTTCGGCAGGGCCCTGGGCCTTTGCTTCCAGGCCGTCGACGATCTCTTGGACGTCACCGGCGACGCCGCCACCCTGGGCAAGACGCCGGGCAAGGACGCGGCCCTGGAGCGCGACACCCTGGTGGCCGAGTTGGGCCTCGATGGTGCCCGCGCCGAGGCCCAGCTCCAGGCGGAGCGGGCTCGCGCCGCAGCGGCGCGTTTGGGCTGGGTTCAGGGCCATCGAGCCGTGGCCCTGATCGACCGAATGCTCGAGCGCCGGACCTGATCCGGCCCGGAGGCGGCCACCGGCTTGCATTCAGGCCGGGAGGGGTCGATCCTAGGCGTGCTGCCGTCCGTCTCCCCCCTCGGTGGCCAACGATGTCCGCTCCCCCTCCCAGTCCGGGATCGAATCCCGTACCCGCGGATTCACCCGCGCTCGACGACGACGGCGCCGCCGTCGGCTACCCGCTCCTGGACCTGATCGAGTCCTCGCCCGACGCTCTACGCGAGCTCGAGCGCGAGCGACTCCCCGAGGTCTGCGACGAGTTGCGCCGCTTCCTGCTCGAAGCGGTGTTGTCCACCGGCGGGCACCTGGGCAGCAACCTGGGCGTGGTCGAGCTGACCGTCGCCCTGCACCGCGTCTTCGACTTCCGGCGCGACCGGGTGGTCTACGACACGAGCCACCAGGCCTATCCGCACAAGGTGCTCACGGGACGTCGGCATTTGTTCCCCACCCTGCGGCAGACGGGGGGCATGTGCGGCTTCACCAACCCCGAGGAGTCCGAGCAGGACCTGTTCCACCTGGGACACGCCGGGACCTCGATCAGCCTGGCCACCGGCCTGGCGCGCGCCACGGCCCACGAGCCGGACCCGCCCTCGGTGGTGGCCGTGATCGGGGACTCGAGTCTCGGCGCCGGCGTGGCGTTCGAGGCCCTGAACGACGCGGGCAGCGCCGGCGAGAAGTTGATCGTGGTGCTCAACGACAACGAGTGGTCGATCAGCCGTTCGGTCGGCAGCCTCGGTCGCTACCTGTCGCGCATCCGCTCGAACCGCACCCTGCAGCGCGCCCAGCAGGAGATCCACAACCTGATCGCCTCGATCCCGCTGATCGGCGATCGCGTCGAGCGAACCCTCGACCAGGTGCGCGAGGTC
This sequence comes from Engelhardtia mirabilis, assembly GCF_007748095.1. Classification (NCBI taxonomy): domain Bacteria; kingdom Pseudomonadati; phylum Planctomycetota; class Planctomycetia; genus Engelhardtia; species Engelhardtia mirabilis. Next base: position 3,104,612 of record NZ_CP036287.1, read on the forward strand.
CTGCGCCATTCGATCGTTGCCGGGCACGTGTTCGAGGAGTTGGGCGTGACCTACGTCGGCCCCCTCGATGGACACGACGTGGACCAGTTGGTTTCCCGGCTCGAGGCGGCGCGCGAGTTGGACGGTGTCGTGCTGCTCCATACCCTGACCCAGAAGGGCAAGGGCCACCCGGACGCGCCGACCCACCCCGAACGCGTCCACGCGGCAAAGCCGCCCAAGTCGATCACCGCGCCCAGAGCCACGCCCGAGTCGATCAAGGTGCAACCCTCGGGCGGCTGCCTGGAGGGCACCACGGTGGAGGCAGGCATCAGCCACACCGAGGCCTTCGCCAGCGCCCTGGCGGCGGAGGTCGAGCGCGACCCGCGGGTCCACGCGATCGTCGCCGGCATGCCCTCGGGCACCGGTCTGGTGCAATTCGCCGAGCGCTTCCCCGCGCGCTTCCACGACGTGGGCATCACCGAACAGCACGGCGTGGCGATGGCGGCCGGCATGGCCAAGGCCGGCCTGCGTCCGGTCGTCGCGATCTACTCGACCTTCCTGCAACGGGCCTACGACCAGGTCTTCCAGGAGGTCGCCCTGCAGAACCTGCCGGTGGTCTTCGCCATGGACCGCGCGGGCCTGGTGGGGCAGGACGGGCCGACCCACAACGGCGTGTTCGACATCGCCTACCTGCGCACCCTGCCGAACTTCACGCTCTGCGCTCCGCGGGACGCGACGGACGCGCGTCGAATGCTCGAGCTGGGCCTGCGCCTGGATGGGCCGACGGGCATTCGCTATCCGCGTGGGAGCTGCCCCGGTCGCGAGCGCGTGCACGAGAGCGAGCGCGCGGCGATGGTCCCGGGCCTCGCCGAGGTCCTGCTGGAGGGCGAGGATGTCGTGATCTGGGCCTACGGGGCCCTGGTGCCTGAGGCGATCCTGGCTGCCGAACGCCTGCGCGAGCGCGGGATCCTGGTCGGTGTCGTGGATGCGCGCTTCGCGAAGCCTCTCGACGAGGAGCGCCTGGCCAAGGACCTGCGCTCCCACCGCTTGCTGATCACCCTCGAGGAACACCAGCGCGCGGGCGGCTTCGGCTCGGCCGTGCTCGAATCGGCCAGTCGCATGCGCGGGGCCAGGGCCCAGATCCGCGTGCTGGGCATCCCGGATCGCTTCCAGGACCACTGCACCCGCCGCGAGGAGCAGCTCGCCCGCTGCGGTATCGACGCCGACGGCGTCGAGCGCACGGTGGTGCAGTTCCTCGAGCGCTCCCGCGTCTGACGGACCGGACCATGGACCCGACCAAGGTGGATGCCCGCCCGTCCCTGCGCCTGGAGACTCGGGTCGAGCGGGTCCTGGTCCTGACCCATTCGGACAAGGTCGCCGCCACCCAGTTGGCCGCACGACTCTTGCCGTGGCTCGAGGAGCGCGTGACGCGGGTCGACTCCCACGGCGACCTGTTGTCCTTCGCCCGCGAACGCGAGCACGATCTGGAGTGCGGGGCCGCGATCGACGTGCCCGACCTGGTGGTGGTGCTGGGCGGTGACGGCGCGATGCTGACGGCCGTGCGCGCCTTCCGCGATCACCCGGTGCCGACCCTCGGCATCAACTTCGGCCGGGTCGGCTTCCTGGCTTCGACGCCGGTCACGCGTTGGGAGGAGACCCTCCAGGGCGTGCTCGACGGCGAGGGCGTGCTGGAGCCGCGGATGCGCCTGCTCTTGCGCCACCGCAGCGCAGCGGGGGAGTCCCAAGCGGTGGCCCTCAACGACCTGGTCGTCTCGCGGCGCCCCGAGGAGTCGATGCTGCACCTGGGCCTCGACGTGGGCGTCGATTGGGTCACCGACTACCGCGCCGACGGCCTGATCGTGGCCAGCCCCAGCGGGTCCACGGCCTACGCCCTGTCGGCGGGGGGACCGATCCTGGCGCCCTCCATGCTCGGCATCGTGGTGGTCCCGATCTGTTCCCAGGGCCTCTCCACCCGTCCGATCGTGTTGCACCCCGACCACGGTCTGCGCGTGCGGCTCGTCGACGACGGTGCCGAGGCGGACATTGTCGTCGACGGCCAGCGCTTCGCCACCCTGGGCGTGGGTGACGAGCTGTTGTTGGCTCGCCACCCGGTGCCCTACCCGCTGCTCAGCCTGCCCGGCCTCGATCCCTACCGCCGCCTGCGCGAGCGCCTGGGCTGGTCGGGCGAGATCCGCTCCTGAGCGTGTGAGCAGATCATGTTTGACAGCAACCATGCTGTCCGTGGCCAGTCCCGACAGTGGTGATCTTTACGCCGGAACTTGAGAGTCCGCAACGAATGGACCCGTTGCATTCAGAACCTTGGGCTGAGTCATCCCCGCTCATCGACACCGATTGAACTCTGCTACCCAGGTAGCGAAGCAGGTCGGAGTCAACTTTGTCGATCTGAGTTTTTGTGGGACTTTCGATTTGCTTCGGCACAGCAGTGCATCTTATTGAGAGGTTGAGACTGCGGCACGCGCTGACCACGCTTGGGTGTGGATGGCATCTAGTTCGCGAAGTTGATACCCCCCTGCTCCCATTTGATACTAGAACCAAACCGCCGCCATCAATTGATCCACTTCTAGCAAGCCCTTGTAGGATTCGAGTATCTTCCGATTCGATCCCTCTGGACAAACTCGCGCCGTGGTGTGACGCCACGATCACGTCGGATTGAAGGTCCGCCTGGACTAGCCCTGAGTCTAATGCCTCTTCTAGTTCTTCGCCGGTTGCATCGCCTAGAAGTAGAATTCTCTCATCCGATCGGCCTATGAGCTGCAATACGATACTGGTATCGTTTGAGGCTGGCAGGCCTCGAGCGATCGCACCTAGGACGTCAGAGGGCGTCGATGTCGTTGCATCAACAAATGTCAGGTCGGTAGCGGTTGCGAGTCGAGATTCTGTAGGCCCCCAGATCTTTGGGTCAACACCCTCTCTTTTACACGATGCCACAAAACGCGCGGACAGCTTTCCACTATCTAGTGTCTTCCCGAGTAGGGCCGGCTCAAATGGCGCGCCTTGCTCAGCAAGAATCTGATTCTCAAGTGCGAGAAGTTGAGTGAGCGCCCAAAGCGATCTGTAGGTTCGCGCGAGTGGGCTTCCCACTATCGATCGCCTGAGCCCAGCTTCCGTCGCGAGGGCTGCGCGAATCACTGTTGTCTCCAGCAGCTTGTTGCAGAAGAAGCCTCTAATCGCACGCCGGACCTTCTTGAATTTGTCGCTGCGGAGGTCCTCGAAGCCATTGATGTGATCGAGGTCTAGATGGGAGACAAACGCGTAGATCTCGCAGTCGCCGTCGATGCGCTCGCTTAGGAACTCAAGTGCTGGATTCGAGCTGCTTGCATGGCCCTGAAGGCCGCAGTCATATAGGATGAAGAGCCTCTCCGAGAGCTCAACGACTGCAGAAAGCGCATGGCCAACTGACATCAAGTACAGCTGCATGATCCTCCTCTCATTCTGATTGAATAATTGAGCTGGGATGTTCGAGATGTAGATCGCTTCGGGGTTATTCCAGCTTGTCGATAGTGCGTCTCATTAAGGAAAACAAACTGTCGAGGCCAGAAGTTGACCAGTCCACGGAATCTGAGGTCCTCGAGTGAATTGTTACTCCACCACCGTCTTGGGTGATTCTCTCCTCGGTCTGAATAATGAAGCTTGCCCCCGGTTGACGACAAGAAGTTGGGATTAACTCAAGCTCGAGGAATGCTGAAGCTGCCCAACCCTCATCTCTCCTTGTGAGCGCGATCTCAGCCATTCCTGTGTGCTCCTTCCAAGACCTCTTGAAATCGATCTGAATGACCGACGCGACGACCTCTTCTACTACTCGTCCCTCTACTCCGAGGAAAAAAGGGATCTGATTCCATAGGTCGTCTGCTTCGGTGACCTTTGCGAACGCCTTCACGGCCCCATTGCGCCGAGCTTCGGCTAGGTAGTCGTCCGATGCGGACGAGTAGGCGAGGAGTTCGATCGCGAGCCTACTGCCGGAGTCCTTTGTTCTTCTCCACTGATCGATCTCCCGAATGAGCGAGACTCCTGTCTCGGCATTATCGTCTTCGAGCATCAGGTCCATGACGACGACTGCCTGAATTGGACGCCTCTCCGCGTCCCAAGATCGCAAAGTCTCTAAGGCCTCTTCGCGTGTTGCTACGGTGCAGGTGTGGACGGAGGGGTGCGTGTGTCGCACCAGCTCCAAATCCGGCTCTAGTTGCTCGAACTCGTCATCAACTGCGAGCACGCGAGGCTCAGGGAGAGAGAGTAGGGTCATTACCGTTCCTCCATTCTTGGATGTCTTGGCGATCGTCGAGGCGCTGTCGAGCTTTGGGCTAGCGTTGCGATCGGGGTCTGGCGAGTTGAAAGCGAAGTGTTGCAGAGACGATGTGTCCTTCGTTCCGCTGGCGACGGTTCATGTCATCGAGAAACGACTCGCTTGAGAATGTGAGGTGGCCGCCATGCAAGTCCATAATTGTCTTAACGTTTGCGAGCCCAAAGCCACTCCCTTCGATCTCTCTCTCGATATCTCTGGTTGATCCGCGGATGCCGGGCCCAGTGAGTGAGGCTATTTCTCCCGAGGAGATCCCAAGCCCTCGGTCCGTTACCTGAATGTCTAAGTAGGGTTCCAGTACGCGGCAGCCAATCTCGATGACTGTGTTTCGCCAGGCGTATTTGATGGCGTTGTCTATCAGGTCATCGAGGGCGATCTCCGCGAGTAGGTCGTCGGCGAGGATGTTTGGGGCTGACCTTATCGAGTCGTAGACCGCAAAACGCTGCCCTCTTCGAGCAGCTCGAACTTGCCATCGTTCCGTGACAAGAAAGATCAGATCTGATGGTCTCGTAGGCTGCAGATTCACCTCCGATTCGTCGAGTTGACCTCGATACAGCCTGAGCTGGTGGTCAACCCGCGCAGAAGCTCGTTCGGTCTCTATTCTCGCCCTATTGAGCGAAGCCAGCGCAGCAGTTTCGCTGTGACCGATCTCAAGATCTCGACGAATGTGTTGGAGCTCCGTTCGAATCCCAGCGAGTGGCCCTTTGAGGGTATGCGAGATTCGGGCTATAACTTCCCGAAGTTTGTCCCTCTGGAGCACGGCTTCGTCCAGGTCGAGAGTTCCGCCTAAGGCTGATGATAAGGCCAGTAGCAGATCTACTGTTCGCTCCTGAAATCGACGTTGCCGAACAGAAAACACCGCGAGTGAACCACACCTATTGGATGAGCGCCACGGGACGAGCAGCCCCGACTTGAGGCGAAGCTGCTTCATCACTCGTTGATTCTTTGCTTGGGGGTGTCGGGAGATGTCGTCGATGGATAGAACTTCCCTTGTGAAGGCGACCTCCGAGGAGAGACTTGACTTGTCTAGGGTGCTGATCTCGTCAAGTACTGCTGAAAATCCGACTTGGGCAATAAGCGTCATTGCCGATTTCGACTTGGCATTGACTGCTTCATAGATTGCGACGGCCGGGCAGTTCGCAATCTTCGCGGCGCCTCTAGCTACTTGGTTGCTGAGTCGGTTCCATGGTGGGCGCTGCAGTTCCGCGATAAGGATCTGCATTTCGCCAGACTGACGGCGAGCCCAGGCCCCTTGCATTACTAGTCCAATGAGGCTCGCAGCGTGTTCGAGGATGATCTGGTCCGACTCTTTCGAGAATCCGAGTAGATTTAATTCGCCGCTCGACGTCGTCCTGTTAAAGGCGCGGATGACTCCTTCGCCTTCTTGGCCGCCTCGAAATGGGATGAGTGCGAGGGATGCGATCTTCTTTGAGGCTAGCCGGTTGCTCCAATAGCGGATTCTGTCGGGCGAGGCATTGGGGTAATTGCTAATTTCATCCCCGTTCAGGTATATGGCCCTTCCATTGCTAAAGGCCTGGCCGGTGAAGGGCTCTCCGAGGCCGTATTTCTCAATCTCGCCAGTTGCTGGCCTAACTTCGGGTCCCCCTACGCTTGCCAGGCAGTGAAGTGATTGATCTGCCGCGAAATAGGCGAAGATTGACACCGCTTCCACATTCAGCGACTCGTGAACGGTTGCTAGGACCCGACGCGCGTCGCGCCGGAGCCGGTCAAGCGGCGGCTCTCCCGGTCGAGACTCTGAAGCAGACGCGACTTCTGATTCGAGGATCCGACGCGCGAGATCCAAGATGGGGCTGTCCTTGCCTCGATTATCCGACCTTCCTCGCCCGCGAATTAGAGATGAGAAGTCACAATCACCAGAGGATGGTGTGGGGGTGTGCATCTGGATGGTGTATTGGCTTGATGGGCTACGATGGTCTGGAAGCGATTGTTGAATCCAGCCGTCGCCACTCTTGTACAGTATCGCGATTGACGGTGACGGGGCCGCTCACTAAGTTCTCGTGACGACTTCTCAAGATCTCGTGATGGCGCGCGCAGCCCTTTCGGGCCTGGCTCAATCGGTCTTGGAGAGGCGCAGGATACCGCTCTGCGCGAACGGGGCATCATCGGGGTGATCTTGGGAGGGCGTTTCCGTTGAAGGGGGGCAATGAACTGAGTTGCGGCTGTCGCGGGCTTAGATCGGCGGCATGCCCCCGAGCAATGTCTTCGAATTGACGCCATACTGGTCGACCTTCTCGTCGTAGCGTCACTGCTGATGCGTGCGTGGGGTCGGCGAATTAGTGCTGGTCGGGGGATCAACTACGGAGGCAGCTTCTCTAGCACTCTCCGCGTACGATATTGAGAGTGTCTTTCTGGGTCAATAGGGGTGATCGGCCTACCGCCTCCGCGGGGCCTCCCCCTCGGCCTCGCCTACGACACCACCACCGAAGCCAAGTCCCCGAGCCTCCGGGTTCTGACGGCATAACCAAAGCCCGCCTTCAGCTGGTGCCATCGGCCCGACCACCTCTTTGTGGCGAGTGAAAGCTCCAGGGTGATTGAGGGAGCCCTGTACTTGCGCAAGAAGTTCAAGTTCATGGCGATCAGGCCTGGGTCGCCCTTCGAAGGAGTTGCGATGATTGGATCGATAGCGAGCTGACGGACGTGTATCGGGGAACTTCCGTGTGTTCGACCCTCAATCCAAGGGTTGCAGTTGGAGTGAATGCAGGTGTTTGGCGCAGGCCGCTAGGAATGGGGACGCTGTTCTATGCGTTCGAGCTACGCTTTCCGTCTGGCTGCGTCACTCGCACGCGATCAATTCGAGACCGTCCGAGAAGGCCAAGCCACCCGGCTGACCCGCGTCGGCGGCGATCGACTGGAAGTGGAAGCGCAGCCCGGCCAGCACCGGGTCGTCGGGGATCACCAGGATCCACAGGGCGCTGCCGCCGGGGATCGTCGCGATTGGCTGGACCGCGACCAGGCTCGCCAGGTCGATCAACACCACCCCGCCGCCCAGGGGCAGGTTGCCGGCCGCCAGCGACAGGCCCGTGAAGACCAGGTCCCCCGGCGCGCCCGTGGTGATCAGGTCGACGTTCTGACCCAGGGTCCCGTCGTTGACGCCGGTCAGGGTCATGGTGTGGGCGGCCGTCCCGCTGCCGTAGGCGCTGAAGCCGCAGGGCTGCAGGGGCACGATGATCTGACCGCTGCTCGAGCTGTTGCCGGCGATGTCCGTGAAGGTGATCTCGTAGACCAGGCGCGTGCCGAGGCCAGCGGCGGTGTCGGTCATCTCGAAGCGATAGATCGAACCGCTGGACTGCAGCACCTTGCCAGCAGTGGTGGCGCCCTGGAAGGCTCCGACGTCGACCCGGTAGCTGACCTGTCCGGTGACCCAGTTCTTGCCGTCGTCGTGGACTTGGTCCATGACCTGGGCGCGGACCACCCAGGGCCCGGCCGGGCCGGCGCCGACGAGCGCCTCGAGGCGCTGGATGACGGGCGCGAGCGTGTCCGCGGGCCCGTTGTTGAGGTAGATCTTGTTGTCCCAGGACGACGAGGAGCTCTCACCCTGCACTGTGATCAGGTCGTAGTCGGCGTCGTTGTCGATGTCGACCACGGCCACGTCGAGGGTCTTGTCGGAGATGTTGGTGATCTCGCTGGTGAGCTGGGTGAAGCTCCCACCGCCGTTGTTGCGGATCAGCTTCTCGCGCGCGCCAAGGGAGCCGATCACCACGTCCAAGTCGGCGTCCATGTCGTAGTCGATGAAGGCGACCTCGTTGTCGTCGTCACCGCCGATCTGGGGTGCCTTGGTGAAGCTGAGCGCGCCGTTCTCGACCGTGTTGTTGCGCGCGGGCCCGTCGCTGAAGCCGACCAGGCTCAGGAAGAAGATGTCGAGGTCTGTGTCGCCGTCCAGGTCGGCGAGGTCGGACTCGTAGACGTTCCCGCTGGTGGCGGGGGTCAGGGCCGAGGCGTCGCTGAAGTTGCCGGCGCCGTCGTTCAAGAGCAGGTGGTGGATGCCGCCGGGCGAGTTGCCGCGGTTGGTGCCGTAGAGGTCCAGGTCCCAGTCGAGGTCGATGTCGACCAGGTCTACGTCCAAGTGGCCAATCTTGATCGGGGCGTTCAGGCCGGCGGCGTCCTCGGTGAACACGCCGCTGCCGTCGTTGATGAACAGGTGCGGCCGGCCTCCCGGGGCGGCGTTGAAGACCGGCCCGGTGTCACCGATCACGAAGTCCAGGTCGCCGTCGTTGTCCACGTCGCCGAAGCTGGCGCCGGCGGACGAGAACAGGGCCGTCAGGCCGCGGGTCGCGCCCTGCTCGTCGAAGAAGCCCGGCTGGGCTGCGCCGCGGTTGATGAACAGGAAGGGCGGGTCGGTGGCGAAGGCGTTGGAGTAGAGGGCGTCGACCCAGCCGTCACCGTCCACGTCGGCCGTGTTGACGTTCTTGGCGTGGGAGACGTGGTTGCCAAGGCGCGCGAGGCCCTCCTCGGCGAACTGGCCCGGGCCCAGCTCGAGCTGGTTGATGACCAGGCCCGCCTGGCGCTTGGTGCCGGGGCTGTAGAGGCCGTCGCCGTTGGCCAGGAACAGGTCCTGGTCGCCGTCCTGGTCGACGTCGGCGGCCTCGACGCCTTCGGTCCACACGAAGCCGCCCGGGAGGGAGGCTTGGTAGGTGAACTGCTGGGCGCCGGCGGTGCCCGCCAGGGCGGCCGAGGCGGCGACGAGGACGAGCGGGCGGAGCTTGGGAGTGAACGGTCGGGCCGGGAGCATGGGGGGCCGGGGCTGGGGTCGAGGATCGGGGTGGGGCCTGCGCACACCGCGAGCTTAGCCCGACCTGGCGCGCCCGTGGGGGATCGCCCATGGGGGCCTGGCCCCGAACCGCGGGCTCCCCGACCCGCTCAGCGCCTGGTCAGCAGGCGGCCGTCGACCATCTCGAGAGCCCGGCTGCAGCGGCTGGCGACCCGTTCGTCGTGGGTCACCATCAGCAGGCTGAAGCCCAGGCGCCGGTGCTCCGCGAAGAGCAGCTCGAGCACGTCCTCGCCGGTCTGGGTGTCCAGGTTTCCCGTCGGTTCGTCGGCGATGATCAACGGGGGGTCGTTGAACAGGGCCCTGGCGATGGCAACCCTTTGGCGCTCACCGCCGGACAGTTGACCCGGGCGGTGTTTGAGGCGCTGACCCAGGCCGAAGGCCTCGAGCATCTCGGTGGCCCGTTGGCGCAGACCGGCCCGTCGGCGCCTGAACCCTGCCGTGCTGTTGGAGATCATGGCCGGCAGCAGCACGTTCTCGATCGCCGTCAGCTCCGGCAGCAGGTGGTAGAACTGGAACACGAAGCCGATCTGACCGTTGCGCAGGGCCGAGCGCTGGGTCGGCGACAACTTCCAGGTATCGACGCCGCCCAGCTCGACGGTGCCGGCGGAGGGGCGATCGAGCAGGCCGAGCACGTGCAGCAGGGTGGACTTGCCCGCGCCCGAAGCACCGACCAGGGCGACGCTCTCCCCGTGGGCCAGGTCCAGGTCGACGCCGTGCAGGATCTCGATCTTGCGCTCACCGATCGCGTAGGACTTCTGGATGCCGCGCGCCGAGAGCAAGGGCCCGGCTCCCCGGGGCTTCGCCGGCTTCGAACGCGGGTCCGTCTCCAAGGGCAGCGCGAATCCGGCGGAAACGGGGGCTGTGGAACCGAAGGCGCCCTGACCGTAGGGGTCGGACCCAGTGGGGTCCGGGCCCGTGGGGTCCGAACCGGCCGCGCCGTGAGCGGTGGGGTCTTGCATCGCGTCGCTCACTCGTAGCGCAGGGCCACGATGGGATCGAGGCGCGCGGCGCGCCAGGCCGGGATCGCGGCGAACAGGAGGGTCACGCTGAAGGCGCCGGCGACGATCGCGATGATCGCGACGGGGTCGAGCACCGCGGGGATCGTGTCGAAGATGTACACGTTGCGGTTGAAGATCTCGATCCCGAGCAGGCTGGAGAGCTCCGACTCGATCTCGTTGATGTAGGTCGCGCCCAGGATCCCGAACAGGGCCCCGAAGCCGGTGCCGAGCAGGGCGTTCCAGAAGCCGATGGTCAGGAACGTGAACAGCAGACCGCGGGGCGAGGCGCCGACCGCAGTCAGGATGCCGATGTCGCGGCGCTTCTCGGTGACCATCATGGTCAGGATCGCGAAGATCGTGAAGCTGGCCACCACCAGGATCAGGCTGAGCATGATCCCCAGAAGCACGCGCTCGTTCTCGATCGCGCTGAGCATGACCTGGCGGAAGTCCTCCCAGGTTCGCACTTGCGAGGCAGCCGTGTGGGGATCGTGGTCGACGGGCACGATCAATCCGCGTTCGCCGAGTTCGCGAACCAGGTCGTGCTGGACCGCGGAGCCGTCGCGGTCGAAGTCGTTCAAGCGGATGAGGATCTCGCTGTAGGTGTGCTGCCGACCGAGCAGGTCCCACAGCTCGAGTCGATCCATGTAGATGCGGCCGATGTCGACGTCGTTCTCACCGCTGCGGAAGGTCCCCGCCACGATGTAGTCACGGTCGTTGGTGACGAGCTCGCCACTGACCGGATCGGGGACCACCGTCAGCACCTTGAGCTCGCCGCCCTGCTTGAGACCCAGGGTGGTGAAGAGCTGCTCGCCCACGATCACGAAGCCGAGCTGCCGGCCGGCTCGCATGAAGCCCGGCGGCGCTTGGAAGGGCAGGTAGGGATTGGCGACCGGCGCGCCGCGCCGCCAGGGGTGCGGCTCGCGCTGGAGGTCCGCCAGCAGCTCGGTGGTCTCGAACTCGCCCTGCAGGCGCGGCGGAGTCCAGTCGAAGCCCATCAGGGTCAGGAAGTTTCGGACGCCGAATTGGGAAGCCCGCTCGCGGGTCCCGATGTCGACGCCGATCAACTGCACGGCGTTCAGGCCGTCGGCTTGGCTGTCGTTGAGAATGGCCGCCGAGCGGGCCGCGCTGGAGCCGGCGCCGGCCAGAAGGCCCCACCAGGTCAAGCGTGCCGTCGCCGCCTTGACCCTATCGTCGGACCGGATCACCTCGAGCGCCGGGTGGGGGGTGCGCGGCACCCCTTGCCCCGCGAACAGGGCTGGTGTGACGATCACGTCCGACAGGCCCCCGCGCAGCATCGCGCGTGCCTCCACGAGGAACCCGGTCATGATCGAGAGGATCATGATCAGAGCCCCCACGGCCACCGTGATGCCCGTGATGCCGATGAAGTTGGTGCGGCGCGTGACCAGGTAGCGCCAACTCAGGAACCAGCGATACAAGATGTCTTCCTGGGCGATCGGCTTGGTTGCTCGGAGAAGGGCTGGGGCACGGATCAGCTACCCGCGCTTACGTCGACCGCTGAACGGGAGGCGCCAGGCCCGTCAGCTCCCGCGTCGTCACCGCTCGGCTGTCCCTGTTGCGGGCGCATGGTCGGGAACAGCAGTACGTCCCGGATCGAGTCCTGGTTGGTGAGAATCATCACCAGCCGGTCGATACCGATCCCCAGGCCCGCGGTGGGGGGCATGCCGTACTCGAGTGCCTGGACGTAGTCGATGTCCACCTCGGCCGGCGACTCCGGATCCTTGGCGGCGACCTGTTCCTCGAAGCGCCGCTGCTGCTCGGCCGGGTCGTTCAACTCGCTGAAGCCGTTGCCCAGCTCCATGCCGCCCACGAACAGCTCGAGTCGCTCGGCGATCGTCGGGTCGTCGGCGCTGGCCTTGGCCAGGGGGCTGATCTCGATCGGGTAGTCGATGACGAAGACCGGGCCGTCGAGATGGGGGTCGACGAAGTGCTCGTAGACGTCGTTGGCGAGCTTGTAGTAGTCGGCCGCCGAATGCCCCGCGTCGGAGGTGTCGAGCTTGGCCTCGCGGGCCTTGGCGAGGACCGACTCGCGGTCGTGGAAGTCGCAGCCCACGTGCTCGGCGAAGAGGTCCATGTACTTCGCGCGGGGCAGGGGCGCCTTCAGGTCGTAGGTTCGCCCGCGGAACTCGACCTCGGTCGTGCCGTGCAGCGCCAGCGCGAGGCCCTCGAGCAGCTGCTCGAAGATCTCCATCATGCGCCGGTAGTCGGCCTGGGCCTCGTACAGCTCGAGCATCGTGAATTCCGGGTTGTGCCGGACCGAGATGCCCTCGTTGCGAAAATTGCGGCTCCACTCGAAGACCCGCTCCAGGCCGCCGACGATCAGCCGCTTGAGGTACAGCTCCGGCGCGATGCGGAGGTACAGCGTCATGTCGAGGGCGTTGTGGTGGGTGTCGAAGGGCCTGGCCGTGGCCCCGCCGGAGATCGGGTGCAGGGTCGGGGTCTCGACCTCCAGGTAGCCCTGGTCCTCCAGGTAGCGCCGGATGAACGAGGCGATGCGGGCTCGCTGCACGAAGACCTCGCGCACGCCGGCGGAGGCGAACAGGTCGACGTAGCGCCGGCGGTAGCGCTGTTCGACGTCCGCCAGCCCGTGCCACTTCTCGGGCGGGGGCGCGACGCTCTTGGTCAGGATGCGGACCTCGGTGGCCCAGATCGTCGGCTCGCCCTTCTGGGTCAGCCCCAGCTCGCCGGTGATGCCGACCTGGTCGCCGCCGTCGAGCAGTTTGCGGTGGGGCCACCAGTCGGCCAGACGCTGCTTCTGCAGGCCGACCTGGAGCCGACCCGTGCGGTCGTCGACCGGGGCGAAGATCAGCTTGCCGAAGTCCCGCAGGCCCATCAGGCGGCCGGCCACCGTGAAGGTCTGGCCGATGCCCGGTCCCGGCTCTTCGGGGGTCCCGGCCAGGGCGTGCAGTTGCTCGACCGGGGTCGCGACGACGCCGCGGGCCGGGTAGGGCTCGAGGCCCTCGGCGCGCATGCGCTCGAGCTTGGCAAGACGGTCGGGATGGGCGAGGTCGGTCATCGGGATGGGGCGAGTGGGTCCACCGGCTTCGGATGGGCTCGGGCCAGCCCAGCACGATAGCGTTCCACGCCGGGGGGAACGAGGCGGGCGGGGCCGGAGCAGGCTCCGGGGACCCGGTGGAGCGACCGACCGGCCAATCAACGACCGAGGCGACGATCGACGGATCGAACCCCAACCCGGCCGAACGCCCAGTTCCGCCGAACGCCAGACGGCCGCCACCCCGTGGGGGCAGCGGCCGTCCTGTACGGTGGTGGAGGATAGGGGAGTCGAACCCCTGACCTCTACAATGCCATTGTAGCGCTCTACCAACTGAGCTAATCCCCCGTGTTGTCCGCGGTCGCGAGCGTTCCGAGCGGGCTCGGAGCTGCTGCTGATGACCGGAAGAGCAGGCTTCCCGACGGGCGACGTCAGGTTGCGAGCGGTAGAGAATGGGGATCGACCTGGCCCCAGTCAAGGGGGCTGTGGGCCCTCCTTGAGGCTTCGGGCGCCGACGCTCGGATCCACGGCGGCGGCCTTCCTTCGGCCTCCCGAGCGTGCCACCGCGGGCGCTGCTCACTATCCTCGTCGGCTCGCTTCGCGCTCGGTCGGCTCCATACCCGTGCCGAGCTCGGACCAATCGACGGCTGAGGCCTGTCCGAGCGGCTCCGCCCGGTGCCCTGACACGGGGGCATCGCCCGGGCCCCAAGACACAGAGCGCAGCCAAGCGCCCCCGAACACAGACCCGTGACCAACGCCTACGAACCCCGCGCCATCGAGGCGAAGTGGCAGGACCGCTGGGAAGCGCAGGGCACCTTCCGTGCCGCCAACCCCGGTGACCCTGGCTTCGACCCGCAGGCCCCCAAGTACTACGTGCTCGACATGTTCCCGTACCCCTCCGGTGCGGGGCTACACGTCGGTCACCCCATGGGGTACATCGGCTCCGACGTGGTCACCCGGCGCAAGCGTGCGGAGGGCTTCAACGTCCTGCACCCGATGGGCTACGACGCCTTCGGTCTGCCCGCGGAGCAGTACGCGATCCAGACCGGTCAACACCCCGCGCAGACCACGGCCGCCAACATCGCGACCTACCGGCGGCAGTTGAAGCTGGTCGGCCTGTCGTACGACTGGGAGCGGGAGCTGACGACCAGCGACCCCGCCTACTACCGCTGGACCCAGTGGATCTTCGCGCGCCTCTACGACCGCGGCCTGGCCTACCAGGCCGAGGTGCCGGTTTGGTGGTGCGAGGCGCTGAAGACGGTGCTGTCGAACGAAGAGGTCATCAACGGCCGCTCCGAGCGCGGTGACCACCCCTGCGAGCGGCGCCCGCTCAAGCAGTGGATGTTGAAGATCACGGCCTACGCGGATCGCCTTCTGGACGACCTGGACCTGGTGGACTGGCCCGAGTCGGTCAAGACCATGCAGCGCGAATGGATCGGGCGCTCCGAGGGCGCCGAGATCGACTTCGAGGTCGACGGCCTCGAGGACCAGCGCCTGACGGTCTTCACCACGCGGCCCGACACGCTGTTCGGTGCCACCTTCATGGTCGTGGCGCCGGAGCATCCCCTGGTGCGCCAGCTCACGACGGATGCCCAGCGCGCCGCGGTCGAAGGCTACGTGGAAGCGGCCTCGTCGAAGTCCGACCTGGAGCGCACCGATCTCGCCAAGGAGAAGTCCGGTGTCTTTACCGGCAGCTTTGCGGTCAACCCCGCCTTCGAGGCGGGCGACGAGCGGGGCAAGATCCCGATCTGGGTCGCGGACTACGTGCTGATCAGCTACGGCAGTGGCGCGATCATGGCGGTGCCCGGCCAGGACCAGCGCGACTGGGACTTCGCCGAGCAGTACGGTCTGTCGATCGTTCGCACCGTCCAACCCACGCCGAACTTCGAGGGCAAGGCCTTCACCGGCAACGGACCCGCGATCAACTCGGGCTTCCTCGACGGAATGGGCGTTGCCGACGCCAAGGCGGCCATGATCGCCCATCTGGAGCGCTCGGGCCTGGGTCGTTCAAAGGTCAACTACCGCCTGCGCGATTGGCTCTTCAGTCGCCAGCGCTATTGGGGTGAGCCCTTCCCCGTCCTGCACCGCGCCGACGGGTCGCACCTGCGCGTGCCCGATGCGGAGCTGCCGGTCGAGTTGCCCGAGATGGTCGACTTCGCGCCGCCGGACGACGGGTCGCCGCCCCTGTCGAAGGCCGTGGATTGGGTCCGCGCCACGGACCCGGCCACCGGTCAGACGGTGACCCGCGACACTGACACGATGCCCGGCTGGGCGGGGTCGTGCTGGTACTACCTGCGCTTCATGGATCCGCACAACGCCTCGGCGCCCTTCTCGAAAGAGGCGGCGAACTACTGGGGCAACGTCGATCTGTATGTCGGCGGCACCGAGCACGCTGTGCTGCACCTGCTCTACGCGCGCTTCTGGCACAAGGTCCTCTTCGACGAGGGGCTCGTCCCGACCAAGGAGCCCTTCCAGCAACTGTTCAACCAGGGCATGTTGACCGCCTTCGCCTACAAGGACGGCACCGGGCGACTGGTCTCCGGGGACGAGGTCGAGTTCAAGGGTGACGTGGCGGTCCACCGCGAGACCGGCGAGGCCTTGGAACAGGTCGTGGCGAAGATGTCGAAGTCGCTCAAGAACGTCGTCAACCCCGACGACGTCTGCGAGCAGTACGGAGTCGACACCTTCCGGCTGTACGAGATGTTCATGGGGCCCCTGGCGGACTCCAAGCCCTGGAATCCCCGCGATGTCCCCGGTTGCCGGCGCTTCCTGGACAAGCTCTGGCGCCTGCTGATCGACGGGAACACGGACCAGCCTGTGCGTCCGCACCTGGCAGCGGCGGCCGTCGGCGAACCACAGGGCGCCGCCGCGGACCTGGAGCGTTCCCTGGCGCGCGCGCTCAAGCGCGTGGACGACTCCTTCAAGGCGTTCAACTTCAACACCGCGATCGCCGCGTTGATGACCTTCGTCAACGACGCCGGCAAGGCGTCCGACGCCCTGCGACGTGACCAGGCCGAGCGCTTGGTGCAGGCCCTGGCGCCCTTCGCGCCGCACCTGGCCGAGGAGCTGTGGGAGCGGCTGGGCCACACCGAGTCCCTGGCCCGCGCGCCGTGGCCGACCTACGATCCCAAGTGGCTGATCGAGTCCGAAGTGGAGTTCGCGGTGCAGGTGAACGGCAAGCTGCGAGGAACGGTGGTGGCCGCCAAGGACCTCGACCAGGCGGCCCTCGCCGAGCTCGCGGTCGCCGCGGCCGGCAAGCATCTCGAAGGCAAGAACATCGTCAAGACGATCGTCGTGCCCGGCCGCCTGGTGAACTTCGTGGCCAAGTAGGGCGCGCGTCGATCTATCGCACACGGCGGGGCTTGATCGCCCCGCCGGTTCCCTGCATAAGAACTGGACGCAATCGCCCAATCGTCGTCGCCTGAATCGGACCCACAGGTCCGGCGGCGACCCATCGTCCCGGATCCAGGCCCACGCGGCCGCACTGAGAATCGACCCCCATGGCTTTCGAACTTCCCGCCCTGCCCTTCGCTGGCGACGCCCTGTCGGACAAGGGCATGAGCGCCGAGACCTTCGAGTACCACCACGGCAAGCACCACAACGCCTACGTCACCAACCTCAACAAGCTGATCGAGGGCACCGCCCACGCCAAGTCGAGCTTGGACGAGATCATCAAGGCGTCCGACGGTGGCCTGTTCAACAACGCCGCCCAACACTGGAACCACTCGTTCTTCTGGAACTGCATCAGCCCCAACGGCGGTGGTGGTCCGAAGGGCGCCCTGGGCGAGGCGATCAGCGCCAAGTGGGGCGGCTTCGACGAGTTCAAGGCGGAGTTCTCGGCCAAGGCCGCGACGCTCTTCGGCAGCGGCTGGGCCTTCCTGGTCAAGAAGAGCGACGGCTCCCTCGCGATCACCCAGGAGCCCAACGCCGGTTGCCCGGTCAAGAGCGGCGACAAGGCCATCCTGACCCTCGACGTCTGGGAGCACGCCTACTACGTCGACTTCCGCAACGCGCGCCCGAAGTTCATCGAGAACTTCTGGAACATCGCCAACTGGGACTTTGCTTCGCGGAACTTCGGCTCCTGAGCTGAGCGGCCCGGCCTCGCGAGCCGGTTGGCCCACGCCAACCGGCTCGTTGCATTGGCGCCCGATCGCCGGCACCTGAGCCGCCGCGACGACCCCCGATCGATCCGAATCTCCGCCCGAGGTCCACTCCCATGTCCGAATCGAAACGACGCGTACTCGTCACCGGCGCCAGCCGCGGGATCGGCCGTGGGATCGCCGAGCAGCTCGCGGCCGACGGGTTCGATGTGACCGTGCATTTCGGTCGGCGCGCCGAGGCGGCGCAGGAGGTCTGCGCCGCGATCGAGGGTGCCGGTGGCAACGCCCGCGCGCTGGGCTTCGACGTGGGGGACCGCGATGCGACCCAATCCGCCCTGGCCGCCGATCTCGAGCAGCACGGCGCCTACTGGGGTGTCGTCTCCAACGCCGGCATCTCGGACGACGCGCCATTCGCTTCGATGGGGCCGGAGGCCTGGGATCGTGTGGTGCGGACCAACCTGGACGGCTTCTACAACGTCGTGCAACCCCTGGTCATGCCCATGGTGCGCTTGCGCGACGGTGGGCGGATCGTGGTGCTGTCCTCGGTCAGCGGCGTGGGCGGCAACGCTGGACAGGTGAACTACGCTGCGACCAAGGCCGGCTTGATCGGCGCTGCGAAGAGCCTGGCCCAGGAGCTCGCCAAGCGAAAGATCACCGTCAACGCGGTCGCGCCCGGGTTCATTGCCACGGAGATGATCGAGGGCCTGCCGACGGAGGACATCACGGCTCGGATCCCCCTGCGGCGAGTGGGGACCGTCGGCGAGGTGGCGAGTCTGGTGCGCTACTTGTTCTCCGACGGCGCCGCCTACATCACTGCCCAGACGATCTCCGTCAATGGCGGCATGGTCTGAGGACGGTCGGTCACCGCAGTGCGGCGACCTCCGCCGCGCCGACTCTCAGCGCCCGAGGACCCGATGCCCCGGGGCAACCTCGCGCGCAGCATCCAGGCGCAAGACCTCCACGCGCGGGCTCACCAGCTCGAGCTTGGTGATCTGACCCTCGCTCCCCAGTCCGATGAACGCCTCGGGCGCCGTGGCGCAGTAGTAGCTCGGCTGGGGCCCCGCCACCGCCAACCGCTGGCTGCCGTCGTCCAGGGTCGCGCGGAGCACCGCGTGGGGCGGCATTCCGCGCACCAATAGCCCCCGCGCCGAGTCCGCCGCACGGTTGGCGTAGACGTGGGTCGGCCCGCCGCACTCGACCAGCACCAGGTCCGGGTCCCCGTCCCCGTCGAGGTCGCCCTGCAGCAGCCCGCGCCCGACGAAGGGCCCTTGGGCCAGGTCGCCGAGCTCCTCGCTCGCGAGCCGAAAACGTCCGCGCCCGCGCCCCACGTACAGCTGCGCCGGTTGCCGCCAGGTCTTGCCGTCGTGGTAGAGGTCGATGTTGTGGATGATGTGCCCGTTGGCGACGCAGATGTCCGGGTTGCCGTCGGCGTCGAAGTCGCAGATGACCGTGCCGAAGCCCACCGGCAGCCGACTGGGGCCCTCGAGGCCGGCCACCACGGTGCCGTCCTCGAACCACTCGCCGTCGTTGCGATACAGCGTGTTCGACTCGTTGTCGAAGTTGGTGACGTAGAGGTCGAGGTCCAGATCGCCGTCCACATCGGCCACGGCCAGGCCCATCCCGGCCTCGGTCATGCCGTCGCCGTTGACACCCGCGCCGGACAGGGCGGTCTCGTCGTCGAAGTGGCCCTCGCCGCTGTTGCGCCAGAAGCGGTTCTCGACGCTGTCGTTGGCGACGTAGAGGTCCAGGTCGCCGTCCAGGTCGAAGTCTGCGGGGATCACCCCGAGTCCCTTGCCGCCGGTTCCGACCAGGCCTGCGTCGAGGGCGCCATCCACGAAGCGGCCGTCGCCCTCGTTGCGCCAGAAGCGGTCCTCCAAGCCCTCGTAGCGGTCCGGGTGGCAGTAAGAGCGCCAGCCGGGCTCGGTGCGTCCGCACCATTCGGGCTCGTCCACGTCGATCGCCACGTAGCCGGTCACGTACAGATCGAGGTCACCGTCCCGATCGGCGTCGAACAGGCTGGCTCCCGCGGTCCAACGCCCGTCGGCCAGGCCGGCGGCCGCGGTGCCGTCGACGAAGCCGTGCCCGCTTGACCCCAGCAGGAGCGCGTCCGGCCCGAAGTTGGTCACGTAGAGGTCCGTGCGACCGTCGCCATCGACGTCGCCGGCTGCGACACCCTGGCCGTACTCGCGGTTGGCCGCGTCGCCGCTGGCGTCCGTTCCATCGACGAAGCTACCGCGGCCGTCGCCGAGGAAGAGCCGATTGGGGGGCATGGAATCGTCGCGGACGACCGCTGCACCCACGGGCATCGGACCACCCTGGACCAGGTACAGGTCGAGGTCACCGTCCTCGTCCGCGTCGATCAGGGCCGCGCCACCACCCATCGTCTCGGGCAGGTGACGTTCGTCGGAGAAGCCGGCGTCGTGGACGAAGTCGACCCCGCAGCGGTCGCTGATCTCCTCGAACCAACCTGTTGCGGGAGCTGAAGTGGCCTGGGCGGCAACGTCGGCGCCCGGATCCGGGTGGGGCGGTTGCGCGGCTTGCTTGGAACAGCCGAAGAGTGTGAGGAAGGCCAGGACCGCCGTTGCGTGAACCTTCACGGTTGCTCCCGGTCACGGGCCGCGGCCAGGCGACTTTCGATCACGGCGTCGCCGGGTCGCAACTCCAGTCCGCGTTCGAACCACGTGCGAGCGAGGTCCGCGCGGCCGCAGCGCAGGGCGACGTCGCCCGCGCGAACCGCCAGACGGACGTCGCGCACGCGCTCGAAGGCGCGCTGGAGCGCGGCGATCGCATCGACGGGCCGCGTCCGCTGCTCTTCCAGGAAGCGGGCGAGGCGCAGGGCCACCGGCGACGCCTCGTCGTCCGTCGCCAGCTCGGTCGCGCGCAGGTAGCTGGCCTCGGCCGCATCCAGGAGTCCGACCGCCAACTGTGCGTCGCCCAGTGCAGCGTGGTTCGGGGCGTGGAAGGGGGCCAGGTCCAGGCTCTGCCCGGCGAACTCGAGGGCGTCGATCAGGGGCACGAAGAGGCGATGTTCTGCCAGGACC
The DNA here is from genome assembly GCF_007748095.1 of Engelhardtia mirabilis. NCBI lineage: Bacteria > Pseudomonadati > Planctomycetota > Planctomycetia > Engelhardtia > Engelhardtia mirabilis. Next base: position 3,124,847 of record NZ_CP036287.1, read on the forward strand.
GCCATGCCCTCCTCGCGCTGGCCGAGTTGGAGCAGGGCCCGCCCCAGCCCGAAGCGGGCGCGCTGGTCGATCGGGTTGGAGGCGAGGGCCACTCGGAAGCGCTCTTCGGCCTCGGCGAAGCGTCCCTCGCGGGCCAATCGGCGACCCTCGAAACTGGCCAGGCGGGGGTCCTCGGCGCCGAGGACGGCGCCGGCCCGCTCCAACTCGGCCCCGGCTTCCTCCAGCCGCCCGAGGGCCTCGAAGGCGTCGACCCGCAGTAGGACGTGGTCAGGATCGGCGGGATCGAGATAGCGCAGGGCCTCGTCGTAGCGCGTCAGGGCGTAGAGCGCCTCACCGCGCAGCCGGTCCGCGGCTGCACCCAGGCTCTCGAGGGCCTCCAGGGCGCCGGAATAGCGATGGACCCGCATCAGCCAGGTGCCCAGGCGCTCGGTGGCGGCGGCGGGGTCGGCGACCGCCCCCTCGGACCTCGCGCTCGCCAGGGCCTCGATTGCCGCCAGGCGCTGGCCGGATTCCCACAGGTCGATGGCTGCCCGCTCGGCGGCGGGGAGGGGCCGCTCTTGGCCGGCGACCGCGGCCGGATCCTGGAGAAATCCAGCGTCGTGGGGGGCGCCGAGGGCGACTAGCAGGCCGATGGCGAGGCCGGGGGCGAGGCCGGGGGCGAGTGTGGAGGCTCCCATCAGAGACACGCAGTGTGGCGGGCCAGGTTCCGGTGAACCACCGTCCGCTGGGCTCAGTCTACCCTCGGGTAGCCGCCCGCTCCCCCGGGCGACCGCGCGCGCGATGACCTCTCCTCCCCAAGATCTGGACGCCCCGGCCGTCGGGGGCAGCGCGAGCCGAGAGTGGCTGGTGGCACGCACCATGAGCCAGTTGCCGGCGCTGCTCTGGATCCAACTGGACCAGGACGGGCGCATCCTGGCCTGGAACGCCGCCGCTGCGTCGCTGTTCGACCCGAAGGCCCAACTCGTCCTCGGCCGCGGTTCGGACGTGAGCCTGGAGCAGGTGCTCGAGGACGAGGCCAGCCGACTGAGCTTGGCCGGCGCGATCGCCAACCTGCGCCCCGGCGTTCCACAGCCGCTGGTGCTCGGCGTGGTCCGTCGAGGGACGACCCTGGAAGTCCAATTCGAGTTGGTCCGGACCCCTCGTGCCCTCGGCGGCAGGGGCCTGTCCCTGGTCGGCCGCCTGGGTCGCGACGGCGCGGACTCGCGACTGGGGATGGCCATCGCCGACCAGGCCCTCGACCGCCTGCACCACACGGCCTTGGGGGCGCGGGCGCTCTTGGGGCTGCCCCGCGCCGACCCAGATCGGCGGGTCCGCGACGCCGGACGGTTGCCGATCGACAGCCTGCGACCGGAGCAGCGCGCCCCTTTTGTCACCGATCTGGCCGCGGGGATCATGGCCAGCGTCGACGTCTTCATCGCACCCCTCGGAGACGAGGGCCGCACGCTGCGGATCGACGCGGCGCTGTTGCCAGGCGACGACAGCCATCCGACCGTCAACGTGATCACGATCCGCGACTCGTCGAGCCTGCGCCACGAGGTGCTCGACCTGGAGCTGCGCGAGCGGCGCCTGCGCCGCGTGGTCGAGGCGACCTCGGCGGTCACCGGACGCGGCTTCCTGCGCTCGCTCGTGCGCTCGTTGTCCTTCGCCCTCGGCGTGCGCGTGGCCTACGTCGCGGAGCGACTACCGCGTGAGCCCGATCGGATGCGGATGCTGTGTCTGTGGTCGGGCACCGAGTTCACCGCCGGCTACACCTACGCCGCCCGCGGCACACTCGACGAGCTCGTCATCGCCGATGGGCCCGTGCGCTACTCGGGCGGTCTGGCCGCGCGCGTTGCCGCGGACTCCTGGGTCAACACGGAGGGCCTCGAGAGCTACTTCGGTGTTCCCATCCCCGACTCGGCCGAACAGGTCGTGGGAGTGTTGGGGGTGATGGCCACGGGACCGCTCGACGAGTCCTTGCCGGTGGCCGACATTCTGGGAGTGTTCGCCGCGCGTGTGGGAGTCGAACTCGAGCGTCTGCGGGCCGAGGAGGCCCTGCGGGCGTCCGAGGAGCGCTGGAGATCCCTGCTCGAGAATGCCCCCGACGTGATCCTCTCCGTCGATCGCGAGGGGCAGGTGCGCTTCCACAACCTGGCTGCCTTCGACGCCGCGCCCGACCTGGGAGAGCAGCTCGAGTGGCGCGTCGACGAACGCGACCGTGAGCCGTTCAGTCAGACGCTGCGGCGTGTGTTGACCCGCCGCGAGCCCGAGTCGATCGAGGTGCGCGCGCGCTGGATCGGCGAACAGCACCGCTGGTTCTCGCTGCGCGTGGGGCCGCTGCATCGCGGCGACGGCGGGGCGATCATCGTGGCCACCGACATCGAGGACGCCAAGCGCGAGGAACTGGTGACTCGCCACCGCTCGGCCCTCGAGCACAAGTTGGCGACCCTCTCCACCCGCTTCCTGGCGCTCGATCTGGAGCACACCGAGGAGGAGGTGCAGCGGGCACTCGAGGAGCTGGCGCAGGTGATCGGCGCTGACCGCGCCGTGCTCTACCGCTTCGACGAGGAGCGGCGCGGGCTGCTCTCGACCCAGACCTGGGCGGCGGCCGGCGTGACCCCCTTGCCGCCGGTGATCGCCGACCCCCAGCCCCTGGGCTGGCTGGTGGAGTACGCAGACCAGGGTCGCGAAGCCGTCCTTGGCGTGGGCGGAATCTGCTCGATCAGCGCGCAAGAGCGCAGCGAGCTGGTCGGAATCGGAGCGGCCAGGTTCGCCTGTGTGCCCCTACGTTGTCGCGGCGTCGGGCAGGGCTTGGTCGGCTTCTGCGCTGGCGAAACGGCCGTGCCCTGGGACGGCGAGCTGCTCGCGCTGGTTCGGATCGCCGGCGACCTGCTCGCCAGCACCCTCGACCGTGCGCGGGAGATCGCGCGGCGTCGGGTCCTCGAGCGGGAGCTGCGACACAGCCAGAAGCTCGAAGCCATTGGCACCCTCGCCGGCGGCATCGCCCACGACTTCAACAACCTCCTGACCGGAGTCCTGGGTCACGCGACGTTGATCGGTCGCGCCGCTGGCACCGACGGGCGAATCCTGGCCTCGGCCCAGGCGATCGAGGCCGCCGCCCAGCGTGCCGCGGACTTGACGCGCAAGATTCAGCGCTTCGGGCGCAGGCGAGAGTCCGGCTTCACGGAGGTCGATCTCCACGCGACGGTGGTCGAGGTGACCGAGCTGCTGCACCGTTCGCTCCCCGAGAGCGTCGAGCTGCAGGTCGACCTGGTCGCTCCCAGTGCGACGATCAGCGGCGATGCGAGTTTGCTCAGTCAGGTGATCTTGAACCTGGCCGTCAATGCTCGCGACGCCATGCCGGCCGGCGGCAAGTTGCGGATCGCCACGCGCTCCACCCAGGTCGGGGCCGCCGAGGCCGCGTCGATGCCCGAGGTCTCGCCGGGGCGGTTCGTGGCGCTCGACGTTTCCGACGAGGGGCATGGCATGGCGCCGGAGCTGCTCGATCGAATCTTCGACCCCTTCTTCACGACCAAGGAGCGGGCCGAGGGGCGGGGCATGGGATTGGCGACGGCCTACGGCATCGTGCGCAAGCACGGCGGCGCGATCCGCGTCGAGAGCGAACAGGATGCCGGCTCGACCTTCACGCTGCTGCTGCCCCTGGCCGACGCCGGGCGGGCTGGCGATGGCGACGACGGATCGATCGATGCGCGTTGGATCGCGCTGGCGGGTGTGGACGACGACCTGCCGGGCGGGGAATCCGACGAGCAGCCGGCCGCGATTCCGCCGCTCGTTCCTGCCACGGCCGCCGACACGGCCAAGGCCGGGGACGACGTCCGCAAGACGATCCTGATCGTCGATGACGACGACATCGTACTGATCACGGCGGCGGCCCTGCTCGAGAGCGTCGGCTTCGCAACCTTGAGCGTGAGCTCGGGCGAAGCAGCTGTCGAGCTCTACGCAGAGCGCGGCACCGAGGTCGACCTGGTCCTGCTGGACATGATGATGCCGGGTATGGATGGGCGCGAATGCCTGGCCATGCTGCGCCAGATGGACCCGGGGGTGCGGGTCGTGCTCTCCAGCGGCTGGGGCTTCGAGGGCATCGTCGACGAGTTGCGGCGGGCCGGGATCATCGGCTTCGCCAACAAGCCCTACGGCCTCGGCGAGCTCGAGCAGATCGTCACGGACTGTCTCGAAGGATCGACCCCGCTCCTGGCCGAAGGCGTTCAGCCGTCGGCCGACGGGGTGCTCTGAGCGCGGCACGTCGGCCGCCACAGGTGCTCAGCGGCCCTCGCCGTCGAGCGGGCCCTTCCACGCCAAGCCCACGCGGTAAGGGGCCAGGGCCTTGGCCGGCAGGATCGACTCGAGCGTCAGGTGGACGTCGGGATCGAAGCTGGCCTCGACAAAGCGCGTCCGCACGCCCCAACCGAAGGCCACGAAGTAGCGCTCGTAGAGCTGGGGCGGCAGGCTGTCGCTGCACTCCAGGATCGTGAACAGCAGGCGCTCGTAGGGTGTCGCCCGGCGGCCCAGTTGGCAGCCCATGCCCTCCACGATCGACATCCGCATCGGCGCCGGCAGCTTGGTCACGAACTCGAATCCGGCGCGCGCTGCCAGGGCGGCGTCGAGGTCGGGACGACCGACCTCCAGTCGTTTGAGGTAGGCGCCCTGCTGCTGCGTCAACTGGCGGCCGGCGCCGCGCAGGAACCAGATCGCGTCACGGGGCTCCATCAGCTCGACGCTGCTGACGAGGAAGTCGGAGATGCGCTTGCCGACGTCCTTCATGGCAGCGCTCGGTCCGTTCTCGGCCGCGCCTTGCGTGCCGTAGAACCCGATCACGCACAGCTCGAACTCGGCGACCTCGGGGCTGTGGCGCGCGACGTGCGCCAGGAGCTTGGGCAGGCTCGCCGGCGTGACCCGTTCCGGCGGTGCGAACGTCTCGATATGCATCATCGGTCGCACCTCGGCCCAATCCGGGTCGACGCGATCGACGAGGGCCAGGCGGCGGTCCAGGTCGTCCGGCTCCGAGTAGGCCAGGTGGTCGAGGAAGAGCCCGAATTCGGTGGCCAGGATCGGCGGCTGGGAGCTGCCCACGCCCAGGTGGATCAAGGGCGCCACGCCGGCGATGCCACCGACGCTGAGCACACAGGTCGTGCCGATCGCGGCGGCGCGCGGCAGGGAGCGCACGAGGTTCGCCACCAGGAACAAGAGCGCCGGCAGGATCGGGAAGAAGTAGCGGCTCCCCATGCCGTCCAACCAGGCGTCGATGTTCACCCGGAAGTCGGTGATGGAGTAGGCCCCCAGAAGCGCCGCCACGTGCAGCAGCGAGTACAGGACCAGGGCCTGGTCCGTGCTCGGGTGGGGCCGGCGGGGGAGCAACTTCGACCAGGGGAAGCCGATCAGGGCGTAGAGCCCCGCGGCGGCGCAGGCCAGGGTCAGGAGCCAGCCGGCCCAGCTCGCGCCGAACTGGACGTAGAGCCACGAGCCCGGCAGGTCGACGGTCACAGCCTCGGCCAGCTTGCCTGCCATGGCCAGCGGGCCGCCGTCCTCGAAGCGCGAGGCCATGGGCTTGTTGACCACCGTCGCCGAGCGAGTCACCACGGGGATCAGGGCGATCAGCGGTGCGGCGGTCAGGGCGGCCAAGGCCAGGCGCCAGTTCAGAAGGAAGCGACGATCGCGGCACCACCAGGCGGCGGCCACGGCCGGCGCTGCGACCCAGACCTGCATCGAGAAGAACAGGCCGGCCCCGATGAGCAAACCCAGGGCCAGGTGGGCCTTGGTCGAAAGGGGCGTGCCCGGCCGACCGGCCAGGATCACCGCCAGGGGCGCGAGCACGAAGGGGATCGTGTCGGCGTGGCTGCCCAGGGCCAGCACGTCGACCATCTGGAAAGCCGGGGGGCCGAACGCCAAGAGCAGCGCGGCGGTGATCCCGGCCAAGAGCCCCAGGTGGCGTCCCGATAGATAGGCGACTAGCCCGGCAGAAAGCCCGGAGAAGCCCACCGCCAGGGTCTTGACCATGACCAGAGTCGGACCGCCAACGGCGAGCAGGGGCACCAGCAGGAGGCCGAAGACCACGCTGCCTCTCAGGTGGGCGATGATCGGCAGGCGCTCGGGATTCAGCTCGACCCCGTTCAAGAGGGCCCAGGCGAAAGTCGCGCTGTAGCGCTCGAGTTCGACCTCGTCGAGCCGCGACCAGGCCACCAGGCCGCGCACCACGACCGTCAGCAGTACCGCTCCCGCCGTCAGCCAGAAGATCGGGCGGGAGTCGTCGGGCGAGGCCGGACCCGTTGCTTTCGAGTCGTCGGGGCTGGGGGGCGAGGCGGGCATCGAGGAGGGGGCGGGGCCGAATCCTACGTCGCCGCGGGGGCTCGGGCCACGAGCGACGGGTCGACTCCTCGCGGGCACGGGCCAACCGCGAGGGCCCGGACGGTGGTTCGGGCCATGCTTCGGACCGGGGCTCGGACCAAACAGCGGACCGCGCTGCTGAGCGCCGTCAGCGCCCGGACTCGGCTCCGCCGCCGGGCTCCGCGACCGGCTTCGGCGGGAGCTTCACCGTCAGGATCGACGGGATTCGCGACGCCATCTTCTTGCGACCGGCCTCCTCGATCGGGTCGCTGCCCAGGTACACGTCGAACAGCGCCCAGCACAGCCCCGGCGAGCGCAGTTCCGGCTGCAGCTCGCCGTCGATGGTCGTGCGCAGCACGCCGCCCTTGGTCCAGCTGAAGACCAGCTCGGCCCCCTTGCGAAGCTTGTCGATGTCGAACAGGCCCTTGAACGTCTCCAGCTCGGCGGTGGCGTCGGGCAGTTCCATCTCGTCGCGGGCCTTGGCGATGCGCGGCGCCAGGCTGCCGTCGAAGGCCTCGACCACGTCCTCGGCGTCCACGTTGCGAACGAACACGATCCGCAGGGTCTTCTCGATCTTGTCGGACATCAGCGCGGCGTAGAACTCCTCGTCCTTGCCGAGCTGCTTCGCCGTGCGGTCGGTGAAGGCGCCGAGCTGCTCCTGGACCGCCCACGGATCCACGTACAACCCGTAGGCGTAGACGTTGACGCTGAAGACGGTCTTGTCGCGCACCGCCACGCCGGTGATGTGCTGGACCCCGCCCGGTTGCTCCAGGGTCGGACCCAGGGCCCGGCGGACCACGGGGAAGTCGACCTTGGTGTCGGACTCCCTGATGGTCTCGACCGCGTCCCCCTGGAGACCCGCAGTGGTGACCAGGACGGCGCCCGCGGACGCGAGCAGGAACTTGGCGAACGTGGCCTTCAGGAGCATTGTCGATCTTCCTCGTTGGGCGCCGACCGATTCGACGCGGGCTGCATGCTACCCCCGCGCGCCTCGGGCCAGCAGCCGCGCGGCGCGCGGATCCACCCGCAGGTCGCAGCGGCGGGCCGAGAGCAGCTCGCCGTCGACCACCAGGCCGCCGTTCCCCTCCAGGTCCACGCTGCAGTGGACCAAGCGACGGCTGGCCACCAGGGGGTTCTCCACGTGGCTGCCGTCGAAGACGCCCTGGAGCACCGCCGCCAAGCGCAGCCGCGATCCGCGCCGGATGACGGTCAGGTCCAGCTCGCCGTCGTCGAGCAGGGCCGCGGGGGCGATCCGCATCCCGCGCCCCGCGTGCCGAGTGACGGTGATGCAGGCCAAGAGGTCCGAGTCCACGGACGCGCCGTCGAGGCGAGCGCCAGCCCCAATGAGGCGCGGTCGCAGCAGCTCGGCCACGGCCGCCACCGAGTTGCCCGACCCCGCGGGCACGACCACGATCGGCGGCAGCGGTCCGCGCTCGGCCAGGCCGTTGACCACATCGAACAGCGTTTCGTCGCCGCCCGCCACCGCGACGGCGGATGCGTCGCCCAGATCGAGCTCGCGCGCGAACCGGCGCGTCTCCGCCGCCGACGCGCCGGTGTGGCTCTCGAGGCTCCACCCCGACGCTTGCATGCGCCGGTTCATTCGCGCGCAGGCATCGAGGGCACGACCGCCCCCGGCGAAGGGGTTCGCGATGCAGGGCAAGCGGCGTTCGCTTCGGCCGGTCATCGGCGCAGGCTGTGTGAGGGCCGCCCGACTCCACGCGCGGAGCCGCGAGTGCGAGCAGTCTTCACGGACGAGCGAAGCGCCCCAGTTGCGGCCGGGCGATCCGGAGCCAGTCCTCAGTGTTCATGATGACCGAGTGGTGTAGCGACGCGGCGTTGAAGGCGATGCGGTCGTTGGCCAGGAAGCCCTCGTCGAGGAGCAACGGCAGGGCGAGGATCGGCTCACCGAAGGGCGGCACGCAGCCCGGCACGAGGCCGGTCAGCTCGTGCAACTCCTCGCGGGTGGCGAAGCGCGCCCCGGATTGGCCCAGATGCCTCCGCACCGCGTTGGCATCCACCCGCGCCGAGGCGCTGAGCACGCACAGCGCGAAGTGGGGCCCGACCTTCAACAACAGCGACTTGCCCCCGATCTCGAGCGGCTCGCCCCGCGCCGCGGCCGATTCCTCGGAGGTGCGCGTCGCGTCGTGCTCGACGAAGCGATAGGGGACGCCCGCGCCATCGAGCAGCGCGACGATCTTCTCGGTCAAGGGCGGGAGTTCCACCGCCAGAGGTTAGACGAGGCTGTTGGGGGTGCGGCGCGGGGATCCGTTGGGACGTACGGTGCCGGGACCCCTTGTCCCGCGCGGAGCGGGGAGGGTGGCCGCCAGAGGCGGCCACCCTCCCCGCTCCGCGCGGGACAAGGGGTCCCGGCACCGTACGTCCCAGGCACCGTACGTCCCAACGGATCCCGGCTTGCTAGGCTCGGACCATGCCCCGCAAGCGCGAGACCGGACAGCCCACTCCGAAGAAGCTGCGCGACTTCGGGCTGGTGACCCTCGCGGCTCTCGTCGGCCTGGCTTGGTGGACGACCCAGGTGGTGGGGGGCCAAGCGGTGAACCCCGAGTTGATGGATCAGACGATGCCGACCCCTGTGCCCGAGGGGGTCCACTTGGTCTGCCCCGACCCGACCCTGGTTGCCAGCTCCGTCGCCGTGGCGCCGTTCGTACTGCGCACCGACATCTACAGCCGTGGTCGGCTGCGGGAGCGTCGCTGGTCGATCTGGACACCGGTGTTCGAGCGTGAACTCGGCAGGCGTTTGTGTGTCCCATGGGCCGGGTTCAACCGACGGTCCGCCCGAAGAGGTCTAGTGTCCTGGATCAGAAATTCGGCGTCACTTCCCGGGCTCCGATCGCCGCTGGAGTCGCCAGCGCCTCCTCCGAGTATCGCAGCGGATACGCGTCGTCGGCGCGCCTAGCCAGCATCGATCGGACCTCCGGGCAGTGACGCCGAATTTCTGATCCAGGACACAAGTCCATGAATCCGATAGCGCCGCGCAAGCAAACCCGTTCCATCACGCTGGGGGATCTCGTCCTGGTGACCCTTGCCCTGCTGGTCGCGGTCAGTTGGTGGGTGACCCAGACCGTGGGCGGTCCAGCGGTGGACGGCCGCGCTGCCTTGCCGTGGGAGCTGGCCCTGGTGGATCGCTCGACATCGCCATCGGGCCTGTCCCGCTTGCCGGCGGGTACCGTGGTCGAGCTTCCGGGCTTGAACAGGACCGCGAAGTCGGTCGCCGTGGTGCCGTTCGTCCTGCGCACCGACATCTCCGTGCACGGCAGCCTGAGCGAGCGCCGCTGGTCGCTCTGGACGCCCCTGTTCCAGCGCACGCTCCACAGCGAGCAATACGGGACCGTTGCGACGGGTGGAGACTGGCTCGAGGCCTTGGGCTACGCCGCTGGACCGGGGTCCGCCGCTGGACCGGGGTCCGCCGCTGGACCGGGCGAGGCCGCGGCTGACGGAGGCTCGCCCCCGTAGATCGATCCGCGCCCTGCTGCGGTTGCGGCCCTGTTTTGGCGCAGGCCGTGGGCTGCATCCTCGGACCGGCGCGCCGGCCCTGCTAGCTTGCGCCAATGCCCCAGGACGAGCGTACAGCAGCACCCGATCCGATCCGCGGCGCCCAGCCGGGTGCGGTCGGCTTCCACGGCGACGCCTACCTGCTGCGGCTGGTGGCCTGGCTCGCGGCGCGCAGCGAGGTCTTCGTGGAGACGGGCACCAACCTGGGCACCACCCTCGGCTATGTCGCGCGGACCTTCCCGTCCCTGCGCTGCCTGTCCTGCGAACCCGACCCAGCATCCTTCGAGGTCGCGCGGCACCACGTCGCGGACCAGCCCCAGGTCGCGATCAACAGGCAGACCTCGCAGGAGTTCCTGGGGCATCTGGCCACGATCGGGAGCGAGCTGTTCGAGCGGCCGACGTTGTTCTGGCTCGACGCCCATGGCTACGGCTTCGATTGGCCCCTGCGCGAGGAGCTGGCCTTCATCGGCGAGCGCTTCCAGCAGGGCTTCGTGCTGATCGACGACTTCCTGGTGCCCGGGCACCCCGAGTTCGGCTTCGACCAGTACGAGCAGCACGTGTGCTCCTGGGACTACGTGCGTGAGAGCCTGGCCCCGGGCTGGCGCCATCGCCTCTACTACCCGGCCTACACCGAACGCACCTCGAGCTTCCACCCTCTGCGCGGTTGGGGGCTGATCCAGTTCGGGCGTGGACCCCTGGGGCGGTTGGACCTGGAGCCCGAGTTGGCCGGGGTGCTGGAACTGGCCGAGTCGTCGGGCAAGGCGCGGACGAACGTGCCCGCCGGCGCTGCGCAACCGCAAGCCAGTTCCACGGCGACCCAAACGGTCCGACCCTCGGCCGGGGCAGCTCGCGACGCCGCTGTCGCGAACGCCCCGTCCGGCCGACGCGCGCCCCACGCCCCCGGTCTCGCCGGCTGCGACGTGCATCGCGATCGCTTCGACGACCTGGTCGCCCTGGTCGATCGCGACGACCCCCTCGTGGTCGACGGCGGCGCCAACCGTGGGGCAGTGGTCGACGAAGTCCTCGCGCGCTGGCCCCGCGCGCGGGTGCATGCGGTCGAGGCCCAGCCGACCTTGGCCCGTGAGTTGGCCCGACGCTATGCGGGCGATCGGCGGGTGACGGTCCACGCAGCGGCCCTCGCCGCGCGCACCGGCCAGCTCGAGTTCCACGTCACCGCCAACTCGGTTTCCTCCTCGGCCCTCGCCCCATCGAGCTTCAAGCAGACCCTGCAAGGTGCCAAGGTCGCGACGGTCGAGACGATCAGCGTTCCCGCGCGGCGCCTGGACGAGCTGGTGCCCCAGGCGATCGACCTGCTCAAGCTCGACCTGCAGGGCTTCGAGATCGAAGCACTGACCGGTCTGGGTGAGCGCCTGTCCCAGGTGGGTGTGGTCCTGGCCGAGGTGCAGTTCGCGCCGCTCTACGAGGGCACGCCCCTGTTCGGCGACGTGGATCGCTTCCTGCGCGAGGCCGGGTTCGGCCTGTTCAACCTCTACGAGCTGTGGACCAGTTCCGCCGGGCAACTCACGGCCGGAGACGGAATCTGGCTCAACGGGCGCCAGTTCGAGCTCCCCGACGGACGCGCCTGAGGTGAGGCGTCAGCCGGCGCGGCGATTCACGCGGCCGTCGAGACGCTCGGACAACTCGTCCGGGCCGACGACTGCGTGTCCCAGGGCCGTGAGGAAGCGCATACGGTCCGAGTGGGTCTCCGGCCCCGCCATCACCGCCGCCGTGCGCGCGCCCAGGTCGAAGGGGCACAGGTCGTCGATGGGGTCACTGAGCACCACCAGGTCGATGGCCGCGGCGGTCCGGATCGACCTCAGGGCCAGCTCGAGCCGATCGACGCAGGCCTCGAGCGGTCCGTCGAGGGCCGGGTCGTAGCGCAGGGCCAAGCGTAGACCCTCGGTGGAGCAGGCCGCGAAGGCCGCCAGGGTCGGAACCAGCTCGCGCTGGTCGAAGCGAGGCCAGGCGATGACGAGGTCGACCGCCGTCGGCGGGTCGACCAGGCAACCGGGCCGCCCGGCCGCGCGGGCCCGCAGGTGGCGGCCGAACGGACGCACGTCGCGGTGCTCGAAGCCTGCCCCCGCGAGGGCGGCGTTCAACTCGTCCGCGGTCCAGCCCCAGCGCGGCGCGCGGCGCGAGCCGTGGGCGAAGAGCGTCGAGAAGGCCTCGCGCGGAGCCCAGTCCGCGAGCTTGCGGCAGACGTCCCAGTCGCCGACGGCGAGCTCCAGGCGCCCGCCCGGCGCGATCTTCTCGCGCCAACGGGAGAGGGCCGCGACGGCCTCGTCGGGGCTCCACTGGAGCACCAGGCCAGGCACCCGCAAGCGATCGATCGAGCCCTCGGCGAGGGGCACCAGGGCCACCTCGTCCGCGACCACATCGGGCTGGTCGAGGGGGTCGGACGAGACGTGGAACTCGTCGGGCTCCAGGTGTACGCGGGGGCCGAGTGCCAACTGCAAGCTGTCGCCGACCGGGGCGCCGTCGGGACGGCTGCCCATCCAGGACCAGCGTTGACCACGCGCAGCGGCGCCCATCACTCGGTCGAAGAACTCGAGCTGGCGCTCCGGATCGACCCAGGGACTCATGCGGTCCTGGGCGTAGGCCGGCGCGCGCAGCATCTGCGCGTAGGCCTCGTCGTCCTCGTTCAAACGCAGGATCTCCTCGATCAACGCGTCCTCGTCCGGAAACGAGTCGAGGTTCAGGAAGCACCCGGGGTCGAAGTCCTCGGCCACGGTCGGGTCGCCGGCGTAGATCGGGACCACGTCGGTCAAGAGGGCATCGTTGATCTTCTCGGTGACGTAACCGCGCGACCGCTCGTTCTCGAAGGTGATCGCGAACTTGTAGCGGCGGTACAGGCCGTACTTGTCCTTGCGGCTGATCGTGAAGCCGGTGTTGTTCAGCACCGGCCCGGCGCAATCGACCCGCATCGCTTCGGACAGCTTCTTCACGAATGCCTCACGCCAGGGCACATGGTTGCCCTGGACGAAGATGCAGGCTCCCTGCTTGAGGGCCATGGCCGCTTCCAGGTCGCGGTCGGCCCGCCCGACCAGGGCGTCGGGCATGAAGCCGATCTGCGACTGGGTGCCGACGTAGTTGGGCAGCCGCAGGAAGCGCGGATCGGTCAGGTCGCGATCGAAGCCGATGGCGAAGTCGCAGCGCGACAGGTCGGGCGCGACGTTCTCGGCGGTGTAGTACAGCCGCACGGCATCGTCGTCGATGGCGTGCTGGGTCATCAGCTTCTCGCCGCCCGGGAAGCTGGAGTAGATCACCAGGTCCGGCCGGTCGGAGAGCTCGTAGCGCCAGTGGCGCAGCACTTCCGGATGGCGCTGGAAGAAGTGGTCCGGCTCGAAGCCGGCCCAGAAGTCGCGGAAGGCGACGCGGATGGTCCTCATGCGGCCCGACTCCTCTCGCCGGCCTGGTCGACCATCTCGGCGAGGATCTCGGGCAGTCGCCGCGAGAGTGTCCAGTGGGGGTAGTGGGAGCGAAAGCGACGGGTGTCGCTGATGTAGCAGACGTGGTCGCCGACCCTGGCGCGCCGCTCGAAGCGGTGGGGGACCTCGCGCCCCAGCAGGTCCGCGAGCAGGTCCAGGCATTCGAGCACTGATCCGTTGCTCTCGCGGCCGCCGCCGAGGTTGTAGACCTCGGCGCTGCGCGGCGCCTCGATGAAGGCCTCGATCGCGGTGCAGACGTCGTGGCTGTGGATCTGGTCGCGGACCTGCTTGCCGCCGTGGCCGATCACGGTGTAGGTGCGACCCGAGACCGCGGTGTCGACCAGCCACGAGAGGAATCCGTGCAGCTCGACGCCGCTGTGGGCGGGACCGGTCAAGCAGCCGCCGCGGAAGCACACGGTCGGCATCCCGAAGTAGCGGCCGTACTCCTGGACCAACAGGTCGGCCGAGGCCTTGGAGGCCCCGAACAGGCTGTGGGTCGAGCGGTCGATGCGGCAGGTCTCGTCGATGCCCTGGAAGTCCTCGGCCCGGGCGAACTCGAAGCGGCGCGGCTGCTCGACCAGCGGGTACTCGTTGGGGGCGTCGCCGTAGACCTTGTTGGTCGAGAGGAACACGAAGGGACTGCCCGGCGCCCCGGCGCGGGCAGCCTCGAGCAGATTGAGGGTCCCGAGGGCGTTGACCTCGAAGTCGTCGAAGGGGCGGCTCGCCGCCAAATCGTGAGAGGGCTGTGCGGCGCAGTGGACGATCGCAGCGGGCTTCAGCTCGCGGACCAGGTCGGCCAGGCCCCGTCGGTCGCGCACGTCGAGCTCGCGGTGGTCGAAGTCCGGCACCTCGGTCACCAGGCGCTCCAGATTCCAGCGCGGGTCGCCGCCGCTGCCGAAGAACTGGGCGCGCATGTGGTTGTCCACGCCGACCGTCCGCCAGCCGCGGGCGGCGAAGTGCCGCACGGCCTGGGAACCGATCAGCCCACTGGATCCGGTCACGAGCAGGGTTCGAGCCACTGGCGGCTCTTCGTCGCCCCGTCGAAGGGACTTGAGCGGGCGGCTGGCCCCGCCGCGCCGAGCCGTATCCCCCCCGGGATTGAGGCCGAGATCGCGGCGGCTGCCCCGCGTTCGGCGCCAACCCGGAGCCGGGACCCTCTCCGGCCGAGCCCCGGATCGTTCGCGCCCGGTCACGAGGGGGGCCCCGCCGTTGGCCCGGTCCGGGGCGTGGCGTACCCTGACGCCCCTATGGCGGCCGAACTATCCGACTTCCGCTCCGACACCGTCACCCGCCCCTCCGATGCCATGCGCGCTGCCATGGCCAAGGCGGAGGTGGGCGACGACGTGCTCGACGGCGACCCGACGGTCCGCCGGCTCGAGGAAGCCGGGGCGCAGTTCCTGGGCAAGGCCCACGCCCTCTTCGTGCCCTCGGGGACGATGGCCAACCAGATCGCCGTGGGCGTCTGGACCCGGCCCGGGGACGAAGTGATCCTCGAGAGCGAGGCCCACATCCTGCGCTGGGAGGCTGGGGGACTGGGCGCGAACCACGGGGTCCAGGCCGTGACGCCGATCGGTGACGACCACGGCTCCCTGGCCCGCACCGCTGTCGAGGCCCTGATCCGGCCCGACTTCGTGCACTGTCCGCGCACCGGACTCTTGTGCCTTGAGCAGACCCACATGGGCACCGGCGGCCGGGTCCAGCCCCTCGAGGCCCTCGAGGGCGCGGCCCTCGGCGCCCGCGACAAGGGTGTGCGGGTGCACTTGGACGGGGCGCGCCTGGCCAACGCGGTGGTGGCTTCGGGGATCTCGGCCGCGCGCTGGGCCCAGACCTTCGATTCGGTCTCGATCTGCCTCTCCAAGGGCTTGGGCGCACCGGTCGGGTCCCTCGTGGCCGGCGACGAAGACTTCATCGAGGGCGCGCGCTGGCAACGCAAGCGCCTGGGCGGCTGGATGCGCCAGGCCGGAATCATCGCCGCGGCGGGGCTCATGGCCCTCGAGCAGAACGTGGAGCGTCTGGCCGAGGACCACGCCCTGGCGGCCCAGCTGGCCGCGGGCTTCGACGCCATCGACGGCCTCAGCTCGCCGGTCTCCGAGGTCGAGACCAACATCGTGCTCGTGCGCGTGGATCACCCCGAGCTCTCCGCAGTCGAGGTGGCCGACCGGTTCGGCTCCCACGGCGTGCGCGTGATGGCACTGGGCGCCGGGACCCTGCGCTTCGTGACCCACATGGACCTCGCCAGCGCCGACGTCGAGCGCGCGATCCGAGCCGCGCAGTCGATCTTCGGCTGATCTGCGCGCCCCTCTCCCACCGACCCTCTCCCCGATCCGAGTTCGATTCACGATGGGTATCTTCAAGGCCTACGACATCCGCGGCGTCTACGGCTCCGAGCTGGACGCAGACATGGGCCGCAAGATCGGCCACGCCTTCGTCCGTCTACGCGGAGCGAAGCGACTGGTCGTCGGCCAGGACATGCGGACCCACTCGCCCGAGCTGGCCGACGCCGTCTCCGAGGGCATGCGCGACGCCGGCTGCGACGTGCTGCGCCTGGGGCTCGCGTCGACGCCGATGACCTACTTCGGGATCGGCTCCTTGGACTGCGACGGGGGCCTGGTCGTGACCGCCAGCCACAACCCGGGCCAGTACAACGGCATGAAGCTGTGCGGTCCGGGCGCCGTGCCGATCTCCGGCGACACAGGCATCATGGAACTCGAGCGCATGTGCGCCGAGCCCTACCCCGGGCCGCTGGGGGAGCGCGGCACCGAGGAGCACATCGAGCTGCTGGATGCCTACGCCGACCACGTAGCGAGCTTCGCTCACTTGCAGACGAAGGTCGTCCTGGCCATCGACGCGGCCAACGGCATGGCCGGGCACACCCTGCCGAAGATCCTCGAGCGCCTGCCCCTGGTGGAGGCCCACTCGATCCTGATGGAGCCGGACGGCAACTTCCCGGTGCACGAGGCCAACCCGCTGATCGAGGAGAACCTCGAGTACGTGGCCAAGGTGGTGCGCGAGCACGGGGCGCGGCTGGGTGTGTCCTTCGACGGCGACGCGGACCGCTGCTGCTTCGTGGACGAGGCGGGTCGCACCATCAGCGCCGACCTGATGACGGCCCTGATCGCCCGGCACTTCCTGAAGCAGCGCGGCCCCGCGCCGATCCTCTACGACCTGCGTTCGTCCTGGGTCGTCAAGGAGGAGATCGCGGCGGCGGGCGGCGAGCCCATTCGCGAGCGCGTGGGGCATTCGTTCATCAAGGCCACGATGCGGGCGAAAGGCGCGGTCTTCGGCGGCGAGCTCTCCGGGCACTTCTACTTCGCGGACAACTTCACCACCGACTCGGGCGTGATCGCGATGGTCACCGCGCTGACCGTGCTCGATGCGCCGGAGAACCGCGATCGGCCCATGAGCGAGCTGGTGGCCGACCTGCGGCGCTACCACTCGACGGGCGAGATCAACTTCCGCGTGCCGGACAAGGACGAGGCCATCGCTCAGATCAAGCAGCGCTACGCGAGCGGGCGCCAGGACGAGTTGGACGGGATCACCGTCGAGTTCGGCGACCTGGCCGACGCCGACTGGTGGTGGTTCAACGTGCGCGCATCGAACACCGAGCCGCTCTTGCGCCTGAACCTCGAGGCCCGCACCGCCGAGCTGCGCGACGCGAAGCGCGACGAGCTGGTCGGCCTGTTGGGGGAGCCCGTCTGAGGCCGGAGCCGACCGTGATCCTTTGCGCCGCACCGACGATCCCACGGGCCGAGCGGCCCCTGTGCCCGAGCGAGGCCCCGTGCCGCGTCATCGGGCCCGCGCGACAGGACCGAGAGCAATGATCCGCATCCACACCATCCAGCGCTCGGTCGTCGTCATCGCCCTGGCCGCCTGGGCCAGCGTCGCTGTCGCCGTTGTTCCGGCGAGAGCGGTCCAGCCGGTCAGCACGGTTCTGGGGGCAGGAGCCGTCACACAAGCGGGCCAGACGCAACAGAACTCGCAGCCGCAGGGTCAGACGCCGCAGGCCGGCCCCGCCGGTGAGAAGCCGCCCCGGGCGGGCGGTCGCCCGCGACCCCAGAATCCGCCGGGGACCGGCGCCGAGCCAGCTGGCGGCGCGGAGCCCGAGCAGGGCGGAGCCCAACAGGATGGCGCGGGAGAAGAGCCTACGCCCCAAATCGACGCGCAAGCCCAGGCCGCGGCAGCCAAGGCAGAGGCCCGAGCGACCGCAGCGGCGCAAGCACGGGCTGCAGCGGAAGCCCAGGCAGCGGCGGACGCGGCGGCCGTCGCCGCGGAGCTCGAGGCGCGCGCCGCGGCGATGGCACGGCAGCAGCAAGCGGCCGCGGAGCGCATGGCCGAGGCCGAGGCGGCCTGGGAAGTGGCCATCGCCCGTGACCGAACCCTGGCCTTCACCCGCTCGACGGCCCGCAAGGCCATCGAGGAGCTCCAGGCCGGCTTCGGCGACGAGTTCGAGCGTTCCGCGGCGCTCTACGCCCTGGGTGCTACCGACGCCGTGGATCAACTCGGCCTCCTCGAGGGCACGGCCCAGGCGGGCTCGGGTTTCGAGCAGTTGGCCGCGATCCTGGCCCTGGGCGAGCTGAGCCTGCCGCCGGTCGACCTGCTGTTGCGACTGCTGGCCGATCCGCGCAACGAAGTCCGCGGGGCCGTGGTGCTGGCCTTGATGCGGACCGACGACGACCGCGCCAACGCCCAGATCGAGCCGATCGCCCTCGGGCGCGGCCCGCTCGGAAGGTTGGTCAGCGACCTGATCGTCTTCGTCCGCAAGCCGGAAGAGAGCGTTCCGTCGGCGCCGGCGAGCCTGCTCCTGTCGCTGCGCTGGGAGGCGGCGAAGCGTTACGGCCTGGTCGACGGGCGCACCTGGCGCGCGGCACGCATCGCTGCGCTCGAAGAGGACAAGGTCTTCCTCGACAGCGTGCTGCTGCCGGCCGCTGCGTCGGGCCGCTGGCCGTCGATCCGCGACCACCTCGTGGCGATGTTGATCGAGGAACCGAGCCTGGCGGTCTACGAGGCCTGCTTGGAGGCGCTTCCGGCCGAGTTCAACCTGCTCGTGCGCAACGGCATCTGGACGCCGTCGAGCCCCGAACAGTGGCAAGAGCTGGTGCTCGCCCTCGAGCGCCGCGGCGGTTCGCCCGAGCTGATCGACATCTACGACCGGGCCACCGGCGTGACCTCCCTGCGCGTGCGGGCGGCGGCATTGCTCTTGGTCGCCGGCGATCCGCGGGGCTGGGACACTCTCGCGCCCCTCTTGGCCTCGGACGTGCCGGCCCGTCGGCAGTTGGTGGCCGTGGCCATGGGGCGCTCGGGCGACCGGAGCTGGATCAGCGAGTTGGTGCGCCTCGAACGCGACAAGGACCCCGACGTGCGCGCGACGGCTCTGGCGGCGCGCATCGCCCTGGGCGAGCTCTTGGCCCTCGACATCGCCGAATCGATCATCGCCGACCAGACCAACGAGGATCGGCCCTTCCTGGCCCGGGCCCTGGTCGAGGTCGCCGAGGACGGGCGCGTGCAACGGCTGCTCGAGCAGGCTTTGGTCTTCGCCGAGTCGCCCCTCTCGATCGAGGTCGCCGTCGCCTTGGCGGAGCAGGGGCGGCTCTCGGCGCGCCCGATTCTGCGCGAGGCCCTGGAGCGGCGCGAGGCTCCCAGCCTCCAGCCGCGCATCGTTCGGGCGCTGGCCGGCTACGCGGATCAGGGCGACTTGATCCGGCTGCGCGAGATGTTCCCCAGCGACGGGAACGCGGCCCTGGACCTCGAACTGGCGCGGGCCCTGGTCCTCGGTCGAGACGGCCTTGGCCTGCGGCTGGTGCGGGCCGGGGTCTGGACCCGCGACTTCCATCGCAGCGTCCTCGCCGGCCACCTGCTGGCGGACTTCCAAGGCATTCAGGCCCTATACGAAGAGCTGAAGTCTCCGCCGCCGCGGGTCAGCGCCGCCGACCTGCGTCGCATCGGCTTCGTCTTGGGCGAGTTGGGCGGCGTCGGCGAGGTGGAGAACCTGGCCCGGCGTCGAACCTCGGCGGACCCCGTCCTGCAAGGCGCGTACCTGGGTGCCCTCGCGGCGCGCACCTATTGAGCACGGGCCGTCCCCCGTTCCGTTCGGGCACGGCGGTCCGATCCAGCATTCCGGGGCTCGGCCCCGACATCCCGACACTGCCCAACGATGACCACCGCCCGCTCAGGAATCGTGACCATGCTGACCGACTTCGGTCAGGTGGACACCTACGTGGGCGTCATGCACGGCGTCCTGTGGACCTACGCCAAGCGGCTGCGGGCCGTGGTGGACCTGACCCACGAGGTTCCGGCCCAGGAGGTCACGATCGCCTCGTTCCACCTGGACGCAGCCTTCCGCTGGTTCCCGCCGGGGACCGTGCACGTGGCGGTGGTCGACCCAGGCGTGGGCTCCGGACGAGCGATCCTGGCTGCGCGCATCGGAGAGCACTTCTTCCTGGCGCCGGACAACGGCCTCCTGGCCAGGCTCCTGGACGGCGCAGCGGACCGGGAGGTGGTCGCCGTGGACGTGGAGCGGGTCGGCCTCGCGACCTGCAGCGCCACCTTCCACGGCCGCGACGTCTTCAGCCCCGCGGCGGCCCTGCTGGTCGACGGCCAGGCGGTCAGCGACTTGGGTCGACCCGTCCTGGACTGGTCCCGGGCAGCGGCGCCGAGTCCCGAGCGGGTCTCCGACAAGCCCGAGTCCTACAGGGGCGAGGTGGTCTCGGTCGATCGCTTCGGGAACCTCATCACCAACCTTCCCGGCAGTCTGCTGGGCGACGAACACCGCGAGTGGGAGCTCGAGATCGCCGGGCAATGCCTGCCGGTCGCCGGGACCTACGCCGACGTGGCGCGGGGCCAGGCCCTCGCTCTGGTAGATTCCTACGGCCTGCTGGAGGCTGCCGTACGCAACGGCGACGCGGCGCGGGCCCTCGGTGCCGGTCGTGGCGTCCCCGCTCTGCTGCGGCGTCGCACCTGAGCCGCCTGCGCCGGGTCCGACCCCTGGCCCGTCCTCCTCAAACAGCCCCCCCGAACCTCACGTGATCCTCGACCGCAAGGTGAGCCTGATCGGCGCCCCCCTGGATCTGGGGGGGGCCGTCCAGGGTGCTTCCCTGGGCCCGACCGCCGTCCGCATGGCAGGCTTGGAGCGACGTATCCGGGCCCTCGACCTGGACTTCGAAGACCTCGGTGACGTGCCCGTCGCCGTCCCCGCCAGCGGCGATCCGCCGGAGCCCAGCGCGCGCTTCATCCGGGAGATCGCCCTGCACTGCGAGGCCCTGCGCGACCGCGTCGACGAGACCTTGACCCGCGGGCGCTTCCCGCTGGTGATCGGCGGCGACCACGCCGTGGCCTGCGGGACGATCTCCGGGGTCGCGCGCAATTTCCGCCGCCGGGGCCAGAAGGTCGGACTGATCTGGTTCGACGCCCACGGCGACATGAACACTCCCGAGACCTCGCCCTCGGGCAACGTGCACGGCATGCCCCTGGCGGCGTGCCTGGGCTTCGGCCACCGCAGCCTGACCGAGCTGGCCGGCGCCGCGCCGATGCTGGACGTGTCCAACTGCGTGCTGATCGGCGTGCACGAGTTGGATGCGCGGGAGAAGGAGATGATCCGCAAGGTCGGGATCCGCATCTACACCATGCGTGAGATCGACATGATGGGCATGCAGCGCGTGATGGAGGAGGCCCTCGAGATCGCCAACGACGGCACCGACGGCTTCCACGTCTCCTTCGACGTGGATGGTTGCGACGTCTCGATCGCGCCGGGCACCGGGACGCGCGTGCCCGGTGGCACGAACTTCCGCGAGTCGCACCTGGTGCTCGAGAACGTCGCCGACAGCGGGCGACTGGTCTCGCTCGAGCTGACCGAAGTCAATCCGATCCTCGACCACGCCAACCGGACCGCCGAGCTCGCGGTCGGGTTGGTCGAATCGGCCCTCGGGAAGCTGGTTCTCTGAGGTTGCGGCGGCCGCAGCTCTCGCTCCGCAAGCGTCCGTTGTTCCGTCAGACTCCGACCAGCCGTCAGTCTCCGACAACCCCCCAGCGTCCCCTCGAACCGTGTTGAGCCTCCTCCGATCCGTCCTGCGCAACCGAGCGTTGCTGCGCGACTTCGTCGTGCGCGACCTCAAGTCGCGCTACGTGGGCTCGGCCATGGGGTTCTTCTGGTCGGTGATCTTTCCGGTGGTGAACCTGTTCGTCTACATGTTCGTCTTCCGGCTGGTGCTCAAGGCCCGCTGGGGCGATCCGGGGTCGGACCCGACCTATCCCGGCGACGGCAGCCCGGGCGAGACCGCACTGGTGATGCTGGCCGGGATCCTGGCCTGGGCGGCCTTCGCCGAGACCATGAGCCGCGGGACGAACTCGCTGGTGGAGAACGCCAACCTGATCAAGAAGGTCGTCTTCCCTTCCGAGATCCTGCCGCCGTACCTGACGATTTCGTCGATCGTCAACATGCTGATCGGCATGCCGATCGTGCTCTTCGGCGTGATCGTCTTCAGCGATCGCCGCCCCGGGCTCGAGCTGCTCGCGGTGCCGCTGCTGCTGGTTCTCCAGGCGGCCTTCACGATCGGCCTGACCTACCTTCTGTCGGCCCTCAACGCGATGGTGCGCGACGTCTACCACATCATCGGTGTGGCCACGACGGTCTGGATGTTCGCCACGCCGATCTTCTACCCGGCCAAGATGGTCAGGGACTCCTACCAGAGCTTGGGAGGCGGATTCGGGAGCTTCATGCTGCCCCTGGGCTGGATCCTCGAGATCAACCCGATGCATTGGTTGATCGACTCCTGGCAGCGCGTGCTGGTCTTCCAGTTGTGGCCGCAGTGGGACCTGGTGTTCCGTTTCGTCCTGGCGACGGTGCTCATGCTGGTGGTCGGCGGCGCGGTCTTCCGCGACAACCGGAAGTCCTTCCCGGACCTTTTGTAGTCGGAGCGCCATGGCCATGAGTGAAACCAGCAGCGCCGTCCCGGCCAACGCCTCGTCCGCCGCGGCGGCATCCCGCTCGGGCAGCGAGCAAGCGATCGTCGCCGACGGGGTCTCCAAGTGCTATCGCCTCTACCAGAAGCCGATGCACCGGTTGCTGGACTCGCTGCACATCGGCGGGCCTCGCTACCGCGAATTCTGGGCCCTGCGCGAGGTCTATCTGGACGTTCGCAAGGGCGCCACCGTCGGCGTGATCGGCGAGAACGGCGCAGGTAAGAGCACCCTGCTCAAGCTGCTCTCGGGGGTCAGCTCGCCGACCACCGGCAGTGTCCAGGTCAACGGCCGTGTGACCTCACTGATCGAGCTCGGCGCCGGCTTCCATCCGGAGTTCTCAGGGATCGAGAACATCGGCCTGGCCTGCTCGATCCTCGGCATGCTGCCCGACGAGATCGCCGAGAAGACGCCCCAGATCGTCGAGTTCTCGGAGCTCGGCGACTTCATCCACCGCCCGGTCAAGGACTACAGCTCGGGCATGTACGTGCGCCTGGGTTTCGCCGTGGCGACCTGTGTCGAGCCCGACATCCTGCTGGTGGACGAGGCCCTGTCGGTGGGCGACGAACACTTCCGCGGCAAGTGCATGCGGCGCCTGAACGAGTTCGCCGAGGGTGGCGGGACCACCCTGTTCGTTTCGCACGACCTCGGCGCGGTCAAGCAGATGTGCGAGCACGTGGTCCTCGTGCACGAGGGACGCGTCGTCGAGCAGGGGCCTGCCGAGCGCGTGGCCGACGCCTACTTGAAGCGCGTGAAGATGCGCGGCAACGACGGCCTGTCCTTCGCAGCCCGCGCCGGCGGCGACTATCCCCAGTGGGGCAGCGGCGAGATCGCCGTCGAATCGGTCGAGCTGATCGGGCCGGGCGGACAGGCCGCGCGGGTCTTCTCGTCGGGTGAGCAGTTCACCGTCCAGACCCGCTACCGGGTGCAGGGCGCGGTGCGTGAGCCGGTTTTCGGGGTCGGGATCTACCGCTCCGACGGGACCTACGTGAACGGCTCGAACCACGAGTGGCGCGCCCAGCCGATCCAACTCACGGGCCTCGAGCCGGGCGAGACGGGGACAGTCGAGATGATCGTCGGCTCGCTGCCGCTCTTGCAGGGCGAGTACTACATCAGCACCTTCCTCTACGACCACGGGCACCCCACGCCGGTGGCCATCGACCACCGCGAGCGCGTGGTCGTGTTCCAGGTCGTCGACGAGCTGCACCGCCAGCACGGCATGGTGACGCTCGAGTCGGACTGGCGCGTGCGGCGCGAGCTGGCGGGTGGGGAGGTTTGCGAACTGGAGTCTCAGTCGTGACCTCGCTCAAGCGCCTGCCGATCGACCAGTACCAGCGCTACCGCTTGGTAGCGGACCTGGCGGAGCGCATGCGCGCCGAAGGACGCCCCTTGCGGGTGCTCGACGTCGGAGGCCGCACCGGCCTGCTGCGGCGCTTCCTGCCCACCGACCGGGTCTTCGCGGTGGACCGCGAGGGCATCGACGGCGCCCGCGACCTGGTGCTGGGCAGCGGCGCCCAGCTGCCCTTCGCCTCCGGGAGCTTCGACCTGGTGTGCGCCTTCGACACCCTGGAGCACGTCCCGCCCGCCGAGCGTGAGGCCTTCGTCGCGGAGTGTCTGCGAACCAGCCGCGCCCACGTGGTGCTGATCGGGCCCTGGGCCGGGAGCCGGATCGCCCAGGCCGAGCGCGAC
Source organism: Engelhardtia mirabilis (assembly GCF_007748095.1). NCBI lineage: Bacteria > Pseudomonadati > Planctomycetota > Planctomycetia > Engelhardtia > Engelhardtia mirabilis. The sequence continues at coordinate 3,148,747 of NZ_CP036287.1, forward strand.
CTGGGCACGTTCCTCGAGGACAAGCTCGATCTAGTCCATCGCTACCTGGAAGAACACCATCAGCACGGGCTCCCCAGCCGGCGCAGGGCGACGCAGTGGATGACCGAGCGCGGGGCCGAAGTGCTCACCATCGGTCAGGGCAACCTCCAGCGTTGGCTGTCGCTGATGTGCCTCGAGATCTACATGGAGGCCGATCCGGACCTTCAGCGCTTCGCCCCGCGCCTGTACGAGTTCTACAACGCACACCTCTACAGCACCGACAACCGCGCGCCCGTCTACCGCCATGCGCTGGTGGCGGCCGTCGACGGAGCCGGCCTGCCCGATGTCGAGGGCATCTTCGGCCCCGAGCAGGAGTCGCCGGCGCTGTTCGAGGCTCTCAACCGCTTCCTCCCGGACCTGCTCGGCTTCGACCGCGCCAAGGGCCGCTGGCGCGAGGAGCGCCGGCGCTTCACGGAGATGGTGGAGGAGCTGCGCGGCGAGCTCGACGCACACCGCGAGTTGGTCTCGCGCCTGCGAAGCGACTACGAGAGCCAACTCGAGGTGACGCGCGAGGTCTCGAGCCTGCGCGAGGAGGAGCTCAGTGACCGCAAGGCCGTGGCGGCCCACGTGGAGCACCTGGAGTCCGAGCTCGCGAAGATGGACGACACGGCCCAGCGACTCGAACGCAACCGCCTGTCGACCCAGACGGAGCTCGAGGCCGTGATCGCCGACCGCGAAGCGATTCGCGCCAGTCTCGAAGAGGTCTCGGGCGACCGCGAGCGCGTGCTGCAAGACCGCGATGCGGTCTTGCGCGACCGGGACGCGGTGCTCGCCCATCGGGATGAGCTCCTGGAGGAGCGCGATCGGATCCTGGCCGACCTGCACGCCGCGCGCGTCGAACGGGACGAGATCCTCGCCGACCGTGATGCCGTAAGGACCCACCGGGACCAGATCGAGGCCGATCTCGGTCGCATGGTCGCAGACCTTGATCGCGCGCTGGACGAGCGCAATCGGGTGGTCGCCGAACACGAGGGCGCGGCCGTGCGCTTTGGCGTGCGCTTGGCCGAGATCGATCGCGACCGCGATGCCCTGCGCGAGCGGGCCGAGCACCTGGAGACGGTCATCGCGGCCCAGCGCGAGCAGTCAGAGACCTTCGACCACCGTCGCCTGGCAGCCGTGGAGCAGCAGCTGCGATCTCAGGTCGAGGCTCACGCGGCCCTGCGCCAAGAACGAGACCTACTCGCCGCCGAACTCGGTCTGGCCAACCGCGAGCGTGAGTCCCTGCGGCCGCGGGTCGCATGGATCGAGCAGCAAGTCGATCGCGAGCGCCGGGCCTCGGCCGAGGCGCGTGCGGCCCTCGCTGGTCTGCGACGGGATCTGACCGAGAGACTCGGCGCGCGCCTCGACGAGGATGATCGACGCCACCTGGGCTTCCCGGCTATCGATTCGGTCGACGGTGGCGCCCCTGCGGCACCGCTCCGCAGTCGCGGCGCCGACATCCGCAGGACTCGCGCCCGCAACCGCCGCCGCGGTCGCGCGGGTCGGCGGCGTTAGTCACGCCGCACGCGTCGCCTGATCGTCATGGATTCGATCGGTCGACGCTGCTCGCCACCAGGCCCCCGGCGGTCTCGGACCGAGCCCGCCGCGTGCCGTCGGGGCGCAGCTCGGCGAAGGGGCCGCGGACTTCGAGCTCACCACCGGCGGCGACGAAGGCGCGCAGACGATCCAGCTCTGCGTCGCTGACGACCGTCAGATCGACGGCGACCAAGCGACCGAAGCGCGCGACCAACGCCCCGTCCACCGCGTCCAACGGGATCGAGCCCGGGTGCTCGCCCGCCTGACGCAGTTGTTCGAGGGCTTCGCGCCGGCGGACCTCGTGGTGGCCTTCACGTTCCTGGAGACCGGCCAGCCGCCGCGTCCAGCCGAGGCGATCGCCGCGGGCCTCGCGCAGAAAGGCGTGGGCGAGGCTGTCGTCGGAGTGCAGTAGCGCCACGCCGCGCGGGTCGCGGTCGCGCTCGGGCTGGGCTGCGCGCGCACGCCGCAGGCTGGTCAGCTCCTGCTCGAGCACCACCCGCAGTTCGGGTGCGCTGGTGAGGTCTCGGTCGCACCAGACCACGACTCCGTCCACCGGTGCACCGACCAGGCCGCGCAGGTGGGCGCGCAGGGAGTCGGGGTCTTGCTGGTCCAGGAAGATCGTCTCCAGGATCGTCGCCGGCCCGCGGCCCAGGGCGCGCAGGCTCGCGCAGCGCTCGACGGCATCGGCGACGCGGTAGGGTTCGAGGACCTCCAGTGCCGCAGCGACCGCCTCGAGGTCGACCCCGCCGAAGGCCGTTTCACCCACCAGTCCCAGCACTCCGACGGCGAGGCCTGGTCGCAGCGCACGCGAGTGCTCGGCGAGCTCCAGCAGCAGGTCCGACAGCACCGCCCTCTGGAAGGCCCGTCCCCCGAGCCAGGCCCCCAGCTTCCGGGGCGTCGGCGACGACAGCAGCGCGTCAGTCGAACAGCGTCGCGCGCCGGGGCTGAGTCCGTAGCGCTCGCCCCCGCCCCCGGCGATCCAGCGCTGGAACGCCGCGTCGCAGTGGGCCGAGTGGCAGAAGTCGATCGGGTCGCCATAGGGCGTGATCGACACCTCGTCGCCCAGCGACACGAAGTCCGCGGCGACGCGGTCATCGGGGGCCAGGGAAGCGGCCAGGGCCGCGCGCAGGTCGGCGCGGGTCTGCGGGTCGCTCAAGCAGGGCGTGCGTACCAGCTCGCCCTCGTCGCGCGTCGCGCCGAAGCGAGCCAGGGGAAAACGGACCTCGAGGGAGTCGCGCTCAGGATGCAGGGTGTTGCGACCGGGTCCGTGGCCGACGTAGAAGGGCGCCCCGCGCTCCACGAGCCAGGCGGCGGTCCCCGCGCGCTCGACGTGGCTCCCTCCGGTCGCGTTCAGCAGCTGCTGCGGGAGGGGCTCGTCCCGGTGGTCCAGTCGCCACAGGTAGGCGGGGAAGGCGTCGACGGGCGGCGGCACCTCGATCGGGGACGTCTGGAGCCCGAGTGGCGCGAGGACCATGAGGGCCCCGATCGCAGGCCTCATCACTGCACCGCCGCGCGCAGTGGCCACAGCCAGGGGAGGATCACGATCAGCACCGTGCACACGATCGCGGTCAGGGGCGTTCCGACCTTGAGGAAGTCCTTGAAGCGGTAGTCGCCCGGCCCGACGACCATCGTGTTGGCCTGGTGGGCCACCGGCGACATGAAGGCCATGCTCGCGCCGGCAATCACCGCCAGCAGCAGCGCCCGCGGGTCGTAGGACAGCTCGCGCGCGACCTCGATCGCCACCTGGGCCATGATGATCCCGGCGGTGACGTTGGTGGTGAGCTGCGTCAGGGCCACGGTCGCCAACAGCAACAGGGCGATGATCGCGCGCGGCTCGGTGAAGCCCGAACCCAAGCTGAGCAGCAGGTTGGCCACGCGATCGTCGAGGCCCGAGCTGTGGAAGGCCGTGCCCAGGGCCAGCATCCCGCCGACCAGGAACAGCACCGAGAGGTCCACGGCCTCGCGCGCCTCGTCAGGTCGTACACAACCGCTGAGCACCAGAGCCAAGGCCCCGGCCAGGGCAGCCACGGAGAGGGGCATCCAACCGACGGCGGAGACGGCCAATACCAGGGCCAGGATCCCGACGGTGATCAGGGCACCCGAGCCGATGCTCGGCGGCTCGAGCTCGCCCAGCAGCAGCAATCGTCGGCTGCGTCGCATGCGTTCGATGTCGCGTTGGTGACCCTGCATCAGCAGCGTGTCGCCGACTTCCAGGCGCGCCTCGCGCAACTTGCTGGGCAGCAGCATCGCGTGTTGCGAGATGGCGAGGACGTTGAGCCCGGTCGAGGCACGGAATTCGGACTCCGCCAGGGAGCGGCCCACCAGGTCGGAGCCGGCGGGCACCACGCCCTCGACCAGTTGCACGTCGCCGGAGTCCAGGTGCAACCCGTCCACGTCGATGCTCGGCCGCTCGCGCAGGCCCAGCTCCTGGCGCAGACCCAGGATGGCGTCGGGGTCCCCCTGCACGATCAGCACGTCGTCGCTGTGGATGCGCCGGTTGGGCCCCGGGGCGAGCAGCGGCCCGGCCTGGGGTCCATCGCCGTCCTTGCGCACGATGCCGATCACCGCGATGCCGTGCCGGGCCACCGCGTCGATCTCGGCCACGGTCAGTCCGGCCAAAGAACTCGAGGCCTCGACCAAGACCTCACTGACGAACTTCGGCACCTGGTAGTGCTCGCTGAGGGTCTCGTCCACCCGGCGACGGGGCAGCAGGTTGCGCCCTGGCCACACGAAGTAGAGGGTTCCGACGGCCAGCAGGATCAGGCCCAAGTGGGAGAACTCGAACAGGCCGAAGGGCTCGATGCCCTCGCGCTCGATGACGCGGTTGATGGCCAGGTTGGTGGAGGTGCCGATCAGGGTGATCAGGCCTCCCAGGAGCGAGCCGAAGCTGAGCGGCATCAAGAGGCGTGAGACCGGCACGTCCAGCCGGCGCCCCAAGCTCGAAAGCACCGGGATCAGGGTCGCGACCACTCCCGTGTTCGAGAGAACCGACGAGAGCAGACCGGAGACTGCCGTGACCTTGGCCGCCAGGGGGGCCTCGGCGGCGGGGCCGCGGCGCCCGTCCTTGCTCGCCAGCAGGCGGTGGGCGATGGCCGTCGCGATGCCCCAGCGGTTGACCGCCCGGCCGAAGACGTACATCGATCCGATCAGCACCACCGCCGGGTCCGCGAAGCCCGCGAAGGCCTGCTCGGGGCTCAGCACGCGCGTGGCCGCCAGCACCACCACCACCAGTCCCGCGATCACGTCGTAGCGCAGGGCGTCCGTGATGAACAGCACCAGGCTCGCCGCGAGCGTAGCGAGAACGATCCACTCGTGGCTCGGGACGGGCATGGTGGGGAGGGGGCGGTCGGGCTCCGGCCGGAGCGATCCGAGCGGCCAGGCGGGACCCAGCTTGACCCGCGGGCACACCACGCCGCAAGCGGAGCCCCGCGCCAGGCTCCCGATCCCACCCCCGGCGACGTATCCTTGTCGCGGGAGACCCCGCCCCGGGCCTTGAACGAGACCTCAGGTCTGCCCATACCTGCCCGTGCCTTCCCCGACCGACCCTTGACCCTCCAACCGATCCGCATCGACGAGTTCGCCCACCACGTGGGGAGCTGGCTGGTTTCGCCCGGCCCCGAGTCCGACGTGGTCGTTTCGTGCCGGGTCCGATTGGCCAGAAACCTCTCCGCCTTCCCCTTCGTCACCCGGCTCGCGGATGACAAGGCGGCGCTCCTGGCCAAGGAGCTGCGCGCAGCCCTGACGGACCTGTCCGAGGGTGGTCCGGCCGGCGAGGCGGCCAGCACCGGCGACGGCACCTGGGTCGACATCCCCAAGGCCTCGAGCGTGGCGCGCCTGCTCCTGCGGGAGCGGCACCTGGTCAGCCGCGACCTGGCGCCGATCGAGGAGCAGCGCCGCGTGCCCGCGGGGCGCGCTGTGTTCTTCGCCCAGGCCGAGACCGTCTCGGCCATGGTCAACGAGGAGGACCACCTGCGCCTGCAGGGCTTCGCGGGAGGTTTCGACCTGGGTCTGGCCTGGCAGCGTGTGCGCGAGCTGGACCAGGGCCTCGAAGGGCGCGTCGACTTCGCCGTGTCGGAGCGCCTGGGCTACCTGACCGCCTGCCCGACCAACGTCGGGACCGGCATGCGCGCCTCGGTCATGCTGCACCTGCCGGCCCTGGGCCTGGTGCGCGCGGAACTCGAGAAGGTCTTCGCCGCGGCCCAGCGCACCGGGCTCGCCGTGCGCGGTATGTACGGCGAGGGCACCCGCGCGGCGGGGGACCTGTATCAGATCTCCAACCAGGTCACCCTCGGTCGCTCCGAGCCGGACCTGATCGGCGATCTCGAGTCCCTCGTGCCTTGCATCGTGGACTTCGAGCGTCGCGTGCGGAAGTCACTCATGGACGAGCGCCGCAGCTCGCTGGAGGAACGCGTGGAGCGCTCGTTGGGCATGCTCTGCAATGCCAAGACCATGCCCACCGACGTGGCCCTGATGCACCTCTCCAACCTGCGACTCGGTTCGTGTCTGGGGCTCTTCGATCGCGTGCAGGTGCAGGAGCTCAACGGCCTCGCAGTGCAGATTCAACGCGGGCACATCCAAGTGCGTAGCGTGCCCACGGCCAGCGCCGCCCTGTTGGACGCTCGAGAGCGGGATCAACTGCGCGCGACCTTCCTGCGCGAGCGCTTCGCAGACGGTGGAGGATCAGCCCAATGATCTTCAGCCTCGTGATTCTGTTCGGAGTGATCGTGGTGGTGGTGGTGGTGGTCGCCGTGATCGTGGGTGTGGGGGGAGGGTCCAAGCAGTGATCGACCAGTACGGGCGCCGCGTGACCTACCTGCGGGTCTCCCTGACCAACCGCTGCCAACTGAGCTGCACCTACTGCACGCTGCAGGACGAGCCGGCCGAGGTCATGACCCCCGATGAGATCGAGACGATCCTGCGCGTGGCGTCGGATCGATTGGGCTTCCGCAAGGTGCGCCTGACCGGGGGCGAGCCGACCCTGCGCCGCGACCTGCCGGACATCGTGCGACGCATCGACGCGATCCCCGGGATCCGCGAGGTCGCTCTGACGACCAACGCGATGCTGCTCGAGCGGCGTGCGGCCGAGCTGCACGCAGCGGGGCTGCGGACCGTCAACGTCAGCCTCGACACCCTGCGCCCGGAGCGCTTCAAGGAGCTGACCGGCAGCGATGGTCTGGCCGACGTGCTGGCCGGCCTGCGCGCGGCCCGCGACATCGGGATCCCCAACGTCAAGGTCAACGCGGTTCTGATGGGCGGCGTGAACGACGACGAGGTGGCGGACTTCGTGCGCTTCGCGGCGACGGAGCGCATCGAGGTGCGCTTCATCGAGCACATGCCAATGGACTCCGAGCGCGTGGAGCGCTGGAAGGTGGAGCCCCGGGAGGTCCTGGCGGCCCTGGCTGGCGAGGCCGGCGTCCAGCCGTTGCCTGCCCGCCAAGACGGCGGCCCGGCTGAACGCTTCCGCGTGGGCGAGGCCACGATCGGCTTCATCCACGCCATGTCGAATCCCTTCTGCGACCGCTGCAACCGGCTGCGGATCACGGCCGAGGGCACGATCCGCTCCTGCCTCTTGACCGGCGGCGAGGTCGACCTCAAGTCGGCCATCCGTGCCGGCGGCAGTGCCGCGGAAGTCGAGCGGCGAGTCGAGCAGCTCTTCCGCCAGGCCGCCGACATGAAGCCCCCGATCTACGACCTCCAGCGCGAGGGCGGGATCGCCATGCGCGCCATCGGCGGCTGAGGCTCAGAAGGCGCCGAGCTCGTGCGGCGGCAAGCCGCCGGCAGCCCGCGTTGGCCGTGGATCGCGGTGACCGATGTGGCCTAACGCCGCGGACCGCGCGTCGTCGGCGGGATCGCGAGCACGGGCGCGATGCACTCGGGCAGTCGCCGCCGGGTACCGACGGGCAGCGGGAAGGTGTAGCGCGCGCCCACGTCGAGCTCGAGCGGATCACCCGCGCGGTGGAACAGGTCCACCAGGCCGCCGGGGTGGCCTTCGAGGCGGAAGGAGCTGCCGTGGGGCAGGAGGCGCTGGCCGCGGGGCAGGCTGACGGCCAGGGCGCCCCGGCGCACCTCGATCTCGGCCGAGGCCAGGCGCCGGAAGCCCACTGCGCGCCCTCCGAGTGGGCCGCTGACCGGATCCACGAAGACACCGGCAGGGCCCGTCAGGCGTAGGGACGCGCTCCCGGACCAGGCCAGCTCGACCACCGACTCGACCCCCAGCTCCAGGTAGAAGCTGCGGTGGTGGAGTCGGGGGCCCGCCTGGCGGGTGAGCCACTGGAGCTCGTCACCGATCCGCAGATGGCCCCAGCCGGCGATGACCTCGACCCGTACCGGATCGCCCGCCGCGGGTCGCTGGACCCCCGAGGGGCCGGTCTGGGCGCCCTCCGGCGTGATCTGACGGCCCATCTGGGCCTGGGCGCCGCCCACGAGCAGGCACAGGCCGAGCAGAGCTCGGACCCCGCGCCCCAGGGATGTGCCCGGTCGATCCATCTCGACTGGGATCGGCCGTATGGCGCCGCCAGTTGAGGGACGCTGGCCAAATGGCCCGTCGGAGGGCCCCCAGCGGCCTTTCCCGGCCTCAGTGCAGGAGGTCGGCGGCCCGGTCGCACAGGTGCGCCAGCACCTCGTTCAGGTCCGCCAGGTGCAGATCCGGGTCGACGTCGTAGGCCTCGTCGCTGAGGGCCAGACCGGTCTCGACGGCCGCGATCTTGAGCCCCGCGCGCCACCCCGCGACCAGCTCCAGGGTGCTGTCGCCGACGACCCAGCTCTTGCCGATGTCGACGCCGTCGGTGTGGGCCGCGTGGTAGAAGGCGCCGGTGTTGGGCAGCAGGAAGACCGAGTCCTGGCGGTGGCGCCCCCGCCCGCGGGGGTGATCCAGGCAGACGTAGTTGCGCCGGATCGTGATGCCGTAGTTGGCCAGGGTCTCGAGCAGCACCGCCTCGGTCTCGGCCCAGTCGTCGTCGGAGACGTCGCCGAAGGCCACCGACTCCTCGTTGCCGACCAGGTAGAGGTTCCAGCCGCACTGGGAGGCGCGGAACATCGCGTCGAGCACGCCCGGGCGGAAGCGCAGGTCCTGTGGCCCGCGGGCGAAGCCGGCCGGCGGCAGGTCCAAGAGCGTCCCCCAGCGATCGATGAAGAGGCCGCGCGGGGCGTGTTCGGTGCCGGGGAGGGGAGCGAGGTTGATTCCCTGATCGGGCATGGTCGGAGAGCGGAGCGGCGTGGGCGCGAGCAATGACGAGAGGGCTGGCCTGGTTCTCGGCCGCCGCCGGGTCCGCTTGAGCGACCGGGGGCGATTCGTGACGGGTTGCAAGTCCGGTCCCTGCGCCACGCCGCGACGGGTCCGGGTGGCGCCGCTTGACTGGGCCGCTTCGGCGGGATTCTCTTGCACGGGCGCAATCCACCTGCCGCCCGCTCCCCATGGCCACCACCCGCATCGCTGTCCTCGTCGACGCCCTGAATCCCAGGGCACTGCGCAGCGAGCACCCGCCCAACCTGGTCGCCGCCCTCGAGGCCCTGGGCTACCGCGTCGAGTTGCACTGGGTCAGCGCCGGGCTCTTCGCGCGGGTCGACGGACGCTCCCCCCGCGGACCCGAGGTGGCCCAGCTCGAGGGGGCGTCGACCCAGGTTCTGGGCAGCCGTCCCGATCTCGTTCTGGCCTACGACCCCGCCTGTCCGGCGGCCTGGCTCGGCGCGCGGGTGGCGGGGCGACTGGACGTGCCCCTGGTTCTGATCGAACCCGCCTGGTTCCCCCTGAGGCGACTCCACGAGCGCATTCTCGAGGGCATCGGCCGGCGGCTGTGGGGCCATCGAATCCGCACCGAGACGGCGGCCGTGATCGCGGTCGACCCCTACGCCCGTGGGCGCGCCCTGTCCCGGGGCTTCGCCCTCGAGCGCGTGACGATGATTCCGAGCGGGGTCGACGCCGACCTCTATCGCCCGGGTCGCACGTCCGTCGCCATCGCGCGCCATCGACTGCGGGGACGCCTCTTGCTGCACGTGGGCCCGCTCGAGCCCGGCCGTGGACACGAAGTCCTGATTCAAGCCTTCGCGCGCACCGTGGGGCAGCGCGGGGACTGGACCCTGGTCTTCGTTGGCCAGGGCTCACTGCGCCGGCGACTGGAGACCACGGCGGCGCGACTGGGCGTGCGCGGCGGCGTGCGCTTCATCCCCAAGGTCGAGCCTGACGAGCTTGCCGGTCTCTACTGTGCCGCGACCCTGCTGGCCGTACCCGCCGAGGACGAGCGCGTGCGCGGACGGCAGATAGTGCGGGCGATGGCCGCCTGCCTGCCGGTGATGGCCTCCGACCTGCCCCGACTGGCCTTTCGGATCGAGCACGAGGTGACCGGCTATCTAGTTCCCCCGGGGGACCTGCGGGCCTGGACCGCGGCCCTGGAACGGGTGGCGTCCTCACCCGTCGCCCGTGAAGCCTGGGCCGACCGCGCCCGCGAGCGGGTGCTCGCGGACTACAGCTGGCCCCAGATCGCCGCCCGCTACCAGGCTCTCCTGGAGCGCGTGCTCGAGGGCAACGGCAAGCGCGTCAGCGCCGAGCGTGAATTGACGAGCCCGCGGGCTGTCGCCGAATAGCCGTCGGACACGTCGCGACATCGCGAAGGGCGAGGCGTGCCAGTCGTGGCCCGGAACGCCGGGCCTGCAAGGGACAGCTCGTCAGGCCCCGCGATGCCCGTTCGACCCGGCGACGCCGCGCGGTACGGCGACCCGCCAGCCGTCGGATCCGTAAGCCGTCGGATCCGAATGCCGCCGGATCCGAATGCCGTCGGATCCGAATGCCGCCGGATCCGAATGCCGTCGGATCCGAATGCCGCCGGATCCGAATGCCGTCGGATCCGAATGCCGCCGGATCCGAATGCCGCCGGATCCGAATGCCGCCGGATCCGAATGCCGTCGGATCCGAATGCCGCCGCGACCCGTCAGCCGTTGCGACCCGGCAGTTCCTTCTTGAGGAAGGCCATGTCTTCGGCGTACTGCCGGACCGCCGCCTGGGTCTGGTCGTCGAGCCCGTGGAAGCGACCGGCGACCTTGACGCCGTCGGGGCGTTCTTCAATCTCGGTGACCGCTGCGAGGCCGTCCACGTGACCCTTGCGGAGCAGGGGCAGGCGGAACTTGACCTTGAGTTCCGTACCAAGGGCGAGCAGCTGACCCAGCTCGAAGGGGGTCATGCCCGTGTTGCCGCCGTCCCAGGTGAAGCGCAGGCCCTCGGCGTCGACCGACGACATGCGGCCCACGCCGCGCCAGTTCTTGCCGAACTCGTGGCCGTGCACCGGGTTGGTGCCGCTGCCGGACGAGGCGGGCAGGAAGTGCTTGAGGCGTTCGGCATCGACGGGACTGAAGAGCACCGAGCCCGCGTCCTCCTTCTCGAGGATCGTCGCGTCGTCGAGGACCGGTTCCTCCTGGCCCCCGGCGACCGAGTCGCCCGCCGCCTCGTCGGAGTCGAAGACCGGGACGACCCGATCCAGGCCGACCTTCTCGAGGATGTCGCGCACGAAACTCGAGGGGCGCGAGATGGCCAGGGCACCGCCCTGGGAAGTCAGCGCCTTCGAGGCCTTGATGATCGCGCCCAGGGCGGTCGAGTTGATGAACTTGACCAGCCGCATGTTCAGGACCGCCCGATTCACCCCGGCGGCGACCAGGCCATCGATCTCCTGCTGCAGCATCGGGCAGTAGTAGGTGTCGAACTCGCCGCGGAGGTGGAGGACTGTGTAGCGCTCGCGCGGATCGGCCTGGATATGCATCGCGAATCGGGGATGACGTCTGCGGTGGTCGGGGACGGGCGGGGCATGATCGGCCGGGGCCCCGCGCCCTGGCAAGCAATTTCGTAGCCCACGGGTCCCCCGGGGGCCGCTCCCAGCGGCGTGGCTCCGGACACTCCGGGGACGGCTCGGGGGCCGCTGCGGGTAGACTGCGCCCATGTTCTTCCGGCGCAAGAAGACGGTTCCGCTGGAGGGGGCCGACGGGGACTCGAAGGGTCGCGGGGCGGCCTCCGAGCCCGCCGTTTCGGCCGACTCGGCGACGACGCAATTCCTCACTGGGGATCAGGAGGCCGATCGTCGCAGCGTGCAGGTCCTGCTGGAGGCGATCGCTCGGGTCTCCGAGGCCCGCGACGTCGACGCCCTGCTGCTCGAGATGGTCGACCGCTCGATCGAGGTCACCGGCGCGGAGCGGGGCATCTTGATCCTCGAGCACGAGGGTGAGTTGCTCGCGCGGGTCGCGCGGGCCAAGGACGGCATCGATCTCGACCAGGACGTGCGCTTCTCGACCTCGATCGCCAAGCGTGTGCTCGACGAGGTCCAGGCGCTCAAGGCGACGGTGCAGTCGGACTCGGAGGCGCTGGAGCTGGGCAAGTCGGTCTTCGACTTGAAGCTGCGCGCGGTGATGTGCGTGCCCCTGGCTCCGCCGCCGTCGGCCGACGGACGCTTCCGTCCGCGTCCGAAGGGCGTCTTGTACGTCGATTCGCGCGCCGCGACCCGACAGTTCAAGCAGCGCGACCTGGCCCTCTTCGCCGCCCTGGCCCAGCAGATCACGATCGCCATGGCCAACGCGGAGCTGCACCTGGACTCGCTGGAGAAGGTGCGCCTCGAGCAGTCCCTGGAGCTCGCCAGCGCGATCCAGAGCGATCTCATGCCCGCCGTGCCCACCTGGGACGGCGGTTTCGACGTGCACGGCTGGTACCGACCCGCCGAGCGCGCGGCGGGCGACTTCTACGACTTCGTCAAGGCGCGCGGCGGCGCCTTGGCCGCGGTGGTGGGGGACGTCACCGGGCACGGCATCGGACCGGCGCTGATCACGGCCTCCGCCCAATCGGGGCTGAAGAGCTACCTGCGCGTGATCGACGACCTGGGCGAGGTCCTGACGATGCTCAACCAGGACCTCTCCGAGCGCATCGACGACGGCCGCTTCCTGACCCTGTTCGTGGGACTCTTGTCCCCCGACGGCACGGTGCAGGTGGTCAACGCCGGTCACCAGCCGCCGCTCTTGTGGCGCGCCGGAGCCGAGCGCTGCATCGAACTCGGGCGGCACGGCCCGGCGATCGGGATGATCGACGACGAGCAGTACAAGGTCGGCGAAGTGATCACGATGGAGTCGGGCGACGCGCTCTTGGCCTACACGGACGGCGCCACCGAAGTGCGCGACGCGTCGCGGCCCGACGGCTACCTCGGGCGTGAGGGCCTCGGCGAGCTGTTCGTCGAATGCATGGTGGCCGGCCGCGACGCCCAGTCGACGGTCCTGCACCTGGCCGAGCGCACGCTCGAGATGAACGGCGGAGGAAACGACGACGACGTCACGCTCCTCGTTGTCCGCCGACTCTGAGCGCTCGCGCCGGGTCGTCTTCGACGTCGACCTGCGCCGTCGATTCGAGGCCTTCAGCCTGCGCATGGACGGTGCGCGACGTCGGCGCGAGGGGCCCGGCCGCTCGAGCCACTTCGGCGCTGGTGAGGAGTGGGCCGGCTTCCGCCCCTACCGGCCCGGGGACGACCCGCGCCAGCTGGATTGGAACCTGCTCGCGCGGCTCGACCGGCCCTTCACCCGCATCACCAGGCGCGAGGTCAGCGAACAGTGGGTGCTGCTCGTCGATCGCAGCGCCTCGATGGGCGTCGGCGAGCCCGGCAAGTTGCAGGCCTCTGCCGAGCTGGCGGCGGCCCTGGTCGGGCTCGGGCTGCGGCGCGGCGCCCGGGTGACCCTGTTGGCGTCCGGGAGACCTGAGCGGCGCCTGTCGCGCCGCACCGATCTGGCCGACGGCCTGGCCTGGCTCGAGGCCCTGACGGCGGGCGGCGATGAGGGCTTCGGTCCGGGGCTGCGCTCCGAGCCGGTGCGGCGGGCCGGACGGGTGGTCGCCATCGGCGACCTGGCGGACGCATCCGCCCGCGCCCTGATGGAGCTCTCGCGGGGCGGGCGCGAGGTGCTGTTGGCGCAGGTGCTCGCGCCCCACGAACTCGACCCGCCCCTCGGTCCCGTGCGCTGGGTCTGCCCCGAGACCGGCGAGGCCCTGGAGCTGGCGGTCGATTCGAACCTGCGCGCCGAGTACGAGCGCGAGCTCAATCGCGAGCTGGAGGGCTGGCGCGCGCGCTGCGCGGTGCACGGGGTGCGCTACCTGGCCACGTCGAGCGCTCGGCCCTTCGAGGACGTGGCCCTCGAGCTCTTCGGGGGTGCGCCGTGATGGGGCTCGCACTCGACCGACCGGGGTTCCTGTGGCTGCTGCTGGTACCGCTCGGGTTGCTACTCGTCGCGAGTCTGCCGACCCGGGCTCCGGACCTCGGCGTCGGCACGCTCGAGGTCTGGCGTCGGGTGGCCCGGGAAGTGGGCGTGCGCGGTGAGCGCCGGCGTCGGCGCGTGCCCCTGTGGTTGGCGCTCCTGTGTGGTGGCCTCGCGGCGGCGGTCCTCGGTCTGGCCGAGCCGCAGCAGGCCCGCGCCACGACTCCGCCCACCATCGACGTGGTGATCGAGCCGGGGCCGGCCCTGACCGTCGCCTTCGTGGGCCCTGGGGGTGCGCAGGGCGGGACGCGCTTCGAGCGCGGTTGCGCCCAGGTGTTGGACCTCGTGGGCCGCAGCGAGGGCCGCGCGCGCCTGCGTTGGCACGCGGGCCGAGAGGTGATCGAGACGAGTCAGGCAGAGCCCCCGCCGCTCACGAGCAGGGCTCTGATCGAAGCGCCAGCGGTCGACTGGGAGCGTTGGGATCGACCGGGTGTGGTCTGGCTCCTCTCGGCGCCGCCCGAGCGAGCTCCGAACGCCGCCTCCTGGGTCGCGACCGGCGGCGCCGCGGCGCCCGGGCCCATCGACGTGCGCGGGGGACGGGTGGCCGTCTGGGATTCGGGCACGGTCACGGAGCGGCCCTTCGACGGCGCCCCGCCAGTGCTGGAGCTCGACCCGCACACTCCCGAGCCCTGGCGCACCCTCGCGGAGCTGTGGGCCCGAGCGCGGGGACTCGCGACGACCCAGGTGCCCGGCGGCGACGAGGTCGACGTGGTGCTGTCCGTGTCCGTGGTCGGCGCGGTCGCGGAAGGTCCGCCGCGTCGTTGCGGGCGAGACGGCTGGTCGATCCCCGTGGTGATCGCCCAGGGTGGAGCCGTGTCGACGGAAGACGCACCTTGGCTCGAGTGGAGGGGGGAAGTGGTCGCCTGGGAAAGCCCGGGACGGTTGACCCTGGTCGCGGGACCCTGGGGCGAGCCCGAGGGGGACCCCGCAGCCTTCGCCCTGTCGGTCGGACGACTCTTGGACCGCTTGCAACTTCCGCCCCGCGGCACGGCGCCGATCGCCGCCCGCTGGAGCCGCGGGTCTCCTGCGAGTCACCGGGGAGCCAGCGCCCAGCGCGGGTCCGAGCGCGATCGATCCCTGGCCCATTGGCCGCTGCTCGTGGCCGCGGTCGCCCTGACCGCGGCTGCTGCGGCCAGCGGGACCACTCGTCGCCGCGTTCAGGCGGCGTCCGAGGCCGCGTCTTCGACTTCGCTGGGACCCACGTCGCCGTAGCGCTTGCGGAACGCCGCCAGGGCCACGAGCCCGACCACGACGCCGAACCACAGGGTGCACAGGCGAGCCAGGATCACCGCGGCAGCGGCCTGCGAGCGCGCCACCTCGATGGCGATCGCCGGTGCCATGGAGGCCTCGAGGCCGGGCTGTACCTGGCGCCGCAGGAGGGTCCCCAGCAGGCCTTCGGTGACCCCCAGTCCGCCCGGCACCAGCACGGCCACCGCGCCGCCGACGGCGCTGATCGAGTAGGCGAAGACGCAGAACAGGAACGGCACTTCGGTGTCGGCGACGGCGCTCGCGATCAGCCAGAAGCCCACGCACTCCAGGCCCCAGGAGACCATCGAAAGCAGGGTCGGGCCGATGACCTCGCGCGGGGAGAGCAGCAGGCGCGTGCTCTCGAAGGCGCCCTCGACCTTACCGGCCAGGCGCCAGAAGTAGGGCGTGCGCGAGACCGTCTTCGCCACCAGTCGAGCGAAGGTGCGCGATCCGGCCAGGCCGATGCCGAAGACGCACAGGGCCAGGGTGGCCCAGAAGATCAGTTGGTACTCGGGGCTGGTGGCGATGCCACCGACCGCGACCAGCAGCAGGTAGCCGAGCAGGTCGGTCACCCGCTCGGCGACCACGATCGGTGCGCTCTTGTGGACCGGCGTGCCGCTGGTGCGCCGCAGCAACCAGGACTTGAGCACCTCACCCATCTTCCCGGGCGTGATGCCCATGGAGAAGCCGGCCAGGTACACGGTCCACGAGTCGCGCAGGGAGATCTCGATGCCCAAGAGACGCCGATAGCGCTCCCACTTGAGGAAGCGCAGGGCGTAGTTGGTGAACGAGAGGGCGCAGGCCGCGGGCACGATCCAGAGCGGGAAGTCGGCCAGGGCCTCGGCCAGGCTGTCGGTGCCGCGCCAGAAGACCATCGCGCTGTAGAGCGCGATGCCCAGCCCCAGGCCGACGGCCATGCGTCTGCCGATGTTGCCACCGTTCGCCATCGCAGGGGCCCGCTCAGGTGGCGGGGGCGGGCTCCGCGGGCGTGGGGGCCTCGTCGACCTTCTTGCCGAGCAGGCGCATGATCGCATACAGGGCCGTCGCGGACAGCACCAGCGAGATCCAGGGCGACATGCCGAAGTAGGCACAGGGCAGGTAGCCGCAGGTGATCGAGACGCCCATGACCGTCAAGGCATAGGGCGCTTGGGTGCGGACATGGTCGATGTGGTCCGACGCGCTGGCGATCGAGGACAGCACCGTGGTGTCCGAGATGGGCGAGCAGTGGTCACCGAAGATGGCGCCTTCGAGCACCGCACCGATGGACAGGAACATCAGGCCCATGGAGCCGATCGGCAGGTCCGCGCCCAGGCGGTAGGAGAGCCCGACGACCAGGGGCAGCAGGATCCCCATGGTCGACCAGGACGAACCCGTGGCGAAGGCCGTGAAGCCGGCCAGCAGGAGCAACGCCACTGGCAGCAGCCAGGCAGGCATCGCGCTCTCGACCAGTGCCGTCAGGTAGGGCTGGGTACCGAGCGCGCCGCAGACGTCGCCGATCATCCAAGCCGAATAGAGGATGCCGAGGGCCACACCCATGGACTTGAAGGTGTTCCAGGCGGCTCGCAGGACCTCGCCGATGCCCAGGTTCGCCGTGACGGTGCCCAGTGCAGCGAGGCCGAACCCGACCGCCGAGCCGATCGCCAGGGGCTTGTTGCCGCTGCCGTCGTAGAGCACCTGGGTAATGCCCGTGAGCGTGAAGAACTCCCCTGCGCTCATCTCGAACGCACCGCCGAAGGACGCGATCACGTACAGCGTCGTGCCCACGAAACCCAGCAGCGGCAGGACCGCGCGCCAGGCGGCCGGCACCACACCCGCCGCCGGCTCGAGGTTGGTGGCCGAGTCGCTGACCATGGGCGTGCCCCCTTCGCGGATGACGCGGCCGGTGGTGCGCGCGCGGACTTCGGCGGCGAGCATCGGCCCGAAGTCGCGCCCGGTGAAGACGATCACCGCAACCATGATCAGGGTCAGGATGCAGTAGAAGCGGTAGGGCAGGGTCTGCAGGAAGACCTGGTACCCGTCCGTGGTCAGGAGGCCGGCCGCAGGGAGCTGGGCCGCGAAGGTGCCCACCTCGAACGCGATCCAGGTGGAGAAGATCGAGAGGCCCGCAACCGGCGCGGCCGTGGAGTCGACGATGTAGGCCAGCTTCTCCCGCGCGACGCGGAAGCGGTCGGTCAGCGGCCGCATGGTCGAGCCGACCAGCACCGTGTTCGCGTAGTCGTCGAAGAACACGGCCAGTCCCATCAACCACGTGGCGATCTGGGTCGTGCGCGCGTCCTTGGCCAAGCGGCGCAGGGAGTTCATCAACCCGCGGATGCCTCCGTTGCGCGTGAGGTTGCCGACCATCGCCAACATCAGGACCACGAAGATCACGATGTAGAGATCGTTGGCAGAGACCAACCGATCCCAGAGGTAGACGGTTGGGACGTCGATAGCGCCCTGACCGAGGGCCGGGAGCAGGTTGGCCCCTCGGTGCAGCTGGACCAGGATCGACCCGCCGAGGATCCCGACGCCGAGTGAGAGCAGAGGGCGGCGGGTGACGATCGCCAAGAGGATCGCAAGCACCGGCGGGAGCAGCGAACGCGAACCCGGCGGCGTCCAGGGTCGGAAGGCGTCGAGACTCGAGTCCTCGGAGGGCGACGGCCGGTAGCTCAGTTCGAGGCCGCCATCGACGCGGCGCAGGCTCAGCGCGGCCCCGCCCGGCACCGCCTCTTGCTCACCGTCCACGGACAGAGAGAGGTGTCGTTCGGCCTCCGCGAAGGATCGCAGGCCCATCACGATCGAGCGCCGGGCCAGGGGTTCCAGCTCACGGTCGCTGGCCTCGCCGCCGCCCAGGGCGAGTTGGATCGTTCCGAGCCTGAGGGTGGCCTGGCCCTCAGCGGTGGCGGTCACATGGGGGCCATCCAGCAGGGCCGGTGCGAGGAGCAGCTCCGATTCCGCTCCGGAAGACTCGGCCGCTGAGTTCGTCCAGGAGCCCTCACTCACCAGCAAGTTGGCCTCGAGGGCCGCCAGGCGCGCGGCGCGGGCGGGGTCGGGCCCGCCCGAGAAGAGCAGCGCGGCGACGATCGCAAGGGCCGCGAGCGTCAACGCGGCAGGTCCGGGGCGGAGCATGGGCGCACTCTAGCGGCCATCGGTCGTCGGGATCCACGTCCAGCACGCCCATCCGGCGGGCCGCGGCCGACCCCCGCGCGCAGTTGGCGTCGAGCGAGCCGGACCTTGCTGGTCGGGGTGAGTCGCTCCGGCTGGCAGAACCCGGCGCCGGGAGCCTTCGATCGATTGGGCGGCAGTGGTTCGGAGGGAGCGGCGGAAGGCAGCTCGGGGCCCGTGGATCGACCTCCGGGCGCCGCGTATCCTGGGCGGGGTGATGAGTCCCCGTTCCCGAGCTTCCCGTCGCACCGTCCCGGCTGCGACCGCCGACCTCGCCTCGATCGCGTTCCTGGCCATTGCAGGCCCGGCACTTGCGGTCGAGAGTGGCTGGGTGGGGCTCTCTCCCTGGCTGCTGATCGTCGGCATCGGGCTGCTGGGCGGCTGCCTGGCCTGTCTGTGGCAGATGCTCCAACGGATGGGGGAGCTGCTCGCCGAGTCACGCCGTCAGGGCGACGAGTTGGCCCAGTTGCGCGAGCGCGTGGCCGGCTGGGTGGGGGACCGCGAGTCCCTCGACCTGCGGCGCATCGAGCACGTCCTGGTGGATGTCCGCGACGGTCAGCAGCGGGTCGAGGACGTGCTGCTGCGCACGGTCGAGCTCGCCACCCGTCCCCAGCGCGACGAGGTTCCCACCACGGCGGGCATCGACGCGGACGCCCTGGTCGAGCGCATCACCAACCGGGTCCTGGCCCTGGGCTACGACCGCGTGCAGGTGGTCTCGGGGCGTGACGAGATCGCGGCGCTGCCCGCCGACGGGCGCGGCGAGATCCTGGTCGAGGCCCGGCGCGCGGGCGTGGCTCACAAGGGCCGCGTGCTGATCAAGGGCGGTCGCATCGCCGACATCGACATGCAGCCGCCCTACGCGATGTTTCCCTAGGTCGCGCCTACCCACCTAGCCCCGTCCTGCAGCTGCCGCCGCGCGCGGTAGGACACCGCCTCGACCAGCCGACGCGAGCCCTTCTCAGCGCACGCGTCAGCCACCTCGTCCCTTGAATCACGTCGACGGCCGCCCGTCGTCGACGCCCCGCAACTCGTTCCGCGCGCCCGAACCCCGACCCTCCGATGGCCACCATCACCACCGTCTCCCAGCTCGCGAACCACGTCGGCGAATCCGTCACGCTGCAGGGCTGGATCGCCAACAAGAGTTCCAAGGGCAAGCTGCACTTCGTCCAGTTCCGCGACGGCAGCGGGTTCTGCCAGTGCGTGCTTTTCGTCAAGAACGTGAGCCCCGAGCTGTTCGAGGAGGTCGGCCGCGCCGGTCAGGAGAGCTCGATCGTGCTCACCGGCGAGGTCAAGGCCGACGAACGCGCCCCCGGCGGTTTCGAGGTCTCGGTGACCGACGGCCGCGTACTGCAGAACGCCGTCGACTACCCGATCACGCCCAAGGAACACGGCGCGGACTTCCTGCTCTCCAACCGGCACCTGTGGCTGCGCTCGAAGCGGCAGTGGGCGATCATTCGTGTGCGCGACGCGGTGGCCATGGCGATCCGTCGCTTCTTCGACGGGCGCGGCTTCATCAACCTCGACGCGCCGATGTTCACGCCCAACGCCTGCGAGGGGACGTCGAACCTGTTCGAGCTCGACTACTTCGAGCGCAAGGCCTACCTGACCCAGTCCGGTCAGCTCTACGGCGAGGCCGGTGCCATGGCCCACGGGCGCATCTACACCTTCGGTCCGACCTTCCGCGCCGAGAAGAGCAAGACCCGTCGACACCTGACCGAGTTCTGGATGATGGAACCCGAGGTCGCCTTCGCGGACCTGGGCGACGTCATGGAGCTGGCCGAGGACATGCTCTGCTTCGTCGTGCAGGAGGTGCTGGAGCGCCGCCGCACGGAACTTGAAGTGCTCGAACGCGACCTGTCCAAGCTGGAGTGCATCCAGAAGCCCTTCCCGCGCCTGAAGTACGCCGAGGCGGCCAAGATCCTGCTCGAGCATCCGGACTCGGAGTTCGTCGACGGCGACGACCTGGGCGCGCCGGACGAGACGATCCTGTCGAACATGTACGACCGGCCGCTGATGATCACCCACTACCCGGCCGAGGTGAAGTCGTTCTACATGAAGCGCGACCCCGAGGACCCGAGCAAGGCCCTGTGCGTGGACGTGCTCGGCACCGAGGGCGTCGGCGAGATGATCGGCGGCAGCCAGCGGGAGGACGACCTCGACACGCTGCTCGAGCGCATCCGCGAGCACGACCTGCCGGAGCAATACTTCCAGTGGTACCTGGACCTGCGTCGATACGGATCCGTGCCCCACTCGGGCTTCGGCCTCGGACTCGAGCGCACCGTCGCCTGGATCTGCGGCATCGAGCACGTGCGCGAGGCGATTCCCTTCCCGCGCATGATGTACCGCATCGAACCCTGAAGCCGTAGCCGCTCAAGGAGGCCCGCCGATGACCCTTCCTCGCCTGGGTCGAAGCGCGATCCGCCGCTCGCTGACTCTACTCGCGCTGCTGCTGCCCACCGGGGTGGCCGCGGCCCAGGACCGAGAGCTGCCCCCGGCCCAGCCCGTGTCCCCGGCGCCCGCCGGGGCCTGGACGGTCGAGGGCGGCAACCCCGCCCGCAGTCGCGGCTCCACCGCCGTCGCGCCCTCGCGCCCGCCCACCCTGACCTGGTCCTTCGAGGCCAAGGGGGAGATGGTGGGCGAGCCCCTGGTCTGGGGCGATCGCGTCGTGGTGGTGGACCGCACCGGCCCCGACCGCCAGTCCTTCTCGGTCCTCGATCGACAGACGGGCGAGAGGCTCGGCGCCGAGGTGCAACTGCGGTCGGTCAAGGACGCGGCCCCGACTCTTTGGGGCGATCGCCTGGTGGTGCGCGAGGGCGACAGCCTTTTGGGCTTCTCGATCGGACCGCGCGGACCCCGCCGCACCTGGCGCGTGTCCGTGGAGGGCGAGCTCGGGCGGCCGCTGCTGGTGGACGAGACGATCTACTTCGTCGTCGGCGGCGCCCTGGTGGCCCAGACGTTCGGCCGCCGCGACCCCGAGTGGACCTCGGGGCGTGACTTCACGGGTCCCCTGGCCCTGCGCGACGGGGAGCTGGCGGGACTGCAGCAGCGCCAGAACGGTCTGTGGTACTCGGCTCGCGTCGATCCGCGCTCGGGCGATGCGCGCAACTGGCGCATCCTGATCGACCCGGGCGACTCGATCGGGGAGGCCGACGACGCGATGATCATCCCGCTCGACGGCGGTGAGTGCGTCATGACCGCGGGGCCGATCGGACTGGGGTCGACGCCCACACGCTCGGTCGTGGTCATCGGGGGCGACCAGCAGGCGACGGGCACGGTGCAATACTCCGGCGTGGATCAGCAGTCGGCGCCGGCCCTGTGCGGCGACGGCTGGCTGACCC
Organism: Engelhardtia mirabilis; assembly: GCF_007748095.1. Classification (NCBI taxonomy): domain Bacteria; kingdom Pseudomonadati; phylum Planctomycetota; class Planctomycetia; genus Engelhardtia; species Engelhardtia mirabilis. The sequence goes on from NZ_CP036287.1 coordinate 3,170,295, forward strand.
TGGAAGGGGAGCAGGGAAAGAGCCGCTGGATTCTGATGACCAGCCTGGAGAGTGGAGTGCGGCTCACGACGGGCGCAGTCCACGCGAGTCTGCTCGAGCGCAGCTCATCGGCGGCAGTGACGCCGAGTCTTCTGTACTTCGCCGGTCTGGCCGTCGACCCCACGACCCTGGAGGTGCTCTGGGGCATCCCCACCCACGGCGCGATGATCCCGATGGACCGCGGCCTGCTCGTGGCGCGGGAGGACCGCTCGGGTGTGGAGGCGTGGTTGGAGCAGCGCGATCTGGCGGCCCGGCCGATCGATCCGCGGGGCCTCGCGCAGGGGAACTGGTCGGCGCAGGACGCCGTCGCGGTGACGGGCGATGGGGAGGTGGTTCGCGGCGACTTCGAGTTGCAGACGGGCGCGGATGGTCCGGTGCTGGCGCAGACGGACGGGCGGCGCAAGGAGTCCTGGCCCCTGGCGAGCGTGCTGCTGATCGGCACCGATGACGAGTTGGTCTACGCCTCCGGCAGGCGGAGCCTGTTCGATGCCTGCGCGCTGCTGGCCCTCGAGGCGCAGCGGGAGGCCTTGGAGGACATCGCCGACCGCATTCCGCGCAGCCGCGACCCCGAGTTGATCGAGCAGGCCCTGACCCTGGCCGCGAGCCTCGGAGCGGACGAGAAGCTGCTCGAGCGGTTGCAGCGTGCTGCGGACAAGGCCGCGGCGCAGACGCGCAAGCCGAAGCCGGAGGATTCGGCCGAGTTGAGTGCCGAGCTGTCGGCCCTGGGCCGGGTGCCCGCGCGCGTCCTGTGGGACTGGAGCGAGCGCGTACCGGCTGACTTCGACGGGCGCGATGCAGTCCAGTGGGGCCTGGTGAGGGAGCTTCTGAAGGCGGACCCCGCGGACGATCGGGCGCGGCAGTGGCTCGCGCAGCGTCTGCCCGAGGGCGCCGAGTTGGTGGGGGAGGGCGAGATCCTGCTGGACTGGATGGACTACCTCGCGGCCACGCGACGGATCCCGGTCGAGCTGATCGATTCACCACGTTCCGAGAGCGCCGACCTGACCCTCGACCAACGTCGAGTGGGGCGGGCGGGAACGGGTTGGCGCAACGACCTGGTTGGCGTGCGCAGTCCCGAGCTGCTCGTGGTGACGCCCCTGGATGCTCCGGGTTCCCTTTCGACGATCCTGGCGCAGGGCGAGTTGATGGTGGAGACCCTCGACTCCTGGTTCGCCGGGTTCGAGCCCGTGCGCACGGCCAGGCCGTCGTTGGAGCTGCACGTCTACTCCAGCCGCGCCGAGTACCTGCGGGTCTCCCAACAGGGCGGTCACGCCGGCTTGTCGTGGACTGCGGGGCACTTCGATCCGGGCGCGAACCTCTCGCGACTGTTCGTGCCCACGGGTGAGGGGGGCTTCGAACGCGCCCTGGCGACGTTCCTGCACGAGCTGACCCACCATTGGCTCGACTCCCGCTGCCCGGCCTTCTCCGGGGACCAGGCGCGCGTCGTGGATGCCGATCAGAGCGGCTACTGGATCGTCGAGGGCTTCGCCTGCATCGCCGAGGGCTTGGTGCTCGACGTCGATCGGTGGGAGGCGCAGGTCGGTGCGCGGTTGGGCGAGCGCCTGGCCTTGGCTGCCAGTTGTGGGCCCGAGCAGCTGATCCCGTGGGAGCAGCTCTTCAGCCAGACGCAAGTGGGTATGGGCACCCTGGTCGGGCAGGAGCCCCAGCCGATCGCCGTCCCACTGCAATTGGGTTGGTTGCGAACAGCCGATCGGGTGGCGCTCTTCTACGCGCAATCGGCTGCCGCCGCCCGCTACCTCTTCGAGGCCGAGGACGGACGCCATCGGCGCGCGCTGCTCGAGTACGTGGTGGCCTTCTACACCGGCGACAGGGCCCGGCTCGACGTCCAGAAGGCGTTCGGCCTATCGCCGCAGGAGCTGGGCGCCAGGGTCCTGGCCTGGTCGAGGGAGCAGGTGGCGCTGCGTATGGGACAGCGTTGAGTCTGGGGCGTCAGTCCTGAGTCGATATCCGGGCGCCGGGCGCGGCGGCTCTACTTCAGTAGGAGCGTTTCCAGCTCGAGCGCATGGCGCTCCCGCTCGGGCAGGGAAGCATCGGTCCAGACCCGGTGCTCGATGCCGGCGATGTCGCACAGGGCCTGGGCCGCGCGCCCCCGGGCCCACGCCGTGTTCGGCGAATCGGTCAAGTGCTCGCCCCGCTCGAGGGCGTCGTCGGTGTCGATGCGAAGCACCGCCAGGAGGTAGGGCACGACTTCCTCGCGACCCAGCGCGAGGGCCGCGGTGGCGCACTCGGTACGCACTTCCAGGTCCGGGTGGGCCTTTGGTCCGACAGCCAATTGCGCCAAGCGCTCGGCGGTCTCCGCGGCGATAGGGCCGCGGGCGAGGGCCGCCGCGGAGGTGCAGTCGCCGGCGTCCGAGGCGCGCAGCGGCCCGAGGACTCGTTGTTCGAGGCGTTCCAAGAGGCGTCGATGGGCAGCAGGGTGGGACGTCCGCGCCAGGAGCAGGGCCGCACGGGTAGCGGCGCCGGGGTCCTCGCCCAAGGCCGCGGCGAGTCGGTCGAGGGCGGCGGCGCCGGGCGGCGTCACCACGTCCGGGGGCAACTCCGTCGCGAGCAGGTGCTCGAACTCGATGGTCGAGAGGGTCCGCCAATTGCTCGGCGGGGCCCAGCCGTCCCTTGCCGTCAACACGCCCGCGGGCGGTTCTGGAGAGCCCTCGACGCCGAGCAGGGGCCCGGTCGTGCCGGGACGCGCACAGGAGGCGATGGTCAGGAGCGCGGTCAGGAGGAGCGGTCGTCGGCGCTGCATCGGAGCAGTCTAGCCGCTTCCAGCACAGCGCTCGCGCGAACACACACCAGGCGGCCGACGCCGCCGGCCCTGCGGCCAGGGGCGGCTCCCGAGCCGACCGTGCCGGGCCGCGAGTGCAGGGCATCGTCCAGGCATCGAGCCTCCTTGATCCCACCGGCCGCCTAGTTGGCTGCGCGGCCCGCGCAGCGTGCGGGCGGAGCCGCGGGCTGGCCTCGGGGAATCGAGACCGATTGGGGTGTAACCGGCGCGCTGCCCATTCGTCCGTTCGGCAGAGCCGTTGACGGACGTGCCGACGACGGCCCTCTCGAACCCACACTTGAAGGAACCCGAACCCCATGAACGAAATCGAAATGCGCCTGTCCAGCGGGCGGTCGACGGGCAGTGAAGTGCTGCGAGCGAACTCGGTCGATCGACGTCGTCGCGCCCATCCGCGAAGCGACTCGATCGCCGGGCCGGCCACTCGGGCGAGGCGAATCGCGTCGAGTCTCGCGGTGCCGATGGCGGTTCCGTTGGCGATGCTGACAGCGGTTCCGCTGGCCGCTGCGGCGCAGGAGCCGCCGACGCTGCTGGCGAGCACCACCGGGGATGCCGGTGCGGTGGTCGCGGGTCTCCCCGACCTGGATGACTCGAGTATCCTGCGTCTGCGCGAGAACGCGGAGCCCCTGCCGTTCCTGCTCGAGGGCAGTTGGCGCGGCATGGCGAACTTCGCGCCCGGGGACGTGGATGGGCTCGCCCTGCGCCCGGGCTATCCGAGCTACTCGGCGGGGGCCCTGGCGTTCAGCCTGCTGTCCAACGAGCAGGGCTTCCTCGACGGCGACGTGCTCGGCCTCGCGCCCGGCGGCGGGGTCGAGATCCTGATCACGGAGGAGTCGATCGCGGCGGCCTTGGGTCTCCCTGGTGTCGGGATCGACCTGGACGCCATCGCGTTCGACGAGGCCGGGCAGCTCGTGTTCTCCCTGCAGAGCGATCAATCGGCGAGCGTCCTGGGTGACCTGAGCAACGGCGACGTGTTGCGCCTGGACGCGGGTGGTGGCGTGACGCGACTGGCGACCGAGGCCGACGTGGACGCGGCCTTGGAGCAGGCCACGGCCCTGTCGGTCGGCGTCGGCGACGTCCAGGGAGTTGCGGTCGTTGCGGGCGAGCTGTGGGTCGTGGTCCAGGGTCCCGGCTCCATGGACGGTGGCGTGCTGGCCCTCGGCGCCAACGCCCGAGTGGTTGCCGACGAGGTCACCCTCGGTCTGGCCGGTGAGGAGCTGGACGCCCTCGCTGTGGTTTCCGATGGCACCGAGCCCCTCAGTCTGTGGGTCGATGCGCCCGGGGCCGAGGGCATGGGCTCATGCCGCGCGGGAACGCCCTTCGGTCCTGGCGTCGTTGTCGCGTCCGGTGCGGCCGGATGGGAGTCGGCCTCTTACGCGGCTGGCGTGGGCGCTTGGTACGTGGATCCGCTGGATCCCGTCCTCTCGGCGCTGTTGGGCACCGGCGGGGGCTACGTGGTCTTCGGCGCCGATGGCAGCTTCGACTCGCCGTTCAGCCTGCCGACCTCAGGCGCAGGACTCGGTTGGGACGGGGCGAGCGGTTGGACCTTCCAGGTGCTGGACCTGACGAGCCTGCGGCTCTCGGCACCCTATCGCCGCGATCTGTGATCAGGGCTTAGGCAGCGTCGATCGACCCACCCGAGTCGGTGATCGACTCCGAGAGTCAGCATCTGCCTGCTGGGAACTTCGATCAGGACGGCGTGATGAGTGGACTCGGGCCTGTGCTCTTCATTCGTCCTCCGCGGGCTGAATCTGAATGGTCGGCGCGGGGCTGGCCTCGGGCATGAACGCCCGCAGGCCGGCTCCGTCGCTGACCCACAGGCGGCCACCCGGCATGAAGATGTTCGGTGACTCCCAGGCGAGGAAGGCCCACTCGCCGTCGCGGCGGATGGTGAACTGGACGCCATCGTCGCCACCCCGTCGGACCAGGTAATGCTTCTCGCGAATCTCCACCCGCCAGGTGCTCCAGGGGCTGTCGAGCTCCGGATCCAGACCACGTCCCGAGCGCAGCACGACGACGTTGCTCGTACCCTCGCCGTAGGGAGAAGAACGCGGAACCTCCGCCTGGGAGCGGGACGACAGGGGATAGATCGACGGCTCGAGGCCATCTTCCCAGACGGCGTAGGTGCCGTTGTCGAAGACCGCGGCCAGCTTGCCGAGCACCGGGTAGGGACCCTCCAAGACCGGCGCGCCGATCGAGACCGGGCCTTCGAGGTCCCCGTTCTCCGCGTTGCAGAGCCAGGCGTCGCCGTCCTCGGTCAGGATCAGCAGGTGGCCCGGAAGTTGGTCCAGGAACTGCGGCGTGCGTCCGATTCCGCCCAGGGTCTTGAGATCGACCTCCCAGCGGGCAACGCCGTCCGCACCGAGGCGCACGAGGCGACCGCCGCGATCGGCGACCACGTGGTCTTCGCCCACGGCCACCGGCACGGCCTCGATCCGATGGGCTCCGGACCACTGGCGCTCGGGGGCCCGGTGCATCGCCATGGTGACGTCGCCCGGACGGTCGACTCCGAGCGAGCGGTCCTCGCAGCCGGCCAGGGCGAAGTGCAGTTGGAGCTGCTGGCCGACCGGAGTCTCGAGGACGAAGGGGGTTGTGTGGGTGGAGCCATCGTCCATGGTCACCGTCGCACCAGTCGGGACGGAGTCGATGCGCCAGGGCAGCTTGGTGCGCTGCGAGTCGAGCCCGACCTTGTCCAGGGTGTCGATGGCTTCCTGGTGCCGACCGGCCTGGGCGTGGGCCAGGGCAGCGATACGACCCTCGAGTTGCTCGCGGGCCTCGTCGACCTCGCGGGCGAGAAGGTCCTCGAGTTCGCCGCTCTCGTCGCCGGCCAGGAGTTCTTCGTAGGTGGCGACCGCGTCCTCGAGCTGGGCCGATTCCTTGAAAAAGCGCGCCGACGCCAAGAGCTGGTCCTGGCGAGCCTGCTTGTCGCGCTCGACGGAAGCCGCCTGGGCGATTTCGCGGGCCTGGCGTCGCTTGGTCAGGGACGCGTGAAGCGCCGCAACGTCCTTGGCGAAGGTCTCGAAGGCCGGACCCTTCTCACCGGCGACCTCGACCTTCAGCTCGCCGGCGGCCTGGATCAGCCGAGCCTCGGCTTGCATCTGCTCCGCGGTGGCCTCGATGCCAGCCGGGATCGCGTCGCGGTCCTTCTCCAGCCGGATCCGCAATCCGGCCAGCAGTTCGGCGGGGTCGCCCCAAGGCACGACCAACCCACTCTCCATCACCGGCGGCTGGGGGAGCGAAGTCAGCAGGGCATAGGCTTCGAGCGGATCGCCCTTGGCGCATTCGCGCGCGATCGCGTCGAACTTGGACTCCCAAGCGTCACGACGGACCCGATCGAGGTCCTTCTGTCGCTGCTCCAGGGCCGAGCGGAGCGCCACGATCCGGTCCGACGAGTCGTGCTCGAAGTGTTCGGTCAGAAGTGCCAGGGCGTGGGTCGGATTCTCGATCGAGTCCGTCACCTCTTGGAACCGTCGGTCGCGCTCCTGCTTCGCGTGGAACTGCACGAACGCAACCATCGAGATGGCCAGGGCTGCGGAGAGGCCGACGAGTCCGTGGCGCTTGCGCTTCTTCGCGCGCGCCAGAACGCCCCGCGTCTGGGTCAGGAGCTGCTGGGCCTCGCGGTGTTCGGGGACTCCCTTGAGGAGCAGGCCGAGGACTTGAGAAGCGCGATCGAGGTCCTGGTCCGCTACAAGGGCCTTGGCGGCCTCGAGCATCCATGCAGCGCCTTCGGCGCGGAGTCCGTGCTCGATCATCCGCGCGCCGAGTTCGACCCGCACCTGGTGTGCCTCGGGCTGGGTCGAGGCCGCCACCCTCAGGATCGAACGCGCCCGCGAGCCGGTCTGCTTCTCGGCGAAGCCGCGAGCGATACGCAGGCACTCCATGACGAGGTCGTGGGCGCCGCCCTCGACCTCGATCCCACTAGTCACCGCCGCAGCGCGCAAGATGCCCCGTCGGAAGCGAGTGATCGTGTCGCCAGTGTGGTAGCGGGCCAGATCCTCCCAACGGTCCAGCTGATGCTCCAGCTCCGGATCGACGATGTCGAGTTTGCGGACCAGTTGGCGTGCGGTGGACGGCTGGAGACTCTGCAGCACGTTCCCCAGCTGCCCGCTCTCCCAAAGGGTCAGAAGGCGGTCGCCGTCGGAGGCTGTGGGCGGGCCGGGCGGAGTCTTGCGAAGCCATCCGCGCGTACGGTTGGCGGCTCGCTCGAAGCGGACCTGGTCCAGCTCGAGCTTGGTCAGCGTCAGCAGCTCGCCCGGTGTCGCGAGGCGCAGGGCCCCGACCTTCATCAGTCCGGAGACGGTACCGAGGCACTGGCGGGCGGGGCAGGCGAGGCGGTCGGCGATCTCGCCAATGGTCGAGTGACCGTCGCACTGGGCGAGGAATCCGTGGAGTTCGCGGGCCGTGTCGACGCCTTCGACGATGATCGGCACGTCGATGCGTTGGCAGGTATCGGCGCCTCCAGCTTCGTCCGAGATGCGGGCGTGCTCGAGCAGCACCGACTCGACGCCCATGCCGACGCCCCAGGGGCTGTTCTCGTTGCTGTGGCCGTCGAGGGAGTAGACCGCTCCCCGACGCAGCCGCGCATTGCGAGGCAGCGGCAGTGGACCCGGCTCGAAGCGGAAGTGGAGGTTCGGCGCCTCCAGCATCTGGTAGACGGACTCCATCCGCTCCGCGCGCGCGATCGCGGTCCGCCGTGCCAGGTCCAGATCGGGGTCCGGAGCATTGGCCCAGGCACAGTCCGTCCGCCGACGCCATTCGTCGTCGGACTCCTCCGGAGACTCGAGGAGGTACAGCAGGCCTTCTTTGAGGCCGATGGCCGACGCGAGGTTGTCGCCGTACAGCGTCAACACACCGTCCTTGCCACCTCGGGCAAGGCCCTGAAGTAGTTCGCCGAGACCGATTCCGGCGACGTCGCCCTGGAAACTCATGGGGGTTGGGACTCCTGGTCCACAGGTGGCGCCGACCCTCCGCGTGCTGCCGACTGCCCACGGACGGACCGACCCCATGCCGATGGGACCGCGGGAGGTATCGGCGGTCCCGCGCAGGGCGCTGGAGCCCAAGCAGCCAATCGGGCCCCTGGCGGCCCGCGCCGGGTCCCAACCCGCAACGGTCACCAGGATCCGTGCCCTGCACGCCCGAACGGCGGTCTTCGGCCACCTCTCGCCCGCTGACGGCACCTTGCGAGCCGACCGATCCTGGGCGGGGGGGGGAGTCCCACCTGCGCAGGCTCGCTCCAGAGGGCGCCGTCAGCCGACGGGTTGGAAAAGCTGTCCCCGAATCCTGGTGGCAGCTTCGGGCCAGTGTCCTGGATCAGAAATTCGGCGTCACTCCCCGGGCTCCGATCGCCGCTGGCGTCACCAGCGCCTCCTCCGAGTACCGCAGCGGATACGCGTCGTCGGCGCGCCTAGCCAGCATCGATCGGACCTCCGGGAAGTGACGCCGAACTCCTGATCCAGGACACTAGAGACGACTCCTGAGGCGCGCCCGCAAGGCTGCGAGGTCCTCTGGGGTGTCGAGGTCGTCGTGGATCTCGGCGCAGCCGGTATCGACCATCCAGAGCGGCTGTGCCAGGTCTCGCAGGTTCCGCAACGGCGCGCTTGGCGGAAACCCACCGAGTTTGGCGGCGAGCTCCCGGCCGACGACGATGGGGTGCCCCGGCCGGCCCGGCGCGGCGCCGGTGCTCGGAGCGAGCCAGCCTCGGGGTGGGCGCTGCGCCCTGTGCCATTCGGCCCGCAGCGCGACGAAGACCTCGGAGGGAACCATGGGCACGTCGATCGGGGCGATCAGCAGATCCCGGCCGGGAAGGTGTGCGGCCGCCAGGGACAACCCTCCGGTACGACCGTCGGCCCAGGCGGGATTCTCGAGCAGCTCCAGACCCGGAAGACCCGCGGCTGCGATCTCGCGGTGGTGGGCGCCGGTCACCAGCAAGGCCGGTTCGTTCCCGCCGGCGGCGGCCACCAGCCGCCGGAGTGCGCAGCGCCCTCCCAGGTCGACCAGAGCCTTGGGTTCGCCGAGACGGGTTGACGCCCCCGCGGCGAGGATCACTACTCGCGGGTCGACCGCCGTCATCAGGCCCCCAAGAACCTGTCGTAGATGGCCTGGGCGCGGGCCGGCTCCTCGGTGCCTTCGATCAGGGCACGGCCATCGCCGAACAGGGTCACTTCGCACTCCTCGGCGCCAAAGCGCAGCAGGGGGCCGGCGCGGCGGACGCTGCGAGCTCCCGCCCGCTCCAGCCGCTGTTCGAGGGCCGTCAGGTCCGGACGTACCGCTGAGGCCGGGAGCTGCACTGTGTTGCGGCCGCACAAGACCGTCGGCTCCTGTAGCTCGGCCGATTCGAGAAACTCGTACTGCCCGTCGCCGCAGCAGGGGCAGTCAGTCTGGCGATTTACCTCGATCCGATGGGTCTCGCCGCGCCAGACGTCGATCTGGACGAGTGCGGGCTTGAAGCTCGCGCGCCCCTGCTCGTCGGCGCCCAGCAGTCTCAGAGCCAGGCCTGCCTGCAGCGCTGCGATGGCAGCGACCGCCGGCAAGATCACCCCAGCGGTGTCACAGGTCTCCAGGCTCCCCGGTGGCGCCGGCTGCGGGAAGAGGCAACGCAAGCACGGCCCGTGTCCCGGAACGATTGGCATCACCATCCCCCCCGCGCCGACCACGCCGCCATAGATCCAAGGAATCCGGTCGCGCACGGCGAAGTCGTTGACCAGGTAGCGCGTGGCCAGGTTGTCGGTTCCGTCCAGGATCAGGTCCACGTCTCTGCCGAGCTCGTCGAGCAGACGGGCATCCAAGTGGCGGGCGTGGGGGACGACGCGGGTCGGACCACCGCCGCGGGCCAGTGTCTCGGCCGCGGCCTCGACCTTCGGCACCCGCTCACTCGCATGCCGCTCGTCGAAGAGCACCTGACGAGGCAGGTTGGTGGGCTCGACCACGTCCCGGTCCACCAGCCGCAACTCGCCCACGCCGGCGCGATGCAAGTAGAGCGCCAGGGACCCCCCGAGTGCACCGCAGCCAACCATGAGCACCCGCGCTTGCGCCAGCCGCGTCTGGCCCTCGATGCCAAGACCGGCGAAGCGGACCTGGCGGTCGAAGCGCTGGGGAAACGGGTCGAGTCGCGATTCCATGGCCTCCCAGCCTAGCCGCCAGCGGTGGCCCGGATCTGCGGCCAGTGCGTCCAACTCGTCGGACGGCCGTGCGCCGTGGACCGACCGCCCCAGCAGACGAGGTTTCGGGCCCACTGATGACGGGTCGGATTGGGGGGAGCCGTGAGCGGGGGAGTGGCGGCCCCTGGCCACAGATGAAGCCCCGAGGTGCTTGCATCTTGGCGACCGATGGGGGCCAGGACCGCCCCCCGACCGAACCCGTCAGGCGGCGTCGGCCGCCCAGGTCATCAAAGGGTCAGCGAGATGCCGACGTAGGGGCCTGAGAAGTCGAACTGGGCGTCGACCACGTCGGCCCCGTCGTCGAAGCTGGCGGCGACGTCAATCAGGCGGTAGCCCACGACCAGGCGTGCGCCGACTCCGGCCTGATCGATGAATTGCCAGTAGGCGTTGGCGTCGAGGTCGAAGTAGGTGGCGTCGACGTCTTCAACGCTCACGTCCATGTAAGCCGCGAGGGCCTCGAGGCCCACCGGACCCAGCTCGACGCCGCCGCGCAGGGCGACAAAGGGCAGGGGCACCGTTTCTTCGGCGCTCGCTTGGCTCGCATCCCCGACGTCGGGGTTGGGGTCGACCAAGAGCACGCTGACATCGGCGACCGCCACACCGAAGCCGATGCCCAACTCGACCGCCTCGCCCGGGAAGAGGTCCCAGGTCCAGATCGAGCGCAGCAGGGACATCTCGATCTCGGAGGCGACTTCACCATTGGCTTCGATCTCGACCCCGTCGATGGTGATCGCGGCGGTCGCAGTGCCCAATCCCGTGAAGGCCAGCGAGCCGTAGTCCAGGGTCCAGATCAGCGGTCCGAACTCGAGGTCGGCTCGCGGAATGAACTCGGTCTCTTCCTCGTTCAAGCCCAGGCTGTCGACCGTCGTGGGGGTCTCGGTACCGCCCACCGACGCGCCGAAGTCGCCGCCGAGACCGATCTGGGCGACGCGAGGCGTCAACCTCAGGCTCGGCGCGGAGCAGCCGACGGCGGATCCGACCACGGCGAGGACGACGAGTGAGGTTGCCAGGCGACGGAGGCGGGGATTGCGATCGAGCATGGGGAATCGGCCGGGGGGGGCGGTGGCACGTCGGCGACCGGACCCGGAGTCCGGTTCTCACCCGCGCCGCCGGAGGCTAGCCGCTATCGGTAGCCGGGTTCCACGTCCCGTAGGTCCGAGCGGCCGGCAGGGGCCTGTCCCGCCCGCAATCGGCACCGGGCACGCCGCGGCACCCGCTCCGGACGCCGGGTCCCTTGGCCCAGGTGCCCATCGCCGGGTGCGGCCGATCGGCGCCTCGCTGGGGTCGACCGCCGACGTCGCCGACCGGACTCCGCGCGCCGACACGGCGACGCCCCGGCGCCACCCCGGCGCCACCCCGGCCCGCTCGAGCACCCCATCCTCGCGGCCGGAGGCCGGCTCCAGCCGCTCCAGGAGGTCTTGACACAGCCTCTGGGGATCCGGATGCTCTGCCGCCTCGATCGCCGGCCCTAGCGGCCGCGTGGTCGACGAGATTCCGAGTCCGAATGCCCCATGGCAGCGTCGGGATCCTGTGAGTTTGGTGGGTGTAGCTCAGTCGGTTAGAGCGCCGGATTGTGGTTCCGGAGGTCGGGGGTTCGATTCCCCTCACTCACCCCACACTCGCTTCGAGGTGGACATCCACCGATCTCCCCTGGGAGCCCGGTCGGGTAGGTCCTGACCGCCCCCCCCCGCGGCTACCTGCGAGCTTCGGCCGGGACTGGCCCCGTCAGCGCAATGCGAGTGGTCGGGGCACTTGGTTCGCGCTGGGATGTATCTACACCAAAGCCAGTGGATTGGGATTCGACTTCGCGGCGGAGGCTGCCCCGAGCGTCCCGCAGAATCCAATCGGGCGCAGATCGCGAAGAAATGCAACGGGTCGAGCGGGTTGGTGCCGATGTCATTGAACGGTTATGGGTGGCCTCGACTTACATCTCTGGGACCGTAGCCAATGGTTGACGGGTTCGCGGCTCAATCGAGGTTCGAACTTGGTGCGACACCCTCCGACCTTGCGATGATCGGGGAGCGGGGGTTAGCCTGATTCCCAGGACGAGTCCGGAGCCCGACCTTGCCGCTTGGGCTGCTGTCTTGTTGTGATCGCTCACTAGGTCCAGAGGGAGGAGCTTGGAAAGATGCTGGGTCGAATAGACAAGGGGATTGCGGGCTGGGGAGCTGTCGTCGGAGGAATCTTGTTGTGCTCCGGAGTCTCCGCGAGTGCCGAGCCGCTCCAACCCGTGGCCACTGGTGCTCGATTGGACTGTGGCGGTTGCGTTGGCAATCTCGGAAGTCAGATCTGGGCTCCTGGTGGAGGGCTCAACGTCTACGGCACATTGGAGATCACCGGAGGCGGATGCAGTGACACCTGCCGTCCAATCGGGTTCTGTGGATTGGGCGGCACGCTGACGGTCACCGGGATCACAGGCCCCACTGCCGTGCAGCAATGCGAGCAACTCTGGTTGGAGGGCCCTCCTCCGTCCGAGTCGAACGAGGTCTGCAGAGACGTGGCCACTCAGATCGAGGACGGCGCGCTCGGGTGGGTTCCACCCGACCTCTCGTGCGGGACCAACTTGAACTTCGAGATCAACGTTGGTGGCGCTTCGCTCTTCGTCATCGCCTATTGCGCGGGCTGCGAGACAGCTGAGGAATAGCAATGGGACTGATTTCGAAGGCTCTTGCGGTAATCGGGATGTTGCTCTTCGTCTGCTGGAGCGGACTGGATCGGAGCGAACCGTCTCCGGCCACATCGACTGCCGCTTTTTCGACCGCCGCGAGATCGCGCGTCGAAATACTGACGAGCCCATCGAGCTTGAAGGAGGGATCCGTGCGCAATCCACCGGCGAGCTGGGTCGATTCGAGCCTTCGCGCGGATCAAGAGGCGCCGACCTTCGTGTCCATGCGGCAGTACCTCGCAAAGGTCTATCCAGGCGTCGATCTCGACGGCGTTGCAAAGCCGGCTTTCTTGGACGGTCCAATGGAGACCCAGTTGCCCTGGGACGAGGTGAAGCCGAGAGCAGAGGCGTGCATGCTCGAGCACTTCGCCCTCGCATCGGGCGCTACCCATGAGAACCTAGCGAAGAAGGCCATTTCAGGGGCGAGTTCGCAGAGCTTGCGAGACCGGTTGACGGTGGTCTTCCTTCAGCGCGACCCGGCGCTCACTTCGGACGAGATCGAGGCCTTGTTGAAGCGGGCCAGGAGCACGATGGGCCATGTTGCGGATGCCCAGCGTCAGATTGAGCTGGCCAAGTACCGGGCGCTCGACCGCAAGCTGGCGAGCGGGCGCTACGACGTCTTCGAGTACGTCACGATTCCGGAGCTGCGCGTGCATTCGGCAGCCACGAACAACACCATCGCGAACTCGTTCTATGCGGGCGATGGGTGGGTTGCCCAGGCCTGTCTTGATCGCGAGGAGGTCGTCGATCTGGAGTCGCTCCAATCCGCGTGCGCCGCGGAAGTCGATCTCTGGATCGAAGGTCTGATCCCCTAGTGTCCTGGATCGGAAGATCCGGCGTCACTCCCCGGAGGCCCGATCGATGCTGGCTAGTGGGGCGAGTCAAAGATTCGACTAATAAGTTGCAAGTTTCGGGCAAGTCGGGCTCGGCCGCGCCGATGGTTGCATCATGACGACCAAGATGGGACGGCCGAAGGCGAAGCTCGTGTTGTCCGAGCAGGAGCGCGCGGAGTTGAATCGGCTGGTTCGGCGTCGCTCGACGCCTGCGGCAGTGGCGGTGCGGGCGCGCGCCATCCTTCGCTGTGCGAAGGGGCTGGACAATACCGATGTCGCCGACGAGTTGGGGCTGCACTTTCAGACCGTTGGTCGCTGGCGTCGCCGATTCGTGAAGGAGCGTCTGGACGCGCTGTACGACGAGCCTCGGATTGGACGGCCGAGGAGCGTCTCAGATGACGATGTCGCCCGCGTCGTGGACATGACGCTCCACCGTAAGCCGAAAACCGGGACCCACTGGAGCTCCCGCCAAGTCGCGAACGAGCTCGGATTGTCTCAGAGCGCTGTGGCGCGGATCTGGAAGGCCTTCAGCCTTCGTCCAGATCGCAGCGAGTCCTTCTCCTTGTCCCGCGACCCTCAGTTCGTCGAGAAGGTCCGGGACATCGTGGGCCTGTACATGAGCCCTCCGGACAATGCGCTCGTGCTCTGCGTCGACGAGAAGTCCCAGATGCAGGCACTGGATCGCACTCAGCCCCTGCTGCCGATGACGCCGACGCACCCGGAGCGACGCTCGAATACCTACGTGCGCCACGGGACGACGTCGCTGTTCGCAGCGCTCGACATCGCCACGGGGCGAGTCATCGGCAAGTGCTTCCGTCGACACAGGTCGAAGGAGTTCCTGAAGTTCCTGGGCGAGATCGAGCAGTCCGTGCCCAAGGAGCTGGACGTCCACCTCGTGATGGACAACTACGCCACGCACAAGACGCCAGCCGTGAAGCGGTGGCTGCTACGCCGACCCCGATTTCACGTGCACTTCACGCCGACGACGTCGTCCTGGCTCAACCTCGTCGAGAGCTGGTTCTCGATCGTCTCCCGGCGAGTGACTGAGCGCGGCGTCCATCGAAGTACGGCTGCGCTCGAGAAGGACGTGAGGGCGTTCATCGATGCCCACAACGACGAGCCGAAGCCGTACGTCTGGACCAAGACCGCAGACCAGATCTTCGCCAGCCTCCGCCGCTACTGCGACACAGCGAACGCCATTCGTTCACGGCAAACAAATGAGTCGAAGCTTTGACTCACCCCACTAGTGTCCTGGATCAGAAATTCGGCGTCACTTCCCGGGCTCCGATCGCCGCTGGCGTCGCCAGTGCCTCCTCCGAGTATCGCAGCGGATACGCGTCGTCGGCGCTCCTAGCCAGCATCGATCGGACCTCCGGGCAGTGACGCCGAATTTCTGTTCCAGGACACTAGCTCGGTGCAGTCACCAGGATTCGGGTCCAGCGCGTCCAACTCGGTCGCTGGCGGTACCTTGCGGAGCGAGCCCCCGCGGCTGAGGCTTCATGCCCCGCCCGCGACGGGGTCGGTTCGCAAGGTGCCGTCAGCGGGCGAGAGGCGGCCGTAGGCCGCCGTTTGGGCGTGCTGGGCGCGGATCCTGGTAACCGAACCGGGTTAGCGCTGAGGCGCCTGTTCGCTGAGCCAGTCGAGCCAATCGCCGGCGGTTGGGCCGAGGTCGGTCCCCGCGATTGAGATCAGTGCATCGCGGGCCTGCCCGGCCAAGTCGTTGTCGACTCCCGTGGACTCGTCGAGTAGCGCCGCTAGCGGCTTCAAGCCCTGGACCGAGCCTGTTCGACCGAGGGACACGCAGGCGGCGCGGCGCACAAGGACTTCGTCGCGAAGGAGCAGCAACGAGAGTTGCTCGGCGATCGCGTCGCGGGCCATGAAGTGCCCATCGAGCGCCCGCAGGTGGGCGGCCAGGTCGCCGATCGAAGCATCCTGGAGGGCATGCAGGTGACTGTTCAAGCCGCGCTTCTCGAAGTTGCGCTCGACTTCGAGTCGCTCGCGCCACAGGTCGGCGTTGGCCGGGAGTGACGATCCGCTGATCTGGACCAGGGCGCGGTGCGCTTGCTCCGCGAGATCGCCGTCGCTGGTCAGGAGCTGCACCAGGTCGTCCACGGCGTCCAGGGAACGCAGGGCCCCCAGGGCGCGGATCGCGGCGGTGCTGAGGTGGGGGTCCTGCGGGTCGAGCAGACGCAGCACGGCGCGGGCTACCTCGTCGTCGAGGCGTCGGTCCACCGACGGCGCGCAGCGTGCGATCTCGTTGAGCACCGCGGTCTGAACGCTCGAGCGCTGGGCGAGCTGTCGAGACAGCAGGGGGAGGGCCGCGCCCGATCCGACATCGCCAAGTCCGGCCAGGACCGAGAGGGCCAGGTGGTCGCTCAGGCCAGCGAGTTCGGCCTCGAGGCGATCCAGATGACCCAGCCCTCGCCCGAGCACCTGGCCAATCGCGGCGCGCAGGGCGTCGCGCGTCGCCCGGCTGACGTCCTCGACCGCGATCCCAGCAGGCTCGAGGGACTCCGGTTTCGCGGCGCGCACCACGTCGCCGATGGTCTCCGGCTGGCTACATGCACCCAGGATCCGCACGAGCCTGGGCTGCAGCGCCTCGGTCCATTGGGCGGCCGGGGGCAGGGCGGATCGCACACGACCCCGGTCGCTGGCGGCCAGGGCTGCAAGGGCCATGGACTCTTGGTAGCGATTGATCGCCTGGGGCTGGGGATCGACCTCGGTCGCCGGCAAGTTGCCGTCGAGGAGTACGCGCACCGCGGCGCGCGGGTCGTCAGCACAGAGGGTCGTCAACTCCAGCGCGAGCCCCGCGTCGATCGAGTGCCCCGCCTCCCGCTGCGCCCGCAGCACCCGCAGGACCTCGAGGTCGTGGGGCGTGAGGGCCGCCTGGGCCGTCCGCGTGTCGACGGCGGACGATGTGCTCGAGTCGGCGGCGCCGACTTGTGCGACGGTCGACCAGCAGCCGGCGACCAGCAGGGTGGCGACGAGACGACGGGACAGTGCGCTGGGGGACGTCATGGGGCTGCTAGGCGGATCAAAGGGCGCCACGCACGCGGTAGCCGACGGTGGTCCAGGTGTTCTCGGAAGAGTTGCTCATGTCGGCCAGGCTCTCGTCGTAGTGGATCTTGCAGTTGCTGTCGAGGTGCAGTTGCTTGGCCGCGATGGCCCCGAACAGTTCGAAGTTGCTGTTGATCGAGATGGCAGCGTTGGGCGCGAGGATGGTCCCGTAGATCTTCGCGTTGGAGTCGAAGTCGACCTCGTCCAGGTCCACCTCGACCACGTCAGGCGCGATGATGTTGTCGGACTCCAGCAGGAACGAGAGATCCGCCGGCTCGAAGTCCAGGGACGCGATCAGCGTGTTGCTGTTGACGATGAAGTCGCCGCGGACATAGATCTCGACCGGTCCACCGGTGTCGTCGATCAGCACGCTGGAACCCGAGTTGACCTCGAAGCTGTCGACCACCAGGGTCGCCGGGCCAATGATGGTCAGGATCGCGTTCTTACCCACCGAGAAGGCGGAGTATCCGTGGTCGCCGGACGTGATCGTGGTGGACGTGTTCGTGCCCGTGGCGATCGTGCCGTCGTCGGGCACGATCGGGACGTCGATCGAGGGCATGGTGACCGTCGCGCTGGCGGGCAACGTGCTGCCATTGACCTCGGCGTTGCCCAGGACCGTGGTCGTCGCCGTGGGCCCGCACTGGGCGTCGCCGAAGACGGTCGAGTTCTGGTCCAGATCCACGTCGCCGTTGGAGCCGATGTTGCCCTCGGTATTGGCGTAGGCGTCACCGCCGGTTCCGTTGAGGGCGAGGTAGGCCCCGGCGGACGCGTCGTAGCTGTCCACGAAAGCGTTGCTGTCGAGGGTCATCGACTCGTCGCCGAAGGCGGCGAATTGGAAGACGCTCTGGGCCTGTTGGGTCAGCACGACCTCGAGCCCCATGTCCGCGAGCCCCTGGGCCCCCGATGCGACGACGTTGCGTTGCCCGGAGCTCACCGCGGTGACCTGGACGAAAGCGGTAGCCCCGCCCAGGCTCAAGGGGGAGTTCGATGTGAAGACGTTGCCGTCGCCACCGCCGTTCAAGTCCGCCATGGACGCAGCCAGCGCTGCCTCCGCGGCGTACTGGGCGTTCACCCGGGCCAGGTGACCGCGTTGCTCGCTGCGGGCCGAGAGCCCGAGTTGGGCCACGGCGAGCGAGACGCTGGCCAGCCCAGCCATGACCACGACCACACCGACGAGGGCCGAGCCCTCCTGTTTGCGCGCCGCTTGCGGCGCTTTGATTTCGAGTTGCATGACGATGACCCCCCGGTCGTCAGTTGCGAAGTTCGACCCTCGACTCCAGCGCCACGCTGAGCGTTGGCGCGCCGTCCACCGAACCGATGGTCCGGAGTTGGACGAAGAGCACGTCACCGACACGCTGGATGCAGAACCCAGGCTCGTCGGTCACACCGTCTCCGTCGTCGTCGGCGAGGTTGAGCGCCTCACCCTCTCCAAGCTCGGCGACCCCGTCGATCAGGATCGTCATGCGCTGATTGGCCTCGCCCTCGTCGGTGATCAACACCAGGCGCATCTCGTCGACCAGGCCGTCGCCATCCTCGTCCGTGCCGTCGTCGCTCTCCTGGGGCTCGTACTCGAGGCGCAGCCGCGAGGGCGCGCTCCAAGTGATGCCCGTGGCGTCGATGGCGGTGGGCGTGCGGAAACTGAGGTCCGAGGTACCCAGATTGCCGGTGGCGGTCGGAGTGAAGGTGGACGAGGCGGCCCCTGTCAGCGCAGCCAAGGCTCGCTCGAGGGCGCGCTGGGTGTCCTGTTCGCGCTGGGTGCGGACCGCGGAGCTGTCGTAGGCGGCGCCACCGCGCTTGCCCACACTGGTCGCGGCCATCAGCACCACAGCCAGCATCGAGATCGCGAACAGCATTTCGATCATGCTGAACCCGGAAGCCGCGCCTGCGCGAATCAATCGGCGGAGAGCCATGCTCGCACCTCCAGACTCTCGTTGGTCGAGGGGCCGCGCCACTCCAGCCGCACACAGACGGGCAGGAGGCGGTAGTCCGCCGCCACGTTGTCACCATTGACCAGCCCGTCGCCGTTGAGGTCGAAGGGCAGTCCGAAGCCACCTGTGGTCAGGTCCTCGCGCAGGCCGTCAACTCCGAGTCCCACTGGACCTTCGGGGAAGAGGATCTCGCCCGCGACGCCGTCGGCATCTCCAGGGATCGGATCCAGGCCGGGAACCGCGAAGCCCGAACCGGGTGCTGTGCCGGCCCCGCCCGGGTCATCGGCCGCATCCGAGTTGTAGAGGGCGTAGACGTCGGCGAAGTCCTCGATTCGCAGCGCCTCGACCTGGGCCCTCGCAGCCGCCAGGGCACGGGAACTCTGTTCGAGACCCCTGTTGCTCCCGATGCCACTGGTGATCGCCTGGCTGTAGACGACTACCGCGAGCATCATGACGCTCAATGCGATGGTGACCTCGAGCAGTGTGTGACCACACTGCCCTCGACCCCTCCGCGTGACCGTCGCTTGCTCGCAACGATTCTTTTCGTTGCCAACGCCCCGCATGTGATTGTCTTCCCCGTCGGGTCGAAGCCCGATCGAACCCATTCCTCGGCGGCCACCGAGAGGGTTCTTGAACCCGGTTCCGATTGCTCGTGGACTGGGCCCACCGTGCGGGCCGCCCGATGGGCCCGCGAGGGCCCTGGAACCGCTGTGGAGGACTCGTGCAGATCGGGCGGGCAGCTCCTTTTCGGTCTCTTCGAGATCCGAGGCAGGGGGGCGACGGGGTCTCAGCCGATCCGGCGATCCGCTCGGTGAGGTTCGCCACGCTCGGACCGATCAGTGCGGACAGATCAGTGCGGACCGATCAGTGCGGACCGACCGGCGCCGGCCGACGAGTGCGAATCGATCGCGCCCGCGGCCTCAACGGCCCGACCTGCGCCGCCCCTGCTTGGGCACGCTGACCAGGGGATCCTCGTACTCGGCGTACTTCTGCTCCAGCTCGCGCAGTCGCTCGCCGGTCGGCTCGCGACCGAAGAGCCCGCCTTCACGCCACAGGGCCGCCTCGACGTCCTGGTACAGGGTCTTGAGCACCGGCAGCCAGAGCGGCGACAGCAGCACGATCGCGAGGATCTTTACGGCGGTCTGGAAGGGGTTGTCCACGTGGAGGGGAGGCGCAGGGGCCTTCGGGGTCAGGATCGGCAACCGGGCACGGTCGGGTCAAGCTCGCTAGCGACCACTGCCGATCAGCGGCACGTTGCGGGAGGGCGTCCTGGGTGAGGAGCGCTCGTGCTGGCCCCCTCGTTCGCGGAACAGGTGCAGGATCCGTGCCCGGGCCAGCTCATCGTGGTCCGTGTCCGGGAACCCCCGCGGTAGCCAGCGCGGCTCGCCGGGCTGCTCGTGGATCAGGATCTGCGCGCCCGGGATGCCGCGGAAGTGCCGCTCCTCGGCCCGGGTGCTGCCGCCGAACAGGTCGTCGAGCTCGAACAGCATCTCGACCGTGCGGATCAGCGAATCCACGGACACGCCGCGCTCGACGAAGATGTGGTCCACCTCGAGGCGACGGCAGACCTGAGCCATGTAGGCCCGCGAGCGCCAGTCCAGGACCGTGGCGTAGGTCGGACCGAGGTCGCTGTCGAAGCAGCGCGCGGTGCCCTCCTCCTCGCCCCCGGACGACCAAACCGCGCGCTCGAACCAGTGCCAGGGACCGACCCAGAAGCCGTCGACTCGCGGGGTGGCCTGGGCGCGGGCGGCGCTGAAGGCGCGCCGAAGTCCGAACAGCAGGCTGCGGCGGTGCAGCCGGGCCGATCGTCGGCGAGGGGCGTGTCCGGGCTCGTCCGGCCCGGCCCCGGCGGTCATCCGCTCGCGCGGGTGCGGTGCGAGGGCCAGCTCCTGGGCCTCTCCGAGGTTGACGCGCACGTCACCGGCGCGGCGGCGCCGCCGTCCCCACTGGAGGCCGAAGTCGACCTGTCGCAAGCGATTCGCCAGGCGCCCGGATTGGGGCGGACGCATCGCGGCGCGCAGGGTGACCGGAGCGCGGCGGGCCCGCGAGAAGCTCCAGCGAGCGGCAGTGACCTGCGCCGTCAGCGACAGGGCCGCCAGCGCCGCGGCCGCCCCCCAACCGGCCAGAAGGGCTCCCATTCCGCCGGTGAAGGTGAGCGGTGGGATGGCGATCGTGCCCAGGGTGGCGGGTTCGCCGCGGGCCGCCAGTACCACGGCCAGGGCACAGCCGATCCCGCCCAGGGTCCGCAGGCGCAGAGCGGTCAGGAACGAGCAGGTTCGCAGCCTGGCCTCGGCTGCCGTGTTCCAGGCCACCTGCAGATCGACCCCGATTGGCAGACTCAAGAGGCCCAGGGCGAGGGCCGCCGCACACAGTCCGAGCAGCACCATCCACGGCGTCGGGCTGAAGAGCGCGAGGGCGCTCCAACCCAGGACCAACCCGCCTTGGAGGGCGTGCTCCTGCTCGGGCCTCAGGCTTCCGCGGCGGCGCAAGGGCTCGTAGAGGCCGTCGTGGATGGTGCCCAGGGTCAGCACGGCGAAGCCGCAAGTGAGCGCCGCGGCGGCGATCCAGACGCCACCCACGAGCAGCGCGTGCAGCAGGAAGACGCGGGTGTGTAGATCGGCCGCGAAGCGTTGCGGGAGGTCCGAAGCCAGCAGGAAGGAGGCCGCCACGACCCAGGGCGCCACCGCTGTCGCGATCAAGAGCCCCGGCACCGCCCGCGGCAACTCGGGCACTCCGCGCAGGTCGGCACCGCCCTGGAACGATGCTGACCTGAGGCGACTGAGGGTGCGCTGTCCCGCAATGCCGAGGCGCGCCGTCAGGCTCCGCGGCCAGCGCAAGAGCCGGCCCAGGGCCGGCCCCTGAAGCGCGCGGAAGAGGGCGATGAACGCCACCCAGGCCGGAACCAGGGACCACTCGGCGGGCAGCCGGCGGCCGATCAGCTCGATCGCGACCAGACCCAGGACGACCCCGGCGGCGGCCAGGCCCTCCGAGCTGCGGATCCAATGGGCGGTGCGTGAGGCTCGGGTGCGAAGGGTCTCGGTCAAGGCGCTCTCCGACTCCATTGTCGGCTGAAGGCGCCGATCGGGCCAGACCCTACGAGGAACGCAGTGGCACCTTCACCGCTGCATTCCTCTTGCGAGCACCCGATCCCCGAACGGTCCCGGATCGCCCCGCCTCGCCCCCTTGACCGGGGGGCGCTCCATCTCAGTGCAGGACGACCGTCAGGGCCGAGCTCGTTTCCGGCGTCTGGATCAGCGCCGCCGAGGCCGAGTCCTGTTGCAGCAGCACCGCGTGGATGCCGATGCGGGTGCCGCTGAGTCCGGGGATCGGCGCGCTGACCACCTTGAAGGGCCCACCCTGCAGGGTCGTGCCCCCGTGGGTGCGCACCTTGTCGCCGTAGTCGAAGACGTCGTTGAAGCCGACGTCGGCGATCTTGAACGGCTCGAACAGGCCGAAGTCGGCCCCCAGGAAGGCGAGGGTGCAGGCGTCGATGTTCACGTGCAGCTGCTGCAGGCCGGCGCGCACGGTGTCGATCGGCGGCGCGGTCGAGGTGCCCGGCATCGGCGTGCCGGTCTGGTCGTCCCACGAGAAGGGCGTCTGCAGCATCGTCTGGGCCGGCGTGCAACTGATCATGGCCAGGGCCGAGTTCAGGGTCAGGCCCGGGTTGAAGGCGCTCGACGACGGGTTCGACTCAGCGCCGCTGAGGCGATCCATCAGGCGCAGGTCGACCTTGCTGATGGGCTCCGATGCCACGCGCCAGTCGGCTCCGCCGGCGCCGACGCCGCCGTCCTTCACGCCCTGCAACACGGGCTGATCGATGGCGATGCCCGAGATGAACTCGGAGCCGGGCTGCAACGCGGTCCCGAACAGGGCCCCGCTGCTAGCGAAGGTCAAGCGCGTGTGGTTGACCATTCCGGTCACCTCCGGCGGAGCGCCGAACAGGGCCGTGCCGAACTGGCTGTTGCCGTTGGTCACCCCACCCGGCGCACCGGGCGTGGTGCTGGTCGTCTCGTTGTTCGAGAACATCCAGTACTGCTTGTTGGTCGTGCCGTAGTTCATCGGCGCCTGGACCTCGAAGATCATGTGCGCGAGCAGCGGCGTGGTCTGTGACCCCGAGCTGGCCACCGGGTCGACCCCGAGGCGGTTCTGCACCCCGACCGAACCGAGGAATTGGAAGGCGACGGTCCAGGTGAAGCCCTGGTTGAGGGAGCCGGCCGTGGTGGCGCTGATCAGGCCTGGCACGATCGTCGCCGCGGTCGAGGTGTAGAGGTTGCCGGTCGTGCCGATGAACGGGCTGAAGCAGGCGTCGTCGGCCAGGGAGTCGGAGACCTGGGACCCGACGGAGACCATGCCGATGTCGAGGCCCGGGACGGTGTTCGCGCCGCCCCAGGCCTGGGTCACGCGGAACCATGTGACTTCGGTGGTCCCGTCTTCGCTGCGACCGCCCTGGCTGCGGTCGATCGAGTAGCAGTGACGCACCGAGGCCGAGGTCACCGGGCCGCCAGACAGGGTGGAGAGGAAGGCGGGACCGACGACCAGCTCGGCCTGACCGTCGGTGAGGTTCAGCCAGTTGATGTCTGGGGCCGATTGCGCGACCGCGGGCGAGGCCAGCGCGGGCAAGGAGGCGAGTGCGAAGGGGAGCAGTCTCATGGAGTCAGCCAAGGGATCCGAGGTGGAAGTGGGGCCCGCAAGAGGGCCGGGCGGTAGGTCCCATGGAGTAGGGCGACGGACGCCCAACGTTTCGTCGATCTCTGAGAAAGCAAAGTCCTGGCCAGCGCGCAGGCGGCGATCCGACGCGGTCCGGACACCCCTCTCGCGCGCCGAGCCCGAGCCGAGTCATCGCGGCTCGTTCCGCTGCACGTCGGCGATCGCCCCGGTATCGCCCCGGCAATCCACACGGGCGGCACTAGCCACTTCACCGGCGCGCTCCAAACGGGAGGTCGCGCAGGCCAGGGGGTGCGACGGCCAGCGGCGGTTTGGCGCGCCCGCCAGGATTCGAACCTGGGACCGTCCGATTAGAAGGGAGCGGAGCTGCGGCCGTAAGTCGTGGCGGGGCCACCGCTCCGGCCGGTCGGCTTCGGCGCGCGGAAGGTCGGCGTAAGGGATGGAGGGCTACTTCTTGCTCAGCAGCTCGACCATCATCGCCTTCCGCTGGCGCTCCTCGATCTCCGGGTCCACGACCTGGATGAACTCGACCGCGCTGAACCCGTCGCCACGCTTCCGATTCTGCGGTGGCTCCAGGCCCTCGATGAGCAGGGCCTCCATCGTGGCGATGAGGTTCTCGATGTTGAACGTCTCGCTCGGGCTGTCCGCCAGCGTCCCATCCGACGTTACGGGCAGAATCCCGAACCACGAGAAGCGATCCCACCGCCCGCCGAGGCGGTCGGTCGTGTGCTGCCGGAGCCGCTGGCCCATCGCTTGGTCCGTGGTCCGACCCACGTATACGACCTCCCGGCGGTCGTGGAGGAGGTACACCCCGCGCTGCCCCATGAAGTCCACGCTGCTGCTCCCGGGCTGCTGCTGCCCGAGGAGCCTGGGCTTCTCCCACAGGACCCGCTCCCGGAGCCAGTACATGCCGAAGGCGTTGATCAGGCCGGTCTCCGGCTCGTCCTCATCCTCGCTCGGGGACACGGCCTCCGACGGCACCTTGGGCACCTGCCCGCGAAGGCGGTAGACGCCCCGGCTGACCCTCTCGAAGGGCGATTGGTCCCCGTCGTTCTTGAGAGAGATGGAGAGTTGGGCCGCGACGGTGGAGGCCGGGGTCGCACCGAGGTTCTCCCGGAGCCCCTGCTGGGCGACCTCCTGGGCGATCTGGTTGTAGTGGAGGGGCTCCGTAGCCCCTTCGAGCACCTTGACGATCGCTTCGTGCCAGCTGAGTTCGGTCATGTCGGGGATCGGCTGCGGACTGCGGTGGTACCCCCGGCTGGACTCGAACCAGCAACCTTCGCATTAGAAGTGCGGTGCACTATCCAATTGTGCTACGGGGGCGCGACCCTAGGGTACCTGGCGGCCGGAGGGGGTCCTAGCCTGCGACCGGCTGGCATCGGGCGCGTGGGGTCCCTACGTTGGCGCCGATGGCGGAGTACCTCGACTCCAGCGGCGGCGCCCCCGAGCAGGCCCTTGGGCACTGGCTCGCAGCCGCCCTTGTGCCCGGTGTGCGCGCGCTGCGACTCCAGACGGGGTTCTTCTCGATCGGGTCGCTTCGCGATCACCTGGAGACGCTCCGGGATGTCGAGGTCGTCCGGCTCGTCCTCGGATCGAACGCTCCCGAGCAGCCGACGGTCGAGGACATCCGCGCGCTCCTCCCGCTGCTGACCGATCCTGCGAGCCGATCCCTGACGATCGTCAGCTGCGCCGGACCCGCTCTGTTCCACCCAAAGACCATTCACTTGGTCGCGCCCGATGGCACTGCCCGGGGATACGCGGGATCCGCGAACATGACCGAGGCAGGCCTCGGCTTGAACATCGAAGCGGGCGTGGTTCTCGGGCCGGAGAGCGCGGATGCCCTTGCGGCGATGGCCGCCGCGATCGACTCATGGGCGGCGAGGAACGACGAGGGGGTGTTCCACGTTCGCAACGGCGACGACCTCGATGCCCTGCTGGACCAGGGAGTGCTCCAGACGGCCGCGCATCGCCGGGCCTCCAGGACCGCGAGCCGAGCAGCTGGCGAAGCCCGTCGCCGAGTGCCCGGGCTCCGCCGCGATCGACTCTGGCGCCCGGCAACGCGCATCGCTGCCGACGGGACTGGAGAGGAAGCGGCCGAGGCCGTAGCGGAAGGAACCCCCGGGCCGACGCGGGGCAGGGTCGAGCACCTCCGATGGTGCAAGCGGTTGAAGCGCTCCGATGCCCAGCAAGTCCCGGCGGGGACGAACCCCACGGGTAAGCTGCGCCTCGCGCAGGCACGCTTCCCGATCGACCAACAGAGGTACTTCCGGGAGGAGTTCTTCGGCGACGCGACCTGGGCTGAGGTCGAGCGCAGGGGGACTCTCTACGAGGAGTGCAGCGTGCCCTTCTCCGTCTCGATCCACGGGGTGGACCTCGGCGAGCAGGTCCTGCGCGTAGACCACGCCTCGCACCGCGTCGCGGACCAGAACAACGTGCCCACCGTGCTCGGGTGGGGGCCGGTGCTCGGCCGCCACCTGCGAGAGCACTCGGAGGTCGACAACTGGGTTGTGATCGAGCGGCACGAGGACGGCACCTACTCGCTCGCGATCACGGACCAGCGCCCCGGTTGGGCACCCTAGGTCCGCATGCGCCGCGCTAGCAGTCGGGCCCGAGCGCCTTCGAGGATCGGGAGCAGGTCGGCAAACCCGGGCACGCGCTTGCAGAGGCGCTCGTCCACGGCACTGCGCACCACCTCGCCGCCGTCGCGCTGCCCACCCGCCGCACGGCTCTCCTCGTCGAGGGCGGCAAGGTCGCCCGCCATGTCCGCGACGGGCACGAGCAAGCGGGCGATCTCCGAGGGGATGAGTTCCAAGACGCCGCCGCCGTAGGTTCGGCCCTCCAACTCGGTCGAGAGAAGGGTCAGAGTGTTCTGGAAGCCAGCCGCGAGGTCCCGCGCCCTCCCCGCGAACTTGGGCAGCATCTCGCCCCGGTAGATCGTGTCCGTGGTCAGGACGCCTGCCTCGTTCAGCAGCAGGCGGTGGTAGAGGTGCGCGCGCTTGGTCATCATCAGCGCGCCCGACTTGATGTGCGGAACGCGGTACCACGGCTCGCGGATGCGGCACTTGTACCGGGTGGGCAGGCCCTCGGCCTCGCCGCGCGAGAGGTAGGCCACCGCACCGTTGATGGGCGCCGGGCGATCGGCTGAGAAGTCGAGGAGCCACGCGCGACTCCCGGCCCGCCTCGCGGCGGCGTGGTCGCCCTTGCGGAAGACGATGCCGGGGCAGTCTGACGTGCGGGCGACGAACGGCCGAGCCCAGGCGTCGAGGTCATGCTCGCGTCGCGTCATGTCGTCCACCGTGAAGAAGCCGTTGGCTCCGGTGACGATGGAGACCTCGATTCGGGCCACCTTGCCCAGTGCGTGGATCCCGGGGAGGTCGCGCGCGGCTTGGAACGCCGCCGCCTCGTCCTCGGTCAAGTAGTACCGCGTCCAGGACGGCGCGTGGTCCGGCACGGTGTGCTTCCATCGCGTCTCGTGTCCGGGTTGGTGTTCGCAGAAGGTCACGCTCCGCGCGGTCGCCCCGCGTTGGGCGCGCCTGCCGCTCAACACCACCACGTCCTGCAGCAGCTCCGCGAAGGTGTCCCTTGGGAAGAGGTCCACCTGGAGCGATGCAAAGTGCCGGACGAGGTACGACCGGAACGCACCGGCCGAGACCGTCGAGACGAACTCGCTGGGGAGCACTAGCGCGAACGCCCCGCCGGGCCGGAGCCTTGACAGCGAGACGATCGCGAAGGGAATCCAAAGGTTCGACACACCGCGCAGCTCGATGCCCAGCCGCGCTGCTTGGCGCTCGAACAGCTCACGCTGGCGGGGTTCGACGAACTGGTAGCGGACGAAGGGCGGGTTGCCGACGACGGCATCGAAGGCGGCAGAGCTTCGCTCTGACCAGTCGAAGAAGCACCTCTCTTCAACGGTGCCGCCAAGGCGGTGCCGTCGAAGGGTTGCCGCGCACTTCGATGCCTCGGCATCGTTCAGCTCGACGGCCGTTACCTTGGGTGGCGGGATGACCCCGCCGTCGCGCGCCTCGGCGAGCCCACGGAGGAACGCCCCGTCACCGGCCGAGGGTTCGAGCCAGGTCACGGCGCCGCCCGCGTCGCGCGTCAGGGAGCGGACCCGACGAATGCAGAAGTCCACGACGGGGCCTGCGGTGTAGTAGCCGCCGCGCAGCTTGTCGGCTGTGACTTCGTTGATGAGCTTCAATGTGCCCCCGTCATGCAGAACGCGGTGTGCCGGATCAAGTGCGAGCTGAGCAACCCGCGCGGCTACTTCTTGCGCCGGTTGTAGGGGCTCTGGTTGACCGGCTTGAGCGACACGCCCAGCTCGCTCGCGTGCGAGTAGACGGCCGCCTTCGACCGCCCCAGCTCGTGGGCGATGAGTCCGGTCGGGGTGTTGCCCTTCGCCAGCTTGCGAAGCTGCGCGTCGGTGGGCGGGGTCCAGGGCTTGCCGCTGTTCTTCGGGGTCTTGGCCATCTCGGGCTCCTTGGGTTCGGGTCGATGGCCGGACCCTAACAAGTACCGAACAGCGAATCGAGCGCCGAGTCTGCGAATCTCGGCGGTGGGCCGCGCCCCGGGCAGGCGCCCCTCCAGGCCGCACAGAGCGACTTCCTAGGGGTCCGTGGACCCGAGGTGCCCGATCCAGCGCGGCGGCCACGGGCGGGCTCCTGGGGCCTCCTGCGCGGTCGGCGGGCGGAAGGCGCAGCTGCCGATCTGACAGCGGAGGCCCGGACGCGGGCGGAGAGCTGCCAGTCTGGCAGCCGCCGGACTGCCCAAGGCCCCTTGGTGGATTGGTACGGCTTTTGTTTGGGTGTCGGGATCGAACCGGCGGGGCTCGCTCGCCGTGAGCAACACCGCGAGGGGGAGGCCCCAACATGAAGGTCGTACTTGTCATCTGCCACCGCTGCCGCCACCAGGAGAAGGTCGAGATCCTGACCGAGGAGGAGAAGCGCGACCCGAGGGTGCCCCGCTCCCCGGTCCGTTGCCGGCGCTGCGGCAACCCCGACGTGGAGGTGCGCTCGTGACCGAGCGGCCCCGCGTGTTCGTCAGCTCCGTGATGGATGGCTTCGGCGAGTACCGGGCCGCTGCCCGCGCCGGGATCGAGGCGGCGGGGTGCGAGCCCGTGCTCGTCGAGGACAACCCCTCGCTCGACGCGAGCCCGCGCAACGCCTGCCTCGATGGCGTCGAGAGCTGCGATGCCGTCGTGGTCGTCGTCGGCGACCGGGGAGGCTACACCGCGCCGTCGGGCAAGCTCGTGGTCGAGGAGGAGTACGAGCACGCGGTGGGGCGCAGCATCCCGACCCTCGTGTTCATCCAGGATGGCGTCGAGCGCGACGAGGACGCCGACGGGCTCGCCGCGCGGTTGTCCGAGTACGTGGACGGCCGGTTCCGCCGGTCGTTCAATGGCCCCGACGACCTGGCGCGCGAGGTCGAGGCGGCCGTACGCACGGTCGCGGGAGCGCGGAGGAGTGCTGGCATGGACAGGCAGAGGATGGACGGGCTCCTCGCGGAACCGCCCGACTTCGGGCACGAGGTCGTGCTGCGCGTCGTAGTCGCGCCGGGACGGCAGGACGAGACAGTGGTGCCGGTCGAGCAGCTCGACGGTGACGACTTCCGGTACGACTTCGTTCGCATCGGCACGGAGCGCGGCGTGGGCCTGTTCGACCAGAATGCCGCGCGTGAGAGCGAGCGCGGCCCGGGGTCGCTGGTCGTGACCCAGCGCGGCTCCGGTGCACCGGGGCAGACGGTCCGCGTCGAGATGACCGAGGACGGCTGGCTCACGATCGACGCGAACATGACCGGCGCGGACGAGCGCTCCCGGCGCGACCCGATGGCAGGCTTCGGCCTCTACCCGGTCGAGGTCGAGGAGATCGCGGCGCGCGCCGCGTTCGCCCTCCGCTTCGCGCGGGGCGTGTACGAGCACCTCGACCCGCATGGGCGGCACGCCGGGCTCCTCGTGAACGCCAGCCTCGGCTCGCTGAACGGGAAGCTCATCGCGCACCGCCGCGACCGCGAGCGCCTCAAGGGCCAGATGGGCGGCATGTTTGGCCAGCGGGACGGCGAGGTCCCCGTCAGCTTCGACCGGCCCGAGCGGGTCAGCCGCGCGGACGCTGGCTGGGTCGATGACCTCGCCCACCGGGTCGCCGGACGGCTGGAGCGGCGCGTCAACACGAGCGACCCCGCCCGCCGCTTCTAGCTGGCCTCCTGCTCGCGCGGGCGGCGGCGATGGCCCGATGCCCAGGACGGGCGGCCGCGCGCAGAGAGCGCCAGAGCGGCAGCGCCCTGTGGAGACGAAGGAGCCCCGACCCCGCGCGGTGGCGGAGCCGAGGCTCGTGAACGCCCGACCGATGGTGGCCGGGCCAGGGGCGCCCGTTAGGCGGCAGCCTGCTCGTCGCCCGCAGGGGCGATGTCGAAGCACCAGGCCGACTCGTCCGAGGTGCGGTCCTCGAAGTCGATGCAGACCGAGACGCGACCGCCGAACGGGATGCCGTCCCCGTCGCTGGCCATGAAGCCCTCGATGTCGGCGAGGTGGTTCTCGGTGCCGTGCAGGAGGAAGTGCAGGATCCGCCTGTACGTCTCCGCCGTGATCCACACCCAGGAGTCGTGCTCGCCCTCGAAGCCCCGGAGGTAGTGGTCGTGCCCGCCGTCGGGGCGGCGCTGCGCGAGGAGCTGGTCGAGGGCGCCTTGAATCGGGTACTTCATGCCGCCTGGACCTCCCACGCCGGGACGATCATCGTCGTGTCGTCCATGTGGACCGCGAGGCGCCCGCCCTCGGCGACGATCCGAAGGACGGGGATGTGGCCCTCGCACTCCATCCGCTCCGTGACCCAGTTGATGACGGCATCGAAGTCGCTGCTGCGCACCTTGTGCCAGCGGCCGTCGTCGGCGAGGAGGAAGTTGGCGCGTGCCCCCTGCTCCGCGTCGTCCACGTGGCTGTAGAAGCGACCGTGGGGAGTGGGCAGGTGCGGGACGCGCAGTTTCACTTGCTCGTTCATGTGAGGGGCCTCCTTGAGCCCCGAAGCCCGGCGTGATCCGCTTGCCGCCTCCACCGTGGAGGGCGCGCGAGTGGCTCGGTCGCCGGTCACATGTAGGCTCCCTCGCTCACTGGGCCCGTGACGGGGCGTTCTGGCGCGCCGACCGGGCGCCCGTGCAGGTCCGCCCGAAAGGCGCCCAGGTACGCCCGGGCGCACGCGCAGATTCCTCGCAAGAATCCAGAGCGCCTCCCCCTCGGTCCTCGGAGCCGTGCGCGCGGAGTGTGCCCTCCGGTGCCGCGCGTGGATCGGTCAGCGGCGCGCGGAAGGCCCGCGCGCGGGCCGTGGCCTACTCGGCCAGCGCGGCGCGCAGCTCGGCCAGGGCCCGGAGCTCAAGTTGCCGGGCGCGCTCGATGCCCACCCCGAGTACGTCGCCGATCTCGCGCAGGGTCATCGGCATGCCGCCGTCGAGCCCGTACCGGAGCCGGACCACGCGGCCGTCGCGGGGATTCCGAAGGCGGCCCAGGGCGGCGCGGAGGCGCTCGCGGTCCTCTGCGCGGCAGGCGACCTCGTAGGGGTCGGTCGCGGTGCTCCCGTCCTCGGGCTCGGGCGCGCCATCGGCGTCGTCCAGCGATGCGACCACCGGGCGCGGGAACGCGGGCCGCTTCGGCGCACGGATGGGCCCACCCATGAGGGTCGGGAGGTCGTCCCGGATCGCGCCATTCAGCCCGTGGAAGGCCCACGTGGAGAAGGCCGCGCCCGAGGCGTGGAAGGGGTCGAACAGCTCGGCCGCCCGGCGCAGGCCGAGGAAGGCAACCTGATGCAGGTCCTCGTAGGGGACGGCCGGGAGCCGCTTGTGCCAGTACCCCGCCGCGTGTTCGAGCAGGTGGAGGTTGTCCTCGACCAGGCGATCCACCCGGCGGCGCTCGGCGGCGACGAGCTGCCCAGCAAGGAGGCGGGCGCGGCCGAGGGGGTCGCGCCACTGGCGACGAGCGGCGAGCTGGCGGCGCTCGCGGGTGGTATCGAGGGTGGCGATCAAGACCGAGGGCCTACCGCGCCGCGCACACGGGTTGGAGCGGAGCTGGCGCGCCGTGGTGCTCGCTGGGGCGCGTGGCCTCCCGGCCGGGAAGGTCGCCCAGCGCGGCGAGGATCGTGCGCAGGGTCACGCGCGCCGCGTCGAGGCGCGCCACTCCCGCGCGGCCTTGAGCTCAGGGTCGCGCGCGTCGTCGGCGCCAGTGTCCCGCCCGGTGACGAGCAGGACGCACGCGGGCACGGACGCGCCCTCCTCCTTCGCCAGGGCGCG
The DNA here is from genome assembly GCF_007748095.1 of Engelhardtia mirabilis. Lineage (NCBI taxonomy): Bacteria > Pseudomonadati > Planctomycetota > Planctomycetia > Engelhardtia > Engelhardtia mirabilis. Next base: position 3,201,698 of record NZ_CP036287.1, read on the forward strand.
GACGGTCGCCTCGACCATCGGAGCGCCGATGGCGCGCTCGAACACGAAGGCCGCCGCCAGCACGTGGCGCGTCTCCGGGCTCAGCCGGGATAGGAGGCTGTGGCTCATCCTCCGTACACGATGCCGTAGAGGGAGCGGATGTCGTCGTCCTCGTGGAGCAGGCGGCTCGCTGCTTGCTCGACCGATTCCCCGGCGCGCTTGCGCAGTCGCGCGTGATCCATGAGCAAGCGGTCGAAGCGGGGATCGCCGGACACCCCCTTCGCCAGCGCCGCGCTCGACTCGGCAACGTCGGCGGCTTGGCCGAGGTCGTACAGCTTCTGCATGCGCGCGTCGTCCTCGCACAGGCGAGCGAACGACACGGCGACCGACTCGCCCGGCCGGGCCTCGCGCTTGGCGAGGTCGAGCATGGCGGACTCGGCCTGGTCACGGGTCACCCTCGGGCTCGCGCCCTTCGACACGCGATCGGCCTCGGACAGCATCTTGGACAGGTTGTCGCTCACGACGCCACCTCGATCTTGCCGGTGTCGATCAGCTCGCGGATGACGCGGGGGCCGATGGCGAGGTGACGGCGGTTGAGCACGTCGCCGGGGTTGTAGGTGCGTCCGCCGAGGCGGAAGGTGGCAAGGACGTTGAACGTCCACTGCTGAACATCGGGCTTGGGGTAGCTCATTGCTTGGGCTCTTTCTCGGTCTGGTGGGTCAACGGGGCTCGGCGATGGCGAAGATGAATGCGCAGCGCGCCGCGCTGTTCGATTCGACGAGGCGGCGAAGCGCCGCGCCGACGGGCTCGCCTTCTCGGCGGTGGGGCGCAGCCAGCGACACGAGGTCGGCCCACGTGTAGAGGCGCATGCTGTACTCGTCGCTCCCGGAAACGAGGCCCAGCGCGTCGAGAAGCGGCCGAGGGTCGCAGTCGCGCTCGAACATGCGCGCGATGCCGCCCGCAACGCGGAGGGCCCGAAGGACCGGGCAGCGCTCGCGCGCGAGGCGCTCGAACACCTCGTGTGGCAGCTCGCCGGGGCGGATGTCGTCGCTGCCCTCGCTGGTCCACCACAGGACCTCGCGGGCGTAGGCTGCGCTCGACCCGGCCGGGGAGAGCGTCCCGTTGCAGACCCCTTGGATGTTGGAGAGGAGCGTGGTCACTCGCCCTCGACCTCGGCGAACTCGGTGATGAGACCGCGCTCGCTCTCGACGAGCGGGCGGCGGTGCATGGCCGGGATGACCGGGACCTCCAGCACGCGCGAGAGGGCCGGGGCGAAGTGGGCGAAGGCTCCCCGCGCCGAGTAGCGCGCGCGGCGGATGACGCGGCCCGCGTCCGAGCCCGTGCCGCCGGTGTCGAGCGCGAGGAGCTTCTCGTACTCGGCCCCGAGCTTTCGCATGGCGTCGTCCACGCGCTTGGCCTGGGCCAGGCGGGCCTTGCGGTTGCGATTCTGGGCACGCTCGCGCTCGCGGCGCGCCTTCTCGGCCTCGGCCTGGGCAGCCTCGCGCTCTCTTCGGAGAGCGATAGGCCGAGCCGCTTCGAGTTCCTCGATGAGGGAGCGGAGGCGCGCCACGTCAGCGCGTGCGCCCTCAGCTCCGGCCTCATCACCATCGGTGATCGCCTCACCCAGCCGGGATTGGCTCTCCTCCAACTCCGCAGTCGCGGTGGCAAGGGCGGCGGTCAGTTCCTGGGATCGGGTCTTGGTCTTGGTCTGCATGGTGGGTCCTTGGTCAGGCGGCGTACTTGTTGAGGAGAAGGGCCGCGAGGATCCACTGGACCTCGCGTTGAACTCTGGCGCGCTCGGCCTTGGCGCGTTGCCGGCCCTCGCTAATTGCTTGGCGGCGAGCCGCCTTCTGGTCGGGCGTCTCGTTCGCGTAGCGCTTGAGCTGGCGCGCGCTGCGCCGCTCCCGCTCGGCCGGGTCCTCGCAGAGCTTCCGCTCCGATGCACTGAGCTTCGCCCTCGTCTCGGGACGGCGCACCGCAGCCGCGTTCTTCTCCAACCACGCGGGATCCTGGGCCAGCGCGCGGTTCCTCTCGGTGGCCTTCTCGATGCGGGCGGCGCGTTGCTTGGGCGTCTCGTTCGCGTAGCGCTTGAGGTTGCCAGCGCTGTTCCTAGCGCGGCCCTCGCGGGACCTGTTCACGTTCGAGACTGACTCGGCATGCCGAGTCTTGTAGTCGGGGTCGGCATAGCGCTCCTTGAGCATGGCCCGATGTCGCTTGCGCTCGGCCGGGTCCTGGTAGCGCCTTCGATTGGTTGCTCCACGCTTGACCCCGATCGCCTCTCGTTCCTCGGGCGAGAGCGAGGCCCAGACCGAGCGGGACGCGGCGCCGGTCTTCTCGCGCTCGGCGGGGTCCTCGAAGCGGCGGAGATTGGCCGCACTGATGCGCGCCTTCGTCTCCTCGCTCGCCAGGCCGGAATCCTCGCCGCCCGTCACGAGGTTGTAGGACCACTTGGAGTTGGCAGTCTCCAGCCCGACGAGCGCGCGCTCCATTGCCCTCGCCTCCTCGCGGGTGTCGAACACGTCGAGGATGGTCTTGGAGAACGCCCCGGGGTGCGCCTTGACGGCGCGCCGGATCGCGCGCCCGGAGCCCATGTACGCCGAGTCGCTCTCCGGGGTCCTGTACTTCGGAGCCGTCCTGATACCCACGTAGTAGCGGCAGCCGCCCTCGGGGAGGGTGCGCGTCAGGAGGTAGCAGTAGTGGATGCGCTTCGTCATTGGGCTAGGTGGGGTCGCCGCCCAGGCAGCACGACGACCCCGGGTTGACGCGCAACCGAACCCCGGAGACCCGGGGGTGTGAGGTGGGACTCGCCGCCGGGCGGTGCTTCGGCGACGAGTCCCGAGGAGAGTCCATGACCAAGCAAGCAGGTCGGACCCATGCGCTTCGCTGACCGGGACGCCGGACCAAGACCCCTGGCCCTGCGGAGCGCGTCTTCGACGATCCGGCGCTCTGTGCGCACGGATCCTGTGTTCGGTGTGGCGGGCGTGGCGACCTTCAACGCTCGCGCTCCGTCAAGGGAAGGTGAGGGGAAGGCGCGTGGCCGTTCCGGGGGGCGTCGGTGCCGTCGCGGATGGCCTTCTCGCGCTCCAGGATGCGCAGCAGATCCTCGCGGCTCTCGGGCGAGAGCTGCTCAAGCGGGATGCCCTTGGCGGGCTTCTTGGTCACGGTCTGCTCGACCGTCGCCTCGGTCTGCATGCGCGGCGTGAATGCGGGCACATGCGCGCGCACGGCTTCGAGCAGGAGCTTGTCGGACCGGATCGAACGCCAGCCGATCACCTCGCCCTTCGCGTTCTGGATGGGAACCTGGTCGCCCGTCATCGCGCGGCGATACAGCTCCGCCAAGAGGTCGCCGTGGTGCGCCTCGATCGCGTCGTCCCAGGCGGCGTCGAACTCGGGGTCACGTGCGCGCGCGTCTCGGAACGTGGAGATGGCACTCGTGCCCTTCGCGTTCGGGCTCGCCTCGCGTGCGGCGCGCGTCGCAACGCCGTGGATGCGCAGCGCTTCGAGGAAGGCAGTCTTGCGCGCTTCGGTGAGGCGCTGTCGGTTGGCCCGCGAGAGGCTGTCGTTGGTCCGTCGATTGGTCACGGCCCGTACTCGTCGTACGGGTCCACAGGCGGTTTCTACCCCGCTCTGGAGGAATCTACCCCCTGTGCGACGCGGCGCAGCTCGGCCGGTCGGCGTTGGTGTGCGCCGGTTTCGCGCTCGACGACACCGAGTGCGCGACGCTGCTGCGAGCGACGCCCAACGCGGTGCCGGTCCGGGGTCCGGTCTGGGGTCGAGCCCACCCGGTCCGGGGTCGCGGTCTGGGGTATTTCCCACCGCGCGACACCGAGGGCAGCCCGGTCCGACCGGTCCGGGGTCTTCTCAAGCTCTTAGCGCGCGAGGCAGGTAGTAGCTCCTCCGGCCCCCCTTGGGCTATCCGTCCGAGCGCTCGCGGGCCGCGCGCGGCGGAGGGGCGGGGAAGACCCCAGCCCGGTCGGACCGCCCCGCCCGCGCCATGTTCCCGGTGTCGAGAGTGGTGGTTTCCGGCCCCGCCGACCCCAGACCGACCCCGGACCGGACCCCGGACCGGCCTACCCGAGCACGTCGTGATCGGGGTCGTCGCGGGCCTCGGCAGCGTCGCGCTGCCGGATCCCGACGTAGGCGGGCAGTCTCGCGGGCCTGGGCATCTTCCCCGCCCGCACGCGCCCGGCCGTGGCCGCGTACAGGTCGCGCGAGAACACCGCCTCCTCGGCGATCGGCTCGCCGCGCGCGAGGCACCACTCCCGCCAGACGGCGTAGAGCTGGCCCTTCTCGACGCGCGCCTCGGGGTCGAGCACGCACACGTCGCGCACGAAGGCCGAGACCGGAGAGGCCATGTCGAGGAGGTCCTGCACGGCGTCCCGCGACGAGCCCGGCAGCACGAAGTGCCCACGGTCCCGGAGCCGACGCCAGCCCTCGACGGCCCAGTTGAGGATGCCCGGCAGCTCGCTGAGCAGCCGCGCCGTCAGCCCGTGGTCCTCGCGGCCCAGGAAGCTCTCGGTCATGACGAGCGGCACGAACCGATTGGCGAGCGCGCCGCTCGCGTCGGAGAACCTCGGCAGCTCGTTGGTCATGATGACGAAGCGCACGGCCAGCGTGCCCGTCCAGGCGGTCTTGTTCTTCCTGTCCGCCGTGACCAGGTCCTCGCCGCTGATGCGCAGCAGGTTCTCCGCGATCGTGGCAGGGTCGCTGCGCTTGCCGAGTCGCATGTCGGCGACGATCGCCAGCTGCTTCCCGATCAGGGGTTGCAGGCCAAAGTTGCCGCCGAGCGTGCGCATGTCGCTGCCCACCGCGTTGGCCTCGCCGACGAGCCGCGTGAGCACCCGTCCGATGGTGCCCTTCCCCGACCGCGCGGGGCCGACGAGCAGAAACACCTTCTGCTGCGACGTGTCGGGCACGAGCAGGTAGCCGAACACCTCTTGGAGCACGCCGATGCTGTCCGGGTCCTTCGGCCAGAGCTGGCCGAGGAACGCGAGCCAGCCCTCGGGCGGCAGCGCGTCCGGGTCGTAGGCGATCTCCAGCGCGTTCCGCGTGAAGAAGCTCGGCGTGGCCTGGAGCAGCCGCCCCGTCGGCAGGTGCAGCAGCCCGTTCGCGCACGAGATGATCTCGCGCGGCGGCGGCCCGGGCTCCGCGATCCAGCACGGCGGCGCGTACAGGTCGCGCGCCCGGATCGTGACGGACTCCAACGCCCCGAGCACCTCGGTCACGTTCGAGCGCATGGGCTTGAACGGCCCCGGCACCTGCTTCAACCCCCACAGCCGACGTGCGCGCTCCAGGAAGGCGAACACGCCCGCCGAGACGATCCCCGACTCCACCTCGAAGTACGCGCCTCGGCCGTAGTCGAGCCAGTCGCCGTTGTGGAAGAACAGGTGCGGTGCCTCGCGCTCGACGTACAGCCGCGCCGACGGCCTCGGGTCGCCCGGGTCGAGCAGCGGGCTTGCGTCGTCCGTCGCCGCCTCGACCTCGCCCACCTCGTTCCGCGCGCGCTCGATCTGCCGGTCGGCGCAGGCCTCGGGGTTCTTCTGGTCGAGGACGTGGGCGCTGATGCCCCAGCCCTCGTCCAGCAGCAGCGCGCGGATCGTGTCGTCGTCCGCGCCCGCGCGCACAAGCTCGCAGGCGACGTACCACACGGCCGCCGAGCGGTCCCCGGTCCAGTCCGACCCGCGCCTGAGCCCGAACATCGACGGCGCGCCGCCGAAGCGGCCCGGGTCGTCGTCGGGGTCGCACCCCTGCGCGATGACGACCTTGCACAGGTCGGAGACACCCTCGGGCTGGTGGTCGAGCGTGTCGAGCCGCTCTACGCCGGACGGCGCGGGGGCGGCCCGCCCGTTGCCGCTCGCCTTCGAGCCCTGGCCCGCCGACCGTACCGGCTCGGCCTTCTCGAAGCCGCCGAGGTCGTGCAGCTCGTCGCAGAACTCGACGACGGCCGCGAGCGCTTCCGTGCGGCCCTTGGCGCGCTTCTTCGCGTCCGGCCGGTTGATCGTGCCGGGGAGCCGCATGACGCGATCGACGTTATGCGTGTGGTCGCCGCCGAGCAGCTCCTCCAGCTTGCGGTTGTACCGCTCGGCCTCGGCCGCCGCCTCGTCCGTCCCGTCGAGCGAGGCCGGGATCTTGAGCCGCCAGAACGCCTGGTAGCCACCGCCCGAGTCGGTGATGCAGGTCGGCCTAGGCAGCCCCGACGGCGGATCCTGGAGCAGGGCGAGGATCCGCTGGCGCTCGCCCCCGTTGTGCGCGGCCTTGTCCACGTCCTCCGGCGGCGCCGACGGGTCGAGGTCCACATGCAGCACGTACATCGCGGCGATGTCCGCCTTCGTGGGCTTCTTCTTGACCGTCTGCTTCCGGCAGCCGTTCGGCGTGAAGTAGATGTTGCGCTGCCGCTTCGTCCCGTGCTCTTCGAGCCACGCCAGCAGCCGCCCGCTGCCCACGTCGTGCTGCCCGAAGGTGTCGGTGAACGTCGCCGCGCCCTTCTTGGGCTTGTCGGGGACGATCGCCGTCAACACCCACGGGCCGCGCGGCATCCACTTGGACAGGAACTCGATCGACGCAGCGTAGTCCGGCTCGGGGGTCGGCGTTTGGTCCGGCTGGGAAGACATCAGAACGGCCCTCCCCGCTGCGCGCGCTTCGCCTTCTTGCGCTCCATGAAGTCGAGGACTTCATGGAGGTCCCAGCGGTGGATACGCTTGGTGACCTCGATGGGGCGCGGGAACTCGATCCCGTCCTCGGCCTCCTTCTTGTCGCTGATCCAGTCCTCGACGACGCGCTCCGAGTCCAGGCCGAGCAGGACCGCGACGCCGTACTTCGTCAGGTAGCGCGGCTGGACGGTCTCCAGCGCGACGAGCGCGCCCTTCGTCAGGCGCTTGCGGGCCCCGAGGTCGAGCTGCTCGGCGAGGGCCTTGAGGAGCGCGAGGGCGCTCGCGGGGGACTCGGCGCTCATCGCGACCCCCCTTTCTCCCGGAACGCCCAGGCGATGACCTCGGCGCGGTTGTAGAGGGCCCGCCCGCCCCGCCCCGTCGGGCAGTAGCGGCGCGGCCCGACACCCTGGGCGTGCCACCGCAGGAGCGTCTTGATGTGTACTTTGAGGAAGTCGGCGACTTCCCGAGCCGTCATGGGCTCGACCGCCTCGAGGTCGAGGGTCTGGTGCTGATCCACGTCAGCCTCCGTGTGATGGAGGTCGATCTCGGGATCAGCGTCCTTGCCCGGCTAGGGTCTCCCAGGGGACCCCGATAGGGACGACTGAAGTACAAGCCCCGGGCCGTTGTTTCCGGGGCGGCTCCGAAGGGCGCCGTGAGATCAGGCTGCGCCCAGCAGTGCCTTCGATTCCTAGGCTACCCCACGCTCCGATTCGAGGTCGGGCGCGCCTCCGATTCTCCCGGCAGCGCCTTGCTGAGGAGGAAGTCGGCGACGCGCTGAACGGGCTCCCTGAACATCTCGGGGGTGAAGCCGATGTAGCCCTCGGTCACGTCGCCCCTGGGGAGGACGTGGTTCATGAGCACTTTGATGGCGGTCCGCTCCAGGCCCGCCTCGTAGGCGGCCGTCGCGAACGTGTCGCGGAGGCGATGGGGAGAGGGGAGGAAGTTGTACTTGCGGCCGTCGCCGTCGTAGCGCTGCTCGCCGACGCGGTGGACGTGGGAGACGGCACCCTGGGCGTCCGTCGAGGGGAACGCCCACCCCCGGTCGTCGGGGTAGATCATGCGGTTCTGCTCGCGGCGGCGCCGGAGGATCTCCAGGGCGAAGCTCGACAGCGGTGCCGTGAACGCGCGGTCCTCGCCGCCCTTTGGTTTTGGCCGGTGGATGCAGCCGGGCGGGATCGAGACCGTGCCAAGGAGCCTGGGCTCGTCGGTCAGGTTGACATGCTCCCAACGGACCGTCTTCGCGTCCGTCGAGCGCAGCCCGGTGAACAGGATGAACAGTTGCAGGTCGCGGCGGATCGGGTTTTGGATCGAGTCCACCTTTGCCCACCACGCCGGGAGCGCGCCCCAGGTGATCGGCTCGCGACGGCGGCGCTCCTTGTTCATCGTGACCGCGACCACGGGGCACTGCGGCAGCGCCTCGTTCGCCCGCGAGGCAGTGTTCCAGACGGCGCGGAAGATCCGCATGGCCCGGTTCGCAACGTACTTGCCGCGCTCCGTGAGCTGGGCGTGCCGCTCCATGCACTCGGCCCGGGTGATCGAGGCGATGGGACGCGGGAGCCAGTCGGGCATGTAGCGCTCGGTGTCGCGGTGCACGTCGAGGATCGACTTCTCGGCGCACTCCCGGGCCCGCATCGAGCGGACGTGGAGCCCGATCGCGACGGCGAGCGTCATGCCCTCGACCTCCTGCCGACGCTCCTCCTCGGCGGGGTCGAGGCCCTTGAGCATGTAGTTGAGCAGCTCGACCGCGCGGGCGCGGGCCTTCTTGACGGTGTACAGGTCCTCGCGCGCCTCGTCGTGCCCGTGGCGGCCGATCGTGAAGCGGCGCGTCCGGCCGCGCACGTCGCGCTGGAAGATGAAGGTCCGCACCGGCAGCGCGGGCTTGCCGGTCTCGGGGTCGGTGCGAGGGCGACCGACGCGGACGCCGAAGCCCGGCACGTCCTTGTCCCAGTAGATCGTGTCCTTGACGGGCTTCCCGCTCGCGGTCGTCGCGTCGGGCTCGGGCGGGAGCGCCTCCTTGCGGATGCGGTCCTCGGTGAAGACGAAGCGCTGCATGCTCGACTCTACCCCGAGGTCACCTTCCGCGCGGGCTCGAATCGCAAACGCGGAAGGTCGGCGGACGGTCCACCGCCCGTACGCTTCTCGGGCGCCTTCCGGGCGCTAAGGCGTGTCCCAGCGCGCGCTTGCGCGGAGCGTTCGGGCGCTTTCCGGGAGCCTCTCGGATGAGCCGCGCGCGGTTAGAAGTCGGGTGCTCTATCCAGCTGAGCTACGGGCGCTCGGCCGGGCAGGATACCCCTGGACCGTGGGACCTCCTAGATCGGGCGGCGCCGGCGGTACTGCGGACCTCACCGCAGGAACATCCGGTTCTGCAGCCTCGCTCGGACAGGACTGCTGCGGGTCGCCGCGCGAGACGTCCGGAGGTCGACCTCGTCCCTTCGGGCAGGAGTGGTCGGGGAGATGGGACTCGAACCCACGACTCGTAGCTCCCAAAGCTACGCCTCTACCAACTGAGGTACTCCCCGGGCCGCCGGGATCGTACCGCTCCAGGGCACGCGGGGACCACTGGGCCCTGGATGAGTCGGGTGGCGGCCCGGAAGGCCGGGCTCGGGATCGTGACCTGGGTGGGGGAGCCTGTTAGTTTCCTCCGCTCGATTGCGGCCGCGGGCCGCCGTCCCCAGCCCCCCTGACTACGAAGTCCCCTTGAAGGTCCTGGCCCCATGAAGGTCCTGGTCGTCGGCGGCGGCGGTCGCGAGCACGCCTTGTGCTGGAAGATCGCGTCCTCGCCCCTCGTGGAGGAAGTCCTCTGCGCCCCCGGGAACGCCGGCACCGAGTCGGTCGCCCGCAACGTCGCGGTCTCGACCAGCGACATCGACGGCCTGGTGCGCCTGGCCAAGTCGGAGGAGATCGGTCTGGTCGTGGTCGGTCCCGAGGACCCGCTCGTGGCCGGACTCGCCGATCGCCTGCGCGAGGCGGGGATCACGACCTTCGGCCCCGGCGCCGCCGGCGCGCGGCTAGAGGGCTCGAAGGTCTTCACCAAGGAGCTGCTCGACCGGCACCGGATCCCCACCGGGACCTGGCGCCGCTTCGACCGCGCCGGGCAGGCCAAGGCCTACCTGGAGGCCGTCACGACCTGGCCCCAGGTGATCAAGGCCGACGGCCTGGCCTCGGGCAAGGGCGTGTTCGTGGTCTCCGACGCCGCCGAGGGCAGCACGGTGGTCGACCGGATCATGGAGGAGCGCACCCTCGGCTCGGCCGGGAACGAGGTCGTGATCGAGGAGTTCCTCGAGGGCCAGGAGCTCTCGATCCAAGCCATCACCGACGGTCGCACCCTGTTGGTGCTCGACCCGGCGGTGGACCACAAGCAAGTGGGCGAGGGCGACACCGGCCCGAACACCGGTGGCATGGGCGTGGTCGCGCCGGTGCCGTGGGTCAGCCGGCGCCTGATGCGCCAGGTGGAGCAGCGCGTGCTGCTGCCCGCCCTGCACGCCCTGCAGATCGAGGACGTGCCCTTCCGGGGCGTGCTCTACGCCGGCCTGATGGTGGGCGACCAGGGCCCGCGCGTGCTCGAGTTCAACGTGCGCTTCGGCGACCCGGAGACCCAGGTGGTCATGCGCCGCATGAAGAGCGACCTGGTGCCCTACCTGGTGGCCGCGGCCGAGGGGCGCCTGGAGGACTGTGAGTCGCCCGAATGGAACGAGGGCGGCTGCGTGGGCGTGATCGGCGCCGCCGCCGGCTATCCCGGCGAAGTTCGCACGGGGGACGTGGTGACCGGGATCGCCGCCGCGAACGCCGAGGAGGGCGTGGTTGTGTTTCACGGCGGAACCAAGCGCCATGGCGACCACGTGGTCACCAGCGGCGGACGCGTGCTGTGCGCCACGGCCGTGGGCAGCGACGTCGAGGAGGCCCGCCGGCGCAGCTACGCGGGTCTGGAGCGGATCTTCTGGGAAGGCAAGTTCTGCCGCCGCGACATCGGCCAGCGCTGAGCGCGACCGGTCGTCCAGCCGGTCGGCCGTGCTCCGTGGGGGGAGGTCGATTCCCGACCGGCCACCCACGCCCTCGAATCGATCTCGGACCCAACCTAAGCTGACCCCAGCGCCGGGGAGGCCAACGTGAAGCACGCCCAGATTCGCAAGCAGTTCGAGTCCTTCCTGCGGGGTCAGTCCCTCAAGCTGACCTCCCAGCGGGCGCGGATCTTCGAGCGCGCCTTCGCGACCCACGAGCACTTCTCCGCAGAGATCCTCTACCGCTGGCTGCAGGACGAGGACGGCCCGCGCGTCTCGCGCGCCACCGTCTACCGCACCTTGGGTCTTCTGGTCGACGGCGGCTTCCTCGAGTCCCTCGACGTGGGCCAGGGCGAGCTGCGCTACGAGCACGTCACCGGGCACAAGCACCACGACCACATGGTCTGCATGGACTGTGGTCGCATCGACGAGTTCGTCGACGAGCGCATCGAGGCCCTGCAGAAGGAGGCCGCGGACGCCGCGGGCTTCGTGATGGTCAACCACGACCTGCGCCTGTTGGGCTACTGCCGGGCCTGCGCCCGAGCCCGCCAGAAGAAGCGCGAAGGCGGTGCTGAGGAAGGCCGCGCTGACGGGCAGCACGCGGCGACCGAGCATGCCCACTGACGCGCGGGGCAACTGACGCGCGGGGCAACTGTCTCGCCGGGCCAGTGCGGCCACCAGCGAGTCGCTCCGCAATCCGGCGCGACGTTGGCCCGAGCGCCGCCGACTTCAGCGCCCTGGATTGCGCTCTGCGAGGCGGGCGAGCAGCGCGTCCAGCAAGTCTCCGGCCAGCTCGGCGTCCGCGCGGGCCAGGACCCGTTGGGCCAGGATGCTGACCGAAGTCTGCTCGGGCCCCACGCGCTCGACCGTGACCTCGACCGTGGCGCCGTCGATTCGTCCGACGAGCCGGCGCGGTGACTCCAGCACGTCCACGCTGGCTTCGGCGCGCTCGTCCATCAGCAGCTCCGCGACGAACCAGACTTCCTCGAGCTCTTCACGCACCAGGGCTCGTTGGCTGCGATCGGGGCCCAGCTCGCGCGCAACCAGATAACCCGCGCCGGCTACGGTCGCCGCGCCCAGGCATCCCGTGCCCATCGACCCAATGGCGGCCAGGGCCAGACCTGCGGCAAGCCGGCGAAAGCGCAAGGTCGTCATGCCGGCCGCCTCAGCTCGCTGCGCTGACCAGGCCTCGGAACAGCGCCAGGCCCTCGCCTTCGTCGCGCTCGGGCAGGCGCGTCCAGAAGGGGTGGTGGAAGGGCGTGATGTTGCGTTCGGGGTGGGGCATCAGGCCCAGCACCCGTCCGGAGGGATCGCACAGCCCGGCGATCTGACCGGCCGACCCGTTGGGACAGTCGGGGTAGCCGGCTTCGCCGCCGTCGGCGGTCACGTAGCGCAGGGCCACCTGTCCCGCGTCGGTCAGGGCCTCGAGGTCACCGGCCGAGCGCAGGGCCACGCGACCCTCGCCGTGGGCCACCGGGACGGGCCAGACCGTGCCCCGCTCCAGCCACTCGCAGGCACTGCGCTCGTTGCGCAGGTGCACCCAGCGGGACTCGAAGCGGTTGGAGCTGTTGGCCGTGAGCGCCATGCGCCGCTGGGAGGGCTCCGCGCGCGGGCCCTCGATCAAGCCCAGCTCGACCAGTACCTGGAACCCGTTGCAGATGCCGAGCACGAAACCACCGCCCTCGACGAAGGTGGCGATCTCTTCGCCCAGCCGGTGGCGCAGCTCGTGTCCGAGGATGCGGCCCGCGGCCACGTAGTCGCCGTAGGAGAAGCCGCCGGGTATCACCAGGATCTGCGCGGCCGCCAGCCTGCGGGGCTCGGCCGAGAGGGCATTGAGGTGCAGCAGCTCGGTCCGAGCGCCGGCCATCTCGAGGGCCTGGACCGTCTCGCGGTCGCAGTTGGTGCCGGCGGTGCGCAGGACCAGGGCGGTGGGCTGGGAGGTCATGGGCGAGGAATCCGGGTGGGGGGCGCAGGGGGGTGGACCGCAGCGGAGTAGCGCGGGATCGGTTCAGCCGCGGAAGCCGCCGGTGTGGGCCTGACGCAGTTGCTCGACGTCCAGGTCCACCAGCGTCGCGCCGTCGCGTCCGAGCAGCTCGAGGCGCCCGTCGTCGGTCACTTCGCCGACGCTCGCACAGGGGAAGCCGGCCAGGGCCTGCTCGAAGCCCGCCGCGTGGTCGGGCTCGACCTCGACCAGGAAGCGGGTGCAGGACTCGCTGAACAGTGCCACCGCGTCGCCGTCGGCGGCGCCGGGCAGGTCGGCCGCGAGCGGCACGCTGCCGAGGGCGACGCGGGCGCCACAGCGCCCCGCGAAGGCCATCTCGGCGGCGGCCACGGCCAAGCCACCCTCGGACAGGTCGTGGCAAGCCCGCACGCGGCCCGCGGCGATGGCGCCGTGCAGGGCGCGCATCTGGGCCGGCGCGCGCTCCAGGTCGGGACGGGGCACGCGGCCGCCGTCGAGCCCGAGCACGTCGAACCAGTGCGACCCGCCCAGGTCCGCCGCGGTCTCGCCGACCAGGTACAGCCGGTTGCCCGCGCGCTTGAGATCCATCGTCACCGCGCGCCGCAGGTCGGGGACCGGCGCCATGGCGGTGATCAGGAGCGTGGGGGGGATCGACAGGGTGCGATCGCCCACGCGGTACTCGTTGTTCAGGCTGTCCTTGCCCGACACGAAGGGCGCGCGGAAGGCCAGGGCCACGTCGTGGCAGGCGCGGGCGGCGAGCACCAGCGAACCGAGTCGATCGGGCTCGTTGCAGTTGCCCCAGGAGAAGTTGTCCAGGAGCACCGCGCGCTCCGGATCGGCACCGACGGAGACGACGTTGCGGAGGGCCTCGTCGATGCCCGCGGCCGCCATGGCCCACGGATCGAGCCGCCCCTGCAAGGGGTTCGCGCCCACCGCCAGGGCCAGGCCCCGGGTGGACTCGGCCAGGGGTTGGATCACCGCCGCGTCGCCCGGGCCGTCGCCGGCCGGACCGACCATCGGCTTGATCGCCGAGCGCCCCTGCACCTCGTGGTCGTACTGGCGCACGATCCACTCGCGACTGCAGAGGTTAGGGTGGGCGAGCAGCGCCAAGAGCTCCGCCTGGGGGTCCGTCGAGGTCGGAACGCCCGGATCGGCGACGTCCGGCGCGACCCAGGCCGCCTGGCGCACGGTGCGCGGGTTGCCCTTGTGGAGGAACTGCATGTCGAGCTCGCCGACGACCTCGTCGCCGTCGCGCACGACCAGCTTGCCCGTGTCCGTGAAGTGACCGATCACGACGGCCTCCACGTCCTCGGCGGCGAAGACCGCCAGGCAGGCCTCGAGCTTCTCGGGCGGCACCGAGAGCACCATCCGCTCCTGGGCCTCGCTGATCCAGACCTCGTGGCTCGACAGGCCCGGGTACTTGAGCGGCACCCGGTCGAGCTCGACGTCGGCGCCACAGTGCTCGCCCATCTCGCCCACGGCCGAGGAGAAGCCGCCCGCGCCGCAGTCGGTGATGCCGCGGTAGAGGCCCGCGTCGCGGGCCCGCAGCAGGGTGTCGAGCACGCCCTTCTCCGTGATCGGATCGCCGATCTGCACCGCGTGGCTGCTCTCGGTCTCGGAGTGCTCCGACAGCTCGATCGACGAGAAGGTCGCGCCGTGGATCCCGTCGCGTCCGGTGCGCCCGCCCACGGCCACAATGGCGTCGCCGGCCGCGACCTGCTTGTGGGCCATGGAGGACGGCATCAGGCCCACCGTGCCCGCGTAGACCAAAGGGTTCGCCGTGTAGCCCTTGTGGTGCCACAGGCCGCCGGTGACGGTCGGGATGCCCATGCAGTTGCCGTACTGGCGCACGCCGTCGACGACGCCGCGCAGGATCCGGCGCGGGTGCATGGTGCCCTTCGGGACTTCGTCCGCGGGCAGGTCCAGGGGCCCCACGAAGAAGGCGTCGATGTTGGCGATCGGCTCCGCGCCCAGGCCCGCGCCGAGCACGTCGCGGATCACGCCGCCGATGCCGGTGCCCGCGCCACCGAAGGGATCGATCGCGCTGGGGTGGTTGTGGGTCTCGACCTTGATGCAGACCGCCTGGTCACCCTCGAACTCGACGATGCCGGCGTTGTCCTCGAACACGCTCAGGCACCAGGGCGCGTCGATGGTGCGCGTGGCCGCGCCGATCGTGGAGCGCAAGAGGTTGTCGATGCGCTCACCCTCGAAGTCGATCAGACCGCAGAGGGTTTTGTGCTTGCAGTGCTCGCTCCAGGTCTGGGCGATCGTCTCCAGCTCCAGGGCGCTCGGCTCGCGACCCAGCGCCGCGTAGTGGTCGCGTACCGTTTGCATCTCCGCCAGGTCGAGGCTGAGCTGACCCTCGCGGCTGAGGGCGAGCAGCGCGTCGTCGTCCAGGGCGCGCAGGGGGACCTCGACCGAGCCCCGGTGGCCGCTGCCGCCGGGCTGCACGTAGGGCAGGTCCTCGGAGTCGAAGCGCAGGGTGTCGATGGTCTCGTTGGCCAAGAGGCGCCGGCCCAGGGTCTCGAGCCCGGCCCGGTCGACCGCGCCCGTGAGCTCCCAGGCGCGGAAGGTGGCGACGGTCCCGGTGGAGTACTCGGCCAGGTGCCCGTCGCGCACCAGAGCGCGGCCCACGGCCGTGGCCACGGGGTCCATGACCCCGGGCTGGGGAGCGACCAGGACCCTGTGGACCCCGGCGGGGACCTCCGGGTGACCGCCCGGCGCGGTGATCCGCGGGGTGTCGACCACGGGATCGGCCAGGAGCTCGCGGGCGATGGTCTCGACCGCGGCCTGGGAGAGCTCGGGAGGCAGGAGGTAGCCGCGGCCCAGCCGCAGTCCTTCGATCGGCTCGAGGCCGAGTTCCAGGCCGAGTTCGAGGGCAGCAGCGAGGGTCTGCTCGCCGTCGGGATCGGGGCGATCCTGGCTGCGGAAGACCTCCACGCGCCAGGCGTCGGGGAGGGCGGCGGGGGCGGGGTGGCTCATCGCGAATCGAGGGGGACGCGTAGAAGCGCAAAGAGTATCGAGGCCGGGGGCGCGGATCGCGCCGGAACCCGGGGCTTTGGCCCAATCACCGGAACTGTTGCCGGCAGCCGCCCGCGGAGCGAAGATCGGACGCGGCCCCGGACTCTCCACCGGGCGCGACCACGCGAGAGATCGATGAGCGATAAGTTCCGCAAGTCCAAGTCCGACAAGTCCTCCAGCGCGGCCAAAACCGGTGCGAAGCCGGCCTCCGGCCCCGCCGCCGGCAAGCGGCGCTCCAGTGAGGGGCCGGCGATGCCCTTCGAGCACAAGATCCTCGAGATCGAGGACAAGATCCAGGAGCTCAAGGAGCTGGCCGATTCGACCAGCTTCGACGTCTCCGGCGAGATCGTGTCGCTCGAGGAACAACTGCGCGAGGTCATCTCCAAGACCTACAACGACCTGACACCCTGGGAGCGCGTGAACGTCGCGCGGCACCCCAAGCGGCCGGTCACGTCGGACTACATCCAGATGCTCGACGACTTCGTCGAGTTGCACGGCGACCGGACCTTCGGCGACGACCCGGCGATGGTCACGGGCATGGCGACCATGGGTGATCGGCGCTTCGTGCTGATCGGCCATCGCAAGGGCCGCACGGTCAAGGAGCGCTTGGAGTGCAACTTCGGCTGCGCCCATCCGGAGGGCTACCGCAAGGCCTGGCGCAAGATGAAGCTGGCCGAGAAGCTCGGCCTGCCGATCGTCTGCCTGATCAACACCCCCGGCGCCTACCCGGGTATCGGGGCCGAGGAACGCGGGCAGGCCATGGCCATCGCGGAGAACATCATCGGCATGTTCTCCCTGAAGGTGCCGATCGTCGTGTTGGTCATCGGCGAGGGGGGCTCCGGCGGTGCCCTGGGCATCGGCGTGGGCGACCGCGTGCTGATGATGGAGCACGCCTACTACTCCGTGATCAGCCCCGAGGGCTGCGCGGCGATCCTTTGGAAGAACGGCGAGCGCTCGCCCGAGGCCGCCGAGGCGCTCAAGTTGACCTCCGAGGACCTGACCGCCTTGGGCGTGGTCGACGAGATCATCCCCGAGCCCCTGGGGGGCGCCCACCGCGCGCCGGCCGAGGCCATCGCCACGGTCAAGGAAACCCTGCTGCGCCACCTGGAGGAGCTGGACGGGATCCCCGCCGACGAGCTCATCCGGGCGCGGAGGCTGAAATTCCGCAACATCGCCTCGATCGAAGGGCGCTTCCCGGTCGTCTCGGGCTGAGCCGCGGCGACCAGCGAGCCCCCCCGCATCCAGGGCGGCGCCGGAGTGGTCCGGCGCCGCCCTGGGTGGTTCCCAGGGCCAATCGGGCCTGTTGCGGGCCAGCGGCCGTCCGTGGAGAGGGGGCGGAGGGGCGGAGGGGGCCTCTGGTTGCACCCTCCGGTTGGGCCCTCCCTGGGGCCGAAGAGTGCCCCGCGGCGTGGATCACCACCAACGCCCGGTCTGGGGCGCCGTAGACGAGGGTCCTATGATCCTCCGTCGTCCCGCAGGCCCGTCCGGGCGCACTCCTTCGAGGCGCTCGACCCGCCCCGAGGCGGATGGAACCACAACCTGCGGTGGTGCGACGCAAACGCAGCGGAAGCACCTGCGGCGGGCTGAAGACGACAGGCAGATGACCGACGGCGGACCGATGGGATCGGACGGCAGCGGCTCGGTAGGACCGACCGCAGGCTCCTCCGTCGCCGGAGTTCGAGATGCCGCCGGATCGGAGCCCTCGGACCACGACCTGATCCGGGCCGCCCAGCGCGGCGAGGAAGACGCCTTCGCCCTGCTCGTCCAGCGTCACCAGGGCCGCGCCTACAGGCTGGCGCGCCAGATGGTGCCCAGCTCGGACGATGCCCAGGACCTGGCCCAGGAAGCGTTCCTGCGGGTCTTCCGCAGCCTCGAGCGCTTCAACTTCGACCACGACTTCACGACCTGGCTCTACCGGATCGTGACCAACCTGGCCATCGACCACCTCCGCAAGCGCCGGCCGACGGTGCGTACGGGCGGGGGCGAGGACGGCGAGGAACTCGGGCTCGAGCTGGTTGACGAGGAGGGCGAGCGGCCCTCGGACCGCCTGGAGGTCGAGGAGACCGGCGAGCGCGTGCGCGCTTGCATCGAGGCCCTGCCGTCGCACTTCAGTGCGGTGTTGGCCCTGCGCGAACTCGAGGGACTGCCCTGCACCGAGATTGCGCGCATCGTCGACGCCACCCACGTAACGGTGCGCTGGCGGCTGCACCGAGCCCGCAAGCTCTTCCAGGAGGAGTGGGAACGGCGCGAGCGGAGCGCCCTGGCGCGCGCCAGTGCCCGCCGCAGCGGCGCTGCTGGGCACGGGGCAGGCGCACACGATCACGACGAACACGACGAGACGGACAAGAGCGATTGAACGCAAGCCCCTTCGACGACGACGCTGCGGCCCGAGGAAGGCCGAATCGACCCCACGACGCGAATCGACCCCACGACGCGAATCGACCCCACGACGCAATGGATACTGAGACCTACGACTGCGAGCGCGCCAGCGACTTGGTGCACCTGTATGTCGGCGGCGACCTCGAACCCGCCGAGGAGCGCGCCGTCGATGCGCACTTGGCCCGTTGCGAGCCCTGCCGCGACGCGGAGGCCGAAGCTCGGCGCCTGCGTCAGATCTACTTCGAGGCCTCCGCCGCCAGCGGGACCGTGGCGGATCTGTGGCCGGGCATTCGCCGGGCGCTGTTGGCCGAGGGCAGGCTGGCTGATCGTGCGGCGGCCGAGCGAGCCGGGGCCAGCAGGTCCGAGGCGGGGCACTCGGACCCTGCGCATTTGCAAGCTGCGCCGTCGGAGCCTGAACAACCCATTACGGAGCCTGAACAACCCACTACCGGGCGCAAGACCGCGCGCATCCACCGCGGCTCGCCGCTCCATGGTGACGACCGTCGGGCGCCGCGTAGCGCTTCCAAGTCCCGCTCGGATGGGGCGGAGGATCTCGTCGCGGCCGCCTTCACGGGCGATGTGGCTGGTTCGACCTCGATCGGCATCGGCGGGCGCGTCCTGGGCGGCCGATTTGGTGGCGGCGCGGCGGCCATCGCTGCCGTGTTGGTGGCGGTGATCGGGGTGCAGCTGCTGTTCGGGTCGGGCGACGCCTCTCTCGGTGTCCAGGATGGCTCCACTGGGGTCGGGGACGTGGCCGAGCTGCAGGGTAGCGTGGACGTCGGAAGCGGCGGCGGCAATGGGGCGATCGGCGGTCCGGCTGTCGGCGACCACACGGGTTCGGCGCTGGCCGATCTGGACCGAGGCGCGAACGCCGGGCTGCGTCCGATCAATCGCGACGAGCGTCTGCTCGAGTCCTCGTCGGAGATCTTGGTGCCGGTGCGTGGTTACCCGACCCATCTGGTCCCGACCGGCCCCGAGTCCCTCGCCAGCTATCGCTGAGCCGGGGGCTGGCTGAGTCTGTTGCTGGCTGATTGGTTCACCGACTCGAGGGTTGCCCGCGGCTACAGCGCAGGCCCTGGGTGAACGAGCGATCGCCCTGCGCGATCCAGCCCTCACCGTCTCGGGGCGTCGCTTGTCCACCTGGGGGACGTATGGCTCCGACCCTCGGCGAGATCGCAGATCTCGCCCTCACGTTCGTGCTGCGGCCGTAGAGCAGGTGTGTGCCAATCGGCCCATTCTCAACCGACAACCTCCATCGAGGAGGATGTGATGCGAGTACCAAGCCAACGAATCCGCCCCGTCCGAGGACCTCTGGTCCTCATGTCTTCGATCGCTGCTGTCACCCTCACGAGTGCGACGGCCCTTTCGAGTGCTGGCCAACCTGCAAGTGCTGCGGTCGCAGGTGCTGTGGCCCAAGAGGGTCTCCGACCGATCCATCCTGTGGATCCCAGCGGCACGAGAGTTCCCGCGCCACTCGAGAACACGAGCGGTGGAGCGACCCGAGGGGACTTCGATGCTCAGCACTGGACCGACGGCCTCGCGGTGCAGGACCTCGATCAACGTGAGGCCAACCTCGACGCCACCATCGCGCGGGCCCAGGTCGATCCGCGGGTGCGAGGCCTGATCGAGGAGCTTGCCGCCGGCGAGGGCGAACTGGCCTGGACGGCGCGGATGGCGCGCCGCGAATTGGGCCTGCGTGCCGATCGGGGCATCGACGCGCTCTGGAGCGGGCCCTTCGGCGCTGCGCCCTTCGGAACCGGTGGCGGCAGCGGCGGCATCTTTTCGCCCTTCTCCGGCAACTTCGCCCCATTGGGTGGGGGAGGCGCTTCGCGCTCACCCTTCGGCGCGTTGGAGGAGCTGCAATCGCAGTTGGATGCTCTCTTCGCGCCGGGCGTCGTGCCTCCGGGCGGCAGCTCCACGAGCGAGAGCTTCTCGATGCGACTGGGGCCCGATGGGGTCGAGCTGGAGCTTCGCACCAACGAGAACGGTGAGGAGTCGATCAAGACCTACCGCGGCGACGACCTCGAAGAGTTGCTCGAGCAGCAGCCCGAGTTGCGCGCGTGGGTCGGGAACGGTTCAGCGGGCATCGGGTCCCTTCAGCAGCGAGCCCTGCGCGAGCTGCGTCCCCCGGTGCAGGCCCAGCCCCTGAGAACGGACATTCTCGGAGTGCTCGTCACCGACTCACCCGCCACCGGCACTCGCCCGGCCGGGCTCGTGGTCCACGATACGGTGCCGGGGACCATCGCCCACCTGCTGGGTGTGACGAGCGGTGACCTGCTGCTCGAGATCAACTCGATGAACCTCTCCGAAGTCACCGACATCTCTCGCGCCATGGCCTCCAGGGGCGATCACGGTGAGGTGCGCGTGCGATTGATCGGAACCGACGGCGTCGAACGCACTCGAGTCTGGCGGCCCGAGGGCTCCTGACCCCCAAGGGGCCGGCGGCAACCGTTCAGCCCTGCAAGGGGTTCTTCGGGGCCGCCGGCTCATTGAGCTGGCGAAGCTCCGCGGCCAGATCGAGGCCCGGGTCCTCGCGCTCGGAGAACTCCAGCAGCGCGAAGGCGGC
This sequence comes from Engelhardtia mirabilis, assembly GCF_007748095.1. Classification (NCBI taxonomy): domain Bacteria; kingdom Pseudomonadati; phylum Planctomycetota; class Planctomycetia; genus Engelhardtia; species Engelhardtia mirabilis. The sequence goes on from NZ_CP036287.1 coordinate 3,222,251, forward strand.
CTTCATCTGCGGGTCCTTGATCGGCATGGTCGAGCTGGCGATGAAGACCGTGATGTCGTCGACCGCCTCTTCGTACCTGCCGAGTGCGTAGCGCAGCTGGGCGCGGCGGCTGTACAGGTCGGTGTAGCTGGGTTCCAGCTCGAGGGCGGCGTCGAGGTGGGGCAGGGCTAACGACAACTCCTCGCGGTTCACGTGAATGGACGCGGCGATCAAGTGGGTGTCGATCAGCAGGCGCCGCACGTCGCGTTCGCTCTGACGCATGCGCGCCTCCTCACGCACGTCGAGTTCGCGCTCTCGCAGGGCCCGCTGGTACCAGTCACGCTCAGCGGCGGCGGTGTCGAGCAGCTTCTGTGACCAGTCCAGGGCGGCGTCGTATTCCTCCAAGCGCGCCGCGATGCGTTGTTCGCCGTCCAGGGCGCGCAGGCTGCCGCTCTGGTCGACGAGTGTGCGGTCGTAGAGGTCGCGGGCCTCGAGCCAGGACTCCTTCGCCATCTTGGCCAGCTCGGCCGAGCGCTTGGCCGGCGAGCCGCGGTCCGGAAGGCGGTCGCCCGAGGCGATCTCCTCGGACAACTTGTCGTAGGCCACACCGAGGCGCTCGAGCGCCGCCGCCAGGCCGAGCCAGGCGCGGGCCTCGCCGCCGTTGTCCTCGATGTACTGGTCGAAGACCCACTGGGCGCGCTCGAGACTCTCGATGTTCCCGCGACGCAGCAGGATCCAACCCAGCATCAGGCGCAGGCTGCGATCTTCGTCGTCGAGCTCCAAACCCTTCAGTGCCTGTCCCTCGGCGGCGTTGAGGTCGCCCAACTCGTAGTGCCCCAGGGCCGTCAGGCGATACATCTCGAGCTGCTTCTCGGGATCGACCTTGGCCTGGGGCCCACTCTGGCAGCCGGCGACCAGGGCCGCGGCGGCGACGGCTCCCAGCAGCAGGGTGCGGGAGCGGTGGAGCAGGGGGCGGGGCCGGTAGGCGGCTCGGAGGTCGGCGCTGAGGTGGGTCTGCATGGTGCTCGAGGGGCGGACGGCTGGACCGTCGGGTGCAACACGATACCCCGCGGCGGCGGCGCGACTACCGACCGGAGCCCGGGCCCGGCCCGCCCGCGGGCGCTCCGGGGTCATCGCCCCCGCGGTCGGTGCTCAGGAGGCGCTCGAGCCGGTCCGGCTCGATGCGGATCTGGCGGATCTTCCCGCCGCCCACCTGGACCATGCCGGGGGGGGCGCCCTTGGGCTTGCGGATCTGCTTGCGGAGGGCGAGGTGCACCGCCACCCGCCCGGCGTCCCTCAGGGGCGAGAAGTGGGCCGCCAGGTGGGCGGCGTCCAGCACGTCCTCCTGGTTGGGCTCACGGTCCTTGGCCACCCGCAGGATCACGTGGCTGCCCGGCGAGTCGGCCGTATGCAGCCACAGGTCGTTGCCGCGGGCGATGCGGAGGCTGAGCTGGTCGTTGTCCCGCGCGTTGCGACCGACCAGGATCTCGCCACCGGCCCGGCCGGTGAAGGTCCGGTAGGGCAGTCGCGCGGCCTGGACCTGGACGCGCTTGGCGCGGTCCTGACCCAGGGGTTCGAGGAACTTGGCGGCCACGGCGCGCTGCTCGATCTCCTCGGGCGCCGCGCCTTCGGCCAGATCCTCGAGGAGGCCCTCGATCGCGGCGATGCGCTTCGCGGCCAGGCCGGCCTCGCGCTCGATCTCGCCCGCGCTGCGTTCCAGCTTGTGGTAGCGGTCGAACTGGCGCTGGACGTTGGCCTGGGGCGAGAGCTTGGGGTCCAGAGCGATCACGCGCGTGGCGCCGTCGTCGTACCAGTCCTGGAGTTCGATCGACTCGAGCCCGCGGTGCAGTTGACCCATGGCGGCCTTGAGCAGCTCGGCGTCCTGCAAGACCCGCTCGGCGCCGGCGGCGGCCTCGCGACGCCGCTCGAGTCCGTCCGCCAGGGACCGTGCCCGGGACAGCTTGCGCTCGAGGCGCTGACGCACGCCCTTGCTCTCGCGCGCGGTGCGCGCGCCGTCGGCCGCGCCGCCGATGTGCCACTCGACGCGCCAGGACAGGGGCCCGTCGATCCTGCGCGGCCGCGCGTCCTCGTCGTCGACCTCGGGTTCCGGCAAGGCGATCGCGAGGGGCTCGTCGTCGGCGGCGGTTCCCGGCTTGCCCGGTGGGGGAGTCCAGGGCTGGCCAACGATCAGCCGTGGGGTCGCTCCCGCCTTGCTCGGCGGGGGCACGAGGATCGCCTGCACCAGCTCGCGGCCGTCGAGCAGCACCAGGTTGGCGTGCCGCCCGGTCAGCTCGGCCACCAGGGCCGGGCGCGGGACCTCGCCCGTGGCGTCGCGGAAGCGCAGCAGGGCGATGCGGTCGCCGCGTGGCTGCTCGATCGCCGCCAGGGTGCTGCCGACCAAGAGCGCGGCAGCCCGGTCGAAGAAGGAGCCGACCGAGCCCCTGTGCTTGAAGGCGCGGCCCTGCTGCAGGTGGACGCGCGGTCCTTCGGGGTCAGCGGACAGGCGGATGCGCCGCACCGCCGGTCCGCCCTCCTCGAGCGGCTCCAGCACCACCAACAGATCGCGGGGCGGCAGCGGCTGGATCTCGCGCACGCGCGCGCCCTCGCACAGGGGGCGAAGCTCAGCCAGGAGCTCCCCCAAGTGCGAGGCGCGCAGCGCGTGCATGGTGGGACCCAGGTGAACCTCAGCCCTTCAGCTCTTCGCCGACGCTGTAGGACCACTCCAGGGTGCAGGGGGTCCAGTCGACGAGCTCGTCGGCGCCGGGGAAGAAGAGTGCCAGTTCCTTGGCCGCGGACTCAGCGCTGTCGGAGCCGTGCACGAGGTTGTTGGAGAAGGACATCCCCAGGTCGCCGCGGATGGTGCCGGGAGCGGCTTCGCGGGCGTTGGTCTTGCCCATCAGACCGCGCACGACGGCGATCGCGTCGATGCCCTCGAGGGCCATGGCGACCACCGGTCCGGAGCCCATGAAGCCGACCAGGCTCGGGAAGAAGGGGCGCTCCTTGTGGTCGGAATAGTGCTGCTCGAGCAGTTCCTTGGGGAACTGGCGCAGCTTCATGCCGACCAGCTTCAAGCCCTTCTGCTCGAAGCGGGTGAGGATCTGGCCGACGAGGCCACGCTGGACGGCGTCGGGCTTGCAGAGGACGAGGGTGCGTTCCATTGCGGATCGTGGGCGTTGCCCGATGGGGCGGTGGTGGGGCGTCGTCCTGCGGATGGGGCGCGGGACGTGGAGGAGACAGCTGTGTGGACAGCACAGAGGACAGCGGTGCCGGACTGCCCGCGAAGCCGTGTTGGCTCCAAGGCGGGGCAGACAGGTCGAATCCGGCCGCTGCGGCGCGAATTTCGAGCGCAGGAGTCTACTGGGGCCGCCTGCCCGCGCAAGGCGCGGGGCCGCCGGGTCGGCTGCCGAGGGATGGACTGCGCGAGAGTGCGACAAAGTGTCGCAGTCTTCCCCAGGGTCGTCGGCCGGCCCGTGCACGGGCGGGGCGGCGCCGCCTGGATTTGAGTCGAAACCCGCGTCCCGCTGTTGACCCGGCGACCGCCAGCTCTAGATTGGCTCGCCGAAAGCGCGATTCGGAACGCTCCGAGTCGCGTCAGCTCTCTCTCACCGGTCAATCTCACCGGCCTTCGATGACGCGCTCGTGAGCGATACAAGACGATCGACCAGCGGCAGTCGACCCGACGAGACTCGCTCGCGCGGGGCCGACGACCAAGAACAGGCAGGCCGAGACGAGGCAAGCCGAGACGAGGCAAGTCGAGACGAGGCAAGTCGAGGCCAAGCGCAAGCACACAGTCCTCTCCCGGGCGGCAGCGACGCGCTGTCGTACGGGCAGGGAGCTGCCGGGCTCGGCCTGACCTTCGCGGCTTTCGTCGCTGCCTCGGCGGGCCTCGGATTCTGGATCGACGGTCGCTTCGGTTGGAGCCCCTGGGGCACGCTGGTCCTGTCGTTGTTCGGCGTCTTCAGTGGCATGGCCTGGATGATCGTGAAGGCCGGCGGCGTCGGCTCGAAGCGACGGCGTGGCAAGGGCGATGCCTGAGCGACGCGGTGCCGCTACGACGCGAAGGCCTGGGCCCGCGAGCTACCTGGCAGGGCCCGGCCTGGCGAAGTGAAGACTGACGCGACTGAGTGACTGGACTCGACCGACTGGACTCGACCGACTGGACTCGACCGACTGGACTCGACCGACTGGACTCGACCGACAGCGACAGCACCTGCCTGAAGCCGACCAGCTCGGCCTCGACAACACACCTCCCCCCACTGACCGACCCGAGACGCCCCAGTCGGCGAATCGGTGCCGATCGCGATGACTCTCACCAACATCTGCCTAATCCTGCTCAGCGCCGTCGCCGGCGTGGTTGCGTGGATTCTCGGTGGACGCGAGGGCACCGGCGTGCTGCTCGGATCCTTGCTCGCGGCGGGCCTCACCGGGTTGGGGATGGCCTACCAGCGACAGGTCCTGGCGACGCGCCCCAACCTCGCGGTGGGCGTGCTCGGCCTGTTCATGGTGGTCAAGATGTTCTGCCTCTTGATCGGCGCAGCGATCCTGCGCTACGTACCCTTCGCCGCCGAGCGCGCGGACTGGCGCGCTTTCGTCGTTGCCTTCGCACCGGTCGCAGTCTTGGCCTTGATCGTCGGCGCCGGTGACACCATGCGTCGGTTGAAGGCGCAGTCCCGCACTGGAACCGGGGCTACCGAAGCTGGAGCGGCCGGATCGAGCGCGCCCCGCTCGAACGACGCACTCGCCACCAACGACTCGATTCAATCGGCGGTCCGCGCTTCGCTCGAAGCCTGACCCCACCGATTCAACTCCGCCTCCCCCGGCACGTCCCCCTCTCACCCTCCCCAACGTCGGCTCCGCCAACCCGCTCCCCGCAGTAGCTGCATCCGGATGGGAAACCTGCTCAACCTCCGCGCCCTGGCGATGATCGCTGTGATCGTCGGTGCCATCGCATTGAACATCAAGTTCGTGCCGCACCACGATGACCCCGACGTCTTCCAGCAGCTCTTCGCGCACGTCCTGCCCGCGCAGTTGATGACCGGCGGTCACGGCGATCACGGTGCCGATGAGGCGCACGGTGCCGATGAAGCGACTGACGCCGCTCACGGCTCGGTCGAGCAAGCCGCTCAGGACCATGGCGCCGACGGACATGCGGCCGATTCGCACACGGAAGCCGGTGCCGATTCACACGGTGCCGGAAGCCGAGTTCTGACCGCGCCCCTGCCTGGCTTCCTGGCGGGTTTCGACATGACCGGGGACGCGGACTCTCCGGCTCTGGTCCTGACCAACCTGCAGATCTTCCAGATCGCCGCGGTGCTGCTGATCCTGATCGGCTTCTGGGGCGTGCCGAACTACCTGCGGACCGGCCACGGCGACGTGATCTCGCGCTTCTTCGCGGGCTTCGCCACCTGGCTGCGCGACGACGTCGTGAACCCCGCGATGGGGCGCGAGTTGGGGGGCAAGTTCCTGCCCTTCTTCCTCGCGATCTTCTTCTTCATCCTGTTCATGAACCTGATGGGGCTCTTGCCGTGGTCGGCGACGCCCACCGCCAGCGTCTTCGTCACCGGCGCCCTGGCGATGATGACCCTCGGGATCATGATCGTCGGCGGGATGATCGCCCAGGGTCCGCTGACCTTCTGGAAGACCCTGATCCCGCACGTGCCCGCGCCCCTGCTGATCATCATGATCCCCGTCGAGCTGATGGGTCTGGTGGTGAAGCCGGTCGCGTTGATGATCCGACTCTTCGCGACCATGATGGGTGGGCACCTGGTGGTGCTCTCCTTCCTGGGCCTGATCTTCTACATGGCCCAGTCGATGGGCACTGGCGTCGGCATCGCGACCACGCCCCTGTGGATCGGCTTCGCGGTCTTCATCATGATCATCGAGGCCTTCGTGGCGCTGCTGCAGGCCTACATCTTCACCCAACTGTCCGTGCTCTTCATCAGCGGGGCGCTGCACCCCGAGCACTGATCGACGGCATCGATCGAACACTGGGCTCCGCGTCGCAGACGCGACTGGAGTCCAGTCCCGTCCGGCGGGACCTGACACCCAGAGCGTCGCGTCCCCGAATCAACATCCCACCAACCCCTCGAGCTCGCCGATCGGCTGGCTCGCCTACCGACTTCGGATTCCATGCTGCAAGAGATCTCTGAGCCTGCCGCCGCCGCCTACATGGCCAAGATGGGTGCCGCCCTCGGCGCCGGTCTCGCTCCCCTCGGTGCCGGCCTCGGCATCGGCCGTATCGGCGGCCAGGCCAACGAGGCCATCGCCCGCCAGCCCGAGGCGACCGCCGACATCCGCGGCGCGTCGATCCTCTTCGCGGCGCTGATCGAGGGTGTCGCCCTCTTCGCCGTCGTCGTGACCCTGCTCGTCGCCCTCGGCTGACAAGCAATCGCGGTGGGTAGCGCCCGACGCCTGGTAGGCGTCGGGCACGCACGCCGCCCTCGCTCGAGGACCCCTCGGGGTCCACGTCGGCGAGGCGCGAAGCCCAGCGCTGCGCGCCGAAACCATCGTTCACCACGCCGCGTCGTCACCCGCGCTGCATCGTTACCCGCGCTGCATCGTTACCCGTACCTAGCGATCGCTGGACCCCGACCCCATGATCCAACTCACGGCTTTCCCGCTGCTCGCAGAAGGGGGCTTCAACCCCTTCGAGCTCACGTTCGCGGGCGGCGCCCTTTGGACCTGGGCCATCTTCCTTCTGGCCCTGTGGCCGATCTGGACGATGGTCATGGGCCCGGTCACTCGCGCGCTCCTCGAGCGTGACGAATTGGCCAAGCGCGCCATCACCCAGGCCGAGAAGGCCAGTGCCGACGCCGAGGCCGCCCGGGCCGAGGTCGAGGTGCGGCTGGGTGAAGCTCGCGTGGAGGCCCAGAAGCTCCTGACCCAGGCCCGCGAGCGCGCGGAGACCCGCGAGCGCGAGCTCGTGGACGCCGCCAAGGCGGAAGCGACGGCCCTGCTCGAGAACGCTCGGTCGCAGATCCGCGCCGAGCAGGACAAGGCCATCGCGGCGATTCGCAGCGAGGTCGTCGAGTTGTCCCTGTCCGCGGCATCGAAGGTGCTGGAGCGGAACGTGGGCAGCGACGACGATCGGCGCATGGTCACCGAGCTGGTCGGAGGCGCGAGCCAGTGAGCAGCTTCGACGCCGTCAGCGCGCGCTACGCGGAGGCGCTCTACGCCCTCGCACAGAAGGCCGGAGCCCTCGAGTCCGTGCTCGGCGATGTCGAGCGTCTGACTGCCGAGATCGCCAGCCCGAAGGTGCGCGCCTACCTCTTCAACCCGCGCTTCGCAGCGGAACAGCGCATCAAGATCCTGGACCCGCTCCTGGGCGGCATGCACCAGCTGACCCAGAACCTGGTTCGACTGCTGTTCGACCGCAACCGCGACGGCGTGCTGCTCTCGCTGGGCGACGCCCTGCGTGCGAAGCAACTGACCGAACGCGGAGCCGTCGACGGTGTGGTCGAGAGCGCTCGGCCCCTGTCTGGCGAGCAGCTCGACGAGCTGAAGACCGGACTTCGGGCCCGCATGGGCAAGGAAGTCCTGCTCGACAACCGCATCGTCCCCGACCTGGTCGGAGGCATTCGAGTGATTGTCGGCAGCTCGATGATCGACTACTCGGTCAAGGGCCGCCTGGCCGGGCTACGAGACCGAATGAACCGCGCGCCGCTCAGCGCTGCTGCCCGAGCCTGAGACCGATCCGCTCCGACTGACTGAATCCTGTCCGACTGGCCTCACTGTCATACGGGGCCGGCCCTGCCGGCACCGACCGACCCGCTCTGACCCATCGATTCGCACCGGCGGATCGTCCCGAACACCCTCCGCGGCCGCGACCATCGAGTCCAGCCGACACAACCGACTCCAAGAACCCATGGACCTTCGTCCCGCAGAAGTCACCTCGATCCTCGAGAAGGAAATCGAGAGCTACCAGGGCGACGCCAACATGCAGAGCGTCGGCACCGTGCTGTACGTCGGCGACGGCGTCGCGCGCGTCTGGGGCCTCGACGACTGCATGATGAACGAGCTGCTGGAGTTCCCCGGCGGCGTGCGCGGGGTCGCGCTCAACCTCGAAGAGGACAACGTCGGCTGCGTGCTCCTCGGCTCGGCGACCAAGGTCAAAGAGGGCGACGAGGTCAAGAGCACCGGGCGCATCATCTCGGTGCCGACCGGCGACGCCCTGCTGGGTCGCGTGGTCAACGCCCTGGGTGACCCCGTCGACGGACGCGGTCCGATGGCCGTCACCGCGGACGACTACCTGCCCATCGAGCAGCCCGCGCCTTCGGTGGTCGAGCGCCAGCCGGTGACCGAGGCCATGCAGACCGGCATCAAGGCCATCGACGCCATGATCCCGATCGGTCGCGGCCAGCGCGAGCTGATCATCGGCGACCGTCAGACCGGCAAGACGGCCCTCCTGATCGACTCGATCATCAACCAGAAGCGCACCGGCGGCGGCGACCCGACCAACCCGGAGCAGGTGATCTGCGTCTACGTCGCGATGGGGCAGAAGCAGTCGACGGTCGTCGACGTGGCCCGTCGTCTCGAGGCGGCCGGCGCCATGCCCTACACGATCATCGTCTCGGCCTCGGCCAACGACGAGGCCTCGATGCAGTACCTGGCGGCCTACGCCGGCTGCACCATGGCCGAGCGCTTCCGCGACGCCGGTCGCCACGTGCTGATCATGTACGACGACCTGTACAAGCAGGCCCTGGCCTACCGCCAGGTCATGCTGCTGCTGCGTCGTCCCCCGGGTCGCGAAGCCTTCCCCGGCGACGTCTTCAACCTGCACAGCCGTCTGCTCGAGCGCGCGGCGAAGCTCTCCGACGAAGCGCCCAAGATCAACCCGCGCTACAAGGCTGGCGGGGGGTCGATCACCGCGCTGCCCGTGGTGGAGACCCAAGAGGGCGACGTCTCGGCCTACATCCCGACCAACGTGATCTCGATCACCGACGGTCAGATCTTCCTCGAGTCGGACCTGTTCAACTCGGGCGTGCGCCCGGCCGTGAACGCCGGTATCTCGGTCTCCCGAGTCGGCGGCGCGGCGCAGATCCCGGCCATGAAGAAGATCGCCGGCGGTATGCGCCTCGAGCTGGCCCAGTACCGCAGCCTGCAGGCCTTCGCCCAGTTCGGTTCCGACCTGGACAAGGCCACCCAGCAGACCCTGATCCGCGGTGAGCGTCTGGTGGAGATCCTCAAGCAGCCCCAGTACGCCCCGGTCGGTGTCGAGGATCAGATCATGATCATCTACGCCGGCACCTCGGGTGCCCTCGACGACCTCCCCGCCGGCAAGGTGGGGGAGTTCGAGCAGGCCTTCCGCGAGACGGTCAACTCCTCGGCCCCGGAGATCGTCCAGGAGCTCAAGGACACGAAGAAGCTGTCGGACGAGTCGAAGGCCAAGCTCGACAGCCTGGCCAAGTCGGTCAAGGCCCAGGTCAACGCCTGACCGCGACCGTCCGAGCCTGAGTCGCATTCCCGCACCCGGTCCCCACACACTCGGTTCCAACCCACCCGATGGCTGGCATTCGTGAGCTTCGCGGACGGATCAAATCCGTCGGCAACATCAAGCAGATCACGCGAGCGATGGAGATGGTCGCCTCGACCAAACTCCGTCGCTTCCAGGATCGTGCGGTCGCTTCGCGTCCCTACGCGACGGAGATCACCGGTCTGGTGGGGCGTCTCGCTGGCGTGCTCGGCGAAGACCTGGCCGATCGCCCGCTGTTCAAGCCGGGTGCTGGCGAGGCCACGGCCGTGCTGCTGGTGACCTCGGACCGAGGTCTGTGCGGCGGCTACAACGCCAACGTGTTCCGCGTGCTCGAGGAGTGGCTATTGGCTCGCAAGGAGAGCGGCGACAACTCGTCGGTGCACTTCTTCGTGTACGGCCGCAAGGGGTACAAGTACCTGACCAAGCGCGGCCACAAGGTGGAGCGCTACCTGGTCGAGCCGCCCCTGGAGGAAATCGACTTCCCCAACGCGGCGCGCACCGCGGCGGTCCTGACCCAGGCCTTCGAGACCGGCGCGTACCGGGACGTGAAGATGATCTTCACGGCCTTCATCTCGGCCGCCAAGTACGTACCGGAATCGGTGCCCTTCCTGCCTATCGCACCGGACGCCCTCGGCGCCGGCGATTCGGGGAGCGACGGGTCGTCGGACCTCGCCGCCGGCGGGGACGTGTTGCTCGAGCCCGACGCGAACTCGATCTTCGACTCCCTGATTCCGCGCTACCTCGAGACGCGCATCTACAACGCGCTGATCGAATCGCTCACCTCGGAGTACGCCAGCCGCCGCGCTTCGATGAAGAACGCGACCGACGCGGCTTCGGACATGCAGGGCGAGCTGAAGCTGCTCTACAACCGACTGCGTCAAGAGACGATCACCAAGGAGCTGCTCGACATCGTCGGCGGCGCCGAAGCGGTCCGCTGACCCGCACAGCAGACCACCACCCTCACCCGCACGAACGCTCCTTCGTTCCACGAGCCCTCAGCCATGACCTCCGCGAACCCCGGCACCGTCGCTCAGATCTTCGGTCCCGTCGTCGACGTCCGCTTCCCGGCGGGCCACCTGCCGGCGATCTACAACTCCCTCGTTATCGACGAGGGCGTCGAGTCGACGATCACCCTCGAAGTCGCCCAGCACCTCGGCAACAACGTGGTCCGCTGCGTGGCCATGGCCTCGACCGACGGTCTGCGCCGCGGCGTTTCGGTGGATGACACCGGCTCGCCGATCATGGTCCCGGTGGGAGAGCGCACCAAGGGGCGCATCTTCAACCTGCTCGGGCAGCCCCTCGACACCGTCGCCCGCGGCGGTTTCGAGGACGGTCAGATGGCGCCGATCCACCGTCCGGCCCCGGCCTTCGACGAGCAGGAGGCCATCAGTGAAGTCTTCGAGACCGGCCTCAAGGTCGTCGACCTGCTCTGCCCCTTCGCGAAGGGCGGCAAGATCGGCCTCTTCGGGGGCGCTGGAGTCGGCAAGACCGTGCTGATCCAGGAGCTGATCCGGATCACCGCAGTGGAGAAGGGCGGCTTCTCGGTCTTCTGCGGCGTGGGGGAGCGCACCCGCGAGGGTAACGACCTCTGGCTGGAGATGTCCGAGGCCAAGTACACGACCCCCGAGGGAGACGAGCAGAGCGTGATCGACAACGCCGTGCTGGTCTTCGGGCAGATGAACGAGCCCCCGGGCGCGCGTCTGCGCGTGGCCCTCTCGGGCCTGACGATGGCCGAGTTCTTCCGCGACGAGCGGGGCCAGGACGTGCTGCTGTTCGTCGACAACATCTTCCGCTTCGTCCAGGCTGGCTCCGAGGTCTCGGCGCTCCTGGGCCGGATGCCCTCGGCCGTGGGTTACCAGCCGACCATGGCCAGCGAGATGGGCGCTCTGCAGGAGCGCATCACCTCGACCAAGAAGGGTTCGGTCACGTCGATGCAGGCGGTCTACGTGCCTGCCGACGACATCACCGACCCGGCGCCGGTGGCGACCTTCGCCCACCTGGACTCGACCATCCTCCTCGAGCGCTCGATCGCGGAGCTGGGCATTTACCCCGCCGTGGATCCGCTCAAGTCGACCTCGCGGATGCTCGACCCCCAGGTCGTCGGTGAGGAGCACTACAACGTGGCCCGCGAGACCCAGCGGATCCTTCAACGCTACGCGGATCTCAAGGACATCATCGCCATCCTCGGCGTCGAAGAGCTCTCGGACGAGGACAAGCAGGTCGTCGCGCGGGCGCGCCGCATCCAGAAGTTCCTGTCCCAGCCCTTCTTCGTGGCCGAGCAGTTCACCGGTACCCCCGGGGTGTTCGTGCCCCGCGAGGACACGGTGCGCTCCTTCAAGGAGATCATCGAGGGCAAGCACGACTCGGTTCCCGAGCAGGCCTTCATGTACAAGGCCGGCATCGATGCCGTGCTCGAGGCCGCTCGCAAGATGGAAGGCTGAGGCACTCGCCTCACCTGCCTCGCATAGCCTTCCTGCACGGATAGAACTGCCATGGCCGAGATGACGCTGCGGGTGATCACGCCCGACAAGATCCTGATCGACGAGACCGTTACGTCGGTGCGCCTGCCCGGCATCGACGGGTTCATGGGCGTGCTGCCGCGGCACGCTCACATGATCGCGGCCCTGGACTTCGGCCCGCTGGACTACAAGGACAGCAAGGGCGTGGCCCACGCTGTCTTCGTCGGTGGCGGCTTCGCCGAAGTCAGCGACAACACCGTGCGCGTCGTCGCGCCGGTTGGTGAGACCGCGGGCACGATCGACGTGGCGCGGGCCGAGGAAGCCGAGAAGCGCGCCCGTGAGCGGCTCGACTCCGGGATCTCGGCCGGGATCGCCGACGTGGACACCCTGCGTGCCCAGCTGGCCCTGCGGCGGGCGATGATGCGCATTCGCACCAAGCGACGGAGTCTGTGACGAGCTCGCACTCACGGCCCGACTGGCTGCGCACCCATACCTGCGGTGAGTTGCGCGAGGCGAACGTCGGTCAGTCCGTCGTGCTGAACGGTTGGGTTGATGCGCGCCGGGATCACGGCGGCATCTACTTCGTCGACCTGCGTGACCGCTACGGCATCACCCAGGTCACGCTGACCCCGGAGCAGTCCGACGCCCTGCCCTTCTCGACCGAGTTCGTGCTCGGTGTGCACGGCAAGGTGGTCCAGCGGGAGAACCCGAACCCGGACCGGCCGACCGGCCTGATCGAGGTTCGAACCGAGCGGATCGAGGTCCTCTCGCCCTCGCCGACGCCGCCGATCGACATCATCGACAACCTCGACGCGGCGGTCGACACACGCCTGCGCTACCGCTACCTGGACCTGCGCCGCGGGCCCTTGCAGCGCAACCTGATCCACCGCTCCAAGTTCATCGCCTCGATTCGGCGGGCCTTCGAGGACCAGGAGTTCATCGAGGTCGAGACTCCGGTGCTGACGCGGGCCACGCCGGAGGGAGCCCGGGACTACCTGGTGCCCAGTCGTGTGCACCCGGGGCAGTTCTACGCACTCCCGCAGTCGCCGCAGATCTTCAAGCAGATCCTGATGGTGGCCGGCTACGACCGGTACTTCCAGGTCGCGCGCTGCTTCCGCGACGAGGACCTGCGGGCAGATCGCCAGCCCGAGTTCACGCAGCTCGACATGGAGATGTCCTTCGTCCACGAAGAGGACGTCTTCGCGGTCTGGGAAGGGGTCATGGGCCGCGCGTTCCGCGAGAACATGGGCCTCGAGCTGCCCCAGACGTTCCCGCGCATGCGCTGGGAGGAGGCGATGGATCGCTTCGGCTCGGACAAGCCCGACACTCGCTTCGGCATGGAGCTTGTGGACTTGGCGGAATGGGTTCCGACCTGTGAGTTCCGCGTCTTCCAAGGCGCGCTCGAGGCCGGCGGCCGGGTGATGGCGATCCGCGTGCCCGGCGGCGGTAGCTCCGTCTCCCGCGGACAGCTCAAGTCCCTCGAGTCAGCGGCCAAGGATCTCGGCGCCAAGGGCCTGGCGTGGTGGAAGCCGGGCGAGGAGGGCGGAGCCGCCGGCCCAGTGGCCAAGTTCATGGACGGGGCGGTGGGCGAGGAATTGCTGGCGCTCACGGCCGTCGACGGCGCGACCACGGATGGCGACCTGCTGCTGTTCGGGGCGGACGCCGAGCGGATCGTGTGGCGGGTGCTGGGCGACCTGCGCCTGCGTCTGGCGCGCCAGCTCGACCTGCTGCCCCCGGCGACCGGGGACGGCGCCCAGTGGAACTTCCTCTGGGTGACCCACTTCCCGATGTTCGAGTTCGATGAGGCGGCAGGGCGCTACTTCAGCTCCCACCACCCTTTCACCTGCCCCGAGGACGAGACCTTGGGCGGGGACGAGCCGGACGTTTCGAAGCTCGTCTCCCGGGCCTACGACCTGGTCCTCAACGGCTGGGAGCTGGGCTCCGGTTCGATTCGAATCCACCGCCAGGACGTCCAGGCGCGGGTTTTCGAGCTGCTCGGAATCGACGCGTCCGAGCAGCAGCTCAAGTTCGGGTTCCTGCTGGAGGCCCTGTCGTACGGCGCGCCGCCCCACGGGGGCTTCGCGGTGGGCCTCGACCGGCTGGTGGCCCTGACTCTGGGCCTGGACAGCATTCGCGACGTGGTGGCCTTCCCCAAGACCACCTCCGCGGCCGATCTCATGTGTGGCGCGCCCTCGCGGGTGGCGCCTGACCAGTTGGCGGAGGTGCACGTGGCACCCGCCGGCAAGGCCCTCGAGCGCGACGGGTCCGCGTGACCCGTCCTCGAGGTGCTCGGGCTGGCTGTGGGGGATGTACCCTGCAGCCGACCCGAACCGGGGTAGCGGCCTGCGGGGGGCCGACCTAAGCTCGTCCGCGCCCCCGGGACATCAACCCATTCGTCCATCAGGACAAGGAGCTACGTGGCCAGTCAGAATTACCGGGTTAACCGACAGATTCGCTCTCGAGAGGTGCGCCTCATCGGAGCTGACGGCGAGCCGGTCGGCGTTGTGTCGATCGATCGCGCCAAGGTCCTGGCCCAAGAGGCCGGACTCGACCTGGTCGAGGTCTCCCCGAACGCCCGTCCACCCGTTTGCAAGGTGATGGACTTCGGGAAGTTCAAGTACGACCAGAAGAAGAAGGAACGGGCCAGCGGCAAGAAGGGGCGGGTCGTCAGCGGCCTGAAAGAGCTCCGAGTCCGGCCCGCAATCGACAAGCACGACCTCGAGTACCGCCTCAAGAACGGGCGCAAGTTCCTCGAGGAGGGCCACAAGGTCCAGGTCGTCTGCATCTTCCGCGGTCGCCAGATGGCGCACCCGGAGCACGGCTACGACGTGATGCGGACCGTGGCGCGCGACCTGGAGGACATCTCCAAGGTCGAGTCGCCGCCCAAGATGGCTGGCAACCGGATGACGATGATGCTGGCCAAGCGCTGATCGGAGCCCCCTTTCGGCGCGGGGGATCGCGCCACGGCGCGGCCCGCGCCGAGGGGATCGCCGGCGCCCAGGACTCCGGGTGCTCGCTGCCCAGGTCGCGGCTCGACGTGGTTCCCTCCGTCGCGGGTCGATGGGGACTTGACCGGGTGCGGTCCTGATTGGATGGCGCCCTGGCCCCATCCCAGCCCGGGCCCGCTGCGGCGCAGGCCCGAGCCGTTGGGTCCACCGCGGCACTCAGCCAGCTCCACCCTTGATCCGGCCTGGCCGATCGCTATCCTCTTCGCTCCTCATTCAAGCCCGGGGATCCGTTCCCCGGCCCCTGCGAGCGGTGCGGGCACGCCTGCGACCGGGGACCAACGAGAGCGCCCGAGGGCGCGCAAGGAAGAGTCAGCCATGCCCAAGATGAAATCCCGAGGCTCCGTCAAGCGGCGCTTCAAGGTCACCAAGTCCGGCAAGGTCGTCGGCAGCCGTACCGGTCGCGGCCACATGCACGCGAGCAAGGACGCCAAGTCCCGCCGCGCCAACCGCAAGCCGATCATCCTCACCGGCACCTGGGCCACGCTCATGCGCCGAATGATGGGAGGGAAGTAACCCATGGTTCGCGTTACCTACGGTGCCCCGCGTCGTCAGAAGAAGCGTCGCTACTTCAAGCAGGCCAAGGGCTTCCGCGGCGGGCGCCGCAAGCTCTGGCGCACGGTTCGCGAGACCCTGCTGCGCTCCTGGGCCTACGCCTTCCGGGATCGCAAGCAGCGCAAGCGCCAGTTCCGCCGCCTGTGGATCCTGCGCATCAACGCCGCGGCGCGTCAGCGTGGGATCACCTACTCGCGCTTCATCAACGGCCTCAAGGCGTCGCAGATCGACTTGAACCGCAAGCAGCTCTCCGAGCTCGCGATTCACGATCCCGCCGCTTTCGACACCCTGGTCGAGAAGGCCAAGGCGGCCTGCGGCAGTTGAGCTGACGGGCGACGAAGTCGCCCCCGCACGAACGACGCTCCGCCTGCAGGTCCTGCCTGCGGCGGAGCGTTTGCGTTTCACGACCGAACCGGCCTCCGGCGTTGGCCGCGCGGGCCCCAGGACGAACCGGCATGACTCAAGTCGACTTCGACGATCTCCAGCGCACCGCGGCGGAACGCATCGCGCGTGCCTCCGACGAGGAAGGACTGCGCGCCATCGAGCGCGAGTACCTCGACAAGGGCGGCGTGATCGCCGGCCTCTTGGCTTCGATCCCGACCCTCGAGCCCACCGAGCGGCGAGAGTTCGGTCAATCCGCCAACGGTCTCAAGCAGGCGGTCCAGGCGGCCCTGGCCGATGGCCGCGCGGCCCTGGCGGCGGGACGCCTGGCGGCCGAGCTCGCGGCCGACGACTTCGATCCGACCCTGCCCGGCGCGCGCCTCGAGCGCGGCTCCTTGCACCCCCTGACCCAGGTGCGGCGCGAGGTCGAGGACCTGTTCAGCTCCATGGGCTACCAGGTCCTCGACGGGCCCGAGGTGGAGCTGGACTACTACAACTTCCAGGCTCTCAACATCCCGGTCGACCACCCCAGCCGCGAGGAGCAGGACACCTTCTACTGCGACCGCGAGCACACCCTGGTGATGCGGACCCAGACGTCGCCGGTGCAGATCCGCGCCATGGAGCGCATGACGCCGCCCTTCCGCGTGATCGCGCCGGGCAGGGTGTTTCGCAACGAGCAACAGGACGCTACCCACGAGCACACCTTCCACCAGGTGGAGGGTCTGGTCGTCGGGCACGGCGTGCAGGTCGGCCACCTGACCTGGACGCTCAAGAACTTCCTGACCCAGCTCTTCGACCGCGAGGTGCCGGTGCGCCTGCGGCCGGGCTTCTTCCCCTTCGTCGAGCCCGGCTTCGAGTTCGACATGGGCTGCGCCTTCTGCGGCGGCAAGGGCTGCCGCGTGTGCAAGGGCTCGGGTTGGATCGAGTTCTGCGGCTGCGGCATGGTCCACCCGCGCGTGCTCGAGGCCGGCTTCGCGGGGCGCGACGACGTCGACGTCTCGGCCCTGACCGGCTTCGCCTTCGGCTTCGGCCTCGATCGACTCGTGATGACGCGCTACGGCGTCGACGACATCCGCCAGTTCATGGGCGGCGACCTCCGCTTCCTGGAGCAGTTCTGATGCAGGTCTCCTACCGCTGGCTCGAGCGTCACGTCGACCTGTCCGGGGTGACCCCTTTGGAGGTCGCGCGCCTCTTGACGCTGCATGTGGCCGAGGTCGAGGGTGTCGAGCCCTTTGCCGCCCACCTCTCGGACGTGACCGTGGGTCACGTTCTCGAGCGCACCGCCCACCCGGACGCCGACAAGCTCAGCGTCTGCCGTGTCGACGTAGGCCAGGGCGAGCCGCTGCAGATCGTGTGCGGCGCGCCCAACGTGGCCGCCGGACAGCGTGTGGCCGTGGCCACCATCGGCACCGTCCTGCCCGGCGACTTCAAGATCAAGAAGGGCAAGATCCGCGGCCAGGAGTCGGCCGGGATGATCTGCTCCGTGCGCGAGCTGGACCTGGGCGACGAGCACGACGGGATCTGGGTCCTGCCCGGCGAGCCCGAGGTGGGGCGCTCGGTGGCGCAGGCCTTGGGCCTGGCGGATTGGGTCTTCGAGATCGACAACAAGTCGGTCACCCACCGCCCGGACCTGTGGGGGCACCGCGGCATGGCGCGCGAGCTGGCGGCCCTGCTCGGCCGCGAGTTGAAGTCCCTGGATACGTCCCTGCCCGAGACCGGGTCCGGCGAGCCTTACCCCGTGCGGGTGGAGACCCCGGGCTGCCCGCGCTACCTGGCCCTGCCGATCGACGGGGTGCGCGCCGAGCCCAGTCCCCAATGGCTGCGCCTCCTCCTGCTCGCCGTCGGCCAGCGCCCGATCGACCTCCTGGTCGACGTCTCGAACTTCGTGATGCTCGACCTGGGTCAGCCGAACCACCTCTTCGACCGCCGGCGCCTGGCCGGCTCGATCGAGGTGCGCGAGGCCCGCGAGGGTGAGCTCATCCAGACCCTCGACGGCGAGGAGCGCAGGCTGACGCCGGCAGACCTTCTGATCTGCTCCGGCGACCAACCGGTCGCGCTCGCGGGGGTCATGGGCGGTGAGCTCTCCAAGGTCGAGGGCGACACCAACGAGTTGCTGCTCGAGATCGCCAACTTCCACGGCACCACCGTGCGCCGGACCGCCGCGCGCCTGGCCCTGCGCACCGACGCCTCGGCGCGCTTCGAGAAGAGCCTCGACCCGTGCCTGGCGCTCGAGGCGGCGGGCCACCTGGTGCGGATTCTGGCCCAGATCCAACCGTCCCTGACCCTGCCCTCGCCGATCACCGACGCGGGCGATTGGGCCGTCCCGTCGGTGCGGATCGCGCTGCCCGGCGAGCGCGTGCGCGGAATCCTCGGCGTTGACATGCGTGACGAGCAGATCGCGGCGCACCTGGGCGCCCTGGGCTTCGGCGTTGCGATCGACGGAGGGGTGCTGACCGTGGACGTGCCTACCTGGCGCGCCACGAAGGACGTCACCATCGCCGAGGACTTGATCGAAGAGGTCGGCCGCACGGTCGGCTACGACGCGATCCCAGGGGCCAAGTTGGTGGCTGAAGTGGCGCCCCCGCCGCGGGACCATCGCCGCGAACTGGTCCGGGCACTGCAGGATCGCCTGTCCGGCTCGGCGCGCTTCCACGAGGCGCTCGGCTACAGCTTCCAGTCGAACGACCTACTGCGCGCCACGCGCGGGGCCGACGCGGCCTATGTCGAGGTGATCAACCCGGTGGCCGAGGGCGAGTCCAAGGTCCGCCGCTCGGTGCTTCCGTCCCTGCTCCAGAAGCTCGGGCCCAACCTCCGTCAGCGCGGAGACGTGCGGCTGTTCGAGATCGGCAAGGGCTACCTGCCCGAGCGGCGCGGCGAGCGCGGCGACCCGGCCGAGGTCCACGAGCTGGGCCTGGCCCTCGCCGCGCCCCGCCCCGCCGCCAACGCACGCTTCGACGCCGGCGCCCTGCCGCGGTTGCGCGGAGTGCTCGACGACCTGCTCCACGTCGTCGGCGCCCCCGCTCCCGAGTGGCGGCGCGCGGCCGCGGACCTGCCCGGTTGGGCCCACCCCGGCAAAGCGGTGGAAGCCGTCACCACGGGAGCCGGGGGCGGCGCGCGGGTGGCCCTGCTGGCGGCCATCCACCCGGAGGTCACCCGCGACCTTGAGATCGATGGGGATGCCAGCGGTGCCTGCGTCTCTCTGGACGCGATCCTGGCCCTCGACCGCACGGTCAGCGACTATCGGCCCGTGCCGCGCTTCCCGGGCGTGAAGCTCGACGTGGCCTTCTCGGTGCCGGCCCAGACCCCGGCGGCGGACGTGGCCAAGGTCGTCGACCATGCCGGCAAGGGGCTGGTGGCCAGCGTGGAGTTGTTCGACGTCTACGCCGGCGCCAGCGTGGGCGAGGGCAAGAAGTCCCTGGCCTACCACGTGGTGCTCCAGGCCGCCGACCGGACGCTCGACGACAAGGACCAGCGCAAGTACCTCGACCGTCTGGAGCGCACGGCGGCCCACCAGGGCCTCGAGCTGCGGCGGGAATAGGGCCGCGGACAGCCGCCCCGCGACGGGCCTGCCCGTGGACCCTCCGGGGTGGGGCGGGCGGCGCCGGCTACTATCGGACGGGGCCGCGACGAGCTGGCAGGCAACCCGCGAGCCGAGGGCGACGGGGCCCGTTGCGCGTCCGGTGAGCAACTGACAGGGTCGGATGGACGAGGGGCGCGGGGATTCGGCTCCAGCGCGCTCGCCCTAGCCCGTTCCCTTGCCAGAGGCCCTTCATGCACGCCCCGACCGCGACCCTGAGATTTGACCGGCTTCCCGGCCTCTCGGCTACTCGCCTGTAGCGCTGGAGCGGTCCTTCTTCTGTACGGCGCCGGCGCCGCTCAGAATCCCGCCGTGGATGGCCAGTGGTCCATCAAGCACGACTGGTCCGACCAGATCGACGACCCGGCGACCAACAACGACCCCGATCAAGAGATCGCCCACGGAGCCTTGCTCTCCTAGGGCCTTTACTCCGGGCACGTGCTGCTCTGGACCTACTGGAACGCGCAGAACACGACGCGTGCTTGGCTCTTCGATCCGCAGCAGGCCGACGACTTGATCGAGATCGGCGCTGCCCTGCCCTCGAACATCTTCTGCGCCGGGCACAGCTTCACGAGGCGTCGCGGCCTTGCGATTGTGGGGGGCTTCCCCTTCGGTCACCCCGACCAGAACCGCAAGACCTACCTGTTCAACCCCCTGACGCTCCAACCGACGGTGCCGTCGGGCACGCCGCCCTTTCTGATCGCCCCGGGCACCCCGTCCACGTGGATCGAGACGCCCGAGATGAGGTATTGCCAAGAGCTGTGGATGGAAATCCTGGAGAGGTCACGCGGCGACCTTGATGCCGTCCTTGAATCGGACTCCTCGGATGACGTCTCCGAGGTGTTCGTGGCCGTTTAGCTTCCGCCAGGTCTTCTCGGCCGACTTGGCGAGCTTGTAGACCATGGCGAGGCCGGCGGCTCGGGATCCTGCGCCTTTGGTCCGGCTGGTTCGCAGCCGGATCGTCGCGAAGGTGGATTCGGGTGGGGTTGGTGGTGCGTAGGTGGCGCCAGTGCTCGGCCGGGAAGTCGTAGAAGGCCAGCATTGCCTCACGGTCCTCAAGCAGGCATTCGACCGCCTTCGGGTACTTGGCACCGTAGCTGGACTTGAAGAGGGTCATGGCCGCTTCGGCGTCCTCTCGCGTCTCGGCGTTCCAGATCTCGGTCAGCGAAGCCTTGATCTTGGGATGCATCGACTTCGGGCACTTGTTCAGGACGTTGGCCGTCTTGTGGACCCAGCAGCGTTGCCCCCGCGCGGTTGGCCAGACCTTGGCGCTGGCCTTCCAGAAGCCGAGCGCGCCGTCCGCGACGACCAGCTTCGGAGCGATCGTGAGGCCACGGGCCTCGAGGTCCACCAGGACTTCGGTCCAGGACTGCTCACTCTCGCGCTCACCATCGTGGACGGCCACCAGCTCCTTCTTGCCGTCGGCCGTGGCGCCCATGATCACGAGCATGCAGGCGCGCTCGTCCGTCAGGCGCACGTTCGAATGAATGCCATCGGCCCACAGGTAGACGTAGTGCTTGCCTGCGAGCTCGCGCTTGCTCCAGGTCCGGTGCTCCTCTTCCCACGCCTGTTTGAGGCGCTCCACGGTCGAGGCCGAGAGACCGGCGGCCCCTTCGCCGAGGAGGCCACCGAGCGCTTCGCCGAAGTCGCCGGTCGAGATTCCGCGCAGGTACAGCCACGGGATCAGCTCCTCGATGGTCTTCGAGCGGCGCAAGTATGGAGGCAGGATCTTGCTGGTGGAACTGGATCCGATTGCCGTCGTCGTCCAAGCGACGATCATCGACTCGAGGACGACCGATCGGAATGTCGCCCAAGGCGGTCTGGATCGTGCGCTCGGGGCACGAGCCGTTGCGAACCACGAGCCTGCGGCCCTGCTCGTCCACTTGGTCCGCGTGGGCGTCGATGTACTCGGCGAGGATCTCCGCTTCCTCCCGGTCCAATCCTGTCTTTCACCCTGGCGCCCCGGCCACGGCGATCAGCAGGTAGGGTGGAAGGGGCCAGGAACTATCCACTCAAGGCACAGGAGAGCCAGTATTAGCGGAGCCCTAACATGAATCGCCGCAATGGGTTAGATCTGGGTGCAGGTGCAGGTGCAGGTGCAGGTGCAGGTGCAGGTGCAAGGCTCTCGAGTGTAGAGTCAGCCGCGCGCATCACGGGAATTCGGGGGCTCGGCGCCCGGGGCTCCGATCCCGTCGCGCCTCACCCACTTTCCGTGCAGGAGAGTTTACGTGCAGGAGAGCCCTTCTCTGTGCTCTCCGGCGTCCGCTGAATAGCACAAGAGAGCCCAATGAAGGTCCTGCTGATTTCGCTCCTCACGTCAACGCTTTCCGTCCTAATCGCGCCCGAAGCATGCGCGTTTCAGGATTGTCCGACGACTCATTCTGCGGCCGCGGCTCAAGTTACATGCGCCGGGGCCTGCCCCAACTGCCATCTCCTCTCCTTCGGCGTTCTCGATCCGGTGCTCGGCGTCGGGTTTGCCGATGCCTGCTCCTGTCTCTCTGGTGATGGCACTCCGAAGTGTTGCACGCTGTACGTTATCGAGTACCAATCGGGAGTCGTCGAATACGTCGCCGACGGCGTGTGCCGGCCAAAGGTCGACGGCGACACCTGCGATGCTGGAGCGTGCACGATCGTCACCATCGAAGTGATCGACCCAGAAACAGGGCAGCAATTCGACGTCATTCGAACGGCAAGCTGCATCGAAGCCAGCCAGGGGAACTGAGTTGATCCGCAAGTCGACGGTCGCCGTATTCCTAGCCGTCGTTCTTCTGGCGGTCGTCGTGATGCGCGGTCACAACCTCGGCGGGTCGGGACCGAGAGACTCGGCTCTGCCCAATGCGCCTTTGGTGCTTCCCCACGTTCCCACGCCGCCAGCGGCCGACGCCCGTCCGCGCGCGCCGTCCCGCATCGAACTTGAGCCTTCGACCGCAATGCATCCGGTCGAGCACGTCAAATCGCTCATTCTCCAAGTCGAAGCGGAGGAGGATGTTGCAGCGGATGCGACGCTCGTCGTCCACTGTCGCGGTGCGGCTAGTAGTTGGAACGTCGTGACGTCGGAGAATTGGGCGCCGACAATCCGCGTTCCACGTCCAGACCAGGCCACGGAGTTTCGAGTCGTCGTCGGTGAACAGGTTGGTCATGCCGTGGCCGACGCTGGCGACGCGGTCGTGACGGTATACCTGCGCGGCACAGCCCAGCTGGCCGGGATCGTCGTCGACCGATCCGGGAGCCCTGTACCCCACGCATCAATCTACGTCCGAGAGGACGGCGACGGAGTTCTGACCGGAGGTGCGAGAGTCGATCAGCTCACGCCGGCGGCGATTTCGAACGTCGACGGGCGATTCCGGGTCGGTGGTCTTCACGACGGGCGAGATCTGCTCCTCAGGGCCAGCGCGGGATGGAGTTGGGCATCGACCGACGTCCGTGCTAGGCCGGGTGACGAAAGTGTGATCATCGAGGTGGCGCGGTACGAGGTCGCCGCCTTCCGTGCCGTTGATGAATCAGGCGGTTCCGTTCCGCTGGTGCTGTCGAACGGTCGTCTGGGATTCTCATTCGATCGACAGCTCATGCAGAGCTGCCTCTTCGTCGACCCGATCTCCGCACCTCCCGGAGAGCTGAGGCAGTTGGGCCGGGAACTCGAGCAACTCGGCGCGCGCGCGGTCGCGTTCCCGGAGCGTGTGGTTGACAATGAGCTGGCGATCGAAGTCGACGTTCCCGGCTTTCTTCCGGCAGCGCGTGGCGTGCCGGTCGTTGGTCCTCTGGAGGAGTTGGAGGTCACGGACATCGTTCTGCAGAGTGACGGCACTCCGGTGGTCGACCTACGAGTCCGGTTCCGCGTCGGTCCCGAAGGGCCACCGTCGACTCCGTGGACGAGCGCGGGGCGCTTGAACCTGATCGGGGAGAGCGAGAACGTCTTCGTGACGGTACCGAGCTTCGACGACGAACTCCTCATCAGTGGCCTGAGACCCGAGCCCTACCAATGGTCGCTGCGGGTGGGGGTCGGCCTGGAGTCGCTCCCCGACACTGCCGGTGCGCCAGCGCCCCGGATCGACCTCTCCGTCGATCGAGTCCTCGAGATCGACGTCCCGCCGCGCGCTCAGATCGCGTGCCTTCTCGTTCGAGTCGCAGAAGGCGGAGAGTCGCTCTATGACGGGCTCACGAGAATCCACGTCGCGCCACTCGACGCACTGCGTCACTCCGACAACGGAGCGTGGCTCAGCAGGTACCGAACGGCCACCTTCGCGGGCGCTCCGTACGTGCTCCATGGTCTCGAAGCGGGCGCATGGGTGATCTCACCGTTCGGCGACACCGGGCTTTCCGACGATGAGTATCAGATCGTCGAGCTGTCCTCGACCGGCCGCGCGGAAATCCGGTTCAGCGGGCAATTCAGCCTGCAGTGAAGCGCTTCCGTCGCCGCAACGAGGGCGATCAGTGCGCGCAGGACGGCGCTCGCGAGGTGAGAGGTGGTCGGGTCGATGGCGCGGTACGATTTCAGCTAGTCCTCGATCAAGCGATCGCCATGGTCGATTGCAAATGGAACAGGCGCAAGTGGGATCGAAGTGCCTGATTCATGCCGAGGTTCGGGGTGTAGAGCACGAACAGCAGGAGGCACTGCGAGTGAGAACGAGCGGAGCAAGTCATCGTCAGAATCGCAGGCTTCAGTCTCGCAGTCGTCAACGTCGCATCGCTCGACGCGTGAGGCACACTGAAGGAGGGCGTTCGTCGCGGGGCCGGGAGGTATTGCCAAGAGCTGTGGACGGAATCCCTGGAGAGGTCACGCGGCGACCTTGATGCCGTCCTTGAACTGGACTCCTCGGATGACGTCTCCGAGGTGTTCGTGGCCGTTTAGCTTCCCCCAGGTCTTCTCGGCCGACTTGGCGAGCTTGTAGACCATGGCGAGGCCGGCGGCTCGGGATCCTGCGCCTTTGGTCCGGCTGATTCGCAGCCGGATCGTCGCGAAGGTGGATTCGGGTGGGGTTGGTGGTGCGTAGGTGGCGCCAGTGCTCGGCCGGGAAGTCGTAGAAGGCCAGCATTGCCTCACGGTCCTTGAGCAAGCACTCGACGGCCTTCGGGTACTTGGCACCGTAGCTGGACTTGAAGAGGGTCATGGCCGCTTCGGCGTCCTCTCGCGTCTCGGCGTTCCAGATCTCGGTCAGCGAAGCCTTGATCTTGGGATGCATCGACTTCGGGCACTTGTTCAGGACGTTGGCCGTCTTGTGGACCCAGCAGCGTTGCCCCCGCGCGGTTGGCCAGACCTTGGCGCTGGCCTTCCAGAAGCCGAGCGCGCCGTCCGCGACGACCAGCTTCGGAGCGATCGTGAGGCCACGGGCCTTGAGGTCCACCAGGACTTCGGTCCAGGACTGCTCACTCTCGCGCTCACCATCGTGGACGGCCACCAGCTCCTTCTTGCCGTCGGCCGTGGCGCCCATGATCACGAGCATGCAGGCGCGCTCGTCCGTCAGGCGCACGTTCGAATGAATGCCATCGGCCCACAGGTAGACGTAGTGCTTGCCTGCGAGCTCGCGCTTGCTCCAGGTCCGGTGCTCCTCTTCCCACGCCTGTTTGAGGCGCACCACGGTCGAGGCCGAGAGACCGGCGGCCCCTTCGCCGAGGAGGCCACCGAGCGCTTCGCCGAAGTCGCCGGTCGAGATTCCGCGCAGGTACAGCCACGGGATCAGCTCCTCGATGGTCTTCGAGCGGCGCAAGTATGGAGGCAGGATCTTGCTGGTGGAACTGGATCCGATTGCCGTCGTCGTCCAAGCGACGATCATCGACTCGAGGACGACCGATCGGAATGTCGCCCAAGGCGGTCTGGATCGTGCGCTCGGGGCACGAGCCGTTGCGAACCACGAGCCTGCGGCCCTGCTCGTCCACTTGGTCCGCGTGGGCGTCGATGTACTCGGCGACCTCGGCCTGCAGGGCCGTGATGAGCATCTTCCTCGCGCCCTCTCGGAGAACGTCCTGGAGGATGTCGGCGGTCGGGGCGTCTGGCTGGAACTGGATCGAGTCGCTAGGCTGCTTCATGCGGCGTGTCCTTCCCCCGCGTTGGGGGCTTGGGTGTCGAGTGATGTCGAGCACCAAGGGTACGTCGCGTTTCCTCTCAGTTCACCGTCCACAGCTTCTGGTCATACCTCGGGCGGCCGCTTGGACGCCGCTCTTCCCGGTGAGGCCCGGCGCCTACGACACGAGCTTCACCGGCACGACGGAGTTCTTCGCCGCGAAGATGGACATGCTTCCGAACGGCGTGACCCGCTTCGGAGAGTCCTCACCGGGCTGCCTGCAACCCAGCTACCTGGGAGCGACGCGGACGCCGCTGGCCGGAGCGAGCGACTTCGAGCTCTACGTGAGCTGTGCGCGGAGTGACTCGGCCGGCGTCCTCGTGCTCGGTGCGCCAAGTGAAGGCCTGCCCGTGCCCGGTGTCGGCGCAACGGCTTGGATCGACCTCCGACAGCCGACCCTGGTCCTGCCCTGGTCGAGTGGGCCTGCTGGTTTCTCGAAGTTGCCGCTCCCCTTGCCGGTGGGGTCGAGTGGGGTCGAATTCGGGCTCCAGGGCTTCTTCCCGTCCGGGGATGGCTGCCCCGGCGCCCCGCAGGTGCAGTGGACCCACGCGCTTCGGGTCGAGGTGCGCTGAGATGTCCGTTGGACCGGAGCGGGTGATCCGAGCTGCGCGGTGCGCCTGGGCGGCCCTGAAAGCCCCCAGGGGAACCCCACCCGGTCGGGCCGCCGGGCCCGGCCCGGGATAGACTCACCTGGCGCGAACTGGAGATTTCTGCTCCCAACCCCTCCAGCGCGCCCGGAACAGCTCCCTTGAAGGTCGTCCTCGTCAACCCGCCCAGTCCCCCGGAGTTCCGCGTCAGTCGCGGTCTGATGGGGGGCTTCGGCATGGCCGTCAATCCCGGCCTGCTCTACCCGCCGATCGAATTGGCCCACGTGGCTTCGGTGCTCGAGTCCGACGGCCACCAGGTGGCGATCGTCGACGCGGACCCCTTCGACCTGGACCTGGACGGGACCCTGGCGCGGGTCGTCGCGGAGGCTCCGGGCTTCGTCTGCCTGGACTCGAGTTCGACCTCCCTGGACCAGGACCTGGGCCTGGCCAAGCGCATCCGCGAGGCCCTGAAGGTCCCGGTGGCCATGCTCGGCTCCCAGGTGACCTACACGCCGGGCGAGATCTTCGACGGCGAGAACGTCGACGCCGTGGTGCGCGGCGAGCCCGAGTACACGGTGCGCGACCTGGTGCGTCGCGCGGCCGACGGTGCCGCCTACGCCGAGCGCCGCTTCGAGGGCGTCGAGGGCGTGACCTACCGTCGCGCCGACGGCGAGATCGTGCACGAGCCCGAGCGCGACAAGATCTCGACCCTGGACGACCTGCCGATCCCCGCGCGGCACCTGCTCGACAACAGCCGCTACCGCTTCCCCGGCATCGAGGGCGCGATCACGACGGTCAAGTCCTCGCGCGGCTGCCCGCTCAACTGTTCCTTCTGCGGCTACACCCTGGCCCAGGGTCTGCGCTTCCGCTTTCGCAGTCCGGAGAGCGTGCTGGCCGAGCTGGAGGACCTGTACTTCACCCACGGCATCCGCCACGTGGTCTTCCGCGACCCGATCTTCACCACGCGCAAGGACCGCATCCACGCGATCTGCGACGGGATCATCGCCAAGGGCATGACGGGCCTGGAGTGGCAGTGCGAGACGGCGGTCAAGACCCTCGACCGCGAGGTGCTGCAGAAGATGGCCGCAGCGGGCTGCCGCCACATCTCCCTGGGCGTCGAGTCGGGTAATGCCGAGATCCAGAAGAAGCACTGCGGCAACAAGCTCTCCGATCTGGACAAGGCCGAGGAGGTCTTCCGGGCCGCCCGCGACTACGGCATCGAGACCCGCGCCTTCTGCATGATCGGCTTCCCGGAGGAGACCCCCGAGATGGCCGACGAGACGATCCGGCTGGTGGAGCGCTTCGACCCCGACCAGGTGCAGTTCTGTGCGGTGACGGCCTACCCGGGCACGCCGCTGTACCAGATGCTGCGCGGCGAGCGCGAGTTCGACTACGCGACCATGACCGGCTTCCAAGCCCTCGAGGGCAACGAGCACATGACCGCCGCGCAGATCGAGGAGAAGATCCGCGAGGCCTACCGCAGCTTCTACCTGCGGCCGCGGCGGATCGTGCGTGAGCTGCGTCACCCGGGCCGACTGGCCAGCAAGGTGGCGCGCTACTTCACGCTCTTCCGCCGCCGGGCCTGAGCCGGGCGGGGCAGAGGGTCCCACGGGGAGGGTTTGGCAGGCTTGTCGGGGTGCTGTGCCTTTGGCACGGCCCCGCGGCACGGCCCTGTGGCGCGGGGCCCGCAGCACGGTTCTCCGACACAGGCCGACGTCGGTCTGCGCGGAGTTTGCGATTTCCTGGCGGATCGCGAGGCGCATCGCGCCGTTGTCCTTGGGGCGCGACTGGCCGCAGCGCGAAAGCGGTCACGCTCCAATGCACCCCAGCCCTCGCAGGTTCTGAAACTCGAAACGGATCGCTTCGCAACGGCGGACCCGATCTGACGGTCGGGTCGAGCCCCGGTGCCGAAGGTCCATGGCGAGCACTGGGCGCTGCGCGAGACCACGTCGCGCAACTCGGAACCGCCGGCCGCTTGTCGTCGGGGGAGCCGGCGTGGACTTCTCGCTGCGAGCGAACCAGGGCGGAGTCGAGTGGTGGTTGGGAGCGGCCGCGGCGCGCGCGAATCGGAATCACACTTGTTCGAAACGCCCGCTCAGTTGCTGACCACTTCAGTTGTCCGGCAAGTCGGATCGAATCGCATGCCTCTTCGTGGTCAGCCCCCCCCTTGATCGAGGGATGGGGTACCCGTTGCGCGCGCAGCTCACCAGTGGCTTGCGCGAACCGCCTCCGACGATGCAGGCGGAAGAGGGAACCTCCATCTGTTCTCGACACGAAACATCGACATGAATGCGCCCCTTGCGACCCTCGTCGCCAGTCTGCTCTTCCCTCTGCCCGCGCTCGCCCAGTGCGAGTTGGAGAGCTTCGAAGCTCCCCTGAACGGTCTCTCCGGCTTCGGTCGCGGCGTCGAGCTCCAGAGCGATCGCCTGGTGGTCTCTTCCGCCTTCGCGCGCGTCGGCGCCCATCAGTCAGCCGGCTTCGTCCAGGTGTGGGCCGGAGGCCCAAGTGGCTGGCAGCAGTCGCAAGTCCTGACGGCGCCGATACCGGCGGCCGTTGCGTCCTTCGGTTTGGACATCGCACTCAGCGGCCAGACCTTGGCGATCTCCCAGCGCCAACCGCCGCTCGTGCGCCTCTACCACCAGGGATCCGGAGGGTGGACCCTGTCGGCAACGCTGGCTCCCTCGCCATCCGGCGGCTCGCTCCAACTCTACGGGGAACGCATCGCGCTCGCGGGCGACCGGCTCGCGGTCGGCGCGCCCTGGTATGACGTCGGCGGAACCAACGACGATGGTGCGGTGTACCTCTACCGGCGCATCGCGGGCGCTTGGGAACTCGACGTGGTCCTCACTGGACAGCAGCCGGGCCTGACCTCCAACGCCCAATTCGGATCCGACGTTGCGCTCGACGGCTCGCGCCTTCTGGTCGGGGCACCCTTCGACGACAGCCTGCTGCTGGACAGCGGCGCGGCGTGCCTGTTCGAGGCCGTCGCTGGGGGCTGGAGTCACGTCGCGACCCTGCTCCCTTCACCCGTGGCCAGCGATCCCCTGGCCCCGATCCTCATGGGCCAACGGGTCGCCTTGCGCGGATCCCTCGCAGCCTGCGGCGCCGCCGATGGCGACGTCGGAGGGGAGAACGTCGGTGGCGTGTACGTCTTCGAGGAGGCGGCGGGTTGGTCGACCACGGCGCTGCTGCTACCCGCCGACGTCGCACCCCAGGATCGCTTCGGCACCGGCCTCGCCGTCGATGGGTCGCGGGTCATCGCGGGCTCGTCGCGCCATGGCAAGCCGACGGGTCCGCGCCCGACCTACATCTTCGAGCGTGGCGTCGGTGGTTGGGAGCAGACCGCGAAGCTGCAATCATCGCAAACCGTGAGCAGTGCCCAGATCGACGAGCTGGCGCTGGATTGGGTCGAGGTCGCGGTCGATGGGGGCGTGGTCGCAGTGGGCCGGAACAGCGGTAGCCCGCCTCTGCTAGGCCAGGACCAGGGCTCGGTCAGCCTCTTCAGTCTGCCGGACAAGGGCGGCCTCTCCGGCTGCCCGCCGACCCTGTCCCTGTCAGCCGGCGGCATCCAGAACCTCGACTTCGACGGGGATTCGCCCCTCGCCGGATTGATCTACCTGGTGCTCGGCTCGATGACCGAGCCCACGTCGGACCTCGCCGTCAACGGAGTGGTCGTGCCCCTGGGCGTCGACGGCTACCTCAGCTTCACCCTGAGCCACCCGAACACGCTGCCGTTGCAAGCCGGACTGGGCCTCCTGGACCCGGGCGGCTCCGCCCGGGCGCGCTTCGCCATAGCGCCGGGGACAGACCCGTCCCTGGCCGGCTCGAAGCTGCTGCACGCGCTGCTCGCCATCGACCCCGCGGGGCCGGCGGTGGTCAGTGCCAGCAACCAGGTAGGCCTGGTGCTGCTGCCATAGGCCGAAGTAGGAGGCGCTCCGTGCATCGAGTGGCGTTGGCTCGAGTCGATCCACCGAGCGCCGTTGGCCCGAGTCGAGTCTCGGCCGAGCGCCTCTGCTCGAAGGCGCCCTCAATGGCTGACCGTCGCTACCGGGGATGAGTGAGCCGACCGGGCTACTCGTCGTCCTCGAGATAGCCCAGGGCGCGCAACATCTCGGCGGTCGCCTCGCCGCCGGCCAGGGACACGGGGCGGCCCGACGATTGGCGCTGCCACCAGCCTTGCAGGTCGGCTCGCCCGCGCTCGGCGTCGGCGCGACGGGCCGGCAAGAGGTCCACGGTCTCGGCGGGGTCGCGTTTCGTGTCGAAGATCGCCAGGCGCTCGCCGCTCTCCATCCACAACACCAGCTCCCCGTCGGCGCGCCTGGCGAGCAGGCGCTCACTGGTGCCCGTCGCCATCCAATCTCCGACTTCGGTGCCGAAGCGCAGGGTCGGTGGACGGGACTCGTTGGCGAGCGGAAGGATCGGCGGAAGCCCGCCGCTGGGCTGCAGGTGCAGCCAAGTCAGGATGCTGGGCAACAGCCGGTGGTTCTGCACCGCCGAGTCGACGCGCACGCCGGCGGGCAGACCCGGACCGGCGGCGATCAGAGGCACGATCAGCGACTCGCGGAAGAGCTGGTGCGAGTGGCCCAACAGGCCGTGCTCCAGGAGCTCCTCGCCGTGGTCGCTGGTGACGATCACGAGGGTCGAGTCCGTCAGGCCGAGTTGCTCGAGCTGCTCGACCACTCGAGCTACGGCGCGGTCACTGGCGGCCACCTCGGCGTCGTAGAGGTCGCTGGCGTGGTCGATCGCGGCGCGGACCCACTCCGGCTCGCCCACCCGCGCCCGCAGGTCCTCGGCGAGGTCGTCGATCTCGAAGCCCTCAGGTATCGGCGCCGACGCGAAGCGCGCGCGCAGCTCTGACTCGGGCTGGTAGGGCAGGTGCGGATCGGTCAGGTGCAGGTAGAGCAGGAAGCGCCGGTCACGGGCGCCCTCCAGCCAGGCCAGGGGCGCTTCGACGAACTGAGCCGAGCGGGTCCAGTCCTCGGTCTCGAAGCGCGCGAAGCCTTGGGCGAAGTTCTGCTCCGCGCTGATCAGCGGGTTCGAGGACCATCCGGCGGTGTCGAAGCCAGCCGCGCGCAGGCGCTCGGCCAGGGTCTGGCTGGCGTCGGGCAGGTAGCACGAGAAGCGGTCCAGCACCCCGTGGGCCGGCGGCTCCTGCCCCGTGAGGATCGACGCGGTCGAGGGCCAGGTCCAGGGTGCGACCGACCAGGCGTCTTCCCATAGGACCCCGCGTGCGGCCAATGCCTCCATGGCCGGCGCCGTCGGGCGCTCGTAGCCGTAGGCCGACACGCGGTCGGCGCGCAGGGTGTCGATCACGATCAACACCAGGTTCGGCGCGGCGGGCGACGATCGCGCGGCCTCGACCACGTGGCGCTGCTCGAGAGTCAGCCCGGCGACCGCGGTGCGCAGGCCCTTCAGCTCCGGCGACGTGCAGCGCAGGACCAACTCGCCGCCGTCCGGTGCCGCCACCCGGTGTTCGATCCAGCCACGTCGGCCGACGTCGACACCGCCGATCACCAACTCGTCTTCGAAGATCGGCTCGCCGTTCAAGAGGCCGACCATCGTGGCCCGACCGCGGGCTTCCTCGTGGTCGCGCCAGGCGACGCCGACCTCGAGTACCAGCTCCGTCCCGGGCCCCAGCGCGGGCAGGTCCCAGGCGACTTCGGAGCCCGGGGGAAGCACCAGCGCCGGTCGGTTGCCCGAGCCCGAACCCACGGAGCGCAGGGGACTCACGGCCTGGATCCGCACCGGATAGCGAGCCGGTTCTCGTCGCACTTCGAGCCGCTCGGGGCTGCGCAGCAGCTCGAGGGCGACCTCGCGATACTCGACCTGCTCCGCGCCGCCGCAGCCCGCAAGCGCCAGGGCGATTGCCCCGGCCAGCAAGCGCGGGCCGAGGGCACCCGGGGGGGGCGCGGCGGTGCGGGGGCTGCTCATCGTCCTCGTGCTCGCGCGGCGGAGCTGACGGGCGCGCCCCTCATCGCCCGCGCGCCGCTCAGGCCTTGTCCTCGCGCCACCAGTCGCTGGCGTGCGCGACCTGGGTGATGCCCTCGGCGTAGGTGCGCGGCGCCCACCCGAGCTCGTACTGGGCATTGGAGATGTCGTGCTCGTGGTGCAGCGAGAAGTAGGCCGACGCGCGGCGCTCCTCGGTCACGTCCGTGAACAGACCCTTGATGAAGATCGCCCAGTCGGCCCAGCGCTTGGAGATGTTCTTGCGCTTGATCCCGCCGCCGGCGGCCTTGATCGTCGTGTCGATGAACTCGTTGTAGGAGACGCCGGCGGGTCCGGCGAGCTCGTACATGCAGTCCACGCCGCGTTCGAAGTCGAAGAAGCGCCGGATCGCGTCGACCACGTCGTCCACGTGCACCGGGTTGATCTTCGAGAGGCCGTCGTGGGGCACCACGTAGCGGCCCGACTTCGCGGCGCAACGACGAAGCAGCGGCGCCGTGTGGCGGTAGTCGCCGACGCCGTAGACCAACGTCGGCCGGAACGAGGCCCACTCGAAGCGCTCGGCTCGGATGATCTTCTCCTGGATGCGCTTGGTGTCGCGGTAGTAGCTGTACACCGGCGCGCCGATGACCGCGGAGGAGATGACCCAGAAGCGGAAGTGGCTCGGCGCGTTGGCCTTGGCTTCCGACAACAGGTTCTCGGTGCCGTCGATGTTGATGGCGCGCATCATCTCGTCGGGCACGTGGTCGTGGGCGCTGGCCAGGTGCAGCAAGAGGTCCACGTCCTTCAGGAAACCCGTCAACGACGCGCGGTCGGTCAGGTCACCCTCGTGCACCTCGTACTCGCCGGCGTCGGTCTTGGGCAGGGCGGCGGCCCGGCCCGGTCGACAGAGGACCCGGACCTGGTGCCCCTCGCGGAGCATGCCGGGGACCATGTAGCCACCGATGAAGCCGGTGGCGCCGGTGATCGCGATTCTCATTCCGTGGGACTTGGTGGGGGGACTGGGACGGCGCGCCGGGGGGCGCTCGGGAGCGGTCGGGGCCGGAAACTATACGCCCTGGGCCGGCCCTAGCTGGCCTCGAGTAGCCGCTCGCCGAAGCGCTCGGCGGCGGCGGAGGCGCCCTTGGGCAGGTCGGTCACGAAATCCCGGACCAGTTGTCGCAGCCGTCGGGCGCCGTCGCGGGCGGGCTCGGGCAGGCCCTCGGCGACGCCGTCCTCCACGGCCCACAGCAGCACTTGCTCGCTGAAGCCGGCCAGGAAGCTCTTGGGCGCGTTGAACTCGAGTACCGGCCGATTCTCGACCATCGGTCGCGAGCCCTCGGCGAACGCCCGCAGGCGCGTGTCGTCGGCAACGCGCAGGGCCGCGAGGTCGGCGCCCGAGTCGACGCCGATGGCCCCGAGAATCGTCGCCGTACCCGCCGGCAGCGCGCCGCGCGCGAGCTCGTCGATGGAGCGCAGTGGATCGTTCGACCCCACCAGAACCAGGTCGTAGGCGGTCAGCCAGGCCGAAGTGCGCGGGAAGGCGGCACACCACGACGCGACCACGGTCTGCACGTCGGCGGTGGAGAGCTGGTACAGCGGCAACCACTGGGAGGCCACGCCGCCGGGCGCGAGCAGGTCGCGCAGGCGCTCGAAGTGGTCGACCGCGTAGAGGTCGCTCGAGCCGCGGGTCCAGGGGTGGATCGGGTCGGCTGTCACGAGATCGAAGCGCGGCCCGCCCTCGACGCGGGACCGCGCGCACCAGGAGCGCCCGTCGCCGATGGTCAGTTGCAGCCTCGGATCGTCCAAGAGGCCGCCCGTCCAGGGCTCGAAGGCGGGTCCGACGTCGACCACCGACTGCGACAGCTCGATCACCCTCAAGTGCTCGAGGGACTCCAACTCGGCCAGGGCGCCCGCCGTCGTGCCCATGCCCAGCCCGACCACCAGGGCGGTCTCCACCCGGCCGTGCAGGGCGGCGGGGATCACCGCCAAGAGTCGTTGCAACCGCAGGTCGACCGGAGCGGAGGAGGCCACGACCTTGCCGTCGATACGCAGCGCGAGCTGCGCCGGATCGGTGTCGGGCATGCGCTCGACGACCGCGGTGCAGACAGGTCCGACGGCCTTCGCTACCACGTCGATCTCCTGGGCTCCGCGTCGCGCGAAGGTCAGGGCCAGGAGCGTGGTGAGCCCGAGCGCGGTCAGGAGCCGATTCCGACCGGGCACGCCCGGGGCGAGCAGCCAGGCCAGGACGGCCGGTGCCAGGGCCGCCAGGGTCGCGCCCCGCAGGCCGAGGCCAGGCAACAGCAACCATGCCGCGGCGATCGCGCCCAGGGCCGCACCCAGGGTGTTCCAGGTGTAGAAGCGGGCCAGGAGGCGCGGCTCGTCGACCTCGGCAGCGTCCGTGCCGCTCGACCGCACCGCGCAGGCGATGGCGGCGGGCAGGGCCAGGCCGAAGGCCACCGCGGGCGGAATCAACGCCACCGCCGCGAGGATGAACTGGGACAGCCACATGCCGGTCACCCCGCCCTTGGTGGGGGTGCGGTTGGCGAGGGGCTCGAACACGTCGCCGGAGCCGATCTGCAGGCCCAGGAGCAACAGTCCCGCGCAGGCGGCGGCGACGGCGCCCACCCCGGCGCGCGCCAGGATGGGACGAGGATCGCGGCTGCCGTCCAGCCACAGCCGACCCTGGCGCGCGCCCAGGCCCAATCCCACCAGGTAGGCCGCGAGCACCAACCCGAAGGCGTAGACCGAAGCGCCGGTCAGGCTCACCAGGAGTCGGGTCAGGACAACTTCGAGCGCCAGGCTGGCGCCTCCCAGAAGGCCCGTGATCAGCAGCAGGCGCGAGACACCCGGGACGCTGGGCCGTCGACCGCGCGCGGGCCCCGCTGGTGCGTCGCTCGCCGGTCCGGCCAGTAGCACCAGGGCACCCAGGGCCGCCAAGACGTCGATCGCGGCCCCTGCGAAGATCGTCCCCCGCAGGCCCAACCACGGCAGGGCCAGGAAGGTGGCCACGATCGCTCCCGTAGCCGCGCCCAGGGTGTTCGCGCCATAGAACCGCGAGGTGCGGGCGCCGAGGGTCGCGGACTCGCGCTCGGTCAGCCGACCCATGAGCGGAAAGGTCGCGCCCATCGCCAGGGTGGTCGGCAACAGGAGCGCGGCGGTGAGGGTTCCGTCCAGGGCTCGCGAGGCACCCGCAGGAAAGCCGACCAACCCCGCGGTGGCCGTGGCCACGAGGGCGGCTGCGATCACGACCGCGGCGAAGGCGCGCTCGGGTCGGCGGGCGCGCGCGAGCGGACCGCGCCCGGCCAACATGGCGCCCAGGGCCATGCCGCCCATGAATGTCGCGACCACCACGCCTGCGCCGAATGCGTCGGCCCCGAGGGTGCGCGTGGCCAGGCGCGCCCAGGCCACCTGGTACAAGAGGGCGGCGAGCCCGCTGGAGAAGAAGACGAGGTCACTGGGTCGCATGGGCACGGCCGCACTAGCTCGGCGGGGCAGGAGCGTAGCGGCGGGCGGTGGCTGGCTACACAGCGGGTTCCGCACAGGGCCCTGGTCCCGACGCCGTGGATGGCCCGAGAATGCCCGCATGACCGCCACGCCGACGCCCACCGGACCTCCCGCGCTGCTGGTGGCCCTGCCCCAGGAACTCGGGGAGCTGGGCCTGGGTGCCCGGGTCATCGAGCGCGGTCCCGGGGCCTTCGAGCTACTCGAGCTGGAGTTGACCGACCACCGCGGCCAGCCCGTGCTGGCGGCCGTCGGCGGGGTCGGCAAGGTGCGGGCCGCCCGGGCCGCCAGCCACCTGGTGCGGGCCGGTGCCGGATCCCTGTTGGTGGTGGGCGTCTGCGGCGGGCTCCGGCGCCGTGAGCGTGTGGGGGACCTGGTCCACTGCGAGCGCGCGGTGCAGGCGGACCTGGCCGTTCGATCCGATCGGGAGCGCCTGGCGGATCCCGTGCTGCTCGCCGCCTGGCGCCGGGCCGCGGCCGGCCACGCGGGTTGGTTCCTGACCGCGGACCGGCCGGTCCTGAGTCCCTGGCGCCGACTCCGTCTGGCCCGCGCCTACCTCGGTGCCTGTGTGGCCGACATGGAGACGGCGGCAGCCGCCTGGGTCGCCGACGAGGCCGGTCTACCCTGGGCCGCCCTACGCGCGGTGTCGGACGACGTGGGGTTCGGACCTGCCCACGGGTTCCGGGCGAATTTCGGAGCCCAGGCCGGTCGCGCCGCGTCCACAGTCCCGAACCTTCTGGCCGAACTCGCTCGGTAGTTCGAATCCCGGCCGAGGCCGCGCGCCAGCCCGGATCGGCGACCACTCGGCGGCCGAGCCTGGAGTCCGGGGGCTCATCCACCCGATGGGGCCTCTTGGCCCCCTCCCGCGGGGGTATCCTCCTGCGCCAGAACCCCTTCCGGCCATCCGACCGACCGCCGACCGACCGCCGACCGCCGACCGGCCCCGCGCCGGACCCCCGCACCGAGACCCCGCCAGCCCAGCGCTGCGGACCCACGTGGACTCCCGAACCCCGATCCAGGAACGCGACAACGCGTTCGGACACTTCGTCAGGCGCCACTTCGAGCCCCTGATGCTCGCCGCCCAGGTCCTGATCGACCTGGGGGTGGTGCTGCTGGCGTGCCTGGTCGGATTCCTGATCGGGCAGCGTTCGGGGGGCCCCGGGGCGGGGGTCCCGCTCTCGGTCTACATCGAGCTGTGGACCCTCACGGCGGCGGTCTGCCTGGTCTGCTTCCACGCCTTCGGGATGTACAGCCCGGTCAAGAGCCTCTTGAACGTGGAAGAGTTCAAGGCCATCGCGAAGTCCTGCGCGGTGGCCTTCCTGGTGGTGGTGACCCTGACGCTGCTGCTGCGCAGCACCGAGCCCACCGCGGCGGGCGTGGCCTCGACAGCGGATGGTGACGCGGTCTTCCGCGCCCTGCGCCAGCTCCACGCGGCGATCGACCTGCGACTCGACCCCACGTCCTTCTCGCGTCTGACCCTGCTGGTTTCGTTCGTGCTGATCCTGTTCTTCACGACGGTCAGTCGTTTCGTCTCCTTCAAGACGATCCAGAGCCTGCACCGTCGCGGGATTGGCAACCGCAACGCCCTGGTGCTCGGCACCGGCACCACGGCCCAGTGGCTGATGCGGAAGTTCACCCTGGTCCCGACCCTCGGGCTGCGCACGGTGGGCTTCGTCGGCGATGACCCGGATGAAGTCGGTCGATCGATGGAGCGCTCGGTGGTGCTCGGGACCTTCGACGAACTCGAGGCCTTGATCGGTCGCTTCAAGGTGTCCGAGGTCTTCGTGGCCCTGCCTGAGGCCGCCGAGGAGCGCGTGATGGAGTTCATCGAACGCCTCGAGGCCCTGGGGGTGACCTACCGGGTCGTCCCGCGCTTCTACCACCTGATGAGCCAGCGGGTGAGGATCGAGAACCTCGACTCGATCCCGCTGATCAGTCGGCCGGACCGCAGCCAGGGCACGCTGTCGGCCCTGGTCAAGCGCCTGCTCGACATCGCCCTGGCCCTGGTCACCCTGGTCCTGACGGCGCCGCTGTTCGTCGTCGCGGCGATCCTTATCAAGCGCGATTCGGAGGGGCCGATCTTCTACCTGCAGGAGCGCATCGGGAAGGATGGACGGCCCTTCCGGATCTTCAAGTTCCGCACCATGCACGTGCACCTGTCCGGCGACGCGCCGGCGCCGCGTGACGACCATGACCCGCGCATCACGACCGTCGGTCGGTTGCTGCGACGCTACAGCCTCGACGAGCTGCCGCAGGTCCTGAACGTCCTGACCGGTGAGATGAGCATGGTCGGCCCGCGGCCCGAGATGCCCTTCATCGTGGCCGGCTACGGCGCGCTCGAGCGCGAGCGCCTGCGCGCGAAGCCGGGCATCACCGGCCTGTGGCAGATCTCCTACGCGCGTACCGAGGAGATCCACAAGAACCTCGATTACGACATCTACTACGTCGAGAACCGCTCGCTGCTGTTGGACCTCGTGATCCTCGTGCTGACCGTCTTCGCCGTGGTCAAGGGCACCGGGGCCCATTGAGCCGCGGCGGGCAGACGTTCACTCGATGCGGATTCTGCACGTGATGGAGGCCACCATCGGTGGCACCCGGCGGCACCTGCGCGACGTCGCCTGTGGGCAAGCGCACGCGGGACACGAAGTGGCCGTGATCGCCTCGGCCGAGCGTGAGCCGAGCGTGCGCGGGGATTTCGAGCAGATGCGTGCGGCGGGGGTGCAGGTTCGAGAGCTAGCGATGGTGCGCTCGATCAAGCCGCGCCTGGATGCTTCTCACGCCAAGGCCATCGCGACGCAGTTGCGCGAGTCGCGCCCCGAGATCGTCCACACCCACTCCAGCAAGGCCGGTGCCCTGGGGCGCTGGGCTTCCCTGCGCACGGGCATCGGTCGCCGGGTGCACACGCCCCACACCTTCGCCTTCCTGTTCGACGCCATGTTCAGCGCGCGCAAGCGACGGCTGTTCCGCACGATCGAGGTGCAGCTCGGGCGGCGGACCGACCGTCTGGTGGCGGTCAGCCGCGGCGAGGCGGAGACCATCGCGCGTTCGGGAGTGATCGAGCCCGCGCGGGTGCGCGTGGTCGAGAACGGAATCGACCCCGAGCCCTGGCGCCGGGCCGAGCCGCTCGCGCCGCAGCAACTGGGCCTGCCCGCCGGCGCGACGGTGGTGTTGGTCGTGGGGCTGCTCAACTCGGCCAAGGGTCAGGACCTGGCCCTGCGCGCCCTCGCGGCTTGCGAGCGGCCGGACGCACACCTGCTGCTTGCCGGGCACGGCGAGATGGACGCCGAGCTGCGCACCCTGGCCGCGGAGCTTGGAATCGCCGAGCGCGCCCACTTCCTCGGTTGGCGCGACGACGTGCCGCGCTTGATGGCCTCCTGCGACGTACTCTGCCTGCCATCGCGCTGGGAGGCCCTGCCCTACGCGGTGCTCGAAGCCATGGCCGCCGGCCGTGCGGTGGTGGCGAGCCGCGTGGACGGGGCGCGCGACCTGGTGCAAGAGGGCACCAGCGGGTTCCTCTGCGAGGTGGGCGACGTGGCCGGGCTGGCGGCGTCCCTGGCACGCGCGATCGATCTCGCCGCGCCGCAGCGGGCGGCCCTCGGCGCCGCCGGGCGCGCGCGGTTCGACGCCGGCTACACCATCGATCACATGGTCCGCGGCCTGGACGCGGTCTACTCGGAGCTGCTTTGAAGATCCTGCACGTGGTGACGACCCTCGATGTCGGCGGGGCCGAGATGCACCTGTTGTCCCAGGTGCGCGGTCAATGCGCCCGCGGGCATTCGGTGCGCATGGTCTTCCTCAAGGGCGAGGGCCGCCTGACGGAGGACTTCCTCGCCGCCGGCGCGGAGTGGGTCGGGCAGGTACCCGCGACTCGGCCCTTCGGTCTTTGGAGTCACCTGCGCTGGGCCGAGTTGGTGCACTCGCACCTGCTCAAGGCGGATGTGTTGACCGCGGTCATGGCGACCCTGGCCGGGCGTCGGCGATGCCTGGTCTCGGGCAAGCACAACGACGAACAGGTGCTGAAGCGGCCACTGGTGGGGGCCGTCCACGCGGTTATCGGGCGCCTGCCGCGGCTGACGATCGTGCTCTCCGACCACGTCGGGCGCTTTGTCGAGCGCTACGGACACGTGCCCCTGCGGCGCCAGGCGCGCGTCTACTACGGGCTCGACCCCGAACCCTTCGAGCGCGCCGCTGCGGCGCCCTTCGCCGAGCGCATGGATCTGCGCGCCGAGCTGGGCCTGGGCCGCGGCGACGTGGTCTTCACCTGCGTGGCGCGCTTCGCGCCGCAGAAGGCCCACGACGTGCTGCTGCGCGGCTTCGCCGCCGCCCGCAAGAGCTTCGGACCGCGCCTGCGCCTCTTGCTGGTGGGAGACGATCCCTTCGGCGACGGGCGCCAGAGGGCCGAGGCCGTCGCCGCCGAGCTGGGACTGGGCGACGCGGTCGTCTTCGCGGGGATCCGGCGCGACGTGGCCCAGATCCTGGCGGCCAGCGACGTCTTCGTGATGGCCTCCCTCTGGGAGGGGCTCGGGCTCGTCTTCCTGGAGGCCATGGCGACCTCACTGCCGGTCCTCGCCACCGACGTCTCGGCCGTTCCGGAGGTCGTGGTGGACGGCCAGACCGGCGTGCTGGTGCCGCCCTCGGACGCCGAGGCCCTGGCCCGGGCCATGGCCGAGCTGGCCCAGTCCGCCGACCGCCGCCACGAACTGGGTCGCGCTGGTCACCTGCGGGTGCTCGAGCACTTCGGCCTCGATCGGATGGTTGACGAGACCCTCCATCACTACGAGTCCGTGGCCCGTAGTAGCTGAGTTGCCACCCCCGCGGCGGCTAGACTCCCCCCTGTGACCATGAATCTCCCTGCGCTCATCCTCGCCGTCGCCCCGTCTCTGTTCCTCGCCGGCGAGCCGGTTCAGGAGGGGGCCCAGCAGCGGCCCAGGACCAACTCCGCCAAGGCCGCCTACGCCGATCCCGCCGCGCGCAAGCGGGCGATGGACGACCTCGAGCTGCTCGGGCGTCGGCACGGCTGCCGTGCCTGGGTCGCGGACGACCGTGAGGTCTCGATCGACGTGTGGTCCTCACTGCCGGGCCTGCGCTACGACCTGCTCGAGACCACCTACGTCAACCTCGACCCGACCGGTGCCAGTGGGGACGACGGCTGGATGGTGCACAACTACGTGCCGCGCCTGGTCCACGTTCAGCCGGAGTCCAGCGGTTACATGCTCTCCGAGTACGTCACCGACTCCGACATGGGCGAGAACTACGCCAGCGTCTACCAGCGCATGGTGTCGGACGGCGAGGTGTCCTGGGCCGAGTCGCCCGGGGGCGCGGTGCGTGAGTCCGCCGCCGAGCAGCGCGCCCGGGGCTTGATCGGGCGCGAGCTGCTGCTGACGATGTTCCCGCTCGGACTGGACGTGCAGAACCGGCGGCTCACCTACCTGCGCGACGAGGACACGGGGGCGTCGGTCTACATGATCAAGCTGACGCGCCCGATCAACATCTTCGAGATGGAGTCGGCCAAGGAGTTCGCCCTCTACCTCGACTCCGAGGATGGCTTCCCGGTGCAGATGCAGTTCCGGACGATCGAGTCCATCGGCTTCGACTACACCGTCGCCATGGACTTCGTCGATTGGCGCCACGTCCCGCTGACCGATTCGATTCGCGCCGACCTGCGGCGTCGACTGGTCGAGGCCTGGCGCGACCAGGGCGTCAAGGATTGGGTCGCGCGGCAGCCCGATCCGGAGCTGGCCGACCCGCCGGCGGCGCTGCTCGAGGCCGAGCCGGATCCGGAGACGATCCAGGTGCCCAAGGAGCTGATCCTTCCCTACCGCCGTTTCATGGGCGGCATCGATGCGCCCCAGCTGACCGAGCTGTGGATGGAGGACCCGATCATCGAGCCCCTGCCGCAGGGAGCTCTGGAGCGTCCCTGGCTGTCGAACCGCCTCTTCGGACACCCGGTCCGGGCCGACTTCTGGGACCCGCCGGCCGAACCCGCCGAGAGCGGGGCCGACGGTCGTGCCGACGGTGATGCCGAGGGAGCCGGCGACGGCCAGGACGGCTGAGTCGATCCCCCCTGGCTCACGGCCTCGGTCGTCGGCGGCGCTGACGGCCGCGCCGACGGCATCTTGGGCGGTTCGGCTTGAGCCGTCCGCGGGTCCCGGTCGACGAGGGATGCCTCGCCATGTCCGAGGCCGACCTTGCCGACACCGCCTTCCGCGAACGCAGCCAAGAGCGTCGCAGCAGGCCGACTCCCCGCTTTTCCCGCTTCAGCCTGCTGGGCGGGAGGCGTCGTGGCAATCGGCGTGGGAACGAAGAGCAGGGCGTCTTCGTGGATCTCTACGGCACGAAGCTGTGGCTGCTGATCTTCTGGATCGCGGCCATGAACATCGCCGACTCCTACTTCACCCTGGTTCACCTGCAAGCCGGTGGGGTCGAGGTCAATCCGCTCGCCGATCGGATGCTGCTGAC
Organism: Engelhardtia mirabilis; assembly: GCF_007748095.1. Taxonomy (NCBI): domain Bacteria; kingdom Pseudomonadati; phylum Planctomycetota; class Planctomycetia; genus Engelhardtia; species Engelhardtia mirabilis. Next base: position 3,264,210 of record NZ_CP036287.1, read on the forward strand.
GGGCCGCAGCGGCTTCGTGCTGCTCAAGTCGGGCCTGATCGCCACCGCGCTGGTGGTCCTGTGCCTGCACAAGAACTTCTGGATCGCGCGCTTCGGCCTGTGGGGGGCCGCGGGGGTCTACACCCTGCTGGTGGCCTACCACCTGAGCCTGTTCGGCGTGGAGTGACTCGGTCCGAAGGTGCCGCTGCACGTCGGCACCCGAGGCTGAAGTCGATGCCGCAGCGGGTAGACTGCCGCCGCCGCCCGTCCCCGGGGCGCTCCCTACCGATGCGCATCGCCCGCGTGCTGACTCGACTCAACCTGGGCGGACCGGCTCGGCAGGTGCTCGCCTGCGACCCGATCCTGGCCGCTCGCGGCCATCGAGTGCGGGTCCTGGTCGGGCGACCGGAGCCGGGCGAAGGCGATCTCTTCGAAGCGGCCCTCGAGCGCGGCATCGACGTGCGACGCATCGACCACCTTGCCCGCGGCCCGCATCCCTGGCGCGATCTGCGCGCCCGCCGCGCCCTGGGTCGGGAGCTGGCCGAGTTTCGGCCCGAGCTCGTGCACACCCACGCCTCGAAGGCCGGCGCCCTGGGACGTGCGGCCGCCTGGAAGCGCACCACGGCGCCCTTGGTGCACACGTTCCACGGCCACGTGCTCGAGGGCTACTTCCCGCGCTTGATCGCCCGGCGCCTGATCGCCCACGAGCGGCGTTGGGCCGGCCGCAGCGCGGCGGTGATCGCTGTCAGCGGCGCCACGGCGAGGGACCTGGACCGATTGGGAGTCTGCCCCCTGGAGCGGATCCGCGTGGTGCCGCCCGGGGTCGAGTTGGAGCGCCTGCTCTCGCTGCCCGACCTTTGGGAGTCGCGGGATCCGATGGGAGTCGAGCTGCGGACCCGGCTCGGAATCGGCTCGGGGGACGTGCTGGTCGGCATGCTCGGGCGGCTGGCGCCGATCAAGCGACCGGAGCTGGCCTTGGCTGCCTTCGTGCGTCTAGCCGCGAGCGGAGTCGCCCGCCTGCACCTGGCCTTCGTCGGCGACGGCGAGGGTCGAGCCCCCTTGGAAGCGGCGCGCGCGGCCCTGCCGGGGTCGCTGCGCGAGCGGGTGCACCTGCTCGGCGCGGTGGCTGATGTGCTGCCCGTGCACGCCGCCCTCGACCTGCTCCTTTTGACATCCAAGAACGAGGGCCTGCCGGTGGCGTTGATCGAAGGCGCCGCCGCCGGGCGTCCGGCCGTGGCGCTGGCGGTCGGCGGGGTGCCGGAGTTGATCGAGGACGGCGTCACCGGACGGCTGGTGGGATCGGATGGTGACCCCGAGACCATGGTCTCGGCCCTGGCCCGGGCCATGGCCAGCCTGGTGGACGACGGACCCGGTCGCGTTGCCATGGGGTGCGCGGCCCGCGAAGTCGCTCGGACGCGGCACACTGGCGCGGCCCTGGCCGACCGGCTCGAGGCGGTCTACGCGGAGGCCCTGGCCCTGGGCCGCACGGAGGTTGCTCGATGAAGCTGTTGATGGTCAGTGGCGATCGCCAGTCGTCGATCGGCGAGCAAGGGCCCTTCTTCCAGATGCAGCGCGAGTTCTCGCGTTGGTTCGAGCGCATCGACGTGCTGTGCCCGCGACCCGATCGTCCGGTCACGACCGAGTCGATCCACGGCAACGTGCACCTGCACCCGGCCTCCGGGGGTCGCGCCGCGATGGTCGGTTTCATCAAGCGGCGGGGGTCGGAGCTGATCGCGAGCGAGCGGCCCGACCTGATCGTCAGCCACGACTACGGCTGGTTCTACAACGGTATCGGGTCGGCGAGCCTGTCGGCCCGCAGCGGCGTGCCCTACCTGTCGGAGATCCACCACGTGCCCGGGATTCCCGTCGCCGCCGACAAGCGCGAGGTCTTCGACCGCTTCGTGGCGCGGCGCTACATCGCCTGGGCGCGATCGCGGGCGCGGGCCTTCCGGGTGGTCAACTCGGGTGAGATGCCGGCGCTGCTGCGCCGCTGGGGGGTGCCGGACGCGCAGATCACCGTGCTGCCCTCGCTCTACATCGACCTCGAGCTCTTCGCGCCGCCGAGCGCCCCGGTGCAGATCCAGCAGGACGTGCTGTTCGTGGGCCGGATGGTGAACAACAAGGGACTCGACCGCATCGTCGACGCCCTGGCGCTCCTGCGCGCTCGCGGGCGTCGGGTCAGCGCGACCCTGATCGGTCGCGGGCCCCTGCGCGCGGCGACCGAGGCGCGCGTCGCCCGCGCTGGCCTCGGGGATCAGGTGCGCTTCGTGGATTGGGTGGCGACGGCCACGGACCTGGCCGACAGCTATCGGGCCAGTCGCGTGCTCGTCTGTGCTTCCACCTGCGAGGGGGGCCCGCGCGTCACGGTCGAGTCCATGGCCTGCGGCACGCCTGCGGTCAGCACCCGAGTCGGAGTGATGGGGGAGTTGCTGGCGGACGGGGCGGCCGGGCGCCTGTGTGGCTTCGACACCCCCTCGCTGGCCGAGTCGATCGAGCATCTGCTCGAGGACGAGGACCGGCGCCTGGCCATGGGCGCCGCGGCGCGCTCGATCGCCGAGCGCTTCGAGTACGCGCGGGTGCTCGAGGGCTACGCGCGGGGCTTGCACGACCTGGTGGGTCTGGAGGCGGTGAGGCGATGAGGCTGCTCCTTCTGACCCAGGTACTGGATCGCGACGACGCGGTGCTCGGCTTCGTCGTGCGTTGGATCGAGGGGCTCGCGAACCACGTGGAGCAGGTGCGTGTCGTGGCGCTGGAGGTCGGTGAGACCCGCGGCCTGCCGCAGAACGTCGATTGGCGCGAGATCGGCCGCAAGGGGCGGGTTCGGCGCTACCTGCGCTACAAGCGCGTCCTGCGCGAGGCCCTTTTGGACGACGGCTTCGACGCCGTGCTGGCCCACATGGTGCCGCGCTACGCCCTGGTGGCCCGCGGACCCGCGCGCCGCGCCGGGGCGGGGTTGTTCCTGTGGTACACCCACGCCGGGGTGGATGCGCGCCTGCGCAAGGCGGTGGGGGTGGTGGACAAGGTCTTCACCGCCAGTCCGGAGTCCCTGCGCCTCGATCCGCCCAACAAGGTCGTCACCGGGCACGGGATCGACCTCGTGCACTTCCCGATGGCCGCGGACGCGCCCGCGCCGCCGCAGCGCATCGTCAGCGTCGGTCGGCTCACGCCCGCGAAGGATCCGCTGACCATCATCGAAGCCCTGGCGCAGTTGCGCGCCGAGGGTCGCGACGTGGTCCTGCAACTGGTGGGCGCCGGGCTGGCCAGCGGGGATGACGAGTATGCCCTGCGGGTGGACGCGCGCATCGCGGAGCTGGGTCTCGGGGACGCGGTCGAGCGCACGGGCAAGGTGCCCTACACGCAGATCGCGTCGGTCTATGCCGGTGCGAGCCTGCTGGTGAACTCCAGCCACACGGGCAGCGTGGACAAGGTCGTCCTCGAGGCGATGGCCACCGGGCGGCCCGTTCTGAGCTGCAACGACTCCTTCGACCACGTCTTCCGTTCCCTGGGCGCCAGGGCCCAGGCCCTGCGCTTCGCGCCGGGGGACGTCCGTGGCCTGGTGGAGCGCGCACGGTTTCTGCTGGACCTCGCCGAGCCCCAGCGGGCCGAACTGGGCCGGGCGCTGCGCGCCATCGTCGAGGACGAGCACGAGGTCGAAGCGCTGATGGCGAACCTGGTGCTGGAGATGGGCGGGGGGAGCGACTGGTGAGCACACCTCCCACCGATCGACCGCGGTCCACGGTCTCGGTCGTCGTTCCCAGTTGGAACACGATCGACCTGACGCGTATCTGCCTCGAGTTCCTGTACGCCTCCGACCGCCCGGTGGAAGAGGTGATCGTGGTCGACAACGGCAGCGAGGACGGCTCCGCGGACATGATCGCCGAGCGCTTCCCGGCCGTGCGGCTGGTTCGCAACGCGCGCAACGAGGGCTTCGCGCGGGGCTGCAACCAGGGCATCGAGCTGGCCACCCAGGACCTGGTCCTGTTGCTCAACACCGACACCGAGATGGCGCCGGACGCCCTGGGGTTGATGGTGGCCTGGCTCGACGAGAACCCCGGCTACGGGGCCGTGGCGCCCAAGCTGGTGCACCGTGACGGCCGCGTGCAGCCGACCTGCATGCGCTTCCCCGGGCTGGCCACGCCCTTCTTCTACGACCCGCCCGTGCGTCGTTGGTTCCCCGAGAGCCGCGAGATGCGGCGCTACTACCTGCGCGATTGGGACCAGGAATCGAGTCGCGACGTGGACCAACCCCCGGCGGCGGTGCTGCTGGTGCGGCGCTCGGTCTTGGACGACATCGGACCCTTCGACGAGCAGTTCTGGCTGTTCTACAACGACGTCGACCTGAGCCTGCGGATGGCCAAGGCGGGCTGGAAGACGCGCTACCTGGCGGAGGCCCGCGTGGTGCACCACGTGGGCGCATCGACGTCGCGCTTCGCGAACTTCCTGCCCGAGTGGCAGCGCAATCGCCTGGCCTACTACCGCAAGCACTTCGGCGCGGCGGCCGGGGTCTGGGTCAAGGTCTGCGTGTCGCTCAGTTGGTTCGACCACTGGCTCCGCAACCTCCTGCTGGCCCTGCGCGGCAAGCCCCACGAGGACACGCGCCAGATCACCGAGGCCTTCCGGGAGTTCCTGCGCTCGTGAGCAGTTCACCCGTGAAGAGCGCGACGATCGACGCTCAGCTCGCGCGCCCCCTGGAGCGGGCCCTGGACTGGGCCCTGGGCCTGGCCGACTCCCAGGGCCGGTTGATCTGCCCCGAACATGGCGTGGAGCACACGGGCAAGAGCGCCTGTGTGGCGATCCTGGCCCTCGAGCTCGGTCGCGCCCTGGGGCGCCAGGACTACCTCGATGCGGCCGTGGCCCAGGGCCGACGGCTGGTGGCGCGGCTGGAGCGCGAGGGCGACAGCCCGTGCTTCACCTTCCGGCCCGGGCGCCACGATCCCTTCAACTGTTCCAACAGCGTGATCGACGGTGGGGCGTGCAGCGATGCCCTGGGGTCCCTGGTGCTGGAGTTGGGCGACTCCCTCGGCGCCGACGACCGCGCCGCCTTCGCGCGGGCCTGCGTGCTCCACGCGCGGACGTACCTGCGTTATGCGGCGGTGGACAAGGGTGTGCCGGCCCAGCGCGCCTGGGCCTTGACCGGCCTCGCCCGCGCGATCGAAGTGGAGCGTCGCTATCCGGAGCTGCTCGAGGGCGAGAGTCAGGCACCCGGCGACGGTGTGCTCGTCGAGGCGGGACGGCGAGCGGTCGAGATCCTGGCGGCGATCCAGCATGCCGACGGCAGCTATCCCTACCACCCGCTCGAGTGGGGCGCAGGCCATCCGGGCGCCAGCGACGTCTCGAGCTTCTACCAGTCGCGGGTCACGGGTTTCCTGCTCTTCGCCCTGCCTGGACTCGGGCTCGAGCCGAAGGCCGCGCAGCAACGCGAGGGGCTCGAGGCAGGCCTCGACTTCCTCGCCGGCCTGCAAGGGCCCGACGGCGTCAAGTGCGGGTTGGTCGAGGCCAAGCCCTGGTACTGGGGCGCCACCTACGAGGTCGCGTCCCATCCCTTCGACGTCTTCACCCTGGCGCGGGGCGGAGCCCTCTTCGGTCGCGACGACTGGTTGCGGGCCGCTCGGCGCGCCCACCGCGTCTGGGGCGACCACCTCACCGGCGACGGGCAGCCCACGAGCCACCGTCCGGGTCCCGGTCGCGGTCGCAGCTACCAGTGCCCGCTGTTCTGGGCCGGACACGCCTGCTGGGCCGCGCGCGCGCTGCCCGAGCTCTCCGCGGCGAGCGACACGGACGAGGGGCAGGTCCAGCCCAGCGTGCGCTGGTTCGCGGAAGCCCAGGTCGCCCGCCTCGAGGACGCTTGCGTCGTCGCCTGGGTTCGCGGAGCGCGGCCCCGACCGAACGTTCACCACGGGAGCCCCCTCGGCGCCGGCCTGTTGAGGGTGGTCGAGCGCGGCTCGGGCCGCGAGCTCCTGCCGCGCTGTCGCCTTGGTGGCCACAACCTCGCGGAGTGGAGCGGACTGGCGGGGCACCTGGCACCCGCCCGCGGCTGGCGCGCCGGCGGCGAGGAACTGCGCTTCTCCCTGTGGTTGGCCCGGGTCGAGGCCCGTGCGGGGCGGCTGGGCTCGGCCCTGCGTACGCCGCTAGCGGTGGCCCGCCGCGGGATCCTGGCCTTCGCCCACCCCAGGGTCTCGAGCGCCTTCGACGCCGAACCTGAAGTGGACCTGATCGATCACGGCCTGGTGGTGCGCTCGCGCCTGGCCCACCGCGACGGCGAACACGTGGTCGGGTCGGCCCTCGAGCGCACCTTCCGCGTCGACGGTCAGGGCCTGGCCGTGCGCGACGCCCTGGCCTCGGCCGGTGCCGCGCGTCGGGTGACCTTCTTGCATCCGGGAGCGCGGACGCCGATCGGCGGACCCGTGATCGGCTATCGAATCGGTCCCTCCAGCTCCTCGCCCAGCCCCGGCGGTCCCGCTGGGGGCATCGGGTAGTCTTCGAGGCCCCGCGCTCCGATGCCCCCCGTCGAACATCCCCCTATCCGCCCGCAGCACGCTCCGATGGGGCTGCTGGGGCTTGCGGCCACTGCCCTGTGGGCGGCGCTGATCACCGGTGCCCTCGCCGGAGCCGTCGACGGTCTCATGGCCTGGCTGCATTTCCGCGCCCTGCCGGCCACGGCCATCGAGGCCACGCGCATCGACCGCTGGAGCGACCTCGTCGGAGGCGCCAGTGCGGCGGCCATGCTCTACGCCGGCGTTCAAGCCCTGTGGCTGCTGCCGACCGCACTGCTCGCCTGGCTCTTGTTCCTGCGCCGACGCACGGCCAGGTTCGCCGCGGCGACCCTGCTGACCCTGGGCTTCGCGGCCGGCGCGTTCGTGCTCTTGTACTGGCACACCCGAGAGCGCTTCTTCTACGGCATGCCGGCCACCTCCGCCCCGCGGCTCGCGGTCAGCGGCGCCCTGGCCCTGGGTTCCGTGGTCTTCGGGATTGCGGCGGGTTCTATCCTGGCCCGGACGCGATTCGGCCTTCGGGCTGGCGCTACGGCTCTGTCGCTGCTGCTGGTGTCCGTCGGCGCGGTCTGGGCCACAGGGCAGAGCCGCTCGGTGTCGGACCGCGGACGCATCAACGATCGCAACCGCGAGGTGCCCAACGTGGTCCTGATCGTGATCGACGCGCTGCGGGCCGACGTCTTGGGCTGCTACGGGAACGGAACGGTGGCTACGCCGAATATCGACGCCCTGGCGGCCGGCGGGGCGGTGTTCGACAACGCCTTCGCCAACGCGCCCTTCACCGGCGCGAGCTTCGCGTCGTTCTTCACCGGTCAGTACCCGCGCCGCCACGGGATCCTGACCATGGGGCCGGAGCTGCGCGTCGAGCCAGGGATCACTTTCACCCAGCTGCTCGACGGCGGGGTGCGCGCGGACGGTACGCGGATGCTCGAGGGGGACGTGGTCGCCTCGGCCTTCATGACCGGGGCCCTGTCCCACGGCTCGGGGCTGATGGCGGGCTTCGACGCCTACCGCGAGCTGATGATGGGGCACGACCTGGTCGACCTCGGCAGCCGCTGGAGCGTGTTCCGCTCGGAGCTCGTGCCCTCGATCCTGCGCGCCAAGGTCGAGGGCAAGCTCGACCTCGACCTGCTGGTGAACTCGGCGCGGACCTGGATCGGGCGCAATGCGGATCGGCGCTTCGCGCTCTTCCTGCACCTGTACTCGACCCACACGCCCTACGACCCGCCGGAACCCTTCCGCTCCGACTACGTGGATCCGGACTACGACGGTCCGATCCAGACCTTCTATGCCGACATGCGCGTGGCCCTGGAGCAGGCCGAGTTCGGCGACTGGGACCCGACCGACGCGGACCTGCGCCAGATCTACGACCTCTACCTGGGCGGCGTGGCCCAGGCCGACCACCACGTGGGTCTGCTGGTGGAAGAGCTGCGTTCGCAGGGGTTGCTGGAGGACACGCTGATCATCGTCACCTCCGACCACGGGGAGGACTTCGGCGCCGGGCGGCGACCGGGGACCGACTTCGGTCGCTGGGAGCACAACCACATGTACCGCTCCAACCTCCACATCCCGCTGATCCTGCACTGGCCGGCGGGGATCGAGGGCGGCGCCCGGGTGGAGGCCCTGGTCGAGGGCGTCGACCTGTTGCCGACGGTGGCGGACGCAGCGGGCATCGAGCCGCTGCCCTCCGAGGAGCCCTCGGACCAGGTGGACGGCCGCAGCCTGCTGCCCCTGGTGCGCGGCGAGCGACAGGACCACAAGCCCTTCGCCTTCGCCGAGGACGGTACCTACGTGTCGATCTTCGATCGCCGCAACATGCTGACGCTGGAGCGCTACGCGGTCCTGCCGGATGGGTGGCAGGTGGTCCTGGAGGAGGGCATCGGGTCGGTGCGCTTCCACGACTTCGACCAGGACCCGACCGGGGAGACCGACCTGTTCGCCGACATCGTGCGCGGCGGGAACGAACGCGTGGCGACACCACAGAACGTCGAACGCGTGATGGTCGACGTGGACCGGCTGCGCGCGGCCCTGCTCGAGTGGAACGCGACCATGCCGATCCCGGTCGAATCCGTGGCGCGCTCGGCGCGGGACCTGGAGACGGAGCAGAACGCGGCCCTGGCGGCTGGAGGGTCGCGGGCGCAGGCCGAGGCCGACAAGTTGGAGCAACTCGGCTACGCCGCCGGCTGGAACCAGTACGTGGGCGAGCTGCGCGATCGAGTGCTGGAGCGGCGCGCCGAACGGGCCGAGGACGGCTCCTGGTGAACGCAACGAGCTCCAACTCCGCGGGCGAGAATCCATCCACCGACGGACCCCGACTGGACCTGATCGCCAACGCGCGCATGCCCTCCCAACGGGCCCAGTCGCTCCAGGTGGCGCAGATGGCGGCCGCCTTCCAGGCCGTCGGCGCGCGGACGCGGCTGCTCCACGCGCGCCGCATCCCGACCCCCGCCCTGCCCGGCGGCGCCGACTTGTGGTCCCACTACGCGGTGCCCGACGGTCCGCGGCCCCAGGTCGAGGCCGTGCCTTGCCTGGATTGGATCGACCGTTCGCCGCGCCGCTTGCAGTTCGGCCCCGCACGCCTGCAGGAGTGGACCTTCGCCCGCAACGCCGCGGAGCGCAGCCTCGCCCCGCCCGCCGCGGACCTGGTCCTGTCACGCGAGATCGAGAGCGCGGTGCACCTGTTGCGCTCTGGACACGGGGGCGTGTTCGTGGAGATCCACCGCGTCCCGGGCGGATCCACCCGCCGCCGCTGGCTGCGCGAGGTCGCCGAGCGCGCGCGCGGGGTCGTGGCCATCTCCGGCGGAGTTCGCGACGATCTGCTGGCCCTGGGCGTTCCGGACGAGGCCCTGGTGGTGGAGCACGACGGCGTGGCCCTGGAGCGCTTCGACGGCAGCCTGACGGTGCCCGCCGCCCGCGCCGCGATCGACGTGCCCGCGGAGGTGCCGTTGGTGGTCTACACGGGCGGGTTGCTGGACTGGAAGGGCGTCGACGTGTTGGTCGACGCGGCGCGGCGGCTGCCCGAGGTGCGCTTCGTGATCGCGGGCGGCATGGACGCGGACGTGGCCCAGCTCCGCGACTACGCCAGCGGACTCTCGAACGTGCGCTTCGACGGCTTCGTGGCTCCGGAGAAGGTTCTGTCGTATCTCGTCGCCGGTGACGTGGGGGTGGTACCCAACCGCTCGTACCCGCCGATCAGCGCCAAGTACACCTCGCCGCTGAAGGTCTTCGAATACCTGGCCGCGGGGCTGCCGATGGTCGTCAGTGACCTGCCCAGCCTGCGCGACATCCTCGACCCGGCCTCGGAGGCGATCTTCGTCGAGCCCGATTCGCCCTCCCTCCTGGCGGAGGGGATTCGGCGGCTCTTGGACGATCGGCACCTCGGCTACCACTTGGCCAAGCGCGGGCGGATTCGCGCCCAGCGCCACTCCTGGCGCGCGCGTGCGCGCCGGCTCCTGGACTGGATGCAGACCCGCACCGGCGTGGCCGGAGGTGCAGCTTGAAGGTCGTGTTCCTGACCGATTCGCTCTCCGACCTGGACGGGGTCGGGCGCTATGCCGTGTGCCTGCTCAAGGCGTTGCAGGCGCGCGATCCCGAGCTCGAGGTGCAGGTGCTGCTGGCGCGCAAGCACCGACCGACCTCCGAATCGGTGCCGCCGAGTTGGCCCGTGGAGGTGGTGCTGCCCCCGGACTACTTCTTCTACATGTCGCCCCTGCGCTTCTGGGTCAGCCTGGTGCAGTCCACCTGGCGCACCTGGCGCGTGGCGCGCAGGGCGGATCTGGTCCACGCGATCAAGGACTACCCGCACAACCTGGTGGGGCTCTTGGGAGCGCGCCTGGCAGGGGTTCCCTGCGTAGCCACGGCCCACGGGACCTACACGGTGCAGCCGGTGCTCGACCAGCGGCACCGGCGCCTGGCCGCCTGGGCCTACCGGCGCTTCGACGGGATGATCACCGTTTCAGCCTACACGGCGCGGCGCCTGGCGGACGTGCTCGAGACCACCGGGATCGAGCTACCGCGGATGCGGACGATCCCGAACTGCGTGGAGGTCGAGCCCCTCGAGGCCGAACAGCACCTGGGCGCGCGCCCCTGGCACGGCCTGCGCTTCACCCTCGGCGTGGGCGAGACCAAGGAGCGCAAGGGCCACCACCTGGCCCTGGCCGCCTGGGTGCAGGTGGCCGCTGACCATCCGGACCTGCACCACTTCATCGTCGGGCGCCTGTCGGAGGACGACTACGAGCAGCGCCTGCGTTCGATCGCGGCCGAGGCGGGGATGGCGGACCGCGTGCACTTCCTGGGGAACATCACCGAGGCCGAGAAGATCGACCTGCAACAGCGTTGCGAGGTCTTCGTGCACACGCCGGTGACCGCCTCCGACGGCGGGTTCGAGGGCTTCGGGATCGTCTACCTCGAGGCCTCGGCCTGCGGCAAGCCGGTGATCGGGACCCTGGAGTGTGGTGCCGAGGATGCGATCGTCGATCGCGTGACCGGCTACCTGTGCGAGCCGGAGGTCGAGTCCGTGCGCGATGCGCTCGAGCGCCTGATCGCCGATCCCGTTCTAGGAGCGCGCCTCGGCGCCCAGGGCCGCGCCCACGCGCGCTCCAACACCTGGGCGCGCAATGCGGACGCCGTCCTGGCGCTGTACCGCGAGATCCTGAAAGTGGGGCGCTGAGCGCCACATGAAGCGACTGCTACAGAGCCGCTTCCTCAAGGACTCGGCGATCCTGCAGGCCTCGGGCGCGATCGTTGCCCTGAGCTCGCTGTTGGGCGTGGTGGTCGTGTCCTGGGCGATCGGCTCGGACCAGATGGGTGAGTACATCACCGCGGTCTCGCTCTACGGGCTGTTCTTCATGGTCTTCAACACGGGCGTCATGCAGGCGGCCGTGACCCAGATCGCGTCCAACCTGGCGCAGAAGCGGGTCGAGAAGATCGCTTCCTGGCAGGCCTTCCTCGTGAAGGTCTATGCCCTGGCGGGCATCTTCCTCTTGGTGGTCGGCTACTTCGTGCTGCCGCCCCTCGGCGCCGCGGTGGGGGACAGTCGACATGTTGGCGACATGGCCTGGTGGCTGTGCGCTTCGCCCCTGTTGGAGTTGCCGCGGGTCGTTGCCGCGACGACCTTCCAGGCCTCCCGTCGCATGTCGGAGCTGGCGAGATTGGAGCTGGGCACCGAGCTGGGTCGGCTGATCCTGGTCGTCATCGGCGCCCTCGCGATCGGCGACGCCCGTGGACCGCTCTTGGGCACTCTCGGCGCCACCGTGGTCGGTTCCGTGATCGGCGTCGTGCTCTACCGTCGCATTGCCCACGATCCGGATACCGAGCTGCCCACGCCGCGCGTGATCCTGGCCCACGTGCGCGACGTTCCGCTGCGCAAGGGCCTGCGCCTGGGGATTCGCATCGGGGCCCTGCGTAGCATCGACGCCCTGGCTGGGAACATCCTCCCGCCGCTGTTCATCCAGCACGCGGGGCGCTCGATCGGCTTCCCCCACACCGACCAGTGGGTCTCCTACTTCCGCATCGCCCAGCGCGTGATGCAGGTGCCGGTGATCGCGCTGCAGGGCATCAGCCGCACCGCCCTGCCGGCCCTGAGTCAGATCGCCGGACGCCGCGACGACGTGGCCTTCGAACGCGCCTTCCAGCGCGTCACGGTCGGTTCGGGGTTGATCACGGGGGTGGGGGTGTTGGTGGCTCTCTTGCTCGTGAAGTTACCGGTGACCTGGTTCCTGCCGCCGGACTTCCACGGCCCGGTGCCCCAACTCTGCGCGATCCTGGCCATCGGCTACGGCATCCTCGGCTTCGCCGTGGCCTTCGACTCGTACTACATCCTCACCAACCAGCTCAACTTCGGACTGCGCCTGGCGATCGCTTCGATGCTGGTGACGATCCCGATGGTCTATTGGTTCTGCCTGATCTCGCCCGCCACCGGCGCCGCCTGGGGCATGGTCGTGATCCACACCTGGGGGGGCGTGCACCTGGCGTTCATCGCGCGCTACTTCCGAGCGGGTCGGGGACGCGGGATGTTCGATGAGGCAGCTCCCGTGGCCGCCAAGGCGACGGGGGAGGCAGGCCTGTGAGAATTCTGCACCTGAACGACCTCTACGACCCGCGGATCGGGTCGTCGATCCGACAGATGTACCAGGAGTCCGAGCGCCTGCGCGAGCTCGGCCACGAGGCGGCCGTGCTGAGCGTGACCCAGGACACAGGGCTTCTCGCCGGAGCGACGTTCGGCGAACAAGAAGTGCTCGGGAGCCGGGTCTTCCTGGCCCACTCGGACTACAACCCGCGCTGGCGGGGCTGGGTCGGGCTCGACAACCCGCGCACGAGGGCGGCGCTGGCGGCGGTCTTGGACGAGTACCGCCCCGACGTGATCCACACCCACCTGATCCACACGCACCTTTCCTACGCGGCCCTCGCGGCGGCCCGCCGTCGGGGAGCGGGGGTCGTGTTCACGTCCCACGACGTGATGACCTTCTGCTACCAGAAGCTGACGTGCTTCCACGGTGGTCCCGCAGCGGGCGGGGAGCTGCGCGACTACCCGGCCCACTGGTCCAAGTGCATCCCCTGCCAGCGGCTGCGCTTTCGGCCGGGGCGCAACGCGGCGATCCGGCGCATCCTGGCGCGGGACGTGGATCGCTTCACCGTCGTGTCCGACGAGCTCGGGCGGGCGATCTCGGCCAATGGGATCCGCGTCGATCGGACGGTTTGGAACGCGATTCGGCCCCAGCGGCGGCTGCCGACCGAGGCCGAGGTGGCTGCCTTCCGGGTTGCCCGGGGTCTGGAGGGCGCCCAGACGATCGCGATCGGCGGGCGGCTCCACGAGCAGAAGGGGGTCGGGCAACTCCTGCAGATGGTCGCCAAGCTGGCCGGGGAGTTCCCCAGGCTGCGGCTGATGGTGATGGGCAAGCGCGACGTGTACGACCGCGAGTTCGCCCCCCTGGCGGCCGAGCTGGGGGTCGCGGAGCGCGTGGTGCCGACCGGCTGGCTGGACGGGGACGAACTGCAGCAGGCCTACGCCGCCGTGGACGTGTTCGTCACCCCGTCGATCTGCTTCGATACCTTCGGTCTGGTCAACCTGGAGGCCATGGAGCACTCCAAGCCGGTCGTGGCCACGGTCTTCGGGGGCAGCCCGGAGGTGGTCCTGGACGGGCAGACCGGCTTCATCGTCAATCCCTTCGACGTCGACGGCTTCGCCGGCCGGATCGCCGAGCTGCTGCGGGATCCCGAGCGGGCGCGGGCCATGGGGGCGGCGGGGCACCGGCGGATGGTCGACTTCTTCACGATCGAGCGGCTCACCGATGAGTTCATCGAGGAGTACGACTTGGCCGCCGCGGCGGCCCGGGCCCGCTCCGGGACCGCCCGCAGTCGAGCCTGAGCCGGCCCCGCACGGGCCCGGGGCATCCCCGGCGAACTCGGGCGGCTGTCAGGACCCAGGGGCAGGGCCTGGCGGGCTGGCGATCGACGGATGCAAATCCGCACGCCCGCATTGGTTGCCCGAATCTGACGCCAAGGGTAGATTTTGATCCCAGATACGAGCCGCCATGGGCCGAGGAGACCCCTCCGAGGCCCCCCGGCTCGATCTGCCTGCCCGGTTCGATCCGGCCACCCGGCCCGATCCGACCACCCGGCCCGTGCTCGTCCACTGGTTCCCGGCCCACGCCGGGGTCCTCCAACTCCGCCTCCCAGGGCGCTCAACCCGGTCTGCCGGGCTCCAGCCTCTCCCAGCTATGCGCAAGACGCTCCTCACCTACATCAAGCCGCACGTCCAAGAGGACCCGCTGGCCATGATTCTCGGCATCGCCTACCTCGGCGGGGCCATGGAGCAGCACGGCCTGCCGATCGAGCTGGCGGACGAGCGGATCCTCAACGACACCGAGATGAAGTCCGCCATCGAGCGGAACGACGTGATCGGCTTCAGTGCCCTCACGCCCAACATCCGGCGCGCCATCGCCTGGGCCAAGTACGCCAAGGAGCAGGGCAAGATCACCGTCATGGGTGGTCCCCACGCCTCGGTCGACCAGGGCATCTTCCTGGACTCGGGCCACTTCGACTACGTCATCAAGGGCGAGGCCGAGGAGACGCTGCCGCAGTTCATCAAGGGCCTCGAGGCCGGTGACGACAAGGCCATCAGCGAGGTCGCCGGTGTCGCCGGCGTGCGCGACGGCGAGATCTGGTGCGACAACCCCGCGCCGCCGCTGATCAAGAAGCTCGACGACCTGCCCCTGCCGGCGCGGCACCTCTTGCCGATGGAGAGCTTCTTCAAGCTCAACCCCGAGCGCCTGGCCTACATCTTCACCACGCGGGGATGCCCCTTCAAATGCATCTTCTGCCAGAAGGAACTCACCGGCCGCGGCTTCCGCGTGCGCTCGACCGAGCTGATCGTCGATGAGCTCGAGCACATCGTGAAGACCTACAACCCGGGGGTCGTGCTCTTCGTCGACGAGATCCTGACCCTGCGGAAGAAGCGCATCCACGAGATGTGCGACGAGATCCTGCGCCGCGGACTGAAGTTCGAGTGGATCGCCAACACCCGCGCGGACTGCGTCGACTACCCGCTGCTCAAGCACATGCACCGCGCCGGTTGCCGTCGGATCTACTACGGCTGGGAGTCGGGTAGCCAGCGCATGTTGGACGTGCTCAAGAAGGACCTCACCCCGGAGTCGATCGTCGAGGCCGCCCGCATGACCCGCCGCGCGGGGATCTGGGCCAAGGTCTATCTGATCGTCGGTTCGCCCAACGAGACGCCCGCCGACATCGAGGAGACCGAGCGCGTGCTGCGCCTGGCCTCGCCCGACCTGGTGCGCGTGTCGGTCTTCAACCCGCTGATCGGCACCGAGTCCTGGGACAACTACCAGGCCAACATCGACCTGTCGGACCTGAGGGACAACTACGTCTCGTCCAACCGTTCCGCGTACGTGCACGAGCACTTCACGCAGATCGAGCTGGAGGAGATCCGCAAGAACATGGTCCGTAACTACGAGAAGTGGTACTACGCCTACCCGCAGCGCATGCGGCGCCTGATGGAGCGGACGATGTACTACATGGAGAACCCGGTCTTCGCCCGCAAGCGCGTCGGACGCGCCTTCGGCATCGTTCCGCCCCCGAGCAACAAGATCGACCACCTGCACGCGACCTGATCGCGGAGGAGGGCTGGCAGCAGCCCACGAATCAAGCGGCCCGGCGAGCTTCGCACTCGCCGGGCCGCCCTCGTTCGGAGGGGCGCGCTGCGCCGGCGTTCGGAGCGTTTGCTCGACGGCGGAGTTGCCTCCCGACGATGGACTTGGCTCCAGCTGGTCTGAGTGTCGAGGTCCGCCACGGTTGGCGGTGACTTCGGGTCGGCGGGGAGGTGCCCCGGCGCACGACGGCAGCGCGCGACGGTAGACTCCCAGCACCGTGAGCGAGACCACGATCGATCCCTCCCAGGTCCCGAATGAGGCGCTGCAGTTGCATGGCTGTGGCCCCGAGGACCGGGCCGAGCAGGCGCGCCTGTTCAACGCCTGCTTCAAGAAGGGCACGATCCCCGAGGAGCTGCGCTGGCGCTACGACGACTGCCCCCACGGCTCGGCGGTGAGCTTCGTCAGCCGCCCGCCGGGAGGCGAGGGCATCTCGGGCTACGCCTGCAACCCGCGCCGGGTGCTCGCCTTCGGTGACGAGTCCACGGCGACCCTGGTGGGGCAGACCGGCGACGTGATGACCCACCCGGACTGGCGCAAGCGGGGCATCTTCAGCTCCCTGGACCGCGCCTCGATGGTCGAGGCCGGCCGGCGCGGCTGGGCGGCGGTCTTCGGCCTGCCGAACCGACGCTCGGCGCACATCTTCCTAGAGCTGGGTTGGGACCAGATCGGCCTGATCCGACCCTGGAGCTTCGTGCTGCGGTCGGGGCCCGAGGCACGCGCCCTGCGCTTCACCGACGGGCGCCTCGCCTCCCTGCTCCTGCCCGCCACCGGGCTGCGCTGCCGCCGGGGCGAGGCCCGCCTGCGCCGGGCGGCCGCGGGCTACTCGGTCGCGCCGCTCTCGCGCTTTCCCGAAGAGGTCTGCGCCCTCTCGAAGCGGGTCGAGCGGGAATTCCCCTTCATGGTCCGGCGCGACGCGGCCTACCTGAACTGGCGCTTCATCGACAACCCGGCCGAGCTCCACGCGGTGCTCGGCATCCACGCGGCGAATGGCGACCTCGCCGGCTACGTCGTGGTCCAGCGGCCGCGGGCCGGCGAGCACCTGGGCTACCTGGTCGACGTGCTAGCACCCGACCCCGGGGCTCGGGCGGCAGCGATCCTGGCCGGGCTCGAGGACCTGCGCGCGGCTGGGGCGGCCATGGCCCAGGCCACGGCCGTCGACGACTCCTGGTGGATGGAGCGCCTGGTCGAGGCGGGCTTCCTGCCGCCCAAGGCCGAGAACCACCTGATCGTGATCCGCTACGCCCACGATCGCGACCATCCGGTCGTCGCCGGCGCCGAGCGGGCCTCGAGCTGGTACCTGACCGACGGCGACCGCGACGACACGACCATGGGATGACCCGATGGCCAACCTGAAGCACACCCTCAAGACCAACCTGCGCGAGGTCTACGCCCGCGTCCTGTTCCACACCGGGCTGCACGCCGTGGTCGATCGCTTGATGCCCAGGCGCATGACGATCCTCTTCGGGCACTGCGTCGACCAGGCGGAGTGCAACGGCTTCCTGCCCGCGGACATGAAGATCCGCGCGGACAACCTGGACCGGGTCCTGGGCTGGTTCGGCAAGCGCTACAGCCTCGACAGCATCGCCGGGGGTCACGACAAGCTGGCCGCCGGGTCCGATGGCAAGAGCGTGGTAGCCCTGTCCTTCGACGACGGCTACCGCGACAACCGCACCGCCCTCTTGCCGATCCTGCAACGCCACGGAGCCAGCGCCACGATCTTCCTGGAGTCGCGGCCCCTGGACGAGGGCGTCGTCAACTGGTCCCACAAGTACCACTGGGTCATCGCCCAGCCCGCGGCGGGCGACGCGCCGACGGAGATGTTCGTGCGGCGGTATCTGACCTTGAGCGAGGACGAGGCCGCCCTGGAGGGGCTGCGGCGCGCGCTCGAGGAGGATGCGGGGGAAGACCGGCTGCGCTACCAGGCCAAGCGGGTCATGAAGTACGAGGCGGACCCGGTTGATCGCGATCGCGTGATCGACCAGATCTTCGCCGGCGCCGGCGGGGACCAGGCGGCCCTGTGCGCGTCGCTCTACATGAGCTGGGACGACGCCCGGGCCCTGGCCGCGGCCGGGATCGAGCTCGGCGGCCACACCGTCAACCACGTGATCCTCTCGCGGCTGGATCGCGAGGGCGCGCGGGCCGAGATCGACGGCTGCCGCGCCAGCCTGGCCCGCGAGTTGGGCGGCGGGGGCACGCGCACCTTCGCCTATCCCTTCGGACGCCGCTGGGACTACAACGACGAGACCAGCGCGGTGACCCGCGAGGTCGGCTTCGATTTGGCCGTGAACACGCACGCGGGCACGAATGGGCCCGGGACCGACCGGATGCAGCTGCGCCGCTTGCCCGTGGACGACACGACGCCCATGCACCTACTGGTGGCCGAGGCCTGTGGTGGCTTCGATCTCCTGCGGCGGTTCGGTGTCGACTTGTCCGAGTGACCCCCGCACCAGCGAAGCGAGAGACTACAGCCATGAGCCAGAAGCACGCGTCGAACCTGACCCGCGTGATCGCCATCTACCGCGTCAAGCAGGCCAACGTGGACCAATTCATGGGGCTGCTCGAGCGGCACCACCCGACCCTGCTGCGCCTCGGTCTGGCGACGTCAGAGAAGCCGACGATCTACCGCGGTCTCGAGCAGGATGGGGGACCGATCGTGTTCGAGATCTTCGAGTGGGCCGACGCGGGCGCTCCCGAGAAAGCGCACCACTCACCCGAGGTCGGTGAGATCTGGGGCGCCATGGGGGAGATCTGCGAGGATCGCGACGGGCGACCGAAGTTCATGTTCCCCCACGTGGAGCGGATCGACTCGTAGCGAACGCGACACGGCCGGTCGCGAGGCCGTCCTAGCGATCGGCCGTGGGAGGGGCCCGGTGACGCGCTCGGGACTTCGAAGCGGGTCGTTCAGAGGGCAGGGAAGCTCTGCGCTGTGGACCGCGGAAGGAGCCGAGGGCCGAGTCTCCATTCGCCGCCCTGCCAGGGGAGCAACGGGTCTGCACGCGCCGGGCCCGGTGGCCAGGCTCCGAAGCCTGGGGCCTAGAAGACGGGCCTAGAAGACGGGCCTAGAAGACCGGCCTAGAAGACGGGCCTAGAAGACGTTGTAGACGAAGGCTCCGCCGTCGTCCTCTTCGCCGCCGCTGCCGGTGGCCACCATCAACGCGGTCAGGCCACCGACCACGAGTAGGAAGGGGACGACGATCCAGAGCCAGTTCTCGGCCAAGAAGCCGCGGTCGGTTTCGTTGTTCATCGGAGGATCAGACTTGGTGAGGGGCTCGGGCGTCGGGCACTCGGAGGCGGCTGCGCTAGAAGACCGGGTAGATGAAGGTCGGGTCGGAGCCGTCTCCGCCAGCTTCGCCGAAGGTCATCAGCAGCGCCGCCAGGCCGCCCATCACCAGCAGAAAGGGGACGACGATCCAGAGCCAGTTCTCGGCCAAGAAGCCGCGCTCGCTCTGGGTACTCATCGGTGATCTGCTGGCAGGGGAAGGGCGGTGGGGCCGTTGGCAGCCCCGGGAGGTGCGGGCTCCGATCGGAGCCCGCGCCGTTCTTGCGACCTAGAACAGAGTGTAGATGAAGGGCGCCACGAGCGGGGAGCTGGCTGCAACCACCAGCAGAGACCCGATCGACAGCAGCACGACCACCAGGGGCATCAAGTACCAGTGCCCACGACGGATGAAAGTCGTGATCAGCTCGGTGATGGTCGCGATGCGGTTGCCGAGCTTGTACGCAACGAATCCCAGCACGACGATCCCGAAGGCAGGGATGACCCAGTGGCTGATCGCGGGGGGAGCGGCCTTGGTCAGCTTGGTCACGCCGATGAAGACCGAGAAGACCAGGGCCAGCATGCCGGCGACCTTGATCGGCGGCTGCCACTTCGGCTCGTCCCGATAGGTGCCGTAGTAGAGGATCGTCAGGACGACGAAGAGCGCCAGGTAGAGCTTCACGAAGAAGGGGATTCCCTCGACGTGGGCGTGGAGCGGAGGCAGGGGCGAGCCCTCGTTGGCGGCCGGCAGGCCCAGCTCGTCGGCTCGCAGCTCGAGCTCGGAGTGCAGGAAGCCTGCGAAGGCGCCGTTGCCCAGGGGGTTGAAGTGCCAGTCGGTGCGGAAGTAGATCGGATCACCGGCCGCGCGCGCGGCGGCCAGGGCCGGGCGGGCGTCGACCGTCTCGAGGCCGGCCTTCGTCGCCAGCTCGAGGAAGGTGTCGACGCCGCGGTCGCCGTCCCAGTCGAGGCCGGTCAGGCCACGACCTTGCGGCTTGGGCAACTCGTACCGCTCACGCCAGCCATCCTCGTAGAGGGTCGCGGGCGGAATGGGAGCCACCAGGACCTTGGCCCCGATCTTGTCTGCGGCGCGCTTCAGACCGAGCAGCGCTCCGAGGCTGTGGGCGCGCACGGTCGTCATGAATTCCGGCTCCGGATCGAGCAGGGGAGCGAGCTCCTTCTCGATCGCCTTGGCGCTGCCGGCCGGAGTGAACCCGTGGGCCGCGAAGCCGGCGCGATCGACCTTGCCCATCCACTTGGTCAGCGCCCAGGACTGATGCCAGGGCTTGGCCGATCTATCTTCGAGGCTGCGCTCCTCGCGCTTGCCATCCGCCCCGTAGCGGGGCTTCTCGAGGGGACCGTTGCCTGTCTGGTAGACCGGCTGGCTGTTCCAGTAGAGGTCGTTCTCGTAGGGCAGCAGCAGCACCAGGTCGGGCTCGAACTCGGCCCCGTGGGCCTCGAGCCAGGCGGCCTCCTGGGCCGTGTCCCAGGCTTCGGTGCCCACGTTGACCACCTGGACCATGCGGCCGTCGGCGCGCATCAGATCCTCGAGTTGATCGACGAAGAGGTCCTCGCGTTCGACCGAGAAGCCGTAGGTGAAGGAGTCCCCGAGGGCCAGGATCCGGTACACGCCCTCGGGCTTGGCCGGAGTCGCCATCGGATCGTCGCGCAGTCCGAGCTCGTTCAACTCGAAGTGGGCGCGCAGCTCCGGCGTCTTCTTGGTCTGGGTGAAACCCGGCTTCTTGGACCAGCCGGTCGCCCCGTCGAAGACCAGGGGGCTGACGGTTGGGCCCTTGCCGAGGACCCGTAGGCCGACCTCGAGGACGATGAGGCCGAGGGCGAGGCTGACGAGGATGGAGAGGAAGACGTTGAGTGCGCGCATCGATCTAGGCAGGCAGCGGAGACAGAAGAGTCAGCGGTGGAACCGGGGGGGCAGCGGCGGTCAGCTGACCATCTCGGTCACCGAGTCGCCCTCGTGGCGCAGGGTGAACTTGGTGTCGGCGATCTTCTTCTTGGCGCTCTCCTCGACGACGAAATTGTTCATCAGGAGCAGGTCCATGCCCGACAGGCTGAACGTGTTGAAGGCGTGGCTGGGGTGCTCGACGATCGGCTCGCCCTTCAGGTTGAAGGACGTGTTCATGATCACCGGCACGTCGGTCAGCTCGCCGAAGCGCTCGATCAGTCGGTGGTAGGCCGGGTTGGTCTCCTTGTAGACCGTCTGCAGCCGACCCGAGCCGTCCTCGTGGGTGATCGCCGGGAGCACGTCGCGCTTCTCCTCGCGCACCGGGGCGACGTACAGCATGAAGCGCCCCGGCCACCAGTCGGCGGCCTCGGGGAAGTCGAAGAACTCGTTGGCGCGCTCTTCCAGAACCGATGGCGCGAAGGGCCGGAAGGCCTCGCGGAACTTGATCTTGGCGTTGAGCTTCTCCTTCATCTCCTGCTTGCGCGGATCGGCGATGATCGAGCGCGAGCCGAGGGCCCGGGGGCCCCATTCGAAGCGCCCGCGGTACCAACCGCAGACCATGCCGTCGGCCAGGGCCTGGGCCGCGAACTGGAAGAACTCCTCGTCGTCCTCGTAGTAGGTGTACGGGATGTCGTACTTCTCGAGGAAGGCGCGGATCTCGTCGTCGGAGTACTCGCTGCCCAGGTAGGCGTGGGTCAGACCCGGTCCGCGGGGCTGGTCGAGCAGGTGGTTGTAGGCCCAGTAGGCCGCGCCGACCGAGCCGCCGTCGTCACCCGGAGCCGGGTGGATGTAGACGTTCTCGAAGGGGCCCTGGCGCAGGATCTTGTAGTTGGCGACCGAGTTGAGGGCCACGCCGCCGGCCAGGCAGAGGTTCTTCATCCCGGTCTCCTTGTGGAGCCAGGTGGCCATCTTCAGCAGGATCTCCTCGGTCACCTTCTGGATCGAGGCGGCCATGTCGCAGTAGTAGGGATCGAGCGACTGGTCCTGCAGCTTCGGATCGCGCGCCGGCTTTCCGAAGTGCTGACCGAAGGCCTCCGCCAGCGTCTGGTCACGCGAGTAGTGGTAGGCGAAGTACTTCATGTCGTGCCAGATGCTGCCGTCCTCGCCGACTTCCAGCAGCTCGTAGATCTCTTTGCAGTACTTCGGCTGGCCATAGGGGTGCATCCCCATCAGCTTGTATTCGCCCTCGTTGATCTCGAAGCCGCAGTAGGCGGTGAAGGCCGAGTACAACAGGCCCAGGGAGTGCGGGAAGCGCAGCTCCTTGATGATCTCGATCTTGTTGCCACGGCCGACGCCGTAGGTCGCCGTGCTCCACTCGCCGGCGCCGTCGACGGTCAGGATCGCGGAGTCCTCGAACGGCGAGGTGAAGAAGCTCGACGCCGCGTGGCTCATGTGGTGGTCGGCGAAGAGCAGCTTCGAGCCGGGCACGCCCATCTCCTTCTGCATCAACGACTTGATCCAGAGCTTGTCTGTGACCCAGCGCTGCATCGACTCGCGGAACACCGCCGACGAGCGCGGGAACGTCGCCATCGCCGTGAGCAGCATGCGCTCGAACTTCACGAACGGCTTCTCGTAGAAGACGATGTGATCGACGTCGTGGATCGTCAGTCCGGCCTGGCTGAGCACGAACTCGATGGCGAGCGTGGGGAAGCCCGAATCGTGCTTGAGGCGACTGAAGCGCTCCTCCTCGGCTGCGGCGACGAGGACGCCGTCCTTGACCAGGGCGGCTGCGGAGTCGTGGTAGTAGAAGGAAAGGCCGAGGACGTTCATCGATGGGCTGCGGGCGAGGGGCGAGCGACGGCCGGCTCTCGGCCGTGTCGCACTGCGGGGGGCGTGAACTCGGGCGCGATTCCGGCGCGGTGGCTGCGGCCGAGAGGGCGCTGATTCAGGCTCTTGTGAGGAGATGGCGGGCTGCGCTGCGAGCGTCGACGACTTGGTCGCGCGGGGCTCGATCGCGAGGGGGGTGCCAGCGAAAGGCCGGACAGAGGGCTGTACGGAGCGGTGGGAGAACTAGCCCTGGCGCCGCGCGGCGCTGAGGGTCGAGTTGTTCTCTTCCCACTTGGACCAGTTCCCCGACTTCGGCCGACGCAGGCGGAGGGGGTCGGCGACCAGTTGGTAGACCAGCGCGGGCGGGCCGAGCAGCAGGTAGTAGAGGACCGTCAGGAACACGCGCGAGAGCATGCTCCCGAAGCGCTCGGAGAACTGGATCAGGGCGTTCATTCGGCGATGCGGTGGGGGGCCGTGGGACGGCGCGGGGCCGCCCTGGGGGGGGACGCCCTTCGTCGGGCGCGAAAAGTATAGCCGGCCCCAGCGGGAGCCGTCCTAAGTCACTGTCAACGGCCGGTCGCCGCCTTCGTCCCGGGGCGGCGGCCGGCTAGGCTCTGCCCATGGGGTCGATCGACGCGCAAGGGGGCCGAGCTGGGCACTCCATCCGGTTGGTGTGGAGCCTGGTGTCGGTCCTGGTCCTCGCGGGGGCTCTGCTGATGGTTTGGGGCAGCCTGCATGCCGGACCGGTCAGTGAGGACAGCGCGGCCCTCGGCTACGTCCACCGGGAGGGCCCTTGGGCGGACCTTTGGGGCGCGCAGTACGGCCTGCGGACGGTCCTCTTCTGGCGGCCGCTGGTGACAGCGAGCCTCGGTTTGCAGGAGGCTGTGTCGGGGTCCGCGATGCTGCCCCTGCGGGTCTTCAACCTGGCCTGCCACGTGCTCTCGGCCCTGCTGGCCGCTGCCCTGGCGCGCCGCTTGGGCGGAGGCTGGCTGGCGGCGGCCGCGGCCGTGGCGATTGCGATCACCTTCCCCTACCAGGGCGGCACGGTCACGTGGATCGTCGGCCGGGTCGACTCCCAGTGCCTGCCCCTCGTGCTGTTGACTGCTTGGGCCAGCCTCGCGGGGCGCCGCTGGACGGCTGGCCTCGCCGCCTTGGCGGCATTGGCCACGAAGGAGGCCGGCGCGGCCGCGCCCCTGGTCGCCGCCGCCCTGCTCTGGGGCCGAGGGGACAGCGTCGCGGCGACCCTGCGCGGGGCACTCCCCGCCGCGGTCGGGACTGCCGTCGGCCTGGTCGCACGGACCCTGGCTCTGGGCGAGATCGTCGGCGGCTACGCACCCGAGGGCCGCCCGGTGGGGGGCGACCTGTGGGGCGGTCTCACCTCGGCCGCCGTGAGCCTGGGCAACCTGCCCCTGGCCCTGCCCGCTCTAGTGGTGCTCGGACTCCTGGCCGGGCGAGCTCGACCCCGCGCGATCGTCGGCGCGGCGCTGGCCGCTCTGGCCACGGTCTTGCCCCTCGTGCCGCTGCTCGATGCGGGCGACCTGGAGCTCGTGCACCGGCGTTGGATGCTGGCGCCCGACGTCTTCCTGGGACTGACCTTGGCCCTGTGTCTGGGTGCCCCGGGGCCCGGGCGCCGCGCGCGGTTGGTGCCGACCCTGGCAGCCCTGTCGATCCTGCTGCTGGTCGTGGGTCAGCGGGCACAGGATGCGCGGCTGGACGTGCGCCGTTGGAGCCATGCGGCGAACGAGGCCTCGGCCCACGAGCAGCGCACGCGTCTGGCCCTGGAGGGCGTCGAACCCAGCGCCGTGCCGGTACTCGACGCCACCTTCCCCCGGGTCAACGCGGACGGCAGTGCCTATGTCGCCCAGTGGGGTGTGGCCGATCGATTCCGCGAGCCCTTCCCGAGCACGCCTCGGCCCGTGTGGCCCTGGCGCCGTCTGTTCGAAGCTGCCCAGAGTCCACGGGGCTCGGTGACGACCCCCCGCGACGGCCTGCGCTGGCCTCCGGGAGAAGCCCAGCTGCAGGTCGCGCCCATCGTGGTCGAGATCACCGACGGCGGCCAACCCACGGATCGTGTGCCCTTGGACCTGCGACTGTTGGCTGACGTGGAACCCGGAAGCGGCGTCGAGCTGCGGGTCCTGGGCGAGTATCCCGGGGCGCGGATCGAGTTCGTGGTCTTCACCGAGCTGGGCTACGGCACCGGCACCTGGGTCGGGGCGCCCGACGCCGCACGGATCGAACCCGCTGCGGACGACCCGGATGGCGTCCTGCGCTCGATCCGCAGGCTGCCCCTGCGAGAGGTGTTTCTGGCGTCGAATCGCGAGGGGATGCCCCTCTACCACGTAATTCGCCAGGCCGCCGATCTCGGTGCCCAAGTGGCCTACTTGGAGCTGCGGGCGGTCGATGATGCGCGCGGCAAGACCGATCGACCGATCGCCGCCAGCGCGTGGATCCGACTCGATCTGAGCGACGAGCTGCGGCGGGCGATGCTCGAGCGTTGAGGCGGTATCCCCGAGGGACGGCTCAGCGCAGGTCGAGCGTGCCCTGCAGCAGCTCGCTGTAGTCCGCGTCGAGCTCATAGCGCCCGTTGGCATTGCTGTCACGCCAAACGTCGAGGGTCACGCGGGCCCCCGGGGCGAGGGCGTTGACGAACAGGGCCAGGTCGTCGGGCCGCTGGGGCGCGAAGGGGCGCGGCGAGCCCTCGGCCCGCAGGGCCTCGATCAGATCGCCGGTGCGCAGATCGATATCGGCGGCAGGTCCGCCGGGGCGCACGTCGACCACACGCAGCAGACGCTTGGGACTGCGAATGCCGATCACGATCGGTTCGACCAGCAGCCCCGCTCGCTCGAACAGGAGTCCGTCGCGCCGCTCCCAACCGCGCATGCTGAGCACCGTCGATCGCCCCCCGCGTGAGACGGTCAGTTGCATCTCCTGACCCGGCTGGAGGGGCAGGCGGGCGCGAGTGAACTCCTCGGCCGACGTGACCTCACGTCCGTCGACGGCCACGACCCGATCGCCGCTGCGCAGCTCCGCTCGGTCGGCGGGGCCGCCGGGCGCGACGCGGGCGACCTCCAGGCTCTGGTCCGCCAGGTCGAACCCGAGCCAGGTGCGGGCCATGGAGGGCGAGAGCAGGGAGTCTTCCAACACCTGTCGGACGCGATCGACGGGGATCGCGAAGCCCATGTTCTCGGCTGCCCTGTTGACCACCGTGTTGATCCCGATCAGCTGACCGTTGATGTTGAGCAGCGGGCCACCGCTGTTGCCGGGGTTGATCGAGGCGTCGGTCTGGATCAGGTTCGTGAAGCGCAGCCCGTCGGCCTCCACGTCCCGGTGGAGTCCCGAGATGATCCCGGTGCTGACCGTGAAGGACTGGCCGTAGGGGTTGCCGATGGCGAGCACCGGCTCGGCGATCATCAGGTCCGAGCTGGTCCCCAGGGGAACGGTCGGGAAGGGCCCCGGCGAGCTGATCTTGAGCAGCGCGAGGTCCTCCTCGGGCACCGCCGACACGACTGTCGCGGGGTACTGTCGGTCGTCGATGGCCGGGTCGAAGGACACGACGATGTTCTGGGCACCGCGGATCACGTGGTTGTTCGTGACGACGTAGCCGTCCTCGAAGATCACCACCCCGGAGCCGGCGCTCTGGGCCAGTCGGTCCGGCAGGCGTTGGCCGAAGATCGTCTGTTGCGGGACCAGGACCTCGGTCACCACGTGGACCACTGCCGGCCGCACGGAGCGAGCCACGAGCACCTCGGGCGTCATCCTGCGGGACAACTCGTCAGCGATCTCGCCTCCCGGGGTAGGGGTGAGCTGGGCGGCGAGGGCGAGCAGGAGAGCTGTAGTCATGGTCGCTTGCGGGCCGGGTTGCCGGCGGTCGAGGGGACCGACGTGGCCGCGCTCGAGGTCACTACGGCTGGAGTGACACGGGTGTGAGCGCACCGAGGGGCCCCCCATTTGGCGTTCGTACGGTGCCAGGCACGAAACCGCCGCCTACGCTGCCCTGAGCAGCCGCCCTCGGCGGCCGCTCTGGGCCGCGTAGGCGGCGGTTTCGTGCCTGGCACCGTACGAACGCCAAATGCTCTCGGCGTCCCCAGCCCGGTGCGCTCCGCTCGGCGGGAGACTTCCTGGGTTGATCCGCCGGTGCTGCTCCGCATCTGCGGGTCCGCAGCCAGTGTCCTGGATCAGAAGTTAGGCGTCACTGCCCGGAGGTCCGGTCGATGCTGGCTAGTGTCCTGGATCGGAAATTCGGCGTCACTGCCCGGAGGTCCGATCGATGCTGGCTAGGCGCGCCGACGACGCGTATCCGCTGCGATACTCGGAGGAGGCGCTGGCGACGCCAGCGGCGATCGGAGCCCGGGAAGTGACGCCGAATTTCTGATCCAGGACGCTAGTTCCCCGCCCGCCCTACGACCGGCGTCCGTGGGGGAGCCAGGAGGGCAGGGGGATTGAGTGGTGGGCCATAGTGGATTCGAACCACTGACCTCCACGATGTCAACGTGGCGCTCTAACCAACTGAGCCAATGGCCCACTCAAGGCGGCAGAGACTAGCGCGCGCTCGGGGGGCTAACAAGCCCGTCCTGGCCTGACTTTCAGTCCTCGCTCTAGGCCCAGCTCGCGGGGCACGGAGGCTGGCCTCCTCCGCGGCCGGCACTACACTGCGCGGCTCGCGCCCGCGGTTCGGACTGCGGCGGCGCCCCCTTCGAAAGCCTCGTCCCCGAGCCCCCCCGGTACCTATCGTGAAGATCGGCGTTCCGACCGAGATCAAGCCCCAGGAGAACCGCATCGCCCTGACCCCCGCCGGTGCAGACCGCTTGGTGGCTGCCGGCCACCAGGTCTACGTCCAGTCGGACGGCGGACTCGGCAGCGGTTTCGACGACTCGGCCTACGAGCTGGCGGGCGCGACCATCGTCAGTGACGCCGACTCGGTCTTCGGTGAGTCGGACCTGATCCTCAAGGTCAAAGAGCCGCTCAAGGAAGAGTGGGCGCGGATTCGCAAGGGGCAGACGCTCTTCACCTACTTCCACCTCGCGGCGGATCGCGTGCTGACGGAGGGCCTGATGGCGACCGGCGCACACTGCTTCGCCTACGAGACGCTCGAGGTCGGCCGCACCCTACCGCTCTTGACGCCGATGAGCGAGGTGGCGGGTCGCATGTCGATCCAAGCCGGCGCTCACCACCTCGAGAAGGCCCACGGCGGGTCCGGCATCCTGCTGGGCGGTGTCCCCGGCGTGAAGCGCGCCAAGGTGCTCGTGATCGGCGGAGGCGTGGTCGGGATCAACGCCGCGCGCATGGCCTGCGGCCTGGGCGCCGACGTCACGATCATGGACGTCAACCTCGACCGGCTGCGCTACCTCGACGAGGTCATGCCGGCCAACTGCCGCACCGTCCACTCCTCGCGCTTCGCGATCCGCGAGCACTTGAACCACGTCGACCTGGTCATCGGGGCGGTGCTGATCCCCGGGGCCGCGGCGCCCAAGCTGGTGCATCGTGAGGACCTCGAGCTGATGGGCGAGGGCTCGGTGATCGTCGACGTGGCCGTGGACCAGGGCGGCTGCGTCGAGACCTGCAAGCCGACCACCCACGCCAATCCGACCTTCGTCGTCGACGGCGTGGTGCACTACTGCGTGGCCAACATGCCCGGCGCCGTGCCCCGCACGAGCACCCTGGCCCTGACCAACGCGACCCTGTCGTACACCCTCGAGCTGGCCCGTCTGGGCGGCAAGGCGGCCGTCGAGCAGTCCGCGCCACTGCGTACCGCGGCCAACATCATCGGCGGCCAGATCACCTGCAAGGCCGTCGGCGAGGCCTTCGGCATGGCTTCGGTCGACCCGGCCGAGGCCTACGGCCGGTTGGCCTGAGGGGCGGGATATCGCCCTTGGATCCGGCTGCGTTCCACCCTCTGGCCCAGTTCGCCACCCTGGCCGACGTGACCTACCCCGACGGGGAGGGTCAGTTGCTAGCGGTGGTGATCCTGGCCGTGGTCCAGGGCCTGACGGAGTTCCTTCCGGTCAGCTCATCCGGCCATCTCGTGCTCGGGCGCGAGGCCCTGGGGCTGCATGCGATCGAGGGCGCTGTGATCACGATCGCCCTGCACGTGGGCACGCTGATCGCAGTGTTGGCCGTCTACGGGCGCGACCTGCTCGGAGTTCTGCGCGATGCGATCTCGGGGCGGCCGCGTGACCTGGGCATGATCCTGCTCGGGAGCGTTCCGGCCGCCGTGGTCGGGATCGGTGCGGGCGATGCCCTCGACGGCATCTTCGACTCGCCCGTCCTCGCTGCCTCCGGTTTGCTGGTGACGGCCCTGATCCTCATCACCGGCGACGTCTTCCGGAAGCGGCGCGAGCTGATCGGGATGCCAGAGGAGGAACTCGGCCTGAACGTCGGCGTCTGGGCTGCTCTGTTCATCGGCACCTTCCAAGCCCTGGCGATCCTGCCGGGGATCTCGCGCTCAGGAGCCACGATCTGCGCCGCGCTGATGGTGGGCCTGTCGGCCCCGCGAGCGGCGCGGTACTCGTTCCTGCTCAGCCTCGTCTCCGTCGGTGGGGCGGCCCTGCTCGAGTTCTCGGACGTCGAGCAGATCGACGGCCGCACGATGATCGACCTCGGCATCGGCGTCGCGGTCTCGGCCGCGGTGGGGCTCTTGGCCCTGCGCCTGCTTCTGGTGGCCCTGCGCCGCGGTAGCTTCCCCTGGTTCGCCGCCTACTGCGCCACGATCTCTGCCCTCTGGTTCGCCCTGGGCTGACGCCCTTCCCCCTCCGCACACATTCATGCCCGTCTCCAACAACACCGAGGGTCGCCGCGCCCTGATCACCGGAATCACCGGCCAGGACGGCAGCTACCTGGCCGAGCTGCTCTTGGAGCTTGGCTACGAGGTGTTCGGCGTGGTGCGCCGCGCCAGTACCGAACGTTTCGAGCGCATCGACCACCTGCGCGACCGGGTCAACCTGCTCCACGCCGACCTCTTGGACCAGTCGTCCCTCAACCGCGCCTTCGCCGAGGCGGCACCGGTCGAGGTCTACAACCTGGCGGCCCAGTCCTTCGTTCCGACCTCCTGGAGCGAGCCGGTGCTGACCGCCCAGTTCACCGGGATGGGCGTCACGCGGGTGCTCGAGGCCCTGCGCCAGACCTGCCCAGAGGCGCGCTTCTACCAGGCCTCCAGCTCGGAGATGTTCGGCAAGGTCCAGGAGAGCCCGCAGAAGGAATCGACGCCGTTCTACCCGCGCAGCCCCTACGGTGTGGCCAAGGTCTACGGGCACTGGATCACGGTCAACTACCGCGAGTCCTACGACCTGTATGCCTGCAGCGGGATCCTGTTCAACCACGAGTCGCCGCGCCGCGGTCTCGAGTTCGTGACGCGCAAGATCACCCACACGGCCGCGCGCATCAAGCTCGGCCTGGCCAGCGAGCTGCGCCTGGGCAACCTCGACGCCCGCCGCGATTGGGGCTTCGCCGGGGATTATGTGCGCGCCATGTGGTTGATGCTGCAGAGCGATGAGCCGGACGACTACGTGATCGCCACCGGCGAGACCCACTCGGTTCGGGAGTGCTGCGAAGTGGCCTTCGCGCACCTGGGGCTCGACTGGCAGGATTTCGTCAAGACCGACGACAAGCTGCTGCGCCCGGCCGAGGTCGAGTTCCTGATGGGCGACTACAGCAAGGCCAAGCGGCAGTTGAAGTGGGAGCCCGAGGTCAGCTTCAACAGCTTGATCGAGATGATGGTCGACTCCGACCTGGCGAGCCTGACGGAGCGCAGGCGCTGAGGTTGGCCGTGGCAGGCACCCTGGTCACCGGCGCGTCGGGCTTCGTCGGCGGACGATTGCTGCGACGCCTCTCCTCGGCGGGG
Organism: Engelhardtia mirabilis; assembly: GCF_007748095.1. Classification (NCBI taxonomy): domain Bacteria; kingdom Pseudomonadati; phylum Planctomycetota; class Planctomycetia; genus Engelhardtia; species Engelhardtia mirabilis. The sequence continues at coordinate 3,294,667 of NZ_CP036287.1, forward strand.
GCTGAGGTCTGGGGCTTGGCCCGCCGCCCCCAGGCGTCGCCCCCCGCCCTGCCCGCCGAGCGTTGGATCCGGGCCGATCTGCGTGACCGGGAGGCCGTCATCGCCGCAGTGCAACGGGCCGCGCCCGAGCGCATCTTCCACCTCGGCGCCCTGGCCTCCCCGCGGGCCTGCGACCGCGCGCCCGACGAGGCGCGAGCCAGCAACGTGGCCGGTACGGCAGCGATCCTCGAGGGGGCCCAGGCCGTCGGGGCACGGGTACTGCTGGCCAGCTCGTCCCAGGTCTACGGCCGCGTCGAGGGCCACATCGACGAGCACCACCCGTTGGATCCGGTGACGGTCTACGGCCAAACCAAGCTCGAGGCCGAGAACCTGGCGCGCGACTACGCAGCGCGGGGGCTGCCGGTCGTCATCGCACGGCCCTTCAACCATTCCGGGCCGGGCCAGACCACCGACTACGTCCTGCCGGCCCTGGTCGAGCAGGTTCGCGTGGCGGCGGCGAAGGGTGTTCCCATTCGCACCGGCAACCTGTTCCCGCGGCGCGACTTCCTGCACGTGGACGACGTGCTGGACGCCTACGAGCTATTGATCGAGCGCGGGCAGGCGGGTGAGGCCTACAACGTGTGTCGCGGCGAGGGACTGACCATCGGCGAGGCCCTGCACGGGATCCAGCGCCGCTTGGGCGCCGCCGATCAGCGCACCGAAGAGGACCCCGAACGGGTCCGATCCCAGGATCCGAGCGAGGTGGTCGGTGTGGCCGCCAAGCTCGCCGCCCTGGGCTGGTCGCCCAAGGTCGGGCTGGAATCACTGCTCGACGACATCGCCAAGCCGGCCTTGTAGCGCGTCAGCCACGAGGCCAGGTTGGTGCCCGGGCACTCGGTGTTCTTGAAGTGACGGTGACCGAAGACGGCGCTGCGCGCGATCCCGTATTGACCGCGCAGGCCGTCGATCAGCTGGGTCAAGGCGATCAACGCCGCCGGCGTCGGCCGCTCGCTGTTGAAGTTGCCCAGCAGGCAGATGCCGATGTTGCCGGAGTTGAAGTTCGCGCCCGTGGCGGGGTCGCGCCCCGCGTGGGCGCCCTGCCACTGCAGTTCGCGACCCTGGAACACGCGGCCGCAGGGATCGATCAGGAAGTGGTAGCCGATGTCGGCCCAGCCGTTGGTGCTGACGTGCTCGTGCTGGACCCGGCGCAGGGCGTCCGCCGACGCGGCGAGGCTGGCGCCATGGAGGTGCCCGGCGCTCATGGCCGTGTGGTGGACCGTGATCTTGTTCCAGCGCGAGGCCGGGGTCATGTCGCGGCGATCCGCGGGCGAAGCACCCCAGATCGCGCGCGGGATCGCTGTGCCGCTGAAGCTCGCCTCCACCCGCTCGGCCTTGTCCACATGCCCGACGTCCAGTCCGAGCTGCTCGATGGCCGCCAGACCGTCTTCCGCGCGGTGCTGTTGGTAGGCGCTGGCGAGGCGGTCGGTCAGCACCGCCTGGAAGCCCAGGGCCGCCAGCTCCAGTCGCGTCGAAATCACCTCAGGATCGGCTGAGTTGCGGTCCAGAGCCGCCATCTCGGCGCGACCCTCGGCCAGGTCGAGCAGGGCGTCGAGGCGCTCTTCGGAGGCGGCGCCGGGTCCTTCCGCCGAGAGCCAGCGGTCGATACGGTCCAGACGCTCCCAGCCCATCGGGAGCTGAGCCCAGTCGTTGAATTGCACCCGCGCACCGAGGCGGGGACCTGGGGCGGCGCAGGCGACCACCAGCAGCGCGATCGCGAGGCCCCGGACCAACGCCATGGCACCGCCCGACCGGCCAGCGCCTGCACTTCCTCGCGTCGCAGACCAGGCGCGGGGGGCCTCACCACCTCGACGGGCTTCGAGTCGGGTTCTCTCGACAGGAGAAATCTGGGGCCGCTTGGACGATAGTGAGGAAGGAGCCAAGCCTGCGAGACCGCCTGGGCGGTGATGGGACCGTGGGGCCGTGGCGGCCGCTAGGGCGCCCGCTCGCCCACACTCGTACCACTTTGGATGATCCCGGAGCAACGACCGTGACCCGACCTGTTCAACGACGGCGCCTGCGCGGGCTCGCCACCCTCGGCCTGCTCCTGTTGGGATCAGGCCTGTGCGCCCCGCTCGCAGCGGGCGCTCAGGACGAGGATCTGGAGCTCGAGGCGCTGCTGCGCGAAGTTCGGGTCGAGGCCGATCGACTGCGGCTGCGCGGGGACTGGTCGGCGGCGGGCCGAGAGTTGGACGAACTGCTGGGTGAGGAGCCCTCCGACTGGCGCTCGCGCGTCTATCTCGGGCGCCTGGACCTGGACCGTGGACAGCACGACGCAGCCCTGGACGAGCTCGAGCGGGCCTTGAAAGACGCGGCCGGCGCACCGCCGGCCGATCCGGACCTGCTGCTGCTGTTCGAGACGCAGCTCGAAGCCCTGGCCGAGCTGGGCCGGGGCAGCGAGGTCGAGGCGGTCCTGATGGAGGCCGGCGAGCGTGGTTTCTCGGCCGAAGAGCCGCGACTTGCGGAGCCCGCGGCCCGGGGCCTGTTGGAGATCGGCAAGCGCACACGTGCCGTCGAACTGCGCCGCAGCGCCGCCCGCGCCGAGGTCGACGATTGGCGCTCGCTGCTCGCACGGGGTCAGTGCCAGCGGGCCCTGGGCGACCTGACCGGCGCTTCCGAGAGCGTCGTCGCGGCCGCGGCGGCCTGCGGGACCACGCCCGAGGCGCCGGTGCTGGCCGAGCTGGCCGACATCTACTTCGAAGCCGACGGCGAGGGCCAGCGTGGAAGCGGCTCCCGTCCGGCGGGCGAGCTCTTCCTCGAGGCCTTGCAGCGCAATCCCAAGTGCGAGTCGGCCCTGCTCGGCCTGCACGCCATGGGTCGGGTCAACTGGCGACGCCAGAACCGTGGCGCCATGGAGTACATCGAGGACCTGCTGCGGGACCGACCGACCTCGGTCGAGGGACTCCTGGCCGTGACGCGCTACCAGCTCGATCTGGGCCAACTGCCCGCGGTGCGAGCGCGCCTCGCGCGTCTGGACCAGATCGCCCCCGGCCGTCGCGACGTGGGCACCCTGCACGCGGCACTGGCCTGGGTCGAGCACCATCGCGACGACTGCCGGAAGATCCTCGCGCGCCTGGCGCAGGTCGATCCAGACGATTCCGAGCCCGAGCGTGAGGTGGGCCGCCACCTGCTCGAGCTGTATCGCTTCTCCGAGGGACTCGACTTCCTGCGCTCGGCGGTCGAGCGCGACACCGGCGACCACCAGGCCTGGACGCAGCTCGGACGCGCCCTGGCGAACACCGGCGACGTGCGCGGCGGCCTGGAGGCCTTGGACCGGGCCAAGACCGAGGCCAAGGGCCGCCACGACGTCTGGCGCGAGAACACGCGCGTGGTGCTCGGTCGCATCGTCGACGAGTTCGAGGAAGTCGAAGCGGGCCTTCTGACCTTCGCCTGGCCGCCGACGGGCTCGGACGTGCTGGCGGAGTATTGGGTGCCCTTCTACTCGGAGGCGCGCAAGGATCTGGCCCTGCGCTACGGCTACTCCTCGGGCAAGGTTCGCATCGAGGTCTTCGATCGCCACGGCGACTTCTCCGTGCGCTCGACGGGTTTCCAGGGCTTTCCGGCCCTGGGTGTGTGCTTCGGCCCGGTCGTGACCGCCGTGTCGCCCCTGTCCGAGATGCGCGGCAGCTTCTCCTGGGCGCGCACCTCGTACCACGAGTTCACCCACGTGGTGCACCTGGGCCTGTCGAACAACCGTTGCCCGCGCTGGATCACCGAGGGCCTGGCCACCTGGGAGGAGACGCGCGTCAACCCCTCCTGGGATCGCAACCTGCGTCGGGACCTGCTCGACAGCCACGCCAGCGGCACGATCTTCCCGCTGCGCGAGCTGAACGCGGCCTTCCGCGGACCGCGCATCATCTTCGGCTACTACCAGGGCGGCCTGCTGTGCCGGATGCTGATCGACGAGTTCGGCTTCCCGTCGATGATCAGGCTGCTGGAGGCCTTCGATCGCGGTGAGGACCTGGACGGAGCCATGGACTCCGTCTTCGGGCTCACCCCGGAGCAGATCGACGAGCGCTTCGACGCCTTCGTGCGCCAAGAGATCGCGGGCCTTTCGATCGAGCCGCGCTGGGATCCGGACCAGGTCCGACGCCTGCGGTTCGGGCTGGATCCGGAGCCGCCGCAGGATCCGGCCCGGCTCGAGCGTTGGAAGGACGACTGGGCGACGGTGGCCTGGTCCGCCTACCAGCAGGACAGCCAAGTCGACGCTCAGGAGGCCCTGCGGCGGGCCGAATCGGCGGGGGAGCCGCCCCTGCGCGCCCTGGCATTGCGCGGGCAGATGGCCTTCGCGGCCAAGGACGTCCGGCGCGCGGTGGAGCTCTGGGACCAGTTCCTCGGTGCCGGCGGTGACGACTTCTTCGTGCGCGTCGCCCTGGCCGACCTGGCCTGGAACGACGGCGATTCCGACACGGCCAAAGGGCACCTCTTGGCAGCGGAGGCGGCCTACCCGGGCTTCCCGGACCCGTCCCTCTCGGCCGAGCTCGGCCTGGCCCGGCTCTACGAAGGCTTGGACGACGAGGACTCGGCCATGGCCGCGCGGGAGCGCTGGTTGGGCTGGAACGGTGGTGAGGCCGAGCTGCGGCTGGTCGTGGCAGCCTGGCATGCCCGCGCCGGGCGCTTCACCGAGGCCGAGCGCTTGCTGCGCGAGGCCAACGAGGTCGATCCCTTCCGCAGGCGCATGCACGTGGACTGGGCGGCGGCGCTGCTCGAGCTGGGGCGCTTCGACGATGTGCTGCGCGAGGTGCGCGTGGCACGCATGGTCAGTCCCGAGCTCGACGCCGACGGACCGGCCGAGTGGGGCGACGCGGAGTTCGCCGAGCTCTTCGGCCTCGAGGCCCAGGCTCTGCGCGGCCTGGGGCGCGACGAGGAGGCCCGCGAGCGGGCGCAGGATGGGCTGGATCTCGACGCGCAGGAGCCGCGCTCGCGCGACGTCCTCGACCGGCCCGGCGGCTGAATCGGATCGCCCGGAGCGGGCAGGCGCTAACATCCTGCGGTGAGCCCGACCTCAGACCCCCGGCCCGTCTTCGTCGTGCTCGATGGCGTCGACGGGTGCGGCAAGAGCACCCAAGCCGAGCGCCTTTGCGACGCCCTGCGGCGCGAGGGTCGCGAGCCCCTGCACCTGCGCGAACCCGGCAGCACCGGTGCCGGTGAACGGCTGCGGGCGATCCTCTTGGACCCCGAGGTCGAGCTCGGAGCTGGCGCCGAGACGTTGATGTTCGCCGCCGCGCGGCGGCAGCTCCTGGACGAGCTCGTGCGCCCGGCTCTGATCGCCGGGCGCGACGTCGTCTGTGAGCGCGGCAACCCGGCCACCTACGCCTACCAGGCCGTGGCCGGCGAGCTGGACCCCGACGCGGTCCTGGCGCTCTTGGATGGTTGGTGCCGATCCCCTGCTCCCGACCTGGAGCTGGTGCTCTCCATCGACGTCGACGAGGCCGCTGCCCGCCGCGGCGGCGAACACGACCGCATGGAGCAGAAGGGCCTGGAGTTCCAACGTCGCGTCGCCAAGGGCCTGGCCGACTACGTGCAGCGCCGCGATCGCGCCCGCAGTCTGGACGCCGCGGGCTCCACCGATGAAGTGGCCCAGCGGGTGTTGCAGGAGGTGCGTCGTGCGCGTGGTTGAACCCCTCGGTCACGCGGACGCCATTCGCGGCCTGTGGCGGGCGGCGGCGGCGGATCGCCTCAGTCACGCGCTCCTGGTGCGCGGACCCCAGGGCGTGGGCAAGTTCACGGCCTGCGTCTGGCTGGCCCAGGGGCTGCTCTGCCGAGACCTGGCCGCCGCGGGTGCGGTGGACGACTGGCGACCCTGCGGAACTTGCCCTTCGTGCAAGAAGGTGGCCAGCGGCGAGTGGCGCGGAAACCACCCCGACTTCCTGCGGGTCGACCCGGTCGAGGAGGGTTGGGACGAGATCCCGATCCAGGCGGTGGCCGAGCGCTCCGGCGATTCGGGCGGTCCCTGCGTGGGCAGCTTCCTGAAGCTGCGCCCCGCGGAGGGGGCGAACCGCGTGGTGCTGGTGCGGGAGGCCGAGCGCCTGAACCTGCCGGCTCAGAACGCCCTGCTCAAGACCCTCGAAGAACCCTCGGCGGGGACCTTCCTGCTGCTCGAGGCCAGTCGCCCCGACAGCCTGCTGCCGACCATTCGGAGCCGCGTGCTCGAGGTACGCCTGGGCGCCCTGAGCGACGCGGACACCGAAGCGGTGTTGGCAGCCAGCGCCGCGGACGACGAAGCCCTGGCTGGGCTCGACCTGATCGAACTCGCCGTGTTGGCCCGGGGGGCACCGGGCGAGGTTCTGCGCCTGGCGCGCACCGGTGCCCTGGCCCTGCTGGCGGCAGCGACGCCGCTGCTCGAGGGTCGTGGCGACGCCCTGGCTGCCGCCGCGGCCGTGTGGGAGGTGGACGGCGAGTATCAGGGAGGCACGGCCCTGGCACGCGACCGTGGCCGGGTGCGATTGACGCTGGAGCTGCTGCGCGATGTCCTCGCCGGCGCCCTGCGGGTCGCAGCGACCGGGGATCCCGCCCAGGCAGGTCGGGGCGAGCCGGCGCGCTTGGCCCAGGGCCTCAGCGCGCGCCTGGGAACCCAGGCCCTGACCGACGGACTCGATGGCCTCCTGCGTGTGCGCCGCGACATCGATCTCAACCTGGACCCAGGCGCGGCCCTCGAGCGGGCCCTGGTCGGCCTCGAGGCCCAGCTTGGATCGCCAGCGGGGGCGACAGGGGCACGGCGCCGCGGTTGAATGGAGCACCCGCCCGGGCCGCGAGGTCCGAGCCGAGCCGGAACACCATGGACGACCGCTTTCGATCGATTGCCCTGCGCGACGGGCGCTATGCACCGGAGGCGGTGCGCTTCCTGCTCGAGGGGCTGGACTACGCCATGAAGCTCTCCGGTCGCGGCAGCCTGAAGGGGCAGGCGCGGCACGTGAGCGGCAAGGAGGTTCTGCTCGGGTTGCAGCGCTTCGCGGGCGAGACCTTCGGACCCCTGACGCCGCAGGTCTGGCGGACCTGGGGCGTGAAGCAGACCATCGACTGGGGCCGCATCGTGTTCCTCCTCGTGGAGAACGGGATCCTGAGCCAGCAGGAGAGCGACAGGATCGAGGACTTCGAGAGCGACCTCGACTACGAGCGCGAGTTCGTCGAAGGCTACCGGGTGGATCTGCCGACGCGCCTCTGACGGGGTGCGTCGGTGACCGCCACGCGGTGCCCACTACGCGGTGACCGCCACGCGGTGCCCACTACGCGGTGCCCGCTCGAGTGGCCCGTCGATGGAAGACCGCCGCAACGCCGCGGCGAGGCCGGTGGATGGCTCCGTGCCGAGGCTGACCCTCGAGGTCCCTCGGCCGATGGAACCGGGCGCCGGGGCTGTTCGCCGACTCGGCGTCACGGGCGACAGGCCTTGGGCACCCTGCGCTGACGCGGCGGTGGAAACCCGCTCGCGCCCGGCGGGCCCTGTCCCCATCATGCTCGGATGCTGGAGAACCTGTCTCGCACGCGCCGCAACGTCGCGCTGGGCATCGTCGCCACAGTCGTACTGTTGTTTGCTTGGTACATCCGCTCGGTCCTGAACCCGCTGCTGCTCGGCTACCTGTTGGCATTCATCCTGCAGCCCGTGGTTCGCAAGCTGACGGATCGGGGGATGAAGCGCACGGGAGCGGTGGTCTCCGTGTTCGCCCTGGCGTTCGTGGTTGCGACCGTGCTCGGACTCGGCGTGCTGCACCAGGGTCGCTCGCTGATCGTGGATGTCCTGGCCCCCAAGGACGGTGAAGGCAGAGCGGCCCGGAGCGAGGCGGCGCGAGGCGACCAGGCCGCCGATGAGACCGAGTTCGAGCTCACGCAGGACGAATCCGCCGGCGTGGATGCTCCCGAAGAAGTGGCTACGGCGAAGGGTGAGGCTGCTGCAAGAATGGCGGCGGGCGAGAAGCCGGTCGACGCGCACCGATCACCGGAGTCCGACTCGCCGTCCGCGGGCGAAGCGGAAGAAACCGGAGTGCAATCCCTGCAACGGGTGCGCGACTGGGCGGCCAAGGTGCTCGGTGACGAGTGGGTCCCGGCTTCGGTTCCGAGCCAGAAGGAATTGGTCGGGATCCTGTCGGAGTTCGCTGCCGAGAACGAGGGCGCGGTGCAGGCCGCGGGCGAAGTCGGAGCGCGCGCGGCCGAGTCGATCTTCGCCTACATCCAGCGCTTCTTCGGCGGCTTCCTGGGCCTCTCGACCCTGGTGATCCTGGTGCCGGTCTACGCCTTCTTCTGGCTGTTCGAGATCGAGCGCCTCAACGAATACCTGGCCAGTCGCTTTCCGCGCCGCCAGCGCCATCGCCTGACCAAGACCTTCGAGAAGCTGGGCGAGGTGCTCTCGGTGTTCTTCCGCGGCAGGCTTCTCGTGAGCCTGTTGAAGGGCCTGTTCCTGACGGTTGCCCTGGCCCTGGCTGGCGTTCCCTACGCGCTGCTCTTGGGGCTCGGTGGCGGGTTCCTGTCGATCGTGCCGTTCATCGGCGGGCTGGTGTCCTTCGCCCTGGCCCTGGTGGTGGCCCTTTCCAGCCACGGTCTGGTCTACGCACTCTTGGCCACCGGTGGCATCTTCGCCGCAGCCGAGTTGCTCGAGGGCTACGTGCTCCTGCCGCGCATCTTGGGCGAGAGCCTGGGTCTGTCCGATGTCGCCGTGCTCTTCGCCGTCACCGCCGGCGGTGCGGCCCTGGGTCTGTTCGGTGTCCTGGTCGCCTTGCCCCTGGCGGCGGTGATCAAGATCTGTTGGATGGAGTTCGTTGAGCCGGCCCTCGATCAGTTCGCTGAAGAAGAGAGCAAGTTCGACGCGGGCTGACGCGGGGTCCAGCGTTGGATCGGGCGAGAGCGCGAACCGAGCCGGGCCGAACGAAGCAGGCGGGGCCGACCCTGATCGGTCGACCCCGCCTGAGTGTCACGGGCCGCGGCCCGGTCGCACCGCGATCTACTCGTAGCCGAGTTCGCGCAGCGCGGCGAGCAGGGCGTCGAGCTCCTCGGGTGACACGTCGCCGCGAGCGGCGCGGGCCTCGCGCACGAGCGACAGGGCCGAGCGCAGGGCCTCGCGTGACGTATCGGCGCTGGCCAGCAGCGGTCCCCCGGGGTCGACCTTGTTGAAGGCCGCCACGTACTCGGGGAACTGAGCCACTTCACGACCGGTCTGGCCGAGCAGGAACTCCACGGCAGCCTGGGCCTGTTCGTCCTCCTCGTAGTCGCCCATGGGGAACTCGCCCCCGCGGTTGTCCTGCACGCGTCGACGGATCTCCCGCCGCAAGAGGCTCCGCACGTCGTCCCGCGGCGCGCCCGTGTTCAGGCTCTCGTAGAACTCGTCGAAGTCGGGGTACAGCGAGGTGTCGCGGTTGTCGCCCTCGGCGATCTTGACGAACAGGTCCTCGTACTGGTCCCAATGGTCGTTCACGTACTTGCGGTGAAGGCCGCGGCCGATCAGGTCCAGTTGCTCTTCGATGCGCCAGCCGTCGATGCGCTTCAGCATCACCTCGAGGTCGGGGCGCACGCCACCTTCCGAGAGCACGTTGCCGTCAGCGTCCAGTTCGCGGTGGATCGAGCGACCCGACGGCAGCAGGTAGCGCGCGATGGTCAACTTCAGCCGCGGCGCGAAGTCGAACTCGCCATCTTCGTCGAAGTCACCGACCAGGGGCTCCCAATCGTCGTAGCGGCCGTTGCGGTTCTCGTCGATGAAGCGATCGTCGAAGGAGCCGATCAGCGTCTCGAGGTTCTGTACCGAGCCCTTGCCGAAGGTGCGTTCGCCGACGATGGTCGCGCGCTCGTGGTCCTGCAGGGCACCGGAGACGATCTCCGAGGCCGAAGCCGTGAAGCGGCTGGTCAGGACCGTCATCGGCACTCCGGGCGCCAGCACCGGCGGCCGCTGGGTGTAGAGGGACTGGGGCGCCTCGCCGCGGTAGTCCGCAGTGACGACCTTCAGGCCGCGGGGCAGGAACAGGTCCGCGACGCGCACAGCCTCGGTCAACAGACCTCCACCGTTGCGACGCAGGTCGAGGATCAGGCCAGTCAGGCCCTGGTCGATCATCTGGTCGAGGGCGTCCTCGAGCTCGCTGGCGGCGACGCGGCTGAAGGTCGACAGCTCGACCATCCCGATGCCGCCGGGCAGCATTTGCCAGTGCACGGCCGGGATCTCGATGATCGCGCGATCCAGCTCGACGATCATGTCGTCGGTGGGGCGGTCGATCAGTCCCGGATCCATGCCGCGACGCCAGATGTAGAGCTTGACGTGGGTGCCAGGCTGGCCCTTGAGGCGCTTGATCACGTCCTCTTGGTCCTCACCCAGGGTGGGCCAGTCGTCCACGCGCACGATCTTGTCGTCGGTCATCAGGCCCGCGCGGTAGGCGGGGCCGGAGTAGATCGGCCGCGTGATCGTGAACAGGTTGTCGGCCGGGTCGATGCCGACGTAGGCGCCGATCCCGCCATACTCGGCCTCGAGGTCCTGTACGAAGGTCGCGTAGACCTCGGGGGCCAAGTAAGCCGAGTGCTCGTCGAGGGAGCGCATCAACCCGGACAGGGCGGCGTCGGCCAGGTCGTCGCGGGAGTAGAGCTCACCGTCCAGGTGGCGCTCCTCGATCATCTCCATCGCGGCGGCGATGCGCGCCAACTCGGGCGGCAGGAGCTCGCGGTCGAGGCGGTCCTGCAGCTCGCGGACCTTGCGGTCGCGCAGGCGCCGATCGCGTTCGAGCTTCAGGTAGACGTTGGCCAACTCGGCCTTGTCACCGGGGAGTTGCGTCAGGCGTTCCAGCTCGAGCTCCAGCTCGCCGGCGATCTCTTCGTTGATCGAGGCCAGGCCCAGGGCCGCCAGGCCGCGGACCTCGGCGTCCTCGGAGCCCAGGAAGTCGAGCAGTTGCTGGCGCGCCTGGCGCCGCTCCGTGCCACCACCCACGGCGTGGGCCGAGAGGGCCGCCGCGATTCGCACCGGGGCCGGTCGCTCGCCGCCCTCGCCGATGGCGAGCAGCGACTGGGAGAGGTCGACCCGTGCCTCTCGAGGCCGAGCCTTGAAGGCCCGCGCTCCGAGCATGTTGATGGCTGCCGACGCGCCCGCGGGCGAGGCCGTGCGGGCCAGGCCCAACAGACCCGCCTGGAGGGCGTCCAGGGATTCACCGATGGGGTCCTCGCCCTGGAGGCGGGCGGCGCTGACCAGGAGAAGGCCACTTTCGCCCAGGGGCGCCTCGCCGGCGACCATGCCGTCGAGGGTGGTATCGAGGGCGGCGGATTCCGACGGGCCGGCGGCGTCGCGCAGGGCCAGGGCCTGTTGCCAGACCTGTTCGGGGCCTCGGGAGTTGGCCCGCTCGACCTGGATGTCCACCAGGGTCGCTAGGCCGTCCTGGAAGGCGGCCGCGGCGGTGAGGGTCAGGAGCGGGAGGGCCGCGAGGGTTGCGAGGATCTTGGATCGAGGCATGGAAGCTTGCGCGGGAGCCGACTGATTGACGGCCAGGGAGTTGCCGAGGGGCGGTGGAGAGGTCCAGGGGTGGCCTGTCCCGCTCCGCCGGGCCCTACTATCTATCGACGATACGGACGAGGGAACCAGGGTTGGCTTCGTCACTCGGCCCTCACAATTCGTGAACTTCCCGACGCGGGGTCCCGGGTCACCCCGCGAGCGTCGCCCACCGTCCCCCCCAGCGCGCCATGAGCCAGACCGATTCCACGGCCCAGCCGGATCCCCAGAACATCGCCCCCGAGGCATCGGCCGGGGAGTTGAGCCACCTGCGTAGCGGGCCGGACGGGACCACAAGTCAGATGGTGGACGTTGGTTCGAAGCCCTCCACCGATCGACGGGCCCTGGCCCGCGCGGCGGTGGACTTCCCACTGGGGCGTCTGGACCAGGTCCTGGCTCGAGGGGGACCGAAGGGCCCCGTGGAGGAGGTCGCGCGGGTGGCTGGGATCCTCGCGGCCAAGCGCACGCCGGAGCTGATACCCATGTGCCACTCGCTCGGCCTTGACCACGTCGAGGTGGAGTTCGAGCGGGCGGGGCCCGATCGGCTGGAGATCTACTGCTCGGCGGCCTGCCGGGGCCGTACGGGCGTCGAGATGGAGGCCATGACGGGGGCGGCCCTGGCGGCGCTGACGGTCTACGACATGGTCAAGGGCCTCGACAAGGGCGTCCGCCTGGCGGGGGTCGAGCTGCTCGAGAAGAGCGGCGGGCGCTCGGGGAACTGGTCGCGTCCGGGCTGGAACGGTCGCGCCCCGGTAACGACCGGGGAGTAGGGCGCCCGGATTGGGGCGAGCTTGCGACGATTCGGGCGGCTATCCTGCGCCCCGCGGCCAGACGCCGCAGACCCCATGGAGATCAAGCTCATCACTCAGTTGGCCCGGATCATGTCCCGCGCCGAACTGACCGAACTCGAGGTCGAAGACGAGAAGGAGGGGATCAAGGTCCACCTCAAGCGCGGCGGCAGCGACCGCGGCGCCTCGAACCCGATCGTGAACGTGACCCACGGCGGCGGCCCCCTGGGTGGCCCCCAGATGGGCGGCGCCCACTACGGGGGGGGCGGCGACGGTGGTTATGGCCAAGCAGGTGGCTATGGCCAGGGCGGCCCCGCACCGGGCGGCTCGGGGGACCAGCGCACGCTCCCGCCCGGGACGATCGAGTTCAAGAGCCCGATGGTCGGGACCTTCTATCGGTCCTCGTCGCCGGACGCCGAGCCCTTCGTGGAGAAGGGTTCCAAGGTCGACGACGAGTCGGTGCTCTGCATCATCGAGGCCATGAAGGTCATGAACGAGATCAAGGCCGAGCTCTCCGGCACGGTCGTCGAGGTCCTCGTCGAGAACGCCGAGCCGGTCGAATTCGGCCAGCCGCTGTTCCTGATCCAACGGGGCTCCTGAGCCCGTCGCGCTGATGTTCGGCCGAGTATTGGTCGCGAATCGCGGGGAGATCGCCCAGCGCATCATCCGCGCGGCGAGGGAGCTCGGCGTCGAGACGGTCGCCGTCTATTCGGAGGCCGACGCCGACGCGCTCTACCTCAAGCAGGCGGACGAGACGATCTGCATCGGGCCCGCCGCCGGGGCGAAGTCCTACCTGAACATCCCGTCGATCATCTCCGCCGCGGAGATCGCCGACGTGGATGCGATCGTGCCCGGCTACGGCTTCTTGGCCGAGAACGCGCACTTCGCCGAGGTCTGCCGTTCCTGCAACATCCAGTTCGTGGGGCCGGACCCGGAGACGATCTCGTCCCTGGGCAACAAGTCGCGGGCCCGCGAGATGGCCATGCGCGCGGGCGTTCCGGTGGTGCCGGGCTCGCCCGGTGCGCTCAAGGATGAGGAGGAGGCCCTGAAGATCGCCCGGGAGATCGGCTACCCGGTGATGATCAAGGCCTCGGCCGGCGGTGGCGGCCGCGGGATGCGCCTGGCGCGCAACGACGCCAGCCTGACCAGCGGCTTCCACGCCGCCCGCGCGGAGGCCGAAGCGGCCTTCGGCGACGGGACGATGTACCTCGAGAAGTTCGTCGAGAACCCGCGGCACGTCGAGATCCAGATTCTCGGCGACCAGCACGGCAACCTGGTCTATCTGGGCGAGCGGGACTGCTCCGTGCAGCGCCGCCACCAGAAGGTCGTGGAGGAATCGCCCTCGCCTTCGGTGAGCCCGGCCCTGCGCCGCGAGATGGGGGAGGCGGCCCTACGCATCGCGCGCGAGGCCGGCTACTACAACGCGGGCACGGTCGAGTTCCTGATGGATCGCGACAAGAACTACTACTTCATCGAGGTCAACGCGCGCATCCAGGTGGAGCACACCGTGACCGAGATGGTCACCGGGGTGGACCTGATCCAGGAGCAGCTCCGCATGGCCTCGGGCGAGCACCTGAGCTTCACCCAGGACGACGTGGAGCTGCGTGGACACTGCATCGAGGTGCGGATCAACGCCGAGGATCCCGATCGCAACTTCCAGCCCTCGCCGGGGCGCATCGAGCAGTTCGTGGCCCCCGGAGGGCCGGGCATCCGCCTGGATAGCCACGTCTATGCCGGCTACACGATCCCGCCCAACTACGACTCGATGATCGGCAAGCTGCTCGCGCACCGCGCGGACCGCACCCGCGCGATCCGGACCATGCTGCGGGCCCTGGACGAGTTCGTCATCGTCGGTCCGAAGACGACGATCGGACTGGCGCGCAAGATCCTGGGTCACAGCGAGTTCCTCTCGGGCGAGCACGACACGGGCTTCGTGGAGCGGTTCTTTTCGTCGAACTCCGCGGCCGTCAGCTCGAAGGGCTCCTGAAGTGCTGGGCCAGCTGCGGACGCTCCCGGTCCAGACCTCGCCGGCCGCGCTGGTCTTGGCGGCGCTGGCGGTCCTGGCCGGGTGCAACACCCAGCGCTGGCCGGGTCCGATGACTCCGACGGTCGTGCCCCTGCCCCCGGGTGAGGGCGCGGACATCCAGCCGGGCCTCGAGGAGGTCTTCGTGGTGCGCCACGCCGACCCGGTGCAGCTGCGCCGGACCGGCGCCACCGCCGGCTTCCCCCTGCGCTTCTACAACAAGAAGGAACGCATCGGCGCCGGCGCCTGGGTGCTGTCCGGTGCGGGCGGCAAGGCCGAGCTGTTCTGGCCGCGCGATGGCATCTCGATCATCCTCTTCGAGGAAGGCGCCGCCGTGGTCGGCGAGCGCGACCGCGACGAGCCGGTGGCGACCCTGGCCCGCATCACAAGGGCGCGCCTGATGCTGACCCCCGGGGCCCGGGTGGCCCTCGAGGGCGGCGCGGTGGTGCACGGCGACGACGACGAGAGCAGCGGGCCCTTCCTGTTGCAACGACTGGCCACGGGCGACGTCCTACGCCTGAAGAACCAGGCCAAGCACACGGCCTACGTCGAGTACCGCGACGGCCTTCTGCCCGTCGGGCCGGGCCAGGCGGTGGACCTCCCGATCCTCGACGCCGGTGCCGCGCCCTTCAACTCGCCGGCCTCTGGCCTGCGGGTGGAGGAGGGCGGGGTGGGGCTCGTGATCGAGGGCCCCGCCGAGCTGGTCCAACCGGCCGGGCGCCCCGGCGGCGCGACCGTGGAGGCCTCCGGCCCCGCGCGGATCGCCGCCCAGGGCGTGCGCGTCAGGCTGGGACCCGGCGTTCGCGCGCGCTTCACCGATCTGGGCTGGACAGCCGATAGCCCGCCGAGCGGGGCAGCCGATCGGCCTGGTCGGGCGCCTTCGTCGGAGGAGGAGTCGATTCTGTCCGAGGACGAACCCGAAGAACCCCCGGCCGACGGCGGAGCCTCGGCGCCGGGCGGTCAGAATCAGAACAGCTCCGCTGCGACCGGCTCTCCAACGGCTGGCCCCGCATCGGCCAATCCTGCACCGGGCGGCTCCCCCGGCGGCCCCTGAGGCCGCGGCCCGACCGTCCGGCTCTCCGCACCCCTCCGCTCCCCGACCCCCCCCCGCATCCATGGCCTCCACCCGCGTCCTCATCACCGGCGGTGCCGGTTTCCTCGGCAGTCACCTCTGCGAGCGCTTCCTCGCCGAGGGCAACGAGGTGATCTGCATGGACAACCTGGTGACCGGGGATCTGCGCAACGTCGAGCACCTGTTCGACGATCCGCGCTTCCACTTCGCTCACCAGGACGTCACGGAGTTCATCCACGTCCCCGGCAAGCTGGACTACGTCCTGCACTTCGCCTCGCCGGCGAGCCCGATCGACTACCTCGAGCTGCCGATCCAGACGCTCAAGGTCGGTTCCCTCGGTACCCACAAGGCCCTGGGCCTGGCCCACGCCAAGGGCGCGCGCTTCCTGATCGCGTCCACCTCGGAGGTCTACGGCGACCCGCTGGTGCACCCCCAGAAGGAGGACTACTGGGGCAACGTCAACCCGGTCGGCCCGCGCGGCGTGTACGACGAGGCCAAGCGCTTCGCCGAGGCCATGACCATGGGCTACCAGCGCTACCACGGGGTCCAGACCCGCATCGTGCGGATCTTCAACACCTACGGTCCGCGCATGCGGCTCAACGACGGCCGCGCCCTGCCGGCCTTCATGGGCCAGGCCCTGCGAGGCGAGGACCTGACGGTCTTCGGCGACGGTAGCCAGACGCGCTCGTTCTGCTACGTCGACGACCTGGTCGAGGGCATCTACCGCCTGCTGATGTCGGACGAGCCGCTGCCCGTCAACATCGGCAACCCCCACGAGATGACCATCCTCGAGTTCGCCAAGGCGGTGATCGACATCACCGGTTCGGGCTCGAAGATCACCCACCGGCCCCTGCCCGAGGACGACCCCAAGGTGCGTCAGCCCGACATCACCAAGGCCAAGTCGATCCTGGGCTGGACGCCCCAGGTGGAGCTGCGCGACGGGCTCGAGCGCACCCTGGCCTACTTCAAGAAGCGCATCGAGTCCGGGGAGTCCGTCTGACATGTGCGGCATCGTCGGCGCGCACACGCGCGGCGGCTCGGTCGTCGCGTCGTTGATCCAGGGTCTGAAGACCCTCGAGTACCGCGGTTACGACTCGGCCGGCGTCGGCGTGGTCCATGGGGGCCAGATCGAGGTTCGCAAGCGCGCCGGGCGCCTGGCGGAGCTCGAGGGCGCCCTGGCGTCCGATCCGCTGCCCGGGGCACCGATCGGAATCGGCCACACTCGCTGGGCGACCCACGGCGAGCCCACGGACCAGAACGCCCATCCGCACGTGGATCCCGATGGGCGCCTGGCCTTGGTCCACAACGGCGTGATCGAGAACTACCTCGAGCTGCGGCGCGAGTTGATGGCCGAGGGCGCGGTGTTCCTCTCGGAGACCGACACCGAGGTCCTGGCGCACCTGATCGGGCGGCAGCTGGCCCAGGGCGACACGCCCCTGGCCGCGCTGCAGGCGAGCCTGGCGCGGGTGGAGGGTTACTACGCCATAGCGCTGCTGGTCAATGGCGCCGAGCCCCAGTTGCTCTGCGCGCGGCACGGCCCGCCCCTGTGCGTGGGCATGTCCGCGGACGGCGCCTGGTTGGGCTCGGACGTCCTGGCGCTCCTGCCGCACACCCGCGAGATCCAGTACCTGGAGGACGGGGACGTGGCGGAGCTCGCCGTGGACGGCATCAAGATCGTCGACGGCCGCGGCCGCGCGGTCGAGCGCCCGGTGCGGACCATCGAGTGGAACGCCGAGTCCGCCGAGAAGGGCGGCTACGAGCACTACATGCTCAAGGAGATCCACGAGCAGCCCGACGTCCTGGCGCGCACCCTGGAGGGTCGGCTGCGTCCGGATACCGGCGACGTGGATCTGGGCGGCGAGGGCTGGGAAGACTCGGACCTCGCGAATGTCGAGCGCGTTCAGGTGGTGGCCTGCGGCACGGCGCTGCACGCGGGCTACATCGCCCGCTACATGATCGAGGGCCTGGCGGGCGTTCCGGTGGACATCGACTTCGCCTCGGAGTTCCGCTACCGCGACCCGCGCCTGGTCAAGAACACCATGGCCCTGGCCATCTCCCAGTCAGGCGAGACCGCCGACACCCTCGCGGCCCTGCGCCTGGCCCGCGACCTGGGCGCGCGGCCGACGTCGATCTGCAACGTGGTCGGCTCGACGGTGATGCGCGAGTCCAGTGCCACCCTGTTGACCGAGGCGGGGCCCGAGATCGGCGTGGCGAGCACGAAGGCCTTCGTGGCCCAGGTCGTTGCCGCGTACCTCCTGGCCCTGCGGATGGGGCGCGCCAACGGGCGCATCTCCCGGGAGCAGGGTCGCGAGATGATCGAAGAGCTCAAGCGCCTGCGCGCGCGGATGGAGACGGTCCTCGCGCCCGAGGCGGTGGAACACATCCGTGAGTTGGCCGATCGCCACCGCAACGTGAAGGGCTTCTTCTTCCTGGGCCGCGGGATCAACTTCCCCATCGCCCTGGAGGGAGCCTTGAAGCTCAAGGAGATCTCCTACATGCACGCCGAGGGCTACCCGGCGGGGGAGATGAAGCACGGCCCGATCGCCCTGATCGAGCCCGACCTGACCACGGTCGTCGTCAATTCCATCGGCGGTGTCTCCGAGAAGTCACGCTCGAACATCGAGCAGGTCAAGGCGCGCGGTGGGCGCGTGATTGCCGTTGGCTCGGACCGACAGAGCCACGAGATCGCCGAGGAGGCGGTGGTGGTTCCCGAGAGCTCCGAGTGGCTCTCGCCGGTGCTCAACGTGATCCCGCTCCAACTGCTCGCCTACCACATCGCCGACCTGCGCGGCTGCGACATCGACAAGCCCCGCAACCTGGCCAAGAGTGTCACCGTCGAGTAGCGGCGGCGCCGCGCGCCCGTCCGTTCCCCGAGCGAAGGCTCCCCCCCCCCCGCCAACCCTCCCCGCGACCTCCTCCCGCACATGCAGCGCGTCCTGATCACCGGCGGTGCCGGCTTCATCGGCTCCCACGTGACCGAGGCTCTCCTCGCTCGCGGCGACGAGGTCTGTGTCCTCGACAACTTCAACGACTTCTACGACCCGGCCATCAAGCGCGCCAACGCCGAGGCCGTGAAGGCGGCCGGGGCGCGCCTGGTGGAGGGTGACATCCGCGACGCCGAGGGCATGGCCCGGCTGTTCACCGAAGGGAACTTCGACGCCGTGATCCACCTGGCCGCCATGGCCGGGGTGCGCCCCTCCCTGCTCGACCCGCTGCACTACGAGGACGTCAACGTCCGCGGCACGCTGATCCTCTTGGAGCAGATCCGCAAGCGGGAGGGCCTCAAGTTCGTCTTCGCCTCGTCGTCGAGCGTCTACGGGGCCAACGAGAAGGCGCCCTTCTCCGAGGTCGACGACATCCACCGCTGCATTTCGCCCTACGCCGCGACCAAGCGCGCGGGCGAGCTGCACTGCTTCACCTACCACCACCTCTACGGCATCCCGATCAGCGCCCTGCGCTTTTTCACCGTCTACGGTCCGCGTCAGCGGCCCGAGATGGCGATGCACAAATTCGTGCGGATGACCCTGCAGCGCGAGCCGATCCCCATGTTCGGCGATGGCTCGACGCGCCGGGACTACACCTACATCGACGACATCGTCGACGGGGTGGTGCGCAGCCTTGACCACTGCGAGGGCTACGAGATCTACAACCTGGGCGAGTCGCAGACGACGTCCCTGGCGGAGATGATCGAGATCGTCGGTGAAGTCTGCGGCATCGATCCGATCATCGATCGACAGGCCATGCAGCCGGGCGACGTCGTGATCACCTACGCCGACATCTCGAAGGCCAAGCGCAGGCTGGGCTACGACCCGCACACCACCGTGCGGGACGGCCTGAGCCGCTTCGTCGAGTGGTACCGGCAGCAGCTCGGTTGAGGTCGGTCCGCGGGCGTCGGCGGCTCGGTCTGTGATTGGGGCGGCAGTTCACTCGGCGGGAACCCACTCCTGCCGCTCCAGGTGGTCTTGTGCGGCCGTGCGGCTGAACCAGACCTCGCGCAGGGTCTGACTGGCCGCCAGGGGCAACTGGTCCGAGCGGTGGCTCGAACCTGTTTGGGTCCAGTTGCCGTAGGTCATCAAGGCCTGGGCACGGGGCGGCGTGGCGAACTCGACCGCCGAGACGAAGCTGTCGCCGGCGATGACGCGCATTCGACCGTCGGCGTCGGGGGAGAACTCGAAGCTGCGAAAAATGCCCAGGCCGGCCATTCCGCCGCTGCAGGGTAGGTCCGAGCGGTCCGCGCGCAGGCGGAAAAGATCGCCCCAGGGGAGATCGAGTGCGCCCACGGATTCGACCGCTTGCCCTGCGGCAGCGCCCAGGGCCTCGAGCACTCTCTCCGCCGACGCAATCCCGCGCGGAGTGGCGAGCGGATCGTGCTCGTCCCAGGCCCGCTCGAAGACGTTGGTCTCGTCGCCCAGCGCCTGGACCAGGAGCAGGAAGAGCAGTGCGCCGCTGCTGCCGGCGTCGACGCTGCGATCCCAGGCGGCGAGCACTTCGCCGGCACGTCGGATCGTCGGGTCCCCATGGGCCGCCGCCAGGGGTAACAGGTCATCGAGGATCCGGTCCGCCAGCTCCACGTGAGTCGAGTGCTTGTAGTCCACGAGCTCGTCGAAGCTCACCGATTCGTCGTCCTGGAGCATCTGCGCGGAGTGCTGGGCTCGCAGGGACATGCGTCGAGGAGCGACGTACTGCGGAAAGTCGTCGGGATCGAGCACCGCGGGGAGCGTCGTGTTCCAGGGGGGATCGTTGGCGTTCTGCAGCCAGCCAGTCGTCGGGTTCAAGACCCGCGGCAGCTCGTCGTAGCCCAGATACTCGCTCCACAGGTCACGGGGCGCGGATCCGTCCAGCAGTCCGGAGGGGTCCGATGCGCCTGCGGCGCGCCGCGGTGTCAAGCCGCCGAAGTGGTGCAGCACGTTGCCCTCGACGTCGGCGTAGAGGATCGAGAAGAGCGGAAGCTGCTGGCTCGCCGTGGCGCTCTCGAAGCTCGCCAGGTCCCCGGCCGCACCCATTCGCCACCACTGCCGCGCCGAACCGGGGCGGTCGAGCCCGACCACTCGCAGGGCCAGGGCGCGGTCGGAGTCGCCCGAGACGATCGGGCCGTGGACCGAGCTGCGGATCTCGATCGGCTCCTCGCGCAGATCGCCGTTCGCCGCGCGCACACGCAGTCGATGGGGGTGCCGCTCGAGGCCGCGCCAGGCGCCATCCCAGCGGTAGCGGTCGCCGTCCAGCTCGAGGGCGTAGAGGTCCATGCCGTCCTGGGCGTTGACGGTGTGGGTCCAGCCGAGCTTGTCGTTGAAGGCCATGGCCAGGGTCGGGAAGCCGACCAGCGTGGCCCCGTAGGCACGGTACTCGGGGCACTCCAGATGGGCCTCGAAGAGGCGATAGCGCCCCTCCCAAGGCAGGTGCGGATTGGCCAAGAGAAGTGCCCGTGCACCGGAAGCATGGGCCGGCGCGATGGCCCAGGCGTTCGATCCACCGTCGGTTGGCGGCGTCGTCGCGCCCGCCTGCAGGCTCTCGTTGCTCACGAACGAGAAGTGCAGCACCCGCTGGAGGTGGGCCAAGAGGTCGGCGCCGGTGATCGGCAGCACGACCTCCAGGTCGTCGCGTAGTTCATCCGGGTGCAGGCGACCGAAGGCGTTTACGCCCGCTGCGAAGGCATCCAGATGCCGCGCGAACTCGGGCTCCTGGTCGGCGTACCAGTTCTGCGCTCGCTCGGGGATGCCGACGGTCCAGACCCAGCGGTCGGATTCGATCCAGGACTCGCCCCAGTACTCCGCGCCGCGGCCGCGAGCCTCGCCGATCAAGGTCAGCAGCAGGTCCCCGTGAGCCCGCATCTGGGCCCAGCCGAAGCCGCGAAACAGCCCGTCCGCGTCGGCGGCGAAGACGTGCGGAACGCCCCAGGTGTCCCAAAGGATCTCGGCGTCGGTGGTGGCCTGGGGCCGACCGCAGCTGGCCAGGGCCAAGAGGACGATCCCGAGGGTCGCCCGCCGGGGCCCCGCCGCGGCCGTACCTAGGAGCGATCGCGGGCGCGCGTCCAAAGCTCGTAGCGCGAGAAGTAGCCGACGCGATCGGCGCTGGCCAGGTCGGCCGCCAGGTTCACGTCCATGGTCCAACGCTCGCGAATGGACGCCGGGAGGGGACGTGGGCGCAAGAACGAGCGCAGGAAGACTCGCGCGCCGTCGGCCGCGGCGCGGTCCATCTGCTGCCACAGGTCGTCGTGGCCCGCGTCGTCGCACCAATCCAGGACGTTGCTGGCGTTGACCACGTCGACGCTGCTTTCCGGCATGGTCGCCAGAAAAGCGCCCAGGTCGGCCGTGTGCCAGGTGATGCGATCGAGTTGCTCCAGCAGCAGGGAGTACTGCTCCTGACGCAAGTAGGCGGGCACGGCGTCCGTGCCGGGGAAGCTGTCCCGCCAGATGCGGTGCAGGAAGTAGTTCTCGCGCGGGTCGAGCTCGACGGTCAGGTGCCGCAACACCCGATGGTAGAAGGCCCCGAACTCGGGCTCCGCCATCCGGTCCCACGCGGCGGCGGGAATGAATGCGTTCCCGATGGTGTGCTCGTTGAGAGCCAGCGCGAGGAACTCGTGCACGGCCGTCGTATCGAGGTGCTCGTCGAACAGGGCCGTGCGGCGAGTCCGGTCGGACTCGCCGAGGAGCGCGGCCAGGGGCTCGGCGCCGACGATTCCGGTCAGGCCCTCGCGCAGGGGGGCGAGGAAGGCCGAGAGCTGACCACAGCCGGCGAGCCCGAACCGCTCGATGTCACCGCGCAGATCCGGGTCGTCCAGCAAGCCGCGGTGTACCGCGGCGGGCAGCCGATCCAGGAGCGCTGCGCGAGCCTCGGCGCCGCACGGCACGCTGCCCACCAGGCCGGCGAACTCGACCCAACTGAGCTCGCGCAGGGCCGCCTCCTTGAGCCGGCAGAGTCGCGTCTGGGCCTCGACCAAGTCGACCCCGAACACGTGGCGAGCGCCGTCGAGGGCCGCGTTGAACACGTTGTCCCCGGCGGACGAGACGACGACGACCGTCTCGTCACTCTCGATTCCGAACGCGGCGGAGAGACCACGATGGTCCTCCATCACCTCGGAGTAGGCGGGCCGGACACTCATCGGCCGGCAGCCGCGGGCTCCAGCCGGCGGCTCTCCTGGTGTACGCGGATCACGCCCTCGAGCACGGTCCCCTGCAGATGCAGCGAGGTCCGCAACACGTCCAGCACACCCGCGCGCAACTCGTCGGTGGTGCAGTGCTGCACGATCGTGCGACGGACCTCCTCCAGGTGCCCCTCGTCGATCTTCCCGTGGGCCACGAAGAAGGTCATCTGGCCGTCCGTCAGGGACAGGCTGCTACGCATCGACTGCAGGACTTCGGCGATGTGTGGATAGCAGCCTTCCGCCCACAAGCTGTAGCCCAGTCGTGCGGTGGCGTCCCGCGTCGACGCGACGCGATAGAGGTACGCGACGAAGGCCTGGGTCTCCGGCAGCGGCGAGCTGGCCATGGCGCGCTCGGGGTCGGCGCCCACCGAGCGCAGGTCGTTCAGGGCCATCAGGTCGTGACCGGCCTCCTCGAGCGCATGGTTCAGACAGAACCGCATCAAGGACAGGCGATCCGAATGCAGGTCGAGCGCAGCGAGGGCCTGGTTCTGGGTGTTCTCGCGGGTGTAGTGGTAGATCTCGGTCATCAGACCGACGTACAGCTCGCGGTCGAAGCCGTGCTCCATCACGTGGCGCCAGAAGGTGCCGCGCTTGATCCGAGCCCAGCCGTCGGCGGCCGCGCGTTCACAGGTATCGAGGAAGTCGCTCATCCGTGTTGTCGTTCGATGGTGGGGGACACGAGGGAAGTCGGCCCGGGGTGAGTGGGCCTCGCAGGCGATAGCGCCGCTGAGGATGGAACGTCGCGGGGTCGCTCCGTCCTGACCGGTAGGCTCCACGGATTGCTCTCGTGGAGCTCGAGGAACTCGGTGATGACTCGATCCGACGTGTCCATGCGCCCGCGCACGAAGTGGTAGAGCTGGCCCTGCCGGCTCGCGAGGACCACCTCGCCGCCCTCGATCGCGTGGGCGCCGAAGTGCTCGTAGTAGCGTGCGAGCTTGGGCAGGCAGAGGGCGAAGTAGCTGCGGTGCGAGGTGAACTCGAGCAACCAGCGACAGGCCAGGCAGAGCATCACCTCGGTGATCAGCCGTCGACGCATGTCCGCACGCACGACCACTCGGCTGATCTGAAGGGGCGAGTCTCCGACGTCGCGAATTCCGGCCGGCAAGGGGCACAGCCCGCTGGCCTCCCATCTTCCGTCGAGCGCGGGCGAGTAGCGACAGGCGGCGACTACCTCGTCCCCGATCGTGCAGCAGAACTGGTAGGCGTCGGCGTCGAAGTCGTCCTCGGCGGGGTGCCTGCCCGCGCGGTTGCCCAAGAGATAGTCGCTGTGAGCGCGGTACTCCGTCTGTCGGAGGGTGAAGATGTCGAGCAGCCTGGCCGCACTCGGACGGGCCTCGAAGATCAGGGGGGCGGAGGCCCCGCGCGCCGGAACCGAGTCGATGCGAACTAGCGTCGGGCCAGCTGCGCCGGAGATCGTCGCCAAGTCCGACGCGAGCCCCGATGACCCGACGTACCTCGACGGCGGATGCGGCGCTTCAGAAGGACTCGGAAGTGGTCTCCCCGACCCCACGGACGGCAGCTCGAACGGCGGAATCCGAGCGGGAGGGGAGTCCCCCGCGAGTTCCAAATCGCTCTTCACCCGGTTCTCCTCCTCCAGGAAAGACCCCGAACCGGCAAGGCGGCTCAGGTTGTGAATGGTGCACCCGACGGGACTCGAACCCGCAACCGCTGAATTTGAAGTCCAGCACTCTTCGAACCTGCTCTCGGGACTCGCTCGAGGGTCTCGACTCCTCCTCTCCTGGCGTTCTCGAACCGCGTCGATCGCTCGTCGGTGTCGACCGGTCGACGCTACACGGGTACGCGGTCGGAAGGGGGGAGTCAGGTGGAACGGACAGGGGCGACGAAACTCAGTCGGGTATTTTCGACGCGACTTCCCACTCGAATACGAAGCCGCATCTCTACGAGTGGCCGACGGGGTGAGTCTCTGCGCTCCTGCTCGCCGCTGTTTGATCTCCGGCGCGTGGTCCTGATCACAGTGCTCTTGACCATTGAGCTACGGGTGCACACTGGTTGTCAAGGCGGGCGAGTGCGCGATGGGTCGCGCGCTTGCCGATGTGACGGGCGCGATACTACCATCGACCTCGGACGGCGAAAGTCGGTGCGAACTTTCTCCGCGTGCGGCGTTCGGCGCCAAATGCAACTTCGGTTCGCACGAAGCCGGGAGCCCGGTCGCGACCCCAGTCGGAAGCCAGTGATGAGCGAAGTTTTTCCCGCGGCGAAGCCCGCATCGGTCAGCGCGCTGCGGTCCTTCGAAGGCACGTTACTTGCTATCTGCGACGACGCCGCTCGTGCGGTCGGGTCGAGTTGTATGCGCCCGAGCCTGGGCTACCGCCGTCTGGCCCGCTCGCCGGTGGATCTGCGCCTGTTCTTCACGGACACGTCTGCCCTTGCGGGTGGAATGGCCGGTGCGTTGGTGGAACGGCTGGCGGGCCTGGGGGTCGTGGACACGGTGCGCCGCCGAGGCGCGGAGGTTTCGCTCCGGTTGACCGAGGACTTCATCGATCAACTCGGGCGAGAGCTGGAAGGCGCCGCTCCTTCGGCCATCGCAACGGTGGGGGGCATGGACGGCCGCCACTATGTGGTCAATTTCCTGAACCCCAACGCCAGCAAGCCGCTGCACGTGGGGCACCTTCGCAATGCCGCCTTGGGCATGGCGGTGGCCGCGTCCCTCGAGGCCTGCGGGGCCAGGGTGTTGCGCCAGTGCTACGTCTGTGACATTGGCCGCAGCGTGTGCGAGGCCATGGCAGGCTACGAGGGCCTGCTGGCGCAGCACGGGCAGGACTGGGGCCCGGAGCGGGCCGGGCTGGCGCCCGACCAGTTCGTCGGTCGCTGCTACGCGGACTACGCCCGAGCCAGCGACGCGGTCCCCGGTCGTGGGGCGGAAAGCGGAGCGGACCCCGCGGAGCGCGAGGACACGGTCGTCCACGACCGTGCGGACGAGCTCTTGGCGGCTTGGGTCGCGGGGGAAGCAGAGGCTCGAAGGCTCTGGGAACGGGTGCGTTCCTGGGCCCTGGGTGGGCAGGAGGCGACGTTGGAGCGACTCGGCGCCCGCTGGGATCGGGTACACCACGAGTCGGCGAGCTTGGCCGCCGTCGAACGCCTGACAGCTGCGGGCCTGGCTTCGGGTGCGTTCTACCGCGGCATCGGCCAGGAGGTGCTGTTCGACACTGGGCGCTCCGAGTACGCGACCCTCAAGCTGCTGCGGGAGGATGGCTTCCCGACGGAACACGCCCGGGTGATCGGTCTGTTCCTGGAAGAGCAGGCCGTGGGGGCCCCGCCCTACCGTTGGATCGTCGTCTGCGGTGACGAATGGGGCGCGGCGGGCCAGGCGGAACTGGACGTCGCCCGCAGGTTCGGCGCGGCGGAGCTGGTGGAGCGGGTCGAGGTCTTCGCCCACGGTATGGTCACTGCGGCCGGCTCGAAGATGAAATCGCGCGACGGTCAGGCGGTGCTGATCGACGAGCTGCTCGATCTGTTGATCGACTCCGCCCCGGTACAGGACCTGTTGGAAGAGTACGGACGCCCGTTCGCGCCCGAGCAGCTGGCGGACATGCTCGTGAAGGGCTACTTCCTGTCGAAGCGGGCCTCGAAGGGGCTCGAGTTTACACTCGAGTCGTTCACTGACGAGGCTTCGAACCCAGCCTGGGCCGTGGTGCGCGCTCTGTGTCGCGGTGCGGCGTCGAGGGCTCGAGCGACCGTGGGCGCACCGTCGGATCCGGAACGCTACCGGACGGCCGTCCTGCAGGCATTCCAACTGCGGCAACTCGTCGCGCGCAGCGCGGAGGGCTTTCAGGGGACTTCGCTCATGAAGTTCGTCGGCGGATTCGCGCGTTGGTACCTGGATGGGGCCAGCGACCCGCGCCTGGACCGAGTGGTGGTGGCGGTGTGCTCCGCCAGTCTCGGCACGCTCGGGGTGGCAGCTCGAGGACGTTAGGCGCCGGTGGCCCCGAACGGGTTCGGCCGGGCTTGCGCCCGGCCGAACCTTCGCATCGACTAGGTTCACCGACCCTAGTCCCAAGCGCTATTTGCTATCGCACTTGACTTCGACCCACTGGGGGATCTCACAGACAGGCAGTCATGTCGGGGTCAGGCATCCGCTGACGCCGTTGACGGTGCCGTTCACCGGATCCACCTTGTCACCAGGACAAGCGGGCTTGTTGGCCCACTCGAGGTTCTGGATTCATGTCGGGTGGTAGGTGAGCTTGTAGCACTTGCCCTTTTCGAACGCACAGGGCGACGACGTGATGTCGTTTTGGGCAGCACTGACCATGCCAGCGAGAAGTGCCGGAATGGCAAGCAGGCGAGCCTTGCGGAGAATCGATCGATTCTGCATGGGACGCTCCTTCAGTCGTGCTTGGGGACTATCGAGCGATGGGTCTCGATCGGAACAGGTTGAACGTCAGCCTGCGTCACCGAATCGCAAGAGCTCCGAACTTCGAGGTCATCAATCCCGATGAACGGCGCGGCTGACACGGTCGCGAGCCTAGCACGCCGCAGAGCGACGCGCGGCAAGGCTCGCGATTTCGAACTAATCCTCGAGTGCGACATCGAGGTAAGTGCCTGGTGTGATGGCGGAATACTGCTCCGCCTCGAATCGCCCGAGAGGATCACTGATGGTGATGCGATGCTCGGCGGGCGCGACCTGCTCGTAGATCGCAAAACCGTGATCGTCGGTCTTGATCCCGAAGGAGACGCAACCGCAGTGCCGGTTCTCGGGCGGCTCGAGGCGCACGTCGATGCCCTCGAGGGGCACACCGTCGGGGCCGACGACCAGCACGATGATCGGATCGCTGACGTAATCCGCGGTCTCGAGCTGCACGCTCTGCGACGGGGACATCGCGACGTCTGGCACCGTGCGCACGAATGGCTCGAACCGGCCCCGCATGTCGGAAGCACTCAACTCGAGCGGACGACCCGCGGGGGCGCGCAGGCTGAAGCTACCGTCCAGCTCGCTGAAGGTCATGGCGACCGGATCGTCGTGGGCCAAGTCGTCGGGCTCGAAGATGCCGACAAATACACCGCTCAACGGGCCGCCGGCGGGCGTGAGCACGCGACCCACTAGCTGTGCCATGGACTCGTCCGCGGGTCGCGGGACGAATACCTCGATCGGTCCCTGCAAGGTTGAGGGAACCACGGCGCGATTGTCGACGAGCTCGCCCTCCCACTTGATGTCGTAGGAACCCGGCGCGAGCCCGTC
Source organism: Engelhardtia mirabilis (assembly GCF_007748095.1). Lineage (NCBI taxonomy): Bacteria > Pseudomonadati > Planctomycetota > Planctomycetia > Engelhardtia > Engelhardtia mirabilis. Next base: position 3,322,370 of record NZ_CP036287.1, read on the forward strand.
GAAGCGGAAGTAGCCGTCGCTGCGAGTCGTCGTGGTCAAGGGGCGCCACCACGAGCTCGGCCGCCAGGTGTCGAACGCGGCGCCGGAGACGATCAGTTCGAGGTGGACGCTGACCGTGCCCGGTGCAACGGGATCGCCGTCGTCATAGCGCACGACGCCGAACAGCCCACCGGCCTCGGGCAGGGTCACCTGGCCTAGCTCGACGGTCGATCCGGCCGTGCTCAGGGCCGGCCACACGAAGGTTGGCGCGCATGGATCTCGGGTCGGATCCACAAGGGCCAGGATGTATTGCAGGTCTGCCGCCAGGCGCGGCACGCTGAACCCGCCGGATGCGTCGGTGGCGGTGACGTGCGCCCAACGCTCGGTGTAGTGGGGCGGGCGCATGAGTCCTGACACCAGGGCGTCCTGCCCGCGCCCGATCGGGTCGATGGAGGCCAGGTGAACCTCGGCGCCAGCTAGTCCCGCGCCGCTCGCGTCCACCAACCGGCCGCGCGCCACGCGCTCGGGCGCCGCGAGCGTCAGGTCCAGGCGCAGACCCTCGGGATCCGGCTCCATCGGCACCAGGGTCCAGGCCTGGACCTCGCCGAGCCCCTCGGCCGTGGCGCTCACCCGCACGGTCTCGCCGGGGGCGAAGATCGCTTCCGTCGCGTAGCTTCCGTCGGCGCTGCACTCCGGCTGGAGTCGGATGGACTGGCCGCGCGAGTAGGCCTCGACGGTGATCAGCGGGGCGCGCAGTGCTGCGGACCCCGCGCCGGCATGGATCTGGCCGTGGACGCCGTAGCCCGTGCCAACCGACAGCGCCACGGGGATGTGGGTCAGGGGCGTGTCGGAATCGACGCTCTCGACCAAGTAGTGCGAGCCGGGGTGGACCACGCTGACGTAGTTGTCGCCCGGACCGTGGGCGGGGAGCTCCGCCTGGCCCAGCGCGTCGGTCACGGCGCTGGCCAGGGGCGTGCGACCCAGACGACGAAAGCCCGGGAGCAGATCGACCCGCGCGCCGACCAGGGGCCGTCCGTCCCCGTCGACGAGCGACACGTCGAGGGTCTTGGGCGCCGTCAGCCGAATCTCGAGGTCGTCCCCGCCGCGCAGGTGGTCGGCCCACCAACCGCCCTGACCCTCGGCCTCGACAGCCAGGCTCCAAGAGCCAGACGGCGCGGGAAGCGCGAAGCGCCCCTCGGCGTCCGTCGCCGCCTGAAGCGGATCGGTCCCCGGGATCCGCTCGATGGCCGCGACGAAGCCCCAGGCCGGCTCGCCGGGCGCGAGGGTGCAGCGCGCGCCCTCGAGGGGCACTCCATCGCTCCCGAAGACCCGTCCGACGATTCGACCGGCCTGCCCCGTGCGGTACGGGGCGACGAGTTTCGGCTGAATGGTCGTGGGCGTCTGGAAGTTCGCCGCGGGCGCGAGCGCCTCCGGGGCCTGAGAGTCCTGGGTCGCTTCTGCGCTGCGATCGACGGCTTGGACCGGCCCCTCGGGCGAGCGGGTCAGGAACCACAACGCCCCCGCCACCACGGCGGCGAGGAGCCACAGATGGACGCGCGTGGTGGGAGCCGCAGCGGGAGACATGGGCGAGCGAGAGGCGTCGCGGGCAAGGTCGCGCGACGTCGACTCACTCTCCGCTGCCGATTCCGATTCGGCTACGAAGTTGCGAAGTGGGGGAGAGTCAGCGCCGTGGAGGTGCTGGCGTCCCGCCTACCGCACCTCATTCCTCGGGCGCGGTTGCCTGCTGAGTGCGCCTTGGTTCTGCCCGCAGCGAGTCTCGGGCGGGTCCTCCCGGATGCGCCGGCGCTTGCCCGGAGTCGACGACCTGGGCGACCGGTTCGGCTCCCCGCACCTCGGGTCCGGGCCCGACCGCCTGGGGGGATCGAATTGGTGGCCGAAGTGGGTCGCTCGCGGAGGGGGGCCCGCCCTGGCGGGTCCCAACGGCCCCACAAGCGCCCCCCGTGTTAGAGTTCCGCGCCCGTGGGGCCCGTCCCCGCCTCACGCTCCGACCCCTTCGACCCCAGCCCCCCCCCCCGCTCCCATGAAAGGCGTGATCCTCGCCGGTGGCCTCGGTACGCGACTCCACCCGCTGACCAAGATCACCAACAAGCACCTGCTGCCGATCTACGACAAGCCGATGGTGTACTACCCCATCCAGTCGCTGGTGAACGCGGGCGTCACGGACATCATGATCGTGACCGGGGGCAAGAAGCCGGGTGAGTTCCTGAGCCTGATCGGCAACGGCGCCGACTTCGGGCTCAAGCACATCAACTACACCTACCAGCGCGGCGAGGGCGGCATCGCCGAGGCCCTGGACCTGGCCGAGCACTGGGCCGCGGGTGAGCCGATCTGCGTGGTCTTGGGCGACAACCTGATCGAGAAGAACATCGCCAAGGCGGTGGCCGACTTCCGGGCCCAGGGCAGGGGCGCGAAGATCATGCTCAAGGAGGTCCACGACCCGGAGCGCTTCGGCGTGGCCGAGCTGGACGGCGAGCGGGTCGTGGCGATCGAGGAGAAGCCCAAGGCGCCCAAGACCAACCTGGCCGTGATCGGCATCTACATGTACGACGCGCGGGTCTTCGACGTGATCAAGACCCTCGAGCCCTCGGGCCGCGGGGAGCTCGAGATCACCGACGTGAACAACTGGTACATCAAGGACGGTTCGATGACCTACGAGGTCCTCGACGGCTGGTGGACCGATGCCGGCACCTTCGACTCGATGCTGCGCGCCGCGCAGCTGGTGGCCGAGGGCGGCGCGAACCGCATGGACGGCGCGTGATGCTCGGCTCCGGAACCACCGGGCGCGTCCTGGTGACCGGGGCGCGGGGCATGCTCGGCGGGCAGCTCCTGGCGGACGCGCCCCAGGGACTGTCGCCGGTCGGGACTGACCGCTCCGCCGAGGGGCGGGTGTCCGGCCTCGAGCACCACGGGGGCGTCGATCTGACCGTTGCGGACGCCGTGGAGCGCCTCTTCGACTGCATCGATGATCTGGTCGGCGTGATCCACCCCGCCGCCTACACCGCGGTCGACAAGGCCGAGGAAGAGCCCGGCTTGGCGCGCGCGGTCAACGCCGCGGCGGCCCAGATCGTGGCCCGGGCCTGCGCTTCGCGCGGGCTGCCGCTCGTGGTCGTCTCCACCGACTTCGTCTTCGACGGCACCGGCGAGCGGCCCTATCGCGAGGACGACGCGCCGAACCCGACCAGCGTGTACGGCGCAACCAAGCTCGAGGGCGAGCAGTTGGCCCTGGCGGCGAATCCCGGGCGCACGGCGATCGTGCGCACCCAGTGGCTCTACGGACCGGGCGGCAACCACTTCCCCGGCACCATGCTGCGCCTGGCCTCCGAGCGCGATCAGTTGCGGGTGGTGTCCGATCAAGTGGGCTCGCCGACCTCGACCCTCGAGCTCAGCCCTGCTCTTTGGGACGTGCTCGTGCGCGGCGCCGCGGGGGTCTACCACGCCGCCTGCGAGGGCCGGGCGAGCTGGTACGATCTCGCCGTCGCCACCCTCGCGGAGGCCGGCGTGACGGGGGTGAAGGTCGATCCCTGCACGACCGATGAGTTCCCCAGGCCGGCGAAGCGTCCGGCCTACAGCGTCCTCGATTGCTCCAAGCTGGCGGCCCTGCGGGGTGCGCCGCTCGCCCCCTGGCGCGAAGCTTTGGCTCGGTTCCTCGCGCACGAGCGGGCCTGAGACCGCCTCCCGACGGCCCGCTCCCTTCTCCCCGCCTCTCGGCTGCCCGCCCCCCTCAGCGTCATGACCTCCACCTCCGTCCTCGTCACCGGCGGCGCCGGCTTCATCGGCAGCAACCTGCTCCACCTCCTGGCCGAGGTGCGGCCCGACTGGCACCTGGTGAACTTCGACGCCCTGACCTACGCCGGCAACCTGGAGAACCTGGGCGCCGTCGAGGGGCGGCCCAACTACACATTCGTGAAGGGCGACGTGGCCAAGCCGGAGGACGTGGAGCGGGCCTTCGACGCCTGCCCGGCCGGCAGCCGGATCCTGGTCATGCACCTGGCGGCGGAGAGCCACGTGGACCGCTCGATCCAATCCGGGCAGCCCTTCGTGATGACCAACGTGGTCGGGACGCAGGTAATGCTCGACGTGGCCCGGGCCAGGGGCGCTGAGCGCTTCCTGCACGTGTCCACCGACGAGGTCTACGGCAGCCTGGGTGCCGAGGGCTTCTTCCTGGAGACCACGCCCTACGACCCCAGCTCGCCCTACTCGGCCTCGAAGGCCGGCTCGGACCTCCTGGTGCGCGCCGCCCACCGCACCCACGGCTTCGACGTGGTGGTGACCAACTGCTCCAACAACTACGGGCCGTACCAATTCCCCGAGAAGTTGATCCCGTTGATGATCGCCAACGCCCACGAGGACAAGGCCCTGCCGGTGTACGGCGATGGGATGAACGTGCGCGACTGGCTCTACGTGCGCGACCACTGCGAGGCTCTGCTGGTGGCCCTCGAGAAGGGGCGCTCGGGCGAGACCTACAACATCGGGGGCAACAACGAGTACCCCAACATCGCGATCGTCAAGCTGATCCTCGAGACCCTGGGCAAGCCCGAGAGCCTGATCCAGTACGTCAAGGACCGGCCCGGCCACGACCGTCGTTACGCGATCGACGCCACCAAGATCAAGAACGAGTTGGGCTGGGAGCCGCGCTTCCGCTTCGAGCAGGCGTTGCCGCTGACGATCGAGTGGTACCTGGCCAACAGCGAGTGGCTGGGGCGGGTGCGCAGCGGGGCCTACCGCGACTACTACGCGACCCAGTACGGCGGCTGAACCGACGGTTCGGACCGTCGCGGCGGAGGTTGAAGGTGGTGGGGGAGCGGTGGCGCCCGGGGTCACCCGCCCGTAACCACCGATCGGGGGGCGTCCACTCGCGCTCGCCGCGAGCTAGCCTGAGGAGGCGCCCGAGACGCGCGCTCGGCCAGCGGCCAGGCGATGACCCCTGCGCGTCACGGGCTCGACCTCCCCGGCCGTCGGGAAGCCCGGTCCTGACCTGCACTTGGCGCTGGACCTGGCCCCCCCGATCCGGCCTCATACCCCCAGCGCGAGCCACCTTCCCGGGCCCGGGAAGGCGGTCATCGGAATCCCCGCCGGCCCGGCCCGGCCGGACTCCGGTCGGGACGTCCCGATCGCCGACGAAAGACCCGCCCGACCCACCCACCCTCCTCATTCGAGGTCGGCCTCATTCGAGGTCGGGACCCCAGGCTCCATGCGATCGCCGAACACTGGCCTCCTACTGCTGCTCCTCGCCGCCCTGTTCGCCTCGGGCTGCGCGGCAACGCCCGACAAGCGGATCCTGCAGTACCTGAACACCCACGGGTTCGGAAGTCGCTACACGGGCAACGCAGAGGAGGAGAACTACGTCTCGCTGGGGGACTCGTTCGTCTGGACCGACGAGTACGACCCGACCTTGAGCGGCACCGGGCGTGTCGACATCGATGGGACGATCGTGCTGCCCCAGGTCGGCGCGGTGGCCGTGGCCGGCATGACCCGTTCCGAGATCGAGGCCTTCCTGACCCAGAAGTTGGCGCGCTTCTACCCGCGGGTCGACATCAAGATCGCGTCGTTCACGGTCAAGGGGAAGGTCTTCTTCATCTTCGGCGAGGTCGGCAGCGAGGGCGCGCGACCCTTCCCCGGCAACCTGACGGTGTTCGAGGCGGTGATGGCCGCCAAGCCGGTGCAGTACCGCTCGAACCTCGGTCGAGTGCGCCTGGTCCGCGGTGACCCGCGCGACCCGATCATCATGACGGTCAACATCCGCGACATCATGAACGGCGACACGACCTTCAACGTGCTCGTCCAGGAGCGCGACATCATCATCGTGCCGCCGACGATCCTGAGTCAGATCGGCAACTTCCTGGCCGCTCTGGTCCAGCCCTTCACCTCGGTGCTGACCCAGATCACGAGCAGTCTGTATTCGTTCAACCGACTCAACTCCTTCGGAGCGGTCGGGGCCAACAACAACAAGAACAACAACTTCAACCTGTTCTGACCGACCGCTGGCACGCCGCCCCTCCCGGGGCCGGCGGCCCTGGGCCCATGGCACTCCAAGTCGACTCCCAAGACCAGATCACCGAGTTCATCGGTGTGCTCTCGCGCAGGCGCTGGCAGATCATCGTGCCGGCGCTCTACGTGATCATGCTGGGCGTGGTCGTGGGCGTGTTCATCCCCAAGAAGTACGTGGCCGAGATGCAGATCAACCTGCTCGAGGCCCGCATCGACGATCGCGACAACGCGAACCGGAGCCTGGAGCAGACGGCCACCCAGCGCGAGATCGAGAACGCCGAGTACCAGGCCAAGTCCAGCGACCGCGTGCGGCGGGTGATCGATGAGCTGAACTGGTCCGACTATCTGCAGTTGGACTCGGTCGAGCGCAACGAGTACTTGGCACGGGTCAAGAACTCGATCGAAGTCGCCGTGCTGCCCAAGACCGGCGACGAGGGCTCGACCTTCATCGACCTCTCCTATGCGGACGTGGACAGCGGTCGGGCGATCGCCTTTCTGAGCCGGCTCTCGACGCTGTGGGTGCAGGAGGTGTACGACCGCGACACCAAGAACCTGCGGCTCGAGAAGGAGACGCTCCAGAACCTGCGCGACGATGCCAGGAAGGAACTGGAGACCCTGGAGCGTCGACGCGGGCAGTTGATCATCGAGGCCGAGCTCTCGCCGACCCAGCTCGAGGGCGGGAATTCGGGCGGCCGTGAAGAGGACCCGCTGTTCAAGCGGATGAACGCCCGTCGCGACGAGATCGAGGACCTCACAATCGCGATCAGCGAGTTCAACGCCAAGATCGACTCGCTGCAGAAGGAATACGACGCCGAGCCGGCCTACGTCGTCCAGGTGGCGAGCCTGCAGGGCAAGTTCGACCAGCAGATCGCGGCCATCGAACGGCAGATGAGTGAGCTGGTGTCCCAGCAGGACAGGTACCTGCCTGCGAACACCCAGTGGCAGAAGATCCAGGACCAGGTCGCCGACCTCGAGGGTGACGTCGAGCTAATCAGGCAGCAGGCCCGCGAGACGGTGATCCAGAGCGAGCCGGTCCCGAACCCGCGGCGCAAGTTGCTCAGCGACCAGATGGCCACCCTGCGCTCGGAGGCGGACGCCAAGGGGCGGCGGTTGGCGGAGTTGAGCGCCCTCGACACGCGCGACGAGCAGGCCTACGAGACTCGCGTCCAGGCGGTCTCCGAGGTGCGGGACATCGACACCAAGATCATTCTCGCCAAGGCCCGTCTGGTCGAGGCCGAGGACCAGCTCAGCGGTCGCAACACGAAGCTCGAGCTGCTGCAGAAGGCCTACCCGCAGCCCTGGATCGTCACGGAGGAGGCCCACACGGACAAGCGTCCGACCCAGCCCAACGTCGCGATCATCGTGATCTTCGTGAGCATCATGGGCATCGGCCTGGGTCTGACCCTGGCCGTGGTGCGTGAGTTCACCCAGCCGGGCTTCCGCAACCCGGGCGACGCCGCGCGGGCCATCGAGCTGCCGGTGTTGGGGGTCGTGGGGGAGTTCAAGCCCCAGCGGGAGCGCCGGCGAGAGAGCGTGCGACGGATCGTCGTCGGGCTGTCGACCCTGGTGATCCTGGGCGGCGTGGGTTGGTTCACCTGGACCTGGGCCAACCGCCCCGAGCTTCTGAGCACGGAAGTCCTCGAGGTCATCGAGGGCGTCCGGATGGAGCTGCGCTAGTCCCCCTAGCGGGGACCAGGGGGCGACGGCGTGCTTCGCGACCTAATCGTCAGCCTGTCGATCATGGCGCTGATGCCGGTCTCGTTCCGGCGTCCGTACATCGGGCTGGTGATGTTCTCCTGGCTCGCCTACATGCGCGTCCAGGACTTGACCTGGGGTTTCGCCAAGTCGTTCCGTTGGTCGTTCTACATCGCGATCATCATGTTCGTGGGCTTCGCGCTGAAGAAGAAGGACCGCTTCTTCAAGCCCGACATCCGCAACTACATGATGATGGGCATGGTCGTGATGGTGGCCCTGGGGGTCGCATTCGGGCCCCCCGGCGCCGACCCGACCTTCCAGGTCAAGCGTCTGATCGAGTTCGCCAAGATCGTAGGCATCGCGCTGTTCACCACGGGAGTGGTGCGGACGCGCGAGCACATGCGCCTGTTGATCTGGGTGATCGCGCTCTCGTTCGGGTTCTATGGAGTCAAGAATGGCATCTGGGGCATCATGACCCTGGGGCGCACGCCGATCAAACAGGGGCCCGGCGGGCTCATGTTCGACAACAACGACTTCTCGCTGGCCCTCTGCATGGCGATCCCCATGCTCTGGATGATCGGGGAGTCGGAGAAGCGCCAGGTCCTGTCGCGGGCCTTCAAGGCAATGGTTCCGCTGACGGCGTTCACGGTCCTGTTGACCCAGTCCCGGGGCGGCCTGTTGTCGCTCGTCGGTTGCATCGGGGTGCTGGTCTGGCACTCGAAGCACCGGGTCAAGGCGATCATCGCCGGCCTGGTCCTGGCGGTGGTGGGCTTCGCGATGATGCCGGACGGCATGCGCGATCGATTCATGTCGATCCGCAACTTCCGCACCGAGGGCAGCGCCCAGTCGCGCTTCCGCTCCTGGTCGGTGGCGATCCGCATGGCGACCGCCAACCCCCTGCTGGGGGTCGGCCTGTCGAACTTCCGCGGTAGCTACCTGAAGTACCAGCCCAACCCCACCGCGCGGGAGATGGCTGGCCAGGACATCTACGTCGCCCACAACTCCTACCTCCAGATCTGGGCCGAGACGGGGACCATCTCCCTGCTCCTGTACCTGGGGTTGATCGTGCTGTCCTTCGTCACGATCTGGCGCGTCCGCGCCAAGGCCCGACTACGTTACGAGTCGAGCTGGATCATCAACTACGCCACGATGTTCGAGGCGTCGCTGGTGGCCTTCGTGATCGGCTCGACCTTCCTCAACCGCGCCCACTTCGACCTCGTCTACCACTGGTTCGCCGTGATCATGCTCTTCGGTGAGTTCGCGGAGCAGCAGATGAAGGAGGACGCGCGCAACCCGCTCCAAGTCGGATCCAAGAAGGGTCGGCGGGGGACCATTCGTGCCCTGGGCGGCCAGGGCTTCGGCGTCAAGCCGCGGCCCCCCAGCGGCGGCGGCTTCCGGGACACGCCCCTCGTGGAGGGCTCGCGCTGATGTGTGGTTTCACCGGACTGGTCTTCAACGACCCGCGTCACCTGCCCGACCGGGCACAGCTGCGCGCGATGTCGGACACGATCGTCCACCGCGGACCGGACGACGGCGTCGAGATCGTCGCGCCCGGAGCCGGCCTGGCCTTCCGTCGCCTGTCGATCATCGACCTGGACGGGGGGCGCCAGCCCTTCGTGCTGGAGGGCGGCAAGCTCGTGGTCAGCGTCAACGGCGAGATCTACAACTGGCGCGAGCTGCGGGCCTGGTGCGAGGAGCGCGGCGCGGTCTTCCAGAGCGACTCGGATTGCGAGGTCGTCCCGCACCTCTACCGCCTCGTGGGGGACCGCTTCGCCGAGCGCCTGGTGGGCATGTTCGCCTTCTGCGTGCTGGACCTCGCCGGGGACCGGCCGCGGGTGGTCCTCGGGCGCGACCGCCTGGGGATCAAGCCCATGTACTGGGCCTGCGACGGCGAGGGCCTGCTCTTCGGTAGCGAGGCCAAGACCCTCCTGGCCAGTGGTCGTCTGGCGCGCGAGCTGCGCCCGACGGCCCTGCTCGACTACCTGGTCCAGGGCTACGTCGGCGGTGAGGACGCCGCCTGGGCGGGCATGAACCGTCTGCCCGCGGGTTCGATCCTGTCCTTCGCATCCGGCGACCCGGCGCCGCGCATCGAGCGCTACTGGGACCTGCCCCTGGAGCTGCGCGACGACCCGCCGGCCGAGGGCGAGATCCTAGAGCTGCTGGACCGCGTGGTGGCCGATCGCATGATCGCCGACGTGCCCCTCGGCGCGTTCCTCTCGGGGGGCATCGACAGCACGGCGGTGGTCGACTCCATGTCGCGCCAGCAGGAGGGGCCGGTCACCGCCTGTTCGGTCGGCTTCCGCGAGCACTCCCACGACGAGCTCGACCTGGCCCGCGCCACGGCCCAGCGCGTGGGTGCGAAGCACTACACCCAAGTGCTCGATCCCGATCCGCGCGAGGCCCTCGAGGTGCTGCCGTGGCTGTTCGACGAACCCCACGCCGATCCCTCTTGCCTGCCGACCTGGCTGGTCTCGCGCATGGCCCGCGAACACGTGACCGTGGCCCTCTCCGGCGACGGCGGCGACGAGGTCTTCGGGGGTTATCGACGCTACGTGCACGACGTGGCCGAGAATCGCCTGCGGGGGGCGTTGGGCGGCCCCGGACGCGCCCTGGCCGGGGCCCTCGGGCGGGTCTATCCCAAGCTCGACTGGGCCCCACGCTTCCTGCGCGCGCGGACCTTCCTGACCAACGTGGCCGACGACCCGGCCGCGGCCTACTGGCGCAGCGTGACCCAGATGGATCGGTCGGAAGCCCTGGCGCTCCTGTCCCCGGACCTGGCGGCTTCGCTGGCCGACCACGACCCCTTCGAGCGCTTCGAGCAGCACTACCGCCGGCCCCGGGTGGACGATCCCCTCTACCGGGCGCAGTACGCCGACGTGCACACCTACCTGACCGATCAGATCCTGGCCAAGGTCGACCGCGCCTCCATGGGGGTCAGCCTCGAAGTGCGGGTGCCGATCCTCGACCACCGCTTCATGGGGCGCTTCGCCAACCTGCGGCCGCAGTTCAAGGTCAACGGCGGGCGTGGCAAGCACGCCCTGCGCGAGGCCCTGCGCGGACGCCTGCCGAGCGAGGTCCTCGACGGCACCAAGCGCGGCTTCGACACGCCCCTCAAGGCCTGGCTGCGTGGCCCCCTGGCCGCGCCGGTCCAGGAGGCGATCGAGACCCTCCCGACCCAGTGGTTCCGCCGCGACGTCCTGCGCGCGCGCCTGGCCGAGCACCAGGCCGGGCGGCGCGACCACGGGCGCCTGTTGTGGAGCCTTCTGATGTTGGAGCACTGGCGCCGGCGCCACGGCGTCACCGGCCTGGTCGCGTGAAGGTCGGCGTCGTCACATCCCTGTTCCCCTCGCAGCCTCGCCCGCGCGAAGGGGTCTTCGCCCTGCGGCGCTGGGCCGGCATGGCGGCGCGCGGGCACAGGGTGCACGTGATCCAACCCCTGCCGTTCGCGCCCCCCCTCTTGGTGCGAGGCGAGCGGGCGGAGCTGGCCCGCATGGCCGCGCGCGAGGTGCGCGAGGGGATCCCAGTTCTGCGGCCGCGCTACCTGCACCTGCCGCGCTCGGCCCGGGGCAACGCCCGACGCTTCGCGGCGCGAGCCCTGGCGGCCCTGGCCCAGGGCGACGTGCCCGATGTGGTCGTGTGCGACTACGCCTGGCCGGCCTCGGCCTGTGCGCCCGCCCTGGCGCGGCGCGGTCTGCCCTGCGTGGTCAACGGTAGGGGCAGCGACGTGCTGCAGGTCGCAGGCGAATCGGACCTCGGCCCGCTCCTGGCCCTGAACCTGCGAGCGGCGGGGCACTGGACTGCCGTCTCCGCTGATCTGGTGCGGGCCATGGACCGTCTAGCCGGCCTGCCCGGACGGGGGCGGTTGGTGCCCAACGGCGTCGACGCCGAGCGCTTCCGGCCCGGTGATCGCGGCGAGGCCTGCGCTCGAATCGGTCTCGCTCCGGGTGGGCCGCTGGTCCTGGTCGTCGGCCACCTGATCCCGCGCAAGGATCCATTGTTGGCGCTCGAGGTCTTCCGCCGCGGTGCACCTGAGGCGGCGCGGCTCGTCTTCGTCGGCCGCGGGCCTCTCGAGGGCGAGTTGCGCGCCGCGATCGACCGCGCGGGACTCTCGGAACGCGTGCAGCTGGTCGGCGAGGCGGAGCCGGACACCCTGGCGGACTACTACCGCGCGGCCGACGTCTTGCTCCTGACCAGCCATCGGGAGGGCCGACCCAACGTGGTGCTCGAGGCCCTGGCCAGCGGATTGCCGGTCGTGGCCAGTGCAGTGGGTGGCACGCCCGAACTACTCGCTAACCTGCCCGGGTCCCTGGCCCCCGACGGTGATGTCGAGGCCTTCTGCGAGCGTCTGACGGCCAACCTCCATCGGCCGCCCGCCGCTGCCGAGTGTCGCGCCGCTGTCGCCGATCTGACCTGGGAAGCGAGCCTCGAGGCCCTGGAGCGGGCCCTCGCCGAAGCCGTGGAGCCCTGTCCGTGAAAGTCCTCTACCACCATCGAACCCAGGCCGAGGATGGCCAGGCGATCCACATCCGCGCCCTGCAGGACGCCCTGCGATCGGAGGGGCACGAGGTCCACGAGGTCGCTTTGGTGTCCCAGTCCGAGTCCCGCGGCGCCGCCGCGGAGCTCGAGCAGCAACGCTCGCGCTTCGGTTGGATCGATCGAGTGCCCGGCTTCGTGCGCGAGTTGGCCGAGTACGGCTACTCCGCCGTGGCCCGGCGGCGCATCGTGGCGGCCGGTCGCGCCCTGAGACCGGACTTCATCTACGAGCGCTACGCCTTCGGTAACTTCGGCGGACTCTGGGCGGCGCGGTCACTGGGCGTGCCCTTCCTGTTGGAGGTCAACTCGCCCATGGTCCTGGAGCTCGGCCGAACCCGTGGCCTGAGCTTCCCGGGCCTCGCCGCGCGGGTGGAGAACAGCGTCTTCCGCCGCTCGGACCGGGTCTGTGTGGTCACCCGCGTGCTCGGCGACATGTTGGTCGAACTGGGCGTGGACCCGGCGCGGATCCTGGTCACGCCCAACGGCGTCGACCTGGAGTGCTACCCACAGGCGCGCGACGCGGCCCTGCGCCGCGCGGCGCGGGCGGAGTTGGGTCTGGCCCCCGAGCCCGAGGGGGGCGGCACCGTGCTCGGCTTCGTCGGCTACTACCGCGATTGGCACCGCTTGGATCTGGCCGTCGCGGCCCTGGCCGAGCCCGGTCTCGAGCAGGCCGAGCTGGTCTTGATCGGCGAGGGGCCCGCTCGCGAGGGACTCGAGGCCGCGGCCGCCCGCGCCGGCGTGACAGGTCGCCTGCACTTCGCCGGACGCCGCAGCCACGAGCGCATTCCTGACCTGCTGGCTGCCTTCGACGTCGCGCTGCTGCCCGCCATCAACCCCTATGCCTCGCCGCTCAAGCTGCACGAGTACATGGCGGCCCACCTGCCCACGGTGGCTCCCGACCAGCCCAACCTGCGCGAGGTGCTCGAGAACGGTCGCGACGCGGTGCTGGTTCCCGCGAACGACGGCGACGCCTTCGCCAGCGCCCTGATCGAGCTGTGCCGGGACGCGGAGCTTCGCGCGCGGCTGGGCGCGGCCGCCCGGGATACCATCGAGAGCCGCGACCTGACCTGGCGCGGTAACGCGCGGCGGGTGGTCGGCGCGGCCCAAGAGGAACTCGACAGACGATGACCGACCGGACGATGACCGACCGACTGCACGCCCTGTCCTTCGACGTGGAGGAGTTCTTCCAGGTCGCCAACCTGCGCGGACAGTTCGACCGGGACGACTGGGAGAGCGCCCCGTCGCGCATCGACGTCGGCATGGACGCGATCCTCGGCGCCCTCGATCGCAACCGCGCGCGCGCGACGTTCTTCTTCCTCGGTTGGGTGGCCGAGCAGCGGCCGGACCTGGTGCGTCGCTGCCTCGACGCCGGCCACGAGATCGCCAGCCACGGCTACGAGCACCTGTTCCTGTGGGACCTGGGTCCCGAGGGCCTGGAGACGGATCTGGCTCGCACCGAGGAGGCTCTGATGGCCGCCGGAGCTCCGCGTCCGTTGGGCTTCCGTGCGTCGACCTTCACGCTCACGCGGCGCACTTTCTGGGCGCTCGACGTGCTCGCCCGTCGCGGTTACGCCTACGACTCGAGCATCCATCCGGTCAGCCATCCGGTCTACGGCATCCCCGACTTCGAGCCGGGGATCTCGCGCGTCGCGGCCAGCGACGGCACCGAGTTGGTGGAGTTCCCCGTCTCGACCCTGCGCGCCCTGGGTCGCAACCTGCCCGTGGGTGGCGGCGGCTACTTCCGCCTGCTGCCCGGCTTCGTCACCCGCGGGGCCGTGGCGCGCCTGGAGGCTTCCGGGCGACCCGCGTCGATCTACCTGCACCCTTGGGAGTTCGACCCGCAGCAGCCGCGTTACCCCGCGCCGGTGCTCAAGAAGTTCAGGCACTACCTGAACCTGGATCGGACCCTGCCGAGGCTCGAAGCCTTGCTGGCGCGCTTCCGCTTCGCCGGACTGGCCGAAGTCCTCGCGGCAGAGGGCTGGCTGGAGGCCGCCCCGAACGCCTAGGAGCCGGCCCCGGCGGCGACTTTGGAGTCAGCCACGGCTGGGGTGTTCGATGGGTCGCTGTGGGGCGATTCGTCCTTCGCCGAGCCGTCCTTCGCCGAGCCGTCCTTCGCCGAACCGTTCGCCGCCGAACCGTTCGCCGCCGAACCGTTCGCCGCCGAACCGTTCGCCGCCGGCGCCGCCGGTTCTGCAGCAGCGCTCTCGTCCCCGCTGTCTCCCGCATCGGGCTTCTCTTCGGCGGGCGGGGCGGGGATCTTCGTGGCGTAGGAGAGCAGGATCTCGAGGATCTCGAGCCGCAGCGGATCGCTCTCGGTCTCCAGCAGCACTTGTACCGCTGCCTTGGTCGTCGAGCGGTCCGGGGGCGAGCCGTGGTGCAGCATCGCCAAGGCGAAGATCCGCGCCAGGTCAGGCACGGCGAGGCGATCGGCGTTGGCTTCCCGATCCTTCCAAAGCTCGCGCAGGATCCGCAGGCCTTCTTCGAGGTCGGAGTCGGGCGAGTTGATCAGGGACTGGGCGCGAATCAGAGCCAGGGCCGGGTCGTCCGCGGGGCGATTCTCCATGCGGCGGATGGAGACCAGCATGGAGGTCACCCGCTCGGGGTTGCGGCCGAGAGTGGCCTGAAGCCTGGCCGCGCTCAAGATCGCCGCCGGCGAGGGGACCATGGCGCGCACGATCTCGTAGTGGGCCGCCGCGTCGAGGCGGCGCCCTTCGATCTCGTAGACCTCGCCCATCATCAACCACAGGTCGAGCGACTGGGGCAGGAGCGCCAACTCCGACTCGACGAACGCCTCGGCGCGCTTCGGAGCGTAGGTGGCCAAGAGCTCGGCCCAGGCTCGGCTCGTGCCCGCACGCAGTCGATCGATGGCCACGCCACCGGTGCGCTCGCGGAACTGATCGAGCAAGAGCCACGCCCGACCGATGCCGATCTGCAGGCTCTCGCGCTGGTGGTCGATCTCGTAGCGCGCCCGCGCCAGGACCACCAACGGATCGTCCGGCAAGCGGGCCGACAGGGCCAGCAGCTCGGCGGAGTAGACCGACGGGGCGATCGCGTCCGTACGGTCCGCGAAGTCGAGGGCGGACAGGAAGGCGGGGGCGTATTCGAATGCCAGCTCCCGGTCGGCCGCGCGGAAGAAGCCCCCGTAGGTCGCCACGGCGTCCGCGAAGTCACCCGTGGACTGCTGCAATCGCCCCATGATCAACTGGGCCGCCAGGTGCCGCGGGCGCTGCTCGAGCACCTTGCTCACCAGGGCCTTGGCCCGCGGCAAGCGGCCGGCAGACTCCTCTTGCAGCGCTTGGGCCAGGGTCGCGTCGACGCTCTCCTCGTCGGGTGCTCCCAGCGCCGCGGCTCGCGCTGCTCGCAGACGCAGCAGCTTGGGGTGCTCGGGTCGCAACAGCCGCTCGGTCTCGATCGACAGGAGCAGGTCCCAGGCCGATGAGAAGCGCGGGAAGACGGTGGTCAAGGCCTCCAGCAGGACCGCGGCATCCCCGTCGCGACCCAGCCGCAGGTTGGCTTCTGCCGCCAGGTACGTCGGCCACAGGGCTCCGGCCGGATCGGCGGTGAGGTTGCCCAGTTCGGCCATGGCCCAGATCGACCATTCGTCGAACTCCAGAGCCATCAGGATCGCCAGCGCGCGGCGCGGATCCTTGGGATCCTCCGCGCTGCCGCGCAGGAAGTTCGCGGTCTGCACCGTGCCCTCGCGACCGAGCTCCGACCAGGGCGCGGGGGTCTCGCTGCGAAGGAACTGGATCGCGCGCAGAGCGAGGGCCCAGCGGGCGGACTGACCCGACTCGATCAGGCCGTCGATGGCCAGTAGGTTGGCTTCCTCGAGTCGCTCCTCGAGCGCCGCCAGCAGGCAGGCACCGAGCGGACTGGGGGTGTACGAAGTCGAGCGCAGGGCGCGCACCCGGTTGGCGAGGTCAGTCCAACGCCGCTCCTGAACCGCCATCAGGAGCTCACCCATCTCCGCCACGCCGTCGTCGCGGAAGGCCAGCAGGCGTTCGAGCGCGTCGCGCGCACTGCTCGCCTGGCGTCCCTGGAGGTGGGCCAGGGCCAGTTGGGCCACCACCTCACCGCTGCGACTGCTGGGGAGCTGGTCGAGGCGCTCGAGCAGCATCAAGGCCGGTTGCCACTGACGCTCGAGGAGCAGCTGTTGGGTGACCTTCAGGACCTCGTCGGGGTCGAGGGCCTCGGCCTGAGACACGCCGGCGAGGACCTTCGCCAGCCGGTCGGTCTGACCCAGGGCCGTCGCCGCGGCGACGCGTAGCCGCACGGCCGACGCGAACTGCGGATCGGTGGGCACGATCGTCGCGAGGTGCTGCATGACCCGTTCAGGCCGCCCGCGCGCCAGGTCGATCTCCGCCGCCAGAAGTCTGCCGGGGGTCCCCAGGGTTGCCGGGTCGGCCTCGGCGAGGGCCTGGGACGCGAGCTCGGCCTGGCCGGTCTCGAGCAGCTCGCGACCGAGCACGAGGACCCCGGTGTAGTGGGGGTCCAAGCGCATCAGCGCGAGCAGTTGATCGGGGGTCAGGCGCCCGGCGTGCTCCAGCTCGCGTAGCTCGGCCAGGGTCTTGGCTGCGTTGGGGACATCCGCCAGGCGCGCGAGCAGCAGCGGAACCATCAGGTCCAACCGATTCAGCGTGCGATAGACATCGATCAGGAGGTCGTTCGCCGGCAGCAGATTCGGGTAGTCCTTGAGCAGCTTGCGGCAGACGTTGATCGCGCCACCCTCCGCACCCGCCGCCAAGTGCATCTCGGCCAGCCGATAGCGTTCGTAGGGATTGCGCGACTCGGTGTCGTACCACTCGCCGCGGGCGAGGACCTTGCGATAGATCAGGTCCAGGTCACGGTCGGCCTCGAGCAACGAGCGGTCCCCGATCTCGATCCAGCGCGGCAGTAGCTCGGCCGTTCGGTGGGGCAGCAGCGCCAGGGCGTGGGTCAACTCGACCAGGGGTTGCTCGAGGGGCGTGTTGCGCTCGATGCGGAACTCCGCCAGGAGGCGCCAGGCCTCGCCCGAGTAGTCCGGCGCCTCACGCACGCAGCTCTGAAGTGCCGTGCGGAAGCTGTCCCAGTCCTCGCGATCGCGGGCCAGGTCGGCCAGGGTCCACCAGGCCTCGCCGATCGCCCCCGGAACCGGTTCGACGTCCGGTCGGTCGGCCACGAAACGCGACAGGTGGGACGAGCCCGCCTGGCGGTTGACCCCGTTCGACAGGGCAATGCCGCGATAGAAGAGGGCCGCTTGGCGTTGGGGCAGGCTCGCGTCGCCGGCCTTGAAGCGATCCGCGAGTTCATCGGCGACCCAGGCCAGGCGCGCCCAGCTCTGGTTCTCGTAGACGATCCTGGCCCAGGTGGGCAGGAAGTCCTGGTCCATCCAGACGCCGCCCTGGGCCGGCAGCGTGGTCTCCACCACGGTCTCCGCCAGGTCGTTGCGGTCGACCTGTGAAAGACTCTCGGTCAGGAGCTGCATGCAGTCGCGGTTGCCGGCGACTCCGTCGAAGCGCCGCAGGGCCAAGCCCAGGTCGACCACGTCCTGATGGCGACCCGCGCGCTGTAGCAAGTCGAAGAGGTTGAAAGCGGCGGTGGCGTTGGCCCAACGGCCCACGGCCACCTCGAAGTCGCCACGGACCACCGCAGCGATGTCGGAGGCCTCGTCCACCAGCGTGCGCAGTTCGGACTTGCTGCTGTCCGACGACCCGCTGAGCAGCAGATCCAGCTCGTTCTGGAGCGTCGCCCGCAGGGGTGCATCCTGGGGCAGGTAGACCACGCGCTCGGCCAGGCCCACGGCGATGTCGGAGGCCTCGTCGGGCAGTTCGTCCTCGATCAAGGTCTCGACGGAACCCCAGGCCAGGTCCAGGCGCTCGCGGTGGATCTGACCGCGCAGGACCTCGACGCGTGAGTTGTTCGGGTCGTCGGCGAGGATCGCCTCGACCCGTGCCTCGGCCGAGTCGTAGTTGTCGAGGGCCAGGTCCATCTCGGCCAACTGGCGCAGGGCGTCGTTGCGCTCGTAGAACTCGTTGTCCAAGAGGGCCAGGAAGTCCGCCTCCGCGTTGGAGTAGGCCCCCCGGCGCAGGGACAGTCGGCCGCGCTCGTCCAGCAACTCGGCCAAGAGGGTCTGGTCCCCCAGTCGCTGGGCCAGCTCGACGCCGAAGTGCAGCTCCCGGAAGGCGCCCTGCACGTCCTGTGGGTCCTCCTCCAGGTGCGCGCGGGCGGCGTCCAAATAGTCCGCTGGCCCCCGCGCTGCGCTCGTGCGAATCACATACGCGAGGGTTGCCGCCCCGAGCAGGGCGAAGAGAAGGAGGAGCCAGGGCAGCTTGGTCATGCGGACGGAGACGTCTTCCTACGGCCGTCGGGCCCGGTCGATAGAAGTCCGTACTTTCTCATCTTGTTGAACAAGGTGCTCCGCGTCACGCCGAGGAGCCCGGCAGTTTCGTTCCTGTTACCGCCGCAGGCCTCGAGGGCCAGCCGGATGAAGCGCCGCTCGGGGACCTCGAGCATGGTCTTGAGGGGGCCCAAGGGGGGGTCGCCCGCGCCCTCGGGGGGCGACGCGGGCTCCGCCTGGCGCAGCAGGGGAGGCAGGCAGTCCTCGGTCACCTCTGGCCCGGTGGAGAGCAAGACCGCCCGTTGGATGGCGTGTTCGAGCTCGCGCACGTTGCCTGGCCACGAGTGGGCCGCGAGGGCGCGCAGCGTCGACGGGTCGATGCGCTCGGCCGGCTTGCCGAACTCGCCCGCGTAGCGGCTCAGGAAGGACTGCGCCAAGAGCGGCACGTCCAGAGGGCGCTCACGCAGGGGTGGCACGTCCAGGGTGACCACTTGGATCCGGTACATGAGGTCTTCACGGAAGCGGCCGGCGGCTACCTCGTCCATCAACCGGCGGTTGGTGGCCGCGATCAAACGCACGTCGACCTGCCGGGTCTTGGTCTCGCCAACCCGCTCGAAACGACTCGATTCGAGCACCCGCAGAAGCTTCACCTGGAGTTCGGTCGAGGCTGTCGCGATCTCGTCCAGGAATAGGGTGCCGCCGTCCGCGGCCTCGAATTTGCCCTCGCGGTCCCGATCGGCGCCTGTGAAGGATCCCTTGGCGTGACCGAAGAGCTCCGACTCCAGCAGCGACGATGGCAGTGCCCCGCAGTTGACCTCTATGAACGGCCCCTGGGCGCGGTCCGAACGGCGGTGGATCGCTCGGGCGAGCCGCGTCTTGCCGGTCCCGCTCTCGCCCTCGATCAAGAGGTTGGCCGAGCTGGGCGCGACCGCCTCCACCAGGCTGAACAGGCGCCGCATGGTCGGATCCCGGCTGTCGAGGCCATCCAGGGTCACCCGGGCGTCGAGGTTCTCGCGCAGGGTCTGGTTCTCGCGCTCCAGGGCCCGCTGCTTGAGGCCCCTGTCGATGCAGCCCGCGACCTGCTCGGGAGCCGCAGGCCGGGGCAGGCAGTCGAAGGCCCCTGCCTCCAGGAGCGCCCTGCCGTCGCCGGGCAGGCCGAAGGTATCGAAGAAGACCACCAGTGGGTCGCCGGGGGCCACGTGGGCCACCGCAAGGAAGTCGCTTCCCACGCTCTCGAGGTCGGCCAGTACCAGATCGAATTCGCCCAGGACCAGCAGGCCTTCGGCTTCGCCCCGTCCCTCGGCGCTGGCCACTTCGATGCCCTGCCGACGGAGCAGGGCCGGCAGGTCGCCCCAGACCCGCGGATCCGGATCGATCAGCAGTAGTCGGGGCGGCGCGGTCGTGGTGGTGGCGGCGGCGGGGGGCATGGTGGAGCGGGGCGGCGTCCATTTTCTTCGACATGGAGGGCCGCGACCCTGAATCGGACCTGGCCGGCGGGACGATCTGGCACCCGGGCTCGACCTGGAGCCGTCGAGCGCACGACAACAGGTAAGTCCGTCCTGCCCCGACGGACGGGGCCGCCCGGCCCGGTAATCTCTGGCCCCATGGACGCGCCGCCCCAGCCCCCCAAGGATCGCGACGGACCGATCGCCGTCTCGGTGGTGGTCCCGATCTACAACGAGCGGGAGTCCCTTCCGGTGCTGCACGGGGAGATCGCGGCGGCCATGACGGCCCTGGGCCAGCCCTGGGAGGTGCTCTACGTGGACGACGGGTCCACCGACGGCAGCCTGGGGATCATGCTGGGTCTGCGGGAGGTGGACCCTCACATCCGCATCGTGAAGTTCCGGCGCAACTACGGCCAGACCGCGGGACTCGGCGCCGGCTTCGACCACGCCCGCGGGGCGGTGGTCGTGACCCTGGACGGCGACCTGCAGAACGACCCCGCCGATATCCCGCGGCTGCTCGAGCGGGTCCACGACGGCTACGACATCGTCGCCGGCTGGCGCAAGCGGCGCGAGGACGGCTTCATCCTGCGGCGCCTGCCCTCGATCATCGCCAACCGGTTGATCGCCTGGTTCACGGGCGTGTCGATCCACGACACCGGCTGCACCCTGAAGGCGTTCCGCCGGGAGCTGGTGCGCAGCCTATCGATCTACGCCGACCAGCACCGCTTCCTGCCGGTGCTCTCAGCCGGCCGAGGGGCGCGCGTGACCGAAATGGTGGTCAACCACCGCCCGCGGCGTTTCGGCGTCAGCAAGTACGGCCTCAGCCGCGCCGTGCGCGTGCTGTTCGACCTCATGAGCATCAAGCTCGTGACCCAGTTCTCACAGCGGCCGCTGCACTACTTCGGCCTGCTCTCGATGACCTTCGCCGGTCTGGGCCTGTTCTTCGCCAGCGTGGGGTTGATCAGCTTCCAACCCGATCCGGACCTCGGGCGCGGCGACGGCCGAATCAACCGCTGGGAATGGATGGTCATCACGGTGCTGATGATGGTCTTCTGCCTGGTGGTCTTCTACGCACTGCTCGGCCTGCTGAGCGAGCTGGTCGTCAAGGCCAGCGGCATGCATCGCCGCGGAATCCTCAACCGGATCCTCAACGAGCTCCATTGAACGCGCCCCAAGACACCACATCGGACGACTCGCAAGTCGATCCGGCTCCCGTTCTGGCCACGGTGCACCGCTCCCACCGGGAGGGCTATGCCGGTCCTGTTGACGTGAGCATCGTCGTGCCGGTCCAGAGCCCGGAGGCCGAGGTCCGAGACGTCACCCGCGCCCTGGGCACGCAACTCGACCGCCTGGGCAAGACCTGGGAAATCATCTTCGTCTTCGATGGCGTCGAAGGAATGGCCTGGGAGGCGGTCCAGGGCTTGCACGCCGAGCGGGGCCAGCAGATCAAGACGATCCTGTTCAAGAACCCCTTCGGCGAGTCGGTCTGCCTGTCGGCCGCCTTCGAGCGCGCCCACGGCGGCCTGATCTTGACCTCGCCCCAGTACGTGCAGGTCGATCCGCTCGAGCTCGAACGCATGCTGCAGGCCATCGACGAGGGCGCCGATTTCGTCACGCCGTGGCGGCACCCGCGGGTCGACCCGGTCCTGAACCGCCTGCAATCGGGCTTCTTCAACTGGGTCATCCGGCAGATCATCCGCGGCGAGTTCCACGACCTGAACTGCTACTTCCGCCTGATCCGACGCGAGGTGCTCGAGGAGATCTCGGTCTACGGCGACATGTACCGCTTCTTGCCGGTGATGGCCTTCCGCCAGGGCTTCCAGGTGGTCGAGGTCCGCGTGCGGCACCTGACCGAGTGGGGCCGCGCGGGCTTCTTCGGGATGGGCGTCTACATCCGGCGCTTCCTGGACGTGCTGGCGGTCATGTTCCTGGCCAAGTTCACCCTGAAGCCCCTGCGCTTCTTCGGGACCCTGGGCGGCCTCTCGGCGCTGATCGGCGGAGGCATCTGCACCTGGCTGGCGGGCGAGAAGCTCTTGCTCGACGTGAGCATCTCGGGCCGTCCGATGCTGGTGGCCGGCGTGCTGCTCTTGGTCCTGGGCGTGCAGATCATCGGCTTCGGCCTGGTGGGGGAGATCATCATCTTCAGCCAGGCGCGCAACCTGAAGGAGTACCGCATCGAGCGGATCTACGAATGACGAGCGCCAGCAGCCCCGAGCAGCGGGCGAACGAGGACTTCGAGATCCGACGACTGTCGCCCGAACACGACGAGGCGCGCGATGATTTCGTGCGCGCTCACCCGCGCGGCACGGTCTTCCACCAGTCCAACTGGCGGCGGACGGTCAACCGCGTCTTCCACCACGCGGGCTGGGACTACGGCGCTTGGCGTGACGATGAGCTGGTGGGGGTCTTGCCGATGATGCGGATCAAGGCCCTGCCGCGCGGCGAGAACCTGATCTCGATGCCCTACGCGGTCTATGGCGGCGCGCTCGGACAGACGCCGGCGGTGACCGAAGCGCTGCTGCGCGAGGGCATGGCCGAGGCGCGTAGGCTGCGCGTGGGTAGGCTCGAGCTGCGTTCGATCGATTCGGCGCCGCCGGCCCTCGGGCTGGTGGAGAGCGACCTCTACTCGACCTTCGTCAAGCAGCTCCCCCAGACCCCCGATGAGGTGCTCGCGGGGATGCCGAAGAAGTCCCGCGCGGAGGCCCGCAAGGCACGCAACAAGCATCGGCTCCAGTTGGTCGAGGGCCGTTGGTACGTGGAGGACTTGGCTCGGCTGTTCACGCTCAACAAGCGCCAGCTCGGCTCCCCCAGCCTGCCTGCCGATTTCTTCCGCACCCTCCTGGAGGAGCTCGGCGACCGGGTCGTCGTGCACCTGGTGGTGAGGGACCGCGAGCCGTTGATGGGGATCATGTCCTTCTTGGACGGCGACACCTTGATCGCCTACTACTCGGGCACGGCCCCCGACGCCGACCGCAACTTCAGCGCCAGCAACTTCGCCTACATGGCTCTACAGGAGTGGTCGGTGGAGCAGGGCTTCCGGGTCTTCGACTTCTGCCGCAGTCGGCGCGACTCGGGGGCCTACAGCTTCAAGTTGCACCAGGGCTTCGAGGCGATTCCCTTGCACTACAGCTACTGCTTGGTGACCAAGCAGGGTCTCCCGGCGCTCACGCCGTCCAACCCGCGCACGGCCCTGTTGCGCCGCACCTGGAGTCGTCTACCCCTGCCGGTGGTGCAGCGCCTGTCGCCGATGCTGGCGCGCTACCTGGCCTGACGCCCGGCGTTTGCGACACGGCGCGGTCGGAATACGGCGCCGTCGGGACCGAGCGCCGTCAGGACCGAGCGCCGTCAGGACCGAGCGCCATCAAGTCGCCGGGCCGAGGAGCAAGTCCACGGCTGCGGCGAGGTCGGCAACCACCGTGGGCTCGCCTTGCAGGCGCGCGCGAGCCAAACGCTGTTCGGCTTCGCCCTTGCCCGTTCGCACCAGGATCGCCCGCGCTCCGCAGGCCTCTCCGGCCCGCAGGTCGCGGTCGGAATCGCCGATCGTCGCAGCTGTCGCAACGTCGACGCTGAAGCGCCGTGCGGCCTCGAGCAACATCCCGGGAAGGGGTTTGCGCCATGAAGCGAAGGCTCCGAAACGCTCGACCTCGTGGTCCGGGTGGAAGGGGCAGTAGAGGATCTCGTCGAGGTGGGCACCCTCTGCGGCCAGGCCCTCGCTGATGCGCCCGTGGATCGCGGCCAGGCCGGACTCGTCCAGCATCCCGCGGGCGATGGCGCTCTGGTTGGTGACCAGGGCAACCGGGACTCCGGCCCGATTCAACCGCGCCACAGCGGCGGGCGCTCCGGGCACGAACTGCCAACCCTCGGGGTCGGTCAGGTAGCCGGTCTCCGTGATCAGCGTCCCGTCGCGGTCCAGGAAGACGGCCGACGGCGGTTGGGGATCGTCCACGGGGTCCGTCATCTGACCGGAAGTGCTAGTCCTCGAGCAGCCGCAGTCGAATGTGGATCCGACTGGGTTGCAGGTCGTCGTCGACCTGGAGCGGGAGCAAGAGCCCCCGGGCGTTCAGGAAGAGCGGGAACCAGAAGGTGTCGACGCCGATCCACCCGGCCGTCCAGGGGGTGACCGTGGTCTGAGTCCCCGGCCCGACGATGCGAGTGGCCGGCACGTAGCCCGCGAGGCCGACGTCGATGCGGTGCCAGTCCGTGCGCGGCAGGAAGATGGCGGCGGGGGTGACGTAGCCGGACTCCTGCCCGTCGATGGAGATCGTCGCGCCAGGAGGGGTGCTGGCGATCAGCACGCCGGGTTGTCCGCGGGAGAGCTGACAGGAGACCAGGCTGCCGGCCAGGCAAATCGTGGCGAGGAGTCGGGAGCCGTTGGCTGCCATGGTCCCTATTCTGTACGCCGACAGGGGGCCTCGGCAACGACGCCGTGATCCTGTTACTCGATGCCCAAACTTCGACTCAAGCCGCCCCGCGATCCCCTGGCCCTGGGCCTCGGCGTCTTGGCACTGCTCCTGGGCACGGTCCGCTTCGTCAAGCTCGGCGAGTGGGGGCTGTGGATCGACGAGGCCTTCACCCTGGCGGACTCACTCCACGGAGGGGGCTTCTCCAACCCCATGGGCTACGCGCTCTACGAGCGCTTCCTCTCGGGGCTGGGCCGCCGCGCCACCGAGTTCGACCTGCGCCTTCTGCCCGCCTTGGCCGGATGGGCCTGCATTCCGGCCCTGTGGTGGGCGCTGCGGCCGGGCTTCGGCGCCCGGGCCTCGAGTGCGGCGGCGCTCTTGCTGGCGACCTCGAGTTGGCATCTCTACTGGTCCCAGAGCGCCCGCTTCTACACCTTGGCGATGGTCCTCTCGATCCTCGGCGTGGGGGTCGCGATGCGCGCCTTCCGTCGGGAGAGCTGGGTCCTCCTGCTGGTGGGGATCGGCCTCGCCGGCTCCGCAGCACTGGCCCATCCAACCGCGGTCTTCGTGATTCCGGGGCTCGTGGTAGCGCCCCTCGTCCTGCGCCGCATGGGTCGGGACTGTGGCCAGGCCCTGGTCCGGACTGCAGTGGCGGTCCTGGTGGTCGGTGCCCTGCTCGGAACCGGCTGGGGCATCACCCTCATCGGCAAGTGGGGCAACATCAAGCCGGACAGTGCGAGCCCCGCCCACCTGGCCCTGACCACCGGGTTCTACGCCACGCCCCTCTTGGGAGCGGCTGCCCTGGCGGGCGCGGCCCTGGCCACCCGGCGTCGCCAGGCCGGGGGCCTCGTGGCTCTGTCGATCGTCGTCAGTGGTCTGGGCCTGGCCTTGATCGCCTCGCTCGTCGTGCGAGTCGCCGCGCAGTACGTCTTCCTGCTCCTGCCCTGGCTGGTGACCCTGGCAGTGCTGCCGCTCGCGAGCGAGACCGAGCGACCCGAGGGGGAGCCGGACCTCGACGAGGACGACGAAGAAGAAGAGCCCCGTTGGCGTCGCCGAGCGCGGCTCGACGAGGGGCGCCCGCCTGCCAGGCGGGCACTCTTGCGTCGTCCCCTGGTGGCCACGGGCTGGGTGGCGGTGTTGACCCTCCCCGCCCTGACCAACTGCCTGCTCTACCTGGGGCCGCGCCATGGTGAGCGTCCGCGCTGGAAGGACGCCTACCTGACGGTCTTCGATCAGCGTCACGTCGGGGACCTGGTACTCGGCATGGCCGCGCCGGTGGGCGAGTACTACCTCTCTCCGAACCGAACCGACCTGCGCGACATGCGCGAGGTGGTCTACCTCGACAAGTTTCGCGCGAATGTCCCGGTGTTCTGGGATCGCTTCGCGCGGCGGACCTGGTTCGTGGTCAACCTCGAGGAACTCGAGGAGTGGGACTCGGTCGACCGTCAGCGCATGCAGCGGATCCTGCGCGAGGACTGCAGGCTCGTCGCGGATTTCCCTCTGAACGTCGAATCGAGGGATCTCAGCGTCTCGGTCTACCTGCGCGACTGAGCGTCGGCGCGGGAGGCCCCGGAACTCGCGCTAGCGCACCGCGCGGAAGGGGACCGAGCGGAAGGGGACCGCGCGGAACCGGCTACTCGTTGGCGCGCCCGAGGAAATCGCCAGTGTCGGTGTGGATCTTGATCTTCTCGCCCACTCCGATATGCATCGGGACCTTGACGGTCATGCCGGTCTCGACCACGGCGTTCTTCTTGACGTTGGTGGCCGAGTTGCCCTTGACGGCGGCTTCTGCCTCGATCACCTCGAGCACCACGGAGGGCGGCAGTTCGACGCCGATCGGAGTCGTGCCGTGGAAGGTCACCTCGACCGTCGAGTTCGGGCTCACGAACCCCATCTTGTCGCCGATCAACTCCTCGGCCAGGGGGAACTGGTCGTAGGTCTCGGCGTCCATGAAGATGTACGTCCCCTCCCCGTCCTTGTAGAGGTACTCGGTCTTCTTGCGGTCGAGGAAGGCCACGTCGACCGAGTCGTTGCCCGACAGCCGCATCGATCCGGCAGCGCCGTTGATCAGGCTCTTGGTCTTGATCTGGATGATCGAGCGCAGGTTGCCAGGGGTCTTGTGGATGTACTCGGTGATGAGCAGGAGGTCGCCGTCCTTCTCGAGGACGTGGCCTTTGCGGACATCGGTCGCCTTGACGCTCATGGAATGAATCGAAGGTGCTTGCCGGGAAGGGTCGGGTGGGGCCAGGCCGACTCGGGCGCGGGCCTACGAAGCGCGCAGGGTAACAGCTCCCGGCCGCCGAGGATGCGCCCCAGCCCAGCCGGGCGTGGCTCAGAATCGGCGGCGCTCGCTCGAGGACGGGATCTGGAGCATCTTCCGGTACTTGGTGACCGTGCGGCGAGCGATGCGGACGCCGTGCCGTTCCTGAAGCGCCGCGGCCAGTTGCTCGTCCGAGAGGGGCTTCTCCCCGTCCTCCGAGTCCACCAACTCGCGAATGCGCTGTTGGATGGCGACCTGGCTCGCCTCGGCGCCGCTCTCGTCGGTGGTGCCCGAGGTGAAGAAGTACTTGAGCGGGAAGATGCCCCGACTGGTCTGGGCGTACTTGCCGGCCACCGCCCGGCTGACGGTCGAGATGTGGACGCCCGCCTGGTCCGCGATCTCCTGCATTCGCAGGGGCTTCAGGGCTTTCGGACCCTTGGCCAGGAAGTCCCGTTGATGTTCGAAGACCGCGTCGGCAATTCGCAGCACTGTGCTGCGCCGCTGGTCGAGGGCGTCGATGAACCAACGCGCCGTCTCGAGTCGTTTCCGCAGCCAGCGCCGGGTCTCGTCGTCGTCCGCGTTCAGGACGATCAGAGTCTCCTCAGGCTCGGGCGTTCGCTTGGCGGGGGACTCATTGGTTCCGGCGGTGTGGCCGTCATGGCCCTCGCCTGGGCCGCCGTCGCTCGACCCCACACTCGGGGCAGCCGCGCCCTTGCGGCGCGAAAGGAGCTCCTCGTAGGCGGGTGAGACCCTCAAATCCGGCGTCCGTTGGCGCCCGAGGCGCACCTCGATCTCGCCGTCGATCTCATCGACAACGACGTCGGGGATGATTGCCGTCGCCATCGAATCGCCGAACTCGCGACCCGGACTCGGATCCAGCTCGCGCAGCAGCTCGAGCGCCGCCTTGATCTCATCGATCGAGTGCCCGGTCGCCTTGGCCACGCGGGGGAGGCGATTCTTGGTGACGTCCTCGAGGTGGTGTTCCACCAGGTCGTGGACCAGTGGGCTCTCGATGCCGCGCGCCTCGAGCTGCAGCAACAGGCAGTCGCGCAGGTCCACGGCGCCGATGCCCGGGTGGGTGGCGCGACGCATGATCGTCAAGACCTCGGCCACCTCCTCGGCGTCGACCGGCCGACGCGCCAGGGGGAACCGTTCGGCGGCGGTCAGCTCGTGGCCGTGTACCCCGTCGGTCTCGGGCACCCCGTCGGCGTCTGGCCCGCCACTGGCGCCGGCTGGCGACGGTCGCTCCTCCGCATCCGGCTCGCCCCCGACGGCCGCGGCGCCGGGCTCCGAATCCTGCTCGACCGCGGGTCGGTCCTCGGTCACGACGCCGTCGCTGCCGCCCGGAATGTGATCGAGGACATCCGGAGTGCAGGCAGCGGCGACCTCGTCCAACGATTCGGGCAGGTAGCCCCGCTCGTCGAGGCTGTAGGCGATGAACTCGGCGATCTGCCGCTGGCGGTCGGTCAGGTCGACCAGGGCCAGTTCCTCGACCAACGCCGTAGCCAGGGACCTGGGGCGATTGGGCGTGTTGGCCATCGCCTCGAGCTTGCGGTCGCCCTCCTCGGAGTCGTTCCGAACCCGACTCGGCGCCTCCTCCTGATCGCGCTGATAGCGATCGATCTCGTCGCGGATCGAGTCGCGCAGGCCCTGCTCGATGCTGGCTTCCTCGCTCACCGGCGCGGACTCGCCGCCCTCGCTCTCGCCGCCGGCCCCGTCGAGTGCCGCGTCGGGCGGGGTCTCGGCAACCTCGAGCAGCGGGTTCTCCAAGAGCTCCTGCTCGATGCGGTCGTGCAGGTCCATGCTCGAGAGCTGGAGGATCTGCATCGCCTGGATCATCTGCGGCGACTGGACCAGTCGCTGCTCCATCCGGGCGTGTTGGGAGATTCCGAGTCTCATCGAGTGGGTGTGGGGGCGGTGCGAGGGGCGGGCTCGGAGCAGCGGCTGCCGGCCAGGTTCGAATTATAGGTGTGCAACGGCGCTGGGTTCGCGGGTTATGACATCTCGTCATGGCGAACCTATCCCTGCTCGGAAGCGACGGCTCCGCGGAACGGACAGTCGAGCTACCCGATGTCCCCGTCACTGTCGGCGGTCCCGGTTCGGATCGCGTCCTGCCCGGACTGGCCTCCGGGACCCTGCGCTTCCACGTGGCCGAGGGCCTCGTCGAGCGCCCCGCGGGTTCGGCCGAACTGCGTGTGGACGGCAGGACGGTCGAGCGCGCGAGCCTGGCCGACGGGCTCGTGATCGAGTGGGCCGGCCTGCGCCTGCGTTTCGAGTCCGAAGCGACTCTCGACCAAGTGGCGCTTCCGCCGGCGCCGGCGCCAGAGGCCTGGCAGCGCTTGAAGGCGGGCCTCTTGGCCGAGATGGGCCGCGCTGACAAGAAGGCCGCCAAGCGCTGGCAGGAAGCGGTGGTCGCCGGCTCCTTCAACTCCGCGGCGGCGGCCGCCGAGATCAACGCGGCCAGCGGCGTGCCCGACGAGGACCCGGCGCTGGTCGAGCGGGCGGGTCGCCTGGGCCGCGACCTGCTGATGCAGCCGACCCTGCGCGGGGCCCGCGGGGCAGCCCGGGCGACCCGCCAGGCCGGTCGGAACGTCTTCGCCTACGCTTTGACCCAACTCGTGATCGTGCTGTTCTTTGCCTTCGTCTTCTCGATCGGGCTGCTCGTGGCCCGATTCCAGGGGGTCGAGCTCGACGGGTTCCTCGACTCCGTGCTCGACGTCGTTCTGTTCCGCGGGTGAGGCCGCCGGTCGGGGGCCGACGATTCGATCCACACGACCGATCCACACGACCGATCCACACGACCGATCCACGCAGCCGAGGTGGGCTCGCAGAGGGCTCACAAGGCCGGCACGGCATTCGCCATCCCTCCAGTCCGGCAGCCGGCCCATCAGGGCTGCCCCCGCGGCCATTGTGTCGGCTCCAGCCATGGTCCCGGTGGGGGCTTGCCGTATGTTGCCCCGACTCGGCGCGGCCCGTTCCGCGCCCCTCCCACTGACCCCCGGAGCACCCGGCGCATGGCCCAGGACCTCTTCTCGCTGACCCAGATTCGACACCTGATGCGTGTCGAGTTCTCGCGTGCCCAGCGCTATTCCTACCCACTCGGTGGGCTGGTGATCCGCGTCGACGGAATCGAGAAGGTGCGCGTCGGCCACGGCTTCGAGGCGGCCGACGACGTCGTGGCCCAGGTGACCGACATGCTGGTCGCACGCACCCGTGCCTGCGACCACCTCGGGCGCCTGGTGGACGACAGGCTCGTCGCCGTCCTGCCGCACACGGACTCGTCTGGCGCGCAGGCCCTGGGCGCGCGCTTGGTCCAGGCGGCGCACGAGCTCGAGGTCACGGTCGCCGGCCAGAAGCTTCCGGTCACGGTCAGCGTGGGTTCGACCTGCTTCGAGGACTCGAACACCCTGTTCTTCGACGCCCTGGTCGACGCCGCCGACGCCGCCTTCGAGCAGGCGGTCGCCGCGGGTGGCGACCGGGTCGTCCACGTCAGCCCTGCCGAAGTGGCCTGAGACCCCGGATGAAGATCCTTCTGGCCGAGGATGAAGTCACCATCGCTGTGACCCTGACCGACTCGCTCACCGATGCTGGGCATCAGGTCGTACACGTGTCGGACACTGATGCGGCCTTGGCCAGCCTCGAGGCGGACGCGCCTGACCTCGTACTGACCGACATTCGCATGCCCGGCAAGGGCGGCATGGCGGTGCTGGAGCGGTCCGTGGCCCTGGATCCGACCCGCGCAGTGATCCTGATCACCGGCTACGCCAGCGTCGACCAAGCCGTCGAGGCCATGAGCAAGGGCGCGGCCTGGTACGTGCAGAAGCCCTTCCGCAACGACGCGGTGGTCGACCTGGTCGGGCGCTTCGGGCGCTCGAGGGAGATCGAGGCCGAGAACCGTGAGCTGAAACAGCGGCTGCAACGGCTCGAGTCGATCGAAGGGCTGGTCGGCGCTTCGCCCGCGATGCAGAAGGTCTTCGACCGCTTGAGGACGGTGGCCCCGACCGAAGCGACGGTCCTGATCGAGGGTGAGAGCGGGACGGGCAAGGAGCGCGTGGCCCTGGCCCTGCACCGGCTGAGCTCGCGCCCCGACGGGCCCTTCATCGCGCTCTCCTGCGCGGCCCTGCCCGAGAGCCTCCTCGAGGCCGAGCTGTTCGGCCACGAGAAGGGGGCCTTCACCGACGCCCATCGCGAGAAGAAGGGGCGCGTGGAGCTCGCGGGTGGCGGCACCCTGTTCCTCGACGACATCGACGACATGCCCCTGACGGTGCAGGTCAAGCTGCTGCGGGTGCTGCAGGAGCGCACCTTCGAGCGCCTGGGCAGCGAGCGCACCCAGACCGTCGACATGCGCGTCATCGCGGCCACCAAGGTGCCCCTGCGCGAGGCCGTGCGTGGCGGGACCTTCCGCGAGGACCTTTTCTATCGGATCAACGTCGTGCCCCTGCCCCTGCCGCCCCTGCGCGATCGCGCCGGCGACGTGGCGCTCCTGGCCCAGGCCATGATCGAGCGCTACTTCCAGCCGCGGACGGCGGGGGAGGCGCCGCCGACGATCGCGCGCACGACCCTGCAGTTGATGGAGCGCTATCCCTGGCCGGGCAACGTGCGGGAGCTGGAGAACGCGATCCAGCGCGCCCTGGCCCTGCGGGGCGATGGGCGTGAGTTGGCGCGCGAGCACCTCTTGCCGATCGATGATCGATGGCGCGGCGCCACGGAGGTCCCGGAGACCATCGCGCCCCTGCGCGAGGTACTGCGGGAAGCCGAGGCTGAACACCTGCGGCGGGCCCTGGAGTTGACCGGGGGGCACCGGACGCAGAGTGCGGAGCTGCTCGGGATCTCGCGCAAGGTGCTGTGGGAGAAGCTCAAGGACCACGGCATCGACGTGGAGGAATGAGTGCCGCCGGCGCACAGGCGGCGGCCGACCGGCGCCCCGAGCTCGAGCTGTCGGCTGGGACCCTGCTGATCGGGGACCTGCACCTGGACGTGGAGCTCGACGGGGCCGCGCGCGGCTTCGCCGATTGGCTGGGGGGTCTGCCGGATCCCCCGCGCTTGATCGTCCTGGGCGACCTCTTCGAGTACTGGGTCGGCGACGCCCAGGCTCGCACGCCCGGAGGCCGCGCCGTGCTCGAGGCCCTGCGCGCGCGGGTCGGGGCGGGCTGCGCGATCGACGTGATCCCCGGGAATCGGGACTTCCTTCTGGGCCCACGCTTCGAGCAGGCCACCGGGGCGCGGGTGCGATCCCAGGGCCTGATCGGGGTCCTGCCCGGCGGCAGCCGTGCGCTGATCGTCCACGGTGACGAGCTTTGCACCCTGGACGTGGGCTACCAGCGCCTGCGTCGGGTGCTGCGCTCGCGGGCCCTCACCTGGCTCGCGCCGCGCCTGCCCCTGGCGATCTCCCAGGGCCTGGCCCGGCGGCTGCGGCGCGCCTCGCGCACGGCCTTGGAGACGAAGCCCCGCGCGGAGGCTCAGCAGCAGCCGGACGCCGTGCGGGACCTCTGTGCCGAGACCCGTTGCGGCGTCTTGATCTGTGGGCACGCCCACGAGTGGCGCGACGAGCAGTTGGACGGTGGCCCGCGCTGGCTGGTGGTGGACGCCTTCGGGGCGGGGCGCGACCTGCTCCAGGTCGGCGGCCAGGGCGAGATTCGCGGGTCCGCGAGCCGCGATCTTCCCCCGTCGCCTTGATCGATCGCGCCCCCTGCTCGATCCTTTGTCGCCACGGCCTCGGCCAACCCGGCACTGTCGTCCCAAGCCATGATCATCGCCATCGATGGACCCGCCGGAGCGGGGAAGAGCACCGTCGCCCGCCGGCTGGCGGAGCGCTTGGGTGCGGCCTTCCTCGACACGGGCGCCATGTACCGTGCGGTGACCCTGGCCTGCTTCCAACGCGGGATCGATCCGTCCGACGCCCAGGCCTGTGCCGCGACCGCGCGCTCGCTCGAGATCGGCTTCGAATCCGACGGGACCATGACCGTCGACGGCGCGCCCACCGATCCGGCAATTCGCAGCGAAGACGTGAACCTGCGGGTCTCGGAGGTGTCGGCCCACGCCGGGGTGCGCGAGACGATCGTGGCCCAGCAGCGGGCCGTGGCCGAGCGCCTGGGCGACGTTGTCGCCGAGGGCCGCGACACGACCACGGTGGTCTTCCCCCAGGCCGACCTGAAGGTCTACCTGGACGCCTCGCCTGCCGAGCGGGCCAGGCGGAGGGCCGCGGAGGTGGGCCGGCCCGACAAGGTCGAGCGCATCGAGGCCGCCCTGCGGGCCCGGGATGCCCACGACTCCGGTCGCGCCCACTCGCCACTGCGCTACGACCCGCAGGCGGCCCTGGTGCTGACCGACGGCCTGGGGGTCGACGCGGTGGTGGACCGTATCCTGGCCCTCGTTGAAGAGCGGCGGTCCTGAGGTGGGGGAGCCGGCCACGGCCGCACCCGGCCCGAAGTCGACCACTCCGTCGGCAGGCGGCGGCGGATCCGTGGTCACGCGCGTGGGGCCGATCTACGCGATCGGCTGGATCCTGAGCTGGCTCTCCTGCCGGGTCGTCTTCCGAGCGCGCCTGGTGGACATCTCGAAGGTGCCGGCCGGTCCCGTGATCCTGGTCGCCAACCACCGCTCGTACCTGGACATCCCGCTGATCGGAACGGGTCTGTACCGGCACGTCTGCTACGTCGCCCGCCACACCCTGGCCGAGAGCCGCTTTCTCGATTGGTTCATGGGTCGCTGCGGCGCGGTCCTGGTGCGCCGCGGTACGCCCGATCGCGCGGCCCTGGTGGAGATCGAGGCGCACCTGCGCGCCGGCGACGTGGTGGCGATCTTCCCCGAGGGGCGCCGGTCGCGGGACGGGAGCCTGGGGCCCTTCAAGGGGGGCGCGGCCCTCGTCGCGCGGCGCTGCGGCGCACCGATCGTTCCGGTCGCCCTGGTGGGGACCGACCGCGCTCTGCCGTCTGGGGGCCGGCCGCGGCTGGTGAGGGTTCGAGCGGTGTACGGGGACCCGATCGACAGCTCCCGCAGGGACGCCATGGAGGTCGCCCGGGGCGAGGTGGCGCGCATGCTGGCGGAGGCCGGCCAGCCCGTGATCCTGGCCGACGCGGGTTCGGCGGAGACTGACGCGGATGGCGGAGCGGTGGTCCGCTAGGTAGCCCCCGACCGGGGCGGCGCGGGCCGGGACGAGACTGGACCGGGCTGTCCGGGGTCGCTCCGGGGGGGCCGGGACGACGTGCCCCACGAACGGGCCGCACCCCGCCCGGCTCTATTTCTCTGCCCTCGCCCCTGGGCGTGAGCCGGTCGAGTAGTCATCCTCTCCGGCTCGTTTTGGTGCGACCGGGTCCCGCCGGGGGCCGCGCATGGCCCGGATCCGCTCCAGAACGCCAACGAATCCGCCCACCGACCTCCAGCCCCGCTCGCCCCGCGATCCCCCGTCGCGCTGACCGCGCCCGTCCGAGCATGACGCCCTCCCGGCTCGCGTAGCCGTGGAACAGGGACGTCTGTGCGCTCGAACTGCGCTTCGCGAGCCCCGTCTCGACGAATGTCCCTAGCCCA
This sequence comes from Engelhardtia mirabilis, assembly GCF_007748095.1. Lineage (NCBI taxonomy): Bacteria > Pseudomonadati > Planctomycetota > Planctomycetia > Engelhardtia > Engelhardtia mirabilis. Next base: position 3,356,534 of record NZ_CP036287.1, read on the forward strand.
CCGCCGGATCAAAGAATTCGAGCTCGACCCGGCCGACCTCGACGCCCAGCTGCTGCAAGCGCTCGGCGACCTCAACGAAGAGGAATACACCGAGAAGCTGGCCAGCTCTGTCAAACAGCTGCAGCCAGACACCATCGTGCAGGCCTTGGTCGACTCCGTCGACGAGCGCACCGGCCAGGTCGTGATGGACATCGGGGGCAAGGCGGAGGGCAACCTGTCCCTCTCCGAGTTCGGCGACACGATGCCGGAGGCTGGCCAGACCTACGAGGTCTACTACGGCGGTCTCAACGAAGACGACACCGCGAACATCTCCAAGCGCCGGGCCGACCGCCAGCGCGCTTGGGAGGCTCTGCACGACAACCACGAAGAGGGCGACGAAGTCCACGGCGTGGTGCTGCGCAAGATCAAGGGCGGCCTCTTGGTCGACGTCGAGGGGGTGCCGGTCTTCCTGCCGGCCAGCCAGGTCAACCTGCGCCGTACCCACGACATCTCCGACTTCATCGGCGAGCCCATCCGCGCGCGGATCATCAAGATCGATCCGGAGCGCATGAACGTCGTCATCTCCCGGCGCAAGCTGCTGGAAGAAGAGCGTCAGCGTCAGAAGGAGACCCTGCTCAAGGACATCTCCGAGGATCAGGTCCGCATCGGCACGGTCAAGAACATCGCCGACTTCGGCGTGTTCGTCGACCTGGGCGGCATCGACGGCCTGCTGCACATCACCGACATGTCGTGGGGCCGCATCCAGCACCCCTCGCAGATGGTCGAGATGGGTCAGCAGCTCGAGGTCAAGGTGCTGCGCGTCGACTTCGACCGCGAGCGCATCGCCCTCGGTCTCAAGCAGAAGTCGGCCAGCCCGTGGGAGGGCATCGACTCCCGTTACCCGGTCAACTCCAAGCACGTGGGCGAGGTCGTCAACCTTATGACCTACGGCGCCTTCGTGAAGCTGGAGGACGGGGTCGAAGGTCTGGTTCACATCTCCGAGATGTCCTGGACCCGCCGCGTCAACCACCCCTCGGAGCTGGTCAAGATCGGCGACAACGTCGAGGTCGTGGTGCTCGAGATCGACAAGGACAAGCAGGAGATCTCGCTCGGCATGAAGCAGGCCGAGGCGAACCCCTGGGACCTCGCGCTCGAGAAGTACCCGCCGGGCACCGTCATCGAGGGCACGGTTCGCAACCTCACGTCCTACGGCGCCTTCATCGAGATCGAAGAGGGCATCGACGGCCTGCTGCACGTGTCCGACATGAGCTGGACCAAGAAGGTCAGCCACCCCTCGGAGGTCGTCCGCAAGGGCGACAAGATGCAGTGCGTCGTGCTCTCGGTCGATACGCAGAAGAAGCGCATCGCCCTGGGCCTCAAGCAACTGTCTCCCGACCCGTGGCTCGACGTCATCCCGAGCAACTACCACGTCGGCGACCTGCTCTCGGGCTACGTCACGAAGATCACCAACTTCGGTGTGTTCGTGAAGCTCGAGGAGGACCTCGAGGGTCTGCTGCACATCTCCGAGCTCTCCGATCACAAGATCACGAGCCCCGAGGAGATCGTGAAGCCGGGCATGAAGATCGAAGTGCGGGTCATCCGCGTCGATATCGAGGAGCGCAAGATCGGCCTCTCCTTCGTGCACGCCGACTTCGACGAGAACGCCAAGGTGATCGCCGAAGCGAAGGCGGCCGAGGCCGCCGAGCTCGAGGCTGCCAACGCGGGCGAAGTGGTCATGGGCGAGGGCATCAACATCGAGGCCAGCGTGGTCACGAAGTCGGCACCCGAGGCGGATGCCGCCGAGGCGCCGGCTGAGGCGCTGGCCGAGGCCGGAGCCTCGGAAACGGCGACCGAAGAAGCGGGGACGGACGAACCCGCTGCTGAGGAGGCTGCCGGCGAGCCCGAGGCAGGTGCCGCCGCTGTTGCGGAAGAGCCCGAGGCCGACGCGGAGACCAAGCCGGAAGGCCAGTGATCCGATGCACCGACGACTCGAGCGCGTAGGTCGGACTGCCCTGGTGGTCGCCCTTGCGCTCGGGTTGTCGGTGAGTTGCAAGATGCCCGGAGAGATGGTGGTCGAACCCGCGCCCAAGCAGCAGCGGGCCGCCATCCCCCCGGCCGACGTGGAGGCCCTCGAGCAGTTGCGCCTGGCCGTTGCCGATGGCGAGGACGCGGTGGCCCGGGGGATCCTGACCGGGATCCTGGCCCGGGATCCGATCCCCGAGGTCGAGGAGGCCGCCCAGGTCTACCGGCGGATCCTGGACGGTCGCGAGTTCGTGTCGCAACTCGACCTGCGGTTGGTCTGCAGCTCGGGAGAGCTGCCCAACCACATTCGGTTGGAGTTCGTAGCGTCCAGCACGCTCCCCGTGCCGGTGACGGTGCACTTCATGCCCCCGACCCTGGTGCGCCGGACCTACGCGGTCAGCCCGGGCGGGCTGGAGTCGCGCAACCGTCGGGGCGACGTGCGCACCGACTTGGCGGTGATCGAGGTGCCGGCGGGCGGGCAGCAGGTGGCCTTCCTGGGCGAGTATCCCCGGGCCGTGGGCGGCGCCCTCGCCGTGCGCGAGCACTTCGAGCTGCATCCTGCCGGGGCCTGGATCGAGCGCAACGGCGAGCTGCTTCCCGCCCAGGACCTGGCCATCCGCGAGGCCGAGCGCACGAGCATCGCGGGGTTCCTCCCCCCGGAGGCCGTCCCGCCCGGATCGGTGGTCGACTACGTGAGCGACCCTCGGGTCCTGGAATTGCCCGATGACGTCTTCCTTCCGGCCCTGCTCGAGCGCGCGGTGCGCGTAGCGCCCTCGGAGCGCAGGCTCTCGGTCGATCTTCTCGCCGCGGCCGTGCCGGGCTGGTCCGACGACCAGGTCTCCGCGGCGTCGCCGGCGTTGCGCTGGTTGACCGACGCGATCACACCCGGGAGCGATCCGCGAGCGTGGCGCAGCTACTTGGCCGCCTGGAGTCGACCGCCCGCTGCGGACGGCGCGGCGGCGCTGGTTCTTCCGCGCTGAGTCGCGGGGCTGGTGACGCCCGCCCCTCGGGCCGGCGCAGCCTTGTGCCTGCCTGCCAAGGCGTCAGAATCCGGGGCATGGCCACCGACATCGAAGAGCACCTCGCCGTCTTTCGTCGCGGTGTCGTCGACCTGATCGACGAGCAGGAGCTGCGCGCGAAGCTGGCCCTGGGTCGGCCCCTGCGGATCAAGTTCGGGATGGACCCCAGCTCCCCGGACCTGCACGTGGGGCACGCGATCCCGCTGATGAAGCTGCGTGCCCTGCAGGACCTCGGGCACCAGATCGTGCTGATCGTCGGCAGCAGCACCGCGATGGTCGGCGACCCCACCGGACGCAACAAGCTGCGCCCGCAGCTGACCCGCGAGCAGGTCGAGATCAACCTGGCGACCTACATCGACCAGGCCGGCAAGGTGCTCGACATGGAGCGCACCGAGGTCCACCGCAACTCGGACTGGTTCGACAAGTTGGACTTCGGCGGCCTGTTGGCCCTCTGTGGGCGCACGACCGTGGCCCGCATGCTCGAGCGCGACACCTTCGACCAGCGCATGAAGGCCGGCGAGGCCGTCGGCATGCACGAGCTCTTGTACCCACTGCTACAGGGCTGGGACTCGGTGGAGATCCGGGCCGACGTGGAGCTCGGCGGAACCGACCAGCTGTTCAACCTGCTGTTCGGGCGCACGCTCCAGGAGCAGGAGGGCCAGTCGCCGCAGGTGTGCTTCACGACGCCCCTGATCAACGGCTCCGACGGTCGCAAGATGAGCAAGTCCTACGGAAACGCCATCGCCGTCACGGAGGAGCCCAAGGAGATGTTCGGGAAGATCATGCGGATCCCCGACGAGGTCATGGGCCAGTGGTTCGAGCTCCTGACCGACGCGAGCCCCGCCCAGATCGAGGCGCTCCTGGCCGGGCACCCGAACGAGGCCAAGCACGAGCTGGCGCGCCGCATCGTGGGCTACTTCCACTCGCCGCAGATCGGTCAGCGCGAGAGCGAGGCCTTCATCGCCCAGTTCCGCGACAAGCAGCTCCCCGACGACATCCCCGACGTGGTCTTCGACGGTGAGTGGAGCGCGGATGGCCTGCCCCTGCCCGTGCTGCTGCGCGGCGTGGGGCTCGCGCAGAGTTCTTCCGACGCGCGGCGCTTGATCGAACAGGGTGCGGTGCGGCTCGATGGGGAGGTCGTGTCCGACCCCAAGCACCTGCTAGTGCCGCCCGCGGCCCCGCTGCTGATCCAGGTCGGCAAGCGCCGCTTCGCCCGGGTCAGCGCCAAGGCCTGAGTCGCCAACGCGGAGCGGGCGTCAGACAGCCTCACCCGGGCTATTCCACCTGAGAGGGCCGACCAGCGAGGTCGAGGTCATCGCCAGCCATCGCCACCAGCCGCGCCGGGGGCCGCCGCTCCTGTCGCTCAAGGCAGGGGCACGGCGGGGATCGGGCCCAAACCCCAGGGCGGGTTCAGGTCCGGACCGTCTCCGCCGCCCTCGTCCACGTAGCCGAGGGCCTGCATCTGACCGGTGAACATCTTCTTGGCGCTGGTGGCGCGAGCGTCGTCGCTCGACCAAGTCAACGCCGCGTGGCGCTGGCGCAGCTTGTCGTTCTCCTGCTCGAGCTGCCCCCAGGCTGCGACCAGGCGCGGATCGGACAGGTCCCCGACGGGGTTCTGTTCCAGCGGATCGTCGACCAGGTCGTACCAGGCGGCCGAGAGCAGGCGGATCTTCTCGCCCTGCTTGACGGAGAAGCGGCGGATCAGCTTCTCGGTCGGCGTGCGGTAGCAGTCCGTCACCACGTGCTTGGCTACAGCGCCCTCTGCGGCGCTCGACATGACCCGCGGCCGAGTTCGAAGGCTCGCGAGGGCGGGTAGCTCCGGCAACTGCTCCCCGCGCAGGATCGGCAGCAGGGAGCGTCCGAAGACGTGCTCGGGGATCGGCAGCCCGACAGCTTCCAGTAGGGTCGGTGCCACGTCGCTGAGGCTGACCTGCAGCTCGCTGCGCGCGGGCAACTCCTCGAAGCTCCCGACCGGCGGCACTACCAACAGTGGCACGCGCAACTGCTCGTCGTAGAGCGAGTGGCGGTGGCCCCAGGACCCGTGGTCGTAGAACTCCTCACCGTGGTCGCCGGTGATCAGGATCCAGGCCTGGTCCAGGCGCTCCTGGGCCGCCAACTGGTCCAGCAACTGGCCGACGTGGTCGTCGGTCCAGGCCATCTCGCCGGCGTACAGCGCGATCAAGTGCTCGTGGTCGCGCGCGGGCAGGGCCAAGGGGTTGCGTTCGGCGTCGAAGATGCGGGGGTTCGCGTAGAAGTCCCGCCCGTCGAGCGTGCCCTCGTAGTCGGGGTCGAAGCGCGTGTCGTAGGGCGCCGGCGGAACGTAGTCGTAGTGGGGGTCGAAGAAGTGGGCGAAGACGAACAGGTCGTCGTCGCCTGCGGCCTTGGCACCGGCCCCGGCTCGCCGCACTACCTCCGGCGACGACACGTCCCGGTGGGACTGCACGTCGGCCATCATCCATTGGTTGACGGCGTTGATGTCGTCGCCGCGTGAGACCGCCTGCTGCCAGCGGGCCTCCAGCTCGGTCCCGCCCGTCATCGCGCAACCGTAGTCGTCGAAGCCCTGGCCGAAGCCGAACTCGCTGAACAGGTAGGGGCCGCTGTAGGCGCCGATGGTCTTGAAGCCGGCCTCCGAAAGCAGTTGCGGAAGGGTCGGGGTGAGCGGGTCGATCCGCACGTTGTCGTCCTGGACCCCGTGCAGCATGGGCGGCTGGCCAGTGAACATCTGCGCGTGGGACGGCAGGGTCCAACTGGTGCCCGAGATGGCCTGGTCGAAGACCGTGCCGCGCTGGGCCAACTCGGTCATGCGCGGCGCCAGCAGGTTGTCGTCGAAGCGCAGCAGGTCCGCCCGGGTGGTATCCAAGGAGATCAGCACCACTGTCTGCGGCGGCGCTCCCTTGCCACACCCGGTCAAGGCAATGAGCCCACCACCCAGGCCGACGAGGGCGCCAGCCCTGCCGAGCCGGACGGCGAGATTGCGAGCCCTGCCGAGCCGGACGGCGAGATTGCGAGCCCTGCCGAGCCGGACGGCGAGATTGCGAGCCCTGCCGAGCCGGACGGCGAGATTGCGAGCCCTGCCGAGCCGGACGGCGAGTGCCGCGGACCCGTCAGGGCTGAGGGACGGGCGGGGTCGGGCGGGGGCGAATCGGGGCATGGCGCGCGGAGGGGCGTCTCGAGCGAGGTCGCTCAGGGGCGCGAGACCGTCACGAAGGGGATCTCGATCGACGGATACTGTGCGTCGTCGAGCTGCGCGAGCAAGCGCCCTTCGTATTCGATTCCGGGTCGCGGGCTCGCGACGCGCACCCGCAGGTCCCAGGCCGATGCGGAACCACTCGCGGTGGGCCTGACCGGGACGGCTTCCACTTCCACGTCGACGAGGTCCAGGGGGAGGACTTCGACCGCGTCCACCCGGAAGTGGTGTCCCGGCAAGTGCGAGACGATCCGAACCTCGTGCTGCAGGCCACCCTCGAAGGCGCGCAGGGCGACATTGGGGGGCGAGACCTGGATGTCGGGCACCACCAGGGCCCGCACAGGGAACTCGAATGGGGGCCCGGCATCACCCGCATCGTCCTGCGTGGAGAGGCGCACCAGACCGCCTGCGAAGCCCTCGTCGTGGCCCGGCGAGAGGGTTGTGGTCATGACCCAATGGTCGAGGGATCGGGGGTCGGCGCCCAAGGAGACCACCCAACCTTCTGGTGCCTCGAGCACCTCGACGGGAGTCAGCCGCGCCGGCCCCGCACGACCGATGGACACGTCCATGGTTCCGCCGATCGACGCAGGGGCGCTGCCCAGGTCGGCGACGTCCGGGACGGCCGTCAGGTCGCGCACAGCGATCAGGTGCGCCTCGAGGCTGATGAAGGCCGACTTGGGCGCGTCGGTCACCATGCGGACGGTGACCAGCTTGTCGCGGTTGGCCTCGTGAACCACGGCGGTGTCGATGCGTAGGACCACTCGCAGGGTCGCACCCGGCGGGACCTGGATCAGCCCGTTCGGATCGCTCGTGTCACCCTCGATGCGCTGCCCGTCCAGGGTGATCGCCTCGACCAAGGGAATGGTGCAACTGCAGCTCGCGCTGGCGCGCTGCACCGTGACGGGCAGGGACTCGGTGTTGACGAACTCGAAGGCGTGTTCGAGGACGGAGCCCTGCGGGACCTCGCCGAAGTCGTGGAAGCCCGGCCTGGCCCGTGACCCCTCGATCTGCGGGTCGGCGGGGGTGCCGCCAGCGACGAAGACCAGGCCCGCCGGCTCGCGGTCGGGGACGGAGCTCGACGGGCCACATCCACCGCAGAGCAGGGCTCCGGCCAGTAGGCCTGCCGGGAGGCAGGCAATGAGCGCGGAGCGGAGCTCAGGCACGAGCCCAGCCAGGCCCCGGGGGCTGTGAGGGCTGTGGGGGCTGTGGGGGCTGAGCGGTTCCGAAGAGGGGCTGTCGGTCGCGGTGGGCAGGGGCCGATTCATGGGGTAGACATCATGCAGGGGCGTGGTTGCAGCCAGCCAGGGGTAAGGGCGTGGCGTCCATCGGAGCTAGCAGCCCGGGGTGCGTGGGGCACCCTCGTGGGGCCGCGTAAGGCCTCGGAATCTCGGCACCAACAGCCGCGCCCGCGCGTCGTACACTTCGCCACCGCGCCCTGGGCGCCTCCCATCCAGCCATGAACCAGACCAAACAATTCGTCATCTGGGGCGCCGCCGCGATCGTGCTCGGCGTGGTGCTCGCGATGATCGTCCCCGGGCGTGAAGGCGCTGGGGACAGCGCCCTGCCCCAGACGCGCTCCAAGGAGACCTCGGAGCAGCGCAAGGAGCGCCTGCGGGCCCCCAGGGACGCCAAGGAGGACACCGCGGCGGCGGACTTCTTGGACAAGCGTTGGGGACACATGGGCGACACCGGAGCCGTGACGGCCCACGTGGACCCCTTCGGCACCCGCTACTACGTCGAGAAGAAGATCTTCGTTGGCCGTGGCCACGGGGGCGTGCCGATCTACGCCAAGGCCTACTCGACGCCCTCCCGGATCCACCCGGACGCGATCAAGCTCAAGAGCCCAGACGACGCCCAGGGCGCCCGGGTGACCCTCGAGAACTGGGAGCCGGGTGAGCTGGCCCAGCGCATGGCGAGCGTCAAGCACGCGAACAACCCCGAGGACCTCCCGGAGAACCTTCAGCACCTGCACCCGAAGCACCCGGACTACACGGGGCTCTAGGACCGAGGATCTCGGGGACGCGGGTCGTCCAGGACGGGAACCCGGGTTGCCGGACAGGAGCAGGGCGCGGGTCGGCAACGTCGACCCGCGCCCTGCTTCGTTCCGCCTGCCCGGTCCGCGATCCGGAGTCCCGGACCAGGTGCTCGGGCAGGTGCCGAGCGCACGGGCCTCCCGATTGATTGCCGGTGTGGATCGATGGGCCGGTGCGCGGGTCGCCGCGGATAGACTCCGGCGCTCCACCCCCGGACCAAGGCTCTCCCCATGTCTGCCCCCCGAACCGACAGCACGGTCTGGGCGTCGATCGACGCCGAGGCCCGCCGCCAGGAGGCTCAGCTCGAGCTGATCGCCTCCGAGAACCACGCCTCGCTCGAGGTCATCGCTGCCATGGGCACGGTGCTCACGAACAAGTACGCGGAGGGCTATCCGGGCCGTCGCTACTACGGCGGCTGCGAGTACGTGGACGAGGTCGAGACCATCGCCCGTGACCGCGTGAAGGAGCTGTTCGGCTCCGAGCGCGCCAACGTCCAGCCGCACAGCGGGACCCAGGCGACGATCGGCGCCCTGATGGCGATGGCGGAGCCGGGCGACGACATCTTGGCCATGTCCCTCGACCACGGCGGTCACCTGAGCCACGGCCACCCCAAGAACGCGTCGGGGGTGTTCTACAAGTTCCACCATTACGGCGTGCGCCGGGACGACGAGCGGCTGGACATCGACCAGGTGCGGACCATGGCGCAGGACCTGCGCCCCAAGGTGATCGTCGCCGGGGGCTCGGCCTACCCGCGCACGATCGACTTCGCGCCCCTGGCGGAGATCGCGCGTGAGGTGGGGGCGAAGCTGCTGGTCGACATGGCCCACATCGCGGGTCTGGTCGCCACCGGCGCCCACCCGAGCCCGGTGCCCCACGCCGACGTCGTCTCGAGTAGCACCCACAAGACCCTGCGCGGGCCCCGCGGCGGGCTGATCCTCTCGACCAAGGACTTTGGCAAGCAGGTCAACAGCGCAGTCTTCCCCGGCGGCCAGGGCGGGCCCTTGATGCACGTGATCGCGGCCAAGGCCATCGCCTTCCGCGAGGCCGCATCCGCCGAGTTCAAGACCTACATCGATCAGGTGCTCTCGAACGCGCGCATCCTGGCCGAGACCCTCGGCGAGCGCGGGCTGCGGATCGTCTCCGGGGGCACCGACAACCACCTGCTCTTGGTCGACGTCAGCTCCGTCGGGCTGACCGGCGACGTGGCCGAGGATGCCCTGCACGCGGTCGATCTGACCTGCAACAAGAACCTGATCCCCTTCGACGCACAGCCGCCGATGAAGACCTCGGGCGTGCGCCTGGGGACCGCTGCGATCACGACCCGCGGCCTGGGCGGGGAGGACGTGCGCCGCATGGCCCACTGGATCGCCGACGTGCTGGACGCTCCCGAGGACGCGGGGATCCGCGCTCGGGTCAAGGCCGAGGTGGCCGAGTTGGCCGTGGCGCGTCCGATTTACCCCACGGCCGCGGTCTGAGGCCTTGGCGCTTCGGGGAGCGCGCGAGTCCGCCGCGGGCGTGGTGCCGGTCACCCTGCTGACCGGCTTCCTCGGAGCCGGCAAGACCACGCTCCTCAACCGGATCCTCTCCAGTGAGGCCGCGGGGCGAACCGCCGTGGTCGTGAACGAGTTCGGAGACCTGGGCATCGACGGCTCGCTCGTGGTCGGCGCGGACGACGACGTGGTCGAGCTTCGCAATGGCTGCCTGTGCTGCACCGTGCGCGGTGACCTGGCGCGGACGGTGACCAAGCTCCTGGCCCGGCGCAGCGGGTTCCTGCGGCGACTGCGCTTCGACCGCTTGGCCGTGGAGCTCTCCGGCCTGGCGTCGCCCGGACCGGTGCTGCAGACCTTCCTGCTCGACGACCGACTGCGGGTGGAGACACGTATCGAGCGGGTCGTTGCTCTCGCCTCCGCACCGGACCTGGTGCTGCAGCTGGAGCGGCATCCGGAGGCCGCGGAACAGTTGGCCTACGCGGAGCTGGTCGTCCTGGGGCACGTGGACCGGGCCTCGCCCGAGGTCGTGGAGGCCGCCGCGGCCGCGGTCGCGTCCCGCAATGCCTTGGCTCGGGTGGTGCGAGCGGAGCGGGGGCAGGTCGATCTGGACTTGGTCCTGGGGACCGACGCTGTCGAGTCGGCGCCGATCTTCGGCGCGGCTCCCGAGTCGGGCGAGCCGGTGGCCATGCTCGAGCTGCAAGGGGCGGGGACCACCCACTCGCCCGACGTGAGCACGGTGGCTCTGACCGCCGACAGCCCCCTGAGCCTGCACGCGGTCAAGATCTGGCTGCAACACCTGACCTCGCGCCGCGACCTGGACCTGATGCGCCTCAAGGGCATCCTGCGCTGCGCGGAACAACCGGCGCGCGCCGTGGTCGCCCAGGGCGTCTATCAGTGGTTGGAGATCGGGCCCGGCGAGGGCGGCGCTCCGGCCCAGTCCCGCCTGGTGCTGATCGGGCGTGGTCTCGACGAGGACGAGCTGCGTCGCGGCTGGGCCAAGTTGATGGCCTGAGCGTCATCGGTGGCCGAGCGGCGACTTAGGCCCACCGCCGTCAGGCGCTGCGCTGGTAGCCGAGTTCGCGCAGCACGTGCCAGACCTCGCTCCAGTTGGGGAACAGGCGCGAGTGGGTCTCGCGGTAGTCGTCGATCGCCTTCTGGACCCGCTGCTCGTCGTCCTTGGATCGCACCCCGCTGGCGTAGCCGAGGCCGCGCACGACCTCGAGCACGCTGCCCAGGGGCAAGTGTTTGACCATGTTCCGACGCTTGAATTCGTCGATGGCCGAGATGAACTCGACCACCTCGTTCTCCATCTCGTCGGGCTTGGAGACCATGGCCTTGGCGGCCTTGGGCGGTTGGTTCTCGGAGGGCTTGGACGTCATCGCGCTTGGGGGCTGGGGGCGCCGCTGGTTCAGCACCGCAAGGGGGCCCATCGGCGAGCCCCAGGGCCCGTCTGAAGTCCAAGCACGATCCGAACGTGCTTCCTGCCCCGGCGGACAAGAAAGCGCGCGCGGTCCGCGCGGGTCAGCTAGCCGGCGCCATGGCTCCGGCCTGGCGCAGGAGCGCCTCGACCTTGGCCATGTTCGGTCGTTCGATCAGGCCGTGCTCGGTGACGATGGCCGTGACCAGCTCCGCCGGCGTGACGTCGAAGGCCGGGTTGTAGACACCTACGCCCTCGGGCACCGTCCGACGCCCGAAGCCGTTGGTGATCTCCTCGGCTGCGCGCTCCTCGATCGGGATCAGGTCGCCCGAGTCGGTGGCCGCGTCGAAGGTCGAGACGGGCGCCACCACGTAGAAGGGCACCCCGTGGCGGGCGGCCAGCACGGCCACGGTGTAGGTGCCGATCTTGTTGCAGACGTCGCCGTTGCGCGCGATGCGGTCCGAGCCCACGAAGACCGCGTCGACGCGGCCCTCGAACATCACGCGGCCTGCCATGCCGTCGGTGATGACCTTGACGTCGATCCCGGCCTGGTTCAGCTCCCAGGAGGTCAGGCGGGCACCCTGCAACAGGGGCCGTGTCTCGTCGGCGAAGACCGAGATCTTCTTGCCCTGCTCGGCGGCGACGTACATCGGCGCCAGGGCCGTGCCCATGCCTCCGGTCGCCAGGGCGCCTGCGTTGCAGTGGGTCAGAAGGGTCATGCCGTCACGGATCAGCTCCGCGCCGTGCTCGCCCATGCGGCGGCATTGGTCGGCGTCCTCGGCGTGGACCCGCTGGGCCTCGGCCAGGAGCTCCTCCGCCAGGGCACGGCCGTCGGCGCAGCCGCCCGCGACGGCGGCCGCGTGGCGCTTCATGCGCTCCAGGGCCCAGAACAGATTGACCGCGGTGGGCCGGGCAGCCGCCAGGGTCGAGCAGACCTCGTCCAGGTGGCGCAAGAGGTCGGGCACCGAGCGCCCGGTCTCGTTCTGGATGCCAAGCACGGCGCCGTAGGCCGCGGCGACCCCGATGGCCGGCGCCCCGCGCACGGCCAGGCGGTAGATGGCGTCGACCATGCCCGGCACGTCGCGCACGTCGAGGTACTCGGTGCGCTCGGGCAGGAGGGTCTGTTCGATGAGGCGCGCGTGTCCGGACAGCGCGCCCTCCCAGGTGATCGTCTGAACAGCAGGCATGGAGGGGACCTTTCGGGGGGAGTCTACCCCGTGGTCGCAGCCGGGGTCGGAGGGGGGGGGGAGGGCTGGACGGGCTCGGCCGGCGCCCGCGAAGCTCAGAGACTCGAGAGCCGACGGCCGGTGAGTCGCTCACACAACTCGACGTAGCGCAGCGAGAGCCGCTCGAGCACCGCCGGGTCGGCCACGGGGGCGGGCGGCTGCTTGTTCCAGTCCAGGGTCTCCAGCCAGTCGCGCAGGGGCTGCTTGTCGTAGGCCGGCGGGTTCGTCCCGGGCTGCCATTGGGACACGGGCCACATGCGCGAGCTGTCCGGGGTCAGGGCCTCGTCGATCAGGATCAAGTCGTCGCCGATGAGCCCGAACTCGAACTTGGTGTCCGCCAGCAACAGACCGCGCTGGGACAGGACCTCGGATCCGCGGCGGAAGAGCGCCATGGCGGCCCGCTCGGCCTGGGCGTAGACCTCGTCGCCGACTCGCTCGCGGGCCTGGTCGAGACTCAGGGGCAGGTCGTGGGCGTCGTCCTTGGTGGTGGGGGTGAGCATGGGGTCGGGCAGGGCCGCCGCGTGCTCGAGCCCGCTCGGGAGCTCCTGGCCCCACAGGCCGCCCGTGCGCTGGTATTCCTTCCAACCCGAACCGGCGAGGTAGCCGCGCACGACCCATTCGACGCTGGTCGGTCGCGTGCGCCGGACGATCATGATGCGCCCGGCCAGGGTCTCGCGTTCGGCGGCGCTGAGGCCGGGGACATCGTCGACCGAGGTACTCACCAGGTGGTTCTCGATCACGTCCCGCGTCTGCTCGAACCACCAGGTCGCGACGGCTGTCAGGACGCGCCCCTTGTTGGGAACCCCCTCGTTCAGAACCACGTCGAAGGCCGACACGCGGTCCGAGGTCACGAAAAGGAGGTGATCGCGATCGAGGTCGTAGAGATCGCGCACCTTGCCCGCGGCAACCAGGGCCAGGCCGCCAGGGCCCTTGGATCCGGGCGCAGCGACTTGGCTAGCGGTGCGTGCGCCGAGGTAGATTCCGCCCTGCTCGATCGGTCGGGACATCGGGCTGAGTATGTCAGGCAAGCAATCGACAGACAACGCGGGGCGGAGAGTCGACGGCTTCCTCCCCGGGGGTGCCGTCCAGGGTCGCCTGCGGACGCCGCCGTCCAAGTCGATCGCCCAGCGGGCTCTCCTGGCTGCGGCGCTGGCGAGGGGCAGGACCGTGTTCCGCCGCCTCGGCGCCGGAGACGACGTCACCGCTGCTTGCGGCGCGGCGGCAGTCCTGATGGGCCAACCGAGGCCCGGCTACGACCGCGTCCTGACCGAGGTCACGGGGCGCCCCCTGCCGCATCCGCGTGCCGGCTATGTGATTCAACTCGGGGAGTCGGCCACGCTGGCGCGCCTCGGGACCGGTCTGCTGGCGCTCTGCGTGGAACCGGAGCACAAGCACGTCCTGAACGCCTGGAACCACAGTTCCCTGGCGCAGCGCCGCAGTCTCGCCCTGACTCGCGCCCTGACCGAGGCCGGTGCGGAGTTGGAGATCCCGGGCCCGGGGACCTGGCCCTTGGGCATCCATCGGCTCGCGGACTGGGACCGGCTGGTTCTGCGCGACCCCAGCTCCAGCCAGGAGCTCACGGCGCTGGTCCTGGCCGGTGCGGCCCTGGGCGGCGAACGCGTGGTGCGGGTCGAGGGGAGCGTGCCGAGCCTGCCCTACTTGAAGCTCACGGCCGGCGTGTTGGCCACCTTCGGCGTCAGCGTCGATCCGCCGGAGTCGGCCGACGGGTCCGGCCTGTGGCGTATCGGCGGCGAACTGGTGGCCCCCGCGAACCCGCTGCGGATCGAGCCCGATGCCTCCGCGGCTGCAGTCGCCCTGGCGGCCGCCTGCCTGAGCGGCGGCGAGCTCGAAGTGAGCGGCCTGGGCCTCGAGTCGATCCAGGGGGACGTGCGCATCGTCGAGCACCTGCGTGCCTTCGGCTGCGAGACCGGCGCGGAGGGCGAGCGCCTTTGGGCCCGTGGTCATCCGCGTCACCCGGCCTGCGTCGATCTCGCCGGGGAGCCCGACCTGGCACCGGTGCTGGCGGCCGTGGCCGGCGCCCTGGCCCTTGCCGATCCGGACTCGGCGCCCACGCGACTCGACGGGCTCGGCACCCTCGCGGGCAAGGAGAGCTCGCGCATCGAGGTGCTGGCAGAAGGCCTGCATGCCATGGGGCTCGCCGTGGAAGCGGGTCCCGATCACCTGACCATCGCGCCCCTGGCGCGGGGGCACCGGCCTCGAACGGACGAGTCGCTCTTGCTCGATGCGGCCGGGGACCATCGCATGGCTTTCGCCTTCGGCCTCCTGGGGCTGGTGCGACCTGGAGTGGGCGTGCTCGGCGCGGACGCCGTTGCGAAGTCCTGGCCGGGCTTCTGGGACGATCTCGAGCGCCTGGGCGCACGCCGCCGCGGCTAACATGCTCGCCATGAGCGCCAGCGAAGCCCCCTCCGACACGCTCCCGTCCATCCCCACCGGGCCCGTCGTGGTCGCCGGCGGCGCCGGATACATCGGCAGCCACTGCGTCCGCCAGCTCGTCGATGCGGGAGTCGAGGTGATCGTGCTCGACAACCTGAGCACCGGCCATCTGCCCGCCGCCGAGCGGGCGTCGCGGGGCAAGGCCAAGGTCGAGCGGGTCGATCTGGGCGATCCCGCGGCCCTGCGCGAGCTGTTCGAGCGCACCAAGCCCTCGGGGGTGATCCACTTCGCCGCCAAGTGCTACGTGGGCGAGTCGGTTACCGATCCGGCCAAGTACTACCGCGAGAACGTCAGCTACACCCTCGAGCTGCTCGAGGTGATGCGCGCCACGGGAGTCGATTCGATCGTCTTCAGCTCGACCTGCGCCACCTACGGCGAGCCGGTCGAGATCCCGATGACCGAGGCCCACCCCCAGTCCCCGATCAACCCCTACGGGCGCACCAAGCTCCACATGGAGCACATGATCGAGGACTTCGCCCACGCCTATGGCCTGCGTTTCGCGGCCCTGCGCTACTTCAACGCCGCGGGCGCGTCGCCCGAGGGCGACATCGGCGAGCACCACGAGCCCGAGACGCACCTGATCCCGCTGGTGCTGCAGGTGGCCCAGGGGCGACGCGAGAAGATCATGATGTTCGGGGAGGACTACCCGACCCGCGACGGCACCTGCGTGCGCGACTACATCCACGTGGTCGACCTGGCCGACGCGCACCTGCGCGCCCTGGCCCAGATCCAGCAGGGAGCCGATCGAATCGTCTGCAACCTGGGGACGGGGACGGGCTACACCGTCCGCGAGTTGATCGAGCTGGCGCGCGAGGTGACCGGCCACGCGGTTCCGGCTGAGGTCACCGGGCGCCGCGAGGGCGATCCGGCGCAGCTCGTGAGCGGCGGCACGCGCGCCCGCGACGTGCTCGGTTGGGAGCCCAAGCGCTCGGAGCTGAAGACGATCCTCGAGGACGCCTGGCGCTGGCACCAGGGCAACCCGGACGGCTACCGGGCCTGAGGGCTCCATGGCCCCATCGCCCTCCGCCGAGCTGGTCGTCCTGGGCTCGGGCACGATCCTGCCGCGCGCCGGGCACGGGTGCTCGGGCTACGCCTTGCGGCCGAGATCGGGCGCCGCGTGGACCCTGGTCGACTGCGGTCCCGGCACCGTGCGCAGTCTGGGCGCGGTGGGCATCGGCGTCGAGCAGATCGAGCGGGTCGTGCTCAGCCACTTCCACACCGACCACTGCCTGGACCTCTTCGCCCTCGCCTTCGCGCGGCGCAACCCGAACCTGGGCGCCGTCCCGCAGCTCGAGGTCCTCGGCCCGCCCGGCCTGACGGACCTGATCGAGCGTGCGCCCGCGGCCCTGGGTCGCCACGTCGAGGACCCCGCGCGGACGGTGACAGAGCTCGCGGCAGGACAGGACGGGAGCCTCGGTTTCGAGCGCGCCGACCTGGTCGGGGAGGGTCATCTCAACGGCCACACGCCCAACGCGCTGAGTTGGCGCCTGACCCTGCCCGGGGGCTTCGTACTGGCCTATTCGGGCGACAGCGGGCCGACGCCCGGCCTGGCCCGCGCGGCCCGCGGCGCGGATCTGTTCCTGTGCGAGTCGGCCTTCCCCGATGGGGAGGAGTCCGAGCACCACCTGACGCCGACGCAGACCGGACGCATCGCGACCGCGGCGGGCGCGCGGGCCCTGTTGCTCACGCACTGCTATCCGCAGCTCGACCCCGACGACGCCGCCAACTGCGCCGGACGGGTGTTCGCGGGCCCGATTGCGACGGCCTTCGACGGTCTGCGCGTCCCACTCCACTGACCGGCCGCGCTGGACCCTGGTCCGAGCCGACCCAGGACTCGACAATGCAGCGCATGGATGCCCTGACGAGACCGACTTGGTTCTGGGTGGCTTCCCCCTGCGCCTTGGCCGTGGCCTTCACGGTCGCCAGGGGGCCCGCGGTCGCGGCGGACGAGGAAGCTCACCTCCCGGGGTTCGAGTCCATCGTCGAGGAGGACGTTCAGGCCCACCTGACCCTGCTCTGCAGCCCCTACCTGGAGGGCCGCGACAGCCCCAGCGAGGGCCTGAGCTTCACGGCGGACTACATCGCCGGACTCCTGGGCCAGTGGGGCTTCGAGGGAGCCTTCGACGGGGGCTTCGTGCACGGCTACACCCGCGAGCTGCCAGGTCCCAACGCCGGCGGTTGCCGCCTGGGCGCGCGCGGCGAGGCGGGACTGGACGAGTTCAAGCTGGGCGTGGACTTCGTCCCGCTGCCGGCTGCCCTGGGCGAGGCCAAGGGCGAGCTCGTCTTCTGCGGCTACGGGATCGGTGTGCGCGGCTTCGACGAGGTGCGTGGCTTGCCGCTCAAGGGCAAGGTCGCGATCTTCGCCCACGGGGAGCCCCGCCATCCCAAGGCGCTGGACGGTCCAGAGCTGACCCCCGCGGCCAATGTCTATCGCAAGCTCGATCGACTGGCGGACGAGGGAGCGGTGGGGGCCCTGGTGGTCCGCCGCGACCCGCCGGCGGACGTGGAGCGGCCCGAGGGTTGGCCAGAGATGCAGCCGATGGGCTTTCGTCGCACCTGGGCCATCTGGAACGGCGAGCGGCCTGACGCCGAGCTCGACAGCTCGATCCCGGCCCTGGAGATCAGCGAGGCCGTGGCCCGCAAGCTGCTCGGGGACCTGTACGACCAGACCCTGGCCGAGATCGACGAGGGCGGCAAGCCGGTGCGGGTCGAGACACCGGAGGTCGAGATCGACCTGGCCGCCGACGTGGACCCGCGTCAGGAGGTCGAGTTGCCGAACATCGTGGCGCGTCTGCACGGCACCGACGAGGCTCTGGCCGGCCAGGTGGTGATCCTGGGCGCGCACATGGACCACATCGGCGCCGACCCGCGCGGCCGCATCGGCACCGGCGCCGACGACAACGCCTCCGGTGTGTCGGCCCTGCTGGAGGTGGCCCAGGCCCTGTCCCTGTCGCGGCCGCGCAGGGACGTCATCGTGGCCGTGTTCTCCAGCGAGGAAGACGGGCTCTTGGGCAGTCGCGCCCTGGTCGATTCAATGCGCCGCGGGGTGCCGCTGGCGACCAGCGAGGCGGTCGCGATGGTCAACCTCGACATGCTCGGCCGCGGCAGCGCCAAGTCCGTCAACGTGATCGGCAGCGACGAGTCGCGCGACCTCGACCGGCTGCTGACCCGCGCCAAGCGCTTCGAGAAGACGGGGCTGTCGAAGGTCATCACGGGCGAGGGGGCCGAGCTCTGGATGCGCTCGGATCACTACCCCTTCTTCGTGGCCGGGATCCCGGTTCTGTTCCTGTTCGAAGAAACTCCGATCTCGAACAACAAGGACTACCACACCTGGCGCGACACTCCCGACCTGGTAGACCCGGTCAAGATCGCGCGCTCGGCGCGACTGGCCTTCAATCTGATCTGGCTCCTGGGCGTGGAAGACGACGTCCCCGACCGTCCCGAGGATCAAACACGTTGAGCATGCAGGCAGTCAGACGGTGTGGCGCGGTCGATTGGCGACTGACGGCCGCCTTCATCGGGGGCGTGGTCTTCGCCGTCGTTCTGGGGTTGGGCTTCGACGGTCTGACGCCGAACGAGCCCGTGGGCGCCACCGATCGCGCGCGGCTCGAGGTCGGAGCAGCAGAGCAACTGTCGCAGTCGGGCACAGGTCCGCTGAGCCCGGACGACCTCGCCATCGACGATGGAGCGGACGGCACGCCCGGTGGCGGGGGCGATGCGCCCGACGACCTGCTCCCTGGCCGCCAGACCAGGGGGCGCTGGACTCCCGCGCGCGAGGCGATCGACCCCAGGCTCCAGGCCCTGCTCGATCGTGAGGCCGACGGCGCTCTCGATTCCGTTGCGAAGGCCTCGGGCGGCAAGGCGGGGCGCTCGGATTGCCTGGTGTCCTTCCTGGCCGTGGACCTCGAATCGGGAGCGGTGGTCGCGAGCCGGGCACCCGACCGGTCCATGGCGCCCGCTTCCAACCTGAAGTTGGTCACGACCCTCTCGGCGCTGCACGTGTTGGGTCCCGATTGGCGCTTCCGGACCCCCGTCGAGGCGGCGGGGCCGCTCAACGCCGGCGTGCTCGGCGGCGACCTCGTGGTCCGCGCGGGCGGCGATCCGCTGTTCCGCGACGGCGACCCCGACTACGCCCGCGGTCGCCTGGCCCAGTTGGCGGGCAGCCTTGCGGAGGCCGGGTTGCGGCGCGTGGACGGGGCCCTGGTGTTGGACCTGGGCAGCTTCGCGCCTGTCGGGCCGGCCCCCGGTTGGCCCACGTCGTCCGCCAGTTGGACCGGCTCCTACGGCTACGTGGCGGGACTGACCGCCAACGCGGGCCTGGTCGACATCGCCTTCGAGGCCCTGGCGGGCGGTCGCACCCAGACCACCATCGCCCCCAGCCCGACGGGGCTGCGCGAGGAGTCGAACGTGGCTTCGACCTCGCAGACGGTCAACGACGTGCAGATCGGGCTCTACGACTCGAGCGGACGACTGGTGCTCAAGGGCGAGCTGGGCCCGCCCGGCCGCAGCTTCGAGCGCGACATCCGCCACCCGAACCCCCCGGCCCTGTTTGCGGCCCTCTTCCTGCGCGCCCTGGCGGACCGGGGCATTGACGTGCGCGACGGATTCCGCGAGGCGCGGGGCGTCGCTCCCGGACGGGAGTTGGCCGCCCTCGAGACCCCTTGGATCGACCTGATCACGCCCATCAACCAGGACTCGGTCAATCCGGTGGCGGATGCGGTGTTCCTGGCCATGGGCGGAGCCACCAGCGGCCAATGGACCCGCGAGGCCGCCCGGTCGGCGGTGGCCGGGGCCCTGACGGACCTGGGCATCGACCCGCGGGGCCTGCACCAGGTGGGCGGCTCGGGCCTCAGTCGCGACAACCGCATCTCGCCCCGGATGGTCGTCGAGCTACTGCGAGCGGCCCTCGCCCAACCTCCCTCGGTCAGGCAGCGCTTCCTCGATTCCCTCGCCGTGGCCGGGCAGTCCGGGACCCTCGAAGATCGAATGGGCGGTACCGCCGCCAGTGGCCGACTGCGCGGCAAGACCGGGTTCATCCAAGGCGCCAGCGCCCTGTCGGGCTACGTCGAGACCCTCGGCGGTCGCCAACTGGTCTTCTCGATCGTGGTCGAGTACCCGCGTCTTGGTGGACTCAACAACTCGGTCTGGAAGCCGATGCACGACAGCATCGGGGCACACCTGGCCCAGTGGAGCCCGTGATGGGGCGGCTCGGGCCGGATCTGACCACGCCCGAGGGGCGGCTCGAGGTCGCGCACGCGGCGGCCGAGTTCGCCCGCGAGGCCGGCGCGTTGCAGCTCGCCCGCCTGGGACAGTTGCGCGCCGGTGAGGTGCGCTCCAAGTCGGCGCGGCGCGACCTGGTGACCGAGGTCGATCTGGAATGCGAGCGACTACTGGTGGAACGTTTGCGCGAGCACTTCCCGGGTCACGCCATCGAGGCCGAGGAGGAGGTGCGCGACGCACGCGACGAGGAGCGGCCGCGCTGGTTCGTCGATCCGCTGGACGGGACCGTCAACTTCATCCACGAGCTGCCCGCCTTCGCCGTTTCGATGGGGCTGTTCGTCGGCCGGCGCCCGCTCGCGGCCGTGGTCCACGCGCCGCGTCTCGCCGAGACGTTCGTTGCCGCCGAGGGAGCCGGTGCGACCCTCAACGGCCAGCGGATTCGGGTCTCCGACACCACCGAGTTGGCCGACGCGATCGTCGCCACGGGCTTTCCCTACCGCCGCAACGAGCTGCCCAACAACAACCTCTCCAACTTCGACCGGTTGTTCCTGGAGGTGCGCGGGCTGCGCCGCATGGGCTCTGCCGCCATCGACCTGGCCTACACCGCCGCCGGGCGCATCGACGCCTATTGGGAGCTCCACCTGGGTCCCCACGACATGGCCGCTGGGGCGCTCTTGGTGCGCGAGGCGGGGGGGCTCGTGACGGATGTGGACGGGGGCGACGATTGGCTGCGCAGCGGCGCTGTCGTGGCGGGACCCGAATCCCTGCATCGGGCGCTGGTGGCTCTGGTCGAGGGGTGAGCGCAGGGGGGCTGGGGTCCCCTCGACCCGCCAGGGAGAGATCGGGGTTCGTGCTCAAGCTGTCGAGGTGCGCCGCACGAAGACAGACCAGCACACCGACCCGGCGCACCGCCGGAAAGCCTCCCCATGCACTCCGACATCTCCACAGATCACGAGGAACTCATCGCCTCCGGCCGAGTCCTCGCCAAGCGCCTCGAGTCGCTGCGCCACGCGGCCAAGACGCGGGTCGCCTCCCAAGAGTTCCAGGATGCCGTCGAGGGCGCGGTGGCCGCGCTCGAGCGCGGGCTTGGCCTGCTCGGTGAGGATCTGGAGAGCACCCTCAACTGTCCCCACGGTTCGACGGTGATCGCCCAGCGCATGTTGGCCGCAGTCACCATGGCCACGGACGAGCCCGGCACGTCCCTGGGCGCCGACGAGGACGCTGCGGGTGATTGGTCGGCCGGCGTAAGTGGGCAGGCCGCGTTGTCCGGCACCACCGAGATGCTCTCGATGGCGGACTTGCTGGAGCTGCTCGGCTCGTTGCAGAAGACCGGCGAACTCGAGGTGCAGACCGAGAAGGAGACGATCACCATCGAGCTGCGAGCCGGCAAGCTGGTGCACGCGATGACCAACCACACGCCAGCAGGCGAGCGGTTGGGCGAGATCCTCGTCAAACTCGGCTACGTCACCGAGACCCACCTGGAGGCGTTCGCGCGCGGCTTCGTGGGCACCGGTCGCAAGCTCGGTGAGGTCCTGGAGAGCGGCTCCCTGGTCACCGCCGACCAGCTCGCGACGGCCTTGGCCGAACAGATCCAACAATTGTTCGTGCGACTCTATTCGTCCTCCCATGCTCGCTTCGTCTTCAAGTCCAAGGACGTGAACGGCGGCGGGAATCAGAAGGTCGAGATCGGTCTGCGGAAACTGCTCTTCGAGAGTGCCCGGATCAGCGACGAGCAATCGTACGGCTGATCCCCCGTCGTCGTCCCCGCCCCAGCGGCCAGCAGCTCCCCGATTGAATTCCAACACCTATCGAGTTGTCTGCCCTTGCCAAGTGCGCGGAGCCGACCCGCAGAGCCTGAACGCAGTCCTCGCAGAGGCCGGTGTGGTGTCGGCGGCGTCCGACCTGTTGGGCACCAACTACGAGCGGCGGGGCGACGAGGAGCATTTGACCTTCCTGGTTTCCGCCGGCGATCTCGATGACGCCGTGGCGCGGGCGAAGTCGCTCGCGGTGGAGGTCCTGGCGCTGATCGAAGAACGCTTCGGCCCAGGGACCCTGGAGTTCGAGGACGATCAGGTCATGACCCACACGGAGCTCCTCGGTAGGGGCCTCGTGGCGTCCGATCTCGGTAGCCTGCTCGACCGCATCGAGGAGGGTCCCCAGTGGACGATCGAGCGACCCTCGGCCCAACTGATTCGGCGCGTCCGCACGGCGATTGGCTCAGCCAGTCCGAAGTCTGGCAGCATGCGCGTGCGCCTGGGCCGCGTCTGGACGCCCTGTGAGCCGCGACCCGAGGGAAGTCCGGCCTGGCGCATGCGGTCGGGGAGGGACGTCGGTCTGCCCCGAACAGCCGAGCTGGCCACGATCGCCGGAGTGCGCTTCGAAGTTGCGCGCGAGGGAGTGGCCGAGTTCACCGCGATCCTGCAGCTGCGCTGCCAGGGGACCGGTTGGACCGCCGTCTGCCACGTAGGCGTCCTGGAGGAATGGCTGGGGCGACGGGGCTTCGCCACGACCCGTCGGCATGGCCACGGCGAGGCCAGCGTGATGTTCCTTCCTGTGGCCGACCCGCTCGACCTGCTCTGGTTCCAAGGGACCAGCGGAGCCAGCGCTGGGCTCGGAACCGACGAACTGGTGGGTCGCTTGCGGGCCTGGCGCCCGCGCTGCGACATGGCGATCGTCGACGCGGGCGAGTCGGCGCTCACGCTCTACTTCCACCGACTGCCCGAGGACCTGACGGCATTCGCGGCGGAGATGGTCGTTCTGTGCCCCGGCGCGAGTGCGGCGGACTTCTCGGGCCAGGCGATCGGACCTCCCGCCCTCGAGAACTCGTTCCAGGACCTGGCCCGAGCCCTACAGCAGCGTCGCTGCTTGCGACTCGTCTGGGACTGATCGCCACGTACGCCCACCCGCGGGCGGGCGCACGTGGTCGGGTCCGCCGCTACTGCAACAGCGTCGACGCTCGGTTGACGAGCTGCACGTCCAGGGGCGCCAGGCTCTGCACGGCGATGCTCTGGAAGTGCAGGAACAGTCCGCTCAGGCCCGGGTCGTCGGGAATCGTCGCCCGGGTCACCACGATTCCGTCCGGCGCCGGGTAGGGCTGGATGAAGATCAGTGGAATCAACGGTGCCGGGCCGATCAGCAAGTTGCCGTAGGGCGGCAGGGGCAGGTTGGTGACGAAGGGCGAGGCGTACATGTCGAAGAAGCCTCCGGGCGCGCCATAGTTGGCGAGCTCGATCTCGCCCGTGCGGTAGGCCACGGGAGACGAAGTCACCGCGGGCGTGTGGACGAATCCGCCGCCCAGGGACGCCGTGCCCAGGGACGTACTGAGCAGTAGGTCTGCGGGTCCGTTGGCACCAGCGGGCACCGTCGCCGTGACGGTCGAATCGGACAGGACGACCAGACCTGCGAGGGGTGAACCGTCGAGACTCGCGACGACCGGAGCCGCAAGTCCACCGCGATCCAGGTGGATCCCGCACAGGGTCACGACCGTCCCGCCCGACTTCGGCCCGAAGGGCGGTTCGACCGCGAAGACCGCGGGCTGGTCGGTCGCCAGCGGATCGGTCAGGGTCAAGGAACCGAGCTGCGCGCCGAAGCCGGGCGAGGCCAGGCCCGACGACGGTTCGAGCGCGGGCTGGTCGAGGATGGCCGCGAAGCCGATCGAACAGGTTCCCGCGCCACCGCCGTCGAGGGCGAGGGTCTCGAGGCGGAAGCCCGCGCTGCTCGCGAGCTGCGCTTGGGCGAGCGGCGCGCTGGCGACGGCCAGGGCCGCCCAACCGAGTCTGGACCCGATCATCGCTCGATCTCCGAGAGGACCCGCCGCAGGGGCGACTGGTCGGGATCGACGAGCTGCCAGCCCATGGCCGCCGCGGTGTCCTCGTTGGGAGTCAAGTCGGGGTTGAGGATCCCGTTCTCGATCAGGATCGCTCGCAGGCCCTCGGGATACTGCGTTCCGAACCGAACACCACGCACCAGCGGGATGTAGGCGCGGTTGACGCCGATCGTCTCGATCTGCTCGAAGCCGCGGCGCTTGCCCTGGACGAAGTAGTCGACCGAGACGTCGGCGGAGCCTCGGACCACGATCTTGTCGAGGCCCTTGGACTCGACCCAGACCAACGCCGGACCGCCGACGGGGGTGACCTGCACGGTCAGACCATCGGCGTTGCTGGCCAGGCGGAAGTCCTCGGGCACCTCGATCTCGAGCGCTCCGGCGGTGATCTGCGCGGAGCCGCGGAAGTAGGTGCCGGCCTCGTTGCCCTCGAGAGCCACGAAGCGCAGCTCCCGCGAGGGATCGCTCGGGTGCGGCTGGATGAAGTACTTGGCACCCGTGCCTCCGAAGTCACCGACGGAGAAGACTCCGAAGCCGGAGGGCGAGAGGACCTCCCCGCGCACACCGGTGGTCGCGCCGCTGCCGAAGAGCGAGACCCCCTGGACGCCGACGCCCGAGGGCGAGGTCGTCTGACCGGAGACGCCGTAGGTCGGTCCCGAAGTGCCGTCGGCGACGCCGAGCACCGCGGTGCCGAGCGCTGCACTCGAGTGGCCCTCGACCCCGAAGCCGAGGGGCGGCGCCTCGCCGAAGACTCCGTCGGGGAAGCTGATGGTGCCGCTGATGACGGTCGAACCGTCGATCAGATTGGGCCCAGCGGGACCGGGCGCGCCTGCTGGACCGGCGGGGCCGGTGGCGCCCGCGGGTCCGGTCGCGCCGTCGTTGCCCGGCAGGCCCTGGGGACCCTGGGGACCCTGGGGACCCTGGGGACCCGTCGTGCCGGCCGGACCCGTGGCGCCCATGGGACCGGTCGCTCCATCGGCGCCGTCGTTGCCCGGGAGGCCTTGGGGACCCGTCGGGCCCGCGGGTCCCGTTGCACCGATCGGCCCGGTGGCGCCGTCGGCGCCATCATTCCCGGGCAGGCCCTGGGGTCCCTGCGCGCCCGTGGGACCGGCGGGACCCGTCATTCCGGCGGGGCCGGTAGCGCCGTCCGCGCCAGGTAGCCCCTGCGGACCTTGGGGCCCTTGGGGACCCGCAGGTCCGATCGGACCCGTCGCGCCGGTGGGGCCTGTGGCGCCCGCCGCCCCATCGGCTCCGTCGTTGCCCGGGAGGCCTTGGGGACCCTGTGGACCTGTAGGACCCGCTGGACCGGTTGCGCCGATGGCTCCATCCGCGCCGTCGTTTCCGGGCAGACCCTGTGGGCCAGTCGGGCCTGCGGGACCGGTCGCGCCCTGTGGTCCCGTCGACCCGTCGAGGCCGTCGGCGCCCGACGGGCCTTGGAGCCCCTGAGGTCCCTGAGGTCCGATCGCGCCGTCGTTGCCGGGCAGGCCCTGATCACCCTGGGGTCCTTGGGGACCTGTCGGGCCCACCGGACCGATCGGACCCACGGGCCCCTCCGGACCCACGATCCCGCCGCTGCCGACCCACTGGCCGGTCGAATCGATCACCGTCGCGCCACCCACCGACACGGAGTTGGGCGTGATGTCACCCACGACGTTGTCGGCCACGAGTGCGAACGGGACGGAACCCACGCGAACACGCGGCGACATCTCGGGATCGGTTCCGACCTGCAGCGCAACGAAGCGAGTGCTTCCCGCGAAGGCCGCCGGCACCAGTGGCGTGCCGTCGCCGAGCAGTAGGTCGACGAGCCCATTGAGAGCGGTCGCGCTGTTGGCTTCGGACCACAGGAGCGTGCCTCCGATGGCCGCGTCGTACAGCCGTACTTCGACGTCGACGGCGCCATTCAGCGGCACGCCGCCCGCATCGGAGAGACGCACTTGCAGGTGCAGCAACTGCGGTGGCGCGGTCTGGAGCGCGACCGCTGCAGTCGCTGCTGCGGAGTTCGGCGCAGACACTACCCATGCCGCGGACACGAGGGCCGTCGGCAGGAGCACCGTAGGCAGCATGACCGCGGGAGCGAGAAACGGCGGGAAGGCCACGATCAGGGCCGGGAGCAGGCCAAGCTTCATGGGGACAGCCTTCGGCTGGTCGGGGGGGGAGATGGGGGAGCGGGCATCGACGATCCGAGCGGAACGCGGATGAACCCAACGGGGGGACGAATCCGATTGCCTTACCCGTTCCCCCCAACCTACCCATAATCTGGATTCCTGCCCGACACCCCGCTCACTCCCCCCCTGAAGCGTCCCGTCATGCACGGTCTCCCCAACGTCGCCTCGTCCCGCAAGATCGCCGTCGCCCCCCTGCTGCCCATCGGAACGGCCCTGGTCGTGGGCGGGCTCCTCGGGACGCCGGCCGCGGCTCAGTTCTCCGTCGACAGCTCCGGCATTCCCGGTGGTTCGGCCAACAACTCGACCACGGAGAACGTCGATTTCGCTGATGTCGACCTCGACGGCGACTGGGACGCGGCCTTCGCCGACGGCGGTGACGACGGCAACGACCAGAACCGAATCTGGATCAACCGCGGCGGCCTGCAGGCCGGCCCCCTGGGCGACTTCATCGACGAGACGGCAACGCGCTTTCCCTCCGAAGCCGACGACAGTCGCGACATCGAGTTCGCCGACATCGACGGCGACGGGGACGTGGATCTCTACGTGTCGAACACCGCCCAGCTCACCAACCAGGGCAACAAGTGGTGGGTCAACAACGGCCTGTTGCAGGGTGGCACGACAGGCTTCTACACCGACGAGACCGCGACGCGCTGGGTCAACTTGAACGGTCCCAACTCGTCGATCTCGCCGAGCCTGTTGATCGGCAACACCTTCATCGACTGGTCCTGCGACTGCGACTTCGGCGATCTGGACAACGACGGTGACCTGGACCTGGTCCACTCGTCCTACGGCGGCGCCTTCGGCGGTCAGGTCCCGACGCGCATCTTCCTGAACGATGGTGCTGGGCACTTCGAGGAGTTCAACCCCAGCGGCTTCAAGCTGGGCACCAACATCATCAGCAACGGCCAGCCGGCCCTCTGGGCGGAGGGCGTCCAACAGGCCAATACCGGCAACACCACCGGTGGCCAGGCCGACATCGCGAGTTCGGCCCTGGACATCGACGTCGGCGACATGGACGGCGACTTCGACCTCGACATCCTGCACGGGGCGCGACAGGAGGATCCGCGGGTCTTCCACAATCGCCTCGAGGAGAACGGCGGCATCCTGGGCTTCCGCGACGTTTCCGACGCCGTCTTCCCGGGTGGCAACGGCGATTGGGAGTCGGGCGGTGGCAACTACGAGCAGGAGATGGCCGACATGGACGGGGATGGTGACCTCGACATCTACGGCCTGAACTGGAGTGGGTTCAATGACGTGACCTTCCGCAACAACGGCGACGGCACCTTTTCGAACCTCAGCACGAACCTGCCCAACTCTGGCGCCGACGACAACGAGGGCGACTTCCTCGACTACGACAACGACGGCGACCTGGACCTCTTCGTCGCCAACTTCTCGGGAGCCGACAAGCTCTACCGCAACGACGGCAACGGCAACTTGACGGCGGTGCCTCTGGGCACGAGCTACTCGGCCACGTCCCTCGACGCGGATGCCTGCGACGTGGACGGTGACGGGGACTACGACGTGATGGTGGCCGAGGACAACAAGCAGGCGAACACCTTCCTGCGTAACACCACCAACGTCCCCGACACCCACGCGCCGTACATCCCCAACCTCGAGTCGGTGTCGAATGGGGCCGCAGCGGCGGGAACCATCGCGATCCGGGCCCAGGTCTACGACAACGCGCCCTACTACATCACCTGGTACAACCCGACGGTCCTGCGCGTGAACGTGGGAGGGGTGGATCTGCCCGACGTCGCCATGCCCAGCAGTGCTGGCCAGATCTTCCGGGCGGAGATCCCGCGTAATCTGGTGGGGACGGTGACCTACTCCGTGCGCTCGGAGGACAAGTACGGGAACGTGGGCCTGTCGGCACCGGACTCGTTCGTCCACAGCGGCGGGCCGGTGGGGAGCTCCTTCGGTAGCTTCTCGAGCGGCGGCGGCGGCCAGCCCACGATCGAGGCTCTGAGCCTGCCCCTGGCGGGTTCACCCCTCTACCTGGCCGGTCGCAACGTCTCGGCGGGCGCCCCGGTGTTCTTCCTGCTTGGAACCAAGAAGACCGCGTCGACCCTGGACCTGAGCAACGGCCTCCTGCTGAACGTCTCCCTGCCGATCGTGATCCTGCAGTCGGACCTGGCCGACGGGAACGGGGACGCCGTGACCGTGATCGGACTACCGGCGGCAGCTGCGGGCCTGACGGTTCACACGCAGATCGTGACCCTCGATGGCACTTCGGGGAACGACTTCGCGAGCTCGCGGGGCCTCACGCTCCAGATCCCTTGAGTCCGCCGCGCGGCACACCGATCAGCATCCGGTTCATCGGCGTGATCGTGGACGGGATCTCGCGCCAGCGCGTGCGGTAGCCGCGTGCCTCCATGGTGTAGGTGCGGTGGACGTCGTAGGCCACGTCCTCACCCAGGGCTTCGCGCAGGGCCGCCGGCGCCTCGCTCAGGCCGTGGTCGCGGCAGCAGGGCAGCACCGCGACCGGTCCGCCCAGACCCGCTGCCACGTCCAGGCAGGCGTCGGTGAGCTGGCCGCAGGCGTGCACGCCGATCACCGACGCGCCCTCGGGGAGGTCTTCGCGGGCTCGTTCCAGACGGCCGATGCGGTAGCTGACCTGGCCCTCGATCCACGGCGCGGCGCGCAGGGCGGCCCGCAGCACCGGCTCGAAGGACTCCGGCTGGCGCCGATCGCAGAGCACCACCCGCTGGGTCTCGGGCTGGAACACGGCGAACAGGATGCCCGCCAAGCCGTGGCCAGCGCAGAAGTCGACCACCACCTCGGTCCGCAGCCACTTGCGCGCCACCGCGAAGAACTCGCAGGCCTCGGCCAGTTCCTTGATCGGCAGGGCACGCTCGGCGCACAGCTCGCGGACCAGACGCTCGACCAGGCCCTCGCCCTCGAAGTGGCGAGCCGTGTTGCGCCCGACGCGGGTCTTGGAGCCGGCATAGGTCTCGAGGCCCGGCTGGTTGAAGGCGCGCAGAAGGCGGAAGGTGCTCATCGGTGGGGCAGAGCCTAGTTGCCTCGCGCTCGAGTTCCGAGCGCACCTCGGCGGCTGGGTCCGGTTCTCGGCGTTGCCCGAGCCCCGCGACCCGGCCCGGCTCCCGGGCGGCTCCAGGCCCTTGGGCCGGTTAGACTTCCGGCCGAACCCTCCCCCCACGCCCCTCCCCCCACACCCCTCCCCGCCGGCCCTTGCCTCCGTCCGAACACCCCGTCCGCTCGATCTCGGTCCTGATGCCGATCCTCAATGGGGAGGCCTTCCTGGAACGGGTTCTGGGGGGCCTCGCCATCCAGGCGACGCGGATCCCTTGGGACTTCACGGCGGCGGACTGCGGCAGCACCGACCGGACCCTGGCGATCTTCGAGGCGGCTCGGGCGAGCTTTCCGGTGCCCCTGCGGGTGCACGGGATCCACACCAGCGAGTTCAACCACGGCGATACGCGCAACGTGCTCGCCGCGCTGACGGAGGGCGAGCTACTGGTCTTCGTGACCGACGACTCGATCCCGGTGGGTGAGGACTGGCTCGACCAGCTGGCGGAGAACTTCCGCGACCCCGCCGTGGCAGGGGCCTACCTGCGGAACGTGCCGCGGCCGGAGGCCGACGTTCTGGCCCAGGTCTTCTCGGAGTTCGACCCCGGCTACCAGCCCGGGCGCCAGGTCACGACCCTACCGGATCCGGCGACCTACGACCGACTCGACGGCAACGAGCGCCGGCTGCTCTACAACTTCAACGACACCGCATCGGCCGTGCGCCGCTCCTTCTGGGAGCGCCACCCCGACCCCCACACAGACTTCGGCGAGGACATCATCCGCTGCCGAGCGATGCTCGAGGGCGGCTTCAAGGTGGTCTACGACGACCGCGCGGTGGTGCACCACAGCCATGAGTACGGTCCCGAGGAGACCTACGTCCGGGCCATCATCGACGGGGCCTTCAACGCAGAGCGCCTGGATCGGATCTGCCTGCACGCGGCCGAGGAGATCGACGTGCAGGTGGCCCGGCAGTCCGAGCGCGATCGGGCGGCCCTCGTGGCCCAGGGCTATCGCGGCGCCGAGCTCGAGCGCGAGGTCGAGCGCGCCGAGGCGATCCGCCGGGCCTACTTCAAGGGTCTGCTCGAGGGCGGCCGCAATCCCAAGCGCTTCCGCATGTCGACCCTCTTGCCGAGTCCCCGGCCGCGGGTCGCCGCGATCGGCGTTCCGGCCGAGCTGGAGGCCGGGCTGCGCGCGAGGGGCTGGGAGCTCACCGACGACGTGGCTTCCGCCGAGGTCCTGCACGTGCACGGCGACGGCGCCCAGCAACGCGCGCTACTGGCGAGCGCGGTCGCCGAAAGGCGCCCGACCCTGTGGACGGTCAGTCCGGCCTTCGCCCGCGAGCACGGCTTCGCCAAGGCGCTGCTGGGAGCCGACGAGTTCGGGCAGCCCAAGCGCAGCGAGCGCGTCCCCGGTGGCCTCGACCTGGCGCCCAAGCCGGCGGAGATCCCGCTCGAAGCCTGGGTTTGGCGCACGGACGCCGAGTACGCCGACCTGCGCGGCGCCGCGGCCAACCGCGTGGTCGACGGGGACACCGAGCGCCTGGTCTGCACCGAGGTGCGCTACCGCGCCCTGGCGGCGCGGGCCCGATCCTTCCGCCAAATGGACCTGCGCGGCATCGACGCCGATCGCTTGGAGGGCGCCGCGCAGAGCCTCGACGCCACGCGCCTGCTGCTGCGTGAGGAGGGTGCCGCCGCCGAGTGGGACCTGACCGCGACCAGCCCCGGGCGGCGCGAGCTGCGGATCTTCATCGACTCCCTGGCCCAGGAGCACCACGTGCAGATGGGCGGGCAGGTCTTCCTTGACGGCGAGCACGTGGCCAACCTGGGACCTTTCCGCGGCTGCTGGGCCGACGAGTCCCGCGCCCTGCGGGTGCCGGTGGTCCTGGGCGCAGGCGTTCCGGTACTGCGCCTGCACAGTGGGTTTGGCTCGTCGGGCGCCGGCACCCTGCGGGTCTCGCGCATTCTCGTGCTGGACCCGTCGGTCTCGCCGGGAGCCGAACGTCCCCTCGAGCGCACCTGCGACCTGCGCGGCCAGGATGGGACCCCCGATGGACCCGGCGCCGTCGCCCAGGAGTGCGACATGGTGCAGCTCGGGCCGCAGCGCGCCTCGATCCACTGGCAGATCGAGGGCATCGGGACCGGCCTGCACGAAGTCCGCGTCTGGCTCTACTACGCCCCCGAGGAAGTCCACCTCCAGCAGAGCGGCCGCATCGTCGCCGACGGTCTGCCCCTGGCCAGCTTCGGCCCCCTGGGGCCGCCCGACGGCGGAGGCCACCGCGAGGTCGCGATCGTCGTGGACCTCGTCGCGCCAAGCTTCCGCTTGGGCTTGATCAACACGCTCGAGCCCTTCGGGCCCCCGGGCATCTGCCGCGTCAAGCGGGTCCTGGTGCGCCCGATCGACGCGGGGACGCCGGTCCGCATCAAGCCCTTCCAACGCTTCACCCGTCGTCCGGTCCACGTGGACGCCGCCACGCCGCTCTCCGCCGAGGGCTCCGCAACATGAGTCGTTCCCACGCCGACCTCTACGTGGAGCACGGCGACCCGGTCGGCGACTCCGACCTGCCCCTGGCCTCGGTGGTGATCATCAACTGCGACGGTCGTGCGATGCTGGGTGCCTGCCTGGCCTCGATCTCGGCCGGTGACTACCCGGCCGACCGGCTGCGGATCGTCGTCGTGGACAACGGTTCGACCGACGGCAGCGTGCAGTGGCTCGCGCGCGAGCACCCGCGCGTGGTGGTGGTGCCGAACGACCGCAACCTGGGCTTCACACCCGCCTGCAACCAGGGCGCGGCGGCGGTCCCCGAGGCCGAGCTGCTGATCTTCCTGAACAACGACCTGGAGGTCGAAGCCGGCTGCCTGCGCGAGCTGGTGGCGCCGATCGTGCGCGGGGAGTGCGCCAGCACCGGAGCCAAGCTATTGAGCGGCGACGGCTCCACCGTGGACCACGCCGGGGGTGGCTCGAACTTCCACGGCATCGCGGTCTCCCAGGGCTACAAGGAAGCGCCCACCGCGGAGCACGACCACCCGCGCCGAGTGCTGTTCGCCTGCGGCGGGGCGATGGCGATCCGGCGCGACGTGTTCGACGCCATCGGCGGCTTCGACGCGGACTTCTTCGCCTACTACGACGACCTCGACATCGGTTGGCGCACGAACCTGGCCGGCCATGCGGTGCACTACGCGCCGCGGGCCGTGGCGCGGCACCACCACTCGGGCACCTCGCGGCGCTTCCCCTTCGAGCAGGTGCGCCTGTTGCAGGTCCGCAACGCGCTCCTGTGCGGAGTCAAGAACTACGACGACGAGAACCTGAACAAGCTGCTGCCGGCCATGTTCGGCCTGGCCATGCGGCGCATGTGGGTCTTCGCCCGCGTGACCGACGACAGCGAGTTCCGCATCGAGCTGACCGATCCCAAGGTGCAGCGCTGGTGGCGTCGGACCCTGCGGCGGCTGACGGGGCGGGATCGGTACTACCGCCTGAACCGCGTGGCGGCCGGCGACTTCTTCGGCATCAACGACGTCCTCGGGCGCTGGGAGCACTGGATGTTCCGCCGCGCCGACGTGCAGAGGACGCGCAAGGTCGCCGACGAAGAGCTGTTCGAGATGTTCCTGAAGCCGCTCTGGTGTATCGAAGGCGAGCTGGGCTACATGCAGCTCCAACACGGCCTGCTCCAGCGCTACGGGATGGAGGACTACCTGGCGCGCTTCGAGCGGGACGGCAGCGATCCCTGGAAGTAGTCCCGGGACCGCGCCGATCGCGCTCGCTCTGCCTCAGCGCTCACGTGGACTCAACAGGCGCACGTCGATCGGCTCCAGCCAGGGTTGGGGCGTCCCCGGGGCCAAGCTGCGGTCGCCAGCCAACCAGGCGTCGAGGCTGAAGTCCGAGTCGCGGGCCCGGCGGTTGATCCCGACCAGGGCCAGCACGTTGGTGCCGGGGTGCACGAGTTGACGCCAATCGCGCACTTCGAACGACTCGAAGTGCAGGGCCTCCTTCAACTCGACTTTCGGCTCGCCGCTGGTCCAATCGCCCTCGGCGATCCCACCCCGTGCGACCTCGGTGCCGTTCAAGTAGGCCACGAACGCGTCGTCGTAGCGCGCCATCAGGCTCAGCGACTCGGTCTGGGCGCACAGCTCCGAGTCGAACTCGAAACGGGTGAACAAGTGAGAGCTGACGCCCTGCATCGAGTCGAGCGTGGTGGCGTCGTCATCGTCGCCAAACCCGAAGCCCGCGGGGCCCCGGTCCCAAGCCAGGGCGTCAAAGCCGAGCTCGGTCCAGCCCTCGGGAACCTGTTCCTGGGCGATGTAGCTCCAGGTCGCACCCGGGGGCACGATCGCTCGGTAGAGCCGCGGGTCGAGGGGATCGAGCACCTCGCCCAAGCGCAGGATCTCGAGGCTCAGAGCCTCGGACGAGAAGTCCAGGCGCAGCACGTGGTGCCCGTTGGTGACCACGGCGGGCGCTTGCAGGTACCAGAGGTTGCGGCGCGGCGTGCGCTGGGGCACGCCCAGCCCACCCTCACCCACGTAGATCACGCCGGCCGGATCCAGGGCGTCGGCGCGGATCGGTTCGGTGCGTTTGATGCAGTGGCCGTCGGACTCCAGGGCGATGTCGACGCCGTAGCGGTCGAACAGGGGCGCCCAGAAGGGCTTGGCCGGGCCTGGTGCCTTGACCGCCGGATAGAGCGGCCGGTGGTAGTTGGTCAACAGCCAGCGCGAGTCGTGGTTCGCCGCCTCCAGCTCCGACTCCAGCCAGGTGAGCTGGTCGCCGGCCACCGAGATCTGGGAGTTCAACGTGACCAAGGACACGTCGCTCGAGAGTCGCGATCGGTAGTAGTTGAGACCGCGTCCGCCGGGATCGTCGAAGACCTCGTCGAACAGAGTCCCAAAGTCGTGGTTGCCGCGGGTGGGGAGAATCGGGAGGACGCGGCCAGTCTCGGTCGTGCACAACTCGTTGTGCCCGAGCCACTGACTCCAGAGCTCCCACTGGTCGCCGTACATCACGTAGTCGCCGCCGTGGGAGAGGGCCAAGATCGAGTGTCCTGGTCGGCCAGGTGGGCGATGGCGCTGTTCATCACACAGCGCATGGCCAGGCCGCTGCGCGAATCGCCGCCCACCAGCAGGGAGAAGGCTCGTCCGTCGGCCGGTGCCGTTTGGAAGTGGAGTTCGCGGCTCGTGCTGCCGTCGGAGTCGATCACGAAGACGTAGGTCGTCGAGGGCTCGAGGCCCGTCAGCCGCGCGTGGTGGAAGTGGGCCGGTGTCGCGTCCTCGGCATCGGATCCGGCGTAGGGACCATTGCGCTGGGCCTCGACGATCCGCTCGGGAGCGGCGACCACCTGGTCGGCGCGGCGAATGAGCACACGGTGCCGCGTGCCCGGCTCGGCGGTGGTCCAGGAGATGGTTGCGGTCGTCGCGGGGTTCTCGGTCCAGACCACGCGCCACTGGGCCGGCTGGGTGCCGACCAGCGGCGTGATCCTGTTCAGGAGCCACGGATCCGGCTCCTGAGCAGGCAAGGGTGCGGAGAGGACGCAGAGCAGGGCGAGGATGCGGATCATGATCGGTTGCCGTCGGAGAGGACCGGACGCAGCAGGTACCACAGGGCGAGGGGAGCCAGGCCATTGAGAGACCGCAGCAGGGTCTCGAACAGGAACTCGGGCCCCAGGGCCACCGTGCGCGAGAGCGCGGTGAGGGTTCCCCAGAGGGCCGCCCAGGCGGCCAGCCAGCGCCAGCGGCCAAGGAGCAAGCCGGCGGCGATGGCCAGGTCCATCGTGCCGATCCCCGACAGGACCGCGCGCGCCGTCGACTCCCGCGGCGCGAGGTCGAGCCAGCGTCGGCTCGATCCGAGCAACAGGTCGACGAACGCCGGATGGTGACCCAGGGCCTCGAGCCCGTGGGTCGCGAAGGTCAAGGCGCAGGCGCAGGCCAGGATTCGTCGGGCCACGACAGGACGCCCGGCGGCCAACGCCGGCAGGGCGAGGGGCGCCAGCCACTTCGTGGCTGCCGCGATCGGCGCCAGCTTTGCAAACGCTTGACCTCCGACGCTGGCCGTCGCGCCAGCCGCCACCAGGAAGGCCGCACACGTGGCGATCGCGGTCGTCCAGGGGTGGCGGCCCAGGAGCGCCGACAGCGCAGAGAGGCCGGCCAGGGACGCGAGGACGAAATCGGCTTTCCTGGCCACCTCCTCAGGGGCGCCTAAGCCCATGAAGAGCAGCCCGTTCAAAGCCGACCCGTGGCGCAGGGTCGTCCACACCAGGGCGGCGGTGCTGAGCACGACTCCGGCGCGGAGCAGGCGACTCGGTGCGAGAGTGGGGTCCTCGACGGTCACCATAGGCGCCAGGATAGGTCTCCGGCTGTAGGACCGTACCGGCGGCGTCGGTTGGACCGCACCGCGCGGCCCCCGCGAGCCGCCGCCCCCAGGCCAGCCGGGTAGCCCACAGCGCCAGGTCGGCGCCTAGAATCGGACCATGCTCTCCCTTCTTGAAAAGCGTCGTTACCGGGCCGTGTGGTCCGACCCTGCCCGCAAATTGCGAACTCTCGAGAGCTTCGCAGAGACCGAGGCCGACGGTGGGCACGACCTCGAGGTCGCCGCGCGCCGCGTGCAGGACGGCGACCTGCGCGAACACCTCCTGCGCCACGCCCGCGACGAACGCCGTCACGCCGACATGTTCCTGGAAGCGGCGGAACGCCACCGCCAGCGCACGGGCCTGGGGGCGCGGGGCGCGGACGAGGCGGACCGGGCCTACGACCTGTCGCGCGGTCGCAAGGACGAGGTTGACGCCCACGGCTTCTTCAAGGCCGGCCTGATCGACGAGCTGGGCGAGGTCTCGTACATCGCCATGGTCCACGTGGCCGAGCAGAAGGCCGCCAAGATCTTCGCCCTGCACCGCAGCCTGGTGGACGACGACCCGGAGCTGGCGGCGGCCTTCGATCAGATCCTGAAGGACGAGAAGTACCACTGCGCGTACACCGAGAAGTTCCTCGACAAGTGGCGCGGCGTGGGGCGTGAGAAGGAGGTCAACGCCGGCCTGAAGTCCGCGCGGAGCTCGCGCTTCATCGGCGCTTGGCGCCGGCTGGGCCTGCGTTCCGGATCGCGCTTCTCGCAGTTCATGTTGTTCGTCATGTACTGGACCGTCTTGCTGCCCTTTGGCGCCCTGGCGCGCCTGGGCAAGCCCAAGCCCGCCGTGCGCGAACTGAGCCAAAGCAACGCGCGCGAGCGGCTTTCCTCCCAGTACTGAGCCATGCGAATCCTCGGTATCTCCGCCTTCCATCGGGACTCGGCGGCGGCTCTGATCGTGGACGGACAGGTGGTCGCCGCGGCCCAGGAGGAGCACTTCACCCGGCTCGCTCGGGACAGCGCCTTCCCCACGCGCGCAATCCGCTTCGTGCTCGGTGAGGCGGGCGTGGAAGCTCCGGAACTCGACCAGGTGGTCTTCTACGAGAAGCCCCTCAAGAAGTTCGAACGGGTGCTGGTCAGCAACCTGCGCGCCTTCCCCAGGTCGTCGACGAGCTTCGCCAAGGGGCTCTTCGTGTGGCTCGGAGATCGCATCTGGATCAAGGACCGCATTGCCTCCGACCTGGGCGTGCCGGCGGACAAGATCCTCTTCGCGGAGCACCTACCGGCCATCGGCGCCTGCGCCATGGGAACCTCGCCGTTCGAGGAGGCGGCGGTGCTCGTCGTCGACGACGCCGGGGAGTGGAGCACGACCCTGCTGGCCCGCGCCGACGCCCAGGGTCTCGAGAGCCTGGTCGAGGTGCGCTACCCACACTCCCTGGGGCTGCTCGCGTCGGCGGTGACGCAGTTCCTGGGCTTCGCTCCGGGTGAGGACGAGGAGAAGGTCGAGGCCCTGTCGGCCCACGGCTCGCCGCGCTTCGCCGACGCGATCCGCGCTTGGATCCGCGACGAGGGCTGCCTCTTCGCCCTCGACGAGGGGGCCTTCCGGTTCAACTTCGAGTCCAGCCGCCTGTGGGGCGATGGCTTCGAGGCCGCCTTCGGGCCGCCGCGCTTCGCCGGCGAGCCCCTGCGCTACCAGGACTCCGATCGGCGGGATGCGGACCTGGCGGCCAGCCTCCAGGTCGTGCTCGAAGAGCGCACCCTGGCCCTGGCCGCCGAGCTGTACCGTCGGGCGCCGTCCAGGAACCTCTGCTTCGCGGGCTCGCTGGCGAAGAACCGGCGCCTGCTCGGGCGCCTGATGGCCGAGGGGCCCTTCGAGCGGGTCCACGTCTCGGTGGTGCCGGGCAAGGCGGGCGGCGCCGTGGGGGCCGCGCTGCTGGCCGAAGAGGCGGGGGTGCTCAGCCGCCGCGTGTGCGAGTCCGGCTTCGTCGGAGAGTCGCTCCTGGGCCAGGCGGAGCCCGGCGCGCAGTGGCTCGAAGGCGATCCGGACGGCGTGGCCGAGGTCTCTCGCCGTCTGGTCGACGGTGAGCGCGTGGCCTGGATGCAGGGCGCGATCGAACTCGGCGGACTGAGCGGCCAGGGCCGCGTGGTCCTGGCGGACGCTCGTCCGCCCGAAGCCTGTGGCGCCCTCTTGCGGGCGGTTCAGCACGTCGAGCCCTTCCTGCCCTGCCGCCTGATCGTGCCCCGCGAGGAGGCCGAGCGTTTCGTCGAGCTGCCCGAAGGCTCCGACGCCGCCCTGGCGCGCGGTCAGCTGCGAGTCGCGGCCAAGCAGTCGCTCGTCGACGCGGCGCCCTCGTCCGTCATGGCCGACGGCACGACCTGGGTCCAAGTGGTGGATGAGCACAGCGCGCCGCGTCTGCACGCGGTGGTCCGCGCCTTCGGCGCGGCGACGGGCACCCCGCTGCTGCTCTGCACCGACTTCAAGCTGCGCGGCGCTCCGATCGTTCGCAGCGAGTCCGAGGGTCTCGATGCGTACATGCGGAGCACTCTGGACAGCCTGATTGCGGGTCCGCGGCTCTACCGACGCGAGGCGATTCCGAAGAAGTAGTAGCGGCGGGGAGTTCGCCCCCTCACCCGCGCTTCCTGC
Organism: Engelhardtia mirabilis; assembly: GCF_007748095.1. NCBI lineage: Bacteria > Pseudomonadati > Planctomycetota > Planctomycetia > Engelhardtia > Engelhardtia mirabilis. The sequence continues at coordinate 3,394,561 of NZ_CP036287.1, forward strand.
GGGCCACCAAGGCGACAAGACCCGCGTCGGGATCGTTCAGCCCCGCCAGCATCCAGCCCGCGCGCAGGCCCGTGCGCCCCAGGGCACCGGGGCGATCGGTGGCCTCGAATATCCCGCCGCGTCCATCCTGGGGCACCGGCGGCACGCTGCGGACCCACTCGAAGCCCAGGCCCTCCAGGGTTCGCAGCACGCCCGGCATCGGCAGGATGTGCTCGAGCGGGTGGTAGTACTGGTCCTGGATCCAGATGCGCTTCTTCTCGTCGCTGAGGTCACGGCGACGCAGGATCGGATCGAGCAGCGCGATCGGCTTGCCGCGGACCTTGGACAGGCCCCGACGCAGGCAGTGGAAGGCCCGGCCCCAGGTCTCGTAGAAGCCGAGCAACAGCACGCCCCCCGGCGCAACGGCCCGCGCCACCGACGCGATCGCGCCCTCCGGGTCGGGCGTGTGGTGGACCACGCCGCGGCAGATGACGGTCTCGAAGCTGGCCTCGGCCAGGGGCAGGTCGAAGAGGTCCGCCCGCACGAATTGCAGGTTCCTGGTGTCCGTGCGCTCGCGGAAGGCGTCCCCGCAGGCCAGGGACTCCTTGCAGCCGTCGACCCCGAACACCTGGCGGTGGGGCGCGGAGAGGGCCAGGAAGGCGGCCAACTGGCCGGTGCCGCAGCCGCAGTCCACAACCCGCGCATCGGGCGGGATCGAGCGGTCCAGGGCCGCTAGAAAGCCGGATTTACGGGACCGATCCAAGATCGTGCCGGCGTCGTCCGCCGGCGCGTAGCCCGGGAAGGGCGAGTGTGTGTAGAACTCCTCGACCTCGGCGGCGCGCTGTTCGCGCTCGGTGGGGCCGAGAACGTCCAACAGGGCCCCGCGGCGAACGAAGCCGAGGGCACATGCAGGGCAGGCGGACTCGGACTCGATCGGTCCGAAACAACGGGGGCAGGTCGATTGCACGGGACTCATTGTGGGATCGCAGGGAGCGCGCTAGTCTCGTCCAAGACCTCGCCATTTGGGCGCTGAACCCATGAAAGCCTTCTTTCGAGCCCTTGGTACCCGATCGTCGACGGCAGTCGAGTTGCTTGTCGGAGTCTGGAACAGCGAGTTCTGGTGGCTGGTGCCATTGGTCCTCGTGCTGCTCTCGGTTTCGATCATCTTCGTTTTCTTGCAAGCCGCGCCCCTCGTGGCCCCCTTCGTCTACACGGTCTTCTGAGCCGTCAGGCTTCTGGTCCGCTGGGCGCTTGCCCCAACAGGTGGGAGCATTCCGTCGACCGACGAAAGCAATCGAGTGGTGCCCGCAGAGACGGCGGTCGAGCGTGACTCGACCGACGCTCGCGATGCGTCGGGGGCTCGAAGCGGGACCGATGGGAGTGGTTCGACGCTGACGAGTTCGTCGACACCCGCACGCGGCAGCTCGAGCCGCCGCGGTCCGAGCCGTCGGATCCGGTTGATCGTGACCCTGGCGGCCCCGCTGGTAGGCCTGTTGCTGGTCGAACTGGGCTTGCGCGTGGTCGTCCTGACCGACATCGTTGCGGATGAAGCCTGGGCCCAACCCCTGCGCGAACCGCTCAAGTACACCCGCCCGCGCTCACCCTCGGGGTCGGACTACTGGAAGCTGTTCTACGGGCAGAAGGAACCGCAGGAACGCTGGCTGCCCAGACGCCACCCGATCCTCGGTTGGATCCGCGAGGACTTCGATGCCCAGACCTACGAGCACGTCGACGAGGTCAACTTGGCCGGCAGGCGACCGGTCCTGCTATTCGGCTCGTCCTTCGTGCGCTGCCTGCCGCCGGTGGTGGACTGCCACGAGGATCTGCTCGAGCAGTCCCCCTGGGCCTCGGATCTGGCCCTCTTGAACTTCTCGGTCACTGGCTACGGGCTGGGGCAGGTGGGCACGCTGCTCAGCCTGGCCCTGCCGCGCTTTCGGGCCCAGAACCCGATCGTGGTGGTGGCGATCCAGATCGACGAGGACCTGGACCGCCTGACCCTGACCTTCCGCCACGGGCCCAAACCGAGCTTCAGCCTGAAGCAGGACAAGACCCTCGCCATCCACGTGCCGGACGAGCTCGACGTGGATCGGTACCTGGCGCTGCATCCGCCGCAGATCACGAGCTACGCCTGGAACCACCTGTTGTTCGGAACCGAGCTGATCCCCAACCCGCCGCGCGAGGGCTGGCGTGGGATGAAGCGGCACTGGCAGACGATCCTCCCGATCGTGCCCCGCATTCTCCTGCAGGTGCAGAAGGAGCTCGCGGGGCTGGACTACTTCGTGCTGCTGCTCGGCAGCCCGTCGTCCGTGGACCCGGACTTCAAGGGTGACTGGCGACACGCCGTCATGGCCGAGTCTCTCAAGGGACTCCAGGTACCCTACGTCTCTGCCCACGAGATGCTGCGCGAAGCCGTTCGCGGGGGAGCCCTGTCGGTCGACGACTTCTTCGACGCGGAGAACGGTCATCCCAACGAGCGCGGTGTCGCGCTGATCCAGCGTGCACTGGAACGTGGCCTGGCCGGCGACTTCGACCCCTTCACTTCCGCTCGCTAGCGCAGGCTCACTCGCCTTTCGGAAGCCCGACCCTGGCGGACTCGACGCACAACGGATAGGACCGGCGCATGGTTGATGTCGAACGAGCGGGTCCGGAGCAATGGGAGCGGGTTCGGGCGCTGCGCCTGGCAGCCCTCGCCGATGTGCCTGATGCGTTCGGTCGGCAGTTGGCCGACGAGCGAGATCTTGATCCGGCGTTCTGGCGCGGTCGCCTCGAAGGGGCGCGGGCGGCGACGTTCCTGGCCTCGATCGAGGGGCGCGACGTGGGGCTCGTGACGGGCGCGCACATCGTGGCCGAAGTCGTCGGCGGCGATTCGCCCGAAGCTGCCGCCAGCGGCGGTGCGCCTCAGGTCGGTGCCGGCCTCTACAGCATGTGGGTGGAGGCCTCGGCGCGGGGCCGGGGCGTCGGGGATCGACTCGTGGAAGCCGTCGTCGATTGGGCGCGCCGGCGCGGATGCAGCCGGCTGTTGCTGGACGTTGGAGACGACAACGGTCCTGCGATCGGCCTCTACCTTCGCCACGGCTTCGCTCCCACGGGTCGGCGTAGTTGCCTGCCACCACCCAGGGAGCATGTCACCGAACACGAGCTGGCGCTGCGGCTCTGAAGGGGGCTCGGTCACAAGCAGATCGGCCACAAGCTGGACTGATCGAGCTCCTGGATCGTCAGTCGATGGCCGCCGGGAGCGAGATCGTGATCCAGGAGGTTCGCCCGGGCTCCGAGGACCGTTACCCCATTGGTGCACTCGCGGTCGGAAGCGTTCTGAGGGCGGGAGCAATCGGAAGGCGGGAGTATCCGGAGGAACAGACGATGGCATCCAAGAAGAAGCTCAAGGGTGGCGCCCGGACCGGTGACGATCGATTGGACCGCGTGGTTCAGTTCGACGAGGCGAGCCGGGGCTACGCCATTCGTCAACGGAAGGGGCAACGCACCAGGCGCTCCTACACCTGGCGCTGCGACAAGTTCCTGGACCAGGGCGAGGAGGGCGCCTGCGTCGGCTTCTCGATCGGGCACGAGCTGTCGGCCCATCCGGCTCCGGTCCAGCGCATTGGCCCGAGCTTCTGTCGCAAGAAGATCTACTGGGAGGCCCAGCGCCGCGATCCCTGGGAGGGGGGCGAGTACCCCGGTGCCCGGCCGCACTACGGCGGGACGTCGCTGCTCGTCGGGGTCAAGGTCGCGCGCAGCATGGGTTGGTTCGAGGAGTACCGTTGGAGCTTCAGCTTCTCGAGCTTCCTGCTCGGACTCGGCTACCACGGCCCAGCGGTGATTGGGATCACTTGGCACGAGGGTATGGTCGAACCCGACGCCCAGGGCTTCGTGAGACCGACAGGCGGCGAGATCGGGGGCCACTGCATCCTCGCCAATGGCGTCGACGTGAGGGAGCGGACGGTCACCCTCCACAACTCCTGGGGCAAGAGCTGGGGCACGGGCGGCGAATGCAAGGTCCGCTGGCGGGACATGGAGGATCTACTCGCAGACAGCGGCGAGGCCGTGTTCTTCGTGGATCGCTCGACGCGTTGAGCCTGTCGGGGCCAGACGAACCGATTCTGCGCCGTGGGGGAGCCTCGCGCCCCCTCTGTCGGCGTGGGATGCCTGGAGTGCCGGTTCGCGTGCGGTCCATGTTCGTCCTTGGCGGGCCGTGTGCCTGTGACTAGTTTCGGACACCGCCCGTCGGTACCCCCGGACCGAAGTTGGCGGCCTGTTCTGGTTCCTGCCCGATCTAGCAACATGACGACTTCGAATCGCTCGCAGCTCGCGACCCTGGCAGCGTTCGTTCTGTCCGTAGCCCTTCCCTGCGGAGCTCTGACACAGGGTTCGTTCGTCAACTGGGAGCACCCCCACGTGCATCCCCTCGAACTGACTCCGAGCGGCGTGCGACTGTTGGCGGTCAATACCGCCGACAACCGGCTCGAGGTCTTCGATGCCTCCGGCGGCACGCTGGTGCCCCTTTGGCCCATCGACGTGGGCGTCGATCCCGTGTCCGTTCGCGCGCGCAACGACACCGAGGCCTGGGTCGTGAATCACGTCAGCGATTCGATCAGCATCGTGGACCTCGGCACCGGAGAGCTGAAGTGGACGCTGCCCACGGCTGACGAGCCAGCGGATGTGGTCTTCGCCGGCACGCCGCTCCGCGCCTTCGTGACGTGCAGCCAGGCGAACTTGGTGCAGGTCTTCGACCCTTCGAACCTGGCGCTGCCACCGGTCGAGATCGCTCTGGACGCCGAGGAGCCACGTGCCCTTGCCGTCTCGCCGGGCAGCGATCGCGTCTATGTGGCGATCTTCGAGTCGGGCAATGGAACCACGGTCCTCGGCGGCGACAAGGTCGAGGAGACGGTGCCTGCGGGGACGCTCTTCCCCCCCAACATCGTCGGGGAGCCGTTCACGCCCTACGGCGGTCAGAATCCGCCACCCAACAGCGGATCGAGCTTCTTCCCGGCGCAGAACCCGATCAATCCGCCGCCTCCGCGCGTTTCCCACGTCGTCAAGAAAGACGACCAGGGGCGCTGGATGGACGACAACGGTGCGGACTGGACCCAGTGGGTGTCCGGCAACGACGCCCCCCTGTCGGGGCGCATCGTCGGCTGGGACGTCAACGATTACGACCTGGCCGTGATCGAGACTTCAGATCTCTCGGTGAGCTACGTCAGGCGTCTGATGAACGTCGACATGGCCCTGGCCGTCAATCCGGTCGATGGGCGGGTGACGGTGGTGGGCACGGACGCCATCAACGAGGTGCGCTTCGAACCGAACCTGACCGGCATCTTTCTGCGCGTGCTGGCGGCGTTCGTGGACGTGGACCAAGCCGCGAGCTCGGTGGTCGACATGAATGCCGGTCACCTGGACTACTCGGTCGGCACCCTGCCCCAGACCGAGCGCGACAAGTCCATCGGTGACCCGCGGGGGATCGCCTGGAACGCCGCGGGAACCCGCGCCTACGTGACCGGGATGGGCTCCAACAACCTGATCGTCCTCGACAGCACCGGGGCCCGGGTCGGGCTGGCGCCGACGATCGAGGTGGGAGAAGGGCCGACGGGCGTCGTCCTGCACGAGAGCGCGGGGCGGGCCTACGTGCTGAACAAGTTCGAGGCCTCGATCTCGGTGGTCGATCTGCAGTCGGAGCTCGAGACGGCGCGGGTCGACTTCTTCGACCCCTCGCCGCTCGCGATCAAGCTCGGCCGCAAGCATCTCTACGACACCCACAAGGGCTCGGGCCTGGGCCATGTGTCCTGCGGCTCGTGCCACGTGGACTCGCGGCTGGATCGACTCGTCTGGGACCTCGGCGACCCCGGAGGCGAGATGAAGAGCATCGCGGGTCAGAACCTCGCGGCGGGATTGCCCGTGTTCAGCTACGAGACCTTCGAGGACTGGCACCCGATGAAGGGGCCACTGCAGACCCAGACCCTGCAGGACATCATCGGCAAGGAGCCCTTCCACTGGCGCGGCGACAAGTTCGGGATCGAGGACTTCAACGGTGCCTTCGTCTCCTTGCAAGGTGATGACGCCGTGCTCTCGCCGACGGAGATGCAGGAGTTCGAGGACTTCCTGGCCACGATCACCTTCGCGCCCAACCCCAATCGCAACTTCGACAACAGTCTGCCCACCGCGCTGGACGTCTCCGATCACCTGGCGACGGGGCGCTTCCACCTGCCCGCGGGTACGCCCCTGCCGCCGGGCAACGCGGAGATCGGGCTGCTGCGTTTCCGGCCGCCGGTGTTGCTCTCGAACAACAAGGCCTGTGCGACCTGCCACACCCTGCCCACGGGCTTCGGCACCGACCACACCTGGGACGGCACGGCCTTCGTGCCCCTGCCCCTGGGGCCCCTGGGCGAATCGCACACGATGCTCACCGCGAGCCAGACCCAGGCGGCCCACACAGTGCGCGTGGCGCCCCTGCGAAACGTGTTCGAGCGCACGGGCCTGAGCTACAACCGGGTCAACAACCGCTCGGGAGTCGGGATTCGCCACGACGGAACGATCGATGCCGTCGAACGCACCATCAGCAACCCGATCTTCACCGGAATCGACTCGGACCAGGACGTCGCCAACCTGGTCGCGTTCCTGATGTCCTTCTCCGGCAGCGAACTACCCCTTTCCGACGGGACCAAGCCTCTCGAACCACCCGGGCCCCTCTCGAAGGACACCCATGCAGGCGTCGGGCGGCAGGTGACCATCGAATCCCTGGCAACCACGTCACCCGAGCAACTCGCAACGATCCAGACCATGCAGGCCATGGCGGATCAGGGTCGCGTCGGGGTCGTGGCCAAGGGACGCCGTGCGGGAGAGGAGCGTGGCTTCACCTACGTGGGCGCGGACCTGTGGCAGTCGGACCGGGCTTCGGAGCTCGTCTCCACGGCCATGTTGCAGTCGGGGGCCACACCCCAGGAGAAGATGGTCTTCGTTCTGGTGCCCCTCGGCACCGAGCTGCGCGTGGGGATCGATCGCGACGAGGACGGATTCCTCGATCGTGACGAGCTGGACGTGGCGGCGGATCCGGCCGATCCGCTCAGCACCCCGGGAGCCTGTGTGGCAGCGATCCCGGCCGCTCCCGTGAATCTTGCGGCCAGTTCGCCCGACAAGTTTCAGATTCGGCTGACATGGAACGACCTCGCCGCGGACGAGACCTTCTACGAGGTCGGACGGTCCGTGGCCGGCGTTGGCAAGTTCGATCTGATTGCGCGACTGCCCGCCGATACGACGTCATTCACCGACATCGGGCTGCTCTGCGGACAGCCCTACGACTATCGGGTCGCGGCCCGGAACTGCGCCGGTGCCGCGGCCGCGACGATCGCCGCGGTGACAGACGGCTGCCAGAGTCTGGTGGGGGACGTCGCACAGCTCTCGCTCGCTTCCGGCGGGACCCAGAACCTGGCCTTGGAAGCCGGACCGACCTTGGCTGGCGCGATCTACCTCGTGCTCGGCTCGTTGAGTGGCACCGCTCCGGGGTTCTCCTTGGACGGCGTCGTGCTGCCGCTCAACGGCGACGACTACTTCCAACTGACCCTTCTGAGCGCTTCCGGCCCGCCGATCGTCAACTCACTCGGCGTGCTCGACGACTCGGGGAGGGGCACGGCGGACTTGGTCCTGCCTGCAGGCAGCGCTCCGACCTTGGTCGGGACCACGGCTCACCATGCCTTCCTGGTCATCGATCCAGCGAGTGCGGCCGTGCGGTTCGCGAGCAACGCCGAGTCGGTGAGCCTGGTTCCCTAGTGCCCAGGTTCAGGCATTCGGTATCCCTTCCCGGGCTCCGATCGCCGCAGGCGTCGTCGTACCTCCTCTCGCCCTGGCTCCTGGCGAGCCAGTTGGTTGCGGGGGTGTGGGGCGTCTCGCAGCCTGTGCTCGAGGACGAGGTGAAGATCAGCTCTCACTCAGGAGGCTTCGGGGGCCCCTTGGAAGACTTCGACTGGTTCGGGCGTTCCGTGGCCCATTTGGGCGACTTGGACGGCGACGGCTTCGGCGACTTGGCGGTCGGAGCCGTGCGCGCCGACACGGGAGGCATCGATCGAGGGGTGGTCTGGATCCTGTTCCTGGACGGAGCCGGTGGCGTCCGCGCGTCGGTCGAGATCGGCTCTGGCGTTGGTGGGTTCGCGGGCAGCCTGGCCGACGGCGATCGATTCGGTTCGGCCCTGGCCAACCTGGGCGATCTCGACGGCGACGGGGTCTGCGATCTCGCGGTGGGAGCCAGGTTCGACAGCGACGGGGGCGCGAAGTCCGGAGCCGTCTGGATCCTGTTCTTGCGGCCGGACGGCACTGTTCGAGCGCAGCAGAAGATCAGCGCGACCCAAGGAGGCTTGGGTCCCGGCCTGGACCCCGGTGATCGCTTCGGAGCGGCTGTCGCGTCGATTGGCGACCTGGACGGTGACGGCGTGGCGGAGCTCGCGGTCGGCGCCCCCTACGACGGGGATGGCGGCGCTCGCAGCGGCGCCATTTGGATCCTGCACCTCACGCCCGGAGGGATGGTCGCCGGCAGGTCGAAGCTCAGCGCGACCTCCGGCTGGGCGGGCTCAGGCCTGGACCCGGGCGATTCCTTCGCCCGATCCCTCGCTGCCCTCGGCGACCTGGACGGCGATGGCACGCCGGACCTGGGCGCCGGTGCGATCGGCGACGACCAGGGAGGATCCAACGCCGGAGCGGTCTGGATCCTGTTCCTCGGCTCCGATGGCAGCGTGAGCGCGAGCACCAAGATCGCCAGTCAGACCGGTGGCTTCAGCGGTGCGCTGGATCCGGAGGACGTCTTCGGCCGCTCCTTGGCCGTGGTGGGGGACCTGGATGGCGACGGCGTCTCCGAGCTGGTGGTCGGCGCCGACCAGGACGACGACGGCGGCGTGAACGTCGGGGCCCTTTGGCTGCTCTTCTTGCAGCCCTCGGGAGTCGTCCGCGGCGAGCAGAAGTTGAGCGCCACCAGCGGCAACTTCAGCGGCGACCTCGACCCATTCGATCGATTCGCATTCTCGCTGGCCGCGATCGACGACCTCGACGGTGACGGGCGAGCCGAACTCGCCGTGGGCGCGGACGCGGACGACGACGGCGGACCCGATCGCGGCGCCGTGTGGATCCTGTCCCTGTGCCGTGAAAGCGATTGCCCCGTGCTCTGGTCGGACACGGCCACGGTTTCGCTTTCGGCCGGTGGCAACCAACTGCTGACCATGGAGACGGGCCCTGGCCTGGCCGGGTACCCCTATCTGCTGCTGGGCAGCCTCTCCGCGACCGGGCCAGGCCTGACCCTGGACGGCCACCACTTGCCACTGAATCCCGATCCCTACTTCGAGCTCACGCTGATCGAGCCGTCCAGCTCACCACTGGTCGGCTCGTTCGGGGTGCTCGACGCCCAGGCGGAGGCGCCCGCGAGTTTCGCCCTCCCGCCGACGAGCGACCCGGCGCTGGCCGGGGTGGTGGCGCACCACGCGTTCGTGGTCTTCGACGCCTCGTCGCTCGAGGTCAAGGCGACGAGCAACGCCTTGGCCGTCAGCCTGAAACCCTGAGCGAGGGCACGGGCGCAGACTAGAATCCGCGCCACAGTCCTGCGCTGCGCCACCACCCGCCATGAACGAAGAGCAACCCAAGAACCCCCTCCACGGCATCACCCTGAAGGCCGTCGTCGAGGACCTGGTCGAGCGCTACGGCTGGGCCAACCTGAGCGAGCGCATCCCGATCCGCTGCTTCGAACTGGACCCGAGCATCCAGTCCAGCCTCAAGTTCCTGCGCAAGACCCCCTGGGCCCGCAAGAAGGTCGAACGCCTCTACGTCGCGAGCCTCCGCAAGCGCCAGCGCACCGCCCGACGAGCGGCGCTCGCGGCCGAAGCCCGGCAGGCGGGCGCGGCGGAGGGTCAACCCCCGACGCCGACCGAAGGACTCGAGTAGGTTCCTGTCGCCCGCTCGCAGGACGAGTTCGGTCTGCGAGGTCCGTGGCGGTAGCGATGCCACGACACAGCAGCGCCGAGACACAGCAGCGCCGAGACACCTGCCCGCACCGATTCCACCGGGCCGTCCGACGCCCATCGGGTCCATGCGGTCCGGCTCTTGGCCGCACTGCTTGCCGGGACAACTCGACTTCCGTTCCGGGAGGACCCTCGGAAGGAGTAACGCCGTGGAAGAAGTGGCTCCCCGAGTAGGACTCGAACCTACGACCTAGCGGTTAACAGCCGCGCGCTCTACCAACTGAGCTATCGGGGAACTCAGGCCGACTAGGGTAGGAATCGGCCAGGGGGAGTCAAGGCCCTGAGTGCGGTGCGCGAAAGGTGCCGGGGGCTGGGACGGAGGCGGCGGCCCGGGCGCCGGAGGGGTGTAGCAGCGCCACGGTCCAGAGGACCTCGCCGAGCGCGATGGCGGGGCCGCCGTCTTGCGGGCCAAGGCGCTGGATGAAGGCTGGCCATGGGGCGCGCGGCACGTCCGCAGCCCCCGGGGCGGCGCTGGGGTCCACGTGCAGGAGGCCGATCTCGAGCTGGAACACGCCGTCCGGACCGGGGACGGCGGCAGCGTCCGCGAAGACTTCGATCGATCCCTGACGGGTCTTGAAGGAGATCGTGAGCCGAGCGGTGCGCGGCAGGATCCAGCCCGGCGGCAGGGTCACGCGGAAGGGCCCCGGCGGTCGCACCGGGTCGAGCTGGAGCTCCGACCCGATGCCCGGCCCCTCCAGGCCGAGTGGCGGGAGGGTCTCCAGCAGCCCTGCCCCGACGATGCCGGGTCCGCGGATCTCGATCGCCGCCAGGCCGCGGGCCAGCCGGAAGTCGATGCTGCGCGGCGCCTCCGAGGCCAGGTCTCGGCCCCCGGCTCCGAGCTCGGTCGGGGCAACCTCCACGCTTGTCGCCAGGCGGCGCCCGTCGTCGGTGATCCAGTCGACCTGAAACACGCCCGATTTCTCAACCTCCAGGCGCAGGCCCGCGAAGCCGCGGGTCGGGATCGGAGGGTCGAACCGGGTGGTCAGGGCTCCTGCGACCGGGGTCCAGGTCAGCTCGCGGTAGTGATCGAAGCCTTCAGACCAGGCCATCGTGTCGGTGCCGCGCACGACGAGGCGACGGGAGGCGCGAATTCGGTCGAGCTCCTCGAGCGGCGCATCGGATCCGACCTCGTCGCGCTGGACGTCGAGCAACCGCACCCTGCCCTGCAACAGGCTCGGGTCACCGAGGGCTTCGAGCAGTTGCTTCTCGCCGACCACGTCCACGATGCGCGGACCTGCCCCGGACCGATGGGGCCCCAGCGGCGCCAGGAGTGCCCGGCCCAGGAGCGGGCCGACCTGGGCGATCCCACCCATGTCGAAGGGCGGCCAATGCAGGATGAGCGTGTCGTTGGGTCCGAGCCCTGCACCAGCTTCGAGCAGAGACTCGAGTTGCTGGCCGCGCTCCGCCGCGGCGATCCCCTCGGTCTGCCGCACGTGACGTCCCAGGATCACGTCGACCAGGAGGGCAACTGCGAGAAGGGCCAGCCCGACGACTCGACTCGCCCGGCCTCGCGCCAAGGCCGCGGCGACGGCCAGCCCGCTCCACAGGGCCACGACGGCCAGGGGCAGGTAGGCGGCGCGGCCGAGGATGTTGGTCAGCTGCCCCTCGTAGAGCGTGCCCACGGGGGCGGTCACCGCGACCAGGGCGCCCGCGAGGGCGAGCCAGCGACGCGCCGCGCCCGGGGCCGCGACCAGGCCGCACAGCGCGATCGCCCCGATCCAACCGAGCGCGAGCTGCAGCGGGGTCGCCAGCTCGAAGAGGCCGGCCAACGCCGGCCGCACGTCGGCGAAGAGGGGATCGCGGTTCCAGGGCAGCAGCGCTTGACCCAGGGCTGCGACTCCCCGCACCAGGATCTGCGGCGCGTCCACCAACGTCGGCGGCGTGTGCTCGTCGTAGGTGGGCCGAAAGCTGCCCAGGTAGAGAATCCGCCCCAGGGCGCCGGCCAGGAACGCGCCTCCGATGGCGATCAGTTCGCGTCTTCGCCGTGCGGAGCGCGCGGGTAGCAGCAGGCACCAGAGGGCCAACACCGGCGGTATCACCATGCCCGGCGTCTTGGACACCATGGCCAACCAACACAGCACCGCCAGCGCGGCCACGCCGCCCTCGCGCTCGCGGCCCGCGAGAAGCGCGCGCAGGGCCGCGACCCCGAACAGGGTCATCAGCAGGTCGCCCCAGGCGGAGGTCCACGAAAAGGCCTGGGCCGCGCCGTGGGCCAAGCCGAACAGCAGGGCGGCTATCAAGCCGGCGGCGCGAGCTCGGTGGGGGGCCAGCTTCGACGCCACGCTCGCCACGAGGGCCGTCACCACCAGGTGCAGAGTCAGGCCCACCACGTGGTAGCCGAACGCCCCGTGGGGCTCGGGCAGCGCGAATTCCAACACGCCCCACAGGAACCACAGGGGCCAGCGCAGGGCGAAGCGCGGGACGTGCTCACCGTCGGCCGCGAAACCCATCGAGAACAGCTCCCAGGGTCGGCCGAGCAGCGCGAAGTCGTCCACCTGGAAGGGCAGGTGGAGGACCCAGGCTTGGGCGATCGCGACCACGCCCAGGACCACGATCAGGAGCGGGTCGATTCGACGCAGGGCGTTCATCGCTCGCCGCCTGCCCGCGAGGGGAGGAGTCGATCGGGGCGGAAGACAACCGGCTCGCGGCCCAGGCGCGCGGGGTCCCAACGGTCCAGCCAATCGCGGGCGCTGTGCCGCGCACCGCGCTCGCCCATGCCACAGGTCTGCGCCAGCCAGGCGATCAGATCCGTCGCCGCGACGCCCTGTTCGCGCAGCTCCGCCAAGGACGGGTCGCCGTCGCGCTTGGCAAGCCGTCGGCCGGCCGCGTCGACGACCAGGGGCAGGTGCATCCAGCGTGGCTCGCGGAGCCCGAGTCGCTGCTGCAGGATGGACTGGCGCACGGCGCTCGGCAGCAGGTCGTCGCCGCGCACGACCTCGGTGACGCCCTGGCGCCCGTCGTCGACCACCACCGCCAGTTGGTAGGCGATGGCCCCATCGCGGCGCACCAGGAGGAAGTCGCCGCACTCCTGCGCGGGCTCGGCCCGGAACTCGCCCGCCAAGGCGTCGTGGATCGCGAAGGACCCATCGGGGACCAAGAGCCGCACGCCGGCGGGCTGGCCACTCTCCGCCTCGGCCTCCGCGACGCTCGCGTAACGCCCCCGACAGGTGCCTGGGTAGCGCAGCTCGCCGCCCGTCGCGTGGGGGGCCGAGAGGGCGCTGCGGATGTCGGTCCGCGAGCACACGCAGGGGTAGGCGTCACCGGAGGCGAAGAGCCGCTCGACTGCCTGTTGGTAGGGGGTCAGATCCGTCGACTGGAGCAGCTCGTCGTCCCAGTCGAGCCCGAGCCACTCGAGGTCGCGCCGCGCGGCGTCCGCGAACTCCGGGCGACAGCGGTCACCGTCGAGATCCTCGATCCGCAGGTGGATGCTCCCACCTTGGGTTCGTGCCGACCACCAGGCGGCCAAGAAGCTGCGAGCGTGGCCCAGGTGTAGGGGCCCAGTGGGGCTCGGGGCGAGGCGTCCGACAACCGTGGCGTCGTCGCGGAGCGTGGCGGGCGGGCCCATCGTCGGAATGTTAGCGCCGCGCAAGCCTCGACCGACGGTCAGCGTCCCGCGGTCGGCGCCCGCCTGGTCCGACCTCGCGCAACCGCTCCCATCGCCGACCTCCGTGACCCGTCGATCGGGTCGAATCGCAGTTCCGTGAGAACTAAGGGGAGCCAATCGTCCAACTTCGGCCGATAGAGACTATGTTCCACCAGCCGATCGAAGCCCCCTGGGCCTCGGACTCGGCCCCAAGAGAGGCGGCAATGGCCGCCTCGGCCGCACTCAGCGGCCGCCGGCGCACGACAGGGCCCCCGACAGGGCCGCGCCGAGCACCCTTCCGATCGCTCCCATCTCTGTTGTGGGGAGCAGATCCAGGGCGATCGCCCGCCAACAGCGCGGCGACGCACAGCGAGACCGTTATTTCTCGACGTACATCCTCTGCCCGTCCGGCGACCACGCGCGGACCGGCAGCCCCTGACCAGCCCGCCGCCCCCGAGGGGCGCCCGGCGGCCAGCTTCGACTCCCTCGACCTCAGCCCGGAACTCTCCAAGGCCGTCACGGCCGCCGGGTTCACCGAACTGCGGCCGATCCAGGCCCACGCCCTGCCCCACGCCCTCGCCGGGCGCGATGTGCTGGGCCTGGCCCAGACCGGCACCGGCAAGACGGCGGCCTTCGCCTTGCCGATCCTGCAACGCCTCTTGGGCCGCCGGGCCAACGCCCCGCGCGCCCTGGTGGTCGCGCCGACCCGTGAGCTCGCGGCCCAAGTGCAGGCGGAGATCGCGCTGCTCGCGAAGTTCACGCCGCTGACCTCCATGTCGATCTTCGGCGGGGTTCCGATCCCGCGTCAGGTGCGAGCCCTGCGCTCCAACCCGGACATCGTGGTGGCCTGCCCCGGAAGGCTCCTCGACCTGATGGGGCAAGGCGCCATCAAGTTGAACTGCGTGGAGGTGCTCGTCCTGGACGAGGCCGACCACATGTTCGACATGGGCTTCTTGCCCGACGTCCGCCGCATCCTGAAGGCGCTCCCGGAGCGTCGCCAGAACCTGCTCTTCTCGGCCACCATGCCGCGCGAGATCCGCAAGCTCGCCGACACGGTGCTGTTCAAGCCCGCAGTCGTCGAGCTCGCCAACGCGCGCCCGGCCGAGACCATCGCCCACTCCATCTACCAGATGACCGAGGGTGACAAGGTCGGTGCCACCGAGGCGCTCCTCGAAGGCGACGACTTCCGCTCGGCGATCGTGTTCCTGCGCACCAAGCGGCGGGCCAAGAAGCTCGCCGAACGCCTGGACGCCCGCGGCCACCGCGCCGTGGCCATGCAGGGCAACATGAGCCAACCCCAGCGCGAGCGCGCCCTGCGCGGCTTCCGCGACGGGACCTTCGACGTGCTGGTGGCCACCGACATCGCGGCCCGCGGCCTCGACATCGCCGGCGTCAGCCACGTGATCAACTTCGACGTGCCCAACACGCCCGACGCCTACACGCACCGTATCGGCCGTACCGGCCGCTCGGAGCAGACGGGTCAGGCCTTCACCTTCGTCACCGCGGAGGACCACGACCAGGTGCGCCAGATCGAGAAGCGCCTGGGTGCGCCGATCGACAAGCGCAAGCTCTCCGAGTTGGGGCACATCGAGAAGGCGACGTTGAAGGGCGCCACCGGACGCGGACGCAGCTCCGACGACGGCGGCTCGAGCCGAGGTAGTTCGGGCCGAGGTGGTCCGGGCCGTGGCGGTCCGAGTCGAGGCGCAGCGCCGCGCGGTCGCTCGACGCGAGCTGCGGGGCCCAGCGCTCCGCCGGCCCGCGCACCCGCGCGCAAGGTCTCCTCGACGGCCAAGGTCTCCAACGCCCCTGCCGCCGCTTCTCGCGGCGGCCCCGCCTTCGGCGTGGGCGTGCACGAGTCCTCCGGCGGCGGTCAACGGCGCCAGGACGGCGGCGGTGGACAACGCCCGCCGCGTCGTCGGCGCGGCGCCTGAGCCCGGTCCGTCGCCAGGTTCCTGACCGCGAGTCGGGAACCGTGCGGCGGTGGATCAAGGTCGCCGCAAGGAGCAGGTTCTGCTCCCTGCGGCGACTTCTTCGTGCATCGGGTGCTTCGCGGAACCGATCCTGCCGCAGCTTCAGCCGTCGAGCAGGTCGGGGAAGGTCGGCCGGCGGTGGTGCTCGTAGACCAGCACCGTGCGCACGTCGGCGACCTCCGAGCGACCGCCAATCTGGCCCATGGCAATGTCGCGCAGGTGATCCGTGTCGCGGGCGGCCACGTGCAGGAACAGGTCGTCGTTGCCGGCCACGAGGAACACGTCGACGATCTCCGGCAGGCTCAGGAAGTAGTCGATCACCGCGCGGCTGTTCTTCTCGCCGTGGTCGGCCAGGCGCACGGCGACCAGGGTGCGCAGGCCGACGCCGAGGGCCTTGGGGTCGACGTCCGCGTGGAAGCCCCGCAGCACGCCGTCGTCGCGTAGACGCTGGACGCGGGCGTGGCAACTGGAGGGAGCCAGGTGGACCCGGGCGGCCAGCTCCTTGTTCGACAGGCGCGCGTCCTGGGCGAGCTCCGCCACGATGCGGCGGTCGATTCGGTCGAGCATGGGAAGGCCAGGGGGTGAGGGGATGGCGGCGGGGTGACTCGATCGGCTCGGGGGGGGGCTGGCAGGCTGACTTCCGTCGATCCTGCGCCGGTTGGCCCGGGCACTGGTCCAGGATTCCGCCAAGGGGGCCCGCCAGGGTCCAACTCCGAAGATCGCTCGGGGAAATACTGCCTCATCCGGCGTTAGTTTCAATCCGTGCGAACCATCTCGACCGATCTGCGGGGACGCCCCGCTCCAACCGACCTTGGCTCTGCCCCCCGAACACCCGAGGAGCTGATCGAGCTGGGGGACCTGCTCTTCGACCTGGCCGTCGGACTTCACCGCGCCGGGGCCTCGGCGACCCACCTGGAATCGGCCCTGGGTCGCTCGGCCAAGCGGCTCGGCCTGCGGGCCCAGATCCTGGGCACGCCAACCTCGCTCTTGGTCGACATGGACGATGGCCGCGGGGTGCGGCTGGCCCGGGTCGAGCCCGGGGAGCCGAACCTCGAGCGCCTGGCCGACATCGACAGCCTGCTCGAGGAGCTCGAGGAGGGGCAGGTCGGTCCGCGGCGCGCCTTGTACCGGCTGCGCTCGATCGTTGGTCGCCGGCCCAGCTTCGGTCCGGGGCTCGAGCTGGCGGCCGTGGGGGTCGCATCGGGTAGCGCCACTGTCTTCTTCGGTGGCGGGGCGGCCGACGTTGCCGTTGCCGGGGGGCTCGGCGTCGCGGTGGCCGTGATGGGGCGGTTGTCGACCCTCTCGGAGCACCGTCGTCCCCTGTTCGAGCCCGGCGCCGCCCTCCTCGCGGCGGCTGCGACCACGGCCCTGGCGCGCCTCGGCCTCCCGATCGCGCCGCTGATCGTGACACTCGCGGCGCTGATCGTGCTGGTGCCTGGCTACTCGCTCACGATCGCCCTGGGCGAGATCGCCGCGCGTCACCTGGTGTCGGGCACCGCGCGCCTGGCGGGAGTGATGGGCACCCTGCTCGGCATGGGCCTGGGGATCGGCCTCGGCCGGGCGCTCGGATCGCTGGTGCCGCTCGAAGTCGCCCACTCGCCGACGCCCCTCGGCGAATGGGCCCTCTGGTCGGCGGTAGTGATCGCGTCCCTGTGTTTCTCCGTGCTGTTCCACGCGCGCCTGCGCGACGTGCCGATCGTGATGTTGGCCACGGTCACGGCATTCGTGGGCGCGCGTGCGGGCGCAGTCGTCCTCGGCCCCGAGCTGGGAGGCTTCGCGGGAGCACTCGTGCTCGGCCTGATGGGCAACCTGGTCGCACGCCGCACGCGGCGACCGGCGAGCACCGTCGTCCTCCCCGGCTTGATGGTGCTGGTGCCAGGAAGCATCGGATTCAGGGCCGTCGCCCTGTTCCTCGAGTCGGCCCCGCTGGACGGACTTGCGACCGCCTTCCAAACGGCGATCGTAGGTAGCTCCCTAGTCGCTGGCCTCCTGGCCGCGAACATGCTGCTTCCGCCGCGTCGCAGCTTGTGAGCATTCGCGTGGGTGGTGCTTTGGAGCTCCGCCACGTCGACATGCGATCCTGCGCCCCACTAGAGCATCAGGCGCCGTAGACCTGTGGTGCCCAACCAAACAGCTGCCACCTAGTGTCCTGGATCAGCAATTCGGCGTCACCTCCCGGGCTCCGATCGCCGCTGGCGTCGCCTGCGCCTCCTCCGAGTATCGCAGCGGATACGCGTCGTCGGCACGCCTAGCCAGCATCGATCGAACCTCCGGGAAGTGACGCCGAACTGCTGATCCAGGACACTAGTCGTGCGAAAAAGGCCCTTCGTCATGGGCCAGCTGCGCAGGTCCGGCTCCTGGCGGAGTTGCCCCCGAGCGGTGAGCTCAATATCCCCCGACAACGCGCGACGGCGCGCCCCCCGTGGGGGACGCGCCGTCGCGATCCAGTCTCGGCGCCGCCTGGGACGCCAATCTCGGCCTAGTAGCGGTAGTGCGCGGGCTTGAACGGCCCGGTCGACGGCACGCCGAGGTACTTGGCCTGGGTCGGGGTCAGCGTGGTGAGGTTCACGCCGAGCTTGCCCAGGTGCAGGGCCGCGACCTTCTCGTCCAGGGACTTGGGCAGCACGTAGACGGCCTTGTCGTACTTGCCGCTCTTGTCGCCGAAGAGCTCGATCTGCGCCATCACCTGGTTGGTGAAGCTGGCCGACATCACGAAGCTCGGGTGGCCCGTGGCGCAACCCAGGTTGAGCAGGCGCCCCTCGGCCAGGATGATCACCGAGTGACCGTCGGCGAAGGTCCAGGAGTCGACCTGGTTCTCGTGCTCGCGGGGGTTCTTGATGTTGACCTTCTTGATCCCCTTCAGCTTGGCCAGGCCGGCGATGTCGATCTCGTTGTCGAAGTGACCGATGTTGCCGACGATCGCGTTGTGCTTCATCTTCGACATGTGCTCAGCCGTGATGACGTCACGGTTGCCGGTCGCGGTGATGAACACGTCCGCGGTGGAGAGGACCGACTCGAGGGTCGTGACCTCGAAGCCTTCCATTGCCGCCTGCAGCGCACAGATCGGGTCGATCTCGGTCACGATCACGCGCGCGCCCTGGCCGCGCATCGACTGGGCACAGCCCTTACCGACGTCGCCGTAGCCGCAGATCACGGTGACCTTGCCCGACAGCATCACGTCGGTGGCACGCATCACGCCGTCGACGAGACTGTGACGGCAGCCGTAGAGGTTGTCGAACTTGCTCTTGGTGACCGAGTCGTTGACGTTGATCGCGGGGAACAGCAGCTCGCCCGACTCCTGCATCTGGTAGAGGCGGTGCACCCCGGTGGTGGTCTCCTCGGTGACGCCCTTGATGCCGGCGGCGATCTTGGTCCACTTGTCGGTGGACGCGGCCACGCTCTTCTTCAGCAGCGCGATGATCTCGTGCCACTCCTCGGGGTCGTCGTCGGTCGCGTCCGGCACGGAGCCGGCCAGCTCGTACTCGCGTCCCTTGTGGACGAGCATGGTCGCGTCGCCACCGTCGTCCAGGATCATGTTCGGTCCGCCGTCGGCATCGGGCCAGGTCAGCGCCTGCTCGGTGCACCACCAGTACTCGGCCAGGGTCTCACCCTTCCAGGCGAAGACCGGCACACCCTGGGGGTTCTCGGGGGTCCCCTTCGGACCGACCGCGATCGCGGCGGCCGCGTGGTCCTGGGTCGAGAAGATGTTGCACGACGCCCAGCGCACTTCGGCGCCCAGGTCGACGAGGGTCTCGATCAGGACCGCCGTCTGGATCGTCATGTGGAGCGAGCCGGTGATGCGCGCGCCCTTGAGCGGGAACTGGCCGGCGTACTCGTCGCGCAGGGCCATCAGGCCAGGCATCTCGACCTGGGCCATCTCGATCTCTTTGCGGCCGTATTCGGCCAGGGCGAGGTCGGCGACCTTGTAGTCGATCTTGGTGGTGGTGGTGCTCATGGTGGGTCGGGTTGAGGTTCGATTGCGGGCTTGCCGCGTCTTGCGTGGAATGAACAGTGCCTGGGCTCAGGCGGCCGGAGCCGTTCCGCGAGCCAGGTAGAGGGGCAGTTCGGCCGTCTGGCCTTCGGGACCGACGGGCCGGTAGCGATCGTCGACCGGGTCGAGGCTCACGCGTTCGAAGCCGGCGCGGCGCAGGCCGTCGAGCACGTCGGCGGGCTCTAGGCCCAGGTGCCGATCGCCGAGGGCGGGGCGCAGCCAGCCTTCGCGGTGGGGCATCAGCTCGACGATGGCGACATTGCCGCCGGGAGCGAGCACGCGCCGCATCTCGCGCAGGGGCCGAGCCAGGTCGGGCAGGTGGTGCAAGACCATCGAGGCGACGACGCCGTCGACCTCGCCGTCGGCCAGGGGCAGCGAGTCGAACTCACCCTGCCGGAACTCGAAGCTCGCACCTTCGCTGCGCGACTCGAGCCGCTCGCGCGCCTGGCTCAACATGCCTTCGGAGCGGTCGACGCAGATCACCCGCTGCACCAGAGGACGCAGTGCGTCGGCCAGGTAGCCCGTCCCGCAGCCGAGGTCGGCGACGGTCAACCGCCGCGGCAAGAGGTGCGCCAGGGCCCGTTGGCGAGCCTGGCCGGTGGCGAAGTCGCCGGCGATGGTGTCCCAGCGCCCGGCGACTCGATCGAAGAACTCGTCCTCGCGGTCGCGACGCTCGGCCAGGATCAGGTCCAAGCGGGTCAGGTCCGCGCCGTGCTCGGGGACCGCGGCGAGCTCCTCGCTCAGGCTGACCCACAGGCGCGCGGCCAGGCCGTCGCCGGGGGAGAGGCGCAGGTAGTTGCTCGTTCCGGCGTGGCGCTCAGCCAAGAGACCCGCGTCGCGGAGCTGCCGCAGGTGATTCGAGACTCGACTCTGAGCCATGCCGAGGCAGCGGCTCAGCTCGCCGACCGACAGCTCCTCACGCTCGAGAAGCCCCAGGATCCGCAGGCGGGTGCCATCGGCCAGGAGCTTCAGAAGGCCCGTCAGGGCCCGTTGGGAGGGGTCGGATACGATCACCACGGCATGAAGTCATAACATCATGAGGTCGTGATGCAAGGGCTCCACCGGAACTTATCGGCCGGATCGCCCCGGCGGCTTGCGTGCACTTCGTGCCTGCGCCCCGAGTTGCCTGCGAGATCCCATCGGCGGCCACTACCCTGACGGCCATGGCATTGCGGATCGAGGGGCTGCGGGTGTCCTACGGTTCCCGGCGGGCTGTGGAGGACCTTTCTCTGGTGGTCCCGGACGGCTCGATCACCGGGTTCCTGGGGCACAACGGCGCGGGCAAGACCAGCGCCATGCGAGGGGTCCTGGGCCTGGTCCCCATCCGGGCCGGTCGAGTCTCCGTGGACGGTATCGACGCCGGCCGCCACCCGGCCCGAGCCCGCGCCCGTATCGGTGCCCTGATCGAGACCACCTCCTTCCAGCCCGGATGGAGCGCCCACCGCAACCTCACGGAGTTGGCGCGCCTGGGCGGAGCGAGCCTGCCCGACGCCCGCCGCGACGCCAGCCACCGCCTGGAGCAGGTCGGCTTGACCCACGTGAGCGCCGAGCGGCCGTCGAGCTTCTCCCAAGGCATGCGCCAACGCCTGGGTTTGGCCCAGGCGCTGCTCGGCGGGCGCCGCACCCTGCTGTTGGACGAGCCGACCAACGGCCTCGACCCGGAGGGCATCGCCGAGCTCAGTGCCTTGCTGGTCCAATTGCGCGATGAGGAGGGGGCGGCGATCCTCCTCTCGAGTCACCTGCTCTCGGAGGTGGAGGACCTGTGCGATCGCATCGCCGTCCTGCGCGAGGGGCGCCTGGTCGCTTCGGGCACCACCGAGCAGCTCCTCGTTGGCGCGGGAGCGCCCCATCGCGTGCGCGTCAAAGAGCCGCTGCGGGCCACGACCCGTCTGACGGAGTTGGGGATCAGCTCCCAGGTGGACGGCGCGCGGGTGGACTTCGAGCTGGGCGGCGCCGAGCCCGCCGAGGTGCTCGAGAGCCTCGTCGCGGCCGGCGCAGGCGTGGAGCGCTTCGGGCCCCAACCGCGCAGCTTGGTCGGTCTCTACCGACGGGCGACCGAGGGCGAGTTCACTGCGGAGTCCCTTCCGCCCGCGCCCTCGCCCGACCCCCACGCCAGGTCGGCGCCCAGCGGGGTCTGGCGCCTGCTGCGCTTCGAGTTGTCGCGACTCGCCGGCAGCGCCTGGATCCTGGCCCTGCCCGCGGTCCTGGCCGGAATCTCGGTCGCTCGCCTGGCGGCACGCGCGCGGGAGGCTGCGGCCCAGGTGGAGGCCGAGGGCCTGTTCAGCGCCACCGAGCCCACGGCCTTCGCCGCCACCGCCGCCGGACTCGCCGTGGCCCTGCCCGCCGCCGCCCTGATCGCGAGTCTCGGCGCGAGCCTCCTGGTGGCCGGCGAGCTGGGTCGCGGGACCCTGCGGAACGTCGCCCTGCGGCCTCTCACGCGCCTGCAGTTGCTCGCGGGCAAGGCCAGCGTCGCGATCGGCCTGGGACTCGCGGCCTGGTTCTGCGCGGCGATGACCTCCCTCGTCGCCGCCGCGATCTGGTTCGACTTCGGCGACCTCGAGGAGGTCCTCGTGACGGGCGATCGCTTCCCCCTGATGACCGCGGCCGAGTTGTGGCCCGAGCTCAACGCCGCGCTGCTCGGCACCCTCGTGGCGATGCCGGCCGTGGCCGCCGTGGGGTTCCTGGTGGGCGTCCTGACCCGCCGCGGGGTCGTGGCCGTGGTACTGGCGCTGATCATCCACCAGCTCCTGGACGGCGCGCGCGCCATCGCTCGGACGGGAGATTGGGAATGGATGCTGCCGTCCACGTACCTGCCTTCGCCGCTCGGTGATTCGTCACGGGTTCAAGCACTGGCCCTGCTGTCGGACGGCGCCACCAACGCGCCCTTCGAATACGTGGCCGGTGAGTGGTGGGTGCCCCTGGCCTGGACCGTCGCCTGCCTGGTGTTGGCAACGCCAGTTCTGCTCCGCCGCTCCATTCCCTGACCCTCGACTCCATGCTCGCTCGAGTTCTGATCGCAATACTGCCCGCCGGTCTCGGTGCCTGCGCCGCGCCGCTCGCGCTCCAAGCGCCGCCCCTGGCGGAGTTCAGCGAACCCGTGGCCCTTCTGACCGAACCCGACGACGAGGCCCTGCGCCAGGAACTGCCCCTCGGCAGCTTCAGTGGCCTCGAGGTCGGCGACTCTCGCGACACGCTCGCGTCCTTGACCGAGGCACCCGTGGGTTTGACGGTGACCGCGGTCGTTGAGAACTCGCCGGCGGCGGCGGTCGGGCTGGAAGTGGGGGACTTGCTGCTGGAGGCCCGGGTGGGGGCGGAGCTCGTGGAGCTGTCTTGGCCGAGCCAGTGGCGCGCCCTGGAACTCGAGAATCCCGCCGGGACCTCGATCGAGCTGCTCTACGACCGCGCCGGCTCCGAGCGCGAGGTGACCCTGACCTTGGTTCGACGGGTCGCACCTGCCGGCCGGGGCGAGACCGAGCGCTTCCGCGAGGATGACCACGTGGGCGTGGTCCTGCGTACCGCCACCGAAGTCGAGGCCCGGACCGCCGGTCTGGCCCCGGGCGCGGGTGCCGTGATCGTCGGACTGGCCGCATCGAGCCCCTGGCGCGACGCGGAACTGCGCTTCGCCGACCTGATCACGGCCGTCGACGGGGTCGAAGTGGCCTCGCCCGAGGTCCTGCTCGACGCCATCCGCCGCGCGGACCGGCGCGCGCGACTCTCGCTCGAGGTCTGGCGAGAGGGACAGATGGTCACGACCGAGGCAGCGGTGTCGCGCAGGATCAGCGCCGTTACCGACATCTCGCTGCCGCTGATCTTCAGCTACGAACGCCGGGCACGGGTGCGGAACTGGTCCGCGATCCTCGGGCTCCTGCACTGGGAATCGACCTCGAGCTCCTGGAGGCTGCGCCTTCTGTGGCTGTTCAACCTGTCGGGCGGCGAGACCGATCGCCTGCAGGAGGTGGACGGTTGAGCGCCCTGCTCGTCTCGGCCCTCGCGCTCGCCGTCGCTCAAGGCAGCTCGCCCGTGTCGGTCCAGGCCCTCGCGGTCGCGACGGAAGAGAAGATCGTGGGGCTGTGTTCCGGCGATCTCGACTCGGACGGACGCGCCGACCTGGTGATCGCGGTGCGGACCGCGGACAAGTCGATCGAGCTGCGTGCACGCCTGCGCGCGGCAGGTGGTCAACTGGCCCCCGAGACCGCCTGGCGTCAGCGGCTGCCCGGCGATGTGACGGCTTTCGCGATCGGCGAGTTGACCGGCGATCCGGGCCGCGAGGTCCTGCTGCTGGGCGGCTCGGGTGCCTTCGTCCTGGCGCCCGGGGCCGAAGAGGCTGCGCGCTTCTCGCGCCTGTGCGGCGCTGACTTCCTGTGGCAGGTGCCGGTTCCAGGGGAACTGCTCGCCTGGCCCGATGCGATCCTCGACCTCGACGGTGACGGCGACGATGACCTCCTGATCCCCGAGCCCGCGGGCTACCTCGTTGCGCGTCAGGACCGCGGGGCAATCGACGACCCATGGAGCGACCAGCAGCGCATCGACCTGTCCGCTTCGGAGCTCGAGCGCGCTGCCCGCGAGTCGACCTTGGACATCGCCATTCGCATGCGTCCGGATGCGACCCAACGGGGCGCGCGAACCCTGGCCGAGGTCAGTGAGCGCACGTCGGTCCTTTGGCATGGCGCTTGGAACAACGACGGACGCCTCGACCTGGCGGCCCTGGCCGGCCAGCAGCTCTCGGTCTGGTTGGGCGGCGACGAGTTCGCCGAGCCCAAGGACCTGAAGTTGCCCCTGACCGTCGACATGGAGCGTCGCCTCGACGTGTCCTTCGCGGTCCACCTGGGCGACGTCACCGGGGACGGCCTGGCCGATGCAGTGATCGCCGCACGCGATCAGAAGGCCTCCAAGGACCGCACCCAGGTGCTGGTCTACGGCAACTTGGCGGCGGGTTTCGAGCGACCGGACCAGGTGCTCGTGATCGACGGCCTGGTGGGCTCGACACGGTTGCTCGATGTGGACGGCGACGGCGCCCAGGACCTCGTGGTGACCGCCATCCGGGAGGACTTCCTCGACACCCTGCGTAGCGGCGGAGGCGAGTCGGTCGAGGTCGAGCTCTACGTCTATGCCAGCCGCGAGGGGCGTTTCACCCGGTCCCCGATCCTGCGCCACCGGCTGGTCTTCCCCGGCGATGTGCGGGATCCGTTCTTCGATCTGTGCGCCGACGCCACCGGCGATGGAGGTCGAGATCTCCTGGTGCAGACTGCGGCGAATCGGCTAGAGCTCTTCTACGTCCGCATCCGCGGTGACGAGTGGAGCGTGGTGCCGCGCAGCCTGTGGCAACGGGGCTTGGCCAAGGACTCGTCGATCCGTCCGCTGGCCGGTACGGAAGCGGGGCGCAGCTACGCCGTCGTCGAGGAATCCCAGGTCCTGCTGCTGGTGGTGGGTCGGTGATCGGCGTTTGCTTGAGCCTCTTGGCCGTGCCGACCTCGGACCTGCGGGTGACCCAGGTCCTGGCCCCGACCGCGAAGGTCGTCGTGGCCGCCCCCCTGCGCTGCGGCCCGGACGCGACGGTTGACCTCTTGACGATCGACGTCGAGGGGCAGGTGCGGGTCTACGGGACCGACGCGGCGGGTCAACTGCCCTTTGCGGCCCTCGCGCGCGGCTCCCTCGACCTGGCCAGCCCCTCCCGCCTTCTGGTCGACATCGGCCGGCTGACCGCGGACGACGGTCCGCCCGCTCTGCTGACCCTCTCTCCCCGCGGTTGCGAGTTGTTCGCCCTCGATGACAGCCGCACGCCCGCGGGTCCCGGTCTGCGGCTCGCGCGTCGCGCGACCTTCGACCTGCGCTTGGGTGCGCCCCAGGCGGCGCCTTTCATCCAGGACGTGGACGGGGATGGCCGCGTTGAGGTGCTGGTGCCCGAGGTCGGTGCCGTCAGTCTGTGGAACATGGCCGTCGAGGAGGTCGAAGGCCAGCCGCGCGCGAGCGCCAGCCGCAGCCTGCGCGTCGAGGCGCGGGCTCAGGTCGACCAGCAGACCGAGGCGCAGGATCTGACCGACACCCTCAGCTCGCGCGTGCAGCTCCCAGGCCTGTCCACCCTCGACCTGAACGGCGACGGGCGCTCGGATCTGGTCGTGACCGAGGGCACGCGGCGCGCCTTCCACTTGGCTCGGGCGGAGGGCGGCATCGCCGAGGCGCCTGACGTGACCTTGGACCTCGACCTCTTCCGCGATCCGAGCTCAACCGGCGGCGGCTTCGAACCGGGTCGCATCCTGTCTCTCGGCGGTGCCGCGAGCCTGGATCGGCGCGACCTCGACGGCGACGGCATCCAGGACCACGTGATCGTGGCCGGACGCAAGGTCTGGGTCTTCCCCGGCCGGGCGGACGGCCCCCAGTTCCAGGAGCCCTCGACGATCCTGAAGAGCGCCGAGGAGGTCACTGCCACCGCCATGTTCTCGATCGACGACGACGACCTGGCCGAACTGGTGCTGCTGCGCCTGAAGCTGCCGTCGGTCACGACCCTGGTGCTGGGGCTGGTGTCCTCGTTCGATGTGGAGTTGCGTGCCAGCGGCTACCGCAACCTCGGTGGCGGGCGCTTCGACACGAGCCCGGATTGGAACGGTGGCGTTCAACTTCGAGTACCTCCGATCCTCGACATCGTGCGCGACCCCTACGCGCTGGTCGAACGATTCAAGGCTCTGGGGGAGAGCTACGGCGAGATCCTGGCGGGGGACTTCGATGGTGACGGCGTCGAGGACGCGGCGATCGTCAGTCCCGACGGAGCCGAGGTGGAGCTGTGGCTCGGGGCGGAGGCGGAGCGGGGTGAGCTGACCCGCGACGACCTCGAGCGCGATGTTCGCACGGCGCTCTTCACCGATAGTGAGCGCGTATGGGACATCGATCGGCTGCTCGGCTTTCTCGGTTCCCAGGGCACCGACCGAGTCCAGCGCGTCACGGAGACCGCGACCCTGGCCGGTCGAGTCGAGCTGCCGGCGGTACAGGGCCGCCCGCTCGAGTTCCTGGTCGCCTGCGACCCCGATGGTGATGGCCGCGACCTACTCGTGGTCGGACTCGGGGACGATGCGGGCATCACGCGCCTGCACGTGGTCGAGCTGCTGCCCTGATTTCAGCAATCATCCGCTTCGAACGGAGCAGGGCGACCGTGCGTGACACGGTCGCCCTGCTCTGACTCACGACCTGGCGGGCCGCGGCGCGGACGGCACGCCTACTTGGTGCTCGCCGCTTCCTCGGCGCGCGAGATCAGCGGCAGAACTTCGACCGCGACGACTTCGATGTCCTGGGTGCCGGTGGGCAGCTTGACGGTCACCTGCGCGCCGGCAGGCGAGCCGAGAATGCTCTGGGCCAGGGGCGAGCGATAGCTGATGACGCCCTTGGCCGCCGTGTCCCAGGGACCCAGCACGCTGACAGTGCGTTCCTCGCCGGTATCGAGCTCCCGATAGGTCACTTGCGTGCCGGGGGCCACCACGTCCTGGGGGATCGCGGCGTTCTCGATGAGCTGGGCTTGGCGCAGCTCCTCTTCGATCTCCATGGCGCGCGCCGTCAAGGTGCGCTGGTCCTCCATGGCGGCTTCCCACTCGGAGTTCTCCGAGAGGTCGCCGTAGGAGGCCGCCTTGCCGATGGCCTCGGAGTTGGCGGGAATCTTGACCTCACGCAGCTCGCGCAGCTCCGCCTCGCGACGGGCCAGGCCAGCCTCGCTGGTCCAGATGCCATCTTCTTCCCAGAAGGGGCGGTTGGAGTCGCGGAAGATGTCGGGGAAGCGCTGCACCGCGGCGTGGGTGAAGGCGCGGTCGATCGAGCCGTCGACGCCCTTGGAGAGCATCGGCATCAGCTTGCGGACCTCGGCCTTGCTGGCGTCGGCCAGCAGCGTCTGCATCAGCGTCGGCTCTCCGTCGGAGAGCAGCGTGGTCAGGCGCGTCATCGTCCGCGTGCGGAAGACGTCGCCGGCACCGGCCGCGAAGAGCGACCCCGCCAACAACAGGAACGAGTGCAGACGCTGCACCGGCCCCGTGAACTCGCCCTGGAGTTTGCCGCGCTCGAACCACTCCGCGAGGCCCACGAACAGGGCCGGGTTGCGGGTGGGGCGGACCAGCAGGGAGGAGTAGGTCCCGGCCAGCAGGTCGGCCTGTTCGGCCGTGACGAGCTGATCGATCAGACCGCGCACCATGCCGGGGGGCGTATGCATGAGGTCGTGCATGGCGGCCGCGACCCAGCCCTCCTCGCCGTGCATCTCCTTGAGCAGGTCGATGCAAGCCTCCTGCTCGCGCGCGCCGGGCATCCGGTGGAACAGTTGCCACAGCTCGGGCACCACCGACGGGTCCGTAGGCGGCTCGGCCCGGTAGGCCTCCTCGAGACGCTCGCGCAGGGGCTGGGGTGTCTCGGACCGCTCGGCGCGCAGGAGCATCCAGGCGGCCAGTCGGTGTTCGTCGGCTTCGGTGGTGCCGTCAGCCAGCTCGTCGAGGGTGTCCAGCACGGCCGCGCGCAGCTCGTCCGACAGGTCCTTCTCGGTCAACAGGTCGCGTACCCGTGTGTTGGCGGCGCCCAGATCGCGCGCCAGCCGCAGCTGGCGACGCATCGAATCGGCCGGGTCGACCTCCTTGTCGAGCAGGCGGATCTGGGACTTCTGCCCAGTTCCAGTGACCTCGACCATGTTGGACTTCTCGGCCTCCTTGCGCGCCCGCCGCCACCAACTCGTGAAGGCGGTTCCCTCGAGCTTGACCTGGGCCATGGCGCTCTTGAGCACCACCTGGTTCATGCGGCCGTTGTAGCGCTTGAGCACGCCGACGAGACACTCGAGGGGCTCCTCCTTGAGCAGGCGCGACAGCTCGACCGGATCGCGCACGAC
Organism: Engelhardtia mirabilis; assembly: GCF_007748095.1. Lineage (NCBI taxonomy): Bacteria > Pseudomonadati > Planctomycetota > Planctomycetia > Engelhardtia > Engelhardtia mirabilis. Next base: position 3,422,915 of record NZ_CP036287.1, read on the forward strand.
CAGGCCGCGCAGGTCGTCCGGCTCGAGCACCTCGCAAGTCTCGATGATCGACTTGATCGGCATGCGGTCCGAGCGCCCGCTGGCGAAGCGCACCTTGGCCTCGAGGTTGGCCGCGTCGAGGTTGGTCACCTCGCCCACGCCCCAACCGGAGCGGTGGAACACAGCCGAACCCGGTCCCAGGTGGATCAGCTGACGCAGCAGGCGCCAGGCCTTGCGCACGTCGTCGGTGCTCTCGTGGAAGTCGACCAGGCGGGTGTAGTCTTCCCACCAGCCCTCTTGGCCCCAGCCGGTCTTGGCGTTGCGGAACAGCCGCGTGGACAGTTCGCCCGGCGGCCCTCCGCCGAGTAGGCAGCGCCCGAGCAGTTCGGCTGCGTCCTGGTGGCGCCCGTTCTGTTCGAGCAGGTCAGCGTGCTCCCGTACGAAGGGCAGCATGCGGGTCATGACCTTCGCTTCCGCGGCAGCATCGATGACCCAGAGCACATCGTCGATGGGTCCGTCCGAGAGCATGATCTCGGACCAGGCGTCTTCGAACGATTTCCAGTCTTTGGCGTGGAAGTGAGAAACGAGCGTCATGGATGGGTCTGGCGACGGCGGCGACGGCGGAGCGAGCCACACATGATGCCGCTCCACGGGAGCCGTGTCGACGCCGGGAAGGGCTGACTCTTATCTCTGGGGCTCCCAGATCCGAGTCCCGGCGGACCTGCGCGACGATTCAGTCGACCGCCAGGAGCGCGCCCTTCAGGTACCGCGAGCGCGCGAAGTCGGGCTCCTGCGGGTGATCCGGACCCGCGCCAACGACCTCCAAGAGCCTCAGACGCCGATCGGCGCGCCGACCGGCCTGGAAGACCATCCCCAGGAATGTGGGCAGATCCACGGCTCCGGAGCAGGAGAAGGTGGCCAAGAGGCCGCCGTCCGCCACGGCTCCCATCGCCAGGGTGTTGAGGTCCGAATACTTGTGCATTGCCCCGTCGGCATCCCGTCGGCCCGCCGCCAGCTTGGGCGGATCGAGGACGACCACCTGCCAGGTCTGGGCGGCCTCCAGGGCGCCGCGCAGGTAATCGAAGGCGTCCAGGTGGTGGAATTCCACGTCCAGGTCGTTGAGCCGGGCGGCCCGCTGGGCGCGTTCGAGGACGGTCTCGTCCAGGTCGACCGCGGTCACCGACCGGGCCCCGGCCAGGGCCGAGTGGAGCGCGAATCCGCCCGTGTTGCAGCACAGGTCGAGGACCGTCCGACCCGGCGCGAGACGCGCTACCCGCTGGCGGTTGTCGCGCTGGTCGCAGAAGAAGCCCGTCTTGTGCCCGAAGCCCGGCTGCACCGGATGGCGCAGCCCGTACTCGGTCACGATCGTCTCCTCGGTCTCGGGGTCCAGACCCTCCTCCATGCCGAGGTCCACGAAACCCTCCGCACGGCGGGCGCTGCCGGGCACACGGTGGGCGATGCGAGCCCCGGGGTAGAGCCGCTTCAGGGCCGTCTCGACCTCCGCGCGCAGGTTCCAGAAGCCCAGGGCGTGGTGCTCGCACACGAGCCAGGGGCCGAGCCGATCGACCACCAGCCCGGGCAACAGGTCGCCCTCGCCGTGGCAGACGCGGTAGGCGTCGGTGACCTCCTCGAGCCGCAGGGTGCGCCGCCGCAGGTCGGCGGCCCGCTTGAGGCGGTCGTAGAGGAAGCGCTCGGGGTGGGCCAGGGCGTTGCGCCGCCCGCGGTTGATGAAACGCAGCCCCACGTCCGAGTAAGGGTTCGCCAGGGCGTGTCCCACGAAGCGCCCGGAGGCGTCGATCACCTCCACCAGGGCGCCCGGGTGGACCTCCTGGTCGGCGCTGTCGATGCGGCGCGAGTAGATCCAGGGCCCACGGGTCAGTCGGTCGTCCGCCAGGTGGACCTGGGGCATCGAAGCGGCGCTCATGGGCGGGAGCATAACGCCGCAAGACCCACACGCCGGGGCTCGGACCTGGCCGCTGCCCGCGAAGTCGGGGACTGCGCGCCGAACGCGGGCCGCTGGCGCCCGGGGGGACCCGGCCGGTGCTCGCAGCCGCGCGGCCCGGCCGTAGACTCCTGCCGATGGTGCTCTCGACCCTTGCTACCGCCACCGGCGGCGCGCTCCTCCTCGACCTCGTCGCGCTCGTCGGCGGAACGGTTCACACCATGGAACCGGGTGCGGAGCCCCGGGTGGCGACGGTGCTGCTCGACGGCGACCGCATCGCGGCGATCGGGGAGGACATCGAGCTGGCCCCGGGAACCGTCCGCATCGACGTGAGCGGCAAACACGTGGTTCCGGGCCTGATCGACTGCCTGGTCAACTTCGACCCGGAGCACGACGCCCTGTATCTGGCCAGCGGCGTGACCACGGTGCGTGACGCCGGAGGCGACCTGTCTTCGGTCCTGGCCCTGCGTGACCGTGGCATCCGGGACCAGGGGCCGGGCCCCTGGCTGCTCAGCGCGGGCGCGGTACTCGACGGCTACCCCCCGGCCTCGGCCGCGGCCCTGGCCATCGGTCGCGTGGAGGACGTGAAGTGGCTGGTGGGGGAGCTGGCCAAGGCCGGCGTCGACTACCTCTCCGTGCAACCAGGCATCTCCGCCGAGGTCTACGACCAGATCCTGATCGAGGCCGCCGCTCACGAGCTCGAAGTCTGGGGGCCGCGGCCCACGGCGGTGGACCTGACCCACGCGCTCGAAGGTGGGCACCGCGGCTTCTTCGCCCTCGACGCCTTCCTGCCCAGTGGCGTGCGTTGGGAGTTCGTCCTGCCGATCGCGTTCAAGTCGGCCATCGAGCAGGCCGCGGCGTCGAACGTCGCCGTGGTGCCGGTCCTGGCGGGCGTCGAACGCATCCTGAAGGAGCCCGCGGATCCGGCCCCGGAGCTGCGCTACCTGGCGCCGGCCTACGAAGCCCTGTGGTGGACCGACTGGGAAATGCGCAAGGGTCTGCTGTCGGACGAGAACTACCGCAAGACGAGCGAGCGGGTGGACGGCAAGCGCGATGGCCTGGCGCGCGAGCTGCTCGCGGCCGGTGTCGACCTGATCCCCGGCTCGGCTGCGCCCCTGGCATGGGCCTTCCCCGGGCGCTCTTTCATCGAAGAGCTCGAGGCCTGGGTCGGCGCGGGCATCAGCCCCGAGGACACCTTGCGAGCGGCGACGGCTACTGCGGCGCGAGTGCTGCGGATCGACGACGAACGCGGCACTCTGACTCCCGGCAAGATCGCGGACCTGGTCGTGATCGACACCGATCCCCGCGAGAGCATGGCGGGTTTCCGCGCACCCGAGGTGGTCTGCGTGCGGGGCATGGTTCTGCGCAGCGACCTGCTCGCCGACATGGTCGAAGCGATCGGCCGCTCCCAGGACGTGGTCCGCGAGGAGAACCTGCGTCCGATCGCGATCGAGCTGCCAGAACTGCCGGAGGGAGACCTCCTGATGGGCGGCCAGGTCTCGACCCGTTCCCTCGGCTCGCGCCTCTCGTCGGAACGCTTCGCCGTGGTGCGACGCCTGGACGGCAGCCTTTCGTTCGTCGGACGCATGGTGATCCCTGCCTCGGCGCGCTACGACCTGTCGACGATCGACGTGGAACAGATCGTCGTGGGTGGCCAGTTGAGCGAGTTCCGCGTGCGCGCGGTCACCGGCGAGGAGGAGTTGGTCGTCGCCGGGCGTTGGGACGCCGGTCGCTTTCTGTTCCGCCGCTTCCTCAACGGCCAGAGCATCGACACCAGCTCCTCGGCGAACCGCACGGAGGTGATCAACATGGATCACCTGTCGGACACGATCACTACGGCCCTGGTGGTGGGGCAGATCGAAACCGATCGCGTGGCATGGGTCTCGGCCTTCGGCGCGCTCTACGAGCCGGTGGAGGTGCGCTGGGAGATTCAGAGCTCGGAGACGGGCTCGCGCATGATCCGCACCAGTGAAGGCGGGTTGATGGAGATGCACTTCGACGCGCGCGGCATGCCCACCGGTTGGGTGCGGGTGATCGGCGGGCGCCAGAGCGCCACGATCCTGGAGGCGGCCGAGACCTTCGGGGGCGCGGGGCTCCCGGTTCGCTTCCCGCGGCCGAAGCCGGTGGAGGCCGGTGCTCCCGCGGCTGGCGGCCCCGGGGCCGAGTCCCCGAGCGCGGGGGCCGTCGGTCCTCCGGCGCAGGGCAGCGACCTCGAGCCGGCCGAGACCGAGAGCGGCGTCGCCGACGGGCCCGAGTCCGCCGACGAGGCACCCCGCGAATCCGGCTCCGAGGACGGTGCGTGAGCGACGTCCCCGCGCGCCTCGCCTCGCCGCTGAACCGCGAGGTTCCGCCGGCTGCAGCCGGTGAGTTCGAGCCCCTGGGCCTCGGCTCGCTGCTGGTCTGGCCGCCGGTGGTCCTGGCGCCCATGGCGGGCGTCACGAACTACCCCTTCCGCAGCCTGTGCCGCGAGTTCGGCGCCGGTCTCTTCGTGTCGGAGATGATCACGGCCCGCGGCTACCTGATGGGCAATCGGCTGACGCACCTGTTGGCCTCCTCGAGCGGGGACGAGCGGCCGCGCTCGATCCAGGTCTACGGCTCCGATCCGATCGACGTGGGCGAGATGGTCCGACGCTTGGTGGGCGAAGAGGACGTCGACCACATCGACATGAACTTCGGCTGCCCCGTGCCCAAGGTCACCCGCGCCGGCGGCGGCAGCGCGATCCCGGTCAAGCCGCGGCTCCTGGCGCGGCTGGTGCGCGCCGCGGTGGCCAACGCGGGCGAGGTGCCGGTCACGATCAAGGTCCGAAAGGGCCTCTCGGACGAACTCGAGACCTTCCGGGGTGCCGGGCGAGTGGCCCAGGAAGAGGGCTGCGCGGCGATCGGGCTGCACGGTCGCACAGCGGCGGAGCTCTACAGCGGCGAGGCGGACTGGAGCGCGATCGGCGAGTTGGTTCGCGCGGTCGACATCCCCGTGCTCGGCAACGGCGACATCTGGGAGCCCTGGGACGCCCTGCGGATGATGCGCGCGACCGGCTGCGCCGGCGTGATCGTGGGGCGCGGCTGCCTCGGACGGCCTTGGCTGTTCCGGGAGCTGGCGGAGGTCTTCGAAGGCCGCGAGCCACAGCTCCCGCCGAACCTGGCTCGCATCGTTCAGATCATGGTCGACCACGCCCAGCGCCTGTGCGACTTCTTCGGGCCGGTGATGGGCATGCGCCAGATGCGGAAGTGGTGCTCCTGGTACACGAAGGGCTTCCGGGGCTCAGCGGCGGTGCGCGGGGCGCTCAACCGCGTGGAGTCGATCGAGGAGATGGTGCGCATCGTGAACACCCTCGACCTGGACGAGGACTTCCCCGAGACCGCCCTGCGCGCCCACCGCGCCAAGGGCAACAAGACCCAGCGGGTGACCCTGCCCGAGGGTTACCTGAACGACCTCGACGACGACACCCCGCCCAAGTCCCCCCACAGCGCCGAGGAGATCGAGGCCTGGGAGCAGACCCTCTCCGGTGGTTGAGCCGGCGGCGCGGGTGGAGGTCGGGGTCGCGATCGTCGGGGCCGGAGCGGCCGGCTTGTGGGCGGCGCAGGTCGCCGCGTCGCGACTGGCCGAGCTCGGGCGGCCCGATCCCGGCGTGCTGCTGCTCGAGAAGACACCGCGCACGGGCACCAAGGTGCTCGCCAGCGGCGGGACCCACTGCAACCTGACCACGACCCTGCCACCGGACGAGGCCGCGGCCCTGTTCGGCAAGGAGGCGGAGCGCTTCCTACTGCCGGCCCTGTGGAACCTGCCGCCCGCGGCTGTGCGCGAGCGCTTCCACCAGCTCGGCGTGCCGACCGTCGAAGCCCCGCTCGAGAAGATCTTCCCGGCCAGTGGGCGAGCCAAGGACGTGCGCGACGCCATGGAAGCGGCGGCCCGCGCGGCCGGCGCTTCGATCTGGCTGGATGCGTCCGTCGCGAGCGTGGCTCGCGAGGGCGAGCGCTGGCGCACCGAACTGGCCGACGGCCGCGTGGTCCTGTCGCGGGCGCTGATGCTGTGCCCAGGCGGCAAGAGCTACGCGGGCAGTGGAACCACTGGGGACGGCTACGTTTGGCTGAAGTCCCTCGACCTGCCGATCGTCGAGCCGGTGCCGGCCCTCGTGCCCCTGACCTCGCCCGAGGTCTGGGTGCGCGAGTTGACCGGGATCGCGCCCCAGGACGTCGAGGCGCGCCTGCTGTCGCCCAAGGGCAAGGTCCTCGCCACCCGCCGCCGGCCGGTGGTCTTCACGCACCAGGGCCTGTCGGGTCCCGGCGCCATGGACCTCTCCGAGCCGGTCGCACGCTACGAGGCAGGTGGGCGCATTGGACCCTTGCCGCGCCTGGCCCTCGACCTCGCGCCGGATCTGGGTCGCGACGAGCTGCGCGCGCTCCTGCTCGACGCCGCAACCGCCAAGGGAGCGCCGCGGTTGTCCCGCGCCCTGGGCCTCGAGCTGCCCAAGCGCCTGCGCGCGCAGATCGCGGCGAGCGCGGGTCTGGACGAGCTCGATCCCCGCGTCGGTCACATCACGAAGGCCCAGCGCCACGAGCTGATCGAGACCCTCAAGGGCCTACAGGTCCCGGTCGACGGGACCCTGGGCTACGACAAGGCCGAGGTCACTGCGGGCGGGCTGGCCCTCAAGGTCGTCGACCCGAACACCCTCGGCGTCCGCGGCCACCCCGGCCTCCACGTCTTTGGCGAGCTGCTAGACATCCAAGGGCCGATCGGCGGGCTGAACTTCCAGGCCGCGTGGTCGACCGCGGAGCTGGCCGCGATCGACGCCGTCGCGCGCCTGTCCACCTGATCGGGGCACGGCGCCGGCGCCCGCTCGGCTCAGGGGCCCAGCAAGCGCCGGATGGCGGGCTCGATGGCGTCCATCCAAGCCACTTGCCCCTCGGCGGTGACGTGGATCGCGTCCGCGGCCATGCGTCCGTTGGTGTGACCGTCCTCGTCCAGGAAGAGCGGACGCAGATCGAGGTACTCGACACCGTCGCGTGCGGCGAGGACCCGAGCCCGCCCGTGCACCGCGTCCAAGGCGCTTCGCCGTGGATCGTCGGGGTCGAGACCGACCGGGAAGGGGCCGCAGATCAGAACGGTCGCCTGGGGCTGGTTTCGAGCCAGGGACTCGACCACCGCCTGCAGGCCGCCCGCAACCTCTGGTCCCGTGTGACCGGCGGAGTTGACGTTGTTCACGCCGATCTGGAGCACGATCACCCTCGGCGCGAGCTTGGCCAGGGCGCCGTGTTCGATGCGGTACAGCAGGTGCTCGGTGCGGTCGCCCGACAGTCCCAAGCAGATCGCTCTCTCGAAGCGGTCGATCGCCCGCGGGCCGTTCGGATGGCTCAGTCGGTCGCCCGCTCCTGTCAGACCCTGGGTGATCGAATCGCCCAGGAAGACCAGGTCGCGCTGGGGGTTCGCCTCGGCCAGTGCGGCCATGCGCTCTACTTGGTCCGACCAGGAGCTGTCCGGACCCCAGCCCGCCGCTGACGAGCGGTATTCGACCGATGGCAGGGGCCAGGTGGCCGGGTTGTGTCGGTCGATGCCAACATCGCGCAGCAGCGCCCGTGCCAGCGGCGCCACCGGTTCGAGGCCATGGGGATGGTGCCCCTCGCCCGGCTTGCTCCACAGGGTGGCGTCGCCACCGGCGGATCGATAGCGCTCGAGCAAGGCGAGTCCGTTCTCTTCCGGAGGCACGACCCGGTCCGCCGTGCCGATCAGGACATGCACGGAGATGCCTGCGTCCACGAGGGGCGCAAGTCGTTCCAGGGCGCCATTCCCGGCAGCCATGGCGTCTTCATCGGTCAGCCCCCAGACCTCGAGCAGCTGCAGCCAGTCCGCGTCGGAGCGCTGGCCGTTGCGCCCGCCCGGCCAGGAACGGAAGTCACACACGGCGTTGTCGAGCACGATCGCTCCAACGCGGTGCGGGTGGGCGATGGCGAACTCCAGCACGGGCAATCCGCCGCGCGAGAGGCCGTGGAGGACTGGCTGGGGGCCGAGGCCGAGTTCATCGACCACGATGGAGTAGGCCGCGTCCCAACGCGCCATCGCCGCGGGCGCTCCGAAGAGACCCGCGACGTCGCAATAGAACAGGTGGAAGCCGCGCTCCAGCAAGGCGACGTCGAGCGCTGGCTCGTGGCCGAAGAACCTCGCGCGCCAGATCCAAGGACGGCCGGCGGCAACAAAGCGGGGCAGCACCAGGGTGCAGCCTGCGCCGTCCCCGGGAAGCCCGAACTCGAGACGGTCGAAGCCGTGGTAGTCGGTCTCGCTGCAACCGAGCGGCCCCTCCAAGAGCCGCCCGCGAATCGGCGCGGGCTCGGGATCGCGCTCGATTCGCAGGATCGACGCGAGGTGGTCCGCCAAGGCCGCGGCGCCGAAAGCGTTCGGGTGGACACCGTCGACGACCTGGTCGGGTCCCCAGACAGATCCGAGGTCCACGAACTCGACGTCGGGGCGAGCCTTAGCCAGGGCACGATAGCGCGCGCCGAATGTCTGGATGCGGGGGGCGCGTGCGGTGAGGTCGGCCCGGCGCTCGGGCGAGAGGCCCGGGGCCTGCGCCAGCATGGGGGTCGGCGTACACAGCAGAATGTGGTCGACGGCGAAACGCCCGCGCACCGCATCGAGCAGCCGCTCGACATCGGCGTCGAAGCGCTCGAGGTCCTCCCAGGGTGAGGCCTCGCCTGCGGCGACCGAGTCGTTGGTGCCGAGCACGACCACAGCCGTCTCGAACCCCGTCGACTCGAAATCCTTCCAGGCCGCGGTCTCGAGGAGCGGCCGCGCGGCGACGCTCGACAGGCTCGCTCCACCGGCGGCGATCACGGCCACCTGCGCCCCCGGACCCAGGCGCTGTGCGAGGAGCTCCGGCCAGGCCGCGGTCCCCGGCGGCGAGCCTGCCCCCGCGGTGATCGAGTCCCCGAGGCAGAGCACCGACTGGGCTCCGGCCGGGGCGAGCAGCAGCGACCAGGCGACGAGCAGCGGGATCCAGCGCATGGCCCGACGTTACCCGCCGGCCCTGTCGGGCGCGCGAAGCTGGCTCAGTTGCCCTTGGCCTCGAACGCGCCCATGTCGCGCATGACCGCGATCAGGCGGCCACGCACGTAGACCTCGTCGGCCGCCAGCGCTGCGGCCCGGCCACGGGCGGCTGCCAGGAGGTCCTCGTCCTTGCCCAGGCGACGGATCCAGTCGCGCAGGAAGTCGCCGAAGTCCTTCGGCGCGGGCAGGGCCTCGGCGGCCTTGGTGGGCTCGGAGCCGTTCTCTTCCCAGAAGGCCTGGAAGGCGGTCACGTGGCCGCTCGAGAAGCCGTCGCGCATCACCGGCTCGGCGATCAGGAAGCAGCGCGACAGGGCCTCGCGCAGGCTGCGGTGCTCCTTGGCCGGCACGAACAGCTCGCCGATCAAGCCGTACATCTCGTCGTGCTCGCTGTTGGGCACCGGCGCCACCCAGCGGCGGTCCCACTTGCGCTCGGGCACCAGGCTGTGGACGAGGCCGAGGGTGTCCACGTCCGGCATCTCGATCTCGGCCCCCGAGGCCCAGGCGTCGTAGAGCGAGACCTCGGGGAACACGTTCCCGCTGCGGTCGGTGTAGCGGTTGTCGAAGGCCGCGAGGGTCTTGCGCTGGGCCCCGTCGTCGAGCCAGCGCAGGACCAGGGCCTCGGCCAGGTCCAGGTCGGGCGCAAAGCCTTTCAGCGCATTGGAGACGATGCGGTGGGGGTCCTGTTCGCTCGCGAGCCGCTGGACGTCGCCCGTGCCCCAGTCGTAGACGTAGCCAGGGTCCAGGCGCCGCTTCGGAATGCCGCGCTTGAGGTCGTCACGCATCTTGCGGGCGGCCTTGCTGTCGACCTCCAGCACGCGTCTGGCGATGGGCTGTCCCGGCGCGTGCTCGACGGGATCGAACCAGTGGATCGGCGGCGCCTCGGGCCACAGGCCGGGGTCGCGATCGCTCTGGGACAGGGCGAAGCGGATCACCTGGAGTTGGAACCGTTCGCTGTGCGACAGGTCCATCCGCAGGTAGTCGACCACCCCGCGTTGCTTGCGCTCGTCCATGGACTCGAAGGCCGCCAGGACCTCCGCGTCGGTGAGCTCGTCGCCGATGGCACGGACCGCGCCCGACGTCGGGGGCGCGGTCGTGACGGCCGGGTTGGACGGGACCAGGGCTTGGGCGCAAAGGAGCGCCCCGATGGTGAGCGGCAGCATGGTTGGGCAGATGGTGCCAAGCCAGCGGGCGGGGTCTACAGCCCCTTGGACCCATTGCGTTCGAGGATCGAACAACGGGGCAGGACTGGCGGGGTCGATGACCGCAGAGCGATCGTCTCGATGGGTCGGATCCCCGGCCCTTGCAATAGCCCCGGCGCGCCGAAAGTCACCGTCCGGCCGGCCCTGGGCGCCCGTGGGGTCGCTGGCCGCCCCGCTCTCGGCCCGTTCACCCCATCAGAGCCGGGGGGGGGGCGACCGCCTCGATCCCTCCCCGCTAGTGGGGGACCGGACGTGCTCGCGACTGGAAACCAGGCGGGCACCGGTACCGACCCAGAGGGATCGAGGCGGGTGTCCGGAGGAAATCGCACCCGCGCGGGCGAGGCTCCCTCGGACGCCTGAAAACTATCCCGGGCTCCGACGGCGCGCCAGGGCCCCGGGGCCGGATCCCTGGGCCCGGGCGCGGATCTGGGCGGGCTCCCCGGCCCAGGGCCTCAGGAAGCGGGTTGCCCCACGCTCGGGACCAATAAGTCTTCAGTCGTCGGCCGAGGCCCGCGGCCGACGGCGCCGCCGACGGCGCTTGGAGCGGATCTGGTCGACCTCGACGTCGTCGACCTCCAGGGCCGCCCGGTAGCGCTGCTGCCAGCTCTCCAGCAGGTCCCAGCCCTCGTCCCGGGCCTCGGTGCGCAGGTGGAAGAGCTCGAGGGTCGCCTCGAAGTCCGGCGAGCGCATGAACAAGAGGGGACGGAAGCGCTTGCTGGAGGGCTGGGAGAAGCGCCGCTGGTTGGCCAGCATCCGCCGGGCCTGGCCCAGGTCCCGGCGCGAGAGGCGCGAGGGGGCACCGATCGGCTCCAGCAGCTCGCCCAGGGCGGTCTGGATCTGGCCGTCGGTGACGGCCTTCTGGGTCTCGAGGCGTGCCAGGACCCGCTCGGCCAGGGGCGCGAAGAGCACCGCCAGGGCCAGGGAGATGCTGGGCTCCTTGCCGCGCCGGGTGCGCTGGTCCAGGTCCGTCAACAGGCGCCAGAGGTAGTCCGGGTCGTCGGCGCCGCTGCGCGCCCACTCGAGCCAGTCCGCGATCTCCGGGCACAACACGCCGAGGGCGCCGCACTCGTCGAGGAGCTTGAAGGCCGGAGCCGAGTGGGCGGAGCGCAACAGCTTCAGGATCTCCTCCACGACCCGCGGCGGGGCCGAGCGCTCGAGCTCCTGGGACAGGTCGCACATGGCGTTCCAGGTGCGCGGCTCGATGTCGAAGGACAGGCGCGTGGCGAACTTGATCCCGCGCAGGATCCGCACCGGGTCCTCGGCCAGGCGCACGTAAGGATCGCCGATGGTGCGCAGCTGCCTGCGTTCCAGGTCCTCGAGCCCGCCGACGAAGTCGATCAGCTTGTTCTCGAGGGGGTCGAGGAACAGGGCGTTGATCGTGAAGTCCCGGCGCGCGGCGTCCTCGGCGGCGGTCCCGAACTCGTTGTCGTCGACGATCAACAGGTCGCCGTCGTCCCCGTCGCTCTGGGGCGGGGCCGCGCGGAAGGTCGAGGTCTCGACGATGTGGTCGCCGTAGACCACGTGCACCAACTTGAAGCGCCGTCCGATGATGCGGCCGTTGCGGAAGATGCGCTTGATCTGACGCGGATGGGCCTCGGTGGCGACGTCGAAGTCCTTCGGCTCGAGGCCAACGAGAAGGTCGCGCACGCAGCCGCCGACCAGGTAGGCCTCGAAGCCGCGCCGGTACAGGCGCGACACGACGCGCAGGGCGTCCTGATCGATCTTGTGCCGTGGGATGCGATCGGCGGGGGAGACCTCGGCGCCGCTCAGGTCGCGATCGGCGCGGGGCACCTGGTCCTCGTCGAACTTGCCCGCGGAGCGCAGGCCCCGCTCGCCACGCCCGACCACCGGCCGGGGGGCCCGGCGGCTGCGCTCGCCCCGGGGGGCATCGCCGGAGGGCGCATCGTCCGCCCGCGGCGCACGTAGGTTCGCGGCCCCATCCGGGGAGGTCCTGTCCGGCGCGGCACCGTCCGAGGACGCGCCATCCTCGCCGCGCGGCTCGCGAGATCGCGAACGCTTGCGCCGTCGACGCTTGCGCGCCGGACCTTGGTTCGGATCCCGATCGGACCCGGGGTTCGCCCGGTCCGCTTGCTCTGAGGCCTCTGTTCGGTCGCTCAACTCGTATTGTCTGCTCGGGGCTCGGGGGGGCAGCGCGGGGATCCGCGTGCCGCGCGCCCGGCCGGCGCGTGCGAGTGGACCCACCAGCGGGTCTTCGTCGACTGTGGTTCTGGAAGGCCGAGAGGCTACACCATCCCCGAGCCTCGAACCATCGCGCTGGATCCCACGGAAGTCCGCCTCCGAACCCAGGATGGGCCCCCTGCGGCCTTGATGGCCCGCCTGCACGGGAGTAGTTTGGTCGCCCCTCGGATAGGGCAGTAGCTCCAACGGTAGAGCGGTTGATTCCAAATCAATAGGTTGGGGGTTCGAATCCCTCCTGCCCTGCCACCCCGTCCGGGTGATGTTCGCTCGGCGGGCACAAGCCGTCCATCGGTCAGTTCGATGCGCGTGCGAGGCAGAGCGATGAGCGCCCCCCCCAGCGGATTCGGACGGCAATTCCAGTTCAGTTGGAATGGACTCAGTTGGAATGGACCGGGTCTGGGGCCAATGGTCGCACTGCCACTGTTGGTAGGACGGCTTTGGACTAGCGGCCTCTATGGCCCGCGCGATGGCCGGCTGATACCCTCTTCGCCCTCCAGAGAGCGCCTTCCGTGCTCGACCTGGAGGTCCCTGCCATGCTCAGCAACGACTCGGATCAGCCCGGCGACGACGATCTCCTGGACCTCGACTCCGGCACCTCGATGGAGGATGTCTCGGGAGACGATGACCTGGACGACGAGTCCGGGGAATCCTCCGACGACGAGGAACAGCCCCTCGACCCCGAGGCCAAGGCGGCGGCGGCCGCCGCTGCGAAGGCGGCCCAGGAGGCGGCCGAGGACGAGCCGGATCCGGCCCTGGCCAAGCTGCCCCTGCCGTCGATCGACGAGCTGAAAGCCGCGCTGGACTGGGCCTTCCAGGCCGAGGAGGTGCTGCCCGGCGTGCTCGACCGCTACGCGGAGCACGCGCGGCTGGTGCTAGAGGGCAACCAGCGCCTCAACCTGACGGCGATCGTCGACGCCAAGGAGGTCGCGGTGAAGCACTACCTCGACTCCTGGCGGGCGACGCGGCTCTTGCCCCTGATGGGGCGGACGGTGGTCGACCTCGGTTCGGGCGCGGGCTTCCCCGGGATGCCGACGGCGATCTGTGAAGAGAACTGTCGCGTGACGTTGGTCGAGACCAGGCGCAAGAAGGCCGACTTCATGGCCGCGACGATCGAGACCATGGGGATCAAGAACGTCAAGGCCGAGTGGGCCCGCGGCGAGGACTACCTGGTCAAGGGTCGCTGTGACGTGGTGTTCATGCGCGCCCTGAGCTCGGTGCGTGAGAACGTGCGCCTGCTCCGCAAGGTCCGCCACTCCTTCCACGACCTGGTCATGTTCAAGGGGCCGTCGTGGTCGCGGGAGGTCCGCGCCGCCGAGCGTGAGGCGGAACGCCTGGGCTTCGCGCTCGACACGGTCTGGGAGCACGAGCTGCCCGGTGAGATGGGCTCACGAGCCCTGCTCGTCTACCGCGCGCCGGGGGCGCGCTGATCCGGGGGCGCCGCGCGCATGCCGTTCTGGGCCTGGATCCTGCTCGGTCTCGCGGCCGTACTGCTCGTGATCATCGTGGTCACGATCAAGTGCTATCCGCAGGACAACAGCTTCTGAGTCGGTCGAGCCTGGGCGATACCTCGGCCTCCTAGGTTCAGGCTCGCCAAATCGGCGATCGGCCGCTAGGCTCCCGGCAGTGCAGCTCAGCTTGCCCTGTCGCTGCTCGCCCGCTCGCTTGCTGTCCGGTCCTCGGAGGAGAACTTGGATCGTATCTCTGGCCCTCTTTTCGTTCGTCGCTCGACGTCCGTCGTCGCTCGGCTCGCCCTCATCGCGTTGGGACTGCTGGCGACGGGAGCCGCTTCCTGCGCCTCCTTCGGCGCCCACCGCCTCGACCAGCTCTACTACCTGGGCGTCTTCGACCCCAGCGAGCAAGTTCCGCCGGCCGTGTATCGCGTGCGGGTGACGGGTTGGTCCGCGCCCGTCTCGACGACCAACTACGCGGCCGGATGGGTGCCCGCGGCCTTCGTCGATTCCTTGGGCACGACGCTCTCCTTCCATCCCGAAACCCGGGAGCTGGAATTCCAGGACAAGAACGGCACTCGCGGCGACGTGTCCTTGAAGACCGGGCGCCGGATGATGCTCTTCGGCCCGGAGGGCTTCCGCGAGGCTCCCGCCGATCACCGACTGGCCGTGGTGATGTCCTCGGACCCGTCGGACTTCTTCAGCGCCATCGACGACGCCCTCGGTCAGCTCTCGGCCGCAAAGTCCCTGGAGGCGACCTCGAGCCCCGAAGTCACCCGCAAGGTGACCTCAGCGGTGTCTAAGGCGCTCCGCGAACGGTCGGCGATCGAGAGCTTCGAGACGGAACTGGAGGCCGGCCAATGAGCCTCCCGAACCGCTCAGCCTGGACCTCCCGAGCACTAGCGCTCGGCGGCTGCCTGCTGCTCGCGGCCTGCGCCCGGCTCGCGATCGAGGTCGACGTCTACAAGGGCCCCCTGGCCAATGAGCACGACGTCCAGGTCCAACAATTGAGCGTGATGGCCGTCGCCGCCAAGCCGCTCTTGGTGAAGGTCCGCGACAGCCTCGAGGTCTACGCGCGCGGCGAACCGGGAGTGCGATCGTTCAACCAGGCCGACCTACAGAAGCTGGACTGGTACCGCGACTTTTGGACCCGCGATCCGAACGAGCTGCTGACCCTTGACGAGCAGGACCCGATCGGCGCGCCGGACTACAAGTATTTTCGCAGCCCCGAGGCCCGGCGCGTTCAGAGCATCTTGGGCCTATTCAGGGACCTCTCCCGCGACTCGGGGGGCGACCTGTGGGGTGAACTGATCTCCGAAGCTCTCGACGCCTACATGAGCTTCGAGCCGCTACGGGCGTTTCTGAACGGGGAAGTCGAACCGTCGGCGGAGCTGGAGGCACTGCAGACCGCACTCGACGGGCATTCGGTCGAGCCGGGCCAAGAGACGGCGGTGAACCTGCGCAGCGTCCTCAAGAGCTTCCTGACGGCTGATGGGTCTCGCCGCGACGGCCAGGGGCTCCTGAAGGCGGCGATCGAACACGATCCGTCCATTCGCAGCTTGGCCGGGATCCCCGAGACGACCGATCTTGAAGAAGTCGGTGCAAACTACACATTCGAGGCTCTCTCGAGCGAAGTCGTCGCAGAGGCGATCGCGTGCGCGGTCTTCGTCAAACCGGCCAAGGTTCTCGATCGACCCGTGATCGAAGTCTGCGTGGAGGAGATCCAGGTCGTCGCAGAAGCCTTCGGAGCTTCGCGGGCACGCCTCGAGACGGTTTTCGAGCGCTCTCTCGAGTACCTGGGCGCGGCCGACATGGACGAGTCCCCGCTTGCATCCCAACGCCGTGGCCTAGCGGCCGAGGCCGTAGGAAAGCTGCTTCACACTTGGATGCTCCGAGCGGCCCTGACCAGCGTCGACCCCGCCCAAGCACAGGCACGTAAGGTCGTCACGGATGAGCTCGGCGAGCAGCTCGATGCGGTCTCCGAGGCGTTCGCGGCTCGGGATAGGGATGAGATCAAGCGAACCACGAGCAGATTCGCGTCGAACTTGGCCGAGCGCCTGGTCGCCCCCATGAGCGGTCCCGTGCTCGCGAGCGCACTGCTTCGACTCCATCGCGAGTTCATCCTGCGTTTCGATCTCGACGACTCCCAAGAGGACGACGTTCGTCGATTCGGACCCTATTCGAGCCGAACAGGCAGCGCCGGGCCGATAGCCCGCTCACGCCGTGCGTACGGATTGGTCGTCGGGCCGAAGATTGCCGTCGAGTCGGAGGCTGCTCACTCGGAGGACTCCAAGGCGGCGAGCGTCGAGGTCGAGAAAGAGGTCGAGAAAGAGGTCGAGAAAGAGGTCGAGAAAGAGGTCGAGAAAGAGGTCGAGAAAGAGGTCGAGAAAGAGGTCGAGAAAGAGGTCGAGAAAGAGGTCGAGAAAGAGGTCGAGAAAGAGGATGACGTCCACCTCGAAGTCGGCGAGGCCCGAGCTCTGGGTCGTCAATTCGACCAAGCCAATCGCCAAAGCCTCGGCGGTGGTGGGGCGGGGTTGAGCCAAGGGCGGCTCGTGGATGGGCTCGACACCCTGATCAACAACTATCTCGACGACAAATACGCCGACGAACCCTTGGGGAATGCGGAGGCTAGCCGGCGGGCACTGACCGATGCCTTGATCCGGTTCGCGGAGAAGCTCCGAGTGCTCGGCAGCTTCGACTCGATCGCCGGGGGTCAGGACCTGACGACGTACACGGATCTGCTCGGGGCGATTTCCAACTCGATCCTGAGTGTCGCCAACGCGCTGGAGAGCGCCGAGACCTTCGAGCGGGGCATCGCGGATGCCGGGCCGTCTGCCCGCGCGGCGGCGGGCGCGCTGCTCTCGGATACCTCTGCGGGCCCCGATGAACCCGCCAAGGACGTTCTCGACCGTGTCATCGACAAGTTGCGGTACGAGCTGATCGCCGAGCTGAAGGAACACGGCGAGTCCGAAGCCGCGACGCAGCTGCGAGCCGCCATGGCCTTCGCCTACGAGCAGCGCAGTGGGATGATCCACATCCGGCCCGCCACCGCCTACCTGCGGACCAGCTACCTGGTCGACGATCGCAATCGCGGTCGAGCCGCTGATTCCGGCGGCGACGGCCCCGACCTGGAGTGGATCGATCGCCAGTTCTGGCAGAGGATCAACACCGTGACCCTCAGGGGCTCCGGCAAGACGGAGTACGTGGTGGTCAAGGACGACGTGGGCAACTGGTACGTCAAGGGTTTCTCCGCCTCCAACGAGGACCTGATCAAGACCACCAAGGGTCTGGCTCTCTTCGCCGCCTCGGGCGGGGTCAGCCCAGTCGCCATGGCGCGGGCCGCGGCCCTGCTGGAAGGTGCGGACGGTGCTCTCGAGCAGGAGGAGCAGGGCTACGGCCAAGCGGTCCTGACCCTCTTCGAGGCACAGCAGGACTGGAACCGCGATCGCCTGCTGGCGGTGGCCCAACAGCTCGCCACGGACCTCGGTCGAGTGCGGGCCGAGCTTCCGCAGTCCCTTTCGGATGCTCTCGATCCGGCCGGTTCGCGGCGCACGGAGAAGCGAGCCCTGATCGAAGGGACGTTGCTTCGGTGTGCCGGCGACTTGGATCGAGTGTCGGCCATCCCCGATGCTCCGCCGACAGGGGATGGGTTCAAGAGTCAGTTGGAGGAGGCCAAGAGCATCGCGGAGCACTTGGTGGCCAGCCTCCAAGAGCCGGCGCTCGATGGACTGCGACAGGATCTGGTGGAGTACATCCAGGCGAAAGAGAAGGTCGCGGTGGCGCAGAAGACTCTGCAGGCCGAGCGCGACGAGCTCTCTGCACTCGAGGCGCAGACCAACCCGCCTGCGGACCAGGCCGATCTGGACACGGCCAAGGACGAGGTGGCGGCGGCCGAGGTCGAGGTGGACCTCCTCCGAACCAGACTCGCCAACGCGGCCTCCGCGGGTCCGTTCGATGACAGCTGGGGCGCGATCCTGGCGGAGATCAAGGTCAGTACTCCTCTCGACTGGACGGCCGCAGAAACCGAGGGCTTCGCAACGACGATCGGGGCCGTCTTCGGACCCGCGTTGGAGTCGGCTCGCTCGACGCGGTCACGGGACCTGAGCGAGCATCTGTCCCGACTCGATGCCCTGCTCCTGGATCGCGTGGAATAGCCACGCGGGGGAGTGGGGTCGGTAGGTGGAGAACCCCACGGCACGCGGGGAGCGACCGATCGGGCCGCTTCCGCCCCACTGAATTTCGGGGAGGCCCCCTGTGGAGTTCGGGAAGAACACCGGGCCTCGACTCCCCGCCAAGGCTCACCTGGCCGCGCAAATCGGCGGCACAGGGAGATGGTGCCCGAGGGGGGACTCGAACCCCCACCCGCGATAAAGCGGACTAGGACCTGAACCTAGCGCGTCTACCAATTCCGCCACCCGGGCACGAGTGGAGCGAAGAAGCTAAGGACCGCCCGGGCGGCGGTCAACGGCCAGACGGGAGATCTTCGGGCTGTCCGCTTGGATCGCGCGACACCGCCGGCGGGCCGGAGGGGCGGGTCCAGATGAAAGTCAGTACGGCGGCGACGGTGAGTCCGACGAAGGGGAGCAGGTTCAAGGGCACGCGGCCACCCGCGATCGGCCAGGCGATGAAGCCCAAGAGCACCGCGGTGCTGACCCACTTGGCCCGCAGCCGGATCGCCCCGTAGGCGCCCCAGTCGGCCAGCAACTGCCCGAGCACCGGGCTGGCCAGGAGCCAGTTGTGCAGCCGCGGCGAGCTGTTGGAGAAGCACCAGGCCGCCAGCAGCAGGAAGGGCGTCGTCGGCAAGAGGGGCACGACCACCCCGACCGCACCGATGGCGGCGAAGGTCAGGCCCAGGGCGGCCATGAGGGGGCGGGTGAGGCGGCGCAGGTCGAATCCGATCGTTCTGGCGTGGAACATGGGCTAGCTCGATGGGGGAGGGAAGTCCGAGGACCACATCCCCATGCGCGGCCGGATATCCTCGACTGCCATGGCCGACTCGCCACGCCTCCGCCGCCCCATCGCAACCAACCGACGGGCCAAGCACGACTACCTGTTCCTCGAGGAGTTCGAGGCCGGGATCGCCCTGCTCGGAACCGAGGTCAAGAGTCTGAGGGCTGGGCGGGCTTCGATCCAGGAGGCCTACGCCCTGGTCAAGCACGACGGGGTGACCCTGATCGGGGCCAACATCCCCGAGTACCCCCAGGCCGGGCCGAAGATGAACCACGAGCCGACCCGGGCCCGGCGCCTCTTGCTACACCGCAAGGAGATCGAGCGGCTGTTCAAGAAGGTCCGGGAGAAGGGCGTGACCCTGGTGCCGCTGGAGCTGCTGTTCGACGGGCACCTGGTGAAGTGCCGGCTGGCCCTGGCGCGGGGCAAGAAGCTCCACGACAAGCGCTCGTCGGAGCGCGAGAAGGAAGCCAAGCGCGACATGGCCCGGGCCATGGGTCGCAGGCGCTGACGGGCGAGCTGCCAGGGCGCTGGAACGCAGCGTCGAAGGAGCACGGTGTCGAAGGAGCACAGTGTCGAAGGAGCACAGTGGGCAGCAGACCCGTCCCGTCCTATGATCTCGCGGGTCCCCGGTGGCTGATTGCGGCGCCGAGGACCAGGTGGGGGCGTACCGGTTTCGACTGGTTCTGAATCCGCTGCGAGCTGCGTGTCGGGGATCCCGAGTCACCCCGCTAATCATCCCGGGAAAGGCATCTTTACGTGCCGACAACTACGCAATCGCTGCCTAATCAATAGACAGCCGTCTCCAGGGGGTACGCCCGCGGCCCTTTGGAGACGCAATCAGCGGGCTGGTCGCCGAACTGCGCCTCGGGGTGGAGCGACGAGACTTACCGAGGCTGGGCTGGGCGTAGCAAGTTCGCGAGCGCCGACCGGCCGAGAAACAAAGCGCGAACTACACACGTAGACGCTCCGGTCGGGACGGTTCCAGGACGCGGGTTCAATTCCCGCCGCCTCCACCACCCTCCCCGGCGGCACCGTCGGTGCTGCCGGGGGCGACCTCACCACCCATGACCGCGAGTGAAGTCTGGCTCGACTCACTCGCCGCGCCTCGACCCACGACCCTCGACGGCGTCGCAAGCGAGTTCGAGTGGCGCTCGCCCTCGGAGCCGGCGCGACACGCGGACCGGCATTTCGTGCCGGACCAGACGGAGTGCCCGAAGCTGTGGAGGGGACCCCGCTGGGCTGTCCCGCGCGGGCGAACGCGGCCCGCGCCGAGCACGAAGTTCGCCGCACGCCCTCGGGCCGGTCTCGGGATCGGGCTGGATTTGGGCACGAAAAGCCCCCCTCGTCGCTGAAACGGGAGGGGGGTGCTGCCTATCATCACGCGCCTTAACGCGGTTCGCCCGACTCCCGGGCCGCCCGCCGCTGTCGGCGGGGGTCCTGCGGAGATCCGAACGACGTTCCAGCTGTGCCACCCCCCTGCGGCACCCACCCGTCCGACGGGTCTCGCCGAGGTCACGCGACGCCCCCAGTCCATGCCCCCGATCACGATCAAACGCGGTCTCGACGTCCCCATCGACGGTCGCGCCGCCACGAGCACCATCAGCGACCGACTCGACGTCGGGCAGGTGGCCCTGCTCCCGCAGCAAGCGCGCGGGATCAAGACCAAGCTGCTCGTCGAGGAGGGCCAAACGGTCCAGGTCGGCCAGCCCCTGTTCCATGACCGGCGCGACGAGGCGGTGCTCTTCACCGCACCCAGCGCTGGCAAGGTCCGGGCGATTCACCGCGGAGCCCGTCGACTGCCGCTGTCGGTGGTGATCGACGTGGAGGGCAGCGGGCAGATCGATCTCGATGCGCCCAAGCCCGGCAGCGCCAGCCCCGAGCAACTCAAGGCGGCCCTGCAGACCTCGGGCCTGTGGGCGAACCTGCGGCGGCGCCCCTACGACACCATCGCGCGCACGGACGACAGTCCGGTCGGGATCGTGGTCACGGCGATGGACACGCGTCCCCTGGCGCCGCGCCCCCTGGACGCGCTCGCCGGGCGCGAGGATGCGTTCCGCGCCGGCCTCGCCGTCCTGGTTGCGCTGCAGTCCGGAGCGGTGTTCCTGTGCGTCGCTCCCGGGGAGAACTGGGGCGCGCTGACCGCGGAGGGCGTGCGGACCGAGACCTTCGCGGGTCCCCACCCGGCCGGCAACGCGGGGACCCACATCCACCACCTCTGCCCGGTGGGCGGGGGACGGGTCGCTTGGCACATCGGCTACCAGGCGGTGGCCGACATCGGGCAGTTCTTCACCAGCGGCAAGTTGAGCACCACCCGGGTGGTCGCGATCACCGGTCCCATGGCCCGCGAGCCGCGCCTGATCCGCACGCGGCAAGGAGCCGCGCTGGCGGCACTGTCCGCGGGCGAGGGCGCCCAGGACGAGGTGCGTGTGGTCGACGGATCGGCCCTCGACGGTCGACACCTGGAGCTGGCCGGCCCCCAGGGCTACCTGGGGCGCTATGGCAACCAGTTGACCCTGCTGGACGACGCGGTGCGCCGCCAGCTCTTGGGCTGGATGATGCCGGTCGCCGGTCGCTACAGCCTGACGAACCTGCTGCTCGACAAGTTCTTCCGCAAGCGCTTCCGGATGGACACCGATTCCAACGGCAGCCTGCGTGCGATCGTGCCGATCGGGGTCTACGAGCGGGTGATGCCCCTCGACATCCTGGCCACGCAACTGATCAAGGCCCTCGCCAGCCACGACATGGAGGGAGCCGAGAAGCTCGGCGCACTCGAGCTGGCCGAGGAAGACCTGGCCCTGTGCGAATACGTTGACCCCTGCAAGCTCCCCGTCACGGAGATGCTGCGCGACATGCTGACCCGCATCGAGAAGGAGGGCTGACGTGCAGTTCCTCCGCGAGCAACTCGACAAGGTCGAGCCTCACTTCCACAAGGGCGGCAAGCTCGAGAAGCTCTACCCCTTCTTCGAGGCCGCCGACACCTTCCTCTACACGCCCGGATCGCGGACCCAGTCGGGCCCGCACGTCCGCGACGCCGCTGATCTCAAGCGGACCATGATCATGGTCGTGCTGGCGCTGATCCCGGCGACCGTGTTCGGGATCTTCAACGCCGGCTACTGGGAGATGCACGCGGCCAACCCCGCGGTGCAGCTGGCGTCGCTGACCGTCCCGCAGATCGTCGAGGCGATGCTGCGCGGCGCCTGGGCCTTCCTGCCCATGTACGCCGTGACGATCGCCGTGGGTGGCCTGCTCGAGGCGCTCTTCTCGGTGATCCGCAAGCACGAGATCAACGAGGGCTTCCTGGTCACCAGCCTGCTGTTCCCGCTGACCCTGCCCCCGGACACGCCCCTGTGGCAGGTCGGGCTGGGCATCGCCTTCGGTGTGGTGATCGGCAAGGAGGTCTTCGGCGGCACGGGGATGAACATCCTCAACCCGGCGCTGACGGCGCGAATCTTCCTCTACTTCGCCTACCCGGCGCAGATGTCCGGGGACCTCGTCTGGGTGGCCAACAACGCCAACTGGGTCGATGGCTTCTCCGGAGCGACGCCCCTGGGGACGATGTTCGTCCACGGCGCCGACACCTCGCAGTACCTCTACACGTGGTGGGACGCCTTCTGGGGCTTCATCCCGGGTTCGGTGGGGGAGACGAGCTTCGTCGCCTGCCTGATCGGAGCGGTGATCCTGATCGCGACCGGCGTGGGGAGCTGGAGGATCATGCTGAGCTGCACCATTGGCATGGTTCTTACGGTGCTGCTGCTGAACGCCTTCGCGCCGCGCCCGACCCACTACATGGCCGTATCGCCCCAGTGGCACTTGGTCGTGGGCAGCTTCGCCTTCGGCACCGTCTTCATGGCCACCGACCCGGTCTCGGCCGCCCAGACCAACCTGGGACGCTGGATCTACGGCTTCGGTATCGGCGCCCTGATGATCATGGTGCGGGTCCTCAACCCCGCCTACCCAGCCGGAATCATGCTCGCGATCATCTTCATGAACGTGTTCGCGCCGCTGATCGACTACTACGTCACGAAGGCCAACATCCGACGCCGGGAGGTGCGCCTTGGACTTCAGTAACAAGTACATCGTCGTCTTCGCGACGATCCTCTGCCTGGTCTGCTCCCTGGCGGTCTCCGTGCTCGCGGTCGAGCTGAAGCCCCTCCAGGAGGTCAACAAGATCCTTGACCAGCGCCTCAACGTGCTGGCCGTGGCTGGCGTGATCGAAGGTGGCGCCAAGCTGCCCAAGGAGGAGGTCGAGAAGCTGTTCGAGTCGATCGAGGAGCTGGTCGTCGACCGTCGCACCGGCGAGGTGCTGCTCACGGGCGCGGAGGCCGCGGCCGTCGACCCGATCAGGGAGGCCAAGGACCCGGCCCTGAGCGAGCCCACGCCCCCCGAGCACCAGCGCACCCAGCTCGCCCGACTGCCCAACCGACTGAAGGTCTACAAGGTCGGGATCGAGGGCCACGAGTGCTGGGTGATCACGATCTGGGGCAACGGCCTTTGGTCCACCCTCTACGGCTACATGGCCATCTCGACCGACCTGTCCGAGGTCGTCGGCATCACCTATTACGAGCACGGCGAGACGCCGGGTCTGGGGGGCGAGGTCGACAACCCACGCTGGAAGAGCCAGTGGGTCGGCAAGCAGGTCTATGACGAGAACGGCGATCCCCTGGTGACCGTCGTCAAGGCCGGCATGTCCACCCACCCCTACGAGGTGGACGGGATGTCGGGCGCGACGATCACCTCAAACGGCGTCAAGTGGATGGTCGACCTCTGGCTCGGCCCGGATGGATACGGGACCTTTCTGCACGGGGTGCAGCAGTAGGCGCACCGCGCCTACCCGCCAACCATGAAGACCGAGACCAAGAAGATCCTCATCGATCCGCTGCACACGCAGAACCCGATCACCCTGCAGGTGCTCGGAATCTGCTCTGCGCTGGCGGTGACCACCAAGCTCGAGACCGCTCTGGTCATGAGCCTGGCCCTGACCTTCGTGCTGACCTGCTCGAACACGGCGATCTCGCTGCTGCGCAACAAGATCCCGAGCAGCATCCGCATCATCACGCAGCTGGCGGTGATCGCCTCGCTGGTGATCGTGGCCGACCAGTTCATGAAGGCCTTCCTCTTCGACGTCAGCAAGCAGCTGTCTGTGTTCGTCGGCCTGATCATCACGAACTGCATCGTGATGGGACGGGCCGAAGCCTTCGCCATGGGGCATCCGCCCGGCAAGGCGGCCCTGGACGGCCTGGCCAACGGCCTCGGCTACAGCTTGATCCTGATCTACGTCGGGTTCTTCCGGGAGCTGTTCGGCTCCGGGAAGCTCCTGGGACACAACGTCCTGGCCAGCGTCAACGAAGGCGGCTGGTACTACCCCAACGGCCTGTTGGTGCTCTCGCCCGGAGCCTTCTTCCTGATCGGGCTGTTCATCTGGATCCAACGCAGCGTCGAACCGTCGATCCAGGAAGAGGGCAACTGAGATGGAACTGATCAACCTCACCCTCAAGGCCATCTTCGTCGAGAACATGGCCCTGGCCTTCTTCCTGGGGATGTGCTCGTTCCTGGCCGTCTCCAAGAAGGTCGAGACGGCCATGGGCCTGGGGATCGCCGTGGTCTTCGTGCTGACCCTGGTCACCCCGCTCAACAACCTGATCTACAACTACCTCCTGCGGGAGGGCGCCTTGTCCTGGATCATGGGGGCGGAAGCGGCGGCCAAGTTCGACCTGTCGTTCCTCGGCTTCGTGGCCTACATCGCCGTCATCGCTTCGGTCGTGCAGATCGTGGAGATGTCGATCGACAAGTTCTCGCCGAGCCTCTACGCAGCCCTGGGCGTGTTCCTGCCGCTGATCGCGGTGAACTGCGCGATCCTCGGTGCGAGCCTGTTCATGGTTCAGCGCGAGTACGGCTTCCTCGAGTCGATCGTCTACGGCTTCGGATCGGGCGTCGGCTTCTGGCTGGCGATCATCGCCCTGGCCGCGATCCGCGAGAAGCTCAAGTACTCGAACGTGCCCCCCGGACTGCGCGGGCTGGGCATCACCTTCATCACCGCGGGGCTCATGGCCATGGGCTTCATGATCTTCGGCGGTATCCAGCTCTGATCGGCGGCGGATCCAAACCCCACGCCCCGCTACCGAATCCCAAGCAATGACCACGATCCTCCTCGGTGTCGGAGCCTTCACGCTGGTCGTGATCGGCCTCGTGTTCGTGCTCCTCGCGGCCAAGAGCCAGCTCGTCAACACGGGCAAGGTCAAGATCGTCGTGAACAACGACGAGGAGCACGCCCTCGAGGTCCCCGCCGGCGGCAACCTGCTCACGACGCTGGCCGCGAACAAGCTCTTCGTCCCCTCCGCCTGCGGCGGTGGTGGCACCTGCGCCCAGTGCATCGTCAAGGTGCGCGAGGGTGGCGGTGGCCTGCTGCCCACGGAAGAAGGCCACATCAACCGGGCCATGGCCCGCGAGGGCTGTCGCCTGTCCTGCCAGGTCAAGGTCAAGGACAACATGCGGATCGAGGTGCCCGCCTCGGTCTTCTCCGCGAAGAAGTGGAACTGCACGGTCGAGTCGAACGACAACGTCGCGACCTTCATCAAGGAGTTCGTCGTTCGCCTCCCGGAAGGCGAGAGGATCGACTTCAAGAACGGTGAGTACGTCCAGATCGAGGTCCCGCCCTACAAGTGCGACTACAAGGACTTCGTGATCCAGGACGAGTACCACGAGGACTGGGACGGCTACAACATCTGGCGCTACAAGGCCTGGAACGACGAGCCGATCGAGCGCGCCTACTCCATGGCCAACTACCCGGCCGAGGGCGATGACCTGATCATGCTCAACATCCGGATCGCCAGCCCGCCGCCCAACGCCCCCGAGGGCACCAACGGTGGCAAGGCCTCGTCCTACATCTTCAGCCGCAAGCCGGGCGACAAGGTGGTGATGAGCGGTCCCTTCGGTGACTTCCACCTGAAGGACACCAAGCGCGAGTGCTGCTTCATCGGCGGTGGCGCCGGCATGGCGCCGCTGCGCAGTCACATCATGCACATGTTCAAGACGCTCGGGACGGACCGCAAGGTCTCGTACTGGTACGGCGCCCGGAGCCTGCGCGAGATGTTCTATGTGGAGGACTTCGACGAGCTGGCCGAGAAGTTCGACAACTTCTCCTGGAACGTCGCCCTGTCGGAGCCGAAGCCCGAGGACAACTGGACCGGGCACGTGGGCTTCATCCACCAGGTCGTGCTCGCCAACCACCTCAGCAAGCATCCGGCCCCCGAGGACATCGAGTACTACCTCTGCGGACCGCCGATGATGAATTCGGCCGTGCTGAAGATGCTCGATGACCTCGGTGTCGACCCGGAGATGATCGACCTCGACGACTTCGGCGGCTGATCCGCGCTTACATCGAAGGTCGACCTGACGATGACTCGCTCGACGGGGAGAGCCTCGACCAACGGGGCTCTCCCCGTTGGCGTTCGCTGCAGTCTGCTGTTGGTGATGGCCCTGGGCGCCTGTTCACCGACCGACCCCCAGAAGACCGACGCCGTGCACAGGGTCTCCGGCCTGTCGATGGGGACGAGCTGGAATCTCGTCGCCGTCGACGCGCCCGGCGGGGTCGGTGGTGCAGGGGTGAGCCAGGACGGGCTCGCCGCGGCCGTACAGCAGGAGCTGGACCAGGTCGATCGAGCCATGAGCACCTGGAAGGTCGAGAGCGAGCTGAGTCGCTTCAATCGGTCGAGTGCCGGGGAGACGACCGACCTGTCCGCCGAGACGGCCAGCGTCGTCGAGCTGGCCCTCGACGTGTGGGATCGCAGTGGGGGAGCTTTCGACCCGACAGTCGGACCACTGGTGGACGTCTGGGGCTTTGGCGCCGGATCCCGCAACACGATGGCCCCTTCCGACGAGGAGCGAGAACGACTCCTGTCCCTCGTCGGCATGGACGGCCTCGAGCTCCTGCCTGCCGCGAACGATCGGCACGAGCTACGCAAGCTGCGCGAAGGGCTCCAGCTGGACCTGTCCGGCATCGCCAAGGGGTTCGCGGTGGACGAAGCCGCCGCTGCGCTGGAGGCCCTCGACCTGGCCGGCTACTTCCTCGAAGTCGGCGGCGAGGTGCGGTTCGGCGGGCAGAGCCCTCGCGGCGACCGATGGCGCGTCGGCATCGAGCGCCCGATGGTCGACGGGCGTGAAGTGGCCCTGGCGGTGTCGCCCGACTCTGGCGCGGTGGCCACCAGCGGTGACTACCGTCGATTCCGTGACGTCGACGGTGCACGAGTCAGCCACACGATCGATCCGCGTACCGGCCGTCCGGTGCTCGACGCGCCGGCCTCGGTCACCGTGGTGGGGCCGAGCTGTGCGCGAGCTGACGCTCTGGCAACCGCCTTGATGGTCCTGGGGGCCGACGCCGGCCTGCGGCTGATCGAGGAGACCCAGGGCTACGAAGCCCTGTTCCTACTGCACGACGGCGGGGCCTTCACCGAACGCCAGAGCAGCGGCTTCGCCGGAATGCGAGTCGAGCTGCCCGCGGCGACTCACTGAGCTGCTCGAGCCCGGCGCCGACCTCGCCCCCGGCCCCCACAGGTTTCCGCCGGGCGTCCGAGTTCTGCCGCCGGTCAGACGGCCTTCGGCGCGGTCGGACAGACCTCGCGCTTCTCGCGCTCGCACAGGCAGTCCCCCAGCGGACGGCCGTCGGGCCCTCGACCGCCACAGGATCCGCTCAGCTTCTTGCCGCTGAACATGACCCCGACCGCCATGGCGAGGACGCACGTGCCGAAGAGGACGAAGGCTGCGATGAAGGTGGTCATGGTTCGGATCCGGACTGGGGCGCCAGAGAATAGGACGTTCTGGAGCCCTTCGGAAGGTGTCGAGGTGGCCTGCGGCGTAGACTTTCCGCCCATGTCTCGCGACCGGACTGATCCCCCCCTCGGTCGGCCAGGGCGCCGCCTGCTCGCGTCCCTGGCCCTGATCGGTGCGACCCTCCTGACGGCCTGCAACGGCCCGGGCAAGGCGCTCCACAACCTGCGCGAGCTGCATGCGACCGATGGGGAGATTCGACCCCAGGCGCGCCTGGTGAGCGGCTTCCAGTACCGCTGGAAGACCCTCTTCGGGAGCGAGTTCGAGTCGGCACCGGACGGCGATCCGAAGGTCAGGGTCGCGCGCCCGCAGAAACGGGCCCTGAACGAGCTGCTGACCCTGGCCGACTACGAAGGCCGCAATCGCCGGCTGGCGACCGCCCGGATCGAGGTCTGCGCGCTGCTGGCCACGGCTAGTCGTTCGCAGCTCGTGCGTGAGCGGGCCATCCGAGTGCTCGGAGACGTCGCGCGCGACCTCGACCTCCCGTCGATCGTGCAGCTCCCGACGGGCGCCGCCGAAGGATCGACCACCGACGACCGGTCCCTGGTCCAGTCGGTGGCGGCGCGCCTGGCGGCGGCCGATGACACCGCTGCCATGGAGGCTGCCCTGGAGGCCGCCGCCGGCTTGGAGCTCGATCTGGAGGGGGCCCGCGCGCTCCTGCGCCAGGTGGGCGAGCTGCGAGGCCCGGCGGTCCGGGGCGCCGAGGAGCCCCTGGATGCCCTGACCCTTGCCCTGGAACGCCGCTGCGTGGCCCTTGCCTTGGGTCTCGCCGTCCGCGATCCACGGGAGTGGGTCCGCGCGGCGGCCGTCGAGGAGGCGTTGACCTTCGACCCGAGCCTGACCCACGAGATCCTCTCGGCCGCGATCGAGTCCCAGGCCCTGCGACTGATCGAGGTCTGCATGCGGCACCTGGCGAGCGTCGGACCCTCCGAGGACCACCCCCAGGAGGCCTGGTTCGAGCTCGCGGTGCGCGCGCTCGACCAGGGCGTGAACTTCCAGGACGGGCCCGTGATCGTCGCCTCTTGCGCCGCCCTGACGCGCCTGGCCCCGGTTCAGCTCGAAACCCTGCGAGCCGAAGAGTGGCTGATGTGGTTCGAGGACTATCGCGCGGGAGTGCCGGCCCCCGGAGTCGATCGATGAGCCAACCCGCCACCGGCGCCAAGCGTTGGCTGCGTTGGGCCCAGCCGATCGTCGGGGCTCTGATCCTGGCTTTCGTGGCCTCACGTCTGCCCTGGAGCGACCAACTCGTGCTGACCGCCGCGGACAAGACGGAGCACGTCCTCGCTGGCGAACTCGAGGGGGACTGGAAGGCCGGCGATGGTGACGGCGTGGTGGCGACCTTTCGCCCCACGGAGCGTCCCGGCTCGCTGGGCACGCCCTGGTCCCCCCAGGCTGCCTACGAGCTCACCTGGACCGGCGAGCGTTGGGAGGCCCAGGGCCAACCCGTCGAGCTCCGGCCGAGCATGCCGCGGGTCTTCGCCGACCTGAATCCCTACGGCCTGCTGGTCGCGATGGGCTGCTTCTTCGTCGCGCTGATCTGTGGCGTCACGCGCTGGTGGCGCCTCTTGAACCTCGCCGGCTGCGTCGTGCGCTGGTGGGACACCTTCCGCCTGACCTTCCTGGGCCTGTTCTTCAACATGGTCGTCCCCGGACTGACCGGGGGCGATCTGATCAAGGCCGTCCTGGTCGTGCGCGAGAACCCCAAGAAGCGCGCCGATGCGTTGGTCTCGGTGTTCGTCGATCGGATCCTCGGCCTCGGTACCTTGGCCGCCCTGGCCGCCGTGGTGATCTTCGTCATCGGCGGCCCCTTCGCGCCGCTCAAGACACCGATCAGCGTGGTCCTCGCGATCATGGTGCTCGGAGCGCTGACCTACGTGAACCCGACCCTTCGTCGCTTGGTGCGCTTCGACGCGTTGATGGCCAAGCTGCCGCTGGGGGAGAAGTTCAAACAGCTCGACGACGCGGTCGTGTTCTACACCGGTCACCCGCTCGAGCTGCTGTTCGCGATCGCACTCTCCCTGGGTAACCATTTCGGCGCGATCAGTGGGGTGATGGCCCTCTCGATCGCGTTCGGCATGCCCCTGGCCGCAATCGGGTTCTGGGACTACGTGGCCATCGTGCCCGTGGCGAACATCGTCAGTTCCCTGCCGATCGCACCCGGCGGATGGGGGCTGGGGGAGGCCGTGTACGGCTACCTCTACAAGCTGATGGGCCAGAGCATCGCCATCGGCGTGGCGGTCAGCGTCACCTTCCGGCTGTGTCAGATCCTGCTGGGCCTGATCGGGGGGCTGTACCTCCTGCGACCGGGCGCCAGCGACGAGGTGCACCAGGCCGAGGCCGAGCTGCTCTGAAGGATCTGAGCTGATCTGACGGACCCGAGCTGCTCTGACGGACACCGGGGCAACCACGCCTTGGCGCGCTCCGGCGAGACGGTTCTAATGCCCCTCCCCAACCCGGCCATGGACGGGATCGGCCGGCCTCGCGCCGGGCGCCCGGACGAGTCGAATCCCCCTCCACCCGCTGCCCTCCCCAAGTCATGTCCCTGCTAGTCATCGGCACTCTGGCCTTCGACGACGTCGAGACTCCCTACGCCAAGCGCGATGACGCGCTGGGCGGCTCGGCCACCTTCTTCGCCGTCTCTTCTAGCTTCTTCGGGCCGGTGCGGCTGGTCGGGGTCGTGGGGCAGGACTTCCCCGATGCGATCCTGGCCAGGCTGCGCGACCGCTCGATCTGCACCGAGGGCGTGGAGATCGCCGAGGGCAAGACCTTCCGCTGGGGCGGCCGCTACGAGGCGGATTGGAACACCCGCCATACGTTGAAGACCGAGCTCAACGTCTTCGAACACTTCGATCCCAAGGTTCCCAGCGACTACTGCGGGTCGGACTTCGTGTTCCTGGCCAACGCTGCACCCGCGGTGCAGATGAAGGCCCTGGCCCAGTGCACCAAGCCGCGCCTCGTCATGGCCGACACCATGAACCTGTGGATCGACATCGCCCGCGACGAGCTGGTCGAGCTCTTGGGCAAGGTCGACGGACTGGTTCTCAACGATGAGGAGGCGCGCATGCTCTCGGGCGAGCGACACCTGATCTCGGCCGCGCGCAAGGTGCTCGAGATGGGGCCCAAGTTCGTGGTCCTCAAGAAGGGCGAGCACGGCGCGTTCCTGATCAGTGAGGACGCCCACTACGCGATCCCCGCTTACCCCGTCGACGAAGTCGTCGATCCCACGGGCGCCGGTGACAGCTTCGCCGGGGGCTTCATGGGGTACCTGGCCGCGGCCCAGGACACGAGTGCGGCGACCCTCAAGCGGGCCATGCTCTACGGCACGGTCACGGCGTCGTTCTGTGTCGAGGGCTTCAGCATCGATCGGCTCGAGGCCTGCGACCGGGGCGCCATCGAGCGGCGCTTCAACGAGTTCCACTCGATCGTCTCGCTCTGAGCGGCGGGGACCACCTGCGCTCCAGCCTCGGGTCTCGACCATCACCAGGTCGTCGGCCCAGGGCCGGACCCGGGCCGGGACTTGGAAGCGGGGCCCTGGAGGGCCGGCGGCGGGGCGGAAGAACTCGCCAATCGGGGTGCAACCGGCGGCGGCCCCGACCGTCCACCTCTTGGCACCCCTTTCCGGGCGGTTCGGATTTTGTTCGGCTCGGCCTTGGATCCGGCCCCCGCAGGGTCCTATCCTCCCTCCAGGCAGTCGTGAGGCGCACCGAAGTCCGGTCAAAGCGCTCCCACCGCCCAACCACTAGCCGAGAGATTCGCAGATGACCACTCGCTCGAAGGCCGACGCGGCCGCAGCCAAGCAGCAAGACAAGCAGTTGGAGCAGCGCAACAAGGCGCTGGAAGCGGCCATGGCCGACATCTCCAAGGCCTATGGGACCGGCGCAATCATGCGCATGGGGGCAGGCACTCAGATCAAGGCGATCGAGGGCATCTCCTCCGGGTCCCTGGCCCTCGACATCGGTCTCGGCGGCAAGGGCTTCCCCAAGGGACGGATCGTCGAGGTCTTCGGCCCCGAGAGCTCGGGCAAGACGACCTTGAGTCTGCATGTGATCGCCAACTCTCAGAAGTCGGGCGGGATCTGCGCCTTCGTCGACGCGGAGCACGCCATGGACCCGGCGTACGCGCGCCGTCTCGGGGTCAAGCTCGATGACCTGTTGGTCAGTCAGCCCGACACCGGTGAGCAGGCCCTCGAGATCGTCGAGACCCTGGTGCGGTCCAATGCGGTCGACGTCATCGTGATCGACTCCGTGGCTGCCCTGGTGCCGCGGGCGGAGATCGAGGGCGAGATGGGAGATGCCTTCGTCGGCCTCCACGCGCGCCTCATGAGCCAGGCGCTGCGGAAGCTGACCGCCGCCATCTCCCGCTCGGACTGCCTGGTGATCTTCATCAACCAGATCCGCGAGAAGATCGGGGTGATGTTCGGGAGCCCCGAGACCACCACCGGCGGTCGCGCACTCAAGTTCTACTCGTCGGTCCGCTGTGACATCCGGCGCATCGGCCAGATCAAGGAAGGCGAGACCGTCGTCGGCAACCGCACGAAGGTGACCGTGGTCAAGAACAAGGTCGCGCCGCCCTTCCGCAAGGTCGAGTTCGAGATCCTCTACAACCGTGGCATCAGCCTCGAGGGCGAACTGCTCGAGCTGGGCATGAACGAGGGAATGATCGTCAAGTCCGGCACCTGGTTCTCCTACAAGCACCCGACCCAAGGCGAGATCCGCCTGGGCCAGGGTCGGGAGAAGGCGCGCCAGTTCATGATCGACAACCCGGACCTGCGCGACGAGTTGGACCAGTTCCTGCGCGAGAAGCTGATCACCAAGCCCCTCGAGGAGCAGCAAGAGCGGGACTCGATGGAGAGCGATGCACGTCTCGCCGCGGAAGGGCGAGCCGCTGAGCGCAGCGCATCTGCGAACGCCGCAGCAAGCAGCGCCGCAGCAAGCAGCGCCGAGTCGGCTGACGGTGAGTCGGCTGACGGTGAGTCGGCTGACGGTGAGTCGGCTGACGGTGAGTCGGCCGAGGACTCCGACGAGTCTGCGCCGACGACGGCTTCTGGCCGCAACGGCCGCGCAGCGGCTGCCGCCAAGGCCTGACGGACCTTCGGGGTTGTCGGACCGCCGGGGTCCTTGCCAGCACGGCAACGGCGCCCGGCGGCAATCTCCCCCGGCGGCAATCTCGCCCGGCGGCAATCTCGCCCGGCGGTCTTCTCGCCGGGGGGCCGAAGCTCGGCAGTGCCGCTCCAGGCTGTGAAGTCTCCCTGCTCTGGGGTCAAGGAATCACGCTGCTTGGTGGAGCCTCGGCCGTCGAAGCCCTGGCCCTTGCCCTCGAGTCTCGCGGTCCCCTTCCCGAGCCCCCTGAGCGGCCTCGAGAGCGCCCTTGGCGCACCGGGATAGCAGGGGGATCGGTCCGTGAACTGCCGGAGGCCGGCGGCCAGTCCTTTCGGCCGAGGAGTGGCCCCCGCTAACCTGTTCCGCCCGTGCAGCTGGACCCACCCGCGGATCCGGCCATCTGGCGGGGCCTCCTTGGACAAGCCCGACTCTCATCCCGGAACCCGATTTCGACCATGTCCTCCGATCGCAGCGCGGCCGCAGTCCGACGCCAATTCCTCGAGTACTTCGAGGAGCGCGGCCACCGCGTCGTCCCCTCGAGCCCGGTCTTCCCCCAGGACGACCCGACCCTGCTGTTCACGAACGCGGGGATGAACCAGTTCAAGGACGTCTTCTTGGGGACCGGTACCCGGGACTACACGCGGGCGGCGGATACCCAGAAGTGCATCCGCGTCTCGGGCAAGCACAACGACCTCGAGGAAGTGGGGGTGGACACCTACCACCACACCTTCTTCGAGATGCTCGGGAACTGGTCCTTCGGGGACTACTTCAAGCGCGACGCCATCGTCTGGGCCTGGGAGCTGTTGACCGAGAAGTGGGGTCTGCCGAAGGATCGCCTGTGGGTAACCGTCTTCGGCGGCGACGAGGCTGATGGACTGCCGGCCGACGAGGAAGCCGAGGAGCTCTGGAAGACCCTGACGGACATCGACCACAGCCATGTCCTGCGATTCGGCAAGGGCGACAACTTCTGGGAGATGGGTGACACGGGCCCCTGCGGGCCGTGCAGCGAGATCCACATCGATCGCGGTGAGCCAGGCTCCGACCCGATGGTTGGCGCCGACCCCGTGGCCGGAGTCAACGCCGGCAACGAGCGCTTCATCGAGCTGTGGAACCTCGTCTTCATGCAGTTCAACCGCATGGACGACGGCTCGCTGAAGCCCCTCCCGGCGAAGTCCGTGGACACGGGGATGGGCTTCGAGCGTGTGCTCTCGGTCTTGCAAGGCAAGCTCTCGAACTACGACACCGACCTGTTCACGCCGATCTTCGAACGGCTGACAGCCATTGTCGGGCACCGGTACGGCGGCTCGGCCGGAGAGAAGGACATCGCCTTCCGCGTCATCGCCGACCACGTGCGTGCGGTCAGTTGCGCCTTCGCCGATGGCGCACTGCCCAGCAATGTCGGCCGGGGCTACGTGCTGCGACGTTTGATCCGTCGCGCGGCCCGCTTTGGCCGCCAGGCATTGGGGATCGAACAGCCGTTCTTGACGGATCTGGTGCCCACGGTGTCCAAGGTGCTGGGCCAGGCCTTCCCCGAAGTCTCGGCGCGGATCGAGCATATCCAGCTACTGGTCCGGTCCGAGGAAGAGGCCTTCGGGGCGACCCTTGGTCGGGGGCTGGTCCGCTTCGAGGAGCTCGCAGGCAAGGTCGGGGCCAGCGGCAAGGGGTCCATCGCCGGCAAGGAGGCCTTCGAGCTCTACGCCACCTACGGATTCCCGCGCGACCTCGTCGATTTGATGGCACGCGAGCGCGGTCTCTCGGTTGACCAGGCTGAGTGGGATGCGGCCGAGAGCGCGCACCAGGATGCGAGCCGTTCCGAGGGCAAGTTCACCCAGCTCCTGAGCGCGGAGCAGCTCGATGGACTTCCTGCGACCGAAAGCACCTACCACCAATCCCGAGCTGGGTCTGGCCACCGATCCGGAGATGGGTCTGGCGATCGTCACGGCGGCGAATCGGTCGAGCTGAAGGCCAAGCTGCTACGCCTCGTCAACAGCGCCGGAGGAAGATCCATAGCCGTTCTCGACCGCAGCCCCTTCTACGCCGAGTCCGGGGGGCAAGTGGGGGACACGGGAGTCCTGCGGGCCGTCGACGGCTCCTTCGTGCTGACCGTCGAGGACACGCAGAAGCTCGGCTCAGTCGTCGCCCACGTCGGAACCCTGTCAGGCAGTGCCCAGCAGGGTGCCGCCGTGATCGCCTCCGTGGACCAGGAGCGTCGCGCGAGCATCCGCCGGAACCACACTGCGACGCACCTGCTGCACAAGGCCTTGCGCGAGGTGCTCGGCGACCATGTCACCCAGCAGGGCAGCTACGTCGGGCCTGAACGCCTTCGATTCGACCTCTCCCATCCTCGCGGGATCAGCCGAGATCAGCTCGACGAGATCGAAGCGAAGGTCAACGCCCAGGTGTTCGCCAATGCCACCGTCGCGACCACCGTCGAGGACCTGGAAGCGGCAAAGGATCGGGGCGTCGTGGCGCTGTTCGGCGAGAAGTACGACGACCGCGTACGGGTGGTCGACGTGGGTGGTTGGTCGACCGAACTTTGCGGGGGCACCCACGTCTCCGCTGGCGGCGACATCGGACCATTCGTGATCGTGGCCGAGCGGGCGATCCAGGCCGGCGTGCGGCGAGTCGAGGCGGTCACGGGTACGGCGGCCGTCGCACTGATCCAGGACCAGCGTCGAGTGCTCCAAGGTGCTTCCCAGGCCTTGAAGGTCGCGCCAGAGGAGCTCATCGACCGGATCTCCGCCTTGCAGGCCCAGCTCAAGGAGGCCAAGAAGGCCAAGTCCGCGGCGGACAAGGCCGATGTGGGCGCCCTCTTCGATCAAGTTCGGGCCGGCCTGACAGAACGCTCCGGAGTGCTCAGCGGCGCGGTATCCATCCCCGACCTCGGGCGCGATGCCCTGCGCGACCTGGGCAGCCGCCTCAAGGGCTCCGCCGCCGACCTGGCTGCGGCCGTCTTCGGTCGCGAGGGCGACTCGGTGCCTTTCCTGATCCTCTGCGAGGGCAAGGCCCTGGAGGCCGGGCTTGCGGCGGGTGAGTTGGCCAAGGCCGCCAAGGTCCACATTGGTGGCGGCGGTGGTGGGAGGGCCAACTCGGCCCAGGGCCAGGGCGACGATCCGGCCGGTGTCTCGGCGGCCGTCGACGCAGTGCTCGCGTCGATCCGCGCGAGCCTGGGCGACTGACGCGACCGGCTCGATCCATCCGCGCGGGACCGGCGCCCCCCCTGGGACCGACCTAGTGGGGCGAGTCAAAGATTCGACTAATAAGTTGCAAGTTTCGGGCAAGTCGGGCTCGGCCGCGCCGATGGTTGCATCATGACGACCAAGATGGGACGGCCGAAGGCGAAGCTCGTGTTGTCCGAGCAGGAGCGCGCGGAGTTGAATCGGCTGGTTCGGCGTCGCTCGACGCCTGCGGCAGTGGCGGTGCGGGCGCGCGCCATCCTTCGCTGTGCGAAGGGGCTGGACAATACCGATGTCGCCGACGAGTTGGGGCTGCACTTTCAGACCGTTGGTCGCTGGCGTCGCCGATTCGTGAAGGAGCGTCTGGACGCGCTGTACGACGAGCCTCGGATTGGACGGCCGAGGAGCGTCTCAGATGACGATGTCGCCCGCGTCGTGGACATGACGCTCCACCGTAAGCCGAAAACCGGGACCCACTGGAGCTCCCGCCAAGTCGCGAACGAGCTCGGATTGTCTCAGAGCGCTGTGGCGCGGATCTGGAAGGCCTTCAGCCTTCGTCCAGACCGCAGCGAGTCCTTCTCCTTGTCCCGCGACCCTCAGTTCGTCGAGAAGGTCCGGGACATCGTGGGCCTGTACATGAGCCCTCCGGACAATGCGCTCGTGCTCTGCGTCGACGAGAAGTCCCAGATGCAGGCACTGGATCGCACTCAGCCCCTGCTGCCGATGACGCCGACGCACCCGGAGCGACGCTCGAATACCTACGTGCGCCACGGGACGACGTCGCTGTTCGCAGCGCTCGACATCGCCACGGGGCGAGTCATCGGCAAGTGCTTCCGTCGACACAGGTCGAAGGAGTTCCTGAAGTTCCTGGGCGAGATCGAGCAGTCCGTGCCCAAGGAGCTGGACGTCCACCTCGTGATGGACAACTACGCCACGCACAAGACGCCAGCCGTGAAGCGGTGGCTGCTACGCCGACCCCGATTTCACGTGCACTTCACGCCGACGACGTCGTCCTGGCTCAACCTCGTCGAGAGCTGGTTCTCGATCGTCTCCCGGCGAGTGACTGAGCGCGGCGTCCATCGAAGTACGGCTGCGCTCGAGAAGGACGTGAGGGCGTTCATCGATGCCCACAACGACGAGCCGAAGCCGTACGTCTGGACCAAGACCGCAGACCAGATCCTCGCCAGCCTCCGCCGCTACTGCGACACAGCGAGCGCCATTCGTTCCAGGCAAACAAATGAGTCGAAGCTTTGACTCACCCCACTAGTGTCCTGGATCAGAAATTCGGCGTCACTGCCCGGAGGTCCGATCGATGCTGGCTAGGCGCGCCGACGACGCGTATCCGCTGCGATACTCGGAGGAGGCGCAACGACGCCAGCGGCGATCGGAGCCCGGGAAGTGGCGCCGAATTTCTGATCCAGGACACTAGGGTGGGCGCTGCTGGTCCCGATCGGGCGCCGCGGACCCCGCACCGTCGGCCCAGGTCGATTGACGGGGGCCCCCCCCCTGCGTAATCTGCGCGCTTCGCCGCAGCGGGAGAAGGTCTTCCAGAGCCCTCCGGGACCTTCGGACGCTCGCGACGACGCTACAAACCGGCCAAGCTCGGGCGCCCCGTAGGGTCGCGCACTGGGCTCTGGCGTCCCACACGCCCCTCGCCCCACCTGTCCGTCGTCCCACCTGCTGCGGACCCTCCGCGGCCCACAGGATCCGTCATGGCACACCCCAAACGTCGTCAGTCCACCCACCGCCAGGGCATCCGGCGATCGCACCTTGGCCTGGCCGAGATGCAACTGAACAGTTGCGCCCACTGCGGGGCCCCGATCCGTCCGCACCACGTGTGTGACAACTGCGGCTGGTACGGCTTTGCCAAGGGCGCCGACAAGCAGGGTCGTGACGTCCTCGAAAAAGAGGACTTCTAGATCGATCGCGGTCTGAGCCGATGTGCGGTCGTCAAGGTCGACCGGCACGGAGACAGATCTCACCGTCCTCGTCCCACTCCGAGAGTGTGGCGGCCCTGGCCCCCCCCTCGACGCGCTGTAACTTGGCCGCGAACATGACCGACGCACGCATCGCACTTGACGCGATGGGCGGCGACGAGGCCCCCGAGGTGATCCTCCGCGGGGCTGTTCGCGCTTGCTCGTCACACGTGGCGGCCCCCCTCGCGCCCGAGCGCATCCTGCTGGTCGGTGACCGGGCCAGGATCGAGTCCGGCCTGAACGAGATGGGCGGCAACCCAGGCTTCTCGATTCGGCACGCCTCCGAGGTCATCGAGATGGGGGACTCGCCAGCCACCGCGCTGCGCTCGAAGCCCGATTCTTCGATCGGAGGCTGCGTCGCTGCGGTTCGCAGCGGGGAGGCCGCCTCCGTGGTCAGCATGGGCAACACCGGGGCCGTCGTGGGAGCTTCCACGATAGGTCTGGGGACCCTCGAGGGAGTCAGGCGTCCAGCCATCGCGGTGACGATCGAGTTGACTGGTCGGCCGTTGACCCTGCTCGACATGGGGGCCAACGTCGCTCCCAAGCCGGAGCACCTGCTGCAGTTCGGTCTGATGGGGGCGACCTACGCCCAACACGGACTCGGGGTCGGTTCGCCGCGAGTAGGCCTGCTCAACATCGGTGAGGAATCGGGCAAGGGCACCGACCTGCTGAAGGAGGCGTACGGACTCCTCGCGAGCTCAGGCCTCGAGTTCGTCGGCAACGTCGAGCCGGGCGAGCTGTTCATCGATCGGGCGGACGTGCTCGTCACCGATGGATTCACCGGCAACATCGTGCTCAAGCTGATGGAGGGCTTTGCCGGCTTCCTCTTCGGCTTGATGAGGCGAGAGCTGAGCGAGCACCATGCGGCCTGGGGCGGCGAGGCTCTCGGTCGGCTGAAGCGGCAGATCGACTACTCCGAGTACGGCGGCGCCCTGCTGCTGGGTGTACGCGGGGTGGTGGTGATCGGCCACGGCCGGTCGGACGAGTCCGCGGTCGCCAACGCCCTCGCCGTAGCTGCCCGGACGGTCGATGCTGGGGTCAATGCCCTGATCGTCAAGGGCATCGCTGGCGACCCCGCGGCGATCTGAGGGTCGTGCGCCGGGCCCTGCGAGTCAGGTGCGGAGCGACGGCCGGGCCCGAGCCCGCGGACGTCCCGTCGGCAGGGTGTCGACCCACAACCAGGTGCTAGGCGCATCGGGCCTCACCAGGGTCACGGACTCCATCGAGCCATCGGAGCGGACGCGGATCGAGGATCGTCCCGTTGACGGCTCTCGCCCATGGGTTCAGAGGGGCCGAGCCAGTAGGATCTGGCCTCGCCCGCGAGAGCGGTCACCGGAGACATGTCCATGGCAGGAATTCGCCCCGTAGGGTTCGCAGGAACCGGCTCGTACCTCCCCGACCGCGTCGTTCCCAACTCGTGGTTCGAGGGATTCCTCGATACCTCCGATGAGTGGATCGTCCAGCGCACGGGCATTCGCGAAAGGCGCTTCGCATCCGAAGGCGAGACCACGTCGACGATGTGCATCGAGGCTGGCAAGCGCGCCTGCGAGGCTGCTTCCATCGACCCCAAGGACCTGGACCTGGTCGTGGTGGGGACCCTGACCGGGGACTACCAGATGCCGTCGACGGCCTGCATGGTCCAGGACGCCCTGGGGTGCAAGAACGCGGCGGCATTCGACGTATCCGCCGCCTGCACCGGCTTCCTCAACGCGACCCACGTCGCCGAGGCGATGATCGCCACAGGCAAGGCTCAACGCGCCCTAGCGATCGGAGCTGAGACCCTTTCGCGCTTCCTGGACTACACCGACCGCGGAAGCTGCGTCCTGTTCGGCGATGGCGCAGGAGCCGCCGTGCTCACGCCGTTCGACCAGTGCAAGCGCGGCGAGATCATCAAGACCAAGCTCGGCGCCGACGGTGAGAAGTTCGACTTCATCATCATTCCAGGCACTGGCTCCAAGCAGCCGCCGAGCCCCGAGGGCCTGGCCAACGGCGATCATCTGATCCACCTCAAGGGTCGCGACGTCTTCCGCTTCGCCACGGTCAAGATGGCTGAGCTGATCGGCGAGATGCTGGAGGGCATCGAGGAGGAGGAGCTGGGCCTGATCGTTCCACACCAGGTCAACCGCCGGATCATCGATGCGGCCCTGGACCGTCTGGGGCGTACCGACGAGAAAGTCATCGTCAACATCCAGCACTACGCCAACACTTCCGCCGCGACGGTTCCAATCGCCCTGGATGAGGCCGTCCGCGCCGGCAGCATCGAATCGGGCAAGTACGTCGTCCTGGTCGCATTCGGTGCAGGGATGACCTGGGGCGCGAGCTTGCTGCGCTGGTAGAAGTCCGGGCGGCTGTTACGCCATGGGCGACCAGCGATCCGCTGCACCGGAAGGCGCCCATCCGGCCGCTGCACCGGTAGGCGCCCATCCGGCCGCTGCACCGGAAGACGTCCCGCCGTCGGCTGCGCTGGTAGGCGCGTCGCCGGCCGCTGGAGCATGACCGATTCCATCTGACTCGTCCGCCACCATCCACTGCCAGTAGCGCACTACTCCACCGTCCGCGCATGACCATGAATGAAGCGATCATCCTCCCCGGTCAGGGGGCGCAGTTTCCCGGAATGGGCCAGGACTGGTACGAGGCCTACCCCAAGGCGCGCGACTTGTTCGACCGGGCGGACGGGGTGCTTGGATTCGCCCTGACAGAAGCGTGCTTCCATGGCGGTGTGGACGTTCATCGTACCGACATCGCCCAGCCCGGGATCTTCACGACCAGCGCCGCGATCTTGACGGTCCTCTCCGACAACGGGCTGGAACTCGGTTCGGCTTCGATGACGGCAGGCTTGAGCCTGGGCGAGTACACAGCCCTCTGGGTCGCCGGATCGCTGTCCTTCGAAGATGCCTTGCGCCTCGTGCGGCTCCGTGGAGAGGCCATGCAGGCTGCGAGTGAAGCCACGCCCTCGTCGATGACGAGCCTGATCGGCGCGGACTTGGCCGTCGCCGAGAAGCTCGCGGCCATGGGAGCCGAGGCGGGAATCTGCTCGGTGGCCAACTTGAACTGTCCGGGCCAGGTCGTGGTCTCCGGGGAGCTCGCCGCGCTCGACATCGTCGAGTCCCATGCCTCCGACCACGGCGTCCGACGCGCGATGCGGCTGAACGTGGCCGGCGGCTTTCACTCGGAGTGCATGCGCCCCGCAGCAGACCGCCTGGCGGCGGCCCTCGCCGAGGTGACGGTCCAGGCTCCGCGGATCCCCTTCGTCACGAACGTCACCGGAGCCCCCGTGAGTGACCCGGGGCAGATCGTGAGCCACCTGGCCAACCAGGTCTGCTCGCCGGTGCTGTGGGAACAGAGCATGCGCTGGGCCCTCGGGCAGGGGCACACCCAGTTCCTCGAGCCCGGACCCGGTCAGGTCTTGGCCGGCCTCATGAAGAAGATCGACCGGGGCGCGACCGTGCGGTCTGCTGCCCACCCCGAGGACGCCGAGACGGCCTGAGGGCCCTTCGGGAGCTCCCTCTGGCAGCCTGCTCGAGGGGACACCTTTCCGCTTCGGAAGGCCGAGGACCTCCGGCCGACCCCATCCGGACCGGGTTTGAAGGGCTTCTGAGACCGACCTATCATCGCCCCCCGTAAGCTCCCTGACCGATCGACCAGGGGCCCGACGCCCCCTTCCCCACCCTGCAAGTGACCGACACCGAAGACAAGCAAGCACGTCCCCTCGCTGGCAAGGTCGCGATCGTGACCGGCGCATCGCGCGGTATCGGGCGAGCGATCGCCCTCGACCTGGCCCGAGCCGGCGCCTCGGTAGCTTGCATCGCCACCTCGGCGGAGCGCTGCGAGGAGACCGTGGGCCTGTGTAGCGAGTTCGGCGTGGAGGCCACCGCGCACGGCGTCGACGTTGCCGACCACGCGGCCGTCACGGCACTGGTGGGGGAGATCGTCAAGGCCCGCGGCGGCCTGGACATTCTGGTCAACAACGCCGGCGTGACCCGTGATCAGTTGCTCCTGCGGATGACCGAGGAGGACTTCGATCGGGTCATCGGTGTCAACCTCAAGGGGACGTGGAACTTCCTCAAGGCGGCAACCCGACCCCTGATGAAGGCCGGTGGGGGTCGCATCATCAACATCGCCAGCGTGGTCGGGATTACCGGCAACGCGGGCCAGGCCAACTACGCGGCGAGCAAGGCCGGGATCCTGGGCTTGACCCGTTCGGCCGCCAAGGAACTCGCCGGTCGCGGAGTTCGAGTCAATGCCGTGGCGCCCGGATTCGTGGCCACCGACATGACTGCCGCCATCGACGAACAGGCTGCGGCCAGCCTCAAGGACAGCATCCCCCTGGGCCGGGTCGGCGCTCCCGAGGAGATCGCGGCTGCCGTGGCCTTCCTGGCGGGCCCCGGTGGGGACTACATCACAGGACAGACCCTTGTCGTAGATGGGGGGCTGAGTCTCTAGAATCCCTCGCTGGGGTTCCAGAATCCCGACCGAAGCCTCTAGAGTCCTCCGCGAGCAGCGTCCTCAGCGGGACAGCGGGTCCCTCCCGACGCCCCCAAGACTCACTCCTTCCAGGATCGATCTATCCTGGCTCGAGACGACCCGATCGAACCAACCCTGAACGAACAGCGCACCGATCCTTCGGATCGGTGCTGGGGCGCCCGCCGGGCATGCCTCGACTATCCTTCCCCGGGCGCCACCGCGCCACACACCCCGACCCTCCGCCTAGCACTGCGCTGCGTGGGGCCCGGGCCAAGAGCCACCACAGGAGTCCAAGGTGACCAACA
Source organism: Engelhardtia mirabilis (assembly GCF_007748095.1). Lineage (NCBI taxonomy): Bacteria > Pseudomonadati > Planctomycetota > Planctomycetia > Engelhardtia > Engelhardtia mirabilis. The sequence continues at coordinate 3,465,511 of NZ_CP036287.1, forward strand.
GCACGGAGTCGGTCGAAGACCGCGTCAAGAAGATCGTCTGCAACCAGATGGGGACCACCCCCGACAAGATCTCGCGCGAGACATCCTTCGTGAATGACCTCGGCGCGGACTCGCTCGACACGGTCGAGCTGGTCATGGAATTCGAGGACGAGTTCGAGATCTCGATCCCCGACGAAGACGCCGAGAAGATCCAGACCGTCGGCAACGCGATCGAGTACATCGGATCCAAGTCCTGAGCCCGCTGGGGAGCCCGCGCGCCAGCCGTCTGTCGACGGCGCGTTCGGGCTCCTCGACAACTCGAGCGAGGCTCGCTCGGCGTCCCTGAACGGGCCACCCAGGTGGCTCCGTCCGTTCCGCCGTGGGACTCGCTATCGATCCGATTTCGGAGAACGAAACATGCGCCGCGTAGTGATCACCGGCTTGGGCACCGTCAACGCCCTTGGACCGGACGTCGAGACCTCCTGGCGGCGAATGGTCGCGGGTGAGAACGGCATCCGCGAGATCGACTTCTTCGACACCACCGACATCCCGGTGCGGTTCTCGGGGCACGTCGACTACGACACCAGCGTCGATTTCGTCGGTCCCGACACCCGCAAGCTCGACCCCTTCACGATGTACGCCCTGCGCGCATCACGGGAGGCGGTCCGTGATGCAGGGCTCGACTTCGCGTCGGTCGATCCCGCGATCCGGGAGCGCTACGGGTGCATCATCGGCACCGGGATCGGTGGGATCACCGGCATCGAGGAGCAGCACCTGCAGCTCCTGGAGCGCGGACCCCGCCGAGTTAGCCCGCACTTCATCCCGAAGATCATGGCCAACGCGGTCAGTGGTCAGGTGGCCATCGAGCACGGGCTCATGGGAACCTGTTTCACGACCTCGTCAGCCTGTGCCAGCTCAGGTCACTCCATCGGGATGGCCCTGATGTCGATTCGGGCTGGGGAGTCCGATCTGGTCCTGACCGGCGGGGCGGAGTCGGCGACGACGCCGTTGTCGGTCTCGGGCTTCAACTCGGCCAGGGCCCTCTCGACCCGCAACGACGACCCGGCCTCGGCCTCGCGTCCCTTCGACAAGGAGCGCGACGGTTTCGTCATGGGCGATGGCGCTGGGATCTTGGTCTTCGAGGAACTCGAACATGCCCGCGCGCGCGGCGCCCGGATCTACGCCGAGGTCAAGGGCTATGGCTCCACTGACGACGCCTTCCACATCACGGCCCCGAAGGAAGACGGCTCCGGACCGGCCCGGGCGATTCGCCTGGCCATGAAGTCCGGAGGGGTCGATCCCGAGACGGTGGACTACGTCAATGCCCACGGCACGAGCACGGCGCTGAACGACGCGATGGAGACGAACGCCATCAAGGCGGCCTTCGGAGACCGTGCGCGGAAGTTGGCCATCTCGTCGACCAAGTCGATGATCGGACACCTCTTGGGCGCGTCGTCGGCCGTTGAGCTGGTGGCGACAACGCTCAGTATCCATCACGGAGTGGTGCACCCGACGCGCAACTACACGACGCCCGATCCGGTCTGCGACCTGGACTACGTGCCCGGCTCAGCGCGGGAGCTGAAGGTTCGCAATGCCCTCTCGAACTCCCTCGGGTTCGGCGGGCACAACGTCTCGATCTGCATCGGCCAGCTCGACAGCTGATCAGCCAGGGTCAGTCCGTACATGGGCGATGGGCTCGCCCGTCCAAAAGCACCTTCGCCCAGTGCTGGGCGCCCCACGCCAGAAGGTCGGGGCGCCCAGCGCACGTTCGGGCACCGGTCCTTCCGCTCGCGATCGACAGGGGCACAGCAGCTGTCCTCAGCGGGCGCGCCGGGCACCGGACCATCCGGGGCGGGCACGTGTCCTGGATCAGAACCTCGACGGCACCTCCCGGGGCTGGGCGCAGCGGCGGGCCGAGCGTCGTCGGCTCGCCTGGCCCACTTCGGTTACCAGGATCCGCGGCGAGCACCGCCGCCTTCCTGATCCAGTGCATTAAAAGCCGACCGCGAGGTCGCTTTACGTGGCGGTGTGGTGCTGTATGCTCGAACCGACGATCGCCGGGCAGCGCCCCGTGGCCTCCCCCCCCGGATGACGCCCGGCACCGCCTGCTCGCCGTACACCGGATCTGATCCGGACCATCCGGCTCGCCCCTCTGGCGCGCCAAAACCAATCAACGGAGATCAGCACGTTGCACAGGAAGTTCCAGGAGCTCCTCCACGAGTACAAGAAGGAAGTCTTCCAGGTCGAACACGACAAGAAGAGCATCGAGGAGGTCACCCACGAGTGCGTCGAGATCGCCGACGAAGTCCTGGCCCAGAAGTACAACTACCACTTCCACAAGCTGCCTGACGCCAACCGCGCCGAGATCATCAACATGATCAGCAACTACACACGGGAGGCGATCCTGCCCCCCGTCGTGCAGAACCTGGTTCGGCGACAGGTCGTGATTGAGCGCCGCGTGGACGCGCTCGTAGGCCTGATCGAGTCCATGCTGGACGCTCTGTCCACCGCGCCGTCAACCTCGTCACCGAGCTCTTCGGTCGATTGATCGGCAGCTCTCCCGCGGGCACCGCCGCTCGAGGCGGTCTCGCCGGGGACCCCGCTCGGCGCCCGCCGGTGATGCACCAGGCGGGCGCTTGCATAGGCGGAACGCCCACTCGAACCCCTGCACCTGCGCCATGAGCGACTCGACCATGCGTGCCCTGGTCCTGGGTGATGGAGCGCCGCGAGTCGATCGCCGCCCGCGCCCGGAAGCGGTCAGGGGTGAGACTCGGGTGCGGGTGCTCTTGGCCGGCGTGTGCGCCACGGACCTGGCCCTGGCCCAGGGCTACATGGGGTTCAAGGGAGTCCCGGGACACGAGTTCGTCGGCCTGGCCCTCGACGGTCCCCTGGAGGGCCGCCGTGTGGTGGGGGAGATCAACGCGGGTTGCGGGACCTGCGGCTGCTGCCGGGCCGGCGATCCTCGCCACTGTGAGTCCAGGTCGGTGCTCGGGATCCTCGGCCGCGACGGGGCCTTCGCCGAGGAGCTGCGGCTGCCCCACGGCAACCTCGTCGAAGTACCGGACGGGGTCGACGACGATGCCGCGACCTTCACCGAGCCCCTGGCAGCCGCCCTGGCGCTCTTGGATTGTCTGGGCGACGCTCGCCCCGAGCGGGCCTTGGTCGTGGGAGATGGGCGCTTGGGCTTGCTCTGCGCCTGGGCCCTCGCGGATGTCGGCATCAACGTCGACCTGCTCGGCAGGCACCCCGAGCGCGGAGCCTGGGCCGGTGAACGGGTGCGGCACATGAGCCGCCCCCTCGACGATCGGCCTCCACCGCGGCGCTATCCCCTGGTGGTCGAGGCCTGCGGACGGACCGACGCCGTCGCGCGCGCGCTAGCCTGGACGGCGCCGCGCGGGACCCTGGTGCTGAAGACCACGGGCGCGGAGCCGGTTCTCCTGGACCTGGCTCCCCTGGTCGTGGACGAGATCCGCCTGGTCGGGTCCCGCTGTGGACGGTTCGAGCCGGCCCTGGCGGCTCTGGCGCAGGGTCGCCTCGACCCCCGCGCCTTGATCGAGGGACGCTACCCCCTCGAACAGGCGCCCCTGGCCCTCGAGCACGCGGCACGCGGTGGGGTCCTCAAGATCCTGGTCGATATAACTCCCTGATGAACCTCGAGAACGAGTTGCGCGAGCGCGCCGAGGCCCACGGACAAGGGCACGTCTTCAGCCACTGGTCGGCTCTCGACCAAGCTGGTCGGGAGGGCCTCTTGGCCCAGCTCGCGGAGGTCGACTTCGAACTGCTGAAGCGGCTCACAGCAACCCTCGCCGAGCCCGGCTTCGACGCGAACGGGCGCAGTTTCGACCCACCCGAGCTGTTCCCCCTGGAGCGTGACGCCGACCAACAGGAGCGCGCCCTCGCGGCCCGCGCGACGGGCGCTGCCGAGCTCGCAGCGGGCCGTGTCGGCTTCCTGCTCGTGGCTGGAGGCCAAGCATCGCGTCTGGGCTACGACGGCCCCAAGGGCGCCTTCCCCCTCGGCCCGGTCACCGATCGGCCCCTGTTCGCATGGCACGCGGCGCGCCTCTTGGCCGCCGGTCGCCGGCATGGCTTCGCGCCGCGTTGGTACGTCATGACCTCGCAGGCCAACGATGCCGACACGCGCGCCTTCTTCGAGCGCCACGACCACTTCGGGTTCCCCCCGGAGGACGTGTTCTTCTTCAGCCAGGCGATGCTCCCGGCCCTGGACCTCGAAGGACGCATCCTGCTCTCCGGTCCCGGCCAGCTCTTCCTGGCGCCCAACGGCCACGGTGGCACCCTCGACGCGCTGGCGCGGTCGGGAGCCCTCGCCGACGCCACGCAGCGCGGCATCACCCAATTCTCGTACTTCCAGGTCGACAACCCCCTGGTGCGACCGGCGGACGAGCTGTTCCTCGGCCTGCACGTGGAGGCCGGCGCGCGCATGTCGAGCAAGGTCGTGTCCAAGAACGATCCGGGTGAGAAGGTCGGCGTCCTGGGGCGCATCGACGGCTCCCTCGGCTGCATCGAGTACTCGGACCTGCCGGGCGAGCTGCGCGATGCGCGGGACGAAGCGGGCCAGCTCCTGTTCCGTGCCGGCAACATCGCCGTCCACGCGATCGCGGTCGAGTTCGTCGACGAGTTGACGCGCCACGGTCTGGAGTTGCCCTGGCACGTGGCGCGCAAGCGCATGCAGGTGCTCGGCAACGACGGCGCGCCGACCGAGGTCGACGGCGCGAAATTCGAGACCTTCGTCTTCGATGCCCTGTCGAAGAGTCCGACCAGCGTGACGCTCGAAGTCGAGCGCGCACTCGAGTTCAGCCCGGTCAAGAACGCATCCGGGGGCGACTCGCCGGACACCAGCAGGCGCGACCTGTGCCGGCTCTTCGCCGACTGGGTCAGCGAGGTCGGTCACGAGCTCCCCGAGCGACAGATCGAAGGCAGCCCCGCCCTGGAAGTCTGCCCCCTGGTGGCCGAGGACCTGGCCGAGTTCCAGGCTGCCGGACCGCCCGAGCCCCTGGCTCGCGACGGCGGCCACGTCTACGCCGAGCGGAGCTGAGCATGGGCGTCGATCTCGCCCAGGCAACCGTCGCGGTCTTGATGGGGGGCACCTCCGGCGAGCGCGAGGTCTCACTCGACTCGGGGCGTTGCATCGTTCAGGCCCTGGGCGAGTTGGACGGCCGCGGTCCCGCTGAGGTGACGCCGGTACTCTGGACCGCCGACGGCAACTTCGACTTCGCCGGCGAGAAGCTGGACGTGGCCCAGGCCCTGGCGCGCATGGCGCGCTTCGACGCGGTCCATCTGGCCCTGCACGGCGGCATGGGGGAGGACGGCACGCTCCAGGGCGCTCTGGACCTGGTCGGCGTGGCCTACACAGGTTCCGGCGTGGCTGCATCGGCCCTCGCGATGGACAAGCCGCGATCCAAGATCGTGGCCGAGGCCGCCGGCGCGCCAGGCGCTCCCGGGCTGGTGGTGACCCGCCGGGACCTCACTGGCGGCCCGCGCGCGGTCCTGGACCGCCTGACGGCCCTGGTCGCCGGCGGCGCTTTCCTGAAGCCGAGCGACGGTGGCTCGTCCGTGGCCATGGAACGCCACCTGCCGGGTGGGGACCTGCTCTCGGCCCTGGAGCGCTGCTTGGAACAGGCTCCCGCGGTGCTGGTGGAGGCCGCCGTCCAGGGCCTGGAGGTCACCTGCGCCGTCCTCGAGCGGGGCGCCGGACCGCAGGCCCTGCCGGTGGTCGAGATCCGCCCAGCCGCCGGGCGCTTCTTCGACTACTCCCAGAAGTACGCCACGGACGGAGCCGACGAGCGCTGCCCGCCGGAGTTGCTCGACGACGCCGCTCAGTCGGAGATCCAGCGTCGGGCAGTGGCGGTGCACCGGGCGTTCGGGTGTCGGGGCCTGACGCGCGTGGACTTCATGGTCCGCGAGCCCGAGCGAGGCCGGGATTGCGGGCCCGTGTTCCTGGAGCTCAATACCCTGCCCGGCTTCACCCCGCGCTCCCTCGCCCCCTTGGCGGCCGCTGCTGCGGGGCTCAGCTACCGGGACCTGTGTCTCGAGCTGTTGGCCGATGCGCTGGACCGTCGAGTCGACAGTTGACCAACGACGGACGCGGAACGAGACTTCACCCCCGAGTTCGGGGCCAGGCTGGCGGAATGGTAGACGCGGCAGATTCAAAATCTGCTTTCCGTAAGGAAGTAGGGGTTCGACTCCCCTGCCTGGTACCACACTCCCCCGCGCGATGAGCGATTACCAAGGGGCCCCCGAAGAGGGCGACGGGCGATTCCTCGCCGAGCTCCTCGGTGGCATCTCGAAGCGCGCCCAGGCGCTCGAGGCCGAGCTGCGCCGACTGGCGACCCTCGACGGCGCCGAAGCGGCACGACACTCAGCGGCCCTGGAGTCGGAGCGCGCGCGCCTCGGCTGGGGCTTGGTGGTCGCTGCGGGCCTGCTCGGTGCGGATGGCGCACCGGCACGTCGAGAGGTCGAAGGTGCGGAGTGGTTGGCCGATCTGGTCGATCTCCCGTCGCACTCGGTCCCGCGCCAGTGGCCGCGCGTGCGTGCCGCGAGCGCCGACTGGAGCCTGGCCCACGCGCTAGTACGCTGGACCTGGGAAGCCGGCCTGCGGGGCGGCAGGAGCCCCCAGCTCGAGCGCCGCGGGCCCTTCTGCGACTGGATCGTGGACCAGGTCGACGGCGCGCCGCCGCCGCCCATGGTCGCCGCGCTCCTGCAGCAAATCCCCGGCGCCAGTGCCGCGCGCACCACCGACGGATGGCGCCTGACCCTGCCGTCCGAACGCTTCGAGGCCGCCGAGGTCACCTCGTGAAGTGGTCCTGGTGGCCCTTCGGTCGCCGCAGGGTAGCCACGGGCGATCCGGCACGGGTCGCCCAGGCCGAGGCCGTGCTCGCGGAGCTGCGTCCCCGCTTTCGCGCGGACGGCGGCGACGTGACTCTGCTCGGCGTCGATGGGGGACGGGTACGGGTGGAGCTGCGCGGTGCCTGCAGGTCGTGCGCCGCCAGCGTCCTGACCCTCAAGGGCGCCCTGGAGCCCCGCCTGCGCGAGCAGCTCGACTGGTTCGAGCGACTCGACAGCTGAACACGACTCGAATGAACACAGCCGCCGGACGGAAGTCGATTCCCTCGCCCGGCGGCCGCTTCAGGTGACCGAGTCCGTCAGAGCGAGCCCATCGTCGTCGCTCCCTCGGGGGCTCCGAAGGAGTCCAGCAGCAGGCCCTGGAAGGTCAACAGGCCTTGGAGGCCGCCTGGGTTGAAGAAGGTTGAGTGCGAGCTGCCGTCGGGCTGCACGCCCAGCTGGAACGGCAGGAACTGGATCGACCCCAGGTCGAGGCCGGTGAACAACGGCGGCAAGGTGCCGACCGCGAACTCGGGTCCAGTCAGCGCCGTCGGGCCCCACAGGAGCAGCATCGAACCGGCGGGGTCGAGCCCGGCGAAGTCCAGACTGAAGCTCCCGGGGCCGCTGGTGCCTGCGCCGGTCACGGTCAAGGTGGGGCGGGCCGGGCTGAGCGTGCGACGCTCGTCGAAGCTGAAGAAGTCGGTCCGGCCGTAGATCAGCCGACCTCCGGCGGAGGGCTGGTAGGGGGCGAACTGCGCCGCACCGGTGCCGGGGATGAACTGGGCAACGGTGATCCAATCCCCGAGCTGGCCCTCGACCAACACCGGCGAGGCGGCCGCCGAACCCGCCACCAGCCGCAGCCGGTTGGTGCCGGCGCTGAAGCTGGCCTCGGCCAGGTAGATCAGGTCCTGCGTGCGGTCGGCCACCATCGAGCTGGCGCCGTCAAAACCGCTGGCGTAGACGATCCCGTCCGCCTCGGACATGGGCGTCGCCGGCGCCGCGATCGACGCCGCGGGGTAGAGCAGCACGTCGGTGTAGACCGCGGGGTTCTGAGCCAGGTTGCTGTAGGTGGCGTAGAAGAGGTTGCCCGAGCTGTCGAAGGCGATCGGCCCCGAGGGCCCGGCCACGTGCAGGATGTCGACCTTGGCCCCGCTGAACGGATCCAGTCGGATCACGTCGTTGCCGGTGCCGAAGCCGCCCTGGGCAGCGCTGACGTAGAGCTCGCCGCTGGGCGCGAACTTGGCGTCGTAGTTGAAGACGACGTTGGCGATCAGAGCCACGCCGGAGCCGTCGAGCGCCACCCGGAACATGTCGCCGTTGGTGGTCTCGCCGACCACAGCGAAGCTCTCGTCGGGGGCGATGGCGAAAGCTCCACTGAAGAACGAGCTGCCCAGGTCGGCGATATTGAGCTGGAAGGTGCCGTCCGCTGCCCAGCGGTCAACGAAGCGACCGTCGTAGGTGAGCAGGTCACCGCTCGACAGCTCGCGGACAGATCCCGAGGGGTCGACCGAGAGTTGGGACCCGAAGCCGTTGGCGACGGTCTCCTGGGCCAGGGCGGTGGGGGCGAGGCAGGCCCCGAGGGCCAGGGCGATGGGGGCCAAATGCGCGGTGAGTGGGCGCAGAGAGGTCAGGAACATGGTGTCGGTGTTGATTCGATTTCCTCGTCGAACCACCGATCGCCCGCCCGATCCGGCCCCGTCGAGCACACGACCTCCCCCGGCGGGACCCGCCGCGGACTTGTGATGTTCGACCTGGCACCGGACCGTCGCACGCGGTCGGCAGCCGTTCGCACCGGGCAGGTCTCCTGACTTGCCGTCTCAGGCGTCGCCCCAGCCTTCCCAGGCCCCCGGGGGGGCCCAGTGACCGACGGTCGATCCGAAGACCGTCCGTCCGCCGGGCGCTCGGACCTCGGAAGACATCCGAGGAACAGCGCGTCGTGGAGGCGACACCTACGGCTCACAGTGGCGGGACCGCGCAGGACTCACACCTGCTTCCCTGCACCGGGGCGTTCGTATGAAGTGTCTTGTTTTCGCGAGGGTAGCCCAGATCTGGCCAGGCGCAACGGGCGTCCAGGAGGATCCCCCTCGGGCCCCGAAACTCTCCAGCCCTGCGGCCCCGGAACCGAAGTGCGGAGAAAGCCTGGGCGATAGGCTCCAACGATTGGGGCTCCGAGCGGGTATTGGTACACAGCCCCGAGCCCACCCCACCATGTCCTCAGACTCGTCCCTTCACCGCCTCCCCGTCGCAACGCCCAGCGGCCCAAGCCGCGCAGCCCGCGCCGGCGTCGCGCTGACCGCGCTCGCCGCCACCGGAGCACTGGTCCTGGGCAGTTGCGACCCGCGCCAAGCCGAGTCCTCCGACCTGCGCTTGCTCTACACGGCCACCCTCGACGGCTACATCGAGCCCTGTGGTTGCACCAAGGGCAAGACCGGCGGGATCGATCGCATCGCCGCGGCCGTACGAGCCAACCGCGCCGATCACCCCGGAACCCTGTTCATCGACGCCGGCGACCTGTTCTCCGATGCCCTGCGGGTCGACGACCTGAAGCGCGAGCAACTCCTGATCAAGGCCGACGAGATGCTCGGCATGTGGGCCGAGCTGGGTTGCGAGGCCATGGGCCTGGGTGACCTCGACCTCGCCCTCGGCGTCGAGGCGCTCCAGGACCTCTCGGCCCGCCACGGGGTCCCGATCCTGTGCGCGAACCTCTTCGACGCCGACGGCCAGCGCCCCTTCGAACAGTCCATCGTGCTCGAGCGGGGCGGCCTGAAGATCGGCGTGTTCTCGCTGCTCGGTCGTCGCATGCAGGAGGCCTACGCCAAGGACAACACGCCCGAGATCCTGCTGGTCCAGCGGCGGGCCGCGGAGCTGGGACTCGAGGTGGGGCCCTGGCACGAGGCAGCGGCGGAAGTGATCGCCGACCTCGCACCGCGCACCGATGTCCTGCTGTGCGCCTCGCACCTGGGCGTGAAGGTCAACCGACAGTTGGCCGAGGCCTTTCCCGAGCTGGACCTCGTCTTCGGCGGGCACACCGACAACGAGCCGAACCCGATGGAGATCATCGCGGGCACTCCCGTGACGAGTTCGGGCATCAAGGGCTCGCGGCTGAACCGCGTCGACTTCTGGTTCGACAGCGCCTACCGCAAGTCCGAGGGGCGCGGCGAGCTGGCCGACGTAAGTCGCTGGATCGACGCGCAGATCAGCTACGACGTCACCGCCAACGGCATCGTCATGGTCGAGGGTCGCCGCGCGAGCCTGGGCGAAGCCGAATGGCGCAACCGCGCCACCGGCGTGCACCAGGCCAACCGCGGCGCCCAGGAGTTGATCGAGGAGCTCGGCGAGATGCCGGGCGGCGGGCGCTTCGCCTTCACGACCGTCCCCTTGGCCATGTCGGCCCACCGCGACGAACGGGCGCTGCAGGTGATCTCGAACTACCACGATCGGCTCGACGACCACTGGCAGGCCGGCGCGCCGCCGAGCAACCATCCCACGCCGCGCTTCGTGGGGCCCGAGAGCTGCTACGGGTGCCACACCGAGCAGTACGAGTTCTGGAAGTCGACGCAGCACAGCCGCGCCTTCGCGACCCTGGCGGCCACCCGTCAGCACACCGATGTGGAGTGCATCGGTTGTCATACGGTGGGCTGGGAACAGGCGCGGGGCTTCGATCATCCGGCGGCCTCCGCGGGGTTCGAGAACGTCCAGTGCGCGGCCTGCCACGGCGCCGGTGGTCCACACGTGAAGGGCGGTCTGAGCTACTTCGATCGCCAGCGGCTGATCGACGAGCCGCCTTCAACCTGTGCCAAGTGCCACAACGACGAGCACGACCCGCGCTTCAAGTCGGACTTCGCTCAACGCTTGCCGCGAGTGACCTGCCCGCCCATGCCCCTGGCCGGTGGCGGCAGCGGGCCGCTGCTCGCGTCCTACCGCGAGGGCGCCGAGTTGGCGGAATCCCTGGACGCGCCCGATTGGGGCCTCAGCTCGCAGTTGTGGCTGATGGCCGGCGAGACCAGTCGCAGCTTGGACGCGGCGCGCACCTGGTCCGAGCAGGATCCGCGCAACCAGGTCATCAAGGCCAATCTGGCGGAGAAGTTGGTCGTCGCCGGCGAGTACGCGGAAAGCCTGGTGCTGGTCGACGAGATCCTGGATCGACAGCCCAGCAACGGCCGCGCATGGACCATGAAGGCCGCCGCGCTCCTCGGGCTCGGTGAGAACGAAGCGTCCCTCGAAGCCGGTCGAGAGGCCTACTCGATCATGCCCGACGACTGGACCAATGCGCGCCTGCTGGCCGAGGCGGCCGCAGCGCTGGGCGATCGCATGGGCGCTGTCGACCTGCTGCGCGCCCACCTCGAACGCAGGCCGATGGACGAGGAGTACCTCGGCGCGCTGCTGGCGAGCCTGCTCGGAACGGACTGACCTGCGCCAGTCGTCAGTTGCGCCCGCCGCCGGTGGGCGCGGCGGGTTGCGAAACGTCGCCTGAGCCGACGCCGCCTTCTGCTGCCCCGTCCCCCTGCAGTCGTCGTTCGATCGCGAGCGCCGTGCGGGCGTCGAAGAGCAACGAGGCCTTCTCGCCGAGCACGTCGACCAAACGCTCACTGCGCGTGCCCTCCAGGTGTTCGGCGGCCCAGATTCGCGGGGTGATCTGCAACAGGAAGGCGACGCCCACAGCGTGCAGCACGAGCGCGGTCAAGACCCCCGCCACGGCGCCCCCGAATCGATCCACGAGCCCCAGGTGCAGGGCCTCGAGCAGGCTCTTGCCCAAGCGGCCGACGAGCACGACCAGGATCAACCCACCCAGGAAGACCCCGAACCAGGCCAACGCACCCAGCAGCGTCGGATCCATGTCCCCCGCGCGGGGTGCGACCCACTCGGCCAGGCGCGGACCCAAGGTGCGCGCGGCGACGACGGCTCCGAGTACGCCCAACAGCCGCACGGCCTGCCACCACAGACCCCGCCAGATCCCCAGCAGCGCGAACAGTGCCACCAGGGCCAGGCCGACGCCGTCGACGCCGGAGCCAGCGACGGTGCTCCAGACCCCCGCGAAGTCGAAGCCGCCAGCGTCCGATCCGGAGGGAGCCTGTAGCAGCAGGGGGAGCGGGAGCATCGAGTTTCCTGGTGGGGGAGTCGGCCGGGGATTCCGGCGCGGGCCTGGATAGACTACGGGGCTGCGACCGGCGGCGAAAAGGCTGACGATGACCCACCATCCGATCGAACGAGGTGTGGAGCTCCTGCGTGAGCTCGTGGCCGACGACCCCCAGCTCGAGGCCGAGCTGCTGGCCAGTCGTGTCGAATTCTTCGGCCGCGAGCCGGCCGGGGACCCCGAGTCGCCCGAGCGGGTGCTGGCCGAGCGGCGCCACGCCGAGTGGTTCCTGTTCGAGCGCTCGACCCGGCGCGACGGGGAGCCGCCCTGGCAGGTCCTGCAGGAGCAATGGGAGGCCCGGGCCGATGGAGAACTGGCTTCCATCGCCAGCGCCCTGATGCACTCTCGCACGGGAGTCTTCGAAGTCGGCGACGTCGAACCCGGCGTCGGCCTCTGGCTGCACGACCTCTTGGGCCACGGAGTGTTCGCCGTCCACGAGGCCGAGGCCTCGGCCCAACTGCGGACCGGTGACGTCCTGGCCGGCCGCATCTTCCCCTGCGGCGACTCCCAGTTCCGTCTCTCGCCCGCGATGGCCTGCTTCCGCAATCAGCGCCTGCTGGAGGCCCTGCGATCCGACCTCGGATCCCTGCGAACAGGTCGCCGCGGCACCTTGCGTGTGGCCCAGCTCGAGATCGAGCGGATGTTCTTCGGCCGTTCGTCGACCCAGAGCCTGGAGCCGACGGAGGGCGTCGGCGACTACGACTCGGCCGAGGCGCCGTCGTCGGAGCGGCAGCTCACCGCGGAGTTGCTCGAAGTCCTGGTCGAGGGTGGCGTCGAGCGGGAGCGCGCCGAGGCCTGGGTCGAGTCCCTGCGCGGAGCCGCCAAGGCCGCGGGACCGGCAGCCGGAACCTCACTGCGCGGGGACCTCCTGGACCAGCTGGCCTTCGAGACCCAAGTCGATCTCGACCGGGCACGGGCGATCATCGGCGAGGCCTGGATCGCGTTCGCCGAGGCGGTGCCCGAGAGCGCCGAGGCGATGCCCGAGAGCGCCGAGGCGGTGCCCGAGAACGAGCAGCCAGACCAGGCGACCACCAACGAGGTCGAGACGAAGAGTCGCCCTCCGAAGTCAGGCGCCAGTGCAGCCGTGGCGCGAGCCCTCGAGAACTTCGATCGCGGCCGCGCCGCCGGCCAAGACCTGGATCAGCTCTTCGACGCCCTCGAAGGTGAGCTGGGCCTAGACGACGAAGACGAGCACGACCTGGAGAGTGCCCCGGACTTCCCCGGCGTGATCGCCGCGGTGATCGAGGAGTACCTGTGGGAGACCTCCCAAGAGTCGCCGGTCAGCGATCACGATCGACGCACGTTGGATGCCCTCGGCCGCTACGCGCGCGCACTCGGCGTGCTCGAGGATCTGGGGCCCGAGCACCTGACGTCCTTCGCGACCCTGTTCGCCACGGAGCGCGGACTCATCCCCGACGGCGCGGCCGCTAGGAAGCTGCTTTCAACCCTGGAGCGCTTCGCCCGCTGGGTCGAGGAGGCGCACCATTCGCCCCTGTGGACCAGCTTCGAGCGTCGCTACAAGGACCTGGTCGAGACGCTGCCGCGCACCGCCGATGCCAACCAAGCTCTGGGCTCCGGTGGTGTCGACGTGGGCTCGCCCGAGCGCCATCCGGTCGAGGAGGACCTGTCGCTCGAGTGCCTGGGGCTGCGCTCCGACAACGGCTGGCTACCACTCGAAGCTCCGAGCGCCGCCCTGAAGCGCATCCGCGTTGGCGATCAAGTAGCCGCGGACACGTCGGGGGACGCCGCGCGGGTGCTACGCGTCTACGCGCCGGCGACGGTGGCCGTGGATCCCGCCTCGGGACCGACCGTTTCGTCCGACGGCGCCGAGAACGGCGACGACGACGGCGAATTGGACTACTGAATCGCGGGCGAGGTCAGAGGGGACGCCAGGGCATCTGGAGTTCGGCCAGCAGCTCCTCGGGTCCGCGCACGGTTCCGGGATCGGTCAGGTAGATCTCGCGGATCGGGCCGGTCAACACCCAGGAGCGCGCGCCCATGTACTCGAACACGCCACCGTAGGCGTTCTCGAGGTCCCGGTAAGCGCCGCGCACGAAGCCGTAGACCACCGGCTCGCTGGGCAGGATGTCGTAGCCCAAGGGGCCCGCGACCTGGATCGGTCCGGTCACCGGCAGGCAGATCCGGGAGCGGCGGTCGATGGGGGCCACGCGCGCCGGATCGTCGTAGAAGAGGGCGAAGGGCGGCCCGCTCGGGGCGACTCCTTGGCTGTAGGCGTGCTTGGCCAGGGTCTCCAGGTAGCGCCGGGTTTCGGAGTAGTCGCCGAGCAACTCCAGGAACACGTAGGGCTGGTCGAGCCGTTCTTTCCAGTCCACCTCGACCGCGACGCCGACCGGCGCCGATCGCATGGCGTTGCTGGTCTGCATGTTCAGGGTGCTGCTGGTTCCGAGGAGCGAGCAGCCGCCGAGCAGGGCAGCGCAGATCAGGGCCGAGATCGAGGTCCGGAGCTTCATGATCCCCAATCCATCGACAAGGAAGCGCGGGGGCCCAAGGTGAGCGAAGCTGCTGGAGTCGCTCCTGGGACCTGAATCGTCGGTGTGCCGCCGGGGCGTGCACGATCGAGAAACGGATCGCGCCGAGGGGGCCGGCGTCCGGAGAGAGCCTCCCCGGCGGACTCAGCTCTGATCGAGGCCGGGGGGCGGAGGAGCCAGCGATCGGGCCTGCCGGCCCTTCAGGGCCAGATAGTGCGTCCGATAATGTTAGTTATGTCGATACCGGATGGGGTCGCCCGGACCCGACCTGGTGCGCCGGCTTCGAGGCGACTCCAACAACCCCGACTCGCGTCCGACGGACCTGCTCTGCGCCCGAACCGACGTGCCTGCGCGATGACTTCCGAGTCTCCGTTGGGCCTGCCGCCCTCCACGGCTAGAGTCTTCCGCCCGAGGTGAACCCGAGTGGCTGACGACAAGAAGTGCTTCCTGAACAGCGAACGACCCTGCGACCTGACCTGCAAGGCCGCATTCGAGGTCGACGACCCGGTCGACAACATCGACTGCTCATTCGTCTGGCTGTCGTTCCACGCCGGTGAGGCGCTGTTCGAGCTGCGCGGCGTGCTCGAGAACTTCCGCGGCGGCGCGGGCCCGAGCGGCGGAAAGCCACCGGCCAAGGGCAGCGGCCCCTACAAGGGTTTCGGCGGTCCCAAGACCCCGCCGCCCGCGGACAACTGAAGCCGGGCCGAACCGGCCGGCACTCGGTGATCCCGACTCGGGCCGGTCAACCCGGCGCTCGGTGATCCGGACTCGGGCCGGTCAACCCGGCACTCGGTGATCCGGACTCGGGCCGGTCAACCCGGCACTCGGTGATCCGGACTCGGGCCGGTCAACCCGGCACTCGGTGATCCGGACTCGGGCCGGTCAACCCGGCATTCGGTGATCCGGACTCGGGCCGGTCAACCCGGCACTCGGTGATCCGGACTCGGGCCGGTCAACCCGGCACTCGGTGATCCGGATCATTGGGCGCTCGGTACCAGCCGCGCGCGGCGGGTGCCTCGCGATCGGTGTTGGCGCCGACCAGGTACGGGCGGTCGCGGTGCGCGGTTTCGGTGTCGATTTCCAGGCCGCAGCGTTCGAGGCTGCCGACCGGCCAGTCGATGGTCGTGATCGATGCCGGCGGCACATGAAGTCGGCGCACGTGCTCGGCCGGTAGTCCGAGGGTCCAGCCGACCGTGGAGCGGATCACCCAGCCATGGGCCACGATCGCCACATCGGCGCCCGGCGAGGCGCTGGCCAGGGCCTCGAGTGCCGGCAGAACCCGAGCGCGAAGGTCCGAGATGGACTCCCCAGCGGGCGGACGAACGTGTTCAGGGTCCGCGTTCCAAGCTTCCAGCGCGCCCGGGTGCTGGTCGCGCAAGTCGACGATCCGCTGACCCGCCCAGTCTCCTCGGGAGATCTCGCGCAGCCCGGGCAGAGCTGCGACCTCCAGCCCGCGGCTGGCTGCGATGGCCTCTGCCCCGAAGATGGCCCGCGCCAGGTCCGACGAGGCGACGGCTGCGAGTTCGACATCGGCCAGGGTACGCGCCGCCTCTCGCGCCTGATCACGCCCGAACTCGGACAGCGAAACGTCCAGATCGCCGTAGAGCCGACCCAGCCAGCGGTCCTCGACGAGCCCGTGGCGAACGAGATGAAGGCGGGTCGTGGCGGGATCGCGGGTGGCTTTCACGCAGTCGTCATAGAGCGATGGACACCCGCCCACAAGCCCCTCCGGTCGTTGCCCCGGCCCCCGCCAGGCCTGTAGAGTCTGCGGCGCCGACCTACCCTGCCCGACCAGCGGCCCACTGGAATCGCGTCTCGATGTGGACGACGGAAACCCCTGGTGGACACCGAATGGATCGAGCTGGTGGGGGTCTCGCGACGCCGGGAGACGACGGATGTACGACGCGTCCGCGACGTCTCCGACTCAAGGCCCCCACCGTTGCGTTTCACGGCAGTCTCGCGCTCCAGCCGTCCCGTTCCCCCACCGCCGCGTTCCTAGAGAGTGAACCTCTGACCAGAGCATGGTGACCTGGCTCCAAACCTTCGTCCGATCCTCGGTCGGCAAGAAGGCCTGCATGGCGATCAGCGGCCTACTGCTGGTCGGCTTCCTCGTGGCGCACCTGGCGGGCAACTTGACGTTGTTCCTGCCCGATGACGGTGCTGCCTTCGACGCCTACGCGCAGAAGCTGCACGATCTCGGCCCGCTGCTGTACGTGGCGGAGGTCGGTCTGCTCGCCTTGTTCGTGGTCCACATCGCCTTCGCGGCCTGGACCACGATCGGCAACCGCAAGGCGCGCACCTCGCGCTACGCCGTGCAGCCCGATCACGGCGAGCGCACGGTGGCGTCCAGCACGATGCCGATCACCGGTTTGATCGTGCTGCTGTTCCTGATCGTGCACCTGATCCACTTCAGGCTGGACGAGCGCTTCGAACAGGGTCCCTTCGACCTGGTCGAGGGCACCCTCGCCGGGCCGATCGCCGCGCTGATCTACATCGTCGGCGTCCTGGCCCTGACGCTTCACCTGACCCACGCGATCGGCAGCGCCCTGCAGACCCTCGGAGTCAATCATCCCCGCTGGAGCCCGCTGCTGCGGCGCGCAGGCGTGGGCCTCGCGCTGATCCTCGGACTCGGCTTCCTTTCGATCCCGATCTACGCCCTCATCGCCTGGGGAGGGTCGAACTGAGATGGTGAAGAACTCAACCGGTCTGCTCGACTCGAAGGTCCCCGGGGGCGATATCGCCGATCGCTGGGACAAGCACAAGTTCGACCTGAAGCTGGTCGCTCCGGCCAACCGTCGCAAGTTCAAGGTGCTCGTGGTCGGCACGGGCCTGGCGGGGGCCTCGGCCTCGGCGACCCTGTCCGAGCTGGGCTACGACGTCACCGCCTTCTGCATCCACGGCTCGCCGCGGCGGGCCCACTCGATCGCGGCCCAGGGCGGCATCAACGCGGCCAAGAACTACCAGAACGACGGCGACAGCGTCTTTCGCCTGTTCTACGACACGGTCAAGGGCGGTGACTTCCGCTCGCGCGAGTCCAACGTCCACCGCCTGGCGCAGATCTCGACCGAGATCATCGACCAGTGCGTCTCCCAGGGGGTGCCCTTCGCCCGGGAGTACGGCGGCACCCTCGCCAACCGGTCCTTCGGCGGTGCCCAGGTCAGCCGGACGTTCTACGCCCGCGGCCAGACCGGTCAGCAGCTGCTGCTCGGCGCCTACAGCGGGATGATGCGTCAGGTCCAGTCCGGACACCTGAAGCTGATGACCTCGCGCGAGCTGCTGTCCGTCGTCAAGGTCGACGGCGTGGCGCGCGGGATCGTGGTCCGCAACCTGACCACCGGCGCCTACGAGCGCTTCGCCGGCGACGCGGTGCTGCTGTGCACCGGCGGCTACGGCAACGTGTTCTTCCTGTCGACCAACGCCAAGAAGTCCAACGTCACCGCAGCCTGGCGCGCCCACAAGAACGGCGCCTTCTTCGCGAACCCCTGCTTCACGCAGATCCACCCGACCTGCATCCCCGTCTCGGGCGACTACCAGAGCAAGCTCACGCTGATGAGCGAGAGCCTGCGCAACGACGGTCGTGTCTGGGTGCCGAAGGAGGCCGGCGACAAGCGCGGGCCGGAGATGCCCCCCGAGGACCGGGACTACTACCTGGAGCGTCGTTACCCGAGCTTCGGCAACCTCGTTCCCCGCGACGTGGCTTCGCGCGCCTCGAAGGAGCGCTGCGACGCCGGCTACGGGGTCGGCGAGACCGGGATGTCGGTCTACCTCGACTTCCGGGACGCCATCGCCCGCGACGGCGAGGACACGATCCGCTCGAAGTACGGGAACCTGTTCCAGATGTACGAGCGCATCACCGGTGAGGATCCCTACCGCGTGCCGATGCGGATCTACCCGGCCGTGCACTACACGATGGGTGGCCTGTGGGTGGACTACAACCTGGAGACCACGGTGCCGGGTCTGTTCGCCCTGGGCGAGGCCAACTTCTCCGACCACGGCGCCAACCGCCTGGGAGCGAGCGCGCTGATGCAGGGCCTGGCTGACGGCTACTTCGTGATCCCGGCGACCATCGCGGGACACCTGGCCGGGCGCAAGCTGCAGCCGGTGGGCACCGACGACCCCGCCTTCGGCGAGGCCGAGGCCGCGGCGCGGGCCCACAACGAACGCCTGCTCGGCATCAAGGGCTCGCGCACGGTGGACAGTATTCACCGCGAGCTGGGCCTGTTGATGTGGGACTACTGCGGCATGGCGCGTACGGGCGCGGGCCTGACCGAGGTCAAGTCCAAGATCGCCGCACTGCGCGAGACCTTCTGGAACGACGTGCGCGTGCCCGGCAGCGGGCGCGACCTCAACACGGAGCTCGAGAAGGCAGGCCGGGTGGCCGACTTCCTGGAGTTCGCCGAGGTCTTCGCCGAGGACGCTCTCGTGCGCGAAGAGTCCTGCGGCGGTCACTTCCGCGAGGAGTACCAGACCGAGGAGGGCGAGGCCCTGCGCGACGACAAGAACTTCTGTCACGTGGCGGCCTGGGAGTTCAACGGCGAGGACAAGGCGTCCACGCGGCACACGGAGCCCCTCGAGTTCGAGTACGTCAAGCTGACCCAACGGAGCTACAAGTGAGCACGAACCGATCCCTGAAGCTGACGCTGAAGGTCTGGCGCCAGGCCGGCCCCGGCGCGCCGGGTCACTTCGAGACCCACGAGCTGGACGGCCTGTCCGAGCACATGTCCTTCCTCGAGATGCTGGACGTGCTCAACGAGAAGCTGGTGCTCGAGGGCGGCGACCCGGTCGTCTTCGACCACGACTGTCGCGAGGGCATCTGCGGGAGCTGCGGGGTCGTCATCAACGGCCGCGCCCACGGCCCGGATGCGGAGACCGCCACCTGCCAGCTCCACATGCGGCGCTTCAAGAGCGGCGAGACGATCTTCATCGAGCCCTGGCGCTCCGAGGGTTTCCCTGTCGTGCGCGACCTGATGGTCGATCGCAGCGCCTTCGACCGGATCATCTCGGCCGGTGGCTACGTCTCGACCAACACCGGCTCGGCGCCGGACGGCAACGCCGTGCCGATCCCACGCGAGGACGCGGAGCAGGCCTTCGACGCCGCAGCGTGCATCGGTTGTGGCGCCTGCGTCGCGGCCTGCCCGAACGGGGCCGCAATGCTGTTCGTGTCGGCCAAGGTCGGCCACCTGGCCCACCTGCCCCAGGGGCAAGCGGAGCGCGAGAGTCGCGTGCTGGCCATGGTCCGGGCGATGGACGCCGAGGGCTTCGGCAACTGCACCAACCACTACGAGTGCAGCGCCGCCTGCCCGAAGGGCATCTCCGTGGAGAACATCGCCCTGCTGAACCGGGACTACCTGCGCGCATCGCTGCTCGAGCGCGGGTGATATCGATCGGTGGGGGACCCGAGCGGGGCCGTCGGCCGGGCTCGATCCCCCACGATTCTCTCCCCCATCGGGCATGCCCCCCCACCGGGTCTCGGCGCCCCAGCAGGGGCAGTGGCGTTACCCATCAGGAACACCTATCGACCTGGTCAGGGGGCGAGCACCTTGGTGACCGCTCTCCAGGGCCCTGGAACACAGGTTCGACAATCCCCCACGGGGCTCCCCCACCTGTCCGAGCGGCGGCCCTGAGCGTCCCCGCCGGCCTCCTGGCCCCCTGGGATGGCGATTCCCGCGGACCGCGCCGGTTCTCGAAGTCCACCAAGGCCTGGCATCCAGGCCGTCACAGTCACAAGCTAGCGATCCATCGGGGGCAGGCACGCTTCTTGCCAACGGTAACCCTGGCAGGAGGCACCGCAGCCCCTCCTCCGAGCGGATCCCCCGCGAGACTCCTCGCACCAGCTTCCCGCATCAACGCTGCAGCTTCCACAAGAGCACGATGAAGAGACTTCTCATTGCAGGCCTCGCGATCACCGGCGGCAGCCTCTGGGTCGGTGAACTGGGCGCCCACGGCGGCACCTACCGAGGCCCTGGCGACACGGTTCCCCCCGGTGCCGGTGGCGGCGGCGGCGGTGGCCCGGCCACGGGCGCCCCGTCCGGGCCCGCCACGGGCGGCCCCAGCGGCCCCACCACCCCTGGACCGACCGTGCCCGGTCAAACCGGCGGCACGTCGGCCGGCGCAGGCACCACCACGACCACCGGCGTCGACGTCGGTCCGGACCTGACAGCCTGGAGCTTCTGGTGGGAGTTCAACAAGGAGCCCTTCATCAACCTGAAGGCCGCCATCCGCTCCGAGGTCACGACCACCGGCAGTGGCGACTTCTTCCTGGGTCAGGGCGAGACGGAGCAGGCCAGCGACACGCTGCGCCCGACGACGCAGCAGATCCGCGGACAGATCGTCCCCGCGCTCCTGTCGGCCCTCGAGAAGGAAACCAACAACGACATCGTCACCGGCTGCCTGATCGCCCTGGCGAAGATCGGTGAAGAGTCGGCCGAGAGCGGCGACAACGCCTTCGAGAAGACCATCTCCGGTTTCCTCAAGGACGGCAGCCAGGAGATCAGCGAGACCGCTGCCCTCTCGCTCGGCATCCTCGCCAGCGACAACTCGATCGACCTGCTCGAGGCCCTGGCGCGCGACAGCAAGCTCGGACAGGACGCGGTCGGTTCGACCGAGGTCGATCCGCGCTCCCAGGCCTTCGCCGCCTACGGCCTCGGCCTGCTCGGCAACCGCACCGGCGATCCCGCGGTGCGCTCGCGCGTCGTCGCGATCCTCACGGACCTGCTGCCGAAAGCCGAGACCATGTCCCGTCAGGACCTGGCCGTGGCCTGCGTCATCTCCCTGGGTCTGACCCCGCTCGATCCGGCCCCCGCGGCCACCGACGCAGACGCCGAAGTCTCCAAGGACCCCACCGCCTCGCTACAGGCTCAGATCGACTTCTTGCTCGAGTTCATGCTCGACGAGAACAAGAACTACATGCCGCGGGCTCACGTCCCGACCGCGGTCGCGCGACTGATGACTGGCCTCAACGACGAGGTCTACCGTCAGCGCATCGTCGACGCGATCCTGCTCCCGGTCGACGCCCGCAAGGGCAAGAAGTTCGTCCAGGAAGTCCGGCAGAGCTGTGCCCTCGCACTGGGTCTGATCGGTGACGCCGACGACGATGCGATCGACGTCGAGATCCGCAATGTGCTCCTCAAGGACGTTCAGGGGTATCAGAGCCAGACGCGCAAGTTCGGCCTGATGTCCATGGCCAAGGTCGCCGCCCGCCCGGGCAGTGGCGCCAAGGACCTCGACAAGAACCGTCGCGAGCTGACCGACGAGTTGGTCAAGAACCTGCGGAACTCCGGCGGTGAGGACCAGTGGGCGATCATGGCGCTGGGCGTCTACGGCTACACCCTCGGTAAGAACGAAGAGGTTCCGCCGGCTTCGCTGTCGCTTCAGATCCGTGACTCGCTCGGCAAGGCCAAGAGCCCCGACGACATCGGTGCCGCCTCGGTGGCCGCCGGCCTGTTCGGTGACCCGGAGGCCCAGGAAACGCTGCTCAAGCTGCTCGGCTCCACCCGTGATCCGGTTGCCCAGGGCTACGTGGCCCTCGGCCTCGGGATGCTGAACCAGAAGGAAGCCATCCAGCCGATCCAGGAAGTGCTGGCGGAAGCCGAGTACAAGCCGGAGCTGCTGCAACAGGCGGCCATCGCCCTCGGCCTTTTGGGTTCCAAGGAGACGGTCGGCACGCTGATCGACATGCTCGAGAACGCAGGCTCCCTGGCCTCCCAGGCCGCGGCCGCCTCGGCCCTCGGCTTCATCGGTGATCGCAATTCGGTCGAGCCGCTGGTTGAGATGCTGGAGGACGGCGACATCACGGACACCGCCCGCGGTTTCGCGGCCGTGGCCCTCGGGATCGTCGCCGACAAGGAAGAGCTGCCCTGGAACTCGAAGATCGCGGTGGACCTCAACTACCGCGCGAGCACCTCGACCCTCAACACCCTCGACGGCAAGGGCGTGCTCAACATCCTTTGATGAGCGCCCGGGCTGACTGGCCCTGAGGGCCGGTCAGCGCCGGACAACCACTGGGTCGGGTTTCGTCCCGATCGACGGCAGGGCCCGTCCGACTGCAAGGTCGGGCGGGCTCTGCCCGTTCGGAACCCGCCCGTTCGGAATCTGCCCCGTCCTGGGACTGCTCCGATCGGGTCTCGCCGGCTTCAAGGCCATGCACGGGCATTCGTATGGCACGTGCCTTGCTGCTCTATGGGAGTGCCCAGCTGCGATGGTCACTGAGGTTGCCCGAGCAGCGTCCTTGGACCTCGGGATCCTGTCGCAGCACACCACCCCGATTCGATCCAGGTTCCGACCATGCAGACCCACGCCGTTGCACGGCTTCTCTTCGCCACCATCGGCTGCTCGAATGTCGTGGCCACCGCCCACGGAGCCGCCCAGACCGCGGGCGACCCACCCACCGCGACGGCGGGATCGACGGAAGAGTGCCAGCCGGGAACGATGGGGCCCGACGCCATCGCGTCCATCGGCTCGGGACGCGCCAATGGCCTGAGCTCGGACCGCGAGCCGGTCGCGACCGACGTGACGGACTGGACCACCTGGTGGGAGTTCAACAGGGACCCGATCCTGCGGGTCTGCGCGCCGCCATGGGAGTTCGGGATCACCGGACCGCGCGTCGTGAAGCGTCCAACGGCGAAGCAGATCTGGGCTGAGGTCGTGCCGGCGCTACGCGCGAGTCTGCTCGAATCCAGTGATCCGTCGATCGTCTCCAGCTGCCTGATTGCATTGGCCCAGATCGGCGAGAAATTCGGCGCCGGGAGCGATGATCCCATCGATTCGATCCTCGCTGGCCTGCTCACCAGTGAAGACCCGAACATCAGGGCCGACACGGCACTGGCTCTGGGGATCCTCGGCGTCGATAGGTCACTCGGCCTACTCGCCGGGCTCGCGCGGGGCGACGAGATCGCGCGGCAGGCTGTCGGCGCCAGAGCGATCGATCTGAAGACTCGAGTCTTCGCCACCTTCGCCCTGGGCCTCTTGGGTAACCGCACCGGGGCCCCTGCGATACGGACTCGGATCGTCTCGTGTCTGACCGAGTTCCTGACCCGACCCGAGCCGTCGGAGCCCCAGGACCTGGCCGTGGCCTGTGTGATCTCCCTGGGTCTGACTCCGCTCGAGCCAGCGCCCGCCGGAACGGAGCGCGAGGGATCGGATCCGGCCGCATGGCGACAGAACCAGATTCAGTTCCTGCTCGGATTCATGCACGACGAGAGCAGGTCGAGCGTTGCCCGGGGTCACGCCGCGACAGCCGCCGGCAGGCTCCTGATGTGGCTCGATGACGACGCCTTCCGTGAGCAAGCCGTGGATCGGATCCTGCTCCCACTCGCGACCCGCAAGGCCGCCGGGTACCCCGCGGAGGTCCGCCGCGGTTGCGTCCTCGCTCTGGGGATGATCGGCGACGCGGATGATGACCCCGTCGACGTGAGGATCCGCGCAGCACTTCGAGATGATGTCCCGAACCTGATGTCCCAGTCGCGTCGCTTCGGCTCGATAGCCATCGCTCAGGTTGCCGCGAACCCGGGCCGGCGCTCGCCCAACGTCGAGAAGAATCGCCGTGAGCTGGCGGAACTCCTGGTGGGAAGACTGCGACTCAGCTCGGGTGAGCAGGACTGGGCAGCCCTGGCCCTCGGTCTCTTCGGGCTGCTCACCGAGAACCAGGGAGGTGGGCCGGATCCCGCCCTGGCGCTCGCCCTGCGCGAGTTCGCGGCCGCC
The DNA here is from genome assembly GCF_007748095.1 of Engelhardtia mirabilis. Taxonomy (NCBI): domain Bacteria; kingdom Pseudomonadati; phylum Planctomycetota; class Planctomycetia; genus Engelhardtia; species Engelhardtia mirabilis. The sequence goes on from NZ_CP036287.1 coordinate 3,489,652, forward strand.
GCCAGATCGCCGATGACGACCGGCGCAAGCGCGCTCTCCATCGGCCTGTTCGGCGACTTCGTTTCAAGGGACTGGGCCATCGCGGCCTTGGAGCGAAGCTCGGATCCGAGCACCAGGGGCCACGTCGCACTCGGCCTCGGGCCACTGGGCGACAAGCACGCGATCGAGCCGGTTCGCGCCGCGCTGAAAGAAGGCAAGCTGCCGGTACCCGAGGCGGCTATCGCATTGGGCCTGCTCGACTTCACCGACACCGTCACCGAGTTGGTCGAGTTCATCGCCGGCGAGGCACCGCCGGCCTCGAAGTCCGCTGCAGCCGCTGCCCTGCGCCTGCTCGGAGGTCGCGCCGCGGTCGCGCCCTTGGTCGCACTGCTCCGCGACGAGACCGCGGACGCAGCACGCCGAAGTGCCGCGGCCGAGGCACTGGGCAGGATCATCGACAAGGAGGGACTTCCCTGGAGGTCGAAGTTCACATTCGGCCTCGATTACCACTCGCGCACGCCGACGCTCGACGCCCTGCTCGGGAGTGATTCGATCGACGGGCACTGATCCTCGCGCGCTCGCACGCCCAGACCTGGCGTCGACTCAGATCAGCGCTGTCCGACCCCCGGCGAAGCCCGCCCGACTCCAGGAGTCGGGCGGGCTTCTCGCTTGGCTGCCGAGCGCCGCGCATCGGGTTCCATTGCCACGCGCCGGTGACGTCACCCTTTCGGAGCATCGCTTGCCGCTCGCGAGCTGCGCCCCGTCCACGGCCTTGCCGCGCAACCGCTGCAATCGCTCCGGCAAGGCCAATCGCGGCCGTTCTTCATCCGGCACGCCTCTTGCGTTCAGTCGAACCGTCGAAGGCCACGCGGCCCCTTCGACTTGCGGATCCTTCGCGACTCGGCTGCACGCATTCGAACTCAAGACCATGAAGAAGCTCGTGATTGCAGGCCTCGCCCTGGCGGGCGCCGGCATCTGGGTCGGCGACCTCTCCGCCCACGGCGGCACCTACCGCGGACCCGGTGACACCGTTCCCCCTGGGGCCGGCGGCGGAGGCGGAAACGGCCCCCCCACCGGCGCCCCGACGGGTCCGGCCGGTGGAACGACCGGCGGAGGCACTCCCGGGCCAGTGGTCCCCGGCGGCACCACTGGCGGAACCCGCGGCGCCGGCACCACAGGCCTCACGGGGGCCAGCGAAGAGTCCCTCGACCTCTCGGCCTGGACCTTCTGGTGGGAGTTCAACAAGGACCCCTTCCTCAACCTGAAGGCGGCGATCGCCAATGGAAGCGGGACCACCGGCGGCATCGACTTCTTCCTCGGCACCGGCGAAGCGGATCAAGGCGACGTCACGCTGCTGCCGACCCAACGGCAGATCCGCGACGAGATCGTGCCGGCCCTCCTCGGTGCGCTCCGCACCGAGTCCAACCCGGACATCGTCACCGGCTGCCTGATCGCCCTGGCCAAGATCGGCGAAGCCACCGACGAGAACGGCGACAACGCCTTCGAGCAGGTCATCACCGGCTTCCTCGACAGCGGCAGCCAAGAGATCAGCGAGACGGCGGCCCTGGCCCTCGGCATCCTCGCCAGCAACCGGTCCGTCGATCTGCTCGAGGCCCTGGTGCGCGACAACAGCCTGGGCCAGAAGGCCGTGGGGTCCACCGAGGTCGACCCGAACTCGAGGGCCTTCGCCGCCTACGGCCTGGGCCTGCTCGGCAATCGCACCGGCGATCCCGCGGTTCGCGCCCGAATCGTGTCGATCCTGACGGACGTCCTGCCACGGGCGGAGCTGCTGGCGCGCCAGGACCTGGCCGTGGCGTGCGTGATCTCGATCGGGCTGACGCCCCTGGATCCGGGCGGTCTGCCGGCCGAGGGCGAAGGGATCGACCCGGCCGCCTCCCGCCAGCAGCAGATCGACTTCCTGCTCGAGTTCATGGTCGATCAGCGGCGCAACTTCATGTCCCGAGCCCACGTGCCGGCGGCGGTGGCGCGGCTCTTGGACGGCCTCGACGACGAGGCCTGCCGCAAGCGCGTGGTCGATCAGCTCCTGGTCCCCGTCGATCCGCGCAAGGGCAGCAAGTTCGCCGCCGAGCTGCGCCAGAGCTGCACCCAAGCCCTCGGCTTGATCGGCGATGCGGACGACGATCCGCTCGACCGGGAGATCCGCAAGGCGCTGATCGCGCAGGTGCCCGAACTCCAGGGGCAGTCGCGCAAGTTTGGCTTGATCTCCATGGCGAGGGTTGCCGCCAATCCCGGACAAGGAGCGGCCAACCTGGCGGCCAATCGCGCCGAGCTGACCAACGCCCTCGTGGCCGGCTTGCGTCGGACGAGCGGCGAGGATCAGTGGGCGGCACTAGCCCTGGGCCTGTACGGCTACCTTCTGAACCACCGCGACGAGGCTCCCGCCGCGGCCCTCGCCCAGGCCCTGCGAGAGCGCCTTGGCGCCTCCAGGTCGGGTGACGACATCGGGTCCACTGCCGTCGCCGTGGGCCTGTTCGGCGACCTCGGTGCCCGGGATGGCCTGGTCGCTCTGCTGGAGGAGGTCAACGACCCCCAGACCCAAGGCTACGTCGCCCTCGGACTCGGCCTCTTGGGCGACAAGCGCGCCATCGAGCCGATCCAGAAGGTGCTCGACGACGCCGAGTACAAGCCGCAGCTCCTGCAGCAAGCGGCCACGGCCCTCGGGCTGCTCGGCTCGAAGCGCACCGTGGAGACCCTGGTGGAGATGCTCGACTCCGCGGGTTCCCTCTCCTCCCAGGCCGCCGCGGCCTCGGCCCTCGGCTTCATCGGCGACCGCAGTTCGGTCAGCCCGCTGATCGCGATGCTCCAGGACGACTCGCTCACGGAGACCGCCCGCGGCTTCGCCGCCGTCGCCCTGGGGATCGTGGCGGACAAGGAGGAACTGCCTTGGAACTCCAAGATCGCGTCCGACCTGAACTATCGGGCCAGCACTCCGACCCTCAACTCCATGAGCGGACGTGGGGTGCTCAACATCCTCTGAGAGCAGGAGGGTAGCGGGCGGGGATTCGACGACCGGCGGTCGGCGCCTCGCGCGTACCCGCACGGCACCGGGGCATTGATCCGCATCCCGGCGCCCACGGCGCGCCTGCATCCGTGCGGGCGCGCCGTCTTCTCAGGCCGGCGGCCTCGCGGGAGCGACGGCGTCCCCGAGTATCCCCAGTCGAACCTGGACTGCCCGCCCCACGCCGGAGGTGCGCTCCGTCGAGCGGTTTCGCACACCGAGAACCGTCCGTGGGGCTTGCGAGACCCGGAGAATGTGCCCAGCCAGGTCTGGAAGGCCTATCCCGAGCGTGGTACGGAGTTTGATCGGGATCGGCCCGAGGGGCCCTGCCCCGCACCATGCTTCGCCAAACAGGAACCACCCTCGGGACCGAGATCCGAGCCGGGCATGAACCCGAGCTGCGGCCCCGCTTGGGTCCGACCCCGCAGGGCCGACCGAGGTTCCCGGTCCGTCCGCTGGGCTCATTCCTGCTGCTTGCCGCGGGCTTCGCGTGTGTGTCCCTGGCTCCCTCCGCCCTGGCCCAGCACGGTCAGCACCCGACCGGGGACCCCCTGCTCGACCCGGGCAGCCTCGGGCGCGAGCCCGGTACGCGCGTCGGTGGGAGCTCCGCTGGCTCGCCCCTGGGCGGTGGCAGCACGCCGACAACCCCACTGGCTCCTCCCGGGAACGGCGCTCCCCCGGACGGGGCGGGCGGCACCGGCGGGAGTGGAGCGGGCTCCGGTGGACCGATCGTCCCCGGTGGCGGGGCCGGGATCCCGGGCACCCAGCCGCCGCTCGGTCCCGTCGTTGCAGCGACGGCGAGTTTCGACCTGCTCGGCGATGAAGCCCAGCCGTGGGAGCTCTGGTGGGACCTGAACCGCCACCGCTACGTCGACGCCCGGGCCGATGCTCGCGCCGCGACCACCACGGGCAGCGCGGACTTCTTCCTCGGCACCGGTGAGAGCCTCGATGCGCCGGTCGCCACGCGGTCGCTGCCGACGGACCTGCTGCCCACCCTGCTCTTGGCCGCCTCCGACTCCGACCCGCGCCTCGCAGCGGAGGGTCTGCTGGCCCTGGGCGAGCTCTCCGAGCGCTTCGCGGGCGATCCTGACGCGCACATTTCGATCCGCGCGGTGCTCGCTTCCCGCGCGACCGACCCGAGCCTGTTCGTGGCCGACGCGGCGGTCCAGGCCCTGGCCATCGGCGCTGGCGACGGGGATCTCTCGCTCCTGGCGGCGCTGCTCCTGGATGAGCCGGTGGGTCGCGAGTTCCAAGGCGGGGGCGAAGTCTCCCCCATCCGCCGCGGCTACGCGGCCCTCGGCCTGGGTCGCTTGGGCGCCACCACGGCGCGCGAGGACGTGCGTCGCCTGGCGGCCCACTACCTGATCCGCGGCTACGAGAGCGCCCCCCGCAATCGTCAGGACCTCGCCGCCACCTGCCTGGTGGCCATGGCCCAGATTCCCCTCGAGCGCACTGGCCTGCGTGATCCGGGCGGGATTCCCGAGCCCCCGAACTACTCCAGGCTGGCGCTGCTGCGCTACCTCGTCGGCCTGGTGGAGAACCGCCGACGCCTGGACGACACCGTACTGGCCCACCTTCCGTCGGCGGTGGCCATCGCGGCCTCCGGTCTCTCCCGCGACGAGCGCGACGAGCTCTCGTCCGGATTGGCCGCACCGCTGCTCGACGTGCTCGAGCGCCCGCGTCGCGAGCCCGACACCTTCGTGCGCCACGCAGCCCTCGCGGCCGGGGCCCTGGGCGACTGGGACGACGACCGCGTGGACGACGAGCTGCGCGACGCGCTGATCGAGCTGTTCGACGCCGCGGACGCCCACACCCGCGCCTGCGCCATGCTGGGCCTGGGCTCGATGCTGGGCAATCCCGGCTCGACCGCACCCGGCGAGGGCTTCGGCAAGGCGAGCGAGGCGCTGCTCGAGGTCGTCACCCGTGGGAGTGCCGCCGACCGTCCTTCGGCCGCCATCGCCCTCGGCGTGGCTGGTGCAGCCCTGCGCGACCACGGGGAGCTGGTCCCCAGCCGCTGGGTGATCACGATTCGCGCTGCCTTGGTGCAGGCGAAATCGGCCCAGGAGCGGGTGGCCCTGTGCCTGGCGGCAGGCCTGTTGGGCGACACGGGCGCGGAATCCGCAATCGTCGGCGCCTACGAGCGAGTGGCCGAGAAGCGAGACCGCAGTCGGATCGCCGTGGCCCTGGGCCTGCTCGGGTCTCGCGAAGCGATCAAGCGTCTGCGTGACGACCTGGACGGCGACCTCGCGGACCGTATTGCCACGCGCCGCACCGCCGAGGCCTCGGCGCTGTGTGGCGACGTCAACGTGGCGGCCCGCTTGACAGCGATGTTGCAGGCGAGCTCCTCACGGGTCGCGAACATTTCTCTGCTCGACGCCATGGCGGAGGTCGGTGACGACGACCTGCTGCCGCTGTTGATCGAGCAGGTGGGCGACGAGAACGTGGACTCGGGTCAGCGCTCGCGAGCCGTCCGCGCCATCGCGCGCATCGCCGATGGAGAGGACCTGCCTTGGATCGCGCCCTACACGGCGCTGGTCACGGTTCCCGGTGCAGCGGCCGCGCTGTTCGTGGGCGACGGCACGGGAGCCCTCGAGCGCCTGCCCTGAGCTGAGCTCTCCGCCTCGCGCGCGGGCCAGCCGGCGCGGCTGCGCCCGTGCTCACACCTTGCGGCGTCGCGTGGCGAGCACACCGCCCATCAGGGCCAGTCCACCAAGTCCGACGAGCGCTGTGCCGCGTCCTCGCTCCGTCGCTCGGTTGCGCGCGTCCTCGCGGGCGATGGACTCCGACAGCCAGCCACGGTTCTCCTCCAGGCGCGCCCGCCACCACTGCTCCGCAGTGGCGTCCAGCTCCACCGCTCCCAGGCCGGCGTCCAAGGCATCCAAGTGCGGTGCCGCGGCCCGCGGTCGTCCGGCGGCCAGGGCCACGGCGGCGCAGCGCAATTCGAGCTCCAGGTCACCCGGTTGCAGTTGCAGTCCGAGCGACGCGCAGGCATAGGCGCGTTCGAGGGAACCGGCGCCCTGATAGACCCGGCTGGCTTCGCGCGCGGACTCCAGGTCCATCGTCGTCTCCGCGCCCAGCAGCTCGGCCGTCGCCGAACGCCCGAAGGCGGGTCCGGGAAGTTGATGGGCCGCCGCGGCCGCGAGGGAGGCGCGCTGCAACGCGAGCAGTGGCGTGCGATCGTCCGTCAGCGGCGCCGCCCCACCGGCGGGGAAACGCCGCGTGGCGCCGGGAACCTCGCGCGGCGCAAGCAACGCGTCGATGACGGGCTCGCCGGACTTCCAGAACGAGCCGGCAGGATCCGGCAACCCCGCGCCGCGGCGCGCGACGAGAGTCACGTTGCGTGCGCCGGGGACGTCGAGGGCCAACACCTCCGAGTCGAAGGCGGACGCGATCGTCGCACCCAAGGCGTCCACGAGCGGATCCTGCAAGCCGAAGGCTCCGACGTTGACGGTCAGCCAACCACCGGGCGAGAGGTGCCGCGCGAGCTGGTCGAAGAACTCGACCGTGCCCAGGTGCGGCGGGATCTCGACCTGATTGGCATAGGTGTCGAGCACGATCTGGTCGTAGGGACCGACCAGGGGCAGCAGCGCCGCGCGGGCATCCAAGCCCGCGTGCACCGCGAGCGAGGCATCGGTTGTAGGCAGGTCGAGGAACTCGCGCGCCAGTTCCACCACCGCGGGGTCCAGCTCGACGCCGTCGCCGACCAACTTGGTCCGAAGCGGCACGGAACCCTCGAGCACCCGCCAGGCTGTTCCGGCCCCGAGGCCGAGCAGCAGCACGTTCCAACGCTCCGGGGTCGCACCTCGCTCGGCCGCGGTCCACCAGGGAGGCAGGGCGAAGTCGTTGTAGTAGTAGCCGTAGGGCAGCAGGCCGGCCTGGTCCTGCCACACGGATTGGAACGAATCGCTGCGTTCGTTGACCTCGAGCCTACGCCGCACCGGCTCGCCCGAGGGCACTTCGACCACCCGCACCCGCTGGTAGCGCGACTCGAGGACTCCCAGGAGGCGCCGACCGGAGGGGTCGACCGCGCCGACCTCCGACGCTGGATCCGGCCCCAAGAGTGCCGTCCCCGTCGCGCCGAAGACGGCCAGGGCGCCGACGGCTCCGGCAATCCGGGCGCCGCGGTCGGCCGCGCCGACGATCAGGCCCGCTGCTCCCAGAGCCAGGCCGGCGACGGCGAAGGTCCCGGACACTCCGAGGCTCGGAAGGGCCAGGTGGCTGGTCAGGAACGTGCCCGCCAGGCTGCCCAGGGTCGACACGGCCAGGACGAGGCCCCCGGCGGTACCGGCGTGTCCCCCACGCCGGCGTTGAATCGACTCGACGGCAAGGGGTCCGACCGCACCCAGGATCGCAGCCGGGGGCAGGAACAGGGACAGGGATGCCGCGAGGCTGCCCCAAGTCAGCACCGCGCTGGCCTCGGCGAGGGCCAGGTCGGCGGGCAGGAAGTAGCTACATACGGCAGTGCAGGCCCAGGGCAACGCCACGGTGAATGCCGCGCCGAGACCCAGGGCGAGGGCCAGCCAAGTGGCGGGCCTGCGCCCGGCCGCCAACCGAGCGCCGAGGAGATAGCCGAGGGTCAAGGCCGCCAGGACAGTCCCCAGCACGTTGGTCCAAACGGTCAAGCTGCTCCCGAACCAGGGTGCGATCAAGCGCACGGCGGCCAGCTCGACCGTCATCACGCCCGCCCCACCCACTGCGGCGGCCGTCAGGACGACGAACCCCGGGGGTGCGCTGGACGCACGCCCGGGGCCGTACTCGTTCTGCCCGGGAGCGCGGCCGCCGGGGCCATCGGCCGGTGAGTTCACGGGCAGCCCGCGATCACTCGGCCTCGGGCACGTCGTAGGCCCGCGAGGCGGTGTAGATCCGACCCGGATCGCCGCTGCGATACACGCGGTCGAGCAAGAGGTTCAGCTTGCGTTCGAGCTGGGTCTCATGCTCCACGCCGTTCAGCACCACCCGCACCGGCCGGTCCAGGTCCACCAGTCGATCGTTCAAGTAGACCGTCACGCGGGTCATGCCCACCACCTGCAGGGTGATGGTGTTCGACTCCCGATCGGCCTCAGCGATCACGCTGGTGCCCTCGACGTCGGTGTCGACCCCTTCGGCGTTGATCCAGAAGCAGCCGGTGCTGAAATCGGTGCGCGGCGTGAAGGAGACCTTGGTGGGGTTGGCGGAGCGCCTCTGCCCGGAGAGCCAGATCCATGCTCCCGCGGCGTCGGTCGACCCTTCGACCGTGCAGTTCTCGTAGCCCAACTTGCCGATTGCCTCCGCAAAGGAATCGGCGCCGGAGCTGCCACTGATCCACAGGGTCGCGATGGTCGAGAAGTTCTCGGCGGGTGTCGCGCCCACGTCGCCAGCACGGCCGACAACCGCAGCGAAGCGATCGGGGAACAGCGAGGCGACCTCGGCCACCACCGCCACCCCAGCGCCCTTGCCCGCCAGGTAGACGCGGTTGGAGTCGACCGAGTAGGTCCGCAGGGCGGAACCCATGGCAACCATGACCGATTGCAGCCCGCCCGCCTCGTTGACGGCGTTGGTCCAATCGCTCACATCGGGCGGCATGTGAACCGCGACGATCACGGCCTCGGTGGCGGCACCGGTGCTCAGCCAGTCGTCGCGCAGGTGGTCGTCCGCCTTCTGACCCGCGTCGGGAACCGTGAGCACCAGGGGGTAGGGACCGCTGTCGAACTTGTAGTCCTTCGGCGCGTGCACGCTCATCTCGATGCCGCGCTCTTCCTCCTGGCTGATCTTGCCCTTGCCGGGTACCCGATCCTCGCCATCCGCCGCTTGGACCATGACCAGCTCGAGGTCCTCGACCATCGCAAGGATCGGCGCCTTGGCCTTCTTCTCGAGCTTCTCGACCGTCTCCTCCAGGTCGCCGCGCGCCTCGAGGGTGCCCTTCTCCTCCTTGAAGGCCTTGTAGTAGTCCGCGACGGCCGCAGCGAGCTTCTTGTGATCGCTCTTGGCGAGTTGCAAGTCGAAGGCAATGGCACGCAGCGGCGCGGCCAGAGCAACTGTCGAGAAGGCGAGGGTAGCCGCGAGGGCCGGGAGACTCAGTCGTCGCATGGTCACTGGGTCGATTGGGGTCACTGGGTCGATTGGGGTCACTGGGTCGATTGGGGAAGTCGTCGGTCGGCGTCCGACCCCGCTGACATGGTCACCGGGGGCAGCCGGGGCATCCAGGGTCGGGGCCGCATTATCACGGACGCGGGCGGCTCGCGTCAGCCGTTCGTCGCACAGGCCAGTCCACTCTTAGGCCGCGATGCCGCTCTGGTCCCGTCTCGAGGGGCCAACTCGAATCCGCGGCCCCTAGTGAGGCGCGTCGACCAGTTGCGTCGCGGCCCAACCCCGCAGGGCCCAAGCGTGGGGTTCCGGACCCGCCAACCCTGGTCTGAAGGCTGCCCGCGCCGCCTGCAAGTCACCCGCCAGCAGCAACAGGCGGGCCATCGAGAGGCCTGCATTCTGGGACCCATACCGCACTGCCCGCGCCAGGTGACGCCTGGCCAGGCGGGTTTCGCCGTTCCCCAGCCGCAGCAGGCCCCGGTGGTTCCAGAGCGCGGCATCGCGCGGTTCCAACTCGAGCTGCTCGCCCAGCAGCCGATCGGCCTCTTCGATTCGACCCAGGTCGCCCAGGGTAAGAGCCGCGTTGATCACGCTCCATTCCGCCCGGACCCGGCGCTGCAGGGCCACTTGCAGCTCCGCGGCGGCTTCCCGATGGTGAGCGGCGAGGATCGCCTGCCCCAGCTCGAACGCCTGCACCTGAACTGCCTGGGTCGGCGCGCCCTGGCCGGCGTCGAGCAGCTCGACGGCGAGACCGCCCGCCGCCAGTAGGTCGGACTCCGCCAGCGCCTTCACCTGTTCCCAGTCGCTGGCCTGCTCCCCGTCTTGCTGGTCGAGCCCAGGTTTCGACGGCTGCGACGACGTCCCGCCCGAGGGCTGCGAGAGCGCGACCGCCACAGGAGCCAGCCCCAGGATCAAGCCGGCCAGCACGCGGCGCGGACTCAGTTGCCCCAACGGACAACTCCCTCGCCCTCGACCACCTGTCCGATGCGGTGGGCGCGCTCGCCGGCCGCATTCAGCTCACGCACCACGGCGTCGGCGTCGTCGGCCTCCACGGCGAGGACCATTCCGATGCCCATGTTGAAGGCGCGGTAAGCCTCGTCCATCGCTATGTCGCCGCCTTCGGTCAACAACCGGAACAGGCCGGGCACCGCCCAACTGCGACGGTCGATGACCGCATCCACGCCCGGGCGCAGGACGCGCACGACATTGCCGGGCAGCCCACCTCCGGTGATGTGCGCAATCGCGGCCACGCGCCGCTGCTCGACCAACGGCCAGACCGGATCGAGGTAGCAGCGATGGGGCGCGAGCAGCGCCTCGCCCACCGTGCGGCCGCCCAGCTCGACAGGCTTGTCTCCGAGTTGTAGGCCCAGTCGCTCGAAGACGACCTTGCGCGCGAGGCTGTAGCCGTTGGTGTGCAGGCCGTCGGACTCGAGTCCGACCAAGACCTGTCCGGCGGCGATGCGCGAACCGTCGATCAGGTGCTCGCGGCGCACGTAGCCGACGATGAACCCGACCAGATCGAAGTCGCCCTCGGCGTAGAGACCGGGCATCTCCGCTGTCTCACCGCCGAGCAGCGCGACACCGTGGTCGCGACAGGCCTCGGCGCAACCGCGGATCAGGTCCGAGACCACCGTCGGGTCGAGGCGGCCGGTCCCCACGTAGTCCATGAAGAACAGGGGCCGGGCACCTTGGGCCAGGATGTCGCCGATGCAGTGCTGCACCAGATCGCGACCGACTCCGTCGTGGACTCCGGCGCGCTTGGCCACCTCGAGTTTGGTGCCCACGCCGTCGGCGCTGGCGACGAGGATGGCACCGTCGGCGCCCGCGGCAGCCAGGTCGAAGAGCCCACCGAAGAGGCCCACGTCGGCGATCACCCCCGGTGTGAAGCTCGAACGGATGGCCGCCTTGGCGGCGGCCAGGGCCGCGTCCTGGGCGTCGATGTCGACACCGGCGTCGCGGTAGGTCAGGGGCTTGTGGGTCAAGGGGCTGCGCTCCGACGGTGGGCGGCGAGGGGGCCGATGGACGGGATCTGTGGGCCTGCTGGGCCGCGGAGGGAGCCGCGGCGCCTTTTTCGCAGTCGCGAAACGGCCTAAGCTACGCCCTGACCCCGGTGCCCACAACGAGCGGCGCTCGGCGCCGGTCGCCGGAGCCTCCGCTCGGAGGCTCGCCGCCTCGGCGGGGGTGGCCCGGACCCCGCCGCGCGCCCTGGCGAAGCACCTCCCGCCCCCACCACGGTCCACGACCAGCGTCAGCTTGCAGATCCCGACTCCGCCCGTGACCGACCGAGCGACCCCAGGGGCCCAGGCCCTCGGACCCGCTCAGGCTCAGGTCCGAAGCTGCCGACGAAGGCGTCCAGGATGAGATCGCTCCTCTGTCTCGGCAGCACGGGCTCCATCGGGAGTCAGACCCTGGATCTGGTCCGCGCCGACCCGCAGGGGCTGCGCGTCATGGGGCTCAGCGCGGCGCGTTCGGTCGAAGCGCTGCTGGCCCAGGTGCGCGAGTTCCGCCCGGCCTTCGTGGCCCTGGCCGACGCCGATGCCGCCGAGCGTCTGCGCCCGGACCTCCCTGCCGGCACGACCCTGTTCAGTGGTACCGAGGCGAACCTGGAGCTGATCGCAGCCGCCGACTTCGACGTTTGCGTGCACGGGATCGTCGGAGCCGCCGGGCTGCAGCCCTCCGCGGCCGTGCTCGAGCGCGGACGCACCCTCGCCCTGGCCAACAAGGAGTCCCTGGTCCTGGCCGGCGCGCTCCTGATGGACCTCGCCCGCGAGCGCGGCACGTCGATCGTCCCGGTCGACTCGGAACACTCGGCGATCTTCCAGTGCCTGCGCGGCGAGCGCATGGACCGCGTGCGGCGCGTGGTCCTGACCGCCAGCGGCGGCCCCTTTCGCGATCACGACGCCTCCGACCTGGCCCGCGTGACGCGGGACGAAGCCCTGTGCCACCCCACCTGGGAGATGGGCCCGCGCATCACGATCGGCTCGGCCACCCTGATGAACAAGGCGCTGGAGGTGATCGAGACCCACCACCTCTACGGCCTCGAGGCCGGGCAGATCGAAGTCACGATCCACCGCCAATCCGTGGTGCATTCGATGGTCGAGTTCGTCGACGGCTCGGTCATGGCCCAGATGGGGCCGCCCGACATGCGCGGACCGATCCACTACGCGCTCCACCATCCGGACCGGCGCCCGAACAACCTGGTCGGTTTCGACCTGGGCGTGTTCCGCGAGTTGACGTTCGAGGCGCCCGATCACGAGCGCTTCCCTGCCCTCGCCCTCGGCTACCGTTGCGTCGAGGAGGGCGGCGACGCCGGCTGCGTGCTGAACGCGGCCGACGAGGTCGCTGTCCAGGCCTTCCTCGACGGGCGCATCCGCTTCCCCGACCTGGTCGAGGTCAACCGGCGCACGCTCGACGGCCGCGCCGCCGCTCCAGCCCTGCGCGCGGGCATCGATGGCTTGATCGAGCGCGACGCTTGGGCGCGCGCGGCGGCGGCCGCCGCCGTGGTCGAGTTCGAAGGACTGCCCGCGAGCTGAGCTCGCCGCCCCGATTTCATGATCGATCTCTTCCGCGTGCTCCAGGCGGCCATCGGCATCGGCTTGGTGATCTTCGTCCACGAGGCCGGCCACTTCCTAGCCGCGCGCTGGTGCGGCGTCCGCGTGCACGTCTTCAGCCTGGGGATGGGCCCGAAGCTGTTCGGCATCAAGCGCGGTCACACCACCTACCAACTGGCGGTGATCCCGGTCGGGGGCTTCGTGTCGATGGCCGGCGAGCTCCCCGATGGCAGCGGCCGCGCGCCGGAGTCTTGGGAGTTGCCGGCCAAGTCCGTCGGACAGCGCTTCCTGGTCTATTCCGGCGGCGTGCTGATGAACATGGGCCTGGCCTTGGTGCTGTTCCCGATCCTGTTCTGGAGCGGGGTGCCCTTCAGCAAGCCGGCAATCGGTACGCCCGATCCCGGCGGCCCGGCCTGGCGCGCGGGGCTGACCAACGGCACCGAGATCGTCGCCGTCAACGGCCACAGCGTGCTCGACGGTCTCCACGTGGCAACGGAGATCGCCCTGGGCGATCGCGACCGGGTCGAGCTGCTGGTGCGCGACCCTGGCAGCACGTCGACGCGCAAAGTGGTCGTCGAGCCCGAGCACGACGAGCGCATGGGCTTCAACTCGATCGGGCTCGGGCGCCCGGCCCTGGACCCCGAGCACCGCATCGACGTGGCCGAGGACACGCCCGCCTGGCGTGCCGGCCTGCGACCCGGTGATCGCCTACAGAACGTCGACGGCCTGCCCGCGGCGATGCAGCTCGAGGATCAGTTGCGCGTGGCGATGCAAGACCGCAGCCCCCTCGAGCTGACCGTCCTGCGTAAGAGCGACGGCAGCCCGTTGACGGTCTCGATCCAACCCGACCTCAAGGAGGGTCCGGGTCGACCGCGGCTCGGGATCCTGCCGGCCCTGTGTGTGGTCGCCGCCCTGCGACCGGGGCCGGCCACGGACGAGTTGGGCCTGCGCGTCGACGACGCTTTGATCGCCATCGGTGACCGGCGCATCCTGCAGCGTGGCGACCTGCCCCTGGCTTGGCTCGCGGCGGAGCCCGACGAGCCCTTGGTGATCGCGCGCGATGGCGGGCGCTTGGCCATCGACCGTCCGCAGCTCGACGACGCGACGCTGTTCGCGATGGTCGATGACATCGCCCTGGCCCTCGATTACGAGACCCTGCGGCTCTCGGTCGCAGCAGGCGAGGGCGCGGAACAGGCGGGGCTGCGCGGCGGCGATCGATTGCTGGCCATCGACGGGCGCGCGGAGCCCACCTGGGTCGAGGTCTTCGAGATCGTGCGCACCGCAGCCGAGGAGGAGCGCAACGTCGAGCTGCGGGTGGAGCGAACTTCTTTCGCCACCGAGCCCGCGCCGCAGATCCTGACCATCGTCGCCGCCCCGATTCCCCAGGCCGACCCGGTCGACGACGGCCGCTACAACGAGTTCGGCTTCGGCGCGAATGTGTGGGAGTACACCTACCGCGCCGACGGTCCGCTCGACGCCGTACGCGTGGGACTCGCGACTTCCTGGCAGTACGTCAAGCAGACCTGGCTGACGCTGCGCGGGATGATGGTGGCGGAGATCAGCACCAAGAACATCGGTGGCCCCGTGGCGATCGGTCAGATCTCCTACGCCTTCGCCGAGAGCGGCTGGGCCAAACTGATGTACTTCCTGTGCCTTCTGAGCGTCAACCTGGCGATCATCAACGTGCTGCCGATCCCCGTCTTCGATGGCGGGCATTTGTTGTTCTTGTTGATCGAGAAGGTCAAGGGCTCGCCGGTCTCCGAGCGTGTCGTCGGCTACAGCCAGTTGGTCGGTGTGGTCTTCGTCGTCGGCCTGTTCGTCTACGTGACCTACAACGACATCGCGCGGGCCTTCGGCCTCTGACGGGCTCGGAGCCGTCGCCAACACGGTGAACGAAGCACGACAGGCTCCGCCCGGCTGGAAGAGTTGGGGCCGTGTGCTGCGGCTGTCCTTGACCGCCACGGCCGTGGCGGACGTGGCCGCGGGCGCGCTCTTGGGCGCTGGAGCCTGGCCGGGCGGCGACGCCGTGCGCCCCGCCGCACCCTGGCTCGCGATCCTGGCCTCGCTCGGCGTGTACCACGGGGGCATGGCCCTCAACGACTGGGCCGACCGCGACGAGGACGCGCGCGTGCGGCCCGACCGACCGATTCCCAGCCGTGCGGTGGATTCGCGCACCGTGTTGATGGTGGCGGTGCTGCTGCTGGTCGGCGGCCCCTTGATCGGCGCCTTCGCCTCCTTCTGGTGCGGAGCAGCCTTCGCCGCCGTGGCCGCCTGCGCCGCCCTCTACGACGTGGCCGGTCGCGGGCCTCGACGGGGTCCGCTGCTGCTAGGCCTGTGCCGCTTCGGCAACGTCGGCGCGGGACTGCTGGCGGGAGCGGCGGCCGTGGGCGGACAGGTCCGCCTCGAGCACCTCGTGTTCCCGCTGGTCTACGCCCTCTACGTGGTCAACCTGTCGATCCTCGGTCGGCTGGAGGACGACACCAGCCGCGAGCCCGGGCGCGCGCCGGCGATCGCACTGCACGTGGCCACCCTGGGCTTGGTCCTGGCTCCCTTCGCGGGTGCCCTCGTGGCCCCGATCGAGCGCGGCTGGCTCGGCGACCTGGCGCCCTGGGCCGGTGCGGCCTTGGCCTTGTCTGCCGCAATCGGCCTGCAGCGGGCCGCGGCCCGGCGGGAGCCCTGGACGAGGCCCGACGTGGAGCGCGCCATGGGTCTCTTGCTGCGGCGCCTCTTGATCCTCACCGCCAGCGCGGTGCTGGCCAGTGGCGCGCCCGGCTCGGAGCTACTGGCCCTCGCGATCCTGGCCGGCTACCGCGTCAGCCATCAACTGCGGCGGCTCTTCCCGCCCAGTTGATCCGCTTCGCCGAGTTCGGCTGCGCGGCGGGCGAGCCAATCGAGGGCCAGTCCACGATCGGTGTGTTGCCCCTCGAGCTGCAGGTCCTCGTGTTCGCTCAGCAGCTCGCCCCAGGCCGGCCCGCGGGGGACTCCGGCGGCTCGAAGGTCGTCACTGCGAAGCAGCGGCGCCGGTCGCCGGTCCGCCGCCGGCACCTCGGTGGCGGCACGTGCGAGTTCCGATCGCCCGGCCCCGTGGGTCGCGGGACAGACCTCGGCGAGTGCCCCAGCCCAGCGCAGCGCCAACGGCTCGTCGAGTTCGCGCAGGGCGCGTAGCAGGCTGCTGCGCCTGCGGCCTGCGTCACTCAAGGCCTGGCCCAGTTGCCACAGGGCGCCGATCTCCCGTCGATCCGCCCTGGAGAGCCGCAGGCTGTCCAACTCGTCGGAAGCCTGCCCGCCCCCGGAATTCCAGAACAACGCGGCCATGAACACGGTCGTCCCCGCACCGTCGCCCAGGGCCTCGATCAGCGCGCGCCGAGTGCCGGCCAGCGCCTCGTCGCCCCAAGAGTCGAAGCGGGCCACCAGGGCCCCCACGCGCGCCAGGATGGCCACGGCCGCCAAGGTTCCCGGCCAGGCCCCGATCCGGCCGAGTTCACTGGCCACGCGCTCGCCGCTGACCCGCGCCAGGCCCGGCGCGGCTGCGCTGGCGGCCTCGAGCACGTCCTGGGGCACGGTCAGCCCATAGCGCCCCGCGAAACGACCCAGTCGCAAGAGACGCAGGGCGTCCTCCTCGAAACGCGCGCGCGGGTCGCCGACCGTCCGCAAGAGGCCACGCTCCAGGTCCGCGAGCCCGCCCTCGGGGTCGGCCAGGGTGCCATCCAGGGGGTCCAGATAGAGGGCATTCGCAGTGAAGTCGCGCCGAGCGGCATCCTCCTCGAGGCTCACACCGTAGTGCACCCGCTCCGGTCGCCGGCCGTCGGCATAGTCGCCCTCGCCACGAAAAGTCGTCAGCTCCACGTCGCCGTCCGCGCTGGGCAGGATCATCGTGCCGAAGGCGCGCCCGACCCCCACCGCGCTCGGGAAGAGGACCTCGATCTCCTCCGGCGTCGCACCCGAGGCCATGTCCAGATCCTTGGGTGCGTAACCCAGGGCCAGATCGCGCACCGCCCCTCCGACGATCCAGGCCCGATGCCCCGCTGTTCGCAACACGCCGGCCACCTCGATCGCTCGCTCGCGGAGCGCCTGGGGCACGTCTTCGATCGCAGGTGTTCGCACGGGCTTGAATCTGGTGTGGTCCGAAGCGGATCATCGCGGTCGTGCAAAGGACGCCGCTGAACCGTCGAGGGGCCCGGGCAGTTTGGACTGTCGCGGACGGGGTTGCGAGCGGCAGTCGCGGCCCGGGGCGATGCGCCTGGCGAGCCGGCATGGGCCGCACCAGTTGGCTGGCGATCATCGCCGTGGCCACGGCCCTGGCAGCCCTGTCCGTGTCGCGCATGCAGGTCTACGCCGTCTACGCCAACGAGCGCGATGCGGTCCGAACCCTGCGTCAGTTGGCCGACCGCGTCGATCAAGGCGGGGGGTCGCTCCAGGACACGACCCTCGAGGCTGCAGCGGGGAGTGACTTCGATCCGTCGGGCAACTCACACTGGAGCGAGGGGGGCAACCTCCTGCGCCGCAACGGCTACCTATTCGGTGTCGCGCCCGACGCCGAAGGCCGCCCGATCTTGCAGGCCTGGCCCTGGCGCCACTCCGAGACGGGCCTGGCCGCCTACGCCCTCGAGCCGAGTCGACAGCTGGTGGCCCACCCCAACGAGGCCGGACAGTGGAGCGGTCCCCAGGCGCGGCCCGCGGTCGAAACGCCCGGCTGGCTCGACGTCACCGGCGCCCTGTCCCGCTACTGAGGGCGATTGCCCCGGCTCAGTACCAGAGCCACAAGAGGCACTGGAACCCGATCCGGCCCTGGTCGTCCTGGGTCCGCAGCGCGGCGCGCTTGAGCCTCGGGGCGACCTCGGCCGCGGGGCCGAGACCCACCAGCAGTGAGGCCGCGTAGAGGCGCTCGAGCGGCGGCAGGTCGTCGTTCTCCATGCGCTCGGTCAGGGCCGTACGCGCGAGGTCGTCGCGCTCGCCCCCGATGGCGAAGGTCAGGTCCAAACGACGCACCGGGTCCGGTTCCTCGAGCAGGAGCTCGATCAGGTACTTACGCCCCTGCGGGCCCGTGTTCGTCGCGTGCACGCAGAACCAACGGTGCGCCGGCGCCCCGGAGAGGATCGCGCCCTCGGCCGCGGCCTGGTCGGCGTAAGCCATGAGCAGCTCCGCCGCGGCGCGGGTCCTGACCACCGAGAGGGCCTGGAAGCTCGCCGCGCGTTGGGACCAGGGCAGCTGCTCCTCGGCTTCGATGCGTCGGCGCAGGCGGTCGTAGACCCGACCGGCCAGGGCCGGGTCTCGCTCCATGCGCTCGCGCAGGCTCGGCAGGACGCGGGTCAGGACCACCGGCGACTCGTCGAGGGCCAAGAGCGCCCGCGACACGGCCTCCTCGTCGCCGAGGATCGTCAAGCCGATCTGTGCCTCGGCGGCGACGGTCGGGTCCTCGCCGTTGAGGGCGCTGCGCAGGGCTCCCAGGGCGCGCTCACGTTGGGCTTCGGTGGGCGCGAGCTCGGGGTGCTCGCCGTCGGCGGCGGCGGCCAGGCCGCTGTGCAGGGCCGCGGCAGCGCTGGCGCGGATCGAGCTCTCGGGGTCGGTCTCGAGCACCGCGGCCACCACTTCCCACAGGCCCAGGCTCGCCGCAGCACGCAGAGCCGTGGAGCGCACGACGGTCCGCTCGTCGGACAGGGCGTCGTACAGGTCCTCGCGCGCGGACTCGTCGCCCCGCGCCGCGAACATGGCCGCGAACCAGGCCCGCGCCCGCGGATCCACGTCGCGGCGAATACGCTCGGCCTCGGCCAGGGTCTCGGGAACCTCCGACAGCGCGATCAGCGGCAGGATCGACTCCTCGACGTCGAGCACCTCGCCACGTTCGATCCAGTCCAGGAACAAGAGCTCGGCGCGCGCGGCATCGGTGGCGTGCATGGTGAGGGCAGCCAGGCCACGCTCGTTCGAGTCGCCGACCCGCGCCAGACCCGCCAGGTAGTCGAAGCGATCGGGCGGCGCGCCGGTGCGGCGCAGGCCGCGCAGGGCCACGGTCCGAATGGTGCGCTGCGGATGGTCGAGGGCGCGGGCCAACTGCTCCGGTGCGCCGGCGCCGTCGTTCTGGCCCAGGGCGCCCAGGGTGTTCTGGATGGAGCCGGCGCGGCTGGCGTCGTTGAGCTGGAGATCGAGCAGGCGCCGCAGCTCGGGCACGCTGTCCTCGCCCATGGCGCCGAGCTCCTCGATGGCCCGCTTGAGCGGCTCGCCGCGGCCGTGTTCGAGCTTGTCGACCAGGATCCCGATCAGGTCGGAGGTGTCGCGGTCGTAGTAGTGATCGTCCCCACAGGTGGCGAAGATCGCCTCGATCCACGGATCGGCGCGCAGGACCTCGGCCACGGGCCGCTCGGGACCGACCAGGCCGGTACCGGAGGTCCCGGCGGGCTGTTGGGTGCCGCCGATCGATCCAGCGGTCGTGGTCGCCCCTTCGGGCTTTCCGCAACCTGCCAGGGCCAGCACGAAAATCAGCGAACAACCGAGCGCCGGCCGACGCGGCCGCAGCCCGTGGGCGAGCGCACCCATCAATTCTGGTCGATCGAGCCCAGAGCGTCGGATATCTGCCCCGTGGCCTTGGCCAGGGCGACCCGCGACTTGGCGTAGGCCGAGAGGCTGGCCTGCTCGGTCGAGAGGGCCGCCGCGAGCTGCTGCTGGAACTCCAGCACCTGGAAGGTGGTCGCCAGACCCTCCTCGTAGCGCGCCTGCTCCGCCTGGAGCTGACGCGCGGTGAACTCGCGCGACTTGCGCGCGGCGAGCACCGCCTGGGCCTGGTACTCGACTTCCCGCACCGCGTTGCGGATCTCGCTCACGACGGTGGCCTCGACCTGCTCGAAGCTCAAGCGCGCCGCACGCAGGCGCGAGCGGGCGGCCCGCTCCGCGTAGCGCGCCGTGCGATTGCGCAGGGGCAAGTTGAAGTTCAGCGACCCGGTATAGGTCATGAAGTCGAGCTGCGAAGCGGTCTTGAAGGCCCCGGCCGGCTCGTCCTCGATCGACACACTGCGGGCATCCAGGTTCAGGTCCAGACCCGGCAGGCGACTGGACTCGGCCCGATCCAACTCCACCTGGGCGGCATCCACGTCCAAGAGGGCCTGGATCAACTCCGGGCGACGCTCCAGGGCCTGTTCGAGGATCTCGCGCCACGGCGCGACCTCGGCCGCACCCTCTACCACCGGCAAGCTGGTCAGGGGCTCGATCGGAATGGTCCACAGGTCGAGGTAGGCGTCCCATGCATCGTCGCTAGCCTCGCCACGGCGCAGGAGCAACGCCTTCAATCCGTCGGATCGCGCCTGGACGTCCGTGCGGGCCCGCAGGAGCCGCTCTTCCTCCTGCGCCACCTGGGTTTCGGCCTGGAGCACGTCGACCTCCGTCCCCACCCCGACCCGCAGTCGCTCGCCATTCTGCGAGAGCTGCTCCTGGGCCAGCTCGAGTGCCAGGACACGCACCTGCTCCTCCTCGCGGGCGGCGACCAGGTCCCAGTAGGCGTTGCTGACATTGGCTACGAGGTCGTCGCGGGTCACCCTGCGCCCGGCTTCGGCGCGGCGCAGGCTGATCTCCGACTGGCGCTGGTCCGCCGTCGCGGTGCGGGACCAGGCCCCGCGCAGCAGCGGCTGCGTGAAGCCGGCGCTGAGGCTGGCGTTGGTGTAGTCGCCGTCCGGGAAGGGTCCCGGGAACATCGGGTCGCCGACGATGCCGGGGTTGTTGGTCTCCGTCAGGGACTCGTCGAAGCCGACGCGGAAGCTCCCGCCGGTGGTGACCGGCAGGACCAGGTCGGCGCCGATCGAGGTCACCTGATCCGCGATGGCCGAGGCGCCGGCCGCGATGAACGTGTTGGCCTGGGGCTGGTCGGAGTCCGTGTAGGACGCGGCCAGATCCAGGACCGGGTCGAAGGCGCCCCAGGATCCCAGGCTGCTGGCCAGGGCCTGCTCGACGGTCTCGTCCTCGAGCGCCAGGCTCAGGTTCTCCGCCACGGCGATCCGCAGGGCATCACCCAGGGTGAGTTGCAGGCTGGTCCCCGGCGCGCTCTTCGGCGGCTCTTCCGGGGTCACCCCTGCGGATGACGCGTCGGCGGGGGCCTCCGTCTCCTGGACCGCCGCACGGCCCGCGGGAGCCAGCGACAGGAGCAGCAGGAGGAAGGCGGGAACGGTGCGGCGGGCAGGGGGCGTCGACATGGGCGGGTGAGGATAGGTGCGCCCGGTCGACCGTCCAAGCAAGCCCCGTCCGCTCCCTCGAACTGTCGGGGAGAATCCTCACGGGGGACCGGCTGCAACGGGTGCCGCCGACCACCGATCCGGCGGGGTCGGGCCTGCGGCGACCGGGAAGAATCAGCCGCGAGGACCTCTCAGCGCTGACCGTCAGCCCATACGAGCCAGGACGCCCAGGGTTCCGACGCCGCGAGGTTCTCGAGCCCAGCCGAGGCTCCCCGCAGCCACCAGCCCAGGTCGAGGCCGCGAGCCTCGCCGCCCGACGCGCCAACGCCCGAAGGGCTTCGGCCGGCAGGACCGACCCCGTAGGACGCCGCGCGCTCCAGCGCCGCCGGGGCCAACTCGCGCCAGGGCAACTCGACGGCCGAGAGCGCCGCCACCCGCAGTCGCGCCCGGTCCGCCGATCGGCGCGAGAGCTCGGACTCCGGATCCAGGGCCAGGGCATCGAGACAGGTCTCGAGCACCGCCAAGGAGGTCAAGGGGTCGGACAGGTCCGCCGTCAGCGCCGCCGCCGGCAGGTGCCCCACCCCGCGCCGCAACTCGATCCGCAGGGCGATCCAATCCGCCGCGGACTTCGGTCGCGCGCTGTCCACCAGACCGGCCACGTCGATCGGATCGGGCAGGGCCGCCGTTCCGATTCGGAAGCGGTCGATCCGCAGCCTGTTCTCCACCTCGCCGCGGCGCTCCGCCAGGGCCTCGGCAGCCTCGTCGTCGGGCAGCTCGAGCGGCGACCCGACCCCCGCCGGATCGTCGCGATCCACGGGCAGGAAGCTCAGCACGAAGTCCGGCATGGTCTGGGGAGCGATCACGTACCAGGCCACCGCCGGCAGTGCCAGCAGGTGAACCAAGACGCTGGCCGCCACCACGCGCAGGGCGACCGAGCGCTTCAATGCACGTCGCACGCGCATATGGAATGGCATCCCCCCCACCGTCTGCTCGATTACGCGCACCGCCACCCGGCGCGAAGCCAGGACGGACGCGTCGTACTCCTCCGCGGCCAGGCGGCGAGCCTCCATGACCGTGTCCCGCAGTCCTCGATCCGCACCGTCGCCGGGAAACTCCACGCGACCGCGCTCGAGCCAGTCCTGCAGGCGCTCGGCGCGCTCGAGGTCCGAGGGTTGCTTCGAATCCGCGCCGCTCATCGTCCGACCCCTTCGGTGTCACGTTCGGCCAAGGCCGCGCGCAGCTTGCGAACCGCGTGGAACATTCGCGACTTCACCGTTCCCACCGGGATCGAGAGGATGCTCCCGATCTCCGCGTAGTCGAGCTCCTGGATCGCCCCCAACTCGAAGACCTGGCGGTGACCGACGGGCAGCTCGGTCAGACACGACTCCAAGCGGCTGTGTTCTTCACGCACCACGGCCAGCTCCTCGGGGTCGCGCTCGCGACCCTGGGTGCGGTGCTCCGGTGCGTCCTGGTCATCGTCGCCCGCCCCGCCCGCCGCGCGCTTGGGCCGCACGGCGCGACTGCGCTCCGCGTCGATCCAGGCGTTGCGCGCCACGCGGAAGGCGAAGGCCGGGAAGCGCTCCCGCGCGACGTAGTTGTCCGCGGCCCGGTAGAGCTTGATCAGAACGTCCTGGACCAGGTCCTCGGCCTCCTCGAACGACGCCCCGAGGCGTCTGAAGAAGCCGAGGAAGGTTGCGGATTCCCGCTGGACGAAGGCCTCGTACACGGATGGATCTCCTGCGCGAAGCGCCGTCAGTGGGTCCCTTGCATCGGTCCAATCGTCCCTCAAGGGTCAGCCACCTGCGCGCTCACGAACAACAACGGCCGGTTCCGGGCTGGGTTCACGTGGGATTGCCTTGCCTGGGAGGAATCGTGCACGAATGGGCCACCAGCACGGCCCAGAGCCCCTCCAGGGGCCCCAGCGAGCCCCCCTCGCCGGTGATCAGCCGGGCCGTGACCCGGCGCCGCCGGGGGTCTAGGTGGGCCAACTCCAGGGCCAGGTGGGGTCGCGGCAGCCAGGCCTCGACGTGGCCCGCCCACTCGATCACCGCGGCCGACTCGCCCAGGAGCAGCTCCTCGCCCCCAGCGGCCAGGAAGGAGGCCTCGCGCTCGGCCATCCAGGCGTCCAGGTGGTGCAGGGTCAGACGGCCCGCGTACTCGTGGGCCAGGGTGTAGGTCGGGCTGCTAACCGGGTCCTCGGACTCGATGCCCCGCGCCAGGCCGCGTACCAGGCAGGTCTTGCCGGCTCCCAGCTCACCCGAGAGGGCCAGTACACAACCGGGCAGGAGGGCCCGTCCGAGGGCCTCGCCCAGCGCTTCGGTCTCGTCGGCCGAGTTCGACACGAAGCTGACCTCGGGCGGCACCGATCGGGGTTGGGCGGTCATCACGCGGCCCAGGCTAGTGTCCTGGATCAGAAATTCGGCGTCACTTCCCGGGCTCCGATCGCCGCTGGCGTCGCCTGCGCCTCCTCCGAGTATCGCAGCGGATACGCGTCGTCGGCGCGCCTAGCCAGCATCGATCGGACCTCCGGGCAGTGACGCCGAACTTCTGATCCAGGACACTAACAATCGCCGTGCAGGTAGCCGAGCTGCGCCGGCGCCGGTACACGGTCGCCTTCCCGGTCCCGCACGACGACGCCCTCACCGCGCACCACTCGACCGAGGATCCGCGCCCCGGGCAGTCCGGCGGCCAGCACTCGCATGGCCGCCGCCCGCGGCAGGGTCGCGAGCAGCTCGTGGTCCTCTCCATCGATGAGGGCATGTGCCAGGGGCGTGCGGCCCGTGCGGCGAGCCAGTCGAACCGCGTCCCGGTGGATCGCCGGATCGCTCAGCTCCAGGCGCACTCCCGAGGCCCGAGCGAGGCGCGAGGCGTCGAGCCACAGGCCGTCGGACACGTCGATCATGGCGCTGGCCCCGGCCTCGCGCAGGGCCCGGCCGGCGGCCAGGCGCGGCTCGATCCGCAGGTGTCGGCCGAGCAGGCTGCCGCCGGTCGGTCCCGTGCAGAGCACCACCTGTCCCGGGCGCGCACGATCGCGTCCCGGCGGGCGGCCCCTGCCCGGCAGCTCGCCGAGGGCCGTTACCGCGGCGCTCGCCGGTCCGACGCCCAGGGCCAGGTCACCGCCTACCAACTCGGCACCGAAGCGCTCGGCCTCGGTCCAGGCGCCGCGGATCAGGGCGCGCACGGCGGCGTCGGTCCAATCCCGCGGCAGGCGCAATGCCAGCAGCACCGCCCGCGCCGACGCTCCGCAGGCCGCGAGGTCCGAGAGGGTCCGAGCCACGGCCTTGCGGCCCAAGAGCCGCGGCGCGGTTCCGACTGCGGCGTGCACGCCCTCGATGACTTGGTCCGTGCACAGCACGGGGCGACCCTGCATACGGCGCAGGACCGCGGCGTCGTGGCCCTGGCTGCCGTCGAGCAGCGACGGTCGCTCGCGACTCGCCAGCCAGCGGTGGATGCGAGCCTCGCTCCAGCGGCGCTCACCTGCGGCGCTCACCAGCCGACCGCCATGATCAGTCGCGCCACCACGCGCTCGGTCGCGATCGGTCCCAGGTCGTCGCTGTCGTTGCCGGGACAATCGTCGCGCTCGGTCTCGATCCAGAGGGCGCCCCGTTCGATGAGCGCGCGCGCGGCCGGGTCCAGGTCGCGAGGTGCATCCACGACCCGACCCAGGAGCAGCTCGCCGGCGCGACCTTCGAACAGCACCGCAGCCCCGGGGCCGAGTTCCTTGGGTCTGCGATCGACGATCACACGATCCCCCGGCGCGAAGCCGTGCAGCGGCGAGCAGCCCTGCTCGGGCAGGGTCAGCATGTCGGCGCGCCAGAACAGGTAGCCGAGGCCCGCGGCCGCGACGATCAGCACCGCCCGGCGCGTGACGAGCAGAAATCTCGAGGGACTCACCGGTCGTTCTCCCAGGCATCGAGCAGGGCGGCGGTGCCGCGGGCCGCGGTTCCTGGATCCGACTGACCCAGGATGGCCCCCAGCACGGCGATGCCCTTCGCGCCGGCGCGCCGCAGCGCCGCGGCGTTGGTCGCGTCGACGCCGCCCAGAGCCCAAGTGGGCCGCCCGTCACGTCGCAGCTCGGATTCGAACCCATCGACGCCCAGGGGCGCGCGCCAGTCGACCGCCTCCGGGTCCGGGTGCGAGCGCGTCGCGGCCACCGGTGCGAGCAGCAGGTAGTCGCAGCCTTGCCGATTCTGCTGCGGGTCGTCGGCGTGGGCCGAGAAGCCGATGGGGACCGCTTCGCCAACGAGAGTTCGAGCCGCGCTCGGTTCGAGGGACCACCAACCCAGATGCAAGGCGTCGCCGTCGCAGGCAGCGAACAGGTGCGCGCGGTCGTGGATGCCGAGCCAACCGCCCGCGCCCAGCTTTCGGCGCAGCTCCCCAGCCAGGGCCAGGAAGTCGCGGTCGAAGAGGCACCGCTCCCGAAGCAAGACGCCGCGCAGGCCCGCCGCAACCGCCGCCTCGCAGCGCTGCACCAGCGCCGCGCAGTCAGCCAGAGTGAGATTGCCCGGGGTCAGCGCGACCAGGGGCGGAGGCGTCCAGTCCTGATTGGCGACCAACCGAGACACCGGGCTAGTCGACCAGATCCGGATGCAGCTCGACGATGTAGCCCAGGTCGCGCAGCAGCGCCCGCATGCGCCGCGGCGTCGTCTTGCCGCCGAGCTGGATGCAGGTCGGCTCCAGGACCCGGACCACGTAGCTGCGCGCACCCGGGCTGGCGGCCAAGCGCCGCAGGGCCTCGGTGTCCTCGGCCCGCAGCTTGAGGTCCGCGTCGATCACCATCAACCCGGCCTGCAGGGCCCAATCGCGGATCGAATAGGTCACGTTCTGCGGCACGGGCGTGCGCGAGTTGCTCTCGAGGGTGGTCAGGATGCGATCGAGACGCATGCCCTCGATCAGGGCCCGCCGGACGGCCTGCTCGACGATCCGGAAGTGGATCGTCTCCCCGACCTTGTCGCGCACGCAGAAGCGATCCAGGTCGTGCATCAGCTCCGCGTCGTCGCTGCTCTTGAACAGCACGACCTCGAAGTCGGGGGTCACGACCAGGTTGCCGACGCCCGGGCGAGCCGAGGTGCCCGCATCCAGGCCCAGGAGCCGCGCGCCGCTGTGGGTCAGCCGCAGGGCCACCGGGCGACCGGCCGCGTCGTAGCCCAGGTCGACGACCCCCAGCAGGTACAGCCGCTGGCGCGCCCAGCGCACCAGGTTCCAGGACATGCGCTGAATGTCCTCCAGCGGGCCGTTGCGGCCGCGTTGGTTGCGGTCCGCGATGGCTTCGGCCACGTCCAGGTCGTCCAGGCTCGCCAGGTACTGGTTGCGCGCCAGGAACGGCAGGTACATCAGGTCGTACCAGGTGCCCGGCTCGATGCGCTTGAGCATCCGCAACAGGAGTTGGCGCAACTGTCCCTGATGGAAGGGATCCATGCCCTCGATCGCCTCACCCAGTGCGAAATCCAGGAGGCGCTCGAGCTTCTCCTGCAGGGGCTTGCTGCCCCACATCCGCCCTTCCGAGGTCACGCCGAGGGTGCGCTCGCCGGTGCCGTCCACGAGCCCTTCGCTGCGTGCGAAGCCGAAGATGAACTGCAGCACTTCCTCGCGCGAGAGCTCGCGCCCGGGGTTCGGGATCAGGTGCTGCAGGATCTTCTTCTCGGTGGTCTTGAAGATCTCGCCCTTGACCGTGTAGCGGACGTCGTTCTCCTGCAGGAAGGCCAGGAAGCGACTGACGTTGGTGAACACGTCGATGCCGCGCGCCAGCTCCTCGTGGGGGCGGTCCGGGTCACTGGGAACGGCCACGCGCCGCAGCCAGGCCAGGGCGACCTCGTTGAAGACCACCAGCGTGTCGTCGCAGTGGGCGATGCCGTAGCGCGACAGGTCGACCGGTTGCACCGTCCCCACCAGCGACTGCTCGAGGATCATCGCCCAGCGCCGACCGTTCCAATGGGGCAGGTCGATCTTCATGCGCTCGAAGAGGGCCTTCGAGAGCACCCCACCGAACTCGAGGATGGCCTTCTCGACCAACTCGCGCACTCCGCCGGGGAGGCGCTCGACCCGCGCCACGGCGGCCGAGTCCGTGGCGTACATCTTGTACATCTCGCGCAGCCGCTGGGGCGTCACGAGGGCCGCGCGGGCCGGATCCGAGTAGGCCTTGTCCAGGTGTCCGCGCAGGGTCACCAGGTCGAAGATCCCGCGCATCCGCACCCGCCGCGCGCGCACCAGGGCGTCGGCCAGATCGGTCGGAATGGCGTAGGAGCCGTTCTTCCCCGATCCGCTGGCCGCCGCACCGGTCTCATGGTCGACGGGGATCACCAGGGCACGGCGCTCGAGCGCCTCCAGGCATGAGCGCAGGTCGTACTCATTCAGGTGCGCCAAGCGCCTGGCCGTGGAGAGGGCCTCGAGCGTCGAGCGGTAGTCCGGCACGCCGATCAACTCTTCGAAGACGCCGCCCAGGCGCTTGCCGAGCTCGGCAACGCGACTCTCGAGCGTCTCGGGCTCCGACATCCACTCGACCACTTGCCGTCGGACGATGGACTCGCCGCGGGGGATCTCCGCCGTGTCGGTCCCCGCCCAGAAGCGGTAGAGCTCGGTCAGGTCGCGTTTGGGCCGCAGCGAGACGGCCTCGTCGACACCCAAGCGCGCGACCGCGGCCTTGCGTCCAGCGGCGATGCTCTTGGGCTTGCCCATGCTCTCGGGATTGTCTTCCCTCACGTCATCTCTCCATGACCCGCGAGCTCCTCCGCGCCCGCGGCTTCGACGATTTCATACGAGTAGCCCTGCTCCGTGAGGAAGAGCTGGCGCTTCTGCGCGAACTCCTGATCACGGGAGTTGAGCGTCACGACGGCGTAGAACGCGGCCGCGGATCCATCCGACTTCGGTCGCAGGATGCGTCCCAAACGTTGTGCCTCTTCCTGACGGGACCCGAAGGTCCCCGAGACCTGGATCGCCACGTTGGCGTCCGGCAGGTCGATCGCGAAATTTCCGACCTTCGACACGATCAGGATCCGCTCTGCGCCGGAGCGGAAGGCCCCGTAGAGCCGCTCACGCTCCGCGTTGGGCGTGCGCCCGGTGATCAGTGGGACACCCAACTGGCGCGCGAGATCCTTGAGCTGGTCGATGTACTGGCCGATCACCAGCACGCGCCCCTCGGAGTGCTTGCGGATCAAGTGCTCGACGACCCGCAGCTTGTCGGGGTTCTCGGAGGCCACGCGGAACTTCTTGCGCGCGTCGGCCGCCTCGTAGGAGGGCTTGAACTCCTGCGGCAGGGGCACGCGCACCTCGACGCAGCGGGCCGTGGCGATGAAGCCCTGCCCCTCCAGCACCTTCCACGGCACGTCGTAGCGCTTGGGACCGATCAGGCAGAAGACCTCGTCCTCCTTGCCGTCCTCGCGCACGAGCGTCGCCGTCAGACCCAGTCGCCTGCGGGCCTGGAGCTCCGCCGTGACGCGGAAGATCGGCGCGGGCAACAGGTGCACCTCGTCGTAGACCACCAGGCCCCAGTTCTCCTGGCGGAACAGGTCGAAGTGCTCGAACTCGCCGGCCCGGCTGCGGCGCCAGGTCAACATCTGGTAGGTCGTGATCGTGACCGGCCGGACGATCTTCTGGTCGCCCGTGTACTCGCCGACCTCGTCCTCGCCCAGGGCCGTCTTGTCGAGCAGCTCTTCGCGCCACTGGCGCACGGCCACCGTGTTGGAGGTCAGGATCAGGGTCTTGGTGCCGACCAGGCTCATGGCCGCCAGGGCCACCACCGTCTTGCCCGCGCCGCAGGGCAGCACGATCACGCCGGAGCCGCCCAGCACACTCCCGCCGCGGTAGAAGGCCTCCGCCGCCGCGCTCTGGTAGTCGCGCACCTGGAACGGCGTGCCACGCCGTGTGGTCGCGCGCAGCCCGATGGCGTAGGGATCGCCGTCGCGATAGCCCCCGCGGTCGTCGACCGGGAAGCCAATCCGAATCAGGGCCTGCTTGAGCGGCCCACGCTCGAGCTCTCCCAGCCGCAGTCGCCCCTCGTCGTCGCGCTGCACCAGGGCGGCGATAGCACGATGGGTCAGGACCTCGCGCACCGCCTCCGGATCGTCGGAGACGAGCTGGAAGCCCTCGGCATCGAGGCGCTCGATCCGCAGCAGGCCGTAGCGCCCGAACCAGGAGCGGATCTCGTCCAGGATCGTGGGCGGGATCGGCACACAGGAGTACTCGAAGAGCTCGTCCTCGACGTCCTGGGCGGTCATCCCGAGGGCCGCCGCGTTCCAGATCGAGACCGGGGTGATGCGGTAGCTGTGGAGGTAGTCGGGGCTCTTCTCCAGCTCCGCGAACTTGGCCAGGGTGTCCCGCGCGGCCGCGTAGCGCGGGTGCTCCTCGGTCAGCGGGCGGCCGTCTTCGTCCTTGGCAGCGCGGCCGTCGGCGTCGATCACCGAACGCACCGTGTGCAGCAGCAAACTCTTGTCCGACTGGACGATCAGAGGGTTGTCGGGCAGCAGTGTCACGTGGTTGCCCCCAGGCTGCGCGCCTTGCGCCTGCGGCCGCGCACGGGCGCCTCGGCGCCGGATGCGGTCAGCCACGGCCCGGTGCTCGAATCGCGGTTGGCGATGATCTCGTCCGGGGTCCCGTCGGCGATCAGACGACCGCCGTCCTCGCCACCGTCGGGGCCGAGTTCGACCAGTCGGTCACAAGCTGCCAGGAGGCCCGTGTGGTGCTCGATCACGACGACCGCGTGGCCGCTGTCCGCCAAGCGGTGCAGCACGTCCACGAGCTTCTGCACGTCGGAGGAGTGCAGGCCGGTACTGGGCTCGTCCAGGACCACGACGCTGCGCTCGACATCGTCGGCGCGCAGCAACTCGGCCGCCAGCTTCACCCGCTGGGCCTCGCCGGCCGAGAGCGTGGTCGAGCTCTGCCCCAGGGCGATGTAGCCCAGGCCCACGTCGCACAGGGTCGCCAGGACCCGCGCCAGGCGCGGCTGGTGCTCGAGCAGCTCCAGGGCCTCGCTCGCCGGCAGCTCCAGGAGGTCCGCGATGGAATGCCCGCGGAACCGCACGTCGAGCACCTCGGGGCGATAGCGCTTGCCGCGGCACTCCTCGCACTCGAGCCACAGGTCCGCCAGGAATTGCATCTCGACCTTCGTGGCCCCGCGGCCTTCGCAGGCCGGACAGCGCCCCTTGGACGAGTTGAAGGAGAAGTTCGCGATCGTGAAGCCGCGCATGCGCGCCTCGGGTGTGCGCGCGAACAGCTCTCGCAGGGGGTCCATCAGCCCGACCGCAGTGGCCGGGATGCTGGCCGGCGTCCGACCCAGGGGGCTCGCGTCGACGACCACCACCCGCCGCGCGCCGCGCGCGGCCGGAACGGTCGAACGCCAGCGCCCCTCCGGACGCTCGCCGCGCAGGGACGGCACCAGGCACTCCATCACCAGCGAGCTCTTGCCCGAACCGGAGGGTCCGCAGATGCCAGTGAGTTGGCCGTAGGCCACGTCCAGGTCGACCTGCTTGAGGTTGTGGACCTTGCCGCCGACGACTCCCACCCGGTCGCGTCCCTCGGGGGCCCGCCTGGCCGCGCGCAGGGTGAGTTCGCCCCGCAGGCCCTTGCCCGTCAGGGAGTCGGCGACCTGCGCGACTTCGTCGGGCGTCCCCGACGCGACGACCGTGCCGCCGTAGCGCCCGGCGCCGGGGCCCATGTCGATCAGGTAGTCGGCCCGGCGCATGACCTCTTCGTCGTGCTCCACCACGATCACCGTGTTGCCCAGGTCGCGCAGCTCGAGCAGGGCGTCGGTGAGCCGCTCGATGTCGCGCGGGTGCAGGCCGACGGTGGGCTCGTCCAGCACGTAGCAGACTCCCACCAGGCGCGACCCCAGGCTCGCGGCCAGGCGCACTCGACGGGCCTCGCCACCGGACAGCGTCGACATGGAGCGGTCCAGGGTCAGGTACCCCAACCCCACCTTCCGCAGCAGTTCCAGCCGCGAGCGCAGCTCCTCGACCACCGGCGCGACCGCCTTCGATCGCGCGGCCGGCAGCTTGAGCTTTGCCAGCCACTCGTGGATCCCGTCGATCGACGCACCCAGCAGCTCCGGCAGCCGGTTGCGACTGACGGTCACCGAGCGCGGTACGGGTGCCAGGCGTTCGCCCGCGCAGGCGCGGCAACTCGCGCGGCGCATGACCTTCTCCAGGATTGCACGCCACTCGGGGTCCTCGGACCGCGCGTGCCAGCCGTCCACGGCGCCGCACAACCCGGTCCACTCGGCGCTGAAGTTCTCCTCCAGCTCGAAGTTGGCGCCCTCCTTGGAGATCTGCACGCGGTAGCTCTCCTTGGCGCCTTGCCCGTCGATCAACAGCCGCTGGTGGGCCTCGGTCAGCCGCTCGAAGGGCTTGGCGAGGTCGATCCGGTGGGCCTTGGCCACCGCCCGCAAGAGGTGCTCGTAGTAGCCCTTGCCCTTGGTCAGGTAGCGCCCGACCTTGCCCGAGATCGCCGTCGGCGCGCCGCTGGCACCCAGCACCAGGGGTTGGCCCGGGTTGTCGATCAACAGCTCCTCGGCGCAGCGCCACTGCTCGCCCAGGCCGTCGCACTCCGGGCAGGCGCCCACGTGGGTGTTGAACGAGAAGTGCCGCGGCTCGAGGTCGGACTCGATGGAGAAGCCACACTCCGAACAGGCGCCGCGCAGGTTGAAGTCGAGCCGCTCGCCGCCCTGGATGGCGACGCCCACGTGACCCTGGGCCAGGTGGTCGGCCTGCTCGACTGCCTCCGCGATGCGGCTCTTGGACTCGGCCTTGAAGGCCACCCGGTCGATCACCAGGTCGATCTGCGACGCGCGGGTGATGCGCGGCAGCTTGGCGTCCAGGCGGTGTTCGACGCCGTCCACGAGCAGGCGCGCGAAGCCCGCCGCCTGCCAACCCTCGGCCAGGCGCTCGAGGGCCTCGGCGAGCTTCGCCGGTCGGCGCCCGCCCGGGGGGAAGGCCGGCGCGACCACGTAGCCCTTCTCGCCGTCGAAGGCCTTGAGCACCGCGCGGGTGACCTGGCCCGGACCGGTGCGCTCGAGCTTCTCGCCGTGGTCGGGGCAGCGCCGCACCCCCGCCCGCGCCCAGAGCACGCGCAGGTGGTCATGGATCTCGGTGGTCGTGGCGACCGTGGAGCGCGGATGCCCGAGGGAGGTGCGCGCTTCCACGGCGACGGCGGGCCCCAGCCCTTCCAAGCGCTCCACCGGCGGCCGATCGCGGGAGCTGAGGAACTGGCGCGCGTAGGTCGAGAGGGACTCGACGAAGCGCTGACGGCCAGCGGCGTAGATCGTGTCCAGGGCCAAGGAGCTCTTGCCGGAGCCGCTCGGACCGGTGATCACCGTGAGCGCGTCGCGCGGGATCTCCACCGAGACGCTACGCAGGTTGTGGATCGTGGCGCCGACCACCTCGATGCATTCGCGCGGCGCGACGGGCACCGAGGGCGCGATGGCCGGGCCGCTGGCCAGGTTGCGTTCGGCGCGCAGGGCCTCGCCGGTGTAAGACTCGGCGTGGGCCTCCACCTGCTCGGGGGTGCCGGCGACGATCAGCTCGCCGCCCTCGGCGCCCCCCTCCGGACCCAGGTCGATCACCCAGTCGGCCGAGCGCAACACGTCCAGGTTGTGCTCGATCACGAGCACCGAATGGCCCCCATCCACCAGGCGCTGGAGCGCGCCCACGAGGCGCGCCACGTCCTGGGCGTGCAGTCCGGTGGTGGGCTCGTCGAGCAGGTAGAGGGTGTGCTTGCGCCCCTGCTTCTGCAGGTGCTTGGCCAGCTTGACGCGCTGGGCCTCGCCGCCGGAGAGAGTCGTCGAGGGCTGACCCAAGGTCAGGTAGCCGACGCCCACGTCGACCAGCGCCCGCAGGGGCCGGGCGATCTTGGGTAGGTCTCCGAAGACCTCCAGGGCCTCCTCGATGGTCAGACCGAGGACGTCCGAGACGTTGCGGTGCTTGTACTGCACGCCGAGCGTCTCGTCGTTGAAGCGCTTGCCCCCGCACTCCTCACAGGGCACGGTCACCGGCGCCAGGAACTGCAACTCGATCAGCTGGGCGCCGGCACCCTGGCAGACCTCGCAGCGCCCGCCCTCGACGTTGAACGAGAAGCGCCCGGGCCCCCAGCCGCGCATGCGCGACTCGGGCATCTGCGAGAAGAGATCGCGGATCGGCCCGAAGGCCCCGGTGTACGTGGCCGGGTTCGAGCGCGGCGTGCGGCCGATCGGCGCCGCGTCGATGACCACCAGGTCCTCCACCGCCTCCGCGCCCTCGAGCGCTTCGTAGGGCTCGGGCTCGGGAGTCTCGAGTCCAAGGCGACGCGTCAGCGCGCGCCGCAGGGTGCGATTCACGAGCGTCGACTTGCCCGAACCGCTCACGCCGCTGACCGCGGTCAGGGTCCCCAGGGGGAACTCGAAGTCGACGCCCTTGAGGTTGAAGCCGGTAGCTCCCGTGAGCCGCAGGCGATTGCCATTGCCTTCGCGCCGCACCTCGGGCCGCGGGAAGGTCAACAGGCCCGCCAGCAGACGCCCCGTCGGTGAATCGGTGTGGCTGATCTCGGAGGGCGGCCCCTGGGCCACCAGGCGCCCGCCGTGGGCTCCCGCGCCCGGCCCGATGTCGATCAGATGGTCAGCCGAGCGCAGGGTGTTCTCGTCGTGCTCGACGACGATCACGGTGTTGCCCTGGTCGCGCAGGGCGCGCAGGGCGCCGAGCAGTCGACCGTGATCGCGCGGGTGCAGCCCGATCGAGGGCTCGTCCAGCACGTACATGACCCCCTGCAGGCCTGCGCCGAGCTGCGCGGCCAGGCGGATCCGTTGGGCCTCACCGCCCGAGAGGCTGTCGGCCGAGCGGTCCAAGGACAGGTAGCCCAGGCCCACGTGGCGCAGGAAAGCCACGCGCCGATCGATCTCGAGTAGCAGCGGCTCGGCGATCTGCCGCGCGCGGTTGCTGAGCGCCAGGCGCTCGAAGTTCGCCGGCAGGTCGTCGATGGCGCTCTGGAGCAGCGTGCGAATCGCCGTGCCCCCCACCGTTACCGAGCGCGAGACCTCGTTGAGGCGCGTGCCGCCGCACTCCTCGCAGACGCCGTGGGAGAGGAACTTCTCCACCATCTTGCGCCGGCCGCCCTGCTTCCAGGCGCGCTCCAGGGCGGGGATCACGCCGCGGTAGCGGCGGTTCCAGGTCACCGATCCCTGGTAGCGCTTGCCGTTCCAGTTGCTCTGATCCTCGAAGCGCTTCTCGCCCGTGCCGAACAGGATCGCGCGCCGCGCGGCGGGCGTCAGGTCCTTCCAGGGCGTGTCCAAGTCGAAGCCGACCTCCGCGCCGATGTTCGCGAGCAGTTCGAAGTCGACGCGCGGGAAGTTGAGCGCCCCGCCGCTCTTGCGCGTCACGGCCAGGGCGCCCTCGCGGATCGTCAACTTCGCGTCCGCGACCACCAGGGCCTCGCTGGGACGACGAAGAACGCCCAAGCCGTCGCAGCTGGAGCAAGCGCCGTGGGGCGAGTTGAAGGAGAACAGGCGCGGCTCGAGGGGCGGCGCTTCGCGGCTGCACTGGGGGCAGCTCTGCAGGGTCGAGTGCGCGTCCTCGCGCTTGGCGTCGAAGACGATCACGTCGCCCCTGGACTGCTCCAGGGCCTGCCCCACGGCCTCGCGCAGCCGGGCCAGGGTGCCTTCCTCGATCCGCATGCGGTCCACCACGACCTCGACGGTGTGGCGCTTGTAGCGGTGCAGCTCGGGCACCTCTTCGATGCGGTGGACCTCGCCGTTCACGCGCACGCGCACGAAGCCGCGCTTCGCCAGGTCCTCGAACAGGGCCTTGTGCTGACCCTTGCGGTCGCGGATCAAGGGCGCGAGCACGTGCACCGACTGGCCGTCGAAGGCCTCGAGCAACTGCTGCACCACCGCCTCGGGAGTCTGCGAGACCAGGGGCTCACCGTGGTCGGGGCAGTGGGCAATCCCGGCGCGGGCGTAGAGCACCCGCAGGTGGTCGTAGATCTCGGTCAGGGTCCCGACCGTCGACCGAGCGCCCCGGGGAACGGCCTTCTGGTCCACCGCGATGGCGGGCGCCAGGCCCTCCACGCTGTCCACGGCCGGCTTCTCCATCCGCCCCAGGAACTGGCGCGCGTAGGCCGAGAGGGTCTCGAGGAAGCGCCGCTGGCCCTCGCGGAAGAGGGTGTCGAACGCCAAGGAGCTCTTGCCCGACCCGCTGACCCCCGTGACCGCCACCAGGCGGTTGCGCGGGATGGCCACGTCGAAGCCCTGCAGATTGTTCTGCCGGGCTCCGCGAATGATGATGCTATCTGCAGCCATCCGAGGGACTTAGGAGCGGGAAGGACTCGCTGGGGCGGGCTCTGGGCCGCGCGCGGAGGGAAGGCGGCGGGTGTGCGGCGGGGGCGCTCGTGTGGGGTCCAACAGGGTTGGTCCGGCCCGAATCGAACCCGCGAGGATAGCAGCCCCCGCGGGGTGCCGGAAGCGCGGCTGAAAAGGCACCGCCGGGCCCCCGTCTGGCCCCCGCCTGGCCCGCCGTAGGGGCTGATCGAGAGTTCTCGCGACTTCCCGTGCTCGATCTCGGCCAAACCTTAGGCCGCGCGGCCCTCGGCCGACATCGCCACGCTTCACCAACCCCATCCGTCCCGAGCCAGCCATCCGGGAGCCCCACTCCCGCGTCACTCCATCCGACTCCCTTCAGCGTCGGCGCGCGAGCCGCGGACCCCGCTCGAAACCGGGCTCCCCGCCCGGAGGCGAGGAGCCCTTCCCAGTCAGCTGGCCTTCGGTCGACGACCGCGCGGGCGGCGCGACTTGGGCAGCGCCACGCCCTGTCCTTCGAGGTACTCCGCGAGGGGCGCTCGGCTGTCTGCGAGGGCATGGGCCAGGGCGGTCTCGCCCTCGACCTTGGCCGTTTCCATGGCCTTGTCCAAAGTACGAACGGCCGAGAGAGCAGCCCGGTGGGCCGCGGATTCCTTCAGTTCCTTGGCCGCCGCGCGCGCCTTGACGCGTTCGATCTCGGTCTGCAAGTCCTTGATGATCTCTTCGGGGCTACGACGACGCTTGCGAGTGCCTTTTTTGGCCATGATTTCCGTCCACGCCAATCGCGCGGGTGTGTTGGGGGTCTTGAGAGAGAGGGTTGGGTCCAATTGCGCATCGCCGTGGAATCCGGGCCTCGATGCCGATTCTGCTGTCGAGGATCCTGCGATTGCCTACCGAGACATGCCGATCAGGGGTGGCCCGATCGAAGCTGCCGTGTGGCGTCAATCCGGTCCCACGCCCAGTGTCAATCCGACGTCGGGACTCGGGCCGATGCGGGTGAAGAGTAGAACTCAGTCGATCAATCGAGCCAAGCAGAAGGGCCGCGTGCCGGGGAGTTTTCCCCGCACGCGGCCCTATTCCGGGGCGCAGGCCGTCTTCGGTGGACCGAATTCAGGCCGCGCCGTGCCCGGCTGGGTCAGAAGGAAATCGCAAAAACTTCCGGAGCCGCCGAAGTCGCTCCCGTCTCGAGCCCGTCGGCAGCGTCCGTCGGCGGCAAGAAGAGCAGCCGGGTGGCGTCTTGGGTCAGCGGCCAGACCGCACACCAGCGATCGATGCTCGGCGACTGCGGGATCGATCCGGTCGTTGAATCGCCCGACGTGGAGGGCGTCGACGGCGTCCACTCCAGCACGAAGACCATCGCCGGCTCGAGCGCCTCACCCGAGGCCAGGATCAGCCGCGCGCCCATGACCTGGGCCGGCTCGTCGATCAGGACCAGCGCGGCCGTGGGACCGTCCGCCAACAGGGAGGCTCCGTCGTTGCGACCACGCCACTGGGAGGCCGCCGCGAGGGCCAGGCTGCCGCTGCCCCCATCCGCGATCGCGCGCGCCGTGGAACTCGCGCCGATGCCGACCAGGGGGGTGACCATCCCAGCCCGACCGGAGCTTCCAAGAGCCATCATCGCGGCGCCCGAGAAGCCCGCCTCGTCCGCGCCCGTCGAGCCCGCGCCTTCCTCCTGATCGGCCACGGTCAACTGGGGCAGGACCGCGGTGGACGGCACGAGGACACGGTCGATCAGGTGCACGACCCCGTTCGACGCCAGAAGGTTGGCGACCACGACTCCTGCTTCGGTCCCGATGGTCAAGCCACCGACTCCGTTGTCGGTGATGTTCAGCACTTCACCACCCAGGGTCGTCACCGACCCGGCGGCAAGGAGGTCCGCCGCACACAGGAACTCACCCACCACCACGTGGTACTTCATGACCTCGGTCATGTAGTCGTCGTAGGCCGGCTCCTGCAGGTCGGTGAACATGAGACCGAGATCCGTCGCCAGGTCGATGTACGCGATGTCGTCCGGAGCGAAGAAGGTGAAGGGTCCCGGCGTCGCCAGGGTCACGTCCAACCCGGTCTGCTCGAGCACTCCCTTGATGGCTCCATAGCCCGACACGGGAAGTCCTTGAACGAGCTCGGTCACGTTGTCCGGCACGAGCTGCTGGTAGCCGTCGAGGATCACCGCGTCGATCACGTGGACCACACCGTTGGTGCAGGCCACGTTGACCGAGGAGATCGCGACGCCGTTGACCAGCACCACGTCCCCGGCTCCGAGGGTCACGTCGATGGCGGGCCCAGCCACGGGGGTCAGGCTGCCCGCGCCCAGGGCACCGGCGGCCGTCTGCTTGCTGTTCGCGACGTGGTTCAGCACCAGCGTCTGCAGGTTCGCGGCCTGGGAACCGTCGAGCAGGCAATTCAGCAGGCCGGGAGGCAGGGCCTCGAAGGCCGCCTCCGTCGGTGCGAACACCGTGCGCGCCGTCGCCTGGCTGCCGTCGAACAGGGCCTTGGCCCCGGTCGCGTCAATCGCGGCCACGAGCGTGTCGAGCCCGCGAGCCTCGAGGGTGCTGTAGATGTCCGTGGGGACCGACAGAACCCGGTCGATCCGGTGCACGTACCCGCTCGACGCCGGGAGGTCGGCGTCCACGACCTTCGCGTCGTTGACGTAGGTCGTCGCACCGATCTGCTCGACGATCAGGTCGCCGCCCTGCAGGCTGGCCTGTTGCCCCGCGACGAGCAGCGCCTGGGAGTCGAGCTTGCCGGCCACCGCGTGGTAGGTCAGCAGGCCGGGCAGGTCGCCCGCGGGCCCGTTCGCGATCAGCAGGTCGAGTTGGCCGCTCGGAAGCGCCTCGAAGGCCCCATCCGTGGGTGCGAAGAGCGTCGCCTTGGCGTTCAGATCGCTCAGCGCTGCGCTCAGATCGGCGGCCGAGATGGCCACGCTCGCCAGGTCCAGGTCGTAGCCGGAGACGGAACCCGCGACCGTATCGGTCCCGAGCAGGCGATCGATGCCGTGCAGGACGCCCTTGCCTCCGGGAACGTTGATCGTCTCGACCAGGGCGCCACTGACCCGCAGGCCGTTCCCTTCGGGACGGAAGAAGAGGGCGGGACCTTGGGAGCTGGCAACGCTGCCGGCCTCGAGGCCCGCAGCGGCCGAGGCCTTGCCCGGGGCGGAGTGGTAGAGCACCAGCTCGAGCAACTGCTCGGCGTTCTCCGGCGCGAGCAGCTCGTCCAGGGTCTGGGTCCCGACCAGGGACAAGAGCGCCGCGTCCGAGGGCGCGAGCAGGGTGTACTCGGCGGTTGGATCCTGGAGCACGGCCGCGACCCCCAGGTTCGCCAGGACTGCCGCGAAGATCGTGTAGCCACGCTCGTTCAGGGTCGCGATCAGGTCATCCGCCGGCGGCAGCAGCACCGAGTCGAGCCGATGTACGAAGCCGTTCTGCGTCTTGATGCCGACGGGCTCGAGGGGCAGGTCGTTGGCGTAGAGCTGGGTCCCGAGCCGCTCGATGAAGACCTGCCGACCGTCCAGGGTGTCGACCTCGCCCAGGCCGGTGCCCGTCGCGCCCTGCAAGGCGGCGGTCCCGAGGCTCGCGGCGAGGACGTGGTAGGTCAGCACGTCCGCCTGCTCGGCCGGCGTCAACGATCCGAAGAGGCTGCCGTCCGCCAGGGGTGCGGCGAGGGCGGCGTCCGTGGGAGCCAGAACCGTGGCGGCACTGGCGCCCTCGACCGTTGAGGTCAGGCCGGCGGCGTCGAGGGCCTGGACAAGGTCACCGAAGCCCGCGTTCGCCAAGGCCTGGGAGGCGGACCCTGCGACCGTCGCCGACCCGCCGTCACTGCCACCACCACACCCGGCCACGAGTGCGAGCGCTATCCCGGCTCCCAGCGCTGCTCTCGGACTACGGACTCGTTGGGAGAGGAAGTTGAACTCGGGGGTCGTGGCTGTAGTCATCGCGAAGTGGGCAGTAGGGTTAGGCACGTCGCCTACGAGTCTCGAAAGACCAGTGGCGGGCCCGATCGGGCAGACCGTCGCACCGGTGATCGGTGCGCCGCAGAGCCGGAGGGGAGGCAGAGCCGGAGGGGAGGCAGAGCCGGAGGGGAGGCAGAGCCGGAGACGAGGCAGAGCACTAGGGCGAGGCAGAGCCCCAGGGGGACCTAGAGAGCGGCCTCCCAGGTCCTGATACTCTGAACGCCGGCATCTTAGGCCGCGAACAGGTCGTGCAAGACAGGCTCTGCGGATCTCTACCTGGGACGAACACTTGTACAAACGCCAAGCATCTTTGCGCACGTTGGCAACCCGCCCCGGCGGCCGCTGTCGATGCATCCGCCGTGTGGCGCTGGGCTCGACCCTGGCGCTGCTGGGGCTGTCCTGCTCGCTTCCGAGCGCCTCCTCCTCCCGCGCGATCCCCGCCCCCGCCCCACCCGAGGGACGGCTGACGCCACTCGCGGGCGACATCGAATTGGTCGAGAGTGCCCCGGTCGGAACCTCTCTGGATGCACCGGACCTGCGCAATGCAGGCGAGGTCTGGGTCGAGATGATCGACGCGGCCAGATCGACTTTGGACCTCGCATTCTTCTACGTAAGCGACAACGAACCCAGCCGCCTGACGGCAGTCATCGAGGCCATCGAACGCGCCACCAGCCGCGGTGTGCGGGTGAGGCTCCTGCTCTCGGCCGGCTTTCGCGCGAACGTCCCCGAGACCGTCGAGCGACTCTCGACCCACGCGGGTATCGAGCTGCGCTGGCTAGACCTGAAGCCCCTCGGTCTGGGCGTGTTGCACGCCAAGTACTTCATCGTCGACGGGGCCTCGGTCTTCGTCGGCAGCCAGAACTTCGACTGGCGCTCGCTCGAACACATCCAAGAGCTCGGCCTTCGCGTACGGGATCCGGACCTGGGAGCGGCCTTCGAGCAGGTCTTCGAGTTCGACTGGACCCTGGCCGCCAGCGGCACGCTGCCGTCGCCCGCGGCGTCGCAAGCGGATGGGTCCGCGCCGGTCGGCGGGCCGAGGCACTCGGTCAACCTGCGCGGTTCCCTGGTGGAGCCGGTCTTCAGCCCGCTCGAGCTGCTCCCCGAGGGTCTGCAATGGGACCTCCCGCGCTTGATCGAGTTGATCGATGGAGCGACCGCGACGGTACGCGTGCAGCTGCTCTCCTACCGCCTGGTCGGCTACGACGGTGAGTACTTCGACGACCTCGACCGCGCCCTGCGGCGCGCGGCGGCGCGGGGCGTCGACGTGCGCCTGATCGTCGCCGACTGGGAGAAGCGTCCCGGGGCGATCGAGGATCTCAAGAGCCTGCAACCGGTGCGGAACGTCGAGGTGCGGATGTTGACCATCCCCCCCGCCGAGCAGGGGCACATCCCCTACGCCCGCGTGGTGCACGCCAAGTACCTGGTGGTCGATGGACAACGCGCCTGGGTCGGGACGAGCAACTGGAGTCGCGACTACTTTCACTCCAGCCGCAACGCCGGCCTGGTCCTGAGCGGCGGGGACTTGCCGCCGCGCTTGGACCAGTTCCACGCCGAGGCCTGGAACAGCGAGTACGCCTTCGCGATCGACCCTTGCGAGGACTACGAGCCCGCGCGCATCGGCGACTGACTACTCAGCCGAAAAGGTCCGGCTGCCGCGCCGACTCGAGCGGGTCGGGGCGGCGCAACTCCAGACCCAGGCGCCCGGGCGCGGCGTCGGCCACGAACTGGGCCAGCTCCACCACCAAGCCCTCGTTCGGCTGATGAAGGCACAGCCAGGCCTCGCGCAGGCCGGCTTCGAACCAGGCGCCCAAGCGCTCGATCCACTGGTCCAGCCGCTGCAGGTCGGTGGGATGCAGCGCGTGGCCGGCGAAGCGCACGAAGGTGAACGGCGCGCTGACCCGCATGTGGAGCACGTCGCGGCGCAGGGCCACGTCGCTGATCACGGCGCCGACCCCGTGGGCCTCAAACAACTCGAAGACGGCTGCCGCGGCGCCGCGGTCCGCGAACCATCCGGGGTCGCGCAACTCCACCGCCAGGGGGCCGCGAGCCGCGAAGCGCTCGAGCCAGCGGGCCAAGGCACTCAGCTCGCTCGGCCCGAAGTCGGGGGGCAGCAGCAGCCAGCAGGGACCCCGGCGTGTCCCCAACCCCTCGACGGCGCTGAAGAAGGCCTCACTCTCACGCTCCGCCCCCACCAGGCGCCGCTCGTGACCGATCGCCCCCAAGAGCTTGGGGGCAAAGCGAAAGCCTGCTGGCACGGCCGAGGCCCAACGCTCCAGCTGCGCCCGCTCCGCGGCGTAGAAGGTCGTGTTGAGCTCGAGCGCGTCGAAGTGCCGGGCGTAGGTGGCGAGGGCCCGCCGGCCCTTGGTGCCCGGTGGCCCCAATCGCCGTGCGAGAGCCGGTTGGGCCCACACCGGGGCCCCCATCCAGACCCTGCGAGGAGCATCAGGGAGTCGAAAAAGCGAAAGGCTCGCGGCGTTCGCGTCGTCGTCCCGCGGCAGGCTCAGGTCGAGCTCGTCGAGCAGCTCGACGCTGGACGGTCGTCCGAATTCCAAGCGCTGTTCGCCTGTGGGCTCCGCGGGCGGATCAGAAGCTGAGCAGCCACTGCTTCCAGGGCTTCTCGAGGTTCTCGATCTTGGTGCCCAGCGCATCGTCGAGGGCGCTGGACGAGCTGCCCTTCGAGGTCAGGTAGACCGCGCGCATGTACTCCATCAACGCTGGCCGCGTGCGTTGACCCTCACGCTTGCCCTCGGGCATGCGCGTGTCCGGATCGAGCAGGTAGGCCACGAAGGTGTGTGCACGGGCCTCGATGTCGCGGCGCTCGTCGAACTCGTTCTGCAGGAAGAACTCGTAGTTCAATCCGATCAGCGAGGTCAACTCGTGGCGCCCCTGGTTCAGGGGCATCCGATCGGCGCGGCTGCGCGAGCGCAGCACGTCGTCGGGGTCGAGGGCGAAGTCCTTGCGCTTCACGAAGCCCGGCCGACCGAGGTCGAACTGGCCGCCGAACCAGTTGCCGAAGCCCACCTCCAGCCAGGCGGCCTCGCGGTAGAAGCTCCAATCGTCCGACCAGACCGTCTGGGTCTCGCCCAACACGCAGGAGTACAGCAATTGCTGAGCGGCCAGCTCGAAGAAGCGCAGGGGGTAGTTGCCGCGCTCCCCGTAGTAGGTGCGGATCTCGTTGCCCGAGCCGGTCTCCGGCGGTCCGCTCGGCGAGAGGGTCAGACCCGGCGCGTAGTAGGGCACCTTGGCCGAGCCGGTGGCAGGGAAGCGCTCGACGTCGCGGTAGATCCAGGCCGTCATCGGACGGCGCACGACTTCCTTGGTCTGCAGCTCCGAGATGGCGCCGAACTCCGCCTGGAAGTCGACGTACATGCGCTCCAAGTCGAAGAGCAGGTCGACGGCCTGGGTCAGCTCGGCGGTGCTGCGGACCACGTAGTGCTCGCCGTGCAGCTCGAGCGGGTGCCCCGTGTCGCGGTGCCACTCCGCCCAGTCCTCCGCGTCGAGCATGCGGGCGCCGTCGTCCGCAGCCCACTTCCACTTGCCGTTGCGTTCGCGGTGCCCCAGGAACTCGTGGGCCCGCGCCTCATTCGGGTTGCGCGTCAGCACGTGGTACGCCTGGGCCTGGGCCAGCCCGTCGAGCCCGTTGTCCCGCGCCCACTCGACCAGGGCCCAATCCTCGTCGATCGAGG
Organism: Engelhardtia mirabilis; assembly: GCF_007748095.1. Taxonomy (NCBI): domain Bacteria; kingdom Pseudomonadati; phylum Planctomycetota; class Planctomycetia; genus Engelhardtia; species Engelhardtia mirabilis. The sequence continues at coordinate 3,532,303 of NZ_CP036287.1, forward strand.
CACTGGGCGAGCGCACCGAGAGGAAGGCGCCCACCGTGTCGGTGACCGTCTCGATCTGCAGCACGTCCTCCTTGTCGATGTGCTTCACGCGCCCCTTGGGCAGCATGAAATGCACCTCGCCCTCGGGATCGTTCTCCCACAACAGGCGCCCGAAGATCTCGTCGCCATCGGTCATCAACAGGCGGTCGCGCGCGTCGTCGTCGCGGTACTGGGCAGCCGCGCTGGGCGCCGTTCCGATCAGCATTCCGGCTGCCAGGGCGAGCCCCAGCAGTGCGGGGTCCGCGGCGGAGCGAGCGCTTCGGTCGGACGCGACGATGCGGGTGAGCTCGGCGGTGTGGGTGAGCTTCATGCGGATCTGGGGTTGCTGCGGACTGTCTCGTTCTGGCGGGCGACATCGGCCTGTTCCGGCGGCCGACATCGGTGCTGCCGATCGCCGCAGCCGCAGCCGTCGCCGCCGAGACGGGGGCAGACCCCCATCAAGCTAGCGAGACCACGGCCGTGGGTCACGGGCGCCGGTTCTGGCGTCGCCGCCCACCTTCGGCCAGGATGGCTCCAGATGGCTTCCACCCCTTCTACGGAATCTGGGCCCCTCGGAGACGGGTTCTCGAGCTTCGCCGGCTCCCTCGTCCACGTGCCCGACGGCACGTCCCCCTCCGAGGCCCTCGCGCGCACGACCCACCTGGCGATCGTCGCCCACCCCGACGACCTCGAGTTCCTGGCCTACCACGGGATCGCCGCCTGCTACGGCTCCGAGGACCACTGGTTCACCGGCGTCGTGATCACCGACGGCGTCGGCGGCCCTTCCCTGGGCCAGTTCTCGGCGGCGGAACTGCGGGCCGAGCGCCAGCGCGAGCAGCGGGCGGCGGCGGATCTCGGGCGCTACTCGGCAGTGGTCATGCTCGGGGCCTCGAGCGCTCAGTTGAAGCAGACCGAGCCCCCGGTGGAACTGCGCGCCGACCTCCGGCTCTTGGTCCGCGCCTGCTCCCCACGGGTGGTCTACCTCCACAACCCGGCCGACCGCCACGACACCCACGTCGCTTGTCTGGTGCACGCCATGCAAGCTCTCACGGAGCTGCCCCACCACTCGCGCCCGGCGCGGGTGTTGGGCGTCGAGGGTTGGCGCGACCTGGACTGGCTGACGGGCAGCGACCGACAGGAACTCGACGTGAGCGCGCGGCCACACCTTGCGACGGCCCTGGCCGGGGCCTTCGACTCGCAGATTGCCGGAGGCAAGCGCTACGACTTGGCCGTTGGCGCAAGGCGCCTGGCCCACGCGACCTTCGGCGACTCCCACGCGCCCGACGCTGCGGCGGGCGTGACCCTCGCCATGGACCTGACCCCGGTTCTCGCCGAGGGTGGCCCGAGCCTGGCCCAGCTCGCCGCCCGGGCGGTGGAGCACCTGGGAGCAGACATCGCGGCCCGCTTGGAGCGATTCCAGGAGCCCTAGCCTTTCGTCCGACGGATGCCCACTGCGCGATGCCCCACCTCAACGCAGCACCGTTCCTCTTGGCCCTCGCGGCGGGCGCCCTCGTGGGCGCGGGCCAGGCGCCCGACGAGCGCGCGCTGTTGAGCCGCGACATCGAGCAGGTGGTGACGCCGTTCCTCGAGGACTTTTGCGTCACCTGTCACGGGGGCGACGAGCCCGCGGGCGGCCTGGGCCTCGAGCGCTCAATCGACGTCGAGAGCGTGCAGCAGGCGGAGTCCGAATGGCGCTACTTGGCCCAGCGCGTACGACTGGGTCAGATGCCGCCCAGCGGAGAGTACGCCCCCACGGACGACGAGCGCGCCGACCTGGTGGACTGGGTCGAGCGCGCCCTGGCCCTGCGCTACGACCCGTCCATGGCGCCGGACCCAGGCGCACCGGTGATTCGACGTCTGACCCGCGGCCAAGCGCGCGCGACCCTGCGCGACCTCTTCGCGATCGAGATCGGCGCCTTGGGCCTCTTGCCCGAGGACGATGTCGCCCTGGACTTCGAGGGCATCGGCAGCGCCCAGCACCTGCCCGCCGCGTCCGTCGACGGTCTGCTCGAGTTCGCCCGCGTCGCCGCCCGCGAGGCCGTGCTCTACGACTCGAACGGCTGGCCGGCGCGGGTGCGGCACCCGGCGGCGGAGCTCGATCCCGAGCGTCAGGGCCGCATGGCCTCGACGCGCGAGGTCGGCGGCCCCCACGAGTTTCCGCGACCCGGCCAGTACGTGCTGCGCTTCGCGGCCTGGGCCGACCAGGCGGGCGACGAGATTGCGCGGGCCGGGCTGGTCGTCGACGGCGAGACCCTGGCGAGCTTCGAGGTGCATCCCGAACGCGGTGACGAGCCCGAGGTGCTCGAGCTCGCGTTGACGGTGCAGTCCGCGGGCACGCGCCAGGTCGCCGTGCGTTTCGAGAACGATTACTACCAACCCGACGATCCCGACCCCGGCCAGCGGGACCGCAACCTGGCGCTGGTGTGGCTCGAGGTGGAAGGGCCGTTCGAGCCGCCGCGGCTCTCGCCTCTGCTCACGAGCTTGCTCGAGCGGCACGGGGTTTCGCTCGAGAACGAGCCGCCCCCCGGCGCCCGCCGCGAGCTGCTCGCCGAGCTGGCTCGGGCGGTGTGGCGCCGCCCGCCGGCCGAGGACGACGTCGAACGACTCGCCGCGCTGAGCGAGGAGCTCAGCCCCTTCGGCGCGGGACTCCGGCTCACGCTGGAAGCGATGCTCGCCTCGCCCCGCTTCTGGTACCGGATCGAAGCCGACGGCACAGGCGCGGGCCCCGTGCGAGCCCTGGACGGTTTCGAGCTGGCCACGCGACTGTCCTTCTGGCTGTGGGGCTCGACTCCCGACCAGACGCTCCTGGATCTGGCGCAGAGTGGCGCGTTGACGGAGCCCGATGTCCTGGCGCAGCAGGTCCGACGGTTGCTGTTCGACCCCCGCTCGCGCCACCTGTCCGAGGAGTTCGTCCCCCAGTGGCTCGCCCTGCGCCGCTTGCAGGAGCGCGAGTTCGACGATCGCGAGTTGGTGCCATCGATGGTGCGCGAGACGGAGCTGCTGTTCGAGGCCGTGCTGCGCGAGGCGCTGCCACTGCGCGCCCTGCTCGACGCGCAGTTCACCTTCGTCGACGAGGACCTGGCGCGGCACTACGGGATCACCGGGGTCGAGGGGCCCCACATGCGACGGGTCTCCACCAGTGGCACCGGCCGCCGCGGCCTGCTCGGGCACGCCTCGATCCTGGCCGCCACCAGCGAGCCAGCGCGCACCTCGCCGGTCTTGCGCGGCAAGTGGATCCTCGACGCGCTGCTGGGTGATCCGCCGCCCGCGCCGCCGCCCGGCGTGCCGGCCTTGGCCGCGAACCAGGTCGCCTCCGCCACCAGCCTTCGCGCTCAACTGGAGCTCCACCGGGCGGACCCGGCCTGTGCCGTCTGCCACGACACCATGGATCCCCTCGGGCTGGCGCTGGAAGGCTTCGGGCCGCGCGGGCGCGAGCGCAGCTTCGACGGTGCCCATCCGATCGACGATCGGGCCACCCTGCCGGGCGGCAGCGAGCTGCATGGGGCCGCCGGCCTGGTCGAGTTCCTGTGCGACGATCCGCGCTTCCTACGCACCTTCGTGGAGAAGCAGCTCGTGTTCGCCCTGGGGCGGGCCCTCGGACCGGCGGACCGCGGCGAGGTCGCTCGAATCGTCGCCGGCTTGGACCCACGACAAGCGACGATCGTCGACGTGATCCAGGCGCTAGCGGCCAGCCACCCCTTCCGCTTTCGCCGTACCATCGACCCTCGCCCCGATCCGGAGTCCCCGTCGAGGCGGCCCCTATGACTGCAACTCGAACCAAGTCCGCCCTGTCCCGGCGGACCCTCTTGCGCGGCCTCGGAGTCGGCCTGGCCCTGCCCTGGCTCGAAGCCATGGCTCCCGCGACGCGATCGAGCTTGGGTCTCACCTCGCCTGACCCCGCGGCGCGGCGGCTGATCTACGTCTACGTGCCCAATGGCGTGCAGCCCGGCGCGTGGTTCCCGAGCACCGAGGGCCCCCTGGCGGAGCTGCCGCCGACCCTCGCGCCCCTCTCCCCCTACCTCGACACCCTCTCGGTCCTCGGCGGCCTCGAGTGCGACAAGGCCAAGGCCAACGGCGATGGTCCGGGGGACCACGCGCGCGCGTCCGCGGCGTTCCTCACGGGCGTCCAACCGCTCAAGGCCGACGGCCAGGTCCACCTGGGCCCCAGCGCCGATCAGATCGTCGCCGACGCCCTGGCGGGCACGACCCCCATGCGCTCCCTGGCGGTGGGATGCGAGGGCGTGCTGCGCTCCGGGCAATGCGACTCGGGCTACGCCTGCGCCTACTCGACCCACATCTCCTGGCGCAGCGAGACCACACCGGCGCTCAAGGAGTTTCGACCGGGCCCCCTGTTCGACCGCCTGTTCCGCGGCGCCGACTCCGAGCTGACCAACGCCGAGCGCGCGCGTCGACGCAGCGTGTTGGACTTCGTCGCCGACGATGCCGCGCGGCTGCAGCGGCGGCTGGGCAGCGCGGATCGGGCGAAGCTGGACGAATTCCAGACCGGATTGCGCGACCTGGAGCAGCGCATCGCCCGCCTGGCCAGCGCCAACGCCGCGGTGCCCGACGAGCTGCGGCCGCAGGACCCCGGTTCGGACCTGGGTGAGCAGGCTAGGGTCATGTCCGACCTGATCGCCCTGGCCTTGGCCCAGGACCTCACGCGCACGGTCACCTTCATGCTCTTGAACGAGGGCAACAACCGCCCCTACCGCGAGCTGGAGATCGACGAGGGCCACCACGGCCTGTCCCACCACAAGGGCGATGCGGCGTCGATCGACAAGCTCGCGCGGATCGAGGCCTTCCATGTGGAGCAGTTGGCCTACCTGTTGGGCCGCCTGCGAGCGACGACGGAAGGCGACGGGAGCCTCCTGGATGCGGCGATGGTCTGCTACGGGAGTGGCATCGGCGACGGCAACCGCCACCAGCACAGCGAGCTGCCGATCCTCCTGGCCGGGGGTGGCGCAGGCACCTTGACTCCCCTGGGCTACCGCCGGTTCCCCGACCGCACGCCCCTCAACGACCTGCACCTGGCGCTGATGGAGCGCATGGGCGTGCAGCCGGAGCGCTTCGGCGACGGACGGGCCCCGCTCGACCTGCGTGCGTAGCGGCCTCGGTAGGCGTTCGTACGGTGCCAGGCACAGAACCGCCGCCTACCGAGGCGACTACAGGCCGAATGCTCGCAGGAGCTCCCGGGCGGCTTCCGAGGCAGGCAGCTCCGCTGCTCCGACCCGGCGCTCGAGGTCGTCCAACTTGGCGCGAACCGCCGGATGCGTGCGGAACGCGTCAACCAGGGCCTCTTCCAAGTGGCTCCACATCCAGCGCTTGCGTTGGTGGATACGGTTCGCCTCGAACACGCCGGCGCCCTCGAGGGCGGCGCGGTGCTCGGTGATCGTCTCCCACACTTCCTCCAGGCCCGTGCGCTCGAGTGCGCTCGCAAGCAGCGTGCGCGGGCGCCAGCACTCCCGCCGCGGCCGCAGGTAGTGCAGCGCCGCGTCGTACTCCGCCCGCGCCGCCTCCGCCCGCGCGCGGTTCTCGCCGTCGGCCTTGTTGACCACGATCAGGTCGGCGTGCTCGACGATGCCCTTCTTGATGCCCTGCAGCTCGTCGCCGGCACCGGGCAGGAGCAGCACGCAAAAGGTGTCGACCATCTCCGCCACGGCCGTCTCGGACTGGCCCACGCCCACGGTCTCGACGAGCACCACGTCGTAGCCTGCCGCCTCCAGCACGACCATGGCCTCGCGGGTGCGGCGCGCCACGCCGCCCAGGGTCGCGGCCGAGGGGCTGGGGCGCACGAATGCCGCCGCGTGCATGGCCAGCGCGTTCATGCGGCTCTTGTCGCCGAGGATCGAGCCCCCGGTGATCGTGCTCGACGGGTCGACGGCGAGCACGGCGACCCGGTGCCCGCGCTCCACCAGGTGCAGTCCCAGAGCTTCGATGAAGGTGCTCTTGCCCACGCCGGGCACGCCCGAGATGCCGACCCGATGGGCACCGCCGGAGGAGGGCAGAAGAGCCCGCAGCAGTTCGGCCGCGCCCGCCTCGTGCTTGGCCGCACGACTCTCGACCAGGGTCACGGCGCGGCCGATCAACGCCCGGTCTCCCGCGCGAACTCCCTCGGCCAGGCGCAGGGCTTCCGAGACCTCGGCGCTCACGGGGTCTCGGCCCGGCCCAGTGCCTCGAGGACCTCCAGCGCCGCCTCCGCGATCACCGTCCCGGGACCGAACACGGCGATCGCGCCCAGCTCGCGCAATTTGGGCACGTCGCCGGGGGGGATCACCCCGCCCACGACCACGCTGATGTCGCCGCGACCAGCCTTGGCCAGTTCCTCGCGCAGGGCCGGCACCAGGGTCATGTGACCGGCCGCCAGGGAGCTCACGCCGACCACGTGCACGTCGTTCTCGACGGCCTGGCGCGCGGTCTCCTCGGGGGTCTGAAAGAGGCTGCCGATGTCGACGTCGAAGCCCAGGTCCGCAAAGGCGCTGGCGATCACTTTCTGTCCGCGGTCGTGGCCGTCCTGGCCCATCTTGGCCACCAGGATGCGCGGCCGGCGTCCTTCGCTGAGTGCAAAGTCCTCGACAGCTCGGCGCGCAGCCGCCACGCGACTCTCGTCTTCGCCCACCTCGGCAGCATACACACCTTGCAGGGAGCGCACCTCCGCTCGGTGGCGGCCGAAGACGACCTCGAGCGCGTCGGAGATCTCACCCACCGTGGCCCGCGCGCGGGCGGCTTCGATGGCGAGCTCCAGCAGGTTGCCCTCGCCGCTCGCGGCGCAGGCGGTGAGCGCCTCGAGGGTGCGCTTGACCGCCGCACCATCGCGTTCGGCGCGCAGGCGTTCCAAGCGCGCGATCTGCGCCGCCCGCACGGCCGCGTTGTCGACCTGTAGCACGGGCACCTCGTCAACGGTCTCGGGCAGATAGCGATTCACGCCGACGATCGTCTGGCGACCTGAATCGATCCGCGCCTGGGTCCGCGCCGCGGCCTCCTCAATGCGGATCTTGGGCAGCCCCTGCTCGATCGCGCGGGTCATCCCGCCCAGGGCCTCGACCTCCTCGATCAGGGCCCAGGCCTTGTCCGCCAGGTCCTGGGTCAGGCGCTCGACGTAGTAGCTGCCGCCCCAGGGATCCACCGAGCGGGTCGTGCCCGACTCGCCCTGCAATTGCAGTTGGGTGTTGCGCGAGATGCGCGCCGAGAAGTCCGTGGGCAGGGCCAGGGCCTCGTCCAGGGAGTTCGTGTGCAGGGACTGAGTCCCGCCCTGGGTCGCCGCCATGGCTTCGACCTGGGTCCGCACCACGTTGTTGAACACGTCCTGGGCCGTGAGCGACCAGCCCGAAGTCTGGCAGTGGGTCCGCAGCATCGACGACTTCGGATTCCGCGGCTCGAAGGGCGCCATCAGGCGCGCCCACAAGAGACGCGCCGCGCGCAGCTTGGCGATCTCCGTGAACGTGTTCATGCCGATCGCGAAGAAGAACGACAACCGCGGCGCGAAGGCGTCCACGTCGAGGCCGGCGGCGATGCCGGTCCGCACGTACTCGAGACCGTCGGCGAGGGTGTAGGCCAGCTCCAGGTCGGCCGTCGCGCCGGCCTCCTGCATGTGGTAGCCCGAGATCGAGATCGAGTTGAAGCGCGGCATGCGCTGGCTCGTGTACTCGAAGATGTCGGCCACGATCCGCATCGAGGGGCTGGGCGGATAGATGTAGGTGTTCCGCACCATGAACTCTTTGAGGATGTCGTTCTGGATCGTCCCGGCGAGCTGTTCGGGCGCGACGCCCTGCTCCTGCGCAGCGACCACGTAGAGCGCCAGGATCGGCAGCACCGCGCCGTTCATGGTCATCGACACGCTCATCGTGTCCAGCGGGATGCCGTCGAACAGCACCTGCATGTCCAGGATCGAATCGATCGCCACCCCGGCCATGCCCACGTCCCCCACCACCCGCGGATGGTCGGAGTCGTAGCCCCGGTGCGTCGCCAGGTCGAAGGCGATCGAGAGCCCCTTCTGCCCGGCCGCGAGGTTGCGCCGGTAGAAGGCGTTCGACTCCTCGGCGGTGGAGAAGCCCGCGTACTGACGGATGGTCCAGGGGCGCTGGACGTACATGGTCGGGTAGGGCCCGCGCACGAAGGGCGCGACGCCGGGTAGCCCGCCGAGGGTCTCCACGCCGATCAGGTCGTCGGCGGTGTAGGCGGGCTTGACGCCGATGCCCTCGGGGGTCGACCAGCGCGCGACGAAGTCGGTGCCCCGTCCACGGTTGCTGTGGGGCGCGCCGAACTCGACCTTGCCCAGCTCAGGAATCACGCTCACGCTCCCACCTCCTCGAGTTTGGCGCCGGAGAACTCCAGGGCCGTGCGCAGGTGCGCGACCACGTCCATGCCGAGGTGCACGAAGTGCTCGGCGCCCGCGGCGCGCAGGGCGGCCTCGCGTTCCCCCGGTTTGCCGGCCACGGCGGTGTGGGTCGCGCCCGCTGCGCGCAGTCTCGCCAGGGCGGGCTCGAGCTCGGTGGCGTAGCGCTCGTCGGAGCCCGCCACGCAGACCAGGGCCGGACGCCGCTCGGCGATGGCGGCGCTCAACTCGGCAGGGTCCGTCGGCAAGGGTGCCGCCACGGTCGGGATGCCCCCGACGGCGTAGAGGTTCTCGATCCAGCCCACCCGCGCACGGTGCTCGGACGCCGGACCCAGGGTCGCGATCCACACGGGCCGGGCGTCGGCACCCAACTCGTCGGCGGCGTCGCGCAGCGCCTCGAAGGCCCAGGCCTCGCGCCGGGCGACCAGGGGCGGCGCCAGGGCCGGCTCCGAGTCGCCGGAGAGGGCCCGCATGATGCGCGCGAAGTCCGCGCCGTTGTTGACCACCTCGCGCAGCTTGGCCAGGTCGACCTGCGGGTTCAGCTCCAGCGGCGACGAGGGGACGGCGGACACATCCGGATCCGCCGCGCGGGCGGGCTCGGGCAGGCTCTCCCCGTGTTGCGGGAACTCGCTGACGCCGGTGATCGGTCGCTTGCGTCGGGCCACGTCCTGGGCCAAGCCGGCCCAAGCCTCTTTCAGCTCGGAGGCCGCGCCCCCGCCGGTGATCCACTCGGCCAGCCTCCCGTCGAGCTCCTGGGCCCTGCGCCAACCGGCAGCGGCCAGGTCGGCGGTCAGTTGCTCCACCAGGTAGGCACCGCCCGCGGGGTCGGCGACCCGACCGAGGCCACTCTCCTCGGCCAGCACGTGGTGCAGGTTGCGCGCTACGCGTCGACCGAGCTCCGAGGGCTGCCCCAGGGCGTCGTCGTAGCAGGCGGCGTGGATCGCGTCCGCGCCGCCGCAGATCGCCGCGAAGGTCGTCGTCGACGCGCGCAGCACGTTGGTCCAGGGGTCGCGGCGGGTCAGGATGCGCGACGAGGTCGCCGCCCGGATCCACGGGGCCGGCACGGGATCGATGCCGCAGCTCTCGATCAGGTGCGCCCACAGCCAGCGCAGGGCGCGCAGTTTGGCGATCTCGGGGAACAGCTCGCGATCGACCTCGACCGCGAAGGCGATCTCGCGGGCGGTGACGGCGGGGTCGATGCCGCGCTGCTCCATGGCGCGCAGGTAGGCCGCCGCCGTGGCCACCGCGACGCCCAGTTCCAGCGGCGCGTCCGCGCCGGCGCGGTGGTAGGCGCTGACGTCGACGCCGATGGCGCGGCAGCCGGGCAGGTACTCGGCGCTGAAGCGCACCAACTCGGCGAGCTGGTCGAAGCTCGCCTCGAGGGACCCGGGCAGGGCGCCGTCGCGCGCCAGCACGCCCAGGGGGTCGGCTCCGAAGCGTACGTTCAGCTCGCCGTCGGCCACGCCGGCGCGGGCGGAGACGTCGAGCAGCGCTGCCGCGGCGGGCGCGAAGGCCGCACCGGCATCGAGCTCGAGCCCCACGGCCTCGAGCACCACGCCGTCCAAGAGCAGCGCGAGGTCGGCCCCGCGGCGCACCACGACGCCGTCGTCGGCACCTTCGAGACCCCAGGCCGCCTCGGCGTCGAACTCCAACCACAAGCCCGAGGCTCCGCCGGCCAGGTCGGCGCGCAGCGCTGCGCCTTCCGTCGCGGGGTCGGCTCCGCTGGCGCGGCTGAGCACGCACCAAGGTGCGACCCGCTCCGCCTCGACCGACTCCTCCGCCGTGGCGCCCGAGCCGCCGCCCTCGCCGAGCACGCGCACTCCGCGCACGAAGGGTGCCCGCCCGGGCGCGCCCAAGTCGTAGTCGGGGCGCGACGTGTAGAGCGGCTCGAGCGTGAGCCCGCCGCGCAGGCGCGTGCGCAGGGCTCGATCGAAGTCGGCGCCGGCCAACTCGCGCTCCACGCGCTCGCGCCAGCTCGAGGGGTCGGGGGAGGCGAAGTCAGCGCGCGGCAGCGCGCCCGACGCGTCGGTTTGGTTGGTCGTCATCGAGTCCTGGTTCACACCGCGCCGCGGGACGCGGCGCCGGTCACATGTTGCGTCGGTACCTGCCGCCCACTTCGAACAGGGCGCCGGAGATCTGACCCAGGCTGCAGACCTTGGTCACGTCCATGAGCTGCTCGAAGAGGTTCTCGCCGGCCAGGGCCGCCCGTTGCAGCCCCTCCAGGGCCGCCGGCGCGCGGTCGGCGTTGCGGGCCCAGAAGGCGTCACGGGCACGGATCGCGCCCTGCTGTTCTTCGCCCGTCGAGCGGATCACCTCGCCCGGCACCAGGGTCGGCGAGCCCTTCGAGTCGAGGAAGGTGTTGACCCCCACCAGCGGCAGGGATCCGTCGTGCTTCTTGCCCTCGTAGTAGAGGGACTCGTCCTGGATCCTCGAGCGCTGGTACATGCGCTCCATGGCGCCCAGCACCCCGCCGCGGTCGGCGATGCGGCGGAACTCGGTGTAGACCGCCTCCTCCACCAGGTCGGTCAGCTCCTCGATCACGAAGGCCCCCTGCAGGGGGTTCTCGTTCGCGGCCAGGCCCAGCTCCTTGTTGATGATCAACTGGATCGCCAGGGCTCGGCGCACGCTCTCCTCGGTGGGCGTGGTGATCGCCTCGTCGTAGGCGTTGGTGTGCAGCGACTGGCAGTTGTCGTAGATCGCGTACAGCGCCTGGAGCGTGGTTCGGATGTCGTTGAACGCGATCTCCTGGGCGTGCAGGGAGCGGCCGCTGGTCTGGATGTGGTACTTGAGCTTCTGGCTGCGCTCCCCGGCCCCGTACACGAAGCGCATGGCCTTGGCCCAGATGCGCCGCGCCACGCGGCCGATCACCGCGTACTCCGCGTCCACGCCGTTGGAGAAGAAGAACGACAGGTTGGGCGCGAAGTCGTCCACCGCCAGCCCGCGGCTCAGGTAGTACTCCACGTAGGTGAAGCCGTTGGCCAGGGTGAAGGCCAGTTGGGTGATCGGGTTCGCCCCCGCCTCGGCGATGTGGTAGCCGGAGATCGAGACCGAGTAGAAGTTCCGTACGCCTTCGCGGCAGAAGTACTCCTGGATGTCGCCCATCATCCGCAGGGCGAACTCGGTCGAGAAGATGCAGGTGTTCTGGGCCTGGTCCTCCTTGAGGATGTCCGCCTGCACCGTGCCGCGCACCACGCGCAGGGTGTCGGCCTTGATCTTCGCGTAGGTCTCGGGGTCCAGCACCTCGTCACCGCTGACGCCGAGCAGGGCCAGGCCCAGGCCGTCGTTGCCCTCGGGCAGCTCGCCGCGGTAGACCGGGCGCTGCGCGCCGCGCTGGGCGTAGAGGGCGTCGATGCGCTTCTGAGCCGCCTCCATGCCGCCCGTCGCGTGCAGGTGCTTCTCGCACTGCTGGTCGACGGCCGCATTCATGAAGAACGCGAGGACCATCGGCGCCGGACCGTTGATGGTCATCGACACCGAGGTCTTCGGGTCGCACAGGTCGAAGCCGGAGTACAGCCGCTTGGCGTCGTCGACCGTCGCGATCGAGACCCCGGAGTTGCCGACCTTGCCGTAGATGTCCGGCCGGATGTCGGGGTCCTGACCGTAGAGCGTGACCGAGTCGAAGGCGGTCGACAGGCGCGCGGCGGGCATGCCGCGGGAGACGTAGTGGAAGCGCCGGTTGGTGCGCTCGGGGCCGCCCTCGCCGGCGAACATGCGGGCGGGGTCCTCGCCCACGCGCTTGAGCGGGAACACGCCCGAGGCGTAGGGGAAGCTGCCCGGGACGTTCTCGGTCAGGAGCCAGCGCAGCACGTCACCGGGGTCCTGGTAGCGCGGCAGGGCGACCTTGGGGACCTTGAGCCCGGCCAGGGTCTCGACCTTGAGGTCCTGCTCGATGACCCGGTCGCGCACCTGGAAGCTGAACTTGTCCGCGCTGAAGCGCTCGACGGTCTGCGGCCATTCTTCCAGCAGCCCGCGGCACTCGGGATCGAGTTGCTTTTCGAGCTCGGCGGCCAGGGTATCGAGGGCTCCGGCGTCGAGGGCTCCAGCCTGGTCCCCACGCTCGCGCAGCAGCTCGGCCGTCCCCCTGACCTGCGCCCAGCGCCGCGCCAGGGCCGTCTGGCGCTCGGTGAACTGATCGCGCCGCTTGGAGGCGTCGGCGATCTCGGCCAGGTAGCGCACGCGGTCGGCCGGGATCACGCCGGGCACCGCCCCGTGGTCGTCGGCGATCGCCCCGGTCGGGTGCAGGTCCGCCCCCGCCTTGGACACCAGTTGATCGATCAGCGCGCGGTACAGCCGGTTCATGCCCGCGTCGTTGAACTGCGAGGCGATCGTGCCGAAGACCGGGAAGTCCTCGACCGGCACGTGGAAGGCCTGGCGCGCCCGCTGGAATTGCTTACGCACGTCGCGCAGGGCGTCCAAGGACCCGGCCTTGTCGAACTTGTTGATCGCGATGCAGTCGGCGAAGTCGATCATGTCGATCTTCTCGAGCTGCGTGGCGGCCCCGTAGTCGGCGGTCATCACGTACAGGGACACGTCGCAGTGCTCGACGATCTCCGTGTCCGACTGGCCGATGCCGCTGGTCTCCACGATCACCAGGTCGTGCCCGGCGACCTTGGCCAGGTCGATCGCCGTCTGCACGTGGGCCGACAGGGCCAGGTTCGCCTGGCGCGTGGCCAGGGAGCGCATGTAGACCCTCTCGTCGTGGATCGAGTTCATGCGAATGCGGTCGCCCAGGAGCGCCCCGCCGGTGCGCCGCTTGGAGGGGTCGACCGAGATCACCGCGATCGTCTCGGTCTCGAAGTCCGTCAGGAAGCGCCGCACCAGCTCGTCCACCAGGGACGACTTGCCCGCCCCGCCGGTGCCGGTGATGCCCAGCACCGGGATCGTCTTCGACGGCTTGTGGCGCTCGACCAGGTCGCGCAGGTCGCCGGCCACCTCCGGCAGGGTCTCCGCGGCCGTGATCAGCCGCGCCAAGCTCTGGTGGTGGCGCTGCAGGAGCCCCGCCTCCGCGGCCCCCACCATGTCGGCCGACACCGTGGGCCGGTCGCAGCGCCGCAAGAGGTCGTTGATCATCCCCTGCAGGCCCATCGAGCGGCCGTCGTCGGGCGAGTAGATGCGCGCGACCCCGTGGGCGTGCAGCCGATCGATCTCGCTGGGCAGGATCGTGCCCCCACCCCCGCCGAAGACCTGGATGCCCGCGCCGCGCTCGCGCAGCAGGTCGACCATGTACTCGAAGAACTCGACGTGGCCGCCCTGGTAGGAGGTCACCGCGATGCCCTGGACGTCCTCCTGGATCGCGCAGTCGACGATCTCGGCCACCGAGCGGTCGTGACCCAGGTGGATCACCTCGGCCCCGGAGGCCTGCAGGATCCGCCGCATGACGTTGATCGCCGCGTCGTGACCGTCGAACAGGGAGGCGGCCGTGACCAGGCGGATCGGTCGGGAGGGCTGGTAGGCCTCGGTCTCGGGCGCGTGGCCGGCGGAGGGGCCCGACGCGGGCGCGGCGGACCCGCCGGTGGGCTTCGTCGAAGCGGTGCTCATGGGATCGGGGATCGGCTCGGGGGGGCGGCCCGGGCGGCGAGGCGGTGCTGCCGAGGCGAATGGCGGGGGCTCGCGGACCCGCGGCGGCGGCGGGGCCATCCGAGGGTCGAACGTGCGGGCTGGGACCGGGCGATTGTAGGGCCCGAGGGCCCCTCTACCAGGGTCGCCTGGGCCGGGTGGACCCCGATAGGGTTCTGGCCGGGCGCCGCAGGGCGGTCGGCAAGGTGCCCGCGAACGGACCGGGGGGACGCGGATCGGCTGGTGCCGACCCGCGTCCCCCCGTCTGGCTACACCTCGTAGCCGGCTACTTGGCCTGAAGAGTGATGTCCAAGGTCAGCTCGTCGCCACCACGCTTGACGCCGACTCGCACCACGTCCCCGGGTTCGTGGCTGGCCAGCATCCCCATCCAACCCATGACGTTCTCGATCTTGACGCCGTTCCAGCGGACCATCAGGTCGCCGTCCTCGATGCCGCCCTCGTCGGCCGAGCCGCCGGGGGTGACGCTTCCGACCAGCACACCGATGGCGTCCTCGTCGTAGCTGCCGGGCATGATTCCGAAGCGCACCTTCGCGTCACCCCGCGAGGCCTGGGGCGCCGAGGCCTCGGCGGGCTCGGCCTGGGCTTCGGTGAATTCGAAGCGCTGGTCCCGCGTCGACATGGCGCTGACGATCTGCTGCCAGAGGTCGATCGTGAGCAGGGCATCGACCCGGTTGATCTTGTCGACCGTGTCGCGGGGCGTGTGGTAGTCGTCGTGGAAGTCGGCGATGATCCCGAACAGGACCGGCACGCTGTTGCGCTCGAAGGCCATGTGGTCGCTGCCCCCACCGCCACGCCGACTGGTCACGATCTCCAGGGGTGAAGCGTCGAAGAAGGGTTGGACCCACTCGGCCATGCCGACGCCGGTGCCCCCGCCGGACACGCTCAGGCGCTTGTTGGTGATGCGCCCGATCATGTCGAAGTTCAGCATCAGCACGTGGTCCTCGATCGGCAGGATCGGATTGGCCACGTAGTGGAACGCTCCATTCAGACCCGACTCCTCGGCGTCGAAGGCCATGAACAGGATCGAGCGGGCCGGCGTCCCCTCCGGCAGCTCGGCGTACTCGCGCACCATGCGCTCGGCGAGCATGATCACCGCCGCCGTGCCGGAGGCATTGTCATCCGCGCCCGGGTGCAGCTCGCGCCCCGCGGACTCGCGGTCGCGCGAGCCGAAATTGCCCATGCCCAGGTGGTCCATGTGCGCGCCGACCACGATCAGCTCGTTGGCCAACGCGCCATGGCCCTTGAGCAGGCCGGCGACGTTCTGGGCCATCAGCTCCTCGCGCACCACTTCGGCCTCGAGGGTCATGTTGCCGTTCAACTTCACGACCGAGCGCCCCTCGTCCGCCAGCTTGCGCAGGTCCATGAGGGAGCGTCCCTCGGGATCCATCGCCTTGACCACGCCCTCACCGGCCTCGGTCGAGAGCATGATCACCGGCACCTCGGCCGCGCTGCCGCCCATGGAGAAGCCCGAGAGCTGGCTCGCACGCGGGTCGGCGCAACCGGGGGGGTTGATGATCACGATGCCGGCGGCGCCGCGGCGCGCTGCATCGCGCACCTTGCGGGCGAACCCGGCCCTCGCGCTCCACGGACGGCTCTCCTCGGCCCAGCGACTGTTGCCTTCGCCGTCCATGGGCTCGAAGCGCAGCATGACCGCAACCCGGCCACTGAGGTCGTCGTCCTCGGCGTAGGAGGAGTACTCGCTGTCGCCGGGCCCACTGGCGATCGAGTAGCCCACGAACACGGCGGGCGCCGTCACGGTCCCGCCCGCTCCCAAGCTCAGGGCGGTGTAGTCGGTGCCCGCGATCAGATCGGTCCCACCGGGGGCCGAGAAGCCCTGCCCTGCGAGGGTCGAGGTCCCCGACAGGGCGAAGGGCTGGCGGAACCCAGGCACGCCGTCGACCTCGAAGGCCTCGTCGAGCCCGGCCTGGCGCAGGTAGTGCTCGACGTAGTCCCGCGCGATGTCCATGCCACGGGTCCCCGGCAGTCGTCCCTCGAGGAAGGGACTGGCCAGGAACACCACGTGGTCGTTGTAGGCCCGGAAGTCGGGTCCCAGCTCGGCCAGCGCATCGGTGACCGGGTCCTGGCCGAGCCAGGGGTCGTCGTCGCCGACCGGGGTCAGGGCCGGAGCGAGGCTCGCACTTGCAGTGGCCGCAAGGGCCGAGAGTGCCAAGGGGAGCGCGAGGGCGGAGGAGACCGCGAGGGAGCGAAGACGCATGAAAGCTCGCGCCGTCGGTGCGGCGCGCGGGGGTTGGGTCGGAACGGGCTGACCGCGGCGATCGGTCGCGGCCCCGTGGGGCTGGCCAACTCGTGTGGGCGGTCGTGACGGCGACGTGGGCGCCGGGGATTCCGGGGCGGGCCTGGGCGGACGTCGACTGCTAGTCTAGTGCGCCCGAGACGCTCCTATGAGCCCACAATCGATGACCGCACACCGCCATTTCCGGCCTGGCACACTCCTCGCGGCGTGTGGGCTGCTGCTGACGCTCCTCGTCAGCGGGCTCGCGGGCGGGTCGCTCGGCTCGGCGCCGATCCACGCCTCGACCGCCTCTAGCGCGTCTGTGGCGGAGTCCGTGCTCCCCGCCGCCGCCCGCGGCTGGCACCCGTCCGACGGACCCGACGCCGACGTCCGCATCTGGATCGACGAGGGCGCGATCCGCTTCCGCGTCGAAGCCAACCTGGCCTTCGCGGACGCCATGCTCGACGTCCCGCGCGAGTTCGAGGACCACCTGGACGAGGTCGAGCGCGAGCCCCTCGTCAAGGCGCTCTTCGCGGCCTACCGCGAGCACAACCGGGTCACGGTCGACGGGGTGCAGATCGATCCGGTGCTGGGCGACTGGCGCGTGCTCGACGCCCTCGAGGAGTTCATCCCGCTCTTCCCGCTGAACGGCGCGCGGGCTCTGACCCGCATTCGAATCGAGTACGAGTACCCCCTGCTCGGCACGCCGCGCTACGTGTCCCTGGTCTGGGGTCTGTACCCGGTCGACACGGTCGCGCGTCTGGGCCCCGACGGCCCCAAGGTCGCGATCAACGCGCAGCTCAACGCCGGCGGCTTCGACTACCCCGTGCAGTTCACCGAGGGCGAGCCCGAGTACATCTGGCACGGGGAGCTGCCGACCGCGGATGAGGTCTTCCTGCCCGTGCCCGCGGCTGCCCAGGAACACGAACCCGTGGAGCCGCCCCTGGGCGGGCTCGCGCTGGGGGTCGCCGTGAGCGCCCTGGGCGCCCTGGGGCTGCGGCGCAAGCGCAGGCTGTGGCCGGCCGTCACCCTGGGTCTGGGCCTGGCCGTGTTGGTGCTGACCGGTCTCGAGTACCGCGCCGCGCAGAGCGCCGACGAGCCGCTGCAGCCGGCCGAGGCCCTGGCCGTGTTCGAGCCCCTGCACGAGAACATCTACCGCGCCTTCCGCTTCGACGACGAGTCGCGCATCTACGACGCCCTGGCGCGGAGTGTCGACGGCGAGCTGCTCGAGCGGCTCTACCAGCAGGTCTACCGCAGCCTCGTCAACGAGGAGGAGGGCGGCGCCGTGAGCCGGGTCGAGGCCCTGCGCCGGATCGACTCGCAGGTCGACTCGATCGGCGAGCTCGACGACGGTCGCCGCGGCTTCACCGTCACCACCCGCTGGCAGGTGGACGGGGCCGTGATCCACTGGGGTCACGCCCACCGCCGCACCCAGGAGTACGGCGCGCGCTACACGGTCGCCGAGAACCCGGCGGGCGCCGAGACCGGCGCCGGCTGGCGTATCGTCTCGAGCGAGATCCTGGACCAGCAGATCGTCTCGGCCACGCCGGGGCTCGAAGAGGAGATCGGCGAGACCGGCGGACCGGCGACGGTCGCGCCGGCCAGCCGCGAGCTGTGATCGCCGCACGCGACCTGCGGCTGGCCTACGCCGGCGGCGACTTCGTCCTCGACGTCCCCCACTTGGACGTGGCGCGGGGCGAGCAGCTCGCGATCGTGGGTCCGAGCGGCAGCGGCAAGACGACGTTCCTGCACCTGGCGGCGGGGATCCTGCGGCCCGACTCCGGCCAGCTCTCTGTCGACGGCCGCGACCTGGACGCCATGGACGACGCGCTGCGCCGGCGCTGGCGCGTGGCGCGCATCGGGCTGGTGTTCCAGGACCTCGAGCTGCTGCCCTATCTCGACAGCCTCGACAACGTGCTCCTGCCCCTGCGGATCGGCGGGGGAAGTCTGGATGCCGAAGCGCGCGAGCGGGCCCGTGGCCTCTTGGCGGACTTCGGCGTGGCGCACACCACCCACCGGCGACCCGCGCGCCTGTCGGGGGGCGAGCGCCAGCGGGTGGCCCTGGCACGCGCGCTGGTCACCGAGGCGCCACTGCTGTTGCTCGACGAGCCCACCGGGAGCCTCGATCCGGACAACGCCGAGCGCGCCGTGGGGCTTCTGCGCGCGAGGGCCGCGGAGCGAGGCGCGACCTTGCTGATGGTCACCCACGACCGCGCCGCCGCCGCGGGCTTCGAGCGCGTGCTCGACGCCGGGGCCGGGCTCGAGGCGCTCGACGCGGAGCTGCGCGCGTGAAGGCCGTGGCCTACTTGACGCTGAGCGAGGCGCGCCACCGCCCGGGGCCGCACCTCTTGTTGATCGGCACCCTGGCCCTGGCCCTGTTCCTGCCCTGGACCACGCGCGCGCTGGTCGGGCGACTCGAGACCGCGTTGGTGGCGCGGGCGGACGCGACGCCGCTGACCGCGGGCAGCGCCGGCAGTCGTCTGGACCTGACCCTCGCCAGCCTGTACTTCCGCGAAGTGGACCTCGAACCCGTGGGCGCCGACCTGTGGGACGAGCTCGCAGCGGACCACGGCGGCGTGGCCGTGCCCCTGCGCCTGGGCGCCCACGCGCGCGGCTTCCCCGTGGTCGGCACATCGCCCGAGTACTACGAACAGCGTGGCCTGGGGCTGGCTTCCGGCGAACGCCCGCTGATCGTGGGCGAGTGCCTCCTGGGCTCGGAGGTCGCGCGCACGCTCGGACTGACGACCGGGGCCGAGCTCTTCTCGGACCAGGACGAGCTGTACGACCTGTCGGTGCCCCAGGCCCTGCGGATGCACGTGTGTGGCGTGCTCGCTCCCTCGGGCGGGCCCGACGACCGCGCGGTGTTTACCGACGTGGGCACGAGCTGGGCCATCGAGGGCCTGGCCCACGGCCACGGCAACGCGAACGACCCGGCCCTGGATCCACGCCTGGTGATCGCCGACCTCGAGGGCAACCGTGTGCTCAGCGGCGCCTACGTGCCGCCCGCCGAGATCGGCCCGGCGGACCTGGCCGACTTCCACGCCCATGGGGAGCGCGCCGACCTGCCCCTGTCCGCCGTCCTGTTCTTCCCCCACTCGACCAAGGCGCGCACCCTGGTTCGCGCGCGCATCGACCTGCGCGAGGGGCTGCAGATGGTCGCGCCGCGGGCGGTGGTCGACGAGATCCTTGGCGTGGTCTTTCGCGTCCAGCGCCTGCTCGACCTGTTCTCGATCGCGGTGGGCGTGACGGCCCTGGCCCTGGGGGGCTTGATCGTCGGCCTATCGATACGTCTGCGCGCACCCGAGCTGCGCACCCTCGACCGCCTCGGTGCGGGGCGCTCCGTCGCCGCGCAACTGGTGGGCACGCAGGTGGCCGGACAGCTCGCTACCGCCTTCGCCGTGGCGGCTCTGGCCGTCGCTCTGACCCTGGCACTCCTCCCCGACCTGACCCGATGGCTCTGACACGATCGATCCGCTCGTCGCGCAACAGCGTTCCCGCCCTCTTCGCGGCCCCGCTCGCCCTGGCCCTCGGTGGGCTGCTGAGCGCCTGTGGCGGCGCCGGTGGCACGGGCACGGCCGAAGCGATCGAGCCCGACCAGGTGGTGCGGACCACCGCCTACCCCGTGCACTTCCTGACCGAGCGCGTGGCCGGGCCCGAGATCGAGGTGGAGCTGGTCCTGCCGGCCGGCGCGGACCCGATCTTCTGGCAGCCGCCGCGCGAGGTCCTCGCGGCGCTCCAGGGCTCGCGCCTGATCGTGACCAACGGCGCGGACTTCGAGCGTTGGATGCGCTCGGCCAGCCTGCCCTCGACGCGGGTCGTGCGCTCCGCGGACGGCTTCGCCGATCGTCACCTGCAGTTCGAAGGCGCCACCCACAGCCACGGCCCCACCGGCGAGCACAGCCACACGGGAACCGACGGTCACACCTGGATGGACCCGCGCAACGCCGAGGACCAGGCCCTGGCCATCGCCGCGGCCCTGGCGGACGCCTACCCGGACCAGGCCGAGCAGATCCAAGGGCGCATGGTCGCCCTGCGCGCGGACCTGCGCGCCCTCGACCGGCGCCTGACCCAGATGCTGCCCGCGCTCGCTCAGGTGCGCTTGATCGCCTCCCACCCGGCCTACGACTACATCGCGGCCCGCTACGGGCTGGAGATCGTCAACCTGGACCTGGACCCCGCCGAACCCCTGGGCCTGGCGGACTTCGCGTCGATCGAAGCGGCGACGGATGCCGGCCGCGTGAACGTCCTCCTGTGGGAGTCCGAGCCCCTGGCCGAGACCGTGACGGAGCTCGACGAGCGGCTCGGCGTGCGCTCGGTGGTCTTCAGCCCCGCCGAGGGTCCGCCCGCCGCGGGCGAGCCCGACTACCTGGGCGTCATGAACGCCAACCTCGACCGACTGGGCGAGGCTGCGGGAGTCACGTCCGAGGGTGAGTGAGCTCCCCTCCGACTGGCAGGCGCAGGTGCGACGCGCCTGCGCCGGGGCCAGGGCCACGGAGTTCTCTCGCGGGCTGTTGCGGGTGGAGTTGGATCTGGGCGGGGTGACGTCTGCGATGCTGTCCCGCCACGACGAGCTCGGAGCGGCGGGGGGCGAGCCCAACTCCATGCACGAGAGCGGCGCGAGCCTCGAGCAGCTCGGACTCGGCGAGTTGGGTGCGATCCTGCGCTCCGACCTCGCCGAGCCCCTGCGACGCGCCTTCCTGGCCGACGTCGCCAGCGCACCACTGACCAGCGAGTACGCCTACATCGTGGACTACGGGGAGCGCGGCGATCGCGACCTGGCCCTGCACGTGGACGAGAGCTGCGTGACCATCAACCTGTGCCTGGGCGACTGGTTCGAGGGCGGCGAGCTGCGTCTGGCTGGCCTGCGCTGCGGGCGGCATCGCCAGAGCGAGCCGCGGGAGGATGAGCTGTTCGCCGTCGACCACGAACCCGGCCTGGCCTGGATCCACCTCGGCGCCCATCGCCACCTGGTCCCGCCCCTCGACCAGGGCCGGCGGCGCAACCTGATCGTCTGGTGCAGCGCCGCCGACGGGCCGCTCAGCGCCTCGATGGAGTGTCGCCCCTTCTGCGGCGATTGGCTCCCCGACGCCGGCTGAGTCGTGCGTGGACGGGATCGGTCGCCGCCCGAGCCCGGCGCGGGCGACTCCCTACGCCACTTGCGCCGAAGCCCCAGGGCGTCGCGTCGGCAGCGCGCCGAAGCAGCAGCGCACCGAAGCACGCCGAAGCACAACGCGCCGAGCGTTCCACGGCCCTGCCGCCCTCCCGTCCCGGCTCACAGCCCCTGCAAGCCGCGCAGCTTCGACTCGATCGCCGACATGAACTCGTCGGTGGTCAGCCAGGGCGTCTCGGGGCCGATCAAGTGGGCCAGGTCCTTCGTCATCTGCCCGCCCTCGACCGTATCCACGCAGGCGCGCTCGAGGTTCTGGCAGAAGCTGACCAGGCGTTCGTTGCCGTCGATGCGCCCGCGGTGCCCCAGGCCCCGCGACCAGGCGAAGATCGACGCGATCGGGTTGGTCGAGGTCTTCTCCCCGCGCTGGTAGGCGCGGAAGTGGCGCGTGACCGTGCCGTGGGCGGCCTCGGCCTCGATCGTCTTGCCGTCGGGTGTCATCAGCACCGAGGTCATCAGCCCCAGCGAACCGAAGCCCTGGGCCACGGTGTCCGACTGCACGTCGCCGTCGTAGTTCTTGCAGGCCCAGACGAAGCCGCCGCTCCACTTGAGCGCCGCGGCCACCATGTCGTCGATCAGGCGGTGCTCGTAGGTGATCCCCGCGGCCTTGAACTGGTCCGCGAACTCCGCTTCGAAGATCTCCTGGAAGAGGTCTTTGAAGCGCCCGTCGTAGGCCTTCAGGATCGTGTTCTTGGTCGACAGGTAGACCGGCCAGCCGCGGTTCAGCCCGAAGTTCAAGCAGGCCCGCGCGAAGCCCCGGATCGACTCGTCGAGGTTGTACATGCCCATCGCCACGCCCGGCTCCGCGAAGTCGTAGACCACGTGGATGGTCGGCTCGCTGCCGTCGGAGGGGGTGAAGGTCATGGTCAGCTTGCCGGGGCGGTCGACGACCATGTCGGTGGCCCGGTACTGGTCCCCGAAGGCGTGGCGACCGATGACGATCGGCTTGGTCCAGCCCGGCACCAGTCGCGGCACGTTGCTCATCACGATCGGCTCGCGGAAGACCGTTCCGCCGAGGATGTTGCGGATCGTCCCGTTGGGGGAACGCCACATCTTCTTCAGGCCGAACTCCTCGACGCGCTGCTCGTCGGGCGTGATCGTGGCGCACTTGATGCCGACGCCGTGCTCGAGAATCGCCTCGGCGGCGTCGACCGTGACCTGGTCCGAGGTGGCGTCGCGGTGCTCGATCCCCAGGTCGAAGTAGATCGTCTCGAGGTCGACGTAGGGCAGGATCAGGCGCTCCTTGATCCAGGCCCAGATGATGCGGGTCATCTCGTCGCCGTCGAGCTCGACGACCTTACCGCTGACGGGGATCTTGCTTGCGTTGCCGGTCACTTGAGGGGGGGATCGAAGATTCGCGCTCGGTCGCGCTGTGGCGGGGGGAGCGACCGGCCTCGCGGCCGGCGCAGGGGGCGCAGAGTCTATCGGTCGGCCGAGTCGGGGGCCACCGCACAGGACAGCGGCCGTTGCAACCACGTCCGGGCCGCCCGACACCGGCTGAGCGACACCGGCGGTCCTGAACCTGCGCCACCGCGAGCCCCCGAATCGACAAAGTTGCAATCGGGTCCGTCGCGCGTGGGGCGTTCTCCGTTCATGCCGCCACGGGTGGCTCTTGCCGGCCCTGCGCCCCTTCCCGACCGGCGGTCCAGCGCGACGCCGACCATCCCTTGTTTCCGACCATCCCCCCTCTCGAACATGACTTTGAACTCGTCCTTCAGGTGCCCGCTGGTTCCGCTTCTGCTCGCGTCATGGGCTGCACCGAGCGCCATCGCGAGTGGCGGCAGCTCGATTGAGGCCGTCGACGCAACCGCCTCCAGGGTGATGGTCCGATCAACCAGCGTCGGGGCGCTGAGCGGCTTCGTCGAGAACCTCGGCCAGGCCCATCCCGACGCGCGCTACACCGTCCGACAGGGACCGGTACAGGGCTGGATCACCGAGCGCGGGCTGGCCCTGGTCCTTCCGCCCGAAGGTCCATCGGGAAGTGCCTGCGCGCTGCACCTGGAGTTCGTGGGCGCAGCGACGCATGCCGTCGAGGCCCAGGAGCTGGTGCCCGGTCGCGCGCACTTCATGCGAGGCGGACGAGAGACGGTGCTCGGGGCGCAGACCGCAACCAAGGTGGTCCTGCGCGACGTACTCCCGGGCCTGGACGTGCTTTGGACCCAGAGCGCTGGGGAACTCGAGTACGACATGTTGCTCGCGCCGGAGCTGGCCGCGAGTTCGATCGCCCTGACGGTCGACGGGGCCACGGCGTTGTCGCTGATGGATCCGCGTACCCTCATCGTGACGACCGCGGCTGGAACCCTGCGGCAGACCCTGCCCGCCGCCTGGGAGCTCGAGCCGGATGGAACTCGAAGGCCACTGGAGGCACGCTTCGTCCTTCCGGGCGACGGAACGGTGAGTTTCGCGCTCGACGGTCGCACACCGGGTCGTGCGGCGGTGATCGATCCAGTCCTGCACTATGCGACCTACGTCGGTGGCGCCGGACCCGACCTCGCCCTGGACGTGGCCAGTGACGGCTTCGGGCGCATCTACGTGACCGGCGCGGCCGGCGCGGCCGACTTCCCCACCACGGCGGGTGTCGTCGACGACCTTCTGGTGAACGACGAAGCCTTCGTGATCTGTCTCGCGCCGGACGGTGCGTCCGTGATCTGGTCCACCTTCCTCGGGGGCATCGGCGATGACGTGGGGCGAGCCCTGGACGTGAGCGAGGACGGCAGCCTGGTCTGGGTGGCGGGCTCGTCCCGCAGCTCCGACTTCCCCCTGCCTGCGGCCGCGCTCGATCCCACCAAGGGCGACTTCGACGATGGCTTCGTCGCGCGGCTCAGCGGCGAGGGCACGGTGCTGGACTGGGGGACCTTCCTGGGAGGAGCGGGGCACGACCGCATCGAAGACCTGGCGCGCACGGTCTCCGGGGACGTCATCGTGGCCGGGACCACGGATTCGCCCAACTTCCCGGCGACCGCGGGCGTCGGGCAGACGTCGCCGCAGGGTGGCGAGGACGCGTTCCTCTCCAAGCTGAGCGCCGCCGGCGACGCGCTGATCTGGTCGACCTACTTCGGCGGCGCTCTCGACGACGGTGGTCACGCCTTGGCGGTGGCGGCGAACGACCAGGTGTTCTTGGCCGGCACGACCTCGTCCTCGGATCTGCCTACGAGCGGCACTGCGTTCCAACCCACGCGCGCGGGCAGCGAGGACGGCTTCGTGGCACGCTTCACCACGACCGCTTCGACGATTCTGTTCGGGACCTATCTCGGGGGCAGCGGCGAGGAGCAGGTGCGTGCCTTGACCCTGGGCGTCGGCGGCGAAGTCCTGGTCGCCGGTCGCACGGGATCCTTCGACTTCCCGACCACGGCGGGTGCCTTCCAAGCCGGTCCGCAGGGCGACGACGACGGCTTCGTCGCGGCCCTCAGCGCGACCGGATCGACCCTGCTGCGCTCGACCCGCGTCGGCGGCAGCGGCGCGGACGAGATCCACGGGCTGACCACCGAGCCATCCGGCGTGCTGCACGTCGTGGGCGCGACGGCATCCTCCAACTTCCCCGTGACGCCAAGCGCGCTGCAGCCGTCGAACGGCGGCGCCTTCGACCAATTCGTGGCCACTCTGGCAGGAGACCTCACGGGCAGCAGCTACGCGAGCTACTTCGGCGGACCCGGGGACGACTGGGCTTCGGCCGTGGCCTACCACCCGTTCACCGGTCGCGTCACCGTGGCCGGCCAGGCTCTCGACGGCGCGCCGACCAGCGACGGCGCCCTTGCCGGGAGCGCAGCGGGGGCTTCCGCCGACGTGACGATCCTGTCGCTCGGATCGGGCGTCTGTCCGACCGCCCCCCAGGCCATGTTGCTCGGCGCGCCCTGCGGCACCGCGACGCTCGAGCTTTCGACGCCGCAACTGGGCACCTACGTCGAGTTCTCGGTCAGCGCAGCGCCGCCCCTGTCCCTCGGCTCGCTCAACTCGAGTCCGCCCGCGCTGTTTCCATTGCCGATCGAAGGCGGCTGCGTTCTGTGGCTCGACCTGGGCTCACTCTCGACCTTGGCCTACTTCCTGACCGACGAGAACGGGGCGTGGACGGCCTCGGTGCCGTTGGCCCACGACCTCCCCATCTGCGGTGCCCAGGCTGCCTATCAAGCCGTGGTCATCGACATCGCCGGCGGTCCGCTCAGCTTCGGACAGGTCACCAATGCCGTGCAAGTGACCTTCGGGGGCTGACGGACCTTGGCGAAGGGGGCGGGAGTCGAGAGGGAACCAGACCGTGGGGGCGATCGTCGCAATCGACACCCCGTCCGGGATCGGCCCGCTTAGGATCCTGCATTCCTCGACGAGGGCACGGGACGACCATCGCGGTCCGCCCCCGCCCCCCCACTCCCCGCCCAGGAGCCCCCCAATGGGAATCCAGTCCGCCCTAGCTAGCTCGCGCTCGTTCACCCTCGTCGTCGTGGCCTCCATCGGCCTGCCGGCCCTGGCCCAGGCCCAGACCGTCGCCGAGTCCGCCAGTCGACTCGCACGCCTCCCCGGCGGATTCGTCGAGAACCGCGGGCAGGAACCGGATGCGGTGCGCTTCCACGGACGGCAAGGGAGGCTGCACCTGTGGGCCACCGAGGCTGGCCTGACGCTGGGCCTGCCTGCCGTGGATCAGGCGGGCCGCGATACCGCGCTGGAGCTTCACTTCGGCGCAGGACAGGCTCGCTCGATCGAAGGCCGAGCGCCCCTCGACGGTCCGAGTCACTTCCTGCGTGCTGGTGAGGAGTCCGTGGTCGGGGCCGTGAACTTCGCCGAGGTGCTCTACCGCGAGCTGGCGCCCGGACTCGACCTGCGCCTCAAGCAGACCGACGGCGCGATCGAGTACGACCTCGAGCTCGCGCCAGGCGCGACCCTCGACGGGTTCTCGATCGAGATCGCGGGCGCGTCGGGTGTGCACCTGGTCGCACCGGACGAGTTGCGGATCGAGACCCCGGCGGGCCCCCTGATCCAACGTATCCCGGCCGCATGGCAGGTTCGCTCAGATGGTGAGCGCGAGGCCCTCTCGGGCCGCTTCGTGCTCCAGGGCGACGACCGTGTGGGATTCGCCCTCGAGGGGCGCGATCCCTCACTCGCGGCGGTCCTGGACCCGGTGCTGGGCTTCGCGGGCTACATCGGCGGTTCGGCCTGCGACTTCGTGCAGGACGTTGCCCTGGATTCCCTGCACCGCTCCTTCGTCGTCGGCATCAGCCAATCGGCCGACTTCCCCACCAGTCCTGGGGTCATCGACACCACCTGGCTCAATGACGAGGCCTTCCTCGCCAGCTTCGACCCGAGCGGCACCAACCTGCGCTTCGCGACGTTCCTGGGCGGCAGCGGCGACGACGTGGCCCACGGCCTCGATATCGACCTGCTCGGTGAGCGGGTCTGGATCGTGGGCGAGACCGAGTCGGCCGACTTCCCGGTGACCCCCGGCGCCTTCGACATCGTCAAGGGCGACTTCGAGGACGCCTTCGTCGCGCGCGTCAGCGCGGACGGAACACTGCTCGACTGGGCCACCTTCCTGGGCGGCAACAACAGCGACCGCGCCGTGGCGATCACCGTGGAAGCCACGGGCCGCAGCTACCTGGTCGGGACGACTTCCTCGACGGACTTCCCCGTCACCCCCGGAGTGGGTCAGCCAGGTCCCGCCGGGGGCTCGGATGCCTTCGTGGCCAAGCTGTCCGCCTCCGGCGCGAGCCTGCTCGTGTCGACCTACTTCGGCGGCTCGAACGCCGACGAGGGCACGGGCGTCGTGACCGGCTTCGGCGGTGAGCTGATCGTCGCGGGCACCACCCGCTCCGACGACATCCCGACCTCCGTCGCCGCCGTCCAGCCCGCCCGTGCGGGCGGCGACGACGGCTTCATCGCACGTCTTTCGGCCAACGGCGGGTCCCTGGTGTACGGCACCTACCTCGGCGGCAGCGGTGACGATCGCATCGCGAGCATCGCCACCTGGCCGGCCCAGACCATCTACGCCGTGGGCGTGACCGAGTCGGCTGACTTCCCGACCACGGTGGGAGCCCTGTTCACGTCGCCCCAGGGACTGGACGACGCCTTCGTCAGCGTGATCAGTGCCGACGGCAGCGGCTTCGTGCACTCGACCTACCTGGGCGGCAGCGGCAACGACGCGGCGACGGATGTGGCTCTCGACCCGGTCGGCACCACCTACGTGGTCGGAACCACGACCTCGCCCGACCTGCCGGTCACCGGTGACGCCTTCCAGTCGACCCTGGCCGGCGGCTCGGACATCTTCCACTTCATCGTGGCCTCGGACGGGACGGCGATCGACTTCGGGACCTACTACGGCGGTGCCCAGGACGACTCCGGTCACGGCATCGACCACGACGACTTCACCGGGTCGGCTTGCTTCGGCGGCCACGTCCTGGACGGGGTGCCCTCGAGCCCGGGAGTCTGGGACCCGAGCTTCAACGGCGGCTCCGGAGACGGGTTCCTGGTCTGCTACTCGCCCCTGCCCTGCCCCACCACGGCCCTGTCGGTCAACTTGGGCAGCCCCTGTTCGTCCGCGACCCTGACCGTGCCGCCCCTGGTCCAGGGCAGCTACATCACCCTGACCATCACCGGCGCGCCGCCGAATGCCTCGGGCCTGCTCTACACCAGCCTCGCGGGCTCGCCGCCCTTGCTCTGGGAGGGGCTCTGCGACATCTGGATCAACATCTTCAGCGCCAACCCCTTCGCGCCGGTGTTCACCGACGCCAGCGGCAACTGGAGCCTGTTCATCGGGCTACCCAACGACGCCCCTCGGTGCGACCAGAAGGTCACCTTCCAGGCGCTCGTGCTCGATATCGCCGGCGGCCCCCTGTCCTTTGGTCAGCTCACGAACGGAGTCGAGTGCACCTTCGGGAGCTGACCAGGCTCGGCCGATGAACTCCCCGGCTCAGGTCCGTCCCGGCCTTGGTTCGACTCCGTACGACCGACCATGAAGGTGCTCCTCAATCTGCTGCCCGCCGCCGTGCTCATCGCGGGGTTGGTGCTGCGCGCCACCGGCTGCTGAGGCGACACGCGTTCCATGCTCGGTACGGGCATGATCCTGGCCGGCGCCGCCGGCCTCGCGTGGCGCTCGTCCGTCTCGTGGAGCTGAACTCGGACCTCCATATGGGGGTCCGAGGACGCTGACCTGACGTGAGCGGTCCCCGCCGGGTCCAGCCCGACCCGCTGAGTCCCGGCGGATGACCTCGGGGCCGGTGCCATCGCCGGCCGGTGCCGCCCCCCCCCAGCTCCCGCGACGCGATCCGTCCGCAGGAGCCGGCAGTCGACGGTGTGGACGCTGGCCCTGGGCCCGGGCGATACCTAAGGTCTGGCCATGGAT
Organism: Engelhardtia mirabilis; assembly: GCF_007748095.1. Classification (NCBI taxonomy): domain Bacteria; kingdom Pseudomonadati; phylum Planctomycetota; class Planctomycetia; genus Engelhardtia; species Engelhardtia mirabilis. The sequence goes on from NZ_CP036287.1 coordinate 3,560,954, forward strand.
TTGCGTCGCTGGCTCGGCGTCGGCCGCACCGCGGCGCGACGGCTCATGAAGAGTGAAGGACCCACCATGCCCACCATCGGCGCTCCGGCTCCCGAGTTCGACCTTCCCACCCACTCCGGCCAGCGCATGCGACTGGCGGACCTGCGCGGCAAGCGCGTGGTCCTGTGGTTCTACCCCAAGGCTGACACACCTGGGTGAACGCTGCAGGGCAAGGGCTTCCGTGATCGAAGCCCTGACTTTGAAGCCGCCGGCATCCAGGTGCTCGGCATCTCCTTCGACACCCCCGCCGAGAACGCTGCCTTCGCCGAGAAGTTCGGATTCCCCTACCCGCTGCTCTCCGACGAGACCCGAGAAGTGGGTCTGGCCTACGGAGCCTGTGACAGCAAGGGCGACGGCTATCCCCGCAGACTGACCTTCGTGATCGACGCCGACGGGCTGCTGATCGAATCGATCGAGACCAAGGACCCGGCCGGTCAGGCCGACGACTTGGCGGCCCGCATGATCGGAAGCTGATCCAGCAACCCCGCGACCGCACCTCCGCGTCGGCAACTCCGCGACCATCACTTCCACCTGGCCCCCCCACCCGGCCCCCCAACCAGGCTCCTGGCTCGACCCCCAACTCCGGGCACGACTCGCCGCCGGCCTCTCGCCGGGGCCGGCGGCGCCGGAGCAAGTCCTCGCTCGACATGGCGGCGTCCGAGGTCCCCGACAACACGCACGACGACCCGATGTCGACCGTTCCCCAGTTCTTCGCTCACCACCGGCTACTTCTGAGCCGCGCCTTCGCCGTCCTTCTGGGTGTCTACATCCTGTTCGGGCCGCCGCCGCCCACCTTCGCACCCTGGGTAGCGAGCCTCTCCGGGCTGACTGGATTGGCACTGCTGGCCATCGCGGCGTTCGGGCGCGTCTGGTGTCTGACCTTCATCGCCGGCAAGAAGAACGTCGAGGTCGTGAAGTCGGGTCCCTACTCGATGGTCCGCAACCCGCTCTACGTATTCAGCTTCGTGGGGGCGATCGGCTTCGGGCTGGCGATCGAGGACCCGCTGCTGACCTTTACGATCGCGGCCGCCTTCACGATCTACTACTACTTCGTGGTCAGAAGCGAAGAGGCCTACCTGCTCGCCAACCAAGGCGAGTCCTACCAGCGCTACTTCGACTCGACCCCGCGCTGGATCCCCAGACCCAGCCTCTACACCGAGCCCGACTCGGTCGAGATCGACCCGCGCCGCATGCGCCGCGGAATCCTCGACGCGATGTGGTTCATCTGGGCCTACTTCCTGCACGAGATCCTCGAAGCGATCCAGCGGGCCTGACGGCGCCGGCGACGGGGTCCGGGGCAGCGGCGGGCACGACCTAACGTGACGGCCCGCGCAACCTGATCGTCTGCGCCTCGGGGACGGCTTCGACCACGAACGACTCGTCCCCCAAGTAGGCCCGATGGCCGTTCGGCCCGCCCGCCTGACGCCAGACGACGGTCCACTCGCCCGGGGCGCTGAGGTGCCCCCGAAAGCCTTCGTCCGTCCGCTCCAGCGAATCGACCCGGGGATCGTCGAAGGTGGAGAGGTCGGTTCGGACTGCCTCGGCCACCAGGTCGAACTGCTCGAGCACGCTGCGGGGCAGGCGCAGGACGACTTCACCCCCGGGCTCCATCCGTACCGTAGTCGGTCGATCCACGCCTTCGACGCGGGTGCGAAAGCAGCCCGGGACCCAGATCTCCGCGTCCACGCGGACGCCGCCGGCGAGGGGGCTTTGGGCCAACAGCGGATCCGATCCGAAGCGGGTCTCCCAGTAGCGGCGGGCCACCGTTCCCTCGTGCTCGATCGCGCTCTCGAGGTGGGCCAAGCCCTCGCTGGCCGGGGAGCCGTCGGGCAGGCGAACCTCGATCGGCAAGGGAACGAAGCGCGCCTTCGAGGAGAGTTCGAACAGTCGCTCGTCCTGGGTCAGCTTGCCGCGCCTCAACTCGACGTCCGCGAAGGTCAAGATCGGCGCGCCGACGAAGCTGCTCCAGAGCTCGGCCCGCACGGTCCCGGCGTAGTCGACGTCCATGCGTACATCGCTGATGTCGAACAGCGTCTCGGTGGCGAGCAGGTCCCCCTTCGGCCCGCGAAGTTCCAGTCGCCATTCGGGTTCGGTCTGGGGCGCAGGGGTCTGGGAGCCGAGCTTGAAGCCGATCACGACGTCCGACAGATCGAGGTCGGCGCCGGCAGGCCGCGGCAGCTTCGCGTTCCGACTCAGCGCGAGGTAGGCGGGGCTCAGCAACTCGAACACGCGGGGCCGTCCGCCGATCTCTACGTCCGGCAGAACGCGCGCGACCTGATGGGTCTCGAGGAAGTCACCGACCAACGGATCGAGATCGAGATCCGGCACGAGTAGTCGCCAACGCTGGTCTCCTGCGGGCCGAGCCCCGCGCAGCTCGAACTGGCCTCCCGCGCCCACCTCGGCGCGCCCGACCATCCAAAGCACAGGTCCCGCTAGCTCCCACGATTGCGGGGGTTCGAGCTCGATCGCGAGGACGAGCCCACGCTCGGCCAGGGGAGCCGTGCCCTCGTCGGTCACCAGGCGGCCGGAGCACAGCTCGGGCCAAGGCCTCAACTCCACCCGACCCAGGTCGACGACTGACGATCCGTCCGCGTCAGGGAGTTCGATCAGTGTGCCTAGCCCCCCTTCCAACGGATCGCCGATCAGCAACTGTTCGGGGACCTGATTCTGGACGAACTGTCCCCGCACGAGCAGCTCGACGGAGCCGTCGCGTTCGGTTCGCACGCGGGTGGCCCTCCTGATCCGCAGCCCGGCGGTGCAGGTGGTGAACTGCAATCGCTCGCGCCCGATCGGCTCACCGGAGGGATCGACCAGCACCATGGAGTAGGTCCAATCGATCTGGCGTGCACTTGCGCCCCCTGCGATCGCGGCACTCGAGCCGCGGGGACAGACTGCGGACAATGCCAAGAGCGACACGAGGACTCGGACGGCCACGAGCCCCCTCAACTGCGCTGGACCGAGATCGTCTTGGGCACCGTGAACTGGCGGTGTCCCTCGACGGTGCCGATGAAGCCGAAGCCGGACTGGCCGTGGCCGACCCAGGGGCCCGCGGCGGAGAGGTAGCGGTTCACGCCCACCTGGCCGCTTCTGATCCCACTGGCCACGCGCATGCCGCGCTCGAGGTCGCCGGTCCAGACGTTGGCGCCCAGGCCGAAGGGGGTGCTGTTGGCCAGACGCACGGCCTCGGCCTCGCTGCCGTCGAAGCGCGACACGCTGACCACCGGACCGAAGGTCTCCTCGCTGGACAGGCGCGCGCTGGCGGGCACGTCCATCAGGACGGTGGCCGGATAGAAGAACCCGTCCCCGTCGAGCGGCGCGCCGCCGGCCATGAGGCGGGCGCCCGCGGACACGGCGTCTTGGACCAGGGCGTGGATCTTGTCGCGCTGGGGGCCCGAGACGATCGGACCGAACTTGGCCCCCTCGCTGAAGCCGGAGGACGGCGCCCAGCCACGCGCCTTGTCGACCACCAGTCGTTCGAACTCCTCGGCCACGGCGTCCGCGACGTAGATGCGCTCGACGCTGCAACAGACCTGGCCCGCGTTCCGCAGAGAGTGGCGCACCGCCGACTCGGCCGCGGCTTCGAGGTCCGCGTCGGCGAACACCACCAAGGGGTCCTTGCCGCCCAGCTCGAGCACCAGGCGTTTCAGCCCCGCCGCCGCGGAGCCCATGATTCGCATGCCCGTCTCGCGGCTGCCGACGAAGCCGATCATGTCGACGTCGGCCGCCACCAGCCTCGCCCCTACATCGCCCAGGCCCTGCACCACTTGCAGCACGCCGTCGGGCAGGAAGGTTCCGACGATCTCGGCCAGCACCGCGCCGGTCAGGGGCACGTGCTCGCTGGGCTTGAAGACCACCGCGTTGCCGGTCGCCAGGGCGGGCACCAGGATCGACATGGGCATGCCGACCGGGAAGTTCCAAGGCGTGATCGCCGCGACCACGCCCAGGGCCTCGCGCCGGATGACGGAGTCGACGCCGTCGCCGGGGACGCGTTCCTCGGCCACCGCCGTGCGCACCTCCTCGAGGGTGCTCGCCATGCCCCGCGCCCGCCCACGCACTTCGGCCAGCGCCTCGGCCCGGGGCTTGCCCATCTCGCGGGTGACGAGATCGGCGATCTCCTCCGCCCGCTCGCCGAGACGTTCCGCGGCGGCGGCGAGGGCGTCGATGCGCGCCTCGATCGGCACTGCCGCCCAGCGCGGCTGGGCCAGCCGAGCGGCGCGCACCGCGGCATCGATCTCCTCCGCGGAGCTGACGGGGATCATGGAGATGGTCCCGCCGGTGGCGGGGTCGATGTCGGCGAACTCGGTCATCGTGAGTCTCGGAAGGCAGGGTCGTCGCGGGCGGCGGGCCTACAGTAGCCAGCCCCCGGCGACCTCGAGGTCCTGGCCGGTAGCGTAGCCGCTGTCCTCCGACAGCAGCCAAGCGGCGGCCCGCGCGATCTCTTCCGGTCGCCCTGTGCGCCCCATCGGGATCGCCGCTTGGCGTGCGGGATTCAGAGTGTCCGCGTGCGCGCCATCGTGGGGCACGATGCCCGGCGAGAGCATGTTGACCCGCACGCCGTGGGGCGCTTCCTCCTTCGCCATCGAGCGCACCAACAGGGCCAGGGCCGACTTGGTTGCGGCGTAGCCGGCCGCCTGAGTGCGTGCCCGCCCGCCGCCCAGGCCGGCGCAGCCGAAGAAGAGCCAGGCCCCGCCACTGGCCCGAATGGCCTGCCGGCCGGCCGCGACCAGGTTCCAGGCGCTCATCACGTTGCTCTCGAAGAGCCGGCGCAGGGTCTCGGGCTCGAGCTGGTCGAGCCGGCCCGATTCGAAGTCGCCCACGGCATGGACGACGCGGTCCAAACGCCCCTCCGCCTCCAGGACCTGACCCACCACTGCGTGGGCAGCGGCGGACTCGAGCAGGTCTGCCCGATGCAGGCGCCCGGCGAACTCGGGCTCGAGCTGGGAGGCTCGGTCGGAGCTCGTGCGCCACACCAGATGGACGCGGTCACCGCCGGCCGCGAGTTCTCGGGCCACGGCCAGTCCCAGGCCGCGGGCCGCTCCGGTGACGAGGCTGACGCGTTGGTGCATGGCCCCGAGGATCGCCTGCGGAGCCGCGCGATGCCAGTCAGTCCAGGATGCCGATGCGCGCCGGAGGCCAAACGCGCAGCTCGACCCGGCCGCGCAGGTCCTGGACCGGGACCAGGCCGAAGTCACGACTGTCGGCACTGTGGGGCCGGTTGTCGCCCATCACGAACACGTGGCCCGGGTCGACAACGGTGGAGACCACGCGGTCGTCGCGGTCGGTGACGGCGTAGGGCTCCTCCAGCCGCGAGCCGTCCACGAAGACCCCGGCGGGCCCGACTACGACCCTCTCACCCGGCAGGCCCACCACCCGCTTGATGTAGTCCAACTGCGGATCGACGGGCGAACGCAGCACCACGATGTCGCCCCGATTCACGTGCCCGAAGACGAAGCTCCAGGGTTCGACGAGGATCCGGTCGCCGTCGTGGATGCCCGGCTGCATGGATGCTCCGCGCACCACCGAGAGGTTGAAGAGCAGCGTGTAGGCGAGCATCCCGGCCACCGAGACGAACAGGCCGTCGCGGAGGCTGCGAGCGCGCCGCGAGAGCAGCAGGCGGGGGATCGGACGGGAACGCCAGGCACGGACCATGGGCAGGACTATCGGCCGCCCCTGGAGCGGGTCTTGATCCCGCTTGGGTCGGAAGCCGTGACGCCGAAAGCCATGACCTGGCTCGAGGATCGGTCCGGACCTGGCCCAGGGCCGCCGCCGCGCGCGAGGCTCCAGCGGTCGCCGAGATCCGCCACCGGCGCGTTCCGCTCGCTCGCCCCTGTGCCCGGTGGATCGACCCCACCGCCGACGAGGCCTCTCGGCCCGACGTGGACGGCTCGGATGCAAGGTGCCGTCAGCGGGCGGTAGGCGAACGCGGGCCGCCGTTTGGACTGCTGGGCGTGGATACCGATGACCGATGCGGGCTAGCCTGGGCCCCAGGGTGCGGCCCCCCGTCGCTCCCGCGCCCCACCCGATAGCCCACCCCCCTCTCTGGTGTCCGCCCGCAGCCGTCTGATCGTCGTCGCCAACCGCCTGCCGGTCCACCGCGTCAAGCGCGCCTCCGGTTCCGGCTGGGAGACGAGTCCGGGCGGTCTGGTGAGTGCCCTGGCGCCGATGCTGCGGGAACGCGAGGGGGCCTGGGTCGGCTGGCCCGGCTACGCCGGCGAGGCCCCCAGGCCGTTCGAGCACGAGCGCATGAGCCTGATCCCGGTCGGCCTCAGCCGCAGCGACCTGGACGGCTTCTACCTGGGCTTCTCCAACGCCACCCTGTGGCCCCTGTACCACGACGCGGTGCGCTACCCCGAGTACCACCGCCGCTGGTGGGCGCCCTACGTCGACGTCAACAACCGCTTCGCCAAGATCACCGCCCGCCACGTGGCCGACGGGGACCTGGTCTGGGTCCAGGACTACCAACTCCAGTTGGTGCCCTTGATGCTGCGCCAGCGCAAGCCCGGCGTCCGGATCGGCTTCTTCCTCCACATCCCCTTCCCGCCGGTCGAGCTGTTCGCCCAGTTGCCCTGGCGCCAGCAGTTGCTGGAGGGCCTCTTGGGCGCCGACGTGGTGGGCTTCCAGACCAAGGTCGGCGCCCAGAACTTCGTGCGCGCGGCCCGGCGCTTCGCGGGGGCGCGGGGTCACGAGGGGCTGCTCGAGCATCGCGGCCGCCGGATCCAGGTGCGCCACTTTCCGATCTCGATCGACTACGCCGCGATCGACAGCGCCGCGCGCCGGCCGGAGGTGGCCCAGGCCGCGGCCGAGATCCGCAAGCACACCGCGGGCGGTCGCAAGCTGCTCCTGGGCGTCGATCGCCTCGACTACACCAAGGGCATCGACCTGCGCCTACGCGCCTTCGAGACCCTGCTCGAGCGCTACGAGAACAGCAACGACGTGGCCTGCTTCGTGCAGATCGCCGTACCCAGCCGCGAGCACTCACCCGAGTACGCCGACATGCGGACGCGCATCGAACAGCTCGTCGGGCACATCAATGGCACCTACTCGGAGCGCGGCCTGACGCCGGTCCACTACCTGTACCGCAACATCCCGTTCGACGAGCTCCTGGCCTACTACCTGGCCGCCGACGCGATGGTGGTGACGCCCCTGCGCGACGGCATGAACCTGGTCGCGAAGGAGTACGTGGCCACCCGCTTCGACAACGCCGGAGCGCTGGTCCTGTCCGAGTTCGCCGGAGCCGCGCAGGAGCTGAAGCAAGCGATCCAGGTCAATCCCCACGACGTCGACGGCATCGCCGCGGCCCTCGACCAAGCCTTGACCATGCCCCAGGACGAGATCGAACGACGCATGCGATCCATGCGCAGCCGAGTGCGCCGCCACGACGTCTACGCCTGGGCGTCGTCCTTCGTGGAGGCCATGGCCTCATGAACGAGTTGTTCGAGCGCATCGACGAGCTGGCCCGGGAACCGGTGCTGCTGGTGGCAACCGACTACGACGGCACCCTGGCGCCTATCGTGGACGATCCCGCGGCGGCCCTGCCCCATCGCGAGGCCCTGGTGGCCCTGGCGCGGCTGGCGGCCCTGCCCGACACCCACGTGGCCGTGATCAGCGGGCGCGCCCTGGCGGAGCTGGCCCGCTTCACCGGCAACCCCGACGGCCTGCGCCTGGTCGGGAGCCACGGATCGGAGTTCGACGTGGGCTTCGCCTCGTCCCTGAACGAGGCCGAGCGGGCCCTGCGTTCGGAGCTGCTCTCCGAGTTGGAACGCATCACACAACTGGGCCCGGGCCTCAGCGTGGAGCCGAAGCCGGCCGGTGCCGCCTTCCACTGGCGCAGGGCCGCGCCCGGCTTGCAGGAGACCGCGCGCGACGCCGTGCTCCAGGGCCCCGCCGCCCGCGATGGCGTGCATGTGATGTCGGGCAAGTGCGTGCTCGAGCTGAGCGTGGTCAGTACCGACAAGGGCCAGGCCCTCGAACGCTTGCGACACGGTGCCGGGGCCCAAGTGGCGATCTACCTGGGGGACGACGTCACCGACGAAGACGCATTCGCGCGGCTGCACGGGCGCGACGTGGGCGTGAAGGTCGGCGACGGCGAGACCATGGCCGGTTTCCGCGTCGCCGATCCATCGGACGTCGCGCGTGTGCTGGCTCGTCTGGGCGAGGCCCGACGCGCCTGGCTGCGCGGACCGGCGACCGTGCCGATCGAGGCCCACTCGCTGCTCTCCGACCAACGCACGGCGGCCCTGGTGACGCCCGACGCGCGCGTGGTGTGGTACTGCGCCCCGCGCATCGACAGCCCGGCGCTGTTCGCCGAGTTGCTCGGCGGGCGCTCGGCCGGCTACTTCAGCGTGGCATCCGTGGACGGCAGTGCACCCCTGCGCCAGACCTACGAGGGCGCGACGATGGTGTTGCGGACGCGCTGGAAGCACTTCTCGGTGGTCGACTACCTGGACTGCTCCCAGGGGCGGCCGCGTCAACGGGCCGGCCGCACCGACCTGTTGCGCGTCTTGGAAGGCAACGGACGCGTGGCCGTCGAGTTTGCGCCGCGCCTGGACTTCGGTCGCAGCCCGACCCGCCTGCGCGCGGTGGAGGGCGGGCTCGAGGTGGTCGACGCCTTCGATGGCATTCTCCTGCGCTCACCCGGAGTCGAGTGGACGATCGAGCCCGACGGACAACACCAGACCGCCCGCGCGGAGGTGGAGTTGGGGCAGGCGCCGCTGGTGCTCGAGCTCAGCTATGGCGGTGGCGCGCGGGGTCAGGCCACGGCCGAGCGCGCCCGCAGGCGTTCGACGCACCTGTTCTGGTCGGACTGGGCCGACGGCCTGCGCCTGCCGAGCGTCGCCACCGACGCCGTGCGGCGCAGCGCGCTGGTGCTGAAGAGCCTGTGCTACGGCCCCACCGGCGCGATCCTCGCCGCCCCCACCACGAGCCTGCCCGAGCACGTGGGCGGCATTCGCAACTGGGACTATCGCTACACCTGGCTGCGCGACGCGGCCCTCTCCGCCCACGCCCTGGTCGAGCTGGGCAGCCTCTCGGAGGGCATGGACTACCTGGACTGGGTGCTGTCGGTGGTCGAGGAACTGGACGGGCCCCAGCAACTGCGGCCGCTCTACGACGTGACCGGGCGCGACCTGGGCCCCGAGGCCGAGATCCGCGAGCTGTGCGGCTACGCCGGCAGTCGGCCGGTGCGAGTCGGCAACGCGGCCGCGGCGCAGGTGCAGCTGGACGTCTTCGGCCCGATCGCGGACCTGGTCCTGGCCCTGGCCCGCGCCGGTGCGCCCCTGGCGTCGAGCCACTGGCGCCTGGTCGAAGCCCTGGTTCTGGCGGTCGAGCGGCGTTGGGCCCAGCCGGACCACGGCATCTGGGAGATCCGCGCGGCCCCGCGCCACCACGTCCATTCCAAGACCATGTGTTGGGTCACCGTCGACCGGGCCATCGCCCTGGCGCGCGACCACTTCCACAAGGACGTGGGCGAGTGGCCCGCCCTACGTGACCGCATCCGCGACGAGATTCTCGAGCGGGGCTACAAGCCCTCGCGTGGAGCTTTCACCGCCGCCTACGAGGGCGACGATCTCGACGCGGCCACCTTGCTGCTGGGCACCTGCGGCCTGATCGACTGCGGCGACGAGCGCTTCGTGCGGACCGTCGACGCGATCGAAGCCGAGCTACGCGCCGGCGCGACGGTCTATCGCTACCGCTCCAATGACGGCCTTGCGGGAACCGAGGGCGGCTTCCACATCCTCGCGGCGTGGTTGACCGACGCACTGCTCGAGACCGGTCGCGGCGAGCGCGCGGAGCAGTTGTTCGAAGCACTCTTGGACTGCTGCGGACCCACGGGCCTCTTGTCCGAGCAACTCGACCCCGAGACGGGGCGAGCCCTGGGCAACCATCCCCAGGCCTATTCGCACCTGGGGTTGATCTTCAACGCGGTGCGGCTGGCGCGACACGGCCGCGGGGGTCGCCGTTGACGTCTCCCCTGCTCACCAACCGCGAGCCGGCACCCAAGGGCGACCTGTTGCGGCGCCTGGGCCTGGCAGTCGTCGAGTTGCTCGGCATCTTCGTGACCGACATCTCCCTGCCGACGAGCGTGGCATTCGGCGCGTTCTACGCCGTGCCGCTCTTGTTCTGCTTCCACCGCGCACGCCGCAAGGAGGTGCTGGTGCTCGCAGCCGCTTCGTCGATCTTGGCCCCCCTGGGTGCCTTCATCGGCAGCGACGGTTGGGCGACCCCCGAGCTGGGCGTTGTGATCTCGGCCTCGACCGCGGTCTTCGCGATCTGGCTCACGGCCGGCCTGGTGTTGAATCGGCTGACAGAGGAAGAGCAGCTGATCGCCACGCGCGAGTTGAACGAGATCGCCCTTGGCGCAACCGAGGAGGGCGTGGTCGTGACCGACGCCCAGGGAATCGTCACTTGGCTCAATCGCGCGGCGGAGGGCATGCTCGGTTGGCGCCGGGTGGAAGCCGAGGGCCGCAGCCTTTCCGACGTCTACCGCCGCGTCGACGACGAAACGGTGACCCGCGCACCTGAACTCCCGGTGGACGTGATCATCGCTCGCACCCGCAGCGGCGCGCGGCTACCGGTGGAGGAGACCACGGGAGTGATCCGCGATCTCCAGGGCGCTCCGCTGGGCCACGTGGTGGTGCTGCGCGACGCCAGCAAGCGCGAGTCGCTCGAACGCGAGCTGCGCCAGATGGCCTTCCGCGACCGACTCACGGGCCTGCCGAACCGGACGCTACTGGCCGAGCGCCTGGCCCTCGAGCTGGACCACGCCGCCCGTGACCAGAGGATGCTCGCCGTGCTGTTCATCGACCTCGACCACTTCAAGGAGGTCAACGACACCCTCGGTCACCAAGCCGGCGACGACCTCCTGCGAGGCGTTGCGGCCCGACTTCAGGAGTGCCTGCGCGCGGCAGACACGGTGGCGCGACTGGCAGGCGACGAGTTCGTGATCCTGACCCCGGGGATCCACAACCGCCAGGACGCGACGCTGGTGGCCCAGAAGGTCTGCGCGGCCCTCTCCGAGCCCTTCCACCTGGGTTCCCACGAGCGCACGGTTCTGCCGTCGATCGGTATTGCCGTCTTCCCCGAACACGGCGTCGATGGGGACGTGCTGCTGAAGCAGGCCGACGGTGCCATGTACCTGGCCAAGCACGAGGGTGGCGGTCGCTTTGCCTTCGCCGACGGCATCGCGGACTCTGAATCTGGGTCCGGCCCTGGTTCTGGCCGGTCCAAGTCCCACAGCGACTGATCGAGCAGCCCCCCCGATGCTCTTCAACAGCTTCGAGTACGTCCTGTTCCTGTGGACCGTCTACGTCCTCTTCTGGACCCTGCGGACCAGGCGCAAGCTGCGGCACACCATGTTGCTGGTCGCCAGCTACTGGTTCTACGCCCAGGCCGACTGGCGATTCCTGTCGCTCTTGGTGGTCAGCTCGCTGGTCGACTTCTGGGCCGGCCGCGGCGTCCACGACGCGCTCGAAGCCGGCAACCGCCGTCGCGCCCACGCCTTCCTGGGCCTCAGCCTGGCGGTCAACCTCGGATTGCTCGGCACCTTCAAGTACGCCGACTTCTTCCTCGGCGGCTTCAGCGACCTGGCACAGGCGGTCGGCCTCGACCCGATCGGCCTGCGGCTGGACCTCGTGCTCCCGGTCGGGATCAGCTTCTATACCTTCCAGACGCTCAGCTACACCTTCGACATCTACCGCGGCAAGCTGCGGCCGATCGCGAGCTTGCTGGACTTCTCGCTCTACGTCTCCTTCTTCCCCCAGCTCGTCGCCGGCCCGATCGTGCGCGCGATCCAGTTCCTGCCGCAGCTCGAACAGCCGCCCGAGTACGACGATCGACGCGTTTCCTCGGGCCTGTTCCAGATCCTGCGCGGCCTGGTCAAGAAGCTCTTGATGGCCGACGTGCTCGGCGCCCACCTCGTGGACGCCGCCTTCGCCGACGCGGACACCATGGGCCAGCTCGGCGCGCCGGCCCTACTGCTCGCCACCTACGCCTACGCCCTGCAGCTCTACGGCGACTTCGCGGGCTACTCCGACATCGCCATCGGCTCGGCTCGCCTGCTGGGCTTCGAGCTGCCCAAGAACTTCGACGCGCCCTTCAAGTCCCGCTCGCTCGAGGAGTTCTGGACCCGCTGGCACATCACCATGTCCTCGTGGTTCATGGACTACGTCTACGTGGGCCTGGGCGGCAGCCGCGTGGGCTTCTGGCGCTACGCGCGCAACGTGATCGTGGCCTGGGGCCTGGTCGGGCTGTGGCACGGCGCGGCCTGGACCTTCGCCCTGTGGGGCCTCTACCACGGGCTGTGGCTGGTCGCGGTGCGCTGCGTGCGGATGCTGCTGCCCGACGAGCGCCTGCCCCAGAACAAGCTGTTCGCCGTCTTGGGGGTGCTGTTCACCTTCCACGTGGTGGCCTTCTCGATGATCCTGTTCCGCTGCCCGGACCTGGCCACCTTCAGCTCCGCGGTGGCGCAGCTCGGTGACTGGTCCATGGGCCTGCCGAATGTGCCCTGGCAGATCTGGTTGGTCCTAGGCCTGGGCTACGCCAGCCACCTGATGCCCGACGCCTGGCAGCAGGCCCTCGAGCGCGGCTGGGAAGCGACGCCGCGCGTGGTCCAGGGCCTGGCCCTGGCTGCATCGATGGTGCTGCTGTTCGCCCTGCACCCGCCGGGGTTGGCGCCGTTCATCTACTTCCAGTTCTGATGGCTCGACTGCTAGACCTCCTGCGCTGGATCGGTCCGCGGACCGTCGCGATGGTGCTCTCGCTGGCGGCGCTGGAGCTGGGTCTCTACCACCTGGGCGACTACGGCAAGTGGATCGTCCAGGAGCAGAGCGCGCGCTACGGCTGGCGCATGCTGCCGAACCAACGGGGCTGGTCGCGCGACTTCGACGTACGCGAGCAGACCAACGACCGGGGCTTTCGCGACGACCGCGATTGGGGGAGTGCGCCCCTCGAGGACGGCGGCTCTTGGTTCTCGCAGATCCTGCCCGCGGCGCCCGTCGAGGAGGACGCGGACCTCCTGCGAATCGCGACGGTCGGCAACTCGATGACCTACGGCACCAGCGTGCCGGTGGGTTCGACCTGGCCGCGGGTGCTGGAGACCCTGATCGCCGAGGAGTTCGTCCGGCGCGGCGACCCGCGCGGGGTGCGGGTGATGAACTTCGCCACCCAGGGTTACACCTTCGAGCAGATGGCGCGGATCTACGAGGACGAGATCCGCCCCTGGGCCGTCGACCTCCTGATCTGGCCCACCATCGCCGCCGACACGCGTCCCATGCGGCCCGCCACCGACGATGTCGACTACGACTTCCGGCGCACGGTGATCCGCACGGCGACCTACGACATGCTGCGCGAGCAGGTGATCGATCACTGGCTGCCCCCGGCCGGGCGCGGGGGCCCCGAGCGGACGCCGCGCCAAGTCAAGACGGAGTTCCGCCAGCGGTTGCGCCCGGCGCTCGAGTTGGCCGTGCGTGGTGCTGCGCCCCTGCCGACGAGCGGCGACGGCGAGGAGCGCGCACAGCTCCTGGCCGCGATCGATGCGGGACTCGCCCGTGCCTTCGAGCGCACGCCGCTCGATCGTCTGGTGCGGGAGGTCTGGACCGAGTTGACCCGCCCCGATCTCATCGAACAGGCGCGGAGCCTGGGGCTGGACCTGGCCTCCGAGGCCTGGCCGGCCTTGGAGTCGAGCCTGACCCTCGAGCTCTGGGAGCCGCTGGATTCCGCGCAGAAGCGCACGCCCTTCGCACCTGCTCAGCAATTCCTATGGGACCCGCGGGGCGCGCGCCTGTTCCGCATCGCCCGTGAGTTGCAGGCCCCCGGGGGGCAACTGGCGGTGCTCCTGTTGCCGAACATGCACCTGACCCTGACGGCCGAGGCCCCCTCGCCCGCGGTCTACTGGCAACCGTGGAGCGCGAGCGACCCTGTGGCCCAGCTCGGCAGCACCAGCTTGATCGACGCCGTCGACGCCTTCCGCGAGCCCATGGCCGAACTGGCCGAAGTCCTGCGAGCTCGGGGCTTCGTCGAGGGTGACGGTGGTCAGGACCTGATCGGCGATGACTATCCATTCGTGGACCAGAGCCTGTTCCTGCTCCGCGACACCGGTCACTACAACGTGGCCGGACACCGCCGCTTGGCCGAGGTCGTCTTCGCGCGGCTGCTCGCGTCCGGCGCCCTCGAACCGGCGGACTGAGCGCGAATGACCCCCACCCGGAACCGTAGAGTCTGACCCGCCCGCTTCGCGTCTCCCACCCGCTCGCCTCCCCGCCACCCCCCTCGGTTCCTTTCACTCGGCATGCCCCCCCTGCTCCGCGCGGCGTTGCGAATCGCCGCCAAGGACCTCCGCAGCTGCCTGCGGGACCGACAGACGATCATCTACGCGGTGGTCCTGCCGCTGGCGATGTACCCGGTCATGTTCTGGATCATGCTCCAGGCCCAGATCCTGATCGAGGGTAAGCGCAGCGCCCAGACCCTGTCGATCGCGGTGTTGGTCGAGCAGAGCGCCGCCGAGCGCGCCGCCGAGCTGACCTCCGACCTGGGCCTCGATACGGACGCGACGAGCTTCGAGGCCTGGGCTCCGCTGGAGGTGCTCGGAACGAGCGAGCCCGATCTGGCGGCCGCCGCCCGAGAGCGCGCCAGGACCCTGCTCGAGCTCGATTCGCCGCCCGACGTGATTCTCGCCGTCTATTCGCCCGCGGGCGAGCAGCCGACGCTCGCGATCCTCTACGACGGCGCTCGCGCGCGTTCCACCAACGCACGGGAGCGACTCGAGCAGAAGCTGGCCGAGTTGGCCGAGGTCGCCCGCGACGACGCCCTCGAGTCGGTGGGTACCGACCGCAACGAGCTCGCGGGGCTCGAGTTTCGACCGGTCAACCTGGCCACCGGCAAGGAGGTCGGGGCCTTCATCGCCTCGATGTTGCTGCCCATGATGATCGTCGTGATGGCGGTCATGGGCGCCTTCTACCCTGCTGTGGACTTGACCGCCGGTGAGCGCGAACGCGGGACCGAGGAGACGACCCTGTTGCTGCCCGTGCCGCGCACCGCGGTGCAGCTGGGCAAGCTCTTGGCCGTCACGGCCATCGGCGGACTGGCCTCGTCCATGAATCTGCTCGGCATGGGCGTCGCGGCCGGGCACCTGCTCGGGATGACCGGGGCCGGCGGCCTGGACTTCCAACTCGATCCCCTGGCGCTGCTGCTGGTCGCGCCGCTGGTGCTGATCTTCGTGCTCTTCACCAGTGCGATCCTGACCGCCATCGCCTCCTTCGCGGAGACGTTCAAGCAGGGCCAGTCCCTCTTGGGCAGCGCCCAACTCCTGTTCATCTTCCCGGCCATGGCTTCGAGCCTGCCGGGGCTCACCTTGACGCCCGGCATCGCCGCGATTCCCGTGGTCGGAGCCGCCGTCGGCTTCCGCACCATCCTGCGCGGCGGGCCCCTGGGCGAGCTGCCCTGGGGTGGCCTGGCCCTCTGCGCCCTGGCCATGGTGGCCTACGCGACTCTCGCCGTGCTCGTCTCCGTGCGTCTGCTCAACCAGGAGCTGCGCACCGGCGGCAGCACCTCCGTGGTCGCGCGACTGCGCGCAGCCGTGGGCCTCACGGGCGGTGGGAGCCGCCAGATCCAATGACGTCCATCGATCCCCAGCGGCCCGCGGCCGAACCCGTCAAGGGCGAATCCGCCGTGCGCACCGAAGCCCTGACCAAGCTCTACGCCGACGCCAAGCGAGGCGAGGTGCGCGCCCTCGACGGCCTCGACCTCGATTGCAAGTACGGCGAGATCTACGGGCTCTTGGGCCCCAACGGCGCGGGCAAGTCGACCACCCTGCGGATCCTGGCGACCATGCTGGCCCCGACCTCGGGTCGCGCCACCGTCGCCGGGTACGACGTGGCGAGCGATTCCTTGGCGGTGCGACGCAACGTCGGCTTCCTCTCGGCCAGCACGGGCCTCTACCCGCGCCTCGACGTGCGCGAGACGCTCGAGTACTTCGGGCGCATGCACGGCCTCGAAGAGCGCGCCCTGGCCGATCGCATCGATGAGCTGATCGAAGCCTTCCGCATGGACTCCTACGTCACCCGGCGCTGTGAGCACATGTCCAGCGGCCAGAAGCAGCGCGTTTCCATCGCGCGCGCGGTGCTGCACGACCCCACGGTGCTGATCCTGGACGAGCCCACCACCGGTCTCGACATCCTCTCGACCAGCGACATGATCGACTTCATCGCCTCGCGCAAGGACTCCGGGCGCTGCGTGCTGTTCAGCACCCACGTGCTGTCCGAGGCCGAACGCCTGTGCGATCGCATCGGGATCATCCACCACGGTCGCCTGCTCGGCAGCGGCACCCTGCCCGAGCTGCGAGAGCGAACGGGCGCCGAGTACCTGGACGGCATCTTCCGCGCCTTCGTCGAGGTCGACGAGCGGGCCCACATCGCATGACGACCAGCTCCCGACCCGGCGCCGGGGGAAGTGGCGCGAGGGCCAGCGGTGGACGCAGCGTCGTCGCCCTGGTGGCGCGCGGCGAGCTCCTGCGCCTGCTGCGTGATCGCAAGGCGGTGTTCTTCGCGCTTGTCCTGCCGCTGCTGCTCTACCCCCTGCTGTTCTTGGGCTCCGAGAAGCTCGGGCAGGCCTCCGAGCGCCGCATGGAGGACCAGAGCGTCGCCATTGCCGCGAACCTGGAGGCTCTCGATGGGGACCTGCGCCAGCAGTTGCTGGACCGCCTCCCCGCCCCGGACGGCGCCACCTTCTCGATCGCCGACGAGTTGCTCGAGGGGCTGACCGACGGGGCGGCACCCGAGGCTGGAGCTGTTGGCGAGGATGCTTCGAACGCCGGTGGCGACGACCACTCGGGCGAGGATGCCCAGCGCGAACGTGCGTCCGAACTGCTCGAGGAGCTAGCGGTGGACCTCCTGCTGGTGGCGCGCCCTTCGGACTCGGAGGGCTCGCCGCCGGTGATCGTGGCCTGGTTCCGTCGCAACGACGAGTCCGGCATGCGCGCCAGCCAGTTGATTGGCAGCGCTGTCTCGGACCTCTCGACGACCCTGTTCGAAGCCCGCCTGGTCGAGCTGCTCGGCGTCGACCCGGCCCAGTCCTTCGCGGCCACGAGCGAGGACGTGGCCAGCGTGGCTGACAGCGCGGGCCTGGCCCTGGGCAAGCTGCTGCCGTTGATCGCCGTGCTCGTGGTGCTCAGCGGCGGCGCCTTCGCGGCCCTGGAGGCCTTCGCCGCCGAGCGGGAGGTCGGCACCCTCGAGACCCTGCTGGTGCAGCCGGTCGAGCGCATCGACATCGCCCGCGGCAAGCTGATCGCCGTCCTGGCCACGGGCCTAGCGGCCTGGATCGGCAACGCGGCGAGCTTGATCGCCTGTGCCGCCGGCGGATTGCTCGCGACCATCGACGAGGGTCTGGCCGACGCCCCCGTGGCCGTGCTGATCGGGCGCGTGGGCCTGGGCACCGTGATCATGTTGCCGACGATCGCCCTGATCGCGTCAGTGCTCGGGATGGTCTCCGCCCGCGCGCGCAGCTACCGCGAGGGCCAGAACTACATCCTGCCCCTGACCCTGGCCGGCATGGCCCTGGCGTCGCCGGCCGCGGCGGCGGACGTGGTGTTCGATCCGCTCCTGGCGCTGATTCCGGTGCTGGGGCCGTCCTTGGCCATGCGGGATGCACTCGCCGGTTCCCTGGCGCCAGTGCCGGCCCTCGTCGCCCTGGCGAGCTCCGCCGTCTACGCGCTGCTGGCCCTGCGCGGCATCGCCAACACCCTGGACGCGGAACGCCTGCTGCAAGGGGCCGACGTCGACGCCGAGGCGGGCGCGCGCCGCGCCCACGCACGCCGCGCGATCCTGTGGGGCGGCGTCGGCGTCGGCGCGGTGCTGCTGATCGGATCGTGGCTGCAGTCCAAGGACCTGGTCTGGGGCCTGGTCGCGACCCTCTGGGGCCTGGCCCTCGGCATCGCCCTGTTGGCCGCGCGCGACCTCGGCAAGAAGCTCGACCTGCGACCTGCGGCCGTACTCGGCCTGACCGGCGGGAGTCCGGTGGGCGTTGGACTCGGCGTCTGCGGTGCCCTACTCGCTGGGCCCGGTCTCGGTCAGATGGCCGGCAAGGTGCTCGAGCTGCAAGAACGCGTGCTGCCCATGCCCACTGTGGACGCGGGCGCCATGGAGCAGGTCTTCGCGGCGCTGCTCGATCGCCCCTTGATCGTGGCCCTGTTCCTGGTGGCGATCAGCCCCGCCATCTGCGAGGAACTGCTGTTCCGCGGAGCGGTCCTGACCGGACTGCGGCGAGATTTGAGCGTGGGCAAGACCCTGGGCTGGCAGGCGCTGCTCTTCGCCCTGGCCCACGGCTCGGTGCACCGGCTCGTGCCCACCGCCAGCCTGGGCCTGATCCTCGGCCTCTTGCGCTTGCGAACGGGCAGCATCCTGCCCTGCATCGCCCTGCATGCCAGCTACAACGGAGTGCTCGTGGCGGCTACGCAGATGGATCCCGAGGGCCGCGCCGCAAGCCTGCTGCAACACCCGGCCTGGATGCTCGCCACGATCGCCGGCCTGGCCCTGGCCCTGTTGCCGCGTCAGGCCGCGGTGGAGAGCACCACGCCCACGACTCCGACGAAGCCCAACGCTGTGCCCACTGCCGATCGCCAGCCGTAGCGCTCCCCCATCCGCAGCCCGATCGGCAAGGCAAACAGCGGCGTGGTCGCGAACAGGATCGCCGACACGCCCGGCGACAGGCTCCCGAGCGCGAGGCTGTGGAGCGGCAGGTTGAGCACGGCCCCGACCAGGATCGGGGGCAAGAGCAAGAGCAGCGTCGGCCGGTGACCGAGCCCGCCGACCAGCTGGGTCAGGCTGCGGCGCATCCCGCCGCGACCTCGCAGCCCTCCGAGCGCGATCGCGATCAAGGCCGCCCCAGCCACGCCGCCGACCAAGCGCAGCACGGTGCCCGGTAACAGGTCGACGCCCTCGAAGCCGCGACGACCGCTGACGATCGCGAAGGCCTGGGAAAGGGCAGCGAGGGAGGCCAGGCTGACGCCCACGCGCTTGTCGCGGGCCGTGGCCAGGTTGCCCGACCCACCCCGGTCGGAAACCACCAGCGCGATGCCGGCCAGGGCCACCGACATGGCGACCAGAGCCTTGGGCGGGAGCGACTCGCCATCGAACAGGAAGGCCAACAGGGCCGCCAGGGGCGGGATCAAGTTGACGCTCATCGCGGCCAACTGCACCCCGCAACGGGGCAGGGCCGCGAAGTAGAGGGCGTCGCCGATGGCGAAGCCGAACAGGCCGCTGAGACCGAGCCAGCCCCAGGCTGCGGTGCTCGGGATGGCCCACCCCGCCGCAGCCCAGACGCAGGCGAAGACCACCAGCGCGACGGTGTTCTTGAATAGGTTCGCCGCGACGGGCCCCGCGTGGGACTTGCCGCGCAGGGCGCGGGCGAACTGATGCGACGCCAGCGCCCAGCCGGCAGCCGCGGCCATGCCTGCGGCGGCTCCGGCGATCGCGGTCGAGTTTCCCAGCACGGCGTCGGGCATGGCGGCGAAGCGCGTCGAGATCGCGGAGCGGAGGCGGATCGATCGTGCAGCGCGAAAGGACTCGGAACGTCGTCGCCGACCCACCGTGTCAGAGCGACATCGCCGCCCGCCCCCTGCAGCGCCACCCTAGTGTCCTGGATCAGAAATTCGGCGTCACTGCCCGGAGGTCCGATCGATGCTGGCTAGGCGCGCCGACGACGCGTATCCGCTGCGATACTCGGAGGAGGCGCTGGCGACGCCAGCGGCGATCGGAGCCCGGGAAGTGACGCCGAATCTCTGATCCAGGACACTAGCGATCGCTCAGGTGCAACCCCGCTCCCAAGGGCCCCGAGCCGCCGTCGGTCGGAACGGGCAGGGGGTAGTGGCTGTCGGGTCGCTCGGCCGCGAATCGGGAGAGGTCGTCGAGCGACGTCTGTGCCAGCACACCCAGGTACTGGTCGCAGGCCGACTTCCAGTAGTGGTGCAGGGGGCAGGCGCGTTCGTCCGTGCACTCGGCTTGACCCAGCATGCACGTGCGCACACGGGCCAGGTGCTCCTGGGCATCGACCACCTCATAGAGGT
The DNA here is from genome assembly GCF_007748095.1 of Engelhardtia mirabilis. Lineage (NCBI taxonomy): Bacteria > Pseudomonadati > Planctomycetota > Planctomycetia > Engelhardtia > Engelhardtia mirabilis. The sequence goes on from NZ_CP036287.1 coordinate 3,581,046, forward strand.
GGATCTGCTTGGGATGGCGCGCGAGTCGGAAGCCGCCGCTGCGGCCGCGCTGGCTGTGCACCAAACCTCGCGCGACCAGGGGCTGCAGGATCTTGGCCAGGAACGGTGCCGGAATGCCGAGGCGCTCACCCATGTCACGGGCGAGGTGGAAGCTGCCCTCTTCCTGCATGGCCAGGAAGGTCAGCGCTCGGATTGCGTATTCGCTTGCTCGGGAGATCAAGGGCGGCCCAACCGGTGGTGTTCGTTAGCTAGCTAAGAAGACGATTTTGTCCGTTGAGCATAAGCGGAAGACCCCCCGCTGTGTCCAGCGAAGGGTCTTCAGAAGTGTCTCGCGGCTGGCTGACCCCGATGGGCCTCGGAATTCGGGGGCCGACGTTGACGGCGCTGCTCGGAGGCCACGCCGTCGAGGTCTTGACCCGGCGAAGTGTTCGAGCGACGCCGAGTATCGGCCCCATCCGGGGCCGTAGGACTCAGCGGTTCTTCTTGCGGGCGCGCAGGAACTTGCCGGAGCCCATGCCGATCTTGCGGACGCGGCGACGACCGCGGGTCGGTCCACCGGACTTGGTCTGTGATTTGGCCATGGGATTGAGTCTCGTTGCTGGGGGCTGGCTGGCTGTTGGCGGGCCTGCCCGCCGATTTGAGCCGCAAAGTCTCGCAGCTCGGCACGCCTGGGGCAAGGGCGCAGACCCTCGCTGGGCACCTGGGGGGCTCATTTGCGGGCTCATCCGACCTCAACTCAGTGAGCCCGCCAGTGCTCCAGACGCCGCTGGCCGTTGCGCCACACCGCGAAGAGGCGCTCGATCGTGTCGGCCTGGCCCGGGGCGCCTGGGGCCAGATCCCGCGGCGCGAGGCTTGAGCGGGCGGGATCGACGAACATCCGCGGCCAGTCGGGCTGGGCCGGCGGCGCCGCCGGCCGGTGCAGAACCAGGCCTTCGACCACCACCGCCTGCCGGTCAGCCGGAACGTCGGGAAAGAACGTCTCCAGCACCAGCAGCCGCTGGTGCCGAGCCAGGTCCGGCGAGAGCAGGTCCGCCGACCGGTCGCGGCTGGTCCAGGGCGCCCCCACCGCTGACGCCAGGGTGCGAGGGAGGTCGTGGAGGGAGGCCGCAAAGCGCTCGCGGCGGCCCGGCTCGGCCCCGGAGCCGAGGATCGCCAGGGGTACCCGCACGGACCGATCGCGCAGTGGATCGTCCATGGACACGGGACCCGCCAGGCCCGCGACTGCGGCCAGTCGTCCTCCAGGCGCCCCGGCGACCCAGGCCTCGATCCGATCGACCAGGTCGGGATCCGTCAGGTTGGCCCCCACGTGCACCAGGGCGAAGCGCGGCGCCGAATCGCCTCTCCTCAGCCAGTCGAGGGCGGCCTGGAGGTCGCCGTCGGCGCCTGCGTGCTCGAATCCCTGGCCGAGCAGGGGCAGCCTCGCCCAGGACTCTGGGACGAACCAGGCGCAGCCGTAGCCTTGGCTGGCGAGGGCAGTCGCGAGGGTCTCCATGGGTTCGCCGAGGTCGTCGCCGCTGCCGAGCAGGCCCGTGTTGCGCGGCCAGCGGCCGGTCAACAGCGACGCCAATGCCGGCAGGCTGCGGGGCACGGGGGTTCGCGCCGCGGGGAAACTCAGCGCCGAGCCAGTCCCAAGAGGTTGACCACCGGCCTGGCCTACGACGATGAGCAGATCCGCGCGAGGCGCGATCGGCTCGGCACCGCAAGCCGCAGGCAGCGACATCGACAAGATCAACGCGAGCCGCGCGAACGCCGATCCGAAACAGGTCACCACGGGCACAGTGTCGGTCCGGCGGGCCGTACTTGCAGCCCCCAATGCGGCGCGGGTCGCAGACAGCGACCGGCGCCGTTACGCTCCCGATGGCGCAGCCCGCGCCCCCGACCCCATGGCCGACGAGGTCCAGCCGAAAGACAGCCCCCTTACGCCCTTCCCCGTGGTGGCGGCGGTCGGCTTCGCGCTCGGCGCCGCCGCGCTCCACTCCCGATGGCGGGTCGAGTGGCTGGAGCACGCGGCCGGTCCCGCCGACGCCGAGCGAGTGCGCTGGGTCCTTTCCCATCACTTCGGCTCCACCCTGCTGGCGGCCCTCGGAACCTGCATCGCGGCGGCGCTCCTGGCGCGAGCACTGTGGCGCGAACGCGCCGTCGGGGCGATTGTCGGTGGCCTCGCGTTGGCCGGCGCCAGCCTAGGGGTCTGGATGGGATGGCTCGCCGGCCCCCCCGCGCTGCCGCCGACGCTCGAGACCAGGTGGCTGATCGAAGGCATGGGCGCCTCCTGGGTCCTGGGAGTCATCGCCACGGGGAGCGCGTTCAGCCTGGTGCTGCTGGCCCGTCCGCGCGGGGTCCTGGGCGCCCTGCTGGGCTTCGGCGGAGTGGCCCTGTGCGCCGTGGTCTGGCTGGAGCGAGCCGGCGTCGCGGCCGACCCCTTCATGGTCGAGACCAGTCAGGTGGTCCAGAACCTCACCGATGGCGCCGTGAACTGGGATGTCGTCACCCAGCGCGCGGACGGACCCGTGCACGTGGCCATGGTCACACCCGCGCGCGAGAACCGGCTGGACGGGGTCGACCTGCCGACACTCGTGCTGCCGCCGCCGGCGGCGGTGTCGTTCGAAGTCCCTGACGACGACGCGCCCCTGTGGCTCGAGCTGCGGGCCGGCGCCGACGCGGAGGTCGGTCGCGGCGACCAGCCGGCGGTGGTGCGCTGGGAGGTCCGCGTGGACGGCGAGCTGCGCTGGTCGGAGGAACGGATCCTGCTCGACGGCACCCCGGCCCACAAGCGGGTCTGGAGTGTGGTGAGGGATGACGAGTCGGCACCCGGCCTGTCGGTCGAGCCCGGTCAACGGGTCGAGCTCGCCACGGGTCTCGCCATGCCCCCGGATCGCTCCGAGTCCCTCGGTCCGCTCGCAACCGGCTTCGGGCGGGTGCGCCTGATTCGCCGCCCCGCGCGTCCGCTCGAGCAGGCCTCGCCCGATCGACCCAACATCGTCTTCGTGGTGGCCGACACCCAGAGGCGCGATCGCCTCTCGGCCTATGGCTACCAGCGCCCCACTTCACCCAACGTCGACAGCCTGGCGAGGGCCGGCACCCTGTTCGAGCGGGCCTACGCGACCTCGACCTGGACCTGGCCCTCCACCGCATCGCTCTTCACGGGCCTGACACCCTTTGCCCACGGCGTGCGCGCGGCGCCGACGGCCTACCTGGCCGACGAGCTCCGAACCCTGGCCGAGATCCTCAGCAGCGACGGCTACCGCACCGCGGCCTTCTCGGGCAACCCGCTCGTGGCCGCCCGGCGCAACTACGACCAGGGCTTCGAGCGCTTCGACGACGATCCCTTGGTCTTCCGACGCGGGACGCTGCTGGTCGACCGGGCCCTGGAGTGGCTCGACGAGGTGAGCCACGAGCGCTTCTTCCTCTACGTCCACTTGATCGACTCCCACGACCCCTACCTGCCCCTGCCGGAGCAGTGTGAACGCCTGGGCCTGCCCGGGCGGCCGGAGGGCTGGCGACAAGACCAGGAGAATCTGATCCGGCAACAGCTCGTGCTCGCCGCCCAGCGCGCCGAGGACGGTCGTCCAGATGCAAACGAGCTGCTGTCCGCCGCCGATCGCGAAGCCCTCGATCAGCTCTACGACGCGGCCACGGCGACCACCGATGCCCAGCTCGGTCGACTGCTGGATGCCATCGCGGCGCGTGGCCTCGAGGACCGCACCCTGGTGATCTTCACCGCCGACCACGGCGAGGGTCTGCTCGAGCGCGGTCTCTACGGCCACGGCCTGACCCTGCACGAGGAGGAGTCGGGGGTGCCCCTGGTGGTCGCCGGCCCGACCATCGAGGCGGGTGCGCGGATCGAGCAACCGGTCTCCAACCGCCATCTCATGCCCTCGATCGCGAAGCTCCTGGGCCTCGAGCTGCGCGGCGCCCCTGGCAGCGTCGATCTGTTCCACCCGCGGTCGATGGAATCCGGGCCGATCCTGGTCAGCTCCGACCACGCCCTGCGACACGGTCGGCGCTCGCCGACCCACTCACTGCGGGTGGGTAACGAGGTTCTGCACTGGACTCCTACCGCAGACGGCCCGCGGTTCTTCGCCGGGCAGCCCGACGTGGTTCGGCTCTACGACCTCGCCGCCGATCCAGACGCCCTGTTTGACCTTGCGAACCAGCGCCCGGAACGGGTCGCGGAGCTGCTCGAGCTCTTGCGCGAGCGCCTTGATGCCGAGTCCGCCAACGCGGTAGTCGGCGCCCTGGGCACGGGCGAGGCGACGCTCGAGATGCTGCGGCGCGCGGGCTACGTCGAGCCAGAGGAGACGGAATGAGCCAGCTCGGCAGCGGCGGGCGGCGGATCTTCATCGGTGACGTGCAGGGCTGCCGCGAGGAACTCGAAGCGCTCCTGGCCGCCGTGCGATTCGACCCCGCCGGCGACCAGCTGCGACCAGTGGGAGACTTGGTCAATCGTGGACCCGACAACGTGGGCGTGCTGCGCCTCCTGTCGAGCCTCGGCGCGTGTTCGGTGCTCGGCAACCACGACCTGCACCTCCTGCGTTGCGCGCAGGGGACTCGGCGGGTGAAGGGACGTGACACGATCCGCGACGTGCTCGAGCATCCCGAGCGTGGGGCCCTCTTGGGCTACCTCGCTGCGCAGCCCTTCCTGCGTGCCGACGACGACCTGTTCCAAGTCCACGCTGCCCTCGAGCCGACGTGGCGCGATCCGGCGGAGGTGCTCGCGGGGATCGATCCGCTGCAGGTGGACCCGCGCAGCGAGTTCTGCACCCGCGTGCGCTACTGCGATTCGCAGGGGCGTCTTCCCCAGACCGACCGCGACGACCCCGGCGAACCCTTCGCCCCCTGGCACGACTTCTACGACGCCGGTGCCCACGGGGGCCGCTCCGTGGTCTACGGGCACTGGGCCGTGGCCGGCCTGGTCCGCACGAGTCACACCCTCGGGCTCGACACGGGTTGCGTCTGGGGCGGCAGCCTCACGGCCTGGATCGCCGAAGAGGACCGGCTGGTGCAAGTGCCCGCCCGTCGCGTCTGGTCGCGCTTCTGATTCGCGGACACAGAACGAGTCGACCAATCGCGGGGCGGTTCGCTTGCATCCGCGGCGCAGAACGGACGACGGCCGAGCTCAGGGCGTGGCACCCATCGCGCGGACTCCAGCGATCAGGCCCCCGTTTCCAGAGCCCGTTTCCAGAGCCCGTTTCCAGAGCCCGTTTCCAGAGCCCGTGATCAGGACCCAGTCGGCAGACCACGCAGGCGCACTTCGCTCAGCGCCACTTGCGCCTTGGCCTTCTCGCCCGGCGGCGGCGGTATCACCTGCAGTGCGGTGACCTCGAAGCGGACGAAGCTCACGTCGTGCCAGTCGACACTGACCTCTTGACCCGCCGCCCACTGGCGTCCGGGGCCCTGGGTCAGGGGGATCAGACCGCGATTGACCCAGTCGACGCCATTGACCGAGGTGAACGCTTCCACCCGCAGGATGCCGTCCTTGTTGACCCAGGTGTCGTTGCCCGTGGTCACCTGACGACCGTTCCAGAACTCGAGCAGGCTGACGTCCGTGGGCTGGGGCAGGGCGAGCTGGATATAGGGCGCGACCACACTCGAGGGCACCGAGTCGTTGGAGAGGTCGGACTCGATGTCGAACAGGTCCGAGCGCCAGGCGGACTCGCTCAGCTCGTCGAACTCGTGCAGCCCCTCGTACATCCCCGCACCCAGGCCGGACCCGTCGACGGCTAGGTCAGGTTGGTAGGCCCCGAAGAAGCCAGAGGCCGTCGCTGTCACGCCGGTCACCACTGGCTGGAGCACGGGCGGCTGCGGCATGGCCTCACCGAGGGCGACCAGGCCCGCGGCCCACTCGTTGGCCATCTTGACGTAGCAGTTGAAGTCCGGATGGACGTCGGTGCCGTCGCCGCTGACGAAGGTCGGGCAGGCGGTCTGCATGTCGGCCAGGACCAGGCGTTGGCCGGCGCCGGAGAGTTCCGCCAGGAGTTCCGCAAGCCGCGCGTTGTACCAGCGCACGAGCAGGTTCACCGACGGATCGGCGGTCGGGATGATCGCAGCGACCACGGTGGTGATCTCCGGGTCGAAGGCGTGGATCCGCTCGAGCAGGTCGCGCAGGCGCGGGAGGCTCTCCTGCCACGTACCGCCCTCGAACATGTCATTGGTGCCGGCGTGCAGCAGCAGCACCTCGGGCGCGTGCAGGGTCAGGATCTGCTCGATCGACGAGTCCGGCTCGAGCCCTTGGCCGTCGTGGAAGACGAGATCCGCCAGGGTCCAACCGCCGTGACCCTCGTGCTCCGGGTCGGGCAGGAAGACCGGAGAGTTGACCGTGCTGCTGCCGACGAAGTCGATGCTGTCGACGCCAGCGGTCTGGAGCGCCACCTGCAAAGGGAAGCGGTAACCGGCCGTTGCTCCGAAGCCCACGGTGATCGAATCGCCCAGGGGCATCACCCGCACCGAACCCGGCTCGGCTGCGACGATCTTGGCCCAGGTCCAGGGCGCGCCCTGGGCCGTCGGACTTCCGCCGCCATCACCCGCACCCGAGTCGAACGCGGAACCGCCGCCACCTCCACCACAACCGGCGAGCAGCAACGCGCCCGAGAGGGCGAACCAAACGCCCCGTCCGTCGAATATCGAATGCATGGAATCCGCCCCGCCGAATTTGTACCCCATCCAGGCCAGCGAGGATTGCTAGGTCCTTGTACGAGGCGGCAAGACGACTCTTAGAGGTAGGTCAGCCACCCGAACATTCAACGCACGGGCAATTCTTTCCGAACGCACCGGGAGTCGAGGAATCGATAGTCGCCCTGGCAAACGGCTCGCCATCCCGTCGGAGATGGCCGTGGGCGCGGGTCGGGGCGGTCGAACCGGAGCCTCGCACCATTTACCTAGCGCCACTGGGGTCAGCAGAATTCATGGCAGGGGGGCGGGATCGCCCGTCCGCGGCGCCCCTGCTCGCCCCCCGCAATCAGGCCTGAGCGGGCTGGCCAGCGTCGGACGATTCGGCCTCGGACGGCTCGGCTGCCGCTTGCGCCGCCACGTTGCCCGCGCTCTCGGCCCGCAACTGCCCCAGTAGCTCCGAGCGCACGTCTTCCGGACGAAGACCGAGCTTCACGAAGATGTTATGGGTCATGCGATCGGGATCGGTGACCAGTGCCAGCAGGAGGTGCACGGTCCCGATCTGGGTGTGCCGCAACTCCTGGGCCTGCTGCCCGGCGGCCTGCAGCACCCGCTGGGCCGCCGGCGAGAGGGAGCCGCCGCCCATCGGGGCGCCGGCTCGCGCCGCCGGTTGGGCGCCGCCCGCCTGCTGGGCCGCCTGGGCCTTCCGCATGGCCTCGGCCTGGGCCTTCATCTGCTCGTTCTGCGGCAGGGTCTGGAGGTGATCTATGATCGCCTTGCCGAGCGCCTCGCGGTCGCCACTCACCCGCTCGAGACCCTTGGACGCCAGGCCCTCGGGATCCTGCAGGTTGGCCAACAGCAGGTGCGCGCTGCCCAGGGAGTCGTGGGCCATGCTGGTGGCGATCTGCACCAGGACCTGCATGGTCTGCTGACCGCGGGGCGTGAAGGGCAGCTGCTGCGGGGGCTCCTCGACGGTGCCCACCCCGGCCAGCTCGTCGATCGCTGCCACCCAGGCCTCCGCGTCGATCGAGACGCTGTCCACCAGCTTGCGTGCCTGGGCCCCGTCGAGCTTGAGCAGTGCCGTGGTCAGGTGCTCCGGACCGATGGCGTTGCGCTTGGTACGGGCGACCTCGTCCCGCGCGACCTGAACGGCCTGGCGAGCTTCGTCGTCGAAGAGGTCGAAGATGGACCGCTGCTGCGGCTGGGGCTGGGGTTCAGACATGGCTCGGAGCTGGATCGTCGGTGTGCGGGCGGAACAGGTTAGCGAGTGGGCGCGCCGCTTGCCCAGGCGCGCGATGGTTCCCCGCATCGGCCCGTGTCGGGGGGCCGCCCGACCCCGCTACCATGGCGCCGTGCCGCCCCTGACCTCCCCCAAGCGCCGCCTCCTGGTTGCCTCGGTGACCCTGCTGGTCTGCCTGGCTGCAGCCGAGCTCGGAGTCCGACTCGCCGGGCTGGCCGCCGGCACCCTCCCGAGGGCGCCCTATGGCGGAGGGGACGTCGAGGCGCTGCTCGCCTGGCAGCAGGACTTCGGCGCCCGCGGCGAGGTCTTCGGCGGCCAGACCCACGACCCCCTGCTCGGCTGGGTTCCCGCGCCGGGTCTGCGCGACTTCGTCGAGCCCGGGCACCCCCCTCGCTCGACCAACTCGGTCGGCATGCGCGGTCAGGCGGAGTTCGCCCTCGAGCCGACCGAGGGTCTGGTGCGCGTCGCCACGATCGGGGACTCGTTCACCTTCGGCACCCACCAGAAGGACGAGCGCATCTGGCCCGCCCGGCTCAGCGAGGCCTCACTGAGCCAGGGCAGCCGGCCGTTCGAGGTGCTCAACTTCGGCGTCCCCGGCTACGGCACCGACCAGGCCCTGCTGCGGCTGGAGCGCGACGTGCTGCCCTACCGACCGGACGTGGTCGTCTGGGGCATCTTCGAGACCAACCCGAGCCGCTCGCGGCGCCTGTTCAGCTACTACGCCAAGCCGCGCTTCGACCTGGCGGGCGGCGAGCTGCGCCTGGGGCACACGCCGGTGCCGGCACCGGGCGAGCTCGCGACGGCTGTCTGGGACGTGCCCCTCGCCGCCAGCCCGTGCCACCTCTTGCGGTGGCTGCAGATCAGTCGCGTGGAGGTCGTCGGACCCGGCACCGCGCCGCTACTGGAGCTGCACCGAGCCCTGCTCGCGCGCGCCGCCCGCGCCTGCGAGGAGGCCGGGGCCAAGCTCTTGGTGGTGCCGATCCCGACCCTGCGCTGGGCGGAGCTGCCGCCTTCGGCGACCGAGCTCGCGACCCATGCCATGGCCGCGGAGGGCGCGTTCAGCTCCCACGACCTGCGCCCGATCTTCGAGGGCACCGCCAAGGCCGGCGCGGGTCCCCCGCTGTACATCCCCGGGCGCCACTTCTCAGCCGAGGGCCACTGGATGGTGGCCAATACGATCGCCGGTCGCATCGACGAGCTGGGCTGGCTCTGAGTCAGCGCCGCCGTCGGGACGCCGCGGGCCTCAGGCGAACAGTCGCCGCCAGAGATTGGTCTGCAGCAGGAACTCGGGGTCCAGCTCGCGTTTGAGCCCCAGGAAGGCCTCGAGCTTGTCCGCGTCGAACATGCGCCGCACGGCGCTGCCGTCGATCACCAGGTCCTTGGCGAAGTAGAACTTGCCCCCACCGGCCAGGACGATCTCGGTCAGCTCGGCGCAGTGCTTCCAGAGCTTCTCGCGCCCCGACTTCGTCACGCGGAAGTCCATCGCGAAGCTCCAACCGTCGACCGCGTGGGTCAGCCAGAACGGATCCGGCCGGTGGCGCTTGAAGACGCCCAGGTAGGGCACGATCCCGCGGTGCTGGCAGTGGCGCAGCATCTCGGTGTAGACGTCGTGGGCCGTCTCCTTGGGCAGGAAGCTCTGGTACTGGATCAGGCCGCCGGGCCCGTAGGCGCGCTTCCAACCGGGCACGTAGTCGAGCAGGAAGGCGAAGGCCGCGTGGCTCTGGCGGTGCGGCGCCGCCTTGGCCTCGCGCTTACCCATGAAGTGCTTCGTCGCGTTGAGCCACGGCATCCCGAGGTCGTTGCAGATCGGGCGCAGGAAGCGCCAGACCTCCGACTTCGGGAAGCCCAGGATGTGCGCCGGCAGCTCCTGGTGCGCGAGGGCCAGGGTCTTCTCCGGGTTGCGGTCCTCGCCCGGCTTCAGGTAGCGCGCCTCGTGGATCAGGCCGCGCCCGATCCCGTCGCCGCTGCCGAAGCAATCGATCCAACCGACCAGGTAGTCCGCAGCGGCCTTGCGCTCCTCGATCGAAGCCATCATCTCGCCCAAGTTGGCGGAGCTGATGGCCTGCACTTCGAGGTCGCCCGAGTACACCCGCTTGGTCTCGAGCCGGATGCGGCTGAAGACTCCGAGCATCCCGAAGCCGCCGATCGCCGCGTGGAACAGGTCGGAGTTTCGCTCGCGGCTGCAGGTCACGACTTGGCCGTCCGGTCGCACCAGGTCGAAGTCGAGGATGGCGTCGCCGATGGTGCCCACGGCGTAGTTGTTCTTGCCGTGGATGTTCATCGCGGCCGCGCCGGCGATGGTCGGGAACATGGTCCCCGAGACCACCCGCGGCCAGAAGCCTTGCGGCACGATCTCGCGCCACAGTTGTTGGATCGTGACGCCGGGCTCCAGGTCGGCGATGCCGGTCTCGGCGTCGAAGCCGAGGATGCGGTTCATGCGCCCGATGTCGAGCACGTGCCCGTCCTCGTTGACGCTGGCGTCGCCGTAGCTGTTGCCGCCCCCGCGCAGGCCCAGGTGGCGGCCGTCGGCCCGGGCCACGTCGAAGCAGGCGCGGATCTGGTCCACGTCGGTGGGCCGCAGGACGCGGGCGTGGGCCCCGACCGCCATGCCCCAGCCGGCCACGAACTCGAAGTCGGAGCGCGGGGCGGCGGTCGGCGTCGGGCGGGATTCGGTCACGAGCTCGCTCACGGGGATCAGATCGACAGGCGACGGAAGACGACCGAAGGGATCAGCTTGATGATCGTCCCGACGATCCACCAACGGCCCTTCACGTAGCGGGTGTTCACCCGGTTGCGGGCCGCCGCCAGGATCTGGGCCGAGGCCTCCTCGGGGGTCGAGAGCCAGAACAGGCCGTCCATGCCCTTCGTCATGGCCGTGTCCACGAAGCCCGGCTTGATCGTGCAGACGTGCACGCCGACCTCCGAGAGGCGGTTCCGCAGGGCCTCCAGGTAGGTGTTCATGGCCGCCTTGCTGGTGCAGTAGACCGGGAAGCCCTTGCGCCCGCGGTCACCGGCGATCGACGACACCCCCACGATCGTCCCGCGGGTCTGGCTGGTGAACAGGTGGGCGGCCGGGTTGCACCAGGCGATGCAGCCGGCGGTGTTCACGTTCAGGGTGAACAGGTCCTTCGCCGTGTCGTACTCGCGGGGCTCCATGGCGGGCATGACGCCGGCGGCGTAGATCAGGAGGTCCAGGCCGCCCAGCTCGCGCACCAGGTCCTCGAACAGGGTCGGGATGGCGGTGATGTCGAGCACGTCGTGGGTGCGGGTCAGGACGCGCCCGCCGCTGGTGACGCCCAGGTGCTCGGACTCGGCCGCGAGCTTGTCGAGCTCCTCGGCCCGCCGGGCCAGGGCCGCGACGTGGTAGCCCTCGGAGACGAGCTGGCGCACCAGGGCGGCGCCGATGCCCGAGCTGGCGCCGACCACGATCGCCCGCCGCTGGTCCACGGGGACCCCGGACAGGGCCGGGGGCCGCGCGGGGGCCGCGGCCTGGGCCGGCGTGGGGCGGTCGGTGGGGGCGGCGCTCGTGGCGTCGGGCATCGATGGTCGGCGGCGGGGCCGCGGGGGGCTGGGAGGACTCGGGCGGGCGAGGGTCGGCCCGTCATTCTCCCCCACCACGGCCGGCGGGCCAACCCGAGGCCGCCCGTTCCGGGTGAAGCGGGGGTGATCGAGGCGCGAGCGCCATGGATCGGAGCCGGTCGATCTGGTGCCATGGGCGTCGAAGTCATGGGAAACCACCACAGCACGCGCTCCTCGCTCCGGCCCTTCGCAGGCATCGTCGTTCCGCTGCTCCTCCTGGGGGCGAGCGCCAACCTGGCCTCCTGCGGGAAGACCGAGCCGCAGCCCAAGGTCGGCGACCCGACCGGCGCGGTGCTGACCGCCCGCGAGCGAGCCGCGGCCCTGTTCGCGGAGGAGCGCCTGAGGGAGGCCCGCGAGGCCCTCGAGCCCCTGGTCACGCTCGAGCGACCCGATCCCACCGATCTGCTGCGCGCCGGGATCCTCGACCTCGAGCTGGGCGGGAGCTTCACCGCCGGTCGCGAAGAACTCACGGCCCGCGCCCTCGAGTCCCTGGAGTTGGTGACGGCCCTTCTGCCCGAGGATCCGGCGGCTTTCTACGTGCTGGGTCAGTACTACTACGACTTCGACTTCGAGCTGGCCGAGCCCTACGCCCGCCGCGCCTACGAGCTGGCGCCCGACGACCCGCCGACGGCGATCCTGTACGGCAAGCTGCTCACGGACCTGGCCTACGACATGGAGCCGGCTCAGGCCGACGCGACCCTCGCGGAGGCCGAGCAGGTCTTCGAGCGGCTCCTGGACCAGGGCGTGGAGTTCCTCGGCTCCTGGACCCTGATCGCCCTCTCGAACTACGCCAACCTGCTGCTCGAGCTGGAGCGCATCGACGACTCCGCCAACGCACGCGATCGCGCGCGGACCCTGGAGGACCGGGGCCTGACCCGGCCCTCCACCACTCAGATCAGGCGCGGTGACCTGGGCGCGCTGCTCTTTCCCCAACCCCAGGGGTCGGTGGCGCGCCCACGCAACGACCTCGAGCCGGGGACGGCGGCGGCTGCCAGCTTCCCCGCGGGCCTGCGCTCTCTGCGCGCGTTGACCCTGTCCGAGCGCGCCCACCCGATCAGCATCGCCGACGTCGACGAGAACCTGACACCGGACCGTGACTACGAGGGCCGGCCGGCGGGGACCGTGCAGGTGGACGCCCACCTGGACCCGCAGCAGCTCGTAGGCGACGACGGCCGCGCCCTGTGGCTGATGCGGCCGAGCGAGGACGGAGCCTGGCGCGGGAGCGTGATCGTGCCAGCCGAGGGCGACGGCGAGATCGAGGCCTGGGAGGCCATCGACCTGGGCGAGGACCGCGGCGAGCGCGAGCTCTTCGAGGGCCTCAGCCAGGGCCGGCCCTACGCCAAGGGTTTGCCGGGCAGCCGCGACGGCGTCCAGCGCAGCGACCTGGAGCTCGCGGTGGCGCGCGCGGGCGTCGTCGAGCTGTGGCAGTGGTCCGCCCCCGCGGCGAGCTACTCCCCGCGTTTGGAGCCCATCGCCAGCTATCCGGGGCGATGCGAGTCCCTGGTCACCTGCGACGTGGACCACGACGGCGACCTGGACCTGATCCTCGCCGGCGATTTCGGCGCGCGGTTGCTGCGCAACGACGGCGCGGAGGGCTCCGGAGGCTTCACCGACGCCACGCAGCAGCTCGGCCTGCACGCCTCGGCCAAGTTCACCTGGGTCATCCCCGAAGACTTCGACAGCGACGCGGACGTGGACCTGCTGTTCGGCGGGCCCGCCGGCGCCTTCCTCGCCAGCAGCGATCGCAGCGAGCGCTGGAGCGACGCGAGCGCGAAGCTGCCCGCCTCGGCCAGTTGGGCGCGCGCGCCCCTGGTCGCCGACTTCGACGCGGACGGCTTCTGCGACCTGTGGCTGCCCACCAGCGGCAAGCTGTTCGTCAACAGCTACGGCGAGCGCTTCATCTCCGGCGATGCGCCGGCCTTCCCCGCGCCCGCGGACGCACGGCCCCAGGCGGTCGACATCGATCTCGACGGCGCCTGGGACGTGGTCTGGACCGATGCGAAGGGGCTGCTGCAAGGCGAGCTCGCCCTGGCCTTCGACAGGCGCGCGGCCCTCGATCCGATCCAGGTCGGCACCGGCCACTTCGTGATCTCCGACCTCGATCGCGACTGCAACCACGAGGTCGCGTCCGCCGGCGGCGAGCAGATCGTGCGCCTCGCCGGCTGCCAAGGCGTGCAAGTCGGCTTCAAGGGCGTGAAGGACAACCCCCGTGGCGTCGGCGGCATCCTGCACGTGCGCGCCGGGGACCTGTACACGCGGCGCTACCTGCGCGGCGAGCCGGTGCTCGTGGGCGCGGGGGAGCGCGAGACCCTCGACGTGGTCCGCATGGTCTGGCCCAACGGCGTGATCCAGTCCGAGCTCGACGTGGGTTTGTGCGGTCGGCGCGTGCTGGAGCAGATCGAAGGGCTGATCGGCTCCTGCCCCTTCCTCTACACCTGGAACGGGACCACCTACGAGTTCGTCACGGACGTGATCGGCATCACGCCCCTGGGTCTGCCCATGGCGCCGGGTCAGCTCGTGCCGCCCGACCACGACGAGTACGTCCTGGTGCGCGGCGAGCAGCTCGTGCCCAAGGACGGCTTCCTCGAGCTGCAGTTCACCGAGGAGCTGCGCGAGGTGACCTACCTGGACCAGGCGGAGCTGATCGCGGTGGACCATCCGGTCGGCACCGAGGTCTTCCCCGACGAGCGCTTCACCTTCCCGCCCTTCCCCACGCCCCACACCCACACGGTCGAGCGCCTGGCCCTGCCGATCCGCGCCGTGGACGACCGCGGCAACGACTGGACCGCTTCCCTCGCGGCCCAGGACATGGACCTGGCCAAGCCCTTCGTGCCCCACCGCGGGCAGTTCATGGGCCTGGCGGCGCCACACGCCCTCGAGCTGGAATTCGACCCGGCGGACCTCGAGGGCGCCGAAGGCCTGCGCCTGCTGATGTGCGGTTGGCTCTACTGGACCGACGCCAGCGTCAACGTGGCTGCCGCGCGCCATCCGGGCTACGAGTTCATCCCGCCCATCCTGCAGGTGCCCGACGGCCAGGGCGGCTGGCGCGACGCCGGTCCGCCGATCGGCTTCCCGGCCGGCAAGACCAAGACCATGGTCGTGGACGTGGCCGGCATCCTCGACCCGGCCGACCCGCGCATCCGCATCTTCTCGACCCTGCGGCTGTACTGGGATGCGATCCGCCTGGCGACCTGCGGTGACGACACCGAGCGAGTCGAGACGCGCATCGCCGCCAGCTCCGCGAAGCTCTGGGAGCGCGGCTTCTCCTGCCCGATCTACCTCGACGGCGACGAGCGCCTGGAGTGGTTCGAGTGGGACAACACGGAATGCACGCCGCGCTGGAACCAGCACCCGGGCGACTACACGCGCTTCGGCGACGTGCTGCCCCTGGTCGAGTCGGTGGACGACATGTTCGTGATCCTGGGCGCGGGGGACGCGCTGACCCTGCGCTTCGACGCGGCGAAGTTGCCGGAGCTGCGCGAGGGTTGGCGCCGGGACTACCTGTTGTTCCTGGATGGTTGGGCCAAGGACCGTGACCCCAACACCTACGAGGCCCTATACGTGGAGCCCCTGCCCTTCCACGCCATGAGCGGCTACCCCTACGGCGCGGACGAGCACTTCCCCGATTCACCCGCGCACCGCGAGTACCAGCGCACCTGGAACACGCGCCCCGCCAAGCGTTGGATCGAGCCCCTCGCGAGTCCGTCCCTTCGACGCTAGCCCGCTCCCAGAGCCCTGACCACGCACCATCGCATCGCCGTCCTCGCGACGTCGGTCGCGCTCCTCGCCGCCTGCGCCGCGCCCGACCGGCGCTGGTCGGTGCGTGAGGAGAACGACCTATTCTCCAGCGGCGCCGGGCGGGACCGGGCCTACAGCCAGGGGCTCTTGCTCGGCTGGGAGGCTGACCCCGAGGGGAGCCTGGGGCGCGGCGCGGCCGCGGTCCTGTCGCCCTTGGGGTTCCTCGATCCCCTGCCAGACGAGTCCGAGCCGGACGTCGAGCACGAGCGCACCCTGCGCGTGTTCCTGGAGCAGCGCATCTACAACCCGCGCGACCTGGACTCGATGGACTTCGTGCCCGACGAGCGCCCCTACGCCGGGATCCTGCAGCTCGGGGCCACCGCGCGCCACGCGCGCCTGGACCCCGACGCCGCGCGCCGCCGGGACTGGCTCTACGCCTTCGAGCTGGCCCTGGGCGTCACCGGCGACTGGTCCCTGGGCGAGATCGCCCAGCGCGGGGTGCACTACGTCCTTGGCGAGGCCGACGCCGCCGGCTGGCAGTACCAGGTCGAGGAGGAGGTCATCGTCCAGACGGCCTGGGACCTGCGCAATCGGACGCTCTACGGCCGGCTGGGTGCGGCCGAGTTCGACCTCGTGTCCGGTGCCCGCCTGGAGCTGGGCACGGCCTTCACCAACGGCCAGCTCGGCGTCGAGGCGCGCGGTGGCCACAACCTGTCGCGCAACGACCGGCCCTGGCTCGGGCTGACCGACGACTTCGCCATCTGGGTCTCGAGCGGCGTGAACCTGCGCCATGCCCTGTACGACATCACGATCGACGGGAGCCTTTGGAACGACGACCCGCAGATCTCCCTGACCCGCGAGGAGAGCATCTGGCAGTGGTGGTTTGGACTGACCACCCGCTGGCGCGGCTTCACCCTGGGCTACCGCTTCCTGCGCCAGCAGAAGGAGTACGCGCAGGAGCTGGGCCCCCACGACTGGGGCACGATCGCCCTGGGCTACCGCTACAGCTTCTGAGCTCGGGGTCGGCTGCGGAGTTGCAATCTGGACGGCGGGGCTCCCGCTGCGCTCTGGGACGGGATAGTCTCGATCGAGGTCCCGAATCCCAGACTCTCCCCACCATGACCCCCACCCGCGTCCTCTCCCTGGCCCTGCTCCTGGCGGCCCCCGTCGCCGCCCAGACCTCCGAACTCAGCCGTGGCGGTGGAGCCATCCCCGGCAGCGCCACCTGGAGCGTCGCCGGCGACCCCGGCCAGATCTACGCCATCGTCGTGGCCCTCGACGAGACGCCGACCGAGATCCTTCCCGGGGTCTCCTTCGCCATCTCCGACGCGCTGCTCGACCTCACCTTCACCCTGCCCGGCTTCATCGGCCTGCTGGACGGCAGCGGCAACGCCACGGCGAGCGTGCCCATGGTCGACCCGGGCCTGGCGGGCCTGGTGATCTCGGCCCAGGCGGTGACCGGGCCGACCTTTGGTTCGCCCTCGAACCTGGTGCGCACGACCCCGGCCGTCTCGGGCACCTTCGCAGCGACGGTCGAGGCCCCGGCCCTGCCGATCCTCGGCGGCGCGATCTCTCAACTGCCGAACGGCGACCTGCTCCTGGCCGGCGGCAGCGGCCCGGCGGCCCAGCGCTACACCGACGAGCTCGAGCGCTTCGAGCTGGACGGCCTGACCTTCGGCGTGGGCCTCCTTTCCCAGGCCACGGCCCTGGCGGACGGACGCGTGCTGTTCAGCGGCGGCCTGGGCCTCGACGGCCAGCCCACCGACGCCTGCGCCGTCTTCGATCCCACCACCGGCGACACCACCGAGCTCACCATGGGCTCGCCCCGCGCCGGCCACCAGGCGACGCTCCTCAGCGACGGTCGGGTGTTCCTGACCGGCGGCTTCGGCGACGTCTCGATCGACTTCACGGCGATCTTGACCGACCCCCTCTCGGCCCTGTCGGTCTTCAACGGTCTGCTGGCCAGCACCGAGTTCTTCGACCCTGCGTCGCTGACCTTCGCGGGCGGGCCGAACATGCTCGAGCCCCGCGCCCTGCACACGGCCACGGCCCTGAACAACGGCAGCATCCTGGTCGCGGGCGGCATGACGCTGATCCCGATCCTCAACATCCCGACCGTCTCGGCCACGGCCTACACCTACAGCACGCTCCTGGGCGTCTTCGGCCTGCCGATCTTCTTCGACGGCCCGCGCCTGGCCCACTCGGCGATCAAGATGGCCGACGGCAGCGTGATCCTGGTCGGCGGGATCACCCTCGACCTCGAAGCCCTGATCACCTCCGGCGGCGACCTGACCCAGATCGCCATCGGCGCCCGCGACGACGTGGTGCGCTACACCAGCGGCCTGTTCAGCGGCGGCTTCTCGACCGTCGGCACCCTCTCGGAGCCCCGCGCCCTCTCGGGTCTGGCCCTGCTCCCCGACGGCCGCGCCCTGATCGCCGGCGGCTTCCGCGCGACCCTCTCGTCCTCGGCCATCGACCTGGGCGCGGCGTCCTCCGCGGACCTGTACCAGGTCGGCAGCGGCGTCAGCGTGACCGGCTCCATGGCCGGCGCGCGCACCCAGCCCCTGCTCGCCAACCTGGCGGACGGCACGGTGCTGGTGGTCGGCGGCGGGCCGAGCGACGCGGAGATCTACCAGCCGTGAGCTGATTCGAGGCACTTGCTGCCCGAGCGCGTCACAGATGCCCTCGAGACGGGCCTTTCGCGGGGCGCCGATCGACTTCGATCGGCGCCCCGCTGCGTGGGCCCCTGGCGGAGCGGCCGCGCCGCCGCTCGCGCTGAGTCCACTCGGGACTAGAAGCCGCTCGGGCCGGGCATCAGGCCCTCGATGACCAGCGGAAGCAGGCCGTCCCCCGACAGGTCAACCACGGGGAGAGCCTCCGTCGAAGGCCCTTGCGCGATGGCCGCCGGCTGCTCGTCGCAGTCGTACCAGTGGCACGACTCACTGACGTACACCGAGACCTTGTGCGGTACCCCGTCCGGACCGATCCGTTCCTGCTCGCTGACGCAGGTGCGGTTCTCGACGTGCCAGACGATCGGGCTGGGCGCGCAGGGGCCGTCCTCGAACTCGTGGATCAGCTCAGAGCTGATCAGTTCTCCGTCCGAGGAGATCTCGTACTCGAAGACGTAGGAGTACCCGTCAGCATTCGCCGGCGGGCACCCGGTCAGTTGCTGAGTGGTGGAACACGAACCGGGCCCGGACGACGGGATCGTGACCTCGTTGACCTTCACGCCACCCACGAGGTCGTAGGAAGAGTCGACAGCGTCGTAGCCGTCGGTCACTGCCGAGACGGACACACCAACCGCGCCGAGCGACGGCAGGGCGGTAGAAGCTGCGAGCGCGGCTGACGCCAGTGCGAGACGAAGGGACGCGAGGGGAAGACTGTGAGCTGAGAGCATGGTCGGAAAGTCGGAGTTGCCGTAGAGAGAATCGGACATGGATTCGACCTGGCGCTCCTGTCACCTGAGCACCGAAGATCAGTCCAGCAACGTCTGCTCGCGCCCCATTTGGCGTCTCAATTGCGCCAAACTTTCCCGCAGCGTCGCACGAGTGTCTCCAACCCCTCCGACGCGACGCGCGATCGCGCCGGCTGCCATCATCCACCCGGTGCAGGCCCGTCTCCTTGCCCCATGGTGCGCTCTCTGAGATCCACGAGCCACTGGCTCGTCAGCGACCGGCGCCCCGCTTCATGGCGTCGGTCAACGAGACTTCGACGGTCCCGCTCCAGTAGCGATCGGCGTGCCACTGGGTCTCGATCATCTCGCTCGTGCCACGCAAGCGCAGGCTCCAGCCATCGGCACCGGCGCCTCGCCTTGCCAAGGCACCAGGTACGGGTCCGAGCGGGTCCTCCAAGCTTGGCGTGCCGAACCGATCGCGCTCGCTGCTCCAAGCGGACTGGCGGGGATGTCGCGGCAAGCGGTTGGTCGCCACGACCTCGCCGTCCTCGAGCAGCTCCGCGACGAGAGCGAGCCCTAGGCCTCGCAGCTCAGGATGGAGCTCCGTGTCCGGCTCGCACCGGATCCAGGCAAAGGCGTCCGAGTACCCGGGTCCACGTTCAGCGATGCGCAGCGACACCGCCTCGCTGACGGCCGCGTCGACTTCGGGCGTCGAAACTGGCGTCCAGGCTTCGTCGAGACTCGCAACGACCTCGACCGAGAGGTCGAGCGTGCCTTCCCAGAGCAGCGGGTAGTCCCAGGCAGCGCAGTCGACCTTCCCGTCGTCCTCGCGATCGGCCCTGGACGCCTGCTCGAGGGCGTCCCCGTTGAAGCCGCCTCTGACCGTGACCTCGCAGGGGATCTCGTGGCGCCCGAGCGCGAGGTCGCCCAGCTCCTGGTAGGTAGCGTCCTCGAGCCCCCAGAAGTAGCCCGTCCCGCAGATCTCGGGCAGCAGGCTGCCACAGCGCGGCGCACCCAAGCGACCACCGCGCGGGTCGACGATCACCCGCGCCATGCCGAGCCACTCGGGAGCCGTCATCGAGACGGCGAAGGGCAGATCCTGCGGCCAGCGGCGCGGCACACGCAGGACCCCGGTGTCGACGAGCGCATGACGCCACAGCTCGTCCGACATCCGCTCGCCGCCGCGCAGGCGGTCGCGGACCTCTTCCGTCACCGGGTGCAGCGCCTGCTCGCCCCCGATGGTCCCGCGCTCGATCCAGACCGGCGGCAGGAGGGGGATCAAGTCGGCGAGCGATAGCTCCGCGAGTCGCTCGGGTGCAGGCGGCGTGGGGTACCAGACCGTGTCGACCGGTGCCTGCGCGGCGCCGGACTCCGCGCCGGCTTTCGGCCCGCAGCCAGCCAGACCGACCAAGCCGGCGACACCGACCAACTGGACAAGGACCGCCTTCGCCCGAGAGAGGCCGGCCTCGTTCGACGTACCGCGTACTTGATTCGTCATCGTGCTCTCTCCCCGATCACTTGGGTCCCGGCTCCATCAGCTCGACCAAGGGAATCTCGAGCTCTCCGCTCCAATGGCGACGGGCGTGCCAGAGGCGCTCGAGCCCCTCGCCCGTGCCACGCACCCTCACGGACAACAGGTCGCGTGCGTCGACGTTGGTGATGAGCCCAGGATGGACCGCTTCGAGGAAGACCGAGTCTCCGGGCACGCCGAACGCGTCGAAGCTCCAGTCGGAGTTCATGCCGTAGTCACCCACGGCCAGGCGAGCCGGCTCGCCCACCGGGAAGCCACGCCGCAGCACCTGGAGTTCGAGCGAGAGCCCCAGGTCCCGCAGCTGCGGGTGGGCGATGCTGTCCGGCTGCACCCGCAGCTGCGCCCGGGGCTGGGACCAACCCCTGTCCAAGAACTCCAGCGACAGGGCCGACCGCACCGCTCCGTCGACGTCCGCATCCGCGACGGGCGCGATCGCCCCCGCGAGCGACTCCACCACCTCGACCTCGATCGAGAGGGTCCCGCGCCACAGCACCGGCCTCAGGGGAGCCTCGCCCCCGGGCGAGGTCCACCAACTCTCCGGTTCACTCTCCACGAGCACGTCGAACCCCAGGTCGTGACGACCGAGGGGCAGCACGCCGAGTTCCTGGCACAGCTCTTCGTGCAAGATCGACATGGAGGCGAGTCCGCACAACATGGGGCGCAAGTTGCCGCAGCTCGCATCGCCCAGCCCCTCCCGCACCGGATCGAGGCTGATCCTGATCTGCTCGCCCACGGGGAGGGCGCGCATCGAGACGGCGAAGGGCCGATCCGCGCACCAGCGCGGGTGGTAGCGCAACACCCCCTTCTCGAGCAGCAGACGGCGCCACTGGTCGTCGGGCAGACGATGTTCTCGAGCACGCGCCCAGACCTCCTCGGCGACCGGCACGAGCTGCCGCCGGCCGTCCGCGACCGTCGACCAGTCGTCGACCCAGGGGAGCCGGTCGACCAGGCTGGCCGCGTCCAGCTCGGCGAGGTCTTCGATGACCGGGGCCGGTGCAACTTGCCCCGACGACGCGGGAAACAGTGCGCAAAGGGTCGCGGCGACTACAGAGCAGGGGAAGGTCCACATGGGTGGGTCCTCTGGTGGGCGAAATCGAGATCGGACCGCGCCGCAAGTGGCGTCGCCCAAGGCCACCATCCTGGGCCTCGCCCCGCGCTCCCACCACCGCTCTCGACGGCCATTTCTCGCCGGGCGCTTCGCGGGCGCCCTCAGCGCCGGCGCGTGACCAGCGCGATGCCCGTGAACATCAGCGCTGCCGCCACGATCATCAGCGGGCGGAAGTGCTCGCCGAGCAACACGATCCCCGCCGTGCCCGCGATCAGGGGCTGCACGTAGATGTAGATCGCCGTGACCGACGCCGGCACGCGCGAGAGGGCGAAGGTGTTGAGCAGGTAGCCCACCACCGTCGGGAAGGTCAGCACCAGGGCCAGTCCCCACCAGGCCACGCGCGTGTCGACCCCGCTCGGTATCAGGTCCTGACCGAGACCCAGGAACGGCGTGGCCCAGAGCGACATCACGTAGACCCAGGCGATCACCACCAGGGGCCGGTAGCGCGTCAGCAGCCGGCGCGAGAGCAGCAGGTACCCCGCGTAGCTCAGGCAGTTGCAGGCCATCAGCAGGTTGCCGAACAGGTGCTGGCGCGCGAGGTCGGGCGAGTCGCCGCGCTGCAAGAGCAGCACGATCGCGCCGCACATGGCCACGGGCACGCCGATGGCACGCTTCCAGTGCATCCGCTCGATGCGGAACGCGATCGCGAGGGCCACGGTGAAGACCGGGATCAGGGTCATGATCAGCCCCGCGTTGACCACGGTCGAGCGCGACACGCCCTCCAGGGCCAGGAGCTGGTTCATGACCACGCCCAAGAGGCCGCACACGAACAACAGCGGCAGATCCCCACGCTTCGGAATCGCGCCGCGACCGGCCACGGCGAAGGCCAGGCCCAAGAGCACCGCCGAGCCGACCCCGATGCGCCAGACCGCGATCGCACGAGGCTCGAGGCCCTCGAGCGCCAGCTTCACGAAGAAGGGGAACAGCCCGAAGCAGAGCTGAACGGCCACGAGGGCCAGGTGGCCGGACACGACGCTGGGCTCCGCGAGCGGCGCGGCGACGGCCGACGGCGTCGCCGTGCGGGGTTGCATGGCGAAGAGGTTAGGACGGGGACGCCGGGACGACAGAGTCGAGCCCGGCATAACCTCGCGCCCGGAGCGACTCGCGCCCTGGCTCCGCGGCGGGTCGGCCGCCAGGATGGCGCCATGGACGACACCGACGAGCCGCGGGCGTGGACCCATCACGGAACCCGACGCGGACCCGACCTGCGCCTGTTCCAGGTCCGCTTCGACGACCTCGAAAACCCGCGCACCGGCGAGGTGCTCGAGCGGCTGGTGCTCGAGACCCCCGACTGGGTCAACGTGGTCGCCCTGACCCCCGAGCGCGACGTCGTCCTCGTGCGCCAGTGGCGCTTCGGCAGCCGCTCGAACACGCTCGAGATCCCCGGCGGCATGGTCGACCCGGGCGAGGAGCACCGGGCGGCGGCCGAGCGCGAGCTGCGCGAGGAGTCCGGCTACACCGCGCAGAGCTGGCGCTACCTGGGCTCGGTCCTGCCCAACCCGGCGATCCACGACAACCGGCTCCACATGTGGCTGGCCGAGGGCTGCCGCCCGGGCGGTCCCCCCGAGCTCGACCCCGGCGAGGACATCCAGGTCCTGACCCTGCCCCTGGCCGAGGTCCTGGAGGCCGCGACCGACGGGCGGATCGAGCACTCCCTGGTGCTCTGCGCCCTGATGCGCGTGGCGGGGCTGCGCACTCCTGGGACGGGCGCTCCGGGGTCCGTATGATCCTCCCCTGGCCTATCGGGGCGCGTCCCCCTGCCAACACGATGCTCCGCAAATCCCTCCGCCGATCGATCTTCCCCGTCCTCCTCCCCGGGCTCCTGGGCTTGGCCGCGTGCCAGTCCGTGCAGCCCCCTGCGCCGGCCGAGATCGGCTACTGGCAGGAACCCGCCGCCGGGGTCGAGACCCGCGAGCTGCGACTCCTGGTCACGCAGTTCTGGGAGGGTTGGATCGACTGGCACCCGATCGAGGCGGCCCAGCTCGGTGACCCGGTCGCCCTCGGCGAATGGCCGGCGGTGGCGGACCACGTGCGCGGCGCGCGGCAGGAGCAGGTCTGGGAGCTGCGCACGAAGCTCGGACTGCTCGACCCGAGCCACCTCTCGCCGTCCGAGCGCATGACCTACGACGTGCTGCTCGACGCCATCGAACGGGAGAAGATCGAGCTGCGCGCGGGCACCGACCGCTGGATGGTCGACCCGGTCGCCGGGCCCCACGTGCGCATGCTGGCCGTGGCCCGCGAGCAACCCGCGAACACCGCCTACGAGCGCGAGCAACTGCTGGAGCGTTGGAGCGCCTTCGCCCGCGCGCTGACGTCCTTCGAGCGCAGCGCGAAGGAGCGCTCCGGCGCCGGCTTCACCGCCCCCCGCGGGGCCATCGACCGCACGGTCGAGCAGCTCGACACGCTGCTCGCGATCGACACCTTCGACAGCCCCTTCATGACCCCCGCCTGCGGCGGTGGTCGCTGGGTCGACCTGGGCCCCACGGAGACCCTGGCCAACGTCGCGAAACGCGAGCTCGGCGACGCCCTTCGCAACCGCGAGCTGCTGCTGATCAATCGGCACGTCGCCGACCCGGAGGTGCGCGCGAGTGGCACGCGCGTCCTGCTGCCCAGCGCGACGGATGCCCTCGATCCCGACGAGCGCGGTGCCTTCGTCGAGTCGGTGCGCGAGGTGATCGAGCAGCAGATCGTTCCGGCCCTGCGCTCCTGGCGTCAGGTCCTGGCCTTCGAGCTGGCGCCCGAAGCGCCGAAGCCCAACCGGCCCGGCCTGGTGTCGATGCCGAGCGGCACGTCGATCTACCGCGACCTGGTACGCGTCCACACGACGCTGCAGAGCGACCCGGGCGCGTTCTCCCGCCGCGCCGAGGCCGACCTGACGCAGATCGAAGACCGGCTCTACGGCCTGGCCGCCAGCGCCCTGGGCGTCTCCGGCCGAGCGCAGCTGCAGACCATCCTGCGCGGCGATCGCTCGCTCTTCTTCAACGACGCGACGTCGATCGAGGCGGCCATGCGCTCGGACGTGCGGCGGGCCCAAGGGTCGCTGCGGTCGTGGTTCCTGGACGACACGGCGGTTCCGCTCGTGGTCGGCCTCGCGCCGGCGCTCGAGCCCGTCGATCGCGAGGCCGTCAGCTACCGGCCGCCGCCGGCGGACGCCAGCCGTCCCGGTCGACTGCTGATCGAAGCCAGCTCCGACCGCCAGGCCCGCTACTCCACCGCGGCCGCGGCCTTCGGCGGCGGCGTCCCCGGTCGACACCTGCTGCGTGGGCTCGTGGGCGAGCGCCCCGAGCTGGCCCTGTTCCGCCGCTACGCCGGTCCCGAGGTGCTCGAGATCGGTTGGGCCGACTACGCCGAGGAGTTGGCCGACGAAATGGGTCTGTACCCCGACGACCTGTCGCGGGTCGGCATGCTCGCCCGCGCTGCCCTGCGTCGCGCCCGTGCCGTGACCGACGTGGGCCTGCACCTCGAAGGCTGGAGCTACGCCGATGCGAGCGCCTACCTGCGCGCCCATAGCCTGCTCTCCCCCACGGAGATCGACCTCGAGCTGGACCTGATCCTGGCTCGCCCGGCGGAGGCCCTCGCGGCCGTCGCTGGCGGCGATGCCCTGCGCGACCTGCGCGAGGCCGCGGAGCAGTCCCTGGGCGCGGGCTTCAAGGTCGCGCGCTTCCACGAGGTGGTCACCGCCGAGGGTTCGATCAGCCTGCCCCTCTTGGGCAAGTTGGTGGGGACCTGGGCGGCCATCGACGGCGCGGCCGTCGTGGAGCCCTAGGTGGTGGCACGCGCCACGACCGCCCTGGTGGGCGCGGCGCTGGCCTTGGGGTTGGGCTCGGGCCTGTGGTCCTGCGGCGGCGGCGAAGGCGCGGACGCAAGCCCGGAGCGTCCGCGCAACGTGATCCTGTTCGTGGTCGACACCCTGCGAGCCGATCGCCTGGGTTGCTACGGCTACGAACGCGACACCTCGCCCAACATCGACCTGCTCGCGGCGCGCGGGACGCTCTACGAGAACAACCGCTCCCAGGCGCCGTGGACGGTTCCGTCGATGATCTCGATGATGACCGGGCTCTACGTCACCGACGAGGAGCAGGTCCTGCCGCCCAACCAGCCGACCCTGGCCGAGTTGGTGCAGGAGTCCGGTCGCACCACCGCGGCCTTCATCGGCAACCGCGTGCTGACCACCAACCGCGGCTTCGAACGCGGTTTCGACCACTTCGAGTACACGTCTAGGAAGCGCGCCCTGTCGGTTTTCAAGCGCTTCCGCGACTGGTACGAGGCCAACGAGGTCGAGCTGGAGAGCGGGGACGGCTTCTTCGCCTGGTTGCACGCCCTGGATCCGCACCACCCCTACGAGCCCAAGGAACAGTACGACGTGTTCGAGGGGGCGCGGCCCGGCCAGTCGGAGCTCGAGCGCCGCTGGGCACGCGAGGCGCCGCGCTTGGCCGAGCTGTCACCGAACCTCGAGCCCTGGAGCCTCGACGAGGCGCGCGAGTTCATCGAGGTCGAGAGCAACCGCTACGACGGCGAGGTCCTGGCCTCCGACGCGGCCGTCAAGCAGTTGATGGAGTTCCTGCACGAGCAGGGACAGCTCGAGGACACCCTCCTGATCTTCGCCGCCGACCACGGCGAGCTGCTCTACGAGTACCCCCACTACCCGCTCGAGCTGTCGATCAAACGCGAGAGCAACGGCGGACTCCCGCGCGGCGTCGCCGACATGTTTGCGGTCGGACATCGCGCCTGGTACTACCCCGAGTTGTGGAACACGCCGCTGATCCTCGCCGGCCCCGGGATCCCGGCCGGCCAGCGGCGCACGGGGCTCTCGGGCAACCTCGACCTGTGGCCGACGATCCTCGAAGCCCTCGAGATCGACACCGACGGACTCGCCATCGACGAGGGCGCCCTGCGCGAGGGTCGCAGCCTGGTCGGCGGGCCGGAGATCGAGCGTGAGCGCATCTACGCCCACGGATTCCAGACCACCGCGGTGCTCGAGGCCGAGGGCCTGCAGCTGATCGACCACGCGCCGCGCCGCTTCCTGCTCGACGAGGACGGGCCCCGGGTGCAGGAGCTCTACGACCTGCGGCTGGCGGGTGAGATCCACGACCGCATCGACGAGTACCCGGCGGACGGCGCGCGCATGACCTCGCAGATGGGCGCTTGGCGCTCGAGCCATCAGCGCCAGGTCGTGATCACCGTGCCCGGCACCGAGGCCCAGGACGCCCTGCGCGAGCTGGGTTACCTGGACGAGCTGGGCGACTGACATGACCCCGCAACAGCCGTCCCTGCCCCAGCGCTGCCAGATCGCCATCATCGGTGGCGGGGTCGCCGGTCTGTCGACGGCCTGGGCTCTGGCGCGCGCCGGTCAGCGCGACGTGGTCCTGGTCGAGGCCGAGTCCGACTGCGCCCGCCACTCCAGCGGCCTCAACGCCGCGATCCTGCGCACGCTGATCGACGAGGATCCGGTGGCGGAGCTGGCCGCGCGATCGGCTCCGTTCTTCGAAGCTCCCCCGGCCGACTTCGCCGCGGTGCCGCTCCTGCGGCCCGTGGGCCTGGTGCTCACCGCCGACGTCCCTGAGAAGGCCGCGGCCCTGGACCTGGCGGCGGCACGCACCCGCCGTCCGGTCGAGCGCCTCTCGCCGAGCGAACTCCGACGCCGCGCGCCCTTCGTTCGCATCGACGCCGAGACCGCCTGGTGGATGCCGACCGACGGGGTGCTCGACATCGCCGCCCTGACCGACGGCTACGCCCACGCCGCGCGCGCCCTGGGCGTCGCCATCCATACCGGGTGCCCCGTGGCGGAGCTGATCGTCGAGGGCTCGTCGATCGTCGGCTTGCGCACGCGCGACGGCCGCGAGCTGCGCGCCGACCAGGTGGTGCTCGCCGCCGGCGGTTGGGCCGGACGACTCGGTCGAGCGGCCGGCTCGGGCGTCGAGCTCGCGCCCATGCGCCGCCACCTGCTGGTCACTGCTCCCGATCCCAGGGTGGACCCCGACTGGCCGGTCTACTGGAACGTGGGCGACACCTTCTACGCCCGGCCGGAGAGCGGGGGCCTGATGATCTGCGCCTGCGACGAGAGCCGCGTCGATCCCGACCGCTGCGACGTGCAGTCCGAGGTACTCGAGCTCGTGGCCGCCACCGCCGCGCGGCACCTGCCCGACTTCGCCGACGCCGCCGCCGCGCACCTTTGGTGCGGCATGCGGACCTTCGCCGAGGACCGCGAGTTCGTGATCGGGCCCGACCCGGACCTGGGCGGCCTGTTCTGGGTCGCCGGCCTGGGCGGGCACGGGATGACGACCGCCCCCGCGGTGGGCGAGCTCGCCGCCGCGGCCCTGATGGGCCGCGCAAACACGGGGCTGCTCGCGGCCTTCGCCCCTGGGCGAGCGGGCGCTCGGGCCGCGGCTCAGGAACCGGGCGCGACCGCGGGGTAGCGCTCGAGCTTGGCCTTGCAGCCGGCCAGGATGCGGGCCGACCACTGGCTCATGTGCTCGACCAGGCCCGCCGCTCGGCTCGCGGCCACGTCGTGCTCGCAGCGCGGATCGGCGGTGACATCGTGCAGCCGCTGCGCGCCGCCGGGTACAGCCGCAAGCTCGAGGTTGCCCCAGCGCAGCGAAGCAGCGAAGGGCTTGATCCCGGCCGTGTCGATCCAGACCGGCCCCGCCCACTCCAGTTCGCCGCGTAGGTCGGGCGCGAAGCTGCGACCGTCGAGCTCTAGCGGCCAGGTCACCCCAGCCATCTGAGCGATGGTCGCGACGATGTCGACCCCGCCCACCGGCCGCTGGGCCACGGTCTTGGGTTTGACCAGCTCGGGTTGGGCGCAGACGATCAACGGCACCGCGTTGGCGCAGCTCACCACCGGCGCCAGGGGCCCCAGGTCGGCGCGGCCAGCGAGCGGCGTCGGCGCCACGCCCGTGACCACGAGCAGCGATCGCTTGGCGACCCCCGTCGAGACCATGGTCTGGGCCACGTCGCCGATCGCGGCGTCGATGTCGACCAGGGCCGCATCCCGCACGGGCGCGGCCACGTCTCGCAGGCCGGCCACGTGCACCCACAGGAGCGTCGGCTGCTGCGTGGACGCGAGGTCCCCCATCAGGCCCGCGGCCGTTCGCAAGCTCTGACCTGCGGGGCCGGGCACCGCGTCGACCCGGTCGAAGCCCGTGCGCGCGCCCAGGGCCAGGGCCGGACCGCCGTCGGAAGGGACCAACCCGCGTGTGCGCCAGCCGACCGAGCCCAGGACCGACGCGAGTCGCGGCAGGGCCGGGTTGGCCGCGCGACGATCGCCCGCGGCGGTCGCGCCGTGGCTGGCCGGGTGCAGCCCGCTGAGCACGCTCACCAGGGCCGCGGCCGGGTCGACCGAGGCACTGCTCGCGGCCATGAAGGTGGCGCCGGAGCGGGCCAACTTGCCCAAGCTGGGCAGCACCGGTGCGTTCGGGCGCAGACCGGTCACGTCATCGGAATACAGCCCGTCGACCGTGACCAGGACCACCACGTCCATCGCTGCCGGACCCGTGGCGGTCCCCCCCGGCGTGGCCTTCGTCGCCCCCGGAGCGGGCGCGTCACCGCCGGGCTTGTCGCCCTTGGAGCAGGCCCCGAGCAGCGGCAACAGCGCCAGGGCCAGCAGGGTGCGTCGTGTTCGATTCACTGCCCGCCCTCCTCGGAAGTCTCCACGGCCGGATCCTCGTCGTCGTAGTCCCCGTCGTCGCCTTCCTCCGCGTAGCCGAGGGCGTGGAGCGCGCCGAGGGAGCTGTCGCCCATCGTGGCCTTGATCGCCGGGTAGCGCAGGCGTACCTGCTCATTCGCCGCGCGCACGAACTTCACGTCGCGCGCCAGGCGTTCGACCACCTGGGGCATGTCACCCGCTCGATTGAAGCGCTCGCCGGGATCGAACCAACGGTCGAAGAGCGCGCGCTGGGCGGTATCCGTGCTGTGCAGCAGGTACTTGTAGGGCCCGCGTCGCAGGGCCAACCACTCGTTGCCGGGTGTGGCCAACTCGGACCAGACCGCGCGGTAGTCGACCGCGTGTCCACTGGGCCCGCCACTGCCGCGCAGGTGCGCGGCCCAGGAGGCTCCCTGGGCATCGGGCAGGGGATCGAGACCGAGCAGCTCGACGATCGTCGAAGCCAGGTCCACCCCCATCACCGGCGCCGTCACGCGCGCGCCGCGGCGGGCGTCCGGGTAGCTCTCGGGCAGGATCGCGATCAAGGGCACGTGCAGGATCTCGTCGAAGATCGACTGGTGCGAGGTCGTCCCGTGCTCGCCGAAGCCGTCGCCGTGGTCGGAGGTCACGATCACGATCGAACTCTCGAGCCAACCGACCTTCTCCAACTCCTCGAACACCCCGCGCAAGAGGTGGTCGGTGAAGGCGATGCCCGAGTCGTACAGGTCGCGCAGGTGGTCGTACTCGCTCTCCTTGCGCCCGTCGAAGCCGCCCCAGAAGCGCTCCTGCACGTTGCGGTAGAAGCTGCGGTCCGCCTTCCAGGCCTCGGCCGCGTCCTCCGGGTAGGCCGTGCGGGTCGAGTCGATGCCGCCGCTGTAGTTCGGGTCGACGAACTTCGCCTGCCACTCGAGGGGCGGCGTGTAGGGGTCGTGGATCTCGTAGGTGTGCAGGAACAGGAAGACCGATTCGTCCTCCTGCACGTCGCCGGCCGCGTCGTCGATCCAGGCGATCGCCCGCTCGAAGACGCGATCTGCCCCGCCGCCCCGGGCGTCGTAGAGGTCGAAGCCCCGGCCGAAGCCCAGCTCCGACGACATCATCCCGCCACCCGTGAAGCCGGCGGTGATGTAGCCAGCCTGGGAGGCGCGCTCGATCACGGTCGGCAGGTCGTCGCTCGGAGCCCAGGCCGCCCGACCGTAGTAGTTCCGCACGCCGTGTACCGTCGGGTGCACGCCGGTGAACATCGACATGTGCGAGGGCGCCGTCTTGGACGAGGGCGCGGCCACGTCCTCGAACAGCACGCCCTTGCGGGCCAGCTCGTCCAGAAACGGGCTGGTCGGGCGGTCGTGGCCGTAGCAGCCCAAGTGGTCCGCCCGCAGCGTGTCCAGGGAGACCAGGATCAGGTGCGGCCGGGTGGCGCGCGGCGCTTGCGGCGGGGCCGCCTCGAGCGATGTTGCAGTGCCTGAGAGCAGCGAAAGTCCACCCATCACCGGCAGCGCGGCGAGGATGCCGATTCCGACGACGAGGACTCCCGGACGACTACGGGGGGCGAACGTGACCATGGGGTGAGTATACGGCTGGCGAACGTCCGATCCTGGAGCAGGGCGCGCCGATCCCCTGTCGATCGGTTCCCACGTCTGCTCGTCTCCTCTCGTATCCGAGCACAAGGTCCATGTCGTGCCCGTCCGTGTCCCGATCGAGCCGCGAAGCGCGAGGGTCGCGGCGATAGGATCCCCCGTCCGTGGAAGAACTGGACCCGCCCGCCCCACGCCGCCCCTTCTGGCGCCGACGACTCGTGCGACTGGCCCTCTTGGCCGGGTTGCTCGGGGGCGTTCTGTACGTGGCGCGCGATCGCCTGGTCTGGACGCCCCTGGCGCGCATGGGGGCGAGCTGGGTCGCGAGCGAGACCGGCCTCGAGCTGAGCTTCGAGCGCCTCAGCGCCAGGGGCGTCAGCCGGGTCGAGCTCGAGGGCATCGAGCTGCACGACCGCACCCACAGCCCACCCCGCGTCGAGGGGCGCTTGGGACGCGTCGAGCTGTCCCTGCAGCCCTGGGCGCTGTTGCGAGGCGATCTGAAGGGCCTGGTGGAGGCGGTCGCCGAGGACGGAAGCGTGGACATCAACTTGCCGGCCTTCGGCGGTGGCGACGGCGAGGCCGCCCCACTGCGGCCCTCCGACTTGCCTCCCGTTACCCTGCGCCAGATCGACCTGACCCTGACCCTCGAGGGAGATCGTCGGGTCGAAGTGGACCAACTCTACGCGCGGGTCGGCGAGCAGGGCGTGGCGCGCCACATCGAGCTGGGCGCAGCCAGTCTGCGCGTGACCGCGGCCCGGGCGCCCCTGTGGAGCGGCGCGGACTTGGCGCTCCAGGCCCACTGGGAGCCGGAGGAGCTGGCCGTCTCCTCGCTGGCCGTCGCCGGGTTGGAGCGCGAATTGGACCTGCGCCTGGGTTTCGACGCGGCGGGCGCGCCGTCGCGTCTGCTGCTTCAGCTCCCCATGCAGGGTGGCTCGCTCTTGGCGCGCACGGCCCTGGTCGACGGCGCGCCCGCGCCGATCGGATGCGAGCTGTCGATCAGCTCCCTGCGCGATCTGCTCGAGGCCGAGCTGCCCTGGGCCCGGGCCCTGGCGGATCTCGAACTGGCACTGCCAGCACCGCTCACGGGGCTCGACGGAGCCCTGTCCTTCGACGGCCGGGTCGACCCACGCAGCGGTGACGTCGATGGCAAGCTGACTCTCGCGGGCCTGACCCACGACGCTTGGCCGGCCCTGGAACTCGAGGGCAACTCCGACTTGGCCTTCGCCGACTACCGGCTCCGTCTCGAAGGCGCGCGACTGGTTCCGGCAGAGGGGACCGGGATCGACATCGCACGACTCGAGCTGGACCTGGCCCATGCCAGCCCCCTCGCGATCCTGACCTCCGCCGACGGCTCGGCGCGGCTGTCCGTGCAGTCCGACTCCGAGCTGTGGAGCCTGCCGCAGCTCGCGAGCGTGCCTCACACCGCGATCGAAGCCTCGGCCCACACCGACATGGGCCGAGCGGGCTTCTCCTTCGAGCAGTTGAGCCTGACGATCACCGGCGCAGCCTTCCGACTCGACTCGGGTGAACTCGAACTGGTGCAGGCCGCCGACGGCGCTGCGGCCTGGCGTCACGCCTTCGACGGGCACCTTCAGATCGACGACCTCGCGGCCCTGGTCTCGCAATGGGGTGTGGAGCCGCCGCTCGGCGGCAGTGGATCCGGCCGACTGTCGAGTGCGGGCATCGGCCTCGACCTGGACGCGCTGCTCGACGGCAGCTTCGACGAGTTGGACCTCAGCCGCTGGCTCCCGGACGCCCAGCAGTCACCCAGGGCCGAGTTCGCGCTGCGCCTGCGACCGACGGACGGGCCGGGCCTGAGCCTCGACGTCCTGCAAGCGGAGCTGACCACCGACGAGGACCTGGCCTCATTCGCCGGCTCGGTGACGATTCCCTTCGACGACCCGCTGTCGGCGCAGATCGACGCCATGGACGGCTGGGCCCGCGCGGCGCACCTCGCCCATTGGTCACCGAACCTGCCGGACTTCGCGGCCGAGGTGTCCGTGGGCGGCAGCGGACCCCTGTCGGCTCCGAAGTTGCGCCTGGGCCTGGGTTGGCGCGACCCGCTGCGGCCCGAGAGCCTGTCGGGCGACGCGATCGCCGATTGGACCGGTTCCGAGCTGTTGATCGAGCAGGCCGGCGTGCGCGTCGAAGGAGCGCGGGTCGAAGCTGCGGGGAGCCTGACCCCCACGGCGGGCGGCGGGTTCGACGCGCAGGTCGTCACCCTGCGTTTCTCCACCGATGTGGGGGCCATGGCGCTCACTGCTCCGGCGGCCCTGCGCCTGACAGCCGGCGGCGAGCTGGAGCTCGAGCCCTTCGCCCTGTCCGGCAGCGCCGGCGAGCTCACGGTCGAACGCTCGGACGTCGGCGACTGGCTCGCAACCCTCGAGGGCGTCCCCGTCGGTGATCTGGCCACTCCCTGGCTGCCCCATGGGCTGCAGCTCGGGATCCTCGACGGCAGCATCGAGCTGCGCGGCGACAGCGATCACCGGACGCTGGCGGGTGACCTGACCCTGGGTGCTCCCCGTTGGCGCGGGAACCTCCCGGACCGCGGCGGCGTACCCGAGGCGGCGGAGCTCGCCGCGACCCTGGTCGAGGCCCGCTTCGCCCTCGAAGTCGAGGCGGGCCAGGGCCCGTCGGGCACGGTGGAGTTGGCCCTCGACGGCCTCGGTTCGGCCGGGATCTGGCCCGGGGTCACCTCGGTCGGGACTGGCGGCTCGGCCCACCTGGCCCTCGCCCTCTCGGAGGGTGGGGACCTGCGGACCGACCTGACCATCGCCCTCGACGACCGCGCGGACCTGACCATCACCGGCGGCGCGACCTTGATCGAGGACAGCTCGGGCTGGCCGGACCCGACTCAGATCGGCGCTACCGAACTCGACCTGACCGGCCATGGACGCCTGGCGACCCTGGGCGCCCTCTCCGGACGGATCCCCGGCCTGCGGGTGGTCGAAGGCGCGTTCGATTTCGCCGACCTCACGGTCGCCGGGACGCTCGCCGCGCCCGAGGTCGAGTTCCACGGCGAACTCATCGACGGCCAACTGCGCTTCGACAACGGCCTGCCGCCGATCCGCGGCTTGGCCGGTCCGGTAGCCCTCGAGGCGGGCCGGGTGCAGCTGACCGACCTCAGTGGCGAGGCGGGTGCGGCGCCCTTGCACCTGAGCGGGTCGGTGACCCTGGCTGCCGACCCCGTCCTCGACCTGACCCTCGCGGGCGAGAACCTGCTGCTCCTGCGCCAGCCGGACCTGACCGTGCGGGCCGACGTGGACCTGGAGCTGACCGGGCCCCTGTCCGGCGCCCTGCTGAGCGGCTCGACGCTCCTTCGCAACTCGCGCTACACCCGCGATGTGGACTTCTTCGGGATCCGCGGCGGCGCGTCGCGGCCCAGCGTCGGTGGCCGCGGGTTCGAGCTGTTCCGACTGCGTCAGCCGCCCCTGTCGAACCTGCGCTTCGACGTCGCCGTGAGTGGCGCTCCCGGCGAGCCCTTCGTGGTCCAGACCAACGTGGTGCGTGGAACCCTGCGGCCGGACCTGCGCCTGCAGGGCAGGGGCGAGGCACCGCAGTTGGTTGGCAACGTCTACGTGGATCCGACCCGCGTGACCCTGCCGTCCACCAAGCTGCGCACGACCGGGGGCACCATCCGGTTCGATCCGGCGAACCCCTTCGTGCCCCAGATCGACCTGCGCGGGCAGACGCGCATGCGCGGTTACGACCTGTCCGTCGCGGTCACCGGCGACTACGACTCACCCGAGATCGTGGTCTCCACCGTGCCCCCCATGTCGGACCGCGACGCCCTGCTGCTGCTCGCCACGGGCCAACTGCCCGAGGCCGCGTTGACGGCCAGCGGCGGGGTGCAAACGGCGCAGATGCTGGCGGTGTTCCTGGCCCAGGACATCGGTAGCCAGTTCTTCGGCGCTTCCTCGGAGGGCGACGACGGGCTGATGGATCGCTTCGAGGCCTACGTGGGACGCGACGTGAGCAAGAACGGCCTGGAGACGGTGGAGATGCGCTTCCGGTTGCTCGAGGACTGGTTGGTCGAGGGCGACAGCGTCTACCTCGCGGGTGAGCGCGATGCGTACGAAGACGTGAACGGCGGCGTCCGCCTGGTGTTCCGATTCCGCTGATGTCGCGTCCCACGATCCACCTCCTGGGTGCCGCGCTCCTCGCGCTGCTGCTGGCCGGCTGCGTCGCGACGGCCGTCGACGACCAGGTGCCCCTGGCGCGCCCCGTCGAGTTCGTCGGTGATCCCGACGCCGATCGGACCGCGCTCGCGGAACTGGTCTCGCCCTGGATCGCCGACTACGTCGCCACCGAGGGCGCCGACGCCTACCTCGACGACGCGGCCTACGAGCTGCGCACCCGCTACCTCGACAACGGGCACCCCTTCGCCCAGGTCAGCTACGAGGTGGCGGGCCCCGACGCCCCGATCCGCTTCACCCTGGAGCCGGGCCCCATCGTCGTCCTCGGCGAGCTGACCATCCTGGGTGCCGACTGGCTGGGCCTGGACTACTCGTCGAACTTCTTCCTCTTCCCCAAGCGCTCGATCGGCGGCAGCAACCTGGCGGTGTTCACCGACCGCGCCCTGCGCGACGGCATGGACGCCCTCGACGCGGCCTACTTCGAGGCCGGCTTCCTCGACGTCCAGATCCAGGAGACCCGCGTCGACGTGGACCGCGACGCCGAGCGCGCCGAGGTCGTGGTGCAGGTCAGGGAGGGTCTGCGCTACAAGGTCGGTCGGCTCGAGCTGCAGGGGGAAACGGCGCTCGACCCCGAGGACCTCGAAGAGCTCCTGGGACCCTTCCGCGCGCGGAGCTACAACCCGCGCCTGCCCTACGACCTGCGCAACGACCTCTTGGAGCTCTACGGCAACCGCGGCCGGCCGGACGCGACGATCGAGTTCCAGCGCACCGTGGACCGCGAGAGCGGAGTCGTCGACCTCGTCCTGCAGGTGCAGGCGGGACCAGAGGTCCACATTTCCGAGGTCCGCCTGGTCGGCAACACCGACACGCGCGACTCGTTCATCCTCGATCGCATGGAGCTCGAGGTCGGCGATCGATACTCCCGATCGGACGCGCGCAAGAGCTTCGAGCGGATCTACCGCACCGGCCTGTTCGATCGCGTAGCGGTGCAGTTGGTCAAAGAGGAGGGCGAGCAGCGGGCCCTGGTCGTCGAGGTTGAGGAGCGCCCCTCCCAGGAGGTGTTCCTGGAGCCGGGCTACGGCGCCTACGAGTTGTTCCGCATCAAGACCGGCTATCGCGAGCAGAACCTGTTCGGGACAGGCCGGCAGCTGAGGATCGAGGGTGCCCTGGCCGTGCGTGTGCGCGGCGCGGAGATCGGCATCACCGACCCCGACTTCTTCAACCGCGACCTGACCGCCGACCTCTCGCTGACCTACGACGAGCGCGCCTTCCCCTCCTTCACGCGCGCTGAGACCAGTACGGAGTTCTCCCTACGCTGGCCCTGGTCGACCCACCTGGAGGGCCAGGTCAGCTACCAGTTCCGCGCCACGACGATCTTCGACGTCGACGTGGTCGACGTCGAGCTCCCCGACGCAGGCGACAACGTCGACATCTCGTCGATCTCGTTCACGCCGCTCTACGACAGCCGCGACCGGCTGTTCGTGCCCCAGGCGGGCCAGGCCTCGAGCCTGAAGGTGGAGTGGGCCTCGCCCATCCTCGGTTCCGAGCTGGAGTTCACGCGCACCACGCTCAAGGCTGCGCGCTACATCTCCTTCGACGAGGAGGGCAACACCGTGCTCGCCATGGGCGCCGAGGTCGGAGCGATCTTCCCCTCCGGCGACACCGACTCGATCCCACTCCAGGAGCGCTACTTCACTGGCGGAGCCAAGTCCGTGCGCGCCTTCAAGCAGTACGAGCTCGGCCCTGTCGACGACAACGGCGAGCAGATCGGCGGCGAGGCCTACAGCCTGGGCACGATCGAGCTGCGACAGAACCTGGGGCCGAGTCGACTCCAGGGCGCCCTGTTCAGCGACTACGGCAACGTGCTGCTGAACGCCGAGGAGCTGCTCGAGCTCAAGGACTACGAGGGCGGCTTCGGTTTCGGCCTGCGCTACGTGCTCCCCGTCGGGCCGATCCGCCTCGACGTCGCGTTCAATCCGGCGCCCAAGTCCGGCCAGGACGACTACGTCATCCACCTGGCCGTGGGCATGCCCTTCTGAGCAGCCGCGGCGTTGCCGCTCAGCCCTTGCGGAAGATCTTCAGGCCCATGGGCAGGCCGGCCAGGAGGCCCAGGAAGGCGGACAGGCCGATCAACGCCGCCTTCGACATGGTCACGTTCCAGAACAGCAGATCGACCGTGATCGGGTTCAGGTTCTGGAAGATGACGATCACGAGCAGCAGCGCCGCGGCCGAAGGCAAGGCGACACGGGGACTGGGGATCTTCACGCGCAGCCTTTCTCAGGGAACGGGGCGGTAGATCTCGCCACCTGTCTCGACGAACTCTTTGCTCTTCTCCGCGAGGCCCCGCTCGAGTGCGTCCTCGGCCGAGATGCCCTCCTTGGCTGCCGCGGCGCGCACGTCCTCGGTGATCTTCATCGAGCAGAAGTGCGGACCGCACATGGAGCAGAAGTGCGCGGTCTTGGCGCCGTCGGCCGGCAGGGTCTCGTCGTGGTAGGCGCGCGCCGTGACCGGATCGAGGGCCAGGTTGAACTGGTCCTCCCAGCGGAACTCGAAGCGCGCGCGGCTGAGGGCGTTGTCCCAGGCCTGCGCTCCCGGATGCCCCTTCGCCACGTCAGCCGCGTGGGCGGCGATCTTGTAGGCGATCACCCCCGCCTTGACGTCGTCGCGGTTGGGCAGGCCGAGGTGCTCCTTGGGCGTGACGTAGCAGAGCATCGCCGTGCCGTACCAACCGATCTGCGCCGCGCCGATGGCGGAGGTGATGTGGTCGTAGCCCGGGGCGATGTCGGTGGTGAGCGGACCGAGGGTGTAGAAGGGCGCCTCGCTGCACAGCTCCATCTGCTTGGTGACGTTCTCCTTGATCAGGTTCATGGGCACATGGCCCGGTCCCTCGATCATGGTCTGCACGTCGTGCTTCCAGGCCACCTGGGTCAGCTCACCCAGGGTCTCGAGCTCGGCGAACTGGGACTCGTCGTTGGCATCGAAGATCGAGCCGGGTCGCAGGCCGTCGCCCAGGCTGAAGCTGACGTCGTAGCGCTTCATCAGCTCGCAGATGCGCTCGAAGTGCTCGTAGAGGAAGTTCTCGCGGTGATGGGCCAGGCACCACTTGGCCATGATCGAGCCGCCGCGCGAGACGATCCCGGTCAAGCGCTGGGCGGTCTTGGGCACGTAGGCCAGGCGCACGCCCGCGTGGATCGTGAAGTAGTCCACGCCCTGCTCCGCCTGCTCCTCGAGGGTCTCGAGGAACAGGTCGATGTCCAGGTCCTCGATCTTGCCGCCGACCTTCTCCAGGCACTGGTAGATCGGCACGGTGCCGATCGGGACCGCCGAGTTGCGCACGATCCACTCGCGCGTCTCGTGGATGTCCTTGCCGGTCGAAAGGTCCATCACCGTGTCAGCCCCCCACAGGGTCGACCAGCGCAGCTTCTCGACCTCCTCTTCGATCGACGAGGTCACCGCGCTGTTGCCGATGTTGGCGTTGACCTTCACCGCGAAGTTGCGGCCGATGATCATCGGCTCGATCTCCGGGTGCTTGCGGTTGGCCGGGATGATCGCGCGGCCGGCCGCGACCTCGGCGCGGACGAACTCGGGCTCGCAGCCCTCGCGCGCCGCGACGAACGCCATCTCCTCGGTGACCACCCCCCGGCGGGCGTAGTGCATCTGGCTGAAGTTGGAGTCGCCGCGTTCCTCACGCGCGCGGATCCACGCCGCGCGGGGCTTGGGCAGACCCTCGCGCGGATCGATCCCGCGCGGTCCGCCGGTGTCGTACAGGTCGATGTGACCCGGCTCGCCGGCCAGGTGCACGCGCCTCAGCGGCACGTGGAGTTCGGTGCCCCCGTGGTCGTGCACGCGGAACAGGCGCTCCGACTTGGGGAACGCCTCCGCGTCCTCGGGAGTGGAGGGTCGGGCGATCGTGCGTTCCGCTGCCAGTTCGGCCATGGGTTCGTGGGGGTGATTCGGGGACCTGGGACCCCGCGAGTCTCGATCGAGGGCCGCGGCCCCGAGCGGACGCGGACCCTCTCAGGTCGCCGCCCGCGCGCGCGACAACGGTACCCGAGCAGGTCGGCGAGTCCTCGCTCCCGGGACTGAATCTCGCGAGATCAGTAGTTGTCGACGTCCTCGCCTAGGAAGTACTCCTCGAGCTCCTCGTCGAGGTCTTCGTCCTCGTCCTCGTCGTCGTCATCGTCATCGTCGTCATCCATGTCCTCGTCGCCCTCCTCCTCGTCATCCGAGGCGGGGACTTCGAGCAGGTCGCGATCGTCATCGCGATCATCGTCGCGATCGCCCTCGTCATCGAGGCCGCTGACCGACCCGTGGGCCCGGGGATCCTCACCGTCGGGATCCTCATCGTCGGAATCATCGCCGTCGGGGTCGTCGTCAAGCGTGCCGTCGTCGTCGAGCAGGTCGAATTCGGCCTCTCGATCGGTCTGCGCGCTCAGATGGTCGGAAGCGTCCCTCGACCCGGGCTCGCCGGGCGTCAACGGATCGTCGAGTGTCATGGCTGTCGGGAGGGCAGGACCCGCCGTCGACGGGGCCGCTCCCTCGCGGCCCCCGTCGCCCGGCATCAGCGGACATTTCTCCAGCCGAGCGCGCCCAGAGCCAAGCAAAAAAGTGCGGTCGGTGACCTCACTCAGAGGTCGACTGCAAGGCTCCCCTCGCGACCGTCCGGAAGGCGGACCCCCACCGTGACCGGGCCACGCCGGAATTCGGGCAACCAGACCGTGATCAGGCCCCCACTCCGGACCATGACTCCATCCACCTCGACTCCGTCGATGGAGACCCAGGGCCCCCTCGAGGCGCCGTAGAAACCCGAGCCCGTGAGGTCCAGTCGGCGGTCGACCCGCTGGCCGGCGTCCGGCCCACGCAGCATCTCGAAGGGCTCCACCGCCACCACCTGCGCGCCGGTCAAGGCGAAGGGCTCGCGCCCCAGGTCGACCTCCGCGGGGAGTTGGCTCGCGCCCGGTCGCGGGTCGGCCACGGTGGGCCGCTCGGGACCACGCATCCCCGCGCGCGCCCACATCACGCCGGCCGTACCGGCGACGGCCAACAGCGCCAGGAGCGCGACGATCGGGAGGTACTTGCTCATCGGGTGAACTCCACGCGGTCGAAGGCGACCTCGCCGCTGGCGGTGCGGTCGGCGATCCAGCCCGCGAACTTCAAACGGTCGAGGTCCAGCCGTGGATTGGCTTCGACGAAGGCTGCCAGGGGCAGCCGCGTGGTGCGTAGCACGGACTTCTTGGGGAAGGTCTGGAAGAAGCTCCCCTGGTGGGAAGGCGGGTACGGAATGTCGCCGTAGGCCGACAGGGGCACGGTGGCGAGGTCTCCATCCATGTCGATCAAGCCGATCGAGAGGTCCTGGGACAGCCCCACCGGATTGAGGTGGGCGTCGATGCGCTGGGCGAACTGGATCGAGAGGAACTCCCACCGCGTGGCGTCGAAGTCCGGCGGCGTGGCGGCGAACCAAGTGCCCTCACGCTGGTTCCAGCCGGCGACCGCGCCCGTGGTGCCGTGGTAATAGGTGTAGGGCACTTGATCGAGCGAGGCCTCGAACAGGAAGGCGAAGGCGCGGTGCACGGCGCTGGTCCCGCTGCTCGTGCGCCACGGATCGCTGCCCGCCTCGAAGTCGTCCAGTTGGAAGCGGTCGGGATCCCGATACAGCGGGAGGATCGTCGCCTGACCCGTGACCGGCGCCATCTCCGGTCCGTCCGCGAAGACCGCCGAGGACTCGGGCACCGGCGCCAGCCTGCGCGCCATGAAGCCGGCCAGGTACCCCATCGCGATCTCGTGGTGCAACTCGCGCGAGATGTCCGCTTGGTTCTCGCAGCTGCACGTGATCGACTCGGTGAACCAGAAGTGGTTCGCACCGTGGATGTACTCGAAGCTGCGGTCCTGCGAGAGGGCGCGGTCGTGCAGGTAGATCGGCCAGCCGTTGTCGACGTCGCCGTCCTTGGAGCCATAGAGCCCCATGAAGGGCAGGTCCGGGGGCAGTTGGAGCTGCTCGAAGTCCGTGGGGGCGATGGTGCCGACGGCGAGGATCGGCAGACCGTCCAGGCCGTGCAGGGCTTCGATGGCTGCCGCCACGGCGCCCTCGCCCCCGCGCGAGTGCCCCATGAAGCCCAGGCGCGTGGGGTCGATCGCCCCGGCCAGCCCGGCGGGGGCGGTCCCTGGCTGGTTGGCCAGGTCCAAGGTCCGCACCAGGGTCTCGAGCATGATCTGGCCGCGCTGCTCGATCCCCGACTGGTAGGAACCGATCACGCCGAGGTTGACCGAGGTCGCGACGATCCCGTGGGACGCCAGCCGGTCCATCAGGTAGCCCGCCTGGAGGTGGTTGGTCTGCCACACCCCGTCCAGGAAGTAGCGTCCGTGCCCGAACACGACCAGGGGGAAGCCGCCCGCCGCGGAGGTCGACGCGGCGGGGGGCAGGAGTCCGCCGGAGCCGTCCGAGGGATAGCTGATGCGCCCGTAGTGGGTCACGTCCACCGGCGCTCCTCTGAACGGGTCGGTCACCTGC
Source organism: Engelhardtia mirabilis (assembly GCF_007748095.1). NCBI lineage: Bacteria > Pseudomonadati > Planctomycetota > Planctomycetia > Engelhardtia > Engelhardtia mirabilis. The sequence goes on from NZ_CP036287.1 coordinate 3,622,099, forward strand.
ACGGTGCCGAAGTGCCAGTCGTAGTGGCCGGGTACGAATGGCCCCGGCTGGAGCTGGGGCAGCGTGTCCGCGGACTGCCTGCCCCCAGACGGAGCGCTCCCGGACAGAGCGCTCGCGGGCAGTGCCTGGGCACTTCCAGCGCAGAGCACGGCCACCAGAGGGACCACGGCGATCCGCAAGAACGAGAGCATGGCGAGTGGGAGCTGGTGATGCGGAGGACGAATGTCTGCCGCGGCGATCGGGCGATTCTAGCAGCCCGAGAATTCTGCTCGCGGGTGGCGTCCGCCCGTGCCGCCCGCCCCTCAGAGACCCGACCGCCGGCGAACCGGACGAGATCCCGCTGGCTTCGCGCCGAGCCGGGCTTGGACTCCCAAGAAGCGGCCGCCGGAGGCGATTGACCCTGCTGACAGCTTGCCAACGCCTTCGCAATCTCTAGCCTCGGGGGCACTGACCTAGGGCTCCCCGGGAGGGACGGTCCAACGCGGCCCCCTCTAGGGCCTCCGTCCCGACCGCCAACCCCTCCACCGATGCCCCTCACGCCCCGTCACGCTGCGCTTCAGTCGATCGCAGAGGGCCACCCCGCGCCCTCTGCGCCGGCCGCGATCTCCTCCGGACTTCCGGAGTACTTCGGCTCCAAGGTCTTCAACGACGCGGTCCAACGCCGCCGCCTGCCCAAGGCCGTCTACAAGGCCCTGCGGCGCACGCTGGAGATCGGCGCGCCCCTCGACGTCGAGCTGGCGGACTCCATCGCCAGCGCCATGAAGGACTGGGCCCTCGAGCACGGGGCGACGCACTACACCCACTGGTTCCAGCCCATGCACGGGCTGACGGCCGAGAAGCACGACGCCTTCCTGAGCCCGACGCTCGAGGGCGGCGCACTGCAGGAGTTCTCGGGCAAGGAGCTGATCCTCGGCGAGCCGGACGCGTCGTCCTTCCCCTCCGGCGGCGTCCGCAACACTTTCGAGGCGCGGGGCTACACCGGCTGGGACCCGGGTTCGCCGGCCTTCCTGCGTGAGACCGAGTTCGGCTCGACGCTGACCATCCCCACCGTCTTCGCGTCGTGGACCGGCGAGGCCCTCGACACCAAGACGCCGCTCTTGCGCTCCTGCGAGGCGCTCGATCGCCAGGCGCGGCGTCTGTTGACGCACCTGGGCGGCGAGCCCGTCGCCAAGGTCAGCGCCACCGTCGGTCCCGAGCAGGAGTACTTCCTGGTCGATCGACGCCTGCACCGCCTGCGCCCGGACCTGCACAGCTGCGGCCGCACGGTGCTCGGCGCGCGCCCGCCCAAGGGCCAGGAGCTGGAGGACCACTACTTCAGCCTGACGCCGCGGCGCATCCTGAACTTCATGATGGACCTGGAGTTCACCCTCTGGGAGCTCGGCGTGCCGGTCAAGACGCGCCACACGGAGGTCGCGCCGCACCAGTTCGAGCTGGCGCCCTTCTACGAGGCCGCGGCCCTGGCGACCGACCACAACATGCTGACGATGGAGGTCCTGCCGGACGTGGCCGCGCGCCACGGCCTCAAGACCCTGCTCCATGAGAAGCCCTTCGTGGGCGTCAACGGCAGCGGCAAGCACGTCAACTGGGCCATGGCGACCGACAGCGGCGACAACCTGTTGAAGCCCGGCAAGACGCCCCACGAGAACCTGCGCTTCATGACCGTCCTGGCGGCGGTCGTGCGCGGCGTCGACACCCAGCAGGAGCTGTTGCGGGCCACGATCGCCTCCGCCGGCAACGACCACCGCCTGGGCGCGAACGAGGCCCCGCCGGCGATCATCTCGGTCTTCCTCGGCGAGGAGCTGCAAGAGGTCGTCGACGCCCTGATCGAGGGTCGCGCGCCGAAGATCGGCGAGGGCCGCGGAAGCGAGCCCCTGAACCTCGGCGTCACCAGCCTGCCGCCCCTGCCGATCGACACCAGCGACCGCAACCGCACCTCGCCCTTCGCCTTCACCGGCTTCAAGTTCGAGTTCCGCGCCGCGGGTTCGGGCCAGTCGATCGCCTTCCCGGTGACGGTGATCAACACCATGGTCGCCGACTCGATGGACTACCTCTCGGGCCTGATCGAGAGCCGCGGCGGCGACCCGGAGACCATCGCCAAGATCGTGCGCGAGACCCTCGCCGCCCACCAGCGCATCCTCTTCAGCGGTGACAACTACTCCGAGGAGTGGCGTCAGGAGGCGGCGAAGCGCGGTCTCGCGAACCACGACAACACCCCCGCCGCCCTGGCGATCCTGCAGAAGGACGAGACCCTCGACCTGTTCGACCGCCACAACGTGATGACGCGGCGTGAGACCGCGTCGCGCGCGACGGTGCTCTACCAGGCCTACGCCGAGGGCGTCGTGGTCGAGGCCCTGACCCTGAACGAGCTGGCACGCACGTCGGTGCTGCCGGTGGCCCTGCGCTACCAGCGCGTCATCGCCGACGCCATCAAGTCCACCGCGGAGGCCGGTCACGGCATCCCGCTGGACGGCGAGCGCGCCCTCCTGGCCGAGGTCTCGAGCGAGATCCAGGGTCTGATGAAGACCACGGACGAGCTCGCTCGCGTGCACCACACGATCGAGTCCGGCAGCCACGAAGCCCCCGCCCTGGCTTCGGCCGTGCGCGGCAATCTGGTCCCCGCCATGGCCGCCGTGCGCGCCCACTGCGACAAGCTCGAGTCCCTGGTCGACGACGAGCTGTGGCCCCTGCCGAAGTACCGCGAGCTGCTGTTCGCGCACTGATCGACACCGACTGGCCGCCGGTGCCTGCAATGGCAGTTCCGCCGGCGGCTCCAGCGGTGGCTCTCACGGCCGGCGAATCCGACGGGATTCGCCGGCTGTGTCCGTTCGGGCCGGATGTGCCCCTTTGGGCCGGCTGTGCCCCTTTGGGAGAGCAAACCGTTCGAGGGCATGGACCGTTAGGAGCGCCGGATCCACTCGGAGCGACGGTCACTGACGGGCCGCCCTGGCCTCGATCCCTCCCCAGCTCGAACTCCAGTTCCGAGTCGGACACTCCGACATCGAGCTGAACCAACTCCGCGCCGACGTGTGTGGCTCGAGGGACGCCGGAGGGTGGTAGCGGTGGACGGACTTGAACCGCCGACCCGCGAATCGTGATTCCGCGGACCGACTGGCCTGAGCGCGCTACGGCACAAACGGTTGGGTCGATCGCCGAGACGGACCTACCGCGCAGCTTGCCCGGGTAAGCGGGGCTCGAGGAGATCGTCGTGGCCTGGTCCGCCCTACCGGACGCGGTGCGTTCGGCGGTTCTGACGCTCATTCGGGCCGGGCGAGGGGCCCACGAGCGGCCCTCGCAGCCCGGGTCCTAACCGCGGAGCGACGGGGAGAGGCGCCCCCGCTGCTCGGCGGCGACTCTCGCGAGGCAGCGCGCACTGGGCCGAGCGAGGGGCCGGACGGGAAGGCCGTGCGACCGGATCTCCCGCGCCAGTACCTGCCCGCCCCGTCGCCCGCCGATCGATCGAGGCGCGCCCGGCTGGCGGATCCACGTCCGCCAGAGCTGGGACCCGAGGAGGACGATTCGGGGCTCGACACGGCCCCGCGATCCGAGCCCAGTCGGGCCTGGCTGCGAGGTCGGGGGAGACGGGTGCCGCCATCGGATTCGGCAGAGGGGGGACGGCAGCAGGGGAGGTTCGCCACGTCGTCGAGCCCCGCGCGAGGCGGTTCCTCGCGGCCTCTGCCCCGATCCCCGATGCAATCGAATCGTCAGATGCAGGCCACGCGGGACGCGCTCCCCGGTGGCCGCCCCGTACAGATCTTCTGGACTTGGCTCACCGGCCTCCCGGCCACGGGCGAGCTCCCCGCCATCCGCTGGACGCCCTGGACCCGCCTCGCGGTGTCCTTGCTCGTGCTCGGCAGCGGCGTGGCCGCCGCCACGTGGGCGACGTCCGGCCCCGCCGTCCAGTGGCTCGCCCTGGTTCCGGCCTGGCTCCTCACCACGGGTGCTCTGCGCCACCTCTACATCGTCACCGGCCACTACGCGGCCCACAGCGACTTCTCCGGCTCGAAGCGGGTCGACCGCGCCCTGGCCGAGCTCTTCTCGACCCTGTCCTTCACCATCCCCTTCGACCTCTACCGCCGCGACCACGCCCGATTCCACCACTCGAGCCGGCTGGGGACGCCCCTGGACCCCGACGTCCGCTTCCTGTGGCGATCGGGTTTCGGGCCCGGCCGGTCGATGGCCCAGCTCTGGCTGCGCCTCGCGACCAGCCTGATCTCGCCCGTCTACCACGGCCGCTACCTCTGGGGCCGGATCCGCTCGAACCTCTGGGACGCGCCGCGATACCGCGTGGTGCTCGGCTGGGCCTACGTCGTGTCGACCGCTCTGGTCCTCGCTGCGACCGGCAGTGCGGCGACCTGGGCCCTGGTCTGGCTGGTGCCCGCCGTGCTCGGGTTCCAGGCCTCGGCCCTGCTCCAGTTCCTCTCCGAGCACCGTTGGTGGCTCGATCTCCCCGCGGGCAAGCTCCGGCTGGCGCGCCTGACCTTCGGACGCTTCCTGCTGCTCCCCTTCCCGGATCGCAACCTGACCGGACCCGCTCGACACACCGGCGCACTCGCGTCGTTCTGGGCGAAGGTCCTCCTCCTCCAGCTGCCGGCTCGGATCGCGGTGCTCGTCGGGGACCTGCCCCAGCACGACCTGCACCACCGCCGCTCGGTCTACGACTGGGCCAACGCCGTGTTCGTGCGGCAGCGTGATGTCGAGGCCGGCAGCCCCGGCTTCCCCGAGCCCTACGGTGGGGTCGCCGGCACTCTCGCCGACCACGTGGGCGAGGTCTTCCGGAGCTGGGCCGAGCGAGGGCGTCCGACCGCGGAGGAACTGGCGGCTCTCGAGAGTGCCCAGTAGGCCCATGGGCCCAGCGGGCCGCCCGGGGCGAGTGAAGCCCCGGGCCGGCCCGGCCAACTCGCCGCACGATCCCGACTCCCGCTACCTTGAGCGGCGATGAAGGACCCGGAGATCTGGCCTCCCTGGCTCGTCCGTATTCGCGCTCAGCAGGGAAACGAGGAGGGAGTCGGCGCTGGTCTGCTGATCGCCCCCGACCTCGTCCTCACCGCGTGGCACGTGGTGAACGTCGACGGCAAGTACCGTGGCACGGCGACGTCGGGCGGGACCCCGATGGCCGCGGCCAGGATCGACCTGGAGATCGGAGGCAAGCACCGCCGGTCCATCCCGACCCCCCACCAGCGGCATGTGTCCTTCGCCGACAAGCCCGTCGACGACGAAGGCCAAGGCCGCGACTACGACCTCGCGCTGGTCCGGCTCGAAGAGGACCCGGTCCCGATCGATTCGGGCGACCTCCTTCCGATCGCCCGCGGTGTGCGACGACTCGAGTACCTGGCCCTCGGTGACCTCGGTCCGGACGAGCCCTTCCAGGTCGTAGGGTTTCCGGGTGGGAGCCTGCGCACGAAGCGTTTCGACGACGGTGCCCCCGACCCGGAGCGTGCCGGCGACGAGTTCTACGAGGTCCACCTGGGCCACCGAGTTCCCGAGGGCTACAGCGGCGGACCCATTCTGGCCGAGGTCGACGGCCAAGCTCTGTGCCTGGGGCTCGCGAGCCTCGGTGGAGCCACGGTCGGCTCTTCGGTCCAGACCTTCTCGGGAGCGATCATCGAGTTCCTCGATCAACAGAAGGTCCTTCGACGCGAAGGCGATCGGCTTCAGGTACCGACCGAGGACCTCGGCCGATTGCTCCTGCGCAGGCCACTCGAGTGCATCGCGGAACGCAACGACCGGCTTCCGCCGATCTTGTCCCGGTCCGCCCGCAAGGAGTGGAAGCTGCACGACCTGTTCCAGGAGCGGATCGTCGTGGACCGGGCAGCGACGGGCGGTGGCGACAGTGACGGTAACGCGAAGGCCGGTGGCCTGAGGGAGTTGGTGGATTGGACGCCCACCGTCGACTCGCCCCCGCGATGGGTCCTGCGAGGCGCGGGGGGAACCGGCAAGACGACTCTCCTGCGCCACCTCGCCTTCGAGCTGGCCCGCGAGGCGAATCAGGCCGGGGATGGCGCAGCGCTGCCACCGGTGGCCATCTTCCTGCGCCTGCCCCTCATCGTCCGTCGAGGGCCCGACTGGAGAGCGGCGCTGTTCGACGAGCTGAGAGATCGCGTGGATCGTGCTGCGATCCTCACGAGGGCGCTCAGCTCGCGCGTTTCCGAACCCCGGATCCTGCTGCTGCTCGACGGGCTCGACGAGGTCGACGCCGGAGAAGTGACCGAGAACACCATCTCGCTCCTGCTTCAGGGCCTGCCCGATCACCTCCCCGGAGTCGGCCTGGTCGTGGGCACTCGCCCGACGGGCTTCGACGACCGAGAGCCGGCGCTCACGCGACACTGGAACACCGCTTCGGTCGAGCCCCTGGATCGAGATCACCAGATCCGACTGGTCACCGAGGTGTCGAAGGCGATCGGCCGGCCTTGCTCAGAGAAGGCGACCGCCGCATGGGTCCATCAGATCAGTCGGGACGAGCGATTCGCCGACATCCGCGGCAACCCACTCTGGTTGACGCTGGCCGCCCTCGCCGTGGACCCGGAGACGGGGGCTCCACCGCCGTCCATGTCGGGCCTGCTCGCCAAGGCAGTCGACCACCTTGTAATGGGCATGCACCGCGGCGACCTCGAGCCCAGAGCTCGCCGCAGACGTACTCCCGTGGCAGGTCCGATCCCCAGCGCGGCCCGTCCGGTCTTGGGAACGATCGCACTCGCCATGACCCTCCAGCGTCAGGACGAACTCCGCTTCGACGACCTGGTCGAGGTCTGCAAGAACCTCCGCAAGAGAGCGGACCACGACGTCCGAGGCAGCGATGAACTCTGGGCTCGGTTGACGGAAGCCTGGGAATTGCTCGAGGACGATTCGGAGGAGAGCATCCTCGATCAGCTTTCGCTCGGCACCGATATCCTGAGCCCGCTCGAGGAGGACGGCGAACAAGTGGAAGACGGGGGATCCGACGCCGACGAGCTCTGGTCCTTCAGACATCGGACCGTGAAGGAGTTCCTCTCTGCCGATCAGCTCCGCCGCATGCTCGAAGGCGACGACGCTCCTCACGCCCAACAGCTGATCGAGGCAGGCCTCGACGCCGACCTCGAGGGCTCGGTCCGGCACTGGGCCGGACCTGCGGCCCTTCTCGTCGAGATGCTCGACGACGCGACCGGGGCGGAACGCGTGCTCCGGTGCCTCGCACCGAGGGATCCCGAGGCCGCTCGCCGCGCCCTGCTAGGAAGACCGAACGCCACGGTGGGCTCGATCCACATCGTCTTGGCGTCGCTCGAAAAGGAAGGGGACCGCGCGGCGGTGATCGAGCAGATCGATCGGCTGATCGAGGATCGTCAGGAGGCCTTCGATCTCCTGCGAAGCCTCGGCCTCGATCCCCGGATCCGAGCGGACCTGTACTTCGTCGACGAAGCACTGCTGGCCTTCGGAGTGCGGCACGAGGATCTCGCGGACGAGGCCGATGCCGCGAGACTGCGGATCTACGAGGAGCTGCCGGTCGAGCCGACGTGGCGTGCACCGTTCGAGCGGACGTTCGGGGATCCGGGGGTGCCCCTGTGGCGACCGGTAACGCGGCACCTGACGTTCGGTTACGGCGATCGCGAGCTGGAGCAGGTGACGGAGCAGCCGTTCCAGATCTCGGCGGTTCCGGTGACGGAGGAGATGTACCGGATATTCGACCCGCACGATGATCAGCGGAAGTCGGAGCCAGGTCTCCTTCCGGCGCGCTCGGTCAGTTGGTGGGGTGCGATGGCCTTCTGTCGCTGGGCCGGAGCGAAGCTCGGTTTCGGTCTCGCCGGGAGCCTGCCGACAGAGCGTCAGTGGGAGTGTGCCGCGCGGGCCGGGACCGAGAGCGACTACTGGTTCGGCCCCGAGGCGCTCGACGAGCATGGGTGGTATGGGCAGAACTCTGAGTCTCGTGCCCACGATGTCGCGACTCGGCCGCCGAACGGCGACCGGCCCCAGCAGCCCAACCCGAACGGCCTTTTCGATGTCCACGGAAACGTCTGGGAGTGGTGTGTGGACCTCTTCGGCCGCGACGGCCCGAGGCGCGTGTTGCGCGGCGGTTGCTTCTGGTACGCGGCCGCGAGCTGTCGCTCGGGGTTCCGCTACTGGGACCACCCGGCGGACCGCGACCGGCTCCGGGGCTTCCGCGTCGTCCTCCCGGCCGACCTTCGATGATCGATCTTTGAGATGTGTTCGAATGTGGACCCGAACGGACGTTCCATTCCTCGCGCGGCCCTCGATGACCGAACAGAATTCCGGTCGTCCCGTTGTTCCGGTCGTCTGCGACCGATCGGTTCTCGAACGCCCCAGATCCCCGGGAACCGAGCCTCCGGTCCCCGCCCAGAAATGGCCCGTTGTGACCGGCCGACCCGACATCCGGAAGCAGGACGACCCTCAACGGCCATCAGGTTCCGGATCGGGCCTACCCCCTCCACACCCGAGGAGCGCGGCTCGGCCACCAAGGTCAGCCCGACGCCCTCGACCGCTCTGACGGCTTTCCTCAGACGCACAGGACGCTTCCCAACGCTCCTGCCCAACCCTCAGCAGGAATGGCCGGCCCGGTCCCACGAACGTACCTGGCCGCCCGTGCGCCCATCCGCCTCGCGTGCCTCGGGAGGGGTTCGATCCCGCTGCGGGTTACCAAGTGTCCGAGGGCATCGAGGCGACCGCTGCAGGATCGCGGGCGAGCCCCGGGGCGCTTCAATCGCAGACCGAGTCGCTCGTCGAGGTACCGCCCCACGTCGTCCCGCGCGGCCCGCAAGGCCGACCTAGAGTCACCGAACAGGAACAGATCGTCGACGTAGCGGACATAGCCGGGCACGCGAAGCTCGCGCGCGACATGGCTGTCGAGGCCCAGCGGCACAACGTGGGCCGCCAAGACCTGGCTCGTGTACGCACCGATGGGCAGTCCCTCGCCGGGCGGCGGCCAATCGGGATCCAGTCGAGCGAAGGCTCGTACGTGACGATCGTCGTAGAGGCCCCGCCCGGACTCCAGGATCCGATCGACGACCTGCAGGAACCGCTCGTCGCGGATCCGGCGACGGAGCAGGGACCGGACCAGCTCGATCCGGATGCTCGGGAAGTAGCTTCGAACGTCCAGATGCACGAACCACGCATGACGGCGGACCAGCTCCAGGATCCGGAGCAACGCGCGATGGGTTCCCCGTCCGGTGCGGCAGGCGTAGTCCGCGTCCGATAGGGATCGCTCGAGCACAGCCTCGACCAGGCGCGCGACCGCCGTGTGCACCACTCGATCCAGGACCGATGCTCGTGCGATGACCCGGGGCTTGGGATCGTGCAGGAACAAGAGATCGAAGGCCCCGTGCCGCCAACGGGCGTCCACGAGCGCGGCACGCAACTCGCGAAGCTCGGATTCCCGGCGGAACAGGAAGGTCGCGACATCCGCCCGCCGCCGCTTCCCCCGGACGGTGACCCGCGCAGCCTCGTCGAGCCGGTCCTCGTCGACCAGCTGCTCGAAGAGGCCGCCCGTGGTCCTGGTCAAGGTGCCCCTCCGGACGCTCGCCACCGGCGGTGACTACGGGAACGGAGGGGCGAGGTCGGACGAGCGGGCCGGAAGGTCCGGCTGCGACGTCCGCGGGGAGGGGCCTGATCGCGGATCCGCTCGCCTCGCGAGCTCCGTCCGCGGGCTGGGTCGGCCGGGAGGACGACGCGGAAGCCCTGGTTCCGGTTGCGGTTCGCCGGGTGGTTCCTGTTCCGGTACCCCGAGCGACAGTTCGCGGCCGTGTTCCAGTAGCTACCGCCGCGCATCACGCGCCTCGGGCCGTGGGGCCCCTGCCCCTGCACCGGACTTGGAGAATCGCCGGGAGCTGCGGCCCCATCCACCGAGCATGCGGCCGATCGTGTCGAGCTCCGCCGAAGCGAACCGCATCCGTCGCTTCGTCAGGTAGCCCAGCGACTCGGCGAGCCGCAGCAGCACCCGGAGGCGGACCACACCTCGATCGGCGGCGCGACGATGGTCGTCCCTCTCGGCCGGGAAGGTCAATGCTATCGAGACATCCGCGACGAGGTCCTGGACGGCGTCGGCGACCCGTCCGGCCGAGCACATGGCTTCGGGTTGCGGCCATCGCGCGACCTCGGCCAAGAGCCAGGTCGCGAGGTCATGGCTGCGTACGTAGAGAGGCGCGCGTCGCCAAGTCACCGCTCGCGCCTCCCGAGCTTCTCGCTCCAGCGGATGAGGCCCCCCAAGGTCGGAAGGACCTCCGACTCAATCCGCGCGGCCCAGGCGAGCTGCTCCCCCTCCGGCTCGGCGTCCTGGATCAACAGGAGGCCCACGCAACGGCTCATCAAGCACCGGGCGCGGCGGAGGGCCTCGCCCTTACGATCCGCGTCGTAGGCGTGGACGCCCTCGCAGACGGCCAGCAGTCCGGACAGGAGCGCGCGCTCCGCAGCGGACGACGATGATCCTGTCGATGCCGCGGTTGCTCGCATAGCCGCGAGAACCGCGCGCCCACGACGAAAGCACTCGACGTCCTCCACGGATCGCCGACGGTCACCGTGCCGCACGGCCGCCCTTGAGGGAAGGGCCTCTTCGACCGCCTCGCGCACATCGTCGGCTCGTCGTTGGAGCGACTGACGCTGATCCTCGGTCAAGGGCAGGCTCTCGCGCCGGATGCGCCAGGACTTGCCATGCTTGGCCCCCCGCAACTCACCCCGTGCGAGCCGTGCACGGACGGCGCGCGGGCTCACCCCGAGAACGACGGCAGCTTCGCGAACGCTCAGTTCCATCCCGGTGGATCGAACCGGCTGGATGGATCGAGGTTCCGATCCAGAAGACGATCTCGTGGACGTCGTGGAACTCGTGACCTCCTCGAGGATGCCGATGACCGGATCGAGGGACGAAGTGGCCATCGACGGCCGCATGAGTAGCCATCAATGGCCGCAACTGGCCGTCGCGACGTGTGAGCGGTCAGTGCGGGAGGTCGAACCGAGTCCAATCGGAAACGACACCGGCACGCGACGGCCGAACGGCGCAGGGGTCGCCTCGGTCTCGGGATCCCACCGGAACTGGGTCCGGCCACGTGGTGCCGAGAATCGGCACTGCGCGTCCCCTCGGCGACGCTCGGGCCGCTCGAAGACACATCTCAAAGATCGATCATCGAAGCTCGGCCGGGAGGACGAGGCGGAAGCCCAGGTTCCGGTTGCGGCCCGCCGGGTGGCTCCTGCTCCGGTACCCCGAGCGACAGCCCGCGGCCGTGTCCCAGTAGCTACCGCCGCGCAACACGCGCCACGGGCCGTCGCGGTCGAAGAGGTCCAGACACCACTCCCAAACGTTCCCGTGGACATCGAGAAGGCCGTTCGGGTTGGGCTGCTGGGGCCGGTCGCCGTTCGGCGGTCGAGTCGCGACATCGTGGGCACGAGACTCAGAGTTCTGCTCATACCACCCATGCTCGTCGAGCGCCTCGGGGCTGAACCAGTAGTCACCCTCGGTCCCGGCCCGCGCGGCACACTCCCACTGGCGCTCGGTCGGCAGGCTCCCGGCGAGACCGAAACCGAGCTTCGCTCCGGCCCAGCGACAGTAGGCCATCGCACACCACCAACTGACCGAGCGCGCCGGAAGGAGACCTGGCTCCGACTTCCGCTGATCATCGTGCGGGTCGAAGACCCGGTACATCTCCTCCGTCACCGGAACTGCCGAGATCTGGAACGGCTGCTCCGTCACCTGCTCCAGCTCGCGATCGCCGTAACCGAACGTCAGGTGCCGCGTTACCGGTCGCCACAGGGGCACCCCCGGATCCCCGAACGTCCGCTCGAACGGCGCACGCCACGTCGGCTCGACCGGCAGCTCCTCGTAGATCCGCAGTCTCGCGGCATCGGCCTCGTCCGCGAGATCCTCGTGCCGCACTCCGAAGGCCAACAGTGCTTCGTCGACGAAGTACAGGTCCGCTCGGATCCGGGGGGCGAGGCCGAGGCTTCGCAGGAGATCCAAGGTCTCCATACGATCCTCGATCAAGTGCTCTACCTGAGAGATCACGGCCCCCCGATCCTCCTCCTCCTCGAGCGATGAAAGGACGATCATGACAGCATTCGTCGAAACCGCTCGACTCGCCATCAACGCGCGTCTCGAGATCGCCGGCGCATCCTCGAGGCTCTCGAGCAGGACTTCGACTTCCCCTTCGACGAGTCGTTCCGCCAGCATGCCGAGCGGCTCGGACCAGAAACGCGCGACGTCGTCCTCTCCATTGTCGCTCTCAGCGTCACCATCCATGCTCCCCTGTTCTGCGCCAACCAGCTCGAGCCAGTCGCACCAAGAACGCAATCCGGCCGGACCCTGCGAACTCAACCAGCCTTCATTCGTGCTCAACCTGAGCGCACTCAGGATGCTTCGCGCATTGTCAGCCAGACGAACGTCGTCAGCATCGATCTGCGAGAGCGCTCGGTCGAACCGCTGCAGAAGTGCACGACGCACAGCCCCAGCGGCCGACCGCGCGCGAGCAAGAACATCGTCCTGCCCCCCTGCCGCCGTCCACCTCTCCCAGAGCCATTCCGACGTCAGAAACTCGAGCGTCGACCGGTGCCAGAAGCGCCAGTCCTCGTCAATGTCATTTCCGCGTCGTCGGATCCTCCGCTCTGGCGGTGTCAGGATCGAATTGCGTTCGAGCCACCTGAGGACGTCATTCGGAGCGCAACGTTCCTTCAGATCCAGGAGGTCCCGGCGAAGGTCGGTCCATGGCGTCGGAGCGCTTCCATCAGCGCCGCGCTCCGAGTCCTTCAGATCCTCGAGCCATGTCTCCATGACGCTGCGAGGGACCTGTACCAGGCCCTCCGAAGACATCCGGTGGGCCAACCATCGGAGCACGGGCCGGACGGACCGTGGAAGCGCCTCGGGCTGCACCGAGTCGTCGTCCGCCACTTCGTGGATCTGCCGCTGATCGCGGCGGTGCTTGCCCGCCTCCAGTCGACGGAGGATCGCGTCGAGCAGGTCGACCCGCGAGCCTGGCTCACGGTCCTCCTCGAAGATCACGATGGCTGCCATGGTCAACCACAGCGGGTTCCCGCGTTCCTCGTCGTAGCGGGCATCGACTTGGATCCGGTCGACCCAGTCCTCGAGTGCCGCCGCGTCCATCGTCGGCTTCGCGGGGCCGCCGAACTTCCGGTGCTGCCCCACCAGCTTGACGAGCAATTCCTTCTGCCGATCGGCACCCAGAGGTTCGACGCTCGCCAAGCTCCACGCTTTGAACTGGGCGCTCCGTTCAAGGTAGCGTGACGGTCTGGTTCCGAGCGCCACGGGCGTTCTGGGCAGCTCGCGCGGGATCGAAGCGAGCAGGGCCCCCACGTTCGGCCGCTCGGCCTTGCTCACCTCGTCGTAGCCGTCCAGCAACAGCACCAGCTCACCGCGAGGATCTTGCGCGCCGAGCAGCTCCCCCGTGTAGTGGTCGACCTTTTTCGTGACGTATTGGACGAGGTCTTCGAACGGACGAGTGCCGACGTTCTTCAGGTCCGGTAGACGGACGAGCAAAGCGACCCTGTCGCCTTCGTCGATGGGACGATCTGAGCCGGTCGCGAGGCGAGCGTCCGCGAGCCGCTTGGCCAGCTGGCGAAGGATCGTCGTCTTGCCCGTTCCGGCTTCACCGCGAAGGATGATCCGGGGTTGATCCGATTCCGCGGAGGGTGAGTTCGAGCCGGGCCCGGACGGGACCTCACTTGCCGGTGACTCCTCGTCGAACGCATCCTCGAGCCCGAGGTGTCGCGCGAGGGACGTCTGTCCATGCACCGCGGCGCGAACCGCCTCCCCGTCCCGCGGAACCTCCAAGGTGACGCGATCGACGAAGACGTCGTCGAGGCTGAGATCGGGTGCCCATGGGAGGACGTCGCACTCGGCCGAGAGCCGACCGAGAAACGGTTTCAACAGCAGTGAGCGAAGATCGGGTGAGCTCGGTAGCGCGAGCGATTCGCCCCCGCCGTCCCGCTCCTCGATCACCCGCCGAGCGTTGTCGAGGAACGGTCCGACGGTGCCTGCCAGCAGGTAGCCCGAGAACGGGTGATTGGACCCGCCGACGATGGTGATCCCGACCCAGTGGAGATCCGATCCGACACGCAGCAGCAGGGGCCCTCCACTGAAGCCGCCGTGGACCCTCCCGTGTTCGGCCCCAAGATCACGAGCCTCCCGATGGAGGTGGTCAGGGTCCCAGCCCTCGAGCCGTGCGCTCTGGTCGTCTGGGCTCTCGACGCCGTCGGGGAAGCCCCAGATCGCGAACGACGAACCGCGGGCGACCAGCGCTCGGGCCTCGAGCTCACCAAGACCACGGGTCAGCGACGCAACGGCATCCCCCTCGGCCAGGCCAGGAACCCTCAGCAGTGCCAGGTCCACCGAGCGCCCGACCCCAGAGAGGTCGCCCGACGCGAACAGGACGTCGGCCGACGACGGGTCGTACGGACCGATCGAGTGAATGGACGGTTCGGAGTCCAGTGCCGTGGGGTGATCGGCAAGTGTCACCACGACGCCCTTGGCAGGATTCGGCGACTCGGACCGGCCACCACTGAACGTCCCGGTCCGGCTGAGAACGTGCCAGGCGGTCAGAACCCATCCCGGCGCGACGATCACGCCGGAACCGAAGTTGTCATCAGTCGTCGTCTTGCCGTTCTTGGTCTTCTCGACCCGGCACTGGATGCGAACCAGGGATGGCACCGCCGAAGGCCAATCGAGATCAGGCAAGCTTCACGCCCCCGGGATGCGGTCGAGGATCTCGCGCGCCCATTGTTTCGAGGTCACCGATCCGTGCTCCCCAACGTGCTCCAGCCCGGCAATCCAACCGGCACGATGGGACTCCGGCACCTCGCTCCAGTTGTCCGCATCGGCCAGAACGTGAGCCAGTGCCAGCCCGCACAGCTGGACCTCGAACTCCTCGTCGTAGAGCAGGTGGGAGAACGCCGCGTCATCGGGCAGCTCGAGTTTCTCGCGAAACTTCTCGAGTAGCTCCTCACTGCCGACCGCACCGCCGCCGTCGACGACGACGATCTCACCGTGGCCATCGGAGCTACCGCGCTGAACCGCCGTTCCCCTGGCAGGACCTTGATCCTGAATAACATCGGTCGCCCTGAGTCCTCTGCGGTTGAACCGGTTCAGCGACTCGATGAAGATCGATGCAGCGAGCATCGCAACCGGCTTCCCGCTCCAGGATTCGCCGCGCGGACCGTTTTCGAGCGAACGAGGTCCCGACAACGCTTTCCAAACGGCCGCTTCGAGCAACGCCGGGGCCTTCTCGATCGTGGCGTCCGAGATGAAGATGCTCTTCGACGCGCCCGCCTTCCGAGGTCGGCGCGCGTAGCCGATGTCGATGACTCGAGCCGTCACCAGCCGCAGGACAGTCTCGAGCAGCTTACTCCCAAGGATCGTCTGCACCACGAGGCCGGGACCGCTCTCAGGGATCGGGCACAGACCCCAGCGCATCATCGGATTCTTTACGACCTCGTCGTCGTCCGCGCCC
Organism: Engelhardtia mirabilis; assembly: GCF_007748095.1. Taxonomy (NCBI): domain Bacteria; kingdom Pseudomonadati; phylum Planctomycetota; class Planctomycetia; genus Engelhardtia; species Engelhardtia mirabilis. The sequence continues at coordinate 3,637,530 of NZ_CP036287.1, forward strand.
TCCTTCTTCCTCTGCTCCCCGGTCCAGAAAGTGCGGCCGGTCTCGATGTCCGGCAGCGCACGCCGCGGTCCACGAAGGACCGCCCGTAGCTGGGACCCGACAGATTCAAAGGGGTCGAACTTCAGAGCCTCTACGGCCACCCTCCAGTCGTCACTCGACCGCGCCGCCCGCTGGAACTGGTCCATCCGCTTCTTCTCGGACTTCTGGCTTCCGTATCGGAACAGGCTCTCGTCGATCCAATCCTCGGAGTAGGGGTGGAGTGCGAGCAACAGCGCGTGACCGCGAACTCGATCGTCACTGGTTCGGGCCGACAGCGTCCACTCTCCCCGATCCAGTTCCTCGGGGAACGGATAGGGCTTCGCGTGGTACTCCATCTCGACGTCGTCCACGAAGACGTAGTTGCCATCGGCCGCCTCGTCGTAGGCGATGAGCGTCGGGGAGATCGGATGCCGCGAGGCGCTCTCGCTGACGGGCTCCATGGGGAACTCCGTCATCCCCCCGGGGGGCGGATCGGGCGGCTCGGGCGGATCTCCGGCTTCGTACAGCGGACGGACGTCGAACTCGCTCATGGCACTCGGAAACGATCGGGTGATTCGGATCGGCCGGGTCCACAGGCAACCTCCTCCCGGCTCCGTGGTCGAACCTAGCGCCGCCAACGGGGTCCGGGAAGGCCCTAGCCGGCGTCGACACGCCGCTTGTCAGGCTGCTAGTCTCCCGAGACCCGGCCCATGCTCCCGAGCACAGACAGATCTCGACCCTACGTCCTGCGTGTCACCTCCGACGACGGGAACCCGGCGGCGGGGATCCTGGTCTCGGAGAACTATGCGGTGACCTGCTGGCACGTCGCCAACGGCAGTGGAAAGTTCAGCGAGAAGGTCCCCAACTCCCGTGAGGCGGCATGGGGGCTCTGCGCCGGCGGTCGGCCGGCCGAGGTCGTGGCCTGGGGCGACCTCCCTGGGATCGGCTATGAGGTAGACGTGGCTCTGCTGAAGCTCGAGGGTGCGCCAGCGAGTCTCGAGAGTGCCGACCTTGCCCTGGCGTACGACTCCCGACTCTTCGACCAGCTCCTCGACAGTGTTTCCTACCTCGAGGTGGAGGGGTTCCCTCGCCACTCGCCGACCTCGCACGTCGAATCCTGCCGGCCACACAAGGGATCGGGATCGTCGAGTACGAGCCGGGGTGGCCAGGTCACCGAGTTCGGCCTCTTCGCCCGCGTCCACGAGGGAGTCAGCGGCGGACCCGTGGTCGCCGGACGTGGAGGCGAGGAGGTCTGCGTCGGGATGGCCTGTCTCGGCAGCTCGAGGTCGCTGCAGATGGCGGCCGTGTCGTCGGGTGAACTGCTGGCGCTCCTCGAGCACCACTTCGACGGAGAGCTTCCCCATGCGGTCCGAACCAGGCCCCTCGACGACTGGCTCATCGACCATGGCGTGATCGAAACGCGCGGGTCCTATCTCCGTGCACTGAGGGCTCGGGTCGAAGAGGACCACGACTTGCTCAGGATGCTCGGGGTCGATGACCTCGCCGACGAGTTCTTCGATCGGGTCTACGTCCGACTCGAGGTCGGAGTCAGTCCCTCGTTCGCGCAGCGTCTAGCCGATCTAGGCGATGAAGAAGACGCCAGCATTCCCCCGTCTGGTGTCCGCCTAGACCAACTGCTGTCGATCCCGCCTGCCCGGTTCGGCATCGCCGGGCCGCGATTCGTCCTGCGCGGCGAACCAGGCTCGGGCAAGACCACGATCCTGCGCCAGCTCGCCTGGTCCCTCGCCGGCGACGACGACGCCGCCTGGACGCCGGTAAGGATCGGGCTCCCCGACTTCGCGCGCTGGAGAGCGGGGCAGAATCGAAAGGGCGACGCCTGGGACAAGCTGCTCGACTACCTCGAGGAGCAGCAGGACATTGCCGATGCTCGCCGCGAGGCGCTCGTGGCCGAGCGCGAGCATGGGCGTCTGCTGCTGCTCCTCGACGGGCTCGACGAGGTCCGCGGCGAGTTGAGAACCACCACTCGCTCCTGGCTCGCGAACCTCTCCGAACAGATGGGCTCGTCCGCCATCGTCGTGGCGACGCGGACGATTCCGTATCGCAAGCCCGCGGGCGGCTACGTGGAGGCGGACGTCGAGCCCATGGGAATCGCTCAACAGAAGAAGTTCCTGAGCGCCTGGATCGGCGACGAGGGGGCGGCCGAGGATCACATCAAGCGCTGGGCCGACCTCCCCCACAGCCGATTGTCGCTTCTGGCCGGGAACCCGCTCTGGTTGACGTACTTCGGCTTGCTCTTGCGCCGTGGCGAGACGCCCGATGAGTCTCGCAGCGCACTCTACGAGCAGGTCCTCGAGCTGCTCCTCTCCGGTGAGTTCCAGGATCCTCCGAAGAAGAACCCGAATCCGGCCGTGATGCGCGCTGGGCTCGTGTTCCTGGCGGTCCAGATGAGCAAGAAGGGCGAGACAGCAGTTCGCAAGTCGGACCTCGACGCCCTATTCCAAGAGCAAGGCGTCGAGACGGACGTCGCCGTCCGCGCCGTGCTCAACGAATGGAGCCGACGCCCTGACGATTTCCTCCAGGACGTGCAGGCGATCACGGGGATCATCGGTCGATACGGCGAGAAGGAGGGGAGGAACTGGCGTTTCTGGCACGGCCAGCTTCGTGAGGTCCTGGTCATGATTTGGCTGCGGAGCCTCACCCGCGACGAGCAGCTCGCCGAGGCCGCCGCGCTGGCGGAGGATCACCTCGGCTTCTTCGCCGAACCGTTCGCGCTCCTGGTCGGCACGGATGAGCTGGCCGACAAGGACGAGATGATCGAGCGGCTCGTCGAGCACAATCCGGTCCTGGGGCGCAGAGTGCTGGCCAGTGCTACAGGAGTGTCGCCGTCGACGGTCGAGAAGGTGCTGGGGCTCGATTCGTCGGACCCTGAGCGTCGCGGCGAGATTCTCCTGGACCTGCCGAACATCCTGGGTCGCGGGGAGGGGGCACGGGCCGCAACGATTCAACTCGTCGAACGGCTGTGGATGGCGAGCCGGTCCAGCGAGGAGGAGATGTGGGCGGACTGCTACCACCTGGACGAGCTACTCGTCGCGCTCGAGGAGGAACCGGGTGAGCTAGTGTCCACTCGTAGAGCCCTGTACTTCCGGCGCTTTGGACAACCGGACCGTCCGACCTTGAAGGAGTTGTTTCCGCCGATCCACGGGCTCACCCCCTTTCCTCGGATCGATCCCGGTTCATTCGCAATGGGTGACGGGGACGCTCCCAGTCGCCAGCAGGTGAAGATCCCAACCCCATTCCGGCTCGGGGCAACTCCCGTCACCGAGAGCCAGTTCAGCTTGATGTCTGGCAGGGAGATCGAGACGAGTAGCCGTAAGCCGAAGGGCGAGATCAACTTCTTTGGAGCCATGCTGTACAGCAGGTTCCTCGGTTGGGCGATGGGATCGGATCAGCCGGGCGACCTGCCGACCGAGGCTCAGTGGGAGTACGCAGCGCGAGCAGGCAACGAGGGTGACTACTGGTTCAGCCCTGGGGCCCTGGACGACCACGGCTGGTACGAAGGCAACTCGGGAGGTCGGGTCCACGACGTCGCCACTCGCCCCCCGGATGGCGAGGAGCCGCAGCAGCCGAATCCGAACGGCCTGTTCGACGTGCACGGGAATGTTTGGGAGTGGTGCCAGGACCTTCTCGGCGGCGCCGGCCCGTGGCGCGTGATGCGCGGCGGTAGCTTCTGGGACTCGGCCGCGAACTGTCGCTCGGGGTACCGGATCAGGAACCACCCGGCGAGCCGCCTCTGGGACCTGGGCTTCCGCGTCGTCCTCCCGGCCGACCGGAGCTTGGCCATCGATGATTGATCTTTGAGATGTGACTGTGAGGGGTAGGGAGCGGCACGATCGGCCATCCATTGCCCGAGTGCGGCCAGCAGCTACCGCGGGTTGCTGACGGACTGTCCTTGGCGGCCGATCTGCATCGGAGTCCGACTGGTCTCGGCATTCTGGGCGGCCGCTGCGGATCTCTTGGACCGACGAGAACGGCCGCACGCTTCGGACTCCTCGCGCCAACTGGCACTGGGCGGCCCAAGTGCGGCCGTCCTTGACCGCGGTCCAGCGGCCGATTCCATGGCGTTCCTCGGCCGCTCACCACGCGAATGGACGGTCCGAGCTCATTGTCGCCCGATCGGATGGCGCCGCGCCGATTCACTTCGGCCCGGCGTCTGTTGCCCGGGGATGCGCCGACAAGACCGCCTCACCTGGATCAACCAGGACGACCGGCGATCTGGCGAGGCGACCTCGCAAACTCGCCGCCGCGTCTCCACGAGATCGACGGACCGGATGGCAAGCTCGATTGCACCGCCTCTGAGCGACCCGTCGCGCCGGCGACCCTGACGCGGTGACCGCCGCCGACTCGGGGCCGATCGGCGGCCGGGCCCCTGCGATCGAGCTCTGCGCGATTCGAAGGTCGGAATCGTGCCCTGGCCACGTCGAGCGATCCCAGTCATGCCGAAGGGGTCACTCGGATCTGCAGGGAGCCTCGCCAAGGTCCTCATGACGAGCCGGCCCCGTTGGGTCGGATGGCGGCCGCGTCATCTGAGAGGCGAGGCCCGACCACTTGATCGTCCCGCCCACGCACGGCTCACCGAGGCACGGGGGCACGGCAGGCGGGGCATGAGCTCCCGCTTCGAGCCCGCCCTGCGCCTCACCTTCTCGATCGGCCTACGGTCCCCGCTCGATCCGTCCGCTTTTCTCGGCGGCTGGATCCGCTGGGACCGTGCGCGCGCGCGTCGTCGCCGGGCCCTGGACTCCCTTTGCCGCACCTTCGGGAGCTTCACCGCGTTCATGGCCCAGGGGGAGTGGCACGGCGCGTCGGAGCCCACGCTCGTGGTCGTGGTCGTGGTCGAGGTGACCGACGCCGCGGGCGAGGCCGATGTGATCGCCCGCGCGGAGCAAGAGGCCTTCCAGCTGGCCTCGAGCCTCGGCCAGGAGGCCGTCGCGCTCGAAACCGAGCGTGTCGGATTCGCCCTGGTCGGACGCGAGCAGGATCGCGCGGGCGGAAGCTCGAGCGCGATCGGCGCGCAGGTCGTCGGATGAGAGATAGAGCGTGGGCCGGCGCTCCTCGTCGCGTGTGGAGCGCGACATCGCCGATCACGCACGGCCGTCGACCCGTCCCCGCGACCGCGGACTGCGGTCCGCACTGCCTGGTCCGCATCGCGGAGCATGCCCGTCCCGCCCGCGAGCGGCCGCGCCTTCCCTTGGAGGCCCCTTCTCGGTGAGGGGGGGACGGCAGCCGAGCCAGCGGATCGGCGCTCCGCCGAGCTCGAGGGCTTCCCTCGGCTCTCCCCAACGACCGGTCGGCGCGTCCCGACCGAGAGCCGGAGGGCCTCCATGGCCGAATCGTTCCCTACCAACTTCCTCGACGCCCAGCGTTTCACCGCCGCGTCGAGCTACTTCCAGCAGGGCCTCGCTGTCCTGTCCAGCCTCGGCGCTCGGATCCCGAGCGGGCGAAACTACGTTGGGCAGCCGCTGGACCCCGGCCCCGACGGCGAGGCCTTCGCCTGCCGATGGGCCCCGGAGGGCACCACGGCCCCCCACGACCACGGTGGTGGCGAGGGCCTCGTGCTGGTCCAGGAAGGTCTCCTCATCGAGACCAAGTTCGAATTCGACGGGTCGGAGTTGGTCCCGGTCGAGCGGCGCATGCTGCTCCCCGGGGACATCACCTGGCTCGGTGGACGCGACATCCACACTGTCGAGGCCCACGAGCCGTCGTGGTCGCTGCACTTCTACTGGGGCAAGGGCGACACCTACCGGATCTTCGACCCGGTCGGACGCGTGACCCACGAGGTGCGGGACACCGGCGCGTGGCTGCCGGTCGACCCCGACTCGATCGTGGCGTCGACTCCCTGGAGCTGACGACAGAGGAGTGAATCGGCGCGTCGTCGGCCTAGCAGGCGGCGCGCCGCTTGCGTTCGAGGCGTCCAAGGGATCGCGGCCTTGGGCGAGGCACCGACCCACTTACCGACGAAGGGTGATTCGGGAGGCAACTCCGTGCCGCCCAGTGTCACTGATCAGGTTCGCGCTGGCGCGTGCTCGAGCATTACCGATCTGGCCTCGGACGCTCCTGGGCCGGATCTGGGCCCTCTCCCGGCCGCTCCCATGGACGGCCGGAGGGTGGTAGCGGTGGACGGACTTGAACCGCCGACCCGCGGATTATGATTCCGCCTCGGGGGCTGGAGGCCATTGGAAGCCCTCCTGGGGGGTCATCCGGCGAGCCCCGCGAATCCGCGACTCGCCCCCACGCCTCCGAGATCGAGGCCGCGGGCCTGGCCGAGGGGGAGTTCATCTTCGTGCCCTCGCGCGCGGCCCTGGTGGCCCTGCTGCGGTGCCACCAAGACCTCTGGGCGGCCCTGGGCAAGGGCCCGATCATCCTGCGCGGAAGGGGGTCGAAATGACCTCCCTCGGTCCCTCCACCTGCGAAGGCTGCAAGCACACGCTGCCCACGGGGTTCGCCCGGTACTTCGAGCGCGCGGACGACCCGGAGTCCTACGACTACCTGTGCTTTCGCTGCGCGATCCGCCGCGGCCTGGCCTCCAGGAACGCCGTCGATCGCCGGACGATCTTCGAGCAGATCGAGACCATCGTCAGCTCAGATCGGTCCGAGCTGTGGGGCGAGGCGCTGTACCAGCGCAACCTCATCTGCCTGCCCGGACGGCTGACCACGCTGCTCGAGGGCGGGGAGATCCGCAATGCGGGCTGAGCCCCACCAATCCACCGCGCCGGCCGCGAGCTGGCGCCGAATCCCGGCTGCAATGCCGCCTTGCCCCCTTCATGGGGCGTCGGGCGCTGCAAGAGCCGGGGCTAGCAGAGGCAGCGCCATGGGGGCGCCCGTCGGGACTTACCACCCCACGAAGGCGGGCGCCCACCTCCCCACGAATGGGGAAAGCCCCGGCCACCCCGAAGGGCGGCCAGGGCCAGCAGAGGCCATGACGCCTTCGCGGTCGGGAACCACCCCGGCCAGCGTCACAGACCAGCGGGGAGCCTACCGCGCGCCCGACCAGCGCGCTAGATCCCCCCGATCCCACCCCGCCTGACCAGCGGATCCAGCAGAGGCCACGGAGCAGGAGATGCCCCAGTGACAGACTCGAACCAGTTGACCAGAGATCAGCGCAGCGCCCTGGAGTGGGCCAAGCGCGCCCACATCCTGCGAGCGGAGCGCACGACCGAGGACGTGGGCTACCGCAGCCCCGACGGCGGGCCCCGGCACGGCAGCGAAGTGGTGCGGGAGTTGATCGCCAGGGAGTTCTTGGCCCGCCGGGATGACGGATCGGTGCGGATCACCCTGCTTGGGATCCACGCGGTCAACAAGGGCGGCGGCGACGACGGCGGGAGGGCGGCGTGAGCGAGTACCACAAGATCCAGACGGTATGGCTCCGCGACCCCGAGACGAATCACAAGACGCTCCTGGAGGGGCGCTGGGCGAAGCCCGAGTTCGAGTACCTGCGAAAGAACTCCTGGACCTTCACCGAGAAGATCGACGGGACCAACGTCCGGCTGATTCGCGCGAACGGCTGCGACGTCCGGGGCAAGACCTTTCGCGCGCAGCTCCCTCGTGGAGTCTTCGAGGCCGGCGCGAGGATCGTGAAGAGCTCAGCCTTCGCTCGCCTTCCGGAGGAGATGGTTCTCTACGGCGAGGGCTACGGGGCGAAGATCCAGAAAGGTGGTGGCAACTACCGCCAGGACCAGGGAATCGTCCTCTTCGATGCCTGGTGTGGGATGTGGCTGGAACGGTCGAGTCTCGAAGAGATCGCGGAGTCTCTGGGGCTGGAGGTCGCCCCCGTGATCGGCTCGGGGCGGCTGAGCATCGCGATCGACTGGTGCCGCAGCGGCGATCTCAAGTCCCGCTGGGGTGACTTCCCCGCAGAGGGCATCGTTGCCCGCCCCGAGGTCGAGATGCTCAACCGCCGCGGCGAGAGGGTCATCACCAAGATCAAGTGCCGGGACTTCCGCGAAGGGAGGGCGGCGTGAGCGCATCCCGCAACGGCCGCCTGAACGACCGCCCGGCGATGCAGTGGTACACCGGCGACTACCTCTCGAGCGGCAAGGTCCAGCGCATGGACTGGGCCGAGAAGGGGGTCTACGTGCACCTGCTCAACCGTCTCTGGGAGGCCGGGGGGTGGCTCGCCGACACCCCCGATGACCTGGCTGACGCCCTGGGCTGCGATCCCGAAGAGGTGCCGAGCCTGGTCACCGATCGCGTCCGTCGGTGCTTCGTCTTCGAGGATGGGAAGCTGGCGAGCCCGCGGATGCTGCGGGAACTGGAGCATGCCGACGCCTACCGCGAGGCGATGTCGGAGGCGGGTCGCCGGAGCGCCGCGAAGCGCCAGGCCAAGGCCGCACCCCCCTCCAAGGCCCCGAAAACGGCGATCGAGGCCAACCAGGCTCAACCAGGTTCCAACCTGGTTCAACCTGGTTCAACCAAGGTTCAACCTGGTTCAACACCCAACCCAACCCAACCCAACCCATCCCAACCCAGTAAGACCCCCCAACCCCCCACCGCTCCCGAGCCCGAGCCCCCGCCCAAGCCCCGGGCGGCAGCGCCTGCGGCGCAAGCTCGCTCCGCTCGCGGTGGTCGGGCCAAGGTCGCGGCGTGGGATCAGCTCCTGGCCCCGGGTGGCGAGTTCGAGCGGCTGCGGGGCGGCCCGTTCTGGGCGATGCTCGAGGTCTGGACCGAGCACCTGGCCGCCAGGCTGTCCAAGGCCCACACGCTCGTCGGCGCCCGCACGGCGCTGCGCAAGATCGAGACCATGGGCCCAGTGCGGTTCGGCTGGGCCGTGGAGCACTCGACGGCCGGGAACTACCAGGCCCTGGTCGAGCCCGACCGACCTCGCGCCGGGCGCCCAGTTGGCACCGTGGGCGAGCAGATCGCCGAGCAGGTGCGAACCGGCGCGCTCGAGCTCGTCCCGGCCCCGACCGAGGACTTCGACTGGCGCAAGGCCGACCGCGAGCGGCGGCACGGGAGGCGGGCATGAAGCGCGCCGAGCACGTCGCGAAGACCCTCGCGTTCCTGGGCGAGTGCTACCCCGGGCTCCGCAACGGCGGGCCGGCGCAGCTCGCGGCCTGGTCCGCGATCCTCGGGAGCTACTCCCTGGCGCAGCTCCTCGAAGCGGCCGAGGCCGTGGCGCGGACCCACACCTACGGGATCCCGGCGCCCGCGCACCTGGTCGAAGCGATCGAGGGCCGGCTCGTCTGGAGCCAGGTCCCCTACCGCGACATCTGGGGTTCGCTCCGGGTCGACGGCAACGGCCGGCGGGTGACCGAGGCGAAGCTGGTCCGCCGCTTCCCGGACGGGCGAGAGGAACCCGCCGACGATGCGCTGGACGACGAGCGCCCGATGCTGCCGCCTGGCGCGAAGACCGCGGGGATGCTCGCGGCGGAACTGGCTGGGGGTGACTCGTGAAGCGCTCCAACCCCAACCGCCGCGAAGCCTGGAACCAGCGCCGCAACCGCAAGCGCCTGGAGCGTCACCGCGAGTTGAAGCGCAGGAGCGCCAATCGAGGATCCGGGTTCCAGTTCGAGCGGGAGCTTGCCGAGCGTCGCGCGGCCCTCGCCGATCGACGCTGGGCCCGCGAGGAGTTCAGGCGCCTGGTGCTGATTCGCGCCGGCCATCGGTGCGAGCGGTGCAGTTCGGCTTGGGAGCTTCAAGCTCACCACTTCCTGCCCAAGTCTCGCGGCGGCCCAGACCTCCCGGAGAACGGCATTTGCCTGTGCGCAAAGTGCCACCGGGGCGTCCACGACCACACGGTCGAGGACTGGGCGAGCTGGATCGATTCGCGGAAGGCGGGTGCGGCGTGATTCTTCGACGATACGGAGCGTGCGAGGGCGCCCAGCTCTTCGACGAGCTAGTCGTCGACAACTTCGCTGGAGGCGGTGGAGCCTCCATTGGGATCGAGCAAGCCCTCGGTCGGTCGGTGGACGTGGCGATCAACCACGATCGCGAGGCTGTCGCGATGCACCGAGCGAATCACCCGGGCGCACGGCACCTCTGCCAGGACGTCTTTCGGGCGAAGCCTCTCGAAGTCACAGGCGGTCGTCCCGTGGGTCTCGCATGGTTCAGCCCCGACTGCACCTACTTCTCGAAGGCCCGCGGCGGACGCCCCATCCGGGACACGCGCCGCAGGGATCTGGCTTGGGTCGTGATCAGGTGGGCGAAGACCGTTCGGCCCCGGGTGATCCTCCTCGAGAACGTCGAGGAGTTTCGAACCTGGGGGCCGCTCGGCCGCGACCGACGCCCATGCCCCCGCCGCCGTGGCCGCACATTCGAGCGGTGGGTCTCCGAGCTCCGGTCCGCGGGCTATGACGTGGAGTGGCGGGAGCTGCGCGGCTGCGACTACGGAGCGCCGACCACTCGAAAGCGGCTCTTCCTGATCGCCCGGTGTGATGGCCAGCCGATCTCCTGGCCGGAGGCGACGCACGGCCCCGACCAAGCCCTTCCGTTCCGATCCGCCGCAGAGTGCATCGACTGGTCGATTGCCTGCCGCTCGGTCTTCGAACGCAAGAAGCCGCTGGCGGACAAGACGCTGCACAGGATTGCGACCGGGCTCCGCCGCATCGTGCTCGAGGCGCCCCAGCCGTATCTGGTCCGCCTCCAGGGGACCTCGGAAGCCCACCTTCGAGCGGCTTCGAGCGCCACAGATGCCCCGCTCGGCGCAGTCTGCGCCGGCGGCGGACACCATGCCCTCGTCGCGCCCTTCACTGTCCCCAGGCACGGAGAGCGACCCACGCAGGCCCCGCGCTGTCGCGCCATCGATCGTCCAGCGCCGACAGTCACCGGCACAGCGAACGGCGCGAGCCTCGTCGCGGCCTGGCTCGTCAAGCACTACGGCGGCGTCTACGGGCACGGATTGGAGCGTCCCGCAGGCTCTGTCACGACCCGCGACAGCCACGGCCTCGCCTCCACGACCCTGGAGGGGCCGACCGATCGTGGCCGGCTGGTCGCCGACCTGATCCGCACCTACGCCCCTGGCCCATTGCGGACTGATGAAGCAGGGAGGGTCCTGCTGATGGTGGACGGGGCCAACCACGCCCTTGTCGACGTCGGGATGCGAATGCTCGATCCCCGGGAACTCTTCCGGTGCCAGGGCTTCCCCGAGGACTACATCGACGACTGGGGCATCGACGACGACGGATCGCGCGTGGCGTTCACCAAGGCCACCAGGACGCGCCTGGTCGGGAACAGTGTTTGCCCCCCGGTGGTCGAGGCGATCGTCCGTGCCAACGCGCTGGAGCTGGCAGCGGAGGCTGTGGCATGACCTGGAAGCAATCCCGAACCCTCCCGAAGTGGTGGCTCTACGCAGACGGCCGATCGGGCCCTCGCTGCGAGATCGTGCACTCCGAGGCTGGATTCCACGCTTCGCACTACACGGGGTTCGTAGCGGAGTCGCGGCCGTTCCCGACGCTCGCGCTGGCGCAGCGATGGTGCGAGTGGGCGGAGGATGAGGTGGAGCGCGGGCTCGAGATCGCCGCCCCGGCGCTCCGCGCGATCGTTCAAGCGGTTGTCGCCGAAGGTGAGCATCGGCAGGCGCCGCTTCGTGCGCGCGTTGATCGCATCGTCGAAGACATCCGCCTCCCCGGGCTCTACCCGCTGGGCCACCCGCTGCACTACCACGGATCGAGACTCGGCTTGCAGCCTGGACCTGAAGAGGGCGCACATCACGGCGGCCTGCCCAAGGTGCAGATCGCCGACGAGGACCTGGCGAAGCTCTGGGAGGCGACGCAGTGACCCACCCCAACTGGACAACCCCCCGCCCCGGCCTCTGGTCCTTCGCCCAGGGCGACAAGGAGCGCGCCCTCGTCGTCCGCGACGACCAAGCCCGCACGCTCGACCCTTGGACCTGCTACCTGATCGCCGGCGATGGGAGCCTGACCGAGATCGGGGAGCGCTCGACGCCGGTCGATGCCCGCGCACTCGTCGAGCGGGAGCTGGCTCTGCGCGATGCCCGCCGAAAGGCCCTGTCGCTACCGGCGCCGCTTGGCCTTGGGCTTCTCGCCCTCGGCCTTCTCGCAGGCCCGCTCAATCTCGAGGCGCAGGCGCTCAGCGCGCCCCTCGGCATCGGCCCGGAAGTGCGCGACGGCATCCGCCGGCAGTTCGTCGAAGAACGGGGCGCCCCCAGCCAGTTCCCGCCTGGCCGCCAGGTACGCGCGCACCGCCCGAGCGATGTCGAGGGGGCCCCCGTGCCGCTGGGCCCTGTTGGCGGCGTCGACGGCCTCTTCCGTGGGCATCCTGTGGACGCGCACCAGGTGGAGCTTGAGCCCGTGCCGGCTCATCTCGTCTTCGTCGTCGTCGCACAGGGGGCACGCAACCGGATCCACCGGGACCGCGGCGCGCCCTCCCGCCTTCCTCTTGGACTGGGCCATCCCGGGGAGGATCTGGCCCGAGAGTGAAAAGATCCAGGATTTCCCCGGATCTGACTTGTGCTGGTCTATCCGATATGGTGATATCTAATCATCGAGAGGGCGGTGGGGCTGACCACCCCGCAAACCAGCCGCCCCGGAAAGCAGAGAGCCATGGCTACCACGACCCGACCGACCTCCCGCAAGCGGCCCCTTCTGGGCTCGCTCCAAGTCCGCGACGCGATCGACGAGATCGCCGCGACCCTTCGCACGGTCCCGATCGGAGCGAGCTTCGCCTTCGGTGACGACCGGGCCCGCTCCATCGACATCGGGGGCATCGTCTACCCCGACCAGAAGGGCTACGACCCGCGCGCGCTTCGCGAGCGGATGGACTACTCGCCCAACGACGAGGCGACCGACGACGAACTGCGCGCCGGCTGGGCCCGCGTCGAGGAGTTCGATCTGGCCGCCGAGGAAGTGCGCGAGGCGCTGGAGCAAGCGCGCGAGCAACTCAACGACGGGCAGACCGAGACCGCGATCGAGACCCTGCGCGCGGCTGGCGCGAAGTGGGTGGACTTCCTCGATGCCGAGTGCTCGCTGGCCTGCGACGTTGCTCGGGAGCACTTCGAGCTGCTCGGGCTGGGAGAGGGGGCGTCGGCGTGAGCAGCTCAATCGAAACCAGCGGCCCCCAACTTCTCACTGAGCCGCCCGAGGACTTCCTGGAGCGCCTGGCGGATATGACCTGGAACCACGAGAAGGAGCGGGATGGCATCAGCATCGACGAGATCCATGCCTTCGACGCCATCAACCACGTGGTCAGCGGTACCGTGGAGATCGACGGTTTGGAGTACGGCTTCCAGATCGAGTCGGGCGACATACACGGGACGCTGGTTCACGCCTGGGGCGCCGCAGAGGATGTTGGCCGGTACGTGCCGCCCGAGCCCGAGCAGCGGACGTTCATCCCGCGCGACCGGGAGTTGCCGACGCGGCGCCCCGAGATGTTCGCCGTCTATCTGGCGTGGCGCGATACGCCCTGGTTCAAGGAGAAGGTTGGCGGGCTCAACTACGACTCGCACTTCGCCCCTGGAGGGAAGACCGAGAGCTACTACAGCGACTGGGCTGCCCAGCGAGGCATGACCGTGGGCGGCATGAGCGACTTCCGGGCGATGCTCGCGGAGTACAAGGCTGGTCAGGCGATGGAAGGGGGCTCCAAATGATCCTCCCCACCCGCATCCCCTCCCCCACTCCCGAGGAGCAAGCCGCCCTCGAAGAGTGGCGCACCGTCCGCCGCACAGGCATCGGGTCCTCCGACGCCGCCTCCGCCTGCGGGCTCGACAAGTATCGCTCGTCCCTCCAACTCTGGGGCGAGAAGGCTGGGCTCTTGGCCGAGCCGGACCTCGACGATGTGGAGGTGGTCTACATGGGCCGCGTGCTCGAGCCGGTGATCCGCGAGGAGATCAACCGGCGAACGGACTTCGAGGTCGTGCCCTACGACTCCGAGGACCTCGCCGGGGCGTTCCCTGACTGCGAGCTCGCTGGCATCTGGAACGGGCAGCCGCTCTACCGTCACAAGACCGAGCGATGGCGCCTGGTGTCTCCTGACGGCTTCGTGAGGGCGACGCGCGAGATCGAGTTCACGGACGACACGGGGACCGTCGTGCTCGTCCCCGGCGAGCTGTTGCTCCTGGAGTGCAAGTCAGTCGGCTTCTACGCCGGCGCCGACTGGGACGCCGAGCCTCCGATTCGGCCACTGATGCAGGTGACGCACGGGATGGCGACCTTGGGGCTCAAGGCCACGATCGTTGCGGCGATGGTCGAGCGGAACTTCCGCCCGTACTACCAGCCGCTCAATGACCGCCTGGCCTTGAACATGCTCCAGCGCGAGCGGGCCCTATGGGGCTGCGTCGAGAGCATGACCGAGCCGCCGTTCACACAGGAGGTAGACCCCCGCGCCTGGATCGAAGCGCACGATCGACTGCACCCCGACGACACGGGAGAAGAGGTCGAGGTCGACGCGGTTGTCGATGATCTGCTGGAGACCCGGGACGAGCTGAAGGAGCGGATCAAGAAGACCGAGGAACACGCCAAGGCGATCGAGGCGAGGCTGGCCGAGGCGCTCAAAGACGCGACCTTTGGGCGGACTCCATCCGGCCGCAAGTTCTCACGGAAAACCATCGCCGTAAGCGGTGGCACTATCGAGCGAAAGCCCTACACTTATAGGCGCCTTCACGTCGGGAAACCGACGGCGCCGGCCGCGGTCTGACCAGCCGCGACAACCCGAAAGCAGAGAGCCATGACCAACCAAGGACTCATCAAGTCCAACGACTCGCGGATCGTCCAACTCCGCGGGAACCTGGACCGCATGGGCGATCAGATCGAGCGGGTGTTGCCCGCGATCATCTCCCCAGAGCGATTCGTGGCGACCATCGTCGCCTACGCCCAGCGAATGCCCGCACTGTTCGAGTGCGAGCCGCTCTCGCTCTACGCTTCCGTCATGGAGGGCGCCGTCGCCGGCCTCTCGTTGGACGGGTTCACGGGCGAGGGCTACCTGATCCCTCGCTACGACAAGCGCATCGGTGGCAAAGCCTGCACCTTCCTCCCGGGCTACAAGGGCCTGGTGAAGTTGATGATCCAGGGCGGCGGAGTGGACACCGCGGTCGGCCGCCCAGTGTTCGAGAAGGATCACTTCGAGTTCCGCTACACCGCGGAGCGCGACGAGCTGGTCCACGTCCCGACGCGCGAGGGTGAGGCTGGCTTGCTGATCGGCGCCTACGCCATTGGGCGCAAGCGTGGCCAGGATCCCGTTGTCCGAGTGTGCTGGCGCCCCGAGATCGACGCGGCGCGCGGCAACGGCGCGCAGAACTCGTTCGGCTGGCAGGACCACTTCGCGGCGATGGCCTCTAAGACCCCGCTGCGCCGGATGGCCAACATGGTTCCGCTGTCCCCGGTTGCCGCGGTGATTGCGCGTCGCGAGGATGCGATGGACGGAGGCGCGCACCTTCCACTCGTCGATCGAACAGTGATCGACCAAAGCGTAGCCGCGAGCCTGGAGCGCGTGGCCGGCCGGGATATCCCGGAGGAGGAGTCCGCGTCGACGCGCGCTGACGAGCTGGCAAATCGACTTGGAGGCTCCGAGCGCGAGCCAGGCTGCGACGACGAGCCCCCGCTCGACCCCGAGGACGTTGCGCTGTTCTCAGGCGCTGGGCGCGGTGGCGACCCGGAGGGCGCGTGATGACCTCGAAGCAAGACTGCATCAGCCGCTTCAACTCGGACGCCACCCGCCGCTCCGGCTACTGCGAAGGCATAGCCGAGGCCACAGATCACCTGCGCCAAGGAGTCGGCGTGATCGTCAACGACTTCGTGCGCGACTCCGCCGACATCCTCACGCCGGGGCGGCCCGGCTTCGACCCACGCGCGGCAGCTCTCGTCGAGCGGCTGCGGACCTTCATCGACCCCAGGCATTCCACGCCACCGGGGCAACCCCAACCCGCGAACGGCTGACCACCGCTAGCGACTACTGAGCAGAGGCCATGACCGAAAACACCATCACGATCGAGAACGTCGGCGCCATCGAGCACCTGGAGATCCCCGTACCCGAAGGGGGCGGCATCGTTGTCCTGCGTGGCCTGAACGGCCGAGGGAAGACGACCGCGCTGTCCGCTGTCGACCGGGCCACCGGGGGAGACGCGAGCCTCACCCCGCGCGACGGCGCAGCCAAGGGGCGCGTCGATGGCCTGGGCGTCAAGCTGACCGTTGGCCGCAACACCCGGCGCTCGGGCACGCTCACCGTCTCGGCCATCGCCGGCGCGGACCCGAGCGTCCTGGTCGACCCCGGCATCAAGGACCCCGAGCGCGCGGACGCGGCCCGGATCCAGGCGCTGTGCCGCCTCACCGGGCTTCGCGCGACCTCGACTCTGTTTGCAGCCGCCGCCGCTTCCTGCGGCCTCGACCTGGACCGCGCGCTGGACGGGCTGAACATGGCCGATCCGGTCGCGGTTGCCGGGAAGCTGCGCCGGGACGCCCAGGCTCGCGCCCGTGACCTCGAGTCCCAGTCGGAGCGAGTCCGGGCCGGGGCACTGGCTGGGAAGGAAGCGGCCGAGGCTTCCGAGCCCCTGGACCCGAAGGATGCAACGGACGCCGAGGCGGAACGCGCCGCGCTGGCCTCCGATGTGGCGGCCCTGGCCGAGGACCGTACCTGCCACGAGCGCGCCGAGCGCGAACTGGCGAAGCTGGCCGCCGAGTCGGAGGCGCTGCGCGAGCGGCTCGACGATGTCGAGTTCAAGCAGCGGCAGATCGCCAACGCCAGGCCGACCTGGGGCGAGAAGCAGGAGCAGGCCCTCGCCCAGCGCCGCGAGGCCATCGGCGCCCTCGACGAGAAGGTGAAGGCTGAGCGCACGCGCATCGAAGCCTTCCGCCGCCTGGAGGAAGCGAAGCTCCAGCTCGCCGCCTCGACCAAGCTCGCCACCGACGCGAAGAGGGTCCGGGATGCCGCCCAAGGCTTCGACGGGGCGATCACGGAGCTGATTGGTGGCGTTGTCCCCGAGGGCATGACGATCGAGGGTGGCCGAATCATGGTCGCCTACGGGCGTCCCAGCCCGACGCCCATTGCCGAGCTGTCCTCCGGCGAGCGGTGGCGGATCGCCCTCGACATCGCGATTGGTGCCGCGGGCGAGGGTGCGCTGTTGGTCGTGAGCCAGGAGGCGTGGGAGGGGCTCGATCCCATCAACCGTGCCGACCTAAACACCGCCGCCAAGGAGCGGGGCGTGGTCGTGATGACCGCCGAGGCTGCCGCCGGTGCAGTGCGCGCCGAGATCGAAGGGGGTGCCCTGTGAGCAACGATCCCCAGATCCCCCACCCCGTCCTCGACCGCATGGGCGCCGCCGTCGCCTGGAAGCGCAAAGCGGAAGCCGCCGGCATCAAGCTCGGCCGGGTTCCTGGCAAGGCGGAGACCTTGCGTTCGAAGATCCAGGAGCGCCACGGTGCCGCCGTGCTGGCCTCCGCCACGGCGCGCCTCGAGCTGTCGGAGGCCGACACGCTGGCCGCGCAACTGGCCGCGCTGGCCGATGGGGTCACCGACGACCTCCCCGACATGCTCCGCGTGCTCCGAGCCGCCGAGCAGGTGGAGCCCGCAGCCACCGAAGCCACCGAAGCCGCCGAGCAGCCGGAGCCGGTCGGAGGTGAGTCGTGAAGTCCCCGACGCTGGAGCCCCGCGCCATCCGCGCCAAGGTCGGCGACAACGTGCGCGCCCTGCGCCTGGGGCTGGGCCAGAGCCAGGAGGAGTTCTGTGCGACCGTCGGCCTGTGCCAGTCGCGCATCTCCCGAATCGAGTGCGGGCACAGTTCGCTGCGCGCCGACGACATCGCGAAGATCTGCCTGGCGCTTCGCGTCAACGCGGGCGTGCTGCTCGAGGGGGTGGTGTCGTGAAGGCAGAAACCCGCCTTGAGCTGCTCGGCCTCTTGGCCATCGCCGTGTTCTTGATCGCTCTTTGGGTCGGCAAGTCGTCGTTGGAGGCCCGCGCCTTCAACCGCGCGACGGGTAAGAGCGTCACGGCTCTGGACGCGATGTTCACGACCTTACGGGTCGAGGGGGCTGCGCGATGATCCCCGTCCTCGACCCGCTGGCTCGGATCCTCTCCGACACCATGCTCTGGACGGCGGTGCTGCTCGTGATCGGGCTCAACCTCCCGCGGTTGCGGAAGGGGGTGCGGTCGTGAAGTACCTCGACCACGACGAGCAGTGGTACCCCTATCACGGCCCGCGCGCGGGCACGGGCACTCCGCTAGGCTGGACGAAGACCAGGCGCGGAGCGCGCCTCAGCGTCGACCCCTTCGATGGCGGCTGGGCCGACGATCTGATCGACCGCGCCTTCGCAATCATGGCCCTGTGCCCGCAGCACACCTTCCAGGTGCTCACGGCGCACCCGGAGCGGATGCGGGAGTACCTGACGGCGCCTTTCCGTGTCGGGGACGAGATCGCCGAGGCGGTGCGTCGGATCAACGCCGAGAGAATGAGCGAGGTTGAGCATTGGGCCGCGGACCACGATGTCCCGGCCTGGCCCCTCCCCAACGTCTGGCTCGGGGTCAAGGTCGGCAACCAGGCCGAGGCCGACGAGCGGATTCCGCACCTGCTGGACACCCCGGCGGCGCTGCGATTCGTGGTCTACGAGCCGACGGGGGCGGTGGACTTCCTCTACTTGCAGCCGGTCGATCCACCGACCGAGATCGACGCCATCAACGGTACGCATGGAGTCCTCCGCCCGCATGGCGGAACGTGCGCCAAGCTCGACTGGATCATCATCCAGGGCCAGACCGGCCGCAAAGCCAAGCCCTGCGACGTGGACTGGTTCCGCTCGGTCGTCGAGCAGTGCAAGGCGGCGGAAGTGCCGTGCTTCGTGCGGGGGCTGGGGTCGCACCCGTTCTGCGGCAAGTATGAGCACGCGCTTGGCCTACGCGAGGCGACCGCCTACACGGCGCGGTGCTCGATGGACGTTCACCACCCGAAGGGCGCCGACCCCTCCGAGTGGCCCGAAGACCTGCGGCGCGTCCGCCAGTTCCCCAAGGGGATGGAGGTGCAGCCGTGAAGTGGCTCGACCGCGCCCTCTGCATCCTCGCCGCCTGCGCCTGCCTCGGCGTCGGCTACCGCTTCGGACACCACGCCGGCATCCGAGAGGCCGAAGCCACCTACATCGAGCGCCTGCGCGAGGCTCCCAAGCTCCGCCAGTCGCTCCCCGATCTTGCCCCGAACGAGAGCGGCCTCCCGCTCTACTCGGGTGCCTGGCGCCTGCCGGAAGGGAGCAAGGTGCGATGAGTTCGTGCAAGAACTGGATCGGAGACGAGTTCTTCTCTGGAGACCGCCAGTCCGAGGACGTTTCGATGAAGCCACTCCTCGGCAAGGTGATCGGCGAGGCGTTCCGAATCGCTTTGGTGGACTCGCTGCCGCCGGAGACTTCCGACGAGAGGCGAGTGGCGATCTACCGCGACGCCCACGCCATCTCGGATGAAGAGTGGCTCGGCATCGACCCAAACGCCCTGGCTCGGAATGTTGGCGTTCGGATGCTGGGAACCGGCGGGTGGACAATCCGCGGGGCCTACTCGGGCAGCGCCAGCGCGCGGGAGGTGTTCGACGCAACGATCGGGAACGCCGACGAGAACCTGGCGGACAGGCTCGCCGCCGAACTGGGCGAGCACCTGAACAGCGGCGGCGAGGGAGGTGGGAACCGATGAGGCTCATCTCCTTCTCCATGACGGAGCCCCAGATCCTGGACCGATCGAAGACCGTGACTCGCAGGACAGGCTGGCGGCACGCGAAGGCCGGCGACCTGCTCCGAGGCGTCCACAAGTGCATGGGCTTCAAGCCCGGTGAGAAGCCCCGGACGCTCGCCACGGTGCGCGTCGTGGAGGTCCGCCGCGAGCGGCTCGACGCGATCACAGACCAAGACGTAGCGCGCGAGGGCTACCCCGGACAGTCGGCGGACTGGTTCGTCGCGAAGTTCTGCCAGGCGATGCGCTGCACGCCGGAGACAGAGGTCGCGCGGATCGAGTTCGAGTACGTCGACGAGGGCGAAGGAGGTGGCGCTCGATGACCGACTTCGAACCGACCGCCTCTCCGCTCGAGTGGCCCGCAGGCTGGGTCCGGACGACTTCGCCCACCCGAGCCCGATTCGACGATCGGCTCACCGTCGCGGCCGCGCTCTCGGTCCTGCGGGCCGAGCTGGATCGCCTCGGCGCCTCCGGCGTGGTCATCTCGAGCAACTTGCAGCTCAGGCTCGACGGGCTCCCCCGCTCTGGGCAGGGCGAGCCTCGAGACCCTGGTGCAGCGGTCTACTTCCGTCTCAAGGGGAAGCCCCACGTTCTCGCCTGCGACCGATGGTCGCGCGTCGCCTGGAACCTCCGGGCGATCTCGAAGCACATCGAGGCTCTCCGCGGGATGGACCGATGGGGCGTGGGTTCACTGGAGCGCGTGTTCACCGGCTACCAGGCACTGCCGGCGCCGGCGTCCGCCGTGAGCTTGCGCTCCTGGTGGGACGTCCTGGGCGTGGAGCGCAGTGCGACCACTGAGCAGGTCCAGGCCGCATACCGCGCCCTCGCCCGTGAGCGTCACCCCGACGCAGGTGGCTCTGACGCGCTCTTCTCCGAACTCGGCCGAGCGCGCTCTGAGGCGCTGCAGGAGATCTCTCGATGACCTCGGCACCCCTCACCGACCGCCAGCGCCTGGAGGGCTGGCTCTGCTTCTTCCGGGCGAGCATCGAGTCCGGGCACGTCGCCTGCATCCCGCGTCCGGCGGTCGAGGGCATGGTGGCTCTCGGCTGGATGGTCCACGAGCACCGCCACGAGAACGGCGGCCGCCTCCAGCTCACCGACGAGGGGAAGCGGGTCGCTGACCTGGAGGGCCCCGCCTGGGGGCTGACTCCGAGCTTTGCGAAGGACGGGGGGGCTCGTGACCCAACTCGGCCTCTTCGCCCCCCTGGTCCACCCAGACACCGACAAGGGGGCCACGATCGAGGAGCGGTTCCGGGCCTTCGACGCCGCGAACCCCAGCCTTCGCGCCGAGCTGCTGCGCCGAGCCCGCGCCCTCCGAGATCGCGGCGTCACCCGCTTCGGCGTCAAGGCCATCTGGGAGGCTATCCGCTACGACGCATCGGTGAGCGTCTACGGGGCCGGGACCTACCGGCTCAACAACTCGTTCACCGCGCTCTATGGGCGGCTGCTCGTCGAGTTGGATCCATCCCTCGAGGGCGTGATCGAGACTCGGCGCCGGCGGGGGGAGGTGGCGGCTTGAACTCCACCGAGCGGGAGCTGGCCGAGACTCAGAAGGCCCTCGGCCGCACGCGCGGGACGCTGGCCAACGTGCTTGGACTCGCGGCGCTTTTCAGCCCGAGCCCCAAGCCAAACACCTCGAGCATGGTCGCGGATGACTGATCGTCCGCACTCACTGCCTCTGAGGCACCGAACGCGCGGCTGTGGTTTGCCGCGTGGTCATGGCTGGCGGGCGGGTCGTCTTCGGGCGGCTCGCCCGCTTTCCAGTCCCAAATCCTGCACTCCCTGAGGGATAGATGGCGCGATTTCACACGATCACCGGTAGGGCTCCGAGGCCGGTTGGGGGCCCGCGGTGCCCGAACTGCGGCCATGACCGAAGTTGGTCCAGGCGAAGCCATGCCGAAAGCGCTTGCCGCCGCCGCCGGCGAGTGTGCGGTGACTGCGGGCAACTCTTCGAGACCGAGGAGCGCTCGGTGCTTGTCTATCCGGCCCACATGGCAACGTTTCCCGATCCGCACGCGGCGAGTGAGCTGCGCCGTGAGGCGTGGAAGCTTCTGGAGTCCATCGACTCAGCTCCCGAGGATCGCGAGGCGTCGTGAGCCAGTGATCGCGCGCAGGGCCCAGGCGGAAGCTGGGGGCCTCGCGAGCTTCTGCAATCAGGGGAGGCGACTGCTCCGGTCCTGGGGGCTGGGTCGACCTCTCCAACGCAGAAGCTATGACCTCCACTCAGATCCTCGTCGCCGGCCGCATCGCGATCGCGACTCTGGCACTGGCCGCACTCGCCGCGGTCGCGGCCATCGCGCAAGAGGGCCCCGCGCCCTGGGCCGTTCCGATCCCGACCACTGCCGCCACCGTCCGCGTCACCGTCCCGGACACGCCGAGCGCCTGGCCCCTGCGCTTCATGGTGGGCACGCCGAAGGGCGTGGAGCTCCACCCGGGCGACCTCTCGCCGCTGACCGTGCTCGCCCCTACCGGCGGCGGGAAGCTGGCGACGCAGATCGACTCGATCCTGCGCGAGCCCGACGGGTCGATCCGCTCCCTGTGGGTCTCGGCCATGATCCCCGCCGGCCTCGAGGCTGGCTCCGAGCTGGCGATCAAGGTCATCGAGTCCCCGCGGCCGAAGCAGGGCCCAGCCCTCGCCCCGGTGATCCTCAAGGCACTCACCAAGCCGAACGGCTGGGGCTTCGAGGTCGCCGGCATCGATGGGGGCTGGTACGCCGCAAGGTTCGAGCGCCCGGCCACCGTGATCCGCGCGGGCCCGGTGGAGACCGTGTTCCGCATCTCCTCGCCGGTGCTCCCCGTGGTGCTCGAGAAGGACCCGGCTACGCAGCTCCCCCACCTCGGCGTCGTGACCATGGACCTGCGGGTCTGGAGCGGCATCGAGGCGGTCGACATCCGGGTCCTGTGGGAGGGCGGGGCGGTCGACGACCCCAACGCCTGGGCCCTGTTCGACTCGGCGACCCTGCGGATTCCGCCTGGCGCCGAGTGCGCGCCGCTCATGCCGACCACGGGCTGGGGTGGAGTCGACCAGACCTCCGAGGGCTCGATGATCCGCCTCGCCGCGGCGGGCGACGGGCTCCACGCGACGCTCCCCCACCACGCCAAGCTCTGGGCCCTCGGGGCGACCGCGCCGGGCAGGTGGGACGACCTCGAGCCGATCCTCGCCGGCGGAGGCTGGGGATGGGCGGACTCGGGCCCCTGGTCCCCGCAGGCGACGCGGTGCACCACCGCCGACCTCAAGGCCCCGCCCCTCGGCTTCCTGGGCCTCGCGGGGCGCGCTGAGCTGGCCGAGCGGGCCCGCGATGGCTGGGAGGAGGCTCGCGCGAAGGGCTGGCCGCTGGAGGGCTCCTACGGCCCCACGAGCTGGCGCCACCCCTCAGGCATCGGCTACGGAGCCATGACCGGCGGCGAGGGGATCGACCCCTGGCCGTTCCTGGACTTCGCCTGGGCCGCGCCGGCCGCGACCTTCGAGCTGCTGACCGGTCGTCTCGAGTCGCGCCTCGACCGCACGCGGGTCTCCCTGGTTCACCTCGACGGCACGACCTGGGATCCGTCGGACGCCGGGGCCCCGTTCAACTTCGTGGCCTCCCCGGAGCCCCCGTACGCCCCCGGCTGGATCACCGCCTGGCCGAGCTACTCCCAGGACCCGCTGGGCTTCCGCGACGCCCGGCCCGAGTACCGCGAGGCCACGGCGAAGCTCGCCGACGCCGCCCTGGTCGGGGATCGCAGCTACGGCACCGACGACATGCAGCACTGGGTGCGGGGCCGCCGCGCCCTCTGGCCCCTAGTCGAGCTGTACGGCGAACCGATGGCCCGGCTGCTGCTCGAGCGCCAGTCCGCGGCGGTGCGCGCCGACCTGTTCGATGGCGAGGGAGCTGGGGAGTTCACCGAGACCCTGGCCTGGATGAACCTGACCGACGGCCAGGGCCAGGACTTCGGGCGGGACTTCGCCTGGGCCGGGCACCACATCGCCATGGCCTACGCCGCCGGCAGCGACGCCGAGCGGGCCGCGCTGGCCCCCTGGTGCGCGACGTGGGTCGACGTGCTCCAGTCCTCCCTGACCGCCAACGGCAGCTTCCAGGTCATCACCGAGGGCAAGGAGCTGGGCTACGCGCTCCAGGCCGCGGCCGACAACCTCGGGGAGGTCCCGGCCTTCTACCCGTCGCAGACCTACCAGAACTGCCTCGTGGCCGGCGCTGGGCTCCAGATGCGCGGGGCCTTCCTGGGAATCTGGGACCGGGACGAGATCGACCTCGCGCTGTCCCGCATCGCCCAGGGCATCTCCACCGTCGCCTGGGGCGAGAACGAGCGAACGCCCGACTACCGATTCGCCGCATCCTTCCAAGATGGCCAGGCGCTCGCGAAGCGGGCCGAGGTCGAGGCCACCTACTCCAGCCTGCTCCACCCCAAGGCCGAGGGCGACGACGGGAACAAAGGGCAGAGCCTCCACGTCGCGCTGGCCCTCGCCGCCGGGCTGATCTGCGGGCCGACGCACGAGATCGGGGATGCGGCCGACCGGTTCCTCGGCGACGACTGGATCAAGGGCGCGCAGCTCGAGGTCAAGTCCGCGCCCGGCAACGGGGCGGTGCTGCTCGGGGCGCTGCTCACGGGGGGCGACTGATGGACGAAGACCCCCCGCTCGACCTCCGCCGCTCCTGGAAGACCGGCGAGCAGCAGACCGCCGTGGGCGCCGCCGGGCTGATGGCGCTCGGCGGCGTCGACCCGGAGATGGCGCCATACGTCGCAGCCATCGCCATCGCCGTGGTGCTCGGCCGCGCACTCGTCAAGGCCGCGACGGCGCTCGCCGCCCGCCCCATCGAACCCAAGGCCCCGGACGCTCAGTCGTGACCGAAGAGACCGCAGCCGCCACCACGCAGCCGATCGGGCGCTCGACCCCAGTCCAGCTCGGGCTGATCTTGCTCCTCGGCACCACGATCTTCGGGGCGCTCTACGGGTTCATGGAGGCCAAGGCCCAGGCCCGGATCGACGCCACCGAGGCGCGCTACCAGGCCCAGCTCGCCCAGCTCCAGAGCAGTGCCAAGATCGCGGCGGACATCGCGGAGATCCGGCGCGACATCGGGGAGATCCGGGTGGAGCAATCGCGGGCCGCCGCCGACCTGGAGAAGCGCGCCGCCGACCGGATCTACCGAACGGAGTGGATCCACTGGCGGGACCTGTTCGAGACGCTCAACCCCGAGGTGCAGGTGCCGAAGTTCCCGTCGAGGAACTAGGGGCGCGCCGAACCATTCGGAGTTCCTCAACGGTTGGGAAGGCGGCGCGCGCTGCGGCAATCCGCCTAACGTACTCCTCCATGGGATCCATGCGGAGAGCTTCCGACAAAGAGCGGAAGGTCGCACGGAGTTCGCTAGCAGAGGGCGGCCTGCTGGCTTCGCTGGCTGCCCGGCAGAAGCGGCGGATCGACTCGGCTTGTTCGGGGCTCATCGCCGCCCGACCTCGACATGCTCGATCGGGGAGAGGGGCTCAGCAGCAGCATGGAGGGAGCGCAAGGCCCCTGCCAGCTCATCGAATGAGGCAGTCGTTTGCAGCGACAGCGCCTTGACCTTCTCGCCGACGCCTTCACCGAACTGGGCGTCGAGACTTTCCATCTCACGCCGCTCCCGGGCATCTAGTTCGGCTCGCATTGCCGCCGCGGCCCCGCCCAGGCTGGGCCGGAACGCAAAGTGCGAGGCAAAGAGCCGCCTGATGTCGCCTTCATTCATCGCTCCACCTTACCGCCCTCCGGCTCATCCGCCACAAACCGCCCACTCACGATCACGCAGTCATCCCCCATGGCGTCCCTCACGGCCTGGCGGTCGGTGGAGACGACTGGGGGCAGCTTGCCGGTGGGGTCGATGGCGGCGTGGCAGGGGATGGGGTCAGCCATCAAGATCCTCCAAGCTCCGCACGGGAGCCTCTTCCTCGAACTTCGTGACGAGCCAGTCCGCGAACTTCTCCGCGATGAAGCCATCGAAATGCTCTCGGCCATTCCGCTTGCAGGGGAATCTGCCGAGGATCAGCCCAAGCCTACAGGCCAGGGCTTCCAGTAGTGCTGTTTCAGTCATGGTGGTAGGTGCCGGTCTCTCCCGGCTGTCACGACTAGAAGCCCGTCGTTCGGTCAGTTGTCAGGCGGCTGCCTGGAGGGGTTCGACAGATAAGTCGAGGTTCGGCATCCGCGTCGACAACTACGCTCGGTTATGGGTCAGCTCGAGGGGCCCATCGAACAAGACGGGCGTGCCCTCATCGTCCGCGGCAAAGCCCCAGCCTGCGTCCGCCGCGTTCCTAGGGAAGTGGGCGAACATGCGGGCTCCACTCCAAGCCAGTTCCACGATGGCGCCACCATTCTCGTCGCTGGAGACGCTCACGGTCCCAGCCTTGCCCTCAAGCTGAAGGATGGTGGCGCGCAGCCGTCGGGGCAGGTCGGCGGGGGTGGGTTGGTTAGTCATCGGTCCGCGCCTCCCGCCGCGCACGCTCGTTGAGCTTCGCCAGCTCACGCGCCTCTTTCATGATTGCGCGGTAGGCCCGAGCCGCACCTAGGTGCCGAGCAATCGGCCCAAAGGGCCCGAAGCGTCTGTAGATGACCTCCGCTGCTTCGATCATCCCGACGTACTTGGCCATGTTCGTGGCTAGGCGGTCAACCACGAAGATCCTCCGGCCGGTAGATCGCCCAGTCGTCGTCCCCGTGGTCGATGCACGCGAACTCGCCATCGTGGTCGGCGAGCGGCCCCATGTAGACCCCCTCGGCGTTGGGCCGGCGAAGGGCCAGCATGGCGGGCACCTTCTCGTTCCAGGTCGTGATGTCGAACTCAGCCGTGTATCCGTGGGTGATCTCGGACAGCTCGGTAGCGGCCGTGTAGGTCTTGCCGGCGGTCAGGGACGGGATGGTGGTCAGGGTGGTCATGGCTTCTCCGTTTGGTTCGGTCCAGGAGCCTAAGTGGCCCCTGATTCGGTTTCTGGGGCGATCTTGGCGAGGGCTTCAACCTCACCGGCACGGACCAGGCCCTCCAGCATCTTGGGTGTGATCGGGGAGTCCTCATCCGCAGCCCACGCTTCACGCGCAGCACGTTCCCACTCCGCCAGCTTCTCGGCCAGCTCGTCCCGCTCCCCTCGGAGCCCTCGCACGTCACATGATCCGTGGACCTCGACGAGTAGCTCGTCGCGCTCGGCCTCCAGCTCGTCCCGCTCGGCCTCCAGCGCGGCAGCGCACCCACCCCTGTGCAACGGGCAGTCACCGTCGCCGTTGGTATCCCTTGAGCAGCCGCCTTTGTGCCGCTCTAGGCGCTTGCGCCATGCGTCCTCCATCCGTGCAAAGTCGGCCTCCAGCTCCGCCACGCGGGGTGCGTGCTCCTCATACTCCACCCACCCGCCATCGGCGCACGGCTCCATGACGGGCACGTACTCGCCCGCGCCGATGTGGTGGAGACTGGGGTCGTAGCGCTTGATCGGTTCTTGGTTAGTTGCCATCGAGGGCCTCCGCCGCATTCATGGCGTCAAGTGTCTTGGTCAGGATGTTCCTGGCGCGCTCCATGTCCGCGTAGACCTCCACCTGCTGTTGCTCTAGTTCCGCCACGCGGGCATTGGACGCCTTCAGGGCGTCGGCCAGGGCGGGGACGAGGGTGCGGGCCTGTGCAGCAAACACGAGTGCGTTGACGCAGGTCTCCCTGTCCTCGTGCTCCACGTTGAGGTGCGCGAATGCGACATCGCTGAGGTGTGTACAGCCTTCCGGCCAGTGGACCGGCGCGAGGGCTCGATCGTTGAGCGTCCACGGCCCATCGGTCACCCCATCAAGCGCAGCCCGCGCCCGCTCGATCAGGTCGTCATTCCCCATCGGTGACCTCCCCCTTGCGCTTCATGCGCGTGATGACCCCACGCAGCGCCGCGTTGCTGCGCTCTAGCCTCGACGTGTCCGCTCTCTCCGCCGTGTACAAGCGTTCGTAGCGGTTGCGCTCGTCGATTAGACCTTGGTAGCTCTGCGCCATGATCTCGGTCGCGTCCGCGATCCTCTGGAGGCTGCCCGAGTTGATGCCTTCGACATTCCCCGGCGTAGACCACTGCTTCCGGCTAGCTTCTCGCTGGTTCACGACTCCACCTCCCCATCGACTTCGAGGGGCTTGGGCCGACTTGGGTGGCCTTCAACCGCGCGGCCCACGTTCCCGTCCAGCAGCCGGTCCAGTCGCCATGCTGCGTATCCGAGGCGGCCGAACTCCCTGTCCGAGAGTTTCCAGTGCCCGTCGTCTGTCGGGGTCGGATCAAAAGCGTCGATCACCTGTCCGACCTCCTTGCGGGCGAGACGCACGGCCTCTTTGATCTGATCCGTGTCCTCCCCAGCCTCCTGGCCGGGGGCGAGGGTCCAGAGATCGTCGGGTAGCAAGTCGTAAGCGAAATCCCCTGACTGGTCGCACCACCCATCCTCGTACCAGTGGAGGTCCCTCCAGGTGCCGCGACGCTCGCAGAACCGATACCACCGCCCATCCTTCGGCGGCTCCTCGTCGGAGACGAGCTTCCAGGGGCTCACGGCTGTACCTCCCCGCCGTCGAAGAACCTGTCGAGGCGGTCCAGCAGGCGCCTGCGCTCAGCCTCCACCATCGACTCCGGTACGCATACGCCGGCCTCGGTCATCGCCTTGCCCAGGGGGTCGAAGGACGATTTCGCAAGGCCGGAGATGTGCATCTTGGCAAGCACCGCAGCAACCGCCCGCTGCAGCTCCGACGCGCGCGGGCCGCCGTCGCGGTCAACTGGATCCAGTTCCGCGCGAATGGCCGCGAGGGCGTTGAAGACCGCGCTGCGAAACCGAGCCTCTGCCGCCTTGAGCGCGCGATTCTCGATGACGTTGTCGACGGACTCGGCGGCGCTCACAGCACACCCCCGATCAGCAGGAGCCCAGCGGCGTAGCCCGCTGCGAAGGATGCGAACGCCGGCAGCGCCAGCGTGTATACGGAGCCCTCAATCTGGGCTCGCTCTCGGTTGGTCATGTTTCTGCCTCTGCTGTGGCCGGGTGGTAAGTCCGGCCGGAACTCCAGGAGGGTACACGCCCGCTCCCCGGTTGGTGTCAACGTTACCGCAAAAAGGGCGGGCTGGATCAACTCGCCAGGGGGCGCCGCATCGTCCCGTGAGTGGTAGCAACGATCGAGCTGCCGCCGAGATGGACTCGGCTCTCCCCGAAGGCGGAGCAGCGCCAGTTGATGCGCGCCGCCCGGGACTGCCGGCTCGTCGTGGCGGGTGGAGGCCGACGGTCTGGGAAGTCCGAGTGGGCCAAGCGCCACAACGTCGGGGCGACCTTCGAGCCGTTCACGGCCCCCGGTCCGCCCGGATGGTGCGTCTTCGCCGCGCCAACCCACCAGCAGGCGAAGCGCATCTACTGGAAGGATCTCCTCTCGTTCATCCCCAGGGGCCTGATCCGCAAGGTGGTCAAGTCCGAGCTGACGATCGAGCTGGCCACGAACTGGGACATCACGGTCCTGGGCATGGACGCCCCCGAGCGCGTCGAGGGCCGCCCGCTCGATCGCTTCTGCGGGGACGAGTTCGACGACTTCCGGGATGGCGCCTGGGAGGAGCACGCGCGCCCGGCGATGGGCACGCCTGGGCGCCTGGGCTGGGCTTGGCTCTACGGGACCCCCAACGGCCGCGGCCGCCTGTGGCGGATGCTCCAGCGCATCTGGGCCGGGGAGATGGGCAAAGCCTTCGGGATCACCTGGACCTCCGAGGGGGTCGTTCCTGACGAGGAGATCGCCGAGGCGCGCGCGCAGCTCGACGAGCGGACGTTCCGCCAGGAATACATGGCGAGCTTCGAGCTCACGACCAGCCGCGCCTACTACGAGTTCGACCCCGTGGAGTCGATCCTGCGGCCGGGGGAGGCGGAGTACGACCCCAACGCGCCGCTCCTGATCGGCCTCGACTTCAACCGGGAACCCGGGATCGCGGTGGTGGCCCAAGACCTCCCCTATCGCGGGGAGCGCGCAGGAATCGACCCCAAGCCGACGGTGATGCTCGGCGAGGTCTACATCCCGCGCAGCTCCACCACGCCCGCAGTCTGCCGCAAGCTCCTCGAGGACTGGGGCAATCACCAGGGGCCCTGGGTCGTCTACGGGGACGCGAGCGGAGGCCGGCGCACGTCGCAGGCGGTGTCCGGCTCCGACTGGGACCTGGTGAAGGACCACCTGCTGCGGTTCACAAAGGGCCACTCGAAGCTCTCGATCCGCCGGGCGAACCCCCCGGTTATTAGCCGAATCGTGGCCGTGAATAGCCGCCTTCGCTCGGCCGACGGCGTGCGCCACATGCTGTTCTCGAAGGCCGCTCGGCACCTGATCGAGGACATGGAAGGTACGCAGATTCTCGAAGGGTCTGCCGGGGAACTCGACAAGTCGGACGGCGAGCGCACGCACCTCTCGGACGGCGCGGGCTACCTGATCGAGAAGCGATATACCCTCCCGGGCCGCGCAACTGTCGGCTCGGGCTCCATCTACTGACACCAAATCGACACGACATGGAAGCCAAGGAACTGCTCGAAGTGCTCGCGGACTCCGCCGAGACCCAACTGCGGACCCAGATCGCCGACTACTTCGAGGAGATCGGGGAGGACCTTGAGACCGGGGTCTCTGCCAACCTCGCGAAGCTGGCACGCCTGGCCGCGATGGAGGGCGACGAGGCGCGACTCAAGCGCGTCGCCGACGGCACCCGCGCGCACCTCGCGAACATGAATCGCGACACGCAGGACGAGGTGGTCAGCTTCATCGAGGCCGCCGCGGTCAACGCCCTGGGCCTCGTCGCCATGGGCGCGCGCCACGTCGCCGGGGAGGTGCGGTCGTGAGGGGTGCTCTCGCGCTGATCTTGGCTGCCGCCACGCTCGCCGGCTGCATTGGCGTCGGCTCCGAAGTCCCGACCGAGCCCCACCGAGGCAACGTCGCGAACCTCGTGCAGTTCCATGACGCCGGGGTCGAGTGGGAGGTCGACGCCGAGCTGATCTCCGAGGGCGAGGCCGCCCAGTGGACGGCGGAGTCGGGGGCCATGCTCTCGACGTTCAACGCCCTGGAGATGATCTCGCCCTACCTCGGCGCCACGTTCCTGCCGGTCGTCGCTCGCGTGGAGCGGTACGCCGTCGAGCAGCCGGGGCTTTCCGAGGCCGACCGGTTGGAGCGCACGACCTACGCCACCATCTACCGAAACGGCTTCGAGCCGAAGCAGCCGTGACCACAGCCGCCATCGCCGACAAGGCCCTAATCGAGGAAGGCGTCGGGTGCCCCTCGCTCGACGTCCAGGCCCGCAAGGAGCACTGGGGCCTTCCCGAGGCTCTGCTTGGCGGGACCACATCCATGCGCCGAGGGGGCGAGCGGTGGCTTCCCAAGTGGACGATCGAGAGCCCAGAGCGCTACGCCGAGAGGCTCCAGCGATCCTTCCTGTTCGGGATCTTCTCCCACCAGGTGGGAGCGCTCGCCTACATGCCGTTCCAGGACCGGGCGACGATCACCCCGGACCTGCCCGAGGGTTTGAGCCTCATGCGCGGCGACATCGACGGGCAGCGCACATCCATGGAGGACCAGGCGCGCCAGCTCGAGCAGGAGGCCCTGGCCTACGGCATCGCCGGGATCTATGTCGAGGGCCCGGCGAACGGCGAGGGCGTTGTGACCCGTGCGGATGAGATGGACCGGGCGGCGGTCGACCCGCGCGGCGCGCAGCCCCGGTTCAAGCTCTACCGGCACTCGGACATCCTGGAGGCGACGATGGACCCGGCAACCGGGGCCGTCCGCAGGGTGCGCCTGCTGGAGCGAGTGGTCGAGCAGCCGGAGGACGGCTACCAGGAATCGCTGGTCAACTACGCGATCGAGGCGACTCCGGCTGCGATCCAGCGCTGGAAGTTCGTCAAGGGCAAGGGGTGGGAGAAGGACGGCGAGGAGCGGGAGAACTCGTTGGGCATCGTGCCCTTCGTGATGCTCGACCTGTCCGACGACGGCCGCCCGCCGCTCGACGACCTGGCCTGGCTCAACCTCAAGCACTGGCAAGTGCAATCGGACTTCGGGATGAACCTGGCGTTCGGCGCGATCGGACTGCTGACGCTCTCGGGTGATGTCAAGGGCTCCGACGACAGCCCAGGCGTCGCAATCCAGGCCGGCGGATTCATCCACTTCGAGCGTGAGGATGGTAGCGCCTCCTACGTCGAGCAGACCGGAGCGGCGCTCGGAGCCCACCGCCAGGAGGTGCTGGACATCGAGACCCGTGCAGTCGTGACCGGCTCAAGCCCCCTCACCGAGGTCTCTTCGGTGCGCACCGCCACCGAGGTCTCTGCGAGCGATCGCCGGGCGCTGACCAAGGCCGAGTCGTGGGCGCGTCAGGTGTCACACGCCTTCACCAGGGCGATGATCTTCGCCCACAAGTGGGTCGGCGTTGATCCGGACCCCGACCTCTTCGTGAGTTTCTCCTCTGACTTCGCGGCCCACCAGGAGAAGGCGTTCCACCTCCAGCAGATCGCGTTGGCCGTGGCCGCTGGCACGCTACCGCGCGTCGAACTCGTCCGCGCGCTCCAGCGCTTCGGCGTGATCGACTCCAGCAAGCCCGCAGAGGAGCTGATGGAGGGGGCGCAGAACGACTCCCTGCCGCCCCCTCTCGGATCCGACGAGACGGACGACCAGGCAGCGTAAGCCGTGGCCGACGCTCGCACGGCCGCAGGGCTCAACGCCACGCTGAATGAGCGGGTGCTGGATCGGACGATCCGGCACCTGGTCCACGTCGAGAGGTTCAAGGCGGGGTTCTCGCGCAGGACCCTGGCCTTCCTCGACGATGAGCTGCTGCCCGACCTCCTGGGCCAGATCGAGGGCCGGCTCGCTCGGATCAACACCGGCGCGGCGGTCACCCCGTACACGAATCAGCGGCTCGCCGAGCTGTTCAGGTCGATCTCGGGGCGCACCGCGGAGCGCATGAGCGAGGCTCGCTCGATGGTGGTCGGGGAGCTGCTGGAGCTCGCGAAGGCCGAGGCGGACTGGCTGCCCGCGATGGTCGCCCAGGAGTCCCCGGTCTCGCTCTCGATGGTCGGGCCGAGCACGCGCCAACTCCAGGTGATCGTGCGCTCCAAGCCGTTCCGCGGCGCGATCCTGCGCGACCACTGGAAGGGGCTCGAGCGGTCAGTCCAGCAGGGCATCCAGCAGGCAGTCCAGCTCGGGATCGCACAGGGCCAGGACCCGCGCGCCATCGCCCGCCGAATCCGAGGGACGCCCACACAGCCCGGGGTCTGGCCGGCGAAGCGCAATCAGGTCGAGGCGCTCGTCCGCACGGCATCGGCTCATGTCCAGAGCCAGACGCGGGAGGTGCTCTACGCCGAGAATCCGCGGATCGTCTCAAAGGTCCAGTTCGTCGCGACGCTCGACACGCGCACCACAGTCACCTGCGCCTCGCTCGATGGTCGCACTTTCGAGGCCGACCTGGGGCCTCGCCCTCCGCTGCACTGGAACTGCCGCTCGAGCACTGTCCCTGTCATCGCGTCCTTCCGAGACCTCGGCATCGATCTCGACGAGGCGCCCCCCGGCACGCGCGCGAGCATGAACGGGCAGGTCGCCTCGACGGTGACCTACCAGGAGTGGCTCAAGGCCCAGCCGGCCGAGGTCCAGAACGAGATGCTCGGCGCCACCAGGGCCAAGGCGTTCCGAGCCGGCACCCCGATCACCAGCTTCGTGGCCACCGACTACTCGCCGTTGACGATCGGTCAGCTTCGCGAGCTGGAGCGGATCTAGGCGGCTCGGGTGGCAACGTTGCCCCAATGAGCGCGGCTCGTGGCGAGCGGCTTGATCGGCGTGCAGTCTCCCCTCGACGGCCTTCCCCGGAGCGCGATGCCTGGTCGGGGCGATCCCGAGGCTGCGAAAGACCAATGACGCTGAAAGCGAAGATCGAATCCCTGGACGAGGTCCCCGAGGCCCTCCGCGAGCACTACTCCCCCGCCGATGGCGACGATGGAGGCTTCAAGCTCTCCGTCGAGAAGTCGGGCGGGCTGGCGTTGGTGAGCGAGGAAGGCGCCCTCAAGGCTGCGCGCGATGCGCGGCGTGAGGCGGACGAGGCGAAGCGGCTCGAGCGTGAAGCTCGGCAACGGCTCGAAGCCTTCGGAGACCTGGAGCCCGGCAAGGCGCGCGATGCGTTGGCCGAACTCGACAAGCTCAGGAAGAACCCGCCCAAGGGTGGGGAAGTGGACATGGACGCGGTCAAGCGCGAGCTGATGGAGCGGGAGGTCAAGCCCCTGCTCGATCGTGCGCGTGAGACCGAAGAGAAGCTCAAGGCTCAAGCCGAGCGGCTCAGCAGCTCCTATGTGTCCGCGGAGATCAAGCGCGTTCTCTCCGACCCCGAACTCGACGGCCGCTTCGGCTTGCTCGGCGACCACATGGCGCGCCGGATCAAGGCCCAGGTGACCGACGAAGGAGTGGCCCTCCAGGTGCTCGACCGCGACGGTCAGCCGTGGAGCCGCTTCGACGACAAGGGGACGGTGACCGCAGCGACTGTTCGCGACCTGGCCGAGGAGCTCGCCAACGATCGCGAGTTCGCCCCGGCCTTCGGAGCGCGATCGAAGTCGCCGCACGGCGTCAATGGGTCTGGAGCCGCTGGTGGTCGGAAAACCGACAACCCCTTCAAGTCCAAGACCCCGAACGTCACCGAGATCAGCAGGCTCGCGCGGGAGAACCCCGCCGAGTACGCGCGGCTCAAGGCGGAAGCCGGAGCCTGATCTCGGGTGGTCGAGGTCGAGCACACCTAGACTCCAATGGCTCTCACTCAAGTCGGCGACGTCATCGTCCCCGACATCTTCACCGACTACCTCCAGCTCGAATCGGCCCTCAACAGCCGCTTCCTCGGCTCGGGCATCGTCGCGACCGACGCCCTGCTCAACAACCTCATCCGCGGCGGCGGCGCGACCTTCGACGTTCCCTTCTGGAACGCGATCCCTCAGGGGGACTCTACCCCCGGCGGCGACACCACCACTGCGATCACCGCGCAGAAGGTGACCGCCGGGAAGCAGATCGGCGTGCGCCTGGAGCGGAACGCCGCGTGGCAGGCCGCCGACATCGTGTCGATCCTGGCCGGTGACGACCCGCTCGGCGTGATCTCGCGCCAGGGTGGCCGCTACTGGGGTCTCGACCAGGACAAGGTCCTGATCGCGGTCGCCAAGGGCATCCTCGCGGCCGAGGCGGCCTCGCGGAACCCCGAGACGTCGGCGACCGAGGTCATCTGGCAGGAAGGCACCGCCGGCGATGCCTTGGGCACCGCCCCGTCCGCCACCGACCTCTTCAGCGAGAACACGATCCCCAACGCCTTCGCGGCGACCGTCGGCGATGCGTCCGACGCGTTCGACACGATCGCGATGCACTCGATCGTCTACCACTCGCTGACGAAGCAGAACCTCATCACGTTCCGCCCCTTCGGCGAGCAGAACATCGAGCTTCCGACCTTCCTCGGCAAGCGAGTGATCTTCACCGACGCGATGCCGACCGCGGCGGACAACGCCCGCACGCTCTACACCTCGGTCATGTTCCGCTCCGGCGCGATCGGCTACGGCGAGGCGCCGATGACCATGCCGCTCGAGATCGAGCGCGAGGCGCTCCAGGGCAACGGCGCCGGCATCTCGACGATCGTCAGCCGCCGGCAGTTCATGTTCCACCCGGGCGGCTACCGCTGGGACAGCCCGGCGAACGCGGCGAACCAGTCGACGCCCAACAACACCATCCTCCAGACCTCCACGTCCTGGACGCGCGTCGTCGAGACCAAGCTGGCCTCGATGATCTTCATCCAGACCAACGGCTGATCGAGGCCGGGCCCGTGCGCGCGTCGCTCGGGCCCGCCTCCAACGGAGAGCAACATGACCGAAGATCAGATCACCGAAGAGGTCGAAGCCGAGCCGGAAGCGGCCGAGGTCGCGGAGCCGGCCCACAAGCCGACCAAGGACCAGATCCGCGCCGTCATGGACGCGGCTGGCGATCGCGCGCTGCTGCGGCGCGAGGCCACCCTGGGCAGCTCGGCAGCGCGAAACAAGCTGCTCCAGATGGCGCACGGGTCTCCGGCTGAGGAAGTGCTCCGCGCGATCGATTCCGCCGAGGTCGAGCACCTGCGCGAGCTGCTGGCCGCCACGGAGGCTGAGCGAGACGCGGCGCGAGCTGATCTCGAGGAGTTGCTCGCGGCTCCGCCGATCGATTCCGCCGAGGTCGACACCGAAGCGGTCGAGGGCGAGACCACCGACTGATGGCTTCGGTGTTCCGCAAGGCCGGCGCGCGCGTGCCCGCCCGGGGGATCCCGGGTTGGGCGCGCGTGGTCGGCCGCAATCGCCCCGCAACGGTCATCCCTGACCGCGGGCGCCTGTCGTTGCCGATCGCCCTACTCGACGGCAAGGGTCCGACGTTCCCCGCGTCCGCCTTCGAGATCCCCGACCCCTCAGCGCTCTACAGCCTCGGCGTCTCCAAGGCCGGCGGCGGCTCGACCACTTGGAGCTCCGAGCGCGGCACCGGGGACATCGCCGTGCAGCTCGCCGAGGGCGGCCTGGGCTCCTGGCCGGCCGCGGGGACCGCGCCGAACCTCACGATCACCATCGCCCTAGCTGGCGGTGGCTCCCACTCCTGGCCCCTGTCCGTCGCGTGATCGTCCATGGCTGACCGCAAACCGCTCTACAGCGTCGACGAGGTGGGCCCCGCCGAGTTCGACTCCACCGACACGATCGGCGTGGTCGACGGCGGGACCGGCGCGGTGGACGCGGCCGGCGCCCGCTCCAACCTGGGCGCGGCGGCCGCGGCGGACCTGACGGCGGCCGAGGGGGACATCACGACCCTGCAGGCCGACGTGGCTGCACTCGAGGCCGAGGCTCCCCGGTCGGAGCTGGCTGGCACCGAGATCGACTTCACGGCCACGCGCCGGAGCTACTTCAAGACCCTCGCGTCGGACACCACGTTCACGATCGCCGCCAGCCCCCGCCAGGGCGCGGTGGTCTTCCTGGAGTTGGACGGGGACTTCGAGGTCACCCTGCCAGCCAACGTGGTCCCCACTGAGGGCAGCTACGACGGCTCGGGCGGCACCACCACGCTCCTCGAGTTGCGGTGCGTCTCCAACGCCGGCGGCGCAGTGCTGTTCGAGGCCCGCTTTCGGCGCTTCACCCCGGCGAAGACCGGGCTCATCTTCCGCCAGGTGATCCCCGCGCTGTTCGACGACGGCGAGCACGCGAAGAACGCGAACCAGGCCAGCGGCAGCCCGAGCACCGAGACTCTCTTCTCGCGGCTGTTCGATCTGGAGAGCTACCGCAGCCCCCTCGACGGCCTCTTCCACTTCCGCCTGGTCTGGCCGTCGCTGTCCAAGTCGGTCTCCTGGACCCAGCTCTCGAACCCGCTCGACACCTACGAGGTCGTCGATGGCTTCACGGTGGGCTCGTCAACCGGTGGCGCGGACGCCGCGGAACTCGACGGGCTCTCCCAGTCTGTCTACGGCGCCGCCCTGCTCGACGGCATCAGTGACCAGAACATCGTGATCGGCAGCGGCCTGGTCACCGGGTCGAGCTTCATGGTCGGCATGACCGCGCCCGTCACGGCCAACATCGCCGCGGTCGGCTCGAACAACGTCAACCCCGCTGAGCCCAGCGTGAACACCGACATCGTCGAGCTCTACGTCGACGCCGCCTAACATGGCTGGATCCAACCTCCTCGACCTGCCGAGCATCGGCCAGTTCCCGCGGGCCTTCGCGCACGCCCTCGCCCGCCATGGCGCCACCCCACGGCGGGTTGGCGTGACCCTGTGGGGCCAGAGCAACATGGGCGACGGCGGCAACTCCGGCCCCGTGATGGGCAGGCCCGGCGAGCCCGACGCTCTGGACGAGCGGGTGTTCTACCTGTCTGCCGCCGGCAACGTGGTTCCCGCCAAGCACCCGGTGCACGAGATCCCGGCCGCCCTGGCGATCGGCCCGGGCCTGGCGCTGGGCAAGACCGTCGCGCAGATGCTCGGGGGCCAGACGGACGTGGTCCTGATCCCGTGCGCGGTCGGCGGCACCGGCTTCGCGGCCGGCGACTGGACCCCGGGAAGCGGCGACGAGTTCAACGCCGCGGTCACCAAGATCAACGCCTTCCTCGCGCTGGAGGGAGCCTACCTGTTTGGCTTCGCCGGGATCCTGGGGGAGGCGGATGCGGCCGCCGGCGATGCGGCGATCAAGGCTTTCCTCGGCAACATGGAGGGTTTCATCGACGCCGTCCGGGGCGCGACCTACCTCAACAACGACGTTCTGGGCGGGCACGACTCCAAGCCCTTCGTGATGGCGACGGTGATCGAGCAGGCTGCGGGGCGCAACCGGATCAACGACCGGCTGCGGCGACTGGCCGCCACGCGCGACCACTACGCCTGCGTCGAGTGCACAGACCTCACCGACACCCCGGACTCGACGCACTACGCGCCGGCTGAGCTGCGGATCATCGGATCCCGCATGGGCGCCGCGCTGTTCCAGGCGCAGGGTCGGCAGGTGGCGCACCCGGCGGCCCTGATGCCGGTTCCGACCCCCTCGATCCGCATCTACGCCAACGCGGCCACCACGGCCTTCGCGGACATCCAGGTCGAGGACAACCGGAACAACGGGACCCCCGCGACCCTGACCAACGTGACCGGCTCCGGCGCAGTCGGGGCCAACGGCGACGATCGGGGCAACTGCATCTTCCTCAACGGCGTGGCGGCCATCGACGTCAACAACTTCACGCTGCCCAGCGAGGGGTACACGATCGCCGCGTGGATCGCTCCCACGTTCACGACCACCCAGAACGTCATCATCGTCGGCGTCCAGAACACGGCCACGTTCAACCCGGGGCACGAGTTCCGCCTGCTCTACGACGCGACGAGCACCAACCGCTACCTCAGCGCCCGGACGGCCGGCAACGCCGGCACCGACGGCGTGACGCCTCTGCGCGCTGACCGCTGGCAGCATGTCGCGGTCGTCTCGGTCCCGCTATCCGGCGGAGGCGGCGGCCACCACCGCCTGTTCCTGAATGGGGTCTATCAGGGCGGGCGCGCCCAGGCGGCGACCGCTGACCGCCAGGTGCGCATTGGCGCCAAGGTGCTCGACACGAGTTCGACATACATCGGGTTCATGGACGAGGTCACCTTCTGGGAGGACGCCCTGTCCCCCAGCCAGATCCGTCGGCACATGCTGGAGACGGCCGGCGCGGACCTGCCCTACCCCTCGATCTGATGGCGCTCATCGTCGAAGACGGAACCGGCCTCGCGACCGCGGAGAGCTACCTCAGCGTCGTTGACGCTGATGCTCTGATCGCGTCGCTGGTCGCCGATTCGACTGACTGGGATGCGCTCGCCGAGGCGGACCAAGAGGACGTTCTGCGTCGATCGACCGCCTGGCTCGACGAGACCTTCGGGCAGCGCTACAGCGGGGCGCGGCGCACCAGAGAGCAGGCGCTTCTGTTCCCCCGCGTCGGAGCGATCGAGAACGGTTGGGCGGTACCCGAGGCGGAGATCCCCTCGCAGGTCCAGCGGGCCCTCGCGGTCGTCGCCGCAGTCGTGGCCTCGAACCCCACTGTCTCGATCACCCCCACTGCCAACTCATCGGGGGCGGTGCTGATCGCCGAGGAAGAGGACAAGGTCGGCGAGCTGTCGACGCGCACCAAGTACGCGGGGAGCGGGAAGCTCGACTCAGGCTCGACCATCTCCGAGCTGGGCGCGGCGGGCGCTGCAATGCGCCGGGTGCGCGACATCCTGCGACCGATCCTGGTCCCTGGAAACGTGGCGGTGCGCGGGTGACCGAGCTCGACGACAAGTTGCAGCCGAAGACGCTGGAGCTGATCGAGAGGCTCGGGACGACCGCCCAGCTCACGAAGAAGTTCCACGCATACACCAACGCCGGCGGCACAAACACCGGGTCCACGCAGACCTACACGCTCAAGGTCGGGCCCTTCCAGGGCATCGGCGAGGCGTTCCGGGACAGCACGGCCCTGCTCGAGGCGGACCTCGTCTTCTACACCCCCGGGCTGGATGCCGAGGCAACCTGCGAGCCCGGGGACACCATCAGCGGCAGCGGCGTCACCGGCACTGTGGTCCGGGTCGACCCCCTGCGCTCCGGCGAGCGGATCTCCGCCTTCCGGGTCTTCATCAAGGGGAAGGGCTGATGGCTCTCCGGGGGGTCAAGGCTTTCAACCAGAAGATCCGGCGCGCCGCCAGGGCGATGTCGGAGGAGATCGCTCCGCTGTTCGTGGCCAAGCTCGGGCTCGAGTTGACCCGTGGGGCCGTGCTCAGCACTCCCGTCCGGGCGCGCCAGGTCGACCCGCGGAGCGGCAAGCCCCGCAAGAACCAGGTGGCCGGCGGCACCCTGCGGGGCAGCTGGAACCTCGACATCGGGAGGGCCTCCGACCGCGTGCACCCGAAAGATCCCACCGGGGCCTCGGCCGTGCAGCGAGCGACCGCGGTCGCAGCCAGCCTGCGCCGAGTCGTTCCGCGACTGGTGGTCTCGACCCCGGTGGCCTACGCACCGGTCATCGAGGCTGGCAGGCGGCGCGGCGACGACGGGGTGATGCGCGGCTCGATTCAGGCCCCTCGCGGGATGCTGCGGATCAACGTCCGGCGGCTGTCCAAGTCGATCGCGCCCCTCTCCGTGACCTCCGAGGTCGAAGCCAAGGCCAAGGCCGCGGGGTTCGACTCGTGACGCTCCTGGCCGACATCGGCGCGGAGCTTCGAGCGAGCGTCCGCGCGGCGACGCCCTCGGTGACCGCCGTCGCCTTCGACAACACCCCGCCGCTCGATGCCTCGTTCGTGCCCACCGCGGTCGCCGAGGGCGCCTCCCTGCTCGAGTTCCAGCTCGGATCCGGTGGCGCAGGTGAACCCCTCGGGCTCGGTGCACGGGCGCTGTGGCGCATGGCCGGGCGCGCGACGTTCTCGGCCAGGGTCCCGGTCGACGAGGGCGAGGACGCGGCACGCACGCTCCTGGAGACCGTGACCGACGCTCTCGGGCCCGCCTCGTGGCCGCAGGGCGCAGAGGCTGGCGCCGCATCCATCCAGCCGGGGTTCCTCGACGGCCCCTTCTGGCGCATGGACGCCACGCAGCCCTGGACCGTCACCTACCAGGCGGTCCGCCCCGTGGCACGCCGTCTCGACCTCGGCGGAACCTTCCCCGACATCGGAACCGCGCTCCGCGACACCTTCATCGGGGTGGTCGGCGCGGACCTCGGGCTGACCGTCGAGGTGCCGAACACCGACCCCCAGTCGTCGCTCAACCCGTCCACGCCCTACCTCGTGCTCTTCCCGCTCCCCGGGCAGCGCGAAGCGGTCGCCGGCGACGGGGACTCCCTGGAGTTCGAGGAACTGGGCCTGGTCCAACTCTCCAGCTACTGGCCCCTCTTCACCGGGGCTGACCAAGCACTCGCCGCCGTCGACTCAGTGATCGACCTGGTGCGCGGGCTACGTGCAGGGGCCGTCACCTTCGGCGCCCCCTACTTCGAGACCGTCGGGGTGGACGGCGAGCACTGGAGGCTCGACGTGATCGCCCCCTACACCGCCCGAACAGCAGAGGCCCTCTGACATGGTCACTACCACCTTCCCCCAAAAGGTTGCCAGCGCGAACCGCGTGCGGGTCGCCTACCGCCAGGAGTCAACCTACGGCACCGCAGCCGTCGGCAAGTATCGCAAGGCGCGCTTCGCCGATGAGTCGATCGAGCCGCTCAAAGAGACGGGGGAGTCGAACGAGATCAGCGACGACCGCGCTCCCGGCGAGTCGGTGGTCACGAAGCAGGGCGGCGGGGGCGCAATCAACGGCGAGTTCTCAGTTCACACCTTCGACGACTTCATTCAAGGTTCGTTCTACTCCTCGGGGTTCGCCCAGGCGAACTTCGGCGAGAACGTCACCAGCGCGCTGATCTCCTTCGATACCAACTCGGGCAATCAGCGCCTGGTCGGCCCAGCCGGTTCGGCTGACTACTGGAGTTCGACCGTCGGGCTGGCCTCGAACGACGTGATCCAGGTGCGCGGCTCGGAGGATCCGTCGCTCGACGGGACCTACGTGGTGGTCTCCACTGTGCCCGCCACGGACCCCGACCCGATGGTGGTCTCCCGGATCTACACCACGTTCACGCCCACCGTCCAGGCGGCTGGCGAGGAGGTCCAGGTCGTCAAGGTCGGGACGCTGGTCCTCAGCACGATCACGGTGACCCCCGACGGCGGCGACGCGACGCTCGCGGTCTTCAACGACTCGGGCGCAAACGCCGCCTTCGCCAATGCCGCGGTCGGCGACTTGGTCAAGCTGAGCCGGAACACCGGCACCACGGCGAACGACGTGCTCGCCCGCATCACCGTGGTCACCGACGACGACACGGTGCAGGTCCGGCGGTTCGATGGCAGCAACTTCGCCGCCGACTCCACGGCGAGCTACGTGATCGACTTCGGCGCCGAGGTCTCGAACGGGACCACGGGCAGCTCGTGGACGATCGAGAAGCAGAACACCGATCTCACCAACACGTTCAAGCGCGGCACCGGCCAGATCCCGGACACGATGGACCTGTCGATGAGCCCCGACGGCCAGGTGACGGTCGGCTTCGGGTTCAAGGGCAAGGTGGTCGAGACCAAGGCCGCGACGGCGGCCACTGGGCTGATGGAGGCGGCGTCGAACAACGTCACCTCCGGCTCGCGTAACTGCACCGCGGTCATTCAGGCGGGAGCGGAGTTCATCCTTCGGACGTTCTCGGTCAGGATCGCGAACAACCTCCGGGAGAACGACGCTCTCGGCCAGGTCGGCCCGATCGCGGTTACTGAGGGCGAGTTCTCGGTGACCGGGGAGATCAACTCCTACAAGACCGGCACCGCCAACGGCCTGATCGCCGAGGGCCACCTCGACACATCGCTCGGCTTCATCATCGAGGACGACAACGGCCTTGCCGCCGCGATGCTCGCTCCGCGCGTGAAGTTCGACTCGGCGCAGTCGCCGACGACCGGCAAGAACTCGGACGTGGTCGAGCGGATCCCGTGGCGTGCCGGCAAGCCGGCTTCGGCTGCGGTCCTCACCTACGTCACCTGGATCTGAGCCATGGTGCGCCTCTCCGACTTCGCGCTCGACATGGAGCGCGTGAACCAAGGGACGTGGGTCGACTGGGCCAAGACCGGGATCCGATTCCGGGTCCGGCTCGCCGACTCGCGCGTGGGCTTCCGCGATCGGCTGCTCGAGGGCTACCGGGCGCACGAGGGCTGGCGACGAGAGAACCTGAGCAACCTCCTGGCCTCGCGCTGGATCGTCGACAGCTTGGTCGACGACGAGCGTGAGTTTTGGTCCGCCCTGATCGCCGAGGAGCTGGTCACGGACTGGGATGGCGTGGACGCCGAGGACGGCGAGGGCGCCGAGTCATACACGCCGGACGGCCTTGCGCGGCGGATCTCGACCCTGGCGTTCCGCGAGCTGTTCGAGTTCCTGCTTCGCGTCTCGCTCAACTCCGGCCTGTTCCGGGCGAAGCGCGCGGAGGCTGAGAGGGGAAAGCCCTAGCCCGACTCGACTGGTGGAGCCGCTGGGGTGACTCGCTCGAGAACCTCCAGGCGCTCCACTGGCCGCACGGGCGGATGACTGAGGTTCGCGACGAGTTCTTCGAGCTCGCCCCGGACCCGACCTCCGAAGACCTCGACCAGGTCTTCCGACTGTGCAGCAACTCGCGCGCGTGGAACGGACCGATGCCCCTCCCCTTCCCTATCTCCGAGATCGTCGCAGCCGCCCGCGTCCTGGGAGTCCAATCCCCGGCGCGG
Source organism: Engelhardtia mirabilis (assembly GCF_007748095.1). Lineage (NCBI taxonomy): Bacteria > Pseudomonadati > Planctomycetota > Planctomycetia > Engelhardtia > Engelhardtia mirabilis. The sequence goes on from NZ_CP036287.1 coordinate 3,680,847, forward strand.
GTGCGCGAGGTCGTGGAGACGGTGCAGGTGATGGACGCCCAATGGCGGAACTCGATCCGAAGCCGAGCGGAAAGCGAGGGCGCCGATGCCGACTCTTGAGGCAACGATCGATGCCGCCAAGGCCAAGAGAGGCGCCGACGAGTTCAACCGCGCCGTCGACTCGATGGCCGACGAGGCGGAACAGGCCGGACTCGAGGTCAACAGGCTCGAGGTCCAGACGGATAGGCTCGGCACCACGGCCTCACGCACTGCCGTCTTTGCCACCTCCCTGGCAGTGGCATTCGCGGCATTCGCCGGCGGTCGTGAGGCGGTTCGTACCCTCGCCGACTTCGAGCGTGGCCTGATCGGGGTCGGGAAGACCGCCGACCTCGAGGGTTCTGCCCTCTCCGCGCTCGGGGACGACATCCGCGACCTGTCGCGCGAGGTGCCGGCGACCACGGCCGAGCTGCTCGAGATTGCTCAGGCTGCCGGCCAGCTTGGGGTCAAGGGGCGCAGCGACATCCTCGCCTTCACGGAGACCCTGGCGAAGCTCGGGGGCGCCTCAGACCTCGCAGGCGAAGAGGCTGCCCAGACCCTCGCGCGGCTGCTCAACATCACCGGCGAGAGCGCCAGTGAGGTCGGACGCCTCGGATCGGTGATCGTCGCCCTGGGCAACTCCCAGGCGGCGACCGAGTCCCAGATCGCGCGGTCCGCGTCGGAAGTTGCGAAGGCGACCGCGGCCTATGAGGTCTCCTCGGCTCAGGCTTCGGCGCTCGGCGCGGCCCTGGCTGCGTTGGGTGTCCAGGCCGAGCTGGGGGGATCCACGGTTGGCCGCTCGTTCCGCGCGATCGATGCGGCCGTTCGCTCCGGCGGACCGGCGCTTGAGGCTCTGGAGAGGCTGACCGGCCGCGGAGCCGCTGACCTTCAGGTCAACTTCCGAAGCGATCCGGTCGAGGTCTTCCGGGACCTGATCCGCGGCCTACGCGACCTGGGGAGAGAGGGGGGTGACGCAACGGCTGCCCTGGAGTCCATTGGACTTACCGGGGACCGGCTGCTGGCGGTAATCCCAACCCTCGCCCAGGGCTACGACGTCCTCACCAGTTCCCTAGCGACTGCGAATGCGGAGGTCGAGAACGCCACAGCCCTGGACAAGGAAGCAGCCAAGGCCGTCGAGGCGCTGTCCAACCAATGGAAGCTCCTCGGGAACTCCGTCGAGTCCTCCGTTACCCAGTTCGGTGACTCCACGGGGGCCCTCTCTGACGCAGTGAGGCTGACCCGGGAGGTCGTCGACGAGGTGGCGGGGCTTGACACCCGCAGCTCGGGCGCTTCGCTCAGCGTGGAAGCGCTTGCGACTGCGGTCCGAAGCCTCGGCGGCGCGCTGGCGGGAGTTGCGGTCGGCGGCGGGATCCAGGCGCTTGGTACCGTCCCTCGCGCGCTTAGTTCGGTCGCACGAATCGCGGCTTCGAACCCCTTCGTCGCTCTCGGCGCAAGCGCAGGCGCGCTGGCTGGGCTATTCGCGAGCGCCAGCGCCGAGGCGCGGGAGCTGAGCGAAGAGCTGGAAGGGGTGCTCAACACCGGGGATCAGGTCGAAGCCTTCTTCAGAAGGTTATCCGACCTCGAGGTTGGAATCGGGCGCGCTGAGACGGAGGGGGACCTCGATCGCCAGCTCGAGAAAGCGAAGCAGGTCCAGGCCGAGCTGACCCGATTTGCCGACTCGCTTGCGGCCGCGTCGGCCCCCGACCGCCTTTCCGTCTCCTCCCTCAGGGGCGAGGGGATCAGCGGAGAGGTTCTGGACCAGGTCCTGGACGCCGCAAGGATCGACTTCGCGCAGAGGTTCAGGGACTTCTCGAGCAGCGTTGCGGAAGACCTGGCAAGCGAACTAGAGGGGGTCGCAAGTGGGGCCAGCCGACGCATCTCCGACCAGTCGATCGACGGCGCGCTGACTCTCGCCGATCAGCTCACCCGGACGCTCGGACTCGACGCGCTCGATGCGTCAGGCGTCGACCTCTCGCCCGCCGTGAATGCAGTTCGGGACTTCACGGAACTCGCTGACGAACTTGAGGTGGCGAAGCGTCGCATTCGCGATGCAAGCCTCGAAGACGACGGCGCCGGTCGGCGCGCTCTCATCAGCAGCGCCACGCGCGACCTTGAACGGCTGCGACCGGAGCTGGCACAGGCGGCGCAGGGGCTCGCCGAGGTGGTCCAGGCCAGCTTCGACGGAGTCGAGATCGGTGTCGTCGACAAAGATACGGTCATCGAGACTCTGGACGCCATCCGCCCCGAGGCGACAGCTCGGGTCGAGGCGCTCACCAGGGACCTCGAAGAGCGTGCCGCGGCCGGTGGAGAGCAGGTCGGAGGCGCTCTCGGGGAGAACATCAAGAGCGGGCTTGAAGGCTCGTTCGCAGCAGGCAGCGCGCGCCAGTTCCTGCCGCTGGAGCGCTTCTTCGCTGGGCTCCAGTTCGAGACCGCTCTAGCCGGCGAGGCGGCAGACGCGCAGAGCGACCTGCGAGCCGCCAGGGATGGCGCCGCGGCTGCGTTCCAGAGCGGCCGCCTCGACCTGATCCCACAAAGCATCCTCCAGGCGATCGCGCTGACGCGGCTCCAGACCGAAGCCGAGCGCGAGCTTGCCGAGCAGCGGGCGGAATCGGCTGACCTGGCGCTGGCTGCCCAGCCCAACGACAACAGGGCCGCCGCCTTCGAGGGTGAGGTCGACCGGTTCAGCCGATCGCTCCAGGAGCAGTTCGAGCTCGTCGGGAAGTCCCGCGAGCAGCAAGAGGAGTTACTCCTCATCCGAGACCTCAACTCCCTGGCGCTCGCCGCCGAAGCTGAGGGCCTGGACGCCGTCGCGGTCTCGATCCGAGGGCAAGAGGATGCGATCGTCAGCCTGCTCCAGCGGCTCCAGGACGAGCGCGCCGCGGCCGAGCTGGTGAACCAGATCAGCGAGGGCCTCGCCGGCGCCGGCACCGACTTCGTCGACCAGTTCATCGAAGACCTGGACCGCGTCGAGGACGCGCTCGAGGTGCTCGCGAACCGCGTGCGCCGGATCTTCCTGGAGGCGCTGCTGTTTGACCCGCTCGACGACTTCCTGGGGAGTTTCCTCAAGGACTTCTTCTCGGGCTTCGGGTCAGGCATTGGTGGCGGCGGCAGCAAGGGCGGCAGCTCGTTCCCAGGAAGTGCCGCCAACTCAGGCACCGGCGGAGTCGCCGGCGGCGGCAGTTCGTTCCCTGGAAGCTCGGCCAACTCTGGCTTGGTGCTGAAGTCGCTACCAGCCCCCGAGATTCCGCCAGGACTGCCAACAGGTCCAGGGTTCGCCACTCCCGGCAGCTTCTCGGGTGCAAAGGCCGGCAGCTCCTCAACCTTCGTGGTGAACGTGACTCAGAACTTCAGCGGCCAGACCGACCGAGCCACCGTCGACTACGCCGCCCAACAGGTCGGCAAGCGCGCTCGTCGCGCAGTCAGGGAGGGCCGCTAGATGGCGTTCGACGAAGTCGTGTTCCCGCTGACGCCGAGCTACGGCACCAGCGACTCGGTCGACCACGGCGGCGACCACTTCCAGTCGAAGGGCGGGCGGCTGTTCTACGTCGCGCACTCGGGAGACCCTGTGCGGCGCTGGAACCTCCAGCTTGATCGGCGGCAGAAGACCGAGATCGCGAACCTCTCGCGCTTCATGCTCGCCAGGCGCGGCGGGCGCAACGGCTTTCGCTTCACCGATCCCCGGGACTACACGACGAACCAGGACGGTCGAAGCGCCTACGGATACCTCGACACCCTCATCGGCATCGGGGACGGCTCAACGCGCGCCTTCCAGCTCCTCAAGAACTACATCAGCGGGTCGTCGGCAGTTTCCCGGATCATCACCAAGCCGGTGCCCAGCGAGTTCGCTGCGGGCGTCAACGGCGTGCTCACGGACCCCTCGGACTACTCACTCGACGCCACCACCGGCATCGTCACCTTCGACACGGCGCCCAGCCTCGGCCTCGCGGTAACCGCCGGCTACGAGTTCCACATCCCGGTCTCTGCCGGTCCCCAAGCAGACCGCGGCTTCGGCGTCCAGTTCGACGCCTACAACTCCGAGACGGGCGTCGACCTGGACCTGATAGAGCTGCTTCCCGAGGACGCTACGCAGCCGCTGACGATCGGTCACCGAGGCTCGACTACCAGCGACAACCCGAGCGGCTACGTCGCGGTCGAGAGGCTCGGCCCGCTCGTCTGGGAGATCACCGACAGCAGCACGACCGGTTGGCTCCTGCCCGATCCTCAAGGGCTCTGGCCTGGTGGCCCGTACTACGCGCTCGTCAATAACTCGGGCACCTCCAAGGCGGTCCAGTACCCCAGCGGCGCCGTGACCTTCGGGGCGGTCTCGGCCAGCTCGGCACGGCGTGTCTTCCTGGTCCGCAACTCGACCACCGGCCAATACACCTGGACCCTCCTGTGACGGTCACGGTCGAACAGTTCGGCAACGCCAGGGACATCACCGACACAGGTGCCGATATCCCCTTGAGCTGGCTGGACCGGGTCGTCGTTGTGCGCGTGCTCCAGGACGATACGGCGACCGTAGTGCTGCCCGCGTGCAACATCGAGGCCGCGCAGTTCCCGGGCTTCTACCTGGAGATCGCCTGCATCCCCTTCGACCCGTCGACGACCACGGCCACGGTCGAGGTCAGGGATGCGGCAGGAGGTCTCGTCACTTCGATCTCCAGATTCAGCGCCCGCTCGCTGTTCCTGGTGACGCCGGGGACGCTCGCCGGATCGTGGTCGGCGACGCCCGGGGGTTCCACGCTCACGAACGCGAGCCCCACCGTCGGCCGGGAGACGCTCGTCGTCGGGGGCTACAACGCGGCCGGGTCGATCTCGGACACATGCTCCAGGTACGACGGGCTGCTACAGGTCTGGATCACCGAGCCGGCTCTTGCGATCGGTCGCGCCGGCGCCGCGGCGTTCTCGCTCGAGCCACCGCTCGGCGGCCTCGGCGCGGACGGCACGGGGCAGGCTTGGGTTGTCGGCGGGCAGGACGCGACGCTCGCGGCGACGAACTACGCCGACACCTTCGAGGCGGGGGTTCGCAACTCCGAGCTGGGCCTTCCGGTGACGACCTACTGGGCCGGCGGCGCAGAGACCGGCGGCAGCACCGGGATCGTCACTCCCGGCATCGGCAACCTGTCCGGCGTCTACGAGGTGTCGAACCCCGACACCAACCCCGTCACCTGGACCGCCAAGGCGAGCACCCCGGTCAGCTTCTCGTCGACCTCGTGCGCGGCGAACACTCGCAGCGCCTCGCCCGCCCGCGTCTACCTCACCGGCGGCAACAGCCCGGCCTCGATCTCGGGCCAGTCGACTCTCGTCTACACGATCAGCGCCGATTCCTGGAGCGCCGACGCCCCGGGTTGGCCCGCGCGGACGCCCACATGGGAGCGGGCCACGACCTGGCTCGATCTCGACGAGCGCCCGGGAATGCTCCTGATCGGCGGCCTGTTCGACTCCACGGGCGTCGCCTACGAGTCCGATCAGGTCTGGCGCTTCTACGAGGCGAGCACCAGCAGCTTCGGCTGGAAGGAACTGCCCTCGATGCCCTTCGGCCGGCACTCGCACGGGACGAGCTGGCAGGAGGCTGCCGGCCGCGCCTACGTGGTCGGCGGCTCATTCACCCCCACGGGGACCACCGACTCGGTCCTCTCCATCGGCCGGGACTGGGCATGGCGGGCGAGCGAGACCCCCATGGTCTCCCCCCGCCGTCAACCCGCAGTCACGGAGTACGCCCCTTGGTAGACCTGGCGCTCATCGAGCAGTTCCACCGCCGCTTCCACACGATCCCCCAGCTCGAGGCGGGCCTGGTCCGGGGCGAGGCCGCGACGCCTTGGGGTGTGCTTCGCCAGCTCGCGCGCGAGGTTGCGGCGCGCCGCGACGGGATCCGCCAGCGGCTTGTCCAGGCCGAGGACGCCAAGCTCGAGTCGGAGGCCGCCGGCAAGAGCCAGCGCCCCGTGCGCGCCACCGTGCTGGCCCAGACGGCCGTCGAGCAGGTGCGGGCCGCCGAGGACTTGGCGGCCGAGATGCTCGCGCTCGCGGGCGTTGCCGACGCGCTGGCTCAGCAGTTCGCGGGGCTCACCGAGGCGGAGATGGCCGAGCTCGACGATACCGAGCAGGCGGGGCGGCTGCTCATGCGCGCCCTCTCGACCCTGCGCCTGACGGGGCGCCCCGACGCCCAAGCCCTCGATCGGGCCTGGAGGCTGGGCCATGCGGGCCGGGGCATGGCTGGCCTGTTGAGCGACCCCGAGGCGCTCGGGACCCACGTCCAGGGCCTCCTCGACCGCCTGGAGAGCGTGCCCAAGACGCAGGCAGTCGAGCGCGCCCAAGCCGTCGCCGCCCTCCGCCAGGAGGCCACCTCGATCGGCTTCCTGCTGCCCCCCATCGACTGATGCCGCTTCTCTCCCTACCGCAGCCGATGCAAGAGATCGCCCAGAGCCGCGTGCAGCGGCCGGCGCTCTGCTACATCGTGGCCCGGCGGGACGGGCAGACCCTCGCGATCACCAACGCCTCGAAGGTGATCCCCTGGAGCGGCTGGCGGTTCATCCCCACGGCCTCAGCCCAGGACTCGGCGGTCGAGCAGGAGACGGGTATGGCCCCGGGCACCCTCGACCTAGGCGGCGTGATCTCCTCGGACCTCATCACCGACGACGACCTCGACGCCGGGCGCTACAACGACGCGCGGATCACGCGCTACCTGTTCGACTTCGAGCACGTCTGGCTTGGGCCGCTCACAACCGACGTCTTCCACGTCGCAACCGTCGAGCGCACGGGCTCCTACTGGACCGCCCAGACCACCAGCCTCGCGGGCAAGCTGGACCGCAAGGTCGGGGGCCGCTACCAGCGCACCTGCGACCACCCGGAGCTGGGAGACCCCGTGAAGTGTCGGGCGGACATCGCCCCGCTGTCGCTCTACGCCAGGGCGATCACGGCCGTTGACGCCTCGGCCGCGCGCAGGGTCTGCACCGTCGACACCGCGCTCGGGTCGGGGTTCGCCACCGACCGCTTCACTTTCGGAAAGCTCATCGTCCGCCGGGGCAACAACCACGGGATCTCCAGGAAGATCGCGGCCTGGAGCGACTCGACTAAGGTCGTCCAGCTCGCGAGCCTCATGCCGCTTCCGCTCGAGGTCGGGGACGTGGTGGACCTGATCGTCGGCTGCGCGCGGGACTTCATCACCTGCCGCGACGACTTCGGGAACGCGATCAACTTCGGCGGCAACGACCGGATGCCCGGTCCCGACGAGATCCTCAAGCCGGCAACCTCTTGAACGACTCCACGCGCATCGCAGCGGCCGAGGCCGCGCTGGGCTACATCGGGACCCCGTTCCACCACCAGGGGCGCGTGCCAGGCGTGGGGCTCGACTGCGCCGGCATCGCACTCGCCGCCTACGCGGCCCAGGGCGTCGAGCTGCCGACGATCGACGCCTACCCGTCAGATCCCCCGCCGGAGCTGCTGCGGACGTGGCTGGAGCAGCTCGCGACCGAGGTCGACGGGCCAGAAGTCGGGGGCCTTGTGCTGCTGCGAGTCGGAGGCCCCTTGGCTGGCGCTCGGCACCTGGGCCTCTTCGTCGATGGTGGGCGGTTCGTCCACGTCATGCGCGACTTCAAGGTCCAGACGCAGGTGCTGGACCCGAAGTGGCTGCGGCGGGTTGACAGCTACTGGAGGGCTGCCTGATGGCGACGATCGCGTTCGCTGCGCTCGGAGCCGTCACTTCCAGCGGCCTCGGCGTTGGCGCAGCAGCCGCACTTCAAGGCGCCTTCGTGGCCGTCGGCGGGATCATTGACTCGGCTTTCGTCTTCCCCTGGCTGTTCCCGGCGGACGACATCAAGGGTCAGAAGATCGACGGGTTTGGGCTAATGCGGAGCCAAGAGGGTTCGCCTGTGGCTTGGGGCCTGGGGCTCGGCCGCGTGGAAGGAACCGTGATCTACAAAGGCCCGGTGGGCGAGATCGTCGAGGCTTCGAGCGTTGGGGGCAAGGCCGGCCCGGATGCCACCAATTACAGATACCAGACGACACTGATCGTATCCCTGATCGGCGACGCCCACGACACCGACGCCACACTCCAGTTGCTCGCCGCAGATGGCGAGCCGATCGTTCAGCTCGGCGGGGGCAGCTTCCAGCAGGGAAGCGACATCACGGCGACGCTCACTTCCAACGGGAGCCCAAGCCCGCTCATCTCGGTATCGCTGACGCTCACAGCGCCCAACGGCGGGACCGATCTCTCGGGCTTCACCGAAGGAGTTATAGCCTCCGTGTCTGGATTCCTAACTGCCGAGCTGAACGTCAGCAAGGTGGTGCAGAGTTCTAGGACAAACGGCGACCTTTCCACCTCCATCGAGTTCTGGGGTCAGGCGGGTGAGTTCGGACCGAACGTTAGCCAGGGGCCTGGCCTGCTCGTCTCGGTGAGCCAGTCGCTGCCGTTCTTCGACTCGTCGGTCGCAACTGACGTGCGCGTCTATTCAGGTGGGGCGGGCCTCTTGGAGATCGACCCACACGTTGAGTCCCAAGTCGGCGCCGGCAATCTCTCGGCATTCTCCGGTCGCCTGCATGTGGTCCTCCAAGGGTTCAACCTGACCCGCTTCGGCAACCGCGTCCCTCAGTTCACCGGGGTTTTCGGCAACTCCCCGTCGTCCACCGAGGCGCTCTTTCGCACATCGATGGAGCGAGGCGGTCTACACAGGGGCGACATGCTGATCGACTTCGGCACTGGAGCGTTCTTCGCTCGTGGGATCATGGCTAGGGGCCCACAGACCACCCGGGCCCTGCTGTCCCAGCTGCTGCTTACCGGATCGGGTGTAATCCGCGAGCGTGGCGGCAAGATCGAGGTCATTGACCGGCCCACCTCTCGCGAGGCCCTGCTGTCCGACGATGACGTGGTGACCAGGATCGGGGCCCAGCGCAAGGAGGGTTTCTCATGGACGCCGCTGGGCGAACTCCGGCGCCCTGTCGAGATTGACCTTTCCTACCAGGACGTCGACTCCGACAACGAAGTGAAGTCGGTCCGCGAGCTGGTCCAGGACGGCACGGACCGCACCGAAGCCGTCCAGGTCGACCTCTCCAATATCGCGCTCACCCGCGAAGAGGCGCGCACGATCGCCTTCCGGATGCTGCACGCCAACGACCAGGCCCAACCGGTATCCGGTGCGCTCCCGCCGAACTTCTGGTGGCTCGCCGCCGGGGATACCATCGGCATCACCCGCGGCGCCGTCGACGTGGACGTGCAGGTGAACGGTCGCCTTCGCGATGTCTCCGGCCTGGTCGAGATCGACGGGATCGAGACCGACAACCCGATCTGGGAGTTCGTGTTGCCCGCGGACCCCGACCCGCCCTCATCGTGACCGAACTCGACCCCTTCCCCAGCGTCTACGCCGTCGCCGTCGAGGTCCCTGACCCGCTCGGCCCGGCGATTCGTGTGGCGGCGGCGGTCACCGAGCGGTTCACGAACCAGGTCGGGATCTACTGGACCCGCACGCCGGGCTCGGGCTACCGCGGAGTCGGGGCCACGACCGGCGTCGGGCGCGTGGGCCGTGCGCTGTCCGTCTTGCCCTCCGCAGACCCGGATCTGTGGGACAACTCTGGCGAGGTCCTGGTGGAGCTGGCGCGCGGCACGCTGGAGTCCCGTCCCACATCCGACGTGGAGCGCGGGGCCAACCTGGCTGTGCTCGGGGGCGAGGTGATTGCCTTCGCCACGGCCGCGCTCGAGGGCGAGCGCACCTACCGGCTCTCCGGGATCGCCAGGGGCCTGCTCGACACCGCGGCGAGGACCGGCACGCACGCGATCGGGGAGCCGTTCATGCTCCTCGACGAGGCCACACTGCGGATCCCGTACCACCCCGACCAGTGGGGCGACGAGGTGACGCTGCGCGCGGTCCGCGCCGGCCGGTCGATCGCGGACGCCCCCGACTTCGCCACGGTCACGCTGGCGGGGGCCAGCGCGCTCCCCAGAGCCCCGGGCGCGCTCCAGGCCACTGAGGTCGCCGGTGGCTTGCAGGTGTCCTGGGCCCGCAGGTCGCGCCACAGGAACCGAGTAGTCGACGCCCCCGCGATGGTTCCGCTGGACGAGCCCTTCGAGCGGTTCGAGATCGAGGTCGCGATGGGCGGCGCGCCGGTGCGCGTGGAGACCGTGGAAGCCGCCACGTCCTGGCTCTACTCGATGGCCATGCAGTTCGAGGACGCATCGGTCCTGGCCACGAAGACGATCAGGGTTCGCCAGCTCGGCGCCTGGGGCCGCGGGCGCCCCGCCGAGGTCGAGGCGGTGCCCGCATGAGTGGCAAGCCGCTGCTCGTCAGCTACAGCCCGCCCCCCGGCCACAGGCGCTGGCGCAAGCCCGGGCCGTGCTCCAACGCGAAGCTTCAGCGCCTGTTCGGCCTGACCGCCGACCAGATGGCGGAGACCTTCGACTCGATCACCCTGCTCGACAAGTGGCCCGGGCGTCGCACCGACTGCCCCGGCACCCTGTGGGCTGGAGAACTGTGGGGCTTGGCTCGCGCGTCGGCGCTGGAGCTCGCCCCCACCCTTCGCGAGCGCCCCATGGTGCTCCTCCTTGGCCGAGCCGTCCGCGAGGCGTTCCGCCCGTGGGTTGGCGAGTCGCCGCGCTTGTTCAAGCCGCGCGCCCGCCACGATCTCGGCACAGTCCTGGTCCCTTGGCCGAGCCCCTCCGGGAGTTCGCGTTTCTGGTGCTGCCCGCAGAACCAGTCGACGGCCGAGGCCGCAGCCCGCGCCGTGATGGCGGCGATTCAACTTCATGGCCAGGAAGCCGCTGCCTGACTCGTGGAAGGCGATCTTCCTCGAGGCGTACGAGCGAGAGCGCACGATGCAGCGGGCGGCTCTTGTCGCGGGCGTGTCGCGGCGCACGGTCTTCAACAGCCGCGAAACGGACTCCGAGTTCGACGCCGCGATCCGCGAGGTCCAGGAGCTGATGCTCGACGACCTCGAGGACGCCGCGATGACGCGGGCGATCGAGGGCACGCTGGATCCGGTCTACTACGAGGGGATCCAGTGCGGTGAGCGCACGAAGCACCACGACGCGCTGGCGATGTTCATCTTGAAGCAGCGCCGCCCAGGCCGCTTCAACCTCGCCCCCGGCCGCGATCGAATCGACGAGCAATCGGACGCCGGGCAGCAGGCTTACGAGTTCGCTTTGTCGCTGCTCAAGGCGCAGGCGGAAATCCGCGAGCGCAACGGCTGCGACGTGATCGAGGGGCCCTCAGAGGAGCCCGAGAATGCGGAAGAGGCATAATCACAAGGGGGCTCCCCGGCCGTCACGGTGCGCGGTAGCTTCGGCCAGACCATGACCGCACGCATCCCCGACTCGATGGACGGAGACCTCGCCCACAACGACCCCGACCTCGTCGAAGAGGTCGGCCTGGCGCTGATGGACGTGGCGCTCGGCGAGGCAGGGGTGAAGGTGGAGATCGACGCCGCGGGCACCCCGCAGGTCACCTGGCCGCGCGACTGCACCGAGCACCTGGGGCGGCTGCTGATCCACGCCCTGCGGGTGCGGATGCTCAGGGTCGAGGAGATCGGATGAGCGCGCCGCTCTGGGAGGTCTGGATCCCCGACTGGCTGCCGCCCGGGCTCAACGGACCCAAGGGTCTGATGCGGATGCACCACCACGCCAAGCGCCGCGAGAAGGGCAAGGCGGCCCTCCTGGTGCGCTTGAGCGGCCACCCGCTGCCGCGGATTCGCCAGCCCGTGCGCGTGGAGTTCGAGCGTCGCGTCGCCCTCCGCCAGCACCTCATGGACTGGGACAACGCTGGAGCCTCGTTCAAGCTCCTGGGCGATGCGCTGGTGTCCCTGGGCGTGCTGGCCGACGATTCCCCGCGGGAGATCGCCGAGTTCCACCCACGCCAGCGCGTGGTGTCCAGGGACCTCGTGGGGACCTGGGTCGGGCTCTACGCGGCCGACGGTGCCGACCTGGCCGCTTGACGCCGTGTCAACGCGATTGACCCCCGGAGGGTTCAGTTCTCGCCAGTGATTCCGTGTTCGCTTCGCCTCGAAGGCTCCGTTCAGGGGGCGACCATTCCGGATTGCCGCCTTGGGCTCCCATCAACTACGCCATGCAGACCTCCGAAGCCCGCGAAGCGGGTGGGTTGCGACCGCTCCCGCTCTCGATGCCGGTGCAGCAGGCTCGCGCCCGCGCCACTCTTGCCCAACTGGATCCGCTTGTCCTGATCGTCCAGGAAGCGACATCGCTCGAGGGGCTGGTCCGGCACCTCGATCACGCACCATTCCCGGATTCCCCCGACTCACGGGTGCTCGCCAGCGCCAGCCGCGAATGGCTCGAGTGGGTCTCTGACGTGGTCGGCGCCCCCCCTGACGATGGGCCCCGCTGGAGCCTGCGCGGCGCCGTGTCGTCTGGAGTGCGCATTGCCGAGCACGCGATCGAAGAGATCCGCGGCGAGCGCCGGCAGCCTGCGGGCCGCTTCTACGCCGGGATCTTGATCCTCGGCGGCGCGATCGGGGGTGGGCTGTTCGGCGGGCTCTGGGCCGGCGGGATGCTTATGGCGCCGGATCCGAGCCCGACTCCGCACGCCGCTTCCCTCTCCCCTGACCCCGAGCTACAACGGCAGGTGGAGTTCCTCGCGGAAGAGGTCCGCGTGCTCCGGTTCCGAATGGAAGCAATCGCGGAGGTGGCGCGCGCCCAGACTGGAGTGCGCACCTTCGACCTGGGGCAGGAGTAAGCAATGTGCGGACCGATCAGGATGACCTACGCGGGCGGAACGCCGTCTGCAACGTTCGAGGTCGACAAGGGAACGAAGACCACCGAAGAGTGGATTGCGGCCGCGTTCAACACCCTCCAGCTCTCGGCGCCAAGCGACACCACTGCGCTAACCGCCCAGTGGTGCTGCGACGGTGACGACCAGGTTTGCCCGCTGACTCGCAACCCGGGCGAGACCTACATCAACTTCTTTCGCCGCTTCAAGGAAGAGGTCGAGGGGAAGATGGCTGACTGCCCACCCGAGGCGTAGCTCCACCCTTGCGCCTCGTCCTGATCGAGTGGCTTGACTCGTTCGGCTGCGCGTCTCGGTGGTCCTTCATCGAGGAGCCGGAGTCACCGCCCGAGCCGAAGGTCTGCCGCTCCGTGGGGTGGCTCGCGCACGATGGCGAGACCTGCAAGGTGATCCTGCCCCATGTCGCGTTCGACGACGGCGAGCCCGAGCAGGCCATGGGCGACATGACGATTCCAACGTGCGCAGTCGTCAGAATCGTGGATTTGGTGGAGGGGGCGGCCTAGGCGCTACCTAAGAGGCGCGGTCCAGGCGAGTTGCGCCTCCGCTGCTTGATCTAGCTCGATCAGGAAGGCTTCGGTAAGCCAAGCGGGCATGACCACGTCGAAGTCGTGGAGGCCGCGCAAGCGCAGGCGACAGTCGGCCTCCGCCCAGTCTTCGACCACTTCACGGCTGATCTGAGCCACGCCGCTACCGTAGTAGTTGCCTCCTCCGGCGTAGCGCTTGCTGGAGCCGACCATTCGAAGCGGCCCGAGGCCGTATGCGTCAATCCCGGAGACTCGCGACGCGCCGGGCGTCGTGACGGAGAGGAGCAGCATTGGTTCCGAACTCCTCGACAGGTAAGGCCGACTCGCCGAAAGGCTCACAGATGCAGAGCTATGCCCGTGGTCGACCGCGACCGGAGCCTTTGAGTCGAGATGGGAGAAGAACTCGAGCCGACGAGGAGACTCAACCCTTAGGGATCCGTCAAACTCATCGACAGCCCAAGTGGTGTCGGTGAACCGATTGGACTCCTTCGCCTGCATCCTCCAGTTCCATTCTCGGCGCTGTGATTCGCGGTCCAGGCGCTCCTGCTCCCGCTCAATTGCCCGCGATTCCGAGGACTGTCGATAGACCGGGCCGATGCAGCCGCAGGCGACTGCACTAACAAGCGCGACGGCAATGGTCTTCCTCACCTCTCGTTCTCCCTCTCCCGGTCGTAGAAACCCTCGGGCGGAACGTAGTTGTTCGGCCCGATGTCGAGCAGGCGCCGGTACTGGAGGCGCATCCCCTCGAGCGTGTCCGTGATGGCCTGGATCGCGATCGGGCGCGTCTCGGTCTCGAGCCGCTTCTCCCAGTTGCCGATCAGGTTGTCCGCCAGGTCAACCGCTTCCTGGAAGGGCCGCGGGTCGCGGGGCGCGGTCTTCGCGAGCTCGGCCGCTTCGTCCTTGGTGTGGACGCGGGAGCACTGACGCGAGCGGAGATGGGCGGGCAGGTTGTTCGGCGTGATCGGGCAGAGGCCGCAGACTGGGCAGACGAGCCGGTAGCGGACGGCGGAGCGCCGGCCAGCCTTCCCCCCCTCGCGGTTCAGGTTCTCGACCTTACCGCTTAGCGGGTCCTGGCTTGCGCTTCCGTCACGCGCAACCATCGGAATTGCCTCTTGCTCCGCCATGCGTCTTCGCGATAGGTTCAGCTCTACACCAGCTCCAAACCAGCCGGGTTGCAGCGGCAGCCGCGCGCCGCTCTGGGGCTGATGTCGGCATGGTAGCACGCTTGCCCAGGAACGGCCCCCGATGACACACCGAACCACTTCCCGAGAGATCGTCGACCAGCTCTCCCGGGCCCTCATGGGCCTCATCGAGAGCCGCCCGTGCCCCATCGACGCCCTGATCGCCGACTGGCTGGCCTACCGCACCCCGGACATCTCGGCCAAGCACGCGGCCCAGACGAAGCAGCGTCTGGACACGCTCCTGGCCGATCAGCGGGCCCGATTCAGCGCCCTCCAGCTCCCGCCGCTCCTGGACGCCTCGTCGCTCCGAATCGACCTCCTGGACGCCTACCGGGTCGATCAGCTCTCTGCGGGTGTGGCCCACGCCACGGTCCGCCAGTACCTCGCCCACCTCAAGGCCGTCACCCGCTGGGGAGCCCGCAAGGGCAGGCTCGAGGTCGACCCGATCGCCACGCTCGAGTTGCCCTCGGCGAGCCGCCGAAACCAGAAGCGCCCCCGCGGCACGTTCACGGTGGACGAGGTTGGAACCCTCTTCGCCGCGGCGCGGGCCCAGGACGATCGGGCCCAGCGCGACCGGCGCAGCAGCCCCGCGATCCCCCAGCGTCATCTGGTGGTCGTGGCCTCTTACGTCGGCGCCCGGCTCGGGGCCTTCCGGCAGGCGGTGTGGCAGGACTGGGTGGAAGCTGACGCGCTGCTCCACCTGCGCGCCGAGGCCGCCAAATCCCGCGAGCAGTGGCCGATCCTGCACCTGCAGGCCCAGGCGGCCCTCGCCGAACTCCGCGGGATCCACGTCGCCCAGCTCGGACACGCGGCCCCCGGCGGCCTGATCTTCACCAGCCGCCGCGGCGCGCGCCTGAACGAGCACAACGTCAACCGCTGGTTCAACGGGCTGATGCGCTTCGCCCAGGTCCCGAAGGTGGACGGCGCAGGACGCACCCGGAGCTTCCACTCGCTGCGCCATTTCGCGCTGACTCGAGCGGCTGCCCAGGATGTCCTGGCGGCCCAGATGCTTGGGGGTCATGCGTCAATCCGAACCACTCAGGGCTACCTTCACCACGGGGAGAGCGCCGTCCGGGCGATGATGGACAGCCTTCCCGCGATCGCGGAGCAGACGGGAGAAGGTTTGACCATCCCCCACGCATCCGCTGCTCAAATCGAGGCCGCCGCGGGGGTAGACTCGACCCCCATGCGGCTCCAGGGTGGTAGCGGTGGACGGACTCGAACCGCCGACCCGCGGATTATGATTCCGCTGCTCTAACCAACTGAGCTACACCGCCCTTGCGAGCGCGAGACGATAGCGAGCGGGCTGGGCGAGGGTCAAGAGCGACCCGGATGGCGTGTTCGCGTCCCTGGGGCCAGGGGACCCCTGAAGATCGCGATTCGATTCGAGTTTTGTAGGGAAACCCTGCCGGTTCCCGAGTCCGTCGGCGTTTCTCCTCTCGGTGGCCTCGGTCCCCCCGCGACGCTCCAATCCGTCCTGGGCCAAGCCGACCACCTCTGGGTCGGGACCCTTCCGAGGGCCCCGACTCCGGGGGAACCGATATGGGAGAGCCGAGGCGCGTCTCGCACCGAGCGAGGCGCGCCTCGGTGTTTCGGGCCCTTGCTCGAACCAGGCGCGTCGACGAAAGACGTGCGCGCGAGGCGAGCTGCCCCTGATGGGTCAGGCTCCGAGGGGACCACCGGGCCTGAAAGCGTGCGCCGTCAGCTCTGGGGGTCGCCGCCGCCCGGCTCGCCGGCGGACTCCACGTCCGGTGCGCCGTCCCCACGAACCGTGTCGTAGCGCAGGGAGCGCTCCTCCAGCACCTGCCCGGTGTCGCGGCAGTAGATGCCGCAGCTCTCCACCGGGCGCGCGTAGACGTGCAGGGAGGCCGACCTGTGGTGCGGGCTGTTGCGGATCACGTGCAGACCCAGGCCGTCGTCGATGAAGGCGGGCACGGCCAGGTCGAGGTCCAGGGTCCCGACCTTCTGCACGGAGCCCGCGGCGTCCCGCCGGAAGCGGTCCTCGGCGATCTGCCCATCCAAGAGGGTCATCCAACAGCTCTGGCCGGAGTGGTCGTGGAGGTCGCTGGCCAGGCCGGCGTTCCAACACAGGAGCAGCAGCTCGAAGCGCTCCGTGCGGGCCAGGAGGTGGCGCGTGTAGCCGACTTCCGCGAAGTGGGCGTGGGCCCGCCAATCGTCGGCCTGGCGGGCGTACTCGGCGATGATGCCGGCGATGGCGGCCTGGCCCCCGGGACGTTCGAGTTCGCGACCGATGGTCGAGGCGAGTTGGTCGATCGAACTGCTGCTCATGGTCTGGGGGGCTGCGCCAGGGTTGGGGAGGGCGCGGGTCGAGTATAGCCCCCTGGCGGACGGTGGGCCGAGGTCGCCGTCAGGCCCCACCGGGCGGGTTGGCGCCTGACAGACCCTCTCCACGTCGCTCACGCGGGAAGATCGCCCAGGGGACCCTGGGGTCCGCCCACCCGGACGGCCGAGTAGGGAAGTCCGTGAGCGTCGATCCCTCCCCCATCGAGCGTCTGACCGAGTCCCTCCTCGTCGCCACATCGGCGGGAGATCGGGACAGGGCACTCCTGGACGCGGCCACCAGCCTCTGCCTGGCTTCCTGGGCCGAGCTCTGGCGCCGCGTGGACGGCCCCGATGGCCCTGTGTGGATCCCGATCCTGTCCCGAGGCGAGCTCGACGCGGCCCCGGACCGGGGCCTGGTGCGCGAGACCCTCGCCGGACGCTTCGGCGGCGGCCTGCCCAACCGCGGCTTCGTGGTGCGGGACGACGACACGGCCCTGGCCCTGGGCGAGGTCCGGGCCACCGGACCCGAGTTGGACGTCCTCGAGGGGCTGTTGATCCTGCGCGCAGCGGTCGACGCCCCGGGCGTCAGTTCGATCGAGGCCCTGGTCGCCCCCAGCCCAGCTCTGCTGCGGATCGGGGCGCGCTTCTCGGTCCAGGCCACCCGCGCCCTGCTCGACCCGACGGTCGACCTGGTGCTCGAGGGCGAGCCCGAGGGTGCCGAGCTCGACGTCGGCGCCGAAGCCCTGGCGGCCCTGCTCCTGGATCTCGGGTCCGTCGTGCGCGGCGCGGGCCCCGAATCGGGCCTGCGGGTCACGCGCTCCGGAGCGGCCGGACCATGGCTCGAGTTGGTGGCACGCCTGGCCCGCAGGGGTTCGTCCGACGACCCGCGAGCCGAGGAGTTGCTGGCCCGCGCACGCCTGCACGGACTCGACGCGGAACGCGACGACGACGACTTCGGTACGACGCTCACACTGCGTCTCCCGATCGTCAACCGCGACGCAGCATGACGCCTGGATGAGCGACCCCGCGTTGGGCGCTCCAACTGCGCCTGGACCGGGACGCGGGGCAGGTTTTCGAAAGGAAACCGATTGCTGATACACCTGACCGGTCGTACTTTCCCGGTGACGCTTCGGCGTCCATGAAGTCTGTCGAGAGGGGCCCGGTTTATCAGCGAGCAAACCAGGCCCCGGGAAGCTCGGCGAGATTTCTCTCTCCCTCGGGCCGGCGTTGGGCAAGGAACGCCGGCCCCCTTCCAACGACGAGCGGCGCGCAGGCCCAGGCCTGCGCGCCGCTCGTCGTTCGGGGCCGCTCGTCCTTCACGCGCGTCGTTCTTCACGCGCGTCGTTCTTCACGCGCGTCGTCGGCCCAGGGCCATCGACGTCGGCCAACCGGCCCTATGCTCTGCGCCGCGCGCTGCCGTTGCCGTTGCTTTCAGGCCTTCCGCGGTCGCTACGGCAGAACCTGCACCACTGCGAAGCTGCCGTTTGCGGTCGGCTTGATCGACAGTTCCTTGGTGACCGGGTCGTAGCTCCAAGCCGTCGGCGGCGCGCCGTTGACGGTGATGGTCGAGGGCGCCTTGGCATAGCCCCGCAGCACGAGCGTGACGGCCTTGAAGTCGGCCGACCAGGTGGTGATCGTCAGCACCTTGGCCGGATCGATCTTCATTGGCGCCAGGTCCAGGGCCAGCTCGCGCACGGCGCGGGTGCTCTGGACGGCGAAGGCATTGACCGCGGGGGACTGGACGACGATCCGGTAGTTGGCGACCAGGTTCGGCTCGATCTCGAGCACTTCGCTCAGGCGGTAGCGATCCTCGCGGTCGGCGAAGAGTTCGAGCACCGGACCCTTCGAGGGCGCGGGCCCCGGAGCGATGCCGCTGTCGATGAAGTCGAGGGCGGCCGCCATGTCCATGGTGCTCCAGTGGTGCGTGCTGCCGGCCTGTACCTCGGACAGGAACACGTCGGCTCCCAACGAGAGCAGGTAGTCGTGGAGGGCGTAGGTCATGTTGACCAGGCCCTGTTGGTTGTCCTGCGTGTTGACGTGCAGGTAGATCGGCAGGTCGACCAGGTTCGTGGCCGGGGCCCGGTCGGGATCGACCTTGTTGGCGGCGGTGAGCTTGGTCGGGTTGATGCGCTCCCAGGCGAAGGGCACCTCGGTCGGCGAGCCCCCGAAGTGCTCGTCGTCCTCGAGGATCAGCTTGAGCGCGCTCGAGCCGTTCTCGTAGTCCTGGATCACGTCCATGGTGCCGGTGTGGTTGATCACCCCGGCGACGCGAATGCCGTTGGGGTCCTGCTTACGCATGGCGTAGGACACCGCGTTCAAGCCGCCCATGGAGAAGCCGACCGTGTAGACGCGCTCACGGTTGAAGGGCAGGATCTTCAGCACCAGGGCCATCACGATGTCGAGCGTGTTCTGGCTCTCGACCGACGCGAAATTGGTCTGGTTCAGGCCCATCGGCGCGAGCAGGATCCAGTTGCGCTGCTCGCACAGGGCCGGCAGCAGGCTGCCGTTGAACGGGCTGGCGTAGCTGACGCCGTAGGGGTGGAAGGCCACCACGATGGCGCGCTCGGACTCCGGGATCTGGAACAGGTTCGGAGGGAACTGCAAGAGCAGCTTCTCCTCCTGGGTGGGGTGCCCCGAGACCCCGGCGGCCAGGATGATTTCGACCGTCGGGTGACCCGACCAGACCGGGTAGTCGTGGACCCAACGGGCCTTGATCCCGGGGGCCAGGTAGAACCAGCCGCCCTTCGAGTTGGCGGTGTGGAAGGTGATCGGCGAACCGGGGACCCGCAGGGAGCCCTGGCTGCGGCCGGCGCCCGAAGAGGGCGAGGTTCCCGTGCCGCCGCCGCTCGGCCCGCCGGGCGTGGCGGAGACCTGCGCCTGGACCTCACCGGCGCCGGCGATGGCCGTGCCGATGGCCAACGCGACGGCCCCGACCCGACGCGCGATCCGACCCAGAACTCGACCGCAGTGCATGTCCGTCATAGACGATCTCAGTCGACGACCCGGTTCCGCCACCCCGACGATTCCGAGCGTCCCTCCCCAGTAAGCTACCCCGCCCTGGGGCGGGAGGCGGCGAATGCAAACTTGGTGCGGCCCACATCGTCCCGAAGACGCGCCGAAGCTCGGTAAGACTTTCCAATCTCAGACCCGGGCGGGAGCGCTCAAGGGGCCAAGGCCTCCCGCAGGAGTCCGTAACGCAGCCCTCGACCGCTGACACGTCCCTCGGTCGCCCCCAGTCGCTCCAAGACCGCCGCCAGGCAGCCCAGGCCGCCGGGGAGGATTCCCGCGCGTCCGGGCTCGATCGGGTGGTCCATGCGCTCCTCGAGGCCCAAGGCCGCCAAGCGCTCGGCCCAGGCCCCCGCCGCGGCAGCGGCCAGGGTCCAGCCCTGGGCCAGGCGCGGTTCGTAGGACTCCAGGCCTCGGTCCAAGCAGGCCAGGTTGCTGGCGGTGCCGCCCAAGAGCACCAGCTCGGCGCCCCGGGCCGCGCCGTCGGGGAGGTCGGCCGCCAGGTCACGGGCTGCCGCGCGGAAGGCGCTCCAGGACTTCGGATCGATCGGCTCCAGCCGCTCCGCACCGCCCAGCCACCGGTCGGTGGCCACCACCGCACCCAGGGGGACGGAAAAGCGCTCCTGACCACCCCCGCGGATCACCTCGGCGCTGCCGCCGCCCAGGTCGATCACCACCACGTCGCGGGACGCCCCGTCCGCCAACACGGCGTCGAAGGACAGCGCCGCCTCGCGGTCGGGTGTCAGGACCTCGAAGTGAAGGCCGCAGCGCGCCACCGCCGCTGCGAGGAAGCTCGAGGCATCGCCCGCCGCGCGCAGGGCCGCGGTTCCGGCGGCGCGCACCCGCTCCGGCGCGACCCCGGCCAGCTCGATCCGGCGCACGAAGGTCTCGAGCACGTCGAGCGTGCGCTCCACCGCGCGGGGATCGAGTCGCGCGCCGGACGCTCCGCCCAGGGCCAGGCCTGCCCCCAGCCGCGTCGCCAGGCAGTGATCTTCGAGCACCTCCAGGGAACCGTCGGGCAAGTGCCGACCGATCACCAACAGGGCCGTCTCGGTGCCGAGGTCGATGGCGGCCGCGGGCGGGCCCAGCTCGGATACGTCGTTCATCGGGGCACCAGTTTGACCTGGTTGCTCCAGGACGCCTCGGACGGAATCACGACCGTGAGCCTTCGGGTGCGGTAGTCCGGATGGCTCACGTGCAGCGTCCACGCACCGGCCTCACCGAACTCGCTTTCATAGCGGCCGTTCGCCCCGCGCCGTAGCACCACCCGCTCGGCGTCGGCTCCCACTCCGCCAGCGGCCTGGGGCAGGGGCAGGAGCCGCACCTTGGCGCCGTTCAGCGGTTCGTCGTTCTCATCGCGCAGACGCACCTCGAGCCGCACGGCCGGACGCAGGGCGTGGGCCCCGAGGTCGACCTCGGCCCCCGGGAACACGTCGATCGGCCCGATGGCCACTGGCAATCG
Source organism: Engelhardtia mirabilis (assembly GCF_007748095.1). Taxonomy (NCBI): domain Bacteria; kingdom Pseudomonadati; phylum Planctomycetota; class Planctomycetia; genus Engelhardtia; species Engelhardtia mirabilis. Next base: position 3,702,040 of record NZ_CP036287.1, read on the forward strand.
CCCCGGGGCCTCGAGGCGCACGACCACCGGGCCGGGGACCACGCCGCTGAGCTCGAAGTGCTCGCCGTCCCGGCGCAGCACCCCGCCTTCGGGCCCCAACACGGCCAAGCTCGGTACCGGCGCGCCGCTCTCGGACAGCACGGCCGAACCGCTCAGGATCGCCGTCTCCTCCCGCGGCAGCGCGCGCGCGATCAAGCGCACCTGGGCATCGTCGGGCAGGAACGGATGGCGCGGCTGCAACTCGACGACCTCGTAGCGACCGCCTGGCAGGGAGAGCTCGACTGGACCGTGTGCAAGGGCGTCGAAGCGTGCCACCCCGGCGCTGTCGGTGGTGCGGGTCAAGCGCAGGGACTTAGCTGCCTTGATCTCGTCGGCACTGGCGCCCGGGGCCAACGCCGGGCTCGCCCGCACCTGGAGTGAGCCCCAGGCGAAGCCGTCCTCGTCGACCACGTCGACCCGCAGCTCGGCCGCAGGCACCAACTCCAGTCGTGCAAAGGGCTCGGGTGTGTCTTCGGCGACGGGCACCGTCAGTCGTCCCGGTCGGTAGCCCAAGGCCGAGACCCTGACGCTGGCGACCCCGTCCATCGCGCCCTCGAGGCCGAAGCGGCCCATGGCGTCACTCTCGGTCGCGCGCCAATGCAGCTCGGCGCGACCCGTGGGGTAGACCAACTCCACGGCGGCCCCCGCGATGCCCTCTCCGCTGGTGGCGTCGGTCACTTCTCCTTCGATCGTGCGGCCGCCGCGCAGCACCAGGGTCACAGCCTCGGCTGCCGCACCAGCCTCCAGGCGACCGATCTCGACCTGCGCCGGGACCAGGTCCTCGCGCCCGGGCGGCGGGATCGCGACGCCGAGCAGAAACTCCCCCACCGGCAGGGACTCGACGGTGAACACGCCGTCGCGGCCCGTTGTCGCCACTTGGTAGGCGCCGTCCACAGGGTCCTGATCGAGCAGTCCTGCGAGCTGCGACCGCTCGCGCCTCGAGATCACTCGCACCTGTGCCTCGGCCACCGGTCGCCCGCGGGGATCGACCACCGTGCCCAGCAATGACGTGGGCGGCGCGAGCACGACTTCGCGCTCGATGGCGGTCGAACTCGAAACCAGCTCGACCACCTCCAAGTAGTTCGCCCCCCACGGAGAGCGCACCTCGAGGCGATAGGAGCCCGGTGCGGCGGGCGGCAGCTCGAAGCTGCCGTCGGCGGCAGTCGAAGTCTCGAGGCGCAGCTCTCCCTCGGCGTCGCGCGGCATACCGGAGCCGCGCAGGCTCAACTCGACCTCCGCGGCCTCGATCGGCGAACCGTCCTCGCGCCGGACCGTGCCCCACAGTCGTCCGCCGCGCTCGAGGTCGACGCCCTCGGTCCGCAGCTCTCCCGGCGCGAGGTTGAGGCCGGCGCGAAAGGGCACGAAGCGCTCGCCAACCCTCCCCGCCAGGGCGTACTCGCCCGGATCGAGGTCGGCGAAGATCACCCACACCTCGCCGGACTCGGCATGCAGGGGCTCGCCCACCCGCGCCGGCCAATCGCCCTTGCGCCCCGAGTCCCGCAGCCACAGGCGGAACTCGGCGTCTTCGAGCTCGTCCGGGGGTGGCTGCAGGTCGAGCTTCAGAGTCGCCGAGGGCATGAGCTCCAACTCCAACTCGAGCGGCGCGGTGAGCCCCTCGCGGGTCAAGTCCACGTAGCGCTTGTCGCGCACGGTGAATCGAGCGAGCACGCCCTGGGGCCAGGGCAATCGAAAACGACCGTCCTCGCCACTTTGGGTGCCGACGTCCCGTCCCTCGATGGCGAGCCCGACATTGACGCCACGGATCGGCGCGCCACTGGTGACATCCCGCAGCCGTCCTTCGACCCAAGACATCGGCCCCGCCTCGAGGGCCCCCTCGGACGCGGGGTCGCCGGACCCGATCAACAGGGATCTTCCGCCGCCAGTCCCAACCGTCCCGCGCGCTCGGTCGCGCTCCGAGGCACTCGGGCTGGACGAAATCGAGGTCGTGTTCGCGAGCCCCTGGTCGCCGGCGGGAGGCTGCGCGCCTGGCTCTGCTCCCGTTCCTTGGGCCAAGCCCTCGGGTTGTGCGACGTCCACCCCCGGGCCGCCCGGCGAGAGCACCAACCAGCCCAGCGCCGCCACCGCGACCAGGCTGACGAGGACCAAGATCGGAGTAGCCGAGCGCACGTGATCACGATAACGACACCGACCACGGCCGTGACAGGGTCGCGAAGATCGCCGATCCAGGACACTAGGCAGCGCCGCCGGTCGCCTGCCCGGTCGTACCTCAGCGCCGTCGGGCGGAACCGTTCACGGCGGCCAACTCGATGCGGTTGCGGCCCGCGACCTTGGCGGCGTAGAGCGCCCGGTCCGCCCGCTCGAGGGCTTCGCGAGCCCGCACGCTGCCGCCGGGGGGGATCCAGGCCGCACCGACGCTGACCGTGACATGGGGTCCGACGGGGCTGTCGGGGTGCGGGATCTGGCGCGAAACCACCGCCGCGCAAACCGCCGCGGCCCGCTCTTCCAGGGCAGCGGCGTCGATCCCGGGCAGCACCACAGCAAACTCCTCACCACCGAAACGCGCCAAGAGGTCGTGGGTGCGACGCCCGGTGGAGCCCAAGGCCTCCGCCACGGCGATCAGGCACTGGTCCCCCGCCAGATGACCGCAGGAGTCGTTGAAGCGCTTGAAGTAGTCCACGTCGACCATCAAGAGCCCCAAGCCCGCCGAACCCCGTCGGGTCGTGCGCAGGTCGCTCGCCAGGGAACGGAACAGGGCGCGCCGGCTGGCGACCCCGGTCAGCTCGTCCTGGCCGAGTTCGGTCGTGAGCTGCCGGTTACGGGCCGAAAGGCGCTTGATCTCGTCCTGCAGCTCCCGCGCTCGGCTGGCCTGGGCCCGCAGGACGCCGATGACCGGGTCCGAAACGATGCCGTTCATGCGCCGATCGCGCGCGCGCAACAGCATCAGGCTCTCGCCCATCAGTCCGACGAACTGCCCGGCTTCCATGGCGATCGTGGCCCCGCCCACGTGTTCCATGGTCACGGCCACGAGCGCCGACTCGGGGCTGTCCGCCGCGATCTCGAGCGCGCGCCGCAGGAGCAGCCAGTCGGACTCCGGAATCGGCAAGAGGTCGTCGAGGGCACGATCGTCCACCGCCGACCACTCCGACTGGGACGCACGGTTGGCGAACACGATGCGCCGGTTGCTATCGACCACCACCAGGGGCAGTGGTTCCAGGTTCAGATAGCTACGCAGGTCGGCCGAGAGCACCTCGCCGGGATCGGGAGAGAATGTCGACGAAGGCAGGACGCGCCCCCCCGCGGGAGTCGAGTCCCCCACGGGCGCTGGCGCGGCCCGGCGCACGCGGCGCCCCTGCTGTTCCGAATCGCCTGTTCGCATGCCCTCCGGCGGCGATCGAATCGATCGCGCCCGCTCCAGCCCTCTCGCCGGTGGTCGTAGACAGCGAAGCGACAGCCCGCCCCCCAGCGAACGCCTCCCTGCCCCACTTTCTCTCGATAGGGCGAAGTTCGACCCCATACACCCCCCACTTGCAACTTCCCCAGCCCTACGCAGCTTGAACGGGCCGGGACCGCTGACGGAACGGTCGACGGCGAAGAAATTGCCGTGCCGGGGTCAGTTGGGCGGCTCCAAGGATCCGTAGCAGCGCCCGTCGAGGGTCAGGACCTGGATCCGCTCGCCGTCCTGATCGGCCACCACTACCCGCGAGCGTGGCTCCGAAGGGCCCGGTTCGACGACCACGTCCGAGGGGTTCAAGACCTGTCCACTGCCTGCGCCGTGGCCAGCGATCTGGGCCTCGACCCCGCCGTCAGGAGCCATGAGTAGGACGCCGCTGCGCGGCCCACCGTGGGCCACGACCAGGCGACCGTCCGCGAGGCGCACCGCCGCGCGGGGCTCCAGTCCGGCGCCGCGGTGATCGGGAAGCTGGAAGGCGAAGTGGAAGTCCAGGTCGCGGAAGACCTGCACGCGACCTGCCCGGGGCTCGCAGGCCAGAGCATGGCGATCGTCGAGGAACACGCCCTCGATCCCGGCGAATCGGCCGTGGGACTGACCCATCGGGCGCAGGGATCGGATCAAGGTGCCATCGGGCGCGAAGAGGTGCAGACCGTGGCGACGACGCCCACTACTGCCGACCAGCAGCCGCAAGTCGTCGCTCGAGCCCTGGCAAGCGACGCAGGTCGGGCGCGACAGGACGCCGGCCCGGTCCTCGTCCAGCTCCGCGGGGGAGAGGGTAGCGCGCTGTTCTTCCGACGGCCCCAAGCGCAACTTCTCGGAGCCGAAGACGGTGAAGCCGCGCACGGCACCCGCGCCGGGGTCGGCGACCCACAGGCGTCGATCGCGATCGACCGCGATGCCGGTCGCGGCGGTCTGGGATCGCTCCTGGTCGCGCCAGGAGAAGCCGCCCTCGAGCTCACGGCCGTCCAGGTCGTAGAGGCCCACGTGCGCCGTGCGCTCGTAGCGCAGCACGTACAGGACACCGTCGCGAAGGGCCAGGCTAGCGTGCACGCTCGCCTCCGCCGCGGCTCAGGTCGACGACCACGATCTCCGCCGGCGAGCGCAGTCGCAGGGGCACGCCCAAGGCACCCAAGCCGCGGCTGGTGAGCAGCACCGCCCCGTCCCGCTCGACCCGATCGCCGGGGTGCGCCGGCGCCAGGCGGCGCACCAGTGGCAGGTCGATCTGGTGGCCGTGGCTGTGGCCGCTGAGCACGAGCGCGCAGCCGGCCGCGGCCAGGGCGGGCCCCCCGGCCGGGTTGTGGCACAGCACGACTTCCACGTCGCCCGCGCGGACAGCATGCCGAGCGCGCTGAAGGTCCACCTGCTTGGCCTCCTCGAGGTCCTCGAGCCCCACCAACGCGACCGCGCCGGGCCCCTCGCCGAAGCGCACGGACTCGTCCAGCAGGAAGCGCAGGCCGGCCTCGGCTTCGAAGCGCGCGGCGATCTCGCGCTCGCGCCGACCGCGGTAATCGTGGTTGCCGAAGACGCCAAAGCTGCCCCTGCGCGCTCGCAATCCCGCCAGGTCCTCGAGCAGCAGGTAGGACTCCTCGGCGCGCTTGGTGATCAAGTCACCCGTGAGCACCACCAGGTCCGGATCGAGGGCGTTGCAGGCCTCGACGACGGCGGACAGGTCCCCGCGCCCGAGGAAGGGACCTGCGTGGGGATCGGAGAGCTGGACGATGCGAAAGGCCTCGAGTTCGGGCGCCAGTCCCGGCGTGATGACGGTCTCGTGGCGCACGCGGAAGCGCCCGGGAGCGAGGAACGCCGCGCGGTAGAACGCGCGCCCGCCGAGAGCCGCGCTGACCCGTTGGAGCCCCCCGAAGAAGGCCAGGCGGCCGCCGCCGAAACGCCGTGGCTCCTGGCGCAGGCCGAGATCGGTGGCGTCGCCGCTCACCGCTCCTGATCCGCCTCGCCGTCGGTGTAGCCCAGGGCCTCCAAGACCGCCCGGTCCTCGTCGTCGAGCTCGTCCTCGCCCTCGTGGCGCCGCGAGTCCCACCAGACCTGCAGGCGTGCCTCGAGCTCGGCGGCCAGCTCGGGGTCATCGATCGGACGACGGGCCTCGGGATCCTCGTGCAGGTCGTAGAGCACCGGGGTGAGGCCGTACTTCTCGGCTCGCTTCGGCGTGGGCACGATCAGCTGGTAGCGCCCGTCAGCCAGGATCGAACCGCCGCGCGAGATGAACGAGACGAGCTCCGTGCGCCGACTGGCGGCGTCGTCGGCGAACAGGTCGACGCCGTCGGTGGGCGGCGCGTCCAGTCCAGCCAGACCCAGGATGGTCGGCATCACGTCCACCGACCAAGTCGGCTCCGAGCGCCGCACCCCGGCGGGAACGCCCGGCCCCGAGATGATCAGCGGCACGTGGATCTGCTCGGGCTCGAGCATCGCGCCGTGGGTCGAATAGAGCTCGGGGATCGCCCCCTTCTCCTTGTTGACCGTGTCCGGGGGAGCGGCCCGTTGCCACAACCCCTCGCCGTGGTCCGCGGTCAAGACGCGGACCGTGCGCTCGAGCCGCCCGCGCCGCTCGAGCTCGTCGAACAGCCTTCCGATGGAGGCGTCGACCTGGGCGATCTCACCCTCGTAGAGGGCGATCGCGGCCTCGATGCCGCGGTACATCTCGGGCGTCAGGCGCTCGCGCGCCTGGGCCGGCATGGCGCGCAGGAAGCGATCGTGGCGTCCGGTCGAGTTGCGCGCCGAGAACGTTGTCGGGTCGCTGGGCAGGTAGGGTTGGTGCGGGTCGAACGGCATCACCCACAGGAATACCGGAACGCCCTCGGGCGCCGCGTCCAAGGCCGCCAGGGCTCGGTCTACGACCTCGCTCGAGTGCCAACCGTTGCGCGGTCCGCGCTCGGGGATCGGGTAGCGCTCGTAGGAATCGAAGCTGCGCCCCCAGCCGCGGGCGTCCGCCAGAAGCGTGTTGGAGCTGACACCGATGGTGTAGTAGCCGGCCTCGTCGAATACGTCGGCCAAGGTCGGCTGGTCGGGCCAGAGCTTGCCGGAGTTGTCCGAGCGCACGCGCCCGGTGAACAGCATGGCCATCGACGGCGCCGTCCACGAGCTGGCCGAGAAGTGCCGCTCGAAGACTGTAGCGCCCTCGGCCCAGGCGTCGATGCGAGGCGAGGTCGCGCGGTCGTGCCCGTAAAGGGAGAGGTGATCCGCGCGCAGGGTGTCGACGGAGATCAGCAGGACGTTCGGACGCTCGCGGCTCGTCGCGCCGCCGCCGCAGCCGACAGCCAGCAGCACAGCGGCGAGGAGCCACGCGGCGCGCGCCTGGGTGTCGATCCGGACCCTTGTCCTGGGCGAGACTTCGAACATGGGCGTGAGGTTACCCGCTGGATCGCCTCGGCCCAGGGGCGTGCCGCCGCCAGGCCCTATCGTCGCTCGCTCAGCGCGAGACGATGCGCGGCTCGGCGAAGCCCCCGAGGATCACTACCGGCTGACCAGGCGTCGATCCCTCCGGCAAGGCCATCGGCGCCAGCTCGAAGGACAGATCCACTTCGCTCCCGGCCCAGGGCGCCAGGTCGACCCACAGGGATTGCCACAGCTTCGGGTCGCCGCGCCGGGTGTCGATCGACTTCTCCGCGACGACCTTGCCGTCGATGCGCACGCGCAGGATGCAGCCCGGGCCCTCGATGCCCTCGTAGGTCAGACGGTGGTGCTCGCCCACGTCCACGGTGAAAACGCTGCCCGGCGGGATCGGCACGCCGTGCCAGGTCACCCGACCCGGGAACAGGATCTGCACCGCCAGCTTGCTGGGCTGGTCCACGTCGACCATGAAGCGCTCGACGCCGATCGAACCCCGCATGGTCCGGCCACCGGCTTGGGCCGGCGGGTACTCGGAGACCTCGATCTGCGCTTCGCCGAGGCGCTCCAGGAAGGGGTTGGTGTCCTCGATGGTCCAGACCTGCAGCTCGTCGTGCTGGTGGGTCGAGAAGGACCAGGGCAGGAAGCCCGCCTCGTGTCCGTAGAAGCCGGCGCCGGCGTGGGAGTTGTGGATGCGGATCGGCCAGGGGTCGGCGTAGACGGTGATCGGACCCGGCCGCATGCGGCGACGCACGCCCTCGTGCAGGCGATAGCGCCCGCCGGATCCGTCGTCGTTGGCCGCCGTGCACAGGATGCGCGACTTGAGGATGCGGTCGCCCGAGGCGGGGGCGTTGGAGCGGCTGGGCAGGATCTCGAGCCCCGCCACCTCTTCGAGGTACCAACGGAAGCCGAGCTCGCCCCAGATCCACGTCTTGCCAGTGCTCCAGTCGCCGTCCGGCGCGACCCGCAGGGCCACGTCCGCGGCGAGCTCTGGGTAGACGTTGGCCGCGGCGCGGTCGGCCTGGGCGGCACCGACGCCGAACAGCCCGCTCGCGACCAGGGCGACCCAGGCCGAGCGCGTCGGCAGGAGGCGCTTCGACGCGAGCCCGGCCAAGAGGAACATCCCCGGCAGCGCCGGCAGTGCGTAGCGCGTCGAGCCGAAGGGCACCGTCCACCAGGCGGCGAAGACGAAGCCCAAAGACCACAGGGCGATCAACGCCCGCGGCCCCCACACGGTGCGCCACTCGCCCAGACGACCGCCGAGGATCGCGGGCACGAGCCCGGTCCAGGGCCGCAACAGGAGGCCGAGCACCGCTCCGCCGAAGACGAACGCGCCCCAGAACACGGCGACGTTGGCGCCCGCGACCGGCGCCGGCACGATCGTCGGGGCCTTCAGGCCGAACCACACGCCCAGGGCCGCGCCGCCCATCGCCAGCACCAGGCTCGCGCGGTCGCGGACCAGCGCCCGCGCTGCGCTGATGGGAGCTGCGAGCAGTCCGAAGACCCAGCCGACGCCCACACCACCCAGGGCGCACACCGCCGACATCAGGCAGGCGGTGTGGTTGATCTTGATCCCCATCATCCCGTCGGTCGCGCGCAGCACGTCCCACTGCCCGGTGATCGCCAGGGCGCCGAGCATGGTCCCGAGGAAGACGGCCAGGGCCGTTGCGGCGGGGATCAGCCCGCGCCAGCGCCACGGCGGCCAGAGCAGCGGCAGCACGGCCAGCAGCGGAACCGCCGCGAGCCCGTGGTAGCGGGTCAGGGCCGCGAGCGCGCCGCACACGCCGCCGATCAGGAGCAGCGAGCTGCGCCCGCGGCAGTGCCCTTCCACGGCCAGGGCCAGGCCCATGCTGAACAGCGCCAGCATCGGCATGTCGGTCATCAGCCCAGGGGCCAAGACGAGCGGCGCCGGCGCCGCGCAGAAGGTCAGGGCCGTCAGCACCGGACGCGCACCGAGGCGCGCCGCCAGGCTCGCGCAGGAAGCCCCGAGCAGGCCCATCAACAGGGTGCCGATCAGGTGGCCGACCAGCAGGAAGTGCTCGCCGAAGAGCTGGGCGAACGCCATGCATAACAGCCACACGGGGCCGTGCAACACGCCGTTGCCGGCCTCGACGATCTCGCCCTGGTAGTGAGTGGTCTGGCCGAAGACCTCGGCGCCGTGCTCGGTCAGGAGCTGCGCCACGCGCAAGTAGGCCCAGTCGTCCTGGTGCACGCCCTTGTCGAGGAAGGGCAACACGAGGGCCGCGCTGAGCAGCCCGGCGGCAATCAACTCGCCGCGCTTGGCCGCACGTCCGCCAGCCTCCGTCGCACCCGGGTCCGTCGCGCTCATCGAACCCGTGAATCGGCCGATTCCGCGACCGGCGAGGTGGTCGCGCGGTGCTCATGACGCACCTCGAACAGGGGCTGGCCCTGGACCAGTCGGTAGACCCGGTGGGTGAACTCCCCCATCGCTCCGAGCACGAGCAGTTGTGCGCCGAGGACCGCCGCGAGCACCGCCATGGCCTGGGGCCTGGGATCGGCGTCGATCAGGTGCATGACCCGCAGTGCCAGGTAGGCACCGCCCACGCCCACTCCGGCGGCGACCATCAGGAAGCCCAGGCCCGTGAGCTTGATGAAGGGGCGGTTGGAGAAAGAGACCGCGAAGTCGAGGGTCACGCCGAGTAGGGCCAGGCTCGAGTAGGCGCTGGAGCCGGCCTGGCGGGGCAGAGCCTCGATCTTGAGCTCCGTGGGGCGCTTGGAGAGCTTCGCCACCAGCGGCTTCAGGAACCGCCGCTGCTCGCCGCAGGTGGCCACGCGCTCGGTGACCGAGCGGTCGATGACCGCGACCGGGCAGCCCCAGTCGTGGAGCTGCACGCCGGTCACGTAGCGCACGAAGCGGTTGAGCACGATCGACCCCAGGCGCCGCTGCAGCGGGTCGTTGCGGGTCGTGCGCCAGCCGCTGACGAAGTCCGCGCCCGCGCGCCAGGCGGCGATGAAGGCCGGCAGCTCCTCCGGCCGCTGCTGCAGGTCCCCGTCGAGGATCGCGATCGACTTGCCCCGCGCGGCCTCGAAGCCCGCGCACAGGGCCGCGTGCTGGCCGAAGTTGCGGGCGAGCTCGACCACCACCAGGTGGGGACGACTTTGGACCTGGGCGCGCAGCACCTCCAGGCTGTCGTCGGGCGAACCGTCGACCACGAAGACGTACTCGCGCGGCTCGTCGGCCAGCGCCGTGTCGAGACGATCCAGAAGCTCGATCAAGGTCGCGCTGTTGCGATAGATCGGGATGACGACCGAGACCTCGGGACGCTGCTGGTCGCCGTTCTCGTGTGCGGAGGGGGGCACGCTCACGGGCACATCCTATCCCGAGGGGCCCGCGCGTCCGGCATCCGGCCGGCGGGGATCCGAGCCGATGGGCCAGCTCCCGGCGCGGCGTTGCCGCGCGGCTCAGAGGCCGACCACGGCGTCGGCCTCGACCACCGGCAGGGCGCGACGGCCGCGGGCGTCGACCAGCACCACATCGCCACTGCGGGCGAGCACCTCGAGGCCCCCGCCATCCAGAGTGATCTGCGCCTCGCCGTCGAAGACCTCCACCATCCCCAAGGGCGTCTCGAGCGTCGCGCGGCCCTCGAGCTCCACCTGGCCCTCCTCCAGCCGCACGCGGCGGGTCAGGGAGCTGATCACGAGCAAGCGGGCGCCGGGGTCGATCGAGAGGTCGAAGCTGCCCGCCTCGATCCGGCAGCGCGCGCCGGGCTCGGTCAGGATCAGGTCCGACCGCACGAGCTTGACCGACACCGAGTCCGCGTCGAGGGCGTGCCCCCCGATCCAGGAGGTGCCCTCGACCCAGTGGGCGGTGAGCGGAGGCTCGAAGTTCCAGTCCGAGCTGAGGCGCGTGGCGAAGAAGAACAGGGCCGCGGGCACCACGAACATCGCGAAGCGACGCAAGGACTTGGGCCGGATGCGGGGCTCCTGGCGCTCAGGTCCGAGGCCCCCATGCTCGACGGAGATGGCCCCGCGATGGCTCTCGCGCACCTGGCGCCCGAGCCGCGCCTGCGTCTCCATCCGGCCGCGGTACTCGGACTTGCACGACGCGCAGCCGGAGAGGTGCTGCCGCAGCAGGGTGGCGATCGGGCCCGGTAGACCGCCGAATGCCAGCCGCTCGATCAGGCCCTCCGCCTGGACACAGGTGATCGGGGTCGGCTGTCCCGGTTGGTCCGGTGATCTGGGATCGGATCGCTCCACGGCGGGCTCTGTCGACTATCGACCGGGAGTGCCGGGGGCCTGAGCCCCCCGCGGCGGCAGGGGGTATGCTTTCGCGCCCCGCGGGCCCCGCCAGGGTTCGATCGGCCCTCCGGGGCCTCGCGAGGCCGACAGATCGCCCCTCCCCCCCGAGCAACGCCCCCCCATGACCCGCGTCATCACCGGCACCGGCAGCTACCTCCCCGAGCGGGTGGTCGAGAACGCCGAGCTGCTCGAGATCGTCGAGAACTTCGACGCCGAGCGGGCCGGGAGCGATCTCGATTCGTGGCTGCGGGGCCGCTACGGGGTCGAGCGGCGCCACTGGGCCGCCGAGGACGAGAGCACCGGCGACATGGGCTTGGTGGCCGCACGGCGCGCGCTCGAAGCGGCCGAGCTGGACGCCGACCAGATCGAGCTGATCGTGATGGCCACGGCCACCAGCGATCACGTGGCGCCCCACTCGGTGAGCTTCGTGCAGGCACAGCTCGGCACGAAGGCCGTCTTCCACCAGCTCCAGGACGCCTGCCCCGGGTTCCTGAACGCCCTGATCGTGGCCGACTCGCTGATGGCGAACCTGGGCTACAAGAAGGCGCTGGTGATCGCGGCCGAGAAGATGACGCACATCGTCGACAAGCGCGACTTCCGCATGATCGGCCTGTTCGCGGACGGTGCGGGCGCGGTGGTCCTCGAGGACGTCGACCTGCCCGAGGAAGTCGGATTCCGTTCCTTCTGGGCCGGTTCCGATGGCGCCGCCGGAAAGGCCCTGCGCGTGCCCGCTGGCGGCACCCGCACGCCGCTGACGGCTGAGCGCATGGCCGCCGGCGAGCACTTCCTGATCAGCGACTTCCGCGACGTCTATCCCTTCGCCGTTCGCACGACCCAAGCTTGCGTGGAGCAGGCCGTGGCGCGCGCCGGGATGACGGTCGACGACATCAGCTACGTGATCCCGCACCACGCCAGCGCCAACATCATCCAGGACGGCGTGGGACAGGCCGGCATCCGGCCCGAGCAGGTGCTGATGGCCATCGATCACACCGGCAACACCTCGAGCGCGAGCGTGCCCACGGCCTTGGACGAAGAGGTCCGCGCCGGCCGCTTCAAGGACGGCGACAACATCGTGCTCTTGGCCCTGGGCGGCGGCATGGGTTGGGCCAGCACGGTCTACACCTGGGTCGACCCCGCCCGCGCCCGCGCTGCTCGCCGCTGAACTCGCGCCGGGTAGGCGTTCGTACGGTGCCCGTTCGTACGGTGCCAGGCACGAAACCGCCGCCTAACGATGATGGGACCACGGCGCCTGTGGCGCCGTGGTCCCATGGTCGTTGAGGCGGCGGTTTCGTGCCTGGCACCGTACGAACGCCTACACGGCCCCACCGACGATGCTTCGTTCGTCCCGCTCGATCCCCGCGCGCGACCGAAGCCTATTCGGCACCAAGTCACGCCGCGCCGCGGCTCGGCATCGTGGCGCGCGGTTAGAGTTCGAGCCCATGACGACGCCCGACGCCACCCTGCGGATCGCCATGTGGTCCGGTCCGCGCAACATCTCCACCGCGCTGATGCGCTCCTTCGAAGCGCGCGGCGACTGCGCCGTCGTCGACGAGCCGCTCTACGCCCACTACCTCGACGTCACGGGACTTCAGCACCCCGGACGCGAGCAGACCCTGGCCAGCCAGGAGCGTGACTGGCGCGCCGTCACCGACTGGCTCGGCGGCGCGGTGCCCGGCGGCAAGCCGGTCTGGTACCAAAAGCACATGGCCCACCACCTGCTGCCGATCGTCGGCCGCGATTGGCTCGACAGCCTGCGGCACGCCTTCCTGGTGCGCGAGCCGGAGGCGATGTTGACCTCGCTGATCGAGGTCTGGCCGGAGCCGACCCTCGAGGACACCGGCCTGCCCCAGCAGGTCGAACTGTTCGAGCGCCTGACGGAGGAGGCCGGCGCGATCCCCGCGGTGGTCGACTCGGTCGAGCTGTTGCGCGACCCGGCCGGCGTGCTGGCGCAGCTTTGCGAGCGCCTGGGCCTCGCCTACACCGAGCGGATGCTGAGTTGGCCAGCAGGTCCCCGGTCCACGGACGGCGTCTGGGCGCCCCATTGGTACGCCAGCGTCGAGCGCTCCACCGGCTTCGCGCCCGTGCGGGAGAAGCAGGCCCGAGTCCCCGAGCGCTTGAGCGGCCTCTTGGACCGCTGTCGCGAGCTCTACTCGCGACTGGCCCCCCACCGGCTGCGCGCGACCACCGCGCCGCTCGGCGGAGGTGCCCGGTGAAACAGACCTTCGACGAGCGCAACCGCGACCTGATCGTCAACGTCGCCGGCGTGCTGAGTCACCGCGACCAGGCCCGCGTCAGTCCCTTCGACTCCGCCGTTCAGGGTGGCGACGCCGTGTGGGAGGGCCTGCGCGTCTACTCCGGGCGCATCTTCAAGCTCGACGAGCACCTGGCGCGGCTGGAGCACTCCGCCAAGGCCCTGGCCTACGAGCAGATTCCGCCACGCGCCTCGATCGTGGCCGAGATCGCGCGCACTCTCGAGGCCAATGGCATGCGCGACGGAGTGCACGTGCGGCTGACCCTCAGTCGCGGCGTCAAGTACACCAGCGGCATGGATCCCCGGCTCAACACCAGCGGTCCGACCTTGATCGTGCTGGCCGAGTGGAAGGCGCCGGTCTACGACCGCGCCGGTCTGGTGCTATCCACCTCGTCGGTGCGGCGCTTTCCGCCCGACTGCATGGATCCCAAGATCCACCACGCGAACCTGATCCAGTCGATCCTGGCCAAGATCGAGGCCAACGCGGCGGGAGCGGACGACGCCCTGATGCTCGACCGACGCGGCTTCATCGCCGAGACCAACGCGACCCACCTGTTTGCGGTGGTGGAAGGCGTGCTGGTGACCAGCGACACCTCGGCCTGTCCGGAAGGCGTCACCCGCGCGACCGTGCTCGAGCTGGCCGCCGAGCACGGCATTCCCCACGCCGTGCGCGATTGGAGCCAGGCGGAGCTCTACCGCGCCAGCGAGGCCTTCTGCAGCGGCACCATGGGTGAACTCGCCGCCGTCACGAAGGTCGACGGACGCGTGATCGGCGACGGACTCCCCGGGCCCCTGACGGCCAGGCTCACGGCCTTGTACGCCGAGCGCACGGCGCGCGAGGGAACGCAGATCGTGCCGTGAGTAGGCGTTCGTACGGTGCGAGGCACAGAACCGCCGCCTACTCACAGTCGCGCGAGGCGCTCCTCGAGCACCTCGACCGCCTCGCGGCGACGACCGAAGCCGTCCAGCCACTGCAGGTGCGGGTCGAGCAGCACGGCGCGGACGCTCTCGTAGAAGACCCGCGCCGCATCGGCCCGGCGCGCGGGGTCGACGCCGCGCACCGTCGCGACCGCCGGCTCGAGCTCGGTCAGCAAGCCCCGGGCGCGGGCCATGGCCTGGCCGTCCGTGACGTCCTGGCGCCACTCCTCCTCGCCCACGAAGTACGAGGCCAACGCCAACAGCGCACCGGCAACGGCCACGAAGGCGCTAGCGCCCGGAGCGAAGACCGCCCCGGCGCCACCGATGCCCAAGAGGCCCACGCCCGCGCCACGCAGTCCCGCGGCACGGTCATCGGCCACTCGCGCGCTGGACAGCAACCGCTCCCCGCGCTCGGCCAGGTGCGCGATGCGCTCCTCGTACAGGAAGCGGCGCAGGTACTCGAAGCCCAGGGCCGCCCGGCGCGGCTCGGCGCCGGCGGAGGTGAGGACCGCTCCGAAGCAATCCAGGAAGGCCTGGGCCTCGCTGGCCCGAGCCCGGCGCCAACGCTCAAGGTCGCCGCGCTGGCGCAGGATCGAGACGTAGACCAGGCCGCCGACGCCGGTCACCGCGGCGGCCGCGCCTGCCACCCGCACCGGCCAAGAGCCGGGCATGATCGCCTGCAGGAACAGGAGAGCCGCGCCGGCCATGGTCGCCGCCAAGGTCCACTCATTGGCCGACTCGGCCAGGTCGCGGAAGGCCTTGCCGGCACGCTCGCACTCGGCAGCCGCCTGCTCATGTCGGCTGACCGCCTTCAACACGCGGTCGGAGGTCAGGACCTCCGCCAACTCCGGTGCTTCGGCCTGGAACCGTCGCGCATGCGCGGCCAGGTCGAGGGGCTGGTCCTCCGACGGCAGGGCGGTACCGACAATCTCCGCTGCGTTCTTCTGCTCCAACATGGGTTTCGACCTCAGGAGGGTTCTGCGGCCGCCGTCAGGCGCGCCAGGCCACTCTCGATGCGCGCCGTGGTGCGCGCCGCCCCCAATAGGGCCACGATCTCGAACAGGTCGGGGCCGCCGGGCTTGCCGGACAGGACGCAGCGCAGGGGCTGGAACAGCTGGGGGAGCTTGATGCCGGACTCGCCGATCCAGTCCTTCGTCGCGGCACCCAGCGCGGCGGCGTCGATCGGCTCGACCAAGCGCTCGCGCGCCCAAGCGTGCCAGGCAGCCAGGTGGACGGTGCCCTGCTTGGTCGCGGCGGCGAGGGCCTTCTCGTCGTACTCGACGGCATCGTCGGCGGCGAACAGGTAGGCGAGCTGGTCGGGAAGATCGCTGTAGGTGGTGATGCGCTCCCGCGCGGTCTCGGTCGCGCGCTCGAACCAGGCGCGGTCGGCCGCGACAGCCGCGGCATTGGCCAAGCCGGCGCTCTCCAGGTACGGCAAGCCGTGGTCCAGGACCTGGCCGGGTGACTCCGTCCGCACGTACTGCTCCGAGAGCCAGCTCAGCTTCTGCAGGTCGAAGACCGACCCGCTCTTCGAGACGACGCCGACGTCGAAGTGCTCGACCAGCTGCTGCCGGCTGAAGACTTCGGTCTCGCCGTCCAGGGCCCAGCCCTGCAGGGCGAGGAAGTTGATCACGGCCTCGACCGGATAGCCCTTGCGGCGGTAGTCGGCCAGGGCCGTGTCGCCGTCGCGCTTGCTCATCTTCTTGCCGCCGACCGCCAGCATCAGCGGCACGTGGGCGAAGCTCGGAATCGGCTCGCCCAGGGCCTGGTAGAGCAGGATCTGCTTGGGCGTGTTGACCAAGTGTTCCTCGCCGCGGATCACGTGGCTGATCTGCATCGCGCTGTCGTCGCAGACGCAGACCAGGTTGTAGGTGGGCGCGCCGTCGCCGCGGACCATGACCCAGTCGTCGACCTCGGCGTGCTCGAAGGTCACCCGGCCGCGGATCTGGTCCTGGAAGGTCGTGCTGCCCTCGGGCACCCGGAAGCGCAGCACGAACGTCTCGCCGGCGTCGATGCGCCGCTTGACGGTCTCGTCGTCCAGGTCGCGGCACAGCCCGTCGTAGCGCGCCGTCTCGCGCCGCGCCTGCTGCTGTTCGCGCACGGCGTCGAGCCGCTCACGGGTACAGAAGCAGGGGTAGGCCCAGCCGGCCCGCCGCAACTGGGCGGCGACCCCCAGGTGCATCGCCGCGCGCTCGCTCTGGCGGTAGGGGCCGAAGGGGCCGCCGACGTCGGGGCCCTCGTCCCAGTCGATCCCGAGCCAGCGAAAGCCGTCGAGGATCTCGTCCTCCCAGCGGCGCTCGGAGCGCTCGGGGTCCGTGTCCTCGATACGCAGGATGAACTGTCCACCGTGGTGCCGGGCGTAGGCCCAGACGAACAGGGCGGTGCGAGCCCCACCGATGTGGAGCGGGCCGGTCGGGCTGGGGGCGAAGCGGGTGCGGACGGGGGCAGTCAAGGGCTCGATCTGGACAGGGTCTGGGGGGCTCGGAAGGGCGGGGAGGATACGGCGGCGCTCCGGCGGCCCCCGCGGGAAACCGCACAGCGCGGGCCCCCGGCTCAACATCACCCCAAGAAGGGGGCTTTGATGTCGAAGATAGAACCTATACACCTGTCCGGACTTGGCCCACAAGACCGGGTCCGACGTCCAGACCTTCGTCCACAGACCCCCGCCCAGCCAGCCCAGTGCCCAGCGCCAAGAAGACCCCCGAACTGCTCTCGATCGGTGAACTCGCCCAGGCGACCGGGATCTCTCCGGACACGATTCGAGTCTGGGAGCGCCGCTACGGCGTGCCGCAGCCGGTCCGCCTGCCCTCCGGCCACCGACGCTACACCCCGGAGCAGCTGCGCTGGCTGCGTCGGGTGGTCGAGGCCGTGTCCCTTGGACACCGCCCGGGCGCGATCGTGCGCGGCAGCGACGCGGAGCTCCAGGACCTGCTCGACAACCGCCGGACCCGGGTCGACAAGCCCTCGGACATGGGAGCGTGGATCGACCTGGTGCGATCCTTCGACGGCGGCACCCTCACCGCGACCCTGCGCGAGAGTTTCGACCGCCAGGCCCCCGGGGACTTCCTGACCCAGGTCGTCGCGCCCCTCGATCACGAGGTTCAGCGGCGCTGCGTCGACGGCGACCTCGAGGTGCGTCACAGCCACTTCGTCAAGGAGGTGCTGCAAGACGTGCTGCGCGGCCTGCGGATCTCGATCGGAGTGCCCACGGGCGGGCCGCGGGTGCTGGTCGCCGCCCTCGACGAGGACATGCACGACCTGCCGGTGCAGATGGCGGCCCTCTTGTGCGCAGCCAAGGGCATCCTGCCCCGCGTCCTGGGCTCCAACACGCCCTTCGACCAGATCCGCCGCGCCGCGACGGAGATGCACGTCGACGGTGTCGCGGTGCCCACCGCGCCGGTCCAGTGCACCTCGGATCAGGACGCCCGCATCGAGTCGTTGCGCGATGCATTGCCGGACGAGATCGCCCTGTGCGTCGGCTGGCACGACGCTCGCTTCACCCGGCGGCCCCGGCGCGGCGTCCGCATCGTGCGCGAGGTCGCGGAGTTCGAGCTCTGGTTGCGCGAGCTGCTCTGAGCTGACCGCGCGGGCGATCGGGCTCCGACGCGAACAGGGCCGCCCCCTCGCATGGCGAGGGGGCGGCCCTGTTCGCGTCAGGCCAGCCGCGCGTGCGCGATCAGGCGCGCTGCTCGAGCCCGGCCAGCCCGTAGGCCTTGGGCCCCACGTACTTGAGGTTGCAGCAACCGTTGCAACCGGCGTAGATGCGCTTCTGTTTGATGTCGCGCCGGAACTCGCGGAACTCCTCGCCGTTCCAGATCTCCTGCAGGGTCTGGGAGCGACTGTCGCCCGTCCGCAGGTAGTAGCAGGGCGAGTAGCGGCCGTCCGCGGTGAGCTGCACCCTGGACCAGGGGCTCTCGCACACGTACTCGTCGGGCGAGAGGGCGCGGTCGTCGGTGTAGTGACGCACGAATTCGTCGATCGGCAGGCCGGGGGGCGTCAGGCGGATCTGCACGCCGAGCGTCTTCTCGAGCTCGTAGCAGGCGATCAGCTGCTCGCGCAGGAATTCCGGATCCACGCCCTCAGGGCGCGGCTGCGGGATCGTCAGGCGACTCTCCTCGGGGTTCGCGATCAGGGTCGACGAGTGGCCCACGAGGTCGTGCTCGGCCATGAAGTTGACCAGGTCCGAGCCCAGCTCCGCCGCCAGGTGCATGAAGTCCTGCATCCCGCCGACGGTCTCCTCGGTCACGACCATCTTGAGGTTGAACTTGGGGAAGACCTTCCCCTTCTTGGCCCGCAGCCGAACCATGTTGCGGATGCCCTCGATCGTGCGCTTGTAGCTGCCGGGGCGGCCCACGACCTCGTCGTGGCGGGCCTCGTTGCCCTCGAGGCTGATCCCGACCAGCACCAGACCGTTGTTCCAGGGGTGCTTGGGTCCCAGGTCCGTGTAGAGCTCGGCGATGTCCTCTTTGATCAGCGCGCCGTTGCTGATGATGTGCGTGCGGTGATGCTTGCTGGCGTAGCGCAGGACCTCGGGGAAGTCCTTGCGGACCAGGGTCTCGCCGCCCGAGAAGGTGATCAGACGGCCCTTCGGGAACTCGTCGATGGCCTTCTTGATCTCGTCGGTCTTGAACTCCTTGACCGGCCCGACCGTCTCCACCTCGCCCTTGATGATGTCGAGGTACTGGCAGAAGTTGCAGCGCAGGTTGCAGCGGTAGGTGACCTCCAGGAACATGTGGATCGGCTGGAAAGCACGACCACTGGGCGACAGGGCGCGCGGGATGGCGCCGTGCCACTTGACGATGTCGGAGAGCGCTGAGCTGAGGTTGATCATCGCTGGGCGGTTATGGCCCGAGGAGGTGTAGCCCGAAGAGGAGGTCGTCCCGCCTGAGGCACGCTGGGCCGGGGCGGGCTGCCTCGGGAGCGCGGCGGACGGCAGGGTTCGGCCCGGATGGCCGTGGGTCCAGAGTCGGTCGATCGGTCGGTCCGGCGAGCGTGTCCGCCGGGCAGAGGCCCAGGGAGCGCCCTGGAGTGGCCAGGGGGCCGATCGCCGCGCCAAATCGCACGCGGACGGAAGAGTTTCGGCCCAAGTCTACGCCGCCCTCCTGGCCCGGCAACCGGAGCGCTCCAAATCGGGCCTGCTGGGACCGGGCCGGTCCTCGCTTCCGGGTCCCCTGGCCTGCAAGATCCCGCCATGCCCTCCGCCTCCAGCCCGACCCTCGACGCCAATCTCCTCCGACGCCTGCCCAAGGTCGTGCTCCACGAGCACCTGGACGGGAGCATGCGGCCCTCGACCATCCTCGAGTTGGCGGCCGAGATCGGTTACGACCAGCTCCCGGAGAGCGAGCCCGGGGCCCTGGGGCGCTGGTTCTTCGAGGGCGCCGACCGCGGCTCCCTGGCCCAGTACCTGGAGGGGTTCCGGCACACGATCGCCCTCTTGCAGACCGAAGCCGCCCTCGAGCGAGCCGCCTACGAGTACCTCGAGGACTCGGTCGCCGACGGGGTCGTCTACTCCGAGGTGCGCTTCGCCCCCCACCTGCACACCTTCGAGGGCCTGGGCCTGGATGCGGTCATGCACGCCGTCCTGCGAGGCCTGCGGCGGGCGGCGGTGGACTTCGACACGGGCTTCGGCCTGATCGTCTGCGCCCTGCGGAACGAGTCGGAGGAGCTCTCGATCAAGCTCGCCGAACTGGCCATCGCCTACCGCGACGAGGGCTGCGTGGGCTTCGACCTGGCCGGCGAGGAGGCCGGGCACCCGGCCAACCGCCACCTGCGCGCGTTCCAGCTCGTGCAGCGCATGAACTTCAACATCACCATCCATGCCGGCGAGTCGTTCGGGCCCGAGAGCATCTGGCAGGCGCTGCAGTACTGCGGCGCCCACCGCATTGGCCACGGAACCCGCCTGGTCGAGGACCTGGCCGTGCACGACGGCAAGGTGATCAAGGTCGGTAACCTGGCCCAATACGTGATCGACCACCGCATCCCGATCGAGGTCTGCCTGCAGAGCAACCTCCACACCGGGGCCACGCCGACCATGGAGGCTCACCCCTTCCCGCTCTTCGTCGACCTGGGCATGCGCGTCACGCTCAACACCGACAACCGGCTGATGAGCGGAACGACCATGACCGACGAGTATCTGGTCGCCGTCAACACCTTCGGCTGCGACCTCGACGCCCTCGAGACCCTCTCGATCAACGGCATGAAGTCCGCCTTCCTGCACTACGACGAGCGGGTGCGGATCATCTACGAGCGCATCAAGGCCCCCTTTGCGAAACTGCGCGGCGAAATGGGTCTGGAGGCGCGCCAGATCTACGGGGGGCCGGCTTGAAGCTGACCCGACCGAATCTGGGGCGCGTCGGCATCGGCGCCGGGCGCGGCGAGCTGTGCGTGATCGAGAGCGACTGCCTGGTGGGCAATGCCCTCGGCGACCCCCACCGGCGCGAGCTGCCGGTCTACCTGCCGCCCGGCTGGGACGCTCCCGGCGCGCAGTTCCCGGCCCTCTTCGTCCTGGCCGGCTTCACCGGGCGCGGCCACAAGTACCTCGCGCCACACCCCTGGTTCTCGAGCGTGGCCCAGCGCTTCGACGCGGCGATCGTCGAGGGCGACGCGCCACCGGCGGTGTTGGTGATGCCCGACTGCTTCACGCGCCTGGGCGGGAGCCAGTACGTGGATTCGACCGCTACCGGTCCCTACGAGACCCACGTGGCCCAGGAGCTGGTTCCGCTGGTGGAGGAGCACCTCCCCGTGCTCCCCGGCCGACGGGGCGTGGTCGGCAAGAGCTCCGGCGGCTTCGGTGCCCTACACCTGGCCATGCGCCGGCCGGGCCTGTTCCAGGCCGCCGCGTCGATCTCCGGCGACGTGGACTTCGAGCTCTGCTTCGGCTCCGAGATCTTGGCCGCCATGCGCGGCCTGGTACCCCACGGCCTCTCTCCCCAGCGTTTCCTCGAGGCCTTCGCGCGCGACCGCGACCTCTCCGGCGACGGGCACGCGGTGATCAACGTGCTGGCCATGGCCGCCTGCTACTCGCCCAATCCCGAATCGCCCCTGGGCTTCGACCTGCCCATGGAACTCGAGCGCGGCGAGCGCATCCCGGAGGTCTGGCGCCGCTGGCTGAGTTTCGATCCCCTCGAGGCGGTCCGGCCCCACGCCCAGGCCCTGCGCTCGCTCGAGTACCTGCACGTCGAGTGCGGCCTGGCCGACGAGTACAACCTGCAGTGGGGCCTGCGGCGGCTGGTGCGCAAGCTGCAGGAGTTGGACGTTCCCCACGTGCACGAGGAGCACTCGGGTGGACACCGGGGAACCGACGATCGCTACCTGCGGGTGCTGCCGCGCCTGGCTTCGATTCTGGCGGGCTGAGCCCGCTTCCGTCTTCGCGAGCGATCCGCATCCAGGCTGTTCAGACGCGGCTTCCAACGGCTACGGCTCGCCGACGGTAATTCGGTCGACCGAGTGGATGTCGATCGTCCACGTGTCGCCAGTCTTGATCTGGACGTTGTACTTGTCGAGGTACCAGTTCTTGACGCGCCCCCTGAAGGTGTCGAGATCGCGTCCGGGGTCGAAGTCGGAGAGCCAGTCAGACCTCCACGCGACCTGCGGGTTGCCGCGGCCGGGGAACGGGAAGGACGGCACGCCCTGGGATTCGGGATAGAGCCAATAGGTCATCCCGGTGCCCGCAGGCCCCGTGGACCAGACCATCGCCGATGGTGTCGATTCGTGGCCCCCGTTCCCGTCGGCGATGTAGATCGCGAAGACGCCTGTGTTGTACTGGTCTTGAGTGCCGGGCCGCGGCTGGAACGCGGGATCGGCGACGCTCGCGCAACCGGTCAGGGTGATCACACTCGCAAGGACAACGCAGTAAGTCAGGGATTCGAGCTTCATGGGGTTGATCCGACTGGAGTGAGGTCGTTGGCGCGAGGTCACGGCAACGGCAGAGTGAGTGGTGGCACTTGGTCTCCTGGCCCACGGAGCCCGACCCGGAGAGGGAGCATGACGCGCGCATTGGCAGGTCTGCGACCGAGCCGCGCCTCATGGGTAGTACTCCGCGACGGTCTCGGCGTTGAACCGAATGATCGTCGCGTTGTCGGCGCCCGCACAGCCCCCGACGGGCGTCCCGAGTCGCAGGGCGCCCGGGCCCTGAGGCGTCGACGAGATGGCCTGGTCGGGCGGCGTGGTCGCGTCGGCCCCCGCGTGCCACAAGAGCGGACTGGAGAAGACCGGTAGCCGCCGTCCGCTCCCGCCCATGATCGTCGTGTACTCGTGCGTACTCCTGGCAAAACGCAGGGACTGCTGTGGGTGCGCGCCGAAGGGGCTGTTGCATACCTGCGGTCCGACTTCGTGGAGGCAGCCGAACAAGTGCCCGAGTTCGTGGGCCAGGGTGACCGAGCGGGGGTCCGCAACGACCGCAGCCGTGACAGCGGCGAATCCGAAGCGACCGGCGTCGGGACGCTGCTCGAACACGAAAGCCGTACCGGTCTTCTTCTGGCCTGGCGACGGCGCGGTCACCATGCAGACCAGGTCGGCCTCGGCAGCCCGCCGCGCGGCGGCGACAAAACGCGCGTCCTCGCTGCACTGGCAGGCGGTCTGGAGCAGCAACTCGTTGACCGAAGTCACCCCAGCGAAGCGCGCGTGCCCGGGTTCCGGGCCCGGCCTGAGCCCGGCCGCGACCGCCCCGGCGAACTGGAGTTCGAGACCCGGCCAGCCGGGCGCCCGCAGGCTGCGCTCGAAGACGGCTTGGGCAGCCGACAGGCTGGCTTCACACGCCGCGGCCAGCCGCTCGTCCTTCTGACCCAGATAGACGAACAGCACCCGGATGGTCACCGTCTCCGCCGGAAGCTCGAAGAGCGGCGTGACCGGGAAGTGCTCGAGCCAGGGGTCGCCGCTCAGGGCCTCCACCCGAGGAAGGGGCAGCCTCGCGGGCAGCGGCGATCCGATGGGAGCCACGGCGACGCAGGACTCCTGCTCCGGATCGTCGGCGGCGAATGTCGTGCGGGCTGGTGATTGGCTCGGAGCACAGCCGTGCCCGAGCCCCAGACCCGCACTGACGAGGCCTGCAGCGACTACGATGATCCTCGCGAGATTCATCGCGTCGGCTCGATCACGACGTGACGATCGTGACTCATGAGATTGCCGGCCGCGAGCGTGATGCTGGAGTTGTCTGCGAACCACTGGATGACAAGCGCCCGGAAGCTTGCGAGGTCCGACAAGGCTTGCCCGTCCTGGAGGTACTCGATCCTCCAATGGATCGTGTGGTCGATCGATGAGGGCGTGACGTAGCTCGGCACTCCGACCTTGTCCGGAAAGAGCCAGAACTCCTCGGTGGGCAGGGTGTCGGACTCGCGCCAGAGGAAGGCGGAGGGGAGCGGCTCGTAGGTGACGACGAACTTGTTCGGATTCGCCCCGTCCGGGGTCACGGTCGCGGGCTGATAGAGCGAGAAGACGCCTGTGTCGTACTCCTGCGCCATGGAGACCTGGGGCAGCCCCCGGCCCGCCTCGCCCAAGGGGACTGCCATCTCGGTCGCAGTGGAAGCGCACGAGCAGAGCACGAGGCCGCAGAGGGTCACTGTCATGGAAAGTCGCCGCATGGTCATGGTCGCAGTTCGGTAGCGGTAGGGTCGAGCCGCTCACTCTGGGCTCGCAGAGAGCCTCGCTCGGGGGGCGAGGAAGACGGAAGTCCTGCGAAGGCGTGGGCCTCGTCGATCGACAGCACCTCGCGCGTCGCAGCCCATTCGGACCGTGGGATCGCGCTCGAGCGATCGATGAGGTGCGCCCGCGCTCCGTGGTCAAGGCTGCCGCGGGCGATCGCCAGCAGACCGAGCGTTTGGATTGCCATGCCAGGAATCGGGCAGGCGCGGGCCTGCTCGACCAGCTCGGCCTCGCCGTCGGCTCCGCGCACGTCACCGCTGGCGGCCGCCAGGGCCAGGGCCAACATCTGGCCCCAACGCCGCCCCACCCTCGACCAGCTCGACGCCGCTGCGAGGGCCAGATCACGTGCCACCTCGTTCGATCCAGCGCGCCACGCGAAGGCCGCCTCGTTGAGGAAGATCAGTGCTTCGATGTTCGGGAACTGGAGCTCCCGCGCTGCGGCGGCCAGCTCGAGGTCCGGGGCCAGCGGCGCCCCGCGTCGGTAGGCCAGGGTGCGCAGCTGCCACAGGGCGCGGGCCTCCTGGATGGGGTGCCGCGTCCTGGCGGCGAGGTCGAGGCCGCGCTCGGCGAGGTCCTTGGCCTGCTCCAATCGGTGCGCCTCCATCAGGGCCGAGGCGGAGTTCAGAAGCGCCGAGAGCTCCAAGCGGGCGCTGCGCGTCAGACGCGCGGTCCGAGCGTGGTGGGCCGCGGCGCAGGCAAAGCGTCCCTGGCGGTAGCGCAGCCAGCCCAGCTGTTCGCAGGCTCGAGCGCGCGCCTCGCGGTCGCGCGTGCGCCGGGCCCAGGCCAGAGCGCCGCGCACGGCGAGAGCCTCGTCCTCCAGGCGCGCGTAGCGGCCGGCGAGGGTCCGGATCGAGTGGTAGGCCATGGCCAGACCCAGGTCCTCACCCGGATCCACGGCCTCGAGCAAGCGCAGTGCTCGGGCGCCGTCGCCCTGCATCCCACACAGCGCCGCGCGCGCGAGCGCTTCGATCAACGCCACCTCGGCGTCGTAGGTCTCGGTTCGCGCCAAGTGGTACAGCACCTCGTCGAGCTTCGAGCCCGTCGCCGATGCCAACCCCACGTCCAACAGGACCCGCAGGAGCCGGCGTTCCTGATCCAGCTGGCGTTCGCTCCCACGTACCACCGCGAGGCCTTCGACGACCGTGTTCCAGGCGCCGCGGACATCGCCTCCATCGAGCGCACGACCGGCGACCAAAATGGCCTCCTGCGCGACCTCGCCCAGGCGACCGGCACTGATCAGGTGCAGGACCCGACCGGGCGCGCCCGGCGCCAGGAGATCGGCCAAGCGACCGCGCAGGGCGGCCTGTCGCTCCGCAACCTGGCCCCACGCGTCCGCGGCGGTCGCCAGCGCCCGCAGCGACCCGTCGGGGTCACGTCGGACCAGTCCGCGCTGCACCAGATCCCCCAGCTCGGTCTCCACCTGCCAGACCTGACAGCGAAGCAAGCGAGTCAGGAGCTCGACGCCCCCGCCGCCACCGAGCAGCTCGACGGCCCACAGCAGCTCCGCCTGGGACGGACGTAGGCTCCCACGCGCGACGCGCATGCTGGGGATCGCGTGGCCGGTCGAGGCCAGCCGCGAGAGGGCCGAACGGCCCATCGACACGAGTCCTCCTTCCCAGCGAGCCAAGCCACTCCGCACCCAGGTGGCCAGCTCGCACTCGACGTTCCGCGCCAGTCCACCAGTCCGGCCCGCGAGCTCCGCGGCGGCGTCCGTGCGCGTGTGGAAGATTCGGTCGTGGCCCGCGAACAGCCCGCGCAGGGCTTGGGTAGGGAGCGTTGACAGCAGGATGTCGGCTGGCGCCCCTTCGCCGACCACGCGCACCACCGGCCCACGCGTGCGCAACGCATCCACGAGCGCGATCGTCCAACGGTCGATGGGTCCGGGATCGTCACAGAGCAGCACCAGTCCGTCGTCGAGCTGACGGGCCAGGGCTCGCTCGAGCAGTTGGCTAACGTCCTCGCCCGTCACGGCCGATGCGACCTCGTTCGATCCCAAGAACGACAGCAGGGCCTCGAATGGCGCCGAGCTCGACTCGATCAGGAGCGTCCGGCGGCCCTGCGCCTGCAGCCTGTGTTCAAGCTCCCGCAGGAATCGTGTGCGACCGCTGCCGGGCCCGCCGCCGACGTCGAGCGACTTCCCCGCGAGCACTCGCGCCGCGGACCGCTCCAGGTCCCCCGAAGAACCGAGCCATGGAAGCGTGCACCCGGACCCCGAACCCGACAGGCGCGCCGAGACCTCCGCGGCCGAACGAGGGCGATCGGCGGGGCGCCGTGAAAGCAGGGCATCGATGGTCTCGACCACCGCCGGGGCGAGTCCCGGCACGGCCTCTGCGATCGAGTCAGGTGCGACGTCGGTCCGACGATCGACGAATTGATCCTCGGGCCCGCGCTCGTGGGGCGCTTCACCGGCCAGGGCCCGGTAGAGCATCACGCCCACGGCGTAGAGGTCCGACGCCACGCTGGCCGACCGGGCCTCGAAGAGTTCGGGCGCCGCGTAGAGCGGAGTTCCCGCAAAGCCACCGCCGGTGGTTCGCAGTGCCGCCGCTTCATGCGCAACGCCGAGATCGAGGATCGTGAGGATGCCTTGCCCGTCGAGCAGTACGTTCGAGGGCTTCACGTCACGATGCACTACCCCCGCCCAGTGGATCCCGCCCAGGGCCTCGAGCAGCGCCAGAGCGGCCGGCTCGAGCCGCTCCCAGGAACCACCCACGTTGCTCGGGAAGTGCTCGCCATGGACCTCCTCCATGACGATGAAGGCCAGGCCGTCCTCCACGCCCTCGTCCAGCAGCGAGACCACGCCCGGCAAGCGTAGGTGGCGCAGGGCCGCGATCTCGCGCCGAAAGACCTCGTGCATGCGTCCCGCCCGAGGATGGATCAGCTTGACCGCGACGCTACGTCCTGCGAGCAGGTCGTCCGCTCGGAACACCGCGCCGAAGCCACCGCTGCCGAGCACGTCGCGCAGGCGATAGCGGCGGGCGACCAGTTGGCCCAGGCCCGCGCTGGGATCACGGGTGAGGTCGAGCTCTCCGGCGTTCGCCGGGAACAGGCCGACCATGTCGAGTGGCTCGATGGTCGGCCGTTCGCCGGTCGGATCCGGTCGCGTCGCCTCCAGCAGGAAGCTACCCAGACTCGCATGGCGCTCGAGCAGTCGGTGGACCCGCTCCAGGACCTCGCGATCGTCGCCATACTCCCCCTCGAGGAACGGGCTCCGCCCTTCGGCGGGCAGCTCGATCACCTCGCAAAATGCGCGCATCGCGCGCTGCCACTGATGGACCTCCACAGCTTGTCCGTCAGTCCAGCGCCTCGCGCAGCCAGGCTCGTGCGAACTCCCACAGGTTGCGTACCTCCCGTTCCGGGAGACCCATGGCCTGGGCTGCCGCCGCACGCGTCAGGCCCCCATAGAAGCGCAGCTGCACCACCTCGGTCAGCCGTGGATCGATCTGCTCCAGGCGATCGAGTGCTTCGTCGAGCGCCATCAGGTCCAGGTCCCCGGCGACCTGGGAGGACGCCAATCCCTCGAGGGGCACCCGCTCGCCCTGCGGCTTGCGCTTGGAGGCCCGGGCGGCGCGAACTCGGTCCGTCAGTGCACTCCGCATGGCACGCGCCGCGTAGCGAACGAAGTGGCGACGGTCCTCCCAAGACTCCGGCGCGGCCCCGGCGATCCGCAGGTAGGCCTCATTGACCAGGTCGCTGACACCCAGGGTCGGCGTCGCCGGACCGCCACGCAGCATCGACCGGGCGACACGCTTCAGCTCGTCCGCAAGTAGCTCGTAGACCCGCTCCTCTGCCCCCTGATCACCGGCTCTGATGCGGGCCAACAGGTGGGTCACGCGTAGGGTCTCGTCGGGCCTGTCCATCGGTCTTCGGTCGATCATTGATGCTGGGTCCTGCCCGCGAGCGACCGCTCCTTGCAGGTCGAGACTGGAGCGGTCAGCTCACCCCTAGAACGGATTCCAGCGATCCGTGGCCAAGAAAAACTTGGTTCCCAGAACTCGGCGACCACATGGAGTCACCGCCCCCTGCGTGTCGATCCGCGGCAGCCCAACCCGCCCGGCCAGCTCCGAATTCCACTGCGACACCTGGACCGGCAGGATCTCGTTCTCGGCCGCGATCTGGTGACTCGGGTTGCTGCCCTCGAGGGCCTCTCTCGCGACTCGCGCCTTGATCTCGGCGCCGCGCGTCCTGCGTTCCTGCTTCATCCGGATTCCGATGCCCATCCTCCAGGCGCCACCAGCTTGGTTCTGTCCGCGAATCCGGTTGGCCAGGACGCCTCCCCGGCCGCACGGCTCAGGCTCCCGCCGCGGGGAGGACCCGAGCACGGTGCGCGTCCATTGCGGCGACCAGGTGTTTGGAAGTCTCTCGGGCCACCTGTGAGAACCCGACCCCGGGGAGCCGCCCGGGCGGGAGCTGAGCAGCGAGCAGCGCGTTGGTGGATCGCCAGCGAGCCATTCCCGGCTCGGCCGCCTCTCCGGGAACGAGCATCGACGCCCCGGCACACGCCTGCGCGTCGATCGCCACGCCTTGCTCGTGCCGCGCGATCAACTCGTCGAGCCCACGCGCCAGGGCGCTGTCCGCCGCACAGAGCCGCTGCAACTCGACACCCTCCCAATCGGTCACGTAGTAGGCGTGGCCCAGGCGCACGAGCTGCAGCACGCGATCCCTCGCGACCGACCGCAGCTGCGCGCGCCGGGCGGCCCACCAGCGACGGAACTCGAGGCTTCCGAGGACCGGGCCGTGCAGTGCCCAACCGGCCAGGACATCGCCGCACGCCCACGAGAGCCCGAAGCACGCGATGCCCAGCCCGGCCGTCACTGCGACTCCACGCGCGCCACCTGGGCTGCCCAGCCGGTAGTGCGGAAGGGCGAACAGCCCCACAGCAAGGGCCGTCGCCAACCCCTCTTCGCCCGCCCACGTTGTGTCGCCTCCCACCAGCCGGAAGCACGCGAAGGTTGCCAGACCACGATAGAGCACCTCCTCGACCGCCGCCGAAAGCTGGACCTCGAGCCAGATCGACGTCGGCCCGTACCGCAGGCCGGCCCGACGGCTCGCTCGCATGCTGAAGGCCGCGGCCACGACCACGAGCACGACTGCAGCTTGGAGCGCGAATGGAATCGGGGCGCTCGCCCAGGCGTCTAGGCTCGACCGTCCGAGAACCGCCGCCTGGTCAGCGAAGTAGCACACGGCCCACAGCACCTTGTGGACCAACTCGCGCGACCCGGACCACGCAGCCGAGAGCAGCTCGCCGCGTGCCGTTCGCGTCGACCAGCCGAACAGGACCGACGCCTGCGCCCGCGCGAGGGGCAGACCGAGTACGAGCGAAGCGCCTTCTAGGAGGCCTCCGGGCTTCACGGCGGCCACCACGAAGTAGATCGCCGACCAAGACGCGACCAACGGCACCATCCCCCGCCGGTGCGGGTCGATCGGGCGCGTTCCGACCAGGATCTCGAGCGCCCGGAGGACTTGCGCCCATGGGACCGCCACGCGCGGCTGCTCAGGTCCTCTACCCAATGGCACCCCCTCGGAGAGCGAACCGGACCCGGCTGGGCCTCGCCACCGTGATCCAAACCCGCGCACTCGAGCCCGCGGTGGCGAGGATCGAGAGCCACAGGACCCAAGCAGGAAGCGGAGCCGGCTGGTGCGCCCGAAAACCCACCCCGCGACTCTCCGGCCACCACAAGAACCGGGTCAGTACCACGACGAGGATCACCGACAGCCAGATCAAGACCGTACGACTCAGGCGAACCCTTCCCGAATAGGTCGCGAGGATCGCGAACGGGAGCAGATAGATCAGGTAGCGCCCCGACATCCGCGTGCAGAAGAAATAGCCGGCAAGCCCCACGAGCAACACGAGGAAGGCCCATCCGTCACGCGAAGGGCCGAAGCGCGACCACCACGTCAACGCAGCGGCGCCACCGCAAGCCGTGAAGAGCACCGCACCCCAGACGCTCCAGCTTGCTCCGAGCAACGTGCTCGCTGCCTCGAACTCCCCGCTGAGCATCTGGACGCCGGCCCAGAGGTTCGTCGCGTACCACGAGCCGACTTGCCCCAAGGGGTGTCCGGCTGCATTGCCCAGGAGCGACGCGCGCATCCAAGAGCTCCCCTCGGCGAGTTGAAAGACGAGACCGAGGGAAACGAAGGCCAACGCAACGCCGGCCAAGACCGCAGCGGCGCGGCCCAGAGCTGTACGGAACGCCGCCTTCCGATCGTGGGTCGCAATCTGCCCCGACGGTGCCCCGGCCCCCGACGGACTCGCGGCGCAGACGGCGCCGCCCATGAGGCACAGCGCCAGGAACGGCGCCGCGACAATCGCCTGCGGCTTCGTGAGCACCCCGATCGTGAGCGCCGCCCCAGCCATTGCCCAACGACCCCTTAGCCCGCACAGCATCACGCCGACCATCCACGCCATCGCCCACCCGTCGACCTGCTGACGCAGCCCCTCGTTGAGGATCGGCGCCGGCCCGCACCAGCCCCAGGCGAAGACCGCCAGCTCGCCTCGTCGGTCCGCGCCGAGCTCGCGCGCGACCAGCACCAGCCACCAGGCGCCGAGCAGGGCGAAGCAGCCCGACACGGCCGCATAGAGCCCGACAGCCACGCGCGTGTAGGGCCGCAGGGCCGGATCGAACAGAGCATGCACGCGCGTTAGGCCCGCCAGGACCCACATGAAGCCCGGGCCGTAGTTGGGGCTCAGCACGAACTCCATCCCCTCGCCAGGACGAAGCACTCCGCGGTCTTGGTCCGCAACCCGCTCGGAGGAGCCCGCCCGGTCGGCGCGCCAGGCCCGAACGTGCAGCGCACGGGCCTCCAGCTCCTGATCGAGCGGCCGACCGATGACGCCTGGTGTGCCGCCGTAGACGTGACCCAGTCCGCGCTCACGGATCGCTGACTGCCAGGCCACGAAGTGTCCGTGATCGACCAAGTCCAGCGCTCGCCAAGGCAATGAGGCCGCAGCCAGCCTCAGAAGCAATCCGACGCACAGAACCAGGACCCAAGTCCCCACGCGCCGCACCTCGGGCCGGCGGATCCCGATCGCGTCCGAGGACTGCAAACCTAGGCCTCGGTCAGTGCCTCTCGGCCAGCCCTCGATGGTCGGCGCTCGAGCTCCTCGCTCGAGTTCGCGCCCCCACCGGGTTTGTCCTCCGGTCGCACGTTGAACTGGGGGGCGTCGAGTTCGTACTCGAACCTCGGCACCACGGCCTTGGCCCGAGGCAGCGCGAGCGTCAGCACCTGCTCGCCCTCGACCATCACCAGACCAAGCCCATCGAGCGCCGTAACTGCGGCGAGCACCTCGTCCCGCTCCCGCCCGATGTCGCGCGCGATGCGGTCCACCGAACGGATCTCGTCCGCGGCGAGGAAGACCTCCATCTCCGGCCCCGAGAGCACGTACTGCTGCCGCGCCTTCGCGTCGCGGGCGTCCTGCACGAGCACCCAGCTCCGAGCGCGACGGAAAGTGAGCTCGGGCATCCAAGATCCCTTCTCCCACCTCGCCTGCCAACGACGTACCAGCTTGCGGAGCTCCGACTTGAGGCGCCTCGCGATCGGCGGGTGCTCGAGCTTGTAGCGGAAGTAGAACGCGAGGCGATTCAGATCCACTCCGTCGGACGGAAAGATGTGCGCGTACGCACGGTGTGACTGAACGTCCTTGATTCCGAACCTCGGCGCGTCGAAGTGCATCGGACTGAAGCGTTGCAGCATGAAGTCCCCAACACCGCTAGGCGGCGCGAGGTGGTGCAGACGCTTGGTCAGTTCGGCCTGCTGCAGGTAGTCCTCTGGAACCTCGCCTGGAAAACCGCACAAGATGTTGTAGGCCACCTCAACACCGTACTCGCGGCAGAACTTCAGCAACTGCACGTTGCGAATGCCCGAGACCCCCTTGTCCATCAGCTCGAGCACGTGCGAACTCAGGCTTTCCACGCCCGGTTGAATCGCACGCACTCGGGCATCCCTGAGCTGCTTGACGTCGGCGCGACTGAGGTTCGACTTGGTCTCGTAGAAGAACTCCAGACCCAGGTCCGCCTCCGCCAGAGCTGGGAGCAGGGTCCGGCGATATCCCTGACTGATGATATTGTCAGCCGCGTGGAACGTGAGCTGGCGATATCGATCCGCCAGGCCCAGCACCTCGTCCAGCACTCGCTCCGGGTCCTTTGCCCGGAACTTCATGTTGCCGCCATTGAGTCCGCAGAAAGTGCAGTGGTGCACCTCGCCCCACCAGCATCCGCGAGCACTCTCGAACATCAGGCCCGACACGCTTATCTGCTCACCGCGCGCATCGCGAACGCCCCGCACGGCGTCGAAGTACTCGTCGAAGAGCGGCGTCGGGGCTCCGTTCATGTCCTCCAAGCGCCCGGAGGTTGTGGCCCCCACGATCCCGCCGGTCGCGTCGCGGTGGATCAACTGCGGGGGGGCCTCGTCGGCCTCTCCGAGCGCCCATCGGAACGCATCCAGCCCGCCATCCTCCGCCTCGCCCTGAAACACGGCGTCGACCCAAGCAAAGGCGCGCATGACCTCATCCCCCATCTCACCCTCGACCTGCGCGCCCCCGAACAGGATGAAGGTCTTCGGCCGCAGCTCCTTGATCCGACGTGCGGCGGCGAGCGCCGGCACGAGCTGATTCACGCTACAGGTGAACGCGACGACGTCATAGCCGTTGGTCCGCCCCGCTACGTCCTCGATCAGCGCGGGCGCGCGCACGTCGCGCAGGTCTGCTATCCACTCGCGAAAGTCCTCGCCCAGGTAATCCTTGAAGCGGAACGACTCGCGGACGAGCGGCAACCACTTGTCCACCGCCTCGACGCCGGATTCACTCCGGCTCTCGGGAAACGCGGCCCTCGAGAAGACCCACTCGGCGGTGAAGGTCCAGAGCTTGCCGGAAGCAACGACGGCGTAGGCGTGCTGACCGAGCTCACACGCGAAGTCGACATTGGCGTGGATGACGTCAGCAGCCATGCCTCCACGCTCGAGCAGCGCCTTCAGAATGCCGGCGGGAAGGCTGGGACGAGCGCACTCTGCCCAGGGCATGACGACGACGGAGACGCGAGACGTATTCTTGGGCTGGATCATCGTTGCAAGACAAGGCTGTGATGCTGCGGACGAAGTGCGGGCCCCGCGTGCATCAAACTCCGGCCACCATCGGGAGAACGAGTAGGATCGACAGGTTCGTAGCGCCGTGCAGTAGCCACGCCGGCAGAGCGCCGTAGCGCAGGTAGGCGAGGGCGAAAGCCAGCGCACCAAGGGCCTTGGGTACGCCGAACTGGATCCACGTCAGGGGGTCACTGGCCGGACCGGACTGAATCGCGTGGACCGCGACAGCAATCGCGACGGAAGCGGCGACGGCTACAGACCTCTCCCCCGCTCGCCGGCCGAGCCCGAGTAGGAGCAGGAGCAGCTCGATCGGCATCCAGCGCACGACGACGTCTTCCTGAATCGCCGCGCTGAGAATGCCGAGCACCGCCACCGCCGAGCGCTCAGGAGTTTCGAACAGTCGCGACCAGCCGACGCCCGGATCGACACCGCACAGCAGCTGCAGAAGCGGGGTGGCCAGCGAGAGGGCGAGAGCAGCGGGTAGAATCTCGGTCAACACCGCGTGCGCCCGCATCTTCGGTGCGACCAGCGCCGCTCTCAGTCCTCCGAGGCGGTGCAGCGCCAGGGAGAGCCCCACGGCTGAGACCACCGCCAGTATTGGGACCACGAGCGGCAGGATCGTCTCGACCAGCTCTCGCTTGCGCGCTCGCGTGATCTGCGGTGAATGCGCTTCGATGAAGAAGTTCGCCGTCAGCACCGACGATGCGCCGACCAACAACGAGCCGACGAACACGCTGTAGATGGGCGGTGCGGTCGGCCCGGGAGGGGAGCTCCCGGAGACCGTCTGAATCGGCGGCGAACTCATTCGGATCCCCCTGGCACCACGAAAGACCAAGCGGGATGCGACGCTGCCGCGTCGAAGTCGTAGATGTGAACCTCGTCTAGTGGGCCATCGGGCGCGTAGTAATAGAGACGGTAATAGCCCGGCACCAGGCTCGTCTCGATGCGCCCATCGACGACCGTGTGCGGCGACCCTCCGCCGCCGCCTCCCGCAAGGACCGGGATCGAGCTCGGCTCGACCAAGAGACCCGACTCGTTCGCTATCACCGCCCGCCCGTCGGCCGGCGACCCGTCAACCAGGACGAGCTCGATCGAGACCTGGGTCGTCGCCGGCAGCGCAACGACCAGCTCTTCACCGTCGGACGGCAGCGAGAGCCCCTCGAAGTAGGCCAGCGGTGCCTCACCGGCTCGACGGGGTGCCACCGCCAGGGCGATCGACGCCGTCGGAGGCACTCCATCGAGGCGTACCCGACCGTCCACGTCCGTCGATCCGCACGGCGTCAGGGTGCTGCCCGGCGGATAGGCGCCGCCCTCGCCGAAGTAGGCCAGCGCCACGTCGGCGCCAGCGACCGCTCGACCGTCCCTGTCCACAACCCTGACCGGGAGCGCGGTCTCGGCGCGGCGCATTCGCACGATGATCTCTTGCTCTGCCCGCCGCTCGAGATCCCACACGTCCGTCGGAGCGAAGCCCTTGGCGCTGACGGTGAGGTAGAGGTCGGACTCCGGATCAAAGGGGACCGTCAGTCGACCGTTGTCGGTCTCGAGCAGCCCCAGTCGCTCGAATGCAGCCGCGACGTCGTCGTAGAGATGCAGCTCCACCGAGCGGACCGGCGTCCCACGCTCGTCCACGACGAGCAACCGCAACATGTCGCGCTGCTCGAACTCGAAGTCCAGATCCGAGCTCCCGACGGCAACGCTCTCGTACAGCTTGGGCGTCACGTTGCACCTCGGCCGCAGGCGGCTCCCGTAGGCCTTGACGGTCAGCTCCTCGGCGGCCGACGGGATGGCCAGCTCGAATCGCTCCAGCTCGGCCGGCACCCGAAAACCGTAGCTCTTGCCGCGCAGCGGCCCAGCGCCGACGTCGACGACGATCGAGACGAACCCCTCCAAGCCCTCCGCCTTGCGGATCTCTCCGCTGATTGAGCCATCGATCTTCAGGACAGAGAGCTCGACTGTCACCGAGGCACCGGGCTCGACGGCAACCTCCGCTGTGGCGCTCGAGTAGCCGTCGTGCCGAACACCGACCTCGATCTGTCCGGCCGCCGTGCGCACCCCTTCGAATGCGAAGCGACCGTCGGAGTCGCTCACCGTCTCTCGTCCGAGTACATCGAGCGCCGCCCGGTTGGAGGAGGTCCGGAGCCCTGACTCAGGGTGCAGGAAGGTGGTGGACGACACATAGACGTCGACGCCTTCGACCGGATCGCCGTCGTGATCGACCACGCGGCCCTCCACCCGACAGCCACCGCTGGCGGCCAGCGTTACGGGCCCCACCGGCGCACCCTCGAGCACCAACGGCTCCGATGTCACCGCGGTCTCTCCCTGGTCCAACACGGCGAAGAGGTGGAAGTCACCGGGCGGCAGGCGGTCGAATGCGAAGTTCCCATCGCCTGCGATCGTGGCGAACTCCTCGGCCACCGAAAAGTCGCGCAGCTCCGGTGCGTCGGCTCCCTCGTAGACGACGAAGACTGCGCCTCCCGTTGCCGGCGCACCCGCCGACGTGAGAACTTGCCCGAAGAGGGAGATGCCGGGCAGCAGGTCGACTTCGATCGTGTCACCCGCCTCGACCACGTGGACGTCGGCAACCCACGGCCGGAAGCCATCAGCGACGACACGGCACAAGTAGACGCCCGGCTCGCCGCCCTCGAGTTCGACCAGCCCCGACGGCCCGGTCACTCCACGCAGGCTCCAGTCCGCTCGTGTTCCGGCAGGAAGGACGCCCGCGCGACCGATGCCGCCCTCGAAGAGCACGACCTCGGCACCTCCCACCGGGACGCGCTCATCGCCAATGCCCGCACGCCCGACATCGACCCGTACGACTATTCCATCAGCGAGCGCGACCAGGAGCCTGTGAAGCTCGCCCGCTCGAACCTCTACCCCGTCGAACAGCTCGGGAACGAAGCCGTCGGCGGCGGCCACGAGGCCGTAGGTTCCGGGCTTGATCCCATCGATCCGGAAGCGACCGTCCGAATCGCTGGTTCCTTCCCAACGATCGAAGAGCCCCGCCACCACGATCTTCGCGCCGGGCACGATCTGTCCGTCGTTCAGGGTCGTCACCAGGCCCCCGACCGAGCCCCAGTCGATCTTCGACGCGCGCTCGTTCGAATCGGCCTCCACCCGTAGCGCATCGATTGCCGCCTGCGGCACCTCCGCGAGCGGAACCGCAGTGGAAAGGACCACTCCCGGACGCGCGGCATCGACCCGATCGACCATCTCGCGCTCGGCGACGCGGCGCTCGCGTTCCATGGCACCCAAGTAGTACCAGTTCAGGAACCCGAGCAGCGCTAGACCGACGACGACAGCCAGCAGGCGCCCCTGACTACCCTTCATACCCCGCTTCTCCTCAATCTCCTCACGGTATGGCCAGCCTATCAAATCCAGATTCGACCGCTCCGCCCTCGCCCAGATCGAGACAGGCCTTGGACCGCGCCGAACTCGACATCGAGATTCCGCCGGGCACAACGCGACGCACCTGCGGTAGGACGAGGGCGCGATAGTCATCCGAGCGCTCGAACAGCTCTTCATGAGTACCCGAGTCGACGACGGAGCCCTCCACCAGGACATGGATCTGGTCGAAGCGTTGGATGCATGAGAAGCGGTGCGAGACTGCAATCAGCACTCCGTCATCCCGGGTCATCAGCAGGTCCAGCACACGTTCTTCCAGGGCCGCGTCGAGTCCGCTGGTCGCCTCGTCCAGGATCCAGCACGAGGACGAGTGCAATAGCTCCCTGAGGAGCAATAGGCGCTGTCGCTCGCCCGCCGAGAGCTGCGGACGCCCGGGCGGAATGAGCTCCGGCGGCAAGAGGTCGGGCAGTCCGAGGCCCAGTCGCAGTTCGCGATTGCGCCCGTGCCGGCGGGCCCGGCCGGCGACCTGATCGAGCCCGAGCGTGGAGACGATCTCGTCCAGTTGACCCTCGATGGGCCCGGGTTGATCGACACGATAGATTGCGTTCTCACGGAACGACCGATCGAGCACGAAACCCTCGTGCGAGATGGCACTCAGCTGCCGGCGGAAGGACGCGAGGTCCAGATCTCGCAAGTCGTGACCGTTGACGAGGATGCGCCCCTTCGTCGGACGGTAGTAGCCGCAGATCAGCCGCCCGATGGTGGACTTGCCGACCCCGCTCGCACCGACGAGGATCGCAGATCGACCGGCCTCGAACTCGAGATCGATCCCCTTCAGTACCCACTCGGACTGACCCGTCGATGGTTCCCGTCGACCGAGAGCCAGCCGCACCTCGGCCGCCGAGATCCTGCCCCGACGCAACTTCTTGGCCAGCTTTCGCTCGACCGCAGGCGGGAGCGGCACGTCGCGCTCCGGGTAGGCGAACCAGACGTCCTCGAAGACGACCTGCCGAACCGGCTCGTCCAGCACCCGACTTCCGGATTCGCCCTCGTACTCGTCGCCCATCGCGAGAATCTCCCGCACACGGTCAACTGCCACCATCGCCTCGTCGATCTTCGCACCGGTGCGGATACTCGACTGGAACGCGTTGATCGCCATCCCGGAGAACATCGCGAAGCTCACGAAGCTACCCAGGCTTAGGTCGCCGCGACTGACCAGGATCAGTCCGTAGAAGTACACCAGCAGAGGAAGCACTCGTTGAACGAGACGGCCTGCGGCCCCTGACAGCGCTCGCAACCTCTCGATTCGCCGAACCTCCAGGAAGGCCAGGTGCGACCGACGCTCGAACTCCTCCGTCTCGCGGTCCTCTCGGACCGAGAGCTTCACGAGGGGAAGTGACCTGATGACGTCCGCCAGCCAGCTCGAATTCGACGCCGTCAGCTCGGATTGAACCTCCTGCACGTCCCGCATTCGGCGGCGGATGATCAGAATCAGCCAGGCGCTGAAGGGAGTAACGATCAACACCCACAGGAACATCTTGATGCTGATCGCGGCCATCAGTCCACCGAACACCAAGGCCCGGAACACGGCCGACAGCCGCAGCACAAGGTTGTGCGGGTAGATCGCGGTCATGGCGCGCGCGTCGCCCTGAATCCGACTTTGCCAGTACCCGGCGTCCCGGCTGTAGGTGTCAACCAGGGGCGCGCGCGCGATCTTGCCAAAAAGGCGCACGGTCAGCCGATCGCCGATCCCGTGGTCCTGGAGACGAGCCAAGTAGTTGTAGAAGAACCGCAACGACCCGGCGATGAGCATCAGCCCGCCCACGATGGCCCCGATCGCCGGAAGCCGACGAGGCAGGTCCTCACCCATGGCACGGTCGAGCGAACCACCTGCCACGAGCGGCATGGCGATCTCCGTCGCCGTGCGCACGAGAGTGAGGAGAATCCCGACGAAGAAGGGCAGCCAGTCCGGCTTGAGGTGGTGCCAGGTCCACCCGATAGCCTCCTTCCACTTCGCTACTCGCCAGCGGCGCGGACCATCCCCCAGGTCCGCCGACAGATCGCCGACGGACCCGGAGTCACCCGAACCAGATTCCGGTTCCACGTTCAGCTCACCGAGTTCTCGCGGCCGACTTGGAGCGCCGCTTCTTTCGCCCGAACCTGGCTCAAGAGACGTTCACAGAGGCTCACAATGCGGAAGTCCTCGCGCTCGGTCTCGATTCGCTCTTCGAGGTAGTCGACGATCTCCTGGAACGGGATCCCCAGCACGTCGTACTCCCGAATGCACTCAGGCGACACGCCGTAGGCATCGTTGAAGAGGTAGCCGGGGTTGGCCCGGCAGGTCTTCCCATAGAAGCAGTTCTCGATGAAGTTGCAGCTGTTGCAGAGCCGCAGCTTGGGACGGTAGTCCGCGCGTAGCCAATCCCAGCCAGGCGAGGACCAGATATCCACCAACTCGCGATCCCGAACCGAGCCCATCGCGTAGGGAGCGGCGCCCACATACCGCGGGCAGCCGTAGGCCTGCCCATCGGCCCCGAGGGCCATCTGTGAAGTGCCCGCCGTGCAGACGTTGAAACCAGCCGCGCGACTCTGAGAGTACTTGCGCTGGAACGACTTCTTCCAGTCGGCGGACTCCGGAGTGATCTCCACTTCCGCCTCCGCACGCACCTCGAGCGCTTCCTCCTCCACCTTCGGCTCGTCGAGAGGGAACGTGTAGCTGCTGAAATTGATCTGCAGCCCGCGTCGGGCCCACTTGTCGATGATCGGCTCGATGTCTCCCCGCAGCGCGACGAGTTCCTCGCGCGTGAAGTAGATGTTCTCTTCACTCTCGCCGGTCCCGATCTGCTCGCCGGGATGCACCGAGATCCACGTCACACCGTGGGTTCGCACGACTTCGGCGAGCGCATCGAGCTCCGCCGCGCAGGCGCTTCCCTTGTGCAGCACCGACTCCACGAAGAAGTGGATTCGATGCTTCTGAAGCAGCTTCATGGTTCTGACCACTCGGTCGAAGTTGCCCTTGCGATTGCGGAGGAAATCGTGCGTCGACGCCGTGCCGCCGTCCAGGGAGAGGTGGATCGAGAAGCGACTCCCCTTGCGCGTCTTGGCATCGATGAACTTGTCGATGTTGTCCTCGTTGATCCGCGTCCCATTGGTGTACAGGACCACGGTGAAGCGCCGCGAGAGGGCATCTTCGAAGATCTCCCAGAAGTCAGGCCGAATCATTGGCTCGCCGCCGGTCAGGCGGACGCTCTCGACGCCACCCTCCTCGAGCTGATCGAAGACACGACTCAGCTCGTCGGTCGACAGGTCGTTCTTCGTCGATACGTGCGGATTGGAGCCGACGCAGCAGTGCAGGCAGGCGAGATTGCAGCGCTCGGTGAGATTGATACCCACCGAAACCGGGAAGCTCCGGACCTGCTTGTCGTGCCTCTGAAGCGAGGGGGCCTTGAAGAAGATCGGCCGGTCCTCCTTGCTCCACTCCAGCTTGTGCCGCTGCTGAGCGATCTTGTCGTTGACTTCGTTCGTGGGGCGGATCAAGCACAGCCCTACCAACCGATCCATGTAGGCGGCGAGGGCCTCGTCGATCGGCACCTCATCACCGACGAGGACGGGCAGCTCTTCGACGAAGAAGCGCTCGACGTCCGCCCGCAGGCGCGGCTCACCGAAGAAGCGCAGAAGCTCGAACTCGATCCGGCCGGGGTAGTGCGTCTGGTACCGCACGTTGTCCCGCACTTGGAAGCCGAACTCCGAGAAGTTCTCGGTTTCGTCGATCAGGGTCAGCTTGTCCGCCAGGACAAAGGCGTCGTAGCGAAGATCTTCCCAGCCCTTCTTCTCGGGCTGCTTGGCGCGGACCTCGTCAATCCTGAAGGCTGATCTGGGCATTTGGTCCTCCTGCGGTAGAACCCGAACGGGTGCTGGCACCCGTTGATTGCGACCTTTACTCGGTCGCGTGTTGGAACTCCGGCGGCGGCATCTCGGGTCCTGGATACCGCCGCCCGTCGCCGCGAGTTGAACCGACCCCATGGCCGGGCGGCGATCGAACCACCTGGGTCGTGAAGCGCGGGGACCACTCAGGCAAGCAGCCCCCACGCGACGGAACTCAGCGGCTCACGACATCACGACGCCTTCTGCTTCTCCTTGCCGTGCTCGCAGCAATTCAGATCATCGCAGGAATCGTTGTTGCTGCAGGTCGTGTTGTCCGTGCAGCTGACGTTGTCGTAACAGGCGGAGTTCTCTCCGAACCAGCCGCTGTCACAGGCCTGGTTGTTCGAGCAACCGCTGTTCTCGTTGCAATCGTCGTTGTCGACGCAGTTGGTGTTGTCGTCGCACTCGGCATTCGTCTTGCACGTGTTGTTGTCGTCGCAAGAGTCATTCATCCCGCACGAGTTGTTGTCATCCCCGGCGACGGTGTCATAGATGGTGACCCCGGCACCGGCAACGCCGACGACGCCGCAGTAGACGGCGACGACCGCGTGCAGCTTCTCGATATCTCCAACGTCGCCGTCGGTGACCGAGATGATGTCGCCGAACCCCGGCCGGGCCGGGGGCCGGCGCGCACGGCGAGACACACGTCTGCTCTGAGGTCCCTCAAGGGTTGTGAGCATTGGCAGGCTCTCCTTCACACATGTAATGGTTCTCAGACGCCATGAAGGCCGAGTTGGCGCCCGCGGGAAGTGGACCCGGCATCCGAGTTCGACCGTCGTGCTGGGCCTGAGAGGTGTCAATCATTCGCGTCAGATTTCTCGACCCACGGCATCCCCCCCTCCCGCTAAGCCGACCGCTAAGCAACCTACATTGACGTTTGTTTCGAGGATCAAGCGGCAACCAACTTACAGATCGTCTTCCTTGGCGGGACTCTTGCGGCTCCTCGCCCCATCCGCGCAGCCATCGTGCGGTCGACACCTTGGGCCGCTCGAACAACTCTCCAGCGCGCGTAAGGTGCCAGATCATCGACTCGGGGAGACACACCATAGGAGTTCGCAAACGAGCCTATCGCGTCACGTTCTCGAGCTCCCATTCCGCACCGACACGAGCCCGCCGGAACTCGCTCGGCGCCGCCCTTTACCCTCGACGAACGGCGGCTCTGCGCTAGGCTCGTGCGAGTTGTGCCGGGCCTTGCACTTGATGGAGGAGTCCAGAACCCATGCCGCTCCAGGATGTCGATCTCGCACTAGTACGAATGCCTTGGTCCGCTCTGGACCGGCCGTCGCCCGCGCTCGGGATACTCCGGCCACTGCTCGACTCGTACGGCGTCAGTCATGAGACGGTCTTCGGGGACTTCCTGACTGCGCAAGAGATCGGATTGGACCTCTACCGTCGGATCGCGGCCGGCGACAGCTGGGTTCTACTGCCGGAATGGCTGTTCTCGCGCGCCGCGTTCCCCGAGCGATTCGAATCCGCAGCCGGGATCGCACTGGACGAACTGGACGACGTCAGCCGCCGAGAACTGCGTGCGGTCCTTCGCGACCACGGCGAGGCCCTAGGCGAGTTCCGTGATCGCGGTGCGACCGCCGTTGCGGCCCGGATCGTGGAGCAGCTGGCTGGCGCCCGGGCAGTCGCCTTCACGTGCAGCATCAATCAACTCGTTCCGGCCCTGGCCGTCGCGAGGCTCCTGAAGGATCGGCGCCCAGACGTTCGCGTACTGCTCGGAGGGACCCAGGTCGAGGGCGACATGGGTAACGCGGTCCTCGAGGTCGCACCCTGGATCGACGCCGTGTACATGGGCGAGGCCGAGGTCGGTCTGCGCCAGACGATGGACTGGCTGCTGCGCCGATCTCCTTCGCCGTCTACACCGTTCCTGTCCCACCGCGCTGAGGACGGAAGTGTTGTCCGTGCCCGCGACGTGGGGCTGCTTCACGACATGGACGCGAGCCCGGTCCCGGACTATCGACCGTACATCGAGCACCTCACGAGTCCGCTGGCTCGCGGGCTCGACGTGACGTGCTCGTCGATCCCCTTCGTAAGCTCGCGTGGATGCTGGTGGGGCGCCCGTAGTCATTGCACGTTCTGTGGTCTCAACGGAACGGGGCTTGCGTTCCGCGCCAAGTCCCCGGAGCGCGTCTACCGAGAGCTGCTCGGCCTCGCCCAGGACTATCAGTCGCTGACCCTGGTCGGCATGGACAACATCATCCCGCACGGATACTTCAACACACTCCTGCCACGCTTGGCTGCTTCGGGGCTCGACTTGGATATCCGCTACGAGGCGAAAGCGAATCTCAAGCGTGACCAGATGCGAGCGTTCCGAGATGCCGGTGTCCGGGTGATTCAACCGGGGATCGAGAGCTTGAGTGACCATTCGCTCGAACTCATGGCGAAGGGTGTGACGGCAATCCAGAACATCCAGACCTTGAAGCTCGCCGGGCACTACGGAATCGAGCCCCAGTGGAACTTGCTCTTCGGCTTTCCGGGCGAGACCGACGAGGACCTCCTGGAGCAGGCGGCGCTGATGCCGCGACTGCACCACCTGCCCCCGCCCGTCGGTCCGGCGCCCGTGCGGGTGGAGCGATTCAGTCCCTACCACTTCGAGCCCGAGCGGCACGGGATCGACGAGCTCGCGCCGCTCGCCGGCTACCAACACGTGTTCCCGTCGTCCGCGATCGAGCTCGCGGACCTGGCCTTCTACTTCGACATCCGCACCCGCTCCCGTCCCGGGCCCAGTGAACGCGCCGCAGCGTCCTTCATGACCGCCTGCCACGAGTGGCAGCGACGATGGGCTCGCGGAGCCTCGCCGCCGCTCCTGCACTACTACCGCGGGCCGGGATTCGTCGAGGTTCGCGACCGACGTCACCGGAACACCTCGCTCATCCATCGGCTCGAGGGGCTCGAAGCCGAGCTGCTGCTGTCCCTCGACGACAGGACCGGTCGGCGGCAGCTCCACGAACGCTTCGGTGACCCAGTCGCGGTCGACTTGGCCCTGCGGGCCCTGGACCGTGTACGCCTCATCCTCGATGACGGGCGCTCGGTGGTCGGGCTCCCGCTTCCGGCGCCCAAGGGCCTGGACAGTAGCGCCCGGCGCGAGGTCTTTGTCGCCAAGGTGCCCCAGGCCGCAAGCCGTGCCCATCGCCGCGCGCCCCGTCCGACGGCGGGTCTCGCGCCGACAGCCGTGGCAACGAAAGGGAACTGAGATGGACCTGGCCAGAGACTCCTCGGCCACCCCGATCCGCCTGGTCTCGTTCGCGTCCGGCTTCACGGTCCTGGCCCTCGAGATCGTCGGCGCCCGGATGGTGGCGCCGGCGTTCGGCGGCTCGATCTACGTATGGGCGGCACTCCTGACGACGACACTGCTGTCGCTGGGAGTCGGCTACGCCGTCGGCGGCTTTCTGTCCGACCGCTTCGATCCACGGCGCGCGCTCGAGCAGGTGGTCGGGATCGCGGCCCTGATCCTGCTGGCGCTGCCCTTCTACAAATCGTCCGTGGCGAGCGCGGCGGCGAGTCTTGGCGTGCGTGCCGGCGCACTGGTCACGACCGGCCTCCTCTTGGGCCCGCCCCTGGTCACCCTCGGCTGCGTCCTGCCCCTCTGTCTGGGCGCCAGGGTCCGGGCCGTGGACCGGCTCGGCCGCGAGTTCGGAACACTCAGCCTGTGGTCGACGGCGGGCAGCGTACTGGGGACGCTCTCCACCGGGTTCTACTTACTCCAGTGGCTGTCGCTGTCGGAGATCCTCCGGGCCCTGGCAGGCGCCATGGTGGTCTGCTTGGCTCTCGTACTGTGGAGTAACCGTCGGCGCCCGGGTCGACCGCGCCGCGCCAGCGCTCTCGCGGGCTACGCGGCACTGGTCGCATTCGTGCCGTTCGAGCCCCAGGTCGCCTCGGATGGTGCGGTCACGATCCCGTCGCTCTACGGCGAGGTGCGCGTCGAGGACGATCGACGGTCCGGGCACCGGACCTTGTTTCTCGACGGCCTTCCGAACTCGCGGGTCGGCCTTGACGGCCGGTCGTCGGAATCGGACGTGGTCTACGGCCTGGAGCTCGTCACCGCCATGCGCCCCAAGCTGCGCCGGGTGCTGTTCATCGGGCTGGGCGCGGGCCGCGGCGTCGAGGTCCTCTGGAACTCGCACGGGATCGTCTCCGA
Organism: Engelhardtia mirabilis; assembly: GCF_007748095.1. Taxonomy (NCBI): domain Bacteria; kingdom Pseudomonadati; phylum Planctomycetota; class Planctomycetia; genus Engelhardtia; species Engelhardtia mirabilis. The sequence goes on from NZ_CP036287.1 coordinate 3,746,386, forward strand.
TGTCGTCGAGATCGATCCCAGTGTGGTTCGGGTGGCCCGCGAGTACTTCCAATTCGAGTCCCAGGGAGCCGTTGTCGTCGGCGACGGACGCCGCTTCTGCCGATCGACTTCCCAGTGCTACGACGCCGTCGTGCTCGACGCCTTCTCCGGCGACTCTCACCCCTACCACCTGCTCAGCGCTGAGGCACTCGAAGATTACCGCTCCTGCCTCGCGCCAGACGGGGTCCTGGCCTGCAATCTCCTCACCTACGCGAGCGGGGAGCGGGCTCGCCTGCGCGCCTCGGTTGCGGCGACGTTCCGCAGCGCCTTTGCGAACTTGTCCACCTTCAACGCGAACCCGCGCCGCGACTCGAGCGGCGTCTGCAACCTGCTTTTCTTCGCATCGGACGGGCCACTCGACATCGCCCCCGAGACCTTCTCCGACGACTCCGGCCTGGCCTCTTACTACCGCAGTATCGTGGACGCCTTGGCGGCGAGCCCGACCGATCTCCCCCCGGGCGTGGTCTTGACCGACGACCACAATCCCGCCGACCTGCTCGGCGCCGAGGCCTTCCTCGACATCCGCCGCGAATCCAAGCCCTTCCGAGTCGCTCGCCGCCGATGGTCGATTGAAGCGGTGGCGCGTTGAGACTGCCGCGCAGGCTCCCGAGCCTCGCGCTCGCCCGCCTTCGCCGAACCGTGCGACGATGGTCGCTCGGCCGAGTCTCGTCTCCCTGGCCGGATATCGTCGCCGCTCAGTTGGACCTCCACCTGAGCGCGGCTGGGGACTTCGAGGCCAGGGTCGAGCTCGAGGTGTCAGGCTCGCTGGGTGTGTGGTGGCCCTTCCTCCTGGCAAGGCCCTTGGAACTCATCGCGGTATTCGATCTGTCGGACACCGTCGAAGGGCAGTGCTCCCTTCGGGGCCCTACGGCGCACGGTCTGCCGCTGGCGACGGAGGGTGCGCTGTACGGTGTACGCCTCTCCAGCTCTTGCGGCCGACCGCGCCGGGCCCGTCTGCGCTTCGAGATTCGCGGGCGCGGGTTGAACGAGCGTCGACGAGACTGGCGCGGAGCGATCGTTGCTGACGGCGAGCGCGTGCGCATGTCGGAGCAGAGCCTCTTTCTGCCCCAGGTGCTCGTGAGTCCCGGCAACCGGGCGCCGGCGACCTTTCCCTGGGAAGCGTTCGTTACCGTTCCGAAGGGAATCGAGATGATCATGCCCGGGCAGATGCTCGAGGCGCCGACCGACGTACCGTGCGGCGTTCGCTGGCGTTTCGGTTCGAGCGAGCCCTCGACCCTCTGGATCGTGGGTGCAAGGAAGCCGCGGATCGTCATTCCACCTCGCGAGAGCCGCTCGCCGGCAATCACCGCCGTAATGGACGATTCGCCGGCCCACTCGGCGATCGACTACGCCAGGACTCTGCAGGACGCGGTCGAGTCCTACTCGGAGCTCTTCGCCCCTACCACGCTGCATACGGTCGCGGTCGTGCACGACGAGTCCATGAACTACCATTGGTCATCGCCGGGTATGGTCCTTTTGGGTCGCCACGGGACCCGGCTTCCCGTGGGCCTCATAGGACACGAGGCGGCCCATTTCTGGTGGGGTGGCGCAACGGTGTTCGTCGGCCTTGGCGAACGCTTCCTGACCGAAGGACTGGCGGAGTACTCGGCGTGGCGCTTCATGGAGCGGCGTGGCTCAGGGGACGGAGCTACCCAGCGAGCCCGAGAGGCGCGGAACACGCTTCAGGTAAGGGCCCGCGAGGGTCAGCCCTGCCCGGCCCTGCTGGTCGCGAACTTCGACACGCTGGGCTACGACACCGCGGTCTACCTCTTGGCTCCGCTGGTCCTTCGATATCTCGAGCTGCGGATTGGACAGCAGCGCTTCGACGAATTCCTCGGTCGCCTGGCCCGGCGTCGGATCGTCGGCGCAGCCGACGCGGTGGCCGAGATCGGCGCGCTGCTGGGTGGCGCGACCGAGGCGCTGATTCGCGAAGCACCGTGGCTCCTGCAACCCGGGCCCTTTGAAGTTCTCGTCGAGAGTATCGAATCGTCCTCCCATGGCCGACACGTCGAGCTAACCACCAGGTTCGTTCGATCGAACGAACAGGTCTCCTTCGACGGAGTGCTCTCGGTGACGTGCCACGGGCGCGGGGGCGGCGATCGCTGCCAACGCGAGCTTCGCTTCGTCGGTGGAGTTGGGCGCGCCTCGCTCGCCGCTCCCTTCGAGATCGCGGAGCTCTGGTTCGATCCCGACGCACGATTCCCGGCCCGCGTGCCGCCGGTACAACGAGCGACGGCGGGTGGCGCCTGGCTGGCCTTGGACACGCCTCCGGCGGTGAGCGCGGCCCGTTTCGTCCCCAATGCGAGCGAGACCGGTCGGGGCCACCTCGAGGTGCGATTCGACCGCCCGATGGACGGTCGAATGGGGATCAACCGCGTCGATCAAGACGAGGCCCGCCAGCGCGGCTACAAGATTCCCCGCGTGGTTGACGGTGAGTGGCGGGAGGGAGGCGCGGTGCTGGACTTGTGGCTGCAGGGACTCGAGCCGGACGAGCTCTACACCGTGCCCTTCCGCGGGCGACGATTCCGCGACCTCTACGGCATGCCCCTCGCCGCCTTCGACGTCCGAGTTGCGGTTGGGCCCGCGGCGGCCAACGCTGAGGTCGTGGACGGTGAACCGGTCGACGAGTCCGATCTCGTCCCCTCGTAGCCGAGTCCGCGCCCGAGACGGCAGGCGGAGCCAGTCCGTGCCTCACAGCTGCGATACCACCGCACCGCCCTCACCCATGGGCCGACACCCGCAGGACCGCCCCCGTCGGGCGATCCGGGTCTTCTGGGGGCGCCTCGCACCTGCGATGCTCGCGTCCGTCGCGAGCGCCACCGAGCGGCGGCGATGCCGGGCGGACGACGAGGTGCTTCCCGATGGGCACGAGACTGCCGAGCAGTCCTGGGGGGCTTCGCGGAGTCCACTGGGATCGAGTCTGCGGCGCGATCCCGCACGCTCTGACCAGCGGTCATCGGCAACCTCGCACGGTGAATCTGGTCACCGCACAGAGCGCTTCCATCAGTCGCCAAGCTCCAGGGAGTCTGGCCGCGGTTCACCTGTCCGGAGTTGTTCCGCGGCTGGACCGCTGGAGGTCAGCCCGCTTCAGCCGCCCGGTGCTCGACCTCGACCACGGTCGTGATGCCGCCGCGCACCCAGAAGTCCCCCACCACCGTCATCCGGCGCGGCTTGCAGGCCGCCACCAGGTCGTCGAGGATCCGGTTCGTGACGGCCTCGTGGAAAGCGCCCTCGTCACGGAAGGACCACAGGTAGAGCTTGAGGCTCTTCAGCTCCACGCAGTGTTCGTCGGGCGTATAGCGGATGCGGATCGTGGCGAAGTCCGGCTGGCCCGTCTTGGGGCACAGGCAGGTGAACTCCGGACAGTCGAAGCGGATCTCGTAGTCCCGCTCGGGGCAGGGGTTGGGGAAGGTCTCGAGGGCCTTCGACGGCTGGCTGCTCATGGGGCGGGGCACCCTAGCGGGCGTTGCGTAGCGAGGCTAGTTCGCCGCGGCTTGGTCCGGGGCCGAGTGTCCGCGCGCGCGGACCAGGGGCAGGCCGTCGACGCGGTATTCGAGCTCCCAGGCCACGGTCTGGCCCAGCTCGACCATGTCTTCGACCCAGCGCCCGACGCCGCGGAAGCGCAGGGGCGAGCCCGCGCGCTGGCCGCGGATCTCCTCCTCGATGTAGTCGAGCGTGTCCAGAGCCAGCAGTCGCAGCCGCCAGCGTCCGCCCGGAACCCGTTCCAGAAGACCCTGCTCGGGCGCGGGGAAGCGCCAGCCCCAGCCGACGCGCAGGGGCACCATCTGCGCCACCGTCGTCGGCAGCGCCGGCAGCACGCGCACCTCACGCACCGTCGGTAGGCCGCCTTCGAACCACACGCGCGTGACCCGCTCGCCCAGGCGCCAGGCCAGGCTCTCGCCCGCATCGATGTAGGCCTCCGGTCCGTCACCGCCCTCGTACCACAGGATCGGCTCGGAGCCGTAGCGCGACTCCGCCGAACGCGCGCGCCAACCGGCCTCGACCGGCAAATCCTCGCGCGGCTCCGGGGGCGCGACCACGTGCAGCACCGCGGGCCCGAAGGCGTCGAGTTCCAGGTCCGGGGAGCGCGACGGCCCGTTCCAGAAGACCGACTCGTTGGGGCCCGTGGCCGGCGGCGCGGGTGCCAGGCGACGCCAGGCCCGGCGCTCGAGTTCGGAACCATCGGCCGGGTCGAGCCCAGCCGTCGGGTAGACCAAGAGCGGCGCCGCAGCGCGCACCTCGGCGAAGGACTCGTCCCGCACCCAAGTGACCAGGGCTTCGGCCGGCAAGTCGCGCACGTTGAGCGGCGCCAGGTCGCGCTCCGCCTGCACCTCGGCCCCGGTGAACATGGGGTGCAACATCCAGCCCAGGCCGTCCTCGATCGGATCGACCCCCGACACGTTGCGGGGCGCGTCGACGATCAGGATCTCCGCGGCGTCGGGCTCGGCCGCGATCGCCTCCGCCACATCGCGGCGCAGCTCCGCGAAGCGCGCGGCGGATTCGCCCCAGGGCTGGCCGTTGCCGTTGGCGAGGGTCGCGTAGCCGAAGGCCAGGACCAGGGGCAGGACCACTTGGCGGAAGTCCGACAGCGCCGTGCAGCACAGGCCCAGACCCGAGCTGAGCACCAGGGTCGCCGGCACCAGCGACACCGCGCCGCCCATGGTCGTCAGGTCGACCGGCTTCTGCAGTCCGAACAGCAGCGCGAAGGCCGTGCCCGCGATCAGGAACGAGAAGGCCCAGGTCCACAGGCGCGGCGCGGAGCGGGCGGCGATCAGGGCCGGCTGAAGGGCCGCCAGGAACAGCACGGCCGCGAGCACCAGACCGAGGAAGCCGAGCGAACTCGCGTTGGCCGGCAGGCACAGCACCCCGACCTTGTCGAGCACGTTGCCGAGGGCGGAGACGATCGCGCCCGGCTCCAGCAGGCCGGCCAGGCCGAAGCTGACCCGCGGGTAGTAGCCGTGGCCGGTGGTCGTACTGACCAACACCGTGTTGAGCTGAACGGCGATGCTGTAGACCACCAGCGTATTGAGCGAAGTCCGCAGGCGCGTGCTCAGGGGCCGGTGGCGACCGGTGGAGAGCAGCTCGGCGGTGGCCAGGCCAGCGGGCAGGGCCAAGGCGATCTGTCCCGAGAGCCCGGCCAAGAGCGCGAGGCCGCCGGCTAGCACCAGGCACACGTACTGCCGCTCTTGACGCCCGAACAGGAACAGGGTCCCGGCCCAGGTGGACAGGGCCAGGGACATCAGGTCCGCGCGCCCGGCGAGGCTCGCGACCGTCGGCACGCAGAGCGGATGCACCGCGAAGATCAGCGCCGCCGCGCCGCCCGCGCGCGAGGCCTGCTCGGCGCCGACCCAGGGTTGGAAGAGCCGCCGCAGGAAGCGCCACAGACCCCAACTGGCGATCAGCAAGAGGGCCAAGTTCTCGATCCGATAGAAGAAGGCGCTCGGCAGTCCGACCGCGCGGCCGTCGAGCGCGCCCCACAGGCGCAGCGAGGTCAAGAGCCACAGCCCCGAGAGCAGCGAGCCCACGTCCCCCCGAGTGTCGTCACCGACGACCGCAAGCACCTCGATCGGTGCGAAGTCCGCGATGGCCCGGGGGCCGGGCACGCCTTCCGCGTCCACCGACCAGCCGCCGGCGCGGACCAACAGCTCCATGTCGTGGCCATGGAACCCGGCCGAGAACAGGGGCGAGTAGGCGGTCCCGAGCCAGAGCACGCAGATCACCGCCACCAGAACGCGGCGCAGCGGTGAAGTCGTAGTGGGCGGCATGGGGCGCTTGGGGACGGTTCGGGGCCGGAGCGAGGGGAGCGCGACAGCCGGCCCCAGCACTCTCGCCCCAGGGCGCGCCGATCTCAAGCTCGGCGAGCCCCTCCCGGCGCCCGTTTCGCGCGACAGGGGGCAACCTCGCAGGCGCCCGTCCGTCCCCCCTGACGGGCGGGCGGGGGCCCGCGGTGGATGGAGGCGGAGCGGGGCCCGCGCCAACCGGGCGGGCCACTCCAGTGGTCCGCCCATCCCGACGCTGTCCCGGCCCGATCGCCCGGGTCCCCGCCCTCGCACGGTCCGAAGAACGAAGCGCGCCGCCCAACCGCTAAGCTCTGCACCGTCCCCCACGACCCCACCACCATGCTCGAGACCTTCCGACCGCTGATCGACGCCGCCCGAGGCCTGGACTTCTCCGACGCTGCCGCCGCGGAGGCGGAGCTGAATCGGCGCTTCGACCCCGGCTCCCCGGCCGCCCAGGCCCTGACCAAGGAGCTGGTCGCCCTGATGGAGGCCGGGAAGATCGCCGAGCGCGGCGAGCTGCCGGTGCGCTACGGCCGGGTCTCCAAGGCCGTCCCGGAGACCCTGGACCACTCCATCGACGTGGTCCTGATGAACGGTCCCGGGCCCCTGCACCGCCACCCTGCCGGGGAGGCCGACTTCTGCATCGCCCTCGACGGCCAGCCGACCTTCGACGGGCGCCCGCCGGGCTGGGTGGTCTACGGACCCGGGTCCGAGCACGTGCCCACCGTGGCCGGTGGGACGATGTTGATCGTCTACCTGCTGCCGACGGGCGCGATCGAGTTCCTCTGAGCGCTCGAGTGCACCGGACCCGCCGGTGAATCTTCGAGTTCGGCCAGTCGAGTCCCTCCCGTCGACGCCGGTAGCGGCCGCGGCGCCGGGCCCGGCCGACACCGCAACGCTTCTTTCACCGCTCGCGCCCCCGCCATCGATCCGAACGAGTGCGACGGCCCGTCTCCAACCCACCGAATCCCTGGTCGACCCAACACGTGGAGTGGCTGGGCGAGCCGCCCGCGACCACGACGCGGGTCTGGGAGGAGCGGGCCCACTCGATCCTGTCCTCCAACGACAGCCCGGACGTGCCCTTCCGCTGGAGCGCCAACGCCTACCGCGGCTGCGCCCACGCCTGCGCCTATTGCTACGCGCGGCCGACCCACGAGTTCCTGGAGCTGGGCGCGGGCACCGACTTCGAATCGCAGCTCGTGGTCAAGACCAACGCCGCCGAGTGCCTGGCGCTGGAGCTGGCGCGGCTCTCGTGGCGCGGCGAAACGGTTTGCCTCTCGGGCAACACCGACCCCTACCAGCCCCTCGAGGCGTCCTACGGGCTGACGCGGCGCATGCTCGAGGTCTGCCTGGCGCGTGCCAACCCGGTGGTCGTGATCAGCAAGGGCGCCCTGGTGCGGCGTGACGTGGACCTGTTGCGACGACTGCACGAGCGCGCCGGGGTGCAGGTCCACGTGTCGATCGCCTTCGCGGACGCCGAGGTCGCTCGGGCCATGGATCCGGGCGCGCCGACCCCGGCCCGGCGCTTCGAGACGCTGGCAATCCTGTCGGACGCCGGTGTCCCCACGGGTGTGGCGGTCTCGCCGTTGATCCCGGGTCTGAACGAGAGCGACGTGCCGACGATCCTCGAACGCGCCGCGGCTGCCGGAGCCACGCGGGCCTTCTCGACCCTGCTGCGTCTGCCGGGCCAGGTGCCGGTCATCTTCGAAGAGCGCCTGCGGGCCGCCTTCCCCGGGCGCGCCGACCACGTGCTCTCGGCCCTGCGCGACATGCGCGGCGGCGAGCTGCACGAAGCGCGCTTCGGCCGACGCATGTCCGGCGGCGGCGCACGCTGGGAGTTGGCGCAGCAGGTCTTCGAGCTCCACTGCCGTCGCAACGGCCTGGAGCTCGGCGAGACCGCGCGACCGGCGCTGCCGGCCGAGGCCCGGCGTCCGCACCAGGGGGAGTTGTTCGCATGAGCTTCGCGCTGCGCATTGTCGTCGACCGCGTCGCGGGGCGGACCACCGCGATTGCAGCGGGCGCCATCGCCCTGGCCCTCGGTTTGGTCGCCTGCGGGGGCACTTCAGCGCCGATCGAGCCGGGCGCCTACGCCGGCAAGAACGTGATCGTGACCCTGGTCGACGCGGCCTCGGCGGCGCACATGTCCGTCTACGGCTACGAGCGCCCGACCACACCCTTCCTGGAAGAGCTCGCGCGCCAGGCGATCGTATTCGACGACGTGACGGCCAGCGCTCCCTATACCCTGGCCTCGGTCGCCTCCCTGATGGTCGGCGAGCACGTGGACGTCCATCGCGTCGCGATCGCGGGCGATCCCCTGCCGACCGACGTGGGCCTGTTGGCGGAGGGCTTCGATCAGGCCGGCTACCGCTCCCTGGCCCTGTCCACCAACGCGCACGTGCACGAGCGCTTCGGCTTCGCACGCGGCTTCGAGCAGTTCGACTACATCGACCCCCTGGTCGGTAGCACGCCCTTCCACCAGGTCCCCGAGCTGCTGCTGGAGAAGCTCGACGCTTTCCTGGAACAGCCCAGGGAACGCCCCTTCTTCGCCTACGTGCACCTGATGCCGCCCCACGCGCCCTACGACCCGCCGCCGGACCTGCGCGGGTTGTTCGCGGATGGCAGCGAGGGGCGCGAGGGCGACCTCGACTTCCTGATCGCCCTCTCGGCTGGTGTCCGCCGCCCGACCCCGCAGGAGCGCCAGCGGGTCTGTGACCTTTACGACGGGGGTATGCGCTACGCCGACCGCATCCTGGCGCGCATCGCGGCCAGCCTCGAACGCAGCGGCGTGCTCGAGGAGACCCTGTGGGTGGTGCTCTCCGACCACGGCGAGGCCTTCGGCGAGCAGGGCATCTGGCAACACAGCAAGCTCGTGCAGGAGCGCATGTTGCGGGTGCCCCTGATCCTGCGTCTGCCCGGCGCGGCGCACGGGGGCCAGCACGTCGCGGAGCCGGTCAGCCTGGTCGACATCCACCCGACTCTGGTCGAGCTGTGTGGACTGGACCTGGATCCGCGCAGCACGAGCGTGTCGCTGCTGCCCCTGATCGACGGTCGGGAACTTCCGCGGCGCCCGGCGTTGATCGCGCGCACGGCCGGACCTGGGCCCCTGACTTCGATCCGGCGCGGCCGCTGGAAGGCCACCTACCGCTCCCAGGAGCGCACCTGGCTCCTGCACGACGTGGAGGCCGATTTCGACGAGCGCGACGACCGCAGCGCGGACGAGCCCGAGGTGCTGCTCGAGCTCCAGGCGGAGCTCCAGGCCTGGTGGCAGCGCTGGAGGCCGACGGCGGCCTCGCGTCAGCGCATCGAGCTGACCGACGAGTTGCGCGCGCACCTGGAAGCCCTGGGCTACCGCGACCTGCCCGAGGACGAGTAGCGACCGGCGAAAGTCGCGCATCGCTCGCCACAGCGGCGGCGCGGTCCGGATGGGGCCTGGGAGAAGCAAATCCGCTCCCGCCAGAACCTCGAACCTTCGCCACCGACCATGAAGCTCGCCCGGCCCTTCGCCTGCATTCCCGTCGTGCTCGCCTGCTGCCTGCTCCTCTCCGGTTCCCGCCAGGCCGACGCCGGCGGGACCCTGGGCTTCGTCTACAAGCCGGACCTGCGGGTCCTGAAGCTCGGCCCCAGCATCGTCAGCTCCAACCACGCCCGCCTGCTGGTGACCAACCAGGGCAAGTGGGGCTCGCCGGCCTGCTGGGCCAAGATCACCTGCTACGGCCCTTCCAAGACCCACGGCTACGCCTGGATCCCGCCCATGAACCCCGGCGACATCTACGGTGTCGACGGTTGGGTCGGTCAGCTCATGTCGGCCAACGCCGGACAGATGTCCGTGGCGTGGATCGATTGCTACCAGTCGGTGGCCGAGTCCAACGAGGGCAACAACCTCACCTACTACATCGCGCCGCCCCACTGAGCCTGTTCGGTGACGGTGGTGCCCAGGAGTGGCCCTGGATCGGTGGCCCACGTGGGTCTAACTTGTCGCTCGACGACCGACCACCTCGCCAACCGAGCACCCACCCATGCCCACCGTCCCCTCGGTCCGCCGCAGCCTGCGCGCGGCCTGCCTCCTCGGCCTCGTATCCCTTTTGGGAAGCTGCTTCGTCTCGCGCTCCTATATCAACGACGGCATCTCGCCCGAGGCCGTCGCCAGCCTCGAGCCGGGAGTCAGCACGGCCGCCGAGGTGGTCGCAGCGCTCGGCGCCCCCGGTCACGTGGTGGAGCTCGGCAATCGCAGCGCCTACCAGTACGAGCACCACAAGCTGAAGCGCGCGGGCCTGTGGCTGTTGATCGTCGGCCTGTTCAACGAGGACACCCGTTCCGACCGCGTCTGGGTCTTCTTCGACGAGAACGACGTGCTCTCCCACGTCGGCGCGACCCTCTCCGCCGAGCGGGCCTCCTACTCGCTGCCCTTCCAGGATCGCGAGTGAGCCCCCTGCAACGCGCGGCGGCCGTGGCCCTGGCCCTGGGTCTGGCCCTGCCGACCACGGGCTGTCTGCGCCTGGCCTACCGGCGGTCGATGGTCGACGAGGCCCCCGACCCGACCAAGCTGGAGACACTGCAGGCGGGTGACAGCCTGGCGGTGTGCCTCGAGACCCTCGGGGCTCCGACCCTGATCTGGGGTCTGGGCGACGACGGGGCGGAGGGGTTCGCGGCCGTTTACGCCTCGACCCTGCGCGGCGGTTGGGGCCTCAACGCTTCGGCGCCGTTGGGCAAGAGTGCCTCTGGGTCGCTCGAGTTCCAGACCCAGAACCTCGACCTCGACGCGGTGGTCTTGTTCTTCGATCTGGACTGGGGCCTCGAGCGCTGGCGCGAGGGCAAGCTGGCGAACCTCCTGCCGGCCAACTTGAACGAGATCACGATCGACGACTGATCGGCGGCGGGCTCCAGCTCACAGGAGGAACCTGACCGCCAGCCAGACGGCGCCGGCCACGATCAGGATCAGCCCCACCACCAGGGGCGCCATGGCGCGGGCGTCGCTGCCCGGGACCTGGTCGGTCTCGACCCAGTTGAACATCGCGCGCACGCGCTGCTCGATCGGCTCGCCGCAGTGCGGACACTTCTTGGGCGGGACCTTCTCGGCCGCCTTGCGACTGTCGTAGCGCAGGGGCAGAACGCCGTTGCACTTCAGGCAGTAGTGGTTGCGTTCCGAGCCCCCGTCGGCGACCCCCGGCGCCTTCGAGCGATTGCGCAGGTACTCCAGGGCCTCGGTGTTGGTGCCGTCGCGCGCGCGGGCCCAGTGGCTCTCCGGAAGCTTGGCGGAGTGCCTTTCGGTCGACGACTTGGCGTCCGAATCAGCGCTCGGCCCAGCGTCGGGTCCGGAATCAGGGCGATCCTCGTCCTGCGGTGAATGGGTCGAGCTGGCCAAGATCGGGTCCTCAGGCCAGGTCCCAGGTGGTCCCGTCCGCGCCGTCCTTGAGCTCGATCCCCAGCTCCGCCAGGCGGTCGCGGACGCGGTCCGAAGTGGCGAAGTCGCGGCGCTCCCGGGCCTCGCCGCGCAGCTCGATCAGAAGCTCCACCAGGCCACCGACGAGTGCGTCGTCCACCTCCGCCTTCCCGGCGCCCTGCACGAGCTCCAGGTCACCGGGCTGGAACAGTCCCAGCAAGCGGCCCAGGTCCCGCAGCAGGCGCTTGGCGGCGAGGGCCTCGTCGCCACCCAGGGCGCGCGCTTCCTTGGCGATCGAGAACAGCGCTCCGACGGCCTCGCCGGTGCCGAAGTCGTTGTCCATGGCGCGCACGAAGGCATCGCGGTGGGCAGCCACCGAGGCGGGCGCGTCACGTCCGATGAGTTCATCGAGGTCGGCGGCCGCCACCGGCTCGTCCAGCAGCGGTCCGAGGTCCGCGAGCAGGCGCTGCAGGCCGGTCCGCGCGCCCTCGACGCTTGTGGGCTCGAAGTCGATCGGCCGGCGGTAGTGCCCGCGCAGGAGGAAGAAGCGCAGGGTCGGCGCACCGTAGGTCTCGCGCAGCCAGGTCGCGTTGAACTGCCGCGCGAACTCGGGTTCCGCCATGCGCGGGTCGCTCTTGGCCACCTTGCGCCCGCCGAACTGCACCAGCCCGTGGTGCATCCACAGTTGCGCGTAGGCGTCGCCGTGGGCCTCGCTCTGAGCGATCTCGTTCTCGTGGTGCGGGAACTTGAGATCGTCACCGCCGCCGTGGATGTCGAACACCGGCCCGAGCAGCTCCGACGACATGACCGAGCACTCCAGGTGCCAGCCGGGTCGACCGGCGCCCCAGGGACTCTCCCACGAGGGCTCACCGGGCTTGGCCAGCTTCCACAGCGCGAAGTCGGCCGGGTGGCGCAGGTCGCCCGGGCGTTCGACCCGCTCGCCCGACTGCATGTCGTCCAGGTGGCGACCGGAAAGCTTGCCGTAACCCTCCTGCTGGCCCACGTCGAAGTACACGCCATCGGCAGCGGCGTAGGCGCGGCCCTGGGCGATCAGGTCCTCGATGAAACGGACCATCTGGGGCACGAAGTCCGTGCAGCGGGGATGGTCGGTGATCGTCGCCACCCCCAGGGCGCGCAGGTGCTCGAAGTACTGCTCGGTGTAGCGCGAGGCGATCGAGTCCCAGGGCTCCCCCGTCTGCGCGGCGCGGCGGATGATCTTGTCGTCGATGTCCGTGATGTTGACCACGAAGCGCACGCGGTAGCCCCGCGCGATCAGCCAGCGCGCCATGGCGTCGAACAGCACCGGCCCCATCAGGTGACCGATGTGACTGTCGTCGTAGACCGTCGGGCCACAGACGTAGAGGCGCACCTCGCCGGGCTCGAGGGTCTTGAGGGTCTGGCTGGCGCGCGTGAGCGTGTTGTGGATCTGTATCGACATTGTGGGCCGCCGGTGCGGTGGGCGAGGAGTGTAGTCCGCGGTCCGGCCCCTCCCGAGCCCCGGACGCGGCCTATTCGAGCCCCGCCCCGGGAAGCTGGGCCGGCCCGGAACCGGGCCCCGGTCCCGGCGGACGTTGGACGCGGTACCCTTCGAGTCCCGTGCATCGCCAGCGCCTCGATCGACTCCGCCCCCAGGGACCGCTCGCAGCGGTCTTCGTGGTCATGGCGAGCCTCGCCGTCCCGAACTCCGGTTCCGCCAGCCCGAGCGTGCCCCGTCCCACGGCCAGCCCGACGCCGGCGCCGATCTCACCCCCGCTTCTGTCGGCCGACGGCGGCGACCACGCGCTCCAGGCCAGCCTCCCGGCGCACTTCGAGCTCACCGCGGTGGTGACCGGCCTCGACTACCCCACCGCCCTGGCCACCGCCGACGACGGAACCCTGCTCATCGCCAGCAAGAGTGGCCTGGTCTACGCCTACCGCAACGGCACCCTCCAGGACACGACCCTGATCGACCTGAGTCTCGAGGTCCTCTCCGTCGGCGACCGCGGTCTCCTAGGACTCGCCGTCCATCCGGACTGGGTCCCCGACGGCGGCGCGACCTCGTGGGCCTACCTGTCCTACACGGCGTCGGGCGTCTTTGGCGAGGAGATCGGCCACGACGAGGACGGTCACTACTCCCACGGCATGCTCACCCGCTATCGGGTGATCACCGGTCCGGACGAGCGCCTGGCGTTCGACCCGGCCTCGCGGCAGGTGCTGCTCGGCCTGCGCCTGCCCGATGGCAGCGCTCCCGATGCCCTCGCGAGCTTGCACGATTCGCACTCGAGCGGCGCCCTGCGGTTCGCGCCCGACGGCACCCTCCTGCTCTCACAGGGGGACGGCGCCCACTGGAACTTCGATGACTTCGGCTCCAACGATCCCGAGGGTTTCGACGACTTCGTGCACCCGGTCACGGGACTGCGCGGGCAACTCCCGCTGGAGCAGGACTCGGGCGCCTTCCGCGCGCGCGATCCGCGCTCGCTGGCGGGCAAGTTGCTGCGCCTCGACCCGGAAACCGGCTACGGGTTGCCCTCCAATCCCCACTGGAACGGGAACCCCGCGAGCAACCCGTCGCGGGTCTACGCCAGCGGTCTGCGCAACCCCTATCGCTTCACCCTGCGCCCGGGAACCGGTTCGAGCGATCCCGCCGACGGTGACGTCGGACAGGTCTTCATCGGCGACGTCGGTCACACGGACTTCGAAGAGCTGAACGTCGTGGTCCAGGCCGGGGTCGACTTCGGTTGGCCAGTGTTCGAGGGCACGGCGAGCAACAGCCCCTACGACGTGTTCGTGCGCCCAGGGCAGAACCCACTGGGCCTGCCCGACTCGAACAGCCCCGCGCCCGGTCCGGTGGTCGCGCCGGCCTTGACCTGGAGCCATTCATCCCTTGCGAGCTTGCAGCCCGACGGCGTGCACCTGGACCAGGCCGGCAACCCAGGCGGTGGCTTCATCGGCGCCTGCGTGATCCTGGGCGACTTCTATGTCGGTCCCGACTACCCGAGCCAGTACCAGGGCGAGCTCTTCTTCAGCGACTACGGCGCCGACTGGCTGCGCTCGGCGCGCTTCGACGCGGCCGGGAACCTGTCGCTGGTGCGCGACTTCGGCGCCGGGCTGGGCAACGTGGTGGACCTGCGCCACGACCCATTGACCGGCGAGGTGCTGCTGCTCGAGCTGGGCTTGGCGCCCTTCCAGGGCCGCGTGCTGCGCCTGCGCTACGGCGCCAACCTGAGTCCGGTCGCCTCGCTCGCGGCCGACGTCAACAGCGGCGACAGCCCCCTCGATGTCGTCTTCGATGCCTCAGCCTCGAGCGACCCCGAGGGCGACCCGCTGAGCTTCGAGTTCGACTTCGGCGACGGCTCGCCGAAGGTCGTGCAGTCGGGCCCGACCATCGCGCACCAGTTCACCTCCGACGGCTTCTACCTGGCCTCGGTGGAAGTCTCGGACGACGGGGGCTTGGTTTCCAAGGCACAGGTCTCGATCGTTGCCGGCAGTTCCGCGCCGGTGGTCTGGATCAGCTCTCCGGCGGTCGGCAGTGCGCCCTCGGGCGACACCGCCCTGGCCCTGGTCGGCGGTGGCCAGGACCCCTCGGGCGGCGACCTGACCTTCGACTGGCGCATCGACCTCTACCACGACGACCACGTCCACCCGGCCTTCTGGACCGACAGTCAAGTCGATCCCAGCTCGACCAGCACGAGCTACGCCATCGTGCCCCACGCGGCCGACGGCGACCTCTACTACTACCGCGTCGTGCTGACGGGAACGACCGGGTCCGGCGCCAGCGCCAGCGCCGACGTGTGGTCGATTCCGGCCGGCCAAGCCCTCGACCCGGTCGGCACCGGAGTTCCGATCAGTCGCGTGGACGAGCTCACGCCCCCACAGCCCCTCGGCCTGGGCAACGCCGATGTCGAGGTCATTCGTGACGGCGTCTCCCCGGCGGTCGGGAGCACCGAGCTGGAGTTGCAGTTCGACACCGAGCACAACGGCGACCAGGGCGACGACGATTGGATCGGCGTCTCGCTGGCTGCCGCGCCAGTGTCGCAGTCGCGCTTCGTCAGCCTGACCTTCCGCGAGGGAGCCCACAGCGCCGCCGGCGGCTGGTTCGAGGACCCAGCCGTCGAGGTGCGCGTCGGGACCGAGTGGGTCCCGGTCCAGGACCTGTCCTGCGAGCCGCCCTATCCGGGTGGCACCGATCCCGGGCCAGGCTTCGAGCAGTACGTCTTTCACTTCACGCCCACTTGGGGTGAGGCGATTCGTCTGCGCGGCAAGCCCGGCGGATCCCTCGGCTTCGTGAGTTGCAGCGAGCTGCACGCGCAGTTGCTGTCGCCCGAGGCGGCCCTGCCCCAACACCTGAACCTGGCGCAAGCGGGCACGATCATCTCGTCCCTGGACGCCCTGAGCCCGCCCCTGCCCCTCGGTTCGGGCAACCCGAATCCGGAGACGATCCGCAACGGGACCCTCCCCGTGTCCGGCAGCACGAGCCTTCACGCCCAGTTCGACACGTCGCACAACGGCGACCAGGGACCGCTCGACTGGATCGGCTACGCCTTCGATCCCCCGCGGACCCTCGAACGGGTCGTGTTCCAAGAGGGACTCGAGCAGCCGACGGGTGGCTGGCTCGACACGTTGGTGGTCGAGACTCGACTGGACGCCGCGGCGCCTTGGACTGCGGTGCCAGGCATGACGATCGATCCGCCCTACCGCGGGGCGGGGCCGGGAACACCGAGCTACGAGTCCTGGAGCGTCGACTTCCCGCCGCTGCTCGTGCGCGAGGTACGCGTTGCCGGCCAACCGGGCGGCAGTGGCGGCTTCCTCTCGGTCGGCGAACTCGAGGCCCTCGGCCCCTGGTGGGACGCGGGCAAGTGCGGCTTCACGACCTACGGCACCGAGTTCACCTGGAACACGCTGGTCCTCGACTCGGCCACGCCGCCGCTCCTGGGCTACCCGGGCCTGATCACTCTGAGCGGCGCGGACCCTGGCATGCCGGGTGGCCTGATGGTTGCCATCGCCCCCTTGAGCGTGCCGATCGGCCCCTTCTTCCTGTTGGTCGACCCCACGGTGTCCTTCGTCAGCCCGTTCCTGACCGACCCCGACGGCGAGCTGGATTGGATCTACGCGCTACCGAGTGACGTCGCGCTCAGTGGCGCCACGCTGTTCCTGCAGTCCGCCGTCAAGTCGCTGTTGATCCCCGGCGGATTGCGCTGGAGCCACGGGCTCGAGATGTCCATCTGCGAGTAGCGCGGGCGCCGACGGAACCGACGCCAGGTAGTGCGCCGCGAGCCCGATCGCGACGATCAGGCCCACCGCGCCCACGACTGCCAGGGGCAAACGCGTGACCGCGCGAGCGGGTCCGGTTCCGGGGCTGCGGAGCCGGCCGGGTCGCGCTGCGGGGGGTCGAGCGGAGGGCTGCATCGGCAAATACGCACTCGTATTGGGAAGACCGACCGCCGCCTTCCGCATCGATCGGCGAACCGACCACCCGAGACCGACTAGCAAGCTCCATGAAGATCCACGACCTGACACCGCTCGCCCTCCTGTTGGGGCCCTTGGTGGGCCTCGGCGCCGCCCAGACACCCTTCGCGGTCAACGTCACCGTGGGCCCCGACCCCGCTCCCCTCGGCTGTCCGGTCCAGATCACCTTCTCCAACGACCGGCCCGGCATCGCGGGCGTCTTCAACTGCTCCTACCGCGTGCTCGACGCCCAGGGCGGTCTGGTCTTCGACCCCACCTGCTCGCCGATCCTGTTCGACCTGGGGCCCTACGGCTGGCTGCCGTTCGAGTGGAACCAGGTGGATCAGTCGGGCTCGCCGGTTCCGCCCGGTGACTATTGGGTCGAGGCGAGCTTCGAGTCCGGCGCGACCGAGCTGCACCCGGTGACCCTGGGCGGCACCGACGCCGGGCTCGTGCTGCGCGGCACCGCGACGGTGACCCAGACCTTCACCGGCGAGAACCGACCCTTCGTGCTCTGCTCGCCCCTGGACCCCGGCCGCCCCTTCTGGTTGCTCGCGGCCCTGGGTCAGTCGCCCGGGATCGCCACCTGCGGCGGCACCCTGCCGCTGACCTTGGATCCCCTTCTGCAGGCGACGCTGGTGCCGAACTCGCTGCTGCTCGGGTCCCAGGGCAACCTCGACGGCAACGGCATGTCCATGGGCCCCAGGCTCGACCTGCCCGACGTTCCGAGCTTGGCGGGAGTTCAGTTCTCGACCGCCTTCCTGGTCCTCGACTTCCAGGCGCCGTGCGTGGTGCGGCGGGTCTCGCCTGCGCACACCATGAAGGTCCTGCCTTGACTCACTGGTCGCGCCAGGACGCCGTGCCGAGCCACCAGCCGGTGGTGTAGCGCGCATGGAGCTCGCCCACGGCCCGCACTCGCCGACAGCCGTCCGTGTCGATCCAGCGGAAGCCGTCGACGCCCAGGGGCCCGAAGTAGCCCAGGTCCACCAGGGCCGCCGCGGCCGCGCGTAGAGCGGCGTCGAGGGCTGCGAGCTCGTCCGGCTCGAGCTCGCCCGGTCGGGCCAGTCGGGTGTGGCTCCAGGCCCCACGCGGATCGCTGACTTGCACACAGGGCTCGCCCAGACGCAATTCTCCACTCGGCCGCAGGAGACCGTGACGCGTC
This sequence comes from Engelhardtia mirabilis, assembly GCF_007748095.1. NCBI lineage: Bacteria > Pseudomonadati > Planctomycetota > Planctomycetia > Engelhardtia > Engelhardtia mirabilis. The sequence goes on from NZ_CP036287.1 coordinate 3,764,171, forward strand.
CACTCCAGGGCCACCTCGACCTGGGGCTCGATCCGCAGTTGGCGTCGCAGGTCATCTCCCTGGCCGCGCACGAAGGCGCCCTCGATCCAGCGCAGGTCCGTCGCGGCGAGGGCTTGGCGCAAGCGACGCCGGCCGCGGCCCGCACCGCCGAACTCGCGCTTGGCGAGCCACTGCGCGACGTGCGGATGGGCGCGCAGGTGGGCGTGGACCGCGGAGGGTGAGCTGGCCCAGGTCGATTCGGGCAGCGGTTCGCCCTGCGTCTCGATGCGCGAGAGGAACGAGCGCGAGTTGGCGCGCCGCAGGATCGCCATGGACGGAGCCGCGGGCGGCTCGAACCCCAGGGCCGCGAGGCTCGCCAGGGCCGACGGCGTCGGGCACCAGGCACTGGCCTCGCCCAGCCCTTCGAGCCGCGGTGGCTCGGCGCCGGGGATCAGGGGCAGGAGCGTGGCCGGCAGGATCGCCGCCAAGTGCGCTGCCTCGACTCGGACCCGCTCGGTGACTGCGGCCGAGGGCCGATAGGACCGGGGCCGCGCCAGCTCGAGTTCCGCGTCGAGGTTCAGGAGCAGGGGGCGACGTCGATCCACTGATCCAGCGCTTGCGAGAAATTGCGGTCGAGGCCGGCTGCCGAGCGCGCGGCCAGGGCCAGGCGCTTGCCGCGCAGGACCGCGGGCGTGAGCGGAGCGGGGAGCTGGCCGCGCCAGGTCTCGAAGTCCGCGGCGCCCTCGAAGCGCTCGAGCCAGCGCGCCGCGAAGCGCACGTGGGCGATCTCGTCGCGACCGATGCGCTCTTGGACCTGGGCCGAGGCCTCGTCCCCGACCGACCGCAGGCGCTGGGCCCAGGCCTCGGCGTGGTCCAGGTTCGCGCCCTCCAGGCCGACCCCCATCAGGGACACGAACTGGGCCGGGGTGGCGCAGCTCGGGACCCGCTCCCAGAACCAATCGCGCAGGGGAAACTCGCCGATGCGTGCGCCCAGCCGCTCGATCTGCGCCGCGAGCAATCGGGCGTGTCCCAGCTCCTCGAAGGCGATTGCGGCCAAGCCGCGCCGGAAGCGCGGCGGCGAAGTCGGAAAGGCCAGCACCGCCCAGGCCATCAGCTCCGCGGCCTGGATCTCGTGGTGCAGGAAGGTGTGCAGCAGCCGCGCGCGAGCGCGCGGGTCGGCCAGGCTCCCCGGTCGCACCGAGCGCCGGGCGCCGCGATCTTCCGGCCCCGGGCCCGGTCGTCCCGGGCCCGCCAGACGGCGCTCGGGCGGGTCGACCTCGCCGACGCGAGGCGGCCTGGCGAAGGCCAGCTTGCGTTCGAGCTCAGGCTCGAGCACGAGATCCTGGCACCAGCGCTCCAAGCTGCCGGCACGCGGCGCTCCGTCTCCGGGGTCCATGGCGATCGACCTCACGCGGCGATTGTGCACGCTCGACGTCCTCCGCGCCCCGTCCGATGCAGGTCCGCCGGGAAGGTCTGGAGAAACCTCCGCCGCACCTGCGTAGAATCCGCCGGGCCCATGCAGCCGCTCAACCGTGCCACGATCGCGCTCCTGGCGATTCCCTCGATCGTCCTCCTGGGCTGGCTGCTCAAGGTGGGCGCCGGGATCATCCAGCCCCTGGTCATCGCACTGCTCCTGGCGAGCATGCTCTCGCCCGTCGTGCGCGGTCTGGCGCGCTTCCGCATCCCGCCCTTCGTCTCGGTGCTGACCATGGCCGTGCTGATCGGCTTCGGTCTGGCGCGGGTAGCGCTGATCGTGCAGGGCAACGTGGCCGAGTTCCTGGGCCAGACCGAGCGGGCGCAGATCGAGGCCGTGGGCGGACTGACCGAATCCGAGGACGCGGTCAACCGCAGCTTCGGCGGCTGGACCGCGGTCGTGAAGGACCTGGAGACACGCATCGAGCGCTCGACGATGCCGGCCGAGGTCCAGGACTACCTCAAGGCCCAGCTGAACGAGCTCGACGCCGGTGAACTCTCGGCCCAGCTCGTAGGCAGCGGCCTGGGGATCATGCGCACGATCCTGCTGGTCGTGATCTACATGCTCTTCATCTTCGCGGAGCAGGCCGTCTTCAGACGCAAGATCCTCTCCGTGGCCGGCGACAACCGACACGCCGCGGCCACGATCCTCGACACCATCGGACGCGGCATCCAGCAGTTCCTGGGCATCAAGACGCTGATCTCGATCGCCACCGGCGCCCTGTGTTACGTGGCCCTGGTGGCCCTGCAGGTGCCCTATGCCCTCCTGTGGGGTGTGCTGACGTTCTTCCTGAACTTCATCCCCTACTTCGGCAGCCTCGCGGCCGGCACCATGCCGACCGTGACCGCCCTGGCGGTCAAGTCGAGTTGGGAGACGGCGATGATCGTGGCGGCGGTCTACTTCGCCGTGAACATCGTGCTGGGCTCGATCATCGAGCCACGCATCCTGGGTCGCGAGCTCGACCTGTCACCCCTCGTAATCATCGTCTCGGTCGTGATCTGGGGAGCGCTATGGGGCGTCGTCGGCGCCTTCCTGGCAGTGCCCATGACCGCGACGATGCAGATCGTGCTCGCCAGCAACGAGGTCACCAGACCCGTGGCGGTGCTGCTGTCTAGCGGGCCACCAAAGGGCTCGCGCCGGCTGCGACAGGCGGCCTAGTGTCCTGGATCAGGAATTCGGCGTCACTTCCCGGGCTCCGATCGCCGCTGGCGTCGCCAGCGCCTCCTCCGAGTATCGCAGCGGATACGCGTCGTCGGCGCGCCTAGCCAGCATCGATCGGACCTCCGGGCAGTGACGCCGAATTCCTGAACCAGCACACTAGCCGGCGTTCGTCGAGCGAACGACCCCGTTTCGAATCAGTCCTCGTCCATGGCCGCGATGGGTGCCGTGTTCGGCGCGAGGAAGAAGCGTCCGACCACCGCGTCGAATTCTTCGCCCCCCGGACGCTGCATCGTGTAGCGCCCCTCCATCGTGCCCCACTCGGTCGCGAGCGGGCAGCCGCTCATGTACTCGAACTGCTCGCCGGGCGCGAGGTCCGGGTTCTCGCCGACCACCCCGGCGCCGCGCACCTCTTCGACGTCGTTGTTCGCGTCTCGGATGATCCAGTGGCGCGAGATCAACTTGGCGGGCACATCACCCTCGTTGCTGATCACGACGCGATAGGCGTAGACCCAGTGGTTTCGCTCGGGGTCCGACTGGGCCTCGATGTACTGGGCCGCCACGCGCACGCGGATGCCGTCGGTGGTCGTGTCTGAATGGCCTGATTCGTTCATGATCTCGCTCTGCGAGGGCCAGGATAGCGAGCGGTCAGGGCCGTCGCACGACCAGCACCGAGCTCTCCGCACGGTCGGCCACGTCCTGACCTGTTCGTCGGTCCGCGAGTTGGCGCACCTTGATCTTGACCTGCGCCCCCGCGGGGAGCGACGCCCAGACCGCCGCGGGAAGGGTCGCACGGCCGTTTTCGAAGGCCAACCCGAGGTGTTCGAAGCTGCCGCCCACCCGCGGCCCATCGACGCACCACAGGTGGATCGACGCCCGGCCGAAGCTCGCGGGCCAGGTGAGCACCGGCGGATCGTCGCCCCCGATCCGCGCCAACTCCCCCGCCGGCTCGGCGCTGGAGGGGGTGAACAGATCGGCCACGAGGATCGCCTGGGCAGGGTCCGTGCCCGTTGGGTCGATCTGGAACAGCGCCTTGGCGCGCGCCAGACCGCCGAGGGCTGCGGCGCTCCAGGCAGCGACCAGGGCCAGGGCCAGGGGCCGTGCGAGGGATGGGACACGCTGACCCAGGGCCGCGAATCCTGCCGCCGCAAACAGCGCGAAGCCGGCGCTGCCAGCCAAGGCATAGCGTGCCTGGGGCTGGTGAAAGACGAGGTTGAAGCGCAACAAGAGGGCCATGGCCACCAAGCCCGAAGCACCCAGCAACAGGGTGGGCCCAGACTTCAGGCCGATGCGCCCCCGCCCCAGGGCCAAGCCCGCCAAGGCCAGCAGCGCTGTGCCCCCGAACAGCCACTCGATCCAAGCCGGCTGGGAAGCCGCATTCCAGCCGACCACCCCCACCGCGGACCGAAAGACCAGCACCGGCAGGGCGTAGGTGAGCTGGGTCAGGCGCGCCTCGTCGGGGACCATGTTGCTCGCGAAGGCGCGCTCGTGCACGGCGGTCGCCAGGGGTTCGCCGTAGAGCTCGAGGTTGCGCAGGATCCAGGGCAACCAGAGGGCCACGAGCAGGGCCAGACCGAGGGCTCCCGCGACCGTCGTCTCGCGCCGCCGCTGGGGCGCGCGCCACCAGATCCAAGCCAGCGCGAGACCGAAGAGCGGCACCACGCCCACGGCCGTGAGCTTCGTCGCCAGGGCGAGTCCGCCCAGGGCCCCCGCCGCCAGCCCCGAGAGCGGGGTGAGCCGGTTCGAGTCGACGGCGCGCACGAGCAGCGTCAGGCAGCCCAGGATCATGGTCACCGCCAAGGCGCCGTTGTCGAGCACCGAGTGGGCGATCGACCAGCCCGGCAACAGGGCGAGGAGCAGCACGCTCAGGTCCACCGCGCCAGGCGCCCGGGGCAGGGCGCGCGCCACGAGACGACGGATCAGCACCAGGCTGACCGCGCCGCACAACACGGAGAACAGGCGCAGGCGGTGGAACCCGCGCACTTCACGCGACCGCGCGCCGACCTCGTCCCAACCGTGCTCGAAGTGTCGACCCGACACGCGCTGCGCCAGCTCGACCGACCGCGGAGTGGGCGTCAGATCGGCGAGCCCCTGGATGCGCAGTCCGAGGGCCAGGATGCGGTAGTACAGCGCCGGATGGTGGCCCAGGTCCCCCTGGCGCCAGGCGGGGACGCCGGCCAGCTCGCCGGAGCCCTTGACCACCGGCGGCTCACCGTGCTGGATCAACTGCCACACGTAGCCCAGGTGTCCGTTCTCGTCCGGTGCTTCGAAGACCGGCGTGACGTGGGCATAGGTCCCAGCCAGAACCACGTGCACGAGCACCGCCAGCCACAGGCCGAGCCGCTTCAACGCACCACGGGTCGAGCCAGGGCGAGCAACGAGACGCCCAGGGGCAAGTTGCGGTCGACGACCCAGTGCCGCTCCACGGCGAAGGTGTGGTAGAGCAGCTGCTCGAGGGGCCGCGGCAGTCGCAAGCCCAGGTCCGAGCCGCCGGAGTGGGCCCGATCGAGCAGCGGGCGCATGGCCAGGCGCAGGGCCAGGATCGGCGCGAAGAGCAGTGAGTTGAAGTACGTCAGGCGCTCGAGCTCGAAGCCGGCCGCACGCAGTTTCTGCGCCAGCTCGCGGCGCCCGTAACGGCGGTGGTGCATGGCCAGCACGTCCTGCCGCCCCCACAACAACTGGAGCGCCGGGACGCTGAGCAGCAGCTTGCCGTCGTCCGCCAGCAGCCGGCGCCATTCGGACAGCGCCGCGGTCTCCGCTTCCAGGTGTTCGAGCACGTCGAGGGCCGCGATCAACTGGAAGGAGCCGTCGGCGAAGGGCGCGGCCGTGGCATCGCCGCGCACAGGCGTGGCCCCCTTCGCGGCGCAGTTCTGCAGGGACCCGGCGGCCACATCCAGGGTCACGACTCGCCCCCGCGGCGCCAGGACCGGCAGGTTGACGCCCGATCCCGGCCCGACGTCGAGAATGCGTGCATTGGGCCCCAGGGGCACGCGCCCGTCGAGGACGTCGTCGAAGATCGCGCGGCGGGCCCGGAACCACCAGTGGTCCGGATCGTCGTGCTCCTGGTGAACGACTGCTTCCAAGGTCGTGGGCCCTTCAGCGTCCCTTGCGGTCCAGGCGGCGGATGCGCCACCACATGCGCGCCACGGTGCGCAGGGTGCGCGGGATGTCGCTGGCCTGCACGGTGGTGCGACCGGCCAGCCGCGGGTAGTGGCGCACGCCGACTTCGATCGAGCGATAGCCCAGACGCGCGGTCTGGGCCACCATCTCGGTGTCGATGAAGAAGTCGGTGCTCTCAAGGGCCATGGCCTGGACCACCGGCCTGCGGAAGACCTTGAAAGCGCAGTCGACGTCGCGCACGCGCACGCCGAAGAGCACCCGCACCAGGCGGTTGTAGGTCCACGACAAGAGGCACCGCAGGACCGAGTCGTAGCGGTAGACGCGGAAGCCGAAGACCGCGTCGGCGCCGGCTTCGAGCATCTGCGCGATCACCCCGCCCAGCTCGCGCACGTCGAACTGCAGGTCGGAGTCGGTGTAGAACACCAGGTCACACTCGGCGGCCGCGAAGCCGTTGGCCAGGGCCGCGCCGTAGCCGAGGTTGGTCGGATGGTGGATCACCCGCACGCGCGGATGCCGGCTGGCGAGGCCGTCGGCGATGGCCCCGGTGTTGTCCTTGGAGCCGTCGTCGACGACCACGATCTCCCAGACGTCGAAGCACTCGGTCAGGTAGGCGGCGGTGCGCTCGACGGCCTCGGCCAGGCACTCCTGCTCGTTGTAGGCGGGCAGCACCACGGTGGTGCCCACGGTCACGCGATCGCCCGCGCCGGGGATCGGCACGTGCGGCGCGTCCCGCAGGTCGGAGGACGGCGGCCCGGCGGAGTGCGGCCCGGCGGAGTGCGGCCCGGCGGAGTGCGGCCCGGCGGAGTGCGGCCCGGCGGAGTGCGGCCCGGCGGAATGCGGTCCGGCGGAGTGCGGCCCGGCGGAGTGCGGCCCGGCGGAGTGCGGCCCGGCGGAATGCGGTCCGGCGGGCACACGCTGGGCGCCGTGCTGGTGATCGGGAGGGCTGGACTCGGCTGCGGACATCAGGTGCCCGGTCGTGCGTTGCCGGGGCCGAAGCTTAGCGCGGAATCCTGGCCGATCCCGCGCCCCCGGTCGCCTTTCGGGCGGCCAGGGGCGTGCGCCGCCCGGCCCCCATGCGCATGCTCTCGCGGTGGCAACTCGATTCCGGACCGTGGTCGCGGCCTCGCACTTCGAGGACGATCCGATCAAGGGCTCGCGCTTCATCGCGGACGTGATCCCAGCCGCCGAGCCCGACCGAGCGCTCGAGGCGATCGAGGGGGTGCGCGCGGTCCGGAGTGACGCCCGCCACCACTGCTGGGCCTGGCGCCTGGATCCCGAGGGGCGCGAGGTGCGCAGCAACGACGACGGCGAGCCGGGCAACTCCGCCGGCGCCCCGATCCTGCGCCAGATCGAGGGCCACGACCTGTGTGGCCTGGTGGTCGTGGTGACGCGCTACTTCGGCGGGGTCAAGTTGGGCGTGGGCGGCCTGATCCGCGCCTACGGCGGGGCCGCGGGCCGGGCGCTCGATCGGGCGCGGGTCGTCGAACGTGCGGTCCTGCGTCGCCTGTCGATCCGCTACCCCTACGAGGTCTCTGGCGCCGTGGAGGGCGCCCTGGCCCGCAACGGGGCAATCGCGCTGCGCTCGGAGTACGGAGCCGAGGTGGCCGCGGAGCTGAGCGTTCCGATCGATGCGGAGGCGGACCTGCGGGCACAGCTGCGCGATGCGAGCGCGGGCCGCGTGCGGATCGCCCCGCTGGAATAGACTGCGCCGATGCCGCGCCTTCGCCGCCGATTGACCGCCCTCGGGGTCGTCCTGATCCTCGCCCTCGGGGCCGACCAGCTCGTCCGCGTGACCCTCCTGTCCACCGGGACCTTCCGCGGTCGGCGGGTGGCCCCCTACGACCCGCCCCTCTTCCACGGCGCCCAGGTCGAAGCCCTCGAACGGGCCAAGGGCCTCTTGGACGGCAGCGTCGAGGATGTCGTTCCGATCGGCTTCGACCGCGACCTGGGCTGGGCGCCGCGCCCGGAGATGTCCCTGGGCATCGACGGCTACGACTGGGCCGGCTGCCGCGACGACGGGGTGCCGACGGCGCGGGAGAAGGACCCTGCGCGCACGCGAGTGGCGGCCTACGGCTGCTCCTTCACCCACGGCGACGGTGTCGGCGGGGCCGATGCCTGGCCAGCGGCGCTCGAGGCCCTGGAGCCGAGGTTCGAGATGCTGAACCTCGGGGTCGGCGGCTACGGACTAGACCAGGCCTGCCTGCGCCAGCTCGCCACGGCCGCTGACCTGGCGCCGGACGAGGTCTGGCTGGGGCTGCTGCCGGCGGCCTGTCTCCGGGTGACGACGCGCTTCCGGCCGATCGTGCGCCACTGGAGCTCGGCCCTGGCCTTCAAGCCGCGCTTCGTGCTCGCGGGTGACGGGACCCTGCGCACCCTGCCCAACCCGGCCCGGTCGCTCGAAGACGTCGTGGCCCTGTGCGAGGACCAGGAGCTGTTCCTGGAGCGCACCGAGGAGGGCGACCGTTGGATTGCGCGGGCGAGGCCGGCCTGGCTTCCGGCGGGGTCGCACCCGCTGCACTGGACAGCGGCGGGACGCTTGATCCTGACGGCCTGGGAGAACGTCGGTCGAGCCCACGAGCGGCACCTGGGACCGCGCGGCGCGGAGGCGCACCGCCTGTTGGACGCCATCGTGATGCTCTCCAAGAACGACGCCGAGGGCCGCGGAGCGCGCTTTCGGTTCTTGATCCTCCCGGGCCCCACCGACCTCGAATACTTGGACCTCCACAGCGAGGGCTATTGGTCGACCCTGGTCGAGGACCTGCGGGCCCGGAACGTGGAGGTCCTGGACCTGACCGACGCCCTGCTGGCGGCGCGGGCGAGCGGGATCAACCTGTTCCTCGCCGACGGGCACTACACCGTGGCCGGCAACCGGGTGGTGGCCAAGGCACTGGCCGAAGCAACCGGCCCCTGACGGGCAGAAGCTCCAGGAGGAGCGTCGGGCCCGGCCGCAATGCCGGTAGCCTGTTGGCGCGCTGCGCCCAATGCCCCTGTTCCGACGCAAGTTCACCCCCGCCGGCGCGTCGCCCGGTGTGATCGCCGACCGCGACGTCGACACCGACCCGTCGACCTTCGCCGTCGCCATCTACAACGAACAGTCGCTGGTCGACCGCGAGTTCGGCAGCTGGGATCCCGGCGCACTGTCGGATCGGGCCGGACGGGTGGCCTGGGTCGACGTGCGCGGCCTGCGCGACGTGGACGCGATCCACTCGATCGGGGAGCAGCTCGGCATGCACCCCCTCGCCGTCTCGGACGTGATCAACGTCGGCCAGCGGCCCAAGGTCGACCCCTACGAGGGCTCCCTGTTCATCGTCGTGCGCTCGATTGCGACCGACGACGAGGGCGAGCTGGCCTGGGAGCAGGTCGGCATCGCCCTCAACAAGGACACGGTCGCCACCTTCCAGGAAGCGCCGGTGGACTGCCTCCAGCCGGTGCGCGATCGACTGCGGGCCGGCCGCCAGAAGTTGCGCGCGAGTGGCAGCGACTACTTGGCTTGCATGGTGATCGACACGGTCGTCGACAACTACTTCCCGGTCCTGGCCAAGTACGGCGAGCGCCTGGAGGAGATGGAGGACCGGGTCCTGGGCGGAGACGACGGGACCGAGGTCTCCGAGCTCTACGAGCTGCGCCGCGACCTGACGTCGATGCACCATTCGATCTGGCCCCTGCGGGACGCCCTGAGCCAGTTGATTCGCGACCCCGACAGCCCGATCAGCGACGAGACGCGGCCCTACCTGCGGGACACCGCCGACCACGCCCATCAGGTGCTGGAAGTTCTGGACAGCTTCCGCGACCACGCCAAGGGCCTGGTCGAACTGCACCTCGCCATCGTCGGCCAACGCACCAACGAGGTCATGCGCACCTTGACCATCGTCGCGACGATCTTCATCCCCCTGACCTTCCTGTCGGGGGTCTACGGGATGAACTTCGACCGCAGCTCGGCCCTGAACCAGCCCGAGCTCGGGTGGCGCTACGGCTACGTGGCCTTCTGGATCGTGTCGGCCGCGCTGACCGCGATCCTGCTCGCCATCTTCTTCCGCATCGGCTGGCTCGGTAGTGCGCGCGAGCCCGGCAAGCCATCCGCTCCACGTTCCTAGAGTCCGCACCGGACCCGTCTCACCGGACCCGTCTCACCGGCCCCCACGTGTACGCCCAAATCGTCCTGATCCTGGCCCTCCTCTTGGGCGCGCCCGCGCCGCAGGAGATCGACCTTTCAACGGCTTCGATCGACGCTCGGCTGGAGCAACTCGCCGAAGTAGAAGGCGCTGACGCCGAGGTCGAGCGGGAAGCGCTGCAGGCAGCGAAGGCATTCCTGGCACGCGCCATCGCGGCGCGGGAGTCCGCCGTGCGCTATCGGCAGGACGTGCAGGAGGCGCCCTCCCGCGCCGCCGCCCTGCGCGAGCGACTGGACGGACCGCCGGCGGTGGTCTCGACCGAGGAGCCGGCCGACCCGAACCTGGGCCAGTCCGAGCAGGCCCTGGCCCAGGCCCAAGCCCAGCTCGCCGCGGCGCGGGAATCCCTGGCCGAGCTCGATCGTCGGGCGAGCGCGAATCAGCAGCGCACGGCGGCCATGCCCGACGAGCTGGCACGGCTACAGCAGCAGATCGCGACTGCGCAGGAGCTCTTGATCGAGCCCCCGGTCAACGACATCGACCGGGCCCGACAGGTTCAAGCGTCGGCCGAGATCGAAGCCCTGAAGGCGGAGGTCAACGCCGTCGAGGCCGAGCGCGAGGCCATCGACCAGTCGCGCGAGCTCGCGCCGTTGCGCCGCGAGGACGCCAACCGCCAGGCCGCCGCGGCCGAGCGCGCCGCCGATTTCTGGCAGGGCAAGGTCGAAGCGCTGCGCCGCGCCGAGGCCGAGGCGGCGGCGAGTGAGGCCCAGAACCAACAGGTCGAGGCCGTCGCCAAGTACGAGGGCCTGGAGGACGTCACCAACCGCAACTCGGAGCTGGCCGACCTGCGCTCGGGCACCAACGGCCTGCCCGTGCGGATCAAGCGGCGGCTCGCGGAGCTCGACCAGACCCGCGCGGACCGTACCGAGGTCGCGCGGCGCTTCAGCTCGGCCAAGCGCAGGATCGACGCCGGGGGTGTCGACCAGGGCATGGGGAGCCGCCTTCAGCGCGACCTGGCCGACCTACCCACTCGGGCCGAGCTGCGTCAATCGCGCCGCGACATCGCCGAGCGCCTGTCGGAGGTCCAGCTGCTGCTGCTCGCCGAAGAGGAGGAGCGAGCAACCTTGGGCGACCCGAGCGTCGCGGCGGCGAACCTGATCCGCGAGCTCGATCCCGCCGAGACGGATGTCGAGCTGCAGACCCTGGTGGCCGACCTGTTCGAGACCCGCCGCAAGCTGCAGGACAGCGTGGTCGACGAGGCCAACCAACTCCTGGCGATCCTCTATGACCTCAAGGTCGCCCAGACCCTGCTCGAGTCGGTGGTCGCCGAATACCGCGTCTTCATCCACGAGAACATCCTCTGGATCCGCAGCACGGACCTGAATCCGCTGCCGGCCCTGCTCGAGGCGCCGGTGCACAGCATCGAGCTGACGGCGCGCCTCGCCGAACTGGTCACGCAAGTGATGACCCCCGGGCACCTGGGCGGGCGCGCGTCGCCGTTCCTACTCCTGTTCTGCCTGGTGCTCATCCTCGCGGCCTTGCGGCGACGCCTGCGTCGACGTTTGGACGAGCTGGCGGAGCGGGTGCGGTCCTATCGCACCGACAGCTTCCAGGCCACCGCCCGAGCCCTGGTCGTGACGACCCTCGCGGCCCTGCCGATCCCGCTCTTGCTGTGGTCCGCCGGCTGGACCTTCAGCGGCTCGGCCGACGAGTTCACCGTGGCCCTGGGCCGTGGCCTGCGCGAGGTCGCCTCGATCCTGATGGCGCTCGAGTTCATCCGCCAGCTGGCCAAGTCGCGCGGCCTGGGGGAAGTCCACTTTCGCTGGTCGAGCGAAGCGATGCGGGAGGTGCGCAGGGAGCTGCGCTGGTTCCGCCCGCTGATCGTGCCGGTGGCCCTCGTCGCCCTGACCCTCTCCTCGCAGACCGCCGACGGCTGGAACGACTCCCTGGGCCGCATCGCCTTCGTAGTCTCGATGGGCATCCTCGCGGGGCTGTTGCACCGCGTGCTCGGGACCCACGGACTGCTGGCCCTGGACGCGGACGCGGAGGTGCGCTCCCTGATCGCCCGCTCGCGGCAGGTCTGGCATCTGGTGGCGGTGGCCCTGCCGTTGGTGCTGATCGTCCTCGCCCTGACCGGCTACTACTACACCGCGACCCAGTTCGAGCTGCGGCTGCGCTACTCCCTGGCGCTCGCCCTCGGGCTTGGACTGATCCAGGTCCTGGCCCTGCGCTGGCTGTTCGTGGCTCGGCGCCGGCTAGCGATCGAGCAGGCCCGCGACCGTGCGCGGGCCCGCGCCGCGGAGTCCTCCGACGACAGTGACGCTGGCACCGAGTCCGGCTCCACCCCAGGGATCGACGAGTCCGCGATCGACATTCCGTCGCTCGACGCCCAGACCCGACAGCTCTTCCGGAGCGGCATCACGCTCAGCGCGCTGGTCGGCGCCTATCTGATCTGGGCCAGCGCCCTACCCGCGTTGCGCGGACTCGATCGCGTCCAACTGCTGCCGCGGCCAGCGATCCTCGACGCCCAGGAGCAGGCCCTCTCCGCGTTGACCGACCCGACCCAGCAGAACCTGGGCGCGGTCGCGCCCGGCGGCGACTCGAAGAGCAGGGGCACCGGCAGCGGTGATGGAAGTGGCTACGGCGGTGGCGGTGGCGGTGGCGGTGGTAACGGCGATGACCCGTCGCAGCTCGACCTGAGCTCGAGCCCCGTGCCGGGAATGGGAGCGCTCTCGGCCCCGTCGGGTTCCGAATCGCAATCCGTGGTCAGCGGAATCCCGACACGTCTGACCCTCGCCGACGTGATGATCGCCCTGCTGTTGGTCGCCTTGACGACCATCGGGGCCCGCAACCTGCCAGGCCTGCTCGAGATCGCCCTGCTCCAGCGACTACCCCTCGATGCGGGAGCGCGCTATGCGATCACGACCATCGTCCAGTACCTGATCGTCGTGGCCGGGATCAGCGCGATCTCCACGGCGTTGGGCATCGGTTGGGAGAAGATCCAGTGGATGGCGGCGGCGCTGACCTTCGGCTTGGCCTTCGGACTGCAGGAAATCTTCGCCAACTTCGTCTCGGGCCTGATCATCTTGATCGAGCGTCCGGTACGGGTCGGGGACATCGTCACCGTGGGCTCGACCGAGGGACGAATCACCAAGCTGCGGATGCGCGCGACGACCATCCAGGACTGGGACCGCCGGGAGTTCCTGGTTCCGAACAAGGAGTTCATCACCGGCAGCGTGATCAACTGGACCCTCACCGATCCGGTCACGCGCGTGGTGGTGCCGGTGGGTATCGCCTACGGTTCCGACGTGGGCAAGGCCCGCACGCTCCTGGTCGAGGCGGCGAAGAGCAACAAGTTCGTGCTCGACGATCCCTTGCCGCGGGCCGTCTTCCGGCGCTTCGGCGACAGCACGCTCGACTTCGAGCTGCGCGTCTTCATGGCCAACCGCGACCTGTGGCCGCAGTTGATCGACTCGCTCCACTCCCAGATCGACGAGTCGTTTCGCAAGGCCAAGATCGAGATCGCCTTCCCCCAACGGGACCTGCACCTGCGGTCGGTCTCGCGCGAGGCGGCGGAAGTGCTGGACGAGGGCCGACGCGACCCAGACTCTGGGAAGAAGGCCGAGCCGGGCGCGAAGCCGTAAACGAAGGACTGAAACGAGCCGCGGCGACCCGCCCCCTCGCAGGGTCGGGTCGCCGCGGTTGTCGAGTCAGGGCGGACGCGCCGCCCCATGCACTCAGACCCCGCCGGGACAGTCGGTGTCGAGGTCCAGGTTGAAGTCGCCGGTCAGCTTGCCCTGGGGGTACTGGGGGCCGGCGCTCGGCTGGGCCAGCACTTCTACGGTCAACCATCCGGAGCCGCCGTACTCCGTGTGCTTGCCGCTCGCTCCGAAACCCACCTGGAAGGCGGGGCCCATTCGAGTCAACTTGACGAGGCCGCCGGCGTTGTCGCCGAGCCCCGTCATCACACCGTCGGTGACCAGGTAGTAGTGCCAGAGGTCAGTGTCGATCGAACCGCCGTTCTGCTGGTAGGCGCCGGAGGGCAGCTCCAGCTTGGGACTGGTCGCCGGCGGGTAGGTCTGGCTACCGGGGTTCACGCGGACCGACAAGGTCACGTCGATGTCCCACTTGCGCGTGGGAATCTGAACGTCCGCCACGACCCCTCGCAGGGTCGCCGTTCCGTCGGCGTGCTCGACGAACTGCCCGCCTTCGACGAAGACCATGTCCTGACCGATCTGCGGGATCGCCAGGGCGTGGTTGCCCGCCGAGTCCGGGCAGGCCGCGCAGTCGCGATCGATGTCGAAGTTGAAGTCGCCCTTGCTGTCGGGTTCGAGCTTCTTGCCCGTGGTCGGCTTGGACAGGACCTTGATGTCCAGCCAGCCCGATGCGCCGTACTGGATGTTCTTCCCGCTGGCTCCGTACCCGACCTGGAAGGCGGGGCCCATGCGGTCGACTTGAATCACGCCACCTTCGAGGTCACCGCGACCGGTCAGGATTCCCGTCGTGTTGGAGTAGTAGTGCCAGCCGGCAGGATTGACTGGCCCGCCCTGGGAGTCGTAGGCCAGGGGGTCGAGCTCGAGCTTGGGGCTGTTCAGGGGCGGGTAGAGCACATCGCCCGGCGACACCCGTCCGGTCAGAAGCAGATCGACCTCGAAGCGCAGCTCCGGCTTGGCCTTGCTGGCGACTTCACCGGTCACGATCGCAGTGCCGTCGGCGCGCTCGAAGAAGTCACCGCCGGCCACGAAGACGAAGTCCTTGGCCACGCCGGGCAGCCACAAGGCGTGGTCGTAGGTGCTCTGGCCGAAGTTGTCCGCCTCGGCTCCGTCGACACAGACGCCGCAGTCGCCGCCGGCGAAGGACAGCACCTCGACGTTGCTCGGGGGACGGAAGGCACCCTGGCCCGGGTCGATCGTCACGGCCTGGAGCAGGCAGGGAACCTCGAGCAGTGGGCTGTTGCAGTCGATCGAGCAAGTGAGCTGGACCAGACCGGTCTGGGGCAGCGCGCCGGCCGGCAGGATTGCCAAGCCAGCGTCCAGGGCCAGCCCGAGTGTGCCGAGCCCCGGGATGAAGGGGTTGCCCGCAGTCGAGTTGACCAGCAGGAAGGCGAGGTCTCCGGGCGTGCCCGAGAGGTCCAGGACGAGGGCGTCCCCCGGCTCGTAGAGGGCCTTGCTGAGGGAGAGGGTCGGCGCGGGACCGATCTGCGCGGTCGCCGAGCCCGCCAGGGCGCAGGCTGCCAGCGCGGTTGCGTGCAAGCTCGAGTGTTTCATGGTCATGGTGCGAGTGGACGGCCGAGCGTCGGTCGTTCTGAGGCCTGATCGGAGTTGGGGCTGCGCTCGGGTGCTGCCCCGAGGCGCAGGCTCACCCAAGTAGTTACCCCGCTCTCGGAGCCCACGACGGGTTGCAACCCCGGTCCTCGTTGCGTGGGCATGGACGCCGCGCACCTCGACTGCGAACATCTTTCCCAGCCCCCTACCGAGACCCACTCCCATGACGCCCCAAGAGCCTCGAGCCGACGCCACCCGATCCACCGCCGAGAAGAAGCGCGGCTACCTGCACGGCTTCACCGAGCGCGAGCAGGACCGCCTCTACCACCAGGCTCGATTCATGGAGCAGCGAATCTACGGCCGGCTCCCCCTGCACCGCTCGCGGCGCCTACTCGAGGTGGGCTGTGGAGTGGGAGCCCAGTCCGAGATCCTGCTTCGACGCTTCCCTGACATGCACGTCACGGGCGTGGATGCCTCCGAGAGCAACCTCGCGCGCGCACGGCGCCGGCTGGCCGAACTCCCCGGGGCAGAGGGGCGGTGGGAGCTCTCGCTGCAGGACGCCTCGAGCCTGAGTCAAGAGACCGGGAGCTTCGACGCGGCATTCCTGTGTTGGGTGCTCGAACATGTCCCCAACCCCGCGCAGATCCTCTCCGAAGTGCGCCGGGTTCTGCGGCCCGGGTCGGTTGTCGTCGCGACCGAGGTCCAGAACATGTCGTTCTTCATCGATCCCTACAGCCCGTGCACGATGAACTACTGGCTGGCCTTCAACGACTACCAGCTCGAGCTCGGCGGGGATCCGTTCGTCGGGGCGAAGCTGGGGAACCTGATGCTGGCGGTGGGCTACCGCGAGATTCGGACAAGGGTGCGGACGATCCATCTCGACAATAGATCACCGGGGGAGCGGGCAGACTTCCTTCGATTCTGGAGTGATCTCCTGCTGTCGGGGTCGGCGGGGTTGTTGGAGGCGGGGAAGGTCTCGGAGGAGGTTGTGGAAGGGATGAAGGGGGAGTTGAAGTCGGTGGCGCATGATCCGAATGCGGTGTTTTTCTTCTCGTTCGTTCAGGCCGAAGCCCAGGCCTACCAATGATGCTGACCCCGTCAGGTGTGCCTATCTGACCGATCCTCGCAGGCGCGCCTGACTTGCCCCGGGCCTACTTCAGCAAACGATCATGGGAGGCCGGCGAGCTCCTCGAACCGCCCGTGAAATCCCAGCAGTTGCTCTATCGTGAAGGCTGCCCGAGCCAGCCCTGATGCCATCGCGGCCGTCGATCGTCGAGAGCCGACAACCCTCTCCCTGCACCAATTCCTCCAGGCGATCCAGATCCAAAGATGAAGCCTGAGTCGTCCTCGGTGCTTCGAATGGGCCCACGACCTGCGAACGAGCCGCGATGCTCCATCTCGGAGCATCGCTAGGGTGAGGTTCGCTGGAAACAGTGGGTTCCTCGTGTTCCTCGGGGACGTGGAACGAACCTTGATGTGCTGAACAAGCTGCTGCCCGAAAGCGCGATGGATTGCTCCTGGATAGGTGGATTTGAAGTCGGAGATCGCGGTAACTGCGGCCTTCGGCCCGAGCCAGAGCGCGGTTCGGCGGAGCGCGGCCCGCACCGTTCGCCGTGATCCGCAGCGGCGTTCCCGGCCCACCTTCGATCCGGATACAGATTGCTTCGAAGGGTCTCGTTCTCCCCTTCGAGAGCGTGCGCTCGGTCGAGGAGCCAGTGCGCCGACTTCACTCTCGTAGATGAAGAGGGATTTCGCGTCAGCAACTACGGCGACTGTGACCGGCTGCTCGAGACGATCGATCTCGAAGGTCTCGAGTTCGTCGAAGGCGATCCTCACTTCGAGCTGCCGCTCGGATGTCGACGCAGCTCGGACCAGCAGCGATCGCTGGAGCGCCCTGCAGTGTTCGCCGAGCAATCGCTGGTGGCGAGCCACTGTGTCGAGCTTGGCCCCGGTGATCCGGGCGCACTGCCGCATTGTGACCTTCGAGATGAAGAGCTCGAAGTGCTGCAGCAGACGGAGCGGCCTCTTGAGCCGGTAGTCCACACGGAATGTCTGCGCGGAGAAGCCCTTGCCGCACACCTTGCACCGGAAGCGCGGGATCCGCCTACCATCGCACGCCCGCGGATAGGACCCCTTGGAGACGAACTCGAACGGAGAAGTACCCGTCTGCGACTCACACTCCTGCGACGGGCAACTTCGGGGAATGAAGTGTTCGAGGGAGCGCCGCCTCCTCTCGGAGGATCCACGGCATTGGGAGGATTCCATGCCGCCAGGACCCCGCCAGGGTGCGCTTGGTTACACCCCGATTGCCGAACTAGGCACAGCGGACGGGGTCAGCATCCCTAGGGGTCTCCGAGGGACCAAGACTCCCTCACACCCCCATCCCCCCCCAACTCGACCCGAACCCGATTCGGCCGACAACACACCGGACAGTCCTCGACGAAGTCCTGCGAACTCCCCATCCCCGGCTCGACCGGTATGACGATCTCCTCACCGCAGGCCCAACAAACGTAGCTCGCCTCGTCCGTCAGCCCACCGCCACCATCCGACTCGGCGTCGTCCTCTCGCCCATCCTCGTCGTCGCCGCCCCAGTCCCCACCAGCCTCCACTCCCTGCGTCAACTCGTCGTCGTCCATCGCCAACACTCTAAGCGCTGCCACCCTGATCTGTCCGTTCCCGCAGGGCCGCGTGGAGCAGCCGGCCCAGGCCATCCGATCGAAGGCTCGGGTCCACCTCGAGCCGCTCGAGATCCTCGGTCTCCAAGTGCTCTTCGGGGTCAAGCCGCGACCCATCGGCTCGGGTCAGCGAGAGCGAGAGGCGCTCGCGCTGGGCATCCAGGGCCAACACACGCACGACGACTTGATCGCCCTCTCGCGCCGCGTGGCCACTGGGCATGCCCGGGGCCAGGCCGAGTTCACTCTGATGAACGAGCCCCACCACTCCCGTCACGACGCGCACGAACAGCCCGAAGCCGACGACATCGACGACTTCGCCTCGCAGGAGCTCGCCGTGCCGCACTCGCCTCGCGAGTCCGGCCCAGGGACTCGGGAAGCGCTGCTTCAAGCCCAAGGCGACCCGCCGGCCGCCGTCGCGAATGGAGAGCACGAGTAGCTCGATCGACTCACCCACGCTCAGGTGCTCCGCGGGGTCGAGGACTCGTTCGTAGGCGATGTTGCTGCGGTGAAGCAGTCCCCGGACGCCCTGCCCGAGGTCGACGAAGGCACCGAAGGGAACCAGTTCGGCCACCCTCCCTCGGACCGTCTGTCCGGGCCGGAGCCGTGCCCCAGCGGCGGCCCGCGCCTCGGCCAAGCGGGCCAGGTAGCGCTTGTGACTCAGAGTGACCCGCTGCCGGGCGGTGTCCACATCGACCACTTCACAGGGCAGCGCCCGCCCGAGCAGAGTCTCCGGCTTGTCCCGCCGCCCAAGTCCGCTGGCGGAAAAGGGCAGGAACCCATGCAGCTTCCCGACTCGGGCATCGAAGCCACCGCGGGTAGCCGAGAGCAGCCTGGCTTCCACCAGATCGCCGATCTGTGCCCGTTCCCAGGATGCGAGCGGCAGGCTCGCGGAGGGGCTCAGGATCCAAAGGCCCTCCTCGCGACCGTGAAGGGTGACGTCGACCGTCTCTCCCACACTGGGCGGCTGGTCGAAGTCCTCGACCCTCAACACGCCCTGCATGCGTGGACCGAGCTCGACGAACAGGTCGCTGCGATCACGCCCGACAATGGTCCCTCGCCACACCCCCAGGGTATGTGCCCCGTGCTCGGGGGTCGGAACGGCGACCTCGGTCGAGGGGCGCTGAGCGACGCGCTGGGGCTTGGACCTGCGGCGGGCCATCGTGTTGTATCCGCGCCGGACCGACCCCCGCGCTCCCCGAGGCTAGGCCACTTGCGCGGGGATTTCACCCCCGGCGATCCCATCGATGGGTCCGCGGCAGCCATGCCCCCCCCGCCAGTCCGTGCACCCAGCGCTCGGACCGGCGCTCGCGCCTAGCCACCACCCGGGCCAGAACAGCGGCCAAGAACTCCCCTCACCACCGCCCCCATCACCGGCGCCGGCAGGGCCCGAGTCCGCGAACTCACCCTACTCGTCCTTACGCGCGATCTGGGCCCGCTGCCACGCGCCGATCCAACGCGAGACCCTGTCCTGAAGTGCCGGAAACTCGGGCGTCTTCTCCCCTTCGAACGCGCACCCGACCAGAAAGCGACGCGCCTGGGGCGAGACATGCACCACCCGCGAGATGAACCGCAGCGGCTTGGAGCCTCCCTGGAAGCTCAGGGCGGCTCGCACCTCGGCGCCAGGCAGGAGTCTCGCGCGATCCGATTGGCTCACCCCCACGCCGAAGCCGTCGACGGCCAGGTTGGCCAGGCTGGTCTCCAGGCTCGAGCCTCCACCCACCAGGCGCACCGTCACCTGACCTTGGGCGCAGGGGATCCGCAGGGTTCCGCGGCGGTTGAAGTAGCGCCACCAGGGAGTCGCCAATCGCGTGGCGAAGGTCTCGGGCTGAATGAAGCGAGTGCCCAGTAGAACTCCCTCGGGGTTCGGCGCACGCCGCACCACTTCGACGGCCATGAGCTGGCTGTCACCCTCCCTCGAGCGCGTGAAACGCACGTGGGTGTGGGCCCCATCCGGAAAGCGCGCCGCTACCTGCGCCGACACGAGCAGCGCGCACCCGCCAAAGCTCGTGTCGAGCACCTCGGCAGGATCCTCCTGCGCGGCGTCCACCTCTGGAATCAGCACCGCCTGAAGCTCCCCAGGGAAGCTGAATCCGGACCGGTAGTGCCGCCGTCTGTTGCCGAAGCCAAAGAGTCCCAAGCGGCGGGGATTCTGGCATCCCGGCGCTTCGGTCCCACCATCCTGTCCCGTTCAGGACCCTGAGGCTCCGGATGCGGGACTTCACACCTGTCGGTTTTTTGGACGCCCCTCGCCCCCAGGAACGGGGCCCGAATCCCAGGGACGGGTATCCTTGGACCGAGCATCGCGGCCCTTCCCGCCGCACTCAGACATGATTCCCGATCCCCACATCGCTGCCCTGACCCTCACGGGAGCCCTCCTTGCGGCCCCCTGCGGCGCCTCCCCCGCCACCCAGTCCCAGCTCGCAACGACTGTGTCAGGACAGGTCGTCGACCTGATCCGGGACAGCGACGGGCGGCTCTTGTACTGCACGACCGCAGGGGACGTGGGGCGCATCGAGGCCAACGGAAGCGTGACCCTGCTCGTCACCGCGGTCTCGGGGGCCTTCCCCAATCCACTCCGAGCCCTGCACCCGACGCCGGACGGGCAGATCGCGGTGATCGACCAGTTCGGCGAGATCTGGCACGTGCCCCCGGGCGGCGGCGCGCCGGTCCTCGTCTACGACAACCTCTACCTGATCAACGATCCCACCGACCTGATCGTCGACGCCTCCGGCAACCACGTCGCCGCGGTCGCGACCATCTCCTCGGGCTACCGCGCCCTGGCCTGGGTCGACGTCTCGGGTCCCGAACCGCCCAGCGCGAAGCTGTGGAGCTACTACCTGGTCGCCAACCAACCCCTGGCGATCGCGCCCGACCCTCAAACGGGCGGCCTGCTCCTGGCCGACGCCACCGCGGGCGGCTTGCTGCAAGCGCTGACCACCGGTACCGCGCCGGTGGCTTCCTTGATCGACGGTTTCACCGTCCCGGGTATCGGCTCCTCGAGCCTCGACGGAGACCTGGCCACGGAGGTGGACGGCAGCGCCTACTGGATCGCCGGCCCCAAGTTGCTGCACCACGACCGCTTCGCCGGCACGACCAACCTGATCGAGACCGGTAGCGCCCCGCGGCGCGGCCTCGCCATCGCACCCTCGAGCTCGGGCTCGGGCAGCTCGACGGGCTTCAGCGTCTGGATCGCACAGGGCAACGGGCCCACCGAGATCCGCGAGTTGATCGACGCGGGCGCGCCTGCCCCGCTCTTCGCCGACTCCCTGGGTCAGGTTCCGAGTCCGGGCGAGCACGTCCTCTTCCACTCCGGCCTGAACGTCTTCTGCATGGCCTCCGAGCCCGACGGCTCCCTGCTGGTCGGCGGCGACCTGTGGGGTTCCCTGGCCGAAGTACGCCGCATCGACCCGGCCACCGGCACCGTCAACCTGGTGGCCAGCGACGCCAACGGACTCGACGGGCGCATCGAAGGCCTGAGCGTCCAACCGGACAGCAGCATCCTCGCGCTGACCTTCCTCGGCCGCGTGCGACGGATTCAGGAGAACCCATTGAGCGTGACCAAGCTGTTCGAGGACCCGGGCGACCAGATCGTCGTCGCCAAGGGCCTCGCCGCGGCGCGCGACGGCCGCAGCTACTTGGCCGAACGGGCCGGCTACGCCTTCGGACACATCTGGGAGGTCGAGAACGGCAGCGCCACGGTGCTCGCGACGAGCACCGATTCCCGCGGGGTCGTGGGTGACCCCTTCACCAACACCCTCCTGGCCAGCGAGTGGGGTTCGGCGGGATTCGGTGGTCGTGTGGCCGTGGTCGACGAGACCAACGGTGAGCTCGACCCATTCGGCATCTTCGACACCCTGAACTTCGCCAACGGCCACACCTGGGGCGACGGCGACCTCCTGGTCGATTGCATGGGTGGCGTGTACACCAGTTGCGAGGACGAGTTCGCGGTCTACCGCTACGACCGCTTCACCGGGGCCAAGGTGCGTGTCGGCTCCGGCTACCTCAACCGTCCCGCGGGCATGGCCCTGGCACCCTCGCGCCCCGGCACGCCGAGTGACACGGGCTGGAGCCTCTACGTCACCGAGTGGAACAACCTGTGGGAGATCCCCCACATGCCGGCTCCGGCGCCGTCGGTCCTGGACCGCGACGCGCCGGTGGTCGGGGCTCCGGTCGGCTTTCTACCGCCGCAGTACGGCGCGGCACGCTTCGCCCTCGCCGATCCGGCCGGCGCTGCGGCCATCGTCGGCACGGACGCGGCCCACCTGCTGCGCCTGCCCCTGGACGGCTCACCCGCGACGATCTTGGCCGGTCCCGCCGAGGGCCTCGTAGGTGACCTGGTAGCCGGCGTCGCCCGCGCCTCAGGCGAGCTCTACATCGCCAACGCCGAGGGCATCGTGTTCAGCATCGGAGCCGGCAGCGGTTGGCAGGCGACGGTCGCCTACTCCGACACCGGCGACCAGATCCACGACCTGCGCGGCCTGGCCCTGCGCGACACCGGCGACATGGTGATTCTCGATCGCTCGCCCATGGCCCCCGCCGCGGCGCGCATCGGCATCGTCTCTGGTGGGTCGATCACCGATTGGGCGCGCTCGGCGGGCGGCGAGAGCCTGGCCATCAGTCCGCTCAGTGGCGACCTCTACGTCAGCCAGCAAGGCAAGCCCGGCGAAGTGCGCGGCGAGCTCTTGCGCGTGACACTGGATACCGTCCTGGCGCGCGCGGGCCACGTGCTGCCCTCAGACCTCGGTTCCCCACGCGGCTACTCCGTCGGCGACGGCGAGGGTGAGCTGTGCTTCACGACCGACGGCATCCTCTTCGTGCTCGAGGGCGACACGGGACGGGTGCAACGCTTCGACACCGTCCTCGGCGACAGCGCGGTCTTCGCAGGCGGCTACGCCCACCCCACCGGTCTGTTCCTCGCCCCCGGCACCCCCGGGGTCGCGGGCCCCCAGGGCACGAGCCTGTTCGTGCTCGACGGCTACGCGCTCTACGAACACGGCGTGAGCGGTCTACCCGTTCCCGCCCAGTCCCGCCCGACTGGCGGGGGCTCGGCCATCGACATGAACATCGCGGGCCTGGTCGACTTCGGCGGCTTCACGCCCTTCGGCATCGACCACCCGGCCGCGGCGGGCCAGACCTACTTCGTACTGCCGGGTTTCTCCGGCAAGGGCGACGGCTTCCCCTTGGCGGTCTTCGGCGACACAGCCGACCCCCGTATCCTGCCCCTGTCCCTCGATCCGCTCTGGTTCCAGTTCCTGCTGCCGCCGACCTTCGTCGACTTCCAGGGCGTCCTGGACGGCGCAGGCAAGTCCCCGCCCTCCGCGGGCCTGTCGATCCCGGCCGACCCGGGGCTGCAATCGGCGGGCATCTTCATGGACATGTTCTGGATCACGATCGACTTCAGCTCCCCCAACGGAGTGACTTCGATCGGCGGGACGACCCAGCTCTTCTTCGGACCGTGACCCGTTGAGACGCGCGCCCAGACCCGAGCGGACCCGCCCACGTGCCTGAATCACCGAACTCGCCCACTGGCCTCGCGACGACTCGGACTGTGGGAGACGTGCCCGAAGGCGGCGATACGCGCCGTGGACCGCTCCATGCCCTGCGCGGGGTGGCGGGCGCGATCCGTTGGAGCTTCGTCTTCGACCGCTTCGACGTCTTCGTCAAGCCGGTCGAGGCCGAGCACGTCGACTTCACGCCGCCGCCCGGCTACAGCCTGCGCTTCGGATCGCCGGAGGACCTGGCCGCGTGCACCCAGCGCGACACCGAACTCTCCCCCCGCGACCGAGAGGTCGGCGCGCGCCGCTTGGAGGTCGGGCACCGCTTGGTGGTCGCGATCCCCGACGGGGACGATCCTGCCTCGACGGGGCCCGTCTTTACCATGTGGGTCAATCCCCGCAACCTCAACGTCCCAGGCAGCCTCAAGCGCGCCCTGGGTCCCGATCAGGTCTTCATCTACAAGGCCTACACCAGCCCCGAGCACCGCGGGCGCAAGCTCTACCAAGCGGGCATGCGCTTCGTCCTGGCCGATCTGGCCAGCCGGGGGGCCAAGGAGCTGGTGGGCTACGCACACGTGGCCAAGGGCGTCTCCCGACGGGGGCTCGACGCCGTGGGATTCGGAAGCGTCGGCGGCTTCCTGACCCTGGGCTTCAAGCGCTGGCAGTGGACCCTCGCGGATGCGAAGCTGCGTCGCCGATTTCCCCGGGCCGTGCCCCGCAGCGGCTCCGAACTCGACCGCTGACTCGCGCCGCCGATGCCCTTGCTCGCTCCCGCCCTTCGCACCGCCGTTCGCTCCGCCAGCCTGGCCTTCCTGATCGGAGGTCTGGTCGCTGCCGTGGAGATCACTCGCGCCATCCACGTCCTGGAGTTCCAGGCGGGCCCGCCCTCGAGCATGGGCGACCGCCTCACTGCCTGGCTCCTGAGGGCAGGTCTCGAGGGGGTGGGCTGGGGGCTGGTGGTGTTCGTGCTCGCGCTCACTGCCGGCGTCCTGGCGCGCACTCGCGCCGCCGACGACCTGGAGCGCGCTGACCGCTCACGCGGACTGTTCGTGCTGCTCGCCACGTCCCTGGGCATCTTCGCTGTCTATGGCAGCTACTACGGGCGCGAGTTCGTGCCCTTCCTCACGCCGCTGAGCCTGACCCTCTACGACCTGGCAGGCACGGTCGGGATCCTCGTCGCCGGACTCGTGCTGGTGCGAGTCGCGCGCTGGCTGAGTGCAGCGAGGCGACCGACCCACACGGCCCTCGGCGCCGGAGCCTCCCTGGCCTTGGTCGTGTCGGCCGTCTGTGTCGAGGAGGCGCGCCTGCGCGGCCCGGGTGGACCAGCCGGCAAGCTGGCCCTGGCCGGCGGCGCAGTCCTGCTCGCGATTCCCGTCGCCATCCTCGCCACCCGGCTGTTGATGGCCGTCCTGCCCGAACCCCAGGGGGTGGACCGGCGCCCCAGCTCGCGTCTGGGGCGCGCTGCGGTGCTGGCGTCTGCCGCTTGCCTGGCCGTGGGCGTTCTGCTCTCCCGACCTGGACCCGCCCAGCTCGACAAGCACAGCAAGGCCAGCGCCAGATCGGCCGGCGATCCCGCCGCGGCCGCGTCCGCCCCCGCGGGTCCCGAGCGGCCGAACGTCGTGTACGTGGTCGTCGACACCCTGCGCGCGGACGCCCTCTCCTGCTACGGCTACCCCCGCCCCACGACGCCGGTGCTGGACGCCATCGCCGGCGAGGGCACGCGCTTCGCCGACTTCAGCTCGGCCGCGCCCTGGACCAAGCCGTCCACCGCGACGCTCTTGACCGGCCTCTACCCGGGCCGCCACGGCGCCCTGTTCCACGGCGCCTCGGTCCGCATCCCCAAGGGTGAGCGCTCCCTGGCCGAGGTCTTCCGCGACGCCGGCTACCGCACGGCGGGCTTCGTCACCAACCCCAACGTGAAGCGCGTCTTCGGCTTCGACCGCGGCTTCGACGACTTCTTCGACTCGCCGGTCGAGGACACCCTGCGCCGGGCCTCGATCCGCGCCTCCTGGATCGGCGCCCTGGCCTCGGCCCTCAGTCGCCACCAGTTCAACTGGAAGTACGAGAACGACGTCCGCCAACTCAACCGCCACGTGCGGCGCTGGCTCGACGTCCAGGGCGACGAGCCCTACTTCCTGTACCTGCACTACATCGACCCCCACGCGCCCTACGCACCGCCGGCCGAGTTCCGGCGCATGTTCGAGAACGACCACGGCATCGTGCTCCACAACGAGCGCAAGCGCCTGGTGGGACGCGACCTCTACGACGCCGAGATCCGCTACGCCGACACAGGTCTGGGCGAGCTGATCGAGACCCTGCGCGGCCTGGGCAAGTGGGACGAGACGCTCTTCGTGTTGACCTCCGACCACGGCGAGGAGTGGTTCGAGTTCGATGAGCAGGGCCACGGCTACTCCCTCTACCAGCCCGTGGTCGGCGTGCCCCTGATCATGCACGGTCCGGGAGTGGCCGCCGGACTCGTGGTCGACACCCCCGTGCAGATGGTCGATCTGCCGGCGACCGTCTGTGACCTGGCCGGCCTGGGCATCGAGCAGTTGGGCGATGGCAAGTCCTTCGCGGCCGCCACGACCGACGCAGCCTGGACCGACCGCGAACTGCTCTTCCTGGAGAACGAGTTCGCGATGGCCCAGACCGCCAGCGACGACTTCGTCCATACGGGCCTGCGCCAGGGCAAGTGGAAGCTGGTCCACACCCTGCGCTCGAAATTCAGGCCGAGTTCGCGCGGCTACCCGACCGAGGAGCTGTTCGACCTCGAGGCCGATCCCCACGAGCGCGAGAACCTCTACAACGACCCGCGCTTCGAGTCCGTCGTCGAGGAGCTCGAGCAGGCCCTCGCCGACCACCTGGAGTTCCTCGAGACCAAGGGTCTGCGGGGCCAGGCCCTGGACGGCGAAGTGGACGCGGCCACCGAGCAGCAATTGCGCGCCCTCGGCTACATGGGCGACTGATGGGCCGCGTGACCGCCGACGAGCTGACGGCTGAGCGCTTCGAAGGGCGCGCGGCCCTGGAGGCCCTCGAACCCGAATGGCGCGAGTTGGTCGCGGCCAGCGGCGTGGATCCGCTCTGCAACGGCTTCACCTTCGTGCGTGCCTACGCGCGAGGCTGGCTGGACGAGTCGGGCCCGGGCGCGCCCTTCGGCTGGGTCCTGCGCGATCGTGACGGACGGGCCCAGGCCCTCTTGCCCTTTCGCCGCGAGCCTGCGCGGGGTCCCCTGGCCCTGGGCCGCGCACGCCTGCTGGTCGACGGGACCTTCGACTCCGACTACCTCGACCTCCCCACCCGACCCGGTGCGGAGCGCGCGGCGGTGGAGTGTGCGATCGAACTACTCCGGCGCGAGCGGGGCCTGCAAGCCCTGGTCCTGGCCAGCGTCCCGGCGGACTCCACCGTGCTCGAGTGTTGGCGCCAGGTCGCCGCCGAGCGCCGCCTGCCGACGCGCGAGCGTCCCGATGCCTGTGCCGTGAGCGACCTGGCCCCGACCTTCGAGGAGCAACTCGGTCGCCTGCCCAAGCGCATGCGAAGCAAGGTGCGCCAGGCTCGACGGCGTGCCGAGGAGGCGGGGGCCACGGCCAGTTGGTGCGACGACACGGGCCGCCTGGACGAGCACCTCGAGACGCTCTTCGAGCTCCACGCACTGCGCTGGCAGAGCGTGGGCGAAGCCGGCAGCTTCGCGCAGGCTCCGCGGCGCCGCTACTACGGTGAGCTGGCCCACGGCCTCGCGGCCGAGGGTTCCCTGCGCCTGGCGCGGCTCGACCACGAAGGCCGCGCCATCTGCCTGCAGATCGGCGCCTTGATCGACGGCACTTACTACCAACTGCAGGAAGGCTACGACCCCGCGGTCGACGCCTTCCGTCCGGGCATCGCCCTGCGCGGATGGGCCCTGGAGCAACTGATCGGGCAGGGCGCGCGCCGCTACGACTTCATGGGCGGCGACTCGCGCCACAAGCGCGACTGGAACGCCGAGCCCCGCGACTGCCGCACCCTGGCCCTGGCCCTGCCCCGATGGCGCGGCCGCTTGGCCTATGGCCTGCGCGCCGCCGTCGACCGACTGCGCGGCTGAGCAGACAACGTGCGGCTGCGCACACAACGCGTGACGGGCCGTAGAACGTGCATCCTGCCGTTGATCGCTCCTTCGGCCATTGATCGTCCATCTGGCCGCTGGGGGCTCATCACGCCGTTGAACGTGAGCTCGTGTCTGAGGGGGCGACGATCGCCGAACGCGCGCTGGTTACCGGACCCGCGTACGGACCGCTGAAGGCGCGACCGGCTCGAACTTGGGGCAGATCTTGGCGGTCGACGCGCCCTGGACGCGAGGTCAGTCGTGTCCGCCGCGGCGGTCGCGCTTCTTGTCGGCCTGCTTGCGCTTGGAGTCGAGGCGCTTGCGGTCGGCCGAGCGGGGCTTGCGCGTGGCGCGGCGGCGCTTGGGCTTGCGGCGCAGGGCCTCGAGCTTCTCGATCAGACGCTCGAAGGCGGCTTCACGGTTTCGGTGCTGGCTGCGATTCTCCTGGGCGACCACGGAGATGCCCGTCGGCCGGTGCGTCAGGCGCACGGCCGTTTCGGTCTTGTTGCGGTGCTGCCCCCCCGGTCCCGAGCCGCGCAGGAAGGAGATGTCGCAGTCGCGCTCGACGGACTCCCGATCCAGGGGCCCGTTCAGACCGCGTGGCTGACCGCTGCTCCCGTCTGTACCTTCCACAAGTTCGCGTAGCTGCCGCCCGCTTCGACCAGCTCCTCGTGGCGCCCGACTTCGGCCACGCGGCCGTGCTCGAGCACGTAGATGCGGTCGGCGTGACGGATGGTCGAGAGGCGGTGGGCGATGACCAGCGTCGTGCGCCCCCGCGAGACGCGCTCGAGGGAGCGCTGGATCGCAGCCTCGGTCTCGTTGTCCACCGCGGAGGTGGCCTCGTCCAGCACCAGGATCGGCGGATCCTTGAGCACGGCGCGGGCGATCGACAGGCGCTGGCGCTGTCCGCCCGACAGCTTCTGGCCGCGCTCGCCCACGACCGTGTCGTAGCCCTCGGCCAAGCGTCCCACGAACTCGTCAGCCTCCGCGACCTCGGCCGCGCGCCGCAGCTGGTCCGCGGACGCGTCGGGCCGCCCGTAGGCGATGTTCTCAGCCACGCTGCCGTGGAACACGAACACGTCCTGACTGACCAGGCCCACCGCGTCGCGCAGGTCGCGCAGGTCGAGTTCGCGCAGGTCGTGGCCGTCGAGGGTCACGCGCCCGCCCTGGGGCTGGTAGAAGCGCAGCAGCAGCTTGATCAGGGTCGACTTGCCGCCGCCCGTCGCGCCGACGATGGCCGTGGTCTCACCGGGACGCAGCTCCAGCTCGAGCCCCTTGAAGACCGGCGGCCCCGAGCTGTAGCCGAAGTCGACGCCCTCGAAGCGCACGTGCCCGCGCACCTCGTCGCGCGGCAGGCGCTCGGGTCCCGAGACGATCCCCGCCGGGGTGTCGATCAGGTCGAGCAGCCGCGTGGTGGACGCCATGGCTCGCTGGTAGAGGTCGAAGGTCTCACCCAGGCGGGTCAGCGGCCAGAGCAGGCGTTGGGTCAAGAAGACCATCACGGCGTAGGAGCCCGGCGCGATGTCGCCCCGGATCGCCGCCAGGCCACCGGCGATCATCGTCGCCGTGAAGCCGACCAGGACCACCATGCGGATCAGGGGCGAGAAGGCCGAGCTGAGCACGATCGCGCGGGCGTTGGCCCGGCTGTACTCGAGCGAGCGCTGGCGCACGCGGTCGAGCTCGCGCTCCTCCGAAGTGAAGCTCTTGATCGTCGCGATCCCGCCCAGATTCCCGGCCAGGTCGCCGTTCAGTGCGCCGACCGTGTCGCGCACCTCCGCGTAACGCGGCGCGAGCTTGCGCTGGTAGATCACCGAGCCCCACAGGATGAAGGGCATCGGAAGCATCGCCATCCAGGCCACACCCGGATCGATCCAGAAGAAGATGCCCCCGACGGTGACCACGGTCGTGACCACCTGCAAGAGGTCGTTGGCCCCGCCGTTCAGGAAGCGCTCGAGCTGGTTGACGTCGTCGTTGAGGACGCTCATCAGGCCGCCGGTGCTGCGGTCCTCGAAGAACTCGAGCTCCAGGCCCTGCACGTGCCCGTAGGCGTCCAGGCGGAAGTCGTGCTGCAGGTCCTGGGCCAACTGGCGCCACCAGACCTTCTCGGCGTACTCCGTCAGCGACTCGAGCACCCAGATCAGCACGGTCAACCCGCCCAGGATCCAGATCTGGGTCGCGGGCTCCGGATAGCCGAGCTGGGCGATGGCCGAGCTGCTCAGATCGCCCTGGACGCTCGCGGTGACGAGGTCCACCGCCGCGCCGATCAAGAGTGGCGGCGCCAGGTCCAGGACCTTGTTCAGCACCGAGGCGATCGACGCCAGCCAGACCCGGCCGCGGTGATCGGCGGAATAGCCGAACAGGCGCGCCAGGGGCGAGCGCACTCGGGGCGCGGAGGTCGGGGTCGGGGCAGCCATGTGGGCCACAGAGGGTAGCGGGGCCGCCCCGAGGACACCCCCGCCCGCCCCGCGATTCAGTGGGGCTACTGGTCGCCCAGGGCGTCGGCCTCGGCGCGCGTGGCCGCGGCACGCTCGGTGAGGCCGAGCTCGTCCTCGATCGCGGCGCGCTGTCCCAGAAGCGCCGCCTGGCGCGCGCGATCTCCCGCCGCCGCCACAGCGTGGACGCAGTCGTCGCAGAGCGCGTGGGCGCGCTGCCAGCGCTCCAGACTGATGGCGGACTCGAGCGCACCCAAGGCGCAGCCGAGGGCGCTCGAGCCGAGCCCCAACTGGTGGTAGATCTGCCGCGCCCGGACTCCGGCTGCGAGGGCCTCTTCGTGGCGGCCGAGGGTCCGCAGGGCGGCCGCCTCGAACTCGAGCCCCATCGCCGTGCCCCACCAATCGCCCAGGGGCAGGGCGCGCTCGCGGCACTCCTGGGCCGCGGCCAGGGCCACCTCGGCGTCGCCGCCGCGCAGGGCCTGGGCGGCGCGCCCGAACGCCGCTTGGCCGGCGCGGAAGTCGAGCTTCTGCACGTCGGTCCAACCCACGAAGGCGCTGGCGTAGTCACGCAGGATCGAGTTGCCGCGGGCCTCGGCCGCCACCTCCGCGCCGAACAGCGCGCGGGCGTGGAGCTCCGCAATGCCCGCTCGATCGGGCTCCTCGGGGCTCTGCTCCCAGAGCCGCAGCGACGCTTCCAGGTCGGCGTCGATGGTGACCAGCACGCGCCCCGGATTCGCGCGCCACAGGTCGGCCAAGCCCTCGCGGTCGCGAGCCTCGAAGAAGCCGTGGTAGGCCTCGGTGACGGCCTTGGCATCCTGGACGGTCGAGGTGGGCTCGACGGCCGCTTCGGACGCGCTGGACGCGGCCCCACCGAGCGGGCCGGTGTGGACCAGACTCTCCGCGCGAGTCGCTGCGGAAGGGACGGCGAAGGCTCCCATGAGGAGCACGAAGCTGAGCTGGGCGGTGCGCATGGCGGATCTCGTGGTGACCGGATTCGGCCCAGAGCATAGCGCCGCCCGGCGCCCCCACCAGCTCAGACCGCTTCGTAGAAGAATCGGCCCAGGCCAACGGTGAACAGGAAGCAGCCGTAGAGGGCGTGCTCCAGCGACACCAGCCAGATCGAGCGCGTGCGCAGGTAGGTGAGGCCGAACAGGAGGCCCCCCACCAGGGTCAGGATGACCGAGATCCAAGCGCCGTAGAGCACGTGCACGTAGCCGAAGGCCACCGCCGAAAGCGCCAGGAGAACGCGCGGATCGCCCACCGCTCGGGAGTAGCGATGGAAGAAGTAGACCCGGTAGATCAGCTCCTGGGGCAGGACCGACAGGACCGGGTAGAGCACCATCACCATGGCCCACAGCCAGGGGCGCTCGCGCGGCAGGTCGAGGAAGCGCTCGGGCCAGACCCAGGCGGTGTAGGCCATCAACACCGCCGCGCTGACGGCGAAGAAGAGCAGCACGCGCCGGCTCTCGTTGCCCAGACCCCGCAGGGTCGCTAGCACACGGCGATCGAAGTGCGGGTCACGCACCAGCATGGCCACGATGCCGGCACAGACCACCAACAGGGTCGGAACCAAGGGCAGTCGAAAGCCGGAGAGCCGGCAGACCAGCACGACGGTCGGGATGCCGAAGAAGATCAGCCCCAGCTCGATCCGCAGCCACAACCGGCTGCGCGAAGCCGCTTGCAAGCGCCGCGCGAGTTGGCTCGCCCGCGCCCGCTGCAGCCGCTGCATCGACCCCGACCTGCGCGAAGCGCGGGGTCGCCCCACACGCAACCCGGGGTGCGCCGCGGCGCGTCGGGATCGGCTGTGGTGGCTGGAGTGCTTCAAGCTGGCGAGGTTCACTTCGACCCCCGCCTTCATCGACCGACAGCCGGCACGGGATGCAGGATCGAACGCCGACTTCCCCGGACCGGAGAACGGCCGCCGCGCAGGCGCTGCTCGGTTGGTCCTGCCGCCCGTCGAAGACGCCCGCCGGCCCCCTGCCCAGCACGGCGGGGTCGGAGCCAGCCAGGCGGCCTCAGGACTTGGCAGTCGCGATCCCGCGCAGGAAGGCTCGATCCGCGGCGCCCGGGCGTCCCCAGCGCGCCCGGTACTCGAACAGGTCCTCGGCAGTCTCGGCTCCCAACCGCCCGTCGAGGATCTCGAACTGGTCGGCGGTCACCAGGGCGGGGTGCGGATGGCCCGCCGCACGCGCCAACCAGAGCAGTTCCTTGCGTAGGGTGCGAATGTAGTTCGCCAGGCGTTCGGACTTGTGGCGGGGATCGAGGCCGCGCGCCAACCAGCGATTCTGGGTCGCCACCCCGGTCGGGCAGTGGCCCGTGTGACAGCGCTGGGCCTGGATGCAGCCGATGGCCAGCATCGACTCCCGCGCCACCGAGACCATGTCGCAGCCCAGGGCGAAGCCGAGCAGCGCCTCGACCGGGAAGCCCAGCTTGCCGGATCCGATGAAGGTCACGCGTTCGTCGACGCCGCGCTCGGCGAAAATGCGATAGACGCGTGCCATGCCGATCTTGAAGGGCAGGGAGACGTGGTCGGAGAAGGCCAGGGGCGCAGCACCCGTCCCGCCTTCACCACCGTCGATCTGGATGTAGTCGACCCCGCGCTCCCCCGACTCCATCAGACCGGCGAGCTCCTGCCAGAAGGAGCTCTCCCCAACGGCCGACTTGATCCCCACCGGCAGTCCGGTGGCCTCGGCCAGGCGCTCCACGAAGTCGAGCATCGAGTCCGCGTCGGAGAAGGCGCTGTGAGACGAGGGACTGATGCAGTCGCGGCCTTCAGGAATGCCGCGGATGGCCGCGATCTCGGGGGTGACCTTCTTGCCCGGTAGGACCCCGCCACGACCGGGCTTGGCGCCCTGGCTCAGCTTGATCTCGATCGCGCGCACGTCGGCGGAGGCGCAATTGTCCATGAAGCGCGCCATGTCGAAGCGTCCCTGGGCGTCGCGTGCGCCGAAGTAGCCGGTCCCGAGCTGCCAGATCAGGCCCGCTCCATGGCGGTGGTGGTCGGAGATCCCGCCCTCGCCGGTGTTGTGGAGACACCCGGCGTCGGCGCAACCGCGATTGATGGCCTCGACGGCGTTGGCGCTGAGCGAGCCGAAGCTCATGGCCGAGACGTTGATCGCCGATTCCGGCCTGAAGGCACGCGCGCGGCCGCGCGGACCTCCCAGAACCTTGCCGCCCGGGAGCAGGTAGTTCGGGTCGTAGCCGGGGCCACCGACGACGGGATCGGGCCAGGGGAACGTCGCCTGCTTGAGGATCAGATAGTTCGACGACAGCTCGAGCTCGTTGTCGGTCCCGAAGCCGAAGTAGTTGTTGCGCAGCTTCGAGCTGGCGTAGACCCACGAACGACGGTCGCGGCTGAACGGTCGCTCCTCGTCGTTGCTGGTGACGATGTACTGCCTCAGCTCCGGTCCGACCGACTCCAGGATGTAGCGCAGGTGCCCGATGAGCGGGAAGTTACGCAGGATCGCGTGCTTGCGCTGCACCACGTCGAACACGACCAGGGCGCCGAGCAGGCCCAACACGGCAGCGATGATCACCTGACCCATTGGCCGCAGGTTAGCATCTCCCCCGTGTCGACCAAGCCCACCCTCGACGACGCCCGGCGCGCGCTCCAAGCGCGCTTCGGGCACAGTGCCTTCCGCGCCGACCAGGAGGCCGCCATCGATGCGGTGCTCGCCGGACGCGACGTGTTGATCACCATGCCCACCGGCGGGGGCAAGTCCCTGGTCTATCAACTGCCGGCCCTGCTGCTGGATGGCTTGACCCTGGTCGTCAGCCCGCTGATCGCCCTGATGCAGGATCAGGTCGACGCCCTGCGCGCCAAGGGCATTGCCGCCAGCTTCGTCAACTCGACCCTCTCGGGCGCGGAGCGCCGCAGTCGGCTCGAGTCTGCGGCGGCCGGCAAGCTCGACCTGCTCTTCGTCACGCCCGAGCGCTTCCGCAGTCCGGTCTTCCTCGAACTGCTGCCGCGCCTTCCGATCACGCGTCTGGCCGTGGACGAGGCCCATTGCATCAGCGAGTGGGGTCACGACTTTCGGCCGGACTACTGGCGCATGGGCGACTACCGGCGCTTGATCGGCGATCCGCCGGCGGTGGCTCTGACGGCCACGGCGACGCCACGTGTGGCCGCGGACATCCGCTCGCAACTGGGCCTGCGGGACCCGCTCGTGCTGCGCTCGGGTATCGATCGCCCAGAGCTGTTCATCGGCGCCACCCCCGTCGACCGCCCCGAGGACAAGGTCCCCCACCTGGCCGCGCGCATCGCGGCGATCGACGGCCCGGGCATCGTGTACTCGACGCTGATTCGCGACCTGGAGCACCTGCGTGACGAGCTGCGCCGGCGCGGCATCCGCAGCCTGGTCTACCACGGCAAGCTGGGTCCCGACGAGCGGCGCCGCATGCAGGCGCGCTTCATGGCCTCCGAACGCGAAGTGGTCCTGGCCACCAACGCCTTCGGCATGGGCGTCGACAAGGCCGACATCCGCTTCGTGATGCACGCCCAGCTGCCACGCACGATCGAGGCCTGGACCCAGGAGATCGGCCGCGCCGGGCGCGACGGCGCGCCCTCCTTCTGCGAGCTGCTGCTGGACCAGGAGGACCTGGCCGTGCAGCAGAACTTCGTGCGCTGGGCCAACCCCGACCGCGAGTACCTGCTGGGGGTTTACGAGACCCTGCGGAGCTGGGGCGAGCGCAGCGCGGTCAAGGACCTGGACGACCTGCGCGACGAGCTCCTGGTGAAGCAACGCGGCGACAACCGCGTATCGATCTGCCTCAAGTGGCTGGAAGTTCTCGGCGTCACCCAAGGTGGCTTCGAGACCGGCGACCTGCGCGTGGTGCGGCACCTGGAGCCGGGCGAGCTGCCCGCCTTCGTCGGCACCGAGGAGAAGCTGCGGAGGGATCTGGAGGGCCTGCTCGGCATGTGGCAGGCGGGCGCGCGGGACGAGCGCTGCCGGCGGGTGGTGTTGGCGGAGCACTTCGACCTCGAGCAGCCCTCGACGCCCTGTGGCGCCTGCGATCGCTGCACACCCGTCGACGCGTGGATCGACGCCCATTGTTCCGCCCGGCCCGTGGATGCCGGGCCAGGCTCGGCGCCCCGGTCCGAACCTCGGTCCCAGTCCGAGTCCGAGTCCCAGTCCGAATCCGAGTCCCAGTCCGAATCCGAGTCCGAGTCCGAGAATCCGGTTGCGAGCGAATCACGGCCGCGCTTCGAGCGCGGCGACTGGGTCCGCGTGGACGGCAGGCACTTGGGCCAGGTGGTCGGGATCGAAGGCCGCGGCAAGCGCATGACCCTGCTGGTCGAGAGCGTGGGCGACTTCCGGCGCCGCAAGGTCGACCTGCGTCGACAACGGGTCGAGCGGCTGAAAGAGGGCGAATCCTGAGCGCCGAATACGACGAAGGCCTCCGCGAGCGCCCGATCGACGACCACCGAGCCATGCATCCGATCCTCCGAGTCCTCCTGGTCTTGACCGCCCTGGCCAACCTGGCCTGGGGCCTCTTTGCCCTCGGGTTGCCGGATCGGGCAGCCGAACTGCTGGGCTTCACCCTGAACAGCCCCGAGGCCCGGGGTGAGGTTCGCGCGACCTACGGGGGCCTGATCCTCGGCCTCGGCCTGGTTCAGCTCCTGGCCCTGCGCGGACCCCGGGGGCAGGCCTGGCTGGCGGCGCTCGCGCTGGTCTTCGCCGCGCTGGGACTGGGGCGACTGTCGAGCTTGGCGCTGGACGGCCTCAGCACCTACACCGCCGGGCTCGGGGCCGTGGAAATCGGGCTCGCGCTCCTCTTGGCCATGGGCTCCCGCAGCATGGATCCCGAGACCAACCGTTCCCGGGGCGACAGCGAAGCCTAGTGTCCTGGATGACGGAAGCCGGACCCGTCCTCGCGTCGCGCCGGCTACCCTCTCGGAGGACCGCCCCCCGGTCCGCACCCCACAAGGAGTCCCCATGCAGCGCACAGTCATCGCAGCGATCGCGGCCATTCCCCTGGCCGCGGCTGCCTTCGCCTTCCCCGCCCCGGTCGAGGGCGTCGAGCCCGGCGACAAGGTCGAGTACAGCTTCCGGAACCCGATCGTCGGAGCCCTGGGCCAGTCGGACATGTCCGACTTCCTCGGCAAGCCCGTGCTGATCGAGTTCTGGGGCACCAGGTGACCCTCCTGCGTCGGGGGGTCCGTGCCGGCCTCCGTCAAGTTGTCGCAGGAATTCGAAGGCGAGCTCGTGGTGCTCTTCGTCGAGAGTCAGAACACGCCCCAGCCCGAGGCGGAGCGCTTCGTCTACGAGCGCGGTTGGATGGCCGGCAACGGCCTGTGGACCCACGAGCGGCCGTGTAGCTCGGGCAGCGGAACCCTGCCGAGCTGCGTGCTGCTCGGCATCGACGGGAAGGTCCTGATGAAGGGCAACCCGGGCAGCATCAAGAGCGACCTCGAGGACGCCATCGCCGACCAGATCGACCTGGCGAAGGAGCTGCCCGAGGGTGCGCCGAGTTCCGCCAAGAAGGCCTGGAAGGCGTTCGCGGAGCGCGACTACATGGACGCCCTCGACGGGCTGGCGAAGATCGAGGCCAAGGGCCGTGAAGACGCCGCCGGTGCCGCGCAATTGCGCGCACAGGTCGAGGCCAAGATCGACCTCGAGCTGGCCCGCATCGATCGCCTGTTGGAACTCGGCTACCCGCTCGATGCCCTGGTGCTGGCCACCGAGCTCGATGGACTCCTCGCGGAGCACCCGACCTTCGGTCCGCGCGCTGCCGCAGCCCTGGCGATGTTCGAAGCCGAGGACCTGCAACCCGAGCTCGAGGCCGCCCAGGCGTTCGACAAGATCTACGCCAAGGTCCGCGAGGACGGAGTCGACGACTCGCGCAAGAAGCTCGAGAAGTTCGCCGAGAAGTACGCCGGCAGCAAGGCCGCCGAGCGTGCGAGCCACCTCGCATCGATCGCCAAGGACTGAAGCGAGCGCGACTCGAGCCCCAGAGGCCAGGACGCCTCAGATGTCTGACCGGCGCCGCCGCCCGATCCCGATCGGTCGGTGGCGTCTCCCGTTCGTGGATCCGCTCAGAAGCAGACGGCCAGCTCGCACACCCGCTCAGGCTCGGCGAACAGGCTCTCGAGATCCGCGGCCGAGAAGCCCAGGTGTCGCACGGCCAGGTGACCTCGCAGCTTGCTCTCGTCGCGCGACTGCGGATCGGCGGCCCAGTGGGCCAATTCGTCGGCGAGGTGCGCGACGACCGCGGCGTCGCGATGGTCGCTGATCGCGAAGGGTCGGTGATGCAGAGCCACGGCCGTGTCGAGGTGACCGGGCAGACCCCACTCACGAACCAGCAAGGCCCCGATGTCGCAGTGCAGCTCGTCCACGACCGAGTGGAAGACGTCGGCGGGCAGGTTCTCGCCGATGGTCTTCTCCACATCGCCGAGGAGCTGGATCACGACCGGCCGCCCGACGTCGTGTAGCAGCCCCTCGAGCATTCCGGACTCGGCCAACCCGCCGCGCAGGATCGCGATGTTCTTGGCGTAGATCCCGGCGATGGCCGAGTGCAACCACAGGCGTCGGACCATCTCCGAATGGCGGCTGGAGGCCCGGAAGACCTGGTTCTTGAGCATCAACGCCAGGGCGATCTCGGACAGGGCCCTGGCCCCCAGGCGCGTCACGGCCTGCCCCACCGTTTCGATCGCAATGGTCGGCGCGTAGGCCGCCGAGTTGGAAACGCGCAGGATCCGCGCCGCCAGGGCCGGGTCGCGGGAGACGATGCCGACGACCGCCTCGACCCTGTAGTCCTCCTCGCGACAGAGTTCCAACAGGCGCACCACACTCTGGTTGAGCACCGGCACTTCGATCTCGCCGGAGCCCAGGCCGTGCACGAGGATCTCTGAGATCTGTTCCGCCGAGGCGTCGGCGCCGAAGTCGTCGGGGATCGGGAGCATCGCAGGGGGATTCGAGTACGGATCCACCCTCCGCATCGACCGCCCCCAGGCGGGACCTGAGGGTCGCGCCCCATAAAATCCGGGCCCTTCAGCGAAAGGCCGTACGAGCCACGCCGCGGGCCGCCAACTCGTCCTCGACGGCGGCCAACAGCAGCTGCACCTGGTCCGCCAATTCCGCGCCCAAGGCCCGCACCAGGGCGCCCGGATCGTCGTCGGCAACCGGCTCGGACGCGCTGAATTGCCGTTGCAACACGACCCTGCCGCGACGGTCGACGAGGGTCGCGCGAAGGCCCACTTCGGCGCGGGTGTCCGTGGCGCGCAGCTCGCCGAACTGCTCCAGGGTCACCGACAGGCTCCACTCCGCGGCGGCGGGTGCGGCGCCCACCCCCGGCGCGGCGGCGAGGGCCGCTTCGAGACCGCGGGCCAGCAGGCCAGCGGGATCTTCGCTCCAGCGCCGATCCTCGCGAAAGCCCACCTCCCCGGCCCCGTCGCGCCAAACCATGCGCTCGCGCAGGTGCCCCACCACTCGCACCGGCTGCAGCTCGATCAAGTAGACCTCGTCGGCGTCGGGCTGGGCCGCTTCGAGGTTGGCATCGAAGGCGGCGGTAGCCGAGAAGTAGCGCGGCTCGATCCCCGGCCCACCGAGGCAGGAGGCCAGGACGGCGCAGGCGAGCGCGGCGACGGTGATCGGATAGCGGCCCATGGTGGATAGTCCGTTGCTCAAGGTTGGCGTCCGCGCAGGAGCGACGAGGGATCGCGCTCCAACAACTCGGCCAGGCGTCGAAGCGCGCCCAGCGTCTCGCCCAACTCCGAGAGCTCCACGCGCAGATCGCGGGCCAGGAGTCGGCTCTCGTCGGTCAAGGACTCCACCGAGACGCTCGCCGCGCGAATCGCCGAGCCGGTCTCGGCCAGGTCCACCCGCGCCGCGGAGGCCGCCTCGCGCGCATCGACCACCGCCGGCCCGAGGGGCTCGAGCGCGGTCGAGACCTGCGCCGTGAGCGCGCGCACGTCCTCCACCGCCAGGCGCAGGTCCCCGACCAGCTGCGCGGTCTCCAGGGCGCTCAGGTCCTGGGCCAGGTCCCGGACCGCGCCCAGGGTCGCGCGAGTGTCGGCCCCGATGGACTCGACGTCGAGGCTCTCGAGCGCGCCGTCCAAGCGGTTGACCAGGTCGTTGGTCGACTTGAGCAGCTCCGGCATCGAGTCGAGGGTCTCGGCCAGGGTGCTGCCGAGGGACGCGAGGGTCGACTCGGTGCTCGGCACGTGGTTCCAGGGCACGGTGAAGTCGTAGACGGGCTCTGGCATGCGCTCGGTGTCGAACACGTCGGCCTCGAGGTAGGCGATGCCCGTGATCCCCGAGCGCGAGAGCTGCACCCGCAGGCCCTCGATCTCGAAGTTCAAGCCGGTGCTGACGGTCGGCAGTTGCTCGAGCAAGCCCAGGCTCTTGACCGTCTCGAAGAAGATCTCGCTGGTCACGGCCACGTCGGTGCGGTTGGGCGCGAAGCCGATCTTCTCCACCCGCCCCAGGGTCACCCCGCGGTACTTGACCGGCGACCCCACGTCGAGCCCCTCGACCGACTCGCCGAAGTAGCTGACCACTTCGAAGGTCTCGCGCGAGATCCGCTCGGCCCCGAAGTAGGTCAAGGCACCGAAGCCCATGGCGGCCGATCCCACTACGAACAGGCCCAGTTTCCAGTGGTTGGCGGGATTGACGATCATGGCTGGACTTGCGCGGGCTGGGCGTCCGACTGGCTCGACCGAAGAGAATGCTCGGCGTGGAAGAAGGCGCGCACCCGCGGATCCTTGGACTTGTCGCGCAGGACGGTGGGACGACCGCGGGCCACGATGCCCTTCGTATCGCGGTGGAGCAACACGCAGTCGGTGCCGATCCGATAGACGCTCTGCAGCTCGTGGGTCACGATCACGACGGTGATCCCCAGGTTCCGGTTGAGGGTCAGGATCAGATCGTCCAAGGCCGCGCTCGTGACCGGATCCAGACCGGCCGACGGCTCGTCCAGGAATAGCAGCGGCGCCTCGAGGGCGATCGCCCGGGCGATGCCGGCGCGCTTCTTCATGCCGCCCGAGAGCTCCGCCGGAAGGTGGTTCTCGTAGGACTCCAGACCCACCAGGCGCAGCTTGGCGCGGGCGATGGTCTCGATCGCCCGCGGGTCCAGATCGGTCCAGCGCCGCAGGGGCAGAGCCACGTTCTCGAGCACCGTCATCGAGCCGAACAGCGCCGCCGATTGGAACAGGACTCCCAGCCGCGGCGCCTCCGGAGGCAGGTACGGGTCGGGCTCGACGCGCATGATGACCTCGCCCGACATCGGCCGGTCCAGACCGATCAGGGCGCGCAACAGGGTCGACTTGCCCGTGCCGCTGCCCCCCAGCACGCACAGGACCGCGCCCCGCTCCACGGGCAGGTAGAGGTCCTCGAGAATCGGCACACCGCCCCAGCCGACAGTCAGTCGGCGGGCCTCGAGGATCGGGGGCGGTCGTTGGTCGACGTCCAAGGCTCAGATTCCGTAGATCCGGAAGACCCAGGTCAGGGCCGCGTCGAGCAGTACCAGGTGGAAGATCGTGGTGACGACCGCCGACGTCGTGCTGCGCCCCACGCCCTCGGCTCCGCCGCTGGTGGCCAGCCCGCGCTGGCACGCTATGGCCGCGATCACCATGGCAAAGAGCACCGACTTGATCAGC
This sequence comes from Engelhardtia mirabilis, assembly GCF_007748095.1. Taxonomy (NCBI): domain Bacteria; kingdom Pseudomonadati; phylum Planctomycetota; class Planctomycetia; genus Engelhardtia; species Engelhardtia mirabilis. The sequence goes on from NZ_CP036287.1 coordinate 3,804,549, forward strand.
CCGCCGAGGATGTCGAGGCCGCCCACGGCGCTGAGCGTCTCGTTCCAATAACTGATCAGGGTCAAGTCGAGCACGTAGATGCCGACCACCAGCCCGCCCAGGAGCCCCACGCCGTCCGCCATCAGGGTCAAGAGCGGCAGGGTCAGGATCAAGGCGATGAAGCGCGGCGCGACCAGGAAGCGGTAGGGCGACATGCCCAGGGTGCGCAGTGCGTCGACCTCCTCGGAGACTCGCATGGTGCCGAGCTCGGCTGCGAAGGCGGCGCCGGACCGGCCGGCCACGATGATCGCGGTCATCAAGGGACCCAGCTCCCGCACCACCGACAGGCCGACCAGGTCCGCCACGAGGATCTCGGCGCCGAAGCGCTCGAGCTGGCCGGAGGCTTGGAAGGCGAGGATCAGGCCCACCAGAAAGTTGATCGCCGCCACGATCGGCAAGGCGTCCGCGCCGTGGCGTTCGGCCAGTCGGACGACGTTGCCCCAGGGCACCGTACGCGGCGTGCGGATCGCGAGGCGCGCCTCCGCGACCAACGTCCCGATGTAGTCCGCCGCCTCACCGAGCTTGCCGAGCAGATCGTCGACCGCCGCGCCCACCTGCTCGAAGAGGCCTACACGAGCCGGCGGGGCCTTGTCGCTGGGCTTGGGTGGGTGGGCCCCGTAGAGCTCGAGCAGACCGCGCACCTTGCCGGTCGCGCCCACGATCTCGCCCTCGGCCCCGCGCTCGCGCAGGTCGCCAATCAACTGGATCAACAGCGCCGCGCTGCCGCCGTCCATGCCCCGCACCCCGGACAGGTCGAGCTCGTAGTGACCGACCGGGCCGTCCTCGACCATCGACCGAACCCGGCGCCATGAGCGGTAGCAGGCCTGGAAGCGCAGCTCCCCTTCGAAGCGCAGCCGACGACTGCTGCCGCCGGTGCCGTCCTCGAGACGAACAGTGAAGGGCGGACCGAAGCTCGGGATGCCCGCGCCTGTCTCTCCCTCGACCCCTTGCGGGGGGCCGCTCCCGGGGTCAGCGGTCGTCGTTCTCCGCCGTTCCACTGGCCTGGCCCGTCGTGGTCATGTTCTCCCAAGGTCCCGTCAGATCTTCCGACGCCTCGAAGCCGCTCAGCACGAAGCGCACGCTCTCGATGCGTTCGTCCGCACCGATGCGTACGAGCGAGCGCCGTTCCGCGAACAGGGGCAGGCCGGTCTGCATGTCGAGCAGGTAGCGCGTCTCCTCGCGGATCGCGAACATCTCGGCCAGGGAGGGCGCGGCTTCGTTGTCCTTCAGGCGCCGGCGCAGGGCCGCCAGGTCCGTCTCCAGGATCGCGTCGGCCTGCTCGTGGACCAGCTCACGGGTCCAGCGCACTTCCATGCGGTGGTTCTCCTCGTCGTGGAACACCGGCGCGAGGACGGACAGGGCGGGCAGGGGCGCTGCCCCGACCGGGTTGACGAAGAAGTCCTCCCAGCGACGGTCCTCGTTCATGCGATAGGTCCGGCCCAAGGGCTCGAACAGGATCGTGGGCTCCTCGAGCAGGGTGTACTCGATCAGCTCGGGGGTCGCGAAGGCGCTGCGCACGGTCGAACGCGCGCGCTCCTTGATGGCGTGGAAGTAGTTCCCGGCGTCGATCTCGCGCACCGCTCGCTCCACCGCCCCCTCGGCGGCGGCGGCGGCGGCCTCGGCGTCGTCGAGAATCATCGTGCGGTACTTGGGGCTGATCACGATGTCGTAGGAGAGCCCCGTGCGCAGCTCGGCCACTCCCTTGTCGGCGGCCTGGTCGATCAAGCTGCCCGTGTTGAGCTCGCGGGTCCACTGGGCCGGCGCGGCCTGCCAGCGCAGCACCCGGTTCCCCTTGTCGTCCACCTCCAGCACCGTCATGGTCACGGCCCCGTGGTGCTCCGAGTCGGCCACGACGTTGCCCACGTCGACCCGATAGCGCGACCAGGTCCGCTCGTAGACCAGGGGCTCGGTCGGCAGGTCCGCGGGCATCTCGATCTTGGGCGAGCGACGGTTGCTGCCCTCCTCCTGGACCGACGACACGACCGCGGCACGACCCGTGGCCGGCTCGGGCGGCGGCGCGGGGTCTGCCACGGCAGCCTGCAGCACGGGAACCGCCAGCGCAGAGGGCTGCAGTTCGGTCGAGGTGGCGGAACCACCGCCCGGAATGGACGCGGCGAGGGATACGAGCAGGGAAGCAATCAACATCGGCGCAGTTCGCTGAGGGCCGGGTGGAAGGCGCGGGCGCAGGACCGACCGCGGACCCGGGAGCCTAACCGCTCGCGCCCGCGGAGTGACGTCCTGGACCGGTCTGAGCGGCGCTGCGATTCCCCCGTTACGCCCCCGTGACCGCCCCCGGTGATCCGCCGGCCGCCCCCCAGGGTTAGCATCGGACCATGCCCCTTGCGAGACTGCTCGTGGTCGAGGACGACGACGCCATCCGTCGCGGTCTGGTCGACGCCCTCCAGTTCGCCGGCTACGCCGTTTCCGAAGCGCCCGACGGCCGTCGAGCGGTCGAGCTCGGCGCGACCGGTAGCCACGACCTGGTGCTGCTCGACGTGATGCTTCCGGAATTCGACGGCTTCGAGGTCCTGCGCCAGTTGCGCGCCTTCCAGCCCCTGCTGCCGGTCATCTTCCTGACGGCGAGGGGCTCGGAGGAGGATCGGGTCCGCGGTCTGCGCGGAGGGGCCGACGACTACGTGGTCAAGCCCTTCAGCACCGGCGAGCTCCTGGCGCGGGTCGAGGCGGTCCTGCGGCGCTCGGCGGAACGCCCCCACGCGGTGCCCCAGCTGCGGGTCGCCGGGCGCACGATCGACTTCGAGCGCCGCGAGGTCTCCCTGCCCGACGGATCCCGCGCCCAACTGACCGAGCGCGAATCCGACCTCCTCCAGCACCTGGCCATCAACCGTGAGCGCGCCGTGTCGCGCGAGGAGCTCTTGCGCTGCGTCTGGGGCATCGATCCACGGGGAGTCCAGACCCGCACCGTGGACATGACCATCGCGCGCCTGCGCGAGCACCTCGGGGACAGCGGCGGCGAGCCCGAGGTCGTCCTGACCGTGCGCGCGAAGGGCTACGCGCTGGGCAACGTCGATTCCACCACCGCCGCCGGTGCCGGCGAGCTTCCGGCGACCGACGCGGACGCATCGCCAGCCTGATCCAGGTGCGATGAACCTCGGGCGACGCCGCTGGATCCTGCTCGCGGCCCTGACGGCCGTGTCCGTGGGGGCGCTCTTCGCTGTGAGCTGGGTCGTTATGACCTACGAGCGCCACACCCTCGACACGCGCCGCTTCAACGACCTGCAACGGGAGCTGGACGAGTCGACCTGGCGCGCCGACGCGGCCATCGCGCCACTGCTGGCGACCGAGTCCGCCCGCCCGGACGAGCACTACGAGGCGTTCTACATCACCGATCAGGCCCTGACCCGCGAGGGCGAGCCGCTCCCGGGCGGGAAGATCCTGGTTCCATCGCCGCTCTTGGTGAAGCCCGACCGCTACGCGATCCTGCACTTCGCCTGGAACGAGGCGAGCGGCTGGACGTCGCCCCAACTCCCCGCGCCCGAGTTCCATCGGGACGCGATCGAGCGCGGCTGGACCGACGCCGCGTCGATCGAGCGGGCCGCCCTGCTCCTGCGCGACCTGGCCGATCCCGACCTGGCGACGTTCCTGATGGAACGCCTGAGCCCTTCGCGGGTCGAGGGTTCCAGCGGCCCTATCGCGGCCGTCGTCCCGCCCGGCAGGGATCAGCAGGGGCGACTTCGCCTGCTTCTCGCACGCCGCAGCGGAGACGAGCCGGCCGGCATCCAAGGCGTCTGGTTCGACTGGCCCGCCCTGCGACAGCGCCTGCGCAACGCCACCCACTTCGACGAGCGCGAATTGCGACTGGAGCTGCTCGAGCAGCCTCGCGGCGAGATCGAGCCGGGCACCTCGCGCATGGCCAACTTGCCGGTGCTCTTGAAGCTGAACGCCGTGCCGCCACCGCCCCCCGGTTGGTCGACCACGCGCCGGGTGCTGACCCTGGCCTGGATCGGCTTCCTGGCGACGGTCGGCGCGACGGTCGTGGCCCTGTGGACCGCGTGGGAGCTCTCCGCGCGGCGAGGACGGTTCGCCTCGGCCGTGACCCACGAGCTGCGCACCCCCCTGACGACCTTCTGCATGTACTCGCAGATGCTCGCCGACGGCGTGGTCAGCACCGACGAGGCGCGGGCTGACTACCATCGCACCCTGGTGACCGAGGCCGAACGGCTGCGACGGGTGGTCGACAACGTCCTGACCCACTCGCGCATCGAAGGACGCCGCGCGGGCCTGGCGCGCGAGCGCGTGCCGCTGCGAGCACTCTTGGACGTGATCCTGCCTCGGCTCGAGGAACGCGCGTTGGAGGGCGGACTGTGCTTCGACGCGACCGATCCGCGCTCCATCGCGCCCGAGGTCGAGTTGGTCACCGACCGGCAGGCCGTCGAGCAGATCCTCATGAACCTCGTCGACAACTCGGTCAAGTACGGCGCCAGTGGAGCCGACCCGGAGCTGAAGATCGAGCTGCAGGTCTCAGACCGTGCCGTGCGCGTTCGTGTGAGCGACAACGGTCCCGGCATCCCGCGCGACATCTCCCGACGCTTGTTCGAACCCTACGCGCGCAGCGAGCGAGCGGTCGAGTCACGAGCGCCCGGAGTGGGCCTAGGCCTGGCGCTCGCGCGGGGTCTGGCCCGGGAGCTCGGGGGGGATCTGCGCCGACTTCCGGCCGACGTCGGCGCGAGCTTCGAACTGCGCCTGCCCCGCGCCAGTTGAGTCCGCTCGGCCGCTGGCCCACGGGCGCGCCCCACCCTCGATCTCCGCGAGGGTGTCGGCGAAGGAGAGGTGCGACTGGATTCGGCCCTGGAACTCGCCGCGGAACCAACCCAGGTAGCGATCCAGGCGGCCCAGCAGCTCGACCACGTCGGACTCGGTGGCGCAGTAGGGGCTGCCCCCCGGCAGGATCGACGTGGAGTGCAGCGAGAGGGTGAAGACCCGTTCCCCGTCCGCGTGGAAGCGCCGGGTCAGGGCCTGCATCTCCGCCAGGCTGAAGCCCTCCGGAGACAGACGCACGCGCTCGAGTACGGCCAATCGAGAGAGGATCGCCTCGACCCCCAATCGCTTGGCGAGGGGCGCGTCGATGAGCGGCATGAGGACCCGGCCCAGGGACCGCAGGAGCCCCAGGTATCCGCCGGTCACCGGGAGTCCGAGCAGCTCGGGAACCCCGTCGTAGCGATAGGGACTGACCGGGAAGCGACTGAAGTCGGGACCGCCCTCGGCGCGGAAGTCGAAGGGCGGCGTCGCGCTCCCGTCGATCCGGAACCCCAGCTCGACCAGGGCCCGGAGCGTGTTCGGTCCGACGCCGTAACGACCGGCGACGTAGGTTCTGGGCGCGACGCCGATGCGCGCCTCGATCTGGGCCACCAATCGACCGAGCTTCTCACGCTCGAGCTCCGGCGGCAGGTTGCCGGCGAAGGAGTTGGTGCGGTTGACCTCTTCGACGAAGGGCGGGTTGACCCAGGGGTGCAGGTGTGCCCCGACCTCGGCGCGGCCGTCGCGGACCCAGGTCGCCAGGCCCTCGGCCATCCCGGGATGCTCTACCACCGGCCAATCCACAGCCCAGGTCGCGGCGGTGCCGTGGGCGTCGAAGACCGCCTGCAGCCGCGGCAACTGCGGCACCGACGTCGTGGCCGTCGCTTTGCGATCGAAGGGCGCCTGCCAGTCGAACTCCTCCTCCGTGTGGACCTGCACGAGCAGCGTCGGAGGCATCCCGGCAGGCAAGTCGAGCCGCTTGCTAGGTGGTTGGAGCTGGTGGCAATGGGGAGCCATCGAAAGGGTCCGAATTCCAGGAAGCGGGACCCGGACGGTCCTCGGCAGGGAGCATAGCGCCCCCACCTCGTCCGGCGCGCTCCCGCCGACGGCAAACACTCAAGGACCACTCGTGGTCATCCGACACCCCGGGGAGGAACCCCGCCCCGGGTCCCGCCCCCCCATGGAGATCCTCCCGCTCGCCGCCGCCCTACTGGCCACCTTTGCAACCGGTGGTCTCTACTCGCTCGTGGTCCGGTCGCGGCTCCACCGCCAGGGCTCGGAGGAGACCGAGGCACGCTGGGGACGCGAGCTCGAGCGGATGCAGTCCGAGCTGGTCCGAGCCGAGGCCCAGCGGGACCAACTGGCCGCCGCCCTCGAGGGAGGTTCCGCCCCCGCGGCCGACAGTCGAGTGGTCGAGCTGGAACAGACGGTCGCGGAGTTGGGCGAGCAACTGTCCCGCTCCCGCGAGAGCCTCGCGGCGCACGCGGGCGACGAGGATCTGGGCGAGGAGCTGCGCCGCACCCGCGACGAGATCGCGCGTCTGGAGCAGGAGTTGGCCCTGGGTTCGGCCTCCGCCGCTGCGGACGAGGAGCAAGGCGGCGACCCGAGCGCGGACCGGGAGGACGCGATCGAGACTGCCGAAGACACCAGGGCTTCCGAACTCGCCGAGCAAGTCGAGGCGCTGCGCGAGCGAGCCGAGCGGGCCGAATCAGAACAGACGGCCGCGCGCGAGCTGGCCCGAGGCCTCGAGGACGAGATCGGTGAATTGCGCAGCCAGCTCGAGGCCCTGGGCCGAGCCGAGTCCGATGCCGCCGAGGTCGCCGCCCAGCTGGAGCACCGACGCAGCCGACACGCGGAGGAGGTGCGGGGCCTGCAGGAGCGCCTGGCGAGCGCCGATCGCAGCGGCGAAGTCGCGGCGCTGCGCCGCGAGATCGGCGCCCTGCGCGCCAACCACCGCGACCTCGAGCAATCCGCACGCAACAGTTGCGCCGCTGCGGTCGCGCGCCTGGCGGAGATAGACAGCGCCCTTGAACGCGCGGGCGACCTCCAAGCCCAGCTCGGTGCAGCCCGGGCACGCGCGGCCGAAGTGGAGTCGGAGGCCGCCGATCTCGCCCACGATCGCGCGCGTCTGCAGCACGAGCTCGGCGCCCTGCGCACCGAGATGCAGCAGGCCAGCGCATCGATCGGCCAGGATCTGGAACGGGAACACGAAGCACGCGAGCACGCCGAGCAGGCCATTGCCGAGGCCGAGGAACGTGAGGCGCGACGGAGCGAGGAATTGGCGGAACTCGGGGCGCAGCTCGCTGCGGCCGAGGCCCGAGTTGAAACAGCCGCCCAGGAGGGCGAGATGCAGGCCAGAGAGCTGATCGATAGGCTCCAACAAGAGCTGGAGGCTGCCCACGCGCAGTTGGAAACCAACCGCGCCCGAACCGCCGCCGTGGCCGAGGAGCTCTCGCAGGTGCGCGAGGTCTTCGAGACCCACGGGCGGCGGCTCGAGCAGGTGCTGGGCGAGACGCGCGCCGAGCTCGAGACGGCGCACGCGCAGCTGGAGGTCAGTCGCTCGCGTTCGGTGGAACTCGAGCAGGCCCGCACGGCTCTGGCCCTGGAGCTGGAGCTGGCCCAGGAGGAAGTCGAAGACGCCCGCCAGCGCAGCGAGCAATTCGAACAGCATCTCGCCACCGAGGCCGAGGCCCACGAGCGGGCCGCGGCCGAGGCCGAGGCAGCCCTCGCCGCCGCCCGTAGCGAGGCCGAGGACCTGGAGGTCGAGCTCGAACTGGAGCGGCATCGGGTCCGCGAGCGCGACGACCTGGTCCACAAGGTCCGCTCGGAGTTGGACGACGTGCGGGCCGAGCTCGCCACGGCGCAGGGCCGCGCGCAGGAGCTCTCCGACGCGACCGACATTCAGCGCGCCGAGCTGATGCGGGCACGCACCGACGCGGGTGAGCTGGGTGCCGAGTGCGCGAGCCTGGTTGAAGCACTGGACGAGGCGAAGGCGCAGATCGCGTCGCTCGAGGAGTCCGAGCGACGGCTGCAGGCCTCGGAACAGGCGCTCCAGGCCGAACTCGAAGGCGAACGCGGCCGCACCCGCGAGCGCGAGTCCAGCACCCAGGAGATCCATGACCAGCTCGTCGAGGTACGCGCCGCACTCGCCGCGTCCGAGCTGCGAGCGCAGCAGCTCACCGATGCGCTCGATATGCAGCGCGCCGAGCTGACGCACGCTCGCGCCGAGGCCACTTCGTCGGGCGCGCAGGTGGACCGCACGACCCAGCTCCTGGAGGTGTCGAACCAACGCATCGGGGCGCTCGAGGATGCGCGCGCGACGCTCCTGGCGGAGCTCGAGTTGGCCCGCGACCGTGCCCGCGGCACGGGTCAGGTCCTGGAGCTGAAAGACAGCCGGGTGCTGGCCCTCGAGGGTGAGTTGCAGCTCGAACGGGACGCGTGCAGCGGCCTGCGCGCCCAGATCGAAGCGACGTCGCGCGACGCCCGTGACCACGCGGGTCAGCTCGAGTCCGAGCTGGGCTCCCGTGAGGCGGAACTGCAACTCGAACGGGACGCCGCTGCCGCCCTGCGGGGGCAGCTCGAGCAGCTCGAGTCCGAGCTGGGAGTCCAGCGTGCGAGTCGTGAGACGGCCGAGGCCGAGTTGGGCTCCTCCACGGAGCGGGAGCAGACACTCGGGCTGGAGCTCAGCGAGCTGCGCGACGAGCTGACTTCGACCCGCGGACAGCTCGAGACCCTGCGCTCCGAGCTGGGCGAAACCGGTCGACAGGTGGAGTCGACGGCCGAGGAGCTGGCCGCGGCGATGGCCCGAGCCGAGGTGGCCGAACAGGCCTCGAACCGGCGCAGCGAAGAGCTGAACCGCAGCCGCCAGGCGCTCGACGTGTTGAAGGGCGACCTCGAGCACACCAACGCGCGCCTCGCCGACACGGCCTCCGAGCTGGAGGCCGCGACGGCCCGCGGCGAGGAGCTCGAAGCCGAGCGCGACCAGCGGACCCTCGAGCTGGGCGAGACCCGAGCGAGCCTCGAGGGCCTGCGCTCCGAGCTGGCTGAGACCCAGGCGCGCCTGGAGTCCACAGACGACCGCGTCGAGAGCACCGATCGCCAGTTGGGCGAAGCTCTGGCCCGGGCGCAGCAAGCCGAGGCCGGCAGCGAGGAGCAGCGGGCCGAGCTGACGCGAGCCCGGACCGAGCTGGGCGAGACCGCCGCGCAGTTGGAGGCCGTACGCCAGGAGCTACGCGCCACCACCGAGCTGCTGGAATCCACCAGCACCGAGCTCGCCCGAGCGACGGACCAGTCGACCCGATTCGAGAACGAGCTGGCCACGACCGCGGAGCAGTCGTCGCAGGTCGAGGCCGCCCTCACGGCAACGCGCGCTCAACTCGCAGCGGCCAACGAGCGCGCCCGTAGCGTCGAAGGGGACCTCGAGTCGACCCGCAATCGACTGCTGGGCACCCAAGACCGGCTCGCCAACGCCGAGAGCCTCCTGGTCGAGGCCGGGGAGCGTGGCGACAGCATCGAGGCCACCCTGGCCTCGACGCAAAAGGAGTTGCAGGACTCGGCCCGTGAGTTGGAGCAAACCAAGCTCGAGCTGGTGCAAACGGCAGGCAAGCGAGATGGACTGAGCTCGGAGTTGGACCAGGTCCAGGAACGACTGCGCCAGACCGACGAGCAGCTCGCCGCCACCGCCGCGGAGCGCGACGAGCGCGCGGCCGAGGTGGAGCGGATCCGAGCGGAGGTCGAGCAGGTGCAATCCGCCCTGGGTTCGACGCGACAGCAACTCGGCGAGGCCAACGAGGACATCTCGACGGCCCAACGTCAGCTGACCGACACCCAGGGAGAGCTGCAGGCAACGCTCGCCCGGGCGGAGGCAGCCGAGCAGGACCGCGAGCGCCAGTCGGGCGAAGTCGCCGCCAGCCGCGAGCAGGTCTCCCGGTTGGAGCTGGATCTCGACGGGGTGCGCGGCGAGCTGTCGCAGACGCGCGGCGAGCTGGGTGCTGCCGCCATGGACCTGCAGGCCCTGGGTCAGCAGCTCGAGCAGGCCCGTGAACGGGCCTCGGCTACCGAGCGTGAGCGCGACGATCGCGTCACCGAGCTGAACGACACCCGCGCTGCCTTGGAGGCGGTCGAAGTCGAACTCGAGCGCAACCGCGGTGAACTGGCGGCCACGCGGAGCGATCTGGAGTCGACGAGTGCTCGCCTGGCAGCCACCCAGGCCGATCTTGATCAGTTCATCCAACAGACCCAGATGGTCAAGACCGACCGCGATCGAGCGCGTAGCTCGCTGCTCCAGGTCTCGGGCAGGCTCAAGTCCAGCGACGCCCAGTTGGACGAGCTGCGCCAAAGGGCCGCCGCTCTGGCCGCGGAGCTCGCCCACATGGGTGACCACGCGGACGAGGGCGAATTCGCCTCTCCACTGACGCGCCTGGTGCAGCTCGCTCCGGATCTGGCGGAGGACTTCCGTGCGCTGGAACAACTGGATGGGGTCGACCCCGCTGCCCTCGCCCGCGAACTCGACGGACTGATCGACAGCTTCGAGCAAGGCGAGAGCTTGGACGATCAGGGACGGCGACAGGCCCTGGAGGCAGTCCGGACGCGTCTCACCACCTGACGCCCCGGTTCGGACGCTCGGCCTCGCACGCCGCGAGCCGAGCCGCCACCGGCAAAGCGCGGCGACAAAGCGCGGCCGTCGCGACGCTGGCGGATGGCCGCTCTGCCAGCGTGGTTCCAATCCGATGGGAGTGACCGAACCTCGGACTCAGAGGCCTCGGACTCAGAGCCTCGGGCGATTGACCCAACTGGAGGGCCCGCCACCGCGGACAGCGGGGGCGGGCCCTTTTTGGACTGCACAGTCCTTGAGACCCACGATCCGTGGTCACCCACTGCGCGGGTCGGGGGGAGCGAGGCGAATCGTCCGCCCGATCAGCGGCGTGGGCGCCGCGGCTCGGAGGTCTGAGAAGCCGGCGCTCCTCAGGTGTGCAGACTCCTGGAACCGTCACACATGGCTTCGACCACCTCCTTTCGGGGCGTTTCCCCTCCGGAGGGTGAGGTGACCCTCCATCGGGCTCCATGCCAGCCCCGGCGTCCCGGGGCACGCGCGCGTCGGGGTCTTCCCCGCCGGCGGCCGCTGGCGCGAGTCGGACACGAGCGGCTCTCGGTCCGACTCCCACTGACGACGCACTCGGTTCTAGCCCCGAACGAGGGCAGGGGTCAACCCCCTGGGGAGGCAGACCCCTGCTCCGGCACCCCCCGCCCGAGGCGGACGCAGGGTCTTACCAGGTAACGACCGGGTCCGCCGTGACCGCCATGGGCGTGAAGGGCGGCAGGTTCTTGATGTCGTTGAAGTCCTCGTCGTAAGACCAATCGCGATTGGGCGCGGTGTAGCGGTCCCCGCCGTACTTCCACGCGCCCGTCGCGAACTTGCTGGTCCAGGTGTTGACGAACGACCCGTTGATCTTGGCTGTCTTACCGCTCCAGCTCTCGTGGAAGCGCGGGAGGTTCTCGAGGCCACCGTTGTAGGTGTTCCCGGTCGTCTCCTGGTTGCCGGTGATCAGCGCGAGGTTGAAGGTCGTGTCCGAAGCCTTGGGCAGGCTACCCGCCGTCTTGGTGTCGTCCCAACTGTTCGAGAGCAGGTTGACGGCATCGCCGATCGCTGCCGCACTGGTCTTGTTGACCGTGTTGTAGTCGCCCTCCACGTAGATCGACGTCTGCGAGACGATGGTCAGCGGCGCCGAGATCTCGGAGCCGTTGACCGCCTTGAGCCCGCCGGCCTCGGTGCCTTCACCCGCGAAGTAGCTACCCGCATAGAGCAGACCGTTGGACGGGAAGTACCCGCTCGCGTTGAGCTTGCCCATGTCGACCTCGATCACCGTGACCATCCCCGACGGGTTCTCCGTGCCGTCGGCCTGGCGCGCGTCGAAGATCTCGCTCAGGTAGATCACTCCGGAGTCCACCAGGTCGTCCGTGACGTCGGCCAGCCCCTTGTAGGCCTTGAGCTCGGGCTCGCCTCCGGCGCCGGGCTCGAGCAGCAGCTTGAGCCCCGCGTTCTGGTGGAAGAAGCCCGGCTGGTAGTCTCCGCCGGCACTCGGGACGTACTTCCCGGTGACGGCGTCGAGCTTGTAGTTGCCCTTGCCCGGATCGACTTGCTCGTACAGCTGGATCGAACCGATCCCGGGCGTCACCGCCTCACCCAGGCCGTGGTCGCCGGTCAGAACGGTGTTGCCCGACCCACCGCTGTACCCGTCGGGCTCGTCCCACATGGTCAACGAGCCCTTGATGAAGGCCGGCATGTCGCCGATGTCGTTGAAGTCCCCGTCGCCGTTGCCGTCGACGCCGAACAGGAACTTGCTGTCGTAGCCGCTGATGCTCGAGAAGCCGTAGGCTTCGAGCTCCGACTGGCTCATCATCGGCGTGTACTTCTCGGGCTCCGTCGGATCCCACGGATCACTCACCCACTCGCGGATGTCGACCGTGCCGTTCGAGGCCGAGACGCTGTTCTTGCGGTGGCGGAAGATGCTGCCGACGGCATGGATGTAGTTGGTATCCATCGTCAGCTTCCCACCATTCGGGCTCAGGTACATGTTCCGATTCGAGTGCACGCGGCCCCCGAGGGTCATGTCCGGCCCGTTGTGGACCTCCAGATCGTTGGTGTAGAACACCGCGAACTGGAAGATCGGCGTCGCGCGGCAGTTCACCACTCGCCGCATGCGGTAGCTGGAGTCGCCCACGTTCGCCATGGCGGTCAGCTGATAACCGATCAGGTAGTCCGTGATCCCGCTCTCGTCGGACTGCACGGCAAAGTAGCCGCTGGGCTCCATCGTGAACGGGACGGAGGTCCCGTCGATGTCGATCCAGTCGCCCTTGACCGCCGTCGGCAGGTTCCAGTTGGCAACCAGGGACTGCACGTCCTTGGTGGCGACCTCGAGCGCTCCCTCGGCCATGAACTTCGACCGCAGCTCGTCGTGGGCGACGTTGGCGTCCTTGTTCGTCGAGTGCGCGAGCGTCAGCATCACGCTGAGCAGCGCGCCCGCCGAGAAGACGGTAATCACCGCAGCGACCATCGCCACACCCCGTCGGCCGCGCTTGCGCCCCTTGCCCCCGCGGCCGAGCAGCTTGAGCCCCTCGGCCCGGCGAATCGACAGGCTCTGACTGAATCGTTCTTCGGTACTCATGATTGGTGTCCCCACTCGTTCCCCTTCTCCGGTGTCACAGGCTGGTCCCGTTGCGGAGGCTGACCCAGCTCTCCGTTCGGTAGCGATACTCGCGTCCGTCGTCGTCCCTCGCTCGGAAGTAGATCTGAACGCGCACGGCGTTCGGGGGCAGGATGGGGTTGATGGTCCAGTCCTCGACGTTGAACCGCTCCACGTCGCGGGCGATCACCCGCGAGCCGCCGTCGGTCTCGCGGCGCAACAGGGTGTTGCGTCCGTCGAGGCCGGTCACGACCGTGTAGGAGACCAGATCATCGGTGTCCCACATCAAGCTGCCGTCAGCCGGGTTGACGTCCGGCGTGCCGTTGGCGTCGATGTCCGCCGGCAACAGGAACAGGATCTCGCGGTTGGGGCCGAAGTCGAGGTCGCCCGCCTCGGCGACCTTGGTCGGCTGCTCGTGGGCGTGCTCGGGCGCGCCGTAGTTGGCGTCGGGCGTCCCGTCGAAGAAGTGCGGATAGTCGAGCGCGCCGAGCTGCACGAAGCCGCTGGTGCGAAGGTCCCGCACGATCGTGTGCAGCGCTCGCCGAGCCTGTTCCTGGAGCATGCTCTCCGTGGAGCTGGTCAGCGCCATGCGCTTCATGGACGAGGTCGACTCGAGGATCGACGCTCCCAGGATCACCAACAGACTCGCGCCGATGGTCAGCTCCAGCAGCGTGAACCCACCCCGACGCCGGTTCTTGCGTGTGTCCCTCATCGCGTCACCACCGATGCCAAGGTCAGCGAGCGCTGGCGTCCTTCGAAGTCCGTCCACGCGCCGGTGATCTTGAAGTGCAGAGGGTCCGGCGGTTCCACGCCGGGCACGTAGCCGTCGTAGAGGGTGATGATCTTCAGGTTGTCGAGCCCGAGATCATCGTCCAACGGCGCGGTCTTGCCGTGGGCCACGACCGGGTTGGTGGGCAGGTCCTCCGGCTTCTGGGCGTGGATGTACTCCATCACCGTCTCGAGCCGCGTCAGCACCAGCTGGGTCTCCCTGCTCTGTCGCATGACCTGCTGGGTCCCGATCTGGCCACTGAACGCAGCGACCAGGCCCACCGTCATGACGGTCATGGCCAGCATCAGCTCCAGCACCGAGAAGCCCCGTCGCCGGCGCTTCGCTCCCCACATTGCCCCAATGGTCATCGTCGGTCTCGGATGCCCCACGCACCCGCCCCCCTGCGAAACTTCGCGATCTCGCGGTCGACCCCCAGGTCGGTCCGCCAACGAGGAGGCCTATCGGGCCTCGCGCGCGGCGCCGATAAGGCCCGCTACGTAAAACCTCAGCGGAGGCGCAGGATCCGCCGTTCGGATACCTCTGGGGCCTCCCAGGGGACCGGGATGCCGGTCGCCGTGCGCCAGGCGTCGATCTGGTCGGCGTAGTGGGGATCGAACGGATGCCCGGACTGCCCGCCGGGCTGGGAGTGGCGTGACCCCGCGGGGTGGGCCGGATCGGCGACGAATCGCAGGGCGGCCGTACCGGTCACCACCAACGCATCGGCCTCCCAATGGGCCCAGATGGCGGCCACCGTGGACGAGTGACCTGGCAAGGGGATGGGCCCCCGATTCAAGCTGCCCGAGAGCCCGGGGAAGGCCGCCAGGGGGTGTTCGAGGGTCAGACTCTGGATCTGGTCCAGGCGCCAATCGGCCACGTCAGGCCCGAAGCGCGCGGCTCCGCTGGCCCAGGCCGATGCCAGGGCCGCCTGGACCACCTGCGCTCGGCCCTCGACCTCGGGAGTGCGGCGGTCGTCGAACCAGATCGGATCCAGCTCGCCCGACAGCAGCCGCACCAGCGTGTACTCCGGGCCCCGTCCGGTGGGCGCGGGCGCGCCGCCCTGCTCCCACTCGTCCGCCATGATGGCCGCCATCAACTCGCGCAGCACCAGCACGAACAACGCCCCGGGACCACGGGCCCCGACCTGACCGTCCCACTGCGACAGGGCGTCGCGCGCCAGGGTCGCGTCCCCGCTCAGATCGTCCGCGGCCAGCGCTGCCGCCAACTCCAGGCCGAACAGGGACGTCACGTCCAGTTGCAGCGCCGCCAGGTCGTCGGTGTTCCAACCCTCCCGCGACGAAAGGGCCGATTCGATGCGCCTCTGACGCTGGGGTGGCGCCCAGTCGGCGTAGAACTCCCCCACGTAGCCGGGCGGCCGAATGTCCGCATTGGCGCTGAACAAGCGTCCCGACTCGGGGTCGATCTGACGCGGGTTGGAGCTCGGCGACACGTGCAACAGGCCGCCCTCGTCCAGCCTGCCCTCGTAGTTGCGCCAACCGTACTCACCGCTCCAAGCGGGAGCCGGAAGGCGCCCATCACCCGCCCTGCGCTGCGGGACGCGCCCGATCACCTGCAACGCCATGCGCCCATCGGCCTGGGCCACCAGCAGGTTCTGTGCCGGCGCGACGTAGGTATCCGCCGCCTCCAGGGCCACTTCCAGTGCGGGTGCCTCGACCAACGCCAGGAACAGGCGCAGGGGATCGGCAGCTTCCAGCGCGGTCCAAGCCACGCTGCGCGCCAGGCGGTCGAGGCCCTGCGCCGTCGAATCGCCGGGGAAGAACGGCCCCAGGTCGCTGCGCGCGACGGTGATCTGGCGCGTCTCACCGAAGCGCACGTGAATCTCTTCGGTGTGGCTCTCGAGCTCGAGCCAGCCGCCGGGCCGAGCGACGCGACCGCCGCCCTCGTCGACGCGCTCGAGGAACACGTCGTCGCCGTCGAGGCCGGTGTTGGTCAGGGACCAGGCGCGGTGCTCGCCGACGCCGATCACCGGCGCCGGCGTGCCCGGCAGGGTCAGCGCGAAGACCTCGAAGTCCGGCGCCGACAGGCGTGCCGCGAAGAAGCGCGAAGGCAAGCCCACGGTCAGATGCGGATCGCCGGCCAACAGGGGACCGCCGGTCGCCGTGTGCGCCCCGGTGAGGGCCCAGTTGTTGCTGTTGCCGCGCGCTCCATCGGCCTGCTCGTCGGAGGTCGGATCGGGCAGCTGCTCCAGTGCTCGGAGCAACTCCTCCGGCACGTGCAGCTCGTCCACGCCCATCAGCTCCGCGAGCCGCGGCACCCCGACGGCCGCCAACCACTGGGATCGCCGCAGCTCGGTGCGAGCGGGCTCGCCCAAGTCGTAGGCCATCAGGATCGGGTAGGCGGCGGAGTCCACCGGACTCCAGGGTTCCGGACGCAGACCGAGCAAACGCAGTCCGGGCGGCAGGTCGTCGCCGCGGCGCTCGAGCCAAGCGTTGACACCGGCGGCGTAGGCCTCCAACCAGGCGCGCGACCGATCCGACGCCCGCGCCACGCCCTCGGCCGCGGCGCGGGCGACGCCCAGCCTCCGCATGCGCACGTCGAAGTTCACCAGCCCCTCGCCCAGGACCTCGGACAGTCGCCCGGCGGCTGCGCGCCGGCCCAGCTCCATCTGGGTCATGCGGTCATTGGCGTGCAGGAAGCCCAGGGCGCGGGCCAGGTCCAAGGCGTGCTCCGCCCGCACGTGTGGCACGCCGTAGTCGTCGAAGCGAATCTCGACCGGGCCCGCGAGGCCCGCCAGGGGCAGGTCCCCCGAACGCCACGGAAGCCCGCTGTGGGAGAGGTCTCGCAAGTACGCCAAGACGCCGAGCACCAGGGCCGCGAGGGCCATCGCCACGGCGCCGAGCTTGCCCCCCATCGCCTTCAAGCGCTCCGCGCCGGCAGGGCCTCGAGGACCTCGCGCATGATCCGCAGATGGTGCTGGCCGTGCAGCCCGGCGAAGCGCAGCCAGCGGGTCGCGGACAGCACGCCCAGGTCGGCGTGCGGGATCCCACCGCGCGCCGCAATGATCGAATCCAGGTCGCCGGTCAGGCGCTCCAGCTCGGCGACGTTGCTGTGGTAGGTGTCCCGCACGACTGTCGGATCGGGCCGCGCCGGGGGCGTGACGGCGCGCGGAGCCTGGCCGACGCCGCGCGGGATGACGCCGTGGTGGACCGACAGCAGCCCGAGCAGGCTGGGTCCACCTTCGTGCACGATCCACTTGGACCCGCCGTCCACCAGCATCCGCACGTTCCGCAGGGCCAACTCGTTGGCCAGGGTGATGTGGAACAGATGGTGCCCGGCGGACCAGCCGGAGACCTCGGGCGCGGCGGCGAAGAGCAGCTCGTCCTCGAGCGCGACGATCGACTCGCACTCACGGTAGAAGTCGAACAGCCGCCGGACGTCCGCGGGCGTGTCCTCGAGCCACATCAGACGTACATCGCCATCTGGAGCCGGCGGCGGT
Source organism: Engelhardtia mirabilis (assembly GCF_007748095.1). Lineage (NCBI taxonomy): Bacteria > Pseudomonadati > Planctomycetota > Planctomycetia > Engelhardtia > Engelhardtia mirabilis. Next base: position 3,821,749 of record NZ_CP036287.1, read on the forward strand.
AGCTGTGGGCCAGGTCGCTCGACGAGCCGAGGGAGTCGAGCACCTCGACCATCGCTCGGCGGGCGGCCTGCTCGTTGTACTCGCGGTCGATCTCGATCGTCTCGAGCAGCAGGTCGAGACCCTCCTCCACTCGCCCGACACTGGCCAGAGCCCGTCCGTAGGCGATGCGCGCGTCGAGATCCTTCTCGTTCTGGGCCGCGGCCGCCAGGGCCGTGAGGTCCACGGCTTGCTCCTGCGCCAGGGCCAGGCGCGCGCGCAGGGCCCGCGCCTCGGCGCCCTCGGCAACGGACGGCGGCAGTGCGTCGAGCAGCCCGATCGCGCGCGCGCTGTCGCCAGCCTCCAGGGCGGCGCGAGCCAGCAGCAGCTTGACCTCGTCGTCGTCGGGGCGATCGGCGAAGAGGCCCTCGAGCATGGCCACCGCTCCTGCGGCGTCACCGGCCTCGAGCGCGGCCCGCGCGGGCTCCAGGGGATCTTCCACCGGACCGACGTGGGGCTCCAGGAAGCGACGGATCTCGGCCTCGGGCAGGGCGCCGACGAAGCCGTCGGCCGGCCGGCCGTCGATCACGAGCACGACTGTGGGGATGCTCTGCACCTGGAAGGCGGCGGCCAGCTCCTGCTCCTTCTCGGTGTCGACCTTGGCCAACACGAAGGCCCCGTTCAGCTCGACGGCGAGGTTCTCGAGGATCGGCCCGAGCGTCTTGCACGGCCCACACCACTCGGCCCAGAAGTCCACCAGGACCGGCACCGTCTTGGAGCGCTCGACGACCTCGAGCGCGAAGTTGGAGACGCCGACGTCGACGACGTGGGGAGAGGCACTGGGCATCGAGAGTTTCGGATTCGGGGTCGATCGGGGACCCGAGGGGGCGGCGGACGAGAGCTGGCAGCATAAGCCACCCGGCGCGCGGCTCAACGCCTCGGCCCTCGGGGCGGCTATCCTCGGGCCATGCCGGCCCCCCCCCGCCCGCCCGCTCCGCCGTGCCCCCGGTGGCTGGTGGTGCTGACGCTCGCGGTCGCACTCCTGTCCCAGTGGATGCTGCCGCCCTTCATGGGCGAGGACGAGCCGTGGCACCTGGAGTACGCCGAGCACGTGGCCGCGGGTCATCTGCCCAGCACCAGCATGGTCACCAGGGTCGCGGACCTGGCGACGCTCTCCCCGTCCCAGTACCAGGTTGCCGGGCGTTTCCCGGGTCTCGACCACGGGGAGATTCGCGCGAAGCAGGCGGAGATCCTCGCAGCCCTGGACGCGAGCGACGTGTGGCGCCGCGTGGACTGGGCCGAGGATCCTTCCGGCGCGGTCAGCTTCGACGCCATCCACCCCGGAATCTCCGCAGCGGCCCAGCCGCCTGGCTACTACCTCTTGGCCGGGGCTTGGCTGCGGCTGTGCCCATTCGACGGGACCATCGCGCGGCTGCGCTGGCTGCGGCTGCTGTCGGCACTGTGCTACGTCGCGGTCGTCGGCCTGTGTTACCACTGCGCGGGCCGGTTGGGCGGGCCCGCTCCAGCGGCGGCCGTGGGTGCCCTGGCCGCCTTGATGCCGATGCACCTGCGCCAAGCGGCCACGGTCAATCCGGATGTGCTGGCCAAGCTGGTCGTGGCCCTCGCGACCTACGTCGCCCTGCGCGGGCTGAGCGACCATCGCCGTCGGTGGCTGCTGATCGCGGCTCTGGCCGCAGGCGTCGCGCCCTGGATCAAGAGCACTGCGGTCAGCGCCGTGGTTCCCGCGGCAGTGCTGGCGCTGGTCTTTCTGCGACGACGCTTCGGCCGCACGTGGCCCGTCCTCGGCCTGGCTCTCCTTGGAGCCACGATCGCCGGCGCCGTGGCCGCCCTGCGCTCCGGCCCGGTGATCCCGGCCAACCTCTCGCGTGCGCTCGAGCGACTCCAGGACGGCTTGGCCGCGCCCAACTGGATCGAGCTCTTCCGCACCCTGCTGGGTGCTTTCGGTTGGTATGGGCGAACCGTGCCGAGCTGGTTCGCGGCGCTCGCCGTCGTTGCGTTGGTCGTCGCACTGATCGGCCTGCTGCGCGGGGTGCGGTCGGAGTCCGCGAGCACTTCGCGACCTGCCCTGTTGCTGTTGATCCTGGTCCTGTTGACCCAGTTCGCCCTGGTGGCCCTGCGCGGCGAGGCCGCGGGGCGCTACCTCTACCCGGCCCTCCCCGCCGCCACGGCCCTGGCTGCATTCGGATGGTGGAGCGCCTGGGCGGGCCGTCTGCGCCCGGCCGCGGCGCCGAGCTTCGCCTTCCTCTTGACCCTGTGGTTCGCCCTGGCCTTCTTCGACGGGGCTCTGTTGCACGAACGGATGGCCCTGGGGAGCTGATGCGCGCCTCGATCCTGATCGCCGCCCTGGCCGGGCTGCTCGTGGCCGGCATCGACTTCGTCCTGCGCGCCGCCGACCTGCCCGACGTCGCCGTGCGTGACCGACCCCCGATCCTCGTCGCCGGCGATCTGCGTGGCGGGACGGCCCTGGTCCAGACCCTGCCGGTGAACGGCCAACGCCTGCGACGGGTGGAGATCGCCGTGCGCCCGGGCGCGCCCCTGGGAACCGAACTCGGGACCCTGTACGTCGAGGGAACCGCGGGCGCGCCCGCCCGGGCCCGCGGGCGCTTGGTCCAGGGTTCCTACCGCGGGTCGGCGCACCTGCGCTTCGACTTCGACTCACCGCAACTCGACGGCAGCGGCTCGCTCCGACTCGGCTTGTCCTGCCCGGACGAGGCCGCGCTCGTGCCCTGGTTGCGCGCGCGCGGTGTGACCGGAACGCGCTGGGACTTCGGCCGCAAGCCCCTCGGACCCGGCGAGCTGTGGCGCGCCGTGCGGCCCGACCTGGACCGCCTTTCGGGCTTCGCGATTCCGATGGCGAACCTACCCGCCGACGCCGGTCCCGTGGTGCTCGAGGTCTACGCGATCCCGCTCGAACCCGAAGGGCGTGCATGGACCCGTCAACCGATTCTGTCCAGCCTAGGGCTCGAGGGCTCCGACCCGGGCAAGCACCTGCGTCGAGTCGTGCTCGAGCTGCCCCCGCCGACCATCGCCGGGCACCTCTTGCTGCGCTTCGAGCCGATCGAGCTCTCGCGCAATCACCTGTTCGCGCTCCGACTCAGCTTGCCACCGGGCGCCACCACGGTGGGCGACGTCGACGGTTTCGGCTTCGTGACCCTGCACGGAGATCCGAGCGAGTTGGCGGGTTGGTCGACGACCCGCGGTGGCCGTTCACTGGGGCCGGCGGAGCTGCACACCTGGGTGTGGACCGATTGAGACAGCGACGGGCTGCGCGCCGGCATCACGGCGCGACGTTCACCGCGCGACGTTCACCGTGCGACGTTCACCGTGCGACGTTCACCGTGCGACGTTCACCGCGCGACGTTCACCGCGCGACGTTCACCGCGCAGCCAGGTGCACCACGGTCTCGATCTCCACGCAGACCTTGCCGTCCGGAGCAACTCCGGCCACGTGCAGTGCCTGCTCGAACTTCCCGCGAGCGTCCAGCGCCGACCGCGCGCGATCCACGACGTCGTCGTCGATGTGGAAGTCGTACTCGATCGACGTCGTCACTGGTGCACGGAAGCGCACCGACGCCGAGCGGGTCCAGACCCGGACCGCACGCCCTTCGCGGGCGAAGATCTGCCAGAAGAGCACCGCGTAGATCGGGTCCGCGGCGCTGTAGAGGGTCCCGCCGAAGACCGTACCGTTGAGGTTGCGGTTGAGCAGGCCGTGGCGCACTCGCACGCGGCAGCCGCGCAGGTCGGTCGCCACCGCCACCATGCGCACGCCGCCCAGGAGGTAGGGCGGGTACAGGCTCATCAGCCAGCGGAAGCCGCGCGGTGACCATACCCGCGGCCGGTGCCTGCTCTCGCCGGAAGGTCGCCCCATCGCAGCCAGCGTAGCGGCCGAGCCCAGGGCTTACACTGGGCGCCATGGAGCAGCTCCCCGCCCCCCTGCGCGCCCACGCCCGCACCCTGCTCGGACCGGGTCCCTCTGACGTCGATCCGTCGGTCCTGCGCGCCATCTCCCTGCCCACGGTCGGTCACCTCGACCCGGCCTTCCTGCAGACCATGGACGAGATTCGGTCCATGCTCGAATGCCTGCTCGGAGCCCGGGGCGGTCGCACCACGGCCCTGTCCGCGACCGGCTCGGCCGGAATGGAGGCCTGCGTCGTCAACCTGGTCGAGCGCGGCGACCGCGTGCTGATCGGCCAGTCCGGAGTCTTCGGCGGTCGCATGGCCGAGGTCGCCCGGCGGGCGGGCGCCGAGGTGACCCTGGTCGAAGCGGAGTGGGGCCGACCCCTGGAGCTCGAAGCCCTGCGCCGCGCCGCAGCCGGCCGGCAGTTCCGCTTCATTGGCCTGGTCCACGGCGAGACCTCGACCGGCGTGCTGCAACCCCTCGCGGGCCTGCGTGAGCTCGCCGACGAGTGCGGGGCGCTGCTGCTCGTGGACGCGGTGACGTCCCTCGCGGGCCACCCGCTCGACGTCCACGCGAGCGGCATCGATGCCCTCTATTCGGGCACCCAGAAGTGCCTCTCCTGCCCGCCGGGCCTCTCGCCGGTGCACTTCTCCGACCGCGCCATCGCCCGCATCGGCTCGCGCGCCTCGGCGGTGCAGAGCTGGTACCTCGACATCAACCTGATCGAGGCCTACTGGGGCGGGCCGCGGGCCTACCACCACACCGCGCCGATCAACATGCTCTTCGGGCTGCACGAGGCCCTGCGCCTGGTGCTGTCCGAGGGGCTCGAGCCGCGTTTCGCGCGCCACGAGCTCAACGCCCACGCCCTGTGGTCGGGGCTCGAGGCGCTGGGACTCGAGCTGCGCGTGGCCGAGGAGCACCGGCTCAACCCTCTGACGACCGTGAGCATCCCCGACGGCATCGACGACGCGGCGGTTCGTGGACGCCTGTTGTCGGAATTCGGGATCGAGATTGGCGGCGGCCTGGGCCCGATGAAGGGCAACACCTGGCGCATCGGCCTGATGGGCTCGGGCAGCTCGCGCCGCAACGTGCACCTGGTGCTCAGCGCCCTGGCCACGGTCCTGGCCGACATGGGCCACCGCGCCCCCGAAAACCCGATCGCCGCCGCGGCGAGTGTCTACGACGCCTGAGCGCCGACCGCGAAGCCGGCTGATCGACGCCAGCGCTGCACCCGGATGGCGCCTGAGCGGGCTTTGGAACCCGGCGGTCGTGGATTCGAGCTGCCGCGGATCCGCGAGGAACGAGGAATACGTCTATGGGCGCTCAAAGACCGTGCGGCCGTCGTTGCCCTTGAGGCGCAGGCCGGGAACGCCCTGGGACGAGACCCCGAGTGAGACGCGGGTGCGCCCGTCGTCGCCGGTGAGCTCCAGGCCCGGTCGGCCGTCCTCGAGCACGCGCAGGTCGGCGCTGCCGCCGTCGCCCGGGTCCTTGACGCGCAGGCGCGTCGAGCCGTCGGCCATCAGGCCGGCCTCGAGCACGGCCTGAGCCTTGCCGTTCGCGAAGCGCAACAGCGGCAGGCCGTCCTCGGCTACCCCGATGAAGGCCCTGGGCGTTCCGAGTCGATCGGTGATCAACATGCGGGCCTCGCCCTTGGTCCCCACGAAGAACTCGGCGCGGGCGGTCTCGGATTCGTCGTAGAGACCCAGTCCGCATTCCCCGGACCCGAGCACGCCGAGCCAGACGCGCTTGCGACCCTCGGAGTCGCGCAGGATCAGCTCGTCGTTGGGCAGGCCCTCGACCACTTCCTCCTGCGCTGCGGGAGTGGAGTCCTGTCGGGTGAAGCTGACCACCAGCAACGCCACCGCAGCCGCGGCCCCGGCGGCCGCCATGGCCCGCCCCCGACGACGCCCGCGTTCGAGCTCGGCCAGACGACGCTCGAGGCTCTCGATCTTCTGCATCGCGTCCATATCAGTTCTCCCTGCCACCCGGCGACCAGACCACGTACTCCGCGCCACTGTCGGTGCGCGACACCGACGGCTTGCCGCCCAGGGCCTCGAGCGCGGTCTCGAAGGGTTCGATGCACTCCGCGAGGCTTTGGACGGACTCGTCGCGGTAGCCGTCGGCCGCCGCGGACCAGGCCCGCGAGAGGCGGCGTTCGCCGGTCGAGAAGGCGGTCATCACCTGGGCGTAGACCCGTCCGCCGAGCTCCGCCCGCAGCTGCTCCTTGGCCTCGCCGAAGGCGAAGACCTGCTCGCCCAGGAGCGCGTCGCAGGAGGTCATCAGGTCCTCGCGCGACAGACCGGCGATTGCGGCGTTCATGGCTCGAACCCGCTCGACGACGACCTTGAGCGACTCGCGCGGGCTCGCCTCGTCGCCCGCCTCCGCGGCCTGGGCCGCCGCCAGGGCCGACTCGACACGGGCGCTACGCATCAACATCACGCCGATCACCATCACCAGGAGCCCGCCTCCAAAGAACCAACGGGCACCCCAGGCGTTCACGTCCCAGGGTGCAGCGGGAATGTTCACCGACACGTCGGCGAAGCCCAGCTCGGTCAGGCGAGCGGCCAGGTCCGCATCGACGAAGCGCCCGGCCCGTGCGACCGAGCGCATGGTCGGGATGCCGACCACCAGGGCGCTCGATCCCATGGCGGCGAGGTCGGCCGCGGTGCCCACGACCCGCGCGCCGTCGGGCGCGCTCTCGGTGGTCACGCTGAGCTGTTCGACGCCGTCGAGGTCGGTTGTGCCGAAGACAACGCCGCCCTCCGGCAGCACTCCGGAATCGGCCTCGAAGTCGACCGCGAAGGCCTCGAGCTCGGCGGCCCGCTTCAAGCGCGAGGTCGCCTCTTCCCGACTCACTCCGGCGCCGCTCGCGATGTCGGCGTAGAGCGGCTCTGCCAGCACACGACCCTCGCTGTCGGAGGTCGCCACCAGCTCGGACTTGACCGGCATCCGGCGCACGCGAACCGACTCGGCGCCCGCCGCTCGCAGGGCCTCCACCGCCGCACCGGTCACCGGCGCGCCGGCCTCGGCTACGACCAGCGGCTCGGCGCCCTGCTCGACCTCGCTGGTCACGTCCTGGAACAACAACGTCGCAGGATCGTCGAGGGCCACGCTGCCCAGGGGCTGCGCGATCCACGGCTTCTCCCCGGCGGCCGCAGCCAGGGAGGCGACAACGGTTCCGACGACCAGCAGCAACTGTCCGATCGAACCCTTCACGCGGCACCCCCGAAGATGAAGGCGACTCCGGCCACGACGACGCCGACCATGCCCTCACCGACGAGCAAGCCGGCGGCGAATGGCAACCCCCAGCGCTCGGTCCAACCACGGCCCTTGACCGCGATGCAGAACATCTGGATCAGGCAGCCCAGGCCGTAAGGCAAGAGGTACATCAGCGGCAGGTACATCGACAGGCCCACCAGGACTCCCAGGCCACCGAGGCCCGAGAGGGACAGGACTACCCCGATGGCCGCGCCCATGCCGTACAGGTGAATCGGCGCGTCCCCGCCACGCATGCTCTCGATCACGGCCTGAAGCGCTACCGCCTGGGCCGCCGGCACGTCCGTGCCGTCGCCGAAGGGGACCCCGACGGTGGTCAGGTTGTTCTGGGCGATCAGGTAGACCACCAGGAGCGCGATCGCGGGTCCGATCCAGACCACCGACATCTCGACGATCTGCTGGCGGATGGGCTTCGCCCCCACCAGGTGACCGGTCTTCAGGTCCTGCATCATGTCCGCGCAAAGAGTCATCGCGACGCACACGGCGGCGCCGATCATGACCGCGGGGATGACCTGCATGTCGGTCAGGAACATGCAGATCAGCACCGTCACCAACGCGATGCCCGAGATCGGGCTCCAGTCGGTCATACCGGTGCACTGGGCGATGACGATGCCCGCGAACCACATCCAGGCCGTCCCCATGCCGGCGATCAGAGCCGCCTGCCCCATCGAGCCATCGGTGATCGTCGAGCGGGCGGCGAAGAACAGCACGGCGAAGGCGGCGGGGATCGCGATCGCGAGCACCCACATGGGCATCTCCTCGCGACCGCGACCGGACTTGGAGGAGCTCCCGGAGGAACTGAACGCGCCGCGCATCGCCGGCAGGGCGAGCAGCAGGCCGACCAGCGCGCCACCCAGGAGCATGCCGATACCCAGGGGCCGGTTCATGGCGCCGCGCACGACCGCGGCCGCGGCCTCGGCGCTGGTTCCGAAGGCGACCCAGTCGTTGGCGAAGGCGATCGGCGTGATGACCCAGTAGGCCAGGATGCCGCCGGCGAGGACCACCAGGCCGGGTCGACCGGTGATGAAGCCCGCGCCCAGGGCGAAGGGCGCGATGGCCCACACGAAGGTCAACTCCGGGCGCCAGAAGTCACCCAGGGCCGCGGCCATGGGAATCGTCAGGTCGATCGTCTCGTCGCCCAGGATCGGAATGCCGAGCTGGCTCAGGGTCGGCCAGTCCAGGCCGCCGAAGACCTTGTTGAGCTGAGGCACCTGGACCAGGAAGGTCACGACCATCGCCACCAGGATCCCGACCACGAGCACCAGGGACTTCTGGATCCCCTCGCCCGGCGAGCGCAGCACCGTGGCCACCGCCGTGCCGGTCGGGAAGCGCAGGCGATCGAGCTCGATCATCTGCTTGCGCGTGGGGATGATGAAGGCCACCCCCAGGATCGCGCCCGCCGCGCACGCCGCCGCCAGCCAGACCCAGTCGGTCCAACCCCAGGTGGATTGCAGCCCCAAGAGGAACAACACCGGGACCGTGAAGATCACGCCCGAGTTGGAGGTGTTGACCGAGGAGGCGATGGTCTGGCCGATGTTGTTCTCGACGATCGTGCCCTTGCGCAGGATTCCGCGCAGCACGCCCCAGCCCAACACCGCGGCCACCGCGCTGCCCCCGACGGTGAAGCCGATCTTCAGCCCCGAGTAGGTGATCGACGCGTTGAGCAGCGCGCCCACGACGATGCCGAAGACGATCGAGGAGATCGTCACTTCGCGGTAGGGCCCCTGCTTGCCCGGAGGCTGGGTCTCGGGCGCTCGATAGGCGCCGCCGGGGGCGATCGCGGAGGGCGAATCGCCGGGAGAAGCGGGGGGCGGGACTTGCTCGGAGTTGGACACACTCGGCTCCGTGGGTGGACCGTGACCGGCGGAGTCGAGAAATCGACACCACCTCGCCGCCCCGCACGGGGACGGCCGGTCCAGGATCGCGGTCCGTGGGGGCCGGGTCAACGACCGCGGTGGTTGAGCCGTCGGAGACTTGGCACCGATCTGTCACCGAGATCGAAGCCGAGCGCGTCCGAGCCGTGATCCTTGCCCGCTTCCCGCCCGTGGTCGGCAACCGACGAGGCGACCCGCCCGGGGCCAGGAGCGAAGCTCCGCCGGTGGCCCGCCGGACCGGCGAGACGTCTTCGGAGCGTCGCTCGATCCCACAGGTCGCGCTCGCTGCAGGCCGCCGGGCCTAGACCGGTTGGCTGGCGCGCCAGCCCCCCAGATCGCCTCGATGTAGCGTCAAGCCGGCTCCCGCGACGGACTCGAGGAACTCGGCCTCGGTCACTCGACCCAGGCACGCGCCGGCGCCCGGCTCGAGTTCTTCGCCCGCGATCAGTCGGCGGGCGAGGACACGCGCAGCCCCAGTCTCCACCACCAGGCCTGGGGTCTCACCCAGCAGGCTGACCCGCGACTCGACCGGCAGGCGCTTGTCGTTCAACCCGCGGACCAGCACGGTCACACCGGCCAGGCGCGGCGATCCTCCCAGGGCCGCCAAGCGGCGCAGCTTGGCCAGGGCCAAGGGTCCGCGACTGCCACGCAGGGCCCACTCGGCCACGCGATTTCGCAGGCTGCCTTGGAAGGACAGCGAGACCCTGACGCTGGTGGCCTTGAGGGGGTAGCCGTTCAAGAGCTCCAGGTCGGCGCAGTCCAGATTGAAGCTGCGTTGGGCGCCCAGGGGTCGGGGATGCTCGAAGGCCCGGGCGTCGCCGAAGAACTCGCGTTCGGTCCACTCGCCCCCGAGCAGCATGCGGACCTTCTCGGGCCCGGCACCCAACCACTCGTCGGCCGTCGCCGGCCCGTAGCGCGCGCGGGCGCCAGGTGCGACGCCGACCTGGACCTCGTTGACCCGCACCATCGGCGCCGCCGCCGCCCGGGCGAGGGCGTCGAGCCCCCCGCAGAAGAAGCCCGCCCCGGCCAGGGCCACGCGGCCGCGCTCCCGTGCCAAGTCATTGAGTCCATCCATGCCCAGCACCCAGGACCGCGCCGCGGAGACGTCCAACCAGTGAGCGCCCGCCAGGAGAGCCGCCCGAGGAAGGGCCAGATCGCGGCCGGCGAAGCGGCTCGCATCGATCACCAGCCCGACGCCCTCGAGAGCCGCGGGCCAGGTGGCGGGCTGTGCGGTGTCGAGCACGCAGGTCTCGGCGCCAGCAGTGCCAGCCTGCGCTCGGGCGTCGCGACCGCAAAGTCGCAGCGACGCGCCATCGGCAACCAGGGACTCGGCGATCGCGCGCCCGAGGGCGCCGCGGCCGCCAATGATCAGGACCTTCATCGGGAGAGAATCGTCGTCGAGAGGGAAGTTGTCAGCGGCGCCCCACCACGGTCACGTCGAGCTGGCGCCGGTGGGCGGCGAGGCGGTGCTCCCACAGGTAGAGGGCCTGCCAGGTCCCGAAGGCGCAGCGCCCGTCGCGCACGGGCACGCCGACCGAGGTCTGGGTCAGTGCCGCCCGCACGTGCGCCGGCATGTCGTCGGGGCCCTCGGCCACGTGCTGATAGAGGCCGTCGCCGTCGGGCACGAGACGCGCCAGGAACGCGTCCAGGTCGCGCCGAACGTCGGGGTCCGCGTTCTCGCTGATCACCAGACTCGCGCTGGTGTGGCGCAGGAAGACCTGGGCCAGCCCATTGCGCACTCCGGACTCGGCGACCACGTGTTGGAGCTGCGCCGTCACGTCGATCGTGCCGCGGCCGGGGGAATCGACGGTGATGCAGTCGGTGTGAAGCTCGAGAACCATGGCGCGGTCGGCGGATCGGGCCGACAGCATACGCCGAATGACTCGCGCCCCGACGCCGTCCCACGACTGTGTCGCGGGGCGGCGCCGGGGCGCGGGCGTCGGAGGTGTCCGTCGATCGACGAGCGACCGACGGATTCCGCCTCAGGGCGCCAGGGTCAGGCTGACCGCGTTGCTGGTGAACGCAACCGTGCCGCCGCCCCCGAGGGTCAGGTAGGCGTGGTTGAAGGTCAGACCCACCGCAGCGACGCCCAGGGCTCCGCCGGGGATGTCGAGGCTGGCCACCGCGGTGCCGCTACCGTCGAGCAACGAGAAGGTGTTCGTGAACGGCGGCAGGTTCGGAGCCGTCAGGGTCAGGGTCGAGTAGGCGTCCGGGTTGAGGGGCAGCAGGTTGCCGTCCAGCGTGATGCCGGGGGCGGTGCCGCTGGCCGAACCGAGCACCAGGTAGATCGCCCCGGCCTGGCCCGCGCCAGCGTCGAGCAGGAAATCGGTGCTACCGCCCGAGCCGACGGAGATGCCACCCCAGGTCGACACCAGGGGCGGGCAGTCGACCGCGGGCACGCCATTGGGCACGACCTGGAAGACCTCGCCACCCTGATCGACGATCAGCAGCTCGCCGTTGGGCCCCTCACCGAAGCTGACGATGCTGGTGATGGCCAGGGCGCCGGCCGGATCGAGCTCGGCGGTGCGATCGGTGAAGTTGGTCACCGTCGTGCCATCGAACTCCAGGCTCCAGATCTCGTTGCTGCAGTAGTCGGCGAAGAAGTACGTCCCCTGCAGGTCGGGAATTGCGCAACCCCGGTAGACGTATCCGCCCGAGATCGAGCAGGGACCGCCAAAGGCTCCGGCGTGGTTGTAGGTGTGGATCGGGAAGCTGAAGGACGAGGACCCACAACCGGGCACCTGAACCGGGCAGCTACCGATGCCGTTGCACAAGTTGCCCTCTTGGATGCGCCAGCCGAAGTTGATCCCGCCGACACCGGCCGGACCGAAGCTGACCTCTTCCTGGGCGTTCTGACCCACGTCGCCGATATACATGTCACCGGTGGCGCGGTCGAAGCTGTAGCGCCACGGGTTGCGCAGACCCAGGTGGTAGATCTCGGGCCGGTAGGCCGAGTCGCCCACGAAGGGGTTGTCGGCCGGGATCCCGTAGCCGCCGGTGGCGTCGATCGTGTCGATGTCCAGGCGCAGCATCTTGCCGAGCCAAGCGCCGGGGTTCTGGGCGTTGCACGACGGGTCGTTGCCGCTGCCGCCGTCGCCGGTGCCCACGTACAGGTAGCCGTCGGGACCGAAGGCGATCATGCCGCCGTTGTGATTCGTGAAGGGCTGCGAGAAGTTCAGCAGCGAGACCCGAGTGTTCGGGTTGATGCGATCGGGGTCGGTGGCCGAGACCGTGAAGCGATCGAGCTGCGAGGCGCCGCCGGTGGTCGTGTAGTAGACGAAGATGTGCCCGTTGCTGGCGTAGTCCGGGTGGAAGGCGAAGCCCAAGAGGCCCTGCTCACCACCGGCCACGACCGGCACGGAATTGTCGAGGTTGAGGAACGGAACCGCGTTCTTGACCGTTCCGACGACGATCTCGATGTCCGCCTGGCTCTGCTCGACCACGAACAACCGCTGGTCCCCCGGAATCGGGCTGGCAGTGGCGTACAGCGGGTTGGAAAGGCCAGAGGCGATGCGGACCGTGGTCAGCGGGGTCTGAGCGTCGGCCGGGGTCGCGAAGGACGCGACGAGGGCCAGGGCGCCGGCGGCGCCCAGGAACTCCGTGAACTGCATGGGTATCGATCGAGGGTTCGGGGGGTGGGAAGAGAGAGTAGTGACGGCGGGGAGCCCCCTCAGGATCCCCCGGACTGGGGGAACCGTCAATCCGGACGCTGAGGCTGCGATTCGGAGCCTTGCCCCACGGGGTCCCCAAGGCGTTCACTGGCGCCGATGAGTTCCGACCGGCCGCCCGACGACACTTCCGGGCTCGAGCGAGGGCGGTGGTTCGTGGCCGCGGCGCTGATCGTCGGTGGCGTTCTGCGTCTGCGGACCGCTTCATCCCGAAGTCTGTGGTTGGACGAGTTCCACAGCCTGCACCACGCGCTCACCCCCCGGGCCGAGCGCGCTGCTCTCCGGGTTGGCGGTGGACAACCACCCGCCGGCGTCCTTCCTGCTGATCCAGCAGTGGTCCCGAATCGCAGGGGAGGGCGCTGTGGCCCTGCGACTGCCGGCGGTGGTCTACGGAATCTTGACGATCTGGCTCGTGGCGAGGATCGCGGCGCGACTGGCGCCGGCGAGGCCCCGGGTGGCCGCCGCGGTGGCGGCGACCGCGATGGCCTGCTCGGGGCTAGCCGTTCTGCTGGGCGCCGAGATCCGCATGTACTCGCTCTTGGCCCTGTGCGTGGCCGGAGTGCTCGAGGCACTGGCCGCGTGGTGCATCGACCGTGAGCGCGATTCTCAGGCTGCCCTGCCCTGGCGCACGGCGGCCTGGGTCGCCCTGGGACTTTCGACCCACTACTGGTTCCTGCACCATCTGGCCCTGTTCGGGGCCGTGGCCCTCGGCGCCGGACTGGCGGGACTCGGTCCGCGCTGGCGGCCCCGGGACCTCGCGCCCCTGGTCCTGGGACTGGTCCTGGCGGCGCCCTGGTACCTGACGGGCTTCCGCGAGCAGTTGACCGGCCACGACCTGTGGCCCGGGGGCAGCGGCGTCAGCCTGGGGGAGTTGGCCCAGAGCTACCTGCTGCTTCTGTTCTTCAACCTCGGCACACTGCCGAGCGCCGCCAAGCTCGTCCTCGCCGCCGCCGGGGCCGCGCTCCTGGGACTCGGAGCCTTCGGGGCCGTGGTCGGCGTGGCGCGCAGCACGGGCACCAGGCGCACGGCACTGGTCGCCGTGGCAGTCACCGCGCTGCTCTTGGGCCCCTGGGGCGCCGTGGTCGCCCACCTTTTTCCACGCGCCGGCTTCAACTGGAACTACCTGGCAGGGGCGATCCCGGCCCTCGCGGTGCTGATCGGCCTGGGAGCCGCGCGCCTGCCGACCCGGCCGCGGCTGCTCGTGGTCAGTCCCCTGCTCGCCCTGCTCGCGGCAGGCGCCGTGACCCAGGCCGAATCCGTGGGCACCGAAGACCTGCGCGGCGCCGTGGATTACGTGCTCACCGACGCCCGTCCCGGTGAAGCCGTCTTGCCGGTGGAGTGGCAGCCGCCCTTCTTCCCCCACGGCCAGGCCTGGCGCTTCTACGCCGACGGGCGCGCGGACGACCTGGTGCTGCTCGACCACGGCGCCAACTACGAGCTGCTCGAGCTGCCAGTGCCCATTCCCGAGCGAGTCCACGTCGTACGCCGGGGCCTGCCGCTGCAGACCGCCCTCCTGGCTCAGCTCGCGGAGCTCTACGAACGCGAAGACGCCGCAGCCTTCGGCTACGGAGTCTCCGTGCAGACCTTCTCGGGACCGCGGGCCCAGGATCGCTGATCCAGGACCCTAGCCCGCTCGACGACCGGACTCAGTTCTTGCTGAACAGCTCGAGCACGTTCGAGCTGCCTGACCCGGCCGCCAACCCGCCGCCGGCGACGAAGATGCGCGATTCGAAGAGCACCGGGTCGATGCCCTGGCGAGCAGTCGGCATGTCGCCGTCTTGCTTCCAGGTCTGCAGCACCGGGTCGAAGACGTCGACGCGCTTGAAGGCCCCGTTGATCGTCTCGGAGCTCGGCGTGTCCGTCTCGCCGCCGATCACGAAGAACTTGCCGCCGCGGTAGACCGCGCGGCCCGCGCCGCCGCGGGCCACCGGCAGGGGCGCGATGGTCGAGCCCACGTCCAGACTGCTCTGCCAGGTGCCGGTGCCAGGGTTGTAGACGAACACGTCGGCAAAGCCGGGACCGACCCAGTTGCCGCCGCGTCGGCCACCGAAGATGTAGAAGCGCTCGCCATCGGTCCCGGCCGAGGCGTTGTTGCGGCCCCATCCGTTGGGCAGGGCGCCCAGGGTCAGCCAGGTATTGAAGACCGGGTCGTAGCGCGCGAAGTTCTCGACCGTCACGCTGCCGACGATTCCACCGGCGGCGTAGATGTAGCCGTCGATCACGGCGGTCGAGACCGCGCCGCCAGCCCAGGGCATGGGTGCGCCAGTGCTCCAGGTGCCGGCAACCGGGTCGTAGATCTGCACGCGACCCTCCGAACCCGATCCGATGCCACCGATCAGGTACAGCTTGCCGCCGAGGACCTCCGCCGAGTGATCGGCACCGGGGAAGGGCCGCACGCCGGCTGCGAAGGACCAGGTACCGGTGCGCAGGTTGTAGACGCCCGTACGGGTGTCGAAGTCGCCGACCAAGTAGAGCTTGTCACCGATCACGGCCGACGATGTGTCACCGACGCTCATCGGCGCGTCGACCCCGGTCTCCCAGAAACCCGGCTCGTTGCCCTTGCCGAGCAGGTAGCGGAAGGCCTTGGACAGCACGTCCTGCTTGGACCCGACCGTCACGACGACGTCGAGCAGCTTCGTGGTCGGACTGGCCTTCGAGGGCAGGACCCCGACGATGCGCTCCGAGGTGACCGAAGTCAGGACCGCCGGCTTGCCACCGATCCGCACGCTCGTGTTGGCCAGGTTGCCGAAGCCTACGCCGGAGATCTCGAACCGTCCTCCACCGCTGGCGGGAGCCCGCCAGGGGAAGATGTCTTGTACGACCAAGCCGGTCGCCGCGAGGTCATTCGGCTCCAGGACGTGAATCGCCTGGTTGAAGTGGTTGAGGGACAGGATCACGCCACCGGGGCCGATCGCGGCGCTCAAGCCCCCGGTCCACAGGCTGATCTGCAGCACCTTCGTCACCGAGCGGCCGTCGGGCGAGAGCACCACGCGGTACGGCGTGTTGGCGTACTTCTGGGTGATCAGGTTCCCGCGCAACTGGCCGCCGAAGGTGTCCGCGCGGTACTCCTGCACGCCGTTCATCGACGAGGCCACTTCCGCCAGGGGCTTCTTGTAGGCCTCGGGCAGCTCCGCGTCGGCGGGCGCGCGGTAGTGGTTCTCGCGATCGTCGTAGCGGCCGCGGTTGCGGTTCGGCGAGCCGTAGTAGTTACCGGGCTCGACCAGCAGCACCTCGTCGGAACCGTAGGGATCGGCAGTCTCCGTGGCCGCACCGGTCGAAGCCGGCCCGAAGCCGAAGTTCGGCCCGTTGTCGGTCACGTAGACACGCCCGTTGGTGTGTAGAGCCAGGTCGAAGGCGTTGCGGATTCCGGGCGCGTGGACCTCCACGTGGGTGCCCGGAGCCAGGTCGACGACCCCGCCGAAGACCTGGTTGTTGTTGACCTGCCCCGACCCGGTCTCGACGTAGCTCAGGGCTCCGTTGAAATCCGGACGAGAGGTCAGCGCCTTGATCATCGAGGCCGAGAGCGGCGACTCCGGGAGATCCCCGCTGTTCGGGTGGGGCACGCCCGCGTTGGTCTGGCTGCCGATGTTGATCAGCAGGTCTCCGTTGTTGTCGAAGACCAGACCGTTGACCGCGTGGTCGTGATTCGAGGTCGGCAGCTTCGTGATCAAGGCCGACGGCACGTCGAAGTTCGGGCCGGTCAACACGCTGACCTGGCCCGGGTAGTCCGAGTAGGTCCCGGGCAAGATCTCGCTGCCGCCGTCGGCGAAGAGCTCGTTGTGGGAGACGTAGACCTTGATCGGCTGGACGCCGTCATAGGGGTTGAAGGCAAGCCCCATGATCTCGTGGTTCGAGAGGTTCGAAACGCCCGGGAAGTACTCCACCAGGGTCGCCGTGTAGGCCTCGTCGAAGGTCACGCGCGCGAGCTGTCCATTGCGCAATCCGACGTAGAAGAGTCCGTCCGGCCCGAAGGCACCGCAGGTCGGCATCCCCGTCAGGATCACCTGCGAGGTCTGGGTGAAGTTGACCGGCACGGGGCCGTTGTCGTCGTAGTCGAACTGGCGCAGGTTCGAGAGGCCGTTGGGCGTCTGCACCGTGACGTCGATGGTCCCCGACCCGGCCGGCGACAGGAAGTGCAGCTCCGTCGGGGTGATCGAGGTGAAGTCGGACTGGTCGAGGTCGATCGCGCCCCAGTGGACGACAACCTGCGAGGCCGGGAAGAAGCCGATGCCCTCGATGATGATGTCGTTGCCGCCCAAGCTCGTGCCCTCGGTGGGCATCGAGTTGATGGTGGGCGGAATCACGGTCTCGTCGTGGGTCAGCCACTCGTTCGGCACGCCCGTGGCGGGCCCGCCTCCGACCGTCATGGCCACCTCGAGCGGAAGGTCAGGCAGGTTCTGCACCGCGAACTCCGCGCGCACCTCGTGGGTTCCGATCCCCAGCACGCGCACGCCCGTCCACGGGCTCCCGTCCACCCACAAGCTGGAGGCTGCCCCCCCCATGATGGGGAAGTCGTAGGTCTCCGCCGTCGGAACATCGATCTCGGCCGTCAGACGCACGACGGCATCCGCGACGAGCTCCGACGAGCCGATCGACCCGGTGTCGATCACCGAGAGGTCATCGAGGACCTCCACGTGCACGGGCTTGCCGAGCGGACCACCGAGGGCCGCGATCGGATTGCCTCCGCTGAAGTCGAAGAACTCCGCCATGACCCCGGGCACAGCGTCGGACGAGACGACACGCACCGAGATGCCGCTGCGCAGGGACTGCGAGGGCTGATTGCTGTCGTAGATCTCGAGCTCGACCAGGTTCTCACCGATCGGCACGGTGAAGGGCACCGTCGGGCCCGCCGCGACGAACTGGCTGTTGACGAACCAGTCGTAGCCAACCAGGGTCTTGCCCGGCTCGTGGGTGTGGGAAGTGCTGCCGTCGAAGGTGGTCGTCTCGTCGCCGTTGCCGTCGAAGTCGATCAACAGCGAAGGCGCATCGATCACCACGTGCAGGTACGGATGGCCCTGGTGCCCACCGAGACCTTGAACCTCGATCCCGTCGTCGCCGAAGTTCCCGGAGAGCTGCACCCGAGCGAACTCGAGCGCCTCGGTCTGCGGAGTGAACTCCACGGACATGGCCCGCGTCTCCATCGGCGCCAGGACGCTCGACTGGGCGAAGAGTTGATCGGTGGTAGAGCCGGCGTAGGTCTGCCCGTCCCAGGTCACCTTGAAACCCGTGGCGTCGGTGCCGTAGCCGAGTTGGATAGCCAGGCTATCGATGGTCAGATCGACTCCGCCGAAGTTCGTCAGGTAGACCGTCTGGGTCTCGGTTCCGCCGGCGAGCACCGCTCCGAAGTCGATCGCACCCGGATCGAGATCGAGCAGCGGCACGCTGAGGACCTCCACGCCGGCCACGACGGCCTTGTCGGTGAAGCTGATCAGGTCGAGGGACAGGGTGCCGTCGGTGACCACGCTGAGGAACGACAGCTCGTACGCGGTGTCGTGACCGGCCGCGGCGAAGACGTCGATTCCGGCGACGGCGAGGAACTCCTCGTGGAACACGTTGAAGACGCGCTGTCCCGCGGCGTGGTGCACCGGCTCGACCAGGTGCAGCGTGACCTCGTAGTAGCCCGCCGGAATCGGCAGGTTGAGCTCGAACTGGGTGCCCTCGATGTAGGTCTGGTAGATGCTGTCGTCCGTGGTGCCCGCGATCGGATCGGGCGTCGATCCGCTGGTGGTGACGGTGGTGCCGTAGCTCGGTTCCCAAGTCTTGCCGTTGCCGTCGACCAGCCCGGGGCCGCCGAGGTCGATGCGAATCTCGTCCCCCGGCTGACCGATGCCGTGACCCTTGAGCACCGAGCTGACCTCGGAGCCGTTGACCCCGAAGACCACCTCGATCTGCGCCTTGGCCAGGCCCTTGGAGGTCGCGTCGAAGCGCACGTCGAGCACACGCTTGCCGCCGGGGCGCAGCACGAAGGCACCGGCCGGAGCACCGAGCATTTGGAACTGCGCCGCATCGGCGCCGACCAACCGAATCTCCGACACGGTCACGGGCGCGCTGCTGTTGTTGCGCACGACGGCCTGCTTGGTCGAGGACGACTGGCCGAACTCCACGGCACCGAACGCCAGCGTGGCCGGCTCGATCGCGATCGAAGCCACCTCGACCGGTCCACCGAGACGGGCTGTCGACGAGGGGTGCTGGGCTCCACGGGGCCCTTGGGGGGCACCGGGAATCTGGGGAACGGTGGCGCCTTGCTGCGCGGCAGGCAGGGCCAAGAGGGCTGAGAGCAGGATTGAGACGGACGCGAAAGTCATCGTCGGCAGTTACGACCGGAGTTCCAGTTGGGCAGCACTGGTGTCTCGGAAGGGGCTCTTCCTGACTCGCGGCTGGTCGAGCTCGCAGCAAGTCGGAAACTTCTTCCCGCCGTGCCCGACGCACGGCGAGTCCCCCCCCGAGGACCCACGAATATTACCCCCAGAGAGGGGGTTGCGGCTGAACAGGACATCGGATCGCACTTCTCGCTCGGGATCCGTCGATCCGAGGGCAGTCGTCGCCGGGCTCCAGTGGCGGCGGCCGGCCTTGGAATGTCGCAGAAGGCCTCTTGAATCCCGGCTGATCCAAGTTTCGCACCGCAGCCAAGGGCGAGGTCAGGCCCGCGTCGAGGGCTCGCGCACGCGGCGCCACGGCCCGCGCACCGTCACCTCCGGTTCGGATCAGCGCGGGTTGGAATCGCGTGCTGCTCGATGGACCGCCGAGCCATGGAGCGACTCACCGCTCGGAGGATCCGAGCGCGGGTCGTCGTCCGGTTTGGGCGATTGACCCAGGGGCTCGAAGACCCCGGCCACCGCGCGGTGGGACCCCAGGGCCAGTTCCTTGCGATCGCCGTTCCGCAGCGGCCTGTCCGCATATCGAACGGTGGCCGTCAGCGGTCCGAACCGCCCCACCCGCAGGGCGTGCCAGACCAGGCCGACGTCGCCCCACCAACCCGCCGAGTAGGCCGTCCCACAACCACCGGCGGGCCCCACGTAACCCAGCGCCGCGGGAAGACAGGGCAGACCGGCCCGGGCGGCCGGCTCGAACAGGGCCGGGTGGAAGCGCTCCACCTTCAAGCC
This sequence comes from Engelhardtia mirabilis, assembly GCF_007748095.1. Classification (NCBI taxonomy): domain Bacteria; kingdom Pseudomonadati; phylum Planctomycetota; class Planctomycetia; genus Engelhardtia; species Engelhardtia mirabilis. The sequence goes on from NZ_CP036287.1 coordinate 3,841,564, forward strand.
ACGGGAGACCTGGCCCTCGGCGAAGATCACCACCGAGATCCCGGACTCGAGCAAGGCCGACATCGCGGCGCCCACGCGGACGGCATCGCGACCGGCCCCCCGCTCGACGAAGAGCGTTCCGACGCTGCGCGCCAGGAGCCCGAAGACCGGCCAGCCGGCGATCTCCGACTTGGCTACGAAGCGGCAGTCCATCTGCGTCGCCAGCACCAGCACGTCGAGCCACGAGAGGTGGTTGGCCGGCACCAGGTAGGGGCCACCCGGGGGTCGCGGCGCCGCATCCACTCGCACGCCGAAGGCCCGCAGCGTCAGCCGGGCCCAGTGCCGTTGGACGCGGGCCGAGTAGCGCTCGGCCTGGGCCCGCCGGCCGACCGCGATCAACGCCAGCCGACCGACCACCGCCGGGGCCAACAGCACCAAAGCCGGCACGGGGCTGAGCCCCAGGTGCAGAAGGCCCCGCAGGCGCGAGCGCGGTGGACGATGGGCGGACGCGGAATTCACCCGCGCAGTATCGCCGCCAGGATCCGCCGCGCCACCGCGCAGGGACCGTGGCCATCCCGCCGACCGCCAGAGGGAGCGGCCGGCGGGACGGACCGTCGGAAGGTTCAGGCGCGACCGGTGAGGAACTCCTCGAGCAGCTCCGCGGTCCGGCGGAAACCGAGTCGCGCCAAGGCGCTGTCGGCTCCGGGTTGCCAATTGGCTCCACGGTGGAGCGCATCGACCTGGGCCACGAGAAGATCGACGAAGCCGGGCAAGGCCGTCGCGGCGCGTGCCACGTCGCGGCGGGATGCCCAGCCGCTCTCCAGGAGGCGGCCGAGCTCGACCACGGGTTCCTCACGCGCGCGGCGTGCGGAGGGGACTTGGGGAAGGGTCGCGGTCGAGCTCGGCATCACCAGAGGCATCGAGACAGGGGGGAAGGTCCGGCCGGATCGTCAGGGCGATCGAGCGCCGGATGGGGACAGCGCGCGATCCGATCGGTCGACCGGTTGCGCCCCTGTCTTCGGCCACCGTCCGGCGAACTTGATCCCTGCATTCGCCAATCTCCGCCCAGCCGCCACAGCGGGACTCGCCGGTCCAAGGGGCGGGATCGGCAACCTCAGCGCGGGGCGGCCGGGGAATCAGCCGGTCGTCCGTCGGCGTTGACACGAAGCGCCCAGGGTCTGCCGCGAAGCGCCCAGGCCCCAGTGTCCTGGATCAGGAATTCGGCGTCACTTCCCGGAGGTCCGATCGATGCTGGCCAGGCGCGCCGACGACGCGTATCCGCTGCGCTGCTCGGAGGAGGCGCTGGCGACGCCAGCGGCGATCGGAGCCCGGGAAGTGACGCCGAATTCCTGATCCAGGACACTAGCGCGGAGCGCCCATTGACGCCGACAGGTCCGCGCAGACGTCGTCCACCAGCCGCTCCAGGGGCGTGGCCGGCTCGAAGTGGATCGCATCGCGCAGGCGCGCCAGGCAGGGCACCCGGCGGCGCGTGTCGACGAAGTCCGCCCCGAAGTCCTCGGCGTAGGGCCGCCGCTCGACCCCCACCTTGCGCCCCACCCGCTGCTGGACCAGCTCGGCGAGTTGCTCGATCGACACCTCGCGCGCCGAGCCCACGTTGAACACCTTGCCGTTCGCGCGCGGCTCGCGCATCAAGCGCACCACCGCCTCGACCGTGTCGCGCACGTGGCAGAAGCAGCGCGACTGCTGGCCGTCGCCGTAGATCACCAAGGGCTCACCGGCCAGGGCGCGGGCGACCATGCGCGGCAGGACCATGCCCGAGTTCGGCCGCTGGCGCGGGCCGCTGGTGTTGAAGAAGCGCACGATCCGCACCTCCAGGCCGCTGGCCTCGTGGTGCGCCAGGGCGTTGCTCTCCGCGGCGGCCTTGGAGGCCGCGTAGGACCAGCGGGGGATCTCGGGCGAGCCGTAGCCGAGCTCCTGCTCCTCGCGGTACGGCAAGCGCGGCGAGGCGCCGTAGACCTCCGAGGAGGACGCAACCAGGGTCGGACGGCCGAGCTCCGCCGCAGCCTCGAGCAGCACTTCGCTGCCACCGGCGTTGACTCGCAGGGTCTCGAGCGGCCGCTCGCAGACCCGCCGCACCCCCACTACCGCCCCCAGGTGGGCGATCAGGTCGACCTCCTCCACCAACCGGCGCACCCGCCGTCGATCCAGCACGCTGCCCTGCTCGAAGCGCAGGCGCGGATGCCGGGCGGCCGCGCGCAGGTTCTCCACGCGACCCGTGGAGAGGTCGTCCAGGACCGTCACGGCGCCGCCCTCCGCCAGCCACCGGTCGGCGAGGTGCGATCCGATGAAGCCCGCGCCGCCGGTGATCAGAAGGTGCTCGGTCATGGAGTGCGAAGGGTAACGAGCGCCTCGGACGTCCGAGAGGCCCGGGTCTTCCCGGCGTCCGTCACCGGGCGGCCGGGCGTAGACTGTCGGGGTCCCATGCGCCATCGCCACCGCCTCCATTGCGCCGTCCTGGCGGCCGCGCTCGGCGCCGCCTGCGGGTCCGAGCGGGCGCCCTCGGCCGATCCGGGCGCTGGCCCCGCCGCCGGCTCGGCCTCGGGCTCGATCGACCTGCTCGGGGTCGGCCGCGAGGCCTGGTTCGACTTCGATGCTCGCGCGCCGGGGGAACGGGTCCTGCTGGACGCTTCGACCCTGGCCGCGTCGGACTGGCACGGGTCGGTCCGGATCGCGGCCCTCGCCACCCCGGCGGAGCTGGCGGCCTTCGAACAGGGCACGGTCATCCACCCCGACGGATCGATCGAAATGCGCGCGCCGCGTGGGGCCCTGGTCCACTTCCTGGCCCTCGACGATGTCCGGGGGCCGGCCGTGACCTCCATCGAGATCTCCGGAACGATCACCACGCAGGGCCTGACCGGGCAACTGGAAGACGGCTACGCCCGCGTGGGGATCTTCCAACTCGACACGGACACTTGGCCCGGCAGCCCGGCCGGCCTGATCCCCCACATCCTCTCCAACCACTTCGACGACCCCGAGTTCGAGAACAGCCCGCCGCCCACTCCGGTGCGACTGCGCGTGGCGCGCGATCCCCAGGCCAAGGCCATCGCCCTGGTGACCGAGTTCATCGACGAGCGGGGCACCGGCGACGCCGCGGCGCGGTTCGAGCACCTCAGGGTCGCCTCCATGGGACCCGCCGCCCGCGCGCTCGAGGTCGCCGCCGAGGTGATCGACCCGGGGACCAACGGAGACCGCGCGCGGCTGGCGCGCTTCGACGTCGATCTGGTCCACCGCTTCGGCTACGCACTGCCCCTCGGCGCGCGCCTCGTGCTCCCGATCGACGACTTCGCCGGCGCCGGCTCAGTCGAGTTCTACGTGGCCGCCCTGGGGCACGAGCGGAACGCGGAGTGGACAGTCGATGTGACCTGGGCCGACGCGGGCGGCCACGAGACGCGCCTCGCGCGCAGCGCCATCGCGCTCGAAGCCGACGGGGACCCGCACACCCCGCCAGCCGGTTGGCAGCGTGTGGTCGCGTCCCTGCCGGAGGGCGCCGACGCAGGCGCGTTGATCGTCGCCGTCGAGGGAACCGGGCGGGAGGACGAGGCCTGGCCGACGGCGCCACTCGTGGCCTCACCGCGGCTGCTGCCGACCGAACCGACCGAGGACGCGCGGCCGAACGTCCTGGTGATCTCCCTCGACACCGTGCGTGCGGATCGACTGGGTTCCTACGGCGGCGATCCGCGCCTGAGCGGATCCTTCGACACCCTGGCCGAGTCGTCGGTCCTGTTCGCGGATGCCTGGTCCACCGCTCCCTACACGCTGCCGGCCCACATGAGCCTGTTCTCTGGGCAGTACCCCAGCGTCCACGGGGTGCAGCGTCCGAGCTTGCGTCGGGATCGCCAGCGCACGCCGATGCTGGCCGAGCTGCTCGCCGAGCGGGGCTATCGCACCGCCGCCTTCACCGGCGGAGCCATGCTGTTGCCCGTCTTCGGCTTCGCCGCCGGCTTCGAGCGCTACGGCGTGCTCGACCCCTGGTTCCACGAGGAGTCCGAGCGGGTTCAGGTGCTGCTGGACGCCTTCCCGGGCTTCGGGCCCCGTGCCGAAGCCGCCAGCGGCATCGGGGCCATCGAGGCCCAACTCGACCTGTTCGAGGGCGAGCCCTGGCTGCTCTTCCTCCACACCTACGCGGCCCACGAGTTCGACCCGCCGGCCAAGCACCTGGCCGCCATCGACGCCCTCGCGGGACTCCCCGCCGACGACCCGGACATCCGGCTCTACCTGGCCAACGGCCAACCTCCGCCGCCGCCCATCCGCGAGCGGCTGATGCAGCTCTACGACGGGGGCGTGCGCCACGCCGACGAGCTGGTCGGCGTGTTGATGGAACTCCTGCGCGAACGCGGCGAGTTCGACAACACGATCGTGGTCGTGCTCTCGGACCACGGCAAGGAGATCGGCGAGCACGGCGTCGTCGGCCACGGCCACACGCTCTACGAGGAGCTGGTGGAAGTGCCGCTGCTGATCCACGCACCGGGCCTCGCGCCCGCCGTCTCGAACTCGCCGGCCCAGCTGGTCGACGTCCTGCCCAGCCTGTGCGGGCTGTTGGGGATCGGCGTTCCCGCCGGCGTGCAGGGCCGCGACCTGTTCGCCAAGAACCTGCCCGGGCGCGACCGGGGCCTGTGGGCCGAGGTCGACGGAGTCGTGACCATGCGCGCCCGGCGCGAGGGGTCGCGGAAGCTGATCGAACGTCTGGACGAACCGGGAGTCGAGGCGTTCGACCTGGACCGCGATCCCCTCGAGCTCGATCCGGGCGCCGCCACGCCCGACGCCCTGGCGCGCCTGCACGCCTACGCCGAGGAACTCGAGCTGGTCAGGCGGTCCCTGCCCTCCGAGGCCGGCGCCGCGAGCGCCCTGGATGCCGCCGATCGCGCGCGACTGGAAGCGCTGGGCTACATGGTCGCGGAGGACGGCAGTTTCGTACCGCCGCCGTCCTCCCAGAGTCCCGCTTCAGCGGATCGGCCCTGAGGCCTTCGATGGGTCCGCCGCCGACAAGCGCAGCGGCCGACGACGGTCGCTTCAGCGGCGGAAGACAGAGCCCTCGCGCCGCCGTGCGACGCGCAGCACGGCACCGTCTTCGCCTGCGCGCCAATAACCGAGCAGGTGGAACAGGTCCAGGGCCCGCAGGCGGGCAATGCGTCGGTCCACCAGCAGGCCGTCGGGCCGCTCGGGGTCGGGGCTGACTCCCGGGAGCAGCGACAGGAAGCGCTCCAGGCGCATGCCGCGCAGACCGCGTGAGAGGCGCAGCCAGAAGGGGCGGACTCGGCGGCCGATGAAGAAGCCGTCGTTGCCCTTGCCCTGGTAGAGAGGCAGGAGCACGTGGCCGCCGAAAGGTGCGCGGACCTCCCGCTCGCCCTCATGGGCCAGGAGCGCCCCACGGCGCACGGCGTCGAAGTTGGCGAAGCCGGGGGCCATGCGGAAGCGGTGGCCGTCCTGCAGGCCGTGGCGGTGCTGGACCGCGACGAAGCGCGGCAGGCCCGCGGTGACCCGCCGCAGGACCCGGCGCTGTTCGTCGAGCCAGGGCAACTGGTCCTCGTGCAGAAGGCCGGTCGCCACCAGGGTCAGCCAGACGGCGGCCTCCTGGTGGCGGTTGGTGTCGGGATGGAGGTGTTGGCCGCCCTCGACCCCCACTGCGCCGTGGCCGCGCTCGCCGAACCAGGACAACAGGGTGCCCTGGACGCTCTCTTCGAGCCCCAGGATCACCGGCATCTCGAGCTGCAAGGCGATCGCGCGATTGCCCAGCGTGTCCCCCATCAGCGCGAAGGGCGCGCCGGCCGCCGAGGTGGAGTGCAGGTCGAGCAGCAGGGTCGGGTGGGGACTGGACGCGATCTCCGCGGCGATCAGGTCCACCAGCTCGATCAGTTCGCGCTGCTCGGCGTCGCGCTCCTGGGGTGCCGTGGCGCGGGCCAGGGCCAGCCCCTCGTTGGTGAAGGCGCGGTTGAGGTCGCGCTCGATGAAACGCGTGCCCAGGGCCAGGGCCTCGAGGTTGCCGCCCAAGGCCAACAGGCGCCCGCGGGGCACCAGGGCCAGCTCCTCGAGGTTGGCGCAGACGCGCTCGAGCGCCTCGAAGCCCCCGGGCTCATTGCCGTGCATGCCGCCCACGACCACCACCAGGGGGCCCTCGCCGTCGCCGTGGCGACCGATCACGCGCCGCAGGCGCTCGGTCGCAAGGCCGATCTTGGCTGTGGCGTCGTCGCCGCGTTGTTCGCGTCCTCGGTGCAGCACTGGCTCCAGGTTACCGCCTGCCATCGACCGCTGTCGCGTCTCCGATGGAGGTCGATCTCGCGCCTATCGGACCAGACACCCGGGACCGCTCAACCCTGGCGCAACTGATCCATGAACAGCGCCCGGGACACGTCGAGGAAGTCGTGCTCGGTGACGATCCCCACCAGCTTGCCGTCGCGCACCACGGGTAGGCACGAAAGGCGCAGCTCGAGCATCTTCTCGATCGCCTCCAGGGTCGTCATGTCGGGCGGGACCGTGACCGGGTCGGGGCGCATGATCTCGCGCACCGCGACCTGCTCGGCCTTGCGCTGCAAGCCGCGCCCCAGGTACCGCAGCAGCGCCCGGTGGGAGACGATCCCGACCAGCTTGCCGTCGTCGTCCTCCACCGGCACGTGGCGGATGTGCTCCCAGTCCATCAGGCTGGCGGCCAGGTCGACCAGGTCCTCGGGGTGCACCGTGAACAGGTCGGTGGCCATGACCTGCTCCACCGTGCGGTAGCTCTCGCGCCAGTCGCCGCTCTCGCTGGCATCGGCCACGTCCCAGGTGTGGACCGGTTGACCGGTGCTCTCGCGGGCCGCCATGGCGCGCACCAGGGCGCGGTAGCGCGCGTCCTTCGACCCGCTCTTGCCCATGGCCGATAGCGAGTCGAGGGTCCACTGGGCGCCGGTGCGACCGTTGGTGGCGCGCTGCTCGAGCACGCCCAGGAGTCGCTCGATCCCGTCGGCGTCGTGCCCCGAGCGCTCGAGCCCGCGACGGGCCACCGGAATCAGCTCGAGGATCAGATCCGAGGCCGAGACGGTCCGGCCGCCCAGCCAGTTGAAGCGGGCCTTGAGCCCGTAGCGCGCGGCGGCGTTGAAGTTCGCGCGGGCGTCGTCGAAGTCGAGCGCATCGCGCACGTCGCCGATCTCGTCCCCGAGGCCGGACATGAGTCCGAAGAAGAAGGCCGCGTTGGCCATCTCGTCCGTCGGCGTCGGTCCGGCGGGCAGCACGCGGTTCTCGATCCGCAGGTGCGCGATCTCCGTGCCGTCGGGCCGCTTGGTCACGCCGTAGCAGGGCCGGTTCCAGCGGTAGATGGTCCCGTTGTGCAGGCACCAGGCGCGCAACCGCGGCACGCCGCCCGCGTCCAGCACCGCCATCGGATCCTCGGTCAGATCCGTGGCCAGCATCACGCGGAAGCGCGCGATGTCCTCGCGGATCAGCTCGATCACCGACTCCTCGACCCAGCGTTCGCCGAAGCTCACGCGGGTGCGGTGGCTGCGCGCCTGCTCGGCCTGACTGCGGGTGTCGAGGGACTGCTGGAAGAGCGCCACGCGCGTCTCCTTCCAGAGCCTGTGCTGCATCAGCACCGGCGAGTTGACGGCCCCGGCGAGGACCGGCGCGGTGACGAGCTGCGCCAGGTTGTAGAGTCCCGCGAACTCGTCCGGCGCCACCTGGAAGTGGATCTGGAAGCTCGTGTTGCAGGCCTCGAGCATCACGTTGTCGTGACGCATCGACAACTCGTCGTGACCCTTGATCGAGGTCACGAAGGTGCCACCCGCGGCCTGGGTCATGACCCGGTTGAGCTGGGCGTAGCGCGGGCCCGGCGTCATCGCGTCCAGGGTCAGGTGCTCACGCTTGAGCGTCGGCAGGATGCCGGCCAGCACGATCTGCGCCCCCTCGCGGGCGGCTGCCGTGCGCAGCTCCGAGAGACGCACCTCGAGCTCGCGCCCCATGGCCTCCAGGCAGTCGCCGCCGAACTCGCGCGGCGCCAGGTTGACCTCGAGGTTGAACCGCCCGAGCTCCGCGGTGAACCACTCCGGCGAGAGGCGCTCGAGGATCTCCGGTCCGGACAGGACCGGGCTGCCCGAGGGATCGATCAGGAACACCTCCTGCTCGGCGCCGATGCGCCGGATCCCGGTCTCGAAGCGCTGCTCCTCGAGCATCCGCTCCAGGGCCCTCACGTCCTCGAGCAGCGCGCGCGTGAAGACGCGCAGCTGCTCGCTGTCCGACTGCTCGACAACTTCGTGTTCGCCCATGCGGGGGGGGACGCCCGATCGTCAGCGGCGGCACTCGCGGCGGGGTCCGCGGGCCGCCCGGGCGAGCGTGGTCCGAGCATAGCAGCCGCCGTGCCCGCCCGGTCCCGCGCGGATCCGGGGCCGCCGAGGGTGTAGGCTCGTCGCGGATGCAGCCGCCCAGGACCGACGTGCCCCCCGACGACGACGAACTCGTCGCTCGTCTGGTCGCGCACGACGGCCGGTTGCGGCTGCTGCTCGGGCACCTCATGTCGCCGGCCCTGCGCTCGCGCTTCGAGGCCGACGATCTGGCCCAGGAGGTCTGGCTCAGGCTCTTGTCCCGACCCGGTCGGGTCCCCGCGCCCGACCAAGGCCCGTCGGCCCTGTGGGCCTACGTGCGGATCGTGGCGCGCAACACGGTGATCGACGCGGTCAGAGCCCTGCGCGCGGCGCGGCGCGACGGCACCGAGCAGCGCCTGGACCGCAGCCAATGGTCCCGCCACCCGTGGGCCGAGCTGCCCGGCGCCGGCCCCGGACCGGCCACGATGGCGGCGGGCTTCGAGGCCAAAGAGCGCTTGGTGGCCGCATTCCGACTCCTGGAGCCCGAACACCGGCGCGTGATCGGACTGCGCCAATTCGAGGGGCTCGACGCCCGCGCGACGGCCGAGCGCATGGGTCGCAGCGAAGCCGCCGTGCACTCGCTCTACCGCCGCGCGCTGGCGGCCTGGGACCTGGCGGCCCATCCGGGGCCCCCCTGAGTGGCAAGCGAGTCCGAGGTTTCTCCAGTTGGTGCGACGAATCGGCGGCCGACCTACGCTCGGGTCCAGATGCACCGAGACGACGACCTTCCCCACACCGGCGCGGCCCTCGAAGACCTGCTCGACGCCTTGGTGGCCGAGTACTCCGACCGCGTCGCCGCCGGCCAACGGCCCATGCCGACCGAGTACCTGGCCCAGGTCCCGGCCGGGGCGCGACCGGGCCTCGAACGCTGCCTGCGGACCATTGACGCCGGGACCAGCACGCCGATCAACAGCACGGTCCTGCGCCCGGGCACCCAGCTCGGCCGCTATGAGCTGGTGCGCGAGATCGGCCGCGGGGGCATGGCGGTGGTCTGGCTCGGCCGCGATCCGGAGTTGCGGCGCGCGGTGGCGATCAAGGTCCTGCGCCCGGGCCTCGCCCTGGAGCAGACCCACGTGGATCGCTTCAAGCGCGAGGCCCTGGCCGTCGCCCGCCTCAAGCACCCCAACGTGGTCCAGGTCCACGAAGTCGGCGAGTCCGACGGCTTCCACTGGTTGGCCATGGAGTACGTCGAGGGCCCCAGCCTCTCGACGGTGATCGACGCCATCGACTACGAGCGGCCCCTGACGGCGCGGGACCTGGCCCTGGCCGTGGGCGCGGCGCACCTGGCCACCGGCATCGAGACCTTCGACCAGGCCGCGGGTCGCCTTCTGGCGCCGGTGGCCGAGGCGCTCCACGCCGCCCACTCGCTCGGCCTGGTCCACCGCGACGTGAAGCCCTCGAACATCCTGCTGCACCGCGACGGGCGCGCCGTGATCGCCGACTTCGGCCTGGCCAAGGCCGACGGCGAGCCGAGCCTGTCCCTGACCGGCACGACCATCGGCACGCCCCACTACATGTCGCCGGAGCAGGCGCACCTGACCACCGCTCGCGTGGACCATCGCACCGATGTCTACAGCCTGGGCGTCACGCTCTACGAACTCTTGACCGGCGAGCGTCCCTTCCAGGGCGAGAGCTTCCTGGCGGTGGTCGAGTCGATTCGCTCCCAGGTCCCCACCGGCGTGCGCAGCCGCGCGCCCCAGCGCACCAAGGACGCCGCGGCCATCTGCACCCGTTGCATGCAGCGCACGCCCGACCAGCGCTACGACGACGCATCCTCACTGTCCGCCGACCTGCGCTACCTCGAGGCCGGTCAACGCACGATCGCCCTGGCCGTGGGCGGCGGCCCCTGGCGCGAGTTCTGCGGACACATGCAGATGGCCGGCTCGGGTCTGCCCTACGAGTACCGCTCGGCGCGCACCGTGCTCGGTTGGCCGCTGGTTCACATCATCTCCGGTCCCCGTGTCCCCGGCTCGACCAAGCGCGTCGCGCGCGGTTGGCTGGCCATGGGGCCGAAGGCGGTGGGCTTCCTGGCCGCCGGTCAAGTCGCCATCGGTGCGCTGGCCTTCGGTGGCATCGCCCTGGGCGCGATCAGCGGCGGCGGGCTCTCCTTCGGCGCGCTTGCGACCGGCGGCGTGGCCATGGGTCTGATCACGGCCGGCGGCGTCTCGATTGGACCGATCCTGGCCATGGGCGGCATCGCCGTCGGCTGGGTCGCCTTCGGCGGCCTGGCGATCGGACACTGGGCCGGAGGTGGAACGACGATCTGCAAGCACCTGATCGACGACGAGGCCGATTGGGAGGCCTTCAGCCAAGCTCCCACGCTGGTCGCGAAGCTGGCCGAGTGGTGGACGACCCCCTGATGGTCGGCAAGGCCGGGCGCCAGCGGCATACTCCGTGCGCCATGTCCCCCACCACCGCCGCCGACCGACCGCTCTTGATCTGTGTCTACTGCGCGTCGAGCGAGAGCTCCGACGAACGCTACCGCCAGGCCGCCCACGAACTCGGCGGTCGCCTGGCCCTGGCCGGGCACCGGATCGTCTACGGCGGAGGTGCGCGGGGTTCCATGGGGGCACTGGCCAACGGCGCCCTGGCGGCCAGTGGTCAGGTGACCGGCATCATCCCCAGCTTCATGGTCGAGCTCGAGTGGGCTCACCCGGGCCTCGCGGAGCTTCGACAGGTGGAGAACATGCGCGAGCGCAAACACCTGATGCTGCACGAGAGCGACGCCGTCGTGGCCCTGCCCGGAGGCTGCGGCACCTTCGAAGAGTTGTTCGAGGCCATGACCCTCAAGCGCCTGGGGCTCTACGCCGGTCCGATCGTGATCGTGAACACGCTGGGCTACTACGATCGCCTGATCGGCTTCCTCGAGCAGTCCGTCGAGGAGCACTTCATGCGGACCGAGCACCTGGGCCTGTGGACCGTCGTGGACGAGCCCGGCCAAGTGCTCGATGCAATCCGCGACGCGCCGCGTTGGGACGAAGCCGCCCGGGGATTCGCCCAGAGCTGAGATCACTCCCCGGGTCGGATTCGTTTCGCCCCGGAGCGGTCGGTTGCTAGCTTGCGCCCCGTGTCCAGCCTCGTCCGCTCCGATCGAGCCCCGGCGACCTCCCCGGTCGTCGTCCGTTGTGGTTCGGACGGCGCCTGCGCCGTGCTCGCGTGGAGGCCACGCCCAATCGACGACGGCTCGCCAGCGCCGGAAGAGGAGAACGAGGACGCGGCCCTGGTCCACAACGACGGGCGACGCACCGTCGTGGCCGTCGCCGACGGCGCCGGTGGCCACATCGGAGGCGCGCAAGCCTCGCGACTGGCGATCGAAGTGCTCGCAGACGCCCTGCAGCGCAGTGACGATTCCACCGATCTGCGCCCCTTCATCCTCGACGCGTTCGAGCGCGCCAACGTCGGCATCCGCACCCTGGACGTGAACGCGGGTTCGACCCTCGCCGTGGCCGAGTTCGACGGCTCGCGGCTGCGGACTTACCACGCCGGCGACAGCGAGGTGCTGGTCGTCGGGCAGCGCGGCCGCCAGCTCTACCGCACGGTCAGCCACGGCCCCACCGCCTACGCGGTCGAAGCCGGCGTCCTGCACCCCGACGACGCCCTGCACCACGACGAGCGTCACGTGATCTCCAGCGCCCTGGGCTTCGACGAGCTGCGGATCGAGCTGGGACGCTTCGAGCGCCTGCCCGACCGTGCCACGGTGGTGGTCTCGTCGGACGGCTTGACCGACAACCTGACCACGGACGAGATCATCGCGATCGTGCGCCGTGGGCCCTTGCTCGGCGCCGCCCGCAAGCTCGTCGAGCTCGCCGCGAGTCGCATGGCCGACGCCGCAGGGGAGGGGCCGTCGAAGCCCGACGACCTGAGCCTGATCCTCTACCGGCCCCGAGCCGACCGCGAGACACTCGCGGCCGCGATCGACTCCGCTGCCCTCACCACTCCACCGTCTCCAGGTGGTTCCGCAGGTGGCGCACGGTCGGGAAGCGCTGGCTGACCAACTGCCGGCGCTGGCCGCGGACGATGTCCTTCACCACCTGCGGTTGGTGCTTGTAAGCCTTGACCCCGCCGACCAGATCGAGCAACAGGCGCGTCAGGTCGATCACGTCGTCGCGCTTGGAGGTCGCCAGGCCGTAGCCGCCCCAGTGGAACAGGTCGAGCACCTTGACCTCGAAGCGCATCCCGCGCCGCCGCACGATCACGTTCTGGTCGTGCAGGTCCCCGTGGTAGACGTCGGCCGAGTGCATGGCTTCGAGCCCGCAGGCCAGCTCGTGCAGTAGGGCCAGGGCCTCGAAGGTCCCCAGGCGCTGCTTGGGTTGCTCGGCCACGAACGCCGAGAGGATGCGCCCTTCGACCAGCTCACTGACCAGGGCGGTGATGTGTTGGCCGCGCCAACGCAGGGTCTCGGTGTGGTGGTACTGGACCACCATCGGCACGTGCCGCAGCCGCTCCAGCTTCAGGGCGTAGCGCGTGATCGCGCGGTCGCGCTCGTTGCGAGCCGGATAGAAGAGCTTCGCAGCGCGGTGGGCGCCGGTGCGCCGATCGACGACCCGATAGACCTCGCCCTCCCAACCGCCGCCCAGGCGGTCGGCGATCACGTAGCTGTTGCCCAGCACGCGGCCAGGCTTGAGGTCGAAGCTCTCGGTAGTCGTCATGACCGTCGGGCCGACTATCGAATCCGCACGCGACGGATCGCGCAAGGAGCAAGCGCCTGCTCAGGGCCGACCGACGCCCGCGGTGAAGATCCTGACCGCCAGGTCCGGAGCGTCGACGCCGCGCCCGACCGCCACGGCGAGGGCGTGTTCGGTGCCCACGTCGCTGACCTCGAACTGCCAGGCCGAGGGGTCGTCACCGAGCACGGCGTCAAATGCGACATCCACCGGCGCGCCGCACTCGACCTGGAAGGCGAAGGCGTCCAGCGGCAGGGTGATACCGGTCCCGCGCGCCTTCAGGTAGCTCTCCTTGAGGGTCCAGTAGCGGAAGAAGCGCCGGCGAAAGGCCTGCTCGTCGACCTCGCGCTCCAGGCGTCCGCGCTCGGCGGGTGCAAATTTGGCGGCGGCCAGCCGGCGCAGGTCGTTCTTGCGCCCGATCCACTCGACGTCGACGCCGATCGCCGGCACGGTCGAGACCGCCACCGCGACGAGTCCGCGGGTGTGGGACAGATTGAAGGCCAGTCGGCGGGTGTCGGCATCCAGGCCGGGCGTCCTCGGGTCCACGTCCGGACGGCCGTGTTCGCCGACCGAGAAACGCCACTGGCGCGGCTCTACGGGCGCGTAGGCCGACAGGGCGCGGCGCACCAGGGCGTGGGCGCTGGTGTAGGTCACCTGCGGCTCCGGGCGCAGGAAGCGGTCAGCCCGGGCCCGCTCGGCGTCGTCGAGGAGGTCACGCCCGGCCAGCCCGCCCAGGGCCTCGGGGGAGCCCAGCCAGACCTCGACGGCCCGCTCCAGACGCGCCGGATTCCCCTCGGGGAGGTCGTTCACCGGTGGTCCAGCGGCTACTGCCAGCGGAAGCGGCTGGCTGCGATGGCGAAGCCGACCACGGCCCAGACCGCCAGGACGACGATTTGAGAGGCGACGTCGACGAGACCGGCACCTTCGTTGACGATCGCGCGCAGCCCGTCGTTCAGGGCCGTGAGGGGCAGCAACCGGATGGCGAAGTGGGTCACCTCGGGGAAGCGCTCGTAGGAGAAGAAGACCCCCGAGAGCATCCACATGGGGAAGGTCGCGAGGTTCAGCCAGCCATTGGCGGCCTCCACGCTCGAGACCCGCGCCGCGATCATCAGGCCGATGGCTCCGAAGGACGCCGTGCCGAGCAGCGAGACCAGCGCGAAGGCCGGGACCGATCCGCGGATCACGATGTCGAACACCAGCCAGCCGAAGAGCAGCAGCAGGGCCACCTCGACCACCAGGAACAGCACCCGCGACAGGAACGTCGCCAGGATGAAGTGCCAGCGGCGCATGGGCGTCGCGGCCAGGCGTTTGAGCTGCTTGCGCTTGCGGGCCAGGACGATCGAGTAGCCCACGCCCCACAGCGTCGACGACATCAAGGACATGCCGATGATGCCCGGGAAGAGGAAGTCGATGTACCGGGCGCCGGGGGCGGTCAGATGGACTTCACTTGAGGGCAGCAGATCGGAGCGTCCGAGGGCGCGCTGCAGGGCGTCGTCGACGATCACGCGGGCCGCCGCGGAGGCCTCGCGGGTCGGGTCGTACTCGTAGACCAGGGCCCGCGAATCGCCCTGCGCGGCCCGCACCACCAGGTCCACCGCGCCGATCCGCAGGGCGCGTGCGGTCTCGACCTCGCCGTCCGCCACCAGGTCGATCAGGGCCTCCGTGGACCCCTCGCCGTCGATCGCGGACAGGCCCTGGACCAACCAGGCCGGCGCCTGCGGCTCCAGACCGACGCGCGGCAGGGTGCGGCCCCGTTCGCGGAAGGCCAGGCCCAGGGCGAGGGCCAGGATGACCGGGAACCCGAAGGCCCAGAAGACCGCACCCGGCTCGCGGATGAACTCGCGGAAGCGGGCCACGGTCAGCTCGACGACCGGGTTGGGTTGGCGCGAGGCGTCAGCCATCCCTCAGGTCCTTGCCGGTGAGGTGCAGGAAGACGTCGTCCAGGGTCGCGCGGTGGGTCGCCAGCTCGAGCAGGCGCGCCCCGCTCGACTCGATCAGCGCCAGGGCCGCGGGCAGGACCTGGGCCACGTCCTCCACCCGCAGCACGTCGTGCTCGCCGCGCCGCTCGGCCGAGCTCACGCCGGCCAGGCCGCCCAGGTCCACCGCCACATCGGTCCGCAGCCGGATCACCTGACTGGCGCCCAGGTTGGCGATCAGCCCGTCCGGGGTGCCCTCGGCGATCACTTTGCCGGCGTCCATGATCGCCAGGCGGTGGCACATCTGGGCCGCCTCCTCCATGTAGTGGGTGGTCAGGATGACCGTGCCGCCGTCGTCCAGATAGCGCCCGATGACATCCCACAGCCGCCGCCGGGCCTGGGGGTCGAGGCCGGTGGTCGGCTCGTCCAGGAATAGCAGCTCGGGGTCGCTGACCAAGGCACAGGCCACCGCCAGGCGCTGGCGCTGCCCGCCCGAGAGGTTCGACACCCGCGTGCCGCGCTTGGGGCCCAGGTCGACGAGGTCCAGCACCTGGTCGACGGTGCGACCCTGGCGGTAGAAGCTGCGGAACAGCCGCGTGACCTCGGCCACGGTGAGCTTGTCGGCCAGCTCGGTCTCCTGCAGCGCCACGCCGATGCGCTCGCGGATCTCGTCGTCGCGGCCGGTGCCCCAGCTCAGACCCAGCACCACGACCTCGCCCGAGGTCGGCGCCTGCAGGCCTTCGAGGATCTCGACCGTGGTGGTCTTGCCCGCGCCGTTCGGGCCCAGGAGCCCGAAACACTCGCCCCGCCGCACCTCGAGGTCCACGCCGCGCACGGCTTCGACCTCGCCGAAGTGCTTCACGAGCCCCCGGACGAGGAGGGCGCAGTCCGAATCGTCTGCCATGCGCGGATGCTCGGCGGGCCGAGGGCGCACAGAGTGCCGGCCGCCTCCACGTGGCACCAGCCCCTGGCCGGGTGCAGTTCCGTAGGCGTTCGTACGGTGCCAGGCAGAAAACCGCCGCCTATTCGGGAGCCGATCTGCCCCCTTCGGCGGCAGATCGGCTCCCGAATAGGCGGCGGTTTTATGCCTGGCACCGTACGAACGCCTACGGAACGCCACGGCAGACCAGGGACGCGTCTGGCCCCCCCGCCACGGGCACGCTACGGTTGCTGCGCGCGACCCGCGTGCACCCCTCCCCATGGGCCCCGAGGCCATTCTCGTCCTCCTGCTGCTGGTCAGCGTGCTGCTGGCGCTGGCGCTGACCAAGCTCCCGCCGGACGGCGTTCTGATCACCGCCCTCACGGTGGTGCTGGGAGTACCGTTCCCCGTCGACGGTGGCTGGCGCATCGGGCTCTTGGAACCGTCCGAGGCGCTCGCGGGCTTCGCCAATCCCGGGGTGGTGACCATCGGCCTGTTGTTCATGGTCGTGGCCGGCCTGCGCGAGAGCGGCGCCATCGATTGGATCGCCGAGCGCGTCCTCGGTCGGCCGGCCAGCCTGCGCGCGGCGCTGATCCGCATGATCGTGCCCGTCTCCACGGTCAGCGCCTTCCTGAACAACACGCCCGTGGTGGCGATGTTGATCCCGGCCCTGGGCGATTGGAGCAAGCGCCTGAACCTGCGCCCCTCCAAGCTGATGATCCCGCTCTCGTATGCGGCGATCCTGGGCGGGCTCTGCTCATTGATCGGCACCAGCACCAACCTGGTCGTCTCGGGCCTGGTCCTGGCCGACACGGAGATGACACCCCTGGGCATGTTCGACGTGACCAGCGTGGGTCTGCCCTGCGCGGTGATCGGGGGCCTGTACCTGGTGCTCTTCGGCCCGCGCCTGCTTCCCGACCGCGGGTCCGCCGCCAGCGCCCTGGCCGATCCGCGTGAGTACACCCTCGAGATGATCGTGCCCGAATCCAGCGCGCTGGTGGGCAAGTCGATCGAAGAGGCGGGGCTGCGAAACCTGCCCGGCTGCTTCCTGGTCGAGATCGAGCGCGGTGATCAGATCATCGCCCCGGTGCTCCCCGACCAGGGCCTGATGGCCAACGATCGCCTGCTCTTCGCCGGCATCGTCGAGTCGATCAAGGAGCTGCAGAATCAGCGCGGCCTGGCCCTGGCCACCAACCAGGTCTTCAAGCTCGATTCGCCGCGCTACCGCCGACGCCTGTACGAAGCGGTGGTCTCCCAGACCTGCCCCCTGGCCGGTCGTACCATCCGCGAGGGCAAGTTCCGCTCCGTCTACGGCGCGGCGATCATCGCCGTGGCCCGCAACGGCGAGCGCATCCGCAAGAAGATCGGCGACATCATCCTGCGCCCCGGCGACACGCTCTTGATCGAAGCCGGACAGGACTTCGGCGAGCGCCAGCGCAACAGCCGCGACTTCTACCTGGTCAGCGCGATCGAGGACTCCACCCCCCGCCGCCACTCCCTGGCGCCGGTGGCCCTGGGCATTCTGGTGGGGATGGTCGGCCTGGCGACCTTCACCTCGGCCGGGATGTTGGTCGCAGCCGCCGTGGCCGCCCTGGCCATGGTCGTGACGCGCTGCTGTTCCTGGAGCGAGGCGCGGCGCGGCATCGACTGGTCCACGCTGCTGGTGATCGGCTCGGCCCTCGGCCTGGGGCGCGCCATGGACCGTACCGGCGGCGCCGACGCGATCGCCAACACCGTCATGGGCCTGGCGGGCTCGAGCCCCTGGCTGACCCTGGCCGCGGTCTACCTGGTCACGGCCATCCTCACGGAGACGATCACCAACTCCGCAGCCGTCGCCATCGCCTTCCCCATCGCCCACGCGGCCGCGGACGAGCTGGGCGTGAGCTTCATGCCCTTCGTGATCGCGATCATGATCGCGGGCTCCGCCAGCTTCGCCACGCCCCTGGGCTACCAGACCAACCTGATGGTCTACGGCCCGGGCGGCTACCGCTTCGGCGACTTCTTCAAGATCGGCATCCCGCTGACCGTGATCGTCGGCGTGATCGCGGTGACCCTGGCGCCGATGGTCTATCCCTTCTTTCCCTCCTGACCATCGGCCGAGCCTCGTTCCGCTCTCGAGCCGCCTCGCCCTCGTGGGCCAGGTGAACGCTCGTTAGAGTGCCCCAGCGGCGCGACCGCCGGCCCATGGACACCGAACACGACCCCGACCAGGAGCCGACGCGGGCGTCGGCCGACCCGACCCGCGGACCCGTCGAGGCCGGACCGTCACCGTCTGGGCCACGGCCCGCCGGCGGCGAGGATCCGGACAACCGGAGTTCGGGATCGAGCGCGGCAGGAGCGGAGGGTTCGGCGAACGACGGCCCCACGAGCGGAGCGCTCGAGTTGCGTCCCCCGCCGGCGCCGGTGGTGAGGGTCGAGCTCACCGTCGCCCCGCGGGTGCACTTCGCGCTGGAGCAGAACGGGATGCCGCTGGTCCGTCGACTGCGGATCGAGCACCTCGGCGAGCGGGCCCTGCACGACGTGGTCGCCACCGTGACCCTCGGCGGCGAGCGCGCGGAACCGCTGGAGCTGCGCCTCGATCGCCTGGACCCCGGCGGCGTGTGGGAGGTCGACGACCTGGCCCTGCGCCTGGACCCCGAGCGACTGCGGGCCCAGGAGGAGCGCGAGATCACGGAGTTGCAGGTCCAGGTGCAGGCCCGGCGCGGGGTCGTCGGTGGCGCCGGCGCGCGGGTCGAGATCCTGGCCTGGAACGAATGGCCGGGACTGGGCTTTGCGCCCGAGCTGACCGCGGCCTTCGTGCTGCCCAACCACCCGTCGCTCGACGTGGTGCTGACCCGCGCGGCGGAGCACCTCTCCGCGGCCACGGGTTCGCCCTCCCTCGACGGCTACCAGAGCGCGGGACGACAACTGGCGATCGTGGCGGCGGTGTGGGCGGCCCTGGCCGAGCGCGGCATCGTCTATGCCGAGCCGCCGGCCAGTTTCGAGCGCGACGGACAGAAGGTCCGCCTGCCCCACCGGGTGCTCTCGGGAGGCCTGGGCACTTGCCTGGACCTGAGCCTGCTCGCTGCCGCTGCCCTCGAGCAGGCCGGTCTGCACCCACTGGTGGTGTTCCTGCGTGGGCACGCCTTGGTCGGCGTGTGGATGGGCGACGAGAGCTTCCCGGAGGCGGTCGTCGAAGATCCCTTGCGCCTTCGCAAGCGGGTGCAGATCGGTGCCATCGCGGTGCTCGAAGCCACCGGCCTGGCCCAGCGGCCGGCGTCGACCCTGGCCCAAGCGCGTGAGGCGGCGGGCCGCCGACTGGACGACCTCGAGTCCTTCGAGTGCGTGATCGACGTGCGCGCCGCGCGGCGCGTGGGGATTCGTCCCCTCGCCACGCGTATCACGGACGAGGGCGAGGTGCCGGAGGTTGGCGATCCGGTGCGCATCGCGATGGAGGCCGAGCTGTCGACCGCGGTCCGTCCGCTCGCTGCCGCGCCTGCCTTGTCGCGCCCGATCGAGGCCCCGACGACGCAGGAGCCCCAAGCCTCCGCCGACCGACGGCTCGCGAGTTGGAAGCGGCGGCTGCTCGATCTGTCCCTGCGCAATCGTCTGCTGAACTTCCGCGAGAGCAAGCGCACCGTGCCCCTGACCTGTGCCGACGTGGCCGGGCTCGAGGGCGCCCTGGCCCGCGGCGGGAGTTTCGCGCTCTTGGCCGCGGACGACCACGCGCGCACGCCGTCGTCCTCCAGCGGCGCAGCGGGCGAAGCACACCGGGCCTACCTGGCCGAGGAACTCGCGGCGGGCCGATTGCGCGTGCCCCTGGGCGCGGACGAACTCGAGAAGCGCCTGCGTGAAGTGCACCGCGGCGCGCGTCTGGCCCTGGAGGAGTCCGGCGCGGGCACCCTCTACCTGGCCCTCGGTTTCCTCGAGTGGCGCGACGCCGCGGCGCCGGAGCGGCTCCTGCGCGCGCCCCTGCTGCTGCTGCCGATGGAGCTCGAACGCCTGCCCCTGGGCCGCGGCTGGCGCCTGCGCGGAGCCGACGAGGAGCCGCGCATCAACGACAGCCTGCTCGAGAAGCTCGCCGCCGACTTCGGGCTCGATCCGGCACCCCTGGCCCGACTCACCGAGGACGACGCCGGTCTGGACGTGCCCGCCGTACTCAAGCGCTGGCGCGAGACGATCCTCGATCGCGACGGCTGGGACCTGGTCGAGGAGGCCTGGGTCGGCCTGTTCTCCTTCGCGAAGCTCGTGATGTGGCGCGACCTCGAGGCGCGGCGCGACGAGCTGCTCGAGAGTCGCTCGGTGCGCTTCCTGGTGGAGCGCCCGGATGAGGCCTTCGACGACGGCAGCGCCTTCCCGTCGCCGCGGCAGTTCGACGCGAACCAGCCGCTCGAGGACCTGTTCCTGCCCCTGGACTCGGACTCCTCGCAGATGACCGCGGTGCTCGCCGCCGCCCAGGGCCGCACGTTCGTGTTGGAGGGTCCACCGGGGACCGGCAAGAGCCAGACGATCACCAACTTGATCGCCAACGCGCTCGGTCAGGGCAAGCGCGTGCTGTTCGTGGCCGAGAAGCGGGCCGCCCTAGAGGTCGTCAGGCGACGACTCGAAGCGATCGGCCTGGGGCCCTTCTGCCTCGAGCTGCACTCGAACAAGATCGCCAAGCGCGAGGTCGTGGCGCAGCTCGGGCGCGCCTTGGACGCGGCGGCGGCAGCGGGTATCGATCCGCGGGCAGCCTTGGCCACGCCACTGGCCCGCGTACGCGACGAGTTGGCCTCCCACGCCGACGCGCTGCACGGGCGCGGGCCCCTGGGTCGCTCGCTGTTCGAGGTGCTCGGCCGACTGCTCGCGCTGGACGAGGCGCCGCGCGTCGCGATTCGCCTGAGCGACCCGGCGGCCCTCGGCGCCGAACAGCTGCGCGATCTCGTGGCGCGGGCCGAGGACCTGGCGCGAGCCGCGGACCTGGCCGAGCCGGGCGCCGACCATCCCCTGGACGCGATCCATCGCACGGAGCTCGGTCCGGCGGCGCGGGCCGAGGTCGAGTCCGCCTGTGCGCACCTGCGCGGTCCCCTGGCGGAGCTGTGCGCAGCCGCGCGAGAGCCGTTGCAGGCCCTCGGCCTGTGGACCGACCACGGACCGGGACCGCAACCCTTCGACCCGTCGGGCGCGCAGATCGCGGCGGCCCTGGAGCTGGCCGAGTTGCTCGCCGCGGGGCCGGACCCGGGCGCGGCCCTCCTTTCGGAACCCGGATGGGAGGCCGCGGCGGCCAGGCTCACCGACGCGATCGGGCGCGCCGAGCAAGCCCTCGCCAGGCGTGCGAGCTTGCTAGCCCGCTGGGACGAGCGGCTCCTGGAACGCGACACGGCCGCGCTCCTGGACCGCGTCGAGGCCATCGGTCGTCGCTCGGTTCTCACGCGCTGGTGGGTCGCGCGCGGTCTGCGCGCGGAGCTGCGTCCCCTGCGTCGGGCCAGCGAGGTTCCGGGCCTGGTCGAGCTGGCCGGGGAGTTGCGCGAAGCCCGGGCACTGCTCACCGAAGAGGCCGAACTTGCCCGCACCGAAGCCGCGCGGCTCCTCGGTACCGGCTGGAATCGCGACGGCGAAGCCTTGCGCCTCGCGCGCTCGCGCGTCGAGCGCGCCGGTCGCCTACGCGCGATGCTGGCGGCCCTCGGCGGCGCCGACGTGGAGCGCACCGCGCGACTGCGGACGCGCTGGTGCGAACTCGGCGGACCCCAGCGGGACCTGCTCGCCCCCGGTGAGCCCCTGGCGATTGCGTTCACGAACCTGGCGCAACGGCGCGCAGCCTTCGAAACACCCTGGGCGGCCCTGGCCCGACTGCTCGCCATCGACGCGGCCGCCGTGCGTGGCACGCGCGACGAGTTGCCGCTCGGTCTCGGCGTGGACAGGCTGCTCGACGCCCTGCGTGACGCGGGCGCGCGCCTGCGCGATTGGTGCCTGTGGCAGGCCGCGCGGGCCGCGGCGCGCCCGACGGTCCTGGCGCCCATCGTCGAGGCCCTCGACCGCGGCCAGCTCGATCCGGTCCAGACCCCTGGCGCCTGCGAGCGCTCCCTGCTCGAGGCCTGGACCATCGCAAAGGTGGAAGCCGACGACGGCTTGCGACGCTTCCACGGAGTGGAGCACGGTGGCCGGGTGGCGCGCTTCGAGCGCCTCGATCGCGATTGGTTGATCGCCACCCGCCAAGCCCTCGCGGCGCAACTCGCGGCCGCGATTCCGAGCGCGGGCGACGCGACCTCCCCCAACAGCGAGGTCGGCATCCTCCAGCGCGAGCTACGCAAGAAGCGCGGCCACCTGCCCGTGCGCCGACTGGTCGAGCGCCTGCCCAGGCTCCTGCCGCAGCTCGCCCCCTGCGTCCTGGCCAGTCCCCTCTCCACGGCGCAGTTCCTGGACGCCGGGCTGGCGCGCTTCGACCTGGTCGTGTTCGACGAGGCCTCGCAGATCCCGGTCTGGGACGGGGTGGGCGCCATGGCCCGCGGCCTCGCCGCGGTAGTCGTGGGCGACAGCAAGCAGCTTCCGCCGACGAGCTTCTTCAGCGTCGGCGACGACGACGAGTTCGATGCGGACCCCGACTACGAAGAGCTCGAGAGCCTCTTGGACGAGTGCGTTGCGGCGCGCCTGCCGCGCCTACGCCTGGGCTGGCACTACCGCAGTCGCCACGAGAGCCTGATCGCCTTCTCGAACGCGCGCTACTACGAGGGCAGTCTGGAGACCTTCCCCGCGCCCGGCGGCACACGCGCTGGTTTGGGCCTGCGCTGGCACCACGTGGCGGCGGGCGTGTACGACCGCGCCGGCACGCGCACCAATCGGATCGAAGCCGAAGCCCTGGTGGCGCGCACCGTGGAGCTGCTGGAGGCCAGCGACCCCGCCAGCGACTCGGCGCCCAGCGTCGGCATCGTGGTCTTCAGCCTGCCGCAGCAGCATCTGGTGGAGGAACTGCTCGAAGTCGCCCGCGACGGGCGCGCCGACCTGGACCCATGGTTCGACACCGCGCGCCTCGAACCGGTGCTGGTCAAGAACCTCGAGAACGTCCAGGGCGACGAGCGCGACGTGATCCTGCTCGGCGTCGGCTACGGGCCGGATCCGACGGGCCGCATGAGCATGAACCTCGGGCCGCTCAACCGCGCCGGGGGCGAGCGCCGCCTGAATGTCGCGATCACCCGCGCGCGGCGGGCGCTCGAGGTCTTCTCGAGCTTCAGCCCCGAGCGGATCGACCTGCGCCGAACGGGTGCCGCGGGGGTGCGCGACCTCAAGAGCTACCTGGAGTTCGCCAGCGGTGGGCAACTGCCCCACGGGAACGTCGAGGGCAATACGGTCCCCACCGATGGGGTCGCCGAGCGCCTGGCCGCCGCCCTGCGCGCGCGGGGTCATCGGGTCGCGCAACGGGTGGGCTGCTCGACCTTCCGCGTGGACCTCGCTGTGGCGTCGCCCGAGGACGCGGAGCGCTACGACTTGGGCCTCTTGCTCGATGGCGCTGGCTACGCCTCCGGCGCCACGGTGCGCGATCGCGACCGGCTGCGCGGACAGGTCTTGGCGGCACTGGGCTGGAACCTGGAGCGCGCTTGGAGCCTCGACGTCTGGACTGATCTCGCGGGGTTGGTGGATCGGCTCGAGTCGCGCCTGGAGAGCCTGCGCGCCGCGCCCCGTATCGATCCCGAGGTGGTCGAAGGGATGGAGCCGGATCAGGTGCGCGAGGCCGAAGCGTCGACGGGCGACTCTCCAGAGCGCGAGGATGACGGGAACTTCTCGGTCGATGCGAACGACGACACCACGCGCATCCGTTCGGCACCTCCCGCTGGGCCGGTTCCCGAGCTGGCGCCCGAAGAACCGAAGCCAGCTCCCGGTGCAGGCACCGCGGCAATCGGCGACTACGTCCCAGCGAAGCTGCGCTCGCGGGTCTCGCGCTCCGAGCACTTTTACGCAGCGAGCGAAGTGCCGCGGCTGGCGGAAGCCCTGGGCCAGGTGCTCGAGGCCGAGGCTCCGGTGCACTTCGAGCTGGCCGCACGACGCGTGGCCACCGCCTGGGGCGTCAAGCGCGTCACCCGGCGCGTGCTCGAGCACCTGACCGGTGCCCTCGCGGCCCTACCGCGCACGCCAGTCGAGCTGCACGGTTTCCTGTGGACCGATGTCGATGCGCCGGCCGAGTGGACCGGCTTTCGTGGCTCACCCCCGGGGAGCGCGGCCCGCGAGGCCGACGAGTTGCCGCTCGAGGAAGTCGCCTGCGCCGCGGCCCACGCCCTGGCTCAGAACGTCTCCCTACCGGTGTCCGACCTGCTGCGCGAGACGGCCCAGCTGTTCGGCTTCACGCGCCTGGGCTCCGTGGTCGAGGCGCGCATGTTGGCGGGGGTCGAGCTGCTCGAAAGCCGTGCCGGCTGTCGACTCGAGGACGGCCGCGCGTACCTGCCGGATTGAGCGGCGCGTGCCGTCGGGCGCTCGCCCGAGCCGCAGCAGTCACACTCCCGCCCGAGGACGACGCAATCCGCAATGTGTCGTCAGCGCGCGGGAGACTGCCGCAGATCGCCGCTCGGACCCGCGGTGCTCGGTTCCCGGTGGCCGCTGAGGGCGAGCTCCTCGATGGCCTTGCGCAGGGCTTCGAAGTCGATCGGCTTGGCCAGGTGCCGATTCATCCCGACCTCGAAGCAGCGCTCCACGTCCTCGCGCAAGGCGTTGGCCGTGACCGCGAAGATCGGCGTGCTTTCGCTCCCGCGTTCGAGCTCGCGGATTCGCAGGGTCGCCTCCATGCCGTCCATGTGCGGCATCTGGATGTCCATCAGGATCAGGTCGAAGCGACCAGGGGCCCAGGCGCGCACGGCCTCGAGCCCGTCCTCGGCCACGACCACCTGATGACCCCAGCGCCGCAGGTGCAAGAGGGCCAACTTGCGGTTGACCGGATGGTCTTCGACCAAGAGCACCCGCCGCGGCCGACCCGAGACCGGCGCGGGCTCGCACTCGCGACCGAGTCCGGGGACCTGCTCCAGCCGCAGCAGGTGGTCGAGTTCGCGGGGCAACAGTGGCAGTCGGATCCTGGGCCGCTGGGCCAGCTCCGACGGCACCCCGAAGTTCCGCGAGGGGCCCACGACGAGCACCGTGTGCTCACGCACCTCCTCGGGCATCTGATCCAGACGCGTCGCCGCGAACTCGACATCGACCAAGACCGCGTCGCAGGCCGCGTTGGGCTCCCGAACGAGGTCGACCAGAGTCGCACCGGCTCGCAGCACGACGTCGGAACGGTGGGCGTAGGACGCCTCGTCGGCTGCGAGCACCGCAATGCGGCGGCCGCTCAACGCTCCAGCGGAGCTCTCGGAATCCAGCGCCGGGGCAATCGCCAGTCGCACGCGGAACACGCTGCCGTAGCCGAGCGCACTGGTGACCGAGATGTCGCCACCCATGGCCCTGGCCAGCTCTCGCGAGAGCGAGAGACCGACCCCCTTGCCGGCCTGGCGACGCACACTCGCCCCATCGACCTGGAAGTAGGCTCCGAAGACGTCACCGAGTTGCTCGTAGGGAATGCCGCAACCCGTATCACGGATGGCGATCTCGATCACTCGCTCGTCGTCGCCCGCACGGCGCACGTTGATGACGATTTCCCCCACGTCGGTGAACTTGATCGCGTTGCCGATCAAGTGGGTCAGGATTTGACCGAAGCGCAGGCGATCGCCGTGGACGATGCGAGGCAGGTCGGGAGCCAAGCTCGCCGTGAGGGCCAAGCCCTTCAGGTCGGCCTTGCGCGCCTCGCCGCGCAGGATCGTCCCCAGCCGCTCCTCGAGCTCGAAGGGCTCGTCGTCCAACTGCAGGTTGCCGGCTTCGATCTTGGACAGATCGATCAGGTCGTTGAGGCAGTGCAGCAGCGACTCGGCCGAGCCGCGGACCGTCCCGAGCAGGTCCGTGAGCTCGGGATCCGGAGAGCGCTCGAGCGCCAGGTCGACGCCCCCCAGGATCCCGGCCAACGGCGTGCGCACGTCGTGGCTCAGGTTCGCCAGGAACGCGCTGCGCACGTACAGAGCCTCCTCGGCGCGGTTCTTCTCCCGCAACAGGTCCTGCGACGACTGCGCCAGGTCGCGCACCAGCGTGCGACTCACGTGCACCGCGTCGCGCAGGCGCTGGCGGATGCGCTCGGCCGTGCGGGCCACGATCGCCACGTAGAGGAAAGCCACGTAGGTCGCCAGGATCTTGGCCCAGGCCAAGCGCCAGTCGATCATTCCCCCGTGGGCCAACTGGGACAGCTCCAGGGTCACAACCACGACGATCGGCGCGGCGTGCAGAGCGATCAGGCAGCGCCGCACGGACTGAAAGGACTGATCGATCGCCCGCACGAAGACCAACGGCACCAGCAGGCTGAGTTCGTCGCCGCCCAGGTGCACGATGTACGCGAAGAGCGGCACGTCGAGGATCAGGAACAGGTCCCCCAGGTGCAGGCTCCCCGTGCGCCCGAAGTAGCGGCGCAGGACCCACCAGGACGCGATCGAGTAGGGCCACGCCAGGAGCAGGAAGTCGAGTCCGGCCCGAGCCGCCGGGGCGTCCTCCACGAGCAGGTTGTGGACCGCCAGGAGCGCCGCGGCCACGGTCATGCCCATCAAGCGCAGGCGCGGAACCGTGTGGGCGTGGTAGCGCTGTTCGCGGACGCGCTTGGCCTGGGCGGCTTGCTCGAGATCCAGGTACAGCGTTCCCCGCCCCACCGCCTCCGACGTGGATTCGGAGGCGTACGAGATTTCGGTCGCGGAGTCGAGATTGGGAGCGGGAGACACCATGGCCTGGGAACCTCCTCAGGATCGGCGTCCCGAAGCCGCGGGCTCGGACGGGCCGCCGGGGGACTGTCGAATATCTCGGCTCCGGAACACCGATTCAGTGATCGGGAGTGCAAATCCCGAGCACCCCTTCTCTGGAGCTGCGGCGGCTCCGCCGTAGGCTCTGCGCCATGCAAGTCCACCGATCCCGCACCAGCGCCCTGGGTGTCTGTTCATGGTCCTTGCGCGCGGGCGCCGAGAGCGAGCTAGCGGCCGTGGTGGAGGCCGTCGGCGTCAGCCAAGTGCAGATGGCGCTCGATCCCCTGCGTCGCGGCGCCTGGTCCGCCGAGCGCTTGGTCGCTTCCCTGGAGTCGGTCGACGCCACTGTGCGCTCAGGGATGATGGGTACGGAGGGCGAGGACTATTCGACCCTGGAGACGATCCGGCGCACGGGCGGGTTGGTCCCCGATCAGCATTGGCCTGCGAACCTGGCGGCCGCCCGCGGCAACGCCCGGGTGGCGCGGGAGCTCGGCCTGGAACTGGTCAGTCTGCACGCGGGTTTCCTGCCCGAGAAGCGCGGCGACGCCCTGCGCGCCCGGGTCCTCGACCGTCTGCGGCAGGTCGCCGACGTGTTCGGCGAACAAGGCGTGCGCCTGGCCCTCGAGACCGGCCAGGAATCCGCCGCGACCCTGCTCGACGTCTTGGCGGAGCTCGACCATCCGGGGGTGGGCATCAACTTCGACCCCGCCAACATGCTGCTCTACGGCATGGGCGAGCCCGTGGCCGCCCTGCGCGCGCTCCTGCCCCACGTGCTGCAGGTCCACGTCAAGGACGCGAGGTCCTCGCAGGTTCCCGGCGATTGGGGTCAGGAGGTCCCCGTTGGCACGGGCGAGGTCGATTGGACCGCCTTCTTCGCGGTCCTCGCGGCCGCGGGCTTCGGTGGTGACCTGATGATCGAGCGCGAGGCCGGCGATGACAGGCCCGGCGACATGCGCCTGGCCGCGGACCTGGTGCGACGCCACTGGCCGGCCGCGCGAGCTTGAACCCATGACGACTCCCACCAAACGCCCGATTCGTACCGGGGTCATCGGCCTGGGCTTCATGGGTCGCACGCACCTGGCGGCCTACGCCTCAGCCCACGGCGCGGGCCATCCCAACGAGCTGGTCGCCGTGGCCGATCGGAACGCGGACCGCCGCGCCGGAAAGCTGTCCGGGGGCGGCAACATCGATACGGGAGCCGCTGACTTCGATCCGGCCCTCGTGCGCGCTTACGAGCTGCCCGGGTCGCTCCTGGACGACGAGTCGGTGGAGCTGGTCAGCATCTGCACCCCCACCGAGACCCACGTGGACCTGGCCATCGCGGCGCTCGCGGCCGGCAAGCACGTGCTGGTCGAGAAACCCCTGGCCCTGGCCAGTTCCGAGGTCGAGCGCCTGGTCGCAGCCGCCCGCGAGGCCGCGACCCTCTGCATGCCGGCCATGTGTATTCGCTTCTGGCCTGGCTGGTCGTGGTTGACCGAGCGGGTTCGCGACGGACGCTACGGCGCGCTGCTCGGGCTCGACATCCAGCGCCTCGGCTCACGACCGTCCTGGAGCCCCGGCTTCTACTCGGATCCCGCGCGCTCGGGCGGCGCCCTGTTCGACCTGCACGTGCACGACGTCGACTTCGTCGTGCAGTTGCTCGGCCGGCCCGTGGGTGTTGCGGCCAGCGGTGGCTACGACCACGTCTCGGCCCTCTACCGCTTCGCGCCTGGCGCGGACGGCCGCCCCGCGCCCCGCGTCGCGATCGGCGGGGGTTGGGACCAACCGCCGGGCTTCCCCTTCGAGATGTCCTTCCGCGCCGTGTTCGAAGGCGCGACCGCGGAGTACAGCCTGCGCGAAGCGGCCCCCTTGCGCGTCTTCATCGAGGATCGCGCCGAGCCGATCGAACTCGCGCCGCACACGGGCTACGAGCTGCAGGTGCGCGCGCTGCTGGACGCCATCGCCGGCGGCGCCGAGCGTCCGCCGGTGCAAGTCGCCGAGGCCCTCGAGGTCGCCCGCGTGCTCGAGCAACTGACAGCGGAACTCGGGCTGGATGCGCCCGGCGCGAGCTGAGTCCCGCCAGTCCCGATGAGCGGCTACCGCCCGTCCCGATGAGCGACCACCGCCCGTCCCGATGAGCGACCGAAGCGTGTCGGTGCCGGCATGGAAGTGATCACCTCGAGCGCGATCACGGCGTTGATCTCGGCGTTGATCTCGTTGTGCACGAACACGGCCACGACCGCTGGGGAGTTGCTTTCCATACCCGTCCGCGACGGTCTCTCCCCCTGATGCAAGGGGCCGTCGCGTGGTCATCAACGCAGCACCCGCGACTCCCGTTCACCCCACGAACGGATTTTCGGGCTGCCCCCCATCTCTTCCTCGACCGCGCCGTCAGGGCGGCGGGGATCCGAGCGACGCGCCGGCCGAGCGGCCGCGCTCCGGCGACATCGCCCGGCGCGCGGCCCGGACCGACTCAACTCCCGAGGGCCAAGGGCGTCGCGTTGGAAGCGAAGTCGACCCCGAAAATGGAGGGTTGGATCGTGATGAAGGCGTGGTGGAGCACCAGGCCGCTCAGGCTACCGTCGGTGCCGGCGGGGACCGTGACCGAGGCTGATCCCCGTCCGCAGGGGTCGAGGACGCCGATGGTCGTCGCGTGGATGCCCGGGCTGCCGCCGTTGGCCATCAGCAGCGTGTAGGCGTCGAGCGCGAGCGGCACCGTGACGCCGTCGAGGACAAGCCCCGGAGTCGTTCCCGTCGCGCTTCCGAGCACGAGGTAGATCGAGGCGGCTCGATCGCTGCCCGCGTCGAGGTCCAGTGCCTGCTTGCCCCCGCCAGCCAGGGAGAGCGCGTCGACGTCGGTCTCGAGGGGCTCTCGATCGGTCTGAAAGTCCAACAGGACCACGTCGAGGGAGCAACTCGGCGCGGAGGCCGAGAAGCGGACCGTGGCCCCGTGCAGGTCGATCCCGTCGAGGGCTGCTGCATCCCATTCGAACGCGTGCTCGTCGCCGATCGAATCGAGTTGGGTGACGACGCTCGCCGAGATCGCGACCGGTTGACCATTGCCAGAGGTTCCCAGCAGCGTGACCGAGGAGGTATCGATCGGGCTCGCTGCGGTCTTGACCTGCAACAGGGCCGTCGCAACCACGTCTTCCGCGGGCAACGAGATCTCGATCGTCGTCGCGCTGGCGAAGCTGTAGATGTTGCCGGTCGACGTGAGGATGGCCGAGGGATCTGTCTGCAGCAGCAGGGTCGCGGCGCAACTGCCGGGCAGGTCGGCAAAATTCGGCAGGAGCGCCGCCGACGTGAAGACGTCGTACCCGTCATAACGGGCGCCCGGCTGACCGCGATAGCTCGGGCTCAGTTGGTTGGTGAAGTCCCCGACCCCGGCGAGGGCAACCGGGGCGATCAGGGGGCAGATGACGACGAGCCCGAGAAAGGCGCGGTACGAGGAGCTTTGCATGGTGCGGTGGATCAGGTCAGGGGAGGAGATGAAGTGAGACCGGCGCACCGACGGCGGTGATTCCGAAGTGCACGGGATCGAAGGCCAGGCTGGCCTCGTTCACGAACAAGCCCGCGAGGGCCGGATCACTGTCGGGAGCGAGCGACAAGGTCGCCCGCGCTTCCCCGAGCGCGTCCGCGATCTGGAGCGGCTGACCGATCGGCGCCGAGCCGGCGAGGCTGGCGAGGGTCAAGGCGTCGACCTCGAGCGGCAGGTTCAGGCCGTCGAGCTGCAACCCCGGCGCGCTGCCCGAAACGCCGACCAGGAAGAGCGTCGGCGCGTTGGGCGGCAGACCGCGCGCGACGAGGTCCTGCACGCCGCCCTCGACGAGAGAGAGGCTCTCCGGGCAACCCGACAAGGATTCGAGCACCGTGGAGAGCTGCAAGTCGTAGACACGACCGGCCTGTAGACCACCGAAGCCCGCGCCCGCGGACTGCTCCGCCGCGCCGACCACGAGCTCGGTTCCCTGCGCGTCGATCGCCGAGCCGAAGCCAGGTCGTTCGGCGATGCTCGGCGCGCCCAGATGAGCGCTCGCCAGCCAGCCGCCCGCGTAGCGATCAAACACATCGACTCCACCCTCGAGCAGGCTCGAGCCGGAGTGGCGCGGGCGGCCGACGAAACAGCGCTCGCCGGCGATCGCGACCGCGGAGCCCAGAGCGTCGCCCGGCGCGTGGTCGGGGACCGCCAACTCCGCGAGCGCCGAGTCCGGGTCTCCCAGGTCGATCCACCAGGCCGAGCCGGCTGCGGCGCCCACGGGACTGTTGCCCGCGGCTCCAACCAGCAGGTCGAGCCCGCTCACATCGACCGCGGAGCCGAAGTAGCTGCCCGCGATGGCCGCGGGACCGTGGATCGTCCGCTCGACGACCGCGGCACCCGACGGGTCGAACAGGTAGACGAGAACGGCGCCGTTGAAGGGAACCGCTTGACCGGTCCCCGGAGCTCCCGCCACGAGTCGCACGCCGTCGGTGGCCAGCGAGGACCCCAGGCGATTGGGACCCGGCGGGAGCCCTGAACCACCGAGCTTGGCCGTGAGTACCGGGACTCCGCCGACGATCGAGAATCCGTACAACGCCCCGTCGTCAGTCCCGACGAAGGAGTGACTCGGCGCCCCGGCGTAGATCGTTTCACCGACGATCGCGACCGCGCTCCCGAGGCGATCGCCCGCGAGGGCGTCGGGCGCCGTGACGGTCGCCACCAGAGGCCAGGCGCCGCCCTGACGCTCGAAGACCAGCACAGCGCCTTGGTCGACGGCCGTGCCGTCGAAGCCGGGAACCCCGATGGCCACCCGCTCGCCCTCGATCGCGACGGCCGAGCCCAGGTCGTCGATGGGCTGCCCCGTCGGCAGTTCCAGCGTGGCCTCCTCGACCCACTGACCGGCGATCCGAGCGAAGACCGTGGCCGTCCCCTCGAGGCCGCTCAGCGAACCGGGCAGGTCGGCCCGCGGTGCTCCCACGACCAATAGCTCGCCGTCCAGGGCCAAGGCGGCTCCGAACCGGTCCGCACCATCGGTGGTGATTCCCTGCAACTCGAGCAGGCCGCACTGCGCCCTGGCGGACCCGGCGGCGAGGGCCAGCAGCGCCGCAGCGGTGAGGATCTCGGGCAGCAAGCGGGTCAACGGACGGGTCGGGGCGGATCGGTCGTCGTTGGTCGAAGTCATGGATGGACGCCGCTGAGGGCTGGTTCCTGCGCTGGGCGCAGGCTCAGCCCGCGCCACTCGGCGGCCGAGCCTAGACGCCAATTGAGATTGGATCTCAACAATTCCAGTAGCTTCTGAGACGCAGTCTCATAATTTCCGGGTCGTCGACCCGCCCGAAGACAACGACCGATCACCGACCGCGGGCCGCCCACGGCCCAACCCGAACCCCGAGAGCCATGCCGTTCCTGCCCGCCCTCGCCCTGTGTACGACCGTCGCCCTTGCCGCCGACGACCCGGTCTCCAACGACCCGGTCTCCAACGACCCGGTCGCCAACGGCCCGGTCGCCAACGGCCACCAAGCCTCCACGACCCTACGTCGCGGTCGACTGAGCGCTCAGTTGCCGCGCGGCGTCACCAGCTTCGGCGCGGCCACGATCGGCAACCAGCTGTTCGTGCTGGGCGGATACTTCGGCACACCGCACGACTACCACGTCGAGTCCCAGTCGGACGTCTTCTTGCGACTGGACGGGGCCAGCGGAGCTCTCCGGCTCCTGCCCGGCATCGGACCGATCCAAGGCACCGCGCTGGTCGCCGCGGGGACCGACCTGATCCAGGTTGGCGGCACGCGGATCCTCAACCGCCGGGATCAGGCCCAGGACCTGCGCTCGACCGATGAATGCCGGGCCTTCGACACGCTCACTTCAACTTGGCGCGACCTGCCGCCCCTGCCCGAACCGCGCTCCTCCCATGACGCCGTCGCCGTCGGCCGAACCGTCTACGTCGTGGGCGGCTGGCACCTGGGCGAGGGTGGGACCGAGGACTGGGCCACGACGGGCCTGCGACTCGACCTCGACGCCGAACAGCCGGCGTGGTCGGAGTTCGCGCAGCCCTTTCGATCGCGGGGCCTGGCCCTGGCCAGCAACGGCGACGAGCTACTGGCCATCGAGGGCATGTCCGATCTCGGCGACGTGGACGGCCGAAGCTGGATCTTCGACCTCGACGGCGAGAGCTGGTCGGAGATCGAACCCTTCCCGGGATTCTCCTTCGGTGCCTCCGCCGTCGGCGGCGCGACGGGGTTCCTGGCTTCTGGGCGCGACGGCGTCCTGCGAAGGCTCGACGCCGACTCGGCGCGCTGGATCGACGAAGGAAGGCTGTGGTTTCCGCGCTTCTTCCACCGACTGGTGACGGAGCGAGGCACCGGTGACTTGCTCGTCGTCGGCGGCATCGGCAGCGGCGGCCGCCCCACCGCGATCGAGAGGTTGAGCCAAGCCCAGGACGGACCGCCCCTGCTGACCCTGGATGTCGCCTCTCCCATGGCCGCGCGCAGCCGCCAGGCCGTGGCCGTTGTTCGCGGCGACCTGATCCTGGTGGGCGGCAACAACGGCACCGAGCAGCACGACTTCGCCTCGGAGCGCTTCGAAGCCGAGAGCTGGCGGTTCGATCCGAGCGAGGGAACCTGGCTGCGACTCGCGGACGCGCCGGCCCCCCGTCAGAGTTCTGAGCTCGTGCAACTCGATCGCGGCACCCTGGCGTTGATCGGCGGCTTCGCCCCCGATGCGGGGCCTGCACGCAGTCGCGCCGAGGTTTGGACCTTCCGCAGCTCCACGGATCGCTGGATCGACGCCTCGCCGGCACTGCCCGAACCCCGCACGCAGTTCGGGATCGCGCAGGTGGCCGACCGACTGCTGATCGCCGGCGGCATGGACTACGACGCGCAGCGGGTCGAGCCGTTCGGTCTGCCCCTCGCGCTGCTCGAAGCCGACCTGTCTGCGGACTCGCTCGAGTTCGTGCGTCGGTCGGAATCACTGCCCGAACCGCGCCGCGCCCACGCCTGCGCCAGCCTCGGCGGCGAGCTCTACCTGGTGGGTGGCATGGGGCCGAACTTCGCGCCTGTGGACGTCTGCCGCGCCTTCGATCCCCAGGCGGGTACCTGGCGGGAGGTCGCTGCACCCGTCGCGGCCCGTATCGGCGCCAGCCTGGTCCGGATCGGCGAGCGACTGGTCCTGGTGGGCGGCAACGTTGCCGGTGGAGGCGGGCGCGCCACCTCGATCGAGGTCTACGATCCCGCGCGGGATCGGTGGACGACCCTGGCCGCCGAACTGCCCTACCGCCAGGGACACGTCCATGCCGTGGCGTTCGGTCACGAACTCCTCGTCGCCACGACACAGGAGGTCGAGGGGCGACTCCTGTATGCACTGATCGACGTCGATCGAGTCGCCGCGCCCGTTGCTCAGGTCGAAGCGAGCAGCGCGATCGAAGGGCTCTGATCCCGGCGCGGCCTGGAGCGCATTGGGAGTTCGCTTCCCGCCGAGTTCGACTCGGCGGGAAGCGCCGACCACGCATCTCGAGTCGCATTTCGAGTCGCATTTCGAGTCGCATTTCGAGTCGCAGCAAGAGTCGCAGCGCGAGTCGCAGCGCGAGTCGCAGCGCGAGTCGCAGCGCGAGTCGCAGCGCGGTGGCGCACGCGGCCCCGCCGACTCTCAGCGCCCCAGCACGTCGTCCATGCGTGCGAGGATCTCCGCCAGGCGCGCGGCGTCGCCGCCGCCCACCTCGGCCGAGGCCCAGTGCTCGCCGCCGATGCCCCACTCGACGCTGTCCAGGGCCGCCATGGTGGTCTCCCAACCCACGTCGCCCGCGCCGATGGCGCAGTCGAAGCCGGCCCAGATGCCCTCGCTGTTCTGCTTGGCGCGGCTGTAGTCCTTGATGTCGATCTTCTTGATGCGCGCACCCAGGGCGTGGACCCAGTGGTCGGGCCAGGCCGAGCGCACCAGGTTGCCCAGGTCCAGGTACCAACCCACGTGGCGGCTCTCGAAGCCGTCCACGTAGCGCGCCGCTTCGAGGGGACTGAGCAGGAAGTTGTTCCAGACGTTCTCGAAGGCGATCGTGACGCCCAGCTCCTTGGCCAGGGGCACGACCCGCTCGATCTCCGCCACCGAGCGCTCGTAGGCTTGGTCGTAGCGAATCTGCGCGTTGACCACGGCCGGCACCAGCAGCACCGTCGACGCGCCGAAGGCCTTGGCGTCGTGCAGGGCCGTCTCCAGGCCCTTGCGACCGGCGGCGCGCACCGCGCGGTCGGCGTCGCCCAGGGTCTTGGTCCAGTGCACCGAGTCGACCACGCCGGGCACGCGCAGACCCGTGGCCTCGATCGCGGCCAGGACCTGGTCGCGGTCCAGGTCGGAAGGGCTGTCGAGCTCGACGCCGTCGTAGCCCAGGTCGCGCAGGATCTGGAACTTCTCGCCGATCGTCTCGCCGACGCCGACCATGCCGATCTTGCACGAGCGCTTGATGCCGCGCAGCCGGCCGCGGTTCTCCGCCGCCAGGCGCGCGGCGAGCCCACCCAGGGCACCGGGCCCATCCTGGCCCGCGGCAGCCGCTCCGCCCAGGGCCAGCGCGCCCAGCCCCAGCCCGAGCACCTCCCGTCGGTTGATGACGGACATCAGGCGAACTCGTACTTGCCGGCCTCGGGGTCGTCGCCGGCGGCGAGGTCGCCCCACTCGATCACGCCGCTCTCCATGCCGGGGGGGCCCAGGCGCTTGGTGCTGGCCAAGAGCTCGTCCCAGGTGATCGCGCGGCCCGAGTAGGCCGCCTCGCGGCCCATGATCGCCAACAGGTTGCTGGTGGTCATCCAGTCACCGTCGTTCATGGGCGTGCCGGCGCGGATCGACGCGAAGAGCTCGTCGTGCTCCTGCTGGTACATGTCGTTGCCCTCGCCCTCGTACTCCCAGCGCCAGTTCCCGGGACCGACGATCTCGTGGTACGGGGTCCAGTTCTCGATCGTCGCGCGCCCGGCGCTGCCGTAGAGGAAGTCGTTGTTCTCGCCGTAGCTGTTCGGCCACTGGCGCGCGAGCATGAACGCGCGCCTGCCGCCGGAGTACTCGTAGACCACGCCGAAGTGGTCGAAGGTGTTGCCCTTCTGGGGACCGCTGCGGGTCTGGCAGCCGCCGATGGCAATCGCGCGCTCGGGCGGCTCGTCGCCGAAGGCCCAGGACTGCTTGTCGATCGAGTGGATCGCCTGCTCGACGATGTGGTCGCCCGACAGCCACGAGAAGTGGTGCCAGTTGCGCAGCTGCCACTCCGTGTCGCTCCAACCCTCCTCGCGGTTGCGGTTACCGAGCACGCCCGTGTAGTAGTTCGTGTACATGGCCTGCACGTCGCCGATCGCGCCGGCGTGGATGCGCTCGAAGGTCGCGCGGTGCATCGCGTTGTAGCGCCAACAGAAGCCGGACACGAGCGACAGGCCCTTGGTCCGCGCGACCTCGCAGGCGGCGCGCACCTGGTGAATGCCGGGCACGTCCACGGCCATGGGCTTCTCGCAGAACACGTGCACGCCGCGCTCCACGGCGTAGGTCAGGTGCGCGGGCCGGAAGGCCGGCACGGACGTCAGCAGGACCACGTCCACGCCGGAGTCGATCACCTGCTTGAAGGCCTCGAAGCCCACGAAGCGCCGCTCGGGCGCCACGTCCATGCGCGCGGCGTGGCCCTCCTCGGCCAGGGCCGTCTCGAGGTAGCTGCGGCTGCCCTCGAGGCGGTCCTCGAAGGCGTCGCCCATGGCCCACAGCACGACGCTGCCGTCCTCGGCGTGCAGGGCTTGCCAGGCCGCGCCGGTGCCCCGCCCGCCGCAACCGATCAGGCCGATCTTGAGCGTCGGCAGGTCCGCAGGCTGCTCGGCCGTCGCGCCCTGCTCCTGGGCCCGGGCCAAGCCGCCCAGGGCCAGGGGCGTGGCGAGCGCCGCCGCGCCCTTGAGCAGGGAACGCCGCGACGGACCGTAGACCGCCCAACCGGGTTCACGCAGGTGCTCGGGGTTCGCGCCGTGGGGATGCAGGGGGTCGCTCATGGGCGGGAGGTTCCGGTGGAGTCCTGGGGGGTGTCAGTGGGAGTCTGCGCGTCGCTCGCAGGGTCGTCCGCCGGGGGCGGCGACTCGCACACGACGCGAAATCCGGCGAAGGGACCGTCGGCCAACCACCACACGCTCTTGGGCAGGTTGGGGTCGCTGCGGTTCCAGGCCGAAGTCGGGGTCTTGGCGGCCATCACCGCCAGGTCGGCAGCGCGGTCGAGGTAGGCGCCGCCCATCAACTGTCCGGCGCCGTCCTCGGTCTCGACCCACTCGGCCACGTTGCCGTGGACGTCGTAGAGGCCGAAGCCGTTGGGCGCCAGGCCCGCCACCGGATGGGTCTTGCGGCGGGCGTTGTCCTTGAACCAGGCCACGGCCTCGAGGCCCTCGGCCGAGGAGCCGTGGTGCCAGGGACCGCGCGCACCGCCCAGGGCCGCGTGGGTCCACTCGCCGGCGGTGGGCAAGCGCCACTTGCGGCCGGTGTGGAGCGTCAGCCACTCGCAGAAGCCCCGCGCCGCCCGCAGGGAGACCGACCCCACCGGGTAGCCGTCGTGGCCGAAGCCGCGGTCCGCGGTGATGTAGGGCTTGGTCGGCCGGGACATGGCGTCCACGCCTTCGGGCAGCTCCGCCTCGAGCTGCTCGAAGACGAAGGCGTCGAACATGTCCCAGGTGACCTCGGTGGCGGAGATCCAGAAGGCGGGCTCCTCGCCCCGGGCCTCACCGGCCGGAGCAGGATTCGCGATCGGCACCATGGCGAGGTCCACGGTCGTGCCCGGTATCCTCGTCGCGAAGCCGCCCCCGGCGCCGTCCATCGGCGCCTGTCCAGCGATGGCAACACCCAGGAGCCCCATGCCCACCAACCCGATCGACCCCGCGACCAACCGACGAAACGCCCGCCAGGGCCACAGAACGGGGCGAGTCGACAGTGTCGAGGGCGGCATGGATAGGGCGATCGCGTTGGGGCGAGCGGTTCTGACGGGCCTGGTGGCGCTGGCGGCGACCGGGTCGGTCGCGTGTAGCTCGGCGGCCCAGGTCGAAGCCGTGGATCGGACCGTCGGAGCGGGTCAGTTGGAGCAGTTCGAGTATAGGCGCCTGGCCATGGGCTGCGAGGCGCGGCTGTTGCTGTGGTCGGCGAGCGAGGGTCAGGCCCGGGCCGCCGCCCGAGCGGCCTTCGCACGCCTGACCGAGCTGGACCGCAGCCTGTCGGACTACAAGCCGACCGGACCGGTGGCCGAGGTCGCGGCAGGGGCCGGCGCCGCGGTCGCCACCGACGAGACGCTGATCGCCTGCCTGATCGCCTCCACGAGCGTGGCCGCGGCCTCACAGGGCGCCTTCGATCCCACGGCCGCGCCGGTGACCCACCTGTGGCGCGAAGCTCGCCACACGGACACGCTTCCCACCGCCGCTGACGTCGACGCGGCCGCCGCACTCGTCGACTGGACCCGCCTGGCCATCGACCCCGAGGCCGGCACGGTCGCACTCGCAAGCCCGGGCATGAGCCTCGACCTCGGTGGCGTGGCGAAGGGCTTCGCAGCCGAGGAGTTGCTCGAGGTCCTGACCGAACTGGGCCACCCCCGGGCCCTGGTCGACCTCGGCGGCGATCTGGCCCTGGGGGACGCGCCCCCCGAGCGCGCGGGCTGGCGCGTCCTGGCCGGGGTCGGTGAGGGCGCGCGAGTGCTCGAGCTGACCCAAGCTTGCGTGGCCACCTCCGGCGCCACCGAACAGTTCATCGAGGCCGACGGCCGCCACCTCTCGCACATCGTCGACCCGCGCAGCGGATGGCCGGTGACCCACGGCCGGATCGTGACCGCCGTGGTCCAGCGCGCCGCCGGTCGTCCTGCCGGCGCTTGGTCCGACGCCCTGGCCTCGGCCGCCAGCGTGCTCTCGGTTCCCGCGGCCGAGCGGCTGGTCGCCGGGTTCGAAGGCGCGATGCTCGC
Organism: Engelhardtia mirabilis; assembly: GCF_007748095.1. Taxonomy (NCBI): domain Bacteria; kingdom Pseudomonadati; phylum Planctomycetota; class Planctomycetia; genus Engelhardtia; species Engelhardtia mirabilis. Next base: position 3,880,023 of record NZ_CP036287.1, read on the forward strand.
CGTCCAGCACGAGGGCACCCGCCCCCTGTTCGACGGCGAGTCCCTGGCCGGTTGGACCACCACCGGCGGGCGCTATGACGGGGAGGCCCAGTGGACCGTCGAGGACGGCGAGTTGGTGGGGCGCACGGGCGCTGGCGGCGAGGGCGGGCTGATCTACACCGACGAGCTGTTCACCGCCTGCGAGCTCGAGCTCGACGTGAAGCTCGAGTACCCCTACGACTCCGGCATCTTCCTGCGCATGCTACCGCCGGACACGGGGCTCAAGGGCGCCCAGGTGACCCTCGATCACCGGCCCGGCGGGGAGATCGCGGGGATCTACGCCGACGGTTGGTTGGAGCACAATCCCGAGGCCGAAGCGCACTTCAAAAAGGACGAGTGGAACCACGTGCGCGTTCGCACCACCGGCTTCGACTTCCGCATCGAAGTCTGGCTGAACGGCACCAAGGTCACCGACTACCGCTTGCCCGAGGGCACGCCGGGCTACGCGCCCCACGGGCGCATCGGCCTACAGGTGCATCCGGCGGACGCCGACGCGGCCTCGCGCTCGGTGCGCTTCCGCGACATCCGCGTGCGCTCGCTGCCGATCTTCGGCGAGGAGCTGTTCGAGGAGAACCCCAAGGCGGCCGCAGGCGTTCTGCGCCCCAAGGCGCCTGCGGCCAGCGACGGTGAATCCTCGGACGCTGGCGCCTGGCGCGACCTGCTGGCCAAGGGTCTCGACGGCCTGATGACCCGCGGCGACGGCGAGGGCTACACCGTCGAGCGCGGCGTGCTCTCGATCCCCAGCGACGGCGGCGGGGAGATTGGCACCGTCGACGACTTCCGGGACTTCCGCCTGACGGCCGAGTTCAACATCGCGCGCATGGCCAACTCCGGCCTCTACCTGCGCGCCTCGCGCGAGCCCGGCAACTCCTCCTACTCGGGCGCCGAGGTGCAGATCCTCGACGACTACAACTGGGAGACCGAGACCAACTCGACCCTGGTGGACTACCAGTTCACCGGTGGCCTCTACGGGGCCGTCGCGCCGCCGCCGCTGGAGCTGAAGGGCTACCGACCCCACGGCGAGTGGAATCGCTACGAGGTGCTCTACCGCGGCAGCCGCCTGGCCGTGGCCTTGAACGGGTTGGCCCTCTACGACGTCGACACCCTCGCCCTGGAGGTCGAGCCGCCCTTCGCGCAGCGCGCCGAGTCCGGCTTCATCGGCTTCCAGCGCTATCCCGCCGACACGGTCGAGGACCAGGCCGCGATCCGCGTGCGCAACTTCTTCGTGCAGCCGCTGCGCTGAGCGGGTATCCGCGGGAGGTAGGCTCCCGATCCACCATGACCGACTACCTCACGATCGACTGGCGCGGGCGAGACCGCGGCCGCCTGGAGCGCATGCGGTCCCTGTTCCTGGCGCGCAGTGAGGACGGCGAGCCGGCCGCCACCGGCGACTACTGGCTGACGGACCGCGACCTCGAGCTGTACGACGCCACCTACGGCGCGCGCATCGGTTGGAAGTGGGACAGCGTCCTGGCGGAGGCGCTCGCGGCCGGACTCGGCGCGGGGAGCGCTGCCGGCGAGGCTTGGAACGTGGTCGACTGGGGCTGCGGCACCGGTATCGCGGCGCGCCGCGCCTTCGCGGCGGGCTTGATTCCGGGCGGCGCGCGGGTGTTCATGGACGACCGCTCGAGCCCCGCACGCAGCTTCGCCGCCGGGCGCCTGCGCGAGGCGTCCGCCGAGCTCGACGTGCGCACGGGTTCGCCCCCCCCGGGCGCCGCGATCGACTTGGCTTTGATCAGCCACGTGTTGAGCGAGCTCGACACGCACGGCCTGGACCAGCTCCAGGCCCTGGCCCGCCGCGCCGCGCGCGTGGTCTGGGTCGAGCCCGGGGCGCGCTCGATCGCGCGCGGACTGTCCGAGGTGCGCGAGGGTCTCCTGGCAACCCACCTTCCCCTGGCCCCCTGCCCTCACTCCGGAGCCTGCGGAACCCTGGCCCCCGGCAACGAGGACCAGTGGTGCCACCACTTCCCGGAGCCGCCCCAGGAAGCCTTCATCGAGGGCTTCTGGGCGCGCTTCGGCCAAGAGCTCGAGATCGACCGGCGCAGCTTGGCAACGAGTTTCCTGGTGCTGATGCGCCGCGACCTGGCACCCGAGCACGACGACGATCCGACCCGCGCACGGATCCTCGGCCGGCCGCGGATCGAGAAGGGCAAGGCCACGGCCGACGTGTGCGACGCGAGTGGCGTGACGCGCTGCGAGCTGTGGAAGCGCGACGCGCCGCGGGTCTGGCGCACCTGGAAGAAGGCCAGTCGCGCGACCCTCGACTACCGCTTCGAGCGCGAGGGCACGCGCATCCGGCGGGTGCTCTCGGGTCCCGGGGTCGACGGTTCGACCGACACGGCCGACGAGGAGTAGGGACCACCATGGCCGAGTCCACGATCGCCATCCGCCCCATCGCAGCCACGGACGACGCCGCCGTGGCCGGGGTGATCCGCGCGGTCATGCCCGAGTTCGGAGCGTCCGGCGACGGCTTCGCGATGACCGATGCCGAGGTCGACACCATGTCGGTCGCCTACGGGGCCGAGCGCTGCTGCTACTTCGTGGTCGAGCTCGACGGTCGCGTGGCCGGGGGCGCCGGCGTCGCGCCCCTGGTGGGCGCGGACGGGACCGTCTGCGAGCTGCGCAAGATGTACTTCCTGCCCGAGCTGCGCGGGCGCGGCGTCGGCCGCGAGCTGCTGGCCCGCTGCCTCGAGGCGGCGCGGGAGATGGGCTTCGCGCGCTGCTACATCGAGACCTTGACGGGCATGGACGCGGCCCAACGCCTGTACCGCGCGGCGGGCTTCGAGCTCCTCGCCGGGCCACTCGGCAACACGGGCCACCACGGCTGCGACCTGCACCTGGCGCTCGAGCTGTGAGCCCCCTGCGACCGGACTGGACCGAGATCCTCGAGGGCTACGCGCCATCCGAGCCCGAGCCCCCGGCCGCGCCGGACCAGGCGGCGGTGGCCGCGGTGCTGCGCGACGGGACGGACTGGCCGGAGGTGCTCTTGATGCGCCGCGCCGAGCGCGAGGGCGATCGCTGGTCGGGTCAGATCTCCCTGCCCGGCGGCAAGGCCGAGGAGCTCGATGCGGACCTCGCGGCCACCGCCGTGCGCGAGACCCGGGAGGAGCTTGGCGTCGACCTGGCCGCGGGCGCTCGGCTCCTGTGCCGGATGCCGACGATCCAGGCCCGCGCCCGCGGCGGACCGGTGCCCCTGCGGGTCACGCCCTTCGCCTTTCGAGCGGCGGACCTGGGCGAGGTGATCCTCGGGGACGAGGCTTCCGAGGCCTTCTGGATGCCCCTGGGTCCCCTGGCCGCGGGCGAGTTGGACCACCGCTTCCACTACGAGGACGGCGAGCGCTCGCTCTTCTTGCCCGCCTGGAACTGGGAGCGCCGGGTGGTCTGGGGTCTGACTCACCGCATGTTGAGCGCGATGGTGGATCTGATTCGCAGCCCCGGGCCCTGAAGCGAGTCCGACGCGGCGAATGCCGCAATGTCGGAGCCCGGGATCCGAACAACCACCCACGAAACGGACCCACCTGCCGCCAGTCCCGAGACCTGCGAGGATCCCCATGAAAGTCCTGACCCCCTTCGCCTTGTTGGCCGTCGCCACGGGCTCCGCCGCGGACTCCCCGCGCTTCGCCGCCGCCCAGGACCTCACGGTCGAGAAGACTCTCAGCTCGAGGGTGGAGCTCGAACTGGTGGACGGGGTGATGCGGGCGGGAGGCAGCGACGACCCGGTCCCGGACGGCTTCGAGCTCAAGATCGTGCATACCCGCTCGTTGGAGGTCACGGACCTCTACGCGACCGTTGGCGAGGACGGGCTCCGGCGGATCGAGCGCACCTACGACGAGATCACCGGCGGCTTCGACGCGGACGTGGTCGAGGACGGCGACCCCGAGGACGAGGTCCGCGAGACCTTCGCGAGCGACTTGGCCGGCGAAGGCGTGGCCTGGACCTGGAACAGCGACGAGGAGGCCTGGGTCGCCACCTCACTCGACGAGGACGACCCCTTGGACGCGGACCTGCTCGACGCCCTGCACTTCGACTACGACGGCTTGGCCCTGCTGCCGGACCGGGAGGTCGGCGTGGGCGACACTTGGATCATCGACGCGCCACAGCTGGCGTCGATCCTGGGTCTGGGCGCCGACCTCGAGTTGGAGGCCCAGGGCAACGACTTGGCCGACGACATCGTGCCCGCCGTGATGTGCGCCACGCCGGCCCAGGCCACGGACACCCTCTCCGGTGAGGTCGTCGCGACCTACGTGGAACTCGTGGAGGATGGCGGACGGTTCGCGCGCATCGTGCTCTCCGGCGAAGTCACCGCGAGCGGCGACGCGAGCGAACAGATGCTGCGCTACAACGACCAGCTGGACGCCGACGAGTCCCTGCAAGAGGCGCGCATCACCACTTCGATCGACCTCGAGGGTGAGCTGCTCTGGGACCTGGCTTCCGGACACATCCGATCGCTGACGCTCGAGGGCCCCATGGACCTGACCCTAGAGGCCGAGGCCGAGGAGCGGGGCATGACGATGGAGTTGGAACTCGAGTTCGAGGGCCACGGTTCCTGGTCCTGCACCGTCGAGTAGGCCGGCGATCGACGCGGGCACCCGATCGGGCCAGGTGGGCCGCCGACGCTCAGCCGCGCATCCAAGCCGCGGCCAGGGCGTCGGCGTACTCGTTCCAGCGGTGGCCGGTGTGGGCTTCGATCCACTGCAGCTTGACCTTCGGGCGCTCCTGCACGAGGGCCCACAACTCCTGGACCAGATCCAGGTTGGCGATCGGGCCGCCCTTGCGCTTCCAGCCTCGCGCGGCCCAGCCCGGGGCCCACTGGTTCACGGTCTGGACGCACAGGTTGCTGTCGCTGAAGACGTTCACCGGCCGATCGTCGGGCAGCATCCGGAAGGCCTCGACCAGGGCCTTGAGCTCCATGCGGTTGTTGGTCGTGTCGGGCTCATGGCCGTTGAGCTCCCCCACGACCTGGCCGCCTTCGACCCAAACCACGCCCCAGCCACCGGGGCCGGGATTGGGCGTGCAGGACCCGTCGGTGAAGACGCCATCCTGACCGGGGTCCGCATACTGCAGCAGCACTTCCGCGGTGGTGAGCCGCGGCCCCTCGTCCATGGTCTTGACTCGGGTGCGGCGCGCGGCGCCCCCTGATCGAGCACCGCCCGAGCGCGCGCCTGCGGAACCGCCCTTGGGGGCTCCACTCTTCTTCGGCGAATGCTCGCGACAGTACTTGGGCTGCCAGCCCGGGTACTTGTCGAGGGCCGTTTGGGGCACCTCGAACGCGGCTCCACAGACCTTGCAGCTGAAGCTCGTCACCCGGGGGAATCTAACTCTGGCGACGAGGCCGTCCTAGTGTCCTGGATCAGGAGTTCGGGAGGCTGCGTACACTCGCGGCATGTCTGAGAACTTCGCGATCGTGACCGGGACCTCCCGCGGTCTGGGACTGGCCGTGGCCGGCGAGCTGCTGAGCCGCGGATGGACCGTGCTGGGCGTCGCTCGCAGCGCAGCCCCGTCGCAGCTCGCCGGCGCCGAGGGTTACTCCCACGCGGCTGTGGACCTCGCGGACTCCGCCGCCGTCGAAGCTGTCCTCGGACCGGTCACCGAGTCGAGCAGTCTCGCCGGACACGGCCGCATCGCCCTGGTGAACAACGCCGGCCTGCTCGACATCGCGCCGATCCACAAGCTCGACCTGGCCGCGACCGGGCGCAGCCTGGCCGTCAACGCCGCCGTGCCCGCCTGGCTCGCCGGACGCGTTCTAGCGGGCGCTGCGACGAGCGCACGGGTCCGCATCGTCGACGTCTCGAGCGGCGCGGCCACCTCCGCCTACCCGGGTTGGGGTGCCTACTGCGCGAGCAAGGCCGCCCTGCGGATGTTCGGCCAGGTCCTCGCGCTGGAGCACGAGGAGCTCGACGAACACCGCGGCCTCGACGTGGGCCTCGTCTCCTACTCCCCGGGCGTCGTCGACACGACGATGCAGGGCCAGATCCGCACCGCGGCCCTGGAGGACTTCCCCCGACGCGCGCGCTTCGAGGCCCTGCACGCGGACGGGGAATTGGTGGACGCTGCCCTGCCGGCGCGTGAGATCGCCGAGCTGCTCGAGGCCGATCGGCCGCCCCTGTGGCAGGAGCGCCGCTTCGGCGCCTGAGGCGAACCGGCCAACCGCCGGGCTCAGCGCAGGCTGACTCGGCAGATGACCGGCTCGCGGCCCTGCCCCAAGGTCAAGTGCTCGACCCGTCGATCGAGGACCAGCAGGCCGTCGCCCACCAGCACGTGGTCCACCGCGAGCTCGAGCCCCGGCAGGAAGCGATCGTCGCTCCACGAGGTCTTGCGCCCGAAGCCCATGCGTGAGTCGGTCAGCTCACCCAGCGACAGCAGCCGCTGGTAGGCGGGGGCATAGAGCGTCGCGTTGAGCTTGGCGAGCACGACCGTGTTCGGCGATCGGGCCGCGCGGGTCCCGAGCAGCTCCACCAGCTCGGCGCGCTGGTCCACCCCTTGCTCGCTGAGCGGACGCGGCATGCGCGCCGCCAGGACCGTGACCGGTGTACCCGCCAGGTCGACCTCGAGCTCGAACAGTCGACCCAACTCACCCGCCGAGTAGCCGCTGGTGGGCAGGCGCGACAGGAACACGTTGCCGCGGGTGTCCGCGGTCCAGTCCGCCTCCGCAGGCCAGACATGGCGGTCGATGAAGCCATGGGCCTCGAGCTCGCCGAGCTGCCCCAGGGCCAGCTGATCGACCTGGGTCAAGAACAGCAGGTCGGGTCGCTGCTCCGCGGCCATGTCCTCGGCTTCGATCCAGTCCAGGAAGGGCCGCTGATCCTCGGCGCCGGCCTCGAGGGTCACCATGGCGACCGTCAGCGGCTGACCGGCGGCGGCCACCGTGCCCCGTGGGACCGAGAGCGCCAGCTCGGGACCCAGATGGAAGAACCCCAGGGCCAGCAGCAGCAGGGACGGCACCCAGTTCTGCAGGACCGACGCCACCCCGCCCAGGGCGATGCAGGCCCAGCCCAGGTGCCAGCGGTAGTCCGCCGCCGCCTCGCCGCTCCAGTGCAGGCTCCCGGAGCGTGTCCAAAGGGTGACCACGATGACGACGATGGTCACCGCCCAGGTCAGCGGGCGCCGGGCCCGCGCGGTGGCGCGGCGCAATTGGGATTCGGTCTGGGCCAAGGGGAGTGGAGCGGTTGTCGCGGCCTTCGGGGAGCTGAGGCCGCGGCCCTGCGACTCTAACCGGCGCGAGCCCCGGCCGGGTGCCAGAGTCCCGACCCCGCGCAGCGCACGTCGCCCACAGGACCGCCGCCGCGGCGACTAGCCTCGATCGAAGACCGACCGCGCCGCCCGATAGGTGCCCTCGTGGGCCGCCAGGGTCGGCTCGAGGGGATCGGCGTAGCCGCCGCCGAGGGTCGCGACCACGGCGGCACCCTCCGCACGACAGCGTTCGAAGACCAGCGCGTCCCGCGCGGCCAGGCCGTCGAGGGTCAAGGCCAGTCGTCCCAGCCGGTCCTCCGCCAGCGGGTCCACGCCGGCTTGATAGAGCACGAGTTGCGGTCGCGCCCCGTCGAACACGCGATCGAGGGCGGCTTCGACCAGCTCCAGGTACTCCTGGTCGCCCGTACCGTCGGCCAGGCCCAGGTCCAGGTCGCTCGTCTGCTTGCGGCTCGGGAAGTTGCGCGCGCCGTGGACCGAGAGGGTGAACACGCGCTCGTCGCCCGCGCACAGGGTCGCGGTGCCGTCGCCCTGGTGGACGTCAAGGTCCACCACCGCCACGCGCTCCACCGCCCGCTCGTCGAGCAGCGTGCGGGCCGTCACCGCCAGGTCGTTGAACACGCAGTAGCCCGAACCGAAGTCGCGGTGGGCATGGTGCGTGCCCCCCGCCAGGTTGCCGGCGAAGCCCTCGTCGAGGGCTACCCGCGCCGCGGCCAGGGTCCCGCCGACGCTGCCCAGGGTTCGATCCACGAGCGCGGGCGACCAGGGGAAGCCGATGCGCCGCACCGCCTCGCGCGAGAGGTTGCCGGCGATGAAGGCCCGCACGTAGGCCGGGTCGTGCACCGCGCCGATGCGATCGAGGGGCGCCGCCGGGGCGCGGACGAGCTCACTCGCGCGCAGCACCCCGGCTTCGACCAACCGCTCCCGCAAGCGGCGGTACTTCGACATGGGGAACCGATGCCCAGCGGGCAGGGGCACCTCGAGGTGGTCTGTGCTGAAGACGCGCACGGGAAGGGCGGGGCGCTGGGGCGCGAGTCAGGCCGACGCCGGGCGGAAGGGTCGCCAAGCCAGGTAGACGAGTCCGCCGAGCCCGACAGCCACCAGGCCCACCACGACCCGCAGGCCCGGGGTGGCGAACAGGTTGCCCGCGACGACGGCGATCGCCGCCAGCAGGTAGCCGAACGGTGCGAGACGAGCCCAGCTGGAGCCGAGACCGACGAAGTCGGGGTGCACGCGCCGCAGCCGCAACAGGGCCGCGGCGGCCAGGGCATGGAAGATCCACTCGGCGAAGACCACCGAACCCGTGAGGGTGTCCAGGTCCATGGCGCCCTCCGCGGGCGGACCGAGCCAGGCCTCTTGCTCGCTCCACAGCAGGTAGCCGCAGGCCACGGCACCCTGGGTCACCAGGGCCAGGACCGGCGCGGCCGTGCGCGCGTGGAGCTTGCCGTAGGCGCGGAAGAACAACCCCGCGCGGGCCATGGCCACGTAGATGCCCGGCGTGAGCAGCACCGTCACGGCGCAGACCCCGAGGGCCGAGACCGCCATCGCCGCCTGGAGCGCGCCGCGACCGCCTTCGCCCATGACTCGCTCCGCCAGGGCCGCGGCGAAGTCGCCGCGACTGCCCAAGCCCTCCAGCCCGAAGGCGCGCAGGAAGCCGAGGTTGACCACCAGGTAGAGCGCCACCGCGCCGACCACGCCGCCGAGGATCGCCCGGGGCAGGACGCGCCGCGGATCGCGCACGCGGTCGGCCGCGTAGCACAGGTTCTGCCAACCGCCGTAGGAGAAGAACACCGGCAGGGCCGCGCCGACCAGCCCCAGGGCGATGGCGGCCAGCCCGACCGGCTCGGCCGGGACCGAATCGACGGGCAGCGCCGCCTCGCTCCCCTGGCCACCGAGGCCGAAGCCGACCGCGACACCGGCCGCACCCAGGGCGGCGATGGCCACGAGCTTGGCGACCATCACCACGCCGTGCACCGTCGCACCGAGGCGAATGCCCATCAGCGCCATGGTCGTCAGGCCGATCACGATCGCCAGCCCCACGGCCAGGTGGCTGACGCTGCCGACCGCCCCGACGCCCGGTACCAAGCCGTTCAGCGCCGTGGCGCAGAAGGCGGCGATGACCGCGATCGCGCCGGTCGAGACCACGCCCAGGATCGTCCAAGCGAAGAGGAACGCCGGCAGGGGACCGAAGGCCTCGCGCAGGTAGACGAACCAGCCGCCGGCGCGCGGCATGCAGGCGCCGAGCTCCGCGAAGGTGAATGCGCCGCACAAGGCCACGAGCCCGCCGAGGATCCAGGCCAGCAGGAACGTCGACTCGTCGGGCACCAACCCGGCGACGGTGCCCGGCGTGAAGAAGATGCCCACGCCGACGATGCCGCCCATGACGAGCATGGTCGCGTCGAAGGGCCCGAGGTTGCGCTCGGGCTCCGGCTCGGCTGCGTCGTCGGCGCTCATCCGAGCTCCGGCTGCCTGCGCCAGACACCGAGGCGCTCCTCGAGTGCGCGGCCGAGCTCGGCCAAGCGACCCTCGCCCGCCAGGCGTCCCCACAGGGTCACGCCGCGCGGCTGTCCGTCCTGCTCGAAGCCGGCGCGCAGGCACAGGCAGGGGTGGCCGGTGAAGTTGGTCGCGACCAGCCACCAGCCGGAGAAGCTGGGCGTCAGCACTGCGTCCAGGTCGCCGAGGGATTGCTCCACCTGCGTGGCGATGCGGCGGCGCAGGCGGTCTACCTGCACCATCTCGATCGCCGGCACGAACCAGGACTGTCGGAAGGAGTTGGGCCAGGCCTCCTCGTCCTGCCAGGTGAGCTGGTCGTCGAGGTTCTCGCGCGTCAGCTCCTCGAAGGCGGCGGCGGCCTCCACGTTGAGGATCGTGTAGAGCGAGGCGTAGGGCGCCTCGGGCAGCTCGTACTCGACCAGCTCGACCTCGCACTCGCGCAGGGCCGCCAGGGCGGCCGCGTCGATCAGGTCCGCGCGCTCGCCCTCGAAGGCGCGGGGGTCGTAGCCCACGCGCAGGCCCGCGACCGAGCGCGCGCCGTCGAACTCGAGCGGCATGGCGCGGGTCGACACGTCGCGCTCGTCGCTTCCTTCGATCGCCGCGAGCACCACCAGGGCGTCCTCCACGCAGCGCGTGATCGGACCGACCTTGTCGAGGGACCAACACAGGGCCATGGCGCCGGCGCGCGAGACGCGTCCGAAGGTCGGTCGCAAGCCCGTCGCACCACAGCGCATGGACGGCGAGACGATCGAGCCCAGGGTCTCGGTCCCGAGCGCGAATGAGAACAGACCCGCGGCGGTGCCCGACGCGCTCCCCGCGCTGGAGCCGCTCGAGCCGCGATCGAGCTTGAAGGGCGAGTTGGTGCGCTGGTCGAGCCAGCGATCGCCGTAGGCCAAGGCGCCCAGACTGGTCTTGGCGATCAGCACCGCCCCGGCCGCGTCCAAGCGGCGCACGACCTCCGCGTCGCGCTCGGGCACGCGCTCGGCGAAGGGCTCGGCGCCCCAGGTGGTGCGGATGCCAGCGGTGTCGAACAGGTCCTTCGCGCCCCACGGCAGCCCGTGCAGCGGACCGCGATCGACGCCCGCGGCCAGCTCGCGATCGGCGCGCTCGGCCGCGGCCACGGCGCGCTCCTCGGTGACCGTGATCACCGCCGAGAGGGCGGGGTCCAAGCGGCGGATGCGTTCGAGGTAGAGGCGAGTCAGCTCGACGCTGGAGAGCTGCCCCGTGCGCAGCCAATGCCCCTGTTCGCGACAGGAGGCGAAGGCCACGTCGACATCGGCCGCCGGCCGCTCGGGGAAGCCCCGCGCCTCGAAGCGGATGCGCTGACCGCCAGGGGGCGAGGGACGCCCGAGCCAGGGATCGAAGACCGTCGCCGGTGCCAAGCCGTTCTCGAGCGCGACCCCGCGGCGAGCGCGCAGGCCGGCGACCTGGCGCGCCAGGCTGGCCGCCATCTGTTCGCGCTCCGCCGCCGAGAACTCGATCCCGGCCAGCTCTTCGGCCGCCGCGATGGTTCTCGGTGCGACTCGCGCCGAGTCACCGTCCTGATCCTGGGGGGGATCGACCCCACGTTTGGCCTGCATCGCGGCATCCTAGCCACTGCTGGCGCCCCGCGGTCGATGGGACCATCGACGCCGACCGCGGGGCCCCTCAGGCTCAACCGCCGGCCGCGGGCCAGTAGGCCTGGCGCACGTAGTCGGCCACCATGCGGTGGGTCGAGAACTGCCGCGGCACCTTGGTCAAGGACGCGCGCGCCCGGGCGATCCAGGCCCGCGGGAGGCCGTCCTTGTCACGTCGGTAGAACTCAGGCGCGACCTGCTTCTCGAGCAGGCGGTACAGGTCCTCGGCGTCGGCCGCGTCCTGGGCTTCCTGGTCGTCGCGTTCCTTGCCGTCGCCGATGGCCCAGCCGTTGGTGCCGTCGTAGGACTCGGGCCACCACCCGTCGAGGATCGACAGGTTGATGCCCCCGTGCAGGGGCGGCTTCATGCCGCTGGTGCCGCTGGCCTCGTGGGGCCGGATCGGGTTGTTGAGCCACACGTCGCAGCCCGAGGTCAGCGCCCGGCCGACCTGCATGTCGTACTCCTCGATCAACGCCACCCGACCGACGAAGCGCGCATCGCGGGTGAACTCGTGGATCGTCTGGGCGTAGGCCTGGCCGGCCTTGTCGCGTGGGTGCGCCTTGCCGGCGAAGACCAGTTGGACCGGTCGCTTGGCGTGGTCGAGGATCGCGGCCAGGCGCTCGGGATCGCGGAAGATCAGCGGCGCGCGCTTGTAGGTGGCGAAGCGCCGGGCGAAGCCGATGGTCAGCACGTCGCGATCGAAGGCCTCGCTGGCGATGGCGGCCTCCACCGCGTCGGCGCCGCGCCCCATGGCCTGGCGCCGCAGGCGCGTGCGTACGAACTGGACCAGCTCCGAGCGCAGGCGCCGGCGCAGGGCCCACAGCTCCTCGTCGGGAATGTCGGCGGCGCGCGCCCAGGGGTCGTCGTCCGGGCCGGCGGCGTTCCAGTCGGGCTTCAGCCAACGCTCGTACACGTCGCCGGCCGCCGGCGAGAGCCAGGTGCGCGTGTGCACGCCGTTGGTGATGTGCCCGATCGGGACCTCTTCGACGCTCGTGGCCTGCGGGTAGACCCGGGCCCACATCTCGCGCGAGACGCGCCCGTGCAGGGCGCTGACGCCGTTCACGTGGGCCGCCGTGCGCAGGGCCAGCACGGTCATGCAGAGCTGCTCGCTGCGGTCGCCGGGCTCGACCCGCCCCATGTCCGCCAGGGACTGGGCGTCGAGGCCCAGGGGCGCGGCGGTGGGCCGCAGGTACTCCCAGACGTCCTTCGGGTCGTAGCGATCGTGGCCGGCCGGCACCGGCGTGTGGGTCGTGAAGACCGTCGAGCGCTTGACCTGCTCGAGCGCTCGCTCGAAGGACTCGCCACCCTGCATCGCGGTTCGCATGCGCTCGAGGCTCGCGAAGGCCGCGTGGCCCTCGTTCAGGTGGAAGACCGTCGGCGACTCCCCCACGGCCTCCAGAGCAAGGATCCCGCCCACACCCAACAGCACCTGTTGGCGCAGCCGCAGGTCCGGCTCGCCCTTGTAGAGGCCCTCGGTCAACTGGCGATCCTCGGGGCGATTGCCCTGGCGATCGGCGTCGAGCAGGTAGATCGGCACGCGGCCGACCTGCTGCTTCCACACGCGCACATTGACCTTGCGCCGCCCGATCGGGACCGCGATGTCCACGCCCGTATCCTCGATCGGCAGGCCTCCGAACTCGTAGCGCGGGTAGAGCACGCGCGTGGCGCCCTTGGCGTCGAACTCTTGGATGTAGTAGCCGTGCTGGTAGAGCAGACCCACGGCGACCAGCGGCACTCCCAGGTCGCTGGCCGACTTCAGGTGGTCCCCGGCCAGCACGCCCAGGCCGCCGGAATACTGCTGCAGGCTCTCGTGCACCGCGTACTCGGAGCACAGGTAGGCGACCTGCATGCGCCGCCGCGCGCCCTTGGCCTCGCGCGCGTGCCAGGTCTTCGCGCGGTAGTAGGCCGCGCGCTCGGCTTCGACCGCCTTGACCCGCGCCAGGTAGCCACGGTCGGCCTCGAGCGCGGCGAAGCGCTCGGGGTTCACGCGGCCCAGCACGCCCAGGGGCGACTGCTTGGTGGCTTCCCACTGGAGTGGGTCGATCTGAGCGAACAGGGCCTGGGCCGAGGGGGTCCAGGTCCAGAGCAGGTCGCGGGCGATGACCTCGAGGCGCGTGCGCAGGTCGTTGGTCGCTGCGGCGGACTGGCGCGCGGACTTCTTGGAGGTGCGGCCGGTGGCGCGCTTTTTGGGCGTCATACGGAGAGGCGGCTGGTGACGTCGAGGAGGGCTTGAAAGCGGCGCGCGAGGGTAGCGTTGAGCTGCGCGGCGTCCACGCGCCAGCGCCAGTTCCCCCGCGGGACCCCGGGTGTGTTGAGGCGAGCGTCGGATCCCAGTCCGAGCAGGTCCTGCAGCGGTGCGATGACCGTGTTCGCCGGCGAAGCGGCAAGGGCGGCGATCAGGCGCCAGTGAACCTGTTCGCCGACGGGCGTGCGCTGCGGAAGGCCGAGGTACGCGAGCGCGCGCTGGCGCGCATCGCCGCGCAGCTTGCGCCAGCTCCCCACCAGGGTGTCGTTGTCGTGGGTCCCGGTGTAAGCCACCGAGTTGGCCGGGTAGGCGTGGGGTCGGTCGTAGTCGCCTGGTCCGCCAAAGCCGTTCTGGAGGATTCGCATGCCCGGCAAGCCGAAGTGATCTCGCAGGGCGCGCACCGGCGGCGTGACCACGCCCAGGTCCTCGGCCACCAGGGGCAGCTCCCCGCGATCGTCGAGCACGTGCTGCAGGATCGCCTTGCCGGGGGTGCGGCCCCACTTGCCGTGGCGCGCCGTGCGCGCCGAGGCCGGGACCTCCCAGGCATGGTGAAAGCCGATGAAGTGGTCGACGCGCAGGGCGTCGAAGCGCGCGAGCAGCGATCCGAAGCGGCGTCGCCACCAGTCGTAGTTCTCGGCGCCGTGGCGCGACCAGCGGTAGTGCGGGTGGCCCCACAGTTGGCCGTCGTCGGAATAGCTGTCCGGTGGCGACCCGGACAGCAGCCGCGGTGCGCCCTGGGCGTCGAGGCGAAAGAGATCCGGGCGGCCGGACACGTCGGACGACTCGGCGCCCACGAAGATCGGCAGGTCGCCCATCAGGCGCACGGCGCTCTTGCGGGCCGCGGCACGCAGCTCGCGCCACTGGCGGTCGAGTTCGAACTGCACGAAGGCGGCGATGTCGGCCTGGGATCCATCGATGGCGCCGGTGCTGAACCGCAACCAATCGTCGAGCCAGTCGCCCTCGCGCTCGCGAAAGCCGCGGTAGGCCGCGGTCGAGGCGCCGCGGCGACGGCGCCAACGCTCGTGGGCCAGTGCGAACAGGGGCTGCTTGAGCTTGGCCGCGGTCGCGAACTGGGCGGGGCCGGAGCCCAGGGCCTTGGGCGCGGCGACGTCGCGGCGCTCCAGGAGTCCGCGCTCGACCAGGCGATCGAGGCACAGGTAGCCGGGCTCGATGGCAAAGGAAGACGTCGACGAGTAGGGCGAGTCGCCCTCGCCCAGGGGACCGATCGGCAGCATCTGCCACCAGCCGGCGCCGGCACTCGCGAGCCACTGCACGAAGGACTCCGCGGGTGCGCCGAGCGAGCCGACCCCATGACGTCCGGGCAGGCTGGCCAGGGGCAAGAGCACACCGGCCGACCGCTCGGCGAAGACCGCCGGCGAAGACTGGGAAGCGGGCGCGGATGCCGCCCGGGTGCGCGGGGTGCGAATCACTCGGACGCCGCTCGTTCGACAGTGGCCCACAGTCGTCCGCCCACAGCGGGAACGCGCGCGGAGCCGCGACGGTCGTCGCTGGCGTCGCCCCAGATCGACTCTAAGTCGTTCGCGTCGTCACCCAGGAGGGCGGCCAGGTCCAGGTTCACGGCGCGACCCGAGGCGTTCAACGCCACCACCACCCGCTCCCCGTCCAGGCGCCGCTCGAAGACCCACAGGTCCCGCTCGTCGTCGGCCAACAGGGTGCGGAAGTCCCCCACCCGCAGGGCCGCGTGGTCGCGGCGCAGGGCGATGATCCCGCGGTAGTGGGCCAGGTGCTCCTCGTCCACGTGGTTCTCGCGGCGCCCCTCGTAGGGCTCGAGGTCCTTCCAGAGCATCGGCTTGCGGTTGGTCGGGTCGTCGGCGCCCCACATGCCGACTTCGTCGCCGTAGTACACCATCGGCGCGCCGACGTAGGTCATCTGCAACAGGGCCACCAGCCGCGCGCGGCGGTACTCCAGCCTGCCCGGTCGCGCACCGTCGTAGTCGGCGCCGTCCTGGGGCCGGTTCTCGCCGTCGTACTCGCGATCGGGGTTGGCCAGCATCGACACCAGGCGGTCCGTGTCGTGGCTGTCGACCAGGTTCTGGAGCACGTAGGTGACCTCGCTCGGGTAGGCCAGGCGCAGCTCGGCCAAGGTCCGATCCAGCTCGGTCGGTCCGATCTTGAGCTCGTCGTCGCCGATCCAGTGGATCGCGGCGCGGGCGAAGGGGTAGTTCATCACCGCGTCGAAGTGACGCCCGTCGAGCCAGGCGTCCGCGCGCTGCCAGATCTCGCCGGTGATGTAGGCGTCGGGGTTGATCGACTTGACCAGCTCGCGCCAGTCGGCCCAGAAGGGCATGGCGATCTCGTTGGGCACGTCCAGACGCCAACCGTCGATACCGTCGCTCGGATCCCCGTCGCCGTCGGGGTCCATCCAGCGGCGCG
Source organism: Engelhardtia mirabilis (assembly GCF_007748095.1). NCBI lineage: Bacteria > Pseudomonadati > Planctomycetota > Planctomycetia > Engelhardtia > Engelhardtia mirabilis. The sequence goes on from NZ_CP036287.1 coordinate 3,895,998, forward strand.
TGATGTCGTGGATGTGTTGCACGACTTCGGCGCTGGCCAGTCCCGTGGGTGACTTCGCGAATACGGGCAGCTCGCCGTAGCCCGCCCAGCCGGCGTAGTCGAAGGGCTCGAAGGAGCGGATCTCGAACCAGTCGGCGAAGGGCGACAGGGCCCCGCGCTCGCGCACGTCGCGGAAGGCCGGATGGGCGGTGCCCACATGGTTGAAGACGCCGTCGACGATCACACGCATGCCGCGCGCCTTGGCGGCGGCGAGGAAGTCCAGGAACAGGCGGTCGGAGGGCGTCCAGGTCCAAGTCGACGGGTCGAGCAGGTCCTCGACCGCCTCAGCTCTGGCGTAGTCGCCCGGCTCGCCGAAGTGCTCGTCGATGTGGACGAAGCTGGTGGCGTTGTACTTGTGCGGCGTCGAGGCCTGGAAGACCGGGTTGAAGTAGATCGCGTTGACGCCGAGCTGCTCCAGGTAGTCGAGCTTCTCGATCAAGCCCTGCAGGTCGCCGCCGTAGAGCCTCTGGAACACCGCGAACTGCCAGAAGGTCTGGCCCCCTCGCGTCTCCCAGGGGCTGGTCTCGAACCACTCCGAGCGCCACGGACGCACCGGATCCGGGTCGTTCGCCTCCGAGCCGTTGCGGAAGCGGTCGGGCATGATCTGGTACCAGATCGCGTGCTTGGCCCAGTCGGGCGTGTCCACGGCGATCAGCTGGTCCGGGTCGACGCGGTAGACCCGGGGCGCGGCCGCGCGCAGCTCGCCGTCGGTGAGCACGAAGGTGTACTCGAGGCCCGCGACGCCGAGCTCGAAGCTGGCCTCCCAGTGGTCGAAGCGGTCGGATCGCAGCACCCGCGTCATGGGCAGCGCGGAGCGTCCGCGCGCGCACCACTGCACACCCTCGACGTCGCGCGCCAGGGTCTTGAGCCGCACCAGCGCCCGGCCGTCGCCCTGGACCTGGAGGAACTCGACGGCGCCCGGGTCGTGCTGCAGGCCGAGCACCTCGATGCGCCCGTCGCCGGTGCGCGCGCCGCTCGCGTCGAGTCCCGCGAGGGCTCCGAGTCGCAAGACCGAGTTCGTGCCCCCGTGGCCGTCGTCGTCGCCCTCCGGGTTGTCGGGGTCGCGCAGGTACTCGGTGCCCTCGACCAGGAACTTGTACTCGTAGCTTCCCGACGGGATCTCGATCGCCGCACGCCAGCGACCGTTGCCGCCCCGCGACATGGGATTGGCCGCGGCGTTCCACCCGTTGAAGTCGCCGACCACGGCCACGCGCGCGGCCTGGCGATCGAGCCCGAAGACGAACTCACAACGCCAACGCCCTGGCCCCGCGGGCTCGGCGCGGACGGAGGGCGGCAGGTCCCCGACGTCCATGTCGACGGGAATCTCGAGCGGCGTGGCGGGGGGCCAATCGTCGACTGCGACGCAGGACGAGGCCAGCACCGCGGCGATCAGGAGCATCGGAGTCATGCGTCGGGATCGAGGCGAAGGGGCGTGGTAGTCTACGCCGCCCATCCGCCACCTCCGCGCTCCCGCTCCCACACTTGACCGCGTCGACCTCCGACGGACCCGCTCTGCAACCGGCTCAACCACAGCCGCCGGAGGTGCCCGGCCAGCGCACGACCCTTGGGCAACTATTGCGCAAGGCGCTCGGACTGGTGGCGTTGCTCGCGGTGGTCTGGGCCTTCGCCCGCGTGGGCGTGCGCGAATTCTCTCGAGATCCCCAGGGCGAGAGCGGCGGCGCGGCACCGATCACGCTGACGGTGATGCACTGGTCCGGCGACGCGGGGCAGCGCGAGGACGACATCGTCGAGGGCGCGCTGGCCCAGTTCGAACGGCAGAACCCGGGCCTGCGGGTGCAGCGCATCAACCCCGGCGACGCGGCCAGCTTCTACACCAAGCTGCAGACGATGATGGCCGCGGGGACCCCCCCGGACGCCTTCTACATCGGTTCCGAGCGCCTGGCGGCGTTCGCCACGATGGGCCTCCTGGAGCCCTTGCAGCCCTTCGTCGACGCGGATCTGGCCGCGCTGACCCCGCCCGCCGACGCGGTCCGCCTCGACGACTACTTCCAGGCCACGGTCGACGCCTATCGCTACGACGGCTCGATCACCGGCCGGGGTGAGCTCTACGGCATCCCCAAGGACTTCACGACTGTCGGCTTCTACTACAACATCGACCTGTTCCGCCGCGCCGGCGTGCCGCTGCCGGCGGACGACTGGAGCTGGGACGACTACGTCGCCGCGGCCCGCGCCATCGGCGCCCTCGAGGGCTGCACCGGATCGGAGTTCGTCACCTGGCCGCCGATGCTGCGCGCCTACCTGGGCACCGAGGGCCTCGACATCGTCGGCGAGTCCTTCGACGACCTGCGCCTGGACGAGCCGGAGGTCTTCGCGGCCTTCGACCGCCTGCGCTCGTGGCGCCACGACGAGCGCGGGACCCTGACCAGCGGCAAGTCGAAGATCGCCGAGGGCTCGACCGTGTTCTTGACCGGCACGGTGGGCATGGCCGGTCCCTTCGGTCGCTGGGTGGTGCCCTCCTACCGCAACATCCCGTCGTCGGCGGAGGGCGGCTTCGACTGGGACTTCGCTCCCTTGCCGCGCGGCACGCGCCTGCCCGACATGCCCCAGAGCAACACCGTGCTCTCGGCGGCCTGGGCCATGTCGAGCCGCGCCGAGCACCCGCAAGAGACGTGGAAGTTGATCCGCGCCCTGGTCAGCCCCGAGACCCAGGCGCAGCTCTCGCGGCTGGGCCTGGCGGTGCCGACCCTGCGCGAGGTGGCACGCAGCGACGCCTTCATCGATCCCACCGCGCCCCCTCGCAACGACCAGGCCTTCCTCGACGCCGCCCTGGTCGCGTCGGTCCAGGCCTGGCCGGCCACGTCGAAGTTCGAGCCCCTGTTCAAGTCGCGCCTGGACGCTGGCCTGAAGACCGGCAACATCCCCCTGCGCCAGGCAATCACCGAGTTCGAGAACGACTGGGCCCTGGAGAGCTCGTCGCCCCTGGCCAGCGGCGACTTCGAGCCGGTGGACTGGGTCCTGTGGCGCAACCTGGCCGCCCTCGGCGTGGTCGCCCTGTTGGCCTCGGTGGCCTTCGTCGTGGTCCGCGGCCGCGGCGCGAGCTTCACCCGCGCCGAGGAGCGCGCCGGCCTGGCCCTGGTGTCGCCCTGGCTGGTCGGCTTCGCGATCTTCATGGCCTTCCCGATCGGCCTGTCGCTGGTGCTGTCCTTCTCCCGTTGGAACGGCGCGTCGTCCCTCGCGAGCGCGCAATGGGTCGGCCTGGGCAACTACGCCCAGCTGATCGGGCACGACGACCGCTTCCTGACCAGCCTGCGGGTGACCGCCTTCTACGTGCTCTTGGCGGTGCCCCTGGGCCAGGCCTTCGCCCTCGCCGCGGCCCTGTTGATGAACGTGCCCTCGCGCGCCATCGGCTTCTTCCGCGCGGCCTGGTACCTGCCCAGCGTGCTGGCCGGGGTCGGCGTCTCGGTCCTCTGGCGCTGGGTCTTCGACGGCGATGCCGGTCTCTTGAACACGGTCCTGGCGCCGGTCTTGGCCCTCGTGGGCCTGACCCCGCCCGATTGGTTCGGCCGCGACGCCGGCACCTTCGGCCCGCCCGCCTTCGCCCTGCAGAGCCTGTGGATGGTGGGCGGATCGATGATGATCTACCTGGCGGGCCTGAAGGGCATCCCCCAGGACCTCTACGAGGCGGCGGCGATCGACGGGGCCAAGGGCTGGCGACGCTTCCGCTCGGTGACCCTGCCGATGCTCAGCCCGGTGATCTTCTTCAACGGGATCATGGCCATCATCGGGTCCTTCCAGGTCTTCACCCAGGCCTTCGTGATGACCGGCGGCGGGCCCGGGGACCTGACGCGCTTCTACGTGCTCTACGTCTACAACCAGGCCTTCGAGTTCTACGAGATGGGCTACGCCTCGGCCCTGGCCTGGATGCTGCTGGTGGTGGTGTTGGTCCTGACCGTGGCGGTCATGTGGGGCTCGAAGCGCTTCGTGCACTACGAGGGCATGTCTTGAATCGAGCCAGCCGCTGGGTCTACGTGCCGCTGGTCCTCGGCGCGGTGGCGATGCTCTTCCCCCTGTGGTGGATGGTCGCCCTGAGCCTCGAGACGGCCGAGCGCGCCGGCGCCGCGACGGTCGGTGCCGGGGGCATGGTCCTGTGGCCCGACGACGCCCAGTGGAGCAACTACCCGGAGGCCCTGGCCCAGGTGGGCAGTGAGCGCTGGACCGGATTCCTGGACGCCATGGCGAACTCGATCGTGGTCACGGTGGTCACCGTGGTCGCCACGATCCTCTCGTCGAGCCTGGTCGGCTTCGGCTTCGCGCGCATGCGCTTCCGCGGGCGCGGGCCCCTGTTCACGCTGATGCTGGCGACGATGATGCTGCCGCCCCAGGTGACCATGATCCCCCTGTTCCTGCTCTTCCGCGGGCTGGGATGGGTCGACAGCCTGCTGCCCTTGATCGTCCCGGCCTTCTTCGGGAACGCCTTCTTCATCTTCATGTTCCGGCAATTCATCGCCCAGATCCCCGAGGCCCTGTTCGAGGCCGCGCGGATCGACGGCTGCAGCGTGCTCGGCCTGTGGTGGCGGATCCTCTTGCCGATGTGTATGCCGGTGGTCGCGATCACGGCGGTGTTCACCTTCATCTTCGTGTGGAACGACTTCATGTCGCCGCTGATCTATCTGCACAGCGACGACCAGGCGACCCTGGCCGTGGCCCTGAACGCCTTCCGCAACCAGTACGGCGGCCTGGAAGCCGTGCACTACCTGATGGCAGTCAGCGTCGTGACGATGCTGCCTTGCATCCTCCTGTTCTTCGTCGCCCAGAAGCAGCTCGTGGACGGGCTCGGCAAGGGCGCAGTCAAAGGCTGATCCGATGGCAACGGTCGAATTGAAGGGCATCGGCAAGGTCTACGAGGGCGGCGTCCGCGCGGTGCAGGACGTCAACCTGGCCGTGGCCGATGGCGAGTTCGTGGTGCTGGTCGGGCCCTCGGGCTGCGGCAAGAGCACGACCCTGCGGATGGTGGCCGGGCTGGAGGAGATCACCGAGGGCAGCCTGACCATCGACGGGCGCCTGGTGAACGACGTCCCGCCGCGGGACCGGGACATCGCCATGGTGTTCCAGAACTACGCGCTCTACCCGCACATGTCCGTGCGCCAGAACCTGTCCTTCGGGCTCGAGCGGCGGCGCAGCTACGGCAGCGCCATCCGGCGCCTGGTGGACTCCGGCTATCGGGCCAAGGCGCGCGGCGAGGACGGCGAGATCGCCGCGCGGGTGGCGGACGCGGCCCAGACCCTCGGGATCACGCCGTACCTCGATCGCAAGCCCAGGGCCCTCTCCGGCGGTCAACGCCAGCGGGTCGCCGTCGGGCGTGCCCTGGTCCGCGACCCCAAGGTGTTCCTGTTCGACGAGCCCCTGTCGAACCTGGACGCCAAGCTGCGGATGGAGACGCGCACCGAGCTCAAGGCGCTGCACCGTCAGACCCGCGCCACGATGATGTACGTGACCCACGACCAGGAGGAGGCCATGACCCTCGGCGACCGCCTGGTGGTGATGAAGGACGGCGTGGTGCAGCAGTGCGCCGATCCGGTGACGATCTACGAGCGCCCCGCGAACCGCTTCGTGGCGAGCTTCGTGGGAACGCCGACGATGAACTTCATCGAGGGCGAGGTCCGCGGCGACACCTTCCGGGCCCCTTCGGTGGAGCTTCGCATGGACCCCACGGGGCCAAGGGTCAGCGGCCCGGTGGTGCTCGGGATCCGCCCGGACCGACTGCGTCCGGCGGGGGCCGGAACGGGTCGCCTGCGGGCGCAACTGCGGGTGCTCGAGCACCTGGGCGACCGCGTCGACCTGGCCCTGATGCTGGACTGCGGGACGCCCCTGGTCTGCCGCACGGCCCCGGGGGCCCACCTGCGCGAGGGCGAGCCGATCGACCTGGACCTGGATCCGGCCGACCTGCACTTCTTCGCCGCGGACGAGCAGGGTCTGCGGCTCGCCTGAGATTCGATCGACGCCTCCCGCCGCGACTTCCAATCCGCATTTGCCGGGCGGGGCGCTCCGTCCGGCACAACGGGCGTCGGATCAATTTTCTCTTCCGACTCTCAGGCGATCGTCGCGGAGCTCGAGTGGTGTGGCCAAGGGCCCTGTCAATTGCTTGCCCAACGTTGCGCAAGCTCGCCCGACGCTCCAACCCCTCTGCGGCGCCCTCCCCCGTACCTGGACGGCCCTGAGCTGCCAGTTGGCGAACAACTGTTCCGCCCGTGCGCGCCCCTTGCGGTGGGGTAAATTTGTGACTCAGCCGGGTCCCCTCGGTGGCTCCCCCCAGACACCACCGCCCCCACCCGCCCGCCCACACCCCGGAGAACTGCCCATGGCGCCCCGCCGAGCGATCCTCGCCGCCCTGATCGCCCTCAGCTCAACGCCCCTCGTCGCCCACCCGCAACTGTCCACCGCAGCCCCCCAGCTCGAGCGGACCGGCTTCCACTACGTGGCGATCTTCGTCGGCAACTACACGCCGCAGCTCTCGATCAGTCTGGCCGACGTGGGCGATCCGAATGCGGATCTGTACCTGCGCAAGAACCAGAAGCCGACCCTGAAGGACTGGGACCTGCGTTCGGCCAACCCGCACACGAGCGACGAGCGCATCCGCCTGAACGCCGACTCTCCCACGCCCATCTCGACCGGGGTCTGGTGGATCGGGATCCACGGACCGACGAACGTGCAATACGACCTGAGCTGGTCCACCAAGGGAGTGCCTTCCAAGCAGCCGGGGCTCGGCTCGATCCCCTACGCCCCGGCCCACGGCCAACCGGGCGGCGTCACCTTCCGTGTCTGGGCGCCCTTCGCCGACTCGGTCAACCTGGCCGGCGACTTCACCGGTTGGTCGGGTGCCCTGGCGCCCATGGGTAACGAGGGCGACGGTTACTTCTCGCTCGACGTGCGGAACCTGACCGTCGGAGCCCAGTACAAGTACGTCATCAAGAATGGCGCGCAGACCCTGTGGAAGACGGATCCGCGCTCCAAGCAGGTGACCAACTCGATCGGCAACTCGGTCGTGGTCGAGCCCAAGACCTTCGCCTGGACCGACACCGACTACCAGACCCCCGCCTGGAACGACCTGGTCATCTACGAGCTGCACGTCGGCACGTTCAATGACACCGTCGGTGGTCCCGTCGGGACCTTCGACAGCGCGATCCAGCGCCTCGACCTCTTGGCCGAACTCGGCGTCAACGCCGTCGAGCTGCTGCCGGTGAACGAGTTCGCGGGAGACTCCTCCTGGGGCTACAACCTGGCCTTCCCCTGGGCGGTGGAGTCCGCCTACGGCTCGATCGACGGCCTGCTGCGGTTCGTCGACGAGGCCCACCAGCGCGGCATCGCCGTCCTGATGGACGTGCTCTACAACCACTGGGGCCCCTCCGACCTGGACCTGTGGAAGTTCGACGGCTGGTCCCAGGGTGGTTGGGGCGGGATCTACTTCTACAACTCGATTCAGGCCCAGACGCCCTGGGGCGACACGCGCCCGGACTTCGGTCGGCCCGAGGTGCGTCAGTACATCCGTGACAACGTGATGTACTGGCTCGAGGACTGCCGCGTGGACGGCTTCCGCTTCGACTCGGTGCTGAACATCCGCACCGGGCCCCTGGGCGACATCCCCGAGGGCTGGTCGCTCTTGCAGTGGATCAACGACGAGATCAACGCCAGCCAGCCCTGGAAGATCAACATCGCCGAGGACTTGCAGGGCAACCCCTGGATCACCAAGACCACCGGTGAGGGCGGCGCGGGATTCGACAGCCAGTGGGACGCGGGCTTCGTGCACCCGATCCGCGACGCGCTGATCACACCCAACGACTCTGACCGCAACATGTGGTCGGTCCGCGACGCGATCCAGAACAACTACAACGGCTCCGCCTTCCAGCGCGTGGTCTACACCGAGTCCCACGACGAGGTGGCCAACGGCAAGGCGCGCGTCCCCGAGGAGATCTGGCCCGGCAACGCGTCGAGCTGGTATTCGAAGAAGCGCTCGACCCTCGGCGGCGCCCTGGTGATGACTGCGCCGGGTGTCCCGATGCTGTTCCAGGGCCAGGAGCTGCTCGAGGACGGCTACTTCCAGGACTCCGACCCGGTGGACTGGACCAAGCTGGCCACCTTCGGCGGGATCCGCCAGCTCTACGCCGACCTGATCACCCTGCGCCGCGACGGCCTGGACAACACCGCGGGCCTCAAGGGGCCCAACACGAACGTCCACCACGTGGATGACAACAACAAGGTCGTGGCCTTCCACCGCTGGGACCAGGGCGGGCCCGGGGACGACGTGATCGTCGTCGCCAACTTCGCCAACACGACTTGGTCCCAGGGGCAGAATTACCGCATCGGGGTGCCGCGCGCCGGCACCTGGTACGTGCGCTTCAACAGCGACTGGTCCGGCTACGACGCATCCTTCGGCAACCACCCGACCGTGGACGTGAACGCCGATTCGATCCCCTGGGACGGGATGCCCTACAGCATCTCGCTCTCCTTCGCCCCGTACACCTGCGTGATCCTCTCGCAGTGACCTCCGCGGACCTGCGCGCTTCGGCCGATTGCGCGCGGATCCACTCCTCTCTTCCGCAACCCAAGTCCTGCCCGACATGAATACTCTTCGCACCGCCAGCTTCACCCTGGCCGGTCTCGCGCTCGCCTCCGTGGCCAACGCCCAGACCTTCGAGACCATCGCCACCGAGTCCTTCGACTACGCCGACCTCAGCGGCATCGACGGCCAGGTCGGCGGCTTCGGCTGGTTCCAGCAGTGGTATGCCGGCGGCGCCGGCTACGTGACCGTGCCCGGCCTCGACGCCGCCGGCGGCGCGGCGCTCACCGACGGCAACAACGTCGGTGCCTACCGCAGCCCGAAGACCGGCCCCTGGACCCAGACCGTGGCCCCCGGCTTCAACTTCGGCGCCGACTCGGGCTACTCCATGTGGGTCAGCTTCACGGCCCAGCGCGCGCCGGGTTCGGACAGCCAGTACGGCGGTCTCTCCCTGCACACCTCCTTCGTGGGTGAGAAGCTGTTCATCGGCAGCCCCTTCGCCTCGGGCGAGTGGGGCCTCGCGGTCCCCGGCTGCTGCGACTTCCGCGTGACCGGCAGCGACGTCACCGTCCCGACCCGCATCGTGGTCAAGATCGACTACCTGGTCGGCGACGAGCGCGTGCAGCTCTGGCTGGATCCGGGCGTCGACCACCCCACCACCACCGCCGACCTCGACATCATCGCCACCAACCACGACTGGAACGAGATCCGCCTGCAGTCGGGTGAAGGCCCGACCGCCAACGGTTGGCTCTGGGACGACATCGTGATCGAGTGCGAGGACTGCACGCCGCCGGATCTCGTGACCGACGTGGACGCCATCTCCGTGGCCACCGGCGGCGCCCAGACGATGACCCTCTACGCCGGCCAGGAGAACGAGGGCGACCTCTACATCCTGGTGGGTTCCCTGTCGGGCACCTCGCCCGGTATCCCGATCGGTCCGGGCGTCCTGCCCCTGAACCTCGACGCGTACCTCAACGCCACGCTCAGCGCGCCGGCCGGCGTCGGCCTGACCAACTCGAGCAACTTCCTCAACGGTGACGGCAGCGAGAACGCAACCCTGACGGTTCCCGCCGGCCTCGGCGTGCTCGCCGGTCTGACCGCCAACCACGCCTACGTCGTGCTCGACCTCGGCACCTTCGGCATCAGCAAGGTCAGCAGCGCCGCGTCGCTGACCTTCAACCCGTGATCCGCTAGCGGAGCGCCCAGAGCGCCTCGCTCCGAGCGCCTCGGGGCGGCTCCGACCCTCGCAGGTCGGGGCCGCCCTCGGGCGACCTCGGGAACGCAATGGGCCCGTCGACCCTCGCTCGCCCACCAAGCTCACGACCCGGCGTGTGGCCAAGCCCGCCGCGGTCGACCCCTTCGACATCCGTGAACTCGATCCAACCATGAACACCTCGCTCGAGCGCTGCCTCCTCGTGGCGGCCAGCGCGGCCCTCTGCGCCGGCGCTGCCCAGGCCCAGGCAGGCACCTACCGCACCATCTGCGAAGAGTCCTTCGACCTGGCCCCCGGCACCAACCTCGGCCAGACCGGGTCCGGCAGCGGCTGGGAAGCCGCCTGGTACTCCGGACCGACGGACACCAACGCCCTGATCATCCCGGGCTCGCCCGGAGTCACGATCGGCGACGCGGTCGGCAACATCGCGTACATGAGCAACTCCCTGAACGACGGCGGTAACTACCGCCGCATCTCGGGGACGGGCTTCGAGAACATCACCGACGCGATGTTCGGCTCCGCCACGGGTCCGCTGTTCGGCAAGGACGACACGACTCTGTGGGTCACCTTCGACGCCCAGAAGATCCCGGGCGGCGACGACGCCTACGGCGGACTCTCGTTCTTCATCTTCCTGGACCCCAACGGCGTGGGTGAGTACCTGTTCATGGGCAGCCCGTTCCTGTTCGACGACTGGGGTCTGGACACCCCCACCGGGGCTCCCGGCGCGTCGACCATCGGGCAGGGCAACATCGACCAGCCCAGCCACATGGTCTACCGGATCGACTTCCTGCCCGGGGACGAGCGGATCCAGTTCTGGCTCAACCCGACCACGGACAAGCCGAGCACCACGGCGGACCTGGACCTGATGATCCCGAACTTCCGCTTCAACGAGCTGCGGATCCAGTCGGGCACCGGCGGCGGAACCACCGGCGGCTCCGCGCCGGGCTTCTACTTCGACGGCATCAAGCTCGAGTGCGAGGACTGCGAACCGCCCCAGGCCTTGGCCGGCACGCCCTCGACCCTCAGCGTCAGCTTCGGCGGCAACCAGTCGTTGATCCTGAACGCAGGCGCGGGCAACGCGGGCAAGACCTACTTCCTGCTCGGTTCCGTGTCGGGCACCTCGCCGGGCTTCCCGATCGACGGGCTGACCCTGCCCCTGAACTTCGACAGCTACTTCGTCTACACGCTGAGCTACGCCAACCAGCCGCCGCTGACGAACTCCTTCGGGGTTCTGGACGCCGCGGGCACGGCCCAGGCGAACTTCAACATGCCGGTCGGGATCATTCCGCTGGTGGGTCAGCAGATCAACCACGCCTACGTGGTGATCGACTTCGCAGGCATCATTCCCTTCGTGGGCTTCGTCAGCAACGCGGCCCCGCTGGACGTGACCAACTGAGCTGCTGACGGGTGGCCGCGGTGGGACGTACGGTGCCGCGATCATTTGTCCCACGCGAACGCAGAGCGCCCCGATCGGCGAAGCCGATCGGGGCGCTCTGCGTTCGCGTGGGACAAATGATCGCGGCACCGTACGTCCCACCGGACGTCCCAGCTCGCCGCCTCAGCCCCGGGCGCGGATAGCCAAGCAGGCCTTGCCTTCACCGGGCCAGTCGACGCTGCGCCAGTCGCCGCCCGCTGGTCCGTCGGAGCCGCTGGCCTCGAGGGACTCCGCCAAGACCTGCTCGGCGACGTAGTCGCCGAACTCCTCCAGGGCTCGGGCTTGCTCCCCCTGGGCCATGTAGCGCACATCGACCCGGGTGTTGATCTCCAGGTCCAGGTCCTTGCGGAGCTGCTGCAGCAGGCGCACGGCGTCGCGGGCCAAGCCCTCGCGCTCGAGCTCGGGGGTCGTGCGTACGTCGAGGGCGACCACAGCGTTGTACTCAGGCAACTGCTCAATGGCGATGCCCTTGAGGCCATCGACCGCAGTCAGGGCGAGTACGAAGTCCACACCCGGCTCAAGACGATGCTCACCCACCTGCACTCGTCCATCATCCTGGAGAACCCAGCTTCCGGCTTCAGCGGCCGCTAGCACGGCCTTCATATCTTTGCCGACTTTCGGCCCAACAACTCGAGACTTCACTTTCAGAAGCGGGCGTGCTAGCTGCGACGCATCTTCATCGAGAACTAGTTCTTTCACATTGACCTCATCCCGAACCAAGTCAATGAATGGGCGCAATCGCTCACAGCCAGGGCCTGCAATCGTAAGCATCGGCAGCGGCAAACGAATACGCCTGCGATGCGCCTCGCGAAGGCTGAGTGCTGCCGAACAAGCCACGCGAACCCTGTCCATATCGTGCATGAACTCGAAGTCATCCGGCAGTTGACTGGCGCTTGGCCAGTCTTCCAGATGCACACTCTCCCCTCGGCACAACCCTCGATGGATCTCGTCGGTCAGGAAGGGCAGAAGCGGCGCGGCGACCCGGCACAGGTTTATTAGGCAGGTGTAGAGGGTGTCGTAAGCATCTTGCTTCTCTTGACTCGGGTTCGAGGCCCAGAAGCGCGGACGACTACGCCTGATGTACCAGTTGTTTAGCGCGTCCATGAAGGACCGCACCCGATCGCAGGCGCCTGCGATGTCGTAGGCGTCCATGCACGATTCGACGCTTTCTATCAGGTCTCTTAGCTTGATAAGGGCGTAGCGATCCAGGGTGCCCTCCTGGTTGGCGCGCTCCACCGCCCGCACGCCGTCGGCGTTGGCGTACATGGTGAAGAACGAGTAGGCGCTCCAGATCGGCAGCAGGGCCAGGCGCACCACGTCCGCGAACTCGTCGCCGGTCTGGCTGATGGCCAGGTCGCCCCCGCGCAGCACCGGCGAGGACATCAGGTGCCAACGCAGCGCGTCGCTGCCGTACTTGTCGTAGCTGGCCTCGAGGTCCGGGTAGTTCTTGAGCCGCTTGGACAGCTTGCGCCCGTCCTCGGCCACGACGATGCCGTGGCAGATCACGTTCTTGAACGGCGGCCGGTCGAACAGCGCGGTAGCCAACACCACCAGGGTGTAGAACCAGCCGCGGGTCTGGGCCACGTACTCGCAGATGAAGTCGGCCGGGAAGTGGTCCTCGAACCACTCCTTGTTCTCGAAGGGGTAGTGGACCTGGGCGAAGGGCATCGAACCCGAGTCGAACCACACGTCGAGCACGTCCTCCACCCGGCGCATGGTCGACTTGCCGCTCGGATCGTCCGGGTTGGGACGGGTCAGCTCGTCGATCATCGGCCGGTGCAGGTCGGTGATCTTCACCCCGAAATCCGCCTCGAGCTCGGCGATCGAGCCGTAGACGTCCACCCGCGGGTAGGTGGGGTCGTCGCTGCGCCAGATCGGGATCGGCGTGCCGAAGAAGCGGTTGCGGCTGATCGACCAGTCGCGCGCGCCCTCCAGCCAGCGGCCGAACTGCCCGTCGCGGATGTGCTCGGGGATCCAGTGGATCTCCTGGTTGAGCTGGACCATGCGCTCGCGGAAGTCCGTGACGCGCACGTACCAGGAAGACATGGCGCGGTAGATCAGCGGCTCGTCCGTGCGCCAGCAATGGGGATAGTTGTGGCGGTACTGCTCGTGACGCAGGACCAGCCCGCGGGCCTTCAGGTCCTGGGCGATGGGCTTGTTCGCGGCGAGCACGTTCTGGCCCACATAGTCCGCGACCTCGGCCGTGAAGCGCCCCTTCTCGTCCACCGGGCAGACCAGCTCGATGCCGTGCTCCTCGCACACGCGCTGGTCGTCCTCGCCGAAGCCGGGCGCCAGGTGCACCACCCCGGTGCCCTCCTCGGTGTCGACGAACTCGGCGCCCAGGATCACGTGGCACTTCTCGCGGCCGACGAAGTAGTCGAAGGGCGGAGTGTAGGCGCGGCCGACGAGCTCGGCGCCCGTCAGGGTCCCCACCTCACGCGCCTCGCCGAGCTCCTTGGCGTACTTGGCCCGCGCCGCCGCGCCGATCACCACGAGCTGCTTGGCACCGTCGCGCTCGACCTCGAGGATCGCGTACTCGATCTGCGGCCCGACCGCCGCGGCCAGGTTCGAGGGCAGGGTCCAGGGCGTCGTGGTCCAGACCAGAAGGTTCAGCGGGCCCGGATCCCCATCGCGGACCTCGAGCGGGAACAGCACCGTCAGCGCCGGGTCGTCGCGCTCGCGGTAGCTGTTGTCCATGCGGGTCTCGAAGTTCGAGACCGGCGTCTCCGCCGCCCACGAGTACGGCAGCACCCGGTGGCCCTCGTAGACCAAGCCCTTGTCGTAGAGCTGCTTGAAGGCCCACAGCACGCTCTCCATGTAGGAGAGGTCCATGGTGCGGTATTCGTTGTCGAAGGAGACCCAACGCCCGGCGCGGGCCACGTAGTCGCGCCACTCCTGGGTGTAGGTCAGCACCGACTCGCGGCAGAAGGCGTTGAAGCGGTCGATGCCGTACTCGAGGATCGCCTGGCGCCCGGAGACGCCGAGCTGCTTCTCGGCGTGCATCTCCGCCGGCAGGCCGTGGCAGTCCCAACCGAAACGCCGCTCGACCCGGCGGCCGCGCATGGTCTGGTAGCGCGGGACCACGTCCTTGGCGTAGCTCGTGAGCAAATGCCCGAAGTGCGGCATCCCGTTGGCGAAGGGCGGGCCGTCGTAGAACACGAACTCGTTCTGGCCGCGCTCCCCCGCCGGGCGGTTCTCGACCGAGGCCTCGAAAGTCCGATCGCGCTTCCAGCGCTCCAGAACCCGCTTCTCGATGGCCGGGAAGTCCGCCTGGGAGTCGACCTTCGGGTAGGGCGTGGCGGGGGCGTTGGAATCAGGTTCGGACATGGCTCGCGGGGGCGATCTGTGGACAGCGCGGGGCTCGGGACAGCCGCGCAGGATACGGCAGCGGCGCGGGGTCTCGCCAGCGGACGGGATTCGCCGCGGCGAGGGTGGCAGGCGACGGAATCGAGGCCAAAGGTCCGCATACTCTGCGCGCGGCCCACCCGGCCGCCGCGCCTCGCCCGACCGCCCCACCGCCGCCCACAGCGGCCTCGACCCATCGCCTCCCTTGAAGCTCCTCCGCCGTCTGCTGCTCCTGGTCGTCCTGCCCCTCGCCGTCCTCGTTGGGCTCTTTCTCATGCGTGACGGCTTCCTGGCGACCGTGATCGCCAAGGCCGGCACCCACGCCCTGGGCGTGAGAACGGAGGTGGCCTCGGTCTCGACCTCGCTCACCGAGGGTCGCTTCGAAGTCGCGGGCCTCTCGGCGGCGAACCCGCCCGGCTTCTCCGACCAGCCCTTGCTCTCGGTCGCCGGCTTCGGCACGGAGCTGCCCCTCACTCGCCTGCGCGACGACCCTTTGGTGGTCGAGGACCTGTCGGTCGAGGGCGTCGTCGTGCGCATCGAACGGAAGGGCTCGCAGTTCAACTTGGAGCCGATTCGCGAACACCTGCAGTCCCTGGCGGGCTCGGATGAAGGCCAACCGGACCAGGGCGGCGGCGAGGCCCCCGCCCCCACCGGCGGCGAGGGCGAAGGCTCGGGTGGCAAGGCGATCGTCCTGCGCCGCGTGAACATCGATGGCGCCAAGCTGATCCTCGACCTGGGCGCGCCCTGGCTCGAGCCGCGCAGCGTGGCCATGGGTCAGATCGTGCTGACCGACATCGAAGCCAGCGGCGACGAGGCCCTGGCCAAGGTCATGGGCCAGGTCCTGGAGCAGCTCCTGGACGAGGCCCTAGGCATGGTCGGCGACCTGCCGCCGGAGTTGCTGCCGATCCTCGACAGCCTGCGGGCCGGTCTGCAGGACGGCTTCCAGGGCGAGGATCTCCAGGCGACCCTCGACGCCGCCATGGGTCAGCTCGAGGGCGTCGGTCAGGAGGCCTTCGACGCGGCTGTGAACGACGCCGTCGACCAGGGCAAGGCCGAGCTGCAGAAGCAAGCCGAGGAGCTGCTGGGGAATCAGTCCAACGAGCTGCTCCAGGGCGCGGGTCAGCAGGCCACCGAGAAGCTCGGCGGACTGCTCGACGGGCTCAAGAAGAAGAAGGACGGGAACTGATGCGCGGGGGTCGACGCCCGGTGGGAGTCAATCCGACCCCACCGAGCGTCGGTGCCGCTCGCGCAGGGTGAACCAGTCCCAGCCGCCCGCGTCCAGGAGCCCCGACTTGAGGCCGGCGATCGCAAGGGGCAGGCCGATCAGCGCGCCCATCAGGTGCAGCGCGGCGCTGCCGAGGCGCAGCTCCTCGAAGACGAGCGAGAGCACCTCCATCGCGACCAGGCCGAAGCCCAGCACGCCCAGGGGCAGCTCCATCACTCGGATCCGCAGACCGAGCAGGACCAGGGAGTCGACGTTGGTGCGCGGCGCGAGCACCAGGGCGCTCGACAGCAGGCCGAAGAGGATCGCGGAGAAGCCGAAGGAGCCGCCCTCGGAGCCGGACATCAGGAGCTGCTCGACGAGCCCCTGTAGGACCGCGATGGACAGGGCCAGGGCCAGCATCCAGCGCGTGCCGACCGCCCCCTCGACGATCTGACCCAGGGTCCACAGGAAGATCAGGTTGCCGATCAGGTGCACCCATCCGCCGTGGACGAAGACCGAGGTCACCCACTGCAACGGGTGGATGCCGTCCCAGTGCAGGATCAGAGGGTCGATATCGATCAAGCCACCGACGCCCGCCAGGAACACGACCAGGTTGACGGCCATCAGACAGACCGTGCCCCAGGGCAAGCGGTCCGCGTAGGCGTCGGTGCGGAATGGCAGGAAGGCGAGCATGGCCTACGAGCTACGTCGCCCGACCGGGATGATTCCCGCCATTCGCCCCGGGGCATGGGTTCAGGCAGGCTGCAGGACCGACGCCACCCGTTCCAAGGCGCGCTCGATGTTCTCCTTGCTGCTCGCATAGGAGAAGCGCAGGTAGCCCTCGCCCAGGTGACCGAAGCTGGTGCCCGACAGCACCGCGACACCCGCCTTCCTCAAGAGCAGAGTCTCCAGCTCCTGACTCTTCATCCCCGTCCCCGTGATGTTCGGGAAGGTGTAGAACGCCCCCTTCGGCATCACGCACGAGAACCCCGGCAGGGCGTTCAACCCCTCGACGATGACCTTCCGGCGCTCGTCGAACGCCGCCATCATCGTGTCCACCGCGGTCTGCGGACCGCGCAGGGCCTCGATCGCCGCCACCTGCACCGGGGCACTGGGGCACGAGGTCGAGTTGATCTGAAGGCGCTCGGCCTGGGCGATCAGGCTCGCCGGCCAAAGACCCCAGCCCAGACGCCAGCCGGTCATCGAGAAGGTCTTGCTCCAACCGTCGAGCACGATCAGGCGATCGCGGATCGAGTCGAACTCGAGCAGGCTGACGTGCTCCTCGCCGTCGTAGGTCATGCGCGAGTAGATCTCGTCCGACAGGATCGCCACGTGGGGGTGCGCCTCGAGGCCCTTGACCAGCTTTTCCAACTCGGCCCGCGGCACCAGCCCGCCGGTCGGGTTGGCCGGGGTGTTGACGATGATCAGGCGCGTGTTGCGGTTGATCTTGGCCAGCACCGCGTCGGCGTCGAAGGTGAAGCCCTTCTCCTCCAACAACTCGATCGGCACCGGCGTGGCGCCCGAAAAGCGGATCATCGACTCGTAGATCGGGAAGCCGGGGTTCGGGTAGAGGATCTCGGCCCCCGGCTCCCCGAACATCAGCATCGCGAAGAACATGGTCGGCTTGCCGCCGGGCACGATCAGCACGTTGTCCGGATCGATCGTCGCGCCCCGGTACTTCAGCACGTCCTCGGCCACCGCCTGGCGCAGGTCGG
Source organism: Engelhardtia mirabilis (assembly GCF_007748095.1). NCBI lineage: Bacteria > Pseudomonadati > Planctomycetota > Planctomycetia > Engelhardtia > Engelhardtia mirabilis. Next base: position 3,913,464 of record NZ_CP036287.1, read on the forward strand.
GCAGGCCCTTGGCCGGGGTGTAGAAGTGGTAGCCGTCGCGCAGGGCCTTGATCCCGGCTTCGACGATGTTGTCCGGGGTGCGGAAGTCCGGCGCGCCGATGCCCAGGTTGATGATGTCGTGGCCCTCGGCCTCGAGTCGCTTCGCCCGCGCGAGGACGTCGAAGGCGGTCTCGGTGCCGAGCATGGACATGCGCTGTGAGAGTTGCACGGTGGGACTCCGGGGGGCTGCGTGGCGGGGGTGAGCGGGCTGGTTCGCGGGACAGCCGGGGAAGATAACCGCTGGGCCCCCCGCCGCCGAACCGCCAACCCCTTCCCGGACGGATCGGCACAGGTCTTGCTGTATCGTTCCCCGGTGCCGGCCCGGGCCACGCCCGGTGCCCTCCATCACCCCAGCCGCCCCGCCAAGATGCGTCCGCAGACAACGCCCCAATGGCTCACGAGAGCCGCCGCCCTCGCCTTCCTGACCCTGATCAGCGGCTGTGGCGCCGGGGATTACGACCTGACGGTCTACTCCGCGGCGGACCAGATCCACGCCGAGCCCCTGCTCCAGCGTTTCGAAGAGGAAACAGGCCTGCGCGTCAATATGGTCTTCGACGTCGAGGCCAACAAGACGGTCGGGCTCGTGGCGCGGCTGCGCAAGGAGGCCGAGCAGGGCACCGTGCGCTGCGACGTCTTCTGGAACAACGAGATCGCCAACACCGTCGCCCTCGCGGCCGACGGCCTGCTGCAGCCCTACGACTCCCCCGCCGCCGCCGACATCCCGGCCACGTTCAAGGATCCGGGGCACCTGTGGACAGGGTTCGCCGCCCGGGGACGGGTGCTGATCGTCAACACCGAGCGGCTCGGCGACCGCGCGGCGCCGAGCTCCCTCGACGACCTGTTGAGCCCCGCCTGGAGCGGTGAAGCGGGGATCGCACGACCCCTGTCGGGCACGACCCTGACCCACGCGGCGGTGCTCTACGACGTCCTCGGCGACGACGCAGCGCGCGCCTTCTGGAAGTCGGTCAAGCAACGCAACGCCGCCGGCGCGTTGAACCTGGCCAGCGGCAACGGACCGCTGATGCGCTCGGTCGGGACCGGCGAGTACACCTGGGGCTGGACCGATACCGACGACTTCAACGTGGCCCGCGTGCGCGGCATGCCGGTCCTGCGTGTTGCGCCGGACCAGGTCGAGGGCGGCATGGGCCTGTTGATGATCCCCAACACCGCCGCGATCGTCGCTGGGGCCCCGAACCTCGACAACGCCAAGCGTTTCTACGACTGGCTGGTCTCCGCGGACACCGAGGCCGCCCTGGCCTCCTCGGACTCCGCCAACGTCCCGGTGCGACCGAACCTGGTGCGGCCCGAGAACGTCCTGGGCACCTCCGAGCTCCACGTGATGGAAGTCGACTGGCAGCAGGTAGGCCAACGACTCCCGGCGATCCAGACCGAGCTCAAGGAGCTGTTCCTCGATTGAGTCGTTCGCTCGTCATCGCCGCCTGCGCGGTCTTTGCAATCTGCGCCCTGGCGCCGATTCTCGCCGCCTATGGAACGGTGCGCGGTGACGACCTGGAAGCGCTGATGGATGCGCGCACCTGGGGCCTCCTGTGGCGCACGATCCAGCTCGGCCTCGGGGTGACCGCCGTTGCCGTGGGCTTCGGCCTGCCCTTCGGCTTCCTCGTGGCGCGCACGGATCTGCCCGGTGCCGGCCTGCTGCGGACCCTGGGCGTGGCACCGCTGTTCGTGCCGACCCTGCTGATCGCCATGACCTGGACGATCTTCAGCGACGTGCGCGGCGCGCCGATGACGACCTGGGTCCTGGGCCTGGCCAACTTCCCCCTGGTCGCGGTCTTCGCGGCGCGGGCGGCCGAGCGCATCGACGCACGCCTCGAGGAAGCGGCGCGGGTCGCCGGCGGTTGGCGCGCAGTGCTGCGCGTGGATCTGGCCCTGATCCTGCCCGCGAGCGCCTGCGGCGCCTGCCTGGCCTTCACCTTCGCGGTCAACGACTTCGCCGTCCCCGACTACGTCTCGTCGGTCGGTGTGAAGTTCAACGTCTACGCCGACGAGATCTTCGCCAACTGGAGCCAGTTCGAGGCCCCGGGCCTGGCCGCCGCCTCGGCCGCGCCGCTGATCGCCCTGACCCTGGCGGCCTTGATCCCGGCTCTGGCCCTGCGTCGCCGCGGCGCGCTGGCGACCCTGCGCGGAGGCTTTCGCCCGCCCGAACGGATTCCCCTCGGGCCCTGGCGTTGGCCGGCCTTCGCCTTCGCGCTGCTGGTGGTCGGACTCTCGACCCTGGCGCCCCTGGGGCGCCTGGCCTTCGAGGCCGGCGGTGGCCCCCATCGCTGGAGACCGATGTCGGTCCAAGCCGCGGCAGCAGGTGCCGAGATTCCGACCCCGGCCGCGGTCACCGAGCGCGAGCAGGCCGGCGAGAGCACCACCGTCTCGACCGCGACCTACCTGAAGACGGCGCCCCGGATCCTGATGGCCCAGGTCAGCCAGATGGGCTCCGCCTTCGGCAAGGCCATCGACAAGGCACGCGACGACCTGCGGCGCAGCCTGACCTACGCCGTGGGGGCCGCCACCGCCGCCGTGCTCCTGGGCCTGATCCTGGGGCACGCCATCGAACGCGCGCGCCGCCGCTGGGTGGGGCGCTCCCTCGAGGTGCTGGCCCTCTTGCCCCTGGCCGCGCCGGCGACGCTGTTCGCCTTCGGTGCGATCGTGCTGTGGAGCCGGCCGCTGACCTCCGACCTTTACGCCAGCCAGGTGATGGTCCCGATCCTGTTCACCGGCCGCCTGGCCACCTTCGCGGTGTTGATCCTGGCCGGCGGCGTGGCCTCCATGTCGCGCGAGCTCGAGGACGTGGCCGCGACCTCGGGCGCGGGTCCGGCGCGGCGCCTGTTCACCGTTGTCGCGCCGAACCTGCTGGGCTCGATCGCCGGTGCGTGGGTGCTGGTCTTCGCCTTCGCCATGCGCGAACTCGACGCGGGGATTCTGGTGCCGGCCGCCAACAAGACCGCCATCGTGCGCGTGTTCAACGGCGTGCACTTCGGGCGTGACGACTACGTGGCGGCCCTCTCCCTCCTGCTCGTCTTCACGATCGTGCTGCCCGGACTGCTCTGGAACCTCTTCGCCAAGCGGCGACTGGAGATGCTGCCGTGACCGAGAACCTGCTCACCATCCACGACCTCAGCGTCGAGCTGGCCGGCGCTCCGGTCCTGCCGGGCCCGGTGGAGTTCCAACTCGAGGCCGGCGAGCACGTCCTGTTGGTCGGGCGGTCCGGTTCAGGCAAGACTTCGCTCCTGAGGGCGATCGCCGGGCTGGTGGCACCCAAGACCGGCACGATCGACCTGGAGGGCGCGCGGGTCAGCGGGCCCGGCAGGGTGCTGGTGGCGCCCGAGGCCCGCGGCATCGGCTACATGCCCCAGGGCGGCGCCCTTTGGCCCCACTTGAGCGTGACCAAGACCCTGGAGTTCGTCCTCGCGCGGGGCGGCCTGAACCGCTCCGGGCGCGCCCGGCGCGCGAGTGAGCTGCTGGAGCTGGTCGAGCTTCCGGGCTTCGAATCGCGTTACCCGTCGACCCTCTCCGGAGGCGAGGCCCAGCGCGTAGCGCTGGCGCGGGCCCTGGCCCGGAAGCCGCGGCTGCTGCTGCTCGACGAACCCCTCGGGCCGCTCGACGCCGAGCTGCGCCGGGATCTGCTCGCGCGCCTCGGCAACCTGCGCGCCGAGCTCGGCTTCGCCGCCCTGCACGTGACCCACGATCCCGCCGAGGCCATCGCCATGGCCGACCGGGCCGTTCGACTGGAAGACGGGACTCTGCGCCCCTACGAGGCGGTAACCGCGTCCGCCCGCTGAAAGACCGACCATGAACCCTCGACCGATACTCGGATCCGTGCTGGCCCTGCTCGGGGTCGTCGTCGCGGTCGCGATCTTCGCCCCCGATCAAGAGGCCGCCGCCGAGCCGCGCCAGTTCTCGTCCAGTCGCGAGTGCGCCGAGTGCCACGCCGAGGCCTACGGCGAGTGGTCGGTGACGGAGCACGCCAGCGCCTGGACCGGGGCCGAGGTACGCGCGCTCTCGAACGACTTCTCCAACCAGGACTGCATCGACTGCCACGCCCCGAAGCCGGTGTTCGAGACCGGCATCGGCAATCGCGTGCAGCCGCGGACCCTGAACCGCGTCGAGGGTGTGGACTGCCTCACCTGCCACCAGCTGCCGGGCGGCGGTGTGGCGGGGAGCACGAACGACAGCAACGCCGCGTGCCGGCCGCAGGAGCGCCGGGAGCTGACCAGTCCGAACCTCTGCGGCGGCTGCCACAACCAACACAAGACCGTCGACCAGTGGCGTGGCTCGAAGTGGGCCGAGCAGGGCATCGACTGCATCGACTGCCACATGCCCTTCCGCGACGGGGATCCGAGCAAGGGTCGCGACCACTCGATGCACGGTGGTTCGAGCCTCGACAACCTGCACAAGGCGGTCGAGCTGCGCGGGATGCTGGAGGACGGCCACTGGGTGGTGGAGGTCGAGAACGTGGGCACCGGGCACAGCTTCCCCGCGGATGAACGCAGCCGCGCGGCGGACGTGTTCTGGCGTCCGCTCGACGACAACGGAGCTGGCGTCGGTGCCTGGCGCCACCTGCACCGCTTCCGCAGTCCCTACCGCCAAGAGGCGGACCTCGAGGACACCCTGCTGTTGGTCCACGAGAACCGTCGCATGCCGGTGCTCGAGTCCGACGTGACCTTCATCGGCTCGGGCGGCTTGAGCGAGGGCACGCCGGTCTCAGGGCCGATCGAAGTGGCCCTGTTCTACAAGCGCAAGCCCTACTACACGAACCAGGACCAGCCCGACCCCGAGGCCGAGGCGACCCTGGTCCATCGCATCGAGCTGATCCCGTGAGCTTGCTGAGAACTCGAGACAGGCTGGAGCCGCTCCTCGCGCTGGCGCTGCTGCTCGCACTGGCTGCCTGCGGCGGATCGCAACCCGTCGCGGCGACGCCGCCGCCCGATCCGGCGCCGCCGGCCCTCGAGCCGGTGGTGGCGAACAACATGGCCAAGTACGGGGCGCTGCTCGAAGCGCCGCCGGTCCTGCCGGAGACCGAGGCCGAGCTGGCCAAGCAGACCGAGTCCCTGGTCGGCTACGTGGCCTACTCGTCCAACCAGCGCACCCGCGCTCTGGGTCTCGAGGAGCTCGCTGGCCTGGGCCCGGACTCGGCCGCGGCCCTGCGCGATCTGGCCCTCGACGGCGAGCTGCCCGAGGTCGAGCGCGCCACCGCGATCGAGGGCCTGAAGGCCCTCGGCGGGCAGGTCGCCGTGGTCGCTCTGATCGAGCTGATGGAGACGGGCAAGCCCGCGTGGGTGCGCGCGCGCTGCGCCTGGTACCTGGGACAGCTCAAGCAGGACCGCGCGATCCCCATGCTGCTCAAGTGCCTGAAGTACGAGAAGGACGAGGAGACCGCCGTCTGGATCGCCTGGGCTCTGGGACAGATGGGCAACCTCGCGGGGGTCGAGGCGCTCTTGGTGGTTCGCAATCGCGAGGGTGCGAGTGCCCTGTGGCCGACGATCGACGGGCACCTGGCCGAGCTCTCCAAGCGCTTCAGTACCGACGTGGCCGGCCTGCGCGCCCTGTGGTCCGGGCCACCGGTCTACGACATCACCTTCGAGCGTTCGGACGCCTGGCACTACGAGGTCTGGCACTGGATCGATCGCCTGGACGAGTTCCAGCTGCGCGGCGTCGACGACGCGCGCTATATCTTCAGCCAACTGGGGCCGGCCGCGGTACCGCTGTTGGCGCAGGCCCTGCACGACGAGAGCCGCTACCGACGAATGAACTCGGCCCAAGGCTTGGAGCGCATGGGTGCGCGGGCCCAGGGAGCGGTACCCGCACTGATCGACGCCCTGAACCAGCCGGACCTCTCGACCCAGGCGGCCCAGTCCCTCGGTGCGATCGGCGGCGAGGGCGCGCTCGAGGCCCTGGTGGATCGGTTGAAGCCGCACCGCGATGCCGCCATGCGTGTGGCGGCGGCGTGGGCCCTGGGTGAGCTCGGGGATGCGGCCGCGGTCGAGCCCCTGCGCCAGTTCGGGCTCGACGCCGGGATCGCCGAGCTCAGCCAGGCTGCGGCCGAGAGCATCGCGTTCCTGGGCGGGGGCGAGTCCGTGCTCGAGGCCCTGTTCGCCATGCGCACCGACCCGACCCTCGAGAGCGCGCGCACCGAGCGGGCCCTGCTGACCTGGCTGCGCCATCGCGCCGCCGGAGGGGACGCACTCGCGGGCAGCTTGGTCGCCCGTTTCGATGCCGGAGACGCGCCTTGGGACGAAGTCCACGCGGCCTTCGCCGACGGCCCCGACGAGTCGGAGCCGCAACACTGACCGCCCAGAACGTCGACCTCACGCGCAGCGCCCATCGGCCCTGGCCGATCCCGTCTGGCTCCTGGGCCATGCGTATGGCCTGGCACGACCTGGCCTTCCTGCACTGGCCGCTGCCGGCCGCGGCCATCGCCGAGCGCCTGCCCGAGGGCCTCGAGGTCGACACCTACGGCGGCGAGGCCTGGATCGGCGTCGTGCCCTTCCGCATGACCGGCGTCACCCCGCGCTTCGTGCCCCCGCTGCCCGGCGTCTCGGCCTTCCCCGAGATCAACTTGCGGACCTACGTGCGCCACGGCGACAAGGCCGGCGTGTGGTTCTTCAGCCTCGACGTCACCGACTGGCTGCCGGTGCAGGTCGCGCGGCGCCTGTTCCACCTGCCCTACTTTCACGCCGCGATGCACTGCCGGCCCGACGGCGACGGGCTCGACTACCGTACGTGTCCGGCCGTCCCATCTCGCCGCAAGGCGGAAGATCGAGTAGGAGCGGTCCTCAGGAATTCGCCTGAGCTTCGACGTCGGCCGCCTGACGAGCCTTCCAGCCCCACGGTGTCAGCTCAGCGATGCGCTCCTGCGGCGTTGTCGAGACCCGCTGGATCACGTCCTCGATGTAGGCGTCGGGCGGTACCTCGGCGAGCTTGCAGCTCATGGTGAGCGAGTAGAGCCGCGCGGCGACCTCGCCGCCACGTTGGCTGCCGAAGATCCCCCAGTTCTTCCTCCCGACGGCGACGTGGCGCAGGGCCCGCTCGGTGTCGTTGTTGTGGATCGGGAGGCGGCCGTCGCGAAGCATGGCCGTCAGCGGCTCGCGCTGATTGATGACGTAGCGGGCGGCTTTGCCGAGGCTGCCGCGCGCGCCGATCGATGCGTCCTCGTCGAGGGCGAAGACGACCTCGAAGATCGTCTCGAGTACGTGACGCGACCGCCGATCGCGGACCGTCGCGCGCAGTTGGGCGAGTCCGCCCAGCTCCAGACCGTCACGCTGCGCCCTGGCCACGACGGCGCGTTCGATCCAGAAGAGTCTCTGGATCGGTCGAAGCACGGCCGCGGCCTTCTTTTGGTTCGAGTCGAGCGCGTCGACGAATTTCCGTCGCGCATGGGCCCAGCAGCCCGCGCGCACGATGCCGTTGCGATCCGCGACCGGATTCACTCCGTCGTACCCGTCGGTCAGCAGCGTTCCGGACCAGTCACCGAGGAAGGCCGCGGGTTCTTTCGCCGACCGGTCGGGCCAGAAGTCGGCGAGGACCTTCTCCTCGGGACTGCCGCGAACGTTGCGCCAGGCCCAGAGCTGTCCTCGGCGGGTCCCCTTCTGGCCCTCCGTCTGGACCGCGATCGGCGTCTCGTCGGCCTGCAGGACCTCTTCTTCGAGGAGCTGGCGGCGCATCTCGCGCAGGACCGGCCGCGCGACGATCTCGTCGAGCCGCACCATGAGGTCCCACATCGTCTGCCGCGCGAAGTGGACGCCGTCGCGTTTGAAGATCGACTGGATCCGATTGAGCGGCAGGTGATCGGCGTACTTCGAAGTCGCCACGTGGGCGTAGACCGACGCCTCGTACTTGCCACCGTCGATGACGCCATCGGGCAGCGGCGCGACCTTGACGGTGTGGCCGTCCTTGCAAGCGTACTTCCGACGCTCGTAACGTTTCACGACGAAGCGCGCCGGGATCAGGTGGCCGCGCTCGGTTACCTCGACGCCAATCTCGTGCAGAGGTCCACTGCAGTCCGGGCAGCTGCGGTCCGCTTCGGGGACGTCGAGCGTCACCGTCTGGCGCGGGAGGTCCTCCGGGAAAGGCGCACGTCCGTGTCCCTTGGCGGGCTCGCGCTTCGGCTTGCGAGGCATCGCTGCCACTTCCTCCTCGAGCTTGGTCAGGAGGGCCTGGCTCGTCTCGAAGAGCCGCAGCTGGTTCGGGTCGATCGTTTCGCGGCGACGACCGAAGAGGTGTCGCTGCAGGTGGGCGAGTTGCTCCCGCAGCACGGCGATCTCTTCGCTCTTCGCGTCGATCGCCCGCTGCTGCTCCTCGACGGTGGAGTGCAGCGTCTGAAGCTGGGCATTCGCTTCGTCGATGTCCGTCAGCGGCGTCACGTCCGCAAACTTAGCCCAGCGAGTCTCGCGGTCAAGCGCCGATTAGCTCCTTCACCTCCGCTCTTTGCATCACCCGCCGGGCGCCGCGAAGATCGATGCCGTCGAGCACCAGCGCAAGCTCATGGCTCGCGAGCTCGTAGCTCGTCGCGTTGCCCGATGCACGATCGAAGACCTGGAAGCGACCACCCTCGAGTCGCTTCGAGAGCACCCAATAGCCTGAAGCCTCCCAGACCAGCGCCTTCATCATCGAGCGGCGCTTGTTGAAGAAGAGGAACAGGTGCCCCGATTGCGGGTCCTGGTCCACGACGTCGATCACCGCTCCGCTGAGCCCGTCAAAGCTCTTTCTCATGTCCACCGGCGTGCGACACACGAAGATCCGCACCTGCGGTGAGGGCGGAAAGCTCAGCATGACCCGAGCACGCCGAGCAGGCGACGAAGCGCAACCTCGTCGAAGTCACGCCGCACGCGCAGCGACAGACCAGAGGGCAGCACGAGCTCGATCAGGGTTGCGTCGGCGCCCTCCGTTGGGGCCGGCTCCTCGAGCCGAAGCTCGAAGAAGGGCTCCGGTCGAGGACGCATTGCCCGGCGACGTTCGGCCGCCCGAGCGTTGTAGAGGCTCCAGGGCTTCACTCCCTTGGAGCGGGCGAACGCGGCCAAGCTGACATCGGACCTGGAGTGCTCCTTCAGCAGCGCGAGTGCCTCCTCGGCCGGGACTGAACGGGGCACGGAGTTCGAGTTGGGGTTCATCCCGCGCAGCCTCCCGTCTCCCCACGGACGCGCAAGATGGGCTCACCGGACACGTACCGACTACCTGTCCGAGCGTCGCCCGCGCTCGGGGCCGTCCATGTCCTTCGCCGGACGCTACCGCCCCACCGGTCCGGTGCAGCTCGCGGAATCAGGCAGCCTGGAGCACTGGCTCACCGAGCGCTACTGCCTCTATTCCGCCGACTCCCACGGGGTCATCTACCGCAGCGAGATCCACCACGAGCCCTGGCCCCTGCAAGTGGGCGAAGCCGAAGTCCTGGTCAACCTCACGACCTCGCAGATCGGCCTGCAGCTCCCCGACACGGCCCCCCTGGTGCACTTCGCCCGGCGACTGGACGTCGTGGCCTGGCTCATCGACCCGATCGCCTGAGGCGCGGCAGCGCACACTACTCGCGCTTCAGCACGCCCGAGGCGTCGATCGTCACCAGCGCACCGTCGACGCGCGCCATGCCACGAATCCAATCGTCGTGGCGGCGCAGGACCGAGTCGACCCGTGCGCGCAGGGGATCGAGGGCGCGCACGGCTCCGTCGGCGCAACCCGAGAGCAGCTCGTCTTCGCTCCAGATCAAGCACAGCACCGCCCCACCGTGATCGCGGATGATGCGGCGCATGCGTCCGATGTCGTGCTGCCAGATGCGGACGGTGCGGTCTGCCGCGCCGCTGGCGAGCTGGGTTCCGTCGGGGCTGAAGGCCAGGCAGGTGACGCGGTCGGTGTGGCTCGAGAGGGTGCGCAGGCACTCGCCCTCGCTCCACAGTCGGATCGTGCGGTCGAGCGATCCACTGGCCAAGGTGCCGTCCGGCGCCACGGCCAGGCACAGAACCTGGTCGCTGTGTCCTTCGAGGAACGTCGCTCCCTCGCCGGAGGCCGGGATCACGCCGACGGTGTGGTCCGCGCTGGCCGTGTACAGGGTCCCGCCGTCCGGGCTCCAGGCCACGTCGTAGATCACGTCGTCGTGGACCTGGCGCTCGAAGACCAGGTCACCGGTCGTCACATCCCACAGTCGCAGGCTGCCGTACTCGCCGGCGAGCCCCCCGGCCTCGGCCAACAGCTCGCCGTCGGGGCTGGCCTCGATCGCGACGATCGGGCGCACTTCGCCGAGCATCGCCTCACCCACCGCGAGTCCGGCATCGGTGGCGACGGCGAGTCCCGCGCCTGTAGCGCACAGATCCGTCGCCGCCAGCAGCAACGCCGCGATCACAGCAGCTCCCCGATCGGCCGCACGTGATCGGGCAGCACCTGCAGGCGGCGCCCGTCCGCGGTCTGGTAGGTGGCCGAGGTCTGCACCCCCAGGCGATCGTAGATGGTCGCGATCAACTCCTCGGGCGTCACCGGTCGCTCGGCGGGCAGCTCGCCCCGCGCATCCGTCCGGCCCAGGGCCTGGCCAGTGCGAATGCCGCCACCGGCCATCACGCAGAAGCTGGACCGCGGCCAGTGGTCGCGCCCGCCCTTGGCGTTGATCTTCGGCGTGCGGCCGAACTCGCCCATCAGCACCACCAGGGTGCGCTCGAGCATCCCGCGCTCCGCCAGGTCGGCGATCAGCGCCGGGTAGGCCAGGTCGAGGGTCGGCAGGGGCCCGGGGTAGCCGAAGGTCAGGCGCTGGAACACGTCGTCGTGCATGTCCCAGCCACCGTTGTAGACGGTGACGAAGCGCGAGCCAGCCTCCACCAAACGCCGCGCGGTGAGGCAGGCGTCGCTGAGGCCCGTGCCGCCGAAGCGCGAGCGCGAGGCCTCGGGCTCGAGCGACAGGTCGAAGGCGTTGCGCGCGACCGGCGAGGTCAAGAGGTCGAAGGCCTGGCCGTAGAAGCTATCGAGCGTACTGTCGCCGCTACCGCCCTGGGCCGCCTGGACCCGCTCGCGCAGGGCGCGGCGGCGCTCCATGCGCTCGATCGACAGGCCCTCGGTCGACACATCGCGGGCCGCGCCGACCGCGGTCTCGTAGGGGTCGTATTTGCGATCCAGGTAGCCGGCGCCGCCGTACTGGGGCGTGCGCCCGAGGGTCACGTAGGTCGGCACCCCCGCGTCGCCCACGCCCCGCTGTCGCGCCAGGACCGAGCCCATGCTGGGGTAGACCAGCGCCGGCGAGGGCCGAAAGCCGGTCATGTAGTGGTGGCTGCCGCGGTCGTGGTTGCCCTCGGCCGAGGTCAAGGTGCGAATCAGCGCCACCTGGTCCATCATCTTGGCCGTGCGCGGCAGGTGCTCGCAGATGCGCACGCCGTCGAGGCTCGTGTCGATCGCGCCGAACTCGCCGCGGTACTCCGCGGGCGCCTCGGGCTTGGGGTCGAAGGTGTCCAGGTGGCTGGGGCCGCCGTCGAGCCAGATCAGGATGCAGGCGTCGGCGCGGCGGGCGGACGATGCCGCGCCCAGGGCCGCGTGGGCCAGGGCCGAGGGCATCAGGGGCGACGCGCCGAGGCCCAGACCGGCGAAGGCGCCCAGCCGCAGGAGGTCGCGGCGAGCGAGGTTGGCACTTCGATCAGCGGACATGGAGGAACTCCTCGGAGTTGAGCAGGGCCCACATCAGGTCTTCGAGACCCTCCCGGCTGGTCGGCGCCAGCTCGCGCTCGCGGCCGGTCGGCCCGCGCCCCAGGGCGCGGCGATAGATCTCGTCCAGGTCCATGTTCTCCATCCGCGCCACCTTGGCGTTCACGGCCTCGGAGGTGATCAAGTGCAGGCTCTGGGCCAAGCTGCCCGAAAAATCCGAGCGCCGGCCGGAGACGTCCAGGGTGGCCGAGTCCATGGTCGGGTTCTGCACCGCGCGCTTGGCATCGGGCACGCCGGTGGCGTCGGCGATGGCGTCGACCAACACCGCGGCGGGCATCAGTCGGGGCTGCTTCAAGCGCCCGTAGGCGTCGGAGCGGGCGATGACGCCGACCAAGTGCTGCAGGGACGAGTCGTGCTCGGTGAAGTCCGCCGCCAGAGCTGCCAGCAGCGCCTCGTTGGAGGCCGGGTTCGAGGGGCGCAGGTCGTCGACCGGCTCCACCAGGCCCTCGCCCATCAACGCCGCCCAGACGCGGTTGGCCATCAGGCGCGCGAAGTCGTCCCGTTCCACGACCCAATCGGCCAGGGCCCAGCGCCGATCCCCATCGGGCTCCATCGACGGCGCGACGCCGCCCGGGAAGGTCGGATGGACCACCTCACCGGTGTCGAGGGTGCGCACTTCCCCGCGGCTCGCGAGCTGCAGACCCGTGTCTTCGATCCGCACCCGCGCAAAGAAGGCCGCCACGCCGAAGTAGTCGTCCTGGCTGAACGACATGAACGGGTGGTTGTGGCATTGGGCGCACTGGATCTGCTTGCCGAGGAAGCTCTCGAAGAGGTTCTCGGCGATCATCTTCGGGTCGTTCGTGCTGAACAGGGCCGTGCCCGGCTGGTGGCCGGTGGCGGTCATGATCGTGCGCGCGACGTCGGTCCAGGGTCGCTCGGCCGCGAGCTCGGTGCGCAGCCAGCCCACCAGCTTGGGCGAGGTCGGCAGCAGCTCGGCCAGCCGATAGGCCCAGAACTCGGCGAAGGCGTCCGAGGCGATCAGCCCGTCCACCAATCGATCGCGGTCGGGGTCGCGCTCGAACGCCGCCTGCTGCTCGAGACTCGGCAGCCGGCCGGTCAGATCGAGGGTCACCCGGCGCAGGAAGGTCGCGTCGGAGCAGCGCTCCGGCGGGGCCACCCCCATGCGCCGCCACTGTTCGGCCACGAGTTCGTCGACGAAGCCCAGGGGCTCGTACTCGAACTCCACCTGACCGAAGGGCGTGGTCACCGGAACCACGGCGAGCTTGCCACCGTAGCGCACGATCACCGACGTCTGCCCCGGTCGCAGGGCCTCGATCTCGATCCGCCCGTCTTCACGCTCGCTCCACTGGGCGCCTTCGACCCAGGCGATGGACTCGTCGTTGGAGGTCACCAGGGCCCACTCGGTCACGTCGCGCCGTGTGCCGTCGTCGTAGATCGCCGTGACCCGCAGGCCGTCGTCCTCGACCACTTCGATCCGCTCCAACTCGCGCTCGACGGTGCGGTAGGGCGCGCCGGACTCGATCCAGCGCAGCAGGAGCTGGTAGCCCTCGCTGTCCGCTTCGAGCACCAGTCCCCCGCCGTGATGCGTGCGCTCGGAGGGCTTACGCAGCAGCAGGCTGTCTTCGGGCTCGATCTGTTGGATCCGGCGACCGCGCAGGTCGCGGGTCAGGGCCTCCCAATCCGCGCGGGGGTCGTAGCCGAGCAGGGACAGCTTGAAGCGATTCTGGCCCAGGGCGGCGCCATGGCAATCGCCCGTGTTGCAGCCGGCGGCCGTCAGCACTGGCATCACGTCGTTGACGAAGTCGGGCGACTCGGTCCCGGCGATCGTCGGCAACCACGCGCCGCTCCCCTCGCCCGACGCCAAGTCCGGACCCGGGAGGGTGATCACGAGCGCCATGTAGGCGGCGGGCGCGAGCCCGAACCAGGCTGCCAGCTTCAAGTCGTCAACGCTCCCCGCCGTCCAGGGCCGCAGCGCCGACCTTCGTCGCCAGCTCGCTCAGCTCGCGCCGGATCGAGTCGCTGCCGGAGCCGTCCTTGCGGATCTGCTCCAGGCTCTGCAAGAAGCGCGGCACGAGGGTGGCGTCCTCGGTCAGGATCGCTTCGATCGAGCGCACCGCCGACTGGGACTGGCGCGGGCGCTTCATCTCCAGGGCCTGGGCCAGGAGGCGCGCGAGCTCGGTCTCGTTGTCGAGCGGCGCCCGCTCCATGTCCCCCTCCATGCGCGCGCCGCGCATGGCCTCGGGGCCCGCGCCGGTCATGCCGCTGGCAGCCGCCAGCCTCTCGAGTTCGGCCACCCGCGTGCGCAGGGCCAGCAGCTCGCGCTTGACGTCTTCGAAGCTCTCGAGCGTCAGCAGCGCTTGGTCCACCGCTGCCATCACCTGGGGCACGTCGGTGGCGTTGGTGGTCAACAGGGGGAAGCTCGCGACGGCCACGTCCCGGCGCGTCACCACGATCGTCAGGGACATCTCGCGGTTGAGCCCCCAGGCCCCGGGCCCCTCCTGGCCGTCCAGGGACACGGCCAGGGGCGAGCGGACCTCCAACAGGCCCGGCAGCTCCAGCCCGTAGCGCTCGGTCTCGTCCTGGTCCTTGCCGAGCAGCACGAACAGCGTTTCGAGGCCATCGGGGCGGCGCGCCACGCAGGCTTCGTCCAGGGCGCGGATGGTCCGACTGGTGGCGCGGGAGACCTCGTGGATGAAGCACCAGACAGTAGTCGCTCCTGCGAAGTCCGCCACGAAGTCGTGGACCTCGTCGCGCAACTCGCCGTTCATCCCAACGGCCTCGAAGCCGACGATGGGCTCTCCCGGCAGGGGCCCGGAGAAGGCCTCGTCCTGCAGAGCGCCGGCTGCGGCGGCGGCACCGAGGCAGGCCAGGGCCAGGCCGGTGAGCACTGACCGCAGGGGCCGCGGGGAGGTCTTGGGGAAGGCGGTGAGGGTGGCTTTCATCGCGCGGGCAGGGTTGGTGGTTCGGGGGGGGTGGGAGCCGTGGGTGGCGAGCGACCCCGATAGTGTTCCTCGCGAGGCAGCGGGTCGGAAGATCGGTCCCGCCTCTGGCTCCCCCCCGCCGCGGTTGGCCCGTCCAAGCGGCGCAGGCCAGGGTCCCGCCACCGGGCTTCAGCGACCTCATGAAGGTACGCACGGCAAGGCGCCGGGGGAGTAACCACACCGTAACCACCCCGCTGGACGGTCTTCCGTCGCCGTCGCCGTTCCCGACCGGCTCGGCCCGCGTCAGATCAAGCCGGCGAGCACCGCCACGACCACCGCCAGCCAGGCCAGGGTGTTCAGGGCGAAGAGCCGGTCCCCGCCGAGGAAGACCTTGGTCGGGTTGCCGGTGTCGGTCCCCGAGCGCGCCAGCAGCATGTAGCGGCCCAGGCCGAAGACCACGAAGGGCACCGACCAGACAAGGCGGTTGCCCTCGCCGAACTTGGCGGCGGTGACCGGGTCGACCGTGTAGAGCGTGTAGCAGACGATCGTGCAGGCGGCCATGACCGAGATCATCTGGTCCAGGAAGCCGGTCGAGTACTGCGACAGGTTGGCGCGGTGATCGGCGGCGGCGTCACCCAACAGGGCGATCTCGGCGCGCCGCTTGTTGAGGCCCAGGAACAGGGCCAGGAACAGTGTGCACAGGAGCAGCCAGCGCGACAGCTCGATCCCCGCCGCGGCGCCGCCCACCGCCACGCGCAAGAGAAAGCCGGTCGCGATGCAGAACACATCCACCAGCACGATGCGCTTGAGCCCGAAGCTGTAGGCCACGTTGATCGCGACGTACCCGGCCAGGATCGCCCACACGGGCGTCGGGTCACCGCCGGCCAGCACAGCGAGCACCGCGGCCCCCACGGCACAACCGATCGCCGCCAACTTGGCCGCGCCAGTGGAGAGCTCCCCTGCGGCGATGGGTCGCAAGCGCTTCTCCGGGTGCAGGCGATCGCTCTCGACGTCGAGCAGATCGTTCAGCACGTAGATCGAGCTGGACGCCAGGCTGAAGGCGCCGAAGGCGAACAGCACGGCGATGATCGCCCCCTCCACGTGGTCCACGCCAAGGCTGCGGTCGCCGAGGGCGAAGCCGATCGCCGCCAGGACGAAGACGTTCTTCGACCACTGGTGCGGCCGCAATGCGCGTACGAGGGGGGGCAGGGTCATCGTGAGGAGCGGGGGCAGCTCCGTTCCAGCGCACGCCGGGCCAGCGCACGCCGCGGTAGTTCACGGTCCAACTCGCTGGATCGATCGCGCGCCTCAGTCGAGCGACAGCTTGCGCAGCATCTCGTGGGGCGAGTCCGGACCGACCGCGAGGTACTCCTCGCCCTCGGTCAACACGCCCTCTTCGATCAACGTCGCGGTCTCCAGGCGGTCCACCGACCCGTCGCCGCGCAGCATCAGCGTCGTGGTGCGGAAGTTCATCTCCGGATCGTTGTCGGTGGCGACCCAGGCCTCGGTCCCGCGCCGGTTGCGGATCGGGAACTGCTTGGTGTCGCGGCCGGCGTAAGCCGAGTAGCTGCCGTCGATCATGTCGGGATCGCTGAACCACTCCTCCTCGTCCAGCTCGCCGATCGTCAGGGCCCCCAGGTCGACGCCGGGGCAGGTCAGCTTGCGCGCCGAAGCGGGGGTGTTCTCCCACACGCCCTTGTAGATCAGGCAGGCGAAGAACTTGACCCCGGAGTCGCTGGGCAGGCGGTCGAAGCGCCCCTCGTAGGCCACGGTCCCGCCGTAGATGTCCATCAGGTTCTTCCGCGACCCGGTGATCTTGGCCTCCTCGATGGCCTCGGGGATCTTGGGCAGCAGGAAGGTGGCCAGGATCCCGATGATCAGGATCACGACCATCAGCTCGATCAGCGTGAAGCCGGACGTGGCGCGCGTGCGGAGGTTGGTTCGAAGCATGACGGGGCGCGGGACGAGGGGAACACCCAGGTTATCCGCCCCGTGGGCCTCGGTCACCCTTTGGGAGGGCCGAGCGTGCTCTGGGTGTCGCGGAGGGGCTCTTGGCGTTCGTACGGTGCCAGGCACAAAACCGCCGCCTACCGGGACGGGGCCCGGCGCCTTCGGCGCCGGGGCCCGTCCCGGTAGGCGGCGGTTTTGTGCCTGGCACCGTACGAACGCCAAGAGCCCCGCTGGCCGGAGGGGGCCTGCGGGGCTCGTGGCTGTCGTCGGACCCCGGGCTCAGCCCGCGGTCGCGGCCGAGGCGGCTTCCTGGAGCGCGGCGACCTTGTTGGTCGCCTCCCAGGGGAAGCCCTCGCGGCCGAAGTGGCCGTGGTAGGCGGTCTGCTCGTAGCGCGGCTTGAGCAGGTCGAGGCTCTCGATGATGCCCGCGGGGCGCAGGTCGAAGACCTTGTCGACCAACTCACCCAGGACGTCGTCGGTCAGCTTGCCGGTGCCGAAGGTGTCCACGCGCACCGAGAGCGGACGCGCCACGCCGATGGCGTAGGACAGTTGGACTTCGCAGCGGGTCGCGAGGCCGGCGGCGACGACGTTCTTGGCCACCCAACGGGCGGCGTAGGCGGCCGAACGATCGACCTTGCTCGGGTCCTTGCCGGAGAAGGCACCGCCGCCGTGACGGCCCATGCCGCCGTAGGTGTCGACGATGATCTTGCGGCCGGTCAGGCCGCAGTCACCGTGCGGGCCGCCGATCACGAACTTGCCGGTCGGGTTGACGTGGTAGATCGTCTTGTCGTCGAGCATCCCGGCCGGGAAGACCGGCTTGATGACCTTCTCGATGATCTCCTTGCGGATCTCGTCGAGCACGTCCTGCTCGGCGGACTTGCCGTTGACCTCGGGGTCGTGCTGGGTCGAGATCACGACCGTGTGCACGCGAGCGACCTTGCCGTCCTCGCCGTACTCGACGGTGACCTGGGACTTGCTGTCGGGACGCAGCCACGCGAGGCGACCGCTCTGACGCTCCTCGGCCATCTTCTCGACCAGGCGGTGCGAGTAGTGGATCGGGAAGGGCATCAGCTCCGGCGTCTCGTCGCAGGCGAAGCCGAACATCAGGCCTTGGTCGCCGGCGCCCTGTTCCTTGTGCAGGCCCTCGCCCTCGGTGACGCCTTGGGCGATGTCGGGCGACTGGCGGTCGAGGCTGACGAGCACCGCGCAGGTGTCGCCGTTGATGCCGAAGTGATCGTCCGTGTAGCCGATGCGCTTGATCGTGTCGCGCACGATCTGCTGGTAGTCGATGCGCGCGTTGGTGGTGATCTCACCCGCGATGACCGCCATGCCCGTCGTGACCATGGTCTCGCAGGCCACGCGGCTCTTGGGGTCCTGTGCGAGGAGCGCGTCGAGAATCGCGTCCGAGACCTGGTCAGCCACCTTGTCGGGGTGACCCATCGATACGGACTCGGAAGTGAAGAGCTGTCGAGCCATGTGTGGCGGGGGGGCGGGTCTGAGGGGCGCGGACGCCCCGGGAAGCCTGAGTTTGGACTGATTGGACGCGGAGCCCCGGGTACGGAGGGGTGCGCCTGACCGTCCCCGCACAGTTGGGCGGGTCCAGTCGATTCCCAAGAGCATACCCCACCAGGGGGACTAGGCAGGATCCCCGTGACCGCAGCTTGGCGCGGTCAGAGTCCGAAGCACCCGGCCAGCCGAGCCCAGGTCGCGTCGGTCGCACCCCGCTGGGCTCGGACCACCTCGGCCCCGGCGCGTCCCAGGGCGCCGGCGGCCTCGGGGTCGGTCAGGAGCTGGGCCACGACGCGCCCCAGCTCCGCCGCATCGGCCACCTGCAGGCAGCCGCCGTGCTCCTTGAGCAGGGCGACCTCGGACACGAAGTTCTGCATGTGGGGGCCGAACAGGACCGGCAGGCCCTGGGCGGCTGGCTCGAGGACGTTCTGCCCGCCGTGGGGCATCAGACTGCCGCCCACAAAGGCCACGTCCGCGAGGCCGAAGACGGCCTCCAACTCGCCGATGGTGTCGACGATCACCGGACGCGAGGGGTCGGGTTCCTCGCCCGCTCGCAGGGCCGTCAGGCGTTGGGGCGGCAGGCCGATCGCCGTCAGCTCGCGGACGACCTCCGGCGCCCGCTCGGGGTGCCGCGGGACCAGGATCAAGCGCGCCTTTGGGACCGAGTCGCGCCAAGCCTCGGCCACCATCCGCTCCTCGGGTGCGTGGGTGCTCCCGGCGACGAGCACGGCCCGGCCGTCCGAGCTGCCGAGCAAGGCTGCTAGCCCCGCGCCCGGCTCCACCCGGCCCACTCGCAGTCCGTCGATCTTGATGTTCCCGGTCACGTGCACCCGCGCCGGGTCGACCTGCAAGCGCCGGAAGCGGCTGGCGTAGATCTCCGACTGCACGCAGAACAGCGAGATGCGGTTGAACTGCGGGAAGACGCTGCGGAACAGGCGGTAGCGCGGGTAGCTGCGCTCGGTGATGCGCCCGTTGACGACCGCCACGGGGATGCCGCGGCGGTTGGCGGCACGCAGGAAGTTGGGCCAGATCTCGAGCTCCATGAGCACGACGAGGTCGGGCCGCACACGGTCGAAGAAGCGCCGCACGATCGGCGTCGGGTCCGCCGGGAAGCGCACCACCCGCAGGTCCGGGAAGAGGCCGCGCGCGACCTCTTGGCTGGTGTCGGTGGTGGTGCAGAGCACGACCTCCAACTCGGGATGGGTCTCGCGCGCGCGGGCCACCAGGGCCTGGGCGGCCTTGATCTCCCCCACCGAGACCCCGTGCACCAGCATGCGCGTCGGCCCGTCGGAGGACAGTCGCGGCACGCGCAGTCCGGCGCGCTCGAGCACCATGCGCCGAAAGGCCGACGACCGCAGGCTGCGCCAGGCCAGCCAGGGCGAGCCGAGGACCAGGCCCACCAGCCACGCCAGGTCATAGACGGCGTGCAGCGCTTGTCGAGCCAGCTCCGGGTTGGGGTCCGCGACGATCGGCGCGGCCGTGCCCTGGGGCTGCGCCCGTGCGGTCCCTGCTTCCCGGACGCTCATTGGGCGCACTTCATCGACCGTCGATCAGCTCCCCGAGGCCGGACGATCCGGCCCCGGGCCGCGCCAGCGGCTCAGTTCGCGCCGTGGCACTTCTTGTATTTCTTGCCACTTCCGCAGGGGCAAGGTTCGTTGCGACCGACCTCGTCCACCGCCGGCTGGGCCGGGGCCGCAGCCGCCGCGGGGGCCTGCTGCCGCTCCTGGGCGGCACGAACCGCTGCCTGACGTCGCGCCACGTCGAAGGCCGCGGCCGCCGGGGGTCGGACCTGGGCCTTGCGTACGACCTGTTGGTCCCGTGGGGCCAGGGGCGCTTGATCCGGCGCCGGCACGTCGCCCTGCTGCACCGCGGTGGATTGGCGGCCTGCGCCCGAGTAGACGTCGGGCGTGTCGCCGAAACCGTCGGCGGGCTCGCCCTCGGCCTGCGCCGCGGGCGCCGCGATTCGCACCCGCAGGACCAGGCTCGCGACCTCGTCCTCGACCGCCTGCAGGAGCTTCTGGAACAGGTCGTAGGCCTCGGCCTTGTACTCGTTCTTGGGGTCCTTCTGGGCGTAGCCGCGCAGGCCGATACCCGCCCGCAGGGCGTCGATCGCGTGCAGGTGGTCCTTCCACTTGGCGTCGAGGGTGTTCAAGAGCAGGTAGCGGTCGACCCGTCGCATGGCCTCCTCGCCGACCTCGGCCAGGCGCTCGTCGTAGCGGTCGAGGGCCACGGTCTTGGCCGGCAGGGTGTCGCCCCCGCGGGCCGTGGCCTGCTCGGCGGCGTCCTCGTCGACCTCGACGCCGAAGCTCTTGAGGAACCAGTTGGCGAAGCCGGTGGGATCGCCCTGGTTGGTCTGCGACGCGCGGTCGATGGCCGTGTCGACCATGGTCTTGACGCGCGACTGCAGGCCGATCCCCTCGAGCACCTCCTGGCGCTCGAAGTAGATCGTCTTGCGCTGCTGATCCATCACCTCGTCGTACTCGAGGAGGTTCTTGCGGATCTCGAAGTAGTACTCCTCGACCTTCTTCTGCGCGTTCTTGACCGCCCGGGTGACCATCCCGGACTCGATCGGAACGCCCTCCTCCATGCCCAGGCGTTCCATCGCGTTGACCACCCAGTCCTTGTAGAACCGCTTCATCAGCGGGTCCTGCAGGGAGAGGAAGAAGCGCGACTCGCCGGCGTTGCCCTGACGACCGGAGCGGCCGCGCAGCTGGTTGTCGATGCGTCGCGACTCGTGGCGCTCGGTGCCGAGCACGTAGAGGCCGCCCAGCTCGAGGACCTCGGCCTCGTCGCGGTCGCACTTCGCGCGCACCTCGGCGCGGATGCGCGCGATGGCATCCAGGTGCTCGAGGTCACCCTCTTGCATCCCGGCCTCTTCCAGGGCCTCGGCCAGGCGGAACTCGAAGTTCCCGCCCAGCTTGATGTCGGTTCCGCGACCGGCCATGTTCGTGGACACGGTCACCGATCCGCGCTCACCCGCCCGGGCAACGATGGTGGCCTCGCGCTCGTGGTTCTTCGCGTTCAGCACCTCGTGCTCCACGCCGGCCTCGGTCAGGAGCTGCGAGACCTTCTCGGAGTTCTCGACCGACGTGGTGCCGACCAGGATCGGCTGCCCCGTGGCGTGCACCTCCTTGATCTCGTCGACGATCGCCTTCCACTTCTCGGGCTCCGTGCGATAGACCACGTCCTGGCGGTCGTCGCGCGCGATGGGCACGTTGGTCGGGATCGAGACCACGTCCAGGTCGTAGATCTTCTTGAACTCGCCGGCCTCGGTGATCGCCGTGCCGGTCATGCCGGCCAGCTTGCCGTAGAGCCGGAAGTAGTTCTGGAAGGTGATCGTGGCCAGGGTCTGGTTCTCCTGGCGGATCCGCAGGCCTTCCTTGGCCTCGACCGCCTGGTGCAGGCCGTCGGACCAGCGCCGGCCGGCCATCTTGCGACCGGTGAACTCGTCGACGATGACGACCTCGGGCTCGCCCGTCTCCCCCGGCTCCACGACGTACTCGCGGTCGCGCTGGTAGACGTGGTGCGCCCGCAGGGAGTTCTCGAGATAGTGCGGCCAGTCGGTGTAGCCCGCGTCGTAGAAGGACTCGACGCCGAGCAGGTCCTGGGCCTGGGCGATACCGTCCTCCAGCAGCGAGGCGGAGCGCTCCTTCTCCTTGACCTCGAAGTGCTCGTCGCGCACCAGCTGCCGCGCGATGCGGTCGGCGTCCACGTACTTGTCGGGGGTCAGCTCCGCCGGGCCGGAGATGATCAGCGGGGTGCGCGACTCGTCGATCAGGATCGAGTCCACCTCGTCGACGATGGCGTAGGCCAGCTCGCGCTGCACCTGCTCCTCCACCCGCGTCTTCATGTTGTCGCGCAGGTAGTCGAATCCGAACTCGTTGTTGGTGCCGTAAACGATGTCCGAGGCGTAGACGGGCAGGCGCTCGGCTGGCGTCATCGGCGCCTGGATCGAGGCCACGGTCATGCCCATGTACTCGTAAACGGGGCTCATCCACTGGGCGTCGCGGCGGGCCAGGTAGTCGTTGACCGTGACCAGGAACGCCGAGCGGCCG
The DNA here is from genome assembly GCF_007748095.1 of Engelhardtia mirabilis. Lineage (NCBI taxonomy): Bacteria > Pseudomonadati > Planctomycetota > Planctomycetia > Engelhardtia > Engelhardtia mirabilis. The sequence goes on from NZ_CP036287.1 coordinate 3,935,575, forward strand.
GACAGGGCGTTCAGGTACAGGGGCAGGGTCGCGGCCAGGGTCTTGCCCTCACCGGTGGCCATCTCGGCGATCGAGCCCTGGTGTAGGACGTACCCACCCACGAGCTGCACGTCGTAGTGGCGCAGCCCCAGGGTCCGCACCGAGGCCTCGCGGACCAGGGCGAAGGCCTCGGGGAGGATCTCCTCCAACTGGGCCTCGATCTCCTCGAGCTCCATCTCCGGGTTGAAGAGCGCCTTCCACTCGGCGGTCTTCTGGGGGAAGTGGTGCGCCTCGAGGCCCTTGGCCCACTCCTCGAGCTGGTTGATCCGGTCGATGATCGGGCGGACCCTGCGCACGGACCGCTCGTTCTGGGAGCCGAACATGCGCAGAAGCCCCTCGCCGAACTTCTCGCCGAAGGTGCCGAACTTGTCGGAGAACGATTCCCAGTCCATCGATGCTTGTAGAGGCGGGGCGCCAGGGGCGCCGAGGTGGGGTCGCGCCCCCGATCGCGCCCGCGCCGGACCCGGTCAGGGTCACGGTCGAGAACACGGTCCGGCACGGCGACTTAGGTGCAGCGGCGGAGGGGAGGACCCGCGGGGATCCCGCCGCGCAGCGGGCCGACCATTTAACAGGCCCGCGGTCCCAAGGTGAAGGGTCGGACGCCGTCCCTGACCCTCGAGCGCCAGGAATCTCGGCCCAGCCCCCCCTCACGCGGCCATCGCGGCGCTCAGCTACCGGGGTCGTCGGAGCCCAGCAGGTTGGCCAGGATCGCGAACAGCACCTGGCGCGGGTAGGGCTTGTGGAGCAGGCCTGCGACCTCCTGGAGCTGGGCCAGGTCGATCGCCGCAGCCGTGGCCATCAGCACCGGGATCCCCGTCAGGTTCGGATCGGCCCGCAGCCGCCGGAGGGTCTCCTTGCCGTCCATGCCGGGCATCTCCACGTCCAGGAGCAGGAGATCGGGCCGCGGCTCCCGCTGCAGCCGCTCCAGGGCCGAGCGGCCGTCGTGGACCACTTCGGCGTCGTAGCCTCGGGCCGCCAGCAGCCGCCGGATGCCCTCGGCCACCATCTCCTCATCGTCGGCGATCAGGATCAGACGCCGCTTGTGCTCCTCGCACTCGCGCTTCGAGACCCGCTTGAGCAGCTTCAGGAGGTCGTGGTGCGTGGGCAGGCCAGCCTGGTCCCAGGCGTCTTCGATGCGGTCCTTGAGCGCCCGGTTGAAGCGCTTGAGCTCCTCCCAGGCGTCGAAGTCCGGCGCCTCGGGCCCTACGTCGAGGTTGTCGTGGGTGTCGACCGACAGGAAGAACTCGTTCGCGACCAGGTGCTCCTGGAGCACGAACTTCATGAACGGGTAGCGCTGGTTGCCAAGCCGCAGGGTGAAGCGCCGCGAATCGGGGTCGTCGCCCGGATCGCCGCGCTCGAAGGCCTCTAGGGCCTCGGTCACGGTCGACGCCCGCTCGATCGGAGCGGTGTCCAACCGCGGCCCGCCGCCGCCGTCGGGCCATGCCAACTCGCGGTAGAGGTCCAACGCGAGTCGCAGGTGGTCCGGGGTCAGGTCTTCGAGGCGCACGGCTGCCCTCGATCCCTCTCTCTCCCAGCGCCGTCGCCGGCCGCTCCGGAAGGCGAGCCCGCTGCGCCCGGGGTGTGCTGGCGTCCGTCCCGAATCGTCCCGATCACGTCGCGCACGTCGCCGATCCCGGCAGCGTCGAGCAGGGCCCCGACCTCCTCGGCCAGGCGCCCCGGCCGCGAGGGGTCGGAGAAGGCACTGGTGCCCACCTGCACCGCCGCGCAGCCCACGGCGAGGAACTGCAACACGTCGTCGGCGCTGGTGATGCCCCCCACTCCGACCACGGGGATCGACACCCGCTTGGCGCACTCCCAGGCGCTGCGCAGGGCCACGGGCTTGATCCCGGGCCCAGAGTAGCCGCCCTGGACCGTGGCCACGCCGGGGCGACCGCTGCGCCAATCGACGCTCAGGCCCAGGAGCGTGTTGACCGCGGTGATCCCGTCCGCGCCGCCGGCCTCCGCGGCCACGGCCATGTCGCCGATGCGCGTGACGTTGGGGGTCAGCTTGACCCAGATCGGCTTCGTGGTCGCCTCTCGTACCCGTCGCACCACCGCCTCGGAGCGCGCCGGGTCGGTGGCCAGCGGCAACTTGCCGTCCTGGACGTTGGGACAGGACAGGTTCAGCTCGAGTACGTCGACCTCGGCCTGGCCGTCCAAGCGCGCGGCCAACTCGACCAACTCCTCGTCCCGCTCGCCGCCGATGTTGGTGACGACGATCGAGTCGATCCCCACCAGGGTCGGCAGCACGTGCTCGACATAGTGGTCGATGCCCTTGTTCTCGAGGCCGATCGAGTTGATCAACCCGGCCTCCGTCTCGCACAGCCGCGGCGCGGGGTTGCCGTGCCGGGGATGCAGGGTGACCGTCTTGCTGACCCAGCCGCCGAGGCGCTCGATCGGCGTGAAACCGGTCATCTCCAGCCCGTGCCCGTAGGTGCCCGAGGCCGAGAAGATCGGGTTGCGAGCTGTGATCGGCCCGATAGCCACCTCGAGACGCGCCATGGGCCCAAATCTAGCAACCTGCCACCGCCCACGGGAACCGCGACCGCCGCGAGTCCTCGCCCCAGGGCGGCCGAGGTGGCCCGGTCCGCCGTCGCCCGCGGGCTCGGATCAGGCGGCGTCGGTACCGGGCTCGGTCGCCGCGCCGGCGACGGCGGGCTCCTCCGCGCGGCTGAACAGGCCGCCGACGATCAGGATCACGGCCCCCACGGTGATGCAGGAGTCCGCCACGTTGAACGTCGGGAAGTGGTACTTCCACCAGTAGAAGTACACGTGGATGAAGTCGCGCACCGCCCCGTAGGGGTGGTCGGGCGCCGCCGGCTGCAGCAGGTTGTCGTGCAGGTTGCCGAGCGCTCCGGAGAGGATCAGAGCCAGGGCGGCCAGGGTCCAAGGGTGCCGGCGGTCGGCGCGCCACAGGAGCACGGCCAGGACGATCGAGGCCACGACCCGCCCGCCGACCAGCAGGTGCGGCATGGAGTCGCCGAAGCCCCAGGCCGCCCCCTTGTTCAGGCTCAGCATGAAGCCGAGGAAGTCGCCCAGGACCTCGTAGCGCAGGCGGCCCGTGATCCAGACCTCGACCCCCTCGGACGGGGCCTGACCGGCCACGGGGGTCAACCAGGCGAAGACCGCGTGCTTGGTCCACAGGTCGGCGGCGATCAGGAGCCCGACGATCAGGAAGCGCAGCCACGGCAGCCCGCGGGGCGCGGATCGGGGCTCGGGATGGTGGTCAGTCATGACGGAGGGGCCGGAGTATAGGAGCCCAAGTCGCCCCTCCCCACCTCGGTCCGCGGTCGGCCGCGGGCCCGGGCCTTGCGCCGGGGGTCCCCGGCGGCGGATGCTCCGCAGGTGCCGCCCACCGGAATCGACGCCGAGCGCCCCGAGCTCCCGGCCCACCTGGCCGGTTGGCGCGACGAGTTCCTCGAGTCCCTGCGGGTCGAGGGCGCCTTCTCGCGCCACACCCTGGCCGCCTACCGCCGCGACCTGGACGGGCTCCTGCGCTGGATGGGCGAGCGCGGCATCGAGCGCTTCGACCAGGTCGGAACCGACGACCTGGTGGCCTTCATGTCGTGGCTGCGATCCGGCCGCGGGCTGGCGGAGTCGTCGGTGGCGCGGGCCCTCGCCGCCGTACGCACCTTCCTGCACTTCCTGGTGGCCGAGGGCGAGTTGACCCGCGACCCCACCGCGCGCCTGCCCACGCCCAAGCTGCCCAAGACCCTCCCGGCGGTGCTGTCGGTGGCCCAGGTCGAGCGCCTCCTGACCACGACCGACGGCGGCGGATGGCGCAGCCTGCGGGATCGGGCCCTGCTCGAGGTGCTCTACGCCTGCGGCGCGCGCGTGAGCGAGTGCGTCGGGCTGACCCTGGACCAACTGCCGGCGGGCCTGCGCGAGCTGCGCCTGCTCGGCAAGGGCGACAAGACGCGCATCGTGCCCCTGGGTCTGCGCGCGGCCGACGCGCTGCTGGGCTGGATCGAGAGCGGCCGTCCGCAGCTCAAGGGAGCCGTGGCCCGGCGCGAGGTCTTCCTCGGCTCCCGCGGCGCGCCCCTGACCCGCGAGGGCGCCTGGCGCATCGTCAAGACCCGTGCCCGCGAGGCCGGTCTCAACGCCGACGTGTCGCCGCACACCCTGCGACACAGCTTCGCCAGCCACATGGTCGAGGCCGGCGCCGACCTCCGCACGGTCCAGGAACTCCTGGGGCACGCCTCGATCCAGACCACCCAGCGCTACACGCACCTGGATGGCGAGAAGGTCCGCGCCCTGCACCGCCTCTACCACCCTCGCGGCTGACCCCTCGAGCCCCCCGGGGGCTCCGGCGCGGAAGCGGAATCGAGCTCCGCCCTCCCGGAGGGGTCCCTACGGGGATCAGACGGTAGACGAGCCGCTTGGATGGCGGACCGGCTCTAGCGTGGGGCTCCCGGCGCGGATTCCCCGCGCCACGGTCACTTGCCGGGCCCTGGGCCCACTGGATTCCGATGGGACACCGACTCTTGCACTGCGCCCTCCCCCTCGTCCTGGTCCTCGCCAGCACAGCGGGCGCCCAATCCGTCTGGACCGTCGACGACGACCCGGGAGCGGGCGTGGACTTCTCCGAGGTGCAGGCTGCCGTCGACGCCGCCGCGATCGGCGATTTGGTCCTCGTCCGCGAGGGCGTGTACCTGCCCTTCTCCATCGACGGCAAGGGCTTGTCGGTGGTCGGCGACGGGCCGGGCGTCAAGCTGATCCAGGGTCCGCCCCAGGCCGGCGGGACGAGCATCACGAACCTCCCTGTCGGACAACTCGTCCTGCTGCGTGGACTGCGACTCCAGCCCCTGGCTGTCTCAGGCGGGAGCATCTTCGGTACGACGCTCGACCTGGATGGCTGTCTGGGGAGTGTGTGGGTCGAGGAGTGCGAGCTGCCCACGTCGGCGGTGAGCATCTTCGGCGACCTGCAGCAGATCACCGCGCTGGGAGTGACCGATTGCGATGAGGTCTTCCTCGTGGACTGTCTGCTGCAGGGTCAACCGGGCTCGTCGCAGCCGACCTACAGCCAGGAGTACGGCTCGCGCGGGGCCACCTTCCGACGCTGCACGGCCTACCTCTACGACTGCGTCATTTCGCCCGGCTACAACGACATCGTCGGCAACCAGGGCCAGACCGGCGTCCTGGTCGAGGACTCGTTGGTGGTCATGCGTGCCTGCCAGGCGACGGGCGGCGTCGGCGGCCCCGGTGGCGGACTGTTCCTGCCGGTCGACCCCGGCAACGGCGGTGTGGCCGTCGAGGTCCAGGGGAGCTCGGAGCTCTACACCATCGGCTCGACCCTGACCGGCGGGCCCGGCGGCACCGACGACTTCTCGATGGCGGTCGGCGACGAGGGCGAACCCTTGGTCGTGCAGACCGGGGCGACCTACGTCGATCACAGCGCCCACGACGCGAACCTCACGGTCCCCGCCATCGTGCGGTCGGACGACGACGTCGTGATCTCCATCACCACCGACCCCTTCTCCAGTGTCTTCCTGCTGGTCGCGCTGGGCGTCGACGGTCAGTTCCTGAGCGCGTTGCCGGATGCCGTGGCCGTGGGCCTGGGTCCGATCCTGCTGCCCCTCGCCCCCACGGGGGCGAGTGGTTCATCGAGCTTCGAGATCGGCATCCCGATCCTGCCGCCCGGGCTGGTGTTCACCTGGGTCTTGCAAGCCGCGGTGGTGACGCCCACCACGGGACTCGAGCTGAGTGAGCCGAGCTACGTGAACGCGATCGCGGTCACTCCCTGAGCGGTCCGCCCGCGAACGCGAGCGGAGGCGCACCGACGACAGGTCAGTGCGCCTCCGCTGCGTTCTTGCGGTCACTCAGGAGAAGGTCGAATTCAGCGTCGAGCTGACGCCGCTGGGGATCAGCGTGAAGGTCGTCAGGTCGAACACCGCCGCTTGGAAGTGCAGGAGCGTTCCGAGGGGCAGGGCCCCGCCGCCACCGATCTGTCCGCTGGCGATACCCGAGGTGGGCAACACACCAGTGGCGACGGTGAACAGCAACAGCCCACCGTTGCCGATGCCCAGGTCGACGATGCCCGGAAGCTGGGTCGGCGAGGACGAGGGCGAGAGGACCACGAAGTAGGGCTCGCCCGGGTTCGATTCCAGGCCCCACCAGACCGTGCTCACAAAGTTGATGGGTGTGATACCGAACTTCGGCAGCCCCACGCCGACCTCCACGAAGACGCCGCTGGAACCGAGGGGGCCGAGGACCTCGGCCAGGTGCACGCCGGTGGGGAAGCCCGCGGGGACCTGCACGCGAATGCGGCCGGGCGCTTGGTAGGTGAAGTTGACCGACTGACCGCCGAGGCGCACGGACGTGGCCTGGGCCAGACCCACGCCCTTGATGTAGAAGTGCCCCATCGGGCTGTCGTCGTTCAGGACCTGGACCGGATCAGCGAAGTTGGCAATCGGCCCCGGTTGACCCACGTCAGGATCGGTCGCGAGGGTCGGCGTCTGGTTCAAGCCGGCCTGGGCCACGCGGGTCGGAGTCGAGCCGAAGGCCGCCTTGATTCGCGCGGCGAGGGTGAAGCCTCCCGTCTCGCCGAAGGTGTATTCGATCTGGTCGACGTTCTGGATCGCACCGTTGCTGCTCCACACGACCAGACCGGCCGGGCTGCGCAGATCCAGGTCCACGTCGTTCGACTCGTCCAGGTTGGTCGCGTTGCGGCCGCTGACAAAGGTCGCGCTGAGAGTCTCACCGGCGACGCCGGCGATGCTGAAGCGCGCTTCTTGTCCCGCGGGGAGCAGGAAGTCCGAGTGCTCACCGGCCTGGGCGGCCTGCACCGCCGTGAGGCTACACATGAACCCGTAGCCGCCCGCATTCGGGTCGCCAGCGGTAACGTCGGCCGCCGTGTGCAGGATCAACGCCTTGACCTCGAGCGGCGTCAAGCTCGGCACCGCCTGGTAGAGCAGCGCCGCGGTCCCGCTCACCAGGGCCGCCGCACCCGACGAACCGTAGGAGTCGATCGAGAAGTTGTCGTTGTCGAGGGTCGCGCAGGTGATCTTCTCCCCCACCGCCAGGATCTGCGGGTACACGCGCCCGTCGGGCAGCGGTCCGATCGCGCTGGTGAAGACACCGTGCACGTCGTAGGGCTGCTTCGCGGCCTAGAACGAGGCACCGGTGACAATCACGTCGAAGGCCCCGTGCATGAAGAACAGGGATGCGTTCGGCGCGGTGCCGTCGGCGATGTCCGGCAGGACATTCCACTGGGCACCGGCCGCGATCGACCCCATGCGCGTGCCGTGGCCCGTCTCGTCGTCGGCGTAGGTCACCCCGGGGCAATCCGGCCCGGTCTGGTAGGGGAACCAGGCCGCGGACAGCACTCGGCTGCCGGCGATGCCCCCTGCGGGCGAAGCCGTCTGCGGATCCCCGTCGGGATAGAAGGCCGCGTGGGGCCGGCCGCTGCCCGCAATGTCGATGTCGAGGCCGCTGTTCACGATCCCGATCGTCACGTCGCTGCCCTCGAGGGGCAGACCGCCGAGCTGCAGGGCGTGGGCGGCCTTGAGTCCGTGGACCTGGGTGGCCTGGGCCAGGTTGGGAGCGCGCAGGGCGTCGCGCTCGGCGCGCCGGACCAGGCCGTGCTCGGCCAGTGCGGCAAGCGCCGAAGCGTCGCCACCGCGGACCACGATCGAGGGCGGAGCCACGTGCATGCCCAGCACCTCGATCCCCAGCTCCTCGGCGCGCGCGATCAAGGGCTCCGCCAGGGCGCGGATCTGGTCACGGCGACCGTCGACCGCCGCTCGCAGGGCGACACCGCCGCCGGCGCGCCGCCAGGCCGCCATCTCGGACAGGGCCGCGGTCACGAGCGGTTGAGGGAATCGTTGCATGGCAGTAGAAGATCGAATCTCAACCGCGCCGAGCGGCGCGATGGGTCGACGAGTGAATCGCGGCCAACGTCCTGTCGGCGAGGCGGGGCCGAGGCTGAGCGACGAGAACGCGCCGCGCTCTGAAGACGCGCGCAAAGGGAGGCTGCGGGGCTCCGAGCGCACGGTCGCGAACCGAGCGCGGGCGCGTAGCCGAGGTGTCGCTCGACTGGAAAGGAAGTCGAGGTAGCAGGGCGCGGCGTCACCGGAGGGCAAGCCCCGGCGCCGCCGCGCTCGACATTGATCCAGCGCGGGGAACGCGCTCGACCGGTCATTCCTCGCCCGGGCCCCCACGGCCCGGGCGAAGTCTGATCAGGATCCGGGTCCGATTGGACCCGGTGGGTGCATCACCAGCCGAAGTGGACGGCGCGCACGGACTCGACCACGTTGCTGGGGATCAAGCTCAGGGTCGAGAAGTCGAAGACCACACCCTGGAAGTAGACGACCGTGCCGAGGGGCAGACCGCCGCCGCCGCCGACGAAGCCCGAGGCCTCGCCAGCCACGTTCAGCGCGCCCGAGTTGACCAGAAGCAGCGACGCGCCGGCGTTGCCGATGTCGAGTTGGATCACGCCGGGGAAGTCGGTCGGGGTGATGCTCGGGGAGAAGAACACGCCGTACAGGTCGCCCGCCTGGCCTTGCAGTTCCCAGGCCACGTTGTCGATGAAATTCACGTAGCCAGACAGGACCGGCGCCTTGACCCCGATCACGATGTTGGCGGTGTCGTTGCCACCAGGCGCCGACAGGGTCAGCGCCTGGATGCCCGCGGCCAGACCATTGGGGACGTCCACGCGCAGGCGACCGGGGGCCTGGTAGGCGAAGGTGGCCGCCTGACCTCCGAGGTCCACCGCAGTGACCTGGTCCAGCCCCTCACCCTTCACGAAGAAGCGCGCGTACAACCCGGAGTTGGGCACGCCCTGGGGCGCGACCTGGGCGATGGCCGGAGCCGCCGCAGTGAAGTCTTCCACGACGAAGGAGGGACCCGAGGAGACCGGCTCACTCGTCGCCAGGGCGAAGTCGACCAGCGGAATCGAGGTCGAGGCGGGCATCCGCACGACGACGTCCACCGTGGTGGCGGTCGGGAAGGTCTGCGTGACCTGCTCCACGTTGTCGAGCACGGACGTCGAGCTGGCGACGACGGTGCCGTCGGCATGACGCAGCTCGAGGTCCAGGTCGTCGACCTCGAACTGGGAGGTCACCTCGCGGCTCCAGGTCAGGGTCGCCTTGAACTCCTGGCCGGCTGCGGCGAGGGCGCTGTAGCGCACCTCGTAGCCGGCGGCGATCGTCCCGTCGGTCACGTCTCCAGCGATCGCGCCCTCCACCGCGGCCAGGGTGTCGAGGAAGCCGAGGCCCGAGGCATCGTCGTCACCGGCGACCACCGGGGCCAGGGTGTTCAGGACCAGGGCCTTGGCCGAGAGCACGTCCAGGGACGGGCGCGCCTGGAACATCAGAGCCGCGGAGCCCGAAACCAGGGCGGCCGCGCCGCTCGAGCCGTAGGAGTCGATCACACCGAACTCCTTGTCGAGCTCGGCGGTCGAGATCTGCTCGCCCGTCGCAAGCATGTTCGGGTAACGACGACCGTCCGGGAGCGGGCCGATCGCGCTGGTCTGGAAGCCGGGGAAGAAGTACGGCTCAGCCTGGGCCACGAAGGACGCCCCCACCGTCAAGCCCCCGAAGCGGCCGTGGTGGAAGTTCGTCGAGGCGCCCGAGTTGCCCGCCGAGGCCACGACCAGCACGCCGGCCAGCTCGGCGTTGTCCATGGAGATGTTGAAGAAGTACGTCGGCGCCGAGGTGCCGTCGTAGCTCAGGTTGACCACACGCACGTCGGAGGTGCCGACGGCGGCGCTCAGCGCGGCGTCCATGGCCAAGGTCGATGCCAGGGGGCTTCCGCAGTCGGTGACCTTGTAGTTGCGGATGAAGGCGTCCGGCGCGGCGCCATCGGCCGCGGCCAGGATCGCCGTCCACTTGGCGCCGGCCATGATCGCGCCCATGCGCGTTCCGTGACCGGTCTGGTCCTCGCCGTCCTTGGTCGCGCAGGTGAGGAAGCCGTACTCGCCGGTCGAGAGCACCCGGCTGCCGCCGATGCCCGGCCCCTGGCTGGTCTCGATGCCGTCCTCGAAGAAGGCCTTGTGGGGCCGACCGAGGCCGTTGGTGTCGAGGTCCATGCCGCTGTCGAGGAGCGCGACCGTGACGCCGGTTCCCACCAGCGGTGGACCGCCGTCGACCTGCAGCGCGTGGGCCGCCGGGATGTGGTGGGCCGCGTTGGCCTCGACCTGGTTGGGCTGGCGCGGCGAGGCCTCGAAGGCGCCCTCGACGAGCGGGTGGGCGCGCAGGGCGGCCAGCTCGGCCGGGTCCTCGATCCACACGGAGAGCGAGGGGTTGAGCCAGGACTCCTGCAGCAGCTCGACGTCGTACTCGGCAGCCAGGGCGCGCAGGGGCTGCGAGCGTTGGGCCTGGGCCTCGCTCAGGAGCTGTACGCGCTGGCCGAAGCCCGTCGGCTCACCGGCGCGGCGCCACAGGCTCAGGTCCTCGAGGGCGGCGCGGTGCGCCGCAGCGTCGTGACGCAAGGTCAGGATCCACGCGCTGCCAGCAGCGAGTTCGGAACGATCGGCAACCGGAACCGAATCGATCGGCAGTTGGACTTGGGCGGTGGCAGCGGGTGCCAGGGAAGACAGCGCAGCAGTGAGCGCGCTCGCGGCGAAATTGAACGGGGAAGGCATGGGGATCCTCATGGGGACGGGGTCAGGTGGCCAGCCACGGACGCTTGCGACGATCGTGCCACGCTCGCCCAATGGCCCTGTCGACCTGCCCCGTGGGCCACGAGCCACCTCTCTCGGGGCGACGGCGTTCCCATCTGGTGACACCCTGGTTCGCTCGCGTGCAGGACCTGGCGGCGGGGGCCGTCCCCAGGGCTTACAGGCCTCGGCGCCCGAGCCCTTGGGTTGACTGGGCGAAGGCTTCTGCGCTGGCTCGACCGTCCCGCCACGGCCCGAGAGGCCGCGCGCGCCCACCGGTCGGACTTCTGCTCGCGGGCCCGGAAGGCGAAGCCCTATTGCGCTGATCCGGCCAGCCGCTCCGCAAGGGCCTCGCCCAGGACCCGCAGGCCGGCCACATTCAGGTGCTCGTCGGCGATCCAGTAGCACGGCTCGGTCGCGCCGCGCAGGGCGGGACGGGCGTCGAGGGTCTCGACGCCGCGCGCGCCGAGCGCGGCGAGGAAGCGGTCGGCCAGGCGCTCGGTGGCCTTCAGGTCGGCGTCCTCGAGCTCGAGCACCGAGAGCAGCGGGGCGTAGACGGGCCCGACCACCTCCGGATGGACGTCGCTCACCGGCGGGACGTAGGCCACCACCAGGCGAGTGCCGACCTCGTCCGCCAGGCGCTGGATCGCCTCCACGTATTCCAACGACCGCGCCAGCGCCCACTCGAGCCGCGGCGGGTCCACGGTGAACAAGAGCTCCTGGTTCAGGAACTGCCACAGGCTCGGTCCGGCCTCGCGACCGGCGACCTGGACTTCGAGCGCCCGGACGAGCCGCTCGTTGTAGCCCGGGGGCCGCAGCGGCTTGGGATCGCCCCGCAGCTCCGCTTCATCGGTCTCCAGGGCCCCGAAGTCGTTGCCGCCGAAGACCACCAGCACGAACACGTCGGGCGCGAGCTGCAGGTAGCGCCAGGCCGTGCCCAGGTAGTGCGGGAAGGTGTACATGCCCGTGGCCGCGTTCAAGACCCGCGCCCCCTCGGCGGCGGGATCGCGGGCCAGGGCGCGCTCCAGGAAGGCGGCCGCGGTCTCCCCGTTGGAGCAGACCCCCTCCATGTGCGAGTCCCCCACCAAGACGATCAGCGGTTCGGGACGCTCGCCCGGCAGGGGCCCGGTGAGTCGCAGGCCGCGGAAGTCGGCCTCGACTACGAACTCGCCACGGTCGTGCTCGGGCCAGGGAATCCGGCGCTCGGTCCAGGCCGGACGGCGGAAGTAGCTGGCGCCGTCCGCCACCAGGGTCGAGGTGGAGCCGTCACGGAAGACCGCCAGGGGCTTCTCGCCCGCGAAACGCGGCAGCAGCGCGGGGCGGGAACCGGCCGGCGGCAGGTGGTCGACGACCTCGAGCCAGGCCGGTACCTGCGACCCGTCGACCGGTCCGCGCGCGTACCACCCGCCGGCGAAGCCCAGCACCAGGCCCAGGAGGACCAGCAGCGCGCCCTTGGGCGCCGAGCCGCGGCGTGCTGCTTGCGGTTGGGGATCGGCCATGGTCGCGCGTCCGATCCGACTCACTCGCCGGCGCGGGGCTCGGCCAGCCGCTGGGCCAAGAGCTCACCCAACAAACGGTGTCCGACCGTGTTCAAGTGCTCGTCGGCGACCCAGTACAGGTGGCCGGGCCACTCGCGCAGGGTCGGGCGGGCGTCGACGGTCTCGATGCCGCGGGCCTCGAGCCCGGCCAACATGGCGTCCGCCACGCGGTTGGAGCTCGCGAGGGCCGACTCGTCGATCTCGAGCTCCTTGAACAGCGAGGCGTAGAGGTTGCGCGAGAACTCCTCGCGCACGTCGTGCATGGGCGGCAGGTAGGCGGCGATGAAGCGCGTGCCGCGGGCGCGCGCCATGCGGTCGATCTCCTCCAGGTACACCAGGGAGCGCTCCACCGAGCGAGTCTCGAGCTCGGGTTGGACCTCGAACAGGTAGACCTGGTTCAGCGCCTGCCACAGGCTCGCTCCGCCGCGGCGACCGGCCAGCTTGGTCTTGACCACGCGCTGGATGTGTTGGTCGTAGCCGGCCGGGCGCACGGGCTCCGGTTCGCCGGCCAACTCGGCCTCGACGCTGTCGATCGCCCCGAAGTCGTTGCCGCCGAAGACCACGACGACGAGCACGTCGGGAGCCAGCTCGAGGTAACGCCAGGCCACGGCCAGGTAGTGCGGGAAGGTGTACTGACCGACGCCTGCGTTCAGCACGCGCACGGCTTCCACGCCGGGACGCAGGGCGAGGTTGGCCTCGAGCACCGCCGCCGCCGTCTCGTCCTCGGCGCAGACGCCGTCCATGTGCGAATCGCCGGTCAGCACGATCAGCGGCTCGGGCCGTTGGGCGGGCAGCGGGCCCGTCAGTCGCAGGCCGGCGACGCCCGTGGCGCGCACGAACTCTCCGTCGGGGTGCTCGCGCCAGTGCAGCACCCGCGAGCGGTTCTCCGGACGCCGGAAGTAGACCCAGGGGTCGGTGACCAGGACTTCTTCGCGGCCTTCGAGGATCGAGAGCTTCACGCCCTCCGGCAGGCGCGGCACCAGGGCCGGTCGCTGGGACTCGTCGGGCTCCGCGAGGATCGGCTGGATCCAAGCGGGGACGCCGCCCTCCTCGACGACCGGCTCGCCGACGCCCACGGCCTCGCCCGGTTCGGGCCGCACGAACTGGTAGGCGATGGCCACCACCAGCACCGCCGCCAGGGAGCTGGCCAGGGCCAGGGCGAAGCGGTTGGCGCCGGCGCGCGGCGAGGAACCGGGGGTGCGGGGGGCGATCGTGGGCGGCATCGGCGCGGCGCTGGACCGCGCCGGCGGCAAGGTTAGCCCACGGACGCGGATCGGGACCACGGCGGATCGCCCATCCGGCGACGGGCGGGCTCAGGCCGAAGGGGCCTGCGGGTCGGACCGGTCGTGCAGGTGGTCGACGATCACCTGCGCCAGCTTGGGACCGATCGACGGCAGGGCGCCGATTTGCTCGACGCTGGCCTGCTTGACCCCGACCACCGAACCGAAGGCGCGCAGCAGGGCCTTGCGCTTGGCCTCGCCCACGCCGGGGATCGAGTCCAGGCGCGAGGTGATCCGGCCGCGCTCCTTGCGGTGGTAGGTGATCGCGAAGCGGTGGGCCTCGTCGCGGATGCGCTCGAGCAGGTGCCGCACGGCGCTGTGGCGCGGAAGCTCGATCGGCTCGATGTCCGGGGCCAGGACCAGGCGCTCCTCGGAGCGGCCCACGCGCCGCTTGCCGATGGTGCGCTCCGCCCGGGCCTTGGCGATGCCGACGATGGGCACGTCGAAGGCCCCGGCGTCCTCGCGCGCCTGCAGCGCCACCGCGAGCTGCTGCTGACCGCCGTCGACCACGATCAGGTCGGGCAGGTCGTCCTCGTCGAGGCCCCGCCGCAGGCTGCGCCCGACCACCTCGGCCATCGAAGCGAAGTCGTCCTGGCCCTCGACCGTGCGCACCTTGAAGCGCCGATAGCCGCCGCGGTCGGCCAGGCCGCCTCGGAAGCGCACGCGGCTCGCGACCACGTTGGAGCCCTGCATGTTCGAGACGTCGAAGCAGTCGATCACCTCGGGCGCCTGGCTCGGATCGAGGTCGAGCAGCTTGGCGAGCTGCTCCAGGGCGGTGGTGGCCTGCTCGTCGTCGTCGGTGGCCCGCTCCAGCTCCGCCCGGGCGTTGGCCGCGGCGATGTCGAGCATCCGCTGGCGCTCGCCGCTGGAGGGCACGACGAACTGGGTGCTCGCGAAGAGGTCCTCGAACAGCTCCACGTCTGCCGGCTGGCAGGGCAGCACGAGTTCGCGCGGCGCTTCGCGCCGACCCGGCGCGTAGAGGGCGGTCAGCACGTTGTGGAGCAGCTCCTCGTCCGGCAGGCGCGACTTGAAACGGTGGCTGCGGCTCTCGGTCATGCGCCCCTCGCGGAAGGCCAGACGGTGCACCACGGCCCACTCCCCACGGCGCACGAAGGCCAACACGTCGCGCTCGACCGTGTCCTTGGCTCGCACGCCCTGACGCTCGACGGTCCGACGCACGGCGGTCAGCCGGTCGCGCCACTGGGCCGCCAGCTCGAACTCGAGCTTCTCGGCCGCCGCCTGCATGCGCGTCTCCAGGTCCCGCTCGAGCTCGGCCGTTTCGCCGGCCAGGACTTCGATCGCCTTCTCGACGAGGGTCGCGTACTCGTCCTTCGAGACGAGTCCGACACAGGGCGCCGAGCACAGGCCGATCTGGTGCTTCAAGCACGGCCGCGAGCGGTTCTCGAGCACGTTGTCGGTGCAGTCCCGCAGGGGCACCACGCGGTGCAGGTCGCTCATGGTCTTGCGCACCGAGCGCGCCGAGGCGAAGGGGCCGAAGTACCGCGAGCGCCCCTTGCCCTTGCGCTCGTCGGGCCGGTGGGCCCGCACGAACTTGAGCCGCGGCCAGCGCTCGTCCAGGTCGACCCGGATCATCAGGAAGGACTTGTCGTCCTTCAGCCGCACGTTGTAGGGCGGCTTGTGCTGCTTGATCAGGGTGTCCTCGAGCAGCAGCGCCTCGGCCTCGGTGCGCGTGACGATCGTCTCGACCGAAGCCGCCTCGCGCTCCAGGAACCAGACCCCCAGCCGCCCGTCGCCCCCCGGCCGCCGGTAGGAGAACAGCCGCTGGCGCAGGCTGCGCGCCTTGCCAACGTAGAGGACCGCCCCCTCTTCGTTGCGGAAGAGATAGACACCGGGGCGCGTGGGCACGCCCTCCATGGACCAGCGGGGCTCGGACATCGGAGCCGTGGAGTCTAGTCACGCAGGACCGCAGGTCCCTGGCCGCACACCTGCGAAACTCTACCGCCCAGACCGCCCAGACGACCGTCCGCTAGACTCAGGTCTCTTCCCCGACCCTTGACCACACCTTGTCCCCTACACGCATCCAATGATTCGCCTGACTTCGATCGTCGCCGCTTCGGTGCTGCTCACCCTCCCACTGTCCGCCAAGCCACTGTCCGCCAATCCACTGGCCGCCCAGGTTTCGGGATTCGGCACCCCTTTCGACCCGAACCCGCCATCCGACGTGCGCGACGGCGTCAACCTCGGCTGGGGCACCAGCATCCGCAGCTTGCTCGTCGATGGTGATCACTCGATGGTGATGACCAGGCTGACGGGCACCGACAGGCCCTACTCGTCCTGGTCGGACGGGCGAGGACTCGAATGGTCTCCGCTGAAGGCCCTCCCCGAAGGGTATGAACCCAACTACTTCGCCGGCCGCTCGACCCTGGTGGGCGAGAGCGCGTACTTCGCATGGACCGACTTTCCGGACGTGTTCATCGGCCACACGAAGGACGCCGGAGCCAGTTGGAGCGCGCCGGTTCGGCTCCCGATCGCGCCCTTCGAGTCCTTCTTCTTCCACAACGACGCCGTCGAAGACTTGGTCGTGTTGCCAGGCTCGCCCCACGATCGGGTCTACCTGCTGGTCGAGACCTCGGAACACCGACTCAACCTCCTGGTCTCCGAGGACAGCGGGCAGACCTTTCCGATCGTGACGCCGGTCAGCAACTTCTTCCACAACGGTGGGAAGCTCGTGGTTGACGGCTCCACGGTCCACGCGATCTACGGTGACGGCGTCGGCATGGACCTCTCGGTCATGCACCGCAGGAGCATCGACGGTGGCGTGACCTTCGAACCGCGCAAGCTGCTCCACTTCAGCCCCGAGATCGCCGACCTCTACTTGGATGTCGAACTCGACGGTCCGGTGATCACGGTTGTCAGCTCCATCATCGCGGCCTTCTCCCAGTCAGCGTGGGTCCAGCGGTCGGTCGATGCTGGATCCAGCTTCGCGCCCGCCGTTGCCATCCCGGGTGTGACCCCGACCATCCTCGGTCGTGCGGTCTCCATTCGGGGCGATCGAATCTTCTACGCCCACCCCACGGTTTCGTACCTCCCGACGACCGGCCGTGTCCTCTACACGTACTCGACCGATGGCGGGCAAGCGTGGGCTGCGCCGCAGTTGACGGAAGGCGTCACGGGAGAGATCGACCAGGTCTTTCTGACCGAACTGGGCGGTCGCCCCCTGTTGACCACCAGGGCCGATATGCTGACCGCTTCCGCCTACTTCGACGATGCTGCGGGTAGCTTCGAGCTCGGCTTCCTGTCACTGAGCGGCGCGGACGGCGGCTTCGCCCCGTCGATCGATGTTCGAGTCGGCGTGAGCGATGTGTACGACAACCTCGTGAGCGTGTTCGTCGATCCGGACCTCAAGGTCTGGTCGACGGGCTTCCGGCCCCAGCGGCTCACGCCCGACGGCTTCTTCGCAGGACCGAGCGTCGCGAGCTTCGACCTGGACCAGTTCGGAAGCGAGAGCACCCTCGGGTGGGTGCTCCTGGCCCTCGGCGAGGGAGACCTGATCCTTCCGGATGGCCGCAACCTGGGCCTGTCCAACGATCCGCTGCTGGCCACGTCGCTCGATCTCGCCGCCGCCGGCGTGCTCTCCGCAACGCTGGTACCCGATGGTGCCGGGAGCACGACCGCGGTGCCCATCGGGCTGCCGCCTGGACTGACGCTGCACGCTGTCGGCGTCGGGCTCGACCTGGTTGCCGGTACGGTCGGACCGATCACCGACGTGGTCGAGATCGGACTCTAGTAAGCAACGGAGTCGATCCGACGCCACGACAGTGTCGCGATCGCGTGTGGCGTCGTATCGGCGGGGCTCGGCCGTCGCCCGGTGAAAGCCGGGCGGACGGTTGAGTATCTCGGCCCGCCCACCCAGGATCTTCGCGGCCCAACGCAGGACCCCCGTGATCGACTCCAACACTGCCACGCCCCTCGGCGAGCCCGCGCCGTTCGCCTTCGACAATTCCTTCGCGCGCGACATGCCGGGCTTCTTTAGCCCCGCCCGGCCGGCGCGGGCGCGGGAGCCGCGGCTCTTGTTCTTCAACGGCGCTCTGGCGCAGGAGCTGGGCCTCGACATCGACGAACTGGCCTCTGAGCGCGGCGCGAGGATCCTGACCGGCCAGGAGCTGCCCGCCGGGGCGGAGCCCATCGCCCAGGCCTACGCGGGGCACCAGTTCGGGCACTTCACGCCCCAGCTCGGCGACGGACGCGCCCTGCTCCTGGGCGAGGTGGTCGACCGCGACGGCAGGCGCCGCGACATCCAGCTCAAGGGCAGCGGGCCGACGCACTTCTCGCGCGGGGGCGACGGACTCTCGGCCCTCGGTCCGGTGCTGCGCGAGTACCTGGTCAGCGAGGCCATGCACGCCCTCGGCGTGCCCACCACCCGCGCCCTCGCGGCGGCGACCACGGGGGAGTCTGTGTACCGCGATCGGCCACTGCCCGGCGCGGTCCTGACGCGCGTCGCAGCCAGCCACCTGCGCGTCGGCACCTTCGAGTACTTCGCGGCGCGCGGGCAGGTCGACGAGGTCCGTAAGCTCGCCGACTACGCCATCGCGCGGCACGATCCGCACCTGCTCGACATCGACGGCGGCCCGCGCTACCTGCGCTTCTTCGAGGCCGTGCGCGACCGTCAAGCGCGGTTGATCGCGTGGTGGATGAGCCTCGGCTTCGTGCACGGGGTGATGAATACCGACAACACCTCGATCAGCGGCGAGACCATCGACTACGGGCCCTGCGCCTTCATGGAGCGCTTCGACGAGGCCACGGTCTTCAGCTCGATCGACCACGGCGGGCGCTACGCCTTCGGTCAGCAGCCGCAGATCGGACTGTGGAACCTGGTGCGCCTGGCCGAGACGCTGTTGCCGCTGTTCGACGCGGACCCGGAACGCGCGGGAGCGGGCGCGCGGGCAGCCTTGGAGGGATTTCAACCGGCCTACGAGGCTCGGTATCTCGCGCGGATGCGGCCCAAGCTGGGCCTCGCGACCGAGCGAGCGGAGGACGAAGGCCTGATCGAGGGGTTCTTGTCG
Organism: Engelhardtia mirabilis; assembly: GCF_007748095.1. Classification (NCBI taxonomy): domain Bacteria; kingdom Pseudomonadati; phylum Planctomycetota; class Planctomycetia; genus Engelhardtia; species Engelhardtia mirabilis. The sequence goes on from NZ_CP036287.1 coordinate 3,954,053, forward strand.
CTGCTGCGAAGAGGCGAGGTCGACTACACCAATGCCCTGCGGGCCCTGACCTCCGCCGAAAAGGACCCCGCCGCGCTGCGCGGGCTCGTTGCCGACTCGGCGGCGCTCGACGCGTGGCTCCAACGCTGGCGCGATCGACTCTCCCACGAGTCGACGATGCCCGCTGCCCGCGCCGCGGCCATGGCCGCCGTCAACCCGCTCTTCATCCCGCGCAACCACCGCGTCGAGGCGGCCCTGGACGCGGCCGTCGACGAGGGCGACCTGACGCTGTTCGAGGAGCTCCTCGCCGTGGTCACGCGGCCCTTCGACGAGCGCCCCGATCGCACCGACCTGACCCTGCCCGCGCCGGCCGACGCTCCGCCCTACCGGACCTTCTGCGGAACCTGAGCCGCTCCGGCCTCGATCTGGAATCCGCCCCCTGCTGACCTCGGCTCTTCGACCAAAGTCATGGAACCGGCCTCCCCCGCGATCCGCCTGGACGCCGAAGTCGGCGACGACGAGCTCGGCCGGCTCTTGCTGGCGGCGTTCGTCGATCGAGACCACCCCGATCCGGCGGGCGCGCAGGTGCGGCTCGAGCCGCGGCGGGTGCGCCCCCGCGGACGCTTGATCGCCGCGCGCAACGGTGCAAGGGGCGAGCTCCTGGGCGTGGCCTTCCTGGTCGCGCCGGGAAGCGGCACGGCCCAGGTCGCGGGACCGGACGAGGGCGAGATCCAGTTGCTCGCCGTCGCACCCGACCAGCGCCGGCGCGGCGCCGGACGACTGTTGATGGAGGCCGCGATAGCCGAGGGCCAGCGCCTGGGCTGGGCGGCCATGGTGCTCTCGACCCGCCCCACCATGGGACCTGCCCACGCCCTGTACCACTCGCTCGGATTCGAGCGCTGCGCCGCGCGCGACTGGATCGGTGACGAGCGCCCCTTCCTCGTCTTCCGCCTCGACCTCGGGTGCTGAGCCGGGGGCTGGCCCCGGCATTCTCAAGACCCTCCGATCCCGGAGCCGATGGCGCCTCAGTGGCAACCCCCAATCGAGTCGGGGTCGTCGACCCTGCGCCCGAGCCCGAAGCGGCCCCGTGGCCTGCCGAGGTCGAGGCCCTGCGGGCCCAGCAGCGCGAGCGCGACCGGGCTCGAATGGAAGAGCTGCTCCTGCTCCGCCGCGCCCGGCTGCGCGGGGACGCGGTCCGGGGTGCCCTGCTCCTGGCCTTCACCAACCTGTGGTTCGTCCACGGGCCGATCGACCTGATCCTCGTCTTGGCCATTGGAGCCCTGGCCGGGCTGCTGTGGGCGCTGGTCGGCGCCGGGAGCATCGGCGTCGGCCTGATCGCGGCCGCAGCTCAAGCGGTCGTGTGCCTCGGTCCCCTGGCAGGCCAACCCGGGTTCATCTTCACCCTGCTGTTCGGATCGGCCTTCGCCGCCCTCGCGGGGAGCTACCTCGGGATGCGCCGGGAAGAGCGCGCGTTCGGCTAGCGGCTCGGGCTTCTCTGTCCAATCGGAAGTGACCTCGCGCCCGGGTCCTCGCCCCCCATCAAGCGGGCACAACCGCCGCGCGTTTCCGCATGACCTTGGCCACGAAGGGCGAGGTCATGCCCCGCAGCAGCGCGCTGTAGTTGACCTGGAAGCGAACCTCGGAGCCGACGGCCAGACGTCGACGACCGGTGCCCAGGATCAGGTGATCGCTGCTGGCGCCGAGGATCTCGATCCCGATCGGCGGGGTCAGCCCCGCCGCGTCGGTGTCCTGGCGGCCGACGGCCAGGATCGTCCGCACGAGCTCGCCGCGGTCGGGTGCGAGCGTCAGGTCCCCGAACGCGGCCTGGGCGATCTCCCCCCAGGCCCTGGAGGGCTTGAGCTTCGACTCGATCACCTCGGCCACGAGGATGAACGCGTCGGTCAACAGGCCCTGCACCGGTTCGCGCTGCAAGGTCTCGCGACCGAGCAGGATTGCCTCGCCCAGGCGCAGGTCGTTCACGCGCCCCTTGTCGCCGGCGCCCAGGGCCCAGGCGAGGTTCGCGGAGTTGCCGCCGGAGACGACCTCTAGCCGGACGCCACAGTCAGCCTCGATCGAGGTGGCCAGGTCGGACAGCTCGGTCATGTTCGCGTGGCCGGGAACGACCCCGCTGTGGCAGGCGAGGTTGGTCCCGATGCCCTGCAGGGCGATGCCGGGAAGGCGCAGCACGCGGCGGACGAAGGGCTCGAGGTCGCCCGGCAGGATGCCTTCGCGCAGGTCGCCCAACTCGACCATCAGAAGGATCCGGTGCACCAGTCCCCGCGCCCGGGCGGCCTCCGACAGGGCGCCGATCGCATCGAGCTCGGTGCCCATGCTCGCGGTGGCGCCGGCCACGACTCGCGCGGCCTGGCTCACCATCGGCGAGCGGATCAGGGTCGTCGGCACCTCGACGCCACCGCGGCGTAGGGCCTCGATGTTCTCGATCCGCGATTCCCCGAGCCCGCGAACGCCACCTCGCACCATGGCCGCCGCAACCGCCGGCGAGCCCAGCGTCGCCTTGGTCACGCCAGTCACGGCGATCCCCACGCCGGCCAGTCGACCGACCAGGCTGCGCGCGTTGTGTTGAATCTTGTCCAGGTCGATCTCGAGGCGCGGTGCGCTCATCGAGACACGTGCGCCTGCTTCTGCGCGAGCTCCGGGAAGGCTGCCAGGACCATCTGCACCAAGCGCTCGGTGGGACGAGTCAAGGCATCGGTGGCGGGGATCCCCAGCTCGCGCTCGTACTGCTCGATGGCCGCATCCACCTGAATCTCGGTCAAGTGCTCGTGGTTGAGCGTGAGGCCGATGACCTTGGTGTCGGAGAAGGTCTCGATCAGGCGGATCTCGCTGGCCGGATCGGGCATCGGCATCTGCTCGAAGTCGCAGCGGTGCCGCCGTCCGGGAGCGTGCTGGAGCACCACCGCCTGGGGGCAACTGCCCCGCAGGATGAAGGCCGAGGTCGAGTAGGCCGGGTGGCTGAGGGCTCCCTGTCCTTCGACGATGATGACGTCGGGATGCTCGCCTTCGAAGGCCTCGAGGATCGTCGCCTCCAGCTCGCCGGCGCAGAACTGGGAGGGGACGGCGTCCAGGGCGATCCCGTAGCGAGCGCCCTGCATCAGGCCGGTCTGGCCCGTGCCGACCATCACCGCCTTCAAGCCTCTTTCGTTCAGGGCCCGGGCCAGGATGTTGGCGGTTGTGCGCTTGCCGATGGCGCAGTCGGTGCCGAGCACCGCGATGCGCGGACAGTCGAGCAGGCCGACGCGACCGCTGAACATCCGCAGATCCTTTTTGGCGCGGGGCCTGCGCACGTCGAGGAGCTCGACTCGGCTCGCCGCACCCGCCGCCACGAACTCCGGATCATCGTTCAGGAATTCGTGCAGTCCGTTGACCACGTGCATGCCGAGACCGATGGCCTCGAGGATCAGGCCGCGCTCGACGATCGACAGGGCGCCGCTGGCAGGTGCGATCCCGAAGATGAAGAATTGGGGCAGCGTCCCCTCCAAGGCCAGGGAGGCGGCGAGGTCGTGGCAGATGGGGATACCGTTCGGCTCGCCATCCAGCACCTGACCCGCGTCCGAGCCGGCCTGCTCGCTGTCGATCACCGAGTGGATCGTGTACTTCTCCGAGTGCCGCACGAGCCCGTTGGCTGTCTTGCCGTCGACGTCGCCGAAATTGCCTTCGCAGTAGACGACCGCGGTTGCGTCGATTCGAACGGGGTCTTCGGCCACTCTGCGCGAGCGCTGCGCCGCCGCACGAATCACCGGGGAGCGCATCTCGCCGAACAGGGCTGTGCGACCGATGGGGTCGCCGTTCAGTCTCGACGACGTGGAGCGCGGGTCAGGGGACATGGTCCCTCCTCGAGTCAGGCTCAGAGGAGGCGACGGAATCGTGACGACCAGAGGTGGCCGTATTTCAACGAGAGGTCCCCACTAAGTAGAGTTTCTAGCGCAGCACGCTAGTGTCCTGGATCAGAAATTTGGTGTCACTTCCCGGAGGTCCGATCGATGCTGGCTAGGCGCGCCGACGACGCGTATCCGCTGCGATACTCGGAGGAGGCGCTGGCGACGCCAGCGGCGATCGGAGCCCGGGAAGTGACGCCGAATTTCTGTTCCAGGACACTAGCACGGCTGCCATCAACCTCCGCTGAGGGCTCCCCGGTTCCACCCTGCCCACCCGGGGCAGAGGGCAAGGACCGCGATCGCAGGGCGGATCGATACCCGACGTGGGGATGTTCTGCAGCAGCGCCCCCTGTCCGATCCGGCTGTTCGGCACCAAGGGCCGCCCGCGCGCCACTACAGGTGCGAACCCAAGCCCGACGCCCAGGTCGGCTCGAAGGCGTGGGACCCGAGCCCCGCCGACAGCAAGGCGGACGATCGGATGACCGCGTCCGCCGGAGCCGCGGTCGGGCTCTCGAGCATCGCGCTGTGACTGCCCAGCCCGAGCGCGAAGACCAGCCCAAGGCCGGCGAAGAGGCCAGCGCCTGCGCCGCGCTTGCTCTGGTCGCCATTCGCCGCGGTCCTCGCCGCTGCCAACTTGGGGAAGTTCACTTGGAACGACGCCTGACTGCGGAACCAAGCCAGGTCCGGATCCTCGAGCACGCTCTTGGACAGCTCGGACCCCGGCTCGTCGGCGACCGGGAACCGATCGACCAGGGCCGCCGCGCGGGCGTCGAGCCTGCGGCCATTCTCAGCCATCGATTCGATCGCCAGGGCGTTGTAGAGCGCGAGCTCGACCGGATCGATCGACAGGGCTATGTCGTTCTGCTCGCGGGCCGCAGCGAAGTCGCCGGTCAGGGCCAGGGTGTAGCCCAGGTTGGAGTGCAACTCGACCGACACCGGCTCGTACTCGCACACACCGATCCCCTCGCGGAAGTGGTCGATTCCGGCCTCGTGCCGCCCCAGGCTGACTTCCGCCATGCCGAGCCAGGTCAGGTAGGTCTCACGCGCCGGAGAGGGCAGCTCTCGGAAGTCGAAGAGCGGACCGAGCTCGCTCACGACCTTCCAGTCGCGCTCGTCGCGGTAGCGACGCACGGCGTAGAAGTAGGCCGGCACGTCCTTGCGGCGCAGCTCGGCGTCGTACTCCGACGGCCTCGTGGTGAAGATCGCGACCCGGGGGTCCAACACGCGAAGCAGGCGGATGGCGGCGCCGACGCCGCCGGTCAGGCTGGTGAGCAGGGCACCCAGTCCCTGGACGGCCTCGGTGATCTGATGCAGCGATTTGATCATGGCTCTCCCTCGGACTCGTTCGGATCGACGTCGTCCGGCAAGGCGACGTTCTCGATGGGGTGAGCGCCCCACCTACCGAGGTCCGAACGGCACCGAGCGGACGTTCGTTGGGGCGTCGCTCGGGGTCCTGGTCGGGGGACCGGCGCGGACGGCCCTCCCGGCTCGAGCGCTTCGGCGCCCTGGGCTCCGACGGGAGGAGCTCTGCGGCGATCCGGGCCACCTGTCCCCCGGCCGAGCCGGGCGCGCGACGCGCTGCCCCGGCGACGCAGCGCCATTCGGCCGGGGAGTTCACCCGAGAGGGGGTCTCGCCCCTTGAACCCGTAACCGCAGGCTGCTTCCATCGGTCCTAGTCGTGGCGGGTCTCCGCCGCGCCGCCCATGGACGCGCTCCCCTCCAGCCCCACCACCGAGCCCGGGAGCGCCCTCCAGGCGCTGGCGGAGCGCATTCGCGGGGTCTTCGGCTTCGACCGCCTGCGTCCGCTCCAGGGCGAGGCCATGGCGGCGGTGCTCGAAGGACGCGACGCCCTGGTGGTGCTGCCCACCGGCGGCGGCAAGAGCCTGTGCTACCAGGCCCCGGCGCTGGTCAAGGAGGGCTTCACCCTGGTGGTCAGCCCGCTGATCGCCCTGATGGCCGACCAGCTCCACAGCCTGGAGGGGCACGGGGTCGACGCCGGGGTGCTGAACAGCGTCCAGACCCCGGAGGAGCGCGCCCTGACCTGGGCCAAGCTGCACTCGGGCCAGCTCGACATCCTGTTCTGCGCCCCGGAGCGCCTGGCGGTGGGCGACTTCTTCGGCGGGCTGGTCGAGGCCGGCCTCTCGGCCATCGCTGTCGACGAGGCCCATTGCATCAGCCACTGGGGCCACGACTTCCGCCCCGACTACCGCGCCCTGGGCACGCTCAGAAAGCGCGCGCCGGGCGTGCCGATCCTGGCCCTGACGGCCACGGCCTCGCCGCGGGTCCAGGACGACATCTGTGAACAGCTCCAACTGCGCGACCCGGCGCGGCTGGTCGGCAACTTCGACCGGCCCAACCTGACCTACCGCATCGTGCCGCGGGAGAACCTCGTCTCCCAGGCGCTGAACGTGATCCAGCGCCACGCGGGCCAGGCCGGCATCGTCTACGTAATGCGGCGCAAGGACGCCGAGCAGGTGGCTGGGGACCTGGCCGCCAAGGGCGTGCGCGTCGAGCCCTACCACGCGGGCATGACGCCGCAGAAGCGCAAGCAGGCCCAGGACGCGTTCCTGTCCGAGCGCATCGACGTGATCGTGGCCACGGTCGCCTTCGGCATGGGCATCGACCGCTCGGACGTGCGCTTCGTGATCCACGCGGCCCTGCCCAAGGGCGTCGAGCAGTACAGCCAAGAGACTGGGCGCGCGGGCCGCGACGGCCTGCCGGCCGAGTGTGTCCTGTTCTACTCGGGCGCGGACTTCCACGGCCAGCGCAGCCTGATGGAGCGCAGCGCGGCCGAGGCCGACGAGGCCGGGGTGACGACGGCGCGCGTGGAGTTGGAGGGCAACCTCGAGCGCCTCGGGCACATGTGGGGCTTCGCCGCCGGGGCCTTCTGCCGACACCGCTTCCTGGTCGAGTACTTCGGCGGACGCTTCGAGGTCCTGCCCGACGGCTGCGGCGCCTGCGACGTGTGCCTGGGCGAGCTGCCCGCGGAGGACGACGCCCAGGTCATCGCCCAGAAGATCCTTTCGTGCGTGGTGCACTGTCGCCAGGGCTACGGTGCGGGCCACGTGACCAACGTGCTGCGCGGCGCGAAGCTCAAGAAGATCGAGCAGCTCGGCCACGACCAATTCACGACCTTCGGCCTGCTCGCGGACAAGTCCCAGGCCGAGGTGCGCTCCTACATCGATCAACTGATCGCCCAGGAGTACCTGCGTGTGAGCCCCGGCAAGTACCCGGTGATCGGCATGACCCGCTCGGGGCTCGCGGTGATGAAGGGCGAGGAGCAGGCGACCCTGTTCAAGCCGCCGGCGCCCAAGAAGAAGTCCGCCGCGCGCAGCCGCCCGGCGCCGATCCTCGACGAGCCCGACCTGGACCAGGACCTGGTCGAGCGCCTGCGTTCCCTGCGGCGCCGACTGGCGCGGGAGCGCGGTGTGCCGCCCTACCTGCTGTTCAACGACCGCACCCTGGTGGACCTGGCCAAGAAACGGCCGACGAACGAGGAAGAGCTGCTCGAGGTCGAGGGCATCGGAGCCAAGAAGGCCGCGGACCTGGGCGAAGTGCTGCTCGAGGCACTGCTCTGAGCCGGCCACACTCCCCGTGCGCGACCGATCCTAGGCCCGGCGGCCCGCGCGCGGCCGCCGTGGCCACGCTCGTCGCCTGCCTGGGCGCCTGCGCGGCGCCCCCGGACGTCGTCGAGCCGGGCGCGTTCCACGAGACGGTCGCCCTGACCTACGACAACGACGTCTTCACGCGCAGCGACGACAACTACACCAACGGCGTGGCCCTGACCTGGATCCGTGGGCCGGTGGCGCGCGAGCGCGACGGGAGCCTGGCCGACCGGTTCGCGCGCCTCTGGCGCGGCGCCCCGTTCCTCGGCGACGACCGCGAGGAGCTCTACGTGGCGATGGGCCTGGGCCACGAGATCTTCACCCCCGACGACATCACCTTGGCCGATCCCCCGCGGGACGACCAGCCCTACGCGGGGGTGCTGTTCGTGGACCTGGCCCTGGCCCGCCTGCGTCCGGACCGCAGCGACAACTGGCAACTGCGGCTGGGACTGGTGGGGCCATCCTCCGGGGCCGAGTGGGTGCAGACCAAGGTCCACGAGACGATTGGCGTGGACGTGCCGGAGGGCTGGGACACCCAGCTCCCCGACGAGCCGATCATCAACCTCGACTACACCCGCGCGACGGAGTGGCTGACGAGCGGCGACATGTCGGATGCCGGCGCCCGCGTCGTCCCGGTCTTCGGCGCCGGAGCCGGGACCTACTTCACCGGGGTCACCGCCGGACTCTACGGGGAAGCCGGCTGGAACCTGCCCGACCCGGTGGGCGCCTTCTCCCTGCGCCAAGGGGTCGGCCCGCAGTTCCTGGGCGACATCGGCGCCAGCGGTCAGCCGTCGGTCAGCTTCTTCGCCGGCCTCGGCGGCTACGCCACGGCGCACTACCTGCCCCTGGACGGAACGGTCTTCAGTTCGAGCAGGTCGGTGGACACCGAGCCCCTCGTCGGCTTCGGCTCGTTCGGCGCGACCGTGCGCTACGGGTCCCTCTCGGTGACCTTCGTCGGTTCGGTGGCGACGGACCAGTTCGCGACCCAGCGCAGCGCCACCAAGTTCGGCTCGTTGACCGTGGCCTACCGCTTCTGAGCGGGCCCGAGGCCCGAGCGGCCGCGTGCGAGGACTTGGCTTCGGCCGACGGGACTGCGAGGAGCCCGGTCGCTACCCCGCGCAAGTCCCGCAAGAATCCGGGGACGCTCCGCCGTCGGCGGCGTCCCGTCCGTGCCATGCAGGACATCACCACCGCCCTCCTCTCCGAACGCGACTGGCTCGCGTCCTTCGCCCAGCGGCTCGTGCGGGACGCCGCCGCCGCCGACGACCTGGTCCAGGAGACCTGGTTGAAGGCGCTGCAGCACCCCCCCGCTCGCCTCGACCGGCCGCGCGGTTGGCTCGCGACCGTGATGCGTTCGGTGCTGGTGCAGACCGGCCGCGCGGACTCCCGCCGCGAGCGGCGTGAGCGGCTGAGCGCGGCCGGCGAGGCGCTCGACGACGTGACGGTGGCCCTGCAGCGCTCGGAGCTCGAGCAGCAGGTGGCCCAGGCCGTGGCCGAGCTGCCCCAGGACCAGCGCGAGGCGATCGTGCTGCGCTTCCGCGAGGGCTGGTCCAGCGTGCGTATCGCCCGCGAGCTCGAGCTGACCGACAGCGCCGTGCGCTCGCGCGTGCACCGCGGGCTCGAGCAGGTGCGCGCCAAGCTGCGTCGGAGTCACCCGGAGGACGAGCGCGCCTGGGCTCTGGCGCTGATCCCCCTCGCGCGCAGGGCCATGGGAACGCGAAGCCTGTTGGCGGGTCCGACCCTGGGTGTCGCCCTCGTCGCCGCCGCGGTGCTGGCATTCGTCGCCCTCTCCGCGCCGAGGGGACTGGAACCGGCCAGCGGCGGCGGCGCGCGGCCCGATCGGCTGGCCCAAGCCGGCGCTCCGGGGCTGGCATCCGTGCAAGCCGACTCGCCCACCTCACGCACGCAATGGCTCGCTGGCCCGGGCCGGATGGAAGTCCGTGGTCGCCTGGTCGACGACGGCGGCCAGCCCCTGGCCGAGCGCAGCCTGACGCTCTACTGCGGTCGCGAGAGCCGACACGAGCTCGTCACCGACGCGGCCGGGATCTTTGCAGTGGTCCTGGAGCGACCCGACGGCGCGGCCTCGGTGGACCTCGATCTGCAGATCACCGATCCACTCCTGGAGCCTTGGATCGAGCGCTGGACGCGCGACGTCGCCGAGTGCATCGATCTCGGTTCCCTGCGCCGGCCTCGCCGCGGCGCGGTGCGCTTCACCTTCACCAACGGGGCCGGCCATCGGCCCGCGCGGGTCCAGGGCGCCCTGGTCCAGCCGGGACGCACGAACGTCAGCAGCCCCCTGGCCCGACCGGCCAGCCCGCCCATCGAGTGGGAACTCGAGGCGGGCCAGGGCCTGTGCCGCGGCGTCGAAGCCGGCAGCTACGTGCTCTGGGTCCGCGGGGACGCCGATCGTTGGACTTCGCGCGAGCTGGAGGTCGAGCTCGATCGCATCACCGACCTGGGCCCCATCGTCGGCGAAGCGGCGGCCAGCGCAGAGCTGTTGACCGTCGCCCTGATCGCGCCGGACGGCGCGCCCTTCACCCGTTCTGCGGTGCGCTTCACCGCCGTCGCCGAGGGATGGTTCGCCAGCCAGACGCCGCGTCCCGACGCCCAGGGGCAGGTGCGTCTGCTGGTCGACGGACCCGGCCCGATCGACCTGGTGGCGAGCTCCTACTCCCGCGAGTTCGCCAGCCTGCGCGTCGAGGTCCGGCCCGAGACGCCGCGACCGATTCGGATGCAGCTCCAGCCCTGGAGGGCCCTCGAGGTCGAGGTGCGCGATGCGATCGGGCGCCCCGTGCGAGACGCGATGGTGAGCCTGCGTCCGGCGACGTCGGAGCGCACGGACTGGCTCGCCGGCGGCCGCTACATCGCCCAGGAGAGCTACCAGGAGGCCTGGCCCACATCCATCCCCGGCACCTATGCCGCCTCGCCCCTGGCCCGCCCCTTCAGCGTCGCGGTGGCCACGCGCCAGGATCCGAGTTCGAGCTTCTGGAGCACCGTCGCCGTCCAAGCGGTCGACGACCCGAGCCAACTGGGCAGCAGGCTGGTCTTCGAGCTGCCCTTCGAGGTGGCTGCGGACTTCGAGATCGAGGACGGACCAGGGGACGAGCCGGCGGCTGCGAGGCAACCCGCCGAGTTGGGCGGGCGGGTCTTACGCCCCGATGGGAGCGCGTCCGTCGACGTGACCGTGGCCCTGGTCGACGCAGGCGCCGTGGTCGACGCCGTCAACACCGACGTCGAGGGCCGCTTCTGGCTCGCGGGCGACGTCGGCCCCGGCGCGAGCCTGGTCACCCTGCCCCACCGCGTCCGACCGGGCTTCGAGCGCACCGCGGAGGTCGCCATCACCGCCGAGGACCCGCGCTTTCGCCACGCCTTGCCCCCCGCGGATTCCCGCGGGAGCGTCGAACTGATGTTGCCCGCGCGGGCCAGGCTGACCGGCCGACTGCTCGGGGATCCTTCGCAGGTCGAGCGCTGGTCCCTGCGCATCGACTCGAGCCTCGAGGGTGGCGTCCTGGCCGACCTCGACGTGCGTGCGGAGCTCGAGCTCCCGCTGGAGCAGGACGGACACTTCGAGGCGGCCTTCGTGCCCCTGGACGAGACCCGGTTGCTGCTGCGCCGCGCTGCGGAGGACGAGGCGGACGAGCCCCTCGAGCTCGAGCTGCAGTCCGGCGAGTACCGCGACCTCGCCCTCGATCTGAACCTCACCGATCGGAGCCTGCGGTCGGAGGCGGGCCTCGACGAGAACGAGCGCCTGGCCTGGGTCGCGCTGTCCGCGAACGGTCTGCGACGCAGCGGCGAGGTTCGCGGGCCACTCGCCCCGGGAGCCACGGTGCTCCTGCGCGACCTGCCCGGCCGGCGCATGGTGGTCGCGCGCAAGCGACAGCTCGGGGAGCACGGTTGGTCGTTCCTGAGCACGACCGAGGTCGAGCTCGACGATCAGGAGCTGGTGCAGGTCCCCTGACGTCGCGTCGGCGCGGGCCCGAATCGCCCGCTCCGGATCAAGGCTGACGTCGCGAACCCTGATCCGAGCGGCCGGGTGGATCGCGACCTACGCCGACCGCATCACCAAGCCTTCGAGCGACGCGGGTACTTGCAGGCGGCGACTCTCGCCCGGGGCCGCGGCCCTACGACGACCACCTCGGTTGCACCCGATCCCCCAAAGGCGCCGTCGTCGCCGCCCTGGTCCCGAAGATCGTGCAGCTCCAGGAGCTCGATCAGGGCCTCCAACCGCATGGGCAGGACCACGCGCTCGATGAGGACCCGCACGGCCCACGGCAGCAGCTGCAGCCCGAGAAGGATGAGGAAGGACGCGACCAGAGCTTGCATGAGGGCACTGAAGGCCAGCAACGCCAGGGCGAGCTGGCTCCCCCACAGCACCCACCAGAGACTGCCGAGGAACTGCACCCGGGCATCGGCGAGCTCGATGCGATCGAACAGCTCGGGACGCGCCCGCAGCGCGCGGCGGCGCTGGTCCCCAAGCCACCGTTGGCGCAGGACCATGTCCGCCTGCTCACCCGACCACGGAACGTCCCCGGCGAGGTCCTCCCGCCCCGTCGCTCGCAGGTGCTCCGCCAGGTAGCGGTAGGGGAAGGAGCAGTCGGGGTTGCTCCACTTCTTGACCGAGCGGCACGGCATGCTCGCGTCGGAAAAGCGCCGCGCGTTGCGCCGCAGGCTGCGGACCTCGATCGTCTCGAGTCCCAGTCCGGCCAGGAGGTGGCCGACGGGGTAGCCGACGGCCGCCAGCCCGATCCAACCCAGGTTGCCGGCCCATCCGATGCTCAAGACGATCGACGCATCTCCGCCGACGACCGCGACGACGGCCATCCCACAGAACAGCAGGACGAGCGTCCCCAGCAGGCCTGGAATCCAAAGGGCCAGGATCTCGGAGCGCATCGTGCCCCAGGAGCGAATGAAGCTGGACGAGGATCGAAAACTCATCGGTGAAGTCGGGTAGTCGGCATTGGGCGAAAAGGCGAGCGCCGGGGAACGAGCCTCTCGAACTCGCGCCGCCGGCAGGCGCGACAGGATGCCAGCTCTTGCCTGCCGAGGTCCACTGGCCGCCACCGTCGAGGGCGCCACGCCCCTCGATGCCACGACTCCGGGCGACTCGCTGCAGTGGACCGCTGATTGGGCCCCCACTGCACGAGCCCGGCCCGCGTCAGATCCGGATCCGAAGGTGCCTCGGCCTCGACCTCGTCGCGCAAGACCTGGCGGCTCGGTCCCCCTCGCCACCCCGGCGTTCGAGCGCTGGGCCGACTCCTCGAGGTCCGACTTCCCGGCCGCGCCTTTGCTCAGCCGCTGAAGGCGGCCTCCTCGCTCAGGTCGATCACGGTGGTCTCGCCAGCCTGCAGCTCGAAGCTGCCCAGCGGAATCACCGGACGTCCCGACGTTCGAACCCCGATTCGAACCAAGCCAGCGCGACGGACCTCGCCGGTCAACTCGAAGGCGTTGCTCCCTTCGACGGCCGCCCCTTCGGTGGCGAGTGGAACCCAGATCGAGGCCCTGTCCTCGTCCGACCAGGTCCACAGGACCTCGGTGTTGGGTGCCGTGAGCATGATGGGTTCTGCTCCCCTCCCCTCCGCGATGTGTGGCAGGCGCACCGTGACCCTCGGCCATTCTCGCACCCGCAGCACGACCTCCTCCGAGGCGTCATCGAGCACGACCGTGGTCCGGTCGGGGAACCAGCGCTTGCTCGGGGCCAGGACCACCGGGCCTGCGGGGAGCGTCACCTTGCCGTCCTCTTGACTGGGCCAGACATCGATCAAGGTCCCGTCGTCGATGGCGACCACGCTCGCAGGGGCATCGCTCGGAGCGACCCTCACACTCGCCGCTTCCAAAAGCGACGCTCCGGATTCGTCGTCGACGTACCGCACGCGAGTCGTCACCAAGCCATCGACGGACCAGGTCAAGCGGACATCCTCACCCGGCCCCAGGTCGACCGTCTCGCCGACTCCCAGACCCGCGAGGCGCAGGTCCCAAGATCCAGGAACCACTCGCAACGGCCCCCATTCGAGTAATCCGGGCTCGACCCCTCGCAGCCCCTTGCGACCTCGGGGCGTCTCGGCACGGAACGAACTTGAGAACTCACGTCGTGGGCTCAGCGTGTATCGCTCCAACGACGCCATCTGATCCTCCGGGCAGAGGATCGATCCGGAAACCGTAGCCAAGCCCTCGTCGTCCCCCAGTCGATCGAGGTCCAGCCTCCACCCCTCATCGGCATCGACCTCCACGGAACCACTGAACGCCGAGCCAGAGAGAACACCCAAGCGATTCACCCGCTCTCCCACGTTGACGAACCCCCTGCCCGCCATTGCCGGATAGCGAGCCATGCCCTGCTCGAAGTCCGCCGCGTCGATGGCGTACTCGAAGCCCGGGACGCCCAGCGGCACGCCGTCCCAGCGCTCCGGGTCGCCCGTGTAGAGCTCGACATGGGCGAGCGGAAACGCCAGCACGTCCACATGGGTACCAGAAGGCGGGGGCACGCGGGCAGGCGCATACCCATCAGCGAGGACGTAGCTGCGCAACTGCGCGTCGGCGACGGAGACCTCGAGGCAGCCATCAACAGCCTCAGGCCCGTCAGCCTGTTGGGCGAGGTGCTCGAGCACCTTCTGGGTCGTCGGCGGCGGGTAGGTCTCGCGCCACCAGGCCTCAACCAACTTGAACTCCCGGATCGGGCGACCGTCCTGCTGATCGAACACTCGGACCGCAATCCGCTCCTCGTCATCGCAGAAGGCCAGGTCCAGATTCCCGGCATCATCGACACTCCGTGACGTTGGCGACCACAACCGCAAGCCCCGGCGGAGATAGAGAGGCCCTAGATCCTCCGCGACCAACGAATCGGGTAGCGCCACGTCGCCCTCGCCCGTCGCTTGGATCGAGACATCAATGACAGCGCCTCCAACAGCCGACCGCAGGCCGAGGGAATACTCGCCGCTCGGCGCGGGCCCGCCGCAGATGCTCAGATGAAGCTGAGGACCCGCTGGCGACTCGACGACACCTCGCCTCGCTGGGAACTCGGTCGCGAGCGCCACCTCGGACTCCGAGGGCTCGCTGGTGGCCTCGCCCTTGGGAACGCTCGGGATGGCGTCGCCAGGGACTGGAGTGAAGGTCAACCAGACCGCGGCGAGAACGAGAACAGCGAACAACAGAGCGCGAATGAGCATCTTGTGAAGCGGGCTGTTGCAGTTGGTCAGGGCTACTTCAAGCCCGTCGACCGCCACATGTGTCAATTGGGATCAGGATCTTCAATGTGGCACAGGGCGCAAGAGATCTTGTAGGGATCCCCCTCAGCCATGCTGGCTTCACCGATCCAGCTCCCATCACCGCCTTGATAGGCCGAGGCGGTCACCGACCCGAATCTCACCCATATGGAAGTCTCGCATCCCTCGAACCCAGGAGCGCACTCAGGGCACTCGGCAACCCCGGGTTGGGTCGCGAGTGCCACGTAGAGCGCCTGCTTGGCCGCCTCGATCGCCGAGATCGGCCCAGCGGTTCCTCCCGTACCACTGGTTGGTTGAGTGACGTCGTAGCTATCTGTGCTCGGGTCGCCATCGTCAGGGACTGTATAGGGACCGTACTTGACACTGTCTCCCGCACAAGTCGGCTCTTGGCTGGTAGCGGTGGCCATGACGACCGAATCGGGAACAAGCACTGCCGCGACGAGGACAGCGACTACAGACGAGGACCTGCAGATCATCTCTCAATCCTGCATGAAGGAACCAGTACGGTGCAGCCGCGCTGCATCAGCGCGGCGACTAGAACAAGGGTCGAGAGTCTAGGGGGGGGGGCAGAAAGCGCAACGGCCGATTCTTGGGGGGTCCGGTCCGGGCGCATAAGCAAGCTCTTACTCAGTGCTCCATGAGAGGTCCAATGCCTTGTGGAATCGTGCAGGGTCGATTCAGACCTGCCCCAACGCGGTTGGTGGCACGCTCCGTGATAGAGCGCTTCAAGCCAACTCGAGCTCCCGCTGCTCCAACGCCTTGACCTCGTCGCGCAGCTTGGCGGCGTCCTCGAAGCGCAGCTCCTCGGCGGCGCGGTACATGTCGCCGCGCAGGCGCTCGAGGGCCTCGCGGATCTCGGCCGGGGTCAGCTTGGCGCCCTCGGCCACGCGGCTGGCGCCCTCGCCGGGCAGCTCGGGGGCCGAGTAGTCCATCTCGTAGAGGGCCTCGATCGAGTCGCGGATGGGCTTGATGATCGTGCGCGGTGTGATGCCGTGCTCGGCGTTGTAGGCCTGCTGCACGGCGCGGCGGCGCTCGACCTCTTCGCGGGTGACGCGGATCGAGTTGGTCTCCTTGTCGGCGTAGAGGATCACGCGGCCCTCGACGTTGCGCGCGGCGCGGCCGCAGGTCTGGATCAGGCTCGTGGCGGAGCGCAGGAAGCCCTCCTTGTCGGCGTCGAGCACCCCCACCAGGGCCACCTCGGGCAGGTCGAGGCCCTCGCGCAGCAGGTTGATGCCGATCAGCACGTCAAAGGTGCCCAGGCGCAGGTCGCGCAGGATCTGCATGCGCTCGATGGCGTCGATCTCCGAGTGCATGTAGCGCACCTTGACGCCCAGCTCGGACAGGTAGGTCGTCAGCTCCTCGGCCGAGCGCTTGGTCAAGGTCGTGACCAGGGTGCGGAAGCCCGCCGCGGTCACCTTGCGAATCTCGTGCAAGAGGTCGTCCACCTGGGTGCGCGCGGGCCGCATCTCGATCGGCGGGTCGATCAGGCCGGTGGGCCGCACGATCTGCTCGACCACGTGGTCTTTGGCCTCGACCTTCTCGTAGGGCCCGGGCGTGGCCGAGACGTAGACCGCCTGCTTGACCAGCTTCTCCCACTCCTCGAAGCGCAGGGGCCGGTTGTCCAGGGCGCTGGGCAGGCGGAAGCCGTGCTCGACCAGGGTCTCCTTGCGCGAGCGGTCGCCCCGGAACATCGCCCCCACCTGGGGCACGGACACGTGGCTCTCGTCGATGAAGACCACGAAGTCCTCGGGGAAGTAGTTCAGCAGAGTGAACGGCGCCTGGCCCGGGGCGCGGCCGTCCATGTAGCGGCTGTAGTTCTCGATGCCCGAGCAGAAGCCCGCTTCGCGCAGCATCTCGAGGTCCTGGCGGCAGCGCTGCTCCAGGCGCTGGGCCTCGAGCAGCTTGTCGGCCTTCTTCAGCTCGCGCAGGCGCTCCTCGAGCTCGACCTCGATGCCCTCGACGGCGGCCAGCACGCGTTCCTTGGGCGTCACGTAGTGGCCTGAAGGGTAGATCGTGACCTTGTCCAACTCGGCCAGGATCTCGCCCCGCAGGGGATCGACCTCGAGGATCGACTCGACCTCGTCCCCGAACAACTCGAATCGGATCACGCGCCCCTCCTCGTAGGCCGGGAAGACCTCCACCACGTCGCCCCGCGCGCGGAAGGTCCCGCGCCGGAAGTCGAGGTTGTTGCGGCTGTACTGCATCTGCGTCAGGCGCCGCAGCAGGTCGTCGCGCTCGACCGTGGCCCCGGTCGCGATCGGCAGCGCCATCTCGGTGTAGTTGCTGGGGCTGCCCAGGCCGTAGATGCAGGACACCGAGGCCACGATGATCACGTCGCGCCGGTCCAGCAGCGAACGGGTGGCCGAGTTCCGCAGGCGCTCGATGTTCTCGTTGATGGACGAGTCCTTCTCGATGAAGGTGTCCGACGAGGGCACGTAGGCCTCGGGTTGGTAGTAGTCGTAGTAGCTGACGAAGTACTCGACCGCGTTGTCCGGGAAGAGCTCCTTGAACTCGGAGAAGAGCTGGGCCGCCAGGGTCTTGTTGGGCGACAGGATCAGCGCCGGCCGGTTGAGCTGCTCGATCACGGCCGCCATGGTGAAGGTCTTGCCGGAGCCGGTGATGCCCAAGAGGGTCTGGTGCTGGGTGCCGGCGCGGATCCACTCCGTCAACCGGGCGATGGCCTCGGGCTGGTCCCCCTGGGGACCGAAGGGGCACTGGAGACGGAAGGGTTGCGAGTTGCGTTCCATGGCTGGCGGCAAGGTTAGCGAGGCCGCCCCGCCGCCCGGGCCCCGCCTCGGGGAAGCCGTGGCGGCACGAGTCGCCGCATGGGCCCGGAGCCTCTGGTATCTTTTCACGCCCCCGTTCCCGGCGGACCCCACCCCCATGGAGTCCCCCGCCCAGAAGCCCCCGCGCCAGAGCTCGACATGCAAGTCCGAATCGGTGTCTGCACCAGCTGCGACGCCAAGTTCGAGATTCCCGTCTCCTTCGACCAGGCCTGGGCCAAGTGCCTGATCTGTGAAGGGGCGGTCCGTATCGGCGAGCCGGAGCTCTCCGACGCCGCCAAGAAGGCCGAGCGCGCCGCCGCCCGCGAGGCGGACGTCGCCAAGGGCAAGCAGGCTGCGCCCGCCGCCGCAGTGGCTGCGGTCGCCGGGGCCGAGGCTCCTCCGAGGGCAGCGGCGCCGGCGCCGGTCCGGGTCACGAAGGCCGAGCCGGTCTCGAAGCCCGAACCGGTGGTGACCTTTGTCCCGGACCCCGTGGCGGAGATCGAGGAGGAGGCCGAGCTGGAGTTGGAGCCCCTCGAAGAGGCGGTGCTCGAAGCGGAGCCCCTCGCGGACGCACCGCCCCCCTCGCCGAAGATGAGCACCCTGGAGCGGCTCAAGGCCGAGCGCGCCGCCGCCGCGGCGGACGCAGCGGCCCCCGCTCCGAAGCCCCAGAGCACGCTGGAGCGGATCAAAGCCCAACGTGCCGCCGAGGCCGCAGCAGCCGAGCGCGCGGTCGCGGAGCCGACTCCCGTCGCAGCGAATCCCAACAAGGCCGCCAGCGCGAGCCGCGGCAGCGGTCGCAAGTCCGCCGGCGACGACGGAGCCGGTGCCTCCGCCGGCGGCCGCAAGCGCTCGGGCGGTGCCCGTCGGCGCCCCGCGGCCAAGAAGGCCGAGCGCAGCTCCAAGCCCCTGCTGATCGCAGGCGGGAGCCTGATCGTGATCGGGATCGGCGTGATCGGGATCACCCAAGGCTGGTTCGAGGGCGCCAAGGTCGCCCAAGCCGAGAGCGGCGAGGACCAGGTCGCCGACGCCCCCGAGGACAAGGTCAGCCAGCCGGCGGTCAACCCCTTCGACCTGGTCGGCGGCACCCCGACCCCGATCGGCAACGCGTCCGCGGCCAGCGCTGCCGCGGCCAGCGAGGGGAGTTCCACCGATGGGGGCGCAGCAGCAGCCGCCCCCGCGCAACCGGCCGCGCCCGCCGCGAATCCGAAGCACGATCCCGACACCGTCGATCTCGCCGCCCTGCCGACTTACGACAAGCTGCCCGAGACCAGCGACGAGGACTGGGCCTCGATCGTGGCCGACGCCGAGAAGTTGGTGGACCCGGCGGGAACCCGCGGATCGACCACGGCCAGCCAGCGCTTGATCGAGCGCGGCGTCGAAGCCATGCCCGCGATCATGAACGCGTTCAAGACCGTCGACCTGTACGACAACGCCGGTCTGCGCACGGGCGGACTCGTCCAGCGCACCCTCGAGGAGATCTGCAACGGCACCAACTACGGTTGGCAGGACGGACTCGAGCGCGACCAGATCTGGTTCAACAAGCGCGTCGTCGTCGCTTGGAACAAGGCCTGGGGCCAAGCTGAGGGCAACGAATTCGCCCGCGCCTCGCTCCTCGGCGAGGAGCCGCCGTCGGCGAACGACGCCGGCGGGGACGGTGACGCCGGCGGAGGCGACGACGAGTCCAGCGACGGCTGAGACGTAGATCGCCCTCCGGCAGATCCGGGCGAAGAGGATTCGAGGGCCGCGTCGACGCGAAGTCGCCGCGGCCCTTCTCGTCTGGGGCCGGTGTCCTGTGAAGCCGGTGTCACCGACCGGTGTGGGCGCCGGCTGCCTGAATGGCCCGAGGCCGAGGACCCCGGGCCCCGCTCACGTCGTCGATCGAAGTTGCCGAAAGACCTGGGCCATCGATCGGCGAAGTCGGCGGGCGGCGGCGGGCGGCTCGCTCACTCGAACTCGCCGGGGCGCGCTGCGGGGTCCACCTCGCCGCCTTCGATGCCGGCGGCGCCGCCGCGGCGGGGGTCGCTGAAGCCGCTGGGCAGGCCGCCGCGCTCGACTTCGATGCCCTGCACGCTGGCCCAGCGTCCGGGCTCGAGCATCAGCACGTGGCCGCGGGCCTCGAGTTCCGCCAACACCTGGGGCGACCAACCGGGTTCGACCCGCGTGAAGTCGGGCTTCCACTGCTGGTGCAGGCGCGGCGCGCGGATCGCCTCCTCGAGCGACTGACCGTAGACCAGCATCCGCAGGAGGACCTCGATCACCGAGGTGATGATGCGCGGACCGCCCGGGCTGCCGATCACGATCGTGACGACGCCGTCCCCGTCGACCACCACCGTGGGCGTCATCGACGACAGGGGCCGCCGGCCCGGGGCCAGTTGGTTCGCCTCGGAGCCGACCAGGCCGTAGTCGTTGGGCACGCCGGGGACGATCGAGAAGTCGTCCATCTCGTTGTTGAGCAGGAAGCCGGCGCGCGGGACCAGCACGCCGCTGCCGAACAGCGAGTTGATCGTGGTCGTCATGCTGACCGCGTTGCCGTCGCGATCGAGCACCGACAGGTGGGTCGTCTCGTCCCCCGCCTCGCGGGGCGTCGGCACCCAGGGCTGGACGTCGGGGTTGGCGCGCTCGCCGATCGACGTGCGGCGCTCGGCGATCCAAGCGGAGCTCAGCAGGGCCTTGACCGGCACCGGGTGCTGCTCGTCGGGGTCGCCCAGGTGCTGGGCGCGGTCGGCGAAGCCCATCCGTAGGGCCTCGATCCACCAGTGCAGCGCCCGCGAGCCGAGGCCCACCGAGAGGGCCAGGCGCTCCTCGTCGTCGCGCTCGGACTCGGCCCCTGCGCGCACGGTCTGGCGCTCCGCGTCGAGGGGGAAGCCGTCGAGCACGGCCAGGACCTGCAACAGCAGCACGCCACCGGAACTCGGCGGCGGCATCGTGATCAGTCGCTGGCCGCGGAAGGTCCCCTGCAGGGGCCGCATCCAGCGCGAGTGGTAGTCGCCCAGGTCCTGGTGGTCCATGACCCCGCCGCCGGCGCGGATCTCGGCCACGATGGCTTCGGCCACGTCGCCGGAGTAGAAGCCGTCGGCGCCGTCGGCGGCGTAGCGCTCCAGGGTGCGGGCCAGCTCCGGCTGGCGCAGCAGGTCGCCCTCCTCGAGGGCCTTGCCGCCGGGATAGAACAGGGCCCGAGCGGCCGGACTGGCCAGCAGACGCGCGCGGTGGGACTCGATCCGCAGGTGCATCGCCAGCCAGGCGTCGACCTCGAATCCGTCGCGGGCGAGGCGAATGGCCGGCTCCACGACTTCGCGCCATTCGAGCCGCCCGAAGCGCCGCTGGAGCGCCTCGAGACCGTCGGGCGAGCCGGGGACTCCGGGCGCCAGGTGTCCGACCAGGGAGCGCTCTCGGACCACCTTGCCGTCGGCGTCCAGGAACAGCTCCGGGACCAGGCGCCGCGGCGCGGTCTCGCGGAAGTCCAGGGCCCAGGCCGATTGGGGATCGGTGTGGGGCACCCACAGGGCGAAGCCGCCCCCACCCAGGTTGCCGGCCTGGGGGTAGACGACGGCCAAGGCCAAGGCGGTGGCCACGGCGGCGTCGGCCGCGTTGCCCCCTCGCACCAGGGTCTCCAGGCCGACTCCGGTCGCCAGGGGGTGCTCCGAGACCACGGCGCCGCGCTCGGGCGTGGGCCAATCGGGCTCGCGGCTGAGCTGCGGCAGGCCGGAGCAGCCTGCGAGCAGGGTCGCCAGGACGAGGGCCAGCCAGTGCTGGGCCCCGGCGGTCCGTGGGCGAAGCCCAGAGCCCGAAAGGTCAGCTCCAGCAGCCAGGTCGCGAGCTCCTGCCTGGTGGGCGGACCGAGCCGGGCGCCGCGCGCCGCGGCTCATCCGAAGACGGGCGGGTTCTCGCCCTCGCGCAGCTCCTCGACCTCGACGCCACGCTGGCGCAGGTAGGCGACCGCCTTGTCGATCTCGGCCGGTTCGCCCTCGATGTCGACGGCGACCATGGCCCGCTGCTCGTTGATGATCGCGGCTCTGATGTTGGGAACGACGTCGAACTCAGCCCCCAGCGTGTGGCTGATGATCGGTTCCTGAATCAGGTCCTGTGGGAAGGTGCAGAAGTACTTGCGCACGTGGTTACCGGTGGCTCCTGGCCGCGTTTCGATCCGCCCTGCGAACCCCTGCCGAGGCGAATCCGAGCGAGCATCCCAACACAAGCGCGACCATGGCTGCAAGGGGCCCATGGGGTCGCCGCCGGTCGGAGAACCAGTCGGTTCCCGCGGGTCCGTAGACGGACGGATGGCGCATCCAATCGACGCCGGCGGTTTCGGCGGCGACCGACAGGGGGGAGAGATCCAGGAGCGTGGCTGCGAGCTGCGGCCGTCGCTCCGCCCAGCCCCGCTCGACCAGATCGGCGCGGCCCGGTAGGGCGCAGAGAGTTACTGTCAACGCCAGGGTCGCCGTCGCCCCCGCCGGCGCCCAGGTGGGCCGCCGGGCGCCCCAGGCCAAGCCGGCAACGGCCAGCCCGAGGGCCGGTCCGAGGCCGAGCACCGCCCGAACGAGGCCAGGATCCACCTGCCGCTGGGGTCCCAGTGCCACCGCGCAGGCCACCGCGAGGCTCCAGGCCGCGGACGCACAGAGGGCGCCGATGACCGGCCGGACCCCCGCGGCCCCCGCCAACCAACCGGCGGCGCCACCGGTCCAGGTCAGCCAGGCGAGCAGGGCCAGAAGATCCGGCGCCCCACCCGTCCCCGGCAGTAGGACCGCAGGAAGGGGCAGGATCGCTACCATGAGCGCTCCCCACCACCGACCCGGTCCCTTCGAAGTCGTATTCGCTGCCATGGTGCTCCGGTCGCGCTCGGTATGAGAAGCGTAGCGAGCGTGCGGCTGCATCGAGCACCCCGTTCCAATTGGGTGTAGCGGCGCGCGCTGCACAAGGGATACGCAAGCAAACGGATCGAACGGGAACTGGTTCTCGTCAGAGCACTAGATCGGTGAGCTCGCCGTCTCCCACCGGCGAGTTGCGTCGTCAGAGCTCCCGTGAGCCGCGTCGCAAGGGATTTGAAAGCGCCGGACAAACTGCGACCTCGAGAGTCCATTCTCCAACGCTTCGAGATCCCCCTCCCGACCTCGAAGACCACCACACCGCCGCACAGGCTTTCCGGTATGTCCCTCTCGTCCCTCTCCATCGGCCCCATTCGTCGCCCATCATCGGCCGCCGCGCACAGGGTGCTCGGGCTCGCGATGGCTTCAACGGTCTTGATCGCGACGGCGAGCGTATCTGCCGCTGCGAGCCCTGCGGCTGCGCGCCCTGCCGCTGCGAGCCCTGCGGTCGTGCCGCAGACGGTCCAGGACCACGGCGCCGACCTGCGGGTCACGCCCTCGGACACGGGCAGCTACGTCGCCCGTGGCACGATGCCCCTCGGAAAGGGCTGGACCTGGACCGAGGATTGCCCATTCGGCCTGCGTCGCGGCGGCAAGGTCTACCCCGCCCAATGGTCCCCGGTGGCCTGGGATCACAGCGGTTCGGTCGCCGTGGTCGAGTTGGCGGCCCTGGTCGACCCGGAGCCCACGCTCCCCGCCGATCCCGATCCGATCAAGTTCGACGTCGTGCAGAGCGACGTGCCCTTCGCCTTCGCCTACCCGCCCCTCGATCCGGCCCTCGTGGATCTGGCCCTCTCGTTCGGGAAGCTGAGGCTGCAGGTCGACGACGCACTGGGGAACATCTACGCCGCGCCGATCAGCCTGCCCCTCGACTCGCCCCACTCCGAGATCGAAGTTGCGGGCCGCGCGAAGGCCGTCTACCACACCACCGCCAACCTGCAACTGGTGAAGGCCGTGTCGCCCAATCCCCTGGCGCAGATCGGCGGCCTGCAGGTGTGGATCACCCTGTACGCCGAGTCGAACGTGCTCGAGCTCGACCTGCGCTGGCACAACGCGACCATGGGTCACCAGGGCGAGATGGCCCCCGATGTGCTATTCAAGAACGTCGAGCTCGCCATGCCCCTGGGCTGGCGCGCGACCAGCCGCTGGCCCCTGCCGACTTCCGGACCGGTCTACGACCTCAACACCGCCGGTCGCACCAAGTCGGCGCTGCCGATCGTCGTCGCTGGCTCCACGCCCCACGTGCTGCGTCAACGCGGTAATCTCACCTGGCGCTTCGTGGTGCACCCCCAGGGGGTCGACGATCAGGTGCAGGAGAACATCGACCGCGTGGGCTGGGGGGCCGTGCGTGGCGAGGTCGGGGGTTGGCAAGACCCCTTCGCCCGTTCTTGGCTCGCGCAGCGCACCCTGCTGCCCGACCTCTCGGTCTGGGAGAACTCGCTCAAGAGTGAGCTCGAGGGCGATCGCGCCGAGATCGAGTTCGCCTTCGCCAACGGCACGCCCTACCTCTACACCAGCGGCGGCGTCGGCCAGATGGGTCCGTTCCACAGCATCGGCGTCAAGTACGGCGGGATGACTGGCGGCGCCGAGATCTACCAGACCCCCGGCGCCGACCTGATGTGGACGGCGGAGAACGACGGTCTGGTGGCCTTCGAGATGCTGCACCGCATGGTGCACGACCGCCAGTACGGTTGGTTCTTCGATACGGAAGGCAACCTGGTCAAGTCCTTCGACCTGGTGGATTCGAACGGCGCCCTGCCGGTCAACGTCTTCAACAACGAGTTCCTGGACGTGGCTAACCTTGGCGCGCTCGGCTTCGAGACCGTGCCGGACGTGTACGCCAACGTGCAGCCTCGGCCGACCTACGAGGACTCGCTGCTCGGGACCGATCCCTACAACGGATTGGAGCAGTACGACGCCCAGCACGGCGCGCGAGCGACCTACGCGTCGAAAGTGCTCGTGTGGGGCGCCAACGATCGCATGGCCCGGCAGGACCTGATCAACCAAGCTGCCCTGTGGCAGATGGAATTCCACGAGGGCCCCGGCGGTCGCCTGAAGACCCTCTACAACTGGGCCAAGCAGAATCCCCACGTGGCCGGCGAGTTCGGCCGCGGCGAAGCCTGGATCCTCGACGCCATGAGCCACTGGTACGCGATCGCGGACACGGCCGATCGCGCGCGGATGGATCCCTGGTTCCAGATGGTGGTCAAGACCCTCGAGAAGCTGCGCACGCCGATGGGCATCTTCTACGGCAACCGCGACGGCAAGATCACCAACTACTACCAGTTCCAGAACAAGTACGCGATCATCCAGTGGTACGAGCACGAGATCCTGATGCACACCCTGGCCTGCGTGCTGGAGTCGTGGGCAGCGGACGTGGCGACGCAGAACAAGCTCGCGATGTGGTTGGTCGAGGGAGTCCTGGCGTGCAATGACGTGGGTTGGAAGCCCGGCTCGGTCGGCACCTACGACCAGCAGGCCGTGGCTTGGATGGATCCCTCCCTGCCCGCCTTCGCCAACCTGGCCCAGATACCCACTGACGGCGCCGGGGGGGGGCCCGACGCCGACCAGATCGCCGGCCCGGTGGGCCTGGCGCTCCCCTATGCGCTGCCCCAGCAGGCGGTCCAGCTGTTCGGCATGGCCCAGGGATTGACGGGCGCCACGGATCCCCTGCAGGGCTTCGAGTCGCTCTACACCTACTACTTGGGTGTCGAGAACCGTGCTCCGCTCTTGGCCTGGCTGCAGGTCATCTTGCACTGATCTCAGGTCCTCGCCGTCGGCGATCTCGACCGCGACGACGGGAGCGCTATTCGGTGGCCCAGAGCGAATGCTCTGGGCCACTTCTCGTTCGACGAGCGCTTTCGAACAGAGGCGGGCCACGTGCTGAATTCAAGCCCTGAAGTCCAGCTCCCATGTCTGCTCGACGTTCGAGCTAAGCAAGGCCAACGTCGACAGCGCCCCCAGGGCCCCTCTCTCGCCCCCTGGTGTGTGCGAGATGGTTCAACCGTGTTCGACCTGAGAAACGGCCCAAACCTGATGGAACCTTCCCGCGTCTCATCCGACGCGTCCGGCGCGATGCCCCCCGTTGCGTGTCTGGACGTTGTCCCCCTCTCCCACCCCATCATCCATGCTCCGTTCCTCCATCGTGAGCGCGGTCGTCGCTCTCGCGTTCGCTGCCTCGTTCAACGCAGCGCCCGCCGACGTCCAGCACTACGGTCCGACGCTGCGCGTGACGCCATCTGACGCTTCCACCTACGTGGCACGCGGGACGATGCCCCTGCCGCCGGGCACCACCTGGTCGTTCCACTGCCCCTTCGGACTCCGACGCAACGGCACGGTCTATCCGACCCAGTGGTGGCCCGTCGCCTTCCACCCCGACGGGAGTGCGTCGGTGGTAGAACTGGCCGCGACCGTGCCTGGAGAGCCGAGCTTGCCGGCCGATCCCGGGCTGGTCGACTTCGAGATCGTCACCAGCGACCCGCCTTTCGCCCTGACCACGCCCCAGCTCGACTCGGGCCTGGTGTCGCTGCTGACCAAGCCGGGCAAGCTGCGCCTGCGTGTGACCGACTCACACGGCAACGAGTACACCGGCGATCTGAGCCAGTCGATCGTCTCGCCGGCCTCCGATCTGGAGGTCCTGGGGCGCGCCAAGCTGGTCTACATCACCGACGAGCTGCTGACCCTGACCAAGGGTGCTCCGGGCGCCTTGCCCTACCTGGGCGGGTTTCGGGCTTGGTTCACGGCCTACGACCAGGGTCGCGTGGTGGAGCTGGATCTGCGCTGGCACAACGCGGTCCTCAATCCGTTCGGACCGATGATCCCCGACGTGGTCTTCGAGAAGGTCGAGCTGCTCCTGCCGCCCGACTGGACTGCGACGCCCCGCTGGCCGATGCCGACCTCGGGCCCGGCCACCAACGCCAACGTCGACGGCAGTTCGACCAAGGTCTTCCCGATCATCGCCGACGGGCCGACCCCCCACCTGCTGCGCCAGCGCGGCAACTTGACCTGGCGCCTGGTTCTGAGCCGGGCCGGTGACGGCGGCGAGCGAGACGACGCGATCGATCGGCGCGGCTGGGGCACCGTCCAGGGTGGACCGAAGGGTTGGAGCGACCCGGCAACCTCGAACTGGCTGCCCTCCCACGTGCCGGTCCCGGACCTGTCGCCCTGGGAGCCGTCGATCACCAACGAGCTGCGCGGGGATCGCAACCAGATCGAGTTCGCCTTCGCCAACGGCACGCCCTACTACTACGCCGGTGGCCTGGGTGCGCTTGGGCCGTACCACACCTATGGGGTGACCTACGGGGGCATGACCAGCGGCTCGGAGATCTACCAGGTCGCCGGAACCGACCTGGTCTGGAGCGGTGAGAACGATGGCCTGGTCGCCGAGGAGATGCGTCACCGGATGGTGCTCGATCGCCAGTTCGGCTGGTTCTACGACCCCTTCGGAAACCTGGTCGACGCCTTCATGCTGGAGCAGCCGGACGGATCCCTCCCGGTCAACGTCTTCAACAACGACTTCATCAACATCGCGAACCAGGGCGACCTCGGCTTCAGTGAAGCGGAGGACGTCTACGCCGACGTTCTGCCGAGACCGACCTACGAGACGGTCGTGCTCGGGACCAATCCCTACGACGGCCTCGAGCAGCACGACTCCCAGCACGCGACCCGGGCGATGTACCCGATGAAGACGCTGGTCTGGGCCGCCAACGACCGCATGGCGCGCCACGATCTGTTGGCCCAGGCCTCCCTGTGGCACATGCAGATGCACGATGGCCCGGGTGGACGCCTGGCGGCTCTCAACCAATGGGGCAAGGAACATCCCCACGCAGGTGGCGAGTTCGGCCGCGGCGAAGCGTGGATCCTGGACGCGGTTGCAACCTGGTACGCCCTCGAGTGGCCCGGCAAGCGCGAGAAGCTCGACGACTGGATGTCCATGGCGGTCGAGACCCTGTTGGAGCTCAAGACGCCCCTCGACGTCTTCTACGGCAATCGTGAGGGCAAGATCACGGAGTACTACGAGTTCAACAAGCAGTACGCGATCATCCAGTGGTTCGAGCACTCGATCGCCATCAGCACGATCGCATCGGTGCGCGAGAGTTGGGCCCACGACCCCACCACGAAGGCGGCCCTCGAGGACCTGATCGTCAAGGGCGCCTTGGCCATCTGGCGCACGGGTTCGAAGCCCGGGACCAGCGGTCCCTACGAGCAGCAGGCCGTGGCCTGGATCGACCCCGACCTTCCGGCCTTCACTACGCCCCAGGAGATCCCCAGCGACGGCACCGGCGGTGGCCCGGACAACGACCAGGTCGCCGGCCCCTTGGGCTTCGCAGCCCGCTATGCCACCGGTGCCCAGGCCATGGAGGTGCTCGAGTACGCCTCGACGCTGATGGGCTCCGGCGATCCCTTGGGCGCACTGGAGAACCTGACCACCTACTACCTCAACCTGGAGAACCGGGCGCCCCTGGTGGCCTGGCTGCAGTTGATGCAGAAGTGAGCCGGCCCGCCGCCCGCGCGGGCGACCAGGGCGAGCCCCGTGGCTCGGGTCTGCCGAGCTGAGATCCCGGAGCGCTCCACCGGTCCACGGTGGAGCGCTCCGTCGCTGGCGGGCGAGCGATCCCGCTCCCGGCCGGCTTCCTGGGGGCTGGAGGGCACTCCCGCCCCGCGCTACACTCTCCCGCCTGCACGGACGGCGGCATAGCCAAGTGGTAAGGCAATGGATTGCAAATCCATCACCCCCGGTTCGATTCCGGGTGCCGCCTCCAACATCGTCCGAGGGCCGCGCCGACCCGCCCCATCTGGAGCTGGGCGCACGAGGCACAGACGGATCCCCTAGACTCCACCGCCTGGACTCCGACGTCGGCGCACGCGCTGGCCGGGCCCACGGGGTAGTGGCGAAATCGGTAGACGCAGCGGCCTTAAAAGCCGCAGTCCCCTGGGACGTGTGGGTTCGAGTCCCACCTACCCCACTCCGGTTCAGCCAGCGTCCGGGTCGATCGACGACTGATTGGCTCGAGGACTGATTGGCTCTTGTACCGAGTCACTATTGGACCGGGTCGGTCGAGCGCGACGTCAGTCGAGGGCGACGACGACTTCGAGGTCGCCGTCCAGGGGCAGGTCGAGTTCGCGCTCGATCGGTTCACGACCTTCGAGCTCGACCACGAGGCGCGTCGCGGCGGGGTCGATCGGAGTCCAGGAGCGCGCCGGTCGACCGGGTTGCGGCAGACCCTCGCGCTCGGCGCTCGACTGGTCGTAGAAGCTCAGGCGCCTCCAGCCGCCCGGCTCCAAGACTTCGACAGCGCCGCGCGGTTCCCAGCCTTCCCTGGGAGGCTCCAGGGTCAACACCAGGCGCTGCCCGGACCAGACCGGTAGCTCGAGGCGACGCGCATCCCCCGCTCGCAACTCGAACTCCAGCTCGACCGGCGCGAAGGGCAGGGACAGGGTCGGATGGCGCGGGTCGCGATCGCCGACCGCCTCCAGGCGTAGGCGCCATCGACCGGGCTCCAGCGGACCGATCCAGCCCTCGGCGTCAGGCGCGACTTCGAGCGGATGCTGTGCGCCACCGTCCTCCAGTCGCCACAGGCTCGTGCTCGCGGCCAGGGCCCCCCCGCCCGGCGCGATCGCGACGGCGAGCAAGCGCGCCACACCCGGCAGGCCCAGGGCCCGCATCTCGACCCGCACCACTCCCGTCGGCTCGTCGCCCAGATCCACCTGCGACGCCACACGCAGGCCGCCTGCCCCCTGGGCCTCCAGCTCCAAACGCGCCGCGGCCGGCACCAGCAGGGTGCGTTGACCGCGGGCGGAATCCAGCGGGCCACCGGTCTCGAAAGCCGAACCGTCGGGGCCGACGCCACGGACCCGCACCCGGCCCTCGCGCAGCGGCAGGCCGCCACCGTCCGTTGCGACCACCTCGACCAGCAGGGCGTCGATCGAGACGACCTCGCGCTGGCTCCGCTCGCGAGCGGAGACGAGCGATGCAGGGTGTGACGTGATCCACAGGCGCGCCCACGACTCGTCGGCGCCCAGCCGAGCCTCGAGCAGGTGCTCGCCAGGTGTCAGGCCCGTCAGGTCGAAGCGTCCCAGGGGATCGGTGTGGGCGACGCGGACCTCGGCCTCGGCGGCGATCGCTTCCATCCCCGCCGTAGCGATCCCCGACGCGTCTCCCTCCAGGGCGACCAGCCGCGCCCGCAGCTCGACGCCCGAGACCGGGGTCCCGTCCGGCAGCAACAACTGACCCAGGATGGACGCCTCCGAGGACAGCACCAACTCGTCGAGCCAGGCGCTCTCGGTCGGAGCCGGCCGCCAGTGGACCGCGCCCTCGTCGGCGATCACGATCACGGCGTCGCGACCCAGGGCCTGGCGCGCGGGCCGTAGCAGCAGCAGTCCGCCGGAGTCGGTTCGCGCACGGGCCAGGATGCGTCCGCCAGGACCGGCGACAACAGCCGACGCGCCCGCGACCGGACGACCCAGGGAGTCGAGCACCCGCGCTGCGAGGGCCACGTTGGCGCTGGGCGGCGATTCGTCAGCGGGGGTCGGCCCGTGGTCCTCGGGCTCGACCTCAGGACTCGAGCCGAATGCGGGCTCCGGCGCCGGGTCAGCCGACTTGGGCGGCAACCACAGGCCCCAGGCCAACAATGCTGCGCCCGCTGCCAAACCCGCGCTGGCCACCAGTCGCAGTCCGCCCGCCGGTCCGCGGGCGCCGGACCTCCTGGCCTTCACGATCGGATCGACCGGGTCCCCTCGAGACTCACGACGGCGCCACCCTGATCGAACCCGACGACCGGATCGATCGAGGGACCCGGCCCGATCGAGGCTCCATCTCGATCTTCGTCCGCCGTCGCCCGGCGACGAAGGCCTCCGTGCTGAATCTCGCCGTCGGCATCGCTCTCCTCGGTGGCCTCCAATCCCCGGTAGTCGCCCGAGCCGATGTCGCGCTTGGCTGAATCCAGGATCAACCACAGCCCCACCGTCGCCGCGATCATCAGCGACAACAGGACCAGCAAGATGATCAGGTTCTTCCCGCGCCGCCCCAGTGCCAAGTGCGAACTCCTCGGGCCTCAGCCCCGCTCGCCGATCGGCACGTAGGGTCGCTCGGCGACACCCACGTAGACCTGGCCGGGACGGTAGAGCTTGTTGTCCTGCATCTGCTCGTGCAGGTGCGCCATCCAGCCCGCCGTGCGCGCGATGGCGAAGATCGGCGTGAACTGGTCCGTGGGGATGCCGAGCTTCGAGTAGACGATACCGCTGAAGAAATCGACGTTGGGGTGGATGCCCTTGTCGCCCAAGCGATCCACGACGACTTGCTCGAGCTTGAGCGCCACGTCGTAGATCGGAGTGCTGCCGAGCTCGTCGAAGAGCTTGACTGCGAGACTCTGCAGGGCGTGGCTGCGGGGATCCTTGACCGAGTAGACCCGGTGCCCGAAGCCCATGATCTTGCCCTTGTTCGCGAACTGGTCCTGGGCCCAGGCGTCGACGGCTTCGACCGAACCGATCGACTGAAGCGAAGCCAGGACGCGTTCGTTGGCGCCCCCGTGGAGCGGACCCGAGAGGGCCCCTACACCGCCGCAGATCGAGGCGTAGGGATCAGCCTGGGTGCCATAAACCACGCGCGCGGCGAAGGTCGACGCGTTCATCGTGTGGTCGGCGTGCAGCACCAGGGCGCAGTCCAAGATGCGCTCGGCGATCTTGCTGGGACGGTCGCCGGTCAACTGCAGCAGGAAGTTCCCGGCGGTCGACAGGGTCGGATCCGGCGAGATCGGATCCTGACCGCGGCGGAAGCGCTCGTGCGTCGCGACGATCGAGGGCACCGCCGAGAGCAGCCGCAACCAAGCGCCGCGGAAGGCGGCCTCGTCCCCGAAGGGCACCCGGGGCTCGCAGGCTCCGAGCGCGGCGACCGCTGCCTGAAGGACCGCCATCGGATGGGCGTCCTTCGGCATGTCGTGCAGCATCGAAACGAGCGGCGACGGCAGCTCGCGGTGCTGACCCAGCTCCTTGCGGAAGCTCTCGAGTTGCGCGGCGGTCGGCAACTCCCCCTCCATCAGCAACCAGGCGGTCTCCTCGAAGGTGCTCTCGACGGCGAGCTCTTCGATCCGGTATCCGCGGTACTGCAGGATGCCGGCAGCGCCGTCGATGTAGCTGATCGCCGACTCAGCCGCGGGAACGCCAGCGAGTCCGGGAACGAGTTCTTTCTGTGCCACTGTTCGAGAAGGGACGGTTGGGGAAGGTTTCGTTTCGGCGGGGAGGGCCGGCGCTCTGCCGAGGCACTCGCCGCTGCGGTTGGGTCGACGGGATCGGGGGCCGGTGTCGCCGCTGCAGGTGGGCCTGGAGCGGCCCGCCGCGACGCGGCCCTCGAGATTGGGCCTGAGATGGTACGCGCTGGAACCGGTCATTAGGCCGGGCTTGGCGCCGATCGAACCCCTCCGGTCACGGATCGGCTGCTCTGCAGCGGTCCGTCCCGGACTCAGGCCCGCGCCGGCGCCGACGCTGCGGAGAAACCCTCGAACAGCGCCGGAGACCGAGGGGCGACCGGGGCCAGGCGGGTCAAGACTCGGTCAGGTACTCCATCAGCAGCCGCGGGCCGACACCGGAGCCCATCGGGCCGCCGGTGTAGTCCCGATCGAGGCTGCCCCAGGCAGTTCCTGCGATGTCCAGGTGGCACCAGGGGGTCTCCCCCACGAAGTTCGACAAGAAGGCCGCGCCGGAGGTCGAGCCGTTGCCCTGCCCGGGGGTGTTGATGTTCCGCAGGTCGGCCACGGTGCCCTTCATCTGCTCCTTGTGGCACTCCAAGAGCGGCAGCTCCCAGACCGGCTCGCCGGTTGCGTCCCCCGCGGCGCGCAGGCGATCGCGCAGCTCCGGGGTCGACGGGAACATGCCGGTCAGCTCGTGGCCCAGGGCGATGATCACCGCGCCGGTCAGGGTCGCCAGGTCGATGATCTCGTCCGGCTTGACCTTGGTGGTGGTGTAGCAGAGCGCGTCGGCCAGGATCAGGCGGCCCTCGGCGTCGGTGTTGATGACCTCGATCGTCGTGCCGTTCATGGCCGTGTGCACGTCGCCGGGCTTCGTGGCCTGGCCGTCGGGCAGGTTCTCCGAAGCCGGCACGATGCCGTGCACCTCGTGGGGGCAGCCCAGGGCCGCCAGGGCGTGGAAGGTGCCGAGCACCGCGGCGCCGCCGGACATGTCGTATTTCATGTCCTCCATCTTCGCGGCCGGCTTGATGCTGATGCCGCCTGCGTCGAAGGTCAGGCCCTTGCCGACCAGCGCCACCTTGCGGGAGCCGCGGGCGCGCTTGGTGGGCTTGTAGACCAGGTGGATCAGCTTGGCGGGCTCGCGCGAGCCGTTGCTGACGCCGAGCAGGGCGCCCATGCCCAGCTTCTTCATCTCCGCTTCCTCGATCACCTTGATCGTGAGGCGCGGGGACGACCCGGCCAGCTTGCGGGCGGCGGCGGCGAGCTTGGTCGGCGTCAACGCGTTGCCGGGCGCGTTCTGCAGGTCGCGGGTGAACAGGTTCGCGTCGGCCAGGGCCGCGCCGCGCTCGACGCCCCGCTTGAACTCGGTGCCCTTGCCGATCAGCGTCGCGCCCGCGAGGGACGGCTTCTCGGCCTTGGACTTCATCTCCGTGTACTTGTAGGTCCCCATCACCGCGCCCTCGGCCAGGGAGCGCCCGGTGCCCTCCGCGCCACATCCGACGGAGTCGTCGGCGTCGGACGTCCACAGGGTGTAGCTCTTCAGCCCCAGGCTCTCCGCACGCTTCGACGCGATCGCGCCCGCACGGCGTTGGGCCTCCCAGTTGGCGGCGTCGCGCTTGCCCAGGCCGACCAGCAGGACCCGCTCGGCATCGCCGCCAGTGGGGTCGACCAACCGCGCCTCACGAGCCTTGCCCTTGAAGTCCGCCAGCGCGGTCGCCGGCAGGGTCACGCCCGGCGGCAGGGAGAGCGTCTCGCCCTCACAGC
This sequence comes from Engelhardtia mirabilis, assembly GCF_007748095.1. NCBI lineage: Bacteria > Pseudomonadati > Planctomycetota > Planctomycetia > Engelhardtia > Engelhardtia mirabilis. The sequence goes on from NZ_CP036287.1 coordinate 3,987,323, forward strand.
ACAACAGCACCAGCAGGGGGGTCTTGGCGAGCTTGGCGGAGCGGTCCTTGGTCGTGATCTTCATCGGGGGGAGCGGTGCGTCGGTCGGGGTCGAGGGCGGTTGGTCGGGATTCGCCGCGGCTGCTCGGCTCGCGAGTCGGGGCCGAGCGCTGGGGCTGGATTCGGGGCAACAGGGGGGCGTCGCGGGGATGAGCCGCCCCCGTGCTCACATGTCGATGTACTTGGGACCGCCGCCACCCTCGGGCACGGTCCACTCGATGACCTGGTAGGGATCGGCCACGTCGCAGGTCTTGCAGTGCACGCAGTTGCTGGCGTTGATCATCACGCCGTCCTTGGCCGAACGCTCGGTCCACTCGTAGACGGCCGCCGGGCAGAAGTTCTGGCACGGATTGCCGAACTCCTCGGTGCACCTGGTGACGCAGATGTCCGGGTCGGTGATCACCAGGTGACTGGGCTGGTCCTCCTCGTGGACCGCGCCCGAGTGGTACACGTCGGTCAGCTTGTCGAGGGACAGACCGTCGTCGAAGGTCGGCTTGGTGAGCAGCGACTTGTCGATGCGCTCGGTGTACTGGTAGTCGGGATGCACGCCGCGCCGGGCCTTGAGGCCGCGGCCACCCGTGATCATCTGCAGGCCGGCGTCGATCGAGCCGGCGAAGAAGCCCTCCGCGAAGGCCTGGCGGAAGTTGCGCACGCCCCACAGCTCTGCCTTGATCCACGAGCCCTCGACCAGCTCCTCGTAGCGCTTCAACTTGCCCGCCGAGGTGTCGTCCGCGGCCAGGGCGTCGATCAGCGCTTCCGCCGCGAGCATGCCCGACTTCATCGCCAGGTGGATGCCCTTGAGCCGCGCCATGTTGACGAAGCCGGCGCAGTCGCCGATCAACATGAAGCCGTCGCCATAGGTGCGCGGCAGGCTGTAGTAGCCGCCGCCGGGGATGGTCTTCGCTCCGTAGCGCTCGATCTTGCCGCCCTCGAGCAGCTCCGCGAGCGCCGGGTGCTGCTTCCACTGCACGAACAGGGCGTGGGGATCGAGCTTCGCGTCGGGGTGGTCGAGGCCCACGACGAAGCCGATCGACAGCTTGTTGTCCTTCTGGCCGTAGATCCAACCGCCGCCGTAGCCGCGGGTGCCGAGCGGGTGCAGGGCGGTGTGGATCACCGAACCGAGCATCTGCTTGCCGCGCTCCTCGGGGATCGACCAGATCTCCTTGATGCCGGTCTCCCAGATCTGCGGGTTCTTGCCAGCGTCCAGACCGAGCTTCGAGATCAAGCCCTTGGTCAGGCTGCCTCGCGTGCCCTCGGCGAAGACCGTGGCGCGGGCCTTCACGTTCATGCCCGGCTCGAAGTTGCCCTTCTGGCTGCCGTCCTTGGCGAGCCCTGAGTCGCGGGTCTGCACCCCCACCACGCGGTCGCCGTCGTACAGCACTTCACTCGCCGCGAAGCCCGCGTAGATGTCGATGCCCAGCTCCTCGGCCTGGTCCTTCAACCAGCGCACGACCTTGTAGAGGCTGACGATGTAGTTGCCGTGGTTCTTGAACTGCGGCGGGACCAGGGCGCCCTTGAGGCGGAACTTGCCCCCGCCGGCGAAGAGCACGTCGACGCAGTCGAAGGTGACCTCGCTCTCCACCGGGCAGCCCTGCTCGAGGAAGTCCGGGAAGAGCTCCTGCATCGCGCGCGGATCCATGACCGCGCCCGAGAGGGTGTGGTAGCCGATGTCCTCGGCCTTCTCGAGGATCAGGATCGACAGCTCCTGGCCCTTGGCCTGGGCCAGGCGTTGGAGCGTGATGGCGGAGGCCAAGCTGGCCGCGCCGGCACCCACGAAGAGCACGTCGACCTCGAACTCCTCACGCTCCACGCCGCTGGCGTTGAGGTTGACCCCCCCCACGCGGCCGATCCGCGCGGTGCGGTCGGCGCCGGGCAGGCCGGTCAGGGGGCTCAGGTGCGCGCCGTTCGCGGCGGTCGTACTCGATCCTGCGGTGCTCATGTCGGGGGAGCGATCGGGCCGTGCTACCGAGCCCGGCGCGCGGTCTCGGTCGCGTTGGGGCGGACTGGGCGGGCGGGACGGACGGTCCTTGACGGGCTCGTCCCGGGTTGGATCCGCGCGGACGTGTGGAGCAGAGGACCGCCAGCGGCGGGCCCCATCACGCCGATTCGCGGCCGCGCAGGGTAGCAACGGCGGGCGGGCGTTTGAAGGCGGGGGCCAGCCGCGGGAGGCCGTGGGAGCCGACCCCAGGCGCCCGCACCCGACTCAGGAACGGTCGCCGATCCAATGGTGCCCATCGCCATAGTGCTCTTTCTTCCAGACCGGCAGACGGGCCTTCAGCTCGTCGATCAGGAAGCGGCAGGCACGGAAGGCGGCGTCGCGGTGGGGACTCGCCACGGCCACCACGACCGAGGGTTCGCCCAGGCCCACGGCGCCGGTGCGATGGACGCACAGCATTCGCAGGCTGCGCCCCTCGGGAGAGTCGTAGGCCGGCTCCTCGCTGCCGCCCTCGCCGAAGAGCGCGCGGCAGTCCTCGAACACCCGCTCCATCTCGGGACCGGCCATGGCGGCGAAGGCCTCGTACTCGAGCCGGTCGACGTCCTGGCCCCGGTTGCGGTTGCGGGTCGTGCCCGTGAAGACCACCGAGGCGCCGCAGGACTCGTGGGTCACCCGCGCCAGGCAGGCCCCGGGATCGAGCGGCTCGGACGAGAGCTCGAACAGGCCCCGCTCGAGCAACTCGTCCTCCCCCGGCTCGCCCCCGGAGACCGGAGGCAAGAGGTGCAGGACCTCGGACCCGTCGACGGCCTGGCCGTCGGGCACGTAGCGCGTGCCGAGCACCCCGCGCACGTGGTCCAGGTTCCCCAGCTCGGGCCAGCGCTCGGCCACCAGCCGCTTGGCTCCGGCCACGGTCAGGTCGTCGGGGACGCCGTCGAGGGTCAAGTGTTCGGCGCCGGCCCGCTCGCGCAGGACCGCGTGGAGTTGGATCGTGATCTGCATTCTGAGGAGGCCCGCTATCCCAACGACGGCCGGGTCCGCCTACAAGGTCCTGTCCGGCCAGACCCTGGTCATCAGGCCAGCGGTAGACTTGGCGGTTCGAATCGCACGATGGAAGACCGCGACACCACCTCCCCCAGCTCCCAGGAGCTGCCCCTACACCCGTCCCAGGACCAGCCGGCCCTGGGCGGCTCTCCGTCGGAGCTGGACCTGCCCCCCCACCTGGTCGGGGCCAGCCAGGAGGCGATCTGGGAGTGGGTGCGCGAGACCGGTACGAACCCCCTGCCCGTGCGCGCCCTGCAGATCGAGACGACGTCGATCTGCAACTTCCGCTGCCAGTCGTGCCCCCTTTCTCTGGACGGCTACGACCGGCCCACCGAGCACCTCTGCCTGGCCGAGTTCAACCGGATCCTCGACGCCTTCCCCGGGGTCGAGAAGGTCGAGCTCCAGGGCCTGGGCGAGGTCTTCCTGAACCCCGAGCTGTTCGCCCTCGTGCGCGCGGCGCGCGAGCGCGGGATCGAGGTCCACACCTACTCGAACGCCTCGAAGGTCACCGCCGAGGCGGCCTTCGGCCTGATCGAGTCCGGCCTGGCGTTGATCAATTTCTCCATGGACGGGGCCGACGCGGAGACCTTCCGCAGCCTGCGCAAGGGCGGACAACTGCGCGTCTACAAGCGCTGCGTGTCGAACCTGCTCGCGGCGCGGCGCGCCCTGGGCTCGACGACGCCTTCGATCGGCGTGATGAGCGTGCTCTCCAAGCGCAACCTGAAGCAGGTCCCCGAGCTGCTCGCCATCGCCGAGGAGCTGGGCGTCGACGCGATCACCTTCACCAAGCTCAACGGCAGCCACGTGGCCGGCCAGGAAGTCCTCGAGCTGGACGAGGCCGACCGCGAGTGGCTGCGCTCCCTGCCCCCCTACGACGGCCCGCTGCAGGTCCACTGGGGCTTCGAGCCCTGGACCAAGGAGCAGCGCATGGACTGCTACTGGCCGCGGCACATGGCCTACGTGACCGTCGAGGGCGACGTCACCCCCTGCTGCAACTTCTTCGACAGCCGCGAGCTGAACCTCGGCAACGTGCACGAGAAGACCGGCCGCGAGATCTGGAACGACGTCCCCTACCGCCAGTTCCGCAAAGATCTGCTGGCCGGGGACCTGCACGAGAAGTGCAAGCGCTGCTGAGCGCGCAGCCCACGTCGGCGGGTCGGGTTTGGGCCCGGACGCCGAGAGATCGGGCCAAGGCACGGGCGCGCTGAGGCCCGCCGGCGGGGTCTGGGTGCGGGGAATTGGCGGATGACCGCGCCCGGCGGGTTCGGCGGCGGCTGTTCCCTGGCCCCCTGGATTCACCGGCGCGGGCCGGACCGCCGCGGCGCACGTCCAGCGAAGGGCCGGTCCCGCGGACGTCCTTCGAGGGCGAGCTCGGTGGCAGGATGGGAGCCATGAAGAACTGGACCGTACCCGCCACATCAGCGCTCGCAGCTCTCGCCACCCTCGCAGCCCTGACTCCCGCGTCGGCCGCGCAGACGCCGACCGGCGTCATCACCGTGAGCTACTTCCAGAAGGCCTACGAGATGGACCTCGACGGCGGCCCCGCGACGACCCTCGCGACGATCTTCGGCGTGCGCCCCAACGCCATGGCCAAGGACGCAGCCGGTCGGCTGTGGACGACGGGGAATCCCAGCTCCACCGCCGGCGACCTGATGCTGGTGCGGCTCGATCCGTTCACGGGAGCGACGCTGGACGAGCGCCCGATCCTGGGGCTGGAGAGCGTGCGGGGCTTGACCTTCCTTCCGGACGGCAGCCTGCTCGCCGTCGAAGGCGACAGCACCGGCGGCCCCTCGGAGTTGTACGAGATCGCTGTCGACGGGACCGCGCTGCCGCGGGGTGTCACGGGCAGCCTCGCGATCCAGAGTTTGCACTGGCACGGGGCGCGCCTGCTGGGCGGCACCTCCTCGGCCGTGGTCGAGCTGGACCCGGCGACGGGCGCCGTGCTCTCGACGCTGATCGCGGACACACCGTCGATGCAATGGATGGCGACTGACGCCTGTGGCGACCTGTATGGCGGCTGGGGCAAGTTCCACCGGCTCGACGTCGACGCCGGCACCTGGATCGACCTCGGCTTCCTGCCCTACGGCGACAACCGCGGCTTCGAGTTCCAGCCCGTGCCGAGCACCGTGGAGGTCATCCCCGGCTCGCCCGCCAACCCGCTGGTCTTCGGCCTGGCGCCGGGGACGGACGCCCTGATCGGCAGGACCCTGAAGCTCGCCGTCGACCACACCACCTTCGTCTCCTCGGCCGTCCAGGACGTACTACTGCTGGGCTACACCCAGGCGAACATCCCGACCTTTGCCGGGACCCTGTCGCTGGTCGCGGTCGGCGGCGGCCCCTACTTCTTCGACCAGGTCGGGCTCTACGCGGTCGACATCCCGCTCAGCTGTGGGCTGTTCGGACTGGACCTCTACTTCCAGGCCGCCTCGATCTCCCCCGACAGCGGCATCAGCCTGACCAACGCGATCCGCGTGCAGTTCGGCTGGAACTGAATGGAGCTTCGCGCGGTTGGCGCCGCGGCCTTCGGCGGCCCCGCCCGGGTCACGGGCAGGTAACGGGCTGCGCGGAGCGCCGTGCCCATGGAATCCGAGGGTTAGGGTGACCGAACGCGGAGAGCCCATGATCACCACGACCTTGCTCGCAGCGAGCCTCCGCGCCGCCGCGCCCGCCGACGCCATCGACCGCTGCCGCAACTCCCTCTGTTCGCCGGGCGACCTCGACGGAGACGGCGTGTCCGACGTGGTCGTCGCCGGGCGGCTCGCCGCCGAGGTCTTCGGCTGGGGCGGATGCAGCGTCCCGACCGTGCGGGCCCTGAGCGGGGTCGACGGCAGCCCGCTGTGGACAGCCGAGGGCCAGCCGGGCTTCGGCCTCGAGGTCGCCGCGGCGGGCGATCTGGACGGCGACGGGATCGGGGACGTGGCCGTCGCCTCGCCGAGGGCCTCGGAGGTCTGGAGGGTCACCTCCGGCCCCCTGGTGCTGCTCTCCGGCGGCAGCGGCGCGCGCCTGGCAACCGTCCAGTCGCCCCGGGGCATCGCCGCGTTCGGCACCTCGATCAGCGCCGGACTGCAACTCGTCGGCGACCCGACGCCCGACGTCCTCGTGGGCGCTGACCGGTGCGTCGTGCTGGTGGACGGCGGCCTGCGGCGGCCCGTGTCCCTGTGGTACCGGACCGAGGCCGCGGTGGTCTCGGCCGGCTTCGAGGTGGACGAGTCGGGCGCACTGGTCGCGCCGGCGGAGGCCAGATCCCAGTTCGGCAGGTCCTCGTCGAACCTGGAAGTCGCCGGCTTCGGCATCGCGGACCTCGACGGCGACGGCCGGGGCGAGGTCTTGATCCCCCGCTTCTCGGGCATCTGGCCCGCTCCGTCGACGCAACCGCTGCCGGAGTTCACCGAGCCACTTGCGCTGCGACGTGGCCTCCCGTTGCGAGACGGTTGGGCCGCCACCTGGTTGGTGGACGCCTCGGGGGTGCCCGACGCCGTCGTCACCACGACCATCGACGAGAGCATCTCGGCCACGGACCTCGAGACCGGGGAGGAGCGTTGGTCCCACGACTACAGCGGCGGCTACCTGCAGGCAGAGGGGGCGACGATCGCCCGCGTGGGCGACTTCGACGGCGACGGTCTGGCGGACCTGGCGCACACGGCGAACGAGACGGGCATGGACTGCGACGGGGGATTCCTGGTGATCCACTCCGCGGCGGACGGGTCGGTCCTGCGCCAGCTCGACGTCGTCGGCCTCGACGACTCGCTGCTCCCGATCGAGGGCGATTGGTGCCGCTCGGGCTACGACGTGACGGCCCTCGACGACTCGGACGGCGACGGTTTCCCCGAGCTCGCCCTCCACGCCCCGCGCTACCGCCAGGTGCGCCTGCTCGACGGGCGGACCCTCGAGCCGCGCTGGAACGTGAACCTCGGCCGCTGACAGCGGGTCCAAGGCGGCGGATGCATCTGGTCGCTCGGGAGTCACCGGCAGTGCGGCACGAGGGCTGTCCAGCCGGCCCAGTGGCCGAAGGGCGCGGGCTCCGCCGAACGGCCGACGGGGCCCGTGGGCCCCGTCGGTAGTCGCGTCAGTCGATGCCGCAGGGTCGAACTCCTGTCGGCACGCGGCCCGTCGCCGCTCGGATCTCAGAAGGGCGTGTCGGACATCTCGTCCTCGAAGGACGGGGAGCCGCCCCAGGCGTCGTCGCCGCCTTGGTCGGAGGAGCCGCCGGACTGCTGCGGAGGGGCGCTGCGCTGCTGGCTGCTTCCGCCGCCGCCCCAGGAACCGCCGCCCCCACCGCCGCCGCCGTCTTCCTTGCCGCCGACGAACTCCCAGTTGTCACCGACCACGTAGAGCTTGGAGCGCTTGCCGCCGCCGTTCTTGTCCTCCCAGGTGTCGAGGCGCAGCTTGCCCTCGATGAAGGCCGACTTGCCCTTGGTGTGGAAGCGCGCGAAGGCCTCGCCGCGCTTGCCGAACATGGTCACGTCGACGAAGGTCGGGCGGTCCTGCCACTGACCATCCTGGGTCTGGAAGCGCTCGTTCACGGCCAGGCCGAAGTTGACGATCGCCGTGCCGCTCTGGGCGAAGCGGGTCTCGGGGTCGCGGGTCAGGTTGCCCATCAGAAGGACTTTGTTGTAGCTCGCCATCGTGTCGTGTTGCGGCTCGCAGCCGCCAAGGGGCCGTTGGTACGGCCAGGGAGGAGAGGGAGTCAGATTTCGATTGCTGCGCGGGCGGCGCCGTGCCGCCGGGAGCGGGAGGACGCCCTGGAGCTCGGCTCCTGGGGTGCTTCCCCGGGCGAGCCGCTGGCCCGCCCGAGCCCCGATCCTACTCCCGGCGGGGTTGCCGATCACCTCCCGGCAGGCGTCCCTCCAGACGGTCTACCCGGCCTCCGTCGTTGCGCTGGAGGGGGCGGGGTGCCTACCTTCGGCCATCCCCCGGCCACCACCCAGCCAGCCCCCCCATGAGCGACTCTCCCTCCGCCCCCCGCGATCGTGGCCCCGCCGTCGACGAGCGCCGCAAGCACGCCCGCGCCAAGGCGGAGTGGTCGGCGCGCATCGCCCTGGAGAAGGGCTTCACCGAGGTGCAACTGCGCGACATCAGCGCCGCCGGGGCCTGCTTCTTCTCCGATCGGGAGATCCCCGAGCTGACCCTGCTCGGACTGCACATCGACGTGCCCGATGGCGAGGGCGGCAAGCTGTCGATCGACTCGCGCGGCGTGGTCGTGCGCTGCGCCAAGATCAGCCCGCACCTCGACCACTACGAGGTCGCGGTCTTCATGAACGAGCTCAACGACGAGCAGCGCGCTTCGGTCAATCGCTACGTGGCCGTGCGCAATGCCGACGGCCCGACGGCCTGACCGCGCTCGTCGAGCCTCGGCGACCGGCGCCTTCAGCTCGTGGCTGCACCCGGTGTCAGGCCCGGTATCAGGGTAGTTGCCGCCCGCGGACGACGTCGATCGAGGCTCGACGGACGCGCGTGGGCGAGTGGCGCAGGTCCCTAGCGTTCAGCTCGCGAGGCTCGGCAGTTCCAGCACTCGCTCGTGGCCGCCGAGGTCCTTGTGGAACTTGCCCTCGACGCCGCGCTCGGCCATTCGTTCGCGCAGGCGCGGGGCCTGGTCGTAGCCGAGCTCGATCAACAGCACCCCTCCGGGCCGCAGCAGGGCCAGGCCCTGGTCCATCAGGCGCAGCGCCCAATGGTCCGGATCCCCGGCCGGCGCGAACAGGGCTTCGACCGGCTCGTGGTCGCGCACCTCACGGGCAAGGTCGCCTGCGTGACCGGGGTCGATGTAGGGCGGATTCGACACGATCAGGTCGAAGCGCGCGGTCTCGGACCTCCAGGGCCCCAGACCGTCGCCGCGGTGGAAGCTGACGTCCGCACCCAGGCGGGCGGCGTTGGCCAGGGCGCGATTCAGCGCCGGCTCCGACACGTCGATCGCATCGACCGTCGAACCCGGCAACTCGAGCGCCAGGGTCACAGCCAGGCAACCGCTGCCAGTGCCCACGTCGAGCACCCGCGCCCCGCCGGAGGGGAACAGGGTCTGCTTGGCCCAGTCGCGGGCGAGATCGACGATCAGCTCCGTTTCCGGCCGCGGGATCAGGACCCCGGGCCCGACCTCGAAGCCGCGACCGTAGAACTCGCGCTCGCCGATCAAGTAGGCGACGGGCTCGCCCTTGGCCCGACGCACGAGGAGCTCGCGCGCCGCGACGACCTCGGTCTCGACGACCGGCCGGTCGAGCTGCAGGAACAGGTCCAACCGCCCCAGGCCCAACGCGTGGGACACCAGGAGCTCCGCGTCGAGGCGGAATTCCTCGAGCCCCTTGCGCTGCAAGAACTCCCGTCCCCGCGCGAGCATCTCGCGTGCGACGCGCGGGGGACCCTCGACAGCCGTCACTAGCTCTTGCGCGCCGCTCGCGCCGCCTTGCGGGCCTCGACCGCGGCGGCCTTCTTGGCGTCGCCTTCCTTTTTGGCCTCCATCAGCGCGAGCACCATCGTGTAGACGGCGAACAGGCCCGCACCGGCCGAGAGGATGCTGCCGAGCAGCGCGGGCACCTTCGAGCCGATGTTGCCGCCGCCGATGGTCTGGATCAGGATCGACGTCCCGGCCAACGCCGGGCCGATGAAGAGCATCGGGAAGATCGGCGAGAAGTGCGCGCCCTTGCGGTAGGCGAAGATGTGGACCAGGGTGCCGCCGCCGAGCAGCAGCGAGCCGACCTCGACCATGGCCTTCAGCAGATCACCCATCTGGGGATCGGCCAGGGGCAGGAGGAAGCCCGCGCCGGCCACGAGGAAGGCGAGGATGTGCAGCGGCGTCGGGATCAGCTGCAGGATGTGGTCCTTGAAGCCGCGCGTCTTGGTCCCCCACTCCGGGCCCCAACGGGCCTTGCCGAGGGCGCCCAGGCCGGCCGGGACCGGATCGTCGGTTCGAGCGACGACGCAGCAGTAGAGCAGGAAGCAGCCCAGCGCCACGACCGCCTTGGCTGCCACAGTGGTGACCCAGCCGCCATCGTGGCCGTACCACGGGATCAGCGACCCGACCACCAGCACCCAGGCCGCCTTGTTCAGCAGCAGGGGCGCGGTCTCGAGCTTGCGCTCCTTCGGGCGGAAGGGAATTTTCCCCTCCTTGAGCAGCGTGGCGCCCTCCGGGAGGTCTTGCAGGACGGCGGGCGGGGTCGGGGATGCGCTGGCGTCGGTCATGGTCGGGAAGGGGGTCGTCGCGGGTCTCGGTGGCCAACGCAACGCGTGCCTGGCGGTTCACCGACCGCGCGGCCGGGGACGGAGCATTCTCCACCGAGGCCCCGGCGGTGCAAGCCCCCGCGGCGCCGAGGTGCCGCCTGGGACCCGTGGGAGGGGCCGGGGACAGGAGATCTGTGGAACTCGGTCGGTCGGCACCGCTTCGGGTGGAGCGAGCCCAGTCCGGCGGGGTGACGCTCCGCGAGATCGCTTCGAGGCGCCGAACCCGGCCGCCCCTCAGAGGCGCGCGATGCGCTCCTCGCGGTCCTGCTCGACGAGCTGCTCGAGCAGCGGGTCGAGCCGGCCCCCCACGATCGACTCGAGGCTGAAGTTGGCCCCGAGGCGGTGGTCGCTGACGCGGTTCTGGGGGAAGTTGTAGGTCCGCACGCGCTGGCTGCGGTCGCCCGAGCCGACCTGCTCCTTGCGCTCGGCGGCGCGCGCATCGTGGACCCGCTGACGCTCGGCCTCGAACAGGCGCGAGCGCAGCACGCGCATGGCCTTGGCCTTGTTCTTGTGCTGCGACTTCTCGTCCTGGCACTGGACCACGGTGCCGGTCGGAAGGTGCGTGATCCGCACGGCCGAGGAGGTCGTGTTCACCGATTGGCCGCCGGGGCCGCCCGCGCGCATGGTGTCGATCCGCAGGTCCTCGTCGCGCAGGTCCACGTCGACTTCCTCGGCCTCGGGCAGCACTGCAACCGTCGCCGCGGAGGTGTGGATGCGCCCCTGGGACTCGGTGCTCGGCACGCGCTGCACGCGGTGACCGCCGGACTCGAAGCGCAACAGGTTCCAAGCGCCCTCGCCCTCGACGGCGAAGGTGACGTCCTTGATACCGCCCACTTCGGTCGGGGAGATGTCGATCACCTCCTTCCGCCAATGGCGGGCTTCGATGTACTTGGAGTACATCGTGTACAGATCACCGACGAAGAGCGTCGCCTCGTCACCGCCGGTCCCGGCACGGACCTCGACGATCACCTTCGTGCGCAGCAGGTCGTCGTCCTTGACCAGCTCGCCCTTGATGCGGTGTTCGAGGGCCTCCTCCTTCTCGTCCAGCCCGTCGAGGTCCTCGCGCGCGATGTCGGCCAGCTCGTCGTCGGCGTCGGGCTCGTCCAGGATCGCCTCGGCGTCCTCGCGCACCGACCTCAGCCGCTGGAGCTCCTCGAACAGCTCCGCCGAGCGCTCGAGCATCCCGCGCTCGCGCAGGGCTTCCGAGTAGCGCTTGGGAGCGCCCGCGACCTCGGGATCGGCCAAGAGCGAGGTCAGCTCCGCGTAGCGCGCCGCGCGCTGGGCCAACTTCGACGCGATGGTCGGGGAGACACCCATCAGCGTTGACCTCCACGCAGCGGCAACGGTGCGCCAGCCGATTCCAGGAGTTCCAGCGTCAAGGCCACCGGCAAGCCGACGACGTTGTCGAACCCGCCGCCCGTGAGCTCGGTCACGAATCGATCGGCAGATTCCTGGATGGCGTAGCCGCCGGCCTTGTCGCGCCACTCGCCACTCGCGACGTAGGCATCGATCTCCTCGGCCGTCAGCTCGCGCATGGTCACTGCCGTGGTCTCGGTGGCGGCGTGGGCGGTCGCGCGACCGCCCGCGGCGATCCCCAGGACGCAGACGCCCGTCACGACGCGGTGCGTGGTCCCCGACAGGCTCCGCAACATGCCGGCCGCCTCGCGCGAATCGGCCGCCTTGCCCAGCAAGAGCCAGCCCTGGCTGGCCGGGACGGCCACGATCGTGTCAGCGCCGATCAGCCAGCGCCCCTGGGCCCCGTCACCCAGGGACTCGCGCACGGCCGCGGCCTTGCGCTGGGCCAGTTCGGCGGCCGCAGCCTCGGGCTCCGGCGCGCCATCCAACGATTCGTCCACGTTGGCCGCGAGGACGTCGAAGGCCAGACCCGCCTCCCTGAGGAGGGCGTGCCGTCGGGGAGAGGCCGAGGCCAGGACGATCGCTTCGTGAGCCATGTGGCACTGACGGCCGCTGGTCTCCGCGGACCGCTCGAAGAGCGGCCTCAGCGGGCGCCGGAGCGACTCTTGGTGGACTTCTTCGCCGCCTTCTTCTTGGCGGTCGACTTCTTACCCGCCGGCTTCTTGCTGGCTGACTTCTTCGCCGCCGTCTTCTTGGCAGTCGACTTCTTGGCGGTCGTCTTCTTCGCCGCGGTCTTCTTCGCCGCGGTCTTCTTCGCCGCGGTCTTCTTCGCCGCGGACTTCTTCGCCGCGGGCTTCGCGGCCGCCTTCTTCGCGGTCGGCTTCTTGGCGACCTTGCTGGAGCCCGCCTTCTTGGCCGTCGACTGCTTGGCGACCTTCTTCGCGGTCTTCTTGGGCGCGGACTTCGCCTTGGACGAAACCTTCGCGGTGGTCTTCTTGGCGGCCTTGGAGGCGGCGGGCTTCGCAGCAGCCTTCTTCGCGGCCGCTGCCTGCTTCTTGGCCTCGGCGGCCTGCTTCTTGGCTTCGGCCGCCTTCTGCTTGGCCTCGGCCGCCTTCTTGGCGTCCGCAGCCTTCTTGGCCTCGACCTTCTTGCGCTCGGCGTCCTTGATCTTGGCCACGCGCTCCGCTGCCTTCTTCGCGAGGTCGGCGGTCCTGGCCTTGGCCTTGGCGTCGGCTGAAGCGCGCTTCGACGCGACTGCCTCGGCCTTCTTGCGAGCGCGCTCCTCTTCTTTGCGAACGCGCTCCTCCTCCTTGCGCAGACGCTCGTCCTCGCGCTGGCGGGCGGCCTCGGCCTTGGCCCGGGCGTTCTCGAAGTCGGTCGCGGCCTTCTTGCCGAAGGCCGTCGAGCGCAGCGCAGCGATGGTCAGGAAGGGCGGGTTCTCCTCGTCGTTCCAGCGCTCGAGGATGTCGTGCAGGGCGATCGTCAGGGCCAGCTCGCGGCCCTTGGGCACCAGGGGGTCGAAGGCCTCGTGGGCCTTCTTGACCGACGACGTCTTCGGCCCCAGGTCGAGCTTCTCGAGGAACTTGATCAGCCCCAGGTGCAGCGGCACCTTGCCCTCACCGGCCAGCCACAGCAGGTAGGACCCGCGCGCGAGCCCCAGGACCTTGAACTCCGACAGTTTCTTCGCGCCCTCGGCGACGTCGTCGCGCAGGAACTCGAGGTCCAGGCCGTGGGTCTCCTGGAAGACGTCCTGGAGGTACTCCTTGACCGCCATGGCCGGCGCGCGGAGCTCGTTCAGGAGCTCGAAGCCGGTCTTGCGCGAGCTGGTCTTGATCGACTGGGCGATCTCCTGGACTTGGCTGACGCGCAACTCGTTCCAATCCACGTAGGTGGACCGCAACGACCGCACGGAAGCCTCGGCCTGGGTGGGCGTCAGGTGCTCGAGCAGCACCATATACATCCCGTGCTCGAGGAGGTCGAACCCCTCCACCGGAGCCTTCGGCAGGGGGAGGGGAAACTGATGCTCGTCGAGGAGCTTGACGATCAGGTCGGACTTCTTGCTCACGGGCGGCGAACGGGGTTGTTCGGTTCGGCTGCGCGAAGGGCGCGCGGGGCGGAGCTGCACGCGCCGGGGATCGGCGCGTGGCGGTGGGGTCGTCGCCCCGGCCGCCTGGCCGAGGGCATCACGCGCGGAACGGATAGGGTCGGCCTATCGGCGCTGGTGAGCACCTGGCGGGCCACCTCCGCGGGCGCAGCAGACGTCGAAGCGGGCGACGGTCGCGCGGTCTCGTGCCCTCGCAGGGCGTCTTGACCCTCGCAGGGCAGGGGGTCGGGGATCGGCACGTCGTCCGATCCAGGCCCCCCGCGCGACCGTCACTCGAGCGGCGCTACTCCGCGGCGCCAGCAGCCGCCTTGGCCGCCTTGCGAGCGGCGGCGCGCTCGTCCCGACGGGCCGATTTGGCCGCGGCGAAGCTGGCCTTGCGCTGGGCGCGGTTCGCGCGCTTCTTCGTGTCCTTGGCGCGTCCGGGGCGCTCGCGCTTGGGCTTCTCGACCTTGCCCTCGTAGACGTTCTCCCGCACGAACAGGTTGTTGACCGTGTGGCTGGGCTTGGCGCCGCGATCGAGCCAGAAGCGGGCGCGTTCGACGTCGAGTCGAAGTCGCAGGTCCTCGACCGGCGAGATCGGGTCGTAGATGCCGAGGGTCTCGAGGGTGCGGCCGTCGCGCGGGTTGCGGGAATCAGCGACGGAGATGCGGTAGCAGGGGGCGTTCTTACGCCCGGTGCGCTTCATGCGGATGACGACGGCCATGGTTCGAGTCGGTCGATGTGGTGAGAGTCGAGAGAACCCACCGGCGGCAGGCCGGCGGACGGTCCCGGCGCACGCGGCGCGGGGACTCACGTTGTCCGCCGCAGGTCCGGCGCCCCCTGGAGACTGAACAGAAGACTGATCAGCCGTAGGGGCCGGTTGCGGCGGTCGTCTCGGGCGGACCCGAGGCTTCAGACGACGCGAGCGCGCCGACTGGAGGGCGAGGAGCATAGCGGCCCGGCCCCCCGGGAGCCAGCCTGGGGGAGCGTCAGGGCGCCCTCGCCCCGACCGAGTCCGGCCATCGGCTCACCTGGGCGCCGCGGCCTGGGCGCCGCCGGCCCCTCGGGTGGAGGCCCGACCGGCGGGATCGGGGCCAGCGGGCCAGGAGGCTGCGTCACAGGATGCGGATTCGCCGGTGCTCGACCCTGGCTCGAGCGCAAGGCGCATCAACTTCGCCGTAGCCTCGGCGCCACGGGGTAGTCGGCGCAGGGCCGCGATCGAGTTCGGGGCGAGTGGCGGCGGGTTCGCACTCTGTGGCGCAGGCTCCTGGTCCGCCGCCCCGAATCCGGCCCGGTTGGGTCACCGGAGGGGCCTGGGATCCCAGCGCCGGGGGTCGGCGCGAGATCCCGGCCGAGCAGCGAGTCCGGCGGACTTGCTGCGGCGCGAGATCCGGGGGGCAGCCGACCCCGTCGAGTCGTGGATCGTGGCGGGTCCCGGATCCGTGCGGGTCCCGGATCCGTGCGGGTCCCGGATCCGTGCGGGTCCCGGATCGGGAGACGACCCCCTCGCGGCGACGTCAGGGCTCGGCCGGCGCGCCCTCGCGCCTCCCCGCGCCCCCCGCCGGCCCGGCCCGGCCCGGCCGCGATGGCGCTCCTGGCGGACTCCGGGCCGCCCGCGACGGAGGGGCGAGGGACACCGGTCCCCCACTGCCTGGACTGCAGGCGTGGCGGGCGCGAGGGACCTCAGCTCGACGTCGGCGGTGTGGCGCCTTCGCCTGCTACTCCCACCAGAGCCGATCCCAGTGTCCCGGTGCGCCGTAGGGGAGCTGCTTCCACTGTGACTTGGTCATCCAAGTTGGCTCGTCCACGATGCCATCCTCGTCCGAATCGACGACGAGGACCCGGTAGGGCGGCTCCGTCGGCGAGTAGGAGCCTCTCAGGTAGGCCACGAGCTGCAGTCCGTGCTCGGCGTCGGACCAGACCATCATCTGACTCAACGTACCGAGAACCGGAACCTCCGCCGACGTCACGACCGGCGACGGAGTCGTCAGCTCGTCGTCGAGTGGATCCGCGCTGTGCTCGACCACGCTGCTGTGATAGATCGCCTTCTCGAGGTGCGAATAGAAGTAGACCTGCTCTCCATCGGGAGTCACAGCGATCTTGGCCGGGAGAACGCCCGGCAGCGTCAGCATCCTCTGGCGTTCCGCCGCGGGCAGCTGCGTCGATTCGGGCGCGACGAAGGGGCCTCCACCGAGAATGGATCGAACGGCGCTTCCACCCGATATCGCTCCACCCTGGGCCACCCAAGTCACCGACCAACCACCGGGGCGCCGGTCGAACATCCAGCGCTCCAGGACGCCATTGTTCGCATCGTCGTACCCCGCGACCCAGAGCACATCCCCCCCGGCCGCCGCCGCAAGGTGGGTGACCGTGAATGACACGGACTCCTCCCCCGTCGCGACGCTCCAGGGCTCCGCGTCCGACGCGCGCTCCTTGCGAGTGCGGACGACGGCATGGCCCAGGGCCGTGGCATCGAATCGCTGCCCGAAGAGTCCGCTCGAGTATCCAGTGACGAAGACGGCGTCGGGGTCGAGCTCCTCGAGCGCAATCGGCTCCAAATCGGCCGCTTGCCCCGTTCGGGAACCCGCTTCCGCCCGGGTCAAAGCGAGCAAGAAGATCACGACCGTCGAACCGACGAGGCGCAACTTCCTGAACGACGACTGGTTGATTGCTTCCATCGCTTCAGACCTCGCAGCACTCCGGCGTTGGTATGTTGCTGAGCGGACCGGGCCAACCGCTCTGCCCGTTGCAGCGCAAGTTCGCTTTTCGCGCGTCGTAGGTCTTCCCGACCATCGACTGTAGGAACAGGCACAGGGCAATTCAGTCGATGTCCGATTCGACGTCACAAAGATAGTGTGCGATGAACCAGTTGTAGCTCTTGGAGAAGATCACGGCATGCTCGCAGTAGTTGGCCAACCCCGGGCCGCCGTTGCTGGGATCGTGATGGTACTCGTGCACCAAGATCAGCACAAAGGCTCCTGTCAGGGCACCAGGTGTCTCGATCGCGACATCTCCGAGCAGGTCCTGCACCACCGCGACATCGATCTGGATCTCCCCCGTCCCAGCCTCGATGTCGAACTCCCACCGCCCCGGGTTCCCACCGAGCTCGCCCGGCTCGACTTCGACGACCTCGAATCCCGGAGGTGGCGAGAACCCACTCGCCGCAAGTTGGGCGACGGCGACTTGCAGGGAGTCCGCCGACGGCTGTGTCACCTCCGCGCTTGCCCATGGCGACGAGGCCAAGGCCAATAGAGTGGCTCAGATCCGGGCAGCGGTTGCGAGCCACTGACTTCCCACCCGAACACCAAGAGCTGATCTCTCTCGCATCGACAACCCTCCCTAATGAATCACGAAGAAGGTCGCGACTTCATTGCTCGGATGGAAGCGTGACCGGGCACAACCTGATCCGAATTTACAGCCCCACCAATGAGGCAGCGGGCCGGCCGGATATGAATGCGCACCCCTGGAGCAGGGCAGTGATTCGAATCCACTTGACGGCTCCATTCCGAGTTCGATCCAGACCCTCGATCCAATCGACAAGAACGGATACCCAGCGTCCTTGGGCGGAGAAAATTGGACAACTGTCGGCTTCGCCCCGCCCCACCACGATCGCTCGATCCGTCGCGGCCAGCCATCCGAATAGGAGGCCTGATGGCTGGGCAACGCGCTCCGCGCCCGGACCGCCCCTCGCCCCAACTCGTGACAGCCCTATTTGCGCCGGTTCTTGCGCTTCTGCTTGTTCTTGGCCTTCTGCTTGTCCTTGTCGCGCGCGCTGGTGGCCTTGCGGGTGGCGGACTTGCCGCGAGCTCCGGGGACTCCCCCGCCGGCCAGCATCGAGGGGTCGAAGCCCTCCGGCAGACCGCCGCCGCCACCGAGGCCCATCATCGAGCCCAGGCCCTTGGCGGCGCCGCCGAGCCCGCGCGCCGCGCCGCCGAGCTTGTCGAGCATCCCGCCGCCGCCCAGGTCCGCCGCCAGCTCACCGGAGGGCGAGAAGCCCTCGAGGGCGGCGCGCTTGGCCTTGGAGCCCATGCCGGCGCCCATGCCCATCTTCTTCATGACCTTCATGAGCTGCTTCATCTGCTTCCACTGCTTCAGAAGCTGATTCACGGCGCCCACGTCCTGGCCCGCTCCGCGTGCGATCCTGCGCCGCCGGCCCATGTCGATCAGGTCCGGCTGCAGGCGCTCGCGCGCCGTCATCGAAGTGCACAGGGCCTCGATGCGCTTGATGTGCTTGTCGTCGATGTCGAGGTTGTCGAGCTGCTGGCCCACGCCGGGCAGCATCCCCATGACCTTCTTGAGCGGACCCAGGTTCTGGATCATCCGCAGCTGGGCCAGCATGTCCTCGAGCGTGAACGAGCCCATCACCAGGCGCTCGTACTGGGCCTGGGCCTCGGTCTCGTCGATCTTGTCCTGGGCGGCCTCGACCAGGCCGACCACGTCGCCCATGCCCAGGATGCGGCCCGCCACGCGCTCGGCCGAGAAGGCGTCGAGGTCCTCGATCTTCTCGCCGGTGCCGAGGAACAGGATCGGGCACCCGGTGACCTTCTTCAGGCTCAGCGCCGCGCCGCCGCGGGCGTCACCGTCGAACTTGGTCAGGATCACGCCGGTCAGGGACAGGCGCGAGTGGAACTCCTGGGCGGAACGCACGGCGTCCTGGCCCGTCATCGAGTCCACCACCAGGATCTGGTCGTCGGGCGAGGTGCGCCGCGCGATCTCGGCCACCTCGTCCATCAGCTCGTCGTCCACGTGCAGACGGCCGGCCGTGTCGAGGATCACCACGTCGTTGCCCTGGGCGCGGGCGTGGGCCACGCCCCGCTCGCAGACGTCGGCCGGACCCAGGCCCTCCTGGTGGAAGACGGGCACGTTCAGCTTGCGCCCCAGAACGCGCAGCTGCTCCACCGCGGCCGGACGCTTGACGTCGGCGGCCACGAGCAGCGGCCGCTTGGCGTGCTTGGTCACGAGCAGCCGGGCCAGCTTGGCGCAGGTCGTGGTCTTGCCGGCGCCCTGCAGACCGGCCATCAGGATCACCGTCGGACCCGACTTGGCCATCTGCAGCCGGGCGTCCTCGGGGCCCATGAGCTCGACCAGCTCATGGTGCACCGCGGCCACGAACTGATCCGAAGCACTGACCCCCTTGTCGGCGATCTTGGCCTGGCCCAGGGCCCGCTCGCGGACGCTGTCGACGAAGTCCTTAGCGACCTGGAAGTGGACGTCGGCGTCGAGCAGCGCGCGGCGGACGTCCCGCAGGCCCTCCTCGATGTTGCTCTCGGTGAGCTCCTTCTCCCCGCGGAAGCGGTCGAAGGCGCCGGAAAGGCGTTGGGTGAGACTCTGGAACATGGCAGGTGGGTTCGCGGCGGTCGGGCGAGGAGCATAATCGCTCCCGCCCGCTCACCCACCCGTCGATCCGCCATGACCACCCACACCTCGCTGTCACTCCTGGTCCTGACCCTGCTCGCCGCGCCGGCCCAGACGCCCCTGGAGTGGTCGCCGCCGCCCGGGGCCGAGTTGGCCGCCGACCATCGCGTCCAGTGGAAGCTGGAGTTCGAGGGTGCCGCGATCCAGATCATGGGCGAGGACCAGGACCCCGCCGACTTCATCGAGGGCTACGACGAGGACGCCTTCTCGCGCGACATCGAGCTGGCCTTCGCGGCCCGCGACAGCGAGCTGCGGCTGCCCCTGGGCGACACCGCCGATGGCCCCCTGTCCTTCGTGCGCGAGTACGGGGAGTTCACCGTCGACGGCGAGACGCCCGACATGGCCGAGGGCCTGACCGAGGGCGCGCGGGTGCTCTTCCGGCGCGACGGGGACGACGGTTGGGAGCGGCGGCTGCTCGCGGCCGGCGACGACGCGACGGATTCGAAGGCGGGTGAGCCCCTGGAGTCCCTCTCCGCCCTGGCCGAGGATCTGGGCTTCCGACACCTGGTCCCGGGCGAGGCCGTCGAAGCCGGAGCGACCTGGCGCGTCTACCTCTCCGGCCAGGACCTCTTCGACCTGGTCGCTGGCGGCCTCGACGCCGCCGGCGCCCCGACGATCGCCGCCGGTCTCGGGGCCGAGGACGACGAGCGCGAGCTGCTCGGGCGCCTGGGCGAGTTCCTCGACGTGCTCGCCGAGGGAGCCACCGTCGATTGCACCCTGGTCTCCGTCGAGGCCGACGACGACGGGCGCGAGCTGGCCCGCATCGGACTCGCCCTGGAGCACGAGGGCACCCTCGAGCTGAGCCAGTATTTCACAGACACGGTGAAGTTCGACGACGGCAGCGGCGAGGGGCGCACGCCCGAGGTCGAAGCCGAGATGGCGGTGTCGTACTCGGGGACGGGCGAGCTCACCTGGGACCTGGCGGCGGGATGCTTCGCGGCGTTCGAGTTGACGGTGGAGTTCGAGGCCGAGCTCGACGTCGATCTGGCCGCCGACTTCGACGCCTTCACCTTCGAGATCCACGCGGACCTGGACTGGACCGGCGAGCTCACGCACACCGCCGAGGGTTCGGCACAGTAGTCGCCCCATGCAACCGCTCAAGATCGCCCTCCTGGGGCTCGTCCACGGGCACGTGGACTGGGTCCTCGACTCCGCGCGCCTGCGCGACGACATCGAGTTGGTCGGCGTGGCCGAGCACGACCAGGCCCTGTTCAGGCGTCTGACGTCGAAGTACGGCTTCGGAGACCTGCCGCGCACCGACGAGGCAGCCGAGCTGCTCGAGCGCACCAAGCCCGACGCCGTCGTCGTGATGACCGACATCGTCGGGCACCGGGCAGCCCTGGCCGCAGCCGCGGACGCGGGGCTCGCGGCCCTGGTCGAGCGGCCCCTCGACTTCGACCTGGACCACGCCCTGTCCCTGGCCCGCGTCGCTCGTGAGCGCGAGCTGAGCATCCTGACCCACTACGAGACGGCCCACTACCCGGCCATCCGAGCGGCGGCGGACCACCTGCATTCGGGGGACCTGGGTGAGCTCTCGCGCCTGCGGATCCGCGCCGGGCACCAGGGTCCGGCGGCCCTGGGCTGCGCGCCCTCGTTCCTCAAGTGGCTGTTGGATTCCGAGCGCGGCGGCGGCGCGATGGTCGACTTCGCCTGCTTCGGGGTGCACCTGGCCCTGTGGCTGGTCGGCCGGCCCCCCCAGCGCGTCACCGCCTCGACCCAGTCGATCTGGCCCGAGGAGCACCGCGGCGTGGACGACCAGGCCACGCTGCTGCTGGACTTCGACCGGGTCCAGGCGGTGGTCGAGGCCTCCTGGTGCTGGCCCAATCCGGTCAAGGACGTGGAGCTGATCGGCTCGAGCGGCTTCCTGCGGACCGGGCGGGCGGGCACCTACGAGATCGGCGAGATGGACCTGGGCGGCCCCAGCGCGCGCCACACGGCGCCGCCCTTGAGTGGGTCCTTGACCGACGCCTGGACCCAACTGGCCGCCGTGGCGCGGGGCGCGGTGCCCGATCCCCTGTACGGCCTGGACCTGTCCCTGGGCGTGGCCAGCGTGCTGGAGGCCGCGCGCCAGTCCGCGCGCGAGGGGGTCTCGGTGACTCCCCGTCCCTGGGGCTGAAGAAGCGGGCTGGGGATGGCCGATAGCCCGCTCGAAGGCCCTCGGACCACCGCCGAGGGTCGACCGAGCGTCCCGACCCGCCCGCCATGCAGCCCGTCCACCGCATCCTGATCGCCCCTACTGTCGCCCTGATCCTGTCCGCCGGCGCAGAGCCCACGAGCTACCAGCTCGCGTGGAGCCCGGCCGAAGGCGACCAGTTCGAGCGGCGCTTGGAACTCGAGCTGGAGGTGGAGTTCCGCAGCGGCGGGTTCGAGGTGGCCGGTCAATCGATGCCCCTGGAGGAGGTCTACAACAAGTTCGACCCCCAGGACGGCGAGCGCAGCCTCGACGTCGAAGCCACCGCGATCGACACCGTGCGCAGCGTGGAGCTGGGGCAGTTGATGAGCCTCGAGCGCCAGTACGCCGAGGTCCTGGTCGACGGTCGCCGGGACGACGACGGGCCGGCCCTGGCGCGCTTCAACTGGGACCGCCGCCGCGCGCGCTTCCAGACCGAGGTGATCGACGACGGACTCGATCCGGAAGAGGCCAAGGCCGCCGCGCGCGTGCTGCGCGAGGACCTCGATTGCCGCTGGCTGCTGCCCAAGGGCGAGGTGCGGAACGCGTCGACCTGGAAGCGCGACCTGTCACCCCAGCAAGCCCTGGAGCTGGTCGGCATCCCCGGCATGGACATCACCGAGCTGTTCCGCATCGGCATGGAGGACGACCGGCCGGTGGACCCCGAGCTGTTGCGCGCCTTCGAGCCGGTCCTGGCGGACCTCGGCCGCGAGCGCCACGCCGGAAACGTCGTCGCCGAACTGGCGGGGACGCGCGTCTTCGACGGCCAGACCATCGTTCAGGTCGATCTCACGATCGAAGTCGAGCTGCACCTGGACCTGACCGACCTGATGCAAACCGCCTTCGACCTCGAAGCCAGGATCCGCGCCGACCACCTGGTGCCCGAGCACCTGCGCGCGCTCGTCATCATCAGCGGCGAGGGCGAGGGGCGCTTCGAGTGGAACGTCACCGCGGGACGGTTGCACTCGCTCGAGTCGTCGGTCGACTACGTCTTCGAGATCAACGGCAACTTCGACGCCCCCGTCGACGGCAAGTCGATGCCATTCTCAGGCTGGGGGAGTTGGGGTGGCGAGTTGACCAGCGCGCGGACCGTGACGAAGAAGTAGCTACCGGTAGTCATCCTTGCGCAGCTCGTGTCGTTGGAGCTTCCCGTAGAGGCTGCGAGCCGAGATCCCCGCGGCTTCGGCGACCTTGCCAACCCGACCTTCGTGGCGACGAAGCAGGCCCTCCAAGTAGGCGCGCTCGAATGCCAGAGCCGCCGCCGCGCGCGCCGGTCGAAGCGGCTGGTCGAGCCACCCCTCCGCCTCCGTTTCGCTCCTCGCCGAGCCCGCCGAGCCGTGGTCGTCCTCGGACGCTGGGTCCCGGCCGGCCACGGAGTCGGGTAGGTCCGCGAGGGTGATCTCATTGCCCACACAGAGGGCCAGGGAGTGCTCGATCGCATTCAGCAGCTGGCGCACGTTGCCCGGCCAGCGGTAGCGGATCAGGGCGTCGAGGGCCTCGTCGGTGATGCCGGTCACGCGATCGCTACCCACCCGCTGCACCCTCCGTCGTTGCAACACGCTGAGCAGGTCGACCTGCAGGTGCAGGGGCATCTCGCCGATCTCGTCGAGGAAGATCGTGCCGCCGTCGGCCAGCTCGAAGCGTCCCTTCATGCGGCGTTGAGCCCCGGTGAAGGCCCCCACCATTCGACAGACCATGAACGCAACCTCCCACGTCCACCTGCCCACGCTTGCAGCGCTGCTACTCTCCATCCTGGTCGCGAGTTGTGGCGGGGATTCGACCGGCGGCGGCACCCAATGGCGCCTCGCAATCGAAGAAGCACCCGGCTCGGTTCAGGACGCCTACGCCCAGGAGTTCGCGCGTCTCGTCGCGGAGCGCACCGACGGTGCCGTGTCGGTCACCGTCTACCCCTACGGCGCCCTCGGCACCAGCGACGACATCACCGAGCAGCTCCGCATGGGCGGCCTGCAGTTCGCGATGTCCTCGCCCGGGCACCTCGGCAAGTCGATCCCCGAGCTGCAGGCCCTTCTGCTGCACTTCCTGTTCACCGACGACGAGGCCACCAACCGCGCGGCCCTGGCCGATCCGGAGATCCGCGCCGCGGTGGAGCCGCTGTTCCCGCCCCTCGGGCTGGAGTTGATGTCGATCCTGCCCGAGGGCTGGATGGTCTGGACCACCAAGCAACCGGTGCGTGGGCCCGAAGACTTCGCGGGGATCAAGACCCGCACCATGACCTCGCCGCTGCTGCTGGCGACCTACGACGCCTTCGGCGCCAATCCCCAGGCCATGCCCTACGGCGAGGTCTACAGCGCCCTGCAACTGGACATGATCGACGCCCAGGTCAACCCGCTCTTCGCCATCGAGGAGATGAGCTTCTACGAGGTCACCGACTACCTCGTGCGCGCCAAGCCCGCCCCGTTCCTGACCACCTTCCTCTCCAACCACGACTTCCTGGCCGGGCTCGCCCCCGAGCTGCGCGCCACCGTCGACGGCATCGTCGCCGACCTCGAGCCCTTCCTCGCCGAGCACCAACGCAGCGTCAACGAAGAGCGCCTGGCCGAGATGCTCGCGGCCAAGCCCTCCCTGACCGTGATCGAGCTCGAGCCCGCCGAGCGCGAAGCCTTTCGCGAGTTGGCCCAGCCCCTACGCGACGTCTACCTCGAGCGCGCCGGCCAGGGTGGCCAGGAGGTCCTCGACGCCCTCGAGAGCGCCATCGAGCGCGCGCGGGGCTGAGTCAATCCCGGTCGGTGTCGACATCGACCCGTCCGCTGGCGAAGACGTAGCCCAGGGACCCGGATTCCTCGTAGCCGAAGAGCACGACTTCATGGCGCACTCGACTGCCGCCGTCGATCGGCGTCCAGTGGATCGAGACCTTGCCGTCGAGGTCGTCGTAGACACTCCAGGTGGGCCCGAAATCCACCCACGTCGTGATCTCGCCGCGCTTGAGGCGACCCGTCGACGCCGGGTCGATGACGAGTTCGAGGTCGAACGACATGAAGCCGTTCCACTGGTGCTTGTGGAGACGGAGGGGGCCTCCCTGCGGCCATTCGATGTCGAGCGAGGCGTCTGTCCCTCTGGCGTGACCGAACGGAGTGATCAGCGTCGCATCCGCTGGGCCGCTGAACCGAACGGAGCCGACTCTCTCTTCTTCGCTCAGGCGCACCGATACGCGGGGCGCGACCTCTTCTGAGACCGCACCTCCTCCGCACCCGACGATGGCGAACAGAACCGCGAGCGCCCACAGCCGCATCAGTCGTCTTCGGCCCGCTCGATGTCGGCGCCGAGGGCCACCAGCCGCTCCTCGATGCGCTCGTAGCCGCGGTCGATGTGGTAGACGCGGTGGACCTGGGTCTCGCCGTCGGCGACCAGGGCAGCGAGGACCAAGGCGGCCGACGCGCGCAAGTCGCTGGCGGTGACGTGGGCGCCGGAGAGGCGCTCGGTGCCCTCGACCACGGCCAGGGCTTCCTGGCGACGGATCCGCGCGCCCATCCGCACCAGCTCGGGCAGGTGCATGTAGCGGTCGGGGTAGATGCGCTCGGTGATCAGGCTCACGCCGGTCGCGCGGCACATCAGCGCCATCCACTGGGCCTGCAGATCCGTTGGCAGGCCGGGGAAGGGCTGCGTGGTGCAGTCGGTCGGGCTGGGGCGGAAGCCGAAGTGCTTGGGCTGCACCTCGAGCCAGTCGTCGCCGCGCTCGATGGCGAAGCCGGCCTGCTTGAGGCGGTCGACGAGCGACGACAGGTCCCCGGGCCGGCAGCCGGTGACGCGCACACGCCCGCCGGTGATCGCGCCGGCGACCAGGTAGGTGCCCGCCTCGATGCGGTCGGGCAGGACGGTGTGCTCCGCCCCACCGAGTCGTTCGACGCCGGAGATCTCGAGCCGCGGCGAGCCCAACCCGTCGATCTGCGCTCCCATGGCCTGCAGACAGCGCCCCAGGTCGATCACCTCGGGCTCGCAGGCGGCGCCCTGGATCACGGTCGTGCCCCGGGCCAGGGTGGCGGCCATCATCACGTTCATGGTGCCGGTGACCGACGAGCCGAAGGCCGTGCCGAGGAACACCTCGGAGCCGCGCAGGCCGGAGCTGGGGGCCTCGGCCACGATGTAGCCGTGGTCGATCCGCACCCGCGCGCCCAGGGCCTCGAAGCCCTTGAGGTGCACGTCGATCGGGCGCACGCCGAAGACGCAGCCGCCCGGCAGGCTGACCCGGGCCTGGCCCAGGCGCGCCAGGAGGGGGCCCAGGACGCAGACCGAGCCGCGCATCTTGCGGACGAAGTCCCAGCCGGCCTCGTGGCCGATCTCGCCGGCGGACTCCAGACGCAGGGTGCCGTCCTCCACGGGGCCGACCTCGACCCCCAGCTCGGAGAGCACGGCCCCCAGGGTCCGCACGTCGCTGAGCGCCGGGACCCCCCGCACGGTCAGCGGCTGGTCGGTCAGGAGGGCCGCCGCCATGATCGGCAACACGGCGTTCTTGGCCCCAGAGATCCGGACCGAGCCATCCAGAGCCCGCCCGCCGCGCACGATCAGCTTGTCCATCGGAGGCCGAGGTTACCCCTCGGCGGTCCACCCACCAACGGCGCCGGGGACCCAAAGGAGCCCGCCCCGGGGCCGCCGCCGGCCGGCCGCTCGGGGCTCGAGTTGACCGGGATTGGACAGACTCCTACTATCCTCGGTTCGCGTCGCCCCTCTCAGGGCCTCGGGGAGGCCCCAGAACACCCCGAACCGAGCCCGCTCGCTCGCTCGCGCCCGATCCAGACGTGACCCAAGGATCGCGACCGCCCCTGGCCGCGACCGCCCCGCCCCGCCCAGCAGCCGCCCGCCGCGGTTGCCCACCGAACAACACGCAGGCAGATGTCGACCGAGACCGCCACCGCCGAAGCTCCCGCCCACGAGCACGCTTTCGACCTCTCCCACCTCGAGAACGCGAGCTTCGCGGCCCTGCAGGCCGGACGAGCTGCGATCTTCCGGACTTCTTCGACTCGCAACGGGTTCGCGAAGGACATCGAAGCCCTCGGGCCCGACGGCGACCAGGGCCGCAAGAAGGGTCTGGGCCTGTGGATGCTCGCGCGCCACGAAGAGTCCGTGAAGCTGCTCGCCAAGTTCGAGGGTGACGACGTCGCGGACTACACCCGCGCCCGTTCCCTGATCAGCCTGGGCCGCAACGCCGAGGCGATCCCGCTCTTCGAGCGTTTGACCAAGGACTACCCGAACGAGCCGCGTCCGCGCGGCGGGTTGATCGAGGCGCGCCTCGAAGCGGCCCTCGAAGGGGTCGACGAGCTGACCGAGCCGGAGAAGGGCACCGCGGTGCTCGACGCCGAACTCGACGGCGCCGACCCGGGCTTTCTGCAGAGTGCGGATGGTCGCTACCTGCTCGGTCGCCGCGCCGAACTGAAGCGCGACCTGAGCGAGGCCCTGGACCACTACGCCGCGGCCCACGAGCTCGACCCGACCCTGCGCAACAACCTGCTGCGCGCCGCCTACGCCGCCGAGCGCGCGGGCCTCGACGACCTGGCGATCCAGTTCTACGAGGAGGCGCTCGAGATGCGCCTCTGCAACAGCTCGCACCTGATGAACCTGGGCGTGCTCTACGAGGACACCGGACGCGACCAGGACGCGGCGGCGCTGTACGACATCGTCAGCAACTCGAACCCCACCGACGAGCGGGCGCGGCTGTACCTGGCCGACGCCGTCTCGGCGATGGACATGTACTACGACGAGGATCTGGAGCGCAAAGAGGACAAGCTCAACCAGATCCTGCGCATCCCGATCACCGACTTCGAGCTCTCGGTCCGCGCGCGGAACTGCCTCAACAAGATGCAGATCCACACCCTGGGCGACCTGGTCACCAAGACCGAGCAGGAGCTGCTCTCCTACAAGAACTTCGGC
Organism: Engelhardtia mirabilis; assembly: GCF_007748095.1. Lineage (NCBI taxonomy): Bacteria > Pseudomonadati > Planctomycetota > Planctomycetia > Engelhardtia > Engelhardtia mirabilis. The sequence goes on from NZ_CP036287.1 coordinate 4,014,458, forward strand.
GAGACCTCGCTGAACGAGATCAAGGAGATCCTGCGCTCGAAGGGCCTGCGCCTGGGCATGCCCCGCGAGGAGGCCGTGGCCAGCATCGAGGCCCGCGCTCGCCGGCCCGTGGCCGCGGGCAGCACCGGTGCCACCACCAACGACGACGGTGACATCAGCAACCGACCGATCACCGACCTGCAGCTCTCGATCCGCGCCCGCCGCACGGTCGAGGCCCTGGGTTGCCTGACGATCGGGGACATCACCAAGCACTCGGCCGACGAACTCTTGGGCATGCCGAACTTCGGCAGCACCTCGCTCCAGGAGCTGCGCGCCAAGTTGACCGACATGAGCCTCAAGCTGGCGGGCGAGTAGGCGCCGCGGGCGGCGCGATCGCGTGTACGAGTTCCTCCGAGGACGCTGCGCCCGCCGCAGCCCCGCGCGCCTCGTGCTGGACGTGAACGGCGTGGGCTACGACCTCGTAGTCCCCGCCGGCGCGCGCTTCGCCGACGAGGACCCGCTGCAGGTCTGGACGCACCTGGCGGTGCGCGAGGACGCGCACGTGCTGTACGGCTTCCCCGAACAGTCCTGGCGCGACCTCTTCCGGCTGCTCTTGAAGGTCAAGAAGGTCGGGCCGTCGATGGCCATCGCGCTCCTGTCGGGCATGGAGCCCGAGGAACTGGTGGAGTGCATCCGCGCCGGCGACGCCCTGCGCTTGACGCGGGTCAAGGGCGTGGGTCGCAAGACCGCGGACCAGATCCTGCTCGACCTCTCGGACCAACTCGACGCCTGGGACTCGCCGCCCTCGACCGACGGCACGCCTCCCGCTTCGGCGGACGGAATCCTGGCCGTGGCCGCCTCGGCACTGGTCTCGATCGGCTTCAGCGAGAACGACGCGCGCAAGGGCGTGGAGGCCGCGTCGCGCAAGGTCGGCACCGAGGACCTCGAGCTGTTGATCCGCACCGCCCTGCGACCCTGAGGAGCCGCGCGCCGTGGGAACGACCGACCGCATCGGCGACCTTCCGCCGCCCTACCGCGAGGTGGTCTTCGACTGCGACTCGACCCTGTCGACGATCGAGGGCATCGACGAGTTGGCAGGCGGACTGGCGGCCGAACTGGCCGAGTTGACCGACCGCGCCATGTCCGGCGAGCTGCCGCTCGAGGCGATCTTCGGCGCGCGACTCGAACGGGTGCGCCCGACCCGAGCGGGCGTCGAGGCCCTGGGTCAGCGCTACGTGGAGACCCTTCTGCCGGGCGCGCGGGAGCTCTTCGCCGCGCTGGGAGCCGCGGGTGTGGGCGTTCGAATCGTCTCCGGCGGCCTGGCCCTGGCGGTTCGGCACGTGGGACGCGAGCTCGGCCTGGCAGCCGAGCGCGTCCACGCGGTCGAGCTCGACTTCGACGAGCATGGGAACTACGCGGGCTTCGACGCCACCACGCCCCTGGCCTGCGCCGGCGGGAAGCCGCGGCTCCTGAACGCCCTGGGTCTGGCCCGGCCCGCGGCTCTGGTCGGCGACGGAGCCACCGACCTCGAAGCCGCGGTCGCCGGGGCCGTGGATCGATTCGTCGCCTTCGGTGGGGTCGTCGCGAGGGACGCCGTGCACTCGGCGGCGGCGGTGCGCTCCAACGCGACGGACCTGCGCGGGCTCGCGCCCCTGCTCTTGTCCGAGGCCCAGCGCGAGGCCCTGGCCAGCGGTCCCCACGCCTGGGCTGGCCGTTGAACGCCGGTTCGACCGTCCGGTCGAACCGCTGCGCGATCGTCAGTCCGCCTCGACCAGCCCCTCGTTGCGCGCGACCTCGATCGCCACGGCGCGCACCTGATCGGCCGTGAGTCGGTGCAACTGGTGCACGAGGTAGCGCTCACCGTCGAGCGCCGGGAAGGCGGCGGGATCCGCCGCGAGTTCGCGGTCCAGCTCCACCAGGAAGTCCTCCAGCAAGCGCCGGTAGGCGAAGGCGTGGACCGTGTGGTTGCGGGTGTCGACCTCGGCGGCATCCAACAGGTCGATCAAGGCCAGGCGCGGTTCGCTGACGCAGGCCAGGGCCACCGCCTGGGCACGATACTCCACGCGCCGTTCGATCCCGAGCTCGCCAACGGACTCGCGCAGGAGCAGGCCGAGCAACCGCGCGAAGTTGCGCCCCAGGGGCAGGAAGCGGCTGCGATCGCAGAGGTGCCCTTCCTCGTGTACCTGCACCACTTCCAACAGGTCGTCGAGGGACAAGAGCTCCCGGTTCCCATCCGGCGACGCCGAAAGGTGCCGCTCTTGCAGAATCGCGAGGGCGACCCGATCTGACTGGAGCATGGGTGGGACCAGGCGCCGACGCTCGACGCGGCGTCGTTCACCTTCGAAGCGCGACGGAACCTCAGCCGTCTCGAGTCCCAGCACCAGTGCCGCGTCCTCGGATCCGTCGATGAAGCGCTGCTCGAGCGAGCGCCAACGCTCCAGCCGCGCGCGCTCCGCCTCCACGTCGATCCAATAGCCCTCGTGCAGAGCCGCGCCGCTGACCTCGCCGGCGCCGCGCGAGCGCGCGCCGTCGGCCTCCGCGCCGCCGCACCAGGTGATCACGCCGCTCCAGGGAGCGCCCAGGTGCTCGCCGGAACGCTCCTCGGACCACAGGCGCAGGAGCAGCGTGCCGTCCGGCGCACGACCGATGGCGTCGCCGAACAGGGCGAAACGACCCAGCTCGAGGGCCACCGCCGCCAGACCGGGAACCGCGTCGCCGACGTCCCCGAGCCCCAGTTGCTGGTCGCGCACGCCATGGAAAGGCCCCGGCGCGACCACCGCGGCGATCGGCCCGTAGCGCACCCGTGGTGAGTCGCTCAGTCCCTCGATCAACTCGTCGTCGAGGCCCGCATCGGGACCGAATTCCCTCAGCAACCGCGTCAGCGCGTCGAGTACCCCGGCGATGTCGTCGGGGTTCGGCGACCGCTCGACGCCCATCGGATCGTCGGGATCATAGGGGTCGAGTGACCAGACGCTGCGACCGCGGAACAGGGCGCCCACGACCTCGTCGATCTCCCCGGAGATGGCCTGGATGGCGCGCGACGCGAGATCGAGACGCTCCACCTCGGCGGCGTCCACCCGCCCCTCGCGGGCCGCGCTGCCGAGCCCGTCCAGCAGCACCTCGGCCAGGTCGGCCCAGCCGGCCTCGATCAGCCGGCGACACAGCTCGAGTTGGGATTGGGGCACTCCGGCGTCGGTCACGAGCGCAGTCGCGAACAGCCGCCGCAGTCGCTCGTCGCGGGGCTGCCCGGACTCGTCGAGCACCACCGAGGGTTGGACCGCCAGCCAGGCCCGCGCGCCCTCGGCGTAGTCGCCGCGGCGGAAGGCCGCGCGCAGGGTCGACCGCGGTACAGCCGGCGCCGCTTCCCGGGAGAGCTCGAACTGCACCATGAACAGGTCGCGCCCTGCCATGGCCGCCCGGCCGAGGGCCAGGGCCGGCGGACGTTCCCCGTCCAGCAGCGCGCGCACGACCTCGTACTCGTAGGCCTGGTTCGATCGCCCCTGCTTGCCCGACTGCAGGGCGCTGAGCAGATCCCCCGCCTCGGAATTCGTCAGCGGGCGCTCGCGCAGCAGCGCCAGGCCGCGCTGGTAGCCGCGCTCGACGACGTAGTTGTCGTCGGCCTGTAGCTCGAGTCGCGCCAGGCGCAGGGAGGCCGCGTGGGCAGCGGCGCCCTCCGCGTCCAAGAGGTGCTCCTCGAGCACCTCGCGCGCTTCGTCCCTGTCGCCAGCGCGCAGGGCGAGTAGCGAGACGCGGTTGGCGAAGACTCCGGCCGAGAAGGGGTCACGCGCCAGCTCGAGCGCCCGCCGCTCGCTCTCCAGGGCGGCCTGTGACCGATTGCGCAGCTCGTGGTTCACCGAAAGGGCGTGGTAGGCCCAGGCCTGGGCCCGGTCGTGCCGCAGCGCGGCCTCCATGCGCGCGGTCCCCTCCTCGCCCTCGAGCCGTCCAAGCAGGTACAGGGCGGACGCATCGCCGGGGTCGGACTCCACCGCCGCCATGCGCCGCGCCCAGACCTGGGGGCCGCGCAGGGCGGCCAGGTCGAGCTGGTCCAGGTCGCGCTGGGGCACGATCCAATCCGGAGCCTCCGCTCCGGCGTCGATCAACGCCGCGCGCAACTGCGGCCGGTCCCCGACCACCTCGTCGCGGACGGCGGCGCGCCCCACGTCCCACGCTCGCTGCATGGCATCCAAGGCCGTTGGCGCCGGCGGTGGCGAGGCCGTCGGGCGCGCAGTGCAGGCGACCAACAGGAGCGGGGCAAGCAGGGGCCAGCGCGCCGAGCCAAGCCCGGAACGATCCCCGTCGATGCCGCGCCGAACGGCGTCGCGGCCCCGCCGGACGGCGCCCCCGATTCCCGCGCGGAAACGTCGGATGGCATCACGTCCCGATCCGCTCGAAGCGCGGACACGTCGGACCGGGCTCGGTCGGCCCGGGGCCGATGACTGCGAGGGCGAGGAATCGGTTCGATCGAGGACGGGCGACATCGTGCGCGTCAGCCTACGACCTGGAGCCCGAGCCCGAGCCCACCGGATCTCAGCGACGGATCGCTGGCGTGAAGGCCTCGAAGACCGAGTCCGGCCCCACCTCGCGGTCCAGACGGTCCACCAGACCGCCCCTGGCCAGGATGTCGCCGAGGCCCTCGCCCTGCCCGCCATTGATCGAGCCGGTGTAGACGCGGTACTGGTCGATGAATCCGGCGTCGTAGAAGGCTCGCACCAGGGTCGGTCCGGCCTCGAGCAGCACGCGCCGCGCGCCGAAGCGCCACATCCACTCCAGGGCTCCGCGCAACTGCACGCGCCCGTCGGCGTCGGGTCGCAGGCCGTGGACCCGTGCGCCGGCGTCGGTCAGGTCCCGGTGCCGCTTGGGCGAGGCACCGGCGCGGCACAGGATGTAGACGGGGCCGCCGCTCTCGCCGGGGCCGTCCGGTTGAAACAGCTTTGCGTCCGCCGGCGTGGCCAACTCGGAGTCGAGCACGATCCGCATCGGCGCCATCGCCCCCGACTCCGCGGCGGCGCCGCGCAGGGTCAGTCGCGGATCGTCGGCGCGGACCGTTCCGACACCGGTCACGATCGCGTCGACGCGGGTGCGAAGCTGCTGCACTTCCTCGCGGCTGGCCTCGCTCGAGATCCAACGTCCTTCGCCCACGTCCTCGGGCGGCGACAGTTGGCCGCTGCGGGTCTGGGCCCACTTGGCGATGACCCAGGGCCGCGGGCGCCGCAGGCGCTCGTAGTCGATCCAGCGCAGGAAGTGCGGGGCGACCTCCTCGAGGCGGGTGGCACCGTCGACCCGCTCCACTTCGATACCCGCTTGGCGCAGGACCTCGAGACCGGCGCCGCGATGGCGCGGGTCGGGGTCGAGCGCGCCGATGACCACCCGGCGCAGACCGGCGTCGACGATGGCCTGGGTGCAGGGTCCGGTCTTGCCGGTGGTCGAGCAGGGCTCGAGGGTCACCAGCAGGGTGTTCATCTCGTCGCGCGTCGCGCCGGCGAGCTGCGCGGCCTCGAGGGCCTCGATCTCGGCGTGGTTCCCTCCCCAGCCCTGCGTGAAGCCGACACCCAGGACGCGACCGTCGGCGCTGAGCACGGCGGCTCCCACGCACGGATTCGGAGCGGCGTCGAAACGCAGCACGCGCGCGCGCTCGGCCAGCTTCGCCAGCTCCGCGCGCAGATCGATCTCGGGACCGGTCTGGATCAAGTCTCGATACCCCTCGGGCTGGCTCATGTCGGGTGCGAGGACGCCCCTCCGCTACCCCCGATCGACCAGCACAGGTGCCTAGCGTAAGCCACGACCGCCCGCGCTCAAGCTCCGCCCCCCGACCGTAGGTCCCCGGACCCTGTCCGGGGGCTCCGCGACCTGGCCAGGGCCCGGCGCCGCCGGCACAATGCTCGCCCGTAATTCGGGGGTCCCACGGGCCCCGAGCACCCTCCGAGGCCCCCAGGGGCCGTCCTGGCCCCCCGGCCGCGCCCCCGCGCAGCCCCCATCCACGCAGAGCCCACTTCCATGAGCAAGGCCCCCATTCGCGTTGCGGTCACCGGCGCCGCCGGTCAGATCGGCTACGCCCTCCTGCCCCGCATCGCCAGCGGCCAGATGTTCGGCCCCGACCAGCCGGTGATCCTGCAGTTGCTCGAGCTCCCGATGGAGAAGGCCATGGCCGCCCTCGAGGGCGTGGCCATGGAGCTCGACGACTGCGCCTTCCCGCTGCTGCACTCGATGGTCTTGACCAGCGACGTCAACGTCGCCTTCAAGGACGTCAACTGGGCCCTGCTGGTGGGCTCCAAGCCCCGCGGCCCGGGAATGGAGCGCAACGACCTGATCAAGGAGAACGGGCCGATCTTCGTGGGCCAGGGCAAGGCCATCAACGACCACGGAGCCGCCGACGTGCGCGTGGCCGTCGTCGGCAACCCCTGCAACACCAACGCCCTGATCGCGATGCACGCGGCCAAGGACGTCCCCGACGAGCGTTTCACCGCCATGACGCGCCTGGACCAGAACCGCGCCACGGCCCAGCTCGCCGCCAAGGCCGGGGTGGCCTCGACCGAGGTCAGCCACACCCTGATCTGGGGCAACCACTCGGCGACCCAGGTGCCCGACTACGTCAACACCCGCATCGGCGGCAAGTCCGCAGGCGAGGTCATCACCGACCGCGAGTGGCTGCAGGGTGAGTTCTTCACCACCGTGCAGCAGCGTGGCGCGGCGATCATCAAGGCCCGCGGCCTGTCGAGCGCGGCCTCCGCGGCCGGCGGCCTGGTCGACCACGTCCACGACCTGGTCCACCCCCAGGCCGAGGGCGACTGGCGCAGCGTGTGCGTGCCCTCCGACGGCAGCTACGGCGTGCCGGCCGGGCTGATCAGCTCCTTCCCGGTGCGCGCCACGGCGAAGGGCTACGAGATCGTCCAGGGCCTCGAGCTCGACGACTTCCTGCGCGCGCGCCTGGACGCCACCGTGGGCGAGCTGCAGCGCGAGAAGGAAGTCGTGGCCGACCTGCTCGGCTGAAGCCGGGACCGGACATGACCAGGCGGGAGCGCAATCGGTGTGTGCGACGACTCGGGGTCGTCGTGCTCACCGTCGTTCTCGCTTGGCTCGCGCCGCTGAGTCGCCATCTGCACCCGCCGGACTCCTGCGATTGTGGCCCCGCGTGCGGCACGTGCGTCGAAGCGGGCCACGCGAAATCCAGTGGCGCCGATTGCAGCACGCCGCACAGAGCGCCGAGCGGACAAGGCACTTGCTGCTCCACGCCGCAGCCCGCCCCCTCCCGTCGACCGGTACAGATCACCCGTCGCGGCTGCGATTGCCACGGCGTGCCGAGCTCCATCGCGGGGCGCCTCGCCTGGCCGGCGTTCGACCGCACGCGGGCCCTTGAGGTTCGACACGCGCACCTGCCGGATGCCCACGAGTCTCCGCTCGAGTCTCTGTTCCCCGACGGACTGATGCCCGCGCCTGAGGTCCCGCCGCCCCGCGCTCCCATGCGTTCGACAACAGCCCGCTCGAGCGACGCTCGCGGCGGGGCGCGGACGGGGTGACGCCACCGGCGCCGCCTGGCCGCGGCGTGCGGCTGCGGGCACGGGGTTCGCAGCCCGGAAGATCCAATCTGCGGGAGCGGTGTGTCCTCTCGGACCCGCCCCGCTCGACGGAGACCTCTGCGGTGTTCGACCAAACTCGACTGATCCGGCCCCTTCGATGGGCCGCTGGCTTCTCGTTCTTTGCCCTCTGCATGCCGACCACGGAGGCCCAGGAGGGCGCGTGGCTCGGCATCAACACCACGCCCTTCGTGAGTGTCGGCTTCGACGCCGACCACGGGCACTGGACCTCGGACCGGCCGGACTCCCACGCGCCGATCGGTGTCATGGGTGACCACGTCCACTCCAAGGGGGGGTGGATGTTCTCCATGCGCTACATGCTGATGCGGATGAACGGCTCGCGCGACGGCACCCACCGCCTGTCCGACAGCCAGGTCCTGGGCCAGGGCTACATGGTCACGCCCACCTCCATGGACATGGAGATGTTGATGTTCGGCGCCATGTACGCGCCCGAGGACTGGGTCACGCTGATGGCGATGGTGCCCTACGTCCGCAAGAAGATGTCCCACCTGACCGGGATGGGCGGAACGTTCGAGACCGAATCCGAGGGGCTCGGTGACATACGGCTCTCGGGGCTGTTCCCGGTCTGGCGTGGCGACCACGGCGGGTTGGTGCACCTCGAGGGTGGCCTGTCCCTACCGACGGGCTCGACGAGCGAGCGCGACGCGACGCCCATGAGCGCCAGCGCCAAGCTGCCGTACCCGATGCAGCTGGGCTCGGGCACCACCGACGTGGTGCTCGGCGCCACGGCCCAACGACAACAGGACTGGGGCAGCTACGGCGCCCAGGCCCGCGGTCTCTTCCGCCTGGGCGAGAACGGCGAGGACTACACCCTCGGGGACGTGCACGAGTTGACGACCTGGGCGGCGCACCGCATCGCCGACGACGCCAGCGCGTCCCTGCGCCTGGCCTACGTCCAGTGGGACGACATCCGCGGCGCCGATCCGGAACTCAACGCTGCCGTCGTGCCCACCGCCGATCCGGGGCTGCGCGCCGGCCAGCGCCTCGACGTCGGCCTCGGGGTGAACGGCCGCTTGGGCAGCGCGCGCCTGGCGGCGGAGGTCCTGCTGCCCCTGTGGCAGGACCTCGACGGCCCGCAGCTCGAGACGGATCTGACCCTGGTCCTGGGCCTGCAGCTGAGCCTGTGAGTGACCTGGACCCCGCCGACGGTGCGTCGCCCTCGCGGTAGGCGCGACGCACCGTGCGGCGGGGTCTGCCCCCACTCTGGTGGGATCAGGGGAGGAAGCGCACCGGTGCGGGCGGACTGGCGAAGACCGCCTCCGGGATCGCACCGCTGATGGCGATCCACGCGAACCAGAGATTGGTACCGATCAACGCTGGCCCCACCGCGGGCACGTCGATCGAAGGGGCCGCCGAAGCGCCCTCGGCCGAGAGCGTGCCGAGGGTACCGCCGAAGGGTGCCTGACCCGCGCCGATCAGCATGGCCGTGGTCAGCGCGTCGGGAACCAGTCCCAGCACGACGCCGTTGGGGGGGGGGGATACCGGGCATCCCTAAGCCGACCGAGCCGAGCACCAGGTAGTGTCCTGGATCAGAATTTCGGCGTCACTTCCCGGGCTCCGATCGCCGCTGGCGTCGCCAGCGCCTCCTCCGAGTATCGCAGCGGATACGCGTCGTCGGCGCGCCTAGCCAGCATCGATCGGACCTCCGGGCAGTGACGCCGAATTTCCGATCCAGGACAGTAGGTGGCGCCAGCCAGGCTCGGCGGTCCGTCTAGGGCCAGGTCGAGCGTTCCGGGCAGGGCCGCGACGGAGAGTTGATCGGGGTGTGGCATGAGCGCCGAACACAGGTTCCCGCCCAGGTCGACCACCTCCACGAAACCGGCGTCGGGGCCAATCAGGAAGCCGGCCTGACGTGCGCCAACCAGGACTTGGGAGAAGGCGGCGTCGAACTCGATCGCCTGTCCGAAGTCGTCGAAGGCCTCGGGTGCGACGCTCTCGAAGACCAGAGTCGGCTGGACCGGTGCCGTGGGCTGGTCGAAGCGCGCGACGGATCCTCCTCCGAGATTCAGGCCGACCATGGTCGTGTCGCCGTCGATGGCGAATCCGGTCTTGGTCCCGGCACCGGTGATCCCGAATGTCGCGAGGGGTACCAGGCCGACCGGGGTCACGTCGAAGGGCCATAGCCTGACCCGCGGGAAGGCCGGGTGGAGCGGGTCGGTGGCGGCCGAGAGGGCGACCAGCCGTGGGCCGTCGAGTTCGAGCTGCAGCCCGAAGTCGCCCCCCGCGAACACCTGCGTGGCGTACGCGAGCTGCCAGGCTCCGGTGCCTGTGGCGTCCTGGAAGGCCTGGATCTGGCCGTCGTCGCTGGAAACGAACAGGGTCTGACCGTCGAAGACCAGGTCGCCGGCAGTGGGTTGAGCGGTGATCGGGATCGTGGCCCCCTCGACCCAAAGGCCGCCGGCGCGCTGGAAGGCAACCACCCGGGCACCGCTGGCCGCGGCCGGGGAGCCTCGCACGCGCAAGAACAGCCGGTCGCCGACCACCTCGATACCGTCGAACTGGGCCGACGCGCCGGGAGCCTCGGCGACGGTGATCGGCGGCTCCGACTCGACCTGGTCGACCGACAACAACTCGAAGGGATAGACGGTGTCCCCGAGCCCGGTGCCGATCACCGCGAGGCCGCCCGAGAGCCCTCCTTTGCGGCCGAAGAGACCTTCGAAGGGCAGGTCGGCGGGCGGTTCGATGCGGATCGCGCTGACCCAACGCCCAGAGGCGCCGCGCTGGAACAAGTAGGCGGCACCATCGCGCCCGAAAGTCGCGCCAGTGACGGCGTCGAAGTTCTCGGCCCCGGGCGCCGTGACGAGGAGCAGGTTGTCGGAACGCTCGATGGCCCAGCCGAAGCCGTCACCGGGAGCACCGTCCGGCGCGCCCAAGCGCTGGAAGGAACAGACCTGGGCCCGAGCCGCGTCGGCCAACAGCGCCGCACCAAAGAGCCCGGCGGTGATAGGTAAGGGCGAGATGCGGGACCATTGGAGCGGCGAACTCATGCTGATCATGGGTTGGCAATGTCCAAGCGGTTCGGGTGCTGCCCGATCCATGTTCGTCGCAACCTCGGCCCGCCACGGGCTCGGTCATTCGAGCGCGGACCAGTCGGTGCAACGCCCGTCGGCGCCTTCCGAGAGCGGCGCGAAGTTGAGCGTCTCGGCGTGGATGCGGTCGATCGCCGCCAGGATGTTCTCCTTGACCGCGGCCTCGACCACACCGTCGAGCACTTCGATACCACTCAGACTGAACTGGGTGAATTCGACCTTCGAGGCGTAGACGCACTTCTCGCCGCCGTCGTTGGCGAGGGCGCCCTGGTAGTCGAGCTCGAAGTCGACTCGCAGGGGGCCGATCGTCACGCCCTGGATCGGCGTGCATGTGATCGGTGCCAAGGTCTGGATCGTGAAGTCGAAGCGACCGTCGGTCAGTTGGATCGAGTTGAGGCCGAAGATGCCCCCGGCATCGAGCTCGATCGCCAGGGTGGCACGTACCCGCTGGCCCGTCAGGTCCACGTCGCCGACGGTGCACAGTCCGGGAATCATCCGAATCGGGGTGTCGGCCAGGATCTGGTCGAGCGGGACCGCGTCGAAGGTCGGAGTGATCTGGGGCGAACCGCCCGTCTCCCCCGTGCCGGTCGACTGGCAGCCGGCGGCGAGCACGGGAAGGGCGAGCAGCGAAGAATTCAAGAGTCGCGCGAACATGGGGGGCTCCTTCGTAGGGACAGGGGCTGGACGGCACCAGCCCGGACGTCGACCCTACATCAGGGCCCCTGGACTTTGCAGCTGCTGGGTCGAATCCCCCTCCCACCGAGCTTGAATGGCGAAGCGGGCGCTCGGAGCAAGGTCCGATGTCCGTCTCGGCCCACCGGCTGAAGGCGCCGTGTGTTCGGAACTTGCACCACCTCTCGCGCTGGCCGATCTCAGACTCGTTCTGACACCAGGACCGAGCCCGGAGCGCCGGGTTGCCGGGAGCAGACCTGTTCCCACGTCACCGCTACCTGGAGCCTCGGCACTGGCTCTTGGCCTAGCACGGCTCGAGGCTGCGGATCATCGGTCGCCGTCAATCGGGCAGGACGTCGATGACCACCAGCTCCGGACGGCACAGGAAACGCAAGGGCGGCGCGTCCACCCGCTCGAGGCCTACGCCCCGCGAGACGCAGAGGAACCGTCCCGGCGCGATCTCGTGCAGGCCCGACGACCATCGGCGCGGGATCTCCGAGAGGATCAGCGGCGGCCCGAACAGCGGCAGACGCACCTGACCCCCGTGACAGTGCCCCGCCAAGAGCAGGTCGGCGTCGATGTCCCCCAGGGCGAAGTCGGGGTAGTGCCCGAGGACCACGTGAAAGCCGGGGACGTCGTCGAGCTCGCGCAGGTGGTCACTCTCGTCCGGTGACAGGGTGGTCACCGTCACCTGCCCTAGGGTCACCTGCCCGCGACGGGCCAGCGCGCGCACGCGCGTGCCCTCGAAGACGCGCGTCCAGTCCAGACCGTCACAGTTGCCGGCGACAGCCACCGCTCCGACCGCGCCGCCCACGTCGAGGTCCTGCATCAACTGGCGCAGCCTCGCGATCTGCGCCACACGCTCGGGTCCGGCGCGCAGGTGGATGTAGTCGCCTGCGAACAGGAGCAGGTCCGGCTCGGCCTCCATCGCCGCGCGCAGGGCGCGTTCCTCGTACTCGCCGACCGCGTCGGTCTGGAGGTCGGCGATCAATACGATGCGGACCGGAGTGTCGACTTCGGACGAACGTAGCTCGTGGTGGGTGATTTCGAGCCAGTGGGGCTCGATCCAGAAGGCGTCGACCGCCACGGCGACCAGGGCCAGGGCGCCGGCCAGCTCGAGCGCGGCCACGCGCCGCGCGCCCGCGCGCCAGGCTCCTCGACCGAGGAGCACCAGCAGCAACGGCAGGTGCAGGAACAGGCCCCAGCTCATCAGCTTGACCGCGCCGAACAGCCTCCAGCTCGACAATTGGCACAGGACCAGGGCCAGGATCCCGTAGGCGATCGGTAGCAGGACGAGGGTCAGGGCCACGCCGCGCAGCGAGAGCGGGCGGAAGGCCTTGTCCCCCGCCGACGCTCCGCGGCCAGTCCGCTGGACTGCGAGCACCGCGCCAGTCAGCAGGAGCGCGGCGAGGTGGAACGTGACTTCGGTCATGGTTGGGTCGATCGGTCACGGGGGCGGTGCGACCTCAGTTGCGTACCCGTGGAAAGTCTGCCCCGCACCTCGCTCGGGAACAGGATGCTGGCGACCTGTTACCGCGGCGATATGCGCGATCGAGCGCCGCTCGCGCCGCGCGGAGCGATTTGGGCCGTCGCCCGCTCAGCCGTGCTCGTCGATGACCCGCTCGTCGACGCGCGAACTCCCGCGAAGAACAAGGCGTCCGATCCTAGGCCCTAGCGCGATCAAGGCGTCCTGCGCCGAGTCCCCCACCACCGTCGGCTCAGGAAGCCGCGACCTCGACCAGCTCGCCGGTGAGGCCGAAGGGCGTCGACTCCGCGGCGCGCACCCGCACGGACCTCCCCACCAGCTCCGCATCGCCCTCGAAGGCGACCGGCAGGCCGTGGTGGCTGCGACCCTTGAGGAAGCCCGGGTAGCGATCGGAGACCTCCTCCACGAAGACGTCCAGCTCGCGGCCGACCCAGGCCTGCAGCCGGTTGAACTGCGTTCGCTCGGCCTGGGCGAGCAGGCGCCGGTTGCGGTCCTTCTTCTCCTGCGTGGAGACGTCGTCCGCGCGTTCGTGGGCCGCCGTCTCCGGGCGCGGGTCGTACTTGAAGACGTAGTTCTGGGCGAACCCGATCTCGTCCAGGAAGTCGAGGCTGGCTTGGAAGTCCGACTCGCTCTCGCCCGGGAAGCCCACGATCCAGTCCGAACAGAGCTCGATGTCGGGGACGATCTCGCGCAAGAGCGCCACGCGCCCCCGGTACAGGTCGGTCGTGTAGCCGCGCTTCATGGCGCGCAGCACGTCGTCGGAGCCCGCCTGGGCCGGCAGGGGCAGGAAGCGATCGACCTTGTCGCAGTCGCGGATGGCCTCGGCCAGGGCGACGGTGACGTAGGACGGATGCAAGGTGATCAATCGGATGCGCTCCAGACCGTCCACCTCCTGCAGGGCACGCATCAGGTCGGCCAGGGACGGGCGGCCCCTGCGCCCGGTGCCCCGGGGCTCGCCAGGGGCCGGCTCGGGCAGGTCCTCGCCGTAGCTGTTCACGGTCTGACCCAAGAGGGTGATGACCTTCGCGCCCTGCCCGACCATCCAGGTCGCTTCGTCCACCAGCGCCTGGACCGGGCGGCTCATCACCCGCCCGCGGGTCTTGGGCACGATGCAGTAGGTGCAGTTGAGGTCGCAGCCACGCATCACCGCCAGGTAGCCCTGCAGGCCCCCGGTGTAGGTCTCGCCCGCGCGCGGGACGGCCACCGCGTCGTCCATCTCGACGTCGAGCACGCGCTGGTCCCGCGGCCGGCCGCGCTCGGGGTCGGCGCGCCGCTCGCGCAGGTCGCTGACCAGCTCCGGCAGGCGGTGGAAGCGGCGGGTGCCGACCACCAGGTCCACGTGGCCGGCGCGCTTGAAGACCTCTTCCTGGGCGCGCTGGGCCAGGCAACCGAGCACGCCGATCAGGAGCTTCGGGCGCCGCTCCTTCTCGCGCCGCAGCTCGCCGAGCCAGGAGTAGACGCGCTCCTCGGCGTGTTCACGCACCGAGCAGGTGTTGAACAGGATCACGTCGGCGTCCTCCATGGACGCGGTGATCCGATGCCCCGCCTTGCGGAAACGCCCCTCGACCAGGAGCGAGTCGTACTTGTTCATCTGGCAACCGAAGGTCACCAGGTGCACGGCGAGGTCGCCGGTGGCCGCCTGCGAGTCTTCACCAGGGGGGCCCGCGACGGGTTCGGCGCCGGCGGCGCGGGATTGGGTGCGTGACGTACTCATCTTGGACGGCGTCGCAAGGCGACCATTCTGCCAGTTGGACCCCAGCGGGGACAGGGGGCCGAGGGCGGGCTCGAATCGCTGGCCCCCGACTGCTCAGTCCCGGTGGACGCTCCCCCGGACGCCCCGGCGCTGCTAGCTTGTTGCGCCGAACGGTCCAAGGCCCGCGGTCCCGCCCCCCACATGTCGTCCATCCTGGCCACGCTCCCCATCCTGCGCGACCAGCCCCTGATCCAGGACGCATCGCCGATGCTCGTCCTGGGCGTGGTGCTCGCGCTGGGCATGGTCTTCGGCGCGGGCGCGAAGAAGCTGCGGCTGCCCGGCGTCACGGCCCAGATCCTGGCCGGATTCCTGGCCGGGTCCTCCGCCTTCAACCTGCTGGACGGCAAGGCCGCGATCGCCGACTTGGCGCCGCTGAGCAAGTTCGCCCTGGCGGTGATCGCCGTCGCGGTGGGCTCGCACCTCAACCTGCGGCGACTTCGCAACGCCGGCGCGCGGCTTTCCCTGTTGCTGATCGGCGAGCTGACGGTTCTGCCCGCTTTCGTCTTCGCGGCGCTGATGCTGCTCACGCCCCTGGGCACGGGCGAGGTCGTGCTGGGCACGGCCCTGGCCGGCCTGATGGCAGCGACCTCGATCGAAACTTCGCCCGCCACGACCCTGGCCCTGGTGCGCGAGGCGCGGGCGCGGGGGGTGATGACGAAGACGCTGCTCGCATCCGTCGCCCTATCGAGCATCGCCTGCATCCTCGTGTTCGAGTTGGTGCACAGCGGAGTCACCGGCGCGAGCGGCTCTGGCGCAGGGCCAGGTGCGGTCTTGCTCTCGGTCCTCGAGACCTTGGGATTGGCGATTCTGCTCGGCGGCGGAATCGGGGTCGCGCTGACCGTCATGACCAGGCGAACCACCAAGCCCGAGCGCCTGGTGACCCTGTCCCTGGCCGGGGTCGTGCTCTGCAGCGGACTGGCGAGCCGCCTGGGGACGTCGGACCTGCTCGCGTGCCTGATGTTGGGGCTGGTGCAAGCCAACCTGCTGCCGGCCCGGGAGAAGCTGATCGATTCGGTGCTGGTCAACTTCCAGCCGGCTATCTTCGCGGTCTTCTTCACCCTGGCCGGGATGAAGCTGGACCCGTCGGTCCTGCTCGATGGCGGTCTGATCGCACTGGTGCTCTTCGGCGCTCGAGCCGTGGGCAAGCTGGTCGTCGCCGACGTGGCCATGCGACTGGCTCGAGCTCCCGACGGCGTGCGACGTAACCTGGGCCTGGCCCGCCTGCCCCAGGCCGCGATCGCCATCGGCCTCTTGCTGGTCGCCCAGTCGGACCCCGTGTTGCAACCGGGGATCGACCTGCTGGTGGCCGTGGTCCTCGCCGTGGTGACCTTGAACGAGATCGTCGGCCCGGTGCTGACCCGAATGGCCCTGGTGCGATCAGGCGAGTCCAACATGGATCGCATGCGCCTGATCGACTTCATCCACGAGGAGAACATCACCACGCGACTGTCGGCCGAGACCCCCGAGGAGGCGATCAAGGAGCTGACCGAGCTGCTGGTCGAGTCGCACCACCTGCCCAAGGCCACCCTGGAGCCACTGCTGCAATCCGTGCTGGATCGGGAAGCCCAGGTCTCGACGGTCCTCGGGGGCGGCCTGATGATCCCCCACGGCGTGCTGGAGCAGGGCGACCACATGCTCGGCGCGATGGCCCTCTCCTCGACCGGCCTGCCCTTCCCATCGCCCGACGGGAATCCGGTGCACTGCGTCGTGCTCCTGGCCACGCCTCGCGGCCAGCGCGACCGGCACCTCGAGGTGCTCGCCGCGCTCGCGCGCACGATCGGCGGCGATCCGAACTTCAGGCGCGAGCTGTTCGCGTCCCAGACGCCGGCCCACGCCTACGAGCTTCTGCACAGCGACGAAGCCGAGCACTTCAACTACTACCTGCCCGTCGGTGCCGAAGGCTGGGGCGCGCCGCGGGCGTCGTCGCCGATCTGAGGCGGCCGAGCGCAGGGGCGCAGACCCGAGCGCGGTCAGGCCCGCAGACGGTAGACCCCGCGCTGACCCTGGGTCTCTTCCACGGCGACCTTCAGGTCGCGGATCTCCAGGTCGGGGAAGCGCTCGGCCAAGCGTCGATGGACCTCGCGGCCGATCCAGGTGGCGAAGTTCTCGGCACTCGTGTTGTTGATCGGGAGCACGATCACGTCCTCCTCGGGCGCCGCGTAGTAGCGCTCCCGATAGCGCACCTCGACGACGCCGTCATCACGGCGATCGATCCGCAGCTCGGGGTGATCGCGGGGCAAGAGCCAGTGCTCGTCCAGCTCGTCGACGAGCTCGCGCACCACCGGCTTGACCTCCTTGAAGTCGATCACCAGCCCGTGCGGGTCGAGCCGGCCCTCCAGGTCCACGTAGACCCGGTAGTTATGCCCGTGGAGCCGCTCGGCGGACCCGTCCGGGAAGATCAGGAAGTGGGCCGCGGAGAACTTCAGGTACTCCTTGTCGATCTGGATCGACCAGCTCTCGGTGGGCATGGCGCGTGGGGTCGGGGAGGTGCGGAGAGGGCGGAAAGGGAGCATCCGACCGCCCCCGGACAGATTCAAGCGCCCCGGCGGGAGGAACCGACCCGGGGGCGTCTGCTACTCTCCCGCCCATGGACCTGGCCGCCAAGACCGTTCGCCCCCCCGGCCTCGGGATCGACTTCGACGTCCTCGCCGACGACACGATCATCGGACCCTCGATCGAGCGCGGCTCGTGGGAGGACCACGAGACCCGGCTCTTCCTGGCACACCTGACCCCCGGTTGCCACGTGGTGGACCTGGGCGCCAACGTGGGCTGGTTCGCTGTCCAGGCGATCCTGGCCGGGGCCGTGGTCCACGCCTTCGAGCCCGTGCCCGGCATCGCCGACGTAGCCACGCGCAACATCGAGCGCGCCAACGCCGTCGGGCCGGGCCAGGGCGTGCTGCACCGCTGCGCCGCTGGCGCCGAAGCGGGCACGGCGGAGATCGTGCTGGCAGCCAAGAACCACGGTGACAACCGCGTCTTGGACGATGGCAGCGGTGTTCCCACCGACCTGGCGGGCGCCGAGACGATCAAGATCGACGTGCGCACGGTCGACTCCTTGGTCAGTGAGCCGGCGCGGGTGCTCAAGATCGACACCCAGGGCTCGGAGTGGCTGGCCCTCTCGGGGGCCGCCGGACTGCTGCGGCGCAGCCCGCAGCTGGCGCTCTTGATCGAGTTCTGGCCCTACGCCCTGCGCGGCGCGAAGCCCCAGGAGCTGCTCGACCTGCTCGAGCGCGAGGGCTTCACCATGGGCAAGGCTACCGAGGCTCCCTACCCCATGAGCCCCACCCGGATCCTGGGCCAGGCCCTCGAACGCGATCCGGTCAAGGGCGGGCTCGACCTGTACGGAACGCGCGGGCTGCCGTTCCACGTGCTCGGCGCAGGCGCGCGCCTGAAGAGCATGTGGCGCAGCCTGAAGGAGAAGTAGAGCCGAGGGCGGGAGTCCACGCCGGACGCCACGGGTCGCGCGACCCCTGCGAGTCGTGCGGATCGACCGCGCGGAGCAATGGAACGACCGGACTGCTCGATCGGCTCGGGGCCGAGTCGCATGCGGCTTCAGAGATCGCTCGTCACGCTGATTGGCGCGCCGCCGACGGCGAGGGCCTGACCGACCAGGGCCCCGGTGGCCTCGACACCCTGGGGTTCCAGGCTGATGGTGAAGCTAGTGGCCGCCTTCGGGGGCTGTGTCGCTACACCGCCGCCGCCACCCGATCCGCAGCTCGCAGCGATCGCGGCCGA
Source organism: Engelhardtia mirabilis (assembly GCF_007748095.1). Classification (NCBI taxonomy): domain Bacteria; kingdom Pseudomonadati; phylum Planctomycetota; class Planctomycetia; genus Engelhardtia; species Engelhardtia mirabilis. The sequence goes on from NZ_CP036287.1 coordinate 4,032,704, forward strand.
GGCGCCGAGCAGCGCGGCCGCGAAGGCCGCCGGCGCCGCTCGCCGTCCTCGCCGAGCCGCTCCCTCGCCTGCGGCCGGCCGTCGGCCTTGCCACGCGAGGGTCAGGGCCCCCACGGCGACCACCAGGGCGACCAGAGGAGTCGGCACGGACGGCTGACGGGGCGGGCCCGCCCCGATCAGGAAACCAGCGGCGCCGGCGTCCGGCATCGCGAGGTCGGCGGTTGGAAGGTCGATCTCCCCCACCGTCACCAGCAACCAAGGCGCCTGGCCGGACCCGAGTTGCAAGATGGCCGCGCCGTCCGCGCGTTCGAAACGCAAGCCATCCGCGGCCTCGCCGGCTCCCACCACCAGGAGGGGCTTGGCCGGGTTGTCGGGCTGGCCGTCGCGATCGGTGTCCAGGTGCAGCGCGAATTCCACCAGGGCCGCCAACCCCCCGTCCGACGCAAGGCCAAGGTCGAGGGCACCCAGGTCGACGGGTTCGTCGCCACCGGCAACCAGCTCGAAGCCGATCACCGGCGTCTGGTGAATGGGCGAACCTTCTAGCACCTGTCCGTCGACGACCACACCGACGTCGACCAGTTCCAAGTTGCCTGGAAGGAAAGTCGACGTGGCCCCCTGCACGTTGGCCGAGACCGTGGCGCGAGCCCTCGGCAGGTCGACTACCGGGGGCACGCCCCCGCCGGCCTCGCCCGCGCCGGCCGCGATAGCTCCGCTCCCGTCGACCTCGAGCTCGAAGGTGTAGCTGCCGCTGTCGGATTCGAGCCCTTGATAGCCCTGGAACAGGGCGCCGTAGATGCCGTCACCGGCTACGTCGTCGCCGAGGGATGTGACGCCGTCGTCCCGCAGGACCAGGGTCTGCGGCACCAGGCTGCCGTCGGGACGCAGCACCCGCGCGGTGACCTTGGCACCCGCAACGGGGAAGCCCGAGGCCAGGCTGGCCTTGATCGGAATGGCCGCCGGCCAGGTGACCTGCTCGGCCGCGGAGGTCGCTCCGACCGACAAGTCCGGAGCGCACACGAACCCCGAGAGGTCGAAGACCTCGGTCCCGGCCGCGACGGAGTGGACCCGCGCCGTCCAGGTTCCTGGCGCGGGGCCGTCGACCGTGACGAGCTGCTGGACCGCCGTGACGAACAGCTCGACTCCGGGCCCGGGCGATGGTGCCAGGGCGTCGATGGTCGGCGAACCACCGGGGCCGACGAGGGTCAGGCCCAGGCTCGCCCCCGCATCCGATCCGAGGCTGACCCGCAGGGCGGTCGCGCCCGCCCCGACCTCGATCGGGACGACCTCGGTGGCCCCCGCAGAGATTGGCTCGCGGTTGGACGCGGCGACGACCACGGCGCCGCTGGCCTGGCCGAAGATCTCGGTGAAGATCCCCGGCAGCTGATCCGGCGACTGGGCCGCGATGAACCTCCCGCCGGTGGCCTGGGCCAGGACGACCAGGTCCCCTGGATTGAAGTCCGAACCGAGGGCGATCGTCACCACCGTGGTCCCCGCCGCAACCAGCGGGTCGAGCACGGTGCTCGAGATGCGCGGCGGACCGGCGTTGTTGGCACCGTCCGTCAGGAGCACCACCAACTCGGCGCAACCATTCACCAGTCCCAGCTCACCGCTGGCCTGAGTCAGGGCCGAGCCGATCGCGGTATTGCCACCTGCCGCCAGGCCATCGATGGCGGCAATGGCCGCCCCCTTGTGGGTCGCATCGGCGGGCCCGATGCCGAGATCGATGGTCACCGAGCCGTTGAAGGACACCAGGCCCAGGTCCGCGCCTTTCGGTAGGAGTCCGACGGCCAACTTCGCCCCCAACTTCGTCTGGGCCAGGGCCTCGCCGCCCATGCTGCCCGAGCGGTCGAGCACGAGTACCACGGCCAACTCGCCCACCTCGGAAGCGAAGGCCACCGGCTGGTGTCCGGCCACGTCGCTGGTCGGCGTCTCCAACGGCGCCACCAGTGCGCCCACGCCCGACGAGACCATTCGCGCCCAGCAGGATGTCCCCAGCTGTGCCGCCTGGGCCGTCAGCACCGGACTTCCCAGGGCGTCCGCCAGGCCGGCGTTGTGCTCCAGGTCGGTGCAGAACTCCGTGCGCAGGTTGCTCGGCGCCAGGCCCGAGCCCCCATCCATGATCGACCCGGAGCCCACGCCGGACGGCTCGAAGCAGAAATGCAAGGGGTGGGCGACCGTGGTGGGGTCGGTCCCGATCTGTCCCCTGTGCTCGTCGTAGAGACCGAAGAGGTAGTGCCCGGACTCATGCACTAGCGCGAACTGCCCCAACACCGCACCGGACGTGCCGCGGTGGACCTGACTGATCGTGATGTGACGTCCCGGAACACCGAGGCCGTTCAGGTGCGAGCCCGACGCCGCGTCGCCGGCCGTGATCCAGACGTCCGCCGACGCCTTCAGCTCGTCGCGATCGGTGAAGGTCACCGTGCCGAGCTGAAGCTGCCTCTGCGTGGCGTCGAAGAGCCGCACCGAGAAGGCCTCGAAGACCGGCTCCCAAGCGGCGAACTCGGCCGGCCAGTCGTCCTCGACGGGCACCGCGTAGGCGAAGTAGACCAACAGGTCGATCGTGCCGACCTGAACCTCTCCGCCTCCGAGCGCCGCACCCCTCGGCATGGCGACCGGGCCAGGCTGGGCGGGCACTTCAAGAGCGCCCAGTCCACCCCAGGTGGCCAGAATCACGAGCAAGAACGCGCAGCGGCTCCGTCCTTGGCCCCTCAGTCCCCCGAGAGCGCGATCGATCAAGCTCGTCCCCAATGAAGCCACAGGTCGTGTTCCGGATGGGCGCCGGGGTTCGCAGCACCCCGGCCCGGTCGCCTGCAAGGCATAACGGATCGGCCCACGGATACGCACGGGGAAGTTTCTCGCATTTCCCCGGTCGCGACTCGGAGGCTCGTAGCTGCGCTTCAGCGGCCGATGCAGCGGATCGAGATCGCCGGCCTCGCGTTCGAGCCACGCAAGGGCGGCCGACAGCACAGTGCGGCCGACAGCCCGAGCGCGCTCGACCAGGGGCCGCCGCGCGCCCTCCCCAGACAGTGGAGCCGCCCCCCGAAGCGGAGGGCGGCGTCGTCTAGGCCGCGCTCGGGAGCGAGCGCAGCGATGAACTGCGGACCGTGCCGATCAGGGCTGGGCGCAGCCGGCCACGCAGGCGTCGCGGACTTGCTTGGCACCCGCCATGCAGTCCTGGTGGCAGTCCTTCAAGAACTCCCAACCGATGCAGATGAACCAGAGCCAGGTGTCACAGACCGTGCAAACATCGGTGCAGTCCTTGATGTTCTCCTCGTAGTTGTCCTGGCAACAGGCGATGCACTCGGCGTAGGTCTTGGTCGAGTTGAGGCAGTCGTTGTCGGCCGCAGCCTCGACGTCCCCCCCGACGTCCCCCTCGGCGAATGAGAGGCTGGCCGATGAGAAGCTGAAGATCAGCGCAGCCGTGACACAGAGCGTGGCGAGAATGGCTTTCATGATTCGTCCTTGGGCTCGAGGCCCGTACCGGAGGTCGGCCTCCGGATTCAGAGTCGAAGGGTGGCGGAGCTCGGACCAACCGAGCCCATCGGGGTTGGCCAGCGACCCGGAAGGGATCGCCGGTGGAACTTCGGCTCGTCCACCGCTGCGGCGGGCGATGCTCGGACCGGCGGGACTCAGATGGAATCGAGCCTGCGAATGAACTCGTCGATGCTCGAGATCAGCGTCGCCGGCGCCCGCCCCGAGCGGAATCGCTGCAGCGCAGCGATCGCGACCGAGGCTCGCTCGGGGTCTTGCCTCGCGTTGTCGTAGAGGGTGAAGATCGCGATCGCATGCAGCTCGAGGGAGCCACCCTCGCCGAGCACGCGCTCGGCACTGACCCGGAACTCCTCCCAAGCTCCGCTCTTGGCGATGGCCTTCAGGGCAAGGGCTCGCGCGTCGCCGGGGACGAGCACGTCGGTCGAGATCATCGACAGGTAGTCGAGCGTCTCCTGCCGACGCAGCGGGTCCGCGTCGGCCAGGTTCGCCACCTGATTCTCGACCGTGTTTAAGGCGACGATCAGCTCGGCTTCACCCGCGCTATCGGTCGTGTACTTGAGCCGCTCGATCTGCGCCATCTGCGCCAGACTGATGGGTCCACGGTTACGCCGCAGGAAGAGCCGATTCAGGGAGCGGTGCATGGGATGCTTGGAGCTATCCAAGCGCAGGATGGCGTCGAAGTAGACCCCGCTGCAGTCGCCCAGGGAGTGCGTGAGCAATGCGGCGGTCCGGGCGAGGAGCGGCGCGCGGGTCAGGTCCACCCCATCCAGCTGAAGCTCGGCGACCACCTGAGTTGCGATCTCGTCCGACTCGGCTCCACCGAGACCCCACAGGACGAAGCCCATCTCGGCAGTCACCAGATAGTCGAACAGTTCGGCTCCATTCGACCCCATCAGATCCGCGGGCAGGCTCGTGGCGAGCCGCTCGCGGCGCGGGTCGTCGAAGCCGACCCAAGCGGCCAGGCTGTCCGCCTCCGGCCCTTCCAGCGCACCTTCGAAGGCGAGCGGGTAGAGGCCCGGAACCGTGATCTGCGGCGGTACGTCCGCTTGGAGCAGATCGACCAGATCGATGGGGCCCGCGCAAGTCGATGCGCTCGACCTGCGGCTGGCCGCGAGTAGGGCAGCGCGCGCGAGTTCACCGGAGCCGAGAGTCGCGCGGTGGAGCCAATCCGCGAAGACCTCCCGATGCAAGCCCGCCTCCACATGATCCGCGCTCGCCAGCCAGACGGCGCCGCGGACCAGCGGATCGCGTCCCTCGTCGCGGATGACTTCGGCCACCAATGCGTCGACCACGGTTCGGTCGGCCTCGGTCCCCTTCTGCAGCTGCCCGAGGATTCGCTCCAGGCGTTGGATCGGCGCGATGGCACGGGCGTGGTAGTCGGTCCGGGCGGCCGCGAGTTGATCCAAGTCGTCCACGATCGCCCACACCGAAGCGATGGAATCAACGCCGTCGAGGGACGTCTCCTGGGTGGCGGCCTCGACCGGCCCGCCCTTCGGCGCGACGGTGGGAGCCAGCGAGCGCGCCCCGTCGGGGTTGCGGGCGAGGCTCACCGCATGATCCGTCAACGCGCCGCCGTCGGTCGCCCGAACACCCACGCCGACAGATCCGAGGTCGCCCTTCGACTGCCCCTCGCTCGGATTCGTCAGGGTCAGCAGGAGCAATCCGGCCGTTCCGGCCAAGACCATCGCGGCGATACGGGGCGGCGTGCTCAAGCGCCTGAGGTACGTCGAATCCATCGGTTCTCTCCGTCGAAGTTCACAGGGTCGGGTTGGAAGGGACCGGGCGAGCGGACCTCGTCCCGGGCAACGACGGCCGCCGAGCGCCGTCGCTCGGCAGCGCTCGCGGCGTCAGCCCGCGCAGGCCTTGACACAGGCGTCGAAATCCGTCTTGGCGGACTTCTGACACTTGTTCAGGCAAGACATGTCGAGGACGCTCGACACGCAGATCACCCAGACCCATTGCACGCACTTCTTGCAGTCGTCGTCGCAGTCCGCGAGTTCGGCCACGTAGGTCTTGAAGCAGTCCTCCACACACTCGGCATAGGTTTGCTTCGTACCGTCGGGTGGCGTTTGGACGGCTCCGATCGAACTAACGCTCGACAACAGAACCACGGAGGCAAGCAACACGGAACGAATGGAACTCATCGGAATCTCCCGGTTTGAAGGCCAGCGACCCCTACCGCTCGAGCGTGACCGGTGACGATCCTCGGGGACCGTCGGGGTCTGGGACACTCGGCGGACGCGGGGCCGACTCGATTGCGGCGAGGTGCCTGGACCCCGCTCCCATCGGCGATGCACGACGACCTCTTGGCCGCCTCAACCCCAAAGGCGTGGCGCGCTCGGCCAGGCGTCAGAAAAACCGCATCGCGCGAATGAACGACCGCAATCGCCGGGCCGACATCCCGGCATTGGTACAAGGAGCGCAGCCGGCACGTCTCCGTTGACGCCGGCCGTTGGCGTCAAACGCGCAGCGCGGAACGCCGCGCGCGGCTCCGCCCGGCCGACCGAGTCGGGCACGCAACTGCCGTCGCCACCGCACCCCGCAGGACCGGCGCACCCCAGCAGTCTCCCGGGCGACACCGACGCAACCGCACCTTCACCCGCGAGCCAATCGCGCGGCGAGTGCCGGCCCCCCGGCGAGGCGTCGCGCTCCACCGCGGACGGGGTTGGCCCCTCAAGTGTCGTCGGCGGGCGAGATGCGGACGCTGGACGAAGTCGGGGCGTGCCAGGAGCGGACCCCGTTGGCCGATTCGGGCCAGGTCTTCAGTTCGGAACGCCCTGGTCCACGCGCGGCGGCTGGCCGCGCAGGACGGAGTTGTCCTCGAACAGGCGTGTCTGGTCGATCACCGGGGTCGCGAGCAGGGCCTGCTCGTCGATCTGGCCGGACTGGCCGTAGGCCGCCAGGGCGTTGCCCCAGGTGGTGGCCTCCACGGCGGCGGGGTCGATGCCGCGCTCCAACATCAGGGCGGCGGTCTTGGGCACGCTCAGCGGGTCGCTGACGCCCCAGTCGGCGGAGCTGTCGACGATGATCCGCTGCGGGCCGTACTCCTTGACCAACTCGACCATGCGCTCCGACCCCATCTTGGTGTGGGGGTAGATCGTGAACGCCGCCCAAGCGCCCCGGTCGAGGACGTCGCGCACCGTCTCTTCGTTGTTGTGGTCGATGATCAGCTTCTCCATCGGCACGCCGGCCTCCTGGGCCACGTCGAGGGAGCGGATGATCCCGCGCTTCTTGTCGCGGTGCGGCGAGTGGACCATCACGACCATCTCGTTCTGCACCGCGAGCTCGAGCTGCACCTGATAGGCGTGCTCCTCGGCCGCCGTGATCTCGTCGTAGCCGATCTCGCCCACCGCCACCACGCCCTCCTTGGTGACGAAGCGCGGCACGATCTCGAGCACCTCGCGGGCCAGCCCCTCGTTGTTGGCCTCCTTGGAGTTGAGGCCGATGGCGCAGTAGTGATGGATGCCGAACTGCGAGGCCCGGAAGCGCTCCCAACCGAGCAGGGTCGAGAAGTAGTCGACGAAGCTACCGACGCTGGTGCGCGGCTGGCCGAGCCAGAAGGCGGGCTCGATCACGGCCCGCACGCCGGCGTCGGCCATGGCCTGGTAGTCGTCGGTCGTGCGGCTGATGCAGTGGATGTGGGGATCGAAGAAACGCATCTGGGTACGCGGGGGCGGCGGGGCTCGCGGGGACCTGGGGAGGCCGAGAGCTTACACGGCCCGGCGGACGGGCGCCGGGGGCCTTGCCGGCTCCGGTGTCGTCGCCGAGGCGCTTCAGCACCGAACCTCGAGCGGGGTCGCGGCGGGAGGCCGGCCGCGCCTCAGGCGTGCGCGGCGACCAGACTCGGGTCCTCCAGGGCTCGGTGGAGCTCCTGGTCGATCCGGCCCTCGGCCGCGGCGCGCAGGATCCGTGCGGCGATCGGATGGTCCTCGGTGGCCGCCAGGTCGGCGGCGCGGGCGCTCTCGCCCCGCCGCGCGAAGGCCAGTCCCACCGCCGCGCGCTGGCGCGCTCCGGCGCCCTGCAGTTCGTCCTCCAGGGCCCGCTCGGCGCGCTCGCCCGCGAAGCCTCCCAGGCAGAGCCACAAGTCCGGCGGAATCGGCCGCCCCGCGCTGCGACGCTCGTCCACCAGGTCCAGGGCCATGCGCGCCAGGTCCTCGTCCAGGCGTCCATCGAGCCCGCGCACACGCCACAGGGGCGCTCCGACGAAGAGCGCCTTGATCACGGTCTGCTTCCAGGCCACGTCGTCGAAGTAGCGGGCCGCGTAGGGCGAATCACAGGCGGTCGACTCGAAGACCGTCCGCATGTTGGACCGGCAACACTCCCCCGCCCGCCACACGAAGCGCTCCGGGGCCGGCAGCAGGGGCAGGGACTTGGCGAGGGCGCAGGTCTCGCCCTCGTCGGCGAACTTGAAGGCGTCCTCCAAGGCCTGGGCGGCGGCCTCGGAGGCCAGGTCCGAGCGGCCGAGGATCAACACGACGCGCCCCGTCTCGAGGGTGCTCCAGCGCTCGATCGACCAGTCCGGGACCAGCTCGAGCCCGCGCTCCACGACGGCCTCGCCGAGCTCCAGGGGTCGCGACTTGATGTGCCGCGAGAGACCCGCGAGCAGGGTCCCGAAACGCACCGACGAAACCCCGCCGGCGACCTCCGCCAGGGCTCCGTCGAGGGCGGTCTGGGCAGTAGTGGACAGGTGCGGCGCGAGCGCCTCGCGCAGGAGTTCGGACGGCTTCATTCTCGAGCGGGCATGCCCTTCTGGAGGGACAGGGCGTTGAGGGCAGTGCCAGCGGTCAGCATGTAGGCGGTGCCCAGGAAGTCGGTCGACGATCCGTCGGACCGCATGATCTTGATCAGGTGCGGGCGCAGGCGTTCGTGCCAGGCCTGGCGCTCGGCCTCCGGCAAGAGGTCGATCACCTCGGCCGCGTAGTAGTGCGCGAAGAGGTAGAAGTAGCCGGCGTTGGCGTAGTAGCCCTCGTGGGGAATCGGCCGCATGCGCGCCACGTCGAGGAAGCGGTGGTGCTCGAAGAACCACTCCAGACCCTGGCGGATGCGGTCGGGCGTAATCGAGGGATCGCCCAGCGAGCCCAGGGCCCAGTGCGAGACCTGGATCCGCCCCAGGGAGCCCTTGATGCTGTTGATCGACTCGCCGGCGCCCGCGCGCGGGATGCCGAAGCTCGCGTTGTAGGTGTAGGCGCCGTTGGGCTGGGCGCAGCGCTGCAGGGCGGCCGTCGCGCGCCGCAGGTGGCCCGGATCCTCGATCCAGCCCAGCCCCTCGGCCCGCGCCAGGCTCGGCATCACCAGGGCCGTGCAGAAGCTGGTGGCCCAGCTCGGCCGACGGGAGTACGGCGGGTCGTCGTAGTAGGCCCAACCACCGCTGGGGACCTCGGTCGTCTCCAGCAGGCGCCAGAACTCACGTCCCCGACGATCGATCGCCGCACGCAGCTCGGGGTCGGTCAGACGCGGATCGACCGCCGCCCGGGAGGTCGCAACCAGGCCGTACAAGCCGGCCCAGGTGTAGTCGGTGTCCCAGTCGCTGCCGCGTTGGGGCAGGCGCGTGTCGCACAGCCAACGCACGGCGCGCTCGAAGGCGGCCAGGCGCTCGGGGGTCTCGTCGGCCTTCTGCAGGGCCATGGTGGCCAGGGCGTGGCTCGAGACCTGCCAGGCGTAGTAGGTCTCGATCGAGAAGCCGAGCTCGAGAATCCCGTCCAGGGCCGAGGTGCCCCACGATCCATTCTCGAGCTGGGTGCTGACCAGCCACTCGAGGGACCGATCGAGGGCGTCGCGCGCCTCGTCGACGGTCATGGTCTTCGGAACCTCGGGGCGCGCGCGCAGGGCCTCCGTGATCGCGTCGCCGCCCACGACCTCGACGATGTCGGGACCGCCGCCGGCGGGCCCATCACCGGTCCCCGCGACCGGCACGTCCTGCCGCAGCGGCGCCAGGGCCACGAGGGCGATCAGGATGCTGCTCACGCTTCGACCTCGGCGCGCTTCTCGGCCAGGTCGAGCTCGAGTTCCTCGATCTCGTGGGCGGCGCTGCGCCGGCGCTTCTCGGCCTCGATGCGCGCCTTCTCGAGCTGGCGCTCCGCGCGCTTCAACTTGCGCTTCGCCTCGTCCACCTCGCGCTGGAGCGCGCGGGTCTTCTTCGGCAGCTCGAAGTCGCTCAAGAGGGCGTGGCTGCGCTGCTGCAGATCGAGCGAGCGTTGGGCCATCTCGAGATTGGTCTGACCGCGGCTGATGACCAGCTCCTTGGTCTTCTCCGCGAACTCCTCCACGTCGTACATCGACTGCAGCTCGGCCAGCTCCTGGGCCGCCTGCACCGCGCGGGTCTGCGAGCGATCCAGGTCCAGCTTCGAGGAGTCGAGCTCGTGCGCCGACTCGACCTGGGTGAAGGTCTGCAGGGCCAAGGCGGCCTCCTCGACGGCGACGCCGGCGTCCACCACGGCCTGCTCGGCCTGGCCCAGATCGAGGGCCACGTCGATCTCGGTGGCGGTGCGATCCAACTGGGCCTGCTCGAGCTTCCACTCCATCCCGGCGATCTCTCGCGCCAGCTTGTGGGCCTTCTTCTCGGCGTCGTCCTCGTCTTCCTTCTCGTCGTCGTCCCCATCCGGGGCATCGGTGGCGATGGCCGAATGCTGCGAGGCGTCACTGTCGCTGGCCGCCAGGGGCGTGGCGCAGCCGTGCAGGGCGGGGAGGGCGAAGAGGGCCAGGGACGGAAGCAGGATCGAACGCAGCATGGCGGACCTCGGCGGTGTTGGCGGGGGGTGCGGGCCGGCAGTGCGGCCCCCGTGGGGACATCATGGACGCGGGGCGGTCGGGACGGAAGGGCGCTGGCGGGTGGGCCCCGGCGACGGCGCACGACCCCGGGTCGGTTCGATCCGGGGCGACCTGCGCTCGACGGCGACCGAGGGCCTCCGCTACCCTCCCTGCGCTCCCGTTCACCGACCCCCCCTTAGCGACATGACACACGGATCATTCCGCGTTCCCTCCCCCGTCAACGAGCCCGTCCGCGACTACGCGCCGGGCAGCGCCGAGCGCGCCTCCCTGCGCGCCGAGCTCGAGCGGCAGGCGAGCGAGGTCGTGGAGATCCCGCTGCTGATCGGCGGCGAAGAGGTCCGCACCGGCAACACGATCGACGTGGTCTGCCCCCACGACCACGGACACGTCCTGGCCCGGGCCCACCTGGCCGGCCCGGAGGAGACCGCCCGGGCGATCGAGGCCTCGATCGCCGCGCGCGCCGAGTGGGCCGATGTGCCGTGGGAGGAGCGCGCGGCCGTCTTCCTGCGCTGCGCCGAGCTCCTGGCGGGGCCCTGGCGCGACCGGGTCAACGCCTCGACCATGCTGGGCCAGTCCAAGACCTGCCACCAGGCCGAGATCGACGCGGCCTGCGAGCTGATCGACTTCTGGCGCTTCAACGCCTTCTACGCCGAGGAGCTCTACGCCGAGCAGCCCGAGTCCGGGCCCGGGATGTGGAACCGCCTCGAGCACCGCCCCCTGGACGGCTTCGTGTTCGCGATCACCCCGTTCAACTTCACGTCGATCGCGGCCAACCTGCCGACGGCTCCGGCGCTGGTGGGCAACACCGCGGTGTGGAAGCCCTCGGACACGGCGCTGCTGTCGAACTGGGTCACGATGCAGATGATGCGCGAGGCCGGCCTGCCCGACGGGGTGGTCAACTTCGTGGCCGGGGACGGACCCACCATCGGCGCCACGGCCATCGCCGACCCGCGCCTGGCGGGCATCCACTTCACCGGCTCGACGGCGACCTTCCGCACGATCTGGCGCCAGGTGGCCGAGAACATCGACCGCTACGGGCAGTACCCGCGCATCGTCGGCGAGACCGGCGGCAAGGACTTCGTCTTCGCCCACCCGAGCGCCGATGTGCCCAGCCTGGCGGTGGCCCTGGTGCGTGGCGCCTTCGAATACCAGGGGCAGAAGTGCTCGGCCGCGAGCCGCGCCTACGTGCCGCGCAGCCTGTGGGGCGAGTTGTCGGAGCTGCTGGTCGAGATGACCCGCGAGCTGCGCATGGGTGACCCGGCCGACTTCACCAACTTCCTCGGCGCCGTGATCGACGCCCGCGCCTTCGCCAAGCACCGCGACGCCCTGGCGGCCGCCCAGGCGGATCCCGCGGTCGAGGTGCTGGTCGGCGGGGGCTGCGACGACTCGGTGGGCTACTTCGTGGAGCCCACGATTCTGGTCGCCAGCGACCCGAGCTACGACACCATGCGCCGCGAGCTGTTCGGCCCGATCCTGACCGTCTGGGTCTACGACGACGCCCAGCTCGACGAGGCCGTGGCCCAGTGCGCCAACGGTTCGGAGTACGCCCTCACCGGTGCCATCTTCGCCCGCGACCGCCTGGTGATCCGCAAGCTCACCCACGACCTGCGCTTCGCCGCCGGCAACTTCTACGTCAACGACAAGCCCACCGGCGCCGTGGTCGGCCAGCAGCCCTTCGGCGGCAGCCGCGCCTCGGGGACCAACGACAAGGCCGGTTCGATGCTCAACCTCCAGCGCTGGGTCAGCGCGCGAACGATCAAGGAGACCTTCGCGCCGCCCACGGATTGGCGCTATCCGTTCTTGGGCGCCGACTGAGGAGCGCCTGATCCCGGCCCAGGGCCGGAGGAATGCGGAAACACGGCCGTCGGGAACTCCCCGGCGGTCGTTTCTCGTTACGACGGCGGCGGCGGTGACCAGAGGCCGGTGCGGACGCTTCCCCGGCGGCCGGCGCGCCATGGTCGAACCCGAGTCAATAGGAGCTGTCGAGCGCCCACCCACCGACTCGATCCGACCGGCGGCGGTTCCGGCTCGGCCGCGCGTCGGGGGGCGCCGGCGCCGCTGCCTGGCCCTGGCGGGGGTGTTTCCGGCGAGCTTGGTCCTGTGCGAGCTCGCGGTGCGAGTCCTCGGCCTGGGTCCCGCGCCGCGGCCCGAGGTCTTCGGCACGGTCGTGCGCCCGATCAGCGACCCGGTCTTGCGCTTCATCACCGTGCCCTCGTCCGAGCGGGTCGTGGTCTACCCGCCCTTCGGCGACGATCCCGGTCGTCGGGTGGTTCAGCGCCTGAACCGACAGGGCTTTCGTGGACCGACCGTGGCCCTCCCGAAGGCCGCGCAGGTGCTGCGGATCGTGTGCGTCGGGGACAGCCACACCTTTGGCGAGGGCGTGGAGGATCGCGAGACCTGGCCGCTCCTACTGGGCGGACTGCTGCGCGAGAACGCGGACCGCCCGATCGAGGTCGTCAACGCCGGGGTGCAGGGCTACGACACCGCCCAGGAAGCCCGGTGGATTGAGCACTTCGTGCTGCCCCTCGAGCCGGACATCGTCCTGCTCCAATTCTTCATCAACGACGCGAACAACCCGGGGGCTCGACGCGCCCGTGCGACCCAGGCCGCGACTCCCTGGTGGCTGAAGCTCGCCCATCCGCGCCAGGAGGGTGCGGTGCACTGGCTAAGGCACCATTCGCGCCTGGCGGACGCGCTGCTCGAGGCCGCCTTCCGCCGCAATTACTTCGACCACTGGGGCGAGGGCAATGCCCACTTCCTGGTGGACGACGACCTGGCCTGGCGGGAGTGGTGCCAAGCGATGGAGCGCATCGATCGGATGCTGCGCGAGGCCAAGGTGCCCCTGGCTGTGGTGCTCTATCCCTTCATGCACGCACCGGGCGGGGAATTCGCGAGCCACGACGTACACAGGCGTGTCGCCGAGCACCTCGCAACCGTCGGGATCGCCTGCCTCGACGCCGAGCCGGCGTTCTCAGGTCGCGATCCGGTCGCCCTGCGGGTCCACCCCGGGGACATGCACGCGGGCGCCGAGGCCAATGGCATCTTTGCCGCAGCGGTGGCCGACTGGATCGAGGGCTGGCCCCCCTTCGCTGCCGGCGCGTTCACGACCGGCGCGTCGCCATCCCCCGCTCCTACTTCCCACCCTCCAGCTTCATCGCGACCGGCAGACCGTAGGCCACGCTGAGCACCTCGACCACCGCCTGGGCCTTGAGCGCGCTCGCCAGGGCGTTGTGGTGGATCCCGTCGTTGTAGTAGGTGAACTCCGTGCCCAGCAGGCCGTCGCTGAGCAGTGCGTGGAAGTCGATCACTCGGTCGGCGGGCATCGACGCGACGATCAACGCGTTGAGCGCGTCGATCTCGGTCTGCAGCCCGGATGCGTTCACGACCGGATCCACCAGGGGCGGCACCAGGGCCACGAAGACCTCGATCTCCGAGTCGTAGGCCTGAACCTCGGCGATCAGCTCGTCCAGGTCGGCCTTCACCTGCGCGGCGTCGTGTCCGTAGCTGATGTCGTTCGTGCCCAGCGCGAAGATCAGCCCATCCAGGACCTGACCGGCGTTCAGGGCCTGGTCGAGGATCGTGGGGCCACTCTTGGTCAGGGGCAGCTCGGGGTGAGGACCGGCGGTCGCCCCGGGGATCGAGGTGTTCACGATCTGCCCCGGCGCGAGCCCGAGCAGCCGCTCGGCCATTTCGACCCAGCCCGGCGTGAACCAGGGCGCGACCGAGTTCGAATCCCCCACCACCGCTATCGGCCCGAGCACGCGCCCGTTGTCGTTGTTGGCCAGGGCCCAAGTCATGGTTCCCTGACCGAGCTGGGACCCCGCGGCCTGGTGGGGACCCGCTGCTTGATGCGACCCGGGTCCCTGCTGGGTCCCGAAGTACGCGGCCAGACTGGGTACCGCCGCGAACAGCACGACGGCGCCCCAGCGGGCCACGGAGCGGGCCCGGAGGCTGCCGCGGGGGGAAGAGGGGTGTCGCATCGACGGGGCTCAGGTCGGTGGAGGCTCGGGTCGGGACGGCCGGGGCCTTGGCCAGGGCCTTGGGTGCCGAGCCGATTCTATTATGCGGCTTCCTTCTCGAGCGCCTGGGGCTTCGCCTTCATTGGCGTCGCGTTCCATACGCGTCTCGTGAGGACGGTTCCGATCAGGGCGATCGGGACCATGGCCAGGGGCCAGGCGATCCAGTTGTCCGGATCCGTGGCCGGCCCCATCAGCACCCCTTGATCGTCGAGCTGTTCCTTCGGCAGGAGCCCGCGATAGGTGAACGACATTACGGCCGTTCCCATGTACACGAATCCGTCGATGATGCCGACGGCGACGCCAACGCTTCTCTTACCGCCGAAGTCCATGCTGGCGGTGCCCGAGAGCATCCCGTGGACGCCGATCACGGCCATCGACATGAAGACCACCAGCCAGCCCACCACCGGAGTCTCGTAGACGAAGCAGAGGGTCACGCTACCCAGGAGCATGACCAGGTAGAGCAGGAAGGCCACGGGCCCGCGCCGGGACTGGAACAGATGGTCCGAGATCGTACCGGCAAAGACCCCGCCGAGGATCCCCGCGCAGCATAGGAGCATGCCCCAGTTCTCGTAGACGAAGGTGCCCTTGAGCCCGAGCAGGTCGTCGGTCTGCTTCGCATAGGTCCGGTACCACTGCATGATCGCCTGGCGCAGGAAGCCCGAGCAGAACTCCACCAGCGCGATCGTGACGATGATCGGGTTCCGCATCATGCGCTTGAAGACCTGGATCGCAGGCGGCGGCGGTCCATCGTCGTCGTCCGAGGATGCGTCCTGGGGATCGAAGTCCATCAGCCCCGCCTCACCGGGGGTGTTGCGGACGATCAGGAAGTCGATCACCCAGAAGACCGCCAAGAGCAGGGCCGGCATCAGGAAGACCCAGGTCAGCCCCAGTCCCTCGGACTTGAGGATCAGGTCGCCCAGGTCGAAGGCGAAGTAGATCCCGAGCGAGATCAAGACCCCGAAGATCGCCCCGAACACTCCGCGCTCACGCACGTGGAACCAGGGCGCGTTGACCTTGACGATCGCCACGGCACCGAAGCTCTGGAAGTACATGTTCACGGCGTACAGAGTCGCGTAGACCGCGACGAAGTGCTGCGCCACGAACTCCGCACCGGGGCCGTGGTTCAAGAGCGTCCAAGCTCCGAGCCCCATCAACAGGTTGGCCACCGCCGAGCCAGCAGCGCCGACCAGGATCGCGAACTTGCCGCCGAGCCGGTCCGTCAAGGGACCGTTGAGGAGGAAGGAGAAGCCGTAGACGTAGGTCCCGATCCCGAAGATCAGGCCGAAGTCGTTGTTGCCCATCAGCGCCCCACCGTCGGGCGCGACCATCTCCTCGAACGCGAGCTTGCTGACCGTCAGGTTGTAGCGCCCCATGTAGAGGAACGCATAGGTCAGCCCCAGGGGCAGCCAGTTGAGGATGCGGCGCATCCGGAAGTCGTCGGAATGACCCAAGTGCACCCGCGGCAGTCGTCCGATCACCACGGTGATCACGACCAGCAGGACGACGATGGGCAGTAGCTCTTCGATCCAAACAGACATGGGAGGGCCTCAGGCGTCAGGTCGGAGGTGAGATCGATCGATGCTGTCGTGGCCTGGGGCGGCCGTCGCGCAGGGCGCGGGAAGGACTCGGTTCGGCGCGGGAAGATCCCCGTCGACGCGGCTCAGCGGCCGCGTTCGAGCTGCTCGGCGAGCCCCGGCAACTCCCCCACCCCGTCGACGACCACGTCGATGGCCCCCTCAGCGCGGGTGGACTCGATCCAATCCGGTGTGTGGTCGTGGCGCCGTAGGACGAGCGAGCGCGGCGCACCGGGGGCGTCCTCCGAACGCATCACATGGGGCAGGGCCAAGTCCAGGGAGAAGACGTCGCCGATGATCAGGTCCGGTGTCTCCTCCGCGATGATCGCGCGGTACTTGGGCCGGTCCACGTGGATCCGTCGCCCGCCGACCTCGATCGACTGGTCGCTCTCGCCGAGGATGAACTTGCCGGCGGAGCCGCGGATCCGCAGGGCGTGGTGATCGGCCTCGCCCGCGTCGATGCCGCAGGCCCGGAACCAGCCGATCAGCTTGTCCGGAGCCGAGTTCGAGACCACCACGACGTCGTCACCGCGCGCGGCGAGCGCGTCGATCACCGCCTTCGTCTCCGGCACCAACGCCGGTGGATGCAGGGTGCGGTAGTTGGCGGTGGCGGTCAGGAAGCAGTGGTCGGCGAAGGCCGTGACCGTCTCGTAGCCGCCGTCCAGGATCGCGCCCCGAAACCGGCTCTCGACCTCGCCCTCGGCCTGGGACAGGTAGGCCGCGATCGAGTTCGCGATGCAGAAGGGGTCCTCGTCCACGTAGGCCGTGATGCGCCCGTCTGGAGCCCAACCGAACTCCCGCGGCCGCGAACGGGTGCAACGCTCGAACTCCGCGAAGTGCGCCAGGGCACGGTTGGCGGGCATCGCCGCCAGGCGCGCGGCCTCGGCGACCATGTAGAGCCGAACGCTCTCGGCCTCGATCGCCTGGTCGGTCCAGACGCCGTCGAAGTCGGACAGGATCTTGATGGGCATGGGGAGCGATGGTCGGCGCTGCGGCGTGAAGCCGGATCTTACCGCCGCGCCGTCTCGATTCGGACCGGGCGTCCACAGCAATCGCCAACGCAGCCTGCCGTCCGGGCGGATCTCGCAGCCCGCCCCACGCGGAGCGACTCGGGGAGCGGTCGAGGAACGCATGGGCCACCGTCCAGCAATACAGGCACCGCACCTCGTGAAGCGGCCGCTGAGTGAGGGACCGCGGATCAATCCTCGGAGGCGACTCGTCTCGTCGAGCAGCGCTGGCTGACAGGGCCAGAAGCGGATCGCCCGGTCGGCTCAATCGCGATCGCGTCACCCGCCGAGCTCGACCGGTCCTGATGCCCGCCCGGCTCCGACGCCCATCCCGAGAAGGTGTCGCGGCCAACCGGCCTCGCCCAGCGGACAAGGGTCCAGCAGGTATTCGGGTCACGTCCGGGTTGCGGAACTCGCCACGTCGCAGACGCTCGAATCGACTTCGACGATGTCCCTCGAGGCTCGCGTCACCGGGTGGCTCGCGACGGGTGTCGCAGCACCCCTACCGTTGAATGCGCGGACGAGGTGGAAGTGACGCTCGACCGCGGCTGGACCCTGGTTGGCGCGGCAACCGACGAGCAGGGGCTTCCCCTGTCCGGAGTCGACGTGAGCTGGCGCAGCCGCGCGCCGCAGTCGCACCTCGAACGCCTGTGGATCGAGAATCGGTCGGCGAGGACCGACGAGTCCGGACGCTTCGAGCTCGGCGGCGTGCAGCCCGGCGTGGTCGACCTGATCGCCCGCGCAGAGGGGTTCGCCGAGGCGTCGTTGCGCGTCGCGCCCGGCTCCGAGCAAGATCGAGTCGAGTTCGTGCTGAACAGGGCCCAGACGCTGATCGGGACCGTGCTGCGGCCCGACGGGTCCCCCTCCGACGGCGCGGCCGTCGACCTCGCTGCGGTCGACGGTCGCACGAGCCAGCGTTGCCGAGTTGGCGCCGACGGGAGCTTCGAGTTCTCGGGCCTCGCCGCGGGTGACTACGTCCTGTCGGCCAGTGCTCCGGGGGCCGCTCCGACCGGCCTGCAAGTCCAGGCTCCCAGTCCGGCGGCCGTGACCCTCGTGCTCGGTGCGCCGGCGACGCTGACCGGCACGCTGCCTCTCGATCAGGTCGAGCAGTACGCGGTGGTCCTGCGCGACATGGACGGCAAGCGGGTCTACATCGAGTTCTTCGAGACACCCGTCTTCACCCTCTACGACCTCGTACCCGGGTACTACCTGCTGGAGATCGAGCGTCGCACGCGGCCGCTCCAGGACCTCGGCCTGGTCACACTCCTCGCGGGCGCCACGACCGAGGTCCACGCTGCGGACGCGAGCTCCGGCGGAGTGCTCACGGGTCGCGTGGCCGAGGCTTCGAGCGGCATGGCCATCCCCGCGGAGGTGACGGCCTTCCTCCACGAGGGGGGGTTGGACGGGACTCGGTCCAACGTGGCGTCGGTCGCCTGCGACGACTCGGGCGACTTCGAGCTCGCCGGCGTGCCCCCCCGGGCTCTACTCGGTGTTGGTGCAACCACAGGGCGCGGCGAGCGAGTACTTGACCGGGGTTCGCGTGACCGGCTCGAGTCCAGTCGACGTCGGCCTGATCGAGGTTCAGAGCGGCGCCTCGATCCGGCTCACCGTGCTCGACGCGCAGGGCCTGCCAATGGCCGGGGTCTCCGTCTCGGTCAGCGACGGGAGCGCCGTCATGGCGCGGCGAACCGATGGGGACGGCCAGCTGCTGCTGCAGGGCCTGCGAGCCGGCACCTGCAGCGCCTCGATGATGGTCGAGGGCGTGCCCTTCGTGACGGTCGTCGAGGCTCGGGCCGGGGATCTGGTCGAAGCCGTGCTCGACCTGCGCGAGCGAGTCGTCGCCACCTGGACCGCTCGCATGCTCTTCGCGGACGGATCCCCCGCCGCAGGGGTGCATGTCCGGGCCGTAGCGACCGACCTCGCTTGGACCTCGAGCACGGCGACCTCCGACCACGACGGTCGCTTCGAGCTACAGGGCGAGCTGAACGGTCCGACGCTGCTCGAGGTCTACGGCGTGCGCGAGCAGCGCGGCCGCGTCCAAGAGCTGATCGAGTTCGACGCGCCGGGCAGCGGGCCCGAGTCGATCCGCCTCCCGGGCGCGTCCCTGGTCGGACGCTTCACCGGCGCGAGCACCGGACTGCGCCTGCGCCGCTGCGCTTGGAGCGAGGAGGCTCCATCGGCCTTCCTGGCGAATCGGGGCGGGAGCTTCGTCGAGCGCGACGGATCGAGCGGCGAGGCCTTCGAGATCGGCTACCTCTCGGCGGGCCGCTACGAGCTGGTGTGGGTCGACCGCGACGGTCAGCCCCTGGAGAGCGTGGCGATCGAGCTGGGCCAGGGCCAGCGCCTGCAACTGTGACCTCGCCCCCCCGGGCGGGCCAGCCGCCCTCCCGGGGGGACGCGCGGGACGCGGCGTGGCATCATGTCGGGCTTGCGCCCGGCTCGCCCGGATCCCAAGGGACGGGTGCACCCTCCTCCCGACGATCCATGCCGACCACGACCGACATCCCGCCCAGCGGGCTCGAGCTGCATCCCGACCTGCCGGTCTGCCAGACGGACCTGCCCCTGGACTGGTACCAGCAGGAGCTGCGGCCCTACGCCGAGGAGTTCCAGGCCCTGCCCGACCGGCGGCCGGAGACGATCCTGCGCTGGATGGACCGCTACGTGGTCCCGGCCAAGGAGCACTTCGGGGACTCGCTGCTGCTGCTCGCCCACTTCTACATGGGCGGCGAGATCGTCAAGCTGATCGAGCACTACGGCGGGGCGATCAGCGACTCCTACGCCCTGGCCCTGCAGGCGCGCAACCGGCCGGAGAAGAAGGTCATCGTCGAGTCGGCCGTGCACTTCATGGCCGAGTCGATCGCGATCCTGGCCCACGACGACCAGTCGGTCTGGATCACCAATCCCAAGGCCGGCTGCACGATGGAGATGCTGGCCAAGGACTGGATGGTCGAGCCGGTCGCGGACCAGTTGCTCGAGCGCTACGGCGACGACCTGACGGTGATCGCGTACATGAACACCTCGGGGCGCATCAAGGCCCTGTCGGGGCGCACCAAGGGCGCCACCTGTACCAGCTCCAACGCGCACCTGGTGGTCGACTGGGCGCGGCGCCAGGGCAAGAAGATCCTGTTCGTGCCGGACCAGCACCTGGGCCGCAACACGGCCCACGCCCTGGGGATGGACCAGGCGAGGCTCTTCGCCCTGCCCGATCCGCGCCAGGGTGCGATCGACGTGGAGCGCTACACGACCGAGCTGGACGCGGCCGAGATGATCCTGTGGGGCTCGGCCTGCGGCGTGCACACGGTCCTGAAGCCGCGCCAGGTCGAGTACTGGCAGTCCAAGGGCTACCGCGTGCTGGTGCACCCCGAGTGCACCCTCGAGACGGTCCTGGCCGCCGACGGCAGCGGCAGCACCAACTACCTGTGGGACGCGGTGATGCGCGCCGAGCCCGGCACCAAGCTGGCGATCGGCACCGAGGCCCACTTCGTGCGCAACGCCCGCGAGCAGGGCGCCGCGCGCGGCGTCGAGATCGTGCACCTGGCGGACGTGCCCGAGCCCGGCTACGACTCGATCGGCTGCGGCTGCGCGACCATGAGCCGCAACGACCCGCCCCACCTGGTGGGCACCCTCGACCTCCTGCGGCGCGGCGAAGCGCCGGAGATCTGCCGCGTGCTGCCCGGCGACGCGGTGGACGAGCGCACCATGGGGCGCGACCGCTTGAGCGAGGCGGAGCGCGCGCAGCTCGTGCGCGAGGCGCGCGCCAGCCTGGAGCAGATGATCTCGATCGTCGAGTCGAAGGCCTGAGCCGTCGGACTCAGATCAGGTAGGTCAAGAGCAACCCGCTGGTCACCGCGACCAGGGTGCTGGCCAGGGTCCCGACCAGGTAGCCCTCGGTGAAGTCGCGGTCCTCGAGCTCCTTGAAGCGCGCGATGGACTTGCCGGCCAGCACGAAGCCGATCGCCCCGAAGGCGCCGAACAGCACGAACAGGGCCAGGAGCAGCCGCTCGAGGATGCCGATCACGCGGCCTTTACTGGCCTTGCTGGTGCCCTCCAGGCCCCAGGGTTGCGAGGGGTCCTCGGGCGCACCGGCCGCGGCGAAGCCCACCTGCTCGCGCCGCTCGCAGGCGTCGAGCACGGCGCCGACGATCGCGCTGCCGCCGTGCACGTTGAAGGCCAACACCGCGACGGTCAGGGCGAGGATTCGCACCGGTTCGTACCACTCCACGGGCAGGGCCAGGTCGAAGCCCTGGTGACCGATCAGCGCGATGATCCCGCGCCAGGCCAGGCCGAGGGTCGCCATGTGTGCGAGTTGATCGATGACCCACCAGCGGAAGCGGCGCCCACGACCCGCGGCCGCGTCGCGGGCCTCGACCACCGTCTTCCAGCGGTCGATCAACAGGTGCGCGAGACCCAAGAGGCCCAGGCCCAGGGCGGTCTCGGGCAGGATTCGGAAGGGGACCAGGGGCAGCACCAGGGCGACGTGGCACAGGGTCACCCAGGCGCCGTGCTCCATCAGCACCGCGATCGAGCGGCGCTTGCCCTCGACCATGCGCGCCGACTGGAAGACGAAGTCACCCAGCATGTGGCCGGCGAAGAGCAGGGCCAGGAGCGTCAGCTCGGCCCCGTCCGCGTGGGACCAGCGGTGGAGGATCTGCCACAGCTCCACGGCTACTCCCTGCGCTCCGCGCCGGCGCCCGCGAGCTGCGCCAACAGCAACTCGGCGCTGCGCTCGCCGGCGACGCAGGCCTCGAAGCCCGCCGCCTTGAGGCGCTCGCTGACCACCGAGGGCTGCACGCCGAGCTCCTCGGCCACGTCCTTCTGCATACGGTCCCGCGCGGCGGCGACGGTGGAGGCCTGCTTGTCGGTCCAGCCGGCGCGCTGGTGGCCCAGCAGGGCGAACAGACCGTCGAGGATCATGGCGCCGGAGGGCGTCGACCAACCCGCGGTCATGACCCAGCGCCCCTGCTCGCGCGCCGCCTCGAGGGCCGAGCGCGCCGCGTGGAAACAGGGCCCGTCCAGGCGCCCGATCGGCGCCTGGGCGCCGTCCTCGATCGGCGTCGACAGGCGCCCCCAGCCGATGCCGAAGCTCATGCGCGCCGGGCGCACGGCCCCGTCCAAGAGGCGGATGGCCTGGACCGCCGCCGAAGCCCCCTCGGGTGCCAGCAGGAGCTGCACCTCGTCCCCCGCCGTCAGGGTCGGGCCGGCCAAGACGACCCCCGCCGGCAGGCGCTGCGCCAGGGCGTCGACGCAGGCCCCCAGGCGCTCCTGGACCTGGGCGCGGTCGGGGAGCTCGCGCGAGCGGACGATGTCGCCGATCAGCGCCAGCACTTCGGTCTCAGAGCCGAATTGAGCCATGATTCGGGAAAAATACCGAATCGGCCGCAAGAGGGCTCCAACGAGATCGAATTCGGTCCCAGGACCTCATCGGGGCGCAATTCGCGCCCAGGACCGAATCTAGCGCAACCGGTAAGGCCCCGCTATCCTCACCCGGGCGAGCCCGAGCAGCGTTCCCCGCCGCTACCGACGATCGATCGATGCAAGCACGCACCTGGCTCGCCCGAGCCTGCGCCGTCGCCCTCTCCGCCCTCGCCCTGCTCCCCGCGCCGCCGAGCTCGGCCCAAGAGTCCCCTCCGCCGGGGCTCCCCCGCCCCTACGCCGTGCGGCAGGCCAACGCCGAGCGTGGGCACCTGGCCACGGTCGCCGCGCTCGAAGCCCTCGAGCCCGAGCTCGACGATGGCGAGCGAGACATGTGGCGCGACGTCCTCGCCACCGAGCTGACCTTCGTCCACGACTGGCGCACGGCCCTGCACCTGGACTGCACCGCCTACGCAGCCAATCGGCCGAGCGGCGCCAGTGACCCCGGCACCGACGGCTTCGAGCCCACAGGTGCGGTGACCGCGATCCTCGAGGCGGCCCGCGGCAGGCGCGTGGTGATGCTCAACGAGGAGCACCGCAGAAGCCAGCAGCGCGCCTTCGCCCACCAACTCCTGGGTGCGCTCGCGGCCGAGGGCTTCACCCACCTGGCCCTCGAGACCCTGACCCGCGACGGCGATGCGGTCAGCGAGCTCAACCGCCGCGGCTACCCCCTCGAGTCGGACGGCTTCTACACCAAGGACCCCGTGCTCGGCGACCTGGTGCGCCGGGCGCTCGAGCTGGGCCTGGAGGTCACCGGCTACGAGGCCGAGCTGAGTCGTCGTCCCCCCGAGGTCGCCGCCGACCCCCTGGCCGCCACCAACTGGCGCGAGGAGCGCCAAGCCGCGAACCTCGCCGCCATCCTCGAAGCCGCCCCCGAGGCGCGCCTGATCGTCTGGTGCGGGCGCCATCACCTCCTGGAGTCCGAGCCCTCCGAGGGAGGCGGCGATTGGACGCCCATGGGCGGCATCTTCAAGCGCACCACCGGCGTCGACCCCCTGACCGTCGACCTGATGGTCCTGACCGAGGCCGACCTCCCCGAGCGGGAGGGCCCGGCCTACCGCGCCCTGGTCGACGCGCACGCGCCCGACCGCCCGTCGGTCTTCCGCGACGCCGAGGGCGCGCGCTACAGCACGATCGACGAGCTCGACCTGATGGTCCTCCTGCAGCGCACGACCCTCGTCGACGGGCGCCCCGCTTGGATGTCGATGGGCGGCCTGCGCCAACCGCACGCCATGGACCTCGACGGCATCGGGCAGCGGCCGAGCCCCGGCGCACCCCTGGCTCTCGAGGCGCGCGTCGCGGGCGAGGCCGATGGCGCCGTTCCCGTCGATCGCGTCCTGTGGCGCGACGGCGAGGCGCCCAGCCTGATGCTGCGCCCCGGCCTCGACTACGTCCTGCGCCTGCTCGCCCCGGGCGACGAGGTACTCGCCTCCGAGCGCGTCGACCTCACCACGCCCTCGGCGGCCGGCGACTAGTCGCCCGACTGCGCCTCGAGCTGGGTGATCTTCTGCTTGAGCCAGTTCTTCTCGTCGTCCAAAGCGTAGAGCTCGGGATACTCGTCGAAGGGCATCCAGGTCACGTCCACCACCGACTCGCCACCGGGGAGGACGTGCCCGGTGGCCATGGTCCAAGGCTCGCCATTACGCATGGCGATCTTGAATCCGAGCTCGGGATCGGGCATGCCATCGCCGTCGTTGTCGACTTCCATGTCGGCCGCGCGACGCAAGTACGTGCCCGCACCATCGGCGTAGCGTTCGAGGTGGACGGATCGGCGCGTCTCCCTCAGGTGTACCCGCAACTGATCGTGGCGAGCGTCGAGCGCTTCGAGCTCCCATCCGTCGTACTTCAGCTCGAATTCGAGCGGGTCCACCGGCTGCCGGTACTCCGCTCGCCAAGGTTCGAGGGCCAGGGGTAGCTCCTCACCCAAGCGCCAGCGGGCATCGGGCAAGGACGGCGTGCCCTCGTCTTCGGCATCGAAGACCTCGCCCTCGAGTTCTGCAACGGCCGCGGGTTCGGCGTGGGCGGGTCGGCGTAGCCCCGCCGGGGTCGTGAACGCTCCGGAAGCCGCGGGTCGATCGGCGACGTGCGCCCGACCAGGCGACGCGGGACCTGCGACCTGCGCCGTGGACTGCCCGAGCAGGAATCCGATCCAAATGCCGAGCGCCAGCGCCGCGACACCGACCGCTGCCGTCACCCGTAGGGAAGTTCGCGAGGGGTGCTCTGCGGGTGACATCAGGCGTCGTTGGGGAAGCTTGCCGAAGGATGCAAACCAGTGGCCGCCCAGTCGCGACCGGGGAGCAGCAGTCTGCCCCCCCCACCGACGCTTTCAAGCCCACCGCTCGGTAGTGACCGTCGAGTGACTCGAAAGGCCCACTTGCCAAACTCGCCGTCGCACCACGACCATCACCAACCCGGCCTTCGGGCCTTGGTGCTGGATCGAGGTGAGACGTGCGGCTGGTACGGACCACGGCTCCCTGGCGCTGGTGCGGCTCAAAAGCCGATCGCAGGCTGGGCGGCGGTGCCGAAGCGCAGTTGGTCGACGCCGACCACGAACAGCGGTTGGAACCAGACCTCGACACCCGGCAGGAGACCCGCGGGGAGCGCGAAGTCGAAGGACGTCGTACCAGTCGACCCGATCGCGCCCAGGTCGGTGAAGACCGTGGACGAGGGAGTCAGGTAGAGCAGACCCGAGAACGGGCTGACACTGACGCCGTCGGCCAGGTTGCCGGCGCCGATCAGGACGAAGGCTCGGTCGCCGGGATCGCCGGCGACGCCGTAGTGCATGTGGTTCGAGGGCGCCGGCGCGTTCTCCGGTCGCCACAGGGGTTCTTGGCCGTCGGGCCAGTCCTGCCACAGGAAGCCGTCGGGCAGGGAGCCGAAGGCCCACAGCTCGCCCGCGGCGTCCTCGAGCCAGGTGGCGCGCCCCTCGGTGTGCGGTCCGTCCGCGATCGCTCCAACGGCCAGGCTCGCCATCTGCCACTGGGCGGGCGCGGCGCTCCAGGCGCGGGCGGTACCGCCGGCGACGTCGACGGCGGCCAGGTGATCGCGACCGATCTCGAGACTCTCACCGGCGGCCAGCAGTCCCGCGTCGCGCCAGACTCCCGCGAAGGCGTCGAACACGGCCAGGCTCGAATCGGTTTGCACCGCGGCGATTGACGCGCCCACGTGCAGGGACGTGGCGCCCGCGGGGAGGTCGCGCGAGACCCACTGGGCCCGGCGCGCGCAGAAGGCCCAGACCCGCGAGCCGTCGGCTTCCAAGGCCAAGGCCACCGTCTCGCCAGCAGCTACCGTCGCGCCGGGGACGCTCAACGGGCTGGCCCAGTTGCCCCGTCGCGGCAGGTAGGCGTGCAGGTCACCCACCGCGTCGCGCACCAGGGCGAAGGCGCGCGGACCGGGGATCGGCTCGTGGGGCGCGGGCGCCGAACGTACGTTCCAGCCCTCACCCAACAGTGCGCCGGTGGCGTGCAGCTCGTCGTTCGCGAAGTCGGTCAGGATCAATGTGTCATCCGCCGTCACGAGCAGGTCGAAGTCGCCGGGCCGCGAGACCCAGCCCAGGCCGCCGGCCGGCGCGTAGGTCTCGATGCGCCGCACCTCGACCACGTCGTAGACGGTCATCATGTGCCCGACCGGGTGCTCCTCGGTGGTGCCCGAGGGGTGGATCACTTCGCTCACGACCCACTCGCCGAGGAAGCCGTCGAACACCAGCGAGCGGTAGCGCTGCGTGACGAGCGTCTTCTCGCGGATGTAGCAGGCGTCGCGCATCAGGCGCGGGTTGGTCGAGAAGTGCGCCTCGGTGGAGACGGCCCAGGTCCCGGTGTGACCGGAGAAGGCCGCGTAGAAGGGCTCGCCCTCGAGGGTCGAGAAGTTGAACAGGCTGGCGATGGCCACGTTGCCGAAGGACTGGGCGTAGTCGCCGGTGACGGGCACGGCGAACTCGCCCCAGGTCCCGCAGCGCGCGCCGAAGGCGCTGTAGCCGTCGGGTCGCCGCACGCAGACCACGCCGTCGTCCAGGGCCACGTCGAAGGGGTCGAGGGTGAAGTTGCCCAGGGGCAGGTCGTGCCAACCGTCGTGCAGGGCCGAGAGGGCGTGGGCGGTGAGCGCGCCGGCGTCGTCCTCGATCACCAGGGCGACCTCGTCGTCGACGCCGATCCAGGCAGTCCCCGCGACGGTCAGGGACTCGAGCGCACCGCTGCGTGCGTTCCAGGCGATGAAGGTGCCCGCGTCCTCGATCAGCGCCAGGTGCTCGGCCACGCCGTGCACGGTCGCGCCGCTGGCGGCCAGGTCGACCCAGCCGCTGCCGAGGGCCGCGAACCCGCGCAGGGCCGTGCCGTCGTCGTGGATCAGGATCGAGCCCGAGCGGTCGACGCCGGCCAGGGGGTCGTAGGAAGTGGACGACCACTGGGCCGTCGCGGCGCTCGCCAGGGACGAGAGGGCGAGCGCTACCGAGCACAGACGCGACGAAGCAGCGAACATGGCGAAACCTGTCAGGGGGGGGGCCGAGGCGGGAAGGCGGGGCGGGCAGTGCCCCGCTCCGAGTCTAGGCCAGGGCAGGCGATTCGGCAGGAGGCCGGTTGGCCAGCTCTGGCGCGGCGCTCCCGGCCGCCACCGGGCTCGTTCAGCCGTCGCCGAGCTCGGCCGCCAGGGCCTCGCCGTAGGCTCGGCGGGCCACCGGGTGCAGGTGCGAGCCGTCGTAGAAGGCCCGGTCGCCGGGCGGCTCGTAGGGGATCGGGCCGCCGTAGGTCAGGCCGTCGACCGGCGCGCAGAGGGCCTCGAGCTCGCGCTCGAGGTCGGGCAGGGCTCCGTTCGCCTGCCAGGCGGCGCGCGTCGTCGGGGGCACGGGGGCGAGACGCACCTCGACCCTGGCCCCCAGGCGCCCGGCGGCCTCGGCCAAGAGCGGCAGGAAGTCGGCGGTGACCTCGGACACCATCAGGTGATCCAACGCCGTGTCCTTGTCGATTCGCTGCAACGTCGCGGCGGGTGCTGCGCTCGGCAGCTGCCCGCTGCCCCGCAAGCGCCGGTCCAGCTCACGCATGGCCTCGGCCAGCGGCCGCAGCAGGTAGCCGCGGCGCAGGTAGCTCGGCGGGTAGAGCCAACGCCGGCGGGCCTGGGTCTCGAGCTCGGCCACCAACTCGGGGCGCCCCAGGCGCTCGGACACGGCGTGGCGCTCCGCGGGCCGGTTGAAGATCGAGGTGAAGTACAGCTCGAGGAAGCGCTCCGAGCGCAGGTCGGCCTCGAAAGAGGCCGGCGAGAGCACGTAGACCACGCGCTCCACACCCCCACCGACGCCCCGGCGCGCGAGGGTGTCGGCCAGGCGCTGCACCAGGAAGGCGTTGCCGGCGGTGGACACCGACTGGTTGCTGGAGAGGTCCAAGACACCGTCGGGCACGGGCCAGAGCACGTCGTAGGAAACACTGTCGGAGAGCAGCACCACGCGGGGCGCGATGCGCGCGCCCTGCACCTGCGCCACCCGGGCGTCGAGCTCGTGGCGACCGCGGTGCTCGGGCAGGGCCAGCGCCAACAACAGCTCCACCACCACCGCGAGCACAGCGGCAATCACCAGGGCCGCGCGCGCCTTCGCGGCGCGCTCGGGGGGATCGGGGTTGGGGTCGTGGACGGCCACAGGTCTCGTGTGCGTTCAGGCGCTCAGAACTGGAAGTAGATGAACTCGCCGCCGACGAAGCGACCGAACAGGCTCACGGCCAGGTACAGGCCGACCAGCACCGCCGCCCGCGCGCCCGGTCGCGCCGCTTCGAAGGGACTCTCCGCGTCGCCGCGTCGCCACAGGCCCAGGTCCCAGGCCAGCACGACCAAGGTCGCGCCCGCGGCGACGATCAGGCCGCTGGCCAGGTGCTCCGAGAGGGGCAGGCCAGCCAACAGACCCGCCTGCGTCGGCGAGAGGAAGCCCACGATCTGCGCCATGCTCTCGGCCCGGAAGAAGAGCCAACCGAGCACCACCAGTTGCAGGAAGCAGACCCAGCGCACCGCGGCGCCGAGCCGAGTGCTGGCCGGCCTGTAGCTCGGACGCCGCGACCAGGCCCGGTGCAGCGACAGCAGCAACCCCTGGTAGCCGCCCCACAAGACGAAGTTCCAGGCCGCCCCGTGCCAAAGGCCGCCGAGCAGCATGGTCAGCATCAGGTTGCGGTAGGTCACGAGGGCCCCGCCCCGGTTGCCGCCCAGGCTGATGTAGAGGTAGTCGCGCAGCCAGCTCGACAGGCTGATGTGCCAGCGCCGCCAGAACTCCTGGGGATCGCTGGCGAAGTAGGGCATGCGGAAGTTCCACGGGAAGCGGAAGCCCATGGCCTGGGCGCAGCCTCGCGCGATGTCGGTGTAGCCCGAGAAGTCCCCGTAGATCTGCAGGGTGAAGGCGTACACGCCGACGATGCGCGCCAGGTAGCCGACCTCGTCCCCACCGCCCGCGAAGACCGCGTTGACGGCCGGCGCCAGGTTGTCGGCCAGCACGACCTTCTTGAACAGCCCCCACAGGGCCAACTCGAGGCCCTCCAGTTGGTCGCTCCAGCGGAACACGCGCCGCGCGCGCACCTGGGGCAGGAACTCCGCGGCGCGCACGATCGGACCGGCGACGAGCTGCGGGAAGAAGGCCACGTAGGTGGCGAAGTCCACCAGGCTGCGCTCGGCCGGGATCGTCCCGCGGTAGCGGTCGATCGTGTAGGAGAGGGTCTGGAAGGTGTAGAAGCTGATCCCCACCGGCAGGATCACGCCCAGGGTCCACTCGTGCGCGCCCAGTCCCAGGCTCGCGAGCAGCTCCGCCGCGCTGGCGGCGAAGAAGTCGAAGTACTTGAAGAAGCCGAGCAGCCCCAGGTTCGACGCCAGGGAGATGCCGAGCACCGCGCGGCGCCTGGTCCCCGTCATGCCCGGCCGCTCGAAGGCCAGGCCGCAGGCGAAGTCGATCAGGGTCGAGGCCCAGATCAGGCCCAGGAAGCGCCAGTCCCAGTAGCCGTAGAAGAAGTTGCTCGCCGCGAGCAGCAGTAGGTTCTGCAGCCGGGGCCGCCGCCCCAGGGCCCAGTACACGCCCCAGACGAGGGCGAAGAACCACAGGAAGTGCAGGCTGTTGAACAGCACGGCTCGGGATCGTCAGCGTGTCGCGGGGGCCCCGCGGGGCCGCGCGCGTCGGATCAGCCGCGCTCGACGTCCCACACGCTGGCGCCGAAGTGGTCCCAGGGCAGGCGGCCCTCGTCGCAGTGCTCGTCGGTCGAGAACTGCACGTCCACGAAGTAGACGATCACCGACGGGGTCGCCGGTCGCAGGTTCTTGGCGCCGTGGGCCACGCCGGGCGGGATCCGCACCAGCATCGAGCGGGTGTCGCCGAGCACGAGGCGCTGCACCACGCCCTCGGTCGGCGAGCCCTTCCGCACGTCGCCGACGCACAGGAGGATCTTGTCCGTGGGCGGCACGTACCAGACGTCGGTCTGGCGCTTATGCATGTGGAAGGCCTTGATCGCCAGGGGCTCCATCACGGAGTAGTTCACCTGGCGCACCTCGAAGCCCGGCAGGCCCTGGAGCTTGCCGCCGTCCAGGCGCCCCAGCTCGGTCATCGCGCCCCCGTCGTCGTTGAAGCGGCGCAGCTCGACGATCTCCAGCCCCTCGATCTTGGAGCGGGCGGAGTAGTCCTGGACGGAGTAGGCGGCCTTGGCGGCGTCGTTGAACTCGGGCATGGTCGGGATGGCTTGGGGGGACGGAGCGCCCGGAAGCATACCCGCCGAGCCGGTCGGGGACCGCGGCTCAGGCTTCCTTGGGAGCTTCCTTCGGGGCGCCGAGCAGGATCCGGCCGTGTCGCACCACGTCGCCGACGATCGGCGAAAGGCGCCCCTCGCGGGCGAGCACCACGTGCATCCCCGCGTTGTGGCAAGCGTCGGCCAAGAGGCCCGATTCCTCGCTGGTGGTGTGAACCAGGGTCGGCGTCTTGATCCGGCGCAGGGCGGCGTCGACCAGGCCCAGGGCCATCCCGGCCTCGATGTCGAGGGCGCGCCGCTTGGGGCGTCCGCGCTCGTACAGCATGTCGTGCAGGGCCGGGAAGGCCTCGGGGTCGGTCAGCACGCTGACCAGCCACAGGTGGTCGAAGCCGATGGTCTCGAGGCGCACCAGGGGTTGGGTCGACCAGCGCGGCAGGCTCACGCCCAGGCGCGCCTCGACCGCGGCCAGGGCGCGGTTCAGCTCGCGGGTCTCGGGGCCATCGAGGGACACCACGGTCACCGCGCGCCCGACCAGCAGGGTCTCGGCCAGGATCGGCGCGATCTCGGCGATCCCCGCGCCGATGTAGAGGCTCGCGCCGGTCGGTGAGGCCGAGAGGCGCTCGACCACGTCGGCGGCGAAGCGCAGGGCGGCGTCGCGCTGGGCCTCGCGCTGCTCCTCGCCGAAGAAGTCGTCGCCGCCGTCCTCGCAGTAGGCGCGACCGAGCAGCTTCCAGTTCAGCTCGGACTCGATCTCGACGAGGGCGGCGCCGAAGCGCTCGGCGGCGGCCGGGGAGGGACCCGAGGAGGGTCGGGGCGTGGGGGGTGATTCGACCATCGGGGACAGCTTTCCTACTCGCGCAGATCGAGGTCCAGGGCGGCGAAGGCGCGATCGATCGCGTCCAGCTCGTCGTCGCCCAACTCGAGCGCGCCGGCGCGGGCGTTCTCGTCGGCTTGGGCCGCCTTGCGCAGTCCCGCCAGGACGGTGGTGATGCCCGGTTGGGCGATGGTCCAGGCCAGGCAGGTCTGTGCCAGGGTGGCGTCGTGGCGCTCGGCGATGGGAGCGACGACGTCGTCGAGCACGCCGTTGATCGCGGCGCGGTTCTCGGGCCGGAAGGAGGCGCGGCCCGCGCGCTGATCGCCGGGGGGGAACTCGCGGTCCTCGCGCGCCTTGCCGGTCAACAGGCCCTGTTCGAGCGGGCTGTAGGCCAACACGCCCACCCCGCGCTCCCGGCACCAGGGCAGAACCTCGCGCTCGGCGTCGCGGTGCACCAGGTTGTAGCGCGGCTGGTTGCTGGCCAGGGGCACGCCCTTGGCGGCCAGGGCCGCCTGGGCCTGGTCGAGCACCGCCGGCCAGTAGTTCGACACGCCGATGGCGCCGATCTTGCCCGCGTCGCGCAGCTCGGCCAGGGCGCCCATGGTCTCGGCCACCGGCGTGGTCGGGTCGTTCCAGTGAACCTGGAACAGGTGGATGTGGTCGACGCCGAGGCGTTTGAGAGACTGCTCGCACTCGCGCTTGACCGAGTCCGGGCGGCTGTTCTTGTAGACCTTGACGCGCTTGCCGCCCTCGCCGGCTCCTTCGAAGGCCAGCTGGCCGCGCTCGGCCGGGTCGTCCCAGACCAGGCCGCACTTGGTCATCACGACCACGTCGTCGCGGCCGACGAGGGACTGCGCGACCACGCGCTCGGAGCGCCCGAAGCCGTAGATCGGCGCCGTGTCTACGGCGGTCATGCCCGCGTCGTAGGCCGCGCGCAGGGCCGCCAGCGACTCCGCGTCGTCCGCGTCCCCCCACTGCCATCCGCCGATGGCCCAGGCGCCCACGGTGATGACGGGGACCTCGAGGTCGGTGCTACCGAGAATGCGCTTCTTCATGAGTGGTGATCGGGGGCGCGAGGTGGCGTGTGGGACGTACGGTGGCGGGATCATTCGTCCCAACCGCTGGTGACGACCAGCGGCCTTCGGCCGCTGGTCGTCACCAGCGGTTGGGACGAATGATCCCGCCACCGTACGTCCCACACCAGTCAGTCCTGTTCGCCCGCGGGGTCCTTCTCGACATAGCCGAGGGCGTCCAGGAGTGCCTGGGACGCGATGTCGGGATCAACCACGTGGACGGGCGCCGCGGGGAGCTCGGAGCGGTAGCGCTGCAGCTCGTCGCGCAGTGCCAGTCCGGGTCCGTCGAGGCTGTTGTCCACCACCAGGTTGTGTACCTCGCCAGGGTCGCTCGACAGGTCGTACAACTCGAGCGTGCCCGTGTCGTAGTCCAGGATCAGCTTGTGGCGGCCATCGGTCACCGCCTGTCGGAACTCGAGCCAATCGGGTCCCGCTTCATCCTTCACGACGCTCCTGAAGCTCTCCTTGGCGCTCTTGGTCTGAGTCTGAGCCAAGAGCGTCACGGGCTGGCGATCGCTCCCGTCGAGCACCCCCACCAGACTGCGGCCCTGCAGCGCCGCGGGTGCGTCGAGACCGCTCACGTCGAGCAGGGTCGGCAACACGTCGATGCCGCGCACCAGCAGCTCGCCCTCGCGCTGCCCCGCGAAGCGCCCACCCGGGAAACGGATCACCAACGGCACCCGCAGGGTCTCCTCGTAGAGGAACGGATCGTGGGTGAACCACACCGCATCGCGCTCGGTCAGGGACTCCCCGTGGTCGGCGGTGATGACCACGAGAGTATCGTCCAGCACGCCGCGCTCACGCAGGCCTTCGATCAGGGCTCCCACACCGCGGTCGGCGAAACGGATCCCGTTGTCGTACCGATCCGCGATGTAGCGCCAGTCGAGCTCGCCCAGCCGCCGCTGCTCGGCGCCAACCGGCAGGGGCCCTGCGCGCTCCGTCGGGTTGACGTTGTAGTGGGCCTCGAGCCGTCCGACGCGCACGTCGTGCCCGGGCCCGAACCCGGACTCGGCGAACGGCAGTCGGCCGGGTTGGCGTCCGGTGCCCGGGTAGAAGCCCAGCAGCTCCGCTGACCACTCGCGGTAGCCGAAGGGCCGGTGCACGTCCCACAGGTGCACCCAGGTCGCGAACTTCCCCTCACCCGAATCGACCCAGTCGAAGAAGTGCTCGACCGTGTCCTCCCAGGGACCCGAGAGCTGGGTCGAGGGCAGGTCGAAGTCCTCCAGCAACCCCGTCGGGGGCAGGCCCGGATGGTTGATGAAGGCGCTGGTGCGGTAGCCCGCGGCGCCGAACAGGTCCTGGAAGGTCTGGGCCGCGGGGTCGATCTTGTAGTTCCAGAACACCAGCCCGTGGCTCGGGGTGTTGAGCCCGGTCAAGAGGCTGGCGTGGGACGGCGCGGTGAACGGCGCGTGGGAGTAGGAGCGCTCGAACAGGGCCGACTCGGCCGCGAGGGCGTCCAGGTTCGGGGTCGTGTCGCGCCCGTAGCCGTAGGCGCCCACGTGGTCGGAGCGCAGGCAGTCGACCGTCACCAACAGCACCGAGGGCGCCTCGGCGGGCGAGTTGCCGCAGCCCGCCAGGCCGGCGAGTGCGAGGCCGGCCAGCATGTGGGCCGAGGGAGCGTCGCCCGTGAGCGGGCGTCGACGAGCGGGGGGCGCGGATTGCATGGTCGGGGTACGGGCTCGAGCCGCCCGCGTGGGCGTCGATCGGGTCGCAGTCTACGGCCCGCGGCCGGGGGCACCCCAAGGCTTCGGCTCGGATGTCCGATAGACTCTCCCGCCATGGTCCGAGT
The DNA here is from genome assembly GCF_007748095.1 of Engelhardtia mirabilis. Classification (NCBI taxonomy): domain Bacteria; kingdom Pseudomonadati; phylum Planctomycetota; class Planctomycetia; genus Engelhardtia; species Engelhardtia mirabilis. Next base: position 4,066,346 of record NZ_CP036287.1, read on the forward strand.
TCACCTGTCGTCTCCGCGCCGTCGCCACTCGGCAGTCGCCACCCTGCTCGCCGCGCCCTGCTTGGCCCTGGCGGCCTGCGGCGGTGGGACCGAGGGCCCGTCGCCCCGCGCAACGGTCCGCAACGTGCTGCTGTTCACGGTGGACACCCTGCGCGCCGACCAGCTCGGCTGCTACGGCAACCCCCAGGGCGCCACCCCCGCAGCCGATGCCCTCGCGGCGGAGTCCCTGCGCTTCGACCGGGCGTACTCCCAGGCCACGATCACGAACCCCTCGCTGACCTCGATGTTGACCGGTCTGGTGCCGCCCCAGCACGGCGTGCACGACCAGGCCTCGGGCTTCGCCAAGGGCATCCTGCCCGCGCCGCTCATGATCCAAGCGGAGGGCATCGCCACCGGTTCGTTCATCGCGAACATGTGCAAACTGCAGGACACGCCGCACACCGTCTTCCACGACGGTTGGGACGAGCGCTTCTGCGGGATGCTCGACGATCCCGAGAACTACTCGGAGCAGTACCTCTGGGACGAGGCCGTGGTCACCGCCGGCCTGGATTGGATCGACGTGCAGGAGGGCCCCTGGTTCGCGTGGATCCACCTGATGGACCCCCACGCCGAGCACCGCCCGCCCCCCCACCTGTGGGACTGGGAGCGCGACGCGCCGCGCGAGAAGTTCGACCAGTACGCCTACTACAACCGCTACGAAGAGCTGCGCGAGATGCCGCCGGCGGACGTGGTCGAGCGCCTGTGGCAGCTCTACTCGGCCGAGATCCAGGCCTCCGACGAGCAGTTCGCGCGGGCCCTGGCAGCCATGCACGCGCGGGACGACTGGGACCGCACCGCGGTGATCTTCTCGGCCGACCACGGCGAGGAGCTGTTCGAGACCTGGGTGCGCTACGACCACGGTTTCTCGATGACCGAGGGTGTTTTCCACGTGCCGCTGATGGTGCGCGCGCCGGGGCTCGACGCAGGGGTGTTCGAGCTGCCGGTGGAGTCGCTGCAGATCGCACCGACGCTGCTGGACCTGTTCGAGATCGACCTGCCCTACGAGATGGCCGGGGCGAGCCTGCTCGAGCAGAACCCGAGCACCGGCATCGCCATGTCGTTCGCCGGCAGCCTGGCCACCTCCGTGCGCGGGCCGGTCAATCGCTACTGGAAACGCCTCACGGCCGAGCCCTTCACCCGCGAGTTCGCGCCGTGGCGCACCGAGGCCCCGTGGTTCGTCGAACCCGAGTGCTTGGTCACCTACGCCGCGCCGCCGCCGGGCTGGCAGCCGACCTGGCTCGACGTCGGCGCGGCCGAGAACGCCAAGGTGCTGCAGCGCATGCGTCGCTCGATGGAGGAACGCGACAAGCAGTTGATCCGTTTCGGCGCAGGCTTCCGCATCGACGACCCTGAGCTCATGGAGAAGCTGCAGCAACTGGGCTACACCGGGCTCGAGCTAGGCGGCGACCCCACGCCCGCCGATCGACAGGGCGAATGACCGACGCCCCCGGCGTGCGAGCGACGGCGAGTGCCCTGGTGGCCCTGGCACTCGGGCTGGCCTCCTGCGGGACGGAGGCCGCCCACGGAGCGCGCGTCGACAACGTGCTGCTGTTCTCGGTCGACACCCTGCGCGCGGACCAACTCGGTTGCTACGGGCGCTCGCCGTCGAGGACTCCGGCGATCGACTCCCTGGCGGCTGAAGGACTGCGCTTCGAGCACGCCTACGCCCAGGCGACGATGACCAACGAGTCGTTCACGTCGATCCTGACCGGCCTCCTGCCGCCCCAGCACGGCGTGCGCGACCAGACTTCGGGCTTCGCCCGGGGCGTCGTCCCCCTGGCCACCCTGGCCCGCGACGCGGGCCTCGCGACGGGGTCCTTCGTCGCCAACATGTGTCAGCTCCAGGGCTCCGACCAGACCGTCTGGCACGACGGCTGGGACGAGCGCTTCTGCGGCATGCGCGACCGGCCCGAGGACTACTCGGACCAGTACCTGTGGGACGAGGCCGTGGTCACCGCGGGGCTGGAGTGGATCGACGGGCAGCGCGGCCCCTGGCTCGCGTGGATGCACCTGATGGACCCCCACGCCGAACACCGCCCGCCCCCCCGCCACTGGGACTACGCGGCCCACGACCTGCTCGGTCACGCGGAGCAGTACGCCTACTTCAACCAACTCGAAGAGGCCCGCGTGATGCCCGAGGCGGAGGTCGTGGCGCGCATCCGCGACCTCTACGCCGCGGAGGTGGCCGGGGCCGACGACCAGTTCGCCCGCGTGCTCGAGGCCCTGCGGGCCCGCGACGACTGGGACCGCACGGCGCTGGTGTTCTTTGCCGACCACGGCGAGGAGCTGTTCGAGTCGCTCGTGCGCTACGGCCACGGCATGGCCCTGACCGAGGGCGTGCTGCACGTGCCCCTGATCGTGCGCGCGCCGGGCCTGGCGCCCGGGACGTTCGACCTGCCGGTCGAGGCCCTGCAGGTCAGCCCGACGGTGCTCGACCTGCTCGAGATCGAACCTCCCTACGACCTCAGCGGCACGAGCCTGTTGTCCGAAGCGCCCAGCCTGGGCTTTGCCATGTCCTACGCCGGCAAGGTCGTGACCACCGTGCGTGGCCCCTCGATGCGCTTCTGGCACCGGCACACGAACACGCCCTACGAGCGTGGCTTCGCGCCCTGGAAGACCGAGACGCGGTGGTTCCAGGAGCCGGAGGTCCTGGCCACCTACGAGTCGCCAAGCGACCGGACGCCGACTTGGATCGAGGCCGCGGACGAGGGCTCGGAACAAGCGCGTCGGCGCTTGCGACGCAGCATGAACCAGCGCCACGAATCGATGTTGGTCTTCGGGGAGGGCATCCGGATCCGCAGCGACGAGTTGCGCCAGCAGCTCGAACGCACCGGCTACGTCGACCCCCTCGAGCTGGGCACGGACGACTGAAAAGGGTCCCAAAGGCAGCTGGTCCAGCAGGCGCCCGGCTTGACCGCGCCAGTGGGTCAGGACCTCGCGGCCGACCGGGGGTCAGGTCCAGGTCGGTCTGGGGCCGCCGGCCCTCGAAGGTCATGGTTGCGGTCAAGAGGCCCGCAGCCTCGAGCTTGGCCAGGTGCATCGCCGCCTCCAGCAGTTGGCCGAACATGTGGCCCGGAGCTTCGGCGTGGCCGTTGCGAACCGAGTGCCGCCTCCGATCGGCGCCTCAGACCTGCTGCGCGAGCCGCGCGGGCAGGGCGCTGCGCGTGGTCTCGGGGTGCCGCGCCGGCGGGGCCGCTCGAGCACTCCCAGCTCGCGATCGTGGCCCTGATCTCGGTCGAGGCGTCGCTCGCGATCGAAGTCCCGCTCGGGCTCGTGAGTCGCGACGTGGACCCGTTCGCGACCCAGACCGCGGGGAGTCGGCCCCGGCAGGTGCCAGTGAGGGTCGAATCACCCCCGGAGGCGACCGAACTCGACCGGCCTCAGAGGCTCACGACGGCACCGTCGATGACCCGGAAGGGCCGCTCGAGGCGCCGCGAGCCCTCGGCCACCAGCCAGTACAGGCCGCCCGCCGGCAGGTCGTCGCGCAGCACGCCGCCCTCTCGGCCCTCGAGCGTCCCGAGGGAGCTCCAGCCGTCCTTCCAGGCCCAGAGCTCGTAGCGCTGGCCCGCCGCCGTGGGCAAGGTCGCGCTGCAGGTGAAGTGCTCGCTGGCCTCGAGCGGCTGGACCTCGCCGGCTTCGGTCAGGAAGAAGGGCGGCGCAGCCGGGACCAGCTCGCCCGCGGACCAATGGGCCGGCAGGTAGAGCAGCCCGCCGTGCATACGGTCGAACAGCGCGTCGCCCGACTCGTTGCGACTCCAGTGGATCGCACGCCATTCGCCGCCGTTGAAGACGCACAGGTAGGAGAAGCGCTGCTCGCCGTCGGTGCGCACGGACACGTCGACGGTGTCGAAGTACTGGTCGGTGACGTCGCGGTAGGTCTCGCGATCCAACCACGGCGGCGCCGTCTCGCCCTCCGTCAGTTGGAAGGCCAGGTTACCGAGCTGCTTGGCGTAGGTCTTGCGATAGACCTTCGCCGCGCGGTTGCCGTCGGGGGCGTGGCCACGTCCCTGCGCGTCGAGGATCACCGGCCAGGCGTGGTTGTTGTCCCTGTGCCCCCACCAGGGCGTGTAGTCGGCCGCCGACGCCACCCCGGCCGCGCGCATGGCGTAGGTGGTCATGTTCGTGATGTCCTCGCAGCGGCCGCGGCCCTCGCGGGTCATCTCGGCGAAGCCCTGGTCCGTGGGGTGCAGGTAGTACAGCGTGGTGAAGCCGACGCGCGCGGCCGCCAACTGTCCCATGCGCGCGGCGACGTCGCCCGCGGCGGCGTCTTCGCCTAGCTCGGCCCGCAGTAGCGCGACCTCTTCGCGCAGGGGCGCGCGCCAGTCCTCGACCGGCTCGTTGCTGCCGCGGTGCGGCAGGATCGCCTCGCAGAAGGTCTCGAAGGTCAGGTCCCGCGCCCAGGGGTTTCCGCGCCAGGTCTCGAAGGCCTGGTCGATGTTGGCGACGAGCAGGTCCGTCGTGAGCACCTGCAGGTCCTCGACCAGGGCGCGCTTCTCGAACTCCAGGGGTCCGTGCTGCGCCTCCAACTCGTCGAGCGCGGCTTGGGCTCGGTCGAAGTTCGGGTAGTCGAGGGCGCTGTAGGGCACCTCGTTCCCGTCCGAGTCGAACAAGGCGTAGTCCACGAAGCCGTGGCCGGGCATGTTGCCGATCAGGAAGTACGCGGCCTCGAGCTGCTGCAGGTCTTCGCCATCGGCGAAGTGGGTCAGGACGCGTTCGATCTCGGGCCGGTTGTCGCCGGCGAGCTCGAGGGCCGCCCGCACCTGGTCGGGCCATTCGCCCGGGGCGCCGTTCACTGGGGGCAGGGCCAGGGCGAGCAGTGCGGAGGCGCAGATCATGGCGCGCAGGATATCGCATCTGCCGCCCCGCCCGCGCCGACCCCCTGCCGGGCGGCCCGACCTTCAGGGCAGCCGCGCGATCCGCGCTCCCGTGACCCGCTCCAGCTCGGTCGCCGCCGCGGCCGCCTCCAGCTCGAGCACGATCTCGGCCCGCCGGCTGTCGAGCAATTGACGCTCGAGCTCGAGCTGCGTCAGCAGGCTGCCCTCCCCCACCTCCCGCGCCCGGGCCACCAGGGCCAAGCTCGCCTGCACCTGTGGCGTGAGCCGACCGCGGTTCACGCTCAGACTGCGGCGGGCGCTGGCCAGGCGATCGACGGCCGAACGCACGTCCTGGGCCACCTCGACCCAGGCGGCGTCGCGCAGCTTGACCAACTGCGTCAACTCGAACTCGGCGCGCGAGACCTGGGCCTGGTTCTGATCGAAGATCGGCAGGCTGAGGTTCAGGGCCGGACCGAGCAGGGCGCCGCTGGCACCCTCTTCGATCTCCGTGGACAGGCCCACCTCGGCGTCGCCCAGGCCGCGGCGGCGCTCGGCGGCCACGCGCCGCTCCTGAGCCGCGATCGACAGCTCCAGCGCCTGCAGGTCGAGCCGCTGCTCGACGGCGGTGGCCACGAGGCGTTCCGCATCCAGCTCACCCTCCACCTGGGCCGGAAGGGGCGTGACCAGGGCCAGGCCCTCCACCGGTCGCAGCAGCGACAGGTGCTTGGCCAGCTCGCGCCGCGCCTGGGCCGCTTCGATGCGCGCGGTCTCGACCTGCAGCTGCGCGTACAGCACCGGCCCGTGGGCCAGTGAGACCGCGAGGGCGTCGGCGGCCCCCGCCGCGTAGAGCTCCTCCACGGCGGCAGCGGAACGCTCGGCCAACTCCAGGGACTGGGCCGAGACGCGGCGCAGGGCGTCCGCGGCGACCGCGGCGAAGTAGGCCTGCTCCGCGTCGGCCAGGCCCTCGCCGGCCCGCCGCGCGATCTCCAGCACGGTCGCCTCCAACTCGCGCTGGGCAGCCTCCTGTGCTGCCGGGATACGCCACAGCTCGAGCAGTCCGAAGCCGAGGGTGGCCTCGAACAGCGACCGACCACCGTCGGTCGGAAAGCGCATCAGTAGAGCGAGGGACGGGTTCGAGAGCAGCTGGGCCTGGACCCAATCTGCATGGGCCATGCCGATCGACTGAAAGGCCGCCTGCAGCTCGCGGTTGTTCACCAGGGCCAGGCGACGGGCCTCCTCGAGGGTCAGGCCGTCCAACAGGACCGCGTCCAACTCCTCGACCGACAGGGCCCTCGACCCCGGGTCGTAGGCCGCCTCGCCACCGCTGCGCGCTTCGATCAATGCGCGCGCGCGATCGAAGTCCGCTCGAGGATCGACCGCCTTGCAGCCAGGACCCGAGAGGGCCGCGATGCAACCCGCGAGCCCCGCGACCAGCCTCGTGGGCGCGCTCAAGCGGCACCTCCTTCGGGGCCCAGGGACACGGGCGGCCGACCGAAGCGCACGTACAGGGCTGGCACCACGAGCATGTTGAGCACCGTCGACGAGAGCAGTCCGAAGAGGATCACGTAGGCCATGGGAGTCAGGATCTCGGTTCCCGGTTCGTCGCCACGCATGGCGATCGGGATCAGCGCCAGCCCCGAGGCCAGGGCCGTCATCAGGATCGGCGCAAGGCGCTCCAGGGCGCCCTGCCTGACCGCCTGGACGAAGTCGGTCACGCCCTCCTCCAGTTGCAGGTGCCGCACGTGCGAGACCAACATGATCCCGTTGCGCGCCGCGATGCCGAAGACCGAGATTAAGCCGATGATCGATGCGACCGAGATCACGGCTCCCGAGAGCCAGACCCCCGCCACGCCGCCGATCAGCGCCAGGGGCAGGTTGACCATGATCAAGAGCGCGTCGCGCATGGAGCGGAACATGACGTGGAGCAGGAAGCCGATGCCCACCACGACCAGCCCGCCGAGGATCGCGAGCAGTCGGTTGGTCTGCGCCGCGCTGGCGAACTGCCCGCCGTACTCGACGTAGTAGCCGGAGGGAAACTCCACCTGCGCCTCGATCGCCGCGCGGGCGTCGTCGACCACGCTGACCATGTCGCGCCCGGCGACGTTACACATGACAACGATCTTGCGTTGCACGTTCTCGCGCGAGATGAAGTTGGGGCCACGGTCCACGACGATGTCGGCCAGGGCCGACAGGGGCACGCGGGCCCCGTCGGGGGCGGTGACCAGCACTCGCCCCACGTCGGCGGTGGTCGCGTCGGCCGCCTGCTCCAGCCGCAGGGTCAGGTCGTAGGAGTTCTGATCCTCGAGGATCTGCCCCACGGGCAACCCGCGGAAGGCCGCGACCAGCGCCGCCGAGGCATCGGCCACGTGCAGGCCGTGGCGCGCGAGGTCCTCGCGCCGGTACTCCACGCGCACCTGTGGCACCTCGATCTGCTGTTCGGTCGAGAGGTCGACCACGCCCGCGATGCCACCCATGGCCGACTCCACACGTGCAGCCAGGCTGCGCAGCTCGACCAGGTCCGGTCCGAAGATCTTGACCGCGATGTTGGCGCGGGTGCCCGAGAGCATGTGGTCGACGCGGTGACCGATGGGTTGTCCGAAGGTGGCCTGGATGCCGGGGACCGCGGCGACGTCGGCGCGCAGGGCGTCGAGCAGCGCCTCCTTGGAGCGCGTCTCGAGTCCTAGCCGCGCCGGCGCCTCGAGGTCGAGCACCACCTCGAGCTCGCTGGACTCGACGCCCTGCACGTGCTCGTCCTCCTCGGCGCGTCCGGTACGGCGTCCGATGCTGACCACCTCGGGATGCTCCATGAAGGCGCGCTCGACCACGTCGGCGAGGCCGGAGCTCTCCGCCAGCGAGGTGCCCGGCAGGGTCACCACGCTGACCACCAGTGCGCCCTCGTTGAACTCCGGCAGGAAGTTGCGCCCCATGCGACTCCCTGCGATCACCGCCACGACGAACAGCACCACGGCCGGTGCGGTCGTCAGCAGGGGGAACCGCAGGGCCGCCCGCAAGGGCCAGGCATAGAGGCGCTTCAAGAGCGCCACCAGGGGCGGCTCGCCCCCACCCACGACCGTTCGACTGGTCGGCAGCAGGTACAGGCACAGGGCCGGAGTCAGGGTCAAGGCCGTGAACAGCGACGCGGCCAGGGAGACGCAGAAGGCCACGCCGAGGGGCCGCAAGAGGCGACCCTCCACTCCGGTCAGGAAGAACAGCGGCAGGAACACCAGCAGGATGATGAACGTCGCGAAGACGATCGACGTGCGCACCTCCACGCTGGCCTCGAACACCACCCGCAGGGCGGCGCGGCGCCGGGCCGGCTCCAGGGCGCGGTTATCCCGTAGTCGCCGCACCACGTTCTCCACGTCGATGATCGCGTCGTCGACCAGAGCCCCGATGGCGATCGCCATGCCGCCCAGGGTCATGGTGTTGATGCTCGCGCCACCGAACTGCAGGGCCAGGACCGCGACCACCAGCGAGACCGGGATCGCGAGCAGGGTGATCAGGCTGGCCCGGAAGCTGGTCAGGAACACGATCACGATCAGCATCACGATCCCGCCCCCCTCGAGCAGCGCCGCCGCGGTGTTGTCGATCGAGTTCTCGATGAAGGTCGACTGCCGGAAGAGCTTGGAGTTGATCACCATGCCCTCGGGCAGGGCCGCCGCGATCTCCGCCAGGACCAGGTCCAGTTCGCCGGTCAGGGCCAGGGTGTTGGCCGCGGGCTGCTTCTGCACCGCCAGCACGACTCCCTCGTGGGTGCTGGCGACCCAGTCGGCGTCGCGCATGGAAGCGGAGCCGATGCCGCGGCGGATCGCCGCGCCGATGCGGACCACGCCCAGGTCGCCCACGGTCACGGGCCGGCCGTCGCGTTGGGCCACCACGGTCGCGGCGATGTCGGCTTCCGAGTGCACGCGTCCGATGCCGCGCAGGACCGACTCGGAGCCGGCCTCCACCAGGAAGCCGGCGGAGACGTCCTCGTTGGCCTCGCGCAGGGCGTCGGCCACGTCGGTCAGGCCGACGCCGAACGCCTGCAGTCGCTGGCTGGAGAGCACCACCTGGTACTGCTTCTCCTCCCCGCCGATCGGAGTGACCTGCGACACCCCCGCCACCGCCAGCAGCCGCCGGCGAATCTGGTTCTTGGCCGTCGTGCGAAGCTCGAGCTGGTCGTGCAGCTCCGAGGTCAGCGAGACGAACATGATCTCGCCCATGATCGACGACACCGGCGCGAGGACCGGCGCGCCGACCTGCTCGGGTAGCGAGCCCACGACCGTCGCCAGGCGCTCGTTGACGGTCTGCCGCGCGCGGTAGATGTCGGTGCCCCACTCGAACTCGATCCAGACGACCGAGATCCCGACCGCGGTGGCCGAACGCACGCGGCGCACGCCGGTGGCACCGTTGACCGCCGTCTCGACGGGGAAGGTGACGAGCGTCTCGAGCTCTTCCGGCGCCATGCCGTGGCCTTCGACGATCACAGTCACGGTCGGCGCCGTGAGGTCGGGAAACACGTCGACCGGCATCTTGACGGCCGACCAGGCCCCCAGGGCCAGGAGGATGCCGGAGACGAGCAGGACGGCCAGGCGTTGGCGCAGGCTCCACTGAATCAGAGCGTTGATCATGGCTGGCTCCGAGGCGTCAGTGGGCGTGGCCGTGGCCGAATTCGGCGGGAGACGCCGAGGCCAGGCGCAGCAGGTAGGCACCGGCGGTCACGACCCGCTCGCCGGGCTCGAGCCCCGCGCGCACGCTGACCAGGTCGCCGTCGCGCGGGCCCAACTCGAGGTACCGCTTCTGGAAGGTCTCGCCGTCCAGCAGCACGAAGGCGATCGGTTGGCCGCTCTCGGTGACCACGGCCGTGGTCGGCACGGCGACGGCTTCAGCGGCGCTCCCCGTCGCGAGTTGGAGGTCCACGTACATCCCGGCGCGCAGGAGTCCGTCGGGATTGTCGGCCGCGAAGCGCAGGGCCACGGTGCGCGCCCCCGGCTGCACCTCGCGGCCCACGCTGACCACGCCCCCGTTCAAGTCGGCGACCACGTCGAAGCGTCGATCGGGGAAGGCCGGGATCTCGAGCAGTGCGCCCAAATCGTCGCCCACGGCGGCCAGGTCGAACTCGGACACGTTGGCCACCAGCCAGACCCGCTCCAGATCCATCAAGCGGAAGATCGTGGCTTGGCTCGCCACCGCTTCGCCGCGCACGTGGCCCACTTCGACGACCTCGCCGTCGATCGGGGCGACCAGGGGCGCCCGTCCGGGCACCTCGGCGGCGGTGGTCGCGATCGCGGCGTCGGCACGCAACTGGTCCAGCCGCGCGCGAGCGCGCTCCACGGACTCGGCCAGGGCCAGGGCCCCTTCGATCTCGCGCGACGCGAGCTCGACGTCCATGCGCTTCTGGGCCAACTCGCTCTCGGTGCCCAGGTCGGAGGCTCTCAAGGTCTCGGCGCGCTGGAGGGCCGCGCGCGCGAACTCCAGGCGCGTCTGGGCACGGATCCGCGCCTGCTCGACGTCGACGGAGCGGGCCTCCAGGTCGAGTTCACGCCCCATCAGGTCCAGCTCCAGTCCGCGCAAGCTGGCTTCGTTGGCCACCGCGGCCGCGCTGTCGCCGATCGACAAGGGTGGATCCAGGAAGCCGAGCACCTGACCGGCCACGACCCGCTCGCCGATGCGCGGCAGGTCCCCGGACTCGGGGGCTGCGAGTCGCCCGTCGAACGGCGCGCCGACGACGGCCAGCTCGCCCTGGGGCACCTCGACCACCCCAGGCACCCGCAGGCGTTCGGTCAGGGTGCGCCGCTCAACCACCTCGGTCCTCAGCCCGATGCGCCACTGTTGCTCGAGCAGGAAGTGGGTCACGTCCGCCGGTTCCTCGACCTCCTCGGCCTCGGCCGCCGCGTGGGCGCGGGCCTCGTCCGGATAGACCAGCACCTGCTCGATGGGGATCGTGGCCCGGACGTCGGCTCCGTCGACGATCAGGCGCGCCGCGTAGATCGCCGGATCCTCGATCGCACCGGCGGGGATGAAGATCCCGGGCACCTCGGCTCTCTCGGCGACGAGCGTCACCTGCTGGCCGCCGTCGCCCGACAGTTCGAGCCGCACGCTCGCATCCGCGAGGGGCGCGCCGCTGGCCAGCAGGGTCAGGTGAGCGAGGAAACGCGCTTCGACGCCGGCGACCAGGGGCGGGTACTCGAGGTACAGCCCGAGCTCGTCGGTGAACAGGGTCACGCCGATGGCGACGTGGTCGTGGTCGTCGTCGCCGACAGCGTGCTCGTGGCCCTCGTGGTCGAGATCCTCGTGGATCTCGGACGAACAGCCCCACGCGACGACGGACAGCAAGACGACCAGCAGGGTGCGATCCAAGGCGGATCGGCAGTCATGGTGGAGCATCGTGGCCCCCTCTCGTACGCAGCGGTCTGAATGGACTCGATTCGGCGAGCCGCGCCTACCATCGGCAAGCCGCTCACCTGTGCGCGCGGCCCACGAAGGCACAGCGCGCGTCGACGGTTCGTTCAGGCCGCGATCGGAGGACCGCGGGTCTCAGGCTGCAGACGGGGTGGCGCCGCGGGCGGACCGCGCAGGTCGACGGCCATCCTCCACCCCGCACAGGCGACCGGGGGCGCGACGAGCGTCGCCGGCAGGATCGCCAACAGGTCCACGCAGGCGTCCGGCGAGGTCGGTCGCTGGACGATCAGATCGGCGTCGTGGACCTCGGAGCAGTGCTCCTGGTGGTCGTCGTCGGTGTGCGTCGGACCGTGCCCGACGTGGGCCGCGCAGTCCGCGTCGTGGCTGACGAGGTGGTCCGTGGGGCCGCAGTGCTCCTCGAGGGCCAGGTGCAGGGGCACGTAGAACGTGCGCAGCATCAGCGCTCCGAGCAGCAGCACGCCCACGAACGCGGAAGCTCCGCGTCGGCCACGCTCCGGCCCGCTCGCTCGGTTCAAGGACACCACTGCCGCCCGTCTTCGACCAATAGGCCCTGGATGTCAAGCGCCGGGGGCGGATCGATTCTCAATCGGCGGAGCGCCGAGCCCGGTCCAGTACGACTGCGCGTCGTCCGAGGCGCCGGCGGACCTGGTCTGCCACTCCGACGTTACTTCAAGCCCGGATCGGCCCCCGGCGGGCCGCCGCGGGTGTCGTAGACGTAGATCGACCAGCCGATCCGCATGAAGGGCTCGTAGTCGATCAGCCAGCGGTAGAGCGGGTGGCTGCGGTAGTAGTTGATGGCGTTGACCGCCACGAAGCCCTGCACCGGCTCGCCCGTGGGGCGCACGACGTTGCCGAAGCCCAGGTTCGACAGCTCGGCCTTGGTGTAGGGGTCGTAGTGCAGGCCGCCGGCGGCCTCGACCACCTCGCGGTTGCGTGCGTACCAGCGGCCCAGCTCGCGCACGTCCTGGCCCCAGTCGTCGCTGACGACCGTGATCTCGGGCCCCTTCACGGGCCCACCCGCAATCGCGTTGAAGTACATCAACGAGTGCGGGTGGATCCACAGGCTCTCGAGCGCCGCCACCAGGGCCAGGCCGATCCCGAGCCGCGGCACCAAGGCCTCGAGCCGACCGGCGAGCAGCGCCAGGAAGGGGAACACCGGCAGCACGTAGCGCACACCCATCAGGGCGTTGCCGGTGGAGAAGAGGTAGAAGCTGAGCGCTGGGAAGGCGAGGAACGCGGCCGCGTCGAGCAGGGTCCAGGGCCTGGCCGCGGCGCGGCGCCCGAAGACGAAGGCCAGGGCCAGGCCGGCCACGATCGCCACGAGGAAGGCGATCGGGTTCTTCACCCCCATCACCACCGTGTAGTACTCGGGGAAGGGGTTGACCCCGTCCTTGAACGTCGTGCTCGGGACGATCAGGTTGCGCCGATAATAGCTGCCGTGGCCGTAGTCGCCGTGGTGCAGCTGGTAGTCCACGCCGCGCAGCGCGGTGAACAGGGGGATCGGCACCGCATCGCCGAGCAGGCCGCGGGTCAGGCGCTCGACCCAGCCCTGGGTGAAGAGCTGCTCGTCCCAATCGTCGTAGCGGGCGGCGCCGTACCACTCGCTCCAGGCCTCGGTCCCGGTCAGGCGCGAGCCGTCCGGCTGGCGCAGCTCGCGGTCGGCCAACTGCGGCAGGAGCTCGAGCTTGGTCTCGACCGGCACCAGGGCGTCGGGCGCTTCGAGGACGGCGGCGAAGGCCTCGCGACGAAGATCGCCGGGGCCACCGTCGAGGGCCGTCAGCGCCCGCGCCGCGGCGGCGGCGAGGCCCTCGGGCTCGGTTCTTCGGGTCAACTCGCGCCAGGCCACGATGGCGCGCGAGGTGTCGCCCGCGCCGAGCACGGGCCCCAGCAGGCTGTCGACGTTGCCGACGCCGTCGACCTGCGCCAGCTCCGCGCGCAGGGCCGATTCGATCACCTCGCGGGTCGGTGCTTCGGCCTTGGAAGACACCCTGTAGGCAGCCTTGCCCCAGGCCTCGTTGGCCGAGAGGGACTCGAAGCCGTAGCCCGCCGCGAAGACCGTCAGCCCGCCCAGGATCACCCGCGCCAAGAGCAGCAGCGGCCGCGCGCTGCGGCCACGGATCGCCGCCAGGGCCGCCAGGCCGAGGAAGGCCGGGACCAGCAGCAGGGCGGTGAACTTGGTCAACTCGGCCAGGCCGAAGGCAACTGCGGCCCACAGGGTCCGCCGCGCCGTGGGCTGATCCAAGGCGTCCGCGAAGGCCACCACGGCGATGAAGATCAGCGCCGCCGAGCCCATGTCCAGGGCCGCCAACCGGCCGTTGGCCAGGACGTTCGGGTTCAGGGCCAAGAGCGCCGAGGCCGCGAACCCCGCGCGGGGGCCGAAGCGCTTGCGTGCGGCCGTGAAGACCACCCAAGTCAGGGCGGCGGTCAGCAGGCAGAAGGGCACCCGAGCGGCGAACAGGTTGCGGTCGAGCTGCGCCCCGTTGCGGTCGTAGAAGAAGGCCACCGGGAAGTTGAGCTGGTCGGCCCACGTCGACGGCCAATCGATGCCAGGCAGCAGCAGGAGGGGCGCGCCCGCCAGGTACTTCAGGAGCGGCGGATGCTCGCGATTGAGGGCGAACTCACCGTCCCGCAGGTAGGCGTAGCCCGACGAGATGTAGAAGTGCTCGTCGTAGGTGGGGCCCACCGTCCAGGCCCCGTGCAGCAAGAGCGCGAGCTGGAGGCCGATCAGGGCCAGCATCCAGCGACCCCACAGGCGGCTGGCCGCGGCGGAGGCCGGGTCGCTCGCGGACGCTGGCGAGGGTTGGTTGGCGGGAGAGCTGGAGGCCATCGGCGCCCATAGCCAAGCCGCTGGAGGCGCCCCGGGCAAGCGCCGTCCCCGTCTCCCTCGCCGCTCCGCCCAAGGTTCCGCGCGGGGCCGCTTGGCACCCCGGTCGCGACCCGAGTAGATTTCGACCTCGCCCAGCCCGCCCGGCGCGACCTCGCGCGCCCCGCCCCCCACCCCGCGATGCCCCCCACCTCCGACGGAGCGGCCCCCAAGGTCGTCTGCACGGTCCCCACGTACAACGAGGCCGAGAACATCCTCGACCTCTCGCGGGAGCTGCTCGCCCTGGGGCCCGAGTTCGAGGTGCTCGTCATCGACGACGACTCCCCGGACGGCACCTGGAAGCTGGTCGCCGAGGCGGCCAAGACGGAGCCACGGCTGCACCTGCTGCACCGCACCGTCGACCGCGGGCGCGGCGCCGCCGGCCGCGATGGCTTCGTGCGGGCCCTGGAGATGGGCGCCGACGTCGTCGTCGAGATGGACGCCGACTTCTCCCACCACCCGCGCTTCGTGCCGGCCATGCTCGCGCGGCTGAACACGGTCGATGCGAGGTCCGGGGCCGAGCTGGGCCTGGTGCTCGGGTCGCGCGGCGTCAGCGGCGGCAGCGACGCCGACCGCGGCGCCCTGCGGCAGGTCATCACCAAGGCCGCGAACCTCTACATCCGCCTGCTGCTCGGGGTGCCCGTCGCGGACTGCAACTCCGGCTTCCGCTGCTGGCGGGCCAGCACCCTGCGCGCGATCGAGGTGGAGAAGACCTTCTCCCCCGGCCCCGCGATCGTCCAGGAGCTCTTGTTCAAGACCGCCCGCGCCGGCATCGGCATCGCCGAGATCCCGATCGAGTTCGTGGACCGCGTGCGCGGCGAGTCGACCTTGACCATGCGGATCCTGCTCCAGGGCTACACCACCGTGCTCAAGTTGCGCTGGATGGCGCTGACGGGCAGGCTGTAGCCGCCATGGACGAGGAGCGCGCGGGAACGGAGCGGCTGGCGAGGTTCGCCCTGGCCGCCCTGGTGCTGATCTTCCCCCTGGTCTACCTCGTCAAGGTGGTGACAGGGGAGCGCGTGCCCGTGCCCCAGCGCGCCGATCCGGCCTGGATCCACCTGGTCCTCATCACCGTCGGCGACTGGTCGCAACCGACCTTCGAGCCCGAGTCGCCGGCCCTGGTGCAGATGCTCCAACGGGGCGTGTTCGTGGGCCCGATCTACTCCGCCAGCGACGACCCGGGCGCCTCGGCCGCGAGCCTGTGGACCGGTCGCTACCCGGCCAACAGCGGCGTGCAGTCGTCGTCCCAAGCCCTGCCCTTCGGCGCCTGGACCCTGGCCGAGGGCGCGCGCCGCAGCGGCTACCGCACCGCCGCCTTCCTACAGCAGCCATTCGCCACGCGCCAGAACATCGGCGGCTTCGACCAGGTCATCGAGGGCGAGTCCCTCGATGTCGAGCGGCTGTCGCAGTTGGCCGATTCCTTCCTGCGCCAACATCCGGACCAGCGGCGGCTCCTGTGGCTGCACCTGGAGCGGGCCGGGCGCGACCTGGCCGACGTGGACGCCCTCTTGGGCGCCGTGCAGGCGACCCTGGCCGACACGGGCGACGAGGTCGACACGCTGACCATGGTCACCGGCCTGACGGGCTCACCCCGCGGCTGGATGGAGGCGCGCTGTCGCGTGCCGCTGATGATGGAGCTGCCCACGCAGCTCTCCGCGCGCAGCCGCTCGTCGTCACACCTGAGCCTGGTCGATGCCACCGGGCTGCTGCGGCTCTTGATGCGCCTGCCCAACCCGGACGCCGGCGCAGGCGAGAGCGCGCTGCAATCGCGCGGCGAGACCCTGTGGAACGCGGTCAAGGGTGTCGAGGTCTTCGAGTGGGTCTGGATCGAGGGCGAGTTCGGGCACGTCATGCGCCGCCCGGGGCTGCGGGTGCAGGTCGACCCGGCCCCACCCGACCAGGTGCCCACCCGCGACCTGCGGATTCTGAACGGCACCCAGGCCAGCGGGCAGAGCATGCCGCACCTGTCGCCCGCCGACGAGCGCGGTGCCCTCGAGGCCTACCTGTCGGTTCGCAAGCAGGTTTACGAGGGCGCGACGGAGCCGATCGACGCCCTCGGGGGCTGAGGCCGAGGGAGCGCGCGGACGTCGACCGACAGTGGTCGTTGCGAATCCCCGCGACGCAGGTCGAGCGGTTAGAACCGGGTCCGATTGATCCGTTCCCGACCACGCCACGACGCGCGATGATTCAGAAGACTCCAGCCCTCGCTCTTACGCCCCTCGCCCTCGGCTTGCTGATCGCCGTCGCACCGGCGCAGACGCCCCAGCGCGGACTGACCCTGTTCAACCCGAACGCCGACACGAACACCTACCTGATCGACAACAGCGGTCAGGTGGTGCACTCCTGGGCCTTCGGTCAGATGCCCGGCAACACGGTCTACCTCGAACCCGACGGCACCCTGCTGCGCTGCAAGCAGGTCGCAGGCGGGCTGACGCTGGGCGGCTTCGGCGGCGGCATCCAACGCGCGGCCTTCGACGGCACGTTGACCTGGGACCTCAACCTAGCCAACGCCCAGATCCACCAGCACCACGACGCGATCTCCTTGCCGAATGGGAACGTGCTGACGATCGTGTGGGAGCGGCTGAGCGCGGCCGACGCCATCGCCGCCGGCCGGAACCCCTCCACCCTCGCCGGCCCCAACTGGATCCCCGACGCGATCGTCGAGTACCGCCAGACCGGACCGAGCACGGGCGTGGAGGTCTGGCGCTGGCGGGCCATGGACCACCTGATCCAGGACTTCGATCCCACCAAGGCCAACTTCGGCGTGGTCGCCGACCATCCCGAGCGTCTCGACATCAACTTCCCGCCGACCGGCCCCCCGACCGGGGAGTGGCTGCACGTCAACTCGGTCAGCTACGACCCGGTCTTCGACCAGGTGCTGATCAACTCACCCTTCCGGGGCGAGTTCTGGATCGTCGACCACAGCACGACCACGGCCGAGGCGGCGGGCAGCACCGGCGGCAACTCCGGCAAGGGCGGAGACCTGCTCTACCGTTGGGGCAACCCGGCCGCACACGGCGCGGGGACCGTGCTCGACCAGAAGCTGTTCAATCAGCACGGCACGAAGTTCATCGAGCCCGGTCGACCGGGCGCCGGCAACGTGCTGGTGTTCAACAACCAGGTCGCCGGCCCGCCGCTGCACTCGGAGGTTTGGGAACTGGAGCGCCAGGCCGACGGCACCGGTGCCTACCCCCTGGCGCCGGGCGCGATCTGGGGCCCCGCCGCGCCCGTCTGGACCTACGTCGCCCCGAACCCGGGCGACTTCTACTCGGGCTTCCTCTCCAGCGCCCAGCGCCAGCCGAACGGCGACACCCTGGTCACCAGCGGAACCCAGGCCTGGTTGTTCGAGGTCACGAACGCCGGCGCCAAGGTCTGGGAGCACTTCAACACCTTCCCCGCCGTCGGCGGAAAGATGGTCTTCCGCTCCACCCGCTACGAGCACTACCTGTGGTCGGACGCGGCCGAGGTCTCGGCGGCGAGCGGCGCCACGGTGGGCTTCGACCTGCTCGCCGGCTCGGACTTCGCGGGACACGTCTACCTGCTCCTGGGCTCCGCCAGCGGCACGAGCCCGGGCCTGCCGATCGACGGCGAGCTGCTGCCACTCGTGACACCCGATCCCTACTTCAACTTGACCCTCGGCCAGCCGAACGTCGCGCCGTTCGCGCAGACCCTGGGCGTCCTCGACGGACAGGGACGCGCCAGCGCGAGCCTGACCGTCCCCGCCGGTGCGGTCGGAGCCCTGGTCGGCGTGACCCTCGACCACGCGTTCGTCGCCATCGACCCGGTGGGCTTCGCAGTCAGCTTGGCCAGCAACTCGCAGTCGTTGACGATCGTGCCCTGAGCGGACTGATTCCGTTCCGCGTCGTCCCAACTACGGGCCGTACGGTGCCGGGATCATTTGTCCCACCAGCCGCCAGTGATGCTGCGGCTCGCAGCAACACTGGCGGCTGGTGGGACAAATGATCCCGGCACCGTACGGCCCGTACGTCCCAGCAAACGCAAACCGGCCGGCAGCCCCGCGAAGGGCTGCCGGCCGGCATTGACCTGGGCGCGTCGGCGCCGGGGTCTCAGAGCGTCGCCGGCTCGGATGAGGCGACGAACTGCAGGGTCAGGGGCGAGAACAGCAGGGCCTGGAGCACGGCGATGCCGGTCTGGCCCGTGCCGTTGACGAAGGTCGCGCTGACCTCGCCGCTGGCGTCGAAGGGCAAGAGCCCTGTCGCGATCTGGACGGTGGCCAGGTCGAGGCCGGTGAAGATCGACTCGAGCCCGGGTACGGGCAGCTCGGTGGAGCTCGCCAGGCTCGCGGGGCCCCAGACCAACAGGGCCGCGGCACCGGCGATGCCGCCGCCCACGCGCACCTCGACCGGACCCTGGCCGCTGACGCCGGGACCGATCAGGTCCAGCTGCATGCGCGCGGGCTTGAGCTCGACGCGGTCGTGGGCCCCGGCGGGGTCGACCGTGAGGTAGCGGATCGTCCCGGCTTCACTGGACTGGAAGGCCTGGAAGGGCTCCAGGCCCCCGCCGAGCTCGAACTCCAGCTCGTCGACGTACTCACCCGGGTCCGCCTGGAGCAGGGTGATCGGTGCGCTGCCGCCCGCGGAGAACAGGATCCGGCCGGCGCCGGCCACGGGGTCCGAGTCGGCGATCAGCAGGTCGTTGGAGCCCTCGAGCAGCAGATCACGCAGGTCCGTGAAGCCACCGGCCAACAGGGTCGCATCCGCCAGGCTCAGGCCGCCGAGGGTCTCGGGCAGGTCCTTGTTCCACGGGTTCGAGACCGTGTCGAGGTACAGGTGGAAGCGGTCGACGTGGAAGTTGTAGGAGCGCGCCGACACGTAGAGGGTGTGCTGGCCCGGGGTCAGGTCGAAGTAGGCCTGCTCGTTGGGGAGGCTCCCGCTGTAGTCGAACCACGACAGGAAGTTCCACACGCCGACGTTCTGCCAACCGCCGTTGGAGAAGCACTTGAGCCACGGGCCGTTGTCCATGCGGACCCAGGCGTCGTTCTCCTTGTCCGACTCCGGGTAGTCGTGGCGGTTGTGGATCACGAACTCGTAGCGGCCGCCCGTGGTCACCTCGAAGGTGTAGCTCAGGGTGCCCACGTCGGGAGTGTTGAAGAAGTTCCCGCCGTCCCAACGGAAGTAGCCGTCGCCGGCGAAGCCCGTCTTGGTGTTCTCGAGCTTCCATTGGTCGACGGGCGGGACCGACTCGGTCTCGATCACGATCAGGCCGTTCTGCTCGACGTAGCCGGCGGCCGGCGGGTTGGCCAGGGTCGCCGGGTCGAAGCGGTAGATGGCGCTGGAGCCGGCCGGCGCGGGGACCTGGTCCGTCCGCGTGCCGACCAGCAGCCCGCCATCGGGAGCCATGGCGACGGGGCCGGGCGCACCACCCAGAAGGGCGATGGTGGTCGTGTTGCCGGTGGTCAGGTCGAGGCGCGAGAGCACGTCGCCGCTGACGATGATCGAGCTGGGTGATTCCCAGGCGGCGTCGAAGTTGCCGGACAGGGTGGCCAGCTTGGTTCCGCCGCTGAGGTCCAGCTCGAAGCGAAAGATGTCGCCCGAGTCCCGCTGGCCCGCGATCACGAAGGTCTCGGTGGGATCGATCAGCACGAACCCCGCCTCGCCGATCTGGTCGAACTTGCCGAGCGTGCCGTTGGAGGTTCCGGCCGCCCAGAAGCGGCGCACTTGGAAGCCGTCGTTGCCGACGGACTTGCCGTCGGAGAGGGTCGCCACGGCCTGGGACGGCACGACGTGCGACGGAAGGGTCTCGAGGCCGAAGCCCGGGAGGGGATCGTCGAGGGTCGGAGTGAGACCAGCAGCGGGGAGCGCGGTCAGCGAGAGGGCGGCGGTGAATGCGCAGGCAGCACGAATCATCGTCGAAGCAGGGGTCGGGAACATCGCGAGGCGCCTTGGGAGGAGTCCGTCCGGCGGTTTTCGAGCGGAACAGTCTAAGAGGCCACAATGTGGCCCGTCCCGCTCAACCATCCCTCGTGAGTCACGCTGGGCCCAACGAAGGTCTGCCTTTACTCGGATAGAACCTCGAATCAACCGGGAAGGACCTTCCGGCGACTCTCGAACCAACTTTCCAAGGGCTCTCGGGTGCGACGACCAGGAATCGGCGCGGGTTCAAGGGAGTTTCAGGTCTCGATGAGAACCGGCGGATCCGAGCCTCGAAACTCCTCGCCGCGAGCCCTCACCAGAGGAATGTGCCGCCGGGCTCCAACACCTCGGCCGTGACCCGACGCCCTCGCAGCCCGTGCCAGGTACCCAGGGCCTTGGCGATCGCGCCGCGGGCCTCGCCGCGGAACAGCGAGCGCAACAGCACGAGCGGCCAGGTCAAGACGTCGTAGACGAGGAACCGCAGCCAGCGCACCGGCGTCCCGTGCCGCCGCAGGAACCACGGCGTGTTGACGGCCATCATGTACTTGCGGCGCGGGTTGTAGCCCCCACCGGTCGAGGTGTGGGCGTCGTGGAAGACGTGCACCGGCCCGAGGCAAACCACCCCGAAGCCCTGCTCCACGGCCCGCACGCAGAAGTCCACGTCCTCGTGGTAGGCGAAGAGGTCGCCGTCCAAACCCTCGAGCTGTTCGTAGACCGAGCGCCGCGCCAGGAGCGCACAGCCGGCCACGTAGTCGACCGCGGTCGTCGCCTGCCACGGCTCGCCATCCGGCTGGCGGTGGCCACGCAGGGTCGAGAGGTTCTCGCGGAAGGTCAACATGCCCCCGGCGGCCCAGACCAGGTCCGGCTCCTTCTCGTAGAGCACCCGCGGTCCGACGATGCCTACGTCCTCGTGCTCGACCAGGTACTGCTCCAACCGCCGCAATGCTCCGCGAGGCACTTGGACGTCGTTGTTGACCAGGAACACCGCGTCCGCCCCCCTGTCGAGCGCGATCGCCACGCCCCGGTTGCAGCCGTGCCCGTAGCCCTCGTTGGTGTCGTTGCGAACAACCGTCAGCGCCGGATAGCGCTCGAGCACGCGCTCCAGCGAGCCGTCGACGCTGGCGTTGTCGATGAAGACGATCTCCTCGGGCTCGAGCTCCTGATCCAACAGGCTCGCGATGCAGGGCAGGTTCGCCGCCCCACCGTTCCAGTTCACGACGACCGCGAAGATCCTCACTCGGAGCGCTCCGATCCCGGGTCGACCGCGAACACCCGGCTGCGCGCGCTGCCGCGGGCGAAGCGCGTCTCGAGCTCGTCGCCCACCGACAGGTCACTCCCGTCGCGCACCGCGACGCCGGCAGCGTCGTTGGTGATCGAATAGCCCCGCGCCAGCACCTTCAGGGGCGAGATCGCATCGAGCGTCCCGGCCGCCAGGGCCAGCCGCCGATCCGCGCGTTCGAGGGTCGTCCGCGCGCCGCCCTCGAGCCGCGGGGCCAGGGCCGAGAGGCGCCGCTCCCACAGCTCGACCCGAGCACGGGGACTCACACGTCCCAGGCGGTTGGCCAGGGAACCCAGCCGCTCACCCGCCCGACCGAGGTCGCGCGCCGATGCGGAGTGCAGACGCGCCAGCAGGTGGCGCAGCTCCCGCGCCCGATCGGCCAGGATCCACTCGGCGCCGCGCAGGACCCGCGAGCCGCTAGCCCGCGCCAAGCGATCCGCGCGCGCCTCGACCAGCTCGTCCATGGCCTCGAGCAGGTGGTTCCAGAGCCGCTCGAGCCGCTCCTCGCGCGCCGCGCGGTCGGGAATCACCGTTTGAGCCGCGTCCGTCGGTGTGTGCGCGCGGTGGTCGGCCACCAGATCGGCCAGGGTCGTGTCGGTCTCGTGCCCGACGCCGCTCACCACCGGCACCGAGCATTCCCAGATGGCCCGCGCCACCGGCTCCTCGTTGAAGGCCCACAGGTCCTCGAGCGAGCCTCCGCCACGGGCCACGATGATCACGTCCACGCCGCTGGCGTCGAGCCGCGCGATGGCCGCCGCGACCTGTTCGGCCGCGCCCGGTCCCTGCACCGGCGTGTGGCACAGGCGCAGGGGATGCCCGGACCAGCGCAGGGAGCGGGTGCGCAGGATGTCGCGCAGGGCGGCGCCGTCGCGACTGGTGACGACCCCGATCAGGCGCGGGCTCGTGGGCAGCGCCCGCGCGCGCCCGAACCAGCCCCGCTCGCGCAGCTCCGCCTTGAGGGCCTCGAGACGCGCCAGCAGCTGCCCCACCCCCACCGGTTCCAGGCGGTCGACCACCAGGCTGTACGAGCCGCGGGGTGCGTAGACGTCGACGGTTCCGTGGGCCACGACGCGGTCACCCTCGCGCGGGTTGAGGCGGCCCACCCGCGCCACGTGGCTGCGCCAGACCACGCACGAGATGCGCGCGCCGGCGTCCTTCAGGTCGAAGTAGACGTGACCCGAGGCGGCCTTCTTGAGGCCCGAGAGCTCGCCCTCGACGCGCACGCGCCCGAAGCCCTGGAGCTGCGCGGCGATGCGCCGCGTCAACTCCGTGACGCTCTCGGCCGCGTCCTCGAGCTCGGACGCTCCGGCACCCGTGCGCGACGGCGGCTCCTCGAACAGTCCGCGCATGGTTCAGCTCGAACTGCCGTCGCCGGCGGCGGCAAAGCCCGGGAGCTGGGCTCGGCTCCAGGCGGCCCCGTCGGCGCGCGGAATCACGATCCGCAGCCGTCCGTCCAGGAAGGGCGCCTTGGCGCCGCCGCGCATCGTCGAACCATCGAACAGGTCGATCGTCAGGGTCTCATCCTTCAGGTCGAGGCGCATGCGGTCGGCGAACAGGTGCCGCTGGGTGCGTCCCTGATCGTCGCGCACCTCGAAGTGCACGTCGTGCCACTCCTCGTCCACGATCCCGCCGAGCCAGGCCAGGTGGTAGCCGCTGCCGGCGGGCTCGCGCGCGAGCAGCCCGTTGATCGTCGAGCGCACCATGGGCAGGGACCATCGCCCGTCGTCGATCACCCGCGCCAGGGCCTCCGACATGAACAGCTCGGGCAGCGCGTCCATGAAGGGCTCGGGGTCCACGTGGCGCAACTCGATGCGGTGGCGGCCGTTCTCGAAGGGCAGGCGCCGCCCGCCCTCGGAACGATAGCCCTGCTCGAGCATCAAGGTCAGGCTGCGGCCGGAGCGACTCCCTTCGAGCCACATCCGCGCGGCGTAGATACCGCCCGTCAGGCGGCCGCGGTCGTCGACGGTGCGAAACACCACGGGGCCGGTGCCGATCGACTCGGGCGGTTCGGTCGTCTCGTCGGGCACCTCGATCACTTCGGGCAGGGCCACACTGGCCATGGCGGCCGCGAGGCGGCCGTCTTCGTCGGCGTTCCCCGTGAACGACTCCTGCACCGCATCCCGACCCGGCACGTTCTCGGCCACGTCGGAGAACGGCGCACCCTGCTCGGCCCCAGGGTCCGGCGCGCCAGGTTGTACGGGGCCGGCGATCACATCCCCCGCCACGTCGATGCCCGCCGCGTGTTGCGCCCCGCCGGAACCGGGCTCGCCCGGCGCCGCGTCGAGGTCCGGCGCGCCCGCAAGTGCGCCGACCACTTCCGTGTCCGGTGCCGCGTCGGGACCGGGCGCACCGGGGATCTGCTCGTCAACTCGGCTCGAGTCCGCAGTGGAGGCATCCGCCCCGGTATCGACCGCCGGCAGGCCACCATCGAGGGCGGCCAGGGCGCCCGCCAAGGTGTTCGAGTCGTCGCCGGCTGCCTCGTCCTCGACGACGGGCTGGGCGAAGATCAACTGGCCTGCTTCCAGGAGCTCCACGCCCCAGATGCCCTCCGACCGCAACAGGTTGTTGAGGCGTCGCGCACGGGTGGCGCTGGCCTCGCGCGCCGCGACGACCTCGGCCGCCTCGATGGCGACCGCGGGGTCCGGCTCCACAGCCTCTTCGACCTCCGGCTCGAGGGGCGGAAGGTCGAGCAGGGCGCGCAACTGCTGTTCCAGGGGCCCCATGTCGGTCAGACCCGCGAGCACCCGTTGATGCTCGATGAAGGCCATCTCGCGGTCGATGCGCGAAGTCTCCATGCGCCCGAGTTCACCGTTCAGGCGCGCAACTTGAGCCTCGAGTTGCGCCACGCGCTCCAAGGCACCGTCGAGGTCGAGGGCGGCGGTCCCGTCCGGCTCGACGCGCTCGGCGCGCGGCTCGGTGCCCGCCGTCGATCCCGCCGTCGATCCCGCCGTCGTCGCCGTCACCACCGCCAGGCTGCGAGGCAGGTGGTCGGCACGCTCCTCGCTCTGGGCGAGGGTCCAGTCGGCGACCTCGGGGAAGGTCGACTCCAACCCGACCAGGGTGCCCTCGCCGCTGGGCGGTCGACCCCAGAGGGCCAGTTGGAGGCCGGAGCCCGACGTCAGCGCGGTGCTCGGCGGCGCCAGTAGCGCGCCCACCGCGCCGCGATCGCCCTCGACCTCGGGCAGCGCCAGGTCGGATCCGGTCCCTGTCACGCGGAGGGCACTCCAGTCGATCGAGAGCGGTTCGGACTCGCCTTCGAGCCCGAGTTCCAGGCGGAAGGGTTCGCCCCCCACAAGTCCCAGGCTGCGGCGCAGGGCCTGGGCTTCGAAGGACTGACGCTCGTGGTCCGCGTGCCAGGGCGCCAGGCGCGCGACCAGGATGCGGTCCCCATCGAGCTCGAAACGACCGCGCCAGATCGTGACCTGAGGCGGCTCCTCCACCGACACGGGCGGCTCGCCGAGGCCCGACGAAGCCGCGGGCGGCCCGACCCGCAGCCACCACAGGGCAGCCACGAGGATCGGAATCAGCAGCGCGACGGGACCGACGCGCGTGGATCGCTCGACGTCAGTCAATCGGCGCGACCGGCGTCCCAGTCCTTCTTCTTGTTGTCGTTCCACCAATCTCGCCAGGCGTAGAACTCACGCTCGTCGTGTCCGGTGAGGACCTGCAGCGTGTCCCGCACGGCGGCGGAGATGGCGTCGAAGCGCTCGCGCGCCTCCTCGTAGGCCGAGCTGGCGTCCTCCCCATTGGCCAGTGCGTCCTTGAGCGGGATGATCGTCTTGAGCAGGTTCTCGACGATGTCCTTGCGGACCTTCTGATCGGCCTCGACGTAGCCGGCCAGACCCACCGAAGCGGCCGCGACCAGCTCTTCGTCCTTGTGGTCGAGCATCTCGATCAAGGGCTTCACGCCCTTCTCGGGGTGCACGCGACCCAGGGACTTCAACACGGCCCCATGGGCGCGCAGGGTCTCGCGCAGGGCCTTGTGGTCGACGAGTTTGATCAGCGCGGGGCCCGACTCGGGCCCCATGCGTCCGAGGGCGGTGGCCGCCGCGATCTGCAGGGTGTCGCGGGGCTGGTCCTCGTCGTCGAGCAGCCGCTTGACCGTCACCGCGTCGGCGATCCCGTCGACGATCGACTCGCGATCCTTGGGTCCGCTCTCGGGAAACTCCTGGAGCAGGCTGTCGACGAGGCCGACCGCGGCCTCGTCCTGCTCGCCCTTGCGATCGTTGTAGTGCTCCTCGAGCTGGTCGAGCAGCTTGGCGACCTCGGGCCGCTCGTCAGGCTTCGGGGCCTCACCCTCCTCCTGCGACATGCCGGCAGCCGTGAGCCCAGAGATGGGCCCCGTGACTGGGGTCAGAGGAACAGCCGTTGCCGGCGTGAGGCTGAGAAGCAGGGTCAGAAGGGTGCTCATGGCGATCATCTACGGAGCAGGTGGGTCGACTGCGGGTTCGCCAGCCTACATCGACGCACCCCGCCCGCGATCCTTCCCGGAGTCCGCCTTCCGCACCCGGGGCCCGACTTCCAGCTCCTCGAATCGCCGCTGGAGCGCGGCGGCCACCGGCCCGGCCGCCCCGGGCAGGTCGAGCCCCAGGCCCAGGACCTCGTCCACCGCCAGGACACCCTGTAGGGAATTGGTCAACAGGATCTCGCTGGCCCGGGCCAGCTCGGCGGGTGCGATCGCCGCCACCTCCGTTGGCAGGATCGGCCGATCGTCGGCCAGGAGCGTCGCGCGCGCGACGCCCGGCAGGCAGCCGCGGCAACTGGGCGGCGTCCGCAGGCGGCCGTCGACCACGACCCACAGGTTGGCGACGGTGGCCTCGACCCAATCGCCGTCCGTGGTCGCGAGCAGGGCGTCGTGGGCTCCGCGGGCGACGGCCCGCTCCCGCATCAACACCTTGCCCAGCCGTCCGGTGTGCTTGATCTGCTCGAGCAGGTCGCCCGGCCGCACGACGGGACCCGCGGGCCAGAGCACCACGCGCGCCGGACGCTCCGGCAGGGGCCGTGCCTCGATCCACCAGCGAGTGCCAGGCGCCGCCCGCGGCGAGACCGTCAAGCGCAGGGCGGCGCGATCCACGGGCAGGGCCTCGGCCAGCCGCTCGATTCCGTCGGCGAGGCCATCGAGGTCGGGCAGGTCCAGACCCAGGGAGCGCGCCGAGCGCGCGAGTCGCTGCAGGTGCGCGTCGACGAGTCGCGGCACGCCGCGCAGGGCGAGGGTCTCGAACAGACCGATCCCCAGTCGCAGGGCCGGATCCGCGATCGAGACCCGCGCCGCGTCGGCGGGCACCAGCTCGCCCTGCAACACGACGGGCCAGGCCGCGCCGCGATCGGTCGGGTCGCTCACCGCGAGCCCTCCCCCGCGGCGTCAGCCACCGCCTCGCGAGGGTCGAGACCCAAGGCCGCGAGCATGGCCCGGGCCTTGTGGATCGTCTCCGACTCCTCGGCCGCGGGGTCCGAGTCCCAGGTGATCCCGCCGCCGACGCGCAGGGAGACCTCGCCGCCGCCGGGCGTCGGACGCCACAGCAGGGTTCGGATCAGAATGTCGAAACAGGCGCGGCCGCGGGTGTCGAGGAAACCCAGTGAGCCGGTGAAGAAGCCGCGGCCCTCGCCCTCGAGCAGGGCGATGGCCTCCATCGAGCGCAGCTTTGGCGCGCCGGTGATCGAGCCCCCCGGGAACAACGCCTCTAAGAGCGCCACCGCGTCGACCCCGGGGCGCGGGCGGGCGCGCACCGTCGCGACCAGGTGCTGCACCGCCGCGTAGCGCTCGAGCTCGGGGAAGGCGTCGACGCTGACTCCACCGGGCGTGGCCACGCGGCCCAGGTCGTTGCGCTCGAGGTCCACGATCATGGCCAGCTCGGCGCGGTCCTTGACACTGGCCAAGAGCTCCCGCGCCAGGCGCGCGTCTTCCTCGTCGTCGATGCCGCGCGGCGCGGTGCCCTTGATCGGACGGGTGACCGCCTCGCGGCCGTCGAAGTCGAGCAGCAGCTCGGGGGACGACGAGAGCAACGCCCCACCCGGGAACTCCAGGTAGCCGGCGTAGGGCGCCGGGTTGGCGGCGCGCAGGCTCTCGTAGAGCGCCAGCGGCGACTGATCGACGGAGCAACTGATGCGGTGGGCGATGTTCGCCTGGTACAGCTCGCCGTCGCGGATCAGCTCGCGCACGGCCTCGACGCGCTGGCGATGTTCCTCAGGCGGCGTGTGGCGTTTGAGTCCGCGGCCGGCAACCGCGAGCGGCGGTGGGTTGACGCGAGCGTCGGCCAGGCGATCGCGGGCGTGCTCGAGGCGCCGCTCCAGGGGTCCGCGCGGGTCGTCGTCGAGTTCGGCGGCGACGAGGGTCGCCGTCCCGCGCACGTGATCGAGCAAGAAGAAGTCGGTGTAGAGCCCTCCCGCGATCAGTGGCTGACCCCAGGGCTCCGCGGGCAGCTCAAGAGCCTCCCCCGCCACGCCGAGGTCGTAGGCCAGGGCGCCGATGAACCCGCCGGCGAAGGGTCCCTGCACGCCCAGATCAGGGATCTGGCCAACCAGGTCCCGCAGGCCGGCGATCGACGTCGTGCCCTCGGCGCGGACGAGTGGATCGAAGCCCACCAGACTCCAGCGACGCGGGCTCCCGGCGACCGAGTCCAGGGCGACGGGCCCGCCCAGGCAGACCGCCGCGCGCAGGGCGATGACCGCGTCGATCCCCTGTTCGAGCTGCAACTGCTCCACCCTCGAGGGGCGACCTGCTCCAGCGCTCCCGTTCATTCGGCCGGGAGTCTACGAAAGACGGTCGGCAGCCCTTGGATTCGCTCCGGCGCGGGAGAAAGGCCGCAGGCGCCCGAGTCCCGGGCAGTAGCCTGACGCCCTCGTGCCCTGATCCCGAAGTTCGACCGCACCTGGCGGGTGTTCCGACGCGGGAACGCGTCGCTGGCGCGCCTCGCCGGCGACCACCCGGCCCACGGCCGTTGCCGTCGACCTTCGCGCTCAGGACACCAGTTCCGCCACGGCTCCCGACTCCCTCGAACCTTGTCCAATAAGCGCTCCGGCCGGTCCGTCCTGGGCCTCGTGTTCCTGACCATCTTCATCGACATGGTCGGGTTCTCGGTGCTGTTCCCGCTGTTCCCGGATCTGCTCGCCCACTACTTGGATGCCGAGGGCCCTGGCAGCTTGATCGGCGGACTGGAATCGACCCTGCAGGGTTGGGTCGGCGGTCGCGAGGGTGCCGAGTTCGCGGTGATCGCGCTCTTCGGCGGCGTGTTGGGTTCGCTCTACTCGATGCTGCAGTTCCTGTTCGCACCCTTCTGGGGCGGGCTCTCCGATCGCATCGGCCGTCGCTCGACCCTGCTCTTGACCCTCGGCGGCACCGCGCTGTCCTACCTCGTGTGGTTCTTCGCCGGCAGCTTCGCGCTCCTGATCGTCGCGCGCATCCTGGGCGGGATCATGGCCGGCAACATCGCCACCGCCAGCGCGGTCATCGCCGACGTGAGTGAGCCGAGCAAGCGCGTCAAGAACATGGCCGTGGTCGGCATCGCTATCGGCCTGGGCTTCGTGCTCGGCCCGGCGGTCGGTGCACTGGCCTACCTGCATATCGACGTCCTGGCCTGGTGGCCCGGCGGCGAAGCCCTGGGCGTCAACCCCTTCTCGGGCGCGGCCCTCGCGGCCCTGGTCCTGGCCCTGTTCAACTGGCTGTGGGCCGCTGTCCGCTTCCCCGAGACCCTGCCCGTCGAGCGTCGCGGCAGCTCCGACGGCGCCGAGCGCTCTCGCAACCCCTTCGCCGCCCTGGCGCGCATCAACCTGCCCGGGGTGACGCGCACCAACATCACCTACCTGATCTACCAGACCTGCTTCGCGGCGATGGAGTTCACGCTCGTGTTCCTGGCCGCCGACCGCTTCCTCTACGGGCCGAAGGAGAACGCCTGGATGTTCGTCTTCGTGGGACTCACGATCGCGTTCATCCAGGGCGGCGTCGTGCGGCGCCTGTCGGGCAAGGTCTCCGAGAAGAAGATCGCCATGGCGGGGATCACGCTGATGTTCCCGGGGCTCTTGGCCGTGGGCTTCAGCGGCTCGCCCAACCTGCTCTACTTCGGCCTGTTCTTCCTGGCCGCTGGCAGCGCGCTGACCTTCCCGAGCCTGTCGGCGCTGATCTCGCTCTACGTGCCGAGCACCGACCAGGGCCTGGCCCTGGGCACCTTTCGCTCCATGGGATCCCTCTCGAGGGCCATCGGACCGGTGCTGGGTGGCCTCGCCTATTGGGGTCTGGGGACCACCGCGCCCTACTTGATGGGGGCGCTCGT
This sequence comes from Engelhardtia mirabilis, assembly GCF_007748095.1. Taxonomy (NCBI): domain Bacteria; kingdom Pseudomonadati; phylum Planctomycetota; class Planctomycetia; genus Engelhardtia; species Engelhardtia mirabilis. The sequence continues at coordinate 4,095,886 of NZ_CP036287.1, forward strand.
GCTGATCGTGCCCCTCGCCATGGCAGCCACCCTGCCGCCGATTCCCGAGGACGAATCCGTCTCGGCTACCTGACCGGGGTGGACGAATCTCGACCCGGGCATCAAGGCCCGGGCGGGGCCCGGTCGATCCTCCGTTCGCCATGAAAGCCTCCCGCACCCTCGCCCCCCTGCTCCTGACCGCCGCCGCCCTCGCTGGAGGCCACGCAGCCTCGCGACCCGAGGTGGCCAGCCTCCAGCAGGACAAGGCGACCCTCGAGGAGCGGGTGCTGACCCTCGAGAGCAAGGTGGCGGAGCTCTCCCGGCGGATGGAGCAGGTCGCGGCGGACGCCAGCACCTCGCGCCAGAAGACCGACCAAACGGTGGACTACCTGCGCCGCCAGGCCAAGCAGGCCGAGCGGCTGAAGCAGTCCTTGGACGTCTCCGAGGAGGCGGGTTTCACGGCTGGCATCAACCCCCGCTCGCGCGAGGTGCTGCTCGAGGCCTTCCGCGGCGTTGCGTCCGAGGCTCAGGTCGGCCTCCCCGGTGGCAACGCCGCGCCCGCGCCGACGGGCGGGCGTCGCCCCTGACGGGCGCTGCGCGCGACCACGAGGGGCGCGGGAAGACGGGGCGAACTGCGCGCAATCGCGGGCTAGGATCGGCCCATGTACCTGCGACCCAGCTTGTCCCCGCCCAGCCTGCGTGTTGCGGCGAGCATCGTCGCGCTGTGGATCGCCGGTACCGCCCTGGGCTGCGTCGGTGACAAGTGGACCTCGACCGAGGCCTCACCGCCTTGGCCGATCGTCGAGGGGACCTGGCGCGACGACCCGACCTGGTACGACGGCTTCGCCGAGGTCGCCGTCTACGACGCGACGCGGGTGATCTACGGCGAGCCGCGCCACTACCGGGCCACGGCCTACACCAACAAGCAGCGCATGGACCCGGCCACCACGACCAAGGCCGAGGGTTCGGACGGTGTCGAGGTCTTCAAGCACCATTGGTCCGAACGGGTCCCCACCGAGCGCTACGACTACGACTTCTCGACCGCCGTGTTCACGCGCACGGCGGACCTGTCCACGTTCAAGTGGACCTGCGCGACCCAGGAGGACTGTGGCGCGAGCTTCAAGCAGGCCTGGTCCGACGGCGACGGCTGGCGCCTGTTCGAGTCCACCTACTTCCCGGGCGAGGGCATGACCCAGGGGCGCCGGCCCGGCCCCCTGCCCCTGTCCGTCGACGCCCTGACCCTGGTCCTGCGCGACTTCCCGGTCGACACGCAGGGCCGAACCGTGCGAATCGCCCTCCTGCCGAGCCAGCGCGACACCCATCGAGTGCCGTGGACAACCGTCGAGCTCGAGTTGGTGGACAGCGGAATCGCGACGATCGAAGTCCCCTACGGCACGCTCGAAGCTCGACGCATCGATCTGTGCGAAACGGGCGCCAAGACGCTCGTGGCCAGCTATTGGTTCGCGATCGACGACTCCGCGCCGCTGCTGGGAGCCTTGCTGCGCTTCGAGGATCGCGACGGACGCAGGTACGAGCTGGTTTCGCTCGAACGCTACCCCTATTGGGCGCGGGGCCCCCGTTGAGCGCGGACGACACAGTGCAGCCCAGGGCCGACACGCCCCTGGCGCGCGACGTCGATCGCTTCCTGGACCACCTGGCCCACGGACGTGGATCGAGTGAGCACACGGTGCGCGCCTACTCCGGCGATCTCGAGGAGCTCTTGACGACCCTGCACGAGTTGGGCGTCGAACGGGGCGAGGACGTCACGCCGCGTCACCTGCGGCGGCATCTGGCTCGCCTCGATGCGCGCGAACTCGGCAAGACCACCATCCAACGCAAGCTCTCGGCGGCCCGCTCCTTCTTCAAGTTGCTGGTGGACGAGGGGCGCATCGAGCTGCATCCGGCCACCGGACTGCGTCAACGCCGCACGCCCCGACACCTGCCAGGCGCCCTGTCGATCGAAGAGGTCGAGACGTTGCTGCGCGCGCCGGACCTGACGCTCGCCGCGGGGCGCCGCGACCGCGCGATCTTGGAGCTGATGTATTCGGCCGGCACTCGCGCGGCGGAAACGGTCGGGCTCGACCGCGCCGACATCGATCGGGAACAGGGCCTCGCGCGAGTGCGCGGCAAGGGACGCAAGGAGCGCTTGGCGCCCCTGGGGAGCTACGCCTTGGAGGCCCTGGATCAATACCTGACAGACCCCGAGCGTCCGACCCCCGACGAGGCTGGAGCGGTGTTCCTGAACCTCAAGGGCGGTCGCCTGACGACGCGTTCGCTGCAGCGCATCGTCGAGCAGCGCGCTCTGGAGGCGGGGCTGCGGCGGCGACCGACGCCGCACACCCTGCGGCACAGCTTCGCCACCCACCTGCTCGACGCCGGAGCGGACTTACGCAGCGTCCAAGAGCTTCTGGGCCACGCCAACCTGGTCACGACGCAGATCTACACCCACGTGAGCCTGGAGCAGCTGCGCCGCGTCTACGAGCGCGCCCATCCGCGGGCCCTGGACTGACCGCCCTTGCGCGACGGGAGCGAGCCTCGGCCCTGCCCGGAGCGCCAAATCCGACGGATTCGAGTCCGCGCCCGGAGCCCAGGTTGCTCCTACACCCTCGGGGCCTGCGGAGCCCTGTCGTGCCCATCCCTGGGCACCACTTCGGCCCCCAGTGGGCCCGGACGAGCCGAGGGCCGCGGCCCCAGGACGAAGGAACGAGACGCAATGATCAACCACATCTCCAACCTCGGTGCGACCCTCTGGCGCGCCATGGGAGACGGCGCGCTGGTGACGGACGGAGCCCTGGTCCTGGGCGCCAATCGGGCCCTGGCCACTGCTCTGGGAACGACCGAGGAAGACCTGGTCGGTCGGCCCCTGACCGATCTGTTCGCGACCTCCCTGGCGGCGACGCACGATGGCTACGGCCCCTACACCATCGGCGATCTGGTCAGGGACGCCGCCGCGGGCCACCCAGGTCGTGCGTCGTTCGAGCTGCGCGGAGGTCGCGCCGGTGGGCGGGAGATCGAACTGCACCTCGAGCGCATGGATCCCACGACCCTGGTGGGCCTGGTCCAGCGTGGCCCCGAGGACGGCGTCCTCGACGTGCGCCTGCGCGAGGCCCAACGCATGGAGTCGGTGGGACGGCTCGCGGCTGGGATCGCCCACGACTTCAACAACATGCTGTCGCCGATCCTGGTCTATTCCGACCTGTTGCTGGACGACGCGCAGCTGACCGAGGTCCAGTCGGAGCAGCTGGGCGTGGTGCGCTCGGCCGCCGAGCGTTGCCGCGTCCTGTCCCGACGCCTGCTGGATCTCGGTCGACGGCGGCCCTCGGGACAGCGCGCCGCCGATCTGCGGCAGGTGGTCAGCAACCTCGAGCCGCTGCTGCAGCGCAGTCTGTCCAGTGACGTGCGCCTGGAGGTCGAACTGACCTCGGCGGAAACGGTGGTCCTCGCGGATCCGTCGCAGATCGAGCAGATCGTCTCCAACCTCGTGCTCAACGCCCATGACGCCATGCCCACCGGCGGCGAGATCCACGTACAGATCCGGCGACGGACGTTCGCGGCCGGGGACTTGGACGGGCATCCGGACGCCGTGGCGGGTGATTTCGGCGTGATCGTCGTCTCCGACAACGGTGTTGGAATGGACCCGGACTTGCAACAGCGCGCCTTCGAGCCCTTCTTCAGCACCAAGGGCGACGCGGGCACCGGCCTCGGCCTGGCGACAGTGCAGGGCATCGCGCGCCAGCACGGCGGCCACGTTCGGCTATACAGCGAGCCGGGCTTGGGCACGACGCTGCGCGTCTACCTGCCCTCGACCAGTGCGTCGATCGCAGAGCCGGTCTGCGGGCAGGCGCCGATCGAGTCGCGCCGAGGTCGAGGCGAGTTGATCCTGGTCGCCGAAGACGACCACCTGATTCGCGCGGTGGCCAGCACGATCCTCGAACGCATCGGCTACCGAGTGATGGTCGCGCGCAGCGGCGCCGAGGCCCTCGAACTGCTCTCCACCTCGAGCGAGCGGGTCGACCTGCTCCTGACCGATGTGATCATGCCGGACATGACCGGAGCCGAGTTGGCCGCGCGGGTCAAGGCGCGCTTCCGTGCAGTGGAGGCGGTCTACATGTCGGGCTACACCGATAAGGTCGTGGCCCGCCACGGCCTACTCCATCCCCACATCAGCGTGCTGGAGAAGCCGTTCACCGAGAACGAACTCGCGGCCCAAATCGGCCGGGCACTCGACTGAGGTCGGGAACGGCGCGCTTGCCGGGGGGCTCGGGCCAGTAGGCTGGCCAGCCCGCAGGAGACCCACGATGCAGCTACGAACTCGACTTGCCCCCGCCGCCCTCTCCGTCTGCCTCGCCCTCGGTGTCGCCGCGCCCGCGGGCGCCCAGGACATCGTCGTAGTCAATGTGGCCGACCTCGAACTCGACGGATCGGAGTGGCCCGCCGACCTCGGCCGAGGACTCGGCTGGTTTCGACCGGGTGAGTTCGAACTGAGGCTGGCGTTGGACGGAGCCCCGGAGGCGTACCTGGTCACGGCCCTCGACGACCAGGGCTGGATCGGCTACGAGGGCCTCGTCGCCGAACTACGCAGGGGCGCGATCGTGGCGGACCTGGGCCCTGGGGCGATCCTCGAAGGGTCCACGGAGCTGCGCGGCACCCTGACGCTGCCCGCGCCCGAGCGGGGTGACGCGCCCCTGCGGCTGCGTTTCCGTGCGCCGCGCGGTGCCTTATCGCGCGGTGCCTTATCGCGCGGTGCCTTGTCGCGCGGTGCCTTGTCGCGCGGTGCCTTGGAGTCCAGCGGCCCCCTCGACCTGGCCTATGGCCGTGCGAGACACTACGCGCAGCTGTTGGGACGCGACCTGCCGGGATCGGCCTGGTTCCGGCATCTGCGCGGCCGATCGCTCGCGCAGCTCGAGGCCGCGAGCGATGCATCGGAGGGCAGTGGCGTCGATGCCCCCCACAGCTCCTTGGAGCTGCGCTTCGGCTCGATTCACGGTCGCGACGGTGAGCTCGGGCCCTGGCGCGATCGCTGGCGCACCGACGACGCCGCGACCTTCAGTCTGGTCTCCGGCGGCCGCGCCTTGGCGGAGAACATGCAGCTCGATCGCATGTTGCCCCTGACCGTGCCCGCCGAGGACACGGTGGAGTTGGACTCGATCGAGGGCGTGACCGTCGCAGCCTTCGACTGGGGCCCCTTGGTCGAGGGACTGGATCCAGTGCGCGACGCCCTCGCCGCGCACATTCCGGCGGACCAATACGCCCTGTATTCCCCGTCGCTGGACGCCTTCTCGCGCCTGCTGGACGAGCTCGAAGCCGACGGTGCGCCCGTGGTCGCCGCACTCGAGACACGCGCGCGGGACGCGCGCACGCGCCAGATGTACGAGCGGCAGCTCTGCGCGCCCCTGGGACTCGTCGCGCGGACCCTGGGCGCACTGGTCGTGCGCTCGGTCGCCGTCACCGGAGGCGACCCCTACCTGCGAACCGGCACCGACCTCGCGCTGCTGTTCGAGACACCCGGCCCGGGGGTGCTCGCCGAGTGGCTCCACGGGCAACAGCGTGCCGCCGCCGAGGCCCACGCCTTGGCCCGCACGGTCGAGACCACCGTCGGACCCTGGTCGGTGCGCGGCGTCGTCACGCCGGACCGCTCGATCAGCTCCTGGGTCGCCAGCGGCGCGGACTTCGTGGTCGTCAGCAACTCGATCCGCCAGTTGGAGGTCCTGGCGCAGGTCGAGGCGGGCAACCTGCCCGCCGCCGCCGAATCGCAGGAGTACCGCTTCTTCAGGTCTCGCTATCCCCTCGGCACAGAAGACGAGACCGCTTTCGTGATCGTGCCCGACGCCGCCATCCGCACCTGGTGCAGCCCCCTGTGGCGCATCGCGACCGCGCGGCGCACGCGCGCCCTGGCCTACCTCGAGGACATCGCCGTGGCCTGGCGCTTCGCGCCGGTGCTCGAGCGCCTGGGCCTCCCGCCGGTACCGCGCGACGACGCCAGCCGCGCCATCGACGGTCTGGGCGAGCTGGCGCTGACCGTCGACGGTCCCGTCTCGGAGCACTACGGTTCGATTGCCTTCCTGACCCCCATCGCCGAGTTGGCCCTGACCCACGTGTCCAAGCGCGAGGCCGAGCTCTACGACACCTGGCGCGACGGGTTCGAGCGCAACTGGAGCAACTTCTTCGATCCGATCGGCGCGTCGGTGCGCCAGACCGAGAGCTCGCTTGCGGTGGACCTCAGCGTGATCCCGCTGATCCTGGGCAGCGACTACCGCGACATGATTCAGGTCGTCGGCGCACAGTCCCTGGAGGGCCGCGACGGCGATCCCCACGAAGGTGCGGTCGTGCACTTCACCAGCGCCCTCGATCCCGAGGGGGAGGAGATCCAGGAGGCCGGCCGCGACCTGTCCGGCTTCGTCGACGGCTTCGGGCCCAACGCGCTGAGCTGGCTCGGGGACTGGTGGTCGATCCACGCCGACGACAGCGAGCTCCTGGACGAACTGCTCGAGGCCGAGGATCTCAACGATGCCTGGGACACGCTGGAGGCCGACCTGGACCTGCTGCCGGTGGTGTTCGAGGTCGGCGTGGCCAAGCCCCTGGCCCTGGCCGGGTTCCTGACCGCGATCCGGGCCATGGCCGAGAGTTCGGCGCCGGGTCTCGTGGACTGGCACACGGACCAGACCGCGGATGGGCGAGCCTTCGTGCGCGTGGCCAGCACGGCTCTCTCCGACGACGAGTTGGCTCTGTACTACTCAACCACGCCGCGCTCGCTGATCGTCTCGTTCAACCGCGAGGCCCTGGTGGCGGCCCTGGACCGCTGGAACCCGCCCGCGGACGAGAACGGCGAACGGCCGGCGCGACCCGACGAGACCGCCCCCACCCCGTGGCTGGGTGAGAGCGTGGCCTTCGAGTTCGAACCCCGCGCATTGCTCTACCTGGGTTTGATGGACGGCGACGACCCGCGTGAGCTGCCCCTCGAGGCGAGCTTCGCGAACCTCCCTGCCCTCGACGAGTGGCACCGGCTGTTCCCCGGCCGGGATCCGGTCGAGGTGCACGAGGAGCTATTCGGCGAGCGGCTGGTGTGTCCGAGCGGCGGCACGTACGTCTGGGACGCCGAGGCCGGGCGCATGGCGTCGAGCGTCTACGGTCATCCGGGCGCACCGCAGCATCCCGCGGGGGCCCAGGTGCTGCCCCCGGCGCTGCGCGATCTGGCGCGGATCCGATTGGGCCTGACCTTCGAGACCGCCGTCGACGGGCTGCGCGCCCGGGGCGAGCTGCTGCGCCGCTGAGGCCGCCCACCACCGAAAGGAGCCAGCGTGGGGCAATCAACGAGCTGGACACCGCCCGAGGTCGCCCCAGGCGCCGAGCTGCGCGCTTGCCTGCCCGTCGAGGGCTGGCGGGCGGCGATGGGCGTGATCGCCGCCCGCCACGGGCTGGATACCGCCTCCTTGGAACCCTTCGCGGGCGGCTCCGACGTCGTTTGGGCCTGCGGTGACCGCGTGGTCAAGCTGACCGATCCGCGCTGCTCCTGGCAGCTCGCCGCAGAGGCGGACTGGCTCGAGCGGCTGGCCGGACGGACCTCACTGGCCACGCCGCGGCTAATCGACATGGGCGAGCTGGAAGGTTGGCCCTACCTCGTTCTCTCGCTCTTGCCCGGTCGCGCCCTGGGCGAGTTCTGGCCCGCACTGCCCTACGACGAGCGGCGCCGCCTGGCCGCCGACATCGGGAACTTCATCGCCGAACTGCACGGCGTCGATCCGAGCGACGCCCCGCGCACCTGGCCCGACTTCTGGACTGACTGCCGCGAGCGCGCACCGGTGCGCGACCTGGGCGATCCGCGGTTGCCGGATTGGGCCAGGCCCCTGGCCGAGGAGGTCGGCTCGTTCCTCGAAGCCGAGGGACCGCTCGACGCGCAACGCCATGTGTGCCTGCACACGGAGTTGCTCGACCAGCACCTCTTCGCCCGAGAGCGCGCCGGCAGGGTCGAGCTGTGCGGCGTGCTCGACTTCGCCGACGGTCGCGTGGGCCCCGCCGAGTACGACTTCCCGCCCCTGGCCGATTTCGTATTCCGCGGCGAGGGCGACCTGCTACGCACCTGCCTCGAGGCCTACGGTCGACCCGGGGTCGAGCTGAACCACGGCCTCGCCCGTCGGCTCCTGGCCTGGGGACTCTCCCACCGCTTCGGTCGACTTCAGCGCATGCTCGCCGCCGTTGCGCCGAGCCGGCCGCGCACCCTGGACGAGCTCGCGACGCTGCTCTTCGGTCTCGACTGACGACCGCGGAAGTCGACCGCCGAACCCGGTCCTCCTGGTTAGCCAGCTCGGACTGTTCATGAGGACATGCTCGTGAGTAGTCCGGGCTAGTGTCCTGGACACTGGATGGCCGGCCGAAGACAGGCCAAATGCTCGCGGCGGTGGCGATTCAGCCTTCCGACAACTCCAAGGAGCGGCGGGCGACCTTCCAGTCGGCCAGGGCCGCACCCACTGCCGAGGGCTCGCCGAACAGGCGTACGCGCAGGGCGCGCCCGGGGCCCAGGGGTAGGACCTCGAACCAGAAGCTGCGCCCGGCGGACTCGAACTCGCAAGCCTGGCCGCGGCCCAGAGAGCAGCGCACCGGTCGCACGCGCTGCACTTCCTGCTGTGCGCGGACCTGCGCGATGGTGGCCTCGATGTAGTCCGCGGCCTCCTGGGCGCCGATGGCGTAGCCGCCGAACTCGAGCGTCACCTGCTCGCCGCCGCCGTAGAGGGTCGTGGTGAAGCGGGTGTGGTCCGCGTCGTCGCTGAGGAACCAGTGACTGGGCAGCTCGACAGTCAGGTCCAGGTCGTCGACGGTGCGCGGCACCGATCGGTAGCGCAGGCCCAGGAGCAACGCTTTGGTCACCGCGGCGCCGGTGGCGCAGTTCAGGCCGACTTCGAAGGTCGCCGAGCCCTCGAGCTGGAAGTCGATCCCCGAGCCGAACACGCTGCGCTCGCCCGACCAGTCGAGTTCCACCAAGCGGTGGGCCCGGGTGTCCACGATCAGCTTGCAGTCCCCTTCGTAGCGCACGGCGAGCACGGCCGTCTCCTCGCGACGCACCTCCGAGCTGACCAGGCGGCCGACCAACCGCGCCAGGCCCAGCTCGTCCACGGACACCAGCTCGAATTCGCCCAGGGCCGTCACGTCCCCCACGGCGTCGGTCAAGAGGGTCCCCACCGCGTGGGGCGCGACCGTCAAGCTCTCGCCGACGCCGACGCCCACTGGCAGGCCCAGGTCGAAGCCGAAGCTCGACGCCTCCGCGAGCAGTCCGTCCATGACTCGGCCGCGCACCCCACGCCCAACGGTACTGGCGTCGAACATGCCCTCCCGCTCGCGGTAGGCCACGCGGACGCCGACCAGCTCGGGGTCACGCACGGTGCGCTCGACGCTCTGGTCGAAGCGCAGGAACCGGCGCACCCCCTCCCAGCCCCCGTTCTCGATCGCGGTGAACTCGTCCACCAGTGCGATCGTGCGACGCTCGTCCACCGGCGCGCGCGAGCGCCCCTGCGGCGTCTCCGTGGTGAGCGAACCGCGCACGCGCGAGGTCCACTCGACCAGCACCGGTCGGCCGACCTGAGGCACCGAACTCAGATCGTGCAGCACCTCCGCGGCGGTAGGTTCCTGGTACGAGGCCGCAAGGCCGGCCGCTAGGCAGGTGACCAGACTCGAAGCCAGGCTCGTCTTCGTCATTCCCATGGTCACAGGACTGGCGCGGCGCCACGCTCGGCGGCGCCCGTCCGGGTCCATTCTGGACCTTATCGCGCCGATCGCGGAACCGCCGCGGGAATAGGTCGTGCGGGGTCGTCGTCCAGCTCCGCGCCGCCACGACCGCCCTCCAGAGAGCTCCCATCCAGACCCGTTTCGTCGTCCCGCTCCTGTTCGCCGCCCTCGCCAGCGCCTGCCAGGTCCCGCACCGACACGGGTGAGAGCTGCCCTCGAAGGCGGCGGAGACGACCTCGGAACAGCCCACGCTGGCCGAGTTCCAGATTCTCACCCTCCAGAACGCCTCGGCCGCGGAACTATCCATGACTCTCCGGCCCCTGGTGCCCGAGTCGCTGCGCCTGACGGCCAATCAACGCACCAACTCGTCGATCGTCTCCGGACCCCTGGATCAGGTCGATCAACTGAGAGCCCTGGTGGACCGCCTCGACCGGGAGGTTCGCTGACAGGGAGGATGATCCAGGAGGGCTCGTCGAGCGGGCCCGCGCCAGTTCTCGGCCGCGCGGATCTGACTGCCGGGGCTTCACTTCGGCGTCCGCTTCGGCGAGAACCTGCACGGTTCGATCGACCGCCGCGCGGACGGTACCTCCCGCAACCTCCCCTTGAAGCCCGAACAGATCACCGAGACCGCCCGTCGTCTGCGCACGGCCGAGTCCGGCGTTCGCATCCTGCGCACGCTGAGCTGGTCGCCCGAGGTGCGGCGGGAGTTCTTCGCCCGGGACGCCCGCGAGCTGCCGCGGGTGACCTACCCGGTCATGAACGCGGCGCCGATCCACGCCCAGTTGGCCGAGATTCGTCGGGGCATCGAGGGCGACGGCACGGTTGCACGCTGGCTGCGCCGCTGCGCGGATGCGATCGGCAGCTCGGCGGACATGCTGGCCAGCGCCGGCACGCCGGCCTTCCTCGAGTACGGCAAGCGGCTCTACGGCACCCCGACCAGCCAACAGGGGGACGCCACGGCCCTGGCCCTGGCCCAGACGGTCGAGCGGGTGTGCGACAGCGTCGCCGGCCTCGACCTGGGCGCGCCCTCGGCCGCCTGCCACTTCGCCACCGCCGTGGCCCAGGGCCTGCGCCGCGCCTGCGTGCGGCTGTTCGGCGACCAAGCGCCCGAGGTGGTCGTCGTGGACCAGCTCTCGGCCAATGCCCTGGCCGGGCCACGCCGCATCCAGGTCCGGCGCGACGCCTGCTTCACTGACCGCGACCTGAACCAGTTGATCCAGCACGAGGCCTACGTCCACGTGTGCACCTCGCTCAACGGTCGCGCCCAGGCCAAGCTGCCGATCCTGGCCGCCTCCCACGCGGGGACGACTCGCACCCAAGAAGGGCTGGCGGTCTTCGCCGAGTTCATCACCGGCACCCAGGACCCCGACCGACTGCGGCGCCTGGCGGACCGCGTGCTCGCGATCGACATGGCCCTGCGGGGCGCGGACTTCCTCGAGGTCTACCGCTTCTTCCTGGGCCGCGGCATTCCCCGCGAGCAAGCCTTCGAGAATGCCCGTCGGGTATTCCGCGGCGGCGTGGTCGAAGGCGGTGTTCCGTTCACCAAGGACGTGGTTTACCTGGACGGCTTCCTGCGGGTCACGAACATGCTGCGGGCGATCGTGGCCGGGGGGCGTGCCGACTGCCTGTCGCTCCTGTTCTGCGGCAAGTTGGACCTCGAGGACTTTCCGGCCCTGGCGGAGCTGAGCGAGATCGGCCTGTGCGCGCCACCGACTTACCTGCCCCCCTGGGCCGCCGACCGCCGTTTCCTGGTGTCGTACCTGGCCTACTCGCAGTTCCTGGACGGGGTCCGGGTCGACGAGCACCGCAGTCACTACCGCGAGCTGCTCGGGCGCACGGACACCGCGCCCTGGGGCGGCGAGACCGTTCCCACCGACATCCCCACCCGTGGGGCGGTGATCGACGGCTGACGGAGCGGACGTCGGAGTCCAGGGTGCCGCCAGCGCGCGAGAGGCGGGCCCGTCCGGCAGGCGATGAACGGTCCCCCCCCGCTACGTCGACTGCGCCCTCCACGACACCGGTCGACCACCGTTGGTTGACGTCGATTGGTGGCGATCGTGGCCGGGCCTCTTGCTAGCCTGCTGCGGTGAATAGTGACAACGACGAAGGGGCCGGCAGCCTGGCCTCGACGACGGACCAGGGCCCCCTGGTCCTGAATGGGATCGAGATCCCAAAGGGCACTCGCCGCACGCTCTCCCTCCCGGTGGCGCGACGCTACACCGCCGGCGAGGTGTCCTTGCCCGTGTGCGTCATCCATGGCCGCAGGCCCGGACCGCGGCTGTTCGTCTCGGCGGCGATCCACGGCGACGAGATCAATGGGGTCGAGATCGTCCGACGCCTCTTGAAGCGCCAGCTGCTACCGAAGCTGCGCGGCGCGCTGATCGCGGTCCCCGTGGTCAACGTCTACGGCTTCGTCGAGCAGACGCGCTACCTGCCCGACCGCCGCGACCTGAACCGCTGCTTCCCCGGCTCGGCCAAGGGCTCCCTCGCCAGCCGCTTGGCGAACACCTTCCTGCAAGAGGTCGCGAAGAAGGCCACCCACGGCATCGACCTGCACACGGGCTCGCTGCACCGCACCAACCTGCCCCAGGTGCGGGCCTCCCTCGACGTACCCGGCAGCGAAGCCCTGGCGCGCAGCTTCGGTGCGCCGGTGATCCTGGATTCCGCGATCCGCGAGGGCTCCCTGCGCGAGTCGGTCGGCGAGCTCGGGGTGCCGATGATCATCTACGAGGCGGGCGAGGCCCTGCGCTTCGATGAGCTCGCCATCAAGGCGGGCCTGCGCGGGGTGCTCTCGGTCATGCGCGACCTGGGCATGCTGCCGGCAGTCAAGCAGAAGAGTCGCCGGGTCGAGCCCTTCGTGGCCCACGGCAGCTCGTGGGTCCGCGCTCCCGAGAGCGGCATCCTCGTCACCAAGCTGCAACTGGGCGCACGGGTCGCCCGCGGCCAATGGCTCGGCACCATCTCGGACCCGCTCGCCGAGGAGGAGGAGCCGATCATCTCCCCCACCGACGGCGTCCTGATCGGGCGCACGAACCTGCCCCTGGTCAACGAGGGCGACGCCGTGTTCCACATCGGCGTCTTCGAGCGTCTCGACCCCGTCGCCGACGAAGTCGACTACTTCCAGGACGAACTCACCCCCGATTCGTGAACACGGACGGGGGGACCGCTGGAGCCCGGGCCCCCTGCTCCAACGCTGGTCCCCGGCGGCATCCCCGCCGCGGTCAGCGCGAAGCGCCCGAGAGCACGCGCCCTGAGGCCCGAGAGAACGCGACCTGAGAAACGGGCCCCAAAGAACAATGAACTCCACCATGAAGATCGGAATCCTCTCCTGCAGCCCCAACTGCTACAGCACGCGACGGCTGAGGGAGGCGGCCCTGTCCCGTGGACACAAGGTCACGGTGCTGAACACGCTGCGCTTCAGCATCGACCTCGACAAGGGTCGGCCCGCCCTCTACTACAAGGGCAAGAGCCTCTCGACCTACGACGCGATCATCCCGCGCATCGGCGCCTCGATCACCTACTTCGGCACCGCTGTCATTCGTCAGTTCGAGCAGATGGAGGTCTTCTGCGTCAACGGCGCAGCGGGTATCTCCAACTCCCGTGACAAGCTGCGTTCGCTGCAGATCCTGTCGCGCCACGACATCGGCATCCCGGCCACCGAGTTCGTCAAGAACCGGGCGGACGTGCTGCCGGCCATCGAGCGTGTCGGCGGCGCGCCGGTGATCATCAAGCTGCTCGAGGGCACCCAAGGGGTGGGCGTGATCCTGGCCGACAGCGAGAAGGTCGCCGAGGCGATCATCGAGACCCTGCAGAGCACGCGTCAGAACGTCCTGATCCAGAAGTTCGTCTCCGAGAGCAAGGGCAAGGACATTCGCGCCTTCGTGATCGGGGATCGCGTGGTCGCAGCCATGCGACGGGTGGCCCAGGGCAGCGAGTTCCGCAGCAACGTGCACCGCGGTGGCCGCACGGAGCTGGTCGACCTCGAACCTGCCTACGCCGAGGCCGCGGTGCGCGCGGCCCAGATCATGAACCTGCAGGTGGCCGGCGTGGACATGCTCGAGAGCAGCACAGGCCCCCAGATCATGGAGGTCAACTCCTCGCCGGGCCTCGAGGGCATCGAGGGAGCGACCAAGCTCGACATCGCCGGTGCGATCATCGACTACACCCAGGAGCACGTGCGCTTCCCCGAGCTCGACATCCGCCAGCGCCTGACCGTCAGCCGCGGCTACGGCGTCAGCGAACTGCACATCCCCGAGGGCTCGGAGTTCGTGGGTAAGACGATCGTCGCGTCGGGTCTGCGCGAGAAGGACATCGCCGTGCTGGCGCTACACCGCGGCAACACCGTCATCCCCAACCCCCGCGACAGCCGCGTGCTCGAAGGCGGCGACCGGATGATCTGCTTCGGCAAGCGCGAGTCCATGAAAGACCTGATCCCCGAGCGCCGCAAGCGCCTGCGCAAGCGCAAGACCAAGGTGCTCGACACCGAGGTCCCCACGCACCTCGGCAACGAGTGACGGCGAGCCGACGCCGCGAGGAAGCGCCGAGCCGGCCCGCGCCGACCGTGTGGCGCGCATGGGCGGCTGCTGCGCCTGCTCGCGCGGAGGGGTGCGGACCGGGCGGCGCTGAGGACGGACCCGGGAGAGGGAGCTGACCTGGCCTCCTCTCCCCCGGGCATCTCGCCCGGCGGGCCGCCGTCCGGTTGGTCGAGCCCTCCCCACCGGGCGCAGGAACGAGCTGGCACTCGAACAGATCGGCGTCACCCCTCGGCGGTGGCCATTCGTCGAGTGCCGGCGATAGTCCGCCAATCCCCCGAGGTGGTCGGTCGAGCCGCCGCTACCCTGCTGCGCCTTTTCGCCCGGCTCCCGCCCCTCGATCCCCTTGTTCGACATCCAAAGCAGTCCGGAATACCGACCCCGGACTGACCTGCTCTCCGGCCTGACCGTCGCCCTGGCCCTGGTCCCCGAGGCCGTCGCCTTCGCCTTCGTCGCCGGGGTCGAGCCGCTGGTGGGTCTCTACGCGGCCTTCATGGTCGGCCTGATCACCGCCGTCTTCGGCGGGCGGCCGGGGATGATCTCCGGCGCCACCGGCGCCCTCGCAGTGGTGCTCGTGAGCCTGGTGAGCGAGCACGGCCTGCAGTACATGCTGGCGGCGGTGCTACTGATGGGCCTGATCCAGATCCTGGCCGGTCTGCTGCGGCTCGGCAAGTTCATCCGCATGGTGCCCCATCCGGTGATGCTGGGCTTCGTCAACGGCCTGGCGATCGTGATCTTCATGGCGCAGCTGGGGCAGTTCAAGGCCCCCGACGCCGAGGGGCACCTGCAGTGGTTGAGCGGCGCGCCGCTCTACACGATGCTGGCCCTGGTCGCGGCGACCATGGCGATCACCTACTTCCTGCCCAAGCTGACCAAGGCGGTGCCTTCGTCCCTGGTCGCGATCGTCAGCATCACCCTGTTGACCGCCGGGCTCGGGCTCGATTCGCCGACCATCGTGGACTACCTTCGCACCATGAGCGGCAACCCCGAGGCGTCGCTGGCGGGCGGCCTGCCGTCATTCGCGCTGCCGCAGGTGCCCTTCAATCTGGAGACGCTGCGGATCATCCTGCCCTACGCGGTGATCCTGGCCTCGGTGGGCCTGATCGAGTCGCTGCTGACCCTGACCCTGATCGACGAGCTGACCGACACGCGCGGTCGCGGCAACCGCGAGTGCGTGGCCCAGGGCCTGGCCAACGTGACCTGCGGCTTCTTCGGTGCCATGGGCGGCTGCGCGATGATCGGGCAGAGCATGATCAACATCAACTCGGGCGGGCGCGGTCGCCTGTCGGGCATCACCGCCGCCCTGGTGCTGATCTCCTTCGTCGTGCTGGCCTCACCGCTGATCGAGTTGGTGCCGGTGGCGGCCCTCGTGGGCGTCATGTTCATGGTCGTGCTCGGCACCTTCGAGTGGTCGAGCTTCCGCGTCATGACCAAGGTCCCCAAGTCGGACGCGATCGTGATCGTGCTGGTCTCGGCCGTGACGGTCGCCACCGACCTGGCGGTGGCCGTGCTCGTCGGCGTGATCTTCTCGGCCCTGGTCTTCGCCTGGAAGCACGCCAAGGTGATCCATGTGGTGTTCGAGACGGACGCCAGCGGCCGCAAGGTCTACTCCCTGCGGGGTCCCCTGTTCTTCGGCTCCACCAAGAGCTTCCTCGAGCTCTTCGACCCGAAGGGCGACCCCGACGACGTGATCGTCGAGTTCCAACACGCGCGAGTTTCCGACCACTCGGCGATCGAAGCCATCGATACCCTGGCCGAGCGCTACCTCAGCCTCGGCAAGACCCTGCACCTGCGCCACCTGAGTCCGGAGTGTCGCAAGCTGCTGCGCAAGGCGGGCAACCTGGTGGAGGTCAACGTGATCGAAGATCCCAAGTACCACGTGGCGACGGACGCCCTGGCCTGATGACCACCGAGCCCGAGCGAACCGACCGAGCCTCATCCCGTCGCGGAGCCTCGCTGCTGTTCGGCCTCGGGGGCCTGTTGCTCGCCCTGGCCGGCTGCGGAGGCGGCGCCACGGAGGCAGGTCAGGGCGACTATTGGCAGGGCTACGTGGAAGGCGACAACGTCTTTGCCGCGTCGTCCCAGGGCGGCAGCCTGGTGCGGATCGCGGTGGAGAAGGGACAGGCGGTAAAGAGCGGCGAACTGCTGTTCGAGCTCGACCCCGAACCCCAAGCGCTGCAAGTGGAGCAGGCGCGCGAGCGAGTGGCCCAGGCCGAGGCGCGCCTGGCCGACCTCGAGCGGGGCGTGCGCCCCAGCGAGCTCGCCGCGATCGAGGCGCGCCTCGCGGGCGCGAAGTCGGCCCTGGGGCGCGCGCGCGCGGACCTCGAGCGCCGTCGCGAGCTGTTCGAATCCTCGGGCCCCGACGTCGTCTCGAAGGAGGAGATCGATCGCTTCGCCGCCGAGGTCGAGGTCGACGCCTTCAACGTCGCGAGCCTCGAGGCGGAGCTCGAAACCGCCAGGCTCGGCGGTCGCTCCGGCGCCGTCGAGGCAGCTCGACGGGAGGTCGCCACGTTGCGCATCGCCCAGCGCGAGGCCCAGTGGGCCCTGGACCAGAAACGGGTCACGGCCCCCACCGCTGCCCTGGTCCAGGACACCCTCTTCGACGTGGGCGAGGTCGTGCCCGCCGGCCGTCCGGTGGTCTCGCTGTTGCCGCCGGGCGGAGTGCTGGTGCGCTTCTTCGTGCCCCAGTCGGCCCTGCCGACCCTCGCCGCCGGCGACTCGGTGCAGGTGCGCGTGGACGGCCTCGAAGGCGAGTTCCAGGCACGGATCCGCTTCATCACCACCGAGGCCGAGTTCACCCCGCCGGTGATCTACAGCCGCGAGTCGCGCTCGAAGCTGGTGTTCATGGTCGAAGCCACTCCGGAGCCCGATGCCCTCGCGCGACTGCACCCGGGGCAGCCCCTGGAGGTCAGGCCGGGCGCGCGGTGAGCGACGGCGAAGCAGGCGCGCCCCCGCCCGTGATCGACGTGCAGGGGGTCACCAAGGCCTTCGGTGCGAAGACCGTGGTCGACCACATCGACATGTGCGTCCGCGCCGGGGAGATCTACGGCTTCCTGGGCCCCAACGGCTCGGGCAAGACGACCTTCCTGCGGATGCTCTGCGGCCTCTTGACGCCCGACGAGGGCACGGGCACCTGCCTGGGCTTCGACATCCGCCGCGAGTCCCTCTCGATCAAGCGCGAGGTCGGCTACATGACCCAGCGCTTCAGCCACTACGAGGACCTCAGCATCCGCGAGAACCTCGACTTCGTGGCGCGGCTGTACGGCATCCCGAAGCGGCGCGCGGCGGTGGATCAGACCCTGGAGCAGTTGGGGCTGGTCGAACGCCAGCGGCAGCTCGCCGGCCAGCTCTCAGGCGGTTGGAAGCAGCGCCTGGCCCTGGCGGCCTGCCTTCTGCACCAGCCCAAGCTGCTGCTGCTCGACGAGCCCACGGCCGGCGTCGACCCCAAGGCGCGGCGCGACTTCTGGGAGCAGATCCACGGGCTGGCCGCCAAGGGCCTGACGGTGATGATCACCACCCACTACATGGACGAGGCCGAGCGCTGCCACCGCCTGGCCTACATCGCCCGCGGCCGCCTGATGACGCGCGGCACCGTGGAAGAGGTGATCGAACGCGCGGCCCTGGCCACCTTCGAGGTGCGCGCCGGCAATCGCCCGGAGCTGATCGCGCGTCTGCGCTCGGCGCCGGCCATCGCCCAGGTGGTGCCCTTCGGCAACTCCCTGCACGTCAGCGGTCCGGACCGCCGGGCCATCGAAGCGGTGCTGGCGGAGCAGGTCGGCTCGGACAGCGCTTGGAAGCAGATCGACTCCAGCCTCGAGGACGTCTTCATCAGCCTGATGACCGAAGCGGAGCGAGCGCCGCGATGAACCGCGTCTTCTCGCTGACTCGGCTGTTCGCGATCGTCGCCAAGGAGTTCGTCCAGATGCGGCGCGATCGGCTGACCTTCGCGATGGTGCTCGGCATCCCGCTGATGCAGCTCGTGTTGTTCGGCTTCGCGATCAACTCCGACCCCCGCCACCTGCCCACGGCGGCGCTGATCGAGGACCACAGCGCCTTCTCCCGCGGCTTGATCGCGGCCATGGAGAACAGCGAGTACTTCGACCTGACGGAGGTGGTCGAAAGCGAGGCCCGGGCCCAGGAGCTGATCGAGCGCGGCGAGGTGCAGTTCGTGCTGCACGTGCCCCAGGGCTTCGCGCGGGACCTGCTGCGGGGCGAGCGCCCGCAGTTGCTGCTGCTCGCCGACGCCACCGACCCGGCGGCGACCAGCAACGCCCTGGCCTCCCTCGACGAGGTGCTGCGGCGCGTGCTCGGCCGCGAGCTCGACGGACCCAACGCCTGGCTGCTATCGACCCCGCCGGCCGCGGCCCTGGTGGTCCACGCCGCCTACAACCCTGAGCGCATCAGCCAGTACAACATCGTGCCCGGGCTGATGGGCGTGGTCCTGACCATGACCATGGTGCTGATCACGGGCCTGGCGATCACCCGCGAGAGCGAGCGCGGCACGATGGAGAACCTGCTCGCCACGCCAGCCCGTCCGGTGGAGATCACCCTCGGCAAGATCATCCCCTACGTCCTGATGGGCTACCTCCAGGCCGGGCTGATCCTGCTGGCGGCCAAGTTCCTGTTCGCGGTCCCGATGGTCGGCAGCATCCCCCTCCTCGCGGCGGTGACCTTGATCTTCATCGCCGCCAACCTGGCGATCGGCATCACCTTCTCGACGATCGCCCGCAACCAGCTCCAGGCGATGCAGATGGGCTTCTTCTTCTTCCTGCCCTCGATCCTGCTGTCGGGCTTCATGTTCCCCTTCCGCGGCCTGCCGGTCTGGGCCCAGTACATCGGCGAGGTGCTGCCCCTGACGCACTTCCTGCGGATCGTGCGCGGCATCCTGCTCAAGGGCAACGGCATCGAGGCGATCGCGCACGAGGTCGGGCCCATGGCCCTGTTCGCGCTCGTCGCTCTGTTGATCGGCTTGACCCGCTTCCGGCAGACCTTGGACTGAGCGCGAGCCGTCCGGCGCCGCGCGGGGTCGGCTTCACGGGTCCGTCGGCCGCAGGGCGTGGTCGAGCCGATCCGGCGTCCCAGGCGGTTGCCCTCGACCGAGTCGTAGAGGAAGTGGATCCCCAGGTCGACCCGCGAGAGGTCGCACTCCATCGCCGCCTCGGCGAAGCTGTCGAAGGAGCGCTCGGGCGGCTGAATCTCGAGCTTGCCGGAGTAGGGGCCGGCCCGATCCACCAGCGGTGTGTCCATCGTGAAAGAGTGCTGCGCGCCGAACGTGTCCTCGAGCACCGCCACGGCCGCCGCACTGGCACAGCCATTGGTAGACCTCAGGCGCGGTGGCGCGCGGGCTCCGTTTCCTGAGGTCCCCTTTCAAACCGTGCGTGCGAATTTCCCGCACACGGCTTACCGATGGTCTCTTCACGACGCATGCGTGCCTCCGGGGTAGCGAATGGTGCCGAGCAGCTTGTGGAGTCCGAAGTCATGGACGAAACGAGTATGGGGCCAGTCGGAGTGGGAGAAAGGACGACGCTTCCAGCCCTCGCGCTGGGCGAGCAGGCGCACCAGTCGGGAGGTCACGAAGCGGTCCACAGAGCCAAACTGCTTCGAGGCGTTGCCGGTGCGAAAGTAGTTGCCCCAGCCCCGCAGGACCGGGTTCAGGACCGCGATCACATCGCGTATGTCCCGCAGACCCGCCCAGCGGCGCCGATTCGTCAGCTCTCGCACGCGATCACGCACGGCGTTCATCGCTCGATGCGACGGCCAGCGGAAGAGGTAGCACCCCCCCTTGAAGACCGACTGCACCAAACGAAGATAACAGCCCAGGAAGTCAAAGCCTTCCTTCCCGATCTCAAGCTCGACCAGTTTCGTCTTCGTCGGGTGCAGCTCGAGGCGCAGGTTGGCCAGGATGCCCTGGAGCCGGCGCAGCGCCTCCGCGGCTTGGCTGCGGCGCCGGCACATCACGACGAGGTCGTCCGCATGGCGGACGAGCTGCCCCAGATGCGACCAATCGCGTTGCCACGCCTCGTCGAGTGCGTCGAGGTAGATGTTGGCGAGCAGCGGCGAAATCACACCACCCTGGGGAGTCCCCGTGGTGGCCTTGCGCACGCTGCCCTCCTCCAAGACCCCGGCTCGAAGCCACTTCCAAAGAAGCTTCAGGACCCGTCGGTCCGAGACTCGGCGAGCGATGCGATCCATCAAGACGTCTTGGTCGATCGCATCGAAGAAGCCCGCTATGTCGGCGTCGACCACCCAATGGTGGCTACGATTGCCCGCCACGCGCAGCTGTTCTTTCGCCTGCGTCGCGCTGCGCTTCGGCCGAAAGCCGTAAGAGCAAGGCTGGAAGTCCGCCTCGAAGATCGGCTCGAGGACGAGCTTCGCGGCCTGCTGCACGACACGGTCCCGCACCGTCGGAATGCCCAAGGGGCGGGTACGCCCATCAGGCTTGGGGATGTACTGCCGCCGGACCGGACTGGGGCGGTACTTCCCATCTCGTAGCTGCTGCTGGATCAAATCCAGAAACGCGGCGACGCCCGCGGCTTCGATGGAGGCGATCGTCTCGCCGTCCACTCCCGCCGCGCCGCCGTTCGCGCGCACGCGCTTCCACGCCTCCAGCAAGACCTCACCTCGCCAGATCCGGTCGTACAGGGCGTGGAAACGCCGCTCCCGGCTGCACTTGGCTGCCGCGTAGAGCTTGCGTTGCAGGCATCGGACTTTGTCAGGGGGGGTTGTTGGCCTTCACGGCATGCCCTCACCCGTTCCTGCAAACACAAGCATGACCAAAGCAGGGCCCCTTCCCTCGTCCCGACTTTCACCGGGCGTCAACAGCACTACGAGCCCCTCGGACTCCCTTCCGGCACGACACCACTTCGCATTCCGCTCATAGGCGTCGCCTGCGCTCGACGTGAGCCGCCGGTTAGGGTCTCTCCTGTTCCGTGACGAGCTGTCGCTGCGTGCTCTCCTCCGTACCCCGGGGGTGTCCTGCGCCGCTCCGGATTCTTGCGCGCAGTCTGTTGCCTTCGCCGTGACATGACCGGCTCGGCCGACCCCTCCCTTTCGGGGGCTTCTCTCTCGGGGCTGCAAGGTTCGCTTATGGCTGGGCCCGCAGCCTTGCTCCCCGCACGGCAGGCCTACGCCCACCGTCGGGCTCTCGACGCTCCGCTCAGACGGCGGGATCTCTCCCGACGCCCGGAGCCTGCTACCTGGCTCTCCGGCGACTACCAGGGCGGGACTTCCACCCGCGAGCTCGTCACGGCCTGCGAGCCAGCCCTCTCCAGTCCCCCTCCGGGGGACCGGGAGGGAGTTCGCGTCAGGACGCACCATGGGCAGAGGGTACGAGGGAAAGGCGTAGGTGTACCGATGGGTGTTGCTCCAGTCGGGCTCCGCCAGCGTGTCCGGGTTGCCGTCGTGCTCGGCCCAGCGAATCGCGGCGTAGGGTCGCCAGTGGTTGTAGGAGATCTTGTTTTCGAAGGCGTTCACGCAGGCGTCGTAGACCGCCATCTCGAGCAGGGCGAACAGGCGCGTGGCCTCCCACAGGTCGAGGTCCTCTTCCGTCACCTGCCGCCGCGCCAGGCGGTTGTGCGAGTTCTCCACGAAGTCCTTCCACCACCGGGCCAGGTGGCTCTGGTCCGCGCTGCGCGTCGCGCTCTCGAAGCGGCCGAGCTGGCTGACCTCGTCGAACGCGCGCGGGTAGGCCTCGCTGTCGATGGCCGGCGGCGGAGGACTGCGGAATCGGTCGCAGCGCTCGAGCACGAAGGGCCGCGCCCGCGCCACCCGGCTCCGAAGAAGAAGCCATCCGGCGTGCCGCTGTGCTCGTCGAACTCGGCGTAGACCCCGGCCCGATGGGATGCCGGCTGTACTCCCCCTCGCCGTTCCACCCGTCGGCGACCCGCCGGGCCAGCACGGCGGCGGCTGCAGCGCGACCGAGGGCCTCGCCGCCCATCGAACCGGCGCCGTCGCCGGCGCTCGCCAGGCCCTCCTCGAGCAGGCCGAGCAGGTCCTGGGCCCGGTCGGGGTAGTGGTCGACCGCGACCTCGAAGGCCGCCCGGGCCGCGGCGACCAGGGGGTCCGCTGGCGGCTCCTCGCCGCGGTAGGCGTAGCTCTCGTAGCGGGGCCTGATCACATTGAGGGCGTCGTGCACCGCCAGGTGCATCATCGCGGCGGCAGGCAGCCCCTTGAGGGTCAGGAAGCCGTCCTCCTGCTGCGCGATGGCGAGCAGCTGACCGTTCCACTCTCGGGCCAGGTCGGCCTGCGCCTGGGCGCCGAGCGGCGCCGGCGGCGCGTCGTTGGTCGGGGTGTGGGCGCAGGCGCCGGCCAGGGGCGCCAGCAAGACGAGCGTTGCGCGGGACTGCATCCTCTTGCCTCCTCGGTCCGGTGGCGGTGGCCGGAGTCATCGGGAAGCGGCGGCTCGCGGACGCACCACACGCCACGTACCTGTTGACTCCTGCCGGTGGGGCCCCGGGCCCGCTGATCGATCAGATGGCCGTCAGGGGACAGCAGTTGGCGCGCGACCTGACCGACGAGGACCTCGATCCCGCCTTCCTCGCGTGGAGCATGCATGCACGCATGAACACCGAGGCCCTGCCCCCGGGCCGACTGGTGCTGGAGTTCGCCTTCGAGGGCGTGCCCGAGAGCCTGAGTCGCTTCTGGCTCGTCAGCGAGGAGCGCGTGGTCGACTTGTGTATCCGGCCCCCCGGGCTCGACACGGACCTCCTGGTGCTCGCGGACCTGCGCCGCTTCGTCGGGACCTGGCGTGGCTTCCGCGACCTGCGGGCCGAGCTGAAGGCGGGGACGATCCGTCTCAGCGGACCGGTGGAGCTGCAGCGCCAGTTCCCCGCTTGGCTGCTCCGCAGCGGACTGGCGCCCTACGAGCGCAGGCGCGACGGACGGGAGCGCCGCCTGTTCGAGGCCAGCCGCCGCGACGATCGATCGGCGGCGACGCCGCCAACGGTCTGAGCGGGTATCCGGCGTCCCGCAGGGAGGCCATACTCGCGAGTGCTGGCCCGAGATCCACGGGCGCGCCGCGGTCGACGCCCTCCGAGCTCGGCCGCGGCGCCCGGACTCCCAGAACGATGCGAATCGTGTTCACGAAGCTGACGGACCAGCGCCACCGCCTCGAGCTGCGGCGCGAGGGGTACCCGTGCGAAGCCGTCGAGCTGGAGACGCGCAGCCTGCTGCTGCACGACCTGACCCACTTCGCCGTGGAGGCTCGGGCCGAGATCACAGAGGGGGTCTACGGCCGCCTGGCCGCGGGCTCCAGCCTCGCGGAGCTGGCCCAGGCCGTGGAGGCGCCCGGGCTCGCCATGGCCGAGGACCTGGTGGGGCCGATGCAGTCGCTGTTCAACGGTCGCGGCAGCCGCGAGCGCTACCTCGAACTCGGGCGGGCCCGCTACCCGCAGGTCGTGGACGAGGCGTTCGTCGACGACGTGCTCGAGTCCCTGCGCCGCCTAGTGGGTCGCTGGCGGGCGACCCCCTTCGGGGGCTCGATGGAGCTGACCTGGCCAGCGCGGGACGCCGTCTGGGGTCCGAGTCCGGACCCTTGACCGTCCTGGAGCGGCTCCGTCCCGGCACGGGGCCCGGCGGCCCCCTATACATATGATTCCGATGCATGTAGGGTGACGCCTGGTCGCGGAAGGACCCAACCCCGCCGCGGCCACCGACCATGAACCTCAAGGGCACGCTACCGCTGTTGATCCTGAAGGTGCTGCAGGGCGGTCCCCTCCACGGGTACGCCATCGCCCAGCGCATCCGGCTGCTGTCCGACGGGCTGCTCGACTTCAAGGAGGGCAGCCTCTACCCCACGCTCCACGGCCAGGAGAACCGCGGCCTGATCGAGTCCGTGGAAGAGCAGGAGCGGGGGCGCGCGCGGCGCAGCTATCGCCTGACTCCGAAGGGTCGCAAGGCCCTGACCACCGAGGCCCAGCAGTGGCAGAGCCTGGCTGCGGCCGTCGACACGATCCTGGAAGGTGGCCCCGCATGAAGACCGACCGCGGCGCCCTGCCGATCGAGCTCCGCCACTGGCTGGAGCAGGCGACCCACGGACTGAGCGACGAAGCGCGCCAACGGGTGGGCCGCGAGATCGAGGACCACTTCCGCTCGGCCCTGGAGGCCGCGTCGGCCGAGGGGCTCGATCCGTCCCTGGCGCGACGCCGAGCCCTGGACGCCCTCGGCGACCCGGCTGCCGCGGCGCGTGACTTCCGCCGGACCAACCTCACCCGCTTCCAGTCGCGGTTGCTCGAAGGCCACTGCGGGCGCCCGAGGTGGCCAGTCCTGGCACTGCATCTGGGCCTGGTGGCGCTGGGGGTCTGGCTCACCGCCGCCCTGTCGGGGCCAGAGGGACCCTCGCTGGTGGCCAAGGTCTCCGTCGTCTCGATGGCCGTCGCGGCCGCGGTGATTCACCTGGTGGCGCCCTGGCTCTTCGATCGAGGCCGGAAGGGCCTCGCCGTCCTGTCTAGCGGCCTGGCCCAGTGGCTACTGTTCGCGAGCCTCTGCGTCGGTGTGCCGCGAGGACTCGACGTCCCTCCGCAGCCCCTCGCCGCCTGGTTCTACGCTGCGGTGCTGCTCGTACTCCTCGTGCTCTACCTGCCTGCCGTGAGCAAGGCCAGGCATCTGGGGCCCGAGCAGGCCGGACCCTGACCTTACGGCTGGCCGGGTGACCGCGCCCCGGCCGGCGCGCTTCGATCCGGGGCTCGCTCGCTAGGCTGCTGCGATGCAGGTCCACTACCTGGAGATCGTGACCACGGACGTCGAGGGCGTCTGCACGCGCTTGGAGCGGGAGCACGACACCGTCCTGGGCGAGGGCGACCCGCTCCTGGGCGGAGCGAGGACCGCGCCGCTGGCAGGGGGCGGGATGGTCGGCGTCCGCGCGCCGCTCGACGGGTCCGAGCAGGCCGTGGTCAGGCCCTACTTCCTGGTCGACGACATCGAGGCCGCCGTGGCCGCCGCCCAGGCGCAGGGCGCCGAGGTGGCCCACCCGCCCCTCGAGCTCCCGGGCCGCGGTAGCTTCTCGATCCTGATCCAGGGCGGCCTGCACCACGGACTCTGGCAGCTCTGACCCCACTGGCCCGCCACCCCCAGCGACGGCCATGCGTGACATCTCCAAGTCCATTGGTCACACGCGGCTAGGCCAGCTGGCTGCGACCGCGATCTGCGGCAACGACATCACGTCGTCGTGCCTCTACGTCTCGGCGCTCGCGATCCTCTACGCGGGCAAGCTCGCCCCCGTCGCGCTGCTGCTGGTGGCGGGCGTGCTGTACCTGTACCGCTCGATCTACGCCGAGGTCGTCGGCGCCCTGCCCCTCAACGGCGGTGCGTACAACGCCCTGCTGAACACGACGAGCAAGTACCGGGCCTCCGTGGCCGCCTGCCTGACGGTGCTCTCGTACATGGCCACGGCGGTCATCTCCGCCAACGAGGCCATGCACTACGTCCACACGCTCTGGGCGGGTTTGCCGATCCTCTGGGCGACGGTCGGCCTCTTGGCCGTCTTCATGGGCCTGACGATCATCGGTATCAGCGAATCCTCGCGCGTGGCGATCGCGATCTTCGTCACCCACCTCGCGAGCCTGCTGCTGCTGCTGGCGGTCGGACTTGTCTACATCGCAGGCCACGGGCTGGAGACCTTGACACAGAATCTCGCCACGCCCTCGCCCGGCGGCTTCGCGATGGCCCTGTTCTTCGGCTTCTCCGCCGCCATGCTCGGCATCTCGGGCTTCGAGAGCTCGGCCAACTTCGTGGAGGAACAGGAGCCGGGGGTGTTCCCCAAGACCCTCCGCAACATGTGGCTGGCGGTCTCGTTCTTCAATCCGGTCATGGCGCTCCTGGCGCTGGCGCTGGTGCCGATCCCCGAGGTGGCCGAGAACCGCACCGCGCTGCTGGCCCACATGGGGCACGAGGCCGGGGGCAGTTGGCTGGCGACCCTGATCTCGCTCGACGCCGCCCTGGTCCTGAGCGGAGCCGTGCTGACCTCCTTCGTGGGCGTCAACGGCCTGGTCACGCGCATGACCCTCGATCGCTGCCTGCCCCAGTTCCTGCTCGAGACCAACCGACGCGGAACGACCCACCGCATCCTGATCGCGTTCTTCCTGCTCTCGGTCTCGGTGCTGCTGATCACCCGCGGCGAGTTGGAGGCCCTGGCGGGGGTCTACACCATCTCGTTCCTGGCGGTGATGGTGCTGTTCGGCCTCGGCAGCATGCTGCTCAAGATCAAGCGCGCCAAGCTCCCCCGCCCGACCATCGCCACCTGGCCCACGGTCATCCTGGGCGTCGGCGCGGTGCTGGCCGGCCTGGTCGGGAACATCGTGATGAACCCGCCGTACTTCTGGGTCTTCGTGCGCTACTTCGTGCCGGCTCTGCTGGTGGTCTCGATCATGCTCGGTCGCATCGCGATCCTGAAGGCGATGCTCTACATCGCACGGCAGTTGATCGTCTCGGTCACCAAGCCGATGGGCAAGCTGGTCGTGACGATCCGCGAGTGGATCGACGAGATCAACTCCCAGCAGATCGTCTTCTTCACCCACGGTGACGACATCGCGCAGCTCAACAACGCGATGCTTTACGTGCGGGCCAACGAGAACACCAACCGCATCAAGATCGTCCTGGTCGCGAAGGACGCCGAGGAGGTACCCGAGCACCTGCGCGAGGAGATCGCGCTCTTGGACCAGGCCTACCCCAAGATCGACATGGAGTTCGTGGTCAGGAAGGGCGAGTTCGGGCCCAAGTTGATCCACGAGCTGTCGGAGCTGTGGAAGGTGCCCACCAACCTGATGTTCATCGGCTCGCCCACGGGGCACTTGGAGTACAGCCTCAGGGACCTGGGCGGCGTACGCCTGATCATCTGATGGCTCGACGGGCCGCTCAGGCGGTCTCCAACTCGGCCAGGCGACGCTCGAAGTAGCGACGCTCGGGAGCCTGTCGCGCGAGAGCCAGGGCGCGGCGGTAGGCGGCGGCCGCCTCGTCCCCGCGGCCGAGGCGTCGACACAGGTCGGCGCGAGTGGCGTGGGCCGGCAGGTAGCGCTCGAGCTCGCGTCCCGCCGCGCCGGCGAACAGGGCGTCGACGAGGGCCAGGCCCACGGCCGGGCCGTCGCGCATGGCCACGGCGACAGCGCGGTTGAGCTCCACCACAGGCGAGGGCGCCACGCGCAGTAGAAGGTCGTAGAGCCCCACGATCTGGGGCCAGTCGGTGGCCTCGGCGCTCGGTGACTCGGCGTGCACGGCCGCGATCGCCGCCTGCAGGGTGTAGGCGCCGAAGTTGCGGTTGGCGAGGGCCCGCTCGACGAGGGCCACGCCCTCGGCGATCTGCCCTCGGTCCCAGAGGGCGCGGTCCTGGAACTCGAGGGTCACGAGGTCGCCCGCGACGTCGAGGCGCGCGGAACGCCGGGCGTCGTTCAGGAGCATCAGCGCGAGGAGTCCGGCGGCCTCGGTGGCGCCCGAGGAGCGGCGGGGCTCGAGGCCCAAGTCGCGCCGCGCCGCGCTCGGTGTCTCGTCGCCGCCATCGATCAGCCCGAGCACCAACCTGCCGAGGCGGATGGCCTCGGCACAAAGGTCGGCGCGCACCAGCGTTGCACCGGACGACGCGTGGTGGCCCTCGTTGAAGACCAGGTAGACCACCTGCAGGACCCCAGCCAGGCGAGCCGGCCACTCGGCCGGGCCCGGCACTTCGTAGGGGAGCTGCTCGTCGCGGATCTTCGTCTTGGCGCGGACGATGCGCTGGGCGATGGTCGACGGCGCGGTGAGGAAGGCGCTCGCGATCTCTTCCGTGGCCAGGCCGCAGACCTCGCGCAGGGTCAGTGCCACCTGCCCCTCGGGGGCGAGGGCGGGGTGGCAACAGGTGAAGACCAGGCGCAGGCGATCGTCGACCAGCTCCCCGTCGAGGGCGGCCAAGCCCGGCGCCGAGGTGGAGCGGTAGCCCTCGGCATCGCGCTCGATCCGCTCGGCGACGACCGCCAACGACGCATCCCGCCGCGCTCGCCGCCGCAGGGCATCCAGGGCGCGGAAGCGCCCCGCCGCCACGAGCCAGGCGCGCGGGTAGGCGGGGATCCCCTCGCTCGGCCAGCGTCGCAGGGCCTCCGCGAAGGCGTCGGAGAGGGCCTCCTCGGCCAGGTCGAAGTCGCCCAGACGCCGGATCAGCGTCGCCAGCACGCGGCGCGAATCGGCGCGGTAGATCGCGTCGATTCGCGCCGGAACGTCGCCCGCTGCGGCCGCCATCGCCTACTTGTGGCAGGTCGGCGAGAAGGGCCGGACCTCGATGCCCCAGCCCAGCTCCTCGCCCATGTTCGCGGCCGGGTGCAGGGCGGCGATCCGCAGGGCCTCGTTCATGTCCCGCGCCTCGATCAGGATCAGACCACCGACCTGCTCCTTGGTCTCGAGGTACGGGCCGTCGGTGATCACTGTCTTGCCGCCCCGCGGCCGCAGGCAGACCGAATCCCACTCCAGGCTCTCACCCGAGATCAGGTGACCGCTGGCGCGCAGCTCCTCGTCGTAGACCCGCGCCTGGGCGACGATCGCCTCGAACTCGGCCGGGGTGAGCTGCTCGTTCTTGGATTGGTCGCCGTAGGCCAGGACCAGGTACTTCATCGTCGTCTCCGCTCGCGTCGCTCTTTTCTCGGGCGCCCGCCCGGACAACAGGTCCGCGAGCTCACCCACGAGTCGCTCGGCGGGGTCCACGATCGACAAGTGTCTCGAGGAAATCCAGAGGGCGGGGGCGCGTGGGCGCCGCTCGGGTTCATCGGCAGCGCGGGGCGCGCGCCAAGGGCGGTAGGGTGTTGGCCAACCATGGCCCTTTGGAACAAGTGGTGGCCCCGCAAGGGCCGAGCTCCGCAGTCGAACTCGCCGGTCGCGGCACCTGCCGACGCGCCGGTACCTGGGCCGGGGGCCGAGCTGCGGATCGTGCGGGCCTACCACGAGCGGACCAAACACCACCTGCACCGCTACGCCGAGGGGCCGGCGGAGCTCGACTGGGAGAACCAGCCGGACCCCTTCCGCAGGTTCGACGGCTCCCCCACGGTCGAGCTTCCGCTGCCCCAGGAGGATCCGGGGACCGCGTACGGTCAGGCCCTGGTCGAGGGCCGCGTTGCCGCTGCGCCACTGGATCAGGCCGGCATCTCGCGCCTGCTCTACGACAGCCTGGCGATCTCGGCCTGGAAGGAGGCGGGCGAGACGCGATGGTCCCTGCGGGTCAACCCGTCAAGCGGGAACCTGCACCCGACCGAGGGCTACCTGCTCCTACCGAGTCTCGGCGTCGAGGGACTCGGCGAGAGCGCTGGTGTCTACCACTACGCGCCGCGCGAGCACCTGCTCGAACGTCGCGCGGCGTTGCCGGCCGACCTGTGGGAGGACCTGGGCTTGGCACGGGGCAGCTTCCTCGTGGCCCTGAGCTCGATCCATTGGCGCGAGGCGTGGAAGTACGGCGAACGCGCCTACCGCTATTGCCAGCACGACGTCGGGCACGCCCTCGCGGCGCTCGCCGTCGGCGCGTCGGGGCTCGGCTGGCGGGTGCGGCTGGTCCAGGGCATCGGCACGCGCGACCTCGGCCGGATGATCGGACTGCCGGACACGGACGAGGACCCCGGACCCGAGGCCGAGTACCCCGACTGCCTGGTGAGCGTCAGCCCCGACGGGTCCGAGCCCGCCTTGCCGCCATCGGTCATCGCGCGCTTCGACGGTCTCGATTGGCACGGCACTCCCAACGCCCTCTCACCGGACCACGTCGAGTGGGACGTGATCGAGGTCACGGCCAAGGCAGCCCTCCAGCCGAGTGGAGCGCCGCCCTGCGCGCCCTGGCAACGCGAGGTCAGCGGCCGTCCGCCCGTGGCCGCCACCGGCAGCCTGCGCCAGATCGTCCGCCAGCGCCGCAGCGCCCTGGCCTTCGACGGTCGCACCGGCATGTCGGCCGAGACGTTCTTCCGGATCATGGAGAGCTGCATGCCGCGCGCCGGCCGCGTGCCCTTCGCCACGCTCCCCTGGAGCCCGAGGGTCCACCTGGCCGTGTTCGTGCACCGGGTCGACGGCCTGACGCCCGGGCTCTACTGGCTACAGCGCGACCCCGCGAGTCAGGAGGCCACTCGCAGCGCGTGCCGTGAGGAGTTCCTGTGGCTCCCCGCCGAGGGCGCGCCCGAGGACCTGCCCCTCTCGCTGGTCCTCCCCATGAACCTGCGCAGCCAGGCGGCCTCGATCTCCTGCGGCCAGGCGATCGCGGCAGACGGCGCCTTCAGCCTGGGGATGATCGCCGAGTTCGACCGTTCC
This sequence comes from Engelhardtia mirabilis, assembly GCF_007748095.1. Classification (NCBI taxonomy): domain Bacteria; kingdom Pseudomonadati; phylum Planctomycetota; class Planctomycetia; genus Engelhardtia; species Engelhardtia mirabilis. Next base: position 4,126,350 of record NZ_CP036287.1, read on the forward strand.
CTGGACGAGCACGGCGCCTGGTTCTACCCGCGCCTGTATTGGGAGGCCGGCGCCATCGGCCAGGTCCTGTACCTCGAGGCCGAGGCAGTCGGCCTGCGCTCGACCGGCATCGGCTGTTTCCTCGACGACCCCATGCACTCGATCCTGGGCCTGAAGTCGCGGTCGTTGCAGAGCCTCTACCACTTCGCCGTCGGCAAGCCCGTCGACGACGAGCGCCTGACGGACCGGCCCGCGTATCCGGCGCCTTGATCCCCCGCCGCTGTTCCGTTCCGCTGGCCGGGCTCCGTTCCCCGACGCGGATCGACAGAAGGCGTTCGACGCGGACCTCAAACACTGGCGTCCCTACAGGACGTGGCGCTTCGAGCGAAACGCCGACCGGGCCGACCTAGAGCACCGCCATGGCTACGACACGAAGCACGCGATGCACCTGGCTCGACTGCTGAAGATGGGCGAGGAGGTGCCCTCCCAAGGCACGTCGATCGTGCGCCGACCCGACGCCGAGTGGCTGCTCGGAATCCGGGATGGCACCCTCGACCACGAATCGCTCGTCCAACTCGCCGAGCCGATGACCTAGAACCTCAATCAACAGATGGAGACGTCGAAACTTCCTGACGTCCCCGACCAGCAGGCCGCTGAGGACCTACTGACCGAACTCCGCCAGCAGGCTCTGGCGCCTTCTGCGAACGGATCCGAAGCGCGAGATTGAGCGCTTGCTCGAAGGCCGCGCACCGCGCGCCACCGAGTCGCCCGAGGCCGCCGGAGCCCGCTCGCAGCCGTCGAAGGCTTGGTGCCAGGGGCCCAGTGCGTCCCCTTCGACGGTGTCTCGTCTGCAACCGTCGCCACTTCCCCGGTGTATGGCCGCTTTCGCATGGGGCGTGCGAAGGGGAAGAGATGGTGAAAGTAAGGGGACACCGTTAGAACTCTTCTCCTGCGGCGTCCTGGAGCTGGATAGTCGGATCCAGGACCTGGTCCGAGAGGCCGCATGAGAGAGCGCGTGAGGCTCCCTGGCCTGGCAGCCGGCCCATCGGGCCCAACGTGGGCCGATGCCCTCAGATCGCGTCTTGGCCGCCCAGGACGCCCGCCTGCCCGCCCCAGCGGCTTCCCCTCAGCTCGCGTTCTTCCGGGGCTGCGCAGTCCTCTCCGTGGCTCCGCCTGGGACTCCGGGATCGGGCGGCATCGCCCCCTCTTGGGCGAGGCGCCGTCGAAGCTCACATACGGATGGGCTGGCAAGGAGATGCCAAGCTGTTCCAAGCACCTCCGAGAATGCAATCGACAGTCCGTTGCCGTCGAGCTGGAAGGCCCGGCCAACATCGCTGATGAGCTTCTCGACTTCCTTGAAGGTCTCCGCCGTCGCCGAGTGGTGCGCTCCTCCGCACCTGTTGGCGACGAAGCGAACGGCCTTCTCGCGGTCAACCGTCGCTCCGAGCGTCCCGAGGCTTGGTTGCTTCCAGAACTTGCCGAGCATCACCTCATCCGTGCCGTAGTCCTTGCGCGACTCGGCAGCCAACCACTCGAACTACGGTCGGTGCGGGCTCTTCGACCGGGGCTCCCGGAGGACCCAGAGCGGTGGCACCACCTTCTCGCGGCATCGGTGCCCCCGCACTCGAAGAAGAGCGATTGCTCGATCAGATCCGCCTTCACCTTCGGGGTCGTCACCTACAAGTCCAGCCCATGATCGCGTCCCACTCGACCGAGCAGGCCGTCGTCCATGAGGACGCGCAAGATGATGCTCGCCTGGACCGCTCCCCCAGGGCCGGGATGGCCAGAGGACACGATCGCGGCGAGCTGGTCGAGGTGAAAGCAGACGAGTGCCTCGCGGCTGATGAGGGGCATGGTCGGGTCCTCCTTCCGAAGGAGATCAACACTCGGAACTCTGAGCTTGAGCAAGGGAAACGGCGCATCCAGCCGAATCCCGCCTGCGCAGTTCGGCACTCACCATTCCGACAACGAAGAAGGCCGGTCCCTGGGAGGGTCCGCCCTTGGGCACTTCCAGATCACAGGCGCGCCATCGCCCGGCTCAACTCCAGGAAGGAGCTGCGACATGGCTCAGTATCGCCCCTGCCGATCGACCGTCCAGCGTCCGTCGCCGAGGTCGAACGACGCCACCTCGTGGACTTCGCGGTGGTACGCGCTTGCCAAGCACCTCGATGGCCGAGGACACCACAGGCGGGCGTGGCGCCTCCGCAACTGCCGACCGCGCAAGGAAGGTGGCTTCACCTGCAAGCGTCCGCAGCTCTGCGACTACTGCCGACTCGTGCGCACCCTGGATATCAGAAAGGACTACGCGACACGGGCGCTGAGGGGCGTGAACGAGTTCCCGTCAACTCGGCTGTTCTGGGCGACCCTTACCTTGGGCGAGGACGACTCGTTCGAGTCTCAGGCCAGCGCCTTCCTCAACATGCTGCGCTCGATGCCGAGCCGGAGCAGCTCTTGGAAGAAGGTCACGGGGATCCTGTGGTCCCCTCGAACCCTCCAAGAGGGCGAGCCGAAGATGGCGTACCCACCTCCACTGCATCCTCGCCGTCGATCTCCTCGATGCACCGAGGCATCCCAGATCTCTGGTGCTCGCATGGACACGCGCGGTCTGGGCACACGAGCACCAAGGGAACCCCGCACCTTCCTCGAAGGCCGCTGAACGCTTCTTCCGACGCCTCGTCCTCAACCGGGACATCCGCCCGCTCCACTGCTACTCGTTGTCTGCACTCTCCACGCCTCGAATCGCTACCTACTCGACGCGCAATCTGGCCGACGACATCGGGAAGCTGTGCGAGTACGTGGGAATGCGGAAGGACCACCGGCACGACGCAGGGCCCGCCGATTCTCGATGCGAGCCCAGGACCACGTCGACGTGGACGAAGCTCGGGTGTACCTCCGTGGCTGCACCGTGGCCTTCCGGGCCATCCCGAGGGAAGACCTCGACGCGCTCGCCGTCATCTGGAAGACTGGGAACTCGATTACAGAAGAGGAAACTCCGGGTAGAGCGGAACGAGGGAAGCTCGATGAAGATCACCAGCCTTTGCATCCTTGCCATCGGACTCGCCGGATCGGCGAGGCTCCTCCCGTCCCAACCCCAGGATGAACAGGCCAAGTCGAGTGCCACGGTCGAGGGAGTCTTCGTCGATCAAGACGGAGCCCCGCTCGAAGGCGTTCATGTCCTCAACCGCATCTGGCCCGGGGCGGAGTCCTCGACCGAGAGTGATGGGGACGGGCACTTCGAGATCCTGCTCGAATGGGATGGCAACAAAGACGGGACCTGGTACGAGGGCTACGCCCGGAAGGAGGGTCGCGCGATGCTCAAGTTCCGCGCCGATCTTCGTGCGGGACAGGAGTTCGACTTCGGGCGACTGACGCTGACCCCCGGCGGAGTTCTCTCCGGCGAGGTCCTCGACGCTTCGGGAGCCCCCTTGTCGGGGGCCATGCTTCTCGTCGTGGATGCGGCCCAGCAAGCCTCGGCCCCCGAAGGCGCACAAGCGGACGGTCCACCTTGGGAGCAGGTCATCGACCGGGGCAGCACCGACGCATCGGGCGCCTACGAGATCATCGGTGTCCCACCGGGCACCTGGTTCATCGTGGCGAAGCACGAGAGCACCTGGTGGCTTTGGAGCGAGCCGATCAGGCTGGAGGCGGGGAAGAGGGCAACAGCATCCCCCTTCCACCTGGAGTCCCTCCCCGCGGAGTATCAGATCCAAGGCCGGGTCGTGGATCCCGGCGACAAGCCGGTCGCCAACGCGCAGGTCGCCACTTCGGTCCTCTCCCCTGACGGGCGCTTCATGATGCAGACGACGGCTCGTACGGATGAGTCGGGCCAGTTCGTCCTGTTCTTCTCTCGGCTGCCCAGCGGGACGGTGGACCTTCGCGTCCAACCGGAGGGAGACGAACTGGATGACGGTTCGCTCTTGGATGTGTCGCCTGGAGCGCGCGACCTAGTCGTACACCTGGGAGGAACGAAGGTCCTTCGGCTCCACGTCGTGGACGACACGGGCCGACCCGTGGAGCGCTACGGATGGGGGCTTTCGATCGACAAGCCGGGCAGCTTCGTCATGACCGGGTCTGCTCCCGCGTTCCATGAGGGCGGCTACGCGACCCTGCGCGTCCCCGAGCACCCTTTCGAGCTGGAGATCCGCTCTGACGCCCACGACCGCAAGGAAATCGGCGCGTTCACGCCCGATGCCTTGCCGAAGGTCTTGGAGATCACCCTCACGTCCTCGCAGGCGATCTCCGGCTACGTCACCTTCCAGGGCCGTCCTGTCCCGGACGTTTTCGTCGAACTGGTTCAGCGAACGCCCAACTACCTCGACGGCGTCGTCGAGGGCCACTGGAACGGACTGTACTACGGCCTCGAGAGTTCCACGACGCACACCGACCAGAGCGGACGCTTCCGCATCCCCAACGACTTCCCCCACATCACCTACTACGCGCGGGCGTGGGCGGACGGGTACGCGGAGGGAACGTCCGGTCCCGTCAAGGTCGGGGCGACAGGGGTCCACGTCGAACTGGGGGTTGGCGGCGAGATTGCCGGAGTCGTGAGCGTGCCTCGCGGATTACCGCCAGGTGGCATCGAGCTGGAGTTCTACCGGGAGGAGATCAAGGCGAGCAGCATCAACACCTCCGTCGGCAAGATCCTTCGAACGATAACCGACGACGACGGGTCGTATTCGCAGCCCCACCTGGATCCTGGAACGTGGCTGGTCAGAGTCCACCCCTCCGGGACGTTGCTCTCTGACCTGGGCTGGTCCGAGGCCAAGGTCGAGGCGGAGTCCCATCCGTACGTCGTGACGGTCCAGGACCAAGACACCACCTACTTCGACATCGCACTCGGAAGGGACGAGCCTTGCATCCTCGAAGGACGCATCTCGGTCGGGGACAAGATCCGGGAGGGCTACAGCGAGTTGCTCCTCGAAGGTCCCTTCGCGCTCGATCTCGATTTCTCCGGCGTAGACGAGCATGGACGCTTCCGGCTAGTGGCACGGTCATCCGGGAAGTACCGCCTGGTCATCAACGCCGGACCCGGACACCACCAGTACAAGACGATCACCGACCTCGTCGAGCTTGTCCCCGGCACCAACGCATGGGAACGCGACCTGCCCGTTGACCAGTGGACGGGGGAAGGCATCCGCCTCGACGCCCACTGAGCCATGACGGGGGAGAACGCGCTCCATGTGCTCCAGCTCGACGACCGCCTGACGATCCGCCTGACTGCCGCCGAGAAGCACCTCATCAAGTTCCTTGCCGGTCAGGCGGGGATGTCCACGGGGCGCTACGTGGTGATGGCAGAGGGAGTACGTGTACTACCGCTGCGCTCGGTTCAACGCTCCGGGTCACCCCAGAGTTCGCGTGTTGGAGGCGGCCTTGGACGCGCAGGTCCTCGCGCTGTTCGACACGCTCCGCGTGGAGGACAACGGAGGTTCGAGCCTGATTCGTGGGGGCTCTCCAAGCGCGCACGTGGAAGGCACAGGAACGGTCGGCTCGTCACCTCGGCCGCCTGAACTCGCGCGTCGCACGCGTGCGGAGCATGCGAGACGAACTCCTCAATGGCCGCCTGGCGCGTGAGTTCGACGAGGAGACCATCGCTCGCAAGGACACCTAGCTGCGCTACGAGGAGGCCAGGCTCAAGGACCAGATCGACACGATCGACAACCACCGCACCGACGAGACGAGCTTGATCGTCGAGACGTTTTCGCCGTCGGCAAGCCCGTCGACGACGAGCGCCTGACCGACCGGCCCGCGTATCCGGCGCCTTGAGGGCGGCCGGTCTCAGTACTGGATGAGTTGCACGGGTCAAGATCGCTGAACGCGTGCTCGTCAACTGCGGCAAGAAGTCGGGCAGGAGCGAAGGATGAGCGCCCCCCTCGGGCCTGCGGCAACCGCGGCCCTGCGTACGGGCACCCTCGCGATCGACAGTTGCTTCGAGCAGGTCCGCTACGGAGCGTCCAGCCCCGGAACGAGCGACCGGTGCTGTCCCCGTGAACATGTCTCGAGTGCCTGGTCACTGGGCACCTGTACCGCGGGCGCGCAGCGGCCCGCACTAGACCGATGGGCCCCGCCGTCTCTGGCCAGCCATGCGAACGACCATCCTCGGCCTGCTTCTCCTCGCCTCCTGCGCCGCCTGGCACTACGACGTCGATCAAGCGGCAAGCCCCTTGGCCACCGACCAGCGGCCCGCCGGTGTCGTTCCGACGGTGCAACACTAGGGCGGGATGCGGACGGTCCTGCGGGAGGGGCGCACCGAAGGCCGCGTCGACCTCATCGACGTCGTTGGTCCGACGACCGTCGCGGTCGGGGCCCTGGAGGGTCTGGTCGGGGAGATCAGGGTCCTGTGCGGCGTCGCCCACCTCGCCCAGGCCCAGGACTCCGCATCGGTAGACGGCCTGCTGGTCCGCAGCGCTGTCGATGGCGACCGAGCAGCACTTCTGATCGCCGCCGCCGTCGCGGATTGGAGTGAGCACAAGATCGGTTCGGTCATGAGCCTTGCCGAGCTCGAGTAGCGGATCGCGTCCGTCGCCGCCGATCAGTCCATCGACTCCAACCCCTTTCCCTTCCGGGTCGAGGGCACCGCGAGCCAGCTCGAGTTCCATGTCCTCGACCACTCCAGCCCGATCGCCCGCCCCGACGGACCTGCCCCATGGCGCCTCTCCGGCGAGGACGAGAGGGTCGTCCTGGTCGGGTTCTACGCGCGGGATGCCGGCGGCGTCCTGAGCCACCACGGGCAGACGACGCACACCCACGCGATCGTCGAGCGTAGTTGGGCTTCAGGGCACCTGGACCAGGTGTACTCCACGGGCGGCGCCACGCACTTCTTCCCGTTTCGCTGAGCTGGGGTCGCCGATGCTTGCAAGTGGCGCGGGCCGGCGCGGAATCATTCCCAGCCGGCCCGCCGACGATCCCTCAGGGCTGCCCGACCAGGATGTCGAGTCCGTTGGTGAGCCGGATGCCCGCAGTCGGCGTCAACGCAGCCCCCTGGCAGGTCAAGTATGCCCCGACGAGGGTGCAGGTGTCGGGCAGGCCCACGGCGAACGGTGCGCCCGGCGCGGTCGCCGACAGGAGCACAAAGGGTCCGCCGAGATCGCACAGCAGGGTCCCCTCGACTCCCAACGGGAGGTTGGCGGGGATCGCACCCACCAACAGGAAGTCGGCCACGGCGCCCGGCTCGAACGTCGAGTGGTCGATCGAGGGTGACCAGATCGAGCCGACCACGGGCTCGGCGCCCGTCGTCGGTTGGAGCGCGGCGGGGTTGGCCGGCAGCCCGCTGCGGACAACCTGCACTGGCTGGACGGCCTGGTTCCCGCAGCCGTCGATGGAGAAGACCACGTCGCTCCCGTCGGAGCTCGCTTGAACGCGTCGGTCGCGCGCGATCACGCGCACCCGCACGTCGGCGATGCCGTCACTGGACGAGAGGCGCCAGTCGTAGGCGAACTGGGTCGCGGGGAGATCGTCGATCAGCCAATGCCAGGTGCGCCCGCCGTCGTAGGAGGCCTGGAGGTCGAAGCCGCGCAGGGCCTCGTCGTCGGAGACCGTCCAGGTGACCGCGACGATGCCGCCGGAGTGATAGGCATCCCCCGCCGACGGCGAGGTCATTGCAACCATCGGCGGCGCGTCACCGATCCATGGGTGCGGGCGCAGCTCGAAGTTATCGCTGAAGTACCAGCGGTCCTCGCCGGCGCAGAACAGGGCGTAGCGCGCCAGGTCCGTGCTCGCGGCCGGCACGCGGTCGGAGAACATCGGCTGCTCCAAGCCGTAGCCGAGGTCGACGAAGGTCCCGAGGTCCTCGAGCTGCAGGTACAGGTTGCCCCAGACGCCACCCCACGCCAACGAGTACGGCTGGCCCACGGTGACGCCCGAGGAAAGGTCCGTCTCGAAGGCGAAGGGCTGCTCCCCGTACTCCGCGTCGAAAAAGAGCACGTCGCTCCAGCCCTCCTGACCGGCGTCGTCGACGGCCACGATGCGGAACGCCGACGGGTTGATGTTGGAGGACGGCACGGGATCGGGGATCGTGACCTCGAACGACCGCGCGAGCCCGGAGATCCCCTCGACGATCGGCGCGAGGCCCGGATTGTCGCCGTGCGCCGAGTACTCGATGCGATGGGACACGATCTCACCGTCGTCCTCGACCGTCCAGCGCAGGTGCAGCTTGCTACCCGGCTCCAGCGAGCTGGTGATGCGCGGCACCCGCACGACGGGCGGGTGGTCGTCGAAGTCGGGCGGCGTCGCGAGGAAGCGCAACACCCCGACCGGTCCCTCGACCAGATCCCCGGAGCCGCCGGGGTTCGAAGGGTGCTGGGGCCCGTCGGCGCCGCCCCAGTAGGCGCCCTGGGCCTCGTCCTCGACCGGCTCGCCGCTCAGCACCTCGCTCTGGACGGCGATGCCGTTGCCCTCGAACCAGTTGGGGTTGGGATCCGCCTCCAGGTGGGCGCTGCCGAGGCCGGTGGCGCGCGCCCCGATGGCGTTGTCGAGGATGCGGGTCTTGCCCACCTCCAAGGTCCCGAACTGCGCCGCGGTCGCGCCGAAGTCGTTCTGCTCCAGGAGACAGCTCTCGAGCCGCACGTAGGAGTCCGACGCGACCACGCCGATCTCGGCCCCGCGAACGATGCAGTGCTCGAGCTTCGGTCGGCGGTCGTTGCCCTTGTAGCGGATGCCGGCCCAGGGCTGAGCGGGGTCGGCGGCCTCGAGCACGATCGGCGCGTCGGGTGTTCCCAGGGCATTGAAGCGCGAATGAAAGGAGGCCAACGCCTCGGCGGACGGTTCGAAGAGGATCCGCGTTCCAGGCTCGACCTCGACGATGCCGGACAGATCGCCGTCGCCGAACGCGCTGCCCTCCCGCCACAGGTAGGGCACGTCGAGGGCCCCCAGGTCGATCACGCCGCGCGCGATGTTGTCGAGGAACTCGGCGACGTTCTGCTGGTTCCCCGACGTCGGGACGACGCTGCCGGGCAGTAGCCCACCGCCGCGCAGGGTCAACGGAACCGGATTGCCCGCGATCGAGTTGTTCGGGCCGAGCATGTGGTTCGAGCCGAACAACGAGATCGGTCCCTGTCCGTAGTCGGTCTCGCCCGGTTGGTAGTCCGTGACGTAGTCGATGGCCACCACGCCGTGCTGTTGGGCGGCATCGGCGACCTGCAGACCGCCGCGGACGAGTTGGCTACCGCCGTCGCTGAGGGCGAGAAGAGCCTGGGACCTGGTCACCCCCACCTGGCTGGCCTGCTCGACAACCTGGCCGCCGTACGCCTCGCCGCCGGCGACGCACGGGGCGCCGAACAGGCCAGCCGCGCATGCTTCGAGGTCCGCCAGCAGCTCCACCCCAAGGGCCACTTCCTGCGCGCCCGGTCGGCGGCGCGAATCGGCCTGGCGCTCCAGGCCCAGGGCCTCGAATCCCAGGCCCTGCCCTGGCTGGAGCTGGGCGAGGTCGGCTACGCGCTCCAACTCGAAGTCGGAGACCCCCGACGAGCGGAGTTCGAGCGGGCCCTGGCGAGCTGCCGCGAGGCGCTCGGATCGGGCGAGCCCCGGCCCTCTTCTGCGAGCGAAGGCCATGCGTCCGATGGGTAGTTGGCTGCCAACAGGTGGGTCCAGCGAGCGCTCGGACCGATGGCCCCCGCAGCATGGCTGCGGCCCAGACCCCGAGGTGCACCGGTAGCAGTGCCGATGCGACTCGGATGACGGCACGATCGACTCTCGAGCTTCGCGATCTCCGAGCGACCTCGAAACTCGGAGACCCGCTCGATCTCGCCCCGGCGAACGCGCCTGAGGACTACTACCTCGAAGGGTGGTCCCGCCATGAACGCTCAATCACCTCGATGGTCTGGATCTTCATCCTCGGCGAGCCCGTCCGCTGCGTGTGGTTCGACGAGGACGGGAAGCTCGCGGACTGGTTCGTCGGCGGCTCGTGATCAGCGCGGCCGTGTCCTCGGATCCCCTCACTGGCTACCCCCGGGCAATCAGGAACCCGACGCGCGTGGTCTCGAATGTGGCCACGGGGGCCGCCGCCACCGCTCTACGGGAACTGACTTCGCACGCCGGCCGAGGCAAGGAGGCCACCCACCGGCGACACGGGCGACCTATAGTTGCAGGCGCGGCTCCCAGTGGCTGCGTGCCGCTGCCAGCCCCGCCAGCGGCCCCAATCGGACATGGACCAGCCCAAAGCGCCCAGCCGCCTCCACCTGTGGAGGTTCGTCCGAGGGGACGAACCGTCGCCGGCGTTCGAGCAATGGGCCTACCAGGACCCGACCCTGCAGACGCAACTCGGAGCCGACCTACACCTGGCGTTGATCTCGACGGACTTCTATGACGCGGAGGCCGTCTGGTCGCTGCGCGAGCGGCTGGGCTCCTACCTGCGCTCGTTGCCCGGGCCCCGCTGCCGCTGCGTGCGCCTGCGCGACCGGGACATCGTGGACATGGGCTCGTTCAACGCTCCCGCACCGGTGTTCGAGCAGGACCGTGAGTGGTCCCACGAGGACGTGATGGACACGCTCGCAGAAGTGCGACGGCGCGGTGAGCCGCGTTGGTGGCTGTGGGCCGCACGCTGTACCGCCTGCGACCAGGCATGGCTCGTCGGCTCCGAGGAGCGCCAGAACGACCTCTACTGCTTGCGACGCCTGGACGAGAAGGAGCTTCGCGCCATCGAGGATGAGGACCGCTGGCCGCAGGACTTCGACAGCTACGAGCGTCTGCTCCATCTCGGCAGAGAGGCGGGACGAAGGGTCCGATTCGCCGATCCGCTCGACTCGTCCTTGGATTGCACGATGGCCGACCTCGCGCGTGCGAGGCCAGGGATCAAGGTCGGTGAGCTGGCGAGTCTCCTGAACCTCGACATCGACTTGGCCGCCGAACTGGCGCGACGCGCCGAGCGGCAAGGCGGCGTGACCATCTCGTTCGACGAGCAATCTTCCGGGTGAACGCGAAGCGATGCGCTCGGTCGTGTAGCGGGCACCGGACGCACGCGGCCCCCCCGGCAACAACGACACTTGCAGAGCCTGCTTCGGCAGCAGGCGACGGCAGCCAGCTCCCTGATCCACCCTCCGCTGGTGGGGTTGACGCACCGTCGTTGGACGACGGCGAGTCGTCCGGAACGGCACTCGCTCGAGCCCGGCAGGCAGGAGATAGTGGAGGCAAGGTGGCAGGGTTACACCTCTCTGCTCACGGTGTCCGTAACCCAGAGCTCGATAGCGGGGAGCTGACCCTCACACCGGCCTGATCGAATGACCGACCACACGAAGCCGTTGCATAGCAGCACGGCCCCCCCATGCGCGCCTACGTGATCCACGCCCCCGGTGGCCCGGATGCCCTTCAACTGGAGACGACTCCCGACCCCGCGCCGAAGGAGGGTTGGGTCCTGATCGACGTCCGCGCGTTCGGTCTCAACCGCTCGGAGTGGTTCACCCGGCGAGGAGACTCTCCCTCCGTCAGGTTCCCTCGTGTGCTCGGAATCGAGTGCACCGGGGAAGTCCTCGACGCCGGCGGCACCGACCTCGTCCCCGGCACGCGCGTTGCGGCACTCATGGGTGGCATGGGTCGCGAGTTCGACGGCAGCTACGCGGAGAAGACCCTGGTGCCGCGTGACAGCGTGTTCGCCCTCCCCAACGACCTGCCCTGGTCGCACTTCGCCGCCCTGCCCGAGATGCTGCAGACGACCCACGGGTCGCTGCACAAGGGACTCGAGGCCCGCGCGGGAGAGACGCTCCTCATTCGCGGTGGGACGAGCTCCGTCGGCCTCGCCACCCTGGCGCTCGCGAAGGACGCCGACATGACCGTGATCTCGACCACCCGGTCGCTGGAGAAGGAGGACATGCTGCGTGCGGCAGGCGCGGACGACGTGATCGTCGACACGGGCGAGATCGCCGGAGAGATCAGGCGACGAGCCCCGGGTGGCGTCGACCGCGTCTTGGAGCTGATCGGAGCGACGACGCTCCTCGACTCCCTGCGCTGCACCCGCCGCGGCGGCGTCGTCTGCATGACGGGCATCCTCGGAGGGTCCTGGACGCTCGACCAGTTTCACCCGATGGGCGACATTCCCACTGCGGTGAAGCTGACTTCGTACGCCGGGGACGCAGGCGACATCACAGCCGACTTGCTCTCGTCCTACATCCAGAAGGTGCAGAGCGGGTCGCTTTCGATCCCGCGTGGACCCGTGTTCCGATTCGATGAGCTGCGCGAGGCGCACACGCTCATGGACGACAACAAGGCCAACGGGAAGATCGTCGTCACCCTGGAGACCCCGTGAGCCGTTCGCTCGAAGTCTCGATGTCGCAGAGTGCGAGAGAGGTGGTGACCCCGAGGGGATTTGAACCCCTGTTACCAGGATGAAAACCTGGTGTCCTAGGCCTGACTAGACGACGGGGCCACCGGTCGCGCGAGCGGCTTGCCGCCCTGCGAAGCGAAGAAGTTAGGGTCCCCTACCGGGGGCTGTCAACGCGGCGCAGGCCTAAATTGACGGGGGTCGGGTCGCGCGCGGGATCGGAGCTCGGAGCTGTCGTCGAGGGGCCGGCCCGCTCAGCGCAGGGGCGGTTCCCAACCGGCGGCGGCGATGCGGGCGAGCACGTGGGCGTACTCGCGCTCGAGGCCGTCGACCAGGGCGCCGGTGCCGCGTGCTTCGTGGGGCAGCACATTCCAGGTGTAGGTCTCGATCTCCACGTGCAGCTCGTCGAGGCCCCACAGGCGCGGCTCGGCGAGCAGGTGGCCCAGCATCTGGTCGGCGTCGGCCAGGGTCGTGGTCAGGCCACCGGCGCCTTCGAGGGGGCCCGCGAGATCCACCGGCACGTGGAAGTGGCAGCGCCACTCGCGCGCGGCGTTCCAGCGCTCGCGGCCGGCCTCGTCGAGGGCGGCCAGCTCGGCGATGTCGCCGCAGCGCAGCACGCCGCCGCCTTCGCTCTTGGCCGTGACCTGGTGCAGGTAGACGGGCTCGTCGAGGGCCAGGAGGCGCTCGCGCCCGGACTCGTCAGAGCCGGGGTCGGGCAGGCGCAGGGCGCTGGAGAACTGCAGCTTGCCGAGCGGCAGGCCGACGGAGTTCGCGGCGCCGCAGGCGCGCTCGAGGTTCTCGAACTCCACGGCGGCGTGGCAGGCGTCCAGGCACAGGCCCATGTAGCGACGCACGCGCTCGCGCACGTAGCCTCCACCCAGGGCCCGCGCCACGTGGTCGACGGTCGGGGGCACGTCGGCGGACCACTCCACCGTGTCGTTGGCGCAGGAGCGTGGCTCGGGCTCGACGCTCAGCACCATGCGCGGCGCGCCCCCGCGCTCGAGCTCCTCGAGTTCCGCCACGGCCGCGGCGAAGCCGGGCGCGCAGCGCTCGATGGCCTTGGCCGCGTGGGCTTCGGTCGAATGCATGCCCGCGTGGGTACTGATCGACACGTGGCCCGGATCGTGGCGCTGGAGCCCGGCCGCGATGCGCGCAACGCCGACCGTGTAGGCGGCGCGCTCGGCCTCGTCCCAGCGGGGCCGGAAGACGCCCTGCTTCAGCCCCTCGGCGTGGAAGTCGCCGTAGGGGAAGGCGTTGAAAGTGAACGGGTCCAGATCGCCGTCGGCCAGGACCTCGGCCAGGCGCGCGCGATCCGCGGCGCCGTTCTCGGCCGCCAGGGGCAGGGCCACCGATGCCGGCAGGTAGAGGCCCACGCCGAACGGCCCGCCGGCGCCGAGCCGCTCGCGCAGGGGCAGGGTGACCTCCCGTACGCCGGCGATGACGCCATCCAGGTCCTTGGCCGGATGGACGTTCAGGCAGTAGGCCAGCTTGACAGCACGGCCCGGAAACCTCGGGTGAACGAAGCGCACGAGGGCGGGCTCGACTGGCTCTCAGGCCGCCGGGACGGCGATCCCCTCGTCCACGAGCAGCACCGGGATGCCGTCGCGGATCGGATAGACGATCTGGCCGTCCTCGCGGAGCAGGCCGCCCTCGATGGGCTCGGTGACGCGCTCCCCGCCGACGTTGGTCAGGGTCCTGCCCGCGATGGCCGCGTTGACGCGGGCGATCAGAGCCCCGTCAGCCTCGGTCAGGGGCTGGAGGGTCTCGGGGCAGGCGACGATCTCGAGTAGGTCCTTGTTGATCATGGCGATGGGCGCGGCGGCGGATGCGGTTAGGTTAGCCGCTCCAAGACCATGCGGATCCATCGAGCCCCGAGCACCTGCTTCTGTACCGGTTTCTGGGCCGCGATGTTGGCTGTATTGCTGGCTTCGCCCCTCGTTTCCTCGACGGCCCGGGCGGCCGCGCAGGAGCTCGAGATCGGTCCACCGACGGGTATCGAGTGGCCCAGCGAGGGGCGCGTCTCCGCAGCCTTCGCGGCTCTACCCCCCGGCGAGGCCGGAGTTTCGCCGTCCTTGGCCTGGCCTCCGGTCGACGCCGCGCCCGGGGCCTGGACGGACGGCGGGCCCTGGTCGGATTGGGCGGAGGCGGTGGCCGCCGAACGCGACGGCGACCAGCCGGACGTGGCGCGACGCGAGCGGCTGTGCCTGACCGCCCTGCGCCAGGGTCGTCACGGCGACGCCTGGCGCCACGCGGCCGTGGTCGCGCGCCAGGACCCCGACCGCGGCCGAGCCCTCTTGGCTCGCCTCCAGCCTGGCGCGCCGGCTGGAACGGCGGTGCTCGGCGACGGCCGGCTCGAGCCCCTGCCCATGGGCGTGCTGCTGGAACCCTCCCTCGCGCCCCCCACCGATCCCGGTCCCAACCGCCTCGACATCCGCGAGGTCGTCGTGCATGGCCTGCGGATCGGCGAGGGAGTGGTCGGCCTCAAGGTCGGCGTACGCGGCGACGGGGTCGAGTTGCAGATCGAGCACGAGGGCGGAGCCCCGGTCGAGCTCTCCGTGCGGGTCCCCTGCCCGATCGGCTTCCGCACCCGCGTGGAGTACGCCAACTGGGAGAAGCTGCCCACCATCGGCGAGTCGATCCCGGTGCGCGTTGAAGCGGGCGGCGAGGCCTTCCGGGTCTGGGCGCGCAACGAGCTGGATCCGACCCCCTGGCCGGCGGCGACTCCGGCGACCTTCGACAGCCGACTGACCCACTCCGGGCTGCTGCTCGTGGTCGCACCGGGCGACCCGGCGGCGGCCGAGCTGGGCGGCCTGGCGACGGCCTTCTCGCGCCTGTTGGGCGTGGCCTGCTCGACCGTCACCGACCCCCGTGCCCCGGCGGCGGGCGTCACCGCGCCGCTGCGGGTGGATCTGACCGACCCCGCGAGCCGCGGGCCGCGACTGGCGGCCCTGACCGGCGCCGTCGAACACTTCGCCCTGGAGCGCGGCGAAGGCGCTCGCTGAGAATCCACGGCGGCCCCGAGCGCAGCGCAGGCGGGATGACGACGGTCCCGGCCCGCGCCTACCGCGTCCCGCCCCGCGCGCGACGTCCGCTGGAGCCCGGTTAGACTGCCCGCCCCGTCCCCTCCCCCCCGCGAGACCATGAGCAAGAGCCGACCCTACGCCGACCATCGCCGCCGCTTCCTCGACCTCCTGCGCGAGCAGGACGCTGCGGCGGTGATCTTCACGGCCACCGAGAAGACCCGCAACCACGACGCGGAGTACCGCTTCCGGCCGGACAGCGACTTCTGGTACCTGACCGGCTTCCGTGAGCCCGACTGCTGTCTGCTGCTCCTGCCCGATCGCGAGGAGGGCGAGTCGGTGCTGTTCCTGCGCCGGCGGGTGCCCGAGGAAGAAGTCTGGACCGGTCTACGCCTGGGCGTGGAGCGTGCCTCGGAAGTGCTCGGTGTGGACGAGGCGCGGCCGATCGAGAAGCTCTGGGACGACCTGCCGGAGCTGTTGAAGGGCTACCGCGACATCGTCTACGCCCTGGGCCGCGACGAGGGACGCGACCGCAAGATGATGGACGCGGCCAAGGTGCTGCGGCGTCAGGCGCGCGGTGGCGTCCAGCCGCCGTTGGAGTGGATCGATCCGCTCGAGACGCTGCACGAACTGCGCCTGTTCAAGACCGAGAGCGAGCTCGAGATCATGCGCCGCGCCGCCGCGGTCACCACCGAGGCGCACACCGCCGCCATGGCCGAGACCGCGCCCGGCGTGAACGAGGCGGCCATCGACGGCCTGCTCGAGTACACCTTCCGTCGCCGCGGTGGCACCGGTGCCGCCTACACCAACATCGTCGCGGGTGGGGCCAACGCCTGCATCCTGCACTACATCGAGAACGACCGTCCCTTGAAGGCGGGCGACCTCCTGTTGATCGATGCGGGCTGCGAGATGGACTTCTACGCCTCGGACGTGACGCGCACCTTCCCGGTCGACGGTCACTTCAGCGCGGAGCAGCGAGCCCTGTACCAGGTCGTGCTCGACGCCCAGAAGCAGGCCATCGAGCACGTCCGCAAGGGCGTCACCTTCGAGTCGGTGCACGACGTCGCCACCCGCGCCCTGTGTGCGGGGCTGGTCGAGCTCGGTCTGGTGCAGGGCAGCGTCGACGAGGTCGTCGAGAGCGGCTCCTACCGGCGCTTCTACATGCACCGCACCGGTCACTGGCTGGGGCTCGACGTCCACGACCAGGGTCGCTACCACCTCGCCGGCCAGTCGCGGAAGCTGCAGCCGGGGATGGTCCTGACGGTCGAACCGGGGCTCTACGTGGCGCCGGACGACGAGACCGTCGAGGCCCGCTGGCGCGGGATCGGCATCCGGATCGAGGACGACATCCTGGTCACCGAGAGCGGCTACGAGAACCTGACTGCCGCGATCCCCAAGGAGATCGAGGACGTCGAGGCCGCCTGTGCCGGAACCGGCAACCTGGCAGCCGTCTGACCCCACGCCCATGGCCGATCGACCCGAGGGCGTTCCGAGCAGGCTGCCGCGCGAGCAGGTCTACGCGGCCCTGGTCGAGGCCCTGCGGGTCGCCAGTCGGCCGCGTGCGGCGTGGATCGCCGGCTTGCTCGTCCCGGTCTTCGGCTACGTCCCGCACCTGCGCGGCGACGGCTTGATGATCAGCGACGGCCAGGGGGTGGTCAGCCCCTTCAGCGGGGTCGAGTTCAACCTGGGCCAGGGCAATCTGCAGATCGCGGTCACCGCCATCGCCCTGGCCTTGCTCTGGATGCGGCTCCAGGCCAGCGCCATCGCCGGCCTGATCGTCGAAGCCGACCGCAAGGTCGGCCGCCTGGAGCGGACCGACGGCGAGCTTGGCGAGGACGAGCCGTCCCTGAAAGCCCTGGGCAAGAGCGGCGAATCGCGGGCCCAGGACTGTTTCGGTGTCCTGGTCGCCCGCTACTGCCTGGGTCTGGCTGCGATCACGGGCTTCCTGGTGCTGCCGTCGGCCGCAGCGGTCAACACCAGCAACTGGGCGCCTGGACTCGAGCCGATTGTCTGGTCGGCCTTTGTCCTGATCGTGCTCCTGGTCTTCCTCTACCTGGCCGTGGTCGAAGTGACGGCGCAGATCGCGCTGATGAGCTGCGTTCACAACGGACGCGGTCCGGTGTCGGCGCTGCAACACGCCTGGCGCCTGATGCGCTCCGACCCCGGCGCCGCCACCCGCGCGGGCCTGGCCCACTTCGCAATCTTGGTCGGAGTAGCCCTGGTTCAGGGTGTCCTCGTCGGCGTACTGGGCGGACTCGGAACCATCCTCGCGTTCGCCGCGGCCGGCGCAGGCGGGGTCGCGCGCATCAGCTTCTGGGAGCGCGCCTACGACGCCCTGGGTGGCTGGCGCACCGCGACGCCGACCCCGCCGAGGGATCCCTCGACCCAGAAACCGGTAACGGCGGGCGTCGCCGCGGTCGGCGAGTAGCGTCCACACGCCTGGGTTCAGTTCACCCGTCCTACGTGCCCTGATCGAAATCACCGATCGGCTCGACCCGGGGGAGGACCCGCACCGGGGAGGTAGGTGGTGAGCGCACCAGGGATCGAACCTGGGACCTACTGGTTAAAAGCCAGTTGCTCTGCCAGCTGAGCTATGCGCCCACCGTCCGACCGGCGGCGAACCGTCGGTCGGGGGCGAAAGCATAGGGAATCGAATCCGGCGATGGAAGCCTCCCAGACTCCCGATTCCCTCGGATCCGCGGAGCACGAAGCCGCGCCCCCGGAACCCACCGGGTCGGCGGGAGCGAGGCCCCGACCCGGTCCACCACCGACCGATCCGCCCCCGACCTTCGATCGCCGCCGGCCCCCACGCTGGTCTCCACTCGCGGCAGCGCAAACACAGCTCGCGGCAGTTCAAGTCCGGCCAGCCGAACCGAGAGCCACGAGTGCGATTGCGAGCAGCCCCGGTCGAGGCAATGCGGCCGGCCTCTCTCAGCGCGGCGCCCGCACCAGCGACACCGCGGAAACCGACGACGCCTCGCGAGCCCGGGGCTCGCGAGGCGTCGGCACGATCGCATCGGAATCGGCACCAGCGCATCGGAATCGGCGCCGGCGCGCGGGAGTCGGCCCTCGGCCCTACTCCATGATCTCGGCGACCTTCTTCTCGTAGACCGCGTCGACCTTCTTCTCCCACTCCTTGAGCAGGACCTGGATCTCGTCGACCAGCTTCTTGTGGTCGTCCTCGGTCAGGTCGCCGTCCTTCTTCTGCTGGTCGGCATGCTTGTTCATGTCGCGGCGGACGTTCCGCATGGCGACGCGTGCCTCTTCGCAGATGTCCTTGACCTTGTGCGCGAACTTCTCGCGCTGCTCACCGGACAGGGGCGGCAGGGTGATGCGTACGACCTTGCCGTCGTCCTGAGGCGCTGCTCCGAGGTCGGCCTTGGAGAGGGCCTTCTCGATCTCCTTCATCACCGAGGCGTCGAAGGGCTTGATCGCCAGGGTGCGCGCATCGGGGATGGTCACCGAGGCGAGCTGGGCGATGGGCGTCGGCGTCCCGTAGTAGTCGACCTTGATGTTGTCGACCAGCGCCGAGCTGGCGCGTCCGGTGCGGATGCCGCGCAGCATCTCGGTCAGGTGAGACAGCGCCTTGTCGAAGCGCTGCTTGGTCTCCTTGATCGTCTCGGAGTCAGCCATTGGATTGCTCTTCCTGCGTCTGGGCGCTCGAATCGGCGCCGGGGGTCCCCATCCTAGCTCGCGGGTTCGCCGGAGCCACCTCGGGGCGGTCCAAGTTCACGACCGAACCGTCACGGGTTCGGGGCCAAGCCCCGAGGCCGGGGCCGCTCATGCGCCGACGATCAGGCCTGGATCAACGTGCCCAAGTTCTCGCCGCGGATGGCGCGCTCGATGTTGCCCTCGCGGAACAGGTCGAAGACCAGGATCCGCAGGCCTCGCTCCATGCAGAGGGTGATCGCGGTGCCGTCCATGACCTTGAGGCCGCGCTCGAGCACTTGCATGTAGGTCAGCCGGGGCAGGCGCTCCGCGCTCGGATCGAGCTTGGGGTCGGCGGTGTAAACGCCGTCGACCTTGGTCGCCTTGAGCAGGACCTCGCAGCTCAGCTCCGACGCTCGCAGGGCCGCCGCCGTGTCGGTGGTGAAGAAGGGGTTGCCGGTTCCTCCGCCCAGGATCACCACCCGGCCTCGCTCCAGATGCCGTAGGGCCCGACGCCGCACGAACGGCTCGGCCACCTCACGAATCTCGAGCGCCGTCATCAGGCGCGTCGGTGCGCCGGCGGCCTCGATCGCCTCGCTCAACGCGACGCCGTTGATCACGGTGCCGAGCATACCCATGTAGTCCGCGCTGGCCCGGTTGGTGCCCAGCTCGCTGAACTGGGCCCCGCGCAGGATGTTGCCCCCACCGCAGACCAGAGCGACCTGGACGCCCAGGCTGGCCACGTGGGCGACCTGCGCCGCCACGCGCTTGACTGCGTCGGTATCGAGTCCGTGGCCGGTTTGGGGATCGCCGAGGGCCTCGCCGGAGAGCTTGAGGAGAACGCGCTGGTAGGGCATCGGGGGAGTCTCGTGGGGGGCTGCGAGAGTCGGGATGGTCGGGGCCCGCGGTCGGCGCCACGGTCGGCGCCACGGTCGGCGCCACAGTCGGCTCTGCCGCCGCGGTCGTGATACGACGCGCGGCCCAACCGTCGGGGACGGTCGGACCGCGCTTGGTGGTCAGGTATGGCGACCTGGCTCGATCACACTTCCATCAGGGAGAAGAACTCCACCTCGGAGTCCCCACCCAGCTCGGCCTTGACGGCCTTGGCGACCGTGAGCTTGTCGTCGAAGATCCAGGCCTGGTCCACCAGGCAGCGATCGGAGAAGAACTTGCTCATCTTGCCGTCGATGATCTTCTCGCGCATTTCCGCGGGCTTCTTGGCGAGCTCGTCGCTGTCGCGGAAGACCTCACGCTCGCGCTCGATCACGTCGCCGGGGACATCCGCGGCGTGCAGGTAGGCCGGCTTGGAGGCGGCGATGTGCTGGCACAGTCGCACGAGCATCGCCTTGACCTTGTCGGCGTCCGCCTGGGACTTGATCGCCGCAAGGGCGCCGACCCGATGGTTGTGGTGCACGTAGGACCCGACGTAGCCGTCTGAGGTCGTGAAGCGCGCGGCGTCGGCGACCCGGATGTTCTCGCCGAGCTTCCCGATGGCCTGTTGCACGTGCTCCTCGACCGTGACGCCGTTATCGACGGTCATGCTCGAGAAGGCCGCGGCGGCTTCCTCACCCGAGGGCAGGTCGCCGTTGAAGGCGGTCTCGGCGAGGTCACGCATCAGGGTGGTGAAGTCCTCCGTGTTGGCCACGAAGTCGGTCTCGCAGCGGATCGCGATCAGCGAACCACAGCGGGCGTCGTCACCGATCTTGGCCGCCACGCGACCCTCGGAGGTGTCACGATCGGCCTTCTTGGCGGCGGTCTTCAGGCCGGATTTGCGCAGATGGTCGACGGCGCCTTCGAGGTCGCCGCCCGAGGCCTCGAGGGCCTTCTTGCAGTCCATCATCGCCGCGCCGGTCTTCTCGCGCAGCTCGCGGACCAATGCAGCCGTAATGGCCATGGTGCTCGTCTCCTGATGGATCTCCAGGCCGGCTGTGCCGACGCTGTCGACCCGGGTGTCGGGTGAATCGTGGGTTACGGTCGCGGTCGCACCGGCTTCGATGCAGCCGCCCTTCGTGGAGCCAGCCACCGGGACTGAGCCGCCGAGGCCCGCCCGCGAGGGGTGGCCGTCGGGGCGATCCCGGGCGCGTGGCAGGAACGGGCGCGCGATCGATGATCACGCGCCCTCTTCCTCGGATCAGTCCTTGTCGGCCTCGACGCTCTTGACGGGCGTGGCCGGCGCGTTCAACTCCGCCGCGTCCGCATTGGCCGCGGGACGGTCGACGGTCGACGGCGAAGCGGAAGCGACTTCAGCCGAAGTAGCGGCTTCGACAGGCTTGGGGGCGCCCGCAGCGGCGGCCGAACCACCGGCGACCGGCGTCTCGTCCGCGCGGCGCGGGGGCGGCACGTTGCCGCGCGTCGGGCGCGGCTCGTCGCCGACGGGCGCGTCCTCGTTGCGCTGGGCCGAACCCACCGCGGCCAGGCTCTCGCGAGCGTTGGCGGCACCTTCCTCGACGGCCGAGACCAGGTTCTCGACCAGCAGGCGCACCGACTTCAGCGCGTCGTCGTTGCCGGGGATGATGATGTCGATGCCCTCGGGATCGCAGTCCGTGTCGAGGATGCCGATCACGGCCAGGCCCATCTTCTTGGCCTCGCGCACCGCGTTCGCCTCGCGGCTGGGGTCGATCACCAACAGCGCGCCGGGGATGCCGCTCATCTCGCGCACGCCACCGAGGTTGCGCTCGATCTTGCGCTTCTCGCGGCGCAGCGACGCGACCATCTTCTTCGAGAACTGCTTGATCGAGCCGTCCTCCTCCATGCGCTCGAGCTCCTCGAGGCGGCGCAGGCGGCTGCGGATCACGCTGAAGTTGGTCAGGGTGCCGCCGATCCAACGCTCGGTCACGACCGGCATGCCGGTGCGCTCACCCGCGTCGCGGACCACGCCCTTGACCTGGCGCTTGGTGCCGACCCACAGGACCTGGGCGCCCTCGGCGGCCATGTGGTAGAGGAAGTTCCGCGCCCGCAGGAGACCGCGCACGGTCTCGCGCAGGTCGATGATGTGGATCAGGTTGCGGCGCGCCTGGATGTAGGGCGCCATCTTCGGGTTCCAGCGCGAGACGTGGCAGCCGAAGTGCACGCCCGAGTCGATGAGTTCTTGAACGGTGACGTTCATGGGGTAGGGACCGTGATCTCCCCGGATCCGGGGGTCGTGACCGGCGGCCGCTGCAGCGGGGCAGTCGGCGCGCGGGTTGAGGTAGTTCGATGGAAGCAGATGTGGCGGCGGGAGATGCGAACCGTCGCACAGCCCGAACGCCGGCCCCCGGAACGACACGCTCGAATCACACCCGAGGGCCCCGCGCGGCCTTGCCACCCACGTCGCCGGATCAACGACGGGGTGCGGGGCGGGCGCCGGATCGCGGTGGGCTCCAGGGGAGCTGCTCTCGCGAAGGGGCGCCACGGTCCCCCACGAGACCGGGCCAGGAGCCCCCGGAGGCAGTCCGAGGGGACCGATTCCGGAGGAGAGGGCCGACAAGAATAGCGACGGCCTCTCCACAGTCAATCGAGCGCTTGGGCTCCGTGGCCCTGGCGACGCATGTCGACGCCGATTCGAGGCCGCTCGAACCGGCGGTCGCCGGGCGGCCCGCCAACGGCCAGACGACCCTCGACCGGCAACTTGCTGGACGACTGCAAGCCAGACCAACCCCATCGCAGGGGCCGCTCGGCGCCCGGTCGTCCGCGGCCAACAAATGCAAACCCCTTGGGCGCCGCGGCCCCCGCAATCCGGAGTCGGAAGGCCCGTTTCGAGTCTCGTCGCCAGGGAGCCGTCGACGCATAATCGGCCGCCGCGTCGGGGTTGCCCCCCCCCACCCGACCGAAAGAATGCACGAAACGAGCACGATCCTGGTCTGCGACCACCGAGGCGCCGGCATCCTCAAGGCCCTGCGCCCCCTCGCCGCCGCTGGCTTTCGCATCGAGTGCTCGCAAAGCCTCAAGCACAGCCTCGAACGCCTGAATCGGGCCCGGCCGACCCTGATGGTGGTCGACATGCTCTCGCCCGAGGGCTTCCACGAGCTCGGGGCGCTGGATCGCGCCCGCGAGGAGCCCCAACTGGTCCCGATGCTGGTGGTGCGGGACTCCGAGCATTCGGCTGCCTGGCAGCGGGCCGTGCGCGCCCTGCATGCCCCCGCCTGGGACCTGGTCGATCGCGAGGCCAGCGCCGAAGAGTTCCGCCTGCGGATCGACCGGCTCCTGGCCGAATCGCGCCTACGGCACGAGGTCGACGACCTGCGCCACCGTGCCAGCCACGACGACCGAACCGACCTGCTGCGGCCCCAGGCCTTCCAGTCGCGCCTGTCCGAGCAGTTCTCCGCGGCCCAGCGCCACGGCCTGGCCCTGACCCTGGCCTTGATCGACCTGGACAACTTCGGGTCCGTGAACAAGATCCACGACCACACCGTCGGCGACCAGCTGATCTCCGAGGTCGGCAGCGTCGTGCGCCAGAGCCTGCGTACGGAGGACATCGCCGGGCGCCTGGGCGGGGACGAGTTCGCCGTGCTGCTGCCCTTCACGTCGCCCAGCGACGCCAGCGGCGTCGTGCGCCGACTTCTGACGCAGATCGAGCGCCTCTCGGGCCAGATCAGTGGCCGCTCGGGCGCCCCGCTCTCGGTCACCGGGAGCCTGGGCTACGCCACCTTTGATGGCTCCAACGTCCCGACCGCCGACGAGCTCCGTCGCCGGGCGGAGCAGGCCCTCCGCGCCGCCAAGACGGGCGGTGGCAACCGCGCCATCGCCTGGATCGAAGTGCCCCAGACGGGCGCCGTCGACGAGGGCGTGGCAGCGCGCTCGGTCTAGGGCTCTCAGCGGGCGGGGCTCTTCGCGGACGGGGCCATCAGCGGACCAGGCGCAGGCGCAGCCAATCGGCCCGGTCGGCCACGTGGCGCTCGTCGGCCTCGTCGACGATCAGAGCCAGGCGCGAGACCCCCTCGAGCGAGAGCGTCGGCAGTCGGCGCACGGGATCGCCGCCGCGCTGGATCGCGCTCTCCCACAGGAGTTCGCCGTCGGCCTCGATGCGGAACTTCACCGATCCGCGGGCCGAAAGCTCGAGCACGGAATCGTCCAGGGATACCGAACCGCGCAGCTCGCGGTAATCACCGTCCAGGACGTATTCCAGGCGACTTGGCGCGTGCACGCCGATGCCGCGCGTCCACAACACGCCGCCCGCCAGCAGCGGCCCGCCGGTCACGGCGCGATCGATGTTGTGGGGCCAAACCATGCCGAGGTCATCGCCGAACGGAGACGCGTCCACCGCCACGTCAGGCGCGAGTTCGGAAAGGTAGCGCAGGCGTCCGTCGGCGACGGAGACCTCCGCGACCGCCCGCCAGCGCAGGAAGATCGGCACGCCGGCCGGCTGGACCCGGAGCTCGACGCCGTCGCGATCGATGCGCTCGAGGTCACCGCGCAGGCGCGAGCCGTCGGCCAGGTCGACGGCCACCGGCGACGTCAGCGTCGGCCCCTCGTCCAGATCCCCGAGGGGCTCCACGAAGAGCGCCGCGACCTCTTCCCAACTGAAGCGTGAGGCCCCCACGACCCCGTCGAACCGGACGCCCTCGGCCGAGAAGCCCGCCACAGCGCCATCGACGCGGTCGAGCCGATTGCCGACCAGTCGGTAGAGGCGATCGCCCTCGGAGGGCGCCTCCACGGCAACTCCCGGGTCACGCGGCAGGCGGCCGGAGAAGATCAGGGACTCGATCGCGTCGATGGGCAGGGGCACGAGGATCCCGGTTGCCAGCTCGAACAGCAGGCTCTCGTCCTCGCCTCCGGCGATGGCGCCGCGCAACCGGTCGCCGCCCACCAGGACGACCTCCGCGCGCTCCCTGATCGGGGGCGGGTCGGGCACCGATGTGTCGGCCACACGCAGGACCAGGCCGCCCAGGTCCGCGCGGCCGTCGGCCGGCAGACTGTCCGCAGTTGTCTCGGAGAGGGAGCCGTCAGCAGCCTCGATCAAGAGGCGCGGGACCGGGGTCTGGGGAAGGCTCGGCGGGGCAACGAGCAGGGCGGCTGTGAGGGCGGCGCGAAGCATGGACGGATGCTAGCCCCCATCGGTCGCCGGCAGCCACGCCCAGCAGCGCCTACCGGCGGCTGGCGATCGCTTCTCGCGCTCTGCCGGCATGGGGCAGGTCGATCCGCCCCCATCCGGGCCAGGGTTCCGCCCCATGGGAACAGCCCACCCGGCGTCGTCAACGGGCGAACTGAACGCGAGCCCAGACCGCAGTTCCCGCCTCCCGATGGCGCCCGGTGCAGATGCTGCGGCCCGTCAGGGGGCCCCCGCCTGCTGCAGGGGCCGCCGACCGTCCGAGCTGGATCTGCGGGCCCGCTCGGCCCCGCGGACCCGCGCCGCGGCCGAGTTCCCGGATGGGTCGCGACCGGTCGCCGGTCCGCGGGTCGCCGCCCGCTGCCAGGTTGACAGTCCTCTGGAGAGGCAACAGAGACGCCTGCCAGTGTGGCAGCGAAGTCCCGGCCCAGGGCGCCTGGCCGAGCTCCGGAGCCCTGGTTTCCGCCGCGGCATTCTCTTTGCTGAGGCGTAAGGCTTCCACAGCGCTCGCGCCACCGCGCGAAGCCGCCCGCCTCCCGCGGGTCAGTCATCCCCACGAGGCGACGGCGCTCTCCAGACGGACAGCTCGTCCGCCTCGCCCGGCGCCCAACGCGCCGGAACCCACACAAGATCACACCCCCATGGCCAAGCAGATGGTTTTCGAGGCAGACGCGCGCGAAGCACTTCGCGAGGGCGTCGCCAAGCTCGCCAAGGCCGTCACCAGCACCCTCGGTCCGCGCGGTCGCAACGCGGTCCTCGACAAGGGCTGGGGCGCACCGACGATCACCAAGGACGGCGTTTCCGTCGCCGAGGAGATCGAGCTCTCGAACCCCTACGAGCAGATGGGCGCCCAGCTCGTCCGCGAGGTCGCGAGCAAGACCAGTGACGTGGCCGGCGACGGCACCACCACCGCCACGCTCCTGACCGAGAGCATCTTCACCCACGGCCTGCGCGCCCTGACGGCCGGCGCCTCGCCGAACCGCCTCAACGCGGCCCTGCGCGACGGCTCCGAGGCCGTCGCCGCGGCCCTGGACAAGGCCTCGAAGTCGGTCACGACCTCGGCCGAGATCGCCCAGGTCGCGACGATCAGCGCCAACAACGACCCGCGCATCGGCAAGCTCATCGCCGGTGCGATGGACAAGGTCGGCAAGGACGGCGTGATCACGGTCGAAGAAGGCAAGAGCCTCGAGACCGACATCGACATCGTCGAGGGCATGCAGTTCGACCGTGGCTACCTGTCGGCGCACTTCGTGTCCGACACGAGCGCCATGGAGTGCGCCTACACCAACCCGCTGATCCTCGTCCACGAGGGCAAGATCTCCAGCGTGCAGCAGTTGCTGCCCCTGCTCGAGGCCGTCAAGGGCTCGAAGAAGCAGCTGCTGATCATCGCCGAGGACGTGGACTCCGAGGCCCTGGCGACCCTGGTCGTCAACAAGCTGCGCGGCATCGTCGACGTCTGCGCGGTCAAGGCTCCCGGCTACGGCGAGCGCCGCAAGGCCATGCTGATCGACATCGCGACCCTGACCGGTGCGACCGCGATCATGAAGGACCTGGGCTTGGACCTGGAGCGCGTGACGCTCAAGGACCTGGGGACCGCGCGTCGCGTGATCGTCAGCTCCGACAACACCATCGTCGTCGGCGGCAAGGGTGAGCAGAAGGCCCTCGACGGCCGCATCGCCCAGATCCGGCGCGAGGTCGAACGCACCACCTCCGACTACGACCGCGAGAAGCTCCAGGAGCGCCTCGCCAAGCTGACCGGTGGCATCGCCCAGATCAACGTCGGCGGCGCGACCGAGACCGAGGTCAAGGAGCGCAAGGCGCTGATCGAAGACGCGCTGCACGCGACCCGTGCGGCAGTCGAGCAGGGCATCCTGCCCGGCGGCGGCGTGGCCCTGCTGCGCGCGCGCGGCGTGCTGGCCAAGCTCCCGTCGAAGGACGAGGACTACAAGATGGGCCTCGAGCTGCTGAACGAAGCCTTGGCCCGTCCGCTGATGACGATCGCCCAGAACGCCGGCTTCGACGGCGCCGTGGTGGCTCACCGCGTGATGCGGGACAAGAGCAAGACCTACGGCTTCGACGCGCTCAAGGGCGAGTACGTGGACATGCTCGATGCGGGCATCGTCGACCCGACCAAGGTGACCAAGGCGGCCCTGCAGAACGCCGTCAGCGTGGCCGGCCTGCTGTTGACCACGGACGCCCTGATCGCCGTCAAGCCCGAGCCCAAGGGCGCTATGCCCCCCGGCGGCGGAATGGACGGAATGGATGGGATGGGCGGCATGGGTGACATGGGCGGAATGGGCTTCTGATCCGAGCCTGCGCCTGATCCCGTACTTCCGAACACACGAAACAAGCTGAAGAGAAACCACCCATGTCCAAGCAGATCCTGTTCGACGACACCGCACGCCAGAAGATGCGCGTCGGCATCGAGAAGCTCGCCAAGACCGTGCGGGTCACGATGGGC
Source organism: Engelhardtia mirabilis (assembly GCF_007748095.1). NCBI lineage: Bacteria > Pseudomonadati > Planctomycetota > Planctomycetia > Engelhardtia > Engelhardtia mirabilis. The sequence goes on from NZ_CP036287.1 coordinate 4,153,730, forward strand.
CCGGCGGGCCGCAACGTGATCCTCTCCAAGTCCTTCGGCGCCCCGTCCGTGACCAAGGACGGCGTCTCCGTGGCCAAGGAGATCGACCTCGACGACCCCTTCGAGAACATGGGCGCCAAGCTCGTGCTCGAGGTGGCCAAGAAGACCAACGACGTGGCCGGTGACGGCACCACCACGGCGACGGTGCTGGCCTCGGCGATCTTCGAGCAAGGGCTCAAGTTCCTGGCCTCCGGCGTGAACCCCATCTCCCTGCGCAATGGCATCGAGAAGGCCGTGGCGACCGCAGTGGCCGAGATCGAGTCCATGTCCCGCAAGATCAAGACCCACGCCGAGAAGGCGTCGATCGCCACGATCTCGGCCAACAACGACCCGACCATCGGCAAGCTCTTGGCCGACGCCTTCGAGAAGGTCGGCGACGACGGCGTGATCACGGTCGAGGAGAACACCGGCCTCGGCACCGAGCTTGAGCTGGTCGAGGGCATGGAGTTCGACAAGGGCTACCTGTCGCCCTACTTCGCCACCAACGCGTCGAAGCTGATCGCCGAGCTCGAGGATCCCTACATCCTGATCCACGAGAAGAAGATCACCAGCGCCCGGGACCTGATCCCGCTGCTGGAGAAGACGGCCCAGACCGCCCGCCCGCTGCTGATCATCGCCGAGGACATCGAGGGCGAGGCCCTGGCCACCCTGGTGATCAACCGCCTGCGCGGCATCCTGAACGTGTGCGCCGTCAAGGCGCCCGGCTTCGGCGAGCGTCGCAAGGCCTACCTGGGTGACATCGCGGCCCTGACCGGCGGCGTGGCGATCACCGAGGAGCTCGGGCAGAGCCTCGAGAACATCAGCATCGCCGACCTCGGTACGGCCAAGCGCGTGCGCGTCAGCAAGGACTCCACCACCCTGGTCGAGGGTGGCGGGACCGCCAAGGCGATCAAGGAGCGCTGCGCCCAGATCCGCACGCAGATCGAGAAGACCAGCTCCGACTACGACCGCGAGAAGCTCGAGGAACGCCTCGCGAAGCTCTCGGGCGGCGTGGCCGTGGTCAAGGTCGGTGGCGACACCGAGTCCGAGATGAAGGCCGCCAAGGACCTGGTCGAGGATGCGCTCAACGCGACCCGCGCCGCGATCCAGGAAGGCGTCGTGCCCGGTGGCGGTGTGGCGCTCCTGCGCGCCGCCGACGCACTGGTCGACACCCGCACCAAGGGCGACGAGAAGTTCGGCGTCGACATCGTGCGCCGCGCGCTCGAGCAGCCCGCCCGCCAGATCGCCGAGAACGCCGGCGAGGATGGTTCGGTGGTCGTCGAGATGATCCGCGAGAAGGGCAAGAACTTCGGCTTCGACACCCTCAACCGTCAGTACGTCGACATGGTCAAGGCCGGGATCATCGACCCCGCCAAGGTCGTGCGCTCGGCGCTGCAGAACGCGGCTTCGATCGCCGGCCTGCTGCTGACCACCGACTCCATGGTGACCGAGCTCAAGGACGACCGCCAGGCCATCACCGGCAGCCTCTCCTGACCCTCGAGAACCGCGACGCGACGCGAGCGGTTCACCGCTGATACCCGCCGGGGCGGGGCCCGGGCGCACTCGGGTCCCTGGCTCCGGCCGGGGGTCCGCGCACAAGAGAGGGCGGCGACTTCGAAGGTCGCCGCCCTCGATCCGTCCCACCCCCCGACAGCGACAGACGACGATGAGCGAGAAGCGCGATTACTACGAGGTGCTCGGGATCGAGCGCAACGCCGGCGCCGACGACATCAAGCGCGCCTATCGCAAGTTGGCGATGCAGTACCACCCGGATCGCAACCCCGACGATCCGGACGCGGAACGCAAGTTCAAGGAGGCCGCGGAGGCCTACGACATCCTCGGCGACGCCCAGAAGCGCGGTCAGTACGACCAGTTCGGTCATGCGGCCTTCTCCGGCGGCGCGGCCGGCGGCCAGCGCTTCTCGAACCTCGAGGACATCTTCGACGCCTTCGGGGACATCTTCGGCGGTGGTGGCGGCGGTGGCTTCTTCGGCGACCTCTTCGGGGGCGGCCGCAGGCGCCAGCGTGGACCGCGCCGCGGACGCGACCTGAAGATCGTGCTCGAGATGACCCTCGAGGAGATCGACAGCGGCGTCGAGCGGACCATCTCGCTCAAGCGACACGAGCACTGCGACTCCTGCAACGGCAACGGGGGCAAGGACGGCGCCGCCCCCACGACCTGTCCCACCTGCGCCGGGGCCGGGCGCGTCCAGCGCACCCAGGGCTTCTTCGCGGTGCAGACTGCATGCCCCACCTGCCAGGGGCGCGGACAGGCGATCAGCGACCCCTGCACGGTCTGCAGCGGTAGCGGGCGCAAGACGGTCGAGAGCGAGGTCGTGATCCAGGTCCCGGCGGGCATCGAGGACGGTATGCGGATCCGCGTGTCAGGCGCCGGTGACACCGGTGATCCGGGGGCGCCCCGCGGCGACCTCTACTGCATCGTGCGTGAGGCCGAGCACGCGGTCTTCCAGCGCGGCGGCGCGGATCTGATCACCGAGATCCCCTTTGGCTTCTCGCAACTGGCCCTGGGCGATCGGGTCGAGATTCCGACCCTGCGCGGCAAGGCCGACATGAACATCCCGGCCGGCACCCAGCCCGGACGGGTCTTCCGAATGCGCGGACAGGGCCTGCCGCACTTGGAAGGCTCGGGCCGCGGCGATCAATTGGTGCGGGTCTTCGTCGAGGTCCCGAAGAAGCTCACCGACCGTCAGAAGGACCTGTTGCGGGAGTTCGCGGAGATCGAGGGTGAGAGCACCGGCTCCCGCACGATCCTCGAGCGCATTACGGACTACTTCAACGGTTGAGCGGGACCCGGCGGCGCAGCAAGAGAACGAGTACGGCGCGACAGACCAGCCTCGGGGAGGCCCGATCGGGACCAACTGGCCCGCTCGGAACGATCGAAGCACGATGACCAAGAACCATCCTGACACCACCAACGGCGAGATCCCGGTCGACGAGCTCGAGCCGCTGGAGCGCGAGCCCCACTCGGTCGAGGACCCCGCAGCCCCCGAGTCGGCGCAGGAGTCTGGGGATGACAGCCTGGAGTCCCTGCGCGCCCAGCGGGACGAGTACCTGGGTCACTGGCAGCGCGCCCAGGCGGACTACCAGAACCTCAAGCGGCGGTCCTCGACCGACGTGGAGAACCGACTGCGCCGCACGATGGAGCCCCTGCTCCGGAACCTGCTGCTGGTCATCGACCACCTGGACATGGCCCTGATGAGCCCGGCGCAGAGCCAGGACGCCCAGAACTTGGCCATGGGCGTCGAGTTGGTCCGCCGGCAGATGGCCACGGCGCTCGAGGAGAGCGACGTCGAGCCCATCGCCGACGGGGGCAGCTTCGATCCCGAACTGCACCAGGCCGTGGCGCGCGTGCAGGACCCGGACGCCGAGCCCAATACGGTCCTCGAGACGGTCCGCCGCGGCTACACCTGGCGCGGCCGGGTCCTTCGCCACGCAGAAGTGCGCGTCGCTGCCGAAGCAGGCGGCGATTCGAGCGATCCCGACTCCGAGGGCTGAGCGAGCGCTCGCCAGTCGTCCCGCCCGCTCACTCGCTCCCCATCCGTCCCAACAGCACCGCTCCCATCAAGATGCCGACCTACGCCTATGTCTGCGGCGCCTGTGAGGCGCGCGTGGAGTTCTTCCAATCGATGCGGGAAGGACCCAAGCGCAAGTGCCCACAGTGCGGAAAGCTGCGGCTCCAACGCCAGATCGGCGGCGGTGCGGGCTTCATCTTCAAGGGGGCGGGCTTCTACCAGACGGACTACCGCTCGGACTCCTACAAGCAGCGGGAGGCAGCGGAGAAGGGTGCGGAGTCCTCCGCCCCGGATTCCGCGGCGGCAGGGACCTCGGCGGCGCAATCGAAGGCCGCGGAGCCCAAGGCGAGCGGCTCGACCGAACCCGGTTCGGGCAAGTCGAAGACCGCCGGAAAGGCAGGCTCGGGCAAGGACTCGCCCGCTTCGGGTGGTGACGCCGCCTGAGAACGGGCGATCGGAGGCACGGGCGATCGTGGCGCCGGTAAGCACGAGTGCCCGTGGAGGCTGCTCGCCTGCGTGAGCGCGCCGTGCTCCTGGCTGTGATACAAACGGTGCCGCGATGAGCGACGTGAGTCAGCAAACCGAGACCGGCCAGACGACACCGAAGCCCTCGGGCGGGCGCAAGTACGAGCGCGAGGTGGCGAACTTCGTGGCGCTCACGGGTGACCTGGCCGCGGGGAGGCTGGAGTGGTCGTCGAGGCCCTACTACCTCGAGTACTCCACCAACAGCGCCTGCAACCTGCGCTGCATCATGTGCAGCCAGGTGGAGAACCCGCCGGTGGTCTCGACCCCCCTGGACCTGCAGGAGGACCTACTTGACGCGCTCCTGCCCCTGACCACGATCTGGACGCCGAGCGCCACCAGCGAGCCGCTCCTGAACAACTTCAAGCGGCTGCGACCGATGCTGGAGAAGCACCAGGTCGCCCTCGACATCATCACCAACGCGATGCTGCTGACCCCGGCGGTCTTGGAGGGCATGCTGCCCTTCCTGCACCGGTTGACCCTCTCGGTCGACAGCCACAAGCCCGAGGTGTTCGAGAAGCTGCGGGCGCCGGCGGACTTCGCCACGGTGATCGAGCACTCGCGCCACGCCACGCGCGTCTGCCGCGAACACGGGATCCCCGTGGTCTACCACATGGTCCTGGCCCACGAGTGCCTGCCGGACCTCGAGGACTACGTGGACTTCGTGGCGGACCTGGGCGGCTCGCGCATCACCGTCCTGGAGCTCTTGCCCAACAGCCCGCAGTTCCAGGAGCTCGACCCCTTCCAGCGTGACGGCGAGCAGCACGTGGCCGCGCGCCTGGAGTCCATGCGGGCGCGGGCCGAAGAGCGCGGAGTCGGGATCTTCTTCGAAGTCCGCGAGCCCCTGGGCGGTGAGTACAACTACGCGCCCGTGGCGAGCCGCATCAACTCGGGCACGGTGCTGGAGATGATGCACGGCGAGCTGGGCATCCAACACGAGGGCTTCTGCCCGATGGTCGCCGGCTACTTCAAGGTCGAGCCGGACGGGCGGGCCTACCCCTGCTGTCGCGCCCCCGTGGAACTCGAGCTCGGCAACGTGCTCGAGGAGGGCTTCGAGGGCGTGTGGAACGGTGAGAAGATGCAGAAGCTTCGCAAGCGCATGTTCGAGCGCGACTACCCCCAGCCCTGCGTCGGTTGCGCGGTGCTCGAGGGCCCGCGCTGGCGCGCGGAGGCCCGGCGACGCGAGGCGGGCGAGACCGAATGACCCGGGTCAGGCGGACGTCAGGTGCCAGGAACCCGTCCGCCGCCTGAGCGGGGGCGGGATCAGAACAGCTCGGCGATCAGGTCGGCGATCGCATCGCTGTCACAGGATCCGATCGAGCGGTGAGCGGATGCCCTGGCCTCCGTCATCGACTCCCCCATCGCCACCGCCAGTCCGGCGCGCTCGAACATGGGGATGTCATTGGTCGCGTCGCCCACGGCGACCACCCGCGCGGGGTCGATCCCGCGCTCCTCCCACAGCCAGCGAATGGCTTCGCCCTTCCCCCGGCAGGGGGGCTGCACGTCCACCACCTGGTAGGCGCTGCTGCGCTGGTGGGCGAGCCAGTTGAGCGGGAAGTCGGTCAGGTAGATCGGTCGATCGATCACGGCCTCGAGCTCCCGGGCCAGGCTGCCCGAGTCGCGACTCGAGCGGCAGTAGATCGAGATGCGGATCAGGTACTCGGTCGGCAGGTCGGCGCGCTCGACCAGCTCGAGCCCTTCCAAGCCACGCAGGGCGTCGAGTTCCTGGGGATCGGCGGGTCGCGAGGCGAACTTGCGGTGGTTCTGCATGACCGAAGTCAAGAGCTCGCGCTCGGCCGCGAAGGCCAAGGTCCGCTGCACCGCGACATCGGAGATCAGCCGCTCTTCGAGCAGCTTGTCGCTGCGCGGGCACCACAGGCCAGCCCCGTTGTAGACCACGCAGGGCAGCTCGATCTGCAGCTCACGCGCGATCTGGACCGTGCCGAGCTCGGAGCGGCCGGTCGCGATCATCACCGGCACGCCCCGTGCGACGAGGCCCCGTACGGCGTCGCCCACCCGCGGGCGCACGTGGCCGTCCTCGCCGACAAGGGTCCCGTCGAGGTCGAAGACGATCGCGTCGTAGGTCGGCTCGGACATCGGCCGGGGCATGGTACTGGGGCGCGCCGCCGGGATCACCCGTGCGGCGCGCCCCGTCGGCCCCGTCGGCCCCGTCGGCCCTGGTGGCCGGGGTCAGGGGATCGTCAAGGTCACCGGCTGTCGGACCTCCGCCTCGACTTCGACCGACTGGCTCGCGACCGTGTTGCTGGCTCCGTCCGGACCGAAGGAACTGACCGACAGCTCCCAGGTCCCAGGCCGCAGGCCGACGAGCAGCAGTTCGCCGCTCTCGGAGACGAACTCGCGACGGGGCTCGGGCGCGTCGTCCTCGTTGCCCTGCCAGCGCGCGGCGACCATGCAGACCCCAAAGGGCCGCCCATCGCTGTCGACCAGGTCCAGGGCAATGGCTCCCGCCGGCGCGATCTCGATGTCGACGCCGTCGCGACGCTCTCCCGCGGGGACCTCGAAGACGTCGCTCTCACCTTCCTCGCCCAGCTCGGGCTTGGCCTCGACTCGAATCGGCCGGTCGGCGGCCACTCCGCGCAGCTCGTACTTGCCGTCCGCGTCGGTTCGCACGGACACCGCTTGGTCCGGACCACCGAAGGTCACCATTCCGCCCGACCCACCGCCCGAATCGAAGGTCACAAGGCTAACGGCGCGCATCGACCCGACGACCTGGGGTCCGCCCGTCGCCTGCTGCACTTCCTTGGCCTCGACTACGACCCCAGCCATGGGCTCGCCGTGCTTGTCGACGATGCGCCCCGCAACGACCGTCAAGGGCAGGTCCAGGTCGAGCCGCTCCTGCGGATCGGAGAGCTCCGTCTCCAAGGTGTAGGGCATGGCCCGCGTGGCGTGGGTGACCTCGATCTCGTACTCGCCGGGCTGGATACCCTCGATCTCGTAGCGACCATCGGCGTCGGTGCGCGCCGAGGGTCCGCCCATGCCGGGCAGCCTCAGCATCGGGGAGCTGGCGTCGCCGGCCTTCGAGAGTGAAACGGTGGCGCCGATCAGGGGCGACCCGGACTCCGAGATCCGGCCGCGCAGCACCGTCAGCGTTGGCGAGACCAGGGTCAGGTCCGCCACTTCCCCGGCGACGACGGAAACGACGATCCAACTCTCGTCGGGCGCCGATTCGTCCACACTGGCGAAAACGAAGTTGCCCAACCCGCCGCCGGTGGAGCGCGACGTGTTGATCCTGAAGCGGTGTTCACCGGGCTCCAGGTTCTGGAAGGCGATCTGTCCCTCGGCGTCGGAGACCTCCCCGCCGCCGCCGAAGGAGCCGCCGATGATCCGCATGCCCTCGAACCCGCCGTCGCTGGGTGAACGGTGTTCGACCCTGGCCCCGGGGAGCGGGGTGCCGGCCTCGTCGACGACCAATACGCGCACTGCGCCGCCCTCGTCGAGGGCCACCTCGTAGGCTTCGCCACCGGACTCCAACTCGACGGGCTTCTGGTTCAGTCGAGCGAAGCCGTCGGCGGTCACCGTCAACTCGACCTGGCCCTCGAGCGCCGTCAAGCGCGCGATTCCATCGGCGTCCGTGACCGCCGAGCGCCTCTCGCCACCCCAATCGATCGATTGGGTCGCACCGGAATCGTCGACCGAGATCGACAGGGACATGGAGCGCGTGGCCCCCTCGGGCTGGGGCGGAGACCAGGGCGACACGTTCACCCTCGCGCCTTCGATCGGTTGTCCGTCACGCCCATCGACGACGCGCACGAGCATCACTTCGGCGCTCTCGAGGCGCAGGTCCCCGAGGTCTCGGCCCTGGCCCGGCTGGAGCACTCCCAGCTCGAGCTTCAATATCTCGTAGCCCACGGCTTCGATCGACAGGGTCGGCTGCACACCGGCCGCCCCCGCGTTCGCGCTCATGTTCTCGATTCGCGCTAGACCGCCGGGGTGATGGTTGGGCCGCTCTGAATCCGGCCCCTGCGCCGTCTCGTAGATGAATTGGCCGCTGGCCTTGGCCTCGAAGTCCTCGATCGGCTGCCCCGTGTTGTCGTCGACGACTCGGAAGCTGACCGACGAGCCGACGCTGTACTCCAGGATCAGGCCACCGTCGCCTCCGCGCGCGATGACCGCCTGGGAGCGCGGCTCCGCGTAGCCGAAGCGGAAGTCCCGGGAGCGATCGCTTCGAACCTTGGCCGACTCGCGCACCTGGACCCGATAGACCGCGTCCGGCACCAGGCCCGGGAGCGCGAAGCTACCGTCCGCCGCCGGCGCCAACTCGCGGCTGTGGCCCAGTTGCTCTTGGTCGACGGAGCGTGCCTGGACCACCAGGTCCCCCGCGAGACCAGCGGGTAGACCCACGATCTGACCGCTGATGGTCGCACCGCTGGAAAGCTGGAACTCGAGCCCGCTCGTGGTCGAGCCCGGTCCCGCGGAGTCGCCTTCGAACATGGCCGGCGGGTGCAACTCCGAGTTCACCACCAGGGCCCATGCGCCGCCCTCGATGCGGTCGACGACGAAGGCGCCGCCGCCGTCCGTGATCGCCAGGGGCTCCCGATCGAGCAGTGCACCGATGGTGAACCAGTCCTTGCTGAGCGGGAAGATCCGCGCGCCGGCGACCCCTGCGCCGCCCGCGTCGATGACCCGACCGCTGAGGATCGCGCCGCGGGCGGAGGTGACGTCTCCCAGGTCCAGTCGACCGCCGGCCGGGACTGCGAGGTCGGTCCGACGCACGGGCGCGTGTCCCTGCGCGCCGACCTCGAGCGTCCACACGCGTCCCCCGAGTCCGTCGATCTCGAAACGGCCGTCGGCGCCACTGCTAGCCTCGCGCGGCTCCTGACCCATGGCGAAGGCGTTGCCGCGGATGACCAGCTCGGCATCGGCCACGGGCGAGCCGAGATCGTCGACGATGCGCCCCACGAGTCGCCCGGAGGAGGCCTGGGCCTCGGGCTCGGTCGGCGAGACCGTCGGCGCGAGCTCGGTACTGACGACCGCACGGTTGTCGACGCTGCGCCCCTCGGCCGACTCTTCTCCGACGGCGCGCAGGGTCGTGTCCGCGCGCGGTCCGGCGGCGCTCACGGGCGCGGAAGGCGCAGCTCCGCCACCCGCGGGTGACACGGCAGTGGACGACCTGGCCCCCAGCAGAAACCAGCCCACCGCCGCGAGCAGGGCCAGGGCGCCGAAGACCAGGACAAGGACCGTCAGGGCGTTGCCTCGGCGGCGGACGGGGGGCCGCAGGGCCCAGGGGTTGCGGGTGGTGAACATCGCAAGAAGGCGCGCCCAAGGGGCGTCCCGGGGGGTCTCGATCGGAGGTCCGAGGTATCGGCCCGGACCGCCGCGGGGTGGGGTCGGGGCCCGGGCGGGCCCATCAACTACCGCGGTAGAAGATCCTACGCCCGTGCTTGCGCTGATGTTGGCCCGGAATTTCCGAACGGACCGAGCGGTGCTGGCAACTGGCCCGTCACGGCGGGACTGCGCCCGTGCGGCCGGCCCCCCGCCCGTGTCAGAATCCCGCCCATGATCCGTCGCCTGACCGCGCCCCTCGCCGTGACCGTGGCCCTCCTGGCCGGCGGCTGCGCCACCTCCAAGCTGCAGTACGACCCCACCGTCATCATCGATACCCGCGGCGGTCGTGAGCTGGGCGTCTCGACCAACTACGGCATCGTCTTCCTGGGTCGCACGGCCCGCGCCGGAGATGTCGACGTGGCCGTGTGGTTCGGCGATGGCCCCAGCATCGAGCAGAGCGTGATCGAGCCGGTGGGCGGCGGCCTCTACACCGTCGACACCGAGATCCGCGTGCCCTCGATCCCGCTCGGATTCACGGACCCCGCGGACGGCCAGCCGGTTTGGATCCAAGGGCGCGATGTCAACGGTCGTTGGCGCATGGAGACCCAGGTCGTGCGTCACCCCACGGTCGACGGGATCCTGCTCGCGGTGCCCGACGCCCTGGTCAGGTCCACCGACCAGACCGGCGCGGGAGTCTTCGTCTACGACGAGAAGGGTCGCGCGCGGGTCCTCGGCCTGGTCTCGGGGCGCCTGATGCTCGAGACCACCGAGGGCACCGAGTCGTACCTGACCGTGGTCGGCCCGGAGTCCCTGTGGCGCCTTGTCAGCTACCGCCGCGACCCGGACGTGCGGCACCGTGTGCCGTACCGCGACGACGTGCTCTGATCGCCTCCGGCCCGGGTCCTCAACTGCGCCAGAAGCGCGGCAGGAACAGGACGACGAGGGCGTAGAACTCCAGTCGCCCGAGGATCATGAAGATCGAGCACAGCAGCTTCGCCAGGTCCGGCATGTCCGCGAAGGTCTGAGCCGGTCCGACCGCGGCGAGACCCGGACCGATGTTGTTGAGCGTGCCCAGCACGGCGGTCGAGGCCGAGATCAGATCCACGTCCAGGGCGGTCAAGGCAATGGTGCCCGCGATCATCACCAGGGACCACAGGCCGAAGTAGCCGGTGACCATCGCGATCGTGGGCTCGTCCAAGGTCTGGCCGTCGATGCGGACTTGGTGCAGGGCGCGCGGACGTGAGAAGTGTTGCACGCTGCGCAGCGCCACCTTGGCGACGATCAGGACGCGCACGACCTTGATCCCACCGGCCGTCGACCCGGCGCAGCCGCCGATCGCGGCCAAGAGCATCAGGACCGCGCGACACAGGTCGGGCCAACGGTCGAAGTCGGCGGTGCCGAAGCCCGTGCTGGTCTGGATCGAGACGACCGAGAACATCGAGTCGCGCAGGCACAGGCTCAGGTGCGAGTAGTCCGGCAGACCGTCGGCCGCCCCTGCTACGCCGTTGGATCCGCCCCAGAACCACAACACCGATGTGATCAGCACCGTCGCCGCGGCCATGATCCCGGCGTAGACACGAATCTCCGTCGAACCGCGCACCGTGTCCCAGGCCGAACGCCAGCCGCGCCGCAGGATCGAGTCGTACAGCGCGAAGTTGATCCCGGCCAGGAACATGAAGACGATCAGAACGGCCTCGAAGGCCCAGGACCCGAAGTAGCCCGCGCTGGCCGAGTGGTTCGAGAACCCCCCCGTGGCGATGGTGCCGAAGGCGTGCAGGGTCGCGTCGTAGAGCCCCACTCCGGTCATCGTCAGGACGCCGATCTGGATCACGGTCAGGCCCACATAGACCCGCGCCAGGCTCAGGGCGCTGTCGCGCACGCGGGTGTGGGCCGCCTCGCGCGAGACGCCCGGCACTTCCGAGCGGAACAGGCTGCGCCCGCCGGTCGGGAAGAACACCACGAACACCAGCACGATGCCGACGCCGCCCAGCCAGTGCAGGAAGCTGCGCCAGAAGAGGACACCGCGATTCAGCGCGTCCAGATGCTCCGCGGGCAGGATGGTCGAGCCTGTGGTGGTGATGCCCGAGGCCGACTCGAAGAAGGCATCCACCGGACTGGCGATGGCGCCGGCGAGGACGAAGGGTATGGCCCCCAGCACCGACGCGGCGACCCACGACAAGCCCACCGCGGCCAGTCCCTCGCGGCGGAAGAAGTCCGGGCGACCCTCGGAGGTCAGGGCGCGGCCGCGGTAGATCGCCGAGAGGCCCAGACCCAGGAGCACGGCGATCAGCGCCGACAGCAGGAAGGCCAGGGCGTCGTCGCGCTCGGAGTAGTATTCGGCCACCGCCGCCGGGACCAGTTGGAACAGGCCCATCAGCAGGATCACGCGACCCAGCAGCCAAGCGACTGCGCCGAGGTTCAAAGTCGCACCCCGCGATCCGACGGGAGCTGCGCGGCTCGCGCCGGCGGCTGGCCGTCAATCCAGGGCCCGTCAATCCAGGGCCCGTCAATCCAGGGCATAGCCATCGCTGACTCCGAAGAACTCGCTCAGTTCTTCGACGCTCTCCGCAAGACTGAAGACGATCAGCCGGTCGCCGTTGCGAATGGTCGTCTCGCCGCGGGGGATCGTCACGTCGTCACCGTGGACGACGGCGCCGACCACCACGCCCTTGGGCAGGCCCAGGTGCTTGAGCTTGACGTCGCTCTTGCCGCCGGGCAGGCGGGCCTCGATCTCGATCACTTCGCCGCGACCTTCGGCCACCACGGCGATCGACATCACCGCCTCCGAACGCACGAAGCGCAGGATCCGGTTGGCACACAGGATGCGCGGCGAGATGGCGAAGTCGACTCCCATCACGTCGTAGATATCGCGGTAGGACGGCTTGTCGAGCAGTGCCACGGTGCGCTCGGCGCCGTAGGACTTGGCCAGCTGACAGGCGATCAGGTTGTCCTCGTCGTCGGCGGTCGCGCCGATGAACACGTTGACCTTGTCGAAGCGCTCCTCGCGCAACAGGTCCGTGTCGGTGGCGTCACCGACCAACACCATCACGTTCTCGGGGAAGCGCGCGGCGATCGTCCGGGCCCGGTCCGGGTCGCGCTCGAGGATGCGGATCGAGAGGCCCGGCAGCTCCGACAGACGCATGGCGAGCTGGCTGCCCACCCGGCCGCCCCCCATGATCACCACCGAGCGCCGACCCAGGCGCCTGGCGCCGGTCAGGAACTCGAACTGATCGAGAGCCGCGCTGCGACCGATCAGGTAGACCTGGTCGCCCTTCTCGAGCCGGTCGTCACCGTGGGCGGCGAAGAAGCTCTTCTTGCGGGCGATGGCCGCTACGACGACGTTGTCGGGCAGGTCCAACTTCGAAAGGGCCGCACTGGTCAGCTCCCCCGACTCGCTGATCCGCACGCGTCGCAACTGGACCCGACCGTCGGCGAAGGACTCGACCTCCAGGGCGTGCTGCTCGCGGACCGTGCGGATGATCTCCTGGGCCGACAGCTCGTCGGTGGACAGGGCCACGTCGAAACCCAGGGCCTGCTTGTAGAAGAACGAGTAGCCCTGCAGACGCCAGGTGTCCTTGAGACGCAAGATCACCCGCTTGGAGCCCATCCTGCGCGCCAGGGGCGAGGCCACCATGTTGATGTGGTCGTTGTCCGTGACGGCGATGAACAGGTCGGCGGTGCTGGCCCCGGCGCTGGCCAGGACCGAGGCCTGGGTGCCGTCCCCCTCGAGGGCCTGCACGTCCAGGGTCTCCCGCAGCCGGCGGATCTTGCCCGGGTCGCTGTCGATCACGCTCACGCGATGCGACTCACGCGCCAGGATGTCGGCCAGGTGGAAGCCCACCTCACCGGCGCCGACGATGACGATGTCCATGGGCGCACGATACGCTTCCCGCGCCGGCCGTCGCCAGGGCCCCGGCCGACCTCCGTGCCGCTTTGATCCTGCTCCTCGACCATCGCGACTCGTTCACCTTCAACGTCGCCCAGGGCCTGCTCGCCCTCGGCGCGAAGGTGGAGGTCGTCAGACTCGATGGACTCGAGCCAGCCGAGCTGCTGGCGCGCAAGCCCACCGGTGTGGTCCTCGGTCCTGGCCCAGGGCATCCGGCGGCGGCGCACGCAACTGCGGCCCTGGTCCGGATGGCTCCGCCCGATCTACCGCTGCTCGGAATCTGCCTCGGGCACCAGGTCTTGGCACAGGTCCACGGTGCGCGGGTGGTCCGCGCGCCGCGCCCGGAACACGGGCGCGCCGACCGCATCGACCACGACGGCCGGGGGTTGTTCCTGGACCTGCCCTCGACCCTCGAGGTCGGCCGGTACCACTCCCTCGCCGTCGACCCAGCGAGCCTCCCCGCCGAGCTGGAGCTGGCCGCGTGGTCCTCCGACGGCTGTCCGATGGCCCTGCGCCACCGGCACCTGCCCCACGACGGCCTGCAGTTCCACCCGGATTCGATCCTCAGCGAGTGTGGCCAAGACCTGTTCGCGCGCTGGCTCGAGCGGGTCGGGGACGCCCGTCAGCCGCGGCGTTCGACTTCGAGGTAGGCGACGACTCCGAAGGGGTCCGCGTGGACCCGCGTGCGGGCGACCTCGTCCGGTGCCAGGGTGCTGGCCAGCTCGGCCAGGTCGCGCTCGTCGCGGCAGATCAGTTCCCAGCCCATGAAGGTCTCCATGTAGCCGGCGTCCGCCACGGTCGGCAGGAAGTTGCTGATCCGGCTGCGGACGGCAGCCCGATCGCCCCACACGATCGGTCGACTGCCGCCGTTGATCTTCGGAACGCGGCCCGTGGTCGAAAGCGAACTCGTCACGGCCGACCTCGATCGAAACGAGCATCGCGAACACGCGGCACGATGCCCTGAAGGCGCCCGCGCCTCGAACACGTCATGCCTTCATCACGCTCGTCGACCCGCAGCGGAGCGTGCCGAGCCTCGATCCGCTCGCGCCCTCGGCTCGGGGGTCTGCCCACCCGACCACGGGGACACGGGACGGGGCCCACGGGCTTCGACATGGGCCGGTTCCCGGCCCGGAGAGTCAACGCCAACTCCCTGTCGTAGGGCGCTGCCCACGAGCCTGCGCCGTTCTGCGAACAGCCCCGAGCGAAGGCGCCAGGGCGGCGACGTGGCGGCGTCGACCTCGCCCTGTGCAGCTTCGGCCGGGCTCTGATCCAGGACACTAGTCCCGTCCAAGCGGAGCGGTCCAGGTGGGCCAAGGGCCACTGCTCGGGCGGCGCTCCTCGCCGTCGCGGGTGCGCAGGATGCACCGCGTGACGAAGTTGTAGAGGGGCTTGCCCGTGCGGCGCCAAACGGCTGCCAAGGGCGATCGACGACGCTGGGTCCCGCGGGCCCGCTCCTGCTCGGTCTTCGGTCGACCGCGGCGCTCGTAGCGCAGCCGATGCTTGTGGACGTGGCGCAGGTCGTCGCCGCATCTCGAGTGGAAGCTGCGGCCAGCTCGCCGCGGGTGGACACTGGCCAACTGGAAGTCGATCAGCGCCGGTCGCCCGTTCTCGAGGACCAGAATGTTCTGCTCCTTGTGGAGGTCGTTGTGGCAGACGCCGCGCTCGTGGAGCCGACCCACCAGCTGCTCCAGCAGTTCGAAGAAGTCGCGGGGCAGGGCCGTCGCCCGGTGCAGGGGCTGGCCGGCGAGGTAGGTTCGCAGACCGCAGGCGCGGCTCTGCTCGCCCATCAGAACGGGCACCGCGTCGAGACCCTGCAAGCACTCCAGGGCACGTCGCTCACGGGCCAGGAGAACCTGCGCCACCAGGCGCGAGGCGGGCACGGACCCGCCGCAGGCCACGCGACGCACCAGCGCCGGATCACCCGGCACGAGCTCGACGCGGCCGAGTCCGTCGCGCTTGAGCACCTGCGTCGCTTGCCCGGGGTCGTCCACGGGCCGTATTCTCCGCGGGCATGAGCCCCGGTGACAGCCCCGACCCTGGCCCCGCGGGCGAGGCGCGCGTCCGCCGCGGTCGACGGACGCTGCACAAGCTGCTGCTGTCGGTTGCCGTGGCGCTGGGGACCTTGATCCTCGCCGGGGTCGCGCTCGAGGTCGGCCTGCGCCTCTCCGGTGACCGCGACGCGGCCCTGGAAGCGGGCCTCAACCGCACCCACCGGCGCTGGGCGGAGCTGCTGCAATCGGACTTCTACGAGGAAGTCGACGATCCGGTACGCCGCTACGCCATGCGCCCTGGGGCCGTGACCCAGGTCGACGGTTGGACCTTTCGCGCCAACTCCCACCGCAGCCGGGGCGAGGAGTTCCCGACCGAGAAGCCCGCGGGCGAACGGCGCCTCTTGGCCCTGGGCGATTCCTTCTGCTTCGGCATGTGGTGCGACGAGGACGAGACCGTCGTGGCGCGCCTGGCCGCCAAGGCCACCGCGGCCGAGCGCGCGGCCGGCAGCGACGTCACCTGGCGCGGGGTCAACATGGGCGTGCCCGGCTACCACACGGGGCAGCAACTGCGCGCCCTGGAGCAGGACGGTCTGGCCATCGATCCGGACGTGGTGCTGCTGTACTTCAACACCAACGACATCCTGGCCGACGGCTTCTTCTACGACGAGGACCTGCGGATCCTGTACGGGGATGCCATGCCCCTGCCGGCGGGGCTGCGTCGGCTGATGTTCTCGAGTCACCTCTACGACTGGATCGAGCGGCGTTACGAGGCCCGGCTGACTCGCGGCCCGTCGCCCCACCTCTCCGACCGGAGCCCCTGGTCCCACAATCGCCCCGAGAATCGCGAGGCGACCCGTGCGGCCATCGCGCGCATCGCGCAGATCTGTCGCGAGCGCCACATCCCGCTGTTCGTGATCCACCAGCCGCTGATGAGCTGGATGGGCGACGCCCGCGACCCGAACTGGCAAATCCTGCCCTTGGTGGAATTCGCGGACGGGATCTTCGAAGAGGAGGGTCTACCGACCTTCAACATGCTGGGCTGGATGCGCGGCAACCTCGACGGGATCGACCGCGGACCCGAGGGCGAGGGACCCGCGCGCGAGTTCCAACTGGAGCAGTACTTCGCCGACGAGGCCGTCCAGGCCTACCTGGCCAAGTTGGCCGAGGGCAACGCGCCCGCCAACGTCGAGCTGCCCCGGGACCCGGACTTCCACCTGAACGGCGACGGCTACGGCGCCCTCGCAGAGCTCGTCTACCCGCGCATGCGCGCCGCCGGAATCCTGCCTTGACCACCACCACCCAACCGAGCGCGCCCGGGTTCACGGGCGTCTCGACCTCCCTGCGAGGTCTGACGCGCCACTTCGGCGACAAGATCGCCGTGCAACCCCTCGATCTCGACCTCGAGCCGGGCTCGATCGTCGGTTTGATCGGCCCCAACGGCAGCGGCAAGTCGACCCTGATGCGGATGGTCGTCGGCCTGCTGCGCCCCAGCGGCGGCTCGGCCACGGTGGCCGGGGTGCGCCTGCACGGCGACGGCACCGCCGTGCGCGCGCGCTGCACCTTCGCGCCCGGAGAGCTCGGCTTCTACGGCGAGCTGCGCTGCGAGGCACACCTGAAGTGGCTGCTCAAGGGCCGCGAGCGCTCCTCCGTGGCGCGCGGCATCGAGCTGCTCGAGCGCCTGGGCCTGCCGCGCCGCGGCCGGGTGCGCTCGTTCAGCCACGGGATGAAGCGACAACTGCTGTTCGCCGCGGCCCTGGCTCCCGACGTGCCCCTGCGGATCCTGGACGAGCCCACCGAGGGCCTGGACCCCAGCAAGCGCGGCGAGGTCATGGACCTGTTGCGCGAGGACGCCAGCCCCGGGCGCACGACCCTGCTCTCCTCCCACCACCTGGGCGAGGTCGACCATTCCTGCGACCGGCTCCTGTTCCTGTCCGCGGGCCGCTTGATCGCCGACGAGAGCGCGGTCGACCTGGCTGCCCGCGCGCGTCGCCTGGTGCGCGTCGAGTGGCCCGACGAGCCGCCGGCGGACCTCGAGTCCGCGGCCCGCTCCAACGGCGCCGTGGCGGTCATGGCCCACGGCTCGCGCACCACGATCGAGCTCGACAGCGACGATCCGCGCCCGATCCTGGGCCTCGTCGCACAGCGCACCGACTGGCCGCGCCCGGCCAAGGTCGAGTACGGCCAGCTTTCCCTGCGCGAGCTCTACCGCGACCTCTACGGCGTGGAAGGCCTCTGATCCCCCATGCCCTACGTCTGGCGCTCGGCCTTCTTTCGCGGCCTGATCTTCTCCCTGTTCCTGCTCGCGCACCTCTCGGTGACGATCGGCTTCTACCCCAAGTTCCTGGACGAGATGAGCGCCCTGGTGCGCCTCGCCAGCAACCTCGGTAGCCAATTCAAGATCCTCTCCGACGCCACGACCCAGAGCGACTGGGGCTACATGGCGGTGCAGCAGTTCTTCAAGTTCGGCGCGACCACCGGCACCTTCGTGGCCGTGTTGTTCGCCTCCGGCGCCGTGGCCGGCGAGTCCGAGCGGCGCACCCTGGAGGTCTGGCTGGCCCGCCCCCAACCGCGCTGGCGCGTGCTGCTCGAGCGCTACCTCGCGGGCGCCTTGGCGATCCTGGTGCCCTTCGTCGTGACCAGCGCCATGGGCCCCTGGATCGCCCACGTGCTGGACGTTCCGCTCGAGCCCGTCACCGACGATCCGTGGCTGTGGGCCTCGGCCGGCCTGCACTCGGCCCTGTTCCTGTTGATCATCTATGGCCTCGCGTTCCTGTGCTCCACGCGGGCGCAGAACGTGATTCGCCTGATCTTGACCCTGCTCTTGATCGGGATCGCCCTCTACGCCGCCTACTTCGTGCCGGGCGTCAACGACTGGTCGCCCTACGAGTACGTGGACCCCAAGGCCTTCGAGAACATCCGCGACAACGGCGGGGTGTTGATGAACCGCGTGGTGCCCTTCAGCGTGATCAACATCGTGCTGCTGATCGCGTCGTTGCTCAGCTTCGAGCGGCGCCTGCCGTCGTGAGCCCGGCCCACCAAGCTTTCAGCGCCCAACCGCGAGCCTCGCTGCGTTGGAACTTCGGAGCCTCGTCGGCGAGCTGGCGGGCTGACGCGAAGGCGGTCTTGGCCTCGGCCGACCTGCCCAAGGCCACCAGGGCGCGGCCCCGGCGGTAGGCGGCCTCGGGCGAGGGGCCGTGGTTGCGGTCGACCCGCTCGAGCAGCTCCAGGGACCCCGCCGGGTCGCCGCTGGCCAGGGTCGCCTCGGCCAGGCGCATCAGGGCTCCGCCGTAGGCGTACTCCTCGTCCCGCTCGACCACGGCGCGGAGCTCCGCGACCGCGGGCTGGGGCGACCCGCTGGCCAGGCGCGCGCAGCCCAGCCGATAGGGCCACTCGATCGCCTCCGGATCGCCACGACGCGCCTCCTCGAGGGGTTCGATCGACGCACGCACGCGACCGCGGGCCAGGAGCGCGGCGCCGAGCTTGCCGCGACCATGGGGCGTGTTCACCCGGCGCAGATCCGCAAGGCTGGCCCCATCGCGAGTGCGCGCCTCGCGCGACGCGACCAGGCGCTTGGCGAGGGCCGAGACGATCAGGAAGCAGGCCAGGAATCCGAGCAGCGACGAAGCCCTGACCAGGCCCCCGATCAGGGGCACCACGGACAGGACGTTGTAGAGCACGAATGCTCCGAGGAAGATGCCGACGAGCTGCACGAGGGGCCCATGTTACCCCTCGTCGGCAGCAATCCTCGACCGTGCAGCCTTGCCCGGGCCGCGCCCCGCGGGCACAAAGAGTCCTTGGAGACGCACCAGCCGCGCCCCACCTTGACCCGAGGCCACTCCGAGCGCAGAGCTCGCCACGGCCTCCCGCCGCAACTTGCGGTGGCGCGCGAGTTCGCCCGTGCCCTCGGGGCGCTGCTCCTCGGCCCCCTGCGTCTGGTGGCCTACTTCCTGACCCGGCGTCGGCTCGAGGCCGAGGTCCTCGGCGACCTCAGGAGCGGCTCCCCGCCGGATGACCCGCCCGCGCTGAGTCCCCCCGCGCCGGAGCTCGACCGCGGCCGCCCGCTGCGAGTGTTCATCTCCTGCGCCGAGCCCTCCGGCGAGCTGCATGCGCGGCACCTGATCGATGCGCTGTGCGAGGTCGCGGCAGAGCACGGCCTCGCCACCCCGACCTTGACCGGCCTGGGCGGCGAACGCCTGGACGAGAAGGGCGTGCGCCGGGTCGGCGATCCCGTGGCCAAGTCGGCCATGGGCTTCGGGGTGGTCGCGGCCCTGCCCTTCTACCTGCGCCTGCTGACCGACGCCGCCCGCGAGCTGCGCGACGGTCGGCCGAACCTGATGATCGCCGTGGATTCGCCGGCCCTGCACGTGCCGTTGGGTCACATCGCGCGGGGCTACGGCGTTCCCGTCGTGCACTTCGTCACGCCACAGTACTGGGGTTGGGCGCCCTGGCGCGTGGGCGGCTACCGCGCGGCCGTGGACCTGGCCCTGTCGATCCTGCCCTTCGAGCCGCCCTGGTTCGATCGGCACCGGGTGCGCACCGCCCACGTGGGGCATCCGATCCAGGACGCCCTGGCCCGCGTACCCGCCAATCCCGACCCTGACCGCTGCTCGACCCTGGCCCTGTTGCCGGGCAGCCGCAACTCGGTCCTGCGGCGCAACCTGCCCTGGATGCTGGGCGTCGTGGCAGAGCTGCGACAGCAGTTCCCCGAGCTGCGCGTGGCGCTGCCCCACGACCGCACCGAGTTGGAGCCCACCGTTCGGGAACTGGTCGAACAGGCCGGGGCCACCGATTGGGTCGACCTGCGGTTCGGTTCCCTGCACGCGACCCTGCGCGACTGCCGTGCGGCCTTCTCGGTCTCGGGCACGGTCCTGCTCGACCTCTTGCACCACCGCCTGCCGACGGCCGTCGTCTACCGCGTCGATTCGAAGCTCGAGGCTTGGCTGGCCCAGCACGTGCTGACCGTGCCCTTCTTCGCCTCGACGAACCTACTGGTCGGGCGCGAGGTCTGCCCCGAATGGTGCTTCGCGGGCGACGGGCCGAGAGGCGACGTGCTCGAAGCGCTGAGGACCCTCTGGGTCGACGGACCCGAGCGCAGCGCCGCCCGCGAGGGACTGGATCTGGCCGCGTCGCGGCTGGGCCAGCCCGGCGCCAATCGCCGCGCCGCCCATTGGGCCCTGGCCGAGGCGGGTCGGGAGCGAGCCGATGTCTGAGGCCCCCGAGCAGTCCGATGGGAGCCAGATCCCCGCGCCCGGACCGAAGGAGTCCGCGATGGAGCCGAGGCAGCCCATGAATAGGCGCAACGAGGCGGCGTATGAGCCGCCCTCGATGGAATGCCAGGTAACCCGATTGATGACCGCGGCCAAGGCTGGCGACCGCCACGCGTTCGACGAGCTCGTGGCTCAACTGCGCGGGCGCGCCTTCCAGGTCGCCTCGTCCATGGTCGGCTCGCGCGACGACGCCCTCGACCTCTCCCAGGAGACCTTCATGAAGGTCTACCGGGCGCGCGAGACCTTCCGCGAGGACCAGCCGTTCCTGCCCTGGTTCCACCGCATCCTGCGCAACACCTGCTTCAGCTTCCTGCGCAAGACCAAGCGCCTCAAGCGCTCCTCGCTCGACGCCCACGACGAGGACGAGAGTCCCTGGGAGATCGTCGACGAGGGACCCTCGCCCAGCCGCGGCGCCGAGATCGAAGAGGTCCGCACCCTGTTCGAGCGCGCGATGTCGGAGATGAAGCCTCGCGACCGCGAGATCCTGACCCTGCGCCACACCCAGGAGCTCTCCTACCGCGAGATCGCCGAGGCCCTGTCGATCCCCGAGGGGACGGTGATGTCGCGCCTGTTCCACGCGCGCCGACGACTGCGCGACCAGCTCGGTCCGCTGCTCGGCGAGACCGAAGACCCGACTCCCGTGGCGGCCCCCCCCGAACGCCCCAGGCCTCCGAGATGAGCTCCCAAGAGCACCCCACGCCCGACCAGTTGAAGGCCATGGCCTACGTCGACGGGGAACTCCCCGCCGGTGAGTGGGCCGAGTTCGAGTCGCGCTTGCGACGCGAGCCGAGCCTCGCGCGGGAGGTCGCCGAACTGCAAGGCTTGGCCCTCCTCGCCAGGCAGATGGCCCCGCCCGAACCCCAGGACCACGAGTGGGAGCGCCTGCGCGCCGATCCCTGGCACCGCTTGTTCACCCGTGGCGGCCTGGCCCTGCTGCTCGGTGGCCTGGGCACCGAGGCCGCGCTGCTCTTGCTCGGAATCCAGAACGAAGTCGGCGAGCACGCCCTGCTGTTCAGCGGCGGCGCGGGCTTGGCCGGCTTCGTCATGCTGCTCGCGGCCGCCCTGCGCTGGCGCACGCGCAACCTGCCCTTCGACCCCTACGTCCACGTGCGCCGGTGAGCGCCCGCCAGGCATGCTGATCACCACCACTCCGGCTATCGCGGATCGCGAGATCGCGCAGACGATCGGGCTCGTGCGCGGCAGCGCCGTGCGCGCCAGCCACCTCGGTCGCGACATCTGGGCCTTCATGAAGAACCTCGTCGGGGGCGAGATCGACGACTACACGAAGCTGATGGCCGAGGCCCGCGAGCAGGCCATCGACCGCATGGTGGCCGAGGCCAGAGCCCAGGGCGCGGACGCGGTCGTCGGCCTGCGCTTCGCCAATTCGACCATCGCGTCGGGCGCGGCCGAGGTCCTGGCCTACGGCACAGCGGTGAGGCTGGCCCAGAGGTGACGCTGACCGGGCGGTGACGCTGACCGGGCGGTGACGCTGACCGGGCGGTGACGCTGACCGGGCAGTAAGGCTGACCGAGCAGTGACAGGCGGTCCAATCGCCGGGGAGCGCAAGAGTCGCTACGCTCGGCCGTACATGGTTCAGCCCTGCTCCCCGAATTGGCCGCGGCGTCGGTCGCTGCCCCCCTTGCACGCGCTCGCGGCCGTCGGGCTCGCGGGCATCGCGGCCGCCTGCGCCCCGGCGCCGGCACAGCCGGGGTCGTCGGCGGGCGAAGTCGCGACGGACGCGCCGGTCCAGGCCGGCGAGCAATCGACCGCACCCGCGCCGTCCCCTGCGGGCATGGTCTGGGTCCCGCCGGGACGCTTCAACATGGGCTGGGACGGCCCCGAGGCGCGCGCGGACGAGCGGCCTGGCCACCCGGTCCAACTCGACGGGTTCTGGATCGACAGCACCGAGGTCACCAACGCGCAGTTCGCGCAGTTCGTCGATGCCACCGGCTACGTGACCATCGCGGAGCGGGCGCCGGATTGGGAGGAGCTCAAGGCTCAACTCCCGCCCGGAACGCCCGAGCCGCCGCCCGGGGTGCTGGTCCCCGGATCCCTGGTCTTCACGCCGCCCTCCCATGCCGTCTACCTCGACGACGTGAGCCAGTGGTGGACCTGGACCCCCGGCGCGTCGTGGCGTCATCCCGAGGGTCCGGGCAGCTCGATCGAAGGCCGAGAGCGGTATCCGGTGGTGCACGTGGCCTGGGACGACGCGGTGTCCTTTGCCGCCTGGGCCGGCAAGCGCCTGCCGACCGAGGCCGAATGGGAGCGCGCCGCTCGCTTCGGTCACGACGGCCAGCGCTTCGCCTGGGGCGACGAACTCGAGCCCGGCGGCCGGCACCTGGCCAACATCTGGCAGGGGAAGTTCCCCCACCACAACGAGGCCCTCGACGGCTTCGTCGGCGCAGCGCCGGTGGGCAGCTTCCCGCCCTCGGAGCTGGGCCTGTTCGACATGTCCGGGAACGTGTGGGAGTGGACCGCGGATCGCTTCGACCCCGGCACCTACGGCCGGCGCGTGGCCGAGACCGAGCCGGGGACCTGCTGCTCCAACCCCACGGGACCGGCCCGCGCGGCCGATCCGCGCAACCCGTTGACGCCCGACAGCCGCGTGCAGAAGGGCGGCTCGTTCCTGTGCCACGCCAGCTACTGCTCCAGCTACCGGCCCAGCGCCAAGATGGCCTCCTCCCCCGACTCGGGCCTGAGCCACCTCGGGTTCCGCTGCGTGACGACGCCACAGCTGTGGGCGGCGCGCCCCGCGGCGGGGGGACAGCCGCAGCGCTGAACGCCACCGCCGCGGCGGCGCCAGAGTGGGGACGGGGCCTGCTACCCGAATCGGTGCGATCGCGCGACGGCATCCCGATTGAGCTCGGCCGGCCCCGGCGGGGAAGGGTGGCAGACGCCCCCGAACCGAGGACCCGGTCGCCCCACAAATCGCGCGCGGGAGGGGTTGAACCCGATCGACGATCGGGCGTTGATGTCGGACTCCGGGATCCCAGCTCCCGCCCCTTCCCAACGACGCCGGCCCTCCGCCGTACCCGCAGACGATGATCGCCGCCCTGCTCCTCGCCGCCCTCGCCAGCCCGACCCTGTCCTCAGCCGCTGCGCCCGCCGGTCTTCCGACCGCTGGCGCGCCGCCGCAGGGGGCGGTCGAGGCCACGGCCGAGGGCCTGAAGTCCGAGATCGACGCATCCCTGCGTTGGCTCCGCGCCCAGCAGGACCTGACCACTGGGGCCTACGGCGACGTTGAAACCACGGCCTGGGTGGTGCGCGCCTTCATCGGCAGCCCGCGGGGCTACCACGTCTCGGACGGGCCCTTCCTGACCAAGGCGCTCGACGCCCTGCTCACCAGGCAACGCCCGGACGGCGCCGTGGCCGACGCCGACGCCGCCCCGCACCAGGTGCTCGCCCAGACCCTGGCGGTGGCCCAGACCCTGTCCCTGATCGACGAGGAGCCGGCCCTCGCCATGTTCGGACGCGCGCGGGCCTTCCTCGGTCTGGCGTCGGTCGAGGCACCGCACCCCGCGGCCACGGACGCCGCGACGGCGGCGCGCATGGCGAACAACCTGCTCGCCCAACGGG
This sequence comes from Engelhardtia mirabilis, assembly GCF_007748095.1. Classification (NCBI taxonomy): domain Bacteria; kingdom Pseudomonadati; phylum Planctomycetota; class Planctomycetia; genus Engelhardtia; species Engelhardtia mirabilis. The sequence goes on from NZ_CP036287.1 coordinate 4,177,808, forward strand.
ACAAGGCGGGCTTCTGGGAGGGCTACGGCGGTCGCACCCTGACCACGGCCAAGAACGTCTGGGAGCTCTCCGGCTACCACGACGCGGTCAAGGCCGCCGAGCCCAAGGCCGCGCCAGTCGAGCCCGTGCCCCTGCCCGCCGCCCGGAGCGTCGACAACGAGCAGGCGCGCCAGGGCCTGGCCCGCGGCGCCGGTTTCCTCGTCGCGAATTCCAATGCAGACGGCCTGTGGGGCGCGCTGGGTCAGACCGACCCGGGTATCACCGCAATGGTCGTGGGTGCGCTCCTGACGACGCCCGAGCCGCGCGGGGTCGAGGTCGAGTCGGCGATCAACAAGGGCCTCGACTACCTGCGCGGATTGAAGCAGAAGGATGGTTCGATCCACGCGGGCGCCATGGCGAACTACGTGACGTCGGCTTCCGTCCTGGCGCTGACGCGTGCCGGCCGCACCCAGGACGTGCCCCTGGTCGAGGGGGCGCGCGAGTTCCTGCTGGCACTGCAGGCGGACGAGGGTGAGGGCTATGGACCGTCGGATCGCTACTACGGCGGCGTCGGCTACGGCGGCGACGAACGCCCCGACCTCTCCAACCTCCAGCTCGCCCTGGAGGCCTTGGCAGCGGCCGGCGTCGAAGAGGGCGACGAGGCCTACAAGAAGGCCCTGATCTTCCTGCAGCGCACCCAGAACCGCAGCGAGAGCAACGACCTCGTGCTGGTCGTCGACGGGGACACGGTGCGGCCCGGCAACGACGGCGGCGCGGGCTACGCGCCGGGCGAGTCGAAAGCCGGCTTCGTCGAGCTGGCGGACGGGACCAAGATCCCGCGCTCCTACGGCTCGATGACCTATGCCCTGCTGCGCGGCTACCTCTTTGCCGGCCTGCCGAAGGACGACCCGCGTGTCGAGATGGCTTGGAAGTGGCTCACGGAGAACTACACCCTCGACATCAACCCGGGCTTCGCCATCGGTAGCGATCCGTCAGCGCCCTACCAGGGCCTCTACTACTACTTCTATTCCATGTCCAAGGCCCTCGACACCTATGGTCAAGAGCAGGTGGTGGACGGCGCGGGCGTGGCGCACGACTGGCGCGAGGAGCTGGCCGGCCGTTTGACGGCGATGCAGCGCCTCGACGGATCGTGGATCAACGCCAACAGCCCGCGATGGTGGGAGGGCAACCCGGTCCTGGCCACGGCCTACGCCATGCTGGCCCTCGAGGTCACGGCGCGCGGCTTGACGACGCCGGGGGCCCCCGCCGCGGGGAACGCGGGCGACGGACACACCGATCACGAACACCGCTGACCGATCGCGGCGTAGGATCGCCGGCATGAAGCTGGAGATCCTCGCCGCTGTCCACCTGGCCGCTGTCCGCCTCGTCGTCCCTGTCCGCCTCGCGGCTGTCGGTGTTGCCACGGCGACCTTCGCGTCGGCCGTCTTGGCCGCCCCCGCGGTGGCGCAAGGCCTGCCGATCGCAACCACTCCCCTCGAGGGGCTGCGCCTGGCCGCGGGCGAGTCGATCGAGTTGGAGTTGGACGCGCCCCTGCCGGCGCGCTCCCTCGGCCTTTGGTGGCGGGGGGATCTCGGGGAGGCCTGGTTCGAGTTGCTGGATCCGAACGGAGCGGGGCTCGGGGTCCAGCCGATCGTCGCCGCCCACGACCTCGCCCCCGATGTCGTCGGTCTGGACCGGCCCGCCGGCGCCGCATCGGTGTCCGGGCTCACCCACGCCTACGGAGGCCCGGCGGCGGGCGCGCGATTGACCCTGGTTGGCCCGACCACGTTGAGCGGCCTGACCGTCGTCTGGATCGGCCCGGGAGCCACGCCGCTGCAGCCGACGCCCCTACCCGTCGCGGCCGGCGCGGGCTATCCGAAGCCCTTCATCTACGACCGCGCGAGCTGGGGAGCCCTCGCGCCCCAGTGCGGCGTGAGCTACTGCAACACGACCCACGTGGCCCTGCACCACTCGGCCTCGTCGGCGGACTTCCAGGCCTCGACCTGGTCCCAAGCGGCGGCGAACGTCCAGTCGATCCAGGCCTACCACATGTTCACCAACGGCTGGTGTGACGTTGGCTACAACTACCTGATCTCCAAGCAGGGCTGGATCTTCGAGGGGCGCGCCGGCGGCGACGACGTCAAGGGCGCCCACGACGGCAAGAACTGCGGTTCGATGGGCGTGTGCGTGATGGGCTACTTCCATCCGCCGGTGAACAACGCCCCCACTGCGGCGCTGCTCGAGGCCTTCGGCGAGTTGGCCGCCTGGAAGTGCGATCAGCAGGGCATCGATCCCACGGGCTCGGCCTTCTACGCGGGCCTGGGTGCCGTCGAGCAGACGCTCTACGGCCACCGCGACGTGAGTGCCACCGCCTGCCCCGGCGACTCGCTCTACGCCGAGCTGCCCGCGCTGCGTGCGGACGTGGACGGCAAGTTGAGCGGAGGCGTCGGCACCAGCGGCACGCTCAAGGGCGTGCTCTACGACGCGACCCTCGGCATCGGCGCGCGCATCGCGGGCGGCACCGTGGCCCTGTCAGACGGGACCTTCACGACCTCCGCGTCGGACGGCTACTGGGAGTTCCCCCTGCCGGCCGGCACCTATCCGGTGGCCGCCACCGCGCCGGGTTACCGCGTGGCCCACTCCAGCGAGACGGTCACCGGCGGTGACGTGTGGGAGAGCCTCGGCCTGGTGCCGAGCCCGGGCTCGCCGACCCTGGTGGTCACGCCACTCGCCGGCAGTAGTTTCGCCAGCTCCACGGGCGCGTCACCGAGCAGCGCCGTGTGGTTGGGCTACGCGGGCGTGCCGGGCATCCCGCCGGTGCCCTTCGGCGCTGCGGGTGACCTGTGGCCGCACCTGGCCACCCTGCAGACCGTCTACCTCGGCAGCGTCGGCGGATCGGGCGTCTTGAACGTGAACCTGCAGGTCAGCGGCGCGCCCTCTGGGCTGACCCTGCACTTGCAGTGCTACGTGCTGACCGCCGGCCAGGCGCGCCTGACGAACGGCGCGGCCTGGCAGGCGCCCTGATCACTGCTGCTCGATGGGGACGAGCTCGAGGTCGCCGTAGAAGCCGACGTGGTCCTGGAGCGGTCCACCCAGGCTGACCTCGGTCGGCGTGAGAGAAAGTCCCGCGGACTCCAGCGAGGGCAGGGGCACCTGCCCCAGCACCGCCGCCAACTGGGGCACCAGGAAGCCGGCCAGGAAGTCGAGCCCCACCTGCAGCACGGTCAAGTCCCCGCCGGGGAAGGACCCCACCACCAAGCCGGTGACCTGCTCACCCGTCAGAGCCGCGGACAAGGTCCCGTCGGCCTGGATCGTGAGGCCCAGGTCGGCGCTGGCGTCGAGCACCAGGCGCAACACCGGAATCGGCGCATCGGCCCCGGCCACGCGGAACTCGACCACCAGACCGGCCAGGTCGATCGTGCCCAAGTTCGCGCTCCCGGGTGTCGCGCGCACGCGCGGCGCCAGGCTGCCCTCCGCGCGCATCTCGACCGGCGTGCCGACCGGAAAGCGATCGAAGCCGGCGCCGGGGAACAGCACCTGGAGGGCGTCGACGGTGAGCTGCTCGCCAGGTTGGCCCCCGAGCAGGGCCGGATCGACCAACTCCGCCAGGTCGCCGTCCAACAGCCCCGCGGCGGTCGAGGCGCAGAGCACCAGGTTCAGGAAGCCCGCCGAGGCCGCCAGGCCCGCGGTGTAGACCTGGCCGTTCGGGCTCAGGGCACCGAAGGCCGGACCGCTGCCGAAGGTCGCCGGGTAGACCGTCACCACCGGCGAGCCAGGCTCCGAGGACAGGGCCGCCGCGGCGCCGTTCATCCGTAAGGTGACCCCGCCCGACGTCTGCTGGACGCTGGCGAAGTCGGCGTCGATCTGCACGTCGACCTCGAGCGTCTCGAACAGGTTGCCGCTGAGCTCGTAGGAGTTGAGGATCTCCTCGATCGCCGGCCCCATCTCGGCGCTGAGTGAATCGGCCACCGCGCTCTCCACTTGCTCCTTGACCCAGTCCTCGATGATGAAGAGCTCGGCCACGGAGCCGAGGAAGCCGTCGAGGTCGAAGTTGAAGCCGTTCCGCACCACAGTCGGGTTCTGCAGATCGACGACGATCTCACCGTTCTGCACCGACAGCACCATCAGGGCCGAGAGGTCCGTCGAGCTGGAGTCGATCGATCCGGTCAGGTTGTAGGGGATCTCGAGCAGGTCGCCCCAGACGTCGAAGGTGGCGTGGACGTTCTTGACCTTGACCAAGCCGAGCAGACTGCCCGACTGGGGCACGAGCTGCAGGTCGATGTCCTGGCCGAAGCTGACCGAGGTGAACTTGACCGTGGCCGAGAAGATGGTGAAGCCCCACAGCCCCTCGTTGTTCGCGACTTGGGTCGCCGGCAGGCCGAGCAGCAGAGCATCCAGATCCGCCGCCAGCAGCTCCTGTTCGCCGGCCTGGGCGACCATCTGCAAGCCCGCCGGAGCGAGGTGCGCCGAGAGCTGACCCGCCGCGCCGGCCGTGAGCGGGAGGGCCAGGCCCTGGCCGACGGTCACGCGCTTGCGCGCCACCTGGCCACCCGCAGTGGTCAACTCGAACAGCAGCGGCTCGAAGGCCGCCGCGGGATCGAAGGCGACGAACTGTGACGCGAAGGCGCCGCCCGGTCCCAGGGCGAGTGCGTTGCCGTCGAGCGTCAAGCCTGCACCGGCTACGGGTCCGGCGACGAGGCCCGACACGTTCAGGCCCGGCCCCGCGACCCAGGTGCCGTCGAGAGCCGGCGTGGTGTCGAGCCGGAAGGCCTGCACGAGGGTCTCGTCCACCGTCTCGACGCCACCCGCGCTGACCCGCAACCGCGCGCCGTAGGTTCCCGGCAGGTCGGGCACCAGCACGCCGAAGAGGCCGTCGGCGTTGGCGATCGTCGCGCCGCTGCCGGGGGGCGCGGAGGTCAGCTCCCACAGCAGTGTGGTTCCGGCGGGGACCAGGCCGTCGGGGTCCGCTGCGTCGCCGCCGTCGAGCACGACGGCCGCCTCGACGAAGGTGGCCTGGTCCTGACCGGCGCCGACGGGCGGCACCACCGTGAGCAGCGCGCCTGGCGTCACAGCGAGCCCGAGCGGTTCGGCCGCGTCGAGCACCAGGCCCGCGAAGTGCACCTGGAGCCCGCTCAACACCGGCGCGTCAGGCACGATGCCCAGGGTCGCCAGGACTCCGGCGCCGTCGGTGCTGCCGAGCACCAGTTGGCCCAGCGCCGGCGTCAGGCCCAGCGGTACCGCGACCCCCGCGATCGTCGTGGGGCCCGGATCCACGTCGTAGTAGATGGCCGCGATCGAGCCCGGCGCTCCGCTGACCTGGGCCACGAAGGACGTTCCGTACGTGACCTCGATCGACGAGGCCCCGTCGAGGGTCAGATCCGCGCCCCAGGCCGGCCCGCTCAGGGCCAAGCAGCCAAGTGTGGTGAGCGACCGGGTCCGGAACGAGCGACGCCATGCGGTCGGGGGGGTGTGGCTGTGCATGGGCCCAACGATAGCGCCGCGCTCCGCCGACGACCGACTCGCGGGGTCGATCGACCTGCACTACCCTCCCTGATTCGCCGTGAAACCGTATAGATGGCGCCCCAGCCCCGCATCATCTCCCCCATGACCGATCGACCGACCCCCTCGAAGGCCCGTCGCGCCCTGCTCGTCTCCTCCATCTCCTTGGCGGTGATGGTCCTCGGCAGCGAGCTGCTGCTGCGCGTCGTCGGCTTCAGCAACGAAGAACCCGACCCGGTCTACGCCGTCTGGGGCAACGAACTCGATGCCCAGATGAAGAGCGGGCGCGGCCTGCACCAGATCACCATCGGGACCCTCTGGGAGCCGCGGCCCGGCGCCGAGATCCCCATGGCCCCGGGCGAGTTCGTCAACAGCGCGGGCTTCCGAGGGCCCGAGCGCGAGGTCGCCAAGCCCGACGGCGTGGTGCGCGTGCTGACCCTCGGCGACTCGTCCTCGTTCGGGATGAAGGTCGCCTACGACGAGTGCTACACGGCTCAACTGGAACAGAACCTGCGCGGCGCCGGCCTCGACGCCGAGACCATCGCCGGCGGCGTGATCGGCTACACCATCGCCCAGGGCCTGGAGCGCTTCCGCAAGCTGTCGGTCTACTCGCCCGACGTGGTCGTCCTGGCCTTCGGCGCCGTCAACGAGCTCTATCCCGCCCAGGGGCTGCCCGACCGCCCGAAGATCGCCCATCAGAAGGGCGTCGGTTTCTCCAAGACCGACGTGCTGCGCGCCAACTCCAAGCTGGTGCAACTCGCCCACTACGTGCGCGACGACCTGCTCGGCGGCCGCGAGGCCGATCGGATCGCCAAGTACGAGGCCTGGGTCAAGGCCGAGCAACACGTGGGCGGCCAGGGCGCCCTCGACTGGCCCGGAACCCGTCGCGTTGCCCCCGAGGACTTCGGCGCCTACCTGGACGAGTTCGTGGGCGAGATCCGCGCCGCGGGCGCGATCCCGGTGCTGCTGTCGATGCCCAGGCAGCGGGTGTACGAGGTCGAGTCGCCCTTCTGCCTGAAGTACACCAAGCAGCTCGAGGCCGCCGCCGAGCGCCTGGACGTGCCGCTCGTGGACGGGCGCGACCTGTTCAAGTGGGACGAGGTCGAGCGCCCGGACCCCGACCAGTTGTTCCTCGACCACTTCCATCCCTCGGCGGAGGGTCATCAGATCCTGGCCGGCGGACTGGCGCCGGTCGTGCTCGAAGCCCTCGCTGGAACGCGCGACTGAGGGGAGCGCGGCGCGGCCGCGCCCCCCCTCGCCGCGCCTGCTCGATCGCCGCGCCTACTTGCCCGCGTCGATGTCGGCCAAGAGCGCTGCGACCGCCGCTTCGAGCTGGGCGTCGACGCCAGCGGCTTCGTCGGTCGGCGTGCGCGGCACGTCCACGTCGGGCAGCGCACCGTGGTGCTCCATGTCCGTGCCGTCGGGCAGGTACCAGCCGCGGAACGGACGGCGCACGACGGTGCCGTCGATCAACTGCGCGGCGCCGGTGGAGATGACGCCGCCGAAGGTCTGGGTGCCGATCAAGCGCCCGCGACCGATGGTCCGGATCGAGTGGGCGAAGATCTCCGCGTTCGAGAAGGAGTTCTCGTTGATCAACACGGCGATCGGACGCGAGTAGCCGTAGATCAGGCGCCGATCGCGCGGGTAGGCGTCGGTCGGAACGCTGGCCGGATCCGCGCCGCGGGGCACGGTGAAGGCGTGGTTCGGCGCCGTCAGCGAGGCCAACAGGATGTCGGTGGTCGACCCACCGCCGTTGTCCCGCACGTCGATCAAGAGCCCGTCCTTGCCGTGGGCGGCAGCGTAGAGGTCGCGCTCGAAGTCGCGCACGTAGCGCATGCTCATGCCGCGGATGTGGAGGTAGCCCAGGCGTCCGCCCGAGAGGCGCTCGACGTCGTCGCGCCTGGCGAGCACGTCATGCTCGTAGCGCAGGTCGCGCTCGGCTGTGTAGGACATCGGCTCGATCACGAGCTGTCGCACGGTGCCGTCGACACCGCGCACGCCCAGGAGCAGCTCGGCTCCCTCGGTCCCCTCGAGCACCGTGTAGAGGTCCCGCTCTGGCAGGCTGCCCAGGGGCGCCAGGGCCCGACCCGCCATCGACACGATCACCTCGCCGGCCTCGATGCGGCTCGCCTCCCGGTCGGCCGGACCACCGAGGATCACCTCGGTGACCTCGAAGCCGCCCACGACGGGCTCGATGTCGACGCCCAGGTAGCCGGTGTCCTGGGAGGGCGCGCGGAAGGCATCGCCGCCGAAGATGCCCAGGTGCGAGCCGTCCAACTCGCCGAAGAGCATCGTGCCCACGCGATTGAACTCGTCCGAGGTCCGTGTGCCCTGCGCCAGGGTCAGGTAGCGCTGGGTCAACGCACCCCAGTCCAGGCCCTTGAGGGTCGGGTGGTAGAAGGCGAATTCCAGCACGCCGGCCGCCTCGAGGAACTTCTGACGTTGCTGGGCCGCAATCTCGAAGCGCGCGCGCGCGTCGATGTCGAAGGTCTCGGCCTTGCCGCCGTCGGCCTTGACGCGCTTGGCCTGACCGCCCTCGACGAAGGCGATCTGCTTGCCGTCCGGGCTGAAGCGCACGTTGCCGGGACTGCCGCCGACGACCTTCTCGCGCTCGTCCCCATCGGCACCGATCGACCACAGACCGCTGTCCTCGCCCACGGAGCCCGTGAACACGACCTTGGAGCCACCGGGGCTGATGCCGAGGTTCGACTCGGAGCCGGGCAAGCTGGTCAGGCGCCGGGCGCGTAGCCAGGCGTCGTCGAGGTCCAGCTCGAAGGGCTCGGGCTGCTCGGTGTCCTCGTCGATGGCGCCACGCTTGGCGAAGGCCTTCTCGGCCTCTTCGAAGTGCTCGGCGAGCTCGTACTGGGAGAGGCCCTCGAGGGAGCGATCCAGGTAGACGCGCCACACGTCCCACTCGAAGTTCTCACCGGCGCGCTCGGACAGGAACACCAGCACCTTGCCGTCCGCCGACAGGCGCGGCTCGTGGTCGATGTCCGGATGGCGCGTGACGTTGACCGGCTCGAAGGTCCAGTCGACGGCGTCCGCCGGCCCCACGTCGCCGATCCACACGTCGCCGTTGAAGTCCAGGTCGCTGACCGCATAGACCAGGTGGCGGGAGTCGGCGGCCCACTCGACCTCGGGCTCGTCCCAGTTCCCGAGCAGGGTGCGCGAGGCGCCACTGGCCAGGTCCATCAGCACCATGTCGCCGCGCTCGCGCAGGTACAGCAGCGAGCGACCGTCGGGCGAGGGCAGGGGGTGCCAGAGGTGGACGTCGGGATCGAGCACCAGGGGCTCGACGGTGAAGGTCAAGGCTTGGGCCCAGCGCTCGCCGGGGGTCGGGCCCTCGGGCTCGTCGTCTTCGTCGGACTCCGCCTCGTCCCCATCCCCTTCATCCTCGGTCGTCGCGTCCGATTCCGGCTCGGTGCCCTCGACGTCCACGTCGACCTCCGTATCCGAAGACGTATCGCCGGCTTCCGACTCCGCCGCTTCGTCGTCGGACTCCTCCGCCGCGCTCTCCGGGGCCTCCGCGGGCTCGAGGTCCTGGCGCGCCAGGGCCACACGCGCGGTGTAGATGCCCTTGCGGCCACTCTCGTCGGAGACGAAGTAGAGGGTCGCGCCGTCCGGCGACCAGGCCACGTCCGCCTCTCGCGAGACGCTGTCGGTGATGCGCCGCGTGGGCCGATCCTCCGCGGTGGCGCGCACCAGGACCTCACCGCGGGCGACCACCGCGACCGTGGCCCCGTCGGGCGAGACGGCGCTCTCGTCCACCTCGCGCGCGAGGTCCACGACGTCGACGTCCGCCTCGCTGTCGTCTACGGACAGGGCGATGGCCACGACCCGGGGAGCCGCGTCCGCCTGGCCGAGGTCGAGGGTGTAGATCCGATCCCAGACGGCGAAGGCCGCGTGCTTGCCGTCGACCGAGACGTCCAGGTCGCGCACGCCGTGGCCGATGGTCGGCTCGCCGGGCGCCGGGACGAAATTCGTCAGGGCTTCGGTGCGGCCCGCGGCGTCGGTGCGCCAGACCTGGTTCGAGCCGCTGCGGCTGGACACGAAGACCAGGCCGCCGTCCGGGGTCGGAAAGCCGGCGTGCTCGCTCGCGTCGGAGGGCGCCAGGACCTCGAAGGCGCCGCTGGCGAGGTCGAGGGACCACAGTTCGGGCGCTCCGGGGCCGCGGTAGCGCGGGCGCTCGTAGAGGTCGCGGCCGCGGCGGAAGACCACGCGCCCGTCCGCGCCCTGGTGGGGCTCGGAGCCGAAGGCGTCGGTCAAGCGCGTGATCGGCCCGCCATCGATGCCGACCCGGAACATGCGCGAGGCGCGGTAGAGCCCCGGCTCGCGGGAGCTGGCGAAGAGCAGCGCGCTCCCGTCGCCCGTGAAGCCACCCAGGGACTCGCTGCGGTCGGTGCTCGTGACTCGCCGCGGCTCACCGGCGATCAAGCGGCCGCCCTGCTGCTCCAGGTCCACCACGTAGAGGTTCGTGGCGCCGTCGCGATTGGACTCGAAGGCCAGGCGGCGCCCGTCGGGCGCGAAGGCCGAGCGGCCCTCGCGCGCGGGGTGTGCGGTCAGCCGCGAGGCCACGCCACCGGCGGCGGGCACCGCCCAGAGGTCGCCGGCGTGGCTGAAGGCGATCCACTGACCGGTCGGATCGATGGAGGGGAACTGCGGCAGGCCCGGGGCCCGCAGCACGTCCGTCCGCGCGTTGGCGCGGGGCTCGAACACCGTCGGCTCGACGTCGGCGACGACCGCCGCGGGCTGCGGCAGGGCGCAGGCGGCGGTCAGGGCGGGCGAGAGCAGGAGCAGGCCGAGCAGGGTTCGCGTGGGTTCCATAGGGGTCGCTGGGTGTTTTCGGAGCGGGAGGGCGCCGCCGGGCGGGGCGCGATCCTACCGCCAGGCCATGGGAGGCTGGACCGCAGTGCCGGAGCCGAGGAAGATCTCCCCTCGCTACCCCCCGGTACGCGCCCTCGACCCCCAGCCACCGTGATCGCCGTGCAATCAGTCTCCCTCCCGCGTCCCCTCGCCCTCCGTCGCCTGGTCCTGACCGCCGCCGCCGCCGTCGCGGTCCAGGGCTTCGCCATCGCCCAGGGCGTCGGCGAAGCGCCGCCCGCGCGCTCGGGCAAGGACGTGTTCCGCCAACTCGAGGAGGTCCTGCCGACCCCCAACGCCTACCGCAACGCATCGGGTGCACCGGGGCACGAGTACTGGCAGCAGAAGGTCGACTACGCCATCGAGATCAGCCTCGACGAGGACAGCCGTCGCTTCACAGGCTCGGAGCGGATCACCTACACCAACAACTCGCCCGACGAGCTGCGCTACCTCTGGGTCCAGCTCGAGAACAACCTGTACTCGCCCGACAGCCACGGCGCCCTCGTGGAGGAGAACTCGGGGCTCGCGAAGGAGGGCTTCGGAACGATGCGCGCGATGCTGGCGCGCGACGAGTTCGAGGGCGGCATCGACGTGCTGGCCGTGCGCGACGGCGCCGGCGCGGCCCTCACGCACACGGTCGTCGACACGATGATGCGGGTGGACCTGCCCCAACCGCTGGCCTCCGGGGCCCGGACCGAGTTCGAGATCGACTGGACCTTCGTCATGAACGACTCCAGGGAGGTCTGGGCACGGGCCGCCGCCGAGTACTTCGAGGACGACGGCAACTGGATCTTCGAGGTGGCCCACTGGTTCCCGCGCCTGGCGGCCTACACCGACGTCAACGGCTGGCAACACAAGCAGTTCCTGGGCCGCGGCGAGTTCACGCTCGAGTTCGGGGACTACCAGGTCGAGATCACCGTGCCCGCCGACCACGTGGTGGCGGCCACCGGGGTGCTGCAGAACCCGGACGAGGTGCTGACGGCGCAGCAGCGCCAGCGACTGGCCGAGGCCGAGCGCTCCGACGCGCCGGTACTGGTCATCACGCCGGCCGAAGCCGACGCCAACGAGCAGGAGCGCGCGGACGGCACGGCCACCTGGAAGTTCGCCGCCGAGAACGTGCGCGACTTCGCCTGGGCCAGCTCACGCAAGTTCGCCTGGGACGCGATGGGCGTGGACATCGACGGCCGCCGCGTGCTGGCCATGTCCTACTTCCCGGGCGAGGGTGAGCCCCTGTGGAGCCGCTACTCGACCCACGCCGTGGCCCACACCCTCGAGGTCTACTCCAAGTTCGCGGTGCCCTACCCCTGGCCGGTGGCGATCAGCGTCAACGGGCCCGTGGGCGGCATGGAGTACCCGATGATCTGCTTCAACGGGCCGCGACCCGAGGAGGACGGGACCTACTCGGCGCGCACCAAGTACGGCCTGATCTCCGTGGTCATCCACGAGGTCGGCCACAACTGGTTCCCGATGTATATCAACTCGGACGAGCGCCAGTGGACCTGGATGGACGAGGGGCTGAACACCTTCGTCCAGTACTTGGCCGAGCAGGAGTGGGAGCCGGACTACCCCTCGCGCCGCGGCGAGCCGCGCAACATCACCGGGTACATGTCGAGCGCCAACCAGGTGCCGATCATGACCAACTCGGAGACCCTGCTGCAGTTCGGCAACAACGCCTACGCCAAGCCGGCCACGGCCCTGAACGTGCTGCGCGAGACGGTCATGGGGCGCGAGCTGTTCGACTTCGCCTTCGGCGAGTACGCCCGGCGCTGGGCCTCCAAGCGGCCCCAGCCCGCGGACCTGTTCCGCACCATGGAGGACGCCTCCGCGGTCGACCTGGACTGGTTCTGGCGCGGCTGGTTCTACACCACCGACCACGTCAACCTGGGGATCGTAGGCGTCGAGGAGTTCACCCTGGACCCCGGTGACCCGCAGATCGCCAAGGCGCGCGACCGCGCCGAGGACGAGGCCCGGCCCGAGACCCTGGGCGAGCAGCGCAACGCGGCCCTGGCCAAGCGCTCGGATCGCTATCCGGAGCTGCTCGACTTCTACAACAGCTACGACGAGTTCGCCGTCACCTATCAGGACGAGCAGGCCTACGCAGACCTGATCGAGGGCCTCGACCCCTGGGAGCGGGAGCTGATCGAGCGCGAGATGCCGTACTTCACCGCGGTCACCATCGCCAACCACGGCGGGCTGGTGATGCCGGTGATTCTCGAACTGCACCTGGAGGGTGGTCTGGTCCAGGAGGTCCGGATCCCCGCCGAGATCTGGCGCCAGAACGACCTGCGCGTGACCAAGCTGCTGATGACCGAGGCGCGCATCGAGAGCATCGTGCTCGACCCCCACGAGGAGACCGCCGACGTCGACACGTCCGACAACCACTTCCCGCAGCAGCCCGTGCGCACGCGCTTCGAGCTGTTCAAGGACAAGGACAAGCAGAACCCGATGCAGCTCGAGCGCGCGGCCGAGAAGGCCCGTGCGGAAGCGGCGGAGGGCGCTGAAGCGGTCGACGACGGCGGTGAAGGCGCGGTCGGCGGGCGGTGAGCTTCGCGGGCGCCCTGGCGCTGACGAGCCTGTGGTTGGCGGAGGCGGCGGTTTTGTGCCTGGCACCGTGCGAACGCCTACCGCGTGACGAGCGTCACCCCTGGCACGAGACCCAAGCCGAGCTGGACCTGCGCCCCGAGCGGGGACTGTTCGAGGTCGCGGTCCGCATCGATGCGCTGGAGTTGGAACAGGCCCTCAGCCGGCGGGCGGGACGCCGCCTGTCCCTGGATCGCACCGACGAGGTCGCCCCCCAGCTCGAGGCCTGGACGCGCGAATCCTTCCTGGCCCGCAGCGCCGGCGGCTCTTGGGCCACGCTGAACTGGGTCGGCTTCGAGGCCGAGGTGCGCGACGCCTGGATCTTCTTCGAGTTGATCCTGCCGCCGGGGCCCGGGCCGTTGAGCCTGTCGAACCAGATGCTGTTCGAGCGCAACGCGTTCCAGTCCAACAAGCTCTTCGTGCGAGCCGAGGACTTCGGTGCCGTCCTGGTGTGCGAGCCGGGCGCCCCGTGGGCCACGTTGAGCGCCGTCGACCTGCCCCCACCCCCGGGGCCACAGGTCGGCTGGTCCGTGCGCTTGCCTCCCCTGCCGGGCACCTTCGCCGCGCGGCTCGCGGCCGAGGGCACCGACTCGCCGGCGATCCCGGGCCCCATCGGAGGCTGAGCGGGACCGGCCTACAGGTCCGCGGCAACGGCGACGCCGCGGTCGCGGAACCGGCCAGCGATGCGCGCTACGAGTTGTCGGTTGCCCCGTCGGACTCCACCTCGTCGGCCGCCGCCGGCTCCGCCAGCCAGTCCTCCCAGGTCGCGAGCAGGGCCTCGGCCTTCCAAGCGGGGAGCTGGAACGCCCAGGGCTCCCAGGCCTCGTTCCAGGACTCGGCCTGGGCCGCTGTCACGACCAACTCGGTTGTCGCGGCGCCGCCATCCGATTCCGGCTGCGGGCCCACCGGCGCCGGCGGAGCCTCGCTGGCCTCGGCGTGCAGCCGCGCCCAAGGACCGCCCCCATCACCCCCGCGCCACAGCTCGAGCACCACCGCACCGCCATCGCCGGCCTCGAAGCGCACTCGACGCAGGGGCTCGCCGACCGTGTGCTCGCCGTCGGCCCGGGTGACGTCGTCGAAGTTGATCCGCGCCGCCTGGCCGAACAGGGGCGTGAAGGGATCGGCGGGCTCCAGCTCACGCCCTTCGGGGACGCCCCCCACAGGCCGCGGGTCCCCGTCGGCGTCGCGCTCCAGCACGAGTTCGAGGTCGCCCGAGATGACCACCCGCTGCACCTTGGCTGCGGGCAGCGCGACCAACTGCATGTCGAGCCACGTCCGAGCCCCGGCCTGGGGTCGCAGGCTCCCGCCACACAACCAGACCTGGTCCTCGCCCTCGCGGCGCAGGTAGACCGCCTCGCTGGGGCTCCACTGGCTCTTGCCGACCCACACGTCGGCCAGGACATCGCCCCCATCGGAGCGCACCTCGACGCGAGTCCCCGTGCCCTCGCCCTCGGCCGCCACTTGCAGATCTCCGTGGCGATCGGGCCGGGCCGTGCGCGGCTCGGCATCGCTCAGGCGAGCGAGGTCGATCAAGAGGTCGCGCACCGGCTCGAAGCGCGCCGGATAGCCGGACTTCGACGCGACGCGCCAGACGCCGTCGACGCGCTGCAGTTCGACCGCGTCGTTCGGGCCCGTGACGGTGATCTCGGCGGCGTCGTTGACCTCCTCGGCGAGGGCCGGCAGGAAGGCCTCCCGGGCGCGCTCGCGATCGGCGTGCACGCCGTCGTCATGGGTCCACCACAGGAGGCCGGCGACGGCCAGGCAGGCAATCAGGGTGAGCTGGGTGCGTGTCATGGGTCGATCTCAGCTGCGCGCCGCGCGTCGGCCACGCCTCCACAGGGACAGGCCCGTGAGGAGCGCGACCAGGGTCGGCATCCCCAGGACGTTGGCGAGCATCAGTCGTTGGCCCAGTCGATCGATGTCCTCCTGCAGCCCGTGCCGGACCGCGCGCAGCTCCTTGCGCGCCACCAGCATCTCCTGCTGGAGCCGATCGAGCTCGGCGGCCTGCGCGTCGGAGAGGATCATCTGGTCCTCGCCCGTCTTCTCGCGCTGCAACTCGTTGATCCGCGCCTGGGCCTCACCGATCTCCCCTTGCAGCTCGGCCTCGCGCGCCTGGTACTTGGCCTCGGCATCGCGGCGCAGATCCTCGACCCGCTCGAAGGACCGCTGACCCGTCCCGCCGCCGCGCAGGCCCAACAGGACGCCGTCGCCACCCAGGGCCTCGACCGCGTTGAGCAGGAAGTCCCCGTTGTCCGCCAGGCGGGCGTAACCGAGCAGCATCTGCCCGAAGCGCTGCTCCTGGATCCAGTTCCTGTCCGCCAGGAGATCGGCGTCGGCGACCAGCACGATGCCACCGGCCGTTGCGGTCTCGGGCTCGCCCGAGGCCCCATCGACGTCCTCGGCCCCATCGCCTCCGGCGTCGTCAGCGGCGAAGGCACGCCCGATCTGCCCGCTCAGCCGCGCGGCGATGGTCAGCGGTCCATCCGCGGAGACCAAGGCGCTCGCGAACCCGCGCGGATCCGGGAAGCCCGCCACCGTCGCCGAGGGCAGGGTGCCCGCGTCGTCGGACGTGGTCAGGATCGGCTCGAGCTTCACCTTCGCGCCGTCCCGCAGCCGCAAGGAGCCCGCGCTGGCGACGTTGATCGCCTCGAGCCGCGCCACGAGCGGGTCGTCGCCGGCCAGGGAATCGCCACGCAGTTGCGGCCAGGTCACCATGTCGGTCTGCTCGATCCCGCCCCGCCGATTGCGGACGGTCACGCGCTGCGCCTGCGCGCGATCGCCGACCACGCGCGACGGATCGAACTCGACGCCCCAGGCCTCGAGCAGCGGCCCCAGGTCCGAGGACTCCGGTCCCGGCATCGAACCACTGAAGGGGTCGGGCTCGCCGGCCACCGCCTCGCAGTGCGGGTCGACGAAGGCGATCAAGTCGCCCCCGCCGAAGGCGAACTCGTCGATCGCGCGCAAGAGGCCGTCGGACAGCCCCTTCGGGTGGGCCAGGACCACCACCTCGGCGTCCTCGGGCAGGGCCTCGGCGTCGGGCGCGACCAGCTCCACCTCGGCCGCCTTGCGCAGCTGCGTCAGCACCTGCCAGGGCGGCTCCGGCGGAGGCCCGCCGGAGAGCGCGGCCATCGGATCGGCCGGCCCGCCCTCCAGGGGTAGGGACGTGATCAACGCCACCTTGGTCGGCGAGGTCCGGTCGAGCGCGTAGATCAGGCGCGCGACCTCGTACTCCAAGAGGGCCTCGTCACTCGGGTCGAGGAACGGGATCGACTCGCTCTCGTCGACGGAGTTGTGGGCGACCAACCCCAGGGTCAGGGCCGCTCCGGTGCCGTCGATGGGCAAGGCCGCGAGGCCCGCGGCGGTGGCCTGGTCCTCGGCCTCGGAGAAGGGCTCGGGGTCGAGCACCTCGAGGCTGAGCTTGCCGTCCGAGGCCAACACCAGCTCCTCGAGGAACTCGCGCACGCGCTGGGCGTGGGCCCGGTAGGCGGGCAGTTCCTTGGCCGAGGTGTCGGACCAATAGAGCTGCAGTCGCACGGGCTCCGACAGCCCGCTGACCAGCTCCCGCGTGCCCTCGTCGAGGGTGTAGAGGTGGTCGGCGGTCCAGTCCGCTCGGGCCCAGCCGAGGGTGCGATCGAACAGGGCGTTGGTGGAGAGCAGGCCGACGACGACCGCCGCCGCTCCGAACAGGACGTTGTGGCGATTCACGTTCCTAATCCGCCTTCTTCCAGTCCAAGACGAGCACGTTGAGGAACAACGCCCCGGCCATCACGGCCAGGAAGTAGAGCACGTCGCGCAGGTCGACGACGCCGCGCTGCAGGGCTTCGAAGTGGGTCAACAGGCTCAGACCCGCGACCGAGTCGACCACGAATTCCGGCGCCCAGCCGGAGAGGAAGCCCAACACGAGGGGGAAGCCCGACAGCAGCAGCCCCAGGCAGACCACCACGCAGACCACGAAGGCCACGACCTGGTTCTTCGAAAGGGCCGATAAGCAGGAGCCCACCGCGAGGAAGCTGCCCGCCATCAGGGCCGCACCGAGGTAGCTGGCCAGGATCACCCCATGGTCCGGATCCCCGAGGTAGGAGACCGTCATCCACAGGGGGAAGGTCAGGGCCAGGGCCACGCAGGCGAAGGCCCAGGCCGCCAGGAACTTGCCCAGCACCAGATCGCTCAGGCGCACCGGCAGGGTCACGAGCAACTCGACGGTGCCGATGCGGCGCTCCTCGGCCCACAGGCGCATGGCGATGGCCGGCACCAGGAACAGGTACAGCCACGGCAGGTAGCCGAAGAATGGACGCAGGTCCGCCTGGCCCCGCTCGTAGAGCCCGCCCAGTTGGAAGGTGAAGGCCCCGGTGAGGAACAGGAAGATCACCAGGAACGTCGCGGCCAGGGGCGTCGCGAAGTAGCTCGCGAACTCCCGCCGGAACACCGCAAGCAGGGGCCGGCCGACCGTAGCGGGCAGGCGCGGGGTCGAGGCCGCCGCCCGCTCCGGGCGGTCGGCGGGCGTGGCGCGCTCCGGGCGCGGGACGCTCAGCGGCCTCGAATCGGTCGTTGCGCTCATGCGCCCACCCCCGACTCGATTCGCTCCGCACCCACGGCGGGCACGTCGCTGGTGGTCAGCTCGCGGAAGACGACATCCAGCTGCGGACGCCCTTCCATCGGCGCGCGCGCGGCGAGGTCCTCGGGGGTGCCGTCGAACACGATGCGGCCGCGGTTGACGATCACCGCGCGCGTGCACACCGCGCCGACCTACTCGAGGATGTGCGTCGAAAGCACCACCGCCTTGTCGGCAGCGAGGCTGCGAACCAGCTCGCGCACCTCGTGCTTCTGGTTGGGGTCCAGGCCGTCGGTGGGCTCGTCCAAGATCAGCAGTCGCGGATCGTGGAGCAGGGCCTGGGCGATGCCGACCCGGCGCCGAAAGCCCTTCGAGAGGGTCTCGATCGACTGGTGCATCACGCTCTCCAGGTGCACCGCCTCGACCACCGTGTCCATGCGCTCGCGCAGGGCCCCTCCACTCAGGCCACGCACGTCGGCGAGGAAGCGCAGGAACTCGCGCACGGTCATGTCCGGATAGCCGGGCGCGCCTTCAGGCAGGTAGCCGAGCTGGCGCTTGGCGAGCAGGGGCGCTCGGCGCAGGTCGTGGCCGCAGATCGAGACCGAGCCCGCGTCGGGCTCGAGGAAGCCCGTGACGAGCTTCATCGTCGTGGATTTGCCAGCACCGTTGGGTCCCAGGAAGCCGACCACCTCACCGGGGGCGACGGTCAGATCGATGCCGTCGACAGCCAGGATGGGGCCGAATCGCTTCCGCAGACCGCGAGCATCCAGGATCGTGTCCATGGGGGCGGAGCGGTTGAAGACGGGGCGGTTCGTGAACTCGCGCGGGACTACGACCGCCGCCCGGACCCGTTGGTGGGTCGACGAAGAAGAAGTGCGCGGGGCGCCGATCGCGGTCATCCCGACGGCGGGCCGTCCAGGCGCGCGCGCAGGGCGCGGGCGAAGACCTCGCCCATCCGCGGCCCCTGCTCGGGATAGAGGTAGGGCTCCACCAACTCGAGCTCCATCAGCAACAGACCCCCCTCGGGTCCGCGCACCATGTCGACGCGAGCCTGCAACAGGGGTTCGTCGGTCGCGGCCGCCAGCACCGCGCGCGCGAGGGCCAGCTCCTCGGGGCTGGGCAGGTGCACCCGCTCCCGAGCGCCGAAGATCGACTGCACGCGGTAGTCCCCCGCCGCCGGCAGCTTCTGGGCGCAGTGGGAGAACTCCGGCCCGAAGAAGACGAAGGAGTACTCGCCCTCGGTCGCCACCGCCGGGAGGAAGGGCTGCAGCAGGGCCGCCCCCGGCGGAAGCTCCTCGGCCCCCGGCAGGGACTCGCCCCTGCGAACGCGAGCCTGGCGCCAGGCACAGGCGCCCACCCGCGGCTTGACCACCAGCTCGTCGCACTGGAGCTCGTCGAAGGCTGCCCCGAGCGTCCCGGCGTCTGCGCGCTCGCGCCACAGGGTCGGCACGATCGGCGCGCCGCGCTGGCCCAGGTCCGCCAGGTAGCCCTTGTCGAGGTTCCAACGCAGCACGTCGACCGGGTTGAACAGGGGCACGACGCGGGCGAACGACTCGAGTCGCGAAAGGAACGCCTGGACCTGCTCCGCGTAGTCCCAGGTCGTCCCCACCACCATGGCCTCGAAGTCCCGCGGATCGAGATCCTCCCGATCCCAGACCACCGCGCGCAGCTCGAGCCCCAGCCGCGCGCAGGCCGCGGCCATGGGCTCGAACTCGAGTTCGTGCTCCCAGTGGTCGGCGCGCCTGTCGGGTCCGCCGCCGACCATGCAACGGGAGGTGAGGAAGGCGATCGGTCGCATGGTTCGTAGCGGCGCGAGGGCCCGGAGGACTCGCCCTCGCGCGGTCGATCAACCGCCCGAGGAACCCGGGCGGGGATTAGACCCGACCGCAGGCTCCGGCGCTGCGCCGCCGTTCGAGGGAGTCGACCGCCCTGGCGCGACCCACGATCGCGCCCGAGCCGTCGACGGGCGCTCAACCGCAGTGCAGGTCGCAGGCGCGCTCGAGTACCCGACGCAGGTCCTCGCGCCGATAGGGCTTCGACAGGTGGTGCTCCATGCCCGCGTCCGCCGAGCGGTGGCGATCCTCGGCACGGGCGCCGGCGGTCAAGGCCACGATCGGGGTCGATCCGTGACCGGGGAGCTGTCGAATGCGACGCGCTGCCTCGTAGCCGTCCAGGATCGGCATCTGGCAGTCCATCAGGATCACGTCGTAGGGGCCCGCCGCCGCCCTCTCCACCGCGCAAGCGCCATCCTCGACGGTCTCGAACGAGCACCCCAGGGCGCGCAGGTGCGCGACGATCAGCCGCGTGTTGACCGGATTGTCTTCGGCGACCAGCACACGCAGCCCCGAATCGCCGGCGGGATCCATCCTCCCCAGGGCCGGAAGGGCCACCTTGACCTGGTCCGATCGATCCGCGACCTCGCTGCACAGCAGGCCGCACAGGACGCGATGGACCGACCGCCGCAGCAGGGGCTTCACGAGCCGCGCAGCCCATCCGCCGGGCGGGTCGGGGATCTGCGCGCCACCCAGGGAGCTGGCGAGCACTACCGGAACCCGATCGAAACCCGGAAGCGCGCGCAGGCGGCACGCCAGCTCGACGCCGTCCATCCCGGGCATCTGGTGGTCGAGCACGATCGCATCGGGCGGCACGTCGCACGCTGCGAGGGCTTCCAGCGCATCGCGCGGATCGAGGTAGGAAGTGACCCTGCCGCCGATGGACTCGACGTGGCCGGTGAGGACTCTCGCATTGACCGGGTGGTCGTCGACCACCACGACGCGCCGACCGCCGAGGTTCGGCGCCTCGTCCCCCTCCACCAGGGGCTGGTGCGCCGCAAGCAGGGGCAGAACGACGGTGAAGGTCGTTCCGACTCCGAGCGTCGACCGCACCTCGACCGTACCGCCCATCATCTGGACCAGGTCGCGCACGATCGCGAGTCCGAGTCCGGTGCCGCCGAAACGTCGAGTCGTGCTCGAGTCAGCCTGGGAGAAGCGGTCGAAGACATGGCCCAGTCGATGCTCGGGAATCCCGATGCCCGTGTCCTTGACCTGGATCAACAGCTCGCGCGCGCCGTCGCCGGATCTGCGTTCCGTCGCGCGCACGAGCACGTGGCCCAGCTCGGTGAACTTGATCGCATTGCCGACGAGGTTGGTCAGGACCTGGCGCAACCGTGTCGGATCCCCTTGCAGGCCGTCCGGCAGGTCCTCGGACTGCTCGACGATCAACTCGACCGTCCGACCTTCGAGGCCGGAGGCCACCGCCGCGAACGTGTCGGAGAGCAGCTCGCCGAGCGAGAAGGGGACCGACTCCAGGTTGACGCCGCCGGCCGAGAGCTTGGCCACGTCCAACACGTCGTTGACGATGGCCAACAGGGCCTCGCCCGACCGGCCGGCGGTCTCGGCGAGCTCGCGCTGGTCGGTCGACAGCTCGCCCTCGAGCATCAGCTCCGTCATCCCGATCACCCCGTTCAAGGGTGTCCGGATCTCGTGCGACATGGTGGCCAGGAACTCGTCCTTCGCCCGCGCCCCCTCCAGGGCCTGCTCCCGCGCGCGGGTCAGATCGCGCACCTTCTCTCGCAGCAGGAGTCGCTGGGGCTCGAAGACCAACAACACCTCGAGCACGAGGGTCAACAGGATCATCGCGGCCAGGGCCCCCACGACCCGCTCCAGACGTGCCAGACGCGCCTCGGACTCCGCTTGGTAGGTCCGAACGACGGCCTGCATCCTGGGCAGGAAAGCGCGTTCACGGTCGAGGACTGCACGAACCCGTCCGACCTCCGTGTCCGCTCCGTCCGCGCGCTCGACGATCTGCCGGGCCGCCGCGATCAACTCCGAGCGGAGCGGCTCGAGGGCCTGCAGCTGGTGGCGGATGGCGGAGCTGGTGCCAATGTGCTCGAGAAGCACCACCTGGGCCGAATTGAACTGGCCGATCGACTGCTCGAGCTGGAGCCCAGACTCGACCGGATCCAGGTTCAGGTCGCTCCGAGACAGGGCCAGAGCCATCGCGTCCTTGGCGATCCTCTGGCTCAGCATCCGCTGCCGACCCGAGAGGTTGATCAACTCGGCGTCCGCCGCTCCCTCCTGGAGGATCATCTGCACGATCCACAGGGTGGCCAGGAC
Source organism: Engelhardtia mirabilis (assembly GCF_007748095.1). NCBI lineage: Bacteria > Pseudomonadati > Planctomycetota > Planctomycetia > Engelhardtia > Engelhardtia mirabilis. The sequence continues at coordinate 4,199,393 of NZ_CP036287.1, forward strand.
GAGCGCAGCGATGAGGGCAAGTGGCAGCAGGTAGATCGGGCGGACGTTGGAAGCGGATGTTGTGGGTAGCGGAATCACCGGAGTTGGGGGAAAAGCGTCTCTACAGGGATCGGCCCTGCCGCTCCCGGCCCCTGACCCGCTCCGCGGTTGCACGGCCCGATCCCCGGCCGCGAGACGAATTGGCGTGCAAGAAACCCGGACGCAACCTCCCAGGACCTGGGCCGTGTCGATCGAGCCTGACTCGAGGTCCGCCCCCTCGTCCGGCGACTCTGCCGGGGGCACCTCCCTACCGGCGATCCGCCTCGCCGGACCGACCCGAGTGCCCCTGGAGGCTGAAACGGCTCGAACTCGATCCGCGCGGACGCGGGTCGAGCTCGATCAGGTCCTCTCGACGCGTCGATACGCCGACGGTGAACTCAGGGGACGAGGGAACTCAGGGAACCAGGGTCAGGCCCACCGCGTTGCTGGCGAACGTCACCGTTCCGAAGAAGGCGTCGGCCGCCACGAAGGCGTGGATCACCGACACTCCGGCCAGGGCCGGGTCGGTGCCGGGGGGCAGGGCGATCGAGGCGCTCCCCTCGCCGAGTCCATCGAGCAGGCCGAAGGTGCCGACGAAGGGCGCGCTGCCCGCCAGGTCGAGGGTGAACAGCAGGTAGGCGTCCAGGTTGAGCGGGATCGTCACGCCGTCGAGCACCAGGCCGGGGCTCGATCCGCTGGCCGAGCCCAGCACGAGGTAGAGCTGCCCCGCCGCCCCCGCGCCCGCATCGAGGCACAGCGACTGCACGCCGCCGGCGCTGACCGAGATCGAGTCCACGTCCACCGTCAGGGCCTGGCCGGTGCGGGCGAAGCCCAGGCCGTCGCCCCGCGGCGCGGGCACCAGCAGCACGTCGGCCGACGGCGTCGCCGCAAGGCCAGCCGGTGCCCAGCCGTTGTCGAGGCTGTGCACGATCGAGAGGCTGGCCGTGTCGACCACGTGCAGCTCGCCGGTCTCGTCGATCGAGAAGACTGAGCCGCCGATCGTGGCGGACCAGCCCCCGGTCACCACGTAGAGGTTGGCCTCGGAGGGGTCGAGCACCAGCCCGACGGGGTTGTCGGGCAGGGCCACCTCACCAGTCTTGAGACCCGAGGGCACGTCGACCACGCCGATCGAGTCGTCCAGGTATTCGAGCACCCAGACGGTCTTGCCGTCCGCGCTGACCTCCATCTCGTAGGGCCACTGCCCCACCGCGATGGTGGCCACCACCGTCGTCGTGCCCCCCACCACCCGCACGCGGGTCAGCTCGTCCGAGTCGCGGCAGGCCACGAACACGAAGCCGCTGTTCGCGGCCCAGGCCGCGCGCACCGGAAAGCTGCCCGTGGGCTCGTCGCCGAGCACCGTCCAGGTGGCCGTGTCGATCAGGGTGACGGAGTCGCTGAAGCTCCCGCACACGGCCAGGGTCGCGCCATTGGGCGACAGGCTGATCCCGCTCGACTGGGTGTACGGGAAGCTGATAGAGCCCATGTCGCCAGTGGCGAGCTTGGCCCCCGCCGTGGTCAGCGTGTTCAGGTCGATGCGCCAGACCCCGTCGCCGCCGGAGACCACCGCCACGTAGGCGTACTGGCCGTCGGGCGAGATCTCGACCTCACTGCCGCGGGTGGAGATCGCAACGTTCGTCACGGCCAGGGTCGCGAGATCGATCACCGAGGCGAAGGTCGAGTCCAGGTTGGCGACCACGGCCTTGGAGCCGTCGGGCGTCACCGCCACGCCGCTGGGCCGGTTGCCCACCTGCACCACGCCCAGGAGCGTTCCCGTCGGCACGTCCCAGACCGAGGCCGTGTCCATCAGGATGTTGGTGGTCACCGCGCGCTGGCCGTCGAGGCTGACCGCCACGCGACGGGTCGAGTCGGCCTCGAGGCCCTGGCCCGTGTTGCCCGCGAGCAGCAGCGAGCCCGCGGCGCCTGCCGTGTCGACCACGAGCCTGTCTTCGCCGAAGGTCGTCGCGACCATGACGGCCGTGCTCGAGGTCGGCGACACGGCGCCGAAGGCCGCGCTGACCTGATTGTTCAGATCCTTGATCTTGGAGCTAGTGGCGTACTCGAGCAGACTGCCGAAGAAGCCCACGCCGAGCACGTACTGCCCGTCCGCGGTGGTCAGCAATTGATTGACCGAGGCCGTGTTCAGGTTGGCGCCCACCGCATTCGTGGCCAGGTCGACCATCACCACCGCGTTCTGCACCGCCACGGCGGCCTTCGCGCCGGTGGGCTCGACGGCGACGGGCTCGCGCACGCTCTGGCCGATGGCGATGTCCTTGACGATCGTGGCCGAGGCCACGTCGAGCAGGGTGATCGACTGGGAAGTGCCCGTGTTGGTGATCACCGCCAGGGCGCCGTCGGGGGTCACGGCGATGCCGCGCGGCCCGTCAGAAGCCGCCAGGGTCGTGACCGCGCCGGTGGTCACATCGACCACCTCGATCTCGTCGGCGTAGTAGTCCGGGTGGATCGCCGTGTTGCCGGCCAAGCGCAGCTGGTCGAGTCCCAGGGAGATGGCGCCGGGCTCCGGCGCGAAGGAGAGGGTCGAGGCGAAGCCCATGCCGCCGATGCGTCGCAGCTCGAGGCCGGTCGTCATGTCGAACACGACCAGCTCTTGGGTGCCCATGGCGCCGACCACCGCCAGGGCGGAGTCGTGGGTGATCCGCACCACCGCGGGCAGGTCCACGCCGCCGGTGACGGCGTACTCGGCTCCGCTGGCCAGGTCCACGAAGCTGACCGTGCCCTCGAACACGTTGGCGACGACGGCCCGCGTTCCGTCGGCGGCCACGGCCACGTCCTGGGGCGAGCCGCTGATCGGCAGCTCGCGCAGGAAGGCGCCGCTGACGGCGTCGAACTCGGTCAGGTTGGCCGAGTCCCGGTGCGCGATCAGGTAGCGCGAACCGTCGGGCGTGAAGGCGATGGCACTGGGTGCGTCGCCCTCGACTTGATCGGCGTTCTGCACGAGCTGCTGCGCGATCCCGCTGCACAGGCCGCCCAAGGCCGACGTGGGCTGGGCGCCGGCGTGGCCCAGATTCGCGAGATCGACCTGCGCCAACTCGAGGCTGAGCAGGATCGGATCTCCGTCGGGGTCGTCGCCCGCGCTGGAGGCGAGGGGCGTCGTGATCTGCGGCAGGGTGGCGAGGAGCAGGATCAGGCTGGGCGTCGGCATGGGGTGGACGTCGCGGGACTGTGGACGGTTCAGGTCGGCGGCGCCGATCGAAGGGGCGGCGCGAGGTCCCGAGGTTAGCCCCTCGGCCCGAGATAGGGGGCTCTACCGCGAGGCCTGCGCTGAGCAGACGCCGGGCCGTGGCCCGTCCGCCGCCGATCCGTGGACCACAAGCGATTCAGTCCGCGGAACTCGGCCGCGCGGTCTTGGAACGCCATCCGATAGCCACGCCCGCGACGGAGGCCCCGATGAAGTTGAAGACGAGATCCCAGGCCGTGTTCTCGTAGCCACCCACGCCTGTCTCCGGCAGGGCCAGGACCGCCATGAACTCGACGATCTCGTTGGCCGCTCCCAGCCCCATGCCGCCGAGCGCACACAGCAGCAAGAGCCCGAAGCTCGGCCGCGGATCCGCCAGGCGCGCGCGCAGCCCCTGCCAGCACAACCAGGTACACAGGCCGAAGCCGAGGGCGTGGACGAGCTGGTCGTAGCGCAAGAGGCCGGGGACCAGCCACAGCCCGTAGAGCACTTCGTCGCCTCCATCCGCAAGCCCCAGGTCGGCCAGCCGCAGCAGCCCCCCACCCAGGTGCATCGCACCCCAGGCCACGAGCCCCCAAACAGCCCCGGGGTGCAGGCCGACGCGTCGATGCAGGGCCAGGACGCCCGCGCCGATCACGACCAGCACGGCCACGTACATCAGGAACTCGCTGTTGTCCCGCATCCAAGCGTAGGGCGCGGCGATCAAGACGTAGCCGGCGGCCACCGCGAGGGCGGCTCGGTCGCTGGTGGTCAAGGGATGGGTCGGTGCGGCAGCCATGCCCCCGGTTGTAGCGGCCCGGCCGGTGCGGGGCACGCAAGCCGGTCCTGCCCGGCTCGACGAAGGCGGGACACCGGGCCCGCGTCCGGGGCCCCCGCTTCGGACTTCCAAGACTAGGATCGGAATCTCCCCGCCATCGCCCCCACTGCACCCATGCTCCGCACTCTCCTCACGCTGCTCGCCGCCTCGACGCTGCTGACCGCCCCCGCACCGGCCCAGTCCGACTGGACCAATTATGGCGGCGGTCCCGGCCGCAACGGGCTCACCGATCGGTTCGGGCCGACGTCGTCCAGCGAGCTGTGGAGCAACGGGGCGGACTTCTCCGTGATCGCATGGCATCCCTTCCTGTGGCAAGAGCTGGTGATCACGGTGCGCGAGGCCGGCTTTCCAGGCGCCCAGGCCAACGACGCCATCGTGGCCTACCACCGCGAGACGGGGCTCGAGGTTTGGCGCACGACCCTGCCCTACGGCGGTGACTCGGGCGCCGAGTGGATCGCCTGGATCGGCGGCGTGGCCGACGGGCGCGTGATCGCCTCGCGCTCCGACAACGGACGCAAGCTGCCCCTGCAAGCCCTGGACGCGAGCACCGGTGCGCCCCTGTGGACGTCGCAGATCGCGACCTTCGCCTGGGCCCACGACGGCCTCGTGTTCCTGGACGACGGCGACTTCATCGTCGGCGACCGCGAGAGCCTCACGCGCGTCGACGGCTCTGACGGCACGACGGTGTGGAGCATCGCGCGGAGCTGCTCGGTCAGCGGCAACTGCGGAGCGGCGCGCTTCGCGGACGCGGTCTACATCGACGAGGCCGCGCCTGGCGGCCAGGTGCTCACGCGCGTGGATGCGAACACCGGGGCCAGGCTGTATTCCTCGCCGGCGATGCCGGGCTTCACCTGCCAGAACCAACCCTTCCTCTCGCCGGACGGCCAGGTCGTCTACTACGCGCGCAGCCAGAACAACCCGACCACGGACTTCCTCTACGCCTTCCACGACGACGGCACGCAGTTCACCGAGGTTTGGAACCGACCGATCCGCTGGACCACGCGCCACGAGCACGGGGTCGCGGCGGACGGCTCGATCTACACCTTCCTGCCCGGCGACGAGTTCGTGCGGTTGGACCCGGCGACCGGGAATGTGCTGAACACCGCGGGGATCCTGGCGCCGATCGGAACGAACCTCTCGCCCCAGACCGCGGTCGACGCCGCCGGTCGCGTCTACGTCAGCAACGGCTGGGCCAGCAGCCCGGCGAGTGATGGCCGCGTGTGGGCCTTCGGGCCAGACCTGGGCGCGCCGCTGTTCACCCTGTTCCTCGATCGCCAGAACGCCGGGGGTCCGGCCATCGGCGGCCAGGGCGAGCTGGTCATCGCCGACCGCAGCGCCGTGCGGGTGTTGCGTCTGCCCGGGCCCCAGGCCTCGGCCACGCCGCGTTTCGGCAGCGGCGTGAACCCGGTCGCCTTCGACGCCGTGAACCCGCCCGAGGTCTACGGCGAGTTCGAGGCCCAGGTGGCGGTCGACGCGAGCACGGCCCTGACGGTGGTGCTGGTCTCGATCGCGCCCCTCGCGGTGCCGATCCCCTTCGAGGGCGGGGAGCTGTTGGTCGCCCTGCCCTCGCCCTTCCCGATCCAGTCCGAGCCGCTCAGCTCGGGCGGGCTGCACGCTCTCGCGATCCCCGGCGATCCGGCCCTGCTGGGAGCCTTTCTGACCAGCCAGGGCGCGCGGGTGCAATTGAACGGCCCCGTGCCGAGCCTTCAACTCGGGAACGCTCTGGATCTGATCCTGGGCTTCTGATTCCGGGCGGTCGACGGGCGTCGCGGCACGCCCGTCGCCGCGGCGGTGGATCGCCTCGCGCGCCGTGTGGTTCCGTCAGCTTCGACCGTGCGCGGGCAACGATCGATCGCCCTCGTCATCCGATGCCGGCGAGCCCCCCGACCGCTGTTCGATCTGTGCTCGCAGCGACCGCGCGAAGTGCAAACCGGCGGCCTGCCACCCCACCAACGCGACGAAGATCAAGGGCAACAGGACCCCACTGATCCGCCCCACGACCACCAGCCAGTCGGGATAGTGATCCAGATGGCTGCCCGTGAGGGTGAGGCCGAGCAAGACGAGGTTCACGCACAGGATGAGGGTCAGCAGGGCCATGCGCCGGCCCCCGCTGGCGATCACCTCGTCGATGGCCTCTGACTCGCGCCCCTCGGCGCGCAGGGCCTTGGCGCGCCAGGTGGTGCCCTGCCCGCCACAGGCCCGGGCGACGGCTTCAAAGGTCGGGTCGTCCATGCAGAGAGTGTGCCCGACGACCCCTGAGACCGCCACACTCGAGCCCAGCACGAGTTCCTGTCGCCCGCCAGGGGATCTGCACCCCCTCGGGAAGTTCGCGTCGGACCCCGGAGCCACGCTCACAAAGCCAGCCAAAGCTGCCGTCCGAGGGTGCTCTCGCATCAACTAGCTCTGCCCCGCCGAATCGCTCTTCGCTCGAGGACACTGTCGGCGCGCCCGGGAGGGCGTAGGCGTTCGTACGGTGCCAGGCACAAAACCGCCGCCTACCGCAGAGACCGCGGCCGCCGTTGGCGGCCGCGGGCTCTGCGGTAGGCGGCGGTTTTGTGCCTGGCACCGTACGAACGCCTACGCCCTCCCGGTTCGAGGTCGGAGCGCTGCGCCTTGCCCGTCGCTGGTAGATCACCTAGAAACCTGGCATGGGTGAGCTCGAATGCGACTGGCCGCGCGCAACCAGGATCGTCGGGCGGGGCGCCGAGCTCTCCAGCGCCTGATCGCACCTCGTCGATGAGCCTGCCCACTCCCCTCGTACTGCTGCTCGCCCTGGTTGCCGCCTCCTGCGCCCGGGGCACGGCGGCAGACCACACCACCGTCGTCTTCGCCTCGGCATCGCTGGCCGCGCCGTTCGACGAGCTGGCCCGCGCCTTCGAGCGCGCGCAACCCGGCCACGAGGTCCGACTCAACACCGCCGGCACGCCGCAGCTCGTGCTGCAGGCTCGCGAGGGCGCACGGGTCGACGTCTTCGCCTCGGCCGATGCCCAGAGCCTCGTCAGCCTGCTCGGACCGCACGACGACGAGATCGATCCGATCGACTTCGCCCTGAACCGCATGGCGATCGCGGTTGCTGCTGGCAATCCCCGCGGGATCAAGGGGCTTTCGGACCTCGAGCGCGACGACCTGCTGGTGGCCCTGTGCGGTCCGGCCGTTCCCGCGGGGCGCTACGCGCGGAGCCTGCTCGAGGCCGCCGCGGTGCAGGTTCGCTCCTCCTCCGACGAGCCCAGTGTGCGCGCACTCGTGTCCAAGGTCGCCCTGGGTGAGTTGGACGCGGGCCTGGTCTACGCCAGCGACCTGGTCGGGACCGACGCAGCGGTCGAGGCGGTGACGATCCCGACGCCACAGAACGTCGTCGCGCGCTATCCGGTGGCGATCCTGGCCCGGGGCGAGCGCGAGGGGCGCGCCCGAGCCTTCGTGGACTTCCTGCTGTCGGAGGCGGGCGGCGCGATCCTCACGGCCCACGGCTTCGAGTTGCCGTGATGGACGCCCGCCGTCCCTCCGCGCGCTCGCTGCTGCTGGTCCCCGTGGGCCTGGCGGTGGCACTCTTGGCGCTCCCGCTGGTCGGCCTTCTGGCTCGTGCCCCCTGGAGCCGGCTCGCGGACAGGCTCGCGAGCGGCGCGGTGCTCGACGCCCTGCGCCTGTCGATCCTCAGCTCGACGGGCGCGGCCCTGGCCAGCCTGGTGCTCGGCCTGCCCCTCGCCCTGTGGCTCTCCCAGGGTCGCTCGCCCTGGCGCACGACCGTGCGCCTCTTGGTAGTCCTGCCGATGGTGCTGCCGCCGGTGGTCGGCGGCGTGGCGCTGCTGCTCGCCTTCGGGCGGGCCGGCGTCATCGGTGCGCCCTTGGAGCGGGTCTTCGGCCTCAGCTTGCCTTTCAGCGGAGCCGGGGTCGTCCTCGCGGCGACTTGGGTCTCCCTGCCGTTCTTCGTGCTGTCGGCCGAGGCCGGCTTGCGCGCCTTCGACCCGCGCTTCGCAGCCGCCGCCGCATCGCTCGGCGCTGGACCGTGGCGCACCTTCCGCACGGTCACCCTGCCGATGATCGCGCCGTCCCTGCGCGCCGGGCTGCTCTTGGCCTGGGCCCGCGCCCTGGGCGAGTTCGGTGCCACGATCACCTTCGCCGGCAACCTGGAGGGCACCACGCGCACCCTGCCCCTGGCGGTCTACACCGCCCTGGAAACCGCGCCGGAAGCGGCGATCGCCCTGAGCCTGTTGTTGGTGGCGATCTCGGCCCTGGTGCTGTTCCTGCTCCGCGATCGTTGGTTCCCCGTCGGATGAGCCTCGTCGCCGACTTCACCCTCGCGCGCGGCGACTTCGCGCTCGAGTTCGCGGCCACCGTCGAGCGCGGCGAGACCCTGGCCCTGGTCGGTCCCAACGGCGCCGGCAAGAGCTCGTGCCTGCAGGCTCTGGGCGGATTGATCCCGATCGACGCGGGCAGCGTCGAGCTCGACGGCAGACAACTGGAGCGTGGCGGATCGCGCCAGTCCCTGGCGCCCGACCAGCGCCGGGTGGGTTTCGTGTTTCAGGACCTGTTGCTGTTCCCGCACCTGAGCGTGGTCGAGAACGTGGCCTACGGCCCACGCTCGCGCGGGCTCGATCGGCGCAGTGCTCGCAGTCGAGCGACCGAGTGGCTCGAGCGGGTGGGCCTCTCCGAGTTCGCCGAACGACGCCCCGGCGAGCTCTCCGGTGGCCAGGCGCAACGGGTGGCCCTGGCCCGCGCCCTGGCCTGCGAACCCGCGCTGCTGCTGCTGGACGAACCTCTCTCGGCGGTGGACGCCAGCGCGCGGGCCGAGCTGCGCCGCGAGCTGCGCCAGCACCTCGACGCCTTCGATGGGGTGCGGTTGATCGTGGCCCACGACGCCATCGACGCCTTCGCCCTGGCCGATCGCGTGGCGGTGCTCGAGGGCGGGCGCGTGGTGCAGACGGGCACCACCCCGCAGATCTGTGGCCATCCCCGCTCGACCTACGTGGCCGACCTCGTCGGCTTGAACCTGTTCCGTGGCACGGCCAGCGCGGGGCACCTGAGCCTGCCCGGGGGCGCGGAGCTGGTGGTGGCCTCGGTGCCCGACGGGCCGACCCTGGCGGTGCTCCACCCGCGCGCCGTGGCCCTGTTCCGCGAGCGCCCACAGGGTTCTCCGCGCAACGTCTGGCGGTCCACCGTGGCGGCGGTCGAGCCGGCCATCGACCGCCTGCGGGTGCGCTTCGACGCGCCGGTGCCGCTGGTGGCCGAGGTGACCCACGGCGCGGCGCAGGAGCTGGGGCTCGGGCCGGGGGCCGCCCTGTGGATCGCGGTCAAGGCGACCGAGATCAGCGCCTACTCGGGCTGAGGCTGCGCGCCCGGCCGATTGGTCCGGCGGCACGGGGACCCTCTGCGCGCGCCCGGGCTATCGTGCCGCCATGGCCGAACTTCCGGAACCTGCACTCCAGGCCCTGATCGGCGCCGCCCTGCGCGGCCGCGCGCCCCAGGTCGAGACGCTGCTCGCGATGCACCCCGGCGCGGCGTCGCGAAACGTCCACGCCGCGGCGGTGCTCCTGGATGCCGAGGGGCTGGCGCTGCTGCTCGAGGCGGGTCCCGACTCGGCGCAGCGCGCGGGTCCCGGCGGCGCGACGCCCCTGGCCCTGGTGGGCGCCTCGCGCATGGAGGACGACCAGCGCGCGGCCGCCGCGGCCAAGGTCCTGCTCTCCGCCGGCGCCGACCCCAACGACGGACGGGCCCTCTTCGCGGCCCTCGAAGGCGAGCGCACGTCCCTGCTCGACGCGCTGATCGCCGGCGGCGGCGATCCGACCTCGAGCGACAACCCCCGGAGGGTGAGCCTCTTGCACTGGGCCGTCGACCTGTGCTGGAAGCCCGGTCCGGTCCGTCGACTGCTCGAGGGTGGCGCGAACCCCGATGCGCGCTGGGGCCCACTCGACGAGACGTTGCTGCACGTGGCCGTACGTCGCCGGCGGTTGGACGGCGTGCGGATGCTGGTCGAGTTCGGCGCGACGGTCGACGCCCCCACCAAGGGCGGCGACACGGCCTGGCGCCACGCGCTCCGACGCCCCTTCCCGGAGGTCGCCGAGTTCCTGGCGAGCCAGGGTGCGAGCACGCAGCTCCGGCCGGCGGACGAGTTGGCCGTGGCCCTGCTGCAGGTCGACCTCGGGCGCGCCGCCCATGTCGCCGACGCCCACCCGGACCTCGTCGCGAGCCTGAATGTCGAGGAGGCGCGGTTGCTCGGCGACCTGGCCGGCCAGGGCAAGCTGGCGGCGGTCGAGTTCCTGCTGGACCGCGGCGCGGACATCGAGGCGCGCGGCTTGGACGGCGGCACGCCCCTCGAACAGTGCGGCTGGTTCGCCCAGCCGGACGTGGCGCGGCTCTTGATCGCGCGCGGCGCCGACATCCACGCCAGCGGCTGTGACCACGAATCGACCCCACTGGGTTGGGCCGTGCACGGCTCGCGCTACTCGGGCGGCGCCGACGGCAATCAGGCCGCCTACCTCGAGCTGGTCGATCTGCTGCTCGATGCGGGTGCAACCGTGGACCTGCCGGGCGATCCTCCCAACGTCCCGGGCCAGCGCCTGTATCGCGACGCGACGGAGACGATCCGCGCGCGCCTGCGAGAGCGCGCGTTCCCCGACGGCGTGCCGCTCTGAGACGGGGGCGGACCCGCCGGGGAGCGAATCCCGGGCGGGCCCACACCGAACAGGCAGGCGCTCAGCCAGCCAGGTCCAAGCCCTTGCAGAAGCAGGAGCCGGGGATGACCACGTCCGAGCGTTTCCAGGCCGCGTCGAAGCGCTCCTGAACGCGGGCCGCCTCGGCCGTGCGCCCCTGGCCGCGCAGGCACTCGGCCAGGCCGTGCAAGGCCCAGCCGTTCTCCGGGTAGCGGCGCAGGTTCTCGCGGTAGACCGCTTCGGCCTCGACGTAGTGGCCCTGCTCGGTCAACAGCGCGCCCAGGGCGTGGCGCACCGGCTCCATCCAACCCCAGGGCTCGTCGTAATTGAGCCGTTCGTCGTAGGCGACGGCGTCGCGCAGGGACGCGAAGGCCTGGTCGTAGTCACCGCGGCGGTAGGCGATCTCGCCTTCCAGCACCCGGTCGGCGACCTCCAGCACGTTGGCCACGGGGTTCTGGAACAGGAAGCGCGACTCGGGCACGGCCGCGCGCGCAGCGCGGAAGGCGAGTTGCTCACGCTGCGCCTCTTCGACGCGGCCGAGCGACGCCAGCGCGACTCCGCGGGCGTAGCGCCACACGGCGCGGGCCGCCTGCCGATCCGCGGCGGGCTCGGGCTCCGCGAGCAGTTCCTCCCACAGGCCGAAGCGCACCATCACGTGGTACGGCGTCGCCGTGAAGACTTCGAACAGGTCGGGCATCTGCTCGATCAAGCTGTCGGGGATCTCCCGCACCAGTTGCCGCGCGTACTCGAGCGCCAGGTCGCGTCGCCCGTCCCACATCGCCCCGTAGGCGACGAAGTGGTAGTTGTGGATGCGGTAGGCCGTGTAGAGGTTCTCGCGGCCAGCGAAGTCGGCGTAGGCGTCGTCGACCTCCACCGCGCGCAGGTTGACGCGCACGACGTCGTCGTAGCGCCCGGTCCAGGTGTAGATGTGGCTGGGCATGTGGACCAGGTGACCGAGGCCCGGGGTGAGCGACTCGAGCGAGCGGGCCGCGGGGATGGCACGCCCGACCTCGGGGCCGGCTTCCATGGCGTGGATATAGAGATGGCACAGGGCCGGGTGGTCGGGCCAACGCTGTAGGCCCTGCTCGAGCACCGGACGGATCCGAGCCAGCTCCGGCGCCGGCTCGCCCTCGTGCGACCAAAGGGCCCAGGGGCGCAGCTGCATCAGCGCTTCGGCCGTGAGCGCCGCCACCTCGGGATCGTCAGGGTAGGCGCCGTGCACGGTCTCCATGGCCTCGGCGTACGCGGCCTCGAGCTCAGCTCGGTCCTGCGGCGCGGGCCAGGTGAAGCGCTTCGACATGGCGTCGATCAGGGCGCGCTCCACCGCGGTGGCGGAGTCCGCCAGCTCGACCGCCCGCGCGATGGCGTCGAAGGCGGCGTGGCTGGCCTCGTCGGACATGAACGGGCTGTTGTAGTTGGTGCCCTGGGCGTAGGCCTGGCCCCACCAGGCCATCGCGCACTCGGGATCGGCGTCGACCGCCTGGCGGAAGCACGCCAGGGCCTCCTCGTGGTTGAAGCCGAAGCACAGCCCCAGCCCGCGGTCGAACCACAGCTGGGCCTCGGGCGAGTCGGTGGACACCGTGCGATGCACGACCCCCACGTCGTAGTAGAGCGGCGCGCTGGCCTCGAAGCGCGGGCTGTTGCAAGCGGCCAGGGCGAGGGCGGAACAGAGCAGGAAGAGTCTCATCGGCGGGCACCGTGCGGTCGGGTTCGGGGTGATGTGAGGTCGAGCCTCACCACCCATGGCGCAAAGCGCCATGGCCGGGTGCCACACAGGACTCGCCACGCGCCAAATTCCTCGCCGGAGCGGCCGTCACAGGCCAGGGCCTGGCCTGCGACGGCTCCACCCGAGTCGGTCAGGCGCTGACTTCTTCCCGGTACACCGGGTAGTCCGTGTAGCCCGTGGCCGGGTCCTCGCTGAGGTACCAGGTCGAGGGATCGGACTCCGCCAGGGGCAAGCCCAGTTCGAGGCGTTGCACCAGATCGGGGTTGGCGATGAAGGGGCGACCGAAGGCGATCAGATCGGCGGCGCCGCTGTCCACCGCCGCCTCCGCCTGCTCCAGGTCGTAGCCGCAATTGCCCATCAGGGTCCCGTGGAAGACGCCGCGGAAGTCCTTCAGGGTCAACGGCTCGCCGAGACCGTGGAAGCCGAAGGCCAGCCCGTCCATGACGTGCAGGTACGCCAGGCCGAAACGATCCAGCTGGCCCGCCGCGTAGAGGAAGGTCTCGCGGAAGTCCGGCGACCCCATGTCGTTGAACACGCCGTTCGGCGACAGGCGCACACCCACGCGGCCCGCCGGGAAGACCTGGGTCACGGCCTCGACGACCTCGCGCAGCAGGCGGTAGCGGTTCTCGAGGCTGCCGCCGTAGGCGTCCGTGCGGTGGTTCGTGCGCGACTGGAGGAACTCGTCCAACAGGTACCCGTTGGCCGAATGCACCTCGACGCCGTCGAAGCCCGCAGCGAGGGCGCGACGGGCCGCGGACACGTAGTCGGCCACGATGCCCGGCAGCTCCTCCTGCTCCAGCGCGCGGGGCGTTTCGTGGGGTTGCTTGCCTAGCGGTGTGTGCACGCCCTCGCCCTCCATGCGGATGGCCGAGGGCGCGACCGGCAACTCGCCGGCGTGGAAGCTCGAGTGGGAAGCACGGCCGGTATGCCAGAGCTGGAGGAAGATGCGGCCGCCACGGGCGTGGACGGCATCGACCACCTGTCGCCAAGCTTGCCCCTGCTCGTCGGTGTAGATGCCGGGCGAACCGACCCAACCGTTGCCCTGGGCCGAGACGGTGGTGGCTTCGGTCAGGACCAGTCCGGCGCCCGATCGTTGGGCGTAGTACTCCGCCATGACCGGGTTGGCGAGGCGCTCGGACCCCGCCCGGCCGCGGGTCATGGGCGCCAGGACGATGCGATTCGAGAGCGGAAGGTCGCCCAGGGTCACGGAACCAAAAAGAGCGCGGTCGGGGTTGGAGGTCATGGGCGAGAGTCGGTCGGGGGTCGCGTGGTGTGGGCAGTCGGAACGTCCGACCGGACAGGCTTCTAGACCGATCGGTCTCGATCGAAAGGGGGAATCCGGGGTTCCGGGTAGCGTCACGGGGCCCAGGGGGCGGTTCGGGCTCGCGACCGGCGGTCCGGAGCGGTGCCAATTCCGGCTCGGGGGCGGCCATCGCTCGGCGAGATTCAGGTCCCACACGACCCGCTGAGGAGTCACTCCCGGGGGCCGCGACACGCCCGGGACATGGAAGCGGCCGACAGGAAGAATGGACTTCCGGTGGATCAAACTTCCAGGGCATCGGAATCCGGGGCTCCTGGGCGCTATGATCTCCGCTCGATCCGAATTCTCCCGATCGGTTGCCAACGCAGCCGCCGGAAGCGTTCGGGTCATGTCCCGCCCGCCTGCCCCGCCCGCTCCGAGTCTCGGGTCGTCCGGTCAGCCGAGCACTTCAGTACCACGACCCTCAGACCGAGCAACAGAACCTGACCATGGGTAAGCGACTTTTTGTCGGCAACCTGTCCTGGGATACCACCGAGGACGACCTGCGCGCGGCTTTCGAAGCCGGCGGACGCACTGTCACCGACTGCCATATCGTCTCCGACCGTGAGACCGGCCGCCCCCGCGGCTTCGCCTTCGTCGAGATGGGCAACGACCAAGAGGCCCAATCGGCCATCGAAGAAATGGACGGCCAGAACCTTGACGGCCGCGACCTCCGCGTCAACGAGGCGCAAGAGCGTCAGTCCCGCGGTGGCGGGGGTGGCGGCGGCGGCGGTGGCCGTGGTGGCGGAGGCGGCGGCGGCGGCCGCTGGTAGGACTGCTCCAGTAGCCCTGATCGGCTAGGACTACTTCGGTAGCCCCATTCGGCCAGGACCACTTCAGCAGCCCGGTTCCAGCAGCCCCGACGCCAACAACCGGGTCGACTCACCGTATTCGATCCGGTTGTTCGCCCGAGAAGACGATTGTGCGCGGCCCCGCTCCAACTGGAAGGGCCGGGCCGACCACAACCAGAGCGGGATCCAGTCGACTCGGATGGATCCCACCCGAACAACCGGGCCGGTCGATGCCTTCGCAATCTGCGAGTGCATCCCATGACCGGCCCGGTCCAAGATCCGCACCTCGCCCGCGCGGCCCTTGCTCGCTTCACCTCTCCGACCGCGTTGCGACGTGGTCCCGCCTTCCTTACGAGGTCAAAGTCATCGGAAAGAAACCCGGACAATCCGTCGAGAAGCGTCGACGGGAACGTGAGAAGCACCTGAAGCGTCAGGACAAGGCTGCTCGCAGACGCGACTACAAGGAAGAGAAGGAGCGTCGCAAGGAAGCGGGCGAAGAAGAGGTCATCATCAACCCGCTCGACGTGCACCTCGACACGGACATTCCGATCGAGGAGCCCGGGAACCTCGTCGACGACTGAGCGCGCCCGCTGATCAGGGCGATGAAGACAGAGTGAGCACGCTGCTCGGCGGCTCGCCGGCCCCCTCCGGACCGGACCGTAGTTCCGAGCAGGCAGAGATTCCGAGGTAGATTCAGGGCAGCGTATGCGCTGCCCTATGGCCGTCCGACGGTCCCGTGCGGGATCCGGAGCCAGGCCCGAGGTTGTGGATCGGGAGGGGCGCCACTACGCTAGTTCGCCCTTTTGTCCGGAAGAGCCCGGACTCGCTCCCCGACCAAGGCCTCTCCGTGACCGAACCGATCCTGGACCCCCGTATCGCTGAACCCCTGCGCGCTGCCCTGCTGCGGCGCGGGTTCGACTCCCTGACGACGGTCCAGGAGGCAGCCTTGCAGGCTTGCGGTGAGAACCGCGATCTGCAGATCTCCTCCCAGACCGGGTCCGGCAAGACCGTGGCCTTGGGTCTGGTGGCAGCGCCCGTACTGCTGGCCTCGCCCGACGCTCCCTTCCCCCCGGTCATCGAGCCTGAACCGGATGCCGGTTCGGACGTTTTCTCCGAGACGGAGGGGACTCCGGAGGCGTCTGAGCTGGCTGCGGTCCAGTCCGAGGCAGCCGATGCCGAAGCGGCGACGTCCGATGAAATCGGCGAGCGTGCGGACGACGATTCGGTCGACGGGGCGATCGAGCCGGCAGCCGAGGTCGATGCAGACAGCGAGAACTCCAACGAACAGGAGCTGGCGGCGTCCCAAGCACCGGCCCAGCGCCAGGACGACGCGCCCCGCAAGTCCTCGCGTCCCCGCGGACCCCAGGTCCTGGTCATCGTCCCCACCCGCGAGTTGGCGGCTCAGGTCCGCAGCGAGCTCGAGTGGCTCTACGCCGACGTCCCCGGCGTGACCCTCGACTGCGTCACGGGCGGCACCAACCTCTGGCGCGAGCGCGAGCGCCTGCGTCGCCCGCCGCGCGTCCTGGTCGGCACCCCCGGCCGCCTGCTCGACCACCTCACCAGCGAGGCCCTGGTCCTCGACCAGGTCTGCCACCTGATCCTCGACGAGGCCGACCAGATGCTCGACCTGGGCTTCCGCGAGGAGCTCGAGGCGATCATCGAGGCGACGCCGGACCATCGCCGCACCCACATGGTCTCGGCGACCCTGCCGGACGGCATTCGGCGCCTCGCCGAGCGCTACCAGCACAACCCACTGCACGTCGAAGGCACCCGCCTGGGCGTGGCCAACGCGGATATCGAGCACATCGCCTGCCGCGTCCACGAGCGCGACCGCTACTCGGCCCTGGTCAACCTGCTGCTCGTGTCGGGCACCGAGCGCACGCTCGTCTTCGTCAACACGCGGGTCGAGACCAGCGAGTTGGCCGAGAAGCTCTCCGACGACGGCTTCGCCGCCCTGCCCCTCAGCGGCGAGCTGGCCCAGGCCCAGCGCACGCGCACCTTGGCCGCGTTCCGCTCCGGCGCCGTCCCGATCCTCGTCGCCACGGACGTGGCCGCGCGCGGCCTGGACGTGCCCGAGGTCGCGACGGTCGTGCACACCGCCCCCTGCCGCGACGCCGAGGTCTACACCCACCGCAGCGGTCGCACCGGCCGCGCCGGCAAGAAGGGCGTGAGCATCTCGATGGTCCCCCACCGCCGTCAGAAGCGGATGGAGTTCCTGCTGCGCGATGCGGGCATCGACGTCGAATGGCGTCCGATCCCCAGCGCCGACGACGTGCGCCGCGTGGTCGAGGAGCGCGCCCGCGAGGCCACCGCCAAGGCCCTGGCCGAGGCCCCGACGCCGACGGAAGAACAGCTCGTCGACGCGCGCGCCATGCTGGAAGACCGTGAGCCTGCCGAGCTGGTCGCGGTCCTCTTGCAGATGGCGCGTCCGTCCAAGTCACCGGACGCCCGCGACATCGGCCAGGCCGACAACGACTCGGACGACCGCGGAACCCTGCGCCCCCAGCGTCGCAACGACGGCCGCGCGCCGTTCCAGCGCGAGGACCGCCAGTCCTTCCAGCACGACGCCCACCGCGGCGCGCCCAAGGACACGGTCAGCTTCCGGATCAACTGGGGCTTCGCCGCCGGTGCCAATCCCAAGCGCCTCTTGGCCCACATCTGTCGCCGCGGTGATGTCCAGGGTCGCGAGGTCGGCGCCATCCGCTTGCAGGCCCACTTCAGCACCTTCGAGATCACTTCGGGCGCCGCCCAGGCCTTCGAAGGTCGCGCCCGCGAGCGCGACGAGCGCGATCCCCACCTCAAGATCCAGCGCGACTTCCCCAGCCGCCGCCCGGTCAACCGCGAGGAGCGCGTCGACCGCCCCGGCTTTGGTCGGGGTGAGGGCAACGAGCGCAGCGGCGGCTTCGATCGGCGCAACTACGGCGGCGGTGGCAATGGACGCCCCACGGGTGGCGGGTACCAGCGCGACGAGCGCCCCGCCGGCGGCGGTTACAAGCGCGCCGATCGCCCCACTGGCGGTGGCTACCAACGGTCCGATCGCCCGACGGGTGGCGGCTATCAGCGGGACGAGCGCCCCGCCGGTGGTGGTTACAAGCGCGCCGACCGCCCCACAGGCGGTGGCTACCAACGGTCCGATCGCCCGACGGGTGGCGGCTACCAGCGGGACGAGCGCCCCGCCGGCGGCGGGTACAAGCGCGCCGACCGGCCCACTGGCGGCGGCTACAAGCGGGAGGAGCGGCCCACTGGTGGCGGCTACCAGCGCAGCGAGCGTCCGGCCGGTGGCGGCGGCTACGTTCCGCCCTACAGGCGCCCCGAGATCGTCGGTCAGAGCGACGCCTCGACGAAGCCCGATGGCGATCAGCCCAAGAGCACGGGCTCGGCCCGTTACAACCACGACCAGTACCGAGGTGGAGGCAAGAACGGTTCGAACGACCGTTCGCGTCGATTTCTGGCCCGGGTCTAGACCCCGCTAGTCCCCAGGACGCCTCGCCTCGGGAGAGCACTTCGGGCCCGCGCCTCGGCGCGGGCCCGAAGTTCGTTCGGGGGGAGCTCGACTGTCGCTCGGGATCGCGAGGACGAGCACTGGTTGATAGAGCGTCTCGCCTGGGTCACAGCTGACTTCGACTCCGGCCCCCTTCGGCGAGTTTGGTTAGAACTCGGGGGTGCGGCGAGTCCTTCGATTCACCCTGGTGCTGGTCGTGGTGCTCAGCGTCTTTGCAACGTGGGCCCTGCGTGCGTCCGACACCTGCTCTGCCCTCGAACTCGCCAGCCACACTCGACCCGCCGTGGCCTACACGATGGCACTCCTGGGCTGCTTGCTCGCCCTGCGTCCGCGACGCTGGTCCGGACCGATCCTTCTCGCTTGCGCGCTCGTCATCGGCTGGCCGACCTTGAGGCTCAGCTGGGGCGCCGGGGCGCGAGCGCCCGATGCACTGCTCCTGCGGGTCGCGGCGGCCAACCTCCTGCTCGAATCCGACGCGCACCGAGCGCTCTTGGAGCTGGTGGATGCGAGCGACGCTCCGGACATCGTCTTCATCAGCGAAGGCAACCAGGCGACGCTCGCCAGCATCGACGCGCTCGGGTCGGCTTACCCCCATCAGCTCCTGTGGCCGGCGCGCGAGAGGTGGCACGTGCGCTCGATGGGCGACGCGATCCTGTCCAAGCGACCGTTCGTCGATCAGATGGTCCACGAGGATGGTGCGATCTTGCAGGTGGCTGTCGAGCACGACGGCGACGTGGTCACGATCCTGGGCGCCCACCCCATGCGCCCGGGGCGACCGATCGACATCGCCCGCCGCAACCGCACCCTAGACCGCCTCGCCGAGCTCGCCGAGCCCTTGGACCATGTCGTCGTGCTCGGCGACCTCAACGTCACCGAGGGCTCGCGCAGCTATGCGCGTCTGCTCCGCGGCGGCAACCTGCGCGACAGCCGACGGGGCTTCGGGCGACAGCCCACTTGGCTGATCGACGATCGCTTCGTTTCATCCGATCAGCGCTGGCTGGCGCGCCTCGTCCCGGCAATGCCCCTGGACCACGTGTTGCTCGGCGACGGACTCGTCTGCACGGAGCGCCATGTCGGCCCCGACATCGGGTCGGACCACCTACCGGTTTTCGCGACCCTGGCTCGCAGGGCCGGGTTCGCGGCGCGCTGAGCCCGCTCGCTTGCGCTCCGCGGCGCGCTGCCGCGCACGATCCGCGCCTGGGTGCCGTGGGGTCGCAGTCTGCGGAATCCGGTAACTGGCGGGAGCTGGCGCCCTAACTTGGGCAGGGCGCGCACCCCGGCGCGCCCGCGCTTCTCGCTCGGTACCCCATGGGCAGTCAGCACTCCGCAGCGGAGCCGTGACTTGCGCCGCCGAGCCACGATTTTCACCCGTCATCAATGCTTCAAACGCCTCTGCTCCCCGCCCTGCTCCTCTCCGCCCTGCTTCCCACGCAGGAGATCTCGACCGGAGCGGCGGTCGACTGATCGACCCCGGTCGACGCACTCGACAGTCCGTCGCTCGGTGTCTGTGCTCTATCTCTCAGCGCCACGACCTCCTTCTCGGTCGTATGCCCCGTCGACCAGTCCGCGTGGTTGGTCGCCAAGGACCGCTCGACCGGCGTCGAACTCTGGAAGCGCCAACTCGTGACGTCGCAGGAGAGCCACCCAAAAGGCCAAGCGTTCGTGGACGTGTCCCCGGCGGGTGATCGCGTGGTCGCCTTGATCGAGCCCAAGATCGGTGCCAGCCCCTTCCCCAGGGTCACGTCCTTCGACGCCGCGACCGGCAGCCTGAACTACGAGTTCACGATCACGCCGTCGTCCGGATTCACCAACGTCGATCCGAAGGGCTTGGCCCTCTCCCAGAACTTCGACTACCTGACCTACAGCGAGAACGATCCGGCCTTCCAGGTCAATGGAGGCGGCGTCCTGGCCATCAACCCGACCACCGGAGCGACGGCTTGGTCGGCGTTGACGGATCGTCCGTCGGGCTCCCTGTCGCTGGACAATCAGCGCCTGTACGTGGGTTCGAACCAGCCCTCGGCGGGTGGTCAGACCACGACCTCGACGGTCACGGCCCTGGCGCTCGCGACGGGCCAGGTTCTCTGGCAGACGCCGGGCCCCCAGTCGACCGTGTACGCCGTCGACGCCTACGGCGCGTCGGGGATCGTGGCGGCGTCCTTCGGTACCAGCGGTGACCTGCTCGCAATGAATGCGAGCACCGGAGCGGTCCTGCGCGCGATGCAAACGGGCAACCCGACCTACCAAGTCCTGGTCGACCCGGCCGGGGCGCGGATCCACGCGCCCGTCTTGGGCCCGCTATCCCCCACCGGCCTCTCGAAGCCGCTCTCGGTAGCGTCCTTCGGCCTCTCCGGCGCCGCGGACTGGTCGGCCCCGTTCCTGACGCCCTGGGGCACCGCCAGCGATAACGATGTGGCCCCGGACGGGATCCAGGATCAGATCCTCGCCAGGGATGCGGTCACCGGCGCGTTGGTCGTAGCGGGGAGCGCACCCGGCAACCAGGTGGTCAAGAGCTTCCACCTGCGCCAACTCGATCCCTCGAATGGCTCGACCGTGGCTACCGCGACCGTCGACCTCACCGGAAAACAGGGGCCGCAGGGCGGAGCGCGCATCGCGGTGGCCGGATCGCGGGTGACGCTCCTCGGCTGGGGCTACCTCTCGCCCAACGAGTCCAAGGGAGTGCTGGCCGAGTTCGGCCTGCCCGGTCTGGTCTTGCAGTCCTCCTCCGTGATCGCCCTCCTGATCGAGACGGCCGATCGTGCTGGCTCTCTGTCGCTCTCGCCAGACGGCTCGATCCTCCTGACCACCAGCTCGACGCTCCTCGACGTCTTCGTGACCGCCGTCGACGCGGTGACGGGCGGCATCCTGTGGGGCCCCATGGCCGCTTCGACCGACGTCCTCCAGCAGGGCAAGTCCCGCGCGGTTATCAGCGGGAACGGCCAGGCGGCTGCGGTCGGGGCCGGGCTGAACCTGGGCGGCACCTTGGCACTCACGGGCCTGGTGCCCCAGACGGCCGCCGTGCTCTGGAAGGCCTCCGTGCCCCAGTGGAACAGCAACGCCTCCAGCATCGTCGAGGCCGGCGTCGATCGGTTCTTCACCGCGACGGACGACTCGATGGACACTTCGCTGGTCCGAGCCCTGGACGCGGCGACCGGAGCGACCCTCTGGAGCAGGTCGTTGGACTTCTCACCGGGCGGTGAAGAGGACGCAGTGGCGATCTTGGCGGGCCAGCCGGTCGTGGTCGCCGGCCAGGCCTACCTTGGATCGGACGTCCAGCCCTACCTGAGTGGATTCCATCCGGGGGACGGCTCCGACGCTTGGACCGCCGTCTTCACGCCCCCGGCCGGCAAGCAGCTCGGCTCGACCCTCGGCCTCGCCCGCAACCAGAGCACCATCGCCTCGGTGGTGCGACTGGACTCGGACCGCAGCCTGCTGATCGGGTTCGCCAGCGCCAACGGCGTCCAGCAGTGGTCGCAAGAACTCGAGTCGATCAGCATCGACGTCGCCGTGGCCTCGGCGCCGGACGGTTCGGCATTCGTCGTCGCAGGGACTCCATTCGGCAGCCAACTCCAGACCTCGTCCGTCGTCGAGGCAATCGACGCCGCCACGGGGACCGAGCTGTGGACTCGGGCGCTCGACTCTCTCATCGACCTGAACGGCCCCCACGACCTCACCATCGACGGCGAGTCGTCCACCGTCTACGTCTCCGCGAGTGTCAGGATTTCGCCGGGCATCTTGGGTTCCGCCGTCTTCGCGCTCGACCTGGCGACCGGCGACGAACTCTGGCGGGCAACCTACCCGACGAGCCAATTCGGCGGCGGCACCACGCCGCTCCAGGTCGCGCTCGATTCGAAGGCTTTGTTCGTGGCGACGACCGATGCCAGCTCCCAGGACATTTCGGTGGACGTGACGCGTTACCAGGTGCCGCGCCTGACCGCGAACCCGAGCGCGATCTCCCTGTCCTCGGGCGGGGTCCAGCGGCTCGACCTGCGCGGGGGCTCGGCCTTCGCCGGCACCTTCCACGCCCTCGCTGGAAGCGCCACCGGCACCGCGCCGGGGATCCCCCTGGACGGCCTGGTGCTGCCCCTGGTCTTCGACGCCTACACGCTGCTGCCGATCCAACTCGAGGGCGGAGGCGTGTTCTCCGGCGGCGCCGGCGTGCTGGATTCGAAGGGTCTGGCCCAGGCGACGATCAGCCTGCCGGCGGGCACCGATCCCGCCCTCGCTGGAGTGACCCTGTTCCACGCCTGGCTCGGAATCGACCTGACCCTGTTCGGGGTTTCGATCACCAGCAATCCGACCGAGCTGCTGCTGGCGAACTGACCCGCTCCCAGCCACGCCGGGTCCGGTCCTCGATGACCTGGCCGCGCCCCCATGCCGGGCGGCCCCACCCAGGGCCGCCCGGCTCGCGTTCGGAGCTCCCTCGGCACCTTGACAGGCCCGACCCGACAGGTAACATTTTGGTTACCCATGGACGTCGACCCCCACAGCCTCGTCTTCGGCGCGCTCTCCAGCGCCACCCGTCGGCGGATCCTCGACGTCCTCAAGGCGCAGCCCGGGTGCAGCGTGAACGACGTGGCGAGCCACTTCGAGATGTCGCGCATCGCCGTGATGAAGCACCTGAAAGTGCTCGAGGGGGCGGGCCTGGTGCTCTCCCGCAAGGAAGGGCGCCGCAGGGTGCTGCACTTCAACCCCGTACCGATCCAGGAGATCTACGACCGGTGGACAACCGAATTCAGCAAGCACTGGGCCGCGCGCATGACGCGGGTGAAGTACGTCGTCGAGGCGCAGGGGGACTCCGATGAGCGCTGACGAAGCAGGCACCAGCCCCGCCGCCGTGACCATGGAGACCGAGGTCTTCGAGGTCATGATCCGCGGCTCGATCGAAGCCGTGTGGCGCGAGATCACCAAGACCGACGAGCTGCAGGGGGCGATCTTCAACGCGCGCATGCACACCGACGGCCTGAAGCCCGGCGGCCAGATCCGCATGCGCACGGCCAGCGGGGCCTACACCAGCGTGGTCGGCCACGTGCTCGAGTTCGACCCGCCGCGACGCTTCGTCCACACCATGGCGTTCACTACCCAGGACGATCCCGAGAGCACGGTGGAGTACGACCTGGAGCAGCAGGGCGACCAGGTGCGCTTCCGGCTGACCGTGACCATGCCCGCCGGCACCAAGTCGGCCAAGCAGATGCGCCAGGGCGGCACGATGATCGTGAACACCCTCAAGCGCATCGTCGAGACCGGTCGGCCCTCCCTGGGCATCCGCCTGCTGTACCGCCTGTTCACGCTGCTCGAGGGCATCTCGCCCAAGCGCTGCCGCAGCGAGAACTGGCCCCTCTGACCCCCCCACCCCTATTCGAGGACGAGACCGATGGCGAAGTCCCCCGACGAGATGGCCGCGACCATGGTCGCGAACCTGAAGGAGAAGACCGGCAAGACCCTGCCCCAGTGGTTGAAGGTCGCCGCGTCGAGCGGTGCCTCCAAGCACGGCGAGCTGGTCAAGCACCTCAAGAGTGACCACGGCATGACCCACGGTTTTGCCAACCTGGTCGCCCACGAGCACTTCAAGTCCGCCGCGGCCAGCAGCGACGCGGGCGACCTGGTCGAGGCCCAGTACTCGGGCAAGAAGGCCGACCTGCGCCCGATCTACGACAAGCTGCTGACCCTGCTCACCAAGCTCGGCGCCGACGTGGAGGTCGCGCCCAAGAAGGCCTACGTGAGCTTCAGGCGCTCGAAGCAGTTCGCGATCGTGCAGCCCTCGACGGCCACGCGCGTGGACCTCGGGATCAACCTGAAGGGCGTGCCGCCCAGTGGCCGTCTCGAGGCATCCGGCAGCTTCAACGCCATGGTCAGCCACCGCGTCCGGATCGAGTCCGCCAAGGACGTCGACGCCGAGCTGAAGGCCTGGCTCACCCAGGCCTACCGGGCCTCCTGACGGCCCGGGTGGCAGTCCCGGTGCGCCTCGTCGGCGGGAGCCCAGGGCTCCTGGCCGACGGGCAACGACCCGCAATCGCCCGACCGACGCCCGCCGGCGCCAGTCCGGGTGGATGAACCCCTTGTCATGTTCGGGTCCAAGAGCAGACCTAGGCTCCGGTGATGGACTCTGCCCAGCCCCGCCACCTCCTGGCCCTGCTCTCTGGCGCTCTACTCCTCGGCGCGCTGCTGACCGCCCCCGCCGCGGCCATCCCCCTGGGATCCGGCGGGGCGCCGGTCGCCGCGCCCGACTTCTACACCACCGCCACCGGCGACAACCTGAGCGTCGACGCGCCCGGCGTCCTGTCGAACGACAGCGACCCCGAGAATGACACCCTCACCGCCGTGAAGATCAGCTCGGCCGGCGCCAGCGGCAACCTGATCCTCTACTCGGACGGCTCGCTGGAGTACGAGGTCGCGACCGGCTTCGTGGGTACGGACACCTTCACCTACGTCGCCAACGACGGGACCCAGAACAGCGCGCCGGCGACGATCAGCTTCGAGGTCACCGGCGGCAGCGTCTTCGGACCGACGACCTACACCAACCAGAACGCCTTCCTGGCGGCGATCAACGCCCAGGGTTGGACCGTCGAACAGGAGAGCTTCGAATCGCCCGTCTGGCCGCGCACCCCGGCCACGGCGGCGAGCGTGACCAACCTGGACGTCACCTGGACCGGCAACAACGGGACCAGCCAGGTCACGACCGGAACCGGACCGGCGATCTTCGGTCAGTACGGCTTCTTCCAACTGCCCCACGGCAGCTACACCACCGGCACCGGCTGCAACACGCCCGGCAACTGCACCGACGGCTGGATCGCCACCTCCGACACGGGCAAGTTCCGGGCCGCCGGCATCTGGATCCACTGCAACGCCGGCACGGCCGGGATCGAGGCCATCCTCGACGGCACGCACGTGGACTTCCAGGGCGCGGGCCTCCCGGCCGGCTCGACGGGCTTCTTCGGCGTCATCGACGCGAGTGGCTTCCAGACTTTCGAGATCCACGAGACCGAGGGCAAGGCCGAGGACGCGTCCTACATCTTCGCGGACCTGTTCAGCTTCGCCCGCGCGCCCGAGCCGCTCGCCATCCCCTACGGCTGTGGCGTGAACCCGGCCGGTAGCCTCACGATCCTGTCCGGCGCGCCGGTGCTGGGCACGTCGATCGAGCTCGGCATCGACAACCCCCTCGCGACCCAGTCGGCCGGCTCCCTGCCGCTGCTTGGCATCGCCGCGGCGCCTGCGCCCGGCTTCCCCTGCGGGCTGGTGCTGCCGGGCCTGGGCATGGGTGGGGCCGGCGCTCCGGGCGAGGTGCTGATCGACATCGGACCGGCTGGCGGTCTGCTCACCCTCTACGGTTCTGCCTGGACTGGCACCGGCAGCCCCGCGTCGATCAGCGCGGCGATCCCGGCGGACAGCGCCCTCGTCGGCTTGTCGGTCTACGCCCAGGGTCTATTGCTCGACCTGGCCCCCGGCGCAGGTGTGCCCCTGGGTCTGACCGAGGCCCTGCAACTGCGCTTGGGTCTGTAGCGGTAGCCGCGATCGGCGCCAGGTTCCGCGGGGCCGGTTCAACCGATCGATGACACCAGGTCGGGGGCGCGGGATCGAGCTGTCGACAAGCCACGGCGCCTCGCGGCCACGACCCCGATCACGCCCGACGAAGCCAGTCGGATGACGCCGACCTGCGCTATCGCGGGGACTTTGCACCGCGGATTGAAGAGCGGGACCATCGGACCCGCTCTCCGGCGCGGCAGGATGGCGCCATGGATCCCCGAATCGAGGGCGCTGGCGTGCGCTTCGACGCCAAGGACCGCCCCCTGCGGCGGGAGGTGGCGCGCTTGGGCGCCCTCTTGGGCGAGTTGCTGCGCGAGCTGGCGCCGCCGGGCGTCTACGAGACCGTCGAGGCCGCGCGACTCGCGGCGCGCCGACGGCGCCGCGGGGACGCGAGCGCGGGCGCCGAGCTGGAATCGCTCTTGGGGGCCCAAGACCCGGCCACCGCGCTCGAGGTGGTGCGCGCGTTCAGCGCCTACTTCGGCGTGGTCAACACCGCTGAGCAGACCCATCGCCTCAGGCGCCGCATGGACTACCTCACAGCCGGCATCGCCCAGCCCGGCAGCCTGCGCGCGACGGCCCTCGAGCTGCGGCGCCGCGGCACGACCCTGGAGCAGGTGCGCGAGGCCCTGGCCACGGTAGTCGTCGAGCCGGTGTTCACCGCCCACCCGACCGAGTCGGTGCGTCGCACGCTGCTGCGCAAGGACCAGCGCCTGGCCCAGGCCCTGGTCGAGCGATTCGGCGAGGCCACCCTCGATCCTGTCGCCCTGGAATCGCTCGAACAGCGCATCGCGCTCGAGATCGCCGCGGCCTGGCAGACCGACGAGCAACTCCCCGGGCGCCCCACCGTCGCCGACGAGGTGGAGCATGTGCTGTTCTTCCTCTCCGACGTGCTCTACCGGGTGATTCCCGCCTTGCACGAGGAGCTCGAGCGGGCCCTGGCCCTGGCCTACGGCGGCGAGGTGCCGGTGGTTCGACCGGTGGTGCGCTTCGGCTCCTGGGTCGGCGGCGACATGGACGGCAATCCGGCTGTCGGCGCCGACACCATCCGCGCGGCACTGGCCCGCCATCTGGAGCTCGTCCTGCGGCGCTACCGCGAAGAGCTCAAGGGCCTGCATGAGCACCTGTCCCAGTCGACCTCGCGGGTCGACGTCGACGATGCCCTGCTCGAGCGAGTGCGCGAGTACGAGGCGCTCTTGCCCGACGCGGCCGCGCGCATCCCCGAGAGCTACTTCGATCTGCCCTACCGCCGGATGCTGTGGCTGATGGACGCGCGCCTCGCGGCCAAGGGTGAGGGCGACGAGCGCGGCTACGGCCCGCCCGACGACTTCCGCGCGGACCTGGCGTTGATCGCGGGCAGTCTCGAACGACACCACGGCGCCCGCGCCGGGCTGGCCCTGGTGCGCCGCGCCCTGTGGCGCGTCGACGTGTTCGGCTTTCACCTGGCGACCCTGGACGTGCGCCAGGACGCGGCCGTGCACCGGCGGGTCGTCGGCGCGGTGCTCGGCGATGGTGAGTACGAGGGTCGCGACGTCCACGAGCGCACCGCGCGCCTCGCCGCCGCCCTGGCCGGCCCTGCCCCCGCGCCGCCTTCTGACCCCCAGCCCGAGAGCGCGGCGACCCTCGAGGTCTTCCGCGCCCTGGCCGAGGCCCGCACGCGTTACGGCCCGCGCGCCATCGGGCCCTTCGTCGTGTCCATGGCCCAGGGTGCCGACGACGCCCTGGCAGTCCTGCTGTTGGCCCGCGTCGGCGGTTGCGAGCTCGAGGGCTCGCGCGTGCCCCTGGACATCGCCCCGCTGTTCGAGACGGTCGACGACCTGGAACGCGGCCCCGACGTGCTGCGCGCCCTGTGCGCCGACGCGACCTACGCCGCACACCTGGACGGTCGCGGGCGCAGGCAGGTGGTCATGCTGGGCTACTCCGACAGCAACAAGGACGGCGGCATCGTGGCCTCGCGCGTGGCCCTCGACCGCGCCCAGGAACGCCTGGTCGAGGCAGCGGCGGAGCTGCGGCTGGAGTTGGTGCTGTTCCACGGCCGCGGCGGCTCGGTCAGTCGCGGCGGCTCCAAGCCGCGCGCCGCCCTGCTCGCCGCCCCACCCGGCGCCCTGGCCGGGCATGCGCGCTCCACCGAGCAAGGCGAGATCATCGGCGCCAAGTTCGGCCTGCGCGGGATCGCCACGCGCACCCTCGAGTTGACCCTGGGCGCCCTCCTCGAGCGCACCGCCGGCGGCGACCCGGCCCAGCCGGCAACCGACGAGCAGCGCGCGATCGCGGCCACCCTGGGCCAGGCCAGCCGCGCCTGCTACCGCGCCCTGGTCCACGACGAGCCCGACTTCATCGCGCTGTTCGAGGCCATGACGCCGCTCGACGTGATCACGCGCTTGCAGATCGGCTCGCGCCCGGCGCGGCGGCGCTCGATGCGCGGCGTCCAGGACCTGCGGGCGATCCCGTGGGTCTTCGCCTGGACCCAATGTCGCTTGGTCCTTCCCGGTTGGTACGGCGTGGGTACCGGCCTGGAAGCCGCGATCGCCGAGCACGGGCTCGACACCGTGCGCCGCGCGGCCGAACAGTGGCCCTTCCTGACGATGCTGCTCAGCGACGTCGAGATGGTCCTGGCCAAGAGCGACCTGGGTATCGCCGCGCGCTACGCCGAGCTGGCGGGCGACGTGGGCACGGCCCTGTTCCCGCGCCTGCGTGCCGAGCACGAGCGTTCGGTGGCTCAGGTCCTGGAGCTCGGCGGCGCGCGCGAGTTGCTCGAACGCGACCCGACGCTCCAACGCTCGATCCGCCTTCGCAACCCCTATGTGGACCCCATGAGCTTCGTCCAGATCGACCTGCTGCGCCGCTGGCGGGCGGGCGGCCGCGAGGACGCCGGGCTCGAGCGGGTGTTGATCCAGACCGTGCGCGGCATCGCCCGTGGTCTGCGCAACACCGGCTGAGCCCGGCGCCCGTCCGCTCACTCCTCGATGTCGGTCACGGTTGTCGTGGCGAAGGGCGCCAGGCCGCCCGGGACGTAGTCGTTGCTGACCCAGGTCAACTCGTCCGTGACGATCGTCTGGGCCACGGCCTGCTGGTGGTTCGGGAAGGTCCCCATGGCGTAGTGCGTCGACGTACCTCCCGATCCAGCCGCGAGGTCCACCAGCGGGCTCGCGCCGGCCTTGACCAGCAGGAGGTCGCTGTCGGAGTTGCCCGAGAAGCCACGCGAGTTGCCCACGGCGAGCAGCCCGCCGTCCGGCAGGGTCCGCACGCGGCTCAAGCTGTCGTAGAGCGGCGTGTCGTAGACGCCCACTTCGATCAGGGACTGCTCGGCGCCCAAGACCCAGATCCAGGCGTCCTCCTCCACCTGCTCGCTGCACTTGCCGACCATCGCGAAGCCGGCGCCCAGGGGCACGACGTCGTAGGCGCGATCGCGCACGGACATGCCGAAGACGGCGACTGTCCCCTGGAGCGCGCCGTGCAGGTACTCCTGGTCCGAAGCACCCGTGACCAGGTCGACGGTGCGAGTCCAGATCGTGAAGTCCGGGTCCGGCACCAAGGCCCCGATCGAGCGGTGGCCCATGACCAGCAGCTCGCCCGAATCGGTCTCGGTCACTGCCGTGGCGCGACGTACGTTCCCGCCCTGGTCGGGCACCACGCTGCTCCACACCCGTTGCCCCTCGGCGGAGACCTTGGTGACCAGCGCGCCGGGAGTGGCGCCACTCTCGTCGTAGCGGCCGACCATCACGAGCGCGCCGTCCGAGGTCAGGATCATGTCTGCGAAGGAATCGCCCAAGTAGCCGTAGCCGAACATCTTGACCCAGACCACCTGTCCCTGTGGGTCCACGCGCATCAGCGTGCGTCGATTGACGTTGCCGGCCACGGAGGTCGTTCCACCGAGCACGAAGTCGCCTTCCGGAAGGGTCACCACGCGCTCAGGGATGAACCAGCGCCAGTTGCCTTGCTCGTAGACCTCGACGCGCTTCGAGAAGCCGAACGACCCGCCGCCCGCGTAGTCGGCGAACCACACGCTGCTGCCGACGGCGCCGGCCAGCAGGGTCCCCGACGCGCTCGGCGTGCCGTCCGAGGGGCGCGCGCCGACCCAGTGCCAGGCATCGATTACCTGACCCTGGCGGTCGACCTCGACCACTCCCGTGTTGCTATCGACGCCGATCACCGTGGACCAGGGGTCGCCCGGACGAGGCAGCACGAAGGTCGCTTCGTCGTAGCCGCCGAGGTCGAGGGTCTGGGCCCAACGGGGATCGTCGAGTTGGCCCGCGTCGCCGATCGCACCACCGGCGTCGGCGCCGGCGAGGGGTAGGCTGGCCAAGAGCTGCGGCGGCACGAGGAAGCCCGCGGGCAGGCTGCCGAAGGCGGCGTAGACCGCCAGGTCGCCGTCGATGGACCACCAGGGGTCGGCTGCGGGCGCGACCTGTAGGGTCACCTCCGGACCGACCAGGAATGAAGGCGACGGCACCGGGATGCCCGCCACGGCCACCTGGAACTCGACCGCGGCGAAGGCCCCCACGGTGAAGCTCGCGGCCGCGCCGCCTGTGAGTTCCGGCTTCGAAGTCAGGAGTTGGTCCGGCTGCGGCAGGGCCACGTCGAAGGCGAGTCCGGGGTCGAACTCCATCGCCGCGGAGAAGGGCGCCTCGAAGGCGGCGTCGAAGTGGGTCTGCGCGCCGATGGACCCCGAGGCGCTCAGGGCACCGAGGAAGCGCAGGGAGACGGTGACGTCGACACCGCCGACGGGAACCGTCAGCAGTAGCAGGGGCGGCAGACCCGGGTCCGTGAGCCACAGCTCGTCCACGCTCGCGGCCAGGCCGGCGTCGACACTGAAGCTGGCCAGACCGGTCACCTCGCCGCCGGCCTCGAGCACGTGCTGGCAACTCGTCGACGGGTCCCAGCTCGAGCAGACGAAGGGCACCAGGTCGAGTCCGATCTGACCCGTGAGCCGCACCTGGTCGCCATCAGTGGCGGGGTCCCCGTCGGCGTCGTAGAGCACGAAATCGTCGTAGGGGATTCGAAAGCCCTCCAGGTCCTGAGCGGCGGCGGGGGCGGCGAGGAGCAGGGAGGCCAAGGCGGCGCGGGTCGTGAGGGTGCGGGGCATGTGATGACTCCGGAAGGGGGTTCGCTCCCGGGCAGAGCCCTTTCCCGCGAGGGCGCACGCGATTCTTCGAGCAGCGCGCCGTGGCGGGCCGACGGCCCCCACTCAGGCCGCCGACCGACGGACCAGGAACTGGTCCAGCTTCTCGACCGTGACCATGAACCCGATGCAGCCGTTCCCGAGCACGAAGGCGCCGCTCACGATCGGATCCTCCTTGAGCCAACTGCCCGTGGAGACGACCAGGGCCTTCTGCCAGCCGATGACGTCGTCCACGCGCAGGACGAACTTCCGCTCGGTGCGATCGTGCAGCAGGATGGCCGTGCCCACGAAGGCGTCGTCGGGACCGAAACGACGTCTCCCGGACAGGCCCTCCAGCTCCACGATCGGCACGCTCGTGTCATCCAGGTGTGCCGTCCTCGCGCCCGAGGGCAGGAAGGACGTCTTGACGCCCTCCCACGGGAAGAACTTGAGCACCGACTTCGACGGAAGCATGTAGACCACCTGGCCCACGCGCGCCGCGAGCCCCTCCACCACCGGGGAACCCAGCTTGGGCAACTCGAGGACGAAGGTCGTTCCCTCGCCTTCCTTGGTGGAAGCGCGGACCCGCCCTCCCTCGCTGCGCAGGGCGGAGAGGACGACGTCCATGCCGACGCCCCGGCCCGAGAGGTCGGTGGCCTTCTCCTTGGTCGACAGCCCGGGGTGGTAGATGAGCTCGATGCGCTCCGTCTCCGTGAGCGTCGCGGCCCGCGCCTGGGTGATGACCCCCTGTCGAATCGCCTTGTCGGTCACTGCGCCCAGGTTGATCCCACGACCGTCGTCGCGGATCGAGATCTCGATCGTCTCCTCCTCCTCGGAGATGCAGAGTTCGATCGTGGCTTCCTCGCGCTTGCCGGCGGCCCTGCGATCCTCGGGTGCTTCGATGCCGTGGTCGATGCTGTTGCGGATCATGTGGACCAGGGGATCGCCCAGGATCTCGATGATCCGCTTGTCGAGCTTGCGCTCGTCGCCGGTCTTGACGAACCGAATCCGCTTGCCACTCGAGCGGCACAGCTCCCGCACGAGCCGGTCCAGGGGTCTGGTCAACTGCATCGCCGAGACCATCCGGATCTTGTGCATCTGCTCGTAGAGCCGATCCATGACCCCGTCGAAGTCCCTGGCGATTCCGAGCACAGCCCCCTTGTTGGCGGCGCTGCTCGACTCGCTGAGCGCTTCGTGGATCCAGTACTTCAGGCGCTCATCGATGCTGTAGAGCTCTCCCGCCAGGACCATCAGCCTGTCGAACTGCTCGATGCCGACCCGCAGGGTGATCGAGGGCGGGCCATTGACCTGCGCCGCGGCCGAGGTTGGCGCCTCCTCGGTGGGCGCCTCCTGCTTTGCCCCCGCCTTCGTGGTCTCGGCCTGCCCAGCGCCCTCGGGGCTCGAGTTGCCCCCATCGAGCAAGGCCGCCAACTCGCGCAACTTGGGATGGTTGCGTAGATGGTCGTCGGACTGGGCAGCCTCGAGCCAGGCCCGAAGGGCATCCGGGAGGGATCCTGCGTCCTTGGCGAAACAGGCCTCGAGGGCCGCACGACAGTCCTCCTGCAGCTCTCCGAACGGTTCGGCACCCGTCTCGGGATCGATGCCCTGCAACAGCGCCAGGAGTGCATCCGTGGATTGCACGAGGACGGCGATGCGCTCGCTCGTGACGTCCAGCTTGCCTTCGCGCAAGCTGTTGAGCCCCTCCTCGATCTCGTGCGCGAACGCAGGCACCACCGTCAGCCCGGCCATGCCGGAGTTGCCCTTGATGGTGTGGAAGCTGCGGAAGATCTGGTTGATCAGGGACGAGTCGTCGGGACGCTCCTCGAGCTCCCGCAAGAGCGGGTCGATTCCATCGAGAATCTCCAGGCTGTCGACGACGACAGCCTGGAGCATCTCGAGATCGAGGGGTGACGACTCACTCACGTTTTCCCCGAGGTCGGTGGGTAAGGGTGCAGGGGGATCATCCGCGGTGGCAGGGGCTGAAGGGCCCGCGACCGCGGTCTCGATCGACCGTCGGGAGGTGTCGCCATTCGGCCGTCAACGGCTCCAAACCCAACTTGTCTCGGCAGCGGAATCCTCGACATCTCCAGAGAAGCTCACCGGGTATTCACCACTCCAGAGAAGCGATTTGACTTGGGCCCAGAGCCTGATATCGAGGCAGACCGACGCTTCGATTTGTTGCTCCGATGCCCGAGGCCGCGCGCCCTCTGGGACCTTCGTGAATCAATGCCCACGACAGCGGACGGGTAGGGCCCTCGGGCGCGAAGGGAGGGCGCGACGGCACCCGAGTCGGCTCGTGGCCAGGAGGTACCGAGGCCGGGTTCCAATCGGACTCGAGCCACTCTGTCGAGATGTGTGCATCCGCGCAGGGGCCCGCTCCGTAACGGCCGGTGTCACCCCCGCCCCCCCAAACCCGAGCCGCCCCTCAGAGATCGATGAACACCCATTTCCGACTGCTCCCCTGCGCGGCCCGCTGCGGCATCCTGCTCGCCGCTGCAATTGCGGCCGTGCCGTCCACCGGTCGCGCCCAATCCGTCCTGTCCGTCAGTGGCTCGGGTGCGAGCATGGATGCCACGCAGGTCTACTTCGCGATCACCGCCAAGTCCGAGGATCTGCGTATCTGCGGCCTCTCCTATGTGCGCGACGATCAGGATTCGAAGGGGATCGCCTATTTCTCCTCGGCGGATGTCTCCGTCTGGTCGGCCCCCAGCGGTACCAGCACGACCAGCCAGGCCGGATGGCTCCCGAGCTTCGTGGGCACGATCACGCCCGAGTTTGCGTCGACCCTGACCTATGTCCCGTTCGACATCGACATCGAGATCCCGGCCGGTGAGACCCGCTCGGTCTCGGTCATCTCCGTCGATGGTGCAGGAGGTCCGATCGACGAGACGATCGGCCTTGCGGTCCAACAGGTCTCAGGACTCGGCATCACGGAGAACGACGATTTGATCGTCGGTCCCGGCAGCTCGAGCGGCTCCACGACCACATTCACCGGCGGTCAGACGCCGGCCGTCTTCTACGGGCTCTTGCACTATGCCGTGGGCGACGATCCCTGTGGCACGGGCGACCTGCCGATCACGCTGCTGCCACCCATGCTGTACGACGGTCCCGAGCCGGGCGGCGTCGGCCCCTTGTCGGCCGGCCAGGTGTATGTGGTCCAGCCCGGCACCTTTGGCTGGGCCGAGATCCCACCGGGCAAGACCCTCACCACGGCTCCGAACACGATCATCAAGCTCGGCAACGGTAGTGAGGCCGCCAGCCGAATCAACGTCAAGGGCACCGCCAACTGGAACGACACCGCCGTCACTTCGATCTACGACGACGAGATCGGGGGCGACACCGACGGTCAACTCGGACTGACCTCGCGCGAGCCCATGGCCGGGGACTTCGAGGGCCTGCACTTCCAGGCCAGCTCGGACGACAGCATCTGGGACGGCGGTAGCGTGCGATTCGCCGGCAGCAACTCCTCCCTCGCTCCCGTTCACCTGTTCGACACGGACGCGACGGTCCGCAATCTGATCGTGACCGACAACGCTGCCCCCGGCGGATTCGTGATCGACGCCAATGACCGCGGTCAGCCGACGGTCGAGCGCAACTTCATCGCGGACAACGGTGGTGCAGCGATCGGCGGGGTCAGCTTCGACATGCTCGGCGGGTTCCTCGACAACCTGGCCCTGAACAACGCCGTGGGCGACTACCTGCAGATCACCGGCAGCAAGATCGGCTGCACCTCGACGGGTCCCACCGCGGTGACCAAGGACGTGAACGTGACCACGTCCCACTTCCCCGGTCCGGTGCTCGTGATCGACGGGAACGTCTGCGTCCAATCGGGCGCGATGCTGACCTTCGGTCCCGGCATCGCCATCAAGTTCACGCCGGGGACCGGCGGTGCGATCGAGGCGCGCAGCGGCAGTGTCCTGGAGTTCAACGGCACCGGTGCCGAGCCGATCCGCCTGGCCTCCCTCGGCAATGACTCGCTGGTAGGCGATACCGACAAGAACGGCGCGGACACGGCTGCGCCCGGCGACCTCCGGGGGATCCACTTCGCCCCGGGTTCGATCGGGCGCATGGTCCACACCGAGGTTCACGACGGCGGGGTCGGGGGTGCGGCCATCACCCTGCAGTCCAGCCAGGTCGCGGCCGAAGCGTTGGTCTCGGAGCGGTCGAGCACCCGCGGCCTCGAGGTCTCGGCGCTCCAGGGCGACCTGTTCAACTTGCAGGTGCGCGGCAGCCTCGGCGACGGCATCTACGCCAGCGGCTTCGGCGGCTCGATCGAGCACGCCACCGTGACCGACAGCGGGGGCGACGGGTTCGGCACGGCGGGCGGGACCTTCAGCGGCAAGGTCCGCAACTCCATCGCCTGGAACAGCGTCGGCTCGAACTTCGGCCTGGGCTTCGACGCCGGCAACGTCAGTTACTCACTGGGTGGTTTCACCACAGGAAGCGGCAACCTGAACCAGGATCCGCTGCTCGACGTCCAAGGCGTGCCCAGCGCCAACTCCCCGGTCGTCGACGCCGGGCAGAGTGGTGGTGGCCAGTTCACCGACCTGGACGACGGAGATCGCTTCGCCATCGGGACCCTCGGCCCCTACCCCGACATGGGCGCCTTGGAGTACCGCAAGGCCGACCTGACGGCGGAGCCATTCGCGGCGGGCGAGTCCGTCTCGATCACGGCCACCTCGCCCTTGGGTGACGGCCTACCCACCGTGTTCGCGGTCGGGGTCCCCAACGCCGTCTACCTTCCCGGCCTGGGCTTGATCGGCTTCGACGTCGCGAGCTTCCTGATCCTCGGCCTGGGCCTGACCGGCACGGAATTCCTGGTTCCCACCCCTGCCCAAGCTCCCGGCGGCACGTCGCTGGTCGGCGTGCACTACGCCTTCCAGGCCTTCGTCGCCACCCCCGCCGACGGCCTGGTCCCGACGCCCTTCGCGGAGCTCACCGCGCAGAGCAAGGTCTTCGCCGACTGATCGCCGCGGAGTCGCGCCCGGCTCCGACTTCGCGCGGGGCGACCTCGACTTCGGGGCCGCCCCGCGCGACCTGGTCGGACTCGTGCAAGGCGTCGGGCGTGGATCCAGGCCATCTGCGTCGCGCAGCCGCGTCCCACAGCGCGAGTGCGGGACCGAGCCCCCCTCGACCGACGGCCGTGCAGCGCGATCCGGGGTCGACCCACTAACATGGGCGTCCATGGGTCTCCCCTCCCTCCCTCGCCCCGAGCGGCCGATCGCGGCCCTCGCCCTGCTCCTGCTGGCCGGCACCGGCGCATCCCTGGCCCTGGCCGGCGCGCCCACCGGCGGCGACGCCGATCCCCGAGTGCCGGTGCGCTATTCGCGCGACGTGCGGCCGCTGCTCTCCGACCGCTGCTTCCTCTGCCACGGCCCAGACGAGGCCGCCCGCGCGGCGGACCTGCGACTGGACACCCACGCCTTCGCCACGGCGGAGCGCGACGGGGGACCGGCCATCGTCCCCGGTGACGCCGAGGCCAGTGAACTCTGGTATCGGATCACGACCGACGACGCCGAGGACGCCATGCCGCCGAAGCGCTCCCACCGCGAGCGCTTCAGCGCCCAGGAGCGCGAGCTGATCCGGCGTTGGATCGACGACGGGGCGCAGTACGAGGAGCATTGGGCGTTCGTACCCCCCGTGCGACCGACGCCGCCGACGGTCGCGGACTTCGAGCACCCCGTGGATGCCTTCGTCGCCCGGCACCTCGGCGAGCTGGGGCTAGCGCCCTCGCCCGAGGAGCGCTCCGACCTGTTGCTGCGTCGCCTGTTCCTGGACCTGACGGGTCTGCCCCCGACCCCCGCCGAGTTGGACGCGTTCCAAGCCGACTACGATGCCCCCGGGTCCGATCGCGACGCGGTCTGGCTCGCTTGGATCGACCGCCTGTTCGGCGAGGAGCCCTACCGCTCGCGCTATGCGGAGCGCATGACTGCGCCCTGGCTGGACCAGGCCCGCTACGCGGACACCTCGGGCATCCACATGGATGCCGGGCGTCAGATCTGGCCCTGGCGCGACTGGGTCCTCGCGGCCTTTCGCGACAACATGCCCTTCGACCGCTTCCTGACCGAGCAGCTGGCCGGGGACCTCCTGCCTGACGCGACCGTCGATCAGTTGGTCGCCAGCGGCTTCAACCGCAACCACGTCACCACCGACGAGGGCGGTGCGATCGACGAGGAGTACCTGGTCGAGTACGCCGTCGATCGCGTCGACACCACCGGCCAGGTGTTCCTGGGTCTGACCGTCGGCTGCGCCCGCTGCCACGACCACAAGTTCGATCCGATCACCCAAGAGGACTTCTACCGCTTCTTCTCGTACTTCAACTCGAACGAGGAGCCCGGGCTCTACTCCCAAGTGCCGAATCCCAACCGCGCCCTCGAGCCCTTCATCGAGGTGCCCAGCGCGGAGCAGGTGCGGGCGCGTGAAGAGTTGGCGTCGGACCTCGCGGCGCTGCGTGCGGAGCTGGGCGAGCCCAGTGAGCAGGACCGCGCGGCCTTGGCCCAGTGGCGCAGCGCGCTGCCCGGGGACCTGGGCCTGCAATGGGTCTCGACGACCCTCGTCGATGCGAGCTCCAGCGCCGGCACGACCTTCGTCGAGTTGGACGACGGTAGCCTGCGCGCCGAGGGCCCCGCGCCCGCGACGGACGTCCACCGCATCACCCTGCGGACCGACGCCACCGACCTGCGCCTGTTGCAGCTCGACGCCCTCGGTGACGCGCTGCTGGAGAACGGCGCCCCCGGCCGCGCCGACAACGGCAACGCGGTGCTGACCTCGATCCGCGTCGAGGCGCGCTCCGTCGCCGACCCGAGCGTGTCCGAACCGGTCGAGTTGACCTGGGCCTGGGCCGACTACGCCCAGACCAACGACGACTACGGCGTGCTGCGTGCCTTCGACCAGCGCCACAACACGGGCTGGGCCATCGCCGGACACACGGACGGCTCCGAGCGCACGGCGCTGTTCCTGGCCGACCATCCGTTCGGCTACGAGGGCGGCACCGAGGTCACGGTGACCCTGGGCTACGAGTCGATCTGGAACGGCCACTCGTTCGGGCGCACGCGCCTGGGCCTGGCGACCCTGGGCGAGGCGGGCGTCGCCGACCTGCCCCTGGCCCAGGGGCCCTGGTACCAGGCCGGTCCCTTCGAGCTTCCCACGGCTACGGGCGCCTACCAGCGCGTCTTCGGGCCGGAGTCCGACACGAGCCTGGACCCCATGCTCGAGTTCGAGGCCCTCGAGGGCTCGCCTCGCCGCTGGACCTACCGCAGCGACTTCGCCGACGGCGTCGTGACCTCCCTCGCCGGCGGCGTCAACGTGCACTACGTCGCCAAGGAGATCTGGTCGCCCGAAGACCGCTCGGTCGAGGTCTCCCTCGGCAGCGACGACGGCTTCACGATCCTCGTGAATGGCGTCCAGGTGGCCGCCAGCGAGTTGCCGCGCGGCGCGGCCGCCGACCAGAACCGTGTCACGCTCCCCCTGCGCGCCGGTCGCAACGCACTGGTATTCAAGGTCATCAACACCGGCGGCGCGGCGGGCTTCTACTTCAGCGCACTCGAGGGCGACGAGGTCTTGGGCCAGGGTCTGGTCGCTGCCCTGGTGGAACCGGGCGCGCGCGCCGACGCTGCGCCCGACTACGTTCCGCGCGAGACGGCCGCCGCCCCCACCCTCGGCGCGTCGATCCTGCACGGATTCCGGCTGACCCGCTCCCCCGACTACGCCGCGCGCCTGGCCCGCGAGGCCGAGTTGGTGGCCGCGACCGAGGAGCTCGAGGCGTCGATCCCGCGCACCATGGTCATGCGCGAGCGGATGGAGCCGCGCCAGACCTTCGTGTTGAGTCGGGGCGAGTACGACAAGGCCGATCCCGAGCGCCCGGTGGAGCCGGGTATTCCCTCGCTCTTCGCGGGGCTCGCCACCCAGGGCGAGGCCGCGGGCGGCGAGCGGGCGACGCGCGTCGACCTGGCGCGCTGGATGACCTCCCCCGACAACCCCCTGGTCGCACGGGTCGCCGTCAACCGCTACTGGCAACTGCTCTTCGGGACCGGGCTCGTCGCCACCTCCGGGGACTTCGGCTTCCAGGGCTCGTGGCCCACCCATCCGCAGCTGCTCGACTGGCTAGCAACCGAGTTCGTCGAGAGCGGCTGGGACGTGCAAGGCCTGCTGCGCACGGTCCTGACCAGCGCGACCTACCGTCAGTCCTCGCGGGTGCGACCCGAAGTCGCCGCGATCGACCCCGACGGCGCGCTGCTGGCGAGCTACCCCAGGCGCCGGCTCGAGGCGGAGGCCATCCGCGACCTGGCCCTGTACACCTCCGGCCTCCTGGTGGAGGAGTTGGGCGGCCCCTCGGTCAAACCCTACCAGCCGCCGGGCCTGTGGCAGGAGATCGCCATGTTGGGCTCGAACACGCGCCTGTTCGAACGCGGCACCGGCGAGGACCTGTGGCGGCGCAGTCTGTACACCTACTGGAAGCGCGCCGCCCCGCCGCCGGCCATGCTGACCTTCGACGCGCCGACGCGCGAGTCCTGCGTGATCAAGCGCGGCGTCACCAACACCCCACTGCAGGCCCTGGTCCTGTGGAACGACGAGCAGTACGTCGAGGCCGCGCGCAAGCTGGCCGAGCGCAGCCTGGCGGAGGCCGAGGGCGACGCAGCCGTGCTGACGCTGATGTTCCGTCGCTGCACCGGCAGGGCGCCGGAGCGAGCGGAGTTGGCGATCCTGACCGCCGCCCTCGACGACCACCGCGCGCGCTACGCGGCCGCTCCCGAGGACGCCGCCGCTCTGGTCGCCGTGGGCGAAGCGATGCTCGCGGAGGGCGCCCCCGACCCGGCCGAGCTGGCCGCCTGGACCCTGGTGGCCAGCGCGATCCTGAACCTCCACGCCACGATCACCCAGGGCTGAGATGACCAACGACGAACACTTGGATCCGATCGACGAGCGGCGGCGACTGCTCACGAGGCGACGCTTCTTCGGTCTCGGCGCCGCCGGCGTGGGCGGCTTGCTGGGCCAAGCTGCTCTGGGTTCGCTCCTGACCGGTGGCTCCGCGTCCGGTTCAACGGCGGCCAACTCCAGCGGACTGGCGGCGGGCCCCCACTTCCGGCCCAAGGCCAAGCGTGTGATCTACCTCCACATGGAGGGCGGGCCCAGCCACTTGGACCTGTGGGACTACAAGCCCGGCCTGCGCACGCGTTTCGACGAGGACCTGCCGGACTCGATCCGCAAGGGCCAGCGCCTGACGACGATGACCAGCGGGCAGTCGCGCTTTCCCGTCGCGCCGAGCATGTTCCGCTTCAGCCGCTACCCCAACGAGCAGGACGGCGCCTGGGTCAGCGAGGTCATGCCCCACACCGGCGGCATGGCGCGCGAGCTCTGCATCGTGCGTTCGATGCACACGGACGCGATCAACCACGAGCCGGCAATCACGTTCTTCCAGACCGGCAGCCAGCAGCCCGGGCGCCCGAGCTTCGGCTCCTGGATGAGCTACGGCCTGGGTAGCGCCAACGAGAACCTGCCCACCTTCGTGGTCCTGATCACCCAAGGCATCGGGAACATGCAGGCCCTGAGCGAGCGCTTCTGGGGCAGCGGCTTCCTCGACGGACGGCACCAGGGTTGCAAGATTCGCAGCGGCAACAACCCGGTTCTATACCTGAGCGACCCCGACGGCGTGGAGCGCGACGACCGCCGGCGCATGCTCGACGCCGTTGCGGCCCTGAACCAGCAGGAGGCGGAGCGCACCCTGGACCCCGAGGTCTCCACGCGCCTGGCCCAGTACGAGATGGCCTACCGCATGCAGATGTCGGTGCCGGAGCTGGTCGACTTCTCGGACGAGGACCCGCACACGCTCGAGATGTACGGACCGGAGGTCTCCAAGCCCGGCAGCTTCGCCGCCAACTGCCTCCTGGCGCGCCGTCTGGCGGAGCGCGGGGTGCGCTTCATCCAGCTCTACATGCGCGGCTGGGACGCCCACGGCAACCTGCCCAGCGAACTTCGCAGCCAGGCCGGCGCGGTGGACCAACCCCAGGCCGCACTGCTGCGCGACCTGGCCCGGCGCGGCCTGCTCGAGGACACGATCGTGCTCTGGGCCGGCGAGTTCGGTCGCACCGTCTACAGCCAGGGCACACTGACGCAGACCAACTACGGGCGCGACCACCACCCGCGCGCCTTCTCCCTGTGGTTGGCCGGAGGCGGCTTCCAGCGCGGCATCGTCCACGGCGCCACCGACGACTACGGCTACAACATCGTGCGCGATCCGGTCTCCGTGCACGACCTGCACGCGACGATGCTGAACCAACTGGGCTTCGACCACGAGCGCCTGACCCACCGCACCCTCGGCCGCGACTACCGCTTGACCGACGTCGCCGGACGGGTCGTCCCCGAGCTGCTCGCCTGAATCGCCCCGTGATCGACCTCTCCATCTTCGAATCCGTGGACTGGGCCGCGGCCGTGGCGCGCTTGCACCCGGTCGTCCTGCACCTGCCGGTCGGGCTGTTGGTCGCCCTCGCCTGCGTGGAGCTGTGGCGCCTGGTGCGTCGTCGGCGCGAACCCGACGGCAGCCGCGCGGTGCTCGTCTTCCTGCTCGCGGTCACGGCGCCGATGGCTGCGGTGTCCGGTTGGCTGTTGCACGAGACCGAGAGCTACGGCGCGGGCGTCGAGTGGCACGAGTACCTGGGTATCGCGCTGATGGTGCTCTGCCTGGGCACGGGTCTCGCGTTCTGGCGCGGGTCGCGGGGCTACGCCTGGCTGTTGGCCCTGTCGGTCGGTCTGCTCCTGCCCACCGCACACCTGGGTGGAAGCCTGACCCACGGCGACGACTTCCTGACCGAGCCCTGGACCGAGGCGCTCGAGGGCGCGGACGCAGATCCGCAGGCGTCGGGTCCCCTGGCGGACTCGCTCGCGACCGACTGCTGGATCGAGGTGGCGCCGGTGAGCCACGACTTCGATGCGGTTGCGCCTTTCTTCGACAGCTACTGCACCCGCTGCCATGGCGAGCGCAAGCAGAAGGGCGGTCTGGCCCTGCACGACATGGCTTCGCTGCTGGCGGGCGGTGAGGACGGACCGGTAGTGCTCGCCGGCGATCCCGCCGGAAGCCCCCTGGTGCGCCACCTGCGACTGCCGCTGGAGGACGACGACCACATGCCCCCGGCCGAGAAGGCCCAGCCCACGGCCCAGGAGATCGAGGCCGTCGCGGCCTGGATCGGGACCCTCGGGGCGCCGGGCGCCGAGGCCGTCGTGACCGGCGACGCGGACGGCCGGGCTGCAGCGCTCGCGGTCCCAACGGCCGCGCCCAGCATTGCCGAGCCGCAGGTCGCCGAGTCGACCTCGGCGGCGTCCACCGACGAGCCCGCCACCCCGTCAATCGAACCGAACGCCATCGAACGCAGCGCCTCGATCCGGAACCTGCGCGAGCTGCTGGTACACGTGGAGGGCCTG
Source organism: Engelhardtia mirabilis (assembly GCF_007748095.1). Taxonomy (NCBI): domain Bacteria; kingdom Pseudomonadati; phylum Planctomycetota; class Planctomycetia; genus Engelhardtia; species Engelhardtia mirabilis. The sequence continues at coordinate 4,241,421 of NZ_CP036287.1, forward strand.
GGTCGCGACTCGGACGACCTCGCCGTCGACTTCACCGCCGCCACGATCGAGCCTGGCCAGATCGCGGAACTGCTGGACTCCATCGCCAGCTCGGTCGTCGAGCTGAACCTGAGCGCGACCCCGCTCGCGCCCGCCGACCTCGAGTATCTCGCGCGGATACCGCGCCTCGAGCGACTCGACCTGCGGCGCTCGCCGGATCCGTCGACGGACATCGGCCCGCTCGCCAACTGTCCGGCCCTGACCCTCCTGAACCTCTCGGGCACCGGGCTCGCCCCGGGAGCCGTCGACAGCGTCGCCTCCATCGCGAGCCTAGAGACCGCCTACCTCTGGGGCTGCGGACTCGACGAATCCGAGCTGCAACGCCTCGCGGCCCTGCGCCCTGCAGTTCGAATCGTGGGCTCCGTCGACGGTCCCGATGCTCCCCGGGAGGTCGAGCCAGACGTGGTCTTCGTGCGCGCCGATGTCGCGGCTGAAGCGCCGCCCGCGATCGCGTCGACCACCTCGCTGGCGCCGATCAACGACATCTGTCCGGTCTCGGGCACCCCTGTCGACCCGCGCTTCACGATCGCCCACGAAGGCCGCGTGGTCGGCTTCTGCTGCTCCAACTGTCCCAAGACTTTCTGGGACGATCCGAGCCGCTTCGAGGTTCTCCCCGCCGGCAACTGAGACCGTCGCGGGCGGCTGAGATTGCCGCGCGCACTCACAGATCGCGACGGCCGCCGATCCATCGCAGCTTCGAGACGCGTCGAGCATTTGGTCGGCCCACAGGCTCACCAGGCCCCCTATGTTGACCGGGGCTCCAACCGCCCCTGGACCGCGGCTCCCCCAAGATGTTCCTGCTCGAGATCGTCGATCTGATGGCTCTGGTTGGCCTGCTGGTCCAGGCCTTCACTGCATGGGTGTTCGTAGCCGTGCTGGCTTCGCTCCAGGTCGACCGCAGAGCGAATGGTGCGTATCGAGCCTTCCTGCAGGCCTTCGTGGTCCTGTCCGTGGCGTTGACGCTGATGAGTGTGCGGTTCTTCCGCGCCCACGATACGCAGACCTCCTACGACCTGTGGGCCGACGGCGCGCTGCTCCCGACCCTGTGCTACATGGCCTACATGGGCCTCAAGGCGGCATTCGGCCTGCTGCTCGTGCGCGGTAGCTCGCGGCTGGTCGGCGTCGATCGGTCCCCGCGGCACCCATGGGCTCCCTGGGGGTTGGTGCTCGCCTACTCGGCGACGCCGATCGTCGTCTCCAACATCGACCTGCTCCTGGCTCTGCAAGCACCGATGATGATCGCTTGCTCCGCCGTCGCGCTGCGCCTGCTCTCGCCCTCGCGAGGGTCGGGCACCGGGACTCGGCTCCTGTGCTGGTCCTTCATCGGCCTGATCGTCTCGTGGGCGGTCCATGCCACCTCGGCGCTGACTACCCAGTTCGGCGACACGGACCTGCTGCGCCCCCTGCTCTCGCTGAACTCGTTCACGGACCTCGGCGTGCAGATGATCCTGGGCGTCGGCCTGGTGGTCGGGCTGCTCGAGTCGTCCCACCAGGAGTTCCTGCGGTCCGAACAGGAACGACAGCGGCTCGCCCGCGCCCTGGCCAGGGACGAGCGCCTGCGGGCCCTCGGGACGGCCGTGTCGGGCGTCGCGCACGAGCTCAACAACCCGCTGACGGTGATCTCCGGCTACTCCGAACTGCTGCTGCTCGACGATCCGAACGACCGCCGCGCGGTGCTGATCCACGAGCAGGCTGCACGCTGCAGGGGGATCGTGCGCAACCTCTCGACCCTGGCGGGCCAGTCGCTCCACCCGACCCAGGCGGTGGAGGTCGACGAGCTGCTCGAGCGTGTGTTGCGAGGACTGCCGGACGGGGAGACCACCGGCGGGCGGAGCGTACGCGTCGAGCCCCTCTCCCACCTGTGGATCGCCGCGGACCCCCTGGGGATCGAACAGGTGCTGTCCAACTTGATCGTCAACGCCCTGCACGCCAGCCCGCCGGGTGGCACGGTGTCGGTCGGCGGTCGCGCCACCGACCAGGGAATAGAGCTCACGGTCAGTGACCAGGGCTCCGGCGTCGATTCGCATCTGCGCGAGCGGATCTTCGAGCCCTTCTTCACGACCAAGTCCCCGGGCAAGGGCACAGGGCTCGGCCTCTCGATCGTGCACGCGATCGTGCGCGGGCACGGCGGCTCGATCAGCGTGGAGCAGGCGCCAGAAGGCGGCGCTCGATTCCGCCTGCTGCTGCCCCGCGCGGATCCGCGACCGACGGAGCTGACTCCCGCGGCGCGGCCCCGGTCCACGGCCGGTCGGCCACTGCTGATCGTGGACGACGACGACGCCGTACGCACGATCCTGCGCGAGCATGGCGAGGCGCGCGGTTGGCGGGTGCGCGAGGCGAACACGGCCGAGGCGGCCCTGGGCCAGGATCTGGTGGGCGTCGCAGCAGTGGTCTGTGACCTCCGCATGCCGGGCATGGGGGGCGCCGGATTCCACGACAGGCTCGCGGCGAGCCAACCCGCGGTCCTGGCTCGGGTCGTCTTCGTCACCGGCGACATGGCGTCGACGGAGTCCACGGCCTTTGCTGCGCGCTGCGAACAGCCGCTGTTCGAGAAGCCCTTCGACTATGAAGAGCTCTTCGAGCAGCTCGAGTCAATCGCTTCCTCGACGGCCAAGACCCGCGCCTGAGCCGTCCGGGCGCCGCACCGAGCGCGGACAGCGCCGCGAGTGATGCCTGCCACGCGGCCAGCCTGGGATTTCGGACATTCCCTCGTCCCCCACTCTGCCCGGCACCGATCGACCCCGGATGGACCTCTCCGCTGCAGACCTGATCGCCAACCTCGTCATCAGCAGCGTGGGCTTCGGCCTCTTCATCTTCGGCAAGAAGCAGGGGCGCGTGGCCCACTTCACCGTCGGGGTGGCCTTGATGGGCCTGCCCTACGTGGTTCCCGCGGCCGCCGCCATGTGGGCGATCGCAGCAGCGCTGAGCCTGGGGCTGTTCCTGCTCGGGCGCATGGGCATCTAGTGTCCTGGATCAGGCATTCGGCGTCACTTCCCGGAGGTCCGATCGATGCTGGCTAGGCGCGCTGACGACGCGTATCCGCTGCGATACTCGGAGGAGGCGCTGGTGACGCCAGCGGCGATCGGAGCCCGGGAAGTGACGCCGAATATCTGATCCAGGACACTAGCCCACTTCGGTCAGGCTGAGATATCGCCGACGAGCCGCCGCACCACTCGCCCTAAGACGTGGGCGCGGTAGCGGGCGGTCGAGCGGGCGTCGTCGATCGGGTTGACCTCGGCACGGGCCTCGCGCGCGGCTCGGGTTGCGGTGTCCGCGCCCACGGGCGCTCCTTCCAGCAGGGCCTCTGTCCTGCGCAGACGGATCGGCATCGCCGCAACCGCGCCCGCGCCCAGGCGCACGTCCGCCAGGTGCTCCTGGCCGCCGACCTCGACGCGGCGGGCGCTCAGGGCGACGACCACCTTGCTGATCGCCTGGGCCTCGCGGGTGCCGACCTTCTTGAAACCCTGGAACTGGTCGGGCAGCGCGTGGGGCACGCGCACGCGCACGATCAACCCTCCGGGCTCGAGGACAGTCTCGCGGTAGCCCCGGTGGAAGTCCGCATAGGACACACGCCGCTCGCCGGAACTGCTCGCCAGGACCAGCTCCGCTCCCAGGGCCAGGAGCACCGGCAGCGAGTCCCCGACCGGCGAGGCGTTGGCGATGTTGCCGCCGATGGTCGCGCGATTCTGGATCTGCCAGCCGCCGATCGTCGCGGCGGCCTGGACCAAGATCGGCGCGTGCTCGGCCACGAGCGCCTCCCTGCGCAGTTGCGAAAAGCTCACGGCGGCACCGATGTCGATCCAACCGCCGTCGTCGCGTACGCCCGCCAGTTCGGGCAAACGCTGTAGATCCACCACCGCGCCGTGACGGCGGCCCGTGGCCGTGTCGACCACCATCAGGTCGGTGCAACCGGCGACGGCGACGGCATCGGGCGCCCCCATGGCGTCCAACGCTTCGGCCAGGCTACGAGGCCGGAAGGTGCGGGTCACAGCGCCCCCCGTGGGCGTTGGTCGACCAGCTTCTCCACCGCGCGGAAGATGCGTTCGTAGCCGGTGCAGCGGCACAGGTTCCCGGCCAGGGCCTCCCGAATCGCGGCGCGATCCGGCCGCTCGCTGCGCTCCAAGAGGACCGCGGCCGTGAGCACGATGCCCGGGGTGCAGGCGCCGCACTGGACGCCGCCCTCGGTGACCATCGTGTCCTGCAGCGCGGCCAGGCCCGGGACGGCGGTGGCATCCTCGATCGTGCGCACGTCGCGCCCCTCGACCTGGAACACCGGTACCAGGCACGAACACACGACATCGCCGTCGAGCAGCACGCTGCACGAGCCGCACTCGCCCTCGCCACAGCCCTCCTTGGTGCCGACCAGGCCCAGGGACTCGCGCAGCACGTCGAGCAGTCGCGTCATGCCGTCACCGACGAAGGTGCGCTCCTCCCCATTCACGCTCAGCGTCCAGCCCTCGCTCATCGCAGGCCCTCCAGCGGCTCTCCGGCCTGCAGCGCGCCCGCGACCGCTTCCGGCCCGAGGGTGCGACCGGCCAAGAGGTCCTCGAGCAGCACCTCGGGCGTGGCCGGCGCCCGCGTGGCCACGATCCCCGTGGCGTTCTCGATCGCAGCGACCAGGGCCGGCCCGCCGCCATCCATGGGCAACTCGCCCACGCCCTTGGCGCCCTGTGGACCGGAGCGCGTCGGGTTCTCGATCAGGATCGTGTCGAAGTCGGGTGCGTCGACGGCGGTCGGGATCACGTAGGTCGACAGGCTGTCCTGCAGCGGCCGGCCCTCGGAGAGGCGCAGGTCCTCCAGATGCCCGAAGCCGAAGGCCTGCAGCGACCCGCCCTCCACCTGTCCCGCACACAGCACCGGGTGGATCGCCTTGCCCACGTCGAAGACCAGGGTCGCGCGCTCGACCCGCGTCGCCAGGGTGTCCGCGTCCACGCGAACCTCGGCCACGTGCACGCCCCAGCCGTAGGCCGAGTAGGCCGTGCCGGTGTAGGTCGTCTCGTCGAAGGTCTGTCCGGGGGCGGGTTCGAAGCGTTCCTCGACCTCCAGCTCGCCGTGCTGCGTCAGGTAGGCCCGCGCCAGCTCGACGAACTCGGCGGGCGAGGCCGGCGGCGCACCACCCTGTCCCAACTCGCGCACCAGACGGCGCCCGGCCCGCTCCAGGATCCCGCCCACGACCATCACCGTTCGCGAGGCGACGGTCGGACCCGAGTCCGGCACCTTGGACGTGTCGGGATCGACCACCCGCACCATCTCCGTCGGCAGGCCGAGGGCGTCGGCGACGATCTGCGACAGGACGATCGTCGTGCCCTGGCCGAAGTCGCAGGCGGCCACGCGCACCTCCACGCAGTCGGGGGCGACCAGGGCCAGGCGCACGGGCGAGCGCATGCGCTGCTCTCCCTCGCCGGTGAAGCCCGCGCCGTGCCAGGACAGGGCCAGGCCGATGCCGTGCAGCGCGTGACCTTCGCCGGACGCGCGCGCGTCCTCGATCTCATGCCAGCGGCGCTTGAAGTCGGTGCGCGCCTGCGCGGCGGCCAGGCACTCGAGCGCGCTGACGCTCTCCTCGAGCACCTGGCCCGTGGGAGTCACGTCGCCCAGGCGGTAGGCGTTGCGTTCGCGCAGGGTCAGGGGGTCCGTGCCGATCAAGCGCGCGATGCGGTCCATCTGGCGCTCCACCGCGAATTGGGTCTGGGGCGCGCCGAAGCCGCGGAATGCCCCACTGGGCACCGTGTTGGTGGCGAGGGCGCGGCCCTCGATCCGCACGTTCGGACAGGCGTAGGCGCCACCGGCGTGCAGGACAGCGCGGGAGAGCACGACGCCCGAAAGGGTCGTGTAGGCACCACCGTCCAGGATCACCTCGATCTCCATGGCGCAGAGCTTGCCGGCGGCGTCGACGCCCGTGCGGTGGCGCACACGCGAGGGATGGCGCTTCGGCGTCGCCTGCATGTCCTCGTGGCGGTCGTAGACGATCTTCACCGGCCTGCCCACCCGCCGCGCCAACAGGGCCGCGTGGGCCGCGATGGCGTCGGGGAACTCCTCCTTGCCGCCGAAGCCGCCGCCGGTGGGCGCCTGGCGTACGCGCACCGGCTCGTCGAAGAGCAGCGCCAGGGCCTTCTGCACGTAGTAGGGGCACTGCAGGGAGCCGATCACCTCGAGCTCGCCCTGGGCCGTGGGCCGCGCGACCATGCCCTGGGGCTCGATGTAGACGTGTTCCTGGTGAGCCGTGTCGTAGACCCCCTCTACCACGTGGGTCGCGGCGGCGAAGCCGGCCTCCAGGTCGCCGCGCTCGATGCGGCAGGAGGCCAGGATGCGCGGACTCGCCAGGGCCTGGTCCAGGTCGTGGATGCCGCGCTCCACCTCGTAGCGGACTTCGACTCGTCCGACCGCCGCGCGGGCGCGCTCGCGGGTCGGCGCGGCGACCAGGGCCACCGGCTCCGCGAAGTGGTTCACGCGACCGTCCGCGAGGACCGGCCAGTCGTCGGCGATCAGGCGCAGCACGTTGGGGCCGGGCAGGTCCCGCGCCGTCAACACGACGACATCGGGATCCGCCAGGGCCGCAGCGGCGTCGATCGCGACGATCCGCGCGCAGGCGTGGGGTGAGCGCACCGTCGCGCCGTGCCACAGTCCATCGAACTCCAGGTCGTCCACGTAGCGGCAGAGGCCGCGAACCTTCTGCGCCCCGTCGGTGCGCGCGGGGCTGGTCCCCACCATTCGTCCGTGGTCGATGTGTGCCATGGTCTCGTGCCGGCGCAGCGTGCCCTGGTTGCCGCGCACATTGCAAGGGCAGGGCCGTGTTGTGGGGCCCCGGGGACCCGGCTAGGATCGCCGAGGCGGCGCCGACATGCGTTGGCCCGTTGCCGCGTACCGCGCACCCAGGGGAGCGCACGACCCCCTACCGAACGTGAACGACCCCTTCCTCCGAGCCGCGATCGACGAGGCGCTCCTGGGCCTGAGCGAGGGCGGCATCCCGATCGGGAGCGTACTCGTGATCGACGGCCACATCGTCGCACGCGGACACAACCGGCGCGTGCAGCAGGGCAGCGCCGTGCTGCACGCGGAGATGGACTGCCTCGAGCGAGCGGGACGCCTCGCCGCCGCGGACTACCGCCGGGCCACCCTCTACTCGACCCTCTCGCCCTGCGACATGTGTAGCGGGGCGATTCTGCTGTACGGGATCCCACGAGTCGTCGCCGGTGAACACCGCACCTTCCGCGGCCCCGAGGACTACCTGCGCTCGCGTGGCGTGGAACTCGACGTGCGCGACGACGGGGAGTGCGTCGAGCTGATGCGGCGCTTCATCGAAGCGAGGCCGGAACTGTGGAACGAGGACATCGGGGTCTAGCCCCGACACTTGCCCGCATCAGCCACCAGGATCCGCGCCCGAGGGGCGCACCAACTTCAGCGCAGGAAGCGCGCCGGACGCTTCGGATCCGGCAAGCGGCAACTGTCCGCTGATCCGAACCAGCGCAGGCGACGGCGGGCGATCCACTTGTAGACCCCGTCGCGCAGCAGGGGCGGCAGGACCAGGCCGGCTGCGAGCAGGGGCCATGGCGCCCGCAGCCGCGCTGCGATTCGAAGGGCGGCTCCACTACGCAGGTGCATGCGGCCGGCCTCGTCCCGCAGGACGATGGTCTCGAGTCGATCGGGGTCTGCGCCGATCGATCGAATCAGGTCTCGGGCGAGCTGCGACTGCAGGGGCGCGAAGACGAAGCGCTCCTTGGGGTCGCGCTCGAGGATGAACTGCACGCTGCGCTCGCACAGGCCGCAATCACCGTCGTAGAGCACCAGGGGGCGCCCCGCGGCCACGTCGGTCAGGTCCGTCGGAGTTTCGAGCACGCCCCAAGATAGGCCATCCCCGGTGGCTAGACAGGGTCGAGTGGGGCTCGACTACGGTCCGTGCACGCCCCCCCCCGGAACGCTCGGGAGCGCGACTGCCGGCCGGGTTGCAGTCGCCGCCGCCGCGCCGCGTCAACGATCCAAGGCCGCGCGCACTCGCTGGGCGATCGTCGCGCCGTCGAAGGGCTTCTCGAGCACGTCCAGGTCCTCGCCCAGCTCGTGCAGCACGGTCAGGTTGTCGTCGGTGTAACCGGACATGAACAGCACGCGCGGAGCGTGCCCGAGTCGCGTCAGCTCCGCGACCAGGGTCGCGCCGCCCATCTGCGGCATGATCACGTCGGTCACCAGCAGATCGATCTCGTCCGGTCGCGCGCAGTAGGCCTCGAGCGCCTCCACGCCCGTCTGGCAGGTCATGACCCTGTAGCCGCGGCCCTCCAGGGCGCGCAGCACCAGCCGAGCCACCACCTCCTCGTCCTCCACCACGAGGATCAGCTCATTCCCACGGTCGCGCCCCGAGACCGAGCCGGCACTCGGTGCACGCTCGGGGATGGGCTCGCTGGTGATCGGCAACAGCACCTCGACGCGCGTGCCGTGGCCCACTGCACTTCGAAGGGAGACCGAGCCTTCGCTCTGCTTGACGATCCCGTAGACCGTGGCCAGGCCCAGTCCCGAGCCCTTGCCCGTCTCCTTGGTGGTGAAGAAGGGGTCGAAGGCGCGGTCGAGGGTCTCGGGATCCATGCCGCAACCGGTGTCGGTCACCGACAGGGCGGCATACTCCGCATGGACCGGGTCCGCGCCCGTGATCCTGCGAACGTGGTCCAACGAGGCTCTCGAGGTCTCGATCGTCAGTTGCCCCCCATCGGGCATGGCGTCGCGCGCGTTGGCCGCCAGGTTGAGCAGCACCTGGCTGAGCTGCCCGCTGTCCGCCCTGACCGGAATCGACTCCGTGCTCAGATCGAAGACGAGGGTCACGTCCTCACCGATCAAGCGCTCGACCAGTCGCAGGAGCTCGCGGGTCAGGCTGTTGAGGTCGAGAACACTGGGCAGCAACTGCTGCTTGCGGCCGAACGCCAATAGTTGGCGCACGAGCTCCGCCGCACGCGCTCCGGCGTTCTCGATCTCGGTCACGTGCTCCAGGGCCTGGGGCGAGTCCGCGAGCAGCTCGTGCAAGAGGTCGGCGTGACCCAGGATCGCTACCAGCAGGTTGTTGAAGTCGTGGGCGATGCCGCCGGTCAACTTGCCGACGGCCTCCATCTTCAACGCCTGACGCAGCTCCTCCTCGAGGTGCTTGCGAGTAGTGATGTCGCGCCAAACCACGTGCAGGGACCGACGCCCCGGCTCACTGACCGCGGTCAACAGGACCTCGACCGGAAAGACCTCGCCGTCGGCACGCTTGTGATCCCACTCGAACCGGTGGCTGCCCCGCTCGAAGGCGATGGCCATCATCTCGTTGGCCTTCTCGAAGGAGTCTCGGCCGTCCGGCTGGGTCGGTGGCGAGAGCTCCGAGGGATGGGTCTCGAGGACCTCGCCCTTGCTGCCGTAGCGCAGCATCCGCACCGTCGCCTGGTTGCAGTCGACGAAGGTCTCGCCCTCGATGATCAAGATCGCGTCCGCGGAGCGCTCGAAGAGCTCGCGGTAGGGATCGCGCGCGGCGTCCGGGTTCTCTGGTTGAGGCGACATCACCTGGAGGTCCGAGGTCTGGGGGCCTGCTGCAGAGCCATGAGACCGACTCACGCTTCGCAGGAGAATGCAAAAACGCAGTCGCTGGCGAGAGGTGCTCGATCCGAGGACAGTGGGGCTCGCGCGCACCCCGGCCGCGATGCGATCGGGAGCAGGTCCCCCAAATGGGGGATCCGCTCTCCGCATGCGGCGCTCAGGCTCGGGCTCAGAGTTCTCGCAGACTCGCCGCCACCCGCTCGTGACCGCCGGCGAGGGCCAGATCGAGGGGCGTCGCGCCCGCCCGTACCTGCCGGTAGCCCACGGCATCGATCCGCGCGCCCCGCTGGACCAGGTAGCGCACGAGCTCGTCGTGCCCGCGCCAGGCAGCCAGGTGCAGCGCCGTCTCGCCGCCGCTCTCCTGCTCCAGATCCGCCCCGTACTCGAGCAACAGCTCGGCCGCCTCCACCGAACCTCCGCCGATGGCCGGGTACCACATCACGGCAAAGTCGTGCGGGCCTCGCTCGTGGATCAGCAGTGGGTCCTGGGCCAGCAGCCAACGCGCGTGCTGCAGGTCCCCCACGCTGATCGCCGTCGGCAGGGAGAGCGGAGCACCGTGGTCGAGGTGTACCTGAATGAGCTCGGCCTGCCCCGTGTGCCCGCAGGCCTCGATGGCCAACTCGTCATCGGCCGAGATGGCGTGGACCAGACGCGGCTCGGCGGCGAGCAGTTCCGCCACCCGCGCGCGATTGAAGTGCGACAGTCCCGTGATCTCGCTCTGTGCGGCTTGCGACACGTCATCGAGGGGATCGAGCACGAAGGGCTGGCGACTCTGGTCGAAGGCGAACCGGGAAGCGCGGTGGTCCCGCGCGATCGACGACTGCCGCTCCAGGAGCTCCACTCCCGGCGCCCACTCCAGCTCACGAGCCAGGTCCAAGGGCCGACGTCCGTGCTCGTCGCAGGCGTAGGGATCGCCGCCCTTGCGCAGGACCATGGCCACGAGCCGCGTATCGCGCGCCCGCACCGCGCCGTGCAGCACGCTGTCGCCCCTCGCCTGGGGCACGTTCGGATCGCCGCCGTTGCTGAGGATGTCCATCCCCGCGAGCAGGGCCCCCACCGGGTCGCGGCACTGCATCGCCGCCCGCGCCGGACTGAAGCCGCTGCCCCCCACCGGACGCCCGTCCGAGTCGCATCCGAGCGACCGCAGCCGGTACTGCTCGGCGCCACCAACCAGAGCACTGGCGTAGAGCGGATTGCCGCCGATCGGATGGGAACGGTTGATCGCCCGGGAATCCGCGGCCGCGAGCTGTTCCACCAGCGGCCAATCCGCCGCCAACACGGCCTCGACCAGGTCGAGCTCGAGGCCCCGCTCCCGGAGCAACTCACCGATCTGCCCGTGGCCCGACAGGTGCGCCAGCACGAACGCCGAGCGCCCCTGACCGTCGACCACCCGCACCAGCCGCGCGTCGGTAGCGAGCATGCGACCGACGCCCGGTGCATCCCCCCGTTGGACGAGTTGCAGGAACCGGCGACTGGACGTCTCGAAGGAAGTGGGCGGAGTCGCGGAGCAAGCCCCCAGGGCCGCACCCGCCGCGCCACCGCCGATCAGGGCCAGCAGCCGACGACGGCTGAGCGGTGGACCCAGGTCGAAGCAGCCGGCGTTGCGACGATTCGAGGCGGTGCTCATGGGCGCTATCCTGGCCCGCCCAGCGAGCGGGCGACAACGAACCTGCCCCCCCGCAGCCCGGGATCCCCTCGACGGGGGGCCCGTGGCCGACGCGAGTCGGGCCTCCCCGCCCCGACCGTCGCGGCCGAACCGGGGGAGTGTCCTCGCGGGTACCACCCCGACGACCAAGCCCGCTTCGGTCACCAGGATTCGTGGCCAGTGCGTCCGACTCGTCCGTCGGCCGCCGCTTGGGCGTGCTGGGCGCGGATCCTGATGACCGAAGTGGGCAAGTGTCCTGGATCGGAAATTCGGCGTCACTGCCCGGAGGTCCGATCGATGCTGGCTAGTGTCCTGGATCCGAAATTCGGCGTCACTTCCCGGAGGTCCGATCGATGCTGGCTAGGCGCGCCGACGACGCGTATCCGCTGCGATACTCGGAGGAGGCGCTGGCGACGCCAGCGGCGATCGGAGCCCGGGAAGTGACGCCGAATTTCGGATCCAGGACACTAGACTCCGCCCAGATTGAAGTTCCAGGACTACTACGAGGTCCTCGGGGTGGAGCGCGACGCGAGCCCCGAGCGGATCAAGAAGGCCTACCGGAAGTTGGCCTTGAAGTGGCATCCGGACCAGCACTCCAGCGGCGACACGGCCGAGGCGGAGGCGCGCTTCAAGCGCATCAGCGAGGCCTACGAGGTGCTGTCGGACCCCGAGAAGCGGGCCCGCTTCGACCGCTTCGGCGAGCACTGGGAGCAGGGCCAGGACTTCCAGCCCCAGCCCGACCAGCCGACCATGTCGCGCGAGGAGTTCGAGCGCGCCTTCGGTGGCGGCGGCGGCTTCTCCGACTTCTTCCAGAGCATGTTCGGCGATCAGGTCCGCGGGGACTTCGGCGGCGGACCGGGGCGTCACGGGCGCTACCGCTACCGCGGCGCCGACGTGCGAGCCGAGCTGCGACTGTCGATCTCCGACGCCCTCGCCGGCGGTCGGCGCAGCTTCCAGATCGCCGCCCAGGCGACCTGCCCGAGCTGCGCCGGCACCGGCTTCGTGGGCCAGCACGTCTGCCCCTCCTGCGCCGGGGTGGGCAGCGTGCCGCAGTCCAAGACCGTCGAGCTCAAGATCCCCACCGAGCTGCGCGACGGCTTGCCCCTGCGGCTCAAAGGTCTGGGCGAGCCCGGCCCGGAGGGCAGCGAGAACGGCGACCTGTTCCTGACCCTGCGCCTGGACGACGACGACCGCACCCAGGTTCAGGGTGACGACTTGGAGACGCGTGTGACGGTCACGCCCTGGGAAGCCGAGGACGGCACCAAGGTCGACGTGCGCACGGCCAAGGGCCTGGCCAGCGTCAAGGTGCCGCCCGGGTCCCGCAGCGCTCGGCGCTTGCGGCTCAAGGGTCAAGGCCTGGCCAAGCGCGGCGGCGGCCACGGCGACCTGTTCGTGCGCCTGGAACTCGACCTGCCGCGCGAACTCACGGAGCGGCAGAAGCAGCTCCTGCGCGAACTCGGCGAGGCCGCGGCAGCGGGCGGAGGCTCCCAGTGAATCGCGAGCCGATCCTGCACGAGGGCGAGCGGTACCTCAGCCTCGAGGTCGTGGCCGAGATCTACCAGGTGCGCGCGGTGGTCCTGCGCGAGGTCTACGAGCGCGGCCTCCTGGGCGAGGGCCTGACCCACGATTCGACGGTCTGCATCGCCACCCTCGCCCTGGATCGAGTCGCGACGATCGTGCGCCTGCACGAGGTCCATGGGCTCGATCCCGACGCGATCGCAGCGCACCTGGGCGCGGATTGACCGGCGCGCGACGGCGGGGTGCTGCTCGCGCCCCACATCGCCCCGTGAGCGGTTTTCGCTCCGATCGGGTGCGGTCGACGACCACCACCCTCCCCGATCGCGGTCGAGCCGGTTGGCCCCATCCCGCGTGCAGTCGGCGCCCCGCATGGTTCGGCCGATTCGAGTCGATCCTCGGCGGTCCGGGCCCTCCTGCCACTTGCGCGGGAACCGGGTGAAGACGAGTATTCGTCACCCCCCGTCGTGCGCGGCGAGGGATCCATGAACCTTCGAGGTACCTGCTCCATCCTCTTCTGCCTGGACCTTGCGCGCGAGATCGATCTCACCAAGGCCCAGGACCGACTCACGGCCTGGCACCGGGCGACCTTTCACCACAAGAGCCGCGTGTTGACCGGCGACGCAGCGCTGCCGCCCCTGCGCCTGTCGATCGACGTGGTGCCGCCGGCCCTGGGCACCTGGAGCATGGCCCCGCAGGTGGAGTTCGCCATCTACGAGCAGGGCGCCCTGTGCGTCACTTGGCGCCTGCCCTTCGACGGTCCCTTGGACGAACTGGTCGACCTCTCGGTCGACCTCTACGACCACGCGGAACTCCGCGACCACTCGCGGCGGCTCGGCGTGGACCTCTTGGCTTCCCTGGACTCCGCGGCCGACCGGCCGCTGGTCTCCGATGTGATCGAGGACTACGTGGTGTTCGAGATCTCGGACCCTGAGGTCGACCTGGAGCATCCCGGCGAAAAGCTGCGTGGCGATCTGGCGCGGATTCTGCGGGCCGAGCGGGACACCCTGTCGACCCAGGAGGTCGAGGACGCCCTCTCCGACCGAGTCTCCTACCGCAAGGGCGAGGTCTGCTTCGTCGACTGGCTGGGGGCCCTGCTCGTGGGCCGCTCCACCGAGGACGAGCGGCTGGTGCTCGAGCTGGCCACCGTCGAGCTGCTCGAGCTGCGCCTGCTCGACGCCCAGCTCGACCAGGAGATCGATGAGGCCTACCGCATGATGGAGCGGCGCCCGAACCCCTGGACGGCGCTGACCGTGCAGGGCCGCGAGTTGCACCGCATCGGGCGCATGCAGGCCGACGGGGCCGTGCTCCACGAGCGCGTCGACAACGCCCTCAAGCTGCTGGGCGACGACTACCTCGCCCGGCTCTATCGAACTGCCGCCGATCGCTTCCACTTCAACGACTGGGACGTATCGATCGAGCGCAAGCTGGGCTTCCTTCGCAACACCTACGAGAGCCTGGCCGGCCTGGCCTCACACCGCCGATCCGAGTTGCTCGAGTGGATCATCATCGTGCTGATCGCGGTCGAGATCGTCCTGTACTTCTTCCCACTGCGCTGACCCATGAACGAGCGGCCGGAGGGCGAGCGGCTGGTCTCATTCGAGATCCAGCGGCAGCCGAACGACGAGACCTGCGGGGCCACCTGCCTGAGCGCGATCTACCGCTACTTCGAAGCCGAAGTCCCGGTCGAGACCCTCATCGAGCAGATCCCGACCCTGGAGGACGGGGGCACCTTGGGGGTGCTGCTGGCCACCGACGCCCTCAAGCGCGGCTACGACGCGACCCTGTTGACCTGGAACCTGCGTCTGTTCGATCCCACATGGTTCGGCCTGCCGGCGGGAGACCTGCAGGACAAGCTGCGCGCGCGGGCGGCTGCCAAGCAGAACGCCAAGCTGGGCTTCGCGGCCCAGGCCTACATCGACTTCCTCGACCAGGGCGGGAAGATCGAGATGCGCGACCTGACGCCCGGGTTGCTGCTGGGTTTCCTGCGTCGCCGCCTGCCGATCCTGACCGGCCTGTCGGCCACCTTCCTGTACCGCGATCCGCGCGAGCGCCCGGCCGACGACACGCCCGATGACATCGCCGGTGATCCGGTCGGGCACTTCACCGTGCTCACCGGCTATACCCCCTCCTCGCGAGAGCTGCTGGTCTCCGACCCACTGCACCCCAATCCCCTCTCGGTGAAACACACCTACCCGGTCGATATCGATCGCCTGGTGGGCGCCATCTACCTCGGTGTCCTGACCTACGACGCCAATCTGGTCGTGATCGAGCCGCGAGGCTGAGGCCCATCTCCCATGCGGACCATTGTCGTCGTCAGTCGCCCCAGTGACTGGCCCTTGGAGATCCCAGGGGTCGAGGTCGTGCGCGCCCGTGACTACCTGACCGACCCGGCCTGGGTCGCCGAGCGGGGCGTGCGGATGTTCAACCTGACGCGCTCCTACCGCTACCAGTCGGAGGGCTACTACGTGTCCCTCCTGGCCGCGGCGCGGCGCCACCGGCCCTTCCCGGATCTGATGACGATCCTGGACATGAAGAGCCGCTCGCTGGTCCGCAACGTGGACGACGAGCTGGACGACCTGATCCAGAAGAGCCTGCAGGACATCCGTTCGGAGCGCTTCGAGCTGAGCGTCTACTTCGGCAACAACCTGGCCAAGCGCCACCAGCGCCTGGCGCGCAGCCTCTTCGCGCGCTTCCCGGCGCCCCTGTTCAGGGCCGTGTTCCAGGGCGGTGAGCGCTGGCACCTGACGAGCCTGGCGCCGATCGCCCTGCGCGAGGTGCCCAAGAGCCACTGGGAGGCGCTGCAAGAGGCGGCGGTGGAGCACTTCGCGCGGCGGCGCTATCGCACCCGCTCGCGCAAGGAGTCGCGCTACGACCTGGCGATCCTGCACGACCCCGAGGAGGAACTGGCGCCCTCCGATCCCAAGGCCCTGGAGCGCTTCCGCACCGCGGCCGAGAGCGTGGGCTTCGGGGTCGAGATGATCACCCGCGACGACTTCGGACGGCTGGGCGAGTTCGACGCCCTGTTCATCCGCGAGACCACCGCGATCAACCACCACACCTTCCGCTTCGCCCACCGGGCCGAGGCCGAGGGCCTGGTGGTGATCGACGATCCCCAGTCGATCCTGCGCTGCACCAACAAGGTCTACCAGACCGAGGCCCTGGCCCTGGCCGGGGTGGCCGTGCCCAAGACCTGGATCACCGACCGCGTGGACGCCGACGAGGTGGCCGAGCGGATCGGATTCCCGTGCGTGCTCAAGCTGCCGGACAGCGCCTTCTCCCAGGGCGTCGTCAAGTGCGCCGACGCCGCCGAGCTCGAGGAGGTCGGCGCGCGCATCCTGGGTCAGACCGAGCTGCTGCTGGTCCAGGAGTTCACGCCCTCCGAGTTCGATTGGCGCGTGGGCGTGTTCGCCGGAGAGGTGCTGTACGTGTGCCGCTACCTGATGGCGCGCGGGCACTGGCAGATCGTCAAGAAGAACGACAGCGGAGGCTTCCGCTACGGCCGCACGGAGCCGGTGGATCCGGCCGAGGCGCCCGCCGCCGTACTCAAGGCCGCCCTGCGTGCCGCGGTCACCATCGGCGACGGCCTGTACGGCGTCGATCTCAAACAGTTCGGTCGCCGCGTGGTGGTGATCGAAGTCAACGACAACCCCAACATCGACGCTGGCTGCGAGGACGCGCTCCTCAAACAGGAGCTGTACCGTCGAATCATGGCTGGCATGCTGGCGCGGGTCGAACAGAAGAAGGGCGTGGGGAGATGACAGAGCGGACGTTGGGCCTGTTCGAGGGTTACGGGATCGAGATCGAGTCGATGGTCGTCGATCGCGAGAGCCTCGACGTGCGCTCGATCTCGGACCAGGTGCTGCGCGAGGTCACCGGCGCGGACGAGTGGATCGAGGACCACGACGACGGCCCGATCGGTTGGTCGAACGAGCTCGTGACCCACGTGCTCGAGCTCAAGACCAACGGACCGGCGCCGTCCTTCCGGGGGCTGGCCGCGCAGTTCCGGGACAGCGCGCGCCGGCTGGGTGTCGCCCTCGAGCGGCACGGCGCGCGCACCATGCCGACCGGCATGCACCCCTGGATGGACCCGACGCGCGAGACGCGCCTTTGGCCCCACGAGACGGGGCCGGTCTACCGCGCCTACGACCGCCTGTTCGACTGCCACCGCCACGGCTGGGCCAACCTTCAGAGCGTGCACCTCAACCTGTCCTTCGACGGCGAGGACGAGTTCGCGCGCCTGTTGGCCGCGGTCCGCATCGTGCTGCCGCTGATCCCGGCCCTGGCCGCCAGCACGCCGATCGTCGAGGGGCGCGTGACCGGCCTGCTGGACAACCGCCTGGAGGTCTATCGCACCAACGCCGAGCGCACACCGGCCATGACCGGCGACGTGATCCCCGAGCCGATCTTCGGCTTCGACGAGTACCGCGAGGTGGTGCACGGCGCCATCGACCGCGAGCTGGCCGTGCTGGGCGCCGATCCGATCCTACGCGGACAGGAGTGGACCAACGCCCGCGGCGCGATCGCGCGCTTCGATCGCATGGCGGTCGAGGTGCGCCTGATCGACGCCCAGGAGTGCGCCCGGGCGGACCTGGCCGTGGCCGCGGCCGTCGCGGGCCTGGTGCGCGGCCTGGTGGAAGAGCGCTGGGCTGCCCACGAAACCCAGCGCGGGGTCCCCACCGCGCCCCTGGCGACGTTGCTGCAACGCACCATCCGCACCGGCCCCGCGACGCCCGTCGACGACCCGGCCTACGCCGATCTGTTCGGCTTCGGGCCCGACGAAGTCGAGACGGTCGGCGAGCTCCTCAAGCGCGTGGTCGAGCCCTCCTTCGCCGACGCGCCCGAGCTCGAGGAACCCCTGGACGTGATCCTGCGCTCCGGCACCCTCGCCCAGCGCGTCCTCGACTCCACCGGTCCCGAGCCCGACCGCGGCACCCTGCGCGAGGTCTACCGCGAGCTGTGCGACTGCATGGACGAGGGGCTCGTCTTCCGGCCGTGAGCCCCGAGTTGGTGCTGTCGTGTGAGCACGGGGGCAACCGCGTGCCGGCCCGCTACCGCAACGTCCTGCGGGGTGCCGAAGCGGCCCTGGCCAGCCACCGCGGCCTGGACCAGGGGGCCGCGCAGCTGGCGCGCCAGGCGGCACGGGCCCTGGGCGCGCCCCTGGTGCTCTCGACCACCACGCGCCTGTTGGTGGACGCCAACCGCTCGCACGACAACCCGGGCTGCTTCTCGGAATGGACGCGCGGGCTGCCCGCCGCGGAGCGAGAGCGACTCCTGGAGCGCTACTGGCGTCCGCACCGGCTCGCGGTGGAACAGGCGGTGGTCGCCAAGGGCCGCCGCCGCGTGCTGCACCTGTCGGTGCACTCCTTCACGCCGGTCTGGAAGGGCGTACAGCGGGACGTGGACGTCGGCCTGCTCTACGACCCGGCGCGGCGCCTCGAGCGAGCCTTCGTGGACGCCTGGTTGGCCGAGCTGGCCGCGTCGCGCCCGGACCTGCGCCTGCGCCGCAACCGGCCCTACCGGGGCACGTCCGACGGATTGACCACGGCCCTGCGCCAGCGTTTCGCGCCGGCGCGCTACCTCGGAGTCGAGCTCGAGGTCTCCCAGCAGTTGACGCTCGGACCTGCGGCGCCGTGGGCCCGACTACGGCGCGAACTGGTGCGATCTCTCGGACGCGCCCTGGCCCGCTGAGCACCGGGACTGGACTGGGGCCGGCCCGCCCCCTATGACTGGCTCCGCGAGCCCCCCATGTCCAAAGGCGACGGCCCACTGCTCCTGATCGGATTCCGCCTCGGCGTGCTCCGCGCCCTGCGCGAGCTCGATCGCCGCGCCATCGTCGTCGTCGACCGCGGGCGACAGGTGCCGGCGGACGAGCGCATCGAGGCGGTGCGCGAGGTCGACCTGCACGGTCCGATCGGCGCCATCGAGTCGCAGGTGCGCGCGGCCCTGGGCCAGCGCGAGCCCGCCGCTGTGCTGGCCCTGGCCGAGCGCACGGTCGTCGTCGCCGCGCACCTGCGGGCCGCGCTCGGGCTGCCGGGCAACTCCCCCGCCACGGCCCTGGCCTGCGCCGACAAGGTCGTGATGAAGCGCGCCATGGACGCGGCCGGCGTGCCCGTGGCGCGTTGGTGCGAACTGCGGCGCGATTCCACTGCTGCCGAGTTGGTCGAGCACCTGGGCCTGCCGCTGGTGATCAAGCCGCGACGTGACTCCGGGGGCCGGCAGCAGCGCAAGCTGGACGACCTTCCGGCGGTCGAGCTGGCCCTGGCCGAGCTGGCCCGGGGCGACGGCTACGACCAGGGCTACGGCTGGCTGGCAGAGGGCTGGATCGACGGGGTCGAGATGAGCGTGGAGAGCTTCGTGCGCGGCGGCGCCTCCCTGTTCGCCAACCCGACCGAGTACTTCGTGCGCCGCCACGCGAACATCCTGCCCGCGCAGCTGCCGCAAGAGACCTGGAGCCAGGTGCGCGAGTTCGCGGCGGCCGCGGTGCGCGCCGTGGGCGTGGAGCGCGGGATGACGCACCTCGAGCTGTTCCAGACCGCGCGCGGCCTGGTCTTCGGCGAGCTTGCCGTCCGGCCGCCCGGGGGACGCTTGATGCAGTTGATCGAACGCGCCTGGGGCTTCGATCCCTGGCGGGCCATGCTCGAGCTGGAGCTGGGTCTCGAGCCGCGGTTTCCCCACGCGCCCGCGCGCTGCGCCGGGGTTTGGCTGTTGCACCCGGGCGCTGGCACCGTGCGTGCGGTCCAGGGCATCGACCAGGCCCGCGCTGTTCCGGACGTGCGGCGAGTCGTGCTCAAGGTCGGCCGCGGCGACCACGTCACCGAGCGTCTGGGCTCGGGCCAGGACGTGTGCGCCGTCTACGCCGAAGCCGAGGAGCGCGATGCCGTGGCCCGGGCGCTCAGCGCCGCGACCGACGCGATTCACTTCGAGCTCGACTGACCGCGACACTGATCGCGCGGCCGGCTGCGCTCAGCTCCGCTGGGCGCGCCGGCGGTGGAAGATCAGGTACACGGCCGGGATCAACACCAGGGTGATCAGGGTCGAGCCGGTCAGGCCGCCGACGACGGTGCGCGCCAGGGGCGCCTGGGCGTCCGCGCCCTCGCCCACTCCCAGCGCCAGGGGCACCAGGGCCAGCACCGTGGTCAAGGTCGTCATCAGGATCGGACGCAGGCGGCGCCGTCCGGCCTCGGCCACGGCGGCGCGCACGTCGCTGCCGTCGGCCACCAAGCGCCCGGCCTGGTCGACGAGCAGGATCGCGTTGTTGACCACGATGCCGCCGAGCATGATGCAACCGATGTAGGTCTGCAGATTGAACGTCGTGTTCGTCAGCCAGAGGGTCAGCAGTACCCCAACGGCGGCCACCGGCACCGAGAGCATCACCACCAGCGGATCGCGCAGGGACTCGTACTGGCAGGCCAGCACCATGTAGACCAGGGCGAGCGCGAGGGCGAAGGAGATCACCAGCTCGCGGAAGGCCTGGGCCTGCTCTTCCACCGATCCGGCCACCTCCAGGTCATGGCCGCTCGGGCGCGCGATCTGCGCCAGGCCCGCCTCGACGTCCTTGGCCACCGAGCCCAGGTCGCGGCCGGTGACGCCGGCTTGAACCGTCACCAGGCGCTGCTGGTTCTTGCGCTCGATCACCAGGGGGCCGCGGCTGGCCACGGTGCTGACGAGATTTCGCAGGGCGACCAGGTCCCCCGCCGGTGTCTGCAGGGTCAGGTCGAGCACCTCGTCCAGGGAGCGCCGCTCGGCGTCGGCGAGCTGTACCAGGATGCGGTAGGAGTTGCCCCCGGCGCGGAACTCCCCCGCACGCGAGCCGGCGAAGGCGGTCTGGATCACGTCCGACACCTGGCGCACGCTGAGGCCCACGTCGGCGATCTTCTGGCGGTCGACGCGCACCTCCTGCTGGGGGATGCCGGCGTCGCGGCTGACCTTCACGTCGGTGACGCCGTCGACCGAGCGCACGACTTCCGCGGCGCGTTCGGCGAGGCTACCGAGGGCGTCCAGGTCATAGCCCCGCACCTCGACCTGCAGACCCTCCTGCTGGCCGAGCACGCGCTCCAGCAGGAACTGGCCCTGGGGCGCGCGGGTGCGCACGACCATGCCCGGGATGCGGCCATCCACCAGGCGCCGCAGCTCGTCGGCGACCTCGACGTTGGAGCGCTCGCGCTGGGCCGCCGGCACCAGGGTCAAGCTGATCTCGCCTGTCGAGGCTGCGGACGCGTTGCGACCGGAGGCCCCCACCGTGACCACGGAGGAAACCAACTCCGGCACGGCCGGCAGGACCAGGGCCTCCATCTGGCGTGTCTGGCGGTCGACCAGGTCGAGGCGCGTGCCGATCTCCATCTCGCCGGAGACGCGCACCTCGCCCTCGTCGCTGGGCGGCAGGAACTCGGAGCCGATCAGGGGGAACAGCGTCAGGCTCGAGCCCAGCATCAGGGCGGCCACCAGCACCGTCGTCCAGGGCCGATCGAGGGCGGTTCCCAAGACGCGCCGGTAGCCCTCGTCGAGCTGGGCCAGGCCGCGGGCGGCGCCGCGCGCGATGGCCGAGCGCGGACCTCCGGCTCGGTCGGCGCCCTCCAGTAGGCGCGATGCGAGCACCGGCACCAGGCTCAGGGAGACCAGCAGCGAACAGACCAGCGCGAAGACGATCACGTAGGCCAGCTCCTGGAACAGCACCCCAGCGACTCCGCGCACGAAAGCCAGGGGCAGGAAGATCACCAGGGTCGTGATCGTGCTGGCGACGATCGCGGTGGCGACTTCGCTGGCGCCCTCGACCGCCGCGCGGCGCACGGGTAAGCCGTCCTCGACGTGCCTGCGGAAGACGTTCTCGAGCACCACGACCGAACTGTCGACCATCATCCCCACGCCCAGGGCGAGGCCGCCGAGGGTCATCAGGTTGAGGGTGAAGCCGCCGAAGTAGACCAGCGCGAAGGTGGCCACGACCGAGATCGGGATGGCCAGGGAGATGACCAGGGTGCTGCGCAGGCTGCCCAGGAAGAACAGCAGCACCAGCACGGCCAGGCCGCTGCCGTAGAGCACCGACTGGGCCACGTTGGAGATCGAGCGCTCGATGAAGTTGCCCTGGTTGGAGACGGGCACCACGCGCAGCTCCGGGTAGAGGGCGTTGACCTCGTCGATCGTCTCCAGGATGCGGCGCGACACCGCGACGGTGTTGGCGTCGGCCTGCTTGCGCACGGCGACGCGGATACCCCGGTCGCCGTCGACGCGCACCAGGCGCGTGAGCTTCTCGTAGGTGTCCACGACCCGCGCCACCTGGCCCTGGGTCACCACCGCGCCGTCGCGCTCGAGCAGCACCGTCTGGCGGATCTCGTCCAGGTCGACGAACTCCGAGGGTGCGCGCAGGGTGACATCAAAGCGGCCCTCCTCGAGCTTGCCCGCCGGGCGATCGAGGTTGGCGTCGCGCACGGCGGTCAGGATGCGATCGAGGGGCACGCCCAGGGCGTTGAGCTGCAAGGGGTCGAGCTCGATCCGCACCTCGCGGTTGAAGCCGCCCCACACGTCCACCTGGGCGACGCCGGGCACGCGCGCGAAGCGGTAGCGCACCTGGTCCTCGACCAGGGCCGTGAGCTCGACCGGGTCGAGCTTGCTCGAGATGCCGAGGATCACCACGGGGAAGCTCGAGACGTCGAACTTCGAGACCCGCGGCCGCCCGACCTCCTCGGGCAGCTCGTCGATCTCGCTCTCGAGCTGGGCCTGGAGCTCGATCGAGGCCGCGTCCAGGTCGGTGCCCCAACTGAAGCGCACGCGCACGGTGCTCGAGCCCTCGGAGGACTCGGAGGAGATCTCCTCCACCCCGGGGACCGTCGCGACGACCTCCTCGACGATCTGGGTCACCAGCCGCTCGACGACCTCGGGGCTCGCGCCCTCGAGCTCGGTGCGCACGGTCACGGTGGGCAGCTCGACGTCCGGCAACAGGTCGATCCGCAGCCGGTCGAGGGAGACCAGGCCCAGGACAACGACCATCAGGGTCACCATGCCCGTGAAGATCGGTCGGGCGACGCTCGCGCGGGGCAGGTTCATCGCGCGGCGGTCGGCTCGGGGGACTCGATCACCACGACCCGCGCGCCGTCGTCGCAGAGTTCCTGACCGAGGGTCACCACGGCGCCGGAGAGGTCCGCGCCGAGGACCTCGACGCGATCGCCTTCGCGAATGCCGAGCTCGACCGGGCGCCAGTGGACGTGCGCGCCGTCGGCGTCGACCAGCAGCACGCCGGTCTTCCCTTCGCGTTCGGTGACGGCGTCCGCGGGCACCGACAGGGCCTCGTCCACGTGGGACAGCTCGAGGGTGGCGCGCACGAACATGCCCGGCTTGAGGGCCGAGTCGGGGTTGGGCAGCTCGATCTCGACCCGCGCCTGACGCGTGGCGCTGCGGAAGACCGGCGCGATTCGGACCACGCGCCCCTCGAAGCTGCGCCCCGGGTAGGCGTCCGTGCTGAGCACCGCGCGTTGGTCGACCGAGAGCAGGCGGTAGTCGCGCTCGGCCACGTAGACCACCGCTTCGATCGGGTCCAGGCGCACCACGGTCATCAGCGCGGCGTTGGGCCCCACGTTGCTGCCCTCGTCCACGGACCGCTCGGCCACGACCCGAAACTGATCGTCACCGTTCCAATCGGCGGTCACGGCCGTGTAGGCCAGGCGGATGCGTGCGGTCTCGAGCGCCGATTCCGCGCGGGTCACGTTGGCGCGCGTGACCTCCAGGCGCGAACGGCTGGCGGCCTCCTCGGAGACCACCGTGTCGAGCTGAGACTCCGAGGCGACGCCGTCCTCGCGCAAGCTCCGCAGCCGCGCCAGGGCGCGCTCGGCGATCGTCTGAGCGCTGCGCGCCTCGGCCTCGACCGCGCGGGCGGCGGCCAGGTCGGCCTCGGCCTGCTGCACCGCCTGGACGAACTCGTCGTCGTCGAGGCGCGCGACGACCTGGCCGCGCTCGACGGGGTCGGCCAGGTCGACCTCGAGCGCGAGGATGCGCCCGCCGACCTTGGGGGCCACGACGAACTCGGCGGAGGCCTCGAGGCTGCCGCTGACGGTGCGCCGGTCGGTGAGCGGCCCGCGCTCCACGGCCCCCACCTCGACGGGCACCGCGCGCTCCTGCTGCGGGCCGGCGGCGCCCGAGGCCCCGCGCTCCGTGCAAGAGCCGAGCAACAGACCGAGCACGCTGGCCGAAGCGAGGATCCTGCGGCGGCGGAGTTGGATTGCGTTCATTGGCGCTGGGGCCAGCGCTGCGTCCATCCGCAGGGGCTCGGCGGCGGAGAGCTTGGCGTTCGACCGAGTGGCTGTCGAGTCGCCGCCGCGCCGCAGACCCCGGGGACGCGCAGCGCCAACCGCAGAAGCGCTGGCCGAGTCCGACTGCGGGCGGCGCCGGCCCCCCGATACTCGTCCAGGATTGTGGGGCCCGAGTCCCGAACCGGGCGCCGACGCCAAGACTTGCCGGTGCCCATCGAAGCCGTCGAACAGAGGCAGGGAACTTCGCACGCCAGCGAATAAGCCGCGCTCGCCGCCCTGGCAACCGGAGCGCGGGAACGGTCTGCTGAGCCCGTGCCCGGCTCCCCCCTGATCGCACTGACCGTCGCCGAGCGCGCGCGGGCCATGTTCCTGTCGCGCCTGGACGCCATCGTCTACGCGGTCATGGTCGGGCTCGGGGAGGCCTACTTCCTGGCCGACGCCGTGCGCCTGGGCGCCTCGGCCACACAGATCGCCCTGCTCGTGGGCCTGCCCCTGGCCGTCGGTGCCACGGGCCCGGTCCTGGCCCTGCGGCTGCTGGCGGCCCTGGGGCGCCGCAAGCCGGTGGTGGTGGCCGCCGCGGTCGGCCAGGCCCTGATGTTGCTGCTGCTGGCGGCGCTCACCCGCGAGGGGTCGACGGGGCCGAACCTGCTGATCGCCCTGGCGACCGCCTATCAGGTCTGCGCCCAGACGGCCGGCACCGCCTGGAGCTCCTGGTATGGCGACCTGGTGCCGGCGGACGTCCGCGGCCGCTACTTCGCCTCCCGCAACCGCGGCGCCTACGCCGGGACCCTGGTGGGCCTGGTCGCCGCCGGGCTGATCCTGAGTCAGCTCGAGCCGGCCCGCGCCGGCGTGGCCGGAGCGGGGGGCGGGGCCGGCTTCGCCCTGGCCTACCTACTTGCCGGAGCCTGCCGAGTGGTCTCGGTCGGACTGCTCGCGGCCTCGCGCGAGGGCCGCTTCTCCGGCCTGCCGAGCCGGGCCCGGGTGGGACGCTTCCTGACCACCCAGCGCGGCACCAGCGCCTGGCGCCTGGTGCTCATGGTCGGGCTCTTGCAGCTGCCGGTCCAGATCGCGGCGCCCTTCTTCAACCCCTTCATGCTCGAGGAGCTCGAGTTCACCTACGTGGAATTCATGGTCGCGTCGGCGTCCATCCTGCTCCTCAAGGTGCTCGTGCTGCCCCTGTGGGGTCGTTCGATCGACCGCCACGGCGCGCGGCGCACGCTCCTGCGTGGCGCGGTGCTCCTGGCCCTGGTGCCTCTGCCCTGGGTGATCGCCGAACGCCTGTGGTTCGTGGTCCTGTGCCAACTCCTCAGCGGCGCCGCCTGGTCGGGCTTCGAGGTCGGCCAGTTCTCGCTGCTGCTCGAGGTCAGCTACCGGCGCATGCGCCCGACGATCTTCGCCGCCCAGGCGATGGTCAACGGCACGGCCCAGCTGGCCGGCGGCCTCCTGGGCAGCCTGGTGATCGCCAACAGCGCGGACCCGCGCTCGGTCTTCGCCCTGAGCGGTGTCCTGCGTATGGCCGTGGTGGTGATGCTGATCTGGCTCCTGCCGGCCAGCACGCGCCGCCTGCGGCCGCAGCTGCGCGTGGTCGGCTTCCGCCCTGGCGGTGGCCTCGACCAGCGGCCGATCTACGTCGGGGACGACAGTCCGGATCCGACGGAGGAGCTCGCCCCTGACGACTCTTTCGTCGAGGACGAGCCCTCCGAGCGCGCCGTGGGCCGGAGCTGAATCGGCTCAGTGCCAGACGCCCGGCGCCTCGTGCCCGGTGCGCTCGACCCACGACTCGTAGCTGCCCTCGAAGACCAAAGGCTCCCGCGCCACGCCCTCCCCGCCGCCCGACAGGTCGAGCACCCGGTTGGCCATGCCGCGCAGGAAGGTGCGGTCGTGGGAGACGAACAGCATCGTGCCCTCGAACCCGCGCAGGGTCTTGATCAACATCTCCTTGGTGGCGAGGTCCAAGTGGTTGGTGGGCTCGTCCAGGACCAGGAAGTTGGGCGGGTTGTAGAGCATCTGCGCCAGGACCAGGCGCGAGCGCTCACCTCCCGAGAGCACGCGGATCGGCTTGTCGATCTCGTCGCCGGGGAAGTCGAAGCAGCCCAGCAGGTTGCGCTTGGAGGGAGTTGTCGCCGTGGGGAAGGCCTGGTCGATCTGCTCCCAGACCGTGAGGTCGGGATCGAGCACCTCCAGCGCCGACTGGGCGAAGTAGCCCAGCTTGAGGCTGGCGCCCAGTCGCACCGTGCCCCCGTCCGGCTCGATCACCCCCGCCACCAGCTTGAGCAGGGTCGTCTTGCCGGCGCCGTTGACGCCCATCACGCACCAGCGCTCGCCGCGCTTGACCTCGAAGTCGAGGCCGTCGTAGATCGTGCGGTCGCCGTAGCGCTTGGCCACCCCGGCGAGGGTCGCCACGTCGTTGCCCGAGCGCGGCGGCGTGGGGAACTCGAAGGGCACCAGCACGCGCTTCTTGGGCGGCTCGAGCTTCTCGATCTTCTCCAGCTTCTTGACCCTCGACTGCACCTGGGCCGCCTTGGCCGCGTGCTTCTCGAAGCGCTCGATGAAGCGCTCCTCCTTCTTCAGCATCGCCTTCTGCCGCGTGAAGGCCGCCTCGCTCTGGGCCGCGCGCACCTCGCGCGCCCGCTCGAACGAGGCGTAGTCACCCGTGTGGCTGACCAGCTCGCCCTCGTCGATCTCGACGATGCGCGTGACCACGCGATCCATGAAGTCGCGGTCGTGGGAGGTCATCAGGATCGCCGCCGGGCTGGCCTTGAGGTAGCCCTCCAGCCACAGGATCGACTCGATGTCCAGGTGGTTGGTGGGCTCGTCGAGCAGCAGCACCTCGGGCGCCTGGATCAGCACCTGGGCGATGGCCACGCGCATTCGCCAACCGCCCGACAGGGCCGACATGGGCCCCTCGATCTGCCGATCCTCGAAGCCCAGCCCGTGCAGCACCTCGCGGGTGCGCGCGTCGAGCTCGTAGCCGCCGCGCTGCAGGTACTCGCCCTGGGCCTCGCCGAAGCGCTCGAGGATCGCGTCCAACTCGTCCGCACGCTCGGGATCGGCCATGGCGGCCTCGAGCTCGGCCACCTCGTGGTGTAGGGCGCCCAGATCGCCGCAACCCAAGATCGCCTCGTCCAACACCGAGCGCTCGCTGCCCTCCCCCGCGTCCTGGCGGAAGTAGCCGATCGACAGGCGTCGCGGCACCTGCACGTCACCGCCGTCGGGCTCCTCGTCGCCCACGATCAGGCGGAAGATGGTCGACTTGCCGGCGCCGTTGGGACCGACCAGGCCCACCTTCTCGCCCGGGTTGAGCTGGAAGGAGGCATTCGCCAGGAGGGCCTGGCGGCCGTAGTGCTTGGAGAGCCCGTTGAGCGCGATCATCAGGGCGGGGAGGATAGTCAGGATGCCGCGCCGCGCCGAGTCCCGATTGGGCCCTGGGTGGCCGCTTCCGGCAGGCTGAACGCTCGGCGCCCTCCAAGGGCGCGAGCAGCCCCAGGGCCCCCCCGCCCCGCCTAGTGTCCTGGATCAGAAATTCGGCGTCACTTCCCGGGCTCCGATCGCCGCTGGCGTCGCCAGCGCCTCCTCCGAGTATCGCAGCGGATACGCGTCGTCGGCGCGCCTAGCCAGCATCGATCGGACCTCCGGGTAGTGACGCCGAATTTCTGATCCAGGACACTAGTCGACGAGCCCGGAGAGGGTCGAGTTGTCCCGCGACAGCCGCGTGAGCTTGCGGTCGAACCTGCGGATCCGCAGCAACGCGCGCACGATCAAGTAGGTGCCCAGGACGAAGAGCAACGCGCAGGCGAGCAGCACCGGCCAGATCAGGTGCTCGACCTCCGACCAGGCGTAGAGCTTCGAGGTCGCGATCAAGACGCTCACGATGGACAGGGGCAGGGCTACGACGGCGATCCCCGTGCGCACGGCCGAGAGCGATGTGCGCTTCTCCGCCAGCAGGACCTGGGCCTCCGCCAGGAGCAGCGTCTCTCGACCCTCGTGCAGGTTCGATCCCCCCGAGCCCTTGGATCCGGACTCGGGACCGCGGCCCCCCATCGCGCGCTGTGGCTTGCCCATCGGACCCAGAGGATAGCCGCGGCTCCCGGCGGCGCCGCTCCGGCCCCAGTCGGCACTTCGCCGGGACCAGCTCCCGCTCAGCGCCGCCCGCCGTCGGGCCGGCTCGAGGCCATCCGGACCAGGAGCCACCCCCCGCACCCGATCGCCAGGCCCAGCGCCATCCAGCCCCCGACCCTCAGGGCGCCCGCGAGGCTCGCGTCGGACCGCAGCAACCCCATGTGCGCCAGGAGCCAGTTCCAGTCGTGGATCGGCTCGCCTGCCCCCAGCCCCACGAGCTGCAGGGCCTGACTGCGGGCGTCGGCCACGTAGACCGCCACGTCGAACAGATTCGTGCCGAACCAACCGATGGCGAACGTCACCGCGAACCAATCGCGCTGGCGCAGGAACATGGCGACCCCGATCAGCGGCGCGAGGCACTGGCTCAAGCTGCCGCCGAGGATCGCCATGAACATCCCCAGGGGCCCGAACAGCACGTGGCCGAACTCGTGCACGCCGAAGTTGAGGCCGTCGATGATCGGCTGGTAGGTCACGTCCTGGGAGTAGCCCCAGGCCCACCAGGCCAGGAGCGCGAGCAGCGGCAGACGCGGGACCACCGAGCTGCGCTCGCAGTAGGCCTGGATCTCCCCCACCAGCCCGGAGTCCGCCAGCTCGGGCACCGGGCGCGGCGCCCGCCGCTCGGGCGCGTCCGCCGGGCGCGCCGGCCGAGACCGGTTCCGCGCCGTGCAAGCGGGACAGGTCCGGCTCAGGTCCGCCTGCTCGATCGAATCGAGCGCAAAGGTCCCGAGACACTCCGCGCAGATCACGCGCAGGGCCGTGGCGGACCCGATGGTTCGGTGGCGCGTCACGCTGGCAGTCTTCGGCCGCTCCGCAGCCCGGCCTGAATCGGAACCGCGCCCCGACGGCCGCGCGTCGTCGGCCGCCCGCCCACCCGGTCCCGGCCGGCTGGGCGGGCGCCGCGTCGATCAGGGCGTCGTGCCCTGCAGGGCATTGCTGGCGCTCAGCCCCTGGACCGCCCCGGGGTCGAGGAACCACTCCTGCAACCAGATGCTTACCCCCGAAGGGATCCCGGCCGGCCAGGTGGCCGAGTAGACGTGGCTCTGGTTGGCGCCGACCACGAGCGGGACCACCAGGTCGGGGTCGGGCACGAGGGTGCCGCCGGCGAAGGGCAACGAGAGCTGGCTGGCGCCGATCAGCAGCGCGCCGCTCGCTCCGGCCAGGCCGTGGTCGAGGGTCACGGTCACCGGGTCGCCGGCCTCGAGGCCCGACAGCCCGCGCAGCTTCGGCACGCCGTTCGCTCCGGCGACGGCTCCGCCGAGGTCCGTGAACAGGTCGCCGACCGGCGTCAGTAGGACCACGCCCGACTGGCCGCTGGGCCCGCTGCCGGTGGCGGCGATCTGTCCGGCGTCGTTGGCCGCCCCGCCGAGGTTGGTGAAGAAGGACCACTTGCCCTGCTGCGCCGGGACCAGCAGCGAGGTCAGCAGTTGCACGCCGATGCCGGGCACGTAGGCGGCCGGGGTGGGGATCTCCGCGTAGACCAGGCCCGAGTCGTTGATGTCGAAGGCCTGCACCGAGGCCGACTGGCCGAACTTGACGCTCAGGGACTGCCAGTCGCCGGCGGCTGTCCAGCGCGTGGCGCTGATCTGCGAGCCGTGCAGGGCCTTGCCCGCCAGGCCGCCGACGTCGCTGATCGCCCAACCCTGGAAGCCGGTCATGTCCGCTGCCAGGGTCGGCAGGGGCGAGGCCGTGAGGGTGTCGATGTCGAACAGGCCACCGTTGATCCCGACCACCACGCCCTCGTCGTTGATCTGCTTGGGGCTGCTCGGCGCGCCGAGCGAGCCGATGTCGAGCAGGCCGCTGGGGGAGTTGAACCACACCGTGGGTCCCCCACCGAAGCCGGGGAACAAGGACGAGCCGACGATGTCGCCGCGGTTGTTCACGTCGTAGGCGACACTCTGGGTCTGGCCGGGCAGGGCGCCCAGGAGCTGCACCGTCCAGCTCCCGGCGCCGTCGGGGTACCAGGCAGCGGCCTCGCCGAACTCGGGGAAGCCACCGGCCGCCACGGAGCCGACCACCACGCTGTCGTCGTTGATCCCCTGGGCCCAGGCCGAGCTGTAGCCAGCCGGCAGAGGCAGGAACTGGTAGGGCCGCTCGGGGCCGCCGATGAAGGCCTGGACGTTGCCGGCGACGGTCCAGCCGACGACCTCGCCGAGCTCGTTCATGTCGTTGATGACAGTGCCGCTGCCGAGGAACTGCGCGCCGTAGTCACCCTGGGCCAGGGCGGGCGCGACGAGGACCAAGAGGAAGAAGTGGGAGAGAGTCTGTGTACGCATGTCGTTCGGGGTGCTCGGGTAACAGGGAGGGTCAGGAGACCCTGGCGCTGGTCGAGGCCGGCGCACTGACGAGCGTCACCGCGTAGCGGCGCTCAGTCCGTTGGAGAGGGACCAGCCCAGTGCGGTTTCGGGATCGACGACCGCGGCCTGGAGGAAAGCCTCGGTGCCGGTGGACAGGTTGGGCCAGTTGAACGTCACGTCGTAACGACCGAGGGAGTCGGTGCCGACGGGAACGAGCACGTCGATCGGGTTGGCATGCAGCGTTCCGCCGAGCAGAGGCACTGCGACGGACGAGCCCGACCATGCGATCAGTGCCACGCTGTTCGGTGCCGCGCTCGCCAGCCGCAGTCGCGTGGGGGTCCCTGGAAGCAGGCTGCCGAAGCCGCCGAGAATCGGGTCACCGAGGGCACCGCGCACGGCGCCGCCGAGGTCGTCGAAGGCAGCCGGCGTGAGCAGCACGATCCCACCGCTACCGAAGGGGTCGACGCCGTTGCAGGCCAAGGCCCCGCCGCGACTGATCGCGGGGGCGAAGCTGCCGCCGAGACTCCAACTCCCGAATGCCGGATCGAGGGTGCCCTGCAGGGCGATACTGCCGACCTCGTCCACATAGACGTAGAGGCCGAAGACGCCGAGCTGGAACACGGTGTCGCCGAAGGCCGAGAGGCCCAGGGCGCCGGCCGCCGACAGGGGGAAGTTGCTGAACAACTTCCAGGCCCCGCCGTCGGTGAAGCGGATCGGAACGAAGGGGTTCTGGCTGGTCGCCGTGACCCCGTAGCCAGCACATTGACCGGCATCGTTGATCGAGCCGAGTTTGCTGAAGACGAAGTTGTAGGGCGTGCCGGTCGGGTTGCCGAGGTCCTCGAGCACCAGGTCGTCGAGGTCCATGCGGTAGGTGTCCCCCACCACCTGGCGCCGCTCGTTCAAGCCCTCGGGCACGACCGGGAAGGTGGTGGTCGGAAGCTGGACCGTGCCGGACAGCTCGTTCCAGACGAAGCTGCCGCTGAGGATCCCGTACTTGCCCACGACATCGCCCGCGTCGTTGATGGCTCGCGCGTCGAAGGGCAGGGTCCCGCCGGGTCCGGCGGGCAGCAGCTCGTAGGCGTAGATGCCACCGACCGGCCGCCACAGGATCGCCCGCGACAGGCCGCCGCCGAGCAGCACGCTGCCCACCGCCACCCCCGAGCCGTTGACGTCGCGCACGTCGCTCCAGGTGGCCTCCGCCGGCAGGGGCAGCAACTCGAGGCCGCTGCCGACCGCGCCGGTCCAGGCGCGCTTGAAGCCGGCGATGAACGTGTTGCCGACGACGCGGCCGCCGTCGTTGACCGCGGAGGCGGCTACGGTGCTCCAGCCGGCGGGTGCGGAGCCGACCAACTGCGGCTCCCAGGTGGGGACTTGGGCGAAGGCCGAGCCGGCCAGGGCGACCAGCGGGGCCGCGACGGCGAGGACGCGCGTTGACATCTGCATCGGAAGTGGGGAGTTCATGAGGCTCCACCGGCCCCGCCCGACCCCGCACGGCGCGGGGTTACCTGGGGCGGATCCGGGGGCGCTCGATTGCTAAACGGATCCGCAAGTCCCGTGCCACGCGCCAGCCCCCCCCGGAGGGCGCAGCCGCGCACCGTCGGACCCCGGGCCCGTCCAAACCTCGGACGGATCCGTCCGGACCGCGGACCGCCGGCCGCGCAGCGGGGTCGGCTCAGGCCGCGGGGCCCGCCAGACCCGGCTCGTCCCGGTGCTCAGCGAGGACGGCGATGACCAGGGCCCGATGCTCGTCCAGGTCCACGCCAAGGAGTTCGGGCCCCCGCTCGACTTCGTCCCGCTCGACCCCCGCTGCGAAGGACTCGGACTTCAGCCGCTTGAGCACGCTCTTCGGCGTGAGCGTCGCGAGACCGTCCGGCCAGACCTTTCAGCAGGCCATGACGAATCCGGTCAGCTCGCCGCAGGCCACCAGGGTCCGGTCGAGCTGCGACTCGAGGGGCACGCCCCACTTGGTGTAGTGGGTAATGATCGCGTGGGCCAGCCGCTCTTCGCCGCGCTCGCGCAGCCCGGCGACGATGCGCTGCGGATGTTCTGCGGGCCACTGCTCGTAGTCGGCGTCGTGGAGCAGGCCGGCGAGTCCCCCCTCCTCGATCTCGGAGGGGTCGCCACGGCGACCTGCTGCGGCACGTATCACCGACTCCGCCCCGGCCCCAGGGCTCGAACCCGCCCCCCGATCCTGTATCGTCCCCCCATGACCCCGCCCGACGAAGAACCGGCTCCGCTCCCGCCCTACGTCATCGAGAACGCGCGCTCCGGGCGTTCGAAGTGCAAGACCTGCCGCAAGACCATCGACAAGGACGCCCTGCGTCTGGGCGTGTTGGTCGAGGGGCCCTTCGGCGAGGGGCACATGTGGCACCACCTGACCTGCGCGGCGGGGGCGCTCCTGCCCAAGGTCGAGCAGGCCTACGAGCGCGAGGCTTGGAACGCGGCCAAGGTCCCGCCGGACCCCGCCGACCTACCGACCCTCGAGTCGCTGCGGGAGCTGGGCGCTGCGGCGCAGGCCGCGCGGGCCGAGAAGGAGGCCAACAAGCTCGTGATCCCCTATGCGGAGATCGCGCCCTCGGACCGCTCCAAGTGCAAGCAGTCGGGCGACCCGATCCCCAAGGGCGCGGTGCGGATCGTGCTCGGCAAGTCGGCCCAGTTCGGCAACCAGACGCGCACCTCGGCCTTCGCCGTGCTGCCTCAGCACGTGGGCGACGCCCTGGCGGACGAGGAGATCGCGACCGAGGCGGTCGGACTGGCGGAGCAACTGCGCGCCAACAGCCGCATCGACCGCGAGTTGCTCGAGGCGGCCATCGTCGAGATCGGGGAGCTCTGAGGGGGCGTTGGACGGCGCGGACGAGCAATTCGCCGGCACAGACCAGCGGGTGTCGTCGTTCGCACCCGGTGGCGCGGGACCGCGCCCGGGCCACACGGGCGGCGCCCGGCCAGGTCCCGGCGCCGCGCGAGCCATGCAGCTGCGTCCCTACCAGACCGAGGCCCTCGAGGCCGTGCGCGAGGCCTACCGGCGGGGTCACCGGGCGGTGTTGGTGGTCATGCCCACAGGCACCGGCAAGACGGTCCTGTTCGCCGAGATCTCGCGCCTGGCCAAGGGTCCAGTGCTGGTCTTGGCCCACCGCCAGGAGCTCGTCGAGCAGGCGCGCGACAAGATCTCGGCCTGGATCGACGACGTGGTGGCGGTCGAGATGGGCTCGCGCCGGGAGCTCACCCGCCCGGACGGTACGCGGCCCAAGATCACGGTGGCCTCGGTGCAGACCCTCGGCCGACGCCTGGCCTCGATCCCGCGCGACGCCTTCCGCATCGTCGTGGTCGATGAGGCCCACCACGCGACCGCGGATTCCTACCGCACGATCCTCGACCACTTCCACGGTCACCTGCTCGGCGTCACCGCGACGCCGGATCGCAGCGACAAGGCGCCCCTGGGCGACGTCTTCTCCGAGGTCGGCTTCGAGTACGACATGCGCCAGGCCATCGCGGACGGCTGGCTGTGCCCGATCCGCTCGTTCCTGGTGCAGACCCAGGCCGACTTCTCCGGGGTGCGCAAGGTCGCCGGCGAGCTGGCCACGCGCGGGGTCGAAGAGATCCTCACGCGCGACCTGCACCTGGCCGAGATCGCCGAGCCGATCGTGTCCGAGCGCGGCGAGCGCCCGACGATCGTCTTCGCGGCCTCGGTGGCCCATGCGCGCGCCTTGGCGCGGGTGCTGTGCGAGCTCGGCGGCGACCCTTCCTTCGCCGTGGCTCTCGACGGCACGATGTCCCTGGAGCAGCGCGCCCCGGTGATCGAGCGCTTCCGCGCCGGGCGCATCAAGGTGCTGGTCAACTGCTCCCTGTTCACCGAAGGCTTCGACGTCCCGGACATCGCCCTGGTCGCCATCGCTCGCCCGATCCTGTCGCGATCGTTCTACGCCCAGATGGTCGGCCGCGGCACGCGTATCGCGCCGGGCAAGCGCGACCTGATCGTGCTCGACTTCCTGCCGGGCAACTGCCGCCACTCCCTGGTCCAAGCGGTCGACATCTTCGCCTCGGAGCGCGAAGAAGTGCAGGAGCGCGCGCGGGCCATCGCCGCCGCGGCCAGCGCCCTGGGCGAGGCCATCGCCCTGGAGCAGGCGCTGGAGCTGGCGCAGCAGGAGCAGGAGGTCCAGGACGCCGACGTGGCCTACCAGCTGCGCCGGCGCGACCCCTTCGCGGCGATCGGCATCGACCTGTCGCGCTACACGCGGCGGCCGCAATCGGGGCAGCGCGCCACCGCGGACCAGCTCAAGGCCTTCAAGCGCGCGGGCCTGCCCACCGACGCCGTGGCCGAGCTGTCGAGCTCCCAGGCGGAGGCCCTGCGCGAGGAGCTGCTCGATCGCAAGGCGGTGGGTCTGTGTACGCCGCGACAGGCCGCGAAGCTGGTGGCCCACGGAATCGACCCGCGCGAGATGTACCACGACGAGGCGGCGGCGCTCCTGCGGGAGATCAATGCCTGAGCGAGACGCCGCGGACCGATCTATGATCGCGCCGTCCGAGTCACCCCCTCACCGGCGATCGCCGGCCACCGAGAGCGGTCGACCCGATCACCCGCGGGCTCGCTCGAACAGCCCTGTTCGACCTGCGGCCAAGCAACCCGACAAGGACCCAACGATGCGCGCCACTGCCCTTGCCCTCTTCGCTCTCACCCTCGCCGCCGGCTGCGCCTCGATCGAGGGCAGCTCCGAGTCCGCGGCCGACTCCTCGGCCGGCTTGGTCGAAGCCCTCGTCAGCCCCTTCGAGTCCTCCTCCACCTCCTCCGGCAGCGGCGGCACCGCCGCGGGCGTCAGCTACCAACAGGACGTCCAGGCGTTCGTGTGCTCCTACCTGAGCGCGCCCTCCGAGCCCGGAGACTTCGCTCGCGGCCTGACCCAGGTGGCCCAGGCCCACGGCGTCAGCGACTGGGAATCCCAGCCGGGCACCTTCGAGGTGATCGAAGCCAGCGTCAGCGATCCGGCCCTGGACTCCGAGTCCCGCGCCCGTCTCGAGCTCGAGCTCGAGGCTCTCGGTCGTCGCGACTGAGTCGGGCGCGATGCTCGCGGCTGCGATGGCCCTGTGGGCCCCGGGGCTGGTCCTGTGGGCACAGGCCGCGGCCGACCTCGAGGGCGCCTCATGGCAGCGCGCTCCCGAGGTCGGCTTCATTCACGTCGAAGGCAACGTGGACGCCGCCGCCGGTGGTCACGCGGGACTGCGCGTCGGCCCCCACGTTTACCACTTCATGCAGACAGGCGGCGGCACCCTGCGGCTGTCGCGGGTGGAGTGGCCCGCCTTTCGCCACGTCTACGCCGGGCTCAAGAACCGCAGCCTGCACCTCTACTACCTGGACCTCGATGCCGAGGACGCAAGGCGCATCGCGGCGAGCGCCGCGGGAGTCTGGATCGAACAGGAGCTCGAGCGTGAGCGCATCTCGCAGCTCGCGCAGGACGCGGCCTGGTGGCAGGCCCTGGCCACGGGGGACTCACCACCCCCGCTCGAGTGCGCTGGCCTGCTCGCCGGCCCGCAGGCTCCGAGTAGCGCCGAGGGCATCGCCCTGCGGGCGACCCTGCGCGCTCGACTCGGGGAAGACTTCGCCGCCAAGCGCTTGGACTGGCTCGAGGCCGTGATCGATCAAGTCTCGGGTGCCGAGCAGTCGCTGCTGAGCTTGCGCGAGCGTTGCACCGAGCGCGAGGTGGTCCTGGCACTCCAGCGCGCGGCGCCCCTGGCGGACGCGGTCCTGGTCGACGTCTCGCCCGCGCAGCCCCTCACCCCGGCCGAGCGCAGCTCGCTGGAGCTGTTCCGCGATCAACAGTCCGACCGGGTCGTCGCGCTCTGGAGTTCGTCTCGCCCGGACCGCGGTCGCGCCCTGGCCGTGGCTGCGGCCCGCCATCACGCGGCGTCGCGGTCCCTGGTCGAGGGTCGCCTGCTGACGCTCGACGGTTTCCCCGACAGCGCGCAGCTCGTGCGACCCGACGCGGACGAGGCGCGGCTCGCCTACGCGCCGCTCGAACGCCGCGCCCGTGAGGGGCTCGCGGCCATGCGCGCTGGGATCCTCGACGGCGGTCTGCCGACCGAGTTGGACTTCGGTCGTCTGGAGGAAGCGGCCACTCGCTGCCGGGAGGCCGAGCGTGGAGCCGCGGGCGAACCGGTTCGAGTCTGCGCGGGGCGCCTGTTGCCCTCCCGCGGCCGAGCGACGAGCCTGCCGATTCACGTGGATACCGAGCGTGCCCTGGCCTCCGCTGCGAGCTGTCAAGACCAGTGGGAGGCGGCCGACGCCGCCTGGCGTGGGCGCCACGGGTACGCCCTGCTGAGTCGCAACTGCGCCACGGAGCTGGTGGACCTGTTGCAGGCCGCCTTCCCCGACGGGGACCAGGCGCGCCTGGCGTTGGGCGGATCGCTCGATGCCGGGGAGGGCTTCGCCTTCGTGCCCTGGGTGCTGGCTCGCCAGATCCGCACCGAGATTCGCGTGCGTGAGGTGCAGCTCGTCCCCTCCCAGCGCCGCGCGGCGTTGGACCAGCTCGCCCGGGCCGGCGCGGGTCGCTGGGAACTGGTGCGCGAGGGCTCTCCCCTGACCTCCAAGCTCTACACGCCGCGCGCGGAGGACGGCTGGTTCCTGTTCTTCACCGACGACACCGTCTGGAACCGCCCGCTGTGCGGAGTGCTCAACCTGACCTATGGCTTGGCGCGGAGCGTCGTCGGCCTCTTCGCGCTGCCCTTCGACGGCGGTGAAGAGGCGAGCGCGAGCCTGCACGGCGCCTTCTACAGCCTGCCCGAGTTGGTCTTCTGGAACGTACGCAAGGGGACGTACGACTCGGTCGAGGCGATGCGGTAGCGATACGGCTTCGCACAGCTTGTCATCGCTCAGTAGCCGGACCCGGTCGGGTTGGTCCAGAAGCGCACCACCTGGTAGGGCAGCACGCCGACCTCCTGCTCGAGGGGTTGGTTCGACGAGTCCGCCGTCAGACCGCGGTGATAGACCGCCATCCCCAGCTCGTAGCGCCAGGCTTCGAAGTCCGCCACCGTGGCGATGTCCCCGACGAGGCCAACGTAGGAACTCACCTGGCTGACCGTCACGCTGTAGGCCGAGGAGTTCGTCAGGCCGAAGCTGCCGCCGAACTCGACGCCCCCCGAGGAGAAGCCCGCCTCCCAGGTCACGTCGAAGGTGCGCTCGTCGGTCGTCGTGCTCTGCTCCTCGAGCTCGATGCCGAGCTTGTTGCTCGACAGGCCCTTGCCCACCGTGAGCGGCGCACCGTCGCTGGTGCGCCAGCCCACGTACTGGTCGGTCAGCGCTTGGAGCTCGGTCAAGCTCGGGTAGCTGGTCGGGTCGCCGATGGTGTGCGACAGCACGTCCGTGCCGATGCGCAGCTCGGGCTCGACCTGCGCGTTGTAGTAGTCCACGGTCCACTTGTAGACCCGCGACTCGACCGGCACGTCGAAGGTGAAGTACGCGCCGACCTGGTCCGGATCCGGAGCCGCCAGGATCTCGTACTCGTAGGACTGGAACAAAGTGCCCTGGAAGACGACGGAATCGGTGCTGAAGTCGGTCGCGTAGCCCTGGATGAAGCTCTCCGTGAAGGACTGGGTCTCGGTCGTCGTCAGCGCCCCCGCGATAGTCTGCCGGGCCGAGACGCCGAACAGGTCGAACAGGTCGGAGACGGCGAAGCCCGTGTAGACCGATGCCGTCACGCCGGTAGTGACGCCGATCGACTGGGAGCTGCTGGTGGTCAGCGAGTAGCTGGTCTCGCAACCGTCGTAGTTCTGGCTGATCCCGGCGCGGGTCGGCACCGCGGACAGCACGACCATTGGCATGGGGTCCGAGAGGGATGTGAACTTGACTCCCGTGAAGCGGATCGCGAAGCCATCGGCATCGAAGTCCCCCGCCACCAGGACCGGCGGGTAGGGCGAGCCGCTGGACTGGGCGGTGGAGGTCCAGGAGTTCGTGATCGGGCCGCCGGGGTCGCCCCAGTCGATGCGCTGGGAGAGGCGCGACTTGGTCGATGAGCCGGAGCTGCCGGACATGCGGCAGAAGTAGAGCTCGCTCTGCCCGTCGGCATCGTCGTCGGTCTCGACCAGCGAGGCGGCGTCGTCCTCGGACAGGAACAGGCTGGTCAACTCGACGTCGGGCTGCCAGCCGCCGCCGTCCCAGCGCCACGAGACCAGCTTGGAGCTACCGAACTCCCCCGACGGAACCAGCAGCGCGACCTCGCAGATTCCGTCCGCGTCGCGGTCGAAGGCCACCGCGTCCCAGGCACGTTCGGGGTGGAAGGCGAAGAACGACGGAGCCGGGCCGAGCAGGGTCTTGGCCGGCGAGACGTCGAGGCTGCCGTCGAGCAGGTCGAAGCTACGCACCGATTGCACGCCGTCGGAGAAGATCGCGACGGTCAACTCGACCTGGACGTCGCCATCGATCTGGGAAGCGAGCAGCCGGCTCGCGGTGCGGTCGGGGTCGAGGTTGGCCTGCACCTCGAACCAGGGCTCCAGCAGGGCGAAGTCCGCTTCGGCGTCGTCGACCAGGGCGAGCTCGACGCTCGTGCTGGGAAAGTCGGAGCGCTGGGCGAGCAGCGCCAGCTCCGCGCGTCCGTCGCCGTCCAGATCCTCCACCACGGCCTGGACGTCCTGCAGGTCATTGGCGGGGAACCCCAAGAAGGTCTTGGGCAGCGGCAACGTGGCCAAGAGGCCCAGACCGTCCGAGGGGTCGTCGTAGACCCGCACCCAGACGTCGCCGGTGCCCGTGCCGATCTCGAAGCGGCGCGCGACGATCACCAACTCGTCGCGGTAGTCACCGTCCACGTCGCCGAGGGTCACGCGCGCCTCGCGGTAGGGAAAGCCGGCCGAATCGATGGTGAACTCGGAGCTGGACTCGTAGCCGACCCCGACCGAGCGCTCCAGGATCGTGACGCGCAGGGCGCCGCCGTCGATGCGCACCAGCACCAGCTCCTCGTCGGCGTCGTCGTCCAGGTTGCCCGCGGCGGCGGCGCGGTACTGGCCGGGCGCGACCAGATCCGCGACCTCCCCCAACACTCCCGCACCGGCGCCGATGTCGTCGAACAGGGTCGCCCGCGCGGTGGCGGGGTCCTCCGGCACGTTGATCATCAGCAGCTCGTCGCGGGTGGTCAGCACCGACGCCTGGTTGCCGAGGGGGTTGAACTGCGCCGGGTGGGGATCCTCGTACTGGAAGTCGTCCTTGCCGTAGGTCGCGTCCTGGGGCGCGGGCCCGGCTCCCCCACCCGCCGGACCACCGCCACCGCCTCCACAGCCGAGCACGAGGAGCGGGAGGGAGAGGGCCGAGAGCAGCTGTCGAGTGGGTCGCATGGGGGTCTCCGAAGGGGTTCAACCTGAAAGCGACGGGTGTGCCGATCGGCTGTCAGAAAACTCCCCCATCGCCCAGGCGGTCCGGTGCAGGGCGAAATCCACGGGACCTGACAGGACCGGCCACCGGCCGTCGCTTGACCCTTGGATGCCCCCCGCCCTGCTCCTGTCTCTGCCCCCGATCGCGGGCTATTCTTCGCCCATGGACCCGCTCCCCGGCCCCGAGGACGCGACCCGGCTCCTGCGGCGCGCCGCGCAGGGCGGTCAGGGGGGGGACGCGCGGCTGATCGAGCTGCTGCAACCGGAGCTGCGGCGCCTGGCCGAGCAGGCCATGGCCCGCGAGCGATCGGACCACACCCTGCAGCCCACGGCCCTGGTCAACGAGGTCTGGCTGAAGCTGTTCGAGCCCGACCAGGTGTCCTTCGCCGATCGGCAGCACTTCCTGGCCCTCTCGGCCCAGGTCATGCGCCAGGTGCTGGTGGACCACGCGCGCGCGCGCCGCCGGTTGAAGCGCGGCGGTGGCTGGCAGCGGGTGCAGTTGCAGGACGCCCAGGGCGAGCTGCAGATCGACGAGGTCGAGCTCGACCTCTTGGCCCTCGACGCCGCTCTGGAAGACCTGCGGATCCTCGCGCCGCGCCAGGCCCAGGTCGTCGAGCTGCGCTTCTTCGGCGGCCTGTCCGTCGAGCAAACGGCCCAGGCCCTGTCGACCTCCGAGAGCAGCATCGCCCGTGAGTGGCGCTTCGCCCGGGCCTGGCTCGCGACGCGATTGGGTGGTGCATGACTGCAGGCGACTCCCGCAAGTTCGAGGCCGCCCTCGAAGCCTTCAACGACCTCTGCGACCTTGCGCCCGACGACCTGGAGCGGCGCCTGGAGGAACTGGACAACGCGGATCCGGTGCTGCGCGCGGAGGTCGAAGCGCTGCTGCGAGCCGACCGCCGCACGGCACATCCCTTGGACCGGCGCGCCGTGGACCTGTTGCCGGAGCTGGGCGCGTCCTCCGCGGGCAGCGCCCGGCAGCCCCACCGGATCGGCGAGTACGAGATACTCGGCGTGCTCGGCCTGGGCGGAATGGGCGTCGTCTACGAGGCGCAACAGGAGTCGCCGCGTCGCAGGGTCGCGCTGAAGTTGATCCGCCCGGGCCTCTTGACGCAGGACCGCCTGCGCCGCTTCGAGCACGAGGCCAGCGTGCTGGCGAGCTTGAGTCACCCGGGCATCGCCCAGATCTTCGCCGCGGGCACCGCCGGTACCCCGCCCGAGCTGCAGCCCTTCATCGCCATGGAGCTGGTCCAGGGTCTGCCGCTCGACCAGTTCGTGCAGGAGCGGAACCTCGACCTGCGCGCGCGCCTGGCCCTGGTGGCGAGCCTGTGCGACGCGGTGCACTACGCCCACGGCAAGGGCGTCGTGCACCGCGACCTCAAGCCCGCCAACGTGCTGGTCACCGCCGACGGCAACCTGAAGATCCTCGACTTCGGTGTGGCCCGCATGA
Source organism: Engelhardtia mirabilis (assembly GCF_007748095.1). Classification (NCBI taxonomy): domain Bacteria; kingdom Pseudomonadati; phylum Planctomycetota; class Planctomycetia; genus Engelhardtia; species Engelhardtia mirabilis. The sequence continues at coordinate 4,282,617 of NZ_CP036287.1, forward strand.
CCGACGCCGACGTCGACACGTGGACGCGCGGGACCCAGGTCGGCGAGGTACTCGGGACCCTGCCCTACATGAGCCCCGAGCAGGTGACGGGCGACCCCGAGGCCGTGGACCTGCGCGCCGACATCTACTCGATCGGCGTGCTGGTCTTCGAGCTGCTCGCCGGGCAACGCCCCTTGGACCTGACCCAGCGCAGCCTGGCGGAGGCCGCGCGGGTGATCAGCGAGGAGGAGCCCACGACCCTGGGCTCCATCGATCGCAGCCTGCGTGGGGACGTGGAGACGATTGTCGGCAAGGCCCTCGAGAAGGACCGCGAGCGCCGCTATCCCTCGGCCCAGGCCCTGGCGAGCGACCTGCGTCGCTACCTGGCCCACGAGCCGATCCAGGCTCGCCCGCCCAGCCGCACCTATCAACTGGCGCGCCTCGCACGCCGCAACCGGGGGCTCGTGGCGGGCCTGGCCCTGACGATGCTCGTGCTGACGGTCGGCGCGGTGACGTCGACGGCGTTGTTCCTGCGCTCCCAGCACAACCTCGGGCGCGCACAGGAAGCCGAAGCCCGTTGGCGCGACGCCGCGCAGCGGGCCGAGGTCGAGACCCGAGTGGCGCGGGAGGTGTCGGACTTCCTCAGCGGACTGTTCGAGGTCAGCGATCCCAGCGGCGCCGCCGGGGCGCGGGTAACCGCGCTCGAGCTGCTCGAGCGCGGCCGGCAGCAGATCGCCGAGGGCCTCGCCGACCAGCCGCTGGTGCGCGCCGAGCTGATGAACACCATGGGTCGGGTGTACTTCAACTTGGGTCAGTACGCCGCCGCGGCGCCGCTGCTCGACGACACCATCGCGGCCCTGCGCGCGGAGCCGGACGCGGACCCGCTCGAGCTGGCCACGGCCCTGTTCTCGCGCGGGGAGGTCTACCACTACGAGGGCGAGCTGGAGCCGGTCGAGGCGTACTACGCCGAGGCCCTGGCCCTGCGCGAGGCGAACCTGCCCCCGGGCGACCTGTTGATCGCCCACAACCTCGACGTGCTCGGACGGCTCTACCGCGACCTCGGCGATCCGCAGCACATGCTCCGCGCGCGCGAGCTCGCCCAGCGCGCGCAGACCATGCGGATCGAAGGCGGCGCCGACGCCATGGCCCGCTCCGAGAGCCTGCAGAGTCTCGGCTTCCTGGCCATGGCCGAGGGCGACCTCGACGGCGCCAGGGACCTGATCGAGCAGGCCCTGGCGATGCGCGAGGAGCTGCCGAGCGAACGCTTTCGCGTTCCCGAGCTGCGCCACACCCTGGCCAGCCTGCACTCGGCCCGGGGTGAGCTCGCCGAGGCCGAGGCCTTCTACCGGCAGGGAGTCGAGGAGTCGCGGCGGATCTTCGGCGAGCGCCACGTCTTCGTGGCCCACAACCTGAGCGGCCTGGCCTTCTGCCTGCAGGCCCAGGGCGAGCTGGAGCGGGCCGAGGCGACGTTCGTCGAGGCCCTCGACCTGATTCCGAATCCAGACAGCCCCATCGGCCGCCAGGTCCGCAACGGGCTGGCGTTCGTGAAGCAGGACCGCGGGGACCTGGACGGGGCCGAGGAGATCTACCGCGACCTGGTCGCGGCCTCGGCCCGGCGGTTGGGTGCGGACCACGCCATGACGCTGGTCCATCGCAACAACCTCGCCTCGCTGCTGCTCGACCGGGGCGACGTCGAGGGCGCGGTCGAGATCATGTCCGAGGTGGTCGCCGCCCATGGGCGCGCGGGGCTCGAGACTCCGGACCGCGCCTTGGCGGTCCGCAACCTGGCCAACTACCTGGGTCAGCTCGGGCGGCAAGAAGAGTCGGTGATGCGTTTCGAGGAGTACCTCGAGCTGTGCGGCAAGATCTTCGGCGAGGCCTCGCCCCAGGTCGCGCGGGCTCAGGAGCTCCTCGACGGGCAACGGGCGGCCGGCGGTCGATGAAGCGATAGGCTGCTACCGTCTTCCCGGCCATCCTCCACCACGTTCAATCAACCATGCGCCCTGAACTCTCCCGCCGCCAGTTCATCCAAACGACCGGGGCCGCCGGATTCGGGCTCGCCGCGACCCGCCTGGCCCGGGGCGCCAGCCTCTTCGAGCCGGGCCCCGTGCGGGTGCTGTCCATCGGCGTGATCGGCACCATCGGCGGCGCCGACCGCGAGCAGGTCGCCGCGCACCCCGAGGCCCAGATCGTGGGCCTGTGCGACGTGGACGCGAACTCCCTCGCGCGGGCGTCGGAAGACCACCCCGACGCGTTCACCTGCACGGACTACCGCGAGGCCTTCGCGCGCCACGGGGACGCCTTCGACGCGGTGATCGTGTCGACGCCGGACCACTCCCACGCGCCCATCGCCCTGACGGCCCTGGCCCACGACAAGCACGTCTACGGGCAGAAGCCGCTCGTCCACCAGCTGGAGGAGATCGCGCTGGTCGAGCGCGCCATCGCGGCCAAGCCCGACCTGGTCACCCAGGTCGGCAACCAACGCATGGCCTATCCGGGTCGCCGCGCGGCCGTGGAGATCCTGCGCTCGGGCGTCCTGGGGCGGGCGCTCGAGGCCCACGCCTGGACCGGCGCGCCGGGCCCCGATCCGTACTTCAACTTCGAGCACCACTTGAGTGCCCCCGTGCGTCCGCCGGAGCACATCGACTTCGACCTGTGGCTGGGCCCTTGCCAGGAGCGGCCCTACCGCGAGGACCTCTTGCCGGTGAAGTGGCGCTCCTGGTGGGACTTCGGCAGCGGCGGGCTCGGCGACTGGAGCGTGCACGTGCTCGACGTGATCTTCTTCGGCTTCGACGAGCTGACCTCGCCGATGTCCGTGGTGACCCACGCCCAGCACCCAGCCGACACCTTCCACACGCATCACTGCCGTTCGACGATCACCTATGCGGTGGATTCGGACGCCTTCGCCGGGAAGCGCTTCGCGATCCACTACAGCGACCGCAACCAGGCGCCCTCGCGGGCGGCCCTGGGACTTCCGGGGGATCGCTGGCCGGACTCGAACATGACCGTCGTGGTCTGCGAGGGTGGCGTCCTGTCCTTGACCGCCGGGGGCGGCTTGGAGATCTGGCGCGACGGCGAGCTCACCGATGGGCTGGCGCTGCCCGGCCTGCCCGAGTTTGGCGAGCTCAACCACTGGCACGCCTGGATCGACAACATCGTCGGTGTGCCGACCGAGCTGCGCACGCCCTTCCGCGACGGCGCGCGCATCACCGAGGCCGCGCTGCTGGCGGTCAAGGCCTCGCGCTTCCCGGGGCAGGAGCTCCTGTGGGACAAGGCCGCCCTGGCCTTCACCAACCACGCCGAGGCCACCGACACCGTCGTGCGCCGCGACTACCGCACGGGCTTCGCGCCGCCCGAGGTGGGTTGACCCGTTCGGCGGGCGCCGGTCGGGATCGACGGCGCTCGCGGCGGGCGGCGACCTACCTGACTCCGGGGAGGTCGAGCGGCGCCCGAGGCACGCCGCTCGTCGAGCAGCGCGGGTGCTAGGCTCCCTCCATGTCACTCCGCCTCCTGGCCTCGCTCGCAATCGCCGCTCCCGCCTCCGCCCAGGGCCTGCACGGCTACATCGGCTACGAGGCCTCGCCGCCGCCGGACAGGTCCGAGTACGCCGCCGGGATGGGGTTCTACTCGGCGGTTTGGCCGCTGATCGACGAGCCCCTCGACGGCTTCCAGATCGGACTGGCCGGCGCGTGGATCCTGCCCGACAACTCGGACAACAGGGATGTCCCGCTCGCACCCGAGGGCACCCTGGCGCGGCGCTGGGCCGAGCGCGGTCCGACTTGGGACAGCGTGTTCCAGACCGTCGAGGGCGGCCTCGGCTACTGGCGCGGGAACCGCTTCCGCTACGGGCCGCCCAAGTTCAGCATGAACGCCACGCCCCAGTGCTACGACTACGAGGTCGGCTCCCCGGGCTGGTCGTTCTTCTACGACACCGAGGCCCTTCCGGACGATCGGCTCGGGATCGCCCAGCTCTCGAACCGCATCCTGATCCCGCCCGACGCCCTGCCCTTCGAGGGCAATCCGCGCGGGAAGTTCATGGGCTACACCTACATGGCGCTCCCGTTCACCGATCCCGTGCCCGCGGATGCGGACACAGGGCGCGAGCCCACGGGGGACCAGGCGTGGACCTGTTTCGTCGCCACGCAGAACTTCAAGGGACCCATCGCCTACTACATCCCCGAGACCTGGAGCAAGATCGCGCGCCTGTTCGACGAGCCCTTCCTCCACGGCCGCGGGCTCGACGCTCGGGCCGGAGTCATGGGCGGCGGCGCGATGGAGATCAACACGGTCCCGCGCCTCGAGGCGACGGCTACGGACGGCACACGCTACGCGCGCATTCCGCGTCTGTCGTTCCCCGTCGACGCCGACGGACGCGCGGTCCTGGTCCAGGACGTGAGCTACTACTCGAAGGCCGCCCTCTACGACGACTTCCTCGCCTGGCGCCGCGGCGGCGAGCCCTGCTCGGGCAGCTTCCGGGCCGAGGGCACCTTCGTGGCGAAGCTGTCCACCCGCTCGACCCGCTACGACCAGTCCGGCAAGCCCATCGAGGGCGTGAACGAGGTCTTCGACACCCGGGTCTTCGACGACAACACCTGGGGCTTGGTCTGGAACGAAAGCGAGGTCGCCGAGCCCGGCCAGTTCCCCGAGTACTTCCGCGTCGAGGAGGAGCGCTGCGTCGCGGTGGCCGCCAAGGATGTCCCGCGCTCGACCGGACTGCGCCGGGAGACCTTCGCGCTCGCGACGCCGGGCGCGCCCTTCACCTCGCCGGACCAGCCCACGGCAGGCAGCGCCTGGTCGGAGCCGGGCCCGGCCTCGCCCGCACGCAAGGTCAAGCTCGGTGACGGCTCCCTGGTGACCTACCGCTGGTACCGCTTCGTGGACCAACCCTCGCTCCAGCAGTACCGACGACCGCCCTACTCGTGGAGTGATGCGAAGTGCGACGCCTTGCAGGCCTTCATCGAGGAGCTCCACCGCCAGTGGCCGACGGACCGCGACTACATGGCGCCGCCGACTTCGGGCGAGCTCGTACGCTTCGATCCGGCGCTGTTCGTGTCGCCGCCGAAGGGCATGGAGGTGGGCTACGTGCCGATCGTGGCACGCCAGGAGCGCGCCCGTTAGCGGCGCACCGATCGACGCCCGTAGCCAACCCGGCGCGTCAAGGGCTGCGGTCGGCGCCGGCGTGGCCCGCGAGGGCCTCGTGCAGGGACCGCAGCAGCGGCTCGATCGAACCCTCGGGCATCCCGCGCTCGATCACGACCACCTCGGCGCCGGCCAGGTCGGGGGGCGCTAGATCCAGGCGCTGGGGCGGCGACACCGAGGCGCCCGCGGACTGCAGCACGTAGGTCGCGCCGCTCGCCCGACAACGGGCCAGGGCCTTGATCCGCAGGAGCCTGGGGCCGTCGAGTTGCGTCACGAGGCGCAGCCAGAGCTGGACGGCCTCGATCTCCACCGCGTCGTCGACGCGGATCGAGTGGGTCGTGTAGCCGATCGAGCCGTGGTCGGCTCGGCCGTCGCCGGAACTGGCAGCCGGGCCCGCGAGCGGCCCCCACAGCCAACCCCTGGCCCCCTCGACCGAACTCGACGCCCGCAAGCCGAACCCGGGCCGGTCCAGCAGCCAGTGCCAGTCCAACCGCCCTCGGTCCGCGGCGCGCACCTCCCGACCGGGCACCTCCCGCTCGAGCCAAGCCCGCACGCCCTGCGCGCGCTGCGGCGCGAGGTCGACCTTGCTGAGCACGACTCGATCGGCGAAGTCGAGCTGGCGCCGCACCTCGGGCTGCTCCCGGGCCAACTCCTCGATGCGTTCGCAATCGACCGCGACGATGACCCCGCGCAGCTCCACGCGCGCCGCGAGCCCCGCGTCCGCGGCGATGGCGTGCAAGAGGGGCGCAGGGTCCGTCAAGCCGGTGGTCTCGAGCACCACCCGGGCCGGCCGCCGCTCGAGCAGCCGGTCGAGGGCCACCAAGAGGTCGCCACGCAACTCACAGCACACGCACCCCCCCGGCAGAAGCAGGACGTCCTCGTCCACCCGCTCCAAGAGGTGGTGGTCGAGCCCGAGCTCCCCGACCTCGTTGACGAGCACGGCCACGGGCTCGAGGGCGTCGGCCAGCAGCGCGCGCAGGATGGTGGTCTTGCCGCTGCCGAGGAACCCCGTCAGGACGTGTAGCGGCGTGGTCTTCTTCGAACTCATGGGTGGCCGTCGTAGCCGAGGGCCGCAGTAGCATACGCCGATGCAACCGCGTTTCCTGATCGACGCCCACGTCCACCTGAACAACTACCACGAGGCGACTCGGCGCCCCACGGTGGAGAACGCCAACGAGCTGTTCGCCAAGATGGACGAGATCGGCATCGCCCACGCGGTCGTGATCACCTCCTACAAGGTCGACCTCGACCGCCCCAGCGTCGAGGAGCTGCTCGAGATCCTCTCCGCGGACTCGCGCGTCACCCTGGTCGAGGGTCTGCGCTGGCGCGGCGAGGTGCGTACCGACCTGTTCTCGCTGGAGGAGCGGATCCGTGACGGCGCCATCCAAGGGATCAAGCTCTACCCCGGCTACGACCACTACCCCATCAACGACCCCTCGCTGGAGACGGTCTTCCGGATCGCGGCCAAGCACGACGTGCCGGTGATGATCCACACCGGCGACACCTACTCGAAGACCGCCAAGGTCCGCATGGCCCACCCGCTGCTGGTCGACGACGTGGCGGTCGACTACCCGGACGTGCGCTTCGTCATGTGCCACCTGGGCAACCCCTGGTTCCAGGACGCCGCCGAGGTGCTCTACAAGAACGACAACGTCTTTGCGGACATCTCGGGTTTGACCCTGGGCGACTTCACCTACGACTTCGAGCGCTACGTCGCGATGCGCCTCAAGGACATGATCACCTACATGGGCGACCCCGGCAGCCAGCTCATGTACGGCAGCGACTGGCCCCTGGTCAACATGAAGCCCTACGTGAAGCTGCTGCACGAGCTCGACTTCACCGACGAGCAGCTCGAGAACGTGGCCTGGCGCACGGCCGCGAAGCTGTTCAAGATCGACGAGGCCACCTTGGTCGCGCCGGAAGGCGGCGGAGCTCCGAGCGAGTAGGCGCAAGTCGGAGAGACCCGATCCTGGCCCGCTTCGGGTGACGACGTCCTCGCCATCAACCCGGGCGTGGGTTGCCGAGATCGGCCCAGCTCTCGGCGTCCAGGAAGATGTCCGTGGTCACCTGGGCCGGGTCGCTCACGCCGCAGGCCGCGATCAGGTCCAGGGTCGCTCGGACCGTGTTGCGGTGGAAGCGCTCGACGCGCAGACGCTTGTCGGCCACGGACAGCCCCTTCACGAGTTCCGGATCCTGGGTCGCTACGCCCGTCGGACAGGTGTTCTTGTCACAGCGCAGGGCCTGGATACAGCCCAGGCTCAGCATGAAGGCCCGGGCCGAGTTGCAAACGTCGGCGCCCAGGGCCAGGGCCCGCACCAGGGAGGCGGCGGTCAGGAGCTTGCCGCTGGCGATCAGGACCAGGCGCTCGCGCAGGTCGAACTCCTGCAGCGTGCGGTGGACGAGTTGCAGCGCGGGGCGCATCGGCATGCCCACCGAGTCGGTGAACTCGAGCGGCGCGGCGCCGGTTCCGCCCTCGGCTCCGTCGACGGTGATGAAGTCGGGCAACAGGTCGGTCTCGACCATGGCCTCGCACAGCGCTCGGAACTCGTCCTCGCGACCGATGCAGAGCTTGAAGCCCACCGGCTTGCCGCCCGAGAGCTCGCGCAACGAGGCGACGAACTCGAGCAACCCCCGCGGCCCCTGGAAGGCGCTGTGCCCGGGTGGCGAGAGCACCGTGCGGTGCGGTTCCACCAGGCGCACTCGAGCGATCTCCTCGGTGTTCTTGATCGCCGGCAGCACTCCTCCGTGGCCGGGCTTCGCGCCCTGGGAGAGCTTGATTTCGATCATCTTGACCTCGGGTCGGCGCGCGCGCTCGACGAACGCGTCCCGGTCGAAGCGACCCTGGTCGTCGCGGCAGCCGAAGTAGCCGGTCCCGATCTGCCAGACGACGTCGCACTCCCCCACCAGGTGGTGCTCGGTCAGCGACCCCTCCCCCGTGTTGAGGTAGAAGCCGCCAGCCCGCGCGCCGTGACTGAGTGCTTCGATCGCGCGGCCGCTGAGTGCGCCGTAGCTCATGGCCGAGATGTTGAGCATCGAGGCCTCGTAGGGCTGGGTACAGCGCCCGGCGCCAATGGTCACTCGCGGCTCCTGCTCGAGCGCCTGCACCGGATACATCGAATGGCGCAGGCCTTCGTAGCCCTTGTCGTAGAGGTCGAGCTCGGTCCCGAAGGGGTGGGTCGGATCCAAGTCCTTGGCGCGCTGGTAGACCAGGGCGCGGTGGTTGCGCGAGATTGGGACACCGTCCGTGTGCCGCTCGATGAAGTACTGCTGGATCTCCGGGGAGATGGCCTCGAACAGGAAGCGCAGGTGACCGGCGAGCGGGAAGTTGCGCAGGATCGAGTGCTCCCGCTGGAGCATGTCGCGGAGCCCGACCCCGAACAACACCACCAACGGCACCAACAGCCAGGCGAAGGCCAGGTGCCACCAGGTCAGGAGGGCGGCGGCGACCACCAGGGTCGCGCCAACTGCGAGGAACAGACGTCGCATGGGCTCAGGTCTCGGGGGACTCGGCGGGGGCGTGCATCGAAAGAGAAACTGGACAGATAGGGCGCTATCTGAGTGGCTCAACCTTCAATCGCCTGGCCCTGAAGTGGACCGGACGGGACTCGCCCGGCCCCGCTCGGATCAACGGACAAGTGACAGCAGGGCGCCGATCGAAACCCAGCCGGCCGCGATCCAAGCGATGGCGACCAGAACCCGATCGAGGCTCAGCCCCGACGATCGCTCGTCGCCTTCGTCCTCGCACTCGTCGACCGCCCCATCACCCGTCCGGCGCAACCACCACAGGCCGGCGGTGAGGGCCCCGAAGGCCAGGTTGAGATAGAAGGTGTGATCGATCGCGAAGCTCGGTCCGCGCTCGCCGCTGCTCGCCGCGACCCCGTCGGGCAGTGCGCCAAAGGCGTCGAAGAGATAGTGCAGCGTCACCGACACGGTCACGAGCGCCGCCAGGAAGATCGCCCCGATGTAGAGGGCCAGGCGCCAGCCGTTGTAGCCGATCTGGATCCGCAACACCGGAAGCACGACCAGGTCGCTGAAGAGGAAGGCCATCACCCCGGCGAAGCTGACGCCGTTGTGGTAGAGCAGCCCCGCCAGGGGCACGTTGCCCATGGAGCCGATGAAGGGGCAGAAGGCCGCGACGGGCCCGATCAAGGCGTCGAGCAAGACTCCGCCGAAGCCGGCATCCTCGGCTCCGCCCGGGAAGAGGGCCTGGAAGAACGACCGCGGCACGAAGACGGCGATCGCGCCCGCCGCGGCGAAGCCGATCGTCACGTCCTTGACGACCATGTCCCACTCCATGAAGTAGCGCCGGGCGACGTCGCGCCAGGCGGCTTTGGAGCGCAGCCGTCGCGAGAGCGGACGGGACTCCTCCTCCGAGGCTTCGTCAGGGTCTTCACCCCGCGCCTGTTCGACCAGTCGCGCCGGCCGGGTGAGCCGCACCAACGCCCAGGTCACGAGGATCAGCAACAGGCCGCCCAGGTACTCGCCGACCACGAACTCCCAGGACAGGAAGACCGCGATCACGAAGCCCAGCTCGATCACCAGATTGGTGGAGGCCAGCAGGAAGGCCAGGGAGGGCACCAGCCCCGCGCCCTTGCGGAACAGGGAACGGGTCGTCGACAGGGCCGCAAAGCTGCAACTGCTGGAGATGAAGCCAAAGAGGGTCCCGAGGGCGACGCTGCGCGGGCCCGCGTCGCCCATCGCGCGCTGCATCCGTGAGCGCGTGACGAAGACCTGGATCAGGCTCGACACCGCGTAGCCGAGCACGAAGGCCCACAGGGCACTCCAGAAGAAGGACAGCGAGGTCAGGGCCGCCCGCGACCACAGATCGAGGAGCTCGGCCACGCGCCGATGGTAGCGGGGAAGCTCCGGAGTCCGAGGGCGGTCGAGGATGCGCCAGGCTCGGACCTGTCCACTCGAGGCGGCGAGGCCAGGGACCGCTCGAGGTCCACGCGTTCGGTGTGTGCCTTGCGCCCCGCCGCAACGCAGTGCGTCGGTCTCCAGACGGCCGCACTACCGACCGCGGCTCCCATCGCTCGAAGTGCCTGGATGGATGGGTCACGACGACCGTGGGCTGGCGCGGCCAGGTCGGTTCCCGGCGGGGCTTGGGCGCTGCGGTCCCCGAAGGCGACCCGGATCGGGTCGTCGGGGAGGACCGTCCTGCCATGGTCCCGCCAGGAGACGCGCGGCCGGCGAAGCCGGCCGGTTGGCCCGTTGGAGCGCGAGTCGTGCGGACGTATCCGGGCCAGACGCCCGAGGTCAGCCCGTTGGATGGCCGGCAGGCTAGCCTCGGTCGGCGGATCGCTCGCCGAATGCCGAGAGCTCAGCCCGCGCGGCGCCCCCCTGGTTCTCGGATTCCCGCGGGACGGCCGACCTCCCGGGCGGATTGGACCTCCGACGGGCGAGACCCGCTCGGTCGACCTCCCCTCAACATCCCCAGCCCATGTCCAAAGTCGCACTGACCGCCGCATTCATCGCCTCCTTCGTCGCCGTCGAGTCGGGCGCCGCCCGCGCGGGCGAGCTGCTCGTGAGCAACTTCACCACCGGCGTGGTCGCGAGCTTCGATCCGATCAGTGGCACCCCCACGGGGACCTTGCAGCCGGGCGTCTCCACGCCGGCAGGGATGGTCGTCGCGCCGAACGGGACCCTGCTCGTGGCCAGCAGCTCCGGCAACTTGATCCGCGCCTACGACGGACTGTGCGGGACCAGCCTCGGCGTCTTTGCCAGCGGCGGCGGCCTCAACCAACCCCGCGACCTTGCCTTCGGGCCGAACGGCAACCTCTTCGTCGCCAACCGCCAGGGCAACAACGTGCTCGAGTTCGACGGGACGACCGGCGTCTTCGTGAAGGTCTTCGCCAGCCAGGACCTGTCGGCCCCGATCGGCCTGGCCTTCACTTCCGACGGCAACCTGCTCGTCACCAGCCTGAACACCGACAAGCTCGTGCGCTTCGATGGGACGACGGGGGCCAAGCTCGAGGTGCTCCCGACCGGGTCCGAGCTCGACGGACCCGTGGCGATCCTGCTGCGGCCCAATGGCAACCTGTTGGTCTCCAGTTCCCTGAACGACCGGGTGTTGCAGTACACGCCCAGCGGCGGCTTCCTGGGGATCTTCGCCCAGGGCTCCGGTCTGGACAATCCGATCGGTCTGGCCTTCGACGGGGCCGGCGACCTGCTCGTGGTCAGCGCGAACTCCGGGGCGATCCTGCGCTTCGATGGTACGAGTGGCGCCTTCGAGGGCGTCCTCGCGACTCCGGGCCCACAACCCTTCGACCTGGCCTTCGGTCCCGACGCACCGCCGCTCCCGACGGCTCCTGGATACGACGTCAGCACCTACGCGCCGAACGTACCGGGTCCCTTCGTGCTCGACTTCGCCCCGGACGGGCGCCTCTTCGTCGGGCAGCAGACCCAGCCCGTGATCGGGGTAAACGCCTTCGTGACCGTGGTGGCCCCGGACGGGACCCACGCGCCCTACGGCGCGGCTCCGACCCTCGACCCCGACGTCGTGGTCTACGACGCGGTGGGGACGGTCTCCGGTGTTCCCGGCTCGGTCATCGTGGGAGGGATCTGCGGAACGAGTGTCGGTTGCCTGCACCGTATCGGTCCGGATCAGTCGGTGACCCAGATCCTCGGTCCGACCACCGAACTCGAGAACCCCTACAACCTGGAGTTCGACAGCCAGGGTCGCTTGATCTGCACCGACGACACCCAGCCCCGACTCCTGATCGTCGGCCCAGGTGCCGGGAGCGTGGCGACCCTGGTCAACCTCCCGTCGCCGGCCACCGGCCTGGCAATCGACGCGGCGGACCGGATCTACTCCTCGAATGAGGGCGGGACCGTACTTCTGCACTCGAGCAGCGGCGCGCTGCTCGACGGAGCCTACGCCCAGGGCCTGGGACCCAACCCGCCCCTCGCGATCGGGCCGGGGGGGCCGTGCTTCGGCACCTTCCTCTACGCGATCGATCCGGCCACTGGCGAGCTCCTGCGCCTGCTCCCCGGAGGCGGCAAGCAGGTCCTGGGCACGGGCTTCGCCAACGACCAGTCCGACCTGACTTTCGGCCCCGATGGCGCCTTGTACGTGACCCAGGTCTGTGCGGACCGTGTAGTCCGCATCGCGCCGTCCTCGCCGGCAATCCAGGCCACGCGGAGCGGGATCCCGCCCAACCCCACGGCCCTGCTCCCCGGGGTGACCAGCGGCCCGGTGATCGGCGCGACCTGGGATCCGGTGATCTCCCACGGAAGCTTCGCTCCGGGAGCGCTGATCGACGTGCTCGTGGTGACCTCCGGTCCGACCAACCTGCCCCTGCCTGGCTTCGGAACCCTGCTCTGCGACCTGGCGGTGACCTACTTCACCGCGACCACCGCCGCGGGCGCTCCCTTCGCCGTGGACATACCGCCGACCTGCCAGATCGTCGGCCTTGGCCTCTGCACCCAGGGGGTGTCGGTGGACGGCGTGGGAGGCCTGCTGTTGACCAACGCGCTCGACATCGCGGTCGGGACCTACTGAACCGACCCGGCGGCTCACGGACCGCCGCAGGTTGGCGGGCGCGCGCCGAACTCGCCGATTCCGGGGAATTGCCGTCTTGCCAGAACGGCTTGCTCCGTTGTATTTGGAGTCTTCGGTCCGCGCCCCCCCAACTACGACCATCGATGAGCCAGCGTCTTCGCGTCGCCCGCACCCTCCTGGGAGTCACTTGCGTCGCCTTCGCCCTCGCCGGACTCGGCGCCGCGACCCCCGGCGGCACTCCCCCGACGAACGTCCTGCTGCTGCTCGCCGACGACGTGGGGGTCGACTCGCTGACCCTCTACGGCCTCGGCACCCTGGCCGCGAACACGCCCAATCTCGACGCCCTCGCCGCCGGCGGGATGCGCTTCGACAACGCGTTCTCGAACCCGACCTGCTCGCCGACGCGGGCGACCCTGCTGACGGGGAGGTACTCGTTCCGCACGGGCATCGGCGCGATCGTCGACACGTCGGGCGGCGGGCTGCCCCTCTCGGAGGTCACCCTGCCGGAGATGCTCGACCTGGGCGCGACCACGCCGTGGTCCCACGCCATGTTCGGCAAGTGGCACCTGGGGCACCTGAACATCGGCGGCCCCCTGGCGCCCAACCTCGCTGGCTTCAGTCACTTCGCGGGGTCCCTGCAAAACCTCGATCCGCCCGCGCAGAGCTACACCTCCTGGAACAAGATCGTCGACGGGGTGACCACCCACGTCGACGCCTACGCCACGACCGAGGTCGTCGACGACGCCTTGGCGTGGATCGCCACGGCCCCGGAGCCCTGGTTCACCTATGTCTCGTTCCACTCGGCCCACACGCCCTACCACGCCCCGCCGGCGAACCTGCACACGGTCGACCTGAGCGGAGCCGGCGAGCCGAACATGGACCCGGTGCCCTACTACCGGGCCATGATCGAAGCCATGGACACCGAGATCGGGCGTCTCTTGGCCGGACTCGGTACGACCCTCGACAACACCCTGGTGGTCTTCTTCGGCGACAACGGGACGGCGACCGAGGTGACCCTGCCGCCCTTCTCGCCGGCCCAGGCCAAGGGCAAGCTCTTCCACCAGGGGACGCGGGTCCCGCTGATCGTCAGCGGCCCCCAAGTCGCCGTCGCGGGGAGCACCAGCCAAGCGCTGGTGAACACCACCGACTTCTTCGCGACCCTGGCCGAGGTCGCAGGCGTCGACTTGACCAACGTCGAGCCCGCGGGGCAGGTCCTCGATTCGATCAGCTTCCTGCCCTCGCTCGCGGATCCCGCTGCCGCAGGAGCGCGGGACCTGGTCTTCGCCGAACGCTTCTGGCCCAACCAGCCCCACACGTCGGTACCGGTGCAGCCGCTCGGGTACACGTGCCAGCCGACCCTCGATCCGGGCGGCGAGATCTCCATGTCCCTGAGCCTGTGCGGCGGCGCACTGGTCGACGGCAACACGGCGGACCTCACGCTGACGGGGGCCCCGGCCCTCGCACCGGTCTGGCTGGCGATCGGATCGAAGTACGACCCCCTGCCCCTGCCTGCCCTCGGCGGGGTCCAGGGGCCGAATCCGATCGCGTACATGATCTCGGCGCTGACGGATCCGAGCGGCAGCCTGGTGGTGCCGGGGCTCAAGGGCAACATCGGCCCCTTCGTTTTCTACTTCCAGGCCGTGGCCCAGAACCCGCTCAATCTCTACCAACTGCTGTGGTCGAACGTGGTCGAGACGCACTACCTCGGCGTGGACTCCAAGGCGGTCTTCGACGGCCGCTACAAGTTGATCGCGAGCGTGCTCGGCGGCCCCGACCTGTTCTTCGACCTGTGGAACGACCCGTTCGAGCAGGTCAACCTGCTCGACGCGCCACTGGCATCGGCGGACGCGGTCTCCTTCGACAACCTGACGCTGCGGCTCACGACTCTGATCGCACCCTGAACCCAGGGTGCTGCTGCATTGCGCCGCGGCGTTCGAGCGGGGGACGGCGGGGCCCGCGCCCGAGATCTGCCGCCGCCGGGGTCCAGCCCCCCACCGAGCGGAGCAGTGTTTCGGGAACGACGCACCCAGACCCGTGGCCAGGATCCAAGACCCAGCAGACCGTGCGCCGGGGGGCCCGGGTTCAGGCCGATGGACTCGACTTGGTGCCTCGAGCGGTGGCACCCTGCCCGGGCCATCCGTCGGATCCCCATGCAGTTGCCCCACCTTGCGCCGCTTCTCGCCCTCCTGACGATCCTGACCGGCCCCGCGCGATCGCAGGGCAGCGCTGGAGCGACAGCTCCGGGCACGGCGGGGATCGAGGCGCTGCAAGAGACCACGACCGCGGCTGCCGGACAGCAGCTCTCGGAGCCCGTTCCGCTCGTGGTCTGGAATCGCGAGATCGCCGTGCTGCGGGTCGACCTCGGAGGCGTGACCACCCAGGAGCGTGCGCGGCGCGCCGCCGAGCGCATCCTCGCCCTGCCCGACGACCCACTCGGACCGACGACCCACTCGGACCGACGATCGCGATCGAGGCCACGCGGCTCGGATCCCTACCCGGCTTCAACCTGATCGTCGGCGGAACGATCGTCTTCACGCTGTTCGAAGCGGACGTCGACCCCTCCCTCGGCGAGCCGCTCTCGGTCGCGGTCGACCGCGCGCGCGCCCGACTGGCCGAGGTTCTGGGGGCCCGAGCCAAGCAACGCAGTCTGCCGCTGCTCCTGCGGGGAGTGGGCCTGGCCCTCGCGGCGACCATCGGCCTGGGGGCTGTGCTCTGGCTGCTCGCCCTGATCAAGCGCGTCACGATCAAGCGTGCGCGCAAGAGCGTCGCCCGCAGCGAGCGACTTCGCGTGCGCGACGCGGACCTGCGGCCCTACGCGGCCGAGGCGGTCGAGCGGCTGATCGGGATCGTCAACCTGGGTCTGATTGGCGTCTCGCTCTACATCTGGCTCGAGTTCTGCCTGACTCGCTTTCCCTACACCTCACCCTGGAGCGCCGCCCTCGGGACCCAGCTCTGGGAGCTGGCACGGTGGATCGTCGATGGGGTCCTCGAGGCCATCCCGGGGCTGATCGTCGTAGCCCTCGCCTTCTTCGTGACGCGCGGCATCGCGCGCGCGATCAGCGTCGCGGTGGCGCGTATCGAGCGTCGCGCGGAGCGCACCGAAGGCGTCGCCCCCGAGACCGTGCGAGCGACACGCCGCCTCGCCGTCGCCGCAGTCTGGATCTTCGGCATCGTGTTCGCGTACCCCCACCTGCCCGGCGCCCAGAGCGACGCCTTCAAGGGAGTCAGCGTGGTCCTGGGACTGATGGTCACGCTCGGTTCCTCGGGGCTCGTGAATCAGATGATGAGCGGATTCGTCGTGCTGTACTCGAAAGCGGTACGCAGCGGCGAGGTGGTCCGAATCGGCGACATCGAGGGGCAGGTCACCGATCTGGGGCTGCTCGCCACGCGCGTGCTCCTGCCCAGCGGCGAGGAGGTCTCGATCCCCAACGCAGTCGTTGTCACCCGCGAGATCACGAACTTCAGCCGCGGCCCCGGCGAGGGTCGCGCCGTGGCTTCGACCTCGGTCACGATCGGCTACGACACCCCCTGGCGCCAGGTTCGGGCGCTGCTGCTGCTCGCCGCGCAGCGCACCGATGGCGTCGCCCGTGAGCCCGCCCCGCGCGTCACCCAGACGAACCTCTCCGATTGGTTCGCCGAGTATCGGCTGATCTTCGAGGTCGAGGACGGCAAGCGCCGCGCGGCGATCATCAACCAGGTCCACGCGGCGATTCAGGACGCGTTCAACGAGTACGGGGTGCAGATCATGTCGCCCCACTTCGTCGGACAGCCGGACAGCCCGATCGTCGTCCCACGCGGCGCGCAGGAGCCTGAGCCCGCCCCCCGCTTCCGCTTCACAAAGGAAGCGCCCCCGGCCTCGTTCGACCCCGTCGAGCAGGCCGCGCAACAGCGCGCGGAGCGCGAAGCGGAGGAGCAGGCCAAGACCGAGCGGGTCCGGCTCCGCGAGGAGCGCGGGCAGGCGGAGAAGGAGGAGAAGGCGCGGGCGAAGGAAGCGGAGCAGGCGCCGGAGGGGGACCAACCGTCCGAGGACGACCCCGAGCGCCCGAACCCTGTGGACCCGGCCTCTTAGGCGTTGCGATGGCGCCGTGCGCCGGCCGAGCATCGCGGTGCGCACGGGCGCAGCCCAACGACTGGGCGCCGACGACCAGGGAGTGTGGTTCGGTCCCTTGGGTGCCCCAGCAGGCCGCACTCGCGAGGGCCTCACGGCAACTGGCAAGTCGGTGCCTCGGCCTGGCCCCAGACCCTCTGGCTCGAGGCACCAGGTGCTGCAGTGCTCGGTCCGACAAGAGGGCCCCGAGCGCAGATATCGACTGATCTAGCCGGACAACCATGCGGAGACAACGCGACCCACCGTCTCCCCTCTTCCGCACCACTACGAGAATCAGCATCGGGCGCGGGAGCGGTCGCCGCGGCGCACACCCCTTCCAGAACGGATCGCGACCATCGCTGCAAGGAATCCCAGTTTGCCGCCTCCAAGTCCCAAAGGAACTACGCAGCGCCCCACAACCCACGCCCTCGGCTCGCACCCCCCAGGCCAGATTGGCTGGCCCACAGCGGTCACCAAGCGTCGCGGCCAGTGCCTCCAGCTCGTCAGCAGCCGAGGGCCGGCGCTCAGGGTTGCTGGGCGCGGGTCTTGATGAACGCTGAGGGCAAGCACCACAGCGCCTTGCACGACCTGCTCGAGATCGCGCGGACGTGCGGACACGGGGGACCCCTGCGAGCCAAGACCCCGCTCGGTCTGGTAGCTGGTTGGAAAAGCCCGGAATCGAGATCTCGGCCCGGACAAACAAGTGACTTGGTCTCCGCCTACCCTGGATCACCCCCGAGTAGCAACGCTCCACCCCGTCCCTCCGGACGGCTACGCGCGCACCGGCATCTTCATGAACAAGCGCGTGCGAGAGCGTCAGGCAGCTGCCCAGTCCTCAGAGACGGGCGAAACGATTGCGGGTCAATCGTTCTGGATCGTCGGCATCGGCGCATCGGCCGGAGGCTTGGTAGCGATCACGGAGGTCCTTCGGCCGCTTCCCGACGACCTCCAGATGGCCTTCGTCGTGATGATGCACCTGGACCCGACTCGCGCGAGTGGTCTGTCGGACCTCCTCGGGCGCGCGGCGTCGATGCCCGTCGTCCAGGCGACGGATGCGCTGGTGATGGAAGCTGGGCACGTGTACGTCCTTCCTCCCAGCACCTACATGATCGTGCAGGGTGACAGCCTGCGCCTCGTGCCGCGGGATCAGTCTCCTGAACCCCACCACCCCATCGACCTCTTCCTGCGTTCGCTGGCCCAGGAATGCGGCAGCCGCAGCATCGGCGTGGTCCTCTCGGGAACCGGCACGGACGGCACCTGCGGCCTGGAAGCCGTGCGGGCCGCCGGCGGTATCACCTTCGCCCAGGACGCTTCGGCCGAGCACAGTGACATGCCCTGCAGCGCCGTGGCTGCTGGCTGCGTGGACGCTGTCCTCTCCACCGATGGCATCGCGCGCGACCTCGTGCAGATCAGCCGCGACCCCTCGCAGTGGCTCGAGAGTCGCACTCTCGATGAGTTCGACGGCGACCACGCCGAGGAAGCCCAGGGCAAGGCCCTCGACGAGCTGGTGGGACGGCTGAGCCGCAGCACAGGCATCGACTTCCGCAACTACAAGCAGTCGACGATCAGGCGGCGCATCCAACGGCGGATCGTGATCCTGAAGCTGGATCGCCTCGAGGACTACTTGAAGTTCTTCGACGAGCACCCCGATGAAGCGGAGACGCTCTGCCAGGAGATCTTGATCCACGTCACGAGCTTCTTTCGCGACCCGGAGGTCTTCGAGGCCCTCGAGCGGAAGGTCTTCCCCAAGTTGTTGGAAGGCAGGCTCCCCGACGAAGAGCTGCGCATCTGGGTCCCCGGCTGCGCGACCGGCGAGGAGGTCTACTCCCTCGCCATCGTGCTCCTGGAGTTCCTCGCTCAACGCTCCTCCAACCTGACGATCAAGCTGTTCGGGACGGACGTTTCCGAGATGGCCATCAACCACGCGCGCGCCGGCCAGTACTCGGAGCGCATCCGCGCGGAGGTCTCGCAGGAACGGCTGCGACAGTTCTTCGTGCAGGACTCGGAGGGCTACGTCATCGCCAAGGCCGTGCGAGACCTGTGTGTCTTCGCGCGCCAGGATGCGACTCGGGATCCGCCGTTCTCCAAGATCGACTTGATCAGTTGCCGCAACCTCCTGATCTACCTCGGTCCGGCGCTGCAGCGGCGGGTGCTCCCGATCTTCCACTACGCACTGCGCGAGGGCGGCTTCCTGTTGCTCGGGACCGCGGAGTCGGTCGGGGCGATGAAGGATCGTTTCACGGCCGTTGACGGCGCACGCAGCATCTTCTCGCGCAAGGCCGTTCCCTTCCGACTGCCATTCGATCTCGCTCGCGTGGAGCACTCGGCGCGCCGTAGCGGTCACGATCCCGCGCTGCCCTCCAGGCGCACGCCCAGCAGCGTGGACGCGCAACGCGAAGCCGATCGCGCGCTCCTGGCGAAGTACGCGCCACCAGGGGTCGTCATCGACGAGGGCCTCGAGATCCTGCAGTTCCGGGGCGATACGGGTTCCTTCTTGGTGCCGGCCCCCGGAGCGCCCAGCAACAACCTGCTGCGAATGGCGCGCGAAGGGCTCCTGACCGACCTGCGCGCGATCGTCGAGGAGGGCAAGGCCAGCACCGAGGCGATTCAACGGACGGGCCTCCGCATCCGCGGCGACGGCCGCGAGGTCCTCGCCGACATCGAGTTGATCCCGCTGCGTGTTCCAGAGTCCGTGGAGCGGTGTTTCTTGATCCTGTTCAAGGAGCGTCCGCAGCCGCCCGCGCCGACGGCGACCTCCACTCCCCAACTCGTGCCTGGGGCGGCCGAGGCAAGCCGCATTGCGGAGCTGCAACGTGAGCTCCACACGACCCGCGACTACCTGCGCGCCAACGTCGAACGCCTGGAGACCGCCAACGAGGACCTGCGCTCCTCCAACGAGGAGGTCCTCTCCAGCAACGAAGAGCTGGTCAGCACCAATGAAGAGCTGCAGACGGCCAAGGAGGAGCTCCAGGCCACGAATGAGGAGTTGCTGACGGTCAACGAGGAGCTCCAGCACAGGAACCACGAGGTGACGCTGCTCGGCGACGACCTCGCCAACCTGCTGAACAGCGTCCAGATCCCAATGGTCATGGTCGGGCCCGATCTGCGGATCCGCAGGTTCACCCAGAGTGCTGCCAAGGCCTTCGGCCTCGTCGCCACCGACGTCAATCGAAGCATCCTGGATGCGCGCTTGGATGTTCAGGCCGTGGATCTCGCAGCTATCCTGCACACGGTCATCGAGACATCCGCTCCGATCGAGCGGGAGGTCCAGGACCGGGAGGGGCGCTGGAGCGTCCTGACCGTCAGACCCTATCGGACGCAGGAGAAGAAGGTGGACGGGGCAGTCGTCGCCCTGACCGACATCGACGCCCGCAAGAGGATGTCCGAGGACTTCGAGCGCGCGCGGGACTACGCGCAGGCCGTGGTGATGGCCATGCGCGAACCGCTGCTGGTTCTGGACGCCGACCTGAAGGTTCAGCAGAGCAACCGAGCCTACTTCGAGGCCTTCCCGTCAACGACGCAAGACCTGCTTGGAAGCCTTCCCAGCGAGGCGGGCGGCGCACACTGGGCCACCGGCGAAGTCCTCGACGCGCTCGTCGCGTTCCGTGATCGAGGCGCGACGATCGAGGGCCTGGCGGTTCAATGCGACGTGCCTGGTCGCAGAATGCGCTTCCTGCGACTGAACGCCCGCTCCGTGCCCGGTGACGGCGAACGTGAGGCGTTGACCCTGTTGGCGATCGATGACGTCACCGATCGTGAGCAGCAACGCGAGGAGCACGAGCGTTTCGCACGCGAGGTCCAGGACTCCCAGCGACTCGAGAGCCTGGGCGTCCTGGCCGGTGGTGTCGCACACGATTTCAACAACATCCTGACCGCCATCCTCGGCTTCGCGGATCTGCTCGCGATCGAGCTGCCTCCGAGCTCGAATCAAGCCAAGTTTGTGGGGCAGATCGTGGATGGTGCTCGCCGCGCGGCCGAGCTGTGCAGCCAGATGCTCGCCTACTCTGGGCGGGGTCACTTCCAGATCGAGTCATCGAACCTCAATTCGCTCGTCCGCAAGTCCACTCCGCTCTTGGAAGCCATGATCGGCAAGAAGGCTCGGCTGCGATACGAACTCTCGCCCGAGCTCCCCTCCGTCAACGTCGACGTGGTGCAGATGGGCCAGGTCATTGCAAACCTGATCCTCAACGCATCGGAGGCCCTGGGTGGCGAGGAAGGCGAGATCGTCGTCTCGACCGGCGTGATGCAGGCCAACGACGAGTTCCTCGAGGGTGCGGCGGTCTGCGGACTCCGCGCGGGTCGCTATGTCTTCCTGGAAGTAGCGGACACCGGTCAGGGCATGACCGCCGAGGTTCGCGAGCACCTCTTCGACCCGTTCTTCACCACCAAGTTCGCCGGCCGCGGCCTCGGCCTGGCTGTGGTCCTGGGCATCGCTCGAGGGCATGGTGGGACCCTCACCGTTAGATCCGAACTCGGCCGTGGCTCGGCGCTCCGACTCCTGCTCCAGGTCGGAACCATAGCCGTCCTCGATGTGGAATCGGTTGCGGCTCAGGATCAGCCCCCGTGGCGGGGATCGGGAACTGCCTTGGTCGTAGACGACGAACCGGAAGTTCGCGCGGTCCTTCGAACGATGCTGGAGCACGTGGGCATGGATGTCGTGGAGGCGGGCGACGGCCGGCGTGGGATCGCGGAACTCCGCGACCATGCCGAGACGATCCGCGTCGTGCTGCTAGATCTGACCATGCCCGTCATGGGCGGCCGGGATGCGTTCGTCACGATGCGCGAGTTGCGCCCGGATCTGCGCGTGATCCTGATGAGCGGCTACGAAGAGCAGGAGTCGGTGGAGTCCTTCCCCGATTCGAGCCTGTCGGGCTTCCTCCGCAAGCCGTTCACCTTGGGCGATCTCTCGTGCCAACTGCGCCTGGCGATTCCCGACCTGGGAGGAGCCTCCGCGCCGGAAGCGACACCGACCTCGCCCCGATGATCTCGGCGAGCTCCTGGTCAGCCTGCGCTGGTGGAGCTGCCGGAGCTGACTCCCGGCAGTCCCCGCGGACAAGGCTCGACCCGTGCCCAGGACTTCGGTGCCAGAAGCCTGGGCACGGCCCCCACTCGCTGCCACAACCCCCGTACGCAAGGGAATGCTCGTGATCAAGCAAGTGCTCCTGGCCCTGACCCTGGGTGCCGCGCCGTCGTGCGCCGCGCAGGAGGCCGCGCCCGTCTCTGAAGTGCCGCTGTCGGTCGTGGCCGAGATCGCGCTGCCCGGCGTCGAAGGGCGCATCGACCACCTCGCCGTAGACTTGGAGCGCGAGCGGCTCTACGTCGCTGCGCTCGGAAACGACAGTGTCGAGGTCATCGATCTGGCGCGGGGCCAGTGGCTGCGCCGGATCGATGGGCTGGACGAACCACGGGGCATTCTCTACCTGACGGCGACCGACCGTATCGTGGTCGCGAGCGGCGGCGCCGGCACCTGCGTCGCGATCAACGCCGAGACGTTCGAGACAGCGGCGAGCGTGCCCGTCGGCCCCGACTCCGACAACCTGCGCTTCGACGACCGCCGCAGGCGCGTCCTGGTGGCGAACGGCAGCGCCCTCGGCGCGCTCGACGCGGGTACGCTCGAGGTGCTCGCGTCGACCCCCCTCGGCGGCGGCCACCCCGAGGGCTTCCAGCTCACGCCCGACGGAACACGGGCGCTCGTCAACGTGCCCCACGCGCGCCAAGTCGTCGTGGTCGACCTGGAGCGCAGCGCGGTGATCGCACGCTGGAAGCTCGAGCAGGCGGGCTCGAACTTCCCCCTCGCGATCGCCCCCGCCAGGGCAGGTTCGGGCGGGACCGACCTGTGCCTCGTCGGCTGCCGCTCGCCCGCGCGACTGCTCGTCCGCGGCCTGCCCGACGGCGCAGCGCTGCAGGACCTGGAGCTCTCCGGCGACGTGGACGACCTGTTCCTCGACGCGCGTCGCGAGCGCGTCTACGCGGCCTGCGGCGTCGGCTTCGTCGACTGCTTCCAGCGCGACGGCGACCGCCTCACCCCTGGCCTCCGCACCCCCACCGCCCCCGGTGCGCGCACCTGCCTGTGGGTCCCCGAACGCGACCGCCTCTACGTCGCCGCGCCGCGCCGCGGCGCGCAGCCCGCGCGGATCTTGGTCCTCGCGCCGACGGGGTGATCGAGGTGTGTGGGAGCCACGGGGCCTGCACCAGCGGTCCGAGTTGGCGCGCCTGCCGAGATGGGGCTCGACATGGCTCGGCGGGGAGGCCCAGGGGGGCGAAGCGCGGAGGATCGGACCGCCCCGACGACCTCGCCGGATCTGCAGGCCTCCACATCGACCGATCCCGAGGGACCGCCGCATCGGGGTCGGCCTCGGCCCAGCAAGCGTCAGCCCGGTTCGGTCACCAGGATCCGTGCCCAGTGCGTCCCCCTTCGCCATGCCGATCTACTGGTACCGGCGGGTCTGGGCGCCTCGACCAACGCCAGCATCGAGACCGATCCAGTCAGGTCGCAGAGGCTGGGCAGTCCCCATTCGGATCGGGGACTGCGCCCAAGCAGCCTGCGAGCCCTTGGGGTCCCGCCCTGGGTCGGGTGACCCAGGGGGGGTGCGACATGGGCGAGGTCGACCAAGTCTCTCGGTCGACCTCCTTCGGTACACCGCTCGGCCGAAGGGCAAAGTGCTGGTGGGTTGCATGGCCACAGCGATTGCGTAGGCTTCCCCCGTGCTCGATCGGCCCTCCCGGCGACTTCGGACCGCGCTCCCTGGAGCGGGCTTCACCTGAAGCCGACGCCTTCGTGGCGGCGTGTCCGTTTAGTCGCTGAGCCCTCCGCTCGTCGACCTCCACCTCGACCCATCCGGATCACCGCCAGCTCGTTCCTGCCCACTCCACCGTGGGTCGAGGTCTCACGATTCGATGGCGCAAGATCCCGATGCCGACCAGACCGGTGGCGCGCAAACCGGTGCCCAACAACGCGGCGCTGACCAACGCGGTGCCCACCAGCAGGATGCCGCAGAACAGCAGGCGCCCAGCGCGAGTTCCGTCGATCGGCGGCAGTTCCTCTCCGGCACGCTCGGAGCCGTAGCCAGCGTGGCGGGCGCCTCGGCCGCGACGTCGGGCCGCGCGAGCTCGCCCGAGGACCTGTTCCTCCCCGAGGAGGCCTGGCGCGAGCGCATGACCGCCCCCGAGGACGGCAAGCAGTACGGCTGGGTCGTGGACACCCGCCGCTGCTTCGGCTGCCACGGCTGCGAGGTGGCCTGCAAGGCGGAGAACGACGTGCCGCTGGGCAACTACATCCGCCAGACCGTCTACCACGACCACACACGATCAAACGGTGCCGTCGCGCGCATCATGGTCCCGATGGCCTGCCAGCACTGCGAGGACGCGCCGTGCATCAAGGCCTGCCCCTGTGGCGCGCTGCACAAGGGCTCGGGGGGCAGTGTCCAGGTGAACTACGACACCTGCTCGGGGCATGGCGCTTGCAAGGAGGTCTGCCCCTACGGGGCGATCTACATCGACCCGGTCGCCAACCAGGCGGTCAAGTGCCACAACTGCACCCACCGCGTCGACGAGGGGCTGGAGCCGGCCTGCGTCGAGACCTGCCCCAGCGGAGCCCTCTTCTTCGGCGATCTGAACGACCCGGAATCGGCGGTGTCCAAGGTAACGGCTCAGCTCGAGAAGGAGGGCGCGCTCGAGACCCTGCGCCCCGAGAAGGAGACCCGACCGCGCATGAAGTTCGCAGTGGACGAGAATCACCCGCTGGCGGCCTGGGAGCCCAAGATTCCCGGCGAGGGTCAGAGCTATCAGAACGACGCCTACAGCGTCTATTCGTGGGGCGAGCCCGGATTCGACGGCGGGGCCGGCGACGGGGAAGCGGGTGAAGAGGGAGCCGCGCGATGAGCACACAGAACCCCGACCGCCGCTCGCTGCTGCGCCTGGGCGCCGCCCTGATGGGCGGAGGTGGCCTGGCCGCCTGCGCCTCCACTCCCGAATCCGCGCAGGGTCCCACCGTCGTGCGCGGGCGATCGGCGGCGGCCTCCGAGAGCGCGCGCGTCTGGCAGGAGGGCGCGGGCAAGCCCTACTCCGAAGGTGTCCTGCACGCCCCCGGCGTCTGCCCCCTGCCCGGCCCCAACAAGAAGACGCGCTTCCCGGATCCGGACAAGTACAAGGACACCGAGCGAGTGCCCGGGATGTGTCAGCTCTGCTCGACGGTCTGCGGCACCATCGCCCACGTCAAGGACGGGCGGGTGATCAAGATCGACGGCAACCCCAAGGATCCCAACTCGCGCGGCAAGCTGTGCGCCCGGGGTCAGGCCGGCCTCAACCACCAGTACCACCCCGAGCGCCTGCTCTACCCGCTGAAGCGTGTCGGCGAGCGCGGCGCGGGCAAGTGGCGGCGTATCACCTGGGACGAGGCCTACGACGAGCTCGCCACGCGCCTGAACGCCTGCCGCGAGAGCGACCCGACCCAGTTCGCCTTCCACCAGGGCCGCAGCCGCTCGAAGGACCCGGTCTCGGCCTTCTTGGACGCCTTCGGCACGAAGACGCAGCTCAACCACCGCGGGCTGTGCTCGGCCTCGCGCCGCGCGGCGAACCTGACCTACCTGTTCGAGTCGGACTGGGACCTCGGCGACTACCAGCACACGAAGTACATCTTGAACTTCGGCTCCAACATGTTCGAGGCTCACCAGGGCCACGTCGCCGGGGCCCAGCGCATCCAGCAGGGCCGCTTCGACAACGGGGCCAAGCTGGTCACCTTCGACGTGCGCATGTCGAACACCGCCGGCAACTCCGACGAGTTCTTCATGCCGCGCCCGGGAACAGACGGCGCCATCGCCCTGGCCTTGGCCCACGTGATCGTCAAGGAAGGCCTGGCGGACGCGCAGTGGTTCAAGACCTGGGCCAATGCCAGCCTCGAGGACGTCTGGGAGCACGTGTTGAAGGACACGACCCCTGAGTGGGCCGAGGGCGTCAGCACCGTGCCCGCCGCGGACATCGCGCGCATCGCTCGCGAGTTCGCCGCCGCTGCGCCGCGCGCCACGACGATGTGCAATCGCGGCTCCTCCGCCCACGTCAACGGCTACTACAACGACCGCAGCATCATCCTGCTGAACGGCCTGGTGGGCAGCGTCGGCAAGCACGGCGGCTGGTGTTGGATGTGGACCGGCGGCATGGATTCGGGGCGCTTCAAGCTGCCGCCGCAGCCGGCCAAGACCAGCGCGAAGTCCGTCCTCGCCGACCCGCCGGAGTTCGTGCTCGCCAACACCTGGAACACGATGCGCGTGGGCGAGATCGTGTATTGGTACCTGAAGCAGGAGCGGGCGCGGATCCAGGTCTACATGACCTACAACCTCGACTCGCCCATGACCTGGCCCGAGATGGACGTCACGCGCAGCGTCCTCTTGGACGAGGACAAGATCGGGTTCCACGTCTGCATCAACCCCTTCTACAACGAGACGGCGCACTTCGCGGACATGGTCCTGCCCTGGACCACCTACCTCGAGCGTTGGGAGCTCGACGCGCGCGGGGCCTACAACCTGAGGCCCTACGTCAACGTCCGCTGGCCGATCGCCGAGCCCCTGGGCGAGGCCAAGGACCTGCGCGAGATCCTGCCCGAGCTCGCGCGCCGCATGGGTGGCGACATGGCCGAGCAGTGGTTCGCCCAGCACAGCCAGGAGGAGTACATGCGCGAGTGGGCGAAGGACATCCCCTTCGACGCCGAGAAGTACGCGGACCCCCTCGACTTCCTGCGCCACGAGGGGGCCTATGAGGATCCCGAACAGCGGCCCTACTTCGAGCCGCACCTCTTGCCCTTGACCGAGGCCGATCTGGCGGACTCCGTGACGGACGAAGCGACCGGGGTCATCACCAAGGACGGCAAGGGCATCGGCATCTGGATCGACGGCGAGGCGGTGCGCGGCTTCAAGACCCCCAGCCGCAAGTTCGAGGTCTACTCCGAGTTCGTGGTCAAGACCGCGCGCAACGAGGACACCAGCGATCTGACTTCGCTCGCCAACTCGAAGGGTAAGAATCGGGCCTCCCACCACCGCGGGCACGAGTACGAGCTCTCGCCCTGGCCCAAGTTCGAGCTGCCCGAAGAGCACCGGGACCTCGACGAGGACCAGCTCGTGATGACGTCCTTCAAGTGGTGCGTCCACAACCACGGTCGGACCGCCAACCTGAAGTGGTGCTCCGAGATCGTGCACTCGAACCCGGCCTGGCTGCACCCGGAGACGGCCAAGCGCTTCGGGTTGAAGAACGGCGACTGGATCGAAGTCACAGGCTATCGCTCGACAACCCTGCACCGGGCCATGCCCGGGCTCGAGCTCGGCGACGGCCCGATCGAGCGCAAGCTCGAGCTGCCGATCGTGGTGACCAAGGGGGTCCACCCCGCTGCCATCGCGATCTCGAACTCCCTCGGGCACGACCAATACACCCGCGTGGCCCAGGCCAGCAGGCAGGGTCCCGTCGGCAGTCAGTCCGCGGGGATGGACCGCGCCGGCCTGCGCGACGAAGACTGGGAGCGCAACATGTGGTGGCAGGACGACTCCGGCGGCGACCGCGCCAAGTGGCAACGCAACACCGGCAACGGCTGGGCCCAGAACCACGTGCTGCCGATCGCTCCGGACTACATCTCGGGCCAGCAGGCCTTCAACAGCACCGTCGTGCGGATCCGGAAGCTCTCGTGACAGGGTCGCCGAGCGCCGACGCTGCACCGGGCCACGAGGCGCCGGCGGACCCCGAGCGAGCCCCCCTGCGGGCCGTCGCGGACCTCCTCGGACAGCTCCTACTGAGAGAGGTGGACAGCGCCCAACTCGAGCGCCTGCGCGAGCCGCCCCTCGCGGCGGCGCTGGGCGAGTGGGGCATCGAACTCCCGCCCCCCACCGAGCAGGCGAGTTGGATCGAGGCCCGCGGCGCCGACTACCACGACCTGTTCCTGCGCCCAGAGACCGGACCGCTGGTCCAGTCCCTGTGGACCCAGGGTCGCTACGAGGGCGACGCCACCGTGCGCGTGCGCAAGCTGGCCGAGGTCGCCGGCATGGAGTTCCAACGCTCCGCCGCCCGCGGTGCGGCGGTCGACCACCTGGGCAGCCTGCTGCTCCTGTGGAGCGCGACCGACGGCCACGCCCAGGCCGTCGCCGACGAGATCGCGGCCGCGCATCTGGAGTGGGGACTCGCGGGGATGGCCCGAATCGAATCGACCGGCGGGTTCTACGGCGCCGTGGCTGCCGCGGCCGCCGACCTGGTTCGCGCGATCCTCGCGGCGTCGCCACTCACGCGTTAGGACGCACCACGCGCCCGATCTCGACCACCCCGACGGAACGCACCCCTCCCCGGTCCCCCCGAGCTGTCCCCCTCTGCGCGCCGCCGAGACGCAAGGACGGCTCAGTGAGCACGGCCGCCGCCCCCCAGGCGCTTGGCGAGCTGGGGAGTCGAACATGTCTCCTCGGGACTCTCCGCACCCTTCTCCGTGCGGGCGGCAACGACCCTGGCACCGGGGGGCTCCGCCATCGCGCGAAGGTAGCGTTTCTCCGACGGGGTCAGGCGATCGAAGCGAACGCGGAAGAAGCTCTCGTCGAGCGAAGCAATCGCAGATGCCGAGGCAGTCTCGACATCGTGCAGGGCAATCGGCGAACTCAGCGCAACGTCCCAGACATGCTTGCCCCACTCCTGGAGGAAGTAGGGGTAGCCATGCGTTTCCTCCACGATGCGATTCAGTGCCTGCGGGTCGAACTCCACACCTTCGACCCGCGCAGGTTTCGCGAGCGCCGAGCAAGCGTCCCCGGGAGGGAGTGTGAGCGCGGTCGATCGGATGGGTGCCGTCGGACCGCTTGCCTCTGACTGCTTTCGTCGAGTGCTCCGGTTGTAGTGGTACCGAGCCAGTGTCCTGGATCAGCAGTTCGGCGTGACTTCCCAGGCTCCGATCGCCGCTGGCGTCGTTGCGCGTCCTCCGATCCTGCCCCCGCTACCACCGACCAACGCAAAGAGCCGCCCCCTTGGAGGCGGTCCTTTGCGTTGGTTGGTGGTAGCGGGGGCCTCATGTGCTCGACAGCAGAGCGCGATCGGCACCGTCAGCCCCTCCTTCCATGCCTCGCCGTCCCGAGGTGCTCGTCGAGCTCGCCTTGCAGCGCCGGGTAGCGGCTGTAGCGGGATCGCAGTCGGGCGATCCAGCGGCCGCCTTCCGGAGTCGCGTCGAGGTTGGCGCACGCAGCGACCAACTGGGCCGCGTGCCCGTAGTGCCGGCGCCGCTGCTCCTTGGTCACACCCTCCACACGCTTCTCGGCCGCCTTCCGCATGGCCGCGAGCATCGCAGACCTGGCCTCCGCACAGATCGGCCGCCTGACTCCAGCGGCCTCCAGGATCGCGGCCACGTCGGGCGCCCGGAGTCGCGGCTCGTCCGGATCGGCGTTCATCGGTCCCAGCTCGTCCAGGTCCATGCAGCGCACCGGCGACGGTCGGCGGCCGGACCCGGCTCCGGAATCCCCATCGCCCAACAGCTCGGCGAACAGTGGAAAGACCAGGTGACCCGGATGCTCCGGGCTCGACCAACCCAACCCCGGCGCCGCGGAGAGCCGCTTCGCCGCGGACTCCAGGTCTCCGACTACCATGTGGAGCACGGCACGCTGACGCTCGTCGCGCTTGGGACACGCCTCGAGTGCCTCCACCGTGCTGCTCCTGATTCGGGCTGCGGTCCGAGCCGCACCGAGCCAGCGCCGGAGCCGTACCAGGCTCGGTGCCTCGCGCCACACCTGCTCGAGTCGAGCAGGCAGGTCTCGGCGGCCGAGCTCCTGCGCGGCCAGCGCGGCTCCGTCCAGGAACTCGCCGCGACGGTGCGAGTCATCGCGGACGGTCTCAGCAGCTTCCTCGAACGCCGCGAGCGCGGCCTTCCAGTCCGTCACTTCGACCAGCGCACGACACCAGACGCGCAGGTCCTGGCCGCGCCGCGTAGCACGCGCATGCGCCGCGAGCCCATCCACCCCCTCGAGGCGCTGCACGACCTCACGCATCCATCGATCCTCGTCGGAGTCCCAGCCACCTCGGCTGGCGCCGCCGGCGGCTTCCTTCTCGATCAGGGCACGCCACCGAGCCAGGAATCCGCCGAGGTCCGGCAACGGCTCGACGGCGACGCTCTCCATCTCTGAGAGCGGCTCCCAAAAGAGCCCCAGGTTTCCAGCCGCACGGAGCGCAGCGTGGACGGCCTCCGCGCGCTCTCCGGGATCGACGGTCATGTAGGTCGCCACGAGGTACCGCGCGGCGCACTGCCCGATGTCGACGGTGAGCACTTCGTCCGCCATCTCGTCTTGACCGAGATCGATGTCCGCGACGGCGATCGGTGGCAGCAAGGCGTGGAAGATCCGTCGCGCGCCCTCGTAGTCCTTGCGGAGGAAGGCGCCGGTCCCGCGGCGCAGGAACCGGTCGACGGCGCGCGGATCGGCGTAGTGGCTCCGCTCGGCCGTCTTCGCGAAGGAAAGGACCTCGGCCACCGCGTCATCGTCGGGGCCCTCGGGTTCCCACCCACTCCCCTTTCTCGCAGCGCAGGCCACGAGCCGATCGACCATCATGCCGCGCGCACGCTCGTCGAGATCGGGAAGCGCCTCCCGCAGCAGCTCGCGAAGATCCTCGGCTTCCAGCGCCTCGAGGGCGCCGGCCAAGCTGATTGCGGTCATCTTTCTCCTGCGGCGCCCCATGGGCTAACCCGCGCACTCCTCGAACAGAAAGGGCCACTCGGCCGCGCACTGCTGGCGCAGTCTGGCGAGCAACGCCTCGGGGTCCCTCCCCTCCTCGTGCGTGCCGAGCGTCAGGTAGTGGTTCCTCTCCTTGTGCACCGCGTAGAGAATCCACTCGCCGGTCAGACGCCTGCGCCACGCCCGGTCCTCGTACCCCCCCACCGTGAGCCGATGGGCCAATACACGAGTCCACATGACCGGATCCTCGCCATGTTCTTTGGCGATGGCCGCAAGTGCTTGGTCCAAGGCCTGGTTCCCGCCGCGATTCAGGCCCCAGCGTAGGCAGATGTTGCGCGGAATGTGCCGGGCGGACGAGTAGTGCTTGTGCCAGAACCGCTGAAGAAGTGGATGCCGAAACGGCTTGGGCTCCTTGGTCATCGACGATTTCCCGATGCCCTCCAGAAAGTCCATCTCGTCGAGAACGGGGAAGTAGTCCCCGCGGCCCTCGCGCAGTGCAACCAAGAGGATGGCGAGCGAAGTGCTCACACGATCTGCGTACACTCGTCCACCCACGGCCTCGACCTTCAGGCTGCGACGCTCGTCAGGTCCCAGACTAATGCGCTGCATCTCCATGGGACAGTCCGCCCTGGCCTGTGTTGTTCGTGAATCCGATGCCCTGGAGCGTCCTCTGCCGCCGGGCCTGCATCCGAGCGAGGACGGGAACCAGCCCATCTCGGTAGTCGTAGACGGTCACGGCGTGCTTCATTGTGTGCGAACGGAGGATGCGCCCAGCGTACTGGATGACCTTCCCGCGGAAGGAGATCGGGAACGCCAGCACCAGCGTGTCGAGGCGCGGCAGGTCGAAGCCCTCCCCCACCAAGGCCCCGGTGGCGACAACGAGCACGGGATTCTCTCGGCCCGCATCGTTCAGACCGGCGACACGGGTGAGACGCTCCTTCTTCTTCACGCCCCCGTGCAGCACGACCGGAGAAGTTCCGGCCGACTGCAGGGTCTCGGCCAGGCGTTCCAGGTGGTCTCGCCATTCCGTCAGGACCAGGCAGTTCTTCCCGTCCTCCACGGCTTCCCGGACGTCTTCGCAGATCAGACGGTTCCGGCCCTCGTCCTGCACGAGTTCCCGGTAGACCTGCTGGATGGGAGCGTCGACCCCCAGATCCGGTTCGAAGCCCGTCGCGCGAACGACGAGCCAGCGCTCCATCGCATCGGCATCCGGGTTCCCTTCGGAACGGTAGCGGACGGGGCCGCAGCGCATCGTGATCAGCTCTCCGAGCCCGTCGCGCCGGTAGGGTGTCGCGGTCAAGCCCAGGACGAACCGGGCCGCGGCCTCCCGAATGACCGCGTCGAACGAGACGGCCGGGACGTGATGGCACTCGTCGACGACGACCTGTCCGTAGTCGGCGAACACCTCACTCGCCGCGTCGGGCTGGAGACTCTGGATCATGGCCAGGTCGATCACCCGACTGCGGCGCTTGCGCCCGCCTCCCAGCTGTCCGATCTCCCTGGAAGACAGGCCCAGGGAGCGCTGGAGCTCGAGTTTCCACTGATCGAGCAGGTGTTTGCGGTGGACCAGCACGAGCGTCGGGACGCTCCTGGCCGCAATCACCGCACATGCCACGCGCGTCTTGCCGCTTCCCGGAGGCGCGACGAGAACGCCCTCGTCGTGGCGTAGGAGTTCGCGCGCCGCCGCTTGCTGGATCGGCGACAGGGCCTCCTCGAGGCGCAACGCAATGCGGCCGGGGAGCGTTCGCGAGTCTTCGACGTCCAGCCGTGATCCGACCTCTCGAACTGTGGACTCGAGCTGGCTCAGGACTCCCCGTGGAAGGTCAAGATGCGTCAGGTCTTCTCCGTAGCAGCGCACGAAGCGTGGCGTACCGTAGACCGACAGGCGCAGCTTCTGTCGCTTGTGGAACTCGGGATTGTGCAATGAGGCGAGATGCTTGATCCGAGCCAGGAGCGACGGCGGCAGGCCCGAGCGCTCCAGCGAGAGCCTCGGGCCCTGCACACAACGGATCGACTTCGGCGGGGGCGGCTCGGGAGCAGAACGCCCCCACCGCGACGGAAAGTTCGATCCTTCGGCTCCCACGTCCATCGGCGGCAGTTCGCCCAGGAGCGCCTCGAGAGCACCCGGCGTGAGGCGCCGCACCAGGCTGAGGCCCCGCCATGGATCGGGCCACGGCCGTAGTTCGCGATCGAGAAACTCCGTGTTCCCGAGCGCACGAGTTCCCTTCTGCAACGGCAACGCGATCAGGTTGCCGAAGCCGCCCTTGGGCATGAAATCCTGGTTCGGGAACAGGCGGTCGTAGCTCGTGAGCTCCATCTCACCCCTGGCGACCATGGTCTCGCGCAAGAGCCCGGTACCCAGCCTCCGGGCCTGGACCGCCGACACCGGGCGTGTGAAGAAGATCCAGACGTGCCCCCCCTGCCCGGAGCGCGACCGCTCCAGATAGGCGGGGACCCGCCATCGATCGGCCGCTTCCAGGAATCCGAGCGCGTCCGGTGCCCACGTCGGCCCGTCGAAGTCGCAAGCGAGCAGGCGGCACGTGTCATCGCGGAGGAGCGGGTAGAGCCCGACGGTCTCCTCACCCGCGAGGTGCCGAAAGAGAACTTCCTCGGTCAGCGGAAGGTAGTCCTTGGCGCCGCACCCCGAGCGGCCGCGCGCCGCCGGCGAGTACCCCTTCTTCCCGCTGCGCTCGTCGCACCAGTAGCGGGCATACACGTCCTCGCGACCCCGGAAGAGCACTCGGAACAGCGCGATCCTGTCTCGGGCCGTGGAACGAGCGTCCACCTGCGGCAGCGGATCGTCCTCGGGGAAGAGACGACCTGCCTCGACGTCGGCTTCCGGCAGGACGCCCGGCGGCAGGCCGAGCATCCCCCGAAGGCGCTCGTTCTCCGCGCGGAGCCGTGCGTTCTCATCCTCGAGTCCGGCCATGCGGTCAGTCGAGGGCTCCGCAAGCTGCAAGCTCATCGTTCGCCGTCGCATTGCCTGACCAACTCGCGCACGAAGCCGGCGACATCAGCCAGGAACGTCGCGTCCCCCTGGCGAGCCAGGAATGCTGCGACGCGCATCGCACCGACCGAGTCCGGCGTCGTGAAGTCGCCCTCGAGGATCCCGAGCGCATCGCGCGCTGCGGGATCATCGAGCAACGGACGGAACACCTCGGCGACCGTACGTGGACCGTCGCCGTGGTTGCGGAGCACGTAGTAGAGATCGTATGCGTCCTTGTTCTCGCCTCGCGACCGGAACGCAAGCGCCTTCAGAACCCAGGTAGGCCGCCGGTCCACAGACCCACACCTCGCGCACGGCCCGTTCGCCAAGGAGCGTCTCCCCGTCCAAGGTCACCTTCGTTCGGTCGCGAAACGCGAGCGGCAGCCCGGGGGCGATCAATGCCGCGAAGTCCTCCTCGAGGTCGCGGATCGTTCCTCCGCGGTCCACCGGCGTGCTCGGCGGAATCAGGAAGTCCACCGAGACGCCGCGTGAGCCTCTCCACACCCAGCGCTGCCGAGTTCTCCGGCCGGCCTCGTTCGCGTCGGGGCCGAATCCGGCCCGACGCAGGCGTTCGCTCAGTTCCTGGTAACGACCCTCATTGAGGAGACCCAGCGCGAGACCTATGTCCACGTCCAGCGTGCCGACATGCCGCTCCGCCCCGCTCGGAAGGGGCTCTTGAGCAACGATCAGGGACGGAACCAGACCGCCGACAAGGACAATCTCATCCGTCATGTCGCCGATCACGGTCGCCACGTGGAGGCACGTCCGGCGGGCACGTTCGAGGAACTCCGGGCCGTAGCCCACCGCGGTCGTCGGCTTGTCAGGCACGGCTACTCCAGGAGAGCAACGTCTCCTCGATGTGACGCGCAGCCTCGCCGGCTCGTTCCGGCTGACCCAAGAGGTCGAGCCAGACCTGGATGGGACTGGCGCAGGGGAGGCCGTCCATCTTCTCGACGCCGGCGAAGACGCCCTCGTCGACGGGGAGTGCCAGCCAGAGGTTCGCGCCGCGCTCCTCCTCGTGGAAGCCGAGGCTGTCGAGGACGTCACTCGACGGAAGGTCCGCCACGAAGCAGGTCACGGTGCGGAATGCGGCGAAGTGCGTGAGCAACCAGGCGCCAGCCAGGCCGGTGGCCGCGTGCTCGATGCCGGCGCCCGACAGCGCGTTCGACACACGAGCCAAGAGCTCGTCCCCGGACCGCGCGGCAACGTGACCGCGGAGCAGGTGATGCCGCTCGAACGCGTAGCGTTCGGCCCAAGCCTCGAGCAGAAGCTCCGGATCACGCACCCGGACGCCTCCCCGCTCGTTCCGCTCGATCAGCTCGAGTTCCTCGAGGCGCCGCACGACACGGCTCACAAACCCCGCCCCCACGTCGATAGCCGCGGCGATCTCCTTCTGGACGTGGAACTCGCCCTGATGCAGCAGGAGCCACCGCGCGACGCGCGAGCTCTTCGGCGCGAACGGGTTCGAGGGACGCCCCCGCCGCTTGAACCGGTTCTCTTTGCCTTCGACGCGGACGTGAACTCCCGGCGCGTCGATGTGCGCGTTCCCGGAGAGGTCCAGCCAGCTCACCCCGCTTTCGCTACAGATCCGCCGTCCCGCGTCGCCCATGAAGGGCACGGCGAGGAGCGCCACGTGCTCGATTCCGCTCCCATCTCGAAAGGCGGCGAGTTGTCGAATCCCCGCCGACACGCCTGCCACGTCGCCGGAGACCTTCCACTCGACGAGGTAGGCATGATCGCCGACCCGGATCACCGCATCGGGCTGGCGTCCGACCGCAGGGCCTGCGGGCCGGGTGGCCTTTGCCGGCGTCTCGAGCAGTTCCTCGAGCCGTCGAGCGACCTTCTCGAGGGCCAGGGGTTCGGGCGGGGGTTTCACAGTTCACTAAATCTAGTTGATTTACCCGCGGGTCTATCGAGCCATTCTCGGCCCGCGCCCAAGCTGGGCAGGCCCCGGAACCCTAACAAGGGCCGAACTTCGGGTCCACTCTGCTCCGGGGCTCACGGGCCTGCTTCTGGATCTCTCGGTCGCTTGTCAGGTTCGCCGCGGCCCGCCGCTTCACCCCGCTGGTCGCTACGGGGAGCAGGACTCCCCATCGCGGCTCCGAACGTCAAGTGAAGCCCGGCCCGGACCCCGGGGCGGCTCTCCGGCCCCCGGAATGGGCCCCTGGGGGGTCGCACAGCGCCATGGCCGGCTTGCCAGTTCGAACTTCTAGTGTTTCCTTCCCCCCGGGAAGGCCCTGATCGCCCTGGCTGCAGCGAACGACCTGAGTCTCCATGGGGGTATCCGGCAGCCCCTGCCAGGCCAAGACGACGCCCCCAGGCGCAGGGCGGCCGGTCCGGGCCCCAGGTGGCTGCCCGCTACCTCCGCCGCTCGACCGACCGTCAGAAGCAGTGCATCCCCGACCCGAGGAACGCCGTCCGGCGTCCGGCCTTCCAGGAGATGGTAGGGCTGGCCCAGCAGGAACGCTGGCTGTCGTCGTACGTCGTCGGCTACGACGTCAACCGCTTCGCGCGGGCTCTACAACGACGAGGCGGGGTACTGCCGGCGCAGCTTCCGCATCGACGGCGTTCAGGTGCTGTACGTCGGCGGCAACTTCTCAGGAGGTGCGGCCCGCGACCTGCGGCGGCCCGTCGAGCAGTGTCAGGGGCGCGAGGATTCCAAGGACCTCGCCAAGGTGACGATCCGGGGGATGCTCTCCCGCGTCGAGAGCGGCTACTGGAACGGCGGTTCTCCCCCGCCGACCACGCCCTCCGCTACGAGGGCCCGCGCGAGGACGGCGGGGTGGTCCTCTTCGTCCTGCGATGCCAGGCCGACGGGAGCAGGCTGGTCCTCGACGAGTCCGGCGAGGTCGTCCGCACACTCGGTCGCGGGGAGCACCTGCTGGCTTCGAAGCGGGATCCCAGCCGCCGCATCCTGAGCTCCCCGGAGCGCGTCGGCCTGGTCCGCCGCATCTTCACGATGAGCGCGGTCGACCGGATGGGTGCCGTCGGGACCGCTTGCACCTGACTGCTTTCGTCGAGTGCGCCGGTTGTGGTGGTACCGAGATTGGCGTTCGACGGGCCGAGTGAATGAGCCGCGAGGATGGCGGGCCGGTCAAGGCCTTCGGGTTGGGGGCGCCCCCCGCACTCGAGTCGATTGGCGGGGACTGGGGAAGTTCGCGGAGGCCGGGCAGGAGCAGAGACCAAGCCATGCGACGGCTGGGGCGAGCTGGCAGGAGTTTCGTTGAGCACCACACGAGACGTCCACCGCGCGCAGGCCCTACCGGACAGGGCCGAGGGACAAGGTCGGGACGACGCCTAGGAGACGAGAGATGTCGTCACCCATGCCTGCTCGTGGGGTCCGGCCCGGCCAGGGCGTGGCCGGAACGAGATGCGGGAGCCTTGCCGCATCGCGCGCGGCGCCCCCCGGGACCCAATCCCCGAAGAAGAATGCCCTCCCGGAACCGAAGCGCGTCCGCGAGAATCCCCGCAGATGGTCGGTTCTCGTTTCCCAGGCGACGACCAACCGGTAGCCCGGATCCTCAACGCCGTCGAGGAGGGCGTGCCGGAAGCGTCGAGCCAGCTCCTTCCCTTGGTCTACGGGGAGCTCCGCAAGCTGGCCGCGGCGCGCATGGCCCGGCTCTCGCCAGGGCAGACCCTCCAGGCGACGGCGCTGGTGCACGAGGCCTACGTCCGCCTGGTGGGCAGGACCAACCCCGGTTGGCAAGGTCGGGCGCACTCCTTCTGCGCCGCCACGCGTGCCATGCGCGGCATCCTGGCCGACCACCTGCAGAAGAAGGGCAGCCCGAAGCGGGGCGGACATCTACGCCGATTGGACATGGAGACGATGGCAGAGCTGTCCGGGGACGGTCCGAATGGCGCTGCGCTCGCGGTCGAAGAGGCGCTGCAAGCTCTCGAACAGGTGCACCAGCGAAAGGCCGAGGTCGTGACGCTCATGTTCTTCGGTGGGCTGACCGCGAAGGAGATCGGTGAAGTCCTCTCCGTCTCGTCGCGCACGGTCGAGAGTGACTGGCGCTTCGCGAAGGCCTGGCTCAACCGTTGGCTCGCGGACCGGGAGGAGGAGTGACGCCGCGCCTTTCCCCCGCTGAACGCCAGCGGCTGGAGACGCTCTTCGAACGGCTGGCCGACCTCGCCCCCTCGGAACGCGCGGCGTTCATCGACCGGGAGTGCCCCGGCAACGACGCGCTACGGAGGGAGCTCGAGTGGCTGCTGGCGGGCCTCGAGTCCGAGGACCTCCTCGGCCGCGCGCAGGTGGCCCTGGCGTCGCGCATCGGGACCGAGGTCGGTCCCTACCGGCTGGTCGAGAAGCTCGGGGAAGGCGGGATGGGCGAGGTCTACGCCGCCGAGCAGAGCGACCCCGTCGTGCGCCGCGTGGCCCTGAAGGTCATCAAGCCCGGAATGGACAGCGCCCAGGTCATCGCCCGCTTCGAATCGGAGCGCCAGGCCCTGGCGCGCATGACGCACCCCAACATCGCCATGGTTCTCGATGCCGGCGCCACCACCGAGGGCCTGCCCTACTTCGTCATGGAGCTGGTGGAGGGACAGCCGATCAACGAGCACTGCGACCGCCAGAGGCTTTCGATGCGAGAGCGCCTGGAGCTCTTCCTCGCGATTTGCGACGGCGTCCAGCACGCGCACCAGAAGGGCATCATCCACCGCGACCTCAAGCCGTCGAACCTGCTGGTCACGCAACAGAATGGCCCCGCCGTCCCGAAGATCATCGACTTCGGCGTCGCACGCGCGACGACCGGCCGCCTGTCCGCACGCACGCTCTTCACCACCGTGGGCCAGGTCGTCGGCACACTCGACTACATGAGCCCCGAGCAGGCCGATCCGATGGGCCTCGACGTGGACACGCGCTCGGACATCTACTCCCTGGGGGTGGTGCTCTATCAGCTCGCCAGCGGCCTCCTGCCGTTCGATCACGCCTCGACGGCACGGCGGCTCTCCGAGGTGCAACGCACGATCCGTGAGGTGGATCCACCCACGCCGAGCACGCGCCTACGTCGCCAGACGGAAACGGCGTCGGCGGTCGCGCGGCTCCACGGAACCGACGAGCGCGCGCTGCTCCGCGAGCTCACCGGGGACCTCGACTGGATCTGCCTCAAGGCACTCGAGAAGGACCCCGCGCGGCGCTACGCGTCCGCCGACGAGTTCGCGGGCGACGTTCGCCGCCACCTCGCCCACGAGCCCGTGCTCGCCGCACGACCCGGCACGCTCTATCGCCTGCGCAAGTTCGTGCTCCGCAACCGCACGGCCGTCGTGGCCGCCACGGTCTTGGCTGGGGCGGCTCTGACGGCCGCCTATGGCATCGCCTCGGGCAAACTCGAGGCGGAGGCCAGCGCGCGCGTCGCGGAGGCGCTCCGGCCCCAGGCGGACGCACACGAGCTGGTGCTGCTCGAGCGGGAAGCCGATCGCCTGTGGCCCCCGCACCCGGATCTGATTCCGGCCCTGGACGCGTGGTTGGAGCGAGCGCGAGCGCTGGCGTCCCGACTCGCGAACTACCGACAGGAACGCGATCAGCTACGCAGTCGCGCGAAGGGCTGGACCGAGGCGGAACAGGCAGCGGACCGTGCCACGCATCCGCGCGCGGCCGAGCTGCGGGAGAAGCGGGCTGAACTCTCGATCTGGATCAAGGAACTCGGCAGCCCGCAGCGCAACGCGGACTGGCTGACCGACCGGCCGCGGGAGGCCCTGGCTCGCCTGGAGGAGCTCGACAGCCTCGAAGAGGAGCTGGGGAATCGGCGCACTTGGACCTTCGACTCGGATCTGGAGCGTTCCCGACTCAAGGTGCTGAGCGACCTGGTCGTCGCCCTCGAAGAGCTGACGGACGAGGAGACCGGCCTGCTCGGCGCGCAAGCCCTCTCCGTCACACACGGCTGGAGCGTACCGCATCGACTGGAGTTCGCACGTGAGCTCGAGGCGACCTTCGCCGAGGGCGGAGAAGCTCGAGCCGCCTGGGACGCGGCACTCCCGTCGATTCGCGCGACCTACCCGGGCGTCGAACTCGAACCGCAGGTTGGACTCCTGCCCCTGCGCGCGGATCCGGAATCGGGCCTGTGGGAATTCGCGCACCTCCAGACGGGAGAACCGCCCTTGCGTGGCGCAGACGGCGAGCTCGTCGTGGACGCGGCGACCGGGCTCGTCCTCGTGCTGCTTCCTGGCGGGAGGTTCGTGATGGGCGCACAGAGCAACGACCCGACGGGCCCGAACTTCGACAGCGACGCGCGCACGGAGGACGAAGGCCCCCCGCACCCGGTGCGGCTCTCCGCCTTCTTCCTCTCGAAGTACGAGATGACGCAGGCTCAGTGGGAGCGAACCATGGGGAAGAATCCCAGCTTCTACACCTGGTTCTCACCGACGCACCCGGTCGAGTCGGTTAGCTGGCTCGACTGTGACGACGCGCTGTTCCGGCTGGGCCTCTCGTTCCCCACGGAGGCTCAGTGGGAGTTCGGGGCACGGGGCGGCCGAGACAGCCCGTGGTGGACGGGGGCGGACGCCGAGACTCTGCGTGGGACGGCCAACCTGGGGGGTCCCGGCCTCGAAGATACGCACCAGTACCATGCGCCCGTGGGCGAGTACGCGACCAATCCGTTCGGCCTGAAAGGGGTTCACGGAAACGTCAGGGAATGGATCTTGGATGGCTGGAGCCACCGCATCCACGCCTATGAGGAGACCACCGATCTCTTGGTCCCCCCCGCCGGCCCGACCCGCATCACCCGTGGCGGCAGCTGGAAACACGGAGCCAGCGTCGCGCGCGCGTCGTCGCTGACCACTCATTCGGCCGCCTTCACCGACAGCGACCTTGGCCTGCGACCGGCCAAGGAGATCTCGGGCCCCGCCCAAGGCCCGGCGACGGGGAGCGACGAGCTCGCGACGAGCAACCTCCGCCGCGAACTGGAGGCGGTCCTCGGACGCGAGGGCGCGCCTACGCGCGAGCCCCCCCACTCCGGAGGTCGCTAGGATCGCGCGCGGGGATCGTCGAGATCGACGGGTCCTCCCACTTTGCGCCCAAGAACTCCGCTTCGGAGTGGCCGGGTCACGAAGGCCGCTTCCTGAGCCATCGACGTGGGATCTCCGTGGGGCGGCGGAGGCAGGCTCCCAGAGGTCGCAGCACGGCTCTACTCGCTCGCCATGAGCTGCAAGCTCGCCGAGGTCCCTCCGGACACCTACATCAAGGACGTGCTCGAGCAGATCTCGACCCTCCCGGTGGACCGAATCGCCGAGCTGACACCCTGGGGCTGGAAGACGCGACGGACTGCTGAGGCGGAGCCCGGCGCCGAAGATCGGCGGCTACTCGATGGCTGGGGCCTTGCCCAATCGACCCGGTCGAGCAGACCAGGCCCACAACTCCGACCGGACGAGACCTCTCGTGACCGATGCGGGCTAACGCCTTGCCGATCAGCGGCGGCCGAAGGCCGTCCGCTGCATCGGCTTGTTAGCCGACCAGCAGTCACTTTCTCGGACCCCACTTGTAGCGAAACGCGACGAGTTCGTCTTCTCGCACGTCACGCCAACTTGCCCAGATTGCCTCCGTTCCAGCACTCGCAACAGGCGGGCCGACGGAGGCCTTCTTATGATCGACACTTCCATCGGCTAGTACGCGAAAGGCGGGACGTTCTCCCGTGAGTTCTAGATCGTTCGTCGGCGACTCAATGATTATCGTTACCACGGGAATTGTCATTCCGTGATGGTTTGGGTAGCCCCACCAAGCCTCGCCTGGCCCGAGCGTCACGATGTCACGTATCGCCCGGCGCGTATCCCCTGCCGTGAATGGCAGATCAAAAACAACCTCGGACCCGAACACGAGGGACTTGACTTCCCCGGGCTCAATGCCCCTTGGGGATCACCCAAAACCGGCCAGTAGTGATCGGGTCAAAAGCGGCCAGTTGAAGGGGTGATCCCGGGACGTTGACGCGGCAGGAGGGCGTGTGCTCTTCGTGCCGGATGGGCAACGTCTTGAAGCACGAGAAGCAAGAGCAGATCCGAGCACTGGGCCGGCTGGGCTGGTCGATGAGGCGCATCGAGGATGCGACGGGGGTGCGTCGTGAGACGGTGAGCCGTCATCTGAAGGCGGCCGGGATCGAAGTCCGGGGGCGGCGTCAGCGGCGCCTGGAGGCCGATTCAAATGCGGCCGGTTGCCCGACCACCGACTCCGAGGCCGATTCAAATGCGGCCAGTTACCCGATCACCGACCCCGGGCCGGATCCAAGAGCGGCCAGTCAGGTGACCACCGACCTCGAGCGGGCGCCGGCTCCAGGCTGGAGTCCGATGGCGAGCCGGTGCGAGGCCTTCCGCGAGCAGATCGAAGCGGCTGTGGCGAGGGGCCGTAATGCGAAATCGATCTGGCAGGAGCTGGTGGACGAGCACGGCTTCGAGGCCGGCTACCAGAGCGTACGGCGCTTCGTGCACAAGCTACGGGGCAGCGTCGCTCGCGAAGCCCACCCCACGATCGTGACCGCGGCGGGCGAGGAAGCACAGGTGGACTACGGCACGGGCCCGATGGTGCGTCACCCCGAGACGGGCAAGTACCGCCGGACACGGCTCTTCGCGCTGACGCTCGGGTGCAGCCGCAAGGCGGTTTGGCTCTTGTGCTTCAAGTCGAGCTCGCAGACGTGGTGCGAGCTGCACGAAGACGCCTTCCGCCGTCTCGGCGGCACGACGAGGACGGTCGTGCTCGACAACCTGAAGGAAGGCGTGCTGAAGCCCGACGTGTACGACCCCGATCTGAACCCGCTATACCGCGACATGCTCGCGCACTACGGCGTCGTCGCGCTGCCTGCGCGCGTGCGGCATCCCGATCGCAAGGGCAAGGTCGAGCGCTCAGTCGGCTACGCCCAGGACACGGCGCTCAAGGGGATGCGCTTCGAGAGCTTGAAGGACGCTCAGGCTCATCTCGATCGCTGGACGGAACGCTGGGCCGACACGCGCATCCACGGTACGACCAAGCGTCAGGTCGCCGCGATGTTTGCCGAGGAGCAGCCGACGCTGCAAGCACTGCCAGTCGAGCCCTTTGGCTACTTCCAGTACGGCGCACGCACGGTCCACCTGGACGGCTGCGTCGAAGTCGATGCCGCTTACTACGGAGCGCCGCCCGGCTGGATCGGTCGCGAGGTCGCGGTGCAGTGGAGCGGTAACTGGGTGCGTCTGCTCGACCT
This sequence comes from Engelhardtia mirabilis, assembly GCF_007748095.1. NCBI lineage: Bacteria > Pseudomonadati > Planctomycetota > Planctomycetia > Engelhardtia > Engelhardtia mirabilis. The sequence continues at coordinate 4,325,134 of NZ_CP036287.1, forward strand.
CGGGACCGGCGAGCTCCTGCGCGAGCATCGCAAGAAGCCTCGAGGATGGCGCTCGGTCCATCCGTCGGATCGTCCGGCGAAGACGCCTGTCACGACGCTGCAACTGCTTGCCAGGTCTCGCGGCGCGGGTGCGTCCGTGGGCGCGCTGTGCGAGGAGATCCACAAGAGGCGCGAGCAGGGCGGCGTGCGCCAGATCCAGGGCGTGCTGTCCCTCGTAAAGAAGTACGGCGACGCACCGATCGAGAAGGCGTGCGCCGTCGCCCTCGAGGTCGGCGCTCCCAACTACCGCTTCGTCAAGAAGTGGATCGACCGCAAGCCACCGGCGCCGCTCTCGCTGCGGCAGGTGGATCCGCTGATCCGCGAACTCTCGCTGTACCGCGACCTGATCGACTCCAGAACCGAAACCGGAACCCAATGAACAGGATCGAGATCGACAAGGCCCTGAGGAAGCTGCGGCTCTCGGGCATGGCTAACACCCTGGAGACACGACTGCTCGAAGCCCAGACCGAGCGCATGCCTCCGATCGACTTCCTCTCCCAGCTCGTCTCGGACGAGCTCGAGCGGCGAGGGGATCGACTGATCGAGCGCCGCATCAAGTACGCCCGCTTCCGAGATGCGGATCGAAGGCTCGACGACTTCGACTTCGACTTCAACAAGAAGATGAATCGCCGGCTGGTCTTCGACCTCGCGACCGCTCGCTTCGTCTCGAAGGCTGAGGACGCTCTCTTCCTGGGCCCCCCCGGCACCGGCAAGAGCCATCTCGCCCAGGCGATCGGGCAGGCTGCGATCTTGCAAGGCTGGGCCGTCGCCTACCGCGAGGCCCACGTCCTGATCGAGGAGATGGCCGACGCGACGCTCGACGGCGCCCGCAGCGAGTACCTGGCCAAGATGGAGAAGGTCCCACTGCTCATCGTCGACGACCTGGGCATGCGCAAGCTGCCGCATACCGCGGCCGAGGATCTGCTCGAGCTCATCATCCGGCGCTACGAGCGGACCAGCACCATCCTGACCTCGAACCGGCCTGTCGACGACTGGGGCAAGCTCCTCGGAGACACCGCGGCTGTCACAGCACTGCTCGATCGGCTGCTGCACCACGCGCACGTCCTGAAGTGTGGACCCAAGAGCTGGCGCACTCAGAAGCGGGCCAGCGCAAGAACGGATCAACCCGTGCTTGCCTTGAACGACTGAAATCCGCTAAACCGACACCCGTCCCGGTCGCTCCAACTGGCCGCATTTGACCCGATCACAACTGGCCGGTTTTGACCCGATCCCCGAGGCAATGCCAAACCGGGCTATCGTCTCTCGATTTGTCGGACCGACGCTCTTCACGGCCTCCTCAACGGTGCCGCGCCATGGCCGCACTTCCCGTGCGTCAGACTTCGTGTAGCGCTTCGTCATTGCGTCGGAGGTAGCCGAAAGGCCCTGGACTCCACGTATGGTGTAAAGGGTTCGGACATCGAGATGTCGCTCCTCTTGACCATCGAAGATGCCATCAGATTGGCGCAGCGAGATGGTGACCGACAGGAGTTCGAACGGCCTTTCTATCTCAACCCGACCTGACCCAAAGCCGAGCGTTTGGCCGATCCCCTCCCAACCCACAACCTTGACGCAAACGTAAGCCGCAGCCAACGCGATCGCGCACACTGTCACGACTTTCGGATGCCGAGCAAAGAAACGCCAAAGGAGTGCAGGCCAGGACTCGGGGTCTTGGCCCGGGCCAGGTTTTGGTTTTTTAGCAGCCTTCGCCATCGGTATTGACTCGTTCGGCTAACGCCTTGCCGATCAGCGGCGGCCGAAGGCCGTCCGCTGCATCGGCTTGTTAGCCGACCAGCAGTCACTTTCTCGGACCCCACTTGTAGCGAAACGCGACGAGTTCGTCTTCTCGCACGTCACGCCAACTTGCCCAGATTGCCTCCGTTCCAGCACTCGCAACAGGCGGGCCGACGGAGGCCTTCTTATGATCGACACTTCCATCGGCTAGTACGCGAAAGGCGGGACGTTCTCCCGTGAGTTCTAGATCGTTCGTCGGCGACTCAATGATTATCGTTACCACGGGAATTGTCATTCCGTGATGGTTTGGGTAGCCCCACCAAGCCTCGCCTGGCCCGAGCGTCACGATGTCACGTATCGCCCGGCGCGTATCCCCTGCCGTGAATGGCAGATCAAAAACAACCTCGGACCCGAACACGAGGGACTTGACTTCCCCGGGCTCAATGCCAAACCGGGCTATCGTCTCTCGATTTGTCGGACCGACGCTCTTCACGGCCTCCTCAACGGTGCCGCGCCATGGCCGCACTTCCCGTGCGTCAGACTTCGTGTAGCGCTTCGTCATTGCGTCGGAGGTAGCCGAAAGGCCCTGGACTCCACGTATGGTGTAAAGGGTTCGGACATCGAGATGTCGCTCCTCTTGACCATCGAAGATGCCATCAGATTGGCGCAGCGAGATGGTGACCGACAGGAGTTCGAACGGCCTTTCTATCTCAACCCGACCTGACCCAAAGCCGAGCGTTTGGCCGATCCCCTCCCAACCCACAACCTTGACGCAAACGTAAGCCGCAGCCAACGCGATCGCGCACACTGTCACGACTTTCGGATGCCGAGCAAAGAAACGCCAAAGGAGTGCAGGCCAGGACTCGGGGTCTTGGCCCGGGCCAGGTTTTGGTTTTTTAGCAGCCTTCGCCATCGGTATTGACTCGTTCGGCTAACGTTTTGGCGATCACCTGCGGCGCGAAGCGCCGTCAGGTGCATCGCCTTGTTAGGCGCCATCACTCACCTTGGTAGGCCTCGGGTAGTAACGATATCTCGAGCATGACGACGAATCGAACGTTCCATACGTGTACGTTGAAGTCTCCACGGGGCCCTTCAAGCCCGCCAACACGATGCTGATCGGCGATCGATGCTAGCTGTTCGAACTGTCGGTTCCACTCGCCGATGCGACACCCCACAAACTGATTCACCAATAGGTCCGTTAGCGATGTCGAGTGGCGTACTGCGGATGGGCGGCAGATCTCCGATGTCTTCCCACCGGCCACCAAGCCCTTGACTGTGAGCGCCTGGATGCACGGCAGCGTCATGTGAGGGAGGGGATGATCGTAGAACAGGTAGTATGAACTCGCGATCTGGAGCAGCTCGTCCAGCTGCTTCTGGTCGATCGGAAAATCGCCGAGGGGAGTGTCTTCGCCAAAGGCGAAACCCAAGCCGGGCCAGAAGAGCCAGGGGAATCGGGATCTCCGCAGGCGGGGCGGCCGAAACGGCCCCGGGAGAAAGTGGGCCATCCCCTCGAGTTCCTCAGCTGACACTCCGAAACGGCGTTCTACTTCGCGGTTCAGGCGCCGAACGGTCCGGACGGAGAGAGGGCCGAGTCTCTTGGCCTGTACGAGAATTCCCCTCTCGCTCACGAATTCGTGGTCCCATCGCACCCGGAAGATGAATGCGAAGTCAGCTCCCAGGGCATCACCCTTCGGATCCCGCATGTCGCAGATCGAGAAGTCGAACTTGGAGACCGCAGGTTGATTGGGTCGGGACGCGGACAGATCTCGCAGGGACCCGTTCACCGTGTCAAGACGAGATTGAAGCGTCTCGATCAAGATCGTCGTGAGTATGTCTTCGGAGCGGTCAATCTCGCCTCTCCGATCGAGTCTATCGGCGAGGAGTTTCTCGGTCCCCTCGATGGCCTCCGAAAAGAGAGGCAGGAAACTCGTTCCACCGAGCCAGTGCTTGTCTTGGGTCATACGGTTTCCTCTGTGCGCCTAACGCCTTGCCGATCAGCGGCCGGCCGAAGGCCGGTCCGCTGCATCGGCATGTTAGCCGGTGTCTCCCGGTTCTTGCCGCCGCTTCACGTCGGCGACAAGTCGATCGATCTCCACGTCATCCTCACCGAGGTAGAGATGCCTCGCCTTACCTGGGAGCGGCTCACCAGCCTCGGCCGGTCTCGCCACCTCCCAAACAGGCTCTTCTGCCGAGAGAACCTCGACGACGTCGTCTTCAGTCGCGATCACGAAGTGGCGGATTCCTGGCACTACTTCATGCAGATACACCGTGCCCCAAGAGGCGAGAGGAGGCGACTCCTCGACTGTGAACGTGAACCCGAGGCGCTGACCGGAGCTGTCGATCCAGCTCCACAGATCGGTTCGGTACGCTTCGTCGATGTTGCGGTAGGCGGGGTACTGCTTGAACCGAACGCGCCAGCGCGGCCTATCAGAACCGCGACCTGACTCGAGCAACAGCACGAGCTCCCGATCGACATCAGCGAGGGAGACCATCAGCAGTCGATCCTCATCGACGACCGGGGTCTCCCACCGACAGATGCTCCAACCATCGTACATGCTTACGTCCGGCTAACGGCTCAGTCATCAGCGGCGGCGCGCAGCGCCGTCCGCTGCATGCCGTTGTTAGCCAGCCAAGGTCGCTTCATGGCTGGCCCTCAATGCGGTCGAGGAGGCGATCGGTCCAGTCGCAGTCCTCGAGCTGCTGACGAAGCGCACCGACATAGTGCGCGGCCTTCCGCCGTGCATCCGTGTTACCGGCATCGACGGCCGCCTGCACGGCGGCAATCACTCGGTGCAGCAACGCACGCACGTTGGCATTCGCTGCGCGCTCTCGAGCTGCGTCGAATCTGTGCCCCATGTAGTCTCCAATAATGAAGGAATGGGATAGCGACTTGAAGGGAAACAAGGCCGTCAACTCGCCATCACAGTGGACCATCCGAGAGAACATCTCCCGAACACATTGGTCCCCGCAGGCGTCCACATAAGATGAGACTCTACTGTCGACCTCTACGAACGGAGTGCCGCTCCTGTCAGCCACCGTCCGGAAGATGGACACCTTCTTCTCTCGGGTGACTGCCTCGTGAAAACCGGACCCGATGAAGTGGGAGTCTGTGTGATAGATCGAGCCTCTCGTGACGTATCCGCGGCACATGAGCCCCTCATTCAAGAGACGGAGCACTACGCCGTGGCAATGGGCTAACAGGTTAGCAATGCCGGCGGGAGATACCTCACATGACACCACGACGCAGTCGGATTCTTGGGTGATGCGGAAGTCGAGGTTTGTCGCAAGCCGTGGCGCTTCGGGGCAGACGGTTGGACCATGTTCGTCAAACTGCTTGCGCTGATCGGAGGAGCCCAGGAGCGCGCACAGCCGGATCAGCTCTGGAAGCGGGCGGCCGCTTCCGGCCTCGGATTCGGCGACAAGAGCCTTGAATCCAAGAATATCGACGAAGGCAATAAACTTGTCGTCGAATTGTTGGCCTCGGGTCGATCGCTGTGCCATCACACTGTTCACGCGACGTGGCGGGGAGGTGCTGCCTGGCTAACGCGAATTCGACAGACCTGCGTAGCAAAGCCAGGTGCCGTTGGACAGGTCCGTGTAGCGCGCCGCGGACCTGCCGAATGGCGCGTCCTCGAGCCTCACGACCGATTCTCGAGCGTGCTCCGGGGTGGTCGCTCTCTCCATGGACTGGTCGGTATAGCACTGCGCCCCATTGCGGGCAAGCCGCCGGCCGGGCCGCCGCTCAGGGTCCGTCGAGCCGGTCCAGGGGGCTGCGCACGCCGAGCGGGCCGCGGTTCAGGACGTGCGTGTAGATCATCGTCGTCGACACGTCCTTGTGGCCCAGGAGCTCTTGGATCGTGCGGATGTCCTGGCCGTCCTCGAGTAAGTGCGTTGCGAAGGAGTGCCGTAGGGTGTGACAGGTCGCTCTCTTGCGGATGCCGGCGCGGAGGACGGCCTCCCGCACCGCACGCTGGATGACGGTCTCGTGCAGGTGGTGGCGGCGGATCTCGCCGGTCTCGCGATGGCGGTAGGTCCGGGTCGCCGGGAAGACCCACTGCCAGGGCACGGAGCGCGCGGCAGCGGCGTACTTCTTCGCCAACGCCTGAGGGAGTTCGACCCAGCCCGCGCCGCGCTCGAGATCCCGAGCGTGCTGGGCCACGGCAGCCTCGATCGCGACGGCGAGGTCCGGACGGGTGGACTCGGGGCACAGCGCGCGCCGGTCGCGGTCGCCCTTGCCCGAGCGAATCGTCAGCATGCGCGCATCCAGATCGACGTCCTTGATGCGGAGCTGGAGCGCCTCGAGGAGCCGCAGGCCGGCGCCGTAGAGCAGGGTGGCGACGAGGCGTGGCGGTCCGTCCATGTGGCCGAGCAGGGCGCGGACCTCGGCCCGGGTGAGGACGACCGGCACGCGCTGCGGTCGCTTGGCGCGCACGATCTCGTCGAGCCAGGGGAGCTCTTGCTCGAGCACGGCGCCGTAGAGGAACAGGATCGCGGCGAGGGCCTGGTTCTGGGTCGAAGCGCTGACGCGCCCACGCGTCGCGAGATCGGAGAGGAAGCCTGTGACCTCCGTGCGGCCGAGCTCGAGCGGGTGACGCCAGTCGTGGGCCGCCAAGTAGCGACGGACCCAGCCCCGATAGGCCTTCTCCGTTCGCGGGCTCTGGTGCCGCAGCCGCGAGGCTTGATGGAACGCGCGGCCGAGCGCAGCCCCCCAGACCGACGCTGGCTGCCCGGGCGTCTTCCAATCCTGGGTTTCCATCTGCGACTCGCACCTGGGGACGTTCCGCACCGGCCCGGCCCTGGGCGTGCAGCTCCCACGAGGAGAGACGCTTCTCACCCGCGGAGGTTACGCCCCGGATCCGGCTTCTTTCGCCCGCAGCGGATGGACTACCGGGCCATCGCCAGCGCACTGAACGACGAGGGAGTCCCCTCCCCGCGGAACGCCGAGTGGGCGCACATCGACCCGGGCGCGTGGGCGGCCTCGGCCATCCGGTCCATCCTCACCAACCCGATGGACGTCGGCGACCTGGTCTGGAACCGGCGGACCGACGAGCGCTTCGTCGAGGTGTCGCATGGGCGGGCGACCCAGCGGAGATCCGTCGTCGCGCCCGAGGATGTTGCGACCCGCGTGGCCGGTGGCTTGGCAGGCCGCAGAGACCGGTGGCTCGGGACAGACCTCGTTGAGTGCGCCGGTCGCGGTGGGGTCGGCGAAGGGTCTCGGAGAGGCAGTCGGCTGAGCCGCGGGGAGGGGAGGTCGGGCGGGGGCGGTGATACGGGGCAGGCGTCGTCGTGCGGGGGGCCGCTGGGCTCGGCTGGAGAGAGCTGAGATTTATTGTTTTTCGATATTGCCGCTTGTCGATACGCACCCACCCCCTTATCGTTCCTCGATATCATCGACGCCCGTGCCCCCTCCAAACCTCGCCGCCGCCGGGCCGCGTCGCGGATCGGCAGCGTCACCGCCCAAACCCAACCCGGAGAGGACTTCGATGTCACGAAAGACCAACGACCCGCTGCTGACCACGGCCGCCCTCCTGCTGGGCCTCTTCATCGGACTCCTCTTCTTCGCGATGATCATGGTCGCGATCGGCCTGGGGGCCGTCCTGACGGTTCAGCGCAGCGAGATCGTGTCGGACATCGCAGCCGAAGGGCTGGCTGCGGGAACCTACTGGGGAATCGTTGCCGGCCTGGTCGCGGTTGTCGCGATGCTGTTCCTGGGGCTGCGCTTCACGCTCGAGCTGAGGAGCATCGTCGCCTCGGTCAAGGACGGCGACCCGTTTGTCGCCGGGAACGCAGCGCACCTTGCCCGCATGGGTTGGCTGGCGCTGGCGATCCAGTTGATCGCCATCCCGGTCGGGATCGCCGCTGCGGCTGCGGGCGAGCTGACCGATGGCGTCCCCGCCGACGTCGGCACTTCCGGCGGCGGCGTCGTGCTGGTGCTGACCCTGTTCATCCTCGCCCGTGTCTTCCGTAGGGGGACCGAGATGCGTGAGGAGCTGGAAGGGACCGTCTGATGCCGATCCTCGTGAAACTCGACGACCGGCTCCAGGAACGCGGCATGACGCTGACCGAGCTGGCCGAACGCGTCGGCATCACCCTCGCCAACCTGTCGATCCTCAAGACCGGCAAGGCCAAGGCGATCCGCTTCTCGACGCTCGAAGCCATCTGCCGCGAGCTGGAGTGCCAGCCGGGCGACCTGCTGGGCTACGACCGCGCTGACTGAGCGATCTTCCCAGCCGTTCCCGGGTCACTCCTTGCCGGCGTCCCGCCCCATCTTCTGCCCCAACGAGAAAAGAGGATCCGGCCGGGGAGGGCCAGACCCTCTCTTGGAAGTGGTAGCGGGGGCCTCCTGAGCTCGACTGGATGTGGCCGGTGGCGATCGGCAACTGCGGCGCGCGCTGTATCGAGGAGGCCCTGGACAACCCCGGCGCGAAGTTCTGCGCCTCGCGCACGCGCGACGGTCGGTACCTGCTCGACTCCTGGAACCTGGACCTGGACTGGGTCAGCGCCGGGGTCCTCCAGGACGCCGGGCCCCCGGGCAGCCCCCGCTGAGGACTCGTCGAGGGGGTGGAGGCCGGCCTGGGGCCCCTCCGGGGCCCAAGGGGCGGCCCGGAGGGGCCCGGAAGGCCTCCAGGAGCGGATTTTTGGTTGGCCATGCAATATAGTCTGCGCTACAGAGTAGTTGGACTTGCAAGGAGGTCCCATGAGCACCACCACCACCCTCGCGTCGACCGAGTCCCGTCTCTTCCGTGCCTACTGGCAGGACGGCGTGCTGGACCTGCTCGCGGGGGCCGCACTCTCGGCCATCGGGCTAGGCTGGATCGCCGGCTACCCGCTGGCCGGCGTGGTCGTGCCGCCCGTGGCGATCGCGACGTGGCCCATCCTCCGGCAGCGCATCACTCGCCCGCGGCTGGGGCAGGTGCGGTTCAACGCCCGGCGCCGCTTCGACATGAGCCTCGGCATGATCGCGGTGCTCTCGCTCGGCGTCCTGCTGTGCGGCCTGTTCGTGTCCCGGAGCAAGGAGGGCGCGAGCTACGAAGCGCTGCGCTCGCTCGCGCCGGGGATCCCGGCGCTGCTCGTGGCCGCGCTCGGGCTCTCGGCGGCCGCCGCGCTGCGCCTGGCGCGTCTCGCTGCGTACTCCGCGGTCTTCGTCGCGGCGGCGCTCGTCGTCGCGACGCTCGACGCGGAGCCGGGCTGGGCCCTGCTCGCGGGCGGGCTGGTCATGCTCGCGAGCGGGGCGCGGCTGCTCGCCGCCTTCGTGCGCGGACACCCGCGCCTTGCGGCGGCGATGGATCCGTGAGCGCGCGGGCCGAGGCGCTCGACGCGGCCGCGATCGCGTCGCTCGACCGCACGCTGCACGAGCCCGCGCGTCTGGGCGTGGTGGCGTGCCTGTACGTCGTCGACGAGGCCGACTTCGTCTTCCTGCAGAGCCAGACGGGCATCACCGGCGGCAACCTGTCCTCGCACCTCAAGCGCCTGGCGGCCGAGGGCTACGTGCAGGTGCGCAAGGAGTTCGAGGGCTCCAAGCCGCGCACCGTGCTCGCCCTGACCGAGGCCGGGCGCAGCCGCTTCGAGAGCTACCTGGCCGCGCTTGACGGCATGCTGGCGGCGCTGCGTCCGAAGTGACGCGTGGCGCGCCGCATGTGACCTGCCCCCGAAACCGGTACCAGAGTCCATTTGAGTCACCGCGGTGCCGCCAGGACGTCAGGATGCGCCGGCGAGCTCGCCCACGGACCAAAGAAAAGAGGACCCGGCCGGGAAGGGCCAGATCCTCTCTTGGAAGTGGTAGCGGGGGCAGGATTCGAATCCGCTCCAACCGCGTCAGCGGTTGGGCCGATAGCAGGCAGGCTCGAATCCTGCCCCCGCTACCACCAACCAACGAAAAGAGCCGCCCCCAAGGGGGCGGCTCTTTTCGTTGGTTGGTGGTAGCGGGGGCAGGATTCGAACCTGCGACCTCCGGGTTATGAGCCCGACGAGCTGCCAGACTGCTCCACCCCGCGACCGGGTTCCGACACGTTTCCGCGTCGAGGCGAGGAGTATAGGGCGCCCGGTTGAGGGGATGCAACACCCCCATCCGATCCCAGGCGAATCAGTCTCGATCGGCGTCGACTTCGCTCGAGCGCTCGGCGGGCGCTTCCACCGGCGGGGTCGGGCTCGGGTCTCTCGACTGGGCCGTGGAGAGTAGCTCCTGTCGTAGGGCGAGGGCGTGACCGATGACGGGGCTCGCTGCGCGCGGCCCGGTGAGGTCGCCAGTGCCAGGCGGGCCTTCACCGTCGAAGCCCGTCGCCTGCGTCAGGTTGTCCAGCGCCAACGCCGCTCGCAGCAGCACTGCTGGACCCTTTGATGCGAGCGCGGCGCGGCCGAGACGGTCGAGGTCCGCGATCCGCACCTCGTCCGGCAGGGGGCTCCAGTCCGCGCGACCCAGGAGGTCCACGCCGATGTCGACGGCCAGGACCGCCGCCGCGTGCACTGCGTCGCCGCGGGCGGGTTCGACGTCGGACGATCCCTCGGCTCCGGAAGCGCCGGTCGCCGCGTTCGCGTCTCCGGCGCGGGGCCCATCGCCCCCACCGTCCAGGACGACCAGCAGGTCGGCCAAGGCCGCGCGAGCGTCCGTCAGCTCGAGCCGTTCGAGGTTGGCGCCGCCGTCGCTGCCGGCGACCACCTCGAGCCAATCCTGCGCCGCTTCGATCGCGCGATCGGCATCGGAGCGCAGTCGCGCCCGGTCCCGGCGCAGCCGCCAACGCTCCGCATCGGCGGCGAGTTCCTCGAGGCTCGCGGCCAACTGTGCCTCGACCAGCTCCTGGGCTCGGCCTGCGGCCGCACCGAGCAGGGCCGTGGCGCGCGCGCGCTCGAGGGGCGTCAAGCCCGTAGCGCGGGGAAGGTGCCGCTCGAGCAGGACCCCGGCCGCGCGCAGGCTCGCGCCAGCATCGACCAACTCCAAGCCCCAGCGGATCGCCTCGTCCGAGTCGGTCGAGGTGTAGTTCGCCGCCGTGGCGTCGTCGGCCGAGGTGAGCAGCTCGAGGGCCAGGGTGCGCGCGCGCAGGCTGCCGATGGCCGCGATGCGCCGCGCGCCGCGGGCTCGCAGGTCGGCGCGCTCCGGCGAGCGGACTTCGATCAAGGCGGCGATGGCCTCGCCCATGGCGTCGTCGAGGGGCAGGTTCGACAGGCCCAGCACTTGGTCCACCTGCTCCGGCCCGCCGATGTGCGCGATCAGATCCAGGAGCCCGAGTCGCAGGTCGGCGATCGGCTCGATGCCCAAGCGGGCCACGAGCTGCCCGCGGCCCTGGTCGTCGATGGCCGGTTCGATCGAGGCCAGGCCCAGCAGGGTGATCGCCCGACGGCGCAGGTCGAGGGAGGGATCCCCCAGGGTCGCTAGGGCGCCGCGCGCTGCCAGGTCGAGGCCAGGGCTGCCCGCTTCGAGGGTCGCCGCCAGGCTCGTGAGCACTTCGAGGGTCTCCACGTCGATGGGCTGGCCCGGACGCACCAGGGCGCGGGCCACCTGGGCCAGATCGGCCGGCGCCGCCAGGTCGATCAGGGCGGCCGCGGCCGCGCGCGTGACCGACAGGGCGCGACCGGAGGACGCGGCCAGTTGCAGCACCGGCTCGACCAGGGCATCGGCCCCCACCAGGGCCACCAAGCGATCACGGCCGACGTCGCGGGTGACCCGTCGCAGGGCCGCGAGCAGGGCCACGGTCGCGTCGGGATCGCGCACAGGCATCGGCCCGACGCAGCGCGCGACCCCGTCCATCAGCGCTCCGGCGACCATCGCCACCGGCGAGTCCGCGTCGGCCTCGCCCATCGCGAGGGGCAGGGACGCGATGCTGTGGGCCGCACAGGGCAGGATCGCCACGGGTCCGCCACGCAGGCCGCGCTCCAGCAGGTCGCGCGCCGCCGCCACCCGCGCGTCGGTCGGGTCGGCGTCGCGCAGCAACTCGATCAACAGCTCGAGCTGGGAGCACAGGGCGATCGCGTCGACCTCGCGCACGAGCCTGCCGGTCAGGGTCTCCGCCAGCGCCTCGGGCTCGAGGCCCGCGCCGCCGCCCTTGCGCACGAGGTCCCGCAGAGCCGCGGCCGCCGCACGTCGCACATCCGGGTTGTCGGCGTCGAGGTCGCCCACCGCGCGCGAGGGCTCGACCTGCCAACGGAAGCGGCGCAGCTCGAGCTCGCGCCGCTCGCCGTCGAGCAGCGTGTCGCGGTAGCCGGCCAGGGTCGGTCCCGCCTCCAACTCCGCGAAGGGCATGAACTCCGTCGCGCTCTGGAACCAGACGCCATAGACCGCGTGCAGAGCGCGGCGCGCGACGGCGCGGCGCCGCGAGGTCTCGGGATCGTCGAGCACCTCGGCCAGGGAGGGCGCGAGCCCGACGAGCTGCAGCTCCCCCACCGCGGCGGCCGTGGCGGTCCAACGCTCCGGATCGAGTTCGGGCGACAGCAGCCAGCCCTCGAGGATGTGCCTGCGGGATCGTCCCGCGGCGCCCACCACCAGCTCGGACAGCTCGGCCAGACGTTCACTGCGCTCCGCGTCGCGCTCCGCCCGGCGCGAGGGCGTCAGCCCCGGGGGCGCGGGTGCCGCGGCGAGGACCAGGGCCTCGAGCTGCGCGACCACGGGCACGACCGTCGAACCGTCGATCTGCCCGTCGATGGCTGCCCGCTCGACGCGCACCGCCCGGCCGCCGGCGAGCAGCGCGGAGGCTCCGGCGGGCGCGATGGGCTCTTCCTGGACCCAGGCTCCGACGAGCAGGGCCAGCGAAAGGGCGACGCGCGCGAGTGCTCGACTCCCGCCGTCCGTGCCCTTCGACCTGCTGAAGTGATTCATCCGCCGCCGCGTCCGATCCTACTCCCTGTTCGACCGATCGCGCGCGCGGGGTCGAGGGTCAGTTGGAGTCGCGCGCCAGGTACGGCTCGAGCGCCTCGACGATGGCGCGGACGGTCGATTCCGGATCGAGCTTCCCCACCCGCAACCGCAGGCGCGACACCTCGGCGAACCATGTGGCCCGCCGGGCCGCGAGCTGGGGCAGCTCCGCGATCGGGTCACCGCCGAATAGCGCCGGTCGGTCGGTCGCGTCCACGCGCATGCGCTGGGCCAAGACCTCGATCGGGGCGTCGAGCCACACGGCGACAGCCTGGTGGCGAAGGATCGCGCGCGCCGCCTCGCGCTCCACGGCGCCCCCACCGGTGGCGATCACGAGCGCGGGCCGGCGCGCACAGGCGTCGGCGAGGACCTCGCCCTCGAGGTCTCGAAAGGCCTCCTGCCCCAGGGCGCGAAACACCGCGCCGGTGTCGGAGGTGCCCGGCACCAGTCCCCGGTCGACGGCCAGTCGCACGATCTCCGCGTCCGTGTCCAGGGCGGCGCGACCCAGCCGACGGGCCACACCTGCGACCAGGGTCGACTTGCCGACGGCGCGCAGACCGATCAGGGCGATGGGAAGGGTGGCTTCGGGCACGGGGGCGTTCGGTCGGGGGCGGGGGTCGCGGGCTCGAAGGCCCGCTCCCAACTCATAGGAGTCGTCCGGAGCCCGTGGAAGTACTCGAACTGGGCTCTGGCCTGGGTCAGGAACCAATCGCGTCCGTCGGCGACCGCGCCGCCCGCCGCGCGCGCCCGCCGGGCGAGGGGCGTGGGACCCGCGGCGTAGTTGGCCTCGATCAGCGCCGAACCGGCTCTCCAGGGGCCGAGGGGCGGCTCGCCGTCGGGCGCCTGGGGTCCGCCGAGGGGCGTGGTCTGGACCACGAGCGAGGCCTCGACCGAGTCCAGCGCTCCCCAGTCGACGGTCTCGCCACCGAACTCGATGGCCAATCCCTGGGCGACGTCCGAGCGCCGGGCCGACAGGATCAACCGCAGCCCGGATTCGGTGAGCGCCGCGCAGGCCGCCCGTGCGGCGCCGCCCGCCCCCAGCACCAGCGCCGTGCGGGCGGTCGGTGCGACGCGCCGCGCCAGGGTCGCGATGGCGCTGGCGTCGGTGTTCGTGGCGCGCCAGGTCGTGCCGACTCGCACCAGGGTGTTGGCGGCCCCCGCGCGCTCGGCCAGGTCCTCGCGGGTCGCGGCTCCGCGCAGGGCGTCGAGCTTGAACGGCGCGGTGACCGCCAGGCCGTGCAGGGGCGCGAAGCGCGTCGCGAGCTCCAGGAATCGCGCGAAGTCGGACGGCTCCACCGCGGCGAACACGGCGTCGACCTCGCAGGCGCGTTGGACCGCGGCGTGGGTCCTCGGCGACAGGGAGTGCGCCACCGGGCGCCCCACCACGGCCAGGGCGCGGGTGACGGGGCCCGGTCCACCGGCGGGCCAGGCGGCGCGCAGGGCGTCCAGGTCCAGCTGCCCCGGCGCGGTGGCGACGCCAGCCGAGGCGTAGGTCGCGAGGCTACCGACCAGGGGTGCGAAGAGGCGGGTGAACGTGCCCGCCGCACCCGAGCAGAAGAAGGACCGGGGACCCGTGACCGATGAGCCCGCGAGCAAGAGGCGCAGCCCGTCCTCGGCGCAGGCGGCCTGGGTCACGAGCTTGATGCGGCCGGCAGGTCCCGCACGGGCGCGCAGGCGCGCGAAGCGGCGCTCGAGTTCCCCGTCGTCGGGGGTGCCCGCGACCAGGTGCTCGGAGACGATCAGGCGCGTGCCCGGCACGGGCTCACCAAAGCGGTCCGCCAGGTCCACGTGCACGTCGACGAGGGCCGCGCCCCGCTCCGCCGCCGCGCGCAGCAGCGCGACGCGAGCGCGCCCATCGCCCTCGAACCGGCCGAAGGCCTCGGCGCCGTGGCAGGCGACCACGAGCCTCGGCCCGAACTCGCGCGCCAGGTCCCGCATTGGATCGAGCCGGCGCGGATCTCGCGCAGCCTCGGTCAACCAGGCCCCCGGCAACAGGTCCAGCCGCAGCTCGACCACGTCCGGCCGCGCGGGGTGGGCCGCGACCTCGCGCGCCCGTTGCAACAGCGCCGGGAAGTCCGTCGCCGAGAGCGACGCGATCACCTCGTGGGCGTCGCTCACTGCCCGTCCAGAAGTCGCCGCAGCGCGTCGATCCGCGCGGGCTCCAGGTCCTCGCTGACCAGCGCGAGCAGGCGCCGCGAGAGGGCGCGATAGGTCACGGCCACCTCGGGGTCGAGGGCCGCCAGGTGCGACTCGATCCGCGCCGCCTCGCCCCGGCGCAGGGGCCCGGTCAGGGCGACCGCGGGCGCCAAGCGCGCGAGGTTGTCGGTGGTACGCAGCAGGAGCGACCGCGCCGCGGTGCGCGCACCCTCGGGGCTCGCGCCGCAGCGTTCGAACTCGTCCGTGGCCTGGGCGAAGAGCCCGACCAGGCCGTTCGAGAGCAGGGCCGCCGCCGCGTGGTAGCGCGCCTGGGCCACCCCGTCGCCGTCGAGCTCGATGCCTTCGCCGCCCAGGGCGCGGACCAGCTCCCCGCCGGCCGCCTTGGCCGCGGCGCTGCCGAAGAGCCCGAAGGCCGCGCCCTCGAAGGTGCGCTCCTCGTCGACCACGATCGAGAGCAGGGGGTGGGCGACGCCCACCTCCCAGCCGACCTCGGACAGGGGCGACAGGACCGACGGCGGCTCGGCTCCGGCGGTGTGGAGCGCGACGCGACCGCGTCCCGCGCCGGCGGTGGCGCAGCGGCCGGCGACCTCGGCCAGGGCGGCGTCGGTGACGCAGAACAGCAAGAGGTCGGCCTCGCGCGCCACGGCTTCTGGACCCTCGAGCATCTCGATGCCGGGGTGCCGGGTCCAGAACTCGCGGCGCTCGTAGCTGCGCGTCCAGGCCAGAACGGCGCGTCCGCCGCCGCGCTCCGTCAGGGCCCGCGCGCAGGCGGCCCCCACCGAGCCCAAGCCGACGATTCCGATGCGCTCGTTCATTCCGCTTCCGTCCCGACCAGCTTCGCACCGTGACCGGCCGCGCGGGCGACCGTGACCAAGCGAGTCCCGAGCCCGGCGACGACAGCGGCTGCGTGCGCTCGTTCGATCGAGCGGTGCGCCGCGGCCTCGTCGGCATGGAGCGCGAACCAGCCCGACCCGCTGCCGGCGAGGTGGTACTCGCCCGGTGCAGCGTGGTCGAGAACCGTGCGCCACTGGCCGAGTTCGGGCACGGCCTCGATGGCGGCGCGCTCGAGCCCGTTGGACAGGCCCGCGCCCTTGGAGTCGAGCGCTCCGCGCAGGGGATCCTCGAGGACGTCGCCTTCGGCCGGCGAGGTCGCGAGGTTCCCCGGTGCAAGGCCCAGGGCGCCGTAGACAGCGGCAGTCGGCGACTCGACAGCCGGCACCACCAACGCGACCCAAGGCCTGGGCTGCGGCGCTTGCAGCGGCCGCACCCGTTCGCCGCGACCGAAGCACCAGCCGTAGCCGCTCGCGCGGGTCGCGTCGAAGAAGGCCACGTCCGAGCCGAGCTCGCCCAAGAGCTCGCGGCGCTCGTCGTCGCGCAACTCGAAACCCGCCGCAGCCTCGAGGGCGAGCAGCGCGGCGGCCGCGTCGGCGCTGCCGCCGCCCAGACCCGCCCGGCTGGGGATGCGTTTGAACAGAGCCAACTCGACACCCAGCTCCGCAGGGCAGCGGCCATCGGCAGCTGCGCGCTCGAGGGCTCCGGCCGCCGCGCGCCAGACCAGATTGCGCCCGTCGACGGGCACGTCCGGGCTGGCCAGGGGTCCTTCCAGTTCGAGTGACAGGCCCGGTCTCGCGCCGAGTCGAGCGGACACGCGATCGGTCAGATCCAGGGCGAGCATGGCCGTTGCAATCTCATGGAAACCGTCTGCGCGGCGACCGAGCACATCCAGGCGCAGGTTGACCTTGGCGGGCGCGATCGCGCTGCACCAACCCTCGGTTCGCTCGACGAGTGATCGAAGCTCGGTCACGGGGCTGGCACTCACGCCTGCTCCGTCGGGCCGCAAGCACCGCCGGATCGCAGACTCGCGAGCGGGGGCCCGTCGAGGCGCAGGTTGTCGATCAGTCGCACGCGTCCGAGTCGCGCCGCTACGAGGGCTTGGGCCCGATCGAGTCGGTCGACGTCGGTGGGCACGCGCTCGAAACGCTCGGGGTCGCGCAGCTCGGCGTACTCGACCTCGAGCTCCCGCAATTCGGAGTGCATCGCCGAGCGCAGGACCCCGACGCCGCGCTCACCCGCCGCGAAGAGCGATTGGGCCCGCGCCAGGGCCCGGGAGAGGGCCACCGCGAGGGGGCGCTCGGCCGGGGTCAGGAGCAGGTTGCGGGACGAGCGCGCCAGGCCATCGGATTCGCGCGAGGTCGGACAGACCACGATCTGCGGGTAGCCGAGGCGTTCGGCGACCGCGCGCACGACCAGGGTCTGCTGGAAGTCCTTCTCGCCGAAGTAGGCCCGCCGGGGCACGACCAGCTCGAACAGGCGGCGCACGATCGTCGCCACGCCGTCGAAGTGCCCGGCGCGGCAGGCGCCCTCGAGACCCTCGGCTGCGGCGCCGGCGGGCTCGCTCTCGATCCCCTCGGCGGTGGCGGACTCGGGGAAGAAGCCGGCCAGGGTCCCCGTGAAGACCATCTGGCAACCCGCGCCCTGGAGCAGCTCCGCGTCGCGCTCGAAGTCGCGCGGGTAGCGCGAGAGGTCCGCGGGGTCGTCGAACTGCAGGGGGTTCACGAAGACACTGACGCAGGCCAGGTCGTTCTCGGCCACCGCCCGCCGCACCAACTCGAGGTGGCCCTCGTGGAGCGCCCCCATGGTCGGCACAAAGCCGAGCGTGCGCCCCTCCTGGCGACGGGCCTCGCACCAGGCGCGCGCCGCCGTCGGATCGTCGTATCTATGCATGCGGGCCCGCGGAGGAAGTCCTCCGCAGGCCCGCCGATTCTGCGCCCGGTGCCGGGGCGGTCAAGCTCCGGCTGGGAGCGCTTGCCCGCGGGCCGGCTGCCCGGGGGTCGCGGTCGGCCGACTCGGCCTCCCGCAACCCCGGGATCCGGGGCTCAGACCTTCGAGGTCTGCGACGCAGGGGCCGCGGAGCCGGAGTTCGAGCCCTGGGCCGCGGTCGGGGTGATCTCGACCTGGTGCATGTGGACGTCCCGCTGCGGGAACGGGATCGAGATGCCCTCGGCGTCGAAGCGCTCCTTCACGGCGCGGGTGAGGTCCCAGTAGACCGCCCAGTAGTCGCCGGTCTTGGTCCACGGACGCACGATGAAGTTGACCGACGAGTCGCCCAGCTCGTGCACCTTGATCACCGGAGCCGGCTCGGCCAACACGAGCTCGTGGCCGGTCACGACTTCGGTCAAGACGCGCTCGGCGTGGGCCATGTCGTCGCCGTAGCCGATGCCGAAGGTCATGTCGACGCGGCGCGTGGTGTTGGCCGTGACGTTGGTGATGACGCCGCCCCAGATGCCGCCGTTGGGCACGATCAGGCGCTGGTTGTCGGGGGTCAGGATGGTGGTCGAGACCAGGCTCATCGCGTCGACCTTGCCGGTCACACCGCCGGCGCTGACCACGTCACCGATGTCGTAGGGACGGTAGAACAGGATCATCATCCCCGCGGCGAAGTTGCCCAGGGTGTCCTGCAGCGCGAAGCCCAACACGAAACCCGCGACACCGAGGCCGGCCAACAGCGGGCCGACCGCGACGCCGAGCTGGCTCAGGATGACCAGCACCCCGACGGCCATGACGGCCTTCTGGGCCATGCCGATCAGGAACTCCTTGAGCAGGCTGGAGGCCTTGATCTTCGGCGTGCTGAGCGCCTTGCGGGTCGCCTTGCCGACGACGCCGGCGATGATCTTGAAGACCATCCAGATGACCAGGATCACGATCACTTGGACCAAGAAGCCCGGGCCATCTTCGATGACCCAGTCCTTGCCGGTCTTGATCCAACCTTCCACGAGGCCGACGCCACCGGCGAACGAGACGATCTTCCCGGTCGCCTCGGTGTAACGGCTGTCGACGTTCGTCTTGCCTTCCGCGTCGCCGGCATCGGCGAGCGCATCCGCCGCCGCCTTGTGCGCAGCGTCCAGCGCGTTGCGCGCTTCGGTCAGCGCCTTCTTCGCGTCGGCGTCGTCAGGAGCCGCGGTGGCGGCTTCGCTGGCGGCATTGAAGGCGGTCAGCGAGGCATCGAAGGCGGAGACTTCGGCCTGCTGCGAGTAGCCGACCGAAGCGAAGAAGGAGCTCGCTACCAGGGCGAGCGCTGCGATGAAGGAGTTGCGGAACATGGGGGGATCTTGGATTCGATTGACTCGTCGGCCAGCGTCGTCGCTTGCCGCGTGAGGGGGGGGGCGGGACCCGGCTCGCCCGGTCAGGGCACAGGTCCTCGGCTTCGGTCGGGCCCGATCGTAGTTGCAGGAGCATCTCGGCATGCGAATCAGGACACCGAGTTGCCTTGAATCTGCCGCCGCTGACAGAACTCGCACAGCCTATCGCGCGGGGTCCTCGACCCCTCGCCCGACGCGTCCTGGAATTGTGGGGACCGAGCGAGCGGTCCCCCGGCGCACGCGCAACCCCCTGGCCCGGCCTCCCTTCCCCGCCGCCGATATCGAGACACGCCACAGCGGATGTCGACAGGCCGGATGCGTTCCGGCGACCCGCACCGCGGACGCCGGGGGGCGCGGCGCTCGCGTGGCTCCTTGGGATCCGCACGAGGGGTTCGCGTCAGACCCGACCGCCGGCGCATCCGCCCTACCGCCCTACCGCCCTACCGACCGACGGGACCGCCGTGGCTCCGTCGCGCGATCAGGGCACCATCTGCAGCGGCGCCGGGTCCGGCGGCTGGATGGCCAGGTAGGGAATCGGCCCGACCACGATGCGGATGAAGGTGTGGTTGAAGACCAGGCCGGCCAGGAACGGGTTCTGACCCCCGGGGATCGTCAACGAGGCGATCGCGCGCCCCTGCGTGTCGAAGGCCGAGAAGGTATTCGAGAAGATCCCGACGTTGGCTTGGGAGATGGTCAGGTTGGTCCAATTGTCCGGCACCAGGGGCAGGACGAAGCCGTCGAGCGACAGGCCCGGCGAAGTCCCCGAGGCGCTGCCCAGGAGCAGGTAGATGGCTCCTGCCCCACCACTTCCCGCCAGCAGCTCGAAGGTCTGCGAGCCGCCCGCCGCGAGGGAGATCTGGCCCGGCGAACCGAGGATGGCGTCGCGTTGGCCGAGAGCCAGCTCCACCGCCGCGCGCGCGCTCGGAAGTCCGTTGCCGAACTGTTCGTCGAAACCGAGGGTCCCCAAGTCGGTGGCCGTGGCGGCGAGCATCAACTCGACCCGATCCGGTTGCAGGGTCGGATCCGCGGCCATGACCAAGGCGGCCACACCAGCGACCAAGGGCGTCGCGAAGGACGTTCCGTTCAGCGTGACGTAGTCGCCGAGGCTTCCGCCGTTGAAGCCCGAGCGGTCCGTGGTGTCGATGCCCACACCGGGCCCGACGAGTCCCAGGCCGGGTCCGGTGTTGCTGAAGCTGGCCTTGGAACCTGTGGAGTCGATCGCTCCGACGGAGACGACTGAATCCAGGCTGCTGGGATACGAGACCGACGCGGCCGAGAAGTTTCCGGACGCGGCGAAGTGGATCACTCCCTGGGTCTTGGCCAGCTGGTAGCGGGCGTCGATGGCCGCCGAGGTGAAGCCGTAGGAGTTGCTATTGACGGTGACGCGCGCACCGTTGGTCACGCCCCAGTCGAGGGCGTCGACGGTCCAACTGGCGTTGGAGGACCAGGAGCCCGAACACACGGGCGGTGTGAACTCGGAGATCATCGCACGCGCCGCGAGCACCGGTGATGCCGGCGCGCTGCCCACCACACCCGTGGCGTTGTCCGCGATCGCCGAGACGCAACCGGCCACCCACGTGCCGTGGTTGTCACAGGCGTTGAACGGCAAGCCACCAGTCCCGCCGTCGTCGGTGAAGTCCTCGCCGCCGGCCACATTCAGGTCCGGGTGCATCAGGTCGACGCCTGTGTCGATCACGAGCACCGCAACCGAAGCCGAGCCGGTCGAGAGGTCCCAGGCTTCGACGGTGTCGAGGTCGACGCCGACCTGGCCACCGTTCTGGCCGGTGTTCTGGTGTGCCCACTGCTGGGGGAAGAGCGGGTCGTTGGGCGTCGAGAGCCCGCCCTGGCCGGTGATCCACCAGTCCGGCTCGACCCAGGCCAGGCGCCCGTCGGACGCCAGAAGCTCGACGGTCTCGAGCAGGGCGTAGCCATCCCGTTCCGGCGAGGACATGACCAGGGCGCCGGGGATGCCGCCCAGTTGCGCCGACTCGAGGTTCAGCTCCGGAGCGAGGTCGGCCGCCGCGGCCAGGGCCTGTTGCATCTGCGCATCGCGACCACACAGGAGTAGCCGCGGTTGGGGAGCTCCCCAGCCGGCCGCCGGATCGAGGCGAGGGTCGCCCAGGGTCGGGCCGGCGAAGAGCACCTCGGGGGAGGTCGTGAGGATCGCAACCGCCTCGCGCAGCCCCTCGTCGGTGGTGGGCTCGACCTCGACCAGGCCCCAGCCCGCACCGGGCAGGGCGCGCACGCCGCGCGGCTCCAGCCCGGCCCAGCGCGCCAGATCCGCATGGTCGCTCGATCCCGGCGCCAGCCGCACCAGGACCTGGTCGGTCCGGACCCGGGGTCTGATGACCACCCCGGGGGCGGGCGCGGGCACCAACGTGAGGACCGAGAGGCCGAGCAGAATGGAATCGAGCATGGCTGGAGGGGGGTGGGCCGTGGCAGCGGACCACCTGACCCTACCACCACCGCCGGGACCGCGCAGGTTCGGGTGCGGTAGCCCCCTCGCAGCTGCCCGAGAAGGCCCGTTGGCCGCCCGGGAGAGGGAATCAGTGACTGGCCAGGGCCGCGGACGAGCCCAACCCCGCCAGCAGCTCCGCCACCGAGCCGGACTGACTGGGGATCCGCAGGCCGGGCTCGAGGCTGGCCAGCGGACCCAGGACGAAGGTGCGCTGGTCCATGCGCGGGTGGGGAACCGTCAGGCGGGGTCCTCGGATCCGCCGCTCCCCGAACAGGAGCAGGTCCAGGTCCAGGGTCCGGGGGCCATCCGGGACCTGCCGTTCGCGCCCGAAGCGGGCCTCCACGGCCTGCAGCAGCTCGAGCAGCGCCTCGGGCTCGCCCGCCCAGCGGACCTCGGCCACACCGTTCAGGAACCGCGGCTGGCCCGGGGGGCCGCCCACGGGGTCGGTCTCGATCAGGGTCGAGACCCGCAGCAGTTCGAGGCGCGGGTCCGCGGCGAGGGATTCCAGGGCGCCGGAGATCTGCGCTTCGGGGTCGCCGATGTTCGCCCCCAGCCCGAGCCAGGCCACCTCGCTCACGCGACCCGCCCCCGCGCCTCGTCGGACCGGGCCCGCGCGAGCCGGCGACCGCGCAGGCCGTAGTTCACCAGGCCCCAGACCACGAAGCCGTTGAAGAGCAGGAACAACGACGGGACCGGCACGAGGAAGAAGCCGAAGGCGGCGAAGACCGCCACCACCAGGGTCACGAAGGACGAGCGCTCGCGGCCCAACAGGTGCCCCAGGTGGCTGTAGCGCACGCGACTGACCATCAGCAGGCCGAGGATCGGCAACTGCACCAGGAGCATCAGCGGGATCACGGCCGAGAGGACGTTCCAGTCGTGCTCGCCCAACCAACCCATGACGCCGCCGAGGGGCGTCGGGGTGCCGTCCACGGTCTCGAGCTCGGGCCGTTGCAGCACCAGGTAGACCCAGATGGTCGAGACCACCGAGCCCGCTGCGGCCGGCGAGGGCAGGCCGAAGAACACGGCGTGCTTCTGCTTGACCTCGTCGTCCGTCTCCAAGTTGAAGCGGACCAGGCGCAGGATCGCCATCAGCGCGAAGGCGGCCGCGGCCAGGAAGTGCAAACGCGGGTTGCCGGGCCAGCCGCCCAGGGCGCCCTCGTGCTCGATCAGCACCTTGGCCAAGAGGGCCGGGGCCACGCCGAACGTCAGGGCGTCGGAGTAGGAGTCGAGCTGGGCGCCGAAGGGACTCTCCGAGCGGGTCAGCCGGGCTACCCAACCGTCGAGGAGGTCGAAGACCATCCCCAGGAAGACCAGGGAGCAGGCGGTCTGCATCTTCGCGTAGAAGACGCCGCCGTCGCCGGCATAGGCCAGCGCGTCGATCCCCTTGGCGAGGGCCAACAGACCGCAGAAGGCATTGCCCAGGGTCAGTAGATTGGGGAGTAGGTGGACCTTCCGCATGTCGGTCGATCCGGGCGGTCGCGACCGGGGATCGAGCCACGCAAGATAAGTCCAAGGGCCGTCCGCCGACCAGGGTCCCCGCCGGTCCCTGACGAGATCCGTTCCGACCGCTCCCGATCGGGGCCGGAGAGCAACCAGAAGCCTGGGCTGGAGCGGGGCCCGACGCTAGTCTCTGGACCCATGGGCGAAATCGTCAGCGTTCACGGGCGGGAGATCCTCGATTCGAGGGGTAACCCCACGGTCGAAGTCGAGGTGTTGCTGGCCAGCGGTGCCATGGGCCGGGCGGCGGTCCCGTCGGGCGCCAGCACCGGGATCCACGAGGCCTGCGAGCTGCGCGACGGCGAGGGCCGCTACGGCGGCAAGGGCGTGCTCAAGGCCGTCGAGAGCGTCAACACCGAGCTGGCCCGCGAACTGCTCGACGAGGACGCCAGCGACCAGGCCGCCGTCGACCAGTTGATGATCGACCTGGACGGCACCGCCAACAAGTCGCGCCTGGGCGCCAACGCGATCCTGGGCGTGTCCCTGGCGGTCGCCAAGGCGTCGGCCGAGGAGCACGGGCTGCCGCTCTACCGCTACATCGGCGGGGCCGGCGCGCGCACGCTGCCGGTGCCGATGATGAACATTCTCAACGGCGGCGAGCACGCGGACAACAACGTCGACCTGCAGGAGTTCATGGTGATGCCCTTCGGCGGCACCGCCTTCCGGGAGGGACTGCGCATGGGCACCGAGGTGTTCCACGCGCTGAAGTCCGTCTGCAAGTCCAAGGGCTACTCCACATCGGTCGGCGACGAAGGCGGCTTCGCACCCAACCTGCGTTCCAACGAAGAGGCCATCGAGTTGATCCTCGAGGCTTCGGAGAAGCTCGGCCTGCAGCCCGGTCGCGACGTGATGATCGCCATCGACGCCGCCTCGGCCGAGTTCCTGAAGGACGGCGCCTACCACGTCGACGGCAAGGCGCACACGGCGGAGCAGTTGGTCGACCTCTACGCGAGCTGGTGCGAGAAGTACCCGATCTACTCGATCGAGGACGGCCTCGACCAGGACGACTGGGACGGTTGGGTCAAGCTGACGGATCGACTGGGCGACAAGATCCAACTGGTCGGCGACGACCTGTTCGTGACCAACGCGGCGCGACTGCGCACGGGCATCGAGAAGGGCGCCGGCAACTCGGTGCTGATCAAGGTCAACCAGATCGGCACCCTGACCGAGACCCTGGAGACGATCGACCTCGCCCACCGCAACGGCTACACGTGCGTGATCAGCCACCGCTCGGGCGAGACCGAGGACTCGACCATCGCCGACCTCGCGGTCGCGACCAACGCCGGCCAGATCAAGACCGGTGCGCCCTGCCGCTCGGATCGGGTCGCGAAATACAACCAGCTCCTGCGGATCGAGGAGGGCCTCGGCGACTACGCCGTGTACGGCGCCCGTCGACTGCAGTCGCGTGCGGGCGGAGGCGCCTGAGGGCGATCGAATCGTGGCCAACCTGTTCGAGACCGACCTCCTCGCGCCTCCGGCGGCTCTGCCGGGCGATGTCGACGCGACCGGCGACGGTCGACGCGCGGACCTCGAGCGGGGTTTCTTCGGGCGCTTGATCGGCGGAACGGCACGACTGGCCGCGCACTGCGCGCCGCTGTTCGTCGGCGGTTGCCTGTTCGCCCACATCGCCTGGTACGGCCTGCGGCCGGCCCTGGCCGAGCGCGAGCGACTCGCGGGCGCCGCCGTCGAGGTGCACCAGCGCCAGGCAGACCTCAGCGGTGAGTTCGCGACGCTGGAACGTCGCCGCGCGGCCCTGGACGATTCCTTCTACCGCGAACGCCTGCGACGGGCCGACCGCAAGGCGCGCGCCGCCCAGACTGACAGCTTGGCGGATGCGGGCCTCACGACCGGAGTCGAGATCAGCGCTGCGGAACGATCGAACGGGGCGCTGTCGAACGGGGCGCTGTCGAACGGGGCGGCGAGCCAGCGCGCGGGTATGTCGACCGTACCGCTGCGCGGGGACGCGTCGACGGCGCTGCCCGGCGGCGGCGCCGCGACCGACGGGGCCTCTCGGCGTCGCTCACTGGTCCGCTGACCGAGTGCGCCCTGCGACGGGCGCGCGGCGGCGCAGATCCCGTCGCAGTTCCAGTCCGCTCGGGACAACCCGCGAGAGCCATGGCGACCCCTCTGCATCACGGCCTTCAGCTTCACGGCGGCGCTTCGACGCGCGCGGCGGTGAGGATCGCAACGCTGGTAGTCGCGGGATCGTCGATGTCCGGGTTCTTCGCGGCGCTCGCGCTCGCCCAGCCGGCGGCGGTAGCTGCACCGGCGGCGGTGATTGCACGAACTGCGGCGATCGGGCCCCAGGGCGCAGGCACGGCCCCCACCATCGACCTCCTCGCGGGCGAGGGTCCGCTCCGCAACCAGTGCTTCGTGCCCGTCGACGAGGCGGCCGCCGAGCGCTTCCTCGAGGGTGACCGCGCCTGGGCCGAGGAGCGGGTCGCCGACGCCCTCGACGCCTGGCGCCTGGCGGTCGGCGAGAGCCAGGTCGGTGCGGTGGTGCCGTGGATCGCGGACCTCGACGCGGCCACGACCGAGGCCAGCCAGCCGCGGGCCTTCGACGGCGTCGAGGAGGCGCTGCTCGCCCGTCTGGAACTCTCCCCCATCGCCGCCGCGGCCTGGCGCGAGCGCTTCGACGAGGCCTCCGACCTCGACCTGCGCGCCGCGCTGATCGATTCGGCCCTGGCCGGCGTCGAGCGCCGCTGGCCGGGCACCTCCGGCGGACTGCGCGCGGCCCTGGCCCTCGGCGACCGGGCCCTGGAGCGCGGCTACCCGGTCGAGGCGCGGACCTGGTACGACCGCGCGGCGCGTCACGCGCGGCTGCGCGAGGAACAGGCGAGTGCCACTGCCGTCGAGCGCCGACGGACGGCCCTCGACGGCTTGCAGCCCGCCGAACTCGTCGCGCCGCGCTACGGCGGCTTTGGCACCGGGCGCCAGGTGGCCCTGGTCGACGAGGTCGGTCCGCCGCCGCCCTTTCCGAGCCAACCCCTGGGCGCGGGCATGCGCGCCGGCATGGTCGCCTGCGGCGAGGACCTGGTCGCCGTGCAGACCGCGTCGCGGGTCCACCTGGTCGATCTGGCGCGCGGCGAGGCGATCGAGACGATCGAACCCGCGGAACTGATCGCGGAGGTCTTGGGCGTCCCGCCCCAGGCTTACTCCGCCGAGGACCCTCCCGGTTGGCCCCTGCAGCCGGCCACCGATGGCGAAGCCCTGCTCGTGGTCGCCGGGCGCGCCACGCCGTCGCGGGGACGCGGCAACGCGCTGGTCCTGATCGAGCCGACCTCCGGGCGGGGCGGGGGACCGGCCCTGGCGCGGGCGCGCTGGGCGGTGGTCGACGAGCGCTGGAGCGGCCCCGACGGCGTGGGCAGCCCCGCGCTCCTGGCCGAGCTGGACAACGTCGAGTTCCAGCCGGGACCGGCCCTGGTCGGCCGCAGCGCCCTGGCCCAGACCCGGCGGGGATCGGGCGAGATCGAAGCCCACCTGGTGGCCCTCGACAGCGTCACGGGCGAGCCGCGCTGGCGCCTGCTCCTGGCCAAGGGCGGAGAGCTGGTGCCGGACATCGGGCGCTTCGCCGGCGCGACCGGACGACGCGGATCGGGTTCGCCCCTGACGGTCTGTGGTCCGCAGGTCTTCGTCGGGACCCAGCTCGGCCTGGGGTCCCTGGTCGACGCCGTCGACGGGAGGGTGCGCTGGTCGGTCCTGAACCGCCGCAAGCCGAGCGAGGACCGGGGCTGGACCGGAAGCAGGGCGGCCTGGGACCCCGATTCCGGGCTCCTGGCCTGGGCGCCGGCGGACGGAGACTATCTCTATTGGCTGGCCGTGGGCGGCCTCCCTCGAGGGCCCGAGGGGCCCTTCGTCGAGGCGCCGGCGCCGATCGGCTCGGGCCTGTCGCTCCAGGGCCTGGTCGCGGGTCCGACGGGTCCCGTGGCCCTGATCCTCGCCCGGGCCGGCAACCGCACCGCCCTGGCCGCATGGGAGGCCCGCAGCGGAGCGCGGCGCGAGGCCCTGCACCTGCTCCCGGGCGAACCCCTGCGCGAGGGCCTGGCCGAGGACGGCGCGCGGGTGCTGGTCAGCAGCGACCGCGCCCTCTACCTCTTCGACCGCACTCGGGAGCTGCTGCTCCTCGATCGCGCCACCCTGCACCCGCCTGGCGTGACCCCCGCCGGACGCTGGGCCGGGGGCGGGGCGGTGCTGCGGATCGGCAACCGCGCCGTGGTCGCGGGGCACGACCATCTGGAGCTGTTCGAACTGCGCTGAACGCGGGCCGGCCTCGCACCCGCGACCGTGGACGATCCGTCGATCGGATCCGCGCCGCAGTGCCTGGGGCCGAAACCCGGGCGCATGGACCCATTAGTAGTGCTGGACGAGCGGTCGGTTCCGATCGCGGTACCGACCCCCGCGCGCAACTCGCGCGTGGGGAGGGAAATAGCAGTCCCGTGGTCGATACCGGGGCTGTCCGGTCGTAGAACCGGACGGGCGGCCTTTCCATCGCCCGTCCCGACTGCCGGTCGAGCTGCCGAGCGCCGGCGCGCCGCCCCTGCCGGGGCCCACCACACCCACCGGCCCCCCTCCCCGGGGCCGCCACCGACGACTCTCGAGCCACCGATGACCCAGGTCGACCAGGGAACTCTCGAGCGCTTGCGCGCCGCCCACCAGAGCATCAAGTCCGAGCTGCAGCGCACGATCGTCGGCCAGGACCAGGTCGTCGATCAGCTCCTGATCGCCATCCTCTGCCGCGGCCACTGCCTGCTCGAGGGCGTCCCCGGGCTGGCCAAGACGCTGATGATCTCGAGCCTCGCGCAGACGATGCATCTGTCGTTCAACCGCATCCAGTTCACCCCGGACCTGATGCCCTCGGACATCACCGGGACCGAGCTCCTGCAGATCGACCCTGAGTCCGGCGCGCGCTCGTTCCAGTTCGCCAAGGGCCCGATCTTCGCCAACGTGGTCCTGGCCGACGAGATCAACCGCACCCCGCCCAAGACCCAGGCCGCCCTGCTGGAGTCGATGGTCGAGCGTCAGGTCTCCGCCGGGGGCAAGCGCCACGAGCTGCCGGACCCCTTCTTCGTCCTGGCGACCCAGAACCCGATCGAGCAGGAAGGCACCTACCCCCTGCCCGAGGCCCAGCTCGACCGCTTCATGTTCATGGTCCGCGTGCCCTACCCGACCATCGACGAGGAGCGCGAGATCCTGCGCCGCACCACCGGCGAGGCCCTGGCCCAGCCGGACGCGGTGCTGGCCGGCGAGGAGCTACTGGCGATCCAGCGGGCCGTGCGCGCGATGCCGGTCGCGGACCACGTCTTCGACTACGCCCTGGCCCTGACCCGCGGCACCCGCGTGCGCGGCGATGCGCCCCTGGCCTTCCTGACTGACTGGATCTCGTGGGGCGCCGGCCCGCGCGCGAGCCAGTTCCTGATCCTCGGCGCCAAGGCCCACGCGGCCGTGGCCGGGCGCGACCACGTGGCGATCGAGGACGTGCGCGCGATCGTCCACCCGGTGCTGCGGCACCGCATCGTGACCACCTTCTCGGCCGCGGCCGAGGGCATCACGTCGGACGCGATCATCGACCGCCTGCTGAAAGAGGTCGACCCAGGCGCCACCGTCGGTGCCGGGATTCCCTCCGTTCCCGCGGCGAGCTGAGCGTTCGGGACGAGATGAACGCTCGCATCCGACTCCGCTCCCATCGGCCCGGCGCTCCGAACGGCCACCGCCGTTCACGGGCGCCCCGCCGGCAACCTCCGAGGGCCTGACCCATGTCGTTGCAACGGGCCCAGGCGCTGCGGCCCACGTCGCTCGACCCGGCCGTCCTCGATCGCCTGTCGAAGCTCTCGCTGGTGGCGCGCACCGTGGTCGAAGGCTTCATGGCCGGCGGCCACGTGTCGCCCCACCGCGGTAGCTCCGTCGAGTTCGCCCAGCATCGCGAGTACGTGCCGGGGGACGACCTGCGCTTCCTGGACGAGAAGATCTACGCCAAGTCGAACCGACTGGTGGTCAAGGAGTTCGTCGAGGAGACGAACTTCGCCTGCCACATCCTGGTCGATTGCAGCGCGTCGATGCGCTACGGCTCCAGCCGCTGGAGCAAGCTCGACTACGCCCGTTGGGCCGCCGCGGCCCTGGCTTACCTGGTCCTGAACCAGCGCGACACCGCCGGCCTGGTGCTGTTCGACGAGCAGGTCCGCGACAAGGTCCCGCCCCACAACGGCGCGGCCCAGGCGGCCTCGATCCTGGCCAGTCTGGAGCGCGCCGAGGCCCAGGGCGAGACCGGCGTCGGGGACGTGCTGGACTGGATCGGCACGCGGCTGCGACACAAGGGCATCGTCGTGATCCTGTCCGACTTCTTCGACGAGCCCCAACACATCCTGGAAGGCACTCGGCGCCTGCGGATCGCCGGACACGAGCCGATCCTGATGCAGGTGGTCGACCCGCGCGAGCTCGACTTCGACTTCGACGGACACCTGCGCCTCGACGCGCTCGAGGGCGCCGAGCGCATGAAGGTCGACGCCAAGAGCCTGCGCAAGGCCTACCGCGAAGAGGTCGAGGCCCACGCCGCGGCCCTGGCCCACGGCGCGAACTCGCTCGGGATCGACCTGGTCACCCTGCGGACCGACGCCCCCCTGGACGTGGTGCTGTCGACCTACCTCGCGCGTCGCCAGGCGCGTGCTCGCGGGGGAGCGCGCGGATGATCGGCGGCTTCGTCCATCCCGCCCTGGCCCTGGGCGCGCTGCTGGCGGCGGTCCCGCTGATCATCCACCTGCTCAACCGCAGGCGCCATCGCCCCTTGGAGTGGGGCGCGATGCGTTTCGTGCTGGCTGCCTACAAGCGCACCCGGCGCCGGGCGCAGCTCGAGAACCTGTTGCTGCTGCTCTTGAGGATGCTCGGCGTGGCGCTCCTGGCCCTGGCCCTGGCGCGGCCCTTCGCCGGCGACGCCAGCCCGCTCGCGCCCCTGACCGAGAGTCGGCGCGACGTGGTGATCGTGCTCGACGTCTCCGCCTCGACCGGCTACCGCGACGGCGCCGGAACGGTGCACGCACGCATCATCGAGCGCGCGCGCGAGCTGCTCGGCGACCTGGACGGCGGTCGCGGGGACCGCGCGCGACTGGTGGTTGCCGACG
Source organism: Engelhardtia mirabilis (assembly GCF_007748095.1). Taxonomy (NCBI): domain Bacteria; kingdom Pseudomonadati; phylum Planctomycetota; class Planctomycetia; genus Engelhardtia; species Engelhardtia mirabilis. Next base: position 4,355,110 of record NZ_CP036287.1, read on the forward strand.
ATCGACCGCGCCTGCTCTCCTGGCGCACGCCGTCCGAAGCGCTGAACCTGCTCGGCGCCCTGGACCAACCGAGCGACACGTCGATGGACCTCGTCGCCGCCCTGGCCGAGGTCCTCGCGAGCCTGCAAGAGGACGGCAACGCCCTCGAGGCCAGCGAGGTCGAGGTGCGCCTGTTGACGGACCTGCAGCGCTCGAACTTCGATCCCGACCCGTCGCGGGCCGAGGGCCAGACCGACGAACTCGTCCGCGCCCTCGATCGGTTGGTCGAGCTCGAGTTGGTCTTGACGGTCGAGGACCTCGGTCCCGCGGAGCTGATCCCGCCCAACGTCGGCGTCACCGACATCGCCCCGATCAGCCCGGTGCTCGGCCCCGGCCTGCCGGTGGACATCGCCGTCGACGTCACCAACCACGGCGCCAGCGCGGTCGGTGGTGTGCGTCTGGCCCTGGCGATCGACGGTGAGCGCCTGCCGTCGCGGGTGCTCGACATGGTCGGCGGCGCGACCGCCCGCGAGATCTTCGCGGTGACCTTCGACGAGCCGGGAGCGCACGTGCTCGAAGCGTCGATCGAGGCCGACCCCCTGGCCTTCGACGACCGCCGCGCGGCCGTGATCGACGTGCCCGGTACGGTCTCGGTCCTGCTCGTCAACGGCGCCCCCGACGAGTCCGCCATCGAGCTGGACGAGGTCGGTCTGTTCGCCGCGGCCCTGGCGCCGCCGGACGACGGCGGTTTGGGTTCGCGCGGCTTCGTGCCCTTCTCGATCGAGGAGATCGACCCGGCCTTCCTGGACGCCGCGGACCTGGACCTGGCGCCCTTCGACGCCATCGTCCTGGCCAACGTCGAGGCCATCTCCGCCCGCGCGGTGGAGCGCCTCACCGAGCGCGTCTCCGCCGGCGCCGGCCTGATCGTCAGCCTCGGCGATCGCACGGTGCCCTCCGTCTACGCGCGCCGCCTGTTCGCGGCCGACGGCACGGGACTCCTGCCGGCCGAGCCGCTCGAGGTGGTCTCGGTCGCCGACCGGCGCGACGGCTACTACCGCGTCGGCGAGTTCGACGGCGAGCACCCGGCCCTGGCGTTCTTCAACGATCCGCGCTGGCGGCCGCTCCTGACCGAGATCCCGATCTACACCTTCATCGCGACCACGCCCCTGCCCCAGGCGCGGGTGCTGGCTGCGCTCGATGCGGGCAAGGCGCCGCTCCTGGTGGAACGCGCCTTCGGCGCCGGCCGTGTGCTGCTGTTCACCACCAGCCTCGACGTGGCCTGGACGCGGATACCGGAGTCCCCGCGGACCCTGGTGCCCTTCGCCCACGAACTCGTGCGCCACGCCGGTCGAGGCCCGGCGCGTCGCCTCGAAGTGCCCGTGGGCGAGCCGCTCTCGGTGATCGTGGACCGCTTCCCGCGCTCGCCGGTCGCGATCCTCCCCGACGGCGCCCGCCGCCCCGTGGACGGCGAGCCCACCGAGCTGCCCGGCGGACGCTGGCAACTCCCTCCGATCACCGAGACCGGGCGACTTGGTGTCTACCGCGTGACCTTCGACGAGGCCGACCCGGTGGTCTTCGCCGTCCAGGGTCGCGCGGACGAGGGTGATCTGGAGCGCCTGCCCGCCGAGGCCCTGGCCGAGTTGCACCCGGCCCTGCGCGCGGTTCGCGCGGAGAGCGCCGACGTCGGCGAGCAGGACGTTTCGCGCCGCGGCGAGCTGTGGCGCGGCCTGCTCTGGATCTGCCTGGCCGTCCTGATCAGCGAATCCCTCTGGGGTGCTTGGCTCGAACGACGTCGGAGGCTCTCGTGACGATTCCCCCCATGGCTCTGCACCCGCACGACGCGCTCTTCGCGCTGCAGGGAGCCCTGACCGAGGAGGGCTCCAGCGCCGCCCTGCGACTGCTCGACGCCCCGGCCCCGTGGGTCGCGGTGCTCGTGATCGCGCCGATCCTGGCCTTGATCGCCTGGGCCGGCTACGCCCGTCGCGACATCGCGCGCCCGGCTGGGATCGCCCTGGCGAGCCTGCGCTTTGGTGCCCTCGCGCTGTTGTGCGTGGCGCTGGCGCGGCCCGTGCTCGTCGAGCGGCGCGAAGAGGTCTTCCCGGCGGAGGTCGCGATCCTCGTCGACGACTCCGCGAGCATGCGTCGCGAGGACGCCTACGCGGCCGCCGATCCCGCGCGCCTCGGCCTGCGCCGGCTGGGCTTCGAGGGCGACGCCGCCCCCAGCCGCTCCGACGTGGCCGCGCGCGTGCTCGAGCGCGAGCTCTTGCCGCGACTGGCGGAGCGCGGCTACCAGGTGCGCCTGGCGCGCTTCGACGAGGCCACCAACGCCCTCTCGGTCGACGAGCGACTCGAGGGCCGCGGCCAGGGCACTCACATCGGCGACGCCTTGCTGTCCACGGTCCAGTCCGCCCGCGGTCGCAACTTGACCGAGCTGGTGATCCTCTCCGACGGTCGCAACAACGGCGGCGCCGCTCCGCTCGAAGCGGCGCGGGTGGCGGCCTCCGCCGGTCTGCCCGTGCACACCCTGGTGGTCGGCGACACGCGTCCCGAGCGCAACGCGATTCTGGAGCTGGTCGAGTCGCCCGACAGCGCCCTCGAGGGCGACGAGCTCTCGTTCGGCGTGCGAGTCACCGGGCGCGGCAGCGCCGCCGGTGAGCCGGTCGAGGTTCTGCTCGAGGAGCTCGAAGCGAGCAACTTCTCGGATGAGAGCGACGTGCGCGTGCTCGATCAGCGCGAGCTGACCCTCGACGCCGCCGGCCGCAAGGTGCTGCTGGTGGCGCCGCCCGGGCCGGCGGATCCGACCACGGGCGAGCGCCGCTTCCGGCTGCGCCTGCCGCCCCTGCAGGACGAGACCCTGCAGGACGACAACAGCGTCGAGGTCGCCGTGCGCGTCAGCCCCGAGAAGGTGCGGGTGCTGTACGTGGAGGGCTATCCGCGTTGGGAGTACCGCAAGCTCGCGCTCGACTTCCTCAAGCGCGCCGAATCGGACATCGACTTCCAGGGTTGGTTGGCCTCCGCCACGCCCGGCTTCCCCCAGGAGCACAGCCCCGGACTGTTCTCGCTCGAGCGCCTGCCGATCACCCGCGACGAGCTGCTCGACGGCTACGACGTGGTCATCCTCGGCGACGTGAACCCCCGACGCCTGTTCCCCGATCCGGCCGTGGGCGACCAGTTCCTGGGTGCCCTGCGCGAGTTCGTGGAAGCCGGCGGTGGCCTGCTGCTCCAAGCCGGCGAGTTCGACAACCCGCGCGCCTTCCTGGGCACGCCGCTGGAAGACGTGCTTCCGGTCTCGATCGACTCGACCGGCGACATCACCACACCTTGGGACGGCAGGCGCTCCTTCCGCCCGCTGTTGGAGCAGCCCCAGGACCCCCACGAGATCGTGCGGATGCTTCCCGATCCCGAGCAGAACCGGGCCCTGTGGGAGGACGCCGGCGGACTCGAGGGCGTGTACTGGTTCTCGCCGGTGACGCGCGCCAAGCCCGGCAGCCAGGTCCTGTTGCGCCACCCCACCGACGAGAACCGCTTCGGTCGGCGGCCCCTGTTGGTGGCCGGCTACTACCCCTCCGGTCGCACCCTCTTCGTCGGCATCGACTCCACCTGGCGCTGGCAGTTCCGCTACGGCCCGCGCTACTTCGAGCGCTTCTGGAAGTCCGCCCTGCGTTGGCTGGCCCTGGGTCGACTGCGCAGTGGCGACCGCCGCTATCGGATCGAGACCGCCCGCGCGAGCTACGACCTTTCCGAACGCATCGTGGTCGAAGCCCGGGTGCTCGACGAGGACTACCGCCCCAGCGAGGCAACCGACCTCGAAGTCCGCTGGGCGGGACCCGACGGGCGGCCCGAGGGCTTGACCCTGCCCGTGGTCGACGGGCGCGAGGGCGAGTACCGCGGTGGACTGCAGGTCGAGCGCCCCGGCAACTACCGCATCTGGATCGAGGTCGACGGGCGTCGTCTCAGCAGCGCCGACTTCGAGGTGCTGCTGCCCTCGCGCGAGAGCGCGGAGCCGGCGCCGGATCCCCAGACCCTGGCCGCAATCTCCGCCGCCACTCGCGGGGTCTCCGCCAGCCTGGCCGACCTCGACCTGTTGCTCTCCCCCTTCCCGGGCGGCGAGGAGCGTCGTGAACCGATCTCCTCGCGCCTGGTCGACGTCTGGGATCGCTGGGCCACCCTGCTCGTCGTCCTCGGCCTGCTCGCCGCAGAATGGTTGATCCGCAAGCGCCTCGAGTTGGTCTGACCAGCGCCGGGCTCCCCGCCCGACGTGATCGGACCCGGTCGCGGGACGCCCAAGGGGCGGCCCCGGGGACTTACGTGCGCGGGCTCCCATCGCCTCGGATCGGCCCTGGGGGCCCCCTGTGGGCCCGGTCGATCGGGCCTAAGATGCGTCTGGCCGTCGATACCGTGCTCACGATCCATCCCGCGCGACTGGTGCCGGGGGTCGTTGTCGCCCTGGCGCTCGCCCTCCCGGCTCGGTCGGCGGCAGCCCAAGTCGACGACGATCCCAGCGGACAGTGGTTCGCCCTCCCCGTCGATCGGGAGGCGGCGCGGCTCTCCGTGGAAGCGCTCGACCACCTGGACGCCCAGCGCTGGGAGCTGGCCATCGACGCCCTGATGGATCTGGTCGACGGGCGGCCCGAGAACCTCCTGCCGGACGGCTGGGCCACCGACCTGGAGCGCCCGTCCCAGATGGCCCACCACCTCGGTGCGGCCGAGTGGGCCCGCGGCACCCTCGCGAACCTGCCCCGCGCGGCACTCGAGATCTACGCCCTGCGCTTCGGACCCAAGGCGGATGAAGCCGTCGCCCACGCCCTGCGCGACGGCTCGACCGAGGAGCTGCGCGCGGTCGCCGACCACTATCCGGTGGCCCCCGCCGCCGCTCGCGCCCTGCGCGCCGGCGGAGACCTGGCCTTCGCCGCTGGCCAGTTGTCCGAGGCCAGCCTGCTCTGGGATCGCGCCAGCCTGCTCGAACGCCGACTCGGGATCCACGACGCCCAGGCGGCTCAGGTGCGCGTCGATGCCCTCGAGGCCGTCGCCACGACAGCCGAGTTCGGCCCCCCCGACTCGGGCTTCACGCTGCCCGGCCCGGGGCAAGCTCCCGGCCCCGTGCCCCGCGGCGAGCGCGAGACCTGGTCCGCCGACGTGCCCGACAACCCCTTCGCCTTCGGCGCATCGCGGTCCGACTACCCCAACCTCGTGCCCGTCGTGCACGGGGATCGGGTCTACCTCAGCACCACGCTCAACGTCCTGTGCCTGGATGCCTTCGACGGCACCGAGCTGTGGCGTTCGCCGGAGCCCCCGGGTTGGGCCCAACTCGGGTCCGATGATCGCGAGAGCCTCGAGAAGGCGATCGACAAGGAGAACCAAGTGGTCGTGCCGGCGGTCGGCTCCGGGGTCGTGGTCGCCGCCCAACAGATCCCCTACGCGGCGCTGCCCAACGACGACTACCAGAGCTTTGTGATCATGCGCGCCCTCCCCGATCGTCGGCTGTTCGCCTTCGACTCGGAGACCGGCAGGCTGCTCTGGCGCCACCTGCCGCCGCCCGCCTGGGACGGGCTGACCGGCAGCTTCAGCGAACGCATGTCCGTCGCCGGCGCACCGATAGTCGCCGGGTCGCGCGTGATCGCGCCGATGTTCCGCATGGAGGGTCGCGTGGACCTGCAGGTCGCAGCCTTCGATCTGCACAGCGGCGACCTCCTGTGGTCCACGCCGGTGATCAGCGGTCAACGCGAACTGAACATGTTCAATCGGCACGAGCGCGAGTATTCCGCGCCGCCGGTGCGCGTCGAAGGCGACCTGGTGCTGGTGGCGACCCAACTCGGCACGGTCGCCGCCCTGGATCTGTTCAACGGGGCCGTGCGCTGGCAAGCGACCTACGACCAGATTCCCCTGCCGCCCACGCGCGGGCTGATCTCGAGCGATCGTCGCCTGACCTGGAAGAATTCGCCGCCGGTCGTCTCCGAGGGAGTCGTGTTGGTCACGCCCTTGGACTCCGAGGATCTGATCGCGGTCGACATCGACCAGGGCAGCGTCCTGTGGTCCCAGCCGGCCTCGTCCCTGCGGCCCGCGCGCCAGAGCGACAGCGAGGTCGACGCCCTGATCGGCGCCGGCGAGCGCGAGGTCTACTTCTCGGGCGGCTGGGTGGCAGCCTGGCGCAAAGCGGAGGGTCTGCGCGCGCGGGCCCAGCTGGCCCCTGGCTCCCTGCGCGTGGAGTTGGATCCCGGCCCGACCACCTACAGCAGCGCCCAGCGCGCGCCGCGGGCTCTGGTCGCCGAGGGCATGGTCCTGGTCCCCGGCAGCACGGAGCTGCGCGCCTACGATTTGCGCGACGGGTCCGAGGTCGACGGCGTCGGCTTCCCGTGGGAGAAGGGCGAGCGCGGCAACCTGGCGGTCGGGCCCGGCCTGCTGGTCTCCGCCAACAACAAGACGATCACGGGCTTCCTGGATCTGGCCGTGCTGGAGAGCCGCGCCGCGGCTCGCCTGGCCGCCGCTCCCGGGGACGACGGCGCGGCCCTCGAGCTCGCGCGTCTGCTGAACCGCCGAGCGCGCAGTCAGATCGCCCTGGGCCACGCATCCGACTCCCTGGCCCTCTTGGAGCGCGCGCGCGCGACCCTGCAGGACCGGATCGAGGGCGCCGCGGCGCCCCTGGTCAGCGAGTTGGTGGCCAACCTCCAACTCGAGGCCGACCTGCGCCGCACCCTGGGACAACCGGAGCCGGCCCGCGACCTGCTCGAGCGCGGGCTCGAGATCGCGCGCGCCCCGGGTCAGGTGCGCGACCTGCTGCTGGCCCTGCTGCCCGTGGTTCGCACCTACGACGTCGACGCCTGGCTCGCTGCGCTCGAGGACCTGCGCCGCCGCTGCGGCGACCTCGACATCGGCATCGAGCACCTGATCGGCGACCCGGAGTGGATCGAATTCGCCCGCGTCGACGGCGTCTGGGCCCTGCCCGTGCCCGCCGGCGGTTGGGCCCTGGCCAAGCGCGCGCTGTGGTCGCAGGAGCGCGGTCATTTCGCTGAGGCCCTGGAGGATTGGCACGCCGTCCTGGCCGGCTACCGCAACGAGCACGTGTCCGCCGACGTGACCCTCGGGGAGCGCTCCGTGGCGCGCATCGCCGACCTGCTCGCCGCCGGTGGCCCGCACCTCTACGAGCCCTTCGAGGCCCGCGCTCGGACCCTGCTCGACGAAGCCCTGTCGCGCGGGGACGGCGACGCCCTGGATCGTTTGCCGCAGCTCTTCCCCTTCGCGGAGGCGACCCTCGAGGCGCGGCGCGAGCGCCTGAGCCTGGCCCTCGACCAGGGCGACGTGAGGGCCTTGGCCGAGGCGGTCGGCGCCCTGACCGCCGACCTCGATCCGCGCCTCGACGAGCTCGCTCGCGGCGCGCTACTCGCTCGCCTCGCCATCGGCCTGGGGCGCTCCGGCAACCGCGACTTCGAGCGCGCACTGCTCACGCGCCTGGCGGGCACGCTGCCGGACCTGCAGCTCCAGGACGAGCCCTTCGCGGGCCAACGTCTCGATGAGGTGGTCGCGCGCTTCCCCGCCAACGTGCCGCAGCCGCGCCCTACCGCTAGCTTCGACCAGCAGATCATGCTCGGCGACGAGCTGCCGGGACCCTGGCACATGCTGGGACAGCCGCCGGTCGGTGCGAACTCGGCCGGCGGCGAGGTGCCGCGTCCGCTGATCGTGGTCAGCGGCGGCGAGCTCCAGGCCTTCGACGTGGACCAACCGGACAAGCCACTGTGGACCGGGCGTCCGCCGCTCGACGAGCTGCCGGTGGAACAGGAGCAACGCTGGGTCCTGACCCCGAGCCGTGTCGTCGTGGGCTCGGACGGTCTCCTGGTCGCGATCGACGTGTCCAGCGGTCGCGCGGCGTGGATCCACGCGATCGGCCGCGGTGAGCTGCGCGCGGTCACCGCCACCGACGGAGTGGTCATCGCCCAGGTCTTCGATCTGATCGACCGGACCCACCAGCTGATGGGGATCGACGCCATCGGCGGCGACGTCCTGTGGACCACGCCCCTGCCCAGCGGACCGGGCTGGTTCTCGCCCCTGGCTGCGAACGGTCACGTGGTCGCGATCGCCTACGAGACGGTCGGACCGGCGGATGCCTGCGTGCTCGATGCCTTCACCGGCGAGCTGCGCGGCCAGATCCAGTTGCCGGACAAGCTCGGCTCGTGGATCGACCGCGCCCCTTGGATCACCGGCGACCGACTGGTGCTACCCAGCCTGTTGCGCGGCCGCGTGGCCGCCATCGACCTCGAGCGACTCGACGAGGCCTGGTCGATCGAACTCGGTGACGACCGCGACCTGCGCGCGGTGTTGACCCACGCGGGCCGCATGTTCCTCGTGGCCGAGGGCAACGGCCTCGGCGAGGGTGGCCGCCGCGGCGCGATCATCGAAGTCGATCCGCGCCTGGGCTCGCGCCGCACGGTCTACTCCCTGGACCGCGAGGACCGCGTGATCGGCGTGCGGCGTGGTGATCGCATCGAGCTCCCCATCCCCATGGTCTTCACCGTCTCGTCGCCGCGCAGCGACGAGCGGGCCCAGGTCACGGCGATCGACCTGGATCGCGGGCGACAGTGGGTCCAGGAACTCGCCGTCACCGAGACGATGCTCTACGACCCCTCATGGGCGCGGGCCGTCGTGTCCGAGACCACCGTGGCGCTCTTCTACGCCCAACGGGCGCGCCGCAACGGGACTCGCGAGCGCGTCTGGCTCGACTTGCTCTCGCGGCCCGACGGCACCCGCCTCGGTCGTCGCTTCGTGCCGAGCGAGTACGAGGCCTTCCAATCACTCACGCCCCTGGCCAGCGGTTCGACCCTCTGGCTGGGCTGCAAGAGCCCCCGCGGGACCATGGACCGCATCGACCTGTGGAGGAACGAGCGATGAGACCGACCGCAAGACTCGGCGTGCTGACCGTAGCCGCAGCCCTGCTCGCCAGCGCGGCTTCGGCCAGGCCCCAGTTGGCGTCCGTGCTGGATCCGGCTACTGCCGCGCCGGCATCGGCAACCGTGGCGGCGCCCTTCGCTGCACCTGTCGCAGTTCCGATCGCGGATCCACGCGCCCAACCGACGGGGCCCGTGGCCGCGTCGGTGCTCGGCGCACAGCAGACCGGCCCCGCGCAAACGCCGTCGATCACGCCGGAGCAGGTCCAGGCGGTGGCGCGCGGGTTGGCTTGGCTGGCGGCGCACCAGAACGGTGACGGGAGCTGGACCGGCAAGGTCGGCTACAAGCTCAACAACGGCTATCGCTACACCCGCGAGAGCGGTCACGTGGGCGTGACCTCCCTGGCCCTGATGGCCTTCCTGGCTGGCGGGCACCTGCCCGGCCGCGGGGAATACGGCGAGGTCGTCGAACGGGGGCTGAACTGGATCCTCGACGTGGCCGACGCCCAGGGCGACGGCTACATGACGTCGGGCGGTACACGCATGTACAGCCACGCCTTCGCCACCCTGGTGCTGGCGGAGATCTACGGCATGACGCACCGCGAGGACGTGCGCTCGGTGCTGCAACGCGCGGTGGACTTCATCGTGCGCGCCCAGAACGAGGAGGGTGGCTGGCGCTACGAGCCCTACGCGCCCCAGTCGGACATGTCGATCGTGGTCTGCCAGGTCCTGGCCCTGCGCGCGGCGCGCAACATCGGCATCCGCGTGCCCAAGACCACCATCGACCGGGCGGCCCAGTACATCGTCGACTCGGCGATCACCGAGCACGACCGTCGCGGCGGATTTCAGCACCACATGTTCGCGGACGAGGTCGGCGCATTCGTCTACCAGAAGGACAGTAGCAGCCGCTCGTCCTTCCCCCTCACATCGGCCGGGGTCACGGCCCTGCACGGCGTCGGGATCTACTCCGACGAGGCCATTCGCCAGGGGCTCGACTACCTCAACGCCAACCTCAGCCACTTCAACGACCGCTACGGCACCCGCGACAACGGCCATTACTTCTTCTGGTACGGGCACTACTACGGCGTGCAGGCCATGTTCACGGCCGGCACCCAGAACGGCGTCGACTACTGGAACCCCTACTACACCGAAGTGCGCGAAGTGATCCTCGACCTGCAGCAGCCGGACGGCTCGTGGCCCAACAGCGTCGGCCCCGGCCCTGAGTTCGGCACTGCGGTAGCGCTGCTGGTGCTCGAGATCCCCTACCGCTACCTGCCCATCTTCCAACGCTAGTGCCGGCATCGAACGACCGAACGAATCAGGCGCGCACGGATGCGCCGCTGACACGCACGCCGCGCCTCGAGGCGCGGCTGGTGGCCCTGCGTGGGCGCCTGGTGCGTTCGGTCCTGCTGCACGCCGCCGGCTCGGTGCTGCTGGTGGCCAGCGGCTGGATCCTCTTCGCGTTCCTGGCCGACTGGGGCCTGCAGGTCCCGCGCCTCGTGCGACTGTTGCACCTGGGTGTGCTCGCGGCCCTGCCCCTGGCGGCCGCCTGGCGCGAAGGCTATCGGCACCTGCGACGCATCCCCGACCGCAGCGGACTGGCCGTGCTGGCCGAGCGCGGCACGCCCGGCTCCGATCAACTATTGGTCAGCGCGGTCCAGTTCCAGTCCAGAGCCGCCGACTCCTCGGTCGGTGGCAAGACCGGACCGGGCGGTGGCGTAACCGGATCGGGCGGCGAGAGCGGACTCGAGTCCGAACTGATCGGCCGCGTGCTGGCGCAAGCCGAGCACCGCGCCGACGAGATCGACTTCGACGCGGCCCTCGACGCGCGCGGACCCCACAGGCGCTTCGCTCTGGGCTCGGTCGCCGCCCTGGCCGTGAGCGTCGGCCTGTTCGCCCTACCCGGGAACTACGCTTCGATCTTCATCGGTCGACTGTTGGGTGGGAATCAGCCCTGGCCACAGCGCACGTTCCTGGCCCTCGAGCTGCCGGTCGCCGAACGGGACGGCATGGTGCGGATCGAAGGTGAAGTGCTGCGCGCGCAGATCGCCCGCGGTACCGACCTCAACGTCATCGTCACCGCCGAGGGTGTGATCCCGGGCGAGGTGCGGCTGGTCTTCGACGACGGCCGCCGCACGACCCTGGCTGGGGGCGCGCGCGGCGTCTTCCGCACGCGCCTGCCCGCCATGCGTGAGAGCGTGGGTTTCTACGTAGTGGGCGGTGACGATCGCGACGGCCTGCCCCGCGCCGAGGTCGAGGTGCTGCGGCCGCCGGACGTCACGGCCGTGGCGATCGCGGTCGAGCCTCCGCCCTACAGTGGACTGCCCCGGGAGGTCTTCACCGACGGCGGCGCGCGCGCCCTGCGCGGGTCGCGGGTCACCGTGGCGGTGCGCGTGGATCCGCCCGAGGTGCAGGGCCGCGTGGTGCTCTTGCCCGAGAACCGCACCATCGAACTGACCTCGCAACCGATGCCGGGCTCCGAGAACGACGACAGCTTCGGCCTCGGCTTCGAGTTCCTGGCCGAGCGCGACGTGCGCCTGCGCTTCGAGCTGACCGACGCCAACGGCCTGTCGAATCCCGATCCGGGCCTGTTCGCGATCGACGTGGTCGAAGACCGCGCGCCGGAGGTCCAGTTGGCGGCACCGGGTCGTTCTAACGTGGAGACGATCGCCGGAGGCGCGCTGCCCCTGCGAGCGAGAATCGACGACGACTTCGGGGTGATCGACGTGAGCTGGCGCGGGCGGCGCTCGAGCGAGGACGACTGGAGCCTGGGCGCGCCCCTGGCGGCAGTGGTCCTGGACGAATCGCCCCTGCCCGGCCGGCCGCCGCGCGCGGTGCGGGTGCATCAGTTGCTCGAGGTCAACGACCTGCTCGGCGAAGGCGACGTGGACGGCGCGCAGTTGGTGATCGAGGTCGCCGCCACCGACAACGGTCAGCCGCCCCACGAGGGCGTCACGCCGCCGGTGCGCCTGCGCGTGCTGCGCGCGGACGAGATGCTGCGGCGGGTGCAGGACCGCCTGGCCGCGGCCCGGGTCGACGCCGCCGCGCTGGCCGAGTTGCAGCGCGAGCGTCGCGGGCGGGTGGAGGACCTGCTCGACGGGCTGACCGACGACGGCCTGGGCAGCGCCAACCTCGGCGCCGCCGACGAACGGGCCGTGCGTAGCGCCATCAACGGCCAGCGCCGTGTCCGCACCGACTCCCAGGGCCTGATGCGCTCACTCGCGGCGGTGACCGAGATGGTGCTCTACGCCCGCCTCGACCCGAAGGCCGAGGAGCTGCTCACCGAGCTCGACCGGGCCCAGGCCGAACGCGTCGAGCGCGCCTTCGTCGAGGAACCCTGGCGCGACCTGGTCGCGTTCCGCGCGTCCTCCACCGTGGGTCAGGGAGGCTTTGCCGGGCACCTGGTCGACCTGGTGGAGCTCGGCCTCGCGGTCGAGGGCGGGGTCGACGAGGGCTTGGCAGCGCTCGATCGCGCCGAGCTGGCGACCAGCGACAGCGCGCGTCGCGTGGCCCTGGTCGAGGCGGTAGAGGCGCAGTCGGCGACCTTGACTCGCATCGAGGATCTGCTCGACCGACTGGCCGAGTGGGACAACTTCCAGTCGGTCCTGACCCTGGCCCGCGATCTGCTCGAGCGGCAGAAGGCGGTTCGCGATCGCGCCCGGCGCTTGGCAACGGAGGAACGGTGATGACCATTCGAACAGCGGCCCTGCTCATCCTGGCGGGTTCCCTGGGAACTCCTCTCGCAGCGGCAGGTCCTGGTGCGACTTCGCCTGCGGCGCTGAACCTGGCGATGGTTCCTTCGATCGCTCCGGCGGCATTTCCGGCGGTAATCCCCGCACCGCCGTGGCACCAGGAGGCGCGAACCCTGGACGGACGTGAGTTGGCCGGTATCCGCGAGGAACAGGCGCTCCTGCGGCGGCAACTGGTGCGACTCGAGGAGACGATGAAGGTGCTCCTGGCGCGGCTCGAGAGCGAGGGTAGCTCGCGCACCCTGGAGTTGCTGCAGACCGCTGTGGTCCAGTTGGAAGAGCGCAAGCTCGAGTCCAAGACCCTCGACGAGTGGCTCGGCGACACCGAGTCGGCCCTGGAGCAGGGCCAGATCCTGCGCGCGATCGAACAACAGGACACGGCCATCGCGGAGCTCGAGCGCCTGCTGACGGTGCTGCTCGACCGTCGCGACATGGACGAGATCGAGGACAAGCTCGAGGAGCTGCGCGATCTGCGTCAGGGCATCGAGAGCGTGGCGCGCGAGGAAGGGAGCATCGCCCAGGAGTCGGCGCAGATCGCCGAGCAATCGGCGAGTGAGGGCCAGAAGGCCCTGGACCAGGGCATTCAGGAGCTGTCCGAAGCCCAGATGGAACTGGCCCGCCAGGCGGAGCAGGCGGCGCGCGAGTCGCGCGACCTCGAACTCCAGGGCTTGGCTCGGGAGCTCGACCGTCTGCTCGAGCGGCAGAGCGGCGATTCGGACCTGCTCTCCAAGCTCCGCGCGGGCGAGGCCCAGACCCTGCGAGCCGCCGCGACCGAACTGGAAGCCACCCGCCGCGCCGAGAGCCGCGCCGCGCGCCTCGAGCAGGCGGCCCGCGACCTCGAAGAGGCGGCGAGCGAGCTCGAGCGCTCCGGGACCTCCGCCGACCAGGTCGCCGAACAGCTTGCGGAGGCCGCTCGCGGCCAGCGCATGGCGGCCGACTCCGCACTGGACGAGAGCACCACCCGGGCGGCACGCGAGGCCGCCGACGCCCTGGACGCGGCGACGGATCAGGCCCGCGCGTCCGGGCAGGATTCGAAGGTCCGCGAGGCCGCCGCCGCCCAAGCCCGCGCGGCGGCGCAGGAGCTTCAGCAGCTCGCGGAGCAGGAGCGCGCCGGAGCTGCCGAGGGACCCCAGCGCGCCGCCGAGCAGTTGGCCGAGAATCTCGACCCCGAGGGACTGGCGGCGGAGGTCGGCGAGCGAGTGCAGGCGGCCCTCGAGAGCGCTCAGGAAGCGCGGACCGCGGCCGAGGCAGCCACGACCCCGGAAGAGCGTCGCGCTCGCCAGGCGGCCGCTGCGCGCGCGGTCGAACAGGCCGCGACGGAAGCGGCCCGCGCAGCGGATTCGCTCGAGCGCAGCGCCGATGGCGCGGCCCGCTCGCAACGCAACCAGGCCGAGGCCACCGAAGCGCTACGGGCCAGCGCGTCCCAGCCGGGCCGCGACGGACTCACCCCCCGCTCCCGTGAGGCCGTTGGCGAGGCCCTGGAACGCGCGGCGCAGTCCATGCGGAGTGCGGCGGAACAGTCCGCCACCGATCCCGGCCGCGCCGCGGAGTCGGCCGAGGAGGCCCGTGCGGCCCTCGAGGAGGCAGCGGCTGCCGTGGGCGAGGCCCGCGCCGAGCGCGGCGCGCAAGAGGCGGCCGCCCAGGAGGGCGCGGCCATGGCCCAAGCCCAGCGGGAGTTGGCCGAGCGTGCCCGCGAGTTGGCCGCCGAGGCCAGCGCCGGGGACCTCTCGCCCGACGCCGCTCAGCGGGTGCGCGAGGCGCTCGAACAGGCCAGTGAGTCGATGCAGGAAGCGGGCGCCGAGCTGGAGGCTGGACGGCCCGCGGGCGGCGCCGAGCCACAAGAGTCCGCGCGAGAAGCACTCGAGCGAGCGGCCGCCGAGTCGCGCATCGGGCGCGAGTTGCGCGATCCCGAGGGTCGCGACCAGGCGGCGGAGCTGGCGGAGCGACAGAAGAAGGCGGCCGAGGAGATCCTGCGTCTCGCCGAGCTCAACCGCGAGCGCGAGGAGGGCCAGCCCCTGCCGAGCCTGGAACGGGCGCAGGAGGCCGCGCAGCAGTCCGAGGAGGCCCTGCAGCAGGGCGACATGGACCAGGCTCAGCAGCAGGCGGAGCGGGCCGAGCGCGAACTCGATCGCGCGGCGCGCGAGCTGGAACAAGAAGAGCAACAGTACGAGGACCTGCGCCAGGAAGAGTTGCTGTTCCGCATCGAGGAGGAGGCGCGCGAAATCCGCGAAGTCCACGCCGAGCAGAGCCGCCAGACGCTCGAAATCGACGGCGGTCGCCAGCCCGGCGACAGGCCGGGGCGGGCCGACCGACTGCGCCTGCGACGCATTGCGCGGGAGGAAGCGGCCCTGGGGGAACGGCTGGCGATGATCGCCGCCGAGTTGGTAGCCGAGGGCAGCGTCGTCTTCGCCGAAGTGGCCGAGCAGTCGCGCATCGACCTGGAGCGCATCGCGCGGGACATGGACGAGGCCGGCGGCTACGACAGCGGCACGCGGGTGCAGAGTGCCCAGGCCGACGTGGACGAGCGTCTGGGCTGGCTGCTCGAAGCGCTCACTGAAGAGCGCGAGCGCAAGGGTCGAGAGGAGCAGCAGCCGCAGCAGGGTCAACAGGACCAGCAGGGGGGAGGAGGCCAGAACTCGCAGGAGCTGGTTCCCGACGAGGCGGAGCTGAAGCTGCTGCGTCGATTGGAGCTCGAGGTGCGTTCGGCGGTCGAGCAGATCCGCAGGCTCTACCCCGAGCTCTCCGACGGCGAGGTCGATCCCCTGATCTTCGAGGACATCGCGCGCATCGCCGCGCGCCACGAACGCCTGTCCGAGCTGTTCGGTCAGTTCCGCGAGGGGCTCGGGTTGCCGAGTCCGGATGAAGCCGACGAGGCTGCGACCACGACGGGCAAGAACGAGGACGAATCGCGATGAGATCGAACCGTCGACCCCTGCTGGCGATCGCCGCCCTCGCGCTCTCAGCCACCGCGCTGGGCGCGATGGCACGCTCGAACTCGGTTCAGGAGCCCGACCCGGGGCGTCCCGAGCTGCCCCCCGAGCTGCTGCCGCCGCCGCCCGGTCAGGGCGACGACCTGCAACAGCGCATGCGGGAGTTGTTCGCGAAGGTCGAACGCGATCTGCGCTCTGTCGATGACCTCTTGTTCGAGGCAGCGGCGGGCGAGGGCGACTTGTTCGCTCCGGAGGTCGACATCGATCAACTGCTCAACGACACCGATCGGCGCAGCCGCGAGGTGTCGGATGGGATCGACGAGATCCTCGATCTCGCCCGGCAGATGAACGAACAGCAGCAGCAGGGCCAGAGCCAAGGGCAGAGCCAGGGTCAGAGCGAGAGCCAGAACGGCGGTCAGAGTCCGCTCGACAGCCGCCCCCGCAACGAGCAGCAGAGCCAGCTCCCCACCCCGGAGGGCAACGACCCGGGCACCGACCTCTCCCAAGGTGACCAGCCGCAGCCCGGACAGGGCGAGCAGCCCGAGGGCGCGGAGGACTCCGAAGACCAGGGTCAGAACCAACAGGGCGCGGGCGCCCAGGACGAGGCCACCGGACCCCAGTCCCCCGCCGGCGCCGCCGGTCGTTGGGGGGACCTGCCGCCGCGGGTGCAGTCGATCTTCCGCAACCAGGTCAGCGACGACATGCCGGTGCAGTACCGCGATTGGATCGACGGCTACTACCGCCGCCTGAACAAGGACGGCTGAGGTGAAGGCGGACGCAGGGCAGAGCGCGGGGGGCGGTTGGCGATCCGCTCGGAGCGCCGGCGTGGCGACCCTGCTGCTGGCCCAGGCGCTGGTCTCCATCGCGGCGTCGGACGACCGCTCGAGCGTCCTGCCCGAGGACAAGCCCGCCGGGAGTGGGGTCCCCCACGCCCAGGACGTGACCCCCACCGATCCGAACGCGAGCCCACCGCCCACCGCTGCCGGTGTCGGACCGAGGCTGGGCCCGGCCGCGGACGAGGCGCGACGCGCGGCACTCGAAGGGGCGCTCGACTGGCTGGCGAAGTCCCAGGCCGAGTCGGCCGACGGTTCGTGGCCCGACGACGACGCGCGCCTGCGCGCGCCGGAAGCCGTCGCCGCACTCTGCTCCCTGGCCCTGATGGCCGGTGGCAGCACGCCCGAGCGCGGTCCCCACGGTGCCGCCGTGGCCCGGGGCACCGACTACCTGCTGGGTCGCATCCACTTGGATCCCGGAGCCGACGAGCGCGGCTTCATCGGCAGCCTCGAAGCCAGCGACTCGCGCATGCATGGGCACGGCCTGGCGACCCTGGCCCTGGCCGAGGCCTTCTCCACCTCGCCCACCTCGCGCCGCGGTCAACGCTTGCTCGAGGCCCTACAGCTCGCAGTGGGCCTGATCGAGCGCACCCAGGGAGCCGAGGGCGGTTGGTGGTACGAGCCCCACCGGGTGGCCAGCCACGAGGGCTCGGTCACGATCACGCTGGTGCAGGCCCTGCGCTCGGCCCGCAACACCGGCATCGCCGTGGACGCGGGGGTGATCACGCGCGCGGAGGACTACGTGCTGCGCTCGCAGGCTCCCGACGGGAGCTTCCGCTACACCCTGGGATCACCGGTCACGACGGTCGCCCTCACCGGCGCCGCGATCAGCACCCTCAACGCCGCCGGCCGCTACGACGACGAGGTCGTGCGGCGGGGCGTGGACGCCATCTGGCGCGGGCTGGAGAGTCGCGAGTTGGAGGGGTCGTCCGAGCGTCCGCCCCACCCCTACTACGAGCGCTTCTACCTCAGCCAGGCCTTCTGGAACCTGGCCGACCCGACCCACTTCGAGAAGTGGTACGAGCGCGAACTCGAACGCGTGCTCTCGCGCCAGGCCGACGACGGGTCCTGGTCCGGCGAGGAACAGGGCTCCGGCTACGGCGCCGCCTACGCGACCTCGATCAACGCGCTGTTCCTGGCGCTTCCCGACGGTCTGCTACCGATCTTCCAGCGCTGACGCGAGCGCGCAGGGGCCAGCCGGAGCGCCGCTTCGCGAGAGTTGCCGCGGCCCGACGCACACGCGAACGACAACGGGGCCACCTCGGCGGGAGGCGGCCCCGGCGATCGATCACCGCTCCGCGCTCAGAATGCTACGGCCGCGGACCCCACGAGGACGCCGTCGATGTACACCTCGAGGGCGCCGGTGGCCTTGGTCAAGTCTTCGGTCAGGCGCTCGATCACGAACAGGAACGAGCCCTCCTCGCGCGGGCGATCCTCGACGCCCTCCACCAGGCGCAGGTACACCGGCTTCGCGCCACCAGTGGACCCGGGAGCCGCGCCCTGCCCCGGCGTGATGGCCGAGCTCGAGGCCTGGGCCGGAGCGGTGGGATGGGCAGTGCCCCGCGCGCGCCCGATGGTCGTGGTGTCGATCGTCTGCTCCACTCCCACGAGCTTCGCCTCGACCGACGCCCCACTGCCCAACCGGCGCCCGGCCGCGTCGCGCGGCGTGATCTTGACCTTGATCTGGCGCGGCTCGGCCGCCTGGGGCTTGAGCGGTACGAACAGCTCGACGTCCGACTTGGCCGCCGTGGCCGGTCCGGCGACGTCCACCCGCGGCGGTGTGGTCTGGGCCACGCCGTCGATCTGCATCGCGCTCGTGATGATCCCGGGAACAGCCGGGGCGCAGAAGGCGCGCTGGTAGCGACCGTCGCCCAGATCGGCTACCGGACCCATGGCGAGGAAGCCGGGCAGGTCGATATCGACCGCGCGACCGGCGCCCAAGGTCACCCCGTGCGTGTCGCGGGGCGTGAGCGTGATCGCGACCTGATCCGTGGTGCCCGCCCGCACCGCTTCGGTGCTGCGGTGGATGATCGTCATCGACGGATCCACGGCTCCGACGGCGTGGACCACCGGGGCGATGGCCGGCACCCAGCCATCGATGGAGACCTGGGCCCGGTAGGCGCCCGAAACGCTCGGCGCATCGAAGGTGCGCGCGAAGGCGTTGCCGCCCTCCGATACGACGGGTCCCGTCGCCGTCGCCCCGGGCAGGTCGATCGAGACCTGTGCCGACGCGTCCAGGACGATGCCCGCGGCGTCGTGGGCGAAGACACGCAGGGTCACCTGGGTCGGCAGGGTGTCCGGTCCACCGCTGGCGGCCACCTTGGTCGTCGAGAGCTCGTACAACTGGGGCTCGACCACCGTCAGGTGCGTGTCCGCCGGGACCTGGGGGACGGTCAGGGTCATGCCCGAGGGCAGGGCCACCTGCACGTCGCCCGCGGGCACGAGGCCCAGGCCGAAGTGGGCGAAGGACTGGTCCTGGGAGGCGGTGGGACCGGAGCCGCCGATGGCGCGCACGTGCTGGTACTGGTCCGGACCGATCCAACGCACCTGGGAGCCCAGGCCCTGGGAACCGGAGGTCCCGGCGTCGACCTTGACCGTCAGGAAGCCGCGCCCCTCACGCTCGAGCTGGTTCTCGAAGTAGCGCAGGCGACCGGTCGTGGCCACCACGCAGATGTCCATGTCCCCGTCGCCGTCGACGTCGCCGACGGCGCTGGCGCGGTCGTCGATCTCATCGAAGAGCCCCAGACTCTTGGTGGCCTTCTCGTACTTGAACAGGAAATCCGGTCCCTTCGAGCGGTACAGGGAGTTGGCCTGGTTGCGCGGCACGCCGCTCGACGCGGGGTTCTTGCCGGCCACGTGGCCGTTGACGACCCACAGGTCGAGCCAGCGGTCGAGGTCCACGTCGAGGAAGCTCGCGGCCCAGCCCACCGACTGCCCCCAGGGCAGGGGCGACTCGGGGAAGGGCAGCAGGGTGTCCGCGACCCCGTAGAAATTGGCCTGCTCGACCCAGGGTTGGCCACTCGCGGGCCAACCGTGGTTCACGACCAGCCAGTTGTTGCCGATGTCGGTCTTGTAGACGTCGAGGCTCCCGTCGTGGTTCACGTCGCCGATGGCCAGGCCCATGATCGCGCTGACCTGGTCGGCCCCGGAGCCGACGGTGACGTCCGTGAAGGCGCCCGGCCCCGTGCCTGCGCGCAGGGAGTCCCCGTAGTTGGGCGTCAGGCCCAGCACGCCGCCGAGCCAGAAGTCGTTGCCGACGACGAGGTCGGGCCAACCGTTGCCGTCGGCGTCGAACAGGGTGCTGGCGTGGGACGAGCCCGGATCGTCCATGCCCCACGTCGCGGTCACGTCCGTGAAGCTGCCGTCCGCGTTGTTGACGTAGGTGCGGTTGGGGCTGAGCGAGAACTCGGACAGGTACAGGTCCAGCCAGCCGTCCAGGTCGAGGTCGTACCAGATGGCGTGGACCGTGCGACCGCCGCCGCGCGTGCCCGAGCGCGCGCTGACGTCGGCGAAGCGACCGGTGCCATCGTTGTCGTAGAGGCGGCTGCGCCCCTCCGTCGTGCCGACGCCCGCGGACGTTCCGGAACCCTCCATGGAGCCGAGGAACAGATCCAGGTCGCCGTCGCGGTCGTAGTCACCCAAGGACGGAGCCCGGTCCAACTCACCCGAGCGGATGTCGTCGCTGCCCGGCCCCGGGAGGAAGGTCCCGTCCGGCTGCTGCAGGAAGATGTGGTTGGGGAGCACCCCTCCACACAGCACCACGTCCACATCGCCGTCGCCGTCGACGTCGCCGAGGGTCAGGCCGGTCTGGACCCAGTCGTGGATCGAGTTGGGCGGGGTTCCGATCTGGTCGAAGCCGGAGATGACTTCGTGGTCGAGGCCCAACTCCAGGGCCCGCTCCACGAAGCGGTCGGGCCCTTGGGGTCGGACCGGCGAGACGGCCGGGGAAGCGATCGTCGGCGGGCTCGGCAGGGCGGCGGCACCGGAGGCCGCCGCCATCAAGACCGAGACCGCGGGGACGAAGGTCAGACGTACAGAACGGTCCATGAGGGGCTCCATGGGCAGTTGGGCCGGTGGCTCGCCGCAAGTTGGCGAAGGACTCGAAGATCAAACGGACGGGGGGGTCTCGAAATTTAGCCTGGAGAGGTCCGAACGGGGCCGATTCGTCCGCCCGTCCAAGGAAAACGGAAAAGGTTAGGTTTGGGGGCGGGCCCCGGGGACGCCTGGGCGGTTCGCATGGGGTTCCCCCGATTGAGGTGCAACCTCGGGGCCGCTGCAGCAGTCCTAGCCCCTCAGAGCCTTCCCCCATGATCTCGATCGCAGTCTTGGCCCTCGTAGTGCCGTCGGCCCCAGTTGTCGGACCCACCGCCCTCCAATGGCCGTCCGCGGTGGACCAGACTCCGGAGCTTCCCCCTACGGCGAAGGTGCCGAGATTCGTCGACGTCGCCCCACAGATGGCGAGCGCCGGCAGCGCTTCCCCCTACGACAACATCGGAACGGCTCGGGGCCAGGCCTGGGTCGACATCGTCGGGCCGGGCCTGACCGACCCGAGCCTGCCGGGCCCCCCCGACGGCCTGTTGGACCTGGTCCAGCTCAACTCCAACTCGCCGGCCTTCCCAGCCGGAGCCGGCCCGGGAGCTTGGACCATCGGTCCGGTGGGCACCATCCAACATCCCTGCCTGGTCTTCCGCCGTGAGGCGGACGGGAGCCTGACCGAGATGGCCGCCGCGATGTCGGCGCCGACTGGAACGGGATTCGGACTCGAGTATCCGGGGGGCTCGCCCTGGGGCATCGCCGCCGGGGACACCGATGCGGACGGGGACACGGACCTGATGATCGCCTGCGGCGGGTTCAACATGGACGCGCCCAACGCGGTATTGCGAAACAACGGCGACGGCACCTTCACCTACAACACGCCCCCAGGCGCCCCACGCCAGGCCAGCTTCGTGTCGGTTCTGTTCGACCCGGATCGGGACGGCGATCTGGATCTCTACGTCGGCAACGGTGGCGACAAGCTGAGTCAGCTCTACGGCGGCACGCCCAATCCGAACACCGTCGACCGCTTCTACTTGAACGACGGCACGGGCAACTACTCCGAGAACACCGAGGCCGCCGGTCTGGCGCTCAAGAGCAGCACCTTCACGGCAGTGACTGCGGACCTGGACCTCGACGGTGACCAGGACCTGGTCGTGTCCTGCTTCAAGCAGCTCAACAAGGTCTTCTACAGCAACGGCGACGGGACCTTCTCGTTCATGCGGCCCGAGGGCAGCGCCGCGGGCTCGCCCCTCAACATCGCCGACCTCTCACCAGATCCGGACTTCGCCGGGTCCGAGGAGTTCCCCCCCGGCTACCTCTCGAGCCTCGTGGGCACACCGATCCTCGGCAAGTGGTCGATGCCGGTGGAGGCCGCGGACTTCAACGGCGACGGCTGGATCGACCTGTTCTTCGGGAGCTGGTCCTACCAGATCCCGGACACATCACCGCTGACCGCCGAGGGGTCGTTCTTCGGCCCGTACGAACGGGCGCACTTGTATCTCAACATCGGTGACGTCGACGGGGACGGCACGGGTGAGGGCATCTTCAACGAGGTCGCTACGGAGGTCGGCATCGACCACGTGGGCGGCACCATGGGCGCGGTGGCCGGGGACTTCAACGCCGACGGCTGGGTCGACCTCTTCGTCGGCGGCGGAGGACCGGACCTCGACGCCCACGTCGAAGAGGACTACCTCTACATCAACGAGCCCAGCGCCTGGCCGGACAACTTCCTGAGCAACCCCTTCCAGCCCCTCGGCAAGGCCTTCTACGAGGTTGGCGCCGTGGCGGGGACCTACCTGAACCGGGAGATGTCCCACGGGGTCAACATCTGGCGCTCGGACAGCGGCCGCATCGACCTCTCGGTCGGCAACGGCGGGCCGGCGCTGTTCGACCTGGGCCAGATCAACCGCTACTTCCGCAACGACGGCAACGGCGACGGTTCGTTCGACCAGACCTTCGGCGTCACCGTCAACGAGACGAGCGGCGCGCCGGCCGCCTTCGGGACGCGGGTCGAGTTGATCCGCGACGGTGGCGGTGGCGTGGGCCAGACCCTGGTGCTCGAGAAGGCCGCGAACCACGGCTTCTCGTCCCAGACCATGGGGCCGATGGCCGTGGGCGGCGGCGGAGCGAAGCTGCTGGCGAGCAACGTCCATTGGGCCAGCGGGCGGCACAGCGGCCGGCTGCATTGGCCCGCCGGCCCGACCTCGGGCGACCTCGAGTTCGACGAGCCCGAGATCTCCGTGCATCTGACCCGCCGGCCGCAGACCGACGGCAAGACGAGCCTGGGAGCCGAGGTCGTCAACTACTCCTCCACGACGACGAACTCGTCGCTGCTCCTGGCAGCCCTGCTGCCCCAGGCCCAGTCGGTGGCGCTCGGGCCCGTGGCGGTTGTCGTGCCTTTCTTCGCCCTGCAGCCGGGTGAAGACCTCTCCCTGGCCGGGACGGTGCCCAACCTGCCCACCGGTCTCTACGTCCTGGTCCTCGCCAGTTGGGCCGACGGGTCGATCCAAGGCGTTTCGTCCATCTGGCACGAGCCGATGACCGCACCAGGGCCGCCCCAGGGCCTGATGGACATCGCGGCTCTCGAGCCCGAGCGGCGTTTCGAGGCCCGCGGCGAGCTGACCGTCCAGGCACAGCGCTTGCGCTTGGCGGCCCAGTCCGACAAGGAGCCCGGCCGTGAACTGACCGCGAGCGATCGCGCGACCATCGAGCTGCCCGGCGGCGACCGACTGACCTGGGACGAGGGAAGACTGACTCTCGAGGTCTTCGGTCACCAGGCAGCCTCGCTACAGGTCGAGCCCGACGGGAAGCTCTTCATGATCGTGGGTGGGCCAACGAGTTGCTGCGAAATCGTTCGCCTCGACTGGATCTCACAAGTCGTCCTGGAGGGCGTCGACGAGTCCACCTTGAGAGTCGACGGGCGCTCGGTCATGGTCGAACAGGCGCAGGCCGCTGAACCATCGACCGAGAGCAGTACGGACGCCGATTCCGCCGCGCTCCCCGAGTAGAACGGGGTGCGAGGGCGGGTTGGACGCTGCCGCCCGCTTGATCGCCGGACGGGTGTTCGCCGGTCGTGCGTACTCGCTTGCCCGGCTCCTGGCGGGGCCTTGGCGCTGCGGTCCCCGGAGGCGGCCCTGATCGGGTCGTCGAGGTCGACCGTCGTGCCAAGGTCCCGCCAGGGTCCGAAGGGCCGCCGATGTTTGCCGGTTGACGGGCGAGTCGTGGTCACGAACCCGGTCCAGCGTCGCCGCTCGACTGTCAGTCGTACTGCGGCGTCGGATCGACCGGGCGCGCCGGACGTAGCCCGATGAATTCGGCTCCGAAGTCCGGTGTCACGTAGAGGCGGAAGGCCGAGCGGGCGATCGCCGCGGGACTGTTGAAGCTGCCTCCGCGGCACACGCGCTCGAGCACCCCACGCTCCACCACGACAGGGTCCGGTCCCGATCGTTCCTCGCCGTAGGCGCCCTCGACGTACTCGTCCAAGCACCACTCCCACACGTTCCCCAGGGTGTCGTGCAGCCCGAAGCCGTTGGCGGCATAGCTCCCGACGCGGGCGTGCAGGGCATTGCCGTCGTCCACCGACGCCTCCCAGGCAGAGAAGTGCTCGCCGCCGTTGGCCTTGGCGAAGGCGTCGGCGATGTTCGCGGCATTCGACAGGGACTCGACCTCGTCCCCCGGCCAGAAGACCGTTTCGGTCCCGCCGCGGCAGGCGTACTCCCACTGGGCCTCGGTTGGCAGGGTCAGGCCCAAGAGGTCGACGGTTCGCTTGGCGTCACGCCAGGAGACCTGCTCCACCGGGTGCATGGTGGACCAGTCGAGGTTGTGCCGATTGAGACGCCGGTCGTACTGCGCCGCGCCGACACCGCTGGGGTTGATGCCCGCGATGCGCTGCCACTGCCCTTGGGTCATCTCGTACTTGGAGATGAAGAAGGCCGACAACTCCACGTCGCGCAGCGGCCCCTCGTTGGGGCGCGCGGCAGGATCGTAGTTGGGCGCGAGCTCGTCGATCGACTGGGCCCCCATCGCGAAGGTCCCGGCGGGAATCAGCACGAAGACGAGCGCCGACTCCTCGGTGATCGCCAGCCGACCGTCACGATCGCGACGGGGCACGGTCCCGGTCTGTAGGTGCGCGAACTCCCACAGGCCCGAGTCGGGGTCGGCGCCAATCGGAACCAGCCCCTGTTGGGGCGCGAGCTCCATGCCGGCGTATTGGGGTGAAGCGGCGATGCCCTCGACAGCCAGCTCCCAGCGCCGGCGGACCGAATCCGAGCTGATGCTGGCCTCCACCAGGTTGCTGGCGAAGTCGCGGCGACGGGCGATGCCCCAGCCGAACTCCTCGGTCAAGGTGTCGCCCGCCAAGCCGTTCTTGGGGTCGTGCAGCGCCTCGATCCCGCGCACCAGCCCGCTCAGTTGACGGTGCCACCAGGCCTCCTCGGGACTGGCGAAGACGCGCAGCCCCATGCCGATCTCGAGTTCGGCGATGGCCGCTTCAACCTGGCCGAGCTCGATCCGTGCCGCTTCCGGATCGGCGGCGGAGCCGGCCTCGAGCTCCGTTTCCAATCCGCTCCGGTAGCCGCGCAGGGCTGCCAGCTCAGTCCCCTCGGCAAGCTCCTCGGCCCGCGCGAGGCGCTCGGGGTCTTCCACAGGTACCGCTCGCGAGCGCAGGTCCGCCAGCCTCGCGCGGTGCTGATCGAGGCTTGGCCGGGCCTTCAAGTCGTGGTCCGGATCGGCCCCGCGCCCCTCGAGCAACTGCCGCGCATCACTCAACCAGGCCTCGTAGCGCGGCAACATCTGCGGCCTCGCAGGCCAGAGCTTCTGCGCGCCAGCGATCAGCCCAGCCAGGTCCTGGGACGCCGAGAGGGACAACACGTCGTCCAGCCGGCGCGTCGCCAGGCTGGTCTGCGCGGAGATCTCCTCGGCACGCTCGTTGGCCAGGACCGCCAGCCGGGCGTTCGACTCGCTGGTCCGCAAGGTTCGAACCAGCAACAGGCTGACCACCACCAACGCCAACAGGGAGACGGAGGTCGCCGCGCTCACCGCGGGGTTGCGCTTGGACCACTTGACCAGCCTAGCCCAGCGACCCGGGGGCTGGGCCACGATCGGCTCGTTGGCCAGGTGCCGGCGCAGGTCGTCGGCCAGCTCGCGCATCGACTGGTAGCGGCGGCCGGGGGCCTTGTCGATCGCCTTGCTGCAGATCACCGCCAACTCCGAGGGACACTGGGACCGAAAGCGCGAGACCAGCGGCGGGTCGACGACCACGATCTTCTCCGCGATCTGGTGCGTCGTGTCACCCTCGAAGGGCCGTCGCAGGGCCAGGGTCTCGTAGAGCATCACCCCCAGACTGAAGATGTCCGTGCGGTGGTCCAGGCCCATGCGCTTGGCCGCGACCTGCTCGGGGCTCATGTAGTAGAAGGTGCCCGCGAAGTCCCCGGTCTGCGAGAGCACGGGGTCGTCCTGGACCCGCGCCAGGCCGAAGTCGGTGACCTTGGGCACGTCCCCCGTCGCCAGCAGGATGTTGGCCGGCTTGATGTCACGGTGGATCACCCCGGCGTCGTGGGCTGCCTGCAGGCCGTCGGCGATCGCGGCGAAGGTCTCCGCCGTCCAACGGTAGTGCGCCGGCTCGACCCCATCCGCGGCGCGCAGGGCGTCGATGCGATCCTTGAGCGTGTAGGAACCAGCGACGAACTCCTGGGCGATCCAGGCCAGGCCCTCGTTGACGCCGGTCGCGATGGTGCCGACCAGGTTGGGGTGGCTGAGTCGCCCCCCGGCGCGGGCCTCGCGGGCGAAGAGGTCGAGGCTCTTGCGGTCCACGCGCTCGGGCAGCACCAACTTGAGCGCGACCGTGCGACCCAGGCTCTCCTGCCTGGCCTCCCAGACGACGCCCATGCCCCCGCGACCGACCTCGCGCACGAGCTTGAAGTCGCCCACCTGCGACTTCGATCGTAGGTCGCCACCGATGCCGGGGCTGGACCGGCCGGGGCTGGAATGGCCGGGGCTGGAAGGAATCGCGTAGCGGGTGAAGCCGGCGCCGTCCGGTTCATCGGTCCCGCGCTCCAACGCGCCCCCGATCCGCATCATCTCCTCGAAGATCTGCGCGGCGACCTTCATCAAGTCGCTGTCGGAACGGCACTCGTCCTGCTGTGCCAGCCAGCTGCGCCAGTGGTCACTGGCGTTGGACTCGCGGTCGACGAGGAAGCGGGCGAGCAGCGATCGGGCGCGGGATTCGATGAACTCGGACACTTGGCGGCGCTCGAGCAGGCCGTCGGGCGGGACAGCTACTGCCGACGAGCATCGGAGCGCTCAGCGCTCCACTCTCCTCGGCCCGAGGATAGCAACGCCCCCCGGCGACGGTGAGCGCGCGTTGGCCTCGACCTGTCCGGGCCGCCCCCCCACTCGTCCTCGGGTCGACGGCTCGGCCCGACCCGACCCTCGCAGCACGAGGGTTACGGAAACAGGCGCAGCCCGCGCGGGCCTGGCCCTCGGGGCCCCGGCGCGGTCAGTCGCAGGCGACGACCTGACCAGAGGCGAAGACCACCCGACGGTGCTCACCGGCCGGCACGCGTTCCCCGGCCAGAACCAGGCATTCGGTCAAGTGCGCTCCGGCCGCGACCACGGCACCGGCCATGACCACCGTCCGCTCCAAGCGCGCCGAAGGGTCCACCTTCGCGTCGGGAGCCACGAAGAAACGATGGCCCTCGCGCTCGAGCACGTGGAGGTTGAGGTCGAGCAGGTCGGAGGGTTCGGAGAGGTTGAGGTCGCGCTGGACGACGGGGGCGGGAATCACCCCGTAGCCGTCCTCGATGAAGATCTGGATCGCGTCCGTCAGCTCGTACTCGTCCCGCAGGGCCGTGCGAGGGGTGTGGCGGATGGAGTCGAAGATGGCCGGATCGAAGAGGTACAGGCCGCAACCCTTCAAGTTGGTCCGCGGGTGCCTGGGCTTCTCGATCACTCGCCGCACCATCCCGGCCTCGTCGAGGTCGACAGTGAAGTTGCGCCGGATCGCCGCGGGGTCCGACTCGACCTTGACCGCCAGGACCGCGTCGACACCGGGCCGCTCGAAGAGCTCGAGCATCGAGCCCAGGTTCTCGGTCTCGAAGAAGATGTCGCCCAGGAACAGCAGGAAGGGCCGCGTCAGGTGCGGCTCGAGCTGGCCCACCGCGTGGGCGATGCCGAGCATCTGGTCCTGCTCGACGTAGCGCAGGTGCACGCCGAACTGGGACCCGTCGCCGAGTTCCTGGACCACGCGGTGACCCAGGTGACCGATCACGATCGTGATCTCGCGCACGCCGAGGTCCCGCATGGCCTCGATCTGCCAGACCATCAAGGGCCGGTCCAGCAGCGGCAACAACGGCTTCGGGTAGCGCTCGCTGAAGGGGCGGATCCGCTTGCCCTTCCCGGCAGCGAGGATGACGCCCTCGATCGGGGCGTCGCTCGGGGCCGCCGGGGCGGCGCTCTCGGGGGGGCTCTCGCTCATGGTGTCTGCCGACGGTCGATCGTGGCGCGTTTCGGTGGGTCGGATCGGGGAGAGCCTAACAGCCCCGCAAGGGGAGCCCCAACTTCAGGCGATGCGACGACGCGGGCCGCCCCGACGACACTCGGTCATCGGCAGCTGCCCGCGTCGATCGCGGTCACTTGGTCTTTCCGCGGGCGAACCAAAGGGTGTCGGATTCGGGCGAGAGCATCAGTAGCTCGGGAGCCACGTCGCCCTCGGTATCGACGAACTGGGCGTGCTTCACTCCGAAGGGAATCGTCGCCTGGCCCTGGTCCCCGAACAGCAGCGTCTCGACAAACTCGAGCTGGCCCTCGTTCTTGAGGAAGATCGGGCGGCCCGTCGAGGTCAGGACCGCGAGATCGTCGTCGAGGTCCCCGTCGGCGTCGCCCACCAGGACAGCCGCCGGCTCGTACTCGAACAGCGAGGAGTTGCCCGCCGCGATCTCCAGGGCGACGTAGTCCCCCAACCCGGCCTTCGAGGTCAGGACCTGGATCGCGGTGGCCAACTGCCCGAGCTGGTTGCAGACCAGCTCGTCGATGCCGTCCTGGTCCAGGTCGGCCGGGGTGATCTCCGTCGACAGGAAAGGCAGGGCCACGAACGGCCCGGGAGCCAGTTCGCCGGTCCCGTCGCCGACCAGGACCACCACGCCGGTGACTGTCTGATCGACCTCGCCGGTGGTGATCGCTGCGTCGACGTTGCCGTCACCATCGAAGTCCCCGACGACCACGGCCAGGGGCCGGACATCGGGAGTCTCCACCACGGGCAGGGCCGTGAAGCCCAGCTCGCCGTCGCCCAGCAGCACGCGTACGCCGCGATCACCCGAGAGGGTCACCACCATGTCGGGAAAGCCGTCCCCGTTGAGGTCGCCGCTGTCGACGCCGATTGGCTGCAGGCCCACGCCATAGGAGGTGTTGGCATCGGGAGCTTGGAAGGGCAGCGCCCCGAGGTTCTCCATGATCCGCACCTCGCTCGACTGGTACACGGCGATGGCCACATCGAGGTCGCCGTCACCGTCGAAGTCCTCGAGCGCCAGGCTGCCGGGGGTCTCCGCAGCGGTCGGCTCCAGCGGCACTTCGCCAGCGAGTTCGTAGCCGCCCTCGGGCAGACCGCGCAGGAAGGCCACCGAGCGTTGGAACAGGTCGACGGTGACGACGTCGACGAACTGGTCGCCGTCGAGCTCGCCGGCGCGCAAGAACTGGCTCTCCAGAGGCACCGAGTAGCCCCGAGCCCCGCGGGTTCCATCGCTGTCATTCCGCAGGATGGTCGTGCCCATCGAGTGCCCGCAGACGATGTCGGGAAACTCGTCGGTGCCCAACTGGCGCACCTCGAGCAGGCGCGGGAACTTGCCGAGCTCGATGCGCTCGATGCCGTCGTCGGGTGCCTTGCCCTCGCTCGCGAGCGGCATGATCATCAGTTGGCCCGCGTCGAGCAGACCCACCAGGGCTTCACGCTGGCCGTCCAGGTCCAGGTCGGTGACCTCGAAGGTGCTGACACGACCGCCGACGAAGAGCTCGCCGTAATCCGCCATCACGCCGTCGTCGCCGCGGAGGTAGAGCTGCACGGACAGCGACTCACCGGAGAGGTCGAACACCGCGATGTCCTCGGTCCCGTCGCCGTCCACGTCGCCGGCGGATTCGAGCAACGGAATCCGGGGCGCCGGGAGGTCCCAAGTCGGGTCGGCGAAGCTGCCGTCCGCGTTCTGGAGGAACACGGCCACGCTGCCCGGACCCTCGCCGTCGTAGGCCTGCTCGCCGCCCAGGACGTCGTTCAGACCATCGCCGTCGACGTCGAAGACCAGCGAGCTGAGAACTGCGCCGACGCCGGTCGGACCCGTGGAGGTCAGGATCTCGGCGACCTCGAGGCCAGGTCCGAGGTCGCGGTAGACGTAGATCGACTGCAGGTCGGGGATCGGCACCAGCAGCGAATCGGTCGGATGGCCGAGGTTGCCCGCGGACAGGGTCAAGGCGTAGCTGGGCAGCGCGAACTCGTTGGCCAACTCGAGTTCGCCGACGCCCCCACCGGCGGCGGGGTTCCAGTCGTAGACGCTGAGGCGGCCGATGGTCCCCGCCAGGGCCGCGAGGTCGTCGCCGGCGCGGTCGAGCGCGTTGCCGACGGGCATGTCCGCCGTGACGCCGATCAAGCTGACGACGGCCACCTCGTCGATGCCATCGCCGTCGAAGTCACCCGACCCGAAGGAGAAGGGCACGCCCGCCGTGGTCAGGCTCTGGACCTTGACGAATTCGTCGGGGGCGATCCCCAGCCCCACGGTCAGGCTGGATGAGAAGGGATTGAGCTCCATCAGGTCGTCGAGGCCGTCGCCATCGACGTCCACGAGCGTCACGTCGCTCGCGCCTGGAGCACCGAGGATGATCCGCTGGCCGAGCAGCAGTTCGATCTCGGTGGAGCTGATGCCCGAGAAGTCGGAGGTGGAGTCCCCGCCGCCACCCGTGCAGGCGGTGGAGAGGGCCAGGAGGCCGAAAGGAAGGACGAGAGCGGTTGATCGGAGCAGAATCCGCATGGCGACGACGAGAGTTGAGCCGTCCCCGGATCGGCTGGCCCGCTGACGCCGACGGCGCCTGATTCGAGCTCCACGGCGCCCCTCGCGCCGCACCTCCCAGGGGAACGAGGCGGCTTCCCTGATTGCCGCCCTGAGAAACCTAACGCACGGAAGGGGCGGAAGCCGAACCCGGGTCCGCAAGGTAGCGTCGGATTTTGGAGACGTAGCCCGCCGCGCTGGCCCGAATCGCCGCCTGCTCCGCCTCCGTCACGGGTCGCAGGACCTTGGCGGGCACCCCGGCGACCAGGCTCCCGGGGGGGACCTCGAAGCCCTCCCGGACGACCGCTCCGGCGGCCACGATCGAGCCCGCTCCCACCCGCGAGCCGCCCAGCAGCACGGCCCCCATTCCGATCAGGCAGTGGTCCTCGACAACGGCCCCGTGCAACACGCAACGGTGCCCGACGGTCACCTCGGAACCGATCACGTTGGGCACCCCGGTATCCGCATGGACCATCGTCAGGTCCTGGATGTTGGTCCGCCGGCCGACCGTGAGCGGCGCGTCGTCCCCGCGCAGGACGCAGCCGAACCAGATGCCGACGTCCTCGGCCAAGGTCACGTCACCGGTGACGATCGCGTCGAAGGCACGAAAGGCGCCGTCCTCGATGGGCTCGAAGAGCCCGGCCGTCGGGTAGTGAGCCATGTGCCTCTTGCGCGCGGGTCAGAGCAGGGGATTGATCCCGGTCCAGGCCGCGCCGGCGGCCAAGCCGAGCCACAGGGCCTGGTGCAGGGCGTGGGCGGTAATCGTCGCCGCCAAGGACTGGGTACGCAGCATGATCACGCCCAGCACCACCCCCATGCCGAGGGCCGGGGCGAAGAGCTCCACCGGCTGGAGCAGGGCGAAGAGCAGGCCGCCCAGGGCGATGCCACCGCGCTCGCTGAAGTTCTGGACCAGCAGCGGTTGCAGGAAGCCTCGCAGGACCACCTCGCGCACGACGGGCGCCACGAGCACCAGGGCCAGGGCCCCCATGGTCCAAGCCGTTCCGTCGAGCTGAGCCATGCGGACGGCCGAGCCGACTTCGCGCGGCTCCCCGCCGAAGGCACCCAGCAGCAGCGGCCAGCCGATCGTCAGGCCGACCAGCAGCGGAAGGCAACACAGGTAGGTGGCGACCCCGGCGGCGATCGAGCGTCCCGTCTGGCCGCGGTGGAAGCCGAGCGAGCGCCAGCCCTCCGGTTGGGTGCGCTCCGCGGCCACCACGGCGACGATCGCGCCACCGACCAGCAGCAGATCCGGCCGCAGCAGCGAGGTCAGCTCGCCCTCCGGCAGCAGCCCACCCAACAGGTAGAGCAGCAGACCCGCGATCACGGCGACTGACACCTGACTGAAGCCCCAACGCGCGAAGAAGACGTTGCGACCGGGCCGCAAGCGAAGGGCGACCTGGGCCGCCACCGGCGCCAGGGCGACTCCGGCCCCGGTCAGGGCGAGTGCGGTGGCAACCGTGGACGGCGACGTGGGGAGCATGGCGAGGGTGGACAGGGCGCCGGCGGAGCCTGCGGTCGAGTGAGCGGGCGGAAGGGGACGGGACGGGACGGGACGGTGATGCAGATGCCCCCGCTCAGCCCTCGGCGCCGTCGATGCGGCCGGCCATGGGCGACGAGGCGTTGGCGTAGAGCTTGCGCGGAATCCGGCCCGACAGGTGCGCCAGGCGGCCGGCGATGCAGGCGTGCTTCATGGCCACCGCCATCCGCAGCGGGTCGCGCGCGCCGGCGATGCCGGTGTTGAGTAGCACACCCTCGGCTCCCAGCTCCATGGCCTGGGACACGTCGCTGGCCGTGCCGACGCCCGCGTCGACGATCACCGGCACGTCGATCAGCTCCATCAGGATGCGGATCGCGTTGGGGTTGAGCACGCCCTGGCCCGAGCCGATCGGTGAGCCCGCCGGCATGACGCAGGCGGCCCCGGCCTCGGCCAGGTACACGCCCAGGCGCGCGTCGTCCGAGGTGTAGACCATGACCGTGAAGCCGTCCTCGACCAAGCGGCGCGTGGCTTCGAGGGTGCCGATCGGATCGGGCAGCAGCGTGCGCTCGTCGCCGAGCACCTCGAGCTTGACCAGCGGCGTGTCGAGCAGGTCTCGCGAGAGCTGCGCCGTGCGCACGGCCGACTCCACGTCGAAGCAGCCGGCGGTGTTGGGCAGGATCGTGTAGCGCTGGCGATCGATGTGATCGAACAGCGACGGACCCGCACTGGGGTCCAGGTTCACGCGTCGCACGGCGACGGTCACGCAGTCGGCGCCCGAGAGCTCCAGAGCTCGCGCGGTCTCCTCGAAATCGCGGTACTTGCCGGTCCCGACCAGAAGGCGCGAGCGCAGGGTGAATTCGCCCACTCGGAGCGGGTCGTCGAGGAAGGCTGTTTCGTCCATGGTTCGATGGGCGCAGACGGGCCGCGCGGGGGCAGAGGATAGCAGTCGGCGGGCCGCCGCTGGGCGACTGCGCGCCGGTCAGCCGCCTCCGACGAGGGTCACCAGCTCGACCACATCGCCCTCGGCCAGGATCCGCTCGGCCCGCGTCGAACGCGGCGCCAGCTCGCGGTTGATCTCGACCGCCACGACCTCGGGACGCAGGCCCAGCCGCTCCAGCAGCTCGGCGACGGTGCTGCCGAGCGCGAGCTCCCAGGGCTCGCCGTTGACAGTGATGTGGACGGATTCCGGGTCGCTCATCGCAGTCTCGGTCGCCAACGCCTCGCCCGGCGATCCGCGCTCAGCAGACCCTCAGGATGGCGCACTTGAGGTATTCGCTCTCCGGCAGGGTGATCAGCACCGGATGGTCGGCGCCGGCGCCGTGCAACGCCTCGACGTAGACGTCGCGTCTCGAGTCCCGCGCCGCCTCGGAGACGAAGCCCATGAAGGCCTCGCGACCCACCGCGAAGGAGCACGAAGCCGTGACCAGGTAGCCACCGGGCTCGACCAGGTGGATCGCCCGCAGGTTCAGCTCGCGGTAGCCGCGCCCGGCGCCTGCGGCCTCGCGGCGGTTGCGCGCGAAGGCCGGCGGATCGATGACCACGAGGTCGTAGCGCTCCCCGGCCTCGGCCCGGGCGCGCAGGTCCTTCATGGCGTTGGCGCGCTCGAAGCGCACGCGCCCGGAGACGCCGTTCAACTCGGCGTTGCGGCCGACCTGCTCCCCGGCGGAGGCCGATTGATCGATGGCCAGCACTTCGCTCGCGCCGGCACGTGCGGCGGCGATGCCGAACAACCCGTCGTAGCAGAAGGCGTCGAGCACGCGACCACCCTGGGCCAGGCGCGCGGCGCGTTCGCGGTTCTCGCGCTGGTCGAGGTAGTGACCTGTCTTGTGACCGCCGGTCGGGTCGACTTCGAAGATCAAGCCATCGGCCTGCTCCACGCGCACGGCCTGGACCGGGTCGCCGCGGATCCACTCGACCCGATCGCCCAACTCCTCGAGCCGGCGCACGGAAGCGTCGGAACGATCGAGGACGGCGCGCGGCTCGAAGGGCAGTCGCTCGAGCAGCAGCTCCAGCAGGAAGTCGCGCATGCGATCGGAGCCCTGGCAACCGCTCTGGATCACCAGCACGTCCGCGTAGCGGTCGACGACGAAGCCGGGCAGCCGTTCGGAGTCGCCGCCGAGCAGGCGACAGGCCCGACCGGGCGCGAGCAGGCCGGCGCGCTCGCGCAGGGACACGGCGCGGTCGATCAGCCCGGCCCAGAAGGCCCGATTGGGCTGCTCCGGGCTGCGCGTGACCATCCGCACGGCGATCCGCGACGCGTCCGAGAAGAGTCCCCAGCCGAGGGGGTTGTCGTTCGGATCGAAGACCGGAGCCAGCTCGCCCGACTGGGCTTCCGCTGCCGCGACATCGTCCGCGTAGAGCCAGGGGTGGCCGCCATGCAGCCAACGCCGGCCCTTGCCGGTGGAGATCACCTTCGCCATAAGGCGCGAGAGTGTACGCGCGCGGCCCGTCAGCGCGGTGCCACGAGCGCCTCGAAGGTCGCATCGCCGCGCAGACTGGCGAGGTCCGGGTCCTCCGCGGCCCAACGCCGCTGGCGGGTCAAGGCCCCCGCGGTCAGCCGCGGCGAGGCGAACTCGAGGGCCAGGAACTCCAGGGCCTGGTCCCGATCGCCCAGAAGTGCGTGGGTGCAGGCCAGGTTGTAGTAGAGCTCTGGAGCGGGCACGACACCCTCGAGCAGGAAGCGCGCCTCCTCCGACCGCCCCACCCGAGCCCGGTAGCAAGCCAAGAGCACGCGCATGAAGCCGCTCTGCTGCAACTCGTAGGCGCGCTCGAAGTAGCCCACCGCACGCTCGGCCTGGCCCAGGCGCACGTTGGCGTTCACCGCCAGCGAGACCAAGAGGTCCGCGCGCAGGGTCCGCAAGGCGTCGCGCTGGGCCTCGAGGGCGGCCACCAGGTCGGGCTCGGGTTCGGTCAGCACCCGTCCGCCATCGCGGCCGGCGGCCAGATCGGCGATCCGGTCCGCGACCGAGTTCTCGACGGCCTCGATCCGCTCCAGAGCCGTGGTCAGCTCCTGCTCCGCCTCCACGGGCTGGCCCAGGTCGGTCAGGCACGCTCCGATCTCGCGGCCGACCAGGGCCGCGACCTGGTCGCTGCGCACCGGTCCGAAGTTCAGGCTGGCCCCGTCCAGGGCCGCGCGCAGCCCCTCGACCAGGGTCAGCGCGGACGCGGCATCGCCGTCCGCGCGCAGGTCCCGGGCCAGGTCGAGGGCCGCGGTGGACGGCCGGCGGTAGTCCTCGAAGGCGAACGTCTCGCGCTCGTTCTCGTCCTCGACCAGTCGCTCGAGCAGGCGCTCCTCCCGGTAGATCCAGAGTCGACGGTTGGCGCGGTCAACGGCCATCCGACGACCGACCAGATCCAGCTCCGCGAAGCGCAGCGCGACCATCCGCGCGCGCCGGGGGGCGTCGGCGCGCCAACTCCAATGCTCCGTGTCGCCCAGCGGCGCGATCCCGGGCAACTCCTCGGGCGCCACCGTGGCCAACCAACCGCAGGCCTCGACCAGCACGCCGAGCAACTCGGCGGTGGTCCAGCCAGGCAACTCGGGGTTCGCCACCAGGGTCCGGCGCGGGGCCAGGTCGCGGTCGAGCACCGTGTCGAGGCTCCCGGCCGAGATCCCGAGGTCGAAGGCGAGTTGCAGTCGCTCGGCGTCCAGCAGGAACCCATGCAGCTTGCTCGCGACGACGAGCAAGCGCCGCGGTTCGGCCTCGCCGGCCGCCACCCGCACCACCAGGCGCAGCCATTCGACCGCTGCCTGGAGCTCGACCAGATCGGCCGCTGCCGCGGCATCCAGTCCTGCGCGGGGGGCATCGAGCTTCTCTCGCAGCTCGAGGCGTCGACCGCGCAGCTCCTGCAGCACCCCCGCCGCTCGGTCGAGGGCCGGCTCGACCGCTTCGAGGTCGCGCAGGGCGAGCTGGGTCAGAGCCGTGAGGTAATGGCCGTAGAAGGCCCAGATCCGATCGTCGAAGGCGGCGCCGGCGGCCGAGCGTTGCAGCAGCCGATCGGCGGAGACCAGGGCGCGCTCGGGCGCCGCCCCCGCCGAGAGAGCCAACATCGAGCGCCGATAGTCCAGCCCGCGGGTGTCGTAGCC
Organism: Engelhardtia mirabilis; assembly: GCF_007748095.1. Taxonomy (NCBI): domain Bacteria; kingdom Pseudomonadati; phylum Planctomycetota; class Planctomycetia; genus Engelhardtia; species Engelhardtia mirabilis. Next base: position 4,391,101 of record NZ_CP036287.1, read on the forward strand.
GTCGGCGGCCAGACCGTCGAGGAACGCGTCGGCGGCCGGGGGCCAACCGGCCACGTCGAAGCGCGAAAGGGCCAGATCGAGCCCGTTCACGGCCTTGGTTCGCACTTGGGCGTCCGGATGGCGCGCACCCAGGACCAGGGGCGCTCGGGCCCGAGGGTCCGATCCGGCGCCGGGTAGGTCCGGCAGGGAGCGGCCATAGGTCTCCAAGAGCGGTGCGAGGGCGGCCGGCGGCAGGCGCCTCGAGGCGTCGACATCGACTGCGCGTGCGACCAGGGCCGCCGCCCCCTCGGTCTCGGCCAGCGCCTCGGCCGCGCCGACCAGGTCATCGCCGTCGAGCAGACCCAGGAGCTCGACCAGGGCCCCGCCGGAGGTCGGACCACCGAGGGCGCCGAGGGTCTCGACCGCGGCCGCGCGCACCGCCCGGTCAGGATCCTCGGCCGCGGCCTGCTTCAGGAGCGCGACCCGCGGCCCCACGTCCCGCGCACCCAGGTCCACTCGACCCGCGGCCCGCGCGGCCAGGACCCGCACCGTGGGGTCGACGTCGGCAGCCAGGGTGGCGAGCTCGCGATCGGTGGGAATCGGACCGCCGGGACTCGCCAGCTCGGCGGCGCGCACCCGTCGGTCGAGGTCGGAGTCCAGGCTCGCGTCCGCGGCCAGCGGCGCGTCCTGGGGCCGAGCCGCGGCGGGCGCGAGCAACGGAAGCAGGGCGAGGAGGAAGGTTCCTGCGCCCATCAGCCGCCGCCTCGCTGACTCTCCGCCTCCGCCTCGTCGTGGTGGCCCCCGTCGTCACCCTCGCCGGTCCGCGCGACCCGGTACTCGAAGGCGCGGCGGGTGAGTCCGACTCGCCGCGCCGCGGCACTCAGGTTCCCGCGCTGCTCGCGCAGGGCCTCGGCCAGGAGCGCCGCCTCGAGCTGCTCGGCAGTCAGGCCGTGGGCCAGGGCCTGCCGCGCCAGTTCCTCGGGAATGCCGGCGGCGACCTCGTCCAGGAAGTCGAACTCGTGGACGTCGATCGGTGTTTGGGCCGGTCCCAAGGCGCAGACCCGCTCCAGGGCGTTCTCGAGCTCGCGCACGTTCCCGGGCCAGGCATGGGCGCCGAGCCGCTCCAGGCAACCGGCACCCAGGGGCCGCGCCGGACGCCCCAGGCGTGCGCCGATGCCCGCCAGGAGAGTCTCCACCAGCCCCGGCAGGTCCTCGGAGCGCGCCCGCAGCGGCGGCACCTCGAGGGTCACCACGGCCAGTCGATAGTAGAGGTCCTCGCGGAATCGCCCGGCCTCGACCTCGGCGCGCAGGTCTCGATTGGTGGTCGCGCAGAAGCGCACGTCGATCGCGACCGGCGCCTCGGCCCCGACGGGTTCGACGACCCGCTCCTGGAGCGCGCGCAGGAGCTTGACCTGCGCCGGGCCGGGCAGCAAATCGACGTCGTCGAGCACCAGGGTGCCGCCCTGCGCCCGGCGAAAGCACCCCGCGCGCGAGCGCGAGGCATCCGTGAAGGCGCCCTTCTCGTGGCCGAACAGCTCCGATTCGACCAGCGTCGGCGTCAGCGCGCCCAGGTGCACCTCGACCAGGGGGCCGTCCGCTCGGCGGCTGGCGGCGTGCAGCCGTCTGGCCGAGGCACTCTTTCCGGTGCCGCTCTCACCCAGAAGCAGCACCGTGGCCTCGGATCCGGCGACCATTCCCAGCTCGGCCTCGAAGGCCCGCTGGATCGGACTGGCCGGACCGCAGCCGCCCTCGGCGGCGGGACGGTCGGGGGGCCGACCCCCCTCTACGGGCCTCGAGGGGCTGCTTCCGCCACGCTTCCAGGGAGCGCCGCTGCCACTGGCGTCGGAATCGGCTGCGGGCGGTCTGGACTGGGTCATCGGCGTGGCCACGTCGGCAAACGTCGGAGGCGCTGTTCTGGAGCCTCCTACTACCCCGCCAGCGTTGACGTGGGCCGGTCCCGTATAGCACACTGCTCGCCCTAAAATCCGGCAAACCCCGGACCGACGGGCTCAACGGACCGTGCCGACCACCCCCTCTGGAGGTGCGACCACGCTCCGCCCGCGACGGCCACCGAGGAAGTCGGCGGACTCCTGCAGACGACTCATCAGGTCGCCTCGCCGGGGGGCCCCGGCTTTCGTCGTGTCAGGTCGTTCGCGGTGGGCACCACCCGGTCCGGATGCGCCCGAAGGAATCGAGACCCAGGCGCTCCGAGCGCCCACGGAACACGGGCGCCCCCAGCGCCCAGAGAACTAAAGTCACCCGCCCATGGATCGCGAAGCGCTGTTGCGGATGGTGGACATGATCCACCGGAATCGCGACATCCCCATCGAAGTCGTCTTCCAGAGCCTCGAAGAGGCCCTGGCCGCGGCGATTCGTAAGCGTTTGGGCGCGGGCGAGGACCTCGTCTGCGAGATCGATCGCAAGACCGGTGAGGTCGTCGTCGAGGACGAGGAGGGCGAGTACGAGCTCGACCTCGAGATCCTCGGCCGCATCGCCGCCCAGGCCTTCAAGCAGGTGATGATGCAGCGCATCCGCGAGGCGGAGCGCGACGTCCTCTACGACGACTTCGAGGCCCGCGTCGGGTCGCTGGTCCACGGCACCGTCCAACGCTTCGAAGCGGACAGCCTGGTGGTCAACCTCGGTCGCACCGAGGCCTACCTCCCCCGCGAGGAGCGGGTCCGCGGCGAGACCTTCTCGATTGGCGACCGCGTGCGCGCGATCGTGCTCGAGGTCCGCAAGGACGGCCCCAGGGTCCGGATCATCATCAGCCGCACCCATCCCGACCTGGTCCGGCGCCTGTTCGAGCTCGAGGTCCCCGAGATCGCGGACGAGATCATCGACATCAAGCGCGTGGTCCGCGAGCCGGGCTACCGCACCAAGATGGCGGTGATCTCCCAGGATCCGAAGATCGACGCCATCGGCGCCTGCGTCGGCGTGCGCGGGTCCCGGATCAAGGCGGTGATCGACGAGCTGCGCGGCGAGCGCATCGACATCATCCGTTGGAGCGACTCGCTCGAGACCCTGATCCAGAACGGCCTGAAGCCGGCCGAGATCAACATCGACAACATCTACCCCGACGTCGACTCGCACTCCGCGACCGTCCTCGTGGACGAGGACCAGCAGTCGCTGGCGATCGGCAAGAAGGGGCAGAACGTCCGCCTCGCCAGCCGCCTCTGCGGTTGGGACATCGACATCAAGACTCGCGCCGAATTCGAGGCCGAGCAGATGGCCTCCGAAGGGCAGATCACCGACGACGACGACCTGGACGAGTACCAGGACGACGACGGAGAAGGATCTGCCGAATCCCCGACGGGCTCGAATGACGGCGCTGAAGCCGACGACGAGTCCAATCGCTCAGCCTCGACTCTCGCGGCCCCCAGTCACCAACAGCCCGCGTCGTTGTCCCAGGGGGGCAACGAATCGTCACCTGGCGCCGATCACCCGGGCGATGCGCCCGAGGCTTCCGGTGTCCGTTGATACCCGGTGTGGGGTTCGCCCCACGCCCACCCCGCTCCGAACCTCGTCGAACTCTCTAGGCCCCATCGGGTCGGTCCTCGGGCCTCGCTGATACCAGCGGGGCGCGGGCTCGACCCGGCAGCCTCCGATCAGCAGCCCACGCGAGCACACGAGTGCCCGCGAACCCCAGGACACCGACCCACCCGTGACCTCGAAGAAGCGCGTCTACGATCTCGCCAAGGAATACGGCATGACCGGCCAGGATCTGGCCGCGAAGCTGCGCGAGATGGGCTTCGCCCAGGTGAAGAGCCATATGACGGCTCTTCCTGAGGCGGACCTGATGTTGATCGAGGGACGACTCGACGCCTACGGCTACAGCCGCAGCGGCGGCGATGCGTCGGCCGAGCCCGAGCCGGAGACCGGCGGTCTTGTGATCAAGCGCAAGAAGAAGCGCCGCAAGCCGGGTGAGGAAGAAGAGGTGGCAGCTCCCGTCGCCGCCGAGCCGGAGTCCGAGCCGCAGCCGGTCGCCTCGACCGAGCGCGGGGAATCGGAAGCCGCGACGCAGGCCACGGCCACCGAGTCGGCAGCCCCTCAAACGGCGGCGGACGCGGGCCTTCACGACGATTCGGACACCGTGCTGGTGCCGGCGAGGTCAGCGAGTACCCCCACGCCCCAGGTTGCCGAGACGCCGTCGGCGCCGGAGCAAACGGTCGCCAGTGTCGCTGCAACGGAACCATCGGTCGGCGAGCCCGCGGCTGCGGAGGCGACGTCGAAGGTGGCTGGCGCGCCGGAGTCCATCGACGCCGCTGGCGAGGGCCCGGCGACGGTCGATACGGCCGGTGCCGAACAGTCCCACGAGACGGAGTCCGCCCCGGCAAGGTCCGACGCGGCCACATCCCACGTGGCGTCGGAAGACTCGATCGGAGTTGAGAGCACACCGTCGGCGGCAGTTGAGTCGGCGGCAGCTGAGTCGGCGGCAGCTGAGTCGGCGGCAGCTGAGTCGGCGGCAGTTGAGTCGGCCGCAGTTGAGTCGGCCGGAGCGGAACCGGCCAGTGCCGGTGCAGGGGCCCCCGCCGCGGCTGCGTCGCCCGACGAGGCCGCCGCTGCATCGCCATCGGCCGCCGCAACACCGGCGGCAACAACTTCAGCGTCAGCCACACCGGCTGCTTCGACCCCCTCGGCGGTCCCGTCCGCAGCGCCTTCCGATCGCGTAGGAGCCCCGGCGCACTCCACTGGAGCAGCGGCCGGAGCGCAGGCCCCGACGGCCGGTCAGGGAGCGGCGGACCGCGCGCGCCCTGCCGCTGCCGCTGCCGCTGCCAAACCCGAAGCCGGCCCCGCTGACGGCGGGGAAGCCAAGCCTGCCGCCGCCCGGGCCAAGACCGCGGCCGCGAGTGGCGAAGTCACTCCGGTCAAGCCCGCTGCAGGCGAGGACTCCGACATCGTTCGCCCCTCGTCCAAGCGACGTCAGGGCAAGGTCGTCGGGTTCATCGACCTCTCGAAGCTGCAGACCGACAAGCCCGTGCGTCGCGAGTCGCGCCGGCACCGCTCGGCTGACGACCAACCGGCGCCCAACGTCCAGCCGACCTTCGGGAAGGACCGTAAGCGCGCCCTCTCGCGCTCCGGCGACGTCCAGCGGGGCGACCTGACAGCCGCCCAGCTACGCGAGCGCGAAGCCGGTCGATTCCTGCGTCGCCAGCGCCCCCAGCACGGCGGCGCCGGTCGCGGTCGCGGCGGCGGACGGCACCACGCCGGTCCCTCGATCTCGCCCTCGCGGGGCGGCACGGTCACCGTCGAGCACCCGCTCACGATCAAGAAGCTGGGCGAGGTGCTCTCGGTCAAGTCGAACGAGCTGCTCAAGACCGCCTTCCGGATGCTCGGCTTCGGTGCCGTCAACATCAACACGAACATCGACGAGGACACGGCGGTGCTGCTGGCCGCCGAGTACGAGGTCGATCTCGAGGTCACGCGCGAGATCGCGGCCGAGGAGGCTCTGCTCTCCCAGCTCGATCAGAAGCGGCAGGCGATCGACGAGGAGGACCTGGTCCTGCGCCCGCCCACGGTCGCGATCATGGGCCACGTCGACCACGGCAAGACGACGCTGATCGACTCGATCCGCGCCAGCCGCATCGCCGACGGGGAATCCGGCGGCATCACGCAGCACATCGGTGCCTATCAGGTCGAGACCAAGGCCGGTCACAAGGTGACCGTGATCGACACCCCGGGCCACGCGGCCTTCACCTCGATGCGCGCCCGCGGCGCCTCGGCGGTGGACATCGCGATCCTGGTGGTGGCGGCCGACGACGGCGTGAAGCCCCAGACCGAAGAGGCCGTCAACCACGCCAAGGCGGCGGGGACGCCCCTGATCGTCGCGATCAACAAGTGCGACAAGCCCGAGGCCAACCCCGACAAGGTCATGAACGAGCTCTCCGGGCTCGGACTGATCCCCGAGGAATGGGGTGGGACCACGGCCATGCTGAAGATCAGCGCGCTCAAGAGCGAGGGCATCGACGAGCTGCTCGAGCGGGTGTTCCTCGAGGGCGAACTGCTCGACCTGCGCTGCCACCCCACCGGTCCGGCCGCGGGCGTCGTGCTCGAAGCCGAGGTCCAGCAGGGCCGCGGCATCGTCGCCCACCTCCTGATCCAGGACGGCAGCCTCGAGCAGGGCCAGGTGATTCTGGCCGGCGAGGGCTACGGCAAGGTGCGCTCGATCCAAGACGACCGCGGCAAGACGATCAAGTCCGCCGGCCCGGCCACTCCGGTCGAGGTCAGTGGTCTCGACAAGCTGCCCGGTGTCGGCGAGCGCTTCCACGTGGTCCCGGACCTCCAGGACGCCAAGCAGGTCGCCGAAGAGCGCGCCCACTCGAACCGCATGGTCTCCCTGGCGGAGCGCCAGGCGGTCAGCCGCGAGAACCTGTTCGAAGCGGTGGCCCAGGCCGACAAGAGCGTCGTCAACCTGATCGTCAAGGGCGACGTGCAGGGCTCGGTCGAGGTGCTCAAGGCCCAGCTCGCGGAGCTCGTCCACGACGAGGTCGTGGTCAAGGTGCTGCACGCCGGTGTCGGCGCGATCGCCGAGAGCGACGTCGACCTGGCCACCACCTCGGACGCGACCATCATCGCGTTCCACGTGGGCACCAACCCCAAGGCCCGACAGTTGGCCGAGCGCGGCGGGGTTCAGATCCGCAACTACAACGTCATCTACGAGGTTCTCGACGACGTCCGCTTGATGATGGAGGGCGAGCTTTCGCCGGACATCAGCGAGCAGATCACCGGCCACGTCGAGATTCGTCGGCTCTTCAAGTCCTCGCGCATCGGCAACATCGCCGGCTCGTACGTCTTGGACGGCAAGATCATGCGTGACAGCAAGGTGCGCCTGATGCGCGACAGCAAGGTCGTCTGGACCGGCGAGATCGGGACCTTGCGACGGGAATCCGACGACGCCAAGGAGGTCCGCGAGGGCTTCGAGTGCGGCATCGTCCTGCGCAACTACAACGACATCCAGGAGGGGGATGTCATCGAGGCCTTCCGCCTGGTCGAGACCAAGCGGAAGATCTGAGCCGCGGCGGGGGTGGCTGGCGTGCCTCGCGGCACGCCGCCGCCCCGCGCGCGACTCGCTCGAGGCTACTGCCCTGTAACGACCCAGGCGGGAACGCCCCAAGCGGTAGCGCCCCACGGAGTAGGAACTCAGGCAGACATGGCCAACCCCCGCACCATCGCGAAGCTCCAGGCCCGGATCCTCGAACGCGCAGCCTATTGCGTGGAGTTCGAGCTCAACGATCCGCGGGTGGGCATGATCACGCTCACTCGCTGCGAGCTGTCCAGTGACCTGGCCCACGCGAAGATCTTCTTCACGGTTCTGGGCGGACCGACGGAGCGGCGCAAGACCGAGCGGGCCCTGGAGTCCGCCGCGGGCTTCGTGCAGCGCCAGCTCGGGCGGGTCCTGCGTACGCGCAAGATCCCGCGCGTGCGCTGGGCCTTCGACGAGTCCGTCGAATACGCCGACGAAATGGATCGCATGATCCGCGAGGCCCTGCAGCGGGACCAGCAGATCCGCCCTCGGGGCCACGAGGACGAGGGCCCCGCCCTCGACGACCCGCTCGAGGAGGACGAGTTGGACCGCGAGGTGGAGGAGTTTCTCGAGGCCCGGGACGAAGAGGCGGACTGAAGGCCACCCGATCTGAATCGGGGATTCGCACCGATCGACTACACCGTTCCAAGTGAACGGGATCGGATCAGAAGTGACGCAGCTTTCCGGTTACGAGATCGAGCGCGAGCTCGGCGCCGGCGCCGGGGGGCGCGTGCTGCTGGCCCGCGCCACGCGGTCGATCGACCGCGTCTCCGCGGGCGATCTGGTAGCGCTCAAGGTCCCCTCGGCCGAGGGTGCGGAGCGCGCTCGCCAAGTCGAGGCCCTGGCTCGGGAGGCCGCCGTCGCGCGACGGGTTCGGCACCCCTCGCTGGTGCGCGTACTGGCCTTCCGCGAGGACGCGGAGCTGCCCTACCTGTCGATGGTCTGGGTTCCCGGCGCGACCCTGTCCGAGGTCCTGGCCGAGGGCGAGCCCCTGCCGGAGCCTCGACTGCGCGAGATCGGCGCCGACCTGGGCTCCGCCCTGGCTGCGCTGCACGCCCACGACCTGGTGCACGGCGACGTCAAGCCCGAGAACGTGCGGCTCGATGCCGAGGGTCGCGCGGTCCTGATCGACCTGGGCTTCGCCCGGGACGCCAGCCTGGACGGCGAGGGCGGCCTCCCCGGCACCCTGGCCTTCCTCGCGCCGGAGTTCCTCTCCGGCGGCCGCTCAGGTCCGCCCAGCGATGTCTTTGCGCTAGGCGCCGTCCTCTACCTGCTCGCCACCGGACACCACCCCTTCGGCGCAGACGATGGCGAGACCTCCGACCTACTGGCCGCGTTGGCGACGGCGCGGGTCGTCCCCGCGTCGCGTCATGTGCCCGAGCTGAGTCCCCTGCTGGACGCGCTCCTGGATGCTTGCCTGCGGCGGAGTCCGAGCGAGCGACCCACTGCGGAAGCCTTGGCCGGCATCTTGCACGAGGGCGAGGAGAGCGGCTGGTGGCGGGCGAGGGTGCAGCAATCCCTGGGCTCCGGCGGCGGACCCGGAGCCCTGCGAGCCGAGAGCCACCGCCTGCAGTTCGTCGGCAGACGCGACGAGCTCCGCGGCTTGAGCCAGGCCTACACCCAAGTGCTGCGCGAGGGCCAGGGACTCGCGATCGCCCTGTCCGGGCCCGTAGGAATCGGCAAGACGCGTCTCGTCAGCGACCTGATCGAAACCCTGCGCGCCGGTGACTCGCCGTGCCTGTTCCTGCACGCGCGCTGCAGCGAGTTGACGGAGTCCCAGCGCTACGGCACGGCGATTCGATTGCTCGAGCATTGGCTGCAATTGCCTCCCCACCGCCCCCTCGGCCCGCGCGAGATCCAACTGCTCGAGCACCTGGTTCCGCCCCGCGATGCCGACGTGCTGCGTAGGGCACTGCTCGGAGACGGGGACGCCCCGGTTCAGGGCAGTGCGGCGGTCGCCCTCGCCGCCTGGATCGCGGCCCTGGCGGCCGGGCGACCGGTCGTGGTGCTGGTGGACGACCTGCACCTGGCCCACGCCGCGACCCTGGAGGCCCTCGACCGCATGCTCGAGCGGTCGGCGGACAGCCGTCTGCTCTTGCTCCTGGCCTATGACGACGACCGTCCGCCGGCAGAACCCGCCGAGCTTGCGCGCCTGCTGGAGCACGCCCGGCGCCGCGCCGCCCAGGTCGACCTCGCCGGCACGATCCACATGGATCCCTTGACCGTCGAAGACGTCACCGAACTCGTCACCCACCACTTCCACCACACCACGCCGCGCCTGCGACTGGGGCGCGTGCTGCACGAGCGCAGCCAGGGCAACCCGGGAATCCTCGAAGAGTTGTTGGTCGGTCTGGTCGACCGGGGCGAAGCCGCGCCGTTGGACGGCGAGCCCGGGCGCCTGCGCCTAGAGATCCAACCCGACCGGATCGCCCTGCCCGGATCGCTGCTGGTGACCATGCGCCAGCGCTACCGCGAGCTGGACCCGCTCATGCGCCGTTGGCTGGAGCGCTTGAGCGTGGTCGGCGGCCGTTTGGAGACCGACTTCCTCTGCACCGCCTTCGCCCCGGCCACTGCGGCGGAGGTCGATGGCGCGCTGGAGGAGCTGGCGCGGCGCGGCTGGCTGGTCGCCAACGGCCCGCGCTATCGCTTCGCCCGCGCCGCCCTGCGCGAGGCGGTCTACCGATCCCTTTCGCCGGACCGTCGCGTGCGCCTACACCGCATGGCGGCGCGCGCCTTGGCGACGATCGAAGACGACCGCGACGTGGACTTCCAACGGGCCTACCACCTGCGCGCAGCCGGTGAGCAGCGTGAGCTGTTGGAGGCCGTCTGGTCCCTGCTGCCGCCCGACGATCGACGCGGCTCGCCCCACCGCCTCTTGCGACTGGCGCGCTGGGGGCTCGAGGCCCTCGACGCCCTCGGAAGGCCGGCGAGCCTTCGCAAGCGGGAACTGAACCTGCTGGAGCGCGGCCTGGGCGCCGCCGACCGCTTGGGAGAGCGCGAGCTGCAACGCCGTTGGCTGGACCGACTGGCCGAGCTGGCCACCGGCACCGGCACCGACGCCGCCGAGGAGGCGACGGTCTACCTGCTGCACGGTCGCCACGCCTACTCGACCGGCGAGTTCGGCACCGCGCGGGGCATGCTCAGGAACGCCGTGGGCCTGGCCAAGAAGGCCCGCGACGCGCGCATCGAGGTCGAGGCGCTGCGCGGTTGGGCCCTGGTGGAGGCCGAATTCGCCTCCACTTCGCGCGCGCGCCAACTCGCCGCACGCGCCCTGAGCGCATCGGTCGAACCCGAGCAGCGGGCCCTCGCCCACCTGGTCAGCGCGCGGATCGAAGTGCTCGACGATCGACTCGAACGCGCGCTCGACGACGTGCGCTCCGCCCTGGCCACCCTGCGTCTGGCGGGCCGCGAGGCACCCGGGATTCGGGCCGGGGCCTACCTGATGCGCGCGCGGGTCTGGCGCGCGGCCGGACGCGTGAATCGCGCCCTGGCCTCGGCCCGCCGCGCCCAGGCCCTGGCACGGGAAGCCGGCGATCGCCGGCGCGAGGCCGAGGCTGCTGCCCGCATGGGCTGGCTGCTCTTGGACGCCGACCGCCCCGACGAGGCCGAGGCGCAGCTGCGCGAGGCACGGCTGGTGACCGAGGAGATCGAAGACCAGCGGGCGGGGGTCTTGGTCGACCTGTGGCTGGGCCTGCTCCTGTGCGAACAGCAGGTCGAGGGTGGACGCGCTTCGATCCAACGCGCCCTGGCAACCGCCGATGACATCGGCTACCACCGCGCGGAGGCCCTGGGCCGCGCCATCCTCGCGCGGGTCCAGTTGCTCGACGGCGACGACGCCGCGGCCCTGCGCAACTCCGACCGCGCCCACGAGTTGTCGGAGATCCACGGCTTGGAGCTGATCGACCGCATCGTGGTCGACGGCACCTGCGCCGTGATGCTGCGGCACGAAGACCGCGGGTCCGAGGCGGATGGATTGGTGCGGAGCCTGAGGCGACGCATCCGCCGTACCACTCGCAACATCAGGCGCCCCGACCTGCGCCTGGCGCTGGGGGCCTACACCGAGCGCCTGCTCGAGGCCGTCCTGACCCTGGACGGCCCCATCTACCCGCGCTCCACCGCCAACGTCGCGACATTGGACTGAGCACCTCGACTGAGTCCGCCGATCGGCTCAGCCACGCACTTGGGCGGCGCCGTCGCGATCGGCCGGGCTGGCACCGACCAGCCGCTCGAGCCACCAACCCAGACGGTGGTGCCAGGACCGCTGCTCGAGCGTCGCGACCAGGTCCGGCAGCAGCCCCCGCCAATCGGCACCGGCGTAGCCGCGCAGGAAGCGGGGCAGGTCGGTTCGGCGCAAGAAGGCCCTGCCGCGGCCCTCACGGCGTCGCACCGAGCGCAAGAGCCGCGCGAGGTTCTGCAGCCGCGCAGCACGGTCGAGCTTGGGAACGAGCTGACTGCGATCGAGGTCCAGAACCCAAAGACGCGGTTGCGCCGTACCGAGGGAGCCGCGCTCCACCAAGAGATTGCGGGGCTGCAGATCCGCGTGAGCCAGGCCGACGTCGTGCAGTTCCGCGATCAGGGCCCCGGTCCGGGCCAGCAGCGCCGCGCGATCCGCCTGCGCCAGCTCCCCCGCGCGCGCCATCTCGAGCACCGTGCCCAGGTCGAGCGCGTTCTCGATCCGTACCGACACCAGGTCCAACAGCCAGCCGGGACGAGCCGGGCGGGCCCGAGCTGCAATCACCTCGGGGGTCGCGAGTCCCAGCCGTCGCAGCTCGGCCGACAGGCACAGCTCGCGGACCGGTCGCGACGCGTCCATGAACCTGGCGCCGGTCAACCAGCGCAGGAGGCCGCCGTGACGGTAACGACGCACCACCAGGCGCGGCCCGCTGCCGTGGATCTCGCCCAGTGGGATGCGGCCCGAGAGGTCGCTGGCCGGCAGCGGATGCCGATCCCCGTCGGGTTCGAATCCAGCCGCCCTGAGCCGCTCGGCGGCGTGGTCGGCTACGACCAGTGAGCCACCGCCCGCGCGCTGGAGCGTGTAGTCAGCCGGCAATTCGGGCGGGCGAGGCAAGGCCAGGGATCGAGCCGTCCGCCGCCGCTCTCGCGAGCGACGGCGGCACGGGCTTTCGATCGGGGTCGGTCAGATTCCAGCGCCGAAGCCGCCGCCGGAATCGCTGGAGGCGCGCTCGCTGCGCTTCTCGACGGGAGCGCGCTCGGGCTCGGGCGCACGCGGTGCCCGCGGCGCTCGGCTCGACTCGCGCTTGGCCTCACGGGAGCTCGCTTCGGCATCGAAGACTCCGAGGCCGAAGCCTCCGGAACCGCGCTGCTGGGGCTTCGAAGCCGCGGCCGGCTCGATCGCGGGCTCCCGCTCCCGACGCGGCGCCCGTTCGGTCTCTTCACGGCGCGGGCGACGCTCTGCGCGGTCGGCATCGCGGTCCCGACGGGGAGCTCGCTCGGCTTCGGGGTCCCGGCGGGGCGCACGCTCGGGCTCGGAATCGCGGCGCGGAGCCCGCTCGGCCTCGGCGTCCCGGCGGGGCCTGCGCTCGGCTTCGGAATCCCTGCGCGGGCCGCGACTCGCGCCGCGATCTCGATCGCCTTCGCTGGGGCGGCTGCCGCGCTCGGGGCGCTCGTCACGCTCTTCACGCCGGCCGCGGGGCGCGCGGTCTTCGCCGCGAGCGCCTCGCTCGTCGGTCCGCTCGGCGCGGGCGGGTGCCCGGCTCTCGCGCTCGTCGGCGTCATCGCCGCGCCCGCGACCGTAGCGCGGAGCCTCGCGATCACCGCCAGCGCGAGCTCCACCCGCACGGTCGCGGTCGGAACTGCCGCGGTCGGAACTGCCGCGGGGGGTCCGATCGCGGCCGCTGCGATCGCGGTCTCCACCGTTCTCGTGCACGTCGGCGCGAGCAACGCGCTCCGGTCGCTCTTCACGCCCGCGGGGGCTGTCGTCGCGATCACGACCGCGTCGGCTCGAATCGGTCGAATCACGGTCCGACGCGTCACGACTGCCAGAGCTGCGGTCCGCCGAGTGCCGGTCGCTCGAGTGCCTCTCGGCCCTGTCGCGATCCCGGCCTTCGCCCTCGCGCGAATCGTCATCTCGACCACCACGGCCACCGCGCTCGCGGCCACCGCGGTCGCGACCTCGGCCGCCTCGCTCGCGCCCGCCGCGCTCGCGCCCGCCGCGCTCGCGGCCACCACGCTCCCGTTCGCCACCCTCGCGGCTGTCGTGCCGGATGGGATCGGACCCATCGTCGAAGGACTCCCCGATCTCGAGCATCTCGGTCGGGATCTCCTCGGCCAGGAACAGGGCCTTGCGGTCGTAGAAGCAGACGCCGTCCTCCCACGCGTCCAGGGCGTGGATGGTGAGCAGCGTGTACTCACGCGCCAGGCGCCGACCGGACTCGCGGGCGTCGTCCGGAGTAAGGGCCAGGTGCAGGTAGGAGCGGCGTCCGCCGCGCAGGCCGTAGCGGCGGGCGCGGTCCACGTCGCGGGTCGGCACGCAGACGTAGAGCTGCTCGGGCGGTTGGGCGTCGGGCCCGGCCTCGACGGGAATCGAATGGCCGTAGAGGGCTCGAATCTTGCCCTTCTCGATCTCGTAGCGCTGTCGGTCTCCACTCTCGACCGCGTCGGTGAGCTGGTCTTCGTCGACCGGCTCCCCGAGGCGCTCGTTCAGGGCGTGAATCACGTCGTCGACGTCGGCGAAGCCGTAGGCGTCAACTTCCAGATCGAATCGCTCGGGCTTGTGGCGCAGCATGAACGCCAGCGAGCGGGTGATCCTCTCGATGAGGGCCGAATCGGTCATGGGCGGTCGCTCGATACGGTGATCGAGCTCGCTTGGGGCCCGCGCGGGCGGGCGGGTGCCAGCGGCGCAGGGCCGCGTTGGAAGATGGGACCGTTGGATCTCGGGACCAGTGTCCGGCTGGGAAGCCCCCGGAGGGACTGCCTGGCAAGGAACACAGCGAACTCGGTGCGGTCAGGCACCGGGACCGGGGACCAGGGGCCGTTGGCTCCCGGGGCGCCGGCGGGCGCTCGCAAAGGGTCGGTTTCGAATCGGAACGGCTCGGAAAGGCCCGAGGCGGCCCAGCTTAGGACACGCCCACCAGGGGTGCCAGGGCGCTGAGGCGCCGGAGTCGATCCAGTGCCCCCGCGCCCCCCGAGAGGGCCTTCCCGAGGGCGGATTTGCCCTCGGAAGGGTCTCCCCCGAGCGTCTTTCCGGGGCCGGCCGGCCGGGAGCCGGGGCCAGCTCGCTCCGTCACCAGGATGCGTGGCCAGTGCGTCCAACTCGTCCGTCAGCGCGCGAGAGGCGGCCGCTGGCCCCCGCTCGGGGCTGCGGGGCGCGGATCATGGCGATGGATGTGGGTTAGTGTCCTGGATCAGAAATTCGGCGTCACTGCCCGGAGGTCCGATCGATGCTGGCTAGGCGCGCCGACGACGCGTATCCGCTGCGATGCTCGGAGGAGGCGCTGGCGACGCCAGCGGCGATCGGAGCCCGGGAAGTGACGCCGAATTTCTGATCCAGGACATTAGGTCCCGGCCTGCAGGGGTCCGGTCTCGCCCTCGGAGCGGGCGATGATCGCCGCCCCACAGGAGTCCGACCACACGTTGACCACGGTCCGCAGCATGTCCAGGGGCCGATCCACCGCGAGCAACAGGGCGGCGCCCTCCGCCGGCAGGCCCAGGGCGGCCAAGATCGTCAACATCATCACCAGGCCGGCCGAGGGGATGCCGGCGGCGCCGATGCTGGCCAGGAGCGCCAACAGCACGACGGTCGCCTGGCTGGCGAGGGTGAACTCGTAGCCCTGGGCGCTGGCGTAGTACTGGGCCAGGAAGACGACGCCGATGCACTCGTAGAGCGCGGTGCCGTCCATGTTGATCGTGGCCCCCAGGGGCAGGGTGAAGGACGTGATCTTGTTCGAGACCCGGCCGCGCTTCTCCACCGTCTCCATCGAGACCGGCAGGGTCATGCTGGACGAGCTGGTGCTGAAGGCGGTCATCAGCGCCGGTGCCATGGCCTTGGCCCAGCCGATCGGCGACAGCCGCCCGACGAACTTGAGCAAGAGCGGCAGGGTCACCGCGCTGTGGATCACCAGGGCCAGGGTGACCGTGAACATGTAGAGCAGGAGCGGCTCGAAGACCGAGAAGCCGGTCTGGGCCACGACGCGCGTCAAGAGGGCGAAGACACCCAGGGGCAGCAGTTTCAGCACGCCCTCGGCCATGCGCAGCATCACCGCGAAGAGCCCATCGACCAGGCCGCGCACGCGCGGCGCGTGGGGCTCCCCCACCTGAGTCAGGAAGTAGCCGAACAGCAGGGCGAAGAAGATGATCTGGAGCATCATCCCGTTGTCGGTCATGGCCGCCGGGACGTTCTCAGGGACCATTCGCCGCAGGATGTCGACCAGCCCGATCTTCTCGGTACTCGGGTTGACCAACTCCAGGCCGAGCGCGGCGCCGTCGCCGGGCCGAAACAGGTTCACCAGGATCTGGCCGGCGACGATGGCCAAGAGGCTGGTCGAGATGTAGTAGGCGAAGGTCTTGGCGCCCAGGCGCCGCAGGTCGCCCATGCGACCGACTCCGGCCACGCCGGCGATGATCGAGGACATCACCAGCGGCACGATCAGCATCTTCAGCAGCCGCAGGAAGATGTCGGCGATGAAGTCGAAGGGCGCGATCCAGGCTGCGAGGGACGAGTCGGGGTCGAGCTCCAGGCGGATCGAGCGCACCTCGCCGTCCGCGCGCTCGAGCCACAGCAGTTGGCCCGACTCCAACTGGGCCACGGCCACGTCCAGCCGGGCGCGACGGGTCTCCGGCTCGGCCCCGTCGTCGAAGCGGCGCCACTGGTCGCGCGGGACGTTGCGGTCGGCGCTGGCGGCGACGAAGACGTCTCCGGCGGCCATGGGCGACAGCTTCGAACCGGCCGCGGGCCCGCTGGCGCTGGTCAGCTCGAGGCCCTGCGGCCTGGCAACCCAGGTCCCCCCCGCCGTGGCCGGGCCGTCCAGCATCGACTGCATCGCCAGACCGAGCAGCAACCCCAGGACCATCGCGCCCAGGACCTTCCAGTGGAACTTCATGGGCGCAGGCTAAGGCCGCGAAGGGAGCCGTGCGAACAGCTCGGGCGTTCCGAGCGACGACTGCGGGGCTCGAGCGGCCTGGCTCGGCGCTGCCCGGCAGCTCGGGCGAGGGCTGTTCAGCGTCTCGCTTTTTTGAAATGGTCTGCGTTCTTTCACGAATTGGCTACCGTGACCAACCGAAGCAACAGGCCCGACCAGTTGGCCCTCGGCCCCCAGGCGGTGGCCGAGTTCTTCAAGCCCGCACGGCTCGAGTTGTACGACTGCCTGCAGGCCTGCGGGCCGGCGTCAGTGGCGGACCTCGCCGTGCGCCTGGGCCGCCCGGCCGACGCGCTCTACTACCACTTGCGCAAGCTGGAGCAGCTGGGCGTGCTCGAGCGCCTGAAGGATCGCGCGGCCGGCGAGGGCGAGGCCGGTCGCAACGGGGCGATCTATGCGGCCACCTCGCGCAGCGTGGTGATGCGTCTGGATCCCGGCTCGGCCGCCAGTCGCCGCGCTTGGCTGCAAGGCGCACAGGCGGTGCACCGAATGGGCTCGAGGAACGTCGAGTCCGCGCTCGAGTCGGGCTCCGTCCGCACCGAGGGCCCGGATCGCAACCTCACGGTCCAGCGCGTCCGCGCACGCCTTGGGCCGGACGAATTGAGGGAGGTGAATCGCCTGCTCGACGAACTCTCCTCCTTGCTCCGCGGCCACTCGAACAACGCCGAGGGGCAGGTTCACGCCTTGACCCTGACCCTGTGCCCGCTCGAGGAGCGCGCGCGCTGACTCCCACGGTACGGACCCCACAACCATGAAGAACTCCCTCCGGATCTCGGCGACCGCCTGCCTGCTGCTCTGCACCGCGAGCGCGGCACCCACCTTCCAGTCCCCGGACGGGTTGCTGGCGCGAGCCCGCCTGGCAGCCCAGCGGCCGCAGTGGTCGATGCTCGAACAGGGACTGCGCTTCACCGGGACGACCCGTGGGCGCGGCGTCGATGCCACCTTCGAGCTGTGCTTCAGGGCCGATGGCGCCTACCGCTACGAGACCGACGGGCCCTTGGCCCAGGTCAGCACCTGGGACAGCGACGAGTCCTGGTCCGCGGCGCGCGGCGGTCCGGCGAGGCCGTTGCGCGGCGCCGAACTCGACGCGTCCCTGTTGGCCCAATGGGTCCACAGCGGCTGGTGGGCCGATGCGGGTGATGCGCTGCGGGTCGAACCAATCGAGGATCAACCGGAGCTGCGACTCAGTTTCCCGAGCACCGGGGTCGAGGCCCTCCTGACCCTGGATCCCGAGACGGCACTCCCGAGGCGCTTGAGTCGCAACGACAACGGCTTCGAAGCCCTGGTCGAGTTCAGCGACTACCGCCCCGTCGCCGGCATCCCCATCGCACACAGGGTGGACTACTCCCAGGCTGGCGTGCGGGGCTTCGTGCGGATCGAAGCGGCCGGGCCCGACCCCGATCCGGCCGGCGACCGGTTCGGCCTGCGCGGTCGACGGGCGACCGACGTTCGCTTCAACCCCGAGGCACCCGCCGAGGTCGAGCTGCGCCGAGTCGCGAGCGGGCACCTGTTGGTCAACCCGCGCGTCGACGGGCGCGACGTGGGCTGGTTCATCCTCGACACCGGCGCCGGCCAACTCTGCATCGACCCCGGCGCGGCCGATCGGCTGGAGCTGCCCGAGTTCGGCGAGGTACCCGCCGTGGGCAATGCCGGCACGGTCCTCGCCAGTTTCCGCCAGGGCGCCAGCTTCGTTCTCGGCCCGCTGGAGCAGCGCGATCCGGTCTACGTCGAGCTCGAGCTGGACTTCCTCGAACCGGTCTTCGGCGTTCCGATCGCCGGCATCTGTGGCTACGACCTGTTCGCGCGGGCAATCGTCCAGCTCGACCTCGATGGGCCGAGCCTGTGGCTGCACGACCCCGCTGGCTTCGAAGTCGAGGACGCGACGTGGATCGACCTCGAGGTGCAGGGCGGCCTGCCCTGCGTCATCTGCAGCTTCGAGGGCGACCGCTCGGGCCTGTTTCGGATCGACACCGGAGACTCGGGCTCCGTGACGTTCCACAGCCCCGCGGTGCGACAACTCGGGCTGCTGGAGGGCCGCGAGACACGGCCCGCGATGCTGGGCGGCGTCGGTGGATCGGCCGAGGCCCGCTCGGGCAGGCTCGACTGGTTCACCCTGGGCGACCGGCGCTTCGAGGACGTGGTCACGACCTTCACCACCAACGAACAGGGAGCCCACGCGGACGCCGCTTCGCTGGGAACCATCGGCAGCGGACTGCTGCGCCCCTTCGTTGTCGTCTTCGACTACCCGGGCGAACGTCTGGGCTTGATCGCCCGCTCCCAGTGAGCAGGCGGGCTCAACCCCGCCTGAATCCGAGCAGGTAGCCCGCGATCAACCCGCCCGCCGTCGGCAGCTTGGCCGTCAGGATCTGGGTGAAGGTCTGGTCCTTCTGGATGTTCAGAACCAGATCGTTGATCAACTCCACCGCGCGGCTCCAGTCCACGTCGGCGATGCCCGCATAGACCAGGCCCTGGATGCCGGCGAAGAAGATCGCGAC
Organism: Engelhardtia mirabilis; assembly: GCF_007748095.1. Lineage (NCBI taxonomy): Bacteria > Pseudomonadati > Planctomycetota > Planctomycetia > Engelhardtia > Engelhardtia mirabilis. The sequence goes on from NZ_CP036287.1 coordinate 4,409,691, forward strand.
GAACACCAAGCCGATCTTGACCACCTTGCGCGAGGCGTAGCCCAGGGCGAAGCCGATCAGGGCGAAGAACGTGCCCTCGGTCACGAAGGGCAGGAAGCCCTCGAGTCCGCCCTCGGGCACGTCCGCCTGGGCCGAGCCGGCCTGGCCAGCGGGTGCTGGGCTACCCCCCTCGACGAAGCCCGCTACGGGTACCGCGCTGCCGCCAGCGGCGGGATCGGCCGATGGCTCGGACGATCCCGAACCCATCACCGCGCGCGCTATCACCGACGTCACGAGCAGTCCCAACAGGACGAAGAGAACGGTCTTGTGCCAGCCGTTCATCGTGGTGGTCTTGGAGCTGGTCATGGTCGCGGTGCCCGATCTAGTAGCGCGCCATGTCCGGATCGACCGTGGCCGCCCAGCCGTCGATTCCGCCGGTCAGGTTGATCAGCCGCTCGAAGTCGCGCTCGAGCAGGAACGCGGCGGCGTTGGCGCTGCGCATTCCGTGGTGGCAGATGCAGACGATCTCCGCCTCGGGATCGAGTTCGGCGCTGCGCGAGGCGAGCTGGTCGAGGGGGATGTTGAGCGCACCCTCGATCTGACAGATCTCGACCTCCTCGGGCTGGCGGACGTCGAGCAGGACGAGCTGGTCGCCGCCGTCGAGGCGCGCCTTCAGTTCGGTCGGTCGGATGGACTGGATCATGGGGAGGTTCGTCGGGGTCCGAAGCGCCAGGAGCATAGCCGGTCGGCGGTCGAGGGCGGGACCGGGCCGTCCCGCGAAGCTAAGATGCCGCGCCCGATGTCCGCGCATGTCCCCACCCCCGGCCGCCTTGGCCGCGCCGCCCTGGTCCTGCTCCTGACCGCCGCTCTGGCGTTGGTGGCCGGACTCGTGATCTTCGGCGGCCGAGACGGGACCACGGGCGAGGGCCCCACGGCGGGCAACCCCACCACGGGCGGCAGGGCCGACGGGCCCTCCAGTGGCGGGACCATCGTCGCACCCCAGCGCCCCGCGACCACCGGGCGCGAGACCGAAGGCCAGGCGGCCACGGCCCTGCCCCCCGACGGGCGCCCGGTGGGGATCCTGCGCGGGCAGGTCGAGACCCCGCAGGGCGTGACCTTTCCGGAGCGCTGGACCCTGGTGCTCGAGCCCAGTCGCTTCGCCACGGGCTCCCGCCACGCGGTCGGGCGGCGGATCGAGATCGAGGGCCGAGCGACCTTCGAGCTGAACGAGCTGCCCCTGGCCGGCTACGACGTCTTCCCCGAGGCCGAGGGCTTCAGGGCCGACCGCGCGCCGGTCGTGCTCAGCCCTGGCCGCGAAAACGTCTACCTGGTGCTCCACATGGAGCGCGCGGCGTTCGTCGACGGCCGGGTGCTCGACATGGACGGCTCGGTGGTCGAGGGCTTGCAGGTCACCCTCGAGGTGCCCACCACCGCGCTGCGTCGTACGGTCGACACCGACCACGCCGGCTTCTTCCGCTTCGACGCGGTGCCCGACGGCGACTATCGACTGCTGGTCGGCCCGCCCGACGCGCCGGTGCTCGACGCGCGCACGATCGAGGTCCGGCCGCCGTCGGTGGCCATTCCGACGATCCAGGTGCCGGTGCTCGAGACCGTCCGGATCCTGACCGTCGACGCCATCGGCGGTCCCCTGGCCGGGGTGCGCGTGCGCGGCTCCGGCAACAACGGCGGGTACGTGGACGTGGTGACGGACAGCCGGGGCGAGGCCCTGGTGCCGCTCTTGCCGGCTGGCACCTTCCGCCTACGCGCCGCCGAGGAGGGTCTCGGACGCGCCTTCGTCGCGGCCGACGTCCCGGACGACGGCGAGGTCCACGACATCGTGCTCGAGCTGAGGCCGTGAGCGAGGACGTCCAGCCCTCGCCCGTGCCGGTTCGCGAGGTGCTGCGCTACGCCTGGCCCGTGGCCATCGCGTTCCTGCTCAACAACGCCTACCGGATCAACGACCAGTATTGGATCCAAGGTCTGGGCGAGTCGGCCCAGAGCGCCGTGGGCACGTCGATGTTCGTGTTCATCATGAGCTTCGCCGTGGCCTTCCTGGCCGCCGGCGGGGCCCTGGCCCTGGGCGCGCGCGCCAAGGGCGCGGGCGACGAGACGCGCTTCGTGCGGGTCGCGCGCCACACCCTGGCCCTGGCCCTGTTCCTGGGCACGGCGGCCGCACTGATCGTGCCCCCGGCGCTGCCGTGGATCGTGGACCTCTTGAGCCTCGAGGGCGCCACGGCCACGAGCGCCGAGCAGTACATGCGCGTGCTCTTCCTGGGCTGCGCCGTGCTGTACCTGGTCCCGACCCTGGACGACATCTTCATCGCCCGCGGTCGCGTCTGGATCCCGATGGGACTCAACGTGATCGCGATCGCGGTCAACTTCCTGTTGAACCCGCTCTTGATCTACGGCTCCCACGCGGCCGAGGTCATGCCGGGCGCGCCGCTGGTCGGCCTCGTCGCGCGGGTCGGCGCAGCCCTCGAGCTCGAAGGCATGGGCATCGCGGGCGCGGGCTACGCCACGGTCGCCAGTCGCGTGGTCTCGGTCCTGGTCGGACTGGCCCTGTTGCGCTCGCTGTTCGCCGTCCCCCTGCGCCCGCGCTTCGCCGCCGACTTCGCCCTCCTGCGCGAGATCGTGCGCGTGTCCCTGCCCGCGTCCCTGTCGATCGCGCTCTACGCCGGCGTCTACTGGACCATGTTCGCGCTCGTGGTCGCGGAGCTACCGGACGCGGTCAAGGCGGGGCTGGGAATCGGCTTCCAGGTCTTCGAAGGCATCGCCTTTCCTTGCTTCCTGGGCGTGGGCATGGCGGCGGCCTCGCTGGTCGGCCAGGCCCTCGGCGCCGGCGACCGCGCACGCGCCCTGGGGGTCGTGGGCAGCTCGCGTCGCCTGGGTCGCATGGTCGGCCTCACCACGGCGGCCGGCTTCTTCCTCCTGGCGCGCCCCCTCGGGAGCCTGTTCACCCAGGACCCGGACGTGCTGCGCGAGACGGTGCTCTACGTGATGGTGCTCGGCTGCTCGCAGTACTGGGTAGCGGTCGAGACGGTCAACGAGCGCATCCTCCTGGGCTCGGGTCACTCGCGCTCGATCCCCTGGATCTCGGGCTTCGGCAACGTGCTGCGCGTGCCCCTGGCCTGGACCCTGGCCCTGGGACTGGGCCTGGGTCCGGCCGGGCTTTGGTGGGCGATCAACTTGACCACCGTGCTGAAGGCCACGCTGTTCTGGCGCGAGGTGGAGAAGCGCGAGTGGCTGGCGCGCATCGGCGCCTGAGCTGCGCGCGCCCCTTGGCTCAAGCGTGCTCGAGGGCGATCTCGAGGTCCTGGAGCAGGTCGTCGAGGTCCTCGATCCCGACCGACAGGCGCAGGCAACCCGGACCGATGTCGGCGGCGCGTAGGGCCGCATCGCTCTGGCCGACGTGACTCATGCGCGCCGGCGGGCTGACCAGACTCTCGACGCCACCCAGGCTCGGCGCCTCCGTGAACAGCTCCAGGTTGGCGAGTACCCGGGCCGCCGCCGGGTCGCCACCCGCCAACTCGAAGCTCAGCATTCCACCCGAGCCACGCATCAACTCCGAAGCCAACGCGCGCTGCTCGTGATCGGCGCGCGAGGGATGGTGCACCACGCTGACCTTCGGATGGGCGGCGAGCCAGGTGGCCAGGCCGCGCGCGTTGTGGTCGTGGGCGCGCATCCGCAGAGCGAGCGTCTTCAGGCCCCGTTCGAGCAGCCAGGCCATGTCGGGGTCGGCGCAGCCGCCGGCACGGGTGCGCCAGGCGCGGCAGGCGGATATCAACTTGCGCGGTCCGGCCAGCACGCCGCCGATCAGGTCCGAGTGACCGCCCAGGTACTTGCTGGCCGAGTGCCACACCAGGTCGGCGCCGAGCTCGAGCGGGCGCTGGAGCGCCGGCGTGACGAAAGTCGCATCGACCAAGATCAAGGCGCCGCCCGCCCGAGTGAGCTCCGCCAGGCGCGGGATGTCCGCCACGCGCAGGGTCGGATTGGAGAGGCTCTCGCAGATCACCAGGCGCGTCTCGGCGCGCATGGCCGCCTCGAGGCTCGCCGGACGACCGGGGTCGAAGGTCGAGACGCCGCTGCCGATGCGCGGCAGCAAGGCGTCGATCAGGCCCGTCGTCCCGCCGTAGATCCGATCGGACAGGGCCACCTGTCCCCCGCCGTCCAGCAGCGCCATCAGCGCCGCGTGGAGGGCCGCCATGCCCGAGGCGAAGAGCAGGGCCTGTTCGGCGCCCTCGAGTGCTGCCAGGCGGCGCTCCACGGCCTCCACCGTCGGGTTGGTCTCGCGGGCGTAGACCATCGCCTCGTAGCCCCGTCCGGCCTCGCGCAGGCGGTAGGCCTGTTCGTCCACGCGGAAGGTCGACGAGCGATCGAGGGGCAGGGACACGCCGCTGCCCACTGCGCCCTCGCCCCTGCCGGCGTGGACGCTGGAAGTCGAAGGGCCTCGCCCGGACCGCTTTCGAGGGTCGCTCATGGGCGCAGCCTAACCCCTCCCGGGCACCCGCGTTGAATCGGGGCGCGGCCCCCGTAGACTCGGCCGCTCCCCGCACCCCGATCCACTATCCATGGCCGCTGAACCCATCGTCCCCGCATCCCTCCTCGACGCGTCCACGATCGTCGCCGACAAGCCGAAGGTGCTCGAGACGCTGCAGCAGCGCGGGCGCTTCGAGATGGTCGACGCCATCGTCCACATGGATCTCGAGGGCGGCACGATCGTCGGCATCAAGGAGATCACAGCCGGGGACTGGTGGACCCACGACCACATCCCCGGGCGCCCGCTATTCCCCGGGGTGTTGATGATCGAGGCCGCGGCCCAGGTCTGCACCTACCACTTCCTGCACTTCCGCAAGGACCTCGAGGGACAGTTCGTGGGCTTCGGGGGCGTCGACAACGTGCGCTTCCGCGCCGCGGTGCAGCCGGGGGTCACGATGTTCTTCGCCGGCCGCGTGGTGCGCGTGCGCAGCCGGATGTTCACGTACAAGGCCCAGGGCTTCGTCGACGGCCAACTGGTCTTCGAAGCCGAGATCCTCGGAGTCGTCGTGTGAGTGGACCCACGCCGCTCAATGCCCGCATCACCACCCGCGAAGACCTGGGCGGTGGGCTGTTCATCCTGCGCGCGGTGTACGACAGCGGCGCGCACTTGGAGTTCGAGCCCGGACAGTTCGTCAACCTCGGCCTGCCGCCGCGCAGGGCCGAGGACGAGAGCGGCCAGACCGGCCTGGTCAAGCGGCCCTACTCGATCGCCTCGGCCCCCAAGGACGCCGAGATCGAGTTCATCATCCGGGTCGTGGACGGCGGCGCGCTGACGCCGCTGTTGATGGAGCTGCAGGTCGACGACCGGGTCTGGATGGAAGAGCGCGCGATCGGCAAGTTCACCCTGGCCATGCTCCCCGACGAGCCGGTCGCGGCCGAGCGGGACCTGGTGATGGTCTCGACCGGGACGGGCATCGCGCCGTTCATCTCGATGCTGCGCCAGTTCGAGCCGCGCCAGCTCTGGCGCCGCTTCGTGCTGATCAACGGCGTGCGGATCGAGACCGACCTGGGCTACCGCGCCGAGCTGGAGGCCATGGCGGCGGAGCGCGACGACGTGGTCTACGTGCCGATCCTGTCCAAGCCGGGTACCGACGGACGCTGGACCGGCCTGACCGGCCGCGTGGACAGCGTGCTCGCGCCCGAGGTCTACGAGGCCCAGGTGGGCGCGACCCTCGAGCCCCAGCACTGCCAGGTGTTCCTGTGCGGCAACCCGAACATGATCGACGAGGTCGAGCAGGACCTCGACGGCCGCGGGTTCAAGCGCCATCGCAAGCGCGACCCGGGTCAGCTGCACCTCGAGCGCTACTGGTAGAGCCGGCGTCGCGATGCCTGCCGGCGCGCAGCCGATCGCTCAACCGATGCCTTCGCCGAAGGCCGGCGGGCGACCGGGGGCGGGGCTGGGCGACTCGCCCTCCTCGTCGAGGATCTCGAGCACGTCGAGCTCCACACAGCGGCACTTGCCGCCGACCAGCCCGCCCAGGGACGGGCGCGTGCGCCCCTCCTCGCCGCTCAGGACCTCCTTGACGTAGGTTCCGTGCTCGGTGCGCAGATCGATCTGGTAGCGCAGCTCGCCGGAGTCCGCGATGGCCTCGATGTTGACGATCTCGATCCAGCGCGTGCGGTCGAGCACCGCGCGCCGGTGCGCCACCCGCTGGGGCGTCTCCTGGACGATCTCGATGCGCTGGCCCAGGAGCTCGTCGAGCTTGGCGCGCTCGATCGGCGCCTCGAACTCGACCAGGGCCGAGTAGAGCTTGGCGTGGGGCGTCTCCTTGATCGCGCGCACCCGCGTGCGCTCGGTCCAGTGCAGGTTCTGGATCTCGAGCCGCCCCTCGTTGCGACGGTTGATCTCCTCCTCCAGCTCGGCCAGGTCGACCCCGGACAGCTTGGGGTTGATCATCTCGAGCACGAACGGCCGCCCGCGCCCGAGCATCCGCACGTCCACGTCCTCGCGGCCGGCGCCGTGGAACTTGTTCTTGCGCGTGCCGAAGGCCTTGGCCGCGACCCAGCCGACCAGCTCCTGGACCGAATCGCGGGTCAGCTTCCCGAAGCCCTCGCAGGTCGCGCAGCCCTTGCGCCGGCGCTGGTGCCCCTTGCATTCGGGGCAGAAGAAGACCGTCTGGGGCAGGTCGCGCGAGAGCTTGCGGTAGCGCCCCTCCACGAAGACCTTGGACTGGGGCAGGTTGGCCTTGCGGCCCGACGGACGCGAGTCGGTGCTCGGGGTCTGGGTCATGGGTGCGATCTCGCCGCGGCTTGGACCGCCGCGGCAGGGCGGGGAGCGCGGCGCGCTGCCCCGGAACGACTCGAACGTTCGGTCGACGAGGACCTTTCCCCGTCGAGAGGGCGAAGAGGATAGCCGGCGCGGGCGTCCCCTTGAAGGCGCGCCCCGACTCGCGTCCCCTCGAGCCTGCGACCGGTCCCCCGTGAGCCGTACCATGCGGCCGATGCACCCCGTGCTGTTCGAGCTCCCCGGCGGGATCCCCGTGCGCGCCTTCGGCTTGATGGTCGCCCTGGGGTTCCTGGTCGGCGCCCACCTCCTGTGGCCCCGCGCCCTAGCCGAACACGGGGCCGACCCCGCCCGCGACCCCCACCGGGCGGCTGCGGTCTCCTTCTGGATCCTGGTCGGGATGCTGCTCGGAGCGCGCCTTGGCTACGTGGGCGTGGAGCTCACGCGCCTGGCGGCCGGTGGCGCGGCCGCGTCGCCGGTAGGAGCACGCCTGGTCCAGGCCCCCTGGGAGGCGCTCTACCTGTGGAAGGGCGGGATGGTGATGTACGGCGGCCTCATCGGCGCGGTCGTCGCCGGGGCCTGGAGCGCGCGGCGCCAAGGTCTGAGCCTGCCCAGCGCCCTCGACACGGGCCTCGCCTGCGGATTCGTCGGCCAAGCCATCGGTCGCGTGGGCTGCCTGATGGTCGGGGACGACCACGGGCGCGTCGTACCCGAGGCCTTCGAGCGGCTGCCCTTCCCCGTGACCCTGCGGGTGCCGAGCGCCGCCTGGCTGCAGGCCAACCCGGAGAGCCTGTTCCCCCACGAGCTGGCCGGGCGCGTCCTGTGGGCCACCCAGACTTGGATGTCGATCGGTGCCCTCGCCATCGGCCTCTGCGGCTTCTGGCTCCTGCCGCGCCGGCGCTACGCGGGGCAGGTGGCGTTGACGCTCGGTCTGGTCTACGGGCTCGGGCGCTTCGCGATCGAGGTCTTCCGCGGCGACGAGGTGCGCGGCCTGTGGTTCGGCGGCGCCCTCTCGACTTCGCAGCTGCTGTCGATTCCGTTGGCCGTGGGGTGTGGCGCCCTCTTGTTCGCCAGCCGCGCGCGGCGCGAGGACCTGCGCCGGGGGGAGGTCCGAGCCTGATGGCGATCCTCGCCGCCGGCGTCGACGAGGCGGGCCTGGGTCCGATCCTCGGACCCCTGTGCCTGGGTTGGGTCGTGCTGCGCCTGCCCGAGCGCGGCGTCGATCCCTGGGCGGCGCTGGAGTCCGTCGTCGGCTCGGAGCCGACCCACGACAAGGAGCGGCTGGTGGTGGCCGACTCCAAGCGCGTCTTCAGCCGCAACCCTCGCGGGCGCAAGCGGCTCGAGGCCACGGCCCTGGCCTTCCTCGGCGCGCGGCGCGGCGCCGAGCGCATTCCGGCGAGACCGGCGGAGTTCCTGCCGAGCGTGCTCGGTCCCAGCGCCGAGTGCCTGGCCGCGCACCCCTGGTACACGTCCTTGCCCGGGGCTCTGCCCCTGTGGTCGGAGGCCGGTTGGGTCGAGCTGCGCGCCGAGCGCCTGCGCCGCGCCCTGGCCACAGCGCAGATCGAGATCGTCGACCTGGGGGTGCGATTGGTGCCCGCCGGCGAGCTCAACCGCGCCTTCGACGCGACCGGCAACAAGTCCACCGCGGTCTGGGGTCAGGTCGGGCCGATCCTGCGCTACCTGTGGCGACGCAGCACCGACCACGAGTTGGACCTGGTGGTCGATCGCCAGGGCGGTCGCGCCCACTACGGACCGGACCTGGCCCGCGCCCTGGGGGACGCGACGGTGCACCTGATCGAGGAGAGCGACGGCCGCTCCGCCTACCGCCTCGAGCGCCACGGGGGCGGTCACGGGGGCGAGGCGGTCTTCGTGGAGAAGGCCGATCGGGACAGCTTCGCGGTGGCACTGGCCTCGTGCCTGGCCAAGTACGCCCGCGAGCTCTCGATGGAGGCCTTCAACGGTTGGTTCGCCGAGCGCCAGGTGGGGCTCAAGCCCACCGCCGGCTACGCCACCGACGGGCGGCGCTGGCTCGCGGACGCGGAGCAGGCCCTGGCCGCGGCGGACCTCGAGCGCGACCTGATCGTGCGACGACGCTGAGCGGGCGCGAAGCGCGGACACCGCGCCCGAGATCGGCTCCGCGCCTGATCAGGGGCCGCAGCCGCACGCAGGCCCACGTCGCCGAGCGGCAAAGATGCGGTCAGAAAGGTGGATGGCGGCGCCGCCGGGACGACGCCGAGCGCCGCCGCGGGCTAGGATTCGGGTCCGGCCCCCACCGATGGGGCGGAACCCTCCCCCACCGGCGCCTCCCCCAGCCCCGACCCTTGAAGACCGCCATCCTCGGTGCCGGCGTTTCCGGCATGGCCCTTGCACGCTTCCTGGTGGAGCGTGGTCGCCCCATCACCGACCTGCACCTGTTCGAGGCCGCACCGGTGGCCGGCGGGCTGTGCCAGTCGAAGACCGTCGACGGCTACACCTACGACGTTGCCGGCGGGCACATCCTGTTCAGCAAGGATGCCGCCGCTATGCAGTGGATGAAGGACCAGGCGGGCGGCGACGACGCGTTCGAGAAGCGCGATCGGAACACGAAGATCCGCTTCGAGGACAAGTGGGTCCACTACCCCTTCGAGAACGGTCTGGGCGACCTGCCGATCCAGGCCAACTACGACTGCCTCGAGGGCTACGTGCGCGCCTGGCACGAGCGCACGGCAAGGGACACGGCCGCCCCCGCCGACTTCGCGAGCTGGATCCGCTGGCGCTTCGGCGACGGGATCGCGGACCACTTCATGGCGCCCTACAACGCCAAGATCTGGAAGCGGCCCCTGGACCAGATCACATCGGAGTGGGTCGCCGGCCGCGTGCCGGACGCGCCGGTGGCGGACGTGCTCAAGGCGGCCATCGGCATGCGCACCGAGGGCTACACCCACCAGGCGCTGTTCTACTACCCGAAGAACGGCGGCTTCCAGGCCATCACCGACGGGCTGTACGAGGGCCTGAAGGCCCAGGTGCGGCTGTCGACGGTGGTCGAGTCGGTCAGACAAGTCGGCGAGCGCTACAGCGTCAACGGCGAGGACTTCGACGCGGTCGTCTCGACCCTGCCCCTGAATGTCCTGCCCGACATCGTCGAGGGCATGCCCGCGGGTCCCGCGGAGGCGATGCGAACCCTCGAGTTCAACTCGGTCACCTGCATCCTGTTGGCGCTCGACCGCGCCGAGCACCCGAACCTGTCCTGGATCTACCTGCCCCACGACGTGCAGGGTCCCGCCAACCGCGTGACCTACATGTCGAACTACGCGACCACCAACGCGCCGGCGGGCAAGACGTCGTTGATGTGCGAGATCACCTCCGACGGCAAGCTGCCCTACCCGGGCGCCGAGGCGGAGAAGCAGACCATCGCCGGCCTGATCCACGCCGGGCTGATGCGCGAGGAGGAGCTGCTCTTCACCGACCGCAGCTCGTCCAAGTACGCCTACATCGTCTACGACCACGGTTTCTCAGAGCGCAAGCGCACCGCGCTCGAGTACCTGGACTCGGTCGGCGTCGTGCCCCTGGGGCGTTTCGGCAAGTACGAGTACCACAACTCCGACCAGTGCGTGATCGAGGCCCGCAAGCTGGCGGACCAGCTCGCTGGTCAAGCGGTGAAGGGCTGAGGCGAGCGCGGCCCCGCGCACCTGTCCTGCCGTGAGCGCGATCACCGCCAAGCCCCGGGCCCTGTCCGTCGCCATTCCCACCTGGAACGGCGGCGAGCGCTTCGGCGAGCTGCTCACGGCCCTCGAACGCCAGGACGTCGAGGGCGGCTTCCAACTGGTGGTGGTCGACTCCGGGTCAAGCGACGGCACGGTCGAGCGCGCCCGCGCCGCCGGGGCCCTGGTGCACTCGATCCCCCAGTCGGAGTTCAACCACGGGCGCACGCGCAACGTGGCCATCGGGCTCAGCTCGGGCGAGGTGGTGTGCCTTCTGACCCAGGACGCCGTGCCCATGGACGCCCACTACCTGCGCGCCCTGGCCGCGGCCTACGAGGACGAGCGGGTGGACGGCGCCTACGCGCGCCAGTTCCCCCAACCCGACTGCGACCCGATCCTGGCCGAGCGCCTGCGCCGCTGGAGTGCGTCGCGCGAGGAGCCGGTGCTGCAGCACCTGGCCATCGGCGACCCCGAGGCGGCGCGCGCGCGCTTCGACGAGCTCCAGCCCCTCGAGCGCCTGATGGCCTGCGCCTTCGACAACGTGGCCAGCTCGGTGCGCCGCTCGAGCTGGGAGCGCCACCCCTTCCCCGAGGCGCGCTTCGGCGAGGACGTGTCCTGGGGCCGCGAGGTGCTCCTGGCCGGCGGCGCGATCCAGTTCGTCCCCGACGCGCGGGTCGAGCACAGCCACCCGATCTCGATCAAGCGCGAGTTCAAGCGCCTGTACTGCGACCACCACAACCTGTATCGCCTGTTCGGCGTGCGCACGGTGCCGACCTGGAAGCACGTGCGCGAGGGCTGGGGGCCGCAGACCGCGTTCTACGCCGAGCTGCTCGACAGCCAAGCGGGCTTGAGCGAGGCCGAGAAGAAGCGCTGGAAGCGCTACGCGAAGTGGTACGCCCTGGCCGAGGCCACGGCCCAGTTCCTGGGAGCCCGCAGCCACTGGAAGGTGAACGAGAGCGCTTTCTGGCGCTGGTTCGACGGCAAGGTGCGGCGCGGGGTGTGAACACCAGCGGACCTGGCAGACCCACGCGGCTACCGGTCCACCCGCCCTGAGGCCTCGGCGCGCACGAGACCTGGCGGCACGGCCTCCCCCGCCGCCTTGTGGGCGAGCGGTGACCCGCCGGTAGGCCGCGAGCGCACCCTTGGCTCGAGCGAAACGGCGACCACCCTCGAAACCGGATTGCACGGATCGGCCGCGGGCGTGGTACGACGCTGCGAATGCCCACCTATGCGCCCGCGGACGAACCGCGACTCCTCGCCGCTCCTCGCCCCTCCGACGGTCAAGCACGCTCCGTGGACGGCGGCGACTCGAGCGGCGAACGGGGCCTCGACCCCGGCGACGAGGGCGACCCACCAGCATTCGGCCCCGACCAGGTCGCGGGCCTCGGGCGCGGGCAGGCGCTGGTCTTCGATCGGGTCCTGGGGAGCGCCGCGGCGGCCCTCTTGGCGGCGGAGCTGCGGGCAATGGAGGGCTCGCTGCAGCCGGCCGCGGTCGGGCGCTCGGAGCGGCGCTTGTATGCGACCGACGTCCGCAGCGACTGGAGCTGCTGGCTCGACCGACCGGAGGGGGCCGACGCCGGTCCCCTGTGGCGCCTCTTCGACGTCGTGGCGGGCGAGCTGCGAGACCGGGCCTGGCTGGGCATGGAAGGCGTCGAGGTCCAACTCGCCCTGTACCGCGGCGACAGCCCCGGCTACCTGCGCCACCGCGACGCCTTCGTCGGGCGCGGGCGGCGCCGGGCCACGGCGATCTACTACCTCAACCCGAACTGGCGCGTGGGAGATGGCGGCGAGTTGCAGCTCTTCGACGAGGACGGGCTCGGAAGCGAGCGCGACGTGCAACCCGTCCTCGATCGCCTGGTGGTGTTCCTGTCCGACAGGCTGGAGCACGCGGTACGCCCGTGTGTCGCTCCGCGCTGGGCGGTGACGGCCTGGTTCCTCGGGCCGGAGAGTCCGTAGCCAGCGGCGCTCGGTGCGGACGGAGGCAGAGGCGAGCCCAGGGACCGGACGGCGCCGGCCGCCTGCGGATCCTCGGAGCGAGCCTGGGTCGCCCATCGACGTCCTGGCGGGGCACCCTGCCGGACCACCGCGCGCCGACGTGCTCCCCCGGAGCCGCCCCGCCCGCCGAGTAGACTTCCGGGCCCCATGCCCGCCCCCCCCGCCCCTGGCCACGCCGTCGTGTCGACCCCGACCCGACGGCCGGGCTTGATCCCCGAGCTCGACGGCCTGCGCGCGATCGCGGTGCTGATCGTGCTGTGGGAGCACTCCCCGCGTGGGGTGACCGACGGACTGGTCCCCGGTGCAGACCACCTGGGGCGCTGGCTCCTGGGGCCGGGCTACCTGGGGGTGGACCTGTTCTTCGTGCTCTCGGGCTTCCTGATCACGCGCATCCTGCTCGCGGATCGGGCCCTGGGCACCCCCCTGCGGCAGTTCTGGATCCGCCGCTTCCTGCGGATCTTCCCGATCTACTACCTGCTGCTGGCGCTGGTCTGGATCTTCGCGCCCGGGCCGGAGCTGCCCTGGTGCGCGGCCTACCTGGCCAACTTCTACCAGGCCCTGCACTTCTCCGACGGGCCGCTGCTGCACACCTGGTCCCTGTCGGTCGAGGAGCACTTCTATCTGGTCTGGCCCCTCGCGGCCTATTGGCTCAGCCCACGCTGGAGTCGGCGCTCGATCGCCTGGTTGGTGCTGCCGGGCGCACTCCTCGCAGCGGTGCTCTTGACCATGGATGCGGCCAGCGCCGCGCCCCTGTTCAAGGGCCCCGCGATCCAGAAGCTGACCTTCACCCGCGCCTTCTCCCTCGGCGCCGGGTGCCTGCTCGCCTACGCCGAGCCGTGGCTGTGCCGCGAGCGCTGGAAGGCGAGTGGCATGGCCCTGGTCCTGGTCGCCTTCTCGATCCTGTCGGGCGTGCCGGCGCTGGTGATCCTGTGGAACCACAAGTTCCTGCCCTACACCGGCGTCGCGATCCCCATGAGCTTCGCGCCGGCCTTGAACCTGGTCAGCTTCGCCGCCCTCTCCACCGCCGCGGTGGTCACGGGGATCTCGTGGCGGGGCAGCCGCGCACCCTGGGCCTGGCTCCTGCGCCGCGCGACCCTGCGCGGGGTGGGTCGCATCAGCTACGGGCTCTACCTCTACCACTTCCCGATCTACGACGCCTTGAACGTGCTGTACCCGCCTTCGGCGGAGGTTCCGGGGCCACCCCTGCTGCCGCGTACCCTGCTGGCAATCGGGTTGACGTTCGCGGCGGCGACCGCGTCCTACTTCGCCATCGAGCGCCCCCTGCTGCGGATCGGCGCGCGCTTTCGTGGTACTCGGACCGAGCACTAGCGGTAGCGCTGGCGGTCGTGCTCAGTCCGCCTGCGCGAGCGCCAGCGTGTGGGCATGGAAGTCGCGCCAGCCGTACCAGGCCGAGAAGTCGACGGCCCCCTCGTCCCGGCTCGAGCCGGGAACCTGCTCCTCCTCATAGTGCTCCAGCGCCTCGTCGCCGTAGACGAGCCTGAGCCCGTCTTCGTCGTCGAGCGCAACGGCAAGCAAGGGCTCCACGACAGTGCCGACGTCCTGCCTGACGGTGAGCCTCGCGCCCACGGTGCGTGGAGCGTCGAGCAGGACGTCCATGACCTCGTCGTTGAACTCGTCGATGCCGTGCCACACGCAACCGTTCCCTTCGAGCGGCGCACCACTCTCGTCCACGCCGAGGTAGACGGCCACGATCCGGCGAGAGAAGTCGCGGTCCCCGAAGGGCTGTTCCAGGTCCACGTCCAAGGAGCTCGCACCGACTGTGAAGCTCCCCGATCGACCAATGGATGGAATCCGCAGACGGCCGCTCCACTCGCCACCGGAGGTCTTGGTCAAGGACCCCGCGACCAGCTCCGCCTCGGCACCGAACTGGGCTATCAATGCGCGCAGGCCGTCGATGTCGGGGTTCGTTGAGTCGTAGAAGCCGGACAGGAACCCGTCCAAGTCGTCGAGCGGATCGTCGCTCGCCGACTCCTGCTCGTCTGCCGGCTCCGGCTCATCGGGAGTGCGCTGGTCCGCCGACAGGACCCTTGGTGCGGCGATCACGGTGGCCACGTCATCTCCCGAGTCGGCACTCGCCCCGGAAGTCCCGCTGCCCACCGCCGCCGCAACCGGCGCCGGCGCTCGACCGGTCCGCAGGAAGATGTACGCCCCTGTGGTCGCCAGCAGCACCAAGACCGTTCCCACCAGCACCGCCGCCTGGGCCTCCCCCCGCTTCGATCTCACCATCGCCAGACTCTAGTCGAGCCGATTCGAACCGTGTCGACCTCTCCCGAGGTCACGCAGGGAAAGCGGGTCTCGAGAACTGTTGGAACCAGGCTCGAAACCACCGCGAAGCGAGCTCCGGCGGTGAATGCGAGCCTGGTTTCGATGCATCGGATCAAGGATGCGGAACGTCCACGGTCACGCAACGTTCGATCACGACATGGGGCTGACCGTCGATCGTGAGGACACCCGCCACGGCGCCGACGAAGACCACGTCGTGGAAGGCACGGGGCGCCGCGCGGCCTGCGGGATCCAAGATCAGGAGGCTCGGATAGTAGCCCGTTGAGACCCTCCGCACGTCTCCGCTCCATCCCGGCAGAGACTGGGCGGGCCACTCATTGCCATCAGCGTAGAGCAACAACGAATGTCCCCGGATCAACTGGCCCCACTGGAGGCGCGCGCGCGACTCGTCGATCACGGCGCGCTTGAAGGCACCGGGGTTGAGAGCGGCCGTCTCGGTCACGGCGTTCTCGAAGGCCTCGCGAATCTGCGCCCGCGCCCCAGCTTCCAGGGAGGGCGACCAGGCGCGGCAGATCGAAGTAGCCATCCCGATCGAGGCCTTCCAGACGTCACCGTCCTCGCCAAGCTTGCGCCGTGCACAGTCAGCACAGGTCACTTTCACGTACCGCGTCGACTTGATCCCGGCAAGACCCTCCTCGCTTCGTTCCTCCTCGTACTCACCGGTCCCTGAGCACTTCGAACAGCGGGCGAGCTGCTGGTACTTGCGAGCGATCTTCTTCGCAGTCGCGCTCTTTCCGCGCGCCCAGACGAGCTGGGGGAACTGATAGGCGCGGGACTCCGAGCCAGAGACGATTCCGCGATGCTCGTGGTCCTCACCAGCGTCGCGGCAGGATTCGATCAGCGCCCTGACCACATCCACGTCGACGAACTCCAACCCACGCCCGGGGCTCGACCACTTCAACAGCGAAACGACACGACCCTGATCGTCCACGACCGGTGCGCCGCCCATGTGTCGACGTTGGCCGTCCAAGAGGGCAGTGCGCTGGCGCAGGGACTCCGCGGCCGCCTCGGCGACGGCATCGCCTGTGGCCGCAGCGTCGATCAGCGGTGCCGGCCCCGGGCCGAGGATCAGTTCACCGATCGGAACGGCACCTTCGCGCCGCCGCCCCGTGGGGTCGATCAGCAGCGCCCACCGCTCACCGCCGCTATTCGCAGGCTCATCGATCCGGAGCGGTCGACGGACGACTCCTTCCGCGATCCGCGCCTCCTTGTCCGAAGGATCCGACCCGAACGCCGGAATCTGGAGCAGGGCCAGGTCGTGAAGGGGGCTCACGCATGCGAGCTTGGCGCGAAAGCGATTGCGCGCGCTGCCGTCGGGGCTGACCTCGATCCCCTTGCCATTCTTGTTGCCCACCAGCCCCGCGAGACCAGTGACGATCAAGTCGTCCGCGACGAGCACGCCGGGTTGGACTCCGAAAGCACCGTCGAGGTCGTCATTGGCCCGGCTGGGCGACGGAAACTCGACCAGGACCTCGAACACCGACTGACGGACCCTCGCCGGACCGGCGCCCGGTACCCACTTGGTTCCGGCCGCCTCGTCCTGCGGCGCGGAGTCGTCCCGCGGCGCCGCCCCGTCCTGAGACACCGCCCCATCCTGAGACACCGCCCCGTCCTGAGACACCGCCCCGCCCTGCGACAGTCCTTCCCCCAAAACCGCCGGGGCCAGCCCTATGTGAGCGGCCGGGCCCACGGCTGGTGCCGCGAATGCAGTCACCGCCAAGGCAGAGGTCAACAGGACTGGCAGTGCTAGGGCAGATACGGCGGACCCAAGCCCGCGAGCGACGACGTCTTCCATCCAACTATGAAGCATGTTTCCTATCCGAATTGAGACCAGGACGACTCTTGAACGTTCGGAACGGGACCGGACCGAGAATCGCACAAAAAGTGCAGACCCAAATTCGCGCTCCAGCGGCAATCAGCCCCTGAGGCGCCGCCGTGTGCTCGAATTCCCGGGCCCCGTCTAGAACCTCGAAGCCTGTCAGGGTCCGAGGAGCTCGAGCCATTCCCGAGTCGAGAGCGGTTCGCGCTCGACCACTGTCGGTCTCATTGCGAATCCGCGGCCGCGCGCATCTCGCCGCACCACCGTGGATTCAGAATCGTGAATCTGTAGTCGCTATTTCACAGTCGTCAGTTCAGACCCGGCGCAGATCGCCTGAATTCCCCGTGGTGTCAGGGCGCGCGGCCCTTGTACCAGCAAGACTGCGCCGCGGCAAAAACGGTCTCGGCCGATCGACGCTTCTTTCCGCGCCATCAATGATCCGCAGGTGGAATCGGGGGCACCGTCGACCAAGCACCGTTCTCCAGAGTTCGAAACTCGCCCTCGATGCCGCCCTCCCCCGCTGCTTCGAGGGCTCGTCGCAGGTCTTCGAGCGGCTCGCCCCGCGCGTCGTCGGCGAGCTGGAAGGTGCCGAAGTGGATCCCGATGGAGAGCGGCGCGCCCAGGTCGCCGTGGGCCTGGACCGCGTCGGCCGGGTCCATGTGGACCGGCGACATGAACCAGCGCGGGACGTAGGCGCCGATCGGGAGCAGCGCCAGCCGAAAGGGGCCCAGGCGCTCGGCCGTGCGGCGGTAGTGCTCGCCGTAGCCCGAGTCGCCGCCGAAGTAGGTCGCCCCGCCGGGACCATCGATCACGTAGCCGCACCACAGCCGCGCGTTGCGGTCGAACAGGCCGCGGCCCGAGAAGTGACGCACCTCGGTGGCGTGGATGGTCAGGTCGCCGATCACCTGGCTCTGCCACCAATCGAGCTCGACCACCTTCTCGACCCTCCACGACTCGAGCAGCGCGCGGTTGCCCAGGGGCACCACGAACAGCGGATCGTGGCCGTCGCGCAGCCGCAGGATCGTCGTGCGATCGAGGTGGTCGTAGTGATCGTGGCTGATCAGCACCGCGTCGATCGGCGGCAGGTCTTCGAAGGCGATGCCCGCGGGCGTGCGGCGGTCGGGACCGGCCCACTGCACGGGGCTCGAGCGGCGCGACCAGATCGGGTCGGTCAGGAGGTTGAGGCCCGCCGTCTGCAGCAAGAGCGTCGAGTGGTTGACCATCTGCACCCGCAGCTCGGCACCCTCGACGCGCTGCGGCGGAAGGTCCGTCGGCCCCGCGAGGTCGCGCGCCGGGAACTCGCCTGGATCGCGTCCGGCCATCCAGCGCAGCACGGTCAGCGGATCGGTGTGGTCGGTGGCTTCGGCGTTGGCGAACACGTCGCCGTCGAAGTGGTCGCTGGTCGGCCCCGCGTAGCGTGGACCCGAGAAGTACCACCCGCCCGCGACGGCGGCGATTGCGATGAGTCCGACGCCGGCGCCGAGAACGGTCAGGGCGCGCCGCAGTCGACGCCTGAAGATCGGTGAGAGCACGGCTGTTCTTCGGATGGAGGGACCGGGCTTTCCACCTACCGGTCCGGGCTACCTGCCGCGCAGGACTTCGAGCGCGCCAAGCAGGTCCTCCGGCAGGGGCGCTCGGACTGACAACTCACGCCCACCGGCCGGGTGCCGCAGGGTCAGCGAGGCCGCGTGGAGCGCGTGGCGGCCGCGCGGCAGGCGCGGGACCGTCGGGCGCAGCTCGGCCGGGGCGCGGTAGAGAGGATCGTTCACCACGGGGAAGCCCGCCTCCTGCAGGTGCACGCGGATCTGGTGGCGGCGGCCGGTCTCGGGCTTGCACTCGACCAGGCTGGCGGCGCCCAGGCGCTCGAGCACCCACACCCGCGTGCGCGCCTCCTTGGCCTTCGCGTGACGCCCGGCGAGCTGGCGGTCCGCGCCGCTCGCGCCGCCGCGCAGGGGCAGGTCGACCTCGAACTCGTCGACGGCCGGCTCGCCGTGGACCAGGGCCGTGTAGCGCTTGTCGGTGCGCCGAGCGCGAAAGGCGTCGCGCAGGCGCTCGAGGGCCAGGGGCGTGCGCGCGAGCAGGATCACCCCGCTGGTGCCGCGGTCGAGGCGGTGCACGACGCCCGGGCGATCGGGGTCCTCGGCGTCGGCCAGGGGCCCGAGCTTGGCGGCGAAGGAGACGATCGTGGGACCGGCGGCGCGGTCGGCGGCGTGGGTCAGCCAGCCCGGCGGCTTGTCGAGGGCCAGGACGTGCTCGTCCTCGAACAGCACTGTCGGATCGGGAAGGGGGGCCACCTGCCCGGCCTCCGCCACCGCGCCGCCGACACTCACCCGCTGACCCTTCTGGATCCGCAGGTTGGAGCGGTTCACGACCTTGCCATCCAAGCGCACCTCGCCGCGCCGCACGCGCTTCTGCCAGGCGGATCGCGTCTGGTCGGGCCACAGGCCGGCGAGCACGCGGTCGAGGCTCTGGCCTGCGAGCTCGCGCGGCACGGCGCGCTCATCGGGAGGTCCGGCGTCGGTCACGCTGCGTACGTTACTCGCGCGGGTGGCTCGGTCGCGGGCTGGGCGGGGCGATTCGCCCGCCACCCGGTGTCGCCGCCGCGGGGCCGCCCGTTACCTTGCTCCGATGGCAGCGCTCCGGCCCGTCGTCCGTGCTTCTCTCGTGGCCCTGGTCCTGGCGGCCTGCGGAGGCGAGCCTCCTGACCAGTCGACCCAGCCGGCGTCCGGGACAGGGGCGGCCCCGGGGTCAGCGGTCGAGTTCACGACCTCCACGGGACCCGGGGACTTCGCCCCGCAGATCGCCCCCGCGGTCGGCGTCGAGCGGCCGGCCGTCGACCAGGGCCCCTCCGCCTTTCCACGCGCCGCGATCGGGCGACTGCGGATCGACCTCGCGGGCGGAGCCTCGCGCGAGCTCGGCTACGGCTTCCTGACCCGCCGCCAGGGCCGCACCGTGATGGCCACCGCGCGCCACCTGGCGGGCCCCCCCGGCGGCCTGCCGATCGAGCTGGACCTGTCGCGCTACGAGTCCACCGTGGCGCGGGCGAGCCTGACCCTGCCCGGCGGTGCGGTGCAACTGGGCTCGCCGTCCTGCGCAGCCCTCGACCATTGGAGCAGCGACGTGCTGCTGCTCGACGCGCCCGGCGCCGCCGCCGACGCGAGCATCACGCCAGCGGCCGCCATGCCGCGCGCGGGGGATGCGGTGCTGATGCTCTTGGGCCCGACGCTGTCGCCGATCGGCGGCACCGTGGCGGAGGTCTACGACGACTCCTTCTTCGAGATCGAGTTCGCCAGCACCGCGCCCTCCCTGCCCCTGGGCAACGTGGCCGGTCTGCCGGTGCTCGACGCATCCGGCGCGGCCCTCGGGGTGATCTCGGAAGTTCGGCCCCTCGCGGGCGGACGTCCCGGTATTGCGGCCCAAGCCCTGGCCCCCTTCATGGCTGCCCCCGAACGCCTGGACGGTCGCGCCGAGCGAACCCTCGACGACTACGCCGAGCAGGCCTCGATCTCCGTGGACGGCGAACTGTTGGCCGTGGCGTCGGTGACCTTCGGCCGGCTGCGCGTGGTCGAGCGCTCCACCGGCGAGTCCTTCGCGCCCCTGGCCTCCTTGGACACCGGTCGCCGCCTGTCGATCTCGAGCTTCACCGACGACGGCTACACCCTGCTCGCCGCCGGTCGCGACCGCGCGGAGCTGTACGAGATCCGCAGCGGCATTCCCCTGGCGGTCATCGAAGACCTGCGCGGATCGCCGCGCGACCTGTCGGTCGGCCCCCACCGCGCGGTGCTCGCCACCAACGACGAGACGGTGCTGATCGACCTCGAGGCCTTCGTGGTCCTGGGCCGCGGCCCGGCCGCGACCGCAGTGGCCCTGGCCGAGACGGGCGTGGTGATCGTCGGCCGCGAGGACGGCGCGGTCCAAGCCCTCGCCGTCGCGCCCGCCGACTGGCTCGGCCCGACCCTGCTGGAGTCCAGCGGCCAACCCGTCGGTGACATCGCGTTGGACGGCGAGCTGGTGGCGATCGGCCGCGGGTCCGAGGTGATCGTCCTGCGTCGCAACACCGACGGCGTGACGCCCCTCCAGCGCATCCCCACCGGCGACGGCACCGTCAACGCCCTGCGCTTCACCCCCGGCGGCAAGCAACTACTCGTGGGCACCGGCCAACTGCTCGAGGACGACGCCGGCGACCTCGTCGCAGCGGACTGCTACGTGCGCGTATTCGACACGGCGACCTGGCGCGAGCTCGCCCGCTCCCACGACCACTGGAGCCCCGTGATCGCCATCCTGCGCGTCGCCAGCGAACGCTGGCTGTCGGTGTGCACGGACGGCGAGTGCTTCGAGTGGAACGTTGCAGGCCTGTGACGGGGGCTGCTTGACGATCTGGCCGGATCGCCACCGCCGAGCTGGACTGGTCTCGCCTCGTGGTCACCTCTGCGCTCGAACACGTAGTCCAGGCTCGGACACTCGCCGACTCTGACCTCTCGACTCAGCTTCTCCAGGCGCCATAGGGTTTGGCGAGTGGGCAGGCCATGGCGAGGCTGGCGGGTCGGGATCCGGCGCCCTCGGGCCCAGGTTGTTCGCAGCCGGAGGGTCGGGCACGCCGACCCGCTGAGCCCCCAGCGGACGCGACCCGCTCGCCGAAGTGCCTCGCCGCCTGCCCGTGGGCGCAGGCCGCTCGCTGGTTGGGCCATCCAGGTCCGCGCTCCCACGGCGCGATTGTCGCGCGCCGAGGACAGGACGACGGGCACCTCGCCCGCGGCGCGGTCCCAGGGGAACGGGGTCGGCGAGTTTCCGGCGGTTCGCGCGGCGAATCAGGGCCGATGCGCCGCCAGAAAAAGTCACCGAGGCGGCCGAAGGTCTAGAGCGCCTCCCGTAGGTCGCAGGCCCTCTCCCCGCCGTCCCCTGGAGCGACGCCCCTCCCGTCGACTCGGTCCGGCACAGGCCCGTCCCTATCCGTCGCCACATCCACCCATGATCCGCCACCGAATCCTGCTCGCCGTCGCGGCCCTCGGCTGTACCTCCCTCGCCCGTGCACAGGGCGGACTCGACTGGAACTTGCAGGCCGGGCTGGCACCGCCCGGGCTCAACCTGAACGCCTTGTTCGGAACCGCCTTGGAGCTCGACGATGGGCTGCTCGTCGTGGGATCGAACGGCAAGCAGAACGTCGGGTCGTCGCCGGACGGCGCCGTCTTCACCTGGCGCCGGACCGCCGGCGGGTGGTGGGAACCCCTGCCGCTCCTCACACCGCCGATCGCGGGCCTCGGTGGCAACTTCGGTCGCGGGTTGAGCCTCTCGGGAGAGCGGCTGCTGGTCGGCGCACCACTCGAGGACGCGGGAGGAGTCAATGCATCGGGCGCAGCCCACCTCTACGACCTCGACCCCGGCGGCGGCGGGTGGCAGCTCGCCGCGTCGTTCGCACCGGCCGCGGCTGCGCCGGCGGACAACTACGGCTTCACCGTGACCCTCGACGGGGACCGCTGTGCCGTCATGCCCAAGTCGAACGGGTTCCCGGCTTCCGCGCCCATGTTGCTGTTCAGGCGATCGAGCACGGGCGAATGGGTTTCCGACGGCCAGATCCCGAAGCCGCCCACGGTCGGAGCCTCCGGCTGGTCCGCCTCCTTGAGTGGTGACCTGATCGCGGTTCCCTACGAGTCGGCCGACGGTGTGACCCCCGACAGCGGCGTCGTCGAGATCCACCGGCGAGGGTCGTCCGGATGGACTTTGGAGGCCACGCTGGCTCCGTCGGACGGGCCGGCTTTCGGCACCTTCGGTCGCTCGGTGTCCCTCGATGGGACCCGGGTAGCTATCGGCCGGGGCTCACACGGCGTCCTGGGCCCGGCCTACATCTACGTCCGCGACGGCGCCGGCAACTGGACCCTCGAACAGCAGTTGGTTCCGACCGATCCAGTCCTCGGCCTGGGGTTCGGCTTCTCGATCGACCTGAAGGGCGACCGGCTCGCGGTCGGCTCCCACATGATCGGAATCGCGCCCCACCCCGGCTCGGCACACGTCTACCGACTCCAGGCAGGCTCGTGGCAGTTGGAGTCGATCGTGGAGGGCGAAACGGTGCCGCCGGTGGTCACGCTCGAAGGCGTTGCGCGTGACGTCGCCATCGATGCGACGTCCGTCGCGCTTGGCGCAGGGCAGTCCGACATTCAGATCAATCCGTTCTCCGTCCAGAGCCGCGGCGCAGCTTTCGTGTACGAGCCCTCCGGCAGCCAGTCACTCGAAGCCCACCCAGTGCTCTTGCACCTGTGGGCCGGCGGAACCCAACAGCTCGCCCTCGACTTCGGCTCGTCCGCTGCCGGCCAGCTCTACATCGTCCTCGGCTCGATCTCTGGCACGACCCCCGGGCTCTCCGTCGACGGGCTGCTGCTCGAGTTGGTGCCCGACGGCTACACGAACACGACACTCGTAGCGCCGAACACGGCCCCGCTGGGCGCGACGTTCGGAGCGCTCGACGGTTCGGGCCGAGGCCTGGCGACCTTCTCGATCCCGCCCAACGCGCCACCCAGCCTGGCCGGACTGGTGTTGCACCACGCCGCGGTCGTGCTCGACACCTCGGGCCCGGTGAGCGTCTCCGCCGTGTCGCCGCCGTCGCCCCTGCAACTCGTACCGTAGCGGCCCGCATCGCGAGGGGGCGCCAGCAACGCGCGCGCTGGCGCACCCCTTCGCCCCCTCCAGCCGGATTCGCGTGACTTGGCGGTGTCGTCGCCCCTCGTCCTCGGTCACGGTCCGGGACTGGATGGAGCTCTACCTGTCCCTCGAGTCCAGTCGCTGAACGCGACAATCGCGACCGGCTGGCGCTACGACGCAGTAGCGTCGCAGGTTCAACCGGCAGCACCTGCGCTGTTGGCGAGCCGAGGAGTGCCAGCTCGAGGTGCCGCAGACTCTCCGTCGCTCGAGGGACCGCGCTCTCGGCGCACAGTGCGACGTGATCCGAAGGCTCCTCGCCCGCCTCTCGCGATGCGACAGGCCGGGGCCCCGCCGGCTGCGACCGAGGGAAGCGGTACGCGCCGGCAGGGGCGGCCGGAAAGGACCGATCCGCGGCGGATCAGCCCGCCGCGTCGCCGACCATCAGGTCGGTCATCAGCTTGGCCAGGTGGCCGGGGTCGGGCACCGGGGAGCCCTCGGCCAAGAGGGCCTGGCCCAGCAGCAGCTCGCAGTAGTCGCCGAAGCGCCCGCCGTCCGACTCGCGCAGGCCCTCGAGGCGCTTGACGATCGGGTGGGTCGGGTTCAGCTCGAGGGTGCGCTTGGCCATGGCGGGGCCGAAGGACTGGCCGGACTCGCGCATCATGCGTTCGACGTGGGGCGCCATGGAGTGCTCGGCGGAGACGAGCACCGCGGCGGAGTCGGTCAGGCGGGTGGAGAGGCGCACCTCGGAGACGTGCTCTGCGAGCTTCTCCTTGACGCCCTCGAGCAGGCCCTCGAGCTCCTTGGATTGCTCTTCGAGCTTCGCCTTGGAGTCCTCGTCGCCGAGGTCGACCTGGCCCTTGGCGATCGAGCGCAGGGGCTTGCCGTCGAACTCGTCCAGGCGCTGCAGGGCGAACTCGTCGACCTGGTCGACCATCAGCAGCACCTCGTAGCCCTTGGCCTTGAAGGCCTCCAGGTGCGGCGAGCGGCGGGCGGCGGTCAAGTCGGGGGCCGACAGCACGTAGATCGCCTCCTGGCCCTCGGGCATGCGACCGACGTACTCATCGAGGCTGGTCAGCTCGTCGCCGGCGGTGGTGTGGAACAGGCAGACCTTGGCCAGGTCCTCGCGCACGTCGTCGTCGTAGTACAGGCCCTCCTTGATCACCGCGCCGAACTGGCCCCAGAACTTGACGTAGTCCTCGCGGCGATCGGCCAAGAGCGTCCCGAAGGCGTCGAGCACCTTGCGGGTCAGGCGCTTCTTGATCTGACCGAGCTGCCGCGCGTGCTGCAGGGTCTCGCGGCTGACGTTGAGGGGCAGGTCGGAGGAGTCCACCAGGCCGCGCACGAAGCGCAGCCAGACCGGCGCCAGCTCCTCGCAGTCGTCGGTGATGAAGACCTTGCGGACGTAGAGCGAGATGCGCGACTTGGCCTCGGTCGGGTCGAACAGCCCCATCGGCTTGCGACTCGGCAGGAACAGCAGGGCTGTGTACTCGGTCGTGCCCTCGGCCTTGAAGTGGATCGTGTCGAGGGGCGGCTCCCACTCGCGGGTGAGGTGCTTGTAGAACTCGGTGTACTCGTCCTCGGTGATGTCCGCCTTGGAGCGCGTCCACAGGGGCCGCATGGAGTTGAGCGTGACGGTCTCGCGCACGGTCTCCATCTCCGGCTCGGCGTCGTCGTCCTCCTCGGCGTCCTCCGCCTTGGCCACCGGCTGCTGGCGCTCGATCTCCATCTCGATCGGGTACTCGACGAAGTCCGAGTAGCGCCGGATCACGTCGCGCAGGACCCACTCCTGGGTGTAGTCCGCCGCGCCGGCCTCCTCGGCGTCGATCTCGCGCAGCTTCAAGGTGATGCGCGTGCCACGCGCGAGGCCGTCGGCCTCCTCGAGGGTGTAACTGCCCTCCCCCGCCGACTGCCAGCGCACGCCCTTGTCGGAACCGGCGCGGCGCGTCTCGACGGTGACGTCGTCGGCCACCATGAAGGCGGCGTAGAAGCCCACGCCGAACTGACCGATCAGCTCGGGCACGTCGGCCCGCTCACCCTTGTGCTTCAGCTCCTCCAGGAAGCGCCGCGTGCCGGAGGAGGCGATCGTGCCGATGTTGGCGATCACCTCGTCGCGATCCATGCCCACGCCGTTGTCGACGATCGTGAGCGTGCGGGCGTCGCTGTCGGGCACCAACTCGATCCGCAGGCGGGCGTCGCCCTCGAGCAGGGCGGGGTCCTTCAGCGCCTCGAAACGCAGCTTGTCGAGGGCGTCGGAGGCGTTGGAGACGAGCTCCCGCAGGAAGATCTCCTTGTGGGAGTAGAGCGAGTGGATGACGAGGTCGAGGAGCTGGCGCGCCTCGGCCTGGAACTCCATCGTGGCTGCTTGGGCGGTCATCGTTCGTCGGTTCAGGAAGGCCGTATCGGGGTGATCTGGGTTCGCCGGGCCCCCTCCGGGGGCCGCCCGCGCGGACTTCGGCGCGCGGGGGCGAACCGCACACGATAGCGGGCGCCGAGCTGAAGGCAAAATCGCCCCATTCCACCGCCCCCCGCCCAGCGGGGTAGCTTTGAGGGTCGGCGGCCCCCGGGGGGACCAGGGGCGCCTGACGTGCGGGGACCGGGGATCCCCTAGCCATGACCAACCGATCGACTGGTACCGGAAACTTCTTCCTGCTGGCCCTGGGCGCCACCGCAGGCTCGCTCGCGGGATGCGGCGGCAGCGCGGGTGTGCCCGCCGGACCGCCCGCCCAGGTGCCGACGCTGACCTACAGCGACGGCAGCTTCGTCTACCTGGCCGACGTGATCGGCCCGGCGATCACGCCCGTCTCGCAGCCCAGCGGCACCACCGGCTTCAGCATCAGCCCCCCCCTGCCGGCCGGCCTGCTGCTGGATCCGCTCACGGGAGCGATCACCGGCATCCCCACGGATCCGGCCGCGCCGACCGTCTACACGATCACGGCCCTGGGCGCCGACCTCACGGCCGACGTCGAGCTGGAGGTGCGCGACTCGTTCGGCGCGCCGCGCTTCGCCTTTGGCCTCGACTGGGGCCAGGGACGCATCCAGACCTGGCGCGTGGACGGCGAGAGCGGTGAGCTCGTTGCCGGCGCGACGTCCCCGGCCGACCAGTTCCCCTTCCGCGGCGCGGCCGACCCCCTGGGCCGCTTCCTGTACGTGGCCCACTTCGGCACCGGCAGCATCGGCGTCTACGAGATCGACCAGGAGACCGGGGCCGCGACGATCGTCCAGCTCCTGCAGCTCGGCTCGGCCACAGTTGACCTGACGATCAGCCCCGACGGGCGCTTCCTCTATGCCGCCGACTTCGGTCTCGACGTTGTCGCCCTGTTCGAGATCGACGCGACCACTGGCCTGCTGGCGCCCACCGCGCAACTGCTGCCGATCAGCGACCCCAGCGGCCTGGCCCTGAGTAGCGACGGACAGAGCCTGTACGTGGCCAGCCTGACCGGCAACCTGATCGCGGCCTTCGACCTGGATCCCGTCAGCGGCGGCTTCGTGTCGGCGCGCGGCACGGTGATGACCCCCGGGCCCTTCGACCTGGCCCTGACGCCTGACGGCAGCGGGCTCTACACCTGCAACTTCGGCGTCAACGCGATCACGGCCATCGGTATCGACGGCGCCGGCGTGATGACGCGCCTGGACAGCTACCTGACTGCGGCCCAACCGGTGAGCCTCAGCGCCAGCATGGGCGGCGAGCGCCTGACCGTGTCGACCTTCGCAGGGGGCACCCTCGAGAGCTTCAAGATCCTGGCGGACAAGCGCCTGACCGCGACCTCGGTGCTATCCACCGGCGGCAACATGGCCTCGGTGGCCGAGCTGGGCGTGGCCGACCGCGTGCTCGCGCCGCTCTTCGACCGGTCCCTCGCAGCCACAGCCCTGCCCGCGACCGCCCTCGCGGCACTGGTCGACGGCACGCGCGAGATGGCCGCCGGCAACCCCGTGGACCTGATCCCGGTCAGCACCTCGCGCCCCGCGACCCTGGCGCCCGATCGCGTCTACTCGGCCAACATCAGCGCCGGGGACGTCAGTGCCCTGGCCTTCGACGAGGTCCTGGCCCAACTCGACTCGATCGCCGCGCCCAAGGCTGCCGGCGCCAAGCCGAGCGACCTGGCCATCTCGCCCGACGGACGCTTCCTCTACGTGGCCGAGGAGCTGGCCGGTCAGGTGCTGGGCTTCCGCCTCGATTCGACCAGCGGCGCCCTGTCGCAGCCGATCGCCACGGCCAACGCGGGCTTCCTGGTCCGCGCCCTGGCCATCTCCGGCAATGGCAAGCGCCTGATCGCCGCAGGCAACAGCGGCGTGACCCTGTTCGACGTCGACGTCACGACCGGACAAGTCGTGGAGCTCGACACGACGCCCGCGGGCCTCGCCCCCGACGACGTGGACCTCGACGCCAGCGGTCGCTTCGTCTACGTCGCCAACCGCAACTCCGGCGACATCTCCGTCTTCGACACCTCCAGCGGCAGCCTGATCGAGATCGCAGGCTCGCCCTTCGACAACGGCTTGACCTCCGGACCGCGCTCGTTGTCGCTGTCGCCGGACGGTGGGCTGCTCGCCGTCTCGAGCTCCAACCTCAACCGCATCCGCGTGCAGCGCGTCGATCGCAACACGGGGGCGCTCAGCTTCGCGCAGGACCTGATCATCGGCCTCGATCCGCGCGGCCTCGACTGGTCCCTGGACGGGCGCAACCTGTACGTGGCCCTGGCCGACGCCAACGCCGTGGCCGTGGTCGCCCGCGCCGACAACGATGCCCTGAGCCTCGTCACCACCCACTCCGCCGGACTCGACACCAAGTCGATCGACGTCGACCCCTCGGGTGAGCTGCTGTACGCCGCAGCCTTCAACTCGAACACGATCGAAGTCTTCGCCATCGGTGCGGCCGGCAGCCTGACCCACGTCGACTCCGCGCCCTTGGGTGCCGGGGCCGGCCCCGACGCCGTCCTCAGTCGCGCAAGGTGGCGCGACCTGGAATGACCTCCTGACCCCCCCCTCCACCGCGGCCCCGAACCGCGGTCGCCGAACGCACCCCCCTCCCCCCGACGGCGTTCGGCACCGCAGCGCGAACCCCCTCTAGCGCTGCGACGACGAAGCGACCCCCGTCGGCCTCACGGCCGCCGGGGGTCGCGCCTGTTCGGGCGGTGCGCTTCGAAGCGGGATCGGGCCTCTCCGGGCTTCACTCGATGATCGGCCAGACCTCTGCGCGGTCGGTGCCCCGCGCGTCCCTGGGGATGCCTTGCGCCGCAAGGTCTGGTGTTGCGGGCGGCCGACGCTCGACAGCGAGTTCCCTCTGCGGGACAGGCAGGACCCACGCTCGCGCGTGGCCACTGGACGTGGTCCGTTCGATCGGGCGGTCGTGGTCGTTAACTCCCTTTCGAGTCGTGCGTGGTCGCACCGCCCTCGACTCGAGCCCCGGCACGCCTGGCCCCGGGCCTCGCCACTTCCAGGCGTCGCAATTGCGAGCCTGACCCAGCCCCCCGACGGAGGAAACCCATGTCGAAGACATCCCAGCTCGCCTGCCGCTTCGCGAGCGTCGCCCTACTCCTGGTCACCTGCGCCTGCAGCACCGCGCGCATGTCGATTCGCATCGAGCCGCCTGGCGTCGGCATGGCCGACGTCACCGTCGACAGCAAGCGCGCCAAGCAGCTCGAGCAGGGCGAGTACGAGGCCCGCGTGTCGGTCGGCAAGGACGAGGTCCGGACCGTGGCCGTGGTGGCCAAGTCCGAGCAGGGCGTGCGCGAGGAGGTCACCGCCGAGGTCTCGAAGGACGGTGTGAACCGGGTCACGATCACCATGCCCGCGCGCGTCGAGATCCGCGTGGAGAGCGGCTCCGTGCGGGACTTGATCGTCGATGGCCAGCCGGTGCGCGACTTGAAGCTCCCCTATGCAGCCAACGTCCCCGTTTCCGCCTCGGGCCGCGAGGTCGTGGTCGAGGCCACCGGCGCGAGCGGCCTGCGCACCCGCGAGAGCGTCAGGTTGGTCCCCGGCCAGAGTGAGAACATAGGCCTCGAGCTCGAGCTGGCGGCGCGCCTGAAGACCGACCGACGGGACCTGTCCTTCGGCGACGAGGTCGTGTTCGACGCCTCCGAGTCGTCGCCCAAGGGCGCGATCAAGGAGTACGAGTGGTCGTTCGGCGACGGCACTCCGCCCCAGCGCACGACGGAGGCGATCGTGCGGCACACCTACGACTACAAGCGTGAGTTCGCGGATCCCCAGAGCTTCGGTGTGACCCTTCGTGTCGTCGCCGACGACGGCAGCACGAGCCAGACCAACGACACCCTCGAGGCCGTCCTGCACCGAGAGCCCTTGCAGGTGGCGGTCGAGACCTACCCCGCGGCGCGCGAGCTGCTGCGCGTGCAGGCACCGATCCAGTTCCGACTGGTCCCCAAGGCCGGCTTCCACCCGCGCGACGTCCGCGACGTGGTGCTGTCCTTCGGCGACGGGACCTCCACCGCCACCGATCCCGCGCAAGAGGGGGTCACGATCGACTTCGACGGTGACCAGCCGCGCTCGATCCTGGTGGAGCACACCTACCAGGCCCCGGGTCGTTACGAGCTCGAGCTCTCCTATGGCCACGCCACCCTCGGCTTGGAGGGTCCCTACCAGGCACAGCTCGAGACCCCGGGGTCGAAGCGCTCCACCGAGCTGGCCGTGACGATCCTGCCCCGCTACCTGAGCACCGAGGAGCTGCGGGGCCTGGCCTGGCAGGACGCCTACTCCAAGCTGCGCGGGGTCCTGGACCAGATCGAGCCGGAGAACGCCTCCGAGCCGGGACAGCTCCGCATCGCGCTGACGTCCTTGGAGCAGGCCAACTACGAGTCCGACCTGGCCTTCAAGGCCGTCCTCGAGCGACTGACGGAGCTGATGGTCGCCGACGGACGCAACGTCCTCGAGCGCTCGTCGGCCGTCATGGCGCGGCTCGCGCCGGAGTCCGTGATCGACATCAGTCGACGCACCTCCGAAGGCGTGACCGCCAAGCGCGACTACCAACCCCACCTCGAGTACGGCTTGGTCACCGGCGGGGGCGAGCGGGGTCAGCCGCTCGAGTACGGCATTCGGATCGAGGGCACGGACGATCGCCTGGTGCACCAGCAGGTGGCCGACACGGCGGCGGGTGAGTCCACCCGGCAGCAGGAGGCTTCGCTGCGTACAGGGGGTGATCGCGGCGGGGCGAACCTGAAACGGACCAGCGAGGACCTGGAGGCGACGGTGCGCGAGGCCGCGCTGACCATGGCGCGTCGGGACCTGCCGGTCCTGGTGGCGCGTTTCGAGACGGCCGACGTGCTCGTGGCCGTTCGAGCCCAGGAGCCGCCGGAGGAGTGGATCCCGGAGTTCCGCTTCAGCGACGCCCTCGGCGAGTCCCTGGCCCAGGAGCGTGTGCGCGTCGAGCTCGACGTGCGCCTGCTCGATCGCGGTGGACGGATCCTCGACGTCAGGCAGATCGAGGGTCAGGCCAGCCAGTTGATGCCCCAGCGACTGGCTGCGCAGCCCTGATCCCGACCCGGAGCGGGCGGGTCCCCGTGACCCGCTCGCCCTGCGGCTCAGTCCGCGTCGCGCACCAGGCGGAAGGTGTGGGTCGTCGCGCCGCGCACTCGCTCCGCGGTGGCGGACCCCGCCTCGAGGCGGGCGGCGCGGGCGAAGATCCCCGTGGGCGCGTCGTCGCACCAAGCGAGGTCCGTGGGCTCGTGCGCCACGGCGCCCCCCTCGATCAACTCGGCCAGCTCCCGCAGCTCGCCCAGGTCGGGGAGGCGCCAGGCCGACGCGCCGGACGGCAGATCGATGTTGGCTCGCCTCAGCACGGACGCCGCGTCCTCGAAGGTGCCCCGATCCGGTTCCGCCCGCCACTCACGTCCGCGGTACCGGACGTTGCCGGTCGCCGTCCGAGTCCAGCCTGGCGTCTGCGCCCGCCCAACCTCTTCGGCCAGGCCCGCATCGCTCGTGGACGGGGGCATGTCCTGCCCGCCTGCAGGCAGGGACTCGGTGGGCTCGATCGCCGGGGTGGCCCCCACCGGGTCTGCCCCGCCGAGCGCGTCGAAGAGCAGGTACAGGGGACCGAGCGCCACCGCCAGGGCGAGCAGGATCACAGGGGCGCGGGCCAGCCGGCGCCGCTCCCCCGCCGCTTGCGCGGGCCGCTGCGCTGCCTCGACCCGCCGGGCGGGGGCCGGCACCGAGACCTCGCGCTCCAGTAGGAGCCCCACGCTGCGAACCAGCTCCACCAGGTGAGGCTCGAGGGGCGCGCTCGTCGCATCCAGCCAGTGGTGCTTGCTGATGAAGTACTCGAGCAGCTTGGACGGCCGGACGTCCTCGACGCGCAGGGTCACGATCGGCAGCTCGCCGGAACCGGCCCGTTCGACTTCGCGGTGAACTTGCTTCGAGCCATTGCTGGCGTCGGAGAGCACCAGCACCAGGACCTTGGCGGCGCCGAGGGCATCGATGATGGAGGCGCTCCAATCGGCGCCGGCGAGGATGTCCCGCGGCGCCATCCAACACACGATCCCGGCCGCCTCGAGCTGCTCGCAGACGCGATCGGCAATCCGGCGGTCCACGTTCGAGTAGCTGATGAAGACTTGGTGCGTCATGGCGATCCGTGGCACCCCGCTCATTCCCCAGGCAAGGGGCGGTCCAGGGGCATGATCCACTCGGCCGGCGCGAGACTGCGGGGCTGGGCGACCAGGTCGACCTCGGGATCGATCAGGAGCTGCGGCTCGCGGCCGTTGAGGGACACCAGGGCCTCGACGCGGATCTCCACCTCGCCCAGGCCCTCCTCAAGCATGCGCTGGGCGGTGATCAGCGCGAACTGGTGGGCCAGGTCGGGCCACTGGCCAACCTTCTCCCGTTGGCGGGTGCTCAGGGTCGAGCCCTGGTCGACGACCCATTCGCGACCCGTTGCCGGGTCGGTGGCGAGGAAGCGCGTCGACACCGTGTCCTTGTCGCGCAGCTTCATGCGCCAGGAGAAGCAGTGACCCTCTTCGGTCCAGTTGACGTTGCCCGGGTACAGCCAGTGGCGCAGGGGAACCGCGAGTTGCACGACGAACCACAGGGCCAGGAAGCCAGTGAGCCAGCGCCCCACCCGCGGCGCGCCGACGCCCGCTGCAGCGCCGCGGTGGCTCGGGCTCCGTGAAGGCCCCAGAGGCGGAAAGAGCAGGCACAGGCGGCGCGGCCAGTCGGGCGACAGGAGCAGCGTCGTGGCCCCCAGCATCAACACGGGGAAGATGCCGATGTCGAAGAGCCACTTGTTGGTGACGTGGAAGAACACCGAGAGCAGGACCGCGAGCAGTCGCGTGCGTCGCCAAAGCAGCAGGGGCACGACGGTCAGGTCGAACAGGAAGCCACCCCAAGCGAAGACCGGAACGGCGATCGACTGACCGAGGAGCGGTCCGATCAACGGAAGCTCGTCGCGGGCACGGAGCCAGGCCCCCATCGGCGCGCCGCGCAGCCAGTCGCCGTTCAGCTTGGCCAGGGCGGCGTGCAGGTACACCACCGCGATCTGCCCGCGCAGGAGCCACAGGCTCCAGGCCGGCACGGTCTCCGAACGCAGGCCCGGCCTGCGCAGGGCGTCCAGGGACGCTCCCCGATGGGCCGGAACCAGCGCCATCAGGAAGCACAGGATCAGCGTCAGGTATAGGTGGTTCAGGTAGCGCGTCTTGTCGAGCAGGAACCAGTAGGCAAAGCCGACGAAGAGCAACGCCGAGCAGAGGCGATAGCGGTAGCCGACTGCGACGCCGAGGGCCAAGAGCCCCACCACGGCGAAGTGCACGTACATCCAATCGCCCGGCCAGGCCTGGACCCAGCCGAAGCCGAGGTACTTGAAGTGCACCTCGCGCGCGATGTAGTAGGTCCGGATCCAGCCGTTGTCGAAGAAGCGCCAGACCTCCCAGAAGAGCACGGCGCCGAACAGAACGCGGAAGACGGCCAGGGAGGCCACATCGACCGGAGTGGCAAGCGCTCCGCGGAGGCGGTCGAACCGGCTCGCAGTACGACTGTCGTCGTGCGCGCCGCTCCGGGTGGTCGGTTCGGGGTTGGGCATCGCTCGGAGCAATGGACCGGCGCATGGCGGTCCGAGAAGGCTGCGAGCTTCGGTTCGAATCCGCCTTCCGTCAACGGTCACCCTCGCGACCGGTGGCGATGGGCGGATCGCCCCTGAACGGCCAGACGCCCGGCCCCCATCGCTGGGTGCCGGGCGCCTGGCGCTCGCTGGGCCCCCGAGGGGACCCGCTCGATCACTCCGCTCCGGAGCCGACAGTCTTGGGCGCGCGCGGATCCTTGCTGAGCGAGCGCGGATCGGTCGTCGGCTTCTGCTTCGGACGCAGGGCCGGGTTCACGTGCAGGCCGTTGGGCTCGTAGATCTGGAAGCCGAAGCCGCTCCAGTAGTCCTTGGCGAACAGCACCGGGTGGGTCGTCGCGTACTCCACGTACTTGTCGACCTCCGCGTTGGTCAGACCCGTGGTCCGGGTGTACTCCACGTCGGAGAAGGCCTTGCGACCGTGGCGGTCGTGGACCTGGATGTCGGCGATGCCGTAGCGCTCGGGCTTGAGCGTCATCGGCGAGCCCATGGTGAGCTCGAAGGAGGCCAACTGGACCGTCTTGTAGAGGTCCGTGTTGTCGAGCAGGAAGTTGATGTTCTCTTCCATCTCTTCCTTCGTCTCGCCGGGGGTGCCGAGGATCATGAACAGGTGCACGTTGAGGCCGACTTCCTTGGCGTCACGCAGCACACGCCAGACGATCGGGATCTCGACGCCCTTCTTGATGATGTCCTGGACTCCCGGGGAGATCGACTCGAGGCCGAAGAGCAGCACGTGGCAGCCGGCCCCGTGCATCATCTCCAGGTACTCCTTCGTCATGCACTCCTCGAAGCGGATCATGCCCGACCAGTTGATGTCGAGCCCCTCCTCGTGGACCAGCTCGCAGAAGTCCTCGATCGTGGGAGGGTAGATCGACTCGTCGGCGAAGAAGAAGTGACGGACGTTGTACTTGGCCTGCAGCGTCTTCACGTCGTCGATCAGCTTGACCGCGCTGCGATCCCGCATGGCGCCGACACCCAGGGACCAGAAGTGCGCGCAGAAGGTGCACTTGGCCCAGTAGCAACCGCGGTTGCCCATGATCGGCAGGCGCACCGGCCGGTCGAGGTAGTGGTCCAGGGGCAGGTCGTCGTAGTCGGGCGCGGCGAAGACGTTGATGTCCCGCACGCGGTCGCGCTTGTGCTCGACCCGCACGCCGTCCTTCATGTAGATCAGGTTCGGCGCGTCCTCGAGCTCGCCCTTGCCCTCGAAGTGCAGCAGCAGGCGGTGCAGCGCGTCCTCGCCCTCGTAGCGCACCGTGTAGTCGAACTTGGCCAGGATCTCGTCCTCGAGCCACTCCGAGTCGTAGGTCTCGGAGATGTAGCTACCGCCCAGGATCAGCTTGGCGCGCACGTTGTGCTTGCGCAGCACCTCGGCCAGGATGATCGCGGTGTCGTACTGCCGCTGCACCGACACCGAGATGCCGACCACGTCGTAGTTGCCGTCCTTGACCATCGGCACGACGTAGTCCTCGTAGTAGGACTCAAGCGCCTTGTGGCCGAGGTTCAAGTAGTCGTTGAACAGGTAGCCCAGTCGCAGGTGGAGCTTCCAGAAGACGTTCTTCTCGCGGAGGCTGAAGAACTTGGGGTACGACTGATACGGGTAGTACCAGATCGCCATCATCTTCAGGATTCCCTGGGCCGTCCGCCGGTAGCGGATCTTGCCGTCCTCGGGGAACTGCTCGTTAACCGGCGTGTCGCGGCGGAACTTCTCGAAGAAGGCCAGGTCGCGCAGCTCCCAGCGGGTCATCAGCCACATGGCCGGGAGCCCGAAGAGGTGCAGGAAGAGGCGCTTGTAGAGCGGGCCCGTCTTCGGCGCGTGCTTGATGCCCTCCTTGAAGAGCCGCGACATGCGCTTGTACCCGTCGGCCTTCTGGGACGCGTAGTAGAGGTCGAGATCCAGGTCTCGCTGGTGGGTGTCGGGGTAGCCGACCTTCTTCAGGTGGGCGACAAGGGCCGGCACACCCATCCACGGCGCATCGCAAGGAGAGTCACCGGGCGCATGGAGCAGGAGCGTCTTCATGTAACAGCGAGCCGCGCGGGGGCGGTGGTAGAGGGGTCCGAGACGAGGCCGTGCGGGTCCCACCCGGGGGGCCGGTCGTCGGTGGACGATTCTCGATAGGGGGAGGAGCTGGGCAGATCCCTGGGGGACCCGAAACCATAGCATCCCTCACGTAACCTGGCGATTTTCGCGGCAAGTCCGTCACAGGACCTCGGGGTCGCCCGATCGGCCCGCTGGCCCCTTCCCGGCCCCTCCAGGACCCGACCGCCACCGCCGGCAGCCCGACGATCGATGCCCTGGTCCAGGCTTGTCGGGGAGCGGCCCTACCGCGCCGGCTCGAGGACTGCTCCGTCGCGGGTCGAGACCCTGCCCTCGCGTCCTCACGCGCCAGATCGGGCGCCTCAGGGCTACCGGATCGCCGTCGCGCGCCGCTGGGACCTTCGACGTCACTCCCCCGGGTAGGCCAGACTCTCCTCGAGGAAGGCCACGACCTCGAACCAAAGTTCCGAACCCGGCTCGATCACCGGTGGGGCCTCGCGTCGGCGCGCTTCGCCGAGAGCCTCGTCCAAGCGCCGCACGATCGGAAACTCGTCCAGGTCGAAGGCGAACCGGCGATTCTCCGCCCCCACGAGCCGACTGAAGACGAAGTCCGCATCCGTGACCGGGGGCTCCTGCCGGCCCGGAACCAGCACGGTGTAGCGATTCTCCGAGGACATCCGCACCGCAATCGCCTCCAGGCAACCGCGGCGGGCGTAGCCACAGAAGGGCTCGTCTTGCAACGTCGCCAGGGCCTTCTCGATCTCCTCGTGGGGCGTGGACAGGACTCCCGACTCGACCGCGACGGAGCTCGGTGCGACCGCCACGCCTGTCGAGGGAGCGGTCGGAGCCGGCCGCTCGACCCGATCCGATGGCCTCTCCCCGAGGGCCGAGCTGGCCGGCGACTCGAGTACGAGCTGTCGCCTGGGGCTTGGCGTGGCCGTCGTCCGCTCCCCCTCGTCCTGACTCCGATCGGCGGCCGCCTGGGCCGGACTCCGCCCGCCGGCCTGCCGCTCGCCACGGTCGACGTTCGCGGTCCCGAGCAGAACTCCGAGGGCCGCGAATGCCAACAGCCCGACGGCACCGATCAGAAACCTACGACTGAACCCGATCACGAGGGGAGGCTCCCCCCCCCCTCGACAAGGTCAACGGAGCCTGGGAACCGCCCGGTCAGGCCCCGGGCCGCTTCCAGGCCTCGATCGCGGCGTCGATACGCCCACGCAGCTCGGCCACGGGCACCCGCTCCTGCTCCATCGAATCGCGGTGACGCAGGGTGACGGTGTTCTCGGTCAGGGTCTCGCCGTCGATCGTCACGCAGAAGGGCGTGCCGGCCTCGTCCTGGCGACGGTAGCGGCGGCCGATGGCGGCCTTCTCGTCGTAGGAGGTCGAGTAGCGCGCCCGGCGCAGCATGGCGCCGATCTCGCGAGCCTTCTCGGGCATGCCCTCCTTCTTGACCAGGGGCAGGACCGCCACGGTGATCGGCGCGATCGAGGGGTGCAGGTGCAGCACCACGCGGGTGTCCTTCTCGAGCTGCTGCTCCTCGTAGGCGTCGATCAGGAAGGTCAGGGCCATGCGGTTGATGCCGCCGGCCGGCTCGATCACGAAGGGCGTGTAGTGCTCCTTCGTCTGGGGATCGAAGAAGAGCAGGTCCGTGCCCGAGGCCTCCGAGTGGCGCTTCAAGTCGAAGTCCGTGCGGCAGGCGATGCCCTCGAGCTCGCCCCAGCCGAAGGGGTATTCGTACTCGATGTCGCTGGTGGCGGTCGAGTAGTGGGCCAGCTCCTTGTCCTCGTGGACGCGCAGGCGCAGCTTGGCCGGGTCGATGCCGTGGCGCACGTACCAGTCGAAGCGCTCCTTGACCCAGAAGTCGAACCACTGCTGCTCTTCCGCGGGCGGCACGAAGAACTCCATCTCGGCCTGCTCGAACTCCCGCGTGCGGAAGACGAAGTTGCCGGGGGTGATCTCGTTGCGGAAGGACTTGCCGATCTGGGCGATGCCGAAGGGCGGCTTGGCGCGGGCCGACTCGAGCACGTTCTTGAAGTTCAGGAAGATGCCCTGGGCCGTCTCGGGCCGCAGGTAGGCCGTCGAGCCGGTCTCCTCCACCGGCCCGATGGTGGTCTTGAACATCAGGTTGAACTCGCGCGGCTCGGTCAGCTCGCCGTCGCACTCACCGGGGCGCTTGGAGGGCTTCTCCGGGCAGCGCGCGTCCTCGAGCTTGTCGGCCCGGAAGCGCCCCTTGCATTTCTTGCAGTCGACCATCGGGTCGGTGAAGCCGCCCACGTGGCCCGAGGTGATCCAGGTCTGGGGGTTCTGGATGATCGCGCTGTCGAGGCCGACCACGTCCTCGCGCTCGGTGACGGTGGCCCCCCACCAGGCCTCCTTCACACGCCGGATCAGCTCGACGCCGAGGGGACCGTAGTCGTAGGTGTTGCCGATGCCACCGTAGATCTCGGAGGCGGGGAACACGAAGCCCCTGCGCTTGCACAGGGACACGATCTTGTCCATCAAGGTCGGCTCGGGCTTGGCCATCGGAGAGCTCGGGGGGGCTGGGTCGGGATGCGGGGCGCGGGGGCTCGGGTCCGGGAAAGGGCCGAGCAGTCTAGCCGCGGCGCGAGCCCTATCCGAGGTCGATCGAGCGCGCGCCGATGACGCGGACCAGATCGGCCGGGGCCAGCTCCAGCTCCGCGCCGGGCCGGCCTGCGCTGACGAAGACCCGGCTCGCCGCGAGGGCCGCGGCCTCGATCAGCACCTCGAAGCGCCCGGGCGGCACGGCCAGGGCCGAGATCCCGCCGCGCACCAGACCCGTCCAGCGCTCCGCCTCGCCCCGATCGGCGAGGCGGGCTCGCGCGGCCCCGGCGGCGCGGGCCAGGCGCTTGAGGTCGAGCTCGGCGGCGGAGCCGTGCAGCACCAACGCCTTGGCCCGTCGGCCGGGTGCGCCAGCGGGGCCGGCAAACTCCAGCTCGCAGACGATCGTGCGCAGCACCCATTCGGGCTTCACACCCAGGGCCTGGGCCATGGCCTGCCCGCTCTTCACCTCGGGCCCGACCTCGTGCAGGACGTGGTCCACACCTTCGCGCTCGAGCAGCCGGACGGAGTTGGGCTTCCCCACCGCGGCGAGCCTAGCCGGCCGTCGGCTAGGATCCCGCCATGGCAGATCCGAAATTGGCGCAGGGGGGTGGCGGCGGTCGTCCGAGCGGTGGCCCGAAGCAGATTGCGATCGTCGGCCTCGCCCTGGGCACAGGCGTCGTGCTGTTCACGGCGATCTCCCTGGCGATGCCATTTCTCGAGCAGTCCGGCGCTTCGGGCATCGATCCCGCGGCCCCCGCTGAACCGGGCGGTACCGGCTCCATGGTCGGCCTGCTTTCCATGGTCCACGCAGGCTTCGCCCTCGTCGCTTGGACCGTGGCGATGACCCTCTCTTCGCGCCTGGCCGACGCCGCGCGCCGCGAGCGCAGCGCGGACCGACTGCGCACGGCCTACATCATCAAGTGGGCGCTGATGGAGGGGGTCGCGTTGTTCGGCATCCTGGTCGTACTGATGGCCGGCATGGAGGGCATCGTGCCGGAACAACCGGTCTACTACGCGAACCTGCTCAGCGCGGGCGTGTTCCTGGCCTTCCTGGCGATCGACATCAGCGCCCTGATGTCGTCCGACGCGAGCCGCTGACGCCCCATGCCCCACTCCCACAAGCACCTCTTCGCCCGCACCTTCAAGGCCGCGCCCGAGCGCCTGCACTTCGCTGCCCACAGCCACCACTACTGGCCGGACGTCACCCGCGACGCGCACCTGGCCGCCTGGGATCGCGCCGCCGAGCTGGCCGACACCAAGTGGGAGTGGCTCTTCGGTGAGGTGATTCCCGAGTTCCAGCGGCACTTGGCGCGCACCCTGGGCCTGGGCGACGGGCCCCTCGCCGATGGTTCGAGCTTCGCCTTCGCGACCTCGACCCACGAGTTGGTCTTTCGCGCCTTCACGTCCATGGAGCTCGCTCGCCCGGCGCGGGTGCTGACCACCGACGCCGAGTTCCACAGCTTCCGGCGACAGATCGATCGCCTGGCCGAGTCGGGCCAGGCCGAGGTCACGAGCGTCGCGGCCGAGCCGTTCGACACCCTCGCGGAGCGCTTCGCCGCCGCCCTGCGCGGGGGCCAGTGGGACTTCGTGCTCTGCAGCCACGTGCTGTTCGATTCGGGCTTCGTGTTCGACGCCGCGCCGCAGCTCCTGGCCGAGGCCGCAGCCACTGGCGCCCTCGCCATCTGCGACGGCTACCACGGCTTCATGGCCGTGCCGACCGATTGGTCCGCCGTCGCCGACCGCGTCTTCTACACCTCGGGCGGCTACAAGTACGCCATGAGCGGCGAAGGGGCCTGCTTCATGCACTGTCCCCCCGGCATCGCGCCGCGGCCCCTCTACACAGGCTGGTTCGCCGGTTTCGACGCCCTCGCCGCTCCGGGCTCGGACCGCGTGCCGTACCCCGAGCACGGCGGGCGCTTCCTCGGCTCCACCCTCGACCCCAGCGGCATCCTGCGCCTCAACGCGACGTTCGAACTGCTCGAGCGCGAGGGCTTGGACGTGGCCACGATCCATGCCCACGTGGGTCGACTGCAAGCGCGCTTCCTAGACGGCGTCGAGGCCGGCGAAGCAGGTCCCCTGTCCATCGCCGAGTTGATCCCCGGTCGCAGCCTGGCGCGCGGACGCTTCCTCACCTTCCGCCGCACCGATGCGGGCGAGCTCCAAGCACGCCTTCAGGCCGCCCGGGTGTTGACCGACCGTCGCGACGATCGTCTGCGCTTCGGCTTCGCGATCTATCACGACGACGAGGACGTGGATCGCCTGCTTGCGAGCCTGCGAGCGCTCTAGTGTCCTGGATCAGAAATTCGGCGTCACTTCCCGGGCTCCGATCGCCGCTGGCGTCGCCAGCGCCTCCTCCGAGTATCGCAGCGGATACGCGTCGTCGGCGCGCCTAGCCAGCATCGATCGGACCTCCGGGTAGTGACGCCGAATTTCTGATCCAGGACACTAGAACGAAGTTGCATCGTCGGCGCAGACGACCTCACCTTCGGGGGCGATCGACACTTGCGCCAAGTCCGGGAGCCAGGGGCACAGCGGGTCGCCGGATCGAAAGATTCGAACGTCGTCCCCCTGTCCCTGGGGCCGACCTTCAACGCCTTTCAGCGTTCCTCGGCAACCGTGGCACGAGGAACCCATGCAGTGGCAACCGCCGCCTGGAGGATCCCGGAAGTCCGCGCCTCCACCC
This sequence comes from Engelhardtia mirabilis, assembly GCF_007748095.1. Classification (NCBI taxonomy): domain Bacteria; kingdom Pseudomonadati; phylum Planctomycetota; class Planctomycetia; genus Engelhardtia; species Engelhardtia mirabilis. The sequence continues at coordinate 4,450,192 of NZ_CP036287.1, forward strand.
CGACCTAAAGGCGGTGGTTGGCGGCCCACGTTGCACCTTCGGACCCGAATTCGTGCCGACCGATACCCGATTGGAAAGCGGACTTCCTAGCGATATCTTCATCGCCCGCGCGCGGTTTCGAGGTCATCGCGATCGGTGATCGAGCGGAGCCAGTCCACTCGGAAGTCGGAAGTCCGCGAATCCGCGCTTGCTCGACGGTCGGACGACGAGGGAGCAGCGCCATTGACAACTCGGCGTGGCCAGGCGTCTGCTGGATCAATGGAATCGAAGCTTGCCTCGATCGTTCTCGGCGCTCTCCTCCTGTCCATCTCCGGCGCGGAGTTCAGCGCTGGTCAGGAAGCCGGATTCGAGTCCTGTCCGGGTTGCCTGGGGACGTCCGACTCGGGCGCCGCGAGCTACATCTGGTCCTTCGGCCCATTGATCGGCGCCGGGGTGATGAGCATCGACGTCGAGGTCACCTCGGGTCAGTGCCTGTTGGGGGTCTCGGGTGACCCGGAGTTCGGAGCGGGCGAAGCCTATTGCGTGCCGTTCCTGTATTGCGGAGCCCTCGTCACTCGCGAGTGGGACGGCTTCCCGCTGATCGACACGGGTACTTTCGAAGCGTGCGTGCAGATTGGCGCCCGCACGCTGTGCCTGCCCGAGTACGCCCCCGAGTTCCCCCAGGGCTCTTCCGGTGTGAGCACGGTTTCGATCCCCCCAGGCTCGTTCGTTTGTGGCGTGGGTCCCTACGTCTGGAGTTTCACTTACGTGACCTCCCAAGGTTCGTCGACAAGTGCATGGGCCTCGGGGTCCTGTGGCAGTTGCGACGACGTCTGAATCGGCCGCCGGAACCAGACCGAGCGGAGCAGGAGAAGAAGCCATGGCAATGCAGACAACAGCGCTGATCGCATTCGGTCTCGTCGCGGGAACCGTCGGCCTGGCCACGATCGTTTTGGACGACTCGGGGCCAGCAGGAAGCGGTGCCCGGCCGGATTCGGATGCTGGCCGACTGTTGGTTACGAGTCGACTCACGCAACCTGGCGAGCTCCAAACTCGCTCGGTGGCCGAGGCGTCGTCACCCCCGGAGGACCTACCCGACGATGTTCGCGAGTTCGTCCTCTCGCACGATCGCGGCGACGAGATCCTCACGCGGTTGGTCGAGGCCGGAGTCGACTTCGAGGCCTTGGCGGTCCCGCAAGTCAGCGAAGCCGACGCCCGCCGCTTGCTCGCCGAACGCCTGCGCCTGAGCCCGAGAAAACTCGAGTCCAAGCGCGCCGCCCGCCGGAGCTGGCCCGCTGACGACCGACTGACGGTTCGCTGGCTGCAGACCGAGGTCGGACTGGTCGCCGATCTGGATGAGGTCCAACTGGTGGAGTTGTCCGCGGTCATCTCCCCCGAACAGATGGACCTCGAGGAGGCCGTCGACGCCTACTACTCGGCGCTCGATCAAGCGATCACGGCGGAGCTGGTCTCCGATCGCTTCGAGTCGTTCCCGTACCTTTCGCCCAACGACCCGACGGCTCCGCCCGCGGGTGAGCGGGACCGGGGCGGCGTCTTCTATTCGGGCTCGACCTCACTGGGCAACGGCTGGATCGGCTCCGTCGAGCTCCACCGGGACGATTTTCCCGAAGTGGATGAGCGGATGCAGCTCACGACCCACCGCCTGGCCCAGCGCAACATGCGCCTCCGCGCCATCGTCGCTTCCTGGGAGTGACCGGGGCTAACCCTCGAGCGCGCTCTCGAGCCGCGGGATGATCGCGTCGAGGTCCTGTTCCACGGCCACGATGCGCCCGTCGGCATCGAGCAGGAAGTAGGTCGGGAAGCTGCGCACGTGCCACGATTGGGTCCACGGACCCGAGCGCCGTCCTTCCCAGACGTTGCGCCAGTCGTAGCCCGCCTCGTCGAAGCGCGTTCGCGCGGCGGCGGGGTCGTCGTCGGAGTTGATGCCGACGACCGTGAACGGCCGCTGGTCGAAGCGCTCGGCCAACTCCCCCACTCGCGCGAGCTCGAAGGCGGCGACGGGGCTCCACCAGCCCCAGAAGACGAGCAGGGCAACCTCGCCCCGCAGGTCGGTCAACCGGATCGGCTGTCCATCGCCATCGAGGGCCTCGCGCGGCGGCGGAATCTGTCCCGGCCGCAGGTGACGCAGGGCGAAGAGCCAGCTCCCGGCGGCCTCCGCCAGACGGTCTTCCGGGTACTCGGCCTGCAGCCGCTCAAGCAAGGCGATGGCACGCTCGACGCTCTCGGGATCCTGGTCGTCGGAGGCGGCGATGGTCGCCATGCCGTGCAGGACCCAGGCCCGGACGTGGGGATCGCGGCTGCCCTCGAGCAGGCCGCGGCCCAGGCGCTCGACCGCCTCCAGGCCGAGGTCGGAGACGATGACCTCCGAGAACTGCACGGCCTCGGCCAGCCAGGGCGCGTCGGTGTGCTCCTCGATCAGACGGTCCAGGAGTTCGATGCGTCGCTGGGCCAGCTCCTCCTCGTCGAGGTTCAGGTGGCGCACCTCACGGGCCATCCACCACAGGGCCCGGCCCGATCCTGCGGCAGCCAGGGACTCGACCTGGGCCCAGGTCTCCGTGGCCGGGTGGGGACCGGGGTCGGCGCCGCTCTGGGCGTCGAGCCAGCGAACCACCCAGGCATCCGCGGCCGCCCGGTAGCGGCGCTCGACGTTGACCAGCAGCAGGTCCGCCGCCAGGGGCGCGGCCGCGGTCTCGGGATGGCCGGCGATCACGCCACGCCAGAGTTGCTCGGCCGGATCTGGGCCGCTCTGGGCCGGGCGTTCGCCGTTGGTCGCGGCGCCCGCGGGCGGGTCGGGGTAGACGTCGAGCAGGGCCCCGAGGGCCACCTGGCCCGCCGCCTGGATCCGGCCACTGGGGTAGGTGGACAGGGTTCGGCGGACCCAGGGTTCGGCCTCCGCCCGCTCGAAGTCGCGCGGGTGCTCGGCCAGGGCCAGCAGGGCCGCCTCGGCACTGGCGTCCGGAATCGGCCTGGCCCCGTCAGCCGTCGGGGTCAGCAGGACCTCGACCAAGCTGCGCCGCCGACGGCGCTCGTCCGAGGGCGCAAGGCCGGCCAGGTCCAAGTTCTCGAGCAGCCAGAGGCGGCCCCAGCTCCATCCGCGCTGCACCAGGTCGTCGAAGATCGGGTAGGCCTCGCGGGCAGGATGTCGCCCCCGCCGGCCACCCAGCTCCCACTGGGCATGGGCCAGGCGGAACTTGTAGACCGCCGAGTAGATCTCCAACGCGTCCGGTCGCTGCGCCTCGCCGTCGGGCGCAGGGGCCCCCTCGCTGACCGATTCCTGGACGGCGCCCACGGACGCCCCCGGCCGGGCTGACACCAGCTGGGCCGACACCGTCCAAGCGAGCAGCGGCAAGGCCAACAGGCAGGCGATTCTCGAGGTGGCTCTCATCGATGTCGGACGCGCAGCGAGCAGCCGCGCAGGATAGCAATCCGCCGGCACTCCTCTGCCTGCGTCCCGGGTGCCGAGAGTTACGCCGCCGGGGGGGCCGATGCGAGCCCTGGGCCGTCCTATATTGGCCCGCGATGCAGTCCGAAGGCACAACCACCGAACCCGTCCACGCGGGGCGCCACGGCGTGGGCGACCAGGCTCCGTCGGCCCTGTGGAACGCGCCCCTGGCCGCGGCCACGGCCACCGGCACCCTGGCCGCGGAGCTCGAGCGCGTCGCCGACAAGGTCCTGGACGGCGGGAGGATCACGCCCGAAGAGGGCCTCTTGCTGCACGAGCACGCCGACATCGGCCTGCTCGGCCAGCTCGCGGACGAGGTGCGCCGGCGCAAGCACCCCGAGCCGATCGTCACCTACATCGTCGATCGCAACATCAACCCCACCAACGTCTGCATCACCGACTGCGGCTTCTGCGCCTTCTACCGGCGGCCGAAGCACGACGAGGCCTATGTCCTCGACCGCGAGGTGATCGTCGACAAGGTGCGCGAGACGGCGGAGCTGGGTGGGCGGCAGGTGTTGATGCAGGGCGGGCACCACCCCTACCTGAAGAGCGACTGGTGGGCGGACCTCTTTGCGGACCTGCGCCAGCGCTTCCCCCAGATCAACCTCCACGCCCTCTCGGCGCCCGAGCTCGACCACCTCTCGCGCATCGAGAAGCGGCCGGTCGAGGAGGTCATCGCCGACCTGACCGCGGCCGGCCTGGGCTCGGTGCCCGGCGCCGGGGCCGAGATGCTGGTCGAGCGGGTGCGCGAGATCATCGCGCCGAAGAAGACCACGACCGACAAGTGGCTCGACGTGCACCGCAAGGTCCACGAGGCCGGCCTGCGCTCCTCGGCCACGATGATGTTCGGCAACGTCGAGACGCCGGCGGAGCGGATCGAGCACCTCGAGCGCCTGCGCGCGCTGCAGGACGAGACCGGCGGCTTCACCGCCTTCGCCTGCTGGAACACCCAGCCCGACGGCGTTCCCGAGCAGCACTTGTACCCGCCGCGCACGACGCCCGGCGTCTACCTGCGGGTCCAGGCCCTGTCGCGCATCTACCTCGACAACTTCGACAACATCCAGACCTCCTACGTGACCCAGGGCATGAAGATGGCCCAGATCACCCTGCGCTACGGCTGCAACGACTTCGGCGGCACGATGCTGGAGGAGAACGTGGTCTCGGCCGCCGGCTGCATGAAGCTGGAGGGCATCGAGACGATCGAGCGCATGATCACCGGGGCCGGATTCGCGCCGCGGCGGCGCAACTCCTGGTACGGAATCGTCGACGAGCGCCACGACGGGCCGTGCTTCCCCAAGAGCCGCGAGGAGGCCGCCGTGCGACCCGCCGGCAGCGCCAGTCTCGCGGAGGTGGGCTCGTGAGTGCGGCACAGGGATCGGGCATCGCGACGGGCGGCATCAACGAGACCGCGGCGGCCGGTAGCACCAAGGAACGACTGGTTCGACGGCGGGCCGAGGCCGCGGGGCTGGGCGACATCGCCGACAAGGTCCTGGCCAGCCAGCGCCTCTCCTGTGAAGACGGCCTGCGGCTGTACGAGGCCGACCTGCATGCGGTGGGCGCCCTGGCCAACTGGGTGCGCGAGCGCATCCATGGCGACCGCACCTACTTCAACGTCAACCAGCACATCAACTACACGAACTGGTGCAACAAGTTCTGTAGCTTCTGCTCCTTCGACCGGCTGCCGGGTCAGGAGGGCGCCTACCTGTTGGAGCCCGAGCAGGCCGCCGCCAAGCTGCTCGAGCACGCCGACCAGCCGGTGACCGAAGTCCACATGGTCGCGGGGGTCTGGCCCAAGATCCCCTACGACTACTACCTGAACCTGCTGCGCGCGGTGAAGGCGGCGCGGCCCGAGATCCACGTCAAGGCCTTCACGATGGTCGAGCTCGACCAGATCGCCAAGACGGCGCGCCACGAGGGGCGTCACGAGACCCTGGCCGAGGTGCTCGAGGACCTGAAGGCGGCCGGCCTGGGCTCCTGCCCCGGCGGCGGCGCCGAGGTCTTCTCCGAGCGCATCCACGCCGAGGGCTACAAGAACAAGATCTCCGGTGAGCAGTGGCTGGCCACGGCGCGCGAGGTGCACCGCGCCGGTCTGCGCAGCAACTGCACCATGCTGCACGGGCACATGGAGACCATCGCGGAGCGCGTCGACCACCTCGACCGCCTGCGGCGCCTGCAGGACGAGACCGGCGGCTTCCAGACCTACATCCCGCTCTCGTTCCACCCGGAGAACAACGAGTGGAGCCACTACTGCGGCCCCACTGCCCTGGACGAGCTGCGCGAGCTGGCGGTCGCACGGCTGCTGCTCGACAACATCCCGCACATCAAGGCCTACTGGATCCTGATGGACGTGCCTGTGGCCCAGACGGCCCTGGCCTTCGGCGCCGACGACGTGGACGGGACCGTGGTCGAGGAGAAGATCTACCACGATGCCGGTGCCACCACGCCCCAGGAGGTCGGGCGGGCCGAGCTGGTGCGCTGGATCCGCGACGCCGGCCGCGTGCCGGTGGAACGCGACACCCTCTACAACGTGGTCTGGTCCGCCGACGAGCAGCTCGCCCCGGTGGGCGCGCCGGCCCCCGTCGCAGGCTGACGACCGACCCGCCAACTCCGACCGAGCCGATCCCCATGAAGCCCCTTACCACGACCCTCCTCGCCTCCGCCGCCCTGTCCCTGCTCGTCGCCTGCGGCGGCGACGGCCACGACGGGCACGATCACGCGGACCACGAGCACGGCGCCGTGTCCGACGCGACAGTTCCCTCGGACCAGGCCCAGACCCACGCCCTGATCTGCGGCTGCGCCCTCGAAGAGGTCGGTGCCTGCGGCGAGTACATCGAGGTCGACGGTGAGTTCGTGGCCCTCGAGGCCCCGATCGACCTGGGCTACATGCCCTTCTGCCACAAGGACGGTCTGCAGGCCCGCGCCGACGGCGAGCTGAAGGACGGCAAGTTCGTGGCCACGACCTTCGCGATGGTCGACTGAGGCAGCCTGGAGGCTGCTGGCGTCACAGCCGGCCCGGCCCGGCCCGCCCCGCCGCGAACTACAGCGCCGCGACCGCCAGCGAACAGGACCGAGCGGCAGCTCGAAGGGTCGCGGGCGCGTGGAAGATCCGCGCGCCCGCGTCCGATTCACCTCAGTCCTTCGACAGCACGATCACCGTGTAGGGACCGACGCCCACGTTGGCGTTGTAGGACATGCCGTCCTTGGCGCCCCAGCTCGCGGTGGTGTCGTAGGCGGTCCAGTTGCCGAAGCCCGAGTCGTAGCCGCTCCAGTCGGAGTTGAAGCGCACCTTCCAGGTGCCCCCCGAGGGGAAGCCGACGTTGTAGCTCGAGTAGCCGGTGCCCGAGAAGTTGGCCACCACGACCACGTCGTCCCCGCTGCCGCCGCTGTCCCAGCGGTGGAAGGCGATGAGCTTGTTCGTGTTGTTGACGTGGTGCACGTTGACGTTGCCGCCGCGCAGGCCGGCGGTCTTGCCGCCGAAGTTGCGACGCAAGCCCACCAGATCGGTGTAGAGGTCGGTGATGCCCGAATAGGTCGAGGCCTTGGCCCAGTCCACGGGGTCGGTGTCCGCGAAGTACCCGTCCTCCAGGAACTCCTGCCCCTGGAAGAGCATCGGGATGCCCGGACTGGTGAAGACCAGGGCCGCTCCCAGGGTCGAGCGCTTCTTCGAGTACCAGCTCGCGGCGTTGCCGGGCCAGATCTCCTCGGGCACGCGCGCGCTGCCGTTGGCGACCTCGTCGTGGCTCTCGGTGTAGATCACGCGGTCGAGGTGGTCGCCGTTGTCGATCTTGGCGATGGCGTCGCGCACCGCGTACATGTCGCGGTTGGCGTCCGTGGCCTCGATCACCGCGTCGCGGATCGGGTGCACGAAGGCCGCATCCCACTGGGAGTCGAACCCGGCCCCGCCGGCGCCCGTCGTCTTGGTCATCCAGTCGTTGTTCTGCAGGTCCTCCGCGATCGAGATCTTCCAGCTGGCCGCCGAGTCGATCTCGTTGTTGATCCACTGCATCAACGTCCACCCCTCGGCGATGCTGCCGCCGCCGCCGTTGTTCTGGGTGCGAATGTTGACCGTCGAGTCCCAGCGCAGGCCGTCGCAGTTGAAGTCGTTCAACCAGTAGAGGGCGTTGTCGCGCAGGAAGCTGCGCACCTCGCCGCGACCGTAGTCGGGCCGCGTGTCACCCCAGGGCGTCGTCGCGCGCCAGTCCTGGAAGAAGTAGATGCCGCCGTAGGAGCCGGTCGAGGTCCCGTCGAAGCGCCACATGTCCAGGTCGCTCGGACCGAGGTGGTTGTAGACCACGTCGATGATCACGGCGATCCCGCGCTGGTGGCACTCGTCCACGAAGTCGCGCATGTCGTCAGGGCTGCCGTAGACGCTCTCCGGGGCGAAGGGATGGGCCGGGTTGTAGCCCCAGGAAAAGTCACCGGCGAACTCGGCCACGGGCATCACCTCGACGGCGTTGATGCCCATGTCCTGCAGGTGATCGAGCCTGGAGATAGCCGACTGCCAACCGCCCGGAGTGCCCCCGGGCGAGTCGTTGAAGGTGCCCATGTGGAGCTCGTAGATCACCAGCTCATGCCAGCCGGGCATCGAGAAGCTCGTCCAGGAGTAGGCCGCGGGGTCGGCCACGATCGAGTCACCGACCGAGTTGGTCACCGCCGTGGCGCGCGGATCGTTCTTCCACAGGGTGCCGTCGATCACGTACTTGTAGGTCTCGCCGGACTGGTCGCCGGCAACATCCACGGACCAGTGCCCGCCGCCATCGCTTCCGAGGGGGTTGGCCGTGCCCGACCAGGCGTTGAAGGAGCCGGCCACGGCCACGGTCGTGGCATTGGGGGCCCAGACGCGGAACGTCGTGTCGCCCCCATCGACCCAGGCCCCCATGCCCGCCTTGGCCGAGGGGATCAGGGCCGCGGTGTGGCTGTAGTTGGCTCCGCCGTTGTTGTCCCAGACGTTCGCGCCCCAGTTGTCGTAGCCGTGGAAGTAGTACTCGACCGTGCTGCCGGGCGCGATCGGCGCCGCCGGGGTGTGGGTCCAGACCGAGTTGCCGGCGTCGTTGCCCACGTAGGCCATCGATTCCGTGGTCCAGCTCCCGCCGTTGATCCGCAGGCCGACCTCGGCGTGCAGGCCCCAATAGTCCTGGTTCATCAGGATGGTGAACGAGCCCGGGTTCGAGCCGTCGTGGCGGACGTAGGCGCCGAAGACGCCCATCCAGCTCGGTGCGGCGGCCGCCGCGGGTTCGGGCGCGACCGAGCGCGCCGTGGGTCCGGGGGAGGCGGCCTGTAGCAATCCGACCAGGGTCAGAGCGCAGGCGGCGACGCTGGCACTGGTCCGAAACGATCGACCCGGTGCGTTCATGGGAGACCTCTTCTTGCGGGGAGGGAGGCGCCCGCTGCTTGCGCGCGACTCCTGGGATCAGGCGTGCTCGCGTGCTCGCGAGGACGATCACTCGACGCTAGCGCCGCGCCAAGGTGTCCACAAAGGAAGCCGCCTCGGCGCCGGTCTCCCGAACCGCACGACACCTTCAGGAATCAGGTGCAGGGTTGGGAACGCGACCTTGGACAACGTTGCGTCAATGCGGCCCCGCGCCGGCTCGCATCGCGCCGAACCGATGCGTCTTCCTTGTGACGATTCGGCGCGCGGCGCCCCGCGCCCGATACCTCGCCAGGTTCGCTCGTCCCCAGGGCCGTGCTTCCGCGGCCTCATCCGCTCGGCCGACTGGTAGCCTGCCGCCCATGCTCGATCAAAGTCGCGTCGCTGTGTTGGGTCTGGGGACCCTGGGTCGGGCGCTCGCGGAGGGCCTCGTCCGCTCCGGCGACGTGGCGCCGGAGCGCCTGACGGGAACGGTCCGGCGGGCGGAGCACGCCCTGGCCCTGGACCGCGAGTTGCCCTTCGCGGTCGGTATCGACGCCGCGGCAGCCGCGAGTGCCGCCGACGTGCTGCTGCTCTGCACCAAGCCCAAGGCGATCCTCGGCCTGGTGACGGACCTGGCGCGGGCGGGCGCGCTGGACCACGGTCCGCTGATCGTCTCCGCCGCGGCCGGGATCTCCACCGCGTCGATCGAGGCCGTCGCACCCGACGGCGCCCGCTGTGTGCGCGCCATGCCGAACACCCCCTGCCTGATCGGCGAGGGCATGACCGTGGTGTCGCGCGGCAGCCACGCCAGCGCGGCGGACGCCGAGTTGGCGCGTTCACTGTTCGCGCCCCTGGGCCGCGTGCTCGAGCTCGACGAGGAGCACATGGACGCCGTCACCGGACTGTCCGGCTCGGGACCGGCCTTCGTCTACGTGATTCTGGAGGCCTTCTCCGAGGGCGGCGTGATGATGGGCCTACCCCGCGCCGTCGCCACCGAACTCGCCGCCCAGACCGTGCGCGGGGCCGCCAGCCTGGTGCTGGAGACCGGCAAGCACCCGGCCGCGCTCAAGGACGACGTCCTGACCCCGGCCGGCTGCACCATCGCCGGACTCCTGGTGATGGAAGACGGCGGGATCCGCTCGACCCTGGCGCGCGGGATCCAGGAGGCGGCGCGGGCGGCCGCCGGCCTGGGCGGAGAGCGCAAGCGCTGACGCCCTACTCGATCGCCACGCGCACCAGACGCGCGCTCGCCAAGCGGCGCAGGTCCTCGCCGGCGTAGACGTAGTCGTCCGCGGTCAGACGCACGGTCAGGAAGGCCTTGCCGAGGGCGGCTTCGGGCAGGGACGCCGCGAGCCGCAGCTCGCCGTCGGCCGCGAGCTCGCCGCTGGCCACCGCCACGTCATCGACCCACAGGGTCAGCCCGACGCGCGCGAGGCTCGCGCGCCCGAGGCCTTCGACCTCGGCGGCCACCGCGCGACCGCCACTGCGCGCCAGGATCATCGACGCGTAGGGCCCCAGGGTTCCGTCGGACTCGACACCCCCGTGCACCTGCCAGGCCCGGGGCCCGGCCAGGGCCTCGCGATCGAGCAACGGATCGATCGGCTGTCCGGCCAACAGGTCCCCCACCGCCGGCACCTGCGCCGCTTCCGCCGCGCCGGCGGTGAAGAGGGCCTCGGCCTCAGCGCTGGCCTCGGGCCAGGGCTCCAACTCGAGGCGCTCGAAGGCGCCGGCGCGAGCCAACTCGCCGTAGACGGCGGTCGCCACGCGACGGTGGCCCTCCTCGCCCCAATGGGCGTCGTCGGCGGTGACCCAGTTCGCGCGGTCGTCGTAGAAGCTCCCGGGGATCACCACCCAGTCCGAGGGCGCCAGCTCGGTGACCACGAAGCGCGCGCCGATCGGCGTCAACCTGCCCCAGTGCAGCACGTGCAGGTAGGTGCCGCCGCCCGCCTCGACGCGCCCCGACAGATCCGCGATGTCCCGCGCGGCTTCGTCGAAGCGACGGGTCGACTCCCAGTCGAGACCGATCGGCAGGTACCCGGTCTGTGCCGACCCCATGCGCGTGCGCGGCCAATCGGAACGCAGCACCAGCCCGCGCTGGTCCGGTCGCTGGGGACTGACGTCTGCCATGGCGCCGAAGCCCCGCGCCCCGGCGGTGTCGTCGAGGTCGTTGGAGACGCTGACGTGCACGACCACGTCGGGCGCGAGCAGGTCCAACTGCCGCCGCAGGAAGGCGCACTCGGACTGCAGGTTCCAGCTGCCCAGGGCCAGGTGCAGGCACTCCACCGGCACCTTCGCGCCGATCTGCCTGGCGGTCAGCTCGCGCTCGAGCACGTTGCCCAGGCGCACCTGGGCCTCGGCGCCGTAGCCGAAGACGAACGAATCGCCGAGCAGCACGACGCGGAAGACGCCATTGGGCTTGGGCAGGGCGTACTCACGCTCGCGCAGGCCGAAGCGGTTGGACGTGATCGAAACGCCCATGTGTTCGCGGCCCTCGAGGCCGGGTTGCAACAGGCGCGTCACGTCCGGATCGCGCGCCGCGTCCCAGATGCCGCCCGACGTGGCGACCATGTCGGCCACGGCCCGCCCGCGGACGTCGTCCTCGCGCAGCGCGAGCCACCACAGGGCGACCACGAGACCCGCAGCGACGCCGGTCACCGAGAGCGCCCAGCGACGCCAGATCCGCTCGTGCGAAACAGCCATACCTTGAGTCTAGGAGGCCGGAGCGACGCGACCCAGGACGCGGATCAGGTGAAGTCCGGCCAGAGGCCGAGTTCGAGTTCCGGGCACAGCCCCGCCAGGCGCTCCACGTCGTGGCGGAAGTAGGCGGCCAGGCGACGGCGCCGCTCGGCGTCGGGCTTCGCGATCGTGTAGGCGCGGTCGTTGACCGGGCGGGTCAGGTCACTCGGCACGAAGCTCGGGTCGATCCCGAGGAACTCGCAGGTGCGGCGGAACTGAGCGGCGCCGTCGCGCTGGCAGCGCTCGTACTGCAGCACCTGCACCTGGTCGCGCCCGAACAGCTCGATCGCCCGCTCCAGGGGACCCGCCACCAGAGACGACTGCATCGCCTCGGGAAACAGCGAGAAGGCCAAGAGGGCGTGCTCGGCCTCGCCCTCGAGCCCGAAGAGCTTGGCCCGCCCGGTCTCGAGCATGTTGTAGGCCGAGACCGCGCGGTCGATCGGATTGCGCAGCATGGCGATGCAGCGCGCTGTCGGCGCGGCGGCGTGCAACCAGTCCACGGCCAGGGGCTGGTTCAAGTAGGTGCAGGTGAACTCGCCGCTGATCGCACCGGGCGGGGCCGCGAAGGCCCGGCGGTAGACCTCGATCGCCGCGGCGTCGGGCCCACGCAGATCGAAGTGGGAGAAGTGGTGCAGCTCCTTCTCGCCGGCGCGATTGGGCACTACCTGGGGGTGCTGCTCGAGCAGGCACCACCACCAGGTCGTGCCCGCCTTGCCGCAACCCAGGCCGACGAAGTCCGGCGGGCCCACGCGCCAACTCGCTGGGACCGGCGCCAGGTCCCCGTCGACGAGGGGGCGGGCCAGGGGTCGCGGCATGGCACGAGTCGACTCGCCGCGCCAGGCCGGCAGGGCCGCCGCGGCGCCGTCGGTCTCGGGCGTCGGCCCCGCCAGGGCCCGGCCGATTCGCAGGGGGGGTGCCACCCAGGGCCTATCGGCGCCACACCGGAGCCGGTTGAGGGGCCTCGGCGCCGCTTCCCAGGGCCGCTCCAGGCCCCCGGGGAGGTGTCCGGCCCAGTGGACAGGGATGGATCGCGCGGGAGGACAGGTGTCCTCACAGCCTTGGCGTCGACCCCGGCCAGGTGGCCTGGCGGGAGTCTTTGCGCCCCTGGCACGGTGCTTGCCTCGTCCCCGATGTGTCGTGCCCCCCGGCGCGACCCAGCCCGGAAGACCTGCCATGTCCAACCCTGCCGAACAACGCCGCCGCGGACCCGCCGCCCTCGCCCTCGTCTCCAGCGCCACCCTGCTGGCCGGTTGCTACGGCTCGGCCGGCCACGCCCACTACATCGCCCCGCCCCAGGTCGAGACGGTCTACGAGCAGGAGCCCAACAACACCTTCCAGACGCCCCAGGGACTGGGGGCGCTCTACGGCGGCGACTGCCTCACGGTCCTCGGCCACAGCGACTTCTTCGACGCTGACGGCTTCGCCTTCGTTGCGGGTGAGAGCATCGAAGTGCACGTCGCCCTCGACGGGGAGAACCCCTTCTGTGACCTCGACCTGTGCGTGTACGACCCCTACCTGGGCCAATACATCCTCTGCAAGGTGTCACCGAACAGCGACGAGTTCGCGAGCTTCACGGTCGACGCCGGCTTCGAGTTCCACTTGGTGGTCAGCAGCGCCTCGGGCGCCTCGAACTACGCCCTGGGGATCGAGGTGTTCGACTCCTTCGGCTACGCACCCTACTCGGCCGTGGCTGGTGAGGACGAGGCCCAAGGCGGCGCGGGCGCCAAGGTGCGCGCGCTCGACGCGGCTCCCGAGGAGTTGCAGCTCGACAGCGCGGACGCGGACCGCCGCCGTGCCTTCGACCGCTACCTCGACGGATCCCGGACCGACGCGAGCCCGCTGCGCTCCGAGCGCGGCATCACCTTCGACGCGCCCCTGGGCCGCTTCCTGTTGTCACCCGCTGGCCTGCCGCCGATCGCCGGCGATGTCGGTCTGGTGGCCTTGCAGTGGAAGTTCGCAGCCGCCGACTGACACGTCGCAGGCACGCAACGAGCGCGGCGGCCGGATCCATCCGGTCGCCGCGCTCGCTATCTCTGGGCGAATTGTCGCCAGGGGCCGATCTTCGGCGGCTCGGCCTCGAAGCGCATCGACTCGCGCAGGGTCGGGTGCTCGAGCACCAAGGCGCGGGCGTGCAGCGCGACCGACTTGTCGGGCAGGGCTTCGGTGGCGCCGTACTTGAGGTCGCCCAGGAGCGGCGCGCCGAGGCTCGCGGCGGCCACCCGCAACTGGTGCGGACGCCCGGTGATCGGCTCCAGCTCGAGCCAGGTCGTCTCGCCGCGCCGCTCGCGCACGCGCCAGCGGGTGATCGCCTCCTTGGCGTCGTCGCGGGGCGCCTCGAAGCTCGTCACGCGGTTGTTGGACGGGTTCTTGACGAGCCACTGGCGCAGCTCGCCCTCGTCTTCCGCGACCCACGGACCGCACAGGGCCCAATAGGTCTTGCCCATGCGCTTCGACTTGAGCTGGGACGTCAGGCGGTCGGCCGCCTTGGAGGTGCGCGCGAAGCAGATCACGCCGCTGACCGGCCGATCCAGGCGCTGCACGACCCCCAGGAACACCGCGCCGGGCTTGTGGTACTCGCGCGCGATCCAGGCCTTGGCGGAGTCGAACAGGCTCTCGTCGCCGCTGGAGTCGGGCACCGTCGGCACGCAGGCCGGCTTGTCGACCACCAACAGGTGGTTGCAGGCGTGCAGCACGCGCAGCTCGCTCACGCCCCGTCCTCGAGGGGCACACCGCGGGCCCAGCGCGCGCAGAAGCCGCAGGGCAACAGGCGCCCGCTCGACTCCTCGGCCAGGGCCAGCTCCCCCACCGCGCTCGCGCCGCCCTCGAACTCGGCCAACAGGTTCTCGAAGGCCAGGGGCGAGTAGCCCACCGCGTAGGTCGACAGGATCAACAGGCCGCGCCGGTCCACCAGCGCCCGCGCCGCGTCGAGCAGGGGCGCGAGGCCCTCCTCGAGCTGCCAGCGCTGGCCCTTGGGGCCGCGGCCGTAGTGCGGAGGGTCGAGCAACACCGCGGCGTAGCGCTTGCCGCGCCGCACCTCGCGCTCCGCGAAGGCCAGGGCGTCCTCGAGCACCACCCGAAAGGGCTTGGAGCCCAGGCCGCTGGCCTCCGCATTGGCGACGCAGACGTCGAGGGAGGCGCGCGAGGCGTCCACGTGGGTCACGTCGTAGCCGGCCAGGCTGGCCACGACGCTGGCGGCGCCGGTGTAGCCGAAGAGATTCAAGAGCGCCGGCCGCTCGCCCAGGTCCGCCCGGCGCTGGGCGATCCACGACCAGTTCGTGGCCTGCTCGGGGAACAGGCCCACGTGCTTGAAGGGCGTGGGCTCGATCTGGAAGCGCGCGCCGCCGTCGCCGGCCACGGCGGTGCCCTCGGGCAGGCGCCACTCGATGGTCCAGGGCGCCTTGGGCTTGGCGCCGCGCGCGCGCGAGCCCCGCTCGAAGCGGCCCCCGCGGTCGCTCTCGCGCACGAAGACCAGGTCCGCCGCGTCCCACTCCACCGCGGGCAGCCGCGGACGCCACAGGGCCTGGGGGTCGGGACGCCGCAGCAGCACCTCGCCGAAGCGCTCGAGCTTCTCGCCGCGCCCCGAGTCGATCAAGGCGTGGTTCTGGAAGGGAACGGGACTGAAGACCGAAGGGCGCACGTCACTGCTCCTGGGCGCCGGGGCGCGAAGATGGGCGATCCGGCGGACCGAGCGTGGAGTTCGAAGCTGTCGACATGGGGCCGGCACGCGGCTGGGCGCGCCATCCTAGCCAGCGTCGGACGTCGGGATCCGCGAACAGAGCCCCCAACTCGCTCGCTCACGGCACCTTGCGGAGCGCGCCCCCCACAGGCGGGATCCACGTCCTGCGCTGGGCGCTTCGCCCAGCGAGGTCCGGTCGCGACGGCACGTTGGCCGCAGGGCTGCGCCTGGTCCTGCGGGCGCGCGCCGCCGCCCGCTATCCTGCGCCCATGGACGACGATCCGGAGCCCCGGCTGCGCGTGGGCAGCGTGCCCTACCTGGTCGGGCGACCCCTGGACGCGGGGCTCGAGCGCGTGCCGGGCCTGGTGCTGCGGCGGGCGATCCCGGCCGAGCTGGTCGCGGATCTGCGCTCGGGGGCCCTCGACGTGGCCCTGGTCAGCTCGATCGAACTCTTCCGCCGGCCCGGCTACCGCTGGATCGGGGGTCTCGGGGTGCTCGGGGACGGACCGGTCTCCAGCGTGCAGCTCTTCCTGCGCCGTCCGCCCGCCGAGCTCGAGCGGGTGGCCCTGGACCCGGCCAGCCGGACCTCGGCCGTCCTGGCCCGGATCGTTCTGGCCCAGGCCCACGGGGTGCGGCCCGAGTTCGTCGAGGTCGAACCGGGAGCCGACCCGCGTGAGGCGACCGCCGACGCCTGGCTGCGGATCGGCGACGCCGCCCTGCGCGAGCGTCTGAGCGAGCCCGACCTCGAGTCCCTCGACCCCAGCCTCGAATGGAAGCGCCTGACCGGGCTGCCCTTCCCCTTCGCGGCGTGGATCGTGCGGCCGGGCATCGACCTCGCCCCTTGGTTGGCGCACTTTCGCGCCAGTCGCGACCTCGGGCGACGGGAGGCGGGGAGCTTCGCCGACCGCGCCGCCGAGGGTCTCGGGCTCTCGCGTGACGACTGCCGCCACTATCTTCTGGAAGAGTGCCGCTTCGACGCGGACGATCGCATGGCCCAGGCGCTCGTGCGCTTCCGCGACCTGGCCGCGGCCATCGGTCAGTGCGAGCCCGACCTGACACCGACCGCGATCGCCTGACCCACACCCGGGCTCCGCCGCCCGAACTCCGCCGCCCGAACTCCGCCGCCCGAACTCCGCCGCCCAATGTCTCCCCGCATCCTCGACCTCGAGACCTGCCCCCATTGCAAGGCCCGACTTCCGCGGCCAACGCCGCGGGTCTGCCCCGAATGCGCGGGCTCCTTGCAGAAGCGGTACTTGAGCAGCGGCTGCCTGACGTCCAAGCCCATGTTGCTGCTGATCGGCATTGGCTGTGGTCTCGTCGCGGCGACGGTGCATCTGGTCAAAGCAGCCGTCGACGGCGCTTGATCGCAGCCATCCCGATTCCTAGAACCGGGTCTTCGACGGGGCGTTCCGAGCGTCTCTACTCCGCCACCTCCCGAGCAGCCTGACTGGGCCCCCCTCCCTTGACCGACGACAGCGCAACGCCCGGCCTGTTCGATGCCCTCGAAGCGCCGATTGAGGCCAGCTCAGTGAGCACGCAGAAGAAGACCACCAAGCGCGGCACGAAGGCTGCCGAGCCGAAGGCCGCTGCGCCCAAGGCTGCAGCGGCGCCCGCCCCGCGCAAGCGGCGCAGCGCCGAGGACATGGCCGCGACCCAGCGGGAGATCTCGGTCTCCGAGTTCTTCACCAAGAACCGGCACCTGTTGGGCTTCGACTCGCCGCTCAAGGCCCTCCTGACCACCGTCAAGGAGGCCGTGGACAACTCCATGGACGCCTGCGAAGAGGCCGGCATCCTGCCCGAGATCTCGGTCGAGATCTCGGCCGCCGAGGAGGAGAACCGCTTCCGAGTCTGCGTCGAGGACAACGGGCCCGGGATCGTCCGCGAGCAGGTGGGCAAGATCTTCGGGAAGCTGCTCTACGGTTCCAAGTTCCACAAGCTGAGCCAGACCCGCGGCCAGCAGGGCATCGGCATCGCCGCCGCCGGCATGTACGGCCAGCTCACCACCGGCAAGTCCGTGCGCGTGGTCAGCCGCCCGGGCAAGCGCGCCAAGGCGACCGAGTTCCTGCTGTCGATCGACACGGCCAAGAACAAGCCCGAGATCCACCACGAGGCCACCGTCGAGTGGGAGCACGGCCACGGCACGCGGGTCGAGATCGAGATGGAGGCCAAGTACCAGAAGGGTCTGCGCTCGGTCGACATGTACCTCAAGCAGACGGCCATCGCGAACCCGCACCTGACCCTGCACTTCACGGACCCCGGCGGCGAGCAGGTCACCTACGAGCGCAACACCAAGGAGATGCCGCCCGAGACCGTCGAGATCAAGCCGCACCCCCACGGGGTCGAGCTCGGACGGCTGATCGCGATGCTGAAGAGCACCCAGTCGCGCTCGCTCTCAGCCTTCCTGCAGGACGAGTTCAGCCGCGTCGGGGCCAAGGTCGCCAAGGACATCGTCACCAAGGCGGCGGCCGCCAAGACCGGGCAGACCTTGACGGTCAAGAGCTACCCCAGCCGCATCGCGCGCGAGGAGGCCACGGCGCTCCACAAGGCGATCAACGAGACCAAAATCTCCAACCCGTCCACGGACTGCATCGCGCCGATCGGCGAGGACCTGGTCCTGGCTGGCCTCAAGAAGGAGATCGAGGCGGACTTCTACGCGGCTTCGACTCGCCCGCCCGCGGTCTACCGCGGCAATCCGTTTCAGATCGAGGTCGGCATCGCCTACGGCAAGCCCGGGGGCGTGGGCCTGGAGGTCACCGACGAGGGGCGCATCCGCAAGAAGGCCACCTCCCGCGACGTGGTCGAGGACCTGGTGGCGGGCGCCGACGAGCCGATCCGCGTGCTGCGCTTCGCCAACCGCGTGCCGCTGCTGCACCAGCAGTCGGCCTGCGCGGTGACCAAGGGCGTGATCCTGACCAACTGGAAGTCCTACGGCCTGACCCAGCCCCGCGGCGCCCTGCCCATCGGCCCCATGGCCGTGCTGATCCACATCGCCAGCGTGTGGGTGCCCTTCACCTCGGAGTCCAAGGAGGCCATCGCCTCCTACCCCGAGATCCTGAAGGAGATCCGCCTGGCCCTGCAGGACTGCGGGCGCAAGCTCGGCACCTACATCCGCAAGGGCAAGCGCCTCAAGCGCGAGTTCGACAAGCGCAACTACATCGAGAAGTACATCCCGCACATCGGCATCGCCCTGCAGGAGATCCTCGATTTGACCAACGTGGAGCGCGACGGCACGGTCGAGACCCTCGAGGACGTGCTCCACAAGAGCCGCAAGTTCTAGGGGCAGGAGCACCACGCCATGGCAGAGCAAGGTTCGACCGGCAACGTCGTCGCGGCGGTGTGCTCGTTCTTCATCCCCGGCCTCGGGCAACTGGTCCAGGGACGGCTGATGGCGGCGGCGCTGTTCTTCCTGATCACGGGTGCCTGCTACGCGACGTCGTTCCTGCTGGTGCCGCTGATTCCGGCGTTGATTCTCCATCTGTGGTCCATCGTCGACGCCGCCGTGTGGAAGGGCCCGCGGTGACCTCCCCCATCGCCAGTGGTCCCGCGCGCGCGGCATTGCTGGCCATCGCCTGCCTCAGCGCCGGATGCGCCGAACCTGAACTGCGGCGCCCGAACGTCGTGGTGGTCGTGATCGACACCCTGCGCTCGGATCGACTGCCCTTCTACGGCTGCGAGTCGACCCACGCGCCCTTCCTGACCTCGATCGCCGAGCGCGGCCTGGTCTTTGACGAGGCCTGGGCCGCCTCTTCCTGGACGGCCCCCTCCACGGCGTCGCTGTTCACCGGGCTCTATCCGGACCAACACGGGGTCAAAACCGGCCTGGTGGTCTACGAGCGCACCGTCGAGCGCGGCCGCGTCGAGCTGCGCCTGGGACGCATTCCGGAGCAGCTCGAGACCCTGCCGGAGCGCTTCAAGGCCGCCGGCTATCGAACCTTCGGCGTGGCCGACAACCCCAACGTCTGCGAGCGCTTGGGCTTCGCCGAGGGCTTCGACCACTTCGAGACCCTCGACTACGCGGGTGCCGACGCCTTGTGCGACGTGGCCCGCGACTACGGGGAGGAATTGGCGTCGTCCGACGCGCCCTTCCTGCTCTACCTGCATTTGATGGACCCGCACTCGCCCTACCACGAGCGCGCGCCCTGGTTCGACGCCGAGGCTGCCACGGCCCAGCGGCCGTACGCCGCCGAGCTCGCCGCCTACGACAGCGAGATCGCCTTCGCGGACGAGCAACTCGCGCGACTCTTCGGCGAGCTGGACCTGGGCGACGACGAACTGGTCGTGCTGACTGCCGACCATGGTGAAGAGTTCGGCGACCACGGCAGCATCGGCCACGACTTCAAGCTCTACGAAGAGCTGCTGGCGGTGCCGCTCGTCTTCGCCGGCCCGGGGATCACGGGGGGCGGCCGCAGCGCGGAGCCGGTCAGCCTGATCGATCTGCTGCCGACCCTGGCCGACCTGTGCGGTCTGCCACCGGCGGCGGATCTGGACGGCCGCTCCCTGCGCGGGATCCTCGAGGGCGACACGGCGACCCTCGGCGAGCGCCTGGTGCATGCCGAGCGAAC
The DNA here is from genome assembly GCF_007748095.1 of Engelhardtia mirabilis. Taxonomy (NCBI): domain Bacteria; kingdom Pseudomonadati; phylum Planctomycetota; class Planctomycetia; genus Engelhardtia; species Engelhardtia mirabilis. Next base: position 4,469,958 of record NZ_CP036287.1, read on the forward strand.
CCGCGAGAACCTCGACCCGCCGCGGACCCTGAGCGCGGTGCGCGACGGGCGCATGAAGCTGATCAGCGACCTCTCGAAGGACGCGCTCGAGCTGTACGACCTGGAACGCGACCCCTTCGAGCTGCGCGACATCGAGAAGACCTCGCCGGAGGTCGCGCGCGGGCTGCTCGTGGAGCTGCGCTCCTTCGAGCGGCGCGGCGCGCGCGTCGAACGCCAGTTCGCCGTCCCCCTCGACCCCGACGACGAGAGCCTGAGCGTGCTCGAACGCCTGGGCTACGTGCGTTAGACCGAACTCTCCCGCCCCGCCGACCGCTTCCCCAACGATCCGATGGCCAAGAAGAAAGCCGCCAAGAAGGCGACCAAGAAGACCACCTCAGCCAAGCGGGCGGACAAGGGTCACGACATCACGGCCACAGCCCTGGGTCGCACCACCGACCTGGATGCGCTGGACAAGAAGACCCTGCAGTTGATCGAGTCGACGGCGCGGCGCGTCGAGGTCTCGATCAACAAGCGCGTGCTGCCCGAGCTCAAGTTCCCGATCCGCTCCCTGTCGAACGTCGAGTACGACAAGAGCGTCGGCCACTTCGAGCTGGGCAAGGGGCGCAAGTCCCGTGCGCTCACGGTCAACACCGTGCGCAACTTCGCCCAAACCCTGCGCCTTATGGCCGTCTCCAAGGAGATGGTCGAGAACGACGACTTCGCCACCAAGCGGGAGGCCTACTACGTCTCCAAGAACTGGGGCGACGCCAAGTTCAACGAGCAGTCCGAGTCCGACGGGGTGATGGACGACATCGAGGCCCTGGCGAGCCTCGACGGCCTCTCGCGCGAGCAGCTGCGCTACTTCCCGGAGGAGCACGGCGGCTCCTTGGCCGGCAACCTGGTCGTGATCGACAGGGACCCCGAGACCGGCGCCGAGATCCGCATCGACTGCACCGCCTTCGGCACCGGCTCCTACTCGATCCCCCACTCGGTCGAGCACCTGGAGTTCGAGACCGACGCCAAGTTCATCATCGCCATCGAGACCGGCGGTATGTTCCAGCGCCTGAACAACCACAAGTTCTGGAAGAGCGCGAGCTGCATCCTGATCGAGATGGGCGGCGTGCCGACCCGCGCCACGCGGCGCTTCATCCGGCGCCTGTCGGACAACAAGAAGCTGCCGGTCTACTGCTTCGTCGACTGCGACCCCTACGGCATCGCGAACATCTACCGCACGCTCAAGGTCGGCTCGGGCAACGCCGCGCACATCAACCGCTTCTTCTGTGTACCCCAGGCGCAGTTCCTGGGTGTCACGCCCCAGGACATCATCGACTTCAAACTCGAGGACGCCACGCACCCGCTGCAGACGGTCGACATCAAGCGGGCCAAGGACGCCCTGAAGAACGACCCCTTCTTCAAGAGCCACAAGGAGTGGATCAAGGCCATCACGGCCCTGCTCAAGATGGGCGTGCGCGCCGAGCAGCAGGCCCTGGCCAAGTGGGGGCTCAACTTCGTGATCGAGGAGTACCTGCCCAAGAAGCTGCGCGACAAGAAGAGCTTCCTGCCCTGAGGCCGTGGGCTTGGCGTTCGTACGGTGCCAGGCACAAGACCGCCGCCTACTCGAGGGGGGGGGCACCGCCGCCGTTGGCGGCGGTGCCCCCCCCCTCGAGTAGGCGGCGGTTTTGTGCCTGGCACCGTACGAACGCCAAACCCGCGGGGATCAGGTCCAGGGCGCTCGACTTCAGGGCCTGTCGGCAGCGGCCTCGGTCGAGCGCTGGACGAGCTCGGAGTTGGCGTCGTCCGCGCTGGTCGACTCCGCGGCCAGCATGAAGGGCATGCAGTACCAGATCATCAGCGCCGCGACGGGGATCAAGATCATCCACTCCGTCGCAATCGCGGCCACGATCCCTGCTCCGATGACCAGGAAGATCACCCAGCGGAACGACTCCCGGCCTCCGACGCGCGCGCCGGCGTCCTCGCCCTCGTGGACGACGCGCTCGAACTGCTCGTCCGAGAGCGCGGCGCGGGCCTGCTCCAGAACCTCAGGCAGATCCTCCTGATGCGAAGGGGGCGGAGGGAGGTTGGTAGCAGTCATGGGAGAGACTCGCGGTCGGTGTCGAAGACTGAAGAAGGGATAGGCAAGTCCTCTTACCCGGACAAGAGTCCGCCCTGCAATCCAAGGAGCGCGGCGCTCGAACTACCCGCCAGCAACACGAGCAAGCTCGAATCTCCAGTCCGTGGAAATCACCTCCGCGAGAGTGATCGCTGCCACTCGGGTCGCTCCGACGCCAGACAGCATCGCCCCGAGCGGCCCAGCTGCGAGCCCACTGCGCTCAGCTCACGCCCATGCTCGAGATGAACGCGTCGGCCTCGTCGATCGAGGCCTGCATCTCGGCGATCAGGGCTTCCACCTGACCCTCGATCGTGATCGCGGTGCCCTCGAGGGACTGGATCGCCTGGGCGTTGAGGTTGTGCTTGAGGAACAGCACGTGGTCGCGGAAGGTCGCCAGGACCGGGTCCATCTTCGACGCGGAAGTGTGCATCTTGGCCAGCAGCACGTCGTAGCGGTCCTGGGTCTGCTCGCGCAGCACCTTGCTCTTGGCCCGCAGGTCGTCGTCGGTGATCGTGGCGATCTCGTCGCGCCACTCGGAGAACATGGCCATGGCCACGCTCTCGATGCCCCGGATGGAGGCCTTGACCTCGTCCGACTTGGCTTCGCAGCGCCGGTACTCCCGGTCCAGGCTCTGGTAGGCCGCCTGGAGGTCGCCACCGTCGTAGCCGGTCAGGGCGACGAAGCGCTGGTAGGTGGTGCGTACCTGCTCCTGGGCCTCGCGCTGGGTCTGCTGACCGTCCTCGACCCGGTCCACCAGGATCTCGCGCTTGGCGAAGCCGAGCTGCTCCATGGTGGCGAAGTAGGCCGATTGGCAGCCGGCCAGGGGCTGGAGCAGCGGGAGCAAGAGCAGGATGGAGAGCGAGGTTCGCATGGGACGGGTCGGGAGGGGCCGCGGCGAGGACCGGCGCCAGGCTAACAAACGGTCGGGGTAGGCGTTCGTACGGTGCCAGGCACGAAACCGCCGCCTACGGGAGCTGCAACATCGCCGCCAAGGGCGGCGATGTTGCAGCTCCCGTAGGCGGCGGTTTCGTGCCTGGCACCGTACGAACGCCTACCCCGACCGTGGTTCAGGGCAGCAGGGTCACGTCGACCGCGTTGCTGATCGAGGTCACGGCGATCACCGACGAGACGCCGAGGGTCACGTAGGCGTGGCTGACGGTGATGCCCGCCAGGCTCGGGTCGGTCCCCGCGGGGATCACCAGGGCGGCGTCCCCCACTCCCAGGGCGTCCGGGGCGCCGAAGCTACCGGGCAGCAGGGGCGAGTTGGCGTTGGCGAGGGTGTAGCTGAAGTAGGCGTCGAAGTTCAGCGGGAGCACGAGGCCGTCGATCGGGATGCCCGGCGCCGTCCCGCTGACCGAACCCAGCAGGTAGTAGAAGTCCACGTCCACGTCGCGACGGGTGAACAGGGTGAAGTTGACGCTGCCACCGGTGCTCACGGAGATCGCTTGGCCATCGGCCTCGAGGTCCCGCACGGGAATCGACAGCAGGATCTCGGTGTCGTCGGTGGTCGAACTGGTCCCAAGGGTGTCCACGTCCGCCGTGAGGTAGATCGTGCGATCGCCGGACTGGGCGTGTGCGGCGATCCCGCCGAAGCCGACGATCGAGCTTCCGACCTCGGGGATACCGTCGAAGTCGAGGTCGGCCGGATCCCCTTCGAGGGCCACCACGCGGCCGTTGAAGAGCACCGCTTCGAGGTCACCGCCGCTGCCCACCACATCCCAGGTCAGGCTCAGGTCCTTGATCGGGCTGTATGCGGCTCCCTCGATCGCGCCGGTCAGGGTCTGACCAGCGATCACGTCGCCTTCGCGCAATGCGATCTGCCCGTCGATCACGACGATCTCATCGGTCGCGATGGGACCATCGGTGTCTCCGGTGAACATGTAGCTGCCGTCGTCGGTCAGGCCCATGAAGTCGAAGTTGTCCCAGGCCTCGGCCGGGTCGACCTGCAACGCGGCGGGCATCAACGTCAGCTCGCGCACCAGCGTCCCGCCGATGGTCAGGCCAGCGCCGCTGAGGACCAGGGCGAAGTCATCGGCCGCGCTGGCGCCCTCCAAGTCCACCGGCAGCAGGTAGCGCGTGCCGTCGGGCGAGAAGCGGACGTCGAAATCGACCGAGCTACCCGAGGCCAGGGGCAGGGGCAGGCCCGGTACCACGTCCCCGGACTTGATCACCGCGACGGGCACGAAGCCCTTGAACACGCCGTTGCCGTTGTCCGCGCCGCCCGCATCATCGATGCCGCCGACGAAGTACGGCTCTGCGGAATCGGTGAAGCCCGGACGGCTCGCGAAGCGCCAGACCTTGCCGGGCAGGGTCGGGATCGCGTCTCCCTCCTTGGCCACGATCAGGTTGTCGTTGGTCCAGACACTGTCGAGGCTGCCCGGGTTGAGGACCGAGCTGTAGGACACGAAGCCCTGGGCGCTCACTCCGACGCTGAACTCGAAGCTGCCCTGGTCGAACCCCAGGTAGGTCCCTTGGGTGGCCAGGACGGAGGCGGGCGCGGTGCCGTCGTAGCTGCCCCAGATCACGTCACCGGTGGTGGTCCCGCTGACACCGACGCTCACCGCGTAGCCTCCGGGACCATTGGCGGCTGGGCTGTCGATGCCGGTGACCACGGCTCCCGGGAGGCTGGGAAGGTCGAGGCCCTCGACGATCAGGGTGACGGGCTGCTGCGCTGCAGCGCCGGCGGCGAGGAGGCAGGTGGCGGGCAGGACGGAGATGGCAGTGCGCATGGGGGTCGTCGAACAGGGACCGATGATCTGGCCGGTGCGGGCCTCGCGGCCCGGACGCGCCGGGGGAGCAAGGCTAACCGAGGCTCGCCGATCATTGGGGTGTGCGGCGCTCAGCGCGGGGGAACGGCGGCGTCCGCCGGCCCCACTCGGCCTGAACCACGGCCCGCAGCTCGGGCCGCTCGATCGCGAAATCCCCGTCGTGCGCCCAGCCCCCCTGTCCGGGGAAGCACTTCCAGAGAAACGCCCCACGCAACCAGTCGCGCTCAGGTCCGAGTCGCGCGAGCGCGACGCCCAGGCAGCGCTCCTGTAGGGCGCAGGCCCGCGCTTCGCCCGGTCCGCGGGTCGCGCCCGAGGCCCAGGGCTCGACCGCGGCGACCAGGGAGCGCGGGTAGCCGAGCTCGGTCAGCACGACGGGCTTGCCGGTGCGCTCGTGCACCGCCCGCAGCTTCGCGATCCACGGCTCCCAAGCCGCGGTCAACTCAGCCGCAGCCGGCTCCGGCAGGTTTGTGCCGGCCAGGGGGAAATAGGCCTGCACGCCCACCGCGTCGAGGGCGTCCCAGAAGCCCAGGGACTCGAAGCGGTCCCAGTTGGCGGCGTAGGTCAGCGGGGCGTCGGTCAGCGCTCGCACCTCGTCGATCAGCTCCCGCCAACGCTCCTCGTCGACCTCCATCAGGCCCAACTCCGTGCCCACCACGAAACCGTCGGCGTCGGAGCAGGTCCGCGCCAGGGTGCGGATCCACTCCGAGTAGGTGGTCCAGAAACGTTCGCGCGTGGGCCCCGGCTCGAAGTCGATCTCCCCGCGCCAGGCGAAGGGGCTGCCCCAGTAGGCCAGGTGCGGCTTGATCAAGAGCCCGATGCCGCGGTCGCGGGCCTCGCGCAGCGGACGCGCCAGCCACTCGGGCGGATGCTCGGGGTCGATCTCGCGCCAGCGCACCTCGCCGTCGGCCCCGATCGAGGCGTAGGGATGGATCGCGATCCAGTTGCAGCCGATCCCGAGCAGCTCGTCGAGCTCGGCCGCGAACTCGTCGCTGGCCCAGCTCTGACCCGAGCCGTGGCAGGACACGGTCATGCCGCGCACGTGCTCGAGGCCCGCGGGCGGCGCGGGCGCCTCGTCGGATGGGACGGACGACGAAAGCGTCGCGACCAGGCCGAGGAGCGAGGCGATGCGGCGCCGCATGGTGGCTCCCGCTCAGCCCTTCGCCGCGGCGGACAGGTCGGCCATCAGCGCCTGGCGCTGGTCGACGCTCAGCTCGGTGCGCGCGTCGATCCCGGGCAGGCTGCAACCCACCGCGACCGGCGCGCCGTCGCCGACCACGAACTTGACGTAGTGCACCGAGGAGAGGCGCCCGTCGCTGATCTGGCGCGGGTCGAAGGTCCCGGCAACCCGGCGCCCGTCATCGACCTCGACCCAGACGTGGGCCGGCAGCTCGGTCCATTCGCGCAGCTTGCGGTCGCGCTCGGCCGGCTCCTCGATCTCGATCAGCAGGGTGCAACCGATCTCGCCGGCGGAGCCGAGCAGCTCGTTGTAGGTGTCGATCTCGTGCTGGATCGACGCGGCGTCGGTGCGCTTCTCGATCCGCAGCATCTCCTGCACCTGGTAGCGGATCGTCTCGGCGTTCTCGAACAGGAAGGTCAGGTGCTCGCCCACGTGGATGCGACGGCGCTGCTTCTCGAAGCGCACCCGCTCGGCCAGGGCCGGCCGGGCGGCCTCGTAGCGCTCGAGGTCCATGATCTGATCGGTGGTGACTCTGCTCACGTTGTTGCTCGCTCTCACTGGTCTGCGGTCGGTGACTTGCGGAACGCGTCGCCACGGTAGGCCCGGGCGAGGACGCTCATCGGATGCATGGCCTTGACGCCTGCGTGCTGTTGGAACTGGATCGCCGCCAGGGGACAGTCGGTGACCCAGATCTCCGCGCCGGCCTCGGCCATGCCGTCGAAGGCCTTCTTGCCGATGCGCGCGCTGGGCTCGAAGCCCTCGACGGTCATGGCATAGGTGCCGTCGTGGCCGCAGCACTCCATCACCAGTTCCGGCTGCACCCCGGGTAGCTTGCGGAGCAGGTCACGCCCGCGGAAGCCCACGGCCTGGGCGCGCAGGTGGCAGGGCGCGTGGTAGGCGACCTTGGCCTTGGGCTCGCCCTCGGCGTTGCCGGGGGTGGACTTGAAGTCCTCGTCGAAGCGCTCTTCCTTGCGGATCGACCACAGGTACTCGCTGGGGTCCATCACCGCCGCGGCCAGAGCCTTGGCCTTGTCACGCAGCTCGGGCTCGACCAGCTCGGGGTACTCGCGGCGCATCATCATCGAGCAGGTGGGGTTGATCGCCAGCACCTTGGCGCCGGCCTCCACGTGGGGTGACAGGCGCTCGATGTTGTGGGCCGCACGCTTGCGCAAGGTCTCGAGGTCCCCCGACTCCCAGGCCGGCATGCCGCAGCACTCCAGCCCCTTCTCGCACACCAGGTCGACCTGGTTGCGCTGCATCACCTCGACCGTGTCGCGGCCGATCTGCGGCTCGTTGTTCTGCACGTAGCAAGTCTGGAACAGCACCGCCTCGGTGGCCGGCCCGGTGGCCATCAGGCCCTCTTGGGTGGCCCACTTCTCGAAGGTCGAACCCGCGAAGTCGGGCAAGAGCTTGTCGCGGTGGATGCCCAGCACCTTCTCCAGGAACCAGCGGTGCAGGCCGTTGCGATTGGCCACATTGGCCATGCCGAAGCTGGCCCGCGCCAGCTTGCCGGCCGTGTCGGGATCGCCGAGGACCTTCTCGCGCAGGCCGGTCCCCCGGCGCTCGCGATGGACGGCCTTCCAGCGGTGCACCAGCTTGGGGAAGTCGAGTTGGAACTCGTGGCTGTCACGCGGGGTGTAGGGGCACTGCACCTCGCACAGCTTGCACTGGAAGCAGTCGTCGATGACCGCGTCGGTCTCGGCCACGTCCAGCTTGGTGGTGTCCCCGTCGTGCTTCTCGTCGATCAGGTCGAACAGGCGCGGGAAGCTGTCGCAGTACTTGAAGCACATGCGACACCCGTGGCAGATCTCGAAGGCCCGCGTGACCTCCTTCTGCAGGGCGCTCTCGTCCCAGTAGACCTCGTCGGCGGGGTCGTAGCTGAGACCGTCCGTGGGCTGGTAGCTGATGATGCCGTTCTTCGCGGTCATGGGGCGTGGAGTCGGGGCTGCGGTCGAGGCGGCGGTCGGGCCGGGAAGGCCGCCTCATTCATGGGTGGCGCGGGCGTGAAACGCCAGGGAAGGCTGCCGGAAACAAGCGGGGCCCCGCCGCCGGTTGGCGGGCGGGGCCCCTTGATCCTGGCCGCGACGCCGGCCCGCGCGCGGAGCCGACTCCGAACCGGCGACGCCGTGTCACCGATGTCGGATCCGCGACCGTCAGGCTCAGCCGAGGTCGTCGAGCAGCTGCTGGAAGCGGCCGGCGTGGGACTTCTCGGCCTTGGCCAGGGTCTCGAACCAATCGGCGATCTCGCCGAAGCCCTCGTCGCGGGCCGACTTGGCCATGCCCGGGTACATGTCGGTGTACTCGTGGGTCTCGCCCGCGACCGCAGCGGCCAGGTTGTCGGTGGTGCTGCCGATGGGCAGGTCCGTGGCCGGGTCGCCGACGCGCTTGAGGAAGTCGAGGTGGCCGTGGGCGTGGCCGGTCTCGCCCTCGGCGGTCTCGCGGAAGTTGCCCGCGACCTCGGGGTAGCCCTCGACGTCCGCCTGCTTGGCGAAGTAGAGGTAACGGCGGTTGGCCTGGCTCTCGCCGGCGAACGCGTCCTTGAGGTTCTGGTGGGTCTTGGTGCCCTTGAGGTCGGCCATGGGAGTTTCCTCTGGTCTGCTGTGGCCCGCGCGGACGGGTCCGCGTGGAGGGTCGGGATGATCGGCGCCGGCGGCCCGCTCCGAGGGAACGGTCGTGGACACCAGTGAGCGGGCCGAGATCCTAGACCCCCCCGCGTCGCCGGTAAACCGCCGCATGGTCGTCCGGGCCCCGCAAGCGGGGACCTGTGATAACCCTGGGCGATCACAACGCGGTTCGCCGGGCGCTGCGCCGCCCTCGGGGCCTGCGGCGCGCACCCGGCCTACGGGTGCAACGCGAGCGCGGCAGACGCGTGGCCCTGACGAGCGCGAGACCGCTCGGGTCCGCAGCGCCTACGGCAGGGCGATCTCCACCGTGATGACCTCGCCCGAGCGGACCTCGACTTCAATCTCCGCCTCGGCGCCGTCCTCGATGCCCCCCTCGCTGGCCTTCACGAGCCAGGTGCCCGGTCGCAAGCCGGACAATCGGACGTCTCCGCCGCCGATCGAGAACCCGGACACCGGCGCAACCGGTACTTGGGCGGATGAATCTTCGGTCGCTGCCACGTCCGTCGGACCGTCGCCGCCGGCGAGGGCGAGTGGCTGGGCCAGCTGAGCCTGGGGGCCGTCCTTCGGCCTGGCGACGACCCGCACGAAGGAGAAGCCGGTCGAGTCTTCGCCTCCGGACTGCGGCTGGACGACGATCGTCCCCGCCTGCTCGACCACTAGCTCGATGCCGGTCTTGACCTCGTCCTCGGCGAGCTCGAACACCGCGCTGACCGCGGAAGTGACCGTATCTCCGTCCGCGCGGGCGACAAGTCGCGCTCCCGCCGTCAGGCCTTCGAGACGGAAGTGTCCCTGGGCGTCGGTCAGGCCGCGATCGTCCGATGCACGCGGCCCGCTGGCGCCAACCACCCCCACGTCCACGACATCGATGCCGCTGCGCGAGAACCCGCCGTTGTCGCGGTCCAGCGACTGGAAGCGGCGCGACTCGGGCAGCGCGCGCACCCGCACCCCGGCGATGCCGCGCCCTTCACTGTCGACCACGCGACCCTCGACGGCACACAGGGGCAGATCGAAGTTCGCCGTGACCTCGCCGTCGGTGACCTCGACTGTCGTGGTCCAGGCCAGGGCACGCGAATCGTGGGAGACCGAGACCGTGTAGGTCCCGACTTCCAGCCCCTCCAGGCGGTACTCGCCGCTGCCGTTGGTGTCGGCCGAATCGCCCCCCCACCAACCCCGCGAGCCAGTCATCCTCGCGAGTTGCTCCTCGACGTCGTCACCCTCGTCGAGACGCTGGGCGCGGACCTTGGCGCTGGCCAGGGTGCGGCCGGCCTGACGCACTCGGCCCACCATCGTGCTGGTCGCGCGCGCCTCGAGGGTCAACTCCTGGCTGCTGCCGTGGCTGACCGAGACCATCGTCCAACCCTCGTCGTCATCGCCGCCGCGCGCTCGGCGCCAGTTGTTGCGACCCGAGTTGTCGCCGTTCGAGACGCGGAAGGAGTGGGTCCCCGGCGTCAGGTTGCGGAAGCGCGCGCCATTGCGCTTGCTGGTATTCCGTGTGCCGCTGGAGTCGTCCTCGTCGTCCGCGTCGCGGCGCTCGACGATGACCCCGGCCAGGCGTTCGCCGCGTCGGTCGACCACGAAGACCTCGACATCGCCGCCCTCGCCCAGGGCGACTTCCAGCTCCACGGGACTCGAGCCCACGACGAGGTCGGCGATCTGGTGGGGCGCGTAGCCCGCCCGGTCGACCTCTAGCGTGCAGGGGACGTCCGGAATGCTCTGGATCTCCGCCCAGCCGTCGTCGTCGGACTTGGTCTTCTTGACCTGGTTGGCCAGGTCCATGCGCTCCATCCAACCATTGGGGCTGTCCGCGTCCTCCGTAGGTTGCGGGGTCAGGCGCACGCGCGCGTTGCGCAGGGGTTCGCCGTCATTCAAGTCGGTCACGTGGACCCGGATCAGGGGCGCGGCCCGCAGCGAAATCGTCCCCACGTCGATGCTGGCGCCCTCTTCGATCCCCTCGACGTCCTCACGGCCCGCGGCGTAGCCCTCGGCCTCGATCGAAAGGCGCACGCCCGAATCGCCACGGTTGCCGAAGAACTGGAAGTCCGACGGGAACAGGTCCGAGAACTCGTCGCGACCGCCCGCGTGGAAGGTCTTCTCCTCTCCGTCCGCACCTTCCAGGCGCCGCTGGTTGAAAGCCATGCCGAGCCGCGCGGTGAAGCGCTCGATGGGCTTGCCGCTGGCCGCGTCCACGACGGCGAAGGACACGCTGGCGGGCTGACGGTAGACGAGCTCGACGCCTTCCGCCCCAGGCAGGACCGAGACCGACTCGGAGCGGTTCGCGCCTCCGCCCATCATGGCGAAGGCACCGCGCCCCTTCTCGACCAGCTCGACCTCGTACTCGCGGTCCGGGTCGAGGCCACCGATCTCGAAGCTCCCGCCCTCGCCCAGCTCGACCTGAGGCGCGCTGCCGGAGGCCATCGCCATGAAGGTCGCGCCCTCCGAGGGCCTGGCGACCACCCGCAGGTCCTCGACCTTCACCTCGGGCAGCCCCACGGCCACGCCGCGAATCGTGCCGCCGCGCGGGATCTCGAAGCGCAGGGGCGACCGGACGCGTCCGGGCGCCTCGGTCGATCCGCGGTAGACCCGAATCGGATAGCCCTCGGCCTCGATCCGGATGCCCCAGGCACCGACCTCGAGTTGCGCCAGTTCGAAGCCGCCGTTCTCGTCGGTAACGGTGTCCGCCACGCTGCCGCCGGGACCGAAGTTGAAGTTGAAGCCCTGCTCGGGGTCGACCAACTGCAACTCGGCACCCGCGATCGGCGAGCCGATGTCGTCGGTGACGGTACCCCAGAGGATGGTCCCCGGCTCCAGCACGAGGTCCTCGAAGGGCACCGACGTGGTCACGGGCAACTCGATGTCGCTGCGCTCGAACGGCGCGTAGCCGTCCGCCTCGACCTCGACATCCACCGTCGAACCACCGGGCGACTCGATCTCGTAGCGGCCCATGGAATCGGTCACCGCCGACTTGCTCGGTGTGATGATGTTGCCGAGCACGCCCAGCATCCCCGAGGCACGGCCGGCCTCCTGGGACTTGAGCCTTACCAGCGCCTCGGGCACGCCTTGGCCCGACGGGTCGAGCACCCGCCCGCGGTAGAGCGGCCCCGTCGGCTTGGTCTGCTCGGCGGCCTCGTCCAGGGCCTTCGCCGCCGACCGGCGACTGTCCGGCTGGGGCGCGAGGGTTCCCCGGACGGGCTCGGACACAGGTCCCGCAGCAGCACTCAGAGTCGCGGGGGCTCCCGGCAGGGCCGGGGCGACGACCTCGGACGACGAGACTCCTGCGGCGGCATCCGTCGACTCGCCCCCGCCGACGAGAACCCAGGCGACAGCACCCACGAGGGCGAGTACAGCGACGGCGAGGAGGGCGGACTTCTGCATGGGACTCACTACGTGCGTAGGGCGGCGCCATGCCCGAGGGCTGGAGCCGATCGTTATCCGGGCGGCGCGAGATGAGGCGACCGGAGTGGGAAGCCGGGCAGATCGGAGGTTGTCCACCCGATCCCCTCTGCCCCAGTCCCGCTAGCATAGGCGGCGTGCCGGACCTCTTCTTGTTGATCCTGATCGTGACCGCCCTACTCGCGGCAACAGACCTCGTCACGACCCTGCGGCTCGGACGCGTCCTGGATCGGCAGCCCGTCCAGGTCGAGCGCCCCCTGGCCCCGCCCCCCCGGCCGGATGCCGCCGGAGCCGTGCTGTTCCGCCTCGCGGGGGCCACCACGGGCGAGTGGATCGACTTGAGGGCCCAGGCCTGGGAGGCCCGGGCCCGTTGGTTCGGCGACCAGGCCTTTCGGCGCAAGCTGATCCGTCGGCTGATCCCGGGTGGCGGCCAGGCGCCGGTGCCGAAGGGTCGCTACGGGCAGTCGATCGAGCGTTGGCTACTGTTCCTGGCCGGTTTGGCCGAGGGAGCCCGTGACGCCGACGCCCGCGAGGCGATCGCCGGGGTCTACGCCCCCTGGCGAGGGTTCTGCATCGACCTGTGCCGCGCCGTCGAGGAAGTCCGCGAGGGCCTCTCCGATCGGGAGGCCCGCCAGCTCCCCGCGCCGGCCTGGTTCGAGCCCCTGCGACGCCTGGATGCCGCGGCCTTCCCCGACACGGCCCACGACTTCGCCGCCCACCTACACGACCGCGGCCTGCTCCAGCGCGACGGCGACGGCGCGGACGCCTAGCCCGGCTCGGAAGGACACCGCGCTGAACGATTCAGCGCGGGAGAGTTGAGCGCGCAACGATTCCGCGCGAGTCCCGCCGCCGGTTCCGTCGCCGTCAGCTCGCCGCGGCCCCGCCGCCGAGCTCGACGATCAGGTCGAGCGAGCGGGCCACCTCCGGTCCGAACTCCTCCGGCAGGGTCGAGGCGAGGATGGTCAGGCCGCCGAAGTCCTCGAAGATGCGAGACAGGGGATCGGTGTGGCGAACATCGACAGCCCGGCCCTTGCCGTCGACGACGTCGCTCGCCAAGCCGAACAGGCGTTCGGCACCGATGAAGAGCAGCACCGCACCTTCGACCTCCGCCGTGTAGAGCAGCTCGGCCAGCGCCTGCTGGACGCTCTCGTCCCAACAGGCCGCCACGGCGCCCGAATCCACTCGAAGCAGGGCCCGACCCAGATCGGAAGCCAGGGCCTCCGCAGCCGCGCCACACGGATCGGCGCCACACGGATCAACGCGTGGGTCTCCTCCCCACTCCGCGCTCTGCTGACAAGACAACAGGACCAGGTGGTTGCGGCGGTTGCGGCTGGTCCAGCGATCGTCCACGGCGCGCGCGCCTCGCACTTGCTCGCCCAGAGCGCGCAAGGAGCGGAGCGCCGCAGCGGGCTGATCCAGGTCCTCGAATCGTCGTCGCGAGACGATTCGCTCGGCCAGAACCTGCTGGGAAACCGTTCGAAGCTCACCCGAGGCGGAACGCGTCGGGTTCGGCCCGGTCGGGCTGGTCGGTGTGTCGGTCACGGTGAACAAAGCGGGAGAGGAGCGGGCGGCGCACTCCCCCCAAAAGGGAATGGCCTACCGGACTCGACCGCCGTGAACGCCTTCCCTGGGGGCGACGAACGGACCGATTCGAGATTTCTCGTCGGACGCGCCGAGACCCAGACAACCGCCCCCGATTGCCCCGATCCCGCTGGTGCCGCAGCGCCAAGTCGGTGGGCAGACGGACTTCGGCGAACCACCGCCGACCATGGGCGCGGGCGTCGCCCCGGGCCGCAGCCCGCTCGACCCGCTCGACCCGCTCGACCCGCTCAGCCGACCTTCCGCCGACCATGAGCTTCGGCGGCCTGGGCGGCGAAGCGCAGCTTGTTGGCGGCGTTGTAGGCCGCGACCTTGTAGCACTCGGCCAGGGTCGGGTAGTTGAAGACCGTCGACAGGAAGTAGTCCAGGCCCCCGCCCAGGGTCAATACCGCCTGACCCACGTGGATCAACTCCGTGGCGTGGGTCCCGATGCAGTGGATGCCGAGCAGCTCGCGCGTGTCGCGGTGGAAGAGCAGCTTCAGGAGTCCCGAGTCGTCGCCGAGGATCTGCCCCCGGGCGATCTCGCGGAAGCGCGCCACGCCCGACTCGTAGGGCACCTTGTCGCGCGTGAGCTCTTCCTCGGTGGCCCCCACCATGGAGATCTCGGGGATCGAGTAGATCCCCACCGGGAAGTTGTCGCGCATGGGCTCCGACTCGATCCCGAACATGTGGCAGGAGGCCAGGCGGCCCTGCTCGCTCGAGGTCGCGGCGAGGGCCGGGAAGCCGATCACGTCCCCTGCGGCGTAGATGTTCTCGGCCTCGGTGCGGAACTGCCCGTCGACGGTCAGGCGGCCGCGGCTGTCCGCGCTGAGCCCGATGTTCTCGAGGCCCAGGTCGGCCGTCGCGCCCACGCGGCCGATCGAATAGAGCACCTTCTGCGCGACCACGTGCTTGCCCGACTCGAGGGTGATCAGCCCCGCCTTGTGGGGGCTCTCGACCACGTCGATGCTGGCCACGGCCTCGCCGCAACGCAGGGTCACGAGCTCGCAGCGCATCTGGTGGATCAACTCGTCCACGATCTCGCCGTCCAGGAACTCGAGCGGGCGCGGACGCCGGTCGACCAGCGTCACCTTGACCCCGAGGTTGGCGAACATGCTCGCGTACTCGACTCCGATCACCCCCCCACCGATCACGGCCAGGCTGCGCGGCAGCTCGTCCATGTCGAGGATCGCGTCGGAAGTCATGACGGTCTCGCCGTCGACGAGCACGTCCCCGGGCTCGGCCGGAACCGTGCCGACACAGACCAGGAAGTTCTCCGCGGTGACGGTTCGAACTCCCTCGAAGGAGTGGATCTCGAGCGTGTGGCGATCCCTGAAGAAGGCCCGGCCGCGCAGCATCGCGACGTCGTTGCGCTCCAGTTGGTCCTGGACGATCTCCAACTCGCGCTGGACCACGTGGGTCACCCGCCCGGCCAGCTCCGCCATGCTCGGCCGCACCCGCGCGGCGCGGTCTGCGCCGGAGGCGCTCAGGCGCATGAAGCTGCGCACCGCCTCTCGGAAGGTCTTGGAGGGGATCGTCCCCGTCTCGATGCAGACGCCCCCTGCGCTGTGGCGCCGTTCGACCACAGCGGCGCGCTTGCCGAGCTTGGAGGCCTGGACGGCGGCGCGCTGGCCCGCGGGGCCGCTGCCGATACAGACGATGTCGTAGTCGTACATGGGGGGTCGGGTCCGCCACTGCCGGGCCAGGAGGGCGCCGGGGGGCAGGACTTTGGACCCATCGGCTAGATTCGAGCGGGGGCCCGAGCGCCGGGAAGCCCCGGTCCCGCGCCTGGGCTGGGCGCGGAGCCCGGCCCGCGGGATCAGGGCTGCCAGCGACCGATGCGGTCCCGCACCCGCCCGAAGCCGAGGCGCTCGAAGAGCGGGTCGATCAGGGCTGCGTCGGCACCGCGGTAGGCCAACTCGCGCAGGCCAGCCGCGACCGGGGCGTCGCGGGCGATGGTGGCCAGGTCGCGGGAGAGGAAGGCCAGCTCGCGGCCGGCCTCGAGCTTGGCGGCCACGCTCTTCGCGCCGCGGATCGACATCGCCGCCACCGCGCCCAGGTCGGCGTAGATCGCGTCGAGATCGTCGAAGGCCTCGAGCAGGGCCACCGCCGTCTTGGCCCCGACGCCCGCCACGCCCGGGATGTCGTCCACCGCGTCGCCGGCCAAGCCCAGGAAGTCCGGGACCTGGTGGGGCCAGACCCCCAGCTTGGCGCGCACACCCGCCGCATCGCGCCGGTCGCCCTTGGCGAAGTCGTAGAACTCGACCTGGTCGTTCACCAACTGGCCCAGGTCCTTGTCGTTGGTCACCACCACGCAGCGGTGGCCACCCTTGGTGAACTTGGCCGCGAGGGTGCCGATCAGGTCGTCCGCCTCGTAGCGGTCGTCGGCGTAGGTGGGCATGCCCAGAGCTCGACCGAGGTCGACACAGGCCTGGATCTGGTGCACGAGCTCCGGCGGCGCCGGTTCGCGGCTGGACTTGTAGGCCGGATAGGCGTCGTTGCGAAAGCTCGTGTCGAGGCTCTCGTCGAAGGTCAGGGCAATGTGCGTCGGCTGCTCCTCGGCCAGGTAGCGCAGCAGCATCCCGCAGAAGCCGTAGACCGCGTTGACCGGGCGCCCTTCGGGGTCCGTCATCGACGCGGGGATCGAGTAGTAGGCCCGGAAGACGTAGGGCAGGGAGTCGATCAGGTGGACGGTTCGCATGGATCTAGGGGGCTCTCGCCGTACGAACGCCTACCCGGACGCACTCTTCAGGACCCTGTGTGGCTCCAGGGCGACGACTCGAGCCAGGACACCACCTCGCGAGCCATCGCAGCGGCCGCGCCGGTGAACACGTGGTCGACGCCGCTCAACATCCGCAGCTCCACCGGACCCCCGGCGCGCGCGGCGATGTCCGTCGACTCCTGCGGCGGCACGACCGTATCGGCGTCCCCGTGCACCAAGAGCCACGGGACGCGAATGTCCGCCGCCAGGGGCGCGACCGTGCCCACGGCGGCCATGTCGTCCAGGAAGGTCTGGGACAGGGGGCACTCGGGCTTGTCCCACATCAGATCCCCGGGCTGTTGGTCGCCGAACTTGCGCCGGGCGAACTCGGCCGTGTCGACCATCCCGGCCAGGGACACGAGCGCGCCGATGCGCCGGTCCCGGCTGGCGGCGATGACCCCCACCGCCCCACCCATGGAGTGGCCCACGTAGACGACCCGCTCGTGACCGGCAGCTTCGGCGGCGTCGATCACCGAGTGCAGGTCGCCGGCCTCCTTGGTCGGGCACGAGTCGCCGAACTTGCCCCCGGAGTCGCCGTTGCCGGAGAAGGAGAAGCGCAGGGCCGCACAGCCCGCATCGGCCAGGGCCTGGGCCAGGGTCACGGCCCACTCGCGGTCCTTGTTGGCCGTGACGCCGTGGCCGATCAGGACCAACACTCGCGACTCGCCGGCGGGTTCGTGCAAGCTCGCGTCCAGGCGCTCGCCACGGTTGTTGTGGAGGTCGTGGAGCATGGCCGTCACGAGAACTGGATCACCGAGCGGATGCCGTCCTGGTGGTGCATCAGGTCGAAGCCGTGGTTGACCTGGTCGAGGGTGATGCGGTGGGACACGAAGCCGTCCAGGTCGAGCTTGCCCTGCAGGTAGAGGTCGACGAGCTGCGGCACGTGGGTGCGTCCCTTTGCGCCGCCGAAGGAGCCGCCCTGGACCTTGCGGCCGGTGATCAGGAAGCGCGGCACGATCTCGAGCTTCTCGCCCCGCCCGGCCACGCCCAGGATCGTGCACAGGCCCCAGCCCAGCCGCGCCGCCTCGACCGCCTGACCCATCACGGGCGCCAGTCCGGTGGCCTCGAAGGTGTAGTCGGCGCCGAGGCCATCGGTGCGATCCAGGACCTGCTGCACGCCGTCCTCGCCGCCGGGCAGGACCTCGGTCGCGCCGAAGTGAGTGGCCAAGGCGCGACGCTTCTCGCTGGGGTCGAGCACCAGGATGCGCTCGGCCCCGCGTAGCTTGGCGCCCACCACGGCCCCCAGACCGACCATCCCCGCGCCGAACACGGCCACGGTGCTGCCCTGCTCGACCTCGGCCTTCCACAGGGCCGCCGCGATCCCGGTGGTCGCCCCGCAGGCCAAGAGGCAGATCGCATCCATCGACGCCTCCGGGTTGACCTTGGCCAGGGCGATCTCGGGCATCACCGTGTACTCGGCGAAGGTGCTGGTACCCATGAAGTGCCGCATGGGCTCGCCACCGCGGGACAGGCGCGCGGTGCCGTCCGGGAGGTAGCCCTGGTTCTGCTGCTCGCGGATCGCGGTGCAGATGTTGGTCTTGCCGCTCTTGCAGTTGACGCACTGGCCGCACTCGGGGCTGAACAGGCAGACCACGTGGTCCCCCACGGAGACGCTGGCCACGCCCTCGCCCACGGCCTCGACCACCCCGGCGCCCTCGTGGCCCAGGACGCAGGGGCAGTAGCCGCTGGGGTCGGCGCCGCTGGCGGTGTAGAGGTCGGTGTGGCACACCCCGCAGGCGTGGACCTTGACCAGGACCTCGCCGGCCCGCGGACCGGCCAGATCGACCTCCTGGACGACGAGGGGTTGACCGAATTGCTCGAGGACTGCGGCGCGGATCTTCATGGGTGCTGTCGGGCGGGTCGCGGGACGAGGGGGGCTCGAGGCACACCGTAACGGCGGCGCGTGCCCGGGACGAGAAGCCCGCCCGCGGAGCCGAGGATCTGGCGAACGCGAGTACCGCCGGGCGCCGGGTTTTGGTGGGATTCGCGCCCTCCGCCCCTTCCCCATCCAACTGCCATGACTCGCTCCCCCGGAGAGTGCCGCATCGTCGTCTGCGACGAGTTGCACGCCGACGGCATCGCCCGTTTCACCGAACTCGGCTACGAACCCCAGGTCGTCGTCGGCGCCGCGCCGGAGGTGATCCACGCGGCCCTGGCAGAGGCCCACGCGCTGGTCGTGCGCTCGGCCACCAAGGTCACCGCCGAGCTGCTCGACCGGGCTCCCGCGCTCGAGGTCGTCTGCCGCGCCGGGGTCGGGGTCGACAACGTCGACGTGGCCGCGGCCACGGAGCGCGGCGTGGTCGTGATGAACACGCCCACCGGCAACACGGTCACCACCGCCGAGCTGGCCCTGGCGCTGCTCGTCTCCTTGGCCCGCAACGTGCCGGCCGGCGACCGGCGCGTGCGCAGCGGCCAGTGGAACAAGAAGGGCCTGATGGGCACCGAGCTCAGCGGCAAGCGCCTGGGCGTCGTCGGCCTGGGCCGCATCGGCCGCGTGGCCGCCGAGCGCGCCCAGGGTCTGGGCATGGAGGTCATCGCCCACGACCCCTACCTCGAGAAGACCGGCAAGGGCTCGCCGCTGCACGGCGTGGCCCTGGCGAGCCTCGACGAGCTCTTGCAGACCTGTGACTTCGTCACCCTGCACGTGCCCCTGACCGACGAGACGCGCGGCATGATCTCGCGCGAGCGCCTGTTCGCCATGAAGCCCGGCGCGCGGATCATCAACGCGGCGCGCGGCGGCCTGATCGACGAGGTGGCCCTGGTCGAGGCCCTCGACGCGGGGCACCTCGCGGGTGCGGCGCTCGACGTTCTGGCCCAGGAGCCCCCCGGCGCCGACCACCCCCTGGTCGGTCGCGACGACGTGATCGTGACGCCGCACCTGGGTGCCTCGTCCCACGAGGCCCAGCGCGCCGTGGCCCTGGACTCCGCCGACCAGATCGGTGCCTGGTTCGCCGACGGGGTCGCCAACAACGCGGTCAACGCTCCGGCGGGCTCGCCCCAACTGCTGCGTCAGTTGGCGCCCTGGATCGACCTGGTCGAGCGCATGGGCTCGTTCCTCGGCCAGCGCGCGGGCGAGCCGATCAAGAAGCTCGAGGTCACGGTCCACGGCAAGGTGGCCGAGGCCGGCGGGGTCGAGCACCTGCGCCTGGCCCTGCTCGCGAGCCTGCTGCGGCACCAGGGCTTCGACGCCAGCGTCAACGTGGTCAACGCTCCGACCCTGGCCGCGGGCCGCGGCTTGCAGGTGCTCGAGGGCGAGTCGGAGGGCAGCGACGGCTACACCAGCCTGATCCGCGCCCGCGCCTCCTCGCGCGGCGGCGAGGAGTCGCACTTCGTCGCCGGAACCGTCTTCGGCGGCCAGCCCCGCTTCGTGCGCGTCGAGGGCGTCTACGTGGACCTGGCGCCCCAAGGGCACCTCCTGGTCACCCGCCACCGCGACCGGCCCGGGGTGCTCGGGGCCCTGGGCACCAACCTCGGCGCCGCGGGCATCAACGTCCACCGGGCCCAGCTGGGCGCGATCGGCGCGGGCCACGCTTCGGCCTTCCTCAGCATCGACCGCCAGCCCGACGACGAGGTCATGGCGCGCCTCGAAGAGCTCGAGCCGATCGAAGAGATCAGCTACCTGTTCCTCTGATCCCCCTCCACGCGATGACCACCACCTCCCTGTGGATCCCCGGACCGACCGAGGTCCGCCCCGAACTGCTCGCGGAGTGCGCGCGGCCGATGATCGGGCACCGCTTCCCCGAGATGACCGAGCTGCTCGAGCGCATCGATCCGGGCCTGCGCCTGGCCTTCGGTCTGGAAGCGGACTCCAGCGCCCACGTGGCCGTGCACTCGTGCACGGCCTCGGGCCTGATGGAGTCGGTGCTGCGCGGCGTGACCGGGCGCGTGCTGTCCCTGGTCAACGGCTCCTTCTCCAAGCGCTTCGCCGAGGTGGCCGAGTCCCTCGGGCTCGAGGTCGTGCGGCTGCAACGCGAGCTGGGTCAGGCCTTCAGCACCGAAGACGTCGCCGTCGCCCTGCGCGACCAGGGCCCCTTCGAGGTCGTCACGGCCTGCGCCAGCGAGACCGCCACCGGTACGGCGACCCTCCCGTCGCGCATCGCCGCGGCGCTGGTCGAGCACCCGGACACGATGCTCTTCGTGGACTGCGTGACCTGGCTCGCGGGAGCGCCGATCGACCTGGACGCGAACCGCATCGACGCCGCCATCGCGGGGACCCAGAAGGCCCTGGCCCTGCCCCCCGGCCTGGGGTTGATGGCCGTGTCGGACCGCTTCCTCGAGCGCGCCCGCAAGGCGCCACGGCGCGGATGGTTCCTCGATCCGGTCAAGCTGGTCGAATGCCACGCCGCCAAGAAGCCGCCGATGACGCCGACGATCTCGCTGCACTACGCCCTCGCGCGGCAGCTCGAAGAGATCAGCTCCGGCGACCTCGAGGCGCGGCTTTCCGACCGCCCGCACCCCGGCCCGGGTGCGGCGGCCTGGGCCGCGCGCTTCGCCCGCCACGCGCGCATGCGCGACCGCACGATCGCCTGGGCCACCGAGCGCGGTCTGCACCACACCTGCGCCCGGGAGGACGTCTCCCCCACCGTCTCGTCGATCGACGCCGGCGGCCGCGACGTGCCGGCCTTCCTCGCCCACATGCGCGAGGAAGGCTTCCGCATGGGCGGCGGCTACGGCGACCTGAAGCAGACCGCCTTTCGCATCGGCCACATGGGCGACCACACCGAGGCCGAGCTCGAACAGCTGCTCGCCGCCGCTGACCGAGGCCTCGGCAGCACCGCGTGAACCCCACGATCTTGGTTGTCGCGGGTGGCACCCTCGCCGCGTCGTTCGTGTGCAGCCTGCTGGAAGCAGCGCTGTACTCGATCACGCCCGCCAAGATCGAAGTGCTCAGGCAGTCGGGCGGTACGGCGGCCTCGAAGCTGGCCCGGCTGCGCAGCGACGTCGAGGAGCCGATCGCAGCCATCCTGACCATCAACACGATCGCCCACACCCTGGGCGCGGCCTGGTGCGGTGCCCTGGTCGGCGAGGAGTTCGGCAACGCAGCGGTGGGCTTCTTCGCCGCTGTGTTCACAGTGCTGGTCCTGGCCCTGACCGAGATCGTCCCCAAGAGCCTCGGAGTGCGCTATGCCGACCGCCTCGGCCCGCTGATCGTCTGGCCGATCCAGCTGATGATCTGGAGCGTGTGGCCGATCGTGTGGATCGCCAAGCGCGCCATGGCCAGGCTGATCGGCAAGTCGGGTCCGGCGGGGCCGAGCGAGGATGAGCTCCTCGTCATCAGCGGACTGGCGGCCGCACACGGCTCGGTCCGTCCCGAAGAGCACCGCTGGGTCCAGAACGCTCTGCGCCTGGACCAGGTCACCGCCGGCGCTCTGCGCACGCCCCGCACGGTGGTCGAGTCCTTTCCGGCCGATACGCCGATAGCGGAACTGGCCAGCCGGGTCGACGACTGGGTCCACAGCCGCGTGCCGGTCACCGAGAATGGGCAGCCTGACCAGGTGATCGGCATGGTCCTGCGCCGGGAAGTCCTCGATCGCGTCCTGCTCGACTCCGCGACGTCGATGACCCTGCGCGAGCTGACCCGCCCGATCCACTTCGTGCCCGAGGCGATGCCCGCCCACCGACTGCTGAAGCACTTCATCGCCGAGCGCGCGCACATGGTCGCGGTGGTCGACGAGTTCGGCGGGTTCGAGGGGGTCACGACCCTCGAGGATGTGCTCGAGTGCATGCTCGGGGCCGAGATCATCGACGAGCACGACGAAGTCGACAACTACCAGAACCTGGCCCGGGAGAGCGGCGCCGAGCGACTGTCGGGCGACGGGCCCGCCGATTGAGGTCGGGGCCCGGTCAGAGCACGACGACACCTGCGACCAGCGGGCTGGTCGGCAGCGGCAGCGCCGGTCCGCCGGCGGTCGCCACGGCCGTCTGGATGTAGAAGGTGCCACCCAGGGGCATCCCGGTGGTCGGAACCGGCACGATCAGCGCCCCCTCGCCGGACGGCACCGCGACGCTCGCGAAGAGCAGGATGAAGCTGAAGTCACCGCCCAGCTCGAGCTCGATCAGGCCGGAGATCTGACTTGGCAAGTTGTTGATCGAGGCGATCACGAGGATCAGGTCGCCGGGTCCCGCGCCGACCGCCAACTCGGCGCCGCCCCCGATCGAGAAGGCGCCAGTGGGCAGGATCTTCAGCACCGGTGCGGACGGAGCGACGATCTCGATCGAGGCCCCGGCCGATCCCGCTGGACCCACGACGTCGATCGACGTCGTTCCGAGGGGCAGCGCCAAGGGCAGCTGGAATGTCAACTGATCGCCGCAGCCCGAGCCCTGGTACACGGCCGCAAGACCGCCGACGGTCACGCTGGTCACGTCGTCGAGCGAGCAACCCGAGAGGGTCACCTCCGTGCTGCCCTGCCCCACGGTCGGCGCGCTCGCCGGAGTCACCGAGGCGATCTGGGGAGCGAGTCCGCAGGCGCCACCGGGGAGCACGTCGAGGGTGCGATGGACCATGTCGGTCCCCAGCAGCTCGGACCGTCCGTCCCCGTCGAGGTCGGCCAGCTCGAAGGCCGCTAGGGCGCCCGCGCTCGTCTGGGCGCACTGCGGCGCCACGGCCAGTCCGGACAGGCCGAAGGCCACCTCGATCGATTCGTTCTGCTGCGAACCGGTCGAGCCGGTAGAGACCACGTCCAGCTCCGCGTCGCCGTCGAGCAGGCCGAACCTCGTCGCGCGGAAGTTGGTGCTCGAGAAGGTCACGTGGACCACCTGCGAAGTGAGGAAGACCCCACTACCGTCGTTGGGCGCCAACTCGGTGCAGATGTCGATCCCGTCGTCCTCGAGCCACAACAGGTCGAGGTCCCCGTCCCCGTCCGCGTCGCCCAGCTCGACCCAGGCGGTGAAGCCGCCGAAGGTCCCGGGCTGGGTCTCGACTGTGAAGCCGGAGCCGCTCTGATTGCGCAGGATCTTGGTCCCGCCGATGTCCGCGGCCACCACCAGCTCGGGGTAGACGTCACCGTCGATGGAGCCCGCCACCAGGTTGCGAACCTCGCCCCCGACGTCGTACTGGAACAACGCTCCCAGCGAACCGTCCCCGTCCCCGAGGCGAACGCCGACGAAGCCGCCCGCCCGATGGCCGACGGCCACGTCCAGGTCGCCGTCCCGATCGAGGTCGGCCAGGGTCACGGCCGCGGGCTCGTGGCTACCCGGTGCGAGTCCCGTCGCCCAAGTCTCTCCGGCAGTGAACAGACCGCCGGTCGGCTTGCCGAGCAGGAGGGTGACGCCGATCGAGCCGCGGCAGGCCACGGCGATGTCGAGGCGCCCGTCGCCGTTCAGGTCGCCCAGAGTCACGGCCACCGGTTCGGCCGCAGTGGCGTGGGTCACCGCTGGCGCGAAGCCCCCGCCGGACAGACCGTAGAGGATCGCCACTTGCGCGAGGTTGGGCAGCGTCACGACGACGTCGACGACTCCGTCGAGATCCAGGTCACCGACCGCAAGGCCGGCGGGCTTACCAGGCAGGGCGAAGCTCTCGGCTGGCCCGAAGACCTGGGCCTGGGCGGACGGCAGCGGCCCTGCCACGGCAACCAGAGCGAGCAGCCAGCGCACCAGGCGAGAGCGGAGATCGAGCAAGGCGGTCATCAGTGAGGCTCCTAGGGTCGGACGTCGCGGTCTATCCTAGGGCGCGCGCCAAGCTTCGACGCGTCGCGAGCAGTAGTGTCCTGGATCAGAAGTTCGGCGTCACTTCCCGGGCTCCGATCGCCGCTGGCGTCGCCAGCGCCTCCTCCGAGTATCGCAGCGGATAAGCGTCGTCGGCGCGCCTAGCCAGCATCGATCGGACCTCCGGGTAGTGACGCCGAATTTCTGATCCAGGACACTAACGGATACCATACGACGCTGGCGCGCCCCCCCACCGCAGGGGTCGAATTGATCATGCCGACCCCGATTCGAATCCGACTGCGCCTGCTGCGCGCCTGCGCCCTCGTCCTGGTCTCGGCCTGCGCTGGTGGCGAGCCGCCGAACGGCCCCCGCGCCCAGGCTCCGCCTTCGATCCTGCTGATCTCGATCGACACCCTGCGCGCGGATCGCGTCGGCTGCTACGGCTACGGGCGCGACACCACGCCGTTCCTCGATCGCCTCGCGCAGGACTCGATCCTTTACGAGCACGTGCAGTCCCCCGCTCCGTACACCCTCATCTCGCACATGACCATGTTGACGGGTCTGCACCCGCGTCAACACGGGGTGCTGCGTGAGGGCCTGGCCCTGGCGCCGACCTTCCCGACCCTGGCCGAGCGCCTCCACGAGCGGGGCTACCAGACCGCGGCGCTGTTCTTCCCGGGCTGGATCGACGACCGCTTCGGCTTCGACCGCGGCTTCGACCTGTTCGAAGCGCACTCGGACGCCGAGCACGCGGGCGAGCACTTCGACGAGTGGCTGGATCAGGTCGATCCCGAGCGCCCGTACTTCCTGTTCCTGCACCTGTTCGACGTGCACTCCGGACCCCTCAACGGGGGCACGGCGCCGCTCTACGACTCGCCAGCGCCCTTCGATCGCCTGTTCCTGGCCGATGCCCCCGAGCGCCTGGCGGGTCTCGACCGCCGGGACATCTGGACCACGCCAGGCCTCTTGGACCAGGCGCAGATCGAGGCCGTCGGGGCCATGTACGACGGCGGGATTCGCTACGTGGATTCGAAACTGGAGGCCTGGTTGGGCCAGCTCGACGGGCGCGGCCTGCTCGAGGAGACCCTGGTCGTCGTCACCTCCGACCACGGTGAATCCCTTGCCCTTCGCGACGGTCAGATGAGCGGCCACGGCGGCGTCTTCCAGGACGGCCTGCACGTTCCACTGCTGCTGCGCCTGCCGGGCGGTGAGCGGGGCGGCACCAGGGTCACCGACACTGCTGGTCTGGTGGACCTGGCCCCGACCATCCTTGCGGCGGTGGGCCTGGACTTCGACGAGGGCCTCCCCGGCAGGTCGCTGCTCGAGGCCGAGTCGGGGGCGGCGTCCGTCTACAACGCGCAGCACGCAGGCCTCGACGTGCTGGTCCAGTGGCCCTGGAAGTTGGTGGTGGCGGACGAGGCCGACGCCGCGTTCAACCTCGATCTGGACCCGGGCGAAGTCGCGCCGATCTTCAGCGTCCTCACCATGAACCTGGAGCAGCGACTGGAGGACGCCTACCAGAGCGGGCTGGGAACCTCCCCTGCGAGCCTCTCGCCGATCGCCGGCGCCGACGCGAGCTCGGACGAGCTCGAGAAGCTGCACCTGCTGGGCTACCTCGACGAGTAGGCCGCCTCCGGCCGGCGCAAGTGGAACCAGCCGTACTCCATGGCCCCCACTCGATAGGCCAGCCAGATCCGCACCAAGGTCAGAGCGAAGACGCGGTTCGAGCTGCGCCCGTGGACCAGGAAACGGCGCAGCTCGTGGTCCGTCGCGAGGCCCGCGAGGGTGCGCTGAAGACAGATCGACCAGGTCCGTAGCACCTTCGCGCTGAGGTCCTCGTAGCTCAGCACGTCGAGCCCGGCCGCCCGCGCCAGATCGCCGTAGGCCTGCGCCGAACCCATGCTCGGCAGACGCCCCTCGCGGCAGATCGGCTCGAGCAGGTGTCGACGCCGCCAGGCACTCGGCCGCTCCTGGGTGAGCCAAGCGGTGACCAGAGCCTGGCCGCCCGGTCGCAGGACGCGGTGCAGCTCGCGGAAGAAGCGCGCCTTGTCCGGGACGTGCCCGATGCACTCGAGGGAGACGAGCCGCTCGAAGGAAGCGTCCGCGAAGTCGTTCTCGAGCCAGTCGGCGAGCAGGAAGCGAGGCGGGACGGTAGCCGACGGAACGGGCCGCGCGCGAGCGCGCTCGACCTGCTCCGGAGTGATGGTCAGGCCGGTCACCCGCTGCCCGTAGTGCTCCGCCAGGAGCCAGCTCGTCCCGCCGTAGCCGCAGCCGACGTCGCACAGCTCCATGCCCGGCCGCAACTCCAGGGTGCGGGCGACCCGATGCACCAGCGACTCGATCGCCTCCTGTACCAACTCGCGCCCGCTCTCCCACAGGCCGTGGTGCAGGTGCTCGCCCCACAGGCGCCGGTAGGCCTCGTCGAGCTCGCCGTAGTGGGCGGCGATGTCCTTGCGACTGGCGGGACTGTCGATGGTGATCCAGGTGGACATGGACTGCGCGGGCGACCTGGCGTCCGCGGGTCGTGAAGCTACCGAGGATCCCCCTCCGGGCGGGAAGACAGAGTCCACGGGATCGGCAGGCCGCGTCCGAGGAACGACGACCCAGGGCTCCCGAGGACCCGAGCGCGCACGACCGCAGATGGCTTGGCTCGGCCGCGGCGACCCCGTGCCGCCGCCAACGACTGTCTCGGCGCTGGTGGCCCGGACCAGGCGTGCTCGGCAGGTCGTCTATCCGGCCCAGCGGTCACGCTCCGGCGCAGCAGTGCCCGTGCGGCGCTCTCGCCCTGGCGCGCAGTGACTGCCGGATCTGGCCGATGCGGCGGACAATCGGCGCCACGACCAATCAGTCGATAGCTGACGCGTCCCCGCCGACCTCCTCACGCCACTCCTTGATGCGCTGGTAGACCTTGGCGCGCGAGATGCCGAGCAGGCGCGCCGCCTCGCGCTTGTCGCCGCCGGTCTGGGCCACGGCGCGCTCGATGGCGGCGCGCTCGATCTCTGCCATGGTCGGGATCGGACCGGTCGCAGGGATGACCGCAGCGCCCAGGGTCGGCTCCCCCACCAGCGACGGATCGTCGATCTCGCCCTCGCTCAGGACGCACAGGCGCCGCACTTCATTGCGCAGTTCACGCACGTTGCCCGGCCAGGGGCGGCGCGTGAGGCGCTCCAGGACTGCGGAGGAGACGTGACGGCGCTCGCCCGTGCTGGCGGCCAAGAGCGTCAGGAAGTGCTCGACGAGCTCGGGGATGTCCTCGGCGCGCTCGGCCAGGGAGGGCAGCCGCACCTCGATCCCGCCAATGCGGTAGTAGAGGTCCTGTCGGAAGCTCCCGGCGCCCACCGCGGCCTCCAGGTCCCGGTGCGTCGCCGTGACGAGGCGGAAGTCGACGCTGCGCTCGTCCCCGTCGCCCAGGCGCCTGACCCGGCGGGTCTCGAGCACGCGCAGGAGCTTGGCCTGGAGCTCGAGGGGCATCTCGCCGATCTCGTCCAGGAACAGCGTGCCACCGTGCGCGCGCTCGAACAGGCCGGCGCGGTCGGTATCCGCGCCGGTGAACGCGCCACGGCGGTAGCCGAACAGCTCCGACTCGATCAGCGACGCCGGCAGGGCAGCGACGTTCTCGCTGACGAAGGCGGCGGCGTGGCGCTCGGACTGCTCGTGGACTGCGCGAGCCGCCAACTCCTTGCCCGTCCCACTCTCGCCGCGCAGCAGCACCGGCATCCCGCTGGGTGCTGCCTTGGAGATCAGCGCCCGCACCGTCTCGATCGACTTCGAGCTGCCCACGAGCCCGCTTCCGGGCGACTCGAGGCCACGGTCCTGCAAGGCCTTGCGCGCGGCCTCCAGGTCGCGCTCCTGCCTCACGACACGCTCGGAGAGTCGCTTGTTCAGGTCGTGGATCTGCTCGCGCCGACGCAGTTGCCCGACCGCGAGGGCGGCCTGGTCCGCCAACAGCCCGAGCAGTCGCTCGGCCCGCGGACCGAAGGCGCCCGTCCGCAGGCGATGGTCGACGACCACCACGCCGCGCAGGTCCTCGGTGGCCCGGAAGGGCGCGCACAGGATCGAGCGCAGCTCGTGCTCGACGATCGACGGCGCGCGGCCGCGCTCGGGATCGTCGGCGGCGTTGGACACGTTGAGGGTCTTCATGCTCGCCAGGGCCTCGCCCACGATCGAGGTGCTGACCGAAACGTCGCTGGCGGCCACGTCACCCCTCGCGAACTCCGTGGCCGCGTCGAGGCGCAGCTGCCCGCCTTCCTCGAGCACCAGGAAGCCGCGCTCGGCGCCGGTCACCTGGCAGGCGCTATCGACGATCTCCGTCAACAGGCCGTCGAGGTCCTCCTGACCCGCGAGCCGGTGGTTCAACGCGAGCAGTTGCATGATCTCCATTTCGAGTTCCTCGTCGTCGGTGGCCGAGCCGCTGCGCTCATCGAGATCGCGGGGGCGGGGGTCTGGAAGGTTCAACAGGGTCCGGCGCAGGGCAAAACGCTCGCGCTGCGAGAGTCCCACGGCGCAACGCTCGAGGTGATCGCGGGCCTGGGACGCGGCCTCTTCCGCAAGCTCTGGGTCGTCGCTACGTGCCGCGACTGCGAGCCAGGCGCGCGCCGCTCGATCGTCACGGCCGCGGGATGCCAGCTGGCGGGCCAAGTTGGCGAGGGTCGCGACGTCGCCGGCGACCAGGGCGTTCCACAGGGTCAAGTCCTCGGCCAGAAGGCCCGTGGCCCGGTCGTCGCTCTCGACGCCGTCGGTCACGGCGGCCTCGCCCTCGAGCACTCGAGCGAGGAAGCGGGCCTCGGCCTCGACCGGCACCTGGTCGAGACGGCGCGCCAACTCGGCCCCCCTGCCCACGAAGGCGCGAGCCTCGGCCGTGTGCCCACGCAACGCAGCGGCGCGGCCCTGATCGAGGAACACTCGCGGATCCACCGCCGCCTCCCCCGAGAGTTCGCTGGAGCCCAAGGGGTCGCGGCCGATTCGAGCCCGCTGCAGGTCGCTGCGAGCCAAGAGCAGCGGCGCGCTGAGTCGACGTTGTCCCGCAGACAGGCCTTCGACCGCGCGCTCCAGGTCGGCGATGGCGGCGCCGGCGTGCCCCCGTTCCGCGGTGAGCAGCGCGAAGAGTCCGCGCAGGGTCGCGGCACCGGCCTCGTCCCCCAAGCGCTCTCGCACCGCCAGGGCGCGCGCCAATTCGGGCTCCGCCGCCATCAGGTCGCCACCCTCGCGCAGCGCGCCGCCGAGTTGACCGCGGGCGTTGGCCTCATTCGCGATCCGGCCGGCACTACGCAGCGCCGCGGCCGCACTGGCGAAGAGCGCGATCGAGCGCCCGTGGCTGCCCGTGCGGCGCTCGATCGTCGCCAGGTTCATGGAGAGCGTCCCGACCGCCGCGTCGTCACCCCGCGCGCAGGCCTCGGCCAGCCATTGGTCGAGTTCGGAACGCGCCGCGTCGACCTGTCCGCGCCGACCGCGCGCCACCGCGCGCAGGCGACCGAGGTCGCACCAGGTCCGCCAGGCCGTCCGGTCGCCGGTGCCGTCGTCGAAACGCTGAAGCCTGTCGACCCGCTCGATCAGGGCCGCATCCTCGCCGCGCGCGAACTCCATCTGGACGCGCCCCAACTCGGCCTCCAGGCGCACGCCTGGATCCAGCTCGACCGCCCGATCGAAGTGCGCCGAAGCGCGCGGTTCGTCGTGCACGATGCGCGCGATCTGCGCCCGCGCCAGTTCGCCGCGAGCCTGCCCCGGGGCATCCGACGGCCTGTAGGCGCCCAGGGCATCCGCGGCCTGACGCGCGTCACCCAACTGCGCCCAGCACAGGGCCCGCTCCACCGCCAAGTCGGCCGGCGCGTCGTCCCCCGCCAGACTCTCCAGGACGTGAAGCCCCGCCAGGGCGAACTCCGGCGAGCCCGAGTCGCGCAACTCGTGCAGCTGCTCGTGCCACTCGGCCAGCAGGACGTCGTCCTGTCCAACCGATCGCGCCAGCCAGCGCAGGTGCCAGGTGGCCGCGCGCGACGCTCCCTGGCTGTCGAGCACGTCGCTCCAGCGGCGGGCGATCATCTGCCGTCGACCCCGATCGAGGAGCCCGATCGCGTCGACGTCCCTGACCAACGCCACTTCGCCCCCCTCCCAGCGCACCCAGCGACTCGAACTCAAGTGCGCCAGCCGGGTCGCGACCGTGGACAGCGCTGCTCCCACGACCTGCGCGAGCGCGTCGAGTCGACAACTACCCGGCACCATGGCCAGGGCCAAGAGGATCTCGCGCAGCCCCTCCTCCGCAGGCGGGTCGAGGTCTGTCTCCGACCAGCGCGCCAGGTCGGGCAGGGGTCCAGGTCGCAAGCGCCAACGGTCGCCGCCATCCACGATCCAACCCTCGTGCTGCGCGCGGCGCAGGAGCCGCTCGATTGCGGCGGGCGCGCCCTTCGAAGCGCGCACCAGCTGGTCGGCCAGGCGCTCGAGTCGTTCTTGTGAGCCGGCGTCCAGCAGGTCGTCGAGATGCTCGGCGAGCTCGCGAGCACGCACGGCCGGTGCGTGCTCCACGCGCCATCCGCTGGCCCCCTGTCCGAGGGCTGTGCCGACCACGAGCAGCCGCGCGTCGCCGCCGGACTGCTTCCTGGATCGTGCGAGACGGTCCACGGCCGCTGCGGCCAAGGCACTCGGCTCGTCCATGCTGACCGCGAGCCAGCGTCGACCCAGATCGCTCGCGTGTCCGGCGGCCCAGTGGTCCATGGCCGCGCCGTTCCCGAGTGCCGCCAGCTCGCCGGACAACTCGAGCGCGTCGAGCTCGATGCCGGCGATCGTCGCGCGCAGCCGGAGGGCCTCGAGCACCGCGCGCGGGTCGTCGCCCGCGGGCAGGGCAATGGCCAGGGCCTCGTGCGGCGCGGGCTCGAAGCCGTCGACGATCCAACGCAGGAAGGCCTCGCGGCCGAGGCTCGTCGGAACCCGCAGGGGCG
The DNA here is from genome assembly GCF_007748095.1 of Engelhardtia mirabilis. Classification (NCBI taxonomy): domain Bacteria; kingdom Pseudomonadati; phylum Planctomycetota; class Planctomycetia; genus Engelhardtia; species Engelhardtia mirabilis. The sequence goes on from NZ_CP036287.1 coordinate 4,500,918, forward strand.
CAAGAATGGACGCGCCCGCTTCGAGGCCGAGCCGCGTGCGCAGCGCCCTTCCGACGGCGGCCGCGCCCGCCGGCCGCGCCTCCGGGCGCCGGGCCACCAGGGCTTCGACGGTCTCGCGAGCCCAATCGGGCAGGTCGTCGACGCTCGTCCCGGACGCTTCGAGGAACGGTCGCGACGGGAACTGCGAGTAGAACTCGCGCGCGGTGCGCCGCGCGGGCACCAACAGCTCGTGGGCCAGGGCACCCAGGGCGAAGAGGTCGGCCGCGGGCGAGGGAGGCGAGCCGGCCAGGCGCTCGGGAGCGATGGCGTAGAGGGTCCCCGTTGCAGCGACGCCGGCGCGCTCCGCGTCGATCGCGCCGGACAGGCCGAAGTCCACCAGCACCGGCCGATCGCCAGCGGTGACCAGCACGTTGACCGCGCTCAGGTCGCCGTGGGCGAAGCCCGCCCGGTGCAGGGCCTCCAGACCGTCGGTGAGGTCCGCCAGGAGGCGACCGATGGCCTCCGGTGTCCGCCCGCTCGCCCACTGCTCCAGGGGGATGCCATCGATCCACTCCCGCGCCAGGAAGGTGCGGCCGTCTTCGAGTCGGCCGTGGTCGACCAGGCGGGCCGTGCCCTCGAGCCGCAGGGTCGAGAGCACCTCCAACTCGGCGGCCGCCTCGGCCAGCGAGGAGTCCGAGACCAGCCTCAACGCCACCTCGTCAGAGCCTCGTCGCGCCCGCCAGACCTCGGCTCCGTCGCGGCGCGCCATGGGCTCCACAGCCGTGTAGCCCGCCGGCCATGCGGCTTCGGTCGGCTGCTCGCGGGACGGATCGGGTTGGTGGGAGTCGGGGGCCATGGGGGGCGGATCGGCGGTGGCGGGGGTCTGGATTCTGGACTCCGGTCCAGGTGTTGGACCCTGCCGGTAGGTCCAAAACTCTTACGGCAGGAACGGGGGATCGCTGGCGGCCAATCACCCCGCTGGGTCGCTGATGGGGTAGACCAAGAGAGCGGCACGCAGATTGCGTGCCATGGAGGATCGCGACCGCCTCCCGCAGGTCGCGCGACCCAAGGACCCAACACAATGCGACTCTCATTCGCCGCCCTCGCCCTGCTCACGACGACCGCCGCCGCCGACTGGACCCTGTTCCAGGCGCCCGCGGGTGGTGTGGGAGCAGTCATCGGGGTCGACGATCAGGGGGCGATCGCCGCCGCGCCGGAACTCGCCGACGTGGCCCTGATCGCACTCGACTTCGTCGGCCGTACCCGAATCGAGCGCTTCGCCGCCGACCGGCCGCGCCACGAGCCCCTGCCGGGGGGAGCCAACCGGCTGGTCCTGCCCCAGGGCCATGGCTCGCTCTACGCCTACCGCGGTGGCGCGGGCGCCCAGACCCACTTCGGCCTGTTCCGGGTCACGCCGACGGGCGCACCGCAGCTGCTCCTGGACCTGCCCGGGATCGGTGCGACCGGCGATGCGCCGCCCTTCTCGCCCCGCATCGCCTGCGCCCCCGACGGCACGGCGATCCTGATCGCGACCGAGGTCGGCGCCGGCGGTGACCTGCTCGAGATCGACCTGCTCACAGCCGTCGCCGAGAACCGCAGTGCTTCGCTCGCGCCGATGGACTTCGAGCTGGAGGGGCTAGCCCTCTTCTCGACCTGGGGCGTGGCCCTCGATGCCGGTGGAGCCAATCGCTTCCAACGCGCGCCCGGCGCCCAACTCCAAACGGTGGCGGTGGAGGGCGCCACGCCTGCGTGGTTCGGCGGTCAGGTGGTCGGTTCCGGTGACGGATCGACCGCTGGAGTGCTCGCCGGCGACGGGCCCGATGCGGCGCGCGTCGCGACGTTCGGAGCAATCGGCACGGCCAAGCTGGCGTCGATGCCGGCCCAAGCCCTCGACGGAGCAGGCTTCCTGCCCGAGGCCGCGGACGGACCGTGGCTGGTGCTGTCCAGCGACGGCACGCGGGTCGGCTACAGGACTCGCGAACCCAAGCTCGGCGGCGGCCTCACCCGCGAGGTGTGGATGGCCGAGACGGTCAGCGGTGCGACCGCTGGGCACCTGACTTCGGACGGCAACTTCCTCGACACGATCGACGAGGTGGGCCTGCTGCGCTTCGTTCCGGGCGCGGGCCTGATGTTCGGCGCGGGCGAGCGCAACAACACGGTCCCTGCGGGACTGGACAACGTCGACCTGTACCTCGCACAGACGGCCGCCGGGGGCACCACGACGATCGTCAACCTGACCCTCAGCTCGGGCGACGCCGTGGCGCCGTTCCTGACTCCGGCGACGCTCAGCCCGGAGGACGGGCTGTATCGCCTCCCGGGCACCGACTCGATCGTGCTGCACGATGGCAACGGCGGCGGTGGCCGGCTGCTGGCCAGTGTGCCGCCGTCGACGGGCACCATCACGCTCCTCGCCGACGTCAAGTCCCTGGATGCCGCCACTTGGACGGGCGACCGGTTGGTGCTCTCGGTCCGCCGCGACCTGAAGCCCAAGCTCGAGCAGCTCGTCAGCGTCGCGCCCGCCAACGGATTGGCAACCCTCGCGACCCTGCCAGAAGGCACGAGCCTGCTCGGCCTCTCCTCCGCCCCCGACGGCTCCGTCGGAGCGATCATCGACCTGGGCCTGTCCCAGTGGGTCGCCCGGGTGAACCCGGCCGCCGGCACCGGCGCCCTCTTGACTCCCATTCCCGCGTCCTGGCTGCCCGTGATCGGCTGGACATCGAACTCGGACCTGCGCGTTTCCCTCGCACCATCGTTCCTGCCTGGCGTGCACGTCGAGTGGAGCGTCGCGGGAGCGATCGGCATCGCGCCGTCGCCCGCGATCGCAGGGCAGCTCCTGCCCGCGCTGTAGGGATCGGTCCGGGGCCCGGACCGCCGCGTCCATTTCGCGGACGCGCCGCGGTCCGATGCGCGCGCTGCGGACCTCGAGCGGGCAGCGGAGCTTGGCACGGCAGTTGCCTCAGGTGATTCGGATCGAGGGCGTCTGGAGCGTCGCCCTCGCCATTCCATCCATCCCTGACGAGTCGACACCATGCAAACCACCCTCCTCGCCCCCATCGCCCTCTTCGTCCTCAGTACCTCGGCCCTGGCCCAGGAAGTGACCTTCACCGGCAAGGTCGAAGACGTCAGCGGCACCACGAACCAGTTCGTGCTCGGCTGCACCGACACGCAACTGACGAGCGCCTTCTTCAACCTGAACCTCTTCGTCGGCGAGCAGGTCCAGATCACCGGGCAGTGGAACGGTTCCGCGGCCAACCCTTCGGTCGCGGTAGACGCCATCAGCGTGGTGCCCGAGGTGTTCGAGATCGGCGGCGGCACCAAGATCGGCAAGACCTCGACCCTGGGCTTTACCGCCGCGCCGGGTTCGGGGGCCCTGGGCTTCATCTCTCTGAACACGTCCTTCACGCCCTTTGGCGCCGAAGGCGTGATCTTCATCGACCAAAGCCAGATCGTGCTGAGCGCCAGCGGCACCGTCGGCGGCGCGGGCGTCCTCCAGATCCCGTTCCAGATTCCGAACAGCCCCGCCCTCGTCGGGCTCGACATCTACGGCCAAGGGGCCGTTGTCGCGGGCGGACTCGTGAGCCTCACGAACCCCGACTGCAAGACGATCGACAACTGATCGACGACAACCGGCCCGCGGGGGCAGGGTTCGCAGCGAGCCCGTTCGGCGGTCGGCGCGCAAGGGCGTCGACCGCCGGATTCGTTCGCGGCCAACGCCTCGCGCCCTTTGGAGCGTGGCGAGGGAACCGACCGAGTGGTCCCTCGATTCGGCGACAGCGCGAAGTGGCGAAGGAGCGCTTCTCCTCCACTTCCTGCGCGATTCTCGTCATCGCCTCCTTCGGGCTCTACTTGGTCGACTTCTTGGTCGCCCTTGTCGAGGCCTTCTTGGTCGTCTTGGAGGCCGCCGTCGTCGCGACCTTCTTCGTCGCCTTCTTGGCTGCCTTCTTCGTCGTCTTCTTGGCCGACTTCTTCGTCGCCTTCCCGACCGAGCTCGAGACCGCCTTCGTCGCGGCCTCCTCGGTCGCCTTGCCGCGAACCTTCGTCGTCGCCTTGCCGGTCGACCGGCTCCGCCCGGCGGGTGTTCCCGCGAGACCGGCCAAGTAGGACTTCAGGAACTTCGCCGCCGTCGCCCGCTTGATCGCTCGGCCGAGGACCTCCAAGGGCACGTCCTCGAGCTTCTTGAAGCGCACGCAGGACTTGCCCATGTCGAGGCGCTTGCCCGTTGCCTTCCACTCCTTGGCGAAACGCTCGGCCTCGCCGGGGGCGGTATAGATGCAGAAGAGATAGATCGCCAGGTGGTTCTTCTGCGACGCGATGCTGGCGAACGGCAGGGGCTGTGTGGGATCGCAGTGGTAGCCCGCCGGGAAGACCGAGTGCGGCAGGTAGTAGCCCACCATGCCGTACTGGATGCCCTCCTCGAACTTCGGGTCGAGGTTCGCCTTGATCGTCGCTCGCACCGCTTCCATAGCGGCGCGGCGGTCGGCGGGCAGGGCGGCGAGGTACTGCTTCACGGACGAGGGACGGTCGGCCATGGGCGCAGGATACCGATCCGGGCCGGGGCCGGGCGCGGTCAGCGCACCCGACGCAAGACCACCGCTTCCCAGGCGTCCAACCACTTCGGCACGCCCGCGGGGAAGCCGTGTAAGTCGACGTAGTGGCTGCCCTCGGGGGTTGCTGATGCATCGATCGGCGACCTGTCGGCCGAGAAGTTCACCAACACCAGGACCTCGCTGGACCCGCTCGAGCGACGGAAGGCCAGCACCGCCCGCGCCCCCTCGAGCTCGATGAACTCCAGCGTCCCCTCGCCCGCGCCATGGCCCAGTGCCGGCTCAGACCGCTTCAAGGCACACAGGCGCCGATACAAGTCGGCCGCGGGATCCGCGCGCCAGGTGATCAGATCCTTCTCGAAGAAGTCGAGCCGCTGGTCCAGGCCCGCCTCCTGCCCGCTGTAGATCAGCGGCATTCCCGGAAGGGTGAAGGTCAAGACCGTGGCCAACTCCCAGGCCGGCCCGAAGCGGTCGACGGCGAGGGTCTCCCACGAGTTCCAGTCGTGGTTGGTGGTGAAGTGCATCCGGAACGCGCCGACGCCTGCCTCGGCCAAGCGGGCGCGGTCACGCTCCACGTGATCGCGCACGACCGCCGCTCGCCCACCGGCCGCGGCGGCTTCGATCGAGGCAGCGAAGTTCCAGCCGTAGGTGGCGTCGAAGCCCGCCTCGTAGAGCCATTCCCGCTCCCCCTCGGCGAGCATGAACTGCGGTCGTTCCGCGCGCAGCTCCGCGATGGCGGCCCTCCAGAAGTCCGCGGGCACGAGCTCGGCCACGTCGCAGCGGAACCCGTCGATGCGGCACGCGCGCACCCAGTGCAGCATCGCGTCCGTCATCGCGCGCCGGGTCGAGGGCTCGTCGTAGTCGAGACCGATCACATCCGTCCAATCCGGGTTCGGGGGCACGAAACCGCCCTCCGGCCCCGCCCTGAAGCGCTCGGGGTGGCTCCGGGTCCAGACGTGATCCCAAGCCGTGTGGTTGGCGACCCAGTCGAGGATCACGGCCATGCCCAGCCCGTGGGCGGCGTCGACCAGCTCACGCAGGTCGTCCTCGCTGCCGAACTCGGGGTTGACCGCCATGTAGTCGGTGGCGGCGTAGTAGCTGCCCAGGCTCCCCTTGCGGTGGAGCACTCCGATCGGATGGATGGGCATCAGCCACAGGATCCCGACCCCCAGCTCCGCCAGCCGCGGCAGGTGCTCGCGAAAGGCGTCGAAGGTCCCCTCGGGGCTGAACTGGCGGAGGTTGACCTCGTAGAGGGTCCGGTCGGGGGTGTTCACGATGGCGGTCGAGCGGGGTTTCGTCGATTGATCCAGAGTGGGACCCAGCCCCGTCGGAACCGTCGCCGATCGCGCTTCGAGCGTCGTCGAACGGGTCGGGCGAGGTGGTCGTTGCGGGCCAACTGCGCCGCGGGCCGGCGAGAGAGCCTAGCTACATCGGTCGCCAGGACCAGCGCGCCCGGGATCGGCCCCGCCGCTCAGCTCGGGAAGACGGCGGCCGCACCCTCGACGATGCGCGCGACGGCGGGGTGGGCGATCTTGCGCTCCGGCGAGATGGCCCAATAGCGCTCCGTCACCGTCGGCAGCACGCCGAGCGCGCGGACCCCGTAGCGCTCCACGATCTGCTCGGCCACTGCCGTCGGCCCGGGAAAGGCGCCACGACCGGCCTGGCCGAAGACCTTCATCAGCGCACTGTCGTCGAACTCGGCGACCGTGCGCGGTCGCAGTCGCTCGGACTCGAACCACCGATCCAACGAGGCGCGCACGGCGCTCTCGCGGGAGGGCAAGAGGAAGGGCGCACCGTCCAGGGAGCCCGGGAAGCCCGGTGCCAGGCGCGCGGCGAGCTCGGGGCTGGCGAAGAGCGTCGTCGTCGAGGACCCCACGCGGTGGCTGCGAGCCCGCACGTCGAGCCCCGGCGCCAGGGCCACGTCCGAGAGCACCAGATCCAGCTCGTGCACGGCCAGGGCCGCGAACAACCTGCGGGGAGAATCCTCGCTGAGCACGAGGTGCACGTCGTCGTCCTCGGAGAAGGCCGAGTCCAAGAGGGCGAAGGCGATCAACTTGGCCATCACGTCCGCGATCCCGACCCGCACCACCTGACGGCGGCCGAGCGACGATCCACGCACCACTTCGACCAGCTCGCGACCGGTGCGGAAGATCTCGCTCGCGTAGCCCTCGACCAGCTTGCCGGTCTCGGTCAACTCGAGACGCCGGCCGCGGCGCAGGAACAGCGGCGTCCCGAAGAAGGCCTCGAGGCTCTTGAGCTGCATCGAGATCGCCGGTCGGCCCACGTGCAGCTCCTGGCTGGCGGCGGCGATGCTGCCGGCCCGAGCCACGGTCCAGAAGTACAGCAGGTGGTGGTAGTTGAGCCATTCCATGGTCGCGATCGTTCAGGTAAACCGACGCTCTCGTTCAATCAATGGGCTACAGACTGAATCGAGATCGGTCGTAGATTGCTCCGTGCGGGGAGCGCGATGCTCCCGGCTTGATGCAGACGCCCGATGACCGCCACGCGAGCCCAGATGCGAGTTCGCCTCCCGTCGGAATCCAGCCCCGGGAGGCTGGCCCGTTGCCGCCTGACCTCGCTCGAGGCCAAGCGACGACGACTCCGGCGCTGGTTCGTGGACGAGCTGGCTCAGTTGATCGCCGACGACGACGGCATGCCTGCGGGAGCGCCGGCGCGACTCGACGAGGTACTTCGGGCAATGAACGAGTTGGACGGCCATCTGGCCACCTACCGAAAGGACCGATGAATCTCGAACTTCGATCGCGAGGGGTGCGGGTCACGCGGGAGCTGCGGGAACACGTGGAGAAGCGGCTGCACTTCGCCCTGGGCAGGTTCGCCGACCGACTGCACCGAATCCGCGTCGACCTCCAGGACGTGAACGGTCCGCGCGGAGGCGAGGACGTGGGCGTCCGCATCCGGGCCGAGATCCATCCCGGAGGCGTGCTGATCGTGGATGAGCTGCGCGAGTGTCCGTTCAGCGCCGTGGCCTCGGCCAGCGACCGCATTGGCCAGAGCGTCGCCCGCCGCATGAAACGAGTGGTCACTCGCCGCCGCCGACGGTCTGCCTGACCGGCGGCGCGCCGACCCACTGTGGAACTCGAGGACGCCCGCTAGCGCCGGCGGCCCTCGATCGAAGGGACGAAGCCGGGCGCTGCTGATCCAGCGGCGTCCGGCTTCAGCTTGATCCGGGCCACCGCGGCGGAGCTCGACCACCTCACGAGCGGCGAACGGATCGCGCCGTCTGTCCTGGAGCTTGGCTCGAGAACGTTCGACCGATGCCTTGGACCGGTCGTCGACGCAGGCGAGCGCTGCGATCATCGGACCGGCGGCGCGGGCGCGGCGTCGAGCGCGGACGAAGAGGCCGCTAGCGTTCCACGGTGACGTGCTCGGGGCCGTCTCCCCGGCCTCGCGAGTCCGGGACGAGTTCGACGGCCGGACCCAGAATCCACCTGCGCTGGAGCCCAAGTGGCCGCAACCCGCGCCGACTCCCGAGCCACCCGGTGTTCGGCCCGGCGGCCAGGCCGCACCAAACCGGATGTCAGGGTTGTCATGTCGCGTCGGCGAAGATCCGGGCCTACTGGTTCCTGGAACGCGCCCACATGTCGCCCGCCACTCCGCGGGTCGCTTCGGGCGCATGTTGAACCGGAGACCCTCCCCTTGAAGCACCAGCTAGTAACCCTCTCGGCCCTCGCCTTGCTCTCATCCGTCGCTGCGGCGATGGACACCGTCGTTGCCCCCGGCCAGAGCATCCAGGCGGCCATCGACCTGTCCCAGAACGGCGATCGCGTGCTCGTCCAACCGGGCACCTACTTCGAGACAATCAGCTTCGACGGAAAGGGGATCGAAGTCATCGGCACCGGTGGCGCCGAGGTCACGATCCTCGACGGCGCGGCGGCCGGACCGATCGTGCGCTTCTTGCCCGGCCAGGACGCCAGCGCCCTGCTCCAGGGCTTCACCGTCACCCACGGCCACGCGGCCTTGGGCGCGGGGGGCATCAACTCGGCCAGTGCGAGCCCGCGCATCGAGGACTGCACGATCCGCAGCAATAGCGGCAAGTTCGGCGGCGGCGTGTCGGGCAACCCGACCATGCGGCGCTGTGAGATCGCGGGCAACAGCTCGTCCCTCAGCTACGGTGGGGGCATCTACGGCGCCCCGCACCTGTACGAGTGCGTGATCGTCGACAACAGCGCGTCCGGGGCCGACGGCGGCGGCATCTACCTGACCGGTGGAGTCTGCAACGTCACGGACTGCGTCGTCGCCGCCAACCGGGTCGTCTTGGGCGATCCGGCCAGGGGTGGCGGCATCGCGGTCCACTCCAGCGCCGTGGCCACGATCGAGCGCAGCGTGATCGCCGACAACGCGGGCTTCGGCAACATCTTCGGCTCCTATGCCGGTGGCATCTGGGCCACGCCGTCGACCACCATCGACAGTTGCACGATCGTCGGCAACCGCTCCGTCTCCGGTGGCAACACCGCCGGCGGCGGCGTCTGGGGGGCGACGACGATCCGGAACACGATCCTGCGCGGGAACGAGCCCGACCAGCTCGCGAACAACCCCACGGTGGCCTGGTCGAACGTCGAGGGCGGCTACGCCGGGCTCGGCAACTTCGACGCCGACGCGCTCTTCGTCGCGCCCACGGCCTCCGCGGACCTGCACCTCGCGTCCGCGTCGCCCTGCATCGACGCCGGCAATCCGAGCCAGGTCGACCCCGACGGGACGCGCATCGACGTGGGTGCCTTCCCCTTCGCGACCCTCTATCCGCGTGGCAACACGGCCGCGGCGGATTGGGTCGCGCCGAGCTGGACCGAGCTCTCGACGACTACCGGCGGGCTGCACGCCCTGCGGATCTCCCTCGAAGCGGCGCACGCCGGTGAGCCCTACTTCCTGCTCGGCAGCTTCAGTGGCACCACGCCGGGCCTGGTGCTCGACGGACAGACCCTGCCGCTGGTCGTCGACGCCTACACCAGCCTGACCCTCGTCGCCCCGGCCGCCGCCGGTCTGGCCGGATCGATCGGGATCCTCGACGGCGACGGCCGCGCCGAAGCCACGCTGACCCTGCCCGCGGGAGCCGTGACCAGCCTGGCCGGCGCGACGATTCACCACGCTGCCCTGACCATCGACCTCGCCATTCTCGCGGTCGGTGCGACGACGAACGCGGTGGCGCTGCAACTGCTGCCGTGATCGCCGGTCGGGATTCCGCGCTCGGGTCCTGAGCGCGAAGTTCGGCGGCACCTGCCCGGCCTCGAGCCGCCTGCAGGTGCCGCCGAACCGTAGCGGCCGACCCTAGTGTCCTGGATCGGAAATTCGGCGTCACTGCCCGGAGGTCCGATCGATGCTGGCTAGGCGCGCCGACGACGCGTATCCGCTGCGATACTCCGAGGAGGCGCTGGCGACGCCAGCGGCGATCGGAGCCCGGGAAGTGACGCCGAACTTCTGATCCAGGACACTAGCCCCGGGTGCCCTGTGCGACGGCGCGCTCGAGCAGGGCTGGCACGAGGTCCACGTAGCGCGCGATCCCGCGCTCGAGTTCGCCGATGGCGATGCGTTCGTGCTCGGTGTGCGCGTCGGCGATGTCGCCGGGCCCCATCAACAGGGGCTGACCCCAGGCGGGCAGGTAGGGGGCGTCCGTGCCGAAGGCCACGACCTCGGCCGGCTCGCCCTCGGGCACCAGGAACTCCACGGGGCCGTAGCGCACGTGGACGTCCAGCTCCACTTCGCCCGATAGGCCACCGCGCAGGCGAGCCTCGACCTCCTTCGGGCCTTCGACGGCGCGCACCAGGAGGTCGGCGTGGGCCTCGCCGGCGACGACGTTGTCGGCCACGCCCCCCGCGATCACGCCGACGTTCAGCGAGCCCGCACCGAAGACCGGGTGTTGGCCCCAGTCCTGCCCGATCAGTCGCGCACAACAACCGACGAGCGCGTGCACCGCCGAGGGCCCGCGCGGATCCGAGGAGTGCGAGGGCACGCCCTTGGCGCGCAGGGCGGCGCGCAACATGCCCTTGTGACCGCGCACGAAGCGGTTGCCGGTCGGCTCCCCGACGACGATGAAGCTCGGCGCCTGGTCGAGCTCGAGGGCTCCGGAGACCAGGGCACGCTGGGCGGCCAGGGCACCGTCCGAGTCGACCTCCTCGCCGACGGTCCAGAGCAGGCCGAAGTCACCCAGTCCCCCGTCGACCAGCCGGCGCGAGGCCTCGGCCATGGCAAGGGCCACGCCCTTCGCGTCGCAGGCCCCGCGACCGTGGACGTGGGTGCGGTCGGCCCGCGCTCCGAACCAGGGCGGGACCGTATCCAGGTGCGTGCAGAGCACGACCCGCGGCGAACCGACGCGGGCAAACAGGCTCGCTCGGCCGGCACCCACGTCGATCGGCTCCACGTCGAGCCCCCGCCGTTCGAGGGCGCGCCGGGCGAGGTCTGTGAAGGGCGCCTCGGTCCCGCTGACGGACGCTACCTCGATCCAGTCCAGGAGCTCGGCGACCAAGGCCGATGCCGCCGGTCCGGTGCGACCCACTCCTGTTCGGTGACCCTCCATCGGCGTGAGGCTAACCGATCGAAGGTTCGGCGACTGGGGACCTCGATTCTCGGTCACCCCAGCGCGCACTATCCTGCGCCCATGATCGCTCGAGTCCGCGCCGCCATCGACACCGCCGACCTGGAAGCCCTACGGTCCTTGATCGCCGCCGAGCCGGAGCTGGCGGAGGCCGACGTGCACTTCGGCGAGGGTGGTAAGAACCGGGTGCCGCCCCTGCACTACGTGTGCGACGCGGCCTTCGAGGGCAAGCTCGACCAGGGCCAGGCCCTCGAGCTCGCGGACGCGCTGCTCGCCGCCGGGGTCGATCCCGAGCGCGCCTATGCCAAGTCCGGGGACACCTTCCTGATCGCGGCCGCCAGCCTGGGGGTCGAGAGTGTCGCCCTGCGCCTGGTGGAGCGCGGCGTCGATGTCACCGGACGAGGTTTGTTCGGCGCGACGGCGCTGCACTGGGCCGCCCACATGGGACTGGCGCGCTTGGTGGAAGCCCTGATCGCGGCCGGAGCCGACTTGGACCAGCGCGACGACAGGTACGAGGGCACGCCATTGCACTGGGCGCTGCACGGTTGGACCGAGCATCGCGCGAGCCAACGCGATCGCGTCCCCGCGGCGGTGCGAGCGCTGCTGCGCGGGGGCGCGCGCCTGCCTGCCGACATCTGCAACGGCCTGGGGCCCGGCGACGACGAGCTGCGGCGCGCCTTGACCGAGCCCGTGTGATCTGGCTTCGGCCCCGTTGCGCCAAAGGGGAGCCCCCGATCGGCGGCGGCGACCGACTCGAGCCAGGGTCGACTCCCGCTGTAATCGATGCGGATTCGGTTCAGTAGCCGCTCAAGACAACCGTCTCGCGGTTGCTGAGCTGCAGCGCGGGCCCGAACAGGGCCTGCAGCTCGACCACGGCTCCGACCAAGGCAGGGACGGCGGGCACCGCGATCGGATCACTGGCCGTCCCATTCGGATCGAACGCCCCGGACTCGATCCCGACCAGAGTCGTGAGGTCGATCAAGAGGGTCCCGAAGGGCGGCAACGGCAGGTCCGTGCGCGCGGTGGCGAGGGCCACCTGCCAGGTCGTGTGGTCTGGACTCCAAAGGTCGAGTACCAAGTCCTTGCCGACCCGCGGAAGAGCGCGCCACGCCAGTTGATGGGTGCGCTCGAGCGCCACCTGCAGGCGAACATCGCTGGCCAAGAGCAGGTCGGGTGCCCCGTCCCCGTCGAGGTCGGCGAGAGCCAGGTCGGTCTGCGGGCCGGACGGCGACAGACCCGCGAGGGGCGCGGCGGTGAACGTCCCCAGCCCGTCGTTCAGGTGCAACAGCGGACTGGTCGGGTCTCCGAACGGGCTCGTCGCGGGCAGCCCCGGCAGGAGCAGGTCCACGTCTCCGTCGAGATCGACGTCCCCCACTCCAATGCCTTCGGTCACGTTGAGTGCCGCGCCGAGGCCCGGGCTGTCGACCAACAGGCCGAAGCCCGTGTTGATCCACAGACGATCTTGGGCACCGACTGCGCCCGCTCCGTTGCCCACGACCACGTCCAACGCGCCGTCGCCGTTCAGGTCGGCGAGGGCGAGGGAGTAGCTCGCGTCCGCTTGCCCCGGCAGCAGGGCACTGACGTCCACGAGCAGCCCTCCCAGATTGCCGATCAACAGGTTGGGCGCACCACTGCCGTCCCCGGCAGCCGCCGCGAGCAGGTCTGGATCGCCGTCGCCGTCCAGGTCCCCGGCCACCACGTCGTGTAGACCCGCCGGCAGGGTCGGAAGCGCTCCGCTCGCGTCCACGAAGGTGCCGCTTCCATCGCCCAGCCACAGGCGCCCGCCATCACCCACGAGGACGGCGTCCAAGTCCCCGTCACCGTCGATGTCGGTCAACACCCCTGCGCGCAGGGCCGTGCCCACCGCGGGCACCGGAGCCGGCGCGAAGGCTCCGCCACCGACCGACAACAGCAGCACCGGATCGGCCGCTCCGCGGCAGAGCAAGAGATCCAGGTCGCCGTCGCCGTCCACGTCGCCCGTGGCGATGTCGAGGGCCCCAGCCGAGGTCAGCACGACCTCGGGCTCGAGGTCGCCACCACCGCCGTTGGGAACGAGCACGGTGCCCTCCGCCCGCGCCAGGATCACGTCGAGGTCCAGGTCCCCGTCGACGTCGATCGTGGCGATCGCCCGCGGCGAGCGGGGCGCGGCGCGCCAGCCGGCGGACGCGTCGGCGAAGGTCCCCGCGCCGTCGTTGAACGCCGGACGCAGGGGTGCGCCATGGCCGCCGCGCAGCAGGTCGAGGTCCCCGTCGGCGTCCAGGTCCACGAGCTCGATGAAGGTCGTCCGCTCACCGTAGCCAACCAGGGCGCCTACGGCTTCCGTGAAGACCCCGCCGCCGTTGAGCAGCAGTCGATCCGCTCCATCGGTCGCGCCAGGTCCGTTGCCGACCACTCCGTCGGGGTCTCCGTCGCCATCCACGTCACCAATGGCCAGGGCTTGACCCAGATCCGCGTCCGCAGGGAGTGCGCCCGTGGCTTCGGTGAAGACGCCCGCACCTCCATTCGACAAGAGTTGGTCCGCGCCTTCGCGTACGAGCCAAGCATCCAGATCCCCGTCGCCATCGGCGTCCAGCAGCTGCAGGTCATTCGCGCCGACCGTCCCTACGGGAAGTGCGGCCGGGTCGACGGGATAGCCACCCAGGCCGTCCTCGCGCGCTACCCAAGCCTGCGAGCCGACGAACGGCACGACTCCGGAGCCGAACAGGTCCATGGATCCGTTGCCGTCGAGGTCACCGACGCGGGCCAGGGAGGTCGGTGTTGTGACGACAGCGCCCCCTCCGCCCGCGAAGGAGATGTTCAGGTTGCCGCCGTTGGTTCGCAGCAGGTCCGCGCGGCTGTCCCCGGCGACGTCGACCAGATCGACGAACACGGTCGAGTCCGTGACGAAGAACTGCGCCTGGACGAAGTTGCCCGTCCCGTCGCCGACGAAGAGCTTGTCGCGCCCGCCCGCGTGGCCGTCGGCGGCGACGATCAGGTCCGTGTGGCCGTCGCCGTTCCAATCGCCCGCACCGATCGACGGACAGAAGTCCGAGAAGATGTCCAAGCCGGGGACGGTCGCGAGCAGGGCACCAGCCCCATCGTTCCCGTAGCGCGCCAGCATCGGCCCGGTCAGGAAGTTCGAAAGACCGAGCAGCACGTCGGGCCGTTGGTCCCCATCCAGGTCAGCCATCACCCCGCACAGGGTGTTGGGCGCATCGCCGGGCGCCGCGCCGTGCAGCTCTGCATAGGTCTGTGCCGCGGCGGTTGCACTGCAGGCTACGGCGAGACCGAGCGCCCGAGCGAACCAGGTGGACCGGCGGGCATCGACGAACATGCGGTCGAGCGAGGGCGGAAGGTCGAATCGATTCATGGCGGATCTCCTCTGCGGGGTGTTCGCCGGCGGGGCCGAGCAGTCCTGCGTGACGATCAGACCAGGATCCGGGCCGGACGGCGTGTGGACCCGGTCAATAATCGGACCCAGGACTCCTCAGACCCGGTCGGCTCGGCCGAGGATCGTCCGCCGAGCCCGTGGCCCGCCCCACCCGCGCCCCCGTACCCTGCGCCCATGGCCGACCGCCGCATCACCCTCGAGACCGCCGCGTTCCTCGACTCGCCCCAGGCAGCCGCCCTGCGCGGCATCTCCGCCGCCGATCGGCGCACGGTCTCAGAGCGCCTGCTCGAGGCCATCCATCGGGACTTCGGGCGCGACCCGGCAGAGCTCGACGGCGAGGCCCTGCGCGACCTCTTGGGCACGGTCCTGCCAGGGCGCTTCGCCCCGCGCGATCCCCTCGCCGCCCACGTACCCGCGGTGCTCGAGGCCTACCTCGCCCACCTGCGCGAGGTGGCGGTCGTGACCCACGCCTTCGAGCTCTCCATGGCCGTGGATCCGGGCCTCGAAGCCTTCGCCGCCGCCGTCGCGTCCGGCGCAGCCCCGCGCCGCACCACCGCCCGCGAGTCCAAGCCCTTCGAGCACGGCGCCGCCAAGACCGGCCGCAACGACCCCTGCCCCTGCGGCTCCGGCAAGAAGTTCAAGCAGTGCCACGGCAAGCAGGGCTGAGAGCGGCCCTTCGGGATGCGCGCGGCGCCGATAGCGGCGCGTAGGCGACGGCAACCCCATGAGGCGGTGGTTGTAGAGGCTGTAACGCGTCGCCTGCGACGGTGTAGGCGACCGCGACCTTCCAGCGCGCGGCCGCCGCGCTCCGTGAACGACATCGTTCCCCGGAGCGCGGCGAGCCCTCTCAGTTCACTGACCGAACCAGTCCACCAGAAGCGCCACACCGGGCACCGGGATCGACTGGGTCCCGGCCAGGAAGGGGTCGGTGTCGTAGGGGCGGAGGTTCGCTTGCAGATCGATCACGTCGACCACGCCACCGCCCTGGCTCGAATCGGCGACCGCCGCGAACAGGAAGTGCGGCTCGCGCGTGGGCAGGATCTGGATCCCCGCCTGGCGCACCAGGGACTTCGAGTTGACGGCGATCGGTTGCGCGGCCGCGAAGGCCGAGGCCGGGGGCCGCAGGCCGCCGAGGTTGACCAGCTCGTCGAAGGAGATCGAGACCGGGATCCCGGTCAGCACTTCCTCGCCGATGGAAGCGCTCACCGCCAGTTCGAGCTTGCGATCGGCGAGCGTCGTCGGGCTGCTACCACCGACGGGCAGCGGACCAAGGGTGCGGGTCGTCAGCTCGAGGCGCGTGAGTGCCCCGCCCTGTTGGCCGCTGGCCACGCCGGTGGCCGGATCCAGCGGCTGCTCGTGGGCGACCCACACCGCGCCGCTGAGCGAAGCCGGGTCGATCCGCAGGTCCTTGGGCGAGGCCAGGG
The DNA here is from genome assembly GCF_007748095.1 of Engelhardtia mirabilis. Lineage (NCBI taxonomy): Bacteria > Pseudomonadati > Planctomycetota > Planctomycetia > Engelhardtia > Engelhardtia mirabilis. The sequence continues at coordinate 4,516,782 of NZ_CP036287.1, forward strand.
ACAGGCCGTCGACCGAGAGCACACTGTCGGACCCGATGGCGTTGATCCCACCCGGTCCGGACTCGTACACGCAGACGCGCCCGTTGCGTCCCAGGACGTAGGCGAAGTAGACGCCGCGGCCCAAGCCGAAGTTGGTCTGCCGGTTGCCCACCGCGATCGCGAAGGGCTGACGCACCTGCGCAGCCACAGTCGAGAGCACCTTGCGGACCTGCAGGTTGAAGGCGCTGATCACGACCAACTCGTGGGTGGCGCCGTTGACGACCAGCACGTCCTCGCCGTCGGGTTGCCAGACCACGTCGGAGATGCCCGGAGTCAGGTCCACGCTCGACACGACTTCATGGAACATCGTCGAGGCGGGGTCGATGTCGACGAAGCTGACCCGCCCCATCGACTGCGACGTGACCGCCAGGAGGTTCAGGTTGGGCGCGACTGCCAGATGGGTCGGCGCGCCGACGTCGATGCGATCGAGGACCGTGAAGCGGTTCGAGTTGACCACCACGACCTCATCCGCCATGGCGTCGACCAGGTACAGGAAGTGGCCGACCTGCTGCCGGATCTGGTAGGGCTCGCACGCCGCGACGCTCGTTTGCGAGTCGCCGGGCCCCTGGAAGAAGGCCGACTGGGCCCCGGCCAACAGGTCGCCGGGCGGCACGCCCTGGGCCGGAACCCCCAAGGGGTTGGGGCCGGGCACGAGCAGGTTGGAGAAGATCGCCGAGACGACCGAGGTCGGCTCCTGGGCCCCGATCAGCGGCGCCGAGCAGGGGGCCGGGAAGACCAGCGGGGGCGGGTTGGGGTGCGGCGCCCAGGAGATGATGTTGCCCACGCCGGGGCTCGGGTTGGAGAACTGCCCGGGAAGGGCCGGGACCAAGCCATCACCCGAGAGCACCGGGTTGACCAGCTTGAGCCCCGCGGTCGCGCACAGGTTGGGCGTGCCCGACTGGCAGCCGAAGGGCGGCGGACCGTTGTTGAACACCAGGTCGAGGGGCTGCCCCAGGGCCATGTCCGCGATCGAGTCGACCTGCGGCGCGCGCAGCAGGCGGTCGTCGAGGTTGGAGTCCAAGGTCAGGGTGAAGACGCCCGCCGAGCCACCGTTGAAGGTGCAGTTGCCCGGCGCGAGCGGCGGCGTCAGCAACGCCCCCTGGATCGCGAGGTTCGGGTTGTTGGGGTAGTTCGAGTTGCCCTTCACGATCGGGTTCGCAGGGTCGAAGGTCGGGTTGCCGGTGCCCGCGCCGAAGCCGTTGAGATCGATCACCGAGACGCTCGCGCCCCCGTCGGCCCGAACCACGTAGATGGCGTCGGGGGCCACGGGCGCGTTCACCAGGCCCACCCCCTGGCCGACGTCGAAGAAGCTCGAGACGGCCTGCTGACCCGTGTTCTGCGCGAGGTCCTGGAGCGCTGCGGTGTCGAGCTGCACGTCGACGGATGAGAAGCCGCCGCAAGCGCCCCCGGCGCCGCCCATCCCGGGCAGGTCGTAGGCCAGGTCACAGTGCCACGTCGCGAGGTCGTAGGGACCGGCCGGCAGGATCGTGAACGGGACGCTGATCTGATTGCCCAGCGGCCCGAAGGCGATCGACAGGGCCGGCGACAGGCCAGGGGCCGCGCCATTCGCCAACTGGCCCAAGGTCGCTGGCTGTAGGGACTCGGTGAAGGTCAGGACGACGTCGGTCGACGGATCCACATCGACCGCACCCTCGGCTGGCTCGATCGCCGGCTCGCCGCCACTCGCCGTGGGCAGGTGCAGCAGCGCGGGTCCCTGCTGGTCGGCGCCCACCGTGGTCGAGGCCAGCACCGGCTCGCCCAGGGTCGCCCCCTGCTGCGAGGTGACCTGCCCTTCCAGGCGCAGGGCCAGTTGCGCCCCCGCCGGGAAGGTCTCGTGGGTCGACAGGTCGCCGTCCGTGTCGGCCACGAGCACGAGGCTGCTCGGCGCGATCAAGACCTGCGCGCCGGGTGACGAGCCGCTCTGCGTGTAGGGGAAGCCGACGCCCTGCGGCGTCAGGGCCAACAGGCCCGATGCCCCCGCGCTCGGGCCCACGTGGGTCTCCAGCAACAGCTTGCCGGGGGTGGCGGGATCCGGGTTCAAGTAGCCCTGCCCGCCGACGAACGCGGCCGCGCCCACGGGCGTCGAGAGGCCGGTCGCGGGATCGATCGACACCAGGCTGAGGCCCGACTTCAGCGGACTCGCGGCGCCCGCATCGGCGACGAGCACGGATCCGACGTCCAGCGCGCTCGAGAACTCCACCACCAGGTAGTGGTTCCCCGCGCTGCCGTCGGGCAAGAGCGCCGCGTTGCCGAAGACGGCGCCGGGCAGGACAGGGTTGGCCGGCGCCAGGTTCTCGACGAGGTCGGCTACCGATCGGATCTCGATCACCTGGGAGCCGGGGCCGCCGCCCGCGAGCTTGAAGATCCGGTGCGGCAGGATCGATCCGAAGCCGTTGCCGACCTGGACCAGGTCGAGTTGAGGCCCGCCGCTTTGGGGCGACGGAGCGAGCGAGCCCGGAGCTGAGTAGGCGAGGGCGGTCGGGGCAGCGACCGTCACAAGGAGTGCAGCCGCTAGGGATCGGCCGTGGGAAGAGTGCATGGCAGCCTGAAACGAGAAAGCCTGGCGCCCAGATCGTGAGCGCCCGTGGGGTGGCGAGGGGGGGCAGCCCAGGCTAGGTCCAGGAGCGAGGTCGAGTCACACCCGCGGGGACTTCGGACTCGACTGGCCCCTGGCGCGGGTCTACGGGAGATCCGGGTGCGAATCCGTGCCGCCGTCGCACCGCAGCCTGACCTGTTCCAAGCTCCCGACCATGGCCGACAGACATCGACTGGAGCGGATCCGGCGCCGCGGCACCGCGGCTGGCCTCGATCACGGGGACCCCGAGCACGAAGCCCGACGCCCCGACCCGGTCGCGCTCGAGGGCGCAGCCCTCTTGCCCATCGCACGCGCGAGCTGGATCGCCGCGGCCTGCTTCGGGCTGCTGGCCAGCCTGGCACCGAGTTGCACCGGCTCCAATGGGGCCGCGCTGTTGACGGGCGTGCCGGCGGCAGCGATGGCCGCCGCCGCTTGGATCGGTGGTCGGCCCGGCTGTCGGCGCGTCTGCATGGTGGCCGCCACCGCCGCGGCAGGCTTCGTGGCACTGGGTACCGTCGGCGCCCTGGGCGGGATCGGGCAACTTGGCAGCGAACGAGCGGGCGCCGCGGCCTTCCAGCTCGCTGGGCTCGTCGTAGCCAGCCTCTATCTGATCGTGGCCTGGCCCAGTTGGCAGCGCTTCCACCGCGCGAGTCGAGCGGCCCGCGCGCGGCTCGCACTGTTCGAAGAGCTGTAGGCCTCCGAGCCCTGCACGCGCCGACGCTCAGCCTGCGAGGGCCGCGCGCAGGGCCGCGTGCAGGTCGCGGTCCTGACCCAGGGCGTCCGCGACCCGCGCGGCGCCGAAGTCGTAGGCCTCGAAGGGACCGAGCAGCCGCTTGACCGGATCCTCGGCGGCAAAGCGCGGGATGCAGTGGCCGTGCAGCTCGGGCACCTGGTTGCAGAGCACCAGGTAGTTGATGCGCTCGGCGCCGGTCACTTCGAGGATCGCATCGCCGATGCGGACCAGGTCCGTGAAGAACTGCCCGCGCTGCTCTGCGCTCAGGTCGTTGGGCGAGGCCACCACGGGATCGGGCAGCAGCATGCAGCAGCCCTGGATCGCGTCCGGCTGGAACTTGCCCAGGATCGCCCAGCCCGAGGCCATGCGGGACAGGCACTGGGGATCCTCACCGGCGCGAATGCGGGCGACGCGGTCGGAGATGGCTCGGTTGGTCATGGCTGCGGCGCAGTCTGGAGCAACCGCTCGTCGACGCAAGGGGTGATCCCGTGCGAGGCTCGCCGAACCTCGGACACGTCCCTCAGCGAGCGATGCCCGGAGGCCAATCGGGCAGCGACCACATCGGCTCGAAGTCCGGGTTTCCTTCCAACTCACCGGGCACGTACCAGCCCAGCTCGACGGCGCCCTCGAGCGTTGCGAAGGCACGCTCGACGTAGGCCTTAGCCGTGTCGCCCTCGACGGTCTGCGACAGCGCGAGCCATCCGTCCACGAGCGCGCGTTGGGCCAGGGCGTCGCGGGGCGCGGCGGCCGCCGCCTGCTCGATCGCCTCGCGGACCTCGTCCGTGCGCTCCAGCGCGACAAGGCTGTGCGCCCGCGTCAACAGGGCGAACTCGAGGGCACGCGCGCGCAGCACGTCGCCGGGCATCAGCGCCAGCGCCCGCGCCAGCGTCGTCTGTGCCTCGTGGGAGAGGTCGATCGCCTCGTCGTAGGCCTCGGCCGCCCGGCGGTTCGAGGCGAGGTTGCCGAACGCCAGTCCGGCCTGGAGCAGGGCCTCGTTGGTGGGCTCCGTCTCGGCCATCAAGACCCGCGCCTGGTCCGCGGCGGCTCGCCAGGCGGCCTCGCAACCCAGGGTGTCGCCCTGGGCCTCGCGCACGACGCCGAGGTTGATCAACAGCCCCGCCTGCTTGACCCGGAAGGACTGCGCCAGGGGGAACTGGGCCAGGAGGCGCTCGCCATCGACGCGCGCGCGCTCCAGGACGACCAGGGCCTGGGCCGCGTCGCCCGTGCGCAGCAGCGGTCCGGCGAGGGAAATGCGAAGGGCGACCGCGTCCGCCATCGCCCGCGCGGCCTCGGGGTCCCCGGCGATGATCGCGTCGAGGTCCGCGATGGCTCGCTCGAAGTCCGAGCGGGCGGCGTCGTCGTTGCCCACGATCGCCGCCTGGTTGGCGCGCCGGCTCAGGAGCTTCGCGCGCAGGCCGCGCACTCGGTCCAGGTCGAGCTGCTGACCGAGCTCGTCGAGCTGAGCCAGGGCCAGGTCGAGCTGTTCGACCGCTTCCTCGCGCCGCCCCTGCCCCGCGAGCACTTCCTGGAGGCTGGCGCGCGCCAGGAGTTGCTCCTCCCGCGCGTGCACTTGAGAGGCGTCGAGTTCGATCGCCACCGCGGCAGTCAGCAGCTCCTGGGCTCGAAGTGGGTCGCGTCGTTCCTGCAGCCGGCCGAGCCAACGCAGCAGGGACACCTGCAGCGCTCGCGTGCGCTGGGGGTCGGAGGTCAGGCAATCGGGTCGTTCGTCGAGGCGCGCGCGGGCCTGGTCCAGGAGCGCCTGGGCCTCCTCGATCGCGCCGCCTTCGTACTCGACCACGGCGCTGGCCAGCTCGATCTCGCAGGTCTGCAAGACATGGCGCGGCGCCGAGGTATCGGACGGCGTCAGCTCGTCGAGCACCTCGCGCGCGCGCGCCAACAGCGTGCTCTCCACCCGCTGCATCAGGGGCACCTCGTCCAAGAGGGCATCGCCGGTCTCGCGCAGCATCACCTCCACCGCGCGCGTCGCCCGCTCGAGGTTCTGATCGGCGCGCTCGCGCTCGCTGCGTTCGCCGGCCAGGGCGGTCTCGAGCTGTGCGTTGATGCGCGCGAGCTCGCCCCGCGCGCGCGATTGGACCACGGCCACGCTGGTGGGGATGCCCACCACCAGAAGGGCCGCCAGGGCCACCGCCGTACTGGCCGCCGGACGCCGGCGCACGAGCTGCGCGAGGCGCGCGCCCGCGCCCGCCGGACGGGCGGCCGTGGGCCGCAGGGCGAGCAGGTTCTGGATGTCCTCGCCGAGGGCGGCGGCGGTCGGATAGCGACGCTTCGGGTCGCGCTCGAGGGCGCGCAAGAGCACCGCCTCGTGGTCCCCCGACAGGCGCCGCGAGTGCCGCCGCGGGGTATCCGGCGTGCCCAGAAGGATGCGCGATACCAGCGCCGCCGGCGAGGCACTCTCGAAGGGGCGGTGCAGGGTCAGGAGCTCGTACAGCGTGGCCCCGGCTGAATAGACGTCGCCGCGCACGTCGCTGCCTTCGCCGGCCAGGGTCTCGGGCGCCATGTAGGGCACGGAACCGACGGCGCTCCCCGCGGTGGTCAGCGTGGCCGTGTCCGGCGCGCTGGCCAGGCCGAAGTCGGTCAGGTAAACGCGGCCATCGAGCCCCAACATGACGTTGGACGGCTTGATGTCGCGGTGCAGCACGCCGTGGGCGTGGGCGTGGGTCAGGGCCGTCACGACCGCATTCGCGATCTCCAGGGCGAAGCGCGACCAGGAGCGCGGCGGTCGCTGGGCCTCCCCCACGCGCAGCGCCGCCGGCGTGCACTCGCGCACGATCTCGGGCAGGGCCGCGGGGTCGATGGCGTCGGCCGTACCGAATCTCGTGCGCAGCACGTCGAGGACGCGATCCAGGCTCGCGCCATGGACCAACTCCAGGGCGAACCAGGGCAGACCGCGCTCCTCGCCGAACGCCAGCACCGGCAGGATCGCCGGGTGGTGCAGCCGGGCGCTGAGCTCGACCTCGCGCCGGAACCTCTCGCGCGCGCCGGGGAACAGGAGCTGCTCCGGACGCACGAACTTGAGCGCCACGTCGCGGCCGGTCGAGACCTGCCGGGCGCGCAGCACCAAGGCCATGGCGCCGCTGCCCAGGCGCTCGAGCAGCTCGAAGTCCCCCACTCGATCAGGGAGCCCGTCCGGGCCCTCCGAGAGGTCGATCAGGTTGGCCGTGACCAACAGGGCGACCCGGCGCCGCAGGGCGTCGGCCAGGTCGGGGTGGGCGGCGCAGGCCGAGTCGACGGCCGTCGGGCCCTCGAGCTCGAGGGCTTCGAGGCAAGCGCCGAGGACGCGATCCAGGTCCGATGGGGAGAGGGGGGAGGTCACGGCCTGACCCGGAATGCGATTGGGTAGGAATGTCGCCGCTGCCCGGCGGGCGCGATCGAGCGTATCCTCGCGATGTGCTGGACGAGCCTACTCTCGACGAGGGCGAACTGGTCAGGCGGGCCCAAGCTGGCGATCGAGCCGCCGTCGACGCCCTCCTGTTCCGGCACCTGCCGGGCCTGGAGGCCTACGTCCGCCTGCGGGTGGGCCGCGCCTTCGGCGGCAGGGAGGGTGTCAGCGACATCGTCCAGTCCACCTGCCGCGACCTGCTCGAGCGCATGGACGGCTTCCGCCACGGCGGCGAGCACGCCTTCCGCCATTGGCTCTACGCCACCGCGGCGCGCAAGGTGGCCGACCGCTTCGCCTTCCACGGCGCCGAGCGCCGGGACCGCCGGCGCGAAGCTCTCGGGGAGGACGCCTCGCGGGCCCTCGCTGTGGCCTTCGCCGGCCTGGCCAGTCCGAGCCAGGCCGCCATGGGCGCCGAGTTCCTGACACGCCTGGAGCAGGCCTTCGCCGAGCTTGAGGAGGACGAGCGCGAGGTGGTCCTGCTCTCGCGCGTCGCGGGCCTGTCGCGCGCCGACGTGGCCCGCGAGCTGGGACGCAGCGAGAACGGTGTTCGCAACCTGCTGCACCGGACGCTGGTCAAGCTGGCCGAGCGCTTGGACGTCGCGGGCTGAGCCAGCGATCGGTCGCCCGGTAACAGCGGCTCGGCGCAGGTGCGGATCGACTCGGACGCGGTGGGCGAGCCTGTCGTTCGGCCGGGGTCGGAAGGTAGCGCTCACTGACCTTCCCGATCCGCATGCAACAGCCAGCGTCCCGCGGCGATCGGAAAGTTCCGGATCGCGGCGCGGGTGTGGCTTTCTTGCGGGACAGGCGCGGCGGCGCGCGGATGCGGAGGGGCGCGCACTGCGCCACGCCCCCACCACTCACGGGGCGACGAACTGATCCTCAGCCCCTCCGGATCCCGCCCATGCAAGCCAAGTCCCTGGTTCGCCTCCTCTTCGCAACGGCCCTGATGGCCGCTCCCACCGCCGCCCAGGAGCTGCCTGGCAGCGTCACCCCCCTGGCTCCCACCGGCGCCCTGTCGAACAGCGTCGGCCTCTCGGTCGTCGACGACGGGCTGATCGGGGGCGCGGGGAGCTTCGAAGCGCGCTTCGACCCGAGCGGCGTGACCTTCGTGCCCGTCCTCGGACAACAGGCCCCGGTCGAACAGACGCTCACCTTGTCGGCGACGTCACTGCGCCGGGTCGGCGCGTCCGTCGATCTGAAGCCGGTCGCGCCCCGCGCCGAAGGCTTGGTGGCCAGCTACGACCGCGCCGAGGGTGTGGTCGAGCGCTTCGAAGTCACCGGCGAGGGTCTGTGGCACAGCGTCGTGCTCGACCGGGCCCCGCTCGGCAGCGGCGACCTCGAGCTGCGGCTCACCATCGGTGGCGTGCTGCGCGACCGCGCCCTGGGCACCGCCGACGGGGGCCTCGAGTTCGACGCCGGCTTCGGCGGAGTCCGCTACGGCGCCCTGACTGGCGTCGACGCCCGCGGACGCACCGCGCCTGGGTCGGTCCGCGTCGAGGGCACGCAGTTGGTCCTGCGCCTCGCGGCGGACTTCGTCGACTCGGCCAGCTACCCGATGGTGCTCGACCCACTGATCGGGACGCGCTTCCCCGTCGACAGCTCGACCTTCGACGACGCGGAGCCCGACGTGGCCTGGGACGCCTCCTGGGGCCGCTTCCTGGTGGTCTGGAAGCGCACCTTCTCAGCAATCAGCAGCGCCATCCGCGGTCAGGTCCTGATCGGCGACGGGACCCTGGACGGCGGCACGGTCTTCTTCGGTAGCAGTGGTCAGGTGACCCGGCCCCAGGTCGCCAACGCCAACTATGCGAGCACCTTCGTGGTGGTCTGGCGCCAAACGGCGTCGGGTGCCGACTCGATCCGCGCCCAGGCCTTCTCGCCGGGCGTGAGCGGGCTGACGGGCGTCGTCCCGATCGCCATCGGAGCAGCCGGCAGCCTCTCGCGGCCGGATGTCGGCGGCGAGCTGCTCAAGGTCCCGTTCAAGCAGGCCCTGGTGATCTGGGATCGCAGCGGCGTCGGGATCGAGGGCGTCAAGTTGAACGTGGAGCTGGACAGCACGCCCACCGCGGTCTCGGCTTTCACGGTGGCGACCGAGGTCCCGCTGCTCAGCACGGTCGACTCGCCGTCGATCACCCGCAACGCGGGCAACGTCGGGCTGTACGGCGTCACGTACCTGCGACGTGCTTCGCTGATCGGAGGGGTCTCCTCGGTCTTCGCCGCGGTGCTCGACCGCGACGGCACCGTGGTCAACCCGGGCCAGAAGATCACCAGCGCCCCCAGCCAGGAATACGAGCCCGAGATCGAAGGCGGCGGCGTGGCGGACTCGCGTTGGATCGTCGCCAGCTCCTACGAGCAGACGCCCGGCAGCGGCGACTACACGGTGCTGTTGACTCCCGTCGTGCCCGGTGCCACGACCCTCACGGCCTCGCCCTCGCAGGTCCTGACCCAGGTCGCCGGCGCTCCGCGCGTGGCCCTGGGTTGGCGTCCCGGCAAGACCTACGTCGCCTGGCGCGAGAACGGGCTCTTCGCCGACGCCCTGCGGGTGACGGGCGTCGACGCGACGACCTGCCTGACCTGTGAGGCATCCCTGTTGGTCGAGGTCCTGTCGGCGGGCGATCCCACCCTGGCCCTGTGCACCACGGCATCGGGTGGCAACTACGGCGAGGGCCGAGCGCTCTTGGTCTGGAACGAGGAGTCGGTCTCGCCCCTCAGCACCGACCAGGATGTTCAAGGTCAGTTGCTCGACGCCTTCACCTCGACCTACTCGATCACCGACCTGGGCGGCGGCTGCGGCGCCGGCGGGACGGCGGTCACCCCGAATCCGGCCACGATCGGCAACGGCTACTTCCAAGTTCTGCTCCAGGGCGCGAGTCCGTTGGCGCCGGCCGCGATCTTGAACCTGAGCGTGACCACCGCCGTGCCGCTGGCCTGTGGCCCCTGTCTCTGGGTGCCCTTCGGCACGACCTTCGTCCAGCCGGTTCTCGGCGGTGGGGCCGGAATGGTCCTCGCGATCCCCTGCAACCCGGCTCTGGTTGCAGCCCAGCTCGACTTGCAGTGGACGGTGCTCACGCCCGGCAGCAGCCCCTGCGCCCTGAGCCCGGACGTGTCCGTGTCGAACCGGATGCGACTCCTGCTGGGCTCCTGAACCCGTCGGCGTCCGTACGCGTCGAGATCCGGCCGACCTGGACACCCAGGCCGGCCGGATCCGCTTTCGGCGGGCCTCGCTCGGGGCGATCTCGGCGCCTGGAGCGGGACGTCCCCCCCAACGCGCGGGTTTGTCCATCAGCGGGCGCAGCAGCGCCCACGGTTCCAAGCACTCCTCGCCACCCAGCCCGATGTTCACCCACAAGATCCTGCTCGCCTCGACCCTCGCGTTCCTGTCCCCGGCCGCCCTCGCGGGCGACGGCGGCTTCGCCACCGGCGACCTCTGGCTGCGGACGTCCGTGCAATCCGGCACGCCCTTCGGAGCCCTGGTCCGCGTCGACGCCTCGACCGGTGAGAGCGAGGTCGTGCTGCCCTTCACCAACTGGCACGGCAACAGCGAGGTCTACCAGACCCTGTGCTACGACCCGCGCCGGGACCGGATCCTGGTCTACGGCGTGCTCGACGTCGCCGGCATCGCGAAGACGCGGGTCTGGGCCGTGGACGCCAAGGGTCAATACACCGAGACCAGCCTGGGCGGCAGCGCCCTCGCGCCGGCGTCGGACGGCAAGGTCTATGCCGCGCTGACGGGCGTCGGCACGGCGCCCTTCATCAACTTCTACGACACCGCCGACGTGCAGCACCCACTGCTGAACGCGGCGGGGACGGGCCCCTTCGCCCCCGGCTTCACCCTGGGGTTCGGCCCGACCATCGCCAGCCTGATCTACGACCCTGGCACCCACTCCCTGTTGTGGGCCGTCGGCAACGCCGGCAGCCAGTGCGCGGGGCCCAGCGGCAGCGGCATGGGAGCCATCTACCGCCTCGACCTGTCGCCCGACGGGACTCGCGTCGTGTCGTCGAGCTGCACCACCTACGACCTGGACGGCGCGAACCCCTTCACCGTCGGGGGCTACCCGATGGGCTTCGGGCGGCGCGCGGATGGCAAGTACGTTCTGACCCTGCGCGGCGGCGGCGCAGCGGGCACCAACGACGACCAGGCCGCGCGGATGGTGCTGGTCGATCCAGCGACGCTGTCGACGTCGACCTTCGCCTCCAACGGGCCCTACACCCAGGCGCTGTACACGAATGCCGGCACCTGGAGTCGCGTGCGCGGCGAGGCGGTGATCTTCGACCCGGCCGGCAATCAACTGCGGGCCTTCGCCCTGGGTGAGGTGGGCGGCGGGACGCTGCTGGCGAGCGGCGCGATCGGCAGCTCCTCGGACCCCTTCGGCTTCCCGATCGACTTCGAGCGCGCCGGTCTGATCGAGATTGCGCCGCTGGTCCTGAACGGGCACCTCAGCGCCGCGCCGACCACGGCCTCCATTGCCAGCGGTGGCCTGCAGTCCCTGAGCCTGGACTTCGGCGCGGCCTCGGCCGGGTCGATCTTTCTGGTCCTGGGTAGCGTCAGTGGCGCGGTCCCGCCGACGCCGATCGATGGCAAGCTACTGCCCCTCGCGATCGACTCCTACCTGCTGTTCAGCCTGAGCAACGCCAATTCGGCGGTCTTCGTGAACACCCTCGGAGTCCTCGACGGCGCCGGGAAGAAGACCGCGGCGATCTCCGTCCCCACCGGCCTGGGCCCGGCACTCGCCGGCCTGGTGCTGCACCACGCAGCCCTGACCCTCTCGCCGATCGGCGCGGTCACGGCCGTGAGCGACGCGGTCTCGCTGCGCCTGGTGCCGTGAGCCAGCGGGTAGTCTAGGACCGATGGATCACCGCCAGCCGGCGGCGGGATAGGCACCGCGCGGGATCGTTACCGCGCGGGATCGCTACCGCGCGGGATCGCTACCGCGCGGGATAGGCACCGCGCGGGATAGGCACCGCGCGGGATAGGCACCGCGCGGGATAGGCACCGCGCGGGATAGGCACCGCGCGGGATAGGCACCGCGCGGGATAGGCACCGCGCGGGATAGGCACCGCGCTCGCCGCTGACCCCGGGCCTCGATCGACCTGGCCACGCCCCTCGCCCGGAGCGGGCCTCAGCGCGCTTCGAGGACCTCGATCGCGTACCCGTTGGGGTCCGTGACGAAGATGTAGTTGCTCGAGTTCTCGGGCTTCGAGCGACGGTACTCCAGACCCTTGGCCTCGACCTTGGCCACGAAGGGCTCGAGGTCGTCGACGGTGAAGGCCAGGTGACCGAACTGGCTGCCCAGCTCGTAGTCGCGACCGTCGTGGTTGTAGGTCAACTCGATGAAGTAGTTCTCCCACTCGTCGCTGAGGAACACCAGGGTGGCCTCGTCGCCGATCGTGCCCCGGCGGGTCTCTTTGAGGCCCAGGAACTCGGTGTAGAACGCGATCGTCTCTTCCAGGTCCTTGACCCGGATCATGGTGTGGGCGAGTTGCATGGCGGGGAGTCTAGCGCGGGCCGATCCCCCCCATTCGGACGGTTCCCGACGTTTCGGCCCATCGAGCGAGAAAGTCGCCGGCGTCCGGACCGCTCGGCGATCCGCTCGGCGATCCGCAAGCACCGAGCCCGCCGAGCGATCGCTTCACGCCGATCGCTCCCGGATCCGGCTCAGCCGCCGCCTGCGAGCACCGAGGCCGCCGGCATGTTCAGGAGCTGGTGCACCCCGATCGAGGCCGCGTAGCCCAACAGGATGGCCGGCGTCCAGACCAGGTGCCGCATGAAGGTGTACTCGCCGCCTGTGGTCCCCATCAGAGCCACGCCCGCGGCGGAGCCGACCGAGAGCAGGGATCCTCCGACCCCGGCTGCGAGGGTGGCCAACAGCCACTGGTGGATCTCCGCGGCCGGCGTTGCGCCCATGACCGGGTCCATGGAGAGCACAGCGAACATGACCGGGACGTTGTCCACCACTGCCGAGATCAGGCCCACGGCGATGTTGGCGTTGGTCGGCCCGTGGCCCGTATAGAGGGCCTCGCTGGTCACCGCCAGGTAGCCCAGCTCGGACAGGCCTCCGACGCACATCAGGACGCCGAAGAAGAACAGCAGGGTGTCCCACTCGACCTTGGCCACGTCGTCGAAGACGTCGACCGGCTCGGCCATCTGATAGCGCCGCGCATTGAGTCGGGTCCAGTAGCCCCAGAGCATGTAGTAGCCCAGACCCGTGGTCATCCCCAGGAAGGGCGGCAGGTGCAGGACTGCATGGAAGCAGACGGCGGTGGCGATGGTGGCCAGGAACATCAGCATCACCATCAGCCAGCCCGGCTTCAGCTCGACGTCCTCGGTGACCGCCTGGGGCCGGACCGCGGGCACGGCCAGGCTCATCAGGATCGCCGGCACGAGCCAGTTGACCAGGGCCGCGGGGACGAGGTCGAGGAAGACCAGCGTCGGCACGTGGCCCGCCTGCCAGACCATCAGCGTCGTGATGTCGCCGAAGGGCGAGAAGGCCCCGCCCGCGTTGGCGGCGATGACGACGTTGATGCACGCCAGCGAGATGAAGCGCGTGTTCCCGCGGCCGACGGTGGTGACCACCGCCCCCATCAGGAGCGCCGTGGTCAGGTTGTCGGCGATCGGCGAGATCATGAACGCCAACGCGCCAGTGGTCCAGAAGATCGCGCGCAGCCCGAAGCCGGCGTTGACCAGCAGGGCGTTGAGCTTGAAGAACACGTTCCGGTGGGCGATGGCGCTGATGTAGGTCATCGCCACCATCAGGAAGAGGAACAGCTCAGCGAACTCCGCCACGTGCTGCTCGACCCGGTGCGCGATCGTCTCCGGATCGTTCATGCCGATCGCGGTCAGGATCCAGATCACCCCCGCGGCGATCAGCACCGGCTTGGACTTGCGCAGATGGATCACGTCCTCCGCGACCACCAGCAGGTAGGCGAAGACGAAGACCACGACGGCGGCCAGCCCGACGGCAGAGCCGGTCAGGTCGGTGTCGTGGTGGGCGCCCTCCGAGAGGGCGGCGAGGGGGCCGAGCAGGGCGGGGAGGATGGCGTTCACGGTGGGCTTCGCGTCTTCGGCCGGAATGGGGCTCCGACTCAGGGGCGGAGACGTCGCCGACTCAGGACCGGGAAGCCCAGACGACCAGCGCGCCGATCAACGCTCCTGCGACCAACCCCACGCCCAGCGCGAGCCGGGCGACTCGGGCCTGCGACCGGGACGCGCGGGAGGGACCTGCGCGATCGGGGCCGCCATACCCGCCGGGGGGGCTCCCGAGGAATGGGTCCACGTCGGATCCACTGCCGTCGGGCGGAAGGAGCGCCGCTCCGCAGGCCGGACAATAGTGGTACGACCCGGGGCAGCGGTACCCGCAGGCCGGACAAACCGTCAGCTCGACGCCGATCCGCTGATAACTCTCGGGGGGAAGCACGGCGGGCGCAGGGTACGGGTCTCGGCCTGGACGTGGATCAGGGTTCGATGTCGAAGCCGGCCGCAGCGGTGACCGACGGACCGGCGCCGAGCACCAGAGCGGCCAGGTCGATCCGCCCGCCGGCCACTGCGCCGAGGACGCCGGGCGGAATGGACAGGCCCGCCGCCGCGTGACCGAGGGCGTCAGTGCTGCCCAGGGTGTTCACGAAGGGCCCCTGGTTGGGCTGGACCAGGCTCAGGTCCACGAGCGGATCGGGATTGAGCGGCAGGGTCCCGAAGCCCAAGGGCACCCCGGGCGCGGTGCCGGAGAGACTGGCCAAGACCAGGTACACGGCGTTCGAATCGGTGTTCAGGGTCAGCGGCACCTGGGCGCCCTGGGCAGCCGACACGGCGTCGAAGCCACAGTGCAGGTCCACCAAAGGATCGACCCGCAGCTCCAGGTAGGGGTACAGCAGCACCGGCCCCGAGCCATCGTCGGCGGTGATCGCCAGGGACTCGACGCCGGCGCTGGTGCCGGCCGTCAGGGCGAAGGTGTAGCTGCCGTCGCCGTTGTCGGTCACCGCTCCCACTTGGGTCAGGGTCGCGCCACCGCCGGCGCTGGCGATGCCGAGCGCGGCGCCGCCGGAGCCCAGCGGCAGGCCGTCGAGGTCGACCAGCTGGACCGTCACCTGGGCCGACGAGGCTCCGTCGGCCACGAGCGACTGAACGTCCGCCTTGGCGCTGGAGAGCAGTTGGTCGGGCACCCCGGCCTGGGAGGCCCGCCAGGCGCCGTAGAGGCTCTGCAGGGTCAGGACCGGGTCGGGATCGGGGATCGACCCGATCACGTTGAGGTTCAGGTGGTAGCTGCCGTTGGTGCAGCCCGCCTGACCACTGCAGGTGCCGTCGCTGTCGCCCATGCGCGCCACCACCAGGAAGCCGATGTGGGCGGCCTTGGTGAAGCTCGGCGGCGGCGCTCCGCAGGAGGTGGGCTGCAGGATCGAGCACGAGCAGCGCCCATCGCCGCCGAGCGCGCGGGCGGCCTCCATGGCGGCCATGACCTTCTGGCTCGCGTCACCGGGAGTCGAGAGCAGCGCCGCGACCGCGTCGTCGATGACCTGGTCCGCGGTCAGCACGTTGCCCTGCACCGAGTAGATCCAGGGCAGGGACTTGCCCGCGAGCGCCTTCTTGGCCTTGCCCGCGCCGTTGCCGGTGAACTTGGCCGGGTTGTGGAGCACGTCGACGATCCCGTACTGCCGACTCTGGTGCTGGGGATCGCTCCCGGCGAGCAACTGCAGGATGTTGGCGGGCGGCACCTCGGCGATGAACGAGTCCCAGATCAACTGGCGGTTGACGCCGCTCGAGTCGACCAGCGACTGGGCCGCGGCCGCGCCGTAACCCACACGCACCACGGGCAGGGCGACCTCGAGGTCGAAGTTCGCCAGGCAAGTGGCCGAGGCGATCACGACCTCGCGCGTCTCGATGTTGACCAGGATGATCGACCAGGTGGCCGAGGCTGGCGCGGCGAACAGAGTGGCGCTGGCGAGGAGCGCGGCGAGGGGGCGCGGTGTACGCATGGGAATCGAGGGACCTGGGACCGAGGGTCTGCTCGATCCTACCCGGGCGCTCCGCCCTCGGACCCGCTCGGCAGGATCCACTGGTAACGCGGCTCTAGGGCGCGGGTCCCGAGCCTGGACAGGGGGCCCAATCCGAACTCCTCGACGAAGGAGCAGCACTCCCAGCGTCCCGGGTAGAAGGACTCGGCCGCGGCCCGCGCCACTTCGACCTCCGCGCTGGTCGGCCCCACGTCGAGTTCGATCAGCCCCCGCGTCCCCAGTCGCACCCATTGCTTCTTCCAGGGCACGAGGCAACTGGCGTGGCCCTCGTTCCGATCGAAGGCGGCGAAGACCCGAGCCCCGTGGCCGGCGCGGCGCAGGACGTGGCAGGCGTAGAGCGCCCAGTCCTCGCAATCGCCCTGGCGCAGGGCGTGGGTCTGCTCCGGCGTCTGCCAGAACTCCTCCACCCCGTGCAGGACCTGGTCGTGGACGTACTCGAAGCAGGTCTGCATGTAGTCGAGCACGCGGTGCGGCGAGCGACAGCGCCGCTCGACGGTCGCCAAGCTCCAGCCGTGCCAACGGTGCGACGCCAGGTAGCGCTCCACGCGCCACAACACGCCACCGGTACGCCGCGCGCGGCCCAGTTCGGTGAGGGGCACGGAGCCCAGGTCGGCTCGCCCCTGGTCGTAGGCGAGGGTCGGTAGGGATCCACGACCGGCGGGTTCGTCCCGGCTCCGATCGTCGCTCCGGGGTGGGTTCTCGACTCCGTCGGCCATCTGGCGGCCGAGTCTAACCCCGCGCTCCCGACG
The DNA here is from genome assembly GCF_007748095.1 of Engelhardtia mirabilis. NCBI lineage: Bacteria > Pseudomonadati > Planctomycetota > Planctomycetia > Engelhardtia > Engelhardtia mirabilis. The sequence goes on from NZ_CP036287.1 coordinate 4,533,281, forward strand.
CGGCTCAGCGCACGATCAGAGCCAGACCGAAGGCCGGCTGCTCGACCCCGTCGCGGGTGACCGAACCGTCGACGATCGCTACCGCCACCCCGCCGAAGACGTAGTTGACCAGGGTCTCGCGGTCCTTGAGGCGCACGTCGAAGGCCACCGCGGTGGGCGACGCGTTCTCCGCCGCCGGGACGTTCCAGCTCGCGCGATAGCGACCGGGCCAGCGGAAGAAGCCACCCAGGCTCAGGTTCGAGATCTTGAACGCGGGCTCACCCGTCACCGCGAGGGTCTGCGCGCCCCGGGTGGCGAAGCCCGCAAAGCGTCCCACCAGGGGTCGCAGCGTCCCGCCGGAACGGTGGAAGCGCAGGTCGTCCGCCGTCGCCGCCTCCCCCACGAATGCGTAGACCCCGTGGTAGCCGTCGCCGAACAGATCGGTGTAGGTCTTCACCAGCGGGTTCTTGTCGGGCAGGTGGCAGAACTCGTAGCTGACGCGGCCCTCGAAGCGGCGCTCGCCCAGGGTCAGGCTCGCGCGCGACGAACCCGTGTCGAAGCGCGCCCCGGCGTCCTCGGAGCTGCGCCGAATCTCGATCGGCTGCGCGACCAGCTCCAGACCGTTGGGCGGGCTCGCGACAGTGATACCGGCCAGGGCGGTGCCGGTCACGGCGAAGCTCGCCGTGCTCGGGATGGACTCGTAGCTGACATCGGTGCCGGCCAGGTCTCCGGTGCCGGACAACTTGCGCCAGCCGTCACCCTCGACCCACAGCACGGCAAAGTACTCGGCCTGTTCCTCGGTGCCCTTGCGGCCCCGGTTGGCGTCGAAGGCAAAGACCACACGCCCCTTCTCGTCGCCCCCCGCAAAGCAGAAGAAGTCTGAGAGGTACTCCAGGTCCGTGGCGCTGGCTGCGGGCCCCGGTGCGGCCCCCGCAGCGGGCGCGGCAGGTCCATCCGCGGCGCTCGCGGCACAGGCGGGAGCGGTGAGCAGGGTCGACAGCAGCAGGCTGGTTGCGATTCGAAGCATGGTCGTGTTCCTCGGTTCCCGTGCGGACGGGGGGCGCTTCGAGCCGCGGACGCGGCCGGATGCAGTCGATCTGGCCCGTCCTTGGACAGTGCTGCCCGCCGCAACATCGCGGCGGCTGCGCCGAACGGCCAGGGGCCCCCGGCGCGCCACGCGCAGGGGGCCCCTGGCTCCTATCGGACCGGACGGCCTGCAGAAACGAGCGCCGGCCTACGAGGGTCGACGCGGCTCCTTCCAGAACGGCGGCGTCCTACTTCTGCGCCACGATGTAAGTGACCCAGGCCGGGCAGTTCTCGCCGACGTCCGACTTCTCGAACTCGCCGTTGCCCTCGAGGTAGTCGTCCTCGCCGGCTTCGTCGTCTTCCTCGGTCCCTTCCCAGTAGGAATCGACGCTGCTGAAACCGGCCTCACGCAGGATGTCGACCACCTCAGGCAGGAACCACAGGCGCCAGTCGTAGTCGAACATGTCGCGGATCTCGCTGCCGTCTTCGAAACGGAAGTGGATCTTGCAACGGTAGCGACCGCTGGCAGGGTGGTAGCTGTCCTGGTCCCAGACGTAGGTGAAGTTCGCGCCGTCGATCTCGCGCTCTTCCTCGAGTTCTTCGAAGGCTTCAGGGCCGCCGTAGATGTCCATCACGAACAGGCCCTTGTCGGCCAGGTCCGCGTGGGCCGCCTTGAAGTACTCGAGCAGCACCGCGCGCTCCGTGAAGATCATCCACGAGAAGTTCGGCGCAGTGCGAATGTCGGGCTGGCGGTCGCTCGGCTCGCGCACGTCGCCCAGGTGCAGCTTGAGCCGCGACTCGTGCGCCTTGACGTCGTCGAAGTTGTGGGCGAGGCCCCACTCGATCGGCTCGGGGTCGTTGTCGAAGCCCTCCGCGGTGTTCTTCTTGTTGCGCCGCAGCCACTCGGCCAGCAGGTAGCCGGTGCCGCAGAAGTCCTCGCGCAGGTGCCGCGGCTCCTTGTTGCGCAGCTTCTTGAAGGTGTCGATCAGGAAGTCGACATCGGCGCCGGGCGACTGCACGGCGGCCTGGTACAGCTCGTACTTGTCGGCCGTCGCCGCGGTCAGCCCAGCAACCTTGCGCTTCTTGCCGGCCCCCTTGGCCTTGGCGCCCGCCTTGCCACTCTTCTTCGGACCACTCTTCGTCGGACCATTCTTAGCAGCAGCTGCCGCGGGTCGCTTCGTCGAGGGTTTCCGCTCGGCCTGCTTGCCGGCGCTCTTGCTCTTCTTCTTGGCGGTGCTGCTGGGGCTCATCTCGGTGGTCTTCGGGTCCAGGTTTGCGTGGGGGGGCAGATACTACGCGACGGGCCGGCCTTGTGCGACTGGCCCAGTCATCGCTGCGTGCTCCGAGCGGCTCGCCGCCGCTCAGCGCTGGGCGGGCTGCATGCCCTCGTTCCAGGCCGGAGTCACGGCGCCGGAACCGAGCAGGGCAGCGGCCTTCGCGGAGACGGTCACCGCCTGCTCCATGTGGTCGTAATCAACCGTCCACCACTCGTCGGTGACCTGGTGGTAGTCGTCGTGCAGATCGAACGACGAGAGGGTCTGGGCCACGATGCCTTCCATCACGAAGGCGTAGTTGTCCGAGCGCTGGAAGAAGCGCTGCTCCGGCCGCGGATCGGGGGTCAGCTCCACCCCCAGCTCGGCGCAGAGCGGTCCGACGTTGGTCAGCTCATAGCCCGTGAACCACATGTGACCGGGGCCGCCGACGAGGGCGTCGGGACGCCCGAGCATCTCGAAGTTCAGGTTGTAGATCGTCTCAGCCAGGGGCCTGGCCGGCCTGCGCAGGTACTCGCGGGTGCCGAGCAGCCCGCGCTCTTCGCCCGTGGCCAGCAACGCCACGAAGGTTCGCGCCGGACGCGGACCGAGCGCCAGGGCTTCCGCGACCTCGATCACCGCCGCCACGCCTGACGCGTCGTCGTCGGCGCCGTTGTAGACCAGGTCGGCCTCGGGATCGTCACTCTGGGTCGTGCCGATGTGGTCGAGGTGGGCGCTGAGCACGATCACCTCGCCCGCCAGCTCGGGGTGCGCTTCGCTGCCCGCGCCGGGCAGGATCGCGACCACGTTGTGGGACGACAGCTCCACGCGCTCGGCTTCCAGGGCGATCGCGAGCTTGCCGACCGTGCCCGCTTCGATGCGACCCAGGAACTCCCCGCGGGCGCGCAGCACCGGGAAGATCGCGCCGCCCGTCTCCACTTCCATGCGCGGGCTCGGCAGGCGACCACCCGGGCGACCAGGACTCGAGGGCCCAGGCAGGATCACGAGTGCCGGCGCGTCGTCGCCGCGCGCGGCGAGCTCGGCCAGCACGGAGGCGCGCTCGCTGGTGGAGGCGGGCACGAACAGGGCCTGGTCGGTGAACGGGATCGAGTCGAGGTCCTCGGCCACGACCACGTCGAACTCCCCCGCCAGGGGCGCCCAGGTGACCATCGTGTAGTCGACGCGCCACTCGACGACGGCGTCCGTGCCGACCTCGGCCACGCTCGGATCGACTTCGACGGTGGTCACGGACAGGGGCACGCGCTGGAGGAACGTCCCGTCGTCTCCGCCGGGCTGCCACCCGGCCGCCTCGAGCCGCTCGGCGATGTAGGCCACCGCCAGGGCCTCGCCCGCGCTGCCCGTTTCGCGCCCGGCCAGGAGATCCTGGGACAGGTAGCCCACGTGCGCTTCGAGCTCGAGCGCCGTGACCTCCTCGGTCAAGAGGTCGCGACCCTCGTCGATCCGAGGTCCGCGATCCGGCCGCTCGCGAGGAGCCGCGGCCTCGTCGGTCTCCTGAACTGCCCCATCTTGCGCGCCTGCCGCAGTCGAGGTGAGCCCGACGAGCGCGAGGACGAGCCCCTGCGTCAGACGAGGGGCGTCCAGCGCCAGCCGCAGTCCCTCAGATCGCATCGTCGTCCTCGGACTCCTCGTCTTCGCCCGTGTTGCCCTTGAGCAGCTCGGCGATCGAGGCCAGCACGCGCTCGTTCTCCTTGGCGTCGCGCACCGGGATTCGCAGCGCCCCGGGGATCCCGTGGGGCACCGACACCGCACCCGCGTAGAGGCGCTGATTCAGACGCTCCGCGAACCCCGGAGCGTCGTCGAGCTTCATCAGGATCCAGCTGCCTACCGACGGCATGAGTTCGACGTCGGGGAGGGTGGAAAGACGCGAGTAGAAGCGCTCGTGCTCGTGATTCTCGGCCATGCTTTTTCTCCGTGCTCTGCGGGCCAGCTCCATCGCGGAGCGGCGTTAGGACCCTTTTCGAGCGGTCCTCCGGAGATGAGGGGCGCCGAGTCTACCCTGCTACAACGGATCGCGACACTGGGCCGCTAGACCCTGCGGCGGCGCGCGCTATCGTCGGGACACGATGGGCGACGGGCAAGAGATCGACGGAAGGGCTCGGCCGCGGGGCGACAGGTTCCGGTTGGCCGTCCCCTGCTCGACCTCGAACCTGGGACCCGGTTTCGACCAGTTGGGTCTGTGCCTCTCCCTCTTCCTGCATGTCGAGGTCGGGCCGCGCCCCGCGGGCCAACCGCAGGTCGTCGCGCATTCGAGTCCCAGCGGGCCGAGCAGCAGCGGTCCGGAGCCCAGCCCCGACTGGCCGGAGCCGGGGCGCGACCTGCTCCTGCGCGCCTTCGAGCGTTCGGCTGGTCCCCGGGCGCAGGAGGCCCAGTTGATCGTCGACTCCGAGATCCCGATCGGGCGGGGACTGGGCTCCACCGGCGCGGCCGTGGCGGCGGGGCTCTTGCTCGGCCGAGCGTGGTGCGGCGAGCTCGAACCGGACCGTCGCGGCCTGCTGAACGCAGGGATCGAGCTCGAGGGGCATCCCGACAACGTGACGGCCTCGCTCTTCGGCGGCTGCACGGTCTGCGTCCCGATCGCGGGTGAGCCCGCGCCGCTGATCCAGGTCGACGTGCACCCCGACCTGGGCTTCGCCGCGGCCTGGCCCCGCGAGCCCCTGGCCACCGCGCGGGCCCGTGCCGTGCTCCCGGATCGGGTGCCCTTCGCCGATGCCGTGGAGAACGCGCGGCGAGTGCCCCTGTTGCTCGAGGGGCTGCGTACCGGGAACCCAGCCCTACTGCGCCACGGCACCAGCGACCTGCTCCACGAGCCATACCGCCTGGGCCTCCTGCCCGGCGCGAGTCGCGCCCTGGATGCCGCCCGGCAGGCGGGAGCCTTCGCGGCCAACATCAGCGGCGCCGGCTCCGCCCTCGTGGCGATCGGCCCTCCCGCGCGTCGGGACGAGATCGCCCGGGCCATGGCCGACGAGCTGCGCGCCGCCACGGGCTGGGCCGCTGGACGACCCCTGGACGTGGTCCGAGCGGCGCCCGTCGTCGAGCGCACCTGACGCGCGCCCGGGCCGCTCGGAGGTCCGCTCTATGGGGCCGGCCATGCGGCCCGACCGGCGGCGGCTGCGCCTTCGCGCGCCCCGCTAGCGGGTCAGTCGCCCTCGCCGGACGCGAAGCCGTGGTGGAAACCGGCCACCGGGGAGACTCCGCGGGCGTGGCTGCCCGCGCGACGGGCAGCATCCAGCTGGCGCCCGGCCGCTTCCATGTCGGTCGCACGCACCGCCGCAACCACCTGGGGCGTGGCGTGTAGGGACGGACACAGGCGCCGGAAGCCCAGCGCCAAGAGCAGCGGCACGTTCTCGGGCCGATCGACCAGACCGCCGAAGACGGCGTGCTCGACCCCACTGGTGTGGACCGCCTCGAGGGCGTGGGCCAGGGCCCGCAGGACGAAGGGGTGCAGGCGCTCGAACAACGGACGGAAGACCGGCGCGGTGCGATCGGCGACCATCAGGTGCATCACCAGCGCGTCCACGTTGAAGTGCACGAAGTTGGCGTGCTCGCACAGGTCCTCGAGCCCGAACAGCGCGCCGGGGGTGTCGATGGTGACCCCGAGCTGCACGTCGTCCGCCGGCCTGCGGCCGAGCTTGCGCAGGGACTCGCGCGCGGCCACCAGGGCGTCGCGCACGGCGATGAACGAGTCCACGTCGTCGACGAACGGGATCGCGATGCGGACCGGATCGTCGGCGGCGACCATCAACAGCGCCGCGAGCTGATTCTGCAGCAGCTCGGGCTGCGCGCGCAGGAAGCGCACCCCGGGCTGGCGCGCCGCCGCGGACTTGGCATCCATGAACGGCAGCGGCGTCTTCGCGTCCGCATGCAACAGGCGGAAGCTGACCCGCGCGCCCCCGGCCGCATCGGCGATGGCGCGGTGGTAGGTCTCGAGGCGCGCGACGTCGGGCGCCGTGGACTCGGTCACGAAGGCCATCTCGGTACGCACCAGGCCGATCTCGCGCGCGCCCCACTCGACCACCCGCGCAACCTCGTCGCGGCCGGAGCACAGGGGCAGGATCGCGATCGAGCGGCCGTCGCGGGTGGAGACGTCGTCCAGTCGCTCGACTTCGATCGAGTCGATGTCCGCGCCGGCGGCTTCGATCGAGTCCCAGTCCGCGATCGCCGCCGGGTCGTCGGAGACGCGCAGCACCCCGGCGTCGGCGTCGAGCACGGCCCACTGGCCGTCGCGCAGGGACTCGAACGCCCCCTCCACACCGGTCAGGGCGGGGACGCCCATGGATCGCGCCAGGATCGCCGCGTGGGAGCTGCCGCCGCCCGTCTCGGCCACCAGGCCGGCGACCGCGCCGCGCTCGAGGTCGAACAGGTCCACGACGGAGAGCTCGCGGGCCACGAGGATCCGAGGCCCGTCGTCCGCCGCGGCCACGGGCACCGCCGGGACCGTGTCGGGACCCTCGGGCCCGTCGAGGTTGCGGAGCACGCGCAGGCCCACGTCGCGCAGGTCCGCGGCGCCGCGCCGCAGCTCCTCGGACTTGACCAACCGGAAGATGCGATCGAAGTCCCCCACGACCTTGCCGATCGCAGTCTCGAGGCGCAGTTGGCTCTCGAGGATCAGGTTCTCGACGTCGGCGATGAAGGCGCTGTCCTTGGACAGGGCCAGGTGCGTGTCGAGGATCCTCGCGTCCTCGGCACCGACCTCGTCCTTCAGCCGCTCGCGGAGCTCGCGGAGTTGGTTGCGCGCGCGGCCCAGGGCGCGGCGGAAGCGGTTGAGCTCGTCCTCGACCGCGTCCCGAGCGATGCGCTCGGTGGGCAGGCTACCGAGGGCGTCGGGCACCACCACCAGGCGGCCGGCCACGCGCCCCCGGGAGGCGCGCTCGCCGCGCAGGGTCAGGACCTCGGCCACGGTCGGCGCGCCGGCCGGCTCGGGGGTCCCCTGGATTTCACTCGCCTGGCGCGCGGCCAGGGCTTCCGCCGTTCGAACGTCACTCATCGCGTCGGCAAGTATGCTCTGCCGCCCCGCGGACCCGAAAGGCCCGCCACCCGCCTCATCCGCACATCGACGGATTCGCAAGCCATGCCCCCGACCCTCGACGCCCCCCACGACCGGCTCTCGCGCCTCGCCCAGGCGTCCGGCCTGGCCGCCGCGCTGCTCGCCGGCCTCTTGGCCGCCTGCGCCTCCCCGGGCCCCGGGGCCCTGCACGCGACCGCGCTCCAGGACCCGGCAGCCACTGCGGCCGCCGAGTCGGCCTGGGCCCCGGCGGCCCCCACGGAGCTGTTCGATGTGGTGCGGGTGGTCGACGGCGACACGATCCACATCCAGCGGGCGGGCCAGGTGGAGAAGCTGCGCCTGCTCAACGTGGACACCGAGGAGAAGCTCTCGGGCCGCTCGGACGTGGACCCGCTCAAGCCCGAGACGGTCTTCGGCCAGCAGTGCGCCGATTGGGCGGTGGAGTTCTTCGCCGAGCACAGCCTCGTCGACGGCGTCCAGCGGGTCGGCCTGCTGTTCCCGGGCGGGGTCGAGCGCCGCGACGTCTACGGGCGCCTCCTGTGCCACGTCCTGCTGCCGGACGGCACCGACTTCAACCTGCTGCTGATCGAGCGCGGCAAGAGCCCCTACTTCAACAAGTACGGCAATAGCCTGGTCTGCGACGCCGCGATGCGCGCCGCGCAGACCCGCGCCCGCGCGGCGCGGATCGGCATCTGGAACCCGGCCACCAATCGTGCCGCGAACGAAGCTGGGCCTGAGGTCCTGCGGCCCTACGCCGAGCTCTTGCCCTGGTGGGACGCTCGCGCGGCGGCGGTCGACGCCTACCGCGCGCGGGCCGCGGCGGTGGACAGCGCGGTCGGAGCAGCCGACGACCCCGACGGCCTTGAGGCCCTGCGCCAACGCGCGACCGCGGAGGTGGAGGTCTTCGGCGCGATCGACCGCATCTTCGACGAGGACGACGGCGGCGTGACCCTCCTGCTGCGCGGCGACCGCAGCCGCGCCGTACGCGCGCGCATCGCCGCCGACGCGGTCTCGAAGTTCGACCGCGATGCCCTGGAGCACTCGCGCGAGTCCTTCACCCAGAACTTCCTGTGGTTCCGTGGCAAGCTGCGCACGGATCGCTCCGGCTTCGACATGGTCATCGAGGACCCGGCTCAGATCCACAGCGCCGGGCCCGAGCCCGGGGGCGCCTGAGCCAAGGGGGTCGGCGTCGAGAGCGGGTCTCGGCCAGCCGGGCACGCGCGGCGGGATCCGCTCAACCGGCCAACAGCGCGTTGCCCACCGCGCGCCCCGCGACCACCGCGGCGAGGCCCACGAGGAGCTGGCCGAGGGCGTTGGCCAGGGCCAACCCCGCGCGGCCCTCGCGCAGCAACTCGACGGTCTCGTAGCCGAAGGTCGAGAAGGTCGTGTAGCTGCCGAGGAAGCCGACCACGAGCACCAGGCGCCAAGCGACCGCGGGCTCTTCGCGCGCCTCGAGCCAGGCCACGGCCAGGCCGATCGCCAGGCAGCCCAGCATGTTGGCCGTGACCGTCGCGAGCACCGTGTCCAGGCCCAGCCTACGCGTCACGAAGCCCCCGGTCAGGTAGCGCGCCACGGCCCCGGCGAAGCCGCCCGTGCCCACCAACAGAACCTCGCGCAGTCCGCTCATCGCTCGAAGCTCTCCACCGTCACCGGTCGCACGGTCAGCTCGACCTCGCGCCCCTCGCGCCAGACGAGCAGCGGCACGGCGGATCCGGGCTCGTGCTCGGACAGCTCGACCACCAGGTCGTCGCGATTGCGCACCGGCATCCCCGCCACCTCGAGCACCACGTCGGCAACCACGCTGCCGCTGTCGCTCATGTGCAGACCGCGCAGCCCGGCCACTTCCGCTGGTGAACCCGGCACGACCTCGCCGATCGGGACCCCGTGGTCCAGCCCGAGGTCCAGGAGCAGCCCTCGGTTGGCGATGAACACGCCGATCGCCGTGCGCCCCACCGCTCCGGTCTGGATGATCTGCGGAACGATGCGGTTGACCGTGTCGACGGGGATCGAGAAGCCGACCCCGGCCGACGCGCCCGACGGCGAGAGGATCGCCGTGTTGACGCCGATCAGTCGCCCTGCGCTGTCGAGCAAGGGCCCGCCCGAGTTGCCGGGGTTGATCGCCGCGTCGCTCTGGATCAAGCCGCCGACGACCTCGCCGAGCTCGGTCCGCACGGTCCGGTCGACGCCACTGATGACGCCCGTCGTCAAAGTCTGGTCCAAACCGAACGGATTCCCGATGGCGAACACCTGCTGCCCCACGAGCAGGTCGGACGACTCCCCCACGGCGATCTGCCGCAGTTGCGCGCGGGGCGCATCGATCCGCAGCACCGCCAGGTCGAAGGACGGGGCGGTCCCGATCAGGGTCGCGCTCCATTGGGAGCGATCCGCGAGAGTCACCACGCAGGTGCGCGCGCCGCGGATCACGTGGTTGTTGGTGACGACATGCCCCTCTACGTCCCACAGGAAGCCGCTGCCCGAGCCCTCGGGCCAAAGATCCCCCAGGACCAACTTGCCCAACTCGTCAAGGCGCCGTGAAGACGTATCGATGTGGACCACCGACGGCGCTGCCGCTTGGAAGATCTCGATCGTCGTCCGCTCCTGATCCGAAAGGTCTCCGCGCGGCGTGACCGACCGGGGTACGGCATCCGGATCGAGGAGCGCACGGCCACCGAAGCGATCGACCACCGTCGCCGCGCCCACCACGGCCAGGAGCACGACCAGGCCGATTCCGGCCGCCGTCAGCACGCCCCTCAGCGCGGGGCTCGTGGTCGCGGATGCAAAATGCATGTTCGAGTGGGGTTCGGGCCCTGGGCTGCGCGGATCCCAGTTCCCGGAAGGTCCGAGGGGCCCCGTTGACCCGAGCGCCCCGGCGCGGCGGACTGGGAGTCCGGTCGAAGTCGCCAGGGTGCCAGTTCGGCGCTTGCTACGCCTCGGTCCGGGAGCATGTTAGATCGCAGCCACCTCGAATCGGAGCCCACGTCGGGACCGATCGTCGCCACTCCGCCGCGCGGAGAGTTTCCCCTCGGACGCCGCACGGGCGGCATCGCGGACGTCGTCGACGTGCTCGTGGTCAGCGCCAACGCGGGCCTCGTGAGCAACCTGCGGGCGCTGCTCGGCGGCGATGGGCAGTTCGCCGTCGCGTCCGCGCTCAGCTTCTCGAGCGCCGAGCGCCAACTCCAGGAGACCGCACCGGACGCCATCCTCTTGGACCTGGCCCTCGAGAGTGACGACGCCCTGGCTGGCTTGGAGCGCCTCTCGGCCACGGCTCCGGACCTGCCGCTGATCGCCCTCGACCGTACCGAGTTGGCCGACCGGGCCCTCGAACGCGGCGCCCAGGACCACCTGCCCGCGGACGACCTGAGGTCCGAGGGTCTGCGCCGCGCGGTGCGCCACGCGATTCGGCGCCAGCGGGTGAAGAACGACCACGAGACCGTCTCCAGCGAGCTTCGCAAGGCCAACGCTCGGCTGGCCGAGCTGGCCCTGGTCGACCCGCTGACCTCGCTGCTCAACCGACGCGGCCTGCAGCAGATGTTGACCCGCGAGCTACGCTGGGCTCGGCGCGACGGCTCGGAGCTGGCCCTTTTCCTGGTCGACCTGGACGACTTCCGCCGCATCAACGATTCCTTCGGGCACACGGTGGGCGACATCGTGCTGCGCGAGGTAGCGGAGTGCCTGCGCGATTCCCTGCGCGCCACGGACTACTTGGCCCGCATCGGCGGGGACGAGTTCATGGTGCTGCTGCCGCAGACGCGGCTGGGCGAGGCCCTGCGGGTGGCCGAGAAGGTGCGGCGTTCCGTGGCCAGCACCCCCGTCGCCGTGCGCGAGAGCTCGGTCCACGTCAGCGCCAGCGTGGGCGTGACCCTGGTGGTCGACGAGGGCGTGTCCGTCGACGAGCTGTGGTCCATCGCCCACCAGCGCCTGCGCGCCGACAAGCGCCGGGGACCGAACCGGGTTTGCGGACCCCAGTTCACCGACGTGCCCAATGATGCAGCCGAGCGGGGTGGCGCCGGCTCGCTGGCCGAAGCCCTGCGCGCGGGCCGCTTCCTCCGCATGGCGCGCCAGCCGATCCTGCACCTGCCGGACTCGCGCGTGATCGGCTACGAGATGCTCGCGCGCTCCACCGACGAGGCCTTCGGCGAACCCCAGGACTTCTTCCGTCGGGCATTCGAGGCCGGGGCGCAGACGGCCCTGGACCGACGCTGCTTCGAGCTGGCCGTGCAGACCGCCGGCGAGCTGCGGCCCGAGCACGACTGCTTCTTGAATGTGCTGCCCTCGACCCTGATCGACGTGCCAGTGGAGCACTTCGTCGAGCTCTTGGAGTCGGACGACCGACCGACGCGCTTCGTGGTCGAGATCAGCGAGCAGCAGATCATCGGTGATCCCTCCTACCTGCGCGACGCGGTGGGCGCGTTGCACGCCGCCGGGGCGCGGGTCGCGATCGACGACGTGGGCTTCGGGCGCAGTTGCCTCGAGAGCCTGGTGATGCTCGAGCCGGACCTGATCAAGATCGACCGGCGCTGCATCGACGGGATCGCGACGGCCGGCGAGCGGCGACGCTCCCTGGAGCGGCTGCTGAAGGTCGCGGCGACCCTCGAGGCCCGGGTCGTGGCCGAGGGCATCGAAGCGGACGCCGATCTGGCCGTCCTGCTCGACCTGGGAGTCCCCCTGGGCCAGGGATTCCTGTTCGGCAAGCCCCAGTGATGCCCGGCGCCGCTGGCTGGCCGGATTGGTCCCTCTGAGCTGCCCCGAGCGCGCTCTGCCCCTCTCCTGGTCCGCACGATCGGCCTCTGGGCCACTGCCAGGCGGCCTCGCCCCCTCCCGGAGACGCCCGGCCGAGCCTCGACGAGGGCGGCGATTTCTCGTCCCAGTCGACGGGATCGACACATAGCCCGGCCTGCACCGGTTGATCACCGCGCCCGAGGCGCCGACAATATTCCGCCGGATCGGTCCCCAGGGATCCCTTCCCGCTCGTGAGCGACGTCCCCCTGACGCCGCTCACTCGCAGCGCAACCGCGGCGCGCGCCGCCGCGAACATCCATGCCCACGACCACGTCCTCGTCCCACCCCCACTTCGACGACCGCGGAACCCTCGACTGGTTCAAGACCTTCGCCGAGGCCCAGGCGGCCGCCCGTCGCGACGGCAAGAAGATCCTGATCGAGTACGGTCGCGAAAAGTGCAGCCAGTGCCGCGCCTTCGTCCAGAGCGTGGTGCCTCGCCCCGAGGTCGCCGAGCTCCTGCGCGAGAACTTCGTCGCCCTGGCCTCGGACTGCGACGACCCGGAGGAAGAGGTCGAAGAGCTCGCCATGAAGCTCGAGGACGCGACCACCCTGCCCTTCATCGTCCTCGCGGACGCCAACGGTCAGTTCCTCGAGGGGATCGCCGGCGCGGTCGAGGCGACCACGCTCCAGCGCATGCTGGAACGCCTGACCCAGGACTGACGTCCGCCCCGGGGTAGGCGTTCGTACGGTGCCAGGCACAAAACCGCCGCCTAACCCGGCAGCCCCGCCTGCCCGTCGCCACGCTGCTTGCCGAGCTCACGGTCGCGCAGCTCGCGGCGCAGGATCTTCATCACGCTCGAGCGCGGCAGCTCCGGGATGAATTCCACCTCCGACGGCACCTTGTAGGGCGCCAGGCGTTCGGCGCAGTGGGTGATGACCTCCTCGGCGGTCATGGTCTTGCCGGCCTCGAGCACGACGAAGGACTTCACGTACTCGTTGCCCGAGGGCTTGGGCAGTCCGATGGTCGCCGCCTCCAGGATCGACGGGTGGTCGTGCAGCACGTCGTCGACCTCGTCGGGGAAGACCTTCAGGCCGCCGACGCTGATCATGTCCTTGGTGCGCCCGACGATCTTGAAGTAGCCCTGCTCGTCCATCACCGCCAGGTCGCCGGTGTGCATCCAGCCGCCGGCCAGGGCCTCGGCGCTGGCCTCGGGCTGCTGCCAATAGCCCTGCATGACCTGGGGGCCGCGGACCAGCAGCTGCCCGGCCTCCCCCACCGGCATCACCTGCGCGTCGTCCTCGACGGCCACGATCTTGGCGTCCGTGTCCGAGAGCGGAATGCCGATGGTGCCGATCTTGCGCGTGCCGTGGAACGGGTTGGCGTGGGTCACCGGCGAGGTCTCGGTCATGCCGAAGCCCTCGAGGATCTTGCCGCCGGTGAGTCGCTCGAACTTGGTCTGGACGTCGCTGGGTAGGGGCGCGGACCCGGAGACGCAGACGCGCACGGACGACAGGTCGAAGTCGCCGATGTTCGGCAGCTTGTTGATGTTGGCGAACAGCGCCGGCACGCCCGGGAAGAGACTCACGCGGTGCTTGGCGATGAGCTTGACCACCGTCGGGATGTCGCGTGGGTTGGGCTGCAGCACCTGGTGCGCGCCCATCGACAGGGCCAGGTTCATGGCGACCGTCATCCCGAACACGTGGAACAGGGGCAGGGCGGTCAGGATCACCTCGTCGTGGGGCTGGTCCGAGTTGATCCAAGCCACCAGCTGCTGCACGTTGCTGGTCAGGTTGTGGTGGCTGAGCACCGCGCCCTTGGAACGGCCGGTGGTGCCGCCCGTGTACTGCAGCACCGCGATGTCCTCCGCGGTCGAGGAGATCTCGGGGAAGGACGTGGACTGCCCGGAGAGGAGCTGCTTGAAGCGGTGGATGCCCGGACCATCGGGCACCTTGGCGATGGCCGGCGGGTCCTGTTTGCGCAGCTTGAAGGGCGCCAGGAGGTTGAGCGGGAACTTGAGGTACTCCGGGATCGAGAGGATCACGAAGTGCTTCGCGTTGACCTTGGAGCGCACCTTCGCGACCGTGCTCGCGTAGAGGAAGTCCGCCACGAAGGCCACCTCGACCTGCGCGTCGTTCCACTGGTGCTCGATCTCGGGCGCCGTGTAGAGCGGGTTGGTCAGGGCCACCTTGGCGCCGGCCGCCAGGGCCGCGTGGTAGGCAATCACCGTCTGGGGCAGGTTCGGGGCCATGATCCCCACCGTCGTGCCCTCGCGCACGCCGAGGCCGCGCAGGGCGTTGGCCATACGCGCGACGTCGGCACCCAGCTCGGCGAAGGTCAGGGTGCGGTTGATGAAGGTCACCGCGGGCCGCGGGCCGTTCCCGTCGATACTGCGCCGCAGCATCGCGGTCAGGGTGCCCTGGTCGTAGTCCAGCGACGTGGGGACGCCGGAGTCGTAGTGGCCGTGCCAGATGCGCTCTTGCATGGAGGGCGGTTGTTCCTCGGGTGCGGCCGAATGCGAGCGGAACCACCGTTCTCGCAGGGGGCCGTAGAATGGCGAGCCTACCCGCTGGCCCCCCGATCTCCGCGACATGAAGCAAGCCCCCCGCCTCGCCGCCCTCGCCGCCATCTTCGTTGCCACAGCAACCCCGGGGCACGCAACCCAGCACAAGCACCGTTTTGCGGACGTCTACGAGACCGGCGGCTTCCGGGTCGCGGGCCGGGCCCTGGAGGGTACGGCACCGTTCGAGCGGGTCGAGCGCAGGCGCGTGGACGCCGGCGCGCCGGCCCTGCTCGTCTTCGCGCCGCGCACCGTGCGCGAGCTGGTCCGCATGGACGCCCAGGCCCTCTTGTACGAGTGGCTGCCCCAGGGCGAGCGCGCCTGGCTCGAAGAGCTGCGGGTCGTGGCGGACGGCCATGTGATCGACGCCCGCGAGCTATCGGGCGCGATGGTCGGCGACCCGCGCTTCGGCCACGTGAACGCCGACCTGGAGCGTCTGCCGGAGACCCTCTCGCACCTGCACCGCCACGGGCGCCAGTTCGCCTCGCCCCTGGCGCCGACGCTCGAGGGCGACGCGGCCCTGCTCATGGCCGAGTCCATCGGCGAGCGCGTGAACGACCTCGTCGCCGACCTGCGCGCGACGCCCGACCAGCCCTACGGCCGGGTGGACTTCAGCCTCGACCTGGACCAGATCTTCGCGGGCACGGACCCCGCCGGCAGCCTGCGGCCGGTGACGATCGAGGTCGACTACCGCCTGTCCGACGGACGCCTGGCCACGGCCTGGCGCACCTTCGAGCTGCGCTGGCTCGGCGAGCGCCCGGGCGTCGGCTCCGGTCCCCTCCCGATCGCCGGTGCCAACTTCGAGGTGCACCGCGGCGACCTGCACGTGCACTCCTGCCACGGCGAGGCCGTGGGAGCCTGCGCGCCCAGCTCCAACTGCGCCGCCGAGACCCTGCAGGTCTCGGGCTCGTTCAGCTTCGCCCAGCTCAAGACCCAGTACCAAGCCCTCGGGGTCGACTTCTTCACCTCGACCGATCACAGCTACTGCATCGACGACAACGCCGAGTTCGCCGTGATCGAGGGCGAGCTGGCGGCGATCACCGACGCCGGCTTCATCGCGATCATGGACACCGAGCTGTCCAGCGACGAGGTCGGACCCCAGACCGGCAGCAACAGCGGTGACCTGACCTGCCTGGGCCTGTCCCAGCACAACCACATGGGCGCCCACGGCATCGACACCCGCAAGGCCGGCGGCGGCAGCGGGCTCTTGGGCTGGTGCGACGGGCTCTTCTCCGACGCCCTCGACTCGTTCACGAACAACATCGCCAAGGTACGCGCCGAGGGCGGCTACCCGGTCGTCAACCACGGCACCGCGGACTTCTTCGGCTGGCAGAGCTTCCAGGCCACCACCGGCATCGAGGCCGGCGGCATGCACGGCTGCGAGATCTGGAACGGCGAGTTCGTCTCCGGCCAGGGCGGCGACGTGGGCCAGTGGGTCGACTGGCTGCTCGGGGGTCGCATCCTCTACGGCTACGGAGGCAGCGACACCCACGACGCGGCCTTCGACTTCGGCGTCAACCACGTGCTGGTGCCGCCGGGTGGCTTCTCGACCGCCGGCCTCGAGGCCGCCCTGAAGGCTGGCCGCGTGTTCGTCTCCAACGACGCGACCCTGATCCTCGAAGCGCGCCTGGGCACCCTCGAGCTGCCCATGGGCACCCTGCAGTCCTTCGACCCGGGCACCGTCGCGCCGAACCAGGTGACCCTCGAGGTGACCTACGACTTCGGCGCCAAGCCCAGCCAGATCACGATCTTCACCGGCCGCGTGGGCGACGCGGACGAGACCGTGGCCTGCCAGAGCGCGACACTTTCCGGCGCGGGCAGCTTCGAGTGCACCGTGCCCCTGGAGCTCGGCGCCCGTTCCTGGTTCCGCGCCTACTCCCAGAGCTCCGCCGGCACCGAGGCCGCCTACACCAACCCGGTCTTCTTCCTGCCCAGCTCCTGCGCATGGGCCCCCTACGGCCTGGCCCTGGGCGGCGCCAACGTGGGCAGCCTGTCGAGCGCCACCGGCCCCAGCGTCGGCTCGATCCAGCGTCTGGAGTTCGCCGGGCTCGGCACCTCGCCCGCGGCCGTGGTCGCCGGCGGCCTGCCCCTCGCTGCCCCGGGCCTGCCCTTCGCCGGCGGCTCGCTCCTGCTGCAGCTCCCCGCCCCGATCCTGACCACCGCACCCATGGCCGGCGGCGCCGGCGTCTTCGACGTCGAGCTGCCCCTGATCCCCGCCCTGGTCGGCGCGACTCTCGCCTGGCAAGCGGCGGCGGTGGACGGCACCCAACCGGGCGGGCTGGCCTTCACCAACGGCATCAGCGCGAGCCTCTGCGCGGTGGGCGGCTGAACGGGGGCGGCGGCCGGCGCGCGCGCGCCGGCTGCCACCTGCCGCTCCAGTCGAGATCGCCAGGCTCTGGGCGGGCGCGGCGCCGCTGCACGGGTCGCGGGGCGAGGCCAGGGCCAGGAACGGCTCTGGCGTCAGGTGCGCGCGCATGCCGCCGAGATTCGGTCCGTTCATGCGCCCGACGCCCCACATCTCACAGTCCCCCACCTCGTTCAGCCCGCGCATCTGCACGTTGGGTTTGCTCTCAAAGTCCATCACCTGGGTCCACCGGCTGCCGTCCCAGCGGTAGACGCCCAGTTCGCCGCAGGTGCCCGAGCTGGAGACGAGGTCACCGCTGGCGCGGTGCACCAGGGAGCTGCCGCCCCCGGGAGCCGACACCTGGATCCAGGACGATCCGTCCCAGTGCACGAACAGCGGCACGCGCGCCGGGATCAGGCCCTGGATCTCCGTGTAGAAGTCGCTGGCCCAGACGTCGTCGCTCGCGATGGCCGAGGCGGCGACCAGCGAGTAACCTCCGCCGCAGTCAGCCAGGCTCTCGCCCTCGCGCGACCGGTACTTTTCATCGATCGCCGACGTGATCGTTGAGCACATGCATTGGGGGCTGTCCTCCCCTCCAAGGCCGCTTCAGCCATCCCTTTCACCAGGGCCCGGAGCCTGGCCCAAGCCCCGGTACCTGATTCCGACTAGTGTCCTGGATCAGAATTTCGGCGTCACTGCCCGGAGGTCCGATCGATGCTGGCTAGGCGCGCCGACGACGCGTATCCGCTGCGATACTCGGAGGAGGCGCAACGACGCCAGCGGCGATCGGAGCCCGGGAAGTGACGCCGAATTTCTGATCCAGGACACTAGTGGGGTGAGTCAAAGCTTCGACTCATTTGTTTGCCGGGAACGAGTGGCGTTCGCTGTGTCGCAGTAGCGGCGGAGGCTGGCGAGGATCTGGTCTGCGGTCTTGGTCCAGACGTACGGCTTCGGCTCGTCGTTGTGGGCATCGATGAACGCCCTCACGTCCTTCTCGAGCGCAGCCGTACTTCGATGGACGCCGCGCTCAGTCACTCGCCGGGAGACGATCGAGAACCAGCTCTCGACGAGGTTGAGCCAGGACGACGTCGTCGGCGTGAAGTGCACGTGAAATCGGGGTCGGCGTAGCAGCCACCGCTTCACGGCTGGCGTCTTGTGCGTGGCGTAGTTGTCCATCACGAGGTGGACGTCCAGCTCCTTGGGCACGGACTGCTCGATCTCGCCCAGGAACTTCAGGAACTCCTTCGACCTGTGTCGACGGAAGCACTTGCCGATGACTCGCCCCGTGGCGATGTCGAGCGCTGCGAACAGCGACGTCGTCCCGTGGCGCACGTAGGTATTCGAGCGTCGCTCCGGGTGCGTCGGCGTCATCGGCAGCAGGGGCTGAGTGCGATCCAGTGCCTGCATCTGGGACTTCTCGTCGACGCAGAGCACGAGCGCATTGTCCGGAGGGCTCATGTACAGTCCCACGATGTCCCGGACCTTCTCGACGAACTGAGGGTCGCGGGACAAGGAGAAGGACTCGCTGCGGTCTGGACGAAGGCTGAAGGCCTTCCAGATCCGCGCCACAGCGCTCTGAGACAATCCGAGCTCGTTCGCGACTTGGCGGGAGCTCCAGTGGGTCCCGGTTTTCGGCGTACGGTGGAGCGTCATGTCCACGACGCGGGCGACATCGTCATCTGAGACGCTCCTCGGCCGTCCAATCCGAGGCTCGTCGTACAGCGCGTCCAGACGCTCCTTCACGAATCGGCGACGCCAGCGACCAACGGTCTGAAAGTGCAGCCCCAACTCGTCGGCGACATCGGTATTGTCCAGCCCCTTCGCACAGCGAAGGATGGCGCGCGCCCGCACCGCCACTGCCGCAGGCGTCGAGCGACGCCGAACCAGCCGATTCAACTCCGCGCGCTCCTGCTCGGACAACACGAGCTTCGCCTTCGGCCGTCCCATCTTGGTCGTCATGATGCAACCATCGGCGCGGCCGAGCCCGACTTGCCCGAAACTTGCAACTTATTAGTCGAATCTTTGACTCGCCCCACTAGCCGTTCGTAATTGGGCCCCATCGTCTCCGCGGGAACAGCCTTGCAATCCCGACTGGGAGGGGACCATCGTCCTTCGGCGGATCACTCCAGTGAGATTCGAGTAGTCAACCGCCGCTTGCGATCGACATCGAATCAACCGAACTGGAGCAAGTTCCCGTGCGTTCACACGACTACCTGGCCGTACTGTCCCCCATCGTCCAAGCCGCGCTCCCAGCCACCGCGCAGACGCCCCAGACCCCTTGCGGCGACCACAGTCCCGGCTAGTCGGTTCCCGCTTCAACCCAGGTGAACGGATCCGGCGCAACTGGCGCCGCCGCTACGAACCAAGCCAAGGCCAACCTGTTGCCCGTCGGCCTTCATTGCGGTGGGATCCGCAGTGGGCAGAACGAGACATGCGACCAAGACACAGGCTGGCGCAATGGAGTCGAGCCCACCACCACCACGCCGGTATGGGACCCGATTCAAGGCGATTGGAACTCAACTGCTTCGGTCGGCGGTTCGTCGTTGGTCGGCTGGATCACCTGCTCAGATTGCTACTACGTCGACCCGGGCGAACTGTAGAACTCCCGACTTCGACTCGCCTGAGGATCGGCGCGGAGTGGCCCAGGGGCGATCCCGCATTCGGATCGGCTTCGCCTCGACTGCCGTACCTGGCCGTTCGAGGCGAATCAGAGTCCGATTCAGGTGACTGAACCGTGTTTGCAATGAGAACCCGTCGCACATCACTGCTGTTGCTAGCCTCGATCGCGCTGCCACTGGGCGCAATCTGGTTCCTGTCGAGGCTAGGGGGCGGCTCGAGCGAGCAAGACCAGGAGCCGGGTCGCGCGAGCGGCGGCCCTCCCGAGGCTGAGGCACCCGAGGCAGAGGCACCCGAGGCAGAGGCACCCGAGGCAGGGGCACCCGAGGTTGGGCCCGAGGTTCTCGGATTGCACGACAACAGTCGGTCAACCGGGACGTCACCCGATCGCGAAGCAGTGCCTCCGCAGATGAAGGCGATGGTCTTTCGCTTCCACGTGCCGGATTCACGCAACGAATCGCCTCCGGGCGTCGAAGGTCTCCCGGGCCGAAAGCCGGCGCCCGTCGACGGAGTTGCCCGGATGCGGTTCGTCAGCCCATTCGACGGCGAGATCGCCATTCGAGTGGAAGACGGGTCGGCACGGGTCGAAATCCCGCCTTCCCAACTGCCTGTCGAGTGGTACGAGTCCCTCGAGCAGCAGAGCGTGGATGTCGCGTTCGATTCGCGCGGCGAACTGCGCTCCAGCTCGGGTAGTGGGGTACTCGAGATCGTCGACGTCACAAGATCGGAGATCCCATTGTGCTTCGACGTGCGACTGGAGTCGCCCGCGGAGTGGGACGTGCGAGTGGTCAGCTCGACGGGCGAGCAGATTCCAGACTCCGCGATCCAGGTCTTGCTGACGCCGGGCTCCAGGTGGCTCGCGCCCGCATTGGCCGCTCCCTCCGAGCATGCCGAGCCCTGTCCGTTGGACGCGCGCGACGGCGTCGTCAGCCTTCCGGCGCTCGAGAATCCGAACGGGATCTACTGGCTCGGCGCTGAAGGCTACAGCTGGACCCCGTTCCGCTGGTCTCGGCGCGGTGAGCTTGGTCACCTGGTCGAGCTGGACGCACCTGCACGCTTGACCCTCGACGCTCCGGCATCGCTGGCCCAGGTCGAATGCGACGTGCTCCTGTTCCACCCGTCGCGGATGTGGGGCGAACGCCCCCTGCTCAGGCTCCCTTACTGGCTCGGTAGGAACTCGCACGTCGCGATCCCGTCGGGCCGCCACCTCGTCGTCGTTCGGCTTCCGGGGCACGAGTCCAAGCCCCTGGCATGGCCCACGGAACTGATCGCCGAACCCGGCCGGGACTATCGGATGGAGCTCTGGAGCACGACCGATGCCCGCGCCGTATCGATCGCCATCTCGGTGAATCCGCAGGCCCCACCCTTCGATTGGACCCTCTGGCTGCTGGGCGACGGCACTCCTGGCACAAGCAAGCGAGTGGTCGCTGCCTCGGCTGAGGACGACTTCGGGACGCCAGAGAGGACCATTACCTGGACCGCGCTGCCTCTCGGCTTCTATGCGCTCCAGATCGATTCGGGTGTCTCCCTCGCGTTCCGTGTGAACCCAAGTTCGACCGTCATGGAGGCAGGCTTCGATCTGCAGGACTTCGTGGAGGTCGGCGTCTACTTGCCGCCGAGTCAGACGAGCGAAGGGGGCGCCCCGTCGCTCCCAGCGGCCGAGCCCGTCTGGGTCAGGGGCTCGATCGTCCTCGGGGACACCAGCGACTGGCCGACGATTCCTTTCCCCGCAGCCGAGCTGGGCGCGCCGGAAGCTCGAGTCGTCATGGTCCGCGGTCCCAGGGCATCGCAGCTCAGGATCTCCTACTCCGACGGCCCCGGTGTCGAAGGGGCAGTGCTCCATCTCGGCGACGCCAACCATGAAGAGGTCGAGCCACGCCCTCGTGCCATGCTGATCTGGTCGAAGGACGAGCCCCGCCCCCCGATGGGATGGCTCTCGGGCGTGCTCCTCGAGCGACGCGATGGCACGCGCTCGTCGGACCCGCCGGTCACCTTCACGGACGAGGTCGGGATCACTGGCGTCGGATCGGACGATCCTGATGTATCCAGGATCTACCTTCCTGCCTTCGCGGAGAATCAGTCCATCGGCGCCTGGTATCCGCTGCCGGGCCCACCGTCGACGACACGAATCCGTGACCTCTGAGACGGCGAGCCGTACCTGAGCGATCCGGTCGCTGGGGACTGGCGAAGCTGGGCCAAGGGTCCGCCCGTCGAGTTGACGCACCGCACGCTCCTGTCGATGCAGCGGATTGACCGTCGCTGCCTGGGGCGCTTCCGACGGCATGCTCCATTGGGGACTCTCGAGCCCGCGATGGCGCTCGAAGGCGTGACGGCAGACTGCCGACCGCGCACGCCTTCGAGCTTGCGATCAGTCGCCGATCGAGAGATCGACGCCCCCCGCCAGGACGATGTCCAGAGCCGACGGATCCACGAAGACCCCCTGGCTGTAGAGCTTCGCGCCGAGCAGCGCCGCGTCCATCGGGATCGGCACGTCGATCAGCGCGGGTGCGCCGGGGCCGCCCCAGACGGCGGGGCCGAGCAGGATCGGGGTGCTCGCCGAGTCGATCAGGATCTCGCCGCTCTGGCTGCCGGGGCCGAAGTCCGGCAGCAGGGTGCCGCAGGGGAAGCCGGGGGCGGGCTGCAGTGAGACGGCCAGGACCGCCAGGCTGCCGGGCATCAGACCCGCCTGGTTCGCCGGGTCGTCGAGGCGCACCGACATGGGGTGGCCGATCTGAGGCGCCGGCGAGATCGCCAGGCTCTGGGCGGGAGCGGTCCCGCTGCACGGGTCGCGCGGAAGGGCCAGGGCCAGGAACGGCTCCGGCGTCAGGTGCGCCCGCATGCCGCCCGGGCTCAGGCCGTTCATTCGGCCGACGCCCCACATCTCGCAGTCCCCCACCTCGTTCAGCCCGCGCATCTGCACGTTGGGCGTGCTCTCGAAGTCCATCACCTGGGTCCACTGGCTGCCGTCCCAGCGGTAGACGCCCTGCTCGCCGTAGGTGCCCGAGCTCGAGACGAGGTCGCCGCTGGCGCGGTGGACCAGGGTGCTGCCCCCGCCGGGAGACGCGTATTGGGTCCAGGATGATCCGTCCCAGTGCACGAACAGCGGCACGCGCACGGCCAAGAGGCCCTGGATCTCGGTGTAGAAGCCGCTGGCCCACACGTCGTCGCTGGCGATGGCCTCGACCGCGTAGATCTGCTGGTCGATGCCGGGGGTCGGCCCGGGCACGTGCTCCCAGGTCGAGCCGTCCCAGTGCGCCAGGTAGGAGTAGGGCGTGAAGTCGCCGTCGTGGGCACCGCCACCGGCCCAGATGTCGTCGCTCGCGATCGCGGAGGCGGCGATCAGCGAGTGACCCCCGCCGTAGCCGATCTTGTTGTCGAAGAAGGGCGTGTCGACCACCGTGAAGTCACTGCCGTCCCAGTGCATGGCGAGGGAGCGCTGCTCGCCCAGGGCACTGGCCTGGAAGCCGAGCCACTCGCCGAAGAACCAGATGTCGTCCGGCGCGACGACCTCGATGTCGTTCACGTGGGGACCGCTGCCACCGGAGGTCTGGGGCGCGGGGACGACCTCCCAGCTCGTGCCGTCGAAGTGCAGCACGAGGATCTGCGAGCCGACGAATCCGTCGGGGCTGACCACGCGGGCGCTGCCGGCCGCCCACACGTCGTCGGACGCGACGACTGCCACCGCATTGAGGGTCGAATAGCCGCCTCCGGGATACGGCTCGGGGTGCGGCAGGTCGGCGACGGTCCAGGTCGTGCCGTCGAAGTGCTCGGCGTAGACATAGGTCTCGCTGACGATGGGGAAGTCGAACTCGAAGCGCCAGCCGACGGCCCACACGTCGTCGGGCCCGGTGCCCTCGACGTCGGTGAACATCACACCCGACTGAATCGCCGGTTGCGGCACGATGTCCCAGTCACCGCAGGGATCCGACCCGGCCTGGAGCGGCGTGTCGTCGAGCCCGTAGAGCTCGAAGGCGAGGTCCGCGTCGAGGTCGTAGGTGTAGCTGCTCTGGTAGGGAACCCACGGGCCGCCGGGCTCGTGGCGGACCACGAAGGGGTTGTCGTTGGGCTGGCCAAAGTTCGAGATCGACCAGTCCCAGATGCCCGTCACGTCGACCTGCACCGAGAGGTAGGCGCGGTCGGTGGAGACGAAGGGGGGATCCAGGGTCATGTCGATCAGCGTCGGGCCCTTCAGCACGACGAGGTCCGGGTCGCCGTCGACGAAGGTCTCTTCACGCAGCAGTGCGCCGGGCCCCTGGGGCGTCCAGGCATAGAGGCGCAGCGTCGCCGCGTGGAAGGTCCCCGGGGCGCACGGCAGGCAGCCGCTTCCGAACGCCCGCACGCGGTGCACGTCCCCCACCACGTGGAAGTCGTCCGCGGCCTCGAGGAAGTCGGGAGCGACGACCGAGGGCACGGTGGCCCAGTAGTGGACCTGCTGCTGCAGGAGCAGTTCGAGCGGGCCGGTCTGGGCGAGCGCGAGCGGGGCCGCGAGCGCCGTGGCGCCGAGGGCGGGGAGGAGGGATCGAAGCATGGTTGGTTGGAGGTGTGGGCGGTGAGCGGGCGACTCTCCACCTGGGGGCAAACTCCGTTCCACCCCGCCAGTCGGCGCTGGAGCGTGGTCGGGCCCCTCGAAATCCAGCATCTGGACGGCCAGTCGGGCGGATGGACCCGTCGCGCCCGAGCGTTCCAACCGGGTCGACCTGTGAGGGAACGCCGGCCGAGCCCCACGGGTTCCCGCCTGACCGCCGAGCCGGGACGCTACGTCGCGAGCCAGGCCGACGGGATCAAGTGGCCGTTCACGAACAGAAGCAGAGCGAGGACGGGAAGCGCCGCGACGGCGAGACCGTCCTTCGTCGCATCGGGACGCCCGGTCCGACTCCCTGCAAAGCTCAGGCACAGCCCGAGCACTAGCGTCGGCAACGAACCGAACAGAATGCCGATGGCGATCGGAGAAACGAACCAATCGGCCCATTCCGCCCGCTTGAACGCGGCCACCAGCACGATGCCGAGCACCTGCGCCAAGGCCAACAGGCGCGCGAGGCCCGCGACGAACTTCCACCGTCCGCCCGTCGACGCTTCAGGGGATCGCGCTTGGTCTCTATTCCGCCCGTTGCCAGTCAAGGATCCTCTCGGCCACCCGCTCCAGGCCGAGGCTATCGGCTCCGGATCGTGCAGGGCGCGCGTTCTCTTGCAAAGCGGCCGGGATTGGCTGAAGAGAACCCTGCCGAGGAGCGCCTTGTCGCTCGCTCGAGCTGCCACTGTCCTCCCGCGGCCCGTGCAGCGACGGCGCGGATGCCACCGGCCGCGGGCGGTCTTCGAGCCGCGGAGGATGGCAGGCCATTCAGGTGGTTCGAAGTCCGGGCACCGCCCCCACACGGGCTCATCCAGCCTCCCGGGAGCTGGAGCAAGTCCTGGCGCTTCCCGCAGGACCGCACACAGGGTCACCCACCAACGCGCACTACGCGCCCCGAAAGAAGCCGACCGATGAGCCAATCCAAGAGCGTCAACCGTCGATTCGTGCTGGCGCAGCGCCCCACGGGCGAGCCCGACAACGACACGCTGCGGCTCGAGACCGCTGATCTGCCGACTCCTGCCGCAGGGCAGATGCTGCTGCGCAACGAGTACCTGTCGCTCGATCCCTACATGCGCGGTCGCATGAGCGACGCGCCCTCCTACGCCGAGCCCGTGGCCCTGGGCGAGGTCATGGTCGGCGGCACCGTCTCCCAGGTCGTCACCTCGCAGGTCGAGGGCTTCGCTGAAGGCGACTGGGCCGTCGCGTTCGGTGGCTGGCAGGACTACGCCCTTTCGGACGGCAAGGGGGTCATCAACCTGGGCAAGAACCCGGAGAACCCCTCGTGGTCCCTGGGCGTCCTCGGAATGCCCGGCCTGACCGCCTGGGCCGGACTCACGCAGATCGGACGCCCCGAGGCGGGTGAGACGCTGGTGGTCGCTGGCGCGAGCGGGCCGGTCGGCGCGACGGTCGGTCAAGTGGGCAAGATCCTTGGCTGTCGCGTCGTGGGGATCGCCGGTGGGCCGCAGAAGTGCGGCCACGTGGTCGACACCCTGGGCTTCGACGACTGCATCGACTACAAGGCCAGCGGCTTCCCGGACGCCCTCGCAACAGCGGCATCGGACGGAATCGACGTCTACTACGAGAACGTCGGTGGCGCCGTGTTCGACGCGGTCCTGCCCCTGCTCAACACCTCCGCACGCATCCCCGTCTGCGGCCTGATCTCGCAGTACAACGCCACGTCCCTGCCCGAGGGGCCCGACCGCATGGGCTACCTGATGGGACAGGTCTTGCGTCGGCGGATCACGATGCGTGGCTTCATCGTCTTCGACGACTTCGGGCACCTCTACCCCGAGTTCGCGAGCCAGATGACGACCTGGGTCAAGCAAGGCAAGGTCCGCTACCGCGAGGAAGTGATCGCAGGGCTCGAACAGGCGCCCGCGGCGTTCGTCGGCCTGCTTCGAGGCGAGGCGTTCGGCAAGCGCGTGGTTCACCTCGACGACTAGCGAACGGCTGGCCAGCTCTGCCGAGATCTACATCGAGAACGACAGCGCTGTGCCGATGACCTGCTCGCGCGCCCGGCGCGGATCTGTCAGCTCACGCCGGCCTCGCCCTGCGCGCGAGGGCGCGCCACAGGGCGCGGGGCCAACCACGCGTGAGCGCCAGGGGCACCGACAACTGCCAGGGGAAGGCGCAGATCGCCCGTCCGCGCTCGAGGTCGTCGACGATCCGCCGCGCCGCGCGGGGCGTGTTCCACTTGAAGGGCATGTGGAAGTCGTTGTGGTCGGTCATCTCCGAGGCGACGAAGCCCGGTTGGACGTCGACGACCTGCAAGCCCGTTCCCGCCAGGTCGACCGTGAGCGTCTCGAGGAACGTCGCCAGGGCGGCCTTGCTGGCGGAGTAGGCGCCGGAGCCGGGCATGCCGCCGCGGCTGGCCAGACTGGAGATGCCGCACAGGGTCCCGCGACCGCGTACGCGCATCCGCTCGAGGGCACAGGTGAGCGTCGCCATGGCCCCCACCACGTTGACCAGCAGCACCGGCTCGACCTCCTCCCAGGTGAGCCGCCTGGCCGTCACCGCCCGTCCGACCCCGGCGTTGGCGATCACCAGGTCGAGCCCGCCCAGGCGCTCGTCCCAGCGCGTCACGACTTCGCGCACGGCGGCCGTGTCGACCACGTCGAGCACCTCCACCTCCGCCTGGCCGCCGGCCGCGCGCAGCTCCGCAGCCAAGGACTCCAGACGGTCGGCGCGCCGGGCGGCGAGCACGACCCGCGTCCCCCGCCGCGACAGCTCGCGGGCGAGCTCCGCGCCGATTCCGCTCGAGGCCCCGGTGATCAGTGCGCTGTTGAAGTGAGCCATGGCCGGAGTCTGCCGTCCGAGCGCCGTCGAGTCCCGCGCGGAGGCCCTTCGCGAAGGTCCGGTTGCCGATCGCACAAGGCCCGCCGAGGACGGGATCAAACTTGCATCAACCCCCGAAAGGGGCGCTTGCAAGCCTCCCACCGCGCCGAACGACCGGTTAGACCGAGCCCGCGCACAGGCCCGGCGACCGTCGCCCGACGCCACGCGCACCGCCTTCGCCCCTGCCCCGACAGCGACATGTCGCCCGACGACCACGGCCGCCGGTACCGCACGATCTGGATCTCCGACCTCCACCTGGGGACGCGCGGCTGCAAGGCCGAGTTCCTGCTCGACTTCCTGCGCCACACCGAGAGCGACACGCTCTACCTCGTGGGCGACATCGTCGACGGCTGGCGGCTGCGCAAGGCGCCCTACTGGAACGCGTCCCAGGGCAACGTGGTCCAGGCCCTGCTCCGCAAGGCGCGCAAGGGCACCGAGGTGCGCTACGTGCCCGGCAACCACGACGAGGCCCTGCGCGGCTACGTGGGGATGATCTTCGGCGGGGTCAAGATGATGCCCGAGGCGATTCACACCTGCGCCGACGGCAAGCGCTACCTGGTGGTGCACGGCGACGCCTTCGACGGGGTCGTGCAGTGCCACCGCTGGTTGGCCCTGCTGGGCGACCGCGCCTACCAGACGGCCCTGCACCTGAACCACTGGTTCAACGTCGCGCGCCGGCGCCTGGGCCTGCCCTACTGGAGCCTCTCGGCCTACCTCAAGCACCGCGTGAAGAACGCGGTCGAGTTCATTGCCCACTTCGAGCGCTCACTGGCCCGCGAGGCGCGCGAGCGCGGCCTGGACGGGGTCATCTGCGGCCACATCCACCACGCCGAGATCCGCGAGATCGAGGGGGTCCTGTACTGCAACGACGGGGACTGGGTCGAGAGCTGCACGGCACTGGTCGAGCACCGCGACGGGCGGCTCGAGATCCTGGACTGGGCCCAGTTGCGCGGCGAGGACCTCTTGACCCTGGAGCGCGCCGAACCCGCCGCAACGACGCCCCAGACGGCCGCCATGCTTCCGACCGGCACGGCCGCCCACTAGGCTCGACGACCTTGGCCACGATCTTCTACAGCATGGCCGGCGAGGGCCGCGGTCACGCCACGCGCGTGCGCACCGTCGTCGAGCATCTGCGCGAGCGCCACCGCCTGATCCTGCTCGCGCCGGGGGACGCCTACGACCTGCTCGAGCCCGCCTACCGCGGCAGCGACGTCGAGGTGGTCCGGATCCCCTGCCTGCGCTTCGTCTACGACAGCCGGCAGCGGGTGTCGGTGGGCGGCTCGGTGGTCGGTGCCCTGCGCTACGTGGGCGGGCTGCGGCGGCTGGTGGCCGAGCTGGGCGCGCGCATGCGCCGCGAGCGCGCGGACCTGCTCCTGACCGACTTCGACCCCGGCGCGCCGCGCGCGGCCGAGGCGGTCGGGGTGCCCTACCTGGCCCTCGACCACCAGTCCTTCATGTGGGCCAGCGACCTGTCGTTCCTGCCCACCGGCCTGCGCGCCCAGGCGCGGCTGATGGTGCCCGGCCTGCGCGCCATGTACCGCCGCCAGACGCACACCATCTCGTCCAGCTTCTTCCAGCCGGACCCCAAGCCGGGGCTGCGGGACGTGACCTTCGTCGGGACCATGCTGCGCGACGGGCTGCTCGAGGCTCGCCCCTCGCTCGGCGAGCACCTCGTCGCCTACTGCCGCCGCACCATGCCCACCAACGTGCTCGAAGCCCTGCGCGCCAGCCCGGTGGAGGTGCGCGTGTACGGCCTGGGCGAGCGCCTGAGCGACGGCCCCCTGCGCTTCCGGCCGATCAGCGAAGAGGGCTTCATCGAGGACCTCGCCACCTGCCGCGCCGTGGTCGCCAGCGCCGGCAACCAACTGCTGGGCGAGGTGCTGTTCCTGGGCAAGCCGGTCCTGGCCCTGCCCGAGGCGCGCCAGTCGGAGCAGCTCATCAACTGCCACTTCCTGGAGCGCATGGGCGGCGGTGAGTGGGTCGCGCCCCAGCTCTTGAGCGGCGCGCGGCTCGGGGTCTTCCTGGATCGCGCTCCCGGCTTGGCTGGGCGCATCGACCGGGACTTCGCGCGGGGCAACGAGCGTGCTGTGGCCGCGATCGAGGCGCAGCTCGAGGCTGTCGGCGCAGGCGTCTAATCGAGGGGACGGACCGCGCGCCGGCGAGTGCGAGGCCTAGGATGGCGCCCATGGCCGCATCGATCCCGCGCCCCTTCGCGCCCGCCCTCGTGCTCCTCGCCGCCCTCTGCGGCCCCACGTCCGCCGCTCAGGAGGACGAGCTGCTCACCGACGCCCCGCCGCGTCCCGGTCGCGGGTTGGCGCTCTTGGCCTTCGCCGGGGAGTCGCAGCCGGTACTCCTGGCGCGGGCCCTGCGCCTGGCGGGCAGCCGCGAGCATCCGGGGGCCGACTTCAGCCACTTCCTCGGCATGCGCTCGGCCACGGTCGACATGCGCCCGCGGGACTTCGGCTTGGAGGTACGGGTCGAGGCGCCCTCGCGACTTCTGGGCGAGGTGCTCGCCGCCACCGGCAACCTGCTGGCCGAGCCGGCCTGGACCGACGATGTCGCGCAGAACGCGGCCCTCCAATTGGCGCTGACTTGGGGCGACCCCCTGGACACCTTCGAACAGCAATTGGAGCTGCTGTTGGACGGGGCCGGGCGCGCGCGCTACGTGGCGCAGCTCGCGGGCGGCGGCGGATCGGGCGAGGATGCGGACGGACACGGAGGCGAGTCGGAAGTGGACGCCGACCAAGGGGGCGACCACGGGCTGGATGCGGACGACGGCGCAGATGTCGACCGCGGCGACGGCCACGCTCGAGGCGCGGACGAGGGTAACGGTGACGGTGACGACGGCAGCGGCGACGACGGTGATGGCGACGGCGGCTTCCCCTTCGACCTGCCGCCGATCCCCGCGCCCAGCATCGACGAGCTCGAAGCCCTGCGCGGCGCCATGCTCCTCGGACCGCGACGGGTACTGATCGCAGTCGAGGACGACGGCGAAGCGATGGCGGCCGCCCTGGCGGTACTGCGCGCCCTGCCCCCCGGTGACCTGCCGACTCCCACGCCCCCGGCGGCCACTCCGGCGATCGAGCGTCTGTTCCTGGCCGCGGTCGACGAAGTTCCCGGCGCCCTGGTCGGCTGGACCGCGCCCCTGTCGACGGAAGGCCCCGACGCCCTGGCGACGGTGGGCATCGCCGCTTGGGAGCAGGGTCCCCTGACCCAGGCCCTGGCCGAGTTCCTGCAGCCCGGCACGCGCGCCAGCGCGCGGCTGACCGAAGCCGGCGAGGGTCCCCTCTCGATCCGCGTCCGCGCCCTGGTGCAGGCCCCCTACGCGCGCGACGCGGCCGAGGCCATCGACGCCGCGCTCGCCGGCCTGGCCCAGTGGAGCCCGAGCGAGGCCCAGATCACGGCCACCCTCGATCGCATGTTCGACCCAGGCGCCGCGACCCTCGCGCCGGGCGAGCCGCGCTCGTCGGTGCGAGTACGACGGGCGCTGTACGGCTGGCCCCTGCAACCGGCCACGCGTGACGAGCTCGAGCGCGCACTGGCCGCGGACCCGTCCCAGGCCGCACGCAGCGCTGCCGCCCTGTTCGACCTCAGCGCCGGTCGCACCCTGATCGCCGCCGACGAGGCGATCGTGTCGGCCCTCGGCGCCGGCGGCCTGGCTTCGACCTGGCGCCTGGACCGCAGCGCCGCGAGCCAGGCGGGCGAGCGCGCCGCGGCGGCGGCGGCCGCGCTACTCGAGGCCGTCGGTGGCCGCGAAGCCTGGGCAGCGCTGGAGACGATCCGCTTCCGCTCGGAGACCCAGCCCGGCAGCACCAGCGCACGCTCCGCCGTGCGCACGGCGATCCAATGGCGCGACTTGGCCCGGCCGCGCTTCGTGCTCGAAGAACTGGCCCAGGAGAAGGTCACCACGATCGTCACGCCCGATCTCATGGAGCAGCACGTGGAGGGCGGGCCGTCGCGTCGCTTCGGGGTGGAGTTCTCCGAGCGCATGCTCGACATCCACCGCGCCACGCTGATCGTGCTGCTGCACGAGCTGGCGGCGAGTGACCAGCTCGCGCCTCAGCTGGACGAAGCGGGAATCCTCCAGTTGAGCGACATCGACGGTCTGCGCTCGCGCCTCACCATCGGCGACGACGGGCGCCCCGCATCGGCCGAGGGCGTGGGCGGAACCACGGAGTTCCGCGCTTGGACCGAGGTCGAGGGCATCTGGCTGCCCCTCCAGCAGCGCTCCCTGCAACCGCCGGCGAACCACACCTGGTCGGAGATCGAGCTGAATCCTGCGACGCCCGGCTGGCTGCAGTAGCCCGCTCATCTGCAGTCCTCGTCGCGAGCGGTGGCGCTGTGCCCGCTGGCGTGCCTCGCCCATGGCCGCTCGGTCCGAAGGGTCGGTCGGTCGTGACGAGCCGCGCTCGACCCCGCTGCCCAATCAGCCGTCGCGGCGAACGCGGTGCCAACGCCCGGCTTCGAACGCATCCAGCTGAGCTGTCTCGCCGTCGGGCCAGTGCACCTCGACGCTGACCAGGCGACCCGCGCCGAGTCCCACGTGGATCCGCGGATCGCTGCTGGATTGGTAGGAGGACGCCGCGCGCGCGGTGCGGTGGATGCGGCGCTCGCCCGCCGGCGTCTCGACCGTCACCACCACCTGCGCGTGCAGAGACGGCGCACCACTGGACTCGCGCAGGTCGAAGCCGATCCAGCCGCCGCGTTCGGCGCACAGGTTCCGCAGCAAGTGCGCCGGTCCGTCGCGGTTGACCACCAGCACGTCCACCCCACCGTCGCCATCCACGTCCCCGAAGGCCGCGGCCCGCGCGGTCGCGACCAGCACCGGCTCGGTGCCGCCGAGGGGCTCCACGCGCTCGAAGCGACCCTGCGCCGATCCGCGGAAGAGCTGGTTCGGCTCGGCGTAGGGATCGTCCGCGGGCGAGCGCCCCGGGGCGCGCTGCACCCGGCCGTTGGCCTGGAACAGGTCCAACCAGCCGTCGTGGTCGAAGTCGCAGAAGCCCAGGCCGAAGCGCGTGAAGGGCTTGCTGCTGGCCCCCATCCCGACGCGACGGGTGGAATCGGCGAAGCGCTCGCCGCGCAGCATGTAGATCGAATCGGACTCCCGCGCGAGGTTGCCGACCAACAGGTCCTCGCGCCCGTCGTCGTCCAGGTCCGCCACGGCCACGCCCATGCCCGCCTTGGCCAGGCCGTCGGAGTCCACGGCGATGCCCAGCTCGGCCGCGTCGTCGCGAAAGCGCGCGCCCGCTTCGGAGCGCCACAGGCGATCGGGCATGGCGTCGTTGGCGACGAAGACGTCGAGCCAGCCGTCCGCGTCCACGTCCAGGATGGCGACGCCGAGGCCGGTCCCCACCGCGCCCATGCCGACCAGCTCGGTCTCGTCCACGAAGCGACCCTGGCCCGCGTTGCGCAGGAACGTGTCGCGCGCCGGCGACTCGTAGCTGGCGGGACTGCAGTAGTCCGGAGCCCCGCGCGGGTTCACGCAGGGCAGCTCGTTCTCCGGCCGCCAGGCCAAGTAGTTGCACACGAACAGGTCCAAGTCGCCGTCGCGATCCGCGTCGAAGAAGGCGGCGCTGGTGCCCCACCCGGGATCGGCGGCGCCGCCGTCGTCGCGGGTCTCGAAGCGCAGCTCGCCGCGGTTGAAGAGCAGCGTGTTGGGGCCGAGGTTGGTCACGTAGAGGTCGACGCGGCCGTCGCCGTCGGCGTCGCCGCAGGCCACGCCGTTGCCGTAGCCCCGGTCCCCGGCGCCGCTGCCCTCGGTCACGTCGGTGAAGTGACCGCCGTCGTTGCGCAGCAGCAGGTTGGGATCGCGCTCGGAGGCTGGCCCGCGCACGGCGCCGGCCTGCACCAGATAGGCGTCCAGGTCGCCGTCGTCGTCGCCGTCGAACAGGGCTGCTCCGCCGGACATGATCTCGGGCATGAACAGCTCGCCCGTCGCGCCGGAGTGCTGGACGAAGTCGAGGCCGCGGGCAGCGGCCTCCTGCGCGAACCAAGGTTCGTTCGCGGCCGGGCGCACGGCGGCGCTGCCCAGGTCGGCCCCGGCAGGTTCACCCTGCGGATCCGCGCCACAGCCCAGCAGGGCCAGGCATCCGAACACGGCGCACAGGACGGCCGAACGCTCGAGCGTGACGCCGGTCACGGTCCGACCTCCTCGGGCGGCACGCCCAGTC
The DNA here is from genome assembly GCF_007748095.1 of Engelhardtia mirabilis. Taxonomy (NCBI): domain Bacteria; kingdom Pseudomonadati; phylum Planctomycetota; class Planctomycetia; genus Engelhardtia; species Engelhardtia mirabilis. Next base: position 4,566,371 of record NZ_CP036287.1, read on the forward strand.
GCACGAGCCGCGGGGCGACGCGCTGACGCGGATACCCCAAGCGCAGGGCGCTGCGGTAGGCGCTGACCGCCTCGTCACGATGCCCGAGCAGCTCGCGCAGCCGGCCGAGTTGGAAGCGCGACGTGGCGTGCTCGGGATGCAAGGCAACCGCCCGCTCGGCCTGGTCGAGGGCCTCGTCAACGCGGCCGCAGGCCTGCAGGTTGATCGAGCGGTTGAGGGCGATGCGATAGTGCTGGGGCTGGCGCGCGGCCGCCGCCTCGAGCATCGGCAAGGCGTCCTCGGGGTGACCCAGGGCCGCATGGGTCGCAGCCAACATGCCCTGGATCGTCACGTCGTCGGGCCGATCCGCGTGGAGCTTCTCGAGCAGGTCGAGGGCCTGCTGGGGTCGACCAGCCTGGAGCGCGGCCAAGGCCTCGCCCAGCTCCGCACCGCGGCCCACGTGCAGGTCCTCGAGCTCGTCGACCCAGGGGTCGTACCAATCGTGGAAGGCCTCGCCCTCGGGCCGCACGCGCTCGGCGTCCTCGGGGCGGCCGAGCTCCGCCAGGGCCCGAGCGAGGAGCAGGCGCGCGTAGGGTCGCTCGAGCAGCCCCGGGGGCGCCGACTGCAGTGCCGCCAGGGCCAACGCGGGCTCGCCCGCGTCGAGCTCGATGCGCGCGCTGGCGAGGTAGCAACTCGGATCGAGGGGGTCGGCGACCAGGGCGCGCTCGAGGGCCGCGCGCGCGCCCTCCAGGTCGCCGAGCTCCCCCAACCACAGGGCCAGGCGCCAGTGCGCCGGGGCGCGCTCGGGGGCCTGGGCGATCGCGAGGCCCAGCTGTTCGACGGCGGACTCGAGCTGCCCCAGCTCGTAGAGACAGCGGGCCAGGTGGAAGGCCGCCTGGGGGTGCCGCGGCTCGCGCTCCAGCAACATGCGGTAGGCCTCGGCCGCCTGGGCCGGCAGCGCGTGGGCGTCGAGCAGCATCCCCAGGCGCAACATCGAGCCCGGACTCGGAGCGCTGCTCGCCGTGACCTCGGCCCGCGCATCGCGCAGGGTCGTCGCCAGGTCGGCGTCCAGACGCTCGAGCAACTCGTCGCTGGGCGGCCAAGCCCGCTCGGCGGGCGAGCTCGGCTCACCCCTGGGCTCCGAGCCGCCCCCACAGGCCGCCAGGGCGACGAGGGCGAGCCACGCCAGCGTCCGGCTGACGAGTCGGGGCAGGGAGGCGGCGCGCATCGGCCGCGCAGTGTAGCGGCCGCGGACCCCGATCCCCCCGTGGGGTGAGTGCGCCCCCGGACCCCGAGCGAGCTGGCGAGGGTACGCCGGCGCCGAGGGGAGCACTCCCTCCCAGTGGCCGCCGGCGCAGGCCCTCTGCGGGGCTTCCCTTTCACCTGCGTCCGAGTGTGCCGCCTGCCCCCTGGGGTGGCCGACCCTGCTCAAGTAGATCCCCGCGCCCGGGGCGTGAGGGCGCTGCTCCTCTCGGTGATGAACTTCAGCCCCCGGGTGCTCTTCTGCAGGTTGCCGCCGATCCGCTCACCACCAAAGGCCAGGGCGCTGATCGACGCCGCGCTCGGCAGGCCGGGCCCAATCTGCACCCTGCCCCCCCGGCCAAGTGGGCCACCACGTCCGACTCCGCGAGGCTGCGGCCGCCCAACTTCATGGCCGCCAGCCCGAGCACGGCCCAGGGCGCTGCGAGGGTCGCGTCGAGTGTCGGCAAACCACTCGTCCCGGCCGGCCCGGTAACGAATGCGGTCCTGGAGGCCGGTCCGTAGACGGCCGTGTGATTCGCCTCCGCCGAGCACTCGAGGTCGCCGTGCTCGTCCATACCGTGGCCGTGCTCCGCGACTGTGGCGACCACGTTGGCCGGCTGCGGGCCGCGCTCGCTGCGTGACGTGGGTCTGCGTTCAGTTGGCCGAGGCGGAGTCCTCGTCGGTTTCTGCGACATCCGACGAGGAGGGTCACCTGGAGTGGACCGAACCAGGGTCGGATGCCCGCACCGGTCGCTCCCGTACAGCTTGTCGTCCGCCGAGAGGCCGGCCACGTGAAGGCCCAGGTCACCGTCGTGGTCATTGTCGGGCGAGCCCGCGTCGTCTGGGCAGCCGAAGGCAAGTGCGCGGCGACGCTCGAGCCCTCCTCCGTGGATCCCGACCCCGAAGCCTGCACGTTGTTCGTAGTGTCATCACCGATCCCTGTGCCGTCCGTAACAAGGCGGTGACGGTATCGAACCCCGAGGCGATCTCGGTGGCGATGCCAAGCCTCGACGGCCTCCACCTCAAGTGTCTAGTCCAAGACGCGCGCGTCGAGATCTGCGAAAACCACGGCAAGAACCCGAAGCCCGCACTCATCTGCCCCTGCTGGGCGCTAAAGAAGCGCCCCGGGCATTCGACGACGTCGAGGCCCAGATCCGCGCGGAGTTCCAGCGAACCAGCCGCTGCATCCTCCGTGCTCACATACCCGGGAGGTCCGTGGCGGCCATGCTCAACGGAAGTCGGGTCAACGTCGCGCCCATGAGGATCGAACGATGCGTCGCCAAAGCGCCCCACGGTCGACCCTCACACTCCACCCGCGCGTACCGCCCGCTCGAGAAACAGCTCGACGGCAATCCGCAGCCCATCCGCCCCCGCATCACCTAGGGTCCAACGGAAGCGCTCTGCGGCAAGTCCAGCGCAATCACCGAGCGAATATGCGCGTCTCCAGTCCGCCTCCGCATTGGTCGCGTCGATCGCGAACACTCTTTCTGCCGCAGTAGCGTGCATGGAACGCCAGCCCCCACCCCAGCCCAACAGAACTTCCACAGACGGCGCGGGTGAACCCAGCATCGGCGTGCTGGCGTGGGGTGCCGCGCCGTCCGGTGTCTCCAGGTCGCTTCCGGTGCGAATCCCCCGCGCCAGCGAAGTGGTCGCGGCGCAGGAGCAATTTTCGCGACTCTTGGCATCCGCAAATCTGGAACTTGGAGGGTGTTATGACCCTGAACCTGATCTGAAACCTGATCTGAAACCTGATCTGAAACCTGATCCGGAACCTGACCCGTATCATCCGAGACCGCGGCGCCCGACGCCAGCTGCCGACACCAGTCGAACACCATTTCTTCTTCCGCTTGGCCGAAACCATGAATCGCTCGCTCGTCTTCCCCGTCTCCTTCCTGGCTGCCGTCTCGGTCGGCTTTGGTATCGCCGCGATCGCATCAGCCCAAGTTACTGGCGGCCCATCTCAAGTCACGTTCACGATCAAGTGCGGCGAAGACGACCAGGGGTCGGGCAGGTTTGAGATCGTTGGCGAGAAGTGCTCTGGCTCGCCGAACTCCGACAAGAAGTTCGAAGCGCTCGACGACGCGAACACCGCGTGGTCCCAGACGTTCGGCTGCTACTGCGAGAATGAGCCCTCCGCGACCTGCGAGAAGACATTTGCGCCCGCGGAGCCGTTCTCGGCCTCCGACCTTGATCCGGGGGGTGATTGCACCTACGAGCACATCGGAGCGTGTCCGGATAACAAGTACAAGCACCTTCACCGGGTGACCTGCGTCAAGTTCATCGCATGGACCTTGAGCTGCAGTGACTGTTGATTCGCCGAGGGTGGTTCCACCGTCGAGTGTCGTCATGGGTTGGAAGAGACTGGCCAGCGTCTGCATCGCGGCGTGCATCTGTGTGATTTTTGTGTTCTGGCCGCGCGCCGCGCAGCCCCATCGCGCCGCGGACTCACCAACGGATTCCGTCGCGGCGCTGGGCCCGAGTACCTCTGGCGAGCAGGCTTTCTCGGCTCACGGCCCGTCAGAGCGCCAACTGCTTCCGCGTGACGAGGGTCAGCGGGAAATCGTGCAACACGGTGGGAACGCGCGGGCAGAACCGGGCCCAGTCGTCGCCCCATCGACCGTAGCGAACAAGGTCGGCGGCGAAGACGTGGCCCGCGGCCCCATTCGGGCCCCCATCTTCGACGAAGGCCAAGCCGTGATCTTTGGGCCGACGGGGCTTGTGCTCGTCGAGGGCCCCTACACCGGCCCCCCGGTGCCCGACGCCCGCGACTACGACGACCTCGACAAGCAGCACATCAACGGCACCTGGTACGAGTATTCGGACTCGGGCGTCTTGCTCGTCGTCACCGACTATCGACGCGGCGTCGCGAACGGCTACGGCGAGGCCTTCTACGAAGACGGCTCCCGCCGCGGGCAGGGTTGGCAAGTGAACGGGATTTTCCACGGTCAATGCACCTTCTGGCACGAGGACGGAACCCTCGACACCGACCGGACGGGCTTGTACCAGTATGGCGAGAAGGTGTCCGAATGAGGGCTGCAAGTGCCGTCGTCCTCGGCGGCGTGCTCGGTCTCTCGATCGGCTGGTTCTCGGGCCACAATCACAGTGCGGCCACCCTCCGGCTCCCGGAGGTCGTCGCGACAGATTCGCTGGAGGCCGTGAACGCGGGAGGATTGCGGGTCGCGGTCGACGCGCATTGGATGACCGATATCGTCGCGCGTGCCCGATCGCGTCCAACGGAGAGCTTGCGCGCGGACGTGGCGGCACTGCGGTCCTATCTCGAGGACGAGGCGAGCCGAGAGCTCGACCGGCTCCACGTCCTGGGAGACTCGCACCTCTTGGCCCATGCCGACAAGTCGGGAGACTTGCCTCGGATCATCGAGGCCCAGCGAAGGGTGTTCGACGGTCTGCCGGAACTCGTCGAGGCCCGTGCGGTGCGCGCGGCCGACGGCACGGCGGAGTACCGCCTGGCAGTCCTGGACCGCGCCCGCTACGGACCGCTATGGGACGTCGCACTCGAACTCCGGCTTCTCGAATCGGTGCTCGACGAGCGGCCCTGATCAGCGGTCCCGACGTGCGACGTGACCGGGCTCGGATCCGTTCGAGTTCGTGTTGCGGTAGGTCGAGCCGACCCGAGCGAATTGGATTCGTCCGGCCTGCGGTCGCGAAAGTCGGCGCGACGGCGCTCGGTGGCGGCCGCCTCGATCGCATGTGCGGTCGAGCCTTCGGCAGCCGACGCCTCGGTGAGCCCGGGAGGATCTTCGCGGATCGTCTCGCCGCGCGTGAAACACGAGCGTTGACTCACGACATGAGAACTGGCGACAGCGAGGGCACAGTCGCTGCGCCGTCGAGGAGTGAGAGGGCGTAGAAGGACAGGGTCGAGCCGTTGGTTTCCCCCTTACGGCAGGTGGCGCCCCACTCGTGAAGCATCTCGCGCGCGGCCGCGCCCAGCACCGAGACCTGGGCGCGCGGGTTTGGGCACCCGCGGGCGACAGGTGCGACGCCGCCGGCCGCTAGCAGGTCCTCAACGGTGGCGACGATCGGCGGAAGGGCAATGCTGAATCAACAGCTGGGCCGAATCGGCGCAGCTCGCCCTCGCTCAGGACCGCGACCAACGCCGCGGGGGCCGCCCTCGGAGGCAATGCGAGCATTCCCTGGATAGGCTTGACGCCCGTCGTCGCACAACCGCCGAATCTACGCCTCCGGGACCCGACCAGTCTGCAGTGCCACCAGAGCCTCGCCCAGCTCCGCACCGCGGCCCACGTGCAGGTCCTCGAGCTCGTCGACCCAGGGGTCGTACCAATCGTGGAAGGCCTCGCCGTCGGGCCGGACGCGCTCGGCGTCCTCGGGGCGGCCGAGCTCCGCCAGGGCCCGGGCGAGGAGCAGCCGCGCGTAGGGTCGCTCGAGCAAACCCGGGGGCGCCGACTCCAGGGCCGCCCGGGCCGCCGCGGGCTCGCCCGCGTCGAGCTCGATGCGCGCGCGCGCCAGGTAGCAACTCGCGTCGGCGGGATCGGCGGCCAGGGCCCGCTCCAGAGCCGCACGCGCGCCCTCCAGGTCGCCGAGCTCCCCCAACCACAGGGCCAGGCGCCAGTGGCCCGGGGCGCGGTCGGGCGCCAGGTCGATCGCCCGGCGCAATTGCTCGACGGCGGCCTCCAGCTCCCCGAGTTCGTAGCGGCAGCGCGCCAGGTGGAAGGCCGCGCGGGCGTTGTGGGGATCGCGCTCGAGCAGCAGGCGGTAGGCCTCGGCCGCCTGGGCCGGCAGCGCGTGGGCGTCAAGCAGCATCCCCAGGCGCAACATCGAGCCCGGACTCGGAGCGCTGCTCGTCAGGACGTCGCCGCGCGCCTCGCGCAGGGCCGTTGCCAGATCGGCGTCCAAGCGCTCGAGCAGCTCGTCGCTCGGCGGCCAGGCCCGCTCGGCGGGCGGGCTCGGGTCACCCCTGGGCTCGGAGCCGCCACCACAGGCCGCCAGGGCGACGAGGGCGAGCCACGCCAGCGTCCGGCTGACGAGTCGGGGCAGGGAGACGGCGCGCATCGGCCGGGCAGTGTAGCGGCCGCCGACTCCGATCCCCGCGCCAGGTGAGTGCGCCCCCGGACCCCGAGCGAGCTGGCGACAAGACACCGGCGCCGAGAGGAAAGTGCGCTGCGAGGGGGCAAGAAGCACCGGTCGCCGCCGGGCCCGGGGGAAGCACTCTCCCCCAGTGGCCGCCGGCGCCGGTCCATTACAGGAATTCCCCCAGCGCGCGAGTGGGCCGCCCATCCCACTCGGGACGAGCGGCCTGGGCCGACTAGAGCTCGGCGGCGAGCCGTCTCAGCGATTCGCGGTCGCCTGGATCCGCGACCGGTCCGATCAGCCCGATCCCAGCTGCCGCCTCCTGGATCGACTCCCCGCAGCCGCGGCTTCACGCTCCGTCGAGGGCAGTTCGCAGTGGAAGTTGCTGCCAGCGGGGCGAAGGGCCGTCCCTGCGACGTGCGGGGCGCGAGCCCTGGTGACCGCCGGAGCCTGCTACTGCGTGATGACCTCGAGTCCCTGGGTGCTCGAGAGCAGGTTCCCGCCGATCCCGTCGAGCCCGAAGCCCTGAGCGTAGACCGAAACGCCGGTCGGCAGGCCGGACCCGATCGGGATCTCGACCGCCGCCTGGCCGGCGGCATTGGCCGTGCCGTCGAAGTCCGCGAGCACGTTCCCGCCCACGTTCAGGGTCGCCAGCCCGGGCAGGGGCAGGGGCGACGCCAGGGCCGCGTCGGTCACGAACAGCAGCCAGCCAGAACTCGGGCTCAGGCCGTCGAGGGTCAGGAAGAGCGAGCTGTCGCTGGTCGCCGTGGATGCCGCGTCGAGGGTCGGCACTCCGCTGGCCCCGGCTACGCCGGCACCGAAGCTGGCCTTGAAAGCCGGACCGAAGGTGGCCACGTAGGTCTGGTCCGCCGAGGTCCCCAGGTTGCCGTACTCGTCCGAGGAGTGGATGCGGTATGCCACGTTGCCTACCAGGTTCGACGGCAGAAGGCCGCGGAAGATCTGGCCCTGTGAGCTCATCATCGGGCGGCTGGTCAGCGTCACGCCGTCGACGTCGAACTCGATCGAAGTCGGGTTGTACCAGGTGATGTAGTAGGGCGCGTTGTCGTAGACCTGAGCGCGCACGGGGAAAGTGCCGGGCGCCGCGGTGCGATCGCCCAAGTTCTCCACGTGCGGAATGTAGGGAGCGTGGGTGTCGGGCACCTGGGTGCCGTTGATCAGCGTGCGGTTGGCCGAGAAGGAGTCCTCCGCCACGATCAGGTCGTAGTCGCCATCCTTGTCGATGTCCGCGGCGTCTGCGTCGAGCGACGAAGCGCCGCCCGGCGTCGACTGGACCAGGGTCATGAAGCCGTTCCCGTCGTTGGAATAGAGCTTGTCGTTGCCCGAGAAGTTGGCGACGAACAGGTCCAGATCGCCGTCGTTGTCGAAGTCGAGGAAGTCGCCCTCGTTGTCGTCGGCGTTCGAGCCCTGCAGGTTGGTCTCCAGGTTCGCGAACAGCCCCGAGCCGTTGTTGCGGAAGGTCTTGTCGCTGAAGCCGTTCCAGTTCAGGCCGTAGATGTCGAGATCACCGTCGCCGTCGAGGTCCCCCATCTCCTGCTCGTAGTTGCCGCCACCCGTGGCCCAGTTGTTCGGGAAGGCGCGACCGGTGATGTCGCGGAACCCCAACACGCCGCCGTTCTCCTCGAGGCGGTTCTCGAACAGGCGCGGCTCCTCTTGGCGCGCGCCGTGGAGGATGTCGAGATCGAAGTCACCGTCGATGTCGCCCACGTCGATGTCGAGGGCAGTGCTGGCCACGTCCGCGAACTGCCCCAGGAAGTTGATGGTGTTCGCCTGCTGGGTGCCCTGGGCCCAGATGGCCGGGTTGCCATTCGAGATGAGGTTGCCGGTCAACTGGAAACCGCTCGGGTTGAACTCCTTGAAATGGCCGCCGCCATCGTTGAGGAAGATCCGCGTCGGAACCTGCCCGCCGAACGCTCCTCCGTAGGAGGAGTGCACCAGATCGAGGTCGCCGTCGTTGTCCAGGTCACCGAAGTCGCAGTCGCAGGACCAGTCGATGAAGGTGCCGCCGCTCAGCAGTGCGGTCGCGATCGACGACCCGTTGACGCCCAGATCGATCCAGCGGGACGAAGTCTCGTCGGTGTAGAAGCCGAGCGTCCCGCCCTGCTCTCCACCGTTGTTGACCCACCACTTGTTGCCCTGATTCGAGAGCTGTGCGGTGTTGGAGACGTAGATGTCCAGGTCTCCGTCGTTGTCGATGTCCGCGAACTCGATGTCGCGGCTGTCGTCCGACTCGGCGGGCAGGCGTGCGCCGGTCTCGTCCGAGAAGGTCCCGATGGTCCCGGCCTGGAGGCCGCCCTTGTTGATCCAGATGCGGTTCTGGTCGTTCCCGTTGTCACCCCCGTCGGCGAAGATCGCGTCCCAGTCACCGTCCTGGTCGACGTCGCCGAAGTCGACGTTCTCGGTCGAGGACGCGATCCCCGGCCCCGTCGGATTGCCTGAGTTGTCGGAGGTGAGTTGAGCGCTGGCGTCGGAACCGAGGGTCAGCCAAGCGGCGGCGCTGGCGGCGGTCCAGGCGAGGATCGGTGAGTTCTTCATCGGGGGTCGGGTCGCGTGCAGGGGGGGCGATAGGCCGAGGCAAACGGGGTGGATGGCCCGGCTACCACGGCGACAAGGGGCTGGCGACCGGCTCGATGGCCGATCGACGGCTGACTGCCACCCTAGCTTGACGCTCTGCGATCAGCGGGCGAGGCGTGCCCACCGCCGCCGACTCAGCTCGTCGCACGCCGAGGCTGCATGCCGAAGAACTCGCCCAAGAGGACGTGAATCGCCGATCCGGCGCCAAGGGGTCGAGCACGCGAACCTCGGCCCCGTCATGTTGCGCTCATCTGAGAGATCGCGATTGCGCCCCGATCGTCTCTTCGCGGTCGCCGACGGATTCGACCTGCGACAGACTCGGCTCGAGGGTCAACAGGCCCGAACGGCAGGAGGCCGGGCTCCGAAGAGCCCGGCCTCCGCCGGTGCTGGATCGCCGAGGCGAGTCCAGCCGGTCTGTCCGGTCGGCTGACCGTCGTGCCCGGCCCGGAGCCGGACGCGACGTCCTAGTCGACCGTCACCAGGCTAGATCACTGCGTGATGATCTCGAGGCCGTTCGACGTCGAGACGATGTTACCGCCGGTGCCGTCGGTGCCGAAGGCCTGCGAGAAGACCGAGATGCCGGCCGGCACCGTGGGGCCGACGGGGATCTTGACCACGACTTCGTTGCCCGCAGCGGCCGAGCCGGAGAAGAGCGCGAGAACCGAACCGGTGACGTTGAGGTTACCGATGCCGGGCAGGAACAGCGGGCTCGCCAGCTTGGCGTCGGTCAGGTACAGGAAGTAGCTGGCGCCGGCCGTGATGTTGGTGGCGGTCAGGTACAGGTCCGAGCCAGCGAAGGCGACGGACGCCGCGTTGAGGCTCGGGACACCGCTGGTGCCGGCGGTGCCGGCGCCGAAGGCGCCGCCGATGCCGAGACCGGTCGAACCGACGTAGCTCTCGTCAGCCGAGGTGCCGGTGTTGCCGTACTCGTCCGAGGAGCGGACGCGGTAGGTGACGTTGCCGACGAGGTTCTCGGGGAGCAGACCACGGAAGATCTGACCCTGCGAGCTCATCATCGAGCGGCTCTCGAGGGTGACGCCGTTGACGTCGAACTCGATGAAGGTCGGGTTGTACCAGGTGATGTAGTACGGGGCGTTGTCGTAGACCTGGGCGCGGACCGAGAACTCGCCGGCGGCCGCGGTGCGGTTGCCGTCGTTCTCGACGCGGGGGATGTACGACGGGGTGGTGTCCGCCACGTTGGTCGTGTTGATCAGCGTGGTGTTGGGACGGTTGTTGTCCTCGGCGACGATCAGGTCGTAGTCGCCGTCCTTGTCGATGTCAGCCGCGTCGGCGTCCAGGGACGCAGCGCCGCTGGCGGAGGTCCCGGTCTGCTGGGCCAGGGTCATCGTGCCCGTGCCGTTGTTGTTGTAGAGCTTGTCGAGGCCGGAGAAGTTGGCCACGAACAGGTCGAGGTCGCCGTCGTTGTCGTAGTCGACGAAGTCGCCTTCGTTGTCGTCGGCGCCCGAGTTCGGGAGGCTGCTCTGGAGGATGGTGAAGACGCCGCTGCCGTTGTTGCGGAAGGTGCGGTCGTTGAAGCCGTTCCAGTTGAGGCCGTAGACGTCGAGGTCGCCGTCCCCGTCCATGTCGCCCATTTCCTGCTCGTAGTTGTCCCCGGTGCTGACGTAGCCAGCGGGGAACACGGCGGAGGTGACGTCGCGGAAGGCGAGGCTGCCGGTCTCCTCGAGGCGGTTCAGGAACATCCGGGGATCTTCCTGACGGGCGCCGTGGAGGAGGTCGAGGTCGAAGTCGCCGTCGATGTCACCGAGGTCGATGTCGAGCGCGGAGCTGGCGATGTCGGCCTGGGCGCCGGTGCTGTTGTTGGTGTTGGACTGCTGCGTGCCCTCGGCCCAGATGGCCGGGTTGCCGTTGGAGATCAGGTTGCCGGCGAGCTGGAAGCCGCTCGGGTTGAACTCCTTGAAGTGGCCGTCGCCGTCGTTGAGGAAGATTCGGGTCGGGACCTGCCCGCCGAACGCTCCGCCGTAGGACGAGTGCACGAGGTCGAGGTCACCGTCGTTGTCGAGGTCACCGAAGTCGCAGTCGCAGGACCAGTCGATGAAGGTGCCCGCGCCGACGAGGGCGGGGGAGATCGACGAGCCGTTGGTGCCGAGGTCGACCCAGCGCGCGGCCGTCTCGTCGGCGAAGAAGCCGAGCGTGCCGCCCTGCTTGCCACCGTTGTTGACCCACCAGTGGTTGCCCTGGTTGGCGAGCTGAGCCGTGTTCGAGATGTAGAGGTCGATGTCCCCGTCGTTGTCGATGTCCGCGAACTCGATGTCGCGGCTGTCGTCCGACTGGTTCGGGAAGCGGGTCGAGGTCTGGTCCAGGAAGGTTCCGGGCGAACCGCTCTGGAGGCCGCCGCGGTTGATCCAGATGCGGTTCTGGTCGTTGCCGCCGTCGCCGCCGTCGGCGAAGACCGCGTCCCAGTCGCCGTCCTGGTCGACGTCGCCGAAGTCCACGTTCTCGGAGCTGGAAGCGATTCCGGCGCCGGTCGGGTTGCCCGAGTTGTTGATGGTGTACTGGGCGCTGGCAGTGGCGCCGAGCGCCATCCACAGGGCAGCGCTGGCAGCCGTGCAGGCGAGGGTTTGCTTGCGATTCATGAAGGGGTCTCTCCGGGACGAGATTGCGGCCAACGGGCCGCAACAGAGGGTTCGACGCACGGTCGTGCGATCGAGTGGGAGTGATCCGTACGTCGAGTACGTGGCACCCAGCCGCCCTTCGGCCCTGGCGGTTGGTGATCGCGAAAGTCTACGTCGCCAATCAGAACGTGCCAGCAGCCGGATCGGGGTGGTCGGCGCCGTCAAGACGACCTGAGCCGCGACAAGGTTCCCGAAACCCCAAGCAGAGGCCCACCAAGGCGCCTTGCGGGGGGGCACCGGCCCCGATCGGCGCCGGGAACCGAATGGGGCTTCGTCATGCGCTCGTCATCTAACTAGGCCCATTCACGCCCCACGCGACCGAGGCGGGTCTGATTCCCCGTCCGAGAGAACCTCAGGGCCGTCCAGCCAGGGCCGAGCACAGGGCGGCGACCCGTTCGGGATCGACCGGCCGGTCCACACGGCCCCCCAATTTGATCGAGGTCCCCACGATGGCCGCATCGATCAGCCTCCGGTAGTCCCCCGCATTCTCGAGGCTCAGGCCCGAGCCCAGCAGCAGGGGCGCTTCCGGGCAAGCCTGGCGGACGGCCTCGAGGGCCGCCGGGTCGGCTGCCTCCCCGGTCCCCGCCCCGCTCACCACCAACCCGTCGGCGAGGCCGCGCCGGAGAGCATCGCGCGCCGCGTCAGCGATCGTGCCTCCGGCCAGGGGCTCGGCGTGCTTCACGTGGACGTCGGCCAGGATCGCGCAGGCGAGGCCGAGTCGCGCCCGCTCGCGCAGGGTCTCGTCGGCGCGCCCCTCCAGCAGCCCCTGGTCGGCCACCGCCGCGCCACAGTGCACATTGACCCGCAGGAACTCGGCTCCGGTCGCTGCACACAGCCCCAAGGCCGCACGCGCGTCGTTGCGCAGCACGTTGACCCCCACCGCCAGCTCGCCAACCGCCCGCTGAACCCGAGCCGTGGCCAGGGCCATGGCCGCCACGGTCTCCGGGTCGACGCGATCGCGCCGGAAGGGGATGTCGCCGAAGTTCTCGACGATGATCGCGTCCCCCCCACCCTCCGCGATGGCCAGGGCGTCGGCGACAGCGCGCTCGAGGACCAAGGGCAGGTCGCCGCCATAGCGCGGCGCGCCCGGCAGGGCCCCCAGGTGCACGACGCCGATCAGTGCCGGGTGTCGCCGGCCGCGAAGGAAATTGAGCACAGCGGGAGTCATGGGCGGCCTACGTTAGCGGCCGCAACGCCCGTTCGGCAGCTATCCATGACGACCTCTTCCCCCTCGCCCCGCGACGACTTCGAACGAATCGTCGAGCGGCGCTTCTCACGCCGCGAGGCCCTGCGCGCGACCGCGGCCGGCATCGCCCTGACCGCGTTCGCCCCGGGTGCCGCCGCGCGCCGACGTCCCTCGGCGAGTTCGCTCGGCTTCACCGAGGTTCGCCACGGACTGGACGAGGTCCATGAGGTCTCCGACGGTCACACCTGCGAGCCGCTGATCGCCTGGGGCGATCCGGTGGTCGCGGGAGCCGCCCCCCTCGACGTGCGCCGCCCCGACCCCGAGGCCCAGTCGACCCAGTTCGGACACGGCAACGACTTCGTCGCGTTCTTGCCCCACCGAGGCCAGCCCCACTCGTCGACCCGCGGTCTGCTCGCCGTCAACCACGAGCACAGCGTCGGCAAGCTGATGTGGGCCGAGCCCGGCGCGGTGCCGCCGCTCGTGCGCGCTCGTGCGGAGCTCACGGCTCAAGGCCTGTCGGTGGTCGAGGTCACGCGCGTTGGCGGCTCCTGGAGCACCGTGCACGGCTCGCGCTTCGGTCGCCGCATCACCGGCGAGACGCCCATGCGCCTGTCCGGTCCGGCCGCTGGGCACGCGCGCCTGGCGACCTCCGCCGACCGCTCCGGCGGCTTGGTGCTGGGAACCTTCGGCAACTGCTCCGGCGGAACGACGCCCTGGGGCACGGTCCTGTCCGGCGAAGAGAACATCCACGAGCACTTCGGGGGCGCGGTTCCGACCGCAGGCCCCGAGGCCGACAACCACCGACGCATGGGGATGGGTGCCACGGTCTACGACTGGGCCGCCTGGATCCCGCGCTTCGACATGGAGCGCGAGCCCAACGAGCCCAACCGCTTCGGCTGGGTGGTCGAGGTCGACCCCCACGACCCCGACGCGCTGCCGGTCAAGCGCACGGCCCTGGGTCGCTTCAAGCACGAGGCCGCCGCCACCGTGGTCGATGCCAGCGGACGCCTGGTGGTTTACCTGGGCGACGACGAGCGCGGGCAGTGCCTGTATCGCTACGTGTCGGACGGCGTGGTGGATCTGGAGCAGCGCAGCCGCAACGGCGAGCTGCTCGACCGCGGCGTCCTGTCGGTGGCGCGCTTCGAGTCCGACGGCAGCCTGCGCTGGCTGCCGCTGGTGTTCGGCGAGGGCCCGCTGATCGAGCGCAACGGGTTCCGCTCCCAGGCCGACGTGTTGATCGAATGCCGCCGCGCCGCCGAGCTGCTCGGCGGCACGCCCCTCGATCGCCCCGAGGACGTGGAGGCCAACCCGGTCACGGGCCTGGTCTACGCGGCCATGACCAACAACACCCTGCGCGGCAAGCACCGCCATCAGCCGGTGGACGCCGCCAACCCGCGGCCCGAGAACCGCCACGGGCACGTGGTCGAGCTGATCCCGCCGGGCGAGCCCGGAGCCCGCCACCACGCGGCCTCCGCCTTCCGTTGGGAGCTGTTCCTGCTCGGCGGCGATCCGGGCGGCGACGTCGGCGCCCGCGCCCACCCCGACACCACCGTCGACGGCTGGTTGTCCTGCCCCGACAACCTGACCTTCGACTCCCGCGGGCGCCTGTGGATCGCCACCGACGGCATGGGCAAGCTCGGCCTGGGGGACGGCCTGTACGGCTGCGACACCGCCGGCGAGGGACGCGCCCTCACCCGCCAGTTCTTCCGCGCGCCGCGGGGAGCAGAGGTCTGCGGCCCGTGCTTCACGCCGGACGACCGCACCCTCTTCCTGGCGGTGCAGCACCCGGGCAACGAAGGCGGCTCGACCTTCGCGCAACCCTCCACCCGCTGGCCGGACTTCTCCCCCGACCTACCGCCGCGTCCGGCGGTGATGGTCGCCGAACGGCTCGACGGCGGACCGATTGGCTGAGCGGCCCCGCTGGGCCCCGCGCTTCAGCGGCCGTTGACCGCGCTTCAGCGGCCGTTGGCCGAGGGGCCGGTCATGCCGTCGGGGGCCAGGAGCGCTTCGAGCTCGGCGCCGTCCAGGAGTTGGCGTTCGCGCACCAGCTCGACGATGCCGCGACCGGAGCGCTTGGCCTCCTTGGCCAGCTCGGCGCACAGGTCGTAGCCCAGGCGCGGCACCAGCGCGGTGACCACGCCGATCGAGCGCTCCACGTAGTCGCGACAGCGCGCAACGTCCGCGACGATCCCGTCGACGCAGCGCAGGGCCAGGGTGCGCACGGCCTTCTCGAGCATCGACTGGGACTCGAGCACGGCCAGGGCCATGACCGGCTCCATCACGTTCAGCTGCAACTGTCCGGCCTCGGCCGCCATGGTCACGGTCATGTCGGCGCCGATCACGCGGAAGCAGACCTGGTTGACGACCTCGGGGATCACCGGGTTGACCTTGCCGGGCATGATCGACGAGCCCGGTTGCACCGCCGGCAGCTCGATCTCGGCCAGGCCCGCGCGAGGGCCCGACGACAACAAGCGCAGGTCGTTGCAGATCTTGCTGAGCTTGATCGCCAGGCTCTTGAGGCCGCCCGAGTACAGCACCAGGCCCTGGGTGTCCTGGGTGGCCTCGATCAGGTCCTCGGCCAGGCTCAGGGGCAGCTCGGTCAACTCGCGCAGGTGCCCCACGGCCCTGGCCGCGTAGCCCTTGGGCGCATTGAGGCCCGTGCCGATCGCCGTCCCGCCCAGATTGATCACGCACAGGTGCTCGCGCACCGCGCGCAGGGCCCCGACCTCGCGCTCCACGCTGTGTGCCCAGGCCCCGAACTCCTGGCCCAGGGTCATGGGCACGGCGTCCTGCAGCTGCGTGCGACCGATCTTGGTCACCCGGGCGAACTCCACCGCCTTGTGCCGCAGGGACGCCACCAGAAGCTCGAGCGCCTCGACCAAGCCCTGGTTCGAGTCCGCCACCGCCAGCTTGATCGCCGTGGGGTAGACGTCGTTGGTCGACTGGGAGCAGTTGACGTGGTCGTTGGGGTCGCAGTGCTCGTATTCGCCCTTGGAGTAGCCCATCGAGATCAGCGCGCGGTTGGCGATGACCTCGTTGACGTTCATGTTGGTCGAGGTGCCCGCGCCGCCCTGCACCACGTCCAGGGGGAACTGGCGCAGGAGCTTGCCCGAGCGCAGCTCCTCGCAGGCGCCGTCGATGGCCTCGGCCACGACCGGATCCAGCGCGCCGCAATCGCGGTTGGCCCGCGCCGCCGCCTGCTTCACCGCGGCCAAGGCGCGCACCAGGGTCGGGAAGTCGAACAGCCGCTGGCTCGAGATCTGGAAGTTGTCGAGGGCGCGCTGGGTCTGGGCGCCCCAGTAGGCGTCGAAGGGCACCTCCATCGGGCCCAGGCTGTCGGACTCGGCGCGGTGCTTGCCCGTGGTGAACTGGCGCACCTCGGCCTGATCGACGGTCGCGGTCTGATCGAGCCGCCGCGTGAGGATCTTGACCGCGGCACCCAGAACGATCGCGCGGCCCTCGCTGTTCTCGCGCAGGATGCGGACCAGCTCGGCGCGCGGGAAGGCCACCACGACGGTGTCGACGCCGGCGCGCCCGGTGGAGCTGTGCATCGACCCCTCGAGCAGGACGCCCTCGCCGAGGGTCTCCGCCGGCCCGTAGCTGACCAGGTGGTCCTCGGCGCCGTCGAAGCGGCGCGCGGTGACGTCGACCCGACCGGAGACGATGCGTAGGAACTCGACCCGCGCGTCCCCCTCCTCGAAGACCACCTCGCCGCGCACGTAGCTGCGCCGCTCGGCGACAGCGGCGAGGTCGGCTCGCAGGGGCTCGGGGAGCTCTTCGAAGAGCTCGATACCGCCCACGAAGGCGGCGTCGATCGGTCGGTTCATCGCGTGGGGGGAGGGGGGGGCTGCGGGTGGCCGGACGGTCAACCGGGCGGGAGAGCATACGCGCCCGAGCAGGGGCGGGATCATTCGTCCCACCGGGTCATGTGGAGGCGGGACGTACGGTGGCGGGACCATTCGTCCCACCGGGGCGCAGCGTCGCCGGCAGATCCGGCGACGCTGCGCCCCGGTGGGACGAATGGTCCCGCCACCGTACGTCCCGCCTCCACACGACCCTGCTCAGTCCCGCGCGAACACGACCCGCCCCCCCACCACCGTGGCGACGACCCGCGCCTCGGCCAGGCTCTCCTCACTGGCGAAGAGGTCCCGGTCGACCAGCACCAAGTCGCCCACGTAGCCGGGGATCAGGGCCCCGCTCCAGCCCTCGCTGTGGAGCGCGAACGCCGCCCCGCGGGTGTAGGCCGTCAGTGCCTCGTCCAGGGTCAGTGACTGCTCGGGTACGAAGGTCTTGCCGTCGAGGGTCCCGGCCTCGACCGCCGCGGCCAGGCCCAGTAAGGGATCGGCGCTCACCACCGGCCAGTCGCTGCCGAAGGCCAGGGTCGCGCCGGAGTCGACCAGGTCACGGAAAGCGTAGGACGTCGCGCAACGCACGGGGCCAATGCGCGTCTGGGCGTAACGACCGTCGTCGGCCTTGTGGTACGGCTGCATCGACGCCACCACGCCCAGCTCGGCGAAGCGGCCGACGTCCTCGGGCGCCAGGTGCTGGGCGTGCTCGACCCGCGGGCGCAGGTCGGCGCGGCGCTCGACCGGGATGGCCTCGTACCAATCGAGGATGGTGCGGTTGGCGCGATCGCCGATGGCGTGCACAGCCGGCTGTAGGCCGCGGTCCGCGGCCAGGTCGATCAGCGTCTTCAGCTCTCCCGTCTCGGCCAGGGCCAGGGGGAAGCCGACGTTGCCCGGCGCGTCGTCGAAGTCCGCGAGCATCCACGCCGTGTGCGACCCCAGGCTGCCGTCCATGAAGCCCTTGAAGCCGAGCAACTCGACGTTCGGCGAGAGGGTCCGCGGCCGATCGAGCCAGGCCAGGGCGCGACTCCAGGCCGAGAGGGTCGGGCCCGCGTCGCGCACCGTAGCGCGCACGCGCAGGGTCAGCTCGCCCGCGCTGTCGAGGGGCACGAGCTCCTGCTCGATCGTCGCGCGCGAGTCGATCGCCCCCACCTGGGTCAGGCCCCAGGCGTTGGCCTGGGCCAGGGCCTGACGCATCAGCGCGCGACGGCCCTCGACCGTGTCCGCCGCCGAGGGAGCATCCACGAGGCCCATGGCGCTCTCGTACAGGGCCCCATCGGGCTGGCCGTCCGCGAGCCGTCCGATCTTGCCGCCGGCCGGGTCGGCGGGGCCCTCGGCGTCGATCCCGGCCAGCTCGAGGGCGCGGCTCGATGCGATCAGGCTGTGGCCGTCCATGCGCACCAGCACCACCGGCCGCTCCCCCGCCGCCGCTTGGAGCTCGTCCGCGCGCGGCGCTCGCGGATCGGGCCAGCTCTCCGCCGACCAACCGCGCCCGACGATCCAATCGCCGGCGTCCGTGGCCGCCGCCCGCCGGGCCACCAGCTCGAGCAGCGCCTCTCGACTGGCCGCCCCGCGCACGTCGAGGAGCGCGAAGCCTTCCGCCGCGCCGGCCAGGTGGACGTGGGCGTCGATCAGGCCCGGCAGCACGCTGCGCCCCCGGGCCTCCAGCACCACGGTGTCCTCGTCGATCAGGTGAGCCGGCGGCTCCCCCATGCCGAGGGAGTGCACGCGACCGTCCATGATCGCGACCCACTCGGCGTCGGGTTGCTCGGGGTCGGCGGTCCACACCCGTCCGTCCCGCACGACCAGGTCCGCCGCGCCGTCGCCGGCCGACGCGAGCGCTCCAAGCGCGAGCGCCGCAAACAGTTGCATCATCGTAGTCCTCAAGCTCGGAGCCAGTCGAGGGCGGCGTCGCGCCGGCCCTCGGGGAAGAAGCGCACCACCGCCTCGGTCAACAGCATCTCACCCACGCGCACCAGGAACTCCCGGTGACGCTCCTCCCCGACCACGGCGCAGGCCTCGACGGTCTCGAGCAACTGCGACGTGAACTCGAAGCTGCGCCAGGGCTGGCCCGGCTCGTCCGTGCCCAGCGCAGTCACCTCGAGCAACACGGCGGCGGGATCACCCGCGTGGCTGACCAGGGTCTCGAGCGTCCGAGGGAAGCGGGAGTAGTCCCCGATCAACTGGGCGCCGTCCACCCGCACCGCGAGCAACCCCTCGTCACACAGCTCGTCGAGTGTCTCGTGCACGGCGTGGAGGATAGCGGTCGCGGGATCGAAGGTTGACATCGGACCCGGAACGGCCTGCAGGCTCGTCGTCCCCCTCTCAGTCCGACAGGCGCTGCCGAACCGCCTTCGAGAGCGCGATCCTGGCGCGCGCGTGGAGCATGGTGGCGGCCCCCTCGGAGTCGCGACCCAGCTCCTGAGCGACATCGCGCCAACTCAGGCCCAAGTAGTCTCGTAGCAGGAGCACTTCGCGATGTTGCTCGGACAGCCCGTCCATGGCGACCAAGATGATCTCGCTGGCCTCGGCCCTCGCCGCGGCCTCGGGTGGCAGGGTCGAGTCCCCGGCGGGATCGAACCTCACGCTACCCGAGGTGGCCTGCCGCCCCAGACTCTCGATCGCGCGGTCCCGTCGCACATCGCGCTTGGCGGCCTGCAAGTAGTCGAGCTCTCCACGGATCTGGTTGATGGCGATGGTCGACAGCCAACACATGAAGGCCCCCTCGGTCCGGTACTCGAAGGACTCGATCCCCGCCAAGGCGTGAAGGAAGGTCCGCTGAACCAGGTCGTCGATGTCCGTTCGACCGCGCAGGGAGGGACCGATCTTCGAGCGCACGACCATGCGTACGCGCTCGTAGTAGCGCTCGAACAGCCGGTTCAGCGCCCCGTCGTCCCCTTCGCGGTAGCGCTCCAGAAGCTGGACCGTAGCCGTCAACGATTGCTGTTCAGCGACCGAGAGAGATTCGTCGTGGTCCATCGAGTCGGGCGAGATTCGGAAGCGGGTTGCTACCGTCGGCCACTGCGGAGGATCGACCACAGCAGCCCGGCACCCACGGCACAGGAGGTCAGGAAGCCGAGCAGGCCGAGGACAGGAATCCCCAGCAGCATCGGCCCCTTGTCCACGGTCATGGCGATCGACGTGCCCACGATCAGCGCCGCGGTGATCATGCCGACGGTGACGCGGTTGGCGCTCTCGGTGATGCGGTCGCCGAACTCGGGGAGGCGGTTGACGCGCACTTCGAGGCGCAGCTTGCCGCGGCGCGCCTTGTCGAAGAGCTGGCGCAGGTCGCGGGGCAGCTCGCGCACGAGCCCCGCCAGGTCCTCGGTCTGCCGGCCGAGGACGTTCAGCAGCGAATGCTGCTCGCGGATCGCCCGCTCGGCCATGGGTTGGATCTTCGAGGTCAGGTCGAAGTCCGGGTCGAGCTCGCGGCCCAGGTTGTCCAGAAGGGCGAAGACGCGAATCAAGCTCGACATGTCGGCGGGCAGGATCAAGCCGTTCTCGCGCACCATGTCGACCACGTCCCCGAGCACCGCCTGCAGGTCGACATCGCCCAACTTGGCGCCGTGGTAGCGGTCGATGAAGGCGCGCGCGTCCTGGGCGAGCAGCTCGGTGTCGACCTCCTCCTCGTCGCCGGCCCAGTCGAGCAGCACCGCGACCACCCGCCGTTCGTCGCGCTTGAACACGGCCACGAGCAGGTTCATGAACTCCTCGCGGCGTCGCTCGGACAGGCGCCCGACCATGCCGCAGTCGAGCAGCACGAGCCGTGCCTGGGGCTGGAAGAACACGTTCCCCGGGTGCGGATCGGCGTGGTAGATGCCGTCCACGAAGATCATCTTCAGGATCGCGTCGGCACCGCGCGCGGCGAGCAAGGGCCCCTCGCCCGTACCGGGCTCGTGCTCGTGCGCCCACTCGCCCGCCGAGACGCCGTCGACGAAGGCCAACACCAACAGGCGTTCGCGGGTGAACTCGTCGATCACTTCGGGCACCTCGACGAACTCGTCGTCGGCGAGGTTGCGACCGATCAGTTCGGTGTTGCGCGCCTCGAGGGACAGGTCGAGCTCCTCCCGCAGGGTCCGCGAGAACAGGCGCACCATCTGCACCGGGCGGTAGCGGCGCAGCTCGGGCAGCTCCTGCTCGGTCAGCTCGGCGAAGCGCTCCAACAGGCGCAGGTCCGCCTCGACCTTGGCGCGGATCCCCGGGCGCCGGATCTTGAGCACCACCCGTCGACCGTCGGACAACCTCGCCGAGTGCACCTGCCCGATCGAGCCCGCCGCCAGGGGCGTCTCGTCGAAGCCCTCGAAGAGCTCGCGCGGGTCGGCGCCCAGGTCCTCCTCGAGCTGCGGCAGGAGCTCGGCGAAGGGCACTGGAGTGACGGCCTGGTGTAGGCGCTCGAACTCGGTGATCCAGTCCGGCGACAGGAGGTCGGGGCGCGTCGCCAGGAGCTGTCCGAACTTGACGAAGGTCGGCCCCAGTTGCTCCAGCGCCCGCCGCACCCGCTCGTGGGTCGGCATCTCGCGCAGTTGGTCGGCACCGGACCAGTGCAGGGCGCGTCCCGCGCGCTCGAGGGGTCCGGACAGACCCATGCGCTGGACCACGTCACCCAAGCCGTGGCGGGCGAAGGTAGAGGCGATCTCTTGCAGGCGCCCCAGGTCGCGGGCGGCGAACAGCACGTCGAGCACGGACATGGGCCCGACTATGGACACCGGCGCGGCCCGAAGCCAGCCCCACGCACGGGTGGCCCAGACCCCGCTGGCGCGGTCCATCCATGAACGCGCGCCCGAGACACCCTGATCCGCCTGCTGTTCGGGCCTCTCGGTCCCAGTCGGCGCCCTGCGAACGCCAGCCTGCTCGACCACCCTTCGCGGTCACCCTCGCGGGTGCCATCCACGGTGCAGCGGCGCGAGGCGTGCGGCGCAGTTTCGAGCACGTCTTCGTCGTTGGTCCGGGCTAGTCTCTGCGCGCCATGGTCGAACGCGCCGCCGGATCCGGCTCTCCCACCCTGCTGCTGTTTCCCACCGAGTTGGAGCAGCGCCGCTTCCTCGACGCCGGCGGTCTGCCCGTCGGCCTGGCGCTTCAGGCCCTCTGCGGCTTTGGTCCCGTGGCCGCCGCGGCCCGCACGGCCGAGCTGTGCGCGCGCGTCGCGCCGCGGCGGGTGCTGTTGATCGGGATCGCCGGTGCCTACGACGTGGAGCGCGATCCGGTGGGCTGTGCGCGGGTCTTCGAAGGCACGGCCCTGGACGGGGTCGGCGCAGGAGAGGGCGCTGGCTTCCGCGGCCCCACGGCCCTGGGCTTTCCCCAGTGGCCGTCTCGACCGGGTGTCGACGGCGCTGCGATCGAAGACCGCCTGCCCCTGTGGCGCCCGCAGCAGTCGACGAACGACCGTTACCGCGGCGGCGGAACCCTGCTGACCACCTGCGCCGCCGCCGACGGACCCGAGATGGCCGCGCGACGCCGCGAGCGCTTCGCGGACGCGGGGGCCGAGGACATGGAGGGATTCGCCGTGGCCTTCGCCTGCACCCTGGCGCGGGTGCCGGTGGCGGTGGTGCGCGGCATCTCCAACCTGGTGGGCGATCGCGACGGCACGCGCTGGCGCATCCCCCAGGCCTTGGCGAGCGCTCGGGAGGCCGCGTTGGAGATCCTGGCCCAGGACGCCTGGGAGCCTTCGGCGTGAGGCGCCTGTCGATCGGCATCTCCACCTGCCCCAACGACACGTTCGCCTTCCACGCCCTGCTTACGGGCGCGGTGCGGGTGGACGGTGTCCAGTTGGACTTCGAGCTGGGCGACGTGCAGGAACTCAACCAGCGCGCCGCGGCCGGCGACTTGGACGTGGCCAAGATCAGCTACGCCGCGGCCCTGGAGTTGGCGGCGCAGCGCGTGATGCTGCCGGCCGGCTCCGCCCTGGGCTTCGGCGTGGGTCCGGTGGTGTTGGCCGGCCCCCACCCCCACGCCAGTCCGCCGCGGGTGCTGTGCCCCGGCGGTCAGACCACCGCGACGCTCCTGTGGCGGCTTTTCCACCCCGAGACCGTGCGACTCGACCAGGTGGTCTTCAGTGCGATCATGCCCGCACTGCGCGACGGCTCCGCGGACCTCGGCGTTTGCATTCACGAGGGCCGCTTCACCCACCGCGACTGGAATCTCGAGCTGGTCGAGGACCTGGGAGCCACCTGGGAGCGCGAGACCGCATCGCCCCTGCCCCTGGGTGGTATCTCGGTGCGCCGCTCCCTGCCGGCCGAGGTGATCGCGGCCGTCGCAGAGGGCGTGCGCGAGTCGGTCGAGTGGGCCCGGGCCAACCCCGATGCCTGCCTCGCGACGATGCGAGCCCACGCCCAGGAGCACACGGACGAGGTGCTCTGGAAACACGTCGAGCTCTACGTCAACGACTGGACCGTGGACCTGGGCCCGGTCGGTCGCGGGGCGATCGCGGAGCTGGCACGGCGGGCACGTGCGGTCGGCCTGGGCCAGGGCGAGTCGATCGTCGTCGACTGAGGCGACAGCCGCCCCCTGCGATCACTCGCCGTAGCGCAGCTCGAGGGTCGACACCGGTTGCGCGTCCTCGGCGGACGGGTTGCAGGTCACCACGAACAGACGGTCGTACTGGTCGTCGGCGAGCATCGGACCGTAGCGCTCGTGCTGCTCGAGACCCTCGATCTCGCCGCCCAGGGCCGCGACCAGGCCGGGGACCGTGTTGGAGTGGCCGGCGACGACCGCCACGGATCCGCCTGGCAGGGCCTCGATCGCTGCCACCTGGGCGGCGGGCTCGCGCGCGGAGATGACCTGAACCTCGAGGTCCGTGGCGGCCGCGAGGGGCGCGACGGTCAGCTGGGTGCGCTGGAACTCGCTCGCGAACACGTGGCTCACGCCACTGTGCCCGAGCATGCGCGCCAGCTCGGCCGCCCGCGCGGCGCCGGCCTCGGTCAGCACGGGGTCGCTGCCCTCCGCCACCTTCTCAGCGTGGCGCACGACGATCACGGTGATCGGCGCCGGCTGCTCCGGCGAAGCGGCCCGTTCCTGGACGGTCGTCGACGCCGAGTCGGTCGCAGTCAGAGTCGAGATCGACGGCAGGAACAGGGCCAGGGCGGCGGCGCAGGCCGCGACGAGGGGTCGTTGGATCAGCATGGGACAGGGTTGTAGCGCGCGGCGGGCCGGTCGGGGCAGGGGATCGAACCTCGACCGATGGGCTGAGTCTGATGGTCCAGGTCGAGCGCTCCCCCAATGAGCGACGCCCGCCGACTCCCCGGGGGAATCGACGGGCGCCGCCCGCTCGGGGCCGGAATCGGCCCCATGGGGAACGCTGCGGCTCAGTCGCCGCCGCCCGAGTCACGAAGCTCGAGCATCTCCTTGCGGATCTCCTGTGCGTGGTTCTTGACCTCTTGCATCGCCTTGCGGACGCGGGCGCACGCGGCCTTGTTGCCGGAGGCGGCCTTCTCGACGTCGTCGCGGACGCTCTCGATGGTCTGAATCAGGTTCTGGTAGTTCTGCGTCATGCCTGGATATCCGAAATGCGAGGAGCCGATCCGGCTCCTCTGGGGGGCGCTGGATGGCGGTAGACGGGCTTCATGGTGGCGATTGCGGGCCAGCGATCAAGGCGCCAGCCCCCGTTCCAGGGGCCGCCAGGGCCGATTCTGAGCCGCGACCGTCCCACGGCGGCTCGGGGCTCGATCCCGGCCCCGAGGGTCGAAGAGCCCTTCTTGCCCCCTAAAGGCCTGCCATCTTGCGGACGACCTTCCACTCGTCGGCGGTGACGGGCTGGACGGAGAGGCGGCTGCCACGCTGGACGACGGCCATCTCAGAAAGCTTCGGATTCGCTTTCAGGTCCTCGAGAGAGACCAAATTGGGCGCTGACTCGACCCCGGCGATGTCCACCAGCATCCAGCGCGGGTCCTCGGGATCGCTCTTGGGGTCGAAGTGCGGGTCCTTCGGATCGAGGGCCGTGGGGTCCGGATAGGCCTCGCGGACCACCTCGGCGAAGCCCGCCACGCCGGGGGGCTTGGCGTTGGAGTGGTAGAAGAGCACCCCGTCGCCGACGGCCATGTCGTCGCGCATGAAGTTGCGCGCCTGGTAGTTGCGGACGCCGTCCCACATGGTCCGGCGGCCCTTGGCGGCCATCAGGTCGTCGAAGGAGAAGACGTCGGGCTCGGACTTCATGAGCCAGTAGCGCGTGGCGCGGCGGGGCATGGCGGGGCGGGGGTCGGGGGCTGGGTCGAATCGAACGGAACGAGAGGGTGGGGTCGCGAGAGGGAGCGCGTCAGCGCGGGGCGCGACTGCGGGCCCGGCGGGCGTCGCGCCATCGAGGGCGTGATCGCAGTGCCCTCCGGCTGTGCCCTGGGTGACGGACCTCAGAGCAGGCCCGCACGACCGAGGGCGCCGCCCTCGAGTTCGCGCAGGGCCGCCGGCGGCCCCAGAACCTCCGCGAGGACGACGGCGCGGCGCCAGGCCTCGCGGTCGGACAACGGGTAGCGGGACGCGACCTTGCCACCGGACTCGGCCGCGGGGCCACGCTCCGTGGCCGGCGGGAATCGGTCCAAGGTCCCAGACACCGGCAGGGACGAGCGCAGGCCACTCAGCTCAGCGAGGGACCCGCGGGCGACCATCTCATCACCGCCCGTGCGCTCCAACTCGGACTCGCTCGGCATCGGCCGCAGGGCCGAGGGCAGGTCGTCGCGCAGCTTCTCACGCGCCGCCGAGGGCAGGACCGCGGTCAGCGGTTCCTCGTGGACGCGACGTGCGGGCTCCGGCGTCGCTGACGCGGTCGCCACCTTGGCCTGCTTGCGCTGACGCCGATGCACCGCTGATTCCGGCCGCAGGTGCGGGTCCCCCATCGGATCCTGGGGACGCGGCACCTTCGCGGCCGGGCGAGTCGGCTCCACACCTTCGAGCAACTGCTTCCACAGGTCGCGGCCGCTCAGTTCCCCATCGACCTCGGTGGCCACGGGCCTGGGCGCCCGCCGCGCGGGAGCACCGGGCGCTGCATTGCGTTGACGCTCGCGGAGGATCCCGCGCACGATCGGCACGCCGAAGAACAGCGCGACGAAGGCGATCTGGATGATCCCCTCGAGGATGTCGTTCGGCTTGGCCTGGGCCAGGAACGGCCCGGTCTCCAGCAGACTGACGTCCAGCAGCGCCGCGCCCATGACCGCGGAGATCACTAGCTCTCCAGCCCCTCGGGCTTCGAGTCTCCGCCGCCCGCGATGCCCTCCCGCATGCTGGTGTCGGCCTGGATGTTGCGGAAGCGGTACTGGTCCATGACGCCCAGGTTGCCCGCGCGCAGGGCCTCGGCCATGGCCTTGGGAATCTCGGCTTCGGCCAGGACCACCTCGGCGCGGTTCTCCATCACCTTGGCCTTGAACTCCTGCTCGGCGGCCACGGCCATCGCACGACGCTTCTCGGCGTTGGCCTGGGCCACGCGCTTGTCGGCCTCGGCCTGATCCGCCTGCAGGCGCGCTCCGATGTTGTTGCCGATGTCCACGTCGGCGATGTCGATCGAGACGATCTCGAAGGCCGTGCCGGCGTCGAGTCCGCGGGCGAGCACCACCTTGCTGATCGCGTCGGGGTTCTCGAGCACCTCCTTGTGGGAGGCCTTGGAGCCGATGGTCGAGATGATGCCTTCACCCACGCGGGCGATGATCGTCTCCTCGCCGGCGCCACCGACCAGGCGCGCGATGTTCGTGCGCACGGTCACCCGCGCCTTGGCCAGGACCTGGATGCCGTCCGCGGCCACGGCGGCGATCTCGGTCTTGCCCGACGCCGGGTTGGGGCAGTCGATGACCTTGGGCGTCACGCTGGTCTTCACGGCGTCCAGCACGTCGCGCCCGGCCAGGTCGATCGACGCCGCGGTGCGGAAGTCGAGCTCGATGCCCGCGCGGTTCGCCGCGATCAGCGCCCGCACGACGCGGCCGACCTGACCGCCGGCGAGCACGTGGGCTTCGAGGTCGCGCTTGTCGACCTGGTCGAGGCGCGCCTGGACCAGCATCACCTGGGCGTCGACGATCTGCGAAGGCGGGACCTTCCGCAGGCTCATGGCGACCATGTCGAGCAGGCCGATACCGGCGCGCGACAAGAGCGAGCGGACGTAGAGGTTGGCGTAGCGGATCAGCAGCAGGACGAAGGCCAGGCCGACCAGGACCGCGGCGACGGTGAAGACCGTCATGGCGGTGTTGCTCGCCGCGGCGAGGGTGAGTTGCAGAGTGCTCATGGGAGCGACGGAGGATCTCGGTTCTTCTCGGGAGCGCCGCGGACGGCGCCGGTAATTGGTTCAGGCGGGTCGCTCGATCAAGCCTGCGAAGCCGGCTCGCCGCCGTGATCGCCGCCGGGCTCGCTGCGCACGACGACCACGCGGTTGCCGACGACCTCGAGCACCCGCACGGGCTCACCGATGCCGATGCTCTCGCCACGGCTGACCACGTCGACGCGGCGCCCGCCGATGCGCGCGTACCCGGCGGGGCGCAGGGGCGTCAGCACCTCACCCTCCTGGCCGACCAGGTCGAGGTCGCGCGCGTCGGTCGCGGCGGTGCTCTGGAAGCTCAAGCCGCCCAAGGTGTAACGCTTGCCGAAGGGACTCTGTGGCAAGAGCTTGAAGGCCACGACCAGGGTCACCGGCAAGAGCAAGGCCACGGCCAGCAGGAAGTTGACCCCGGTGCCGGTGTCCTCCTGGAAGGCCGCGATGACCGAGCCGATGATCGACGCGGCCGCCAGGAAGCTGAGCACGCCGAAGCTGGGGATGAAGACCTCGGCCAGCACCAGGGCCAGTCCGAGACCGAGCAGGATCAGGGCCAGGGTCACGCGCTCGCCTCCTTGGTGTCGACGTCCTCGACGTCCTCGACGCCTTCGACGCCCTCGACGCCCTCGACGCCCTCGACGCGCAGCCGACCGCCCTCGGTGCCGATCACCCGCAGCCGCTGGCCCCGCTCGAGCGTGCCGCCCACGGCCCAGGCCTCGAAGTCGGCGATGCCCTGGCCGTCGAGCTGCACGTGGCCCACCGGGCGCAGGTCCGTGGACGCCCGCCCCAACAGGCCCACCAGGTCGCCCGGGCGCGCTCCGACCGGGCCGCCGCCGACGGCCGAGCCGAAGGTCGGACCGGTGTCCGTGGGTGCCACGGCCATGCGCGAGTACAGGGGCGTCTTGGGCAGGATGAACGACAGGCCGACCGAGAGCACGAAGCCCACCGCACCCCAGAGGGAGGTGCGGAAGGCGGCCTGCAGGGCCAGTTGGCGGTCGAACTCGTGGGCCAGGGGCAGGCCCGGTCCGAGCTGGGACCAGATCAAGCCGGCCACGACCAACACCGCGCCGACAATCCCCGGCCACAGGGTCCCGGGCACCAGGAACAGCTCCACGGCGATCAGCACCGCGCCGAGCCCCATCACCAGGAAGTGCTCGATCCCCGCCAGGCCGACCAGGTAGCGCCCGAACAGGAGCGCGCCGAAGCAGGCCAGGGACAGCACCGCGGCGATCCCGAGGCCGGGGGTCTTGAGCTCGATGTAGGCCAGGGTGATCCCGAGGATCAAGAGCAGGGGCGCGAGGGAGTCCAGCAGCGACGCCAACTCCTCCGCCCTCGACTCCTCGACTCGCGTGACCTCGGCGTCGGCCGGCAGGCTGAGGTGCACGGTCATCAGCTCGGCCAGGCTGGCGACCTCGTCGTCGGCCAGGCGGTACTCGAGCGCCTCGTCGGTGGTCAACGCCACCAACCGACCGCGCGAAGCGATCACGTCGATCTTCTTCACCGGCGAGCCCTCGAGCCGCAGGGTGTCCCACTCCTCGCCGGTGACCACGCGCCGGAAGCCGTCGACCTCGACCCACAGCACCTCAAGGGACGGGTCCACCATGCCCTCGGCCAGGCCCGTGGGCCGCGCCGTGCGCTCGGCCACGCTGCGGAACCCGCTGCGCGCCACCGAGAGGAACTTCTCCTCCACCGCCTCGACGCCCGTGGGCACCGAGACGATCGGGAGGGCCGCGCCGATCTGCCCGTCGGGCCGCATCAGCAGCATCTCGCACGACATGGCCACCAGGGCCCCGGCCGAGAGGGCCTTGGGAGCGACCCAGGCGACCACGCGCAGACCGTCCTCGCGGGCATCGAAGATCGCCGACGAGAGCTGCCACATCAGGTCGACCCGCCCGCCGGGGGTGTCGAGCTCGATCACCAGGGCGTCGCGGCGCTGCTTGGCCTCGCCCACGGCCCGGCGCAACAGGCTCAGGGCCCCGCGGTCGAGCTCGCCCTCGAAGGTGATCACCGTGACACCGCGGATCGCTTCCGACTGGGTCTCACGCTCGTCGTCCTCGCCGCCGGCGAGATCGCGGATCATCTGGTCGAAGCCCGTCTGCGTCAGCACGGGGGTCGCCCACGCCTGCTTCGGCGTCACCAGCAGCAAGACCATCGCGAGCAGCAGCGCTACTCTCGAGGCTGCCGCTCGCGTCACGATCGCCGAGATCGAGGACCCGCCGCGCAGACCGGATTTGCGGCGGGACTGCGCGAGTCCGCAAGCGGCGCCCGCGCGGGATCGCCAATCATCCAGAACCCAACTGACAACGTGAGTCACTTCGGGATCGTAGGCCACGGGGCCATTCTCCCCAACTGGCGCCCGACGCAAAGGGCCGACTACGGAGGATGTGGCCGGGAGAGGCGCCAGGGCTGGCTGGTTCCGGCAGCGGCCGGGCCGGCGCTCGTGGAGCGCCTGGCACGCGAGTGGACAGCCCTGGCCGTCATTGGCCCCTGCAGCTCCGAGCCCTGGCGCAGCCCCGACCTCAGACCAAGTCCGTGTCGGCCAACTGGTACCACCAGTTGTCCCGCAGCCACAGGTCGTTGTAGCGGGCGTGGAAGCTGCGGGTGACCATGAAGTACTCGCTCGGGTGGACCCGCCAGCCCCAGTCCTGGAACCTGTCGAACCAGGGCGACCAGTCGACGGTCAGGCTGGCCACGGCGCTGACGCCGTCCCGGGCGCCGCGGTGGCGCACGGCGCGCTCGAGGGCGGCGCCGACCTCGGGCTCGTCCGGCGGGACGAGCCAGTCGACGATCAAGCCCATGTTGGGCAGGATCCAGTCGGCGCGCCGGTAGATCGCGACGCCGCGCAGGATGCCCTCGGCGTCGCGCACGCCCAGACGCTCGTAGTCGAAGTTCGGGTGGTCGACGAAGCGCCAGTTCCAGAAGTCGGCGTCGCGGATCGCGCTGGCCCCGAAGGCACCCGAGCAGCGGTCGTAGAGCCAGCGCGCCTGCTCGTCGAAGCGCTCGATCAGCTCGACCTCGGGCGCCTCGCCCGGATCCGGCCCGGGCTCGCGGGCCAGCACCCCGTGGGTGCGCGAGATCTCGTACTTGAGGAAGGTCTGCCCGATGCGCCAGGCGTCGGCCACGGGCATGCCGTAGTGCACCAGGTCCTTCTCGGGGCCACCGTAGGCGTCGAAGAACTCCCAGGCGGTGCGCACGAACAGGCCCGGGCGCTTGAGGCCCGCGCGGTGCTCGGGGTGCACCATCGAGTCGACGATCTGGGCGAAGTTGCGCTCCTGGCCGTCCACCAACAGGCGGTAGGGCCAGGCGGCGTACTGGGCCACGACCTTGCGCGGTCCGCCGTCGTTGGTCAGCGCCAGCCAGATGCGCCAACCGGCCGGGTTGCCCAGGGCCGTCCAGCGCCACTCGTCCAAGGTGCGCGGAACGTGGTCGGCGCTCTTGGCGCCGAAGACCTCGTTGAAGGTCTCGACCAGGCTCTCTTCGTCACCCTCGCGGTACTCGCGGATCTCGTAGTCGGCCATGGCTCAGACGAGGTCCGTGTCGCCGAGGGTGTAGTACCAGTGCTTGTAGACCCAGCGCGTGTCGTAGCGCTTGGTGTAACGCCGGATGACCATGAAGTAGCTCGAGGTGCGCGCGCGGAAGCCGCGTCCTTGGAAGGGCAGCCACTCGGGGCAGGTGTCGGGCAGCAGCGTCACCAGCCGCTCGCGACCGGCGGCGCGGGTGCGCTCGGCGGCCCATGCGATCAGGGCGGCGCTGGCATCGGGCCGTCCGGGGTCGACGATCCAGTCGCAGATCAAGCCGTCGTCCGAGCGGTCGAAGACTCCGGCGCGCCAGACCGCGAGGCCGACCAACTGACCGTTCGCACGGGCCAGCGCGACTTCGTAGCGAAAGCCCGGCCGGTCGCGGTAGCGCCACTGCATGTGCGCCCGGTCGCGGATGCCGATCGCGCCGAACGGCTCGCAGGCGCGGGCGAAGAGCTCGTCCAGGTCGTCGGGCCAGGTCTCGGTCTCGGTCACCTCGACCCCGGCCGCGGACTCGAGCGTCAGGCCGCCGTCCGCCGGGACCACCAGCTTGGTCTCGGTGCGCAGCATCTGGTAGCCGCAGTGGACCTTGCCGATGCGCCAGGCGGGCGGGATCGGCATGCCGTACTGGATCGGGTCCTTGTCCGGGGCCGGGCCGCCGTAGTTCTCGGCGTAGGGGTAGGAAGTCAGCACGAAGAAACCCGGCTTCTTCAGGCCGCGCCGGAAGGCCGGGTCGGTCATGGAGTCGACCGCCTGGCTGAAGTGGGCGCGCTCACCCTCGAGCAGCACGCGCAGGCCCACCCCGGCGTACTGGCTCATGACCCGCCCGTCGTCGGTGATGGCCAGGTAGATGCGCCAGCCACTGGGGTTCTCGAGGTACTGCCAACGCCACTCCTCGATGGTGCGCGGGGTGAAGTTGGGATCCACGTCCGCGAAGCAGCGGTTGAACGTCTCGAGGATCGCCTCCTCGTCGCCGGCGCGGTACTCCCGGATCTCGTAGGGCGGCAGTTCGGACACGGGCGATGCTCGGGGGGGAGGGAGGAGTCCGTGGCGGGGGGACCGGGGCCGGCGGCGGTTGGATGGCGGGAGCGCATGGGAATCGAACCCACCGGTCACGCTGTTCACGCAACCCTCGCGGCTTTGAAGGCCGGGCGGCACACCAGCACCGATCCGCTCCCCCGTTGCGCGCCATTCCAGCGTCAACCGCTCCGAGGTGCAACGGATCCCGGTAGCCTCCCGCCATGGGAACCCTCCGACGGCTGCTGCCCGCCCTGGTCCTATCGGCCTGCCTGGGGTCCTGTTTGAGCCCCGGTGGAGATTCCGGAGCGGTCGACGGGCGCGTCGAGCACGTGGTGTTGTGCTGGCTGGCCGAGCCCGCCAGCGACGAGGCCCGGCAGAAGGTCATCGAGGCCAGCCGTGAACTGACGGTGATCCCCGAGGTGCTCTCGATCACGGTCGGCACGCCCCTCGCCAGCGACCGCGAGGTGGTCGACGACTCCTTCGACATCGGGCTCGTGATCACCTTCCGCTCGGCGGGCGACCTGGCGGTCTACCTCGACCACCCGGAGCACGTGCGACGGGTCCAAGAGGTACTGGGCCCGCTGACCGAGCGAATCCTGGTCTACGACATCATCGACCGCTGAGCGAGGACGCGCCCGGCTAGCGGGGTCAGCGCCCCGCGTCCTCGGCCCTGGCGCGCCAGTAGTCCAGGGCCACCGGCATCCAGACCTGCGCCCCATCGACCGGCGGCGGTCCACCCTCCGTCGGACGCGGCGGCTGGTCGGCGCCCACGTTCCAGGTGAGGACGCCGGACACCACCGCGGGCCCCTCGATGTACTGCGATCCGAGCAGCCCCAGCCGGAACTCGATCACGGTCGACCAGTCGTCGCCCGGACGGAGATCGAGGGTCACCGCACCCCCGCTGACTGCCTTGAACCCGCTGGTCAGACCGGGTGAATCCGACGCGTGGTGGACGCCCACAGCGATCAACTCCTCCGCCGGCCCACTCAGGTCGATCAGGAAGTAGACCCAAGTGTTCTCGAACCAATCGCCACCGCCGCCCCCTTCGAGGAGCAGCAGCCCGCCCTCGAGGAACTCGTAGCGCCCGACCGCCACCGGCCACGGTTCCCCTCGCCAGCCCGCGAAGAACGTCGGCTGGTCCGGCCCGGCGAGGGATCGATGGATGACCTCCAGCTCGACCTCGTCGGTGTGGAGCGAGTCCTCGAGGCCGGGCAGAGTCCTGCCGACTGGACTGGCCAAGCTCCGCCGGGTCTCGAGCACCGGGTCGGAGGCGTCCTGCCCCTCGGCACATCCTGCCAGGGGCAGCGTCAGAGCCATGCCGGCCAACATCGACCGGCGCCCGCCCCACCTGCGACGGCCCGCGCCCGTCACCCCGCCGGCCGCCCCAGCGGCGTGGTCGCGTAGCCCGCTGCGGGAACTGCTGGCCCCCAGGGCGGAATCGCTCCTGGCAGACTTCAACGGGAACTTCCGGCGCTCTCGACCGTCCATGGTTGACCGAGAGTAGCCCGAGACTCCGCGCTCCCGTGGCCCTTCGACTTTCGAACGTGCGGCGGCTGGTCCCCGGGGACACAGGGAATCAGACCCGTGGGGCCCAGCGAGTCGTGGCCCCTCGCCGATCGGCGATACCTGCCCCGATGTAGGAACAACTAGACTCCGCAAGACGTGGACCCATCCGATCCGAGCGACGCAATCGCGCAAACAGTCGAACTCGTCCGACTCGCCCAGGGCGGCGACGACCGTGCTTTCGGTGAGTTGATCGAACGCTACCTGCCGCGCGTCGAGACGATCGTTCGGGCGCGCTTGGGTCCAGGACTGCGACGTGAGCTGGAGTCGGGCGACGTGGTGCAGGAGACGCTGATCGAGGTGTTGCGCAACTTCGATCACTTCGAGCTGCGGGACGAGCGCTCCTTCGTGCGCTGGGTGTCCACGATCGTCGAGAATCGCTTGCGCCAGGATGCGCGCTTCTTCGGCGCCCTGCGACGCGATCGCCGCAGGGACGTCGAGTTGGGCGGCGAGGGGGCGGGTGCCACCGCGGATCCCAGCGACGGCGCAGAGGGTCCTTCGACGCTGGCCGAGAAGGGCGAGTTGCTCGAGCGCGCGCGTGTCGCGCGCGCGGCCCTCTCGCCTCGGCACATCGAGGTGCTCGATCGACGCGACGCCGGCGAATCGTGGGCAACGGTGGCGGCGGACATGGGACTGGCGAGCGCCGACGCGGCGCGGATGTTGCACGCACGTGCGCGCACCGCGCTGCTGCACGGCGTCGTCGGCGATCGAGGAAGCGGTTAGCAGCTGCTCGAGGAACAAGGGGAGGAACCATGGAGAACGCAGTCGTCGACGTCGACAGCCTGTTCGCCGAGTACCTGGCAGGGGTCGAGTCCGGTCAGGGACCGGAGCTGGAGGCGCTCTGCGTAGCCCATCCCTCCGCGGCACCGGAGCTGCGCGTTCTGCACGAACATTGGTTGCGCCTGGCCAGCGCGATCGGAGTCGGCGGGGCGACCGACTCGCTGATCGAGTCCTTCGGCGCCGAGGTCGATCCGCGCATCTCGATCGACGGCGCTCCCCCACAGTCGCGCTTCCGCGTCAAGCGTGTGGTCGGACGCGGAGGCATGGGCATCGTGTTCGAGGTCTGGGACCCCGAGTTCCGTCGACGCCTGGCCATGAAGGTGGTGCGCAGCGGAATCGGTGCCCTGGGCGAGCAACCTTCGCCGCGCACCGCGCGGGTCGTCTCCCGCTTCCTGCAGGAAGCGCAGATCACCGGGCAACTTCAGCACCCCGGCGTGCTGCCGGTCCACGAGCTCGGCGCGGACGCCTCGGGCCAGGCCTGGTTCACCATGCCCCTGGTCGAGGGCTCGACCCTGGCCCAGGTCCTGGACCGCATCGCCGCTGGTGACGTCGAGTGGAGCCGCGAGCGCGCGCTCGAGATGCTCGCCCGCGTCTGCGAGACGATGGCCTTCGCCCACAGCCGCGACGTGATCCACCGCGACCTCAAGCCGGCCAACGTGATGGTCGGGAGCTTCGGCGAGGTGCACGTGATGGACTGGGGCCTGGCGCGGGTCCTGGGTCAGGCGGACCGCCACGACCTGCGCCTGGAGATGCTCGCACGCCACGCCCCGGCCCTGGAGGCGGCCCGCGAGGAGGCGCCGCTGATGACCATGGACGGCGACGTGATCGGCACGCCGGCCTACATGTCGCCCGAGCAGGCGCGGGGGGAGCTGGATTCGCTCGGACCCCAGACGGACGTCTACGCCGTGGGCGCGATGCTCTACCACCTGCTCACCGGCGCGGCCCCCTACCGCAGTGCTCGGGGTCCCCACGAGGTGCTCGCCGCCGTCGTGACGGGCCCGCCGCACCCGATCGCGCTCGCGGCTCCCGGCGCGCCGCCGGCCCTGGTCTCGATCGCCGAGCGCGCCATGCGCCGTGAAGCGGCGGATCGCTACCCGGACATGGCGGCCATGTCGGCGGACCTGCGTGCCTACCTCGAAGGCCGTGTCGTCGTCGCCCACGAGAGCGGCCGCTGGGCCGAGGCACGGGCCTGGGTGCGGCGCAATCGGCGGCTGAGTATCGCCATGGCGTCCTCGGCGATCTTCCTATTGCTGGGCGGCATCGGGATGTATGTCGTGCGCAGTGTGGAGCGCTCCCTCTGGGAGCGCTTCCTCGACATGCGCCGCTTGACCGTGCTCCAACGTGAGTCCGACGAGCTGTGGCCCCCGACGCCGGATCGCGTCGAGGCGATGGAAGCCTGGGTGTCCCTGGCCGAGAACGTGGTCTCGCGGCGACCGATGCACGTGCGTGAGCTCGCGCAACGGACCTCCAGGGTCTCGTTCGCCGCCGGCGCGGAGCGGGCGACGGACAGCGAGCTCGACGCCTGGATCATTCCCGAGCTGCGCGAGTTGGTCGATGGCCTGGAGCAACTCAGGGCTTCCGACCCAGTCGATCAGACCAGCATCGCTCGCATGCGCGCGCGACTCGACGCGGCGAGGTCCCTGGCGGAACGGACCACCCAGGACCCCTCTTGGGAGGCGGCGATCGACGCCATCGCCGACCCGGCCGGCCCCTACGGCGGACTCACGATTGCACCGCAGCTCGGACTCTTGCCCCTCGGCACGGACCCACACTCCGGACTCCAGGAGTTCGCGCACCTCCTCACCGGCGAGCCACCGCGGCGCAATTCGGACGGAACCTTCGACCTCTCGGTCGACAGCTCGATCGTGCTGGTCCTGATCCCCGGGGCGCGGCACGTGCTCGGCGGCGTGGGCGACCATCCAGAGCTGGTCGAGACCTTCGAGCGCGCCGAGAACGAGGTCGACTTGGACCCGTTCTTCATCTCCAAGTACGAGTTGACCCGCGCCCAGTGGGCTCGTTGGTCGCCGCCGGTCCCTGACGAGGTCGCCACCGATCCGAGCCTGATGCCCATGGGTAGCCTGTCCCACGACCAGGGCTTCGAGATCGTGCGTCGGCTGGGATTGATCCTGCCGACCGAGGCTCAGTGGGACTACGCCTCGCGGGGCGGCGCCGACACCGATTGGTGGTGGGGTCCTGACTACCGGGACATGACCGTGTACGAGGTGACCGGCACGGACGCGGGCCCGAGCCCCGTCGGCAGCCGTTCACCGAACGGGTACGGCTTGTACGACATGCTCGGCAACCTGCGCGAGCTGGTGCGAGATCCCTGGCGTGACTATTCCGCCCGGGCATCGCGCGCACGGGGCGATGGCATGCTGCTGGACGTCGGTCTCGACCAAGCCCAGATCTTCACCGCGCGCGGTGCCTACTTCTTCGTCGGCTTCAACCAATCGACGCCGCTGACGCGACAGATGTCACGCTGTTCGATGCGGTTCACCTCGGGACGCGCGCAGACCATGCCGATCACCGGTTTGAGGCCCGCGCGCGTGGTGGAGTCCTGAGGAGCCTGTCTCAGCCCCCGTTTGCGAAGATCCTGCCAGCTCCGACCGGTCCGCCGGGTCCCTGGATCGACGTCGTGATCAAGGTCTTGTGGATGGCCTCGAGCTGCTCCGAGGCGTGCCCGGTGCCATCATCGATCGTCTCGAGGTCACTGAGCTGCAGGCTCGGATTCGCCCCGCACTTCTCGACGGTGAAGATCTTCGTGCCGACGCCTGCGTCGCTCCCGACCACGTCGTCACCACGGCAGTCGATCACCGTGTACTCGTAGCAGCCTCCTCCCTTCGGCAGGCATTCCACCGTGGGATCGACGGTGACATTGAAGGGAGGACCCTCCATCCCCCAGGTGGGCCCGCTCGGGATGTAGGAGAGGTTGGTCAGTCCGGTCGACTGGACCAGGGCGAGGTCCTCCCCGCCCGGCGCCAGTCCGGGCAAGTACAGCAGTGACGTCGCGCCACCGACCAGGAAGACGCCACCGTCGCCCGATTGAACGGTGCCGTGGAAGGCGCGGGCGACGGGCAGGGACGGGCCACTGGAGATCGAATTGGTGGCCGGGTCGAAGCTGAGTACCTCGTCGGTGGTCGCCACCGGCGGTCCACCGAAGATGGGCGTGCCCTCCACTCGACCTCCGACGATCAGCACGGTTCCGTCCCCGAGCAGCGTCGCCGAATGGCCGTAGCGACCCCCGGGGAGCATCGGCCCCGCCGACCAGGTATTGGTGACCGGGTTGAAGAGCTCGGTTCCCGCGGGCAATGCGGCGCCGAAGTCCTCACCCCCCAGGGAGTGCCGCAGGTCCACGTCCGAACTGCGTCCACCCACCACGAAGACCCGCCCGTCGAGCAGCCTGGTCGCCGTGTGCTGGACCCGGCTGACCGCCATCGACGGGCCGGCGCTGAAGGTCATGGTGACCGGATCGAAGAGCTCCGTCGTCGCCAGGGCCAGCGCGCCGGCGCCGCTCCCCGAGCTCGCCTGTGCGCCTCCCGTGACCAGCACGCGGCCGTCCAGGAGCGGCGTCGCCTGGAGTCGCGATCGCGACGTCGAGAGGGTGGTCGCACCTGCCGTGAACGCCTCCGTCTGGGGGTCGTACACCTCCCAGGCATTCGTCGACAGGGCGTTGCCTGAAGCGTCCGTCACCTCACCGCCGATCAGCAGCACCCTCCCGTCCGGGATGCGCGCCATGCAGTGGCCACGGCGCGAAACGATGGTCGGGTTGTCGGTCGGGAAGAGCTGACCGGGGAACGTCAGGGTGGTCTGGACCGCTCCGCTCAGGTCATCGAAGGGCGAGCCAACGAAGGAGAAGTCGATCGAGACGGCCTGGGCGCGGATCTGCACCCCGGCCAGGGCGGGAGCGGCCGAGAGGGGGTAGGCGACCAAGGCCTGGCCGCCGCCGTCGAGGACGAACAGGGAGGCCAGGGAGACCAGGTCCAAGCCCACGTCGAGCGATCGGGTCTCGCCGGCGTAGAAGAGCGACAGGGGCGTGGGACCGTCGGTGAGCGACGGGAGCAGGATCACCGGCGCGAAGGGGTCACCCTCGAGGGTGTAGTCCAGGGACGAACCGAGGAAGCCATCGGTCCAAGTCAGCTCGAGATCGGGGACCAGCGGCGTAAGGACGGCGAGCAGGTAGGCGGCGGAAGTGATCATTGCGTTGATGGGCAGGTAGTTGTCGATCCGATCGGCCATCGGAACGACGAGTGCCACGCGCTCGCGAAGCGAACGCAGGGCCACGATCTGAGCAGCAGGCCGAACCGGACGACGCGCCAATCCGGAATCCCGAATTCGAGCGATTCGAAGTCCCGGGGACGGCCAGCTCGCTGACGGGACCGACCGGCTGCGGTTGCAGCGTGCCGTGCACGGCACTGCCCCCCGCTCGAGTCGACCTGCGCCCCTGGCGGCCCCCGTCAGCCCTAGGGATTCGAGGCGTCTTCGCATTCGCTCCGGGAGGGCTCGGCACTGGCGTTGTTCGAAGGCCCGGTCGACCGACCGGACCACCAACCTGACCCTTCACCCCTTCAGCGCCATGCGAACCCCGATCCTCCCGCTCCTCCTTCCCGCCGCCATCGGCCTGTCCGCCGGCCTCGGCTTCGCAGGGGACCCGAGCGTCAACCAGTACGGCTCCGCCTGCGGCTCGGCGCCCGGCTTGACCCTGCTCTCCAGCCCCGTGGCCGGCACCAGCCTCGACTTCCAGGTCAGCGGCGATCCCCTCGGCGTGCAGATCCTCGGCACCGGCTTCAGCGACACGCACTTCGGTGGCCAGCCGATCCTGCCCTTCAACCTCGCGTCACTGGGCTTTCCCAGCGGCTGCTCGCTCTACAACTCCCTGGACCTGACCAACGTCTACAGCGGCGGCACCGGCGTCCACCTCGACTCCTTCAACCTGCCCCCGAGCTCGGCTGGTGTGCCCTTCTACATGCAGGTCCTCGAACTGAGCCTGTTTCCCCAGGGCTACACGGGCACCAGCGACGGAACGGCTGTCGTCATCGGCGACGCCGGCCCGAACATCGGCAGCATCAGCGTCACCAGCGGTGGCGACGGCACGCTGATCACCCTCACCGGGACCGGCTTCAACACACCCGCCAAGGACAACTGCGTCGGCATCGCCGGCAAGGGCTTGGGGATCATCCAGAGCGGCACCTCCACCAGCATCACCGTGCGGGTCGAAGGCTCGGCCGCGGCGGTCGGCCCGATCGCGATCCTCAGCGGCCAGCGCGACCTGGTGCCCGCGAGTTCGTTCATCCAACTCCCCGGCGCGCCGGCGATCCCCGGCGTGGCGGCGTTCACCGGGACGCCCTCGGCCTCGACCATGGGCACGTCGGCCCAGTCCTTCAACCTGGTCGCGGACCCGAACTTCAAGCCCTTCGTGGCCGTGCCGCCGCCCGCGATCGCGAGCCTCGTTCCCGGCCTGAAGGTCAAGTTCGACTTCGACCCGTGCAACGCCGGTGACTGCCTGCGCGTCTGGATGCGGATCTACGAGAACGGGCGCTGCCACGACGTCTACTTCACCGACGAGAGCGGCTCCTTCATCGGCAAGACCCTGGCCATCCCCGGCAACATGTCGCCGCAGTTCTGCGCCCTGTGGGCCTGCGCCTGGATCCAGCAGTCCCTCGAGCCGCGCATCCCGGGCTTCAAGTGCGACGTCGAGGGCGGCTCTATCGTGCTCTCCGTCGACCTCGGCACCGGCATCACCGGCTTCGAGGGCGGCTTCAGCGTGACCACCGGCTGCTGATCGCCGGAGCGACCCCGCGCCGGTCCCCGCCGACCAGCAGCACGCCGACCTCGAGCCGGCCCACCGAGCCGTGGACGCGGACGGGAGGGAGGGAGCGAGGTCGGCGGTCTCCTGGGCGTGCGGGACCCGGCGCGTCGAAGATTTTTTTGGGGGAATCTCCGCGAGATCCGCAAGGTCGCGACGCCGTTGATCCCTGGGCCGCAGGCCTGACCTGCCCCGAGGGGGGCCGGTGGCCTCCGTGGCGACTCAATCTCCGGCTCACCGGATCCCGAGGACCCTCGTTGCTGCACCTTCCGTTCACGCTCATCGCCTGTCTGCAAGGCCCCATCGAGGTCCCGGGTGAGCTCCTGTTCCGGCCCCACGGGGACCCACTCATCCGCCACACCGAGCTCCCGGCGCCGCCGGCTCCAGGCGGCAGCAGCCCGGGGGAGCTGCCGCCGCTCCTGGGCCAAGCCGGCCAGCTCTGCTCCGGCCTCGGGCTCGTGTTCGCGCCGAACTTCGACCAGATCGAGGGCGACACCCCCAGCGCCGTGGCCTTCACCCCGGATGGCTCGCGCTACCTGATCGCGCACCGCGACTCGAAGAACCTGATCGAGTTCGACACCGCCACCAACGACTTCCTGCGGGCCATCGACGTCTCCGGCTCGCCCCAGGATCTGGCCCTGACGCCGGACGGCTCGACGGCGGTGGTCGCGAACATGCTGGAGGGCACGGTGAGCTTCATCGACCTGGCCAGCGGTACCGAGACGACCACGGCCACGGGCTTCAGCCAACCCGCCGTGGTGCGCCTGACGGGCGACGGATCCCGCGCGGTGGTCGGCAACTGGGGTGCCCAGGAGCTGGTCGTGCTGGACGTGGCCAGCGGCGCCGAGCTGCTACGCGTGGGCGGCATGGGCTTTTGGGCGACGGGCTGGTTCGCGTCCGAAGCCGGCGCGTCGGGCACCCTCGTCGAGCAACTCGAGGTGAGCGGCAACACGGCGGTGCACCCCGATCGCGTGCACGACGAGATCGTCCTGGTGGACGTCGTCACGGGCACGACGACCCGCTTGACCAGCCTCGAGGAGCCCCGCGGCCTGGCTCTGACTCCGGACGGCGCCACCGCCGTGATCGCCCACGGCGGTCTGGCCAAGGCGATCAGCGTCGTCGACGTGGCCTCCGCCACGATCACCAAGGCCATCTTCCTGAACCTGTTCCCGATCGGCGCGATCACTGTCGACCCGAGCGGCACCACCGCGGTGGTCGCGGCGTCCACGGGCCCCACCATCGGCAACAACTCGCTGGTCGTGGACCTGGTGTCGGGCGCCGTGTCGCCGGTGGTCCCCACCGGCTGGATCGGAACCTACCGCCGCACCGCCGACGGCAACCACGCCCTCGGCTTCGGCCAGCGGATCGTCCTGGTGGAGTTCGCCAGCGGCGCGATCGTGGCCGACCTGGACGGTCCGGCCTGGACCGCCCTGGGAGCCATCTCCCCCACAGCCGACAAGGCGGTGCTGGTCACCAACAGCGCGGGGGAGGATCGATTGGTGGTCGAGACCACCGGCGCGGGCGCGTCGATCTCCTTCCAGGACACCACCGGCCAGGGCCTCGAGGCCGATGCCACGCGCAGGATCGCGATCAGCGCCGACGGGAGGGTCGCGGTGACCACGAATGTGCTGAGTGACACGGCCACCATCTGGGACGTCCCCGGGGCGACCTTGGTCAAGGTCGTCGAGGTCGGCGATCGGCCGGAGGGCGTCGCGCTGACTCCCGACGGGTCCCTGGCCGTGGTCGCAAACCTCGACTCGACCTTCGTCTCCGTGATCGACGTCGCCACGGCGACGGTGACCCAGATCCCGATCTCGTTCCGGGGCAGCGAGGTGGCGATCTCGCCCGATGGAACCCAGGCCTTCGTGGCGACCATCGACGACGGCGACGGGGTCTGGCGCATCGACCTCACGACGCTGACCGTCTCCGGGGCCAAGATCCCCACCGGGGACATGGCCTTCTTCAACACGGGCTACGGCTACGCCAGCGGGATCGCCCTGTCCCCCGACGGATCGCGCCTGGCGGTCTGCAACACCTTCTCGAACTCGGTCACGGTCCTGGACACCCAGGCCTGGTCGACGCTCGGCACCGTGGCGGTGAGCTCGCGGCCCCTGCGCGCGGTGTGGAACGCGGCCGGGACCACCTGCTACGTCGGCTGCTACGCGGGGAACCAGGTAGCGCGCATCCAGGTCGGCGCCGGGCCCCCCCAGTTGACGGGCTCGTTCCCCTCGCCCAACGGGCCCCTGCACCTCGCCCTGGCGCCGGACGAGCAGAGCCTGGTGACGGCGGGTGGACTGGCGGGCATGGTCCGGATCGCCCTGCCCTCGGGCGCGGCCACGGCGACGGCCCCCCTGCCCGGCAAGGTCGTCGGTCTGACCTACTCGGCCAAGGGCGAGCTGCTCGCACCCTTCGGGCGCTGGGACTTCCTGACCAGCTCGGGCACCTACTTCGCGAACTACGAGGGCACCCTGCGCTTCGCCGACCCGGCGACGCTGGGAGTTCTGAACGAGATCGTGATCGACCCCCACTCGCCCTCGGACTACGCCATCGACGCGGCCTCCGAGGTCCTGGTCCTGCCCAGCGTGCACGTGCAGGGCGTGACCTTCGTCCGGCTGAACGCCGGCTTGGTCGCGGAGCCGGCGGCCATCTCGATCACCTCTGGAGGCAGCCAGGACCTCTGCCTCGACGCGGGCGTCGCCTTCGCGGGCCAGGTCTACCTCGTGCTGGGCTCGGCCAGCGGAACCGCGCCGGGCCTCACCGTCGACGCGGTGACCCTTCCGCTGGTCCCCGACCCGTACCTGTTCTGGACCCTGACTGCCGCGGGCAACGCGCCGTTCGTCGGCACGCTCGGGGTGCTCGACGGCCTGGGCCGGGCCACCGCCGCGATCGTGCTCGGGCCGCTGCTCGACCCCAACCTGGCGGGCCTCGACCTGCACCACGCCTTCGTGGCCCTCGATCCGCTGATGGGGACCGTGGGCTTCGCCAGCGAGGCCGTGGGACTCGAGCTGGCTCCCTGACCCGGGTCGCGGCGGCGAGCGCGGGGCCGCGGGGTCGCGCGCCGCGGGTGCGACCGAGGGTCGGTGCGGTAGTCTCAGCGCCCCATGCGGACCTTCGACCCGCCCTACACCGCCGCCTCCCGCGCCGAACAGGTCCTGGCAGAGCAGGGCTACGTGGTCCTCGATCCCGAGGCAGTGCGCGAGCGGCTCGGACTGGAG
This sequence comes from Engelhardtia mirabilis, assembly GCF_007748095.1. Taxonomy (NCBI): domain Bacteria; kingdom Pseudomonadati; phylum Planctomycetota; class Planctomycetia; genus Engelhardtia; species Engelhardtia mirabilis. Next base: position 4,609,012 of record NZ_CP036287.1, read on the forward strand.
CGCGAGGGACTGGAGGCCCTGGGTCCAGCCTGGGATCGGTTGCCGCCGGACGAGCACCTGCGCGACGGCGGCCGCTACCGACGCCGCCGGCACGGCTGCTTCGTGGTCGAGGGGGACACCGTGACCCACGAGGCCCACCGCGCCCACTGGCAGCCCGAGCGGTACAACGCTCTGCACGGCGGCATCGAGCGCTGGTTCGAGCCCCTCGAGCGCGAGTGGCTCGACTCCCCCACTTGGCGACGGATGATCCTGGGGCTCGCCGAGATGTTCTCGGAGCTCGCGCCCGGCGCGCGCTGGTTCGTGGAGGCCCACCCCTTCCGGATCGACACGACCGGCGGCATCGGCCGCCCGACGCCCGAGGGCGCCCACCGTGACGGCGTCGACTTCGTGGCGCTGTTTCTGGTCGCGGCCGAGGGCATCAAGGGCGGCGAGACCCGTGTGTTCGATGCCGACGGTCCGACGGGGCTGCGCTTCACCCTCGCCGAGCCCTGGACCGCGATGCTGCTCGACGACCGGCGCGTGGTGCACGAGTCGACGCCGATCCAGCCCCTGGCCGACGAGGGCCATCGCGACACCCTGGTGCTGACCTTCCGGCGGGACGGGTTCCAGGCGCCGCGCGACGGGGCCGATCGGACGGAGCGGTCAGCCTGATCGCGGACCGCGGGCTCGAATCGTCGATCGCGAGGTGCCCCACTGGCGCCCTGGGAGGGTCAAGCGACCCGCAGTTCCCCACGAGCTTCACGGCAGGCGCCGCCCCCCCCCGATCAGGGCGCGGTTTGCGGGATCTAAACGCGCGGACGGCGCGTCCGGGACCTGGACAAGACGAACGGCTCCGGTCCCCCGCGGACCGCGAGCCGCGCGGCAGCCGGTGGAGGGCGATTCCCGCCGTCACCGATGGCCACGTGGCCGCCCGCCGCCCCCCCATCCAATCGCGCAGGCTCGAAGGAGCTCCCATGCGACCCCTCCTCGCTGGTTCCCTGTCCCTGACCGTGCTCGCCCTCGCCACCGACCCCGCCGGAGCGCAGACCGAAGGCATCGCAGCCTACGGCTCGACCTGCGGCTCCGAACCCGTCCTGGCCCTCACGGGGATCCCCATCGAAGGGGGCAGCCTCTCGTACGTGCCCCTCGGCTCCGCGCCCGGCAACCTGCTCGTGCTGGGCGTCGGCTTCAGCGACGCGAGCTTCCTCGGCCTGCCCCTGCCCCTCGGCCTGGCGCCCTTCGGCTTCCCGGGTGGCTGCGAGCTCTACACCTCGGCCGACCTGGTGCTCTTCACCCAGGGATTCGGCCAGCTCGAGCTGCCCGCCAACACCTCCGGGCTGCACCTCTACCTGCAGCTGATCGAGTTCGCGCCCCTGTCCAGTGCCTTCGTCGGCGCCAGCGAGGCCTACGACGTCACGATCCTGACCCCCGGTTCGACCGTCGACCTCTTCGGCCCCGCGACGGGCACCGACGGCACCCTGGTGACCATCGCCGGTAGCGGCTTTGCGGTGCCCTTCCAGAACAACTGTGTCGCGATGACCTCCGAGGGACTCGGCATCGTCGAGAGCGGCACCGACACCAGCTTGACGGTCCGCGTCGAGGGCTCCGACCCCGCCCTGGGCAAGATCGGTGTGGTGACGGGCCTGCGCGAGCAGGTCGACACCTCGGCCTTCGTCTACCCGGCCGGCTCGACGCCCGTGCCGGGCATCTCGGTCTTCAGCGGGGCGCTCACCGCCGCGACGGTCGGCATCTCGGCGGCGCCCTTCGACCTTCAGGACGACCCTCTGTTCACGCCCTTCCAAGCCCTCGCCACCACCGACGCCGAGGGCGCCGTTCCCGGCCTCACGTACCAGTTCGACTTCCCGAACTGCGACGTCGGGGACAAGCTGAAGGTCTGGATGCGGATCGAGGAGAACGGCATGAACCACGACGTGTACTTCACCGACGGGATCAGCTACGCCTCCAAGCAGCTCAAGATCCTGGTCGCCATGCACCCGGCGAAGTGCGCCCTGTGGGCCCGTGCCTGGCTGATCCAATCGCTGCAGCCGCGCATCGTCGGCATCCAGGTCGTCGCCAACGGTGGCTCGATCCAGATCTCCGTCAACAACGGCACGGGCATCGTCGGCCTGAAGGGCGGCTTCAAGATCGTCGTCGGACCCTGAGCCGCCCGCCCGGGATCAGGGCCCGACGAAGGTCGAGGCGTTGCCCTCCGGCTGACCGTCGGCGTTGTACCAGGAGTCCAGCACCAGGCCGGTGCTCGGATTCGCCAGCAGCTCCGTCAGTGTGGTCCCCAGCGGCCCCGCCATGTTCAGGTCGCTCGCGCCGTCGCGCAGGAGGTCCGCCACACCCGGCGTCAAGAGCGGGTGGTTGTTGGAGGCGAAGCTGGTGCCCGTCTCGCTCACGATCCGGTCCAGGTCGTAGACGATGTCGGCCGGGTCGTAGACCGTCGACGGTGCCACGTTCAGCGGCTTGCGCTGGGGGTCGATGTCCAGCGGGTTGACCGGCGCCCCGCCGGCGTCGAACAGGAACATGCCCGAGCCCAGGCCGGCCACCATGTGGACGAACATGGGCGAGTTCAGCTGGTTGCCCGGGTTGCGTCCGATGTGGTCCTGCAGCAAGGTCCAGTTGAGGCTGTCGTAATCGCCGGTCTGGATCGCGGTGCGGAAGGAAGCGTACTCGGACCCGAAGTCGGTGATCGCGTCGTCGGTCAGGTGGCAGGCGACGCAGTACCGGGGCCCCTCGTTCTCGCTGTCGACCCGTCCGCGGATCGAGTGGGCCATCATCGCGTTGTGCGACAGGGCCGGGAAGTTCGCGCTCGGCGCGTTGCCGGCGACGTTGCGATCGGAGAAGGCGAAGACCTCGCTGCGAGCTCCGTTCAGGTCGTTGTAGCGGAAGAAGGTCTTGGTGTTCGCGCTCATCTGCGCGATCTCGCCGTTGTGGTCGACGCCGAGCTGGAACATCAACGGCGACTGGTAGACGAAGTCGGCGAACTTCTCCCGGAAGACGATCCTGTCCCCGGTGATGTTCGAGAAGTTGTTGCCCTGGTTGTACTCGCCCTCGAGGTGACAACCCATGCAGGTGTTGGTCCAGGAGGCGTGGCAGGTGGCGCAGTCCAACCGGTCCGTGTGGCTGAAGCCAGTCGCGACCCAGTCCTCTTGCTGCGGGCCGATGCCGGTGCTGGCCAATCCGTCGATGCGCCCCATGGCGTAGGAGGCGGAGGCCGAATAGACCGGCTCACTCCCGGGCACGGTGCTGAGCGGGTTGACGACCCCGTTGTCGACGATCGTGTCCAGGGTCTGCGGCACGAAGTGCTTCACGCCCGTCAGGCGGCTGTACAGGTACAGGTGCCCGTCGCCCTCGCGGCGCACGTGGCGCAGAACGTTGCCCTCGGTGTCCGTGGCGTGCTGGCCGGCCTGGCCGGCGTAACTCGTGCCCGCCACCGTCGGCGCGTAGGCAGTCGCCGTGCCGTGGCAGCTCTCACAGGCGATGGCCACGGCCTGCTCCTGCCGCGAGCGCAGCTCGGAGCGTCCGTCGCCCACCTTACCGCCGTGCAGGTCGTTGCTGCCGTGGCAGTCGATGCAACCCATCCCGGCCTCGTGGTGGACGTCCGGCGGGGTGTCGTCGCGCCCGTCGCCGTCGTAGTCCTCCTCCGCCAGGTACTGGCGGTGGTCACGGCCGTTGAACTCCTTGTTGCCCAGCACCGGATCGAACAGGCGCGTGTCGTTCTGGGTCGTGGTGAACGACACCGGGTTGGCCGGGTACTGGCGGTTCTTGCGCACGTTCTCGTTCTGGTCGAGGCGGATGCCCCAGTACTGCATCACCGTGCGGTTGGAGCCCTGGTGACAGCCGGCGCAGGTCAGGTCGTCCATGCCCTCGACGGTGGCGCCGTTGGACAGGGTCTTCTTGACGCTGACGATCTTGTGCGCGCGCACGTGGGCCCACTCGGGGTCGTCGATGTCGTCCGGATCCAGGGGTTCGAGCTTGTTGACGTGGGGGTCGAGACTCCCGCTGCGCCCGCCCAGGCTGTAGGGCATGTGGCAGGCCGTGCAGCCCGAGGAGCGGTAGTCGCCGGAGCGGTTGTTCGCACCGGCGCTGCCCAGGTGACAGTCGCCGCAGGTGAAGGCCACCTGCTCGTGGTACAGGTTCGCCAGCTCGGAGCCCGTCACCAGGCGCCCGTCCGCCTGCACGTCGTCGAGCAGGTTGGCGGCGTTGTAGGCCGCGTTGTTGTGGATCGCGTCCGGCGCCGGGTCGTTGCGCACGCTGAAGACCGGGTACTCGATCAGCTCTGAGACCTCGCCGATCTGCGCCGTGCCCAGGTTGAAGGCCGGGTCGACCACCGCGCGCCAGCCCAGGTCGGCGGCCGTGTCCTGCCACAGGTCGACGCTGGCCGGGACCTCGTTCTCGACGCCCGAGGCGAAGGACGCGCCCGAGAAGATCCCGCTCGAGGTGGCCAAGAGCGAGTGCGCCACCGAGTCCGAGTGGGGTGCGTGGCACTGACCACAACCCAGACCCGCCTCGGTGACCCGCAGGTCACCCGGGTTGATCCACTGCAGGTAGTCGAGCGCGGTATAGGTCGTGCCCCCCACCGTGTAGTCCGGGAACTTGTCGATCCCGACCAGGGTCAGGCGGTTGAAGTACGCCTGGGCGTTGACGTCCTGAAAGTCGCGGTCGCCGATCTGCGGCGGCGGCGGCACGTGGGCGAGCTCCTTGGTGTCGCCCGCGACGTTGCCGCCGTGGCAGGTGGCGCAGTCCAGGTTCGCGGCGCCAGGGAAGGGGTGCGGGTTCTCGATGCCCGGTCCGGCGTAGTCGCCGGAGAGCGTGCCGTTGTGGCACAGCATGCAGCTGGTCGAGCTCTGAGGCGTCAGGCCCGCGGTGTCCCCACCGGCGCCCCCGCCGCAACCCGAGAGTGCGAGGGCCGCGAAGGCCAACAGCACCAGGGCCACGGCGACCACGCGCACCAAGCCCGACTCCCGCTCGACGGCCGCTAGGCCCTCCAGCTCGGCGGTCGCCTCCACCGCGCCCTGCTCACCTGACAACTGCCCCATGCCCAAGCGCTCCTGTCCCCTCTGCTGCCCTTCGGTACCCCCACGCGCCCCGACGCGCTGCCCCCGGGAGGTCTTCCGTTCGCCCTTCATCGGAGCTGCGGGACGGGCGCCTTGACCCGGACCCCCGCCCCGCGGGTACGGCTTGCGTGAAGGCGCGGGCGCTCAGAAGCCCTGGGCCGCCTGCCAGGTCGTGGGCAGGTGGCAGCGGTCGCAGTCATTGACCCAACCGAAGGCGAAGTGGTCCGGGTTCTGGGCCGTCAGCAGGTTGTCGTAGTGGCACGTCACGCACTCGATGTCCGTCGGCGTGAACTGCCCGACATCCGCCCCCGGGTGACAGCGACTGCAATCGGTGATCGCGTGGACGCCGTTGAGCGGGAAGCGCGTGCGCGAGTGGCGCTCGACCTGCCCCACCGGCAACCAGCTCATCTGCTGGTGGCAATCGGTGCAACGCGAGCCCAGCCGTCCCTGGTGCACGTCCTCGTGGCAGCCGCCGCAGCCGCGCTCCGCGAAGACCTGCACCGGTCCGCGGTCGTTGTGACAGCGCAGGCAGTGGGCGTCCAGGTGCGCGCCCTCGAGGGGCACGCCGGTCTCGGCCGCGTGGTCGAACTCGAAGTCGTCCCGCAGGCTGTTCCAGTCGCTGCCGTCGTGGCACAGGGAGCAGTCGGTCGGGAACTGGTCGTGGGGAATCACCGGCCCCAAGCCCGCCCACCAGCGATGCACTTCCAGGCCACCCGGGCGCTGCAAGGCGCAGGCGACCAAGAGGACCGTCGCGGCCAGGGCCAGGATCTGCGGGCGACCGTCGCGGACCAGGGCCCGCCCGAGGCGTCTCAGAAGCTCCATTGGGCGAAGACTCCCGCGGTCAGCCCGCGCTCGGTGTTGAAGATCGTGCCGTCCAGGTAGCCGCTGACGGTCACGCCGCCACCGGCGCGCCAGGCCACCGAGGTACGCAGGCGGTGCTGGACGAAGTCGTCGTTGTTCTCGTCGAAGCCGACCTGGTCGTAGTTGGCCAGCTCGTAGAACAGGTCGAAGCTCAGGCTCTCGCCGCTCACGCCCAGGCTGGTGCGCGAGCCCGTCACGTCGGTGAACTCCCCCGCCGAGCCGAAGACCAGCACCCGCACGCGCGTGCCCGGCCCCATCAGGCCCTCGAGCTCCACGCCGAGCTCCGCGTCGCCGCCCTCGTCGTCGGCGTCCTCCCAGACCCCGAGCCGACCGACCAGTCGACTCTTGACCGGCATCGCGACCCAGAAGTCGCCGCCGAGCCGGTGGATACGCTCATCGGCCAACTGGGTGGCGAGGACGGGCGGAAGGAGCTCGTTACGGTCGAGCTCGGGGTAGCGCTGGTGCGCGTAGGTCAGGTCCAGTCCCCAGGACCGCCCGGTGTAGGGCGAGCTGGTCAGAAGCGCCTGGGTAACCTCGGCGCCGCTGCCCTTGGCCTCGTCGCTGGACGTGTACAGGTCGATCCAGAGCGTGCCGAAGGTCGTCCAACCCCGGCGCGGCAGGTAGTGCCCCTTGGCGACCACGAGGTCACGGTCGACCGCGCCGTCGTGCCAGGTCTTCTGGTAGCCGATCTGGGCCGAGGCCAGCTCGGTGGGATCGGAGACCCAGCGGTACCAGCCCGCGATCTCGAAGTCGTGACCGCTCTCGTAGTCCTGGTCCGGCTCGGGCATGAAGCCCGTGCTGACGCCGAAGGAGTGCGAGCCGTCCAGGCGCCGACTCCATTCGAAGCCGTCGACCACGCCGAACTCGGGCGCGCCTGTTTGCAGGAATCGCCCGACCTGCATGCGATCGCCCTCGAAGCGCGTGCCCCCGAGGGCGTAGGACAGGCGCTCCACCCGCAGCTGGCTGTAGGTGATGTCGTCCAGCTCCGGGCGGTTGAACTGCCGCCGGTCCCACTCGCCGCCGATGTCGAGGGTGCCGCCGCGACCGAAGACGTTGTCGAAGGTCAGGCGGCCACCGCTGCGCAGGAAACTCTCCGAGCGTCCTTCGTCGCTGGTGGCCGTGGCGTCGGCGGCCACGTAGTAGCGACCGGTGAAGCTGGCCCGGCGGTCCGCGGGTCGCACCGCCCGCGCGCCGGCGAGCAGGGGCATGTCCTGGGAGAAGCCGTCGTCCTCGTAGCTCCAGTCAGAGCTGTCACCGTCGTCCACGGGTTCGACGGCCTCGGCTTCCGGCTCCGGATCCTCGTCCACTGGCGCCGGCTCGGGCGCACCGAAGCGCTCGCCGGGCAGGATCGCCTGGCCCCGGGTGCCAGGGCTCGGCACGAAGTCCGCCAGGGACAGCTCGATCACCGCCGAGCGCTCGTCGACCTCGACCACGCTGGCGCGATAGCGCCCGCCCTCGCGCGGCGTGAGCCAGATCGCGTCGCCGACCTCGAGCCCGTCGGCGCTGCCGCGATCGACCGTGGCGCGCCGGTCGCCGAGGCTCGCGGTCACCCGCAGGTCGACGACGACCTCGTCCTGGGCCTGTCGCGCGGCCCCCGCCGCGCGGGCCTCGATGCCGCGGGCCGTGGCAGGAGCTCCCAAGAGCGCCGCCCCCAACATCGCGGCACAAGCCGCCCCCCTGGCTCTTCGAGCTGTCATCGCGCGCCGCCCCTCGGGTCCCTATCGGTCTTCGCTCGCGCCACGCCGGAGGGAAGTCGCACGAACTCCGTGGCAATCGGTGCAGGCCGTGCCCAGCGGCTTGTAGCGGATCGCGGTGGTGCCGCGGATCTGCTCCGTGCGGTGGCACTGGGCGCAGTCGAGGGCCTCGTGGGTCTCGTCGAGCTTGAAGCTCGAGTCCCAGTCGTGATTGAAACGCAGGGCCGCGAAGGACTTGGTGCTGCCGTGGCAACGGGCGCAGTCGATCGAGCCCGCCTGCTCGAATTGCGCGGCGTGGGGGTCGTCGTGGCAATCGGCGCAGGCCTTGCCCGCGGCCGGGCGCCAGGTCCGTCCGCTCTCCGTCGGCGGCCGCAGGGGCGCGTGGCACTGGGTGCAGCTCGCCTGGCCGTGGGCGCCGTCCAGCTTGAAGCCCGTCCACAGCCCGTGGTCGAAGCCGTGGGCCAGGTCGCGGAAGGAGCTGTCCACGTGGCAGCGGGCGCAGCCCTGGCGCTCGTCGAACAGCGCCGGCAGGCCGGCCTGGTCGAAGCGACCCTCGTGGGGATCGGCGTGGCAGGCGGCGCAGGATTGCCCCACCTCGGCCCCGCCGTGCAGGGTCGGGAGCTCGCCGTGTGCGGGCTCGACCCGTCCGAAGTGACGCCCCAACTCGTCGGCCTGGGAGCTCGGTCGGTGGCAGCTGTCGCAGCCCTCGGCTGCGTGGGCACCGGCCACGGGGAAGCCGGTCCAGCGACCGTGCTCGAACCCGTCGCGGTCCAGGTCACTGAACTCGGTCGCGCGGTGGCAGCGGGCGCAGTCGCCGTGCTCCAGCGGCGCGAGGGCCGCGGTGCGCAGGTCGAAGAAGCCGCTGTGGGCGTCTCCGTGGCAGGCGTCGCAGTCGTTGTCGGTGCCGCGAAACAGGCGCGGCAGGTCGGGCTCCGCGGCCACGTGGCACTGCTCGCAGTCGGTGGCCAAGTGGCTGCCCTCCAGGGGCAGGCTGGTCCGCGCGTGCAGCGCCGTGTCGAAGCCGTGGGGCTCGAACCGCTCGCGCCCGTGGCAGGCCACGCAACCCTCGGCCGCAAAGGGCCCGGACTCGAACTGCCCCCCGTGGGGATCCGCATGGCAGGCCGCGCAGGCGTCGCGCTCGCGGCCGGGGTAGCGCTGCGCGAAGCCGTCCAGGTGCGGCTCGTGGCATTGGGCGCAGGTCACGTCCGCGTGGGGAGCTTCCAGGGGGAACCCGGAGAGGCCGTGCTGCGCGTCGCTGAGCTCGAGCCCCTCGTCGCGGAAGCTGCGGTGCTCGCTCGCGTGGCAGGTGTCGCAGCTGCGCGCCAGGCCCAGTCCGGCGAGGCGGGCGTTGCCCACCGCGAAGCCGGCCCCATGGGGCGAATCGTGGCAATCCGTGCAGGCCCGCGCGTCGGGCAGACTGCCCCCGCCTGCGACCACCTCGAGGGCGTGGTCGTCACCCTCGCCGTGGCAATCGCGACAGGAGAGGCCCCCGTGCCCGCCCACGAGCTTCAGGTGCTCGTCGTGCCCGCGCGACCAGTGCTGCTCGAAGGACGCCTGTACGTGGCAGTCGTTGCAGGTGCGGCCCAGGGCGCCGTCGTGCTCGTCCTCGTGGCAACTCACGCAGCGTTGGCTGAGCCCGATGAAGCGCGTGGCGCCCTCCGGCAGCACCTCGTCCTGCGCGTGGGCGTGGCACTCGGTGCAGTCGAGCTCCAGGTGCGCGCCCTCCATGCGAAAGCCGATCGAGGCGTGGTCGAAGGCCTGGATGTCGTCGACGCCGGCCTTGGCGAAGGACAGCTCGTTGACCATCGCGAAACCCGCGCCGTGGTGGTCGGAGTGGCAGCTCGCGCAGCGGCGCTGCTCCTCGGGGAGCTGGCCGTGCAGGCCCTGGCCGGAGTCGAGCTGCTTCTCGATCGGGGTGTGGCAGTCGAGGCAGGCGGCGGCCATGTCCTGGAACCAACCGCCGTGGCAGGCGGAGCAATCGTTCGCCCCGGCCAGCTCGGGCACACGCGAGTGCACCGAGGCCAGGGGCCCGGGCGAGCTGCGGCCGGTGTCGACCACGGCCATGGCCATCACCGCCACGGCGCTGCACAGGGCCACCCACAGGCTCGGCCGGCCCAGCCGCTTGGCCAGGGAGCTCGCTTCGCTCACGTGAGGCCCCCGTCGAAGAGGTGGGCCCCGTAGGCCAGGGCGTAGACCACGTGGATCGCGATCAGCGCGAGCAAGAGCACCGCCGCCCAGCGGTGCAGCCAGCGCCAACTCTCCATCAGGCCGCGCAGGTCGTCGATGTGCGCGGTGGCCAGGGCCGCGCGGTGGGCGGAGCGCGCCAGGCCGGTGACCTCGTCGATCTGATCGGACGCGAGGCCCGCCACCAGCCCCTCGTGGCGCACCTGGCGCAACAGGCGCCGCAAGCCCGTCTCGGCGCCGACGAGCGCCAAGAGCCGCGCGGGCAGGCTGGCCTTCCACTGACGCCGCTCGACCAGTCCGCCCACCTCGTCGCGCACCAACGCCGCCAGCCGCGGGTGCACGCGGTCGAAGCCCTCGGCCACCCGCGTCAGGCGCCCGCGCAGCTCCGCCAGCTCGAGCTCGCGACCATTGGCGGCGCGGGGCACGTAGGCGTAGAGGTAGCGCCCGATGGCACCGGTCGCGAACAGCGCCGCCAGGGCCCAGAAGGCGTGGCCGCCGACCGTGTCGCGCGGTTGCATGCCGCCGTGCAAGAGGGCCGCGAGCAGGGCCAGCACCCCCGTCGCCACGTGCAGCGTCATCCAACCGGCCAGGGAACCCAGGCGCAGGGGGAAGCGCGGACTGCGGCGCAGGATGTAGAGCAGGTTGGCGAGCACCAGGGCGATCGAGCCGACGCCGAGCCACAGGCCCAGGCCCAGGCCCGGGCGCAGCTCGTCGTGCTTGGTGTGGGCCGCGCGCAGGCCGGCGGGCAGGGTGTAGTAGTCCCGGTGCCACAGGGCGAAGGCCAGGCCGAGCAGCGCGATCACGAAGCCGGCGGCTAGGGCCTTGACCAGGCCCGTGCCCTGTTCGCCGAGGGCCGCGGCAGCCGGCCGCAGGGCGGGATCGAAGGAGACGCCTGCGGCCTCGAGTTGGGCGATCGGCGGCGTGCCCCCGACCATCACGAAGACCGCGTCGGTGGGCAGCACCAACTCCTCGCGCGCGCCGTCCGCACCGACGCTCAGACGCACCTGACCCTCGTCGATCGCGAGCACCTGGCTCTCGAACAGGGCGCGCACGCGGCCCTCGGCGATGGCGGCGGCGATGCGGCGCTCGTTGGACGGCTTGAGCCGGAACAGCTCCGCGCGGCGGTAGGACAGGGTGACGTCGTTGGCGCCGCGCGCGGTCAGACCCAGGGCCGCCTCGACCGCGCTGTCGCCGCCGCCGACGACCAGGATCCGGCGCCCCTCCCAGGCGTCGGCGTCGAGCAGGCTGTAGGCCACCCAGGGGCGATCCTCACCGGGCACGCCCAGGCGGTTCGGCAGGCCGCGCCGGCCGATGGCGAGGCACACGTTGCGGGCCCGGCGCGGGCCTTTGCTGGTGCGAACCTCGAACAGGCCGTCCGCGCTGCGCTCGACGCCCTCGAAGGTCACGCCGCACTCCACCGGCAGCTCGTGGTCGCGGGCCAGGGACTGCCACAGCTCGATCAGCTCTTCCTTGAGGTAGGTGCGCTGGGGCAGGCGGCCGTGCAGGGGCAGGTCGATGGGCTGGGTCGCGACCAGCTTGCGGCGCGGGTAGCGCGCGACGGTGCCGCCGACGTCGGACTCGCGCTCGAGCAGCGCGAAGTCCAGGCCCAGGCGACGCGCCTCCAAGGCGCAGGCCAGGCCGCCGGGCCCGGCGCCCACGATCACGAGGTCGAGGGCATTTGGGGCCCGCTCGCCGCCGACTCGCTCGGCCACCGTCCGGGCCACGAGCACGCCGTGGTCCACGGCCGTCTTGACCAGGGCGTGGGCGGTCACCTCGCCGGCTAGGAACAGCCCCCGCTGACCCACCGCCTCGAGCCCCTCGTCGAGCACCGGCACGTCGCGCCGCGTGGCCAGGTCGGTCAGGGTCACGGTGATCGCGCCCGTCGGGCATTCGCGCGCGCAGGCGGCCGTGCCGACGCAGCCCGAACCGCGCACCACCACCGCCTGGCCGTGCAGGAGGTCGAGCACGCCCTCCTCGGGGCAGGCCCGTACGCAGGTGCCGCAGCCCAGGCAACGGGTCAGGTCCACCACCGGATGCTGCAACTCGGCCGCGGCCGCGCCCGTGCGCTCGGCCTTGTGCCGCGCGCGCAGGGTCTGGTGCTGTTCGCGCCGGTCGACGCGGCGCAGGGCCACGCCGCCCAGCGCGGCGCCGAGGGCCGCGACCAGGCCGATCAAGACAGCCCAGCCCATGGGGAACCGCTCCGCCCCTCAGGCGGAGGGGCACCTCCACGGACGCGCTGCCTGGGTCGCCGTCACTCGAGTTCGCTCAGCGACCCTCGGTCGCCTCGCCGGTCAGGCGCACCTGACCGAGGGGCGCCGCCGCGCGGACGTACTCGCTGGCCGCCTTGAGCAGCGTGTCGATGCGGTCGTCGAGCACCTCGGCGTGGTCGCGCATCACGTCGAGCTCGGGCGCCAGGTCCTTCACCGACGACGCGTTGAGGTCGTAGGACAGGAACAGCGCGTGGTCCCGCAGCATGCGGTTGTAGGCATCGAGCCCGTCGATCGCCGGGGTGATCGCCTCGACCACGACCTTGTAACGCGCGGTGGTCAGGTCGCGGCGCTGCTCGCTGCGCTCGCGCAGGGTCTTGCTGGTGAAGGACTCGAGGTCCTCCGTCCAGGCGTCGTAGACCTGGCTCGCGCTGGCCTGCATGGGCTCGACGTTGGAGCGCAGACGGTTGACCTGGGCCTCCGACCGCTCGACCGCCTTGACGAAGTCCGCATAGGCGTCGGCCGCGTCGCCGGAGAACTCCTGCCGCACGATCACGCGCAGGTTACCGACCGCATCCTGGATCTTCTCCCGACCGAGCTCCGCGTCGAGGTGGACCTTCTCGATGCGCGCGACGAGGGTGTCAACCTGCTGGATGCCGACCGCGTGCTGAGGGCCCATGCACCCCGTGAGGACCAGCGCCAGGGCGCCGAACAAACCGAATGACCGCTGGAGCAATTCCAGCCTCCTGTACTGAGGACTCCTGGCCCGCGACCCCAACGGCGCGGCGCTTCCCCCGCTTCGACAGGGGGGCCTGGCGGTCTTGAAGCGCATCGGCGGGCGCTTCGCTCAGGCTTCGTTTGGAGCTGGCCCCGGGGTCGATCCGGGAAGATCTTTCGCGCCACCGGGCGTTCTTCCACTCGGCTCGGCGCGCGACTCAGAAGTCCAGGGTCGGCGGCGGACAGGTCCGCTCGGCCCCCATCGCCCGGCGCAGCCCCGGGTAGCTCCGCGAGCCGAGGGTGTTGACCCCCAGCTCCGCGAAGGCGGCGTCGCCGTGCGCCTCGCGCAGCGCGGCCACGCGCTCGGGTTCCGCGTTGTCACCGCCGACCACCTGGACCGCGTGGTCGTGGACCAGCTTCAGCACCGGCGGGAGGGCCGCGGGATCCTCGAGCAGTTGCCGCAGGAGCAGCCTGTCGACCCCGGCCTCGACCTCGACCGCCATGCGGAGGTTGAGCTGGGTGCACGCACCACAGTCGTCGGCCATCAAGGCGCTGATGCGGGCCAGGTAGTGGGCGTCCAGGGGCAACTGGTCGCGGAACTCCGACATGGCCATGGCGCCCTCGAAGACCTGGTAGACACCCGGCGACAGCTCGAGGAGCTGCAGCTTGTGATCCACCTCGTAGTCGTAGGCCTCGCCGAAGGCCAGGAGTTCCTCGCGGCCGAAGGTGATCTGCAGGCCCTCGTCGTCGGCTGCGTGGCCGACCTCGCTTTCCGACAGCGCGGGGAATGCGACGCTCGATGCCGCCTTCGGCCCGGGGCCTGCGCAGCCGACGACGGTCGAGACCAGGGCGGTGACGAGGAGGTTTGACTCGAGCTTCTTGGCGCGCGGTCCAAGAGGCGGTGGTCGATCTGGCCTGGGCCCGCGCGGGAACCGAGCGCCACGAGCACCCGACGGACCCGCTCCACTACCCGTCCACCCCTTCCGCGACGCGCTCGATCAGTCCACCGGCTCGAACTCGAACAGGTCGCGGCGCTCTGTGCCGTGGTGCGGGTCGTCGAGGGTGATCACCAGGCGCTCGTCGGACTCGCGGTGGTAGGTGATGCGCGTGGGGAAGTCGTTGGCGGGGTTCTCGAAGACCGCCTTGCGCGCCTTGGCGTCGAACTCGCTCAGCTCGAAGGGGTCAGCGGCCTCCCCCTCGGGGTGCGGAACCAACAGGACCGTGCCTTCGCGCACGAGGAACAGCTCGAACTCGAAGAACTGCGCGCGCTTCTTGACCAGGAGCTTGCTGGCCGAGAGCAGCACACCGCCTTCGGGGGTGCCGTAGGTGCTCTGGAAGCGGCCGCCCCAGATCTCGCACTCCCACGCCCCCTCGAGCCAGGTCATCGCGGCGAGCTGTTCGGCGCCCGTCAGCGCGGTGGGCTGCTCGGGCTCCTGCGTCGGAGCAGTCGATGAAACCAGAACGGGCGCGACGGCGCACAGCATCAGGGCCAGGGCGTACTTCATTGGCGCGAGACTAGAGGCGCCGCGGCGTGCCCTATTGGACGTTTCCGACAAACTGGTCGTTGAGGCCGTGGGTCTCGCGCAGGTAGGCGGCAGGGCTCGTCCCGGCGAAGCGGGTGAAGTCGCGGATCAGGTGGGGCTGGTCGCTGTAGCCGCAGGACTGGGCCAGTTCGGCCCAGGCCGGCGGCGGGCCCGAGCCGATCGAGCGCAGGACTGCTTGGAAGCGCTCGACGCGCGCCAGGAACTTCGGCGCCAGGCCGACCTCGCGCGCGAAGGCCCGCTCGAGGTTGCGGGCCCCCACTCGGAGTTCGTCCGCGAGCTGGCCGATCTCCACCTGACCGCGCGAGGCGCGGATCGCGCGCGCGGCGGCGCGCACGAAGCCGCTGCTGGGCCCGAGTCGATCCAAGAGCGCGACCTCGATCGCCGCGACGCTGCGTGCACACCGAAGGGCCTCTCGCAGGGCTCCTTCGAGGCCTTCGAAGCCGTCGTTCAGCTCCGCCACCGAACGACCACCTAGGAACGGGAACAGCCCGCCAGGCTCGAAGCGAATGCCGATCAGTCGCGCCTCACCCGTGGGCGCGATGGCCAGGGGGCCGCGCAGCTCCCCCACCGCCATCCACAGGGGCTGGACGCCGTCCTGGGTGCGAAAGGGGTCCGCGTGGTTGAGGATCACCTCGCAGCAACCGTCCGGCAGCACCCGCTCGAAGTTCGTCGCTGGCCGCGGATCGCAGAGGGTCCAGATGCAACGCACATAGGGCCGCAGCGCCGGACACGGGGAAACCTCCGCATAGCCCGGGGCACCGCTCAGGAGGGCTGCGACGGCGTCGACCATGGCCGTCCGTTCTAACCCGACCGGGCAGGTACCGTCACCGGGTGTCCGGCACGGATTGGCTTCAGGCCGCGGACTTGTCGAGCGCGGGCTCGATCGCCTCGAGCTTCGGTCGGCGCTCTTCGCCGCGCGTTCGCGCCTCGACCTTGGCCCGGTACCAGACCACGACGCCCAGGGCGCAGATGGCCCACTGCAGGCCGTAGTAGGTCCACAGGGCCCGCGCGATGCCGCTGGTGAAGCCGTAGCTGTGCAGTCCGACCCCGAGCAGGTTCACGCCCCACCAGGAGAAGGCCACCACGCTCCCGCCGAAGGCGGCGGCGACGCAGATGCCCAGCTCCTTGAGGTGTCCGCCCATGCGCCCGTGCAGGATCGCCGTCATCGTCAAGCAGATCAGCAGGGCGCCGTTCTCCTTGGGGTCCCAGCCCCAGAAGCGGCCCCAGGAGTCGTTGGCCCACAGGCCGCCGAGGATCGTGCCCACCAGGCTGAACAGGAGGCCGAAGCAGAGGGTGCCGTAGACCATCCGCGCCAAGGCGCGGAAGGTCTCGGGCGCGGCGTCGCGGCGACGCAACAGGCGCATCACCACGTAGGCGCTGCCCAGGAGCGCGGCCAGCATGCCCGCGGCGTAGCCGATCGTGATCGAGGTCACGTGGGTCGCCAGCCAGAAGTTGGTGTCGAGCACCGCCACCAGCTCGGGCATGGTGTCCTTGGCGTCGAGCTTCTCGTAGCCGGAGGCCAGGAACAGACCCACGGCGCCCAGCGCGGCGGCCGCCGAAGCGGCGATGCGGCGGCGATCGATGGCCTCGGTGACCAGGGCCAGGAGCACCGCCGTCGCGGTCACGAACAGCACGGTCTCGTAGAGGGTGCTGACCGGCGGGCGGCCGCGGATCACGCAGCGCACGGCGATGGCGAGGGTGAGCAGGGCCAAGCCGGTCCAGGCCAGCGTGGTGCAGAGGCGATAGGGCAGGCGAGCCTTGGGCCGCAGCCAAGTGGCCGTGGCGGCGACGAAGGCCACCAGGAACGCCATCAGGGCCCACATCAGCGGCTTCGCGCCGTAGTAGCTGCGCTCGAGGTCGAGCTTGCCGGCCTCGCCGCGCGCCTCGGCCGCCGCGCGCGTGCTGGCGGTCAAGAGCGCCAGGGCCGACTCCGCCGAATCGTTGTCGATGGCCGCCGCCAGGGCTTCGAAGCCGCGCAGGGCCGCGAGTTCGGCTTCGGAGGCCGGCGCGCCGTCCAGGGCCGCGGTCAGGATGTCGCCCGGCGTGCGCCACTCGGGCGCTTCGTCGGCGCTGCCCGCGGGCGGCACCAGGGCCAGGCCGTCGGCCGAGCGGCCCAGCTCGGCGGCCAGGCGCAGCACGCCGTCGATGCCGCGCAGCTCCTCCCGCTCGAGGGGGTCGTCGCTGGTGCTGAGGGTGCGGTAGAGCTGCCCCACCGCCGGCGCGGCGGCGACCAGCTCCGAGAAGTGAGCGCGACCGCTGTCCGCGCCGAGCAGCTCCGCCAGGGCGCTGTCGCGCACCACAGGCAGCTCGACCCGCGCGAAGTCCAGGAAGCCGCCCAGGTCCAGGAACTGATCCACGGCCTCGGCCAGTTGCACCGTCTGCTGTTGGGTGGCGCTGCGCTGAGGGGCCTCGATGCGGCTCCAGTCGTGGGCCAGCTCGAACAGGCGCGGCAGGGCCGGACGCAGCTCGTCGAAGCTCCAACGCGCGCGGCGCTTCTTGAGCGAGCCATCGAGGCCGATGGCGTCGATGGCCGCGCTCTCGGCGACGAGGAACAACGGCAGGCGCGCCGCCGACTCCGGCCGCACCAGGGTCTCGAGCAGGAAGGCGTCGGGGCCCAGACGCTCGCCCGCGGCGTCTTCCACCGAGCGTCGACCCGCCAGACGCAGCAGGGTGAAGCCGGCGTGGGTCGAGAGCGGCTTGACGCGACCGCCCGCTTGGATCGGCAGGGCGCCGAGCGCGTCGAGGGCGGCCTCGGACCAGCGCTCATGGACGACCGCGGGCGTCAGCGGTCCATGGGGCGCGCCGTGGGGCCCCATGTCGACCCCGCCCTGGGCGGCGAGCGGCAGCGCCAGCGCCACCGTCGCGATCAGTCCTCGCACCAGCCCGGTCACCGCGCCACCTCCCGGCGCACGTGGCGCGCGAGCTTGCGCCCGAAGTGGAACAGCAGCCCGCCCGCGATCACCAGGCACGAGTAGAGCGGCCATTGGTCGGCGGGGTTGCGGACCACCGCGAGGGTCGAGAAGAGCCGGTCCCCCGGGCGCGCGTTGCCCGGTCCCCAGGAGGCTTGGTAGAGCACCAGCCCGGCCTCGCGCAGGGGCCGGTTCATGGAGATCGTCACCGGCCGCTCGCCGCTGCCGTCGTCCACGCTGACGTCGCTCGAGAACCAGGCCGGCATGTTGGTGCCCGGGTGGTCCTCCTTGGTGAACTCGTCGAGCCGCACCTCGAAGGGCATCGGGAAGCGCTGGCGCCGCAGGTCGAGGACGAAGCGCGCGCCGCCCACGTCGACGGTCCAGGGCGCGGCGTCGTAGGCCCACAACAGGCCCACCTGCCGCCGACCGTCGGCGCCGGTGACCGCCACGTAGGCGCCGGGGCCGTTGCGCTCGGCCTGGGGTGAGAGGGGCTCTGCGCGCAGGAAGAACCCGTCCACCACCGGCACGTCCACGTCGAACATCGGGCCCTTGGGGCTGACGTTCGCGTTGTCGAACCAGTGGGTGACCTCGAGGCGGAAGGGCAGGCCCGAAGCCACGACCGGCGCCGCGCTCGTCGCGCCGCGCAGGGAGTCGCCGGGCAGGATGCGCTCGGTGTGCCGACCGGCCGGATCGACCGAGATCACCGCCAGCTCCGTCTCGGTGTAGCTCTGGAACCAGGCGGCCGTGTCGCCCTCGTAGAGCGTCACGTGGCCCTCCTCGCCGGTGGCGTACTTCACGAAGCCCGCCACGAGCATCAGCACCATGCCCAGGTGCGCCACCAGCACGCCCGCCGTCCCCGCGCCGCGCCGCAGGCGCACGACGCCGCCCAGGATCAAGTTGACGAACAACAGCCCCATCACCAGCCCGCCGCCCGGCAGGGGGATCGGGACGCCGCCCGCCTCGTGGATCAGGTAGCTCGACTCGAAGTAGCGCTTCTGGACCTCGTACAGGCCGTGTTCCGCCTGCTCGAGGGTCCCCAGGAAAGTCAGCAGCGCCAACAGGCAGATCAACACCCCCGCCAGGGAGATCGACGACAGGACCGCGACCAGGCGCGCGGATCCGCTGGACAGGACCTTCACCGGCTGGTCTCCAGGCTGGCGACGAAGGCGCGGAAGCGCTCGCGCTCGGGCGCCGCGGCGTCGCGCGGTCCGACCAGCTTGACGAAGACGGTGCTGCCCTCGAGCGAGGCCACCGCGCCGAGCATCAGCGCCTCGTCGTGGGTCTGTCCCGACATGCCCTCGAAGGCACCCTCGATCTCGATCAGGATCGCGGTCGAGCCCAGGCACGGCACGCGCTCGAGCGAGGCCAGGGCCGCGTCGTCCAGCGGCGCGAGACCCATCTGCCCGCGCCAGCGATCGAAATTGGAGCGGATCCCGCCCCCATCGCCCCCCAGCACGCTGATGTAGCACTCGACCGATCCGGCGGGATCGGTGGTGAACGTCACCTCGCGCATCATGCGCGGCGGACCTTGGACCCAACCCTCGGGAGCGCTCCAGGTCAGTGGTCCGCCGGCCGGACTCGGCGCGGCGGTCGCGCTCGGAGCCCCGCCCAGGGACTCCGCCAGGCGCTCGAAGGCGAGCAGTTCCGCCTCGACCACGTCGGCGGGTCCGACGAACTTCAAGAACGCCGAGCCCCCGCTGTCGACCGCGAGCAGGCCCACCATGCGGAAGCCCTCGCCGCCGCCACCAGCCATGCCCGAGTAGCTCCCCGCGAAGTCGACCCGCGTGGCCGGGCGCCCCAGCAGCGATCCGGACGGCAGGCTCTGGAACTCCGACTCGGTCAGGTTCGAGAGGCCCATCTGCCCACGCCAGCGATCGATGTTCGCCCGCAGTCCCCCGCCCTCGCCGGGCAGCAGCGTCAGGCTGCAGTCGGCGCGCTCGTCGCGCGCCACGCGCAGGTTGAGGGTCCTCATCGAGGTCGGCGCCAGGGCCAACCATCCGTCGGGCAGCTCGAAGTCCGGTCCGCTCGCCATCGACGGCACCCCGCTGGCGACCGCCGCCGGCTCGAAGCCGAAGCGCCGCGCCGGGCTGGCTCCCACCTCGAGCTGGTCCCCTTGGAACGGCCGCGCTTCACCGATCGCGACCGTGCGTGAACCCTCGTCCGCTCCGCAACCCACCAGCGACGAGCAGAGCATGACCCCCACCGTCACTTGCAACAGGACCACGCCGCCGAGGAGCGCCGCTTCCATGCGCCGCACCGGCTCGACCGTCCCCGCGCCCGACTGCTCGATTCCCATGGTTCCCAAGTCGCTCCGAGACGGTGTCGGACACCGGTCACGGGAGGATCTCGACCTGGGGTCGCACGTGCCTTGAGCGCGAACAGGGCTTCACGCAGCTCGAACCGGGCTCCGCGAGGCACTCGGAGAGCCCCAGCGGCTCTTCGCCACCGACGGGGCTCAGCGCACGAGCGGGAAGACCGCGTCGCGCGCGAGCCAGCCGCGGGTGCCGTCGCGGCGCTCGATGCGGACCCAATCCGGTAGCTCGTCGATGCGTTGGGCGACTTCGCCGGCTGAGACCTCGCCGATGGCCGGCCGGCCCTCGAGGGGCTCGGCGCGCACCGTGGTGGTCCCCTTCCTGACGACCATCACCGGGTCGTCGACCCCGTGCAGGGAGTGGTGGGCCAGGGGCACGGCCCCGGCGGCCGCCGCGAGCACGGCCAGGGCCACGGCCAGTCGCCAAGCGCGACCGCCGCGCACGGCCTCGCCCAAGAGGGCCACGAGCAGCGGGCCCAGGGCCAGCAGCGCCAACCAACGGGCCTCGGACGGCGTGATCAGGTCGAGGCCCTCGCCCACCGACGCGGCGAAGTCGTCCTCCAACTCCGTGTCGAGCTCGGCGGCGCGACGCGCCAGGGCCAGGTTGGCCCGGGTGTCGAGGCTGCGCGGCGCGTGGCGCAGGGCCGCCAGGTACCAACCCATGGCTTCGAGCGGCCGCTCCAGGCGGAAGGCGGCGTTGCCCAGGTTGTGGAGCAGGGCGTGGCGATCGAGGATGCGCTCACGCCCGCGCAGGCTGGCGGCGCTCGACTTCGACTCGGCCAGCACGTCGAGCCAACGGCCCTCGGCGATCGCGTACTCGCCCCGGCGCCAGGCCTCGACGCCCTCGTCGAAGCGCCGCGCCAGGGCGCCGAGTTGCAGCTCGTAGGGATCCGGCGCCGGCGCGGCGGGGACCGCCGCTGCGGTCGCCGTCGGAGTCGCGGGAGCGGACCCATCCAGCAGTTCGGGGCCACCGGGGACCAGGGCGTCGTCGTCCAGGGTCGGATCGATCCCACCCCCCTGGGCCCGGGCCACGGCAGGTAGCAGGACGATCGCGAGCAACGCCAGGATTCGAAGCTTCGTGTTCACAGTCCATCCCCCAGGAGGTCGCGCGCGGTCCCGATCAGCTCTTGGCGCGGCACCCGCTCGCCGTCGCCGAAGACCGCCGACTCCAGGTCGCGGTTCATGCGGACCAGGGCGTCGACCGTGTCCGCGGGCAGGGGCCGCTCGCCGTGGGGTCCGAAGACCTCACGCGGATCGCGGCCGAACCAGGCCTCGGCCTCCTCGCGCGTGCGCGCGCCGAGGAACCCGGCCCAGGCGCGCAGGTCGGTCTCGGAGTCGAGGCTCGTGCGCAGTTCGCGCTCGAGCAGGCGCAGGGCCCGCCTGCGGCGGCGTTCGTCGATCGAGCTGGGATCGCGCCCACCCTGACGCACGGCGCTTCGCAGGGCGAACCAGCACAGGATCACACCCACCAGGGCGCCGCTCACGGTCCGCAGGCCCGGCGCGCTGGTCGCCGCGCCGCCGTCGATGACGGCCTCGGCCTCGATGTCGCGCAGGTCCTCCACGAAGCGCGGGGCCTCCTCGCCATCCAGGCCCACGCCCTCGAGGGCGCGCACGCGGATCGGGATCGGTTCCGTGGCCAGGCGCCGATAGCTCCAGGTCTCGGTGTCGAAGACCGGCAGCTCCAGGGACGGGATCTCGGTCACCGTCGAGTCCAGGGGCGCGAGGTCGTAGACCACCCGCCGCCGGCCGCTGAGCTTCTCGCCGGTGGTGCCGAAGAAGCGGAAGCCCTCGAAGCCCGGTTGGCGCGAGGGATCGGGCGGCTCGAAGTAGTCCAGGTTGCCGTTGCCGATCCACTCCACCGTGAGCTTGATCGAATCGCCCACACGCACGTCGCGGGTGTCGGCCTGGGCGCGCACGCTCATCTGACCGATGGCACCGGTGTAGTCGAAGGGTTGGCCCTCCGTCGGCAGGGGCTCGACCTCGAGCTTGAACTGCGGCGCTTCGGCGAAGTAGCTGCGCGTGAGGCGCGATTCCTCGAAGAAGCTGCCGCGTTGCAGGGTCCCGAACTGCAGGAACGACGTGGGCAACTCCAGCACACCCGAGCGCACCGGTAGCAGCTCGAGCTGCACCTTGAAGACGCGGAAGGGCTTGCCACCGACGAGCTCGTCGGCCATCTCCCCCACGACCAGGTTCGAGCGTCGGTTGAGGATCACCTCGACGTCGCGCCGCGCCCCGCGCCGGGGCAGCTCCTGCAACAGGGCCCCGGGCAGGTTGTCCCACCAGGGCAGCAGCAGGTTGGCGTAGTTGGTGGCGCTCTCGATATCTCGATCCCAGCCGAAGACCAGGTCGACCTCGATCGGCTGGCCCTCGACGATGCGGTCGGTCAGACCCCGCAGCTCGATGAAGCCGAGCTCGGCGCCCAGCAGGTCGGCTTGAACTGTGAGCGGCTGAGGCGCGGTGCGGTAGACCGCCCCGTCGACCTCGACGCCGATCGCGGGCACCTCGAAGTCCCCTTCGCTGGCCGCGCGCACGCCGACGGAGAAGGTCAGCGTGCGCTCCACGGTCAGGCGCCCGCCGATCAGGGTGCTGGACTGGCGCAGGCTGGGGCCGGCCACGGGGCCGAGCTCGAGCCCTTCGACCTTGGGCAGCTCGAGCAGGCGCGCGCTGCCGGCGCCCTCCACCGTCACCACCAGGGACGTGTCGTCGCCGAGCTTGAGCACGCCCTGTCCGAGCCGCGCCGACACGCGCACGTCCTGGCTCGCGGCGGCCAGGCCGCCAAGGCTCGCCACCGCCAACAACAACGTGGCCAAGTGCGCCATCCGGCGCGCGGCACGCCCGATCGTGTTCGTCATCGTCACCATCACCAGTCGCGCTCAACGGGTACGTGGCGGATGCCACGCAGCTGGCGGCGAATGTCCTCGCCGTTGCGTTCGATCTCGGCCAGTCGGTCCAGCAGCTCGGTCATCTCCTCGGCAGACAGGGACTCCTGCTGGGCTGCTTCGGAGGCGACACCTTCGGGCTGCTCGCCCTCTTCCTCGCCCTCCTCGGGCAGGGGCTGCTCGGCATCCATGTCGTCCTGCCGCTCGGCGTCGTCGACCTGCTGTTCCTCTTGCTGTTCGCCCTCCTGGTCGGACTCCTCGCCGTCCTGGGGCTTCTGCTCGTCGGGCGGTTGCTGCTGGTCCGAGTCGGAGGGCTGCTGATCCTGGTCCTGCTGCGGATCGCCCTCCTGCTGTTGGTCGCCGTCCTGTTGCTGCTCCTGCTGCTGTTGCTCCTGCTCTTCCATCTGCTGGAGCGCGCGCTCGAGCTCGCGGATGCGGCGCTGGGACCACTCCAGGTTGGCGCGGGGATCCGCGTCGCTCCAATCACTGCGAACCCGCTCGGCGAGCAGGTCGCGGGCACCCTCGAAGCGACCGATCAGCTCCTCGATCTGCTGCTTGGGGTCCGGCGGTTCCTCGGGCTCCTGGCCGGGCACGGGCAACGGCGGCGTCGGTGCGTCCGGGCCGTTGGCCACCACGAAGCGACGCAGCTCACGCTCGGCGAGCCACAGCTCGAGGGTCCCGGCGGCGTAGACCGCGCGCTGGCGCAGGATCCCGCCTCCGGCGTAGGCCCGCGCCTTGGCGAAGGCCGCGCGGGCCCGCTCGACGCGCTCGGCGGCCGCACCTTCGGGCGGGTCGTAGGGCGCCTCGAGCACCGCCAGGGGCTCGCTCTCCACCAGCAGCAGGCCCTGGGCGTAGTTCAGCGCGGCCAGCTCGGGCTCGGGCAGGTCGTCCGCCCGGCCGCTGCGATCGAAGGCCTCGACGAGCTGCAGCGCATGCTCGAACTCACGCCCCTCGCCCAGCTCGACGATGCGCGCGAGCAGGTCGGCGTCCACGAGCTCCGCCAACTCCAGATCGGCCGCCACCCGGGCGGGATCGGGGGGCGCGACCTCCGGCGGCGCGTCGATCGGTGCAGCGTCCCGCTGTGGCGCGTCCCGCTGTGGCGCGTCCCGCTGTGGCGCGTCCCGCTGTGGCGCAGCGGGCGCCGGTGCCACCGGTCCTCGGGCTTCGAAGGCCATCGCTCGGCCCTGCATGAGGCAGAGCGCGATCAGCGCCATCGGTCGCGTGAGTCGCATCATTGGACACCTGCCGGGTTCTTGCGCCCGCGCTCGCGCAGGGCGGATTCCGCGATGGCCAGGGCCAGGGCCAGGGCCAGGGGCCATTGGTAGCGGTCGTAGGGCACGCGCCGCACGCCGTCCTCGAGCTCGCGCGACTCGAGGCCGGCGATGCGCTTGCGATAGAGCGTCTCGAGCGGCGTGGGCGAGCCTTCGGTCGACAGGTACGCGCCGCCGGTGACCTCGGCCAGGGCTTCGAGGGTCTCGCCCGACAGGCGCGAGGAGACCTCCACGCCGTCGGGCCCGACCAGGAAGGACTCGCGGCCATCGGGACCTGTGACCGGGATCTTGCCCCCGTCGCTGGTGCCGACGCCGACCACGAAGACGCGAATGCCACTCGCGGCGGCGCGCTCGGCTACGGCGCGCCCGCGGCCCTCCAGATCCTC
This sequence comes from Engelhardtia mirabilis, assembly GCF_007748095.1. NCBI lineage: Bacteria > Pseudomonadati > Planctomycetota > Planctomycetia > Engelhardtia > Engelhardtia mirabilis. The sequence goes on from NZ_CP036287.1 coordinate 4,633,017, forward strand.
GCCGTCGGTGATCAGGACGATCGCCTCGCTGGCGCCGGTGCGCCCGTCGAAGAGGTCGAGGGCGCGCTCCAGGGCCACGCCGAGGTCGGTGCCGCCGACGCGGTTGTCGTCCACCTGCACGCGACTCAGTAGGTCGCGCAGGGCCTCGCGGTCGGTGGTCAGGGGCGCGACCTGGCGCGCGTCCCCGGCGAAGGCCAACAGCGCGACGCGGTCATTGGAAAGCTGGTCCAGGAGGCCGGAGACCTCGCGCTTGGCGCGGTTCAGTCGGTCCGGACGCAGGTCGCGCGCGAGCATCGAGCGCGAAGTGTCGATCGCGATCACCAGGTCCACCCCGCTGGACATCACCGCGCGCTCCGCGTAGCCCAGGACCGGACCGGCGAGGGCCACGCCGCCGGCCAGCAGCGCGCCCGCGGCCAGGGCCGCGCGCAGCAGCCGCCGCGTCGCGGAGAACTCACTTGCCGCCGCCTCGCGCAGGCTCGGTGAGAAGACCAGGCCGAGGGCCCGCCGCGCGCGCAGGATCGCGAAGGGCGCCAGGGCCAAGAGCGCCAGGCCGCCCAGGGCGATCAGGCCGTCCGTGGGCCGCAGCCAGTCGATTCCTAGGAAGCTGGCGGCGATCACGGCGTGCGTCCTCCGAAGGTCAGGCCACCGGCCCAGGCCAAGAGGTACAGGGCCAGGGCCGCGAGCAGCACCGGCGGATACAGATCGAAGGTGTCGACGTGCCGTGACGACTCGCGTGGCGTGCGCTCGAGGTCCTCGATCTCGGCGTAGATGGCCTCTAGCGAGTCCCGATCCCGCGCGCGGTAGAAGCGGCCGCCGGTGCGCTCGGCGATGGCCTCGAGCTCGGTCGAATCGAGCTGCTCGTCGGTGCGGACCACGCCCCCGAAGCCGCTGCGGTAGACGTAGCGTCCGGCCAGGATCGTGTAGACCTTGACCCCCGCCTCGGCCGCCAGGTCCGCGGCCTCGAGGGGCAGGATCTCCTCGCGGTTGTTCTCGCCGTCGGTGAGCAGCACGACGATGCGCGAGGTCGCCTGACTCTTGGCCAACAGGTCCACCGACTTGGCCAGGGCCACGCCGACGGCGGTGCCGTCCTCGACCCGGTAGCGCACCAGCTCCACCTGACTCAGGAAGTCGAGCAGGGCGTCGGCGTCGAGGGTGAAGGGGCAGACCAGCTCGGGGTAGGCCGCGAAGGTCAAGAGGCCCACGCTGTCCGCCGCATCGACGCGGTCGGTCATGCGCCGCCGCGCGAAGTCGCCGACGACCTCCTTGACCACTTCGAGACGCGAGCGGCCGTTCTCGAGGTCCTCGTAGTCCATCGAGCCGGAGCGGTCGATCGCGCACAGGATGTCGATGCCCTCGGTGGTGTCGGTGGTCTCGACGTCGGCGCGCAGGGGACGCGCGAGGGCTACTGCCAGGAGCACGAGAGCCGTGCCGTGCAGGAGCGGCAAGAGGCGCGCGGCGCGCTGGCGCAGGCTGCTCGGCGGAGCGCCTCCCGGCAGGCCCGGCAGGATCGCCGCGGCGCGCCCCTCGCGGGCGCGGCCGAATGCGAGCAACAGCAGCGCCAGGGGAATGATCGCCAGAAAGACCGGGTCGGCCAGGGCCAGGTTGCCCCACAGCTCGAGCCCCACGTCGGCGGTGCTTTGTGCTGCGTCGATCACGCCGCGCCCTCCACCTCGACCGGGTCGCCCGCGGGCGCCGGGCGGTGGTTCGCCACGGCGTCGAGGATCCCCAGGCACTCGGTGGCCAGCTCTTCCACGGCCCATCCGGTGGGCTGGTGGCCGCTGTACTTGGCCCGGGCCGAGCGCGCCAGGAACTCGGCCGCCCGCTCGCGCAGGCTCGCCATGGACGGGTCGCGGGGCAGGGCGGCGATCCACTCGCTGTCGGTCAGCCCCGGCCGCGGCTCGCCGAGCAGCTCGTCCACCGCGCTGCGCGCCAGGTCCGTCAACTCGAACACGAGCTCGGGCTCGGTCGCGCCGCTGCGCAGGGCCGCGTCGATGCGTCGACGGCGCTCGGAGAGGCCCGGCTTGGGCGGGGTCTGCTCGCGCGGGCCCGTGCGGCGCAGCAGCACCAGCCAGGCCCACAGGAGCACGCCCGCGCAGACCACCGCCACCGCGCCGGCCCGCTCCCACTGGGCCAGGGCCGTGGGCCCCTGCGGCGGGTCGGTCCAACCTGGGAAGCCGCGCGGCAGGTCCTCACCCACCGCGAGCAGGCTGGTGGCCACGATCGACGCCGGCTCGCAGGTGAGCTCGAAGGTCTCCTCGCCGCTGACCAGCGTCAGGGGCGGCGGCGGGACCTCGCGCGTCGCACTCCAGGTCCAACCGTCCTCGGTCTCGACCTGGGCCTGTTCGGTCGCCGCCACGCGAAAGCGCGTGGTCGTGACCAGGCCGCGGCCGTCGGAACGGTCCAGGGTCAGCGGATCGCCGGCGTCGAAGAGCAGCCAGCCTTCCTCGAGCGTCCAGGGCAACTCGCCCAGGCGCAGGGTCGTGCCTGCATCGTGCTCGACCTCCACCCGCAGCTCGAAGGGCTCGCCCAGCTCGACCTGGGGGCGCTCGACCACCAACACCGCGCGCGCGTCGGCAGCGGGCGCGAGGGAGCCCTGGGGCAGCGCACCGGCGTCGGCTGCCGGCGCAGGCGCGCAGAACATCACAGCGCAAAGCAGTCCGACCGCGATCACGCCCGCGCTCCCTGCCGGCGGGCGCGGCGCTTGAAGAAGCGGATCACTGGCTCGATGTCCACGAGATCGTGGACCGCTTGGCTGCGCTCGCGGTCCCAACTCGGCGAACGCAGCTCGATGCCCTCGACCCGCGCGCTGCGCAGGATCGCCTCGTAGGCCTCCCGGCGGCTCGCGGCGCGCTCGCTCCACCAGCGCCGCACGGCCCCCGAGCGCGCGTCCAACTCGACCCTCTGGCCGCTCTCGGGGTCCAGCACGGTGGCCAGGCCCAGCTCGCGCGGCAGATCTTCCTCGAGCGGATCGACGATGCGCACGCAGACCACGTCGTGGCGCTGGCCGAGCAGGCGCAGGGCCTGGGTCGCTTCCTCGCCGGTGACCTCGCGGAAGTCGCTCACGACGAACACCAGCCCGCCCTTGCGAAGCACGCGGCGCAGCTCCTCGAGGGCCGCGACGAAGTGCAGCGGCGAGCCGACCCGTGCGGCCTCGCGGCGCGCGCTCTCCAGCGCCACGAGAATCCGCTGGGTCTGGACCGCGCCCGGCTTGGCGGGCAGGTGCACGCCGGGGCCGTCGGCGAAGAGGTTGAGTCCGACCGGATCCCGCTGGAGCTCGGCGGCGCAGGCGATCAGCGCCGCGAACTGCTCGGCCACGTCGAGCTTGGTCACGCGGCTGCCGAAGCGCATCGACGCGCTGGTGTCGACCAACAGCTCGACCAGGAGCTGGCGCTCCTCGATGTAGGTCTTGATGTGCGGCGTGCCGGTACGCGCCGTCACGTTCCAGTCGATCGAGCGCACCTCGTCGCCCGGCTGGTAGGGCCGCACCTCGTCGAATTCGATCCCGCTGCCGCGGAAGCTCGAGCGATAGGCTCCGGACAGCACGTCCGAAACCATGCGCCGGGTACGCAGTTCCAGGCGCTTGACGCGGGCACGCTGTTCAGCGCGCGTGGAGGCGGGAGTCCGACTCAACGGTTTCCTCAGTCCGGCGGGTCAAGGGACCGGAACGGTCTCGAGCACGCGCCGCACGAGCGCGTCGGAGTCGAAGCCACTGGCCTCGGCCTCGTAGGTCGGGGCCACGCGGTGTCGCAGGACGTCGGGCGCCACGCGCTTGATGTCGGTCGGAGTGACGTAGTCGCGCCCCTCCAGCAGGGCCTCGGCCTTGCAGGTCAGGGCCAGCACGATCGTGCCCCGCGGGCTGGCGCCGTACTCGATCATCCCGGCCAGCTCGGACAGGCCGGCCTCGGCCGGTCGGCGGGTGGCGTGGACCAGGCGCACGATGTACTCGCGCAGGCGCGGGTCGAGGGTCACCGCGTCCACCAGGGGCCGCGTGGCGAGGACCGCCTCGGGCGAGGTCACTGGCGTGACCTCGATCGGCTCGGCCGTGCTGGCCATGCGGTCGAGGATCACCAACTCTTCGTCCTGGCGCGGGTAGTCGAGCACGACTTTCAGGGCGAAGCGATCGAGCTGGGCCTCGGGCAGGGCGTAGGTGCCCTCCTGCTCCAGCGGGTTCTGGGTCGCCAGCACCAGGAAGGGCCGCGGCAGGGGGAAGGTCTCCCCGCCGATCGACACCTGGCGCTCCTGCATCGCCTCGAGCAGGGCCGACTGGACCTTGGCCGGGGCGCGGTTGATCTCGTCGGCCAGGATGAAGTTGGCGAAGATCGGGCCCTTGCGCGGCGCGAAGCTGCCGTCGCGGGCGTGGTAGACCTCGGTTCCGACCAGGTCCGAGGGCAACAGGTCCGGGGTGAACTGGAGGCGGGCGAAGTCGCCCCCCACCGCGCGGGCGAGGGTCGAGACGGCCAGGGACTTGGCCAGGCCGGGCACGCCCTCGAGCAGCACGTGGCCGCCGGTCAGGAGGCCGATCAGAAGGCTGCGCACCAGGTGCTCCTGACCCACGACCACCCGTCCGAGGGCGTCGGTGAGGTCGCGGGTCCAGGCGCTGCCGCGCTGGATCGTGTCGGCGTCGAGTTGCGCTTGCGTGGGCGCCATCGGTGTCGTCGAGGTCGAAAGGCCAGGGGTGAACGATCGCGGTCCGAGTCGGACGCGCCGGCTCGGACCGCAGACTACGTTTCTTCACCGCCGGACGTTGGTCCGCCGTGGGGAACGGTGGCGATTCCCGCCCGTTCCCCGCGGCCGCCCTCCGGCCGCCCCGCTACTGATCCGAGCCGGGGATGCCCGATCCGCTGCGATCGGGACCCTTCGGGCGGCGTCGCTCGGGGGCGGAGTAGCTCTCGAGTTCCTCGAGCAGCTGGGTCACGCCGGCCTCGAGCTGGGGATCGCCGCCCTTGGCCAGGGCCGTGGGATCGTCGATCACCTCGATGTCCGGAGCGACGCCGTAGCCCTCGACCCCCCACGTCCCGTCCGTCTCGTAGAAGGCGAAGCGCGGGATCGAGGGCTCGGTGCCGTCGATCAGGGCCGGGTTGCCGGAGATGCCGACCAGACCGCCCCAGGTCCGCATGCCGATCAGCTTGCCCAGGCCCGACTGGCGGAAGTACCAGGGGAAGGCGTCGCCGCCCGACCCCGACCAACCGTTGATCAGCATGGCCTTGGGCCCACGGTGGCCGCGCGGAGGCCAGTTCCAGTCCTCGCCGTGGCGGATGGCCCAGTAGTTCGTGACGGGGCGATCGAGCAGCTCGATGAAGCGGGTAGGAATCTGGCCGCCGGCGTTCCAACGCTCGTCGATCAACAGGGCGTCCTTGTGCTGTTGGCCCAGGAACTGGCGCATCAACTCGTTCTGACCGTCAAAGCCGGTGTCCGGCACGTGGATGTAGCCGACTCGCCCGCCGGAGAGCTCGTCGACGCGGGCCCGGTTGTCGGCCACCCACTTGCGGTAGCGCAGGCTGGACTCCGAGCGGAGCGGCTCGACGATGACCCTGCGGTCCTCGTCGTCGACGGTCGGATCGGCGCTGAGCAGCAACTCCGTGGGCCGCCCGGCGGTCCCGATCAGCGAGGCGTACACGGCCCGACTGCCGTCCACCGGCACGCCGTTCACCTGCAGCAGGTAGTCACCCACCCGGGCGTCGACCCCTGGCTGGGCCAGGGGCGAGCGGGCGTCCAGGTCGTAGCTGCCGCCGCCGAGGATCGCGGCGATGCGGTAGGCGCCGGCCTCGGCGTCGAAGTCCCAGTCCACGCCCAGAAGGCCCACCGGCTCGCTCGGCGCCGAGGGCAGAAGGCCACCCGGGGGCTGGCGGTTGTAGGCGTGGCCGACGTTGAGCTCGGCCATCATCTCGCCGGTCAGGAAGTGCAGGTCCTCGCGCGAGGTGACGTCGCCCAGGGACGAAACGTAGCGCTCGCGCACGGCGGACCAGTCCAGGCCGTGCATGCCCTCGTCGTAGAAGTAGTCGCGGAACAGTCGCCAGCAGTCCACCAGCATCTGTCGCCACTCCGCCCGCGGGTCGGTCAGCGAGACCATGCCGGAGAGGTCGACGGGCTCGTCGAGCTTGGCACCCGGAGCCACCTCCACCACGGAGAAGCCCCCGCCGGCGAACAGCAAGAGATGCTTGCCATCCGCGGTGACGCCGTAGCCCCCGACACCGGCGGCGATCGTTTCCTCTTCCGCGTCGGCGCCGTCCTCGAGCTTGAAACGCATCAAATTCGGCGGGCTGTCGTCGGCCCCGGTGCGGCTGCCGCGGATGTAGAGCAGGCCGCCCTCGACCCCGGTCGGCTGGCGGAGCTGACCCGCCTCGATCGGTAGCAACATCGCGCGCGACTCGAAGCCGTCGATCTCGATCGTCAGGCTCGTCGGCGCGTCGTCGGCGTCCTCGTCGCCGTCACCGTTCTCGTCACCGCCATCGTCGTCAGCACCGTCGGCGGCGTCCTGATCGTCGTCGCTGTCCTCGGTGCCCTCGGCCGCGGCACCGTCGTCGGAATCGTCATCGGCACCGTCCGCGGATTCGTCGTCCTTGGCCGACTCGATCGGCTCCGCCTCGTCGGTCGGCGCGAAGGGATTCTCCACGTCGGCCCGCAAGGGAACGGCGACCAGCTGGCGCATGTTGGCGTAGATCCAGGTCGTATCCAGATCCGCGTAGATCGGCTCGAAGTCGCGCGCGGACGAGAAATAGAGGTAGTCGCCCTCGGGTCCGAAGGTCGGGTCCGAGTCGTCGAACATGCCCGAGGTCACCTCGTACGTCGTGCCCGCAGCTACGTCGTACAGGTAGATCGCGTCCAGGTCCGAGGACGAGTGCTTGTGGCTCCAGGCGAGCCAGTCGGAGGTCTTCGACCAGGAGGACGAGAGGGGGTTGCCGGACGGGTTGACCGCCACGGTGCGGAGCTCGTCGGTCTCGAGGCTGTACAGGTACAGGGAGCCGTCGTTGGCCGTGAAGCTGATCCACTTGGAGTCCGGGCTCCAGGCCGACTGCGAGCGGAAGCCGGGGCCGAGGGAGGTCAGGGTCTTCTGGCCGCGCTCGTCGCTGCCGTCGAAGGCCGCGCCGTCGATGCGCCGCAGGGTCAACTCGTACTCGCCGCTGCGATCGGAGAAGAACGCCAGCCACTGGCCGTCGGGGCTCCAGGCCGGGTCACGCTCGGCGACACCGTCGCTCGAGGTCAGGTTGCGGGTCACGCCCTCCTCGACGGGGACACTGAAGATCTCGCCGCGGGCCTCGACCGCCAGGCGCACCCCGGTCGGACCGGGCGCGACGCTGGCGACGCTGTCTTCCAGCTCGTGGCGCTCGGGGCGCAGGTTGGGACGGTCTCCGGGAATCGTGACCTCCACCGGCACCATCGATCGAGTGGCCAACTCGAGGCGGTAGAGCTGGCCGCCGTTCTCGAAGACCACGTCCTCGGGCCCGATGGCCGGGAAGCGCACGCCGAAATCGGTGACGAAGGTCAACTGCTGGGCAGCGCCCGACTGGGTGTCGATCGACCACAGGTTGAGGATCCCGTTGGGACCGCGGTCGCTGGTGAAGATCACCTCGGACCCCGACCACATGGGCTGCGCGTCGGTGCCCGGGTAGTCCGTCAACTGGCGCGACTCGAACGTGCGCAGGTTGAACAGCCAGATGTCCTGGGCCAGCCCGCCCTGGTAGCGCTTCCAGGTGCGGAACTCGCGCGACGCGGGGGTGTAGGCCAGCCACTCGCCGGTGGCGTCGATGCTGCCGAAGGTGCCGTAGGACACGGGCAGGGCCTCGGGTTGGCTGCCGTCGATACCGACCTTCATGATCCGCGGCGCGCGGCCCATCGCGGCCACCTCGCTCGACCAGTACAGGAGGTGCTCGCCGTCCGGGTGCCAGTCGTTGAGCGTCTTGCCGCTCGGGTGGTAGGTCGCGCGCTCGGGCATCCCGCCGCTGATCGGCAGGGTGTAGAGGTCCCCGGCCCCGTCGTAGTTGCCGACGAAGGCGATCGTCTTGCCGTCGGGGCTGAAGCGTGGGAAGGACTCGGCTGCGGGGGTCGCCGTCAGGCGTCGCGCCTCGCCCCCCTGCTTGTCCACGATCCACAGGTCGCCCGAGTAGCGGAAGACGATGCTGTCCGCGCTCACGTCGGGATAGCGCAGCATCACCGCGCTGGGCTCGATCTGGGCGGAGGCGGCGCCGGCCAAGGAAGCGATCGCGAGGGCGGCCGGGGCGGCGGCTCGGACCAGGGGGGCGGGGAGGAATTGCATGGGATGTGGAGTGGAGCTGACTCCCGGCTCCCCGGATGGGGGCTGGAGCGGGCGAGAGAGGCTAGTCGGGCCGCGGACCGCGATCCAGACAGCCCTGGGCGGGGTCTCGGGTCGCTGGGGGTGCGCCGGAGCCGAGCCCTGCGGACCCAATCCTGCGAAATTCCGTCCCCGGGCCTCAAACAATCAACTACCACGGTCGTAGTAGATCCAGCCGGCGCCCCACCCGGGCGCCCGGCCTCCCCGACCCCCGCAACCGCACGGCCACCATGGACCGCAGTCACCACCTGGGCAGCCTCCAGCACTCGATCATGCGAGTGCTTTGGGAGCGCGAGGAAGCCACCGTCGCCGAAGTGCACGCGGCCCTCGACACCGACCAGCCCAAGGCGCTCACCACCGTCGCGACCATGCTCTCGAAACTCGAGAAGAAGGGCGTGGTGGCCCACCGGCGCGACGGGAGGCAATTCGTCTACCGACCGCTGGTGACCGAGATGGACGTGCGTCGATCGATGATCTCGGGCCTGGCGGAGCAGCTCTTCGACGGCAACGTGACCGAGCTGGTCAGCCACCTGATCGACGAGCAGGGCATCGACTCCGGCGAGCTGGATGCTCTCAAGCGATTGATTGCCGAGCGCGCGGAGCGGGATGGCGACGATGTTTGAGTCGATCGCCGGGTCCGTTGCGGCCGGTGCCCTGGCTTGGGCGCTCACCTACCTCGTCCACTCCACGGTCCTGCTCGGGTTGGCCTGGTGCGTCACCCGCTGGTCGCGCCTCAGCGACGGTCGCCTGCGCGCCGGCGCCTGGCAGGCGGCGCTGGTCGGCGGGCTGCTGACCGCCTCGATCCAACTGGGCGCCGGCCTGGAGCCCGTGGGCGGTCGCTTCGTCCTCCCGGACCTCTCGGGTGCGTTGTCCGCCGCCGTGGCCCCGCCCGCTGCGGACGTGGAATACCTCGAGATCAGCGCTCTGGACGCCGCGAGCCTGGCCGCCCCGCAGGCAATTCCGATCGAACCGTCCTTCGAACACCCCGCCGCGCCCGAGTCCCCCGCCGATCGCTGGCGACCGGCCATCGCCATGGCCTGGCTGTCGGGCGCCCTGTTCGGCCTGCTGCGATTCTTGACCCGCACCGGGCGCTTCCGTTCCCGCATCGCCGACCGCCTGCCCGTTTGGGACGAGTCGGCCCTAACTTCGCTCGAGGACCTGCGCCTGCGCGCCGGAGTGCGACGTCGGGTGAGGCTGTCGCGCTCGCGCACCATCCGGGTCCCCCTGACCTGGGGCGTGCTGCGACCGGAGATCTGCGTGCCCGATCGAGCCCTGACCGACCTGACTCCGGCCGAGTTCGAAGCCGTCCTGGCCCACGAACTCGGGCACGTGGCCCGCGGCGACGCCTTCTGGTTGGGCCTCGGCGCCTGGCTCGGCGCGGTGATGTTCTTCCAGCCCCTCAACCGCGTCGGCCGCCGGAGCCTCGCGCGCGAGGCGGAGCACCTGGCGGACGCCTTCGCCGTCCAGCTCACCCGCCGACCGATGACCTTGGCGCGCTGCCTGGCCAAGGTTGCCGGTTGGATCGAGCGCGCGAGCGTCGACGTCACCGGGACCGCCACCGCGGGAGTTGCCGCGGCGAGTATGGCCAGCTCCCGCGGCGTGCTGCTGGAGCGCGTCGAGCGGCTGCTCGAGCGCCGGCCGGCTCCGCGTCCGCGACGCATGGCGGCCCTGATGATCGCGGCCACGCCCCTGGCCCTCTTGCCGGTCGCTCCGGCCATCGCCGCGGATGCGCCGGCCGACGCCGAGTTCGACGTCGTCGAAGTGGACGAGGACCGACTGCGTGCGGGCGCGGGCAGCCTCGAACTCACGGCTGCGCTCGACTCCCTCGAACCGGCCGAGCAGATGCTGTTCGCGATGCTCGAGCAGCTCCCGGTGCTGCGCTCCGAGATCGACGAGCTGCGACGGATGCCCCAGGCCGCCAACCACAGCTCCGAGCTCGATGCCCTCGATCGCCGACTGGCGACCTTGGAGTCACTCGGCAGCCGCGCCTACGGCCTGATCGGCGCCACCGGCGCCGAGCCCGAATCAACGTCGCCGCGGAACGCGAGCCGCGACGTCGTGCCCTCCTCCGACGTTCCCGACCAACGCTAGACACCCACCCATAAACGTGATGAACATCGACACGATCGGATTGGCCGCAGCCTGCGCCTTGCCCCTGGGCTTCGCGCTGATCGGCGAGGGCAGCACGACCCAGAATGCCGTGGCCCAGCTCGCCTCGGCTCCCGTCGCGAGCACCGTGGCCGCGCCGGCCTCCGCGCTCGCTCCCGCCCCACAGAGCACCGAGGGCGTGAACGACGAGCTAGACGGCCTGCGCCGCGACATCGAGGAGCTGCGCGCGAAGCTCGAGGCCGCTCGCGCCGACTCGCGCGACTCCCAGCTCGCGGTGGAGCAGGACGCCCGACTGCGCGAGCTCGAGCGAGCCGAGACCGAGCGGGTTCGCGCCGATACCGAGCGCGCGGCCGTCAAGCTGAAGTTGGCCGAGCTCGAGCGGGAGGGAGCGTTGATTCGAGAGCTCGCTGCAGGCGCTAGTGATGACGCTCGCGAAGTGCTCGAGGTTCAGCTGGCCGAGATCGGCGCCGCGCTCTCCAAGGGCGAACGCATGGTGCAGCAACGGCGTTCGCTGGCAGAAGCCCTTGCGGCGGAGCCCTCGGCTGCCTCGACCGACGCCCAGGCCCTGCTGGCCAAGGCCAAGTACAAGGCCGCCGTGGGTCAGGCCCAACGTGCCGAGCTCGAAGAGCAGCTGGCGCGGGCCGAAGCCGGCTTGAACGACGCCGAAGTCAGGCGCATCGACGCCCTGAGACAGGCGAAGGCTCAACTCGACGCGGCCACCGCCGAGACCGAGCAGGTCCGGAGCCTGGTCCGCAAGCTGGCCGCGGAACGCTCCGCGCAGCCGGACGGCGGCGGAGCCCAGGTGGACGAGTTCGTCATCGGAAAAGGCACCAACGTGATCGTCGAGCGGATCGCCGCAGGCGCCGATGGGGCGAAGCAGAAGGCCTTGCTCGGGAAGCTCGGGTACCTGGGCAGCTCCGACGAGAGCGACGGGGCGAAGATCAAGGGCCTCCTCAGCAAGCTCGGATACCTGCACGCCTCGGACGACGATCGCGAGGGCGTCAACGTGACGCAGTCGGGTACTCGGATCGTTCGGGTCCAGGTCGGCGAGGGCGAAGGCTCGGGCCCCGTGGTCGAAGCGCAGGGGTTCAAGCTCGAGGGCGAGGACGGTGACCAGCCCGTCTACCTCGAGCTGCAGGTCGACAGTGACGGCGACACCCTTCAGATCCAGCCGCAGCTGTTGCAGCTGTTCCGCGCCGCGCCGGCCGGCGGAAGTGGCCCGCGCGCGAGCTCCGGCGGCGGGAGCACCTTCGTCTTCAAGTCCGCCGACGGCTCCTCGGCCTTCGAGGGCAAGGGCGGCAACGTGTTCTTCGGAGGCTCCGGCGGCCCGAGTGCCGGCGGCGGCAGCACCCCGCACAAGATCATCGAGATCCAGGAGGGTGGCTCCGCCTTCAAGGGTCAGGGACACAACGTGTTCTTCGGACAGGGTGGCGGCCAGGTGCTCCGCGTCGACGGCATGACCGGCACGCTCCTCGAGCGCCCGTCGGGCGACGGCGACGAGTCACGCGAAGTGCAAGTCTGGGTGACCGGTGAGGGCAGCGGTGGCTCCGGAGCCTTCTCCGGCAAGGCGGAGAACTTCTTCTTCTCCGACAATGGGGCCGTCGAGGTGCACAAAGGCCAGTTCGGCTCCGACGACCATGGGGACCATCACGACGGTGGCGCCGTGAAACGCTGGACCACGGAGGACGGGACCCACTACGAAGTGCGGACGGTCATCGGGAAGTCCACCGGTCAGGGCTCCGACGCGCCGAGCGCCGGCCACTTCACTCACGACTCCCACACGCCCTTCAAGTGGAAGTCCGCCGAGGGCGAAGACGGCGAGGTCGGCTTCGGGCTGATGTTCGGCGGCCAGGAGGGCGAGCATGGCATTGGCTGGGCGCCCGCGGACAGCGGCGACGGGGGTCCCGGCGTGCACTGGTTCAGCGGTGGCGGCGCAGGAGGCGCTAGCCCCTTCAAGTTCGAGCTCCAGGGCGGGCCCGACGGTGAGGCGCCCCACGCGCCCCACGGCGGGATGGTGTTCGGCCAACCCGGCGGCGGTCGCGAGCTGGTCGTGATCCACGGCGACGGCTCGTCCGGCTTCGAGGTCCACAACCACATCGGCAGCGACGGGCCTTCGGGCAACAGCGCCGAGCTGAAGGAGATCCTCGACTCGATGCAGCAGGAGCTCAAGGCGATCCGCAAGGAGCTCGCCGAGCTGCGCAAGTCCATGGGTTCGGACCGCTGACCGATCGGCGCCCGGTCCGGCGCCCCCGCGAGGGGCGCCACTGACCGCGGCGGCTCACTGGCTCGAGGTCCCCGCGGCCGCGCACCGATCGGCGCGCCGTCGTCGGGCCCTCCGTTCACCGCCCGTCTCAAGGGGAACGCGGCGGGCGGTGTCTCGCGCGGCCACTCCACCGGTCTTCCGGCGGAGTGGCCCTTCGCCGTTCGCGGGGGCTCAGCCGACCGGCGGCGGCGGTGGGCTTCCCGGGGGGCCCAGGCTCGACGTGACGATGGCATCGGCCAACTCACGGCCGCGACCGGCGGGGTCGTCGAGCTCGCCGTCCTCTCCCCCGCCGTCGCCGGACCGCCGCAGGCTGATCGACTGGTTCGGCACCGACAGGCGCACTCCCAGCTCCCGAGCCAGGCGCAGGATGTCCGCCAGGAGGCGGTGGCGCTCGCGCAGCTCCGTGGCCCAGTCCGGCGTCTCGACGAAGGTGTAGAGCAGCACGTCGAGGGAGTCCGCGCCCAGGTCGTTCAGGTAGACGTGGAACTGCCGCTCGGCGCTGTAGGGATGGCGCCTGACCACTTGCCGCACCCCCTCGCAGAAGGCGTCGACCAGGTCCGGCGGCGTGTCGACCGTCAGGCGCAGGGTGGTCTTGAAGCGCCTGAAGCGGCGGCGGCCGTAGTTGTCGACCACGCCGCTGATGAACTTGCGGTTGGGGACCGACAGCACCGAGTCGTAGAAGGTGCGGATGCGCGTGGAGCGGAAGCCCACCGTCTCGACGGTGCCCTCCAGGTCCTCGACCACGATCCAGTCCCCGAGCGCGAAGGGCTTGTCGGTCAGCACGGTGAAGGTGCCGAACAGGTTCTCGATCGAGTCGCGGGCGGCGAAGCCGATGGCCAGGGAGCCGATCGAGAGCCCCGCCACGATGCTCCACAGGTCGTCGGTCCAGCTCGCGGCCAGGTAGACCAGGCCAATCACCACCACCAGGATCCGCAGGGTCTTGCGCAGCAGCGGGACCAACAGGTCGTCGAAGCGGTTGGCGCTCTGGCGCGCGCGCTCTTCCAACACGCCGCATCCCAGGTCGACCAGGCGGAAGGCGGACCACAGGCCGGCGAAGGTCGCGACCAACTCGGCGGCGAAGGCGATGGCCGTGCGGACCTGGCCGTCGAGGCCGATGATCGGCAGCAGCCAGGCGAAGACCAGGGCGCCCAGGAACAGGCCGCCGGGACGCACGAAACGCCCCAGCTCCCGGGCCAGGCGGGCAACACTCTCGGCGCCGGCCGCGCGGCGGGCCGCGGTGCCCAGGAGCACCTGCACCAGCTTGTCCAGCAGCACGCACAGGCCCAGGAGCAGCCCGAGCCCGATCCACTGCCAGTTCTCGAGCACGAAGGACTCCGCCCGCAGGGACTCGGGCAGCTCGGTTCGCAGGTGGTAGTGCAGCCGCTCGAGGGCCGGCAGGCTCGCCAGGACCGCCTCGGCGGGGGGCACCGCCTCGAGCTGCTGCGCCGCGATCGGAATCCAGTCGGCGACGCTGCGGGCGAAGTGCCAGCCGAGCTGGTCGGTGCGGACCAGCTCGACGTAACGCACGCGGGGCGAGAGGGCCGGGTGGCCGATCGTGAACGACGCCCGATGGTCGGACTGCGGGCCCGCCTCCGCCAGGTCCTCGGCGTTGTCGTAGCCGGTGCGCAGCAGGATCTCGTAGAGCTGGTGTGCGAGCTCCTCGCGTCCCGCCCCGCTCTCGCTGCCGGCGCGGAACAGTCCGGTCTCGGCCACCGCGGACGCCTGTCCGGCGCGCATCTGCCCGAGGAAGGCCTCGAACGCCTCGGGCGCGCTGGTGTAGCGGGCGAAGACCGCGCCGGACGGGGACTGACCGCTCGTCGATTCGCCTGGCGCGGCGTCGCTCTGGACCGCGCTCGTGATCGCGGCCGCGCTGGAACGCGTCGCGGCGCTCGAGCTCGACGGAAGGACTCCGACCAGGCACAGGGCGAGCGACGGCACCAAGAGGCCCTTCACGAGCCGTTGGCCCCTCACGAGCCATTCGATACGGGCGCACATGCCCCGCGACCCTAGTGTCCTGGATCGGAAATTCGGCGTCACTGCTCGGAGGTCCGATCGATGCTGGCTAGGCGCGCCGACGACGCGTATCCGCTGCGATACTCGGAGGAGGCGCTGGCGACGCCAGCGGCGATCGGAGCCCGGGAAGTGACGCCGAATTTCTGATCCAGGACACTAGTCCTGGGCCCCGGCCTGTGCCAGGCGTTGCAGCCATCCGTCGCCCAAGAGGTGCTCGTAGATCGCCCGCGCGATCAGGCGATGCCCCTCCCCGGACCAGTGCAAGCCGTCGTCGGCGTACCAGCGCTTGCGGTCCTCGGCCATGGTGCTGATCGGCACCGAGAGGTCCCAGGCCTCGATCCCCAGCTCGCGGCAGCGCTCGCCCATGACCTCCACGCCCTCCAGGCGCGGGGTCGTCGACGGCGGGGCCCCGAACTGGGCGAAGTTGCGGGTGTAGTGACTCCAGCGCGCGTCGCTGTCCTGCTCCGAGTCGGGCATCAAGAGCGCCACCAGGCGGATGCCGCGGGCCTGGCAGGCCAGGTGCAGCTGCTGGAGCTCGTCGAAGGCGCGCTCGATGCGCTGGGCCAGGGCCGGCGCCGCCTCCTGGCGCGAGAGCATCCAGCTCTGGATCTCCTGGGGCCGGTCGTCGCCGTCCAGGTCGAGCTTGGCGCGATGGCGGACGTAGAGGTTCGAGTTCATCAGCGCCCGGTGCAGCGCCACCCGCGCCGGCACCAGCACCTCGGGCCAGCCCTCGATCACGTCCTCCTCGACGAGCTTCTCGCCCACGCGGACCCAGCGGCGGGCCGACGAGTTGTCGATCAAGGTCTGGGCCCCGGGCGACAGGGCGATCAGCACCAGGTTCGGATCGACGCGCACGCCGTCACGCTCCTCGTCCAGCAGGCGGATGCCGCGCCGGGCGGCCTGGGCCAGGGAGTAGGCCATCACGCCCCCGTTCAGGACCCGCGCGGGCGGCGTGGTCGAGCCCGCCAGCATCTGCTCGAGCCAGTAGGACCAGGTCTGCGACTGGCGCACGTTGCGCGCCCCGTAGATGCGCGAGGCCCCCAGACCGAGGATGCGGATCTCGTCCGGCGGGGCGTCCGCGGGGATCTCGGCGTTGCGCAGGCCGAAGCGGTCGAGCTTGGTCTCGAGCTCCGGGTTCTCGAAGTAAGGCCGCGGCGCCCAACCGAGCTGCTCGTCGATCAGCCACGAGCCCTCGTCGCTGCCCTGGTCCCGGTCGAGCCAGCCCACCCACAGGTCGAAGGCGACGACGCCGGGGATGAAGCCCAGCAGCAACTTGGCGGCGGCGCGCAGCGCGAATCGTCGGGGAACAGCCATGGGGCGAAGGGTCGCCGGCGGCGGCGTCGGCGCGGGGAAAGTTACCACATGGGCAACGGCCATCCGGCCACCAGTCAACCGGCCGCCGGGGCCTCGGCGGGCCGCAACCCATCGTCGCACCTGCCCACAAGCGGAGCCGTCCCCGCCCCCGCTCAGCGGCTAGACTTCCCGGCTTCGACGGGGGCTCGCGCGAGCCCCCCCCACCGACGCCGCCCCTCGGCTACCGGTCACACCGCATCCCCCGGTGGCGCCGGCCCCGCGCCCGATCCCCCCCTTGGTCTTCCACAGCGCCACCTTCGTCGTGTTCCTGATCGTCGCGTTCGCGGCGTTCTGGGCCCTGGCGGGCAAGCGCGACGCGCGCACGGCGTTGCTGCTCGTGGCGAGCTACGTGTTCTACGGCGCGTGGGAGTTCTGGTACCTGTGGCTGATCGTCTTCTCGACGCTGCTGGACTTCACCTGCGGCAACCGCATCCACGCGGCGAAGAGCCAGGGGGCCAAGCGCGCTTGGTTGAGCGTCAGCCTGGTCGGCAACCTCGGGGTCCTGGGCTTCTTCAAGTACTACGACTGGGGCATCGAGGGCCTGGCCACCCTGCTGTCGAGCTTGGGCCTTGCGAACAACCTGCATTCGCTCGGAATCCTGGTCCCGGTCGGCATCTCCTTCTACACCTTCCAGACGCTCAGCTACACGCTGGACATCTACCGCGGCCAACTGAAGCCGGCGCGCAACCTGCTCGACTTCGGCATGTTCGTGGCCTTCTTCCCGCAGCTCGTGGCGGGCCCGATCGTGCGCGCGGCGGAGTTCATTCCGCAGATGGACCTGGAGCCGCGGCTCGACCGCGCGCGCTTCACGGACGCGATCTGGCGCATGGGCACCGGCCTGGTCAAGAAGGTCGTGCTGGCGGACGGCCTGGGCGCCTTCCTGGTGGACCCGGTCTACGAGGCGCCGGGCTCCTTCGGCGCTTGGATGCACGCCCTCGCCCTGCTCGGCTTCACCTTCCAGATCTACTACGACTTCTCGGGCTACTCCGACATCGCCATCGGCGTCGGCAAGCTGTTCGGCTTCGACCTGCCCGAGAACTTCGACGGCCCCTTCAAGTCGCGCTCGGTCAGCGAGTTCTGGCGCCGCTGGCACATGACCCTGTCCTTCTGGGTCAGGGACTACGTGTTCTTCCCCTTGATGGGCCGCACCGGCATCCGCTCGCGGGTTCGCATCGCCTTCAGCGTGATGACGACCATGGTCGTGATCGGCCTGTGGCACGGCGCGAGCCTGCTGTGGCTGCTCTACGGCGCCGTTCAGGGTGTCGTGATGGCGATCGAGCAGGTGGTGACGGTCGCACGCCGACGGCGCCGCAAGGCCTCCGGCGGGCTGGCCCTCCTGCAGTGGGCCCTGACCTTCCTCTTCACGGTGCTGGTCTCGAGTCTCTGCGTGCGTCCGCGGTCCTTCGAACAGGCCTGGGCCATGCTCTCGGAGTTCGGCAGCGGCGGCGCGGTCTCGATCTGGGGTCCGGTGACCCTGGCCGTCGGCGTGGCGATCCACTTCCTGCCCAAGGCCACCGTCGAGGCCACACGCCGCGGGTTGACGAACCTGCCACTGCCCCTGGCCGGGGTGCTCTTGGGCCTCGTCGCCGGCTGGGTCGCCTACCTGGTGATCGGCGCGACGCCGTTCATCTACTTCCAGTTCTAGCCCCTTCGCGCAGCCGGGTAGACTGCCCCCGTAGGTGGCTCGGGCTGTCGTCCGTGAAGCCGCTCCCCGCCAAGGACTTACGAACAAATCCCGGCCCAGGTGCCGGCCCCCCCCCCATGGATCGGAATCAATTCGTCGCGGCGCTCGAGTCGGCGCTGCAGATCGACAAGGGGATCCTGACCCCCGAGACCGTGCTCGACAGCCTCGAGAGCTGGGACTCGCTCGGGGTGCTCGAGTTCCAGGCCCTGGCCGACGAGGAGCTGAACGTCCAGGTCGAGCCGACCGAGATCGGCGTCTGCCGCACGGTCGAGGACCTGTGGAAGCTGATGCAGGCCGGGGAAAAGTCGTGACCACGGGTCGACGCGCGGCGTTGACCCACGTTGCGTCCTACCTCCCCGCCGGCAAGATCACCAACGACTCGCTGGTCGAGAACTACCCCGGCTGGACGAGCGAGAAGATCGAGGCCAAGACCGGCATCCGGGTCCGCAACAGGGTGGCGGACGACGAGTTCACGAGCGACCTCGCCATTCAGGCCGCCGAGCGACTGTTCGAGCAGTCGGGCTTCGATCGCGAGCAGGTCGACTTCCTGTTCCTGGTGACGGTGACCCCCGATCAGATCCTGCCCTTCACGGCCAGCACCGTGCAGAACGGGCTGAAGCTGCCCACTTCCGTCGGGGCCACGGACCTCTCCCTGGCCTGCTCGGGCTACCCCTACGCCCTGGCGATGGCGGCCTCGATGATCGAGTCGGGCCGCGTCCGCAACGTGCTTCTGTGCACTGCGGACCGCTTCACGGCCTACGCCGACGAGGCCGAGATGGGCTCGAAGACCCTGTTCGGCGACGCGGGAACGGCGACCCTGGTGCAATGCGTCGAGCCCGGCGCCAGCGGTGCCGGAACGATCGGCCTGTGCCGCTTCGGAACCGATGGCTCTGGCGCACAGCACCTGATCGTGCCGACCAGCGGGATCAAGGGCTTCGTGGGCCACACCACGACCAGCGCCTCGAAGCCGACCTTCGAGATGAACGGGCCCGAAGTCTTCGACTTCACCATCCGGACGGTGAGCCGCTTCATCGCCGACTTCCTCGCCGAGGCGGAGCTCGAGGTCGACGCCGTGGACTACTTCGTCTTCCACCAGGCCAACCTCTTCATGCTCGAGCACCTGCGACGGCGGATGAAGATTCCGAAGGAGCGCTTCGTGATCCACCTGGCCGAGGTCGGCAACACGAGCTCGTCGACGATCCCGCTGGCCCTGGCCGACCTTTCCGCGCGCAACAGCTTCCAGCCGGGCCAGACGGCCGTGCTGGTGGGCTTCGGCACCGGCTACTCCTGGAGCGCGACGCGCGTCGACTTCACGTAGTCACCTGGTGTCCTGGATCAGGGAGTCGCTGCGGGCTGCTGCTCGAGTAGCGCGGCCGCGCGGAACTCCTCGGTGGTGGCGATCACGCGCGCGGCGAAGGCACGCACGGAGGTGAAGGGCACCAGCCCCTCGGCGGCCCGCGCCGCGCTCCAGGCTTCCCAGCCTCCGGCGTCCTTCAGCCAGCGATCGAACTTGGTGGGCCCCGCGTTGTAGGCCATCAGAGCGCGTTCGAGGCTGCCCTCCTGCCGAGCCACCAGGTAGGCCAGGTAGGCCGCCCCCAGGCGCAGGTTGAGGCCTGCGTCCTCGAGCAGGTCGTCGCGCTCGGGCTCGCGCAACCCGAGGACCCGCGCCCGCTCGCGCGCGGTCTCGAGCTTGAGTTGGACCAGCCCCAGCGCGTCCACCGACGAGACCGCATCCACGCGCCCGGAGGACTCGTGGAACACCAGGGCCGCGAGCAAGTAGGGATCGAAGGCGAACTCCTGCGCCGCGGCGCGGAGTTCCGGCGCGAGGCGCGCGATCCGCACCTGCGCCAACTCCTCACGTACGACCCCGCGCAGACTCCCCCAGGGTGCCGCCACGACCAGGATCACGACCAGGGCAAGGCCGCCCAGAAGGGCCAACCGCAACCGCCGCCGGCCGCCCCGGCTGCGGCGGGCGCCGACCACGAAACCGATCGGTTCGGACCGCCCGCCCACCGTAGGTCAGCCGAAGTGGCTCTCGACCTCGGAACGCAAGAGGTCGCGCCACTCCGCCCGCAGCTCGGACGCCGGGGGCGGCTGGACCACGCGACCGAGCAGGCGCGAGAGCTCGCGCCTGGCCCGCTCGACCAGCAGTGGATCGTCCATGGAGAGGGTCTCGATCAGGGACAGGGCCCCCTCACGGGTTCCGTTCCCCTCCAGGCTGCCGATCGGGGCGGCGGCGATCGACGCACGCTCCTGCGCGCCGCGGAACCAGGCCAAGGCGTCGTCCTGGACCGCGTGCTCCCACCAGGCCGCCCAGGCCCGGCCCGGCTCGCCGCCCTCGCGCAGGTCGACGCAGGTCAAGACCGCAAGCTCGTGGGCCACTCGGGCGTCGTTGGGATCGGCCAAGAGCACCTCGATCAGGGTCGGGGCGGCCTCCGCCGCGCCCTGCTCCGACAGCAACAGGCCGGCCTCACGCCGGGCCTCGATCCGGTCGGACTGGGCCAACTGGCGCAGCTCCGGCCAGGACCGCTCGCCCAGGGCCAACAGACCCGCGCGCGCCGGCGCGTAGTGCGGCGTCCCCGGTCCGCGTCGGACGAAGCTGGCCAGGAGCGCCGCCGTGGCCGGGTCGCGCAAGGCAGCGAGGCCCTCGACCGCGGCCCGTTGCAGGGTGGCGTCATCGGCACCCAGGGCGGACATCATCGCGTCACGGGCGCCCTCGCCGCCGAGCTGGCCGGCGGCCCGCAGGGCCGCGGTCCGCACGACCGGCGGGCCGATCCGCGCACGCACCAACACTTCCGTGCGCAGGTCCTCGAGCCCAGCCGCGCCGACGGCCTCCACCGCCGCCGCCTGGACCAGGTCCTGATCGTCGTCGAGCAGGGCTCGCAGCAGCGCCAGGTCGATCGGTTGGGCGGAGGTCGCCATTCGACCGGCTGCGATCGCCCGCGCCAGGGCTCGGGGATCGGTCGACAGGTCCCGCGCCAGATCGACGGGTGCGGCCGCGACCGTGCGCTTGAGTCCCTCCATCGAGGTCTCGCGGAAGAGCTCGTAGAGCTCGTCGAACAGCTCGCGGGCCAGGACCGGATCGACCCCCTGCCCGCCGTCCGCGGCCCGCAGGGCCAAGCCCGTGATGCGGTCGGCGCGCGAGCCGTAGATCAACTCCTTACGCAGAACCACCCGCAGGGTCGCGAAGTCCGCGAACACGAGCGCGCCGTCGACGCGGCAGAGCTCCTCGAGGTCTTCCAGCAGCTGATCCCGTTCGCCCGAAAGCGCGCCCGACAGGGCACCCAAAGCGAGATCCTTCAGCCGCCGCTGGCGCTCCAACTCCGTGCGCGGCTCGAGCCACCAGCCGCGTTCCGTGGTCCAGAACTCGCGCCTGGTCGCGTACTCGCCCGAGTCGTAGTAGCGCTGCCACACGTTGCGGTCGCGCAGGTCGCGGGCCATGGTCAACACCGCGTCGAACCAGGGCTCGTCCACGACGCCGGCGAAGGTGAAGCGCTTCGATTGACCGGCGATGGCGACCTCGAGCGTCCGCAGCCCGCCGCCCGAGCCGTACTGACCGGGCAGGCGCTCGCGACCGAAGACACCCTCGCGAGCCAGGAGCTGGGTCAGGGCCAGGGCCTCCTCGGGACCGACGTAGAGCACCTCCCCCAGCATCGCCTCGGGCTCGTCCGCCTGGGGCCCCACCAACACGAAGGCCTCGGGCCCCGTGACCGTGCCGCGCACGGCGACGCTGAGGGTGCCCTCGTCGCCCGGTTGCACCAGGATCGTGGCCCGGCGTGCCTTGAAGGTCTTGGCGTTGGCGGTCCACCAGCGCGCCCAGGCCGGTCCGTCGGCGCCGAAACGCTCGCCCGTGAGCCGCGCCAGGCGGCGTCGAGCGGGAAGTTGCACCGAGCCGAAGTCCGCGTGGAAGTTGTCGCCCATCACGGTGCCCACCAGTTGGTGGGGAACCTCGAGGTCCAGCCACTCGGTCCCCTCGCGCGACTCGGAGCGGAAGCCGATCCCGGCCAGGGCCACCGCCGCCACGCTGCGCACGAATGGATCGGGGCCGCGCAGGTTCTCGAGCAGCTGCGGAATGTACTCGTCGCCCAGGATCGCGACCCCCGCGCGATCCTCGCGCTCGACGATCGCCAAGAGTGCGTAGGCGCTGTCGCGGAACAGCAACGTGGAAGACCGCACCGAGGCGCACAACTTCGGCACGATCGACTCGGACGGGTGTTCGGACAGCAGCTCGGCGGCCCGGAAGGCCACCTGTGCCGACTCGTCGTCGAGGCGGTCGAACAGGAGCGGCACGACGGCGTCGTCGTCGACGCCCGCTACCAGGTCGAGGGCCCGCACGCGGGTGTCGGTGCGCTCGGAGCGCAGGGCGGGCATCAGGCTGGGCAGCAGCGCGGCCCGCGAACGCTCCTCGAGGACCCGCTGTGCGGCGGCGCGCATGGCGCCCTGGCGATGGTCGAGCAGCTCGACCAGGGTCGCGTCATCGAGGAAGGTCGGGTCGGCCGCGGCGATCGCCTCGAGCAGCGGCGCGGGCGCGCCCCCCGGAAGCTTGCCGGCCAGACGCACCCCCAGGGCCTCGCGGTCGTTGCTCCCGCCGCTTCGCAGGAGGACCCGCGCCGACGCCACCACGGGCGCCGTCGCATCCAGGGTCAGCGAGGCGCGCGCCGCCCGCAGCCCCGACTCTCCGAGCACCTCGAGCTGCGCGGCGATGGCCGCCACGTCGCTCGAGTCGTAGCGCTCCATGGCCGCCAGGCTCGCCACCAACTCCGCCGCGCGGGCCGCGTCGCCCACCGTGGGGACGACGTCGCCCAGGGTCGGCGCCCGATCCGCCTCGGCGGTCGGAGCCTCGGTCGCTTCGGGAGCCTCGGCGGTGCCGCGGTTGCGGGGCAGGACCAGGTCGCCGGTCGACTTGCGATCACCTTGATCCGAGCGGGCGCGGTTCATCTGGCGCGGCAGGTCGAGCTGCAGGGCCGCGCCGAGGGGTGCCAGCACCAGCCATCCGGCCAGGGCATAGATCGATCGAGAGGAGCGCATGGGGGCTGTCCTGGGCCGTGGTGCTTGAGCTGCAGGGCTTGGGCTGCAGTGCCGAGGCCGGGGGCCGGGGCTGTGGGGCTCGGGCGAAACCGGGGAGTGCCGCCTCGCAGCCGCAACCCGGGTCGTTCCCTACCCCTGGAAGGCGGGAGAGGATACGCGATCCGTGGCGCATGGCCGGCGGGCCGACAGCCTCCCCGGCGCAGATCCCCCCGATGGCGCCGAGATCGCCACCGGACGGGCCCCCTGGCCAACCTCGCTCCCACGGGACCAAGCGGCGGCGCGCACTCGTGGACCCTGAGGGCTCGACCCTCAGCCGACGGGGCGCACCATGTAGTGCGCGCGCAGCTCCGCGTCCTGTGCCATGAGGTCCCGGGCGCGCAGGATCAACTCCAGGTCCAGGTCCGGCGAGCGCAGCCCCTCGGCGTTGTCGCCGGCCTGGCGCAGGCCGGCCAGGTCCCCCATCCCGCGCTGGGCCAGGTCCTCCTCCGCCAGGGCGAAGCCGTCCTCGGTGCGCTCCAGGAGCTCCAGTCGCTCGGCGGCCGAGTCGGCGCCGAACAGGAAGCAGGTGCCGCCGCGCGTGCCGCGCCCCACCCGCCCGCGCAACTGGTGCAGCTGGGCCAGGCCGAAGCGTTCCGCGCCTTCGATCACCATCGCAGTGGCCTGCGGCACGTCGACGCCGACCTCGAGCACGGTGGTCCCCACCAAGAGGCCCACGTCGCCGCGCCGGAACCGATCCAAGCGCGCCGTCCGCTCGAGACTCGGCAGACGCCCGTGAACCAGCTCGATGCCGTGCCGCGCCAGGGGGCTGCACGAGAGCCAGGCGTGGGCATCGATCGCCCCGCGTCCGCCGGCACCGGCCTCGATGCGCGGCGCGACCCAGAACACCCGCTCACCCTGGGCCAGGCGCCGGTCGAGGAAGCGCAGGAGCCTCGGGACGTCGGCCATCTTCACGCGATGGGTCCGCAGCGGCAAGCGGCCCGGCGGTCGCTCGCGCAGCGACGAGACCTCCAGGTCTCCATACAACGTCAGGGCCAGGGTGCGGGGAATCGGCGTCGCCGTCATCAGCAACACGTGGACGTCGCGACCCTTCTCGAACAGCTCGCGACGCTGTGAAACGCCGAAGCGGTGTTGCTCGTCGACCACGGCCAGGGCCAGCGACGCGAAGCGGACATCGCGCGAGAACAGCGCGTGGGTGCCGAACAGCACGTCGATCTCGCCAGATGCCAGGCGGGCCAGGGTGGCGCGCCGCTGGGCCGCGGGTTGGGACCCGGTCAAGAGCTCGGCGCGCAGGCCCTCGCGCGCGAGCAGCGGCCACTGCCCGGCGAAGTGCTGCTCCGCGAGCAACTCCGTGGGCGCCATGAACGCCGCCTGGGCTGCGCGCGCCGCGACGGCCGAGCAGGCGTAGATCCCCAACGACGTCTTGCCCGAACCCACGTCCCCTTGCAGCAGGCGGCGCATGGGCGCGCGCCGTGCGAGGTCCCGGCGCAGCTCGTCCATGATGCGCCGCTGGCCGCCCGTGGGCTCGAAGGGCAGCCGCGCGATCAACGCCCGATGCTCGTCGTCGTCCAACTCGACCTGCAGCGCGCGGCCCTTGATCCGGCCCGCGAGGCGCTCCTGGAGTCGGGCCTGCAGGGCCAGCACCGGTTCGAGGGCCAGACGTCGACGGGCCCGCTCGAAGCTCGCCCGCGACCTCGGCGCGTGCAGGGCGTCGAGGGCTTCGGGCAGCGACGGAAGCTCGAGGTCGGCGCGGGCCGCGTCCGAGAGGGCCTCGACGAAAGAGTCGCGCGCGATCTGGTGCGCGCGCTGCACCAGGTCGCGCAGCACGCCGAGCCCGATGCCCTCCACGTTCGGGTAGATCGGCAGCAGCGCGCCGGGCACCAGGCCGTCCTCCCCAGGCGCCGCCCGCCGCGGCGAGGCCAGGGCCGGACCCTTGATGTCGACCGCACTGCCGTAAAGGTCGACCACCTCGCCCACGGGCAGAGCGTCGCGCATCCACGGCTGGTTGAAGAAGACCGCATCGGCCGCGCCGGACTCGTCCGAGAGTCGCACCCGCAACATCGATCGCCCCCGCCCCGAGCGGACGAAGCGCGCGGACAGCACCTCTCCACGCACGAAGACGCGCGCACCCAGGTAGTCGCCCAATCGCGCGAGCTCGACCAAGGGGCCGACCTCTTCCAACTGACGCGGGTTGAGGCAGGCCAGGTCGGCGATGCAGCGCACGCCGGCGCGACCCAGGGCCGCTGCCCGGGCGGGGCCCACGCCGTGCAAGCGGTCGACGCGATCGCGGGGACCGGGCTGCGCGGCCGCGGGGGACTCGCCGCCCGCCGCGCCGGCGCGGCGGGCACCCGACGCGTCCTTCGGCGACCGGGTCACTGCCGCCCGAGCACCAGCGGCAACAGCGGACGCGCGCCGGGCCCGTCCAAGGTGAAGCCGCGTCCCGTGCGCACGCTCTCGGTGGCCCCCACCGGCCAGGACCAGAGGAACGCTCCCTTGAAGCCCGCTTGGTTCGTACGCGCGTGTTCGAGCGCCCGCGCCAGGGCTTGCAGGTACAGGGTGCGCGCGCCCGGGTCGGTCTCGCCTTGCCGCAGGTGCGGCAGGAGCCAAGCGTCGTCGGTACCCGGGAAGCCCAGGCCCATCAGGACCACGCCGCGCTTGCTGCGGCGGGCGAAGGACGAGATCGTGCCGAGCTGGGCGCGCAGGCGTTGCTCGAGGAATTCCAGGGACGGCGCGTGGTCGCGGGCCGCACGCTCGTCGATCTCCTCCGGATCGCCGCCGCTCGGCCTCGAGTCGTCGAAGGGCTGGAACAGGTTCGCGCCGACCACGTCCAAGTCCGACCAGAAGGCGATGCGCGTGCGCTCGCCGGCCCAACTCGATGAGTAGGTCAACAGGCCGGCGAAGATCTTGCGCGCACGACTTGTGATCTCGGACCAGGCGGCCCCGCGGGCGGCGCCGAGCTCGTTGCGCAGCTCCGTGTCGTGGATCAACTTGTGCAGCTTGGCCCGCTCGATCGGGTCCAGACGGCGCAGTTGGCGCTCGCGGATCTCGGGATCCTTGCTGAGCGGGTCGGCCTGGTCGGTGCGCGAATCCGTGGCCGGGCCCAGCTCCGTGCCCAGGGACAGAAGGTGCATCCCCGACAGCTCCGCCAAGAGCGCGTAGTGCTCCACGAAGCGCGTGTAGTGGTCGAGGAAGCCGACCCACTGGTCGACCTCGACCAACTCGTGGTCGTGGGCGGCGAGGCCCGCCGAGGAGCTCTCGAGCAGGTCGGGCTCGAGCGCCACCGAGAGCCCCGCCCGGCGCGCGAGCATGGTGAACAGGAACAGCTCGAGGTCGCTGTGATCGGCCGAGAACTCGGAGGTCCAGGCCGCCGGGCCACGCCGCGCCTCGAAGGGCTGGGAGGGCAGCGGCGCCTCGTCGTAGGCGAAGACTGGCAGCAACACGGCGTTGGCGCCCAGGCGCGTGACGTCGTCGATGGCCTGGGAACCGTCTTCGGAGAGCAGCCCGTCGCGCACGCGGGGCGGGATGAGGCGCAGGCCGCGCAGTTGCTCGACCTCGCGCGTGCGGCGGAAGCGATCCTGACGCACCAGGTCCAGGCGCTCGGCGCGCTCGGCGCGCAGGGCCTCGAGGCGCCCGTGGAAGGACAGCTCGAGATCCTCGTCGATCACCAACTCCGCGTCGCCCTCCCACAGCTCGCGCACGAACTCGGGACCGCGCGTCTCGAGCAAGTGCGCGAAGAGCAGAGCACGCTGGGGAACGTAGCGGTGCGGCGACGGCAGGGGCGTCGTGACCCCCTCGACCAGTTCGGTCACGGTCGCCGCCAGGGCCGCGTTCTGCAGCAGGGCCAGCCAATCGTCGAGGGGGTACTGCCACCAACGCTCGGAGGCCCAGACTCCGAGGGCCTCGAGCAGCCACGGGGCCGAGGGCTCGCCCAGGGCCGCCAGCACCGCGGCCTCGGCCACCGCGCGGCCGCCGTCGTCGGGCAACTGGCGCGTGATCAGCACGTGCACCTGGTCGCCGGTGGGAGCCAGACAGCCGAGCTCGACCTGGCCCAGGAGCTCGAGCATCGACGCGGAGGAGGTGTGCAGGACCCCGCGCACCTCGAACTCGCCTCCGATCACGCCGGTCCAGCCCAGCGCCCGCTGCCGCGCGGACTCCGCCACGCGCAGGTAGTCGTTCAGGCGCTTGGCCAGGTCCTTGTCCTCGCGGGCGACGAAGGCCAGGCCGTCGCGCTCGAGCGCGGCGAAATCGCCCTGGGCCTCGTCCCAGGCCACCGCGCGATCGACCTCGATCACGGGCTCGCAGGGCCACAGCCCCTCGAGCCTGGCGATCAGCTCCACGTGCCCGTCGCGGATCACGTGCAGGCCGGGCCGCCAGGAAGGCACCAACAGGCGCCACGAGCGCGCGAGGGCTTCCACGTCGTTGCCGGCCACGACGGTGACCGGCAGGCCGATGCGATCGGGATCGGGCGCCACCAGCACCACGGCGTCCGCGGCTCCGTAGAACTCGCGGCCGTGGAAGTGGAAGCCGCCCGCGGCGGGATCGACGCCCAGGGGCGAGAGCAGCACGGTGATCGACGGCTCGTCCACGCGCCCGTAGAGCAGGCGCGGCCGCGCCCTGTCGCTCGCGGTGCCGAAGGGCACCACCTCGGCGCCGAAGTGTCCGTCGGCGCGAATCGAGTCGGCGGCCAACTGCGCGCCGGGGATCAGCGCCTCGCTGACGTGGACCTCGACCGTCTCGGCGTCGTAGAGCCGCTGGAACAGGCCGTGGGCCAGGTCGGCATTGACCAGGTGCACCGGGCGCCCGCAGGCGGCGGTGACAAGGGCCGCCAGGAGGGCGAGGAGGAGACCGTGGCGCGGTTGCACGGCCCGGAGTGTACCGGTGGGGTCAGTCCGGCGAAGCCCCGAAGGTCCCGGGGCAGGCGTCGTCGGGACGTGGCGTCGGGCGGGAGCGCTGCCGCGCCATCAGGCGCGCGTACTTGAGCCTCACGTAGTGCGCCCCGAGGTAGGCCAGGAGCAGGCCGCGCCATCCGTCGAGGAAGCCGAGCTTGAACAGGTAGGCGCGCAGAAAGTGCACGGCCGGTCGCAGGACCAAGTCCGAAGGCCGCGCCCGCCGGCCCTTCTCCGACATGCGCTCGGCCGCGACCTCCGTGTAGCGGTCGATGATCGCCAGGTGCTCGCCCAGGTTGCGGTAGGTGTCGTGGAGGATGGTCCCAGCGAGGCGACCCACCGGACCGTCGACGACCACGTAGGCGTGGGGGTCGGTGCCGCCGTAGTGGCCGCGCCGGCGGTCGAACAGCCGCAGTTGCAGGTCGGGCGTCCAGGTGCCGTGGCGGATCCAGGCGCCCAGGTAGCTGGTCGTGCGCGGCATGCGCCAGCCGGCGCGCGCGGGGAAGCCCTCGGCGCGCAGGGCCACGATCTCGTCGCGCAGGGTCGCGGAGAGGCGCTCGTCGGCGTCGAGGAACAGCACCCAATCGTTTTGCGCCGCGCGGGTGCCGAACTCCTTCTGGGCCATGAAGCCGGGCCAGTCGCGCTCGATCACCTGCGCGCCGAACTCCGCCGCGAGCTCGCGCGTGCGGTCGGTGGAGTGCGAGTCGATCACCAGCAGCTCGTCGCAGAAGTCGAGGCTGCGCAGGCAATCGGCCAGGCGGTCTTCCTCGTTCAACGTGACCACGACGCCGGTCAGGGGTTGGGGTGCTGTCACCTCAGCCCCTCGCGCGAAGCACGTCGCGGTAGATCCTGTCGTAGGCCTCGACCATGTGCTCGGGAAGATAGCGCTCGGCGACGCGATCCCGGCCGGCCTGTCCCATTCGGTCGCGCTGCCACGAGTCGCGGGCCATCTTCCCGAGGGCCGACGCCAGGGCATCCACGTCGTCCGGTGGCACGAGGCTGCCGGTCTCGCCGTCCACCACCACCTCCGCCAACCCACCGACCGCCGAGGCGACGATCGGACGTCCCGCGGCCATGGTCTCGAGGGCGGCCACGCCCACGCCCTCGGCGCGCGAGGGCAGGACGCCGAAGTCGCTGGCGCCCAGGAGGTCGCCGACGCCGTCCACGCGGCCGAGGAAGCGCACGCGCTCGGCGATGCCGAGCTGCTCCGCGAGGGCTTCGAGGGCCGGGCGATCGGGGCCGTCCCCGGCGATCCAGAGCACCAGCCGCGGTTCGGAGCGCCGCAAGAGGGCCGCCGCCCGCAGCAGAACGTCCACGCCCTTGCGCCGCACCAGGGCCCCGCAGAAGGTCACCACCACGGCGCCGGGGTCGGTCTCGAGGGCGGCGCGCACCTCGCCTGGCGGGCGGCGCGGCACGACCCGGGCCGGGTCCACCGCGTCCCAGACGGTCTCGATCTTCGCCCGCGGCACGCCGCCGGCGGTCAAGAGCCCGCTGACCGCGGTCGAGATCCCCACCGCCCGATCGACCAGGGCGCCGTAGATCAGGCGGTTGCGCCAGGAGCGTTTGACCGTGCGATCCATGCGCCGAGTCGTGATCGCGGGGCGCCCGGCGCGGCGGGCTGCCAGGCCACCCAACCACGTGGCGCGACCCGTGTGCAGGTGCACGATGTCGGCGTCGACCTCGGAGAAGAGGCGCGAGAGGGCGCCGACCGCCAGCAGGCTCAGGTCCGATCGCATGGTCACCTGGGCCACCCGGAAGTCGCGCTCAGCGGCGACACGCGCCAGCTCGCCGCCGGTGGCGCAGGCGATGACTTGGGTGTAGCCGCGCTCGGCGAGGGCCTCGGCCAGGAGCAGGACCTGCACCTCGCCACCCGAGAAGCCGCGCTCGGCGTCGACGTGCACGACCGTCAAACCCGGCTCTGCGCCCATCCGCCCGCCTGCGACCATCGGCGCAGCTTACACCAGGGATGGGGTCGAGCTTCCCGCGCGCCAGGCGCCGCTGGGCGGCCACGGGTGCGAGCGCCCAGAGTTCAGAACGCGCCGGGCGCCCCGTTACAGCACGCCGTTCGGGGCACGTTGCGGGACGACGCGACCGCGCGGAGGGCGGCCGACCGATTGGACCCGCGCCGCGGCAGGGGCGCCTCCCCGCCCATGGTCCGGCCTTGTGAACCTCCCCCTGCCCCCTCGGTCCCTCCGACCCCGTCCGTATACTCACCTCGGATGCAAATTGCCCTCGAGGTCACCTCTGCCTGTCGGCCCCAGCCGACCGGCGTGAGCCGCTATGTGACGCAGCTCACCAAGGCCCTCGTGGCGGTCGCACCGGAGAACGACTACCGCCTGCTCAGCCGCCTCTCGCGCTGGAAGGACCGCCACCTGCGTCTGTCGATGCCGGGCACGCGGCACTCCTGGGTGCAGGAGGGTCTGTTGCCCCTCGACCGCCAGGCCGACGTGATCCACGGCCTCGACGCGCGCGTGCCCCGTTGGAGCCAGCCGGCGCGGGTCTGCTCCCTGCACGACGTGTTCGTGATGCACGTGCCGGGCATCTCGCCCAAGCGCTTCACGACCAAGTTGCGCCGGCGCTATTCGGAGCTGGCCGAGACCTGCGATCGGCTGATCGCCAGCAGCAGCTCGACCAAGGAGCGCTTCCTGGAGCACTTCGACTTCGACCCCGACCGCGTCAGCGTGGTGCACCTGGGCGTCGACGAGCGCTTCCACACCGAGCCCACCCTCGAGGGCCTGGTCCGGCTCGGCTCGCTCGGCATCCAAGAGCCCTACCTGCTCTACGTGGGCGAGTTGACGCTACGCAAGAACCTGCCGCGCATCCTCGAGGCCTACTCGCTCTCCGAGCTGCGCGCGACCCACCGCTTGGTGCTCGCCGGTTCGCCCAGCTACGGCTCCGACGAGACCTTCGAACGCGTGCACGAACTGGGCATCATCGACCGCGTCGTCCTGCCGGGCTTCGTCCCCGACGACGACCTGCCCCAGCTCTACGCCCACGCCGACACCCTGATCTTCGCGACCCTCTACGAGGGCTTCGGCCTGCCGGCGCTCGAGTCCCTGGCGACGGGCACACCGGTCGTCGTGGGCCAACACGGCGCCCTGCCCGAGGTCACGGGCGGTCACGCCGAAGTCGTCGACCCCTACGAGGTGGGCTCGATTCGCGCAGGCATCGAGCGCGCCTGCGGTTGGAGCGCCGAGAAGCGCCTGGCCGGGCGCAAACACGCCCGCGAGCTGACCTGGGAGCGCTGCGCCGAGCAGACGCTCGAGGTGTACTCCCAGGCGATCGCCGAGCGGGAGTGAGCGGCGCGAGCTGGCCCCGGGGCAAGTGTCCGGGCGCCGAGACACAGGCCGCACCCGAGCCGCGCCGACGCCCGTGAGCGAAGCCGGCGCTCCAAGCGCACCGACCCCTGAGTTAAGCTCCGCCCCCGAGGCAGCGTTCCCCGACGCCGTGCCACCCACCCGCCATGCCATCCCACGAGCTCCGCCCCCGCCCCCCCGTGCACCTCTCCGGAGCGATCCTCTGCCAGGACAACGCCGCCTACATCGGCACCGTCCTGGAGAACATGTCGCCCTACTGCGACGAGATCGTCGTGGTCGATGGCGGCAGCACCGACGGCACCCAGGACGTGGTCTCGGCCTTCCCCAAGGTGCGCCTGTTCGAGCGCCAGTGGGACGGCAACTTCTCGCGCCAGAAGAACTACGCCTACGACCGCTGCAAGGGCCGCTGGATCCTCAACCTCGACACCGACGAGCTGCTCGGCGGCCCCGGCGCCAAGTGGCTCCGCGCCCTGACCTACCTGCCGGGGGCGCATTGGTACTCCTTCCCGCGCATGTGGCTGGTGCGCGGCGAGGACGGCGAGCTGAGGTACCTCACGTCAAAGCGCTACTGGCGCGACCGCCAGCTGCGCCTGTTCCGCAACACACGGGGCTTCCGCTACGACGAGGTGCGCACTCCCACGCACACCGAGTTCGCCGGCAAGCACGGCCTGGGCCGCGCCCTGCGCCAGCCGTGGCTCTACCACTACACGTTTCTGATGCAGAGCCGTGAGGAGCGCGAAGCCAAGTGCGAGCGCTACAGCAAGGAGCACCCGAACGTGGAACACCTGAACCGGATGTACCTGTGGGAGGAGAGCGGTTCGGCGCTGGACCCGGTGCCCACCGATCCGCCGAAGTTGCCGACGGCCGAGCTGGCCATGGGCTGAGCCCCCGCGCCCGCCTACCAATCCGTCGGGGCGTAGTCCTTCCAGAACTTGCCCCAGTAGTGGGTTCCGGTCAGGAAGCCGGTGAAGATCGGGTCGAGCACGCGGGCGGCGCCGTCGATCGAGTCCAGCGGCGGCACGAAGCGTTGGTCGGCTTCCTTGACCACGGCCTTGGCGAAGGGGTCCTCGTCGGTGACCCAGCCGGTGTCGACGCTGTTCATGTGGATGCCGTCCTGCACGAAGTCGGCGGCGGAGGTGCGCGTGACCATGTTCAGCGCGGCCTTGGCCATGTTCGTGTGCGGGTGGCGGGTGGTCTTCAGACGGCGCGAGAACTGGCCCTCCATGGCGGAGACGTTGACCACGTGCTTGTCGGTCGAGGGCTCGCGCAGCATCAGAGGCTTGAGCCGCGCGGTCAGCACGAAGGGCGCGATGGCGTTCACGAGCTGCACCTCGATCAGCTCAGGCGTGGGCACGTCGGCGAGCTCCATGCGCCAGGAGTTGGTCTTGCGGAGGTCGAGCTGCTGGCCCTCACCGTCGTTCATGCCGACGGGGAAGAGGTAGGCCTGGTCGCGCTCGCCGAGCAAGTCGAGCTGGGTCAGCGCCGCGGCGTGGGTCAGGCCGACGCTGGCCTCCGAGGGGGCCTTGGCGCCCCGCTCGGAGCGCAGGGCGACGGTCCGCTCACCCTCGGCCTGCTCCTCGGCCCGCACGGCCTCCAGGTGCTGCCCGAGCAGACCCAGGGCCCGCTCCCCCAGCCCTTCGATCGACTCGCGCTCGACCAGGTGGGTGTAGTAGTGCGGCGGCCGCCGGACCGTCTGGCAGGCGTTGTGGATCAGGAAGTCCAGGCGCGGCAGGCGCTGGCTCAAGAGGTCCGCGAAGAACTCGACGCTGGGCGTGTGACGCAGGTCGAGGCCGTGGACGTCGAGGCGATCGCCCCACTCCTCGTAGTCGTCCTCGGCGGCGTAGCGCCGCGCAGCGTCGTGGGGGAAGCGCGTGGTCGCCACCACTCGGCAGCCCGCGCGCAGGAGCTTGAGCACGCACTCGTAGCCGATCTTGACCCGTGCGCCGGTGACGACCGCCACGCGACCGGTGAGGTCGGCGGTCTGGTGGCGCTTGGTCCAGTTGATCGGCGCGCAGACCGGGCACATGGAGTCGTAGTGCTCGTGGACCAGGTCGTAGTCGGCCTTGCAGATGTAGCAGGCCTTGGGCTCGGCGAGCCGCTTGGGGCCCGCGGCCGCCGGGCCGCCGCTCGCCGGCCCCAGCCGATCCGGCGCCTGCACCTCGAGCAGCCGGCGCGACTCCCCGTCGATGGCCAGGCTCGGCGGAGCCACCGGGAAGCTGAGAGAGCGCTTCAGGGCCCGGTTGCTGGTCCGGTTCAAGAGGTCGTCGTCGTGCTCCCGCTTGCGATGGCGCAGGGCCCGGTTCTTCTGGCGCACGAGCTTGCGACGCTCCAGTCGATCCAGGGGGAGGAGCTGATTCGCCACCCGCTGCAAGCGCGCCCGCAGCTCCGGCGAGAGCCCCGCCATCCCCAGGGGGTCCCCCACCAGCCCCTCGAGCCAACGGACTGCCTCCAGGGCCTCCGCCGGGTCGGAATCCATCGCACCGCTGTCCATCCGCCCACTCTAGCCGGCGGCGGGCGCCGGGATCCGCGGTCAGTGGGACCAACTCGCCCATGGACGGCCCGCGCCCGACGCTCAACCGCGCGAGGTCGGCAGCAGTCCGCGCAGCTTCGAGCGCAGCCAGCGGGCGCGCAGCCGGCCGTGCTTGAAGCCCGCGGGAGCCTGCGCCGCCGCCGAGCGGCACCAGGCGTACTCCGCACAGGCCTCCCGCGGCCGCCCGCTGCGCTCGAAGGCGCGGCCGAGCTCGTAGCGGTCGGTGAAGGCCGCCTCGGCCAGCAGGCGCTCGGGAATGTCCGGAACCCCGGGCGCGATCGCCGCGCGGATCTTGGCCCGTAGGCGGACCTGCTTGACCTCGCTGTCGCCTCCCCACATGCCGCCGCCGTGGTTTCTGTGGGCGGCCATGAAACGGTCGACGTAGGCGATCTCCCGCTCGCCGGTGAGCAACAGGTGCAGGGCCCAGTCCCCCACCGGCGAGTCCCACCACCACTGGGGGAAGTCCCAGACCTCCGGTCTGCGGTGGAGCACGCCACAGGAGGCCGCCGGACAGATGCGGAGCACGTCCAGGCGATTCAGCCGCCGGCTCGCGTCGCCGATGCGATCCAGGTGCAAGTCGCGGCCCACCGCGTCGACCTCCCGCACGCCGTGGTAGGCCCAGGCCAGGCTGTCGTCCCGCTCGAGCACGTCGACCATCACCGCCAGGCGCGCGGGGTCCGTGAAGTAGTCGTCGCCGTCGAGCTGGGAGAGGTACCGCCCGCGCGTCGCCTCGAGGGTGCGGGCGAAGTTCCGGCGCCCCCCGAGGTTCTCGTCCGTCGTCAGGACGCGGATCTTGCCCGGGTGCTGGGCCGCGTAGCGCTCGGCGATGGCCCGCGTGCCGTCCGGCGAGCAGTCCTCCCCGATGACCAGCTCCCAGTCGTCGAGTTCCTGGGCCAACACGCTCTCGATCGCCTCCGCGATGAAGGCCTCGTGCTTGTAGGTGACCATCACCACGCTGACCAGCGGGCGCTCGGCACTCGCTTCGACCAAGGCTCAGGCCTCTGCGGCGGTCAGGTGCGCCACGACCTCGTCCGCGTGGTCGAAGGCGCGGTGCACGACGCCGCACAGGGTCCGCACGTCGCTGTCGTGCATCGCCGTACCAGTCGGCAGGGTCATCACGCGCTCGGACAGGCAGCGGGTCTCGGGCAGGACCAGGTCGGCGGTCGGTTGGTTGGAGCGGTAGGGCTCCATCTCGTGCACGCCGGGGTAGAAGTAGCGGCGCGCCAGCACGCCCTCGGCCTCGAGCACCTTGACGAGCTGATCGCGATTCAGGGGCGCAACCGAGCCGTCGATCTCCACCACCACGTATTGGTGGTTGTTGTGCTCGGCCCCGTCGTACTGGATCACCGTCAGGCCCGGCAGGTCCGCGAGCCCAGAGGTGTAGGCGGCGTGGATCTGGGCGTTGTGGGCGCGGAACTCCTCGAAGCCGTCGAGTGAGGTGAGGCCCATGGCGGCCGAGACCTCGCTCATCTTCCCGTTGCTGCCCAGGTAGATCACCTGGTCCTTGCCGGCGAAGCCGAAGTTCCGCATCAGGCGCAGCTTCTCCGCCAGCTCGTCGTCGTCGGTGGTCACCATCCCGCCCTCGAAGGAGTTGCAGACCTTCGTGGCGTGGAAGGAGAAGACCTCGGCGCGGCCGAAGGAGCCGATCGGGCGCCCGCCGTGGCTGCAGCCCAAGGCGTGGGCCGCGTCGAAAATGAGCTGCAGGCCGCGGCGATCGGCGATCTCCTGCAGGGCCTCGACCGCGCAGGGCCGGCCCCACACGTGCACGCCGATGATGCCGGTGGTCTGGGGCGTGATCAGCTGCTCGACGCGGGCGGGGTCGAGGTTGTGGGTCACCGGATCCACGTCGCAGAAGATCGGCTTGATCTCCTGCCACTGCAGGGCGTGGGCCGTGGCCACGAAGGTGAACGAGGGCACGATCACCTCACCCTTCATCCCGAGTGCGCGGATCACGATCTCGAGCGCGATCGTCGCGTTACACATGGCGACCGCGTGGCGCGTCCCGGCCAGCTCGGCCACCCGGCGCTCGAAGTCGCGCACGTAGGGGCCGTTGTTGGTCAGCCAAGCGCTGTCGAGGATCTTCTCCACGCGGCTCATGAAGCGCGCGCGGTCGCCGATGTTGGGCCGGCCCACGTGCAGGGGCGCCTCGAACACGGGCGGGGCGCCGAGCAGAGCGAGGTGGGGAGCGTGGATCGGCCCCGACTCGGGGGCGACAGGATCGGTCGACGGTTGGTTGGACATCCGGGACCGACGCTAGCGTCCCCGCCGGCTCACGGGAAGCGCTGGCAGGCGGCGGTCAGGTGGGCGGCCCGTTCCAGATCGAGTTCGACGCGATTGGTGACCCGGAAGGAGCCCGGGGCGCCATGGGAGGCGGGCAGGGGGCTGCCCTGGGCGGCGAAGCGCTCCGCCAGCGCTCGCCACAGGGGCGCGGTGTCGCTGCAGAACTCCTCGTAGCTGACCCGCAGCCAACGCTCGGGGGGCAGGCCCTCGAGGCCGGCGCGCACGGCGCTGATGTCGAGCTGGACCTGGCCCGCCACCTGCTCGATCGGATCGAGGCCGTCGAGCCGCTCCGAACCGGGCGGGCGCGAGGAGTACCACTGCCGCTCGTCGCCGTGGAAGCGCTGCCTCGAACGCAAGAGCGACTGGGCGTTGAAGAAGGGCTCGCGCTCCACGTGCACGAACAGCGCCTCGGGCAGCAGCTCGGCCACGGCCGGCAGGTCGTACTGGAGCATGAGGCCCTTGAGGGCGAAGGGGAGTCCGAAGCCGGACTCCAGCGCGGCCAACTCGGCGCGCAGGCGCGTCCAATCGACCGCCGCAAGGCGCTCACGCCCGAGGGGCTCGATGGAGCCGTGTCCGAGGTGACGTCGCCAGAAGAAGAAGAACTCGTTGGCGGCCAGGGCGCCGCGGGTCTTGCCCAGGTCCGACTCGAAGTCGGCGCGCGCCGCGGTCAGGTCGGCGAGCTGGTCCCCGTAGGCGAAGTCCGGGTTGAACAGCGCCTGCTGCAGCCTCGCGGCCAGGCCGGGCGCGCCGGCGAAGCGGGCCATGAAGTTGGTCGGCACCGCGAAGGCGCCGGTGGCCTGCAGCCACTGGACCATGACCGTCGTGCCGCTGCGCGGCGCGCCGACGATCAAGATCACCGGCTGACGTGGCGTCGCGCGAGCCGCCTCGGCCTGCTCGGCGACGAGGCGCGTTTCGGCCGCCTCGAGGGGCCCGGCGAGCTCGGCCAGGAGCGCGTCGAGGCGCGGGTTGCGTTCGGGATTGCCGTTGCTCACGTGGAGGCTCCTCGGGCCAGGACCGGTTCGAGGGTACGCAGGACGCGGGCCATGTCACCCGCTCCGTAGCGCTGGTCCAGGGGCAGGGTCAGGGTCCGCGCCGCGAGGCCGTGGGCGGCCACGTGGGTGGCCGGCACCGCGCCCTCCAGGTCCCAGTGCCAGGGCGCGTACACCGCCGCGGCGTGCAGCGCCGCCCGCGCGGCGTCGCGCTCGGGTCCGCTGGTGAAGCGCACCGGACAACCCATGGGCACGACCTCGGCGGGGAGCTGACCAAAGATCAGGCGACCTTCGAGCCCGGCGGCCAAGACCTCCCAGTTCGCGCGGCGCGCGGCGGCCACGGCGCGCCAATCGACGGCGGCGAGGCGCTGGGCAGTGTCGTCGGCGCAGGAGCGCGCGTCCGTTGGCGCGGCGCTCTCGGCGGCAGCGAAATGGGCGTACCAACCGCGTTCGGGGCCGTTCCCGCCGGCCGCGTCGAACTCCCGTCGCTCGCGGCCGGCGACGAGAGCTTCAGTCACCGCTCGCCAGGGTATCAACTCCGGCAACGCATCCGGCCAGGGCGCGTCCTCCACCGGCACCAACAACCCGCCGTCGGGCACGCCGACGAACTTGCGCGGACTCGCCAGCAGGTAGTCGGCGCCGATCTGCGTGCCCTCGGTCAAGAGCGCCTGGCTGGCGTCGACGACGATCGTCGCGCCGCGCTCGCGTAGGGCGCCGAGCAACCCGCCGCGGATCGGCCAGCCGAAGTAGGCGATCGGCGCCACCAGGTCCCCCGGCGCCAGGCGATCGAGCCAGTTGCCGGTGGACGGCACCAGGTCCTGGTCCACGTCGAAGAAGCTCGCCCGCGGCCTGACGCGGTCGGACAGGAGCGCGTCGCACAGGTAGGCGGGCAGCCAGACCCGCGCCGGCTCGAGGAAGCCCACCAACCAATCGAGGGCGCCGCGGGCATGGCTGGCGGCGAGGAAGCGTCCGCGCCCGGCGAGGGCGTCGCGGAACGGACCCGCGGCTGGTGAGCGTTCGGCGCCGCCGCGCGACTCGAGGGCGAAGACGCCGCCGATGACCTTGCGCGCTTCATCGTTCACGACTTGCTCCCCACAGCAGCCGGCGCACGGTAGTCCGGGAAGAAGTCCGTCCCCTCCGGCGTGATCCAGCGCTCGGCGCACAACCGCTCGTAGAGGTCGGGGTCGAGCACGGCGCCGCAGAGCCAGGCCTCGCAGCGCTCCTCTCCCCAGCCGGCTTTGAAGGCGGCCAGGCCGCTCGATTCGTCGTCGTCGAGCCCCGCACCCCCGCCCAGGTCGGCCACGGTGCAACCCCGCGTCGCGTGGTCCCCGAGGGCCAATGCCACCAGACCGTAGGAGGCCTCGTGCCTGCGCCCGGCGTCGTCCGTCGCCGCCAGGTGGTACCAACAGCGCTCGCCCCGGCGCAGCCACAGGGACATGCCGGTGGTGCGGCCGTTCTCGCTGGCGCGGTAGACGCTCAAGCCGTCGAGGGCGAAGTGCCGCGCGAAGGCCACGTGGGAGAAGGCCGAGGGCCCCGTGAGCCCGAACCGCGCCGCCAACTCGCCGTAGAGCGCACACCACTCGTCCAGGCCCTCGGCGGGCGCGATGCGCTCGAAGTCGGCGAAGCGCTCGGCGCGCCGCAGGCTCTTTTCGTGGTGCGCGCTGCGCTGCAGCTCGGGGTCGCGGGACAGATCCACCAGGAAGTGCCGCTTGAAGGGCCGCGCGCAGTCGGGGAACAGTCGCGCGAGCAGCTCGCCATCCGGCGCTCCCAGGGGCTCGGCCACGAGCACCACACTGGCGCCCGCACGCTCCGCGCGCAGACGCGCCAGGTCCGCCTCGAGCCCCGACCAGTCCCGGCAGTCGAACAGGGGGTAGGCAGCCGTCAGATCCCGCGCGCCCTTCCCGCCGGGCACCTCGCGGGCGAGCAGCCAGCCGCCACTGGCCGGCAACGCGATCGGCTCGCCGAACTCCCCCATCGCCCGGGCGTAGTCCGGGTCCGCGTAGGCCAGGCCGTCGCCCGCCTCGAAGCGGTCCCGTTGCTGTTCGAGGCCCATGGCCGGCCATCCTCACCAGCGGGAACGCGAGGAGCAAGGCGCATCGCGCGGGTCCGCGGTCAGGAGCCGATCGCGGCTGTTGAGCAAAGCTTGATCGACGCGCGCACCCAATCCGCGCGCCCCAGCCCGATCATGTGGCCATGCGCTGCACCCTCTTCGCCCTGGCCGCCTCGGCCCTGCTCGCCGCCCCCGCCCTCGCCCAGCTCGACCTCGGCGGTCGGCACCTCTTCTCGATCGAGGGCGAGGTCTTCCTCGGCCGCTTCGGCTGGGACGTGGCCGCGGGGGACGTGGATGGCGATGGATACACAGATCTGATCGCGGGGGCGCCTTCGGAGCCGGTTCCCGGCACGCCGGGTGGGCGGGTGCGGATCTACTCCGGTCGCGACGGCCTGCTGCTGCGCGAGCTCTCGCCCATGGGCGCGCAGGGTGACTTCGGCGAGGCGGTGGCGGCCCTGGGCGACCTGAACGGCGACGGGGCGATCGAGGTCGGCGTCGGTGCGCCGGAGGCCCAGGCCGGGGGCGAGTATCCCGGTCGCGTGCACGTCTACGACGGCGCTACCGGCGCGCTGCTCGCGGCCCTGGCGGGAGGTGAGTGGTTCGACGCCTTCGGGCAGTCCCTGACGAACCTGGGCGACGTGGACCTCGATGGGGTCGAGGACTTCGCGGTGGGTGCGCCGCGGCCCCAGACCCAGGGGCCCTTCCTGCCCGGACCGGGCTCGGTGCGGGTCTACTCGGGTGCGACGCTGTCGCCGTTCGGGACGCTCTTCGGCACGAACGACTACGACCGCTTCGGCGAGGCCGTGGGCGCCGCCGGTGACGTGAACCAGGACGGCCATCCCGACCTGGTGGTCGGCGCGCCGGGCTTCGACTCGGGCGGCTTCAACGGCAACGGTCGCGTCGTGGTCGTCTCCGGCGAGTGGATCGCATCGAGCGCCGCCGGCTTCACGCCGCTCTCGCCCCAGGTCCTGGCCGGCGTCGACGGCGACTTCGACGGCGGAGCCCTGGGCTTCGCCGTGGCGGGCGTGGGCGACACCAACGGCGACGGCTTCCCGGACGTGCTTGCCGGTGGGCCGAATTCGAACTTGAACGGCGCGCTGCGGGGGGTGGCTGACCTGATCTCGGGCGAGTGGATCACGGCCACGTCCCTCGGACTCACGCCGACCACGCCGAAGGTCCTCGATCGCTTCGCCGGGGAGCAGGAGCGCGACCTGTTCGGTCGGTCGGTCTCGGCCCTGGGCGACGTGGACGGCGACGGGCGGCCCGACTTCGTGATCGGCGCCTCCGAAAGCGTGAGCCCGGGGCCCGGGCCCGGCTACGCGACGATCTACTCCGGCGCCACCAGCGACGACATCGCCACCTACCGTGGCGGCGCGGGTGGGGACCGGGTGGGCTGGGCCCTCGACGGCGGCGCCGCCGACTTCGACGGCGACGGGGTGCTCGACCTGGCCCTGGGCGCCGACATTGGCAGCGGGGCGATCAACGGGGTGGGGACGGCGCACATGCTGTCGGGCCGGGAGCTGCTCCTGAGCGCCGACGCGCACCTCTTGTCGAGCTCGGCGGGCGGGACCCAGACCTTCCTTCTGGACGCAACGAACACCTCTGCCGGGGACGCCTACCTGCTGCTGGGCAGCCTCTCGGGGACCGACCCGGGCACGCCCCTGCCGCTGGGTGCAGGGACCCTGCCCCTGAACGTCGACGGTTACTTCGGGCTGACCCTGACCCTCTCGATGCCCCTCTTGGGGGCGCCCTTCGGGGTCCTGGACCAGGGCGGCGAAGCGCTTGCGAGCTTCTCGATCGGCGCGGGGAGTCTGCCTCCCGCTGCGACCGGGCTGACGGTTCACCACGCCTACGTGGCGCTCGACCTCGGCGCGGGCGGGGCGATCACGACGGTCAGCAACGCCGTGCCGACCACGATCGTGCCTTGATCCGGGAGCGGCGCG
Organism: Engelhardtia mirabilis; assembly: GCF_007748095.1. Classification (NCBI taxonomy): domain Bacteria; kingdom Pseudomonadati; phylum Planctomycetota; class Planctomycetia; genus Engelhardtia; species Engelhardtia mirabilis. The sequence continues at coordinate 4,673,749 of NZ_CP036287.1, forward strand.
GCCGCGCGGGGGGCGAGCTTCGACTCAAGTCGCGATGCAGCGGTCGACTCCGGTGCCGGTGTGGACGACAATCACCCGGTCACACCGATGTCCCTCTCGATTCTGCTGCTCCTGGCCCTCTTCGCCTGCGCCGCCCTGGTCCGCCTCGGCTGGGGCCCGGGCACGCATCTGGAGTACGCGAGTCGCGTCCATCGCCGGCGGGACGAGCTGCCCGCCGACCGCGCGGCCCTGATCGACGAGCACCGCGACGCCTACGACTACGGCAACCTCGCGGCGGACATCATCAACTTCAAGGCCTGGGGCGGGCACTACAACCACTGCCACCGCTGGACCATCGTGGACGAGATGCGTGGCCACGCGCAAAGCGAGAAGGACGAGGCCTTCTGCCTGGGCTACCTCTCCCACCTGGCCGCCGACACCATCGCCCACAACCACTTCGTGCCCTACCACCTGGCGCGTTACGCGCGGGGCGGCAAGGGGCTCGGGCACCTGTTCTGGGAGCTGAACGCCGACCGCTTCGTGGCGGACGTGCACTGGCAGCGGGTGGCCGAGCTGAAGGGTGATCCGGACCTGGCGGCGCTGGACGAGATGGTCGGCCGCACCGTCGCCAAGAAGGCCCTGTCGATGAAGACCAACAAGCTGGTCTTCAACCACGTGCTCTTGGTCTCGGAGCGTGACGCCTGGCGCGCGCAGATGGAGCGCGTGCTGCCCCAGGCCAAGGTGGGCCTGGCGGAGGACTTCCTGGAACGCTTCCGCACTGCGGCGACCGAGCGCGTGCTGTTGGCTCTGCAGTACGACGGCGTGCCCCAGCTCAACCACATCGACACCAACGGCAAGGCCGCCCAGGCGGCTGCGCGCAAGAACCACCGGGCCGCGCGCTGGGTCGGAATCGGCGCCGCCGGGCGCGCCGACGAACGGGCGCACCGGGCCGAGTCCTTCCTCGAAGGTATGCAGTCGCCGCCGCCCGACGCCGACGCGCCGGCGCACTGGTAGAGGACCGGTTCGCGTCAGTCTCGCGAGGGAAGGCTGAGCAGCAGCGCGCCGACGGCTATCAACGCGCCGCAGGCCCACAGGGGCAGCACCGCGTCACCGCCCACGCGACCGAGGCTGTCGACGACCTGCGGATGTTGCGCCAGGGCCGGCATCAGGCCGACGCCCCAGACGAGCATCAACAGGCCCGTGCTGAAGAGTAGGCCGCCCCACAGGACTCGCATGCGTTGGCCGTGGGAGCCGTCGGCGCGGTCCACGGCCTCGACCGCGATCAGGCAGAGCTGACCGAGGCCCAGGCCGCAGGCGACCCCGATGGCGCCGAGCTCGAGGCCCAAGAGGGGTTCACCGGCGGTCGCGACGAGGATCCCGAGCGCCACGGCCCAGCAGGTGAAGCCGATCAGCGTCCCCAGGCGGGCGACGAGGGGCAGGGGGGTATGGGTTCGTCCAGTCATGGGATCCACGAGCGTCGAAGGGAACGGCACTCGTCGCGCGATCTGAGAAGTCTGGGAACGCCTACCGCCGGAGGACTCAGTGCCCCCAGGGCAGGACCCATGGACGGGTGCCCTCGCCGTGGGGAGCGGGGAGCTGGCCGAACTGCAGGCGCTTGCCGTAGACCGGGACCAACACCTCGGGCCGCAGCACCTCGCTCGGTGCTCCCTCCGCCGACGCGGCGCCGTCGTTCATCAGCAGCAGCCGCGTCCCGAACTGACTCGCCAGGTTCAGGTCGTGGGTCACGACCAAGACCCCGTGCCCGGTGCAGGTCAGTCCGGCGATCAACTCGAACACGTCGAGTTGGTGCGAGAGATCCAACGAGTTCGTCGGCTCGTCCACGAGCAGCACGTCGGGCTCCTGGGCCAGGGCGCGGGCAACGAGCGCGCGCTGCAACTGTCCGCCGGACAGCGCCGTCAGCGACGCCCGCTCACGCCCCGCGAGGTCGACCTGCTCGATCGCCCGGCGCACCGCCGCGCGGTCGGCCTGGGTGCGGCGCGCGAAGGGCGGCAGGTGGGCGTAGCGGCCGGCGGTGACGAAGTCATCGACCGTGACCTGCGGCACCCGTTGCAAGCCCTGGGGCACCACGGCCATGCGGCGCGCGCGCTCGCGCGGCGCAAGCTCCGCGAGTGGATCGCCGGCCAACTGCACGCTACCCGACCAGGGCCGCGCCAGACCGGCCAGGCAACGCAACAGGGTCGACTTGCCGGCGCCGTTGGGCCCCAGCACCACGAGCAGCTCGCCTGCCGTCAACTGGACCGACACCCCGCGCAGCACGGGCACGTCCGGCTCGTAGCCGAAGACCAGGTCCCGGGCGGCGAGCACCGTTGCCGGCTCACGCGTCGCGCTCACCACGTCGCCACCTCGCGGCGGTTGCGCCACAACAGGAAGAAGAAGAACGGCCCGCCCACCAGCGAAGTCATCACGCCCGGTGGCAACTGTTGGCCGGTGACGAGGCTGCGCTGGGCCAGGTCGAGGCCGGCGAGCATCAACGCCCCGCCCAAGGCACTGGCCGGCAGCAACAGCCGGTGCGAGCGACCCACGAATTGGCGCATCACGTGGGGCGCCACCAGCCCGACGAAGCCGATCTGCCCGGCCACCGACACCGCCGTCGCCGCGGCGAGGGACGCGGCCGCCAGGGTCAACCACTTGACGCGCCGCACGTCGACGCCGAGGGAGGCCGCGTCCTCCTCGCCGGTCTGGAACAGGTCCAGCTCGTAGGCCACGAAGGGACCGATCAGCGCGGCCACGGCGAGCCCGCCCCACAGCACCGCGACTTGGATGCCGAGGCGGTCCTCCAGGGTTCCGAAGGTCCAAGCGAGCAACGCGCGCCCGGTGTCGTAGTCGTCGAGCACGAGGCTCTGCACCAGGGTCAGGAGCCCGCCCCAGGTCGCGTTCACAGCGACACCGAGCAGCAGTAGGGTCGGCACCGACAGGGGCCCGCGCGACGACGCGAACAGGGCCACGATCGAGACCGAAGCCATGGCGCCGACGAAGGCCGCCCCGCTGACTGCCAGGGGTCCGAAACCCGCCGCGGTCTCGAGCACGAGTTGCCCGGCGTAGCCGCCCAGCCCCAAGATCACCAGGGCCGCGCCCAGGGACGCGCCGGCGCTGACGCCGATCACTCCGGGAGCCGCGAGGTCGTTGCGGAACACGCCCTGCAACAGGGCGCCGGCGTAGGCCAGGGCCGCCCCCACCCCGACCGCGGTCAGCCCGCGGTACAGGCGCAACTCGAAGTAGATCTGCCGGTAGGCCTGCCCGGCCAACTCGGGGCGCTCCTCGAGCACCGGCCCCAGTCCCAGTTCCGCCAGGGTCGCCTTCCAGGCCACGTCCACGGGCCACCAGCCGCTCGAGCCCTGCAGGACCCCGACCGCGACCACCGCCACCAGCGCCACGGCCAGCCCGATCAGGAGCACGACACCGAACGAGCTGCGTTCGTCCGCGGGGCGGGGGGAGGGATCGGTCATGGGATCGCCCGACAGCGAGCGGGGGCAGCGTAGCCCCCCCACGCGGGCCCCACAACGCGCCCGCCGTTGACAGGGGCCGGCCCCTAGTCGATGGTCCGCGGCCAGATGGCCGTCCACTTCGTCACCCGTCGCGCCTGCGTCGCCCTCGCGGCCCTGACCCTGGTCGCCTGCGGCCCGCCCGACTCGACCGACGTCGCCGAGGCCGCCGTCGACGGCTTCCCCCTCGCGATCCCCGGCCCCGGCGGCGGCGAAGTGCTGCTCGAGCGTCCGGCCTGGCGCATCCTGCCGGGCAACGCCGGGGCACTCGACCTGCTTTCGTCCCTGATCGAGCCCGAGCGGGTGGTCGCCATCACCGTCGGCACTCGCCCCTACTCCGTCGCCCTGCGGGGCGACTTCGACGGCAGCGGCGTGCGCGAGGTCGAGTCCTTCGACCTGGAGACGATCGTCTCCCTGGAGCCCGACGTGGTCGTCTCCCACGCCTGGCAGAGCATCGACAAGGGGCCCTTCCTGCGCCGCGTCGGCATCCCGGTGTTCGAGATCCCCGACGCGGTCGACTTCGAGGGACTGTGCGACGTGATCGCCCTGCTCGGCGCCGCCGTGGGCGAGGACCAGCGCGCGTCCGCGACCATCGCCGACCTGCGCGCACGCCTCGCGACCCTGGCCGAGGTCGACCGCAGCCGCTTCGACGCGATGACCTACTCGTCCAGCGGCGCGGGCGGCTGGACGGCCGCCGAGGGCACCACCGCGGAGGCCTTCATGACCTGGGCCGGCCTGACCCCGGCCGCCACCGCGGCGGGCCTGCGCGGCCACCACCAGGTCGACCACGAGCGCCTGCTCGACATCGATCCGCGTGTGCTGATCATCGCCTCCGACGACGGCGATCCGGACGCCAGCACCACCCTCCTCGCCCTGCGCGCCGACGAGCGCCTGTCGAGCCTGCGCGCCCTGGGCGACGACGGACTGGTGATCGTCCTGCCCGACGAGCTCTTCTCGTGCACATCGCACTACCTGGTCGAAGCCGCCGAACGCGTCGCCGCGGCCGTCGACGCCCGCTGGCGGCCCTGACGACGAGCGCGAGCTCGGCCCCGGCGCGATCTACCCCGCGCCTGGCTCCACTCCTCGGACTGTGCCCGCGGGCCGGGGGGACTGCCCCGGCCCCGGGGCGCTGCGACGGCGTCGGCCCGGACTGATCCCGCCGCGGGCGCTCAGTCCGCCTGGGCCCGTTGGCCGCGCAGCATCAGCGCGGTGGCACCCGCCTCCGTCCAGAGCGTCTTGCCGATCACCAGGCCGCCGTCCGCCTCGCGCTCCAGGTCCACCGGACCCAGTCCGCGCAGGCGTCCGTCGTCCGGGTGCAGCCCGCGCGCGCGCACGTCCAGGGCCCCGTCGCCGAGCAGCTCGCTGACGAGCTTCGGGTCGAGGCGCACGAGGCTCGTGCTGACGACTCGGTCGCGCCGCTGCTCGTCGAATCCGACCACATAGTCCGGGCAGGGGATCAGCTCGAGCAGGCCGGGAGTCTCGAAGCGCAGGGCCACTGCGCCAGCCACCTCGACGCCCTCGAACTTCACGCGGCCGCCGCGACCGTCGACCCACAGGCTCGTCGGCGTGCGGGCGTACTCGACTTCCTTGCCGCCCGCGAGCACCAGGCCCGACTCGATCTCATCCGAGATCAGCAGGCGCCCGTTGCCCGGCAGCGTGACCCGCCGCCCGCCACCGACGTCCACGGTCCAGGGCTGGGAGGTCAAGTTGGCCCACACGCGCGTGCCGTCGACCCAAGTCACGATCAGCCGCGTGTCGCCCACCCGCGGCACGCGGCCCTGGGCCAGGTAGCCTTCGAGGGGTACGAGCCGCTCGCGCGAGTCGACGTAGCGCACCTGGTCGAGCACCATCCCCGGCGAGGTCAGGTGCGCGCGGGTGGCCGCCGTCGACCACCAATCGCGCACCACGTCGCCGGGCTGGGTGCGCGCCCACCACCAGTAGTAGCCGGCCAGCCCGTAGACGGTCCCGACGGTCATCACCAGGTCGCGGTCCGTGGGCTCGTAGCGGCCCTCGGAGAAGTCGCGGTCGGGGAAGTGGAAGATCGCCGGGTTGCCCAGGCCCGCGTGGACGAACAGCGGGTGCAACCGGCGCAGGCGGTAGTCCGGCACGATCGGCACGTACTTGCCGAGGGTCTTGGTGCTCCCGGTCTCGCTGACCATGCCGGGCATGCCGGTGATCACGTCGACCACCCCGGCCCAATGCAGGTTGCCCATCTTCAGCGAGCCCTCCCCCGCCACCGGCGCGCCGTGCACCCGGCGCAGGATGTCGAGCACCTCGCCCCAGCTCTCGATCGCCGCCCGCAGGCTGCCCCAGTCCGGGTTGGTCGCGTCGAGGTCGACCGTCGGGAAGGTGGCCGTGATCGAGTCGGAGTAGGTACCTACGGTGTCGAAGGCGCGGTGGAACTGGGTTTCGATCAGCGGGGCCAACTTGACGGCCACCGACGGCTTGAGGCGCACGCCGCTGCCGCCGTAGAAGGGCTCGTCGCTGCCATCCCAGTTCAAGGCCGAGGCGTTCGGCATGCGCTCGTCGTTGAAGACCCAGTTGTGACCGACGCCGAAGTCCCAGCCGGCCTCGCCAGCCGCGCGCCGCACGTCGGCCATGCCCTCCATGCCGCCCCACTCCGCATTGGGCGGCATGACCTGGGTCGGATAACCCACGTCGTAGCCGTCGCGCTGCCAGTGGCGCATCCAGATCACCAGGTCGCGCAGTCCACAGGCGTTCAACAGCCGCAGGGCGTGGGCGGCCTCGTCGAAGGGTGTGAGGTTGTAGTCGAGGTAGAAGCGCTGACCGGTCCAATCCCGCGCCGGCGACGGCGGCCGGCGCTGGCTGGGCAAGACATCCAGGAGCTGATCGGACCAGGTGATCCAGATGCGCTCACGCAGGGGCCGATACTCGCCCACCGTGCTGGGCCAATAGCGCGCGTGCTGGGAGTAGTAGAGCTCGCCGTCGAGACCACGCGTGTTGGGGTCGCGGATCTTGATCTGCGACGCGCCGGAGAGGACCGGGTCGAACCAGGCCGAGAGGAACCGGATACGTCCGTCCACCAGGCGCACCACCGCCACCGACCCGTTGTCGTGATACGGCACCTGCAGCACCTGCGCGGTGGCGCCGGCGGGCAGAAGCGAGCGCAGGCCACCCAGACTGACGTCCTTCGCGAAGCCGCCGCTGACCTCGACCTCCATCGAGCGCCCCTGCGCCCGCCAACGAATCTGCAGGCCCTTCTCGTAGGTGACGAGGATCGCGTCACGCACCTGCTCGACCCGGTCGACCTGGCGCTTGTCCTCGCCCGGATCGATGATCGCGTTGAACAGGGGCTCGACCGCCGCGCCCTCGTCCTCGATGGTCAGTACCGCCAGGGGCGTCCCGCCCTGGGGTCGCACGCGCCAGCGGAAGGCGGCCTCGCGGTCGTCGACCGAGAACTGGCCTTCGCCGTCCTTCAGCCGCACCGAGGTGCGAATCCCCTCGCGTACCGCTCCCGCGGGCTGCACGGCGTGCACCAGGTCGAGCAGCGAGAAGGCGCCCTCATCGGATTCGGCCAGGGCGGACTCTGGCCCCGCGGGCGGCGCTCCCCGCCCACTGCGTCCGGCCGCCGGACCCTGGGCTCCAGCGGCCGACGGGGCGGCGCAAAGGAACACGGTCGCGACAATCCAGGCCAGGCGCATCGCACGATTCTCGGCCGAACGCGGCCGGCTGACAATCACGCTCGTGTCACAGCCGAGCGGGCCCTCGGAACCCGGGTCGGCGAACACGGATCTCAGTAGTCCCGGAAGTACCGCACGGCGGAGCCGAGGATCACGCCGTCCAGGTTGAGGTCCTTGTTGGCGCCGGCTTCGTCGCAGTACATGAGCGCCCCGTCGACCCCGTCGGTACGAATCGAGGGTCCCGGCCCGGCGTCCAGGATCGAGGTCAACACCGGCGAGCAGGTCACCAGGGGCGTGCGCACCAGGACTCGATCGGTCGCGTCACCGTCCAGGTTCCAATCGCGCCCGTCCGCCTGCTCGCTGACGCGCACGAAGGCGCGCCCGAAGGCCACGACCACCCCACCGTCCATGGGCTCGGTCGCATAGCCCAGGCCGGAGGCGACCGAGCTGTTGTAGGTCGGGCTGTAGCGGACCCAGATCGGAATCGCGTCGGTCTGATCGGCGACGAAGAAGTCCTTCACCTGCGCGTTGCAACCGACGTTGAGGTTCAGCCCCTGCGACGATTCGAGCAGCTCCGCACGCAGTCGACCGGCCTGGGTCACCTCCATGCGCGCCAGCCCCAGCTTGAGCCCAGTGGGCCCGTCGGGGTCCAGGTGCGTCAGGTTCCAGGAGGTCGACGAGCCGGGGAAGACGCGACCGAGCCAAGGCAGGGCCAGGGGCGAGCCGCCGACATTCACCGTGGTGTCGATGGCCGCGAACAACAGCGGCTCCACCGCTGTCAGGCCCAGGCTCTCACCGGGCACGGCCGTGTCGACGGGGTCGTAGAGGTCGGGGCCGTCGACGGCCACGGTCGGATCGTCCAGGGGCGCCCAGCGCACGACGATGTCGTCGGTGGGCCCGTCGCCGGTCAGGTCGCACCCGCCGGCGCCCAGGTCCGACTCGCGCGAGAGGGTCACCAGCCAGTTCTCCATCAACAGCAGCTTGATGGCGCCGGCGAGCTCGGTGTTGGTCGTGCTGGCGATGGTGCCCGCCTGCCACTCGAGCAGGTGCAACACGTCGTCGACCGTGTCCGTGTCAGCCGGGCAACCGGCCGGTACCGCCGCGATCGACGGGTTCAGGTTCACCGCCCCCTGCTGGGTCTCGGAGACCAGGCACAGGACGTCGAAGTTCCCGTCGGAGACTTCGCGCGCCGCGAAGGGCGCGTCGGCCGCGGGCTGGGCCAGGCCCGTGCCCACCACCAAGGGCGGCGAGGCGTCGACCTCCACCAGGGCCAGCACCGCGGTGTCGCCCCCGTCCAGGTCCCCGTTCAGGTCGCCCTGGCCCCCGGCGGCGGTCTCGTCGATCGCCAGGCGGATCAGGCCGCCCTCGCGCGCCACCAGCTGCACCCGCACCGTGCCCAGGGTCACCCCGTCGGTGTCGATCTCGACCGGCAGGTCCGGGTCCGCGATGTCGATGTAGCGCAGGTTGGTGCCGTTGACAGCGATCGGGTCCGCGTCGACCGGGTACCAAAGGCGCGTGCCGGCGGCGACCAGGCCCAGGGGCGAGTCGGGGTCGATCAGGTCGACGAACTCGGGCTCGGACAGGGAGAAGTTCCAGTGCAGGAGCACCAGCTCGTCCATGCCGTTGCTGTTCCAGTCCTGGTTGTTCGTCTCGTCGACCACCAAGTAGACCTGGTCACCCAGGATCTCGATCTCGCGCGGCGCCGCCCCCAGGTTGCGCTGGGCGCCGTCTGAGAAGCGCAGGGCGATCGCCACCCCGTCGTCCATGTCGCCGTCGTCATTGAGGATCGTGCCGCCGGCCTGGGTCGCCTCGTCGGCCTTGAAGACCGCCAGGTTGCCGCGCACCCGCGCGCTGCCGTCGTCGACGCCGACGTAGCCCGTCGCGCGCACTTGGAAGGCGCCGTTGGAGTTGCTGCCGCTGCAGGCCGCGAGGCCCAGGACGACGAGCAGCCCAGGGAGCAGGACGCACGCCTTGGGGGTGGATTGGGTCTGCTCGGTGCTCATCGGGCCGAGCAGTGTAGCGGCGACCCCCGGCGGAGCTGCACCGCGCTTGCGAGGCTGGGATCGGACATCGATCCGTAATCGAACGGGACTGGCCGGCGGGGGCTTCAGGCGCGACCATGCGCCGGTGACGTTCCTGCTCGCCTCGGCGCCCCACGCAGACACGTTCGGCTACTCCATGCCGCCCCCCGGCCTGCTGCGCCTCGGGGGGGAGCTGCGCCGACGGGGGCTGCCCGTGGGCCTCGACGACCTGGCCTTCGCCCTGGCCCGCGGGGAGCTGCCCGGGGACGCGGAGCTGGCCCGGGCCTGCGCCGACCGCCTGCTGGCGCGGAAGCCGGCCGTGGTCGGCCTGTCCGTGATGGGGGCGACCCTGCCCATCGCCCTGGCCATCGCGGACCAGCTCCGCCGGCGAGCACCCCAGGTGCCGGTGTGGCTGGGTGGTCCGGGGGTAACCGGGGTCGACGTGGCGCTGATCGAGCGCTTCTCGGCGGTCGGCCTGGTGGCCCGCGGGGAGGGCGAGCGCACCCTTCCCGAGCTGCTCGGACGCCTGGCCGAGGGCGCCGGCCCGGCCGGGGTCGCGGGGGTCACCTGGCGCGCCGCCGATGGCCGCGCGGTGCGCGAGCCCGACCGGCCGCCCCTGGCGGACCTGGACGAGGTCGCGCCCTACGCCTGGGACCTCTTGCCGTCGATCGCCGAGTACAAGGCCCTGACCGGCGAGGACGAGGGCCTGGTGCCGATCGACTCCGGGCGCGGCTGCGTCTACGACTGCTCCTTCTGCACCATCGGGCGCTATTGGAACCGTCGCTCGCGGACCCTGCCCGCGCCGCGCCTGGCCGAGGAGATCGCGGCCCTGGCCGCGATCCCGGGCGCGCGCAACGCCTACCTGTGCCACGACATCTTCGGTGCGGACCGGCGCCACGCGTTGGAGCTGTGCCGCTTGCTCGAGGAGCGTGACGCGGGCGTGCCCTGGGAGGTGCGCGCGCGCATCGATCACCTGGACGACGAGCTGGTGGGCGCCATGGCCTCGGCCGGCTGCTACCGCGTGCTGCTCGGCGTCGAGTCGGCGGACGGCTCGGTTCGCAACCGCAACGGCAAGCGCATGGAGGAGGGCTTCGACGTGGTCGAGCGCGTGGGGCGCCTGGGCGACGCGGGCATCACGCCGATCCTGTCGTTGATCTTGGGGCTGCCCGGCGAGGGTGAGGCGGAGCTGCGCGCGACCTGCGAGTTGGCCCTGGCCTGCAGCCTGCGGACCGGCGCGCAGCTCTCGTTCCACCTGGTCAATCCGCAGCCCGGTTGCGGCCTGGGCGAACAGCAGGGAGCGCGCTCGCGTCCGGTGGTGGGCATTCCGCCGGACATGGCCCTGGGCGCGGGCCTGACCGAACCCGAGCGCGAGCTGATCGAGGCGCACCCGGACCTCTTTTCGACCTGGGCGCTCTTGACCGACCTGCCGGGCGGCGTGGAGCACCTGCGACGGCTGCACGCCCTGTCCCAGGGTCTGCCGCCGCTGTTGATGCGCTACCCGCGCAGCTTCGCCCTGGTCGCCCGCCGGCGCGGGCTCGATGCCCTCGACCTGTTCGATCACCTCGTGGCGACCGGGCGCAGCTTCGAGAGCCTGGCGAGGAGTGAGCGCGACGCTCTGGTCGACGACTGCCTGGCCTGGGAACAGGCGCAGTTGCGCGCCGCGGTGCTCATCGCTGGCGACGGGCAGAGGTCCTGCGGCGCGCCGCGCCCGGCGGGCGTGCTCTTGCGCGCGCGACACGACCTCGCGGCCCTGGCCGGGGCCCTCCGCGCCGGCGGACCGATCGATCCCGTCACGCGAGCCTGCGATTACTTGGTCGCGGCCGACGAGCGCGGGACGCGAACCCTGGCCGTGTCCGCCGACGTTGCGGATCTCCTGGGCGAGCTCGACGGCCGCGACGTCGAGGCCCTCGAGGCGCAGCGCGCAGGCTTCGGCCGCGCGCTCGAAGCCCTGGCCGCCAAGGGCCTGGTGCGACTGCCCACGAACATCGACGCCGCCCTGGCGACGTCCAGCGAAACCGGAAGACCGAAGAGCAACCGATGATCCGCCAGGCCGACTTCCCCGTCTCGCTCGTGTTCCCGCCCCAGGGGCACTTCACCCAGCCCTACCTGGCCCTGCCCTGCCTCAAGGCGCACTTGGCTTCGGAGGGCTTCGGCGACGTGGAGCTGATCGACGCCAGCATCGAGGCCTACGACCGCTTCCTCTCCGCCGACTACCTGGCGGCCGCGGCCGAGCGCGTGGACCGGCGCCTCGCTCTCTCGAGCTTCGAGGGGCGCGAGCAACTGGCCTTCGAGGACCTCGAGGCCTTCCGCGCCGCGGCCGAAAGCGCGGTCAGCGCCGCCAGCCTGATCGACGAGGTCGAGGACGCGAAGGCGGTCGTGCGCGGCGAGGCCTTCTGGGACGCGGACCGCTACGTACCGGCGGTGCGCACCCTCTACCACGGCCTGCGCCTGGTGTCGGCGTCCTGGTTCCCCAGCCAGCTCACGCCCCACAACTTCACCATGCGCTACGCCAACGACCACTCGGACCAGGTGCTGGCCGCGACGTTGGACGAGGCGGAGAACCCCTTCATCGAGCACTTCCGCGCCACGCTGCTGCCCCGCCTGGTCGCGCGTCGGCCGCGGGTCGTGGGCCTGTCGGTGATCTACGGCAGCCAGTTGATCCCGGCCCTGACCCTGGGGCGGATGATCAAGCAGGCCCTGCCCGATTGCCACGTGACCGCCGGCGGCGGGTTCCTGGCCTACATCGGCGAGAAGCTGATGGGGGCGCCCGGGATCGGCGCCTGCCTGGACTCGATCATCTTTCACGAGGGCGAGGCGCCCCTGGCGGCGCTCTGTCACGCCCTGCGCGAACAGCCGCCGGGGACGGCGGTGGACCTCTCCGAGATCGGGTCGCTCCTGTGGTTCGATCGTCGCGACGGAGCGGCGCACCCGGTTCGCAACGCCCCCGCCCACCCGATCAAGCTGGACGAGGCGCCGATCCCCGACTTCGACGGCCTGCCCTTCGAGAAGTACTTCAGCCCCGAGGTCGTGATCCCCTACGACATCAACCGCGGCTGCTACTACGGCGAGTGTGCCTTCTGCACCCTGCCCACGGTGATCGGCCCCGGCTACCGCACGCGCTCGGCGGCGCACATCGTCGACCACGTGCTGGCGCTCAAGGAGCGTTACGGCGTGCGGCACTTCAACTTCATCACCGACTGCATGCCGCCGGGGATGATCGCCGACCTGCCGACGGAGCTGATCGAACGCGAGGCGGACATCCGCTGGTGGTGCGATGCGCGCGTCGAGCCCAAGGCCTACGACCGCGAGGGGGCCGAGCGCCTGTACGAGTCGGGCTGCCGCAAGTTGCTGTTCGGCTTCGAGACCGCCACGCCGCGCCTGCTCAAGATGATGCAGAAGGGGCAGAGCCTGAAGTCGACGGTCCAGGTGGCCGAGAACTGCGCCGCCGCCGGCATCAGCGTCACCTTCTACGCGATGGTCGGGTTCCCCTCCGAGACCCGCGAGGAGGCCCGCGCGACCCTCGACTTCCTGCGCCAGCACGCGGGCACCGTGCGCGAGGTTTCGCTGCAAACCTTCCACATCGACGAGGTGGCCCTGACCTACCGCGACCCCGAACGCTTCGGCATCCGCATCCTCGACGAGCCCGGCGCCGACCTGCAGCTCTACCACGACTACGAGTCCGAGTCGGGCATGACCCAGAACGAGGCGGCCGAGATGTTCGACGAGATGATGAGCGGCCTGCGCGCCAGCCTGCCGCTGTTCTCGGGCGACAACATCTTCTGGTTCATGCAGAAGAGCCACTACTTCCTGCACCTGGCGCGCGACGTCAAGCCCGACGCCTTCGAGCGTGCCTGCGCCGAGCGCACCGCGCGCCGCGCGGCCGGCAGCGCCGACCCGAGCCTGCGCGTGGTCGACTCCCTCGAGCTGGTGGAGCTGCCCTTCCGCTACGGCGAGGTGATCGAGACCCTCGGCCACCCCCTGGCCCGCGCCGTGCGCCCCGACTTCCTCACCGGCCGCTTCGTCGCCGGCGCGCGGGACGAGGCGGCGGCGGTGTTGGGATCGATCGCCCCGCGGCCGAGCGTGCTGGCCTACGCCGGCGGCGGCGCGACAGAGTTCGTGGGCCTGACCGCTGACGGCGCACGGGTGCTGGAAGCCATCGCCGAGGCCGGCGACTACGGCGCCCTGCGCGCGTCGCTGCAAGACCAGGGCGAAGCCGCCCTGGCCAAGCTCGACGCCTTTGCGACCGAGCTCAACCGCCTCGGCCTCTTGCGCGTGCCCACCGCCGATCCCAGCGAGCTGAGCCCCGCCCCGGGCACCCCACGCCGATCGAGCGCCACGCCCTCCAACGCCCACTCCCCCCGCCCCTGACCCCCAACACCCCCGAAGGCCCCCATGTCGCAAAAAGACACCGACGCCGCCAAGGAACGCAAACCCGGCGCCCCCCCCACCTCCCCCGACGCCAAACGCCCCTCCAAAGCCCCCCTCGACCTCGAGAACCTCGATCTGACCGTGGAGCAGGTCGACGAGCGCATCAGCCCGCGGGAGACGAACGTGTTCGACAAGTAGGGCGCGCGGGGGCGACTTGCGAATCCGGGTTGCGCGACCCCGAATTCCGGGGTCGACTTGGAAGTTCCAACCACCCGCGGGATCGCCCCCGGTGGCCCCATGCTCCCCCCCTCCCTCAGATCCGCCGCCCTCGCGGTTGCGCTGGCCGTCTGCCCCGGTGGCGTGGCGTTCGCCCAGTGTGGCGAGACCCTGGCCGCGGACTCGCCGGGGCTGATCGACGACCACTTCGGCGAGTCGATGGACGTGCACGGCAAGCGCCTGGTCGTCGCCGCGCCGCGCGACGGCGACGCGGGGCACTGGGCCGGCGCGGCCTGGGTCTTCGAGCGGGTCATGGGTCAGTGGCAGCTCGAGCAGAAGCTCGTTCCCACCGACCTGCCACCCGGCGCGGTGTTCAGCCACGCCCAGGTGGCCCTAGAGGACGAGTGGCTCTTCGCCGCCTCCGTCTGGGAGCCGACGCCCGACCTCAACGGCGACCGCGGCGTGGTGCGCGTCTACCGGCGTGACCAGAGCGGTTGGCAGCCCTTCCAGAAGCTGTGGCAACCGGGCACGGGCGCGTCCTCCGGCTTCGCCGCGCGGATCGAGGCCGACCAAGACCAACTGGTGGTCAGCGCCCGAGGCCAGCAGAAGCTCTACCTCTACGGCTTCGACGGGAGCCAGTGGGTCCTGCGCCAGGGCCTGACCGACCCCGAGCCCGCCGCGCAGGGCGATTGGCTCGGCGTCGACGTGGCCATGGACGACAAGTGCCTGGCGACCTCCAGCGTGCGCGAGGTCGACGGCGACGGTGTGGTCGGCAACAGCCCGGCGCGGCTGGTGGTCTACATCTTCGAGCGCGGCTTCCAGACTTCGAACACTGACGACTACGGCTTCCTCGGGCGCATCGACTTCGCCGCGTCTCAAGCTCTGCAACCGGGCGCCCTGACGATTCGCCACGACAAGCTCGCGGTGCAGGGCATCGTCAGTCCCGAGAGCCAGGAGGCGGAGCTGCACCTGTTCGACATGAGCCTGGGCGCCGAACCCTTCCAACGGCTGAAGCCACCGGACGGGGTCGACGTCGAGTTCGGGCGGTCCCTGGCCTTCGCCGGCGACGACCTCTTGCTGGTCGGCGGGCGCGGGTCGTCCGTCCTGGGGCCCATCGGACGCGCGGTCACCTTCCGCCAGACGCCTCTGGGTTGGCAGGCGGAGTCGGAGTTCCGGCCCCTCGCCACCGACGGCTCCACCAAGTTCGCGACCAAGGTTCGCGCCAAGGGCGACGACGACCTGTTCGTGGCGTCGCGGATCTACCAGGGACCCAGCATCACCGGCGAGGTCCACGTCTACGACGCCCTGCAGAGTCCGTCACTGCAGGTCGACGTGTCCGACGTCAGTCTCTCGGCCGGCGGGGTGCAGACCCTGAGCCTGCGCTGCTGCGACGACCTCGCCGGCTGCACCTATCTGGTCCTGGGCGCCCTCAGCCTGCCCCCGGCCGACGCCGGCATCGCCCTGGACGGCAGCCACCTGCCCCTGGTGATCGACATCTGGTTCCTGACCACCCTGGCCCAGGCCAATGCGGGCATCTTCTCGTCCACGGTCGGGCTGCTGGACGCCAAGGGCGAGGCCCAGGCACAGATCCAGGTCCCGGCGGGCTCCGATCCATCCCTGGCCGGCATCGAGCTGTTCCACGCGGCCCTGGTGCTCGAGGCCCCGGGGAGCGGGCGGGTGCTGTCGACCACGGTTCCGACCCGGCTCGGGCTCGCTCCCTGACGGGAACCGCCAAGCCGGTCGCAAGTGGATCGCAACCGCGTGCAGCAGCCGCGCTAGGGTCGGGTGGGATGAAACCGGCCCCCGTCCTCGTCAGCCTGCTCGGCCTCGTCGCCAGCCAGAGCGCCTTCGCGGCGGCCTCGATGGCGTGGGAGCCGGCCGCGGCGGTCTGCACGACCGCGCCGCGGCCTAGCCCGAGCGCGGGTCGCGCGACACGACTGATCGAAGCTTGGGGCAACGGCTCCGAGCAAACTCGCGCGCGGGTCTCGCCCGAGCTGCTCGCGTCGACCATCGACGCCATGCTGCGCGAGGAGCGCGGCGACGACCGGCGCCGGGCCGATGTGGCGCTCCTGACCCTGGCCGGCGTCACTAGCCGGCTCGAGGCCACGCCGCACGACCTGCGACTGCGGCGCGAGGTGATCGACGGGTTGATCGCGCGCAAGGGCGGGCGCGGCGGCGACGGCTTCCGCGAGTTCGTGCTCGCCGACGTGCTGCTGTTGGGCGCGAGCATGCCCACCGAGACTCGCCGGGGCGCTTGCATGGCCCTGGCCCTCGAGCGCACACCCGCCGCGCTGCTACCGCTGCTGTCCGTCGCCCGCGATCCCGACCTGGAGCTGCGCGCCGCCGCCCTGGTGGCCCTGACCGGGTGGCCGGAGCGGGGTGTCGGCGAGGGCTTCGTGCGCGCTGTCGTCGACGCGCCGGCTGCTCACCAGGGACGCTTCATGCAACTCGCCCTGGGTCACCTGCACGCCCTGCACTCGAGCGGGACCTTCGACCTGGCCTGGCCCGATGACCTGGGCCTGTCCCTGGGCGATGAGGTGCTCGGCCTGACCCTCGACCGCGACTGGCGCCGGGCCTCGCCGGCGGTGGCCCTGGCGGCCTTCGTGCCGGCGGAACGCTCCGTGCCCGTGTTGATCGAAGCGCTCGGTGTCTGGACCCGGCGCGAGGGCGAAGCCGACCGCGCCGCGGCGATCCCGGGCGCTCGGCGCCTGCGCTTCGAGTGCGCCGACACCCTCGAGTCGCTCACGGGCCGCCCGATCGGCCCCTCACCCGAGCGCTGGCGCGACTTCTGGAGCGCCGTGCGCGAGGGCACGCCCCTGACGGCCGCCAACGGAGCCGACGGGAGCCGCGCGACGGTAGCTTCCTTCTTCGGCCTGCGACTGCGCTCGGGGTCGGTGGCCTTCGTGGTCGACGCCTCCGGTTCGATGGAAGCGAGCCTGCCGAATGCCCGGGGGGACTACGGCACCTCGACCCAGATCCCCACCCGCTTCCAAGCGGCCTCCGGGGAGCTCTTGGACGTGCTCGCGGCGTCGCCGGATCCGACTCAATTCGGTGTGGTGCTGTTCAGCGACCAGGCCGTGAGCTGGAAGGGTTCGCCGACGCGCGCGGACGAGGACAGCCTGCGGCGACTGCGGTCCTGGCTCGGCGCACGCCATCCCGATGGCGGCACCCAGCTGGCCACGGGGCTGCACGAGCTGATCGACAGCGTCGACGACCTGCACGAGCTCGAGTTCGACACCGTAGTCGTGCTCTGCGACGGCGAGACGACCGAGGACGGGACCTGGGCCCGCGATTGGCTGCTGCGCTTCAACCCCGAGGCGCAGCTTGTCTTCCACTGCGTGCAGATCGGCGGCGCGCGGGCCGACGCCTTGCGCGCCTTGGCCTCGGGCACCGGCGGCAGTTTCCTGCGCGTCGAAGGCTGACGTCCGCCACGGGCCGCGCATCGGCGGTCACGTCCCGAACGGTCACGTCCCGAACGGTCACGTCCCGAACGGCCACGTCCCGAATCGGGATAGGGGCCGGGGAGTCATCGCCTCCCCGGAGCCCCTCCCACACCACCGGGCATACGGGTCCGTACCACGGCGGTTCGAAGATTGAGGTCACGGCGCCAGTTGGGGGAGCCCCAGCTGGGCGAAGTGGGAGTTGCGAAGGATGAGGTGGACTCGGTGGCAGGCGTTCCACCACCAGCGGTGGGTCTGGGCGGCGACTTCGGCGGCCACACGCGTCGAGGCTCCTCGAAGGCGTAGCTCGCGGAACACCGTTCGCCCGCGCTTCCACTGGTGGAGTTGGAGCGCCCGGAGGCGCCTGCGGATCCACTGGTCGAGGGTGGCGAAGAGTCTCGGCGTCGCGGCCAGGGCGAAGTAGCCGTGCCAGCCGAGCAGGTAGCTTCGCAGCTCCCCGATGACGTGGCTCAGGCTTCGTCCTGCGTGGCGACGCGTGATCTGCCGCACTCGATCCTTCATCTTGTCGAGAGCTTTGCGGGCCACCCGCAGACGTACGGTCTTCCCCGGAGCCACCCACATCGAGTAGCCCAGGAAAGGTCGGTCCCATGCGGGGGCCACGGCGCTCTTGGCCTCGTTGATGCGCAGCCGAAGTCGGCCAAACAGAGTCCGGAGTTGGCCGAGCACGCGTTCTCCCGCTCGTTGCGAGCGGACGAACACTCGGGCATCGTCCGCGTAGCGCACGAAGGCGTGTCCGCGGACCTCCAGCTCCTTGTCGACTTCGTCGAGCAGCACGTTGGCCAGGAGCGGTGAGAGTGGGCCGCCTTGCGGCGTCCCCTCCCAGCGCTGCATCAGCACTCCGTCCACCATCACGCCGGATTGCAGATAGCGACGGATCAGTCTCAGGACGCGGCGGTCCTCGATCCTCTTGGCGAGCTTTCCCATCAGCACGTCGTGATGGACTCGATCGAAGAACTTCTCCAGATCGACGTCGACCACGACTCGGTGTCCGGATTGGACGTGTCGCGTCGCCGCCCGAAGGGCGTCGTGGGCGCTGCGTCCCGGTCGGAAGCCGAAGCTGTGCTCGGAGAAGGTCGGGTCAAAGATCGGTTGAAGGACCTGCAAGAGGGCTTGCTGGATCAGACGGTCGAGCACCGTCGGAATCCCCAGTTCGCGGGTGCCTCCCCCGCTCTTGGGGACCGACTGCCGCTTGATCGGGGCCGGGGTGTAGGTCGAGTCGAGCAAGCTCGCTCGGATCCGGGCCCAGTGGCCTCGAAGGTACGGCAGCAGCTCGTCCGTCGTCATCCCGTCCACGCCGGGACTGCCTCGGTTCTTCTTCACTCTCCGCAGAGCGGCTTCCATGTTGCGGCGCTCGAGCACCGCCTCCATCAAGCCGACTGCTCCTGGGCACTCGGTTCCGTGAGCCGCCGTCGGCGCTTCGTCGCTTCGCGGTACGTTCAGGGCTTCACCCCTATCCTCCCACGGGAGCTCCAGTTGCCTGGACATCTGACGCGGTTCGCCTTCGAGGTTCATGGGCGTTGAGCCCTTCTCCCCGTTCGGGCCTTCGCCGGCTCGGGCCGACTACTACGCCCTCTGCTGACTTCTCGCTCCGCCAACCGGTGGCGTCGCCCTTTCAGACGTGAGGCGAGATCTCCCTGGGTAAGACAGATGGCCGTCCCCACACAACCGCCGGATTTACGCCGCGTCCCTTTGACCGCAAGAGCTTCGCTGTCACGTGCCAGCTCGCCCTGGTCCGCGGCGCCTCGAATCCGATTCCTGTACGTCGGCCCGTGGGTTCGTTCCACGCTTCCTTCAGACGGACCCTCGCGAGCCCGCCCTTGCGCTTCCCTTCGGTCCCTGCGGCCAGGTTCCGGGGGGACTTTCACCTCCAAGTCATCTGTCATGCCAGGCACACACGGCCGCGGGGCCCCTCCGCCCGAGCGGAAGAGCCCCGCACCGCGCGGCGACCCCCAAGTCGCCGCGGATCCCCGTGTCAGCGCTCGAGGAACAACAACTGGCCGCCCTCGACCAGGTCGTTGTCCGTGAGGCGCGAACCCGCGTTGAACTGGTCCTGATCGTCGATGCCGTGGGCCTGGATGTCGATCAGGAACAGGTGACCGGGCTGCTCGCCGAACAGGGACGAGACGTCGAGGATGCCAGAGCTCTCCCACGCGCCGACCGAGCCGGCGTCCACGTCGACAGCCTGGATCGGATCGACGAGTGAGGCATCGAGCACCACGTTCCGATCGATGTTGGCCACGCGACGTGCGATGCTGCCGGTGGACAGGCGCACGATGCCGGCCTCGTTGGTGTTCACGGCCCCGGGACCGAAGAGCAGCTCCCCGTTCAGGGTGTCCGTCTCGGCCTTGTCCTCTTGGGCGTAGATGAAGCCGTCATCGGCCCAATCGAGGTTGTCAGGCGAGCGCAGGGTGCGCTTCGGGTCGGCGTCGCCGTCGTACACGATGATCAGCGTGCCCGTCCCGTCGGTGGGGTTCACGTCGAGCACGTAGACCGTGCCGAAGGTGTCCACGCCGTCGCCCGTGTCGGGATCCACCGCATAGGTGTCGACGCCGGTCGAGGCCAGGGCGATCTGCGTGCCGTCGGCGGGGTTGGTGGCCACGTCCTCGGGGCGCGAGAAGCCGAAGGCACCGACCTGCTCGGCCTGGATCCACAGGTTGCGCTGGGTCGGGAAGCCGTACTCGTCGAAGCCGGTCGAGCCGTCCTCGGAGGCCAGGGCCGGAATCGGCTTGTTGTTGATCGGGACGAAGCCGCCGTTCAGGAAGCCACTGCCCTTGAACTCCAGGGGCGAGGTCTCACCGGTGGACGAGACCCAGACGAAGAGCTGGCCGTTCTTCAGGCCATTGCGACCGAGGAAGCCGCCGGCGGGGTTCTTCACCCCCACGTAGGCGAACAGCGGCGCAGCCTCGTCGATTCCGTCGCCGTCGGCGTCGAAGGGCGAGGTGTCGTCGGCCAGGATGAAGGCCACCAGATTCGGGTTGCCGATGGCGACGGGGGTGATGTTCTCCCAGGCACCTCGGCCCATGAAGGGCACCTGCCACAGGTCGCCGGTGGCCACGTCCAGGGCCCACTCGGCGCCGCCGATGGGGTTGAAGTTGCCGCCGTCTTCCTCGCCTGTGAAGAAGATCGTGTCGACCAGGCCATAGCTGCCGGCGGGGACCAGTTGCGCAGAGCACAGGCGGCTGAGGCCGGTGAACCCGGCGGTCAGGAAGCTGTTGTCGGTGGCGACCGCTCCGGTGGCGTCGTAGATCTTGTTGATCGCCAGGCCAGCGTCGACGATCTGGCGGCTGGTGCGATCGACGTCGAAGTAGGAGACGCGCGCGCCGGTCAGGGAGAAGCTGCCGCCCTGGCCGTCGTTGACGAGGTAGGGGTAGCCAGCGCCGGCTCCCAACTCGTGGTTGGCGAGCACGCGCACCGTGTTCGCGTCGAGGGCGAAGGCACCGAGCCCGTCGAGCACGCCGGGGGGCGTGTAGTCCCCGGCGGTCAGCGGGTTCAGCGCGCCACGGGTGCCAGTGAAGGTCTGACCGACCGTGAAGAGCGGCGCGGAGACCGAGTAGCCGCCCTGGCCTTGGGCCATGGGCGAGAGTTGGGCGGAGGCGGGCAGGGCGGCCGCGGCGCTGACCGCGAGGGCCAGGGCGGGGGAAGCGAGGACGAGATTCACGTGCGGATCCTTCGTTGACCAGTGCCGATCCCCGCCCGAGCGACCAGAGCTCGGCGTCGGTTCGGCGATGGGCGCAGATGATCCCGATCACTGCTGCCCGGCCATCAATCGCGCGTGGCGTTCGTATCAATGCGCGCGGCACCGTCGCACGCGCTCGGACGCAGCGTCGCTACTCGCTCCGCAGGCGATCGAAAGCGCTGGCGATCTCGACCTGCATCAGGTGCTCGTCATCACACTCGTCCAGCGTCGGCGTCGAAGTCTCGGCCGGATCGTCGAGCGTGCTGTCGTCGACGTCGCGCCCCAGCAGCCCGCGGTCGAGGATCTTGCGCAGCGCTCGGGCGTCGAGGTCGCCGGCTTCGTGGCTTCCTACCGAGGCCAGGAGGGCGGTGCGCTGGTCCCGTTGGACGGCGGACCCGGGCTCGACGGCGTTGAGGGCCGCGGCGGCGCCGAGCAGGGTCAGGATGAGGATGGTGGGCCCGTGCTTCACGGTTCGGATCCCGGTGAGGGTCGGCCCTGACCCGCGGGACACGATCGCGTCCAAGAGCGGGGGCGGGCTGGATGGCGAAGGATCGCCCGCCCCTGCTGGCCTCCGAACAAGGCCGTGTCAGGATCCGATTAAGCGCCGCGAGCTCGGGCTCAGTCGCCCGCAGACCGCTCGTCCAGGGCTGTTCGCCAGCGGCGGTCCAGCTCCGCGATCGAGTCGAGGGCGGCCCTCGAGCGGCCCACCTCCTCGCTCACCAGTTCTGCTGCGGCCTCGATCGTGCGATCGGCAGCCAGGCGCGTGTGGTCGCGGACGTCGGCCACCAGCCGGCGCGCTCGCCAGCCCAGGGTCCCGCGCACCACCAGGCGCGCCATGAAGGCGAAGGCCAGGCCGAGCAGCAGCCCATTGATGAGGAAGTCGAGCCCCACGTAGTCCCCGGCCAGGAAGCCCTCCCCAGCCCGATAGAGCAGCCAACCGGCAAAGGCGTAGATCGGCAGGTCCAGGGCCCAGCGCAGCCAGACGGGTGCGGCCCGCTCGGCGGCCTCGGGCAGGCCCCGGTGCATCAGGCGGCTCCAGGCCTCGGCGACCCCTTCGGTCAGGTCGCGCTCGAGCTGCTCGCGCCCGGGCACGCCCAGGCGCTCGGGCTCGCCGCACAGGCGCCCGGCCCGCACCCGCACCGGACCGAAGTGCTGGGCGTAGCGCTCGGCCACGTCGCCCGACTCGGGACACAGGGTGTCCGCGTCCTCGAGCCGCCGGCGGCCGGTGGCTTCGCGCGCCTTGCCGACCGCCGCACCGCCGACGGCCACGCCGGCCGCCGCCAGGGGATTGCGCCGGGCCAGGGCCAGGCCGAGGCCGGCGCTGACCGTGGACCAGGTTCCGGCGCGAAGGGCCCAGCCCACGGGGCCGTCCCAACGCCGCCCGGCCTCGCCGGCCAAGAGGGAGCTGAGCTCCGAGCGGCGCAGGTCCAGGCGGGCTTCGACCTCTTCGAGCACATCCTCGGCCAGGCCGCGCGTGGCCGCCGCGACCTCGTCGGGCAGGCTGGTCAGGTCCTCCGCGGTCTCGGCGCGGACCTTGGCGACCAGCGCGGCGATCCGCCCGGCCACGCCGATCGCGTTGTGGCGGCGCACGCGCTCCATGCGCCCGGCGCGCAGGAGGTCGCGCAGGCGATCGAGGAAGCGCTCGAAGCCTTCGCCACCGTGGCCCTCGCGCGCGGCGCGGGCGCTGAGCGCGAAGGCGTCCACCGAATCCACTTCCAACTTCGCGCGCGCGACCTCGCGGGCTTGTTCCAGCAGCTCGGCGGTAGCGCGCTCGGTCAACTCGTCCGCGCGGCCGAGCACCACCACCAGCTCGCGCCGGCCGGCGAAGTCGCGCAGGAACTCGACGTTCTTCTCCTCCACCACCGATTGGCGGTGCAGCACCGCCACCAGCACGTCGGCGCGATCCGCCATGGCGCGCACCGTGGCGTGGTGCTCCACGGCGACGCTGTTGGTGTCGGGCGCGTCGATCAGCACCTGGCCGCCGAGCAGGGCGCGCTCGGGGTCGTAGCGCACCACCTTGGGCTGCACGTCGAGCCCGGCCAGCAGCTCGCTCAGATCTGCGTCCAAGGGCGCGAAGACCGTCGGCGTCGAGGTCGTCGGTCGCGACTCGCCCTCGCGCGCGATCTCGGCGCCGGCGAGCGCGTTGAGCAGCGTCGACTTGCCCGCACCCGTCGCCCCGACCAGCACCACCACCGCAGCCGCGCTGACCCGCGCCAACTGGCGATCCAGGTCGTCGAGCAGGTCCTCGAGCTCCAGCGACCGCCGCTCGAGCGCGACCAGGGGCCACAGGCCCTCGAGCTCGTCGTCGAGCTCGCGGCGCAGCCGCGCCAGGCGTCGTTCCCAACCGTTCGCGGTCACGCGGCGTCCTCCTCGGAGTTGTGTTCGGCGCCCTCGAGCAACCCGCGCAGGGCGTGGCTCAGCTCGCGATCCTCGAGACTCGCGCGCAGGAGCGGCTCGCGGGCCGTCGGCAGGGCCGCCGCCAGGAAGGCCTCGGCGAGCCCCCCACCGCGCTCGCCCTGCCACCTGCGTCCGGCCTCGGCCACGATCTGGCTGCCGAGCACGTGGCTGTACTTCTCGAACAGGAAGGTCGTCACCGCGCCGCCCGCCGCTGCGCCCACGTCGGCGGCGAAACCGCCGGTCTTGACGATCACTGCCGCTGCGATGGCCACTGGCAACAGCGTCGCCAGGTCGGCCGCGGCTTGGATGTCCCAGTCGCTGCCCCGTTCGTCGAGGCCCCGCTCGACCAACTCCTCGCAGGCCTTCTGGAAGCGCCCGAACTCCACCGGCAGCTCCGCCAGGGCCGCGCGAGCGGCGTCGCGGCGCTCGCCCGTGGGGCGCGCCAGGTCGGCGTCGAGCAGGTGCGCCAGGGGCGCCGGGCAGTCGCGCCGCGCGGGACTGCGCGCCTCCGCGCCGAGGTCCCGGGCCAGGCTCTCGTGGAAAGCGGGCCACAGGCGCTCGAGCACCTTGGTCTCGACCGCTTCGAGACCGCCGGCCACGCGCTCGGGCTCGGGGGCCTCCTTCATCAGGCCGATCGCTCGCGGCAGGGCCTCGAGCCGCACGCGCAGCCCCTGCAGCCCCGCGCGCCAGCGGCGACTGACGCGGTTGGACCGCCGATCGAGCACCGCTCGGAAGGCGGCCAAGAAGGGTCCGGCCGGCATGGCCTCACCTGCGATGCGAAAGCCCAGGTCCCGCGCGGCCTGACTGGCCTGGGCCACGACCTTGCCCGCGCGCAGGGCGCGCTCGTCGAGCCGGTCGGCGATCGCGACCACGTCGTCGCGCAGTTGAGCCAGGGATGCGTCCAGGGCGCTGCGCTTGAGCTCGCGCAGGGCGATGGTATCGGCCAACATTTCGGCCAGGGGCCGACCGTCGGGCCGCGCGCCCTCGCGCGCGATCAAGGGCCGCTCCCCGTCCATCACGCCCGCGTCGTAGGGCGCGCCGAAGATCGCCAGGGGAGCATGGCCCACGTCCTGGGCCAACTTGGCCGCGTGCTCGTCGACCAGCTCCGGCCGCGCCGCCTCGTTGTAGACCAGGATCCACGGACGACCGTGGACCAGCCAACGGCGCAGGTACTCGACCACCTCGGCGTTCTGGTAGGTGTGCCGCGTCACCACCACGATCACCACGTCAGCCACCGCCAGCAGGGCTTCGCTGGCCGCGCGGTTCTCGCGCGCCACCGAGTCGAAGTCCGGCGTGTCGATCAGGAGCACGGACTCGGGCACCTGGGCGGACGCGGTCAACAGGAGCTGGGCAGGGCGCTCGGGCGCGCGGGTGGGCAATTCGGAGTCGGATTCGGTGTCCCAGGGCACCACTTCGAAGCGCCCCCAAGCCTCCATCTCGGTCAGCTCCCGAGCCAGCGGCGCCCGGGCCGCCCCGACCAGTCGCCGCGTCGCGCCGCCGGTAGGCAGGGACGGACTGACGACAGCGCCGGCGAGGCCGTTGAACAGGGCGCTCTTGCCGGCGTTGTTGGGCCCGACGATGCCGGCCACCACTGCGCCGCCGGCGGCCGCCGTGCGCGGGAGCAGGTCGCGTTCGAGCCGGTCCTGGGCCCGCCCCACCGCCTCGTCGTCAGCCCCCTCCGGCACCCGGGCGAGGGCGTCGCGCAGGGCACGTAGGCGTTGGGCGAGATCGAGGTCCATGGACGGGGGGAGCCTATCGGAGGTCCGCGGGGCGAACCATGGACCATTCCGAAAGGGCCCCGGCGCCTTCCGAACGATCGGAGGCCGCCCCCCACTGAAGAGAGGCGGCCTCCGGTCTGTCCCCGCTCCCCGTGGCTCTGCAGGAGCGTCGGGTCAGGGGGTCGGGCTCACTGCTTGTCGCAGGCCTTGGCGGCGGTGCAGCAGCCGGCGTCTTCGACCACGTCGGCGACCTGCTGGGCCTTGGGGGCGACGGCGGCGACCTGGGCCAGCTGCGCGCGCAGGACGACCGCGCTCGAGGAGACCTGGGCCAGCTCGGCGCGGACCTGGTTCAGGCGACCACGCACCTGGACGATCTCGGCCTGGATCGGGCAGCCGCTCGCCTTGGACGAGCACTGGGCCTCGTCAGCGACGAGCTCGGCCTTGGCTTCGGAGCAGCAGCCGGCAGCCTTGTCGGCAACCAGCTCAGCCTTGCCCTCGTCGCAACAGCCCGAGGTCTTGTCGGAAACCAGGGCAGCCTTCTCCGAGCAGCAGGCCATCGCGCCGTCGCACTCGGTCATGGGCGCGGCGACCAGTTCGGCCTTGGCACCTTCGCAGGCGGTCTTGGTCGAGCAGGCGGGCGCGTCGCTCACTAGCTCGGCCTTGGCACTGTCGCAGGTCGACTTGGTCGAGCACGCGGGCGCGTCGCTCACCAGCTCGGCCTTGGCGCTGTCGCAGGTCGACTTGGTCGAGCACGCGGGCGCATCGCTCACCAGCTCGGCCTTGGCGCTGTCGCAGGTCGACTTGGTCGAGCAGGCGGGCGCATCGCTCACCAGCTCGGCCTTGGCGCTGTCGCAGGTCGACTTGGTCGAGCAGGCGGGCGCGTCGCTCACCAGCTCGGCCTTGGCGCTGTCGCAGCTCGTCTTGGTCGAGCACGCGGGCGCGTCGCTCACCAGCTCGGCCTTGGCGCTGTCGCAGCTCGTCTTGGTCGAGCACGCGGGCGCGTCGCTCACCAGCTCGGCCTTGGCGCTGTCGCAGCTCGTCTTGGTCGAGCACGCGGGCGCGTCGCTCACCAGCTCGGCCTTGGCGCTGTCGCAGCTCGTCTTGGTCGAGCACGCGGGCGCGTCGCTCACCAGCTCGGCCTTGGCGCTGTCGCAGCTCGTCTTGGTCGAGCACGCGGGCGCGTCGCTCACCAGCTCGGCCTTGGCGCTGTCGCAGCTCGTCTTGGTCGAGCAAGCGGGCGCGTCGCTCACCAGCTCGGCCTTGGCGCTGTCGCAGCTCGTCTTGGTCGAGCAAGCGGGCGCATCGCTCACCAGTTCGGCCTTGGCGCTGTCGCAGGTCGACTTGGTCGAGCACCCGGGCGCGTCCGACACGAGCTTGGCGCTCGCGCTGTCGCAGCTGCCGCCGGCGAGGGTCGACTTCAGCTCGGCCAACTCGGCGCGGGCGGCGACGAGGCGCGCTTCGGCGACGACCAGCTCGCTCTTCAGCGAGGCCAGCTCAGCCTGGGCCAGGGCGACCATGTCGACCTCGACCACTTCGGCGACCAGCTCGGCCTTCTGCGAGTCGCAGGTGGCGGTGGCATCACAGGGCAGAGCGTGGGCGCTGCAGCCCTCGTCCT
Source organism: Engelhardtia mirabilis (assembly GCF_007748095.1). Lineage (NCBI taxonomy): Bacteria > Pseudomonadati > Planctomycetota > Planctomycetia > Engelhardtia > Engelhardtia mirabilis. The sequence continues at coordinate 4,700,344 of NZ_CP036287.1, forward strand.
CGGTCACGACGTCGGCAACCAGCTCGACTTGTTTGCTGCCGCAGGCGGCGGCGGCGTAGGGACATTCCTGGGCGGCGGCGGGAGCGGCCGCGAGGGCCAACAGTGCGATCGGAAGTAGAGCGAGTCTCATCAGTGTCGAAGATCGGTTCTGGAGAGCCGGGATCCTGAGGATGCCCGCGGCTCTTGTGGGATGGTGAGCGGCTCGTGCAGTACGGGACCGGAGCAGCACGACTGCCGCATCCAGCCCTTGGGGAGCGTCGAAAATAGCATCGGCGGGGCGTCGTTGCCGGCTTCCCGGCCTCGTATTCGGCACCAGGGGCCCGCTCGGCGGTTCCATGTGGCCAGTCGAGCACGCCCGCGCCCGATCTTGTGCCATAAGGATGAGGTCCCCAGCCCGTGACGGGCACCCACCACCATGATCGACCGACGCACGCAAACCCTTGGAACCGCTGGAGTCGTGGCCGCCGCCCTGGCTGGGTTCTTGACCCTCAAGCCGGCTCCGGCGCCCGAGTTGGACCCTGTCGCGATCGCGGGCGCGCTGTCCATGGCGACCCAGGTAGCAAGTGAGCACGCAGGCCCCGCGGTCGTCGGAGTGAGGCGCTACGAGTCGGGCCGCTGGGGCAACCGCCAGACCCAACGGGGGTCCGGGGTCATCGTCCGCGCCGAGGGGGTGGTCGTGACCAACGCCCACGTGATCCGCGACGCGGACGAGGTCCGGGTGGCCTTGCAGGACGGTTCGGAGGTCGTGGCCGAGGTGCTCGGCATCGACGACGACACCGACCTGGCGATCCTGAGGATCCCCGGCGACAACTTCCCCTTCGCCGACCTCGAACTCGAGCGCGACCCCGTCGTGGGCGAGTGGGTGCTGGCCATGGGCGACCCCTACGGCCTCGACCTGACCGTCACCATGGGGATCGTCAGCGGCACCCAACGCGGCGACCTCGACATCGCCCGCTACGAGGACTTCATCCAGACCGACGCCGCCATCAACCCAGGCAACAGCGGCGGGCCGCTGGTGGACCTGAACGGCAAGGTGATCGGCATCAACACGGCCATGGGCACCCCGCGCGAGGGCAGCACCGGCATCGGCTACGCGACCCCGGCCAGCTTCGTGAACGTGGTGGTCGAGTCGATCCTCTCCGAGGGCCGTGTGCGGCGCGGGCGCCTGGGGGTCAACCTGTCCGTGCTGTCGGACTCGTGGGGCGAGCGCCTGGGCTACCACGGCACCAGCAGGGTGGTGGTCAGCAACGCCCTGGTCGGCGGGCCCGCGGCCGCCGCGGGGCTCGAGCGCTCCGACGTGATCGAATCGATCGGCGGCAAGCCCATGAAGACGCGCCAGCAGGCCAACAACGCGATCGGCCTGCGCCGCCCCGGGGAAGAGCTGGAGTTGGTGGTCTGGCGCGCTGGAGAACGGCTGACCCTGGTGGCAACCTTGGAAGACCAGGAAGCGCGTTGAGCGCGACCACCGACGACGCCGACCATCTTCGAACGACTCCCATGACCACCGCCGCCCGCCCCACCAAGCTGACCGAGGCCGAGATCGAACAACGGGCCGGTGACCTGAAGGCTTGGTCGGTCGAGGCCGGCAAGCTGCACCGCGCCTACCGCTTCCCGAACTTCGACGAGGCCTTCGGCTTCATGTCGGCGGTGGCGCTTGAGGCCAAGGCCTTGGACCACCACCCGGAGTGGTCCAACGTGTACGACCGCGTGGTGATCGACCTGACCACCCACGATGCGGGCGGGCTGACCAAGCTCGACTTCATCCTGGCGGCGCGCTGCGAGCAGCTCGCGGCGGACTTCGGCGCGCGGTCGTAGTGTCGCGGCGTCAGTCCGCTTCGCCCGCGAAGTCGACTTCGAACATCCGGTAGCTCGTCTTGTCCATGCCCAGGTGGCTGTAGACGGACGCTGCGTACTCGTTCTCGACCTCGACGTACAAGCGCACCCCGCACACTGAGCCGTCCGCCTTGGCCTCGGCCAACACGTGCTCGTACATGCGGCGGTAGATCCCGCGCCCCCGGGCCTCGGACTCGACGAAGACGCTCTGGATCCACCAGAACCAGCCGTCGCGCCAATCGCTCCACTCGTTGGTGAGCAGGAGGCTCCCGAGGGCGCGCCCGAGTTCGATATCCTCGGCGATCAGGTAGCGGCCCTTCTCACCGTCGGCGAAGACCGCCTCCACGCCGCGTCGGACGCGCTCGAGGGGCAGCTCGCGATCCTCGGTCTCTGCGGCCATGGCCACCTGCCAGGCGGCGATCTGCCCGGCGTCGTCGCGGGTGGCGGTGCGGATCCGGATCTTGCTCAACTGGAGTACCTGTCGTCGAACCAGGGCTCGGCCGTGTTGGAGTAACCGCGCAGCTCCCAGAAGCCGAGGCGGTCGGCGGCCAAGAACTCGATGCGCCGGATCCACTTGGCGCCCTTCCAGGCGTACAGCCGCGGCGTGACCATCCGCACCGGACCCCCGTGCTCCCGCGCCAGGGGCTGGCCGTCGACCGTGTGGACGATCATCACGTCCGGGTCCAAGGCCCGCTCGAGGGGCAGGTTGGTGGTGTAGGGCACGTCGGTGCCCGGGGCGCAGTCGTAGCCGGTGGCGAAGACGAATCGCGCCGACTCCTTCGGCACCACCAGGGACGCCAGGTCCCGAAAGGTCACGCCGCCGAAGGTCATGTCGAGCTTGCTCCAGGTGGTGACGCAGTGGAAGTCGGCGTCGATCGAGACCTGGGGCAGGTCCATCAACGCGCCCCAGTCGAGGGTGACCGGGTTCTCCACGTCTCCACCGACATCCAGGCGCCAGTCCTCGCGCGCGATCTCCGGGTGGTGCCCGAGATCGAGCACGGGCCAGTTCGGCACCGAGCGCTGCCCCACCGGGACCAGCGGCATGCCGTGACGATTGGGCGGCCCCTCGCCTTCGGGCGCACGCCCCTCGAAGCGTACGTCGACCCGCTCCGGGTGGGACGCGATCTGCCGCTCGATGAAGTTGCGGCGGCGGGCGACGAGGGAGTCGGGGTCCATCCTGGCGAGCGGATCGGCGTCGGACATGGGGCTCACTCGGGGCTCTCGCCCAGGCTCTCGTCGAACTCGATCGCGTAGGCGATGAACTCCTGACTGGTGCGCTGCACCCGCACCAGGTGGCCGGTGACCTGGATCCGCCGCCCCTCCTCCTCGAAGGTCACCTGCACCGGCAGGCGCTCGCCGCTGAACAGCAGCATGCCGTTGTCCGACAGGTCGCGGGTCGTGCCGCGGACCTCACCGGGCTTCAGCTCGAGCTGCACGATGGAATTCACATCGCGGCGCGCCGAGCGACGGCTGTTGCGGCCGGGCAGGTGGGCGTCGATCCGTCGCTTGAGGTCGTCGGCAGACATCGTCGGGTGCGCTCGCCGCTGGGCGAGGGTCAGAAGGTATAGCTCAGGCCCACGAAGACGATCCAGCCCTCGGGCTTCAAGGAGGCCTCGAAGGGGATCTCGAACCCGGGCCCGCCGGGGCCGAACTCGACGGTCAGGTCGGCCTCGATCGGCGTCAGGGCCCATTCGCGCAGGACCCCGAGCTCCAGCAGCACGTGGTCGTCCCACTGGTACAGGAGCCCCGTGCCGAGCGCACCCAGCCAGTAGGGCTCGCCCTTGGTATCGATCCGAATCGCCGGCTCGTCGGGGATCGGCGTCGTCACGTCGAAGCCGATGTCGGTGGTCGGGAACCACGACAGGATCGCCTGGCCATAGGCGCGCAGGCGCCGGCTGGACGCGAAGGGCTGGAACTGGTGCCGCAGGGCCCAGTAGTACTGCAGCGACTGCACGTCGTCGACACGGATGTCGAGCTGGTCGATCGGGTTGAGATCGCGCACCACGTACTTGCGAAGGTCGGCGCCGACGCCCATGGACCAGCGGTCCGTCATGTGCCAATCGGCGCGCACGGCCACGCCGAACTTGCCCAGCACGTCGCCCGAGTCGGTGGCCTGCTGCAGGCCCCCCGGCGTGTCGGCGACGAAGTCACCCTCGAGGGTGTAGTCGTCGAACAGGGCCGGCTTGACCGCCAGCGCGAAGGATCCGCCGCGCAGGGGATGCCAGGGCTCGCGTTGCAGCTCGGGCACTCGGCAGGCACCGGTGGCCAGGGCCGTCGTCGCCACGACGGCGTGCAACGCGCGCCGCGACCGAGTCCGGGCGGGACGATCGGCGCGCGCGCCACCCGCCGGGGGGAACGGGTGTGCGGGGAAGCTGGGGACGGACAACGGCCGGATGATAGCGCGCGGGACCGTCGGGCACCCCGGCTCGGTCGGGGCGGTGCCCACAGCCACGCCACGGCCAGGGCCGGCCCAGATTCGTCACGTCGACGTCGGGCTTCCGCCGGCCCGCTATGCTCGGACGATGTGCCGCCCCGCGGCCCACTCCCGCGCGAGCACCGCGCGGGGTCCTCTCCCCCCCTGACGACTTCGGAGGATCGAATGCGTGTGTCCCTCCCCGCAGCCGGCCTGCTCGCCGGACTGAGCCTCGCCCACCTCGCTCCCCTCGCCAACGCCGAGGACGCCGTGCTCACGGTGGACGGCGGAGTGCTCGGCACTCCGGTGACCTACGCCACGGCCGGCGACCTCGGCCAGTTCTACGTGCTGTTCGTCTCGTTCAACCAGGGGCCCACGCCCCTGGCGCTGATCGACCCCACCAACCCTGGCTTGCTCTCGGTCGGCATCGACCTGCTCGACTTCCTGACCGTCTCCGCCATCCCGGTCCCCGCGGTCTACCCGCTGCCGGCCAGCGCGGCCCTCGACGGCCTGGCCCTGAACGCCCAGTTCATCACCATCCTGGGTCCGACGAGCTTCGTCGACGAGGTCTCCAACCCCTGTCGCATCGTCCTGGCCCTGCCGGGTTCGACCCACTTCACCCTGGGCGAGAACGTCACCGCGCGCCAGGGCCACACCCTCAGTCCCCTGCCCGGCGGCGGCGCGATCGCCATCGGCGGCGACGAGCCCGACGGCCTGGGCAACCTGACCACGCTCAACTCGTTCGAGATCTACGACGACTGCGGCCAGAGCTTCGCGCAGACGACCGGCACCCTGACCCAGGCGCGCTCGACCCACACCGCGACGGTGTTGACCGACGACCGCATCCTGCTCCTGGGCGGCTACGGAGCCGACGGCGTGGTCGACAACACCGGCGAGATCTACGACCCGGTGACCGGAACCAGCGCGGCGACCGCGAACATGTCCATGCCGCGCACCCAACACACGGCCACGCGCCTGGCGGACGGGCGCGTGCTCGTGATCGGCGGCAGCTCGCTGTTCGACCTGTCGGACCCGATCAACTCCCTGGCGTCGAGCACGGCGACGACCGAGATCTACGATCCCGTCGCGGACAGTTGGTCGCCCGGGCCGAACCTGCCCGAGCCGCTGATCGGTCACACCGCGACCCTGCTCGGCAACGGCAAGGTGCTGGTCGCCGGCGGCGTCGCGACGGCGGTGGTGTTCGGCATTCCCTTCCCCGACGTGTCGAACGCGGCGCGGCTCTACAACCCGGTCACCAACACCTTCGAGTCGGTGGCGGCCGTGCCCGGGAACCGCGCCTACCACGGCGCGGTGGGTCTGCCCGACGGCAGCGCCCTGGTGTACGGCGGCGCGGACGGCAGCTTCGTGACGCTCACGGCGACGACCCTCACCTCGGCGGCGCGCTTCAACCCGTCCACCAACACCTGGGCCGCCACCGGCAGCCTGAACCAGGCCCGCGCCTACCCCAACACGGTGCTGGGTGCGAGTGGCGGCACCCTGGTCATGGGCGGCCTGCAGACGGTCGACCTGGTCAGCGGCAGCGGACAGCCGAGCCTGAACTACGAGCGTCTCGATCCGGTGAGCCTGACCTGGACCACGGCGGGCGCCGGCCTGGTGGAGCGCGAGGTCGGTCGCTCGGTGGCGATCGACGGCGGGATCCGCGTGTTGACCGTCGGCCGCGGCGAGATCGCCGGCGGACCGGCGGTGGTCAAGTCGGCCGAGGTCTACGTGCCCTGAGGGTCGGCGAGTGATCGAGTCCGGACGTCGAGGCCGGCGCTCTCCTCGGAGGGTGCCGGCCTCGGCCGTTCGGAACAAACGCTGGAGCTGCGGCGGAACCGACGGGCTCAGGCCGGTTCAATCCGGGCCCCCAAGCCCACGCATCGACCTCGATCGCACCCGCCGACCTCGAAACGCCATGCTGAGCCAGCTCTTCGTCGCCGCCGCCCTGATCCAAGCCCCCGCAGCTCCCCAGGCACGAGCCACGCAGCCCGTGCGCCGTGGCCTGCTGACCAAGGCGGAGGGTGCGGAAGGCGGCTACACCCTGATCGCGCCCCTGCGCTCGACCACCACTTGGCTGCTCGACGCCGACGGCGAGCCGGTCCACACTTGGACGAGCGATGCGCCCCCGGGGCAGTCGGTCTACCTGCTCGAGAACGGGCACCTCTTGCGCTGCGAGCGGGTCGACAGCGACGTCTTCTCCGGCGGCGGCCAGGGCGGGCGCGTGCGCGAGTACGACTGGGACGGCGAGCTGGTCTGGGAGTACGTCTGCGCCGACGACACTCGTCTGCAGCACCACGACGTCGAGCCCCTGCCCAATGGCAACCTGCTGGTGATCGCGTGGGAGCTGAGGACCGAAGAACAGGCCCTTGCAGCCGGACGCAGCCCGCAACTGCTGCCCGCAGAGCGACTCTGGCCCGACATGGTGCTGGAGATCGAGCCCAACCCGCCGAGCGGCGGGAAGGTGGTCTGGGAATGGCACGCCTGGGACCACTTGATCCAGGACCGCGATCCCGAGTTGCCCCACTTCGGCGAGGTCGCCGCCCATCCCGGGCGCATCGACGTGAACATCTCGACGCGCGAGCCCGAGGCGACCCCGGAGGAGTTGGAGCAGCAGGAGCGGCTGGCGCGGCTCGGCTACGTGGATCCGGGACCGGCCGCAGCGACGGACGACGGCGGCCCCCCCGGTCGCGGCGCCGACTGGCTGCACTGCAACGCGATCGACTACTCGCCCGAGCTGGACATGATCGTGCTCAGCTCACGCGAGTTGTCGGAGCTGTGGTTCATCGACCACTCCACCACCACCGACGAGGCGCGCGGCTCCGAGGGCGGACGCTGGGGCCGCGGCGGCGATCTCTTGCTGCGGCTGGGCAACCCCCGCTGGAGCGGCGCCGAGGGCGAGCGCACCCTGTTCGGCCAGCACGACGCCCAGTGGATCCCCGCCGGCCTCCCGGGGGCCGGCAACATCCTGGTCTTCAACAACGGCGAGGACGGCGTGCGTGAGTCGTCCACGGTCGACGAGTTGAAGGTGACCTTCGGTGAGCCCGGCCAGACGCCGCTCGTCGAAACGGTGGCCCGCTACGCCTCGCCCGACTACTCCAGCCACATCTCCGGCGCTCAACGACTGGAAGGTGGCAACACCCTGATCTGTGCCGGCGAGTCGGGCCGCGTGGTCGAGGTCACGCCCGGGGGCGAGGTGGTCTGGGAGTACCTGAACCCCCACGGCGGCGACGTCGAGCTTGGCGGGCCCGGCGGCCCGGGCGGACGAACTGGCCCGGGCGCGGGTGGCCCGCACCCCGGCAGACCGCCCAGGGACGGGGGACCGGGCGGACGCCCGGGCCGAGGCCCCGGCCCGGGTGGCGACGGCAAGTCACTCTTCCGCGCCACGCGCATTCCCGCCGGCTACGCGGGCCTGTCGCGCCTCGGCTCCTGAGGGCGGCGCCTGGCCAGCCCCACTTGCCGGCGTCGATCACCGCCGCGTAACAGCCCGCTTTCCCCGTGACCACGCGGGCCGATCGGGGCGATGCTCGCACCATGCGAGCCCTCATTCTGTTGCCTGTGCTCCTCGTCGCGTCGCCCTCGACAACCCAGGCCCGGACCCAGGAGACCTCCGCATTCCAGGTCGTCCTCGTCGCAGACCCCCGCGCCGATCGCACGGTGCAGCTCGCCGAGCTCTTCTCCACCCGCTTCGGCGAGATCGAGGTGCGGCGACCGGCCGCTTGGATCTCGACCGCCCGCGAGCACGTCTACGTCTTCGACGGGGACCTGCCCCTGCCCCGGCCGGACCGCTGGCGGCACGAGGGCCGCCCCGTTGCAGGGGAGTTCGATCATCCGTGCGTGTTCATCGGAGCCATGGCGAGGCGCGCCGTCGACGAGTGGGGCCTGGTGGGCGGCGAGCAGGCTGCAGTCGCCGACGCGGTCTGGCTGCGCGCGCAGGCGCAGGGGCCCCGGACAGAAGCCGACCCCGCTCCGGCGCGGGCGCCGGGGTCCTTCACGCCCCTGGCCTTCGGACTCGAGGGCTGTCCCGAAGCGGACAGGCTGGCCGGCAGCGTGGACGCGGAAGAGCGTCCGGTGGCCGTCGCCTGGCACCAGGGTCGCTACTTCAGCTTCGGCCCGGCAGCGCCCGTGCAGGACCTCGACGGCGGCGCGCGGGAGCTGCTGTTGGATCTCGTCGAGATGGCGGGCGGCTGCGGCGTCTACATCGAGGGCAAGCCCCTGGTCGCCGACGCCCCAGGCCTGGGAGCGCTGGCCGAACTCGCCTGGGAACTCGACGCGGACACCTTCTCGCGCCCGCGGGTCGACGCGCTGCTGGCGCCGGATAGCGGTGCGCCCGAAACCCGCGAGGACCTGCGCCGGTGGTTCGGCGAGAACCGTGGCGTCCTCTCCGTCGACGAGAGCGGTCGCTTGGCGATCTCGGAGGAGCTGCGCGCGTCCGGCTGCGGTCCGCTGGATGACGTGGCCTTCGTGGATCGACTGATCGAGCAACTCGCTGACGACTCGCTGCGGGTGCGCGAGCGCACGCGCCGACTGCTGGGCCGCCATGTGAAGGGCGGACCGACTGAAGGTGCCTCGCAGGCCGCCTGGCTCGGGTGGCGCGAGGACTGGCGCGGGCACCTGGCCTTCGCGCCGGCCACGCAACGCTGGTACACCGACGAGTTCGCCAAGGCCTTCGAGCTCGAGAGCGCCGAGCTGACCGCGGCCGATCGCAGGGTGCGGCGCCGGCCGGCGGCCGCCGCCGCCCCGGCCAAGCCGGTGGACGTGGAGGCCGAGCTGGCGCGATTGAGCGCCGAGCTCCGCTTCGCAGCGGCCAACGGGACCAGTGTGGAGCCGTACGCCGAGATCCTGAAGGACCTCGCCGCCGTCGAGGGCGTCGGGGCGCCCGAGGCGCGCACCCAGGTGCGAGCGCTGGTCGCGTCGGGGGTGCAGCGCGATCGGGACGTCGCCGCCTTCGCCGTGGCCTTCGCACGCGACGACCTCGCCTCGATGGTCGACGAGTGGGCCGCGGGCGGAGAGCTGAAAGAGCTGGCCCTCGACGCCGCCGCGCGCTCGTGGACCCTCGCCGGACGACTTGCGGCGACGATTCGAGAGCTGGCGGCCGACCCGCAGAGCCCCCTTTCGAAGCGCGCCGTGCAGCTGCTCCCCAATGTCGATGGCGAGGCGCAGAGCCTCGCTCGCGAGCTGCTGACCGAAGGCGACCTGTGGACGCGCCGCGCCCTGGCCTTCGAGTACGGGACGATCCTGCGCTCCAACCACGGCGCCCGCGCGGCCCTGCGCGAGGCGACGACAGACGCCGACGCCTGGGTGCGCGCCCTGGCGACCTGGAGCCTGCGCAACGGCGCGCCCGCCGCCGCCGATGTCGAGCAGTTGGAGCTCTCGAGCGGGAGCCACGACCGAGTGGTCTCCGCGATCGCTGCCGAAGTCCTGCGGCATGGCAGTCCGCGCCTGGGCAACCGAATGGCGGCCTACCTGGACTCGATCGACGGCGAGACCCAGCCCCGGACCCTTGCCACCGCGAGCCTCGATGCTTCCGAGGCCGCCGACCGTTGGGCCGCCGCACGGGACCTCGCGGCGAGCCGTGGGCGTGAGTTGCTCGATGCCATGGAGACCGATCCGGAGGCCAGCGAACTCGTGCTGAGGATCGAGTACGAGTTGGAGCAGTGGATCGATGACCTCTGCGAGCGCATGGACGACGAGTTCGGCGAGGGCCCCGCCACCCGGCGTCTGGCCGAGCTGGGGCGCACCGCCTTGCCCGAGCTCGAGCACGAGTTCACGCGCCCCTACCGCTTCCCGATCGGTCCGCCCAGCTACGACGAGCTGTTCATCGCCGTCGAGAAGATCGGCCCCGACGCCTGGCCGATCGCCGTCAGCGCCTTCTGGCACTGGCGCGAGCACGGCCTCTGGAACGCACGTGGCCTGTTCGCCAAGCTCGGCGACAACACCGACCTGGTCGCTCCCTTCGCCGCCATGGCCTTCGTCCGCGATGCGCTCCTGCGCGACCGGTTCACCCTGACCCCCGAGGGCGAGTTCGAGAACCGGCGCTGGTGGCACGAGTACTCCGAGGCCTGGCTGGACGTCTGGCGGGGCCTCGGCGAGGACGGGCTCGCGGCGCTCGACGAACTCACAGGGCATCCGGACCCGCGTGTGACCGAGGCCGTCGCCGCCCTGCGGCGCCGTCTCGAGGACTAGCAACCGGGCCCCGGCGGTCCTATGCAACCGGTCGAGTTTCTCGACCCCCGCCGCCGCCCCACCCCGAGGAGTGCCCCCCATGACCCTGATCGAGTTCCTGATGTTGCTGCTGGTCGCCGGTGTCTGCGGCTCGATCGGCCAGTCCATCGCGGGGGTCACCAAGGGTGGCTGCCTGGTCTCGATCGCCGTGGGCTTCATCGGAGCCCTGCTGGGGATGTGGGTCGCGGGCGCCCTCGGGTTGCCGGAGGTGTTCGTGATCCGCATCGATGGCGAGGGCTTCCCGATCGTGTGGTCGATCGTCGGCTCGGCCCTCTTCGTGGCGCTGATCTCGTTCATCAGCCGCGGCAGCAGGCGCCGCTGAGCCCCCGGAGCCCCGGGCCTGTCCACGCCAGGCGACAGGGCGTCCACAGGGTTGGTCGCCCGCGGAGGACACTCGCGGCCGAGGCCCCCGCACCGGGCGTTCAGAGGCCACTTCGCCGCTTGGCACGGGATTCGGTTGAGCCGGGGCGTCCGCATCGCCGCTCCCGGCGCTGCCAACTCCCGAAGCTGCCATGAAGAACCTCCAAGCCCTCCGGATCCTGGCCATCTCCGCCCTCGCCGCCGCCCTCGTGGCGCCCGCGGCTTCGGCCCAGCCGGCAGCCGCCGCCTACGGCCAAAAGCCCCAGGTGACCGTCGGCATCGGCGCCCACATCGGCGGCGGCAGCCACGGCACGATCGCCGTCAACATCGGCAACAAGGCCAAACTCGGCGGCCACGGCGGTGTGTCGAACCACGGCCCGCACATCGGCTACCCCAAGCCCTACTGCGCGCCGAAGCCCACCTGGATCCCCGGCTGCTGGGTCATCGAAGCCCAGCCCGTGTGGATCCCGGCCAAGACCGTGCAGGTCTGGATCGACCCGGTCTACGCCACCAAGTGCGACTACTTCGGCCACAGCTACCAAGTGCTCGTCACGCCCGGTCACTTCGAGACCGTCTGCGAGCCGGGCCACTGGAGCTCCCAAAGGGTGCGTGTCTGGAAGGCCGGCCACTGGGCCTGATACGACGCTCCCATCGACTCCGCGCGGAAGTGAAGCAGTGTCCCGGGACGGGACACGAACCGCGGCTCCTGGGGGGGAGCCGCGGATCAGCAGGGGCCCGACCGCCACCACTGGCGGTCGGGCCCCGTTCTCGTGCAGTGGCGTGGGCGTGCGGTGGGGGGACGATTTTGGGCGTACGGTGGCGGGACCATTTGGCCCAAGCGGGGGCGTACCAGCCGCCTGCGGCGGCTGGTACACCCCCGCTTGGGCCAAATGGTCCCGCCACCGTACGCCCAAAATCGTCCCCCCACCGCACGCCCTGCTCGCCCACTACCACACATCACCAAGTTCACCTGAAACCTCTGCGAAGCGACTCCGTCCTCCACGCTGGAGGTCCCCATGGCTCGCAGACCCAGAAGAGACACGCCAGGCTCGTGGCACCACGTCATGAATCGAGCGTTGGCGCGACGCCCGCTGTTCGAAGATCGCGCGGACATCCGCTACTTCCTGTCGCGACTCGCCCGCCGCGTGCGAAGCGGCGAGATCGAGGTCCACAGTTGGTGCGTCCTTACGACTCATTTCCACCTGATGATCCGCAGCGTCACCGGTGACCTTTCACCCTCGCTCGGCCTCGTTCAGAACGAGTACGTCCGCTACTTCAATCGGCGACATCGGCGCGACGGGCCTCTCGTTCGCGGCCGCTTCACCTCCCGTCTGGTCGATTCGCTCACCTATCGGCTGAGGCTCTTGCGATACATCGACGCCAACCCGGTCCTGGCGGGCCTTGCCGCCTGGCCCTGGGAGTACCCCTTCGGCAGCGCGCGGCAGTACGTCCTTGGAACCTCGTCGCCGTGGCTCGACAGGACTTGGGTCGAAGCAGAGATTCGCGCTCGTGGTGTCCGTAAGGGCTCCTTCGGCGACGCTTACATGGACCTCACCAGAACCAAGTCGGCGGAGGCGGATGCGGCGTTCGTGAGCAGTTGGTTGAAGCGGGGCCGGCATGGCTCGAACGACCTGGACCGGCTGGTGGCGTCGTCGCCGCCGGGCGTCCTCGATTGGATGCTGAGGAAGTCCGCACTGGCTGATGGCCAGGTGCCCGGGTTGCCCATGTGCGACTTGCCTTCGGTTCGCGCGGAACTAGCGGAGTATCGAACGAAGGCTACGAGTGGCGTCTCGATCGGACGGGGAAGGCTAGCTGATCACGCGCTCCTCGCGGAAGTCGGTCTCATGCGGTCGATGTGCGGCCTGACGCTCGCGCAAGTGGCGTCGATCTCTGCCCTGCCGCGAACGACGACCCAGCGCGCCGCGCAGGCCTGTCGAGAGCTGATGCAGTCGGACCCCGAGTTCGCTCGGCTGATCTCGGAGCTCGGGCGCCGAGCCTTGGACCGATGTCACGGGACGGATCGGTGGGGGGCGTGATGCTTGTGGGCGTGCGGTGGGGGGACGATTTTGGGCGTACGGTGGCGGGACCATTTGGCCCAAGCGGGGGCGTACCAGCCGCCTACGGCGGCTGGTACGCCCCCGCTTGGGCCAAATGGTCCCGCCACCGTACGCCCAAAATCGTCCCCCCACCGCACGCCCAACCGCACGCCCACAAGCATCAACGCGGGTTCAGCGTCGCTCGTTGGAGGTGATCCCCAGGCGCCTCACGAGCCCGACGCCAGATCGACAGGGCGGGGGCGCCGGTGGCGCCTTCGCGCAGTCCGGTGCGCCAGACGAGCTCGAAGCCGGGGATCGAGCCTGACCCCACTTGCTCGTCGTGGATCGCCATGCGCCACAGGAGGGTCTGCAGGGCGCGCGGGCTGTAGGTCTTGCCCCGTTCCGTGCGCGTGAACAGCGAGCTGCGCTCGGGCGCGCTCCAACCCGCGGTGCGACCGAGGAAGGGGAACTCCCCCACCATGCGCGCGCCGACCACGACGTAGGCGGCGCCCAGGGCATCGACGGCGGGGCCAGCTTGGCCGGCGGGCTCGAGCAGCGCGGCCGCGGCGGCGCGGAAGTTCGCCTCGCCGACGAAGCTGCGGCGGCACCCACGGCACGATCGCCGTCAAGATCGGTAACAAGGCCAAGCTCGGCGGCCACATCGGTGTGACGAACCATGGCCCGCACATCGGCTACCCCAAGCCCTACTGCGCGCCGAAGCGCACCTGGATCCCCGGCTGCTGGGTCACCGAGGCCCAGCTGGTGTGGATCCCGGCCAAGACCGTGCAGGTCTGGATCGACCCGGTCTACGCCGCCAAGTGCGACTACTTCGGCCACACCCACCAGGGGCTCGTCGCGCCCGGTCACTTCGAGACCGTCTGTGAGCCGGGGCGCTGGGGCTCCCAAAGGGTGCGCGTCCGGAAGGCCGGTCACTGGGCCTGACAAGACGCACCCGTCAACTCCGCGCGGAAGTGAAGCAGTGTCGCGGGACCGGATACGAACCGCGGAGCAGCAGCGGCCCGACTGCCACCACTGGCCGTCGGGCCCCGCTCTCGTCTGGAGCCTCAGCGCTCTTGGAGGGCCTGGAAGCGCCGCCGCAGGTAGTTCCATTCGTCGCGCGCGTCGTAGAGTTCGGGGTGCTCTTCGTAGCGCAGCCACGTGACCTGCGCGAATCCGTCGGGCACTGGCCCCCCGCGACGAACGACCGCATGGGGCGTCGAGCTGCCGAAACCGACCCAGTTCGAGATCGGTATGCCATCGACGCTTATGGGAATTGGTCTCTCTTCGAAGTCACCCCGATCGAAGGCAGCCTGTCCGAGCTCCAAGGCCCGCTTCTGCCAAGCGGTCGACTTCGCCGTCCAAGCTCCGAAGAGGTCGTCGTAGGTCAGGTCCTCGGGGTAGATCTCGTCGAAGACATAGTCCTGAACCTCTACTCGCGTGAGGGAGCCAATGGTCGACCAGGACTCGAGACCGTAGGCCTCCGACGGTGTGGGGGCAGATTCGATCGCGACCTCGATGTCGGGGCGTTCGGACGTGCCGCTCTCGTCCCCAGCTCGACCGGAAACCGGCTCACGCATCTCTGACATCGTGACCTCAGCGGGCGAGTCCTTGGGCCTGCTGACCTGGCCCCTGGAGCCGGCAGTCATCGCCTCCTCGGTACTGTCTGTGAACAGAACCGGAAGCACAAGATAGACCACCAATGCGGCCACCACCGCCGCTGCGACCCCGTACACCTTCCAGTTCATCGCGATTCGCGCAGCTCAGCAGCCGGACTGCGGAGGTGTGCAAGTGAATGCGATCACCACGATATTGCCGCCCTGTGGACAGGGCATTCGAACCCGAGTCTCGATACCACAAGCTAGATTGCCCGCGGTGGAATAGGGCAAGGTCGATTGGATAAGCACGCCAGTCTCGGGGTCGACGTAGGTACAGGCGACAGTTCCTGCAGCTGAATAGGGACAGGGCCCACAGTTGATCCCGTCATCGATCGTGTAGGAGTAGACGGAAACGCAGTCTTCGCACGGCTTCTCGACTGGAGTCCCCGCACCCGTGCACGTCGGATCATTGGCGAACACGGAGACCGACAAGAGAGCAGCAAGAGGAGCCGAACAAGAGAGTGTCTGTCGGAGCATGGGGATCATTTTCAAGTGGACGCTGTGGATCGAGTTCAAGGGCGAGAGCCGTAGCTCGTGAGCACTCTGCCGAGTCTTAGCCCGTTCATCTTGGGGGGCAAGAACCAATCGGGAGCGTTCAGGGTCCGGTTCGTACTCTTCAACGCGGCTTCAGCGTCGCTCGTTGGAGGTGATCCCCAGGCGCCTCACGAGCCCGACGCCAGATCGACAGGGCCGGGCCGGCCAGCTCGCCGGGGCGGGCGGGGGCGCCGGTGGCGCCTTCGCGCAGTCCGGTGCGCCAGACGAGCTCGAAGCCGGGGATCGAGCCTGACCCCACTTGCTCGTCGTGGATCGCCATGCGCCACAGGAGGGTCTGCAGGGCGCGCGGGCTGTAGGTCTTGCCCCGTTCCGTGCGCGTGAACAGCGAGCTGCGCTCGGGCGCGCTCCAACCCGCGGTGCGACCGAGGAAGGGGAACTCCCCCACCATGCGCGCGCCGACCACGACGTAGGCGGCGCCCAGGGCGTCGACGGCGGGGCCAGCTTGGTCGGCGGGCTCGAGCAGCGCGGCCGCGGCGGCGCGGAAGTTCGCCTCGCCGACGAAGCTGCCGAAGTTGGTGGTGATCGTGGGTCGACGCGCGTGGTACTCGATCAGGTGGCCCATGCCCCAGACCGACAGCACGCCCCAGGCCTGCGGCGCCTCGGAGCGGTACCAGAGCCCCGGCTCGGGCGTACTCGTCCGCATCCAGCGCAGGCCCTCGAGCCGCGCGGCGCGCCAGTTCGCGAGCTGGGTGTGCTCGACCGCCGGCACCGACAGGATCGTGTAGCTCGACAGGGCACAGGAAGCGACGCAGGCCGCGAGCCCGAGCACCGCGACGGTCCGGCGCCAACCCGCGGCTACCGCACCGATCCAAGACACGCTCGCCAGGGGCAGCAGAATCGCGAGCGGCACGATCAGCGAGTTCCCGAAGCGCCGTTGGGCCAGGGTCAAGACCCCCAGGATCGCGGTCAGGGTCACCAACAGCACGAGGCCATGGCTCGGACGCCGCCAGGCGCGCACGAGCAACCAGACCACTGCCGCCAGGGCCAGGGGCGCGAGCAGGGACGCCGCGCCGAGGTCGAGCACCGCCCCCATCCAGGCCGGCCCCTGGGGCGGATCGAGCAGCGGACGGCTCTCCTCGACCACGTCCATGAACTGGTTGTTGCGGCTGGCCCAGGCGAAGCCCTCGCGCGCCCCCGACAGGAAGCCGGGCAAGAGCAGCACCGGCCCCACCACTCCCACGGCGGCTGCGAGCCAACGCGGGAGCGGCCCCTTGGCGAAGCGCGCCGCGAGCAGGATCAGCTCGAAGGGCGCGATGGCCCCCAGGAGCGCGAGAGTCACTCCGCTTGACAGGTTGATCAGCGAACCCGGCTGCACCGCGTTCCACGGGCTCTGCTCCGCCGGGACCATCACCGTCACCGCGCACACGGCAAAGAACAACGTCCCCGCGCGGCAAGCGGCGGCGCGGTGCTCGTCGTCTGCCATCAGCGCGCGCAGGGCCAAAGCCCCACCGCAGGCACCGACCAGCAGAGCCGAGGCCAGCCACGACAGAAGGGCCACGCCGCAGGCCAACCCGCCTACCATCGCCATGGCCATGACCTCCGTGCGCTCGCGCGATTCGAGGCAACGCCCCACCGCGGCCAGAGCCAGGGCCGTGAGCAGGGCCACGAACACGTGGTGGTCGATACGCGTGACGCCGCCGTACCAGACCGCGATCGGCGCGCTGGCGTAGATCGCGGCCGCCACCGCCGCCGCTGCGACGCGCCAACCGACAGCCACCCTTCCGGCGAGCATCAAGGTCGCCAAGAAGATCGCCGCGGTGGTCAGGGCCCCCATCGCCACGGGCGCGTGAACGAGCATGTTCTCCAGCTCCGCCTCGCCCACGCCGCGCGTGCTCGACGGCGCGCCGCCGCTGCCGTGCACCATCTGGGCGATGCGAGCCAGGAGGCCGTCGAAGGCCGGCGGCCAGGGAATCGCCGAGCCCTCCGGGTGGTTCAGGTAGCGGTCGTTGAGGGGCACCGCGCCCTCGGCGATGGCCACCTCGATGCGGCGTAGGTGGTAGGCCGCATCCGGGTCGTCGACGAGCCAGGCGCTGCCGCCTTCGAGGTTGCCGTTGGGCGCACGGTGGCCCGGGGCGGTGGCCTCGCGCAGCACGACCGACAGCAGGATCGCGCCCAACAGGGCCAGGGCACCGAGTAGGCGGGTCAACGCTCGCCTTCCCGTTCCGCACCCGCGCTGCCGTGCCGCTCGAGCCACCAAGCCGCTATCTCGTCCGGCAACTCGAGCTCGCCGGCGAAGGGCCACGAGGGGCCCTCGACGAACTCGAAGCGCGAGCCTTCGGCCAGCGCCCCCAGCGCGCTCGGCCCGATCAGCAGCCCTTGCAAGATGCCGCCGCCCGGGGCCCTCGGCCCGACCCGCGTCAGCACCCAGTAGAGGTCATCGGCCACGACGCCGCCCGCGCCGAACAGGGCCAGGGCCGCGCTCGCGCCGCGGGGAACCAGCACCAACTCCCGCTCGGGGAAGGCATGACGCGCCGCGTCGACCGTGCGCGCGAAGGCGGCGCCGCCGACGACATCCGCCGGCAGGCCCACGACCGTGGCCGACAGGCGCGCGGCCGCCGAGCGCCAGGCTGCGCCGCGCAGTCCGTTGAAGACGCCGCCAGCCCCGTCGCTCGGCGCAGCGACCACGAGCAGAACCGGTCCCGAGCCGTCGGGCTCGCCGACGGTCCAGGCCTGGAAGGTATCGATCACCAACGGCAGGGCCAGGTCCGGCCGCGCCTCGCCCTCGAGGTGTGCCAGCAGGTCCTCGACGCTCGCGCCGCGGGCCGCGCGCACCCCGGACGTCATCAGCAGCTCCAGCTCGGCTGCCAGGGTCGTTCGCACGAAGTCGTCCGTGCCGGCCGCGTCGCGCACCGCTGCCCAACGCGCGTCGAGGTCCAGGACCGCTTCCACGGGAACGCCGGCGCCGCGCGCGGTGAGCCCCTCGGCCTCCACTTCCGGCGCCAGGTACCAGGTGCCGCGTCCGCTGAGCGGCGCGCGCACGAACAACTCGAAGCCGGGGGAGCGGAAGGCCGAGGCCTCGAAGCCCGCCGTGCGGGCCAACTCGCGGCGGCCGTCGGGGTGCTCCCAATAGAGCCGCAGCTCGCCCGCCGGCGGGGCCGCCGCGCTGGCCTCGGCCCAGACCCGCACGGTCAGCCGCGCGCGCGCGGCAGAATCGTCGGTGGCCTCGAAGGCGCCGGGCACGACCATGGTCTGGATCGCGTCGACGAAGCGCTCGATGGCGAGCAGCTCCGCGCGCTCGGGCTCCATGTAGGCGCGGCGCCAACGGTCGAGTTGACCGCGGCTGGGCGCGCTCAAGGCCGGCGGTGAGCTGCCACGCAGCCGCTCGATCGCCGCGGCCCCGCGTGCGCGGCCCGCGTCGTCGGCCTGGGCCTGGGCCCGGTGCAGGGCGTCGACGCGCTCGGCGTAGAGCGCCTTGGCGAAGCGCGCCATGGCGGGGTGCGAATCGGGCAGGGTCTGGGCCGAGCCTGCGCCCCCGAGGAGAGCGCTGGCCCAGACGAGCATGGCCATCGCCAAGGCCCTCACGACTCCACCCCACGGCCCAGGCGCGGACTCGGGTAGTCCCCGCGCTCGTAGGCCAACTCGCCGCCGACGACCACGGCCGCCACCGGCGAGCGCCCCAGCTCGTAGCACAGGTACTTGAGGTTCGGAACGTCGAGCACCAACAGGTCGGCGCGCTTGCCCGGCTCGAGGGTGCCGCGATCCGCGCCGCGCCCCAGGGAGCAGGCGGCGTTCAAGGTCGACGCCGTCAGGCACTCCGCCGCGCTCATGCCGTAGCGCAGGGCGCTCCACGAGCAGACCTCCGCCATGGACTGCAAGTAGCACGAGCCCGGGTTGAAGTCGGTGGCGATGGCCGGGGCCAGGCCGGCGTCGATCATCGCCCGCGCCGGGGCCTCGTGGTCGTCGCGCAGGAACAGCGGCACCACCGGGCACAGCACCGGCTGTACGGCGGCCGCCGCCAGGGCCTCGATGCCCGCGCGCGTGACGCACTCCAGGTGATCGGCACTCGCCGCGCGCAGCTCGGCGGCGAGTTGGGCTCCGCCCAGGGGCGTGAGTTGGTCCACGTGCAGGCGCAGCCCGAAGCCCAGCTCGCGCGCCCGGTTCATGATGCGCCGCGACTGGTCCAGGTCGAAGACGTGGGCCTCGGTGAAGATGTCGGCGTACTCGGCCAGCCCCGACTCGGCCACCCGCGGCAGCATCTCGTCGCAGACGTGGTCGACGTAGCCGGCGCGGTCGTCGCGGTACTCGGGCGGGAAGTCGTGGGCGCCGAGGAAGGTCGAGACCAGCTCGATCGGGTGCATGCGGTTGGCCGTGTCCAAGACCCGCAGGCAACGCAGCTCGGTCTCCAGCTCGAGGCCGTAGCCGGTCTTGGCCTCGACCGTGGTCGTGCCCAGGGCGAGGAAGCGGTCCATGCGACCCAGGAGCTGGGCCACCAACTGCTCCTGCGAAGCGCCGCGCACGCCGCGCATGGTGCTGACGATGCCGCCGCCGGCCAGGGAGATCTCGACGTAGGTCTTGCCGGCGGCGCGCAGCTCGAACTCGTCCTCGCGGGTACCGGCGAAGATCGGGTGGGTGTGGGCGTCGACGAAGCCCGGCACCACGGTCCCACCGTGGGCGTCGAGGCGCCGGGCGGGCGCGAAGCTGGCCTCCAGCTCGCGCGCGGGCCCGACCGCCAACACGCGGCCGTCGTGGATCGCCACGGCACCTTCGTGAACGATCGAGATGCGTCCGAGGTCTGCCCCGCCGCGGGGGGTCGAGCCCTGGGGCGTGGCCACCTGGGCCGCGCCGTGGACGAGCAGATCGATCACTTGCGGGGCGACATTCATGCGACCGGGAGTCTACCGGCCGCCCCCTGCCGCCGCGATCGCCGCGCGCCGAGAGGGGCCCGTCGCAGCGCGGCCCTGGTCGTCGCGACTCGTCCGTCGCCGCTCAGGCCGCCTGGGCCCGCTCCACCGCGAGCAATCCGCGCAGGTGCGCGAACAGGCGACGCCGGGCTCGGAAGACGATCATCTTCATGTTCGACGCGCGCACCTTGAGCCGCTTCGACGCCTCGGAGTAGGTCAAGCCGTCGACCTCGACCAACTCGAGGGCCAGGCGATCCCGCTCCGCGAGCTCGGACCAGGCGCTGTGGTAGGCGGCGAGCAAGAGCGGCCAAGCGGCGTCGAGCCGGCTGACGCTCTCCAACATGTCCGCCTGGACCGCGGGGCCGCAGCGGTTGTCCGCCGGCTCCAATCCACCCTCCGGCAGCTCCACGTAGCCCTCGCGCGGCAACCTGCCCCGCGCGCGGCGCACCACGTTGCCGGCGATCGTACGCACCCACACGCGGAAGCTGCCGTCGTGCTCGTCGCGGAAGCTCGCGGGGTAGCGGTACACGTTCACGAATGTGTCCTGCACCAACTCGTAGGCGTCGAGGTGAGCCGGACCCTGCCGCAACAGCGACCGAACCCAGATCAGGACCGAGTCGAAGCTCGCCCGGTAGAGGTCGTCGAACGCACCGGTGTCGCGCGAGTCACGGAAGTCCGCCATCAGGCGCGTGGTGAGCCGATCGTGGTCGTCGGCCGGTCGCCGGGACCTGGGCCCCGGCACGCGCGCGGCGGGAATCTCGGTGGTCAGGAGGCAAGCGACCGCGGGACCGGCGAGCGGCAACGCGGGTCCGGGGAGAGCGGCAGGGGGCGAGAAGGTCATGCCGGTCCCCCGAGCACACGCCGTGCCGGAGGTTCCGTTCAATTTCGGCACTCGCCCCCAAACCCCACGTTCGCAACGGCTTGGGTTGAGCCGGGGACCGACCCGATCCATCGCCAGAGGCCCGAGCGATCGAAATCGCACTCCCCTCGGCGGTCCCCTGACGTGCGATGCGCGTTCTCGACCGGAACGCGGGCCGAGCCCCCTCGCGACTGCTTACACTCCGCCCCGACCCTTTCCTGAGCGCGGTGAACGACAAGGACCCAACTCCGACCCCTCCCCTATCGGGGAGCAACCTGGCCCTGGCGGCGCTCCCGCCGGCTCTGCTCGCGATCGGTCTCCCAGCGGTCCCGCTGGAGCTCGACGACCGGCTGATCTGGATCATCCTGCCCCTGGTGCTGGTCCTGTCCGGCGCCCTGTCGACCTTCCGCATGGCCCTCCTGCGCTCGGTGCCCGAGCGGGTCCTGGGCCTGGTCGACGACGAGGCCCGGCGCGAGCGCCTCGGACCGCTGCTCGAGCGCGCGGACGTGCTGGCCTCGACGGCAGGCCTCTTGCGCTTGGGTCTGGACCTGGGCTTCGCGGTTCTGATGCTCACGGCCACCGCGGCCGGGGAGCCCCTGTCCTGGGGCGTCGTCGCCTCCACCATCGCCCTGGCCGTGCCGCTCCTGGTGGTCGCCGGCGAGCTGATGCCCTCGGTTTGGGTCGGCACCCGCGGGGACCAGTTGCTCGCCGCGCGCCTGCCCCTGTTCGCCCTGCTGCTCGGGCCCCTCTCGCCCCTGGGCTCCGCCATCGAGCGCACGCGCAAATTCGTGCGCCGCGTCGCCGGCCTCGAGGACGACCCGGCCACCACCCGCCGCATCGTCGAGGGTCTGCGCGAGGCCATCGTCGACGCCGAGCTCGAGCGCGACCTGGACGAGACCGAGCGCGAGATCATCGGCAACGTGATGGAGTTCCACGACGTGGACGTGGCGGCGGTGATGACCCCGCGCACCGAGATCTGCGGCGTGGAGGTCGGCAGCCCCGTGCGCGAGGCGGTCAAGCTGGCCGCCGACAGCGGGCACAGCCGCATCCCGGTCTTCGACCGCAGCCTGGACGCGATCATCGGCGTGCTGTCGATCAAGGACGTGGTGCGCAAGGTCGAGCCCGACCAGATGGACCAGGCCAACCTCTCTGAGCTGTTGCGCCCGCCCTACTTCGTGCCCGAGACCAAGCGCGTCAGCGAGCTCTTGGCCGAGTTCCGCCGCGAGCGCGCCAAGATGGCGATCGTGCTCGACGAGTACGGCGGCACCGCCGGCCTGGTCTCCATGGGCGACGTCATCGGCGAGCTGGTCGGCGACCTGCACGACGAGCACGACGACGTGCAACCCGAGCAACTGCGCCAGATCGACGAGAACACCTGGGAGCTCGACGCGACCCTGCACGTCACCGAGGCCAACGAGGAGCTCGACATCGAGCTGCCCGAGGAAGCCGACTACGAGACCGTCGGCGGCTTCGTCCTGGCCCAGCTCGGGCATTTCCCCAAGCGCGGGGAGACGGTGCTGTTCGACGAGCTGGAGATCGTGGTGACCGAGTCGAGCGACCGGCGCGTGCTGAAGCTGCTGCTGCGTCGCTTGGCTCCGCGGAGCTAGGGAACTTGAGAGCCCCCGAGCCGCCGAACCAGCACCTCACGACCCTCTCGCAACGCTCAGTCTCAATCCTGCATCGCAGGCGTCGATCGGCCAGGTGCAACCCCGCGGCGTCTTCACGACGGACCTCCTCCCCAAGTCAGGGCCAGGGGCTACTGCGATCGGCGGGGGTTGGTGGACAGGGTTAGAGCGGCCGCGAGGCCGCAGGGGTCGGGGCGAGCAGGCTGGCCGGAGGTAAGGCCCGGAGGGCCGAGCCGGAGCCCAGCCTGCGGTCGTACTCGGCGGGCGTCATGCCGCCGAGAGAGCTGTGGGGTCGGACATCGTTGCAATCACGCTGCCATGCCGCGATGACATCGCGGGCATGGCGGAGGTCGGTGAACCAGTTCTCGTTGAGGCACTCGTCTCGGACCTTCCCGTTGAAGCTCTCGGCGAATGCGTTCTGCACCGGCTTACCTGGCTGGATGAAGTGCAGCCGGACGCCACGAGCCCACGCCCACTGGTCGAGAGCCTTGCTGGTGAATTCTGGGCCATTGTCGACGACGATGACCTCTGGCCAGCCGTAGCGGGCAGCCGCCCGGTCGAGGACTCGGCCGACGTACTCACCCGAGATCGACAGGGCGACTTCCATGGCGACGGCCAACCTGCCGCAGTCGTCGACGACGTTGAGCACGCGAAAGCTCCGCCCGTCCATGAGCGAATCGCCCATGAAGTCCATCGACCAGCGCTGGTGCGCCCGGTCGGAGACGGGGATCGCTTCACGAGGGGCCGCCGCGACCCGTTTCCGGCGCCTACGGCGCACCTGGAGCTGTTCTTCCGTGTAGATCCGATAGGTCAGCTTGTGGTTCTGCCGGAAGCCGTCACGGCGAAGCAGGATGTGCAGGCGTTGGTATCCGAAGCGGGGTCTTGCCGCGGCGAGCTCGAGGATTCGGTCTCGAAGGCCCTTGGCCTCACGGCGGACACTCCGATACCTAGCAACCGACCTGGCTAGCCCCACGAGCCTGCAGGCTCGTCGCTCGCTCATGTTCCTGGCGGTCTGCAAGTACGTCGCAGCAGACCGGCGGCTCGCGGGGCTCACCACTTCTCTGACAGGACGTCCCTCAGCCCTGCGATGTCTAGCTGTTGGTCGGCGACGATCTGCTTCAGCCGCCGGTTCTCCTCCTCGAGCTGCCTGAGTTTCTTGGCCCCGCTCACCTCGAGGCCGCCGCACTTGCGGCGCCAGTTGTAGATCGTGTTCAGGCAGACGCCGTGGCGCCTTGAGAGTTCTGCCGTCGGCGTTCCCGCCTCGGCCTCTTTCGAGATCGCGACGATCTGTTCCTCAATGAATCGGCTCTTTCGCATCTCCACTCCTCGGTGTCGATTCTAGCGCCGATCGCATTATCCCCCGGACCGGATCTAGGGGAGGAGGTCAGGGACAACGCACTGACCTCAATGGCTACCAACAGCGAGCGGATGAAGCATCCATCCCAAACGGGATGTGTCACCACCCTCCACTTGCCAAAATCAATCCACCGTCACCATCCCGCAACAGAACCTGTCGATATCGAATCGGGCTCCAGCTGCGCTCCGCCTACCGCACTATCCGGATCATGGCGATACTCAACCCGCGCAGATTGCTCATCATCAACGGATACAACAACTAGCGACACGTACTCCCAAGAGGACGACTGAAAATACCGCAAAAACCCAGAGCCATCAAACCGAAGGACTCTACCTGGTGAGGCCACCGAGCCTCTACCACCAAAGAAGGATCTCGATTCGCCGAAGTTGACCCGAGCGGCAGACTCCCCCCACAGCATCAAACTAGAAGCTACGAGCCCCCGAGTAGAGTCGCGATATCGTACCTGACCGTGCGGCACCCCTTCCTGCATCGGGCAAATCAAAGACCGACCTGGCGCCAAATCAACCCTCACATCGCCGAAGAGACGCCCGAATCCATCGATTCCAGTATATGACAGGCCCCCAGCATCGCTCACTGCGCTCGATCGTGTCAGCCGAGTCTCAGCCGGAATGAGCGGACTCGCCCCTGCATCTGCGCGACGCCTACAGCTGCCGCACTTCTCGACATTTGCGCAAACTGAAATCGACCTCCAGTACGGGATTCCAGCTACGACATCAAACCACCCAGCAAAGGCAACGAGCAGACTCTTAGATTCGGCATCCGCAAAAACTCCCCAGGAGGTAACCCAGATGCGCTCGGCGCCCGCACCCTCTCTTGGCAGAATCACCGAATACTCTCCTCTAACCAAATCAACGACGAACTCGCCGTCGCCACGCTCCATCGCGCTGCCGCCGCCCCCCTGGCTACCAGCACAATGCAACACTGTGCAATGAGCATCACCACTTCCCCCACAGCTAATAGTCAGGCCCGCCGATGACCGTGCCGGCGCTGCTAACAGATACGTTCCGAGCCAATCGACATCAATTGCGCGAGTCATCAACAGCGCTCGACGCTCCAAGCACTCCGCAGACGCGGCACCTCCACCTACTGGCCTGGCGGATGTGGGGCTGACACAACCGACCAAGAGATGCGAGAGTAGGAGCAGTCTTGCAATCCAGGCGCGCTGCTGCACTAGGTCGCCGCTATTCGAACTGGGGACAGTCACATGCGTACGTGTCCGGCCGTCCCATCTCGCCGCAAGGCGGAAGATCGAGTAGGAGCGGTCCTCAGGAATTCGCCTGAGCTTCGACGTCGGCCGCCTGACGAGCCTTCCAGCCCCACGGTGTCAGCTCAGCGATGCGCTCCTGCGGCGTTGTCGAGACCCGCTGGATCACGTCCTCGATGTAGGCGTCGGGCGGTACCTCGGCGAGCTTGCAGCTCATGGTGAGCGAGTAGAGCCGCGCGGCGACCTCGCCGCCACGTTGGCTGCCGAAGATCCCCCAGTTCTTCCTCCCGACGGCGACGTGGCGCAGGGCCCGCTCGGTGTCGTTGTTGTGGATCGGGAGGCGGCCGTCGCGAAGCATGGCCGTCAGCGGCTCGCGCTGATTGATGACGTAGCGGGCGGCTTTGCCGAGGCTGCCGCGCGCGCCGATCGATGCGTCCTCGTCGAGGGCGAAGACGACCTCGAAGATCGTCTCGAGTACGTGACGCGACCGCCGATCGCGGACCGTCGCGCGCAGTTGGGCGAGTCCGCCCAGCTCCAGACCGTCACGCTGCGCCCTGGCCACGACGGCGCGTTCGATCCAGAAGAGTCTCTGGATCGGTCGAAGCACGGCCGCGGCCTTCTTTTGGTTCGAGTCGAGCGCGTCGACGAATTTCCGTCGCGCATGGGCCCAGCAGCCCGCGCGCACGATGCCGTTGCGATCCGCGACCGGATTCACTCCGTCGTACCCGTCGGTCAGCAGCGTTCCGGACCAGTCACCGAGGAAGGCCGCGGGTTCTTTCGCCGACCGGTCGGGCCAGAAGTCGGCGAGGACCTTCTCCTCGGGACTGCCGCGAACGTTGCGCCAGGCCCAGAGCTGTCCTCGGCGGGTCCCCTTCTGGCCCTCCGTCTGGACCGCGATCGGCGTCTCGTCGGCCTGCAGGACCTCTTCTTCGAGGAGCTGGCGGCGCATCTCGCGCAGGACCGGCCGCGCGACGATCTCGTCGAGCCGCACCATGAGGTCCCACATCGTCTGCCGCGCGAAGTGGACGCCGTCGCGTTTGAAGATCGACTGGATCCGATTGAGCGGCAGGTGATCGGCGTACTTCGAAGTCGCCACGTGGGCGTAGACCGACGCCTCGTACTTGCCACCGTCGATGACGCCATCGGGCAGCGGCGCGACCTTGACGGTGTGGCCGTCCTTGCAAGCGTACTTCCGACGCTCGTAACGTTTCACGACGAAGCGCGCCGGGATCAGGTGGCCGCGCTCGGTTACCTCGACGCCAATCTCGTGCAGAGGTCCACTGCAGTCCGGGCAGCTGCGGTCCGCTTCGGGGACGTCGAGCGTCACCGTCTGGCGCGGGAGGTCCTCCGGGAAAGGCGCACGTCCGTGTCCCTTGGCGGGCTCGCGCTTCGGCTTGCGAGGCATCGCTGCCACTTCCTCCTCGAGCTTGGTCAGGAGGGCCTGGCTCGTCTCGAAGAGCCGCAGCTGGTTCGGGTCGATCGTTTCGCGGCGACGACCGAAGAGGTGTCGCTGCAGGTGGGCGAGTTGCTCCCGCAGCACGGCGATCTCTTCGCTCTTCGCGTCGATCGCCCGCTGCTGCTCCTCGACGGTGGAGTGCAGCGTCTGAAGCTGGGCATTCGCTTCGTCGATGTCCGTCAGCGGCGTCACGTCCGCAAACTTAGCCCAGCGAGTCTCGCGGTCAAGCGCCGATTAGCTCCTTCACCTCCGCTCTTTGCATCACCCGCCGGGCGCCGCGAAGATCGATGCCGTCGAGCACCAGCGCAAGCTCATGGCTCGCGAGCTCGTAGCTCGTCGCGTTGCCCGATGCACGATCGAAGACCTGGAAGCGACCACCCTCGAGTCGCTTCGAGAGCACCCAATAGCCTGAAGCCTCCCAGACCAGCGCCTTCATCATCGAGCGGCGCTTGTTGAAGAAGAGGAACAGGTGCCCCGATTGCGGGTCCTGGTCCACGACGTCGATCACCGCTCCGCTGAGCCCGTCAAAGCTCTTTCTCATGTCCACCGGCGTGCGACACACGAAGATCCGCACCTGCGGTGAGGGCGGAAAGCTCAGCATGACCCGAGCACGCCGAGCAGGCGACGAAGCGCAACCTCGTCGAAGTCACGCCGCACGCGCAGCGACAGACCAGAGGGCAGCACGAGCTCGATCAGGGTTGCGTCGGCGCCCTCCGTTGGGGCCGGCTCCTCGAGCCGAAGCTCGAAGAAGGGCTCCGGTCGAGGACGCATTGCCCGGCGACGTTCGGCCGCCCGAGCGTTGTAGAGGCTCCAGGGCTTCACTCCCTTGGAGCGGGCGAACGCGGCCAAGCTGACATCGGACCTGGAGTGCTCCTTCAGCAGCGCGAGTGCCTCCTCGGCCGGGACTGAACGGGGCACGGAGTTCGAGTTGGGGTTCATCCCGCGCAGCCTCCCGTCTCCCCACGGACGCGCAAGATGGGCTCACCGGACACGTACTCACATGCATCCTCGGCCCCATTGCCTTTCCACTCTTCGAGCAAATGTCCCGCCAGATTGCCCAGGCCCAACCCCTTCGCGCAAATGCTCCAGCACTCGTCTCCGACGCTGCACACAAAGTCGCATTTCGCCTTCCTCTTGATCCAGTCATGATGCGCACCCACAGTAAACTCCTCCCAGAGCGGTTGGAGCATCAAGACACCTGGAGCTGCATGGCGCTCGGGGAGCCGAATCGGAAGCCACTAAGGAAACGGCCAAACCCCTGCTCGCCCGCCCCTGGCTCCAGCGCCTCCGACCCGGCTAGGGCACGAGAACTGGGGCGAGCACAACCCGGAAGCCGTAGTAGTTGTTGTGGACGAGGCCGGGATCGACGTAGTACCGGTCCGCGGAGCGGCAGTAGGTCGAGTTGAAGGCCCAGCTGCCGCCCCGGAGGACCCGGTAGAGGCCGCCAGAGACGTAAGGGTCCGTCTTGGCCGAGGCCGTGTAGCTGCTGAAGCCGTCCATGCACCACTCCCACACGTTGCCGTGCATGTCGTAAAGGCCCCAGGCGTTCGGCGCGTAGCTGCCCACCGGCACGGTGCCGAGGGGGTTCTGGCAACTCGCGGGCGGCGACGAGTGGTCGGAGTAAGAAAACCTCGCTTGGTTGCAAAAGAGCGCAGGCCCGTAGTGGAACTCCGTCGTCGTCCCCGCGCGGCAGCCGTACTCCCACTCCGCCTCCGTGGGCAAGCGATACTGGTAGCCCGCAGGCACCTTGCCAAGGGCAGTCTGTTGGGCATTCAAGGCGTCGCAGTACGCCACCGCGTTGAACCAGATCACAGTTTCCACCGGCTTGTCAGCGCCCAGGTAGCCCGAAGGGTTGGTACCCATCAACCCTTGGTACTCCGCCTGGGTCACCTCGTACCGGCCCATCCAGTACGGCTGGCTGATCGTGACTTGGTGGACGGGCTGCTCGGTGCTCGATCCGTAGTAGGGTGCCCCGCCCGCCGCATTCGACCCCATCTGGAACGTGCCCGCCGGAATCGGCACCAGCCCTGAGAAGCTCGGCTCGGACAACGTGACCGCCAGGCCGTTGGTCAGACCCAGCGACGGAAATCCGACCGACTGCAGCAGCGATCCCTGCAAGTAGATCGTCAGTCCCGAAAGGGCGGGATCGAGCGGTACTGCGAGGTCGAAGCTGGCCGGCGCGGCCGCGCCTCCGTCCCAAGCGACGGGACCCAAGGTCGTGAACGGGTCGGGAGCAGCGAGGCTGAGCAGCACTTCCCCGAGCGCCCCCGGGAAGGCGAGCCCGAAGCCCGGCAGGACCGTGCCCGCGGGGAACGCCGGATCGGGCGCGGTAGCGAGGCTCAGGAACGCGATGGACGCGGGCGCGCTGGCCGAAGCGGTGTTCGACACCCCGACGCTGAAGCTCTCCCCCACCACGGGGAGCCCTGAGGTCACCACCAAACTGCCCGGCGGGTTGAGACCTGCGCCGTAGGGCATCACCTGGAATGCGGCCGCTTGGGTTGTGGCCAGGGCGCAAGACACGAACCCAAAGGCCGCGGCGCGGCCGAGGGCGGGGAATGGTCGAGTCATCGGGAAATCGCTCCGCGGAAGGGAAGCCGAGGGCCGTTCAGCCGGGGGCGACAGTAGCACCCCCAATCCCATGCAACCATGAACTGCAGGTTTACAGGCTGCCTGGTCTGGCTCGCCCTTGCGGGGGTAACCGTCCCTTGAAGCCCGCATGCTGCATCGGCGGCCCAGCGTCGAGAGTAGGCGTACGCTGCAGTGTGTCACGCGAGAGCTAGGCTCAGAGCCCGGCGAAGTAGGCCATCGCGGCCCGGCGCGCCACTTCGACCTCCGCTGCGAAGTGCACCTTCGGGCCGAGCGGGGTCAGCTTCGATACGTCGGGCTCCCGGCCGATGCGCAGCAGCACGTCGCGCAGGAGGCTCTGCACGTTCAGCCCGATCGCCCTGGTGGTCATCACCAGGCTCAGCATCACCTCGGCGGTCTCTCCGCCGCCCTCGGCCGGGAAGAACATCCAGTTCTTCCTCCCCACGGCGACGGGTCGCATTCCGCGCTCTGCGCGGTTGTTGTCGATCTCCAGGCACCCGTCGCTGGCGTAGACTCGCAGGGCGGCCCCGAGCTTCAAGCTGCACCTCAGCACAGTTGCCATCGGGCCAGCCGGGAGGACCTCGCCCTCCTTCAGCGCCATCCACGCGAACAGCTCGTCGAGCAGGGGCACGGTGTGCTTCCGGCGCACCTCGAGCCGAAGTTCGTCGCTCTGCTCGGCTCCCCTGAGGGTCAAGGGTCGTCTTGGTGAAGCTGGCCTTGGCACCCTTCGCGTGCTGAAGGGGAGCGTTCCGCCGCAGATGCTACGGCACGCACACCTCTACGATCTCGGCCCTGCGCTGGGCCAACAAGCGTGGGGGGACATCAGGCGGTGCCCGGCTCGAGCCGTGCCCGCTGCTCAGCGCCCGTTGCCCAGGACCACGACCTCGCGCCAGCGGTTCTTGTCCTCGATCCAGCACCTGCGTTCCCAGAGCACCTCGGCGCCCTCGGGCAGGGTCGTCGTCTCGAGAGCTTCGTCCAGCGTTCTGCGCGGGATGACGACGACCGCGGGGTCGGGGCCGTCGAAGAAAGCGGTGATCTGCGTGGCTTGGACCTTCGACGTGTTGGGCGAGTCGAGGTAGTAGAGCAGCGCGAACTGGCTGTAGTCGGACAGGCCGATCTGCAAGCTGTCCAGCCGGTCGGCGTAGCGCTCGCGCAGCAGCTCGGCGATCGCTTGGGGCGACTTGCCGGCGTCGAGTCGGCCTAGAGCGAAGGGCGTGAGCAGGGCCAGTGTCGCGAGGACCAGAGTCCCTGCGCCCGCCAGGGCCGGCACGTCGCGGCCGGCGCGGGCCGCGCGGTGGACGAGGAAGGCGCCGAGGGCCGCGACCGCGCCCGGGGCGAGGAAGGCCCAGGTGGCGATGGGCGCTCCAAGGAGGGACGGGCCGGCGATGATCACGGCCGCGGAGAAGAGGCCTCCGCCGAGCAGGTAGTTCGACCGCCAGCCGGTCCACAGGCGTTCGCCTCGCTCGAGGGCTCCGTCGATCCAAACGCCGATCAGGATCGCGAGGGCCGGGAAGAAGGGCAGCACGTAGTGCGCCAGCTTGGTCGAGACCAGGCTGAAGGCCACCAGCATCGAGACCACCCAGCCCAAGAGGAACTGCCGACGACGTCGCGCACGCTCGTCCTGGCCCCGCGCGCGCAGGGCCGGCACGAGGAACGGCGCCCAGACGCCGAGGCCGAGCCAGACGATCGGCAGGTAGACCGGCAAGAGCGCCAGGTAGGCCAGGGTGTTCCCGCCGCCGTGGCCCTGGAGCGGCGAGAAGATCGGTTGGATCGTGCGCACCCACACCAGCTCGTGCAGGTACGCGCCGTCGGTCTGGATCGTCGCCGGCACGGCCCACAGGGCGACCACCGCCAGGGCCAGGGCCGCGCTGGCCAGGGGCCGCATGCGTCGCAAGAGTCCGAAGTCGCGGGAGGCGACCACGTAGCCCACGAGCGCGAAGATCGGCAGGGCGGCGCCGAGCGGTCCCTTGGCGATCACGCCGAGCCCGGTTCCCAGGGCGAAGAGCCACCAGCCGCGCCGCTCGCGCCCGTCGATCGACTCCCACAGGCCGGTCATGGCGAGCACGACGCAGGCCAAGAGGGACGCGTCGAGCAGGGCGATCCGCATGGCGAGGGCGGGCAGCAGGCTCGTCGCCAGGGCGAAGCCCGCGAGCCACGCCGCGCGCGCGCTCACCATCCGCCGCGCCAGGGCCACGGTGAGTCCGATCGCGAGCAGGCCGAACAGGGCCGCGGGCAGCCTGGCGGCGAACTCGGTGCGACCCAGGCTGCCGATCGACGCCATCATCGCCCAGAAGGTGAGCGGCGGCTTCTCGAGCCAGGCCTCGCCCGCGACGACGGGCACGAACAGGTCGTGGCGCTCGAGCATGGAGCGCGCCGACTCCGCGTAGTAGCCCTCGTCGCGGTCGAGCAGCGACCAGCCGTAGAGGCAGGGCAGGGTCGCGCCGGCGAGGAGCAACAGGAAGGTCAGAGTCCGCGCGACAGGGCGCCCCGAAACCTGCGACGCATCGGAATCGACCGCCAGACGCCGCTGGGCGAGTCGTCCGAGCGCCACGGCGAAGGCGAGAGCCACGAGGCTCGCGAGTGCCACGCTCCAGATCATCGCGGGGAGCATAGCCAGGGAGGACTCGTGCCGGAGGCACCGCGTGGAATCGGCGGAGCCGATCGAATCCCGTGTGCCACTGCCCCCCCGCCCCTGGGAACACCGAGCGCGGACGTCCGTCGTCCGGCCCCAGCGGGTTCACATTCCCGAACGCGCCCGCTGCGCCGGCGCGAGTCGCCGCGGGCGCAGTTGCTAGACTCCCGGCCGCCCAACCCCGACCACGACACCGACGCGCGCCTGGAACCGCACCCGCCGGGCCACGCTGAGGTCGCGATTCAAACCGCCACGAGCCATACCTTGACTCAGCCGATAGACGCGGGCCCCCAGGCGGATCCGTCGCAAGCCTCTCCCCTCCCGCGGCTGATCAAGCGGCTGCTGCGAGGGGTCGCCCTCGCCCTCGCGGCGCTCGTCGCCTTCGCCGGCGCGTGGTACTTCAACCTGCCGCAGCACCTCTTGCGGATCGTCGGCTCGAGCGAGGTGCAGGCGCGGCCCCAGAGCGCCGCGACCCTCGCGCCGTCGCCTGCCTCCCTGGCTCTGCGCGTGGTCAGCGCGAATGTGGAGTGCTTCTACTGCGAGGCGAACTGGGACGAGCGCTCCGCCTCCACCGCCGGCTACCTGGGCGGGCTCGCAGCCGACCTGATCGGTCTGCAGGAGCTCGTCACCGACCGGGACCTCGAAGCGGTGGTCCCCACCACCGGCGACTACGAGCTCGTCGTGCCCCGCATCTTCGGCCAGGCCTACGGGGACGCCGCGATCCTGTTCCGCGCCTCGCGCTTCGAGCTGCTCGAGTCCGGGGTCGTCTGGCTCGGCCGCAACCAGGGCCTGCCCCTCTCGGCGGGCTGGACCGTAGGCCTGCCGCGCTACGTGAACTGGGTCCTGTTGCGCGAGCGCGACAGCGGCGCCGAGCTGATCTTCGTCAACACCCACTTCGACCCGAATCGCCCCAACAAGGACGCCTCCGCGCCGATCTTCCACGAGGTCGTGACCGCCCTCTCGGCCCGCGCGCCGGTGATCGCCACCGGCGACTTCAACACCTGCACCGACGCGGAGCGCTTCGCGATCGTCTGCGCGCCGCCGATCCGCGACACCCACGCCATCGCCTCGGCCCAGGGCGGCGAGGTCGACGCCGGCGGTTGGAGCGATGCCCTCGACATCGACCTGATCGACCACGTGCTGGTCGCCGCCGACGCGGTCCAGGTCGTCGCGTGGCGGGTGGACGACTCGGACCCCGATCGTTCCGACCACCCCTACGTGATGGTCGACCTTGTGCTGGGCACCGAGCGCGCGTCCGGACCGAGCTCGCAGGACTGAGCCGAGTCCACGATCGGAGCTCAGCCGCTCGGGCGTGCCCCACCGCCACCCGTCGGCCCTACCATCTCCCCATGGACGACTTCGACCCGCGCCCCTCCGACCAGTTCACCTTCGGCCTGTGGACCGTCGGCAACCCTGGCCGCGACCCGTTCGGCGAGGCCGTGCGCGAGCCCATGGCGCCGACCCACATCGTCGCCAAGCTGGCGGAGTGCGGGGCCTACGGGGTCAACCTGCACGACAACGACCTGGTGCCCTTCGGGGCCTCGGCCGCAGAGCGCGACCGCATCGTCGCCGACTTCAAGGCGGCCCTCGAGGACCACGGGATGGTCGTGCCCATGGCGACCACGAACCTGTTCGGCCACCCGGTCTTCAAGGACGGCGCCTTCTCGGCCAACGACCCCAAGGTGCGCGCCTTCGCGATCCGCAAGACCATGGACGCGATCGACCTGGGCGTGGAGCTGGGCGCTTCGACCTACGTCTTCTGGGGCGGGCGCGAGGGCACCGAGGCCGACGCCTGCCGCGATCCGCGCGAGGGCATCAAGCGCACGCGGGAAGCGATGAACTTCCTGTGCGAGTACGTGCGCGATCAGGGCTACGACCTGCGCTTCGCCCTGGAGGCCAAGCCGAATGAGCCGCGGGGCGACATCTACTTCGCCACCACCGGCCACATGCTGCACTTCATCGAGACCCTCGATCACAAGCAGATGGTCGGCGTGAACCCCGAGGTCGCCCACGAGACCATGTCGGGTTTGTCCTTCGTGCACGGGGTGGCCCAGGCCATGGAGGCCGGCAAGCTGTTCCACATCGACCTCAACGGCCAGCGCATCGGGCGCTACGACCAGGACCTGCGCTTCGGCTCCGAGGACCTGAAGCAGGCCTTCCTGTTGGTGCGCCTGCTCGAGGGGACCCTGGGCGGCGAGCGCTACGAGGGCCCGCGCCACTTCGACGCCCACGCCTACCGCACCGAGGACGAGGCCGGCGTGTGGGACTTCGCGCGGGGCTGCATGCGGACCTACAACATCCTGCGCGCCAAGGCCCGGGCCTTCGACGCGGACCCGCAGGTGCGGGAGTTGATCGCGGAAGCGCGGGACGAGGGCGTCCAGGCACTCACGCGCAGCTACTCGAGCGAGAACGCGGCGGCCCTGCGCGGGCTCGAGCTCGATCCCGCGGGCCTCGCGCGCCGCGGTCTGGGCTACGAGCGGCTCGACCAGCTCATGTGCGAGCACCTGATGGGCGTGCGCTGACGTGGGGGGCCAGGGCCTCACGATCGGAATCGACGTCGGCACCCAAGGCACCAAGGGCTTGGTCCTGAACCTCGCCAGCGGCGAGGTCCTGGTGCGCGCGAGTGCGTCCTACGGCTTGATCGAGGGCTTGGCGCCCGGCGCGGCCGAGCAACATCCCGACACCTGGCTGAAGGCGACCCAGGTCGTCGTGGCCAGGCTGCTCGAGAGCGTGGATCCGGGGCGCATCGTGGGCATCGGCGTGTCTGGACAGCAGCACGGCTTCGTGCCGCTCGACGCGCGGGGCGAGGTGATCCGGCCGGCGAAGCTGTGGTGCGACACCGCGACCACGGTCGAGGCGCGCGAGCTGTCCGAGCGCTTCGGGCACCACCTCCCGGTGGGCTACACGGCCTCGAAGATCCTGTGGCTCGCTCGCCACGAGCCCGAGCACTTCGCGCGCCTGGCCCACGTGCTGCTCCCCCACGACTGGATCAACTTCCAGCTCACCGGACGCATGACCATGGAGGCCGGCGACGCTTCGGGGACCGGGCTGTTCGATCCGCGCGAGCGCCGCTTCGCGTCGCAGGCCCTGGAGGCGTTGGGCGAGCTGTGCGAGTCGCGATCCTCCATCGCCGATCTGCTCCCGCCCTTGATCGGCCCCTCCGACCTGGCCGGCGAGGTCGATCGGCGCGGCGCGCGGACCTTCGGCTTGGAGCCCGGCGTGCCCGTGTCCGCGGGCGGCGGCGACAACATGATGAGCGCCATCGGCAGTGGCGCCACGCGGCCCGGCATCGTCGTCGCGAGCCTGGGGACCTCCGGCACCGTGTTCACCCACGCGACCGAGCCGATCGTCGACCCCGAGGGCCTGATCGCGCCCTTCTGCGACTCGACCGGCGGCTGGCTGCCGCTCTTGTGCGTGATGAACGCGACCGGCGTCACCGAAGAGGTGCGCACCGCGTTCGGCTACGACGGCGCCGAGGGCCTGGCTCGGATCACTCGAGAAGCCGAGCGCGTCCCGATCGGCTGCGACGGGGTCACCTTCCTGCCCTACCTCGCGGGCGAGCGCGTGCCCGACCTGCCCCACGCCAGGGGAAGTCTGCTCGGCCTGCGCCCGGGCTCCCTGCGCCCCGGCGTGTTGTTCCGTGCCGCCCTCGAAGGCACGAGCCTCAACCTGGCCTGGGGCGTCGAGCGCATGCGCGCCCTCGGCGTGCCCGTCGACACCGTGCGGCTCGTCGGCGGCGGCGCGAACTCGCCCCTGTGGCGCCAGATCCTCGCCGACGTGCTCGACGCGCCGGTCACGGCCCTGGCCGAGCCCGAATCCGCCGCCCTCGGCGCTGCGATCCAGGCGGGGTGTTCGAACGACCGATCGGGCACTGCGCCGAATGGCGTCGACGCCCTGGCCAGCGCCCTGGTGCGCGTCGCCGACGCAACGACCGAGCCCGCGCCGGCCTCGGTCGCGCGCTACCGCGAGCTGGGCGTGGCCTTCAGGGCTCGGGTGCTCGAGGTCAACGCGCCACCCGGGTCCCCGTCAGCGTGATCTGGCCTCCACCTCCTCGTCGCGCGCCTGTCCCAGGGCGCTGGACACGAGGCCCGTGGGCACCGCGACCACGCCCAGGCCGAGCATCAGCACGATCACGGCGAAGAGCCGCCCGCCGGCGGTGACGGGGTAGACGTCGCCGTAGCCGACCGTGGTCAGGGTCGCGACGGCCCACCACAGGCCGTCGAAGACCGAGGCGAACACCTCGGGCTGGACCGGGTTCTCGAAGTAGTAGATCCCAACCGCGGCGAAGTAGATCAGGATCGCCGCGGCGAACAGGAACAGGACCAGCTCCTCGCGCGCGATGGCGAAGGCCCGGTGCATGCGCTTGAGCGCCCGGCTGTAGCGCAGCAGCTTGAAGGCCCGCAGGAGGCGGAACAGGCGCAGGGCCCGCAGCGAGCGCATGTCCACGCCCAGCGACAGGTAGAAGGGCAGGATCGCGAGCAGGTCGATCACGCCGTAGAAGCTCGTCGCGAAGCGCAGCCGGGGCTTCGCGACTGCCAGGCGCAGGGCGTACTCGAAGGTGAAGACGGCCACCGAGCCCGCTTCGATCCAGTCCAGGATCCGCTGGGCGCGAGGCGTGAGGTCGGGCAGGGTCTCGATCGAGAAGGTCACCAGCGAGATCAGGATCAGCGCCTGGATCACGAGGTCGAAGATCCGACCGGCGCCGGTCTCGTTGTGCTCGACGAGGTGCGCGAGGCGCGAGGTGCGGTTCGGGGTCACGTCTGCTCCTGAGTCACGCTGGGATGCTTCGTGGTCCGGCGCAGCGAGCCGGGAGCCGCGCGGGCGAAGGGCGCGATGATCCTGGCGTTCGCGCCGGCTGCGGTCGACGGTGAAGATCGGGCGGGCGAGTCGCGCCCCTTCGACGGTGATCCGCGGACCGGCCGCCAGCCCCGTGTCGACCTCCGAGCCGAGGGGTCAGGTCGGAGGCGCGCCCGATGAAGCCTCCACCTCCCGGTGCCCGACTCCGCGGCCGCCGGCTCCGCACAGCCCGATCCGAAACTTCGCGTTTCACCCGTGCGCCCGTCCCCGACGGGTCTCTCCGGAAGGCATCGGCCCCACCGCGGGCCTACAGTCCATTCCAGAGCACGAGCGAATCGAGAAGCGTGATGAGAGCAAAGAACATCGTGGCCGCGGCCCTGGCGCTGGGTGCGCCGGCCCTGGCCCAGAGCGGACAGGTCACCCCCTACGGCTGCGGCACCAACCCGGCCGGTTCCCTGAAGGTCACCGCCGGAGCTCCGGCCGTGGGCCAGAGCTTCGAGCTGACCGCCCTCGACGCGGCGGGCTCCCTGCCGCCCGGGTCGGTGGCGTCGATCCTGCTGTCGGGCGCGCCCCTGGCCCTGCCCTGCGGCGTGAGCCTGCCGGGCTTCGGTCCCGGCGACACGGCGGGCGCCCTGTTGATCGGCCTGGGCGGCAACATCCTGGCCAGCTCCGGCCCCCTGCCGATGGTCGGCGGCGACGCGGCGGTGTACCCGTTCGCGGTCCCCGGCAACCCGGCCCTGGCCGGCTTCAAGGTCTACGCCCAGGCGCTGATGTTCGACCCGGCGGGATCGGACCAGTACCTCAGCGAAGCCCTGGCGATCACCCTCGGGGGGACCGCCCAGCCGAACCTGACCCTGCGCTCGGTCAGCACATCCGACCACGTGATCGCCCCGGGCGAGAGCACGGTGCTGCACGTGGTGGTCCGCAACGAAGGCGGAGCACCCAGCGCCCCGACCACCGTCGAGGTCTGCAACGCGGCGGGCAAGTGCGTCAGCGGCGACGTGCCCGCCCTTCCGGCGGGGACGTCGCTGGTGCTGAACCTCTCGGTGGGCTGGAACCTCTTCGAGCCCTCGAACAACCCCAACTTCTTCACCGCCGTCATCGACCCCGACGGGAAGGTCGCCGAGTCCGACGAGTCCGACAACGCTCACACCGCGGTCAAGCCGCTCATGGTCGTCGAGCCGATCCTGGTCTCGCCGGTGGTCGAGATCGACCACGACGAAGTGCTCACGATCGAGAACGGCGTGCTCACCAGCTACCAGCGCAAGGACTACCCCCAGGGTGCTCCGGTGGAGCTGGACGTCCCGGTCGACCCGAACAAGGGCGGCACGAACCCCGCCAACGGGCTGATGGAAGCCCTGGGCCAGGGGCCCGCGCCGGCGCCCAAGGTCGATCCGAAGTTGCAACAGCTCGAGCAAGCCCTCGAGCAGGGCCAGCAGATCGACTACGTGGTCAAGTACCGCCACCAGGTGCCGATGCCGCGGCTGCCCGACTTGACCGCCGAGCTGGAGCGCTTCGGTCCCGACAACATGGCCGCCTTCGAGCTGCGTGCCGCCATGTTCGAGGGTGTGCGCCGGGCCCGGCGCAACGCCGCCGCGGAGCTGGTCCAAACCATTCAAGGCCAGTTCGGCGCCCAGGTGCTCGAGCACTACGCCCTCTGCGGTTCGATGCTGGTGCGCGCGCCCAAGGGCCTGTTGCAGTTCCTGAACCAGTCCGACGACGTGCTCCACGTCGAGCGCGTGCTGGAGGACGAGTCGACGCCGCCCGACAGCGTGGCCGACGGCCGCGACCTGATCGACACCGACGCCTACTTCAACGGCGGCGCCACGGGTGTCAACTACACCGCCCTGCTCGACTCGGGCATCCGCTCCAGCCACACCCTGTTCACCGGCCCCGACCACATCTACTTCGAGGAGGACTGCGTCTATGGCAACTCCAGTTGCGCCGACACGGGCAACGCCAGTTACGACCCCGACGACGACTTCTGGGACCACGGCACCTCCACCGCGGCGATCCTGACCGGCAACTCCGACCTGGGCAACGACAGCCGCGGCGTCACCGCCGGTTGGGTCGACTCCTGGAAGGTCTACAACTCGGCGGGCCTCAACACGACGGCCGTGCTGCGCGGCTTCGACGAGGCGGTCTACTGGGGCGACAAGGTGATCGTGTGCGAGATCCAGTCGACCCAGAGCGAGACCGGCTCGATCGCCGATGCAGCGGACGATGCCTTCGAGGCCGGCTGCTGCGTGATCGCGGCCAACGGCAACTACGGGCCCGGCCTGGGTACCGTGGCTTCGCCGGCCAATGCCCACAAGGCGATCGGCGTGGGCGCCTACGACGTGGACTCGCTCGTGAACGAGAGCTACGTCAGCCAGGGTCCGACCGGCGACGACCGCTACAAGCCCGACCTGCAAGCGCCGACCAACACGGACACGGCCTCGAACATCAGCTCGACGACGATCAACAACTTCGGCGGGACTTCGGGCGCCACGCCCTACGCCGCCGGAGCCGCGTCGATCTTCGCCGACTGGTTCGGTCTGGGCGCCCTGACCGAGGTCGCCGCCGGCAAGGTCTACGCCGGCTTGCTGGTGGGCGGCACCAGGGAGTGGGACACGCCCTTCAACAACACCGAAGGCGTGGGTCGCTTCGCCCTGCCGCTGAACGGGACCCTCTACACCGGCTCGCGGACCCTCTCCAACGGTGACAACGCCTACGTCACGATCAACGTGCCCTCGACCGCCGACACGGTCGAGGTGGCCATCTGGTGGGCCGAGAAGCCCGGCTGGACCCACCGCGACATGGACGTCTACATCCAGCGCCCCGACGGGACGACCTCCGACTCGAGCCTCTCGGTGCCGTCGGTGTTCGAGCGGGTCAAGGTCAACAACGCGTCCTCGGGCAACCGCGACATTCGCATCCACGCCTACAGCGTCCCGTGGTTGAAGAACCAGACGGTGTACTACGCGATCCACGTGCACTGATCGCAGCGCACGGATCGAGGTTGCCCGCCTCGGCGGCCAGCCACCAGCCGGCCCGGATCGCCCCGCGCGATTCGGGCCGAGCTCGTTCAAGGGGCCGGGTCCATCGCGCCCAGCGGGGGCGGGTCGGTTCGAGCGCTTGGACGGAGGCCCGCGGGGGGTAGAGTCCGCGCGGATGGCTGTCTCGACCTCGAGCCGCGCGCTGCTCCTGAAGCGCTCGCCCTACGGCGAGACCTCGCTGGTGGTCCAGGTCCTGACCCGCGACCACGGCCTGGTCTCGCTGCTGGCGCGCGGGGCCTACCGGCCGACTTCGCGGTTCTTCGCGGTGCTCGACCTGTTCGACACCCTCGAGTTGGAGTGGCGGCCGCGGCGCTCGAGCGATCTGGCCCTGCTCGTGTCCGGTGACCGACGCGTCCTGCGCCGATCCATCCCCCGCGACCTGGAGGCCTACCGCGCCGGGCTCGCCGCCCTGGAGGCCGGCCAGTTCGGGGGCCGCGCCGGCGCGCGGGACCACGAGCTCTACGACCTGCTCGAGTCGACCCTCGATCGCCTCGACGCGGCCCCCGTCCGGGCGGACCTCGAGTTGATCGTGTTCGACCTGCGCTTCCTCGCCTCCCAGGGGCTGGCTCCGGCCCTCGAGGCCTGTGCCGCCTGCGGGCGACCGGCGCCGGTGCCCCACGATCCGCGCGAGAAGACCGCCTTCTCCGCCGAGCGCGGCGGGCGCCTCTGCCGCCACTGCGCGCTGGCGGCGCGGGCCGAGGGCGCGCGGGTGGGCCTGCTTCCGGCCCAGGTCCTGGTCGCCGCGGCGCTGATGGGACGCGAGGGCGCGGACGCTCTCCGCGACCGGGGGCTGGAGTCGTTACGGGCCGCCGTGCGAGACTTCGTGGAGCGCTTCCTCGAGTACCACCTCGAACGCAGGCCCAAGGCCAGGCGCCGACTCCCCCGCCCCAGGCGCCGGTCGGGCGCCCTCGCCGCGCCGACCGCTGACGACCATGCCGAGCGTTCCCACGATCTCCCCCCGTCTTGACCGGGCCGGCTGCCCGCGCCCCGCGAAGACCCTCCCGTCCGCCGCCCTGTGGGCCGTCGTGGGTCTGTTCATGCTGGCCAGTTGCGCCGGTCCGGGCCGCATCAAGGGCAGCAGCAGCGACCTGCCGCGGCCGACCGGCAACCTCGACCAGGACCTGGTCCAGCCCCAGATCGACGCCATCGGCTCCGACCTCCAAAACGGCGCCGCCTGGGCCGCCGCGCGGCGCGCCGCCGCCCTGCGCCGCTCCCAGGTCCTGAGCCCGGACGACCGGGACGTGGTCGAGGGCCTCTTGGAGGTCTCCCTGGAGACCGCCGCGGCGGTCACGGACGACTCCGACATCTTCGACGCCTTCGACGACCGCGAACTGTCGCGCCGCGCGAAGGCGATCCTGGTCATCGGCGAGGCGCGGGCCCTGTTGGGCGAGGACGAGCCCAATGAGGCCTTCATGGCGGTGCGACGCTTCGAGAAGCAGTCCCCCGGTCACCACCTGCGCTCCGAGGCCGGCGACATCATCTACGAGGCCGGCATCCGCCTGTCGACCTCGAAGAAGCGCACCCTGTTCTTCTTCAAGAAGTCGGGCTACGCACCGCAGATCCTCGAGTACCTGGTGCTCAACCATCCCTCGCACCCCGCCTGCGGCGACGCCTACGCGACCCTGGCGAACATCTACGAGAAGAACGGCTCGACCGAGCTCGCCATCGCGCGCTACGAGGACCTGCTGCTCTACCACCCCAAGAACTCCGAGGCGCCGCGGGCCGAGGCCACCATTCCGCGGCTACGCCTGGGCCTGCACCTGCGCGACGACTACGACCGCAACAGCCTCAAGCGCGCCCGGCGGGAGCTGGAGCAGTGGTTGGCGCGCTACGCCCAGAGCGGGATCGACCCGTCGATGTTGGCGCAGGTCCAGGACGACCTGGCCGACTGCCTCGGGCGCCTGGTCCACAACGACCTGATCGTGTCGCGCTTCTACCGCCGCGTCGACGAGCCCTACGGCGCGAGGTTGCACGCCCTGCGGGCCCTGGGCCTATCGCGCGAGGTCGGCGCCCAGGACTACACCACCCAGGCCGAGGAACTGATCGCCTGGGCCGACGCCGAGCTGGCCGAGCGCAACCTGCCGGCCCCGGCCGAGGCCGAGAGCGAAGCCCTCGCCACGGAGAATCCGGACCTCGAACCGTGAGACAGCCGATCACCCTCCTCTTGGCCGCCATCGCCAGCCTGGCCCTGACCGCTTGTGGCTGGCGGGCGGGCCTGCCGACCCCCGACGGGGCGCGAACCCTCGGCGTCGCCTTTCCGGGCAACGATTCTTGGGTCCGCGACATCGAGGTCGACCTCGGGCTCGCCCTCTCGGAGGCCGCCCTCGAGCGACTGTCCTTGGAGCCGGCCGCCGCCGACCGGGCCGATCTGGTCATCAGCGGTCGCGTCGACGAGGTGCGTGGCCGCGCCGGCATCCGCAGCCAGGACAACGTGCTGCTCGAGACCGGGACCGAGATCCTGGTCAGCTTCGAGCTGCGCGATCGCCGCAGCGGCGAGCTGCTGGGCCGCTCGGACCGGTCCATCGAGGCGGGTTTCCTCGTGCCCGAGGCCACCAGCCCCCTGCGCGCCCCCGAGTTGCCCGAGTCGCGTTCGCGGGTGATTCGCAACCTGGCGGAGGGCCTGATCCTGGATCTGTTCGCGCCGCCGTCCTACGAGGATGAGGCTTCGTCGGGCCAGTCCGGCCCCGAGCCCACATCACCTTCGTCCGACTAGTCGAGCGTCCCCGGGGTCCTCCCACGTCGGCCCGCGGCACGGGGTCATCCCAGCGGGGGTGATTCCTGGGCCCGGACCTGCGAAGATCCGTGGCGTCGATCGAAGACGGCGCCCATCCCCGTCGGCGCCTCTCACAGGCTTCTGAGTCCCCCGGGCCCAAATGACCCGTATCGGGGACCCCTGTAGCCCTGAGGGCGCCCCTGAGGCGGCGATGGGCCCAAGTCTGACGCCGTGTGCGACGATCGACCGACGGGGCACGCCCCTCCACCATGAGCCAAGAGAAGAGCACCGAGCCCGACAAGGGCCGCCAGTCGCGCTACGGCCCGTTCCTGGTCTTCCTGTTCGTCCTGATCATCGTCCTGGTGGTCGTCGGCGGCGGGAGCGTGAACCAGCCGGAGGTGCTCAGCCAGGACGAGTACCTCTACCAGCTCCACAGCGGCACGGTCGCCTCCCAGGAGTTCCGCGGGACTTCCGAGGGCTCGACCGTCATCGAGGGCGAGTTCCAGCGCCCCTCCGACCCGGATCCGAAGCTCTTCCGGGTCGAGTTCGCGGACGCCGCCTCCCGCGAGGACGAGTTCCGCGAGGTCAAGGCCCGCAAGTACCAGTCGGTGGATCCCGATGGACTGCGCCAGGGC
The DNA here is from genome assembly GCF_007748095.1 of Engelhardtia mirabilis. Lineage (NCBI taxonomy): Bacteria > Pseudomonadati > Planctomycetota > Planctomycetia > Engelhardtia > Engelhardtia mirabilis. The sequence continues at coordinate 4,743,182 of NZ_CP036287.1, forward strand.
CTGGCCGGCGGCTACTACACCGTCACCCGCGGCACCTCGATCACGACCTTCAGCGAGTTCCACGAGCCCCAGCTGCCGCCCCGTCGGCCGGGTGAGCGGCTCGAGACCGAGCAGACCGAGGACATCGTTCACCAGCGCCCGGCCGACCGCCTGTTCGTGGAGGTCGTGGCCAAGTCCGCGGACTCCTGGCAGGGCCTGGCCCAGCCCGACTTCCCGCTGCCGAAGGAGTCCGGACACGTCTGGCTCGACGTGCGGCTCGACGACGAGGACGACCTGGGCTCGCTCTTGGGCGTGGTCACCGCCGGGGGCACCCCCCTCGAGCGCCTGAACCTCGAGCTGACCAAGGACAAGGGCACGACCTTCTCGGACGCCTCGACCTGGGTCGGGACCTTCCTGCTGATGATCGGCCCTTGGCTGCTGATCCTCTTCTTCCTGCTGTTCTTCATGCGCCAGCTCCGCTCCCAAGGGGGCGCCGGCGGCGTGATGAACTTCGGGCGCAGCCGCGCCCAGATGTACACGAAGGAGAACCGCACCAACATCACCTTCGACGACGTGGCCGGCGCCGAGGAGGCCAAGTCGGAGGTGCGCGAGATCGTCGAGTTCCTGAAGAACCCGGGGCGCTTCCAACGCATCGGCGGGCGCATCCCGCGCGGGGTGCTGCTCAACGGCCCCCCCGGCTGCGGCAAGACGCTGCTGGCCAAGGCCATCGCGGGCGAGGCCGAGGTGCCCTTCTTCTCGATCAGCGGTTCGGACTTCGTCGAGATGTTCGTCGGCGTCGGCGCCAGCCGCGTGCGCGACCTGTTCAAGCAGGCCCGCGAGAACAGCCCCTGCATCATCTTCCTGGACGAGATCGACGCGGTCGGTCGTCGCCGGGGCAGCGGCATGGGCGGCGGCCACGACGAGCGTGAGCAGACGCTGAACGCGATCCTGGTCGAGATGGACGGATTCGCCACGGACGAGGGCCTGATCATCGTCGCGGCCACCAACCGGCCGGACGTGCTCGATCCGGCGCTCCTGCGCCCGGGCCGCTTCGACCGCGAAGTGACGATCGACCTGCCCGACTACGAGGGACGCTTCGCGATCCTCGAGGTGCACCTCAAGAAGGTGCAGCACGAGCAGGACGTCTCGGTCGGCGTGTTGGCGCGCTCCACACCCGGCTACTCCGGCGCCGATCTGGCGGCGATCGTCAACGAGGCCGCGATCATGGCGGTGCTCGACAAGCGCGAGCAGGTCAGCCTCGAGGACCTCGAGGAGGCCCGCGACAAGGTCCGCTACGGCCGGCAGAAGATCTCGCGCACCATGGAAGAGGAAGACCGCAAGGTCACCGCCTACCACGAGGCCGGCCACGCCGTGGTCGCCTCCGTGCTCGAGGACACCGACCCGCCCCACAAGGTCACCATCGTCCCGCGCGGGCGCGCCCTGGGTGCGACGATGATCCTGCCCGAGAAGGAGAGCTACCACACCCAGCGCAAGCGTCTGCGGGCCCAGCTGGCGATGCTCTTCGGCGGTCGCATCGCCGAGGCCGAGTTCTGCGGGGACATCTCCGCGGGGGCCTCGGACGACATCCGTCGCGCCACGGAGCTGGCGCGGGCGATGGTCACCGAGCTCGGCATGAGCGACGCCATCGGGCCGATCAACTACGCCGACCGCCAGGGCTCCGACTTCCTCGGCACCGAGTTGGGTCGCGGCAAGAACCACTCCGAGGAGACCGCCCGGGAGATCGACCACGAGGTGCGTGCGATCCTCGATGCGGCCTACGCCGAGGCCGAGGCGGCGATCCGCGCCAACGCCGGAGCGATGCACGCTCTGGCCCAGGCGCTGTTGCGCTTCGAGACCATCTCGGGTCGCGAGGTGATTCAACTGGTCGAGGGTGTCTCCGTCGACAACCTGCGTCCGGAGCCCGAGCCCGAGCCCATCGACACCGGCAAGGCGGCCCAGCCGTCCACGCCGACCCCCGAGAAGGCCCGCGACGAGGGCGAGCGTGGCGGTGAGATGACCGGAACGCCCGGCCTTTCGCCCGCCTGATCGAGAGCGATGACGGCGGACACGGCACGGTCGGGAAGGGTCCACGGCGCGCGAGCCCTGCGACTCGCCCCCCGCGCCGTGGGCCGCGACCTGTCGCAACTCGCGAGCGAGGGCCTGGTGCGCCTGTCCTTCGACGAAGCGGGGCTCGAGCCCTCGGCCCGTCGCGCCCTCGAGGTCGCCGCCCTGGCGCGCCGCGACGGCCCCGGGACGCGGCGCACGCTGCTGTTGCCGCGCGCCCGACTGGAGCGGGAGGACGCTGCCGACGAGGGTCTCGACGAGCTGCTCGCCGCCTGGGACGCCGCGGCCTCCCCCTGCCCCGCTCCGCAACTCGTCGGCGTCTTGAACCTGACCCCGGACAGCTTCTCGGACGGTGGCGAACTCGACGGGCCCGCGGCCGCCGTCGCGCGCGCGCGGGCGCTGCTCGAGGCCGGCGCCGACCTGCTGGACCTTGGCGGTGAGTCGACGCGCCCGGGCGCCGAGCCGATCTCGACCGAGGTCGAGCTGGAGCGCGTCCTGCCCACCCTGCGCGCCCTGGCCGACGCGGGCCTGGGCCCGATCTCGATCGACACGCGCCGCGCTCCCGTGGCCGCCGCCGCCCTCGCGGAGGGCGCCACGATCGTCAACGACGTCGAGGCCGGGACCCGCGACCGCGAGATGCTGCCCCTGGTAGCCGAGTCGGGCTGCGGCTACGTGGCCATGCACATGCGCGGGGATCCGCGGGACATGCAGCAGGCGCCGCGTTACACCGACGTGGTGGCGGAGGTGACCGAATTTCTGCGCGCGCGCCTGGCCGCCTGTGACGAGGCCGGCATCGACACCGAGCGCGTGTGGCTCGACCCCGGCATCGGGTTCGGCAAGACCCTGGAACACAACTTGGCCCTGTTGGCCCGCCTGAACGAGCTGCGCTCCCTGGGGCGACCCCTGTTCGTGGGCGTGTCGCGCAAGCGCTTCATCGGAGTGCTGACTGACGAGCGCGAACCCGCGCGACGGGCCTTCGGCACGGCCGGGGCCATCGCGGCCTGCGTCGCCGGCGGGGCCCAGTGGCTGCGCGTGCACGACGTCGCGCCGATGCGCGCGGCCGCGCGCGTGGCGGCCGCCGTTGTCGGGAGGTCTGCGCCGTGAGCTTGACGGCCTCCTGGATCCTCGAGCTGGTGCTGGTCGGCGCGGCGATCTACCTGTTCCTGCGCGTGGTGCGTCGCAGCCGCGGCAACCGCCTGGCGCGCGGGTTGATCGTCGCCTTCCTGCTGGGGGCGGTGGGCCTGTTCGGACTGACCGAGCTGCTCGAGCTGGAGGAGCTCGGCTTCCTGCTCGGCCACGTGACCGGCTACGTCTTGGTCGCCCTCGCCATCGTCTTCCAGCCGGAACTGCGGCGCGCGATCTCCCAGCTCGGCGAGAGCCACTTCCTGGTCGGACCCAGCGCGCGCCTCGCCCATCAGACCGTCGACGACCTGGCCGCCGCCGCGCGCGGCCTGGCCAAGCGCCGTCACGGCGGCCTGATCGCGGTGCAGTGCGAGTCGTCCCTGCGCCCCTGGTTCGAGAAGGCGGTGGCCGTGGACGCGCCGGTGTCGCGCGCGCTCTTGCAGAGCATCTTCCAACCCGGGGGCATGCTGCACGACGGCGGCGTGGTGATCCGCGAGGACCGCATCGTGGCGGCCCAGTGCATCTTCCCCCTGTCCGAGAGCTCCGGCCTCTCCGCCTTCAGCGGCACGCGTCACCGCGCGGGGCTCGGCCTCTCCGAGGAGACGGACGCGCTCGCGATCGTGATCTCGGAAGAGACCGGCCGCATCACCCTGTTCCGCAACGGGCAGCGCGTCGGCCCGGTTCCGCCCCAGGAGCTCGACCACGTCCTGCGCGACCTCCTGGGTCTGGGCGCTTCCGGTGAGGCGGCCGCGGGTCAGCGCTTCGGCCTGGCCCCGATCTTCGCGGCCCTACGCGGTGACCTCACCTGGCTGGCCCTCTCGACCGCCGTCGCCGCCGCCATCCTGTGGGTCGTGCACGGGCAACTCGAGAGCAGCCAGCCCCTGTCCATGACCCTGCGATTGGCCGGTCCCACCGACACCTCTCCGGCCAGTTCGGGCGAGCTTGTGCTGCGGATGCCGGACGAAGGCTGGCTGCTCTCGACGGGCGGCGATGCGCCCACGGTGAACCTGACCCTGGGCGGTACCCGGCGTCAGATCGACCGCAGCGGCGTGCGCCTGGCCGGGGAGTGGAAGGTCCCCTCCCCCACGCCCGAGCAGCTGCCCCTGGATCTGCGACTGGTGAACTGGCGCGGGCGCGAACCCGGCCTGGAGCTCGAATGGACCGACGGGGAGCCACCGGTCGCCGAGCTCGAGCGCGTCCGCAGCCAGACCTTCGACCTGAGCCCCGAGCACCTGCCGATCGACGCCAGCGGCCTCGACCGGCGCTTCACCTGGGACCTGGCCGCCACGCAGATCCGGCCGCGTCAGGTGACCCTGCGCGGACCGGAGAGTGCCCTGGCGGAGCTGCTCGACGATCCCGACGCCGACCTCCTGGCGCCCCTGACCCTGCCCGCCGACAGCCGCGGCGAGGTGACCCTGCGGATGGTCCTGTCGCCCGAGTTGGTGGCGCGCGGGGTGCTCCTGGCCAACGCCGAGGAAGTCGAGGTCGAGCTGCTGATCCGCCCCTCGACCCGCGACGCGGGCACGGTCGAACGGGAGATCGCCGTGGGTTGCCTGGACCCCACCGTCGCCGCGCAGATCGACGAGTGGGCCATCGAGCTGCACGCGCGCACTGCCCGCCTGCGGATCGAGACCACGGGGCTGGTCCCGGCCGACACCAGCCCCGGCTCCGCCGCCGAGCTGGAGCGGGTCCAAGCCATCCGACGCTTCGTCGAGGACGCCGTCCACGTGTACGTCGACCTGGCGGAGTTGCCCGACGACGGCAGCAGCCAGAGCCTGCCCGTGCGCGTCACTTTGCGCCGAAACTGGCGCGACTCGCTTGCCGAGCTGGGGCTCGACGACGCTAGGCTCACGGGCGAGGAAGACCTCGTCTTGAAACTCGAAAGCGACCCCTACGTGTTCCTGACCCCCGTTGCCGGCACCGCCGGTGAGTCCGACAGCGACGACAGTTGAATGGGTGGTCGCAACGCTGATGGTCGCCCGAGGCTGTTCGGGACCGACGGGATCCGTGGCCGCGCCGGCGAGGGCTGGCTGCGCGAGGATCGTGCCGCGGTGCTCGGTCGGGCCGTGGCCGCGGTGCTGGGCGAGTCCCTACCCGGCACGCCGCGCGCGCTGATCGGCCACGACGGCCGGCGCTCCGGGCCCGGCCTCCTGGCGGCGATCGGCCACGGCATGGCCGAAGCGGGATTCCATGTGGACGGCGTCGGCCTGATCACGACTCCTGGGCTGGCGGTGCTGACCCGCGACGGCGACTACGCCGTCGGCGTGATGATCAGCGCCTCCCACAATCCGGCCCACGACAACGGCATCAAGATCTTCGACGAACACGGGGGCAAGCTCGGCGACGACGTCGAGGACGCGATCCAGCGCTACGTCGAAGCCCACGGCGAGCCCGTGCGGGAACGACGGGGAGCGCGGCACGGCGAGGCCGTGCTCGAGTCGAAGTACGTCGAGTACCTGCTGCGGATCGCGTCGGACCTGGACCTGAGTGGTCTGCGGATCGTCCTGGACTGCGCCAACGGCGGCGGCAGCCACGTGGCGCCGCGGACCCTCGAGGCCCTGGGCGCCGACCTGACCCTGATCGCCGCCGATCCGGACGGGGACAACATCAACCGCGACTGCGGATCGACCAAGCCCCAGGCCCTGCAGGCCGCGGTGATCGAGCTCGGCGCCGACCTGGGCGTGGCCCTGGACGGCGACGGCGACCGCTGCGTGCTGGTCGACGAGCGCGGTGAGCTGGTCGACGGCGACGCGATGCTGACGCTGCTCGCCATCGACGCCAAGCAACGCCGCCTGCTCACGGGCGACGCGATCGTGGCGACCGTGATGAGCAACAAGGGACTGCACAAGGCCCTTTCTGAAGCGGGCGTCGGCGTGCACACCGTGGGCGTCGGCGACCGGCGCGTGGTCGAGGGTCTGCGCCAGCACGGCCTCAGCCTGGGCGGCGAGCAGTCCGGCCACGTCCTGTTCGAGGTCGATCAGGATCCCGGTGACCAGCGGCCCTCGGCCCTGATCGGCGACGGGACCCTGACGGCCCTGCGGGTGATGGCGGCCATGCGTCGCGCCGGTACGTCCCTTTCGACCCTGGCCGGCACCTTCCGGGCCTTCCCCCAGGTGCTCGTCAACCAGGTGGTGGCCGACAAGCCGCCCTTCGAGGAGCTGCCAGGGGTCCTGGACGAGGTGCGCCGGATCGAGAGCGAGTTGGGCGACGAGGGCCGCGTTCTGCTGCGCTACTCGGGCACCGAGTCCCTCGCTCGGGTGATGGTCGAGGGCCCCGATGAGGCGCTGATCCTGTCCTACGCCGACGGCCTGGCCGCGATCATCGCCGCTCGAATCGCGGACCGATGAGCGGCCCGAACTTTGGGCCCGATGCGGGCTCGTCCATGGGTCGCTCGAGCGACCCACAGGGCGGCGACCCCGAGCTACTGATCGCATTCGAGACGTCGACCCGCGCCCCCAGCGTGGCCGTCGCACGCAGGGGCGGTGAGATCCACACTGCTTCGCTCGAGGGCCAGCGCGCCCATGCGCGCGACCTCTTGCCGACCCTGGCGCGGCTGCTCGAGTCCATCGACGCAAAGGTGGGCGATGTCACCGCCATCGGCGTGGGCCTGGGCCCCGGGAGCTTCACCGGTCTGCGCGTGGGTCTCGCCACGGTGCTCGGTCTCGAGCGTGCCCTGGGAGTGCCCACGGTCGGCGTGGCGTCCATGGCCGCGGCGGTCTTCGACCACCTGGCACCCGGCGCCGTCGGCGGACAGCTACTCGATGCCCGCGGCGGTCGCGTCTACCTCGGTGCCTTCCGTCGTCAGGGTGACGGCTTGGCCACGGTGCAGGAGGTCTGCGCGCCGAAGCCGGCGGAGCTGCGGACGCTGCTCGCCGCCGAGCCCTGGTGCGCCACCGATCCGCGGCCGACGCTGTTCATCGACGACGACGCGCGGCGCGCCGCCGGCGACGCACTCGGGGACGGCGAGTCGGGGCCCCGCGTCGCCACAGGAATCGCGCCACGCGCCGAAGCCGTCCTGAGACTCGCCCGCGACGAACTCGTCCGCGGGACCGCCGCTCCTGCTGGCAGTCTGCGGCCGCTGTACTTGGCTCGATTCGGCGAATAGACGCCCAGGACAGGCCCGGTAGCCCTCGGACGCTGCGGGTGGAGATCCGTCGAGCCGTCCTGCGCGCAGCCTCGAATTCGCTCCGAACTCGGCCCCGAGCGAAACGCTGCCCAATCGGATCGGGGCCACGACGGTTGTTGCGAACGAAGGCCGCTGCCTACGAAGATTGCCGCGAACGAAGACTGCTGCGAAAGAAGAGAGCCCGCCACGCGATGCGCGGCGGGCTCTTGATTCACTGGCAACGGACGAACCCACTGAGGCTCGGACGTCTCCAGTCCACTCGCTCCGGAGCGCGCTCCCGAAGGTCCAGTACCCGAAGGTCCCGGCCCCGAGGGCACAGCCCCGAGGGCGCAGCGCCGAGGGCGCAGCCCCGAGGGCACAGCGCCGAAGGACGGCCTACAGGTCGTGCGGACGGAGGGTCTTGCGACCGTTGTCGACAGCGCGCTGCTCGGCACCCGCGATCAGGCCGCGAACGGCCGCGTCGAGGGCGGCGTAGAACTCGCCGGAGACGTTGATACCAGCGGCCGCCTTGGTGCGGCTCTTGCTGATGATGAAGTCAGCGGCGGAGGCCTTCGTGCGGCGGCCGGCAGCCTTCTTGGTGGAGCGCTTGGCGCCGCGGGCCGGAGCCTTGCGGGCGACTTTTTTCTTGGCTTTCTTCTTGGCCATGATCGATCTGATGATTTTCGCAGCGAGTTGCCCTCGAGGGCGATTCGGCCTGTCCCGTCGGCAAGCTCAATGAGGTTGCGTCCGGGGCGTGTCGTCCACGAGGGACGTTCACGAGGGTCGTCGGCGAGTCGGCGTCGAGGGGGGATGCTGCGAGTGGTGTCGGACGAGAGAAGTGATGAGGCTGCCCTCGAACCGTATGACGCGCCCAGAGAATGGGAGTCCGCACAGGCGATGTCAACGACGCTATTTGGCGGCTCCCCTCCGAATTCGCCCTTTCCCGCCCCGTCGTTCCGGTCGCGGTACCCGCGGCGCCCGCCCCTTTGACGATCGGCGCTGACTGCATGCCTGGTCGCCGACCAGGAGCTACCCTGTGGCGGTGAACGTCCCCCGCGTCTGGGCCGAGATCGACCTCGCGGCTCTCGAGCACAACCTGCGCGCGATCCGCGCGCGGATCGGACCCGCGGTGGAGCTGATCCTGGTGGTCAAGGCCGATGCCTATGGCCACGGCGCCGTCGCCATCGCGCGGCGAGCGGCGGCCCTGGGCGTGATCGCCTTCGGCGTGGGAACGGTCGAGGAGGCCCTCGAACTGGGCGCTGCGGGCATCCGCGGACGAATGATCGTCCTGGGGACGATCGTCGACGAGGAGGCCGAACCGGCCCTGCGGGGCGGGGTCGAGTTGGGTGTTCACTCCGCCGATCGCGTGCGAATGCTTTCGGCCCTGGCGGTGAAGCTGGGACTCACCGCACGGGTGCACCTCAACGTCGACACCGGCATGGGGCGCCTGGGCTCCGGGCCCGCGCGGGCCCTCGAGTTGCTCGAGGAGATCCACGCCAGCCCCGGCCTCGAGCTCGCCGGCAGCATGACCCACGTGGCCTCCTCGCGGGGCGCGGACGACCCCGGTACAGCGGCGCAACTGCGCTCCTTCGACCAGTACCTCGGGCCCGCGCGCGAACGCGGCCTCTTGCGCGGTTGGACCCACGTGGCCAACTCGGCCTGCATCTTCACCGGACTCGAACCGCGCTTCGACGCCGTGCGGCCCGGGATCGCCGCCCTGGGCATGCTTCCGGCGGAGATGGGCGTGATTCCCGCCGGGGGCGGCCGCCTCGAGGCCCTGCGCCCGGTGCTCTCGCTGCGCAGCCAGGTGGTGTTCTTCAAGGACGTCGAACCGGGCACGCCGATCGGCTACGGCGGCACCTGGAGGGCCACGCGGCGCTCGCGCATCGCGACCCTGCCGGTGGGCTACAACGACGGTGTGCCGTGGCGACTGGGCAACCGCGGACGGGCCCTGATCCGCGGCTGCGAGGTGCCCATCGTCGGTCGCGTCTCGATGGACTACACCACCATCGACATCACCGACGCACCCGGCGCTGACGTCGGCGACGTGGTGACCCTGATCGGACGCGACGGCGAGCGCGAGCTCTCGGCCAGTTGCCTCGCCGACGAGGCCGGCACGATCCCCTACGAGATCACCTGCTCGATCGGTCGGCGGGTGCCGCGCATGATCGTGGAGGGCGACGCGCGTCCATTCGCGGGCCGTTCGGCCAGCAGCGCGGACCAGGATCCCTCCAACGCGGATCGGAGCGGCGCGGCCGCCGAATCGACAGTTGCACCGGGGGCGACGCCGTGAGGCGAATCCTGCGCCTGCTCGAGATCGCCGTCTTCGTCGGCTGCGTCGTGTTGGTGGTTGGAACCCTGGCCCTGTTCCCGTTGGAGCGCAGCGGAGCCCTTCGCGACGCGCTCCAGGCGGAGCTCGATGCCGTGCTCGGCGAGGGCGCCCACATCGGCTCGGTGCGCTTCCACTGGAGCGATCCCGGCCTGCGGCTGCGCGATCTGACCATCGCCAGCATCCCGGACGAGAACGGCGGCGAGACGATCGAGTTGATCCGCCTGGACGAGGTGCGCGTGCAGCTCGGACTCTTCCCCCCGCGGGTGCGGCGCGTGGCCGTGCTCGGCGGCGTCGTTGCGGCGGGGCCGGCCCTGGGCCAACGGGCCTTGGCCCTCGACGCGAGCATCGGCCGGAATGAGGCCGACGAGGATCCCGGAGCCGAGCGCGCCGCCTGGTTCGCCGAGGATCTGCCGCAGATCCTGGTGCGCGACCTCGAGGTCCTGGTGGCCCTCGACCCGTCCGCGCCGGCCCGCCCCCTGGGCCGCGTCGAGCTGCGCGTCGAACCGACGGCCGGTGGCACGCCGAGCGTCGAGGGCAGCATCACGCCTCGCTTGGGACCTCCGGATTCGCCCGGCGCACCGGTGCGTTTCGTCGGGGGCGTCGACGACAGGGGCGAACTCGTCATCTCGACCGCGGCCACAGCCGTGCCGATCGCGACCGCTGCACTCCCGGACCAACTGCGCGCCGGAGCCGAAGCCCTGGGCGCATGGATCGCCGCGGTGGACCTCGAGGGCAGCGCCCACTTCGAACCGGGGGCCCTGATCCCCGCCCGCACCGAGCTGCGCGCGCGCGCCTCGGGGCTGCGCGGCGAGGCCGTCGACTCCGGCCACCTGCCCGAGGGCGCGCAGGTCGATCTGCAAGCTCGGTTGTTGGCGCCGTCCGACGGCGAGTTGCTCTGGGCTCGGGACCTGGGCTGCCTGAGCGAGCTGCGCTGCGAGTGGCGCGGAGCGCAGATCCTGGTCCGCGGCGCCCTGGGCGCCGATGCCCCCCCGGGCATTGCCGCGATGCTCCAACTCGACGCCGACCAACTTCCGATCGGACGCGGCGCCCAGACCCAGGCCCTCAGCTACCTGGAGTCGGCACCCTACGTGGCGGAGGAGATCGAGCGGGTCTTCGCAGCCCTCGACCCCCGCGGCACCCTCGACCTGCGCGCGGCAATGATCCTCGACCGGCGCAACGATCCGGATCTGCCGGTCGAGCCGCGCGTCGTGCTCGTGGCCGATCCCGCCGGCGACGCGCAGCTCGCCTACCGCGGCTTCGAGGACCAGATGGGCGCGCGCCACGGCTTCCCGATCCGCGCCAGCGAGATCCACGGCCGGGCGATCCACCTGCACGATCCGCTGCGCTCGCCCAACGACGTGACGGCTCTGATCGGGCTCCGAGCCAACCATCCCAGCGGCACGGTGACCGCCGACCTCGGCATCGTCGGGTCGACGCCCGACACGGGGCCTTGGCCTCGGGTTCTGTTGGACCTGCGCGTGCCGCGGATCGACGTGCCGACCGACATGGTCAGGGGCGTCGAAGGGCTGGGGCTCGAGTTCGACCTGACCGAGGTCTTCGCTCCCCGCGCCGGCACCGCCATCGGGCGCTTGCAGTTGGACCAGCCCCACGAGCGGGTGCCGCCGGTGATGGCCATCGACCTGGAGGTCCAGGGCGCCGCCGCCACCTGGGACGTCTTCCCCGCTCCCCTGGACCAGGTCGACGGCAGCCTGCACCTGCGTTGGAGCGGCGAGACCGTGGTCGCCCAGGGGACCGAGGAGGACGAGCGGCCCTTGAGTCGCCGAGCCTTCGGCCTGGGCTTCGCCTTCGAGGCGCGCGCCGCCGATGGCTCGTCGATCGACATCGCCGGCGCACTGCGGGATCCCGAGCTGGCCCAGCTCGAGTCGCCCCTGCGCTACCCGCCGGGTCAGTTCGCCATGCTGCGGACTGCCGCGGTCAGCCTGCGCGGTGTGATGGCGGGCGGACCGGTGGTCGACGTCGCGCGTCAGAAGTTCCCGGAGCTGGCCGAACTCCTGGACCAGGTCGTCGCCGAGGGCGCCGCGACGGTGCACCTGAGTCATGGGATCGTCGATCGGTCCGGACCTGCGCGGACCTCGATCGAGGTCCTGCCCGACGGGCTGCGCGCGGCTCCACAGGGACTGCTGATCGACGAGCTCGAGGGTTGGGTCCGGGTCGTGGCCGAGAATCCACCGCCCGCCGCCGTGGCCGTCGCCAGCGGCGATTCGATCGAGGGCGAGACGGCGGCCGCGGACGCGGCGCCGCGTCCCATGGTCTACGCCGGCTTGGACGCGCAGCTGATCGCTGTGGGACCTGCGGCCGAAGCCCTGGCGAGTGCGGTGCCGATCGCACTGGACCTGCGCCCCGCCGCGGCGGGCCTGCACGCCGCGGGCCTGGAGCTCGACGATCGCACTCTGTTGGATCAACTCGCGCGGTCGGGCGGCGCCGCTGTGGCCGAAGCGCTCCTCGCCGCGCGGGCCCGAGGTCCCGTCGACGTCAACGCCGCCGTGCGCTTGGGCGTCGAGGGCGAGACCTTCGGCGACCCCCGCGCGGCCCTGCACCTGCGCGACGACCGCTTCACGATCGGCGGCCTCGAGGCCAAGACCCTGCGCGGGACCCTGCGCACGGACGGCTCGCGGGTCGACGCACCGTGGATCCGGGGCGAGGTCGGCGGCGTCGCGATCGAGCTGCGCGACGGCCTGGCCGGAACCGCGGCCGACCTCGTGCGCAGTGACCCGGGCGCGGCGGAGCTGTTGCGCTACGCGGACCCCGAGGGCCTGGCCGAGTACGCCTTCGGCGGCAACCTCAGCTTCGACGACGCCGAGCTGTCGCCGCGCATCCTGGCCGACTACGGGTGGGGCGAGCCCGTCACCGACCCGGTCCTGCGCGCTCCCTGGGAGCGGTCGATCGCCCCTCCCGCGTGGCAGCTGCGACTGGACGCCGAACGCGCCCGGTTCGTCGCGGCCCTGCCCCGGGACCGCGAACCGTCGGTGGCCGTCGCCGGTCGCTTCGTGCCCCACGACGTGCGCGTGGGCGTCGGGCTGCCCCTCACGATCTCGAGCGCCGAGCTGGTCGTGCCCCACGCGGTGATCGAAGGCGGGCGCATGCGCGCCCTGGCCGAACTCAGCGAGGCCTACGGCCGCCTGGGAAGCTGGTCCCTGGCAGGGCTCTCATCGACCGTCAGCTACGTGGAGGGGCGCCTGACCCTCGACGGCTTGCAGGGTGGCTTCGCCGGCGGCCTCGTGGGCTCTCCCGACGCCCTCGCGCCCGAGGCCCTGCCCGGCGGTCGGGCCTTCTCGATCGAGCTCGGCGAACCCCACCGCTTCGACCTGGCCCTGGGCTTCACCGAGCTCGACGTGCGTCAACTGCTCGAGAGCGCCCTCGCCGGCGGTGGTGCGGACCGCGGCAAGCTGCGCGGCTACCTGCGCCTGACCGGCGACCCGGGCGACCCCATGGGCCTGGAGGGCAACGGCTTCGTCGCCCTCGAGGACGCGCGCCTGTGGTCGATCCCCGTGGTCCGGGAGGTCTTCTCGCAGCTCGGCTTCGAGAACACCGGGACCTTCGACTGGATGCGCACGCGCCTGGCCCTGCGCGACGGGGAGCTGCGGATGACCGACGCCGTGGCCCACAGCCCGCTGCTCAAGTTGGTCGGCGAGGGCACTCTCGGCCTGGATGGTCGCCTCGAACACGAATTCGACATCAACTACAGCCTGTTCGACGGCCTGGGGGTGATCGCGCGGGTCTTCTATTGGTTCCAAAGCCGCGTGGTGCGCCTGAAGGTGCGCGGCGAGATGACCCGCCCGCGGGTGATCGTGACCAACCCGATCATCGACCTCTTCGGGCTCTCCGCCCGCCAGCCCCCGCGGCTGCCCTTCCCGTCGATGGCGGACGTCCCCGAGCGGTTCTGACGCCGTCGCCGGTCTCGGAGCGGCGGTGCGCCGGGGCAGCCCGTTAGACTGCGGCGCCCTGGCCACGCTCCCCATGCCCCACTCCGATCTCTACGCCGTGATCATGGCCGGCGGCTCCGGCACCCGCTTCTGGCCGGCCAGCCGCACCGCCCGCCCGAAACAGTTCCTGCCGATCGCGGGGGCCCGGCCGATGCTGGCCGAGACCGCGGCGCGGATGGAGGGGCTGGTGCCCTTCGAGCGGATCCTGGTGGTCACCGCCGCCGACCAGGCGCAACTGGTGCGCGACTGCCTGCCCGAACTGCCGGCCGAGAACCTGATCGCCGAGCCGGTGGCGCGCAACACCGCCGCCGCTGTGGCCCTCGGCGCGTTCGAAGTCGCCCGGCGCGATCCCCGCGCGGTGCAAGTCGTGCTGCCCGCGGACCACCACATCACGCCGGTGGCGGACTTCCGCGCGACCCTGTCGGCGGGCGCCGACGAGGTACGTGAGCACGGGGGTCTGTTGACCTTCGGCATCCAGCCCGACCACCCGGCCACCGGCTACGGCTACATCGAGGTCGGCGAGGGCCTGCGCGGCAAGGGAGCCCACCGCGTGAGCGCGGTCAGCCGCTTCTTCGAGAAGCCCGACCTCGAACGGGCGCGGGAGTTCCTGGGCTCCGGTCGCTTCCTGTGGAACGCGGGCATCTTCTGCTGGCGGGTCGACACGATCCTCGAGGCCTTCGCGCGCTACATGCCGGACATGCACGCGACCCTCTCGGACGTGGCGGCCAGCGATCCGCGCATCACCGAGGTCTACCCCGGGCTCGAGTCCGCGCCGGTGGACGTGGCCATCCTCGAGCGCTCCGACCAGGTGCGCACGATGCCGATCGCCTACACCTGGAACGACGTGGGCTCCTGGGCGGCCCTTCCGGACCTCTCGGCGGCGGACTCGGACGGGAATTGGCGCCGATTGGTGGAGGGCGCGGAGCTGATCTCGGCCGACTCGACGGGCTGCCTGGCCTATGCCGAGGAGCCCGAGTTGATCGCCCTGGTGGGCTGCGAGGACCTGGTGGTGGTGCGCTCGGGCAAGACCACCCTGGTGTGCCCGCGCGAGCGGGCCCAGGACGTCAAGTTGATCGTCGAGGCCCTGCGCGCGCGGGGCTCGAAGGAGTTCCTCTGAGCGCGGCCGCCCAGGGCGCCGGCCGGCGCAGCGGCGGCGTGCTGGCCGTGGACCACGGGGCCTCGAAGACCGGCCTCGCGGCCTGCGACGCCCTGCGAATCACCACGCGGGTGCTGGAGACGGCGCGCCTGGACGGGGACGCCCCGGGCCTGGTCGAGCACGTGGCCGAGCTCGCCGACGAGCGCGACGCGGCCACGGTGTTGATTGGCCTACCGCGCCTGGCGAGCGGCGACGAGGGCGCGCGCGCGGTGCCCACGCGGGCCTTCGCCGGCCGCCTGGCCTCGCGCCTGGCCGATCGCCAGGTGCTGCTCTACGACGAGAGCCTGACCACCAAGGCCGCCGAAGAACGCATGCGCGACGACGACGTCCCGCGCGAACGGCGGCGCGAGCTGCGCGACAGCTACGCAGCGTTGGTGCTGCTCGAGGACTGGCTCGAGGGCGGCGGCGTGGGCGGCGAGCGGGTGCGCGCCGACGCGGAGGCCGAGCGATGATCGTCGACCTCGCCACGGACGATCGGCGCGAGCTGCCCGAGTACGACGTGTGCGTGATCGGCTCGGGCCCGGCGGGCGGGACCGTCGCCTCCGAGCTGGCGGACTCCGGCCTGCGCGTGTGCGTGGTCGAGAGCGGCCGCAGGAAGAACACGCGCTACGCCGACGAGCTCAAGCGCGTGGTCAGCGACGGCCTGCCGATCAAGGACTACAGCCGCGAGCGCGTGCTCGGCGGCGCGTCGACCACCTGGGCGGGTCTCTCCGCGCCTCTCGATCCGATCGACATGCAGCGCCGCGAGTGGCTCCGCCTGGCGGGCTGGCCGATCGAGCGGGAGCAGCTCGAGCCGTACTGGGAGGCCGCCGCCGCGCGCTTCGCCTTCCCCACCGCCGAGTTCTTCGGACCGTCGGGCTTCGGACGCTTCCGCGCCGAGAGCGAGGTCCGCGCCCGGTGGGACCAGCTCGAAGAGAAGGTCTTCCTGGCCCTCGACCCACCCCAGCGTTTCGGCAAGTTGCTGCGCTCGATCTACGAGAGCGAGCGGGTCGACCTGTACCTGGACGCCAGCGTCTCGCGCCTGGCCGCCGGCGGCGACGGCCCGCGGGTGACCCACGCGGAGCTGCGCCCCTCCGACGGCCGCACCCTCCTTCTGCGCGCGAAGCGCTTCGTGGTGGCCTGCGGCGGGATCGAGAACGCGCGGCTGCTGCTGCTCTCGACGGACCTGCACCCGGCGGGCCTGGGCAACGACCGAGATCAGGTCGGGCGCTGCCTGATGAACCATCCGAAGAACTACCACGGCATGCTGCACCTGCGCGCGCCGGTGAAGCGCGCCGCGTACTTCTTCGGCTGCCTGTTCGAGGGCTTCGCCGGCTACGCGGGCCTGCGCCTGACCGAAGACGAGCAGCGCCGGCGCGGCCTGCTCAACAGCTACGTGCGCTTCGAGCCCATGTTCCCCTGGTCGGGCAACGACGGGGTCGAGTCGGCGGTGCTCCTCGCCAAGCGCAGCGCGGGCCTGCTGCAGGCCTGGAAGCGGCGCCAGAAGGGTCCCGTCGAGCTGCGCGACTACTCGGAGACGGGCGACGACTCCGACCTGCAGAACGCGCGCAAGGGCCTGGCTGGCTGGGCCGGCGTCGGTTGGAACGTGGTGCGCCACTCCCCCAGCGTGGCCAACTACACCTTCCACCGCCTGAGCAAGGCCGCCCCCGCCATCCGCCGCGTGCGGCTGCGGAACTTCATGGAGATGGAGCCCGATCCCCAGAACCGCGTGACCCTCGCCGAGGAGCGCGACGCGGCCGGCAACCCGATCCCGCGCGTGGCCCACCGCTGCACGGAGCTGGACCAGCGCTCGCTGGTGGAGCTGCACCGAGTCCTGGCCGACGAGCTCGAGCGCAGCGGCGTCGGCCACCTCGAGACGACCCTCGCCGACGAGACCGAGTGGCCCATCACCCAGGACGCCTCGCACCACATCGGCACCACGCGCATGGGCACGGACCCCTCGAGCTCCGTGGTCGACGCGAACCAGCGCGTGCACGGCGTCGACAACGTCTACCTGGCCGGCGCCTCGGTCTTCCCCACCAGCGGCTGCGCCAACCCGACCTTCACCATCGTGGCCCTGTCGATCCGCCTGGCCGAGCACCTGCGCTCGAGCCTCGCAAGCCCCCGGGAGGTGGCACGCCCGTGACCCGCAGCCGCATCGCGATCGTCGGCGCCGGACAGCGGGTGGTACAGACCGCCCTGCCGGTGCTGCGTACCCTGACCGCCGAGTTCGAACTCGCGGGCATCTTCTCGCGCACGCCGCGCACCCTCGAAGCCGCCGGCGCCAGGCACGAGGTCGAGCCCCTCGAGAAGCTCGACGCGGCGCGGGTGCGCGAGCTCGACGCCCTCTACGTCGTCGTCGCCAAGTCGGCCGTGCCCGACGTGATCGAGCGCCTGGCCGGGCTCGAGCCGCGCAACGTCGACCTGTTGATCGAGACGCCGGTGATGCTGCCCAAGCACCTGCACCGCGCCGGGGCCCTGGGCGCCTTCCGCACCGCGTCGGTGACCGAGGACTGCCTGACCCTGCCCTTCGTCGAGGCCATCGGAGACTGCGTCCGCACGGGCGCCATCGGCGAGCTGCGCTCGGCGGTGCTGTCCCACGCCGCCTACGCCTACCACGGCATCGCGACCTTCAAAGCCCTGCTCGGCGCCCGCCACGTGGTCTCCGCCCGCCGCCGCCACCTGGGCGGCCCCTTCCACCTGCGCGAGTACAGCTTCGACCGCGGCCTGCGCGGCGTCGCCATCGATCCCCGCGACTACTCCGCCGGCCGCGTGATGGTCGTCGGCAGCCGCGGCAGCATCGCCGATCACGCGCACCGTGAGGACGGCCACATCGAGCTCGAGACCCTGCGCGAGGGCTCGCGCTGCGCCGGCTTCAAGGTCGGCGACGCGGTGCGCCGCCTGAACGACGCCGAGCAGGACTTGATGGGCGAACCGCGCCCCGGTGACGGCGTGTGGGTCTGGATGGACGGCTGCAAGCGCGTCGGCTTCCGACAGCTCCTGCTGGGCCTGTGCCGCAGCGTGCCGGCGTATCCGGTGCAGAACGCCCTCGAAGACGCCCTGGTGGACTACCACCTGGAGAAGTTCGGCGGCTACGTCCGCAACCCCCTGACCTCCGCCGGCGGCCTGGTCGTCGGCACGATCCTGCGCAGCGTCCGGCCCCGCCCCCGCGAATGGCCGGGGCCGGTGGGCGGCGGGCGGTGAGGCGGAACGCCAGAGGACGGCAGCAGTCCTTCGCCGGTTCGCAACCGCTACCCTCCCCGGCTTCCAGCTACGCCCCCCTCGGGCCGAGAACCCGACCAGGATGACCCTTGGGGTCGACCCTGGAGTGGCCCGCGTTCGCGCCCCCGTGACTCTCCACGGGGCCGAGCGACTCGCCTGCCGGCTCCTCGGAGCAGGGACCTAACTTGGGGCGGGGTGGCGGCGCGAACGAAGGCAACCGGTTCAGACTCCACTCAGAGCGACTGGTTCGATGGCAACGAGCCACTGGACGGGCCAACAGAGCAAGCCGCTCGCCTATCGCCACTCCACCGCGTCGACTCCTGCGCCAATGGAACTCCCCTTGAGCGCATCGACGGGAGCGACTCACTCTCTCCCCGAGTCATGACGAGGCCGTCACGAACCGAAGGTGCCTTCCAGTTGAAGCCGAGTCTCAGGCCGCCCAGTGGAACTGTCGAGGAGCACGACCACTTGAACCACCGTCCCAGCAGCCACGGACGAGTAGGGAGCGATCGTAAAGGTGCTGCCAGAGACCGCGATGGACGATGAGACTGGGGTTCCGTCCGTGGTCTGCAACTCGACGTCGACCAGATTTCGCGCCCCACCATTGGGGAACGAGAGTTCGCCGTCGATCTGCACGAGATCCCGGCTGCTGTCGTCGTTCCTGACGAACGCAACCCCGCCTGCATGGTCCATGAACGCGATCGCGGTCCGCTGAAGGTCTCGGCTCTCCTCGAGTTCGAAGAGAGGAAAGACATTGACCTCGACGCTACCGCTGTTGATCGATTCAGACCGGGACGGCGTCGCGTAGATCTCGATATTCTTGCCGGAACCATCCGGGGCGATGTCGTCGATCTCGAGCTCCATCGATTCGTCGGGACCTACACTCTCGCCGAAGCTGACATTGAAGGAGCTGCTCCCCGACGAGGCCCCCGACGACGTCCCGTCGACTGTTACACCCCCGGCTGTCGCATTGGTCACGTCGATCGTGACGTCGGTCATCGAGGCCCCAGCGGGCAGCTTGTTGTAGAGCGTTCCCGCAGCGTCTGGCCCCGACCCCGTGACACCGCCGGGGGTCAGTGTGTCGACTTTGTCGCTGCCACCATCGAGATTCTTGGTCCCGAGCGGGATCGTTCCGAAGATGCCTCGACTCTCGGCCAGTGCCAATGCGGCGCAGCCAACGACTGCGAGCGATGCCCAGGCGGCCCGGTACTTTCCGTTCTTCATGCTTCGTCTGTTCCTCGCGTCCTTATCACCGACATCAAATTGATTCTGCCGAGTCCGGCGGCAAGACCGTCGCCCAGCGTAGTCGCAGAAACGGATCTGTCGGATCGATCGGCGGAACTTAACTGAAAACCTGTAGCCCAGCCCCCCCCCCCCCCCGTCGCCCCAAACCATTGCCGGATAACCCGTTAGCCAGGACCACCCAATTGTCTTCCAGATGGCGCGTCGGTCGCGCTCGCACAGGAGAGAGGACACTCGGATCTTCGGGCGGGTCAATCGCGTCGATGAGCGGATTGTGAGCGATCCGGCCGTTCAGAGCGCGTCAAGCGTGGGGCTGGAGACACCGCGCGAACCTGAACGGGCCGCCGATGATGCAGGGGCTGAGGCAACAATCAGCAGTCCGACGCCTTCGGGGTCAGCGTGATCACATCGACCTGAGCCCCACGCATCACGGCGAGTGCCAGACGAGAGTCTCCGAATCGCCCGGCTGAGACCATCCGCACATGCCCAGCGGACTGCACGAGCCGCGCCACGATCTCGGGTGGGGTTCCACTCGGCAAGTCCAGAGGCTCTGTGGGGCCCAACTCGAGGCGCGCCATCAGCGCACCCTTGTCATCGACAACGACCTGCTCGCCCGACTCGAGCCCGACGACGGCGAGTGGACCCAGAGGAGTGTCCTCCAGAAGCGTTAGCCGCGAGACTCGCTCGGGAAGGTCGACACACCACCGCTCTTCCCCGGTCGAGGTCAGGCGGACCAAGACAAAGCTCTTGCCCTCTGAGGTGCCCGCCACCACGAGTGCCGCTCGTCCATCGACGTCAGGATAGAGAAGGACATCGGCGGCATACATCCGGTCTTCTAGCCAGCGTTCTGCCAGAGCCGTGTCCGGAGGGAATGTGCGATGGACATGCAGTCGTCCGAAGCACTCGACGAGCAGCCCCGGAAGCCGCTCATGCGTGTGAATGCCATAGCGCCCCCATAGCTGATCCGATCGCCAACGCTCTCGTCCCTCGAGGTCGACGCAGACGATGCCGCGGGCACTTTCGGGCGAAAGGGCAACTCCGCCGAGGAGAACTCCGCCCTCCCCTTCCGGAGTGCGGCACCGCATCGGAGGCAAGAAGGTGTGGTTGCCGTTGTCAAGCGCCCAACGGACAGCTCCTCCGGCGTCGATGCACGCGAGCCGATTCGGACCGCTGTGTTGCAGCCCGAGTCCGACCAAGAGCAGGAAGCGACCATCCTCGGCTGGGATCGACCAAGCGTTCTGAGCCAGGCCCGTGGACCTCGTCCGATCGCCGAACTCGACCGGATCGGGCAAGGGCACGGAATCGAGCAGGACACCGTCGTGGTCCCGCAGCTCCACCTTGCTCCCGAGACCAAGCAGCAGACCCACTCGGCCATCGAACCAGCGCCCGAATGAGGCGAATGTGGGCTGCGGAGCGAGGGGCCCAATCGGTGAGAGGAATCTCGGTGTCAGCACCCGTGCGCTTCCAAACTCCAGCATCTCCGATCGATCCGCCGTCGGCCGAAGCGGGTCTGGCCGCGCGATGCACGGTTCGCCGGTCAGCTTCGAAAGGGCGTCGGCTGCAGCCCTGCGAAGCGACCCACGATCGCTCGTCAACAGCTCGCGCGCCGGTCCCACCGCGTCCTGTATTCCGGCGTCGGCGGCGAACTGAAGCGCCCTTTCTTGGGCGAACCAGCCTCCCCCTCCGAACTGCGACATGACGAACCGAGGCCAGCGGGGGTCGTCCGCGATCGCGCGCTCGACGACCGACCGCGGATTCTCGAGATCGGCTACCAGGTCACCGAGAGCGGGCGTGAACGCCAGTGTCACGAAGAAGTCGCGACTCCGAATGCTCCCGTACCCTTCGAGGACATCCAAGATGACCTTGGCGGCGTCCGCCGCGCCGGTCTCGAAGAGCGCCGCCTGGAACTGGATCGTGTTCGATCGGGCCTCAGGACGCAGCATTAGCGCTTGAATCGCCGGGAGCGCCAGCTCCCCCCAAGCTCTCAACTGCTGGCGAGATGCCTCAGCCCTGGGGCCGAGGCCGACGCAGGACTCGACCGCACGGGCGACTTCCTCGAGTCCGGCTTTCCCCTGTTCGTGATCCATGTAAGTCCTCAAAGCAGCAGTCACAACACCGGTTTGTCGCCCACTGATCGCGGCCGCGACGATCCATTCCCTCGCTGTTGGTCTCTACCCCGCCAGCTGTCAGTCATCGACCCCCTTTGGCCTTCACTGTCGGGATCGAGGCTAACGGGTGCCGACTGGGCGAGGGACGCCGTCCACTCGAGAATCTCGAGTCGCCGCATCCGACGGCTCGCCTATCCCGACGACGGCGCCGGCGCCCCGCACTCGCGCCCGAACTTCCGCCCGCAGCGCAGCCGGCAGAGCTTGCAGGAGGCCGAGAGGACCTCGATGCTCGCAGCGGACCGCCGCATCGAGCACGGGTGGACGGAGGTCCTGCGACGCAGGGAATCGAGACTCTGGCGGGGGGTGAGGTCCAGGCGCTCGATCAGTTCGGTGTTGCTCGACCAGCGCCCAATCCTCTCGTCCTCCCGATCCCAGGGTCGGTGTGGTGAGGTCGGCCCGCCTGAGCGGAATCGGGGGTGCGCGAGTGCACCCGTCCCCGGAGCGCGAGACTGGATTAGATTCCCACGGCTTCCGATCTGCCGATCTGAACCGCGCGCCAGATGCAACTTCAGACACGTCAACTCATCGCGGCGATAGCCGTCGTCGTCCTGGCATCAGGGGTCTACTGGACCCAGGTACGGAGCGGCGGCTCGGGTAAGGGGATCGGGTCGGTTGGCAAGGTAGCGATGGAGACGCCCCCCGAGGGGGGAGTGCTCATCCCTGAGACCGCACCGTTGTCGTCGGGAAGGTCGAGAGAGACCGGATCGGTCGGGGGAGCGAGTCGGCGGCAAGAGTCCCTTCCAGCGGTACGAACCGAGGTAGCGGTGAGCTTCGACTTCACCCCCGAGGATGGGCTCCTGCGGCCCGAGCTACCGCCGACCGCACAATCCATGGGGTCGAGGACCACCTCGGCGCGGGTGCAGCCTGCGGCCGCACGGTCCGACCTCGCGGTCGCGCGACCGTCGATCGCCGGAGAACGGGCGCTGGCGCGGTCTTGAGCTCCGGCCCTTGACGCTGGGCCTCGAGGGCCTGGATCTACTCTTGATCCCACCGCACCGGGCCCTTCCGAACGGGCTCATCGTCGAACTCTCGGGCGCCCAGGCACCCGATTGGATCGTCCGCGTCGGAGAGTAGTTAGGCTCTGGGGCCGGCTGCGACCGATGCTCGGTCCCCGGAAACCACCCATGAAGCACGCCTGCCTGCTCCCCCTCCTCCTGCTCGCCACGCTCACCTCGACCGGCTGCCTGTTCGGCGGTCGTCACGTGAAGCTCGAATACCCCGCGATGGCCGCCGTGGAGCCCGCCGAGGGCGTCACCGCCGGCCCGAAGATCACGATCAAGTCCTTCGTCGATGCGCGCAGCCGCAAGGTGATCGGCGAGGTGCGCGGGCCGGACTCGATGCCCACGGACAAGGTCAAGTCGGACGGTTCGGTGATCAAGTGGGTGCGGGCGGGGCTCGAGGCGGAGCTGGCCAAGGCCGGGCTCACGCCGGTCGCCAAGCCGGGGCCGGGCACGCCGGTGCTGCAGGGCAAGCTGATCTCGGCCTACTGCAACGCCCTGGCGAGCTACGACGCGGAGGTCTCCTTCCTGGCGAGCCTGGAGCGCAACGGGGTGCGGATCTTCGATCGGCTCTACACGGGTTCGGCCAGCATTCCGCTGGACTTCGGTGCGACCGAGGATCCCTACGCGGAGGCCCTCAACGCGGCCCTGGGCGACGCTCTCTCCAAGCTGATCGTCGACCTGCCCCGCTAGCCGACGGCGGACTGACGGCCGCCGGGCGCGATCGATCGGATCCCCCGCGATCTGGCGGGCGGGCTAGGATCCCTCGGGGAGGTGGAACGAGGGGCGGACGCGGTTCGTCCTAGCTTCTTCGTAGGCGGCCCACCTGGACGCCGACTCTCCGCGACGCCCACCTCCGTGCTCCCGATGCCCCAGCTCCCGCTCGCCCGGTCCCGCTCCCTGGCACTCCTCGCCGCCCTGACCCTCGGGCTCGGCCCCCTGGCCGCCGCCCAGACGATCTATGTCGACGCCGGCCTGGCCACGGGCGCGAACGACGGCTCGAGCTGGGCCGACGCCTTCCAGGGCCCGGACGGCCTGCAGGCCGCCCTGCTCTCGGCGACGCCGGGCGAGCAGGTCTTCGCGGCCCAGGGCTCCTACCTGCCGACCAGCGGCACGAGCCGCACGGCGTCCTTCGTGCTGCAGAGCGGCGTGGAGGTCTACGGCGGGTTCCTGGGCGGCGAAGCCACGGTCGACGAGCGCCCGCCGATCGGCACGGCGCCCTCGATCCTGACCGGCGACTTGGCCGGCAACGACGGGAGCGGGATGTTCGGCGAGAACAGCTTCCACGTGGTCACGGCCCCCGGCGCGGACCTGACCGCGGTACTCGACGGCTTCACCGTGACCAGCGGCACGGCCAACGGCAGCGGCAACAACAACAAGGGCGGCGGGATCATCTGCACGGGCGGCGACAGTCCCCTGATCCGCAACTGCCGCTTCGTGGCGAACCGCTGCACCTTCGGGGGCGCGGCCGGCTACATCAACACCGGCAGCGCGCCGCGCTTCATCGCGTGCAGCTTCGAGGAGGGCAACGGCGGCTCCTTCGGCGGCGCCTTCGACATCGCCGGCGGCGGCGCGGTCTGGTACGACCGCTGCCTGTTCCTGAACAACACCGCGAACCGCGCCGGCGCCCTGGAGGTTTTCTCCACCAACGGCGTGCGCGTGCGCAACTGCGTGTTCCGCGGCAACGTGGCCACGGGCGGCGACGGCGGCGGCGCGATCTGGGTCGGCTCCGGCGGCAACACGCGCATCCAGAACTGCACGATCGTCGAGAACTCGTCCACCAACCAGGCCGCCGGCGGACTGCGCAACCAGGGCGCGAACAACACCTCGGTGGTGAACTGCATCTTCTGGGACAACTCGGGCCCGGGCGGTGCCCAGGGGCCGAACAACCAGCTCACCGCGGGCATGAACGCCACCTACACCATCGTCGAGGGTGGCTATGCGGGGACGGGCAACCTCGCCGGTGATCCCCAGTTGGTGAATGTGGCCGGCGGCGACTTCACGCCCGGGGCCAGCTCCCCCGCCGTGGACGCGGGCGACAACTCGGCCCTGCCGGCAACGCTGCTCCAGGACTACGTCGGCAACCCGCGCTACGTGGACGCGCCCGCGGTGGTCGACACGGGCTCGGGCACGGCGCCCTTGATCGACATCGGCGCGGTGGAGCTGCAGGTCGCGGGCCTCGCCAGCGTCAGCGGCTGCTTCGGCAACCCGGCCACCCTCAGCTCGTCGACCGCGCTCCAGTCGGGCCAGAGCTTGAACCTGCAACTGGACGCCTCCGCGATCGTCTCCGGTCTGACGTTCTTCTACGTCGGCGTCGACGGCAGCGACGCCTCGGGCTGCGGCCTGTTCCTGCCCGGCCTTGGTGAGATCCTGCTCTCGCTGGCGCCCTTCCCGTCGACCCTGGGCTCGCCCCCGATGGTCGCGGGCCAGGCGATCTTCTCGGCACCGGTGCCCGCCGATCCGGGCCTCGTCGGTGCGACCCTGGCTTTCCAGGCGGCCGCGATCGATCTGCTGACCACGGGCTCCCCGATCGAGTTCAGCAACATGCTGGTCGGTACCGTCGCGCCCTGAGAGCGGGGCTTGAATCGCCATGGCGGGATCGCAGTAGGATCCCGCCATGGGACTCAGCGAATTCCTCCTCAGCGGACGGGCGGTCTACGGGCACGAGCTGGACGACGTGGTCAAGTCGGGGCGGCGCTTTCGGCGCACCCACCGGCGCTTCAGCAAGGAGACGTCCAAGCGCCTCGACGCACTCGAGCACGACGTCGGCTACCTGACCCTGGTGCTCGGCACCTTGCTGGCCAAGGCCAATGACAAGGGCCTGGTAACCCTGGACGAGATCAGGGGCACCCTCGGCGAGTTGGACGAGGTCGACGGGGTCCGGGACGGTCGCCTGAGCGTGGAGGTCTTGCGCGACCTCGCGAGCGGTGTGGGCGGGGCGGACGACGCCTGACACGATCGGCGCGGGCCCTGTAGGTTGGCGGGAGGAGCCGACTGAGCGTCGGACCCTCCCCATGCAGCCCTCGGATCCCTTGCCGCGCTACCGAGCCCTGGCCCGCTGGGCCCTGCCCGTCGCCGCCGCGCGCTTCGCGGTGCTGTGGTGGCTGTGGATCTCGGCCGATCAGCGCATGGTCGCGTTCGCACCGACATCGGGGGTCGTCAGTCTGCTGGTGCTGGTCGAGCTGCTGTTCTTGACCACCACCGTGTCGGCCATCGCCGACGCGCACCGGGCCATGGGATTGCAGGAGCGCTTTTCTCGGCACGCCCTCGGGCTCTTGTTCGCCGCCCTCGCGCTGCCGCTCCTGGTGTCGGCCTACTGGCGCAGCGAGATCGCAGAGTTGGTGGGCACCTCCAGCACCTGGCTGCGCACCGTCCACGAGCCAGAGCCGATCAACCCGGTATGGGACCCCTGGGCCGAGGAGAAGCTCGCCCAGGCCGATTGGCTGGTGCGTTGGCGGCGAGGCGAGATCCTGGCGGTGGAGTTGGTCTTCGCCTTCGGGCTGGCCCTGAACCACGTGGCCTGGGCTCGGGCAGCGGGCCGAACTCCTGTCGCCTCGGCCCTCTTCGCCGCCATCGGCGGGTGGGTGCTGGCCCTGGTGACCGTGGCGGTCTTCGGCCTCTACGAAATGACCTTCGACTTCATCCACCACGGAATCCTCGCCGCCCCGCTGCTGGTGGACTGGACCACGCTGCCCTTCCCCTGGGGTACCGAGGCCCTGGTGACGACGCCCTTCGTGCTCGCCTTCCTCCTGGCGCTGCGGGTGATCGCGCGACGGCCGGTCAGTGGCTCTGGTTGGTCAGGTCCAGCTTCCAGTCGTTCGTGAAGAAGCCGGCCACGGACACGCCGCCGTCGCCGGAGCTGAGCACGGCGCTCGAGAACACCGCGTAGTCCGGAATGCCGACACCCGAGACGAAATGGTTGCCGATCGCGTGCAGGCGCGAGCCCGCGGCACCGGTGTCGGCGAAGACGCCGGCCAGGGCCACGTCGCTGCCCAGGCGCGGGTAGCAGAAGACCGCCGCGTGGTCGGGCCCGCGGAACTGGGCCTCCCCCACCAGGGCGAAGCCGCGGCGCATCTGGATCGGGCAGTCGCGGCCGAGCACCTGGAACCAGGCGGCGTTGGTCTCGGAGTTGCCGTAGAGGATCACGTTGTGGTGCGCGAGCTCGGGCCGCGCGAGCAGGTCGCGGTCGGTGATCACCGGCGCGCGGCCATTGCCGCGGTACCACCAGGATTGAGCGTCGCGCAGGGCCAGTTGGGCCAAAGCGTCGGTCTCGGCCGGGGTGCCGGCGGTGCCGCGCACGAGCAGGAACTCGCGGTCGAAGGCGCGCTTGAAGGGGCCGGAGCGCTCGGGGCGGCGTTCGCCGGCGGGGATCGCCGTCGCGACCGGGTCCCAATCGCCCGCGTCGCGCACGAACTCGAGTGCCGCGCCCGTCGCGATCGGATCCTCGCTCAGCTCCTGCGCCTGGCCGTCGAGCACCACCTCGGTCGCCCGCGCGCTCGGCAGCAGCGCCAGGCGGCGCACGTTCTCGGTCACGACCTCGACGCGCCCGTCGTTCCAGCTCGCCCGGGCCCGCGCGCGGTCGCCGATCCGGGTGACCTGGTCCACACGCAGCCAGTGGTGCTGGCTGTCGACGGCCGGGTCCACGGTCACGAAGTGCAGCTCGCGCGGCTCGGGCGCCGCGCCTTCCGCCGCTGTCGCGCGCCGATGCTCGCCGAAGAGCTCGAAGATGCCGCGCCACTGGACGCAGTCCGCGCCGGCGGCGTTGTCGCCGTTCCACCAGTGTCCCGCCCCGGGTTGGAAGTGCGAGCGCAGGTCGACCGCGCCCGCGGCCTCGAGCCGCTCGAGCATCGACCGCGCCTCGCTGGCCGGCACCGTCTCGTCCGCGTCGCCGTGCAACACGAAGGTCGGCACCTGGGCCAGGTTCTCGAGCAGCGTCTCGGTCAAGCTGGCGGCGTCCGCGCGCTGCCACAGCTCGGCGAGCTGGCCGTCGGGCCGACCGCCGTAGGTGTCGAAGCTGCGCCAACCGGCGCTCGGAGCGATCGCCACCCAACCGTCCGGATCGTTAGCGCCCAGGTGCCAGGTGCCGTGCCCGCCCATGGAGTGCCCGGTCAGGTACAGGCGCGTCGGATCGATGGCCACGCGCCCGCGGAAGGCGTCGCGCACCTCGTAGGCGTCGGCGCGACCCCAGTCCTGCCAGTCGAAGCCGTAGGGACGCCGGTTCGTGGCGGCGACGATCCACAGGCCCGGCTCGGGCGCATAGGCGCCCATCTGGTTGCGCGGCGCCACCGACGCGCCGTGCAAGCTGACGACCAGGCCCGGAAGTTCGGCAGCGCCGGCGTTCTCGTCGCCGCCCTTGTCCGAGGCGCTTGCGACCTCGTCCGCGCCCTCGGCGTCTTCGCCACGGCCGCCGCTGTTCGAGCTGGCCCCAGCGTTCGCGTCAGCCGCGTTCTCAGCGCTCTCGGCCCGCTCGGCCCGGCCGCGCAGCTCCGCGGCAGGCGGCGGAACCTCACCCCAGACCTGGGTCGAGCCGTCGATTCTCGAGCGGAAGCTGCGCAGGCGCCGGCTGTCCGGCGCCACGACCCGCACCGTCTTGCGCGTGGTCGCGAGCTGGGTGCCGTCCGCCGCGCACACGCGGAACTCGACGGTCAAGTCCCCGGGCTCGGCCGCCGCGGCGGCGTCGCGCAGCGCGGCCTCGATCGCCACCGTCCGCGTCTCGAGCGGCTGCATCGACAGCAGCGACACGCCGCCCTCGAAGTCGCCACCGAGCTCCAGCCGCGCGCCGACCAGGGGCACGCGCGAGGTGCGGTGCAGGGTCAAGCCGATATCGATCGAGCCGCCCTCGCCCGCAACGATGTCCGGCAGGGTCACGTCCCGCTTGGCGAAGGTCACCGGCGCCTCGGCGCGGGTGAACTCCAGCCCGAAACCGCCGCGTGAGCCCGAGACCATGACCTGATTCAGGCCCTCCTCGAGCAGCACCGGCACCCCGCCGAAGCCGTAGCGGTAAGCGTCTCCCACGTGCGCCCGGCCGCCCACCCACAGCTCCCAGGCTCCGCCGAGCTTGGCCATCCAGACCCCGCCCTGGCCCGCCTCGACCGGCACCAGGGCCGCGCTCCAGCTGCCGGCCTGCTCGGGACCACCGTTGTCCTTGGACGGTGTCCAAGCCCAGGTCTCGCTGCCGCGCTCGCCGGTCATCCGCTGGCCCTCGACCGGGAAGTCTTCGGCACCCGGCGTGGCCAGGAACTGCGCGAAGACGGCATCGGGCCGGAAGGGCCGCCGCCCGCGCCCGTCCACGGCGCCCAACACCAACCAGCCGTCCGCGCGCGGCGCGGAGGGCGCCGCTGCGACCTCCGGTGCGGCGTCCTGGTTGGGGAGAAGGAGCAGAGCGAGGAGCAGCGGGAGGGTCGGCATGGGGCGTTGGGAGGTCCGGGGGTCCTGGGGTGGGCCCGCCAGGTTACGGGCCGACGGCGCGACGCGCGCGGGCGCGGGCGACGGTCATCGCTAGGATGACGCGCCCCCACTCCACCGAGCCCCCACCATGAAGACTCTCCTCGCATCCCTCGTCGGCGTGGCCGCCCTGGCCCTGGCCGTGCGGCCCAGCCCCGCCCTGGAGCACGGCCAGGAGCCCGGCCCTGACACTGCCTCGGCCCAGCCCGAGAACCTCGTGGCCTTCGTCGGCGCGACCCTGCTGCCGATCACCGCTCCCGCCATCGACGACGGCGTGATCGTCGTGCGCGACGGTCGCATCGCCGCCATCGGCGCGCGCGGCGAGGTCGAGATCCCCGCGGGAGCCGAGCTGATCGACGCCACCGGCCGCACGATCATGCCCGGGCTGATCTGCACCCACAGCCACGTGGGCGCGCCCTTCGCGGCGGACTCGTCCGACCCGATCCAGCCCGAGGCGCGCTCCCTCGACAGCATGGACGTGCGCGCCTCGTCCGTGCACCGCGCCCGCGCCGGCGGCCTCACCACGCTCAACTGCATGCCCGGCTCGGGGCACCTGATGAGCGGGCAGACGGTCTACCTGAAGCTGCGCCTGGCGGTGACCGTGGAGGAGTTGGCCTACCGCTTCGAAGACGGCTCGATCATGGGCGGGCTGAAGATGGCCAACGGCACCAACCCCCAGGGCGACAAGCCCTTCCCGGGCACCCGCGCCAAGTCGGCGGCCCTGGTGCGGCAGAAGTTCATCGACGCGGTGGCCTACCGCGACAAGCTGCGCGCTGCGGCGGACGACCCGGAGGTCGACGCGCCTGCCCGCGACCTGGGGCTCGAGGCCCTGGTCGAGGTCCTGGACGGCAAACGCATCGTCCACCACCACACCCACCGCCACGACGACATCCTGACCGTGCTGCGGCTGGCCGAGGAGTTCGGTTTCCGCGTCGTGCTGCACCACGTCTCCGAGGGCTGGCGCGTGGCGGACGAGATCGCGGCAGCGGGCGTGCCCTGCTCGGTGATCGTGGTCGACTCGCCCGGCGGCAAGCAGGAGGCCACGCGCCTGTCCTTCGACACCTGCCGCGTGCTCGACGAGGCCGGCGTGCGGGTGGCCCTGCACACCGACGACTACATCACCGACTCGCGCCTGTTCCTGCGCTCGGGCGCCCTGGCGGTGCGCGCGGGGCTGTCGGAGCAGAAGGCCCTCGAAGCCCTGACCATCGCGGGGGCCGAGATGCTCGACCTGGACGGGCGCGTGGGCAGCCTCGAGGTCGGCAAGGACGCCGACCTGGCGGTGCTCGACGGTCACCCCTTCTCGGTCTACACCCAGGTGCTCGAGACCTGGGTCGAGGGCGAGCGGGTCTTCGACCTGTCCGACCCCGATGACCTGATCTACTCGATCGGCGGACCCGGCGCGGGCGACGACGTGCCTTTCACCCAGTGCTGCGCCAACGTCCGATGAGGTCTTCTGCGATGAACCACGTGATCACGAATCGACGGGGCCTGGGCGCGATGGCGTTGGCGGTGGCGACCCTCGCCGCGACTGCCGGTGCGACCTCGAACGAGGGCGGGGGCCGAATCGCCATCAAGGCCGGCCTGATCCACACCGCGGCCGGCGAGCCGATCCGCGACGGGGTGATCCTGATCGACGAGGGTCGGATCACGGCCATCGGACCGGCTGCGCTGCTGACCGTTCCCGACGGCTGGACCGTGCGCGAAGCCGCGGTCGCCACGCCGGGCCTGGTCGACGCCCACACCTGCGTGGGCCTGGCGGGCTTCCTCAACACCGATCGTGTCAACGACGAGCTCGACCGCTCCGAGTCCGTGCAGCCGGAGTTGCGGGCCCTCGACGCCTACAACCTCGACGACCCGTTGATCGAGTGGGTGCGCAGCTTCGGCGTGACCACGGTCCACACCGGCCACGCCCCGGGCGCCCTGGTCTCGGGTCAGTCGATGGTCGCCAAGACCACGGGCTCGTCGGTCGAGGAGGCGGTCATGGTGCCCGCGGCGATGGTCACCGCGAGCCTGTCCGACGCGGGGCGCGGCGGAGCCGGCAACCCCGGCACCCGCTCGAAGTCCGCGGCGGTGCTGCGCGCCAAGCTCTACGAGGGTCTGGAGTACTCGAAGAAGCTCGCGGGCGAGGAAGCGCCGCCGCGCAACCTGCGCAGCGAGGCCCTGGCCCAGGTGGTCACCGGCGAGTTGCCGCTCCTGGTCACCGCGCACACGAGCCAGGACATCGTCACCGCCCTGCGGATCGCGGCGGAGTTCCCCCACCTGCGCCTGGTGCTCGACGGCGCCGCGGAAGCCCCGCGGGTGATCGACGAGATCCTGGCCGCCGGCGTGCCGGTGATCGTGCACCCGACCATGCAGCGCTCCGGCGGCGAGGCCGAGGAGCTCTCCATGGGCACGGCTCGCAGGCTGGTCGAGGCCGGCGTGACGGTGGCGCTGCAGACCGGCTACGAGGGCTACGTCCCCCGCGCGCGGGTGCTGTTGTTCGAAGCGGCGGTCGCGGCGCGCTACGGCTTGGACCGCGAGCGGGCCTTGGCCCTGGTGACGATCGAGGCCGCCAAGCTGTGCGGCGTGGGCGATCGCGTGGGCTCGCTGGAGGTGGGCAAGGACGGCGACGTGGCCCTGTTCGACGGCGACCCCTTCGAATACACGAGCCACTGCGTGGGCACCGTGATCGAAGGCCGGGTCGCCAGCGAGCACGAACTGTGGACCGTGCGCTGAACGAGCGCGCGGGCAACGGTCCGGGGCCGAGCCCCGGATCGCGAGCTGCTCGAACCATGATCCGCCCCTACCGCGCGGACGACCTCGACGCGCTGCTCGAGGTCTGGTACGACGCCTCGCTGGTCGGGCACCCCTTCCTCGAGGCGGAGTTCCTGGCCACCGAGCGCCGCAACATCTCCAGCTTCTACATGGACGTGACCGAGACGCTGATCTTCGAGGTGGAGGGTCGCGTCGCGGGGTTCCTCTCGCTGGTCGGCAAGCGCGAAGTCGGCGCGCTATTCGTCGATCCCGCCCACCACCGCCGTGGCATCGGCCGCGCGTTGGTGGAGCGCGCCCGATCGATGCGCGGGCCGCTCGAGGTCGAGGTCTTCGTCCAGAACCCCGTCGGCCGCGCCTTCTACCGGAGCTGCGGCTTCCGCGAGCTCGCCCGCAAGCACCACCACGTCACCGGCGACGAGGTGCTGCGAATGCGGCAGCACCTCGAGGCCGGCGACCAGCGCGCCGACTAGTGTCCTGGATCAGAAATTCGGCGTCACTTCCCGGGCCCCGATCACCGCTGGCGTCGCCAGCGCCTCCTCCGAGTATCGCAGCGGATACGCGTCGTCGGCGCGCCTAGCCAGCATCGATCGGACCTCCGGGAAGTGACGCCGAATTTCTGATCCAGGACACCAGACGCCGCTCACAGGTTGCCCAGGGTCACGTCGAGGGCGTTGGCCAGGATGAGTCCACTCGGCTGGAGCGACGCCCCCTGGGTGCAGAGCTGCAGTCCGGGCAGCACCGGATCGTTCGGGATCGGCACCTGGAACGGCGTGCCTGCTGCCGTGGCCAGGGTCTGGAACACCGTGGTCGGATCGCAGAGCAGCGTCCCCAGCCCCGCCAGGGGCAGGTTCGTCGGCGACAGCGCCAGGAGCGCGAAGTCTTGGGTCGCCGCCGTCGCGAACACGGCGTGGTCGATGGCCGGATCCCAAACCGCGCCGACGATCGGAGCGCTGGTCTGCCCGGCCAGGAACGCGTTGGGGTTCGGCGGAGTGCCCAGCCGCACCTCTTCCAAGGCCAGCACCGGCGGGTTGACGGGCCGCAGGATGCCGGTGCCGACGATCGAGAGGCCGCCGCTGTTGGTGAGCTGCACCAGGATCTCGCCGTCGTTGTTCACGTCGACCGGACGGGCGACGAACAACCCCGAGGGCACGAAGCACGACAGGTCGGTGAAGCTGCCGTTCTGCCACAGGAAGCCGCGCGTGAAGCCGAACAGGTCGTTGGGCGCCACAACCACCACCTGGCCGAGGTCGTTGACCGCCAGGGCGTCGGACACGAAGTAGCCGAAGGGCGAGCCGAGGGTGGTCAGGGTCTGGCCCTGGTCTGACCAGTAGGCGGACTGGTGGCCGAGGAACTCGTCCAGGACCGTCCCGGCCACGTTGCCGCCGGGGCTCACGTCCACCGCACGCCCGCCGAAGCCCGTCGGCGACATGGCCAGGTCCTCGATGCCGTCGCGCTCGGACCAACGGTAGGGGCGCTCCAGGTACATGCCGGCGCCGTCCTCGAAGACCACCTCCCCACCCACCGCGACCCCGGCCGCGTTGATCGAGACGGCCCCCGACGTGCCGACGCCGACGGTCGGCACCTGCCCGAAGGCGATCGTGGTCGCCTCGCCTGTCGTCGCGTCGAGGGCGTAGCCGAACAGGCCGTCGGCATCGAGGCCGACGACCGTGCGCGCGTCGTTCACGTCGGCGGGGTAGTGCTCGAAGGGCGCCTTGGCGAAGTCCACGGTGTCGGTGGCGCTGTCCCACAGGAAGGTCTGGGGCGGCGATCCCGCCGCGAACAGGTTGCCCACCACGAGGCCCCCATCGCTCAGGCCGCTGACCGACACCGTCGAGCCGGGGAAGGCGTGGGTCACGAGCTGGCCGTTCTGCCAGACGAAAGCCTGTTGGACGCCGCCGGGCTGGGTGGCCAAGATCTGCCCCGCCACCTGCCCGGCGTCGTTCAGCTCGACGGCGACGAAGCTCTGACCCTCGAGCCCGGTGAGGGGAATCAGGTCGAAGTCGATCGAATCCTGGGCGCAGCTCGTTCCCTGGGACCAGGCCACGGACGAGAGGGCGATGACTGCGGTGCAGCCCCGGATCGCGAAGGGACTGCGTGCGAGTACGGCGGGCGTCATGTCGATTCTCCTCGGTTGGATCACGGGGGGCGACCCGGGCGATGTGGGCGTCGGGGACCTGCGATCCTAACGGGCTCCGAGAATCCCGCCCGCATGCGCGCGAACGCGACGTGCGCCGCGACCGACGGAACGTCGGCCACGGCGCCCATTCGCTCGACGGCTCTCAGGGCTGGAACTGCGCCAAGATGCCGTTGGAGAACTCCACCTGGCCCGGCACGCTCGGGTTGATCACGAGCGCCTGCAGGAAGAGCGCCGGCGACAGCGGATGGCCCCCGGCCAGGCCGAGCTGCTCATACTCCCCGGCGGCGTCGGTCGCCAGGGGGATCGTCAGCACCGGATTGCCGGCGACGAGGATGCCCGCGAAGAGGGGTGTCGGCTGCTCCACCAGGCCGACGGCGAGCACTCCCAACGCGGCCGGCGCCGCACCGGTCAGTCGCAGGTCCGAACTCTGCCCGCTGCCCAGGCCGGTGCCGCACAGCGTCAGGACGCTCTGGCCCGGACCGCCGAAGCCCAGGTCCGCCTGGCACACCGGACCGCTCACGCCGGTGTCCCAGCGGCTGAAGTTGTGCGCGATCGCCCCCCCGGCCGACTGGAAGATGCCGCCGACGTCCAGGCTCCCACTCTGCTCATGGGTGGTCATGGTCAGCGGTTGTCCAACCATGCCCGTGCCCAGGGCCTCGAAGCTGCCGCCCGCGAGTCGCGCGATGTACTTGTTGGCCGGATTGCCGGGCACGAAGAGGTTGCCACCCACGAAGAGCTCTCCGCCCAGTGCCGCGAGGGCTGTCACCTCGGTACCGGTCAAGGGCCCGACACCGGACCAGCCGGAGTCGCTCCAACGTGCGAGCAGCGGCGCCTGGACCCCACCGGCGGTGCCGAACTCGCCACCCACGTAGAGGTCGTCGCCCAAGGACGCGAAGGCGCGCACCGCGTCGTCGGTTCCACCGCCCAGGCTCGCGAGGGTCTGCCCGTCCCAGGCCAGAACGTTGCCCTGGCCGAATCCGTAGGAGCCGCCGACCAACAGCAGGTCCCCGTGAACGTGCAGCGCGTAGGGCGCGCCGAAGATCGACATGCCCACCTGGTTCCAGGTCGAGCCCTCCAGACGCCACAGCCCGAAGTCCGCCAGTGCGTAGAGCTCGCCGCCGTAGACTGCCGCGGCCACCGCATTGGCCATCGCCCCCGACCCCAGGCTGTGCCAGGTCGTCCCGTCGAAGCGCGCCGCCGGCGCGGGCGTGCTCACGCCATCGACACTGGTGAAGTTGCCCACGACGACCAAGTCGTTCTGAAACACGGTTCCGCCGTCTGCTGCTCCGTTGAACGTGCCCAGTGGGAACCAGTTGTCGCCGTCCAGGAGGGCCACGCTGTCGACCTGCTGGTCTCCCGCCTGGTTGAAGTCGCCGAAGGCCACCGTCGCGCCGTTCCAGTCCAGGCTCGCGCGCACGGGCCCGTTGACACCCAAGCCCTTGCCGCCGCCGCTCCAGGAGCTGCCGTCGAAGGCGCCGACGCTGTTGGTCACGATCACCTCGCCGGCGGGTGGCAGGTAGCCGACCGAGGAGAACTCGCCGCCGACCCAGAGGGTGCCGTCGATGGCGACCATGTCGAAGACGAACTGGTTGATGCTCTGGGCGAAGATGCCCCCGGGAGAGGTCCAGGAGGTCCCGTCGAAGCGCGCCATCCGTCGCACCGAGAGCCCGTCGACGCTGACGATGTTGCCGCCCACGTAGACCTGGTCCTGGAAGACGCAGATCGCATCCAGACGCGTTCCGACAGCGGAGTCGGGGAAGTTGCCCGCCGCCCGCCAGGTGCTGCCGTCGAAGATCGCGGCCTTCTCGTCACCCGCTCCGCCGGCGGCCAGGTCGTAGGTGCCCACGGCCCACAACTCGCCGTCGTACCAGGCCAGGTCACGGACGCTGGCGCCGCCGAAGACGTTGAAGCCCCCGCCCACGGACGCGAAGTTGCTGCCGTCCCAGGTCGCGATGTTGCCGGTCGCGGCCACTCCGCCCGCGGCGGGGAACTCGCCCGCCAGGTAGAGCAGGCCGTCGGGGCCGACGCTCATCTCCCATGCGAAGCCGGGCGTGCCGCCGGCGACGGGCGGCAGGCCGCCGCCGACAGCGTGCCACTGTTGTCCGTCCCAACGGGCGAGACCCTGGACCGGAATGCCGCCGGCCAGGTTGAACTGCCCACTGGCGTAGAGATCGCCTTGGAAGACCTCCAGGGAGAAGACCGACCCGGTGGGAGCGAAGCTCAGGTCCAAACCACCACCCAAGGGCTGCCAGTCGACGCCGTCGAACAGCGCGATGCTCTTGGCCGGTTGTCCGCCGGCGGAGGTGAAGGTGCCGGCCGCCACCAGCCCCCCGTCGTAGATCGCGAAGTCGCGCACGTCGTAGTCGACGAAGGCGCCGGCGCCGGGGATGCCGCTGCCAAGGGGGCTCCAGGACGTGCCATCGAAGGTCGCCACGAGGCCCAGGCTCTGGGCGTCGGCCTGGAGGTAGTCGTAGCCGCCGACCACCAACTGGTCCTGCCAGGAACTGGTCGAGAAGACACGGCCGGCGACGCCGGGCAGGTCGAACTCCTCGGACCAGCTCTGGGCCTGTGCCGGCGCGCCGATCAATGCGATCGAGGCCAGGGTCAGACCTGCGGTCCGTGAACGGTGCAATTTCATGTCGAGTTCTCCTGTGGCGGATGCGCCTGGATTCGGCGCCACTGATCGTGATCGCTCGTCTCGGCGCCTTGGTGGTGCCGAGCAGCCCAGGACCAGATCAAAAAGGGTGCCAGGCTCCTACAGGCCCCCAACGCGCGCTTGTGGCCGTACTCGCCTGCGGTGGCCCGATGACGTCCAAGGATTGGACGCACGTCCGACAAGCAGACCCGCGCCCCAACACGGAACGCGGCCGCGCTCAGCCGCGCAAGCGGTCGAGGAAGCGCTGGACGTTGCGGCGCATCCAGACTCCTACCGTCTCGGCGCGGGCAGGGAGCCACAGCCGGCCGAGGGCGCGGTCGGGCAGTCTGGCCGCAGCTTCGTCGTCGAGGATCGCGGTCACCGTGAAGTGCGGGACCAGGGGCACGCCAGTGACCGGATCGACGGCGATCTCGCCGCCGCCCAAGTGCGTCAGGGACACTTCACCCAGGGCCGCCATGGCCAGGGGTTCGACCGCGGTCACCCGGCCCTCCAACTCGCCGCCGGGCCAGGCGCTCGGTCGGAAGCGCACCCGCTCGCCCACCTCCGGACGACCGCGTGCGAGCTGCTCGTCGCGCAGGAGCGCCCGCACCACCCTGCGCCCCGAGGCGATGCGAGCGATGGGCGTGCCGACGCGCAGGAAGGTGCCGCTCGTCCGCGGATCGACGACTTCGACCACCCGACCGGCCTGGGACGCGACCGGCGTGCGCCGGGCAGCGCGCTCGACCCGCCAGCCGAAGTCGCTCACGAGGTAGTCGCGCTCGCGCTGCAGGCGCAGGGCCTGGGCCGGATCGACGTCGCGGGCGGCGGCCAGTCGCAGGTCCAGCTGGGCCAGCTCGGCCGCGGATTCGGCCATGCGGAGGTCCTCCTCCGGCGCCTCGATCGTCGCCAGCGTCGCACCGGCCTCGACCCAGTCGCCAACGCGCGCGGTGGTCTCGACCAGGGTCCCGGGAACCTCCACGTAGACCTCGGCCACGCGCTCGGAGGTCATGATCGCCGGGGCAGTGAACCAGGCCGGCAGGGGCGCCGCCACCACGCCCAGGGGCATGAGCCCAAGGCCCACGACGCCCACGGCCACCGCTCGGTTGCGGACGTGCTGGGTCGACTGGCACAGGAACAGCAGCGAGATCAGCTTGCGGCCGAGCTTGAAGACCTCCATGCCGATGTAGGTCAACCCGATTGCCACGCCGATCGTGAAGTACTTGCTGGCGATGGCGGTCGAGATCCCCAACACGAGAGTGATCTTGTAGATCGCCGCGCTGACCCCGTAGGTGACTAGCAGCGCGCGCAGTCGACGGCCCCGTTCCACCACCGCGGCTTCGGTTCCCAGGAACAGCCGCTTGATCAGATCGCCGGTATAGGCGCCCGCTCGCGCCCGCAAGTTGGGGATCTCTAGCAGGTCCGAGGCAACGTAATAGCCATCGAACCGCATCAGCGGATTCAGATTGAAGGCGACCGTGACCACGCTGCCGAGCAGGGCCACGTTGTAGGCGAAGGCGTTGGTCAGTGAGGCCTCGGTCATGCTCCAGACGATCAGTCCGATCGCCGCCAGGAACAGCTCCACGTACATCCCCGCCAAGCTGACCATCAGTCGGTGGGACTTCTTGTGGAAGCTCCAAGCGGCGCTGGCGTCCACGTAGGGCAGGGGCGTCAACACGATCAGGTTGACACCCATCTCGGGCACCGCGCCGCCCCAGAAGCGACAGGCGTAGGCGTGGCCGAACTCGTGCACGACCTTGAGACCGATCAGGCCGATCCAGAGCAGTGGCAGGTTCTGCAGCAGGAGCACCTGGCCCAGGGGAGCGCTGAGCTCGCTCCAGTTGGCTGCGGCGATCCAACCGGCCACGGCCAGGACCGCCAGCCAGATGCCGAAGGCGGTGCGCGTGAAGACCGGCGCCACGTAACGCTCGGTGCGCTCGAGGAACGGATCCGGATTCCACAGGCTGCGCTTGTGGAACAGAGGCGCGGAGATCAGAGATCGTTGCCGGCGCGCCAGGGCCTGGCGGTGGCGCCGGAAGAGGGCCTTGTCATCGGCGATCGGCAGGCGCAGGAGGCGCTTGCGGTGGAGCGAGACGATGAAGGCATAGAAGTGCTCCTCGTCGTCCTGTTCCAGGGTCCCGTCGCCCGCCAGGGACTCGAAGATGTCGCCCAGGGCAACTCCCGAGACCAGGCGTTGGACCACGCCGTAGTCCCCCACACCCAGGCGCGTGGACTCGAAGGTCAATGGGTCGCGCAGCACGTAGCACGGCTCGCCGCGGAACAGGTGCCGGGTGACGACCAGGTCCGAACGGGCCGCTACGACGCACTCACGCAGGCTGTCGGCGAGAGTCGGAGGTCCGGGCGCGGCAGCCTCGGTCACAGGACGAACCTCAGTCGCAACCAGTCGATCAGGGGTCCCGTGACCTTCTTCCAGGGCGCGCGACCGGCCACGCGGAGCTGCGCCGATCCGGTCATGCCCGGTCGGACCCACGCCACTTGGTCGGTCACCGCGGCCTCGAGTCGCAGCACCGCGGCCCCGTGCACGGACTCGACGGCGCCACCTACGTGCTCGACCTCGAAGCCGTGGCGCACCTCCGGCCTGGCGCGGGTCGAGAACAGGCCGGTCTGTCCCACGGCCACCTCGAGGGCGTCCTTTTCGGCCACCAGCAACTCCACGCGCCAGCCGTCTCCCGGCGCCAACTCGAACAGGTCCTCACCCTGGGCCAGGGTGTCGCCGATGCGGTCGCGCAGGTCCCCGGACAGCACCACGCCGTCGAAGGGCGCCGTGATCCTCGCGCGGCCCAGGCGCAACTCCGAGAGGGCGAGCTGGGCGGAGAGCGATGCGCGCTGCTGCTCGAGGCGGCGTTGGGACAGGGCGTCATCGCCCGCCAACGCCTGGCGCAGGTCGACCTCCAGCACGTCCATCTCGGCCAAGAGGTGCGCGCGCTGTAGTTCCTCGAATGAGGTATCGAAGACGGCGAGCACATCGCCTTCGCGGACCCGCCCTCCGGGGGTGAACGGCGCCGCGCGCAGGACCCCCTCGAAGGGCGCCGCGAGGTGACTGACTTCACTGGCGCGCACTTCGCAGGGCACGGACAGGCTGTGCGGGAGGCTGCCGAACAGGAACCAGAGTCCGAACAACGCTATGGCAGCCACGATCGCACGGCGGCCCCATGCGCCCGCTCGGCGCAAGGCGTCGAGCTGCGCGCGCCCGGTGTCCGCGACGTGGCGAGGCAGTCCCCGGCTGGCGCGGCGCAGGAGCTCGAGCGCCGGCAGGTAGGGCCCGATCAGTTCGGCCACCCGGTCTAGCTCCGCCGGCTCGAAGGTCAGTCCGGGCGCCCGCCGCAAGGCGACCACGCCGCGTGGCCCATCGCCACCGAGCAACGGAATCACGGCCACGCTGCCACCCACCTTGTGGTGCCAGGCCGCGAGCAAGGCGGGGACGCGGTGTCCCGACTCCAACTCGGAAGCCGGCGCGCTGGCCCGTCGCTCCAGGTCGATGCCCTCGCCCATGGCCATCCGCAGGGCTTCGACTGCGGGGCTCTCCTCGCGCACGTCCTCGAATCCCGAGACGCTGAGCACCCGCACGGTCGGACCCTCGGCCAGGCCGATCGCGACCAGCTCGCAGTCCAGTCGCGTGCAGAGGTTGTTGGTCAGGGCGAAGGCCAGGGCCACGTCGGACTCGTAGGCGGCGGCCTTGCCCAGCTGGCTGGCCTGGGCCAGCACCGCGTCGTCGGCAACCGACGCCCGCCCCGCGACCGTGTTCCAGGAGGGCGCGAGTTCGACCAGGCGCGCAACGGCGTCGAGGTTTGCGAGCTGTCCCTCGAGGTCCGTGGCAGTGCGGACCGCGCAGGCGATCCCTACGGCGCCGACGGTCAGACCGGACTCGTCGTGCAACGGGGCGGCGACGAAGGCGATCTCGAGCCGCAGTTGCCGCGAGGCGAAACGGCGCTGGATCGACTGGTTCGCAGCCATCGCCTCGATACAGGTGTCCTCGAGGCGCGATCCGAAGAACTCGCCCTCGCGGGCGTCGCGGGCGTACTCGGCGACGATCGGGGCGCCGCGCACGCGTCCGATCGCCCTCGCGGCATAAACGCCCAACCGCTCGACCAGCGGCCGAGGCAGGGCCTCGATCACGCCACCAGCGGTGTGTGCCCCGCGGACGGCTTCGAGCACGGCCACGAGGGCGGTCGCCGTTCGAAGGTCGCTGAGGGACCGGGCGCTGCGCGCCAGTTCGGGAGCGTCGGCCATGGGGTCAGCCCAGCAGGTCGTCGCTTCCAGGCGAGCGCTTGGCGAAGAGCTCGGAATCCTCCAAAGGCGAGAGGAACTGGAAGGCGGCTTCGACTTCCGCATCCCCGACCAGCGCCGTGCGCAGGCAGAGGGCATGGACGCGGGGCAAGGCTCGGCCGTCCATGCTGAGGTGGACCGTGTAGACGTCGCCAACGGTCGGCGGCGCGCTCAGGCGCATGCGGCAACCGCCGGGCGAGACGTCGAGTGTTCGGCCCTGGGCAATGGTGTGGACGCCCGCCGAGAGGTTGGCGGGCCTCAATTCGGCGTCCAGTCGCAGCTCCTGCCGCTCTTGGCCGCGGAGCTTGCTGATCTCGGCCTGCGTCTGGCGGGAGAGCTCATTCAAGAGCTCCCCTTCCGCGCGGTCGGGCTTGAGGGTCTTGCGTCGGGGGAGGGACATCGTCGGGCAGGGCAGGGCCGTCGAGGGGGGGAGCAGACTTGTGAGTTGAGATCGGCCACCCAACTGAGACCCTGGAGGTTCGAATCAGCGCGATGCGCCCGATTCCGGGACATGGAGAGCGGGATCCGCGCGCATTCCTCTCCTGGCGATCTGGGATCGACGGCGGACGCGTCAAGGACGTGCCTCGCAGGTCGTCGACGGGTCGGGAGCGAGCACGGCTCCTCGCCCGACGCCCGCTGCATGGAATCGCACCGGTTCCCGCCGCGGATCAGCGCCTGGCCCGGCGACCCATGAAGCGTGCGACTACCGCCCGCTGCGCCCCTCTTCACCCTCCCGGTCGTCCCGGACTCCGGCCAAGCCGCGCATCATGGCCCAGAGCCCGAGCAGGCCGCGCGGGCCCTCGACCTCGGGTTCCGCTCCGCCATCACCCCCAGCGTCCGAGCCGCCGTCGGGTAGGGCTACGGGCGTGAGTCGCACGGACTCCGCGCCGACTTCCCCACGATCGTCGACCGGCTCGAACAGGCTCTCGAAACCCGCGGCGAGGGCCTCGGCCGCCAGGGCCGGCGCCGTGTCGTCCAGGTCTTCATCGCTCGCTCCCAGCTCGGTCACGTCGTGACGCTCCATGGGGAGATCGGGCTCCACCTCGAGGCTGGGCAGCTCCATTGGAGCGCCTACACCAGTGGGCGAATGGGCAACCTCCTCGAGCGATGCGCCAGCGCCGGCCGCCAGTCCGGTTCCAGAGGCCTGCGGAGCCTCGTCAGACTCCGGCTCGGGACCCGCGGCCTCGGGTCCACCGACGTCAGCCCCGCCCCCGTCCTCGAGGCCAGAAGAACCGAGCACGTCGTCCTGGACGTGCAGCTCCACCATCTGGGTCACGACGTTGGTCCCGTCCGAGACCTCCAGCTCGAAGCGCAGGGTGACATTGCCGAAGTCCGCCGGCACTCCGACGACCGGCTGCGGCGTGTCACCGTGGATCAGCGAGACGGGCGGTCCCTCGACCTGACGCCAGGTGTAGGTCAGCTCCTGCCCTTCCAGGTCGAAGGCACCGGTCTCGAACTGGATCGAGTCGCCGGCCTTGACGTAGAGGTCGCCCTCGTCGATGCGAATCACCGGCACGTCGTCTTCGGCCTGCACATGGACCGTGACCGTGTCGATCGAGGTGTTGGTCCCATCCGAGACGGCGAGCTGGAAGACGAGGTCGCTGTCGCCCGCGAGTTCTGGGGCGTCGAAGCGAAGGTCGGCCGAATCGGCGTCGTCGAGTTCGACCTCGGGACCCGAGACCTGGACCCACCTGTAGCTGAGCCCCTGTCCTTCCGGATCGACGCCACTGCCTGAGAGCACCACTGGCTCGTTCTCGCCCACGACCAGGTCTGCCCCCGCATCCGCGCTGGGCGCATCGTCGTCGGCGGCCACGTGGATCGTGACCGTGTCGACCGAGGTATTCGCCCCGTCGGAGACCCGCAACTCGAAGGTCAGGTCGGTGTTGACGAGGCCCTCGGGCGCGTCGAAGGACGGCTCGGGTCCATCGGCGCCGACCAAGCCCACGGCGGGACCGCCGGTCTGCACCCACTCGTAGGTCAGGCCCTGGCCCTCCGGGTCGACGCCGAACCCCGAGAGCTGAACGCGGTCGTGCTCGTCCACCCACTGGTCGACCCCGGCGCCGGCCGTCGGCGCGTCGTCGTCGGCGGCGACGTGGATCGTCAGAGTGTCGACCGACGTGTTCACGCCGTCCGAGACGCGCAGCTCGAAGGTCAGGTCGGTGTTGGCAAGGCCTTCGGGCGCGTCGAAGGTCGGGCTCGCGCCGTCGGCTCCGGTCAGTGCGACGGTCGGACCGCCGGTTTGCACCCACTCGTAGGTCAGGCCCTGGCCCTCGGGGTCGACGCCGGAGCCGGTCAGGGTCACCGGGGAGTTCTCGTCGACGAACTGATCGGAACCGGCGCTCGCGCTCGGCGCGTCATCGTCGGCGGCCACGTGGATCGTGACCGTGTCGACCGAGAGGTTGACGCCGTCGGAGACGCGCAGCTCGAAGGTCAGGTCGGTGTTGGCAAGGCCTTCGGGCGCGTCGAAGGTCGGGCTCGCGCCGTCGGCTCCGGTCAGTGCGACGGTCGGACCGCCAGTTTGCACCCACTCGTAGGTCAGGCCCTGGCCCTCGGGGTCGACGCCGGAACCGGTCAGGGTCACCGGGGCGTTCTCGTC
The DNA here is from genome assembly GCF_007748095.1 of Engelhardtia mirabilis. Classification (NCBI taxonomy): domain Bacteria; kingdom Pseudomonadati; phylum Planctomycetota; class Planctomycetia; genus Engelhardtia; species Engelhardtia mirabilis. Next base: position 4,786,343 of record NZ_CP036287.1, read on the forward strand.
GACGAACTGATCGGAACCCGCGCTCGCACTCGGCGCGTCATCGTCGGCGGCGACGTGGATCGTGACCGTGTCGACCGAGAGGTTCACGTCGTCGGAGACCCGCAACTCGAAGGTCAGGTCGGTGTTGACGAGGCCCTCGGGCGCGTCGAAGGTCGGGCTCGCGCCGTCGGCTCCGGTCAGTGCGACGGTCGGACCGCCGGTTTGCACCCACTCGTAGGTCAGGCCCTGGCCCTCGGGGTCGACGCCGGAGCCGGTCAGGGTCACCGGGGAGGTCTCGTCGACGAACTGATCGGAACCGGCGCTCGCGGTGGGCGCGTCATCGTCGGCGGCGACGTGGATCGTGACCGTGTCGACCGAGAGGTTCACGCCGTCGGAGACCCGCAACTCGAAGGTCAGGTCGGTGTTGACGAGGCCCTCGGGCGCGTCGAAGGTCGGGCTCGCGCCGTCGGCTCCGGTCAGTGCGACGGTCGGACCGCCGGTTTGCACCCATTGGTACGTCAGGCCCTGGCCTTCGGGGTCCACACCGGAACCGCTGAGCGTGACCGCATCGTTCTCGTCGACGAACTGGTCGGAGCCGGCGTCCGCGCTCGGCGCGTCATCGTCGGCTGCCACGTGCACCGTGACCGTATCCACCGAGGTGTTGACCCCGTCGGAGACGCGCAGTTCGAAGGTCAGGTCGGTGTTGGCGAGGCCTTCAGGAGCGTCGAAGGTCGGGCTCGCGCCGTCGGCTCCGGCCAGTGCGACGGTCGGACCGCCGGTTTGCACCCACTCGTAGGTCAGGCCCTGGCCCTCGGGGTCGACGCCGGAGCCGGTCAGGGTCACCGCGGCGTTCTCGTCGACGAACTGATCGGAACCGGCGCTCGCGCTCGGCGCGTCATCGTCGGCGGCCACGTGGATCGTGACCGTGTCGACCGAGAGGTTCACGCCGTCGGAGACCCGCAACTCGAAGGTCAGGTCGGTGTTGGCAAGGCCTTCGGGCGCGTCGAAGGTCGGGCTCGCGCCGTCGGCTCCGGTCAGTGCGACGGTCGGACCGCCGGTTTGCACCCACTCGTAGGTCAGGCCCTGGCCCTCGGGGTCGACGCCGGAGCCGGTCAGAGTCACCGCGGCGTTCTCGTCGACGAACTGATCGGAACCGGCGCTCGCGCTCGGCGCGTCATCGTCGGCGGCCACGTGGATCGTGACCGTGTCGACCGAGAGGTTCACGCCGTCGGAGACGCGCAGCTCGAAGGTCAGGTCGGTGTTGGCAAGGCCTTCGGGCGCGTCGAAGGTCGGGCTCGCGCCGTCGGCTCCGGTCAGTGCGACGGTCGGACCGCCAGTTTGCACCCAGTCGTAGGTCAGGCCCTGGCCCTCGGGGTCGACGCCGGACCCGGTCAGAGTCACCGCGGCGTTCTCGTCGACGAACTGATCGGAACCGGCGCTCGCGCTCGGCGCGTCATCGTCGGCGGCCACGTGGATCGTGACCGTGTCGACCGAGAGGTTCACGCCGTCGGAGACGCGCAGCTCGAAGGTCAGGTCGGTGTTGGCAAGGCCCTCGGGCGCGTCGAAGGTCGGGCTCGCGCCGTCGGCTCCGGTCAGTGCGACGGTCGGACCGCCGGTTTGCACCCACTCGTAGGTCAGGCCCTGGCCCTCGGGGTCGACGCCGGAGCCGGTCAGGGTCACCAGGGCGTTCTCGTCGACGAACTGGTCGGCTCCAGCAATGGCGCTCGGAGCATCGTCGTCCGCAGCGACGTGGACGATGACGGTGTCCACCGACGTGTTCACGCCGTCCGAGACCCGCAGCTCGAAGGTCAGGTCGGTGTTGGCGAGGCCTTCAGGAGCGTCGAAGGTCGGGCTCGCGCCGTCGGCTCCGGCCAGTGCGACGGTCGGACCGCCGGTTTGCACCCACTCGTAGGTCAGGCCCTGGCCCTCGGGGTCGACGCCGGAGCCGGTCAGGGTCACGGTCGCGTTCTCGTCCACGAACTGATCCGCACCAGCGCTCGCGGTGGGCGCGTCGTCGTCGGCAGCGACGTGGACGGTCACCGTATCGACCGAAGTGTTCACGCCGTCCGAAACCCGCAACTCGAAGGTCAGGTCGGTGTTCGCGAGGCCTTCGGGGGCGTCGAAGGTCGGGGTCGCGCCATCGGCGCCGGTCAGCGCGACGGTCGGGCCGCCGGTCTGAACCCACTCGTAGGTCAGGCCCTGGCCCTCGGGGTCGACGCCGGAGCCGGTCAGAGTCACCGCGGCGTTCTCGTCGACGAACTGATCGGAACCGGCGCTCGCGCTCGGCGCGTCATCGTCGGCGGCCACGTGGATCGTGACCGTGTCGACCGAGAGGTTCACGCCGTCGGAGACGCGCAGCTCGAAGGTCAGGTCGGTGTTGGCAAGGCCCTCGGGCGCGTCGAAGGTCGGGCTCGCGCCGTCGGCTCCGGTCAGTGCGACGGTCGGACCGCCGGTTTGCACCCACTCGTAGGTCAGGCCCTGGCCCTCGGGGTCGACGCCGGAGCCGGTCAGGGTCACCAGGGCGTTCTCGTCGACGAACTGGTCGGCTCCAGCAATGGCGCTCGGAGCATCGTCGTCCGCAGCGACGTGGACGATGACGGTGTCCACCGACGTGTTCACGCCGTCCGAGACCCGCAGCTCGAAGGTCAGGTCGGTGTTGGCGAGGCCTTCAGGAGCGTCGAAGGTCGGGCTCGCGCCGTCGGCTCCGGCCAGTGCGACGGTCGGACCGCCGGTTTGCACCCACTCGTAGGTCAGGCCCTGGCCCTCGGGGTCGACGCCGGAGCCGGTCAGGGTCACGGTCGCGTTCTCGTCCACGAACTGATCCGCACCAGCGCTCGCGGTGGGCGCGTCGTCGTCGGCAGCGACGTGGACGGTCACCGTATCGACCGAAGTGTTCACGCCGTCCGAAACCCGCAACTCGAAGGTCAGGTCGGTGTTCGCGAGGCCTTCGGGGGCGTCGAAGGTCGGGGTCGCGCCATCGGCGCCGGTCAGCGCGACGGTCGGGCCGCCGGTCTGAACCCACTCGTAGGTCAGGCCCTGGCCCTCGGGATCGACTCCAGAACCCGTCAGGGTCACCGGCGTGTTCTCGTCGACGAACTGATCGGCCCCAGCACTAGCGCTCGGCGCGTCGTCGTCGGCAGCCACATGGACCGTCACGGTGTCGACCGACGTCACCTGCCCATCGGAGACCCGCAATTCGAAGGTCAAGTCGGTGTTGGAGAGGCCCTCGGGAGCCTCGAAGGTGGGGTTGGCTCCGTCTCCGCCGGTGAGAGTCACGGTCGGCCCGCCGGTCTGGACCCACTCGTAGGTCAGCGCGTCACCATCCACGTCGCTGCCCGATCCACTGAGGGTCACGATGTCGCCCTCCGAGACCGCCTGATCGACGCCTGCGTCGACCGCCGCGGCGTCGTTGGCGGAGCGCACGAAGACTTCGACGGTCCCCGTGGTCACGCCGCCGTCGGCGTCCACGGCCTCGTAGGTGAACGAGTCGGGGCCGCCGTAGTCCACGTCCGGCGTGTAGGTGAAGGTCCCGTCGCCGTTGTAGACCACCGAACCGTGCTCGGGCTGGGTGAAGGAGCCGACCGACAGGGCGCTGCCTTCGGGGTCGATATCGTTGGCCAGCACGTTCGGCGTGGTCAGCGGCACGTCCTCGAGGGTCACGAAGTCCGCGGAGACGATCGGCGTGTGGGAGTAGGCGATCTCGTCGATGACGAGCGCGTTGGCGAACTCGACGTTGGAGGAGTTCAGGATCTCGACCCGGGCGATGATCGCCTCGTCGAGCTGGACGGCGAAGGCCGACTCGTAGTTCTGGGTCGAGGAAGAGCTCTCCCAGAGCTCGGTGTCGAGCGTTCGCTGGCCGATCTGGTTGCCGTCGGCGTCGAACAGCGTGATCGTCAGGGTGTGATCAGTGCCCTGCACGCCCATGCCGACGATCGCCCCGATGCTGGCCACCGGCTCGTCGAAGGTGATCGTGAAGGGCGACGCCGGATCGTCGTTGGCGAACTTCACGTAGGCGCTGTCACCGTGGGGACGGATCGAGCCGTCGTAGCCCGTGAGGTGCTCGACGATGTTGCCGCCCTCGGGGCGGACGCCCGAGTAGGCGGCGTACTTGTCGCCCACAGCGTTCTCGAAGTGCACCCCGTCTGCGGACCACTGCTCGCCGGCGATGGTGCCCTCGGACAGCCCGGTGAAGGAGATCGTGCTCTCCTGGTTACCGAGGAAGTCCGCGAAGTCCGAGTGCAGCTCCTGGAACGACTCGTACTCGCGGGCCTCGTCGAACCAGATGCTGTCGTCCCCGACCAAGGGGCCGTCGTTGTCGGCGGAGAGGTCGATTGAGACCGTGTCCGTGGTCTCGTTGACGCCGTCAGAGACGGTCAGCTCGAAGGTGAGCACCTCCCCCGCCACGAGGTTCGGTGCCTCGAAGGTGGGCCGGGCGGCGTTGGCGTCGCTCAACTCCACGGGCGTTCCGGAGGTTTGGACCCAGGTGTAGGTGAGGTCCTGGGCCTCGGGATCGATACCGGAGCCGTCGAGGGTCACGCTCGTGCCCTCGTCGACGAACTGGTCAGCGCCGGCGTTGGCGCTCGGCGCGTCGTCGTCGGCGGCCACGTGGACGGTCACGCTGTCGATCGACGTGTTGACGCCGTCGGACACCCGCAGCTCGAAGGTCAGGTCGGTGTTGGCCAGGCCCTCCGGGGCCTCGAAGTTCGGGCTCGCGCCGTCCGCTCCGGTCAAGGCCACCGTCGGGCCGCCGGTCTGCACCCACTCGTAGGTCAGCCCCTGGCCCTCGGGGTCGATCCCCGTTCCGGTCAGGGTCACGGCGTCGCCCTCGTCCACCGCCAGGTCCACACCGGCATCGGCGGAGGGCGCGTCGTCGTCGGCTTCGATCGTGATCGTGACCGATTCCGTCGACGTGTTCACGCCGTCCGAGACGCGCAGCTCGAAGCCGACCTCCGTGTTGGCCAGACCCTCGGGGGCCGTGAAGGTCGGCGTCTGGCTCGCGGCGTCGTCGAGTTGGACCGCGGGGCCGCTGACCTGCACCCACTCGTAGGTCAGCTCGCCGCCCTCGGGGTCGGTCCAGGTCTTCGTGGTCTCGAGCGTGTACTCGCCGCCCTCCTCGACCACCGTTCCCGCGTCCGTCTGCGGACCCTGCATGGTCTGGGTGACCTCGTCGACGGACAGCACCCGACTGAAGACTCGAACGTCCGCGAACTCGGCCTCCAGGTGGACGTGGTCCGTGCCGTTGTAGTCGTTGGTCTGGCCCAGGTGTGCCTCGGGGATGGCGAACTCCCCGGTTGCGCCTGTCCCTTGCCCCACGAGCACGCCGTCGATGAAGATCTCGATCTCACCGGTGGCTGCGTCGCGTGAGAGGGCGACGTGGTGCCACTCCCCGTCGTTGATGGCGACGTTGCTTGCGACGCCACTGGAATTGCCGGTGGAAACGTGCAGGAAGCCGTTGGCGTCGATCGATCCCCAGCGCATGTCGTCGACGGCGCCACTGTCCTCCGAGCCGACGATCGACGGCCAACCCCAGACATTGCCCGTAGCGGCGCTGTCCGAGGTGCGGATCCAGGTCGTCAGGGTCGCCGTCCCACCGAGCACCTCGCCCACGTCGGGTCCGAGGTCCACGTAGTCGTCCACCCCGTCCAGGGCGATGGCGGCGTCGAAGGGGAGTCCCTCCGGCACGTCGACGGTGGACACACCGCCCACGAAGGTCGCGCTCTCGGCGACCACGGCGTCCGTGCCCGCGGCGCCGTCGACGCCGTCGAAGCTCCAGGCGAAGGACTCACCGACGTCCCCTCCCAGCGCGATCGGACCATCGTCGTCGGCGGCGACATGGACCGTGACCGTGTCGACCGAGGTACTGACCCCATCGGAGACCCGCAGCTCGAAGGTCAACTCCGAGTCCTCCAAGCCCTCGGGGGCGGCGAACGTCGGCCGGGTCGCGTTCGCTCCTGTAAGAGTCACCGACGGGCCCCCGGTCTGGACCCACTCGTAGGTCAGGCCCTGGCCCTCGGGGTCGACGCCGGAGCCGGTCAGGGTGACGGTGTCGTTCTCGTCCACGAACTGGTCGGCGCCGGCGTTCGCACTCGGCGCGTCGTCGTCGGCGGCCACGTGAACGGTGACCGTGTCGACCGAGGTGGTCTCGCCGTCGGAGACCCGCAGCTCGAAGACCAGATCGGTGTTCGTCAAGCCGTTCGGGGCCGTGAAGCTCGGCGAGGCCCCGTCGGCGCCAGTCAGGACCACGCTCGGTCCAGAGACCTGGACCCACTCGTAGGTGAGCGCGTCGCCCTGGGGGTCGACCCCGATTCCTCCGAGCGTCACCAGGTCGCCTTCGTCGACAGACTGGTCGGCTCCCGCCTCGACCGTGGGAGCCGTGCCGTCCAAGGCGACGGCCATGTCCGCCAGCTCGACGACGGCCACGTTGGAGTAGACCACCGTGTAGCTCACGCCGTCGGTCGTGATCTGGAGCTGGCCCTCGCTGAACTCGACGTCCGACAGCGAGACGCCCGACAGGTCGATGGTGTTGCTGCCCCCTCCGCCGTCGATGGTGTAGGTCGCGCCGTCCGTCGGGCTCGTGAGCGCGATCGTGTCGTCGTACCTGCCGCCCACGAAGCCCTCGATCCCGGACAGGGTGTCGATCCCGCCCCCACCCGTGTCCTGGGCAGTCTCGATCGTCAAGTCGACGGTGACGCCGGAGGATGCGTCGACGTAGGAGACCGTGTCCGTGCCCGCCCCACCGGTGAGGGTGTCCGCTCCGGCGCCGCCCTGCAGCAGATCGTCGCCGGCCCCGCCGTCGAGCACATCGTCTCCGGCACCACCGGTCAGCACGTTGGCCCCGGAGTCGCCGCTGAGCGTGTCGTCGAACGAACTGCCGGTGACGTTCTCGATCCCGCTCAACATGTCGTTGCCGGCACCGGTCGCGGTCCCGGCGACGAGGTCCACGACGACCCCACCGGCGGCGGCGGAGTAGTCCACCGTGTCGACGCCGGCGCCGCCGCTGATCGTATCGTCGTCACTGCTCGCCCGCTGGCCGTGGAGCGCCTCGACCTGCCCGTCGTCGAGCTGGCCGTCGATCAGCGCCACGTCGGCGATGCGCCCGCCGAAGAAGTCCTGCAGGCTGTTGGCCACGCCATCGCCCGAGACCCGTTGGCTGGCGCCGATGGTGATCGGCTCCGTGTTGCCCGATCCGCCCGAGGTGCTGCCGAGTCCCCCGGTGTAGGCATCCGTGTCTTGCAACACTCCATCGACGAAGAGCTCCATCCCGCCGGCGCCGAAGGTGAAGGCCATGTCATGCCACTCGCCGGCGGTGATCCCCTCCGCGTAGACGTAATGGTTGGCAGTATCGCTCTGCAACCTGACGGTAAGGGTCGAGCCATCGAGCCAGGCCGTCAGATGGCCGCCGTTGTCGTAGCCGCTCGAGTCCTTGGAGAAGAGCGTCTGCGCGCCCGTCGTGTCGTCAGCGTTGAAGCTGATCTGCAGCGTTCCCGAGTCGAGCTCGAAGGCGCTGTCGTGGGGAATCTCGACGTAGTCGTCGCTGCCGTCGAAGCCGGCCGCGGTCTGCCCGGGCTCGGGGCCACTCTCACCGAGGGTCACGCCACCCGTGTACGTGCCCGCGGCGATGCCCATCTCGTCGACCGCGGCGGCGTCGGTGGAATCGCCCAGGCTCCAATGCCCGACGCGGGTGAAGTCCTCGAGCTCTGTCGGCGCCTCGACCTCGCCGGCGGCCAAGAGGGTGTCGTCCCCATCGCCGCCGTCGAGCACGTCGTTACCGCTGCCACCCTCGAGGACGTTATCGCCCGCGTCGCCGACCAGGGAATCGTCGTGGGCGGTTCCGACGACGTTCTCGATGTCGATCAGGGTGTCCATGCCCGCGCCGGAGGCGGTTCCGGCGGCCAGGTCCACGTCCACGGCCCCGTCCACCGCCGAGTAGTCGACCGTGTCGACGCCTGCGCCGCCGTCGATGGTGTCGTTGTCCGACTCGTCGGCGCGCGTGGCCGCGTGGAGGTTGGTGACGGTGTCCGCGTCCACCTGGCCAGCGGTGATCGCGACGTCGGCAATCTTGCCCGAGAAGAAGTGTTGCAGGTTGTCGGCCGCGCCGTCGCTGGAGCTCCATTGGTTGGCGCCGATGACGACAGGCTCGGTGTTCCCCGTGCCCCCGGAGTTCGAGCCCAGACCGCCCGTGTAGGCGTCCGAGTCCCGCAGGACCCCGTCGACGAAGAGCTGCATGCCCTCGGAGCCGAAGCTGAACGACACGTCGTGCCATTCTCCGGCGGTGATTCCGGTGGCCTCGACGAAGTAGGAGTCGCTGGCACTCTGCAGACGAACCTTGAGGGTCGAGCCCTCCAGGTACATGGTCAGGTGACCGCCGTTGTCGAAGTCCGTGGAGTCCTTCGAGAGCAGCCCCTGGGTGCCCGAGGTGTCGTCGGCGTTGAAGGTCAGGTGCACCGCACCGTCATCGAGTTCGAGACCGGCGTCGTGCGGGATCTCGACGTAGTCGTCCGTGCCGTCGAAGTCCGCGGCGGTGGTTCCGGGCTCCGGGCCCTCGACGCCGACGACCGGGCCATGGTAGGTGCCCGCGGGGCCGCCCGCGTCGTCTACGACGGCGCTGTCATCGGCGTCGCCCAGGGACCAGTGCGAGACCCGCGTCAGGTCCTCGAGGTCGATCGGACCCGCGCCCTCCTGGGCCACGGTCTCGACGAAAGTGTCGTCGCCCTCGCCGCCCTCGAGCAGGTCGTCGCCCGAGCCGCCGCTGAGGACGTCGCCCCCATGGCCGCCGACTAGTTGGTCGTCACCGGCGCCGCCCAGGAGCGTGTCGTCGCCCTCGTCGCCGTCGAGCAGGTCCGCGCCGCCGCCGCCGTCCAGCAGATCGTCGCCGTGGTCGCCGAACAGCGAGTCGTCGCCGTCCAGGGCGTAGGCGATGTCATCCGCCTCGGTGCCGGTGTAGATGTCGTCGCCGTCGGTCGCTCCCCCGAGGGGATCGGCGGAGTCGGCATCGACCCAGGTGGCCGACAGGAGGATGCGCGGTTCGAGGCCCTCGGCGAACAGTGCAGGCCGATTCGGCCGCAGGGCCTTGGGCTGCTCCTCTTCCTCGGCCTCGGTCTGCGGCAGCTCGTTCTCTTCCAGGTTGTCGTCGGTCATGGCGGGGCTCGTTGATCGTGGCGGCGGACTGCGAAGAGGCGGTCGGAGACGTCTCAGTCCAGACTGCTGAAGAGCACTCGCGCGGGAGCACCAGCGGGCAAGGCGTCGTCGGCGTTGGGCAACTCGATTCGCACTCGGATCGTCCCGCTGGCGGCGTCGGCCACGCGGTCGACCGCGGTGACCCGCGCCTCGACCTCGAGCCCGCCATCCAGGTCGACGCGGGCGGTGACCACGTCCCCCACGCGCACGTCGTCGAACAGCGTCAGCGGCACGCGCACGTCCGCGATCAGCGGGTCGATCGCCGCGAGCTCGACCAAGGCGACCTCGCCGGAGCGGGACGAGAACTCGCCCACCTCGAGGTGCAGCTCGGTCACGATCCCGTCGACCGGGGAGCGCAGCTCGCGCTGGGCCAGGCGGGCCTGGGCGCGCTGGGCCTCGAGGCCGGCGATGTCGGCCTCGACGGCGGCCTGTTCGAGTTGAAGGCGGGCGGTGGCGAGCTCGACCTGGGCCCCGTCGAAGACCTCGGCGCTCGCGATGCGCTGCTCGGCCAGGGGTGCGAGGCGAGCCACCTTGCGCTCGAGCTCGTCGACGCGGACGCGGGCCAGCTCTACCCCGCGGTCCTGGTCGGCGCGCGTCCTGGCGAGGGCCAGCTCGGCGGCCTCGACGCCGCTCTCGAGCCTGGCCACCAGGTCACCGGCGCGGACGCTGTCGCCCCGCTCTACCAGGATCTCGGCCAGGACCCCGTCCGCGGCCGGCGACAGGCGCACCTGGGCCGAAGGCAGCAGGACGCAGGGATAGCCGGGGTCCTCGATTCGGGAGGCGGTGGTCGGGAACGACGCGAGCGCCGCTACTCCGGCCACCAACAGGGCGGGGAGAAGTCGATTGGCCATGGGGAGAGACGAGGCGCGGCCACCAGGGAGTTGGCTTACCGCAGCCCGACGGCCGGATCGGCGGCGGCGCGCGAGCACCTTGAGGCGATCGATCGAATCGGGAGCACCCCGCGGGGGCCCTGGGGCCCTACCAGCCCCGCGGGTCGGCGCCCATGGAGAGGGCGGCGATGCCGTACAGGGCACCCAGCCAGATCACCGTCGCCAGGGCCAAGCGCCACTGGAAGCTGCGCTTGACGGTCTTGTGCCGGAAGGTCCGCATTCCCAGGAGCAGGCCGGGGAGGGCTCCGAGGTAGACCAGGCCGATCAAGCGCGCCTCGGGGATTCGCCGCCCGCCGCGGATCGCCCGTCGCTTGTCCCAACCCAGGAGCGCAAAGGCGAAGAGGTTCGTCGCGAGCAGGATCACGGCCAGGGAGAGCCAGGGCTGGGGCATGGCGGGATCCTAGCCGGCTTCGGAGATCAGGATCCGTGGGCGGTGCGCGCAACTCGTTCGGAGGCGGGGCCTCGGGGCCCAATCATCCCGGGCGGGGCTCCGCGACGGGCTGGGAACGATTGGGTTCGGGAGATGCGGTCAGCGAGCAGGAGGCTGCCGCAGGGGCGCCCGCGGGGCGTCCTGGGCGTGGATGCGATCGACCGATGGGAGTTGGCCGCTCCCGCGACATTTTGCGGGCGAAGTTGGCAACGCATCTGGCCCCATTGCCGTTCCTACCCCACGGGGCCTGGAATCTCTCCGCTCACTGGTCGTACCAAGCCCCGTACAACCAGTCCGCGGGCAGCAACCCTTGCGTAACACGACGGTTCAGGGTCGCTAGCACTCCTCTCATCCGCTATCACGCCGTAGCCCGCCCGCGCCCCGCCCACTCATGGCGGAGCAGAACACCGCTCAGCTGACATGCAACCCAGCCGATCGATCTCCGCCCGGCTCGCCGATTCGCCGTCTGCCGTTCCGACTACCACAGCCCTGTTGAACGTGCTTGATTCCCCGATAGTGTCCGGTTCCACGGGTTCGCCCGCATCGTCGCCCATGTTGTTGAATCTTGGCCGGATCTTGTCAGTCGGGCTCCTGATCGGGAGTTTCGCCGGTTTGTCGAACCCGGCCGCAGCGGCTGCGCTGCAGGCTTCCCACGCGAAGCCGGTTCCCGTCGAGTGGGAGGGCAAGAAGTACGCGGTCGACGAGCTGCCCGAGGCGCTCTCGGATGCTTCGATCAAGGCCATCCTCGGCTGGGCCCAATGGGCGGGCGACAACGACTATCGGATGTCGTTGACCGACGACCAGCGCGTCCTGGTCGTCCAGCACGAGCGGCGCAAGCCGAAGGACTCGTTCAAGCTGATCGAGGAGACCGCCGCCATCGTCGACGCGCTGCTGCCGGCCCCTGCGCGCGAAGAGGAAGACTCGCAGACGACGAAGCGCGGCGAGACGCCGGTTCCGATCTACGACGAGGACGGCACTTGGACCTGGAAGTGGGAGGACGACGGCGGGCCGCTCGAGACGGACACCGCGGTCATCCTGCAGCTTCGCAGCGAGCCGGCGCAGGTCGCCGCCGTCGAGAAGTTGACCCGCGACTTCGACTACCTCGCGGAGTGGGGTGCCTCCGCGGCGGCACGGGCGGGTTTCTCGCTCGAACGTCCCCTCTGCTCCGCCTGGCTCGAATCCGCCAACGGTCAGGAGGAGTGGGACCCCGACCACGAGTTGATCAACCGCGTGGCGAACATGCTCGTGCTCCGGCGGTTCGGGCAGTTGCCCTTCTGGCTGCAACAGGGCATCGCCTGGCACGTGGAGTGGGAGTCGAAGGAGACGCTCTACTGCTATCCCTATCGGGCGGAGTTCGTCTACGAGTCCGAGCACAGCACCTGGCCGACGCTGCTCAAGCAGGAGTTCAAGGAGCGCAAGGACGACCCCATGGCCCTGGCCGAGGTCGCCGAGTGGCACCGCGGCACCTTCGACCGCGAGCGCGCACGCAAGGCCTTCGGCTTCGCGCGCTTCGTGGCCGAGCACCACGCCGACAAGTTCTCGGCGATCCTCGAGGACCTGCGCCTGAACCGCGACGCCAACGGCCGCTTCTTCAAGGAGGACGGCAGCTGGACCCGGATCCCCGGCTGGGAGGTCCCGATCAAGGACCAGGACGCGATCTTCGCCAAGCACCTGGGGGACGATTACCTGAGCGAGGCCTCCGAATACTTCGCCAAAGGAAAGTCGTACCGCCCGCCGAGCTAGAACTGACGCCCCTGGGGTCTCCCACGCGCCCAAGGAGGCACTCCCCCTCGGGGGCACTCTAGACGGGGACGCCCCGGTTCAGGATCATGGTCGGCCTCCGACGGCCGGCCAGGACGTCGGGAACCGATCCCCCATGCGCGTCCTCAACCTGACCGTCAATGGCGACGCGACCGAGGTCGCCGCCCCCGCCCACTGGACCCTGCTCGAGGTCCTGCGCTATCGAATGGGCCTCACGGGCTCCAAGCAGGGCTGCGACAAGGGCGACTGCGGCGCCTGCACCGTCCTGATCGACGGCGAACCCCAACTCTCGTGCCTGACCGTGGCCGCACTGGCCGAGGGCCACGAGATCACGACCATCGAAGGCTTGCTGCCGGCCCACCTGAGGGCGGGCGGCGAAGGTCCCGATCCGGTCCAGGAGGCCTTCGATCGCTGTGGGGCGCTCCAGTGCGGATTCTGCCAGCCGGGGATGATCCTCTCGGCCCGCGCCCTCTTGAGTGAGAACCCCGCCCCCACCCGGGACGAGATCAAGGCCGCCCTGTCCGGAAATCTCTGTCGCTGTACCGGCTACACCCAGATCTACCAAGCGGTCGAGCTGGCCCTGGCCGAGGCCACCGGGGCGGAGCCAGCCAGCCCCTCCTGGGCGCCGGGAGAGAATCCTTGGGCCAAGACGCCCGAGGGCAACGCGCGCCCGGCGGTCGGCGCCGCGGGTCTGACCGAGGGCACAGGCGTCGCGCCCTCCGGCGGCGACTCACGAACCAACGGGAAGGCGCACTGATGGCCTCCCGCGACCAACACGGGATCCACCCGCCCTTCGCTGACGCCGACGGCAAGCGCCGGTTCGGCGTGATCGGCAAGCCCCTGCGCAAGGTGGACGGCATCGCCAAGGCCACCGGCCAGGCGGTTTATGCCGACGACATTCAACTCCCGGGCATGCTGCACGCGAAGACGCTGCGCAGCCCCCACGCCCACGCGCGCATCGTCCGCATCGACACCAGCCGCGCCGAGGCCCTGCCCGGGGTGCACGCGGTGATCACCGGGCGCTCGATGCCGATCCCCTACGGCGTGATCCCCTGGACGCCGGACGAGAACGCCCTGGCCGTCGACCGGGTGCGCTTCATCGGTGACGAGGTGGCCGCGGTCGCCGCCGTCGACGAAGACACCGCCAATGCGGCGCTGGAGCTGATCGACGTCGAGTACGAGCTGCTCGCCGTCTACCTGGATCCCGTCGAGGCGCTCGAGAACTGCACCGACGCGATCCATCCCAACCCGAAGCGACCCGAGCGCGGCAACCTCTCCAAGCGCGTCGAGCTCGACTTCGGCGACGTGGCCGACGGCTTCGAGCGGGCGGACGTCATCGTCGAGGACGACTACACCTTCCACGGCACCACCCACACGGCGATCGAGCCCCACTGCGCGGTCGCCACCTACTCGCCCGACAA